>NZ_LT904904.1:2931449-2981597 GCF_900199725.1 Cytobacillus massiliigabonensis | reverse complement strand
GCGCGTCGATTTCGCCATGGAGTTCAACTTGCCGGTGGAATTTACGGTGTGGACTGCGGGAAGATTTTCGAAAGTAAACGGGTGGGTGAAGTACGTTGATATGATTGCGCAACAGTTTCGCGTAAAATTAGCAAACGGAATGATAGAGCGTGTGAGCATGGCGGACGTGGTTGACGTGCGGGTTGTCGAAGATTGACAACGTGCCCACTTTCGCATATTATTAGACCGTAAGAGTCGAACGGAAACCATACGCAAGATTGACCGAAAACCGATTGACCGACTGATTGAACGTTGATACTACGTAGATTGACCGTTTTGATTGAACGTGAAAGTCCTCCGTAGTCTTCAAAACTATCTGTGACCAGCGTGCCTGGTCAGCTGGGTTCGATTCCCAGGCGGTCCCGCCAATAAAACTAATTAAATGTAGAAACCTAACACGTCTTTTTTAAAGGCGTGTTTTTTGTTGTTTATAGAGTAAGAGCTAAAAAACTTGAACAATAGGGGATTTAATGTATTGGGAATTTTATAATTATTCAGTAAATATTATTCAAAAATAAACAAACATACTATATAATAAACAAAAATAAATAAACGTGACTTTACAAAAGGGATGGATGAAAAATGAAGGTAAGTTTATTCGCAACCTGCCTTGTTGATTTGTTTCAGAGCAATGTGGGGAAGGCTACGGTTGAGCTACTAGAAAAGTTAGGCTGTGAGATTGATTTTCCGGAGTCTCAAGTCTGCTGCGGTCAGCCATCTTATAATAGCGGCTATGTGAAAGAATCGAAAGAAGCAATGAAACGAATGATTGAAGCCTTTGCAGATGCAGAATATGTCGTTTCGCCATCTGGGTCTTGTGCTTATATGTTTCATGAATATCCGCATATATTTAAAGATGATCCGATTTGGGAACATAGAGCAAGGGAATTAGCTGAAAAGACATTTGAACTGACCCAATTTATAGTGGAAGTTTTAAAGATTGAGGATGTTGGTGCTAGATTTGATGGGAATGCAACCTACCATACATCATGCCATATGACGAGATTACTAGGTGTAAAAAAAGCACCGATGATTCTATTAAACAATGTAGAGGGTCTGAGAATGACTGAATTGCCTGGAAAGGAAAAGTGCTGCGGCTTTGGGGGGACATTCTCGGTAAAAATGGCTCAAATATCTGAACAAATGGTAGATGAAAAAATCACACATATAGAAGAAACAGAAGCGGATTATTTAATAGGAGCAGATGCAGGATGCTTAATGAATATTGGAGGGAGAATTGATAGAAAAGGTAAGGGGATAAAGGTTCTCCATATTGCTGAAGTATTAAATAGCCGTTAATGCACAATTAATATAGATTGGGGGAATCGTGTATGCCGATGAAAATAGGTTCAGAAGAATTTAAGAACCGTGTAGATAAAGGAATTCATGATTCATTTATGCGTGGAGCTGTTGCTAGTGCACAGGATGGAATTGGGCAGAGAAGGCAAGAAGCGGCTGATGAACTTGGCAACTGGGAGGAATGGCGTTCTCATGGGGAGGAAATAAGGCAGCATGTGTTAGCACACTTGGATTATTACTTAGAGCAATTAAGCGAGAATGTGGCAAGACGTGGCGGGCACGTCTTTTTTGCTCGAACGAAGGAAGAAGCAAATGACTATATACAAGAAGTGGCCAAAAGGAAAAAAGCGAAGAAAATTGTCAAATCAAAATCGATGGTGACGGAGGAGATAAATTTAAATTCAGTTTTGGAAAATGCCGGATGTGAAGTAGTCGAAACGGATCTTGGAGAATACATCCTCCAAATAGATGATCATGATCCGCCTTCTCATATCGTTGCACCGGCCTTACATAAAAATAAAGAACAAGTTCGAGAGGTATTTACAAAAAAACTAGGGTATAAAAAGTCGTCCAAGCCAGAGGAACTTGCATGGCATGCACGTGAAATGCTGAGAAAGGATTATTTAACTGCAGATATAGGCATTACAGGCTGTAATTTTGCTGTGGCTGAAACAGGTTCCATTTGTTTAGTAACAAATGAGGGCAATGCAGATTTAGTTACATCATTGCCCAAGACGCTAATTACAGTTATGGGGATGGAGCGGATTGTTCCAACCTTTGAAGAAATGGAAGTTCTTGTTTCTCTTTTAACTAGGAGTGCTGTCGGTCAAAAGCTAACAAGCTATATTACCTTGTTTACAGGACCAAAAGCTGAATTGGAAGTAGATGGACCTGAAGATTTTCACCTGGTAGTTCTAGATAATGGAAGATCCCATATTATTGGCGGGGAATTTCAATCCATTTTACAGTGTATTCGCTGTGCAGCTTGTGTAAATGCATGTCCAGTCTATCGCCATGTAGGCGGCCATTCTTATGGTTCGATTTACTCTGGTCCAATTGGTGCTGTCCTTTCTCCGTTATTAGGCGGCTATGACGATTACAAAGAACTTCCTTACGCATCAACACTTTGCGGAGCCTGTACCGAGGTCTGTCCAGTGAAAATCCCTTTGCATCAGCTCTTACATAAACATCGTGAAGTCATTGTAGAAAGAGAAGGAAAAGCACCAATATCTGAAAAACTGGCAATGAAGGCATTTGGCTTAGGCGCTGCATCACCAGCTTTATATAAAATTGGTTCCAAAATAGCACCGACGGCTATGAATCCTTTTACAGTAGGAGACAAGATCTCAAGCGGTCCCGGACCGTTAAAAGCATGGACAGAAATTCGTGAATTCCCTGCTCCAAATAAAGAAAGATTTAGAGACTGGTTTAAAAATCGTGCAAAGGAGGATCGTGAATAATGGAGAGTACGATACAAAATCGAGATGAATTTTTGAATCAAATTGCCTTTCGGCTTGGGCGCGAGAGACTCATTGCTCCTATAGAGAGACCAAAATGGAAATATCGCCCTCAAGAAGGAGTATTAAAAAATAAAACACAGGATGAATTATTGGATGTGTTAAAGGAACAATGTAAGAAAATCCATACAAGTATTTGCATTACAGAACTAAAGAATTTACCTGCTGCCTTAAAAGATGTTGTATCTGCATTTGGCGGCGGCCCCATTGTTACTTGGAAGGATGAACGTTTTTCCAAATGGGGGCTAGGCACGCTTCTAAAAGAGAAGTGGGAATGTTATGAATGGGATCCTGCAAAAAAAGAGGAAAACATAAAAAAAGCGGAAGAAGCGAACATTGGGATTACTATTAGTGAGATCACTCTTGCAGAATCGGGAACAGTCGTTTTATTTACGGATAAAAACAAAGGCAGAACGGTGAGCTTTTTACCTTCAGCATTTATTGCTCTCATCCCCAAAAGCTCGATCGTTCCCCGGATCACTCAAGCGGCAGTAAAAATGAGAGAAATCTTTCAAAATACAGGTCGTGTTCCATCATGTATGAATTTTATTACTGGACCAAGCAACTCTGCGGATATTGAACTGAAATTAGTTGTTGGCGTTCATGGACCTATTAAGGCGTACTATATTGTTATTAATGATCTCTAATTGCAGAAAAATTGTTTGAAGGGAATGAATGATATTGGAACTGTTTATAGATACTGCAGAATTAAAAGAAATTAAATCTGCACAAGCTTTATCCATATTAGATGGAGTAACAACCAATCCAACGATTCTATCGAAGCAAAAGCTGCCTCCAAAGAAAATTCTTGCGGAAATTAATGAAATTGTCAGAGGGAAGGTATGGTACCAGGTGACTGGAGAGACTGAGAAGGACATGGTACGGGAGGCACTGGATATTTGTTCGGTCATTACACATCCGGTTATTAAGCTGCCAATGGGAATAGAAGCATTGAATGCATGTCATTCTCTTTCAAAACAAGGAATTGAGACAAATATGACCCTTATTTTTTCCGTATCACAAGCGCTGCTAGCGGCAAAAGCGGGTGCTGCATATATTAGTCCATATGTAGGGAGGGTAAATGATACGGGGTGGTCTGGATATCAGCTAATCAAAGAGATTGTAAGTGTATTTGAAATACAAAACTATCAAACAAAAGTGATAGGTGCTAGTTTAAGAGGGAGTCATGACATTGTTGAAATGGCCATGCTAGGTGCAAAGGCGGTTACGATGCCATATAAGGTGTTCTTTAGCCTGATGCAGCATCCAATGACAGAAATCGGGAGATATCAATTTAATAATGACTGGAAGGATTTTCAAGATCGGCTAAAAACGGAATAAAGGGTGGTTGATGATGTCTGCTTTCCTGCTTGCTCATGATCTTGGGACAACAAACCATAAATGTGTGGTCTTTAATGAAAAAGGGGATATAATTGCTTCCGCTCAAAGAGCGTATCCAACCTATTATTCAAACGGTGGAATGGCAGAACAAGACCCTAATGACTGGTGGAGCAATTTTCTTGAAACAACGAAAGAAGTACTTACCATAATAAGTCCTGGAAAAATCGCCGGTATTAGCTTTAGTGCGCATATGAATGGATGTTTGCCTGTAGACCAAAATGGCGTCCCTTTAATGCGGTCCATCATCCATGCTGATACAAGAAGCATGGAAATTGAAACTGAAGTCTATCAAAAGGTATGTGAAAATCAGCTGTATAATATAACAGGAAATCGGATTGATTCCAGATATACTTTATTAAAGATGTACTGGCTGAAGGAAAAAAAGCCAGAAATCTATCAGTATACTCGCTTTTTCCTTCAAGCAAAAGATTATCTCGTTTACAAGCTTACAGGCAATTTAGGTGTAACTGATTATTCTGATGCTTCATTAACAGGTGCTTTTCATCTAAAGAATAGACAATGGGAAGATTCTCTATTTAAAGAATTAGGGCTTGATCTATCTAAAATGCCAATCCCTGTACCTTCTACAGAAATAGTCGGTTATGTACAAAAAGAGATTGCTAAAGAAACAGGATTATTAGCAGGCACGCCAGTCATTATTGGAGGGGGGGACGGTGCCTGTGCCACGGCAGGTGCTGGTTCCTTAAGACAAGGTGAAACATACATTAGCTTAGGTACAACTGCATGGGTTTCAAAAGTTGTGGAGGAACCTTTTATAGACATTGAAAAGCGGGTTTTCTCAATTTGTGATTTAAATCCGAAATATTATAATGTGCTAGGGACTATGCAGACGGCTGGAGCCGCATATGAATGGGCGATCAAACTATTCTCTCCTGTTGTAGAATGGGGAAGTTTGGAAGTTAAACCAGAGTATCAACAATTTGATAAACAAATAAAAAAAGTTCCTGCTGGTGCCCGCGGATTGATTTTTCATCCATACTTATTAGGTGAGCGTTCACCTATTTGGAACGAAAAAGCAAGAGGCAGCTTTTTGGGGATGCATCTTGAACATAATCGGTTTGATATGGCGAAAGCAGTTTTAGAAGGGATCGCCTATTCTCTTTGCGGTATTTCAGAAATAATTAATCCTCAAGCTAGAAAAGAAATCCGAATGATTGGCGGGTTAGTTCAAAGTGAGAGTCTAATTCAAACGATTTGCGACGTTTTAGAACGTCCGATTCAGTTAACGGCAAACCCGTCTGAAGCAACTTCATTAGGGGCTGCAATCGCTTTAGGGGTAGGAATTCAAATGTTTCCAAGCTTTGAGGATGCTTCCCATATGATTTCAAAAGTTAAGCAATATCACCCAAACGATGAGAACAGTACAATTTATAATCATCAAATGAATCATTTCAAGATTCTTTACGAACGAATAAAAGACATTCAATTTAATAACTAAATCATTTAAAGTAGATCTATTTATCTCGCAATTGTGGGTTAGTAGGTCTATTTTTTGATTGAGAACTAATAATTTATTTTTAGAAAATTATAAAAAATAGTTGATTTTTCACTTAAATAAAGATAAAAATAAATAAACGGTAATAATACAAATAAAACAGAAGGAGATAAGATGGATGTTAAAAGGAATACCCAAAATTATAAGTCCAGAACTTATGAAAATTCTTTTGGAAATGGGGCATGGGGATGAAATTGTTCTAGCAGATGGAAATTTCCCTGCTGCGGCTTGCGCGAAAAGGATCATTCGCAGTGATGGTCATGGTGTTATTAAACTGTTAGAGGCAATATTGAAATTTTTCCCTTTAGATCATTATAGTGAGTTTTCAGCCTCACTTATGAAGGTTGTTGAAGGGGATGCAGCAGTTCCAACTATATGGAATGCTTTTGAGGAAGTTATAAGAACAGCTGACACTGATTTTAAGTCCTTTGAAATGATTGATCGTTTTGATTTTTATGAACGGTCAAAAAAAGCTTATGCTATTGTTGCAACTAGTGAAAGCGCATTATATGGCAATATCATTCTAAAAAAAGGGGTAGTGGCTGAATAACTTTATAGTTAGAAAATATGGGAAGGAAATTAGAGGTGAAGTGATGCTGGTAGCAGAGAGACAGGAAAAGATCAGCGATATTGTAAATGAACGCGGGAGTATTCGGGTTTCAGAACTTAGTGGCTTGTTTGGGGTTACTGAGGAAACGATACGGAGAGATTTAGAAAAGCTGGAAAAGGAAGGATATTTGCGCAGAACACATGGCGGTGCTGTTAGTCCAAAGGAACCGCCCTATGAACTATCTTATTTGGAAAGAGAAGTGATGAATGTAGCAGAAAAGAAGGAAGTAGCAGAGCAAGCACTGAAATATATTCAACCTTATGACCGAATTATATTAGATGCTAGTTCTACTGCTTGGTATATTGCCAAGGCTTTGTCTGATTTCCCTTTGACAGTTCTCACTAATTCATTAAAGGTTGCTGCGGAACTGTCAAATAAAGAAAAGATAACAGTCCACATTACTGGTGGGATGCTATGGGCTGATTCATTAGCATTAGTAGGTCCTTTAGCAGAAAAATCATTAGGTAATTACTATGTGGATAAAGCGTTTATTTCTTGCAAGGGAATTGATCCTGAATGGGGAATTAGTGACTCCAATGAATTTCAAGCACTAGTTAAGAAAAAAATCATAGAAATTTCTGACACTGTTTATTTACTGGCAGATTACAGTAAATTTGGGACGAAAGCTTTTTCTCATATTTGCCATTTAAATCAAATAGATAGGATTATAACAGATTGTAAGACGCCGAACAAAGAGCTGAAAAGGATAAATGCATAAGAATTATTTGATCGGACGAGTATATTTACAAGAGTTAGAATTTTCAAATATATATTGATTTTGTTTTGAATATTTATTACAATCAACATAAATAAAAGATAATTCACAAATATAAAACTTAAATGTTTTGGTTTATCTTTTTTTAGAGGTATTAATGTAAACGATTACATCAAACAATAGATTAGTAGGTGGTATGATGGATGATCGATTGTTAATAATGAAAGGAATTAGTAAAGCATTCCCTGGTGTGCAGGCGCTGTCAAATGTTGATTTTGAATTATATAAAGGAGAAGTGCACGCACTTTTAGGAGAAAACGGCGCAGGGAAATCTACATTGATGAAAATTTTGACCGGTATTTATCAAAAAGATTCTGGCAAAATCTTTTATCAAGGGAAGGAAGTGGAGATTCCCGATACGAAGGAAGCGCAGGAGCTTGGCATTAGCATCATTCACCAGGAGCTTAATCTAGCACTAGATCTTACAATAGCTCAAAATATTTTCATTGGCAGAGAGCCAAAAAAAGGCTTTAATCTCTTTTTAGATGAAAAGGAATTGAATAAAAAAGCGCAGAAGCTGTTTGATCGATTAAATATCCAATTGAATCCAAAAGATTTAGTAGGAAATTTATCAGTTGCTAAACAGCAAATGGTTGAGATAGCCAAAGCGCTATCCTTTGACTCAAAAATATTAATTATGGATGAACCAACAGCGGCATTAACTGACTCAGAAATTGATTCCCTATTTGCGATTATCAGAAACCTGCGAAAAGATGGTGTTGGCATTATCTATATCTCTCATAGGATGGAAGAGTTAAAGCAAATTACTGATCGAGCAACAGTTATGCGCGATGGTACATATGTAGGAACAATAAACATGGCAGAAGCAACGATTGACCAAATCATTTCAATGATGGTAGGAAGGCAAATCTATCAAAATCAAAAGCCTGAAATACAGGCAAGAAATAGGGAGAAAGTTCTTGAAGTGAGAAATTTGAATAGAGGATCAATGATAAAAGATGTGAACTTTTCACTTCATAGAGGAGAAATACTTGGATTTGCCGGGCTAATGGGAGCTGGAAGGACAGAAGTAGCGAGGGCAATATTTGGTGCAGACCCGCTTGAAACAGGTGAAATATTTATTAATGGAAAAAAAATCCACATTAAATCGCCTAATGATGCTGTCCGAAATGGAATCGGCTATTTATCTGAAGATCGAAAACAATTTGGTTTAATGCTTGAAATGGATGTAAAAGCGAATGTAGCAATTGCTGCCATGAAAAATTTTATTCAGCTTGGATGGCTGAATAATACAAATATTAATAAGCAATCAGCTAGAATGGTAGACTCACTGAAAATCAAAACACCATCGATCAATCAGCAGGTGAAGAATCTTTCTGGAGGGAATCAGCAAAAGGTTGTCATTGGCAAATGGCTGACAAGAGACTCTGATATATTAATTTTTGATGAACCTACTCGTGGAATTGATATAGGAGCAAAGGATGAAATTTATAAACTACTAAATGAATTAGCTTCCCAAGGAAAGTCAATTATTATGATTTCGTCGGAGCTGCCTGAAATATTACGGATGAGTCACAGAGTGATTGTCATGTGTGAGGGCAGGATTACAGGAGAATTGAGAAATGATGAAAAAATATCCCAGGAAGAAATCATGGCTCTGGCTACGAAACGAATTGGCTAATCGTTTGACAACTTTACGAAATTTATAAGGAGAGTGAGCGAAATGCAGACCCCAGAGCCTCAACTAATACTAGATGATAAGAAAAGAGTAAAAATGAAATCGAATGCTATCCAGCAATTTCTTGCTTTTGGCAGTTTAATCGTTCTTGTCATTTTCTTTTCTATCGCTTCCCCTAACTTTTTTCAATTTGATAACATTATTGGAATTTTACTCTCTACATCGGTTATTGGCATTCTTGCGTTAGGTGCAACTTTCATCATTATAACAAGCGGAATTGATCTATCCGTTGGAACCGTTATGACCTTATGTTCAGTTATGACAGGGATTTTTATTACAAGTATGGGATTACCTATTTTTGTTGGCGTTTTAGGCGGTATATTAACCGGTGCTACGGCTGGAGTAATCGCTGGTATTGCCATCTCGAAATTTCAAATTCCACCCTTTATTGCTACGCTTGCGATGATGATGATTGCCAAAGGATTGGCACTTGTCATATCAGGCGCTGCTCCAATTTACTTTACATCACATGAAGGCTTTACAAAAATTGCGATGGGATCACTCATTCCAGGAACTGAAATTCCAAATGCCGTTCTCATCTTCTTCGGAATGGCAGTTATTGGCGGAATTATTTTAAACAAAACAATTATTGGCAGATACACATTTGCGATTGGAAGTAATGAAGAAGCAACTCGTTTATCTGGTGTTAATGTGAATAAATGGAAGATTATCATTTATGGAATTGCAGGAGTATTTACTGGCATTGGCGGGATTGTAATGGCTGCTCGTCTAAATTCTGCCCAGCCAGCATTAGGTCAAGGATATGAACTGGAAGCGATCGCTGCGGTAGTAATTGGAGGTACATCATTAAGCGGGGGAAAAGGGACGATTTTAGGGACAGTCATTGGTGCACTAATTATGAGTGTACTGACGAATGGTCTTCGAATATTATCAGTGCCTCAGGAATGGCAGACAGTCGTTGTAGGTGCTGTCATCTTATTTGCTGTTTACACAGATGTTTTGCGAAATAAGAAGTCAAAATAATTACTCGGTATTACTCTCCATAAGAGAATAATATATATTTTTTCAAATTTATTAAGGGGGCTTTCAATTGAAAAAGAAGAGCAGTATTTTTCTAACCGTCTTGCTTTTATTCTCTTTAGTACTGAGTGCATGTTCGTCAGACGAAACAAATGGTGAAAAAGAAGAAACGGATGCAGGTAAATCGAAGGATGGGAAAACATATATTGCGATTATTTCAAAGGGATTTCAGCATCAATTTTGGCAGGCGGTAAAGCAGGGAGCCGAAAAAGCAGCAGAAGAGTTCAATGTAGAAATTACCTTTGAAGGACCAGAAAGTGAATCACAGGTTGATAAGCAAATGGAAATGCTTCGTGCTGCACTAGATAAAAAGCCGGATGCTCTAGGCTTTGCTGCTTTAGATAGCCAGGCAGCTGTGCCTTTGCTTCAGGAAGCCAGTGATAAAAAAATTCCAATTATCGCATTTGATTCTGGTGTAGAAAGTGACCTGCCTTTAGCAACAGCAGCAACGGATAGCCGTGCAGCTGCAGCACTTGCAGCTGATAAGATGGCTGAATTAATTGGCGGAAAAGGGGAAGTAGCAGTAGTTGCACATGATCAGGTCAGCCAAACGGGTATTGAGCGCAGAGATGGCTTCGTAGAGCAAATGGAAGAAAAATATCCAGATATTAAAATTGTTGATATTCAATACGGCGGCGGTGATCATCTAAAATCTACTGATGCTGCAAAAGCTATTATGCAGGCATATCCGGATCTTAAAGGGATTTTTGGAACAAATGAAGGATCTGCTATCGGGGTGGTAAACGCTGTATCCGAAACGAAGAACAAGGAATTAGTTATTATTGGCTTCGACTCAGGCAAACAGCAAATTGATGCGATTAAAAATGGACTAATGGCAGGAGCAATTACGCAGAATCCAGTAGGAATTGGCTATGAAACTGTTAAGGCTGCTGTAGATGCAATCAATGGAAAAGAAGTTCAAAAGAATATTGACACGGGTTTCTTCTTCTATGATAAGAACAATATCGATAATGAAGAAATAAAGGCTGTTATTTACGAATAGTCATCAAGCCAAAGAGAGGGTGCTGAGGCGAATGGCATCCTCTTTGTTAGTTAAATAAACCAATCTTTTAAGAAAACGAACATGTCGAATAATACTTAGGAGAAAACGAATGAAAAAAATTAAATGGGGGATATTGAGCACAGCAAAAATTGCCATTGAACAAGTTATCCCTGCTATCCAAAGGTCATCGAATGGTGAGGTATATGCCATCGCCAGCTTAAGCAAAAAGGCAGACAGTGTGGCTGATGCATTCCAAATTCCTTTTTGCTATGAAAGCTATGAAAACCTTTTAGACAATCCAGACGTAGATGCTGTCTATATACCGCTGCCAAATAATTTGCATAAAGAGTGGGCGATTCAAGCAGCAAATGCTAAAAAGCACGTGCTTTGTGAAAAACCTGCAGCATTAAATGCTGAAGAAGTGAATGAGATGATTATGGCATGCAGAAACAATCAAGTACTTTTTATGGAAGGGTTCATGTATCGTTTCCATCCACAGCATGAGAAGGTAAAGGATTTAATAAAGGAAAAAGCGATTGGTGAGGTAAAAATGATCCGGGCTTTTTTCTCTTTTTATATGGAAGATAGGAAAGAAAATATTCGCCTGAATCCTGCCCTTGGAGGCGGAGCTCTTTATGATATTGGCTGTTATTGTATAAACTCTCTTCGATATTTATTGGATTCAGAACCGCTAAGTATGAAAGTTACAGGAATAATGAACGAAAAGGGGGTAGATACATCTGTCTCAGCAATTATGCATTTTCCCAACCAAGTGCAAGCCTCTTTTATGTGCAGCTTTGATGCCGTACTAAAAAATGAATATGAGGTGTTAGGTACGAAGGGTTCTATACGAGTTCCACATGCGTATAGACCAGATTTGAACGCTGGAAAAGGAATCGTGCAGCTTTCAAATGAAAATGAGAATCATGAGTATGTTATATCGGGAGATCAATATGTATTGGAAGTGGAGCATTTTGCAGAATGCATTCTTTCAAATAGAAAACCAGTGTATTCAGGTGAAAATACCCTTAACAATATGAAGGTTATCGATTCATTAATAGAAAAATTAAATGAAGTCATTTTGCCAAATTGAGGTGGGAGCTTTGTCAAAAGTAATTGCTGAATTAAGACGATATGCAGATAAAATTGTGAAATCCGGTCTTGTAGTTGGGGCTGGTGGAAACTTAAGCATGAGGGATGGAAATATGATGTATATTTCTCCAAGCGGCTTTGATCTCCAGGAGATTGAAGATCATCAATGGGTGCGTGTGTATATAGATACTGGCGAAATATTAGATCCATTAAAACCCTCCTCAGAAGTGTTAATGCATCTTGAATGTTTTCGCAAACGTTCAGATATTACAGCCGTCCTTCATACACATCCAAGCTACTCAGTTGGTGTTTCTTCCGCTGGTCATTCAATTCCTAGTTTGTTCCCTGATTTTCCTGCGATGATTCGAAATATTGCTTATTTAGATTATATGATCCCAACTACAGATGTATTGGCAAATGCAGTTGCTGATGTGATTCATGATACCGATGTAGTAGTTATGAGAAACCATGGAGTATTAACAGTAGGAAAAACAATGAAGGAGGCATATTTCTTTATGCAGATTACAGAGGAATCGGCAAAGGTTTATACAATTGCCTCGACTGTTGGTGTTCCGCGAATACTGACTGAGGAGGAATGCCAAGCATTAAGAAATTTGTCTTCAGAGAAATATAGATCTGAATTGCTTAAGGATTCGAAGTAATCATTGGTCGTTATTAAAGGACGTGAAAGAAATGAAAAGTGTTTGGGCTTTTGATTTAGGGGCATCAAATGGACGTTTGATGATCAGCCGATTTGATGGAAAGAAGCTGTTGATGGAAGAGATTCATCGATTTACCAATCAGCCGGTTTTTTTAACTGGTCACTATTATTGGGACATATTAAAAATATTCCAGGAAATGAAAAATGGGATGGGCAAATGTATTTTAAAGGGATATAAACAAATCGAAAGTCTTTCCATAGACACATGGGGAGTCGACTTCGGTCTTCTCTCCGCATCAGGTGAGCTGCTTGGAAATCCTTATTCATATAGAGATCAGCAATCAAATAATAGTTTAATCGAAATGTATAAAACGGTACCTAGAGAAGAATTATTCTACCGAACGGGTATCGAGCCTGCAGCTATAAACACTATTTGCCAGCTATATGAGATAAAAAATAGAAATCCAGACCTTATAGAGAAAGCAGATACTGTTTTACTTACTTCAAATCTCTTAAGTTATCTCTTTTCAGGTATAAAGGCAAATGAATATACAATAAGTACGACGACGTCCTTATTTAATATTCATCAGCGAAATTGGGATACAGATCTTTTGAGAAAATTAAATCTGCCCTCTGACTTAATGGCAGATATTATAGAACCAGGGACAATGCTAGGACCGACCATGAATTCAATTAATGCAGAGCTCGGAATCCCATCTGTAAAGGTAATTGCTGGTGCTGGGCATGATACAGCTTGCGCTCTTGCAGCACTGCCAATTAAAACTAAGAATGCCGCCTTCATGAGCTGCGGAACGTGGATATTAATGGGGATACAAGTGAAAGAGCCAGTTATAACTGAGAAAGCACTAGAATGGGGATTTACAAATGAAGGTACGGTGAATGGAGAATACCGGCTATTAAAAAATACGATGGGTTTATGGCTCATTCAGCAATGTAAATTGATTTGGGAGAAAGAAGGATTGAGCAGTACATATGAAGAGGAAGCAAGATTAATAGAAAAAACTGAAGCGTTTCAGCGTTTGGTTGATCCAGATGATCCGCAATTTTTTAATCCGGTAAATATGCCAAAGCAGATTAGGGATTTTTGTTTGAATACAAACCAGATGCCTCCAGAAACAATCGGGGATTTTCTGCGTTGCATTTTAGAGAGTCTATCCCTTAAATACAGGTGGGTACTTGAAAAAATAGAGTACTTAACTGGTCAAAGAATTGAAGTTATCCATATGGGTGGCGGAGGAATTCAGAACGAATTTCTATGCCAATTTACTGCGAATGCAACGAATAGAACAGTCGTTGCAGGTCCAATCGAAGCGAGCTCCATTGGGAATGCTCTATCTCAATGGGTTGCCTTAGGCGAAATAAAAGATTTTCAGGAAGGAAGAGAAATAATAGAAAACTCTTTTCCTATGAAAATTTATGAACCGCAAAATCAATTACCTTGGCAAGAAGCGTATGGACATTTCAAGAAACTATTGAAAAGGGGACTTGTATATGAAGACGATTAAGAATAGATACCTTGGAAGTTTACCGAAAATAGGAATCAGACCAACGATTGATGGCAGAAGGAATGGGGTTCGAGAATCTTTAGAAGAGACAACTATGAACTTGGCTAAATCGGTGGTAGAATTTTTATCCGAAAATCTTAGGCATTATAATGGCGAGCCTGTTGATTTTGTTATTGCTGATACTTGTATAGGCGGGGTGGCAGAAGCTGCACAGGCGGCAGAGAAATTTGCTAGGGAGGGCGTCGGTGTGTCCATTACTGTCACACCATGCTGGTGCTATGGTTCAGAAACAATGGATATGACTCCTGAAATTCCTAAAGCTGTTTGGGGATTTAATGGAACTGAACGGCCTGGTGCCGTATATTTGGCAGCTGTACTTGCAGCACATAATCAAAAAGGGATACCTGCATTTGGAATCTATGGCAGGGATGTGCAAGACATTGGTGATACGGTTATACCAAACGATGTCAAAGAAAAACTGCTTCAATTCGCTAAAGCAGGTCTTGTAGTAGCAACAATAAAAGGAAAATCATATCTTTCCATGGGCAGTGTTTCGATGGGGATCGCAGGAAGTATGATTAACGAAAGTTTTTTCCAGGAATACCTTGGAATGAGAAATGAATATATTGATAGTTCAGAATTTATAAGAAGAATGGATAAAGAGATTTATGATAAAGAAGAGTACGGAAAAGCTTTAAGCTGGGTAAAGGAAAATTGCAAGGAAGGACCGGATAATAATTCTGAGAGTGGTCAGCGTTCAAGGGAAGAAAAGGATCGCGATTGGGAAACTAGTGTGAAAATGTCATTAATTGCGAGAGATTTAATGATAGGAAATCCGAAGCTTTTAGAGTTAGGCTATGGGGAAGAAGCACTCGGAAGAAATGCCATTGCCGCTGGCTTCCAAGGTCAGCGGCAATGGACAGATCATTTCCCGAACGGAGACTTTATGGAAGCAATCCTAAATTCCTCATTTGATTGGAATGGCATTCGTCCTCCTTATATTCTTGCGACAGAAAATGATAGTTTGAATGGAATTACGATGCTGTTTGGTCATTTGTTAACGAATACAGCTCAAGTATTTGCAGATGTAAGAACGTATTGGAGCCCCGATGCAGTAGAACGAGTTACAGGCTATAAGCCGGAGGGCCTGGCTGAAAATGGATTTATTCACTTAATAAATTCTGGTCCTGCAGCTCTAGATGGAACAGGTGAACAATCAATAGATGGAAAGCCGGCCATTAAACCATTCTGGGATATTAGTGAAGAAGAGGCTCAAAATTGCTTGGATGCAACACTTTGGAGACCATCTTCTACAGGATATTTTCGCGGAGGCGGCTATTCAAGTGACTTTCTTACAAAAGGGAACATGCCTGTAACCATTGCAAGGATAAATTTAATTAAGGGATTAGGACCTGTACTTCAAATTGCAGAAGGGTATACAGTTGAACTGCCGAATGAGATGCATGATACACTTGACCTGCGTACAGATCCAACATGGCCAACCACTTGGTTTGTTCCTAATTTAACAGGAGAAGGTGTTTTTCAGGATGTATATTCAGTCATGAATAGCTGGGGTGCCAATCATTGTTCAATGAGCTACGGTCATAATGGGAGTGACTTAATTACACTAGCTTCCATGCTTCGGATTCCAGTTAATATGCATAATGTCAAGAAGGATAAGATTTTTAGACCAAGTGCATGGGGAATGTTTGGAACGAATGATCCAGAAGGGGCAGATTACCGAGCTTGCAGTACCTATGGCCCATTATATCGATAATTCATGATGTTACAAAACCCCTGATTCACATTTCAGGGGTTTTTCAAACAGTATACTCATTGGAAAGAAAAACTAATTTCGAAGAGAGGCTAACCGATGGAAGGAAAGAAGTATACAATTGGGATTGATTATGGAACAGAATCTGGAAGAGCTGTATTAGTTGATATAACTGATGGAGGAATAGTTGCTGCCCATGTAACTAAGTACAGGGATGGAGTCATTGATAAACAATTGCCATTCTCAAATGTCATATTGGATTCTGATTTCGCATTGCAAAATCCTGCTGATTATTTATCAGTGCTTTCAATTTCTGTACCAGAGGTCCTGAAGCAATCAGGAATAAATCCAGCTGATGTGATCGGAGTTGGGGTGGATTTTACAGCGTGCACCATTTTGCCGACAGATGAGCAATTGGAACCACTTTGCTATAAAGAGCATGTAAGAGAGAATCCGCACGCTTGGGTAAAATTATGGAAGCATCATGCTGCACAAGAGGAAGCTAACAAAATAACTAAAATAGCTTCCGATCAAGGCGAAGAGTGGCTGAAGCGTTACGGGGGGAAAATATCATCTGAGTGGATGCTGCCTAAGGTGTGGGAAGTGTTGAACAAGGCACCTGAAGTATTTTCCCAGACAGCCTATTTTCTGGAAGGATCCGATTGGATAACTGCTAAAATGACTGGAACAATCAAAAGGAACAGCTGTGCAGCAGGCTATAAAGGGACTTGGCATAAGAAAGAGGGATATATACCCGCACAGTTTTTGAATTTACTGGATCCAAGACTAGCTGATATTTATGAAACAAAATTAAGTGGCGAGGTTGTATCAAGCGGATCGAAAGTAGGAGAACTAACAAGTGAGATGGCTGAATTGATGGGGCTTCATTCTGGTATCGCCGTTTCAGCAGGGCTGATAGATGCCCATGCGGCTGTCCCAGGGGTTGGGGTTTCAGAACCGGAAAAAATGGTTATGGTCATGGGAACCTCTACTTGCCACATGCTTTTAAGTGAGAAGGAAGTATTTATTGAAGGAATTAGTGGAGTAGTTGAAGATGGAATAATTCCAGGCTTATATGCTTATGAGGCCGGTCAAGCGGCAGTGGGTGATATCTTTGCTTGGTTTATTGATAAGAATGTTCCTACTTATATATGTGAAAATGCGGTGAGTGAAGGAAAAACTATTCACGAATTATTAGAAGAGAAGTCGAATAAACTGAAACCTGGAGAAAGTGGTTTAATCGCTTTGGATTGGCAAAATGGAAATCGTACTCCATTAGTGGATGCTGATTTATCAGGTCTATTAATTGGATTGACTTTATCTACAACACCTGAGGAGATTTACCGTGCATTAATTGAATCCACCGCTTTTGGTACTAGGACAATTATTGATACGTTTCGTAAGAATGGAGTAGCAATCTCCGAGCTTTATGCATGTGGAGGACTTCCTCAACGCAATAAGCTGCTCATGCAAATTTATGCAGATGTGACAAACATGGAAATTAAAATCTCTAGCACAACTCTTACTCCTGCAATTGGAGCAGCAATGTATGGAGCTGTTGCAGCAGGGCAATCAAAGGGCGGCTATAATACAGTGATTGAAGCATGCCGAAACATGGCTAAACTAAAGGAAGAAACATATATCCCAATTCAAGAGAATGTAGAAAAATATGATTCTCTATATTTGGAGTATAAACGCTTGCATGACTATTTTGGCCGTGGAGAAAATAATGTAATGAAACGATTGAAAGAGATGAAAGAAATGAATATTCGATAAGAAGATTACCCTCAGGCTAGTATCTGAGGGCTTAATTAATAAAAAGGTAAAGAGATGATGACGATGGGAAAATTGTATGCAATTGGTGAGGTATTAATAGATTTTGTTCCACTGCAAAAAGGGCTGCCCCTTAAAGATGTGGTTACCTTTGATCGAGCCCCTGGAGGAGCCCCTGCAAATGCAGCAGCAGCTGTGGCAAAATATGGGGGAATGTCTTCGATGATTACAAAAGTAGGAGAGGATCCATTTGGTGATTTTTTAATAGAAAAGCTAGAAAGTGCAGGAGTGGAAACAGATAAAATTCGAAGAACAAATGAAGCAAAAACAGGGATTGCTTTCGTATCATTGAAAGAGGATGGGGAAAGGGATTTTTCCTTTTATCGTCATCCTTCAGCAGACTTGCTTTTACAAGAAGACGAAATTGATACGAAATGGTTTAAACTGGGGGATATCCTTCATTTCTGTTCCGTTGACTTAGTGGAAAGCCCTATGAAGAAAGCGCATAAAAAAGCCATTCTAGCAGTTATTCAATCAAATGGTTTAGTCAGTTTTGACCCTAATGTCCGGCTTCCCTTATGGGATGACCCTGAGGCATGCCGAAGGGCAATCCTTGAATTTATCCCACTTGCCCATATTGTAAAAATATCTGATGAAGAGCTGGAATTTATTACAAATATATCAAATATAGATGAGGCGATTGAAACCTTGTTTTGCGGGAATGTAAGAGCAGTGATTTATACTAAAGGATCTGCGGGTGCGGATTTATACATAAAAAAATATAAATATGAATCAAAGGGATACCCTGTAAAAGCAGTTGACACAACGGGGGCTGGTGACGCGTTTATTGGCGGTATTTTATATCAGCTCCTAGAAAGAGGAGCATGTCCATTTAATGTTGTAGAAATTCTCCAGGAACATCATGTTGAATTATTAGCATTTGCGAATGGAAGCGGTGCTTTAACAACTACTGGCCTAGGAGCTATATCTTCATTGCCGACAAAAGAGGAAATTTTAGAATTAATTAAATGATGCCTTTTTAAAAAGAGTTAAATTAAACGAAACAAAAATAAATAAAAATAGAAATAAAGATATTCAAAGATAAACAAAACTATATTATAATTAAACAAAATATAATAAATGGAAGCGGAGGAGAGTGTGTGGTTAAAAATTATTGGAATAGTGACATGGCGTGCCAATTACAAGAAGGACTTGCTGAGTTAGTTTACCGTTCTAATTTAATAGGTTCCGATCGTTCAGTATGTAACTGGGGCGGTGGGAATACTTCTATGAAGACGACAGAAAAGGATTTTCGCGGCAGAGATGTAGAGGTCATGTGGGTAAAGGGGAGCGGGTCTGATTTAGCTACAATGAAGGCTGGGAACTTCACAGGGCTAAGATTAGAGGATATAGGCCCATTGTACGATCGTAATGAAATGTCAGATGAAGAGATGGTTACGTATCTTTCCCACTGCATGATTGATAGTAAACATCCACGAGCATCCATTGAAACATTGCTGCATGCCTTTTTACCATTTAAACATGTTGACCACACACATCCAGATTCGATCATAAGCCTTTGCTGTGCTGATAATGGGAAGCAAATGGCAGAAGAAATATATGGAAACCGGTTTGTTTGGGTTCCTTACATCCGCCCCGGCTTTACTTTATCAAAGATGATTGCTGATGGAGTAGAAAATAACCCTGATGCTGAGCTTGTTTTAATGGAAAAACACGGTTTGGTTACTTGGGGTGACACGTCAGAGGAAGCCTATAATAAAACGATTGAGATTATTACCAAAGCAGAAAATTTTATAAATAGCAGAATGGAGGGGGCTTCAATATTCGGCGGTCAAAAATATAAGTCTCTTTCTGAAAATGAGGCAGCAAATATTTTAGCATCAGTCATGCCGAAAATACGTGGTTTGGTTAGTGATGAAAAGAAAATGCTTTTAACTTATGACCGCGGGGAAGATATTCTCCAATTTGTTAACAGCTATCAAGCCAATGAGCTTTCTCAGATAGGTGCTGCCTGTCCTGACCATCTAGTTCATACAAAACGCATACCGCTTTATATAGATTGGGATCCAGAATCGATGAATGTAGATTTATTAATTGAAAGATTGATAGATGGAGTGACTGCTTTTAAAGCCGAATATGCAGACTATTTTAAACGAAATAAGCTTCAAGGAGATCAGATGTCCGAACCTGCTCCAAGAGTTATTCTCATACCAGGGATTGGAATGATTAATACAGGGAAGGATATTGGCAATTCAAAAGTAAGCGGTGCGCTATACCATCGTGCTATTGCTGTTATGAAGGGAGCATCTGCATTAGGAAACTTTACTTCATTAAATGAGAATGAATCCTATAATGTTGAGTACTGGCCGCTGGAGTTGTATAAATTATCTCTGGCACCTAAGGAAGCGGAATTTTCGAGAACGATTGCTTTTGTAACGGGAGGTTCAGGCGGAATTGGAAGTGAAACGTCCCGGAGATTTGCCGCTGAAGGCGGGCATGTTGTCATTGCAGACTTAAATTTAGAAGGTGCCAAAAAAGTGGCTGCAGAAATTAATGAAAAATTTGGATCTGATCGTGCAATAGCAATTAAAATGGATGTAACAAAGGAAGAAGAAGTCCAGAGTGCGTTCCATCAGGCGGCACTTTCATTTGGCGGGGTGGATATAATTGTTAACAACGCTGGTCTTGCCACATCAAGTCCGATTGACGAAACGACACTTCAAGAATGGAATTTAAATATGAATGTTTTAGGAACAGGCTACTTCTTAGTTGCCAGGGAGGCATTCAAGACGATGAAACAGCAAGGAATGGGTGGAAACATGGTCTTTGTTGGTTCGAAAAATTCTGTTTATGCTGGTAAAAATGCTGCAGCTTATAGCTCTGTGAAAGCATTAGAAACACATTTAGCAAGATGTATAGCTGCTGAAGGAGGAGAATACGGAATTCGTGTGAATTCGATTCTTCCAGATGCTGTTCTACAAGGCTCGGCTATCTGGGGTTCCAAATGGCGTGAGGAGCGAGCAGCAGCCTATGGGATTCATCCGGATCAATTAGAAGAACACTATCGCAATCGTACAACATTGCTAGTAAATATTTATCCATCCGATATTGCTGAAGCGATTGCATTCTTTGCATCAACAAAGGCAGATAAAACGACAGGCTGTATGATAACAGTTGATGGAGGTGTACCTGCAGCTTTCACAAGATAAAATAAATCAAGAGATAACCATGATTGAGAAATTCATCTGGTTATCTCTTTTTGTATTGAGCTTCCAAAAATTATGATATATTATTTATGGAAATGAACGTATAAATAAAAAAATACAGACATAAATCAAAAATGAAAGGGATGGAATAGGAGTGCTTGTAGCTGAAAGACAGAGAAGAATTGTGGAAATTGTAAATGAACGGTTAAGTGTTCGTGTCACTGAATTAAGTAAAATTTTTTCCGTTACAGAAGAGACGATACGGCGTGACTTAGAAAAGCTTGAAAGAGATCATTTACTAATGAGGAGTCATGGAGGGGCAGTAAGCATTGAAAAAGAACAAACAGAGATATCCTATTTAGAAAGAGAAATTTTGAATGCAGCTGAAAAAAAGGCGATTGCAGCAGAGGCTATCTGCTTTATAGAACCTGGAGATCAAATTGCGCTAGATGCGAGTACAACTGCATGGTATATGGCAAAGGAATTGCCTGATATGCCTTTAACTGTTCTTACGAATTCGATAAAGACAGCCATTGAACTAAGCAAAAAAGAACAAATTAAGGTCATATCGACTGGTGGAATCTTATTATCACAGTCACTTTCATATGTGGGACCGCTTGCTGAACGATCCCTTAGCATGTATCACGTGAACAAGGCATTTCTTTCATGTAAAGGGGTACATCTCGAGAAAGGATTAAGTGATTCGAATGAATCGCAGGCATTATTGAAAAAACAGATGATGGAAATAGCAGATGCTGTCATTTTGATGGCTGATTCCAGCAAATTTGGGATACGTGCTTTTTCACAAATTTCATCCGTTACAAAAATTGATACGATTATTACTGATCCAAAAATGGATGAACATGCAATAAAACAATTAGTAGAAAAAGGGATAAAAGTAGAGGTTTCAAAATATTAAAGTATTTACAAATGAACCATTGGTTGGAATTTTGTGAAAAAAAGAGCATTTTTCTTCCTATTTACACTATCTACATAGTAAAATATTAATGTCAATCGACATTAATCGACATGTGGAGGAAAAGAAATTGTTCAGACTAAGGAAACAGCGAAATAGTAGTTATAAATGGTTAGGATCAATGTCAGTCGCGAAAAACCATGTCCTTATCTCTCCAGCCCCAATGGTAAAAGAAAAGCTTTCTATGATTCATTTGGAGGAAAAAGATTTAGAAATCGTTGCAAGTATTCAGCCCTTAGTAGAAAAGTACGTTGACAAAGTTGTGGATGAGTTTTATAAAACCATTTTACAAGTAGAGGAGCTGCGGACGATCATTGAAATGCATAGCAGTGTTGATCGTTTACGGCAAACTCTTCGAACCCATCTAATTGATTTGTTTGAAGGCAAGGTCGATTCTGCATTTTACGAAAAGCGTATCAGGGTAGCAAAGATTCATTATCGGATTGGGCTTAAGCCTGCATGGTATATGGGTGCATTTCAAAATCTGCAAAATGCCTTATTTCAAAATATAATGGAAGAAGTGCAGGACTTAGGAGAATTACAGAAAATTTGGACGGCTGTTTCCAAGGTCTTAAGTTTAGAGCAACAGCTCGTGTTAGAAGCGTATAATGAAGAAACTGAACAAAAAATACAGTCTACTTTCACAGATGGACAGAAGGATTTGCAGCAAAAAATTTATCATGTCAGTCAAACGCTAGTTGCTTTTTCAGAAGAAACGCATGCTTCTGTAGCCTCATTAATAACTAATAGTAAAGATGTAAGTGAATTAGTACAGAACAGCTACATTCAAGCGAAGACAATCCAAGGACAAGTGAAAGAAGGACAAAATACACTTTTAACATTATTAGAGAAGGTTAATCAAATTAAAAATGAGATTCACTTAATGCGAGAAACAGTTTCTCATTTAGCACATTCATCTGAACAAATTACCGAAGTAGTCCGACTTGTTCATATCATTGCAGACCAGACCAATTTACTTGCCTTAAATTCTGGAATTGAAGCAGCAAGAGCAGGGGAGTATGGGAAAGGGTTCGCTGTTGTTGCACAGGAAGTTAAGAAATTGGCAGAAAAAACAAAAAGCTCAATAGCAGATATCCAATCATTAATCGATACTTCACAAACTTACACTGCTAAAGTGGCAAATACTTTATTAAAAGTTGAAGAGGCGGTTCGTGTTGGAGGAGATGTATCCAAATTAACGGATGAAAATTTTCAAACAATCCGATTATCGATTGAAGGTAATGAAATGAACTTGAATAGTATGGAAAACCAAATGAGTAGTTTAGTAAAAGTTATTGAAGAAGTAGGAAAGTCAACAATACAGGTTGCATCATCTGCTGAATCATTAAATAAAGTTATGAATTTTACCGAAGCACTATAGAAATCGTTAATATTAAGCATTAAGGGGTGCAAGAATATCGTGCTCTCCTTTTTTATTTAGAAAGCATTGATTTATTCCATTTCTAATAAAAGATCTATTTTTTGACAGCAACAAATGACTTGTTTATAATTAGCTTATTAAAAGTTGATATATCAACTAATTAAGGTGATGAAATTGAAATACATACCATTGGATAATATCGGTGTCTTTATACATACGATTGATTTAGAAATCACAAACTATGTCAATAATCGTCTAGCTTCCCACAAGTTAACTTCCGAGCAAAATTTAATTATGGCGCTTTTATGGGAGCAAGAAGGAATTTCTCAAAATGAAATTTCATCAAAATTAAACAAGGATAAAGCTAGTATTGCAAGAATGGTTTCGACTCTTGAAAAAAAAGGGTATATTCGCAGAGAGGTATGTCCAAGTGACCGTCGCTCAGTTGAAATTTATTTAACAGCCGAAGGAAGAAATCTTGGAACAGAGGTTATACCAATTAATAAGGAAATCCTTCAACTGATCACCAGAGGAATGACGGTTGAGGAAATTTCAGAACTTCGTAATCTTCTCATAAAAATTCGTGATAATGTAAATCAATATTAGACTGTTGGTGTGCGCCTGCATGTTGTTGATATATCAAATGAATACTAAAAACTGGAGGTTATATCTATGAAAATTGTTGCAATCGTTGGCAGTATCCGAAAAGAATCATATAATTTGAAACTTGCTCAGTATGTGAAGGAAAGATATAAAAACTCCTTTGAGTTGGAGATCTTGCCTATTGCTGATCTTCCTCATTATGACCAAGACATTGAATTGAATCCCCCAGCCGTTGTTACGGAATTTAAAAATAAAGTAGCAGAATCAGATGCTGTTCTATGGGTGACACCTGAATATAATTATTCCATTCCAGGTGTATTGAAAAATGCAATAGACTGGTTATCACGTGTCGAAAAAGTTATGATAGGGAAACCATCCTGGATCATGGGTGCAACAATGGGAGCTCTAGGTACAGTAAGGGCTCAGCAGCATTTGCGTGATATTCTATTCTGCCCAGGTGTTGGTTCACCGCTTTTACCAGGAAATGAAGTGTATGTTGGCGTGATTCATGAAAAGATGGATGGCACGGGCAATCTTACACATGAGCCTACAATTAAGTTCCTTGATATGGTTACTGATAATTTTATAAACTGGTTTAATCAACAAAAAAATTAATAATTTCATTTCTAATACAAAAAATATATCCCTGCAAGACTTATGATAGGGATATATTTTTTATTTTCTTTTATATTGGTTACGTATGTTGGCCAGTGCCTATTCTTTTTTCTTCTCTTTCTCTTCCTTTTTTTTATCAGGCATGGACCTGAAAAATTGCGTATTCATACTGCCTTGAGCAATATTTTCTAGGAAGAATTCACTGATTAGCTTTAAATATTCTTCATCATCGAACATTTTTTTATTTTGTAACTCCATCTCTGCTAATCCTTCATAAGTTGAAAGTAGTGCATACGTATGATCTTGCCCAGTAATAGGGGTTAGAATATCTACTTTGTGCTCATATTTTTCGTTCCGAAAATTTTTAATGGCTGTTAAATTTTCTAATCCTTCGTTGAATTTATCTTGTTTCATTTGAAATGTTTGATATACATAAACAGTCAATAATAACTCCCCCAGTGTGTATGGTAAACTATATTCATATTCTATCCTGAATTTTTCCAAATTAACCTTTTGTTGAAAATCAAATAAGGGGAACATTATTTAGAAAATAAAATATTGGAAAGATTAGGGGATTGTCCAAGCAAAAGGCTGCAATAAAAATAAAATAGTATGGAAGATCTCCTCCTTAAGGTCTGTGGTCTACCTTTTAAACTGTTCATCATGTTTTAGTGGATGAACAGTTTTTTTATTTTCATTCTTTAGCGGTCTATCTCAAAAGTCTCAGAAATATGGTAAAATATATGAAATACTTCTAATACAGCATGAAATGAGGAAGATTGATGAAGATCACTGTAAGAAAAAAGTTAGTTTTTGGGTTTTTGTTAGTGCTTTTGTTATTTGCAATTGTTGCGGGCATATCGAACTATCAACTTGAAAAAGTAAATGATCAATATTCCAACTTGCTGGAAAAAGATGTACAAAAACTTCTTGTCGTTAAAGATTTTAAAGAGGATTTAATGATTGAATCTGATGGAATTAGAGGCTATTTATTATCTGGTGAGTCCATTTACTTAACTGATTATGATATGGCAAATAAAAGGCTGAATCAACAAATAGAAGAATTAGTGAAAACAACAGATGACAAGGATGCTAAGCAAATTGTAACAGAAATTAGGAATTTGCATGCAAAATTTGAAGGCATTGCTGAATCTGCAATAAAATTCAAAATTGCCAATAATGAAGCTGCTTATATGGAGCTCATTCAAAACTCAGCAAAAGAAACTGGACAAGCATTTATTAAAAAGACGGATGAATTGATAAAGCTTCAAGAAGAACAATTGGCTCATGACAGGCAAAATACGTCAAATGATATCGCTTCAGCCCAGCTATTTGTCATTATTTTCAGTATTGCTGCCTTCATTTTAGCTATTATGATTGCATTATTTATTAGCAGAATGATAACAAGACCCATTCAATTAGCAGCACATTCAATTGACCGAATTGCTAAAGGTCATTTAAATCATGACGAATTAAAGGTGAGAAATAAAGATGAAATAGGGTTATTAATCCATTCCTTAAATCGGATGGTCAAAGATCTTAGAAATGTGGTCGGGCAAATCAGAGAAAGTTCTTCACAATTAGCTTCCAGCAGTGAGGAATTAGCAGCAGGTGCCGAACAGAGTACAAATGCATCAGAACAGGTGGCTCGAATTACTCAGCAAAATGCGGTCAGTATGGAAAAGCAAATAGTTGGTTTTCAAGAAACCACTAACTCTATACACGAGGTAAGTAAAAGTATACAAGAAATAACAAGAAGCAGTTTGGAAATGAAAGATGTAACTGAAAAAGCAAATACTCTCACAATCAATGGAGAGCAATCTGTTGGAAACATTGTTATGCAATTAAATGAAGTGAATGTCTATGTCGAAAGTGCTGCTAAATCCATTCATCTGCTTGAAGATCGTTCAATAGAAATTCGTAATATTATAGGAATGATTACAAATATCGCAGAGCAGACCAATCTTTTAGCATTAAATGCTTCTATTGAAGCGGCTAGGGCGGGAGAACATGGAAAGGGATTTGCTGTAGTTGCGGATGAGGTGCGCAAGCTTGCAGAGGAGTCAAAGGTTTCTGCGGAACAGATTCAAAATATGGTTGAAATGATTCAGCATGAGACAATTCAGGCAGTACAAGCAATGAATGTTAGCAATAATCATGTATTAACTGTACTGGAAGATTCGAAGAAAACGAGGAGTGCTTTCTCAGAAATTGCAGAAACAATGGAAGATGCTACAGGAAAAGTAATAAATGTATCTAATTTGCTCGAGAAACTTTCAGCTTTATCTGTACAAATCTCTAATGGGATATCAAATGTTAAAGATATTTCCGAACAGAATGTCATTGCAATGGAGGAAGCATCTGCTGCCACGGAGGAGCAATTGGCAACGATGGAGGAAGTCTCTGCTTTATCATCATCACTTGCAAAGATCGCATCCGAAATGCAGTCCTCTGCATCAAGGTTTACATTATAATGATTATGGATTAAAAAGGAAAATAAGTGAACTCAAAGGAAGTACTAGCTTGATGCTAGTACTTTTTATCATTTTGCAGAAGATCCCTACTCTTTTTTCTTCCCATCTTTGCCAAAGAAAGTTTGTTTTAGCATTTGATGACCTAGTACTGCTACACCTGCGGCAATGATCCCATTAATGAGACCTATAAAGGAAAAGCCAAATGCAAAACTTCCGATGAGAATAGAGACTAGTAGAATAACCCAGATTATCATCCAATTAGGAATAAATGGTGTTTGTTTTAAAGCGAATCCAAGCACCCATAGTGCGGGTACGAGCATCAGGTAATTTTGATTTAAATATGAAAGAAGATCCAACGTTTTCACCTCCTTGCTTGTTCCCTATTATTCTATGAAAAATAGAAGTTTTTGTTTGTTTCTTTATCCAGGGATATCTGAAATTTTTATATTAATAGGCTTATATCATATCCTTTTCTCTTCTGTCCTTGTATATAAAGGGTGAGAGGAGGTGAAGAACATGGCACAAGCATTAATGGTCGATACGAAAATTCGACTGAGCTTTGAAACAGGTTTAAATGATAAAGGAGAACCTGTATATAAGTCGAAGACCATCGGGAATGTAAAGAAAACAGCAAGTGCAGATCAAATTTATGAAGCTGCAGAAGCTCTAGCATCTCTTTGCAATGACCCGCTGGTAACGGTTGTAAGGAATGACAGTTTTGATATTGTTGGGTAATAAGCAAGAAATTAACTTTTAGAGGAGGTGTAATGATGGCAAAATCATTAGAGCTATCTTTCTTGACACAAACAGGGAAAATATCCAAGCTTTCAGTTGATAACCCAAAAGAACCAATCAACCCGGCTGCAATTAAGCAAGCAATGGAACAAATCATCACTGCTAATATTATTCAAACAACAAATGGGGATCTTGTGTCAGTTGAGGGAGCAAAAGTTATTGAACGGAATGTAACTGATTATGAATTAGCATAGGCTTAATGGGGCTGTTCATTTGATTGAACGGCCCTTTTGTCTAGCTGCGGCTCCCAGCAGTTGCTTGTCGCATTTCAATTTTCAAATAGTTGTAGAAAGGGGTTTGGAGGATGGAAGAGTTCATTCCGTTAATAAGTGAAGTGGGGTTTCCGGTCGTTGTAACACTCTTTTTGCTGCATCGAATTGAAGCCAAACTTGATGTAGTGGTTACTTCAATTCAAAGCCTTCCAGAACGTCTAAAAGAATAGATAGCAAGACTTCCATTGACACTTGTTAGATTGACTTATTTTTCTAATAGTGTTAAATTTAATATAGCCGTTATGCATCGCATTATATATTTTTGCAAGCCGATTTTTCCAAAGATTTGATTGTTTGGATGAGTAATGATGAGTAAAAGCTATAATCGTTGTGAATGGTGAATTAACACATGGCTAGTCTATTGCCAATAGGAGGATTTTTTCTTATGAAAAACGGTAAAGTTAAATGGTTTAATGCTGAAAAAGGTTTCGGATTCATCGAAGCTGAAGATGGAAACGATGTATTCGTACATTACTCTGCAATCCAAACTGAAGGTTTCAAATCTTTAGAAGAAGGCCAAGAAGTATCTTTCGAAGTTGTTGAAGGTGCTCGTGGACCACAAGCTGCTAACGTAACTAAACTATAATTGACACACTAATAATGAAACAGTCCTGTCTTACTGGCAGGACTGTTTTTTTTTTAGAGTTTTACTCCATAAAGTAGAAATCTCATAAATGATGAATTTTGATATAATAATAGATAAGAGCAAGTAAGGAGATGAGAACGAATATGAAATTTATTCATACAGCTGACTGGCATTTAGGGAAGCTTGTTCATGGGATATATATGACAGAAGATCAACGATATTTTCTCAATAAATTTGTTGAATTAGTAGAGGAAGAGAAGCCAGATGCTGTTGTTATTGCAGGAGACTTGTATGACCGCTCAGTCCCTCCAACTGACGCGGTCGAACTGCTTAATGAAATACTATTTAAAATCAATGTAGAGTTAAAGACACCGGTTGTTGCAATTGGGGGCAATCATGATAGTGCAGAAAGACTATCATTCGGAAGCTCATGGTATAAACAAAGTCAATTCTATTTATCTGGCAAGCTTGAATCTGATATTCATCCCATACATATCAATGGTGTGAATTTTTACCTTGTCCCATATGCTGAGCCAGGTATGGTTAGGCATCTATTAAATAATGAATCTATTCATTCGCATCAAG
The DNA here is from genome assembly GCF_900199725.1 of Cytobacillus massiliigabonensis. Lineage (GTDB taxonomy): Bacteria > Bacillota > Bacilli > Bacillales > Cytobacillaceae > Cytobacillus > Cytobacillus massiliigabonensis. The sequence goes on along the minus strand of NZ_LT904904.1, from coordinate 2,952,357 downwards.
ATGCAATGGAAGCAGTCATAGGGAAAATCGAACAAAATATGAATCCGAGTGAACCTAATGTCTTGGTCGGACATGCCTTTGTCCTCGGCGGCAAAACGAGTGATTCTGAGCGAACGTTATCTGTAGGTGGCTCAGGGTGTGTAGGAGCGCATATTTTCGAGCCATTTTCGTATACCGCACTAGGTCATTTGCATAGCCCAGATGCGATAGGACATCCGAAGGTCCGATATTCAGGATCCCTTTTAAAATACTCCTTTTCGGAAGCTAAGCAAGAAAAATCTATTTCAATTATTGAAATGAAAGAAAATGGACAATTTGATTTGCGTATCCGCTCTATTACCCCTAAAAATGATTTACGCGAGATTGAAGGTCATTTAGATGAGCTAATGGATCCAAGTTTTTATGAGAAACAAAATGTAAATGATTATCTGAAAATTAATTTACATGATGAGGGAGCATTAATTGATCCAATAAATAAGCTTCGGCAAATATATCCAAATGTCCTGCATCTTGAACGGAAAATAGCTATGACAGATATGAAGAAAAAGAAGTCATTTTCATCTAATAAGGAGGATAAGAAGTCCGAGCTTGAGCTGTTTAAGCTATTTTACGAGGAAATGACAACTTCAGAATTTACAGGCGAAAAAAATGCGGTTATGACTGAAGTAATCGAAAAAACATTGAAGGAGGAGGCAGCGAAATGAGACCGTTAAAATTAACGATGCAAGCATTCGGCCCGTATGCTGGATGCGAGCATATCGATTTTACGAAGCTAGGAAGCCGGACGATGTTCGTTATTTCAGGAAAAACCGGTTCAGGGAAAACAACTATTTTTGACGGGATCAGCTATGCCATATATGGAAAAGCAAGTGGAGAAGATCGAAATGGACCAGATCTCAGAAGCCAGTTTGCTAAAGATGAAACAGTAACAGAGGTGTCATTAGAATTTACCTTAAGAAACAAAACCTATTTCATTACGAGATCCCCTCAGCAGGAAAAGAAAAAAGCACGTGGAGATGGGGTTACAACAATAGGAGCAAAGGCAGAGTTATACGTATACGACACAGATGGAAATAGACAGCTTCTTGCCGCTAATGTTCGTGATGTTGATGAAAAAGTAAAAGAAATTATGATTATTGATAGTAATCAATTTAGACAAATATTAATGATTCCTCAAGGAGAGTTTCGTAAGCTTCTTACGTCTGAAAGCAAGGATAAGGAAGTAATTCTGCAGCGGCTATTCCATACACAAATCTATAAACGGATTGAGGAAAAATTAAAGGAAGATGCAGTAGATCTGAAAAAAACGGTTGAAAAGCAAGTTGAACAACGAAATCAGGCCATTCAGAATATTTCCGCGCTATATAATGAAGAATTAAAAGGATACCTAGATGCTGGCAGTTTAAATGATCACCTCATCATGCCTTTATTAAGGTCTGAGATCAGCCAAATGTCAGAGGAGCTTGGGAAACTTGCGGATCATCTAAAAGAAAAACAAGAGGAAAGAAATACTCTTCAGCAAAAGCTATATGAAGCAGAAGTTATAGCTAAACAATTAAAAGCAAAAGATGATTTGCAAATTAGGAAGGCAGAGCTAGAGAAGGAAAAAGAAAAATATTCTCAAATGGAAGTGCAAATCAATCTTGCCCAAAAAGCAGCAGTCCTTGCACAGCAGGAAGAGCTCTGCCATCATTTAAAAAAAGAAGTGGATGCAGCAAATCGTGAGCTTTCTATATTAAAGGAGCAAGAATCTCAACTTTCCATCCAGCTCAAAGAACTGGAGGAGAGATGGGAAGCTGAAAAAAGTCGCGAACCAGAAAGAAAGGCAATTGGCGAACAAATAAGTTTTTTGAATAATTTGAGGACAGATATGCAATCCTTAGCAAGTATTCAAAAGGAAGTGCAGGAATTAGGAAGAGAACTTGAGAATACTTCAAAGCAGAAATCAACGTTAGAAGAAATGGAAAGAAGGACTGAAAAAAACATTCTTGCATTAAAAGAAGAAAAGCAGGATATTGAACAAAATCAGCTAAAATTAGTTGAGGTCTCACACAAGCTTGAAAAGACAGCAGGAGAACTTTCACTTATTCATAAATTTGAGGAACAGCAGTCCCGATTGGAACAGGCAACTGGTCAATTTGAAATGAAAAAAGACCTGTTGGCTAATGCTGCTGCTAGGCTAGCTGATGCTAAGAGTTTGACAGCGGAATTAGAACAAAAATGGCTCCATGGACAAGCTAGTTTTCTTGCGAGTCAGCTCAATGAAGGGGATGCCTGCCCTGTATGCGGGTCTGAACATCATCCCAAGCTAGCTACCTCAGCAACAGATGTTCCAAATGAAAAAGACATCAAAAGTGCCAAGCAGCAATATGATGAAGTTGAAAAGAAAAAGACCCGTGCGGAAAAAGCTTTTTACGAAGCACAATCCTTTATTCTTTCGGTAAAGGAAACTGTAAATAACATTGTTGATGATATCCAAAAGCAGCAGCCTGATTTATCTCCGTCTGAATTCCCAATATATAAACATTCAATCCTTTCAAAGCAGCAGGAGTTAGAAGCAACACATTCTATGCTGTCAAAAAGTATTGAACGGCTTTCAATTTGTGCAAAAGAATTGGCAGCTTTCGAGCAGGATAAAGATAAGTATGGTTCCGAACTTCAAAGAATAATGGAAAAGTTAAATGAAACCACCATTTTATATACGGAAAAGAAAACCTATTTACAACGAATGATTGAAAGTATTCCCGAAGACCTCCGTACTATCGAGGCTTTTGAAGCTCGTCTAATCGAGTCTGTAAAAAAACAAGATGAACTAATGCAAAGATTAGAATCTGCTCAGCGTTTGTATCAGGACAGCCGAGAAAAATACCTTTCAATTACAACGAAATATGAAACCATTGAATTGAATATGAAGAAAACAAATGAGCAGCTTGTAAAAGAAAGAGAAGCATTCGTTAACCGCATGAAGGAACAAGGATTTGCTGTTTATGGGGAGTATCATAGTGCAAAAAAATCGGATCAAGAAATCAAGCAGTTAGAAAAAGCATTCATCGATTATCGTGAGGAAGTTCGTTCTGTTAATGATCGCTATACTGAATTGCATGAGCTTTTATTAAATATTGAGAGACCTGATATGTCTAAGCTAAATGAAGCATTTACTGATATTGAAGAACAAATTAAATCGCTGCAGGATGTGTATACAAATCTATTTATGAAGAAAAGGGATAATGAGGAATTAGCCAATAAAATAAACCATATAAATGAAGAAATGAAAACAATTGAAGAAAAATACAAGATAATTGGCCATTTGTACGAGATTGCTAAGGGTCAAAATACGTATCGGATAACATTTGAAAGATTTGTTTTAGCTTCGTTTCTTGACGACATTTTAAGTGAAGCAAACGGCAGGCTAAAAAAAATGACCAGTGGAAGATACGAACTCATTAGGAAAGCGGACCGTTCAAAAGGAAATGTTCAGAGCGGCTTAGAATTGCTTGTTTTTGACCAATATACAGGTCAGGATCGCCATGTAAAAACACTATCTGGCGGTGAAAGCTTTAAGGCTGCACTTTCACTTGCTTTAGGATTAGCAGACGTAGTCCAACAATACGCTGGAGGCGTCTCACTTGAGACCATGTTTATTGATGAAGGATTCGGTACCCTTGATCCGGAATCGCTAGATCAGGCTGTTGAAGCTTTGATTGACATCCAAAGCAGCGGAAGACTTGTTGGGATTATTTCACACGTACCTGAACTTAAAGAAAGAATTGATGCAAGGCTTGAAGTGTTCGCAGACCAATCAGGGAGCAGGACTGAATTTCAGTTTTTATCATAATATAGTGATAACTTCATAGAAGAAATAATAGATAAAAAATACAAAAAGTTCGCTTGTTATGAAGCGAACTTTTTGTATAAAAAGGCGATCTAGGAAATGAAGAGGTACGAGGATTATCCAAAGTTAAATGAACAAAAGAAAAGCTTACCACCTTATCTATGAAGGGTAAAGTTTATCTGTGAAGTAAAAGTCCAGTCGTTCATCCGGTGTATGAAGGACAAAACTAGATTGAAAAGCATGCGGGAAGTCGTTCATCAGGTATATGAAGGACAAAACTGGATTGAAAAGCATGCAAGAAGTCGTTCATCTAGTGTATGAAGGACAAAACTGGATTGAAAAGCATGCGAGAAGTCGTTCATCCGGTGTATGAAGGACAAAACTGGATTGAAAGGCATGCGGGAAGTCGTTCATCCGGTGTATGAAGGACAAAACCGGATTGAAAAGCATGCAGGAAGTCATTCATCCGGTGTATGAAGGACAAAACTAGATTGAAAAGCATGCGGGAAGTCGTTCATCCGGTGTATGAAGGACAAAACCAGGTTGAAAAGCATGCAGGAAGTCGTTCATCCGGTGTATGAAGGACAAAACTGGATTGAAAAACATGCGGGAAGTCGTTCATCCGGTGTATGAAGGACAAAACCAGGTTGAAAAGCATGCAGGAAGTCGTTCATCCGGTGTATGAAGGACAAAACCGGATTGAAAAGCATGCAGGAAGTCGTTCATCTGATGTATGAAGGACAAAACTGGATTGAAAGGCATGCGGGAAGTCGTTCATCCGGTGTATGAAGGACAAAACCGGATTGAAAAGCATGCAGGAAGTCATTCATCCGGTGTATGAAGGACAAAACTAGATTGAAAAGCATGCGGGAAGTCGTTCATCCGGTGTATGAAGGACAAAACCAGGTTGAAAAGCATGCAGGAAGTCGTTCATCCGGTGTATGAAGGACAAAACTGGATTGAAAAACATGCGGGAAGTCGTTCATCCGGTGTATGAAGGACAAAACCAGGTTGAAAAGCATGCAGGAAGTCGTTCATCCGGTGTATGAAGGACAAAACCGGATTGAAAAGCATGCAGGAAGTCGTTCATCTGATGTATGAAGGACAAAACTGGATTGAAAGGCATGCGGGAAGTCGTTCATCCGGTGTATGAAGGACAAAACCGGATTGAAAAGCATGCAGGAAGTCATTCATCCGGTGTATGAAGGACAAAACTAGATTGAAAAGCATGCGGGAAGTCGTTCATCCGGTGTATGAAGGACAAAACCAGGTTGAAAAGCATGCAGGAAGTCGTTCATCCGGTGTATGAAGGACAAAACTGGATTGAAAAACATGCGGGAAGTCGTTCATCCGGTGTATGAAGGACAAAACCAGGTTGAAAAGCATGCAGGAAGTCGTTCATCCGGTGTATGAAGGACAAAACCGGATTGAAAAGCATGCAGGAAGTCGTTCATCTGATGTATGAAGGACAAAACTGGATTGAAAGGCATGCGGGAAGTCGTTCATCCGGTGTATGAAGGACAAAACCGGATTGAAAAGCATGCAGGAAGTCATTCATCCGGTGTATGAAGGACAAAACTAGATTGAAAAGCATGCGGGAAGTCGTTCATCCGGTGTATGAAGGACAAAACCAGGTTGAAAAGCATGCAGGAAGTCGTTCATCCGGTGTATGAAGGACAAAACTGGATTGAAAAACATGCGGGAAGTCGTTCATCCGGTGTATGAAGGACAAAACCAGGTTGAAAAGCATGCAGGAAGTCGTTCATCCGGTGTATGAAGGACAAAACCGGATTGAAAAGCATGCAGGAAGTCGTTCATCTGATGTATGAAGGACAAAACTGGATTGAAAGGCATGCGGGAAGTCGTTCATCCGGTGTATGAAGGACAAAACCGGATTGAAAAGCATGCAGGAAGTCATTCATCCGGTGTATGAAGGACAAAACTAGATTGAAAAGCATGCGGGAAGTCGTTCATCCGGTGTATGAAGGACAAAACCAGGTTGAAAAGCATGCAGGAAGTCGTTCATCCGGTGTATGAAGGACAAAACTGGATTGAAAAACATGCGGGAAGTCGTTCATCCGGTGTATGAAGGACAAAACCAGGTTGAAAAGCATGCAGGAAGTCGTTCATCCGGTGTATGAAGGACAAAACCGGATTGAAAAGCATGCAGGAAGTCGTTCATCTGATGTATGAAGGACAAAACTGGATTGAAAGGCATGCGGGAAGTCGTTCATCCGGTGTATGAAGGACAAAACCGGATTGAAAAGCATGCAGGAAGTCATTCATCCGGTGTATGAAGGACAAAACTAGATTGAAAAGCATGCGGGAAGTCGTTCATCCGGTGTATGAAGGACAAAACCAGGTTGAAAAGCATGCAGGAAGTCGTTCATCCGGTGTATGAAGGACAAAACTGGATTGAAAAACATGCGGGAAGTCGTTCATCCGGTGTATGAAGGACAAAACCAGGTTGAAAAGCATGCAGGAAGTCGTTCATCCGGTGTATGAAGGACAAAACCGGATTGAAAAGCATGCAGGAAGTCGTTCATCTGATGTATGAAGGACAAAACTGGATTGAAAGGCATGCGGGAAGTCGTTCATCCGGTGTATGAAGGACAAAACCGGATTGAAAAGCATGCAGGAAGTCATTCATCCGGTGTATGAAGGACAAAACTAGATTGAAAAGCATGCGGGAAGTCGTTCATCCGGTGTATGAAGGACAAAACCAGGTTGAAAAGCATGCAGGAAGTCGTTCATCCGGTGTATGAAGGACAAAACTGGATTGAAAAACATGCGGGAAGTCGTTCATCCGGTGTATGAAGGACAAAACCAGGTTGAAAAGCATGCAGGAAGTCGTTCATCCGGTGTATGAAGGACAAAACCGGATTGAAAAGCATGCAGGAAGTCGTTCATCTGATGTATGAAGGACAAAACTGGATTGAAAGGCATGCGGGAAGTCGTTCATCCGGTGTATGAAGGACAAAACCGGATTGAAAAGCATGCAGGAAGTCATTCATCCGGTGTATGAAGGACAAAACTAGATTGAAAAGCATGCGGGAAGTCGTTCATCCGGTGTATGAAGGACAAAACCAGGTTGAAAAGCATGCAGGAAGTCGTTCATCCGGTGTATGAAGGACAAAACTGGATTGAAAAACATGCGGGAAGTCGTTCATCCGGTGTATGAAGGACAAAACCAGGTTGAAAAGCATGCAGGAAGTCGTTCATCCGGTGTATGAAGGACAAAACCGGATTGAAAAGCATGCAGGAAGTCGTTCATCTGATGTATGAAGGACAAAACTGGATTGAAAGGCATGCGGGAAGTCGTTCATCCGGTGTATGAAGGACAAAACCGGATTGAAAAGCATGCAGGAAGTCATTCATCCGGTGTATGAAGGACAAAACTAGATTGAAAAGCATGCGGGAAGTCGTTCATCCGGTGTATGAAGGACAAAACCAGGTTGAAAAGCATGCAGGAAGTCGTTCATCCGGTGTATGAAGGACAAAACTGGATTGAAAAACATGCGGGAAGTCGTTCATCCGGTGTATGAAGGACAAAACCAGGTTGAAAAGCATGCAGGAAGTCGTTCATCCGGTGTATGAAGGACAAAACCGGATTGAAAAGCATGCAGGAAGTCGTTCATCTGATGTATGAAGGACAAAACTGGATTGAAAGGCATGCGGGAAGTCGTTCATCCGGTGTATGAAGGACAAAACCGGATTGAAAAGCATGCAGGAAGTCATTCATCCGGTGTATGAAGGACAAAACTAGATTGAAAAGCATGCGGGAAGTCGTTCATCCGGTGTATGAAGGACAAAACCAGGTTGAAAAGCATGCAGGAAGTCGTTCATCCGGTGTATGAAGGACAAAACTGGATTGAAAAACATGCGGGAAGTCGTTCATCCGGTGTATGAAGGACAAAACCAGGTTGAAAAGCATGCAGGAAGTCGTTCATCCGGTGTATGAAGGACAAAACCGGATTGAAAAGCATGCAGGAAGTCGTTCATCTGATGTATGAAGGACAAAACTGGATTGAAAGGCATGCGGGAAGTCGTTCATCCGGTGTATGAAGGACAAAACCGGATTGAAAAGCATGCAGGAAGTCATTCATCCGGTGTATGAAGGACAAAACTAGATTGAAAAGCATGCGGGAAGTCGTTCATCCGGTGTATGAAGGACAAAACCAGGTTGAAAAGCATGCAGGAAGTCGTTCATCCGGTGTATGAAGGACAAAACTGGATTGAAAAACATGCGGGAAGTCGTTCATCCGGTGTATGAAGGACAAAACCAGGTTGAAAAGCATGCAGGAAGTCGTTCATCCGGTGTATGAAGGACAAATCCAGATTAAAAAATATAAGAGAAGTCGTTCATCGGATTACTGAGAGATATTTTTCATCTAAAACGAACAGTTCTACTTCAGAAGGGGAGTGGGACAGCCCGTAGCCGAAAAGTTAGAGTAAGGACCTAATAATACGTGCGACTCTCTTTAAAGAACCTTCTATCCTTTTTCTTACAGTTTACTAGCAATGGATGTGATAGAATGAAGAAAAAAGTGATAAAAGGATGATTGAAAATGAAGAAACGTGTGGGTTTATCATGGAGCGGCGGAAAAGACAGCTGTATGGCACTTGATAAATTGACAAAACAAGGGGTGGAGGTCGCCTGTTTAATAACAACGATTCCAATTGAACTAGGCCGTACTTTTGGACATGGAGAGAAGATGGAATTAATTAAACTTCAGGCAAAGGCTTTAAATATTCCGGTAGAATTTATCTCCTGCACCTTCGAAGATTACACTAGCAGCTTTACCGAAGCTTTGAAAAATTTTAAACATCAATATCAATTGGCTGGGATTGCCTTTGGTGACTTATATTTAGAAGGACACCGGGAGTGGGGCGAACAATTGGCAAATGAAACATCACTTGAACCTATTTATCCATTGTGGGGAAAAAAAGAGGATGCACTACTTCTTCTGAATACCTTTGTTAAGTCAGGTTATAAGGCAACTGTCATTCGGGTTCGTGAAGATGTACTTGATAAAACATGGCTTGGCAGACAGCTCGATTCTGCATTCATTCAAGATATAACGAAAAAGGATTGTTGTCCGATGGGGGAATCTGGCGAATATCATACATTTGTTTCAGATGGTCCACTTTTTCAAGCAAGGATTGAACTGGAGCAGCCAGAAATCATCAAGTTTGAAACAACGCAAAAATATGAGTTTCAAAAAATTAAGCTAATACCAAAAGAATAAAAGGGGCTTAGTTAAATGAGCAAACTATTTGACCATCAATATGACCTTTTTCCTTTTGAAGCCTTTTCTGCATCTCACTTTTTAATGATTGCATTATTTTTATGCGGATCTGTATTTCTATATAGGTTTCGAAACCAATTAAGGAAATATGATCATTGGGCAAGAACCATCATGTTTTTAGTCCTTTTCTTATTAGAAACCTTGTATCATTTTTGGTTATATAAAGATGGTTATTGGGATATTTCATTTACTCTCCCTCTGCAGCTTTGTTCACTTAGTCTCATATTATGTTTAATTCTATTAGCAACAAGAATGCAATATATTTTTCAGATTGTCTATTTTATTGGAATAACAGGTGCCTTTATGGCAATTCTGACACCTGAATTATTTCTAGGATATCCTCATTTCAGATTTTTTCAATTTTTTATTACTCATATGCTTATTATTTGGACTTGTCTTTATTTTGTGTTCGTCCATAAGTTTAAACCGACAAGAAAAGGTCTTTTTGCCTCCTTTTTATTTTTAAATGGGAGTGCGATGGCTGCGTTTATAGCAAATAAAGTTACAGGCGGAAACTATATGTTTCTTGCCCATAAACCAAGCAATGGTTCTCTATTAGATTATTTTGGTCCTTTTCCTTATTATATACTGACATTAGAAGCGGTTGCTTTCTCCCTGTTTTTCCTTCTGCTTGTCCCTTTTACTAGGAAAAATAGAATTTCAAGGAAATTATATGACAAATAACCTTTACGATTGAATTTTTCTTATATAAACGATAATGTGAAAGATACATAAGTAAAGCAGGAGTAGGTGGCAGCGATGAAAAGGTTTTTTACAATTGGTATGGCTGGACATATCGATCATGGAAAAACAACGTTAACAAAAGCTTTAACAAATGTGGATACAGATCGATTAAAGGAGGAGAAGGAAAGGCAAATTTCCATTGAGCTTGGGTTTGCTCCTCTTTATGAAGATGAAGACATCCAAATTTCGGTTGTGGATGTGCCTGGTCATGAACGATTTATTCGACAAATGATCGCTGGTGTAGCAGGCATTGATTTAGTGGTTCTTGTTGTGGCAGCGGATGAAGGAGTTATGCCCCAAACAAGGGAACATTTACATATCTTAGGATTATTAGGAGTTCAGAACGGCATTGTCGCTATTACAAAAATTGACCGTGTCGAGGAAGAATTTATTGATTTAGTGAAGGATGACATTTTAGAAGAGTTAAAGGGGACTGTATTTGAACATTCACCCTTTATCCTAGTTGATAGTCTTTCATTGAAAGGGATAGACGATCTGAAAAATTTGATTACTAATACACTTAAATTAAAGGAAACTAGGGATGTTAGAGGGGCTTTTCGGCTTCCTATTGATCAGGTCTTTACTATAAAGGGACAAGGTACAGTTGTAAGGGGTACAGTCTATGAGGGATCAATAGAAGAGGGACAAGCTTTAATGGTGATGCCAAAAGGACTGGAAACACGTGCAAGGCAGCTTCAAGTTCATCATCAGCCTGCTGAACATGCATTTGCTGGTCAGCGGGTGGCAATCAATCTTTCTGGTATTGCAAAGGAGGATATCGAACGAGGAGATGTCCTTGTGTCTTCAGAACATTTTATTATCACTCGGACAATTGATGTGGCACTGAAGGTTGCTGGAGATTTAGATTACATGGTTAAACAGAGAATGCCAATTAAATGTCATATTGGTACTGCAGAAGTGATGGGACGAATTGTGTTTTTTGACCGGAATGAAATAAAAGATGACAACAGTGAAATTCTTTGTCAAATCCGGTTAGATGAAGAAATTGTTACAAAGCGTGGTGACCGATTTATTTTAAGACGGCCAAGTCCTCAAGAAACAATTGGAGGCGGATGGGTCATTGATCCAAGAGGAGAGAAGTATCGTTTCGGTCATAAAACAATTGAAGAATTAGCAAAGAAAAAAGAAGGCAGCCCAAAAGAAAGAATGATAGCTGCGATATCTGAAGCAAAAAGTTTGACACTAACAGAATTAATCACAAGAACTTCACTTGATGAATCAGAATTAATGTCCATTTTAAGTGAGGATGACGAGTTTATTTACTATAATAGAAAGGAATATACTCTATTCTCCATTAAGGACTTTATTGTAGAAGAATTGTATGACCGCATGAAGGATTTTCATAAGGATCATCCGATGAAGCCAGGTGAAAATAAAGCTGCATTATTACAGCCTATGCATAAAATGTACCCGAAACAGCTTTTGGAGTATGTTTTAGAACAGGCAATTGAATCTTCACTCTTCTGCAAGAGGGGGCAATATATTCATCTACGTGATTTTAAGCCTCATATTCCTTCGAATTGGGAAAAAAGAACAGGCGGCATGCTGGAACAGCTAAAAAGTGACGGTTTAAAAGTGAAATATATTAGTGACTATTTTACAAATGCGGGTATACCGAATCATATCGTTCCTGACATTATGAGATTTTTAGTAGAAGAACTTGTGATTGCCCCGCTTGATGATCAATACTATTGGCATAGTGAACACTTTAAACATGCGGTCGAGGTGTTGAAAAAACGTACTGGTCCGGAGTTTGAGGTTGGTGATGCAAAAGAAATTCTTGATCTCTCAAGGAAGTATATGATACCGTTTTTGGAACGATTGGATGCCCTGGATTTAACAAAAAGAATAGAGAATAAGAGGATATGGATAGAAACTAAATAAAGATAAAGAAGCCAAATCGTTTTGAACTGGCCTCCGATTGTTACTAATGTAAAACAATTAGGGGGCAGTTTAATTCTGAATGGCTTCTTTTTTTAGGTCTTTTCACTTGCTTTTTATACTGATGTGTGAGTTTTAGGTGAAAATACCTATAAAATTATAGAATATATTAGCTTTAGAGGGGGCAATTGGATGATAATGAATAATATACTTATCACTCCAATTTTTACAGATATAAATTTAAGAGAATTTTCTATAAAATAAAAGCCATAGAATAATAAGGAGTGAACACCATGAGAAAGCAACTACTTACAATGGCAGCAACAGCTGGACTATTCTTAGCACTTCAAGGGAATGCAAGTGCACACGAAAATACATATGAGGTACGATCGGGTGATACATTATGGAAAATTGCCCAAGCGAATAATCTATCAGTCAATCAAATTATTGAATGGAATAATATATCCAACTCTGTTATTTATCCTGGTCAAAGTTTAAGTTTACTAGCACCGCACAGTCATGATCAAACAGCTACTTATACTGTGCAAAATGGCGATGGTTTATGGGGAATTGCAAGAAAATTCAATCTTTCGGTTGAAGAGCTGAAAAGTTTGAATGGATTGAAAACGGATACTATTTATCCTGGACAAAAATTAGTTGTTAAAGGTGGACAAGCGTCTGCTGTAAATCCAAGTACTTCTTATACGGTCCAAAGCGGTGATAGTCTTTGGACGATTGCAACTCGCCATAATTTATCGGTATCACAATTAAAGTCTTTGAATAATTTAAGCTCAGATTCCATTTATGCTGGGCAAGTCTTAAAGGTTTCAAACACATCAGTTTCCAGTCAGACTCCAGCAACTAATGCTTCTAAGGTGGATGCGCTTATTGTTGAAGCAAAAAAGTACATTGGAGTTCCTTACAAATGGGGGGGAAGTACACCTGCAGCATTTGACTGCAGCGGCTATTTAAACTATGTGTTCAACAATGTTGGCATTGCCATTCCAAGGACGGTTGCAACCATTTGGGATGCGACAAAGCCAGTTTCCACACCGAAAGTGGGGGATATAGTATTCTTTAACACAGGCTCAGGCCCATCACATGCAGGAATTTTTCTAGGAAACAATCAATTCATTCACTCTGGTTCATCTACAGGAGTAACGATTAGTGATATGAGTCTATCGTATTGGAAGACTCGTTATCTTGGGGCAAGAACAGCATTATAATTATAAATAAAACAAAGCCTCCAGTCATGGCGGCTTTGTATCTGTGTGAAAAATAAATGGTCAGTCTGATTCATTGAACAAGTCTTTATGTACGAAATAATAACCTGCGCAGAGAAATGAAGCAGACCGACATTTACATGCTGGGTTGTGAGCAGATGCTCATGAATGTTTTTATACTAAAGGATCATTTCTGACTGCAAATAATGGAAAAGTAATTTTGCTGTATTCTCGAGCGATTTTTTATGCGTTCTTTCAAAAGCATGGGATGAATCAATCCCTGGTCCGATCAGCCCATGAACGATGTCATGTCCTGCACGAATGGCTGCTGAAGCATCTGAGCCATAGTAGGGATAAATATCAAGCTTATAGTCAATTTGATGATCCTTCGCAAGCTGCACTAGTTTTTTTCTTAGCTCATAATGATATGGGCCGCTGGCATCCTTAACACAGATCGAAACAGTATATTCATCTGTTGCTTGACCATCCCCCATGGCTCCCATATCAACTGCCAAATATTCAACCGTTTCAGGGGTAATATTGGAATTCCCTCCGTAGCCGATTTCTTCATTGTTTGAAATAAGAAAATGAGTAGTATAGGGTAGTTCTATGGTCTCTGATTTTATTTGCTTTATTAATTGCAATAAGAGTGCAACACTTGCTTTATCATCAAGATGTCGTGATTTGATATATCCTGAAGGTGTAAGCTGTACACGTGGGTCAAAAGAAACAAAATCACCAATCTCAATTCCTAGTTCACGTACATCTTCCGCACTATGAACAACTTCATCAATTCTAACTTCCATATTATCCTGATTTCTTTCAGCCTTACCTGCATCCTTATATACATGTACAGACGTTTGGTGCATCAAGATCGTTCCTGTATATTTCTTTCCTTGAGAAGTTTCAATCTCACAGTATTCGCCTTCAATGGAGTTGTATTTAAAACCGCCAATTAGATCAAGCTTAAGTCTGCCGCAAGGTTTAATTTCTTTAACTATAGCTCCAAGTGTATCCACATGGGCTGTTAGGAGACGGTGCTTTTTATCATCGCTGCCATGAAGTGTTGCGATTAATCCCCCTTTACGGTTTCTGCTTGTTTCTACATTCAATTCTTTCAAGTATTGTTCTACAAATGAAATCACCTTTGACGTATTTCCAGAAGGGCTTGGGATAGAAACCAATTCTTTTAAAAGCTGAAGTGTTTCATCGATATTTGGGTATGCCATATGTACATCTCCTCTCTTTGAAATAACATGTCCATTTTATTATAATTCTTTCTTAACCGCATATGAAATAAAAATAAAAAGAGACCATGAGGGGTCTCTCGCCAAAAAGTTATTTTTTTATGAGTGATTTAATCCCGTGATATAACAATACGAATGAGAATACAACAATTGCAATTCCGCCAACAATATCGAAAAAGTTTGCAATTCCTGGAGTAATGACTGCAGATGTTGGCACATTAATAAGCGCGAATCCTGACAAAATTGAGGCTAAATAAAGCAAGATTAATAGTTGCATATATCTGTCCCTCCCTTCACTATACACTATGATGGAGGGGGAATAATTGCTTCATCTTTTGTCCATATAAACGAAAAGAAATGTCTATTTTTGTAGGATATAGGGGGAAACTGGCTAAATTTTTATCATGGTTTTTAGTTTTCAATCCTAAAATTCTATGATATATTAGATAACATCGTTCAGCTTCCTTATAAAATTTTGATGTTCAATAGAAAAATTATGTAAACTTAGCGCTTGCTAAGTTTTTCTGATTTTTTAAAGTGTGAGGTGTGAATTTTGAAAAAACTTTTTTTATCAATAAAAGAAAAAATGAAAGGGAATTTGCCGCTTTTCTTTCTCGTCGTTATTTTATTTTGGCTAAAAACATATGCTGCTTATCGAATAGAATTTAATTTAGGAATAGATAATAAAATGCAGGAGTTTTTATTATTTATTAATCCTTTAAGTTCTGCTCTTTTATTCTTTGGGATAGCATTGTTATTTAAAGGCAAAGTTCAATCAACCATATTAATTATAATGAACTTCTTGCTTTCGTTTGTATTGTATGCAAATATTGCGTATTATCGCTTTTTTAATGACTTTATTACCGTTCCGGTCGTCATGCAAACAAAAGTAAATGGGGGACAATTAGGAGAGAGTGCTTTATCTTTAATGTCTCCACTTGATATTTTCTACTTTACGGATACAATTTTGCTCATCTTTTTCGTAGCAAAGAAATGGTACAACCCAGGGAAATTAGTAACCAGAAAACCGGGGGCAGTTGTAATCCTTGCTGCAGTAGCAACGTTTATGCTGAATCTTGGACTTGCTGAAAAAGATCGTCCTGAGCTATTAACACGTTCATTTGACAGAAATTATCTTGTTAAATACTTAGGCGCTTATAATTTCTCTGTGTATGATGTCATTCAAAATGCGCGTTCTGCCAGTCAAAGAGCATTGGCTGACTCCAATGATATTACTGAAGTTGAAAACTATATTAAGGCGAATTATGCTGCGCCAAATCCTGAATACTTTGGGAAAGCGAAGGGCATGAATGTCGTTTATGTGTCAATGGAGTCATTGCAGACATTTATGATTGATTACCAGCTAAATGGGCAAGAGGTTACTCCTTTCTTGAACTCTTTAGCACATGATGGGAAAACTTTTTACTTTAATAATATTATTAACCAAACGGGTCAAGGGAAAACATCTGATGCGGAGTTTATAATGGATAACTCATTATATCCAATGTCACAAGGTGCGGTTTATGTAAATAAGGCACAAAATACGTATCAGGCGTCTCCTGCTATTTTAAAATCACTTGGATACAAATCTGCTGTATTCCATGGAAACTACAAAACTTTCTGGAATCGGAATGAAATGTACCGTTCCTTAGGTTACGATGATTTTTTTGATGCAGAATATTATAATATGACAGATGAAAATACAAAGAATTATGGTCTAAAAGATAAACCATTTTTTGCTGAATCGATGCCAATATTAGAGAGTCTGCCACAGCCTTTCTATACTAAATTTATTACGTTGTCTAATCATTTTCCATTTAAAATGGATGAGGGCGATACAGATTTTCCAGCTGCAGAAACAGACGATAATGTTGTAAATCAATATTTCCAATCTGCAAACTATATGGACCAAGCATTAGAGCAATTCTTTAATGATTTGAAGACATCAGGATTATATGATAATACGGTTGTCGTTTTATATGGGGACCATTATGGAATTTCTGAAAATCATAATAAAGCAATGGAAGAAATTATCGGCAAGGAAATTACACCATTCGATAATGCGATGCTTCAGCGGGTACCTGTGTTCATTCACGTTCCTGGAGTAGATGGCGGATTAGTAAATAAAGTTGGCGGTCAAGTAGATGTTCAGCCTACATTACTGCATCTATTAGGAATAGATACGAAAGATTATTTGACAGTAGGTTCTGACCTTTTATCAAAAAATCATCGTGAAGTTGTTCCATTCCGTAATGGCGATTTTGTTTCTCCAGAAGTTTCCCAGATAGAAGAAAAGTGTTACTCAACTGAAACAGGGGAGCTAGTAGAAGGAGCAGGGTGCGAGTCACTAGCTGAGAAGGCAAGGATTGAGCTGCAAATGTCAGATGAAATTGTCTACAAAGACTTGCTTCGTTTCTATAAACCAGAAGGCTATGAGCCGATAGATCGTAATGATTATCAATATATAAAGAAGGAAATTCCTATTAAGGAAGAAAGAAACGGACTTGGCACACAGGAATAAAGGAGAGGAGTGAAGTAAATCTTCACTCCTTTTTTTGTAATGTATAATAATGAGGGACAGGCAGGAATGAATACAGGATGGTTTCCATAACCACCATCTGCGACTTAAATCGGTTATTAGAATATATGGATTAATCTTAAGAGGGTTAGACTAGTAGGGTGAGATTTATTTTTTTTTGTATCTTAACCTAAGATGAGTGCTCATACGAGTCTTTCAATCTATTTACTATTGAAAATACATGCTGAAAGTCAAGACGGTATCCTTTCGGAAACAACATGCCTAAACCGTAGGAATGCTTGAATTCAATAAATGAATATTGACTTTTCAGTTCTTCCCAAAATAAATGAACCCCAAAGTCATCACGTTGTACGGCAATATCATGGAACAAGATAACACCTTGTTTAGCTAGTTTTGGCAGCCAAGTTTTAAAATCGTGAGAGACAGCCTCATAGGTGTGATAGCCATCTATATGAAGCAAGTCAATTGATTCATCTTCAAACTCATTCAGAGCTTCATCAAACCTGCAGCGGATTAAGGAAGAATTCTTGGCATAAAGTTGATCAGTAATTTTAGAAACAGCTTCGTATACTGTATTGTCGTAATAACCCGCATGAGGATCTCCTTCCCACGTATCAACCGCATAACACATCGTATTCATGCCTTCATCTTTAATCGCTTGAAGAAAACTAAAATATGAAGCTCCCCACTGGGTTCCTAATTCTACAATAGTTGCGGGCTTCAGGAATCTTACCAAATCATAAGCAAAATGACGATGACCACTCCAAGCTGACTCTTGAGTAATATACATATGATCTTTTTCATATTCAAAAACAGGTTTATGAAAAATCCATTTGTTACCTAATTCAGTGTTTAAACAGTTACTATAATGATGAATAAATTCTTTTCTAGAATCTTCATATCCTGTAGATGCGTTTCTAATTCCACAGTCATGAATACACCATGGGCTTAATTGTTTGGGAATGCCTATATCATATCCGGCTTTAAGAAATTCAAAGGAATGGCAAGTATCATAAAAGTGCCAGCCATTTATAATATCTTCTCTCCATGGAAGATCATATTGTGTAATCATGATAAGTCCATCAATTGCTTGAACACTTTCATATTCTGATGTAACTTCACTAAATGATAAAAGCTCCATTTGGCCAGTATGACTATCATATACTTTCCCATATGTGTCTAAACTTTCCCACCATATACAGCTTTTAGGCATCGTTTTTGCTCCAACTACTCCAATCATCCCTAATAAAGGATGCCTTTTGAATATAGATAAAATATCAACCAAAAAATTATTATTAATAATAAAAACATCTTCATGAAGATACACTTTATATTTAGCATCGCTATTCTGCATCATTTGCTGATATCCTGAAGCAATGCTATTCATGTTTTCAAGTGACTTAAATTGGATTTCGAATCCTTCTGGAATGGTTAATGAATGGATGAATGCTTGTGATTTCTGATATTTCAGCGGGTCCTTGACACACGAAATAAAGCTTATTCTTTTTCCGCTGTCTTCATTTTCAAGTTCAATTGAAGGTATAGGATGCTTTTTTAATAAATCATCAAAAAATTGTTTATTGTGTAATATTTTTTCATCATATGGGTTAAATGTTCGTGCCTTTTCATTGTGAAAATATGCTTTTTCATAATCACCTAAATGATAGTAGCAAATACATAACTGAAGATGAGGGAGCCAAGTCCAGCAAGATTCGTTGAAAAATCCCCAATTGTCTTTCGGTCTTTCTAATTCTGCAGCAATTTTGTACCATACGATTGCCTTTTGATACTCGTTTTTCTTCAAAAATTGAAACCCCATCCTACAGCAAAATTCAGCACGAGGGGTGTCATATTCAAATGACTTAAATACATATTCTCTCTCTTTCGTTTCATCTCCCAAATGATAATAAATATCTGCTAATTTCCCACAGGCAGAAATATTATCTTCAACCCATCCCTTATTGGAGTTCAAAAATGTCAAATAATAATCTATGGCTTTGTTGTATTGTTTATGATCAAGTAATTCGTTCGCATAATAATATAAGTCACGCGGAGTAAATGCTTCCCCATTTTCTATTCGTTTTTCATAGATTCGTAAATTTCGTGTAGAGTCCTGATGAGTCCCTGTATGAATGACAACAACATCACTGTTCGTAATATGACCTCTCACTTCAAGGAATTCATGCACCGCCCCGTGCCACTGAAAATTATTGCTCCTTTTAACAAGCCGGTTACGTCTATAGCTAAGAGAGGGATTTCCTGATGAATCCACACCTAAATGATAGAGCATGGTTACAGAATCGATAGATGGATTAAGGGTATTTTTTATATTTAGAAGTTTTTTTTGATCTTCTTCCAAAAGAATATCATCAGCATCTAACCAAAGAATATAGTCTTTGGTGGCTTTGCTGAATGAAAAATTGCGTGCTTCTGAAAAATGATCAATCCATTCAAAATCATAAATAAGGTCTGTATAGTCTCTGACGAGTTCTTTCGTTCGATCGGTAGACCCCGTGTCAACAATGATAATTTCATCAACAATATCCTTTATACAGTTCAAACACTGGGAAATCGATCCCTCTTCATTTTTAACAATCATACATAGGCTAATTGTCATTGGAGGCTCTTGATCAAGAAGGAGAGAATAAATATCATTTCCCCACTTCTCCCGTGCTTTGTTCCAGTTTTCATTTAGCAATCCTTCTAAATCTATACCAGTTTGGCTAAATGTTGCATGGCCTTCATGGTGGACAAAAGAATCCAAGGCAATCATAAGCTCAAACCCCTTCATTTTCGCTCGAAGACATAAATCATCATCCTCAAAATTCCCCAAACCAAATCTTTCATCAAATAATCCAATTTCATCAAGTACAATCTTTTTAATTAATAAACAAAAACCGACCAGTCTGGGGTAAGGTAAGGACTGCCCCTTATACGCTTGTTCTCGTTTTTGTGCAAATTCTTCTATTTCATGAATCCCATTATAAGTAACAGGTACTTGCTGAGGATAGGCGCAGAAGTTGCTTACTGGTCCGACCATACCAATTTTTTCATTACTGTAGAGCACACGAAGCATGTTTTCTAACCAATTGGGAGTAACAACCGTGTCGTTGTTTAAAAATAAGATGTTTTCGCCAGATGCATGGTTTACTCCTTGATTGCATCCTCTTGGGAATCCAGCATTTTCTGAATTGAAAATCGCTTTTATATCTTTTTGTTCCTTCAAGTAATGGATAGTTCCATCTGTAGATGCATTATCGATAACAATCAGTTCAATTTCTTCGGAAGTATTACTTCGTATGCTTTCAAGGCAGCGAATGGTCATATCCAGCTGATTATGTGTTAAGATGATGATACTCGTTTTCATGATTTTCTATCGTCACCTCATTTTCTAATCAAAGTTGATATTTTTAAGATATGCATGGCAGGCGACAGATACAAATAATTTTCTGATTAAATAGGAAAACGGCCAATGAATAATCGGCCGTATATTTGTCTTAACTTAATTTAATAATGTGTACAGATGCATTACTATTTGTTTGTGTGCCCCCAGCTGGTGTATTTAAAGTAACGGTTCCCGACTGGGATATAAAGTTTCTTAAAGTAAGCGTCGATGGGGCGGTAGTCACGGTAATGATTGCTCTCCCATTCAATTGAGGGGTATTAGCAGTACCGTATATCGATCCTGGAACAAGTGTATTATTTAAGAATAAAGCAAATTGTTTACCATTTCCAGGTACAGTAGTTACTCCAAAGAGCACTGAATAATTACCTGTTATTGGAAGAATGATTTGTGCAGAACCAACTGCATGTGCAATCCCTACAAGTGTTCCGTTAGTATCAAATGTGACATCTGTGTTAATTGGAACATTCTGTGTGGTTAGGTTATAAATGTATCCATATGCTGATATTGCACTTGTACCTGTAGGTCCTGTAGCCCCAGTGGGTCCAGTAGGTCCCGTAGATCCAGATGGTCCTGTAGGTCCCGTAGATCCAGATGGTCCCGTAGCCCCGTTAAGTCCCGAAGCGCCGGTGGGTCCCGTAGATCCAGAAGGTCCTGTAGCGCCTGTAGGTCCCGTAGATCCGGTAGGTCCAATAGATCCAGTAGTCCC
>NZ_LT904904.1:2795890-2927865 GCF_900199725.1 Cytobacillus massiliigabonensis | reverse complement strand
TAGATCCAGTAGTCCCCGAAGCGCCGGTAAGTCCCGTAGCACCAGAAGGTCCTGTAGCCCCGGTAGGTCCCGAAGCGCCGGTGGATCCCGTAGATCCAGTAGGTCCCGTAGCCCCAGTAGTCCCCGAAGCGCCGGTAAGTCCCGAAGCGCCAGTAGCCCCAGTAGTCCCCGTAGATCCGGTAGGTCCCGTAGATCCAGAAGGTCCTGTAGCGCCGGTGAGTCCTGTAGCCCCGCTGGCTCCCGTAGTTCCGGTAGTTCCCGAAGCGCCCGTAGGTCCAGTAACGCCGGTAGTTCCCGAAGCGCCCGTAGGTCCAGTAACGCCAGTAAATCCAGTAGCCCCCGTAGGTCCAGTAGTCCCCGTAGCCCCGGCAAGTCCCGTAGCGCCAGTGGATCCCGAAGCGCCGGTAGTCCCCATAGGTCCAGTAGTCCCCGTAGCCCCGGTAAGTCCCATAGCGCCAGTAGGTCCAGTGGGTCCAACAGGTCCGAAATCTCCAGTAGGTCCTCTTGGTCCAGGTGGACCGATAATTCTTTGCTTTGGAGGTTTTGGAATCGGGTAAAGTGGACAGCAGGACTGATGAAATTTTTTATGCTTCAAAACTTGACTCCTTTCATTAAATTAACTATTTATTTGTGAACTTCATAAGTAATTACAGGAGATGGCTATTAAATATTTTATTATCAAAATGAAGTTGTGGTTCGCAGAAAAGCGGAAGAGTTTTTCCTATTGCCATTTTGAAGGATTGTATCATCAAAATTTGATCAGCATAAAGTTAATTTAGAAAGCAAAAAAACACAATGCATTTGCAGATAAAGCAGTTTTTCTTTACTCAGTTCAAATGTTTATGGAGATTCTTGGAGCATTTAAACATGACATTCAATTGATACAACGCTAGTTTAATCTGCTTTTTGATAATGATCAAAAAGAATGGAACTGTCATATTATATTTGGATATTGCTTTATTGCACGACATAGTTTTTATGAGGTTTTGAACCTTAACATGCTATGAAAGGAGTGTTATACCATTGAAAGGGGTTATTCTTGCTGGCGGCTCTGGTTCTCGTTTGAAACCATTTACTCAAGTATTCAATAAACATCTGTTGCCTGTTGGCAAGTATCCAATGATTTATTGGCCCATTCTTAAATTAAGGGAAGCAGGGATCGACGAAATTCTAATAATAACCAATCCTAAAGATATTCCTTCCTTTATTGAAATATTAGGTTACGGGGAAAACCTGAATGTAGAGCTTCAATATCAAATTCAACCTAATGTAGGTGGGGGGATTGCAGATGCTCTATTAGGTGCACGCCATTATATAAATAAAGAAAAATTTATTGTTATTCTTGGCGATAATATTTTTGAGGATTCAATAGCTCCATATGTTCATAGATTTAAAGAACAGGAGAAAGGTGCAAGAGTCCTTCTTAAAGAAGTCATGGATCCTAGCCGATATGGGGTGCCACAGATTGATCTGCGAAAAAAGTTAATTCTCTCTATAATTGAAAAACCTGTTCATCCACCTTCTTCCTTTTGTGTAACGGGAATTTATATGTATGATCATGAAGTGTTTCGGTACATTAATGCCATTCGGCCCTCCGATAGAAATGAACTAGAAATTACAGACGTGAACAATATGTACATTAAAAATAACCAACTTGAATACGATATTTTAAAAGGCTGGTGGATTGATGCAGGAACACATGATTCACTTTTTAAAGCTTATCAATATGTAAACACTAACCCGATTGGGGAGAACGATTTATGAACAACCATCTCCTAATCACCGGCGGAGCTGGCTTTATTGGGGCGAATTATACTTCTTACTTGCTGGAGCATTCTAATTACTATATTACTAATGTTGATTCTCTGACCTATGCCAGTAATATGGAAGCCATTAAACGATTTGAGAAATCGAGTCAATATCGGTTCCTCCATCGTGATATTGGCAACGAGCAAGATCTGGATGCTATATTTGATCAAAAATATGCAGCGATCATTAACTTTGCTGCTGAATCACATGTGGATCGCAGTATTATGGACGCGGCACCTTTTATTCGTACGAATATTCATGGCACATTTAACCTTTTACAAGCAGTTTTAAACGGAAAAGCAATGAAAATGATTCAAATTTCAACTGATGAAGTATATGGTTCTCTTCGATCAACTGATCCTCCATTTACAGAAGAGACTCCACTTGCACCTAATAATCCTTATTCGGCCACGAAAGCAGGCGCAGATTTGCTTGTTAGATCCTACTTTAAAACACATCAGCTTCCATTAATCATCACACGCTGCAGCAATAATTATGGTCCCATTCAAAATACAGAGAAATTTATTCCTAAAGTTATTTCAAACGCACTAAAAAACATCGATATCCCTGTGTATGGCGATGGGTTAAACATCCGTGACTGGGTTTATGTAGAGGACCACTGCCGTGCAATAAAATTGGTACTAGAAAATGGTGTTCCTGGAGAAGTTTACAACATTGGAGGAAATGAAGAAAAAACAAATTTAGAAGTGATTCAACTCATCCTAAAAAAGCTGAAGAAAAGCGATCATCTCCTCCATTTTATTGAAGATCGGAAAGGCCATGACCGAAGATATTCAATGGATTCTGGGAAGATAGCAAGTAAGTTAGGATGGAAGCCACTCGTCTCTTTCTCCGAAGGAATAGATAGAACAATAGCTTGGTACAAAAAACAGGAGAACGATAGCAGGTGATCTATTGGATATTTTAATAACTGGAGCTCATGGACAATTAGGAAAGGAATTAGAGAAACAATTATGTCCATCCTATACAGTCATTTGTCTAGGAAAAAAAGATTTAGATATTACAAACAAAAATCAAGTTGATCACGTAATATCTCATTATAAACCGCAATTAATCATTCATGCTGCTGCTTTTACAGCTGTAGATCAATGCGAAATTGAGCCAAAAAAAGCAATGGAAGTAAATGCACTCGGAACACAATATATCGCACAGGCAGCTAATAAAATTCAGGCTCGTATGTTTTATATTAGTTCAGATTATGTATTCGATGGAAAGAAAAACCAGCCTTATACCGAGGAAGATGAGCCGAACCCTCAATCCATTTATGGTTTGAGCAAGTGGATGGGCGAGCGATTAGTACTTCAATGCCAAAATACAACAATTATTCGCACATCCTGGCTCTATGGACATGGGGGGAATAATTTTGTCAAGACAATGTTAAACCTTTCAAAGATTGGGAAGGAAATTAAAGTTGTTAATGATCAGGTTGGATCGCCAACCTATGTGAATGATCTCACTGAAGTGATTCTACAATTAATCCATAAAAAAAATGGAATTTACCACATAAGCAATTCTGGATCATGTACATGGCATGAATTTGCAAGAGCTATTTTTGAAGAAGCAGGGGTGAACAGTGACTTCGTTCTTCCTATCACAACAGGCGAATATAAAGCTCTTGCCCCAAGGCCGCAATTTTCAGTATTCAGTCATCAAGCTTTATTGAGAGAAAAAATTGCGATTCCTAGACCATGGAAAGAAGCACTAAAAGAATTTATTCGAAGGGAGACTTGTCATTGATAGAAGGGGTGAAGATAAAAAAGCTTGTCAAACATTGTGATGATAGGGGATTTTTTGCAGAGCTTGTTCGTGATGATGAACCTGATTTATTATCGGGCTTCGGTCAGGCCTCCTGGTCGATGAGCTATCCAGGGGTCATTAAAGCTTTTCACTTTCACGAAAAGCAAGATGATTTATGGTTCTTTCCTTCAGGAAATGCCCAAGTTGTTCTACACGATTTAAGAGATAGCTCGTCTACTAAAGGAAAAACAGATGTTTATTATTTAGGAGAAGAAAATCCAATCATACTCCTCATCCCTAAAGGAGTCGCACATGGTTACCGGGTTTTAGGCGAAAAGCCTGCAACCATAATTTACTTTACAACAGAATCTTACGATCACAAAAACCCTGATGAGAAAAGAATTGAGTGGAATGATCCATCCATCGGCTTTAACTGGAACACGAAATTTCGATAAAAATTAATTAAAGCTAAGTCAGTCAATGGTGATAATTTTAGGTCATTAATCACCTTTGGCTGACTTTTTTAGTGTTTTTCTGTCTTAGAAAAACTGTAACAATTTTAAAAAATACGGGACAAGCATACAAGAAATAATAAATAAAATGAATATAATTTAATACCTCATGAAAGGATGTGAATGTATGTCAAATTATTATACAAACAATTGTAGCTGTTTTTGTAATCCCTGTGTTTGTAGTATGCAAAAACTGCCAGGAGCAATAGGAAATGGAGGAGCAAGAGGGTTACGCGGAATGCAAGGACCACCTGGACCTCCGGGGCCAGCTGGAGCGCCAGGACCAGCTGGATTACCAGGAGCACCAGGTATTCCTGGTGCTGGCGCAATTATCCCATTTGCATCAGGTATTCCTGTTGCCCTATCTACGGTTCTAGGCGGTGTAGCTGCCACTCAAGGCTTAATTGGGTTTGGATCTTCAGGTCCAATACTAAGTGTTTTGGGAGGTCCAATTGATCTTACAGGTGCTGCTGGAACACTTCTGAACTTTGCATTTTCCGTGCCACGCGCTGGGATCATTACATCTATGTCAGCATTTTTTAGTACTACATTACTTGTTAACCTTTTAACTTCTACAGTAACGATTAGAGCTCAATTATATCGATCCGCTGCCCCTGATAGCAATATTTTTAATCCAATTCCTGGTGCCATAGTTACTTTAGCTCCAACTCTTACCGGTGTAATCGGTCTTGGATTTACTAGTACAGGGAATACTCCTGGTCTTGCTATTCCAGTTGTACAAGGAGAGCGCTTATTAATGGTATTCAGTGCAGAAGAAACTGGCGGTATACCTATTGCTGCAGCTCTTGCTGGATATGCAAGTGCGGGGGTTGCTATTAATTAACTCTGTTTTATCAAGTTTTTTCATTTTCCGTAGATGCTTATCTACGGATTTTTTTAATAATTCCTTTGAGCAAAAAAAAACTGCTTAAGCATAAATAAAAAGAGCAGAGGATGAATATATTTGATGAAGAAAAGATTTTCCAGAAAAAAGGAACTTAGAAGAATGAGGAGGGGAACCATTAGAGGGAGGGATGTAAAATGGCAAACAGAAACCCACCTAAAGAAAGGCAAATTGTCTGTTATGTTGTAAATGACCTTCAGCTCGCTCAGGTTGCAAAAATATGTAATGATTATGGGATACTTTCCATCATTAAAATAAAACCATATGTTGACATTTCACAGCTAAAAAAAGCGTTAAAATTTAAAATGAAAGATAAATTATACGACCCTTGCCCATGCGGAAAAGGCGGGAAGTTTAAGTTTTGCTGTTATAAAAAGGAAGTAAATATTGAATTAAATGATTGATATAATGATTCTCACATAACTGTTCTATGTATATCTTTGTATTAAAAAAATGCTTAAATCCTTTTAGTCTTTACGACAATAAGGATTTAGGCATTTCTATTTAAATAGGACATACTAACACTAAAATCAATCTTTACTATGACTATTTTTTCCCTTTAAGAGTAATATCATAGTAATGAAGTGTTGGAGAGAGTGTGTCAAAATCATTTACTATTTTTTCAATATTTGTATGAATGATGCCCAAATTTTCAACATTTCGATTTATAATCCCGATACTTGGAAAATAATCAAGTGTTCTGTTTATATCTTCCTTTGTGGTTCCATTTCTTAGTAAATGAAAAGGACTGTATTCCATTACGACTATGGTATGGGCTTCAATTAAAGGAAGACAAGAATTAAGAATTTCAATGTCAGCTCCTTGTGTATCTATTTTTATAACATCAAAATATTTTGGTGCTTTTTCACCCAAGCACTTGTTTAAAAAATCAACGATGTCTACCATTAACACTTGATTTGAAAAAGTGCTAAAATTTCCAGAATCAAAATCATTATTTAGCGGTTTTGAAATTCTATGGTCTCCGAAATTTCCGTTATTCTTATAGAATGAAATAAATTTTTGCTCATTACCCAAAGCATAATTAAAAGTGTGAATATTTTCTACTTGATTAATAACAATGTTAAGATTTAATAGTGCATAATTTAATGGATCAGGTTCAAAACAAAAAAATGTAGCAGATGGTTCTAATTTTGCTAATGGAATTGACATTAAACCAATATTTGCACCTGCGTCAAGAACATTGGAACCTGGCTTAACAACAGAATTTAAGTATTTCAATTCTTGCTCCTCGAAAACTATTCCTTGCCTTAAACTTTCACCAATAATTTGATCTTTTATATGAGTATAGAACCAAAAAGGTGTATTATTGAATATAACGTTAGCTAATACAAAAGGGTTCACTTAACAAACCTCCTGTTTTTTTTTATCAAAAGATAATTTATATAGTATTCAAAAATAAATTACATGAACATAGTTCAGATGCCAATATTTAATAAAATTTGTATATTTGGGCATTTATCATAATTCGGTAATAAAATTTTATTCTCATATTCAAAAAAATGGACCGGGCAAAATTGTGCCAGGTCCATTTTTGAGTTTTAGCCCAATTGAAAAGTAGTTTTATTGCTTACTAGGCATTTACCTATACCTTCCAAGATTCATTCCCATATAATACCTCAATATTATGTTTTCCTTAGAAACAATAAGTCTTATACCATAATAAAATATTTAAATTAAAGGAGGTATTTAAAATACAACCTTTATTTTTAGAACCTATTTTTAAAGATAGGATATGGGGAGGTACTGCTTTATACGATCGATTTGGCTATCAAATTCCTTCCAAAAAAACAGGTGAGTGCTGGGCAATTTCTGGTCATCCAAATGGTGAAAGCATTGTGAAAGCTGGAACGTATAAAGGGAGAACTCTTAGTGATCTTTGGATAAATAATCGTGAATTGTTTGGGAATTATCCGTCCCCCGTCTTTCCGCTCCTTACTAAGATCCTTGATGCAAATGCAGATTTGTCGGTCCAAGTACACCCTGATGATGAATATGCAACAAAGTATGTAAATGGGGAGCTTGGAAAAGCAGAATGCTGGTACATTATTGATTGCAAGGAAAATGCCGAACTCATTCTTGGACATTTCGCTAATTCGAAAAAAGAATTAGCTGAGGGGGTTAAAAAAGGTCAATGGGACCAATTGCTGAATCGAATGACTGTAAAACCTGGAGATTTTTTTTATGTGCCTTCTGGAACCATTCATGCTTTGTGTGAGGGAATTTTAGTATTGGAAACACAGCAAAGCTCTGATATTACTTATCGGGTATATGACTATGATAGAAAGGATCGTAATGGAAAAAAGAGAGATCTACATTTAGAAAAAGCTCTTGAGGTTATACACGTGCCAAGTATTGAAAATAAAATAAAGCCTATAGTTAAAAAACAAGGTAAAAATTCGATTATCACATATATTCAGACTAGAGAATTCTCTGTATATAAATGGGAAATTCATGAAGAATTTAAAATGGTACAAGACCAGCCGTTTCAATTAGTAAGTTTGATTAATGGCACTGGAATGTTAACAGCAAACGGGGAAACATACACGATTCAGAAAGGTGATCATTTTATTTTGCCCGCACAAATAGGAGTGATTACGTTTAAAGGTGATTTTGAAACAATCGTATCCCATCCAAAAACGTAACAGAGAGGAGGAGAAAAATGAATAAACACCTCATGAAGAAAGGTGTTAATTTAATTGGATATGCCAGGGCTGAATTTGGATTAGGGGAAGCATGCCGTTTAGCGGCAAAAGCATTGGAGTCCGCTGGTGTTCCTTTTTGTATCATAAATTTTCCTTACTCTCCTTCCAGGCAAAATGATCTAACTTGGAAACATAAAGAAGTACCTGCACCGTTATA
This sequence comes from Cytobacillus massiliigabonensis, assembly GCF_900199725.1. Classification (GTDB taxonomy): domain Bacteria; phylum Bacillota; class Bacilli; order Bacillales; family Cytobacillaceae; genus Cytobacillus; species Cytobacillus massiliigabonensis. Next base: position 2,920,002 of record NZ_LT904904.1, on the reverse strand, counting down.
TAATACAAATATTTTCTTTATTAATGCTGACCAAATGTACTACTATTACAAAAAAAATATCTTAAAAAGGGCATGGTTTAGAAATCGGTATAATATTGGCTATTGGCATTGGGAGTTGCCGAATTTTCCTGTTTTTTGGAATGTAAGCTTTAACTTAGTAAATGAAATTTGGGTTCCATCTCAATTTACTTTTCAATCAATCTCTAAAAATACCTACAAACCTGTTGTTATCATGCCACACGGAATCTTTGTTGAAAATCCTAGTAACATGAATCGTAAATATTTTGGATTACCAGAAAGTCGATTTTTATTCTTAAATATGTACGATACTCAAAGTACATCAGCAAGGAAAAATCCAAATGGAGTGATCGATGCATTCAAAAAAGCTTTTAAGAAGAATGATGGTCAAGTGGGTTTGGTTCTTAAAGTAAATAATTCAGCCCATTTTTCAAAGGAATTAGCAAAGCTAAAATATAAAATTGCAGAATATGAAAATATACGCGTGATTGACAATATTTTAAGCCGACAAGAGTTGAATGGTTTGATGAATGTAATGGACAGTTATGTATCGCTTCATCGGTCAGAGGGATTTGGTTTGCCAATTGCTGAGGCAATGTCCTTAGGAAAGCCAGTCATCGCGACTAATTGGTCTGGAAATGTTGATTTTATCAATGAAAATAATGCCTGTTTAGTAGATTTCACTATAGAAAAAATAGAGAAAAATTATGGACCCTATCTTGCAAATCAAGAATGGGCCGAGCCTAATATTTTTCATGCAGCTAACTATATGACAAAACTAGTTCATGATAGGGGATACGCTAATAGAATTGGGTTAAATGCCCAAAAAACTATTAAGTCAGATTTTTCACCAATAAGCATTGGTATGAAATATAAATCCCGACTTACAGAGTTAGGATTAATCTAAATATAATAAATACAGTAAAAATAGATATTTACCGAGTTCCCGCCACTTATTTGATTCATATAATGGAAATTGATTAGACTGTGAAGGATTCCCTTCAAACTCCAAGTTAGATATTAAAATACAAAAAAGGTGTGGAAAAATATGAAAGCAATTATTTTGGCGGGAGGGCAGGGTACTCGGTTTTGGCCTTTAAGTTCTGAAGACAAACCTAAACAGTTTCTGAACTTAATTTCCAATGATTCAATGCTCCAGGAGACTTATCAGCGTTTTAGAAACTGGCTACCCGCCGAAAAGGTGTTTGTCGTTACAACAGATAAGTATTTGTCTTTAGTATTGAAGCAATTACCCGAACTGCAAGAGGGTCAAATTATTTTAGAGCCTGATCAACGTGATACAGCACCTTGTATTGCCTTAACTGCTATGCATTTTCTAAATCAAAAGGACGATGAAGTCCTCGTAATAGCTCCGTCGGACCAATATATAGGGAATAGCCAGGTCTTCCAGCATGCGCTAACACTGGCTGAAAATGTAGCTGAACAAAATGATTCGATTGTTACTCTCGGTATCCGCCCAACTGGCCCTGAGACGGGCTATGGTTATATAAAAGCTAATAAAAATCCTCCATTTTTTTCATCCGCCTATCAAGTAGAGGAATTTATCGAAAAGCCTGATATAAAAAAAGCGGAAGTATTGATTTCGGATGAGAATGTTTTTTGGAACAGCGGCATTTTCATCTGGAAACCTTCAACAATAGCTTTTAACTTTCACAAGCACCAACCAGAGATGTGGAAACTCATCAATGCCAATCAAACTAAGTTACAAGAAGTCTATTCTTTATTACCGAAGGTGTCCATTGATTACGCGATTTTGGAGAAGGCGGAGAATGTGTTCACTGTCCCTGTAAATTTTGAATGGGATGACATAGGATCATGGACTTCATTAGGCCGTATCCACTCATCTGATCATAATAACAATTGCCAGACCGGAGATGTTATGGCAGCTTCATCAAAAAATTGCATCGTATATTCTGACCGAAAGACCCTTCTTATTGGTGTAGAGGATCTTATAGTCGCCTCAACAGAAAAGGGAATTTTGGTATGTCACAAATCTGAAGAACAGAGGATCAAAAAATTACTTAATAAAGAAAACATTACAAAGAAAAAATTTAATGATAACTGATCGAAAAAAAAGATTTCCTTCATATTATATAACATTGCTAAAAATAGGGAGGACTGAAAATTGAAAAAAGCGCTGATTACAGGAATTACAGGTCAAGACGGTTCGTATCTTGCTGAACTTTTATTGGAAAAGGGCTATAAAGTATACGGACTCAAAAGGCGAACGGCTACACCGAATTTTGAAAATATCAAGCATATTCAAAACGAAATTGAATTTTTTTCAGGAGATCTTCGTGATATGACTTCTTTATCTGAAGCGGTTCAAGCAATCCAGCCAGACGAAGTTTATAATTTGGCAGCTCAATCGTTTGTTGGAGATTCCTGGAGACAGCCCATTTATACTGGAGAGGTTACAGGATTAGGTGTAACAAATATTCTTGAGGCAATTCGTTTAGCAAAACCAGATGCTCGTTTTTACCAAGCATCAAGCAGTGAGATGTTTGGTAAAGTGATGGAAACTCCCCAAACAGAAAAAACCCCCTTTTATCCTCGCAGTCCCTATGGTGTTGCGAAAGTATATGGTCATTGGATTACGGTAAATTATCGTGAAAGCTATGGGATGTATGCATGCTCTGGAATATTGTTCAATCATGAATCTCCACGCAGAGGAATTGAGTTTGTAACGAGGAAAGTGACGGATGCTGTTGCTAAAATTAAGCTTGGACTTCAAGAAAAACTCCTCTTAGGAAATTTAGACGCCAAACGAGACTGGGGTTTTGCTGGAGATTATGTAAAAGCAATGTGGTTGATGCTGCAGCAAGCAGAGCCAGATGATTTTGTAATAGCTACGGGAGAGACACATACTGTTAAAGAATTAGTTGAAGTCGCTTTTGAATATGTAGGACTAAATTGGCATGATTATGTCGTTCAGGACCCGCGATTTATGCGGCCAGCTGAGGTAGATATTTTATTAGGTAATCCAACAAAAGCGAAAAAGAAACTGGACTGGGAACCTCAAGTAAGCTTCCAAGAGCTTGTTCGTCTTATGGTTGAAACCGACCTTAAGAAATACAAAAAAGCAAGTGATTAATTTTGGGAGATTACAAAAGAAATACAATTTTTCTATCTTAATTTGGAGCAAAGAGTTATTACCAGGAAAGGTTTAATAATTCTTTAGAAAATTTGTAAGGGGCGAAAATAATCTATGAAAGTATATTTTAATACAATGAAATTTTTAAGCAGATCATTTCATCGAATTGAGAAGTATTTCAAACAATATGCTCCAAAGGAAATAAAATGGGTAGATTCTCTAGAAGATGCAGATTTTATAATAGAACAATTAGTTGGTTCAAATCCAGATTTATTATCTAAACTAAATATTGGTAAGCCTTATGCAATTATCTTCAATGGTGGGATCCGTGATGGTCTTGCAGAATACTTTAAAAATGCAAAATGGGTTTTTTCGTTTTTACCAGTAGAAAATGAAGGGTTTGAAGGAAATTTTATTTTGTCGCCACTAGGTGTAGATAGTAGCATTTTTAAAAGAATTGAAGGAATAAATAAAGATATTGATATAATAACAACTGGCTATGTGGCATATTCGGAAGGTATTGATTCTGTAATAATGGCAAACACAAAAAATAATGGAAATCTCGTCCACATGGGTGGAGACTTAATTCATGATTTAAAGCAACCAGTTCAAACAATTGGTGGTGTAAGAAGAGTAGAAGGCATAACTGATAATGAGCTTGTTCATCTATATAATCGTGCAAAATATGTCTCTGGATTACGAAGAACGGAAGGATTTGAGTTACCTGTAATTGAAGGGTTATTGTGTGGGGCAAGGCCGATTTGTTTCGACTCGCCTATATATCGGAGATGGTTTGATGGTTTAGTAACATTTATTCCAGAGTTAGACGATAAAGATGAACTTGCTGAAAAAATATTGGAAGTTTTTAAAGGTCCTTATAAACCAGTTTTACCTTCTGAACAAGAATATGTAAAAAATTATTTTAGTTGGGAAAAAATTTCTCAGTCCTTTTGGAATGGATTAAAAATATAGCATAAATAGGAAAACAAGATTGGCAACGTAAAAAGTTTCGAATTTGACTGCTTGTTCCAAATAATGAAGGTTTACCTTAAATTGGAGGAATTGTAATAAAATGAATATTATAAATAGAGAATTATTTTTTAATATTTTCGGTAGTGGTACAATTGATGATGAACTTCCTGGTTTTACTGGATATGATATTGAGCCTTTAATTGCTTTTTCACGGACTTTTCATCCTAAAACAATAATTGAAATTGGTATTCAACGTGGAGCAACAGCTAAATGTATTCTTGACAATAGCCCATGGATAGAAAAATATATAGGTATAGATGTAACACCAGATTATAGTACTCCTTTATCCATTCAACAACAGGAAGTGCCTCAGATAGCTGGTGAATATGTTAAGGATGATCCTAGGGTTGAACTAATTATTAAACCTAATGGTTCACGGGATTTAAAATCGTCTGACCTCCCAACTGCAGATATTATTTTTATTGATGGTGATCATTCTTCAACTGGTGTTATGTTAGATACAGAGTTAGCTAGGCAGGTTATTCGATATGGAGGAATTATTTGCTGGCATGACTACGGAAATCAACTGGTACCTAACGTATCTGAAGTAATAGATAATTTGAATGCAACAGAAGGTAATCAAATATGTTTAATTGAAAATGGATTTTTATGCTTTCAATTTTGCAGAGAAGGAAGATAGTATCTATTTTTGTGTAATCAGTCAATCTTTTTATGAAGCCTCTTTCATCTAAATAGAATGTACGACCTGCTAATGTACAAAAAAACTTCCTTTAAGAAGGAGACTATTGAAAACTCCAAATTAAGTAAAAGGTATAGTACCCATTTTTTATGGGATATACCTTTTTTATTGTATTCTGGCTCAACTTTTAAAATTTGTGCTTAACGAGAAAAAAAAACATCAGTATCTGATGTGTAAGTATGCATGATTTCCGCGTATGCCGCTTTAAAACAGCAAATGCTATTTGGAGAGGCTGTAGAGGAAGTTGCCTATATATGAAACATTTTTTTTAAAAGGTATTTTTGCTGCTTTTAATTTACAATTTCATTGGATTAATAATTTTTTGAAATTCGGTGCTGTTTAAGAGTTCAATTAGAAGGTGTATTTTTGAAGTTCCTCGTAATAGTTTATTGTAATTAATTATTTTTTCAGTATTACTTGGTTCTCTATTTAATAATTCATTGAATAATTTATGAATAAAATGTTCATGATCATAGTTTAATAAATTCGTAATTCTTAATCCGATTGTTTCATTGTAATTACCTACTCTTGAAAAAATATTATTTGCCTCTGGGCTTAATAAAAAACTAGAAATTAATAAAGTTCTTTTAACACCTCGTGTTAAATTTTTTTGGTGGACATTAAATCCTATTTGATCTGGTTCGCGATTTAATATCTCAATATATAAATGTTGCAAGAATTGATCATTATTTAACTTATATAGTTGAGTAAAGAATCCTAAAATTCTTTTCTCTTTATCATCAAAAGGAGTAAATATTTCGTCATTTTTCTCAGGTATCTGCTGATAAGCTATTAAAACTTCTTTCCCTACATTCTCCCAATTATATTGTTTAACATGTTTCAAGCCTTTTTGCCTCAGTGAAGTTTTTAATTCGTTGTTTAACAAGATCGTTTCCAAACCACGAGATATTTCTTCCACTTTTTCAGGATTTATTTTATATGCAGCATTCCCTGCTATTTCATTTAGAGAGGAAGTATTTGAAGTTAAAACTGGAACTCCACATGCCATTGCTTCTAGTACAGGGAGCCCTAATCCCTCGTAAAGGGAAGGGAATACAAAGAGATCTGCTCCATTATATATTTCAATTAGGTCATTTAGTGGTACAAATCCAGTTAAGACAATATTTCTATTTATATCTAATTCTTTAGAAAGACTGTAAAGTTGTTCTATTTCTTGGGGACTAAGATAATTAAATATTACTATTTGGTATTGATCCGCAATGGATAATTCAGAAAAAGCTTTAAGAAATCTTCTGAGATTCTTCCTATACTCAACACCACCGGAAAACAAGATGTAAGGTTGTACAATTTTATATTTTGAATAAATTAATTTTAAGTCTATGGACTCTTTAACTTTAAAGTTGTCGTCTACCCCTCCCATTATAACTTTTATTTTTGTTGGATCAAAATTTGAATGTGCAACTGCATCGTTTTTTGTTGTTTCAGAAATTGCCAAAATTAAATCACAGGATTTAATAAATTCTATTGTTTGGAAATATGTTGGTGCTGTAGCTTCACTAAGATACATGGAAGGAAATAATAGCGGAATTAGGTCAAAGAGAGTTACAACAATTTTAGTATTTTTAAACCATCGTTTTTGGGGATGATTATTTCCTATAAAATCAAAAGGACTAGTTATGTGAAAAATATCAATTGAATTCTTGTTTAAAAAAGAATCTAAATCGTCCCTTAAATATGTGCTTTGTGAATATGGATAATAAAAATAATAAGAATTATTATTATCAAGCTGTTGAATCGCTTCAATTAAATTTCTATTATATTGACCTATTCCTCGTATATTAGAATGTGTTTGGGTAAAACTCATATCAAAAGCAATGTTCAATGTTAATCACCTCTGAGCATTTAAATGAATAGGAGATAACTTTCCTAAATGAGGACACAACTAGGATTTTTTACGATGAATATTCAATTGCTAATTAATTTATGCCTTTTACGGAAAATGAGTGACCGTTAAAATGAAATACTGTAAAAATTTCACTGTAATTATTTACAAAAAATGTACTCTGGTATATAATCTTTACTTTTCCAGCTTTTGGTAGGGGAGAATAACCACTTTTCCTAATTTATCTTCCTTCTCTACAAATTTGAAAACATAAAAATCCATTTTCAATCAGAAAAATATGATTCCCTTCCTTTATATTCAAATCATCTATTACCCTGGTTACATCCGGTACTAATGAATTTCCGTAGTCGTGCCAGCAAATAATTCCGCCTTTTCGAATCGTTTGTCGCGCTAAAATGGTATCTAAAAAAACACCATTTGCTGAATGGTCTCCATCAATTAAAATTAAATCTGCAGCGGGAAGATGACCAGGGGATAAATCTCTTGTACCATTTGGTGTTAAAATTAGTTCGACTTGGTGATAATCTTTAACTAATTCTCCAGCGATTTGCGGGACCTCTCCTTGTTGAATAGACAAGGTAGTTTGAGAGTCTGGTGTAAGGTCTATTCCAATATATCTTTCTACAGAAGGACAATTATCTAAAATGCATTTTGCTGTAGCTCCTCGTTGAATGCCAATTTCAATGATCGTTTTTAAATGAAAAGTTTGTACAAATGCTAAGATTGGCTCGATATCATTAAAGCCCATGAAAATAGATGGCTCACCAAAAAATGTACCCCTACCAAAAAGTTTAAAAAAAGTATCTCTTTCTATAATACTCATATACTAATCCTCCCACTATAATGTATTGTTTTAGAATATGCTGAAAAAATTTAAATGGAACAAGCTATTCTGGAAAAATAAGAAAAATGATTGTTTAAAAAGTATGACGAAAAAGGCAATTGACCTTGTTCCGCTTGTCATAGACCTAACATAACATTTAAAGATACAGAAAGATTTTAGGGGATGATTGAGTTTGCTAAAACCATAAACAGAGTAACTTTCATAACTTTGGGTCTTTCTTTGTAGTGACAGTTTTTGCGAAATCGTTTATTAATATTTGAAATGACTAAACAAGGGCAAATATTCAGTTACACCATTTGTAAACAAGAGATTTTTAAATAGCTAAAATCTTATGAGCTGCATCTGAAGGGATGGACATTAACACATGGTAGAAAATATTAATTTTTATGAAAAGAAAATTCAATCTCAAAATGGAGAAGATGGAATACTCGAGGAAATATTTAATCGAATAGGCACTACTAATAAGTTTTTTGTAGAATTTGGAGTTGAAGAAGGGTTAGAATGTAACACTTCCTATCTTTCAATGTATAAAAATTGGGGAGGATTATTAATTGAAGGAAGCCCTGATTATTATGCAAGATTGGTAAATAACTATCAGAGCAGGGGATTAAACAAAGTTCTCTTTTCCTATAATTTAGTAACAGTAGAAAATATTAACTTAATATTCAATCAGAATAATGTACCAGCAGAATTTGATCTGTTGTCAATCGATATAGATGGGAATGATTATTGGATTTGGAAAGAACTTAGTAATTATAAACCTCGTGTAGTAGTAATTGAGTATAATTATGCTTATCCTCCTCCAAGAAAGTGGGTTATGGTATATAACCCTTCACATAATTGGAATGGTACAGATTATTTTGGAGCGAGTCTTACCTCATTAACTGAATTAGGAAAACAAATGGGCTATTCTCTGCTTGGAACAGATTTTAGTGGTGTGAATGCATTTTTTATACGAAATGATCTTTTACAACAATCAGGATTTCCGGAAAAAACACCTGAAGATGCATATAATTCATTTAAACATGGATCACAAAATGGAAAAATTGGTCACCAGTCAGGAGAGGGACCATTTTTAGAGATATAAATTTTATTATTTGAGACTATTGAGTAAATAAATTATTATACTAAATAATGATGAAATCGGTAGAGTGAATTTTTTTGACAACTCTGCCGATTTTTTATGTGCGCTCGGCATTGGTGATAACTTGATAGTGAAAGTCCGCTTCAGACTTGGCAGTAGGAAATAGTAGATATATTTTAATCGTTTAGACCAACATTAGTTAAATACCTGACTCAGACTACTCGCATAGAAGAGGAAAAAGCTTAGTATCAAATTCAGGATGCTTATGGGAATATGGAATTTAAATATAGGAAAAAAGGCAAGTGACCTTGTTCCGCTTGTCCTAGGCATAACATAACATATAAAGAAACAGTAAGATTTTAGGAGGTGATTGTGTTTGCTTAACGATAAACAAGTAAACATTCATAACTATGGATCTTTCTTTCAGCCAACTGGCTATGCAAAATTAAATCGGTCATTAATATTGGAAATGGTGAAACAAGGGGCAAATATTCGGTTTACACCTTGTGTAAATGAGAGGGAGCCGGTGTCCATGGATCCAGCCGAAGTGACATTGTTAAAAAGTCTTTCCCATCGACCTTTACTGGAGAACCATCTTGTTTTGTATAACTTTATTCCAAGTTATTTAACAAAAGATCCAAATCACTTTAGTATTGGTTTGACAATGTTTGAGTGTAATAGAATCCCAGTGGATTGGACCCATGCATGCAATCAAATGGATGAAATCTGGGTTCCATCAACCTTTAATTATCATACCTTTATTCAAAGCGGGGTTCAGCCTCACAAGCTTAAAGTAATGCCTTTGGGAGTCGACACGAACACCTATCGGCCAGGTGCTCCACCTTTATATATTAACGGTAAACGCAGCTTTTCCTTTTTAATTATGAGTTCATCTGGGTGGGATGCACGCAAAGGATACGATGTACTGCTGCAGGCATTTGCTGAAGAGTTTAGGGAAGAAGAGGATGTTAGCTTAATCATCAAAATCCGCGCAAGCAGCCAAGAAGAGATTCGTCAGCAGCAGGAGAGGGTAAATCAATTTGTTCACCAAATAGCAGGTAGAAAAAGAGATTCAATTATATTTCTTTCTACAACCGATGATTGGAGTGAAGAGAGATTAGCACAGTTATATAACAGTGTGAATTGCTATGTTCTGCCTACTCGCGGAGAAGGGTGGAGCATGACAGTGATGGAAGCGATGGCAACAGGTCTTCCTGTCATTACTACTAATTGGTCAGCTCATCTTGATTTTATTAATCATACTAATGGCTATCTTATCGATGTAAAAGGCTATCAAAAGCTAAATACCGATCTTTCATGGGCAGAGCCAAATAAAGACCACTTAAGGTCTTTAATGAGACATGTCTATATGAATCAAAATGAAGCTGGATATAAGGGACAGCTTGCGAGAGATACCGTGTTAAATAGCTACACATGGTCTAAAAGTGCTGAAAGAATGATGGACAGGTTTCGAGAAATAATTATTTAATCATTTCGCAACGATGGAAAATGGAGAGATGATCGTGCAAATTGTCTGGAAAGGATCAGTTTATGATCATTCAGGTTATAGTAGAGCTACTAGGGAATATCTTCTAGCGCTACATTCAAATGGAATCGATGTAAAGCTTGATTTAATTAACAATGGATTTCAATTAGAACTCCCTATAGATCAAAGCATTTTGTTTAGACAATTAATTGAAAAGCCGAATGCTATCGGAAATCAAGTATATATCTTACATCAGCCCCCTGATTCATGGAGTCGGATGCCTGGAATAACTATTGGCTTCACTTATTGGGAAACATCAAAAATTCCTGATCATTGGATAAGCAAGTGTAATGAAATGGATGCTGTTTTTGTTTCAAGTGAACATAATGTTCAGGTCATGCGCCAAGCTGGAATAAGAGTTCCAGTATTTAAAATAAGACCATGTTTATCTCCTCAAATCTTACATTCTTTTTCTAGTCAAATTCCATTTTACATTCATCAGCTCCCTTCATTTCGTTTTTTATCTATTTTTACATGGATTGAAAGGAAAGGGTATGATTTATTGCTCAAAGCCTATTTCGAGGAATTTTCATCAAATGAAGATGTAGTGCTTATTATTAAAACTGGCGCACATAATAACCAAAAGATTGAAGAACTGGTCTCGGCGGAAAGCAGAAAATATAACGATCCTGGAAGATATTATATTGACTTGTCCATTAGAAATGAATTCGAAATGGAAGGTTTATATAATCATTGCAGTGCTTTCGTTCTTCCGAGCCGTGGGGAAGGAATTGGTTACCCAATGCTTGAAGCTGGTAAACGGGGTCTCCCGGTCATTGCGACAGCATGGGGAGGTCAGCTTGACTTTCTTTACGAACAAAACAGTTATTTAGTTCCCTATCACTTCGTTCCGGTAATGCCACAACCTCATTATCACGGCTATAGAAATGATCAGTTATGGGCAGAAGCTTCTGTTGAACATTTGAAGCAAGGGATGAGGAACATCTATGTAAATTATAAAGATGCAGCTAATAGAGGCAATAAATTAAAAAGCTTCATTGACCATACATTTACCTTTGACCTGGCTGCAAAGGATTTAACATATGCTTTAAATCAATTGACTGGTGGAAGGTTTCATGAGGGTTTAAATAAAATAAACTCGTATCACGAAAACGAATTTAGAGTGATGGAAAAAATTTACCAGTTATGTCGATGCGAGTACTCTGAATTCATTAATGGGTTATATAAGGAATTATTATTACGTTCGCCAAACCCAATTGAACTTGAGCATTATCGAAATCTATTATTCTCTGGCGTTAGCAAATTATCTATAATAGGAGCCATTTTACAAAGTGAAGAATGTAGTCGGCATTTCAACCAGCCTCTCAATGCTCTAATTAGATCTAATCAAACGATTATTGAAGTTTTAAGAACATTAAACGATTACGATGATACGATTTTTGTCAAATGCCTATACCGAGAATTGCTATTTCGTGAACCTGATGAAGAAGGAATGCAAGGCTTTTTAAATCTACTGATTCAAGGCGGAAGCAGGATGTCTGTTATTGCATCTATTCTGACATCTCCTGAATGTACAGCACTTTTACTAATGTAAATCCGACTTGAAAGTAATAAGCAAAATCTTTTATGTGTTTTTCAATCAATAATTTATTTTGTACATTTTTATTTCTCTGGGGTGGTTGAGTTGAGAATCATTCAAAAGTTATATGATATTTACCAAAAAGATGGACCAGATTTTGTTACTAGTTTATACAGAGAGTTGCTACTTCGGGAAGCGAATTCCATTGAAATCGAACATTATCAGAATCTTTTCATGTCTGGCTACAGCAAAATCTCCCTTATCCAATCTATCCTGCAAAGTAATGAATGTATGCAGTATTACAATCACCCGCCTGCCATTCTCGCCAGACAAAACCAAACAGTCGCTGGAATTTTAAGAACGTTCTTTCAATCGAATGAAACTTTATTTGTTCAGAGCCTTTACAGAGAATTGTTATATCGTGAACCTGATATAGGAGGGTTGTATGGATTTGTAGGAATGCTTAAGAAACGAGGCAGTCGGTTTACAGTTTTAGGAGATATATTAACATCTGAGGAATGCATGTTACTTCTAAGTTCACCTAATCCTCCTTGGAAAGGTGAGTTCGAAGATATTGTAAGCTGCATTATTCCAAGCTTTAATCAAGTTGATTTAGTCAAACAATGCGTAAACACTTTAAAATCGATGACCACAAAAACTTCTTACGAGATTATCGTCGTGGATGATGGAAGTACCATGCATATTCAACAGCAGCTGTTGGAATGGGGATCACAGGAAAATATTAAAGTCATATTAAAAAACCAAAACCAGGGTTTTAGCTGCACAGTCAATCAAGGAATTAGAAACGCTAGAGGTAAACATATCGCTCTCGTTAATAATGATATTATTTTTCATCAACCTGATTGGTTAGAGAAAATGCTAAGTACTATAAAAAGCTCACCAGAAATTGGTGTTGTTGGTGCACGCTTGCTTTATCCAAATCAAACCATTCAGCATGGAGGAATGGGCGCAGATCTTTACCATCGATACGTGGGATTAGCCGCAGATTACGCACCTGCCCTTGCCGTTAATGATGTTCATGCTGTCACAGGTGCCTTATTTCTAATTAAACAGGATGCCATTGCAGATTTAGGCCTTTTCTCTGAAGATTTTTTTACTGGTTTTGAGGATGTAGAATTTTGCTTCAGAGCAAGATTAAAAGGATGGAGGGTGGTTTACTGCGGCCCAGCAGCAGCTATTCATTTAGAAGGTCAAACAAGAGGAGGACATCAAAAAATTAAATACTACATGCTTAAGGATTTTGAAGCCGGTAAACAATTTGATTTGAAATGGAGGGGTTATTATCACATCCTTAAATCATAGAGAAATTGTATACGTCCTTGAAGCTAATGGTGTTTCAGGAGGAGTTAAGAATGTATTTGAACATATAAATCATTTACATGATTTGGGTTACCGGGTGCATTTGTTTTCATTAGATAATCACCCGCGATGGTTTCCGCTAAAGGTGCAGACAAGGAGATTTAAAAACTATCAGAAAATGCTGCAGCAGCTTAAGCTAATGGATGCGATAAAAGTTGCGACTTGGTGGAATACACTAGACACCGTGGTTGCTAGCTGCGATCCGTTTCAAAATGGACGGGGCATCCCATTTTACCTTGTACAAGATATTGAAGAGAGCTATTACCCACATTCACCAGAAATGAGGGCAAGAGTTCTTCAAACCTACCAGAAAAATATTCATTATATAACGGTAGCAGACTGGACAACTCAACAATTGGCGCAGCGTTTTCAAAAACAGGCTGCGAATGTTTCAATCGCTATTGATCATGATGTCTTCAGACCAAATAGAACGCACGATTATGATCCGCTTCGCATTTTGGCATGCAGTAGAAAAAGTCAACATTTAAAAGGCTTTCATGTAACCGCCGAGGCTGTACAAAAGGTTCATCAAATGTTAAACAGCGTATCTTTAGTTACATTCGGATTAGAACAGCCTAATATTCCCCATATCCCTTTACTGCATTTTTCTGTCCCTGATGATCGAACAGTCGCTTATCTTTACGCGAATTGTGGCGTTTTTGTCCAAACCTCTTTCCATGAAGGATTCGGTATGCCCATCCTCGAGGCAATGGCATGCGGTGCACCTGTGGTTACTACGAGAGCGAATGGAAATGAAGAATTTTGTATAGATGGGCATAACTGTTTAATGGTGAATAGTGGAGATGCTGATGGTGTAGCAAATGCAATTTATAGAGTACTAACAGATCGAGAACTGGCAAATTATCTTGCTGCAAATGCTATACAAACAGCACAAAAATATAACTGGCCGCGAGTAATGAGTAATCTAACTTCAGAGTTTAACAAATATTAAAGGAAACTTAATTCTGTTTGAACAAGCTCCTGGCATTGAAGTAATCTATTTGTTATTTCCGTTTTGTCTTTTCGATAATAAAGAAAGCCTTTATTTATCCAATTTAAAACTTCAATTAGAGCTTGTTCCCATTCTTCCCTTTGCTGCAAAAACCCATATTGTTTAGCGTTAACAACAAGATGAGTTAAATCTTCAATTCCCTCTACTTGTTTCATATATGACTGTAATTGCTGATCTCGGTGTAATCGAAAGCAGCTTAAAGGTTCTGAAATATAGGCTATGTTTCCTTTTGATAACAATAATATCCAAGAGGCCATATCTACACTGAAATGATATCTTCGTCCTCTTAACGTCCCAAAAGGCTCTTTTAAATCCTGTTTACGGAATAGTGGAGTTGTTGGTTCGCCTATATAATTATGGCAATTCATTAAAATTTGGTTTCCTATTTCAATTCCAGAAGCAATGGCATCTGTTTTGCTTATTTTTTGATTCAATTGCCCATCTGGAAGAGGCAATCCATATTCATTTATCAGGTTTCTATGAGAAGTAACTAGTGAAATTTCTTCATTGTGATCATTTAAAAAATAAGCCATCATTTTTTCTATCTTCTCTGGATAAAATAGATCATCATCCATTAAGTAATTAATGTACCTCCCATTTGCTTTCTCAAATAAGCTTAAGTTGTTATCCAAAGATCCGAGAGTGCGTGGATTGCGTACAAAGGTAATATTCGAATGAGCAGGTAAATATTTGGATAGCAAAAGGTTTTCTGTGTCATCATTTGAGCTATCATCGCCAACAAGAATTTCAATATTTGGATATGTTTGCTGCAAAGCGCTCGTTAAAGCTAATTCAAAATAATGTGGGCGGTTATATGTAGGAATTAAAATAGAAACGAGCGGATACCTTTCCTTGTTGTTTTCTTTCATTTATATCGCCCCTTTTTAATCATAATGCTAAAGCGTACATACTCTTTCAAAATATTAATAAATGAAAGTGAATGAAAATCAATGAATATATTTATAAATGATGCGAATAAAGAGGTGACTGCAAGTTGAATAACAAAAAAATATGCTTTATTTCTTGTGTGAATCATGCTGAAAAATACAATAGAGCATTACAATATATACATTCTCTAAAGATTCCAGAAGGCTATGAAATCGAAACAATTTCTATTGAGAATGCTTCAAGCTTGACATCAGGATACAATCAAGGGATGAAAAGAAGTGATGCAAAATATAAAGTATATCTGCATCAGGACACTTATATTCTTAATAATCATTTCATTCACGATATTATTTCGTTATTTAATAAATATCCTAAATTAGGAATGCTAGGAATGGTGGGAGCGAAGACGATTCCTAATGGTGTTTGGTGGAATAGTAAGCTCGTATATGGTGCGGTTTATTATACCCCTAAAGGCAAAAGTACAATAGGAACTTTAGCTAACCGCGCCGTCATAGAAGACTATGAGAAAGTTAAGGCGATTGATGGTTTAATCATGGTGACCCAGTACGATCTCGAATGGCGAGAAGAATTATTCCAAGGCTGGCATTTCTATGATGTTTCTCAAAGCTTAGAATTTGAAAAAGCGGGATATGATGTAGGAGTTCCAAGGCAAATACGTCCATGGTGTCTCCATGCAACAGGGACAGTAAACCTAAACGGTTACGAAGAAAACAGGATAATATTCGTTCAAAATTATGAAGGATATTTTTAGGGCTTAATATAGCTTATCCTTTACATTTGATAATTAAGTACAGAAGTACAAGCAAAAACTTAATTTTTTCATATTGTACATTAAGAAGGTGAGGTGATCCTATGTGTCTATGCAATAAAATTAATAAAATATATTCAGCTGATGGCAAGTATCATGGAAGACCAATGCAGATGACAAAAGTTGCTCCATCTCAAGTGATGATCAAGAAAACTCCTAATATGGCAACCAAGTATGGAAATAACAGATAAATAGACTTTGGAAAGCGATTGTCATCTCAATCGCTTCTTCCTAAAATAATTTATTGCCAGTTCCATTAGATGGTGGAATTACTAATAATATGAATTAATTTGTCAAGCCGCTTTTCAAATGTATGATCTTTTAATACTCGATTTCTGGCTTTAGCTGCCATACTTTGCCGCTCACTATCATTTTGCAAATAATAATCAATCTTTTTTAGAAGCTCATCATTACTTCTAAAAACTGCTATTTCCTCATCTTCAACGAAGTGGTTTGGTAAATCCTCTTTGAATTCAATCAATTGAAAGGCCTCACACGCGGCAACATCAAAGGTTCGATTGTTAATGCTTTTTCCTTTAATGCCAAGACGATTTTGATTATGTTTTAGGTTAAATGGACGGTGTGTATTTAAGGTGATTTTTGCGCAGTTATAAAAATCTGCTGCTATGGATGGTTTTACCCAGCCTTCATTTATGATTAGTTTTGGATTATGCTGATAATAATACAATGGTTTTTTCCAGTTTCCTACAACCCTAATAATGTATGGAGTGTTTTGTAAAAGGAATTGGATAGATTGTACCCGATCAGGATAAGGGTAGCCAACGATGCATAAATCGCTTTTTAATTTCTCTACCATCTCTTTAGGCATAAATATATCTGGTTCAGTGGCAAGCGGTAAATGGTAAGCGTGAGTGTGGCCGTTATTTCTATAAAAGTCAAGTGCTGCTGTATCGATGGTAAAAACAAAGTCGTAATGACGGGAAAGTTCAGCCGTTTGATCCATGAAATACGGGTCTTCTGTGAACCAAATCGCTGTCTTTATTTTATTTGCTTTTAGCCATTGGACCATGCTGACAGGCAGCTTAAAGCCTACCATTGTGATAGCAGCTTCAGGCATAAATGTTGTTGTCAGTAATTGTAATGAACGAAGTCCGTTTTTATTCTGAAAGTACCTTACTTCATGTTTTTTGCTTAACTCTTGTACTATCCATGCTTCAAAATGGTCGTAGATCCCATTATACCCTGAAGAAATAAAGAGGATTTTCATTGCATTCTCCTACAGATTGATAGAAATGTTATTCAAAGTCCCAATTCCATTTTTGATCTCATCACTATAGAAAAAGCCCTCAATCAAAACAAATTTTTCTCTTTTTGTCGTTGGAATTCGAATCTCGTTTTCAAATGTTAAGTTTTCACCAGGTTCTAATTTTTGGAGTCGGTTAGGCTTAAGCCAATGTTCCCCAGTTTTTTCTGCTTGTTCCTTCCAGTTATCATGGAAGTAATGCCATGCTTCGCTGTTCGTACCATCTATCATTAAAGCAGTATGTGTGACAGAACCGATTTTTCCGCCTAGCCGAACATCTTCAGGAGGCTTAATACGTATACAAACCATTGGAGTATTTAGCACAGAAGTACCTGTATTTTTGATTATCATATTGCCAATCACTGTCACTTCTTTGTCGTCCTCATCAATATCTGGGAGCATAACAGTGTAGCTGAACCATACACATGCCTCAGCAGTTTCCTTCGGCTTTTTTTTCAAAAACATATCGATCCCCCTTGCATATTCCGAAGATATCTTTACATTCTATGCATGAAATAAGATGAAATGTTTCGATTTATTTTTTCAATCAAAAAAGAGGAGCGGGAACTCCTCAGTTAACCAGCTGTATGAAATCAATTTCTTTTTAAATCCCTGTTGGTGTAGGTCCAGGTCCTGGAAACACTGTTGGACATTGAGGAGGGAAAGCCAATGGCGGACATACAAACGGCATATCAGGGCGTGGCTGACAGAAGTCTGCAGTAATTTCTAGTTTGACCATTGCCTCCATTTGAACGTTTTGGCATAGATTGATTGAGATATCAAGCTGCTGGAACTCGAATACTCCTGGAGTAATTCCAACTTGGCGGCAAATGATGTTTGCATCGCACTCAAAGTCAGTAATTTCACATTGAAGGAATGTACCTGGAGGTGCGCAAAGGAAGAACTTCTCAGATACAGCCCAAGCAATTGGATCAGAAGTACAGCTTAGACCAGCGGCGTTAGAAACTCGAACAACGATAAAGCCTTTTTTCAACACTTTTACCTTTTGAAGTGTAACAGTTGACCCATCAGGTAACTGGAATTGTCCACTCGCACGGCCTTCTGGCTGTGGGATCTCCTGGCAAAGAATGGCCCCAGGTGCTAACGGATCAATTGGATTTCCTTCTTCATCAGTAGGGAAGCATTCTACTGTCAGATTACCTCCTAGAAAAGCACATGGGTCACCTGCACCGCCTGGAGTAGGGGTTACGCCGCTTGGGCAATCAAATCCAATTTCAGGAAGAGAAGCAGGGCCGGTGAAGGCGATTAGTGGCACATCTGCTTGGCGAGTGACCCAGTCATAAACTTTATTTACTTTTATACATAAAGTTTCCTGGCCACCGCTTATTGATTTAAAATCCATGAAACAATCATCTCCTCAACTATTTTGTTAATAGGGCTGAGCCTACTGTATACTATGCGATTATCCTTGATCTGTGTTTAGGCTAGAGTGTATTTTTAGTTGTACATGTCGGGCGAAATTAGAGAAAGCAAATCTACGTACAGTTGACCCATACATAATATATTCCCTTCTTCTAGAGGTGTGATTTAAATTATCTATGAAATAAGCCTAATTCATTTAATGAAATCAGCTGTGAATCTCTAGTTTTTTGAACGTCAAACTTTTGATGAAAGGAGTATTCCTTCTATCCAGTTACACTTTTTCCCAGTAAGCATAGAATGAAAAAAAGAACTGGGCAAATGACTAAGGAGGAGAAACTGATGATTAGAAGGAATCAGTTTGAAAAGCTGACACATATACAGCTCCAACAGAAGGTAATTCATCTGGAATCTGAACTTTCCTTTTACCGAGCGGATAGTCAGACTAGAGATCGGAGGTATCTGGAACAAATCAATATGTTGAAAGGTGAAAATAAGCGGTTGAATTTAGAACTCTCTAAAATAACGAAAGCCGAAGGAACAAGTGATAAAGAAAGAGATGAATTAATAAATGATTATAATAAGCTTCTCATGGAAAATACAGCCTTGCAGCAAAGAATCACAATGCTTGAAAAAAATAATTTGTCCGAAGCGCATGAACAAATCCAACAGTATAAAGAAGAACTGAGGGAACGGGAGGAAGAATTGAACCAAAAAACTGAGGATTATGATCGGTTATTTAATCAATATGAAAAAATGGGCCATGACTTTCAGGGAATCAAGGAAAAACAGGAACAATTACAACAGAAAAACGTATCTTATCAACAGAAGATACCCCAATTGGAATTAGAAAAAATCGCTGCTCTTGAGTCTGCTAGTCATCTGCAAACGGAATTATCAGAAGCAAAATCCAAAATAAAAGAATTAGAATCACTGAAAATAGAAATGTTAAACCGTCTGGAGAACTATGTGAAAGATATGAGTAAATTAGAAGAAGCGAACAATCGGTATAATGAGGAAAAAATCACACTCCTAAATAAGATTGCTCATCTTGAAGAGGAAAATACTTCGATACATGAAAGTATTTCAAACATATCATCACAAAGGCAATCCGATGAAAAAAGACTAGAGAAAATCACTTCTAACTTAAATGAGGTTTTCGCAGAGACAAAGCAGTTAGTACGCATGACATCATCATTAAAACACCAATTGGAAGCAAAGACTATAGAACTTAGTCAAATAAGAAAAGAGAAGGAGATGCTCATGCAAGAAGTCAGTTTTCTTAAAGAAGAATATGATAAGTCTGAGGCTAAAAAGAATGAGTTAGAACACCAGATTGAAATCATGAGAAATGAATTGCTGAAAGCACAAAGTTCCTTATCGAAGCTTGAGAGATTTGAAACAGAGAAACTAAAGCTTAAAGAGGATTTAGAGTCAAAAATTGATGAATTTAATATGCTAACGGATCACTATCAGCGTGAGAAAGAATCGTACCTTAAAGTTCTTGAACACGTGCAAGATCAAGTAAATGTATATAAAGAAAGGTCTGAGCATTTCGATACCGAAAAAGGGTCTTGGTCAAAGCAAATTGATGAATTAAAAACTGAACTAAAAGAGACAAAAGCAACGATTGTGAAAATGGAAGAAATGGAACAGAATAATCTAAAGCTTACTGCAGAGCTTCAAGCGAAAGAGATTGAAATTTATAAAGCTAAGAAGGATGGAGAACGTGTACTCGCGCAGCAGCTAGAAAAATTCCAGGCAGAGATCGAACTTTATCGTTTGAAAATTAATCAGTACGAAAAAGACAGAGAAACTTGGGAAAAGCAAATGAAGCAAATGAAAGCTCAATTTAATGCTTTGGAATCTACTTTGGAGGAAAAAGAGAATTTTATTAAGCAATATATTAATCAGCCTATATCAAAATCAGCTCCTGAACACCGCCAGTCATACCAGCAAGTCGATTCAGCTAATCAAATGTATACACAAACTGAACAATCCGTGATAGATAAGAGCCACCCTAATCAGCAAAATAATTCCACACAGCAGTCAGATCAGATCCAACAACAGCAAGTTCAACAACAAGTCCAACAACAGGGCCAACAACAAGTCGATTGGTTTCAAAGAATGATGCAGCAGCAGCGTGGATACCAGCCCATTCCAAAAAGTCAAAGCGCCCAGCATGGTTCAATGGACTTTTTTACCTTACGTAATAAAACAACCCAGCCCACAGGAATGGGGAACTTCGGGAATCAAAGATAATTTGAAAAATTTAGACCTTCGTAATCCTGTTTTTAAAATAAAAAAAGCAGTTTATGAGGAAATGATATTACATTGTCAAGAAACACTGCCTTATGAAGCGTGCGGGTTACTATCAGGCATACAATCTAACGGCACAAAACTATGGAAAATAAAAAATGAATCTCTTAATTCTAACCGATTCTCTATGTCTAAAGAGTCAATTGAACTTACTTCAAAGAATGCAAATAAAATTGGTGAAAAGATTTCAGGTATATTTCACTCTCATCCAAGCTCACCTGCCTATCCATCTTCACATGATATTGGAAATACTCCTTATCCAGATTTAGCCTATTTAATTGTTTCTTTTTATAAAGGGAATGTAGAAGTCGGTTGTTTTCAAATAAATGATGGATTGGTAATCCCAATAAAATTAATCGTTGTGGATGAGTGAATGAAGACGGCGGGTCGAGCAGATCGCCGCTTCTTTTATTTATATCAGAGTTTTTCCTTGAAACAGAAAAATGGGTTTTAATCGAAACACGTCATATTTTTATGAAACATATAATTAAGAGTAAAGCACCTAAACATCCAGGAGGGAGAATTTTGATAAAAAAACAGGCAATAAAAATTCAAAAGAGATCTTTTGAATCTTACCAATCTCCGGAATCCATACCCTATATGGGAAATAAGATCAAGTCCAATACCATACCAGGTGGAGCGAATCCCATAAAACAGAAATATAAAAACGGTGGCTGTGGATGTGGAAGAAACCCAAAAAAGTCGTAGGACGAATGAATATTAGATATACCCAAGAAAAAGAAGCTACTCTATAATTTAGATAATAATTTTTATTAGTCGACCTTATTATGTAATTGCCTTTTTTGTAAACGAGCACATTATTCCAGTTGAATCGCTGATATAATGTGCTTGATTTTTTTACTGACGAACTAATTCAAATCCACTACCTACATATTGAAAATGGATTGTTGCGTATTGATAAACTCTATGCTCTATACCCTAAATGTCCTATAGTTATACTTCCTCCACTTTTACAAGTAACTAACTCTGTTATCAATTTGGCTTTGGTGTTTTTTTCAAAAGCATAGTAAAATAAAACAAAACAAGGAGGGAAACCAAATGAGCGAATGCAAATTAGATCATTCCCACGATGATGTAAAGGCTAAATACGAGCAGCAAATGAATTTTTTACCAAGTGATACAATCCACTTATTTGAGGACTTTTTTCAAAAGGAACATACTCAGGACATCTTAAATGAAGTTTTCCATCTATTAAAAAAGTACGATCTGTCATCAAATGAAGAAAAGGAAGAACGTATCAATCGTTTATATTTAGTATTAAAAAATGTATAAGAGATTTCTGCACCGCTGTGAGAATGTATGCAGCGGTGTTTTCTTATGTGTCAGTCTGATTCGAAGTTATGTACGAAGGTAAATCTGTATAGTGGAACAAAGCTGGTCATCATTCCATATGACTGATGCTTGTAATGATAGTTTTATTACCTGCATGAACAGGGATATTTAGAATAAATCGGTCTCCGAAACATATACTTGTACAAGAAAACGCATACATATTTTTACTCCATTAGAAATGAATGACTTATTTTAGGGGGAAATAAAATGCCAAAAACAATGTACAAGCTTGATTTAAGTAAACCAATGGAGGAGCAGATTCATCCTGGTCATAATAGATGGCATCCAGATATTCCGGCTGCCTTCTCTGTTGAACCTGGAACAGCTTTTCGAATGGAAGTTCAAGATTGGACGGACGGACAAATTAAAAATAATGATAGCCCAAATGATATTAGGGATGTGAATTTAGCACGAGTACATGTTTTGAGCGGTCCCGTTTATGTAAATGGCGTGGAACCAGGAGATCTTTTAGTAGTTGACATATTGGATATCGGCACATTTCAAGAATATGAATGGGGCTTTAACGGTATTTTTGCAAAAGAAAATGGCGGGAGCTTTTTAACAGACCATTATCCAGAAGCGGCAAAATCAATTTGGGATTTTGAAGGGATTTACACAACATCAAGACATGTACCGGGTGTAAAATTTGCTGGACTTATTCATCCTGGTTTAATTGGTGTTGCACCTTCACTTGAGCTTTTACAAAAATGGAATCAACGAGAAAATGAGCTAAAGATGTCAGATCCTGACCGGGTACCTCCACTTGCCAACACCCCTAACCCTGAAGCAGCAGTACTTGGCACCCTTAAAGGAGCCGAATTTGACCGAGTAGCAAAAGAGGGAGCAAGAACTGTTCCTCCAAGGGAAAATGGGGGAAATTGCGACATTAAAAATCTATCAAAAGGTTCAAGGATTTACTTCCCGGTTTTTGTTAAAGGCGCCAAACTTTCAGTAGGTGATCTTCATTTTTCACAGGGGGATGGGGAAATCACTTTTTGCGGTGGAATCGAGATGGCAGGATGGATAGACCTTAAGGTAGATGTCATTAAAGGGGGCATGGAAAAGTATAAAATTCAAGAAAATCCAGTATTCAAACCAGGTCCAGTTGATCCCCTTTATTCAGATTTCCTTGTATTTGAAGGAATATCAGTAGATGAAAAGGATGGAAAGCAGCATTATTTAGATGCTAATATCGCCTATAAAAGAGCCTGTTTAAATGCGATTGAATATTTAAAAACACTGGGTTATACAGGGGAGCAGGCATATATGTTATTAAGCACTGCTCCTGTTGAAGGACGAATTAATGGAATTGTCGATATTCCAAATGCATGCTGTACAGTTGCGATTCCAACACAAATATTTGATAAAGATATCATGCCGAAATAAATAGTTGGGAGGAGAGTTCTGATGCCCAGTTATACATTTTGCTGCCAAAATTGTGGTGATTTTACATTGGTTTTAAAAACAATGACTGGTAAAAAAGACCGGGCGGAATGTCCAGATTGTTTAGAAGAATCTACACGAGTGTATCTTCCGCCTAATCTTTTTTCTTACTCAAAAGAACTGCGAACCCGATTTGAAAAAGGAATAGAGCCACGCAGAATGACAAGGGAAGAATTGGGACCTAAGCAGAAAATAAAAAACAAATCAGCTAGCCGTCCTTGGCAAGTTGGAAATTGAAATAGTTTAAAGCGGCTGTTTAAACGGCCGTTTTTTACATATTATTTAAAAACTATTCAAAAGTAATTCCTATAACAATTGGGTTTTCTCACTGTGCGTTACCTAAGGTAATTTAAGTATCAAAA
The DNA here is from genome assembly GCF_900199725.1 of Cytobacillus massiliigabonensis. Lineage (GTDB taxonomy): Bacteria > Bacillota > Bacilli > Bacillales > Cytobacillaceae > Cytobacillus > Cytobacillus massiliigabonensis. The sequence goes on along the minus strand of NZ_LT904904.1, from coordinate 2,896,029 downwards.
AAGCCATTTACAGCTAAAATTCGCAGGAAGAAAGAACTTTATAAAGGGCAGAAAATTCCTGTTTTACGTTTTATACATATTTCTTTTACAGTTGGGAAAATTATTTGTATCTTTAGGTTTAGGAGTTATTTAAATGGACAATAAAGTATTTATGCATATCAATCGATTATCTGGACGAGGTTCAGCAATTGATGTGCTGATGATTTGGATATCAAAAAGGATTCGTTTTGTATTTATATTTGTTTTGGTTTTCATGTGGTTTAGAAATGATTCCTACAAAAATGCTGCAAATAAAGCAGTATTGTCTATGGGAATTACATTGTTTATTCATACTTTAATTAAATGGTTTTATTTTAAACCACGTCCATTTGTAAAAAATCGTGTCGGTATACTTATTCCATCAAAAATAGATTCTACCTTTCCAAGTAAACATGCACTGCTAGTATTCGCTATTTCTACTTCTATCTTTCTTTATGACCGTTTCCTTGGTTCAATCATGTGGGTGCTATCAATATTGACGGGCTTCTCTCGTATTTGGGTAGGGCATCATTACCCATCTGATATAATCGGCAGTGCCTTTATTGCCTCCATAACCAGCATTATATTAGATAAAATCTCTCATTTAAATATTCATTTTATCCGTCAATAACATAATTCCTAATTGTATTTAATATGTGCGCACTGATTTTAATTCTATGTCTTCACCAAAAAATGCCCATCACAATGTGGGCATTTTTTGGTAAAGATTATTTATTTGTTAAAGACTTTAAATCAGGTCCTAATTCTTTCGCAAACTCTGCTAAAGCAAGATTGGTTTGTTTATCTCCATTTCTTCCCATTTGCATGCTATTCATAACCTTTTGAATAGGGCGCAACATATTGCTGCTTTGATTTCTTTTTAACCCATATGCAGCTGCACTAATTCCTAGACCTAATAAAGATGCCATGACAATACCTTTATTATTTTTTTTTCTGCCAAACATCTTCATCATGTTTTGCTTACTCATTGTATTGAAAAGCGCTGCTAGCCAGTTATTCATTTTCAAGCACTTCCTCTATAGAGAATTTAGAAGTGAATCTTTCACTTCCATTATCTAATATTTGCTTACAGGGGTTTGAAAATGCTGACATCTTTTTCAAAAGGACTTAATTTCATAAAACCAGCTGATAACTGCTTGAGACAAAAAATGTAATGAACAGACTCAAGCACATATAGGGAAAAAGATTTGGTACTATTTTTTCAGTCCATTAAAATATTGGTTATTATTTCTGAGGGTTCCTTTGAATAGATTTGAGAATGAAAATTTGCTACCTGAAGTTGATACCTATTTATTCCATCTTTATCTTGAAGAATGGAAAGGATTTGTTCACAAATATTTCCCTTGTTTAAATGAAACACAAGGCCAGCTTCCTTTAAATACTTTAAATTAATTTCCTCTTGACCAGGCAAAGCATCATAAATGAAAATAGGTTTCCGCTTAAAAAGACTTTCGCTATTTGTTACTCCTCCAGGTTTTGTTAAGATTGCATTTGCTTTTATAATTTTCATCATAAAAGACATAAATAACCATTCGTACAAGCGATAACGTTTATTTTTCTCTCTATTATTATAGCCAGAGTTTATATAAATGCTGTTGTATAACCTTGGAAATAAGTGAATCCATTTAAGGTAAATATGGGAAATGATTTTTTCTATTTTACCGTAACTAAAGCTTAAAATGGCGGTTTGGTCATGACGAGATGAAATTTGTAAAAAAGGCAGGAATAAAACAGTTTTCATTCGTTTTTCCATTTGACACCCCTACAGTTTAACTCAATCTTCAACAAATAAAATAATAGAACCAAATGGTACTTTTCCCATCTATTACTTATAAAAGTACCAGCATTCTTCCTGTATAATTTATCAGGAAGGAGGCATGACAATTGAACATATTATTCATTACTGTTTTAGTGTTTCTTCTTTATTATTTCTTTAAAAAAGGAAATAAAAACACGAAGGATGTCGTGATCAATAAATTGAAAATCAATGAAGAATTATCCAACGAACAACTTTCGAAATTAAATATTCTCCAGCTTTCTGATTTACACCTAGAAAATATTTCGATTTCTCCTAATGAACTTTATGAAAAATTAAAAGGTGAGCCTATTGATTTGATAGCACTTACCGGTGATTTTCTCGACCGAAAACGTACGATTCCGAAGCTAACCCCATATCTTGAAGTGTTGAATCAACTACAAGCCAAATATGGAATTTATGCTGTTTTAGGCAACCATGATTATGTCCTGCGTCAAAAGGATTTACAAAACTTAATTAAGACACTTGCTGCAAACAACTGCAAGGTTTTACAAAATGAAAATGACCTCATCTATGTACAGGGAACATGGGTTAATATCATTGGAATCGATGACTTTAGTACAAATCGAAGCAGCCTAGAAACTTCATATAAAGGAGTTACTTCAGGAACAAACTTAGTATTAACGCATGACCCAAATATTGTGCTGCACATGAAAAATTATCATTTTGATTATTTACTTGCCGGTCATTTCCACGGTGGACAAATTTGTTATCCCAAAGCCTATCACTTAGCCAAAATGGGAAAACTAGCCCGAATGAATATCATAAAGGGGTTTCATAAACAAGATGGAAAACCATTTTATATCAGTGAAGGGCTTGGTCAAACAGGTTTGAATATCCGTGTGGGGAGCCGTCCTGAAATCACCCTTCATGAGCTAACCTTAGTAATGGGCAAACAAAAAACTGTAAAAGCAATATAAAAGAAAAAGCTGTTTTTAACAGCTTTTTCTTTTTTTATAAAAAATTATCATAACAAAGAATTTTTCTCACTCCATGCCTGAACATATTTAGATAATTTATTTGTAGACATAAATAAATAGCTTGGATTATGGTGCTTAAGTACATCCCAGGCAGATGTTTTTTTGCTTGATAAAATCTCGATTGGCAAGAAAGCGAATCGTTTAAACCATTTATAGATAGGATGAGAAATGTCAATAATCTCAAATCCGAGTCTTTCACTGCCTTTGATTAACATGGTTATTCCAACGATCCCTTTGATCTTTTTAGAATGAGTATGATTTTGAATATAATTTTCTATTCCGGGTAAAGACATTTGAACGTACCTATAAATCATTTTTGCTTTTCTAATTTCACTGTTAATGTTTCTAAATTCCTTTAGCAGTCTTACATTGTGAAGATGAATCTTAACTAATGTATCATTTTTGTTTATCAATGTCCCATCTGAAAGAATAATTTTCCTGCCTTTATATTTTGTTAACCTCACTCTAAAAATGTTCCTCTCCTTACAAGAAGGGAATGTAAGACGAGTGCACTTCAAATAAAAAGGATCGATTATAAACCAAATGGAGATTAAGAAATCCCTCATGTTCCTATACTCCTTTTTCTTACCCATTTTTATATTATTTTTATCAAAAAAAGAAATCTTTACTTATGGTAATTTAGGCCTGAATTAGGTATCAAAAAAGATATTCAGCTATGTTGTTAATCACTTTTTTCTGTATAAAGTCGATAAGTAAACAAACTATAATTTTATAGGTTTAACAAATGAATGAAGTAAGTAAACAAGAATGGGGAGAGTTTATGGAATTCATTGAACGTTTGTTTGCTCAATATGGATATTTGGTGTTGTTATTCGGTCTGCCCTTGGAATTAATTGCTCTTCCGATACCTCCAGGAAACTCAACACTTGCATACACCGGATATTTAGCACACAAGAATGTTCTCGAACTTCTGCCATCTTTAGCAATGGCACATTCTGGAACGGTGCTCGGAGTATCAATAGCATATTGGATTGGAAACAAGCTGGGTATGCCACTTATCGAAAAATACGGAAAATGGCTATTCCTGAAACCAGAATATGTAAAGAAAACAAGAATAGCTTACGAGAAATATGGCAACAAAATGCTTTTATTTGGTTTCTTCTTGCCGGGAGTCAGGCAGTTTAACAGCTACTTTGCGGGCATTATTCAAGTTCCATATCGAACCTTTGCATTATATGCATATACAGGGGCATCCTTATGGGTTTCCATATTCATCGGTATCGGTTATGTGTTCGGTAATCAATGGCAGTTAGTTTTCACTTGGATAGAACATTTTATGAAGTTTATCTTAATCATATTATTTAGTATGTTAATTATTTTTCTCTTTTTAAAATGGCGTACTCAGGTGAAAAAGAGGTTGGACATTCAAAAAGGGAAATCGTAGGAAACTGTCAATGATTTATCCATTCCTTTTTGCAAGAATTTTATTATATTGAAGCGATGCTTTTTACATTACTCCTTTCAAATAATCTTTAAATTGGTGTGGGGAAGCATTTTTTTATCTACCTATTAAGTCTGGAGTTTTGAAAAATTTATATTTATTAATTTATGGATACTGAGGAATGTATCCTTAATAAAAACGGATCAAGTAATTTTTATGAAAAAATTAATAAACAAAAGACCTGTGTTTACCATTATGAAATCTAGGAAACGCTCAGTTTTAGTGTGGATTTTTTTCGTTTTACAATTTTTTTGTAGCTATTAAAATATTATTTTAACTATCTATTTTTTGTGGTATGATGGATCTATAAAGTGTTATTAACTTATATATATAGAAAACTGACATAAATGTAAGGGAAGTGTCTGAATTGAAGGAATCTCATCAGCCGATTTTTGATTTAGCAATTCGCACAGCCGATATGCTGGTTAAAATGTTCGGTTCCCGTTGTGAGGTAGCTGTTCATGATTTTGCTGATCTAAAGAAATCACTCATTCATATTGCTGGGAATGTGACAGGGAGAGAAATCGGATCTCCTATAACAGACCTTGTCCTAAATGAATTGGCAAAACAGAAAAGAGATATAGAAGATATTCCTAATTATAAAACGCAATCGAAGAAAGGGAATATCATGAAATCGGCTACTATTTTCCTGCGTGATCAGGAAAGCAAAGTAATTGGCGCATTATGTATAAATTACGATATCAGCCTCCTCATGCAATTCGGCGGAGAAATTGAAGAATTTATCAATTTTGATGAGCAGCAGGCAAAATCAGAAAGCTTCTTTACCTCTGTTCAGGATGTGACACATGAAATGGTGGAACAAGTTCTCCATGGCTTTAAAAAAGCACCTTCATTAATGAGTTTAGATGAGAAGGTGGAATGTGTTCGTCAGCTTGAAGAGAAGGGGACATTCCTTATAAAGGGAGCGACTGAATATGTCGCATCCGTACTAGGTGTCTCCAAGTTTACCGTATACAATTATTTGCAAAAAATTAGGACGATGAATGAGTTCCAGACAGAAGAGCTAGCTGAGCATAAGTAATTCTCATCCATTCAATTATAAATAAAGGAGCTTATGAAATGAAATATAGATCAGCTTTTGACATCATTGGACCCGTTATGATCGGTCCTTCCAGTTCTCATACAGCAGGTGCGGCGAGGATTGGACGTGTTGCCAGAACATTATTTAACCGTTTGCCGAAGAAAGCAGTGATTTCTTTATATGGATCTTTTGCAAAAACGTATAAAGGACATGGAACAGATGTGGCTATCGTCGGCGGGTTATTAGATTTTGATACATTTGATGAGCGTATCCCCACTTCGCTTCAGCTTGCAGAGGAAGCAGGAATGGAAGTTGTTTTTCAAGTAGAAGATACAGTGACAGAACATCCGAATACGGTTCGCATTAATTTATATGATGACAAAGGTGATTTAGAGGTGGTTGGAATTTCGATTGGCGGTGGAACGATTGAAATAACAGAGCTAAACTCCTTTGAATTGAAATTATCTGGTGAACATCCAGCGATTCTTGTTGTTCATAATGATCAGTTTGGTGTGATTTCAGCTGTTACGCAAATATTAGCGAATCATGAAATTAATATTGGGCATATGGAAGTTTCCAGAAAAGAAAAAGGAAAAATGGCATTAATGGTCATTGAAGTCGACCAAAAGATCGACCAAGAGATCATGAAAGAAATCGAAAAGCTGCCAAATGTAACGCAGACGATTAGAATGGTTGACTAAGAAAAGCGGAGGCGGCTCGTTCACCCCCGACAAGCATAAGACGAACTGGTTGGAAGGTTGTTCTTTAACCTTCTAGCCAGTTTGGCTTATGACCTCGAGGGGGTAGCCGCCAAAGCTAAACAATCCGAAAAGCGGAGGCGGCTTGCCCAGGGGCGACAAGCATAAGTCGAATCGGCAGGAAGGCTGCTCTTTAGCCTTCTTGCCGAGTTGGCTTATGACCTCGAGCCCCTAGCCGCCAAAGCTAGACAATTCTCTAACTCCAAAGTAATACAATCTTATCTTTTAAAAAAGTAAGTTGTGAATTTTTAACTAAAATGAAAGCAGCCAAGAATTAGGGGTGAAATCATGTTATTCAGAAACGTAGCGGAGCTTGTTGAACTTGCAGAAAGTAAACAAGTGAAAATAGCAGAAATTATGATTCAGCAGGAAATGGAAGTGACAGGTCTTTCAAGAGAAGAGATCATCGCTAAGATGGATCGAAACTTAACTGTGATGGAACAAGCGGTAGAGCGAGGATTGAACGGTGTGACTTCTGTTTCTGGTTTAACAGGGGGAGATGCAGTCCTTCTGCAGAAATATATTCAAAGTGGAAAAGCTTTATCCGGAAATATCCTATTGGATGCGGTAAGCAAAGCGGTTGCAACGAATGAAGTGAATGCTGCCATGGGAACAATCTGTGCAACACCAACTGCTGGTTCAGCTGGAGTTGTTCCTGGTACATTATTTGCCGTGAAAGAAGTATTAAACCCTACAAGAATGGAAATGATTGAATTTTTATTCACGTCCGCAGCCTTTGGATTTGTTGTAGCGAATAATGCGTCCATTTCGGGAGCTGCTGGCGGTTGTCAGGCTGAAGTGGGATCTGCAAGCGGAATGGCTGCTGCTTCGATTGTTGAGCTGGCTGGCGGGACACCTCGCCAAGCGGCTGAAGCGATGGCGATTACATTGAAAAATATGCTAGGTCTTGTTTGTGACCCTGTTGCTGGATTAGTGGAAGTGCCTTGTGTAAAAAGAAATGCTATGGGTGCTTCTAATGCGATGACGGCTGCCGATATGGCTTTAGCAGGAATTACAAGCCGAATCCCATGTGATGAAGTTATACATGCGATGTTCCTTATTGGGCAATCCATGCCATCAGCACTTAGGGAGACCGCAGAAGGTGGACTTGCTGCCACACCTACCGGAAGAAGGTTGGAAGCTGAAATTTTTGGAAAGAAAAATTAGTAGGATATTCAATGCCTAGGTCCTGATTAATAATAGGATTTAGGCTTTTTCTTTCTTAGTAGTCAGCAATTAATACTTCCAAAAATTTCATTGAACATTATAAAAAGTGTAAATAAATATACACAGATTCCTTATAGGAACAATGATAATATAAAATTACCAAAAAAATAGGGAGCGATTTTTATGGAGGAGATACTAAAGCAAATATTATCTGGGATGAATGAAATGAAGCAAGAAATAGCTGAAATCGGCAAAAACATTAAAACAGTTGAACATAGGCTGGACCGCTTAGAAAAAATGGACAGCATTGAACATAGAGTAGAAGTGAATCAAATTGACTTGACTGATATTAAAGAGATTTTGGAGAAAATGGATTCATTTCAAACAGATGTACTTAAGGACTTTTTCCAAATATTTAAAGGCAATTCATTTAATAAAGTCCTTCAAGAAGAATTAGGTTTAATCAATCAGCGATTAGATGCCCAATTAACGAAAATTGCAAAAAACGAAGAAGCAATCTTAATGATTGAAGGGAAAAATAATAAAGTGAGCTAAGCTATGCACAATCATCAGGCGCTTATATGGCGCTTTTTTTATTTTCCTAGAAAGGAACCTGTGTATTAAGGTAATAAATTTCTGATATAGAATTCAAGAGCTATAACTAGAAGTAACCCTTCTGAATTGCAGGAAGGGTCACTTATTATACTCTCTGTACCAATCAACAAATTCGGATAAACCTTTATCAATCGATGTTTGAGGATAAAACCCCACATCGGTTTGCAAATCGGATATATCAGCATAAGTTTCTTTTACGTCACCTGGCTGCATGGGCGCAAATTCTATTTTTGCCTTTTTGCCGGTTAAGTTCTCTAAAGTATGGATGAAATCCATTAATTTAACCGGTTGATTGTTGCCGATATTATATATTTTATATGGGGCATAGCTTGAGCTTGGAATTGGATTTTGCCTATCCCAATGTTCGTTATATTTTGGAGGGTGATCAAGCAAAAGGATTATGCCATTGACTATATCGTCTATATAAGTAAAATCTCTTCGCATTTCTCCATTATTAAACACCTTTATTGTTTTCTCCTCTATAATATTTTTCGTAAACGAATAATAAGCCATATCAGGTCTGCCCCAAGGACCATAGACCGTAAAGAACCGAAGCCCCGTGGTTGGTATATTAAATAGATGGCTATAAGTATGAGCCATTAATTCATTGGCTTTTTTTGTGGCAGCATATAAACTTACTGGATGATCAACGGAGTCATTAGAAGAAAACGGAATATTCCTATTAGCTCCATAAACGGAACTGGATGAAGCATATATCAAGTGTTCTACACTATAATGTCTGCATGCTTCCAAAATATTCATAAACCCAACCAGATTTGAGTCAATATAGGAATGCGGGTTCTCGAGGCTGTAGCGTACCCCAGCTTGTGCTGCCAAATTTACAACTATTTTAATATTTTTAGTTTTAAAAATTTCATTTACCTTTTCTCTATTTGTCAAATCTATCTTGTGAAATTCAAAGTCTGTGTTAGTTTCTAGCAGTTTCACCCGGTCTAGCTTTAAACGAACATTATAGTATTCATTTAGATTATCAACACCAATAACATGATAACCAAGAGTTAACATATGCTTTGATAAGTGGTACCCAATGAAGCCTGCTGCTCCGGTTACTAAGATATTCATTGTGTTTCTTCCAATTCTTCTTTATTGTTTTCATTCACTAGATTCATCACTTGTATTTTTTCAATGAACCTTCGACGGAATCGACTCTTCATGTTTCTGCTCCTTTAAAAGGGAATGTAGGTTTAAGCTTCCATATTTTATATTCAATAGATCACAAGATGTATATGCGTCAGCCTACCAGACATCAGGTTGGGCAAGTATATTTGTGCTCCACATAAAATCTGCCATGGCTGCGGTTGTATATATTGCTTCCAGTGATGACCCTTACGAGTTAAAAATTCCTTTTAGCCCAAGCTATCTAGTTAAATCGTGCATAATTTATTTGGAAAGGACCAGAAAATTTTCTGATTTTGAACGAAAGGAGAAGATTTTTTTGCCTACTGCTATGCATTTAAATTTAAGAGTTGATCCAACTCAATATATTCCACAGATTCGGCAAGTTCCTGGCTATGAATACATTCATTTAATCCGCCTGCCTGAGTATATCGTAGATAATTCTCTTCTGAATGAGAAGGTTCATTATTTAAATGAAATTTCCTCCCCAAAAGAATATGTAAATAAGAATAATATATCCCTTTTACATGCTCACCATGGCCAATTTGGCATATTGCTGCTCCCTTTTAAAGAAAGGACAAATCTCCCATTAGTAACAAGCATTAGGGGAAGAGATGCAACCCTGGCAAACCAGCCTGCAAATTATTATGAGAATATGAAATTGCTTTTTGATCATGGCGAACGTTTTTTTCCAGTTTGTAATTATCTTGCCGATAAAATTAGTTTATGGGGATGTCCCGCTGAAAAAATAAGAATTTTATACGGCGGTGTGGACCTTAATCAATTTAAATACCGTCCCCCGGTGCTAGAAGGCTCACAAAACATTTTATCAATAGGAAGATTTGTCGAAAAAAAGGGTCACCACATCTTAATGCAAGCATTTCAAAAAATAAAGGATAAATTTCCAAATGCCACGCTCACCATTATTGGAAGAGGAGAGCTTAATGGTTACCTTAAAACATTATCTAATCAGCTAAATTTGGGGGATTCTTTTCGGCTGGTAAATTATCTCCATAAAGACAAAGTGCATGACCATATGGCCAGTGCCGATCTTTTTTGTGCCGCAAGTCTGGAAGCCTCTAATGGTGATGTGGAAGGGATTCCTAATACAATCAAAGAAGCTATGGCAACAGGGGTACCAGTTATCTCTACTTTTCATGCTGGAATCCCTGAATTGGTCACACATAATGAAGATGGAATCTTGGTCAAGGAAAACAATGTGAATGAGCTGGCAGAGGCAATTGAATTTATGCTGAATAACAGACAACTGTGGAAAGAATACACAATCAGAGCCCGAAATAAAATTGAACAGAAATTTGACCAAAATAAGCAGCTGCTTCAGCAGGCGAAGTATTATGACGAACTGTTATATGGGAGTTAAGCCTTGGGAATGGCATACAGGAGAAAAATGTTTTCTTAGAATAAACATCACTGCTGCAAATGGGAACGGCATTAAATGACGAAAAACATTTATTGTTGTAACAAGATGAGTATAAGGGCTATCAAATGCTGTTATCCCTGCAATTAACAGCTTTAAAATGCATATCTAATTAATTTGTCCTATACAAATATAGTTTATAAACATAATTTATAAAAGATTCATGATACTTCAAAGGAGGAGTACTATGGAAAACTTACAAATCGTCCCATGGGAAGTTGATGAATTTGTGCACGAATTTTTTATTCCAGACTATATTACTGAACTAGCAAATGATGTTCTTCAATCATACGACTTTTCCGTTCAAAGCATGGAGGTGGTTACTACTAAGCCGGATAAAGGTGGAGCCATCTGGAAATTAGAAACGAGTTTTGGACCAAAAAGTTTAAAATTACTTCATCGAAGACCAACTAGAAGCCTATTTAGTTTAGGAGCACAGGAATATTTAGTTGATGTACAAAATGCAAGGGTACCGCCAATAATAAAAACAAAGGAGGGTGCTCCGTATGTTGAGACAGGAGGAAAGCTATGGTTCGTAGCTGAGTGGATTTTTCCATTGGAGCCTGTTACAAAAGATTTGGAAGGAGCTAAACAGCTTTGCAGCGCCCTCGGAGAATTCCACCGATTAAGCAAAGGCTATGTTCCACCTCAAGGAGCAGAAATTGCATCTAGACTATATAAATGGCCAAAAAGCTATGAAAAAGTATTAAACAAAATGGACTGGTTTCGAAATATTGGCAAAGCATATGAAGAAATGCCAGCAAGTCCATATTTACTGAATGTAATAGATGTATTCGAAGAACAGGCAAGAAATAGTTTTGAAAGATTGAATCAATCAAGCTACTGGGAGCTTGCACAGCAAGGAAATGAATACTGGGGATTAGTTCATCAAGATTACGGATGGTCAAATGGGCAGATGGGTCCTAATGGCATGTGGATTATTGATTTGGACGGTGTTGCATATGATCTGCCAATTCGTGATTTAACAAAACTGATTACTGGTACGATGGCGGACTTATACAATTGGGATGCAACTTGGATTAGAGAGATGATTAAGGCATACAATGAGGAAAATCCAATTTCATCGAAACTATATGATATCCTGTTGATTGAATTATCCCTTCCGAATGAATTTTACAAGAATATTAAAGAGGTAGTATATGAACCTGAATTATTTCTGGATGATACTGCTTCAGCCTTAATTCAAACGATTGTAGATACCGACCAGTCAAAGTGGCCTGTATTAGAAGAACTTAAAGACGATTGGAAGGGAGTAAATGAAGAGTGAAAGTTTTAATGATTTGTACCGAAAAGCTTCCGGTTCCGCCGATAATGGGCGGTGCAATCCAAACCTATATATCCGGCATTCTGCCTCACTTAAGTAAAGTTCACGATATTAGTGTTTTAGGAGTAAATGATGCATCGCTCCCTGATCAAGAAACAGTAAATGGCATCCATTATGTTCGTGTACCAGGAAAAATATTTGAAGTATATCGAGAAGAGGTCATCCGCTATCTAGAAACGAATCATTTTGATCTCATCCATATATTTAACCGTCCTCTATTAGTCTTGCCTGTTAGACAAGCGTCACCTCATTCAAGAATAACCCTAAGCATGCATAATGATATGTTCAATCAGGAAAAAATCAATCCCGAAGAGGCAAAATCAGCTTTGAATGAAGTCTCTAAAATCGCAACTGTCAGTGAATATATCGGAGATGTCATTCGAACGTTATATCCTGAGGCTTCGCCAAAGATTAGTACAATTTATTCTGGCGTAGATAGCAGCCGGTTTTTACCTGGAAGTCATCCTAAGATGCAAAAAATACGGAGTGATATTCGCAAAGCTCATGGCTTAGAAAACAAGACGGTCATTTTATTTGCTGGGAGGCTTTCAAATAATAAAGGAGTAGATAGGCTAATTAGGGCTATTCCAAATCTTTCAAGGAAATTTAATGATTTAGCCTTAGTGATAGTTGGCAGTAAATGGTTTAGTCAAGATGGTATTTCCGACTATATTGCCTATGTAAAATCATTAGCAAAGAAACTGCCGATACCCGTTATAACAACAGGTTTTGTTGCACCAGATGAAATTCAAAACTGGTTTGCTGCAGCTGATATTTTTGTATGTACATCCATTTGGCAAGAACCATTGGCAAGGGTGCATTATGAAGCTATGGCTGCTGGTCTGCCTATTGTGACAACTGCAAGAGGAGGAAATCCCGAAGTAATACTTTCTGGAGAGAATGGTTTAGTTGTGGAAAATCCAGAGGATCCTGGCTGCTTTGAAGAAAAAATTGCAGAAATATTGTCAAATAAGTCACTGATGAGGAGAATGGGGGAAAGAGGGAGAGAGCTTGCCGTTTCTATTTACAAGTATGATAGAGTTGCTTCCGAGGTTCTTGAAATTTGGGACCAATCCATGCAAATGCCAGCCGTTCATGTATCTCAGGAAGAAGCAGGTAAGACTGCTGAGGTACCTATTACGTTTGAAATACAGAACAAATTTGAACATCAAGGAGAACAAGAAATTGACAATGATAAGTTAGCTAGCTTCTTGGATAGCAAGCCTGAAATTGTGATGTCCAGTGAATCCGCTGATAAACAATCTTCTGCTCCTCACAGTAAACAGTACGATAAATCAGATATATATGATGAAAAAAATGAAGAATTATTGTTATACAGGTTATTAATGAGAAGATTGGGAAAGAGAGAAAAAGACCTTGCTACCGAGGTTCCAGAAATTAGAAAGCAATTAATACAATTGTTATCTAACGATGTACTAGAGGAGGATGCAGGAAAGACCTCAGAAGTTCCGACTATGAATGAGGTGCATGATATAGTTGAAAATCAAGAAGAACAAAAATTCGACAACGATACATTAGCTAGCTGGCAAGAAAGTAAGTCGGAAAATGAGGAGCCTATTGAATCCGCAAGTAAACAATCTGACGCCCCTCAAACTAAATTGAACAATAAACTCCATAATATTTTTGGCGGAAAAATTATAGATATTTTGTCAAACGAGCCATTAATGAAGAAAGTGGAGGAAAAAGGTAGAGTAATTGCATCCGAGGTAATTGTAATTTGGGAGGAATTTTTACAAACAATATCTAATTATGTAGTTCAGGAAAATACGGATAAAACGGCTAAAGCCCCAAATATGAACACCACACAAAACAATTTTGAGAATCAAAAAGAACAAGAAAATGAAATACCGAGTGAATATTCTAATAAACAATCAAAAGTCCCTCAAACAAATCTGCATAATAAACTCCACACAAAATCTCATATTGCTTCCCAAAGAAAGGGATTCTCTAGAAAAGACCGTTATCGAGGGGATAACTCATACTCAGTAATGAAAGGCCGCTACCGAGATGAAGAAAGTTATTCAGTAATGAGAGGCCGCTACGTTGCTGCCGACAAACACCAGGAGAAAGATAAATGATTGGATCATCATCCGGGATTACTAATCAAACAGAAGAAAGAGGGCAATTTGGCGGTTTAAGCATCCAATAGATTATATAAAACTCCATGCCCATTAGGGTAAAGGAGTTTTTTATTTCACGCTTTCGGGTAGTAAGTTCCCGTTGGCAGAAGAATGCCTGATTTAGGAATCGAAATCTAGCGTGTATCAGGTTTTCTGTATATAAATAAAATTGTTATTTATGCACAGTTGTTAGGCATTTAACGTAGCGGTAAAGATCCCCTTGCATATAAAAGATTAAGGAAAAAATAGGGAGGCAGTTTATGAACATTCGAAAAGCCATCATTCCTGCCGCAGGCCTTGGGACCCGCTTTTTGCCTGCAACGAAAGCTCAGCCAAAGGAAATGCTGCCGATTATTGATAAACCGACGATACAATATGTTGTAGAGGAAGCGGTTGCTTCAGGAATAAAGGAGATTGCTATCATAATAGGGCGTGGGGAAAAATCAATTGAGGATCACTTTGATAAATCATATGAAATGGAACAAGTGCTATTAAAGAAAAAGCAATTCGAATTATTGGAAGAAATCCAGAGAATATCTAACATGGCAAATATCTATTATATCCGCCAAAAGGAGCCAAAGGGTCTAGGAGATGCGATTCTATGCGCAAAAAGCTTGATTGGCAATGAACCCTTTGCGGTCCTGTTAGGGGATGACATAATGATGTCTGAAATACCTTGTCTGAAACAAATTATTAATGTTTACGAATACTACAATTCCTCAGTAGTATCTGTTCAAGATGTCCCGGCGAAGGATGTAAGTAAATATGGGATTATCAAGCCAAAAGGCAATCAAATTGAGCCGAATCTATTCTGCATTGATTCATTAGTAGAGAAGCCAAGTATAGAACAGGCCCCTTCAAGATATGCCATTATGGGTCGCTACGTGTTAAGGCCCGAAATATTTGACATTCTCGAAAGCCTTCCTAATGGACATGGAAATGAACTGCAGCTGACAGATGCCATTCATGAATTAAATAAACACCAGGCTGTATACGCTTATCATTTTGAAGGGACCCGCTATGATATTGGAGGAAAAATAGGGTTTATTAAAGCAACGCTTGATTTTGCTTTGCAAAGAAGCGATACAAGGGAACCAGTGCTTGAGTATTTAAAGAATATAAATCAAAAAGAAAATTATCTAAATAAAGAAAGAGAGCTTGAATAAGATGAATGTAGCCATTTTAGGTACAGGTTATGTTGGTCTGTCTACAGGTGTATGTTTATCGGAAATTGGCCACCATGTTGTATGTATTGATCTGGATGAACAAAAAATTACTAATCTCATTCAAGGGATCTCTCCTATCTATGAACCTGGCCTTGATGATTTACTTATTAAAAATATTGAAGTTGGTAGATTGAAATTTACAACATCACATCGGGATGGGCTAAAAGGTGCTGAAATCATTATCATTGCTGTTGGGACACCGCAAAAAAATGATGGGGGAGCTGATTTATCGTATCTTAAGCAAGCGGCGAATGATATTTCAATTCATTTAGAACAGAGTGCTATTGTTGTATTAAAGAGCACAGTGCCAGTTGGTACCAATGAATATATTAAAAGCATTTTAGATGAACGCTGCAGCAAACAGGCAGCCGTTGAGATCATTTCAAATCCGGAATTTCTCAGGCAAGGTTCTGCCATAGAGGATACCATGAAAGCTGACCGAATAATTATTGGCTATGAAAATAGAGAGGCCGCAAATAAAATATTAGAGATGTATCGACCATTGAATGTTCCAATTATCCTAACTAGCATCAGAAGTGCGGAAATGATTAAATATGCTTCCAATTCATTTTTAGCGACAAAGATTAGCTTTATTAATGAAGTTGCAAATTTATGTGAAGCAGTGGGAGCGGATATTACTGCGGTTGCTGAAGGGATGGGGAAAGATAAAAGGATAGGAGACGCTTTTCTTCGTCCAGGAATTGGATATGGTGGATCTTGTTTTCCAAAGGATGTTAAAGCTTTGCTTCATACTGCCGATTTACATGGAGTCCGCTTCTCTTTGCTAAAGGAGACTATTGCTATTAATGATCTACAGCAGGAAACCCTTGTCAGGAAAGCGGTGAAACGGTTTGGAGACTTAAAAGGGAAAAAAATTGCACTGCTTGGCCTTGCTTTTAAGCCGGAGACCGATGATATGCGGGAAGCGCCTTCTATTAAAATTTCGCATCTATTAACTAATCTTGGTGCAGAAGTAGCTGCTTATGATCCTGTTGCAAAGGAAAATGCGAGAAAGATATTAGGGGATACCATCACGTATTCCAGTTCAATCAATGAAGCTGCTTTAAATTCCGACGCTGTTTTTATTATCACAGAATGGAATGAGATTAAAAACCTGGACATGGCAAACCTGCTGAAGAATATGAGGCATCCAATCATTTTTGATGGAAGAAATTGTTTAGATGAAGAAAAAATAAGAGCATGTGAAGAAATAGAATATTATCCGATAGGAAGACCGTCTATATTGATAGAAAAATAAATGTATAGAAGTGGCTGGTCATTGCGTTTATATGCATGCTATTTCCTGATGGAGGAAGCAGTAAATGATAAAATAAAAAGAAAAGAAGTTGAATGAACACCTGTTGATTTTTAAACGAGTCAGCAGGTATTTTAATGTTTAAAATAAATTATTTAATTTTCTGAAAACTAATTGACTTTTACCTGTTTACACGGTATCTTTGTTTTAAATATATATATGACATATAAAAGGTATAACGTCTAATAAACGTTATATATAAATATAATAATTTTAATAAGGATTATTAGGAGGTGAAGGCATTGTCGGATGTTGTTTTTTTAAATCAACTAACAGAACAGGAAAAATACAGACATTTTTTAATGCGGATTGAGGCAGGTGAAAAAATTGAAGCTGATGATTGGATGCCAGATGAATATCGCTCTACACTAATCAAACTAATCTCCATGCATGGAATTAGTGAGATCATGGGGGCACTACCTGAAAAAGAGTGGGTGCCAAAAGCGCCTTCATTAAAAAGAAAGCTAGGCATTATGGCTAAAGTGCAGGATGAAATGGGGCATGGCCAGCTATTGCTTCGAGTGGCTGAGGACTTAATGAAGCCTTTAGGGAAAACACGTGAAGATATTATGGGAGATTTATTTAGCGGCCGTCTGAAATTTCATAATGTATTCCATATGGAGGCGCCCACCTGGGGAGACGCGGGACTAATTGGATGGCTTGTTGATGGGGCAGCAATTATTTCACAAACAAATATGCTAAATGCTTCTTACGGTCCTTATGCACGTGCATTAAAAAGAATTTGTGCTGAAGAAGTCTTTCATGCCCAGCATGGAGAGGCCATTATTATGGCATTGGCAGAAGGCACAAATGAACAGCGCACAATGGTTCAAGAGGCAGTCAATCGTTGGTGGGAAGCGCTTCTTATGTTTTTTGGTCCTGCAGATGCATCAACAACTGGGACATCTAAGCAGGATATTACAATTAAATACCGGATTCGAACAAAAACAAACGAACAGCTTAGACAGGACTTCTTTTCAAAATATATTCCAAGGGTGTTATCGCTAGGGCTGACCTTGCCGGATGAAACGCTTCATTTTGATCAGGAGCAAGCACTTTGGGTATATAAACAGCCGGATTGGAATCGCTTTAAAGAGATCATAAAAAATAATGGACCGAAATCAAAGGAACGTTTGGAGCTCCGCAAGACGGCATATATTGAAAATCAGTGGGTACGTGAGGCTTTGAACATGGCTAAATAAACACGTTTAAAAAGGAGTGAACCTTTTGGGCAGTGAAGGATTTTATCAGGAATTCGAAGTTTTTAGCAAGCGATCAGATACCTCTCCTCTTCAATATCAATTTTCTCTGCTGGCACCAAACAGTGAACTTGCCCTGATTTTGGCACAGGAGAATTTTATGAGGAGAGAACCAGTAGCTGATATTTGGGTCGTAAAACGTTCAGATATCCGCAAGATGAATTGGGAGGAAAAGCAAACATTGCAACGGCTTGATAATAAGGATTATCGAAATACAAAAGGGTATGGCTATTTAAAGAAAAAATGGCGGCAATACGAACAGGGAATGCTTGATGAGAAAGAAATTCTTTCATGGGGAGAGGAGGAAAAAAGTGAAAATGGTTGATGGAAAGCCAATGGATCAAGCATATCAATCGGCGTTACTTTCACTCCTTTACCAGCTGGCAGATGATGATTTCATCCTTGCTTATCGCGGATCAGAATGGCTAGGCCTTGCCCCCCATATTGAGGAAGATGTTGCTTTCTCTTCCATAAGTCAGGATTCAATGGGCCATGCAGCGATGTTTTATCAGCTTCTAAGTGATCTTGGGGAAGGCGACGTAAATCATCTCGCACATGCTCGTCCAGCTTCGGTTCGAAAGAATGCTATTTTGCTAGAAATGGTGAATGGACCAGGTCATTATTTATCAAAACCGCGCTATGATTGGGCTTTTGCGGTAGTCAGAAATTATTTCTACGTCCAAGCGAAAAAAATTCGGATGGAATCATTGAAAAACTCTTCTTATGTGCCGCTGGCAAATACAGCGCTGAAGGTGAATATGGAGCTATATTATCATCTTTTGCATTGGAAAACATGGTTTGGGCAATTAATGCAGGCTGGGGGAGAAGCAAGAAAGAGGCTGGAGGATGCTATTAAGCGAGTATATGCTGATTTTGAAGGGGTACTGTCATTAGGTTCTTTGAGTAAAGACCTAGCAGCATTCAAAATAATTGAATCGGAGGACATTCTAAAAGAAAAATGGAAGCTATCTATGAAGCCAGTCTTCGATTCTGTTCATCTTTCCATGCCAGACCGGTTTGGGATGCAAAGCGGAGACGGACGAAAAGGAGAGCATACAAAGGACCTGGAGGATGCTTTAATGACTCTTAGCGAAGTATATCAAATCGATCCCGCTGCAACCTGGTAGGAAAAAAGAGGAGGATGTTCCGGTAAAAATTGCAAAGGATTGATGCAGGATGCTTCGTGAGAGAGAAAATAGTGTAATGGAAGCGCTTAAGCAAGTTAAAGATCCAGAAATTGATTCGATATCAATCATTGATTTAGGAATGGTCGAAAAAGTAGAAGTATTTGAAGACTCTGTTTTAATTGAGCTTTTACCAACGTTTATGGGCTGTCCCGCGTTGGATATTATCCAAAGGAATGTAGTCAATTCTGTAGCTGAATTGAATTTTTTTAAACAAATCAAAGTACAATTTATTTATCATCCACCTTGGACATCGGATCGAGTTTCTGATGAAGGAAGATTGCGATTAAAAGAGTTTGGGATTGCCCCGCCTCCAACGCGAATAACTGAAACTGGCGAATGGCACGTGGATTGCCCTTATTGTGAATCTACCTATACGACGATAGAAAATATCTTTGGTCCTACTGCATGCCGAAGCATTCTATACTGCAGGACGTGCAAAAATCCTTTTGAAGCGATGAAACCTGTCTCAACGATGATGTAGAACTATGATTTGTAAAATAGTAAGAGGTAATTGCAAAAATAAATGATTAATTGCAAAAAAGTAAGAGGCATTTGCAAAAATAAATGATTAATTGCAAACAATATAGGTAATTGCAAAAATAAATGATTAATTGCAAAAAAATAAGAGGCATTTGCAAAAATAAATGATTATTTGCAAAAAAATAAGAGGCATTTGCAAAATAAATGATTAATTGCAAAAAAGTAAGAGGCATTTGCAAAAATAAGTGATTAATTGCAAAAAAGTAAGAGGCATTTGCAAAAATAAATGATTATTTGCAAAAAAATAAGAGGCATTTGCAAAAATAAATGATTATTTGCAAACAAGTATAGGAAATTGCAAAAATAATAGATTACTTGAAAAAAAACTAAAAAATCGAGAGGAAGTTGTCCGTATGGTAAAACTGATCGCTCTATACAAGCATCCTGAAAATAAAGAGGCATTTGATAAGCATTATTTTGAAACTCATGGTCCATTGACAGCAAAAATCCCGGGTCTTCGAAAAATGGAGGTTACTAGAATTGTTGGCAGTCCTATGGGGGGCGAAGGCAAATATTATTTAATGTGCGAAATGTTTTATGACAGTCATGAAGCATTGCAAACAGCAATGAGAACAGACGAAGGGAAAGCATCTGGAAAAGATGCAATGAAATTTGCGGGAGATCTCATCACGCTAATGATTGGTGAGGAAGTGAATGAATAACAGCTATGAATGTATTGAAGCTTCCATCCATGGGAAGCTCGGTCTCATCACTTTGAATCGTCCGAAAGTGCTAAATGCCATCAATCGTCAGATGGTATCTGAAATTCTTTCTGCAATGGAAGACTTCGAAGAGAATGATCAAATACGTGTGATCGTCTTAAGCGGAAATGGAAGGGCATTTGCTGCAGGTGCTGATATTGATGAAATGGCAAGCGATGATGCAATCAATTTTGAGCTTCGTAATCAATTCAAGGATTGGGATCGTCTTGCGATGATCAAGAAACCGATTATTGGTGCTGTACAAGGGTTTGCTCTTGGAGGCGGCTTTGAACTAGCCCTTTGCTGTGATCTGCTTTTAGCTGCTGATGACGCTGAATTTGGTTTCCCTGAGGTGAACCTAGGCGTTATGCCTGGTGCGGGAGGAACACAGCGATTAACAAAGCTGGTCGGTAAAACAAAAGCAATGGAATGGCTTTTTACCGGTAAAAGAATTAGTGCACGCGAAGCGCTCCAATTTGGCATTATCAATCGCCATGTCTCTAAAGAAGTCCTTATGGAAGAAACGCTGAAGTTTGCAACGGAAATTGCCAATCAGGCGCCATTATCCATCCGGCTTATTAAGGAATCCGTCCTTAAAGCAGTTGATGTATCGTTAGATGAAGGGATGCACTTTGAACGTAAAAATTTCTATCTATTATTCTCGACAGAGGATCAAAAAGAAGGAATGAGAGCTTTCCAAGAGAAAAGAAACCCTAATTTTAAAGGAAAATAGAGGGGGTGTACATACAAGCGATGTTTGAAACGGTTAAATATGAAGTGAATAAACAGGTCGCCTGGATAACGTTAAACAGACCAGAGAAGTTGAATGCTTTCACAGAGCAATTGAATAAAGAATTGCAGCATGCGGTAAAACAGGCAAACAGAGATACAGCCGTGCGCTGTTTAGTGATTACTGGAGAAGGTCGGGCGTTCTGTTCTGGAGAGGATCTTAGCGGGGTTAAGGAAGACATGGATCACGGTGATGTTTTGAGGAGAAGATACAATCCAATGGTGATGGAGCTTCACAAATGTGAGAAACCAGTAATAGCAGCTGTAAATGGAGTTGCCGCTGGTGCAGGAATGAGTCTAGCCTTAGCATGCGATTTCCGGCTTTTATCAGAAAAAGCCAGCTTTATCGAGGCATTCATTCATGTCGGCCTCGTACCTGATGCAGGGAATCTTTATTATCTGCCAAAGTTAATCGGACACGCAAAATCATTAGAATTAGCCGTTTTAGGTGAAAAAATCTCTGCACAAACAGCACAGGAACTAGGTCTTGCAACAAAGGTTATTCCGCTTGATCGATGGACAGAAGAGGTAACAGTATTTGCAGAAAAACTGGCAGCAATGCCGACAATAGCCATTGGGCTGATTAAGAAAAATTTGAAGGCGAGCTGGGGCCATTCCCTTGAAGAAAGTCTGGAAATGGATGCGCAGGCACAGCGGATTGCTGGACTAACAGCAGATCATAAAGAAGGTGTGCAAGCTTTTATCGAAAAAAGAAAGCCTGTATTTACTGGTAAATAAACTGTACGAAACGAGCACAATGGGATTTAGTGCTCGTCTCTTTATTTTGAATCATGATAGGGGTGAAATCTTTGAAAAATGTTGTTGTTATTGGTTCGGGTGTCATGGGAAGAGGGATTGCCTATGTGAGTGCTGCAGGCGGTTTTCTAACAACATTAATCGATATTAATGAAAATCAGCTGAAGCATGCTGAAAAAGAGGTCAATGCTATTTTTGAAAAAGGAGTTTTGCGAAAGAAGCTTACACTTGAATCAATGGAGGAGGCAAAAAGCAGGCTTCACTATTCGATAAGCCTTTCGCAAAATGTAAAGGAAGCGGATTTAGTCATTGAAGCAGTTCCTGAAGTAATGGAAATTAAAAAGAATATTTTTGAGGTCATCGACCAGCATGCAAAAGCCCAATGTGTTTTTGCAACAAACACCTCAACGATGAGCCCAACGGAAATAGGTTCCTTTACAAAAAGACCTGATAAGGTCATTGCTATGCATTTTTTTAACCCTGTGCATAAAATGCCGCTTGTAGAAATTATTAAGGGATTGGAGACGAGTGAGGAAACTGCGTTATTCATTAAACGAGCTGCGGAACAAATGGGAAAAGAAACAGTAGTAATTAATGAATTTCCTGGCTTTGTTACAAGCCGGATTAGTGCGCTCGTTGGAAATGAGGCTTTCTATATGCTCCAGGAAGGTGTAGGTACTCCAGAGGAGATTGATAAAGCAATTAAGCTTGGATTGAACTATCCGATGGGACCATTTGAGCTTGGAGACCTTGTTGGTCTCGATACTAGACTAAATAATTTAAATTATCTCCATGCAAAGCTAGGAGAGAAATATCGTCCAGCTCCTCTTCTTGAGCAATATGTTAAAGCTGGCAGGCTTGGCCGGAAATCTGGCAGGGGTGTTTATGATTATCGGAGCAAGGAGGATTGAAGATGGCAGAAGAGGTTGTCTTTGTTGATGCAGTAAGGACACCTATTGGACGCTACAATGGGATGTTAAAAAGTGTTCGTCCGGATGACTTAGGTGCAATCGTAATTAAAGCATTGTTAGAAAGGAATCCAGAAATCAAGCCAGCTGAGATTGAAGAAGTGATTCTTGGAAATGCGAATCAAGCAGGCGAGGATAACCGCAATGTTGCACGCATGTCTGCTCTCCTCGCCGGTCTTCCGGTAGAAATTGGCGGTTCGACCGTCAATCGCCTTTGCGGTTCAGGCTTAGATGCAGTTAATTATGCCGCAAGAGCAATTCTTGCTGGAGAAGGAGAAATATTTATAGCCGGCGGCACAGAGAGTATGACTCGTGCACCGTTTGTGATGGCAAAGCCACAGATGGAATATCCGAGAGGAAACATGGAGTTATATGACACGACGATCGGCTGGCGTTTTACAAACGAAAGCTTACGTACGGTCTATGGGGCAGAAAGCATGCCAGAGACAGCAGAAAATGTGGCTAAGGAGTATGCAGTTTCCCGCGAGGAACAGGATCGGTTTGCTTTAGAAAGCCAACAGCGAGCAAGAGTAGCAATTCAAAATGGTTTATTTAAAGAAGAAATCTCTCCAGTAACGTATAAAGATCGGAAGGGGAACGAATGTATAGCAGAAAAGGATGAACATCCCCGTCCAGAAACAACGTTTGAAAAACTGTCGCAGCTTAAGCCGATTTTTCCGAATGGGACGATTACAGCAGGGAATTCCTCTGGAGTGAATGACGGGGCATCCGCTTTATTATTGATGTCTTCCAAAAAGGCAGAGCAGCTTGGTTTAAAGCCATTAGCGAAATATGTAGTTTCTGCAGCTGCTGGTGTTCATCCATCTGTCATGGGAATAGGTCCAGTTATTTCAACGAAAAAAGCATTAAAGCGTGCAGGGCTCAGCATAAGTGATATCGATTTAATTGAACTGAATGAAGCATTTGCTGCACAATCAATCGCATGTATGAAGCTCCTTCATTTAGATCCTGATAAAGTAAATGTCAATGGCGGGGCTATTGCATTTGGGCATCCGTTAGGGGCAAGCGGAGCGAGGATTTTAACTACCTTATTATTTGAAATGAAAAGAAGAAATGCAAGATTTGGACTTGCCACGATGTGTGTAGGTGTAGGACAAGGAATATCGACAATTGTAGAAAGTGTATAGCATGCTTACCTGTATGGGGATATATTTCTTTATCTATCGTTATTTCGGAAAAATATTTTTGGAAAATAAAGAAATCATTTAGTAGAATAGTGGTATAACGTATTTTTTCCGAACAAGTTTGTAAATGAAATGAGGATGAGTCCAAGTTGAATACAAGATCAATGATTTTTACTTTATATGGAGATTATATTTCCCATTATGGAAGCAAAATCTGGATAGGAAGCTTAATTAGACTGTTAAGTGAATTTGGCCATAATGATCAGTCTGTCAGAGCAGCTATTTCAAGAATGAATAAGCAGGGATGGGTTCAGTCTGAGAAGATTGGCAATAAAAGCTACTATTCATTGACAGATCGTGGACAAAGAAGAATTGATGAGGCAGGAAAGCGAATATTTAAATTAATGCCTGAAAAATGGGATGGCAAGTGGAGAATATTCATGTACAACATTCCAGAGGAAATTCGGAATGTTAGGGATGAGCTGAGAAAAGAGCTTGTTTGGAGCGGGTTCGGCACACTTTCCAACAGCTGCTGGATTTCCGCAAATGACTTGGAAAAACAAGTGTTTGATCTAATTGATAAATATGAGATTGGTGATTACGTCGACTTTTTTATTTCTAAATATGCCGGGCCGCATGAAAATATCCGCTTAGTCGAAAAGAGCTGGAACTTAGAAGAAATCAATGCGAAATATCAGGACTTCATTTCTAAATACAGCCAAAACTACATTATTGATAAAAATAAAATCCAAAAAGGCAATAAAACGGATGCGGAATGCTTTGTTGAACGAACGAAGCTTGTCCATGAATATCGTAAATTCCTCTTTGTTGATCCAGGACTTCCAGAAGAACTGCTTCCGGAGAAATGGCTGGGCAGCCATGCTGCATCTTTATTCAGCGATTATTACAAAGAATTGGCGGAACCAGCTTCTCGCTTTTTTGAAAGTGTGTTTCAAGAAGGAAATGAACTGAAGAATAAAGATGAGGAGTATAATGTATTAACCCACCCCTTTATTGTCGACTAAAGCGGTGCCAGACATCGAATAAAATGACTAAGCGGGAGGCATGGAGATGAATTCTTTAACAAACCTATTAAAAATAAATTATCCCATCATTCAAGGGGGAATGGGGAATATTAGCAATGCCATTTTAACTGCAGCTGTGTCGGAAGCTGGGGGACTTGGTACAATTGGCGCTGGAACTATGACACCAGCTGAGGTGGAAGAAATCATTAAGGAAACAATAAAAAGGACTGATAGGCCATTTGCACTCAATGTGGCTCTTACAGTTTCTCCGTATGTACGTGAAATACTTTCTCTTGTGAAAAAATATACGATTCCCATCGTATCTCTTTCTGCTGGAAATCCCGCCCCTTTTATACCAAAGCTGCATGAACAAGGTGCAAAAGTATTAACTGTCTGTGCTTCAGTCAAGCAAGCAAAAAAAGCTGAAGCTGCTGGATCAGATGTGATAGTTGCAGAAGGATATGAGGCTGCCGGTATCAATTCTGCACTCGAAACGACTACACTTGTACTAATCCCGCAGATCGTTGAGGCGGTTAACATACCAGTCGTTGCAGCTGGCGGAATTGGAGATGGGAAAGGGGTTGCCTCCATGCTAGCTCTAGGTGCAAGCGGAGTTCAGATGGGGACGAGATTCATTGCTACGAAAGAAGCTCCTTTTCACGATAAGTATAAGCAAAAAATAATCGAAGCTTCTGATCACAGTACGTTAATAGTAGGGCGGTCTGTAGGAAGAATCCGAAGAGTTTTGGGGACAGATTATGCAAGGAAACTATTAAGCTATGAGGAAAAAGGAATTTCTCTTGATGATTTTAATAGACTTACCTCTGAAGAATTCCACCGAGTGGGTGCACTGGATGGAAAGGAAGGAGAAGGTTTTATGAATGGAGGGCAAATTGCCGGATTAATTACAGATATTCCGACTGTCCAGCAACTAATGGATAGGATGATCAATGATGCAAAGAAGCAGCTTGAACATGCATTTCTACTATTTAAATAGATATCAATTGGAAGCATATAGATTAATTTCTGTATGCTTTTCTTCTTGCTATCATACAATTACCATAGTAATCTAAAAATATAAAATTTTTAGAATATTATTGACCTTCCCTTCTTAAAGGTGTTAATATAACGTTATAAATACGTTATCCATAGTATTTATCATATAAATTAGTAGATAATCATCTCATTCAACATGTTCTCATTTACATAAGGAGTTCACACTATCGTCATTTGATAGTGTTTTATTTAAAAATATAAGGGGGTTTATAAGAGTGAAAAGATCTTTAAAAGCATTCTCTTATGTACTGGCAGCAGGTTTGCTTGTTTTAAGCGGCTGTGGGAAAGAGGCTGCAAACGAGCCGGCGAATGAACCGGCAGCAAAACAGGAAGAAAATAAAACATATAAAGTGGGAATTACTCAATTTGTTGAGCATCCTTCTTTAGATGCAGCAACAGAAGGATTTAAAAAAGCAATGGAAGAATCCGGGTTTAAAGAAGGAGAAAATGTTGAGTATGACTTCCAAAATGCTCAAGCAGATATGAATAACACCCAAACTATTGCAAATAACTTCGCTGGCGACAAGGTCGACCTAATTTTTGCGAATGCTACTCCAAGTGCGGTAAGTGCCTTAAATGCTACAAAAGATATTCCAATCGTATTTACGTCCGTTACTGATCCAATTGGAGCGGGACTTGTAGAGGCGCTTGATAAGCCAGGGGATAACATTACAGGTACGACAGATAATCACCCTGATGGAACAGAAAAAACAATTAATTTTATTGTTGAGGAAGCAGGTGCAAAGACGATTGGCGTAATCTATAACGCAGGTGAGCAAAACTCCGAAGTACAAGTTGCTCAAGTAAAGGAACTGGCAGCTAAATTCGGTGCTTCAGTTGAAGAGGCATCGATCTCATCTTCAGCAGAGGTAAAACAAGGGGCGGAGTCGCTAGTTGACCGTGTAGATGCCATTTATGTTCCTACAGACAACACAGTAGTATCCGCCTTAGAGTCAGTTATTGCAGTTGCAAATAGTGAAAAAATTCCTCTATTCGTTGGCGAGCTTGATTCGATGAAACGCGGAGCGATTGCTGCGAGCGGATTTGATTACTTTGATCTTGGCTATCAAACAGGGAAAATGGCAGCTGATATCTTAAAAGGAACTAAGAAGCCTTCTGAAATTCCAGTGGAGCTTCCAAGCAGCCTAACTTTAATGATTAATAAGAAAGCTGCAGAGGCACAGGGGCTAGAGGTGAAACAGGAGTGGGAAAACATTGCGGAATTTTATGAAGCCGAATAATAAAGGGTGTGATTCTTAATGCCTACAGCTATCTTTGGTGCCTTTGAATCTGGAATAATTTATGCCATCATGGCTCTTGGCGTGTATTTATCTTTTCGTGTGCTTGATTTTCCTGATTTAACGGTAGACGGCAGTTTTGTTACCGGTGCTGCTGTTTCGGCGACAATGATTGTCAGTGGTGTTAATCCATTTATTGCAACATTAGTCGCATTAGCTGCTGGCTTCATTGCTGGCTGTATTACGGGAGTTCTTCATACGTTTGGCAAAATAAATGCTCTCCTCTCAGGGATTTTAATGATGATTGCTTTGTATTCTATCAATCTCCGGATAATGGGGAAATCAAATGTGCCCTTATTGAATACAGATACAGCAATGACGAGCATGAGTGATGCTTCTAGTAAAATCGGATTGGATTCTTTCTTTAATGGCATATTTTCTGCTATTGGTCTTGGTGACAGTTTGCCAAGGACATGGGGAATTTTAATTTTTATGATTGTAGTCACGTTTGCTATTAAGTTTCTTTCAGATAAGTTTTTACAAACAGAGATAGGGCTTGCAATCAGGGCAACAGGCGACAATAAAAGAATGATACGCAGCCTGTCGGCTAACACAAATTTAACGGTCATTCTTGGTCTTGGCCTCTCTAATGCAATGGTAGCCTTTTCCGGCTCCCTCATTGCTCAGCAAGGAGGATTTGCCGATGTCGGAATGGGAATAGGGATGATCATCATAGGGCTTGCTTCAGTTATTATTGGAGAGGCACTTTTCGGCACAAAAACGATCGCAAGAACGACATTGGCTGTAATCGGAGGAGCAATCATTTACCGGATTGTTGTCACATTAGCCCTTAGAGTGGACTTTCTTGAACCTGGCGATATGAAGCTTATCACTGCTACGATTGTTATTTTAGCGTTAATTATGCCAAAATTCATTGATGCTTCAAAAGAGAAAAAACGAAAGGCAAAAAGAAAGGCAGAACATATGGTACTCAGCCAAATCCCATCTGAAAGAAAGGGGGAGGCCGATGCTGGAATTAAAACAGATTCATAAAGTGTTTAATGAGGGGACACCAGATGAGAAAATTGCCTTGGACCGGATCAATTTAACGCTGAATGAAGGGGATTTTGTTACGGTCATTGGCAGTAATGGTGCTGGAAAGTCGACGTTAATGAATATGATTTCTGGCGTTATGACTCCTGATGTTGGAACCGTTTTGATCGATGGTCAGAACGTAACTCCTATATCTGAATATAAAAGGGCTAAACTCATAGGCCGAGTGTTTCAAGACCCGATGGCTGGCACAGCTCCCAGCATGACCATTGAAGAGAATCTAGCGATGGCTTATTCAAGAAATAAGTCACGCAGTTTAAGAAAAGGGGTAACGAAAAAACGGAAAGAGTACTTTCAGGAAGTACTGGCAACTCTTCATCTAGGTTTGGAAAACCGTTTAACAGCAAAAGTTGGCTTATTATCTGGAGGGGAGAGACAGGCGCTTTCATTGCTCATGGCAACCTTTACAGAGCCCTCCATTCTCTTATTGGATGAGCACACAGCTGCTCTTGATCCGGCACGCGCAGAGCTAATTACGAATTTAACGAAAGAAATAGTGGAGAAATTTAATTTAACGACTTTGATGGTTACACATAATATGCAGCAGGCATTAGATCTCGGCAATCGGCTAATTATGATGGATAAGGGACAAATCATCCTTGAAGTGGATGAAAACCAAAAAGGAAGTTTGACGATCGAACAGCTATTATACGAGTTTCAAAGAATTAGAGGCGCTAAAATGGCAAGTGATCGCGCGCTATTATCTTAAAATTCAAAGGGATTAATTAGGCATTTGCAGCTAGTTAATCCTTTTTATTATGGAATTTATCTACGTAATAGAATGAATTTTTAAAGTTTTTACAATTTATTGACTATTTATTAAACGAAATGATATTATATCGTTAATAATACGTCATACATATATAGTGATACTCCTTTAATGGCTGTTAAAATCATGCAGTTTATTATTGTCTAGGGGGGAATGAACATGAGGCAACGACTGAAGATTGGAGATCATGCAACAGTGGAGATAATTGTTACGCCAGATATGTTTGCTCAGTTTGAAGGGGTAATTGTTCATCGGGTTTTTTCAACTGTATCAATGGTCTATCATATGGAGTGGGCTTCAAGAAAAATCATTCTTCCAATCCTAGAGGAACACGAGGAGGGAATGGGTGCAGCAGTATCTGTGAAGCATCTAGCCCCCTCGCCTGAAGGCTCACGTGTAACCATAACTGCAACGGTATCTGGTCTGGAAGAATATACAGTGATGACAAATGTTTCAGTTAAACAAGGAGAAAAGCTTATCGGGTCTGGAGAAGTGAAGCAAGTCATTCTTCCGAAAAGCAAGATTGCCAGTTTAGTTGCAAAATCAGATGAGTGCTGATTATTTGGCAAGATCTTTACTTTTTTAAAGGATGTAAGCGTTATCAAAACTTTAGGAGGCGCAATGGATATGAATATGTTTTCGAAAATAAGAGAGCATGAACAAGTTGTTTTTTGTAATGATGAATCTACTGGTTTGAAAGCAATTATAGCGATTCATAGTACAAGACTAGGCCCTGCTCTTGGAGGCTGCAGAATGCTTCCTTATGCAAGCGAGAGTGAAGCACTTGAGGATGTTCTTCGCCTGTCAAAAGGAATGACCTATAAATGTGCAGCGGCAGATGTTGATTTCGGCGGCGGGAAAGCTGTTATTATTGGCGATCCAAGGAAGGATAAAACACCTGAACTTTTCCGGGCTTTTGGGCAATTTGTGGAATCTTTGAATGGACGGTTCTACACAGGTACAGATATGGGGACATCTCCAGAAGATTTTGTGCATGCATTAAAGGAAACAAACTGTATAGTCGGTGTTGACGAAGTGTATGGAGGAAGCGGGGATTCATCGATTCCAACTGCTCAAGGTGTTATTTATGGGCTGCAGGCAACAAGTAAAGCGCTGACAGGTTCAGATAATTTAGCTGGGAAAAGCTATTCTATTCAAGGGCTCGGCAAGGTTGGAGCAAAAGTTGCAGATAGGCTGCTGGAAGAAGGCGCAGACCTTTATGTGACAGATATTAACCAGCAGGCAATAGATAGGCTGCTATCCAAAGCAAAAACATTAGGAGCTGGTGTAAAAATAGTAAATAAAGAAGAAATCTATCAGGCGAATGCAGATATATTTATTCCTTGTGCAATGGGCGGAATTATAAATAATGAAACGATTGAACAATTGAGGGTGAAGGCTGTTGTTGGCTCAGCGAATAACCAGCTTTTGGAGCTTCACCATGGGCTATCCTTGAAAGAAAAGGGGATTCTATACGCACCTGATTATATTGTAAATGCTGGTGGTTTAATTCAAGTAGCAGATGAGCTTTATACACCAAATAAGGAAAGGGTTCTCCAGAAAACAAAAGCCATTTATAATTCACTCCTTAATATTTATGAATTCGCGGAAAGCAAGGGGATAACAACAATCGAAGCTGCCAATCAATTTTGTGAAAATCGAATAGAGGCCCGATCACGCAGGAATAGCTTTTTTTCTCATATGAAGCGACCGAAATGGGCAGTAAGAACGTAATTTTTTCTAATAAAAACAACATTACTACAATAGTAAACTGTTAATCTTAGGAATAAAAAAGAGAAGGGTGAGAAAATGGATAATCAGTTTCCGATCCAGCAAATCATGGATCCAAACGGAATAATTGTTTCACCTGATTATAAGGAAAAAATCACTGCAGATCTCGCTAAAAACTTTTATAGGCAACTCGTAAGAATCCGGATGTTTGACCGTAAGGCAATTAGTTTACAGCGTCAGGGGAGAATTGGCACTTACGCACCTTTCGAAGGACAAGAGGCTTCTCAAGTAGGGAGTGCCCTTGCATTGCAATCATCCGATTGGATGTTTCCTACTTATCGGGAACATGGAGCCGCTTTCGTATTTGGCCATTCTTTGCGAAATATACTTCTTTTTTGGAACGGCCGAAATGAAGGCTGTATCCCGCCAGCTGGAAAAAAGATATTTCCGCCAGGTATTCCAATTGCAACGCAAATTCCTCATGCGGCTGGAGCAGCATTAGCGGAAAAGTTGAGAGGTACAAAAAATGCCGTAATTGCTTACTTTGGAGATGGAGCAACATCGGAGGGAGATTTTCATGAGGGGCTAAATTTTGCCAGTGTCTGTAAAGCACCTGTTGTCTTTTTCAATCAAAATAATCAATATGCCATTTCAGTTCCAATTGAAAAGCAGATGAACTCAAAGACAATTGCTCAAAAAGCAATAGCCTATGATATTCCTGGAATTAGAATTGATGGAAATGATGTATTTGCGGTTTATTTTGAAACATTAAAAGCGTTGGAACGTGCAAGGTGCGGCAATGGCCCGACATTAATTGAAGCACTTACCTGGAGGTATGGTGCGCACACAACAGCAGATGATCCAGCAAAATATCGGGATCAGGCAGCAAGCAATAACCGCAGAATGGAAACAGATCCGATCTTGCGGCTAGAAAGATGGCTGAAAAATGAAGGGATTTATGAGGAGGGTTGGGTTCGTGCTATCGAAGCGGATGCAGCAGCGGAAATAGATGAAGCAATTGCTGAAATGGAAGCCTTTCCCCCTGCAAATCCAGCAGATATTTTTGATCATGTATTTGCTGAACCGACTTGGCAGATAAGTGAACAAAAAGAGGAGTACCTCAGATTAATAGGGGGTGTAAGCACTTGAGTACAGCAGTTAGAACAAAAACGATGACGCTGATCCAAGCCATTAATGATGGTCTTGACATAATGCTTGCAGATCGCAAAGAAGTTGTATTGATGGGGGAGGACATCGGAAAAAATGGCGGCGTTTTTCGTGCAACAGATGGGCTGCAGGAAAAATATGGGGAGTCGAGGGTGATGGATACGCCATTAAGTGAGGCAGGCTTTGTTGGAGCAGGGATTGGCATGGCGGTTAGTGGGTTCCTTCCAGTAATTGAAATACAATTTTTAGGTTTTATTTACCCTGCCTATGAACAAATTATGACACATGCCACACGGTTAAGGATGCGCACGATGGGACATTACACTGTTCCGATGGTAATTCGAGCTCCATATGGAGCTGGTGTGAGGGCACCAGAAATTCATTGTGATAGTACGGAAGCCATTTTTACGCATATGCCGGGCATTAAAGTAGTTTGCCCCTCAAGTCCTTATGATGCAAAAGGATTGCTTATTGCAGCTATCGAAGATCCTGATCCAGTTTTATTTTTAGAGCCGATGCGCTCATATCGTTCAGCTAGAGAGGAAGTGCCTGAAGGTAAATACATGATTGAAATTGGCAAAGGGAAAAAACTGATAGAAGGTGATGACGTCACGGTTATATCATGGGGAGCCATGATGCCAATCGCATTAAGGGCAGCAGAAGACATGAAGGCAGAGGGAGTTCAATGTGAGGTCATTGACTTGCGCACACTTTTCCCAATTGATAGAGATATCATTGCTGAATCCGTCCAAAAAACGGGCAGGACCGTGATCGTTCATGAAGCCCACGCAACAGGCGGAATTGGGAATGATGTGTTAGCCATCATTAATGATACATCATTTTTATACCAAAAGGCACCAGCCGAGCGGGTAACCGGATTTGATGCCCCAGTTCCTTATTTTGGTTTTGAGGATCACTATTTGCCGAATGAAAAAAGAATTAAACATGCAATAAGAAAAGTGATGATGTTTTAGAGGAGGGAAGCAATGGAAATAAAACTTCATGACATTGGTGAAGGGATGACAGAGGCAGAGATTATTTGTTATTTAGTGAAGCCAGGAGATTTCGTTCAAGCAGATGATCCGCTTCTGGAAGTGCAAACAGACAAGATGACTGCTGAAATCCCTTCCCCAAGGGCGGGGATTATTCGAGAATTTAAAGTAAAACCAGGACAAACGGTACCCGTTGGGACGACACTCTTATTATTGAATGATAGTGAAGAGGATATGAACAGGAGTAATCAAAATCAGTCTAGTCAATCTGCCATTGAGAAAAAAGTTCAGTTAGCTTTTACTGGAAAAAAGCCAACATCCAAACAAATTTTAGCTTCACCTTTTACGAGAAAAATTGCTCGTGAAAATGGCATCGATATAGAGACCGTAAAAGGATCAGGTCCCAGCGGACGAATTACTGATGAGGATATTTATAAGTTCATTTCTGCTCTGCAGGAAACAGCAATTGCTCCACCAATAAATTCAGATGTGCCCCCAACTAAAGCCTCTTTGAAGAATAAAACGATCCCATTTAGGGGGAGAAGAAAGCAGATCGCCCAAAAAATGGTTCAGTCCATGTACACGATTCCTCATTGTACCCATTTTGAAGAAGTAGATGTGACAAGTCTTCTTCAATTTTGCAGTGAGCTAAAGAAATGTAACCAAAACATATCAATTACTGCTTTTTTCTTAAAAGCACTGTCCATTTGCTTAAAGGAGTATCCAATATTTAATGCGGTTCTCGATGAAGATAATGAAGTGATCCAGCTCCTGCATGAGCATCATATTGGCGTAGCGATTGATATGGATGAAGGATTAATCGTTCCTGTAATAAAGAATGTCGAACAGAAATCAATCCGTACCATTCATTCGGAAATGAAACAGCTTACAGAAAGGGCATTGGAAAATACATTAGCAATAAAGGATATTTCAGGAGGGACTTTTACAATCAGCAATGTCGGTCCACTTGGAGGAAGCTTTGGTGCTACACCGATCATCCAGCATCCAGAAGTTGCATTAGTTTCCTTTCATAAAACAAAAAAAATGCCAGTTGTTACAGATGACGATCAAATAGTCATACGCTCAATGATGAATCTTTCTATGTCTTTTGATCACAGAGTGGCAGACGGGGCAACTGCCGTTCGGTTCACAAACCGTTTTGCTGCACTGATTCAAGAGCCAAAATTGCTTTTGCTGGAGATGGTGTAATATGGTTGTTGGCGAACTTGCACATGAACGAGATCTTATGATTATCGGAGGAGGTCCAGGCGGC
Source organism: Cytobacillus massiliigabonensis (assembly GCF_900199725.1). Classification (GTDB taxonomy): domain Bacteria; phylum Bacillota; class Bacilli; order Bacillales; family Cytobacillaceae; genus Cytobacillus; species Cytobacillus massiliigabonensis. The sequence goes on along the minus strand of NZ_LT904904.1, from coordinate 2,861,839 downwards.
TATCATGCGGCCATTCGGGCGGCACAGCTTGGTCAAACAGTTACACTCATTGAAAAAGAGGCTCTTGGCGGTGTTTGCTTAAATAAAGGGTGCATTCCTTCGAAGGTTTTTACAGAGGGAGCGGCTAAGTTAGCATCTCTTCGAAAAGCAGACCAATTTGGAATTGAAAGTGAATCCATCCATTTTAATTTAAAAAAGCTTCAAGCACATAAAGTAAAAATGATTCACCAGCTTCGCAAAAGTATTGCCTCTTTATGTAAAGCGAATAAAGTGGAACTGCTAAACGGATCTGCCTTCTTTCTTTCAGAAGACCGGATTGGTGTTGAAAATGGGGATCAATATGACGTTTATCGATTTAAGCATGCGATTATCGCAACAGGGGGTTCTCCTACAGTCAATGCAAAAGTAGAAATTGATCATGAACGGATTTTAAATATATGGTCAATGACAAATCTTGAAATGATTCCTGAAAAGCTAGTTATTTTCGGCAGTGATTATATCGCTCTTGAAATAGCGATGGCTTATCACACTTTTGGCTCTCAGGTAACGTTATTAATTGAGCAGGAAGACTTATTGTTTGACTACTCGATCAATCGTGAGCTAAAGCGAGTGTTTAAGAAAAATGGGATTAATATAATTAGAAATGCAGTGATTTCTGCAGTGTCTGCTGACGAAAATCACGTTTCGATCCATCTAGAAAAAGAAGAAATACTCACTTGTACCCATATGTTTGTTTCCAAAGGACAGACTCCAAACGTTGAAAACTTAGGTATTAACCGGATGGGTATTGAAATGACAGAAAGCGGGTTCATTCAAGTAAATAAGCAATGCCAGACTTCAATGCCAGCGATTTATGCCATAGGAGATGTGACAGAGGGTCCTGCTTTAGCAGCAAAAGCGATCCGGCAAGGAAAAGCAGCGGCAGAAGCTATTGCGGGTATTTCCACTGAAGTTGACTTTCGTTTTCTACCGATAGCCGTCCATACATTGCCCCCAATTGCGAGTGTTGGTCTAACTGAACAGGAAGCGTATGAGCAAGGATATCAGGTTAATACTGGTCAATTTTCACTTACATCGAATGGGTTTGCTGCCTTAAGGGGAGAAAGGGATGGATTCATTAAAGTAATAACGGACAAGGAGAGTCATCTAATTCTTGGTATGCATATGATAGGATATGGAGCGATTGAGCTAATAACAAGCGGCGTTTTTACCTTGGAAATGGCTGCACGTGATGAAGATTGGCTGTTCCCAGCTTACCCGCATCCGAGTATAAATGAGAGTATGCTAGAAGCGGTTGAAGCTATTAAAAAGCAGAGCATTCATATTATGCCAGAAAAAGAGAGATTTCCCGTTTAATATAACGATATTTTCCCTTTAACGCAGATAAGCATCATAGCTTTAACTCAAACTCTTGAGAACGTTTACACGCTTCATATATTATTAATATAGTTCAGAATATTATTAATTTTTAAAATAGGAGGAATGAACATGCAAGAAGAAATGGCTTCTAAACAACTAAAGGTAGAGGAATTTTTCCCTGTAAAAGAGGTGGATTATTTAGAAATTTACTCTGGGAATGCTAGACAGTCCTGTCATTTTTATTGCTCAGCTTTTGGATTTAAGCCAGTCGCTTACTCAGGTCTTGAAACAGGGAATAGAGAGACAGTTTCTTATGTCCTTCAACAAAGGAAAATTCGTTTAGTCATTACTGGTTCCTTAAATGATAGCAGTAGAGTAGCTGAGTTTGTGAAGAAGCATGGGGATGGGGTAAAAGATATTGCCCTAACAGTTGATAATGTAGAAAAGGCTTATCAAGAAGCGGTTTCAAGAGGGGCCATTGAAATCTTGCCGCCATTTGAATTAAAGGATGAGCAAGGAACTGTTAAGAAAGCTGTCATCGGTACATATGGTGACACAATTCATACATTAGTTGAGAGAAATGACTACAAAGGGGTATTCATGCCTGGGTATGAGCCGCTGGAAATGAATGTTCCATTCGAAGATGCGGGTTTTATCGGGATTGACCATGTAGTCGGAAATGTGGAAAGAATGGAAGAATGGGTCAATTATTATGCGAATGTCATGGGCTTTAAAGAAATGAAACACTTCACGGACAAGGATATTACGACTGAATACTCTGCACTCATGTCAAAGGTTATGCACAATGGCGGCAGAATAAAGTTCCCGATTAATGAGCCTGCTGAAGGCAAGCGAAAATCGCAAATTGAGGAATATCTAGAATACTATAATGGTCCTGGTGTTCAGCATTTAGCGATTCTTACAGAAGATATTGTAAAAACAGTAAGCATCCTTCGAAAAAATGGCGTTGAATTTTTAAGTACTCCATCTACTTATTATGATGCTTTAGCAGAGCGTGTTGGAGAGATAGATGAAGAAATTGACAAAATTAAAGAGTTAAGTATTTTAGTTGACCGTGATGATGAAGGCTATCTGCTGCAAATCTTCACAAAGCCAATTGTTGACCGCCCAACACTATTTATTGAAATCATCCAGCGCAAAGGTGCTAGAGGCTTCGGTGAAGGAAATTTTAAAGCGTTATTTGAATCTATTGAACGTGAGCAAGAAAGAAGAGGAAATCTATAATAGAAGCGGACTCCCTTTTTAAAAAGGGAGTTTTGCAAATAAAATAGGACTTTCGCAAAAATAGTATAGATTATGCAAATAAACAGGGAATTTTGCAAATAAAGTAGGGGGTTTGCAAAAATAAATCAGATTTTGCAAATAAACAGGAAATTTCGCAAAAATAAATTGGGTTTTGCAAATAAAAATAAGGTTCCGTAAAAAATTGAGGTGTTTTAGATGGCAAACATTCAAACAAGACGTGCAATAGAAGGAATTGTCTCCTATCCTCTGGGAGATTCTCCGGAAGATATAAAAGAAAAATATCATCTTAGAACAGTGAGGAAAATGTCTGACAATGAGAATGTATATGGTTGCTCAAATCAAGTGAAGGATGCCATTACGCATAATTTGCATCAACTATCCTTATATCCTGATGGAACGACGTCAGGACTAATAAAAAAATTAACGGCATTTTACCAGCTTAGGCAAGAACAATTTTTAATCGGAAATGGATCAGAAGAGATTATTCGTCTACTGACAAGAGCCTATATAAATCCTAGTGATGAAGCAATCATGGCTTCGATGACATTTCCTCGATATGAGACGAATGTTGTTATTGAAGGTGGAATTGCCATTACTGTCCCTATGTTAAATGGCACTCATGATTTAATCGAAATGTATAACATGATTACTGAGAAAACAAAGATGATTTTTATCTGTAACCCGAATAATCCGACAGGGACGATCGTAGGGAAAGAGGAACTTTTCCGATTTATTAAAAATATTCCGCACCATATTCTAATTATATTAGATGAAGCTTATTACGAATATGTAAGCTCAAATGATTACCTTGAATCCGTTCCACTATTAAATAGTCACCCAAATCTAGTTATTTTAAGAACTTTCTCAAAAATTTATGGTTTAGCCAGTCTTCGTATCGGCTATGGGATCATGCACCCAGCGATTGTGAAGGAGCTGCACAAGGTGAAGGAGGTTTTTAATGTAAATCAGCTAGCTCAAGCGGCTGCTGAAACTGCTCTTGATGATCAGGAATTCATTAAAGACTGTGCGGTGAAAAATGCATTGGAGAGAGCGTTTGTTTGTGAACAATTGGATGAGTTGGGATTTGGTTATTTTCCATCTGAAACGAATTTTGTTTATGTCTACGCACATCAGCCTGTTGCCGAAAAGCTTCTAACTAACGGCATCGTTGTCAGGCAAATGAAGCTTTCAGGATCTGCTGATGCCTTTCGGATTACACTCGGTACACGTGCAGATAACGAATTTTTCATAAAAACGCTTAACGAAATAATTAGAGAGAAGGCGGTGTAAACATTGGAAATCACTCCGGGTAATCTGGAATGGAAAGATTCCTATAAATTGCTGGTTGGGTCCATTTTACCCAGACCGATTGCATTTGTGACGACAATGGATAAGATGGGGATCGTAAATGCAGCACCATTTAGTTTTTTTACTGCTATTTGTGCAGATCCGATGCTCATTTGCTTTTCGCCAATGAGAAGGGGAACAGACGGAAAGAAAAAGGATACGCTTGCCAATATTGAGGAAATGAAGGAATTTGTCATTAATATAGTCAGTGAAGATTGGATCGAGAAAATGAATATATGTGCGACGGAATTTACTGCAGAAACAGATGAATTAGAAATCGCAGGATTGGAAAAGGTAAGCAGTCAAATAGTAAAGCCGCCGCGGGTAAAAGAATCAAAAGTTCATCTGGAATGTACCCTCTATCAACTGCTTCATTTTGGAGAGCATGCAGGTGCAGGAAGTCTTGTCATTGGTAAAGTAGAGCATGTCCATGTTGCAGAAGAGCTATATGAGAAAGGCAGAATTAATACAGATAAACTAAAGCCTGTCGGACGTATGGCTGGACAAATGTATACGAAGCCGTTGGGTGATGTTTTTGAATTAATCCGAAAAACAAACCCGAGGTGAGACGATGAAATTTGTAACCTTTCAAAAGAAGGATGGATCGATAAGAGCTGGATGGATTGAAAATGATCACTTTGTCGTTGATATGCATGAAGCTTCAAACGGTTTATTACCGAAAGACATCCTTTCATTTCTAGAAAACCATTCCTTTTTCATGAAGTATCTCTCAGGTGAACGGAAGTCTCTATCTGCAAATAAAGGAGTATATTTGTTTAATGAGGTTGAATTAAAAGCGCCACTGCCAAATCCGAAAAGTTTTCGCGATTTTTATGCTTTTGAAGAGCATGTGAAAACAGCAAGAGAAAACCGTGGACTTGATATGATCCCTGAATGGTATGAAATCCCTGTGTTTTATTTTTCTAATCACTTAGCGATTAAAGGACCAAACGAAAGGGTTACTCGGCCGGAAAATTGTGAATGTCTTGATTATGAATTGGAAATTGCTTGTGTAATTGGAAAAGAGGGCATGGATATTAAAGCAGAGAATGCAGATGAACATATTTTTGGTTATTGCATCCTAAATGACTGGAGTGCAAGAGATTTACAAAAGAAGGAAATGAAGGTTGGTCTCGGACCTGCAAAAGGGAAAGATTTTGCTACCTCCATAGGACCATTTATAGTAACGAAGGATGAATTGGAGAAATATCGGGTCGAGAATGGCTATGATTTAACTATGAGGGCGAGAGTTAATGGTGTCTTGTTATCAGAAGGAAATATGAAGGAAATCTATTATTCTTTTGGAGAAATGATCGAACGGGCTTCAAAAGGGGTTACTTTGTATCCAGGAGAAATCATTGGATCCGGGACCGTTGGGAGCGGGTGTATATTGGAGCTTGGAATTGATGTTCATCGCTGGTTGATGCCAGGGGATGTAGTGGAATTAGAAATTACAGCTCTTGGAAAATTGACTAATACAATCATTAGTGAGTGAGGTGGGGAGATGTTTTATCGACAAATGGGGAGAATTCCGCATAAACGTCATACGGTGTTTAAAAAAAATGATGGCAGTTTATTCAGAGAACAGGTGATGGGAACGAAAGGTTTCTCGGGAACACAATCGATTCTTTACCATCACCATATGCCAACAGAGGTAGTAAGAACATCACTAATTGGAAAGTACTTACCGGAATATGAGGAGCAAGGTCCATTAAAGCACAGACATCTGATGACAAACAATATTGAGAAGTATGGCGATGCACTTAATGCCAGACAGTATCTATTAGGGAATGAAGATTTACTAATAGGGACAGGAAATATAACCGAACCAATGACTAGCTTTTATCGAAATGGCGACGGCGATGAAATGATCTATATTCATTACGGGAACGGGAAGATTGAAACAATGTTTGGAACGATTTCTTATCGGCCTGGCGATTATGTAATTATCCCGATTGGAACGATCTATCGGTTCATTCCAGATAATAGCGAAAAAACAAAGGCTTTATTTATTGAATCTTTTAGTCAAATAACGACTCCTAGAAGATACCGTAATGAGTATGGGCAATTACTCGAGCATAGTCCATTCTGCGAACGAGATATTCGCGGTCCAGAGATACTAGAAACATTTGATGAAAAAGGAGAATATGAAGTCATTACAAAAACAAGAGGATATCTTCATTCACACATACTAAATCACCATCCTCTCGATGTAGAAGGCTGGGACGGGTATTTATATCCATGGGTATTTAATATTGAAGATTTTGAACCAATTACGGGAAGGGTTCATCAGCCGCCACCGGTTCATCAAACATTTGAAGGTCATAATTTTGTTGTTTGTTCATTTGTGCCTAGATTGTTTGATTACCATCCAGATGCGATCCCTGCACCTTATACCCATAGCAATGTGAATAGTGATGAACTTCTTTACTATGTTGAAGGGAATTTTATGAGCAGGAAAGGGGTAAATATTGAATCCATTACGTTGCATCCAAGCGGAATCCCTCATGGACCGCACCCAGGGACTACGGAAGCGAGCATCGGAAAGAAGGAAACGCTTGAGCTTGCAGTTATGATTGATACATTCAGACCATTGAAAGTCGTCAAGCAGGCAATAGCAATTGAGGATGAAAAGTATATGTTTACATGGGTTTAATTATCAAAAAATGCCTGCGAGATAACGTTTAAAACGTGTATCCCCAGGCATTTTTTTATGAAATAGTATAACATTATTAAAATTAGAGAACTGTCTAGCGCAAGCAGCTTCCTCTTTTCTTATTCGTTATGCCACAATGTAGCAAGCGTACCCTCACCGGAATGTGCAGCAATAGTGGAGCTTATTTCACCGATAAAAATATCTAGTTTAGGGAACAGAGCTTTTATTTCATTCCCTAGCTCTTTCGCTTTTTCATGGACATTCCCGTGTAAGATTTGCACTTGTGAAATTGAATGTTTTTTATATGAATCGCCAAGTAATTCAAGCATGCGTTTGACTGCTTTTTTCTCTGATCGTACCTTTTCGAAAAGTTCAAATTCCCCATGATTGTTAATTCTGATAATTGGCTTTATATTTAAAAGGCTGCCTAATAAATAGGCGGTACCTGACATTCTTCCGCCTTTGTAAAATTGATCCAGGCTTCCTAGTAAAAAATAGTTTTCTGATTTAACAGCATCCTCTTGGAGGAAGCTTGCGATTTCTTTACTAGACATACCCTTTTCAGCAAGATCCATCCCTTTATTCATTAAGGTTGTTATTGCATAGGACATTGACTTGGAATCGACAGCTTCAACGGGGAAATCTGCGAGCGCAGCTCCAGAAAGACAGCTATTAATGGTTCCGCTTAGTTTACTAGAAATATGAACGGCAACAGCAGTATCATAGTTTTCCTTTAATTGTTCAAACAGCTCAGCAAAGCGTCCAGCAGATGGCTGGGAGGTCTTCGGGATTTCCTTTGCTGAAACAATTCTTTTATATAATTGATCTGTACTTAAATCGATTCCATCTTCAAAGGTTTCGTCTCCGAATGTGATTGATAATGGAATTACATACACATCAGGGTTTTTTTTCAAATCATCTGTAATATAGGCAGTACTGTCAGTAATCCAGGCAATCTTTTTTGCAGTCATAAATTAGTTAGTCCTTTATAAATATTTACCCGCTTAAAGGTTAGCCAATAAGAGAAATATTACTATTTTCTCATAGTTATAATTAAAAATTTTATCAATTTACGGGCTTTTTTTATTATACACTATTGTAATCGGTTGCACGAGTTTTATTAAATGTTCAAAAATTGGTCACAAATGCCTACATATAAATAGAAGCCCCCTGCTAAGCAGAGAGCTTCTATTTATGATTATTTAGATAGCTGCTGAGACCATTCCTCCACATTCCAAACCTTTGTGACCCAGTCTTCATAAAAATCAGGTTCGTGACAAACTAAGACAACAGTCCCTTTATACGCTTTTAATGCACGTTTCAATTCTTCCTTTGCGACGACATCAAGGTGGTTAGTTGGCTCATCGAATAAGAGCCAGTTGCTTTCATTCATAAGGAGTTTACATAGTCTAACCTTCGCTTGTTCTCCACCGCTTAATTGGTTTAATGGGCGGGAGATATGTTCATTTTTCAGACCACATTTAGCTAAAGCCGCACGGACTTGATGCTGATCCATTGATGGAAATTCATTCCATACATCATCGATTGGGGTGATATTCTCAGCTTTTACTTCTTGTTCAAAATAAGAAGGGAAGAGGAAGTCACCTCGTTCAACTTTTCCGCTCATTGGGTTGATTTTTCCGAGCATGGTTTTGAGTAGTGTCGATTTTCCGACACCATTGCAGCCAACAATGGCAATTTTTTCTCCACGTTCAATTGTAATGGACATTTTTGGCAATAACGCATGTGTATAACCAATTTCAAAGTCCGTACCTTCGAACACATAACGGCTGCTGCCCCGTGACTCTTTAAATTCAAAAGAAGGTTTCATGGCTGTTTCAGGACGGTCAATTCTTTCCATGCGATCAAGCTGCTTCTGGCGGCTTTTTGCCCGTCCAGTTGTTGAGTAGCGTGCCTTATTTTTTGCGATAAAATCTTCTTGTTTTTTTATAAAATCCTGCTGTTTTTCATACGCATTGATATGCTGATTTTTATTGATCTCCGCTAATTCAAGGAACTTATCGTAGCTAGCGGTATAGCGTGTAAGCTTCGAAAATTCCAAATGAAAGATCGTATTGGAAACTTGATTCATAAATTCTGTATCATGGGAAATAAGCACAAATGCATACGGATATTCTTTTAGATAATTTGATAGCCAGCGAATATGCTCGACGTCTAAATAGTTTGTCGGCTCATCTAGCAGCAGCACTTGAGGCTGTTCTAGCAGCAGCTTTGCAAGTAATACCTTCGTACGCTGTCCGCCGCTTAGGGCGGAAACATCACGGTCAAGTCCAATTGCATCTAAGCCAAGTCCGCGTGCAGCTTCTTCAATTTTAATATCAAGAGAGTAGAACCCGCCTGCATCCAAGCGATCCTGGATTTTTCCCATTTCATCCAGCAGTTCTTCTAACTCTTCAGGCGTTGCATCGCCCATCTTAGATGTAACCTCATTAAGTGCTTTCTCCTGCTCAAAAAGGGGAAGGAAAGCATCCTTAAGTACATCCCGCATAGTTTTGCCAGGTGTTAAAACGGTATGCTGATCTAAATAGCCATAATGAACACTCGGTGTCCATTCAACACGTCCAGAATCATGGATCAGCTGACCGGTAATAATATTCATCAAAGTTGATTTTCCAACTCCATTTGCTCCAACAAGCCCAACATGATCTTCTGCTAAAAGACGGAAGGAAACATCTTTAAACAATGTCCGATCACCAAAAGTATGGCTCAAATTTTCTACGTTTAATAAGCTCATTATAATATCCTCAACTTTCAAAAGTAATCCATTTTTACATCATACAAGATTTTTATAAATTCGACTAGACTTTCAGCGGGAGGGAAGAGGAAAAAGTAATGGAAAAAAGGCAAAGGTGAAAAAGCGTGCACCTTTGGCTGTACCAGTAATTTTAGTGACTTTTATGCCGATGCCATAGTTGAGTAAAAGAAATTACGTGCCTATATCTTCCGGGGAAGTGAAGGGTAGAGTTCAAAAAAGAATCTATGAACCAAATTTTTTTAAAAATTAACTACTATAGGCAAAAAAATTTAGAATAAGCAAAAAAGGCATCCATTATTATAAACGGATGCCTTTCTATATGAATCTATTACTTTACTTCTTGTGGAACCTTGAGTCCTAAACCTTCTGCAATACGAGTGCCATATTCAGGATCTGCTTTGTAGAAGTGCTGGATTTGACGAAGCTTAATCTCCTCTAGTTCAACAGGCTTCATTGCTGCAACAATGTTGGCAACTAAGCGAGTACGTTCCTCTTCAGACATTAAGCGGTAAAGGTCTCCAGGCTGAGTGTAATGATCATTATGATCATATGCAACATTTTCAGCAATTCCTGTAACTGGGAATGCTGCTTGCTTGTGCTCAGTTACTTCAGTGGGTCCTCCAAAGCTGTTTGGTTCATAGTACACAGAACCGCCGCCGTTGTTATCGAAGCGCATTTGTCCATCACGCTGGTAGTTCTTCACTTCATTTCTTGGACGATTTATTGGCAATGCTTGGTGGTTTGCTCCAACACGGTAACGATGTGCATCATGATAAGCGAATAGACGCCCTTGCAGCATTTTATCTGGTGAAACATCAATTCCCGGAACTAGAGTACCAGGTGAGAATGTTGCTTGTTCCACTTCTGCAAAATAGTTTTCTGGATTTTTATTTAATACCATCTTACCTACTTCAATTAATGGATAATCTTTATGTGACCAAATCTTTGTTACATCAAATGGATCAAAGCGGTAAGTGTTTGCATCCTCTAGCGGCATGATTTGCACTTTCAACGTCCAAGATGGATAATCACCATTTTCAATTGCGTTAAATAAATCCTCTGTATGGTAATCAGGATTTTCCCCAGCAAGTTTTGCAGCAAGGTTTACATCCATGTTCTTCACACCTTGATCAGCAATAAAGTGATATTTCACCCAAACGCCATCGCCGTCTTTGTTTGTCCATTTAAATGTGTGGCTTCCATATCCATTCATATGTCTTAGTGTTGCAGGGATACCGCGGTCTCCCATTAAGTATGTTACTTGATGAAGGGATTCAGGTGATAAACTCCAGAAATCCCAAACAGCAGTAGGGTTCTTCAAATGAGTCTTTGGATCTCTTTTTTGAGTATGAATGAAATCAGGGAATTTAATTGCATCGCGAATGAAGAAAATCGGTGTGTTGTTTCCAACAAGGTCATAATTTCCTTCTTCTGTATAAAACTTCACAGCAAATCCACGTGGATCGCGTACAGTATCTGCTGAGCCAAGTTCACCAGCAACTGTAGAGAAACGGATAAACATAGGTGTACGTTTGCCTACTTCTGATAAAAAGTCTGCTTTTGTATATTTCGTCAGATCATTTGTTACTTCAAAATATCCGTGTGCACCTGCTCCTTTAGCATGAACAACACGTTCTGGAACGCGCTCGCGGTTGAAATGTGCTAATTTTTCAAGTAAATGTACATCTTGAATTAATGTAGGCCCTCTAGAACCAGCAGTCATTGAGTTTTGATTGTCTCCAACTGGCGCACCCCAGCTTGTAGTTAGATTGTTGTTATTTGTCATTTCATATTCACCTCATATAAATTAAGTTGATTATTACCTCTTGGATACAATGATAACACTTCTCAACAAAAAATCAATACTTATTTATAATTAATATAAATAAAAAATAAATATAACAAAATAATTTATAAAATAACATACTTGAGATAGAGGATGTCCTATTTATGGCAACAGTATATTTATATGAAGAAGTTAGGAAATAAGAACAGATGAAAAAATTTAAAATTTAAATTTATTGAATATCTTGACTTTTATAATTATTGAAATAAAATAGAGGTTGATTCAGAAAATATAAATAGCAGCACATCACTTTCTTATCCAGAGAGACTGAGGGACAGGCCCAATGAAGTCTCGGCAGCAGGTTCTTATATGAACACTGTGCCAATTCCTGCAGATGCTATATGTATCTGAAAGATGAGAATGAGATGGTTTCGTAAAAAGAAGCCTTCTTTTTTTCATTGAGGATGAGAAAAAGGAGGTTTTTTCGTTCAATTACTAACTAATTACTTTTTATTAAAATGAGCAAACTAGGAAATGCAGCTATAAAATTTTACCGTCTATTCTGTCCATGAGATATGTACAAAGTTAAAAATTATGTTAAAGTATAATCTAAGAATCCTTTACATAACAAGGTTGCAGATGTCCTCTCTGGAAGTACAACTGTATACAGTAAGGTGACAATTAGTGTGAAAATATCTAACTGGGGGATTTAATAATGACAAGTAAAACTTTAGATGCATTTTTAAATGAGAATCTAGAAGATTTAAGAGGCAAAGGGTTATACAATGTGATTGACCCGCTTGAAAGCCCGAATGGTCCAGTGATTAAAATAAATGGAAAAGAATTAATTAATCTTTCTTCCAATAACTATTTAGGTTTAGCAACAGATGAACGATTGAAAAAAGCAGCAACTGAAGCAATTAACAAATATGGGGTTGGTGCTGGAGCTGTTCGTACAATTAATGGGACATTAGATATTCATATTAAACTTGAAGAAAAATTAGCTGAGTTTAAACACACAGAGGCTGCAATTGCCTATCAATCAGGGTTCAACTGTAATATGGCTGCGATTTCAGCTGTAATGGATAAAAATGATGCGATCCTTTCAGATGAATTAAATCATGCTTCAATTATTGATGGCTGCCGTTTATCAAAAGCAAAAATAATTCGTGTTAACCATTCTGACATGGAAGATTTAAGAGCGAAAGCAAAGGAAGCAAAAGAATCAGGTCTTTATAATAAAATCATGGTTATCACGGATGGGGTTTTCTCAATGGACGGTGATATCGCAAAGCTTCCTGAAATTGTGGAAATCGCTGAGGAATTTGACCTTATTACGTACGTAGATGATGCACACGGATCAGGTGTTTTAGGTGATGGTGCTGGTACAGTTAAGCATTTTGGATTATCTGATAAAATTGATTTTCAAATCGGAACACTTTCAAAAGCAATTGGCGTTGTTGGCGGTTACGTGGCTGGGAAGCGCGAACTCATTGATTGGCTAAAAGTTCGCAGCAGACCTTTCCTTTTCTCTACTTCATTAACACCTGCTGATGTTGTAGCGAGTACAAAGGCAATCGAATTATTAATGGAAAGCACAGAATTAAATGAGAAGCTATGGGATAATGCAAACTATTTAAAAACAGGCCTAAAGAAATTAGGGTTTGATATCGGGAACAGTGAAACACCAATTACACCTTGTATTATCGGTGATGAAGTAAAAACACAGGAATTCAGTAAAAAGTTGAATGAAGAAGGTGTTTATGCGAAGTCAATCGTGTTTCCAACTGTACCAAGAGGAACAGGCAGAGTAAGGAATATGCCTTCTGCAGCTCATACAAAGGAAATGCTTGATCAAGCAATTGCAATTTACGAAAAGGTTGGAAAGGAAATGGGCATTATCTAATAAATGGCCAGTTCTTAGATAGAGAACACTTTCGAAAAGGGAAGAGATGGAGGCAATCAATGAAAAAAATCTTTATTACAGGTGCACTAGGGCAAATTGGGTCTGAATTAACTGTTAAGCTCAGAGATATTTATGGTACTGATAATGTAATTGCAACTGATATTAGAAAAAATGAATCAGAAGCTGCACAGTCGGGTCCTTTTGAAGTAGTTGATGTAACTGACTCAAAAACGATGATTGAAGTAGCGAAGAAATACAATGTCGATACAGTTATTCATATGGCCGCACTGCTTTCAGCTACTGCAGAGGCAAATCCAGTATTCGCTTGGAATCTGAATATGGGCGGACTCATGAATGCATTAGAAACTGCAAGGGAATTAAACTGTAAGTTTTTTACACCTAGCTCAATTGGAGCGTTCGGTCCTTCTACACTAAAGGATTATACGCCACAGGATACCATTCAGCGGCCGACAACAATGTACGGGGTAAACAAAGTAGCTGGTGAGCTGCTATCTGATTATTACTATCATAAGTTTGGTGTAGATACGAGAGGATTAAGGTTTCCTGGCTTAATTTCCTATGTAACTCCTCCTGGAGGCGGAACGACGGATTATGCAGTAGAAATTTACTATGAAGCCATTAAAAATGGACGCTACACTTCTTATATCGATAAAGGAACATTTATGGATATGATGTATATGCCTGACGCATTAAATGCAATTGTCGAATTAATGGAAGCTGATGCATCTAAATTAGTACACAGAAATTCATTTAATGTAACGGCAATGAGTTTTGATCCAGAAGAAATTGCAGCGGAAATCCGCAAGCATATCCCAAGCTTTGAAATGAGCTATAACGTTGATCCTGTTCGTCAAAAAATTGCTGATAGCTGGCCAAATTCAATTGATGCTAGTGCAGCCAAGGAAGAGTGGGGCTTTAAAGCAGAATTTGACTTAGCGAAAATGACAGCAGATATGTTAGAGAAACTAGGGAAGTAAAATGGAAGGGACAGCTAGGATTAGCTGTTCTTTTTATATCTACTCCCTTATTGATTGAATGCAAGTCGTAATCTTTATTTGCAACGGTTCTGGAGTAGTTTCTAAAAAGATCATAAATAATAATTGGAAGGAAGAGGAAGCAATGGATTTTGAAACAGTTATGCAAGAATTAGAAGCCCTTGGGAAGGAACGAACGAAAAGAATTTACCTATCAAATGGGGCGCACGAGCCGCTTTTTGGAGTGGCTACAGGTGCAATGAAACCAATTGCAAAGAAAATAAAAAGAAATCAATCTTTAGCTGAAGAGCTTTATGCCACAGGTAACTATGATGCCATGTACTTTGCAGGAATAATCGCAGACCCAGCGGAAATGAATGAATCGGATTTTGATCGCTGGATGGATGGAGCGTATTTTTACATGCTGTCCGATTATGTAGTGGCAGTAACTTTATCAGAGTCAGATATTGCACAAAACGTTTCAGATAAATGGATTGCAAGCAGTGATGAGCTGAGAATGTCAGCTGGCTGGAGCTGCTATTGCTGGCTTTTAGGGAATCGCAAGGACAATGAATTTTCTGAAGATAAGATTTCTAGTATGCTTGATATGGTGAAAAATTCGATTCACAATTCGCCAGAACGAACGAAATCCGCTATGAATAATTTTCTGTACACCGTGGGGATTTCCTATTTGCCGCTACATGAAAAGACAGTCGAGACTGCAAAGGAAGTTGGCATAGTTGAAGTTAAACGTGAAAATAAAAAGAGCAGCTTCCTAAACTCTTATGAAAGTATTCAAAAAGAAATTGAAAGAGGGAAGCTTGGTTTTAAACGCAAATATGTAAGATGCTAAAATTGGCTTGCTTTCATAATTTAAACTGTACCTCCTAAATATTAAAATCCAATTATTCTTTATCTTTGGAAAATGGATCTTCGCTTTTGTCTACTACAAAAAGGCTATTGGCGGAGCCAGTAGAGTCTAATTTTAAAGCCCTTGATAACTCCAAATGGTGGTATCAAGGGCTTTAAATCTTTATTCTCCATCTCGAATAAACCACCATATATACAGAAACGCGGGTACTAAGGTACAAGAGTTCGGGGTTAAAGTCTTCCTTTGCTACTCAATCTGTTCTTATTGTAACTGAGTGTTTGACTGGGATAGATTTTTTTGATTATTTGCACTTTGTCCGCCGCTCATATTGGATAGCTGAGGAATCATATTTTGTAGTTGACCTCCCCGTCCGGTCATCATACTATATGCGGCAGCCCCGATTCCGATGGATGCAATAATTGGCAGTATTTGAATGTTATTTCTCATATATAATCACCTCTGCCTGATTGTTTTGCTCGATGAGCATTTATAGAATTTGTTATTTCCTATTTAAAATTTCATGTACTTCTTGGAGTAAACGGCAGTAACATTCACGAATAATAAAAGCCCTCAGCTATTATAATGGAATGCATTTTGTCATAGAATAAGTTTACAAATAAAACAGCTATTTGAAAAATAATGGCGGTAATTTAATATGACCAAAGAATTAGTTCACTTAAATTGATGGGGTGATTACAAGTTGCCTGTGTTGTATATTAGAGAAACGAGTTTGTACTATCATGTACAGGGTAGTGGGATTCCGATTGTTTTTATTCATCCTCCATTACTTACAAGTGCAAATTTTATTTATCAAGCGGAAGAGTTGTCTAAGAAATATAAAATTATTACTTTTGATATCAGAGGACATGGCAGGAGCGGGTTTTCGAAAGATCCTATTACATACCCCCTAATTGTTGAAGATATCATATTCCTTTTGGATTATTTAGGAATAGATAAGGCGTTTATTTGTGGTTATTCAACAGGTGGTTCTATTGTGTTAGAATATTTGCTTAATCATTCTTGTAGGGCATTAGGCGGCATTATTATTAGCGGGATGTCAGAAGTGGACGATTTGATTTTAAAGCAGAGAATATCTTTAGCGGTAAAAATTGCCAAAACAAAAACAATGCCTATACTGTCATTTGCGATTACATGGGGTAATTCTAATAGTAGAAGCATTTTTAGGAAGATGTACAAAGAAGCATTACATGGGTATGCAGAGAATATCCAGCAATATTACCGTTATAGCTTACAATACAATTGTACTGCAAAACTTCATAATATTGATTTACCCGTCTTACTTGTCTATGGGATGAAAGATAAATCTTTTCATAAATATGCTCGGATTTTACATGAAAAGCTACCAAATAATAAATTATTGTTCATAGAAAAAGAAAAACATCAAATTCCTACTAAGGCAGCATCTAAATTAAATGAAGTGATTAATAAATTTATTAAGGATTTATTCGAGATATGAAAAAGTAAAAGCTATTTTGAAAGTTTTAGATCCAGAATATAACAATGAAAACAAATATGATTTTAGACTTAAAAAGACTTCACCTGCAAAAAATATGTTTCAAATCAACAATTATATACTTTTTGTTTGAGTCCCAGTTATCTCGTTGTTTGATATTGTTATCGACAGATATACAGATTATTTAGAATATGGATACATGATGTGGTGGGTTACATTGGGTTTCTTTTTATGAAAGTCAATTCTGCTGTAATTGGTTCTTTAAGGAAAAAGCTATGATTCAAGCAGACCTATGGAGGATAAAATGAGAATTGAATGGTGGATATTGTTATTGGTAAACACAGTGGCAACAGGAATTCTTTTCTTCATTCCGAAAAATAAAATTCGACTTGCAATAGTCGCTTTTTTGTTTAAACAGCTGATTACTTTTCTAATAGGCTTGGTGGTTGTAGAGTTGGGGCTGCTTGAATATCCCGTTCGTTTATTTGCTTCTATTAATCGGACGAGCTTCACTTTTGAATACTATGCTTTTCCAGTCGTATGTGCTGCCTTTAATGTATGGTATCCAATTGGTCGAAGTACTCTAATTCAGTTGAGTTATTATGCTGGATATAGCTCTGTAATAACTATTATTGAAATCATTATCGAGAAATACACCGATCTTATCAAATATATCCATTGGGATTGGTATACTACTTGGATTACAATATGTCTTTCATTTTTGATATCCCGTTTATTTTGTATCTGGTTTTTCGCTAAGGGCACTAATTAAATTTATTTAAATACACTAAAAAAGGAAGGGATTGTAACCTAACAATCATTTCCTTTTTGTTTTAGCAACTCAATTAATTTGTATAAGTAATGTGCTCCACGAAGCTGTTGTTCAATTTGATAATCCATATATGCCAGTGTGTCCATCGTGATCTTTCTCGCCTCGGTGATGCTTTGCTGGTTGATTTTTTCCATTACATCTCTTACAACATCAAGTAAGTAAACGGATGATTGGACGGTACGAATGATTAATAGACGGCGTATATCTTCATGATTATACCTCCGATAGCCGCTTTCAGGGTCTCTGTTAGGTGTTATTAATCCTTCTTTTTCCCAATGCCTAAGAGTTGTAGCTGGAACCTCTATTTCTTGTTCCACTTCACCGATCGTATACCATTTTTTGCTTCTCTTCTCTAAAAAACTTTCCATATTATCGGGCTTCAATATTTCCAATGCTTTTACCGCTTGCTGCTTTCGCTGAAAAAGTTCAGCTTGATTTTTATTTACTACCCATAAGGCTTCTGTAAATTTATTTTTTTGAATCATAGGCATAATTTTTTTAACGGCTGCCATCCCGAATCCGGGATACATTGCTCGAATGCATTGGAAATAAGCCTCATGTTCTTCTGTATATGTTCGATAGCCATTTGGCTTTCGCTTAGCCGGTGGGACAATCCCCCATTCTTCATAATGACGTAAAGCACTTGTTCCTACATCTAATTTTCTGGCAATATCGATGGGTCTTAGTTCCATTTGAACCTCCGAACATCATATTATTAGTGAAAGCTTAAATTAAAACATTATAGCTCCATGACGGGTTTAAATGTTTGAAACTTCATCATAATAGTAACAAAATATAAAAAACCTTGCACTTGCATAAATGTTGTATGCTTGATTTAGAAGATGAAAAGGAGGAGTTACGTTTGAACGATGTAATAATTGTAAAAGGTGCAAGAGAAAATAATTTAAAAGATCTGTCTGTCTCTATTCCAAAAAATAAACTCATTGTCTTAACAGGTCCATCAGGCTCAGGAAAATCTACGCTAGCGATGGATACATTATTCAAGGAATGCCAGAGACAGTATTTAGAATCGATGGGATTGCAGGGGATAAATAAGCCGAAAGTTGATTCGATTAGCGGACTTTCTCCAGCAATCAGTATCAATCAAGAAATAACAAATAGAAATCCACGTTCGACTGTGGGCACGGTTACAGATATGTACACCAGTTTACGGATGATTTTTGAAAAGCTGGGAAAGAGACAATGCCAAGTTTGCTCTCATGAGATGGAGCCAACATATAATTCAGAGGAAATTGAAAAGGAAGAAGGCAGTTTTAAAGAATACATTTACTGTCCTAACTGTAACAATCGAATGGAAAGATTGACTAGGACTCACTTTTCTTACAATACGACAGAAGGAGCTTGTCCTACTTGTAAAGGTTTGGGCGAGGCACTGAGCATTCATCATGAATCTGTGTTTCACCAGCAACTTTCTATTGACGAGGGAGCGATTGATTTATGGAAAGGACGTTATGGAGAATATCAGGCAGCTGTTGTAAAAGCTGCAATGTTATATTATGGTGTTCCAATTGAAGACGGGCTGCCATTGCAAGAATATGGTCCTGAACAAAAAGCAATTCTGTATTATGGTGTTGAAAGTGATCAAGTGAAAGAGTTTTTTCCTCATATAAAGCCGCCTAAGACAGTAGATAAAGGGAAATTTGAGGGTGTATTAACTGGGATGTGGAGGAGATTCACGGAAAAGTCAGGCTCATCGGCTGAAGCAGAAGAGTATTTTTATTCTCAAATTTGCCCCGATTGTCATGGAGAACGATTAAATGAAATAAGCAGAAGTGTGACTGTTGAGAATATGACTATTCCAATGCTAGTGAATAATTCTTTAGAGGAAATGCTCAACTGGGCTCACAATTTGGAAAGAGTAATACAAAAAGAAAGCTATTTGCTAGTTGAGACTTTTATCTTGGATATCCTAACGAAACTTACTAGAATTATAAAAATTGGATTAGGCTACTTAACATTGGATCGTCAAGTAATTACACTATCCGGAGGGGAAGCCCAAAGACTAAGGTTAGCCGCACTTCTTGATTCTGCATTAACAGGTGTCCTTTACATCATGGATGAGCCGACAGTTGGTTTGCATCCAAAGGATACACTAGGTCTAGTAAGTGTATTGAAGAGGCTAAGGGATTTAGGGAATACTGTTTTACTTATAGAGCATGATGTAGATGTTATGAAAGAAGCAGATTACATTATCGATATTGGTCCAGAAGCAGGTAGTCTAGGCGGAATGGTAGTTGGACAAGGTACGCTGGAAGAGTTGGTCAATCAGCAAAATTCTGTGACTGGGAAATATTTGCGTGAAGAAGAAGGAATGAAGAAAATATACCGATTAGGGACTGGACAGGGAATTACCGTTCATCATGCATCTGTTCATAATTTAAAGGAAATAACGGTAACATTTCCTATTGGTTGTCTAACAGCTGTAACAGGTGTATCTGGTTCAGGAAAATCCTCACTTGTTTTTGATGTATTAGCAAAGGGAAATGATAAAATTCATGAAGGTTTTGATCGAGTTACAGGGCTGGATTATTTTAATCAGATGATTATTGTCGGTCAATCTCCGCTAAGCAGGATGAAACGGTCCAATATTGCTACATATATAGATGTATTTACACATATACGAAATATTTATGCTAAAGGTAAAGCAGCGAAAGAAAAAGGGCTAACAGCAAAGCATTTTTCTTTTAATACAGTCGGGGGACGCTGTGAAAATTGCCAAGGGCTGGGTTTTGTAACAACAAATATGCTATTCTTCCCAGATTTAGAGGTTGTTTGTCCAGTATGCCTAGGAAATCGATTTCAGAAAGATGTGCTGACTGCAAAATATAATGGATACTCTATTAACGATATTCTAGAAAGCTCTGTTCTAGATTGTTTAAGTATTTTTAAAGATGAGAGAAAAGTAAAGGAAGTTCTCAATTTACTCGTTGAGATAGGCTTAGGTTACTTGAAGATGGGACAATCATTAACTACATTATCCGGTGGGGAAGGACAACGGCTTAAACTGGCAAAGGAATTATTAAAACAAGGACATAAGAGTTCACTATATTTATTGGATGAACCGACAACTGGATTACACCCAAATGATGTTGCCCAATTATTAAAATTATTAAATCGACTCGTAGATGCTGGAAACACCGTAATTATGGTGGAGCATAATAGTCAAATGATCAAAGGAGCTGATTGGATTATTGATTTAGGTCCAGAAGGCGGAGAAAAGGGTGGTCATATTATTGCTGAGGGAACACCTGATGCGATAATGGCAAATCTAAAATCTCATACTGGGATGTATTTGTAGCATCTATTTATAATATGAGAACCTAAAGATCAATCTGGTTGGTTTCCTTGTGAAGCACGTTATTTATCATCACGGGTAAGTCCCAGCCCTTAAGCGTTAAGTATAAATTAAGACTCTTCGGGTTTATGGAACTTAAAGAAGATGGAGTCACTTAAAGTCAAATTATAGAGCAAAAATATGATAGGATTTAATCATTTCATATTTTTGCTTTTTTGTTTGAAATTTGATTGCCAAATCCATTTAACCAATTTAAATTAAGATATTCTTAATACTTTTCTTTATATTTTCTAAAGTTTTGCTAGTTGCAGCCGGTAAAGTAAATCTAGATACTCCGGTTGTCAATTTCATACCTTCTTTTAAATTACACGATACAAGAGGAGCAAAATACAAAAAACGTCCAAAATGGCATTCATTTTTTTATCTCCTTATTAGGCTGATCCCGCTCTTCCTGCTTCTTTATTCCGCAGTAAGCTTGAGGACAGATCCCTCAAGCTTAAATAGAAATTGTCAATAAGCATGAATATGACTGCTAAGGGCTCAAGGACTGCAACATTTGCTGTCCTTTTATATAGTAATGTGAAAATGTTTTTCAAGAAACTTTATTTTTTCTTCCTCTGAAAGCTCCCATTTTTTCTTTTGCCCATTTTTCGTTTGCGTGACGGTTAAACCAGATAAGGTGATTCGTCCATCTGCAGTCGCAATTGTAACAATATCGCCATGGGTGAAAGTAGAATCTGGAGACGTTTGATTATATAGACATCCTTCTGCAAAATCTTCAATATTTTTAACAGCGGTTGTAAATCGATAGAGTGTCTTCCATTGATTTTCATCAAAACGCTGTAAATCCAATGAACCTTGCCCAGTTTGACTTACTCGATAAGTCCCGCTTACATCCGTCCGTTCTTCTCCTGTTAAAGGAACCGGCTGCCGTACAGAGTCCCCGAAACCAACGTCTACAAGGTAGGGTTGGTCTAAGTGAACAATAATTGCAGCATGTGTATCAGCTTTTGCCCACCCTTCAGGCTTTTTTACGGTGCAAGCTATGAGATGAGAACGATACCCTAAATTTGTTAAGAGCTGTTGGAATAGCCCGTTAAGCTCATAACAAAATCCTCCTCGCTCATTTCCCATAACTTTCTCATGAAAGCGGTCGATGATTAATTTAATTTCCACTTTACGTGTGACATCTAAATTTTCAAATGGAACTTTTTCCATATGATTTTTCTGGAGTTTTGCCAGATAATCTAATGTTAACTGCTCTTCCTTTTCAGCAGAAATGCGTTTTAAGTATGCCTGAACATCCATAAAAACACCTTCACTTTCTCGCAGATTAACGGGCTGTAATTTCCCAACTTCATAAATTGAGGGATCATAAAATCTATGCAGGGGACTTTTAACAGCCTGTATGTGCCTGACGATGGACAGGGTTTCCTAGTCTGGCTAAGGCCGCAGGACATGGCGCCCTGGGTGTGATTAGTTCAACTAACAATCAGCGGGGGTTAAGGAACCTCCCACTGATTGAAGTTTCACTTTTTCAAATAAATAAGTTTTTCCTGTCTTTCGGATACTTTTCCAATAATAGAAGCATATTGTAGCCCAGCATGATGTAATTGTTGTACATATTGATTTGCCTCTTCTTTGCTCATGGCAACAAGCAATCCACCTGATGTAATCGCATCGCAAAGAATATATTGTTCCTCTGGATTAACAATGCCATATTCAACGTCATCCGCAAGCCACTTATAGTTTGCTTTTGTGCCGCCAGGAATGACTCCTTTCACAGCAAGTTCATATGTACCTTCAAGAATAGGGATACGATTATAATCAATCTCAAGGCTTACACTACTTCCACGTGCCATTTCACTTCCATGACCCAGCAGACCAAATCCAGTTACATCGGTTACCGCATGGGGTGTATAGGAAGTCAAAATTTCAGCAGCGATTTTATTTAGGGAAGCCATTGTTTCGGTTACTTCTTTTTCTTGTACTAAGGTCACAACTCCACGTTTAATCCCGGTTGTCATGATTCCTACGCCAATCGGCTTTGTTAGGACAAGGACATCATCTGGCTTGGCACCAACATTTTTCCATACATGGTTTGGATGAACTATTCCTGTTACAGAAAGACCAAATTTAGGCTCTTGATCATCTATGGAATGCCCTCCTACCGTAATTGCACCGGCTTCTTTCACCTTATCTGCAGCACCTCTAAGGATCTCTGCTAATATATCTGGTCCCAGCTTTTTTACAGGATAACCAACAATATTTAGGACTGTTTTGGGCTGTCCTCCCATAGCATAGACATCACTAAGGGCATTTGCAGCGGCAATTTGGCCAAACATATATGGATCATCAACGATTGGAGTAAAATAATCGATTGTCTGTATTAATGCAATAGAATCTGTTAATTGATATACGCCAGCATCATCGCTTGTTTCATGGCCAACAAGCAATTCTGGAACTGGATCTTGTTTCGGCAGCAGTCGCAAAACTTGCGACAAGTCCTCAGGACCAATTTTGCAGCCTCAGCCAGCTTTTGTTGACAATGAAGTTAAACGAATTTTTTCTTGCTCACTCACTGAAACCACCTCCAACCATCAGTATACCTCTAATACTGAGTAAAATCACTTGATTGGATTGCAACATTTGTGGAAAAACTGCATTTATACTACAATAGAAGTGAAAAAATATGAATGTTTCGAGAATTTATACTTGGAGGTAATATGATATGAAAACCTACGAAGTTAAAGTCGAATTTTGTATGCAATGAAACTATGCTCCGAAAGCCGCGAGTTTCGCGGAAGAGTTATTCACACATTTTCGCACAAATATTAAGAAAATGGAATTAGTCCCTAGCTCTGGCGGGGTTTTCGAAGTCACTGTCAATGGAGAAAAAATTTTCTCCAAAGATGAAACAGGTTTATTTCCTAAAGCACAAGAAGTGATAAAAAAAATGGAGGCTTAGCCTTTTAACAAACCTTCTCTTTTATAAGAGAAGGTTTGTTTTATATAAAAATATTATGTAAACTAAGAATTCATTCAGACTTCCTTTAGCCCTAAGTCAAAAATGGTATATAATAAATTTGCAAGAAAAGGAGGGGGCAAGTTGAAGCAATTACTAAGAAATATACCTCCTGTTCATGAGCTTCAAAAGGATTCGCGTTTTATTCTTTTGATGGAGAGGAACGGGATTGATTCAATACATATGACAAATGAATTGAAAAAAGTAATTGATGACGTTCGTACTGAAATCATTAATGAAAAATGGCAAGGATCGGATCCAGGGAGTCAGCAATTTGTAGATTTGCTTTTTCAGCGTTTGGAGGAATATGTAGGAAAGCATTATAGCTATACGATTAAACGAGTAATTAATGCAACGGGGACTATTCTGCATACAAATCTTGGACGTGCTAGACTTAGTGAACGCGCTGTAAAACATGTGGTTGAAACAGCCTTTCACTATACCAATTTAGAGTATAAGCTTGAAGAAGGTGAACGAGGCTCAAGGCACAGTCATATTGAAGAACTGTTGAAAGAGCTAACAGGCGCCGAGGCAGCTATGGTTGTAAATAATAATGCGGCAGCAGTATATCTTATACTAAAAGCACTAGCAAATAACCGTCAAGTGATTGTATCACGAGGCCAGCTTGTAGAAATTGGCGGCTCTTTTCGAATCTCATCTATCATGGAAGAAAGTGGTGCACAACTTGTTGAAGTAGGTACAACAAATAAAACACATCTTGCAGATTATGATCGGGCGATTAATGAACAAACGGCGATGGTTTTAAAGGTTCATACAAGCAATTTTAAAGTGATTGGTTTTACAAAAACAGTAGAAACAGAGGATTTAGCATTGCTTGCGCGAGAACGGAATATTCTCTTTTACGAGGATTTAGGGAGCGGAGCACTTTTTAATTTTGAAGAGAAAGGAATTGGCGAAGAACCTGTAGTTAAGGAAGTGCTGCAAAAAGGTGCAGATCTTGTTTCATTTAGCGGGGATAAGCTGCTTGGCGGTCCTCAAGCAGGAATTATTGCGGGAAAGAAGGAATTAATCAATCGCTTAAAGCAGCATCAGCTGGCAAGGGTTTTACGAGTAGATAAAATGACACTTGCTGCACTGGAAGGGACATTAATAGATTATTTAAAAGGGGAAGCAGGGATGAAAGATATTCCTGTCATTAGAGATTTATTAACTTCAAAAGAAGAACTGAAAAGACGAACACAAAGCTTTATCGGCAAGCTTTTAAGCAGCACAGATCAATATGATGCAACTTTGAAGGAAAGCATTGGACAAGTAGGCGGAGGCACGATGCCAGATGTTGAGCTCCATACTTATGCTGCTGTTATTAAACATAAGAAAATGAGTGCTGATCAGCTTGCAAGGAAGCTTAGAATTGGGTTTACACCTGGAATCATTGTTAGAATCCATAAGGAAGAGGTTTTAATCGATTTAAGGACAGTAACGAAGGAAGAGGAAGTCCATCTTCTTCATTCATTAACTTTGATATAGATAAAGATAACAGCTGAAGCGCTAAGCGACAGCTGTTTTTTTTATACCTTACATATCATGACTGCTGTTATGTTTTTGTCTTGTATGATTGCGGTTTTTTACTTTTTTTGATCCGCTAAGTGGTTCTGGCTGACCAGAGTTATGCCCTTTTGGAGCATTTTTTCGCATATCTTTGCCATCATTCTTATTCATTTCTTCATCCCTCCTAATCAATAGGATGGGATGTAAAATAGAATTTATGCGGAATATTTTTTAATTGGACTGCACAATTTAATTGTACAAAATTAAGAAGGAGTGAATTAGTATGCCTTATCATAAAAACAAACAGCAAGCATTTCAAGCAGCCCAGCAGGGGGTGGAGGATGCGGAAGAATTGTACCATGAAATTATTAGGGATACA
Organism: Cytobacillus massiliigabonensis; assembly: GCF_900199725.1. Lineage (GTDB taxonomy): Bacteria > Bacillota > Bacilli > Bacillales > Cytobacillaceae > Cytobacillus > Cytobacillus massiliigabonensis. Next base: position 2,836,342 of record NZ_LT904904.1, on the reverse strand, counting down.
GCAAGCTATGGTCATCAGTTAAAGCATTTAAAGCAGGAAGTGAATGAAGCCTATGAGCAAATTGAAAATGCCCTAGAAGTGGCTTCTGAAACACAGCGAGCACAGCTTGAGAAATTTCAACAGGACTTAAGCATGATGGTTCAGGAAGTAAATGAGTTTCAATAATTGTATTAAATTGTGATTTGCAAATAACAGAGAAATTTGCAAAAAGAAACAAAAAAACATAAAAAACTGCAAAATTATACTTTATAGGGGTCCTGCCGACAAAACGCAGAAAACATACGCTGAGGTGTTTTATTGGTAGAACAAATTCCAATTTCTATACGTTAAGAAGAATATTAACGTATAAAACAACAAGAGCGTGACTTTCAATTTTGTAATAGGGGTACCGTCAGGAAAATGCGGATTTACAACGCTAAGCCTATTTTCAAGACGATTACCCCAGTTTTAACAACGTTAAGAAAGTTTTAGTGGTCTTAGAGAATCTAACGCAACCATTTTTTCAGAATTAAAACGGTACTCTCCTAGTAAATTGAAATGCTCCCAGCCTAAAAGAGACATATGATGTAACAAATCTACATTAAAATTACCTAACCTTTTTGGTATTCAACTGCTTTTGTCAGATGTAGGGTATTCCAGACACTAATGGCATTGATAATTATGTTTAAAGCACTGGCTCTTTGCAATTGATGCTGTATGGTGCGTTCCCTAAGTTCTCCTTGTTTTCCGAAGAAAATAGCTCTTGCCAGTCCATTCATGGCTCTCTTTTATTCAATCCTTTTTGTATTTTTCTTCTTAATGATTCATCCGAAATATAATTCAAAATAAAGATCGTTTTTTCTATTCGGCCCATCTCACGTAAGGCTGTAGCCAAGCTGTTTTGTCTTGAATAAGAACCTAGTTTCCCCATAATAAGGGATGCTGAAACTTTTCTTTCCTTTATAAAATGAGCTAATCGCAAAACATCCTGATAATTTTCTTTAATGACCTTTGTATTTATTTGTCCACGTAAAATGGCTTCTAATTTTGGATATTCACTTGCTTTATCTATTGTAAATAATTTCGAGTCTGATAAATCCCTTATTCTTGGGGCAAATTTAAATCCTAATAAATGAGTCAGTCCGAATATTTGGTCTGTGTAACCAGCTGTGTCTGTATAATGCTCTTCTATGTTTAGATCCTTCTCATGTAGTAGATGAATGGCATCACCATTTTCCAAAGCTAATTGATGAAGGAGCTTAAATGTCATTCGATATTCTTTTAGAGTAAAAGTTACAAAGTCGTATTCATTTCGAATTTCTTTCAAATGATCGCAAAGTGTATTTTCTCTTTGAGGATAAAGACTAAGCGAAGATGGAGTAGAACCGATTTGTTTCGATATATAATGTATGACTGAATTTGGGATGCTTTTGATATGAGTGTATGGCCAACCGGGATACCGAAGAATGACCAATTGAACGGCGAACCCTAAACGGTTTTCTTCTCTCCTTCGCTTATTTATAATTTCTAAATCTCGTTTGGAAAAAGTGTAGTAGCTTCCTAGCACCCACTCATCTTCAGAAAAGGTTAAACAAGACTGACTTCACTCTATTCTTAACTTGTAATTATACAAATCAGTTAACTATAGGAGATATGGTTATTAAGATCAGGACAAATTGTGGATCGTGCATTAATTTACATGAATCTTTGCGAAAACCACTTAAGCTTTTGCTGCCGTTTGCTATGCATATACAAAGTTTAATATTTCAAGGAGAGCAGCATAGATTAAAATTTATAGAAGCATCTATAAAAATTAAAATAGAAGAATTTAAAAAAATTATAGATAATCCAACGCACTCAACCTCAATAAGCAAACAGTGGTTTAATATAACATCACTGATTTATGGAGAAGCAATACTGACCTCACAATATATTAATAAAATACAATGTAATCAAGGGGAAATTACCTGGGATAAATACATTGAAATTGTATAAGAGAAGGAAAGATAATCTCATAGCAAAATTCACTGATTCAAGTAGTTTATAAAAATGCAAAAATAATAATATCAAAAACGGAACACTCCTTATCATGATTATAGAATTCACTATATGCATGATAAGGGGTGCTTTTACTAGGAACCCGTGCTTTTATTGATAACCTATATGATTTACTAATTTTGAATAATTTGTGAATTTTCTGTATTTTAATTGTTATAATTATCCAAAAATGATAAATTGTGTAAAATAGGAAGGCGAGGTGTTCATTTTTTATTAGAGTAACTTATTTAAATTTGTTTAGACATACATATTCAGTCATAAAAAATAAAAAAAATAATTAACAGTAGGAGGAATGATTTGTGAAAGTAAAGAATAGAATAAATTATTTAATAGGTACCATTATTTTCACTCTCTGTTTTGTTTCCATTACAAATTTTCCTGCATCGGCTGAATCTATTACAAATGAACAAGAAACTGAAGTTTATAAAATAATTCAGGATTATTACGATGTTGATGAAACTGAAGCTAAAAGATTATACGAAGAAGCGCAAAAGGCACAAGAATTTTACGAATTTGATTCTAATGGAAACCTTTACTTTGATGAAGAAGGCGCGTTAAGTAATGGAGTAGACGAGGCATTAGTAGAAGAGATTACAGCTGTATTGGGTTCGGGAGACGAGATAAATAGTTTAGCTGCGTCTTGTAAAGGGCTAACCCTGTGGGACCCAAATAATTCACGAGCTTATTTTGATTCTTGTGGTACTGATGAATTAGTAATCGCTTTAGCTGGAGTAGGTACTCTACTTGCAATAGTCGGTATAATTGCTGCGCTTCAGCGTATGCCAGTAGTTTCTGCTTTTTATGAAATAGCAGCTCTTTTAATTGGATACGGAGCAACTGTATTAGCTGTAAGAAATAAAGGATGTGGAGTATTTATTTATTGGACGGGTCCTAATACGGGCATCCATAGTCAAACGATTGGATGTTCATAAGTAATAAACTAATTTTAATAATTATTATCCAAATTAACATGAAAAGGAGGTTACAACCAATGCCTAGAAGACAACTTTTGATAACAAACTTGGTTCTGTTAATATTAATTGTTAGCATCCTTGTATGGGGCTTTTTTGAAAGAAACGATTCCTTTTTTACCTTGTTTGGAATTAGCTTCATAATCATTGGTGTTATAAACTTCCTATTTTGTGTTACACACTTTAAAGAGAAAAAAAAAAGAGTAGCTTGTGTATATTTCATAATAGCTTTATCTTTTTGGCTACTATCCCTTGTTTATTTTAGCCTTTAGTTAAATTTACGCAATATGTAGGCATTAGTTTCGAAATAAGATAAAGCACCTTTAGCAGTTATCTATGCTAGAACTCGACAAAGTAAAATCTAGTTTGGGATTATGGCATTAGCTCGGCTTCGCGTTAATGGTCATGAATTTAAGAAAACTCACGCCCAACCACTAATGAAATAGGAAAATTTCTCATAAAAAAATAGAGAAAGGTGAATTTGCATTGGCACGAGCTATTTTCTTTGGGAAACATGGGTAACTTAGAGAAAGAGCATTTCAAGATCAATTACAGCGTGCCAGTGCTTTAAACCTCATTATCAATGCTATTAGTATTTGGAATACCGTGTATCTATCACAAGCAATTGAACATTTGAAAACGACAGGTAAATATAAAGAGGAATTACTACCTCATATATCTCCTTTGGGATGGGAACACATAAACTTTCTAGGAGAATATTCATTTATACCTGAGAATTTGAACTCGATACATGCCCTACGTCCACTTTGGATATAAAAAACCCTGATTTTTCTGCTTAGCGTAGAAAAATCAGGGTTTTCCTTCTAAAAAGTTCGTTAGCGTATACTATCTGCGTTTTGTCGGCAGGACCCCTTATAAAAAACAAGTGTTAAAAAGCCCGGCATGTAATTGTCGGGTTCTTTTAATTATCCTTCCTAAAAATAGGGAAGCAGAAATCTATCCACCTCCCAATCCAGTTTATTGGTTTTTCTTCCTTTTCTTGTTGTTTTGCTTTTGTGCTTCTGTTAGTGGCTCATTGGCAAATTCCTCGTTAAAACCGGCACCCATTCCTTGCCCTTTTGCAACATTCATACCGGGAATAATGTGATTTGCTTTTCTCTTTTTTGCCATTTTTAATCACCTCCATGTATAAGTTTGTCTTTTAATGGAGGAATTATGTAGTGTTTCCAGTATAAAAAATAGCTTTATTATTATTTTCCTAGGATAATTTTTCAAAAGAAGCGAATGAAAATCATTATCAATAAATCCACTCAAACTCACCTTTTTAATAAAAAAAGATAAAAACTTTCTTTTAATATAAGTTATTCTTATCGAAACCAATAACTTTCTTGTTATTTACATATAAAGAAGGTTGTATTAAGATAAGAATTGTGAGAAAAGTTAGGATAGATGAAAATTCCAACTTTTCGACAACTTCCTATATTTATTTAATTGTAAAATTGTAAAAGGGGGATATACCCATGGCAAAAAATGATGTATTTAATGCCCGTAAGTCATTTGAATTAGACGGGAAGCGTTATAACTATTACCATTTAAGCTCTCTTGAAGAGGCTGGAGTAGGAAATGTTTCAAAATTACCTTATTCTATTAAAGTATTACTAGAATCTGTATTACGCCAATATGACGGACGTGTGATTACGAAAGAACATGTTGAAAACTTGGCAAAATGGGGAACAAGTGAAGTGAAGGAAGTTGATGTTCCATTCAAGCCTTCACGTGTTATCCTACAGGACTTTACAGGTGTTCCTGCAGTAGTTGATTTAGCATCTTTACGTAAAGCAATGGCAGATATGGGTGGAGATCCAGACAAAATCAACCCGCTTAAGCCAGTTGATCTTGTTATTGACCACTCTGTACAAGTGGATAAATTTGGTACTGCAGAAGCACTAGATTTGAATATGGAGCTTGAATTTGAGCGTAACGCGGAACGTTATCAATTCTTGAGCTGGGCGCAAAAAGCATTCGATAATTATCGCGCTGTTCCTCCAGCAACAGGAATCGTTCACCAAGTGAACTTAGAGTATCTTGCAAATGTCGTCCATGCACTTGAAAATGAAGATGGCGAATTTGAAGCATTCCCTGATACATTAGTTGGTACGGATTCTCATACAACAATGATTAATGGAATTGGTGTACTTGGATGGGGTGTAGGCGGAATCGAAGCGGAAGCAGGAATGCTTGGACAGCCTTCATACTTCCCAGTGCCTGAAGTTGTAGGGGTTAAACTTACAGGAGAGCTTCCAGATGGTACAACAGCTACTGACCTTGCGTTAAAAGTAACACAAGTGCTTCGTGCTCATGGTGTTGTTGGTAAATTTGTTGAGTTCTATGGTCCAGGTGTGCCAGCGCTGCCACTTGCTGATCGTGCAACGATTGCAAACATGGCTCCAGAATATGGTGCTACATGTGGGTTCTTCCCTGTTGATGCGGAAGCACTTGAATATATGCGCTTAACTGGACGTTCGGAAGAACAAATTAAAGTAGTTGAAACATACAGCAAAGAAAACGGATTATTCTTCGATCCGTCATTAGAGCCTGTATATACGAATGTTGTTGAAATTAATCTTGCTGAAATTGAAGCAAATCTATCTGGACCAAAGCGCCCTCAAGATTTAATTCCACTTTCAGCAATGAAGAAAGAATTCAATCAAGCGATTACGGCTCCTCAAGGAAACCAGGGATTTGGTTTAGATGAGAAGGAAATTAATAAAGAGGTAACAGTTAAATTCAACAATGGTGAAACAACACAAATGAAAACAGGTGCCGTTGCAATAGCTGCGATTACAAGCTGTACGAACACTTCTAATCCATATGTATTAGTTGGGGCAGGCTTAGTTGCGAAAAAAGCTGTTGAGCTTGGCATGGAAGTGCCTAAGTTTGTAAAAACATCTTTAGCACCTGGATCTAAGGTAGTAACTGGATACTTGCGTGATTCTGGTTTACTTCCATACCTTGATCAATTAGGATTTAACCTTGTTGGATATGGCTGTACGACATGTATCGGTAACTCTGGTCCATTAAAAGAGGAGATTGAAAAAGCTGTTGCAGAGAGCGATCTTCTTGTTACATCCGTTCTTTCAGGGAACCGTAACTTTGAAGGACGTATCCACCCGCTTGTTAAAGCGAACTACTTGGCATCACCGCCGCTTGTGGTTGCTTATGCACTTGCAGGAACAGTTGATATCGATCTTCAAAATGAAGCAATCGGTAAAGATAAAGATGGAAAAGATGTATTCTTTAAGGATATTTGGCCAACATCTGCTGAAATCAATGAAGTAGTGAAACGTACAGTTACACCTGATTTATTCCGTTCAGAATACGAAAATGTATTTGGCGACAATGCCCTTTGGAACAAAATCCAAACAAGCAATGAACCGCTATACACATTTGATGAAACATCAACTTATATCCAGAACCCGCCGTTCTTTGAAGGCTTAAAGCCTGATCCAGACGAAGTAAAACCTTTAAATGGTTTACGTGTTGTTGGTAAATTCGGTGATTCTGTAACAACTGACCATATTTCTCCTGCTGGTGCAATCGGTAAAGATACGCCTGCTGGAAAATATTTACGTGAAAATGGTGTTGAGGTTCGTGACTTTAACTCTTACGGATCTCGTCGTGGAAACCATGAGGTGATGATGCGTGGAACATTCGCTAACATCCGTATCCGCAACCAAATTGCACCTGGCACAGAAGGCGGCTTTACAACTTACTGGCCAACTGGTGAAGTTACTTCTATTTATGATGCTTGCATGAAGTACAAAGAAGATGGTACAGGTCTTGTTGTTCTTGCTGGTAAGGATTATGGAATGGGCTCTTCACGTGACTGGGCTGCAAAAGGAACAAACCTATTAGGCATCAAGACTGTAATTGCTGAAAGCTATGAGCGTATTCACCGTTCAAACCTTGTATTAATGGGTGTTCTTCCACTTCAATTCAAGGATGGTGAAAGTGCTGAAACTTTAGGTTTAACAGGTAAAGAAACAATCGATGTTCAAGTCGATGAAAATGTGAGACCTCGTGATCTCGTACAAGTAACGGCAACAGATGAAGATGGAAACAAGAAAACATTTGAAGTGCTTGTTCGTTTCGATTCTGAAGTTGAAATTGATTACTACCGTCATGGAGGAATCCTGCAAATGGTTCTTCGTGAGAAGCTAGCTAACTAAATTGTTATGAAGCATGTGATTTCAGAAATGAAATTGCATGCTTTTTTATTTGAAGAATTGTCACATTTACCATGTAAAACACATAGGAAAACATCTTATTATTTATTTGTGTCTGGGTTACAATAACTCTATAAGGTTAAAAAGGTGTGGAATAGCATGATGAAAAAAGTAATAGCTATCGTTTTTTTATGCGGCTTAATGACGGTCGCAATTGTCCAGGCAATGGAAAAGAATACAAAGCAAGAGCAAGGAGTTGAATCAATTCAGACAAGTAAACTCCCTGGTCTAGAGGTAGGATTAAAGGCACCGGACTTTGAATTAAAGAATTTAGCGGGTGATACGGTAAGACTTTCAGATTTCAAAGGACAAAAGATTATGTTAAATTTCTGGGCAACATGGTGCCCCCCATGTAAAAAAGAAATGCCGGATATGCAAAAATTTTATGAACTTACAAAGAATGATGTCGTTATTCTTGCAGTAAATATTGATCCTGAGGCTGATGTAGAAGGCTTTGCAAAGAAGATGAACGTTCATTTCCCAATCCTTTTAGATGAAAAAGATAAAGTAAGTTCCATGTACAAAATACTGACAATTCCAACTACCTTTTTTATCGATGAGGAAGGAATCATTCAGCATAAGCATTTAAGTGCAATGACAATCGAAATGATGAAGGAATATTCGGGTTTTTAAGGCATAAAGCATCAGTATATCGCTGATGTTTTTTATTTTCAGCAAAACTAATAAATTTTCAAAAAGTTGTAATAATTACAAAGTTTTTTGTGAATAATAACTGTTAATATAGGAATAAAGGAAGGTGAAATAACAATGAGAAAACCTAGAAAACGTTCATTCGCCGATCTTGTTTTAGAAAATAAACGACAAATTTTAAAAGATCAAGCTGCTATGGATAGAATTGAGGCACGGTTAGAACAAAAGCGATTAACAAAAGCTGAATAACATTATTTACAAGAAATGAAACCCTCCTCAAGTGGAAATATTAATATTATTGAGGAGGGATATTTTTATGGGAAATCCAAAAAGAGATGCAAGAAAATTTAATCCAAACCATATTGGTACCCAACCAAGAGGATATGGAGGAAATAACGGCAAGAAAATGCAAAGTAATACAGGCGGAGTACCGCAAGTAATGCAAACAAAAGGTGAATAAAGATACGATCCTTATTGCCACCGTTTTCTTTTACGGTGGTTTTTATATGAAAACAACCACTATTTTCCGTTGATATTTTTGCTCTTAATTCACAAACTAAATTCGTATGACAACAACAATTTTAGGAGGAATAGGAGTATGGCGTATAATAATAAACCCAAACCAGATGATCGCAGTGACAATGTCGAGAAATTAGAAACGATGGTTCAAAATACAATTGAAAATATAAATAAAGCGGAAGAAACACTAGCATTTTCAAATGCAGAGGATCGAGCTAGAGTTGAAGCAAAAAATGAGCGCAGGAAGGAAAGTATTGATGCAATGCGCTCAGAAATTGAGGATGAATCTCAGGCGCGTCAAAATGGATACAATCAATAACAACAAATGAAATAAGTAGGAGACCTGTTCCAGATGGACAGGTCTTTTCCTATAAAGAATAAAGATAAATATGATATGATAGGTATGGAATTTGATAAGAAGAAGTGTGAGAATATGGAAAAGCAAAGACAAAATCATACAATTATAGAAAAATGGAAGCAATGGGAGCAGGAATTCGTTCAAAATAAGTACATAAAGAATGAAGCGGAATTATTATCAGCAATCAAATCATTAGATGAGGATTCAGATCCAAAGCTTGCCTCTGAACTATTAACAATTGCTTCCTTATCGAGAATGAATAAATTTAAGCAGGATTCATTGAGCTTGGCATGGCTCAAGAAAGCGAATCAATTAAATGAAAATAATGAAAGAGCAGCAGAAGTATTAGGCCAATTTGAATGGAAGAAGAAGGAGGGAGCACTAGATGCACTTGTGTTTCCTCCATTAAGAGAAACTGATAATCGGCAAGCAAAGAAAAAAACATCCGAGCAATTTTTGTTCATTTGCCAACAATTCCTTGATCATGCAGACGCAGAGAGGGACCAATTGCAATTGGGGATGGAAAATGCCAAAAAAAGAAGTGAACTTAACTTACAGCAACTGCATGAAAAAATGATTCTTCTATTGGAAGAAGTTATAGAAGAAACAGCATTGCTCTTAAAAGCATCAGAAGAGTATGATCAATCAATAGCGGGTGTATTCTATACCTCTACTTATTATAGTGATATGAAGAAACATTTAGATCGCATTGAAATGCTGAAAAAAGAGTGGGCAAACATTTTCTGTAAAGAGAAAGAAGATACAGTAGTAAAAATGACTCCACTTGAAGAGTTAGAGAATATGATTGGACTTGTCCATGTAAAAAAGAGAGTAAATGATTATTATCGCTTTCTATCCTACCAAAAGGAACGTAAAGCACTTGGATTTCAAGTAAAGGATGAAATGAGCTTAAACATGGTCATAACTGGGAATCCAGGGACAGGGAAAACAACAATTGCTCGTTTACTAGCAAAAATTTATCATGAGCTCGGAGTTCTTCCTCGTGAAGAAGTGATTGAAGCAGACCGTTCACAGCTTGTAGGTTCATTTGTAGGCCAAACGGAAGAAAATGTTCGTGCGATAGTTGAAAAATCTATTGGTGGAGTGCTATTTATCGATGAAGCATACAGCCTAAAAAGAGAGGGACAAACAGGAAATGATTATGGGCAAACGGCAATAGATTCACTCGTTTCATTAATGACTGGACCAGAATATGGCGGCAAGTTTGCGGTGATTTTGGCGGGCTATCCTGATGAGATGAGACAATTTTTAGATGCCAATCCTGGTCTAAGAAGCCGCTTTCCACAATCAAACCAAATTCAGCTTCCTGATTATTCGAATGCCGAACTCATTGGGATCGCAGAGAAACTTGCAAAAGAAAATGATTATGTGATGACAGATGATGCAAAGCAGGAGCTTGAAAAAAGAATGGATAAGGAACGTGTGGATGAAACGTTTGGCAATGCACGGACAGTTCAAGATCTGGTCTTAGGGGCAATTTTTAAAAAGGGTTCACAATTTTCAAAGGACAAGCATATTTTGACATATACATTGCTTGAAAAAGAGGATTTTGAAGAAAGTGAACAAGAGATGCAAAGGAATCCACGAGAACAATTAGAACAGTTAATTGGACTTGAATCAATTAAGAATGAAGTGAATATCCTCATTTCTTTTGTGCAAATGCAGCAAATGAGGCGCGAAAAAGGATTGCCAGTCGTTCCTATCCAGCTCCATTCTGTATTTACAGGCAACCCTGGAACAGGAAAGACAACAGTTGCTAAAATATTTGCGGAGCTGCTGAAGGAATGCGGAATGCTGAAAAGAGGGCATTTAGTCGTTACTAGCCGAGCAAATTTTGTTGCTGGTTATGTCGGACAAACAGCGATAAAAACAAAAAAAATGATTCGAGAAGCACTAGGCGGAGTCCTTTTTATTGATGAGGCTTATTCGCTGCTTTCTGCTGCACATGGGGATTTTGGTAAGGAAGTCGTAAACACGCTTGTTGATGAAATGACGAAGCATAATGAAAACTTAGTTGTTATTTTGGCAGGTTATCCAAAGGAAATGGATGAATTACTCAAAAGTAATCCAGGGTTAAAATCAAGATTTAAAAAGTTTTTCCATTTTGGTGATTATTCCAATGAAGAGCTGCTGCAAATCATCATTAATTATGCTTCTCACTTTCAATATCAATTAACATCAGAAGCACGGGCTTATTTAAAAGCTTCATTAAGTAATATAACAATAAACGGGAATGGCAGATTCGCAACAAATGTAACGGATGAGGCCATTCAGTCACAGGCTCTAAGATTAATGTCAGAAGAAAAGGAAAATCATACATTAGAAAAAGTGAATGATCTAGAAAAAGCAGATTTTGAAACTGCAATTTTTAGAATAGGAAAAGGGGAATAGGCATGTTCGTTTCAACAAGGGAAATTGAAGTCAGATATGCAGAGACAGATCAAATGGGTGTTGTGTATCATGCTAATTATCTAATCTGGATGGAGTTAGGACGCACTAAGCTTATTAAGGATTTAGGCTTTAATTATGCAGAATTAGAAAAGGATGGAATTCTATCACCTGTAATGGATATCCAAGCATCCTATAAAAAACCGCTCCTTTATGGGCAAAAGGCGATTGTGAAAACATGGATTGATGAGTATGATGGCTTACGCGTCAATTATGGGTATGAAATATTTAATGAAGATGGAGATTTAGCTGTTACTGGTCTTACCAAACATGTTTGTGTGAAAAAGGATTCTTTCCGACCGCTTTCCATTAGAAAAAAATATCCTGAATGGCATGAAGCATATGAAAAGGCAAAGAAACAACCGGTAGAAGCTAATTAATTTTTTGGATCGTTTACGTTAGATCTTCTTTATGATGATTGGTGGTGCAGGCATTGGCATTTGGATTAAAAAAGAAAGATATCCAAGAATGGAAAACTAAAATTGATCAAGGGGAAATTGCCTTTTTAACACATTATTGGCTAGATGACCGCTTTCCAGGATATAAAACTGTGACTAAAGTTGGCTGCAGCGATATGAATCGCCTGATTGAATGGGGGAGGAAACATCATTTGCGGCCCGAATGGATACATAAGCGGAAGGACGGCTATTCCCATTTTGATTTAATTGGAGAACATCAAGCGGAAATATTGGAAGCAGAAGGACTTGAAGAACATATTTGGGAAGAAATAAAGAGTTAGCAGTTAATAAGCGGAGAATTTCCGGCTAATGTATATAGTGGAAGCATTTGAAGCAGATATAAGCGGAGATATTCCGGTTATTTGCTCTAATTCAGACAAAATCCTATGATTTGGATAATATAACCGGAAAAATTCCCCTTATTTTTAAGGAAATATCGGTATTTCCCAATTTAAACGGAAAATCTCCGTTTATTTTTCAAATACCGTAAAATCAATATTCAATTTCTAACAGAAACAATTGGCATACCGTTAAAAAAAACTGCGATTTTAATGTAAAACCGCAGTTTTTTGTGAAAAATAGCCGTATTGATTCATTGAACAAGCCCATATGTACGAAATAAAATCTGTCAGTGAAAGTAGGCAGTTAGACTTTTCCATATTTGATTGTGAGCAGATGCTTATCACTCATATTTAAATTCTGGCTCTTGCGCTTTTTCATTAAATTCAACATATAGATTATGGTTATCAAAATACCACATATCTTTTTGCTCAATATAATAGGTAATCCCATCTTTTGTTGTTGATATGCCAGCATCATGCGGTTCTTCATTAGAAACGCCTAATGAAAATCCTTGCTGAACAGTGCTATGACCGCCATAACGTGCAAAAAATCGAACATAGTCACCTGCATTCAGCCCCATTTCCTCTTTATACCAGTTTGCAGCTTGATCATTAATTATTATTTTCATTATAAATTCCTCCTTTAAACAGCTCTATTTCATATTCCATCTGCTGCACTTATTTTCTGTTCTTATATGAAAAATAAATCACTGCATTCTAATTAATACCCTTAATTAATAAATGGAATCAATCCACTCAGGATCATAAGCCAATTAAATACAATATGCCAAATTACTGCGGGAAAAATGCTGCCTGAACGAATCGTTATACCCGCATAAAAGATGCCGCCAATTGCAAAGCTAAGGCAAATTGGAATAGTGTACCCAAGTATTAAGTGTGATAGGCCAAAGGCTAATCCCGAAAAAAGCAACGCTGCTTTTTCACCAGCAAGATTGACCATGCTAGTTAGTATGATTCCTCTCCAAAGTATTTCTTCCAATATCCCATTAATGATCGAAAAGGAAAACAGGAATAGCAGAAATGGGAGACTAAAACTAGGATTTGCTTTTACGATAAAGGGCATGAAAATCGCTATATTTACACTAATGGCAATGAGCAAAAATCCCTTAATAGAAATGGAGTGAAAACCATTCCAAATAAATGGGAATGATATTTTAGCTTGCCAATTCGGACATTCCCAATAAAAAATCGGCTTTTCACTAAATTTCTTTGCAACATAAAACATGAATAAGATAGGAAATAACATTAAACAACGACTAAGAACCATTAAGATGTTTACATGATAAGGGAGGCTATCTATTAGACGATCCCCAAAAAGAAAAAAGAGATAGCCGATGATATAGGCTGTTAAAACCCATAAAAATACACGTTTTTGTTTTGCAAAAATGGCCAAATAAAGAATACATGCAAGCAGAAGGGCAAAAGCAACAATGAAGTGTTTATATTGAACAGTGACAGTAATGATAATAAATAACAAGAGCTGTAAATAAGGTAAAATCATGTTTTGTTTTACGGATATCATCATTGTGTTCACCCTTTCAATTTGCTATCAAGTCATTTTACCACTTTTAACCTCATTTTTCTTATTTTAGCACTTATTAATAGTAGAATGTATGAATGAGAGAAAGAGCAAGACTGCTTTCTCTTGCTCTTTTTTTGGTACATATTTTATTTAATAGGTTTTAAAATGCTTAATCAATTCTCTTAATTCAAATGTTAGCTTATGCAACTTCTCAGAAATGGCCATTACCTCATGAACTGATTGCTCCTGTTCTTTTGTCATACTTGTCACTTCTTGAACTCCTGCAGAAGTTTGCTCAGAGACGGCAATGACACTATCAACCGAGCTTGTAATCGACTGACTGCTGGATGATAGGATGGTACTTGCTCCTGCTATTTCATCAATTTCTTTTATAAAATGCTCAATAAATTGAATCATATTGTCATAGCTATTTGCTGTATTCTTCACCATTTCTGCACCATGGACAGCGGATTCTCTGCCAAGATCAATATTTTTTAAAGCTTCTGAAGAATCCCCTTGAATATCTGTAATTAACGCTGATATTTTTTCTACAGAATCACTGCTTTGCTCAGCGAGCTTTTTGACTTCTTGTGCAACTACAGCAAACCCCCGGCCTTGTTCGCCAGCTCTTGCAGCTTCAATCGCAGCATTGAGTGAAAGTAAATTTGTTTGCTCAGCAACACCCTGAATGAATGTTGTAATTTCATTAATCGTTTGAAGTTTTTGATCCAGTTCTTTCATAATAGTGGTTGATCCAATCGATTGGGCGACGATTCGGTTTATTTCATTTCTCATGTTTTCCGTTGCTTTTTGACCTTCAGCAGTTACTGCCTTCGTTTCTTGAGCTTGTTCTACTATTTTACTTATTCGTTCCGACATTGAGCGGACGGCTTTATCATTTTTTTCGACATGGGCAGATATATTTACCATATCTGTAGTAAGCTGTTCAGAGCCGCTTGCTACATCATCCATCGCTGAGCTTACAATTGTCGTCACTTGTGTGGAAACCCCAGCTTGGTTATTTAATACTTTAGAATCTTTTTCAACTTCAACGATTAAATCATTCATTTTACTAGCCATGTTTCTTAAACTATCAATCATATGATTAACTGAAATAAATAATGAACTGATTTCATCTTTTGATTTCACATCCATTTTCCTTGTTAAATCTCCATTGGCAACGCCTTTTAAGAAATCAGAAAGCTTCTTTATTGGCTGAATAAAATATTTTGCAAAAAAGAGAGTAATCCCTATTGAAATGGCTAGCAGAATAAGGATAATGATGACTTGTGCTGATAATAATTTAGTAAAAATAGATTGCAATTTCTTGTCAGCATTCACAATTCGATTGCTCATATTCTGGGAAATTTGATTAGAGAAGGACTTGATTTCCTCCTGAGAAATGACAGAAAAAATCTCCCATCCTGTTTCTTCGTCCTTATCACTAACATATGTTACTTGATCAATGTCTAAATAAATATTTTTATCGTTTTTTTCTTTGAAAACAGGCAACGAGGAAATATTCTCATTTTTAAGTACAAGTTCTTTGTCCTTATATGCGAGAAGAGAACCTTCTTTGTCAGTTAAAATTACATAGCCAGTATTTCCAACCTTTGTATTTGCGATCGATGCGGTCAGTTTCTCAAGAGATAGGTCAACTCCTAGTACGCCATATAATTCATCATTCTTAAACAATGGCAAGCTAACAGTGACGAGATAATTATTTGTTCCAGCATCAAGATAAGCATCGGTAATAATAAATTGTTCTTTTTCTGCTGTCTTTGCAGGTGAGTACCATGGTCTAGACGTTGGATCATAATCAGGAGGCAAAGGGTAGTCGGCAGGATAAATCGTAAATTTCTTTTCTTCTGTCCCTAAATACATATTAGTGATTAACTCATTTTGTACAGCAATTTTTTCAAATAATGCTGCAAGAGCTGCTGGATCGTTTGAATACACTTCATTAAAATTTGAAACGGTAGCTAAATCACTTTTTGCTCTCGAAATAACCTCATTTATGGAAGCTTTCACATTTTTTGTCTCATGGTAGGTCAAAGTGCCTGCATAATGCTCAGCAAATCCATTTACATCTCTCATTGCATCTGCAGCTAAACCGTTAGTTAGCTCCTTTCCATTCTTTGAGAAGAGAGAAACGGATACATAAGTAAACCCCGAACTTACTGCTAAAATAAGCACCATTGTCGATAACACACCGACGATTAATTTAATCTTTAGTGACAATTGCTTTCCCCCCTAAAACCTATATGAAGCATTTCTATCTTACTTAATTATAATCTATAGGTAAGAGGTACTATTTTGAATTTTCGAAAGTTGTGTAACAATTATAAGTTTCCTAACATATGCTGTTGAATTTCTTCATATTTTGTTTTGGCATTTTCCAAGCCGAATTCGTCTGCATCCTGAAGGGGCACGACCAGGTAATTTCGTATACGTTTAATTTTTGAAACATATGTAGGGTAAAAGGCAGGGGCATTTAATGAAATTTTTACACCATCATTATCTAAGGTCTTTGTCACCTCAACCGTTGCCATGCCTCCGATATCTTTATAATTATTATTTTGTCCTGAAAGGAAGTTTCCTAAGGAGTAAATAACTAGTGTCTTGTGTCCATCCGCAGCTTTCCTCCATTCCATCGGCTGCAGCACATGCGGGTGGTGACCGAAAATAACATGGACACCTTCATCAGCAAGGAATTGAGCCAATTCTTTCTGTTCCGCAGTTGGAAAACGCTGATACTCATTACCCCAATGAATGCTCATTACTATAATATCCGCTTCCTGTTTGGCGCGAGTTATTTCTTCTTTCATTGCTTTTTGATCAATTAAATTTACAAGAAACTCTTTCCCTTTAGGAACGGGAATGCCGTTTGTTCCATATGTGTAGGATAAATAGGCAACTCTGATCCCATTTGATTCCAGAACTTGTAGTTTTTGCTTTTCATTAGCGTTCTTATATGTACCGACATGCGGCAAACGGATTGTATCCAGATAATGAAGGGAAGCAAGAAGCCCCTTTTCTCCTTTATCCAAAGAATGATTATTGGCTGTCGAGACAATGTCCACACCTGCATCTTTTAATGCGTCCCCAATCTCTTGGGGGCTATTAAATAATGGATAGCTGGATATTCCAATTTCTTTCCCTCCTAAAATTGTTTCCTGGTTGGCAAGCAGAAGATCTGGCTGATGGAGGGTTTGTTTTATATGCTGAAACATAGGGGTGAAATCATAACCATCAGCTGTTTTTGCATCATTATAAACCCAATCATGTATTAGAATATCGCCGATTGCACCAAGAGTAATCGTTTGACTGTAAGATTTTGCTTCAACAAATGTTTGTCTTGGCTGATGTGATTGAATGGGCTGGAAGACAAACTCACTTTTCTTTGAGTCTTTATACATATTTAGAATGAGAAGGGAGGATAGTGTAATTAATGCCGTACAGAATAAGATAGAGAATAAGAATGATAGCTTCCTTTTCATGACGTACTCCTTAGAATAATGTTTACGTTTAATATAATATAAAATCAGGAATTATTCTCTAATAATATGAAGATAAAAAAATAAGCGGCGCCATAAGGTGCTGCTTATTTCAAAGAAACTATAAATTTTTGTGAATGGGTAATACAATCTTAAAAGTTGAACCCTTTCCTAGTTCGCTTGTTATGAATATTTGACCTGAATGTTCTTCAATAATTTTCTTGCAGATCGGGAGTCCAATGCCCGTTCCAGAATTCTTTGTCGTATAAAATGGGGTAAATAGATGGTTTAATGTTGCATTTGTCATTCCACATCCATTGTCTGTTATATAAATGCAGACAGCGGATAAATCCTCTATTTCTAATAAGATATCAATTTTTCCAGGAATTTTTTCTTTGTCTTCTATAATTGCATCAATAGCGTTTTTTAAGAGATTTACGAATACTTGTTTCAATTGCGCTCCATCTGCAAATACAGAAGGAATATGATCTGGAAGCTGTATGTTCAGGTTGATGTTATGAAACAATGCTTCACTTTCATATAATAAGCCGATCTCATGAATAATTTTTAGCAAAGAAATTTCCTCTTTTTTATTCTTTTGTGGTTTTGCAGCATTTAAATACTCAAAGATGAGATTATTTGCCCTGTCTAATTCATCGAGTGCGATATCTATATATTGTTCCTTCCCGCTATCAATTAAATATGGTCGAAGCAGCTGGAGAAAGCCTTTTACAGATGTTAATGGGTTCCTGATTTCATGAGCAATCCCAGCAGCAAGTGCGTTAATATTCTCTAAATACTGCGGATAAATGGATGTTTCGAGCAATTTTTCCGAATCAATGATCATGTTGTTATCTTTCTCAAGGAACTGTTTGTTTGAATCTTTCATAATGAATCATCCTTACTATGATTATTTCTTAAAAAGCAATGGCAACTGACAAGAATTTTTTTCTTAATCTAAACTATGACGAAAAAAATCAAATTATGTTCAGTAATGTAATATTTTCTATGTAAGGAATGAAATAAGAAGATATAAGACTTTCTGACTATATTATACTAAATATTATTAAGTTATCAATAACGAACGATAATTACTTTTAATTCGAACGTCAAAATAATCACAAAATTGTAATAAAGGGAATAAGACAAAAGAAAAACAGCAGAGAACACTGCTGTTTACAAAGGATATTTAATATTCTATAACCATTTTATTTTTGGCTCTGTTTTATTGATAATTCGTTGAATATTTGACCGATGCCGATAAATGACAAAAGTGGACATGATCAAGACAACGATAATAAGCGGGATATCCCATATAATTAGCGAATAAATGACTGCAACAATTGCTGCAAGCATGGATGATAATGATACGTATTTTGTGATATATAAACAAATGAAAAATACAGCTAACATAATGATAAACATTGGAAATGCGTATCCTAGCAGTACTCCGCCTGAAGTGGCTACAGCTTTTCCTCCCTTGAAGCCAGCAAAAATCGGGTACATATGACCGATGACTGCAAAAATACCTGGAATTAGCTTATGCATGTCCTCCGAACCAATGATAAATGGAAGCAATACAGCAATGGTTCCTTTTAAAATATCTGCTATCGTAACCACTAATCCAGCTTTTTTTCCGAGTACTCTAAAAGAGTTTGTTCCGCCTAAATTTCCGCTGCCATGCTCACGAATGTCCACTCCATGAAAAAGTTTTCCAATAATTAAACCGGAGGGGATAGAGCCGAGTAAATATGCTAATACAATGATTATTCCGTTTGTTACCATGTAAACTCTCCTTCAATCTTTAAGTACGGTGCCTATATTGTACCATGAGGAAAATAAAAAATACTATGTACAATCGTAATGAAATCACCCAGAATAAATTTATTATTAGGAAATGGAAAAAAAGAAACTTTTATTTATCCAATTTCGTTATCATTAAAGGGTATTTCACCTTCCAAATTTCTGCATTTTTCGATACGATAGGTTTAAGGAGGAAATATACAATGGCTCGTGTTGAATATCATAAACAAAAATCGCATTCAATGGGGTGGATTATTACTGGCCTATTTATTGCATTTTTGTTAATTATTACAAGTATCACTTTATTGCTTTATCCATTTGCTTCCTCAGAGAAGGAAGTTTATTTTCAGGGGGAAAATCCTATTTTATTCGAAGGAAAACAGGCTGGAAATGCAATTGTTGATAATGAAAGCGTCTATATTCCATATACTTTCCTTAAGGAGTATATTGATGACACAATCACCTTTGATGAAAAATCTAATTCTATTATTTTGACAACAAAAAACAAGGTTATACAAATGCCATCTGATTCACTAACTTATTATGTGAATGAAGAACCTGTTCAATTACATTTTTCCATTTTTAAAGTGAGTAATGGGGAAAAGTATATTGCCCTTGAACCTTTATTGGCCTATTATCCTATCGAGTACTCGATTACGCCAGAAACGAATGCTATTTGGGTGAAAAAGGATGGCGAGACAATCGTTCACGGTCATGTGACAGATAAAAAGACAAACGAGGAGAAATTACGCTTACGAATGGATGCTACTTTACAATCTCCTTATTCGGCTGTAACTGTGCCAGATGAAAAGCTCTTTATAGAAGGGGAAAAGGAAGATTACTATTTTGTTAGAAAAGAAAATGGAATGGCAGGGTATCTAAAAAAAGATTTTGTTGAAAAAGAGGATCTTGTTCAAAAAGTTTCAATCCAACGTGAAAAAGTGGAAGTGAATGTTCCGAAAATAGATGGACCCATTCATCTCACTTGGGAAGCCGTTTATACGAAAAATCCAGATCCTGCGAAGATGCCTAAAATGCCTGGAGTTAACGTAATTTCACCTACATGGTTTGAATTAGGTGATAGCAGTGGGGCGATAAAGAATTTAGGTTCTCTTGATTTTTCCACATGGGCGCAGAAGCAGGGTTATCAGGTATGGGGACTATTTTCTAATGCGTTTGACCCCAAGCTAACCCATGAGGCATTTAAAGACTTTGAAACAAGACAGAAGATGATTAGACAACTCCTGCATTACAGTCAAATTTATCATTTAAACGGAATTAATCTTGATATAGAAAATGTAAATCCTGATGATGGTCCGCTGATTACCCAATTTGTACGTGAAGCTGTTCCTTATTTCCATGAAGCAGGTCTTGTCGTTTCAATGGATGTTACATTTATTGCAAGTGGAAATTGGTCTGCTTTTTATGAAAGAGATAAGCTTGCAAGTCTTGTAGACTATATGATTGTTATGGCATATGACGAGCATTGGGGATCCTCTCCAGTTGCTGGAAGTGTTGCCAGTCTTCCATGGGTAGAGGCTAACTTGCAAAAGCTGCTGGAAGTCGTTCCAAATGATCGCTTAGTATTGGGCGTTCCGCTATATGCAAGACTCTGGGCCGAAAAGGATAATGGCGAGGTTTCATCAAAAGCTCTATCGATGAGCAAAGTACAGGAGTGGCTGACGGAAAATGGATTAACGCCTGTATATGATGAAGCAAGCGGGCAAAACTATGCGGAGCTATATTCCGAAACAGAACAAATAACGTATAAAATTTGGCTCGAAGATGAATTGTCTTTAAGCAAACGTGCTGAATTGGCAATGAAATATGATCTGGCAGGTGTGGCCAGCTGGTCAAGGTTTTTTGCGGATGAATCCGCATGGACGGCACTTTCTTTAAAAGAAGGTCAAGTGACAAAGAAGTAAGTTAAAAAAGCTAGGGGTTTTTATTTACCCCTAGCTTTTCTTAAGTCCATCTATGTTTATATTCCAACATGAATATGACTAAATGTTTTTACATCAAATAAACCAAGATCCGTGATTTTAAGCTCTGGTATTACGGGCAGGGCTAAAAAGGAGAGAGTAATAAACGGATTAAATTCAAAAGTACACCCAATTTTAATTAATGCCTGATTTAATTCCTTTATTCGTTCATATATTTCTATTGACGGCATATCTGACATAAGACCTGAAATGGATAGCGGAAGGGAGGCAAGAAGTTCTCCGTTCTGAACGACAGCTAAGCCGCCTTTCATTTCCGAAGTATGAGCAATTGCTTCTATAAGGTCTTCATCTGAAGAACCAGCAGCAACGATATTATGTGAATCATGAGCAACAGTTGAAGCAATGCCCCCATTTTTAATGCCAAGTCCTTTAATAATTCCCAAACCGATATTTCCAGTCATTTTGTGCCGCTCGATTACAGCAATTTTTAATAAATCTTTCTCTAAATTATATTGAAATAGACCTTTATAAGTATCGACTTCCTCAACAAGATGCTTTGTTACAATCATGTTTGGCAAGATTTGAATGATATTTGCCATT
This sequence comes from Cytobacillus massiliigabonensis, assembly GCF_900199725.1. Taxonomy (GTDB): domain Bacteria; phylum Bacillota; class Bacilli; order Bacillales; family Cytobacillaceae; genus Cytobacillus; species Cytobacillus massiliigabonensis. The sequence continues at coordinate 2,814,905 of NZ_LT904904.1, read as the reverse complement.
CTTCCATTGACTATTTTAATTTGAAGCTGTTCACTTGAAGGCAGTTTTATTTTCACACTATCCATAATTGATGGAGCGGGTGCTATTTTAGAGATAGGAGAATTTATTACTTTTCCGTTTTTCGCAACGAGCTTACCAGATTTATAAACTTGATCGATTTCAATAAGATGGAGATCGTTAACTAGTAGGAAGTCAGCTTCATATCCGGGAGCAATGGCACCTTTAGACTTTAGACCAAAACATTCTGCTGCATTTAATGTGGCCATTTGAATCGCCAGTATGGGATCTAGCCCTTCGTTTATTGCCAGCCTAATATTATAGTCGATGCTGCCTTGGTCAATTAGTTCATCTAAATGCTTGTCATCCGTTACAAATAAACAGCGCCTAGCATTGCTTTCATTCACAGCCTTCAAGAGGGTGATTAAATCCTTTGCAGCAGAACCTTCTCGGAGCATGACATACATCCCTTTTCGAAGGCGTTCCAATGCCTCTTCAGCCGTTACACATTCATGGTCTGTCCGAATGCCGGCTGCCATATAAACATTAATTCCATCTGCATCTATACCCGCAGCATGGCCATCAATATGTTTGTCTATTGAACAGGCATCAAACAGCTTAAGGAGCATGTTTTCATCATTTTGCATAACAGAGGGGTAATCCATTACTTCCCCAAGTCCGATCACACGCGGATGGCTATAAAAAGGTGCTAAATCTGTATAGTCAAGGGTTGCTCCTGCATTTTCAAATGGAGTGGCAGGAACACAGGAGGGCAGCTTTATTAAAACTTCCAGAGGGATTCCTTCAGATGCATTCAGCATGTATTCAATGCCATTTTTTCCACTAACATTGGCAATTTCATGTGGATCAGCAATGATTGTTGTTACACCATGGGGGAGGACAACATTGGCAAATTCGGAAGGGGTAACCATTGCTGATTCAATATGCACATGGCCATCAATAAAACCCGGGATGATGTATTTTCCATCAGCATCAATCGTTTCATAGCCTTCAAACTGCCCTATCCCAGCAATAAAACCATCTACTATTGCGATATCATCTTCTAAAATTTCTCTTGTAAAAACATTGACGATCTTTGCATTTTTAATAACTAAATCAGCGGGAGCTCTTTTTGCTGCAGCAGCAACTCTTCTTTTAAGCATATCAATTGTGAGCTTCAATTGCTTTTCCCTCTTTCTTATATTTTTTCTATATATACTTCCATGATTCCGCCGCAAATTCCTCCATCCTCGTAGAAAAGCCCTTTTGTCAGATCGACAATATGTTTAACTGGATTACAGGATTGGATGACATCGATTGCCTTCTCAATGACTTCTGCTTCTCCACAGCCGCCGCCGATTGTCCCTTCAATTCTTCCCGATTGAAAAATAATCATCTTGCTGCCGGTTTTTCGGGGAGTCGAGCCTTTTGTTCGGATAATCGTTGCTAAAGCTGCGTTCTCACCGGCAGCTTTAATCTCCATCGTTCTTTTGATTATGTGAAGCTGTTCCATTTAATTGCCCCCTCACGAAACCCCAATTTCGTATATTTGCGGATCATCAAGCTTAGTGAGGAACCAGATGATTGATTTTTCAACTTTAAAATTTCTGCCAGAATACTTATTGCGATTTCTTCTGGTGTTTGTGCACCAATATCAAGTCCGACTGGTGTAAACAACTGATCAAAGCTTTCATTCGGAAAATCACCTTTTAATTGCTCAAAGACACCGGAAATTCGACGTCTGCTGCCAATCATTCCGATGTAGGCAGGTTTTTCTTTCCGATTCAGCAGTTCCTGCAAACTTAAAACATCGTATTTATGTCCTCTTGTCAGAAGAAGAATATAGGTTTGTGCTGTTATCTCGGTCTTCTTGAAAAAATGAAGGAACGACTGGCAGATAACTTCATCAACATGAGGAAATCGATCCCTGTTTGCAAAATCCTCTCGATCGTCAATGACAGTAACATAGAATCCGAGCATTTTCCCGATTCTTGCGACAGGCTCACAAACATGACCAGCACCTGCAATTATTAAATGGATCGGGACTGGAAAATATTCGGCGAAACATTCAACTAGTGAACCATTCCAGGTAAAAGTAAACGTGCCTGAGCGTTTTTTTCTTACTAGTTTTTCTGCATGATTCATGATCATTTGCTGTAAAGAAATGGGCGAGGGAGAATCGGCATAAAATTCTCCCATAGGCAATAAAAGTGCTTTAAAACCAATCAGCTCGTGCATGTCACAGTCAGTAATCGTAAGCAGAAAGATTTCTTTGCGCTGTTTTATTGATTCAGATAGTTTTATGAATAAGCTGTCGTTCATCATTTTTTCACCTTGAAGGTTGAGTATTTTGTTTTTTCAAGTCTTTTAGTGCGGTGAAGATTCTTTCCGGGGTTGCTGGCAGATGATAAATTCTAGCACCGACAGCGTCATAAATAGCAGACATAATGGCTGGAATGATTGGTATCATCACTACTTCTCCAATTCCTTTTGCACCGAAAGGACCCGTTTGTTCTTCATCCTCTACAGGGAAGGTTTCAATAAGGGGAGTCTCTCGAATAGTGGGAATAATGTAATCAGTAAAGTTTCTAGTTTTATGGAAGCCGTCTTCGATGATTACGTCTTCATAAAGTGTGTAGCCTATTCCCATAACAGCGCCTCCTTCAGCCTGACCTTCTAAACCTTGAGGATTAATCACTTTTCCAGCATCAGGGATGGAAACAACCCGAAGAACATCTGTTTCACCAGTTAAAGTATCAACCTCGACCATCACAACATGAGTTAAATAGCCGTACAAGTGGTGGGGAGCTCCGCCGGAACCTTTTATTTCTGCCTTCTCCTTTGGGAGGAGGAAATGTCCTTCTACTCTGGTTGATTTATGGTGGTTATACAGATATTCATAGATTGCTTCATATGTTAGATTTTGCTCCTTAGCAGATAAGCAGTCATGATTAACGATTACTTCAGATAAAGGAACTTGCAGAATTTCAGCAGCAGCATTTGTTAGAAGCTTGATCATATTCGGTGCGGCTGTGGCAACCGCTCTTCCGCCTGTATACGTGGAGCGGGAAGCAGTTACGGTCCCGCTATCAAGTGTTTTGGCGGTATCTCCTTGAATAATCTTGATTTTATTTATATCACAATTTAGTATTTCGGCAGCAACCTGTGCATAGGCAGTACTATTTCCGCCGCCAATTTCTTCACAGCTAACACCGACTAAAAATTTTCCATTAGGTAAAAGTTCAATGGAAGCTGCTCCATAGTCTGGCAGACCAATACCCATGCCGATCCCATGGAAGGAGGTTGCCAACGCAACTCCTCTTTTTTTCCAAGGCTCACTAGCTTCTTGTTTGTATTGGTTGCGATTCTTCCATAGGTCACAATTTTCCGCGACCTCGAGCGTTTTAAAGGTGCCGACACTTGTCTTTACGACATGCCCCATGCTTGAAATCTCTCCTTGGTGGTATACATTTTTTTTGCGAATTTCAACTGGGTCCATTTGAAGCTTTTCTGCAATCATATCCAGATGGGTTTCAATTCCAATGCAGACTTGATTGACGCCAAAGCCTCTGAATGCTCCAGAAATGCCGTTATTGGTATATACACAGAAACCTTCAAGATTCACATTTGGAATTTTGTATGGACCGCAGGAGTGTTCAATGGCTAGGGCAATCACAGCGCCGCCAAGAGAAGCATAGGCGCCTGTATCAGCGACCGCTCTTACTTCGTTTGCAAGCAAGGTTCCATCCTTTTTGGCTGCAGTTCTCATTTGTACCTTGAAAGGATGTCTTTTGATGCCTGCAATCACAGATTCTTCACGGCTTAAGTGGATTTTTACTGGTCTTCCGTTCGTATGCATCGCAAGGAGTGCCAGGTAAATTTGGACAGTAATTTCATCCTTTCCGCCAAAAGCACCGCCAATTGGACTGGAAATCACTCTTATGCGCTCAGGGTTATAAGCGAGTGCTCGAGCAATCTGCATCCGATCTCTATGTGCATATTGACCAGGGCAGCGGATTGTTATCAGCCCTTCATAATCCATCACACCCCATCCGCCTTCTGTTTCGATGAAGGCGTGCATTTGCCTAGGCGAATAGAATGTATTCTCAATTATGATATCCGCTTCTTTAAAAGCGTTTTCGGTGTTTCCATTTTTAATTTTCACATGGCTATGAATATTGCCGTCTGGATGTAACTTTGGTGCTGTATCAGACATTGCCTGTTCTGCATCTGTAACAGGTTCAAGCGGCTCATAATTTACTTCGATTAATCCCAGTGCTTGTTCAGCAATTTCCTGTGTTTCGGCTGCAACCAATGCAACAGCGTCACCTGTGCACCTGACAATATCGAAGGCAAGGACAGGCTGATCGGGAATGACGATGCCAAAGCCATTAAACCCTGGAATGTCCTCGTGTGTTAGAACACAAATGACTCCTGGAAGCTGCCGAGCCTTTTCTGTTTGTATCGAATGAATTTTAGCGTAAGGGTATTTTGCGCGAAGAACCTTGCCCCATACCATATTTTCAAAATGATAATCTGTCATATATTTTAATTCCCCGGTTACTTTTTCTGGTCCGTCCATCCGCTTGACTCGCTTGCCTACCCAATTTAATGATTGTTTCATTTACTTTCCCATCTCCTCATTAAGCGATAAAGACCTCTCGCAAGCAGTGCGCTTGCCATATCCCGCCGGTATTCAGCTGTAGCTCTCCCATCGGTAATCGGCATAACTTCCTTCCATGCAACCTTTGCAATATTTTCAATAATGTCTTCTGTTAAGGGATGTAAGGATAGGAGTGCTTCACATTTTTTTGCGCGGATAATGGTTGGTGCGACGGAGCCAAAAGCAATTTTTCCTCCTAAGCATTCGCGATCCTTAGCCATGCTAAGGATTATCGCAACATTCACAATTGAAATTGATTGAGCTTTACGCGGACCTAGCTTTTGGAAGATCCCAATTTCGTTTTCCGCTTGCTGTTGGATGATTATATTTGTGATCATTTCATTTTGTTTCATTACCGTTCGCCCTGGACCTGTAAAAAATTGATTGATTGGAATGAGTCTTTTGCTAGATAATGATTGAAGTTCAATAGCTGCATCCAAAACATACAGAGCCGGAATCGTATCACCTGCAGGGGATGCCGTTCCAATATTCCCGCCAATCGTGCCCATATTTTGCATTTGTACAGCTCCCACTTCACAAGCTGCTTCAACAAGTACATTCGCTTTCTTTTGTAAAAGAGAGGATTGGATGATATCTGTATGAGTGGTTAATGGACCGATATGTATCGCCCCATTTATTTCTTTAATATAGCGCAATTCCTTTAATCCTTTAATGTTAATCCAAGTTGCAGGGAGCCATTTTCCTTCCTTCATCCGCACAACTGCGTCAGTGCCGCCAGCTATTAAGCGATGAGCAGTTTTATTTTTTGATAGAATGTATAAGCAATCTTTAACAGTTTGGGGTGAGATAATATCCATTTCAGAAACTAGCATTTTTGTCCCTCCTTTTATTGTTCAAATCCAATGCTTTTTGATAATCGGATGGTGTGTTGATATTGAGGTTTATTAGTTCGTTATGAATGGGAACTTCGATAACGTTCGTATCATATTTTTGAACTAGATGGCGAAGCCCCATTGTTTCTTCGCTGATAGATAGTAGATCTTTCATGATTTTTGCAGAAAAAAGAATAGGGTGACCTCTTTTCCCGCTGAAAACGGGGACAGTAATCAAAGCGTTGTTTTGTTGAAGTGTGCTGATAAGCTGATGAATGATTGATTTGTCTGTTGGCTGATCAATGGCAGTAACTAAAACAGCTTCTGTTTCTTTTCTGACTCTTTGAAGTCCTGTCAATATTGAAGAGCATTTTCCGTTTAAATACTCGGTATTCATAATGGCTGTTACCGAGTAGCTGGCAGCGATCTGCATGAAGTGTTCCGATTTGTGGCCAGTTACAACAATGACTTGTGATAGATTAGAGGCATCTAATTCATGAAGCTGGTGTTCGAATAGTGACTTTCCTTTCCATGGGAGGAGACCTTTTGTGCTGCCCATTCGTGTGGATTGTCCAGCGGCTAAGAGAATGGCTGCAACTTTCATTAGATTGGTAAAGTTCCTTTTTCTATATTTTGTTTTTTTGCTGCAGTTTGGATGGCTTGAATAATTTTTGTGTAGCCTGTACAGCGGCAAAGATTTCCTCCAAGTGCGGTTTTAATTTCATCAATCGTTGGTACATGATCAATACGATTTAGAAATGCTCTTGAAGCGACGATAATTCCAGGGGTACAGTATCCGCATTGTGTGGCGCCTTCTTCTACAAAGGATTTCTGGATAATATCCATATTGGAAATGAAACCAATCCCTTCACAAGTTGTTATTTCTTCGTTTTCAACCTGACCAACTAGTACCAAGCAGGAACAGACAACCTCTCCATTTAGCAAGACAGAGCAGGACCCGCATTCGCCCTTCCCGCAGCACTCTTTACTCGCAGTCATCTGCAAATCCACCCGCAGTACATCCAATAATGTTTTTGCTGGGTGGCATGAGACTGAGTGGAGAGTACCATTTACAGTGAAATTTATTTTTTTCATCCTTTTTCCTCCTTGCTTATAAATAAATGATTCATAAAAAAATGTGCGAAATTGCGAGAAAACGTCGAACAGAAAACGGTTTTAGGTTACAGCATTTGACATATTTTCCGGTGAGGATTAGATAGAATAGTAGGTAATCTGCTAGAATGTTTCGTTCCTAGTATTTCGTTCTACTTCGGCGCCATTCTAAATATCCAATTCCGATACTGGTATGAAAAGTGGATTAATTTAATATAGTGATGAACAGGAGGCAAATATGTCTACTATTTCAACACATTTCCAGCACACCTTTAAAAAGGATCTTGCTTTTTTGTACAATCGTGTAAACCAAGAAATCTATGGTGTGGGTGTGAAAAAGCAGCGGATTGAAACATTTGATGACCGTGTCATTATTTTCGCTCAGCATAAACGTGTGCAGGCATTGCGAATGCTTAGCAAAAACTTTCACCACCTTACTATTTCGGTTGATTCAGCATTGATTGCTGAATTTAAATCTCTATTTAAGGGACAGATTGAAAGTACACTGAAATTAAAGGTAAAAACGATCTTAAAAGATTATGACCCTCTTACCGAAGAAGCGTGTACTATTATTTATTTTGCTGAATATACGTAAGAGAAAGAGTAAATTAGAGATTGATGTGCAGTGCGCATTTATCTTTAATCCCATATTGAAAGCGGTTACGCTAGCTTTTGTTGATCGAAAGTTAATTGAAACCGCAGCAATAGACCATTCTGCTTCAAGGATGTGCTCTATTGCTGCGGTTTTTTATATATAGTTCTATTCCAGTGCAGGAGGTGAGGGTTGATCATTGCGAATGGTTTTCATAGATAGGCTTAATAAAGAAAACTCGCCGATTGGCGAGACTTGAAAAGGCGAAGACGGAGGCGTAGTTGCACTTATACTTCATTCCTAAAATTTTCGACTGCGTCGAATATACTTCTCGCTGAAAATTTATTCTTTCTTAATGTACAAAGCAAAAACCAGGGGGGATGTCTTTGGAAAAGCTAAATTCTTGGAAAGTGGGTACATTAGGATTTCAGCATGTACTTGCCATGTATGCAGGTGCTGTAATCGTACCGTTAATTGTAGGTCCTGCGATCGGATTAAACGCCAAACAGCTTGCTTACCTAATATCTATTGATCTATTTACATGTGGGATTGCCACCTTGCTGCAGGTCATTGGCGGAAAACATTTTGGGATTAAGCTGCCTGTCATTCTAGGGTGCACGTTTACTGCTGTTGGACCAATGATTGCGATCGGGAACATGCAGGGGATAACGGCCATATATGGCGCGATCATTGCTTCAGGAATCATCGTTATGATTTTATCGCAGTTTATGAGTAAGATTATGCGATTTTTTCCGCCCATTGTTACTGGATCCGTTGTAGCGATCATTGGGGTGTCATTAATCCCTGTTGCAATGAATAACGCTGCAGGCGGCCAGGGAGATCCAAGCTTTGGAAGCTTAGAAAATCTGTTTTTAGCCACATTAACTCTAGTCTTGATTATTGTGATGAATCGATTTTTTAAAGGGTATATGCGTGCGATCTCGGTACTGCTTTCATTAATTGCAGGAACAGTTGTTGCCTATTTTATGGGGATTGTCAGTTTTGATGAGGTTTCTAATGCTTCGTGGTTCCATTTCGTGCAGCCTTTTTATTTCGGCTTTCCTACATTTAATGTGTCAGCTATTCTTACGATGACCCTTGTTGCCATTGTGAGCATGATCGAATCAACAGGCGTGTTTCTAGCTTTAGGGGATGTCTGTGAAAGAAAGCTAGATTCAAAGGATATTAAAAAAGGGCTGCGGGCAGAAGGCCTTGCGGTTGTTATTGGGGGAATATTTAATTCTTTTCCATATACATCATTCTCACAAAATGTTGGTCTTGTTGCGCTAACGAAGATAAAAACTAGAAATGTTGTTATTGCTGCGGGTGTCATTCTTATGATTCTTGGACTATTGCCAAAAGTGGCTGCCTTAACAACGATTATTCCGATGGCTGTATTGGGAGGAGCGATGATTCCGATGTTTGGCATGGTGATTTCGTCAGGCATTCGCATGCTTTCCAATGTCGATTTCAGTAAGAATGAAAATCTGCTCATTGTTGCATGCTCAATTGGAATCGGACTAGGTTCAGCCGTTGTCCCAGCTATTTTTGGAAATCTTCCAGAGAGCGTCCGTTTACTAGTTGAAAATGGGATTGTTGTAGGAAGTTTGACAGCAATTTTATTAAATCTGGTATTTAATTATAAAGAAATTAATAGTAGTAAGAGTGAGCAGCTTGAACAATTGAAAAATGATCATTCAATGGAGATCATTTGATATTTTAAAGTAGCCAATTATTTTAATAGATGGAGGTCATTATATGGATTTAATTTTAAAAAATGCAAATATCCCACAGGGGGATCGTCAAGTATTAACAAATATTCTCGTAAATGATGGAAAAATAGTTGGTTATTCAAATGACATTAGTTTTCTAAATGCAGAAAAAGTGATAGATATTGGCGGTAAGCTAGTTGTTCCTGGCTGTATCGATCCGCATACACACTTCATGGATCCTGGCTTTACCCATCGGGAAACGTTTGCGACAGGAAGCCGATCGGCTATTGCAGGCGGGCTGACGACGATTATTGATATGCCTTGCTGCAGCAAGCCTTCTGTTCGGGATGGGGAAAGCTTTCAAAAGAAAATTGGACCCATCCGTGATCAAGCATATGTGGACTATTGCTTTTGGGGCGGGATGACTGGAGAGGATGCGCGTGAAGGCTGGCTTGACAACGTTTACCCGCAAATAGATGAAGGGGTTGTTGCATTCAAAGTGTATATGACACCATCTGTCCCAACATTCCCTCGCGTTTCTGATGCAGAAATGCTGGAGATTTTTAAGGCTGTCTCCAAAACAGGCTTGCCGATCGGTGTTCACGCTGAAAACTATGATATTTGCACATTTAATTCAAAGAAACTAGAAAAAGAAGGCCGTTTTGATGGACCTGCATGGGCAGAAGCGCGCTCTACTCTTGCTGAAAAGGTGGCTATCGAATTAATCATTAGTTTTGCAGAAGCAACAGATGCACGTGTCCACGTTGTGCACATGACGACAAAGGAAGGTGCAGAGCTTGTTAAGGCAGCAAAAAAACGGGGAGTAAAGGTAACAGCTGAGACATGTCCGCACTATTTGGTGCTAAATGCAAAGGATTCGATGTCTGAACGGGGATCTTTTGCAAAAATTGCACCGCCATTACGCGGCAAGGAAGATAATGAGGCGCACTGGCAAGCCCTAGCAGACGGGACAATCGACTTTGTTGGAACCGATCATGCCCCTTATGAAATTGCTACGGAAAAAGATTTTCCAGGTGCAACAATTTGGAATACGTTCCCGGGCATCCCTGGTGTTGAAACGATGGTGCCGATTCTTGTAAGTGAGGGATTAAACAAAGGACGTTTATCACTATCAAGATTTGTTGAGGTAACGAGCCGAAATGCGGCAATCCACTATGGAATCTACCCGAAAAAGGGCTCTATGGAAATCGGAAGCGACGCGGATTTCACAGTGATTGACCTTGAAAAAGAATACGTAATCGACGAACAGAAAACAGAATCAATGGCAAAATATAACCCGCTGCACGGGATGAAGTTGAAAGGAAAGCCGGTTCAAACGATTATCCGCGGCAATGTCGTCTATGAAGATGGAAAAGGCGTCGTAGGGCAAGCGGGCTATGGCCAATATGTACCTCGCCAAAGCATTCAGCGTCTAGAAAGAACATTTAAGTATGAGAAATTTGAAGCAGCTAAGGTGGAAGCAAAGGAAATGGTTAAGCAGAATTAAGCAGAAATATGTTTAGTTTTGTCGAAACATCGATTTTTTAAAAATATCGTAGATAAATTTCGCGAATTCGTAGATATATTTCAAATTTCGCAGATAAATAGTTTCATTTCGCAGATAAAACTAGAAAGGATGATTTTTTAGTGGAGTTAAAAGGAAAAAAGCATTGTATTGTGGTTATTGATATGCTGAATGATTTTATTGACGAAAAGGGTGCGCTTTGCTGCAAAAATGGCGTGAAAATTGTGCCAAAAATAAGAGAACTTATTGATTTTGCATACGATAATCAAATTCAAGTTGTTCATGTACAGGAAGCACATCGAAAAAATGACCGCGATTTCCGGGTGAGACCCGTGCATGCAGTAAAAGGCACATGGGGCTCTGAATTTATTCCAGAGCTTACGCCGAATGAAGAGAAAGGAGATTATGTCGTCCAGAAAAGAAGACATAGTGCCTTCAGTTTTACAGATTTTGATCTATTTCTAAGAGAAGAAGAGATTGATACGGTGGTACTAACAGGGGTTTGGACAAATGTATGTGTAAGGAGCACGGCTTCAGATGCTCTATACCATGGCTATAATGTTATTTGCATTTCTGATGGAACCACTTCACAGGATGAGGATATGCATGTATCTGGCCTAAGAGATATTGATATTTTTGGTGATATTTTCACGACAGAGGAATATAAAGAAGCAGTGAAAAGTAAATTCTCCCAAGATGAACGGGTTGTCTAATTTCAAGCAAACAAGTGAGAGAAAAAAGCGGATATTAGTGGGGATTACTGGAGCAAGCGGATCAATCTATGGGTATACATTGGTCCGCGCCCTTCATCAATTAGATGTTGAGACGCATGTCATTGCGACGGAAATGGGAGAAAAAGTCATGCAATTTGAGTGCGGGATCGGGATGAAGGAGCTGAAAGAATATGCCACGATTCACAGCAATCAAAACTTGTTTGCTTCGGTAGCTAGCGGTTCTTATCTTACAGATGGAATGGTCATCGTCCCATGCTCCATGAATACGCTTGGAGCGATAGCAAATGGGGTGGGTGATACACTTCTAAGCAGATCAGCTAGCGTTGTTTTAAAAGAAAAGCGTGAATTCATTATCGTTCCACGTGAAGCACCCTTTAATCTCATTCATTTACGCAATATGACGAAATTAGCAGAAACGGGTGCCTGTATTATGCCAGCTTCTCCTGGTTTCTATCATAAGCCAACGGAAATATGGGAGCTAGCGAATTTCATGGTGGCACGTATTCTCGACATGCTTGGGATTGATCATCGTTTGCTTGAAAGATGGGGTGAAAAAGCATGAACGTTGTAACGATGAGAGCATTATTGGATGATTGGGAAAATAGAGGGATAGTATATCGAATAAAAAAAGAAGTAGACCCCCTATACGAACTAGGAGCGATTATCAATTCGAAAAAAGGGAAGCAGCCATTCCTCTTTGAAAAAATAAAAGGGTATCAATCACAAATGGCAGCTGGGCTAGGAGGAGACAGAGAGCTGCTTGCGGATAGCATGGGTATCCACTCTTCAGAACTGATTCCAAAAATTATTGATTCTATCGTGAATCCGATTCCAACGACTTTAAAGCAATCGGGACCTGTGCAGGAAAATTTAGTTACCGGAGATTTTGATTTAGCAGATCTTTTTCCGATTCCTTCTTACCATGCTGATGATTCAGGAGCCTATTATGTTTCCGGTATTCTTGTGGTTAAAGATATTACTGGACAGAAAAGGTATACATCGATTAGGAGAATGCAATATTTGGGCGGAAATCGGACAAATATCTTAATTACCTCTCCAGAATTAATGGAGCAATACGCTCATTATGAGAGACTAGGGCAGCCGATGGAAATAGCTGTTATGTTTGGAGTTGTGCCTGCTGTCGTATTAAGCTCTCAAATAAGCACACATCTCTACCATACGGATAAGCTTAATGTTGCAGGTGCTTTGCTTGGACAATCATTAGATGTAGTTCGCTGTAAAACAGTAGATTTGGATGTGCTTGCCGAAGCTGAAATTGTCTTTGAAGGGCATATGCTGCCACAAGAAAGAGAAATGGAAGGTCCATTTGGAGAATTAGCAGGTTATTATGGTACACGATCTCCACAGCCGGTCGTTGAAATATCAGCGGTAACTTATCGAAATCAAGCGATCAATCAAACGATTTTTCCATCCAGTTATGAAGAAAGGCTTCCGATGGCTCTTGTTCGTGAAGCAACCCTATTAAGCACTGTTCGGCAGGTTGTTCCGAATATTACGGGTGTACATATCCCCATGGGAGGTGTGGCCCGCTACCATGCTGTCATTCAGATAAAAAAGAAGTCTGAGGGCGATGGAAAGCAAGCGGCTCTAGCTGCATTCGCCAGCGATAAGGATTTAAAGCATGTGGTCGTTGTAAATGATGACGTGGATCTCTTTGATTCAGATGATGTGGAATGGGCGGTAGCCACGAGAGTACAGGCTTCAGAAGACATATTCATTGTTGCAGGTGCTAAAGGTTCACCGCTTGAATCGTCTCATAACTTGAGGGGAGTTTCTGACAAAATGGGGATTGATGCAACCTACCCGCTTGGCAAAGAAGAATTATTCCGAAGGACCTCCATTCCAGTAGAGATCAATCTGGAAGACTATTTATAGTGTCTTGTGTTTTTTAATAGGGAGTGAAAATGTATGAAGGCAATTGGCATGATCGAAACTAGAGGATTAATTGCTGCGATTGAAGCGCTTGATTCAATGGCAAAAGCGGCAAATGTCAGTTTAGTCGATTTAAAAAGAGTAGGATCAGGGCTTGTAACAGTCATTGTAGAAGGGGATGTAGCTGCTGTTTCAGCTGCTGTTGAAATTGGCAAAACAGCTCATAACAGAACCGGCGGGGAGCTTGTTTCATTCAATGTGATTCCTAGACCCCATTCAGAACTTAGCAAAATCCTTTAATGGTGGTGATTAAACGTTGTCCGATTTTATGAAAAGCATCGTCCAGGAAGTAATGAAACCACATCATAAACCAAAGGAGAATCCACTTTTTGGCGGAGAGACTCGCTTTATCTATTCAAAATCAGCAGCAGTAAATAAACCTCATCAGACACTTCCAGAAATGAACCGGCCAAACTATCAACAAAAAAACAGGCAGAAGAACTTATCCTTTATCGATGAAAAGTCAGGAGATCTAAGAGAAAAGAGCGGATCTATCGTTAATAATGAAAATGTGCCTCCTTCAAGTAGCTATAACAAAGATCCGTTAGCAAGACTCCAAACACTGTCACTCGTTCAAGGGAATCAGCCCATACTTCAACAGCAAAACCATTCATCCATTAGAAAAAATAATATTCAGGAAGAAAGTCAATTGATTGGGCATACACGGGATGGCATAAAAGCCTGGCTATATTCGAGCCCTCATCCAAAGATGCTGCAATATTTTCAGAGAGCCATTAAATCAAATGCAATCGGTGTTGTTACCTCTCAAAAATGCCAGGCAGGACAGCTTTTCATATTAAATGAACTATTAAGAGAGCACCCTGCTATGAAGTACTGTTTGTCATGGGACAAAGATAACAAGCACAGCTTTGTTCTCGAATTGTATGAAGATCATTTGGATCTTCTAAAGCAGGCACTTAAGACTTTGTTTCAGCGTCTCTCACAAAACTCATATAAGCAAGTACAGGTGTATCAGGCTCACTCACCAAGCCCTTGGCTAATGAAGCAATTAGATTTAAATTCACAAGTGGACGGTGTGGCTGTCCTTGAAGGGACAGAGTACTACTCAACTTTATTTCTGTTAGATCGGTTTTTAAAAAAATCACCGGATAAAAACATAAATTTTAAGATTGAAAGAAACTACTTATTACTGCACGGAAACTACGAAAACGTGAAAGAAGTATCGGAAGAATTACTAAAACAAGCCGAGCGTTTAAGCTAATTTGCATGTTGAAGGGCGGGAAAAAGATTGCAGGCACTTGGTTTAATTGAAACGGTTGGCTATTTAACAGCTGTTTCGGCCGCTGATGCTGCTGTTAAAGCAGCAGATGTAGAAATTGTCGGGATTGAGAAAGTAATTGGGGTGAGCGGCTATCTTGGAGTAACCGTTCATTTTAGCGGTGATGTAGCTGCTGTAAAATCAGCTGTTGATTCAGGAAGGGATGCAGCTGAACGAATTGGGAAGGTGATTTCCTCGCATGTCATTCCAAGGGCACATCAAGAGGTAGCTGGAAAGCTTTTGCCTCTATTTAAATTAGAAAAGAAGCTAGTCATTGAAGAATTACCGAATGATACAGGTTTAGAGGAAGATGAGGAATAATAAACAATTTAAGGGGGCTGCAAAATGGGTGAAGCACTAGGATTAATTGAAACAAAAGGGCTGGTAGGTGCTGTTGAAGCAGCAGATGCGATGGTAAAGGCAGCAAATGTGGAAATTTGTGGCTACGAAAAGGTTGGATTCGGACTTGTTACAGTAATGGTCAGAGGCGATGTTGGTGCAGTAAAAGCAGCAACAGATGCAGGAGCAGAAGCAGCAAGCCGTGTAGGTGAACTTGTATCTGTTCACGTTATTCCTAGACCGCATAGTGAAGTAGAAAGAGCCTTATTATCAAAAAAAGGTGAATAAGGATGGGTTCTGAAAAGCAGAGTGTACTGTTGGAGCATACTCTGCATGAACTTCTTGCTCACCGTTCGGGAAATAAAAAGCTGAAGATGACAGTTCTGGCTCTAATTACCACTCATCTGATTGGAATGGATTCAGGACTTTCTTTTTTAAGAGAGATTGATAGGGAGGAAGTAATTGTCCGTTTCAGTGCTGAAGAAGAGGTAACTGCACAGATGTCAATCGAGGAATTAATAAAGACCCTTCACAATGACAACTGGATGCCTCATCACTTGCTGTCGGAAAAGGTTCTCTCTCATACAGATGTTATCTTAATCCCTAATCTTTCTTTTTCTCTGGTGGCAGACATCCTTTCTTTTAATGAACAACGAATATTTGTCCGTCTGATTTTAACCGCCTTGTTAACAGGAAAAACGGTAATTGCTTTAAAAGCAGGTACAGATCCTTATCACCCGCTTTTGCGATTAAAAGGAATGGATAAAGGGTCAAACGGGTTAAAAAGAATGCTTTATAATCAAATGCTGCAATTGAAGGATATGGGGATTAACCTAATCGATGAAAACGAGAAATTATCAATTAAAAAAATAAAAAAAACGGTTATTAACGAGGAAACCATTCGTTATTTCCATCAGCAGAATATTAATAGATTTGTTATTTCAAAGGATATGATTATGACACCACTTGCCAGAGATAAAGCGAAAGAACTGAATATTACACTTGTGTTTGAATAAGGGGACGATGGAAATGCAAATGGGAGTTGTAGTCGGCCGGGTAACAGCAACAAAAAAAGATGAAAATTTAGTAGGAACAAAGCTTCTGATTACTCAGCCGATTGGAATAGATGGCAATGTGTTATCGAACCCCATAATTACAGTAGATACGGTAGGGGCTGGAATAGGAGAGCGAGTGATCTTTGTGTCAGGCAGCATGGCAGGCAGAGCCATAAAGAATAAAGAGGCGCCTATTGATGCAGCAATTATTGGCATTATAGATAGTTTAGAAGGAACGACGTTAGGAGGTTAAGGCTTATGGACGCACTAAAAGTTAAGAAAGCATTGCATTATCGCAAACTAATAGATGTATTACTAGATCCAAATCTTTACGCAGATATCGTACTACAGGGCGGTTATTTTATAAATGTCATTACTCGTGAAATTTATGAAGCAGATGTGGCAATCAAGGGTGAACATATTTTGATGGTTGGCAATGTGAAGGATTTGATTGGTCCGAAAACAATGGTTGAGGAAATCAAGGGCAAATTCGTCAGCCCGGGATTTATCGATTCGCATATGCATTTTGAGAGTGCAATGCTTACTTGCACTGAGTTTTCGAAGCTATCCATCCCGACTGGAACAACGACTTTAATTGGTGACCCGCATGAAATTGGAAATGTTCTTGGTGTTGCAGGCATGAAGGAAATGATTGAGGAAGCAAAAACGCTGCCGAACCGGATTCTCTTCACTGTTCCATGTGCAGTGCCTGATGCGCCGGGTCTTGAAACATCTGGGTATGATGTGACTGCAAAGGATATGAAGGATTTGCTAAACGACCCATATGTACAGGGAATCGGGGAGATTCAGAGTTTTAGTAATATCAAACCTGTTTATGAGCATGCACCTGAATTAATCGATGACCTTGTAGCTGCTGTAACTTATGCCAATGCAATCGGAAAAACAGTGGAAGGAAATGCACCAGGGTTATTTGGCCGTGAGCTAGCAGCACATATTATAAGCGGAGGTACGCATGTTTCCTGTCATGAAACGACAACAAAGGAAGAAACAGTTGAAAAGCTTAGGTATGGTGTAAGTGTTTTCATGCGCGAAGGTTCGTCACAGCGGAATATGGCTGAATGCATTCGTGCCATAACCGAGGAAGGGTTAGACTCCAGACGAGCTATTGTCGTTTCTGATGATATGGTTCCAGCGGATCTGATTAGAAATGGTCATATGAATGACATCATTCGCCGAACAATTGCTGAAGGAATGGATCCTGTTGAAGCCATCCAGATGGCGACGATCAATCCTGCGACGCATTTTGGATTCAAGGATGTAGGTGTGCTTGCTCCAGGAAAGCGTGCAGATATCGCGGTAATTAGCGATTTAAGAAATATGACGATTGACCAAGTATATTTAGCAGGGAAAAAAGCGGCAGAAAAAGGCGAATTAACTATGGAGATTCCCTCGTATACGTATCCTGAAAGTGTAAAGAAATCAGTAAAGCGCAAACATGTTAAGAAAGAGGAAATGATCATAAAAGCAAGCGGAAGCCGCGTGAAAGTGCGTGCGATTGAAGCCATTCCATTCCAAAACTTAACCGGCGGCGGTGAATTCACCTTAAATGTGAAAGATGGCATCATCCAGCCTTGTTTGAAGCAGGATGTGCTTCCACTACTTGTAATCGAGCGCCACGGAAGAACAGGGAAAATTGGCAAAACCTTTTTACAAGGCTTTGACTTGAAAAGCGGAGCCATTGCCGAAAGTATTGCCCATGATACACATAATATCATTGTAACGGGAACGAATTATGAGGATATGGTCACAGCGGTTAATCGGGTAATCGCAATGGATGGCGGAATTGCCATGATAAATGATGGAAAGGTCGTTGGGGATTTGCCGCTCCGTATTGGCGGATTAATGACAGATGAATTAACTGGAAAAGAAATGAGCGAGAAAATTGATGAACTATCAAGACTTGCTAAAGAGGTACTTGGCTGCGGAATGGAAGTTCCATTTATGCATCTATCCTTCTGGTCATTAGTTACAAGCCCAAAATGGAAAATTACTGATAGAGGCTTAATCGACGTGGATAAATTTGAGGTTATTCCGACGATTGTGTGATGAAAAATCTTATAAAATACTATTTATTTAGTAATTTAAGGTAGTTATCGAGCACTTATTTTTAATTATCTAGCAAACCTCGTAATTTAACTAGCACTTTTCAATTTTTATCGAGCAATTCTTGCATTTCCAGAAAAAAACTTTTGAGAGGAGATTTTCATGGGCGTCAAATTAGTTGATCTGACACAAGAAATCTATCATGGAATGCCTGTCTTTCCACTGCATCCAACTACTATGATTTTTCAAAATGTTTCGCATGAAGAAACGCTAGAAAAGATTGGATTCCCCTTCGCAACTAACAATTTAATCATCAATGAACACGGTCCCACCCACAGTGATGCTACATACGAATTTGACCCAAATGGAAAATATATTGATGAAATGCCGCTTGAATATTTTTATGGGCCTGCCGTATGTTTAGATCTTTCACATATTCCTGTTGACCGCTCCATTACAAGCCGTGATCTCGCAGCTGCCCTATCACAATCAGGCCAATTTATCGACAAGGGAGACATTGTTCTTCTCTATACTGGTCACTATAACCGCTCCTATGGAACTGATGAGTGGCTGACAACCTATACAGGGCTTGATTATCAAGCGGCTAAATGGCTTGCAGATAAGGGTGTCGTTAATATCGGGATTGATGCGCCTGCAATTGATCATCCGGATGACTCTAACTATTCAGGGCATCTTGTATGCAGGGAATATGGGATCACGAATACTGAGAATTTATGTAACCTCGATCAAATAGCTGGGATGCGGTTTCTTTATTTTGGTTTGCCCCTTCGGATTAGAAAAGGAACAGGATCTCCGATCAGAGCGGTTGCGGTGTTCATTGAATAAGAATTTGGCTGCTTGCCAAATTCTTATGACAGATTGCAAATAAAATCTATTTTACGCAAAAAAACCTGGTAGATTGCAAATAAAATTCATTTTACGCAAAAAACCTGGTAGCTTGCAAATAAAATTCATTTTATGCAAAAAAAACTGGTAGCTTGCAAATAAAATTCATTTTACGCAAAAAAATCTGGTAGCTTGCAAATAAAATTCAGTTTACGCA
Source organism: Cytobacillus massiliigabonensis (assembly GCF_900199725.1). Classification (GTDB taxonomy): domain Bacteria; phylum Bacillota; class Bacilli; order Bacillales; family Cytobacillaceae; genus Cytobacillus; species Cytobacillus massiliigabonensis. The sequence goes on along the minus strand of NZ_LT904904.1, from coordinate 2,795,983 downwards.
AAAAAACCTAGTAGCTTGCAAATAAAATTCAGTTTACGCAAAAAACCTGGTAACTTGCAAATAAAATTCAGTTTACGCAAAAAAACCTGGTAG
>NZ_LT904904.1:2742465-2795292 GCF_900199725.1 Cytobacillus massiliigabonensis | reverse complement strand
AAAATTCATTTTATGCAAAAAACCTGGTAGCTTGCAAATAAAATTCAGTTTACGCAAAAAAACCTGGTAGCTTGCAAATAAAATTCAGTTTACGCAAAAAACCTGGTAGCTTGCAAATAAAATTCAGTTTACGCAAAAAAACCTGGTAGCTTGCAAATAAAATTCATTTTATGCAAAAAAACCTGGTAGATTGCAAATAAAATTCATTTTACGCAAAAAAATCTGGTAGCTTGCAAATAAAATTATGTATTTTGCAAATAAAATGAATTCCTTCCCAAATTAGGCGTTCCCGCAAAATAAAAAAGCATGGCAGGTGGATGAGATGTTAAATCAAGAACGGATTCGTGAGGAAATTATCATTCCTCCGTACGAAGGAAGAAGTGCATTTCTACGAAAGGGAGAAGAGCTCATTATAATTGATATGGATGGCAAACAGGTAGGCGATTTCGTTTGCTTTAATCATGCGGATCCGAGCGAATATGTCTCTCCCGTACATATGAGGGCATCTTTAAGCAGCATCCGGTTAAAAATTGGTGACTTCCTGTACAGTAACAGACGCCGTCCGCTCATGCAGCTTGTTGAAGATACGGTCGGAAAGCATGATTTCTTCTTTCCAGCATGTGATTATTACCGCTATAAGATGGATTTTGATATGGAGGATCATCCGAACTGTCATGATAACCTGCAAACGGCATTGAGAAAATACAACATCGATCCTCCAATCATTCCAGATCCAATAAATTTATTTATGAATAATGTTGTAGATGATTTAGGTGATTATTTTATTGCCGAACCGCTTTCGAAGCCAGGTGATTATGTCAGGCTAAAGGCATTGGATGATACCGTCATAGCATGTACTACATGTTCTCAAGACCTTGCGCCTGTTAATGGGTGGAAGGTCACTTCGTTAAAAATGCAAATTGTGGAGGCGAAATAATGGATGATGTCCAGTTTCTCCAAAAGCTGCTCCGCATTAATAGTTCAAATCCACCAGGGAATGAACATGAAGTAACAAAGGCTTTTATCGAAAGATGCATGGTGAACGATTTGCCTTATAAAGTAACTAGTCTTGGAAATAACCGCAGTAATTTTGAGGTTACATTGAAAGGCTCTGGAGATAAGCATCTCTTCTTTTGCGGTCATATGGATACAGTATCTCCCGGAGAATCGGAATGGACCTATCCGCCTTTTTCTGGTGAGGTTATTGGCAACAAAATTTATGGCAGAGGCGCTTCCGATATGAAGAGCGGATTAGCGGCAATGTTTTTAGCAATTGAATCGATATTTCTAGAAAAAATAGTTCCTATTCCAACCATCACGTTCCTTGCAACAGCTGGTGAGGAGGTAGATAGCTGTGGGGCTAGAGCCTTCTTAGAAGAAAATGAGAATCGAACGGTTGATGCACTTGTAATCGGTGAACCGACGAATGAGAAAGTGGTCGTTGGTCATAAAGGTGCACTTTGGCTTGAAATTACCGCCTATGGGAAAACAGCTCATGGTTCAATGCCTGATTATGGAATTAATGCTGTCGATCATATGGTACATGTGATAAATGAACTAACATCATTGAAATTAAGCTGGAAAATAGCTAGAGAACCTCTAGGCAGCAGCAGTGTAGCAGTAACAATGATTGAAGGCGGAATCCAGACAAATGTGATTCCCGATCGCTGTACCATTCGAGTAGATATTCGCACGGTTCCTCCACAAGATCATGAAGAATTAATTAAGGAACTAAACAATAAGTTAGATAAACTTGTCGAGAATCATCAGCTTTATGAATACAAAGTAGCAAAAATATTAGATCGGCCTTCCATTATTACATCATCATCATCCGCTCTTATTCAATCTGCCTTAGCTATAAAAGGTGAAACTGATGACCAATGCTATGGTGTCTCATATTATACAGATGGTACAGTCCTCAATCCGAGAAGTGAAATTCCAACTTTAATATATGGACCTGGAGATGAAAAGCTGGCTCATCAGCCAAATGAATCAGTTCCCATCGATGCATTTATCCGCGCGATAGAATTTTATAAAAAACTTGCACTTACTTTTGAGTCACAAATGGATTGGCATAATAGCCCGCTGCAAGGAGGAATAAAATGAGCAGCATCCTGATCAAAAATGCCGAAATCATCACGATGAATAGGAATGAAGAAATCGTAACTGGTGATATTTATATTGTGGATGACCGAATTGTCGAGATTGGCCATGATCTAGTTCATACAGCAGATAAAGTCATCCATGCGACTGGCCGAACGGTCATTCCAGGCTTTGTTCAGACACATATTCACCTTTGTCAGACATTATTTCGGGGTCAAGCAGATGACCTTGAACTAATGGACTGGTTAAAGCAAAGAATTTGGCCTCTCGAAGCATCACATGATGAGGAATCCATTTATTATTCGGCTATGCTTGGAATCGGAGAGCTTTTACAAAGCGGAACAACAACAGTAGTTGATATGGAAACCGTTCACCATACTGAATTTGCCTTTCAGGCACTAGCGAAGAGCGGGATACGCGCACTTGCAGGCAAGGTAATGATGGATAAGGGAAATGAAGTTCCTGTCCGCTTACGTGAAGATACAAAAACGTCCCTTCAAGAAAGTGTGGATTTGCTAGAAAAATGGCATGGATATGATAGCGGCCGTATTCAATATGCTTTTTGCCCTAGATTTGTAGTTTCGTGTTCCGAGGAATTACTAACAAATGTAAGAGATCTTTCAGCAAAATACAAGGTTTGCGTGCATACCCATGCCTCTGAAAATGCGAATGAAATCCTTCTGGTTGAGAAAGAACACGGAATGCGCAATGTTGTCTATTTAGATCATATTGGATTAGCAAATGAACGTTTGATCCTTGCTCATTGCGTATGGCTTGAAGAGGAAGAAAAAAGAATTATTAAAGAGCGGGGCGTAAAGGTAAGTCATTGTCCAGGCTCCAATTTAAAGCTTGCTTCAGGCATAGCTGAAGTGCCATCTCTTCTTAACCATCATGCGCATGTAAGCTTAGGTGCTGATGGCGCCCCGTGTAATAATAATTTGGATATGTTTAATGAGATGAGGCTAGCCGCTATTATTCAGAAGCCTGTCCATGGACCAACAGCGATGAATGCACGAACAGTCTTCCGGATGGCAACAATTGGCGGGGCAAAGGCAGTAGGAATGGAGAATGAAATTGGCAGCATTGAGACTGGGAAAAAAGCGGATCTAGTCATCTTAAACTTAAACGATTTTCATGTGTACCCTTCGTATGATATTGATCCGATTTCGCGGATTGTCTATTCTGCAACAAGAGCGGATGTAGAATCAACGATTGTAAATGGAAAATTATTAATGGAAAATCGGCAGCTTCACACAATAGATAAGGCAATCATATTAAAAGAGTCTAATATTGCGATTAAACGGCTATTAAAAAAGCTTGAGAATGTGGTTTATTAGAAATATTTTTGTCAATGATTAGAAAACGAACTAACTTTTCTGTATTATAAAGATAGATGAATAATATCTAGCTTCAGCGCCTAGCCCCTCGATGGTCTACAGCCAATCCTCCCAAAAAGGTAAAGAGCACCTTTCTGTAAGGATTGTCTTATGCTTGTCGGGGCTGAGCATTAAGGAAAGCTCCAATGAGTAATCCTCGCAGGAACAATCTGCATTTTGATTGTTCCAAAGGCGCTTACGCTTTTAAATAAGGAGGTTCGTAAATTGACAATTGAAATTCCAAGCCGGGAAGAGCTCGGGGTTATATTGAAAAAAGCAAAGAGAATTGCAGTCGTCGGTCTAAGCGGCAACCCTGAAAGAACATCTTATATGGTTTCTAAAGCGATGCAGGATGCAGGGTATGAGATTATCCCTGTTAATCCGACGGTTGATGAAGTTTTGGGAGTAAAAGCGGTTAAATCTTTAAAGGAAATTGAAGGACATATTGATATCGTAAATGTGTTTAGACGTTCAGAGCATTTGCCACAGGTAGCAGAGGAATTTGCGGATATTGATGCAGAGGTTTTTTGGGCACAGTTAGGCTGCATCAATGAAGAAGCGTATCATTTTCTTAAAGAAAAGGATTATACAGTAGTGATGGACCGCTGCATTAAAGTAGAGCATGCCTTAACAAAATAATTAAAAATGCATGAGATCGATACAGATCTCATGTTTTTTAATTATTTTTCAAAAACGTTGAAATAACGGGCTTTCTAAGCAGAAAAACCGTTGATGGATGAAAGAATTAACAGATACGTCATTTGCCAAAACAGAATAAATAGATACAATAAGCAATAGGCAACGATAAAAATTATGGTAAAATAAAGAGATGGAACGTTCGTTCTTATTTCTGGTTTTCCATATAAATAAAGGATATTTTTTATTTTAAACGAATACATAAACGAGTGTTTAACTGTATACATAGAATAAAATTTTGTTTACCGCAAAAGGTTTTCTATATACAAGTAAATTGTTAACCTGCGTTCTTGGAAATGAAAGGGGTATGTTTGTGGCAAGGAATCAAGAAACCTTTGATTATAATGATGATGCCATACAAGTACTCGAAGGGCTTGAAGCTGTAAGAAAACGCCCTGGTATGTACATTGGAAGCACAGATGCAAGAGGTCTTCACCATCTTGTTTATGAAATTGTCGACAATGCGGTGGATGAAGCGCTGGCAGGCTTTGGAGACCATATTATTGTCAAAATACATAAAGATAACTCAATAAGCGTAGTTGATAAAGGCCGGGGAATGCCAACTGGGATGCACCGTATGGGTAAGCCGACTCCAGAAGTCATTTTAACCGTTCTGCATGCTGGCGGAAAATTTGGCCAGGGCGGCTATAAAACGAGCGGCGGCCTTCATGGTGTAGGTGCCTCAGTTGTTAACGCACTATCAGAATGGCTGGTTGTAAAAATTAAACGTGACGGAATTGTATATGAACAGCGGTTTGAAGATGGTGGAAAACCAGTTACTACTCTTGAAAAAGTAGGGAAAACCAATCAATCAGGAACAACCATTCATTTCAAACCGGATCCATCTATTTTCTCGACAACGACTTATAATTATGAAACGCTTTGTGAGCGCTTGCGAGAATCAGCATTTCTATTAAAAGGGATGAAAATTGAAATCATTGATGATAGAAATGGTGTGCAGGAAACCTTTCATTATGAAAATGGAATTGAAGCATTTGTAGAATATTTAAATGAGGAAAAAGATGTCCTCCATCAAGTCGTCAGCTTTGAAGGACAGCATAATGAAATTGAAGTGGAGTTTGCTTTTCAATTTAATGATGGATATTCAGAAAATGTTCTTTCATTTGTTAATAATGTCCGCACGAAAGATGGCGGTACTCATGAAGCAGGGGCAAAAACAGCCATGACTCGGATCTTTAATGAGTACGCGAGAAAAGTGAATCTTTTAAAGGAAAAAGATAAAAATCTTGATGGTTCTGATATACGAGAAGGATTCACAGCAATTGTTTCTGTACGAGTGCCAGAGGATCAGCTTCAATTTGAAGGGCAAACAAAAGGAAAGCTTGGGACAAGTGAAGCCCGCTCAGCAGTGGATTCCGTTGTTTCTGAGCATCTTTCCTATTTTCTTGAAGAGAATCCGAATGTTAGTTCGCTTTTAATAAAAAAGGCAATAAAAGCGTATCAAGCGAGAGAAGCTGCGCGTAAAGCTCGAGAGGATGCGAGAAGCGGAAAGAAAAGAAAACGGTCTGAGGCTGTCCTCTCCGGTAAATTAACCCCAGCACAATCACGTAATCCTGAGAAAAATGAATTATATTTAGTTGAGGGAGATTCAGCTGGCGGTTCCGCAAAGCAAGGAAGAGATCGACGCTTTCAAGCAGTTTTGCCACTAAGAGGGAAAGTAATTAATACAGAGAAGGCAAAGCTTGCGGATATATTTAAAAATGAAGAGATTAACACGATTATTCACGCTGTCGGCGGAGGTGTCGGAGCGGATTTTAACGTAGCAGATATCAATTATGATAAGGTTATTATCATGACAGATGCAGATACGGATGGAGCTCATATTCAAGTGCTGCTTCTGACCTTTTTCTATCGTTATATGAAGCCATTAATTGATGTAGGAAAAGTCTTCATCGCTTTGCCTCCACTATACAAGGTAAGCAAAGGAACTGGAAAAAAAGAAATAATAGAATATGCCTGGAGTGATGATGATCTCCAAGATACGATTAAAAAGGTTGGAAAAGGATATATTCTGCAGCGGTACAAAGGGCTTGGGGAAATGAATGCGGACCAGCTTTGGGAAACGACAATGGACCCAGAAACAAGAACATTGATTCGAGTGAGGATTGATGATGCTGCCAGAGCAGAACGACGTGTAACAACACTAATGGGAGACAAGGTTGAGCCGCGCCGAAAATGGATTGAATCGAATGTGGCATTTGGACTTGAAGAGGATGCCAGCATTCTTGAAAATGAGAATATTTCTGTATTAGAGGAGGGAAATGAATAATGAATGCACCAGAAAAATTTCGTGACCTCCCTCTTGAAGACGTTCTTGGTGATCGTTTTGGCAGATATAGTAAATATATAATACAAGAACGTGCGCTACCGGATGCACGTGATGGATTAAAGCCTGTTCAGCGAAGAATTCTATTTGCTATGCATGTAGAAGGAAATACGCATGAAAAAGGATTTAGGAAATCAGCGAAAACGGTTGGTAACGTTATAGGTAATTATCACCCGCATGGAGACACTTCTGTTTATGAAGCGATGGTTCGAATGAGCCAGAATTGGAAGGTTCGTAATGTGCTCGTTCAAATGCATGGGAATAACGGCAGCATTGACGGAGACCCCCCTGCAGCAATGCGTTACACGGAAGCAAGACTATCAGCAATTTCGGCAGAATTGTTGAAGGATATTGAAAAAAGAACTGTTGATTTTGTTCCAAACTTTGATGATACTTCAGAGGAACCAACTGTACTTCCGGCCATGTACCCGAATCTTCTAGTGAACGGCTCAACAGGAATATCGGCTGGTTATGCTACGGAGATTCCTCCGCATCATCTGAATGAAGTGATTGATGGTGTCATACACCGTATGGATCATCCAGATTGTTCAGTTGATGAACTTATGGAGCATGTAAAGGGTCCAGATTTTCCTACAGGCGGGATAATCCAAGGGGTTGAAGGGATTAAGAAAGCCTATGAAACAGGAAAAGGAAAAGTAATTGTCCGCGGAAAGGCTGAGTTTGAGGATATTCGAGGCGGCAAAAAGCAGATTGTTATAACGGAAATTCCCTATGAGGTAAATAAAGCAAACCTCGTTAAGAAAATTGATGAGTTTCGCTTAGACCGTAAAGTTGAGGGAATCGCAGAGGTTCGTGACGAAACGGATCGAACGGGTTTGCGTATTGTCATAGAGTTAAAGAAGGATGCAGATCCAGAAGGAGTCCTACATTATCTTTATAAAAACAGTGATTTGCAAATTACTTATAATTTTAATATGGTGGCCATTCATAACCGTCATCCAAAGCTGATGGGTCTCAGAGAATTATTAGATGCCTATATTGGTCATCGAAAAGAAGTAGTTACAAGAAGATCTGAGTTTGAATTAGAAAAAGCTCAGGCACGACAGCATATCGTTGAAGGCTTGATGAAGGCACTGTCCATTTTGGATGAAGTAATTGCTGCTATCCGTGCATCAAAAGATAAACGAGATGCAAAGGATAATTTAATAGCCAAATTTGCATTCACTGAACCGCAAGCAGAAGCAATCGTCTCTTTACAGCTTTATCGGTTAACGAACACAGATATTACCGCATTGCGTGCAGAGGCAGAAGAATTAGCTAAGAAAATTGCAGAGCTGACAGCTATTTTACAAAGTGAAAAAAAGCTGCATGCTGTCATTCAGAAAGAGCTAAAAGATGTGAAAAAGCGCTTTGCGGATGAACGTCGAACAAAGATTGAAGCTGAAATTGAAGAGATCAAAATTAATCTTGAAGTCCTCGTTGCAAGTGAGGATGTCATTGTGACTGTTACGAAAGAAGGCTATGTGAAGCGGACAAGTCAAAGGTCATTTGCTGCATCCAATGGGCAGGATTTCGGCATGAAGGATTCTGATCGAATCCTTGCACAGCTTGAAATGAATACAACGGATGTGCTGCTTGTATTCACGAACAAAGGAAATTATTTGTATTGCCCTGTTCATACCCTTCCTGATATCCGCTGGAAGGAACTTGGCCAGCATATCGCAAATATTATTCCGATTGAAAGTGATGAGACAATTGTTAAGGCACTGCCAATTAAGGAATTTGATACTTCTTCATTTTTACTCTTTGTAACAAAGAACGGCATGGTTAAGAAATCGGAATTGAAGGATTATAAGGCTCAGCGCTATTCAAAACCTTTAGTTGCGATCAATGTAAAAGATGAGGACGAGGTCATCGATGTTCATGAAACGAACGGTGAGAAAGAACTTTTCTTATCAACTTATAATGGCTATGCCCTTTGGTTCCATGAGGAAGAGGTAAACATTGTCGGTACACGGGCTGCTGGTGTAAAAGGGATCAATTTAAAAGATGATGACTTTGTTACTGGCGGTCAGCTGATTGAACAAACGAAAGACCAGTCAGTTGTGATTGTGACTCAACGCGGTTCAATCAAAAAAATGAAATTGACTGAATTCGAGCGAACCACTCGAGCGAAACGCGGAGTTGTCATGCTGCGAGAATTAAAATCTAATCCTCATCGTGTAATTGGATCCCTAATTGCAGCGGGCAAGGATGATGTCTATATTGAAACGGATAAGGGTCATATTGAATCAACGAAAGCAGCAGATATAAGATTTAATGATCGCTATTCAAATGGTTCATTTATTATTGATGAATCAGAATATGGTCAGATAAAAGATGTTTGGAAAGTAAAGGCTTCAGAAGAAGAAAATACATCTTTTGAATAAATGAAATCCCCCGCTCATGGTGGGGGATTCTCTATTTTTTTAAGATGGAAAAACTTACAATGAAAAAATCAACTTGTCTATTAATTATAATTTTGATAGATTAGAGAAAGTAATATTATTTTGAAATAGTAAGATATCTATCTAGATCCGACAACAAGGGAGGAAAAGTATGGAATTGTTAGAATCGGTTATTGGGTATTTGAATGACATCATTTGGACCTATGTTTTAATTGCGGCATTAATTATTTTAGGTCTTTACTTCAGTTTTAGAAGCAAGTTTGTTCAACTGCGCTATTTTGGGGAAATGTTTCGTATATTGGGAGACAAGTCCATGGTTACCGCAGATGGGAAAAGAGGAATTTCTTCTTTTCAGGCTTTCTGTATTAGTGCAGCTTCACGAGTAGGAACAGGAAATATTGCTGGGGTTGCAACCGCGATCGCAGCTGGCGGTCCTGGTGCTGTATTCTGGATGTGGCTAATTGCCTTTTTAGGTGCAGCTTCAAGCTTTGTTGAGAGTACACTTGCTCAAATTTACAAGGTAAAGGATAAGGACGGATTCCGAGGCGGTCCGGCTTATTATATGGAAAAAGGGCTAAATAAACGCTGGATGGGGATTATTTTTGCCATTATTATTACGTTCTGTTTTGGTCTTGTATTTAACTCAGTACAATCAAATACAATTTCTCTAGCCTTTAATGAAGCATTTGGAACAAGCCGATTAACAATAGGAATCATACTTGCTGTATTAACTGCCATTATTATTTTTGGCGGAGTTAAACGCATTGCAAACGTCTCGCAAGTAGTTGTACCAATTATGGCTGTTATTTATTTATTCGTTGCTATTGCAGTGGTCATCATGAATATTTCTGAAATTCCAAATCTTATCGTTATGATTGTTAAAGGGGCATTTGGATTGGATGAGGTACTTGGCGGTACAATTGGTGCTGCAATTATGATGGGTGTAAAACGCGGACTGTTCTCGAATGAAGCTGGGATGGGGAGTGCCCCGAATGCGGCTGCAACTGCTGCTGTTAGCCACCCCGTCAAACAAGGATTGATACAAACATTAGGTGTGTTTGTTGACACGATTCTTATTTGTTCAGCAACAGCATTTATTATTTTATTATATGGAGACTTTTCAACGTCAGATTTAACAGGTATTCAATTAACTCAAGCTGCACTAAGCTCTCATATTGGTTCATGGGCACCGATTTTTGTTGCTGTAGCTATTTTCTTATTTGCATTTACATCAGTAATTGGCAACTATTATTATGGAGAAACAAATATTGAGTTTATTAAAAACAGTCCAACCGCGCTATTCATCTACCGCATAGCTGTTATAGGAATGGTAGTCTTTGGTGCGGTAGTGGATTTAGCTATTGTTTGGAATCTTGCCGATTTATTTATGGGAATCATGGCATTAATCAACTTAGTAGCTATTGTTATGCTAGGAAAAATAGCTTTCGCGGCATTAAAGGATTATAAGGCACAGCGTAAAGAAGGAAAAGATCCAGTTTTCTATGCCGATTCTATTCCAGGTTTAGATGGAATTGAATGCTGGGAAACAAGGGAAGAGGCATTAAAAAATAAAGGGTAACAATGAAATCCTCCTGACTTTTAAAAAGCAGGAGGATTTTTCTGTTTGCAGCCTTTTTTTCTACATTATATTTCCAAAATTGGACATAATAGATGAAGAATAAGGGAGGTATATTGAATGAAAAAAGAAATGGTTTTTGCACTTGCAGCCCTTTTCTTTATGACCCTATCGATCACTGGGGTCTATGCAGGTGAAAATAAGAATAAGTGGATAACAGTTTCAAAAAATGAAAATGATATAACCGGAGATGGAAAAGAAGACATTATTGAAATAAAAGGCATTCCATATGAAGAAGGGCAAGAATATTTGAAGGAAATGAAACTGCTTATTGCTGCCTCGAATGGGAAAGAATACGAAGCAAAATTAGAGGGTGGAATACGACCTGGTGTTCAATTTGTTGATTTAAATCATGATGAAGTGAAGGATATATTAGTTAGTGTAGAAACAGGGGGAAGTGGTGGATTATCAAATTCTTATTTGTATACCTTAAAGGAATTTCAGTTAACAGATTTAACTGTTCCAGATCCGCTCGTCATTAACGGGCAATTTCATAATGGCTATAAAGCCTCCATCATGATACAGGAGACAGGAAAATCGGTTACTTTTGATTTAAGAAATAGGGGTGCGGATTATGAAAAAAGTGGACTTTTTTTAAATGGCAAGCTAAGTGAACCTACAGAGCTGATGGTCGATGGCTACTCTGCTTTAAAACCAGCTGCAGTGGATGGAAAAAAGAACGGATTGATAGGAGTTCAAGCAATAAGTGGGGCAAACCACACTGATTGGATTGCGAATGTTGAATCAACCTGGATATATGAGAGCGGAAAATGGATAGTCAAGGATACGAAAATATTGGAAGGAAAAGGAAAGGGGAATAGGCATTAATCACGTTTTGAAGGTGATCTTCATAAACTATATGAAATGGAGCTGTAAAAAGGGGGTCACATTGAATGAATAATTGGGATCCGACGAGAATTAATGTCCTATATTTGCCTCCAGCTACTGAATTTCGACCAGTAGATCGTCGAAAATATACATGGACACAATCGAAAACAACAGGAGAATCCTATTTATCCATTGGCTATCATCACGACTTCAACGTCATACAAGAAGAATACCGTGATGAGGTGCTTGCTGAATGGATACCTCAATTGGGTCAATATGTTCTCAGCGGAAAAATTTTTATTAGTGATGAATCATTTGATGAAAAATATGCTCAAATTCGCTTCCTGATTTTTCAACGGGAGGCAAGACATGCTTTATCAGCTATGATATATGGTGATCGAACATTTTTCTCCAATTATCCTTGGCTTTTAGACTCACCGATTTATATTCATTTTCAATCAAATTATAAGGAATATAATAAAATGATTTATTATGAAACCCCACGCCAATATTTAAATAAAGCTATGCAGCTTATAGGAACATAAGTCCTCCAGTCAAGCACAGGAATCAATGCCTGTGTTTTTTGCTTTTTGGGACATTTGAGGAAAAAGGTATAAGATTTGTAAACTGTAACAAGCTAATAGCAAAGGGAGTGACTGTATGATGCAAAAGAAAAATGAAAAATTCTTTAATCTGAGCTACGAATCTGATGGAAAAATGGGTAAGAGTAAGAAAGAAACCAATATGAAAAAGGAATCAGCAGAATTCTTCTTTAATAATACGCAAAACAGTGAATGAAACAGGCACAATCTGTGTCTGTTTTTTAGAATAAAGTTGAAACGGATATTAGTTTTAAATAATATTATTATGTAAACAAACAAACATGTATGTTTGATAAATTTACGCAGTATAAATAGATAACTGAATGTTGATTTTAATGTAATCTTCTTAAGCTTCTTTTTTATACATTAGACGGAAATTTTCCGCCTATGTATTCTCATACCTATGAACAATAAGGGAATATAATTGACCTGACTTTATTCAGTCATAGTAGCAGTATGTTCCTCGAACATTTGGTGAGATCATTTATTCGATAAATAAGGCTGTTACAATACCGAAATATTTGTTACAAATAATCCTAAATTTTAAAAGTCAGTAAAATTTTTCATGAAAGTAGAAGGTACCATATTTAACCACTGCCAATACAATATTAGTATCCTTGGGAATCACAGGAATAATAAATAAAATAGAATATTTTGGTGAATGCATAACAATATTACATCTGTTAGCCTACTAATATATCAATCTTTGAGAAATTAGGAGGCTATTAAGATGAAAAAATTTAGGAAACTAGTGATTGCATCCGCAGCTGCCATTTCATTAATTAGTTTTAACTCTCAATCAGAAGCAGCAGCAAATACTCACCAAGTACATAAAGGCGAAACTTATTGGACAATTGCCAAAAAGTATGGCGTAACAATGTCTAGCTTAATGAAAGCAAATAACAAATCTAGTGATTTACTGTTGCCAGGAGAAAAACTATTGATTCCAAACAATGCTATAACAGAAGCAGATAAGGAACTAATGGCACGTCTTGTATTTGCAGAAGCAAAAGGGGAGCCCTATGCAGGAAAAGTGGCAGTTGCAACAGTGATTTTAAATAGAGTAGATAGCTCGCTCTTCCCAAATACAGTAAAAGAAGTAATCTATCAAAAAGTAAGTGGGCATTATGCCTTTACGCCAGTTCAAAATGGTGAAATCAATCATAAAGCAGATACGTCTTCGAGAAAAGCTGTAGAAGAAGCCTTAGCATTTAGAGGACAGGGGAAAGGCTCATTATATTTTTATAATCCAAAAACTTCAACGAGTAAATGGATCCTTTCACGTGAAGTAACAATAACTATTGGAAATCATCGATTCGCTAGGTAATATAAGTGTCAGTATGTATAACAAGGGGCTAAGCAGTAATTTTGCTTAGCCTCTTTTGTGTTTATTGGATATAATTAGTTTTAAGTATATTTAAATAAAAAAGACGATACTTTCGGGATGAAATGATTGCTTGTCAATGATGAGGAGGAGTATTTTGAAAACTGTATATGATTACAAAGTAAAAATGACGGACGGTAAAGAAAAATCGTTGAGAGATTATGAAGGGAAAACATTGCTGATTGTGAATACAGCAAGCAAATGCGGGTTTACGCCGCAATTTGAAGGACTTCAGAAACTATACGAAAAATACCATGATCATGGACTTGAGATATTAGGGTTTCCTTGTGATCAATTTAATAATCAGGAGTTCGCCGAAATTGAAGAAACACTACAGTTTTGCCAAAGGAATTATGGAGTTACTTTTCCCATATTTGCTAAAATAGATGTGAATGGAGAGAATGAACATCCCCTGTATACTTATTTAAAAGAACAAAAGGGTGGAATTTTGTTGAAAAATATTAAATGGAACTTCACGAAATTTTTAATAGACAGGCAGGGTCTTGTGGTTGAACGTTATGCACCTACAACTGACCCCAGTAAATTAGAAGATGATCTAGTAAAATATGCAGGAATCAGCTAACTAATTCAATAAGAGTGTGACTCCATTTCATTATTTATGAGTCACACTCTTTATTAGCGAATTACTACAGTCACCATTAACATAAAGTATATACTTACTACAAATAAGCAACAAAGAAGAAAAGATAGAATCATCGATGCTTTTTTGAAAAAGGATAATACAATTAAGCCCATAAATAAGATAGAAAGGAAAAGGAAACATACTGAATTTAAGTTTATAACAAAGCCAATTGTATGAGTAGAATTGATAATGCCATCGTGAAATAGATGGAATAAAGGCGATATTGCATCACTCGTTAATTGAGTTCCATGTGGTGGTGATTTCTGCGAAAAAGCAGCAGTTATTGTAAAAATCGCAAATAAAATCAATCCTTCTACTCGTATCCAAGGAATCGGATTGAATGTAGCATCTTTTGATATTTTATATTTTACAAAGAAGCCATTAACAAAGGCATAAAAAACAAGTGGCAGTAGGAATAAATGTTTCATTAATAACCCTTGTCCATACGAAACCATCCACGAATCAAAATACCCATCGATCATTAAATCCATCAGGAACAATCCACTAAGTATTACAGCTACTAAACAGCCAAAAGCGACATTTGTAAACCAGCTTAAAAACTCAAGCCAATTTCTATGATTGAGAGAACACCAGCCAATAACTAGCAAAACGCCAACCCAAATACTTACAGCTGCTAAATGAAGAAAATCACTTATCATTCCTACTATTGGATCTATAGCACTTGCATGGCTGGACCAAGCAACTGTAAGTATTAAGAAAAATATTAGTATTGCTCCTAAAATAGCGAAATTTCTCTTTTCGGCAGATTTCACCAAGGCAATTAATAGTATTAATACAATGGAACCGAGAAAGGTAAAATCCCAGGCAGTTCCAATTGTATAGGTAGTTAAGACAATCTTTAATGATTCAAATAGACCTAAGCGTGGAGCAATATATAAAGTAATATCAAGTACAGGAATAAACGCGAAAACAGGCAGAGATATGGCGCAAATTAGTAATAAGCGCTTTGGAATCTTAATATCTGGACGATATTTTATTGGAACAAGCATAAGAATAAAACTTCCTGTTAAGACCGAAAAGCATAAATACAAAAGTGTCTGACTAATTAATACTAATATAGTCATTATCATTTCTTTCTTTTAGTAAGTAAGAAGAAAATTACTGCTATAATGATAACTAATAGTACAATAAGAATAACTGTCATAGAAGATGATTCTTTCTCTTTCTCCACTTCATCTGATGGAGCTGCTTGTTCTTTACCTTCTGTCGATTGCACTGCTGATTCATTAGTTACTGATGGTTTCTCTTGTACTTCTTCTACAGATTCTGTGACGGGAACATTTACAGTAAAAGAGAACTTACCTTCTAAGGGGTGACCATCTGCACTAATAATGCTCCAATTTACTTGATATTTCTCATTTGGCAGCGGTTCTGAGACAGTACCTGTTAATGTACCATCACCAATAATAATTTCTTGCAGTTCTATTGCTTTTCCTTTTGTTGTTGTTATATCTATATAGCTTCCTTGTTCAATTTTTCCATCAAATTCAAGAACAATTTCTTTTAATGGCTCTGATATGATGTCACCATCAGCTGGATTCGATCCCCCTAAATGAGAATGAGCAAACACATTAGTAGAAATAGACATGGCTAGTAAAACTGCTGCTATCGCGATAAAAATACGTTTCATAATACCTCCTCCTAACTTTCCGCTATTACCATAAGGAAAATGTTATTATTCATTTTCTTCATTTAGTTTAACTAATAAATGTGAATTATGTATGAAGTAACTTAAATAATTTAAAAGAAATTTATTAATACCCATCTACAAAATTTACTGTCTACACAATTTCAATGACAATGTTGGGATGATTGGATTGGTTAAAGGGTATTACTATGAAGTGGATGGATCGTATGTTCGAATTGTAGTCTTAGTTGTTGATTCTTATTATTGTAAAAAAGGGATTGGAATAACACTAATAGAAGAAGCTGTATGCTGGGCAGAACAATTGGAGCAACTGGAACTTTGGACTTACAAAAAACGAGATTTGAAGAAAATTGATATCTTTCCGTTAGAGAACTGACTTCTTTTTATATGATGTCACTATAAATTTGTTAAAATACTGGTTATAGAATTAAACAAGAGATCGTAGAGATCCCTTGTTTAATTTACACCTAATTTTCTGCTAATTCCTTCCTATTCGGAGCGTGTGGCGGTTCTTCCATCCATCCCCTTTCTATCAAAATGTCAGTGCCCTGCTTCCCGTACTGCAAGATTTCAGGAATTAGTTTTGAATATTCATTAGCAAGGTCTATTCGTGCTGATGTAGCTAATGCATGGCCAATATAGGTTATTCCTTGTGTATTTAGTATAGTTACAAGGTTCATGATGAGCTTTTCAGAAAAAGGAGATACCTTAGAAGTTGATACTTCTGAGTTAATCATTATAGTGCCCAGAAGATCTTCCTTGATTAAAGTATCGTTTAGGAAATGAATTTGTTTTTGAGCTAATTCCTTACCTTTTATCAAAAGTTTCTTTATTTGATCATCCTTTACAACTTGAATAAATCCAGTGAGAAGGACTAAAGCAAAATAGTTTCTTTCAATGTTAAAGAATATTTCAGATAGTTCAAGAACATTTAGAGGGCGTTTCTTTTCGAACCACTTAGATAAAAATGTTTCTTTCTTATTAACGAATTCAACTTTATCTGGATAAGGGATCATTGTTGGGCGATCGTATATCCCTTTAGAAAGCATTAGATTTACTGATGTATTATAAAGATCCAATGTGGAAGTTAAACACTGAGAGAAAAAAGATCGTATATCTTCGCGGGCAACATTAGAAATTAGCATACTATAGGTCATTAAACCTATACGACTCATCCCGTAAACATAGCTTACAGGAAATAAATCGAAAAACAAAGGTGGAGCTGAAAGATCAATGTCTTCATCGGAAAATCCGTTAGGAATAGGGAATTTCTCCTTTTCAAAAATATTCTTGATTTCATCAATATGTTTTTGTGATATATCTAATGTTAGCTCAATTAATGGTTTAACATCCTCATTGTTAGACTGTTGCAGAAAATGCTTAGAGAGACAGATAGACAAGCTATCATTTAAATAGGTAGACCACAATCCTGCAATTTCTGTTGATGTTAAACCTACATTATGTTTTGTATTCATTTAAAATCTCCTCTTAAGATTAGACTTTTCTAATTTAAGTATTACTCATACCAAAACAACTTATTCTTCCATTCATTTTTCACTAGAATAAGCAAAAAAAAGAAAAATCTAAAAAGATTTGAATAAGATTGCACTAGCGTGGGAGAAAAAAACTTTATACAATAATCACTTATCGTTTTCCTAAAACAATAAATATTAATAAGAAGTACTAGGTTTTTTATTGACTAATCAGTCCAGAATGAATAAAATAATATTTAGAAAGGAGGTAAGGAAAACAAATGGCAAGAAATAAAGAATTTGATCCGTCTATTGTGTTACATAAGTCAATGGAAATTTTTGGACATTACGGCTATGAAGGAACTTCGCTGCAAAACTTAATAGAGGGTTTAGGAATCGCACGTCAAAGTTTATATGATACTTATGGGACAAAAAGGGATCTGTTTATTTCTGCAGTAAAACATTATATTAATGGAAAAAGTGCTGCTGTTATCTCGTATTTGGAGAGTCCTGGATCAGTAAAAAAGGCAATTAGTGAAATTTTCAATGAGGGCATAAATGTCTTAAAGGATGATGCAAGACGTAAAGAATGCTTTATAATGGATAGTGCAATCGCTCAAATACCTCATGATTTGGAAATCGCGGAGTTTTTCAACCAAGATTTAAAACGGTTAGAAATAGCTTTTTATAAAGCATTAGTACGCGCTCAAGAACAGGGGGAACTTGGGGATCATAAAGACTTAAATGCTCTGGCTAAGTATCTGAATCACTCCAGATATTCATTAACACAGGTAGCAAAGTTATCATCGGATCATAAAGTACTAGATGAATTTGTTTCTGTTGTTCTCACGACAATGGACTAAAAAAGTGAAGCTAATTAAACGGCTTCATTCTATTTTGACCGTTTTTGACTGTTCAGTCTAAAATGTGAATTTTATATGCATTGTATTAATTATTTTTTTATGCAAATTATAGACTGTTTGGTCTAAAAAGAGAGGAAGAATTTTTAATGAAAGAAAAGAAATTTAAGGGGTTAGCTCTAACTCTATTGGCTATATCTCAGCTAATCTTAGCACTTGATTACACGATTATTTTTGTTGGTTTGCCGTCTATTGCTTCTGAATTAGGCTTCTCTGCGAATTCATTACAATGGGTAGTAAGTGCATTTTCTCTAGTTTATGGGGGATTATTACTAATCGGAGGAAGATTGTCAGATTTATTGGGAAGAAGAAAGATGTTTATAATAGCAACCGGATTATTCGGTTTCGGGTCTCTGCTTGGAGGTTTAGTAAATTCTGATATGATGCTCATTGTAGCAAGAGGTATACAAGGACTAGGTGGAGCACTATTATCTCCTGCAACTCTATCATTGATTATGTCAAACTTTAAGGAAGGTAAAGAAAGAAACCATGCGATGTCAGTATGGGCAGCAATGGGGGGAGTTGGCTTATCTCTTGGGTTATTGCTCGGTGGTTTGTTAACAAATTATTTTGGATGGGAAGCAATTTTCTTAGTGAATGTACCAATCACCATTTTAGTTATTATACTGGCTCCAATTGCTCTTCAAGAGAGTAAAGTTACTTCAACTACACGTCATTATGATTTAGCTGGAACTGTTTCAGTGACAGCAGGAATGATTTTAGTGGTATATTATCTAATTCAATCGCCACTTGAGGGCTGGACAAATCAGACAACAATCATTCCTGGATTTATAGGATTTTGTTTACTTTTATTGTTTGTAATAATTGAGAAACGTACGAACGAACCATTAATACCATCTAGTTTGATTCGTATCCGTAGTTTAGTCAGTGCTACTATCAGTGCCGCTTTGTTTTCTGCATCTTTTGGAACACTTTACTATTTTTTAACTCTTTACACGCAAGAAGTATTACATTACTCTGCGATTCAATCAGGTGTGAGCTTTCTGCCTTTAACACTCAGTGCTTTAGTAGGTTCAAAGTTTATTAATAGAATGATTAGTTTAATAGGGATTGCTGGAACTATGGGAACTGGAATGGCACTAGGAGCGATAGGCTTTATTATTCTTACCCAATTAACTGTATACGGCTCTATTTGGGCAATGATAGTAGGCACTATTATTATAGGTTTGGGTCAAGCTTTTGTATTTACAACCATGTTTATTGCTGCTAGTTTAGGTATTGAAATGAAACAACAAGGTATTGCATCTGCTATTATAAACACAGGTCAACAAATTGGCTCTGCAGTTGGGTTGGCTGTAATTATGGCGATCGTTTCAGCTACCTTCAATACCAGTGGTTCTTTGGAACAAATGGGGAAGGCCCTTTTGACCGATGCTGTTCGTATGGCGTTGATTATTGAAGCTATAATTGCCCTTGTCGGGTTATTAGTAGCATTTACTTTAAGACAAAAGAAATCGTCTTCCTTGGTAACAAATAAATAAATTGATAAATGTTCCTGAGGAAATGGAAAAAACATGATTAGAAATATTATCGGTATTATCCTAATACTCATAAGTTGTGCGATTCTCGTAATCAATAAAGTTTATCTAGAACCAAATGGATTGAAAGTTATTCCATATTGGATTTTTGTAGTATGTGCTTGTTTAGGTGGTTACATCCCAGATTATAAGTCAAAAAAAGAGAAATAACGATTGCTTTTATTGTGCGAAATGTTTCTAGATAACTATTATAAATAATTTCTTAATCAAGAAAAGGGCGCTTTTTTTGAATAAAAAGGAGAAAACAAGTTAGACATGTCTAATGTTTTCTCCTTTATTTTTATGGATTAATAATATCTAGTTTTTATAAAATTTTTCTAATTGATCGTAAAATACGAACGGAGCAGCATTCCTGGAATTATAGAACCAAACAATATCATATAATTAGAGCTCAAGATGATCGAGGAATAGAATTTGGTTCTACTTGCTCATGAATAAATAAATTGAATCCTTTTAGCATAATGAATAAAGCTTTTTTAGATTTATATTATTAAGAGTTTTATTAAAATCGAAAATAAGCTAATTTGCATCTATGGTTCCATGTTTAATATGTTTGTATAGGGTGCATTTTTGCTACAAGAATGGCGCACTTTTTTGTGTTATATAATTGACCAAAATCTAGGTATCAAGATTGAATTTTAGTTTTTATTGCAAATGCAATAAAAGAGGAATAAAATTGACATACACCTTTCTGTTGCATTTGCAATGAAATTTACGCTGAGGGGGTTAATTATGAAAGAGATACTTCGTGAAATCGGAATGATAGCAAGGGCATTAGATTCTATAAGTAATATAGAATTTAAAGAATATGACCTTACAAAAGGGCAGTATTTGTATCTTGTCCGAATATGTGAAAATCCAGGAATTATTCAAGAGAAGTTAGCTGAAATGATAAAAGTAGATCGAACAACAGCATCTCGCGCAATAAAAAAGCTTGAAATGAATGGTTTTATTGAAAAAAAAGGTGATAGACATAACAAAAAAATTAAAAAGCTCTTTCCAACAGAGAAAGGGAAAAATGTCTATCCTTTTATAAAAAGAGAAAATGATTATT
The DNA here is from genome assembly GCF_900199725.1 of Cytobacillus massiliigabonensis. GTDB lineage: Bacteria > Bacillota > Bacilli > Bacillales > Cytobacillaceae > Cytobacillus > Cytobacillus massiliigabonensis. The sequence goes on along the minus strand of NZ_LT904904.1, from coordinate 2,774,595 downwards.
CCAATATTGTTGCATTAGAGGGATTTTCCGAAATAGAAGCAGAAACCATTTTCAATCTTCTCCAAAGAGTAAGAGAAAATATAGAAAAAGACTGGGAATATGTAAAGAAGGGAAACAAGAGAAATTATTGATTATCTAAAGGAGCGAAATACTTAAATGACTATAAAGATTAAAAAGTGTACCCTAGAAGATTTACCCCACCTTCAAGAAATTAGTTATGAAACATTTAATGAAACATTTAAGCATCAGAATTCACCTGAAAATATGAATGCCTATTTGGAAAAGGCGTTTAACGTTAAACAATTAGAAAAAGAATTATCTAATAGTTGTTCGCAATTCTTATTTGTTTATTTTAATCATGAAATCGCTGGATATTTAAAGGTAAATACCGATGATGCTCAGTCGGAAGAAATGAATGACGAATCGCTTGAAATCGAGAGGATATATATTAAGAATAAATTTCAAAAACATGGACTTGGGAAATGTCTGCTAAATCATGCTATAGAAATTGCAGTAGAACTTAATAAAAAGAAAATCTGGCTAGGCGTTTGGGAAAAAAATGAAAATGCGATTGCCTTTTATAAGAAAATGGGATTTGTTCAAACAGGAGCCCACTCATTTTTTATGGGTGATGAAGAGCAAATAGACTATATAATGACTAAACCACTCAATTAAATTGAAAGGTGGATTTGTATGTATATTCCAAAGTATTTTAAGGTCACCAATGTAGAAGAAATTTGGGATTTTGTTCAGAAAAACTCCTTTGGCACGGTTATCACAACAGAGCAAGGGAAACCAACAGCCACTCATTTGCCTTTAGGTTTAAATAAAATGGGTGATGATTACTATATTACCGGGCATATGGCTATTGGAAATCCTCAATGGAGAGCATTTGAAACATGTGATAATGTGCTTGTTATGTTTCAGGGACCGCATGCATATGTTTCTTCTTCCTGGTATTCCCATAAAAACGTACCAACTTGGAATTATCAGGCGGTCCATATGTATGGAAAAGGAAGTATTTTAGAGGAATATGAGTTAATAGAAGATTTAAAGAGAATGTTAGAAAAATATGAACAACATCGTGAAAATCCGGTTTTATGGGATAACCTTTCTCCTGACTTAATAGAAACCCAGCTAAAAGGTATTGTTGGTTTTAAGATTAAAGTCAAAGAAATCCAAGCAGCTTATAAATTAAGTCAGAACCGAAATGAAACGGATTATATTAACATAATTGAAAAATTACAAGATGAAGTGAATCCAAATTCGAAACAAATGGCAAAACTGATGGAAAAGAGATTAAAAAATCGAAAGTAAATTTCAAGTGGAAAAACCCTCCCTTTTGATCGAATTAACCAATGATATCCAAGTATCATTTGAGTATATCTTCTAAATGGAGAAGGTTAAAGGATAGTAAACATTTATTGTACTAACAGGCGCATTTCTGGAGCAGGAAATGTGCCTTTCTTAGTTAATTGGGTCAGATTGTTGAGGATTTAAAATAAATTACGAAATTAAAAAATATGTATTGAGCTAAAGAGAAGAGTTAATTGAATAAAGAATGAGGCTAGGGAACACTATAATGAGGTGTTTTCTATAAAAACTTACATCGTATTAATGGCAGTCATATTTCTTATGATTCATTCTAACAATGAACAAGCGGAAATTGAAGGATATGAAATTGTTAGTAGGAACGAAAAAGTGAACATAACGCTGTATGCTAAGAAAATTAATGGATTATTTATGGATTTTAAAATAAATTTTAAAGGTAGAATATACTTAAAACCTTTTTGGATTAGTGAAACGAACCCTACCTATGCTCCACAAATTATTTACAAGGACATCAATAAAGACCAAAATCCAGAGTTACTCATAATTTTGACAAAGGGTTATGGTACAGGTCTCTTATGGGAAGATGTTTATGTTTTTGAGACAATGAATAATCGCTTTAATTTAAGCGAAGAAATTGTTGATAATCCTTTAGCAATTATCCATAAGAACGTAAAAACCAAGATAAATGCAGAAAAAGCAGAGGTAATTGTTGGTGACAAAAAATGTACTGTTGACATAACCCCTTTAGAAATCAAACTCGAGAACATATTTGATGATATAAGTTTTGGAAGTATTATTGATTATGAAGTTAGAAACAATCAACTAACTGTAAGTGTGGCTGGACAAATATCTCCTGCCAGTTTTGCAGGAAGTATAATAATTGTTTATGAGCATCGAGATAAAATGTATCAGGCAAAATCAGTAGAATTTATACCATACAAATAAGTGTGATAGGGGATCAAAAGCTCTATCTCTTTCGACCAACGCAGAAAACCCAAATTAAAAAAGACCAATCTGTCGACCCATAAATGTAAAAAAAATCATAAATAAGTTCAACCAATACAAACTTTTATCTGGGAAGGATTAGCGCTTGTTTTGGTGAAACTATAGGACTTACATGGAGTCTTGATTAATACCGTGTTAGCGAAATCGGACAGTTGAAGAAGCAACTTTTGTTTGAGAATTACCGTCTATACGATAAAGGAGAAAATGAGATGGTACATAAACTATATTATGTTTTGTTTACATTCACTATATTTACTCTTTTAGGATGCTCGAATGGTGAGGAAATAACCAAAGTAACTATTGACAGTATTGATGCGGATGAAGTATTAGCATTAGATCCTGAAGCTGATATTTTTCAGTATGATGGAGTAATTTTCAAGACTGATGTTGACTGGGTCGAAGAACTATCGTTAACAAAAGACCATCAAATCGGTAAAATAAAATCGAGAAATGAGACTAATAAAGACTTCAAAGATGAAATGTCGAATAAACTACCTGTTGGTGCAAAGATTTACTCTGCTAAGGAAAGAGGAGATATTTTAATTGTTGAATCCGAAGGGAAGATTTTAAAATATCTTGCAATCGTTGAAGGGTAATCTTATATATATCTATCAACATCTAAGGTCGCTTGCATTTTAAGGTAAGATAGTTGAAAATCGTTTTGAAATATATAGTGAAGAGAGACGATTAAATGAACGAAGCAGGATGATAGTTTAATAGTAGTTTACTTCAAATGTGATAGTCATTATAAAAGGAAGGTTATATTATGAAAATAAAGAGAGAAATTATTATCGTAATGTTTTCTATTGTATTTTTACTGTTATTGGCTGCATGTGAAAGCTCATCCAAAGAGTCAAGTGCTGCTTTGGACAATAACTCACAAAATAGCCATTCATCACAAAACACTAAGGACTTTTCTACTAACATTGATTCTAAGGAAAATGTTTTAAACAAAGACAACAATAATGGAGAAACCTCAGGGAATGTCAATCCTAACGAAGAAGAGGATATATCAAACAATGTGCCAACGAAAGATGAAGATTCCTCTAATCGTTCTACAGCAAATCTAAAGGAAGTGTACTTAAAGAAATTAAATGAGGCTAAAATAGAAGTGGAAAAAATGGAAGCAGAAGATACATCGACATACGCTTTAAAAAAGGTGGAAAATGATAGATTTGATGTTTGGGATGCCTTGTTAAATGAAATTTATGGTGTCCTGAAGGAAGAACTTACGCCAGAAAAGATGGATCAATTGAGAACAGAACAACGGAATTGGATAACCTATCGAGATGATAGTGCAAAAGAGGCATCCTTAAAATTTCAAGGTGGTACGATGGAACATTTAGAATATGTGGCAGTGTTAGCAAACCTTACTGAAGAAAGATGCTATGAAATAGTTGAAGATTATATGAAGTAATTTTTCATCGCTTACCAGAAATCCTTCAGGAGAACAGTTCGTTTAGTAGTGAAATTTTCAAGTAAAATCAATGGATTGCAAGAGTTGTATAGTGAAGCCAGCTTTTCATCCTTTACTATAAATTTGTTTGTTTAGAAATATTTCTAGCAAATAGTCTTCCTGCAGTATTTTTGCCATGTATTTATTCATTATTAGTTCATTTTTGGATGGAGATGGAATTTTTTAAATCCGTTATTGGCTTGAATCCTGCATCAAGAATTACACTTTTTCTTTATGTTAAGGGTAATTTTATGGTGGAAAATTCCCAATAAGAAGGACAACATAAGATACGAATTAATGGAGGTGATACAAATGATATTAGTAAGTTCTTGTTTAGCAGGATTAGAGGTAAGGTATAACGGTACACACAGTTTAGATCATAAGATACGTAGACTATTAGAAGAGAATAAGGCTATTACTGTATGCCCTGAATTGCTTGGTGGATTTTCAACTCCTAGACAACCAGCTGAGATAATAGGTGGTAATGGAGAAGATGTATTAGATGGAAAAGCTAAAGTGGTCGAGATAACGGGTAGAGACGTTACAGAATTATACATAAAAGGAGCTTACTTAACACTAAAGAAGGCAATAGAGATCGGAGCATCTATAGTGGTTCTTAAAGAATATAGCCCATCCTGTGGCAGTTCAATGGTTTATAATGGTGAATTTAAAGGGAAGAAAATTGCTGGCAACGGGGTTACAACTGCTTTACTCAAAAGAAATGGATTACAAGTAATTTCAGAAGAGCAGTTTTCTGATAATATCCTTTGAAATATGTATAAAAATTAACTGCAATTAAACCAGCTAATAGGGGCAGCATCGTGAAAATGAGGATTTACAACTCAAAGCAAATCACAATATAACAAGCCTAAATTCCCAGTATTATATGTGAGAATTTAGGCTTTAGACTTCATTAGTGCAGTGCACCCGTTCGTTGAAGATCATTTGTAGCTTTAGATAGATATTGATAGAAAGATTCCCTCTAATCTATATTTAACATCCATACAAAAGCTTGGAAAGATTTTTTGCTTCGTTTGACAACTATTTGATTTTTACTATTATTTTCCCTTTTGCCCTTCCAGCCTCCGCATATTCCATCGCTATTTGAGCATCTTCAAAAGGAAAAACTTTATCAATTACAGGTTTGATTTTACCGGCTTCAATATGGTTTGCGATTATACGTAATTGTTCTCCACTTGGCTTCATAAACAAAAATGTATATTGTACATCATGCTTTTTTTCAAGCGCAGTAAGTTTATGACTTGCCGCTGAAAACAGCAGCGTTTTAAAAAATCCGGAACCATATTCTTTCCCGAAACGGGCATTCGGCAAACCCGAAACGGAAACGATTTTACCTCCGTCTTTTAAAATATTGAATGATTTTTCGAGTGTCTCGCCTCCAAGTGTATCAAATACGGCATCATAGTTTTCCAGTATCTCTTCAAATTTTTCTGTCTTGTAATTAATAATCTCATCTGCACCTAAAGATTTTACTAAATTCGTACCAGCTTCACTTGCAGTTGTTGCAACAGCGGCACCCATTGCTTTAGCCAGCTGAATCGCAAAGGTACCGACACCACCAGCCCCAGCTTGAATCAAAATTTTTTTTCCCTTTTGTAATTGCAAAATGTCTGTTAGTGCTTGATAGGAGGTTAACCCCACAAGCGGGATCGATGATGCTTCTTCAAAGCTCAAATTTTTCGGTTTTAAGGCAATGTCATCCTCGTGAATAGCAATATATTCAGCAAAAGTCCCGATTTTACTCTTACGTGGACGAGCGTATATTTCGTCGCCAACTTTAAAACGAGTCACTTTTGCGCCAACCTTTGCAACGACACCAGAAAAGTCATTCCCTAAGATAAGAGGCATTTTATATTTAACTAACAATTTCACCTTCCCATCGCGGATCTTAAAATCAATAGGATTAATACTAGCAGCATGAATTTCTGCGAGTACTTCATATTCACCAATTTCAGGTGTGGGCAGTTCTGCCAAACGCATCGGGACTTTCCCGTATTTATCAATAACCATTGCTTTCATTGCTTATCCCTCCGAAATTCCATCATTTACATAAAAGTTCTGCATGAACGTATCAATATCCAAGACAAGCGTTTTTAATAAATCTAATTCTGAACGTACGTTAATATAATAAAAGTTTTTTGTCCCTTCTTTACGCATTAAAATAATACCAGCATCACGCAAGATTTTAAGATGATGGGACACCGCAGGGCGGGAAAGATGTGTTTGTTCCGTGATTTCACCTACACGCAAGCCTGTTTGGCAGTCTGTTCCCATTAAAACGAGCAAAATCGCTTGACGTGTTTCATCCCCAATCGCTAATAGTACTTTTTGACAATTAATAAAATCCTCTTTGATCATTTTTAGTTGGTCCTGTTTATTCATTCAGTAAAATACCTCCAAAAATCAGTTTAATGGTTTAAGTTGATAAACCATATAGCTGATTTCAACAATATACGATTGTTATGATAGGTGCAACATTGAGAAAGCAAATCGAGACGAATACAACTTAGAGGGAATGATAATAAACCATTAATGACTCTATACGGAAGCTGGAAATATTTTGGAAAGCGAAGATTGTGAAGCAGGATTTTCGTATATAGAAAGAGAATTAATGAAACAATTGGTCAATTGGAGTGAGGGAAAAATGGGTGAATACATAAAGGATATAAGAGAACTTATTGGCAGCAGGCCATTTATTATAGTTGGTTCTACAATTATAGTTATGAATAATAAAAAAGAGATTTTATTTCAGCATCGTTCTGATACAAAAGAATGGGGGTTGCCAGGTGGGGCAATGGAAATTGGTGAAAGCTTAGAAGAAACTGCTGAACGTGAACTCTTCGAGGAAACGGGTCTTCAAGCAAAGAGTTTAAAGTTTATTGATATTTTGTCAGGAAAAAATCTTTACTTTAAATTTCCAAATGGTGACGAAGTCTATAATGTTATTTGTGTTTTCTTAGCACAAGATTCAAGCGGTGAGTTAGCAATGAATGATGGTGAAAGTTTGGATTTAAAATATTTCTCAATTAAGGAATTACCTTCTCGACTTGATGAAAGGGCGAAGTTAATTATTGAAAAACATTTTATTTAGGTTATCTTATTTTTTGAACTAATGGGATTTTAATATTGGAGGTAAAATTTGGTTAATGCAATGCAGGGAAAACATCTAAAGATAGACTTACGCACTTTTCAATCAACAAATTGATACTAAAAGAATTTGCAAAATTAAGAGAGTTTTATGAAAAGAGGAGAAAAATAATGGAATTTCAATTCGTTCTTTTAATTTTTCCTGCAATGGTTATTGTAGCTTCAATAATTGGAATATTTTTGTTTAAAAAATGGTTTGTGGTGCCTGCATTAACATTAATTGTTTTTACATTCTTGTTGTTTACAGTATTTAATGAATCCTTTTTAATCTGGGTGGTGGTCTATACAATTCTGTCGGTTATTATTAGTTTGATCGTGCAATTAATAAAAAGATTAGTAAAATCATAGATAAATAAGTTTGTTCCTAAAAAGAATCGAGATGTTTGTAAAATCATACTGGATATCAAGGTGAGATATTCGAAAATTGGAGGAATGCAAAATGCCAAATAACTTAGTTTCTTTAGATAGCGTATATGAAGTATCTATAGCAATGAGTAAAGATGCAGACAAAATATTAGACCTTCTAAAAGATGTTGCAAAATGGCTAAAAGAAAAAGGGATAGATCAATGGGGATTCCTAGCGGCTGGAGGGGAAGATGATGAAGTAAGACAAGCAATAAATAATAATAATACTTATATTGTAAAAAGAGATGGAGTGATTGTGGCTACGTTTACGCTGTATCCGACTCAGAGCTCTTGGGATAAATATACGTGGGGAAATTTAAATGATGGGGCTGTATACCTGCATAGACTAGCCATTAGTCGAACTAAAATCGGTTCTGGTTTAGGAAAAAAAATTTTACAATGGATGGAAACTATTCTTGAAAAAGAAGGGAAAAATTCCTTAAGATTGGATTGCGTAGGGAATAATAGTAAATTAAATGAATTTTATCGTAATTATGGCTTTGAAAAAGTTGGTAATGCTGATGGACATTCTTTGTTTCAAAAGAACATATAAGCGAGTTTATTATAATAAAGTCAGAGAAAGATTATAAAAGTAAATTAAAGTATATTAAGCATAGCAATTAAGTATTGATTTTTGAAATTTTAATTGATATATTTTTTGTAATATTACAGAAGGGAGTGAGATAACGCAATGATAAATTTCATGAAGATAACCTTGGAAATTAAATATATTGCCTCTCACTCATACGGATTAAATTAGTTAAAAGTTGGATGATTTGTCGTATGATTTGAGCTTGGGCAATATAAAGCACAGGCTTTTTTGTTATGGATTAAACATTTTGAGCCACAGGGTTATTTAATATAATTCTGTGGTTTTTTTGTTTGATTAATAAAGATTTAATTCCAGTTGGTATTTTCAAAAAAGATATTGAGAAGTAAATAAATAAAAAATCGTAGGGAGTTGTCTATTTATTATGTTGAAATTAAAATATCTTTTTGACAATGTGAATTTAGCAGAAATGTTATTGAATAACTGGGAATATGATGAGAAATCTATCGACTTATTTAAATACTATAGGATATCTTCAAATGCTATTTATCCTTTTCAAAACCAAGGCAGGACTCAAATGTTAAGATTTTCTCCAATGTCAGAGAAGCTGAAAAATAATATTTTAGCAGAACTAGAATTTATTTCTTATTTAAGTTCAAAACAGTATGGTGTTCTAGAAACAGTTGCATCAAAAAATGGAGAAGAACTTGTTGAAGCACAAACCCCATGGGGCGATTACTTTGCTTCTGTATTTAAACGTGTAGCAGGCATTCAGCTTGACAGGACTGAATTAAATGATAGGATCATCTTCAATTATGGAAAAGCATTAGGAAAACTTCATCAATTATCTAGTAAATATAAACCTATAAAAAACAAGAGATGGTCATACAGTGACGTGTTAAATTGGATTCAAACAATTCTAATAGATTTTCCAAATGAAACATCAGCTTTAATGGAAACAAAATTACTCCAAGTCTATTTTGATTCTATTCCTATTACAAAAAGCAATTTTGGACTGATTCATTATGATTTTGAATATGATAATGTATTCTATGATGAAAAGTCCCAATCCTGTAACATAATTGATTTTGACGATGCTATGTATCACTGGTATGTAATGGATATTGTACAAGCTCTTGATAGTTTGCAAGATTGTATACCAGCTGATATATTTCAGCAAAAACAACAATGCTTTATGGATGGATATCGTACAGAATATGAACTTTCAGATGATATGCTATCTTTATTACCAGCTTGCAGACGCTTTGCTAATTTATATGGGTATATTCGTGTATTAAGATCAGTAGAGGAAAAGTGGGAGAATGAACCTGAGTGGTTAGTAAGTTTGAGAGAGGATTTGAAACAAGGGATGAAAAATGAATCTTCTTATTTTGGAATGGATATTTAATTTTAGAAATCCAATCGTTTAAAGTCTTTTAAAAAAGGACGCTTTCATTGAGTAAAGAAAGTGTTCTTTTTCTTTTATTGCAAGTGTTCTCGTGGTTTGAGTGTTTTCGATTGATGGATAATCAGCGTATAAATATGACTCTGGAATAAGGCTATGCCTGTTTTTACTTTGTTTCAATAGCTAAAGAATTACGAAAGAAAGGAAGTTGGAAGTGCACATATCATTAGGATTAAAAATTCTTGATGGGACACCAAATTATTTTGTTATAGAGGATATTGGCAGGGTATCCTCTATAAGACACTTTGAAAAACTTCTGCAAGAGATGATGGTGTACGTAAGAGAGAATGGAATTCAATCTGTATCAATCGTCTTAAACGAAAAAGAATCTGCGAATATTGAATATCTTGATCTGCTTAGGACTTTTGATTTTTGGCAGCAGGAGACACAATATTTTTATAAACGAGATCTGTCTTCTTTTAAACACAGCGGGAAAGGATTTATCGAAATAAAATCGATCGAACAAACATCCGCTGATTTATTTAAAGAGGTTTGGCAAGAAACTACCATAGGCATGTTAAATGCTTCTTCAACCCTTTCCGTTGAAAAGGAATTTATAGGAATGAAGTCGGAACTGGGTCATGATTATGCCAAAAGTTGTTTGATCGCATTTTATGGAAATAGTCCTATAGGCATCACCATGCCTCACATCGAACCGGGTACTGCTGATGAGGGCAGAATTTTTTATTTTGGGTTACTCCCCAGGTATCGGAGAAAAGGCTGGGGTTCAATACTTCACAAACTTTCATTGTATTTCCTTAAAAATATGGGAGCCTCTTATTATATCGGGGCAACTGGACATAAAAACATCCCCATGCAGCGCATCTTTCAGGTGAATGGTTGTCAAATGTTCGAAAAAAAATTCACCTATAGATTAAAAGGACATTCTAATTGAACTTTTGTAGATTATAGAGAGTGGGTTATTCTTTTATCGAAGGTAATATAATACTCTTTATTACTTCTGTGGCCAAAAGGGACAACTTTCAAAATAAATAAAATGTGTACAACAGCCAATAAAAAGTAAGTGATTTTCTAATTGTTGCTTCGGAGGTAAGAAGATTTGCAGAAGAAAAAAAGGAATATGAGAGCTTAAGTTAACCTATATTTCTATTTGGAACCTAGAGAATGAGAAAATATCAAGGCTGATTTATGAAATATATGATCTTGCGCTCGTCAATAAATGACGAGTTTTTTGTTTTGTAATTATAGAAATTCGGAAAGAAAATATTAGTTCATAAAAAGTCAATAAGTAAAACATTTAGCAAATTAATTAATTTTATTAGGTAAGTTTGCAGTTTCTATGGATTTTCACAGAACATTACTATGTTGGCATTCTTTTTTTTTCTGAGTGAACTGCATCACACTTTGAAGAAATTGCAGTCATTATTATAACTACTATGTAAGAAAAAAGGAGGAGAAATAGTGAAAAAAGTAAAGCTGAGTTTTATCATAATACTAGTGGTTCTGGGAGTAATACTCACAGGTTGTAGTACAGGGACCGATAAAAATTCTGAAGCCGAAGCAAATGCTAATGAAGTAAATAAGTCTTCAGACGAAAACAAGAGTTCAAGTGAATCCGACTTAGAAACATTCCATTTTTATTTTACTGCCAATGAGGGTGGAAGTATCTCCAAAATAGATGCAGCTACTGATAAGGTGGTAGATACAATCGATGTTGATGGTGTAGTCCATAATGTTCAGGTATCACCAGATGGAAAAATGCTAGGTGCTACAGTTATCCCAGGAGGGGGAGAGGGACACGGGGAAGATTCTCATGGGGAGTCAGATGGAAATGATACACACGGTGATTCACACGGGAAATCAAATGAAAGTAGTTCAAATAACGATCAATCACATGGGGGAGGCTCCATGGGAATAGCTCTGTTCTATGACATTGAAACAAATGAATTGTTAAATACTGTTGAAGTAGGCAGCCATCCAGCTCACTTTGTTTTCACAGAGGATGGGAAGTATGCATTAGTAACAAATTCGGAAGATAATAATATTTCAGTGATAGATATGAATAATTTTACTGTAACAGACACGATTATTACTGGAAAAGGCCCACACGGTTTTAGAATTTCCGCAGATAGTCAAAGGGCATATATTGCAAATATGAGCGAAGATACAGTGAGTGTTGTAAATTTAGAATTGTTAAAGGAAGAGAAAAGAATTAAGGTTGGTTCAACACCAGTTACAACAGGCATTACATCTGATGGTAAAACGCTTGTAGCTACTTTGAACGCAGAAAATATGCTTGCAATTGTAGATGTAGAAACGGAACAGGTTGAAAAAGTAGAAGTTGGAAATGGTCCTGCCCAAGTCTATATTGATGGAAACAATAAATTTGCATACGTTGCAAATCAAGGATCAGAAGAACTTCCATCAAATTCTGTTTCTGTAGTAGACCTAGCTGAAAAAAAAGTAACAGCTACGATTGAAACAGGGAAAGGTGCACATGGAGTTGTAACAAGCTCTGATAGCAAGCGGCTCTATGTGACAAATATGTTTGAAAATACGGTTACGATTATCGACACAGAACAAAATAAAGTGATTGATACAATTGAAGTCGGGGAAGTACCTAATGGGATTAGTATTATGAACTAGGGAATAAAAATAAATGAGTTCAAATAGCCGTTACCTAATAAAGGGTAACGGCTATTTGTTTGAAAAAACATGATAAGAGTGTTCTAAAGGTTTTAACTCCTATCTTTTTTGGACAAATTCTCGATATTCATATTGTCATCTTTAGTAAAATACTTCGAATTCGAGATATTTCTCTTGCGCTCCTTTCAATTGAGTGGTAAAGTGATAATGACGAAAGGGAGTGATGAACAATATGCACAAAAATACTCGCGGTTCGTTAATCTGGCTGCGGCTTACTCGATTTACACATCAAAGTAATTTACTATCAAATGACTTTTTAAAGCAATTTGATTTAACAACTGCACAATTTGATGTATTAATGCAAATTTCAACATATGAACCATTAACACAAAGTGAGCTAGCTGAGAAAGTCACAGTGACACAAGGTGGTATTTCGCGTATGCTCGCTCGACTTGAAAAAGAAGGACTCATTCAACGCAAGCAAGAGTGGAAAACGAAAACGATCTCGTTAACGAATAAGGGACGGGAAAAACTAGATAATGCCTTTGAGAATCAGCTTGAGTTTCAATCCTCATTCTTTGATGAGTGTTTATCAGAAGAGGAACAAAAAATGCTGTATTCTCTCATGTCACGTGTACAAAAAAATAGTGAAAAAAAGAAATTGCCGAACAGGTAATTTTTTTATCTCATCACTTGATTATTCAATTGATAATTAGGAGGAAAAACTTATGAATACAATTTCTGGACATCATCATATTTCAATGATTACAAAAAGTGCAAAACAAAATAACTACTTTTATCGTGACGTACTTGGGTTACGGCGAGTGAAAATGACGGTAAACCAAGATGATCCGTCGATGTATCACTTATTTTATGGAGATAAAACTGGAAGTGCCGGCACAGAATTATCTTTCTTTGAGATACCACTCGCAGGCCGCACATACCGAGGCACAAATGCGATCACCCAAATCGGTTTACTTATACCAACTGAAGCGAGCTTAATCTATTGGAAAAACCGTTTTGAGGAATATGGCGTACAACATAGTGAAATCACAACGTATGCCAATAAACCAGCCCTTCACTTTGAAGATTCTGAAGGTCTTCGCATGGTGTTACTTGTGTCGACAGGTGAGAAAGCCCGGCATTGGGAAACGTGGGAAAAATCAACCGTGCCAGTAGAACATCAAATTCAAGGAATGGGCTCCGTGGAAATGACGGTGCGCCGACTTGATAAACTAGCGAGTACACTTACCCAAGTTTTTGGCTATATAGAAGTTTCACGTATGGAAGATGAAGCAATTTTCCAATCAATACGGGGCCAAGTATTTGGTGAAATCGTTGTGAAATCTTTAGATGGTCCTTCTGAAAAACCAGGACGTGGCAGTATTCATCATTTAGCCATTCGAGTTAAAGATGAGGTAGAGCTTGCTTACTGGGATAAACAAGTACAAACACGCGGTTTCCATTCTTCGGGCATTGTGGATCGATTCTACTTTAAGAGCTTATACTTCCGTGAATCAAACGGGATTCTATTTGAAATTGCTACAGACGGACCAGGATTTACAATCGATGGGGATATTGAAACACTGGGTGAAAATTTAGATTTACCACCGTTTTTAGAAAGTCGACGTACTGAAATTGAAGAAAACCTACAACCAATTGGGGGGGATTAATTATGGAACAATATCGAATCAATCCATCAAAGGGCTTGGAATTTGGACTTTACTCTTTGGGAGACCATATTCCCAACCCAATTACAGGTGAACGTATTTCAGCTCAGGCTAGAATTAATGAACTAATTGAGGCAAGCAAACTAGCAGAACAAGCTGGTATTGACGTATTTGGCGTTGGTGAAAGTCATCAAACATATTTTACAACTCAAGCTCATACCGTAGTACTTGGTGCCATCGCCCAAGCAACAAGTAAAATTAAAATTACAAGTTCTGCAACGGTACTAAGCGTATCAGACCCTGTACGTGTGTATGAGGACTTCGCCACAATCGATTTAATTTCAGACGGACGTGCTGAAATCGTTGCAGGTCGTGGTTCTCGTGTTGGTGCTTATCACTTACTTGGCATTGATTTACAGGATTACGAGGAAATTTTCGAGGAGAAATTAGAACTTCTCAAAAAAATAAACGAAGAAGATCATGTTACATGGCAAGGCGAATTCCGTGCTCCATTACAAAATGCACATATTCTGCCACAGCCAAAAAATGGATCACTTCCCATTTGGCGTGCTGTCGGTGGGCCACCTGCGAGTGCTATTAAAGCCGGTCATATGGGAATTCCAATGATGCTGACGACATTAGGCGGACCAGCAATCAACTTTAAGCACTCTGTTGATGCATATCGTGAAGCAGCTGAACAGAGTGGCTTTGATTCAAAATCATTACCAATTGCAACAACAAGCCTGTTCTATGTTGCAGATACAACTAAAGAAGCATTGCAAGGCATGTATCCACATATCAATGGTGGATTCCAGGCGATTCGAGGTGGCGGCTACCCTAAACAGCAATTTGCCCAAGCACCTGATACACGTGATGCATTAATGGTTGGCAGTACACAACAAGTTATCGAAAAAATGCTATATCAAAATGAACTTTATGGTATGCAGCGCTTTATGGCACAAATTGACTTCGGTGGCGTACCTTTTGAAAAGATTATGAAAAACATCGAAATCATTGGCAATGATATCATTCCAGCCATCAAAAAATATTCAGCCAAAAATAATTAGGAGAGAACAACATGAAAGACCTCGCATGCAGGTCCAATCACAGGCACAAAAACAAAAAAAGCAATCAATAAACATACAACTATTAGAATAGAGGCGAATAACATGAAAATTGTAGCACTAGCGGGATCTATCGTCGGTTCAAAGACAAAAACAGCCATGCTTAAAACAGTTGAAATCCTTAAACAAAAGTATCCTGAGCATGAAGTCATACTTCTAGATTTAGCAGAATATAAAGTGGAATTTAGTGATGGACGTAATTACTTTGAATATGAAGGAGATACAAAATACGTTTCAGAGACAATAATGGCAGCAGAAGCTATTATCATTGGAACACCAACATTTCAAGCATCCATTCCGGCAACACTTAAAAATATCTTCGACTTGCTACCAGTCAACGCATTCCGTGACAAAGTCGTAAGTAGTATCGTGACAGCTGGCACAGCGAAGCACTATTTAATGGTGGAGCAACAATTAAAACCGATCTTATCGTATATGAAAGCTCATATCGTTCCAACGTATGTATATATTGAAGAAAAAGACTTCTTACGAAAAGAAATTGTAAATGATGATATCCTTTTCCGTTTAGAACGCCTAGTCGAAGATACAGTATTAACAGTTGAAGCTTTCAAGTCCATCCGTGCAAAAAAAGACGAAGAATATGATTTTTAAGGAGAACGGCTATAAGGATTTTGTAAAAAAATGGACCTATGTCGTTCAGTTAAACATTATATTTACTTGATGCTAGACCAGGGCGGCGCATTAAAAAAATACGATAAAAGCAAATATATATAAGAAATAAGGAGGATAATATTTTATCCTCCTTATTATGCGTGTATTTTTGGGTATTCGGATTATCGTGTGGAATACTCCACAAAATTAAAAACTTAATCAGAGTACAATTAACATAGTAAGTAAGCAAAAATTAATTACTTTTCATTAAATCATTTTCCCATTATGGCTATTAATCTTCCTTCAAAAAATACCTCGGATAAGGCACATAACCTCTAAACTTTCCGTACACCCCTCTATTTCTATTTAAACAAATAAGATGATAGTTAGTTAAAACTTTTTCATATCTCTTGAATGGCTTTAATAATTGACATATATATAATAGTTAAGTAAACTTAACTTAACTATAAAACTTTAAAATGAATTGGAGATGATAGATCTATGCAAGATTATTTGATAATCATAGACAAAATCAATCAAAAGTTTGAGCAATTTAAGTTATTAGTTTTACAAGAAACCGAAGAGGTTAAGGAATTAGAAAACTTTCACTTAACTCCTCAACAAGAAATAATAATGTTTTATATCATTCGTAATGAGCCAGTAATTGCGAATGATATTGCAAACTATTTTGATGTTTCAAAAAGTGCAGTTAGCCAAGTAATTTCAAAACTTGAAGAAATGAAAATGATAAATCGTCAAGTGAATTCAATAAATCGTAGGGAGACCCTTATTTATCTTGGGGATAAGGGTCAAGAATTTCATCAGCTTCTTAAAAAAATCGATGAAATTCTTGTGAAAAAGTATTACTCAAAAGTAAGTTTAACAGAATTAAAAAATGTTCTTGATATATTAAATATGATTGTCGGAACTAAAAAAAACAAAGGGAGTTAAGATAATGGGGAAAAACTTGAAGCAACTAACCGATTGTATATACTATTTACCGCATGATCCTGAAACAGATCGACCAATCCTATCTGCCATATGTGGGACTCACCAAACTTTAATTGTTGATGCAGGAAATTCTGATAAGCATGCAAAGTTATTTCTAAATGAACTAAATCAACGTCAGATTACTAATTATCATTCTGTAGCATTAACACATTGGCATTGGGATCATAGCTTTGGAACAAATCAGATGAATCTGTTAGCCATAGCACATGAAAAAACAAAAATGCAACTTAGAAAAATTACGGAATATGAATGGTCAGATGACGCTTTAGATGATCGTGTAGAAAAAGGCTTAGAGAATCAATTTTGTTCAGATATGATAAAAAAAGAATTTGGGGTAGACAGAAATATCACCATCACTTTACCTAATATTACATTTAAAGAACAATTTGAGATTGATTTAGGTGGTATTCGGTGTTTAATCAAACATGTAGGTGGGGATCATTCTGATGACTCTTCACTCATTTTTGTAGAGGAAGAAAAAGTACTTTTTTTAGGTGACTGTTTATATCCAAGTATTTATACACAACAACCACAATATAAGATTGATAATGTTAGACACCTCTTAGAAAATATTGAAATGTTTGATGCCGAGATTTATGTGCTCTCGCATGAAACTCCATTATCTAAAGATGATTTTATGGGTTATATAAGTCTATTGAAGTTAATTTGTGATTTAACAGAAAAACATCAAAGCAACCACATGAATTTGGTCAATGAACTAACTACTAAAATGAATCGTAAATTAAGTCAGTTAGAAGAAGAAATTATTTATTGTTTTATTAACGGATTATAAATTGATCAATCCAGAGAACCCTGAACCCCAAAAAATTGCTGATTATAGAAATAAAACTTAAAGACAATATTCATAATTTCAATGTCTGAGAAGTGCAATGCTCAGGCATTTTTTATTATTTAAGTTTTAACAATGAAACGATATATAGTAAAGGATAGTTTAAATGTTAACCAATATGATTAATCTTCCAAACTTTAAGATTCTGGATATGAAAGAAAGTGCAGATGATTATAGATTCTTAGTTGAGTCTACTACTCTACCTCCTTCTCATTGTCTAAAATGTGGTACTGTTGCAAACTTATATAAACATGGTAAGAAACAACAGCTATTTTTCGACCTGCCAATGCACGCAAAACGTGTCGGCATTTATGTCAATCGCCAACGATATAAATATAGGGAATGTAATGAAACATTTTTTGAAAATTTACCAGATATGGATGTCAATCGTTCTGTTACTAATAGACTAATAAATTGGATTCAAGAAGCAAGTCTGGAAAAAACATTTACCAGTGTTGCGGAGGAGATTGGCGTTGACGAAAAAACTGTACGAAACATCTTTAATGACTACGTTGCTGAACTTGAAGCTCAAACTGATTTTAGAACACCTAAATGGCTTGGTATTGATGAAGTTCATTTGCTTAAAAATTATCGTTGTGTAATTACTGATGTTGAAAACAAGTCGGTAATTGATATTTTACGAAAACGGAATAAAGATGTGGTTATCAGTTACCTTTCAAGACTCCAAGACATTGATAAAATTGAACTTGTAGCAATGGATATGTGGAATCCTTATAAAAGTGCTGTGAATTTAGTGATACCACATGCTAAAATCGTAATTGATAAATTTCATGTTGTTAAATTAGCCAATGAAGCCTTGGAAAAGATCCGAAAGGCTAATCGTCAAAATGTGTCAGCCAAAGAACGTAGGCAACTCATGAGAGACCGTTATGTACTTCTTACAAGACGTAAAGACCTTAATGACTTTGATAACCAAATAAAATTACAAATATGGACTGATATGTTCCCGTTACTTGGTCAAGCATATGAGCTTAAAGAGCAATTCTTTGACATTTATGAGGCTGAATCAATCAACGAAGCCTATAAACTGTATCAAAACTGGTTTTCAAATGTACCTAAAGAATTGATGGCTTATTTTGAGGGTCTAATAAAAGCAATGAATAATTGGGAAGAAGAGATATTCAACTATTTCAATTCTCCAATTACAAACGCCTATACAGAATCCTTGAATCGTTTAATTAAGACAATGAACCATATTGGTCGTGGTTACTCTTTTGAAACCCTCAGAGCAAAAATCTTATTTACACAAGGCTATCGTAAATTAAAAAAGAAAAAGAAATTCAAAGAAGTTGAAGTTACGTTCGGAAAAATGTTACCTGATCATTTACCGAATTGGGAACAAACTGGCTATGAATGGGTGTATGAGGAAATCTATGGAGCTGATTTTTCCACACTTACCAAGTCTATGGAAGAGGGTACTTTTTAGCCCTCTTTCCACACTATTTTCCGATTACCCGTATTTTTATAGGTGTACGTTTGGTGTTAAACTCAAAAGTGGACACTTAGTAAGACTCGATCACAAGGAAACCATTATACAGTTCAGTGACGTTTTTCCAAAGGTCACAGGTGCTGAGGGGGCTTGGGTTACAGCTGATGATCAACGCCTCCTACTTTTGGGATCGATGTTCTTGTCGACAATTTGTGGGGAAAAAGCGCTAAACAGAGTGGGGAAAAAGTTGAATTTTTTCTTAAAAAAAGGGAATACAGATAAAGCGATATCCATAATAATTATTTTTTTAAAACTACTGCAGAACTTCTGCACATTTTCCTGATAAGTTACAACTAAATATTGAAGGAGGAATTAATTAAATGCTGATAAAAAAAATAAAGAAGCCACTACTATTATCATTACTAGCAAGCATTTTCTTATTATTAGGAGCCTGCTCTAATGCTACGGAAGATATTAAAGAGAATAACAATGATGAGAAGAACACTATTGACAGTGAAGAAAATCAAGGTGGTTCAGAGGAAATGGAAGGAATGGATCATAGCAATATGGAAATGTCCAGCTCAGGAGCAGTACCTGAAGGTTTGAAGGTTGCGGAAAATCCAACTTATAAAGTTGGAAGTAAAGCGATAATTAATTCAGATCATATGGAAGGTATGAAAGGAGCTGAAGCAACTATTGCAGGAGCCTATGATACTACTGCTTATTCCATTTCGTATGACCCAACTACCGGAGGAGAAAGAGTAAAGAATCATAAGTGGGTGATTCATGAGGAAATTCCAGATGCAGGTGACCAACCATTAGAGCCGGGATCAGAATTTACTATAGATGCTTCTCATATGGAGGGCATGGATGGTGCTAAAGCAGCAATTGATACTGCTGAGAAAACAACTGTCTATATGGTTGATTTCAAAACAGCTAGCGGTACTGAAGTAAAAAATCATAAATGGGTAACAGAAAGTGAATTATCACCGGTTGAATAATATAAGCACAATTTATAAAAATAAGTATTTTTCATTGCTTGATACTCTTATAAGAAAAAATGGCCATTTTTGGCCGTTTTTTTGTGGGTGTTAATGAATCTTATTGATTACCTTTTAATGACGTATCTCTCTATTATAAAATTTGCATGATAATACTTATGGAAATAGTTGGTACATTAATAATGTTTAATTTAATCCGATAAAAATAGAGTCAAAATATTTTACATGAGGGAGTATAGTGAGAAATTTTAACATAAGAACTTTAAAGGTATTACTTGCCATTTCGATTATCTTGTTTTTGAGTCTTCTAATGCTTATTACTTTTCAATATGGAAAGTTGCCCGAGGTCATAAGAGGAAATTATGTAATTGAGGATAAAAACAAAGGAAAAAAGGAAAATACAGATGACAGCAATACAAAACAAATTTCAAAAAATAAGGCACTTATACTAAACAATAATATTGAAGATGAAAAACAGTCAAATGAAATAATACCAGATGAATCAGCAATTCAAAAGGATGCTGCACTAGATCAAATGAAAATTGATGCATTTTTTAATGATAATTCTCTAGAAATGCCAAAGATCAATGCTGAAAAATATCAAAGTACATTTGGTCGTAAGGTGGCTTTTATTTATTTTTCTCATAATCGTGAATCTTTTTTACCGTATTTTAAAGATGGAACAACTCCTAACAAAGCCTATCACTCAAAATTAAATGTTTCACTAATTGGAAAAAGATTAGGGAAATCATTGAAACGTAATGGAATATGGAATACGGTTAATGATGTGGATATAATAAATATGCTTAATAACCAAAATCTTAATTTTGGCAGTTCCTATCAAATGTCTAGAAAGATTGTTTTAAATGAAATGAAATTAAATCACGACTTAGAAATGACATTTGATATTCACCGCGATGCATTACCTAGAAAATTATCTACAGTTGATATAAACGGGAAATCATTTGCAAAGATTTCATTTGTAATTGGAAGTGCACATGACAATTACAAGAAGAATATGAAATTTACGAATGGCATTAATAAAGTAATTGAAAAGAATTATCCAGGTCTATCAAGAGGAGTCATAATAAAGGATAAGAAACAAGGAAATGGTGTATATAATCAGGATTTATTACCAAATAGTGTAATTATTGAAATAGGCGGTGTAGAGAATAATTTAGAAGAGCTTTATCGAACCGCAGATGTACTTGGGCATGCTATTAGTCAATATTATTGGGGAAACGTACATAAGTAATAGAATTATATTATATTTTTTATTAAACCCACGGTAAACACAATCTAATGCCGTGGGTTTAATAATTTTTCTTATCTAAATCATTTTTATATGGTAATACATTTGGTTCAACGGCTAAATTTTTATTCCGTCTCAATGTCTTAAGTATACTTTGATATTGAGACTAGATATATGATTTAAAATTCAACTTCCTATAATATATATTATGTTTGGGGCGTTGGTTTAAAATATAAAAACAATAATAGCAGCACTACTGCTCTATTCTGTTTTTATAACTACTATCTTTAATTTTATCGAAATCTATGTACTTTACACTATACTCAATGACATCGTTGATAAATAAATGATGATTTTTAGCAAACTCTTTGACTTGTTCTAATAATTCATTATCATACGTAGTTTTGTATTGGATTCTATCTTTTGGTCTAGCTTCTTTATTGAAATGAATAACACCTTGAGTCAAGACAGTTTGTAAACCACTTTCAATCAAATAATTAACATGTGTATCATGTTCTAAGGCTAGTTTGTTTAAAGTTTCTAAAATTGATTTACTTATATTCGTTCTAAATTTGACTCTCGTATGATCCGTAGTCTGTATTAGATGGCCATTAACTAATTTCCACATATAAAACACTCCATTTTCAAATTAATCCTTTGTCTGTTTTAACATATTTTCTTTTTTATAAGATATAAAATTCGTTGAAACCTTATTATAAATAATGTTTGCTAGTTTAGGAAGTTCAAATTTCCCTTTTACCCAAACTCTATAAATTAAGTTCCCAGATTGGCTAGTTTCTGTTCGGTAATAAATAATCCTAAAACCCATGCCATTTCATAAGTCCAAATTTTAAAAAAATCCTCATTTACTTTATGTTTTTGCGGCTGCCCAGAAAATTGTTCACGATTCATTTCAATGCCATGCTTATATATAACATTACGAATGGCTCGATCACTTAGCCCGATAATTGGAACCATTTCTTTATCGCATACCGCTTTGATACAAGTTAATGATTATTCGTCAGTGATTCCTGGTTTTCTCAGCATTCCTCTCACTCCCGCAATAAGGCTTTTTATTTTACTATTAATCCGATTATACAAACGCACGTTCTTTTGATCAAGAAATTTAAAAGTTATATAAAATATAAAATTTGGCATACTCATTTTTTGTATATCATTCTATTTTTTATTAGAAAATGTTACAACTTTTAGCTCGTTTTGTTGAATATAGTTATTTAATCAAGGAATCCGTTAGTACATTTTCATCGTTACTATAGTGTTATTCAATTAAATGACCCGTTTGTAGAATAAGAAAAATCCTGCATAACAACACAGGATTTTTAATCAAACTTAATTATTAATGACCAATATTTTTTACAAACCACACCAAGATACTTCGATTATTGTAAATGCTTGGGTGGGGCGTTTCTATGTGCTTTATTCTGAACTTCGGCGAATATATCTTCATTGCTTTCGGTCTTATACTGCTTGTTTATCAAATTTAAAATTTCGTTTATATGCGTAAGTTGAGAATTACTAGGTACTAAATTAATCATTGCTTGTTTAAAATCTTCGAAATCCTTTTTAATTAGTTGATATCATATCTCCTTTTATGGGCATTGCACCTCCGTCAATACCTTCAAAAAACAATGGAAGTCCTTCTGCCAAAATAGGATATATCACCTTAGTTGGATCTTGTCTTTGATGATGAATATGTAAATGGGGTTCTGAAGTCGATCCACTATTCCCAACTCGTCCAATTAGATCCCCTGGTTGTACATGTTCCCCTACTTCTACAGAAACACTATCTTTTTTTAAATGATTTAATAATAAGTATGTCCCGGTTTTATCTATCTTTATATAAACATAATTCCCTTCCATTGAAAAAAACTCTTCTGACCCTGGTTCAATATCTGCTTCTTTATCGTAAGCTGCTACAACAATTCCAGACACAGGGGCATATACTTCTTTGTCCCATATTCCATAATCTTCGTTATCATTGCTTTCTAATTTATATGGCTCCATAACCAAATCGTATGCCCATCTTTCCGATGACCATATAACATGAGGTAAATTATTTTTCGTAGTATCTCCTCCCCATCCGACAACTGTAGGTTCGTCTAAAGGCCATTTTACGGTAATGGATGGTTTTACACGTTCAATATCATTCGGATAAGCAAAAGGAATAATATTCATTGTCATTAGTAAAGGAAAGGTAAATATTATATTTACAATAAAATTCACCAATAATTTGCTGTACTTTTTCTTTTTTATTAGAAAAATAATGAATAGAATGATATTGAGGAAAATCCCAATGATACCTATTATAGGTAAAACGATTTTAAGCAATGTCCATGCGTATGCACCAAATAAACCACTAATTAAAAAAACACTGATCCATAATAGCAAAAATACACCTATCAAAATACTATTAAAAAAACCTAGATTTCGAATAACCCTAATCAAATTAAGGACCCCTTATACTTAATATTTTAGACTGATGATATAACACCACACATTTTCTAGTTAAATATGCAATGTTTTATTAAAAGACAATCACAAATTTGCTCCATAGACGAAAATTATCATACTATGATTATAACTTGGGGATATCTAAAAATTATGAAATAAGCATAAATTTTTCTATCATACAAACATTGGTAAGCTCTTTTCATTTCGGAACAAATTCCATGATACCTGCAGGTCGAATGTCATTTCCTTCTTGAATAGCAAGAAGCCAGCCAAATTTATGCTTCCTCAGCCCTAAAATAAAACACTCTGCATACTTGTAATTTACACATTTTAACCAGTTAGGTGAACGTTTATTTATATGATAAGGAGTATTGTTTTTTATGTCTTTAAACACTACTTCTTCTAGCTCATTTTCTACAATAAGGTCAAAATAACTCTTTCCATTGCCAATTATGTATTGTACTGGTACGATTTTATCGTTCTTTGGAAGAACTTTTTCCAGCAGCTCTTTTCTTTTTAGACTATGAAGGTTGGTCACCTTTTTATAGTTATGATATAAAATATCAAAGCAAAAAGTACTGGCTGATATTCACTGTGCTTAGACTGAAACACTTGTTGTATATTTTCAAAATCAGGTCTGCCTTTATCATCGGTAACAATAATTTCACAATCAATGATGCAGCCATCTGGAATTTGAACGTCCTTAAAATACTTAGAAAAAGTTATGTTACATCATTATTATGACAAGTGAAAAATTTCAATTTCCCCTGCCACTTAGATAGTAATAATCAGAATCCATCAGCTTTCAGATATCACCATAATTATGCACAAAGATGTTATGTTCAGCAATCGGTCCATATTGTGTAGTAAGGATTTTTTAAATATTTTTAATAAAGTCCCTAAAACTGGGTAAATTATTTTCTAAAGACAGTTAGAAGAGGTAGTTATTTTGAAATATGTGAAACCATTTTTGGTATTGATGACCGTTCTTTCTTGGTTTTCCCTTGCTTTTGCAGGCAAAAAATCCGTTAAACGATTTCTCCCCACATCCCTTTTTATGGCTATTATTGTGACATTGGTTCAATTTATTGCGAAAAAGAGAAGATGGTGGTTTTGGTACGGAAAAAAACACCCCACCGTTTTGGCTTCATTTCCTTTTACTTGGGGGACATTCTTTGCCGGTTCATTATGGATTATGAAATTTACTTATGGCAATTTCAAAAGATATATAGGGTTGAATTTAATCGTGCATTTAGCTTTTACATATGTTGGAGAGCCTATCCTTAAAAAATTTGGGGTTGCACAATTGGTGCGTATGAAAAAAATCCAGTTAATGTATGTTTTAATGATGTTAGCACTTCTTTTTTATGGATTTCATTTTGTTAAAGAGAAGGAATTAGTAAAAAGAAATGTACTTAATAAAATTGAATGATTCATTAAAAATAACCGAGTTTAACCTGGATTAATTAACAGTTCCTTTACTTAAGGGCGCTTTTATTTAATTGTGGAAGACCTTGTGAAATTTTTACTTAAACTATAGTGTACTTTCCTTAAAGATTGGGCTGGCAAAAATGCAGCCTTTTTCTTATTCCACTAACGGGGAATAATAGTTTAACAAGAAAAAATAATAATAAGATTTAGTTAAGGGAATTTTATAAAAAACATAACTGAAGGAAGTTAATTTATATGGATAAAAAAAATGACATTTGCTTTAGCGATGTTAATAGTTCCTTGGCTAACTGTTCCTTTCATGAGGAAAAAATCATTTTTTAGGTTTTTACCTTTAGCAAGTTTTACAAATTTATTCATAAGTGTATTTAGTTTAATTGCTAATAAGAAAAAATGGTGGGAAAATAAAAACCCTTTATCTCCCGGTCCTATAGACTTTACATATATATTAGGTTTATATTTTGTAGCTACACTTTGGATTTTTAAACTAACATATGGAAATTTCTCCAAATATTTAATTACAAATATAGTATTGGATGGTATTAGTTCTAATCCTTTTTCTCAATTATGGGAAAAAGCAGGAGTATTTAAATTTAAAAAGATAAATCATACTATATGGTATTTTATATGTGTGTCATTAGCAATTATTATTTATGGTTATCAGTATATAGTGGAAAAATCGATTAATAAAAATCAAGACGCGGTTTTAAGAGATACTTTAGAGTAAAATAACAATGTTTAGTGTGTGAAAATATATACTTAAAGTAACGGGTGCATATATACAGTATGATTTTTGACCGTATTCATCGTAAATAACGAACAATAACAGCCTCTTTTCTAACTTTGTTTACTTATTAACTTCAGTAGATAATTATAGTTTTCTAGGAAGGAAACAGCATTACAGCAGTTGCAGTTACTAAATCACCTGCTTGGCTATTGATAGCTGTAATTCATTCACAGTAACACCAGCTGCTAAAGGTTTAACAACTATCAGTGCTGTAGTAAGTTATGGTTCATTCAGTTTTACAGTTACGGGCACAGTTCTGGACTCTCACCAGATTCCCTATTAAGTCTTTTTTAACACCATTATCTTCAGTTGATTATCTATATATAGGTTCTCGAACGAAGGAAATACCATATATTGTATAATTAAATATAATATATACTTATATTGACAACCTCTTTTTCCAAATAAGTAATAATAATGAGATTAATTTATTATTTTGCTGGTTAGTGGGACTGGTTCTCGAATATTTACCTAGTAATTGGTAAAGATACATACATCAACTTACAAGTTAGGTGTGAACGATGTTTTATAAAACGAAGAATAAACGATTCTCAAATGCAGATAAGTCATCCAATCTACATAGTTTAATAATTAATGAGTTAGAAGAAGAAATTAGGTCTCGTTTAAAACAATATACAGAGTTAACTTTTCGTTCCTTATCCTTTTCTAAAAGAAAAGCTGTATTTATTTTCGTGAAAAATGTAGTAAAAAGCGAGGCAATTGCCGAGTTTATCATTGCCCCATTACAAAAAGTGAAAAATATGGAGATGAATTTTGAAAAGCTTGCTGAAACGGTATCAATTGCAGATGTTTCCTATTGTAATCAGCTGGAGGCCATTTGTGAGCATCTTATAAAAGGATACGGGTATCTATACATTGAGGAAGACCCTTGCGGTGTTCTAATTAATGTTTCATACACAGTCAATCGAACCTTGGCTGCTTCTGAAAAAGAATCTCACATTTACGGTCCACAGGTATCATTTACAGAATCTCTTTCTACAAACATGAATTTAGTCCATTACTTAATTGATGATCCAGATTTAAAAATAATTCCCTTACAAATTGGTAAGAGAGTAAAAAAAGAAGTCAAAATCATCTATATTGAAGGAATTGCAGATGATGAGAATGTGCAAACTTTTAAGCAACGCATCAAAGATATAGTAGTGGATGATGTACAAGACTCTTCCAGATTGGCTCAGATGTTAGAGGATAATTCTTTCTCAGCATTTCCGCAATATCTTCTGTCTGAACTTCCGAACCGACTTCGGATTGCACTATTAAAAGGGAGAATTGGTGTATTAGTAGATCAAAGCCCTAACGTGATTATTGGTCCTGTCACGTTTTTCAGTTTCTTTGAATCAACAGGGGATCTCTATATGCGCTGGAATATAGGCACATTTTCTAGAATGTTAAGGTTTTTAGCTATTCTATTCTCGATTCTATTAACTCCAGCATATGTAGCAGTTATTACTTTTCACTATGAGGTCATTCCATCTGCTTTGCTTAAATCATTGGGTGAATCTCGTTCTAATGTCCCCTTTCCTCCACTATTTGAAGCACTTTTGCTCGAATTCTTAATTGAACTTTTGCGGGAAGCTGGGATCCGATTGCCAACCAAAGTAGGTCAAACGATTGGAATTGTTGGTGGGATTGTTATTGGTCAGGCAGCCGTAGATGCTGGTTTCACCAGCAATATTTTAATTATTATCACTGCATTAAGTGCACTTGCTTCCTATACAACACCGAGCTATATGATGGGTTCATCGCTAAGATTATTAAGATTTCCAATAATTCTCTTTGCTGGTATGTGGGGAGGTATTGGAATTATGTTTGGTTTTTGTTTAATTATTATTCATTTACTGCACACAACATCACTAGGAAGACCATATTTAATCCCTTTTTATCCCTTTCGGTTTAAAGATTTTAAGTATGCTTTTTACACTCTGCCAAATCAATTTTATAATAACCGGCCGATCACCAATCATCCAGAAGACCCGTCAAGGTTTAATTCACAAAAACAAAATAAGAAAAAGGATGTTGATGAATAGGGGCGTATATGATGAATACCAATACAATGCCGAATGAAAAATTAATGTTTAATGCAATGCTGTTGTTTTATGTCGTTCATGCAAATCAAATCGGTGTCGGAATACTTGGATTGCCAAGAATTCTTTTATTGGAAGCTGGTCATGATGCATGGATATCCGTCCTTCTTACTACTGTCGGTGTCGGCATAGATATTTTGATCATCATTACGATATTGAAGCAGTTTTCGAATCTTGATTTGTACGATATACATACGATTGTTTTCGGAAAATGGGTAGGAAAACTCTTTAATTTTCTTTTTGTGCTATATTCGCTAGGTGTATTTTTCATTATTCTGATCAATTATATTGAAATTGTACAAGTTTGGGTATTCCCAGAAATGAAAACATGGTTTTTAACTATTTTACTGCTCATATTAGCGTCATACGGGACTTTAGGAGGCGTAAGAATGATTGTGGGTATTGCATTTGTCTCAATTGTCTTTACGTTTTGGATTTTTTTCGTTTTAATAACCCCTTTTCGCTATATTGATTTTACGCATTACTTCCCAATTATGGCAGCAACACCAAAAGAGCTATTAATGGGGGCATATAAAACTAGTTTTTCCATTTTTGGTTTTGAAATTTTATTTTTGTTCTGGCCTTACATTAAAGAAAAACAAAAAGCCATAAAAATCTCTCTTCTTGCAAACATGGTTACCATCCTTTTATTGGCTTTTGTTACTTTTGTTTCAATCGGTTTTTTTGCTAAAGAGGGTTTGGGAAATTCTATATGGCCATTGCTTTCTATGTTTAAAATTGTACGGATTCCTAATTTAGAACGGTTTGAAATCATCGCGATCTCCTTCTGGATGTTGGTGATATTGCCGAATTTATGTTTTTATCTTTGGAGTGCAACAAAAGGGTTAAAGAAAATTTTGAAAATCTCTCAACGCAAAAATATTTGGGCAACCTGTATCATACTTTGGTTAAGTACCTTTTTAATTAATTCAACAGTTTCTATTAGAAAGATTTCTGATTTAGTGTCCGCAATCGGTTTTTATATCGTCTTTGTCTATCCATTATTTCTGCTCATAATTATTTTTGTTCGAAAAAAGGCCTTTAAGAAGGGATTATCATGAAAAAAACGACGATAGCGGTTCTCATAATTGTTCACTTATTTTTATTGACAGCATGTGTTCAAGAACGATATTTAGAAAAGCAAGGGTTAATCACTGCAGTTGGGTATGATTTACTAGAGGATAATAAGCTTTTCGGTTCAATAGTTGTCTTACTTTTTAATCCAACTGCTCCAAATTTCTCGATTGTTCTTAAAGAAGAGACCAATACGAGTAAAGGAATAAGAGGAAAGCTTACATTGGATACAAGTCATAATCTTGTTTCAGGTCAGCTTAGAACGGCTATTTTTGGGCGTGAGTTGGCTGAAAAAGGCATCAGCAGTATGGTTGACTCATTAAATCGGGATGCGACAATCGGAAATATGGTTTATATGATGATTAGTGAAACGACAGCAGAGGATGTAATTGAATTTAATGAAATAATTAAGAAAAATAATGATGTAGGGACATATTTGTATAATTTAATCAAACATAACATAGATACTGAGGAAATCACCTCCAACACCCTACATGAATTTATGCATGATTTCCAGGATATTGGAAATGATCCGATTTTGCCAATAATACAGATGAAAAACAATCGAGTTGGAATTTCAGGGATTGCTCTATTTCATGATGATCGTTTAGTTGACACAATGCCAATTAGTCGCAAGTTTTATTTAAAACTATTAGTGAATCGCTATCGTGAAGGTGGTTTAGAAATAAAACTATCCAAAAATGGGTTTCAAAAAATTACTGGGGATAAGTTATTAGGTCAATTGAACAATGATCATTTCTTTTTAGTATTGGATAGTATTGAAAGTAATAAAAAGATTTCGTTAAAAGGTGGAGAAAATTTGAAGTTTAAGGTGGATATTGACATTACATTTCGTCTTTTGGAAGTTTCAGAAAAACTTGATTTAGGAGATCCAAATGTAATTAAGCAACTTGAAAAGGCAATTAACAATGAAATAAAACATAATATCGAACAAACATTGAATCAATTACAAGAAGTTCAATCCGACCCTGTTAATTTTGCTGGTGTTTATCAAGAGCATTCACGCCAAAAATTAACTCAGGAAAAATGGGATGACCTATACAATAAAGCAACGTTTTCCATTCATATCCATTCAAAATTGAAGAGTACAGGGGTAACAAATTAGCGGAGACTGACCGACTAGTTTTGCGTAACAGTAGATTTTTAGGTGAACGAAATTTCATTAGAATCGATGAACTATCCACATCTTACTTGTATAAGTATATTTCTGGCTAGGTGGAAAAAGACGTTTTCCAACTTTATACATTTATTTGATATTAATGGGTATTGGTAGTGATTATTTGGTAAAGTCATAGACATCGCGTGTGATAATTTGATTATTTTACCGAAATTATAATTTTATCGTAATTCGGAAAACCCTAATCCATATTATGAAAGTTGATAACACATTAAGTAGGAAGTGAATATGGGATACAAAAAGCTGTAGTTGATACTGGTCTCCGTTTTTTTTAGGATCTTTCATCGTATTACTCTATTTTGATGGAGAAATTTATCAGAAAAAACCGCCCATTCCTTACCAGGTTGTAATAGAATCTAGAGATGTTGTCTTTACAAAAAAAGATATACACGAAGGACAAAAGGTATTGCAGCGAACTGGAATGAAATTAATTCGAAAGTATTTAGGAGTGGCGGAATATAGTTATTTGCTTAACAAAATAATGAGTAAATAGGACATACGTTTTAAAAGTATTGTACTTACTATATAATTCGTAAAAAGATAATATAGGGCTTACAGAGGTTACTCATATTCTCTGGATAAAAAATGAACTATTCCTCACTGGGTAGCCCCACCAAAGAAAGAAACCTTGAAAGGCTTAGGCAATCAAGGTTTTCTAGAAAAACTTCAATAATGTTAGATATCACCTTTCCATACTTCAAATAAGTTGAATAAATCTTCTTTATCTGTGTTACCATTAATTTCTTTTAGAGTTAAATTGTATACTAAATTTCTTGGGTCTAATTCAATTCCAGTACTAAACCCCATGATTACAGGACTATTAACGTAAACCAAAGATTTTGGCTTTGTAACAAATCCCCAATATAACTTATCAAAGTTATGAATAAACACTTCTGCAAAATAAATAGCTATATCCATTGCTAAACTAATACTTCCAACACTTAATTTCCTTTTATTCTCGATAACTTTATCCATAAACCATTCAGGAACTTTCTTTAATTCATCTGCAATTTCTTCATCAGACTTAGTTACAGTGACAATCCTAGGTATAAACCATGACCATAATTTCACTAGAGACTGAGGAGACAAATCCAAATCTTCTAATTTTCCCCCACCAGTTTCTAGAAATGCCTTTTTAATTAATTCAACTCTTTCAGGTACTTCACTTACATACCAATAAAAATGTAATTGTGCTTCTTTTTTTGTCATTTTTTCAAATGGCTTTATTTCAAATGGTGGAGTCATTAATGGGTATTCCAAGAGTATCACCTCTTAATAATGTATTTTATATTTTATTCCATTTTGCACTAAGAACTGAAGCAATTGTTTAGAAGCACCTATTTTACCAGTATCTGCACTTCTAAAAAAGGTCCATTCTGAACTGAACCCAAAAAGTTAGACATGGGTTTAGGCAGCTACTTGGGCATGAGTTCGGTATTGCACTGGACTCATGCCTTTTAACTTTGCCTTAATCCGTTTGTGGTTATAATAGTGAATGTATTTTTCTAACTCTATTTTAAAATGCTCCACACTCTCGAATTTCTTCAAATAAAGCAATTCAGACTTTAATAAGCCAAAGAAGTTCTCCATGACTGCGTTATCCAAGCAGTTCCCCTTACGGGACATACTTTGAATGATACCATGTTTTTTTAATGCAAATTGATACTGCTTCATCTGATAATGCCAGCCTTGATCAGAATGGAGGATGGGGGTTTCTCCCTCGTTTAATCGCTCAATGGCCTTGTCCAACATTTTAGAAACAAGTGGATATACAGGGCGTTGCTCTATATTATAAGCTATTATCTCACCATTATATAAGTCGAGAATGGGCGATAAATATAGCTTTTCCCCATGCAGGTGGAATTCTGTCACATCCGTCACCCACTTCTTGTTAGGCTTAGATGCATGAAAATCCCGTTCTAATATATTAGCTGTAGTTTTGCCTACTTGTCCTCGGTATGACCGATATTTTTTCATTCGAACGAGACATTTTAATCCCAGCTCATTCATTAGACGTCGGATCGTTTTATGATTGATTACATACCCTCTGTTGCGTAATTCTAATGTAATCCGACGGTAACCATAAC
>NZ_LT904904.1:2739811-2741935 GCF_900199725.1 Cytobacillus massiliigabonensis | reverse complement strand
AAAATCTCCTTAATTAACTCCTTTTGTTCTTTGTATTTATCTGGCCGTTCCATTTGCTTTACCCAATAGTAATACGTACTACGGGCAATTTCGGCAATCTTAACTAACTCACTCACCTTAAAATCATGCCTTAACTCAAATATTATTTTTGCCTTTTCTTGTTCGGTGATTTTTCCTTTTCTTGAATTAAGGCCTGTAACTTTTTTAAATAGGCATTCTCCATGCGTAAACGCTCATTTTCAGCTTGTAATGCCTCCATTGAACCCTCTACAGGTAATGATTTTTTTGTTTCCTTTTTCATGGATGGACGCCCCTTTTTCTTTGGAAGTAGAGCGTCCACACCTGATTCTTCAACCTGCCTTTGCCATTGAAGAATTGTAGAAGGAGAAGAAATGTTATACACAGCCGCTGCTTGTTTAAAAGACGCTCCAAGTTCGCTCATATAATTTAGCACGTCCATTTTAAAATGAATATCATAGTTTGTATAGGATGAAATTAATCCATTTTCACCATTTTCTCTATATTGAGCTATCCAAGTTTCTAAGGGGGTTTTACTTACATTGAAACGCCTAGCAACTGCTCGAATAGACTCTTTTCCATTTAAATAGTCTAATACCGCCTCAAGTTTTAACTCAAATGAATATTTGGCCATAAAAAAACTGCACCTCCAATTGTTAGTTGTGTCTAACNTGAACTGAACCCAAAAAGTTAGACATGGGGTTTAGGCAGCTACTTGGGCATGAGTTCGGTATTGCACTGGACTCATGCCTTTTAACTTTGCCTTAATCCGTTTGTGGTTATAATAGTGAATGTATTTTTCTAACTCTATTTTAAAATGCTCCACACTCTCGAATTTCTTCAAATAAAGCAATTCAGACTTTAATAAGCCAAAGAAGTTCTCCATGACTGCGTTATCCAAGCAGTTCCCCTTACGGGACATACTTTGAATGATACCATGTTTTTTTAATGCAAATTGATACTGCTTCATCTGATAATGCCAGCCTTGATCAGAATGGAGGATGGGGGTTTCTCCCTCGTTTAATCGCTCAATGGCCTTGTCCAACATTTTAGAAACCAGTGGATATACAGGGCGTTGCTCTATATTATAAGCTATTATCTCACCATTATATAAGTCGAGAATGGGCGATAAATATAGCTTTTCCCCATGCAGGTGAAATTCTGTCACATCAGTCACCCACTTCTTGTTAGGCTTAGATGCATGAAAATCCCGTTCTAATATATTAGCTGTAGTTTTGCCCACTTGTCCTCGGTATGACCGATATTTTTTCATTCGAACGAGACATTTTAATCCCAGCTCATTCATTAGACGTCGGATCGTTTTATGATTGATTACATACCCTCTGTTGCGTAATTCTAATGTAATCCGACAGTAACCATAACGCCCCTGATGTTCCTCAAAAATCTCCTTAATTAACTCCTTCAGTTCTTTGTATTTATCTGGCCGTTCCATTTGCTTTACCCAATAGTAATACGTACTACGGGCAATTTCGGCAATCTTAACTAACTCACTCACCTTAAAATCATGCCTTAATTCAAATATTATTTTTGCCTTTTCTTGTTCGGTGATTTTTCCTTTTCTTGAATTAAGGCCTGTAACTTTTTTAAATAGGCATTCTCCATGCGTAAACGCTCATTTTCAGCTTGTAATGCCTCCATTGAACCCTCTACAGGTAATGATTTTTTTGTTTCCTTTTTCATGGATGGACGCCCCTTTTTCTTTGGAAATAGAGCGTCCACACCTGATTCTTCAACCTGCCTTTGCCATTGAAGAATTGTAGAAGGAGAAGAAATGTTATACACAGCCGCTGCTTGTTTAAAAGACGCTCCAAGTTCGCTCATATAATTTAGTACGTCCATTTTAAAATGAATATCATAGTTTGTATAGGATGAAATTAATCCATTTTCACCATTTTCTCTATATTGAGCTATCCAAGTTTCTAAGGGGGTTTTACTTACATTGAAACGCCTAGCAACTGCTCGAATAGACTCTTTTCCATTTAAATAGTCTAATACCGCCTCAAGTTTTAACTCAAATGAATATTTGGCCATAAAAAAACTGCACCTCCAATTGTTAGTTGTGTCTAACAATTGGGGTGCAGTTCA
>NZ_LT904904.1:2656047-2738062 GCF_900199725.1 Cytobacillus massiliigabonensis | reverse complement strand
TCATTTTCAGCTTGTAATGCCTCCATTGAACCCTCTACAGGTAATGATTTTTTTGTTTCCTTTTTCATGGATGGACGCCCCTTTTTCTTTGGAAATAGAGCGTCCACACCTGATTCTTCAACCTGCCTTTGCCATTGAAGAATTGTAGAAGGAGAAGAAATGTTATACACAGCCGCTGCTTGTTTAAAAGACGCTCCAAGTTCGCTCATATAATTTAGTACGTCCATTTTAAAATGAATATCATAGTTTGTATAGGATGAAATTAATCCATTTTCACCATTTTCTCTATATTGAGCTATCCAAGTTTCTAAGGGGGTTTTACTTACATTGAAACGCCTAGCAACTGCTCGAATAGACTCTTTTCCATTTAAATAGTCTAATACCGCCTCAAGTTTTAACTCAAATGAATATTTGGCCATAAAAAAACTGCACCTCCAATTGTTAGTTGTGTCTAACAATTGGGGTGCAGTTCATTCTGCTCCATTTATTTGTCCCTTTTTTATTAATTCAGCGTCCTTTAATATTTGGGTTTTGACTCTACTAGTTAATGAAGTATAACCAACTTTTGACTCGTAAGCAATGCCATTTGCTAATTGGTCAATATATCTTCCACCACTAAATGCAATGTTGCCCGTACCCTTAGCAACCTTTCCAGCTTTTCCAACAGCACCGCCTGGAATCATCCCCATTGAAGAATAAAAACGCTGTTTATTGCTTAGTGAGCTATCTGTCAAAAGATCGTGACCCATAGAAGCTTCATAAGCTCCCTTTACGAATCCAATACCTGGAACAAAGGTTAACCAATTCAACCATTCTTCAAGATCATTATGGATATCCCATAAACTATCATCAATCTCGATAGGATTCATACCACTTGGGTCATAAAGATTAATAGCGTAGGAATATATATGGGTTGAGTGATAAAGGGTTATTGGGACTTTAGCTATTTCATATGAACACTCATTTCCATTAAAAGTAACGTTTAACCTGCTTGTAATTTGTTTTCTACTGTAATTTTACCCCACAAAAAAACTGCACCTCCAAATTATTCGATGATGTCTAACAATTGGGGTGCAGTTCAGTTATACGTCTAAGGTTTTTGAAAAACTATAAAATAGTCTTTATTTCTAGAAATCCACAACCAGTAATATTACCTTCTTCAACTAATTGCTTAAAAGTTTCTGACACGAATACTGGAATTTCATCTCCTTTTAATTTGAATATATTTTTGTTATTTATTTTGTCTTCAGAAACTGCATATTTTCTAACGGAATATATTTTTTCACCGTCTAAACCTATAACACTATAATCAGAGTTTTCTAGGTTTAACGCGTTAACAACCCCCAAAACATTTGCAACAAAATATTCATCAAATTCTATTTTAGATTTACTTTTTAAATCAATAACACTAACAGGTAAAAATTGGATATCTCCGTCGATATTTTTTATTAATTCCTTAAACTTTTTTGATACAATGAACCACCCTAAATTATTTGCTAAATAGTCAGTAAATCTATTTCCATCATTTATATTAAAATAAAATGTGATATTGTCGCACCAATTCTCTAAAAAATTACCTTCCTTTAACTCGTACTGTTCAAATCCATGTGTATCCTCACAATGAACAACTACATCATTATCGTTGGAATTATCTAAAATCAATTTGAAATATTTCATTTCTACCTCCAATATTCTTTGTAGAGCATGTCTGGATTATTCCTTATCTCCTGCTTTAATCCTTCAAACAATTTAAGGAATTTCCCCCTATCTCCTTTTGCTATTTTATCAAAAGTACTCAGCTTATCTAATACATAGTCATGATATTCATTTTTGTGTCTTCCTTGATGTGGTAATAGTTCCTTATTCCATTCATCATCTAAATCTAAATCATATTTTTTTGTTATATTCTCCATTTGAGGAGTGTATTTCTTACTTTTATTAGTAACAAAGTGATGCTTTTGAAACGGCTTAATAGAACTCTTTCCGATTTTGCTAATTCCACCGCCGCCTGGGACCATACCGATTATTGCATAAAAACGCATTTTTCCGTTTAGTGAGTTATCAGTTAAAAGATCGTGGCCAGTTGAAGCTTCATAAGCGCCTTTGATCACTCCAACGCCCGGAATAAAGTTTATCCAATTGGACCAATCTTCAAGATCATTATGGATATCCCATAAACTATCATCAATCTCGATAGGACTCATGCCACTGGGGTCATAAAGATTAATAGGGTCATTATAGGAATAAATATAAGGGTTGAGTGAAATAGGGTTATCTCTTTCCCCTTTATATGGATCTTTTGAAACAAACCGTCCAGTTTCAGGATCATAGTGATGAACATTAAGGTAAAGTAGTCCAGTATCATGGTCTGTGATTGCACCAGTAAAACCAATCGGTTGCGATAGTTCCCCTTTTATAACCGTCATTTTCCCAAAAGGACTGTATTCGTATTCTGCAGCAACCGCACCAGCTTCATCAATGACCTTGCCTTGCAAACTTATAGATTTAACAATTTAAGTAGTAAACATACAAATGAAATATATAAAGAAAAACGTTCACAAACCCATTTTGTTTAACTAAGGCTACTTGTTCGTATAAGATTTATTTACTTTAATTTTCTTACAAAACATCTTTTATTGGGAGTTGGTAATCCTTAGAAGCTAATAAATATTCTATCTCAGTTTTTAAGTCTTCATTAGATATTTTAATGTCCTTAGAAATAGTTATTTTTAGTACTGGTTTTGGTTCAATAGAAGGATAATGCACTTGAACTCTAGTATAATTTTTTCTTTTATGTAACTAAAAACAGCGCATTCAATCAGAGACATAGTACGCTCTTTCTCTAACTCTTGTTAATTTTTTTGAAGACTTGTTCAAAGAGTTTCTATAGATGGATATTAACTGCAAATTTGTAAAAAGATATTTCCGTCACAGTTTTCCTATTAAGAATGTAGTAAAATCGATCTGAAAATAATACGATAATAGGATTGATTATAAAATGCATTACCCTACCATAAAGTGTTTGAAAGATCAACGTGTTTATGCTGTAAAAGATAGATATTTATGTGCCTGTGGTACAGCAAANGAACTTCTTGAAGAATTTACCTCTATTTTATCTGGAGAACCATCTGAAAAATATGATGCGTATTCATATCCCTCGTTCTGA
The DNA here is from genome assembly GCF_900199725.1 of Cytobacillus massiliigabonensis. Taxonomy (GTDB): domain Bacteria; phylum Bacillota; class Bacilli; order Bacillales; family Cytobacillaceae; genus Cytobacillus; species Cytobacillus massiliigabonensis. The sequence continues at coordinate 2,734,896 of NZ_LT904904.1, read as the reverse complement.
ATATAAAGAGACCAGTATTCTGCATGAGCATTTGTCACTTTGACATTATCATTTGGTGCCATTTTTTTTATTTCCAGAGCTGGCGTATCACTTTTATTAACAGACACACTCTTTCTTTGAACGTTAATCTGTGCATTCTTTTGACCATAGTTAGTTATTACCATCATACGATTAGGTCTAAGAAATTCGGTTTTAGAAGAAGTATAGTAATTTCCACTTTTCACTTGACCATTTTCAAAATAAGCTATACCTGTATCACTACCAATAATATCTACATTTTTCGTCATTATACTATCTTGATTAACAATAGAATAACTCTCGTTTGGTGCAAGACTAATCTTATATACAATCTCTTGAGAATTTATAGAATAACTCCAGCTCTCTGGAATATTTATAGAAAGTAAGCCTTTATTTGCATGGAGTAATAGTTTTTTGTCTTCAGAGAGAACTAATAGTAAGCCAGATTCCAAATTATAATCTCCATCACTACTATTATTATGACTTGATTCAATTACAAAATCATAATTAATGTCACTGGCTCCAGCATTTGAGATAGACATGCCCATATCTTCTGTTCTTGAAGGAAGTATCTCAATTGTTTGTCCACTACTGACTAGAATACTTTTTGTTGGGGGATCATCACTAGTATCATTAGTCAATTGTTCATCCGCAGCAAATACAAGGGTATTTCCTTTCAAAAATAAGAAAAAGACGAGTACAGACAATAAACACAGTTTAATAGAATAGTATAAATAATTCACAAAAAACACCTCCTAATTTTTGACTACAATGTCATTTTAATGCAATTATTGTTAGTTTTACATAGCGTAACTTAAAACAGAACTTTAAACCCAGATGCAATATTTTGATAAATAAATGTAGAAAAATAGACATAGATGTAGATATATGGCACCTAGAAAATCATAAATTTACATCAATTCGCTAACCATAATTAGGTAAATGGGAATTAATACAAATATACATTCAGGTCTATTTATTTACAGTATCTACAATTCTTTTTGTGAATATTCAGGAAATTAGATCTATGCATTTTGCTTCGCAATTTATTTGTTTAAGTTCAAATTTAGTTTTTACAATGATCACTTTGTAAAAAGACAATAAAGTTATTTAATCAAAATAGTCAAATAAGAATAACCCCGTTCTAATTTAGGACGGGGTTAAAAATATAATTGTTTAATTTTTGAAGAAAGGTACTTCACTATACTAAAACATAATAATAAAGTCGTTTAAATATCAAAGGTTTATTCTACCATAGCGCCGGATTGTTGAATAACTGCTAGTTATACTGAACAAAGATGCAAACGAAAATAGGGATGATACTTTCAATCTAAAAATCATAATCGAAATACTGTTTAACAAAATCTGGCATAAGGTTACTATCATTTTCATCTCCAATATTATCTAAATCAAAATCATAAAAATATAAATATGCAATACTCTGTTTCTCATTAGATGTTCCAATCATACCAAATGATTTTAGAAACTCATTTCCTTCAACTACTTTAAAAGAGTAACTATTTATTGAAAATTTATATTCAGGGGTAATCAATTCATCTTTAGTAGTAGAAGTAATGTTTAAAAATGTATAGTTTTCTGCTATTTTTTCTTTTTCACCTTCATATGTTTTATCATCATATTTTACAATAAGTGCAATAGAGTTAGATTGAAACATTAAAACTGTTTTATTCGTATATCTATATTCGATATCCTCATATTCAGGTAAATAATCAAGAGTGGGCATCATTTCTTTTGCATGTAATCAATTTCAGTTCCAGTGTTAAGATAATTTTCTATATCCGAAGTTGTCTTGCTACAACCTGTCAAAGCAAATAAAAATGGAATTACTATCAAAATTTTTACAAATAACTTTTTCCCTTTCAGAATTCCCATTTTGCTCCACACTTTGGATTCTCTCCTACTTCAATATATAAATTACATCTTTAAATTAAACGGACTGTATCAATACAGCCCATCGCTGTTCGATTCTCGTGCCCTTTAATGGAATAACTACAATATGAATTCAAACTTGAAATCAATTAATACTTGTTTAACTAAGGCTACTTGTTCGTATAAGATTTATTTACTTTAATTTCATACAAAACATCTTTTATTGGGAGTTAAAAATCCTTAGAAGCTTATAAATAATCTATCTCAGTTTTTAAGTCTTCATTAGATATTTCAATGTCCTTAGAAATAGTTATTTTTAGTACTGGTTTTGGTTCAATAGAAGGATAATGCACTTGAACTCTAGTATAATTTTATCTTTTATGTAACTAAAAACAGCGCACTCACTCAGTGACATAGTACGCTCTTTCTCTAACTCTTGTTAATTTTTTTGAAAACTTGTTCTAAAGCGTTTCTATAGATGGATATTAACTGTAAATTAGTAAAAAGATGTTTCCGTCACAGTTTTCCTATTAGGAATGTGGTAAAATCGATCTGAAAATAATACGATAATAGGATTGATTATAAAATGCATTACCCTACCATAAAGTGTTTGAAAGATCAACGTGTTCATGCTGTAAAAAATAGATATTTATGTGCCTGTGGTACAGCAATAAATTGGGCCTCTCGTAAAGAAAAAAGGATTCTAAAACAAATTGTCTTTAGGAAAATAAATGAAATTAATTGTTTTGAATGCAAAGAGAGAATCAAAAAGTTATAGATAGAATACTTTCAATATTTTCGTATTAATCATGATTCTGTACCAGTATTCCTAGAAGCAAAAAGGAAAAGCTGAACCTCCTTTAGGGGGCAACAAGCCCCCTAACTACGTCATACCTTTTCACACTCCCTTTCTTTTAAAATCAGAATTATATCATCTTACTATGTTTCAAACATAGAACATAATAATTTTCTTTCTAATAAATATCCACGGTAGGTTGAGCTATAAAACAACCCATCGTTAATAAACTATATGCGTCATACCTAAATGAACCTCCGTATATGAAACCGTACATACGGGGGCGTGAGAAATCGGGGATTAGTCACCACCTTCCTACTCGATTACTTATAGAAGCTAGTTATGTCTCACTTTTTTCTTTTCAGTCATTTGAAAAATTAGTAGAGTCAGAGCTGCTATTTTTCTTAAACTGTCTGTCTTCTATTCTTTTGTAAATATTATCTATTAGCTTCTGATCCTTCATTATTAGTTTTTTATTTTCATTTACTAATTCTTTTAATGTTTTTTTCCGCATATCTAATTCCTCTTTCCGTTTAATTGCTGCAGTTCATGTTCCAGTTCACTAAGGCGAAGCTCGAATAGTTGAGCGTCATTTATTTTATAAATTCCAACGCTTAAAAGCTTGCTGATAATATAATCTTTCCTGGTTTCAATTGTATCCCGTAATATTCTGGTCATAAAAGCTTCACCTTCCTTCTTATTAACATTTCCTTCTATAATTTCTTAAACCAATCTGTGGCCATGGCATTCAGTTAAATTTAGCGCTACACCATAATATTATTGATAATGATTATCATTGTCAATAATATTATGGTGTAATAAAAAAATCTACTCCCCATCATCCTCGGCTGCAGCTGTTTATCTTTCATATCCCTATGAACCCAAGTGGTATGCGTCCTATCGAGATTAATGATAGACATCAATTACAGCTAGATGCCTTGCATCATCACTTAGCTCATTAAAAATAAAGGTCTCAGTCTTTCCGTTAATTATTTTTTGAACAAAATGCCCTAAACCATTATATTTATATGAAATATTGTTTTCTAGTGATGTATAGCAGATAAGTTGATTTAAATTATTAAAATGAAGGATATTTTCACCTTTTTTAATGTTGGCGATACCACATTAATTAGAATAGAATAAACCATAGGGCTGAAGACGTGTTGGAGTTAATTAAGAAAGCAGCAGCGAATCTTTTTCCAGGATATTTTGCAATGGTTATGGCGACTGGTGCTCTATCGATTGGCATGTATCTTCTGGGTTTGCATTCAATTGCCAAGATTTTTTATTATGGTATTTATAGCTAGCTTTGCATGGGCTGCAGTATTTTTGGCACTTATACATCACATATATAGAACTATAAAATCTCAATTAAAAATTCCAAACGAAAGTTAAGTATAAATATCGGAGTTTTCATTTGTTAGTTCGTGACAGAAAACCAACTAGTCAAGATATTTGCTAGTTTATGTAATGAACACATGCTGTATATGGGATATTAATAGGAAAAAGTGGATTAACTACGTTAAGGAATTCCCTATATAAAAAGTCCCGTTTCTCAATTCCAAATTAAAAAATAGGACTTATTTATTACTCCAGAAGATAGATTTTTCTTCTAGTTATATTGGCCGTCTCTCCAAAGAATTGTAATTCCATCTTTTATACTTCTTTGTACATCAATGATCCGCTGATTGGACGAACCTCTGAACATGATCTGTAAGTCCTTTTTTGATAATTCAAAACGACCGTCTATCATCACATCGAGATACCGTAATATCTCATTTTTATAGTCAGGTAATTCCTCAAACACATAACCAGTATATAACCATATATTCTTGTTAGTCTTGGCTTTGATTTCTTTAACAAGCTTCAGTGTGTTCTCATATTGAATAGTAAGGCTATCTCCACCACTAATTGTTACATCGGAGATAGGATTTTCTTCGATAATTTTCATCAATTCACTTATGCTATATTCTATCCCACTGTTTTCATTCCAAGAGGAGGGATTATGACATCCCTCACAATAATGATTACAACCTGATACATAAATGACAGTACGGATGCCATTCCCATTATCAGTAGAGTCAGTATCGATATTCATGATTCTCATTTCTGACACCCATGTTTTACTCTATTGCTTTCTTCATTTTGTTTTGAGCTGTTCCATTTGTCCATGCTTCCTACCAAGTATCCAGTTATTCTTCTTATTCGCTCAATTTTATGTTCCTCATGATTATTACACTTAGGACATTCGTTGTAAATAACGCCATTGTATCCGCATTGAAGGCAGCGATCAACTGGAACATTAAAACTACCGTAACCTATCCCATTTTCTTTCATAGCCACAACATAAGATTCTAGTGCATCAATATTCTTTGAAGCATCTTCAGCTAATTCAACATATGTAATGTGACCTGCATTTGTTAGCGAATGGTAAGGTGCTTCCTTTTTAATCTTATTGATGGCATTAATCCTATATTCAACAGGAACATGATTGCTATTAGTGAACCATTCTTTATCTGTTACTCCTTTGATGACTCCATGTTTTTTTCGAGCCATTTTTAAAGCTTTACCTGCATAGGATTCGGCAGGTGTTGCTAGCAATGTATAGTTTAATTTTGTCTTCACTGTTAATAGATCCATCTTTTCTTTCATGAATGAAACAATTTTTAAGCCAAGATTCTGAGCTTCTTCGCTTTCTCCATGATGTTTTCCAGTCAAGGCAACTAAGGCTTCAGCTAAACCAACATATCCAACGGACAAAGTACCTTGACGAAGAACTTCTTTTAGAAAATCATCTTTATTTAGTTCCTCTGAATCCCGCCATATATTTTGCCCATATAAAAATTTAAAATTTGCAGATCTCTTCGTTGATTGATATAAGAACCTTTCATATAGTTGTTGGCTTGCTAGGTCTACATAATAGTCTAGCTTCTTGAAAAATTCTTCTATGCTATCACTTTCCAACGCAATCAAAGGGAGATTAATAGAAGTAAACGAAAGGTTTCCTCTTCCCACAGGTGTTGATTTGCCATTAATATTTGCTAAAACTCTTGTTCTGCACCCCATTGTTGCAATATGCGTTTCAGGGTCATCTTCTTTATAGTATTGTAGATTAAATGGTGCATCTACAAATACATAGTTGGGAAAAAGACGTTTTGCTGTGGTTTCAAGCGACAACCTGAACATATCGTAGTTGACATCGCTTGCTTTTAAATTGATGCCATCTTTTACTTTAAAGATTTGAATAGGGAAAATCGGTGTTTCTCCATTTCCTAACCCTTTTTGAGTAGCAAGGAGTATATTTCTAACAAGCATTCGACCTTCTTTTGTTGTATCTAACCCATAGTTAATACTTATAAAAGGGACTTGCCCGCCTCCGCGACTATGCATGGAATTACTATTATGAATAAAGGCTTCACAAGCCTGATAAACATCTCTATCTGTTAGCTCCCATGCTTTTTCTTCTATATCACAACTAGCTTGTACGTTTTCTAATAATTGGACATTATTCTTGTACGTCTTATATACATAAGGGGCTAAATCAAAGTCAAAGTTACTCATCGCTTGACCGCCGTGTTGTTGATTTTGATTAGATTGAAAAATGATAGAAGCTAAAGCCATAGCGGACATGATATTGTTTGGTTCACGCATATGACCATGACCAGTATCAAAGCCATCTTTTAACACCTTGCCTAATGGAATTTGAACACATGTTGTTGTGCCTGTTACATAGTAATCTAAGTCATGAATATATATGTAGCCAGCCAAATAAGCTTGTTTAATTTCTCCAGATAATAAACGTTCAATTGCGAAAAACTTTGCACTAGTAGAAGCGAAGAGTCCCATCATCCCCATAGGACTTTTGCCATCGACATTCGCGTTTTCTTGTATTAAATCTTGATTCTTACTTCCTGCAATTTCATTGAATTCCTCTAATAGATTATAAGAAACTTGAATCGTTTCCATAAATATGCCTCCTTGTTCTCGTTTAGAGTTTTTATATTTTATAGAGATAAAAGACTCTTACCACTTGTATACATCATCCTCTTATAATTCACTAAATTTCAATCGTCTCTCTTTTCTTTTTTGAGCACTACGAAATAAGCTTTTTTCTTCTTCTGTTTCCGGAGCAACACCGCAAACCGGGGTCGGAACCCCGTCACTATTAACTGCAACCATTGTAAGAATTGCAGTAGTGGTGGTTGTTCTTTCTCTTGTTTCTAAGTTTTGACACTCTACTTTCACATACACTTCCATTGACGTTCTCCCTGTGGAAATCACCACTCCTTCTAAAATTAAAATATCTCCAACCCTAGCAGATGATAGAAAATTCACAGTATCTATGGAAGCTGTAACAACTACATTTTTACTATGTTTCATAGCTGCTATCGCTGCTATTTCATCAATATAAGCTAAGACGGTCCCTCCAAAGATTGTTCCCATATGATTCGTATTGGGTGGCAATACAAGCTTGGTTTGAATTGTTCTAGAAATACTTGCAGGTAATTTTTCTCCCATAACAGACTCCCTTTCCTTTAAATAAATTGGCTACAACTCTTCGGGATTATAAATAGTTTTTCAGTAATATATTTTGAACAACAAAAAACCCATCAAAGTAGATGGGTGTAATAACGTGGAATCATCTATAATACAGTACTAATTCACTGCTCATAGTCAGAATACCCTCGTTATACCTTCCCAACTCCCGAAGAAGATAATACGCTATAAAAATGGCAGGTCTCCTGACTTATGCTTCTTCCTACTCTAATTCCTTCCCATCCTAAGACAGTGGATATCTTATTTCGTCAGCATTTACAGTTGCGGGTACAGTTCTGGTCTTTCACCAGATTCCCTATTAAGTCTTTTTCAGACACCATTATTATCGGTTACTATCTATATTTAGTATCATCCAGAAGTGAATAATACTAAATATTGTATAATTAAATATAATATACAATACTCATTTTTACAACCTCTTTTTACCAAATGGGTAATAATGACGGGGATGTGGTCCTTTTTTTATATTGTCAATCGTTACTAAATAAAAACAGGCAAGAACTCTAAAAGGTTCAAGCCTGTAATATACTTCTTTACACATTATTATCCTATTTCTTAATCTGAAAGAAGTTGATTTTATTCCTCATTTCATTGGTCATCTCACCTATGCTAATAGCTAAAGATGTGACTTCTTTTGTCGAAGCAGACATTTCCTCTGCTGACGCCGAAAAGCCCTTTAGAAAAAAGGCGAAAAACGCCATTTATTAATCCAATAACTTGCATCAGTAGCCATTACGGTTTTCTGCCGCTAATTTTGTGTGAATCACAATCAGAGCTGGTTTCTTATCATTTTTGATTGTTGGGTAACCCTTCAAATTTTTGCAAATGGTTAAGTTATATTATGCATTTTCCTATTTTCGTAACTTCCTAAAACAAGTAGCCCGTTAATCTTATATTAGATTATTTTAAAGTGGAACGCGATAAAAGCTCTGTTGCTTCTTTGTCTGTTAGCTCATATCGGAAGAATAGTTGGTAAAACTCTTTCGTTTCTATTAACATGTCATAATTAAATTGTTCAGGGTAAAATAGATTTCCTAGCCATTTTATTCCTAAAATCCTATTAACTGAAGGCGGAAAACCCAGCCAATTATATGGACCTACAGGCACTTCATAAACCCTTCCTTCTTGAACTGCCTCTAAGTCCTTCCATATGGCATCTCCAGCTAAAACATCATCATACCTACTATTCGGTTCGAAAATAATCACATCTGGTTGCCATAATAGTAGTTGTTCCATGGAGACTTCATTCCCTCCCCCTTTACTTGCAACCTGATCAAGTACAGCTACGTTATCTAGTCCAACAAAGTCAAGGATTTCAGCGTGAAAGGATCCTTTTCCATTTGTATTTAATCCATCTTTTCCAATGCCGTAAAAAATTTTGATCCTCTCATTTTCAGGTTTTCCCGTATGAAATTCCTGAGCTGATTTAATGGCTTCAGCACTATAATCTGCAAGCTTTTTACCATAATCTTCTTCAGAAAGAATATCTCCTAATGTCATGTAAGCTTCTGGAATAGTATCTAACTTTGCTTCAATAAAAATAGTAGGTATTCCAGTCGTCTTTTGGATTTCATCCATATCTTCTTTAATTGTTTTCTTTGCTTCTCCAATATCGAGAATAACATCTGGCTTAGCTGCCATTAATGCCTCTAGGTTAAACGTGTCCCCATAGAACATGCCAAAACTAGGTAAATTCAATGCTTTTTGATTAAAATATTTCTCAGTATCCCCTGATGGTTTTCGTGCCCAGCCAATCATCTTTTCAGGAGCGATGGAATATAGAACCATTTGTGCCAATGGACCAGATGGAGCAACCTTGGTAATGTTTGTTGGAAGCTTAACCTCTCTTCCTGTTGAGTCCGTAAACATTCTTGTAGCTGGCTCTTTTTCTTCCTTTACTGTTTTCTCTAGGTTTACCTCTGACTCATCTTTATCATTGTTAATCGTCTTACTTTGATTACAGCCAGTTAAGCCAGCTAGAATTAATATGAAAATGATTATTAGTAAACTACATTTATTAAAATATCTCATTTTCCTACCTCCATTTTATACTCAATACATATAATCATTTTTCTCAATAACAAAAATACAAACTTCCTTTAAATTAGAAAGAAAGTACTGATTTCCGTAAGCATCTTTCGTGATATTCTCTACATGTGAACGAATATGATCATCTATTTCTCCATTATCGCAAGTGGGCTGATAGTGATTTATAAATTCCCTAGCTTCAGCAACCGAAGATAACGGCTGTCCAAACTGGATGAAACATTTTTTATCATAAAACGGAATACCTTTAGATCTTAGGTTATCGGCAAATAGATCGGCCCTCTTCCGATAATGATGAGAATTTCTTTCTGGTAGAAAGGAGTTTTCACTTCCATTCGACACTACTAAAATGAGTCTTTCACTACAATATTCAAATAATCTACCAATATCCTCTATATTACTTTTAAAAAAACTACTGACAACAACATCACATTTAGCCTCTTCACTTATTTCTGACCAATCACTTTTAATAACACGAAGGTTCTTGATGTTATCCTGCTTCAATCGTTCTACTAGATCCTCTAATGGTCGATCATCAATATCAACTGCAGTAACCACTTTAGCATTTTGAGCAATTTCAGCACTTAAATAACCTAAACCACAACCATCATCCAGAACAGATGCTGTGACAGGAATAAATGGATATATTTCTTTATAAATAGCATGATGATATTTTGTATATTCAGCTGCCTGCTTATACCACCTTGTACTTTTTTCTGTCCAAAACACAATCCTATCCCCCCGTTATTTCCCCATTTGGTACAATGACCCTAACATTGTCATTGCCTGATTCAATATCATGTAGCTGTACCCTTACACCATAAACTTGTTTAATTAATTCTTCCGTTACAATCTCCTGAGGATTTCCCATTTTAACAATCTTACCTTTATAAATGACAAGTGCTTTATTCCCATACAAAAAAGCATGCTCCGGGTTATGGGTTGACAGAATCACAATATACCCTTGGTTAGCAAGCTTCTTCACCCACGTCATGACACGCAGTTGATTCCCATAATCAAGGTTTGCTGTTGGCTCATCCATGACAAGAATGCTTGTTTTTTGGACAATCGCACGGGCAATAAGGGTAAGCTGTCGTTCTCCACCGCTAATCTCTGCATATCCGCGGTTCCATAGATGAGAAATCCCCAGCATTTCTAAAGCATCAAAAGCCTCTTGTTCGTGAATAGCCTTTGGCATGGATCCCCCTTTCAGATGAACGGTTAGTCCCATAAGCACTATATTTAAAACAGTGAAATTAAATGTTGGATGATGTGACTGTGGTATATAAGCAATTTTCTTCGCTAAATTCACTGTCTTCATTTCTCGAATGCTTATTCCATCTATTAAGATTTCACCATTGAAATTTTTCGCTAATCCTAATAGACAACGAAATAGCGTACTTTTTCCAACTCCATTAGGTCCAAGTACACAAAGTAAATCTTTAGGATGTGCAGTAAATGAAATATTGTAAAGAATTTGGCGATCGTGATAGCTGCAATTCAACTGACTAACTTCAATTGTCATAACCTATTTCCCTCTCGTAAAATTAGATACACAAAAAATGGTGCTCCAACAAAAGCAGTTAATATACCCAATGGAATTTCCTGTGTTGCTAACAATCTTGAGAAGTTATCAACAACTAATAGAAAACTTGCCCCAAGAAGCATAGATGCTGGAATGAGCACTCGAAAGTCTGCCCCAACAATCATTCTAGTAAAATGTGGGATAACAAGCCCAACCCATCCAATCATTCCACTAACTGAAACACATGCAGCAGTAACTAATGTTGCACAGGCTATGACAATAACACGAACGAACTTTGTATTTACCCCCATCGTTTTAGCCTCTTCTTCCCCCATAGTCATCACATTTAATTTCCATCTTAAAAACATAAGAGGAATTAAGCCAATGAAAATCGGAAAAGCACTAATGAAAAGGTCATGTAAACGAATTGCCGCTAAACTACCCATTAGCCAGTATGTAATCGCTGGTAATTCATTATTTGGATCAGCGACAAGTTTGATAAATGATAGTCCTGCCGAAAACAAGGAGCCAACCATAATTCCTGTTAAAATTAGTCCTAGAGACGGATTTGTTTTTACTCTCGAACTAATTATCCATACGACAAAAACCGTCACTAACCCAAATAAAAATGCAAAAGCTGAAATACTAAACTTGCTAAATCCAAGAAAAATTGCTAAAGCCGCTCCGAATCCGGCTCCTGCAGATGCTCCTAGTAAATCTGGGGAAACCATTGGATTCTGGAATAGTCCTTGATATGTTGCTCCTGCACAAGATAAAGCTGATCCGATTAAAACAGCTGCCATCACTCGAGGTAATCGAATTTGGAAAATGACCGTTTCAACTTCAGCTGGCCATGTCGTTTTAAGAAAAAATATCTTTGAAGAAAGCACTTTTATGAGCTCTAGCGGAGAAACGGGATATCTCCCTAGTGTAAAAGAAATCATAAAACAGAGAATAAGAAAAAGTGATAAAAGTAAAAATTTAATGTGAGTTTCCTTTTTAAACGCAGATTCTTTATAGAACTTCATTACATAACTCCATTCATTTGTTCCATGAGTATATTACTTCATAATAAAATGTGGAATAACAGGCATTGCATAGCTTTCTCATGATACTGATAATCTCACGCCCATCTTCACTTCTTCTATATAATTTGCACATAAATGATCATGATAAACTGCAGATTTTTCTAGGAATTGTTTAAACGCTTCCATCCTTCTTCACACTCTTTCATATCAAATAAGAGAGAATTATCCTTCGCCAAGTTTACATAGGTAACTGCATTGCGGAAATGATGAATCCCTCCACCTTCCTTTATACATCGCAGTACCTGTTCGCTCTCTTCTACGATTAGACCACTAATGATATCAACACCCATTTCAAAGAGAACTGGAGATAGCGGAGTACTTGGCCCAAGCATAATCGTTAATGAATTTTTTGATAACTCTAGTAATCTTGGAGCGGTTTTGTTAATAAGTGTGGATGAAGTGATAAACACGATATCCTGTTCTGGTAAAAGATATTCCGCAGCTGGATCAGGGAAGTCTTCATTTAATGGCTTTCTTTCTAACACTGTTAAATTGCAGAGTTTACTAAGTTCATCTACTTTAGGAAAATGACCGATACCGGCAACCTTTTTCCCCTTTATCTCATCCTTTAGTACGTCAAATACACTTCCTGATGGTAGCTGGTGAAATCCATTATTCACCATTGAAATCATAGTTTCTCTTGAATTCAAAATAGAATTTATTGCACTTAAGCCTATAGCAGCCTCTAAGAAATCCCACGATTTAATAGATCTTGATAATTCTTTTATAGTCTTTCCCTGACATGTCCCTGGAACAAAATGCCTTGTTGTTAGCAGAGGTGAGCTCATGGCTAATCCAGTAGTATTTGATATTGTCACTGTCCAAACTTGTCCAACAACAACTTCTTCAGCAACCGTCCCATCCATAACTTCCTCTATAAGCCAGTCATATAACTTCCACATAAATATCCTCCTGTTAATAGACTACCCTTATAGGCACCTTTAAAGATTTGATTTTTATAAATATTTTTTAGTTTGCCTACCTCCTTTTATTGAATCCTCCTATTGAAATTGAAAAAAAGACCAGCCTAAAAGAAGGCTGGATCAAATTTTAACTTTATTAATCCGTTCTTCTTTATCAATAGGGAAAGGCATTTTCGTTTCCAAAAATACCCCGTGGACAAATGTCCAGGCCATCATCCGTAAGTTTCCTTTTAGGATTTCAGGCTTGAAGAAACAAAAAATATTTAGTTGGTGAAAAATAGTGAACATTCTCACATTCAATTTTTTTATCAAGAAATTCTTGATGAAAAATGTACTTTCTTCTATAAAAGTTCAAGATGAATAATAACTAAGCAGTAAGCATTGTAAATTTTGCTGCATTTATTTACCCACCGATAACAGTTCAATATGAAAGATACTATTTTATAGTAAGGTGTATACACTTTACGGAATAGTCTGGCGGCTAAGATATCTACTATTGACTGCATTAATCTTTAAACTAACAGTTCCGCTACTACTGTTTTAGTTCGCGATATCCAAAGTCCGTTATCTCCATTTTAATAGAGTAGTTAATGGGAATTTCCGAAAAGATTTCATCCCAATTATTTTTAACCTTCAACCATACTTGGGGATACTTAATTCTTAATTGATTCCCAAATCCCGCTACATCTACATTAAGATCCTTTTGTGTTTTTTTGATAGCATTTTTAATGATTTTTTCTGTTTCAAGCTCAATCAATTTCTCAATTTCATTCACTTTACTTTTTCCAGATGACTTTGTTAAGTTTGTCCAACTTTCAGATATTCGTCCTTTAGATTGAATTTTGACATCGAACGAAATATTATCCTTTTTTACATGAGGTATTATTTTAGTGTTAAGTGCCTCGATTTCATAAATAATTACTTTTCCTGAAGTTGCATCAGTTGTTTTTATTAGACCGCCTGTTATCTTTCTTCTAAGCAGGTTAATACCTTGAAACTCATCTTCATTAATGGTATCTAAGAGTAAATTATTTTTTCCATTAATAATGGCCGCACCGGAAAATTTAATTTCCCCATCTAAGGAGTAAATATTTTGTAATAAATAACTTTCTCCAGAGTCAAAATTTCCTCTTAATTTTGCTAGTGACATAGGTTCCAAAATTTTGGTATTCCTGTAGGAATTATCTATCATGCCAATCAGCCTGAAAGCAGGAATGATTTCAGATTTATTTGATTCTAGGACTCCTCTAGCTGGGCCGTTACTTACGAAGACTAAACAGCTTGGTCTTAGCTCATTGTCCCATAGATAGTAATCAAGCAGATCTTTTAGAGACTGTCGCTTCAATAGTTCTGAATTTATGACAATAACCTTTGTATGGTGAAATGTAATTGGTTTTTCTTGCCTTAAAGATATATCTCTTATCATTTGATGATTAGAATCTCCACTTTCAGATACATTAATATACTTTTTTTGTCCAGTACCTTGTGCTTCAGATTTAGTAGTACTTGTTTTCACATATTGATATGTTACAGTTAGTTCATCTTTCTTAGTATAGGTCGCACCTTCCCTTTGAAAATCTTTCTCTTCGGAATGTTCCTCACCGCTATCTATTGCTACACCCACATTAAAAGTGCGATCTTCAATTTGTTTACTGCTCCAACATCCTGTGAGAGAAAATATCATAATAAAGACTAGTAGAGTTTTTATCCTACGACGAAGAAACATGATCATTGGATGAATCCTTCCATTTCGCAATTAATAATAAAGAAACAGGTATAAGAGCAAAAAAGATTATAGCGACCTTGCTAATATAATCCCCAAATAAGAACATTTCATCAATTGTCTTAGGGATGGATGAAATGACATAAATGATCGGTGGTAAAATAAATAAATACATCCTTGATTCTCTATTGAATAGTTGGCTAAGACCCAAAGCAGACGAAAAATAAGTAATGCAAAAAGTAGAAAAAATCTGCATAGTCCATATGACAAGAAGGAATGATTCAAACCGTTCAAATATCATTCCCTCCATTTCATAGCTTCTTATAAGATCTAAAGTCGGCCAGGTCAGATGAAGGACCCCATTTATTGATAAGGCACCAATGACCATTATCACCGTTATCAAATCAAATATTAGTGGAATGGCGACGCCAATAATTAGCATCTTGACAGCTTTTTTTGGTTCTTCCATAAAAGCCACTAATAACAACATGATTTCAGCCCCAATAAATGTCAAAATGGTGGATTTAACACCTTTGATTATTGGAAGGATTCCTTCACCAAGGAATGGGCGAAGATTGTCAGGCTCAAAAATTTTGAAACTCATAAAAATAGTCAATAGAAAAAATAACACTGTTATTGGGAAAATAATTTCAAACATACGTGCTAAAGAATTAATGCCTCCCGCTAAAAGATATACACC
The DNA here is from genome assembly GCF_900199725.1 of Cytobacillus massiliigabonensis. Classification (GTDB taxonomy): domain Bacteria; phylum Bacillota; class Bacilli; order Bacillales; family Cytobacillaceae; genus Cytobacillus; species Cytobacillus massiliigabonensis. The sequence goes on along the minus strand of NZ_LT904904.1, from coordinate 2,719,630 downwards.
TATCCAAAGAAAAGGCATCATTATTGCCCACCTTGGGGTTTCCTCAAGAATCAGGTAACTTGTAACTTCAACCAACACCCTAAGTTCAAAAGCTGATAATGCGAGGAAATATACAATTAGAATACAACTAAGTAGATTTCCAAATACTTTGCCTAATAATTCAGGACTATATTGGTAAAAGGTTTTCCTAGGAAAACGTTGACTAAGCTTCACCATAATAATCCCTAAAATGATTGATCCACAGCCACCTAATATTACACTAATCCAGGCATCTGGAGTTTTCACTGCTTCCACAGATGTTCTGGGAAGGGAAAGTATTCCTGCAGCAAGTATATAATTAGTTATGATGACAACGGTTTGGATATTGGTAATTTTATTTTTTTTTAGTGAAAACATTTTACTCCTTCTTTCTATTCCTTGCGTTTAGATTCTTGAGGTTTTAGAATACTTGGCCGTCGATTCATCAAAGTAATAGGGAGTCTTACTATGAAATCTTTCATATCCTTGATACGGAAAGGAACAGCAGGACTAGTATAAGGAACTCCAAAACTTTCAAGCCGTACCAAATGACTGCATAAGAGGAGGATAAACAAAGTAACTCCGTAAAGTCCTAAAGTTGCCGCAAAAATCATGGAGATGAAACGCAGATAACGTAGTGAGATTCCAGCGCTATATTGTGGAATCGCAAAGGAAGAGATAGCTGTCAAGGCAACCACTATAATCATTATTGAACTGACAATACCTGCACTTACCGCTGCTTCGCCTATTATGAGACCTCCTACAATTCCAATTGCTTGCCCAATAGGTTTCGGAAGTCGAAGGCCTGCTTCTCTAAGAATTTCAATTGATACCTCCATCATCAAAGCTTCTATAAATGCTGGATAAGGTACCCCTTCACGAGATCCGACAATGGACATTGCAAGTTTAGTTGGAATTAATCCTGGATGAAAAGATATAAAAGAAATATATATGGATGGCCCAAGTAAAGAGATAATTGCAGCAAAAAATCTTAGGCAGCGGATTAAAGTTCCAGGTATCCACCTTTCATAATAATCATCAGGTGATTGAAGTAACATACCAAAGGTTACAGGGGCAATCAATGCAAATGGCGAACCATCAAGAAGTATAGCAATACGACCTTCCATAAGTGCACACATGACTCGATCGGGTCTTTCGGTACTTTGTATCTGTGGAAATGGACTTAAAAGGTTATCTTCTATCAACTGTTCCACATATCCAGAGTCAGCTACATAATCAATGTCAATTTTATTAATTCTTCTTTTGACTTCTTCCAGTAGGCTAGGATTTACAATCTCATTCATATAAGCCATTATTAAAGTTTTTTTTGCTAGGTTGCCTACTTGAAACTCAAGCATATTTAAATCTTTATTTTCAGCACAGTTTCTAAGAATAGCTATATTGTTACTAAGAGATTCTGTGAATCCGATCCTTGGACCACGAACTACTGCTTCAGAAGGTGGTTCCTCTATGCTTCTTGTTTTTTCTTCTTTTATTCCCAGTAGCAGGACATCCTTGCATCCATCAATGATTAAGGCAGCCATACCAGTTAGAATTTTAGAGGCTACAACTTCAATAGAGGCCGATTCTTTAATATCACTTATTGGCAAGAGATATTTCTTTAAGAATTCCATTCTTCCTGTTAATTTCAATAGTTTTAAATCATCCGGATGGAATGGTTCCAATAATACGGGTAGAATATCCTTGTCTATTGTGTTTCTATTAGATAAACCACTTAAGAAGATAAGAAGACCAGACACATTCGATTTTTTTAACTTAAACTCCCGGTATAGAATATCTGAATTTTCACCCAGCCTTTCTTTTAATAATGCCTCATCTAACTCCAATACCCCTTTAAAAAAAGGATTTACATTAGTTGGTGTTATTTTTCCGCTAGACCAGCTCATAACTTCTATTTCTCTCCAATCCTTTTCATAAATTCAAAAGTTTTAGATAGTGCAAAAGGCACAACAAATACAATAAAGGCCTGAAAAAATACTTTCCAATCTGGGAAGTGAGAAAAAATAAACTTCATATTTGTTCCACCTTAAGATGAAGTATGTTTTAAGTTATCTTTACCTTGTACAAAAGAATTATTCAAATGCCCGATTGGGACGTTATTAAATCATTAGTACATTTAGAATTATTCGAATGGATAAATAATAGTTTTATTTATGGATTAAATGGTGGGCTCAAGTTTATGTCAGATTGTGAAGATATTAAACTTATACTAAATGAGGCGTGTCTTTGATTAGATATTCCATGATAGGGTGATTAAACGAGGTACAGGAAAAGCTCAATTTTTCGGTTTAATTGGAATTTCTTTAAACTTGTAATTTCTTGATGCTACTCCAAAATTAAAACATTTGCACCTAAAAATAAATAAAAGAATTCAATAATAATCGTTTACCGATATAGTAAAATATGTATTATACAAATAGTTACACCTTCCCGAAAGCTGATTACATCCACTCGTCTGTTTTTTTAAAAGTCATATTTATGCTGTTAAAAGTAAGTTATACTATAAAAAATCAAAAGGAAAGTCTCAATTTTGGAGACATTCCTTTTGATTTTTTATAATATTTAATTCCTTATTCCACAATTCCACCCGTTTGCTGAATATCGTTTATTGTATTTTGACTATGCTTTTATTCCTAAAAAGCATAGCGCCGCTCAACAAAAAACTACTTTTAAATCCACTCTTTTCCATGTTCACGAATGAAATTTATACCGTTTTGATAATGTTCAAGATGACCTACATCAACCATCTTTTGAATGCAATGTCACCTTCACTGGCTTTTCTTGTAATTGTTTTACATACCCCTTCTAACAGCCTCTATCCAAAAAAGGTTTAGTAGCCTGACCTGTTCCAATTCCTATTCCAATTTCAATAACTTTATTACGATGTTCAACTTGGGAATACTCCATAATATCTTTAAATAATTCATCACAATATGTCGGTCTCTATTTGTCGTAATTCTCTACATCCACATTAAATCTTAATCGTTTATCCACAAATAATATTTCCTTCCCGATAGTGTTACAACGCTATCCTAAACCGTATTTCCCTAATTGAATATCGCATCCGTTACTTGAATAACATTGAAATAGTATAATTAATAATTGGCCTCCCAAAACTTATCCTTTTTAATATCTTCAATCAGCTTTTCGAACATATTCTCACTACTAAAAATTAATCGAACAGGGGATTTAGTTGGACTACCGCCAAATTTAGAACAAGGAAAAACTCTTATTTGGTAAATGTCGTTAAATTTCCAATAGTACACATCTAAAAGCCAGTGTGTAGAGTATGGATAGTCAGGAGTTATTTCATCGTTAAACATTGCAATTTTATCGTCTTGTCCCATTGGTAAAAGTTCATACTGTATGCACCGATTTCCTTTTCGCTTATGTTTTTGACGTTCTGTCTCTTTTAAAATATTATATCTATTTACAAGCTTCTTCTTTAATCTTCTTTTCAATTTTTATCACACCTAAAAGTCCATATTTAATTTATAGCTTTTTCACTATCTTGCTTCGTTAGCACAATAAGAAGTTTCTCTTTTGTTACAGAATATAATCTGTACTCTCTACGTTTGTCCGTTTATAACGATACTATAAGAAATATTGAGTTTATCCCAAACCCAAGCGTGAAAAACTCTATCTATTTCTATTTTTAGTGCTTCATCATCCAAATCCTCATCAATACCTAATTCTTTAAAAGTAAATGTTTCTTTCGCCTCTGTACCTTCATATTTAGTACTACTGAATTAAAAAGTGATTGTCGTATCCAATAGGTTCATCCTCCTATTTAAACCTGCATAAATTCGCCTTTAATAACAGTTTTCAGTATTCCTTTTTCTTGTACTAAGACCGCCGTTACTTGAAGAAAAAATATTTTATTAATGGTACTCAATCAACCAACAATCTTGATATTTCCCCTCATGAAGCTCACGACGCGGAAGTAATTTTATTTTCTTAAAACCACATTTCTCATAACATTTTATCGCCCTTGTATTTCTTGATTGAGGATCCATAACTATACGGTCTGCATTTTTATGTTCGATTAAAAATTTTATCATAGATGTAACAAGTAATGTGCCAATTCCTTTGTTCCAGTATTCTATCTCTCCAATAAATTGGTCTGTTCCATAAACATTTTCGGTTAAATATCCATATTCCTTTTTCGTTTCATTATCTAATTGATAGAATTGGATATAGCCAATTTCTTTACCATCATATTCCACAATACATTTAACTTCTTCATCTTCAGGAGCATAAAAAACTTCATTCACCTTTTCTAAATTAAAAGGATTATCTCTACCTTCATAGAACTCAAGAACCAACGGGTCTGAGAGCCATTTTGCTAACAGGATGTTATCTTCTTTTTCTAATTTTCGAACTTTTAATTCCCCATTTTTAAACAGCATAATAATTCTCCCTCCCAATTTAAAAAACTGTTTATAGTATTCGTTTCATTAATTCCTATTTCATTGTTATACTAACCAGCTCCGTTACTTTAAGTTCAATATTTCACAAACTCCCTTGCTATTTTGTGTTTTGTACCCTGAACCGAACCTGTTAAAAGGAACAAAACTCTTTTCCCATTTTGTCAACAGCCCCATATGGACTTCCAATTTCTTGTTGATTGTTTAATAAACTTCACAACAAAATAGCTTTACACAACATAATACTTATCATTTAGAAAATATATTCTCTACTTTTATAATCATATTTTGGAATACTATCTATTAAATATTTTCCCCTATCTGTACCACAAAGAATATAAATTCTTATTTAAACATCCTTATCAATTGACCACAGTAGGTTATAATGAAATCAAACTAATTTATTTGTGTATATTTCTAAAGGACTTTAGTGTGAATTTTTATTTTAAATTCTTTCTAAAATTGACTTAACAAAATCAGTTTTTTCTTCGGCATATTTATGTTTATCATTTTTATTAGAACTTGCTAGTTTAAATTTTAAAAGTTCATATTCATTTCTTGAGTCCTCGTTATCTCTCAAGTAATCTCTAAAATTCAACTGTTCTAATAAATATTTATTCCTAGTTTGATACATATGTATTTGGTGTGTTCGTGGTTCACCTTTGTTAAAGTAATGCCTTTCAGGTAATACATTGGTACCCCTATATGTATAACCAAGACCTCCTAAAGCAGCAATACACTTTTCTCCATCTGAAAAATTTCTTACTTCAATTGCAATATCTATTATCGGTTTCGCACTCAGACCCTTTACTGCAGTACTTCCAATATGATGAATGTTTATTGTGTGTTGATCAATCGCTTCTAGAATGCGCTGCTTCTCACCTTCGAATTCTTTTATCCATTCATTAGTCCAGGGAACTAAAAAAACTTCACCTCTGGGTAAGCCAATCATTTGTTCATCCACCTATTCTTGTTAATACCGCATTATTAATAAATGTCAATTTTCCTAAAAAGCAAGAAAATTCAATCCGTTATAAAAAATTATAACATTTTTCTTATTTCTGAAAAGAGTCCTTTAATTGAATAACTAAAATTTGGTCTCTAACATATAGTCACTTAATTCTTATTGAGCTTGTTAGTTTAATTAAGAACTTCACCAACGGGTAATGATAATAAAATAAAACCAATGTCCCCTGTAAATTCTCCTCTTAAAATGGCAACAAATTTCATTGATACTTCAGTAAGAAAAATAGACGTTTGAATGGTAATATGATGTACTTTATTATTTCTTACTGAAAACTATCATGCTCACCCGTACAATTTTCAAAAGACAGTTACTCTTTTGTTGGATTTTCCCAATGACGAATTAATGATATGGTCGGTTAAATACATAGAATTAGAACATACAAATTAAAATGAGTATGCTATTGTAGTTAATTATGAATTAGTTCAAATTGAGTAGCATTCATAAGTGTAAGGAGCATCATAAATTCACCAAATTTCTAAATTTAAGCTTTCATGTTTTTTAGTTCTTTTTTTTTGAACTCAAACACCCTCCCTTTTATATTCCTTTATTCCAACTGTTTGTAACGAATAGTATAGTGAAACTATCCACTTAATTGTATTTTTTAATATTTGAAACCGCAGAGGGCACTTATGTATCTAATAATTAGAAGAATTGAAAGGAGCTCGCAAAGTGAATCTTATTAAAGAAGTGAAGAAAGCAATTAAAGGGAATAGTTCTTCCTTTGAAAAGCTGATTCTTGCACATAAATTGATGATGTATCGAGTTAGTCGAACGATTCTCTCACGTGATGAGGATTGTGCTGATGCGATCCAAGAGGCAATAATGAAAGCCTTTTTAAATATTCATACCATTCGCGAACCACGTTATTTTAAAACATGGTTGATACGGATTCTTCTAAATGAATGTCATCAACTTCATAGGAAAAGAAAGAATCTCATTCCAATTGAAGGATTAGGAGAACCAGTATCAAAAGATTATGGATACGAAAAAGTTGAGATCGAACAATTACTTGATGTCCTCCCCTTAGAAGATAAACAAATTTTAAAACTATTTTATATCGAAGACTTATCAGTTCATGATTTAGCTCTTATTTTAGACATTCCTGAAAATACCGTAAAAACAAAATTACGACGCGCTCGCGAGAAAATGCAGAAGTCATTAGCTCAAGATAAGGAGGTTATGACATGGATAAATGGGAAAAGCAATTAAATAATGATGTGAATCTGTCAGTACCAAGTATCATAGACAAACGTGTGGAAGAAACTCTTAAACAACTTCCAAGAAAAAAAACAAAAAAGAAAGTATTTATTGGACTTACAGTGGCAATGGTTGCTCTTTCGATGGTAATTGGCTTATCGGTAATCTCTCCTACATTTGCGAACACTATGAAGGAGATTCCTGTAATTGGCTCTGCGTTTGAATTTATTGGTGATATTGATGTAAAGAAAGGAAAAATAGAAGGTTTAACGATAGAACTAGGAGAACAAATTGAAATAGACGGACAGTTGATTACCTTTACTGAAACTCTATATGATGGTGGACAAATTCATATTGGCTATATTATTCAAGAAAATGAAAGCAATCGAACCCCCTTTTTTCTAGATAATCTTGAGTTGTTGATTAATGGAAAAAAGGTGGGTTATGGAATGGGTAGAAAAGAATTAGAGATTGAAAATGGAATGTATGCAGGAACAATTAGTGTCCATGTCCGTGAAGAAATCCCAGATTCTTTTGTTCTTGGTATTCGATCAAATAAGGGGAAATCCTGGTTTGTGGAGTTAGCAGTTGAAAAGAAAGGAGAATATCAATCCTTTCTTATTAATCAAATAAAGAAAAATGAGGAGCTAACGGTTATATATGATAAAATTACTTTCTTTCCTACTTCAACTGAGATTTCATTTCGCTTAATGTATGATGACAAGGTAAATACTGATAATAAGTTTTTGATGCTCAATTATCAAGTAATTGATGACAAAGGTCGAGTATTACAACCGTTTAGTAGTGGAGGAAAAAGTGGACAATCTGTAAACGGGAAAGTTATTTTCCATTATGAGCAATACAATGAAGCAATGCAAACGATCCCAACTACTTTAACGATTAAACCCTATTTTAGTAATTCAAGTGAAATAAAACCACAAATAAAAAAGATTAAATGGGAAGGGGAAAAAATGACCCTTCCTCAAGGTGAAATTGGACACTTAACTATTTTAGAATCAACAGTTGAGAACGGCGTCAGGACTTTTAGGTATAAAGTAGAAGGTGAAGATTTATATAGTCAAGCAAACGCAATATGGCTTGAAGATTCAAGTGGTACTCGGTATTATTCTGAACAACCAGCGGTCCGAGTCGATGGATCTATTAATCAATATCAGGCTTCTTTTTCAGAAACACCAACTTCTAAAGATTTATATATTACAACCGTAGCAATGAGTTCACCAAACTTCTTGGAAGAGTTTGAAGTTACGATAAGCTTAAAAGAATAACTCCCATAATATAGTGATACAATTATAAAATTTAGGGACTCTCCAACATGGAGAATCCCTTTTATACTTTAACATAAGCTGTAACCAATCGTGTAATTCTTCGCAATCTTTTTATTGCTTTAAAATATGAAGCTAAAATGAAAAAAAGTGATGAAAGCGCCACTGATGGATGAAACTAACCATTTAGCAATCATGTACATTTTCTTTAATTCATTGGTTTTACTTGAAGAACAATTACATTTTTTTCCACCACAAAACATTAAACAACATGTAGGAACTACTATAAAAAAGGGAAAAATTACAATTTATGAAATATATTTTCAGATTGAAAAGTTATTTTACATTTAGTGATACTAAAAATTCTTCTAAATTTGGAGTTTGATTATATTTAATTGCAGCTTGCTTATCTTTTTCAATAATTGCTTTGGTTAAATCAATATTATTCAAACTTGCAAGAGCTACTGCATAATGAATAACATCTACTAATTCTTTTTCTAAAGAAGCCTCTAAGGAAAGTTTCTTTCGACCCTCTAATATTTTGGTTTTATAGGAAGTCCTTGAGGTGAATCACTAAATTGGGAATAAAAAAGTCTTAGAAGATTGATTGCTCTCCTAAGACTACAAGTATTATAGTTCATTAATTATTTATATATCCCAGCAAACACCTGAATTTCTTGGTAAAACAAATGATTCCTTGTTGCTTGTTCATTACAACTCTCTTCTCAAAATTTCTATTGATTCCCTTAGAAATTCAGTTTGATCACGCAAATTATCTATTTTGCTCATTATTTTTTTAATACACTTATGTTTCAAATCAGTAGGAATGGTTTTTGCATTGGATTCTAACAGCAGGAAAGATTGCCTGCTCACTTCGAAACTATCGTCAAACAATAAGTCAACTATTAATTCAGCAAAAGGACCACAATTAAAATTCTCCAATGCATATAATAATGTTCCTTTGGAACCAACAGTATTAGGGCTTTTCAACATATAGATTAGTGGTTCAATGGCTTCGCTATTACCTATATCAGATAAGGCTATAGCAATAGCATTTCTTAAATTTTTATTATCTGTCGTTAAAAGATGATGAATTAAAGGTCGTACTGCTTCAATATTCTTATTATTACCAATCTCTTCAATTAAATCTATAGCGTCTTCAATATTATTATTTTTAATTTTTATCTCCAGTTCTTCTAAATACATGTTATCTCTTCCCTACATTTGGACCTCTTAGATTATTTGATTCCATTGTATCTTCGTCCTTTCATGATTTTCATAACAAACTTAGCCGACCTATCTAATTATTTTGATTTTCAGTAAACAAAATTTCCCCATTGTGCCCTTCAGTTATTCCAAAAGGTGCTGAATCTGGGCATGGTAAAACATATTCGATAATTTCGCTTGTTACTGTCAGCTATCCAATTTTATTTGCCTTATTTTCCGTAAACCATACTGCACCATCTTTTCCTGTGGTTATTCCATATGGGACTGAATCCTATGTCAAGAAGTTCATATTCTTCGATCTTTACAATCATGTAGTTCCTCCTTTTTTGTTAGGTAATGTTTTAGTAATTCCTTAGAGTACAATTAAAATAATGGGATTCCTGTTAGAATATAGTACACATAACAAATTAACCAAGTAGTTTATTGGATCATGACAAGTTCTCTTCTAGTTGAATAATTTTTTTAATGATATCTTCTCGTTTAATTTCTTTTAAAGGAAGAAACCTTGGCTGCGCTGGCAAGTTAAACTCAATATGTGAATGAGATAACTCAAACAGTAGAGTTCCTATCTTATCTTTATGTTGATTTTCAATCACAATCCAAAAAACGCGTTTTTCATGACGAGGTGTGCCCCACTTACCTTTTTCCATTGAATTTCTAAAGTGTAGACACTCTCCAATCACAAAGTCATCTTCTTTCGTATTTTCTGCAGATCGAAAACCATTTTCTTTTACTATTTTCCATATTGGTGGAATAAGTTTATCTAAATACATGCCGTATGTTGCATCTTCATATTCCGGAAATAGCTGTTCAAGCTCTTTGATATTATTGTTCAGTACTTCTTTCCAGTGTTCTTTTATATAAGTAGATAGCACTTCTCCTAACTCATAGATTGTCATCTGCGGTTGAACGTTTACTGTTGTCATAAGAATCCCTCCATATTTTTCATCTTACAAATCAAGCTTACAACAATGAAGCAAATTCTAAAGTTTTTAGAGGAAATGTCTGAATTTACAATACTTTATTTGATAAACTTTACATATTAGTATAGTTGTCATATTGGAGTGTGCTCATGGAAAAAATAAGACCTATAGATATAGCCAAAAAATTAAATATTAGTACAAGCACTTTAAGAAGCTATGAAGAAAGAGGGATTGTACCGAAACCTGAACGGTCATCTACTGGTTATAGGATATTTACAGAGGAACATTTAGCTTATTTTGAGTGTATTATAGCTCTGTCTCCTGGATTTGGAATGGACATAACATCAGCTGTTCTAAAAAAGTTGCAGCGAAAAGAACTAGACGCTGCTCTTTGGATTATAAATAAAGCGCAAGTAGCTAATTATGAAGACAAAATTATTATTGAACAAGTGAATAATTATCTGGAAAACTTGACGCATGAAAACTCTATGACTACTGGAGAAGTTTCACTTCAGACAAATATACCTCCATCAACTCTTCGATATTGGGAAAAGGAAGGATTTATTACGTCCAAAAGAGGAGAACTAAATAACTATCGCCAATTTGACACATTCCAGCTCATAAAAATCTTATTAATGAAAATAACTCAGAATGCATTTTATTCATATGAGGTTATTCAAATAAAAAAGAAGATTAAAGAATTAAACCAAAATGATCTTGAAGATGTAAGAAAAGTGATACATGATATTCAAAAACATATAGATAAACGTAATCAAAAACAGCTTAAAGGGCTATTCTATCTGTATAAATTGTCTACAATATTAAACCTGTATAGAATATAATTGTTAAGCCTTCTTGGTTGAACACTTTTTTCAATCAAACAGGTTCTACAAAAAAACTCATTTACAATATATATCGTAAATGAGTTTACTATCACTAGCTGACATCTAGCTGTGTTTTAATTATTTTGCTCGAGGCACTGATAAACGGCCATCATATCTTGTTTATTTAGTTCTCGAATCCGATTGAAGATTGGAATGTCTGCGACTTCTTCTGTTCGAAGACTTTGATCTACAACATCCCTTACTTTTCCTGTCAGCCATGTTTGCACGTCGATGCCATCGACGATTTCCTTTAGTCCTTCATTATTTATGCCACTTGCATGACAACTAACACAAGGAATGGTTAACTTAAACACACCATCATGCAGATTATCTTCTGAAATCACTTTCTTTCCTTTACAAAAAGGACATGGATGGCTTTTTTTAATTTTATTCATTTGGGTTACTAATTTTTTGTAGCCAAATGCTTCATATACATAAGTTAGCTTTTTGTATTTTCCATTAGTGAAATACTGATCGATGATCGTTTCTCTTGTTTCATAGATATTTGGAAAATCACAGATAGTCACTTGATTGTTGCTGCTAATTGATTCGATATTATTCATAATTGTATCCCAGAATGGAAGGACGTTTTGTAAAACGATTTCATAACCGGTAAAGCTTGCTTGTTCTATTTCAAACAATTTCAATGCAACTTGTGTTTTTCTGGGCAGTAATGAGACATCTTCAGTCAAAATCATCTCTCCGCCTACAATTGCTTTCAGTTTGACAAGTGCAGTTATGTCTCCTGTTATTTCCAAAACTTTGTCAATCGGCTGATTGATTATTTCACGAATGTCCGTGTCTCCAAATTTAAGCGGCTTCTCGTGTTTTAATACTGCGCCCTCACAAATTGGACATAGAATCATTTCCTTCGAAGCTTTCATATGCTCTTTAATAATTGATTTTGAAATGACAATATAGCCGCCAATGATAGTATTAAATCCTACCCATGTTCTTCGTGCCTTGCCTTTTTTATCATAAAAGGACTTTTCAAAATACCCATACCAAAATGTATGCTTTTCTTCATCTGACATCTCATTATAGCTTTTCGTCAGATCAAGACCGAGCTCATTTTTTATTTCTTCAAATAGAAATTCTATTTTAGGGATTTGATAGAATTTTAATACGTCCATTATTTCTGGATAGAATAAACCGTCACTAAATGAAAGATTTTTATCTTGCATGACCAAATCCTTATCAAATATTTCAATTTTAAGACGTCCAGAGCATGAGGGACAATGATTGGCCTGTGAATAGAAGTCAAAGCTTCTCGTATCTTTATTGGTCGGATGTGAAGCAATAATATGGTTAATCAAGCCGCCCATTTCATAAAGGAAGCTATATTGACTATACAAATGCCTTTCAAGGTCAATGGCAATAACCGGTGCAATTTTATTAGAATCGTATTCGCCATAAATCAGCCTGGCCATGGATGTTAAGCTTTTTAATATACCGCCCTTATAGACATTTTCTGCTTCTTTAAAATAGTCAATATGCCTTTCTTTTAAATACGTAATGCCCTTTTGTGAATGGAGTGTGGACGATATTGACGCTGGCAGTTTACTTTCTTCCTTATTTTTCATTTCATAATAGACATCATGACGAACAACATCAAGTTGTGTGATTGGTTCATTCTTTCGTTGACCAAAATCTACGATAAAATCAGAGCTTTCCATCATATAGGCATTATGTTCAATCATAATGATCGAAACAGACTCATCTTTCAAAATGCCCCTGACACTGTCTATGAATTGATTTAAAATATTTTGTGATAAACCTTTCGATGGCTCATCAAAAATAAAAAGTGTATGAGGATTTCTAGTTTTTGAAAATAGTTCCGAGACTAAATGCACACATTGAAATTCACCAGTCGATAATGTTTGTGTCTTTCTTTCTAATGTCAAATAACCAAGTCCAAGTTTGATTAATAGGCTCAAGCGTTTATAGGCGATGTCTTCATTAGGAAGTTCATCAAGGATATCTTCAATCGAGCGCTCAAAAATATCATCAATATCTTCACTATATTTTGTGAGTCTCTTTTTAATATCAAGAAAGGTTGCAACGGTTGACAGACTGGTAATCGATTGGTTTCGATCCTGCCCTACCATTACAAGCTTATCTTTTGGATATCTCTCTTGAAAATCTTTGGCAATGCATTCATTGACAAGTGTAGATTTTCCGCATCCCGATTCCCCCGTTACGGTAACAAGTCTATTTTTCGGAATCTGAAATTCAGCCATTTGAATATTACGGCAATATAAATCTTTAAATTGATAGTATTCTGTTGGTGTTGCCTCATTTCGTTCCCAATAGATTGGTTGTGGACGCGGTGACTCTTCCACAATTTTCCCGCCATATTTCCCGCTGCCAGGGCCAAAAAATAATTGCTCATCTGTTAGATCGAGTACTGTGTCAGAATGATCAATAAGCCAAATTTGATTCTTAAAGCCTAATTTTTTTATCTCATCTAAAATGTTCAGTAGTGTTTGATGATCAAGACCAACTGAGATTTCATCAATAATAATAACGGTATTTTCACTTACTGCCATGAATTCTGCCAAGAACAGCCGTGTTAATTCTCCGCCTGACAATGTACCCATGATTCGATTCAATGTTAAGTAACCGATATTCATATTGATAATATTTCGAAGAACTTTCTGTTTCTCTTCATTTATATGTAATTCCTCTGCAAGGGAGTGAATCAATTCTATGCTTAGATTATTGATATCGGAAATACTATGTGGCTGATTCCAAATTTTTATGTTATATTGCTCCACTTCCGGATTAAAACGCTTTCCCTCACACTTTTTACATTCAATATTTTTGGTCGTGCCGCGTCCTTTACAAGCTGGACACCAACCTAATTCATTATTAAATGAAAAAACTTCTGGTGATAGATTAAATGTTTCAGCAAGATGCTTGCGAATCTCTGTAAATACACCTGTATGTGTGCCAATGGTTGAACGCGGATTTGAAGAAATGGATGATCTTCCGAGAAAAAGCACTAAAGGCATCTCTTCCATCTTAATGGCACTGAAATTTGTTTCCAAGATATCAGAGAATAAATATTGATAATCAGCCTTTGGTAATAAGGAAACAAGACGTTTCTTAGATTCTTCACCAATTGTTTGACAGAAAGTCGTCTTACCAGATCCTGACAAACCGGCAATTCCTAATGATTGATCTTCCGGTAAGACGGTATCTAAACGGTTAATATTGTTAGCAATTAATTGATTTATTTTCATTCGGCATCCTCTCCATTCACTAGATCTAGTATTGCCACATAATGGTGCTAATAAAGCAAACGGCTCAGTCCAATACCGAGCCGTTAGTATTTATTCATCATACACTTAACTTAAACAAGCATATCGAATGTTTGAAATTTTATGTAAGGGAGAAGATTCTCTTGAAGGAATTTTCTTAGGCATAATGTGTGTATTGTTCATATACCTCTTTTGCCCGTTTTGCAGCAGCTTCTCCAATTATATCAAAAAAAGTTTTATCAACAAAGGAACTTCCTAAGGGAAAAAGGATATTTTTGAATGTTATCTTTTTAGCAAATAAAATTCGAAAATTAATACAATGCCAATAACAACACTTCCATGTTCATATTCATCAATTGTCGTGCTCTCTATCCTTTCAACTATTTACTCTTTTGTTTTGTAACTTGCATACCGCCGATGATAAGCATGATCATCCCAATCACTGCTAGAATAATCCGAACTAAGAAGGGACTCAATGAAAACACAGTTTCACCTTGCCAGTGCAATCCGAACAACCTTTCATTCAGTCCCACAATCGCCAATAATGGCTTAAGAAACAAACTCAGCGCTAATAATACTATACCACTAATAATATTGCTATTCATTGATTCATAACCTCTTTTCCAATTAAGATAAATGAAGATTAGTTCACAACAAAGCGATCTATCATTACCTTTCCTAGAATTTTATCCGATATTTTCAATGTTTGCTTGGCAATATACACAACTGGTCCAGAGTTCTCTGTTATAAAAAAGTATCCACCATCTAATGTATGAAAAGTCGCTACCCCACATGCTTGGTGACAATATGTTTCTGGTAACTTAAAACCAGCGCGCAATATCGGTAAGAATAAATCTAGCAACTCTTGATTTTCTATTATTTTATGCGTATTGCCCTCATAACTCATAACCGCATGCAAAAGTTGCTTGTCTGGCAATCGATGAATTGAAGTTGGTTATGCTTTTGCGATGCGTTAAGTCCGATAAAAAAGTCGAGACCATGCGCCACAAGCTGCCCCTCTACATAAAAAAAGAGCGTAATTTTTACTGCTGAATCACGCCCGATTATTTAAGCTTATTCTGTGATGAAAAACTAGCGGTAATATAAGAGGAAAAAAAGATATTATTAAGATTAAAGATTACAATACTTTTCTCATTCGCCATACTGGATATTTCTCGTTTTCAGGATATTCTTCTTCTATTTTGACCATCCCTAAATGGGTGTATAAATTTATAGCTATATGATTGTTAGAGGATACTCTTAAATGATACTCGGATACATTAATTTCACTAAAAAATTTATCTGCATACCTAATCAATTCCTTGCCAAGACCTTTCCCACGATAATCAGGAAGAAGATAAAGTAAATCAACATAACCAATCTCGATACTTTCGTAATTGGTGATACCAAACCCCATTTGACCAACTGGAATATTATCCTTTTCAATAATTAATTGACCAATTGGAAGTTTATTTACTCTTTCCCTCACTCGGTTTAGATAAGCTTTAAAATCGAAACCATCTAATGTTCCGGTATTTTCAATTTCAGTATCTTTCCTAAATTGAATAAGTATATTCTTGTCATTTTCAAAATTAACTACACGAACATTCAAATTAAACCGCTTGTTTCTAATACCATTTACACCAACATTCATATCTTTTCACTATCCTTCTATTATTAAAAATCATTTAAAAATATTCTGTGAACAATGTCTAAATCCTTCTTTACCATATTTGGATTGTTACTTTTAAGTACATTCCATCTCAACCTCAACTTATTCATATAAATATAAAATCAACTAACTACCAAAGATCTGCCCTTAACATAAGAAAGAGCATAATTCTTGCAGCAGAATTGCGCCCGATTATTTAATATTGAAAAATATAATACAGCTGCAAAGAAGCTCCTCGATTTTTTTGTTAAATCTTCTGTTAATTGAAAAAAGTTTTTGCCTTCATTCCTTTCTAATACAACTTATTAAAATATCTCTATCTTCTTGGAAACTTAAATCTAATTCCTTTAATTCATCTATGTTTTTCCAAGCAATATCATAGATTAAATTGTCTGGGTCTTGAATATTTAACTCTCCACCAACAAGCTTTACTAAGAAATAATGAACTTCAAAAGATATATTGAGTTCTATATAACTACCTTTTTTCACCTTAATTTTATCAACTAATTCCACAATTTTAGATCTTTTCTAGCTTTATCAATAACATTCTTAATAAACGGTTCTTTTTCCTTTGTATAAGCTGGTCTATCAAATTTATATTTTAAAGCAAGTTCTTTTTTTAACAAAACATACTCATCAGCAACCTTGGGGTGTAGCCTTAGATAATTTCGAAACAATAATTTTTCAATCCACTCACTGCTGTTAATTTCGCATATATGTAGATGACAAGTGCCCTGCGCCCATAAACCCTTCCTGAAAAACCTTCTATCTTTTAATTCAGGTTTAGGAACATATTCATATTCTATTGCACTTAATGGATTAATAAAGTTAGATACTTCATCTAAATAATGTACACCTACTATAATGTCAATTATCGGTTTCGCTACCAATCCCTTTATGGAAGTGCTTCCTATATGTTCAATTCCAATAACTTTACCCCTTAAAATATTAAGAATTCTCTCTTTCTCGTAATCAAATTGTTCTTCCCAAATCGGGTTATAATCACTAAGTATAACCACTGGTTCCGTCATAATAAATCCCACCTATAAAATTGTATACGATCTAATATAATTCTAAAAAGTATCACGAAAACCTCTATTAAACTGCTTTTTACTTTAAAGATCTCTTAATAATTCTATTGCATGTATCAAAATTTAGTTGAATTTTAATGTTGATATTGACTATATTAATTTGTTAATCTACCAATTTAAGCTGTACCACAATTAATATATTCAGTGAAAATTCGTTAACTCAAGCTAGACTCCTTATTTGAACAGCTTTTCATCAAGTAGATAAACTCTTGACTGTTCATTCTCTTTCTTTATCTTCTCCTTTTTCTTCTCTCTATCTTGATTTAGTTCTAAGTTCGTTCCTTGCTCGTTTATAGAAGGTTCTGCCGTCGTTCCGCGAAAAGAAGGGCAAAAAAATGATGAATCCATTTGTGTGGATTCCTTCACAGAGTATATCAAGTTCCAACATTCGCTTTCCTAACATAATTAGCAGATTTATTACGAGCTTATCCACTATCCAGCTAATGGTGCTTTTCGAATACTGCTTCTTCCCTCCTTCCTATATGTAACCAAGTCCTCTATAACATTTAATTTTCTCTTAAATTTTGCCTTTGTGCTTACCATCCTACAGACCTGTCTTGTTGCTTGTATCAGCAGCAACTGATTAAGCCAAAACAGAACGATTCCTTTGCATAAATCAATCTCGATTGCCTCTCAATTCCATTTCACCAAGTTACGCATATTTTACCTCCCATTCACTTTTTACGGCCTCACCTTATCTATAGAGAAATGCTGCCAAAAAAGACAGGGTCATAAAAAACATTATTGGAAGCGTTTAGAGAGTTCTATTTTTATAAAATGTAACAATTCTAATCCGCCTTTGTTGTTCATACTCCGATATTATATTCCCCATCTTCTATGCTTAAACCTTCTTATAGAGCATTAATATAACTCTCTTTACTCATAAAAGGATCATGAGTAAATTCTTTAAAACTATTTACTTCAGTAGTCAATTCAGTTGACGATGACATATTATCCATTTTGCCATCTTCAGGTTTTAAATCTCCTCCTTTAAACCATAAAAAACTGCCCCAAATTTTTAGGGCAGTTTTTTATTTTTCATTAGTATGTCTGCCAGCCTTAAGCATCCTATTAAGCACGGGGGTTAATATAGTCTTCTTTTAAAGCGGTTGTTGAGTTGGACGTACGATCATTTCACTAACAGATACATGCTCTGAAGCCTCAATAACAAATGCTACCGTTTTAGCGACGTCTTCAGATTGTAATGGGTCAATTGATTTTTGATATTCTAACTCAGCTTCTCGTAAATCATCTTTTTTAATGGACCCGGCTAACTCGGTTGCTACTGTACCGGGAGAAATTATAGTTGAACGGATATTATCTAAACGGTGTTCTTGACGCAGACCTTCCATAATGGCACGAACGGCAAATTTCGTCCCACAATATACAGCTGAATTTGGATAGACCACATGACCTGCCACAGAGGCTGTGGAAATAATATGGCCGCTTTGTTGTTCAACCATAATTGGAAGGGTTGCAGCAATCCCATTTAGAACACCCATCACATTAATATCCAACATTTGCTTCCATTCATCACGACGAGCTTCAACTAGCGGACCTGTTGGCATGATAGCAGCATTATTAAACAATACATCTACACGACCGAACTTTTCCATGGCCAAATCAATCACATTTTTTACTTCCTCATAATTTGAAACATCTGCAGCTTTATAATATAAATTAGCTTCTGGAATGGAATCTTTAATTTCTTTTAATCGTTCTTCACGACGAGCTGCAATGATTAATTTTGCTCCTTCTTGTGCAAGTTTCCTGGTCGTTGCTTCACCAATTCCACTTGATGCACCCATAATAACAACCACTTTATCTTGAATTTTTGACATAGATAATAACACCCTTTCATCCCTTTTAAAATTTTTTCAGGAAATAGGAGGTCTTTTTCTTCTGCAATATCATCCATTCCTCTATACGAAGAACGACCTATGTGAACTGGAATACTTAGCTTATTAAAGTCTTTTTTTTCACATATTTCGAGGCAACAACCGCAATAATGCCAGGATATGAATTCCATTCTAATGCTGGAGTCGGTTTTCTAATTTAGTATGGTTTCAAAGAGAAGACCAAGATGCCCAAATTGATCCATACACTTTTTACCTCGAAACTAGCTCTGCAGCTCTAAATTGATAGTTTCTTAGGAAAATAAACACCATGGTCAATATCAATGAGAAGATCCCCACTAATACAACGTATTGTGTCCCCATTTCTGATATAAATAATCCACCTGCAGTTGCACCAATTGTTGTTCCTATATTACAGGATGATAAAAACAAACCATTAGCGAAATCAGGGGCTTCTTTCGCTGCTGTGGTAACTACATATTGATTGATGTTAGCAGCTAGCCCGGCTAGTATCCCCCAGAATAAAGTAACAAGTGCCATCGGTATGGTAAACTTTCCTGCGAAAAATAACAGGATGTATACAGCTCCCATTAAAAAAGGCAGAGCTGCGATCGTTTTTACCGGTTTTTCAACGAGTAATCTGCCAGCCAGGATGTTTCCTATAATATTAGCTGCACCATAAATAAATAGGATGAGGCTTGTTATATTTGATGATGCATTCGTTACCGTTTGTAAAAATTCAGCAAGATAGCTATAAACGCCAAATATAGCGGCATTTAACAAAATGACAATGATAATGGCAATCCATGTGTTCGAATGCTTTAATACATGTAGCTGTGTACCATAGGAGATTTTTTCTTTTACAGGCATTGACGGGACAAAGAGGAAAGTAGCTAGTAGGACAGCAATATTAATAATTGCGAAAAATGCCATTGCCATTTGTAAATTAAATACACCAGCAATGAAACTTACGATTGGTACACCAACAACCATTCCCGCTGATACACCAATAAATACTTTTGCTACTGCTTTTGGGGCTTCCTCCTTACTGACTGAATCTGCTGCTACCGAAAACGCCAGAGAACAATATATCGGATGGCAAAGAGCAGGAATGATCCTGGCAATTAGTAGAATACTAAAGCTAGTTGTAAAGATGGAGATGATGTTTGCTGCTACAAAAACACTAAGAACGAATACCATTACTTTTTTTCGGTCGAACCTCGAAAACAATAAAGGCATTGTTGGGCCGGATATTGCAACACCGATTGCAAAAATACTCACCAGCCATCCTGCTGCTGAAACACTAACATTAAAATGATTAGCAATCTCAGGCAATATCCCAATTATACCCATCTCAGTATTCAAGATGCCGAAAACTCCTATGGTCAAAATGAATATGAGTAATTTTTTTTGTTTAGCCAAAATATATACCTCCAAAAATATTTATGAAAAGATGAATGTGTCTGAAGTCTCGAAAGCTGGTTGTTTAGCAATTATCATGATTAAAACCTCCCTCGTTATTCATTTTAGCGCGACTTCTACACATATATCCAATACCTATATCTCATAACAAGATATGCTTGATGGGCATTTCAGAAACAGATATACTAAAGCATTATACAGGAGGTATGTTTTATGGAATTAAGGGTTTTGCGCTATTTTCTTGCGGTTGCAAGAGAAGGAAGTATTACGAGGGCAGCAGAATTTTTGCATGTTACACAGCCAACCTTGTCAAGACAATTAAAAGACCTTGAAAAAGAGCTAGGGAAAAAACTATTTATTCGCAGCAGTCATAGTATTATTCTTACCGATGAAGGAATGCTCCTGCGAAACAGGGCTGAAGAAATCATTGAAATGGTTGATAAATTAGAGGCGGAATTTAGTTGCATGGAAGAAACCATAAGTGGTGATGTTTATATAGGTTGTGGAGAAACCGAAGCCATGAAGCAAATTGCACGTGTGGTAAAAGATTTGCAATTTAGTAATCCGAATATACGATATCACCTATACAGTGGAAACGAAGACGATGTGACTGAGCGGCTTGATAAGGGCTTACTAGACTTTGTCATTTTAATACAACCAGCAGACTTATCGAAATACAATTATATCAATATGCCTGCCAAAGACATTTGGGGCGTTATTATGAGGAAAGACAGTCCACTAGCGTTCAAAAAGTCCATTCAATCAGTAGATTTATTAAATGTTCCGCTCATCTGTTCACGACAGGCTATGAAGCAGACATTTTCAAAAAATGAATTTGCGGATTGGTTTGGTGAAAACTTTGATAAACTAGACATCGTAACTACATTCAATCTTGCATATAATGCTGCCATTATGGTTGAAGAAGGCATTGGGTATGCAATAACCCTAGATAAAATAGTGAATACGTCTAGTGATAGTAATCTTTGTTTTAGACCGTTAGAGCCAAGACTTGAATCGGGCTTAAATATTGTATGGAAAAAGCATCAAGTTTTCTCTGCAGCTGCTGAGATGTTTTTAACAGAAATTCAGGGCAAATTTTCAAATTAGTTAACAGGATGAAAATCACAACATGGAGCCTGGAGAAAAGGGGGAATAGACAAGATGATTTCTTTAGTTTTCTCGTGATATTCCCTCCAGTTTCATTCCCATTTTTTGCAGAACTCTTTGAAATAGAATTTAAGAATTCATATGTATCTTCCATAGTTTTATGTGTCTCCCATGGAATGAACTTAGATACATCTGGTTCAGACGCATACTCGAACATATCCTCTGCCTTGAACTTACGTAATAATAAACGGTCTGTTGTTAGAGCTGGTAAGTCCCCATAGATGTCTCTAATTTTCATTTTATCTCCCTTCTTTCGGTTTCACTAAAAATAAAAATCGAGCTTAAATATTTAAATTCCTTATTCAAAAATATAGTGTACATAAAGAAAGAACGCATTTCCTGCTGTAAAATTGACGTTTATGGAAAATTGAAGAACTTTAATATAAATTAGTTCCTCAGGATTTTGCTAAGCTCACGTTCGTAAAGTCACTCTAAATTTATCACAATTTCAAGACCTGTTGGTTTATCCTTAAAAGTGTCGCTATATTCTTTAAATACTAAATCAATTTCTGAAATATCATCAGGTAACGGTGGTGTAACAATAAAATGGTATGTTAAATGACCTGTTGAGCCTCTTGCTCGTTTCTGCCAGCAATCATATTTCTTACTTATAAACAGTTCAAAAGTATTGATTTTGTGCCTGTTAATTCGCTCATTTGGTGAATCCTCGGGCTCATCCCAATCAATTTGAAGTTGTACTATGCTGGCATTCTCATACTGCCGAATAGCAGCAACTGAATAAAAACGATCATCTTTTTCTATTGATTTCAAAACAGGTATGTGCTTTCTAAATCCAGTTGGTTCAACACGAGGTTTAAAGAAGTCTTCCAATCTCAGTGCCCCAAATAATGAACTTAAATATTCTTCATAAAGATCGTATTTGATAGCCCAATTAGAGGTAACATCATCAGGTGGTAAACCTGGATTATTGTTTGAGAGCTCCTTACGCTGTTTTAATAAAGCACAAATTTGTTCATCAATTTGGAGAAGTTGTTTATCATAATGGTTTGTTGGCCGGGGTTGTCGATTTAGCTTCATTTCGCCACTACCTTTCAGAAAGTTGGGAATTATTGTTATATTTACATTAAAACATAAAAAAGGGTATTTTGTTATTATTTTACACAAGTAACTTGTCTGTTACCTGAAAAAGCGATTGTCCCTGTTGAACAATCGCACTCGTTAGCATTTTTGTAGAACTTTTAATTATCAACTTTGAAAAAATAAAGCACCTCAGTAAGATATGAGGATAGACACCACTTTAAAACACACATTCTAAGGAGGAAGCTCTAATGTGAAGTTTAAAATGATACTAATAGGCATCTTTAGTTATACTTTATGCGTTTCCTTTACAAAATTTCAATGCATGATCAGCTTCTTGAGTATTTTTCCATAATCCTAACTCGTGACCAACAGCAACTGTAAATTCTGCAAATGCAGTTCCTTTAGCTGTAATGAATCCTTCTTCGACTTCTATAGCTGCTTCTGTATAGGTAGCATCCTTAAAGACCTCTTTAAATGATTTATATGTTCCAGGAAGACACGTAAAACGTTTATTCTGAAGTAGCCCTGCTCTTCCCAACAGTGCCGCTGATGCACAAATAGATGCAATAGGAATACTTAAAGATTTTGCCTCTTGTAGTAAAGAATGAACATGAAGTTCATCTATTACCGCGTGTACACCATCACCACCAGGAATTAAAACAAGATCATAATCTCTAATTTTGACATCAGAGATTGATAGTTGTGGCAAGGTTTTTAAACCAGCGAGACTTTCTACTGGATTCCCATCTAAAGTCATTGTTGTGACCATTGCTTTTCCTTTTTTCTTAAGAAAAAACAACACATGAGCAATTTCGAAATCAGCATAACTTGGATATGCAAAAAACAATACTTTCATACCGTATTTCCTTTCTCCTATTCAAATATTTTTGTTTTAAAACGAATAATCTAGGATATTTTATTTAATTTTTGCGCCCTATAACGGATTGAATGGATTCTATTGAATTACTATATTATAGTTTCCAATCCGAAAATGCTTTTTTTATTTACGCAGACCGTATTTAAATACATTACAATCTATGATTTGATTCCATTTATAATGTTAATGATTGATTCAACAACCGACTGAACTTCACACTCTTTGGTTATAGTAAATAGATAATTTGCTTCTTCTTCAGTTGGACGAATGAAATCTTCTTTTTCTGTCTGGTTTAATTGGATATTTAAAATTTCATCATAGTTTTTTACATTTCTAAGTATAGTTAAGTCACGGTCACTATTCACAATGCGACATTTTATTTTATCTAGTGGAAAATCAAAATTTACAATAATTGTTTTAAATCTTTCTTTTTTAAATAGGTTTAATAAGTATAACCGAGGATTTTTTTGTCTGTTAGAATTGCACAAAATAATATGAAGATTGGTTTTGTTAATAGCAAAATCTACAATAGTTTGTGTAAGAGCATATTTTAAATTTTTCGGTCCGAATTCCGGAATTAAAATAGAATAATTTTTTTGTAAGAATTCTTCTTGGAGGTCTTGATCAACAACGATAGAATTTGTCATTCGTTTTTCCAGGAGCTTGGCGAAAGTAGTTTTTCCACTATGCGTAACTCCAACTGTCATTATTAGAAACCTATCCATATGAACCTCCTATTTCCTGTTGATATGTATAAATAACATCGCAACAAAATAGCTTTTCACAACATAAATAGAAAGATAATAATTGTACGAAGAATCGTACTTCTTTTCGCCTTTCTCATATTTCTCTCAAACGAATTCCTATTGGAAGTTTCTTAAAAAAGCTCATTAAGCTTATTTTCTTTATAGTCGGTCATGTTTAGCTTGCACCCTCTTATACATTTCTTGAAATGTTATACTCGCGCGAAATAATTAAATTTTTTATGTTCCCACTTTAAAATCCAGCATTTCAGTAATTTCCTTATAACTTAACTCAAGTTCGTATCTTAACAACAATAATTGCTTATAAAGGGGAGATTCAATAACTCCCCTCCTTTCCACTTATAAGAAGATCGATGTGATAAAAAGTTAACATATAAAATTAAATTGATTTTAATTTTTTTAGTAAAGGCTCTGTTATAACTGAATGTTGAATTAACTGTACTTGAGAAATAACCGGAAAAATTCCGTCTAATTCGGGAAATACCCATATTTCCTTTAAAATAAAGGGAATTTTTCCGGTTATAGCCCCTAAATCTATGGATTTTGTCTAAATTTGAGCAGTTAAGCGGAATATATCCTCTTAAATCTGCTTCTTAAGCTTCTTTTCTATAAATAGCCGGAAATTCTCCGCTTAAAAATTCTCGTATGTACACGAAAATCAACAATGAAAATTAAAAGAGCTTTAGTAAAAATATAGTACACTACTTCTTTCCGCATAATTGCTGCATCGGATTATTGCGCCTTGTTATTAAAAAACCCATTTACAACATAACGACTATATCGTCTAAATGTATTTCTATTCGAGACAAATTAACTTTAATAAATATGAATTTTGGGACTTTGATTTTTATTACAAATTATTATGGCTTTAGGCTCGTCTATCGAAGTGATTAATAAAGTAATGGGAAAATCTTGTGAAAGATTAGAAATTTCAGGGGTAATATATTGAACTAAACCTACAAGACTAGGATAACTCAACGGATCAATTGATAATTCAAGAGATATTTTCTCTATATTTGAATCATCAATAAGTCCTTTTCCGCTTAGAGAAAAATTCATATTGTAATATTTTTCAATGTCCTCTTTTATATAAGTAATTTTATCATTTAGTTCTTTATTTATTTTCCCAAATGTTTTAGAAGGGACACTAATTTGATTTCTATTAATGTCAACCCATTTGATAGATTGTTTATTATCATTAACTATTGTTGATGCAAAATACCTCCCTGGCAGCATATTGTTTTTATTTGCCTGAATATAGAGTGCGATAAAGACAGGGACATTGGATAGTTCCTTTTGTTTTCTGATTCTATGTAATATTTGTTCTCCAATCTCTTTCCCTTTCTTCTTTAAAAATTTTTCCTTTAACTCAACTAGATCAGTATGTTTCAACCCTTGATCATCAATGATTTTATCAATATAATAAGTAGAGTTTAAAATAACTCCAATAGACAATCCTTTTATTGTTCCTTTTTTATCTACATATTCTTGGTCCTCAATAATCGCAAGATATTTAGGATGTTTTTTTTCTAACTCCATCTTAATCTCCCATCCTGCATCTTCGGGTATTTCAATAGCAGGGTTCAATCCCTCGGGTTCATCTGACTGCCTTTCGTGCCATTTGGAAATATTTTTTATTGTATTACCCTCTCTATAAAAGAACTTTGTTGAGGGGAAATGTTGTTGGGATAAATTCATTAACTCTACTTCTATGTTAGTAACATCTAGCGGATTATAGATTTCCTGTACAATTATTCCTCTAGTCTCCCCGTAATTAGGCAAAATTTGATAATTTTTTCTTTCCTCAATATCAGCTGTTGACTGCTCCATCCCTATTTCTGTATCCTCAGTTTTACAACCTGCTAATATAGTGAAACTGAAAATTGCTAGAATAAATAAGATTTTTAATTCAATCTTCATTATCTTTATCTCCTCAATATTTCCTTAAAATTATTAAGTAGAACTTGAATAGTTATTGAAACAATTATCATATTATATAATTATAACTAATTATGTATAATATTGGTAATATTTTAATAATAATGAAATTTACTATAGAAAATTAGAGAAAAAATTTCGTTAGGTAGAAAAGCTCTCCTTTCAATATTTTGTGTAAAGTGATTAATACATCATCATAATTCTATTTAAGCTCAAAACATTTCATTAATCACAAAATATTCTTTATCTTCAATGAAAAATCCGATAAATTTCTGGAATATTATGTTAAGATGGAAAGGATTTGGGAGAATATTCTTTTGAGAAATACTTAAGTTGGGAGGATAAAAGTGAAAAAAAGTTTAATAATAGTCGCAGGTTTATTTATATTATTAGTCGGTACTAGTCTTGGATCAGCAAATGAAAAAAACGTTTATATTTTCGAAAATCCTACAAATGCTAAAGAACAAGAAATTAAAGATGAAATAGAAAAAGCAAACAACGAATTTTTAAGAGAGGTTAACGAGGATGTTCAATCATCTTTTAAACTTGATCTTACAAAGTATGAAGCGGTTGAACTTTCGGAGATTTTTAAAAACGATGAATATGATAATCTAGTTAGTATCCTTATGGATGTGATGATTGAGCAAGAAAATGGAGATATTGTACCATCCGTTTATATTAAAAATGACGAGGCGATAATTTTAGAAAAAAAGGCTACTGGAAAAAACATTTATCATGAAATTAAATTTGATAATGAAAAGAATATATGGGTTAAGGAAGTAGAAAAAGAAAAAATGGGTAAAGTAATTACTCATCCGAATGAAAATAAAAATTAATCATTGTTTGCAAAATCGAGAACACTTAAAAAATTCACACCAAAAAGGCTTCCCATAAAAAGTCGACCTCACTTTGCTTATGGATCGGCTTTTCTTTTAATTAACAGGGGGAATTGTAAAACAATATTCTTTAGGGGGCATTAACATGTTGAAAAATACTGTATTTTTAGGTATTGCATTTTGTTCAATTATATTAGTTGGATGTACTGGTGAACAGACCGAAGAAAAAGTTCAGCATGAAGTGACCGAGGCATCAAATGGTGATCAGAAAGTAGTATTCGCTTCGAAAAGCAGAGAAAATAATGTATCAAATTTATTGTCTGAATTAAAAGAGGAAATAATAGTATCCATTACAGAACAAACAGCATTTGAAAGAGATTCAATTACAATGATGTTAGATGGGGCTACTGGTGAAGGGAATTTTGAAATATCTTGTTTTGTAGGTTTTCCGAAGGATGCAAAGATTGATGAAACGAAAATTCAACAAATAGTTGATGATACTATTATGAAAGTGTCTAAAACAGAAAACGTAACCATTAGTGAAGAAAATATAACAATAAAAATTGAGAAATACTAAGGGACAATAACTTAATAAGAGGTCATTACAAAGCATAATTAAAGGAGCTTGGATATTCAAGTTCTTTTTTTGTGCAAATTTAATCGGTTATGATAAACTATATCCTTTATCGACATCTTATGGGTTCGGTTCAGAAGTACAAAAATTAAAATTAAATAAACATTTTGATTAGCTATTGAGTTAGTATGAATTCCAACCCATTATTTATACTTGAAATAGCACAAAAAAGACATCGGTCATCATGAACCCGATGCCTTTAAAAATGAATTTGGGTACTAATCTATATAAATCCTCGAAAGAAAATTGATGAAAAAATTGTTTACATAAACGAGCTGCTATTACCAAAGTTATCCTTAGTCTCTTCGTATAGCCTTTTAGAATCAATTGATATGTCATACTTTTTATAAATGTAATCGATTATCATCCCTATTCCAATTAATATAGAAGCTAGAACTACAACAATTAACCACGAAGGCATCTTCTCTCCTCCTTCCTTATATTTACTATATTTTAACATATAGTCCCAAAGCATTCCTGAAAAACAATCAATGCATATAGATTACATTAATACAACTGTTTCAAACAAAGTAACACCAGGGTTAATGGTTATTTTTGTTTCTTTTTATAGACCATCGCTGCTCCAACTAGTACAAGTAAAACTGCCTGCCCCATCATTGTTTCGACTGTTGGATAAAACCCAATAATGCTGACTACTGGCAAGCCATCTACTATAGTTGTTGAAACTGAATCCCTTAGCTGCAATTCGACCCAAACAACTTGATTTAAATCTTTTTCATCTGTAATAGCAGGGTTCACCGTACCATCCTTGAAAGCAAATAAATTAAGCTCTGTTCCACCACAGCCGGAAACGAGTTAAAACCTGCCTGTGTCCATTTAATCTGTACCTTGCCAGAGGCTGCACGGGAGAATCGATAAAAATTCATCCGTTAGTCAAAAAAAGTGCCTCTGACCTCTACATGTCACCAACTCCTGCATCTTTGTATAAATTAATATCATTAACTAATTTATTGGTTCTTCTATTTCCCTTACTATCATCCATTTTTCGTTAAATAGTCTCCAGTTTTCAATGGTAAATAATCTTGCTAATACTTCCTCATCTTTTACAATTAATTGTTCATAAAAAACAACAGCATTTTCGTTATTCCTTAGTCGAATCACTCTATTTTCAAACCTCTTATTCGCCCCTAAAAAATGTCTAACAGATTGGTCCATACCCTGTATAGCTTCTTTCTTAGTAAAAAAAACAGGTTTTTCGTTTCCGCTACTAAAAAAAGCAACATAATAATCTTCTGTCATTCTATTTACTGAAGATGTGTCACTTGAACTCATTGCTTCGTTCCAATCTCGGATAAATTCATCATGCATTTTGGTAAATTCATTTAAGCGATGTTCTAATTCAATCATTGTTAAACCTCACTTTCAATTTCATTTATTGGTCTATCGTTCTCCAGGTCTATTCGTTTTCCTGCTACCTTGTAACCTACAACTCTAGTTCAATAAGATCTTGCTCGCCTATTTTGACACCCAGATCTATTGAGATGCAGACGTTAGTTTAAAATCTCCAGCAACGCTTCTCTTGATTTGCTGTTTTTTAATTTATATGTCCCTTCCCTTGTTTCACTTTCTAATAAGTCATATTCTTGTCCAAAATCCAGCCAAATTCTAATGGTTTCGGTTGTTTCATTTTCATAAAATAACGTTAATTTAAAGTCTTCGTGGTATTCCTTCTCATATACAGTGCTTTGATGATTTGCTTTATTTAATATCTTTATGAGTTTGCTAATTGTATCGTCTTCTTCAATTTCTACAACTTTACTGAAACTCCCATCAGTATGATTATATCTTTGATATTCTACCTTAATAATATTTGAAAAATCATTAGAAAAAAAATAGCTACTAATCAAGACAATAAAAATTGCTAAAAGGATAACACTTACAAGCTGTTTCACACTGATCTTCAACTCTTTCACCGTTTATGGAATAACGGCCTAATCTAATAATTTTAGCCAATCATGCTTGGGTTCATGAATCTTTATCGCTTGTCGCAGCCAATTTTTCTGTTTAGACTTAAGGAAATCCTTAACAGATAAAAAATCCTTATGATCTTTTTCTCTCGTATTTTTTATCTTGTATAGTAAAACTATTTCTGGTGCCAAATATGGCAGACCTGTTTCGGAAAATCTTATTACCGATTGTATAGGATAGGAAATTCTTACATCTCTTCTGAACTTCCAATTTTCAGCATCGGATTCATTTAATAGAATTTCTAATTCATAATTATTTGCATGATTGATTGCATGTATTTCATGAAGAGGTAATTTTATATACTCATTGTCCCAAGGGGTAAATTCACCTTTACAAACTTTTTTAAATTCCCAAGGACTAAGAAATTCCTTTAATTTCATTTGATCTTCTCTAAATATGCCGATCTCTAAATCATGGTGATCTCTTGTTTCTATTCCTAGAAAAAGGTCAATTGCCCAGCCACCTGCAAAAAACCATTTTTTATTGAAATTTGACATTACAGAATTTATGTATTTACATTGTTCAAACGACATTCGATCACTCCAAATACTTCTATTTACACGATTTATTTACGTTTCAAACAATAAATATTGTTATAATAGTGTCTTACTTTTCAATTGGGTAGGTTACATTTTTGGAGCTTGCATACCAAAATTAGCCCATTCTTCTTTTGAGGGACCATAAATACCTGGAACACTTAGTCCTGCTTGTCGCATTAAAACCGTCATTTGTCCACGATGGTGGTTTTGATGCTGAATCAAAAACAGTAATAGTGACCCATTTGGAATCTTTTGACCTAAAAAGTCTATACATTCTTCTAAGTTTTTATCGCTCCATTGTGACATTAAAGACTGAATAAATGTAGTACTTGCTTGCTGGTAGCTGTCTGCTATAAATTGGGCTGAATCAGGAACGGGCCAATCTTTTGTTGGGGCCTCGAACGTTAAATTGGTGTTTGAGGCAATCATTCGAATGGAAGAAACGGTGTGCCAAGCTATACGTCCTAAATTCCAATTCTGTGAAGTAATTTCCTGTTTAAGTGACTCGTCAGTTAAATTTTTTAGTAATTTATGAGTAACCTCCGATTCATATTTCCAAGATTTTAAAAAATGGTCTATGGTTACGAACATAAAAAAACCTCCTAAAATTTTTACATAACACTTCGCTAAATATTTAATTTTCCCTTCTTATTAACCAAAAAATGTTAGCGGTTATACGGGATTTTTTATTCAGCAAGCTTGCACTGAAACTACAAAAACTTCACAAAAAAAGCGTTAATCCTTCTTGGACTAACGCTAACTGATTGTTGAAGACTGAAATTATAGCTTTTCCTAAATGATTAATTCATTTTAAAATTGTATTTTAGCTTTCTGTACAAAGTTTAGACATTTAATGAACCTCGGAAACCTCTGGCAGCATAGTAGGAATCAGCACCATTGTGGTACACAAAGACGTGCCCAAAACGATAATCGCAAAAAAGGGCACCGCCAAGTTTTCTAATATCATCCGGTGTTTGCACCCAACTCGATGTTTTCTTATCGAAATTGCCAAGTTTCTGCAGCGCTCGATATTGTTCTTCAGTTAAAAGTTCAATGCCCATTTCAGTTGCCATGTCGATTGCGCTATTTTCTGGCTTGTGTTTTTTTCTTGACTCTAGTGCTTCACGGTCGTAGCATAGACTTCTGCGGCCTGTTGGAGTTTCAGTTGAACAATCAATAAAAATGTATTCATTCTTCTTTTCATCGTGTCCAACAACATCCGGTTCACCGCCAGTTCTTTCCATTTCATAGAGTGACCATAGTTTTTCTGTATTTGCTTCCAGCTTGGCTTGGACATTGGACCATTCAAGACCTTTATGGCGGTCCATGTTTTTCTCAAAACGGATTTTTAACACTTTAAGTAATTCCTCATGTTGTTCTAGTGACAACTCTTTTTTATTGCCGATTTTACTTCCCTCAGTCATGTTTATTTCCTCCTTATTATTTTTCTCATAATAATAGATCCTTTTCTGAAACTCATTGGCAGAAATCGGGAAATTATATACATCTATATATAGGAAATTCAAATAAGCCTATATTAAGTTTACCTTAAAACAAATAATTTTTGAAATCCGTATAACATTTAGTTTCAAAATTCTCTGTTCCTATAAAAAGCTAGTGAAAGATAATATGAGCAAATTAGAATTAGAAAGAGTGGGGCTGCTAAAATTATGAATAGTTGAAAATCTGAGCTATTACTCAAAAAGGTGATTAATTCCTGGCTCAACATTAGTTTATTGTTTCTACTGAAATAACTTACCAGTCCAGTTCCTCCAAATACAAATACAAAGAAAATAATTAAGTTTGCCATTTTTGATTTTAAAAAGCCATACTTAAAAATTAATGGAAAGGATATCGAACAAAATAAGGTAACAGTAATAATTGCAGCAATTAATCCAGAAAAATTAAAAGGAATATCAAGTGGTAGATTAAGTAAGTTACTAATCAAATAAATGAGATAAAATCCAATAGCTGCAAATAAAGCGTAAATATAGATAGAAACGTATTTAGATAATACAATGGTGGTTTTCTTGATAGGTAGACTTATGAGTATGATGTCACTATTATTCTTATCTTCTAATGCACTTGCTCCTAACACTAATTGATAGGTTATAGCCAAGATACCTACTATCAGTCCAGCAGGACCTATATTAGAAAGGGTAATGGAAAAAAAGATGATTAATAGGACAGATAATTTTAATGCTCTCTTTTGCATCAAAATGTCCTTTTTAATAAGATGATACATGATGATCACTCCTTCTCGTGTAAAACACCATCATATCTTCTAGCGTTGGTTTTTCAATTATTACGGAATTACCATATTGACTAATTACTGCTTTTTTATCTTTGCATAATGCTTCAAATCCAAAATCGTTTTGTTTAAGTCCAATAAAGTTTAATGGGTTATTCATATTCAATTGTTTTTTACTCCCTTTTACGATAAAGTGTTCCTCTAAAAGTTCATCCTTTGTTTTGCTCAATATGATTTCACCATTATTAATTAAAGTAATATAATCAGCAATTTTATCTAAGTCAGAAGTAATATGTGTCGAAAAGAAAATGGATTTGTTTTCATCCTGCAGCAGTGATTGCAGAACATCTAATAGTTCAGATCGTATAAGCGGATCTAAACCTGAAGTTGGCTCATCCATTATTAAAAGTTCAGCATGATGGGAAAGAGCAATGGCTAATGAGAACTTCATCTTCATCCCTTTTGACAAATGCTTTATTTCTTTTTTTAAAGGCAATTCAAAGTCTTTAGCATATCTATTGAAAACACTTTCATCCCATCTGCTATAAAACGGACTTATGATTTCTTTCATTTCTTTTACTGTTAATTCTTCGTAAAAATGATTTTCATCATAAACAAAACCAATTTTTTCTTTAATAGTGATATTATTTGATTCGTTTTCTAAACCAAAAATTTTTATTTCTCCACTATCTTTCTTTATCAAATTCATAATAAGTTTTATGGTAGTACTCTTCCCGGAACCATTAGGACCGATAAAGCCCATTATGTATCCTTTTTCAAGAGTGATATTAATACCTTTTAAAGAAAAGTCTTTATAGCTTTTCGATAAATTGGTAATTTCCATCATATTATTCATTATTACCATCCCTTATATATAATTTTGACCATGTCTTGAATCTCTTCCAATGTTAAACCAATTAGTTTGGCTGTATCGATCGCTTCTGTCATTTTTTCTTCCATCATTTTTAATTTGCTCTCACGAAACATATCTTTGTTAATAGCTGCAACATATGAACCTTTACCTGCAACTGTAACGATGAATCCCCCATTCTCTAGTTCATCGTAGGCACGTTTAGTTGTAATCACACTGATTTTTAGTTCCTTAGCTAAATTTCTAATTGATGGGAGAGGTTGAGATTCCACCAGTTCTCCCTTAATAATTTGCTCTTTGAATTGATTTACTATTTGTAAGTAAATTGGTTCATCCACAGAGTTTGAGATTATAATATTCACTCATAACATCCCTCTATTCGTTATATCTGTATATATTCAGTATATACAGACATAACAGTGCTGTCAATAAAATAAGACCTTCATTTGTTCGAAGGTCTTAGGTAATTATTTATATTAGGTTTATTAAATTAAAGAAGCTAATGGTACCGCTCTAAAATTTTGAACATTACTGCTGTTCTATTTAATAATCAGTTTGTATTGGATCAGGTGACTGTTCATCTCAATGAATTCTTCATCACCAATTCTACTTATTTCTTTAAAACCTATCTTCTCTAGCATTCTTCTTGAACGAATATTAGCTTCATGTGTTTCAGCTTTAAAAGTCGTAATACCTAAATTCTTTATGGCATATTCCATTATGCTTATAGCAGAATGATATCCAATCCCTTTTCCCCACAAACAGCTATCACCAATGGCAATTCCTAACTCAGCAGTATGATCCTGAATACAGGCTAAATCTGCATATCCAATTAATTTTTCATTCAACTCTAACCCTATTCGAATATAGTCTTCCGATGCATTATTTACACAATTGACCCACCATTTATATAGTTCTTCTGGAGAGCAATTTCTGGCCCATCCATTGGCTGAACAAAAAGATTCATCCTTGCTCCAATTTAAGACAATTTTAAAATCATCTTTCGTTAAAGGTCTTAAACTTATGCATTGTTTATAATCCTTATTAGCCTCCATTTCTATTCCTCCTCAAAAAATGAATAAGGCTGGATTAAATTTTATTATGAATGGTGTTACATTAAAAAAGGAGAGGTTAAAATGGAATGGAATAAAGGTTTTTTTAATCAATATTTTTAATCAATAAATTAAGTTCTTCATCAATTGAAGTCCCACTTTTCTTCTTTGTTATCTCGAAAGGTTTGTTATAAAGACAAGCATATTTCAAAGCCAGAAACCCATCTAAAGGAAATGTATAGTTTTGCCACTCTTGTCGATAGCCTAATATCCCTCTTTGTTTAATAATTCTATCTAACTCTTTTACTACACATAAAACAAACTCATTAAAATTAACTTTAGCTTTAAATATTGTTATAGGTAAATTTATGTTCTTTTTTCTTTCTATATTCGGATTTAGAGTTTCAGTAATTGTAATTTCTAGTTCATCAAAGTCCCTCTTTAATTCCCAGCACAATAACATAGGACCAGTATGCCACTCAATCCCTCCATTTATTTTGTGAAAAGCGCCTTCTTTCCAACTTAGTTTACATAACGGATGAATAGCTGCAAGGTATGTAACAAAATCTCCGAGTGCATCTGAATGAAAAGTCGGATAAAATTCAAACTTTTGATTATTAATTTCTAGCACACATGTTGCATTGCCGCTTTTAATATCATCATATGAAAATTTCAAATTTGATCACCTCAAGAAAAGTTAACGCTAATGATAATTTATTACCAGTGCCTATCTTTTCGTGCTTGAATATAACCGTAATAAATACAGGTTAAGTCTTTTATTTCAAAGTGCTTTGATCCCAAACCGTAAATGCCAATGTAATAAGCATTAATCCTCCAAAGGCTAACGCTTTTTTTGTTGAAATAGATAATAGAAAGGTGAGCCTCTATAGCTATTATTCAATCAATTTAGTCTGCTAATGCTGTATTAACTGCTTCCATCGCATGGATTAATGTTGTATCGAATAATGGAACTTCTGAATCCTCTTGTTTCACAAGTAACCCTATTTCTGTACATCCTAATATGATTCCTTCAGCACCGCTATTAATTAAATTTTTAATAACCTTATTGTAATATTCCCTTGATGAAGACTTTATTTTACCTAAACATAACTCTTCAAATATAATCTTATTTACTATCTCTCGTTCTGTATTATTTGGTACTAAAACCTTTATACCATTTGACTCAATTCGTGATTTATAAAAGTCGTGCTCCATTGTGTACTTGGTACCTAATAGTCCAACAGTATGCACATTAGATTTTTTTATTTGAGTAGCAGTTGCTTCAGCAATATGTAAGATAGGTATTTTTATTTTCCGTTTTATATACTCAATTACTTTATGCATTGTATTTGTGCAAATAACAATGAAATCTGCTCCACCTTTTTCTAAAGCATAAGCAACTTCCCCTAGTAGATTCCCAGCTTCCTCCCACTTACCTTCTGCCTGGAAACGTTCGACTTCCTCAAAATTAACACTATATAGAAGACATTTTGCTGAATGTAATCCCCCCAATCTTTTTTTCACCTCTTCATTTATGATTCGGTAATATTCGGCTGATGATTCCCAGCTCATTCCACCAATTAGCCCTATTGTCTTCATAAGAATTCCTCCATAATGATATTGGGATATAAATCCAACTCTGCTGCCTCTTTCTTCTTTAAGCCCATACATAATAGATAATAGATAATATAATAATTTAGAAAAAAAGCACTCACACATAATGTATTAATCTATTTTCCATTTAACTTGAATCTTTCCTTTCAAATTATCTCCTGTCACAATAATTTTATATATACCTGCTTCTTCAGCTTTAAATTGGAATGCGTTTGAATTAATATCTCCATATTCTTTATTTGTATTTTCTAGCTCGTTCATCCCTACTAAATCCCCATTATTATTTGAGATATGATACCCATACCCTCCGTCATTCATTTGTTCAAAGGATATAGAACTTGTTACTATATCTGCCTTTTTCAATGGCAATGGAATCTCGTGTTTGCCATTGAAACGCTCAAACTCTGCTGAAAATGATGAATCTGTCTTTTCTTCGGTCCATTCCTTTTTAATAGTAAAATCTATTAATCTCAAACTTAATAAAAGTGGAAAGACGAAAAGGGCAATCCATACCAAATACTTTTTTTGTTTAATAATGTAGTAACTAATGGTATAGATAAACGCACATAATGCACCAATACTTCCAGCAATCAGTGAAAACAAATGAATACCTGTAAATGGAAAAAATACAATGAAACCAGCTAAACAATGCAAAAGAATACTCATCTTGAATGTGCACTCTCTCCATTTAAGCCTGATTAAATCAATTATCACTGTCGTTACTAATGCATATCCGCAAATGAGTCCCCAAATCTTTATATTTGATAAATATTCCGTAAACTCATACAAATTAAATCCAGTTCCCAATATGAGATATAAGCACATAATAAATACTAACAAGCCAAGCGCAGCCAGTTTATTTAGAATGTAGTTTATCACCTTGTTGTTAGATATTATTTCCAAATCCTCAATTCCCCTTACATTCCTTTTCTCCATATGGCATCAAAGATTCCTAATATTTTTCATAGCCAAAATATAGATTGATCCTAAATGAATGAAGGTGATCAATCTAGGGCAATTCGCCTAATTATTATCCTTATTCATAAGCCTGCTCCTATGTAGAAATAACTCTTTCTAGCACAATAAGCAATGAATTAAACAAGAATAATCAAACTTACCTACTAATTAACTAATATAAAGCTGTATGAATTCTTTAATTTCAGCTGTGTGAGTTAATGGCAGATAGTGATGCCCATTATTAATGATCTGTACCTTAGCTAATGGATACCGTGCTTGAAACTCTTTAACTTTTTTCTTAGAGAACTCGTCTAAATTATTTTCAGCAAGTAATAAAATTAAAGGAATGTCAGGTTGTTCCTTTAAACAATAATTGATTGAATCTACTTCTTTACTTAACGCATTATAAGAATCAACATCGCAATGATGCTTGTAATATCCAGAATCCTCTATATAATTTTCTAAAAAATAGTGTTCAAATTGCTCGTAATTCTGCTTTCGTAATCCTTCA
Organism: Cytobacillus massiliigabonensis; assembly: GCF_900199725.1. Taxonomy (GTDB): domain Bacteria; phylum Bacillota; class Bacilli; order Bacillales; family Cytobacillaceae; genus Cytobacillus; species Cytobacillus massiliigabonensis. The sequence continues at coordinate 2,682,278 of NZ_LT904904.1, read as the reverse complement.
ATGGAATATGTAAAGTCATGAACAGCATCTCTTATATCTTCATACTTCTCGATTTTTTGTGGAGTCATTTCTTCTTGTGTGCCTTGCCGCTCACCTAAAAAGTAATATCCCCCATCTAGTAAAAACAGAGATTTAACAACCTTATTGTATTTTTGATAGAATGCTTGTATAATTGTCGCTCCAATTGATGTACCAACTAAATGGACTTTTGTTACGTCTAATGAATCTAGTAAATCCTTTAAATTATTTACATAGCTATTAATCGTCATGTCTTTTGTTTCATAGTTGTTATGTCCTGGAAGATCGCAAACAATCCAACGAAAATCATTTAATTGCTTAGCCAATGGAATATAGAATTCTTTTCTCTCTCCTAAAGCTGGTATCGCCAGAATTGTAACAGCGCTTTTGGTATGACCGAAAATTTTATAATTCATTTTCTAAACTTCCTCGTTTCTGTTTGTTTGAACAGCAAATTTAAATATTCTTACTTTTATTATACAGAGAATTAAAAAAGGATGGGGATCAAATTTTTTGTGGGAGTGTTGAAATAGTATAAAAAAAGAGTGAATCCTATTAAAATTCTAGGTTCCCTCTATTTTTTTGCAAAGTATTGTGAACTGCTTGATTATTGTTTGCAATTTATTCGTTTCTTTCTTTTTGTCACTGCTAATTATTAATTACATGGGTCAGTATCCTATTTTACATTTTTAATCACTATTCTGCTTTGCGGAATACTTGGCATGCTAACCATGCTATAGCTTAAGTCTTGTTTAGGAAGCTCAAATTCCATTTTGTTTACCAAATAGTCAAGACTTACCTTCATGACCTCAATAGTTAGCCACTCGCCGGCGCAGCGATGACCCATAAAGTAATCACCACCGCCCTGAGGGATGAAATCATAAAGGTTTTCTACCTTGTTGGCGAACCGTTCGGGATTAAATCGTTCAGGATTATCCCATATGTTTGGATCATGATTTGTTCCATAGAGATCGAGCAAGGTTAATGTGTCTTTTTCGAATGTATAGTCCTTCCACATGAAATCCTTTTTAACTAAAGCAGAGACAAATGGAAAAAAGGGATAAAAACGGCGAACTTCTTGTATAAACAGTTCAGCATAATTTGTATGATCGGATTTGAGTTTATTTCTTTCTTCAGGATAATAGTGCAAGGCTAATGTTAAAAAATTGATATATATTGCGATTGCTACAATCGGTCTCAAAATGTTGATGATCTCAACAGCCACAGTCTCTGTGTCAAGTAAGTGGCCATCGAGATTACGATGCCTGACAAATTGATCGAATGCAGAGTTTTTCGGAGGCTGTACGTTTCCAGCACGAACGTTATTAACGAGCTCTTCAACCCACTTTTCTACTTGATTTCGTGCGTTTCTTCCTTTCCAATGATTCGGCCCAACTTTAGCTGCGGATTCGAACATTGCACCTAAATCTTCGGACAGCCGAGTTACTTCTTCTTCTGGCAGCGGTACTCCTGCCCATTGGCAGGCTGTTCGACACAGAATTTCTTGTACCTCATCATAGAGGATTACTTCATCCATTTGCCGCCATTTATCTACCGCAAACTGCCATTGTTCTTTTGTTATGATAATCAGTTTTTCTAATTCCTCAGGTGACATGATAGACATAAACATTTCCTTGCGCAGTTTATGCTCTTTATCATCTAAACTTTGGACACCATTTTTTCCAAACAATGTTTGAACTGCCCGATTAGGAGCTGCATTTTTTCGTTTGAATTTTTCTGTGTCATAAAAAATCTCAGCCGCTTCATTTCCGCCCATACAAATTACTTTTTTTCCAAATAAACGGGTCTCAAAAATATCAGAATGGAAACTGCGCCGCCTATTTAAAATGTACAAATATCCTTCTCGCATAAGGCTCAAGGTATGATCTATGCCCTCTTCACGAGGTATGTAATTCGCATCTGACATAGGATTCAACTCCATTTTGTTCGAGTAATATGATTATTCTTTGTCATTCTTACTCGTTTACTCACAAAATCGAGAAACTACTTAATCCACTCATTAAAGAATGTGCGATAGCCTTCTTTCATCACTGTGTTTGAAAAGGCATCAAATGCGTATTCCCGATTTTCCTTAGATGATTTCATTGGAACAGAAGCCGCCATATTAACTAACTCAAACCAGTTCTTTTCGTTACCGGAAAAGGAATGCTTTGCACTGATATGATCATAGCAGGGATGCTCAGGTTTAACGACAATTTTCCCCATAGCTAAGCTCTCAGTTAAAGGCATTGCAAATGTGTCAAACTTAGAACAGCTCCAATACACTTTTGCAGAATTCATCAAGGTGAAGATTTCATCTTGTGATAGTGCAAACTGTAGTTTGACATTGCTTGGAATTTGATATTTTTTCATACTTTCTCGATATCGCTCGCCTCCGAAGACCATATATACTTCTTTATCGGGGTTTTGCCAAGCATACTCGATCACTAAATCAGGTCTTCTGTTTTCTTCATCTCTGCCAATCCAAAGGATCCGATTTTCTACAACTTGAGATGGATCATAATATTTATTCGCTAGCTTTTCATTGAATCCGATCGGAATAACAGTTACATCGTGAACACCAAAATGACGTGCCATTTCCCTTTTTAAAAATTCGGTTTGGACAATTGCTTTATCAACGATTTGATAGAAAGGCTTCATCATCTCATATCCTGTCAATGCCGGATCAGGAAAGCTATGTGGAAAAAGAACACTATTTTTCAAAAACATTTTTAAATAAGTAAAACCGGAAACAGTGTAGATTACATGTTCGATTTTTTGCGAATATATTTGATCGAGCACGATGTCATAGTTAACGAGATCTCCTTTTTCATGTTCATATCCTGGAATCCAGTCATAGCCACTCACATGCCGTTCCGGCGATATGAAAACAATTTCAATGCCCAGTTCTTCTCCAATTGCTTTGAGACGTTCAGCAAAGATTCGCGGACCTTGTGCCTCCGTAAATTGAATTTTCCTCATTACTAACCCTACTTTTGTCATTGCCTTACCCCTTCACACTTATTGAACTCTTGTTGATATCGAATAGTATTATTTTACCATAATAATTGTTAGATTAACTTCACTGATCCTAAATAGCAAAAATCCACTTGTTTAAGTGGACTTTTGCTGTTTCATTCTCATTATTGACCAGAAGTTAGCTCTGTTAGTACCTGTTGAATTTCTTCTTGTGTGGCTGTTTGCGGCGGCTTATAATCTCCGTTTTGCAGAGCATAATTATAAACTGTCCGCTGTCGAGACTCATCTGCATTTCTTAATTGAATTAAGGTTTGTCGCAGTTCGGCATTATTTGCATCGCTAATATAACCTGCATAGCTTTTTAAACTCGCATTTAACCCATTTAAATAATCATTAACAATATCTTTATCCTGTAGCAAGTAAATTTCCCCCTTATTGTAAAAATGTTAAAAGCTGCTGCTGCGCTGTTTTTGCAGCCTGAGCATCCCTTTGCAGCATCGTTTTTAACTCAGGATCTATGGCAGTTTGAGCATAAGCTTCTAATTTGTTTGCGATCATTCCGTGTTCGCCAATGATTCTGCGTAAATTTTCCACTTCTGTTTGTGTCAACGATTGCATCATGTCTTATTCCCCTTTCTAAAGTATTCAAATTTAGCATCTCCATGTAAATAAATGTAATTCTTCATTTAATTAATAAATGAAAAAGGGAGAGTAAATATCAAATTCACTCTCCCTTTTTCTATCATCTGATTATTGTTTCTCCATGACAATACTAATTGCTCCCAGGTACTTTTCATATTTCTTAAAAGTGCCATGCATATCTTCTATTCGTTTTCTAGCATCCGGATTCACCGCAATATTTTTTACGATCGTTGCAAATCCCTTTACACCTTCGTCTTGAATCATCCGCTTCTTTTCCAATAAATGCATGGGGCGCATTTCTATGATAACAACATTAAAGCCCTTATTTTCAAAAAGAGATTTCCATTCAAATACAGTCAGCGGTTTCGCATTTACGCGAATCACATTTGCTAAATCACGACGAATCGTGGATTTTAATTCTTCATCGATGTTATTTGGATTTAAACAAAGTTCATGAATCCCATACCTGCCGCCTTTACGTAAGATCCGATTTGCTTCTTCGATAATCTCCTCTTTTTGCTTCGGTGATTGCATTGTCAGCATCGCTTCTCCATATAAGACATCAACCGATTGACTCGGCAGTTTTGTATGTTGAGCATCCCCAATAATACAAGCGGCATTGTTTGGAGGCAAGTATTTACTTACTTGTTTAGCCGCTTCATCATTTTGTTCAATGGCAGTATAAGATTTAGGTTTCTTCTCAAGTACGATTTTTGCTGTAACTCCCATACCCGGAGCAAATTCAGCTACATCATCATCTTCTGTTATATGTAAGTGTTCGAGCATCTTTTTTGTTAGTTCAATCCCGCCAGGACGCAGGACGCGTTTTCCCATTTTAGCGAGTACCCAATGACCTGGCATTTTTGAAAAATCTGTTTGTATAATTGAAGTCAAAAAATCACTTCCCTCCACTTATTGATAATGATAATTGTTATCAATTACTATTATGTGAATAGCCTAAACCTTATGTCAAGTGAATCTTGTGCTAGTAATTAATAAAAAAAGCCATTATTACTTACCGTAATAATGGCTTTGCAGCTTAATTTTGCATATATGCTTCTATATCCTCTACCGAACGAATGATATCCTTCGTAAGCACTTCATGCCCTTCTTCAGTTACTAATACATCATCTTCAATACGAATGCCGATTTCTTCATCTGCAATATAAAGACCTGGCTCCACAGTAAGTACCATCCCAGGCTTTAGAACTAAATCTTTGTAACTTCCTACATCATGTGTATCTAATCCAAGAAAATGGCTGACCCCATGATAATAGTACTCACTAATCTCAGTTTCCTCTTTAATTAAGCCAACTTTTACACATTCCTCTGCAAGCACTTTCTTTGTCATTTCATTTAACTTTGCAAATGGCACCCCTGGTTTAATAAGAGCGGTTGTTTCTCTCAAAGCTTTTAAGACGATATTGTAATACACTTTTTGCTTATCTGTAAATTTTCCATTTACCGGAAATGTGTAGCTGATATCAGCATTATAGTATTCAAATTGTGCTCCTAAATCAAGCAAAACGAGGCTGCCATCCTCGACTATGGCATTATTTTTTTCATAATGTAGAATCGTCCCATTATTTCCGCTTGCTACGATTGTTGGAAATGCATGCTCTTTGATGCCTTCAGAATTTAAAATAAAGTCAAAATGAGCTTCTAATTGATATTCTCTCATGCCTGGCTTAACATGCTTCATTACATTTCTAATGCCATTTTGGGTAATTTCAATCGCTTTTTTGATTTTTTCTATCTCATCTGGTGTTTTATAAACGCGAAGCTCACAAATGACAGGGTAAACATTATTAATTTGAACAAATGGATAATTTGTTTGGATTTTACAAGCAAATTGCTGCGCCTTTGTTGTTGTCGAATCTAATTCTCTGCGTTCTAAATCTAAATATACGTGAAAAAATGATTCTGAAACAAATGTTTGTGACAATGTAGATTCGAATTGATCAAGATATAAAATGTTGTCAATTCCAGATGCGTCAATTGCCTCGCTGATGGAAACAGACTTTCCAACCCACTTTTCTAATACCGGATTAGATTTTTCGATAAAAAGATATTCTTCTACTTTTCCTCTTTTCTTTCGAGCCATAAAGATTATATTTGGTTCATCGATCCCTGTTATGTAATAAAAATTACGATTAGGAACAAACTTATAGTCCTCATCCGCTGATTTTTGCGGTGCTTTCCCAGCAAATAAAATAAGAAGAGATTGTTCCTTTAATTCCTCATACAAATGATTGCGATTAGTAATAAAAAAATCCTTTTGCATAAAATTCCCTCTTTTCAAAAGATATGAATTTATAAGTATAGGTATATCATAACATACTCAATTTCATTTCTGCCCATTGTGTAACTCGATTTTAACATGATGTTTTTCATTAGTAGAATCCTTATCAATTACCTTCCAGTTTATAGACATCATCTTTTGTAAGTCCTCAAATTCATTACTTGTTAAGACTAGACCATCTAAGTAAGTATCAAAGACCTGGTAATCAATATTTTCTTCTAAACCATATTTAATCTTTAATAGTGTTTTTAATGCATTTTTTGTGAGAAAAGTAATTGTATAGCCTTTTAGGATAGCTCTTTCTAATCTTTCGGAATGGGATCTATAAAAATCAATAAATGTCTGCCAGTCAGGAATTCCTTCGCCATATGGAGTAAAATCCTTGCTATCACCTTTTTTTAGTAGATCCATCATTTGGCGATCTGTTGTTCCGCTCCTTCTAATCATCTCAATCATTATGGCATAGTTTAATGCAATTTTTTCTCTGCTCAATCGATTTTCCACTCCTAGCTAATAAATATATATTTAGTTTCTGTCTTCGTATTTTATAGAATCAGTGAGACAATGTAGTCACTTATACTGACAATTAAAATACTTTGCCCTAGTCCGCAAATGGCTCCTGTCAGCAATCGTAATCTGTTATTGCTCATTCTAAACTTCAGCTTTTGGGTCCATCCATCAAGGATCATAGGAATATTTAGAAATAGTCCAAGCCAAATAGAAATATGTATATCTATAAAGAATAAGATCGGAAAAAAGAGATATCCTGCCAAAATTCCTGTACACCTCGAACATAATGGCAGTGTATATCCCTTAATGGTTAAACATCTGCTTTTCATCCGATGACAAGGGACGATTTCCAATAATCGATTGATTCTAATTACAATCTGGTCCGCAATCACAATCTAGGTCCGGTCCACAATCACAATCTGGTGTACAGTCAAATTTCTTTTTCCGATTTTTCTTTTTTCCATAATATATAAGAATGATGAAGAGCAATAATGCCCCTATTCCTATAGAAAGGATTCCGAAAAGTGTGTTTCCATTAATAATTAAAGTGGTCCCAACGACTAACGTAATAATCATGGCAGTTAGTAACAGAAAGAACATAAACTTCACCTGCTTATTCGTGCATTTTTACTGTTATTATCCATGTTGCTTAAAAATTCTCTTACTACCATCACATACTCTTCCGTTTCCTCTAAATAAGGCATATGTGCACTGTTTTCGAAAATATGTAATTTTGCTCCAGGTGTAAGGCTGCAGAAATATTCCGTTGATTCTGGGGTAGCTTCATCATATCGGCCACATGTATATAATGCTGGGACAGCAAAATCCTTTAATTGCGGGGTGCAATCGAAGTTTTTTAAATTTCCTGTCACGTGAATTTCTGATGGACCCCACATAAGATTATATACATCTGGATTTTTGTATTGTGCACCTTGTTTTAAGAAAGCAGGCATTGGGTCAAGACGGCAAACAAAGCGTTTATTGAATTCATTGGTGGCAGCCTTATATTCTTCCGAGTCGGTTGTTCCATTATCTTCACATGCTTTTAATACAGTTTGTACTTCTGCTGGTAATTGCTTCCGGTTCCTCGCCTGGTCTTGTGCCCAAAGCGGTGCACTTAAACAAGGGCTTGAAAGGATAACACTTTCTACACCTGCTGGATTGGATAAAATATAAGCAGCAGCTAGTGTTGTTCCCCAAGAATGGCCTAAGATATGGACTTTGTCTAAAGAAAGAGCTGTTCTAATTTGGGCTAATTCTTCTACAAATCTTTCAATCTTCCATAAAGAAGGGTCTGCTGGTCGATCTGACTTTCCGCAGCCTAATTGATCATAAAAGATAACTGGACGATCCTCAGAAAGAACATGTAATCCTTGCAGCGAATAATGGGATGAACCTGGTCCGCCGTGCAGAATAATAACAGGTGTTTTATCCGTATATGTATCGTAAATCTGATACCACACGTTTCCTCCTGTTACTTTTATGTATCCTTCCTTAACTGACATATAAATCTCTCCTATCATCGATGAATAAACTTACCATTTTCAATTATATATCAACTCTTTTCGACAATACCGAGTGATTTCCTTTATTTTAACTATTTATAAAATTAAAATATTATTACAAAATAATCGATTAACTCCAAATATTTATAATAATCTGATATAATAATACTATTTAAATCAGATTCTTAAAGATATGATTTGAAAGATTTTCCCCTACTATCACGTAGTTAACCCCCTCAGAGTTATTTCACTTTACTAAGCTGCTGCTTCGTCATTTATCGTCACAATCAAAACTATTTAAGGAGGCAAATCTATGTACGAAATTAAAGAAAAAGAAAAATTATTTATTTACACAGGTCCAGATGGTTCTGGCAGGAAAACCATTGCTAAAATGGTCGCAACAATGTTTGATATGGAGACCATTCTCTCCTATACAACTAGAGCGCCCCGTCATTATGAACAAGATGGTGAAGACTATCATTTTGTTAAACAAGAAACTTTTAATAAAATGATAGAAAATCAAGAATTTCTAGAAAGTGTTGAGATTGATGGATTCTATTACGGTATACGTGAAGAAGATATTATAAAAGCTTTTGAATCACATGCCCTCGTTTATTTGACTTTAAATCCAGAAGGAACAGAAAAATTAAAAAAGATGTATGGGGATCGTGTCATTCGATTTTTTATCTATGCTGATCGAGACACGGTTATTGAAAGGCATAAAGCAAGGGAGGATAAAGAAGAAGATATTAATCGGCATATGGCTCACTATGCTGAAAACATGAGCTATAAGACAAAATGCGAATATGCATTTGAAAATTTTGATTCCCCGCAAGTCTCATTTCAAGTAAGCGAAGTTGTAGAAACAATATTAGATAGGGATATTATTGTTACAGATTATTAACATAAAAAAACTGCTATTCAAATGAATGGCAGTTTTTTTTATACTCTATGATTATTTTACTAACTCTAACTCAACTGGAATAAATTCATCAACTGTTTCGCCGCCAGCCACTTTTAAAGCTGTTGTAACCCCTTGTTGACCAATAATGACAGGCTTTTGAGCAACAGTTGCCGCCATATTCCCACTTTCAACTGCCTTGACCGCATCGTCAGTTGCATCAAAACCAACGACAATCACGTCTTTTAAGCCAGCTGCTTGAAGAGCTTCTAATGCACCTAATGCCATTTCATCGTTATGAGCAAAGACCGCTTGAATATCTTTATTACCTTGTAAAATATTTTCCATTACAGATAAGCCTTTTGCACGGTCAAAATCAGCCGCTTGTTTAGCAACTACTTCAACATCTGCAACTGCGTCTACTGCTTTATGGAAACCTTCACCGCGTTCACGAGCTGCTGATGATCCAGGAATTCCTTCTAATTCAACGACTTTCCCTTTATTTCCTAGCTTTTCTAAAATAAATGCTCCAGCCATTTCCCCTCCGGCTACGTTATCAGAAGCAATATGTGCTACAACTTCTCCGCCTTCAGCGCTGCGGTCTACCGTGATTACAGGAATATTTGCATTGTTAGCTGACTCAATTGCAACGGCAACAGCAGCAGAATCTGTAGGGTTAACTAGCAGCACATCAACACCTTGCTGAATTAAATCCTCGATGTCACTTACTTGTTTAGCAGAATCGTTCTGTGCATCAACTGTAACAATTTCCGCACCTTGTGCTTTTGCTTCCTCTTCTGCCCCTTGTTTTAACGAAACGAAGAATGGATTGTTCAAAGTAGAAACAGAAAGACCAATTTTTACAGTTTCGTCCTTTTTACCGCTAGTATCTTTTTCGCTCTTATCTGATGATCCTGGAGCTTCTGTTGAACAGCCAGCTAATAAAACCATCATTAATGTGATAAACAAAAATCCTTTAAATGCTTTTTTCACTTAATTGACCTCCTAAAATGTATTCAATGAAATAAAATGTTCTTGCGGACAAATTTGCTTTAACATTAGATTATGCCGCTTTCTTTCTGTCTAATAAGACTGCTAGTAGAATGACACCTCCTTTAACTACTTGCTGATAAAAGGAACTTACATTCATCAAATTTAATCCATTATTTAAAACCCCAATAATGAGGGCTCCAACCAAAGTTCCAAAAATCCAGCCTTTCCCGCCAGATAAGCTTGTACCGCCTAATACAACTGCAGCAATTGCATCTAATTCATAGGATGCCCCTGCAGTAGGCTGAGCAGAATTCAAACGAGATGTTAAGATAATTCCTGCTAGTGCAGACAATGTTCCTGTAATGGAATAAATCCAAATTTTAACTTTATCTACGCGAATACCTGATAAAATAGACGCTTCTTCATTTCCTCCAATTGCGTATACCTTACGCCCGAATGTAGTCTTCTTTAAAATGAAGTAAAGGATACAATAAGAAATGAGCATCCAAATAACAGGAACCGGTATCCAGCCTAAGTATCCACGTCCCATTAATTCAAAAAACTGACTATCTGATAAACCTGTAATTGGACGTCCTTCTGTATAAACAAGTGTTAAACCGCGAAAGATTGTCATTGTCGCTAGTGTGGCAATGAAAGGAGCTACTTTTCCTTTTGTAATAATGAAACCATTAATTGCCCCCATTACAGCACCTGCCAGTAAGCCGATAAGGATAGCTAAAATTGGGTCCATTCCACTAGCTAACAAACCTGCAGTAACTGCCGAAGATAGGGCAAGGATAGAACCGACTGATAGATCAATTCCACCTGTTAAAATAACAAAAGTCATTCCGAATGCGATTAAAGCATTGATTGATACTTGACGCAGTACATTAAAGATATTATCCAATGTTAAAAAGCTTGGACTTACGATTGCTAATATGACCGTGATGATGACTAATCCTAATAAAGGTCCTAATTTTTGCAGCTGTTTTGAAAATAAAGCTGAGGACTTCATTTTTTATTTCCCCCTGTCGCGGCTTGCATGATTATTTCTTGGTCAGCCTCGGACTTATTTAATATTGCGGATACTTTCCCTTCGTGAATCACAAGGATTCGATCGCTCATTCCCAAGATTTCTGGAAGTTCGGAAGAAACCATAATAATGGAAACGCCTAATTTTGTTAATTCATTCATGATTTGATAAATTTCTTTTTTTGCTCCAACATCGACACCGCGGGTAGGCTCATCTAATATTAAGATTTTCGGATTAATACCCAGCCATTTCCCAATTACGATTTTTTGCTGATTTCCGCCACTGAGTGATTTTACTAATTGTTCACTGCTGGACGTTTTTACATGTAGCTTTTTAATCATCTCATCTACAAAGCTTGCTTCCTGTTTTGCTGAAATGATATTCTTTTTAGAAATTTTTTTAAGGTTGGTCAGTGAGAAGTTTTCTCTTACGGATAAATCGAGTACTAGCCCTTCACTTTTACGATCTTCCGTAATAAAGCCGATCCCGGCTTTTATCGCATCAAATGGTGATTTGATTTTTATCTCTTTTCCATCAATAAATAGCTTTCCTTCTTGTACCTTCCGATAACCAAAAATTGCTTCCATAATTTCCGTACGGCCAGCGCCCATTAAACCGGCTACACCAAGAATTTCTCCTTGATGGATAGAAAAATCGACGTTTTCAAAGGAGCCCTTACTTGTGAAATTTTCTACTTTTAACCTTTCGGAACCTATAGCTGTATCTCGATCCGGGAAGCGGTCACCAAGCTGCCTGCCAACCATCATTTTGACAATTTCATCAAAGTTTGTTTCTGGAATCGCTTTCACGCCGATGAATTGACCATCCCGTAAAACAGATATTCGATCGCAGATTTGAAATATTTCTTCCATTCGATGTGAAATATATACAATCCCAACCCCTTGTTCTTTAAGGGAATCGATCACTTTAAATAGGGCTTCAATTTCACGATCTGTTAATGCGGCAGTAGGCTCATCCATAATTAGTACTTCCGTATTTGCTGCAACTGCCCGAGCAATCTCTATCATTTGCTGCTGACCGACAGATAATTTGCCAGCCTCAATAGATGGATCAATATCGATCCCTAGACGATTTAAATATTCTTTCGTTTTTTGCTGCATTTCTTTATCTTTTGTTATTCCAAATTTCCCGAATGTCATCTCTTTTCCCAAGAACATATTCTCGGTAACTGTAAGGTAAGGAATGATATTTAGCTCTTGATGAATAACGGCAATTCCTGCCATTTCAGCTTCTTTCGCATTTTTGAAATGTACTTCATTTCCACGAACTGAAACAGTTCCGGCATCTCTTTCATAAATGCCTGTTAAAATTTTCATTAACGTAGATTTACCTGCTCCATTTTCTCCCATTAATGCATGTACTTCACCAGGCATAATTTCAAAATCTACTTTTTCCAAAACGATATTACCGGAGAATGCTTTGGAAATGCCTTTCATCTGAATAATTGATTGGCTGTTCATATTAGAAAATCACTCCTGCATGTAAAATAATGTTTGCATATGGAGTTACTTCACCTGTTCGTATGACTGCTTTTGCTTTTTTCGTTTGTGCTTTAAATTCTTCGTGTGAGATATAATTTAATGGCACATCTTTAAGAATAGAGGTAACCTTCTCATTGATTGGTTTGTTTTGCTCCTTTATTTCTACAGCAAGTGTTGCTTTTTCAACTGCCATATCTTCAAGCAAGGTCTCTAACGTCTCAATGAAACTTGGGTCCCCTTGTCTTAATGCTAAATCGATTCGAATCGTTTCGTCTGGTATAGGAAGACCACAATCAGCAATAACGATCGTATCGGTATGTCCAAGTCGTGATAGAACTTCAGATATATGACTATTTAAGATCCCTAATTTTTTCATTTTCTTTTTTCCCCTCTTTGCTGCAGGAATTCCTCTACCTCCTGGAGGGTCGGCATTCCGCCTTGAGCACCAAATTTTGTTACAGATAGGGCAGCAGTTGCATTAGCGAATCGACATGCTTCTTCAAGCTCATATCCCATACTTAAGCAATAAGCTAGAGCGCCATTAAAGGTATCACCAGCCCCTGTCGTATCTACGACATCCACGCTGAAACTAGGAATTTTAAGTTCATCCTCTTTCAAAATGGAAACGCCTTTTGAACCTTTAGTTACAATGCATTTCTTTATGATTTCTTTTCTTTCTTCATCTGCCCATTCAAAAGAAGTAAGAAGCATTTCTTGTTCATGCTCATTCGGTGTTATATAGTTAACTTTTGAAAGAAGCTCTTTTGATAATGGCTGAATCGGTGCAGGATTTAAAATGATGGTTGCTTTATGTCTTCTTGCGATTTCTACTGTTCTCTCAACAGTTTCTAACGGAATTTCCAATTGGAGCAATACAACATCACTTTCCGCAATTATCTTTTCTAATCCTTCGATATAATCGGGTGTTACATGGTAGTTTGCACCTGGTACAACGATGATATTGTTATCTCCATCATAAAGTGTGATGCTAGCAGTACCGGTTGAAGTTTCTGTAACCGGTTCCACATTTTCCACATTTATTCCTTGTTGTTTCAAATGCTGTTTTAACTCTTTACCAAATATATCATCACCGACACATCCAATTAATGTCACGTCTGCCCCTAATCTTGCAGCTGCAACCGCTTGATTTGCCCCTTTGCCACCAGGTATGGTGTGAAACGCTTTTCCTAAAACCGTTTCACCCATTTTTGGAAGGATATTTGTACTTGTTACAATATCCATATTAATACTGCCGATGACAGTGATTTTCTTTTTTGTCATCATTTTCACCTCAAGACCTTAGTTGATTGACCTATTTTTAAAGATACTTTAAATTCTTGCTGTGCAGGATTTACAGCTTTTCCCTCAATCATATCAAGTAAAAGTTTAGCTGCTGACTCCCCTAATTCATATATAGGCTGTGCCATCGTTGTAATTTCTGGACTTGTAAGTTCACAAAGCTGAATGCCATCAAAACCAATCAATGAAAGATCTTGTGGAATTCTTATTCCCATTTGTGTTGCGGCTTTCAATACACCTAAAGCCATATAATCATTCCCTGCAAAAATCCCATCAATATCACGGTGCTGAGATAGTAGAACCATCGTCGCCTTTGCAGTTTCTAGAACGTTATAATTTCCATTAATAATAAATTCCTCAGTAAACCAAGGCTCATTGGATACCTCACTTAAATAGCCTTTAAATCGTTCGTCTGCGTTAACGACATTGACAGGTCCTCTGACATGGGCAATTTTTTTACATCCAATTGCTTTTAGATATTGTACTGCTTCTTTTGCGCCTTCATAATTGTTGACTGAAACAGATGGAATACTTTGATGAATTGGACGGTCAAGGGATACGATCGGGATGTTATTTTTCTCGATGTAGTTTGGTGCAAGCGTACTTGTGACAATAATGACACCGTCGACATACTTTTGCTTCATGACATCAAAATATTTCTTTTCCTTATCCTCATGTTCGTCTGAATTACAAAGGATTAATGTATAGTCATTGTTATTTAAAACATCTTCTATCGCTCTTGCTATTTCTGGGAAAAATGGGTTCTTTATATCAGGCACGATGAGAGCAATTGTTTTAGATTGTTTTTTAAAAAGGCTCCTAGCTACCGCATTCGGTTTATAGTCTAATTTCTCTATGGCCTTTAAAACTTTTTTTCTCGTATCCTCATTTACATAGCCATTATTATTTAACACCCTTGAAACTGTAGCAACAGATACACTCGCTTCATTTGCTACATCTTTAATTGTGCTCACATCATACCTTCTTTCTGTAACCGGTTACACATAGATATAAAAAAATATTTTTCTATAAATTATTAAGAAAAACTTAGTATTTGTAAATTTTTGAATGATTAATAGTTACTAATAGGTAATCGCTTTCAAATATATTGAAAAAACTTTTACCTCAAATGATTCTCTTTAGGTAACTTTAATTGAATTTTAATTGCTTAAAATGTATTTGTCAATAGACTAATAGAGGAATATAGAATGATAATTGCTTTGGTTCTCATTCTGTAATCTAAATTAACCTTCATTCACCCATTCAATCATTTGGAATATGATAGTTAAAAATGTTTAAAGGATGGAGTAGTATGCCGATTTCGTTTCCTGTAAGTATAAGAACAGAAAAGATAAGTGGCGGCAAGGATAAAAATATTTATTATCCTCAAGTGTATAAAATGAAGAATGTACGTTTAGAACAAAATATCAACCGAAAAATTGTCCATCAGACCCAACAGCTTGTAAATGAATTAGTTGGCGGAGATCCAGCATCGGTAGTTGAAATAATCGGTTCTTATGAAATAAAAAATAATCAGCGTGAAGTACTTAGCTTAGCACTTTCAAATTATACGTACCATTATCATGCAGCACATGGAATGACGATTATTAAATCTTTAACATTCGATTTAAAGGAAGGAAAGCATTGTGAACTTAAGGATTTATTCAAGCCAGGCAGTGATTATGTTAAAAGGCTATCTATGCAAATACAAAAACAAATTAAACAGCGAAATATCCAGCTTCTCAATCCATTTACAGAAATAAAACCAAATCAAGACTTTTATATTGCCGATAAAACAATTGTCATTTATTTTCAGCTTTATGAAATAACGCCTTATGTATTTGGTTTCCCTATGTTTCCTATTTCCGTTTATGATCTGCTGGATATCATTGATGAAAATGGTCCGCTGGGAAGGATGGCAGAGAATAATTAAGTGAATAGGTTACAGTCTTTATTAATCATTCAGCCATTCCTTATTCACAGCATTTTGGGGAATATCTCCAGTTAACGCTCGAAGAAGATTTTCTGCAGCAACTTCTGCCATTTTCATACGCGTACCAATGCTGGCACTTCCTATGTGGGGGAGTGTCACTACGTTTGGCAATGTAAGCAGTGGATGATCTAAAGGGACAGGCTCCTGTTCAAAAACGTCAAGACCTGCAGCCCAAATTACTCCATCAGCAAGCGCTTGATAGAGGTCATTTTCGTTCACTATCCCTCCGCGAGCAGTGTTTATTAAAATGGCAGTATCCTTCATTAATTGGAAATGCTCCTTTCGAATCATATTATATGTTTCTGGTGTATAAGGAGTCATGATACAAACAAAGTCAGATTTTTTTAATAAGTCCTCTAATGATACATACTGTAATCCTAATTCTCCCTCAGCTTGAAGGTTTCTGTTTCGATTACGATACAGAATATTCATATTGAATCCTTTCGCTCTTCTTGCGAGTGCTTCACCAATTCTTCCTAAACCAATAATTCCAATTGTAGAATTATATATATCTTGCCCGGTAAGCTGCATGGGAGACCAAGTCTTCCATTTTCCCTCTCGCATATAGGAAGACGCTTCTGGAATCCTTCTTGCAGTAGCCATTAAGAGTGCAAATGTCAGGTCAGCAGTAGTCTCTGTTAACACTCCTGGCGTATTAGTAACAATAATCCCTTTTTTGGTGGCTGCATTAATATCAATATTGTTATAGCCTACTGCCATATTGCTGATTACTTTTAGCTTTTTTGCTTTGCTTATTAATTCTTCATTAATGTTTTCGGTTAATAAGCAGAATAATCCGTCTATTTCAGTGATTTTTTCTTCTAATATTTCGCGGGGAACTGGCGTATCTTCATGCTCCCAAATAGATACTTCACAACTTTTCTCTAGCTGATCTATGATAGGAACAGGTATTTTTCTAGTTATAAATATTTTTGGTTTCGACATGGTTCCTCCCTGCTAGTTTAATTTGACATCCTTTAGTAATCGCATAATTAACTCCGTTCGCTCGATTGTCCACTTTGAAGAATTTATTATTGCTGTTTCAAGTGAACATGGACCTGGTACAATTGAAAAGGCACTGCTAATTCCTAGTTCGTTTATTTCATATTTATCTAGAAGGAAGCTTCCACAGAGAGCAATTACCGGGATATGCTGCTTCTTTGCTATTTTACTAACCCCTGTGATTACTTTTCCAGAGAGTGTCTGACTATCAAGGTTTCCCTCACCTGTAATGATGAGATTTGCCCCTTTTATCTTCTCTTCAAATTGAATTGCACCCATAACAACTTCTATTCCAGATCGGATCGTAGTCTGGAAAAAGGCAGCTAAGGCTGCACCTATTCCGCCAGCTGCTCCCCCGCCAACAATCTTGCAGAGATCCATATGTTTTTGCTTCTGAACAATTTTACTATAATGAAATAATGCTTGATCCAGTTTAATAACGTCACGGGCAGTAGCACCCTTTTGCGGACCAAAAATGATTGAAGCTCCATTTGGACCACATAATGGATTTGTTACATCACTTGCAATTAAAAAGGACGACTCTCTTATTCGCGGATCTAAAGCTGAATCATCTATAAATGCTAAGTTTATTAAAGCTGCCCCGCCATCAGCTAGTTCATATCCATCATTTGAGTAAAATCTCACCCCTAATGCTTTCAGCAGCCCGGTACCTCCATCATTTGTTGCACTTCCGCCAAGTCCAATAATAAACTTGCGATAATTTCGATCCAGTGCATGCTTGATTAGTTCACCTGTTCCATAACTAGTTGTCAGCAATGGATTTCTATCCTCTTTCGATAAGAGTGTAAGACCGGAAGCTTGAGCCATTTCAATAACCGCAGTTTCTTGATCCCCTAATAAACCGATAGTTGCCAATACCGGTTTCCCAATTGGCCCCTTAACTTCAAAGTCTATGAAGGAACCTCCAGAAGAATAGACGAGATTCTCCATTGTCCCTTCTCCGCCGTCAGCTAAAGGAATCTCAATTACTTCAGCCTTTGGGAAAACATGATGCACACCAGTCTTCACAGATGTACAAACTTCACGGGCGGAGATGGCTCCTTTAAAAGAATCAGGTGCAACGACAATTTTCACTGAAGCACCTCCATTATTAATCTCAGACATTTAATCTCTATGCATTTAATATACCATAAACTAGTAATTTAATACCCCTTTAAAAAATCAACTTGATTATGCAATTTTTCGTTCCTTTCAATTTTATATAATGTGTCCATAAAGTATGAAACGGCTTCATTTAGATCTGTAACTGCTGAAATATGCGGGGTGATAATAATATCTTCTCTTAACCATAATTCTGAGTCCTCGGGAAGAGGTTCATTAGTAAGTACGTCTAATACAGCACACCTTATTTTACCTATATTTAATCCTTCAATCAGTGCTACTTCATCAACGGTCGCTCCCCTGCCGACATTGATAAAAGCAGCCCCATTAAAGTTGTTAAATAATTCGTCATCAAAAAGTTTATATGTTTCCTTTGTTGAAGGCAGTGTGCTTATAACCCAATCTGCAAGTGTTAGTAAAGGACCCGCATAAGCAGGTTTTTCGACCTCTTTGAAAAAATCCTTTTGCTTTCCACTTTGAGATACGCCATATACGGTCGCACCAAAATGATGAAATGTCTTTGCAACTGCTTGTCCAATTTCTCCTGTGCCAAAAATAACAATGGTTAGTTCCTTCACCATTTTTGGCGTTTTAGGAACCCACTCCTTTTGATCTTGTTTTTCCTTAAAATACTTATGGAACTGGAGATCTCTTAATACATAGCTCAAGCAATACTCACTAATTCTTTCACCAAAAGAACAAATGGTACGAGTAAGAAGGGTAGTCTCCTTCCATCCTTCCACCTCTAAAAAGTTATTTACACCTGCATTAAAGGAATGAACCCATTTCAAATTTGAAGGATTGAAGTTAGGACACGGTTTAGACCCAACATATGCATCTGCCCATGTTAAGTCATCTAATGTTATATCATCAACAGGAATAAATCGGAAGTTTTGAGATTTTTTATTAAAAATTCGTTCTTGAAAAAATTTTTCATATTTTCCAGCCACAAGTATATTTTTAATATGCATTAGATTTCCTCCAGATTATTATGAGCGAACTAAGGCACAACAAGCAGATTTATCCTGCCAGTTGTGCCTTAGTATTAACTATTGTAACAATTTACCGCAAAAAATACTGCATTACGTTTAGATAATCCCTCCCTTTCCCATTGAACAGAATCGATAAAATGTATATTAATGGTCTGGGGGATTGTCTGTTTTAATTTTTAAATTTAAATATCCATCAGTATAGGAACAATCATTGGCTCCTTTCTCGTATGTTCTTTTACATACTGTGCTATAGACTTTTTTATCTGTTTTTTCATGACATTCCATGAATATCTATTTGCTTCATGCAGCTCATTGATTGTTTCTAGAGCAATTCGTTTCATTCCTGTTCGGAGTTCAGAGAAATTCTGATCAACAAAACCTCGAGAAATAAATTCCGGTTCGGACAGCAGTTTTTCTTCCTGTTTATTCATCGGAATAATAATTATGAGCATTCCTTCCTCTGAAATTTGTTTACGATCACGTAAAACAAACTCCATCTTCCCTACATCCACTCCGTCAACATATGTGTTCCCGCTCGGGATGGTTCTCGTACTGCGGGCAACAGAATCTTCTATATCAACAACATCGCCATTTCTAAGGATAAATGTATGGTCTTCTTCTACACCTACAGATTCTGCAAGCATCCTGTGATGATGCAGCATTCGATATTCTCCATGAATAGGGATAAAGTACTTCGGCTTCATAAGGGTTAGCATAAGCCTCAAATCTTCTTGATACCCATGACCTGAAACATGTATTCCTGAACTGCTTCCAGATCCATAAATAACATGCGCACCTAGTTTATATAAGTTGTCAACAATACTGCTCACATTTCTTTCATTGCCAGGGATTGGACCTGCAGCAATGATAACCGTATCTTCTGATAATATCTCAACATTACGGAAGTTTCCCGTGGACAGACGGCTCAGGGCTGCCATCGCCTCTCCTTGGCTACCAGTGCATAAAATAGTTACCATTTCTGGAGGCAAATCATTAATTTCATGAGCTTCAATTATCATGTCTTTAGGAATGTTTAAGTAGCCTCGTTCTATCGCAACACCTACCACGTTCACCATCGACCGGCCGAGTAATGCTAGTTTCCTCTTCGTTTTATCCGCAGCATTGACAACCTGCTGAATTCGGCTAACATTTGAAGCAAAAGTAGATACAATCACCTTTCGTCTCGCCCTAATAAATATCTGTTCCAAATTTTTACCTACCATTTGTTCGGAAGGAGTATAGCCTTGGCGTTCAGCATTTGTGCTTTCCGACAAAAGGAGGAGCACCCCTTTGTTCCCGATATTAGCCATTTTATGAATTTCTGGTCGCTCATTATTCTCAGGTGTCCAATCAAATTTGAAATCCCCAGTATGTACAACTGTTCCATCTGGAGTATTGAACACAATCCCTAAACAATCCGGAATACTATGATTCACTTTAAAAAAGCTAATACTCATCTCACCGATTTGTACAATAGACTCTGAATGAATCTCTACCAGCTGGCTTTCTCGTAAGAAACGATGTTCCCTTAATTTGAGTTCGATTAATCCCAGTGTGAATCGGGTTGCATATACAGGTACATTTACTTCTTTCAAAAAGAAAGGGACTCCTCCAATATGATCCTCATGGCCATGTGTAACAATTAAGCCACGTACTCTTTCTTTATTTTCGATAATATAAGAAAAATCGGGGATAATTAAATCAATCCCTAATAAACTTTCATCAGGAAACATATTTCCACAATCGATAATTATAATATCATTTCCATATTCAATGGCGTACATATTTTTTCCGATTTCATTTAAGCCGCCAAGGGAAAAAACAGATATTACTTTCCCTTTTGTTCCCATATTAACTCCTCCTAGTATTCATGTGGATTAGTCTATGCTTGATTATTGATTTTAGCTGAGTGAATAGTTAGTCATTGTAAAAGTTATGTAAAAGGCTATGGGAAAGGTTCTTTTATTTACAAGAATAAGTGACCCGTCCCCATGTTTTAGTGAATAGGGTTACTAATTGATTGAGCGAGTGCAGAATGTCTGCGTATGGCAGCAACAAATTCAACAATAAAGTAAAATAATATAATTGGCCAAAGGAAATTCCATATCGCACCAATACCTTCGTAGGAAATAAGAACGAAAGGATGGATTATTTTTATGCATAAGAGTGATAAGATACCCCAGTATGCTGAAAAGAGAAGACAAATATGTCCATGAAGCTGCAGTGGATTGCTTGAATAATCCCACCATTGCCGATTAAAAAATCTTTGAAGCAGCATCCCACTTACATATTCAACAAGAGTTGGGATTATGAAGCATAGAAGAATGACAATCATCCAATTTCTTTCAGGTGTGATAAGATAGACCAATAACAATGGCGCAAATCCATACATCGGTTTAAAGGGACCAACGAAAAAATTGGGTTTGAAAAATTTGCGGTTAGTGATGAGATTATAGCAATTCTCCAATAGCCATCCTAAAAGTGAATAAATAGAAAAAAAGTAAATAGCCATACCAGCTTCTTTTATGAGCATCGTACTAGTCATTTTAAGTGTAACCTCCATTTTCATCATACTCACTATAGGTTTTGCAGATTAATTAACAGGTATTCAAATATTTAGTACTTCTACTTTTATTTAGCAGCATAAAAAAACCTAGTACAAAAAATGTACTAGGTTTTCTACTAAGATAAGATTCGTTTTTCCCCGTTGATTGCTTGAATCGGGTCAATATTTTGTGTGAATTCGAGTGTACCTACATATTCCCCGTTTTCATCCCGAACAGCGAAGTAACGAATGTAGACATATTTATCGCGGAACTTAATATAGAAATCTTCATGTTCCTTTCTGCCGGATTTAAAGTCAGCTAATAGCTCTTCTACTACATGAACACTTCTTGGCGGATGGCAGTTTTGGACGGTTCGCCCGATGACTGCTTTTGTTCGTGCAAAGATTCTTTCTTTTCCATGTGAGAAGTAGCGGACTACATCATCCTGATCAATGAATGTAATATCAACAGGCAGATGATTTAAAAGCAGCTCCAGCTGTTTTAAGGATAATAATCCTGTTTCCATTTTTATATATCCATCAGAAATGGTCTTTTCACTAATTTCATTTCTTTCAGGCTTCCACTCTCCAGCAGGCCCGGTCAAACAAAAGCCAATTTCATCACTTTCACGGGCAATTTTTACCCATTCATCCTCTGTTAAGTTTTGCAGGGCCATCGGGAACAGAATATTTTCTTCCCGATAAATCATATTAACAACTTCTTGGATAATAAAGCTGACAATTCCTGCAACAGCTTGCTTATCCCCATCATAATTTGTTAATTTTTGCTTCGCTTCCTTAATAGAGTCCCGGATAAAATCATCAATTCTCCACATATTGTTGGTCGGCCCGTAAATACCGTACTTTTCTAAATAAGGGAAGATTAGATTTTCCTTTCGGCTGTAGTGCTTATCAATATCAAGTAAAAGATTGCAATCCTCTAGTAATTGATAGACATTTTCTTCAGAATCGTCACGGATAAATTGTTCAAAATGTGTTTGAACCTTCGTTTTTATCAGTTTATCAATTTCTTTGTTTTCCAAAATAAATGTATGAACTGGATGACCAGGCTCATCCTCTGGATGCTTGCTTCGCGGAGTTTCTTTAATAGAATCTCTAAAAATCTCTGTATGCAAGGAATATAACCGCTGAATTTCTTCTACCGGCAAATCATTGTCAAGCATTTCTTCATGTTTAAGCTGAGAGATTTCTTCGACAGTCACCTTTCCGATAAAGGCATCGAAGTGTGCTTTCACTTCCTTAATATTTTTTCCATTGTAAAGGTCTTTAAATATTTGTCTTAAGATGGTCAGGCGTTCTGTATGGTTAGTGGATTGTTGTTCACGGTTATTAATGAATTCACTCATTAAGATTCTCCTTCGCTTCATGGCATTTTAAATACAAGTGATAATGTTTCTCATGAATAAAATACCATTAATCTAATTAAAGGATTGTGATTCATATCATGGTGATGAAAAATATCTATTATTAGTTGCCTTTAAGTAAGCGTTAGGATGAAACTTTTCTAGTATAGATTCGTATTAATTGTAGAAGAACGAAATTAATTACGAGGAGAATCACAATGAAAAAACTAAATTTATTAATTGCTGTACTCGTATCACTATTAGTAAGTGGCTGTTCTTTCTTAGGGGAAGTTAATGATTCCTTAGAATATGCAAATAAAGCAACAGAACATATAAACACATTAAGCAATTTTGCTGAAACGGCACCGCAGATGATTCAAGAAGCGGCTGCAAATGGAGAAGCGAAAGTGGAACTAGAAAATCAAATAAATACTCTCATAGAAAAAATGGAAAATTTTAATGCTATTGATCCTCCAACGATTGCTGAGGATATCCACCAACAGCTTGTTGAAAAGAACGAGATAATTATTAAGGAAATGAATCAAGTAATGGGTGACGGTGAAATATTATTAGATCAAATTGAATCCACCGAGATATTTACAACGATCAATGAAATTACTGCATTATTAAATCAGTTGAAAGAATTAGGTTTGTAAGCGAGCTTCACCAAATGGTGAAGCTCGTTTTTTGACCTTTTATAAACAGTGCATTTCCTTTTCCGCTACATCCCATGGGACTGAATAGCCTTGTCCCTTTGAACAAAAAATGGAGGAAGAAGTGTATGCTGGATCGGCATTTTTATCATAACTAACTGTTTCAATTACTTCTTTTTCATTATGACAGCGATCGTAGCCTGCAAATACAAGGCTTATGGATCCTTTTCCTTGTGTAAAAGCTGCAAGCTGCGTACTGTATCCCATGAAGGTTGATACTGGTACCGTTCCTGATAAGATTGCTTTTTTTCCTTCCGTTATAGGCGGATTGAATTTGCCAAAGGCAGTTTGAATATCGGCTAATACACGGCCCATCTGTTCGATATCAACTTTGATCTTAAACTCGTATATGGGTTCCAGTAAAATATTTGAAGCTTTTTCTAGTCCCTGCCGTAATGCTCGATAAGCAGCCTCGCGAAAATCACCGCCAGATGTATGTTTATTATGGGCACGGCCAGTTAACAAAGTAATTTTCACATCAGTGAGAGGGGATCCTGTTAAAAGACCATTATGTTCCCTTTCAAATAAATGCTGTTCAATTAAATTTTGATTTCCAACAGTCAAATCGTCCGTATGACAAGCATTTAGGAAAGTGATTCCGCTATTTCTTTCACCAGGTTCTAGTTTCAGATGAACTTCTGCATAATGCCCCAAAGGTTCAAAATGTCCGTATCCAACAACAGTCGAATGGATTGTTTCTCTATATAGAATTTCAGGTTCTGCAAATGAAATTTTCAACTGAAATCGTTCCAAAACAACTTGTTCTAATACCTCAAGCTGGATTGTGCCCATGACATGGATATGTATCTGCTGCATATTTTCTTCCCAAATGACATTTAATGAAGGGTCCTCAGCATCCAAAATTTTGAAGAACCTCAATGCTTCTTTTATATTTACAGATGGTTCAAAAAGTACTTTCGATTTTAAGGCTGGCACCATTTCAAAACCAACGCTCTCGTTCATTTCACCAATGTAACTTCCTACAGTTATCATCGTTAAGCCAGAGACAGCAAAAAGTTCGCCAGCCTTAACATGATTAACTGTTTTATATTTACTCCCGCTATATACACGAATTTGAGTGATTTTCTCTGAAATCTCATTCTGGCCATTCCAGTAGCTTATCTCGTCTCGTACTTTTATACTGCCGCTTAACGCTTTTATAAAAGAGATGCATGCTCCGTTCTCATCATGACGAATTTTATAAACACGGCCAGTAAAAGCTTCATCAGATTCAAATGAAGTTACTGTCAATTGATCAAATGCAGCCAGGAAATGTTCAATTCCGATATCCTGAAGCGCTGATCCGCTCGAACAGAGGAAAGCTTGATTATGATTTATCATTTCTTGCAGCGATTTAAGCCATAAATCCTTTTGATAGCCACTTTCCATGTACTGTTCTAAAAGATGCTCGTTACGCTCTGCTACAAATTCAATGAGTCCTTCATCCATCTCACCATCACGAAAGGAGTCTGTTATCTCATAAATATCCCTTGTTAAGTTTAGCCTAATATCCTCGAGTACTGCTTCAACATCTGCCCCTACGCGATCTGTCTTGTTGATAAAGAAAAATGTAGGAACTTGATATTTTCTTAAGAGCATCCAAACGGTTTCAGTATGTCCTTCAATTCCTTCCACCGCGCTTATAATAATAATGGCGTAATCCATCACTTGAATGGCTCTCTCCATTTCAGGAGAGAAATCGACATGACCAGGTGTGTCAATTAAATAATAAATAGAATGATTATAGCTGAAGCTGGCTTGATCTGCAAAAACAGTAATTCCACGCTGTCGTTCAATTTCATGGCTATCTAGAAAGGTATCCCTATGATCGACTCTACCTCTTTGTTTAATACTTTTCGTATGATAAAGCAGCTGCTCGGAAAAAGTTGTTTTTCCGGCATCCACATGTGCTAGTATTCCAATCGTTTTGTTCATTATATATCCTTTCTTCTCAGGAATCAGTCAAGTCCTGAATTTTGTGTAAAAAGTGTCAACAATATACTTCGACATAATCAAAACTATAATAAGTGGACTACACTATTTCGAATTTACATTGAGGGGCGGGCATGATAGCCTGGAGGGCAAGCCAGGGGTTGTTAAACTCCTGGCTTCCTGGCTTTACATCATGCCCGCGGAGGCTCAATGTCAATTCGAAATTAGGCCGTCCAACATACCTAAAACAACTTATCATCTAATTTCTTTGGTATGGAGTATTCCCTACCTTTATTTTTTTGTTTGCTTGTTGTTCTGCAATATCCATTAAAAGTGCCCCTATTAATCTAAACGCTGACTGTGTATTGGGAAAAATCCTTATAACTTGTTCCCTTCTCCTAACCTCTTGATTTAATCGTTCCAATGAATTTGTACAGTGAATATAAAGGTGATATTTCGAAGGTTCGTTTAAGTATTGAATGGCATCTTCGAAGCCATCTTCTAACGTCGATATTGCCTTATCTAGTTTTGGATTTTCTGCAAAATGCTTCACAAATTCCTCTTTAAATTCTCTAGCATCCTCAATTGTTACAGCGTCAAATATTCTCTTTAAGCCAATTTTTACGTCATCCATGTCTTTTTTTGGCAAATGATTAAAGATATTACGTTTAAAATGCACGGAGCAGCGTTGCCAAGTAGTCCCCACAAATTCTTCGGTAATAGCCTTTTTTAAGCCCTTATGTGCGTCAGATATGATTAGTTTAGGTGATTGAAGACCACGAGATTGTAAGTACTGAAAAAATCTTTGCCAAGCCTCATAGCTCTCAGCGTGATCTACTTTTAAACCCAGGATTTCTCGACCATTTTGTTCATTAATGGCGGTT
>NZ_LT904904.1:2591129-2653268 GCF_900199725.1 Cytobacillus massiliigabonensis | reverse complement strand
CAGTCAAGTCCTGAATTTTGTGTAAAAAGTGTCAACAATAAACTTCGACATAATCAAAACTATAATAAGTGGACTACACTATTTCGAATTTACATTGAGGGGCGGGCATGATAGCCTGGAGGGCAAGCCAGGGGTTGTTAAACTCCTGGCTTCCTGGCTTTACATCATGCCCGCGGAGGCTCAATGTCAATTCGAAAATAGGCCGTCCAACATACCTAAAACAACTTATCATCTAATTTCTTTGGTATGGAGTATTCCCTACCTTTATTTTTTTGTTTGCTTGTTGTTCTGCAATATCCATTAAAAGTGCCCCTATTAATCTAAACGCTGACTGTGTATTGGGAAAAATCCTTATAACTTGTTCCCTTCTCCTAACCTCTTGATTTAATCGTTCCAATGAATTTGTACAGTGAATATAAAGGTGATATTTCGAAGGTTCGTTTAAGTATTGAATGGCATCTTCGAAGCCATCTTCTAACGTCGATATTGCCTTATCTAGTTTTGGATTTTCTGCAAAATGCTTCACAAATTCCTCTTTAAATTCTCTAGCATCCTCAATTGTTACAGCGTCAAATATTCTCTTTAAGCCAATTTTTACGTCATCCATGTCTTTTTTTGGCAAATGATTAAAGATATTACGTTTAAAATGCACGGAGCAGCGTTGCCAAGTAGTCCCCACAAATTCTTCGGTAATAGCCTTTTTTAAGCCCTTATGTGCGTCAGATATGATTAGTTTAGGTGATTGAAGACCACGAGATTGTAAGTACTGAAAAAATCTTTGCCAAGCCTCATAGCTCTCAGCGTGATCTACTTTTAAACCCAGGATTTCTCGACCATTTTGTTCATTAATGGCGGTTGCAATATAAACTGCCTTAGATACAACACGGTTATGTTCCCTTACTTTAATATACATGGCATCTGCAAACATGTAGGGATAATACATTGTATTTAGGGGCCTATTTGTCCACGTGTTAACAATGGGATCTAACTTTTCTGTTAGTGAAGAAACAAAAGACTTTGAAACGCTCACTCCACATAATTGTTGAATAATATTTTTGACCTTCCGAGTAGATACCCCATTCACAACCATCTCAAGCATGGAAAGGACAAAAGCTTGGTCACACCGGGAATATCTTTCAAAAACGGATGGTGAAAATTCCCCATTACGTGTACGAGGTACCTTTAAGGTTATTTTACCAATATTCAAAAGTAGACCACGTTCATAATAACCATTCCGAGAGTCCTGCCGGTCAGGAGTACGTTCGTAAGCTCCAGCTTGTAAATAATCATCACGTTCTTTTTCCATCACTGTATTTAACACTAGAACTACAGAGGCTTTCATAACGGCGCCTAAATCAGAATTCATAACGGCGTCTTTTAAATCTTCAATATTTAGGTTAAACTGAATTTGAGTCAAAATAAGTTCCTCCTCATTGTTTTCGTCGCTGTTAACATTGTAGACAAGAGGAATTATTTTGACTCCTTTTCTTTTTACACAATTATATGGGCTTAATCCAGGAATCTTTCCATTCTATTATAACAAATGCTTTTTTTATGTGAAAAATGTAAATATCACTTGAATAAGAAGGATTTAAAAGGTAAAAGAAGAATAAGGAAAAGTATTCAATTTAAGGAGGAGTAAGCAATGTACCATACGATTGAAGAATTTATGAATGAATGGAACCATGAGTCAAATTTGACAAAAAAGGCTTTGGATCAACTAACAGATGAATCATTATCATTGAAAGCTACCCCTGAGTATCGCACACTAGGCAGTCTTGCTTGGCATCTCGTTACATCCATTCATGAGATGCTTTCCCGGACTGGACTTGAATTTGCTGCAGCAGAGCATGAGGCAGCAGTTCCAGCTACTGCTAAAGAAATGGCAGACAGCTACTTAATGGCAAGTGAAAATATGATTGCAGCAATGAAAAAACAATGGACAGATCAATCTTTAAATGAAATGGACGATATGTATGGAGAAAAATGGCCAAAAAGTCTTACATTATCTGTTCTGAACTCACACCAAATTCATCACAGAGGGCAATTAACCGTTTTAATGCGTCTAGCAGGACTTAGAGTACCTGGGATGTATGGTCCTTCCAGGGAAGAATGGGCAGAGGCTGGAATGGAAGCTCCTGCGAATTAAATCCAATGAATCGAACTTGTCACAATATTAATGTTATGTATCATTGAAAAAACAGCTATAGAAATTTGTTTGGATTATAGAAATACTTCAAAGGGATATGGAAAGAATATTTTTTATATCCCTTTATCTTTAACCGATTCTGTGCATCAAGTGCTATATAAGTGTATTATATGGAAAATAAAAAGGGCAAAATTCCTTGTACTAGAAATTCACCCGATTTTTTAATATAAAAACAATAAAACTCCTTCTACTTGATAGAAATAATCCCTATTCCTTCTCAATCATCCAATTTATTGTTTCCTTTATTCCTTCTCTATATGTTGTCCGCGGTATGGGTCCTATTTTTGATTCATATTTCTTACCGCACAATATAACGGGATCTTCTGTTAAGTACATCATCTCTACCATCTCTCTCATAAATGGCTGAAATAATCCTAGGAGGAAAATCATTTTTTTTGAAACGATTCTGATCGACTTTTTATATCCGGTTTCATTACGTAAAATCTCAATAATTTCTTCACCCGTTATCGGATGTGCGGATGGGATATTCCAGCTTTGATTGTAGGTATCTTTTCTAGAAGCTAGCTCCACCATCGCCTTTGCACCGTCAAATGTAAAAATAAACTCTCTAGCTACCTTAAGATCACCAACATAATTTGCAGATTTGTTTTGAACCACATTTTTGATAGTTTCATGCAGGATCGTATTTTTTGCGTTAGGTCCGTACAAATCTGGCATATGGACAATTAAATAAGGAACATTACTTTTTTCCAATGTTTGTTCCATTGCAAGCCTGATTTTTCCTTTTTTTGTATGAGGTTCTTTCCTAGCCTCTTCACTCACTTCTAATTTGGAATGCCTTCCATAAGCATAAATATTATCCACTAATGCAATTTTTGCTTGTTGTATATTTGCAGCCCGAATCAAAATATCCATGCATAATGGATGCTTTTCATCCCAATCTTGATATGGAAAGCTCACTGCATGAAAGATTACATCCACACCATTCGCTGCCTCGATTACTTCTCTTTCCACTAATGCATCCCCAGAAATAATAGTTACCTTTGTATCATGCTGGTATAGAGCATGTAATTTTTCTTTTCCTCTAGCAAAAGCAACCACATCCACACCCCGATTATTCAATTCACGAACTAATGCATAGCCTATTCCACCAGACGCACCTAATACTAATGCTTTCTTCATTAATAACTTCCTCTCCTTATTATTAACCACTGGTCAAATAATGTGAAAAAAATTAATACAAACTCTAAATCAGAATATGATTTAGAGCAGTACTATCCATTTAATCCTCTTAATATAAAATTTACATGTGACTTGGCTGCCAGCTTCGCTTCGTCAAAATTATTAACAAATCCACGATAATGAGAAACAAAACCATGAAGTGATATAAATGCAGACCATATATCTATAATTTCATTTTTTTTCGCGGACAAGGATTGGACTGTTTGAGCAAACTTTTGATAACTAAGGTTGGCAGCTGCTTGAGATAAACTATCTACCTCCGTATTTCTTACCATAAACATGATTTCATACTGGCTTTGGTGGTTTAAGCCAAACTCAATAAAGCGAATAAATACGTTAAAGAGTTTTGTTGAGTTATCTTCAGGGCCATGTACTGATTCATCCAGCAAGTTGTTTAGCTTAGAAAAGTCATCTTCTACAATTGCATAAAACAGTTCTGCTTTATTTTTAAAGTGGTAATAAATAGCACCATGACTGCAGTCTAGCTGTTTGGCTATGCTTCGCATGGAAACGTGCTGAAAACCTTGTTTGACAAACTGAGTTCGTGCTTTTTGTAAGATGATCTCTCTAGTCAGTTCTTGAGAAGTAGATTTTCGAGGAGACATCATTTCAACTCCTTTATTGACCATTGGTTAATAACAAGTATAACACTTTTTTGTTCGAGATAAAAGTACCTTTCTTTATCTTGTTTTAAGGCAAGCATACTGTTTATTTTATACCCTATTTGAGCCTATAGGGGTAGATATTTCTTCTATTAATACCTAAAATGGTACAATAACCATGAAAGGATGTGTCAGGATGGCGATTACATTACCGCATATTGAAGATGCAAACCGGACTACATATCTTCCGCCTAAGGGAGAATTTGAACAATTTACTGATGAATCCCACTATGCTGAAAAGGTTCGGGAATGGGGGTTATCAACAACAAAAGAAGTGAAAAAGGAATTCTGGTACAAGGAAAGAGATCATCAGCGCTTGGTTACCATTAAAGGATATGAGAGATATGGGCAATCTGATGAATTTAATACGATCATTATTGAATTTCAAGATGGAAACCTAAGCTGCATTCATCCTGCTTATTTAAAGGAAATGCAGGCATCAAGCTTTGGGAAGGTGTCATTTTCTGACGGTGCTGAACCATCTCCAGCACCTCCCAAGAAAAGCGAGCAGGCTAATGCCGCAAAACCAAAGGATGTAAAAAAAGAGGCACCGCCGAAGAAAGAAAAACAAACTAAAATTGAATTGCCAGAAGAAAAGGTGCATTTTACAGCGACGGTTAAACAGTTTGCATTAAGCTGGAATCATTTCAATGAAGAAAATGATGAAGTCGTCGTTCTCGAAAAAGTTGTGATCGAGCAGGAAAATCCAATTGAAATTGGACTTGCCTGGTGTGCCCACTCTAAAACATTGAAGAAATTTGAACTTGCGCCTGGTGAAAAACTTGAATTCGATGGAAAAATAGTGAAAAAGAAATTGCCTAATGGCAAAGATGTGGAAGAAGAATTTATTGTATCAGATTCCGTTCTATATAAGGTCAATAACCCTTCCAAGTTGAAAAAAAGCTAAGGGAACGTGGTCACGTTCTCTTAGCTTTTTTACTTAATATTACCACCCCTTCCCCCTTCCCTTTTTTGTTACACTTTTATGGTTGAAGGAATTTGAGGAGGGATGAAAGGATGAAAAAATTATATCTGCTGGTTGCAATCATCCTAATTTTTTCAGGAGGATTTCTGGCTGGCTCTTTATATTCTAAGAAAAACAGCTCATCAGATCTTAAAGCAATCGGTCAAAACCCCTCATCCTCGAAAAAAGTGGAATCTAAGGAAACACCAAAACCCGAGCAAGAAGCATCAAAGCTGCTGATTGGCTATGTTCAAGATTTTCGTGATCCGTCTGAAGTGAAATACAGTCAATTAACTCATGTGATCTTTTCATTTGCCCATCCGACTAAAGATGGAAGGCTGTTATTTAACGGTGATAGCGCTCTTTCTAATTTACGTGCAATGGTTACAAAAGCACACCAAAATAAAACAAAGGCAATACTCGCCATCGGGGGCTGGTTCCATATAAATGGCGGGGAGTCATACGATTATTTTAAAGCAGCGATTGCGAGCCATGATACACGGACTAAGCTCGTTAATGAACTGGTGAATCTGGCAGCAGCTGAGAATTTAGATGGGATTGATATCGATTTTGAACATCCGCGATCAAAGGAAGATGCTGAGTACCTCCATGCTTTTACCAAAGAATTAAGTTCTAAGCTTCACCCTCAAGGAAAGGAGCTTTCCATTGCGGTCCATTCGAAGATTCATAGTGTAACTGGAACTGAGCTTGGCTTTGTCGTTTATGAGCCATCTATGTTTCAGTATGTTGATCATGTAAACATTATGGCGTATGACGGCCAATGGGATGGCGGATATAATGCAGCCAATTTATCCCCCTATCCATTTACAGAGGATATCGTAAATTATTGGACTGCTCTTTTTGATACACATAATCTATCAAAAGAAAAGCTTGTTCTCGGAGTCCCTTTTTATGCACAGCCAGAGGACCCAAATAGTAAACAAGTTTCCTATGAGGCTCTTATTAAGAAAAATCCAGATAATGCAGGCAGAGATTCTGTTAACTTAAATGGAACTATCTACCATTATAATGGAGAAGAAACGATTCAAAGGAAAACCAAACTCGCACTTGATCATGGCTTTGGCGGAATGATGATGTGGGAAATTGGACTTGATGCCAAGGGCACGCATAGTTTAACTGCAGCGATCTCTGAGGAAATGAAGGAATCAGGTGATTAGCAGAAGTAACAGGACTTTTTATGATAGGTTTCTTTTGTAAAATATATAGGCTGTGAAAAAAGTTCGAACTCGGGCATCTATAACTTTGCTAAACTTGACCTAAGGCTGACCATGTTCGGACTCGATTGTGCTTTATTTTGCTAAACTTGTCCGAAGACAGACCATGTTCGGACTCGATTGTGTTTTATTTTGCTAAACTTGTCCGAAGACAGACCATGTTCGGACTCGATAGTGCTTAAGTTTGCTAAACTTGTCCGAAGGCAGACCATGTTCGGACTCGATTGTGCTTTATTTTGCTAAACTTGTCCGAAGGCAGCGCATGTTCGGACTTGATTGAGCTTAAGTTTGCTAAACTTGTCCGAAGGCAGCACATGTTCGGACTCGCTTGTGCTTTAGTTTGTCAAACTTGTCCGAAGACAGACCATGTTCGGACTCGATTGTGTTTTATTTTGCTAAACTTGTCCGTAGGCTGAGCAAGTTCGGACTCGATTGTGCTTTAGTTTGTCAAACTTGTCCGAAGACAGAGCAAGTTCGGACTCGATTGTGCTTAAGTTTGCTAAACTTGTCCGAAGGCAGCGCAAGTTCGGACTCGATTGTACTTAAGTTTGCTAAACTTGTTCGTAGGCTAACCATGTTCGGACTCGATTGTACTTAAGTTTGCTAGACTTGTCCGAAGACAGAGCATGTTCGGACTCGAATGTGCTTTATTTTGCTAAATTTGTCCAAAGACAGACCATGTTCGGACTCGAATGTGCTTAAGTTTGCTAAACTTGTCCGAAGACAGAGCAAGTTCGGACTCGAATGTGCTTTAGTTTGTCAAACTTGTCCGAAGACAGACCATGTTCGGACTCGATTGTGTTTTATTTTGCTAAACTTGTCCGAAGGCTGACCATGTTCGGACTCGATTGTGCTTTATTTGGTCAAACTTGTCCGAAGACAGAGCAAGTTCGGACTCGAATGTGCTTAAGTTTGCTAAACTTGTCCGAAGGCTGACCATGTTCGGACTCGATTGTGTTTTATTTTGCTAAACTTGTCCGAAGGCAGCGCATGTTCGGACTTGATTGAGCTTAAGTTTGCTAAACTTGTCCGAAGGCAGCGCATGTTCGGACTCGATTGTGCTTTATTTGGTCAAACTTGTCCGAAGACAGAGCAAGTTCGGACTCGAATTTGCTTTATTTTGCTAAACTTGTCCGTAGGCTGACCATGTTCGGACTCGATTGTGCTTTATTTTGCTAAACTTGTCCGAAGGCAGCGCAAGTTCGGACTCGATTGTGTTTTATTTTGCTAAACTTGTCCGAAGGCTGACCAAGTTCGGACTCGATTGTGCTTTATTTGGTCAAACTTGTCCGAAGACAGACCATGTTCGGACTCGATTGTGCTTAAGTTTGCTAAACTTGTCCGAAGGCAGCGCATGTTCGGACTCGATTGTGCTTTATTTTGCTAAACTTGTCCGTAGGCTGACCATGTTCGGACTCGATTGTACTTAAGTTTGCTAGACTTGTCCGAAGACAGAGCAAGTTCGGACTCGAATGTGCTTAAGTTTGCTAAATTTGTCCAAAGACAGACCATGTTCGGACTCGAATGTACTTTATTTGGTCAAACTTGTCCGAAGGCTGACCATGTTCGGACTCGAATGTGCTTTATTTTGCTAAACTTGTCCGAAGGCAGCGCATGTTCGGACTTAGATATCTATGAAATTGCTAAACTTGTCCAAAGTCTAAAAAAGGAACGAAACTCATAACGGTTTCGTTCCCTTTTTTCATTACGATTAGCAGCAATCCATTCATTACCCCATTCTACAACTCAAATTCCCATTCGTCCTTCAAAATCAAGTAAAGGATAAGTAATGTATCTTCAATTTCACGGCCGCTTTTTCCTTCTAGCGGGATACCAGCTTTTTTAAAGAGAATTTCAGCCACTTGTAATGTAAGTTCATTCCTTTCTTCTAACGGCAATTGAGGAAACCGGCTGCAATATGTTTTAACTAGATTCCATTCCTTTGAAGTTAATGTTTTCAAGATCCATTCTTCAATAAGAAGATCTTCTTTTGTAATGCCTCTTTTTTCAATTTCCCGTTCAATCGCAGTCAGCTTCTTTTTCTTCTTTACTTTTCGCTCGTGCACAACGATTGTCCCTGCGACTAGATCGCCAATCCGCTTATGTTTTGAATGGAAAAAGATCATAATTAGCCCAAGAAAATAATTGGCAGGCAAAGAGTCTATGATTCGGAGCAGATTCCGAATAAAACTAGAAAGAAGGGTTAAACTGTGCCCATTATCCTGTATTACGCGAATGCCAATCACTTTTTTTCCAATTGTTTTGCCACCTGAAAAAAATTCGAAGACAAAAAAATAGCCCCAGTTGATCAAAAATATGAGAATAATCATAATGGCTAAAGGAAGTGAACTCATCTCCAATAGCATAATATCTGCTGTTCCATACATAAATAAGAAAAAAGCAACGATTATTAAAATATTTACAGCCATTAAAATCAATTGGTCGATTATAAATGCAGCCGTTCGACTGCCTAGACCTGCAAGCTGAAATTGAAGGGAGACATATTCAGGTGTTTTAATCCCCACATTCTCTTGATTCATTCAGTTTCCCTCTCTTCTGTTGTTGAATTTCGCTAAAGCGGTTTCTATTTTTCTACAAAATTACTATAATAAGGAGAAAAGAAACATATTTCCATTATTAAAAGTCAAACCTAAAGAAGGTGTAAATATGAATGTAAAACAATTTGTTAAGCAGCACCGGGAAGAATGGAAACAGCTCGAACAGCTCGTGACCATCCTCCATAAAAGGAAAAATCGGATTGCTGGTGCAGATATCGATCAGTTTCATCGTCTTTATCAAAAAGCAGCACAAAACCTGTCATACAGCCAGACATATTTTCCAGCAGAAGAAGTTACACCCTATTTAAATAGTCTAGTTTCGAAATCACATAATCTATTATATAAAGACCAAGTATCAAGCTTAAAGCAAATTCGTTATTTTTTTAGCACGAAATTTATTGGTTTATTAGTAGAGCAATGGAAGTTTGTCATTGCGGCGATGATTTTATTTACACTCGGTGCTGCAGGAAGCTTTATTTCTGTTGTCAATGATCCATTGCATATGTATAGCATCCTGCCGCCAGAGATAGCTCAGGGAGTAGATCCCAACGCACTAGGCTCAAGTGATGGCGAAGTAGATTCATCCTTCATGTCTGCAAGCATTATGACAAATAATATTCAAGTGGCGATTTTAGCTTTTGCTGGTGGCGTAACCTTTGGTCTCTTAACCGTTTATTTATTAATTTATAATGGCATCCTTGTAGGTGCACTAGCTGCCCTCTTTTGGCATTATGGAAAATCGTATGATTTTTGGGCCTATATCGTTCCTCATGGGATGATAGAACTTACAGCCATTTTTATTGCAGGTGGTGCGGGTCTTTTAATGGGCTATAAGCTCTTTGTCCCTGGCAAATTTTCAAGAGGGTACCAATTAAAACAGCAAGCAAAAAGATCAGTCCAGCTTTTACTCGGAACAATCCCGCTCTTTGTCATTGCTGGAATCATAGAAGGCTTTATTACTCCAGCAGACATTTCGCTGGAAGCTAAGTATTTCGTTGCATTTATCACCGTTATTGGGTTAGTCCTTTATGTGTTGATTGGGAAGCTTTTACTTTTGAAAAAACGACCTATAACAGATTTCGATTCATAATATTAATATAGGAAGATACTGCTGCGGTGGCTAATCTTTCTTCTCTGGCCTCTATCATTTGGAGGCCTTGTTTTTCCCATTTGATCTTTTCTTTCTTCTTTAATAGCATTTGCTGCTGAGCAATACTTTTTATCATGGCGATTTGTGCATTTTCTGGGGGCATT
Organism: Cytobacillus massiliigabonensis; assembly: GCF_900199725.1. GTDB lineage: Bacteria > Bacillota > Bacilli > Bacillales > Cytobacillaceae > Cytobacillus > Cytobacillus massiliigabonensis. The sequence continues at coordinate 2,643,183 of NZ_LT904904.1, read as the reverse complement.
TGTATTCTTTTTTGGAGGGTCATATCTTCAATCCCAATCATAAGAAACAAATGCCGCTGTCTAATTCTTTTTAAGTATATTAAAGCACTTTCCTCGTGCAGGAATGTACGAACATCACTGAATAATAGAATGAGACTTCGCTTCTTCTGCATCGTTTCTAAGTAATGCAAAATGGCTGCATAATTGGATTCAGATGCATCCACTTCAATGTTATATATCGCTTGGAGAATGGTCTGCAAGTGTGCCATCCCTTTTGCTGCGGGAATGAAGACTTTAACATCCTTTGAAAAAGCCAGAACTGACACATAATCCCCTTTTTGGAGTGCAGCGGCTGCTACTGTGATGGCAGCCTCTAATGATTTTTCTAAACGGTTGCCTTTTTTCAGTTCAGCTCCCATCATTCTTCCGCAATCAATTAAGATTGTCATGTATTTTCCATGTTCAGGTTCATATTCATTTGTCATGACTTCCCGCAGCTTTGCTGTCTGTCTCCAGTTGATATTCCTTGGGTCATCCCCTACAACATATGATCGTATTTTAGCAAACTCACCAACGCCACTTTGCTGCTTTCGAATTTTTACGCCTTCATACAGTAAAAATTTTTGCGCATTTTCCAAGTATTGCTTTGTTTCTGTTAAATCAGGAATTACTTTAACAGCATGAGTTTGTTCAATTGTTAGCTGTTTTTCCCAGAAACCTAAAGGACTTGAATAGCGAAAATAGATTTTATCGATTTCATACTCGCCTCTTACAGGAGCAATCACTTCATATGAAACTAGAGCTTTTGAGTGATTAGACACATTTCCGCATAATGGAAATTTCTGAATAAAGGATTGTGGCACTCCATCAATCAAACGGAAGGATAATGCAAATGGCGAATCATTTGTTATTTCAATTTGTACTTGATAAGTAATGCCTCTTTCCATTTCTGCAGGAGATATTCTTTTAAAAGAAAGCTCCTTTTTTTTCGGCGAAAACAATAAATCGAATAGACTTGCAATTAATACAAGTATATTGACGGTCAGTAAAAATGGCCAAGGAATGTCCCAGATGGATACAACGATTAAAGCAATAGATAGAAGGGAAAAAAGCCATAATAATCGTTTGGCTGGTAAAATCCCTCTACCTTGGAACAGGAATCGAGCCCACAAGCTCTTCAATGATTTGGTCAACAGTCAATCCCTCCAATTCCACATGCGGGGAAAGTTGAATGCGATGTCTTAAAGCCGGTTTGGCAACCATTTTTACATCATCTGGTGTCACATAATCACGACCTGAGAGGTACGCCCAGGCTTTAGCAGCCTTCCCTATTGAAATGCCCGCTCTCGTACTCGCACCGAAACGAATCGATTCAGTTTCCCTAGTTCTTCTTACCAACTGCATGATATAATCAATCACTGACTCCTCCATAGTCACACTTTCAATCTCTTTTTTGATTGTAAAAAATGTGTCCATATCGAGAATGGATGACAAAGCTTGTTTTTCAAATTTATTTTCAATTACTTGTTTTAATACTTTTTTCTCCTCATCAAAAGTTGGAAATTCAATGTGGAGCTTAAATAGAAAACGATCCTGCTGAGCTTCAGGCAGCGGATAGGTACCTTCAAATTCGATTGGATTCTGCGTGGCCACAACAAAAAATACATCGGGTAATTGATACGTTTCCCCTTGAATCGTTACTTGTTTTTCTTCCATCGCTTCAAGAAGTGCAGCTTGTGTCTTCGCTGGTGTACGATTGATTTCATCAGCTAAAAGGATATTCGTAAAAACTGGTCCTTTAATCGTTTGAAACGTGTTATCTTTCATATTATAAATGGTGCTTCCAGTAATATCACTTGGAAGCAAGTCAGGGGTGAACTGAATTCTGCTAAAGTCTCCTCCGAGAAGAGCAGCTAGTGTTCTGACCATTTGTGTTTTCCCTGTGCCAGGCACGCCTTCTAAAAGGACATGCCCCCCTGCTAAAATAGCAGATAAAAGGAGTCTAAGATTTGTATTCTGACCTAAAATTCGGTCCTCATATTTTTCCAATAAAGATGTAATTTCTGTATTCAAGATTCCTCCACCTCTTTCCTTAAACGGTCAAGCTTTTTTGACCATAGCAAGTATTCTTGCTTGTTTATATTTTCTTTTTGCAGGATTGTGATAAGCTCAATTAAAAATGTTTTAATCTCTTGTGCAGGTATGTTTGTCCACTTTCGTTCTAATGGAGCAGAAAGATCCTTCCATTCTTTGCTGACCGGAATTCCCCATCGTTCCTGAATCAAAAGCTTCACATAATCAGCTTGGATCAATAACGATTCATGGTATCGGCGGCCTCTTATGTACCATGCAGACAAAGCACGAATGCCTTCATCACTAAATCGAACGCTTTCCTCCCTCGGGATAAAGATTGGTCCAAATCGCTTTCCGCGTGCCAATAGCCATAGAATGGCAATAAGCACACCTTGAAGCATCAAAAGTAAAAACCATTTTGGATACAATGTAAAAAATGTTGAGCTGTTTTGCGCTCCATGAATATATTCATCAAATAAGAGATTCGTATTCTCTTCTTCATTCATTAAAGATAGGATGAGAGAAAGATGATCAGCATCTAAAATGCTTCCATTGATTATCCATTCAGGTGAATTAGAGACAATTAATTGGCCTTTGCCAAAAGAACGTTTTAAAGCAAGTACTCCTGCATCATCTTTCAGGAGGACATCATCCTTCTCATTTGATTGAAGACGAATTGGCGAATGCAAATCAGCACGATAACCTGACCCATTTTTGTCAATAACACGTAAGTCATCACCCAAATACTCATCTGAGCTTAAATGCTCAATTTCAATATCAAACATCCCTTTCGGATTTGTATGAAACAAGAGAATTGTATTCCCTTTTTCCATAAACGCCAAATATGCTTCCATTTCTTCTTTTTCAGGAATAAAATAAGGCTCCACCATTAGAAGCAAATGCCCATCTTCATTTTTTGGCAGCTTCTCAGGAGAATGCGACCATCTTTTCACTTCTTTTTTATCCTTTAAATATGTATAAAAAGCTTTGATTCCAGTTGGTGATGGTGAATCTGACACATAATTAGGATAGTCCTTTGGCTGTTTAGAAAAAGCGAAATAACTAATGAGTATAAATAGAATTAGAAGAACACTTAGCCATAACCATGCTCGTTTCTTTTCAAGTGTCTTGTGCAAATTAGCAGCTACCTCCTTTCTTCTCCTATTTCACAGGTTCATTCCATTGAGTTCGCGAGCCATTTCATTGCTGTGGATTGAAACAGTGAAAACTCCTCTTTATGAACAACATGTTTTCCGTATGTCACTTCATCAAATAGTCGTGCAAGGTGATAAAATTGTTCAGCCCATTCATGATTTACTTTGCGGAGTTCATCATAGTACTCCCAATTGGTCTTCCATATGCGGGCTACAAGCCATTCTTTTTCATGAAAATAGAGCAGTAAGGCTAAAAATAAATGGCGGGCAGCTAATGTATATTCACCGCTGGCTTCAAGTTTTTGCGATTCTGACAGATGTCTTTGAAAAGACCAATTTATTTCGCTCATTGATTGCAATGGCTTATTTACCCGCAGCATCCGATTTCTTCTTCTATTTCGAATGATTAAAAAAGCAATGATGCCAAGGATTATTATCATGATAATAATGATTCCAATCAGGATAGGTCCTGCTGCAGCACTTGAAGGAGCAAAGGAAGGAAATAAATCTGCTAGCAGATTGGCAAACCATTCCTTCGCCTTTTCCCACCATCTGGAAATCAATCCCTGTGATTCGTCGTAATAAGCCTGATATTCGCGTGCCTGAAGTATCTCTTCAAGCTCATCTCTTGCCTGGCTATCCTTTAACATAAATCGTCACCTTTTAATAAGACTTGTAATCTTCAATCATATCTTTAATATCATCTGCATCATGTCTTGTTTTCAAATCCAGATACATGACGGCGTATCCAACAGTTAATAGCATGGTCGTCAAAATGGTTGCTAAATTGACAATGATTGATAATAGAACGCTATTTCCTAAGAAGATTCCAAAGGTGAGTTCAATCGCACTGCTAATTGTTGCTATAATGATATAAAAGATGATATAAAGCCCCATGAGCAGCCATGTACGCTTTTTCGTAAGCCTCCAGCTTCGAGTAAAGCCAGGTGATTCCCGGTCAAGAACAACAGAGCCAAAGTAAAAACTCCAGCGAGTCAATAAATATCCAATCCCAACAGCAAAACCCAAAAATAATACAATAGCAAAAATGATCCCGATTGCCGGGTGGATGATTGCCCCGAAAACACCTGTAAAGCTGATCATAAGAATAGGTATAATGATTAATCCAAATATAATTAGACCAAATAAAATTGTGCTTCCTAAAATTGGCCAAAAACGGGAAAATGCTTCTTTAATGACAGAACCAACTGTATATTCCTCATTTTTTCGTATGTGATTTATAGCGAAAAGAACTGCTGCTTCAGCAACTGGGAACAATACGATTCCAAATAAACCAGTCAATATTAATGCAATATCAGCTCCAATAGAACTGTCGAGCGGGACGGCCGTTTCATCAAAACTCGAAAGAATTTGTTCAAACCAAATTTCCCCATTTCCTAGTTCCCTGAAAAAGCTGACCCCTGATAACAGCTGAATGATTGCTTGCAGTAAATAAATGGGTCCCATTAATATAAGTAAGATCATAAAAAAGTCTTTAAAGCGATTTTTACTTAAACTGAATGTATGATCTAATATTTCGCCAAAAGTTTTTGGCTTACTAAATTTCGTATCCAATAGCTGTAATCCTCCTAATTAAATTTTTTGTCATATCGCCTATTTTAACATTTTTCTGGCATTTATTGTGTAAAAACTTGTAAATTGATAGAAAACGCAGGGCATTGAGTTATAAAATTTAGGGGTCATTTGTCTGTATCGTATTTGTTTTGATAATGGGCTAGTGCAAGTAAAGGGAAAATAAAACGATAGCTGTGGTAGTGAATATAAAAGTCACCTGCCATTCCCTGTCCTTTAGGATAATCCGTAGTCCAGTCCTTATGATGGAGGTGATCCAATAAATAATTTATTCCAGCAATGATTGCTTTAGTCGGTTTATTAGAGACTGCGATTAAAGCATCAACCGCCCAAGCGGTGTGAGTCAGTGTGCTTGCGTTTAGTGGAACATAGGCTTGACTACTATCGCTTTTACACGATTCTCCCCAGCCGCCATCTGTATTTTGAATTGAAATTAGCCAATCGGTTGCTGCTTTAATGGAAGCATGTGTTTCTCTTACACCTGCTGAACGAAGACCGGTGATCGCAGCCCATGTTCCATAAATATAACAAATGCCCCACCTTCCATACCAAGAGCCATCCTTTTCTTGATCATGAAGGAGCCAATTCAATCCGCTCTTAATTGAATGATGATTATTTGATAAATTCGTATATAAGCATAGAAATTCCAGTGTTCTTCCTGTTAAGTCTGCTGAAGATGGATCTGACAGAAGAAATTCTGCTTTTTCAATCGGAAGCATTTTTACAAGGCTGCTGTTCGTATTTTTTTCAAATGCAGGCCAGCCTCCATCATCGTTCTGCATAGATAATGCCCATAGAACTCCCCTATCCCATGATTGGCGGTATTTAGGTTTTTTTTGCACACTTCTTGCAATTGCCCGTAAGGAAGAAGTTGTATCATCCACATCAGGATGAAGGGTATTATTGTCTGCAAATCCCCAGCCTCCGGGAAAGCCGGATGGATTATGTATGATCCAATCGCCATATTTATAATGCTGCTGACTAAGCAAGTAGTTGTTGGCTCTATCTACCATTTGTTCCTTTGAGGAGAGCCCTGCCTCTTGTAAGACATAGCTTATTAACGAAGTATTCCATACAGAGGCAGTTGTATACTGGATATGAATCTGACCGTTAATTTCACATTTCATTGATTTTATCCCCTTAACTGCCTTTATTATGATTGGATCCTTTTTGGAATAACCTAATGACAGCAAGGCAAAAATCATTAAAAAGGTAGAGCTAAAGTAGCCAAGAAATGTTCCATTCGCTTCGATACGTGCAAGCATATACTGTTTTGTTTGCTCTGTTGCTAGTTTATGAATGTAGCTTGGCAGTCCGATTAGATTTTTGATTGCTTTCTCTATTGTTGCATATAAAGAACGCCATTCTTCCATGTTATTAAAATAAACAGAATCGTTGCCATAGTGATCATCCTTTCGAGTGAATAAATCGGTTAAATCTGGACTGTTTTTCGTGCGAATACGATATTTTCGATCAGCTAGAATCATAAGTGGAGCCATATTTGCCCTGCCAAACACTGAAAAACTATAAAAATTTATCGGGAATGCAGGCGGCAGCAATATTAGTTCTATAGGCAACGGGAATCTAGCTGGCCATTTCAGCTGACCTGTCATCGCAAGCATGAGTTTTGTAAGCAGATGTACATTGTCTAAACCGCCATTTGCTAAAATAAACTGCCTTGCCTTTACTAACTCCAAATCCTCTTTGCTGTAATATCCGGAATATAAAAGTGCATAATAGGCCTCTGCGGTGGCTGTTATATTCCCTTTTCCTTCATCATAATAGAGCTTCCAAGCTCCGTTCTTCTCCTGTTTGCTTACTATTCGCTCTGTCAGCTGTTTGATTAAGATTTCATCATGAATTTCTAATGTCCTTAATAAAATGATCATATAACAATCAGTAGATATTCCTGTTTCGAACGGATAATTCCATGAACCATTAGCTAATTGATCCTGCTGCAGCTTATCAATTAGCTGGTTTATTCCTGCATTGATACGGCTCTTCATCATTTATTTTCCTCTCCCTGCTATTGGATATATACAAATACATATTCAGCAAATATACTAACCATTCATTAGGGGGTGATTGACATCAGTTGCATGTTTAAGAAACAAGATAAACCCCAACCTTCAGAACGGCTGATAAAAATAAAGAAGGAGCTGAAGAAAAGGGCTAAAAAAATAAAACAAACTGAAAATCTATCACATTGTGAAAAAGATATAATACAAAGGATTAGAACGGAGACGAATCGTTTAAATGAAAATAATGTAACTAGAACAAAAGCATATCTGGACTTTTACAATCGGCATCCAGAAATCCACTGGGCTTTTTTAGGTCATATGGTGTCCAGGAATGGTGGGTGGAATATGACGGACTTGAAGGGCGGGATTCTATCAAAGCTATTAACAAGCAAAGAAGCGAAATCATATTTTTCATTTTTAGAGCGTGGAAATTGGCTGATTTTTCAAGATGCTTTTCCACAGTTTTTGCTTTATGAAGAAAGCTTAAATAAAGGGAAGACTCTTTTTCACTTATTGCCCTATTTAAATGTTTCAATTTTCATGGAGGTTATTTGGGATGACTTCTGGAAGGAACAAGATGTATACCTTTTGACATTGGCTTTAATCGTTAATGAACAAAGCTATTTAGAAGCAAGAGTTTTGCAAAACTCTTCATTTAAAAAGAAGGTGTTTAATACATTAGAATTTAAGCTCCAGGAGTTCCTATCTATGAATCATATACTTTTCCCCTATTTACGGAATGGAAAGCTCAAGCTAACTGGACAAACATTACGTCATTTCGAAAGTTTACATGAGCGAATTTTACTAGGCAAGCGCTTATACAATTTACTGTTCAATAATTCTGAACGGTTTGTACTGACAATGCAATGGGCGAATGCTCATCCGCATACTGGTTCGCGAAAGGACTACTGGCCTCATGTCTTCCATGATGTGGATGAAGGAGTTCCTGGACGCATTTTAAAACCTAGGATAAAATCATGTCAAATTACCCAGGGCTCATCACGAATTTATAGCCCACGTTTAGAATTTGCTTGGAAAAACCAAAACCATCAAAGTGCAGAATTGGGAGATTGGTATAAAGATTGGGAGGTAATCTACTACTTAACTCATATGGAAGAAATAATAAATGGAGAGATTGAAAATGACTATTGCAAAACACTTGAAAGGCTCGAACTTGCGGTTATCACGAAAAAAGCCATTTCTTTTCGCGATGAATAACTGGATGAATTTCCTTCCAGTCGTCCTGTTTTCATCATTATATGGAACATACTTAGACCTTTATTTTATTGGCAGAGGACTTTATTCTTTTCCGGAAAGACCATTGCCCGAAATTTTCACCATTCATCTAGTTTTTACTCTCATAGGTCTTCCATTGCTGACTGTATTTTTCATCATTGTATGCAGCAGGTTAAATAAGTGGAAAATAGCGATTTTTATTCTAGCTTTAAGCCTGATCATGGCTGTTTTTGAAAAGCAAGCAGAAGCACTAGGGTTATTTGTGCATCATCATTCTTGGAAACATTGGTTTTCATTTATTGGTTACGTCATCTACCTCACAATGATCCTCTCTTTTTATAAGTTCATTACGTATATTAAAAAGTAAGCGGTCATTCTTAACCGCTTACTTTTTAGCTTTATATTCTTTCCATGCAGTAATTCCGCCTTCAAGCAAGGTAACGCTGTATTCTTTTTCAGCTAAAATTTCCGCACATTTTTTTGCTGAGTTTCCTGTCGTACAAGTAATGATTATTTCTTTATCCTTTGGCAGACTAGAAATTGACTCCGTATCATTTACATCAAAAATATGTGTTTTTTCGATATTTACACTATGTATATGTTGTTCTTTGATATGATAATGGTCGTATTTTTCTTCTGATCTAACATCTAAAACAAATAGTTCTTCATTCTTTTTTTGCCTATTGTCTAATTCAGCCGGTGTAATTATTTTCATTTAAAAAATTGCTCCTCTTCATAAGTATTTACCTCTTAATTATATAATAAATCCTCTTATCTAAGGATTGAATCTTTTGCATCGTGAATTGGAAATGCTAATGTTATGGAAGTGCCAATATCGATTTCACTCGTTACTGTTACGATTCCCTTCATGCTTTCTACGATCCGGTAAACAACCATCATGCCTAAGCCTGTCCCTTTTTGCCCCTTTAATGAGAAATAGGGCTCCCCAAGTCTTGCAATATGTTCAGGCTTCATGCCATGACCGGTATCGGTTATTTTAATATGGATCCGATTATGGTTTTCGTACGTTTGAATCGTTAATATTCCACCATCTGGCATGGCTTCGATGCTATTTTTAAAAATATTTAACAATACTTGATGGAACTTGTGGGGATCTCCTTTAATGGCACTTGCATGCTGAAAGAAGGTTTCAATTTCTACATTTTGCTTCAAGGTAAGCGGGCGTAATATATCATTACATTTTAAGATTGCATTATCAATGTTCATCAGGCATTCCTCTGTTAAATGCGGCTTCGCAAAGGTTAAATAATCATTAATGATGCCTGAAGCTCGGTTTGCTTCCTCTATAGCGTACATGGCATATGTTTTACTCTTCTCATTTGTTTGCTCATTTTCACCTATTAATTGCAGAAAGCCGATGACTGCGGTGAGCGGATTTCGTACTTCATGACTGATGCTTGCTGCTAAATGGCTGACGATTTCCATCTTTTCAAATTTCATTGCTTCTAGTTGCAGCACGAATGTAGTTCTGAGAATTTCTGAAAGATATGTAACAAAAAAAGTCGATATAACTAAAATGATTCCGTAAATGATAAACGCAATAAAATCATTGAAACCATATAATAAGCCAGGCATTAAATAGGCTATTACCGCATACACGAATGAAAAGGCAGAAACGATACTCAATTTAGTCCACAGCGATTTCTTCAAATAAAGCGGTGATATGACGAAAATTCCAATTGTTGAAATAAGGATTAGAAATAAGGATAGCCAAAATCCGTCTCCGCCGAGAACAAAGCGTACGGCAAGCAGAAAAAGCCCTAAACCAATTGTTACACGTTTCCCCCCATATAATCCTCCCAGAAGAAATGGGACAAATCGTAAATCGTAAATAAATCCATGTCCTACCGATACAGATAATAACAGGGAGATAACAATTTGACTACAAGCGATAAAAACAAAATAATAGTTCCATACAGAAGATTGTATAAATTTATTTTTATGCAATAGAAGCATATTTGTCAGTAAAACGAAAATAAGAATAAAAAGAAGATTGATCAGCAAGCCGTTCATCATTTCCATCGGGCACACTCCCTATGTCATACAACTTTCCTCTTATTTTACGTTCAGATTCTATATTTTGGCAAGATTATGATTTATTCGAATAATTATTTATTTGAAAAATATGATTCATTTAGTTATAAACACTTCAGATTTCTTGTTTATCTGACCAATATCTGTTTGACGGATCCATTTTGTTGCCACCCATTTTTCCCCTTTTAAAACGGGAATACTGCTATGCAAGGACATACGATCAACTTGACCATGGCTATTTCCATATTGGAAAAAAACAGCTGCTCCCTTTTTTGGAACGATTGATATGCCAGCCTTTGGGAAAATCGTTTCCCCGCCGGCTTCTACATCATTTAAATAGATTAAGAAAGTTGCGATCCGTTGGCCGCCCTTCTCCATGTCAATCTGATTGGCAGGAAAGAAATCAAAGTGAGCCTTATATTCCTCACCAATGTTATAATTCAATACTTGAAGACCTTCACCGTGTTCAAGTGGGTGGCTCGTAATTTCAGCTATTCGTCTTTCGATAGTAGAAATAAGAGTTGTTTCGTTTAAATGATAATAGGTTCCTTTGCTCGTTCTGCCAGGTACAGACTTTTTTTCTCCTGTTATTGGATCGATGATTTCAGATGGCTGAAGACGATTCGTCGACAAATGTATTAACTGGTCACATTCTTCTGTGCTAAGCACATTATCAAGATATGTGATGAATGGCTTGTCTATTTTCAAAAGCACTTTCATTTCACGGTCAGTTGTTGATATCATATTTCCCTTTTTAAAAGTATCTATAGCTTCATATATGTATGGTGTTTGATTGCCATCAGAGGTTTTTAGCGTTTGATTATTTAGGATACGTATCATTGTCGAATAAGCGAAGGCTTGATCAAATCCTTTTTTGACCATAGCCGCTGCAATTGATTCAGGATTTACACCGCTTTTTAATGTTTGCAGAATCCAGTCCTTCAGTTCATTTGAAATGCGGGTAATCTTTTCCATAATAAATTCTCCTTAAAGTTTAAATTGTTTTTATATTTAGACCTTTACCTATTATTATAGAACTTTTTAAGTCTTTCTGAAACTACTTACATCATGTATAGATAAAAAGCTAGCAAAAAAAACAGGTCAACTAGAAAACTAGTTGACCTTCCGATTTTTATTAACTCTTATTTAGTGCTACTCATTTCCTTCTGGAAAGAGCTTGCTGCATTGTATGGGTCATGTGCCTTCATGATGCCGGAAACGATCGCTACTCCAGCAATATTTATTTCGCGAAGAGCAGGCAAATGATTAAGTTTTATTCCGCCAATAGCAACTGCAGGGATTGAAACAGCATTTGTAATCGCTTCAAGCATTCCATCAGGTAAAACCTCGGCGTCGTCTTTGGAATGAGTCGGAAATACTGCACCTACTCCAATATAATCCGCCCCATTTCCCTCTGCTTCTTTTGCTTCTTCAATTGTTGAAACGGAGATTCCAACAATCATGGAAGAAGGAACAATATTTCTAACTGCAGCTAATGGAAGGTCGCTTTGTCCTACATGAACCCCATCAGCCCCAACAGCTAATGCGACATCTATACGATCATTAATGATTAGGGGAACATGATAGGAAGACAGCAAAGCTTTCAAGCGTTTTGCTTTTTCAAAAAAAATTTTTCCCGAAGCTTTTTTTTCTCGAAGCTGGACAATGGTGACCCCACCTTTTACAGCTTCTTCAACAGTAAGCAAAAGCTGGTCTAATGGCATTGATTCTTCTGTAACTAAATACAGCGTGTAGTTCGGCTTCATAATAAACGCACACCTTCTGCCCAGAGATGTTCATCCATAAGAAAGATTTCATCCATTAATTTCATTCTGTAAGTTCCGATTCCCTCTGTGTCATGGAGTGCTTGTTTAGCGCGTTCTCCTGCTAAGCTCATGACAGACATCCCTGCAATCGCAGCCGAAAACAAATCTTCGGTAACCCCTGCAAAGCATGCAATTAAGGACGCTGTCATACACCCTGTTCCGGTAATTCGAGTCAACCAGATATCCCCATTATCAATTTGGACCAACTCTTTTCCGTTTGATACAGTATCGATTTTCCCGCTAATTACTGTAATTGCCTGCAGCTCGGTTGCTGCATTATGTGCTAAATCTTTTAAGGGAATGGACAACGTTCCTGAATCAACCCCCCTAGTGCTAGCTTTTCCGCCAATTAAGGCAAATACCTCAGATGCATTTCCTCTAACAATCGACACTTTCACAAGCTCTATAAAGTCCTTTGCTCGATCTGTTCGAAATGGGGTCGCTCCTACACCAACTGGATCAAATACTACTGGTATCCCCTTTTTATTTGCTGCTTGCCCAGCTCGAACCATCGCTGCATAAGTTTCGTCATCAATGGTACCAAAGTTAATAACTAGGGCATTAGCTAGCTTCACCATATCTTCAACCTCTTCTATGCTTGTTGCCATGACAGGCGAGCCGCCTATCGCAAGCGTGGCATTGGCACAATCATTAATTGTTACCTGATTTGTAATATGGTGCACTAACGGGTTTTGTCCTCTTACATTGTTGAATAAGTTCATAATTTCTTGCTTTTGCATCAGCTAAATCCCCCTGCATGTTTACTTTGTCACTAAATCTGCTTTTTTATAAAGCTCGTAGAAATGATTCGTGGGTCCGTGCCCATTGCCTAGATTCAAACTATGTGTAATGGCTAATGTGATATATTTTTTTGCTTCTTGAACAGAGTCTATAAGTGAAATTCCTTTTGCTAGATTTGCAGCAATGGCAGATGACAATGTACAGCCTGTTCCATGCGTGTTTTTTGTATGAATGCGTGTTCCTTTAATCCAGGTGAAATTTTCCCCATCAAATAACAAGTCGTTCGGATCCCCGTTTAGATGCCCGCCTTTTAATAGGACAGCTTTGGCTCCTAGAGCATAAATGGAAAGACAGGCTTCCATCATATCGTCTGCTGAGTGAATATTATCCATTACAAGTACTTCTGCTTCAGGGATATTCGGTGTAATTAATGTTGCCAAAGGAATCATTTTTTCTTTTAACGCAGAAACAGCCTCGAGCTGAAGTAAATGATGCCCGCCTTTTGATACCATGACAGGATCAAGAACTACAAATCTAGGTTGATATTTTTGTAATGTTTGTGCAACTGCATCCACAGTTTCAGCAGATGATAGCATGCCAATTTTTACAGAATCCACTCGAATATCATCAAAGACAGCCTCTATTTGATCCTTTATTATAGAAATTTCAATATCTTGAACGGAGCGAACCTCTTGCGTGTTTTGGGCTGTCACAGCAGTTATTACCGACATTCCGTAAACCCCATGTGCCGAGAAAGCTTTTAAATCTGCCTGAATGCCGGCTCCGCCTCCAGAATCAGAGCCCGCGATTGTAAGTGCTGTTTTCATCGAGCATTCCTCCAATTGCCTTATTTCTAACTAATATTTTCAGCAAGCCATAGCCCATGAGCGCTCCAGTAAAAGAACTGATCATAAAAGCCGGAATAAAGCCAAACAATGCTGCTTCCTGACCTATTAACAAGATTGAAATTGGATAGGTGGCCATAGCTCCTAGTATCCCTGTTCCAATCACTTCGCCTAATGCAGCAAAAGTAAGCTTTCTTGTTTTTGAATAAAGAATGGCTGCCAAAAATGCCCCAATCATACTGCCGGGATAAGCAAAAATACTGCCAGTTCCGAGCATATTCCTTAATGTTGAGGAAATAGCTGCTTGAAAGACTGCATACCATGGACCAAGCAGAACAGCTGATAAGACGTTTGCAAAATGCTGTATCGGGAAAATCTTCGCGAAACCAACTGGAATATAGATGAGACTGCTTGATACAGTTGTAATGGCAGCAATAGCTGCAGTTAAGGTAAGTTTCTTTGTTTTATCCATTAACAATCATCCTTTAGAGCAGATTTATTCTGAAACGATATTTATAAATGCGTCTTTTACGTCCAATTTCTCCTTGATTACCTTTGATTCATATAGCCATCTAGCTACTTCATTCCAAGTTTTCTCCTCCTGGTATCCAAATGGCTTGTTTGACTCTTCCATCAATGGCAATAGCACTCGCAAACTTTCAATTTCCACATCTTTGTCTAATGGAAAGCTACCATTCTCATGATCTAGCAGCACTTTCAGAGCTGCATCAGGGTCCTTTTTAACATCCTCCTGAGCTTTTGTCACTGCTTGCCAAAACTTTTCGATGGCTGCTTTTTTCTTCTTTAACGTTTTTTCTCCAGTAACAACAACAAGCTCGTAGTTATCAGGAACACCGAAATCAGTTAGTTTGAGGATATCCATGTCATAGCCTTCTTTTTTTAACAGAACAAGCTCGTGATTAATATAGGCACCGGTTAGCGCATCCACATGATCTGTAGCAAGGGAGGACATTAAATCCCATCCAACATCGGTCATTTTCACTTTATTTATGTCTCCCCCATCTTTTTTCACCATCGTAGAAACGACTGCTTCATTAACAGAGGCTGACGGGTAACCAATATTTTTTCCTTCTAGATCCTTAGGTGATTGTATGCCGCTTTCCTTTTTAAACATGATGGCATCAAGAGAATGTCTGACAAGAGCAGCAACTGATACAACTGGAATCCCCTCTGCTCTTGAAACTAAAAGCTGGGTTTGGTAGCTGATTGCCAAATCTACCTTGCCAGTAGCGGCAAGCTTCAGTGGATCATTCGTATCTGCAGGCATTTCAATATTGACGTTTAGCCCCTCATCAGCAAAATAGCCTTTTTCCTTTGCGACATAAATGGCCGTATGTACAGCATTTGGATACCAATCGAGCATAATGCTAATATCTTCTGCTTTCTCCTTTTCTTTGCTAGTTGTATTTTCCTCCGAACAAGCTGTTAGAAGCATTGCTAGTATTACCAAAAGAAACCAAGTTCTTTTCATCCAAAATCCAACTCCTGTGTTAGTTATTCTGTATTTTTCCAATATAATGCTTTCTTTTCAATTGCCGACATAATGGCGAACAGAAGGATGCCAACGATCGTCAATATCGTGATGGCCGCAAAGACCCCTTCTGCATTTAAATTCCCAGACATACGTCTGCTGTAATACCCTAAACCTTCACTTGCTCCAAGCCATTCGCCAATCGTTGCTCCAACAAGTGCATACACAGTCGCGAGCTTCAACCCGGAGAAAAATGATGGCAAAGCCATTGGAATGTTTAGTTTAATAAATGTATGCCAGCGGTTGGCACCCATTGATCGAAGCAGTTCGATATATTCTTTGTCCCCAGACTTCAGTCCATCATATGTACCAACTACAATTGGAAAAAATGAAATTAAAATTGTTACGGCTACTTTGCTCCATATCGTATAGCCAAACCAAAGGACAAAGATTGGTGATAGGGCAATAATAGGCATCATTTGTGAAATTAGTACGGCAGGATATAACATTTTTTCAACTGTTTTAGAAAAAAACATCCAAACTGCAAGCAATACTCCACCGATAACGGAAATCAAAAAACCAATGAAAAATTCTAGCATGGTTGCACTTAAATGCTCCAAAACTAGCGGTCTCCAATTCTCCAGGATCATCGAAATCACATTGGTTGGTGCAGGTATTATAAATGATGGAATCATCTGTTTTCTGACGAGCCATTCAGTAATGATTAATAGTACACTTGCAAAAATAATAAATAGACTATATGTTTGAATCCATCTCTTAATCTGTTTCATTCGCAATCTTTTTCTCCAGTTTGTGACGCAATCCACATAATTCTGTTGAATGAAGCAGATCAGGATATCGTGGACGCGGCAGATTAACATTGATTTCTTCTACCTTTTTGTTCGGGTGCAGCAAGATGATTCGGTCACTAAGAAAACATGCTTCCTCCAGATCGTGGGTTATAAATAGGATCGTTTTGTTTAGCTCCTGCCAAATAGATAATAGCCAGGATTGCATTTCTTTTTTGGTAAGTGCGTCGAGAGCGCCAAACGGTTCATCTAGCAGCAGCAAGTCTTTGCCTGTCAGCAGAGCCCGAAGAAAAGCAGCACGCTGCCGCATTCCTCCAGACAATTGTTTTGGAAGTGCGTTTTCATATTCAATCAGCCCAACATGATTAAGCCATTTTCTCGCTTCTTCTTTAGTAATTTGCAAATCCTTTTTAAACTCTGCCGCAATCATAATATTGTCTATGATTGAACGCCATGGGAGCAGGAGATCCCGCTGTGGCATATAGCCAACGTCCCCAAGTGAAAGTCTTTTCCCATTTAAAGATATTTCACCTTCATCTTGTTTAAGAAGTCCAGTAACCAATTTTAGAATTGTGCTTTTACCTGTTCCGCTTTTGCCAATGAGAGAAACAAATTCACCTTGATTGATTTGCATATTTAATTTTGCAATCACTTTGTTGTGTTGCTTTCCATTATTTTTAAATGTATAGGAAACATTTTTTAGCACGAGTGCCATATTTTCACCCACTTACCTTCCTTCATATAGGCCAATCTTGTTTGTAATAGTTCATTTCCCAGAATAAATATTCGTATTTAGAAGTCATTTGGAAATGCTCCTCAAGGATTGCAAGCTCTCGTTCTGGTTTTCCTTCCGCTAATTCATCCATCAGATGGATAAGCCATTTGGCACCTGCTGCAAAGGTTTCTGAATCATATGTTTCAATCCATTTTCCATATCGATTTGTCTCAATTTGATCTCCATATTGATTTCTAAGCAATTTGCCGATCTCCCAATAATCCCATGCACATGGCAAGAGGCAGGCAACGACTTCAGCTAAACTGCCATTTTGAGCAACGTTTAACATATAGCGTGTATACGCAAGATTTACTGGTGTTGGCTTTGCTGCTGCCAGCTCCTCACGTGAAATACCGAATTCAGCAGCAAATTGACGATGTAGCTCCATTTCAAAGTTCAAAGTTTCATGAAGAATTTGAGCGAATTTCCCCATCGTATGTAGATCATGCGCTTTTAATACACCCGCTGCAAACAACTTCGCGTAATCGATTAAATATACATAGTCCTGTTTCATATAATGAATGAACTTCTCTTCATCCAACATGCCTTTCCCTAGCTCTTGGACAAAGGGATGATTGTGATTCTTCTCCCAAATCGGCTGAACATTTTCAAACAGTCTTTCAGTAAATTTTTTGGTTTTTACATTCTCCATTTTATATCCTCCTTGGATTATCAATTGAAGCAAAAATAAAACCGCTTCCCACATGCGGAAAGCGGTTAAATCATTAGGCACAAATAGCCGTAATCATTTTACCTACTTCCCTACGCTAGTATGATCTAGATCAGGTTCAAAGGGTTACTTCTCAGCCATAAGGCGCCCCTAGTAGAAATAGTATTTAATTATTATTTTAAAATAAAAACCCCCACTCTTAATGACATAGAGTGGGGGTTGATGATTTCATACATGTTCAACCATTTACCACTTCCCTACGCCAGTGTGAACTAGATCAGGTTCAAAGGGTTTAGAACGGCCGTTCAATCTCAGTCTTTTAACAAGACACCCCTAGTGTTTCTTATTTGAATTCAATTCATAGCATAACATGTATTTTGAATATTGCAAGCAAAATGATTAAATATTTAAAGCTTCTTCTAATACTTCTACACGCCAGCCAAATGGGTCTTCATGTGTTCCGTATTGAATACCTGTTAACGTATCATATAATTTCTTAGCAAGAACTCCTGTTTCTCCATCATTAATTTCTAGTTGTTCATCTCGCCAGAAGAATTCTCCAATTGGTGAGATGACAGCAGCAGTTCCTGTTCCAAATGCCTCTTCTAAAATCCCGTCTTTATGTGCTTGATAGATTTCCTCCATGGAGATTTTCCGTTCGGAGAAAGGGATATTCCAATATTTGATAAGCTTGATAATTGAATCACGAGTGACGCCGTCTAAGATGCTTCCATTCAAAATAGGTGTAACAACTTCCCCATTTATTTTGAAGAAAACATTCATGCTCCCGACTTCTTCGATATATTTCTTTTCTTTCCCATCTAGCCATAAGACTTGGGAATATCCAGCATTGCCTGCTACTTCTTGTGCCTTTAAACTGCCAGCGTAGTTGCCAGCTGTTTTAGCATTTCCGGTACCGCCTTGAACGGCGCGAACAAATTCTTGTTCAACGGAAATTTTCACAGGATTAATGCCTTCTTTATAATAAGCCCCAACAGGGGATAAAATGATCATAAATCGATAGCTGTTTGATGGTGCTACACCTAAGAATGGCTCTGTTGAGATGATAAACGGGCGTATATATAGAGAGGTGCCCTCATATGAAGGGATCCAATCTTTTTCAATTGTAAGCAACTGTTTTAATCCATATAATGCAAACTCTTCATCAATAGGAGGCATGCATAGTCTCGCATTTGAACGATTCAATCTTTCCATATTTTTCTTTGGTCTAAATAATAAAACTTGCCCTTCTTTTGAGAGATACGCCTTTAACCCTTCAAACACTGTTTGCCCATAATGAAATATCATTGCCGATGGTTCTAAAGTGACAGGTTGATAAGGAATAATTCGTGGATCATACCAGCCTTTTTCCGTAGAATAATCCATCACAAACATATGATCTGTAAAATGTCTTCCAAACTGAAGCTGGTCAAATGCCGGTTTTTGTTTTCTCGCTGCGGTTAAGTTGAATTCCATTTGATAGTCTCTCATCCTACTTCTTCTCCCTGTCTTTTTAATATGTAATTCTCATGATTTCTTTGCTCAAAAGCTTTGAAGTTTTATCAACTCTTTTAAGCGGTACTTAATAAAAGTGAAATATTTATTTTTACAATTATCCTCCAATTCATATACTTTGTCGAGTAATTTTATTAAAAAATTCGAAAAATAATTAATTATGTGTATCCGCCTGCAACTTTGTTTGAAAATAGTGGATGTGCTACTCGTCTACGCAGGGATTTTAATACTTAAGACCAAACTCAAACAGCAAATTATTAGCTAAAAAGAACTGATGTCGCCTGTTTTTTAAAACGTTGAATGTGCTATCTATGGATCGTTTATGAAGCCCGATTTTATTTGAAAACAAAAAATTGGTAGCCATGAAGCGGTCATGGAGCCCGATTTTATTTGAAAACAAAAAATTGGTAGCCATGGAGCGGTCATGGAGCCCAATTTTATAAGATAACAAAAAATTGGTAGCCATGAAGTGGTCATGGAGCCCGATTTTATTTGAAAACAAAAAATTGGTAGCCATGAAGCGGTCATGAAGCCCGATTTTATTTGAAAACAAAAAATTGGTAGCCATGAAGCGGTCATGAAGCCCGTTTTTATAAGATAACAAAAAATTGGTAGCCATGAAGCGGTCATGGAGCCCAATTTTAATAGAAGCCAATAATTTGGTAGCCATGAAGCAGTCAAGGAGCCCGTTTTTTTAATAAAACAAAAATTTGGTAGCCATGAAGTATTCTTACCGCAAAAAAAATATCAAAAAATGGTAAAAACAAATATTTGTTTATGCTTGCTAAATAAAAAAAATGCTCAATTACCCATTTTTACTAATAAAAAAAGGATGGTTCACTTAAACCATCCTTTTTCCTTCGACTGTGTGATTGCTTCTATACGGTTCTTAACCTCAAGCTTATCTAGTATTTGTGAAATATAATTTCTGACCGTTCCGGTTTTAATTTTAAGCTCGTCGGCAATTTCTTTTGTGTTTTTTCCATCTGCAACTAGCTCAAGGACCGCTTTCTCCCGTTCGGTAAGCGGATTTTCTTCACTATACACATCATCCATTAGTTCGGGTGCATAGATTCGTCTGCCAGTCATGACCATTCGAATGGAGCTAGCTAATTCTTCACTCGGGCTATCTTTCAGTAAATATCCGCTCACTCCTGCTTGGAGAGCCCTTTGAAAATACCCGGATCGTGCAAAGGTTGTTAAAATAATGACTTTGCAGCCGAATCCCTTTAACTCTTCAGCAGCCTCAAGTCCGCTTTTCTCAGGCATTTCAATATCCATGATACAAATTTCTGGTCGATGCTGCTTAACAAGAGTGACTGCCTCCTTTCCATTGTTTGCTTTTCCGACGACTTCCATATCTTCTTCTAGGTTGAGCAAGGATCCTAATGCACCTAGCATCATCCGCTGATCCTCAGCAATAACGATTCTAATCATATTCACTCCTCCTTTTTAGGTTTGTTTTACGACACTAGGTACTTTCATTGTAATTGTTGTGCCTTCATTCGATCTTACATCTAAGCTGCCGTTAACAAATTCTAGCCTTTCTTTAATTCCAAGCAGGCCACTGCCTTTAGAAAAGTAATATTGATCGGGAATTCCGATCCCATCATCCTTGATGATAATACATACTTCATTTGCTGTTT
The DNA here is from genome assembly GCF_900199725.1 of Cytobacillus massiliigabonensis. GTDB lineage: Bacteria > Bacillota > Bacilli > Bacillales > Cytobacillaceae > Cytobacillus > Cytobacillus massiliigabonensis. Next base: position 2,622,753 of record NZ_LT904904.1, on the reverse strand, counting down.
GCTCAAATTCAATTTGGCAGGTAGATGCCTTGCTATGTTTAACAACATTTGTAACTGCTTCTTTCAAACACATACTTAGAAGGTTTTCAAGAAATATGGATATATTTAAGCGATTCAAATCATTTTCTACAATGAGTGAGATTTCAGCTGCTTGAAGGATTTGTTTGACACGAATAATTTCTTCTTCCAAACGTATTCCTCGCATTTGCGAGACCATTGTACGAACTTCGTTTAAAGCTGTTCTTGCTGTTTGCTGCACATCCTTCATTTCACTTCGCGATGATTCAGGGTCTTTATATACAAGTCTTCTAGCGAGGTCACTTTTTAAGCCAATTAATGAGAGTTTTTGCCCTAATGTATCATGAAGATCTCTTGCAATTCGCTGGCGTTCCTCTTGCTTCACAAGCTCAGCAATTCGCTGATTTGCAACCTCTAGCTGTTCTTCCAGTTTCTCTTGCTTCTTTTTATTATAAAGATTAAATGGGAGAAGGATGACACTTATCCCAATAATAATAACAAACGGCAACTGCTTCAAAAACAATGGTTTCCCTAGGACTAAATTATAATTAATAGAAGCGATTGTAAACACAAGATGGATAATATAAAGCGTTAAGAAGGCAATTCTGTTTCTGATATTCCCATTATAGTAAGCGATATAGAATGCAAAATAGACAAATTGAAAAATAATCGTCATGGCGGTGGAGATGGCGATGAGGATACCTGTCCACAAATATACAGGCCATTTTTTCGAAAGAAAAGCCATTCGATAAGAAATAAAGAAGATAATTGTCAGTAAAATACCAATAATGACTTCAATTGTTGAAGAAGATTGAAAAATGAAATAAAACGGCAAAATGGCAAATACACTCCAAATATATGGAGATATGCCCGAGCTTTTTAATGTTGTAAAATATTTTTTTATCATACAATTCCCTCTTTATTTCACAAAAATAGGTGAAGTCCACTAAGTGGCCCCACCCATATTGTACTACTTTAACCTAGAAGCCATCTCGCTTTTTTTCGTATTTTGGAGATAATTTGTGATTTCTTTATATGCNCCATGGAGCGGTCATGGAGCCCAATTTTATAAGATAACAAAAAATTGGTAGCCATGAAGTGGTCATGGAGCCCGATTTTATTTGAAAACAAAAAATTGGTAGCCATGAAGCGGTCATGAAGCCCGATTTTATTTGAAAACAAAAAATTGGTAGCCATGAAGCGGTCATGAAGCCCGTTTTTATAAGATAACAAAAAATTGGTAGCCATGAAGCGGTCATGGAGCCCAATTTTAATAGAAGCCAATAATTTGGTAGCCATGAAGCAGTCAAGGAGCCCGTTTTTTTAATAAAACAAAAATTTGGTAGCCATGAAGTATTCTTACCGCAAAAAAAATATCAAAAAATGGTAAAAACAAATATTTGTTTATGCTTGCTAAATAAAAAAAATGCTCAATTACCCATTTTTACTAATAAAAAAAGGATGGTTCACTTAAACCATCCTTTTTCCTTCGACTGTGTGATTGCTTCTATACGGTTCTTAACCTCAAGCTTATCTAGTATTTGTGAAATATAATTTCTGACCGTTCCGGTTTTAATTTTAAGCTCGTCGGCAATTTCTTTTGTGTTTTTTCCATCTGCAACTAGCTCAAGGACCGCTTTCTCCCGTTCGGTAAGCGGATTTTCTTCACTATACACATCATCCATTAGTTCGGGTGCATAGATTCGTCTGCCAGTCATGACCATTCGAATGGAGCTAGCTAATTCTTCACTCGGGCTATCTTTCAGTAAATATCCGCTCACTCCTGCTTGGAGAGCCCTTTGAAAATACCCGGATCGTGCAAAGGTTGTTAAAATAATGACTTTGCAGCCGAATCCCTTTAACTCTTCAGCAGCCTCAAGTCCGCTTTTCTCAGGCATTTCAATATCCATGATACAAATTTCTGGTCGATGCTGCTTAACAAGAGTGACTGCCTCCTTTCCATTGTTTGCTTTTCCGACGACTTCCATATCTTCTTCTAGGTTGAGCAAGGATCCTAATGCACCTAGCATCATCCGCTGATCCTCAGCAATAACGATTCTAATCATATTCACTCCTCCTTTTTAGGTTTGTTTTACGACACTAGGTACTTTCATTGTAATTGTTGTGCCTTCATTCGATCTTACATCTAAGCTGCCGTTAACAAATTCTAGCCTTTCTTTAATTCCAAGCAGGCCACTGCCTTTAGAAAAGTAATATTGATCGGGAATTCCGATCCCATCATCCTTGATGATAATACATACTTCATTTGCTGTTTGCTCAAATTCAATTTGGCAGGTAGATGCCTTGCTATGTTTAACAACATTTGTAACTGCTTCTTTCAAACACATACTTAGAAGGTTTTCAAGAAATATGGATATATTTAAGCGATTCAAATCATTTTCTACAATGAGTGAGATTTCAGCTGCTTGAAGGATTTGTTTGACACGAATAATTTCTTCTTCCAAACGTATTCCTCGCATTTGCGAGACCATTGTACGAACTTCGTTTAAAGCTGTTCTTGCTGTTTGCTGCACATCCTTCATTTCACTTCGCGATGATTCAGGGTCTTTATATACAAGTCTTCTAGCGAGGTCACTTTTTAAGCCAATTAATGAGAGTTTTTGCCCTAATGTATCATGAAGATCTCTTGCAATTCGCTGGCGTTCCTCTTGCTTCACAAGCTCAGCAATTCGCTGATTTGCAACCTCTAGCTGTTCTTCCAGTTTCTCTTGCTTCTTTTTATTATAAAGATTAAATGGGAGAAGGATGACACTTATCCCAATAATAATAACAAACGGCAACTGCTTCAAAAACAATGGTTTCCCTAGGACTAAATTATAATTAATAGAAGCGATTGTAAACACAAGATGGATAATATAAAGCGTTAAGAAGGCAATTCTGTTTCTGATATTCCCATTATAGTAAGCGATATAGAATGCAAAATAGACAAATTGAAAAATAATCGTCATGGCGGTGGAGATGGCGATGAGGATACCTGTCCACAAATATACAGGCCATTTTTTCGAAAGAAAAGCCATTCGATAAGAAATAAAGAAGATAATTGTCAGTAAAATACCAATAATGACTTCAATTGTTGAAGAAGATTGAAAAATGAAATAAAACGGCAAAATGGCAAATACACTCCAAATATATGGAGATATGCCCGAGCTTTTTAATGTTGTAAAATATTTTTTTATCATACAATTCCCTCTTTATTTCACAAAAATAGGTGAAGTCCACTAAGTGGCCCCACCCATATTGTACTACTTTAACCTAGAAGCCATCTCGCTTTTTTTCGTATTTTGGAGATAATTTGTGATTTCTTTATATGCGACAAATTTCTTTTCTTTTTCATCCCAAAGGTGAAATTTAAGGGATTGCAAGCTTGTACTTAGAGTGATAGTTGGAACATTTTTTAGCGGTTCCGTATTATTATGTGCCTCTTCCAGCTTATAGTTTGGCACTCTCGGACTTAAATGATGAACATGGTGATAGCCAATATTCCCTGTAATCCATTGCAATGGTTTTGGGAGTTTATAGAATGAGCTTCCTTCAACAGCTGCTTTTACATATTCCCATTCCGCATCTTCCTCGAAATAGGAATCTTCAAATGTATGCTGTACGTAAAAAAGCCAGATTCCCGCAGCGCCAGAAATTAAGAAAATTGGTGATTGAACGAGGAGAAATGCTTCCCAGCCAATTCCCCAGCATAAGAGACCATATAAGGCAACAATTGAAACATTCGTCAAGTACGTATTCATTCGCTCTTTCGTACGAGCACCTTTTCTGTTAAACCGATTCTTAATAAGGAAGACATATATGGGACCAAGTCCAAACATAATAATTGGATTTCTGTACAAACGATAGGAAATTTTTTGCCAGAAAGATGCTGCCATGTATTCATCAACAGTAAGCATCCAAATATCGCCTACCCCACGCTTATCTAAATTGCTGCTAGTTGCATGGTGAACAGAATGGTCATGCTGCCATTGGCTATAAGGGAAAATGGTGATGATCCCAGTAATCGTCCCAATAATTTTGTTTGCCGTCCGGTTTTTAAAAAAAGAATGGTGGCAGCAATCATGAAAAATAATGAATATCCTTACTAAAAAGCCCGCGGCTAATACAGAAATAATAAGTGTCAAAATATAGGATACGGATAAGCTCTTATATGCCAAAAACCAAAGACCGATAAAAGGTAAAATGGTGTTAATCAGCTGCCAAACACTTTCTTTCGTATTCGCTTTTTCATACGGGGCCATTTGCTTCTTTAAATGAATTTGTTTTTGTTTGGTCATAATCATTGTATCCTTCCGCCGTTTTAATGATAATACTATAGAAGATAAGTTTGAATTTGAAGACACACGTGTCATGCACACCACATGATAAGTGTCATGTTTTAAAAAGGATTATTACGAAGAAGCGAGGAGTTTTATTATGAAAAACCTAGTAGATAGTATGCTTCATAAAGCAAAGGTAACGTACAATCAAGCAAATGCAAAAATGAAAGAAAGATTCTATAGCCTTACTGGTGCTAATGCAGCCTCGGTAAAAGAAATAGCAGATTTTATTAAGAATCACCCTGAAAGCAAAGTGATAAAAAAGGACTATTTAGGTTTACAGTTTACTTTTTACGAAATAGTATTGGATGGGTTTCATTATTATTTAGAAATGAAACATTCATCGATATTACAAGTGGATGTACAAGCACGAGATGAGCAGATCGTTGCCTATCGTTCTTATCGGGATAAGTATTCCTTACTTACGCCTATAAAATTCCCAGTTTTTGAAAAATAAAAAAAGCAGGGGTTGCCCTGCTTTTAAGAAAATAGACTCTTAATTCCTTCAATTAAATTTTTAAAGAAATCCCCAATCGCCTGAAGGAAGCCCTTATCGCCGACTGCTTCTTCAAGTCGAGTCTGTATTTCTTTTGATAAATCTTCAAGCTGTGATTTTACATTGTCAAAGTTTATATTTAGATTGCGCATTTTTTCAAATAGATCAATAAGCAGCTGGCGATCGTCAGGACTTAATTTGATTTCCAGGGTCTTTAATTGCTCATTGATTATCTGTTCTATATCCTCTTTTGTTGCAGGGTTTTGTGCAGCAATTTCTTTCTTAATTTCCGTTAAAAGTTCAGAAATTTTGTCTTTATCCAGCCCTTCCTGCTGTGCTAATTTAGATGCTAGGCTTAATTCTTCATTGGCTACTTCTGTATGTTCTGTATTTAATTCAGTTCCTTCGCCCTCGTCATATGCTTTATAGATTCCGACAAGAGCTGAATGACCGCTTACTTTTACGGGTGAAGCCACATCAACGACCGCATCTTGAATGCCTGCAGTTAAAAGGGCATTTGCATACATCTCATCTGAAACTTCTGTGATGTTTTCTGGTGTCACTTGATTAATATAGAGACCAGAGCCAGAATCCTTCAGTGTAATTTTGGCAGACGAATACATATTAGAATGTTTGTTTCCTTTTATATAGCGTTCTAAATCTTCTCCACTGACTGTTAGTTCCTTCACCATTTTTGGATCTTTTACACCTAATAATTTGCGGACCTCTTCCTTTTGTGCAGGTGTTAAGGCTGAGCCATATACAACAACTGGCAGACCGAACTTTTCGTCAATACTATCTTCGTCATTTTTATTATCTCCATTGGAGGCAAGTGCACTTGTTGAAATTGCCATTGTCAGAAGGAATAATAAAGCTATTACAATCCATTTCCTGGTATTTTTGAACATATTATACAACTCCTCTTATTTATTTTCCTCAACCGTTTCAGCCAATTTGAAAAGGAAACGGTAAACAAGAACAAGGACTTCACCGATAGTTAAGTCTTCATTGAATCCTTTTACATTATTCAATGCGAAGTTGAAATCCCATAATCCATCAGTCTGGTTAAATAGTAAACTTACTTTTATTTTACCAATTAATTCCTGTTCCAAGTAGGCTTTGATTTCTTTTTCATATTTTTTTTGAAGCTTTAAACCAAGCATGACTTCATATGTACGAAAGATATCATCTACTTCAAGACAGATTGATTCAGCATGTATCATTGGAAAATAGGCTGATTCAATATAAATAAATTCATTAAGATTCTTTTTAAAATAATGAATAGGCTGATTTAAAAAGCTTGCAGACTCTTCTCCGAGAAACTCTTCTGTTTCTTTATCGCTCCGTTCAATATACGCATCATTGAAACGCGCAACGGGATCTATTTCGATTATTGTTCTTGTTTCATCGATAAGCTCATGCTTCCTTGCATATTCGATTTCTTCTTTAAATGCTTTTGTTTTTTCATCAGAAAAATAATTTGTTATTTTTGTATTTAGCATAATTACACCTCTTTATCGTGTTCTTCTATTTTTGCTTCTACTTGATCTTCCTTTTCCCTTTGAAGGGCTCTTCAAACCTTTGGAAACAGTAGTGGCTCTCTGTTTTCTTACCGGTTTACGTTCCTCTTTTTGTTTGCCATTATTTTTTTGCAGCCCATTTGATTTTCTGGACCGATCTGATTTCTCTGCTATAGAATGATTTCGGTTAGCTCTTGTTGTAGGTTTACCTTTATTTTTATCCTTTTCTTGTTTTTTCTCTATTTTTCCTGTCGGTTGCTTTTGTATCGTTATATGAAGTTCTTTTTCAATCAGATCAAGTGCCGGTCGATCGGCAGAAGAATAGAAAGTAATCGCAAGTCCCTTCATTCCTGCTCTTCCAGTTCGTCCAATTCTATGTACATAGCTTTCAGCATCCTGAGGGATATCATAATTGATCACATGCGTAACGCCATCAATATCAAGGCCTCTTGCAGCGACATCTGTTGCAATAAGCAGTTGAAGTTCTGCCTCGCGAAACTGTTTCATAACTTGTTCTCTCTTTGCTTGTGAAAGATCGCCATGCAATTCGCCACAAGAAAATCCATTCCCTTTAAGCACCTCATACAACTTTGAAACCCTGCGTTTTGTCCGGCAAAAAATGACGGCAAGGAATGGACGATGGGTTTCTATTAAATGAATAAGTGTCGCCTGTTTTGCCCGATCAATCGTATGAATAGCAATTTGTTTCACATTTACTGCTGGTCCCTGCGTTTTTTCCATTTGGAGATATTCAGGTTCTACCATATGCTTCCTTGCTAAGCTTTTGATTTCATCTGGAATGGTAGCTGAAAACAATAATGTTTGCCTTGATCTCGGTGTTTGACTAATAATCTCTTCCACTTCATCTAAAAAGCCGATATGAAGCATTTGATCAGCTTCATCTAAGACAAGAAAGGAAACCCTATCCAATTGAATGGTTCCTCTTCTAATATGGTCTAATAAACGCCCAGGTGTTCCAACAACAATGTGAATATTTTTCTTTAATTTTTTTAACTGTTTTTCTACATCCTGCCCGCCATAAACGGCTAAGACGTTTATTTCATCTCTATGTTTAATAAGCTTTTCAATTTCGTCAGTAATTTGTAAAGCAAGTTCACGGGTAGGTGTGACAATTAAAGATTGTATATGGTCGGCTTCACGATCTAGTTTTTCTAAAATAGGCAAAACAAACGCAAGTGTTTTACCTGTCCCTGTTTGAGATTGTGCTATAAGGTCTCTTCCATTCAAAATAGCAGGAATCGCCTTTTCTTGAATGGGAGTTGGTTTAACAATACTTCCTTTCTGTAATGCATGTAAAACACTTGCTGAAATCCCTAATGATAAAAAATCAGGCAAAAAAACCCCTACTTTCCATAATTCCTATTTTATTATTTTGCTTGTTTTCCTTTAAAATAGCAAATTTTTTCTTAAGAACAAAGGCGACCCCATGGTTTGGGATCGCCTAAACTTTTAGTGAGCGGTAGTGGGATTTTGCATTTGCCCATTCATTGGAGCAGGGGCAAAGGAATTGACTAATTGCTCCATATCCTGTTCAGCAAGCTGTGGTACTTGATAATAATGATGTTTATTTTGATATACAGCTAGTTCATAAGCCATTTCAATGCAGTTTGGAATGGAGTCAGCAAAAACTCTGCGTACGACAGGATTTGTTATCTCTAATGCTGCCATTGCTTTAGAGCCTGCACCAGCTTTTAGCGAGCCAAGCATATAGCTGGAAATGCATTCATCAGTAAGCTCTGAAGCAGATTGTAATGGTTTTTTCGGCTGGGAGGGCTTTAATCCGTATACGAAATCATTTCCTTGCGTCATATTGTAGGGCTGCATTCGTATAGCAGGGTCTTGTCCTGTTTTAAAGCAATCCACTGTAGTGTTGTACTCCGTTTTCATATATTGCGTTTGTCGATCGAGTATATTTAACAGCTCTGGGTCTTTTACATGAGGTCGCAGCAATGTATACAAATCTAATGTTCCAATTGTCCCTGATAAGACTTCATGAACATCAAATACTTCATGCCCGCCATGATTTAATTGCTGATTAACCATACCTGTATGCATATTTTGATGCATCTGACCTTGGCCTTGCTGGTTTTGGAATTGCATAGGTCTCCTCCTCATAATAAAAAATCATTGTTATTTTGCGACCGAACTCAGTTATTATTCATTAAACTAAATTAAGGTAATTTCAATCTTTTTTGGAGTAAGCGGGTTTCTCAGGAGAATACTATTTAGAAGATAGTTATAATATTTGACTGGAGTGTTGGTAAAATGAAAGCCGTAACTTACCATGGACCGAAAAATGTATTAATTGACAATGTATTGGATCCGGCAATTGAGAAAAATGATGATGTTATCGTAAAAATTTCTTCAACTGCTATTTGCGGGTCTGATTTACATTTATATCAAGGAAATATGCCCTTGCCTACTGGTTATGTTATCGGTCATGAACCAATGGGAATTGTCGAAGAAGTTGGACCAGAAGTAACAAAGGTAAAAAAAGGTGATCGGGTTGTAATCCCGTTTAATGTTGCTTGTGGTCATTGTGCGTATTGTAAACAGGATTTAACTAGCCAATGTGACAATTCAAATCCGCACTATGATTCAGGAGGTTATTTTGGCTATTCGGAAAAATACGGAAACTATCCTGGAGGGCAGGCCGAGTATTTAAGAGTGCCTTTTGGAAATTTCACGCCATTTGTCATTCCAGAATCATGTGAATTAGAAGATGAATCATTATTATTTTTGTCTGATGTGCTTCCGACAGCATACTGGAGTGTTATCCATGCCGGCGTTAAAAAAGGTGATACTGTCATTGTTCTTGGATGTGGTCCTGTTGGCCTTATGGCACAAAAATTTGCTTGGCTGCAAGGGGCTGAACGTGTGATTGCAGTAGATTATTTAGACTATCGTATGAATCATGCAAAAAAGATGAATCATGTAGAGGTATATGAATTTACGAAGTATCCTGATATGGGTGAGCATTTAAAAGAAATTACCCATGGCGGTGCAGACGTAGTTATTGATTGTGTTGGAATGGATGGGAAAAAATCTCCGCTTGAATTCCTTGAACAAAAATTAAAGCTGCAAGGTGGTACCCTTGGACCGATTCAAATTGCAACAAAAGCAGTAAAAAAAGCGGGTACAGTTCAAATGACTGGTGTTTACGGGGGGAACTATAACTTATTTCCGTTAGGGGCATTCTTTACTAGAAATATTACCTTAAAAATGGGACAAGCACCTGTGATCCCATTTATGCCGAAGCTTTATGAGATGATTAAGAATAAAGAGTTTGATCCAACAGATATTATCACTCATAAGCTCCCTCTTGATCAAGCAAGTCATGGGTACCAGATCTTTAATGACCATGAGGACGATTGTATTAAGGTCGTATTGAAACCTTGAGTGGTGTTTTTACTTTGGAGTTAGTGAATGAGTGCATTCTTCTAAAATAATTGGCAGTTTCGGTAACCACTACCTCTGATTGAGGACTGATTTAGTGAAGGTCTATTGACTTTGGTAGCCAAGAGGGCTGATTGAGGACCTATCTTAATAAAAATTTTATCAGCAACAGCAGACAATGGATTTCAGATTGGCTGCCGTTGCTGATTTATAAGTCATTATGTTATTCCCAGACTCTTTTTCTAGATTGGTTCATATGGCATTCATCACAAATTTGGAATTCATGCTCCCATGGGAGTTTTTTTCCACATCGCCGGCATTTCTTTGCCATATTTTTCACATCTGTTTTCAATCTTTCATGCACATGGTCGCTAATTTCCTCCCTCAGCCGTTCCCAGTAAAGTGCTTCAGTTCGTTGATCCAATCGGTATAAAAATAGAAGATGGAGTCCAATTGCTTTGTAAGTAAGCTCTAATTCCTCGAGATTTCTTTTTTTAATCCTTGGTTCAGGAATTTCGGATTTATTTAAGATCGCATTCATCGTTTGTTCCCATTGCCAGATCAAATCATGTTCTTTTTTAGAAAAAGGGAGATGCAAAAATCCATAAAGATCCGTTATTGACAGTCTAGCTTCGATTTCTGTTCCACGGACCCGTTCATAAAGATCTCTTTCTTCAGATAAAGTTGCTTTCTTTGTTCCATTCGGACTTTCAAACTGCTCCCAAAGCTCAAAAAAAGTTCCCAGGTCACGGTAATATTTCTGAAATCGTTCAAAAATAGCATTTGTCGGTGCGACTGAAAAGGTTTGAACGGGCTTATCCTCAGAATCAAGCAGCCTTTTCATCGTTCGAATATCTGAAACAAAAGCGACTTTTCCGACATTATAAATACCCTTTCGCCCAGCTCTTCCAGCGATTTGCTTCACTTCCTGTGATGTGAGCAGCCGCCTCCTAGTGCCATCGAACTTTTCATTCTCAAGGAACACAATTCGGCGAATGGGAAGGTTTAAGCCCATCCCAATGGCATCAGTAGAAACAATCACTGATGTTTCCCCTTGTATAAAACGCTGGACTTGTTTTTTCCTTGTCTCAGGAGGCATGCTTCCATAAATCATGCTGACAGAATGCTTAGAATTTTCAAGTCTTGAGGCTGTTTCAAGGACGCGTTTTCTCGAAAAACAAATAAGTGCATCCCCTTTTTTTACTTGACTAATCTTAAATTCTTTCTTTTCAACCTCAAGCGGAATGTCACGATGATATTCATATATTTCGATGTCCGCATCTCCAAGCAGCTGGAGAATCATTTCTTTTGCGCTCCAGCTGCCAATAATATGTACTTCCTTTGCATTAGCTTTCGTGATGGCTTTATACCATGAGAAACCCCGATCTTTGTCATTTAACATCTGTGCTTCATCAATAACAATACAATCATAGAATTCTTTTTCATGGAACATTTCAACGGTACAGGAAATATGATTTGCTCCGGAAACGAGCTTTTCTTCCTCTCCCGTTTTTAATGAGCAAGGAGTTCCTTCTCCGTTCAGCTTATCGTATACCTCGAGTGCTAATAGCCGAAGTGGCGCCAAATACAAACCGCTATCAGCAGTTTTCATATTTTCTAATGCTTGGTGTGTCTTCCCTGTATTTGTTTCCCCAATGTGCAAGGTATAACGAATATTTCGTTCCACAGCAGGTCGATATTCTTGACCAAATATATCATCTAGAATCCGTTTCTTTTCTTCCTCTTTACGTGCCATTTCTTCTTGCTCTTCTTTCCTCTTCCGTTCCCTATTGTCTAATGCATCTTCATATATCTTCTTATGTTCACTTAAATCAAAAGGGATGGCTGAAAGCTTAAGCAAGTCATATATATATTCATCCTGAACGATCTCGATCAACTCACTTGCTAACGGTTGGTACGCATATTCGAGTACATTTTCAATCATCGATGCTGTAATTGTTCCGGAAAAGGTATTTTTATACTCATTTGCAATATAATCAGGAAGCTGATCTACCACCAATTTTGGGAGAATAGCTGCCAAATTTTCTGCATACATTCTTTCGTATCGATCATAATACGTTTCGTATTCAAAATAATTTCGTCCTTGGTATCGGGATTTGTGAATTTCACCAGTTAGCTCGTGAAAGAAATCCGATATGGCTGAAAAAGAAGTTTCTTCAAACCCGCCAATTTCAACTAACTTTTCTTCCAAGGCAAAAGTATCAACAGGAGCAAATCTTCGTCTGTTTTTTAAATCAGCTGCCAACTGTTTTGCAGTAAAATGCCTGATATATAAATATAATGTCTCTTCATTCGCATCAATTATCTTTTCTATTGATTGTTCTATGTTATCCTGAAGTTTTACCATTTCTATACGCAGCCTGTCTTCTTCCTCCTTTTGGAGAAAATTAGTACGGGCCTTTTTATATTGATGAGACCACAGTTCAGTTTGGTCATTGAACTTTTCATTTACCCATTTGAATGTATCAAAAGGTTTGTATGTCCTTATTTCCGTTCGAAAAAGATGATTAATAATCTTTCGGCTTACATTGTCTGTTTCAAACCCCTTTTCCAGCAAAAATGTGATTTTTTCCTGCTTCGGTATATTGTTTGTTGCCTTATTTAGCCAGACATTTGTCCAAATTTGCTCCAGATACTGTCCTCTATCAGCAAGATAGTCCTTAAATGTAGGCATAAATTCCTTGTTGCCTAGATATTTATTCATGTCCTCCTTAATTTTATTTTTTGTCTGTTCAATGGCATTACGGTAAGTCAGCTCAAGATGCGTCATTCTTTAAATCTCCTTCGATCGCTAGTATTACTCCTTATTGTAACACTAGGCGCTCAGAAACATGAATGTTATAGATTTTTATAAAAAAGTTAAATAATTTATTGACAAAGGGCTTATACCTTTCATATAATTTATCTAGAATTAAATTATCTCGAATTCAAATTAAATGAATCCAAATAATATGGAGGCGAAATAAAATGACAAACACTAAATGGGCAATTGATCCAGTACACAGCAGCGTTGATTTTTCAATCAAACATATGATGATTGCAAATGTTAAAGGAACTTTCAATAAATTTGATGCGGTGATCGAGGCGAATCCAGCAGATCTAACTTCAGCAAACATTGAATTTTCTGTTGATCTAGCAAGCATCGATACTCGTAATGAAGATCGTGATAACCATCTTCGTTCAGCTGATTTCTTTGATGTGGAAAATCATCCATCCATGACTTTCAAGGCAACGAAAATTGTAAGCAATGGCGATAATGAGTATGATTTAACTGGAGATTTGACTCTGCATGGTGTGACAAAATCAGAAACGTTTACTGTGACTTATGAAGGATCAGGAAAAGATCCATGGGGAAATGAAAAAGCAGGATTTACAGTTGAAGGTGCTGTTAAGCGCAGCGATTATGGCTTAACATGGAACTCTGCTCTTGAAACAGGCGGCGTTTTAGTTGGAGATAAAGTGAAAATTAGTTTAGACGTTCAGGCAGCAAAAGCTTAATTAATAAATACAAAAAAACGGCTCACTATGTATGAGCCGCTTTTTTTGATTATCAAATTTCAAAAATAAAAATATATGAAAATCAGGCTCCAAATAATTGCATAGCATCAAAAACCCCATTATTTGTTTACTGTAATTCCAAAAATTATGATTCTGCTAAAACTAAAGCTATTTTATCCTCAATCATTTTCCCCTTTGCATCATTCAATAAATTGTTTAGGATGATTGAAAAAATGAGCCTTTCCCCGCTCTTTGTATCCACATAACCTGATAGTGAACTAACTGAAGCAATGGATCCTGTTTTTGCTCTTACCTGCAATTGCGCCGGTGAATTTAGCATTCTATTTCTTAGAGTTCCCCCGATCATCCTATTAGGTGCTCCGCTAACCGGAAGTGAATGTAGAAACTGATTAAACCATGATTCATTTTGGACTGCGAAGAGAAGGCTGGTTATTTCATTTGGAGGAATTAGATTTATGTGTGAGATGCCTGAACCATCTCTTAATTCAATTGTATTTGTCCGAACTCCAAATTTTGAAATTTCTGATTCAACTGCCTCCAGCCCTTTTTCCCAGCTTCCTTCTCCTTTAACTACTCTTCCCATTTCCTTAACTAATATTTCTCCATGGACATTATTGCTTAATTTCATAAAAGAAAGCAGCAATTCAGCTAATGGCTGGGATGGATATCCTTTCAGCATTTGAGCATTCATTGGTACTGAGGCTGTCCTCATGCTTCCGTCAAAAGAGATTCCATACTTTTCCAATGATTGTTTTAATAATTCAAGTACAAAATGTGTAGGCTCCCAGACAGCAACCCATTCTTTCGTGGTTTTCGCGTTCTTCGGAATTGTTCCCTCAACGATAATTGTATTCGTTCCATGCAAACGCTCGATAGTAATGTTCTTCTCTTCACCTGATTCTACTGTAATAGCATGATTTATTATTTCAACATAATCAGTTGCAGGCTGTAGAACAATGGAAGGTCTCTTTCTAATATCATCACCAGGATTTACTTCAACAATCACTGTTCCCGCATCATAATCCTCGTCTGGAGAGGCTGTTAATGCTGAAATTTGCGCACCATAATAATAAGTTTCATCACTCCAATTCATATCTCTTGAATATCGAACATTATCATACCAAGTGTCATCTCCTAGGAGATCTCCATTAATTTTATTAATACCTAGGGCTTTTATATCCTTTGCCATTTGATCAAAATCCGAAATTAATAAAGTAGGGTCTCCCTTTCCTTTTATATACAAATTCCCGTTAAGTATTTTATTTTTCACCTGTCCATCTGTTAGTATTTCTGTTGTAAAAGTGTAATCTGGGCCTAATACAGATAAAGCTGCAGCTGCTGTAAATAGCTTCAGATTTGAAGCTGGTTTAAACCGGGTGTCTCCCATTCGTGAATAAAGAATGTCACCAGTTGCCGCATTTCGGACACTAATGCCGGCCAAAGCGCCTTTTAATTCAGGTTCGTCTTCAACGAGCATATTGAGCTTCTGTTCCAGCCCCAAAATGTCCTTGGTTGCTTGTACAGGAGATCGCTTCGAATGGATAAGAGAGCTAATAGTTAGAATGGTAATGATACTAATAGCAAGAATAAGCGTTTTTCTCAAATAAACCAGCCCTTTAAATGAAATCAGCAGCTATCTCGGTATAGCTGCTTGGATTGTAAAAATAACTTCAGGAAATACGTAACTTCTATAATAGTATATAGAAAGCTAGGAAGTAAAATAACCTGAAATGTACTTTAAATAACGTACATTTCAGGTTATAAACATTGCTTTATTCCTCTTGTTCAGGAAAAAATTGAAATCTTGATAGGTCTATTCTTCCACTACTAAAAAACTCCACTCCCTCTCTTTCTAGAGAAAGTTTTTGAATGGAAAAATGTTCGTCGTCCTTTAATCCGATTTCTCCTTTTATATTAACAACTCGATGCCACGGTAATTGGTGTTTTTTGCTCATAGAATGCAAAATTCTAACTACCTGTCGGGCTCCTCTTGGGCTGCCTGCTAGTTTAGAAATCTGCCCATAAGTCATTACCCTTCCTGCTGGAATGTTTTTAATAATTGCTACTGCCTTTTCTGTAAAAGTCTCCAATTGTCTGGCTCCTCTTCCCAGTTCTTTTAGTTCTTTATATTTTTCAATTCACTTAAAATCTGAGGGATTTTCCCATAAATAGCTAGTACATCATTCATTTTCATACGCACTAACCCGCTTGATGATGGTGCAACAAAATCAATAATACCTGGAATGACTGATTTCTCCTGTTTTCCCCATGGCAGTGATTTTTTTTGGCTGAATTCTTGGTAGACACCTTTTCCTACGTAACAAACAATTTTCGGTTTAAAATGACTGATTTTCATTTTCAACTCTTCTCTGCCTACTTGATACTCTTCTTTTGTTATTTCCTCTGCCGCTTTTGTAGGTCTAGAAACTATATTTGTTAATCCATAGCCAAGATTTACTAGCTTATAATCATCTTTTGCATCAAATTTCTCCGGTGTTAGTCCTGATTCATGGAGAATCTTCCAAAAACGATTATTTGGATTGGCAAAATGATGACCAGATTCTGCAGATCGAATACTCGGATTAAAACCAACAAATAATAGATCAAGGTTTTCCTTTAAATGATCCTTAATGGGATTCAAAAAAAGACACCCTTTCTTTTCATTTTCTTATATGGAGAATACAAAAAAAGCAACTACCTGTCTAGTCAATTAATGAAAAAGAACCTATTAAAGGCTCTATAAGGTTTTATCATTTAGATTTCATGCTTAAAACAATAATGATTGACTAGCTCTTCAATTTGATTATGTTCAGGAAACTCACCGGAAAACTCAAAATGAACATCTTCAATAAACTTTCCATTCTTTGTAACATGAATGGCACCATTTTTACTTACAACACTATACTCTGGCTCAAAACGATACCCACTTCTTTCAATAGCTCCCATAAAAACGACTCCTTTTTCATTAGTATGAGATTTTTTCATTGAAAAACTCATAAAAATAGAAAAAGAGCCAAAAAAATGGCTCCTTCAATTACAATTAAGCTTCTGTAACTTCGACCTTCTCCATTACATCTCCATTAGTCATAGCTTTTACAGTATCCATTCCAGAAGTAACTTTCCCAAATACTGTGTGAACACCATTCAAATGTGGCTGTGGCTCATGCACAATAAAGAATTGACTTCCGCCTGTATTTCTTCCAGCATGCGCCATTGATAATGAACCTACCTCATGCTTATGCGGATTGCCTTCAGTTTCACAATTAATTGTGTAGCCTGGTCCACCTGTGCCTGTCCCCTGCGGACAGCCTCCTTGGCTAACAAAACCAGGAATTACGCGATGAAAAGTAAGACCATTATAGAAGCCCTCATTAGCTAGCTTTTCAAAATTGGCTACTGTCCCTGGAGCTGCATCCGGGTATAATTCAAATTCAATTTTTTCTCCGCCTTGCATTAATATGTATCCTTTTTTTGCCATGAATAATCATCTCCTACTATTAAGAATCAGCCTTAATAATAACATTATTTACCCTTCAATTAAAAGTAATTGCATCAGAAATTGTATTAACTTAATAGCTCCATAAAAAAAATTAAAATAAATACGATTAAACTATAAAATGATATATGCAAAAATATGGTTGTTAATCCGAATTTAAGATTATCTAAATTCTTTGGTTCTCTACTAGTTCTTGTTCGCATTATATCACCATCCTTATTAAAATAGTACCGAATTCTAATTACTTTGACAATATGCTAATGGTGACAATAAATATTTGAATTTAGAATTTCTTATTTGCATTCTGCTGTTTTTTCATTACTTCATAAGATTTCTCAATAATGTCTGTCAGCACATCACCTTTGTAAATTCTGCCGAGCTTCGTATTATGCTGATAGTATTCGACAATTTCATCAAGCTTTTTTGATGTTTCATTTGCAATCCGGACATTTAATTGAATTCGTTTATCTTCATTCATCATACCTAAAAACCCTCCAGAATAAGTAATCAATTAATACACTATCTTTACGCTTGCAATTTGCTAGCAAACAAATAGCGAATGCTATCATATTGCTAGCATGATATTTGCCATTATACCACTTTATTTTAAAATAAAAGGAGAATAGTGTCCTTTTTTGCGGACAGCTAATTCTCCTTTTAATTAATTATTAAATGTATTTTTCCATTTATCTTTAAGAAAGTCACCAAACTGGTCGAGTTCATCGACTACATCCATTAGCTTTTCCTTCCATTTTGGCAGCTCTTCTTTAATTTTTTCTGCAGAATCCTTAATCGTTTGCTGGACTTCCTTTTGTTCTTCCTGCTGAGCTAGTTTCTCATTCACAGATTTTGTTGAAAACTCTTCGTTTTCGATATACGGAAGCGATTGCTCGATAATTTCTCTAAATAAAGGGACGACTGTTTTCGTTGTACTGCTTGATAAATAATGGTCTCGATCTGTTTGATCATAGCCTAGCCATACCGCTCCGACGATATTCGGTGTGTACCCGACAAACCACTGATCCTTTGTACCGTTTATTTCATTGTATGGCAGCTGGGTTGTTCCTGTCTTTCCGGCAATTTGAACGCCATTCATTTTTGTTGCTTCTCCAGTTCCTGACTCAACCACATTTAAAAGCATGGAGGTCATTTGCTTAGACACAGTTTTTGATGTAACTTTAACAGTTTTTTTCTTTCTTTCAGCAATGACATTGCCAGTCGGTCCGACGATTTTCGTTATAAGATGGGCATCATGCCGCTTCCCTTCATTTGGGAATGTTGAATATGCCTCTGCGAGTTTCATTGGGGAGATCCCTTTATGCATTCCTCCTAAGGCAATTCCTAAATATTCATCTTCTTCTTCAAGCGGAATGCCAAAACGTTTTAACGCATCAAGTCCTTTATCCAGACCAATTTGATCAAGCAGCCATACAGCTGGGATGTTTAAAGAATCTTCAACAGCTTTATACATCGGAACATCCCCCCCATATTGTTTCGACGAGTTTTCAGGCCTGTAGTCACCAAAGCTCTTTGGCTCATCCTTTAAGATGGATGCAGCTTGATATCCTTCCTCTAATGCTGGTGTGTACACAGCAAGAGGCTTCATCGTTGAACCTGGCTGGGCTTTAATATGGGTTGCACGGTTAAAACCGCGGAAAACATAATCCCCTCTGCCGCCAACAAGTCCTCTTACTCCGCCTGACTGGGGATCTAATAATACGGCACCGCTTTGAACGAGGACACCGCCTTTTCCTCTTGGAAAAAGTGAATCCCTTTCATATATTTTTTCAAGATTTGATTGAAGGTCCTGATCCATTTCTGTATAGATCCGATACCCTCTTGTGAAAATTTCTTCTTGTGTAAGTCCGTATTGATTAATGGCTTCGTCCAGGACAGCATCAACATAATATGGATACTTTCTTTCAATAAAGCTGCCATGCCCTTCCTCTAATGCAATCTTTTCAGAAATTGCCTTCTCATAATCACTGTCAGTAATCATTTTGTGTTCTTTCATTTTTCCTAAAACGACATCTCTTCGCTCGATCGCACGATCATAATGCTTAAATGGATCCCTGCCAGATGGTGATTGCAATAAACCTGCAAGCAATGCAGATTCACTTATCGTTAGATCTTTAGCACTTTTGTTAAAATATTTATTAGAAGCTTGATCAATTCCCCAAGCTCCACTGCCAAAATATACTTGGTTCATATACATCTGCAATATTTCGTCTTTTTTATAGTTTTTCTCTATTTCAACAGCTAAAAACAGTTCTTCGATCTTACGTTTATACGTTTTTTCAGATGAGAGCAAAGCATTCTTTGTTAGCTGCTGAGTAATGGTGCTTCCGCCGCCAGTTATTCTCCCCGCAAACAGATTTTTAAAAAAGGCACGTGCAATCCCTTTGATATCGAATCCATTATGCTCATAAAAACGTTCATCCTCAATTGCAACAATCGCATTTTTTACATAATCAGGCAATTCTTCAATCGAAACTCCCTCAGACCGATTAGTTGCTAAATGGCTTGCTATTTCTTCATTTTTATCATAAATGACAGTTGATTGCTTTAATCCTTCCTTTAATGTTTCTACATTTGCAGTAGCGGCTATAAATGCAAAAAAGAGAATCGTTAATAATAATAGTGTAAGTAATATGAGGAGCAATATCTTTGTTATATGCTTGTTACGCCAAAACCTTCTTATTGCTTCCCAAATTGGCTGAATTCTATTCATCGTATCTCCCTACTTATATCTATTTCAAAGTTATATCTTAATAATAAACGAAAATAAGCCTAAAAGGTTTCAAAAAGTGTAATTTTAGGTCTATCATGAAAGTTGCTGCCCGCTTGATTGCTATTATTTTTTATTTATGTTATAGTAATTATGCGATGAGCTAATTGCATAAGACGATGGACAGTCCTTCAAAGGAAATGCACGAATGTGGCGTGCAGTCATCGCCGCAATACGTAAAAAGACGCCTTATTGGCGTCTTTTTTTATACTTTGATGTCTTTAAGATAAATTAGAAAGAAGGAATGACAATGAAGCGTACGAATAAATTTGAAGCGGAAGAAGTTGTTATTTTAATTTCAACAGGTGAAAAGGTCACAATAAATAAATCTAGTTATATTTCTAATATGAAAAGGTATTCTTATACCATTAAAGAAAATCCAAGTATGTTTTATTTTGAAGATGAATTGGAAACGATTGATTAAATCATTTCACTACTTAATTTGAAAGTTGTGATTCATATATGCCCAATTTTGCGGGAAAGAAAGGCTTAACTGCCAATAGGTTGTTCCTAATAGACCATATTGATCGATAAGCTTATATTTTTCTTGAAAGCTTCGAATATCGTCAAACCAAACGATGTGTTCCTCCACTCCATTCCAATAAGTAAAATATGGTGCTGCGGCTTGAAGATTATAATAAATGACTGAACCAGCTGAAATTGATAAATTTTGCGCTCCAAGAAGTGAATGGGCACTCGTTCTATTATCGGAAACCCTCCAATCGTAGCCATACAAAGGCAAGGCAATTTGTAGCTTTTGCGGATTAATTAAACTAATGGCATAGCGGATAACCTGCTCCATCCACCATAAAGGTGATACAGGATTTGGTGGTCCGGTAGGGTAGCCATAGTCGATTGTCATGACTGCAACAATATCTGCTGCTCTTCCAATGGCTGCATAATCATAAGCTCCGATGATTCGATTTGTTGGAATATCTTCTGTTTTAGCATGAACATTTACGTGGAGAATTAGAGAGCCTAACGCCGTTTTCAGTTCGGTAAGAAACAGATTAAAATCCAATCTTCTTTGCGGCGGAATAAATTCGAAATCAATGCTCACTCCTCCATACCCTTTCTGTATAATAAAATTCATTAAACTATTAATTAAATTTTGCCGATAATTTGGGTTTTCTAGTACACTGCCAATGAGTTCAGGACTAAATTCATCATTTACGAAATTTCTAATCATTAGAAGCGGAACAACATTTAATCTTATGCTTTCTGTAATGAGTTTTGTATCATCTAGGAGAATATATGCATATCCTTCATTTGTTAAGGAGTATGAAACAATTGATAAATAAGTAAGATTATTTGCAATTTGATTGAAGAATGGAAGGAATGTATTTGGAGAATATGGAACAATAAAACCGAGTGTTTCCATCGCTAATTTTATTGGAGATGGAATATTTATTTTTTGCCCAATTTTTAGCTGGTAAGGGTCAATGCCTGGATTTGCCGTAAGAATCAGGTTTATCGTTGTTTCAAACTGGTTTGCTAATCGGTTTAGTGTATCTCCTTGGGAAACGATCTGAGATCTTACAGGTAAGATATTATTAGGAATATAAAGCGCTAGACCGGGTATGATTGCTCCATATTGATTTAACTGATTCACTTCTATAATTGATGAGATGGGTACTTGATAGCTCTGTGCAATTGCCCATATGGATTCCCCACTTTTCACGACATGTACTGTCATTCTCTCACCTCTTTATCATCTCTTTTTAAAAGTTTATGGTAAACCCTTCAGCTAATAGTACAATTATGGATGAAAAAAAGCCCTTTCAAAAATTCTTTGAAAAGGCTTTTCACAGAACAAAAATTAAACCTGCAATCCATAATTTCGGCAAAGGGATGCAAGCCCACCTGAAAATCCGCTGCCAATAGCATTAAACTTCCAATCATTTCCATGTCGGTATAATTCACATACTACAACTGCTGTTTCAATTGAAAAATCTTCTCCTAAATCAAAACGTAATAATTCCTGATTATTCGCATCATCTACTAAACGTACGAAAGCATTAGAAACTTGACCAAAGTTTTGCATCCGTTGATCTGCATCATGAATCGTAACAGTAATTCCAATACGATGAACATTTGCAGGGATTTTTGTGAAATCAACGACAAGCTGCTCGTCATCGCCGTCGCCTTCCCCTGTACGGTTGTCACCAGTATGAATTACGGCTCCGCTTGGATGCTGGAGATTATTATAAAAGATAAAATCAAGATCGTTTTGACATTTATTATTCGCATCAACTAAAAAAGCGGAAGCATCTAAGTCAAAATCATGTCCGCCCTGGTATTTGTTAGTATCCCAGCCAAGTCCGATGATTGCTTTCGTTAATCCAGGATTTGTTTTTGTTAGGTCAATTCGTTGTCCCTTTGATAATTGAATTCCCATCATAAACCCTCCCTAAAAATCTAGTTTAAAGAATGAGCCAGATAGAGTCATGTCTACCTGGCTTTTTTGTATTTGTATTGCAAATACCAGTTGAAAATTAACCTACCTGCAAACCAAAGTCTGTAGCAATACGAGCTAAGCCGCCTTGGTAGCCTGAGCCAACTGCTGAGAATTTCCATTCGCCAGAATGACGATATAATTCACCAACAATAACCGCTGTCTCAATGGAGAAATCTTCGCCAAGGTCATAGCGAATAACTTCCTCGTTTGTTTCTTCATTTACAATTCGCACAAATGCATTCGATACTTGTCCGAAGTTTTGTCCGCGGCTTTCTGCATCATGAATAGTAATGACGAATGAGATTTTTTCAATGCTAGCAGGTACAGCACTTAAGTTCACTTTCACTTGCTCATCATCGCCGTCCCCTTCACCAGTACGGTTATCACCAGTATGTACAACAGAACCATTGCCGCCTTCAAGCTGATTATAGAAAATAAAATCCTTATCAGAAGCACATTTCCCGTTAGAATCAAGCAGGAATATACTTGCATCTAAGTCAAAATCTTGGCCGCCGTCATATTTATTTGTATCCCAGCCAAGACCAACAATCACTTTTGACAGCCCAGGATTTGTTTTAGTTAAATCAACTTTTTGTCCCTTTGATAATGAAATAGCCATAATCGCATTCATCCTCCCAATAATTAATTTACAAAAAAGCAGAAATGAAAAGATAACTCTTCATCTTCTAGTGTAACCGTTTTAATCTATTTACGTAAAACATTTACACCTATATTCCCTTTTTTATAAATCTATTCTACTAAAGTTAAACTTTACTGGCTACAATAATATATCAAAATTTTACCATTGCCGTAAAAATTTATGGGTTTTTCTTATACTAAAAAAAGTGAGAAGCCCATTCTTGCCACGTTTTCCTGTCAATAGACATAACATAAAAAAAGTGCTGCTTTACGTGGTATAAAAAGGGAGGAGTGAACAATAGCAAATGTTTTCTAATCATGATATTGAACCAAAGTTATTTCAAAGAAAAGATGTAAAGGAAACATCCAATCAAGATACCTTTCGCTATAATTATCTGAAAACAGTACTTGAGCAGCAGCAGAAAGTGAATCAGCAGTTTTCAGATGCCTATAGAAAATTGTACAGCCGGATTGATCATTCTATAAAGGATGTTCATTATCAAATCGTAATTTCAAGAGAGAATCATAACGAAAATTATCATACACTTATGAACAAACTGGTAAATCAGGATGAGCTCATAAACCATTTAGTAACATCAATTGAGCAGCAAGAGAACGAAAATAGTATGCTCCTTGCACGTCTTGACCTGCTTGAAAATAGAAATGAACTCATTGCCGAATTAATCGAACAAGAAAACCTAATCAACCAGGCAATTTTGGACCAAGTTTCCATACAGCACCATTCTACTGAATTGCTTACAGGCAAAATTGCTAATTTTGAATCGGTTTCCACCAAGATGTCCGAACAGCTGGAGAAACAAGAGGAACAGTATGATGAGTTGACGAAGCAGCTTGAGGTGCAGGAAGTCTATCATACAACAGTCATGGAACGTTTAGATGTGCAAGAGGCATTAACGCAGAAAATCATAAGGCAGCTTGAAAATCTCCGTGCAGTCATTTATGAGCGCTCAACCTATATAAGTCAAAGGTTTGAAGAGAATTTCAAAAAGATGGTAAAACCAGTTCATAGTTTTTTTGTTCACCAAAATGATAAAGAGGATAGTCAGTCAAAATGAAAAAAGACAAAAAGGAAGTGCTACATTTTCCTTTTTGTCTTTTTTTATGATGTTTTAGCTGGTAGTTGGATTGTGAACGTTGTCCCTTTATTAAGTTCACTTTCAACATCAACTCTGCCGTTATGACTTTCAATAATATGAAAGCTTACCATTAATCCAAGACCATTCCCCTTCTTTTTCGTTGTGAAAAATGGTTCGCCTATTTTTTCTAGCTTGTCTTTCGGAATCCCTATACCTGTATCTTGAATTGAAACATGTACTATTTGAGCGATCACCCTTGCGCGTATTCTTATTTCTCCTCCATTAGATATAGCATCGATCCCATTTTTTATAAAATTTATGAGTACTTGCTTTAAACGGTTTTCATCACATTCCACAGTAATCTTGTCTTGGTTAAATTCAAAGAAAATATGAATATTTTTCTTCCTTGCTTCAAATTCAAATAATGAGAGAACGGTTTTAATAATAGGTATAATATTTTTTTCTTCTAGTACGACCGCTTTTGGTTTCGCGAGCATCATGAAATCTTCGACAATATTATTTACCCGATCAATCTCATCGAGGATAATGTCTAAATATTCTTGCCGTTCCTTATTTTTTTCATCTAATTGAAGAAACTCTGTGTATCCTCTCATTGAAGTTAAAGGATTGCGAATTTCGTGTGCAACACCAGCAGCTAGCTGCCCAACTGTTGCCAGCTTGTCCTGACGATGCATAATTTCTTCGTTTTTCTTTCTTTCAGTAATATCATTCCGAATAGCTAGGTACTGATACGGTTTTCCATTTTCCTTTAGAAAGGGAACAATTGTTGTATCAACCCAATAAAGCGTGCCATCCTTCGCTTTATTTTGTATTTCCCCTTTCCATACTCTTCCCTGTCCAATTGTTCTCCAGAGCTCTTGGAAAAACTCTTTTGAATGATGCGTCGAATTTAACAAAGAATGTGTTTGTCCGATAATTTCTTCTCTGCTGTACTTCGAAATTTCACAGAAACGATCATTTACATTCGTAATGATCCCTTTTTCGTCTGTAAATGCAACAATGGAGGATTGATCAAGGGCAAATTTTATATCACTTACTTCTTTTAAAGTTTCCTTTAAATGCTTTTCGGTTGTTTTTAAGGCAGTAATATCTGAACGAATCGAAACGAATTGATAAGGTGCTCCCTCTCGATTAAGAAATGGCACGATCGTTGTCTCAACCCAATACAGTTTCCCTTCCTTCGACCGATTACAGATTTCACCTCTCCAAATTTCCCCAGAAGATACTGTATCCCACAAATCTTTGAAAAACTGGGCAGAATGAACGCCTGAATTTAAGAGATTATGAGTCTTACCCAGCACCTCATGCATTTCATATTTAGAGATTTCAACAAATTTATCATTCACATATGTTATTTTTCCATTTGGATCTGTAATGGTCACGATTGAAGATTCATCGAGTGCTGACTTAATATCGCTTAGATTTGTATTGCTTACAGCAAGCATTTTACCTGTAATGGTTCTTGAACCAATCAATCCGCTTAGGATAAGTATTGAAACAAAAAAGACGAGATAAATCAGATAGGTTTCAGGATTAGACGTTTGCTGAGCAGTTCCTGAAGCTTTGAGTGAGGAAGATGCGCGCAGCAGCAATAAATATCCTTCAATGATAGCACCTGTAATAACGAGCGAACTGATGGGCATGATCCATATCTCATTAAATCGTGATAGACCTTTAGAATAAAATAACATCCAATATGAAAATACAAATGAACAAAAAATGAGAAGGGTTGAGACTGAAAATAACACTGGATTATAATGGATATTCATTTTCATGGCATACATGCCGGTAATATGTATCGACAAGACCGCAATGGTCATAAAAAAGCTGCCTAATAACAAATGGCGAAATTTAATTTTCATATCAATGACACAGTAAAATGACATTCCTGTAAATGCAATGCCAAAAACAAGTGATAAAACAGTTAACGGTATATGGTAGGTTGCTGAACCATTCATATTAATGGCAACCATCCCAATAAAATTCATAATCCAAATTCCTACTCCGAGTGAAAACGTCCCCCCCAAAAATAGAAACCCTTTATTACTTTCGGTAGAACGTGTAAGAGAAAATAAATCTAAACCTGTATAGGATGCGATAAATGTAAGAACCATCGCCACAAAGATAAGCATTGGATTAAACAATTGTAAAATATCAAGCATAGACGTTATAAAAGCCCCCTTTAGTTAAGGCATTAAAAATAATCACAAGTATGATTGTAATCCAAATATCCATTGGTTGGAAGTGAAATTAAACAATATACTAAATTTCTACTGCCTATAAATTAATCTTTGTGTTATTAATTGAATTTTTATAAAATTCTTTTATTTATAGTACACATTTCGGGGGATATGGTGTATACTGTACTATAACAATAAGAACATTATTAAACTGTATTATAAAAAGGAGGATTTACATGATTCAAGCTGTAAATGAAATGATAAAAGGAATACAAGGAAAAGTATGTCCAGAATGCGGTCAAAAGGTTCATGAACATGTGGAATCATATTTATTGGAATGTGACCGCTGCCTTTCAAAAAAAGTAGAATAGCGCTTTTAATCTAACCATACATTTAAATTGATTGAGCCCTCCCTACCATGGAGGGATTTTTTTTACCCTTCTGCTTCTATATGGAATAGTCATACCCAGTTAGTTGCCTCCGCTTTTCTTTTTGGATTGTGAATAATGAAAAGGTTTATATCTCATGTTATTGATAAGGTGATTTGCTGAAAGGAGAAAAATATGAAAAAGCATGTAAACAAGAATGAAGGAATCAATGATTATAGAATTATGAGCAAAGATGAAAAGTATCCAAATCAAAACAATTATAGAGGCGATTCATTAAATGAACACCACTCAATAGAAACAGCAAATATGATTATTAGCGAAAATGAAATTGGCCAGCAGAATGAAAACCTGTAAACATAAAAAGACTGTTGAGTCCTTTCTCTACAACAGTCTTTTCCTTGAATATTTATTCAATTTGCGGAAGTTCACGCATTTCCGCATTCGTATCATTGCCGCATAA
This sequence comes from Cytobacillus massiliigabonensis, assembly GCF_900199725.1. GTDB lineage: Bacteria > Bacillota > Bacilli > Bacillales > Cytobacillaceae > Cytobacillus > Cytobacillus massiliigabonensis. Next base: position 2,595,894 of record NZ_LT904904.1, on the reverse strand, counting down.
AGGACATTTTAAGTCATCTGAAGCAAATTCTTTTCTCATCCAGCCATTGCATTCATCTTGACTGCAGGAGTATATTTCAGTATCTAACATAATTACTTCTGGCTTATCATCTTGATTTTTTCGGTTGAAAAAAATAGGAAACGCCCCCTTTTTATCAAATACATGCGCCTATCTTATTATCACTACAGGAACGATCTGTGCTTGATGGTTCCGAAGGCGCTTATGCAATTCCTGCTTAGTATGTTCATATTAAGGAAAAATTAACCTTCGAAAAGTTTAGAGAATCTATTCATAATTGGAGGATTTAACAATGAAAGTAAATAATAATACAAAAAAGTATACAGTTGTTGGAACTGATATTGAAGAGGTAAAGCGGCTTAATCGCGATTCGGGATTATCGTACAATGAAGTGAAAGAACTTCTCGCAAAAAGATTAGATCAGAAAAATGAATGACCTCTCCTTTACGAGAGGTCATTCATTTTTCATCACTGCGTGTAATTTTGAGCTTGCCTTTTCTTCCCTAATTAGCCATAGGCTCAAGAAAATACCGATCACTGCGAGTATGGCGAAAAATAAGTAGACCGTAAAAATAGAAGATTCCTCAAAGATAATCCCTCCGACAAAGGTACAAAACCAGTTTCCGAGACCATTTCCAATCGCGGAGTATAGTGTAATCGCTGTAGCAGTAATATGTGCGGGTGTAATATCACGAATATACTGTAGTCCTGCTGGGATAAATAGACCAATCGAGAAGCCTTGTAAGATAGAGGTAGCATAGATAATCCAAAGATCCGGTTCAGCAAAATAAAGCAGCCATCTTCCTAATGAGACAACTCCAGCAATGGTTGCAACCTGAAGTAATCCGATACGATTAATCCAGCTTGCAGCTACTTTCATGAAGGGCACTTCTGATAAAACCGCGAGTAAAAAAGCAATCCCTATTCCTGTATACGTACCGCCGCTCCCGTCAATGAACAGTCCAAAATATGTATTATTAGCAAGGTTTGGACCAAAAACTAAAAATGTGATTCCTAGAAAAACCAGAAACTTCTTATGAAAAAGTATCTCCTTCACTCCCCCAAGGAGGTTTTGATTTCTAGAACTTTTTTCGTACGGCATTCTAGCAGCTAAAATACTTGCTGCTAATAAAGAGAAGAAGAAGGAATAAAAAATAATTTCTTGATTTAGTTCAGATAGCCTTCCCATTACAAATACTGCGATACCAAATCCAAGTGATCCAAATAATCGGATATTTCCATAATTAACTTTGACCTTACTTGTGTATGTTAATGATAAACTATCAGAAACAGGAATGATGGCGCTCTGAAATATAGCTACTAATGTAGCTGTCATGAAAACCCAATAATAGCCATTAAATGTGATATATCCTAGCCCAAATATCGCTGCAATTAGTGTCGCTGAGGTAAGTATTTTAATAGGTGCATTTAATTTATCAGAAATCATTCCCCAAATAGGCTGAAAAAAAATCATAACAATTGGACTAATCGACATGATTGTTCCTATTTGATACCCATTTAGATGTTCAACATCACTTAAGTAAACACTTAATAAGGGATATAAGCTGCCAGTTCCAAAAAAAGTCAATAAATAGAAGGATTGCATGGTCCATATATTTCTTTTTATTTCCTTTGTCATTATTCATCCTCACAATTTTTTTAGTTTTAGATTGAAATAAATAGAAAAGCTTTCTAGATTTTAAAAGATTGCAGAATATATTGTATCACTTTTGAAGTGACTTATCTTAACTAACTTTAGCGCACAGTAAAAATATTTTTGTATGATTCCTTTGTTTTTTGGGAAAATCTAAGGATAAATCGTGCAAGAGATATACGATGTAATTGCATGAATCTTCTAACCTTTATATAGCATAAGAAAAATACTTTACTGCAAGTGAATTCATGTTAGAATAATCAAGTGACAAAAAGAAGATGTCTGACGTCTATTTTCATACCTCTTTGCGGAGAGGTATGTATTTTTGACTAAAATGATAAGCGTTTTCATTGTGGCCATTATTTCATAACGAGGTGTGTTTTCATGAATTATATTTGGGGATTATTTGGGATTGCGACGATCTTTGCCATAGCTCTTCTTCTCTCTTCCAATAGAAAGGCAATTAATATTCGAACAATCCTTGCAGGGCTTGCAATTCAATTAGGCTTTGCTGTTATTGTACTAAAATGGGAGTACGGAAAGATGGCATTAGAAAAATTCACTAATGTTGTCAATGAAGTTATTAGCTATGCAAATGAAGGAATCAACTTCTTATTTGGCGGATTGTTTGCTGAAGGAACAAACATTGGGACAATTTTTGCCTTTCAGGTGTTGCCGATAGTTATTTTCTTTTCCTCGCTTATTTCTGTTTTGTACTATCTTGGGATTATGCAAGTAATTATTAAATTCATAGGCGGCGGTTTAGCAAAACTGCTCGGTACAAGTAAAGCTGAATCAATGTCAGCTGCTGCAAACATTTTTGTCGGTCAAACAGAAGCTCCATTAATTGTGCGTCCATTTTTGGCAAAAATGACTAAGTCAGAGCTGTTTGCTGTGATGACTGGAGGGCTAGCCTCTGTTGCTGGATCTGTTATTGTGGGCTATGCATTGTTAGGCGTACCTTTAGAATATTTACTTGCAGCAAGTTTTATGGCAGCACCTGCGGGCTTAATCATGGCAAAAGTGATGATGCCTGAAACGGAAAAATCAGAAACGACAGATGATATTACGATTGAAAAAGATAAAGAATCAGTGAATGTAGTCGATGCAGCGGCACGCGGGGCTAGCGTAGGGCTATCACTTGCCTTGAACATTGGTGCGATGCTGCTGGCATTCATCGCTTTAGTTGCTTTAATCAACGGTATTATTGGCGCTGTTGGCGGCCTATTTGGATTTGAACATTTGACGCTAGAAATGATTTTGGGTTATGTATTCTCGCCAATTGCCTTTGCAATCGGTGTCCCATGGAGTGAAGCCGTTCAGGCTGGCGGTTATATCGGACAGAAATTAGTGTTAAATGAATTTGTTGCCTACTCTTCCTTTGCACCTGAAATCAGTCATTTGTCTCCGAAATCAGTTATTGTTATCAGCTTTGCCTTGTGCGGTTTTGCTAATATTTCATCTATGGCTATTCTCCTCGGAGGATTAGGAAATCTTGCACCTGAACGGAGAAGTGACATTGCTAAACTTGGAATTAAAGCAGTAATCTCTGGTGCGCTAGCATCCTTATTAAGTGCGGCTATTGCAGGAATGTTAATTTAGTAAACCAATAAAAGCATGCTGGCCAATGAATTGGATTGATCTGACCCAATAAAGTTAGACAAATAATTTTATGCAACTTTTAAGACTTGAGTTCGGTATTCCACCGGACTCAGGTCTTTTAATTTTGCCTTCATTCGTTTGTGATTGTAATAGTGAATATAATCAGCTAATTCCTTTTCAAAATGCTCTATACTGTCAAAATCCTGTAGATAAAGGAGTTCGGACTTTAATAAGCCAAAGAAGTTTTCCATGACTGCATTGTCCAAACAGTTTCCCTTTCGAGACATACTCTGCGTAATTTGGTGCTGTTCTAATGTTTTTTGATATTGTTTCATTTGATAATGCCAGCCTTGATCTGAATGAAGAATCACTTGCTCTCCTGGCTGAAGACGTTCTATTGCTTGGACTAACATTTCTCCGACCAATTTATAAACAGGACGTTTCATGACGTTATAAGCAATGATTTCACCATTACACAAATCAAGTACTGGAGAGAGGTAACGTTTCTCACCGAATAGGTGGAATTCCGTCACATCGGTTACCCATTTTTGATTCACTTTCTCTGCAGAAAAATCACGGTTTAGGATGTTAGGAGCAACTTTTCCCACATTACCTTTATAAGAACGGTACTTTTTCATGCGGACTAAGCATAGTAAGTCCATATCATTCATTAAACGATTGATGGTTTTTTTATCGTGTTTAAACCCTCGTTTCTCTAGTTCTTTCGTGATCCGACGGTGTCCATAACGACCCTTATGTTCATGAAAAATCTCTTTAATACTTTCTTTTACGTTCGCATATTTATCAGGTTGATTTAATTTTTTCTCCCAATAATAATACGTACTACGTGGAATGTCAGCGACTTCAACTAAATCTACAACTTCATACATATGCTTTAGTTCAAAAATTACCTGCGCTTTGATTTTGTTTGTAATTTTTCCTGCATTTGAACTAAAGCGTTCAACTTTTTTAAGTAGGCATTCTCCATTTCTAAACGCTCAATTTTCGCTTGTAGTACTTCTACCGTATCTTCAACTAGTTTTGGTGTTTCTTTCTTTGAATCAATTTTCTTTGTTTCTTTCTTCATAGATGGTCGCCCCTTTTTCTTTGGTTGTAGGGCGTCTAATCCATCTCGATTTAACTTTAATCTCCAATTTCGTATCATTCCAGGAGAAGAAATATTAAATATCGCAGCTGTATCAATAGAAGATGTACCCGTTTCGATCATATAATTTAGTACATCCATTTTAAACTGAGTTGAATAACTTGTATAGCTTTTTAGAAAAGCTTCAATGCCATGTTGTTCGTATAGGCGAATCCATCCACTCAAAATAGTTGGTTTTACCTGAACCTCCCGCGCAATCTCATTGATAGATTCATTCCCATTTAAATACCTTGAAACAATTAGAATCCTTTGTTCTGCAGTAAATTTAGCCATTAAAAAACCCCCATAAATGTTAGTTTGATGTCTAACATTTATGGGGCAGTTCA
>NZ_LT904904.1:2456073-2591123 GCF_900199725.1 Cytobacillus massiliigabonensis | reverse complement strand
TGATCTGACCCAATAAAGTTAGACAAATAATTTTATGCAACTTTTAAGACTTGAGTTCGGTATTCCACCGGACTCAGGTCTTTTAATTTTGCCTTCATTCGTTTGTGATTGTAATAGTGAATATAATCAGCTAATTCCTTTTCAAAATGCTCTATACTGTCAAAATCCTGTAGATAAAGGAGTTCGGACTTTAATAAGCCAAAGAAGTTTTCCATGACTGCATTGTCCAAACAGTTTCCCTTTCGAGACATACTCTGCGTAATTTGGTGCTGTTCTAATGTTTTTTGATATTGTTTCATTTGATAATGCCAGCCTTGATCTGAATGAAGAATCACTTGCTCTCCTGGCTGAAGACGTTCTATTGCTTGGACTAACATTTCTCCGACCAATTTATAAACAGGACGTTTCATGACGTTATAAGCAATGATTTCACCATTACACAAATCAAGTACTGGAGAGAGGTAACGTTTCTCACCGAATAGGTGGAATTCCGTCACATCGGTTACCCATTTTTGATTCACTTTCTCTGCAGAAAAATCACGGTTTAGGATGTTAGGAGCAACTTTTCCCACATTACCTTTATAAGAACGGTACTTTTTCATGCGGACTAAGCATAGTAAGTCCATATCATTCATTAAACGATTGATGGTTTTTTTATCGTGTTTAAACCCTCGTTTCTCTAGTTCTTTCGTGATCCGACGGTGTCCATAACGACCCTTATGTTCATGAAAAATCTCTTTAATACTTTCTTTTACGTTCGCATATTTATCAGGTTGATTTAATTTTTTCTCCCAATAATAATACGTACTACGTGGAATGTCAGCGACTTCAACTAAATCTACAACTTCATACATATGCTTTAGTTCAAAAATTACCTGCGCTTTGATTTTGTTTGTAATTTTTCCTGCATTTGAACTAAAGCGTTCAACTTTTTTAAGTAGGCATTCTCCATTTCTAAACGCTCAATTTTCGCTTGTAGTACTTCTACCGTATCTTCAACTAGTTTTGGTGTTTCTTTCTTTGAATCAATTTTCTTTGTTTCTTTCTTCATAGATGGTCGCCCCTTTTTCTTTGGTTGTAGGGCGTCTAATCCATCTCGATTTAACTTTAATCTCCAATTTCGTATCATTCCAGGAGAAGAAATATTAAATATCGCAGCTGTATCAATAGAAGATGTACCCGTTTCGATCATATAATTTAGTACATCCATTTTAAACTGAGTTGAATAACTTGTATAGCTTTTTAGAAAAGCTTCAATGCCATGTTGTTCGTATAGGCGAATCCATCCACTCAAAATAGTTGGTTTTACCTGAACCTCCCGCGCAATCTCATTGATAGATTCATTCCCATTTAAATACCTTGAAACAATTAGAATCCTTTGTTCTGCAGTAAATTTAGCCATTAAAAAACCCCCATAAATGTTAGTTTGATGTCTAACATTTATGGGGCAGTTCAGATCAGCATGCTTTTAATTTATTTTTTATGAGTAATAAAGTTTATGGTTACACCTTTGTTAATCCTTCGTACGCTTAAATACAAGGTTAAGCAGGCCACTCCAACAGAAATGATTAGAGTAAATATGGTACCTGAAATGGTAAGGAGTGTATTATTTTCCGCTTTCCATTCCAGTATTGTAAAGAACAGTCCCAAAACTCCTGGCGGGTTCTCTCCTTCTTGTAAAATGAAAAGAACATCTGTTGGAATTAATACAATAGCAGATGGCAGAGCAGCAACAAATAAATAGGCACAGGACAAGAACATCAACAGAAACGATACACCGGTTTCAAGACGGTTTTGTGGATTATTTGGATTATACTTGGCTCCAATTGAACCTATCCATAAACCGATTCCTGTAATTCCTAAGGACATGATAGAAATAACAGCAATCCCTGATAGGATTTGAAGAGAATTCCATTTTAATAAAATTCCTCCGAACATTTCTAATATGCAAAGAAAAAGTACAGGGATTAGCCAATTGATCCAAAACTTGCCTAATGCTATTTGCCAGCCTGATAAAGGTAATACCCTTAATAAGTGAATGGAATAGGCTTCCCGAGCAATAGACGATGAGGAAAACCCGCTTGTAAGGAATGTGAACATAAATAAGAAAATACCTTGCACGAGAATCCATGAGATATTTGGGTGTTTTAAAATAAATGAAATACTTTCCTTATCATTAAAGATAGTCAGAAATGGAAAAATCATAAAGAAAAGGACAGGAAGAAAATTGATCCATTCCCGCATGTCTCGATGAATCGCCTTCCACTCCTTGATGCCTATAGCAATGATTGGATTAGAAAGTTTTACTTTTATCTTCTTGCCTTTTCGTTTCTTTTTTGGCCGATTTCCTTCATTCATCCGAATCCATCCTGTTCGAAATCCCTTTTCAACAAGGACGGACGATAGATAAAGCATTAGAGCTGAAAGCAGGGCGAGTAAAGTTAGCGGCAATATAAATTCAAAAGAACCTGCAATTGCTTCAATTAGACTCCTCCCACCCCATTCCATCGGAAGCCAGTTAGGCACCTGAGGCAAATCATAAAAGACATCTGATTGAGCATCATTATTATTCAAAATATTTGGCAGCTGAAATAAAACATAGCCAAACATTCCAGCTATAGCACTCATAGCAGCCATTAATTCTTTTGCTCGATGAACGGGAATTAATTGAATAAGTACTAGATTCAGCAAATAGGAGATGCTCATACCAATTAACGTGATGAATAAGGCAACGATATAAGCAATAGGAAAAAAGAGTATGCTTGACTTACTGCCTATTCCGAATACAGTTAAAATGATTGTTGAAATAAATAATAATATCCCTGGAACACCAATGAAGCTTTGCAGAAATTTTACCCAATAAATGCTTGAAGTTTTAATAGGCAATGTAAAAAGAAATGCCAAGTCATTCGTTCCATACAAATTTTTAAAAACTTGAGGAACACCAAATAGGATATTGAAGGCTAGCAATACTGAAAAACCAAAAGCGAACATAGGACCAATTGATTCTTGAGGCAACGTCATGGCTATCGCAAAAGCTGCAATACTAAAAAAAACTGTTACAATTAATGCCCCAATCGAAGCAAATACAATAGCAATTTTGGTGCTGTCAGGAGCAGTACGAATTTGTTTCTTTCCCAGCTTCCAGAATAGAAGCAGGAGTTTCTTTATCATTTCTCCACCTTCTCTTTATCACCTTCGAGTTCTTGAATAAGATGTATCGTGTCGGTATCACCGGTCAATTCAAGGAAAAGATCTTCTAGCGATGACTGAGTCTTGCCTTCTTTCAGCTCTTCCATCGTTCCAATAGCAATGATCTCACCGTTTTTTATGATGCCCACACGATCACACATTTGTTCTGCAATTTCTAGAATATGTGTTGACATAAACACTGTCATTCCCTGTTTGCATAACGACTGCAGGAGGTTTTTTAATGTCTTTGCTCCTTTTGGATCAAGACCGACAGTTGGTTCATCTAGAAACAGGACATCTGGCTGATGAATGAAGGCACCACATAAGTTGATTTTTTGTTTCATACCATGCGAGTACGATTCGATTAATTCATCTGCACGATCAGCCAATTGAAATAAAGACAAATATTTTTCCATTCTTTCCTCGAAAATTTGCTGTTCAATTTCATAGACACTGCCGATAAATCTCAAAAACTCTCTTCCTGATAGCTTGGGATATAAAATAGGATGGTCAGGAATATAAGCCATTTTCTTTTTTGCTTCAATTGGCTTTTTCCAAATATCTGTTCCAGCAATTTTAATATCCCCTGTGCTTGGTTCAAGGAGCCCAGTCATCATTTTTATCGTAGTCGTCTTTCCTGCTCCATTTGGTCCAAGGAAACAAAACAATTCTCCTTCTTTTATTTCTAAATGAACATTTTTTACAGCATGAAATGTTCCATACCTTTTTGATAGATTCGTAACTTTAATGGAAAGTGGTGTTTCCAATTTATGCACCCCATTTATTTTCTAGTATCATTACAATACCATACATACGACGCATTTGGAAAATGGACCCTTAATTACAAATTATTAGTATACAAAAAAACAGAGAAACCCATTTGGCTTCCTCTGTTAAATGTGCTCATTTATCAATATTATACCATTTTGCTATTCTATCATTCTCCTCCTTTTCCATTTCCATCCTCAAATCCTCTTTATTACGAGACATCGGAAGCTGTGCAGTAATTTTTAATGCATCAAATGGACAATGGTCAACACAAGCTCCACAGAGGCTGCAATCACCAGATACAACAAATTTACTCTCTCGGAAAATACCTGGTTCTAATATAACGGGATCTGCAAAGCAGACTGAGCGGCATTTATCACAGCCAACACATGCATCATGGTCAAACTTCACATTGAAAATTCCTGCTTTTCCGAAAGATTGATAAAAACCTCCTAATGGACAGAAATATCGGCACCACCCACGTTTAGAAATTAGGAGTTCAAATAAGACAATGGCTATTATGATCCAAATACCTATTCCGAAACTAAATAAGGCATTCCTCATTGTAAATCCAATAGGGGAAAATAATTCAAATACTGGAACACCAACAAGAAATGATAAAAGCAATACAGCAGAAGCTATATATTTTTTTGTATGCCGATTGTACGTTCTATCTGGAACCTTTATAAACCTTCTCAATTTTCCGGTAAACTCTAAAATTGTATTAACAGGACAGATCCAGCTGCAAAATGTTCTCCCTCTTATAATTAAATAAAACACAAAAATAATCATCGCTCCTGATATGTAAGCTAAATGGATCTCCTTCGAAGCCAACATTACTTGTAATGCAGCAAAGGGATCAGATAGCACAATCCCTATAAAAGTGGAGGAGCTAAGAGAACCAAAGAAAAAATTATCGCCCTCAACTGCAACCAAAAGAAGTGGGGAGAAAAAAAGAGCAATAATGAGGAATTGGATAATTCTTCTGGCAATTGTCCATTTTCTTTCTGGAAATATCTTATTTCTCATTTTGCTCCTCCCTAACCTAATGTTTGAATGCAAATTCCTTTTCGTTCAGAGATGCAGTTTGCCACACAAATTCCGCACCCTGTACAAGTTTCATTTATCACCTTAGGTATCCCATTCATCGATTTAAGTGCTCCTTCAACTGGACAGGAACGAACACAATAATCACACATTACCTCTTGAAATGCTAGGCAGCGATTAGTTAAAATCACTGCCTTTCCAATCGACGGCTCTTCAAGTAAACCGATCATGCTTAGAGCATTTGCTTGGCATACTTCAACACATTCCATGCAAAAAGTGCATGGGCTCTCATTAGGATTTAAATATGGAGTATTTAGAAGTTTAGCTCCATCAGATAAAGTAAATAGTTTAATAATACCCTCTGGGCAGCAATCTCTACATTTCCCGCATCTCGTGCAGGATGTTAGAAACTCCAGCTCATTAAGGGCACCAGGAGGTCTGAAAAAATCTCTTTCCTGCTCTATTTGTGTACATAGAAAATTAGCTAAAAAACCAACAGTAGACTCCAAATTAATGGATAAAAATTGCCTTCTGTTTATTCGTTCACTCATCTGGGAACACCTGCTTTTTGATAAGCAGGTTCCTCTTCAAAATTACTGTAGGCTAAACAAATTGTAAGTATTCCTTCAATGGGTTTGAAGGATTCAGCAATTTCATAGCTTCTATTAATTGATTCGGCTTCAATCGTAAGAATAATTTTGTAATCCTCCTCTATATGATGGACTTCAACTCCATTTATTTCACCTAATAGTGCAGCTGCTTTATTGGCTCTGCCCGGAATCGTTTCAATAAAAATGCCTGATATCACCATAAAATCCCCGGCTTTCCTGGAAAATTTGTTTATTCCTCTAATCTATAATCATTTTTAAGTGAATGGTTTGTTTGGTTTGATCTATTATTCTTCATTAAACGCAGATTTACTATCATTTTGTGTGGCATGGCATTGCTGGCAATTATCCCTAAAGATGGTTCCTTTTGTGTCCTCATCATAATAGTGATTAGCTGGAGGAGTTGGTGCCCCAGTCTCTGGAACGGCATGACATGTCATACAGCTTTCATGATGAATTTCAGGATTCCAGCGATCAATATGATCCCCAGGCTGCATGGGTGGAGCACCAAGGAGCACCATCGTTGCTGAGGCCTCCCTTTCTTCCCCTTCCAGTTGTGGGATGGATACCGTTTCTTTAATATTGGGTGTTTGTTCATCTGTTGCTGCTGTTTGTGAAGTGGATAATTTTGTTGCACCTATTGCGATCGAAACGATTAACATAAATGCGACAACAAATAATACTTCTCTGCTTTTCATGTATTTCCCCCCAATCCTTATGCCTTAACAATTTTAACTGCACATTTTTTATAATCTGGCTGTTTTGAAATCGGACAATAGCAATCTAGTGTGACAAGATTGATTAATGTTTCCTCAGCAAAGAATGGCACGTATATGAGTCCCTTAGGGGGATTTCCTCTTCCTTTCGTTGTTGCTTTTACTTGCACTTCACCTCGCCTTGATACTACCTTGATCATATCACCATTTTGAATGCCTAATGCTTTGGCGTCCTCAGGATGAACTTCACAGAATGCTTCTGGTACGGCCCGATGAAGTTCAGGCACACGCCGTGTCATTGAGCCGCTGTGCCAATGTTCAAGAACACGTCCAGTACATAGCCAGAATGGGTACTCAGCATCTGGTATTTCCGCGGCATCTTCAAATGGACGGAAAATGACACTTGGACGGTGATCGTCTGATTTATAAAAATCAATATCTTTATATTTTCCTACCGTTCCAAATTCTTCAACACCGTATTGGTCATAGCCTTCTTCCTGTTTTCCGTGGACATACCGCCAATTTGTTTCTACCCACTTCCCATTTACCTCACGGACAGGCCAGCAAATGCCATGCTGTTTGAAATATTCCTCGTATGGAGCCATCTGCTTTGCCTTCAATTTAAGTTTTTTTCCAAGTTCCTGAATTTCTTTGTTTTTACTTTCATGAGGGTTTGTAAAGGATCGATATTCTGCCCATAGACGGCTATTTACTTCATGGCCATCTTCTAGCAAGTCATTTTTTTCGTAATCCCATACATTTCCAAATAAAATATCAAAAGCAGGCTTGTTCCCAATCTTTTTGCCTTCTAGTACACGTTTGGCTACTTGCACAAGTGTCCATATATCCCATTTTGCTTCCCCTGGAGGTTCAGTGCATTTTTCAAAAACAGATGTCCGTCTTTCTGCATTGCCAAACTGGCCTTCCCTTTCTACCCACATAGCAGCGGGGAATACAACGTCTGCTAATTCTGTCGATCTAGTAGGGTATACTTCGGAAACAACGATAAATCCATCAAGAACGCCCTTGCCGTCTGGATCATTCCCGCGAAAACGGTTGAGCTTAGGCATCGTTTGCCCCCAGTTATTGGACATGCTCCATAGGAATTTGACATTTCCTTTTCCTAATTCCCTAAACATTTTAACCGTATGGAAACCTGGTTTTTCTATTGGGTCAAGGTAGCCGGCTGGCAGGTTCCATATCAATTCTGTATATCTCCTATGCTCTGGGTTGTTTACGACCATATCTGAAGGGAGTCTGTGTGAGAATACGCCAACTTCTCTAGCTGTACCACAGGCACTAGGCTGACCAGTCAATGAAAATGGTCCGTTGCCTGGCTTGCTGATTTTTCCAGTTAATAAATGAATATTATAGACAAGATTATTTATCCAAGTGCCTCGCGTATGCTGATTCATCCCCATTGTCCAAAGAGACATAATTTTTTTATCAGGATCTCCAAATTCTTTCGCAAGTGTTTCTATATCCGCAGCTGGAACTCCGGAAATTTCGGCCGCTTTTTCAAATGTATAAGTGCTCACACTCTGTTTATATTCTTCAAAGGATATATTCCAAACTTTATCCGCATCTTTTCCATCCGTTACATCATAATCATCTTTAAAAGAATGACCAAGATTTTCTGTTCCTGCCTTGAATTGAAGATGTTCATCTATGAATTTTTGATCATATTTTTTATTTACAATGAGATAGTTTGCAATGGCATTTGCGATTGCTAAATCTGATTGCGGTCTAAATACTAAAACAGAATCTGCAACTTCAGAAGTCCGAGAATGTCTAGTTGTTATGTCATAGAGTTTTACGCCCGGATTTGCTAGCTTCCTAGCTGTTAAACGAGAAAACAGTACTGGATGCATTTCAGCCATATTTGCACCCCATGTAACAAAAACATCTGCTTCATCTAAATCTTTATAGGAGCCCATCGGTTCGTCCGATTGGAAAGTAGACATAAACCCAGTAACTGCACTGGCCATACAAAGTCTTGCATTCGGATCAATATTATTATTTAATAAACCAGCTTTCCAAAGTTTAACAGATACATAGCCATCCATGATTGTCTGCTGGCCAGAGCCCCAGAATGCAATCGATTTTGGATCCTTTTCATAGTTTTCCTTTAAATTCTTGGCTACCAGGTCAAGTGCTTCTTCCCAGGAAGCTTCTCTAAAGCCCTCCATTGTACCTTTTTTTGATTTGTCTTCACGTATTAATGGTTTTGTCAGCCGATCTTTGCCGAATAAGATTTTTCCTACATAAAAACCTTTAATGCAGTTAAGTCCTCTGCTTGAACGGTTATCTGGGTCACCCTTAGTGGCTACAACTTTTCCATCCTTTATACCAACTAAAACACCGCATCCTGTACCGCAGAATCGACAAACAGTCGATTTCCATTCATCTGGTTCTGTTGATTCTCCTGCTATCGCCACTTCTGTTCCTGCTGGTTTTGCCTCCTTCTTTTTACAGCCAGCAACAGCCATTGTCATGGAGATTGCAGTTGCTTTAAGCAAGGTTCTTCTAGTTAATTCCATAGCTTACTTTCCTCCCTTTTAAATGAAGAGACTTTATCTATCTATTTAAAGTGGCTTAATTTTGTTGAGCAGTTTGTATCTAATTTATGTGCTCCTGCCACTAAAAACCGCTACTAAAATAACTCTTTTATTCCTCGTGGTTTCACTCTTATTGCAACTGGATTATCTATGACACATCTTTCTTCGCAGATCCCACAGCCGACACATTTTTCAGGGTCGATAATAGGTGCAAAGACGGCGTGTGTTGGGTCATCAGGTTTTACATAAATATTTAATTTAATTGCTTCGTCTATTAAGGGACATTCACGATAGCATACTTCGCACCTCATACCTTTGTAAGCAATACAATGCTCCGTATCAATAACAGCTGTGCCCATTTCCACATCGTATACGTTATTAATTCCTGTTAGGGCGTCTGTCGGACAAACATTCACACAAGGATAGTCATCACAAAGACGGCATGGATTATCTCTTGCATCGATATAAGGAGTTCCAATCCCAAAGCCTAAGTTTTCCTTTCCCATTTTGATAGAGTCATAGGGACATGCTTGATTACACTTCCCGCATCTAACGCAGAGTGCTAGAAATTCATCTTCATCAATAGCTCCTGGGGGGCGCAGAACAGTTTTATTTCCAGACTTCATCATCCCGAGAAGTTCATATGCTGCTAACCCGCCAATCAATATTTTAATTAGTCTCGTACCTTTCATTCCGTTGCCCCCCTTTTGAAAACAGGTCTTTTAAACTATTAAAAAAATACTTATCCTTATCGTATTCTTTACCTAAACGTAGTTCTGTGACATATTCCTCAAATCACAGAATGTTCGAAAATCAGTAAAGTGGCATTAATTCAGGCTTTTCGTATCAGACATGAAAAGTGTTCACCTATAGTTCAAACTACTGCCATTTTTCTGCCATATTTACACAGATTGAATATAACCTTTCGTAAAAAGAACTGTCGATTAATGTCAGAATATTTGTTTAATTATTCATTGATTATCAATTTTTCATAGTGTTAACATAGTATTGTAAGCGTTCACAAGGGCATTCTTCTTAAACTAGCAGCATGAAATACATAGATTACTATTTTCAAAGGAGGAATATGATGAGTCAATTAACAGTGAGTTTAAAGGAAAAGGTAGAAAAATTTCTCAGCGGAAAAAAGCATCTATATATCAATGGAGAATTTGTTGAAAGCAAGTCTCAAAAAACATTTGAAACATATAATCCTGCTACAGGAGAAGTGCTAGCAAACGTATTCGAGGCTGGACCTGAGGATATCGATCTTGCTGTGAAAGCTGCAAGAAAGGCGTTTGATGAAGGACCTTGGTCTAAGATGAGTGCAGCTAAAAGAAGCAGACTTATGTATAAGCTTGCGGATTTAATGGAAGAAAATAGTGCAGAATTAGCCCAATTAGAAACATTAGATAATGGGAAGCCTATTCGTGAAACAACAAATGCAGATATTCCGCTTGCGGTTGAGCATATGCGTTATTATGCTGGCTGGTCAACAAAAATTGTAGGTCAAACGATTCCTGTTAGCGGACCATTTTTCAACTATACACGCCATGAAGCAGTAGGTGTTGTAGGGCAAATTATTCCATGGAATTTCCCTCTTTTAATGGCAATGTGGAAATTAGGTGCAGCTCTAGCCACCGGATGCACAGTTGTATTGAAGCCAGCAGAGCAAACACCGCTTTCTGCTTTATACTTGGCAGAATTAATTGAAGAAGCTGGTTTCCCTCCTGGTGTTGTGAATATTGTACCTGGATTTGGCGAAACAGCCGGTCAGCCTTTGGTTGATCACCCACTAGTGGATAAAATTGCATTTACTGGATCTACTGAAGTGGGCAAAATGATTATGGAGAGAGCATCTAAAACATTAAAGAGAGTGACCCTTGAATTAGGAGGAAAATCTCCTAATATCATTCTTCCAGATGCTGATTTAACAAAGGCGATACCTGGTGCATTAAATGGAGTCATGTTTAATCAAGGGCAAGTATGCTGTGCTGGATCTCGTGTATTTATCCAAAAGAAGCAATTTGATAATGTCGTTGCGGATATGGTTAGTCACGCGAAGAATATTAAGCAAGGCGCTGGGATTCATGCAGATACTGAAATTGGACCGCTCGTGTCCACTGAACAGCAAAGTCGAGTACTAGGTTATATTGAAAAGGGTGTTAGTGAAGGTGCACAGCTTCTTGTTGGCGGTGAAAAGCCTCAGGAGCAAGGATATTTTGTTTCCCCTACTATTTTTGCTGATGTTCGGGATGAAATGACGATTGCAAAAGAAGAAATTTTTGGCCCTGTCATTTCTGCATTGCCTTATGAGGATTTAGATGAATTGATTAATCGTGCAAATAACAGTGAGTATGGTTTAGCTGCTGGTGTTTGGACACGTGATATTGCTAATGCCCATTACGTTGCAAGCAAGCTTCGTGCAGGTACCGTATGGGTGAACTGCTATAATGCATTTGATGCTGCTTCTCCATTTGGCGGATATAAACAATCAGGCATGGGCCGTGAAATGGGATCATATGCACTAAATAACTACACTGAAGTGAAAAGTGTTTGGATTTCTATGAAATAAATGATTGGATAAAGAAAAAAGGAACTTGACAGTTCCTTTTTTCTTTTGATAACCTTTCTTGAACTCAATCAAGCCTGCTTTCATTCTCCCCACCCTCCCTGGATATGATAAAAAAACGGAAAAAGTTTAAAATCTTTATTGAAAACCTATGATTGATATCACATGTTCACAGATTATCCATATGATTTTCAGTTAGTTTTCATTATCCTTATAAAGGGAGGGTTAATAATGAAAAAAATATATATCATTTGCTCAATTGCTGTTGTAATTGGAATTACTGCCGGTATTTCTTTTTTTGTCATTCGTGACATGACCTCAAAGATTCCAGAAAATATTTCTCTTGTCACAATGCATAATGAGGAGTATGACTTTTCTAATTCAGACAAAAAGTTAAAACTAGTTGAATTTATGTACACACATTGCCCAGATATTTGTCCGACAACAACTCAAAGAATGAACCTGTTGAAAAATGATTTATCTGCTGAAGGTGTTTTTGGGAAGAATGTTGAATTTTTATCAATTAGTATTGATCCATACAGAGACACACCTGAAGAAATGATGAACTATATGAAAACCTTTGACATCGAGGATGATGGCAATTGGACGTTATTAACTGGGGATCAAGATAATATTAAGCAAGATCAAAAGGAAATTCGAGAATTAGCAGAGTCCTTTCAATTTCAATATCGTGATCCAGGTGACGGCTTCTATGTTCATAGTACATTTGTGTTCTTGCTTGATGAGAATAATAAATTTATTAAAAAGTTTCCAATGGGAGAAGATTTTAATAAGGATGATGTATTTAAAAAGATCATGAAGGAAATTTAAAAAAGACCTTCAAAGCGAGGGAAGAAAATCATTATTTTTCTTCCCTCGCTTTTTTACTTTGCATTTATTTAAACAATGATAATGATTTGCATGCTTTAGTAATAAATCGGTAAAAATACTGAAAAAGGAGGAAGATGAATTGGGTGAAAAAGCTGAGGTTGTCAAATTAACTTGTGCAGAAATTTCAAGCTTATGGGGTACATTTTTAAATGATAGCATGGTTATATGTGTGATAACTCATTTTTTGGAAACGGTTGAAGATTCGGAAGTAAAGCAGATGCTAGAAGAAACCTTACAGATTGCTAAAAACCATAAAGATACAATTGAAGATATTTTTCTTAATGAAAAGATTGTTGTGCCACAAGGCTTTCCGATAGAAAAGCATGTTACGCCTAATGCACCAAGGCTTTTTTCTGATATTTTTTATTTACAATTTGTACTGCAGTTAGCTAGATTTGGCGTCACCTCTCATACCTCTGCTATTACACTGTCTGCAAGAGAAGATATTTGTCAGATGTACCGTGACTTCATGGGACATACTTCTCAATTATATCAGCATGTGGTTCATTGTATGCAATCCAAGGGTGTATTTGTTCGGATGCCTTTTATGACCTATCCGGAAGCGGTAGATTTTGTCGATGAAAAGAAATTTTTAACAGGCTGGTTTGGGCGCCGTCGAGCATTGTTAGGAATGGAAGCAACACATTTAATTATGAATGCGATTAATAATGAAATAGGCAAAGCAACTTGTGTTGGTTTTTCACAAGTTGCGACAGATCAAGTGGTGCGTGACTATTTTCTGCGTGGGAAACATGTATGTACACACCTTTTGAGTTCCATACATGATGTACTTGAAGAAAGTGACGTACCGACTGCTATGTCTTGGGATCAAAATGTAACAAATTCGACGAACACACCTTTTTCAGATCAACTCATGCTTTATATCGTAGGTACACTATCCAATCTTGGTGTAGCTGCCTATGGGGTTGGAATTTCTGCAAGTATGCGCAGAGATATCGTTTCAATGTATCTTGGTTTTATGTCTAAAGCTGGGGCATATGGTGAAGATGGGATGAATCTAATGATTGAGCGGAATTGGCTGGAACAGCCTCCGCAATTTGAAGACCGTGAAAAATTAGCTAAAAGGAAAAACTAAGCATGAAAAAGGCTGCCGCTAAAATCCACTTTTTTAACTTTAGAGACAGCCTTTTTTAACCTAATTTGTTGACGTAGTTAGTCTTTTGTTTTGTGGTAGTGCAATCAGCATTTTTGATCTTGGTTTTGTAAAACTTACGTTAATACCTGCTTTTTTTAAACGGTTTACTAATTCGACGAGCTGTTTTTTGGCCACAATAAAAACTCCTTTTTTATCCTGCCTGTATGGATTAATTGTACATGAAAAATATGAAAAAATTATGAACAATAGGTTGCTTTTTTAAAATTATTATCTAAGGATTTTGGCATATTTCACAAATTATTCAAAGTTTATTCTTTATGGATTAAGTGTCAGTTTTTCACCTTTTATATCAGTTAGATAAGTTTCATGATACTCACCTTCAACCCATGCCTTCATCTGGTTGTGATACCACTGGCTTAATGGATGTTCTGATTGACCGGGACCTACTAGATGATAGCCTATGTTCATCTCTGCTGTATCGATGACAAATCTCCACGAGCCTCCGTGATTAACGGTGCCATCCTCTTTATTTGCTGCTGCTTGTACAGTTACAGAACTTCCCCCTACTGGAATACTGCCTTCTTTATTAAATAAATAGTTTAATGGTTTGACACTTGATAATGAATGCGGGAAGTAAATTTGATGGTATTCCCCCCACTTCCATTTAGCAGGCGTGCTTCCTTGAAGCTTCTCACCTTCCTTTAACGCCATCTGTAAGGCTTCATGCAATACATTAGAAAGTCCGCCTTTTTCTTCTATCCATGACCCTTCATTGCCTTTTGCGGCTCTTCTAATTAATTCATCCACTGCTTGTTTTTGCCCTTTGAATAATCCTCTCATTTCCGTTGAGATTTCATCTTGAAAAAGCACATCCGAAATCTTCTTCATCCAAAGATTAAAAATTAATGGTGCTGCTTCATCTTTTCTATCCTGATAATTCCAATCTTTTAAAATAGCAAGAGCTTCTTTCTCTTTTCCTTTTAATGAAGCATCCAGTTTATCAATAAAAATTGGAACAAACTCTTCTGCCTGTAAGTTTTTCTGATCCATCTGCAGGGTCATCATATCTTCCGAGGTGAGTTTTTCATTTGTCTTTAGGAATTCCTGAATCCTCATTTGCCGATACGGCTGTGCCCAATCATTGCTAATATGGTATGGATAGCTTTCATCTATGACTTTATTGTTTGCTGTTGAAATGAATCCTTCCTCTGGATTAACTGTTTTTGGAAGCTCATCATAAGGTACATAGCCTTCCCATCCGTATTCATCCGTCCATCCTGGAACAGGAAGCAGCCCTTGCCCTTGTTTACGTATAGGAATTTTGCCGTTTGCTTTATAAGCAATGGTTCCATCATTGGAGGCAAAGACAAAATTTTGAGCAGGTGTATGGAATAGCTCAAGAGCTTTTTCAAATTGTTCCCAATTAGCAGCTTTGTTCATTTCGATAATTGCCTCCAATTCAATAGAAGGCTCAAGAGCTGTCCATTGCAGAGATAGAACATCTTCCTTTCCGCTTTCTTCTGCAAATTCAGAAATAACTGGTCCATGACGGGTTATTGTTACTTCATAGTCAATTGTTTTCTTATCTTTTACCTTAATGGGCTCGTTCACTATTGTAGCTTCTACCCATTTGTCATTATAAAGAAACTCTTTTGGATTCTCTGGATTTCTTTTTTCGATATAAAGGTCCTGGACATCAGGCCCAGTATTTGTTACCCCCCAAGCCACTTGCTCATTATGACCTAAAATAATTCCTGGAATTCCCGCAAAAATAACCCCGCTTACATTCATTTCTGGTGACTGCAAACGCATTTGATACCAAATTGAAGGTGTACTTAGCGATAAATGTGGATCATCTGCTAATAATGGTTTACCGGAAGCTGTTTTCTCACCGCTGACTACCCAGTTGTTGCTTCCGTTGAATTCTGGCGGAATAATTGCTGATGCAAGACTTTTTTCAATATCAAGCTTATCTGAGCCAATAATATATGGGGCATCTGATGGGTAAGACGGAAAAAGATCGTATGCTTTTTCCTCTGAAAAATTCTGCAGCAAATAATATCTAAATGCTTGGTTTTCCCAATGGCCCCCCAGATCATAAGCCATATACTTTCCGATCGTTAATGAATCTATAGGCTTCCATTCCTCTGGCTGATAGCCTAAGAGCTTGAAGCCAATTGGCCATTTCCCATTTTCCTCAAGTTCTTTCATGTAGATATTTACTCCTTCTGCAAACCATCCCAATATTTCTTTCGCATCATTTGAATATTGACTATAGGAGGCTTCTGCAGCACGTCTTAAACCAAGTGTACGAAAGTACTTATCATTTTCGACAGTTGCCTCCCCAATGACCTCACTTAACCTTCCAGAAGCTTGGCGGCGGCTTAAATCCATTTGAAAGAGTCGGTCCTGTGCTTGAATATACCCTTGCGCAATGTATAAATCCCGTTCATTCTTTGCGAGAATATGCGGTACTCCACTGTCATCCCTTGTTACTTGAACTGACGATGAAATAGATCCGATATTGATTTCACCTTTTGTTACTGGAAGTGATCGTGAAATATATAAATATAATGAAATGGCTGCAATCACAATGATTGAAGCTAGGATAGCTACTGACCAAAGGGAGATTTTTTTCCAATTGGCTTTTCGCTTTGTTTGTCTATTCTGTATGACTTCCATTTTTCTTTACTTCCTCCTTCTATTCTGTAGACCATAATTTATTTTCTTACTATAATTCGATATTTTCATGACACTTCCTTCTAGTTATCAAAAATTTCTGATTTTTTATTCATTATCATTAGTTAATAAAGATCCATTAGTTCTTAATTAATACATATCAATAATATTCGCGAATCAAAGAGGAAAATGTTATACTTTAAAGGATTATGTTTTTTGGAGGAATATAAATAGATGATAACGGTTAGTAATGTAGGTCTTCGCTATGGCGATCGTAAGCTGTTTGAAGATGTGAATATTAAATTTACTCCCGGCAACTGCTACGGCTTAATCGGAGCAAATGGTGCGGGGAAATCAACCTTCTTGAAAATCTTGTCAGGGGAAATTGAAGCACAAACTGGTAATGTTCAGCTTGGACCTGGTGAGCGTATGGCTGTGCTAAAACAGAACCACTTCGAGTACGAGGATTATGAAGTATTAAAGGTTGTAATTATGGGTCATACTCGTCTGTATGAGGTCATGCAGGAAAAAGATGCCATCTATATGAAAGCAGATTTTACCGATGAAGATGGAATGAAAGCAGCAGAGCTTGAGGGAGAATTTGCTGAGCTTAACGGTTGGGAAGCAGAATCTGAAGCGGCTATTCTTCTAAAAGGTCTAGGCATTGGTGAAGATCTTCATGACAAAAAAATGGCTGACTTATCTGGTTCTGAAAAAGTGAAAGTATTGCTTGCACAAGCTTTATTTGGCAAGCCAGACGTTCTCCTATTGGATGAGCCGACTAACCATTTAGATATTAAAGCCATCCAATGGCTTGAAGAATTCTTAATCAATTTTGAGAACACAGTTATTGTTGTTTCCCATGACCGTCATTTCTTGAATAAAGTATGTACACATATTGCTGATCTAGA
Source organism: Cytobacillus massiliigabonensis (assembly GCF_900199725.1). Taxonomy (GTDB): domain Bacteria; phylum Bacillota; class Bacilli; order Bacillales; family Cytobacillaceae; genus Cytobacillus; species Cytobacillus massiliigabonensis. The sequence continues at coordinate 2,574,067 of NZ_LT904904.1, read as the reverse complement.
TTATGGAAAAATTCAAATCTATGTTGGAAACTATGATTTCTGGTACGAATCCAGCCAGCTTGCTTCAAGAATGGCGCAAGATGCGAATAAGAAAAAGGAAGAGAAAATTAAAGAGCTCCAAGCGTTCATTGCTCGCTTTAGTGCAAATGCATCAAAATCAAAGCAAGCGACATCTCGTAAAAAGCTTCTTGATAAAATCTCACTTGATGATATAAAGCCTTCTTCTCGCCGCTATCCTTTTGTAGGCTTTACGCCAGAAAGAGAGATCGGGAATGATTTACTTCGTGTGGAAGGAATTAGTAAAACCATTGATGGAGTAAAAGTACTAGATAATATTAGCTTCATTATGAATAAAGACGATAAAATTGCACTTGTTGGAACGAATGAGATTGCAAAGACTACTTTATTTAAAATTATTGCTGGGGAGTTAGAAGCAGATAGCGGTTCATTTAAATGGGGAGTTACAACATCTCAAGCTTATTTTCCAAAAGACAACTCCAAGTATTTTGAAAACAGTGATTTAAATCTTGTTGATTGGCTTCGTCAATTCTCACCTAATGATCAAAGCGAAAGCTTCCTACGAGGTTTCCTTGGACGTATGCTTTTCTCTGGTGAAGAAGTTTTAAAGAAATCAAGTGTTCTTTCTGGAGGAGAAAAGGTTCGCTGTATGCTATCAAAAATGATGTTAAGCGGAGCAAATGTATTAATGCTTGATGAACCGACGAACCATTTAGACCTTGAGTCGATTACTGCATTAAATAATGGATTAATTAATTTTAAAGGGTCAATGATATTCGCTTCCCATGACCATCAGTTCATTCAAACAGTTGCCAATCGGATTATTGAATTAACACCAAATGGCATGATTGATAAACAAATGACATATGATGAATATTTAGAAAACGGGGATTTGCAAAAGCAAATTGCTGAAATGTATAAATAAGAATATTTTATTTAAAAATGGAAGAAATCGGCGAGATAGCCGATTTCTTCTTTTATATATCCTGTTTCTTCTTCTTATGACGTGCTGAGGATGAGGTGAATCCCCCTGTTTCTATATTCGTTGTCCCCTGCCCTTTTACTTCTGGGGAGCTGAGTCCAGCCTTTGATGGATCCTTTTTACGCTTTCCCAATATGTATCACCTCCCTCCTTACTTTTTGATTCTCTTTTCTTTTTTATACTTAAAAAAATCCAGAATAATTGCGGGAGAGAAAAGGCATTATACAACGTAGGAGGTGTGATTTATTATGAAAAAAATTGCAGTTGAACAATCGTTAACGAACGTTTCAGAAGCTCTTCGTGAAAAAGGATATGATGTCATCGATTTGAAATCGGCTGCTGATGCCGAAGATTGCTCCTGCTGTGTTGTAAGCGGAATAGATTCAAATGTAATGGGTATGCAGGACGTTTCGACAAAAGCCCCGGTTATTGAGGCAAGCGGCTTAACTGCAGATGAGGTTTGTTCACAAGTGGAATCAAGATTACAATAAACAATACAAATTTGCAAGAGCCTTGATACCCCCGACAAGCACAAGACGAGCCTCTCAGAAAGGTGTCCTTTACCTTTCTGGGAGGATTGGCTTGTGACCTCGAGGGGGTAGGCACCGGAGCTAGATGCAGACAACCTGTCACAAAGTTATCCACAATATACAATTTTATAATTCCTCGAACATGAGAAAAGACTAAAGATTTTTCCTCTTTAGTCTTTCAATTTTTAAAAGGTCTCATACATAACATTTCCAGTTTCTGTCATATCGTAATCCCCCATTAAATGTATGTCTTTTTTCATTTCCTCTGAACTCAAAATGTCTTTAATTTTTCGAATGATATCTTTATTCTCTTCCCTTTTTATTAAAACTAGATCATATCGTTCTTTAATTAAAGGAATAAATTCAACTCCAACAATTTTTGCAGCTTTTTCAATCCCAATTCCTATATCTGCTTTTCCCCCGGCAATAGCTGAAGCAATCGTTAAATGACTTGTTTCTTCACTATAATACCCATTTACTTCACATGATTTAATCCCATGTACTCTCAGCTGCTCATCCAATAGGATTCTTGCCCCAGACCCTCTTTCGCGATTAATTATTTTTATATCTTCTCTATTTAAATCAGCCCATCCTTTTATATTTTTCGGATTCCCGTTTTTCACATAGAGCCCAGCCCATCTAGATAAAAAGTTAATAACGATAAACGGATAACCCGTCAGGATTTTTTTTACGTATGGAATATTATATGTGCCAGTATCCCCATCAAACAGATGCAGACTCACTAAATCACATTGATTATTATACATCGATATTAAACTGTTTAAGCTGCCGGAGTAAACACGTAAAGGACGCAAGCTCCCTTCCCCCTTTTCCAGCTGTTTGGCAAGTAAGTCTAATGCTAAGTCTTGCCCGCTTATTACAAAGGATTCTTGCTGGATTTTATGAATATTCTTTTGACTGAGAGGTACTTTTATATTTCCCCCTGTTTTCATCCTTTCTTTATATTCTTCTAAATCCTTCATATCCACTCTCATTTGCCTTCCAACCCGATAAGATGGCAATTCATTTTTTTTTATTAAATCATAAACAGTTAGCTTAGAAACTTTTAATAAAGAAGCAACTTCTTCAATTGTGTATGAAACATCATTATCAGACATAGAATCCATCCAATCATTTTTAATAATGTGATAAATATTACTGTTATAATTAGTTATATCTAATTATAATTAATTATAACTTGTTAAATAAAATTATAAATAGTTAGGATGATTGAAAAATGAAATGTAAAGGTTTAATGGTTATTCTCTTTTTGCTGTTCATGCTGATTATTAGTGGATGCTCAAATAAGCAAACAGATGACCCATCTAAAAAGACAGCAGATTCAGGAAAAGAAGAGACTGTAGAACTCACGATTTCGGCGGCTGCCAGCTTAGAAGATGCAATGAATGAAATGAAGCCCCTTTTTGAAAAGGAAAACAAGAACATTAAGGTTTTCTTTAATTATGGCGGATCTGGATCGCTTCAGAAGCAAATTATTCAAGGTGCCCCTGTTGATCTCTTCTTTTCAGCAGCACAGAATCAGTATAATGAGCTTATATCAAAAGGTCTTATTGAAAAAACAAAAGGGAAAGATCTTCTACAAAATTCGCTTGTCTTAATCATACCAAAAGAATCAGATCATCGGATAAAAGGATTTAAAGATCTGGGAAACTTTGAGGATGGAAAACTGGCGCTTGGTACACCAGAAGCTGTCCCTGCTGGACAATATGGGAAACAAACACTTGAAAATATGAACGTTTGGAAGAAAATAGAGAAAAATCTTGTCTTTGCAAAAGATGTGAGACAAGTGTTAACATATGTAGAAACTGGAAATGTCGATGCAGGGATTGTTTATAAGACAGATGCCTTAACGTCAGACAAAGTTGAAATCGTTGAAGAAGCTAACAGCAATATTCACGATCCAATTGTTTATCCTGTAGGCATTTTGAAAGGAACAAAACATATGCAAGAAGCCGAAGCCTTTTTTCAATTCCTTCAAGAGGAATCCGCTAATAAAATATTTGAAAAATACGGATTTATTGTAACGGATTGAGCGGAATGAATGAAACATTTTTTTCACCCGTACAGCTCTCATTAAAAATTGCCTTTGTTTCGCTTATTATTGTTTTTTTACTTGGAATACTCCTAGCAAAATGGATGGTTAATAAGAAGTTTAAAGGAAAAGTCATCGCTGAAACAATCCTTTTGCTTCCACTAGTGCTTCCGCCAACAGTTATCGGCTTTCTATTAATTGTGATTTTTGGGAATACAAGTCCAGCAGGTAAATGGATCGAGTGGATTTTCGACCAGCCAGTGATGTTTACTTGGTGGGCTGGCGTAATTGCGTCGACAGTTGTTGCATTGCCGCTTATGTATCAGTCTGCAAAAACAGGATTTTCAACGATTGATCCTGCCATAGAAGAAGCTGCAAGAGTAGATGGAGCTGGAGAATGGAAAGTATTTTTTCTAGTAACAATGCCACTTGCCCACCACTCGCTAATAACTGGTGCCATTCTCAGCTTTGCAAGAGCTTTAGGTGAATTCGGTGCTACATTGATGTTTGCCGGAAATATTCCTGGAAAAACACAAACGATGTCTACTGCGATATATATGTCAATTGAATCAGGTAATATGAAGCTTGCGTGGCTTCTTGTCATATCAATGATTTTAATTTCGTTTTTTATGCTGCTTGTTGTCTCCAGATATAAATAGTTTGTTTAAATCAATGAAAATATTATAAAGCAGACAAGTTCTACCCCCCTCCTTGCATATCTATAATAATGGACAACCATTTGTAAGGAGGAGAAAAAATGCCATTTTTTGTGTTGAAAAAAAGCTCCATTATTATGTTTCTTATTTTAATTACTGTTGTTGCATCTGCATCCATTTGGTTAATTTTGAACACAAGTGCAGAAACGGTTTTTAATCAGGAAACGAAGGGTGAAGTTCGTGAAATTCATATGGTTACAGGCGAATTTAAGGCTACATTATCTGACGGCAAAGAAATTGAATCGTATCGCTGGGATCCAGGAACGATTTTTATGGAAAAAGGAGAAAAAGTAAATTTAATGATCTCTGGTATAAATGGGGCAGAGCATCCTTTTTCTATAGAGGGTACAGATATTAAAGGCATAGTGAAAAAAGGCGAAGAAACCGTTGTTCCACTTCAATTTAAAAAAGATGGAGTTTACCGGTTAATTTGCCATACTCACCATGATAAATCACAAAACGGACCAATGATTGCATACATTGTAGTTGATTAAAAGTAAAGCACCGGAAAAAATTCCGGTGCTTTTTTAAATTATCTAGAAATAAACATTTGTGTCCAATAATGACCGTAGGAACCACCTTTTACATAACCGACCCCAATTTCTGTGAAACTGCTGGAAAGTATATTTTTTCTGTGCCCTTCACTGTTCATCCAGGCTTGAACAACTTCTTTTGGAGTAGCCTGTCCAGCTGCAATATTTTCACCAGCCGAACGATATGATATGCCGAAACTCTTCATCATTTGGAATGGTGTTCCATAAGTTGGGGAGTTATGGTCGAAATATTTTCGATCAATCATATCCTGAGACTTGTATCTTGCAACTCTTGCAAGCTCCCAATTTGATTTTAATGGGTTTAATCCGTATTTAGCTCTTTCCTGATTAACAAGCTGTACAACCTGATCTTCTACACTCGTTGTAGCAGCTGATAAAGTTGGAATATTTACTTTTTGCCCCGGGTATATCATGTTAGGGTTAGAAATTTGCGTGTTTGCATTGATAATCTCAGTAACACCTATTTGGTATTTAACAGCAATTTTCCACATGGTATCCCCAGACTGTACAGTGTGTACGGTAGAGGCGCTTGTATGAATAGAAAGTCCAAAGGCTAGAGCGACAGACAACAAAATAGTAAGTGAAATCTTTTTAAATGTTTTCATAATTCTATTAAACCAAAATCTCTATCTCTATTAAACCGGTAAATGCTGGCTATTCATTTTGCTATTTTCATATTAGTACTTTCCTTCTTATTGTAAAGACATTTTTTTATAATGAGAATGAACTTTATATAACAGAGTTTTCATTTTGAGCAACCGTTATAATACAGTTTCAGGAACGAATAACAATTTCCCCTCTTTTAGTTGCTGATATATAAGTGTTCACAATAAAGTCGAAAAGTTTGTGAGGTATTTCACTAATCATCTGTTATACTCAAATTGTAGATATTGCCAGCATCTGTATTACAATTTATTAACCCGAGGTGAATGGAAATGGAACAATGGAAAGGGTTTAAAACTGGAAACTGGGAAAAAGAAGTAAATGTCAGTGATTTTATAATAAACAATTTCACTCTATACCTTGGAGATGAAAATTTTCTTGAAGGACCTACCGGCGCAACGACTTCCCTCTGGGATCAAGTGATGGAACTTACTAAGCAGGAACGAGAAAGTGGCGGAGTCCTTGATATGGATACTGAAATCGTTTCAACAATCACTTCACATGGACCAGGTTATTTAAATAAAGATAAAGAAAAGATTGTTGGCTTCCAGACTGAAAAGCCTTTTAAACGCTCCCTTCAGCCCTTTGGCGGCGTACGGATGGCAATTTCCGCCTGCGAATCCTATGGTTATGAAGCTAGCAAGGAAATGGAAAAGATTTTTACAGATTATAGGAAGACGCATAATCAGGGTGTATTTGACGCCTATACAGATGAAATGAAGCTTGCGCGCAAAGCTGGAATTATTACAGGTTTACCCGATGCTTATGGACGCGGAAGAATTATTGGAGATTATCGAAGAGTTGCACTCTATGGAGTTAATGCACTAATTAAAGCGAAGAAAGAGGATTTAAAAGCAACAAGCCGGGTAATGACAGAAACAAATATAAGGCTTCGCGAAGAGATATCAGAACAAATTCGTGCATTGAATGAATTGAAACAACTCGCATTGATTTATGGTTTTGATATTTCTGAGCCTGCTAGTAATGCAGTTGAAGCATTTCAGTGGCTTTATTTTGCCTACCTTGCTGCAATTAAAGAACAAAATGGTGCAGCGATGAGTCTTGGCCGCGTATCGACATTCCTTGATATTTATTTAGAAAGAGATCTTCGAAACGGTGTGATGACTGAACAAGAAGCTCAAGAACTTGTCGATCATTTTGTGATGAAGCTTCGTCTTGTTAAATTTGCAAGAACACCCGATTACAATGAATTGTTTAGCGGAGATCCAACATGGGTAACGGAATCAATTGGCGGGATGGCATTAGACGGTCGCCCTTTAGTAACGAAAAATTCATTCCGGTTCCTTCATACTTTAAATAACCTTGGTCCTGCACCAGAACCAAATTTAACTGTTCTCTGGTCATCGAAGCTGCCTGAAAACTTTAAGAAATATTGTGCAAAAATGTCCATAGAGACGAGTTCTATTCAATATGAAAATGACGACATTATGCTGCCCGAATTTGGAGATGATTATGGAATTGCCTGCTGTGTCTCAGCAATGAAAATTGGTAAACAAATGCAATTCTTCGGTGCACGGGCTAATTTAGCAAAAGCCCTTCTCTATGCGATAAATGGAGGGAAAGATGAAAAGCTGCATGCTCAAGTCGGACCTGAGTATGCACCGATAACAGGAGAACTCCTTAACTATGAAGATCTGATGAATAAATTCGATCATATGATGGAATGGCTGGCAGATTTATATATTAATACGTTAAATATTATCCATTTCATGCATGACAAATACAGCTATGAAAGAATTGAAATGGCTCTTCATGATTCTGAGGTTATTCGTACAATGGCAACGGGCATTGCGGGACTTAGTGTTGTTGCAGATTCATTAAGTGCAATCAAATATGGACAAGTAACAATCGTTCGTGATGACAATGGTTTAGCAGTTGATTTCATTACGGAAGGCGATTATCCAAAATACGGAAATAATGATGATCGTGTAGATAGCATTGCGGTTGATATTCTTAAACGTTTTATGAAAAAACTGAAAAAACATCAAACCTATCGTGATTCTGTTCATACATTGTCTATTTTAACAATTACGTCCAATGTGGTGTATGGGAAGAAAACGGGAAATACACCTGACGGACGACGTGCGGGTGAACCGTTTGCACCAGGAGCTAACCCAATGCATGGCCGTGATACGAAAGGTACGCTCGCTTCCCTTTCTTCAGTCGCGAAGCTCCCCTATCAATATGCATTGGACGGTGTTTCAAATACTTTTTCGATTGTCCCTAAAGCGTTGGGGAAAGATGATGAAAGCCGTATTCGTAATCTCGTATCTATTCTTGATGGCTACACAATTAAATCCGGGCATCATTTAAACGTGAACGTCTTTAATCGTGACACATTAGTAGATGCAATGGAACATCCAGAACTATACCCGCAATTAACAATTAGAGTATCCGGTTATGCGGTAAACTTTATTAAACTGACAAAAGAGCAGCAGCTGGACGTTATAAATCGTACATTTCACGAGACAATGTAATAAGAAAAGCGGAAGCGCCTTGGTCATCGCCGTACAAACTGGAAGGGCTTCGAATCTAGCTGCGGCTCCTAGCCCCTCGAGGTCATAAGCTGTACTGTTCTGTGGCAAATTACGCCACGCCACAGTCCATCTTATGCTTGTCGGGGCTGAACATTCGCCTCGCATTTTAATGACTAAGATATAGGAAACACGGTTTGCGTGAGCGAACCGATGTTGACTTATCGTAGGGAGAAGACCTGAAGTTTGATAGGCGATAGGCGCTGGAGCTGGACAATAATATAAGCGGAAGTGTTCAAGAAACCAGCATTATTATCGATTTCTTGAACCCTCCTCTCTAACCTCTGGCATGAAAGGAAGATGATCATGATTGGAAACATACATTCAATTGAAACATTTGGAACCGTTGACGGACCAGGTATTCGATATGTTGTATTTACACAGGGCTGTCTGCTCCGCTGCCAATTTTGCCATAATGTCGATACGTGGGAGATAGGCACAGGCAAGCGAATGTCTGTCTCAGAAATCATGTCAGATATAAGGTCCTATCTGCCTTTCATTGAAGCATCTGGTGGTGGCATTACTGTTAGCGGAGGTGAACCGCTGCTGCAAATCCCCTTTCTAATTGAACTCTTTAAAGAATGCAAGAAGGCTGGGATTCATACCGCAATTGATTCATCAGGTGGCTGTTATTCAAACGCACCGTTATTTCAAGAACAATTAAAAGAGTTATTGCAATATACTGACCTCGTTCTACTCGACTTAAAACAAATTGATAAAGAGAAACACAAAAGACTGACTGGTTTAACCAATGATCATATCTTAACGTTTGCTCGTTACTTGTCTGATCATGAGGTACCAGTTTGGATTCGCCATGTACTTGTTCCAACCATTTCAGATGATGAACAGGACTTAAGAAAACTAGGGGAGTTCATCCATTCATTAAATCATGTGCAGAAGGTTGAGGTACTCCCCTACCATAAGCTTGGTGTATACAAATGGGAAGCGCTCGGTCTAGACTATCCTCTAAAAGAAATTGAGCCGCCAAGCGAAGAAAAAACTGCATGGGCACAGCGAATCCTTACAAAAAATTAACTCACTTTTCTTACATGCAGCAACTGACCATTGCTGCATTTTTTGTTTTTCTTCTTCTTTAAATACAGTATAATTAAATGGAAGGAGTGGTTATATTTGACAAAAATAAGTGCAAAAAATAATAAAATTCTTCTATTTTTCATTTTCATTAGTTTCATACTCGCTGCAAATTATACTTTATATAGAATTCCAATAGCAGTTCCAGTTCCTAGTGGTGCAGTTATAGGATCGATACTCGATTTCATGATTGTGATTCCTTTGCTTGCCTACTTCTTTATCATCCGGAAGAGATATTCACTTAAGTATATGGGGATCGTAATCCTTGCTGCTTATGGTGCTGCGTCCATGATTATTCCCAATGAACATTTATCTCAATACTCTTTTTTGCCATATATTGTTTTCCTTTCGGAAGGATTGCTCATTCTAGTTGAGCTCTTCATTCTTTACAAGATCATATCAAAACTGCCTAGGCTCATTAGAAATTATCGGTCCATTTCAAAACAAGATTCACTTTTTCAATTACATGTGAGGAGAACTGTTAAAAATCATCTGCCAAATCATCGTCTAATCACTGTTTTCTTGTCGGAGTTATCTATGTTCTATTATTCCCTCTTTGCTTGGCGAAAAAAGGTAAATATTCAAAATGGTCGCTCCTATACTTATCATAAAAAGACAAGTGTTAATGCTGTTTACATCATGCTTATTCATGCGACAGTCATTGAATCGATTGGCTTTCATTATTTTCTTCATCAATGGAATGAAATGGCTTCTTACATTCTTCTATTCCTTAATTTATATGCCATTCTATATTTTCTGGCTGAAATTCATGCGATTCGTCTTACCCCTTTTGTGCTTACAAAAGATTGCCTTCTTCTGCAATCAGGCTTTTCCAGAAGCATGGAGCTCCCTTTAGAGAATATAAAAGAAATAAAATATTACGATGGTCCAGAAAAGTTAAATAAAAAAGAACTGAGTAACCTATTTGATGCAAGAGTAATCGATTTTTTTCAAGAAAAGCCTCAATTCGAAATAAATTTAAAGGAGCATCAAGTAGTGAACTTCGCTTACGGGATGCAGAAGGAAGTTAAACGAATCATTTTAAATGTTGATGATCCAGAAGATTTTTATCAAGCTATTCAACAAAGAATTGGAATGGATGAAACTGTTTCTGAGTAAGAAACGGTTTTTTTCTATTCAAAAAAGTTAACGAACTTGTTATTAATTAAGACTTCACTAGGACAAATATTTGATATGCTTAATAAGAATATATCTTACAGCCTTGGAGGAATAATGATGTATCAACTGCTCAATGATCTTTCACAAGTTTTAAGTGGTCCTTTTTTATCCATGGTTGATGAGAGCAAAGAAATACCGCTGCTGGGTGCTTTTATACTAGGTTTAGTTGGTGCGCTGGCACCTTGTCAGCTAACAGGAAATATAGGTGCTATTACTTTTTATGGCAATAAAAGTATTCAGACTAAAAATCAGTGGGCAGAAGTATTCTTTTTTATAGTCGGCAAAATCGCTGTTTTTTCAGCTTTAGGCTTTTTTGTGTGGTTTCTTGGTCAAGAGCTGCAAATGATGCTTCCAGAATACTTTTCGATATTTCGAAAGCTCATGGGTCCATTATTCATAGTTATGGGACTTGTCCTAATTGGAATGATTCGGCTTAAATGGGTGTCTAAAGTGAGTGAAAAACTGCCAGAATTCAAAGGAAGCGGAAAAATGGGATCATTTTTAATGGGGGCAATCTTCTCTATTTCGTTTTGTCCGACGATGTTCTCGCTATTCTTTTTTGGGCTTATGCCTTTAGTTTTGAATTCAACTTATGGAGCTGTCCTCCCTCCTATTTTTGCGATTGGCACCTCTGTCCCACTCATTGTTTTTTTAATGATCATTTATGTGTTAGGCGTTGATGGAGCCTTAATGAGGAAAAGCAAGAAAATTGGGCTATTTATTCAAAGGATTGCGGGGGTGATTCTATTGTTGATTGGCATCATGGATTCAATTACATATTGGGTATGAATAACGCTTGGGTTCCCCCAAGCGTCTGTTTTATTTCCACCATCTATCAAACATCGAAGCAGGAATTTGTCTTTTATGTTCTGTGATTAAATAGCGTTTTTCAATTTTTTCAGCAACATCCGATGATACTTGTTTCCCTTCTAGGTAATCATCCAATTCTTCATAAGTAATGCCTAGCTCTGTTTCATCTGCCTGTCCTGGTCTTTCATCAAGAAGGTCGGCAGTTGGTACTTTTAAGTACAATCTTTCATCCGCACCTAATTCTTTCAGCAGTGCCTTCCCCTGTCTTTTTGTTAATCCAGTTAATGGTGTGATATCTGCGCCGCCATCTCCATATTTTGTAAAAAATCCTGTAATTGCTTCTGCAGCATGATCCGTTCCAATAACTAGGAGCCCTTTTTCACCGCCAAAAGCGTATTGGGCAATCATTCTCATTCTAGCCTTTACATTTCCCTTTTGATAATCACTTAAAGGCTGAGCTTGGATAATGGAGTTAAATTCTTTTTGGACCTCATCGACTGCTGCTTTTATATTAAATACATATTCTTGATCAGCTTTAATAAAGGATAAAGCTAACTTTGCATCGGTTTCATCTGCTTGTACGCCATATGGAAGACGTACTGCAATAAATAATACGTCATTTTGCCCCTCATTACGCAGTTCCTCTACTGCCAGCTGGGCTAATCTGCCGGCAAGTGTGGAATCCTGCCCACCGCTTATTCCAAGGACATATCCTTTCGCTTTTGTGCGAATCAGATATTCTTTTAAGAAATCAATCCGTCTTCTAATTTCGTTTTTTGGATCAATGTCCGGATTTACATGAAGGCTCTGCATTATTTCTTTTTGTAATGTCATTTCTCTTCCCCCAATTTTCCCTTTTCTAAATACTCTTTTACCTTTTGTTTCACCATTTCAATATGCTTCATTTTATTATCCCAGCACTTTTGGCTTAAATCGACTGGATACTCTTCTGGATTTAATGCTCTTCGATACTCTTCCCATAAGAGATTTAAGTTTTCCCTCGCATATTGCTGAATCGATGAAAGGTTTGGCAAAGAGTAAACACGTTTTCCATTAATAAAAATATCTTTATGGAGTTCTTTTGCTTCAAAATCTGTTACATATTTCTTCATATATGTATGAACAGGATGGAACATTTTTAAACGTTTTTCATCTTGTGGATACTCGAAGTCTAACGCAATGTAATCCCCTTCAGATTTATTAAATTTTTTATTTATGATCCGATACACTTTCTTTAGACCCGGTGTCGTAACCTTTTCAGGATTTCCGCTGATTTTTATCGTATCAACCATGTTCCCTGCTTCATTTTCAATCGAAACAAGCTTGTAAACTGCTCCAAGAGCAGCCTGATCATAGGCAGTAATCAATTTTGTTCCAATTCCCCATACATCAATTTTCGCACCTTGCCCTTTTAAATTCATGATTGTATATTCATCAAGATCATTGGAAGCAATAATTTTCGTTTGATGAAATCCTGCATCATCAAGCATTTTCCTCGCTTCTTTCGAAAGATAAGCCAGGTCACCGCTGTCAAGACGAATACCCACAAAATTTATATGATCACCAAGCTCTTTCGCTACTTTTATGGCATTTGGAATTCCAGATTTCAATGTATCATAAGTATCAACAAGGAATACACAATTTTTGTGCCTTTGTGCATACTTATGAAATGCCGTATATTCATCTCTATATGCTTGCACGAGTGCATGAGCATGTGTACCAGATACAGGCATGCCAAATTTTTTCCCTGCTCTAGCATTTGATGTTGATTGAAAGCCTCCAATATATGCAGCTCTTGCCCCCCAAATAGCTGCATCCATTTCATGTGCCCTTCTTGTTCCAAACTCCATCGCTATTTCCTCACCAACGACCTCTTTAATTCGAGCGGCCTTTGTTGCGATTAAAGTTTGATAATTAATAATGTTTAACAAGGCTGTTTCAATTAATTGTGCCTGTGCAAGCGGAGCCTCTACTCTTATAATTGGTTCATTTCCGAATACAAGCTCCCCTTCTTGTAAAGAACGAATGGAACCTGTAAATGTAAGAGAGCGCAAATATTCAAGAAAATCTTCTTTATACTGTAACTCATCACGCAAATAGGCGATATCACTATCTGAAAAACGGAATTTCTCAATAAATTCAATGACTCTTTCTAAACCTGCAAATATTCCATATCCATTTCCAAATGGAATTTTACGAAAATACAATTCAAAAACGGCATTTTTATTATGTATTTGATCATTCCAATACGTTTCTGCCATATTAATTTGGTATAAATCTGTATGCAAAGAAAGACTGTCATCATTATATGATGTGCTCATAATATACCTCCTCTTATAAGCAATTAATAGTTTTATATTACCCTGAAATGAGTATGATTACACAAGCCATGTTCCATCAAGGAAAAAGAGCTTGACAAAAGATTAAGAAAATATTAATTTAAAATTGTTAACCTAATTATCTTAAAGTTAACATAGAGAGGAGTTCGCAAATGACAAATCAGCAACTAAAATTAAGATCAATGATTGTTACTGCACTATTCGCTGCTATTATCGGCGTTTTAGCACAAATAACGATTCCGCTTCCGCTAGTACCGATTACTGGACAAACACTGGCCATCGGGTTAGCTGCAACAATCCTTGGTTCCCGTTATGGTACGCTTTCTGTCCTATTGTATTTAGTGATTGGCTCTGCAGGTGTACCTGTATTTGCCGAATTCTCAGGTGGAATTTCTAAGTTAATTGGACCGACAGGCGGATTCTTAGTTGGATTTATTCCTGCAACATTTATCATCGGTTTCTATATGGAGAAAGTTGGATTTACATTTAAACATGCAATGTTTGCAAATACCATTGGGATGATTATCACCTTATCTTTTGGTACTGCGTGGCTGAAAATTTCAGCAGAACTTACTTGGGTACAGGCTTTAGCCAGCGGCTTCACTCCGTTCCTTGCTGTTGGGTTAATTAAAGCAGCACTTGCTTCATGGATCGGCATTATCATTCGAAAAAGATTAGTTTCCGCAAACCTTTTATTTTCCGCTCACACAAACGTTAAGCAGGAATCAATATAATTGGAGGGGCTGTTGATGAGACAGCCCCCTTTTATATAAAGATAAGAAAGCATAACTTTGGAGTTAGAGAATTGTCTAGCGGAAGCGTCTTATCGCCTATCAAACTTCAGGTCCCCTCCGCAACGATTGCGTCAACATCGGTTCGCTCACTCTCACCGTGTTTCCTTTATCGAAAGAACCGGCCCTTCCGCGATGACCAAGACACTTGCGCTTTTCTTATCGAGTATTTTTTTTCAGCATAAAATGTCTCATAATAAACGGCGTCCCTAAAACAGCTGGAACGATATAATAGCTTAGACGGTAGAACATAATAATTAATAAGCTAAGTTCTGCTGGTACTCCCTTTGTCTCCATTCCTATTAAAAAAACAAGATCGAAGGAGCCGATTCCACCAGGGATCAAGCTAATAATACCCGCACAAGCAGAAATAATTACAATTGGAAATACATTCGTAAATGGAACTGAAACGCCTAAAAAGTTCGCTATCCCCCATATACAAAAAACAACAAATAACCATTCGAATAAGGAAACAGCCATTAGTTCACTAATAAAGCCGCGTTTTACATGCCCTAGGTTCCAAAAAGATTTTTTTAGAAAGAAAACAATCAAGAGAATAGGTGTGTATAAGGCAATTGCCCAGACTGCCAGTTTGATGAATTTTACTTCTGAATAAACATGCATATCAGAAAATGCGGTGATCCAGGATAATACGGAAAGTCCTGATAAATAAAATAGGGACAATTTCGCAATGGTCTGGATATAAGGTGTGTCATTTCTTACGTATGATCTATAGTAAAAGGAGCGTAATGTTGTGCCAGCAACTCCACCAAATCCGATCAGATTGGAATATGCATTTGCAGCAAGCGAAAAAAAGATAAGCTTCCTTTTCGGTATGTATATGTGAAATATTTGAAGCAGAATGACATCATAGAAAAACATCGGTATCAGTGAAATTAGACCTAGGATTAAAATAAATAAAAGTTTATTTAATGCTAACCTGTCCAAATAATGATTAAGCAGCTGCCAATTAAAATCTTTGAAAATTTCCTTTGACTCAAAGGCGAGAACAAATAAAATAAAAATGGGAATAAATACTTTTATAAATTTAACGAGCGTTTTTTGCTTTGGTAATAACAAAATACCCCACCGTTCTAAATTAGTCAGTCTATCTACTATTCTATTACTCTATTCCCTTGGGTTCAACAGGAAAGCTTATGTTTCAATTGTATTTGAATATGTTCTTCATTGCTTAAATCAAACATTTACTCTATAATTTATCCATTGGCCTTAAGTTATGAGGTGAAAATATGACTGAATTTATTATCGATATCTCGAATATTCCCACCGAGTATACAATTTATGCAAGCTTCCTCTTGGGCATGATTGTTAAGTTTATTTGGGTTTGGAATATTGAATATCATTTTTATAACTCTTTAGATACTGCTAGAACAATTGAATCATCGAATAAATTTTCGATTCAGCAGTTATTTTATTATAAATATAGAAATCCATTATTAGTTTGGATGATTAAATGCATTCGCAAAAAACAAGGTCCTAGTGATGATCCTGAAGGTGCTACTCCTCTAATTGTAAAATAATTTATTTACTATTAAGAGGAGTGACAATATGAAAAAACTGAAATACTTTTATTTATTATTCATGCTCGCAGCAGGAACTATGCTTTTATCAGCTTGTGGATCACCCAATACACAAAATAGCGATGGCTTCTTTCAAAAATTCGCTGTCGAACCATTTGCCTCTTTAATACACGGAGTGGCAGTTCTCTTTCATGATAATTATGGCATTGCAATTATTGTGATTACTCTTGCCATTCGACTGTTGTTAATGCCTTTAATGTTAAAGCAATATAAAAAACAACAAATAATGAAAGAGAAAATGGATGTCCTTAAGCCTGAAATGGATAGCATCCAAAAGAAGTTAAAAGCTGCAAAGGATCAAAAAGAACAGCAAAAGCTTCAGCAGGAAATGTTTGCTCTTTATAAGAAGCATAATGTCAATCCGCTTAATATGGGATGTCTTCCAATTCTTATTCAAATGCCAATATTAATGGGATTTTATTATGCGATTAGAGGTTCCGAGGAAATTGCTGCCCATTCGTTTTTATGGTTTAATCTCGGGCATTCAGATATATGGATTACAGCAGTTGCTGGGATTGTTTATTATTTGCAGTTCAAGGTTTCACAGGCGAATATGCCTGCTCAAACACAGCAGCAAATGAAGTTTATGGGTCTTCTCTCCCCTATAATGATTGTCTTAATTTCGCTAAATGCACCAGCGGCATTGCCGCTTTATTGGACAGTTGGCGGTATTTTCTTAACTGTGCAAACAATGATTGGTCGAAGGCTGTACCCATCCGAGAAATCAAAAGGTACAGAAGTAAGCTCAAACTAACAAAAAGAAGGAGTATAGCCAAAATGCTATGCTCCTTTTCCAATTTTTCCGGCAAGCATCCCCAGGAAAGCAAGTATAATTCCGCCTGCATAGGTGATCGCAATATAAAATATTCCTGCTATTTTTTCTTTACTTTCGATCAGTTTTATTGCTTCTAAATTAAAGGTTGAGAACGTAGTAAATGCTCCCATAAAACCTGTTCCAAGAAATAAGGTCAACTCATCATCTTCTGCTATTCCCAATAGATAGCCTAATAAAAAGGAGCCCATCAAATTAACAGCTATTGTACCTAATGGAATCTTGCTTGGGAATTTTCTTTGGAAGTATGAAGTTGCAAGGTACCGGCAAATTGCCCCAAAAAAACCGCCAATTCCTACCAAACATATATGAAAAACCAATTTTATGTCCTCACTTTTCTGAATGGATAGAAATAGCCAAACCAGGATGCTGCCAGTCCGCCAGTTAAACTAAGCAAGATGTATAGTAGTGCGATACCAAAATCCCCTTTATCAATGAGCTTGATCATATCCGTGCTAAAGGTAGACATTGTCGTATAAGAACCAATTGCACCGGTACCGATTAACAGAACAAGCATGCGATTTACCTTCTCGTTATTACCGTATTTCCTTGTGAAAATGCCAAGGAGAAAGGATCCAGTTAAATTTGCGATAAGAGTTCCATATGGAAAGGCATGTGCCCATAAATGATCAGTCCAAATAGAAACAAAATAGCGAAGCAAACTGCCAGCAATTCCGCCAATTCCAATAAAAACATAAATCATGCTTCTCTCCCTGCTTTCCATGTTCATCAATCCTATCATACCATTCATAAGGAAAAAATCTCATCCTTATGAAAAATAAAGCATGAATAGCTCCTATTTAAGTAGGAAAAATAAATATGAATGACTTGAAAGGAGTGAATGTAAGTTGAAATATAAATGGATGTTTATTGCAGCCTTAGCAGCAATTTTCCTTACGGCATGCGGGGCAAATAACAATGGGAATGATACTGCTCTCGGAAACCGTGATGTAACAGATCCGGTTCGCGTAAATGATGGGAATCGTTTTAATGATACAAATGATCTAAACGACCGTGACCCTTTGCTTCGAGTGAGAAATGATACACAAAATGAAAATAATGATTCACCAAGAATGAGAGTAGCCGATAAAGCTGCAGATCGAATTGCTTCAATGCCAGAAGTGGAAGATGTGAACGTAATTGTTACAGATGATAATGCGTATGTTGCAGCTCAGCTTGGTGAAGGCGTTGAATTAACACGTATTGTTGAAAAAAAGATTTCTGATCAAGTGAAGGCGGTTGACCAGGATATTAACGATGTATATATTTCGGCAAACCCAGATTTCTATGATCGTATGACTTCATATACAAATGATATTCGTAATGGTGAACCAATTGAAGGTTTATTTGAAGAATTCACAGAAAGTGTCCGCAGGATGTTTCCTTCAAATGTGAATAAACAACGGTAAATGAGAAAAGAGGATCGAAAGCTGATCCTCTTATTTCATTTTTTCAAGAAGCAGCTTTTTCACCTCAGGCCACTCATCTTGAAGGATACTAAAGTATACGGTGTCACGTGCAAAGCCATCAGAAATAATTCTATCCTTTCGCAGAACTCCTTCTCTAACGGCACCAAGACGGGCAATGGCCTGCTGGGATCGTATATTTCTTGCATCTGTTTTAAAAAATACACGATTCAACTGCCAGCTTTCAAAAGCATGTGTTAGCAGCAAGAATTTACATTCTGTATTCACTTTTGTTCGCCAAACGGATGGGTGGTACCATGTAAATCCAATCTCTGCACTTTTGTTTGCATTTGAAACATCTAGAAAGCGAGTACTCCCCACAATTTCATTTCTTTCCTTATGTATAACAACAAATGGATATTGAGTCCCCTGCTTCTTTGCAATTATCGCTTTTGAAATTTCAGCACTTAATTCTTCCTTTGTATTGATTTTTGTTGCCATAAATGTCCAAATTTCTTTATTTTTAGATGCTTCCCACAACGGATCTTCATGAATTTGTTCTAATGGCAATAACTCAACTGTATCACCAGATAATATAAAATCCCTTTCACCTATATTCATTTGTATCCTCACCTCTTGAAATTCCTATTACCTAAAAAACTGCCAGCATTTTTTACTGACAGTTTCATTCATTATGCATTTTGGAAATAATCTTTGTAAAAACCGCCAACTTTTCCTGAATTATCAATGATAAAATAAAATTCCTCAGTTTCATTTTTTACTTCATACGTTTTACCAGCTGTTAATGCTTTGTTCACGATATATTTAGCTGCATCTGTGTGCACACATTTAACATGTTTTACAGTCTCTCGTTCATGCCAGTTTAGATGGATCATTGTAGCAACTCCTTCATTCTTTATATTTAATAGTATAAAGAAAAGGGGCTACTAACTGCAAGATGATTCTTGATTTTTTAAATTCTCCCGTGAATGCGGATGTATTTTCATCCGTATACTTCTGATTTTATTTTCATCAAAAGTAAACATTTCAGCCGTAATCACATTCTTTAATGTTATATAAGTAATTTCACATATGCGGTCAATACGAATAAATTCTAAAAATTCATAGGTTCTCCCATCATAAACCAGTTCTAATAACCGTGCATTCGTAACATAATCCATAAGAAAACCCTCTCTCTTAGAAGATGGCAATATTTATATACCACCTTTGCAGGGTGTCTTAAACATTGAGAGGGAAATAATGCTGAGGAAATTTCATTAAATTGAATTTGCTCTTTCAATTTTTTCTTTGGCCTGCTCCCGTAAACGGTATTTTTGAATTTTCCCAGATGCTGTCATTGGGTAAGCATCTGTAAATTCAAAATGCCGAGGAATTTTATGCCTTGAAATTTTCCCTTTGCAGTATTCGTGCATGTCTTCGCTTGTAATTGATTCCCCTTCCTTTAAAATAATCCAAGCAACTACTTCTTCACCGAATATCGCATCAGGTACACCTACTACCTGCACATCAAGGATGCTCGGATGTGAGTATAAGAATTCCTCAATTTCACGGGGATAAATATTTTCACCGCCTCGGATAATCATATCCTTTAACCGTCCGGTAATTTTACAGTATCCATTCTCATCCATCACTGCCAAGTCCCCAGTATGGAGCCAGCCATCCTCATCAATTGCTTCTTTAGTTGCCTCAGGATTTTTGTAATAGCCTTTCATGACTTGATAGCCTTTTGTACAAAGCTCCCCCTGTATCCCAATTGGGACCTCTTTACTTGTTCCAGGTTCAACAACCTTTACTTCAACATTGGGTAAAGCCTTTCCTACAGATTCAACCCGAAGTTCGATTGGATCATCTGTTCTTGTTTGTGTAATGACAGGAGATGATTCAGTCTGTCCGTAGGCAATCGTAATTTCACGTACACCCATTTTTTCAATTACTGCCTTCATGACTTCAATTGGACAATTGGATCCTGCCATGACACCTGTGCGAAGTGTAGTAAGGTTATACTGATTGAAGTCAGGATCGTTTAATTCTGCAATAAACATGGTTGGTACCCCGTGGAGGGCTGTACATTTCTCATCTTGTACAGTTTGAAGTACTGTTTTTGGATTGAATTCTTGTATTGGAACCATTGTTGCGCCAACCGAAACACACGCGAGCGTGCCGATTACACAGCCAAAACAATGAAAGAATGGCACAGGAATACATAAACGGTCATCCTTTGATAATCGCATGCAATGGGCGATATTAAATGCATTATTAACAACATTATTATGCGTAAGCATAACACCCTTTGGAAAACCAGTTGTTCCTGAAGTATATTGCATATTGATCACATCATCAGGATCAAGGCTGTTTAACCGCTCATCAAGCAGGTTATCAGGCACCGTATCCCCTAAAGCTAAAATATCTTCCCAGCTAAATGTCCCTGGGTATCTCTTTTCACCGAGCACAATGACATTTTTTAAGAATGGCAGCCGGGTGGACTGAAGACAGCCAGGTTTACTCGTTTTTAATTCTGGTGCAATTTCATACAGCATGTCTATGTACGATGCATCACGATATTGTTCCATTAAGATTATTGTTGTCGAATCAGATTGCTTTAATAAGTATTCAAGTTCTGCTGTTCGATAATTTGTGTTAACGGTAACGAGAACTGCCCCCATTTGACCAGTTGCAAATTGAGTAATGAGCCACTCTGGTGTATTCGTTGACCAAGCTGCAATATGCTCGCCTTTTTCCAGCCCAAGCTTCATCAAGCCCTTTGCAGCACGTCTGCAATTGCCCTCCAATTGCTTATATGTCATACGCAGACCTCTATCAGCGTACACGACTGCTTCGTGATCTGGATGCTTTATTGCTTTTTCCTCTAATAGCTTGCCGACAGTTAAACTTAACAACTCTGTCATATGAACATCACCCTTTCGTATAAACATAAGTTATCTGAAACGCTTACATTTTATGTTATCATATATCACGTAATATTCAATATTTTCTAATAATGGTATTTTGCAATTAAAAATGCGTCACTAGGCTGCAACGCATTTTAAACATATTTAGTTATATTCCGCCGAAAACAAAAAGATAGAATTTACATCAAGGACTGGGGCAAAATTTATTTCAAAAGGTCTTTCGCCTTTTTTATATAGGATGTTATGTAACGGGCTGTCCTCATTTAATGGCTGACAAAAATGAATTTCAAACGATCCAGCTTTTAGTATAGCCTTTTTCAATGATGAGCGTTCATCTATATAAATGTCGGTTAAGGTAAAATGGAATAATTTTGCCCAATGCTTCGCTGCAGATTGACAGTCATTAACTGCAACCTGAATAGAAAATATGGAATGCATCACGAGTCTATCATCCAAGTATGCAAGTTCTTTCAATTCTTTCATCCGGACCGAATCCTCTTGCTCCCATTCAATAAAAAAGGGATACGGCAAGCTCGATGAGTTTTTAATAAAAAGCATTTTCCACCGAATCGTTGAGCCATCTTGCCTTTTTCTGCTTCCATTAAAAATAGGATACGTTTCACAACCTTTGTTCTCTAGCTCTACTTTTAAATCAAGCATATTATTTGTTCTGAAGCAAATTTGTCCAATCCCTTCTCCAATCGTGAGATCTTTAATTAATTGAGAGATTAAAGGATTATTAGATTTAGCTGCAATCTCCGCATTCTCGATCGCTAAGTATTCGATATATGCATCTCCCACATAAAGTAAACTATTATATGTGCCCCATTTTTCATGGCTTCCTCCCATTACTGCATGAAATCCATGCCTCACCCATTCTTCCACTGCCACGTTAGGATGCTGCTGTATAAAGTGAACAATATGATCAAGTGCTAATTTCATAGAATCTCCCCTTCATCGTATTCTGCTTTTATTGTAAATGGAAATAGAAATAGAAAAAAGAGAGCAGAGCTGCTCTCTTAATTCAACTTTATAGCTTCTCCAGTCTTTTCGTCTTCCAGGAGGAAGTTTTTCCCTGTAAGTGAATTCTTTTCAACAGTTACATATCTTCTAGGCACTTTGTCACTTTCAGTTTCCTCAGCCTCTAAAGAAACAACAATTTTCACTGTTTTGTCATCAACGATTTGGAGTCCTTTAATTGTCATCGCATGATTTACGTAAGCAGGGTCATTGACTTGAACAAGCAATACATCTTCCTTTTCCCAATCAAACGTCTCTTTTAATTCACCAGCATGCTTCTCTGCGGTAAATACCCAAATGCCTCCCTTTGGCTGGCGTTCAGGAGATCCAAAAAACCAATTGACATTTTGAAAAGCAATCTCTTCAAATGTTTGTTCTGCTACATACACTTCCGCATCCTCTTTAGCTTCGGCTGCTTTTTCCTCAGTCTCTTCTTGTTGTTTCTCCTTTTTTTGCTCTTTTTCACTCTCGTCTTCCTTCGCTTCAGCTGTTACTTCCTTTGTTGATTCTTCTTTATCTTTTGAACAGGCAGCAGCAAGGAATAGGACGAGTGTGGATATAAATATCCATTTCATTAATTTCATAGTTGCATCCTCCTATGTATTTACTTCCAATTTTTTACCTATGTTGAGTAAACCACTTTTTTTCAGTGTTTTTAAGGTTCAAAAGTCCTTTTTTTGTCTTTTTAGAAAATTAGGGTTTTCAAATGTGACAGAAACGATTAAAATGAATGAAAGCTTCATATTCAATCCATTTCAGGAGGTATGCAGAATGAAGATTATGAGTAATGAACAATTGGTCGTCTCGTATCGTGATGCATTAAAGTCTGGGTCAGAGAAAGAATGGATTAGGATATTGAAAATGGAGATTGCAAAACGCGGTTTAAAGCCATTTAAAAAGTAAAAGACACAATTCCAACAATGGAGCGATTGGTTTAGATCCCTTTCGCTCTTTTTAATTGCATTTTAATTAGTCCGATTAGCACATAAAAACAGGGTGGAATACTCCACCCTGTTACTTTGTTTTAATAACATTTTTCAAATCTGTGAACTGTCTAATGCAAGCGGTCCCTCGACTTTATAACTTCAGTTCTCCCCTAGTCTGTAAGGCAATGATTAAGGCGTTTGCGTTTTTCTTATGCTTCAAACAACAGTGATTCTGGATCTTCAATTAATTCCTTCACTCTTGATAAGAAAGTTACTGCTTCTTTGCCATCTACAATTCGATGGTCATATGATAGTGCAATATACATCATTGGACGGTTTTCCATACGCTCTGCATCAATTGCTACTGGACGCAGCTTAATGGAATGCATGCCTAAAATGCCGACTTGTGGTCCATTAAGAATTGGTGTGGATAATAGCGAGCCAAAAACTCCGCCATTTGTAATCGTAAATGTTCCACCTTGCAGATCTTGCAAAGCTAATTTGTTGTTTCTTGCCTTTTCAGCAAGATCCAAAATATCCTTTTCTATTTCAGCAAAGTTTTTACGGTCTGCATCGCGTACGACTGGAACAACAAGGCCTTCGTTCGCAGACACGGCAATGCCGATATCATAGAATTTTTTCAGAACGAGCTCATCGCCTTGAATTTCTGCATTCAATAAAGGACTTCTTTTCAAAGCAGCAACAACAGCTTTAGTGAAGAAGGACATAAATCCAAGCTTTACGTCATTTTCTTCTAAGAATTTATCTTTACGACGTTTACGCAGATTCATAACATTTGTCATATCGACTTCATTGAAAGTAGTCAGCATCGCTGCGGTTTGCTGTACTTCAACAAGTCGATTAGCGATCGTTTGACGGCGGCGGGTCATACGAATACGCTCAACTTCTTTACCAGCAGGCTGAACGGCAGGTGCTGGCTGCGGTTTTGGAGCTGATGACGTTTTTTGCTGTACTGCCTCTTGATGGGTAAAAGATGATACATCATGTGCACGAACACGTCCAAGCGGATCAACAGTCGGTACTTGTGTAAGATCAATTCCTTTCTCACGAGCCATTTTTCTTGCGGCAGGTGAAGCAATTGGCCGCTGCCCCTTCTGCTCATTGTTTACTTGAACGTTTTCTTCTTCTTGAACAGCTTGTTTCGGTGCCTCTTGAATTGGAGCCTTTGCTGTTTCAGCTTGTGATTGGACTGACTCAGCAGAAGCTTCCCCGCTTTCATCTACTACGGCAATCGTTTCACCAACATTAACCGTATCGCCTTCAGCAGCTCTAACTTCTTTAAGGATTCCGCTATGATCTGAAATGATCTCGACATTCACTTTATCTGTTTCAAGCTCGACAACATAATCGCCTTTATTTACGAAATCACCTGGTTTTTTTAACCATTGGGCGATTGTTCCTTCTGTAATCGATTCAGCTAGTTCTGGTACTTTTATATCTGCCACCTTAATTTCCTCCCTCTTGCTTATGCGTAAATGCCTCTTTTATCATTCGTGCTTGTTCTTTTTTATGAACATTTGGATCCCCTTCAGAAGGGCTTGATCGTCTGCGTCTGCCAATGTAGGAAACATCGATTTCTTTCTGTGCAATATATTGTAATCTTGGCTCAACAAAATTCCAAGAACCCATATTCTTTGGTTCCTCTTGAACCCAAACAATTTCACTTAAGTTTGGATAGCGTTTAATTATTTTTTGAATGGCTTCAATCGGGAAAGGATAGATTTCTTCTACTCGCAGAAGATGGAACCATTCATGGTCGTCTATATTTTTCAGGTGATCAGCTAAATCAATAGCCATTTTTCCTGTCGATAGAATTAGGCGAGTAACTTTCTCGATACTTTGACCTAAATCATGCTGTTCAATGACTGATTGGAATTCACCTTCACTCAGCTCATATCCGCTTGAAGCAACAAGTGGATGACGCAATAGGCTCTTCGGTGCCATAATAACAAGCGGACGAACCTCTTCACGTTTCAGAATGGCTGCCTGTCTGCGTAAAATATGAAAATATTGTGCAGCAGAAGTCAAATTAGCAACAGTCCAGTTATTTTCTGCGGCTAATGTTAAAAATCTTTCCAGGCGTGCACTTGAATGCTCAGGACCTTGACCTTCATACCCATGTGGCAGGAGCATAATTAGACCGGATTTTTGCCCCCATTTGGCTCTTCCCGCAGCAATAAATTGATCAAAGATCACCTGTGCTGAGTTAGCAAAATCTCCAAATTGTGCTTCCCATAAAACAAGTGTTTCAGGTGCAAAGACATTATAACCATATTCAAAGCCGAGTACAGCTGCTTCTGATAATGGGCTATTATGAACAGCGAAGGAAGCCTTCGCGGATGAAAGTAAATGCAGCGGCGAATAAGATTTACCTGTGCTGCTATCATGTAAAACTATATTCCGGTGGGCAAATGTTCCTCGCTCGGAATCTTGACCTGTCAGGCGAATTGGTGTGCCATCATGTAAAATTGATGCAAAAGCTAATGTTTCAGCATGACCCCAATCAATTTTCTTTTCGCCATCAAGTGCGTTCTTTCGTCGGTTCAGAATTTTGTCCAATTTATTGAAAACTGTAAACTTTTCTGGCCATGTTATCAGCTCTTGGTTAATTTCCTTTAACGTATCAAAAGAAACAGCTGTCTTAAGTTTTGGCAAGCCTTTTTCTACAGTTTCAGGCGGATTTAATTCTTCTGTTTCCTTTTTACTTGCAGGTACTTTTTCATAGGCAGCTTTCAATTTAACTAATACATTTTCCTCGATTATATCAGCTTCATCTTTGCTGATGATTGATTGATTTACAAGTTTTCGTCCATACAGTTCTTTTACTGTAGGCTGTTCATTAATAATTTTATACATTAATGGATTTGTTGTCATTGGCTCATCCATTTCATTGTGCCCAAAGCGGCGGTAACCAATAAGATCGATTAAGAAGTCCTTTTGAAACTTTTCTCGGTATTCGCTCGCAAATCTTGCAGCTGCTATGCAGCTTTCAGGATCATCTGCATTCACATGCAGAATTGGAATCTCATATCCTTTTGCGAGATCACTTGCATATCTCGTTGAACGGGAATCTCGAGATTCTGTTGTAAAGCCAATTGTATTGTTTGCAATGATATGAAGGGATCCTCCAGTATTATATCCCTTCAATTGCCCTAAGTTTAATGTTTCTGCAACAATTCCTTGACCAGGGAATGCTGCATCCCCATGAATAATTATGGACATCGCTGAACTTAAATTTTCAATTGGATAGCCTTTAGTTGATCGATCATCCTGTGCAGCTCGTGTAAACCCTTCAACAACAGAACCGACAAATTCAAGATGGCTTGGGTTATTCGCTAATGTCAGACGTGTCACAGTTGTATTTTCATCTTTTATTTGTTTATCAAGACCTAGATGGTATTTCACATCTCCTGTCCAGCCATAGCTAATCCCGATAGATCCTTCAGATGGAACAAGTTCTTTATTTGGCGCATGCTGAAATTCAGCAAAAATCATTTCATACGGCTTACCAAGCACATGGGCAAGTACATTTAAGCGCCCTCGATGTGCCATGCCAATATTAATTGTTTTTGCCCCTTTTGAAACTGATTCTGCAACAATCTCGTCAAGTAAAGGCACCATTGAATCAAGCCCTTCAATTGAGAACCGTTTTTGACCAACAAATGTCCGATGAAGAAATTTTTCAAATTCTTCTACTTCTGTTAATCTTTTTAGAATCTTTGTTTTTTCTTCTCTTTGCAATTTAAGCTTTAAGCTGCCTGATTCAACTTTTCGGCGCAGCCAATTTTTTTCGTTTGCATCATATACATGATGGAATTCGAATGCAATCGTACCCATATACATGCTTTTTAAGTAATCAATTGCATCAAATGCGTTCCTTAGAGGAATTGGCGCATCTTTACATATGACTCCTGCTGGAATTGCATACAGATCCTCTTCTATTAACCCATAATGTGAAAGCTCAAAAAGCTTTTTTTCGGGTTCATGGTCATTTAATGGATAAATGTTTGCGGCTAGATGGCCATAAGTGCGAATATTATCTGCCAGACGAATTGCCGACAAAGTTTTTTCTAGTTGCGGAACAGTTTGATTAACGCCACTAATTTCCGCCTTCTCTGTACGATTTTCTAGCATTGGTGATCCTGCAGTTTCGAAGTATGCTTTCATTTCAGGATCAACAGATTCAGGGTCTTCTAAATATGCTTCATATAATTCAATGACATAGCCAAGGTTCGGGCCATGAAAGCCTTCAGCAAAAGGCTTTTCGCCATTCAATGGCTTTTTCATGGAAAATGACCTCCATAACTGAATTTGTAGTAAATGCAACTTTTTATCCACTTTTTCTCATGTAATTGATAATTATTAGAATAATAATATTTTTCAGAGGATAAATCGTTTTCAAAGCCATTCTACCATGTAAAACCCTGTTGTTCAAAGGTTTTTAATACGAAACTAGTGAAAAATATTTTTTTTATTATTCAGGAAGAAAAACTTATACTAAAAAAGTGATTATCTTCCATAAGTATAAGGATTAAATAAATCATTCATACTTTTTTATAACTTTCCTATAAGAGATAATGGATTAATGAATTTAGTTTACATAATAATATTATTGTGCATTCGCGCATTTTTTAAATACCCATTGACTTTTATTATAAAAGTGTTGTAAAGTTTGAAATAATTAAATATTGATTTCTTATCAAGAGAGGTCGAGGGTAAGGCCCGAAGACACCTCAGCAACCATTAATCCTTGAGATTAATAAGGTGCTAATTCCTGCAAGTTTTTATAACTTGAAAGATAAGAAGAACGGCTAATTATTGCTTATGAAAAAGTCTTCTTCTTATAGAAGGCTTTTTTTATTTTTTATAGAGAAAAAGGAGTGCATAAGATGCATAAGCTTGATACAATTCTTGCCCAAATTGGCAATCGAAGTGAATCTGCAACAGGAGCAGTGAATCCACCCATTTATTTATCTACTGCTTATCGTCATGAAGGGATTGGCCAGTCAACTGGATATGATTACATCCGCACTGGCAATCCTACAAGATATTTGCTTGAAAATGCAATTGCTGAGCTTGAAGAAGGCGACCAAGGATTTGCATGCAGTTCAGGGATGGCGGCTATTCTCACCGTACTATCCCTCTTTCAGTCTGGCGACGAATTTATTGTTTCAAAGGATTTATATGGCGGTACTTATCGTCTATTTGAACAAGGATGTAAGAAATGGGGTTTACGCTGCAAATATATTCAATCATTATCCTCTGAAGTTTTAGAGGAAGAAGTCACTGATCGGACGAAAGCCATTTTTATCGAGACACCAACGAACCCCTTAATGGAGCAAACGAATATTGAAGAGGTCGCTACTTTTGCAAATAGGCATCATCTTCTGCTTATTGTTGATAACACGTTTTTCACTCCCCTTTTACAACAGCCTTTAAAACTTGGAGCAGATATTGTCATCCACAGTGCAACAAAATATTTAGGCGGTCATAATGATGTATTGGCTGGTCTTATCGTTGCCAAGGGCAAAGAGCTATGTGAATCATTAGCTGCAAATCATAATGCTTCGGGTGCGGTATTAAGTCCATTTGACTCTTGGCTGCTTATTCGTGGAATGAAAACATTATCTCTAAGAATGGAGCGTCATGAAAGAAATGCAAAGGAAATTTTCCAGTATTTATTTGAGCATGATGCTGTTACCGATGTTCTTTATCCAGGACAAGGCGGAATGATCTCTTTCCGAATCAAAGACCAAGGTTGGGTAAATCCGTTTTTACAAAGTCTTCGCCTTGTTACATTTGCAGAAAGTCTTGGCGGAGTGGAAAGCTTTATAACATATCCCGCAACGCAGACACATGCCGATATTCCAGAACATATCCGGCTTGAAACAGGTGTCTGCAATCGATTATTGCGTTTTTCGGTTGGAATAGAGCATGTAGAAGATTTAAAAAATGACCTAGAGCTGGCTTTTGCTAAAGCTCAGACGGAGGGTGTGCAATGTGTGAAATAGAATCATGGAGTTTTCAGACGAAACTTCTTCATAATAGTCAAAAAATTGATCATCTAACAGGTGCTGTCAGTGTTCCAATCCAGCATGCCTCTACCTTTCATCAATATGATATTGATTCATTTGGAAAGTATGATTACAGCCGTAGCTTAAATCCAACGAGAGAAGCATTAGAAACGGTTATAGCTGATATGGAGGAAGGAACTAGAGGCTTTGCATTTTCATCAGGAATGGCGGCCATTTCAACTGCTTTCCTGCTACTGTCAAAGGGAGATCACGTAATAATTACAGAGGATGTATACGGAGGAACCTATCGCTTTGTAACAGAAGTGCTTTCAAGATATGGCATTGAGCATACTTTTGTTGATATGACTGATTTAGATGATGTTAAGCAGGCTATCCGTCCAAATACAAAGGTCTTTTATGTTGAAACTCCATCCAATCCACTGTTGAAAGTAACGGATATTAAAGCGGTCAGCTCGATCGCTAAGTCTCATGGCGCACTGACATTCGTTGATAACACTTTCCTAACGCCAGCATTACAAAAGCCCTTAACTTTAGGAGCAGATGTTGTCCTGCATAGTGCAACAAAGTTTTTATCAGGTCATAGTGATGTTGTTGCCGGACTTACTGTAGTAAAGGACCGAATTCTTGCAGATAAAATTGGTTTTTTGCAAAATTCATTTGGAGCAGTACTTGGTGTACAAGATGCTTGGCTCGTTTTACGCGGAATCAAAACGCTACATGTGAGACTTGCTCAATCCATCCAATCGGCCAAACAAATCGCCCAAGCCCTTAAGGAAAATCCAGCCATTAAAAATGTTTACTATCCTGGCTTGGAGGACCATCCACACTATGTTTTACAAAGCAAGCAAGCAAAAGGTGCTGGAGCTGTCCTTTCATTTGAACTTGAAAATGAAAGAATATTAAGAGATTTTGTATCAAAGGTAAAAATTCCTGTGTTTGCTGTGAGTCTTGGTGCTGTGGAATCCATCCTTTCCTATCCTGCAAAAATGTCCCATGCAGCCATGCCCCTTCATGAACGTGAAAAACGAGGAATTAGCAATAGCCTTCTTCGCCTCTCAGTTGGATTAGAGAACTCAAATGATTTATTAAAGGACTTTAATAAAGCACTATCTGCTAGTAGTTTCAAAGAAAAAGTACTTCATAGAGGAGAATGAAAATGAGTTTCCTTGAAAAAATGAAAAATGAAATTCTCATTGCTGATGGTGCTATGGGGACCCTTCTCTATTCATATGGGACAGATTGCTGCTTTGAGGAATTAAACCTTTCGCATGCAGAACAAATCCAGCAAATTCACCAAGCGTATATACATGCCGGTGCAAACCTGATACAAACCAATTCCTATGCCGCCAACTATATAAAGCTGCAAAGGTATGGTCTTGAGGATAATGTGAAGGAAATCAACACATTTGCCGTTCGGAACGCTAGGAAAGCAGCTGAAAAAGACAGCTTTGTAGTTGGAACAATTGGCGGTATACGAGGGATTAAACCCAATATGGTACCTCTTGAAGAGATAAAAAGAAGTTTTCGGGAGCAGCTCTATTGTCTTCTGCTTGAAGGGGTTGATGGGATATTACTAGAAACATATTATGATCTTGAGGAAATGGAAAATGTTCTACCCATTGTGCGGAAAGAAACACAATTGCCAATCATTGCCCAGGTTTCCCTTCACGAAGTTGGTGTTCTGCAAAATCAAACACCGATTTCAGAGGCATTTAAGCGTCTTGAGAGTCTGGGAGCTGATGTAGTCGGCTTAAATTGCCGGCTAGGCCCCCATCATATGCTTTTAACATTAGAGGATATTCCCCTTTCAAAGCATGCTTTTTTATCAGCTTATCCGAATGCGAGTATTCCTGCATATACGGACGGTAAATTCCATTTTGAAGGTGACTCCAATTATTTCAAACAGTCTGCCAGTGCATTTAGAAATCAAGGTATTAGATTGTTAGGAGGATGCTGTGGGACAACACCTGAGCATATCCAGGCATTTGCAGATGAACTTAAGGGCCTCTCCCCTATTTCAGAAAAGATAATTAAGAAACGTGAGCAGATACAAGTATTAAAGAAAGACATCCCGGTTAGAGAGTTTCCCCCGTTAGAAGAAATCGTCAATGACCGACCATCAATAATTGTAGAGCTTGATCCGCCGAAACATTTGAAAACGGAGAATTTCTTTGAGGGCGTAAAGGCTTTTAAGAAAATGGGCATTGATGCAATCACATTAGCTGATAATTCTCTTGCTACTCCAAGAATTTGTAATTCAGCCCTTGGTTATCGCGTTAAAAAGGAGATTGGCGTTCGTCCATTAGTTCATATTACATGCAGGGATCGAAATCTGATAGGTCTTCAATCCCATTTGATGGGACTGCATACACTTGGACTATATGATGTATTAGCTGTAACAGGTGACCCAGCAAGAGTTGGAGATTTTCCTGGAGCATCTTCTGTTTATGATTTATCTTCCTTTGAGCTGATTCAAATGATTAAGCAGTTGAATAAAGGCTATTCGATTTCGGGCACACATTTAAAAGAACAATCCGTATTTTCCGTAGGTGCCGCTTTTAATCCGAATGTTCGATCCATCGAAAAGGCTGTACAAAGGCTCGAAAAGAAAATCCATTATGGGGCAGATTATTTTGTTAGCCAGCCTGTATTTTCAGAAGAAAAACTAACGGAAGTGTATGAAGCGGTTAAACATCTAGAAAAACCAATTTACATTGGGATCATGCCACTAACAGGGAGTAAAAATACAGAATTTCTCCATAATGAAGTGCCAGGCATAAAAATTTCAGAGGAAATCCGCAGCCGTATGGCCAGTTTAATCGATAATCCTATTCTAGCAGCGCAAGAAGGAGTAGCTATTGCCAAGTCATTAATTGATGCGGCCTGTGAGCTTTTTAATGGAATCTACTTGATTACTCCTTTTATGCGCTACGACATGACGGTTGAACTATCAGCATATACAAAAGAAGTGAGCGCCAAAATAACGAGGAGGAAAAAACATGCAGAAATCAGTACTATCTGATCAACTAAAGAAAAAAATTCTGATCATGGATGGCGCAATGGGCACAATGCTTCAGAACGCTAATTTATCAGCCGATGATTTTGGCGGGGAGGAATATGAAGGCTGCAATGAATATTTGACGATTACCTCCCCTTCTCTCATTGAACGTATTCACCTTGAGTATTTGCATGCTGGTGCCGACATCATTGAAACGAATACCTTTGGGGCTACAAGTGTGGTTTTAGATGAATACGGATTAGCCCATTTGGCATATGAGCTAAATAAGAAATCTGCCTTAATTGCCAGAAAAGCAGCCGATCAGCTGTCTACTAAGGGTTGGCCAAGATTTGTGGCAGGTTCACTTGGACCTACAACTAAAACCTTAAGTGTGACAGGCGGGACAACCTTTGAAAATCTGATTCAATCCTATGAGGAGCAGGCGCGAGGATTGATCGACGGGAATTCAGACCTCCTTCTCCTTGAAACAAGTCAGGATATGTTAAATGTAAAGGCAGGATATATCGGTATTCAAAATGCCTTCAAAAAGACGGGCAAAGAATTGCCGCTTATTGTGTCGGGAACGATTGAACCAATGGGAACAACACTTGCAGGACAATCTATTGAAGCTTTTTATATTTCACTTGAACATATGAAAACATTGGCAGTTGGATTAAACTGTGCAACAGGTCCTGAATTCATGCAGGATCATATACGATCCTTATCCGGTCTTGCCTCGACAGCCATCAGCTGTTATCCAAACGCTGGACTGCCAGATGAGGAAGGGCAATATCATGAAACACCAGAAACGTTAGCACAAAAGCTAGGAGGTTTTGCTTCTGAAGGATGGCTGAATATCGTTGGGGGCTGCTGCGGAACAACGCCTGATCATATTAAAGCAATTGCTGAAGAAATGAAAAAGTATGAGCCACGTACATTTGAAAAAAGTACGATTCATAAAGTTTCCGGAATTGAACCATTTATTTATGATGATCCTACCCTTCGTCCAATTATGGTTGGAGAACGTACGAATGTCATTGGTTCACGAAAATTTAAAAGGCTGATAAGAGAAGGGAAATTTGAGGAGGCATCTGAAATTGCACGCGCGCAAATAAAAGGCGGTGCCCATGTAATCGATGTTTGTCTTGCCGATCCTGACCGTGAAGAACTTGAAGATGTTGAAAACTTTATGAAGGAACTTGTCAAGAAAGTGAAGGCTCCCCTTGTTATTGATTCAACTGACGAAAAAGTGATTGAGAAGGCTCTTTCGTATTCTCAGGGAAAAGCAATTATTAACTCTATTAATCTAGAAGACGGAGAAGAAAAATTTGCAGTGACCGCTCCTCTTATTCACACATATGGTGCTGCTGTAGTAGTTGGTACAATTGATGAAAAAGGGATGGGTGTTACTGCCGCGAAGAAGTTAGAAATAGCGAAGCGTTCTTACGATTTACTTGTAAATAAATATGGCATCCAACCGGAGGATATTATTTTTGACCCGCTTGTCTTCCCTGTTGGAACTGGTGACGAACAATACATTGGATCAGCGAAAGCAACGGTAGAAGGCATTCGCTTAATTAAAAAAGCAATACCAGGCGTACAGACGATCCTTGGCATTAGCAATGTGTCATTTGGCCTCCCTCCTGTTGGCCGTGAAATTTTAAATTCTGTTTTTCTCTATCATTGTACTCAAGCCGGTTTAGATTATGCAATTGTCAATACGGAAAAGTTGGAGCGATTTGCCTCTATTCCTAAGGAAGAAGTGCTGCTAGCAGAAAAGCTGCTTTTTGAAACGACAGATCAAGCACTAGCTGAATTTACAGATTTTTACCGAGATAAGAGAAAAGAGAAGAAAAGTATTTTGCCTGATATGACGCTTGAGGAACGTCTTGCTTATTATGTGGTAGAGGGAACAAAAGAAGGACTGATTTCCGATCTTGAAGAGGCACTCCGTGTTTATTCTGCCCCCCTTGAAATCATTAATGGTCCATTAATGGATGGAATGAAGGAAGTTGGACGCTTATTTAATGACAATCAGCTAATTGTTGCTGAGGTCCTGCAAAGTGCTGAGGTGATGAAAACATCTGTTTCCTATCTGGAGCCTTATATGGAAAAGGATGACACAACTTCAGGAAAAGGAAAAATTGTTCTTGCTACCGTTAAGGGAGATGTCCACGATATCGGTAAGAATTTAGTGGATATTATATTAAGTAATAATGGCTATGATGTAATTGATCTTGGAATTAAAGTGGCTCCAGCACAGCTTGTGGAGACGATTAAAAAAGAAAAACCAAATATGATAGGACTTTCTGGTTTGCTTGTGAAATCTGCACAGCAAATGGTCCTTACCGCCCATGATTTAAGGCAGGCTGGAATTGATATCCCGATTTTAGTTGGTGGAGCAGCATTATCAAGAAAATTTACCGATACAAAAATCGCTAAAGAATATGATGGTCTTGTTCTTTATGCAAAGGATGCAATGAATGGTCTTTCGCTTGCTAACCAGCTGCAGGTGCCCGAAGAATTAGAAAAGCTAAAGCTTCAGCAAGCAGAAAAACAATTGACTGCTTTAAGTGCTGTACCTTTTGAAAGAAATCGAGCAAATACCGCAACCGCAGTTAAAATGAGAACAAAATTAAATATAAACATTCCTGTTTTTGTTCCAAAGGATTTAAAGAGAAAATTGCTGAAGTCCTATTCTCTCGCACATATTGAACCGTATATTAATAAGCAAATGCTGATTGGACACCATCTTGGCTTAAAAGGAAAACTTGATAAATTGCTTGCTGCTGGCGATGAGAAGGCGGTTAAAATAAATGGTGTGGTGAATGACTTGATCCAGGCATCAAAAGAAAATAATTGGATCAAGCCGGCAGCTGTTTATCAATTTTTCCCGGCACAGTCAGATGGCGATAAAGTGATTATTTATAATGAGGAGCAAACAGCTATTATTGAAACATTTGAATTTCCACGGCAGGAAGTTGAACCATTTCTTTGCCTTGCAGATTATTTAAAGCCAAAGGAAAGCGGTCAAATGGATTATGTTGCCTTCTTTACTGTTACTGCTGGTAAAGGCATCCGTCAAGTTGCAGACCAATTAAAGGGACAAGGCAGATTCCTGGAATGCCATGCCCTGCAGTCACTTGCTCTCGAAACGGCTGAAGGCTTTGCTGAACTCATTCATCGCCAAATTAGAGATCGTTGGGGGTTCCCAGATCCAGTTGAAATGACAATGAAAGAACGATTTGCAGCTAAATATCATGGCCAGCGATATTCATTCGGATATCCAGCCTGTCCAGATTTAGAAGATCAGAAAAAATTATTCCGTTTAATTTGTCCGGAAGATATTGGCGTTCATTTAACAGATGGCTGTATGATGGAGCCTGAAGCATCCGTTTCAGCTATTGTTTTTGCCCATCCTGATGCAAGATATTTTAATGTACAGAAGGTATGAGCTAACCCTAGCACATCTTTTGCATTTCAAGCGGATGTGCTAGGGTATTTAGTTGATTGTTTTTTGCGTACTTACATTTATTACCCGATCATCTTTGGGATCAAATTCAATCTGAATGAGCAGCCCGAACTCTTTTCCTTGATCATCCACCCAAAGCTTAAACTTTTCAATTGAAGAATTTGGCTTGTCCTCTCTCCCAATATGTAAATAATCAACAATATTCGCACGAGGATACTTCTCCTTCGCAGTCTTAACAGCTAGTTGCCCCCATTTTGCATAGGAAGGTGGAGAAGCATTAGCAGCATTGGCTGATAATATTAAACCCCCTAGCATCAAGAGGCAAACAAACACATTCTTCATCATGGATTTTGTCTCTTTATGCTCTTTTCTTCCGCACGCATCCGTTCTTCCTCTTCTTCCACGCATATATAGGCAATTTGTTCAGACATCAAATGATGCATAATATCTTTATCATCTAAACATTCATTTTCTTTATTTTTCATATAAAAACAAACCTCCTATCTTAACTGATTATAGGATTTACTATAGGAGGTTTGCTTATTCACCAAGAGGAAAATTATCATTTAATGAATATTTATGAGGAAATATTGCAATCTAACAGTAGGAGGTGCTGTGAATTATGAATGATCAAAACATACCGGAAATGGCATTATTGCTAGAAAGTATGAATGGTGCATATACGACCGAATCGATCGTAACAAACTCAGTAAATGATTACGATATGAATGATGAAGAAAACAGCACGAAAATTGATGTAAATAATTATCTTTTTGAAGATTAGAAAAGCATTGCTGACTTCAGCAATGCTTTAGCCACATTTTATACTACCCTTTTTCTCCAACTTAATTTCCCCTTCCATTTAGTAATCCTTCTATATTTATCATCCAATTCCAATAGTTTTAATAAATGCACAATATGTATAGCACGGTAGCAATTGTTTAAATGAACGTGATTTAAATCACAAAATTTTACGCTTATAATTATTATAATTAAATTAACTAATAGAAAAGTCGATGGTAGGTGTTGAAAAATGGATTATAAGTTTAAAAATCTTTTTGATGAAATTGGCGGAGCTGAAACAATTGATAAATTAGTTAATGCTTTTTATCCGCGAGTGTATGCAGATAAAGATTTGCGGCCACTATTTGAGGATGATATGGAAGAGATAAAAAGAAAGCAGCGGATGTTTCTTTCCCAATTTACTGGTGGACCAGCCCTTTACAGTGAAGAATTTGGACCGCCTGCGATGCAAAGAAGACATCTTCCTTTTGAGATTACTCCAACACGTGCAAAGTGCTGGCTTCGTTGTATGAAGGAAGCCTTTCATGAAATTGGGCTTGATGAACATCCTTCGGGTCCTGTTTTCTATGATCGCCTGACTCAAGTTGCTGGCATTATGGTAAATAGTCCTGATCCTGAATAAAAATAATCCTAACCGAAAATAATTCGGTTAGGATTTCCATTTTTCTATCAAGTTCTTTATGTGCGCCAATAAAATAATAATCGTTATTCCGATGAAGCCCCACATGGATGTGACAGAATTATGCAGGAAATCAACAGCTACGGGAAGGACAAGAAAGGAACCAAGTCCTGAAAGTGTGAAGCTTTTAGTAAATGGATAAGTGATTAAGAACGCTATAATGATGACAACAGCCAATAATGGTTCGAAAGCAAGTGCCCCGCCAATATAAGTGGATATTCCCTTTCCTCCTCTAAAACGAAAAAAAACTGGTCTAATGTGCCCGATCAATGCAAAGGCAAGCCCGATTAACTGTTCCAGAGCAGATAGTTCAAGCATTCTGCCAATAAAAATAACGAGTGCCCCTTTTAATGCATCCCCAAGAAAAGTAAGAACAAAAGCCTTTTTTCCATATAAACGTCCCGCATTCCTTGCACCAGGATTGCCTGAACCTTCCCCAAGAATTTCCCCTTTATGAAAAATTTTTATTAGAAAATGTGCTGTTAAAATATTCCCAATAAAATAGGAGCTAACAAAAAAAATGATTAGATTCATAGAATACTCCAGTCTTTGAAAAATAAATAATGTTTTAGATATAATTATGAAGTAAAATTAAATTTTCTTCAATAAAATTAGCACCCATTATCTGGGTGCTGCTTGTATTTTATTTATTTAAATTTAACTCCCCTTTTAATTTATAGGAACCTAATTCATAAGAACTGATTTTATTCGGAGATAAAGCATAGAACGCATCGCCAATATAAAGGACACGCTGGATGCTGTTTTCCCACTCCTCGTAGATGGAATTTTGATTGTGGTGCGTCATTTTAGCTTTAAGTGAAAATCCTTTTTTTAGATCAATATTGTAGACATATGCACCTTGGAATGTAAAAGTTGAGTTCCAATCCATTTCATTCTTTGCTTTCCCATTTTCATATACAGTTATCGGGAAAGAGAATATGTTTTTCTTTTTATCAAATAGCAGAGCCTTATGGTCATAGCTTAATTGAGAATATGTTCCCCTGCCGCCGATTATTTCTGTAAATTTCTCCTTTGGATTCGATAAATCTGTGATGTCAAATAGTGAAAGCTTAACACCGTCTGTGAAAATTAGCGGCTGCCCATTTGTTCCCTTTCCAGGGATTACCTTTGTGTCATGACCAAATCCAATTAAATGATTTTCATCATATGGGTGAAGATAATTGCTAAAGCCAGGAATTTTCAATTCTCCTAATACTTTCGGCTGTTTTGGATTTGATCCGTCAATGACAAAGAGCGGATCGGTTTCCTTGAAAGTTACGATGAAGATTTTATCATTTATAAATCTGGCAGAGTATATTCGTTCTCCTCTAGCTAAATCCTCTAGCTTTCCAACCTGCTTTAAATTTTCATCAAGTATATAAAGGTTATTGGCAGATGGCCTTGAATTATCCCATACTTGCCCCTTAGTCGTAGCGATGCGGAAATAACCTTTATATTCATCCATCGAGAATTGATTTAATATCGTTCCTGTGATTTCACTTGAACTGTGGAAATCAACCTTCATCCCATCTACACTAAATTTATAAACCGTTGTATCAGGGGTGAATGAATCATCTTTTTCAATTGCCATCGGCATATAATTTGTAACGGCAAGATATAGATTGTTTTTTGACATGTATAGCTGATCGCCACTCCCTAAATAAGTGGTGAGAGCTATATTGGAAGTTGGTTTCTCTAAGTCAATGACAGCAATATTTGTAAAATTGGTTTCTTTAGAATCTGGAAAGTACTGAATCTTATCATAAGTAACAGCTTGCATTTTTGTATGACTAGCAGAATCTGAATATCTTGGACGAATATCAATTTCTGGATTCTCTCGCAGCAGCCAGTAATCCGGGTATTTATTGGCAATTAAATAAACCTTGCTATCCATTAATCTTGATGTGACAAGTGTTCCTTCAATCTCAATTTGCCTTATTTCTTCAGGATTCTTTTTATCCTTCACATCGTAGATAATTGCTTTCGTGGTTTCATGTACAGGTGCAATTTTCATGTCTGCTGTTTTTTTCTCGCTCGCCTGTCCCTCGTAACTCGTACCCATAACGATTAGCTGATCGTCTTGTAAATACAATTGAAATGGATAAAATGATTGTTTATAAATAATCTCTTTTTCCAATGCCATTTTTTCAGCAGGGGTTGCTCTAATAATTTGCAGTTTATTATCTTTCAGCTGGAAAATATACTTGCCATCGGTTTTGACAATATCTGCTTCATCAATCCCATTTACTTGTACATTTGTTTCTGAATGATCTTGTGATTTTTCAGATTCCCCTGCTGCAGAATCCATTGCAGCTTCCTCTGTCACAGCATGATCATTCTTCTCCCACACTTCAGCCATTCGTTTCAGGATATATTCGTTTAACTTGCTTTTTGATTCAGCGATCGGCAGCGATTCATTTACAATAAACTGCTGATAAATACTTGCCTTCATTTTTCTGCCCATTTTTGACTGGATTTCATTTGAAAGGTGTAATGTATAGGAGTTTAATTCGTAACCATTTTCTGGGGGTTCAATAAGAATCGTTTTCTGGTCGTCACTCAATGATACAGGAGTTTTTTGCTTCTCTCCCTCCTGATTCAAAATAGATATGCTACGGTCATTAACGCTTGATGGTTCAAGCTTTTCGGAAAATTGTACTTTCCAAAGTTTATTCTTTAAAACGATCAAATCTTCCTTTTCGTCTAAACCCCCTACTATTTTTAATTGAGTAACAAAGAAGCCGGTAAGGACAAACATCATGATAACGAGAGCCCCGAATACTAATATCCATTTTTTCTTCATATTTTTCACTCCTTTTATAGCTATTGACGGACCCCAATTGTATTCTGTTACATATTTGTAATAAAAATGAAAAATAAAAATCCACTCAGATAAGAGTGGATTGACCATTTATGTATGGAAATAATGTTTTTACCAGTTCTCTGTCTTTTCAAGCAATGAATCGATTTCGATATGTCTGATCATATAGTGAAAGTCGTCGTCAGCTATTTCTTTCGTTGCATCCAGAAGCTTATCGATATCCATGTTCTTCTTTTGCATAATCAGACCTCCTTTTCATTTAGACCTTTTGCTTTATTACAGTATTCGTCGACCTGTTTGGATTTATGAGGGTCCATATACTATTACCCATTTTTTCCATCTTTAAACCTCAACAATCACTTTTTTTGAAATATTGCAAACAATTCACGGACAAAATTCGTGGAGAATATACTATAAAAAACACGTAACACATCAATAAATGATTACCAAGTTTATTAATTGAATATTAGCAGGTGTTAGAATATGAAGCCAAAAGTAAATTCACACGAAATGGCAAAGGTTATGCAGTCTGTATTAAATAAAGGACAAAACGAAAATCGTATGACAGTAAAAGAATTACTTAATGATATTAGAAAACAATTAGAGCCTCACTATAAAAAATAACAAATTAAGACTTGAAGATTTTGTCTTCAAGTTTTTTTTGCGTTATAATACCTAAATTTTTAGAAATAATAAAATATTTTTTAAAAAAAGTTTGACAATTTTGTGAACAAATTGAATAATTTAAATATAAGGAGGTTGAATGAGATGAATGTAAATGCAAATATTTTAAGGGCAGTAAATTATGTTGCAGTAACAATACTTGCAATTGGCCTTATCATTTTTACAATCGGTTTCTTTGGAAACGGTAACAATATAATAACACCAATTGGAATTGGAACAATTATGGGTGCAGTTTTTATCTTTGTGATGGGAATATTTTTTGTAGCGACGGAAGAGATGCTGAACAAAACAAAAAAAGGAGCATCCATTTAGATGCTCCTTGCTTTGCAATTTGTCTAGCTGCGGCTCCTAGCCCCTCTTGGGTCTAAGCCAATCCGGCTAGAAGGTTAAAGAACAACCTTCCATCCAGCTTGACTTATGCTTTTCGGGGCTGAACAGTCGCCTCCGCTTTTCATTTTGTTACATATCCCAGTTGAATAGGAAAAGTGTACCGAATATTGTAATTAACGCAATGAAAATCATAAAGTAGACATTGCCATAAATGGACCATTTATCCTTTGTTTCACCTGCATGCATAAATACAACAAGTTGAAGCAAAGCTTGAATAAATGCTGTTACGATTAGAACCGTTAATCCTGCTGCGAATGACAGGTCTAAGAAATAAACTGCTAGAGCAATAGCCGTTAGAATTAATGAAAACACAAAGCCCATTACTTGTTTAGCTGGGAATAATTCTTTCATTTTACATCATTCCTTTCAAGTAGATGAAGCTGAAGATAAAGATCCAAACTACATCTAAGAAATGCCAGTAAAGGGAGAAAATAAATGATTTATTGGCTGTTTCAGGAGTCAACCCGCGTTTCTTAATTTGCAGGATGATCGCTAATCCCCAGAATAAACCAAACGTTACGTGTGCTCCGTGCGTTCCTAATGTTGTTAAAAGGCTGGCTGTAAATGCACTCGTTTGTAATCCTGCTCCAATATGAACATAGTGTACAAACTCAAAAATTTCAAATCCTAAGAACCCTAAGCCCAATAAAAGAGTGATGGCAAAAAAGCTAATCATTGCTTTTATTTTGCCTAAACGCATCGCATGAATTCCAAGACCAATTACAAAGCTACTTGTAAGAAGTAAGATCGTTTCAATTAAAACTGGCGTTATTTCAAAAATTTCTGCGCCAGTAGGTCCATTACCTGTGCGGTGTTCTAATGTGAAATAAGTTGTAAAAAGTGTTGCGAAAAGCATAATTTCGGCACCAAGGAAAATCCAGAAACCGAAAATATTTAAATTATTTTGCCCAGTGCTATATTCAAGAGGTTGCGAGTGATCTATTTTCATAATTTAGCCCCCCCTGTTTTCTCTTCAGTTTCTTTAATCTCTTCAACAGAAATATATCTTCCGTGATCTTTTTCGAATGAGCGTAATGCCAAACAAGCAAAGATGCCAATTGTTGAAAGAATGACAAGAGGCCAGATGGCAAATACAAATGAAAAGCCCCATACGAAGAAGATTGAACATAAGATAAATGGCATGCCGCTATTATTAGGCATATGAATCTTGTCTAACTTAGCTGGGAATAACACATGACCCTTTTTCTTTGAATCCCAGAATGGCTGAATAGAATTCACTTCCGGTGTTACTGCAAAGTTATATTCAGGAACTGGTGTATTAGTAGCCCATTCTAAAGTACGTGCATCCCAAGGATCTGATCCAATATTTCTTGGTGAATAACGAATACTGTAATAAACATTATAGACGATTAGAGCAAAAGCAATTGCCATAATCCCTGCTCCTGCGAATGAAAGCATATTTAATGGTCCAAACCCAGTAGATTCTGAGTATGTGTACATACGACGTGCTTGACCATCTAGACCAGTAATATACATTGGGAAGAATGCAAGAACAAAGCCGATTGAAAGTAACCAGAATGTCCATTTCCCAATTCGTTCATTTAACATAAAGCCGAACATTTTTGGCCAATAATACGTAAGCCCTGCAAGCATCGCAAATACGACACCAGGAATAATTGTATTATGGAAGTGAGCAACTAGAAACATTGTATTATGATATTGGTAATCTGCTGCTGACATCGCAAGCATTACCCCTGTCACTCCACCGATTGTGAAAAGAGGGATAAATCCTATTGAATAAAGCATAGGAACGGTAAAGCGAATCTTCCCTTTCCACATTGTGAATAGCCAGTTGAATATCTTAACCCCTGTTGGTACGGCGATCGCCATCGTTGTAATAGAAAAGAAGCTATTTGATGCAGCGCCTTGCCCCATTGTAAAGAAATGGTGAGCCCATACTAAACATGAAAGTACTGAGATAATTACCATTGAAGCGACCATAGATTTATAGCCATATAGATTTTTGCTTGAGAACGTAGAGATAATCTCACTATAAATCCCGAAAGCTGGCAAGATTAAGATATATACCTCTGGATGTCCCCAAACCCAGAATAAATTCGCCCACAGCATATCCATACCGCCATTTGAGCTCGTGAAGAAATTTGTTGCAAAAAGACGGTCCATTGTACCCATAGCTAGCGCAACAGTTAATACTGGAAAAACAGTAACAATGATAAGGTTTGCAACTAAAGTAGACCATGTGAACATTGGCATTTTCATCATTGTCATACCAGGGGCTCTCATTTTCATAATCGTTGTGATCATATTAATACCCGTCATTAATGAACCAAGACCAGATATTTGGATCGCGATCATATAATAATTTGTCCCTACTGATTCGCTAAATTCATTTCCTGCAAGCGGGAAATAAGACGTCCACCCTGCATCAGGTGAACCACCAATTACGAATGAGATGTTAAATAGCATGGCTCCCATGAAAAATAGCCAGAAACTAATTGCATTTAAACGTGGGAACGCAACATCACGTGCACCAATCTGTAATGGAACAATGTAGTTCATAAAGGCAAAAATGAAAGGCATCGCCATAAAAATGATCATAACGACCCCATGTGTAGTAAAAATTTCATTATAGTGCTGTGCATCTAGTAATTTACTATCAGGTTGTGCAAGCTGAGCACGCATCATGATGGCATCTACTCCACCACGGAAAAGCATCAGCAATGCAGATATTAAATACATTAAACCAATTCGTTTATGGTCAACCGTTGTCAACCATTCACGCCATAGATAGCCCCATTTTTTAAAATAGGTTAATCCAGCAATAATTGCGATCACAGTAAGTCCAATAACAACCATAGATACATAAATCGCAGGACTTGGATGTGGTATAGCAAAGCGTTCAAAGAATTCCATCCGTATGTTTCTCCTTTCGAGAAAAGTTATTTAACTATTCTTCTATTCTTAATGATTGCTATGATCTGAATGATTTTCTTCTGATTCATTTGAATTAGAATGTTCTTCATGTGTTTCCTCTTTTGATTCACTGTCTGATGATCCATGGTCATGCTCAGGTGGTGGTGCAAATTCTAAATGAGTTCCAGTGAATGTCATTTGACCAAGATGTCCAGGCTTTAATAATTCATTATATTTTTCTTCAGAAAGTGGATCAGCTGTTTCTTTTACTTCCTCTACCCAATCATCAAAATCCTTTTGAGACATAGCAGTGACATTAAATGAGTTTTCAGCAAACCCTTTCCCGCTGAAGTTTGCATTACGTCCCATAAATTCGCCCGGTTCATCAGCAGCTAGGTGCAATGTTGTAATCATATCAGCCATTGCATATTTTTGTCCGCCGAGCTGTGGAATCCAGAAACTAGTAATTGGTCCATTTGAATACAATTTGAATTCAAGTGCACGATCTGTCGGGATATATAAATAATTGACTGTTTCAATATTTTCTTCTGGATAGCTAAAATGCCATTTCCAGTTGGACGATGAAGCATAGACAACTAAAGGTTCTTGTTCTTCATAACCTTTCGGAGCAGACTCTACGATATAGTTACTTTGTACAGAAACGAAAGATAGATATGCAACAATTATCACAGGAATTCCGACACAAATTGCTTCGACCCATGGATTCCCTTCCATGTGAGGTGGTTCATAGTCTTCACTTTGTTTTGAAGCGCGAAATTTCA
Source organism: Cytobacillus massiliigabonensis (assembly GCF_900199725.1). Lineage (GTDB taxonomy): Bacteria > Bacillota > Bacilli > Bacillales > Cytobacillaceae > Cytobacillus > Cytobacillus massiliigabonensis. Next base: position 2,529,489 of record NZ_LT904904.1, on the reverse strand, counting down.
CCAATACGTATATTAAAATAGCAAAAACAACAATAACAACTACCGACATAATTCCTATCGATAAAAGAATGTCATTGGCTTGCCTTTCAGCTTGTGGCCCTTTAGGATCGAAGACCGCTAATGGTTCACATCCTGTTAACACAGTGACAATAGTGAAAAATACCGCTAATACAGCCCATTTCAATTTCATAACAGGGGCTCCTTTCTTATAAGAAATAATAAATTCCAATTATTGTGTACATATTTTCACAATCTTCAACAAAAGAACATTTAAAAATTGTTCTTGCTGGTTCATTTACAATATTAACATGTTGTTAACGAAATAAATGTGACAAATAAGCGAAGGAATATTTTTACTTTGTGACGGTCATTCATATATTAAAATAGCAATAAATGCTGATGATATAAGCATTTAAGGCTCGTTTTGATCTGAAAAATCCCCCTTCATTGGATAGACAATTTCTAAAATCGTTCACATATTTGTAAAAAACTCTAAATGTAAAAGAAAAAATCCTCTCTAACATACTTAGAGAGGATTAGAAATTATTTAGGAAGCTTTGTTTTGTGGGATAACTATCATATCATTTTTCCTTATAATTAATTGTGGAGCTGTTGAAATAATCAATACAGCAGCGACTGAACATAGTACCCAAGCCCCAAGCGCTGTTGCTCCATTTACTGCAAATGAGAAAAGGAACGGTGACATTCCATCTGGCGCATAGCTGCCAAAAAATAATACGCCGGCTATGAAATGCCAGAAATATCGAGCAAGGCTTCCGACAAATATAGCGCCAACAATCCATGCAAGAGCAATTTTCTTATTTCCATTTCTATGATGTTTTTGAATGAAGCTGTAAAAAAGTCCTGCAATACCGATGAACGCAAAAGCTACTACATATTCAATAATTGCTTGCACCGGGGTAACAATCCATGCATCCCCCATGGCAATTTGGAGAATACCCCACATAAATCCAGAAATCAAGCTTACACGAAACCCCCATCGAAATGCCAGGATAAAGATTGGCAGCATGGCAACTGAAATTGATATGTTTGGCATTGGCTTGATTGAAGGCAATAAATCTAAAATAATAGCAAATGCCGCAAAAAATGAAGCCTCAATCAATGCGATTAAACTTAATTTTTTCATAAAAATACTCCCCTTCTCAAATGGTACGGCACCTCAAGGGGAGAATAAGCAAGGTCAAAACAAAACACCTATTCAATCCACATTCCTGCGCTAGAATTATCTAACAGGTTCGAAGGGTCAGAACAGTGAACTGTTCACTCTCAGCTTTACGCTCCCCTTGTGGTTTCGTTTATTTAATTATCCTATGCCATTATATCTTGTTTTCCAATATTTGTGAAGGAGTTCATTTACTATTTAGGATCATTCATCTATTCGAACAACAATCCATTATTTTCTATTTCTTACATTAATCATCCACTATCCTTTAATAGTCTTACTAATTATAATGAAAAAGTACAATGAGGAGGGAAAAAGTTGAAATTAAATTTTAGAAAAGCTTCAACAATTGTTCCGATTATTGTAAGTCTACTAGTCATTGCTACAGCGATTTTCTTGGTTGTTCAAAATACGAATAAATCCGCAACTATCCCCTATTCTTCTGTTGAAGAATTGATTGCCTCGCAAAATGGGGAAATGGTTACGATAAATGAACATATAAATGGAAAACTTACGATTCAAACCCGTGATGGGGAATTTATTTCACATGTGCCCCCAAATAGTCAAATGATTGATAAATTGATAGAAAACTATCATGTTGAATATACATTTTCATCTAGCAGTCCCTATACTCCATGGATTGTAGGCGTGCTTGCTATCTTAATTATTGCCCTCGGCATTTATTTATACAAATCTGGCAAAGGCGGACTTGGTGCAGCAAATACTATGAAGCAAAGTGTATCGAAGGCAAAGCCGCTTCCATCTATTTCTCTTGCTGATGTTGGAGGAATACAAGGTGAAATGAAAGATGAGATCATGCAAACTCTTTCTATTCTAAAAGAACCTGAACGTGCACTTCAAATGGGTTTAAAGCCGCCGAAAGGGATACTTTTATATGGTCCTCCAGGAACAGGGAAAACATTGCTTGCACAAGCGATTGCAAGAGAGCTTGGTGCAACCTTCTTTTCAACGAGCGGTTCATCATTTAATGAAATGTTTGTAGGCGTTGGTGCATCCCGTGTGCGAACATTGTTTCAAAATGCAAGGAAGCAAAAGCCTGCAGTCGTTTTTATCGATGAAGTCGATGCCCTTGCTGGTAAAAGAAAACAGCATGGTGGAGAAGAAAGTGAGAAAACGCTAACCGAACTGCTAGTTCAGCTAGATGGCGGACATTCTAACGACGGCATTCTTTTCATTGCTGCGACAAATAGAAAAGATATGTTAGATGATGCTTTTCTTCGTCCTGGCCGGATTGACTTTTCTTTTCATGTTCCACTTCCTGATATGAAAGGCAGAAAAGAAATTATCGAAATTCATACGAAAAATAGAAAATTAGCTGAAAATGTCATGAATTCGTTTGAAGAACTTGCTGAAAGCACTTCTGGTTTTTCCGGTGCAGATCTTCAATCCCTGTTTGAAACAGCAAGTCGTAGAGCTGTACAAAATGGACAGGCTTGCATTTCAAAAGAAGATATTGATTTCGCTTTAGATAGAACGGTACTTGGAAGCTCTACTCGTGCACTTCAAAACGCAGAAACGAAAAAACGAGTTGCCATCCATGAATCAGGACATGCTCTAGTTGCAGCAATTACAAAGCCTGGGTCTGTTCGTAAAGCAACCATTATTCCCCGTGGTCAAGCGCTTGGCTATGTTGCGCCGGTACCAAAAGAAATGCATTTATCGACAACAAGTGACATGCTTGATCAAGTAGCTATGATTTTAGCTGGCGGTGTTGCTGAAAGAATGATTCTTGGCGAGCATAGCTTAGGTGTTGGCGGCGATGTTCAGCAGGCAAAACAGATGATTGAACAAATGGTTGATACAGGCTTACTAGATGACGGGTTTACTTTAACCTTTAACAAGTCAGATAAGGAAGCAAAAATGCAAGAACTTTTCCAGAAAGCGTTAGTGAGGTCTGAAAAATTAATACAAGCGAATAGAATCCAATTCGAAAACCTAGTAGAAGCTCTATTAAAGAAAGAAACTTTAGATGGTACTGAAGTGCAAGATATAGTGGATTTTATTCCATCAGATGCAGAAAGAGAAATCGTTCTTGTTTAAATTATTCCGGCTCATTATGAGCCGGTTTTTTATTTGTCGAGTATTGTAAAATAATCAGGAATTATTTTTCATGCTCATTCAACATTTATCTACATATTATAAAGGAATCCTCTTCATGCTTGTTTAATTAGATATGGAAGAACTAGCATGGAGGAATGGTGCTCTTGAAGGATTTTGTAGCCGATTTATTTTTTCACTTTTTTATCATGATGATGATTCCCTTAGTAAATATCATTCTTAGCAGATATAAAAAAGACCTGAAAACAAATATTGTTTTTCTTATCACGATTATATTTTCACTTTTATTGTCTATGTCTTTTCCTGTAAGAGTTGCTGACGGTATGGCATTTGATTTAAAATTCATTCCTATTTTTATTTCCTTTTTCTATATAGGTCCACTAGCTGGCGGTATTACAATAGGTGCTTTATTAGGTGTAAATGTACTTGGAGAGCTTAAGGAATTATTATTGCTATTGATTAATTATTTAATCATCATTCCCTTATTTGGCTTTGTTTATAAAAACTATCAAAGAGGAAACCCTTGGAAAAAACTTTGTATTGGCATTGCTTTTTATATTCTAATTACTGGTACACGCATAATTGCTTTTCTGAAATTAGGGCATTCGGAAGATTTCCTATACTTATTCTCATTTTCCATCGTTTCATTACTGACACTTGCAATCATTATCTATTTAATTGAAATGAATAAGCTTCAGCTAGCCATGCAGGAACAATTACAAAATGCTGATAAATTGAATGCGGTGAGTCAGCTTGCTGCTTCGGTTGCACATGAAATTCGCAATCCAATGACAACCATTCGCGGTTTTCTGCAAATCATGAAAGACGAAAAAAACTTAACATCTAAACAAGGAATGTTTATATCTGTTTCACTTGATGAATTGGACCGCACACAGAAAATAATCGGTGATTTTCTATCACTTGCACGCCCTTCAAACCATTTTTGCGAATCCATACCTCTTTCGCAAACATTATTAGATGTGGCTGAATTTATGCACCCGTTTGCTGTAATGTCTAATGTTAATCTTATTACAAATATTGAAGGGAATTTAGTGATAAATGGAAATACGAATGAATGCAAGCAATTATTTATCAATTTAATTAAGAATGGGATTGAAGCAATGCCCACTGGGGGAAAGTTAGAATTGTTAGCTTATCAAGAAAATGGAAATGCCATTATAAATATCATGGATGAAGGAATTGGTATCGACCCTATCCATATTAAGCAATTAGGACAGCCATATTACTCGACCAAAACAAAAGGAACAGGACTTGGTTTAATGATTAGTTTTGATATCATTAAACGTATGAATGGCGACTACAAAATTATGAGCAAAGAAAATGCGGGGACAACCTTTAAAATGATCTTCCCTATATAACTGATTCATTCCGCAAGAACCGACAACATCCTTTGTGTACGACAAATTAAGACTTGCAGGATGACGATTCTAAGCAGGAAATGTCTGAATCTGCGCTTTCCCGAGAAATATTAATTGAATATTCCGCTATTTTCGATTGCGCTCCCAGGACTATATGTACCTGGGAGTTATTTAAGAAAATATCTTTTCATTTAAAGTAAATTGCCGGATGGTCTCTCTATTAGGCTCATAGCCAATACCAGGATGATCTGGCACATTAATATACCCATTTTCAACTACAACTTCTGGATATATGATATCTTTTTCCCAATAGTGTGAAGAACCAGCGGTATCACCTGGCAAAATAAAATTCGATAATGTGGTTAATGCAATATTATGCGCTCTTCCAATGCCTGCTTCAAGCATCCCTCCACACCATACAGGGATCTTATTATCTTTACAAAGGTTATGAATTCTTCTTGCTTCTGTTAACCCCCCTACTCTTCCAATTTTAATATTGATTATTTGGCAAGCTTTCAATTCAATGGCTATCCGCGCATCCTCATACGAATGAATGCTTTCATCTAAACAAATTGGTGTTGTAATTTGCTTTTGAAGCTTTGCATGATCAATAAAGTCATTGGCAGCTAAAGGCTGTTCAATCATCATTAAACCGTACTCATCCAATGATTTAAACAAATCAGTGTCATTTAAGGTGTATGCTGAATTTGCATCTGCCATTAGTGGGACTTCAGGAAAATTCTTTCGGATTTCTCGAATAACCTCAAGATCCCAACCCGGTTTTATTTTTACCTTCATTCGCTTGTACCCTTTTGCTGTATACCGATCAATTAATTGTAAAAGGTCATCGATTGTTTTTTGAATACCAATGCTTACACCAACTTCGATTTTCCCCTTATTTCCTCCAAGTGCTCTAGTAAGGCTTATCCCCTTTTCTTTCGAATATAAGTCCCAAACAGCACCTTCTAGAGCTGATTTTGCCATATTATTTTTTCTAATAGATGAGAGTAAACAAGTAATTTGATCAGGATGCTCTAACTCTCTATTAATTACAGCTGGAATGATAAAATCTTCGAGCATATGCCAGTTTGTCTTTACTGTTTCTTCCGTATACCATGGTGTATCAAAGGCAACAGATTCACCCCATCCAATATGACCATTTACTGATTTGGCTTCAAGCAGAAGAAATTCTTTATCCTGCATCGTTCCAAAGCTTGTTGCAAAAGGAGATCTCATTCTCATCTTTAAATGACGCAAACTAATTTCCTGAATCTTCATTTGCTGCACCTCAATTGCTAAAAATTACTTTTCATCTTTTATAATAGTGGAAAACTTCATTTCTTTCACTAAATGGATATCAATCTGCATCTTTTTTTTACTAGAACATATACTATTATTACGGTCGTTCACCTCTTCTACCTTCGCAGCGATTGCGGGACTAACCAGATTGGAATGTGGACGGCCTTTAAAAAATTTTCATTACAGAAAGTGAAACAACCTAGTAAAAATACCAGGTTGTCTTTCTTTTTTTATATTCCTTCATCAAGTAATTCATACCCTGGTATAAGCTTAGAAAGTGGGACGAGTTCTGCTTTATTTTTATAAACAGGAATATATGCTTCTAATACACTTGCCATAATTGGACCTGAGACTCCAACATGTCCAATTGCAATGATTTGCTCACTTTTATTCAACTTTCCAGCTAATAGGTTCGCTTGTTTAGTGACATGCCTTGTTGTATATACGTCATCAAAAAACAAATTATTTTCTAAATATGGGATGTTAAGTTGATTGGCAATCTTCCACACTACACTATTTGCTGTTGTTTTGCTATCAAGATAAAAAAATCCATATTCTTTGCAAACCTCCAGAACAATTCTCATGACTCTCTCATTCTCTGTTGCTTTCGATCCCATATGATGATTCATGCCGGTTGCATGCGGAACATCTTTAATCGCAGCGACAACTCGTTTCCGAATCTCTTCATCACTTAAGTCTGTTGTGATTGCACCTGGACCAAGCCAGCTCTTCTTTCCTTTCTTTGGCTCCATTGGCAAATGGACGATCACTTCATGTCCATTACGTTTTGCCATTTCTGCATCTGCTTTCGTGCTCGGCATAAAGGGCATAATTGCTGCAGTTAAGGTTATAGGAAGCTCTAATATTTCTTCTGTTCCTAGCATATTGTTTCCAAGGTCGTCTATTACAATTGCTAACTCCCTTTTTATTTGAGAAGCTTCTGTAAATTGGGGCTGGTTTAGAAGGAAAAGCAGAGCAAGCAGGCAAAGTATTTGTTTCATTTCACCACTCCTTTTTTTCATTAATTTTTCCACTTTTCAATAAGAATATGTTAAGCATAGGCACAAAAAAACTGACCAGCTATTAGCCAGTCAGTTTTATGATTATTTTGTATGCATTTTAAATTCGAGAAAAAGATCATTGTAATGTGCGAGCATTCTTTTTCCTAGGTTTTCATAAACCTCGAGCTTTGAAGTCATTTCTTCATCCGGATAAAAACGTTCGTCATTTACTACTTCTTCATCCATGAATTTTAGTGCTTCTTTATTAGGGGTAGAATAGCCGACATAATCTGTATTCTGTGCAGCTACTTCTGGATCAAGCATAAAATTGATAAATTGATGTGCAGCTTCGACATTTTTCGCTGTTTTTGGAATAACCATATTATCAAACCATAAATTCGATCCTTCTTCTGGGATTACATACTCCACATTTTCATTTTCCCACATAATTTCTTGAGCGGTCCCAGACCAGACAAGTCCAATTGCCGCTTCTTCATTTTGCAATAATAAACGGTTTTCGTCCCCGACAATCGCCTTTATATTAGGTGTAAGTGCATCTATCTTTTCTTTTGCTTCTTGAAGGTGATCTTTGTTTTTATCATTCAAAGAATAGCCTAGACTATTTAAAGACATTCCTAACACTTCGCGTGCACTATCAACAAGCAAAATTTGATTCTTAAATTCCGGATCCCAAAGGTCATTCCAGCTTGTTAATTCTCGATCGCCAAGTATTTTCGTGTTATACAATATGCCAACCGTTCCCCAAAAATACGGAATCGAATATTTGTTCTCATGATCGAATGGCAAATCTAAGAAACGGGAATCAAGATATTGAAAATTAGGGAGCTTTGAATGATCAATTGGAAGAAGCAGATCCTCCTGTATCATTTTATCGATGATGTACTCGGAAGGGACGGCAATATCATACGCGGTCCCTCCTTGCTCGATTTTCGTCAGCATTGCCTCATTGGAATCAAATGTCTCGTAAATAACCTTTATTCCAGTCTCATCTTCAAATTGCTTAATCAGTTCCTCATCAATATAATCGCCCCAGTTAAAAATAGTCAGAGTATTTCCGCTCGTATATCCCTGAGATGAGTTAAGCCTGAAAACAATAAATATTAAAACAAACGAAACGATTAGCACGGCTAATAATGCACGAATCAGCTCTTTCATTATCTAACCCCCATTCTGCCCGGCTTATTATTACGTTTAGTAATGAAGTAATATCCGACTACTAGGAGCATAGTAAAAATAAATAAAAGTGTAGAAAGAGCATTAATATTTAATGAAACGCCTCTTCTTGCAAGTGAATATATTTCTACTGATAAGGTGGTAAAGCCATTCCCGGTTACAAAAAAGGTAACAGCAAAATCATCTAATGAATATGTTAATGCCATGAAAAACCCAGCAAAAATCCCAGGTGTTATATAAGGGAGGACGACTTTTGTCAAAACATCCCAGCGGCTAGCCCCTAAATCAAGAGCTGCATAAATCATTGATGTATTCATTTCCTCAATTTTCGGAAGAACCATAATAACAACGATTGGCACACTAAAAGCAATATGTGCTAGTAAAACAGAGATAAACCCTAGCTTGATACCAACCATTGTAAACAAAATTAAAAAGGATGCACCGATAATAACATCCGGGCTGACAATAAGAACATTATTTAACGAAAGCAGTGTGTTTTTCACTCTTCTTCTTCTTGCATAATAAATAGCTAAAGCACCTGCAACACCCAGAATCGTTGAAATTGCAGCTGATAGCAAAGCAATAATAATTGTATTTAAAACGATGATCAATAACCTTGAATCGCCAAACAACTCCTTGTACCAATCAAGTGTAAATCCTTCAAATTGATACATCGTTCCCCCACTATTAAAGGAATAAAACATTAAATATAATATCGGGGCATACAGAATGAAAAACATAATCACTAAATAAACTGTAGAAAGTTTAGATAATTTCTTCATAAGATCCCCCGCTTTCTTTTCCCAGTGAGAATCATAATTAATACCATAGCAATGATTAAAAAGACGGCAATTGTTGCCCCCATCCCCCAGTCTTGTGTAACCAAGAAATGCTGCTCAATAGCAGTACCTAGTGTAATCACTCGATTTCCGGCTATTAATCTTGTAAGCATGAACAGTGACAAGGCTGGTATGAAGACAATTTGACAGCCTGATTTAACACCATCAATCGTCAGCGGGAAGATTACACGCTTAAATGTTGTCCATTTAGAAGCGCCAAGGTCATTGGATGCATCAACAAGTGATGGATTTAATTCATCCAATGCGTTAAAAATAGGCAGAATCATAAATGGCAAGAATATATATACAGACACAAAGATAAAGCTAAAATCAGTGAAAAGAATTTGCTTTGTCCCGATCCCAATGACTTCTAGGAAACTATTAGCTGCTCCGTATGTACCAAAAATGCCAATGAACGCATAAGCTTTTAACAATAAATTGATCCAGGAAGGCAAGATAATTAATAATAGTAAAAGCTGTTTATGCTTTGATTTTGTAAGCAAGAAAGCAACTGGATATGCTACAAGCAATGTAAACATTGTAATTAAAAATGCATACCAGAAAGAGCTAAATGTCATCTTCAAATAGACGGGTGTAAAAAATTTCTTGTAATTCTCAAACGTAAATTGTCCATCAATATCAAAAAATGAGTAATATAGGATTAATAGAATCGGTGTAATGACAAAAAGGGCAATCCAAATAACATATGGAATGAGATAAAAGTTCCGTGATTTACTTTTCATAGCTTCCCTCTTCATATGCTTCTAAACGTTTGTCAAATTCCTCTTCTGTCTCCCCATGTCTCATAACATGAATTGCTTCAGGATCAAATGTAAGTCCTATTTCCTCACCAACAATTGCCTTTCTTGTCGAATGGACTAGCCATTCATTGCCGTCCTGATCGTTGCAACTAATTTCATAGTGCACTCCTCGGAATAATTGAGAATCTACATGCACGCGAAGCTTTCCATTTTCCGGCTTTGTAATTTCTAAATCCTCAGGCCGAATGACGATTTCGACTGCTTCGTTTGAATCGAATCCTCCATCCACACATTCAAAGGTTTTTCCAGCAAATTGAACAGAAAAATCTTGCAGCATAACACCAGGGACAATATTCGACTCTCCAATAAAGTCAGCAACAAAGCGGTTAATCGGTTCATCATAAATATCTGTTGGTGTACCACTTTGCTCGATATTCCCATTATTAAGGACAAAAATTTCATCAGACATGGCTAGTGCCTCTTCTTGATCATGTGTGACGAAAATGAATGTGATCCCGAGTCTGCGCTGCAGCTCACGTAATTCATACTGCATTTCCGTACGCAGCTTTAAATCAAGAGCAGATAATGGTTCATCCAGCAGGATCACCTCTGGCTCATTAACAATCGCACGTGCGATAGCCACACGCTGACGCTGTCCGCCTGACATTTCTTTAATTTCCCTTTTTTCATATCCTTCAAGATTGACAAATCTTAATGCCTCTTTCACTTTTCGATCAATCTCATTGTTTTTAAGCTTTTTTATTCTTAAGCCAAATGCCACATTTTCATATACATTTAAATGCGGAAACAAAGCATAGTCCTGAAAAACTGTATTCACTTGACGTTTATTTGCAGGCACGCCGTTAACAATTTTTCCATTAATAAAGATTTTTCCTTTGGACGGTTCAATGAATCCAGCAATCAATCTCAGTATCGTTGTTTTCCCACAGCCAGATGGTCCAAGAAGGGTATAGAATTTCCCTCTTTCGATTTCAAAGCTTACGTCATTTAAAACTGGGGGGTCATTATCATATTGTTTCGTTACTTGTTCAAAACGAATTATTGTATGATCTGCCATTTTTATCTCCTTCAATCATTTATTTAATGTTTGAATTCATCGAAAAAAATCGAAAAAACATAGTACAAACATTCAAACGTAATAATACCATATTCCAATACGAACAGGCAGATTTTTATAGAAAAATTTACATAATAAAGAAAGAACCTAATTAATTCTTATTAATGAGATAAAAAAACAAGGATGTATCGTTCGATACATCCTTGTCTGAAAACAAAAATTATTTACTTATTCGATAGCTCCCAACCTTAAATCCTGCTATCGCAAATGCAATCGCTTGAGATAAAAAGACTATTCCCCAAAACTGTGCTGGAATAATATGTGTGGACTGTGCAAGTCCAGTTGCATCTCCAGCAGCATGTGGCTGTGTAAAACTTAATAGAAAAATAGTAAATGATGACGAAATGGATTCGACCAAAAGAATACTTGCTATCATTAGCAAGAAATGCTCCACAATGGCAGCTGTTCCTTTATATAATAAAAAGATAAAGGCTGCACCAAATGTGATAAGCCAAAAAATACCATAAAAATTTCTAACCCAGAAGATAAGATTTAATCCAATTAATAACAAAAGAATGACGATTAGTGGCTTGTATTGTTTTTTGCTAATAAACCAAAAGGACAGGAAAGCGATAAAGGAAGAGAACACATACCCTGCTCCTCCAGTGAAAAAGCCGCCAAACCAAGTGGAATGACTTGTGTAGGTCACTCCTTCCGTATTCATAAACAAAGAAATTTCGTGTACTTTTCCTCCAAAAAGGGCAATGAGTGCATGACCCGATTCATGGACGACCGTATTAACGACACGAAAGTAATTTCCTATGATTGGCACTTTTGTAAGAATAATAGAGATTGCAATAAATAATAAAAATTTCCAGCTAATTAACTCCTTAATTTTACCCATTCTGGTCTCCTTTTAGAAAATATGTAAATATTATACTTTTACGTTCCAAATTTAGGAAGGTTTCATCATTTTAATTAAATCATGGAATATACTTGAAGTGAATGTGAAAAAGTATCTGTTTTTTTATGAAATCATTATGAATATCTTTAAAAATAGACTAAAATAGAAGATAAGAAGTGTAGCCAGCTGCTGCGATATACGACTGCTACGATATATTGGAGGAATTTGACTTTAATGGAGACGATTCAAACTTTATTACAAAAAAGTGCGTTCAAAAGATTTATTATTTTTGGAATTTTATTATTCGTTCTTTATTTGCTAAGAAGCATGATTAATTTAATTCTAATCACATTTATTTTTTCATTTTTACTTAATCGGTTAGTAAACCTTATTACTAGAAAAGTTAAATTGAATCGAAAAGTAACCGTGCTCATTGTATATTTGGCTATTATCGGGCTGTTAACGATTGGAATTAGCAAGTATTTGCCGATCATTGTTGCTGAAATCTCCCAGCTAGTCACACAGATTACCGTTTTTTATACACAACAGCATGATAATATCATCATCAATTATGTCATGAGCTTTATAGAAACAAACCAAATCTCGAAATATTTGGAGCAAGGTTTTACATTCCTACTTAAGTACTTTAGCGGTGTAAGTAATATCGCTATTCAGGTCATGCTTTCGTTAATACTTAGTTTATTCTTCTTATTAGAAAAGCCAAGGCTAATCGAATTTACTTCAAAATTTAAAAATAGTAAGATTGCTCCTTTTTACAATGAGATTGAGTTCTTTGCCAAAAAGTTTGTCTTAACATTTGGTAAAGTAATTGAAGCACAATTTATTATTGCTATTGTGAATTGCGGATTGACAACATTAGCATTATGGATTATGGATTTCCCTCAATTAATGGGATTATCCATTCTCATCTTTTTACTAGGGTTAATACCTGTTGCAGGGGTGATCATTTCACTCATCCCTCTTTGTACAATTGCCTATACACTTGGGGGCTTCATACAAGTGATCTATATCCTTATTGTAATTATGATTATCCATGCAATTGAGGCATATATCCTTAATCCAAAATTAATGTCTGCTAAGACTGACTTACCTGTATTTTACACATTTATCGTACTGATCTTTGGAGAACATTTCTTTGGTGTTTGGGGACTGATTGTTGGTATTCCGGTGTTTGTGTTCCTTTTGGATGTATTAGAGGTTACGGATAAGAAAGTAAAAGTATAAATAAAATGGCAGGGAAATCTCCCTGCCATTTATTATGGTTTTGGGTTGATGCTCCATGCCAGTCCAAACATCAAAAAAGTAAAAATATATATGAAAAGGCATATGAGTATTCCCCATATTGAAAACAATCTTGAACGTTTCTGAGTAAAAAGCCCAATTCCACCTAAGATCAAACCAACTAAAGGCAGTTTTATAAGGAAAAAATCTGGAAATTCATCATAATCCATTATCAAGGCAATATTTAAACCGGTAAGTGAAAAAATAGCTATAATAAAGGAAAGAAAACCTGTGACAGAGGGAATTCTTTGCTTTTGACGCTTCTTTTTTGTGCTTTTTACTTCCAATTCCATAGTTTAACTTCCCCTACCTTCATTGTTCGAATGGCTTCATTTTTTTGGAGTTTTCTTAATTCTCGGGTTGGTCCTGTCACTACAGCCCCGTATACGTGAATTCCATTTTTCTTTAAATAGGGGACTCTTTCTTCTAAGGCAAGGGTTTTAGCACTTGCTATTTTCGCTGCGTTCTCCTCATCTTTTCTCAGGAATTCGAGAATATCCATAAATACTTCTTCATTTGTTTGGTCACGTCCATTAAAAGGTGACCAGGTGGTCTGATCAACCTGTAAAGGATAGCCGATTGGAGCGACTGGATAGCCTTCCTTATCTATTTGCTTTTCTTCAAGGCCAGTATCAACCGCAACCCATCGCACCTCTACATTTTTGCCAAGTTGTTTTTCTAAATCTTTTGCCTTCATTAATTTACTTAAAGAGATATAAACTTCACTGACTGTCCCATCAGGCAGATTTTTTAATAAGTCCCATTCAACTTCAAGCCCTGGCGGTTTAACTGCATCTGGATGAAATAAGCGATTTGAATCCATGCTTGCTATCTTTGGCAATGGACGATCCAATAGGATCGTTCTCTCAGGAAATCTAGGTTTATCAAATGCATAATTAATCAGGTACTCCCCTGCTTTATAATCTTCTTTTCCAATTCGCTTAAATACATCAAATTGAATATCCATTGAGAAGAATTTAATATGTTCCTCCAATTCCATTTCCTCTAAGCTGATGTTAGGCTCGGTTACATAGATTGTTTTTGCGGCAATCTCTATTAAATGATTTGCCTTCCCGCCGATAGCATAGTATAAATAAGATCCGAGTGTCATGACAGGAATGATTAATAGCAGAATAGCAAGACTTATCATAATCGTAGTGACTAATGCCGTGTATTTTCCTTTTTTAATTAAAGATCTTTGATCCTTTTCATGAATGGGCTGGCTATTATCAAAGTCCTGAATGGAATGATTAATATACGATTGATAAATTTCTTTGTCTTTCTGATTATCCTCTTTCATCATTCATCCTCCTTTCTTTTACCCTTTCAATCAATTTTTTTCGGCCGCGTACAAGATGGCTTTTTAATGTATTAAGATTCATATCAAGGATTTCTGCTGATTCTTTAAGAGTTAACTGATGTAAATCACATAAAAGGATCACATGTGTTTCTGCTACCTTTAAAGAATGAATATCTTCTATCAAGAGTTGAAAGCTCTCCTTCTCTAACATTCGATTCTCAGGAACCTTTTCATGAGTAATACGATTTTTGTTCATATTTTCGATTTTGTCACTGATAATTAATCGATTATTTCTCCTCGAAAAATCAATAAATGCATGGAAAGCCACTTTAAAAAGCCATGCCTTAATATTATTGATTTCATTATCACCTAAATGAATATACGCACGGTAGAACGCCTCTTGTACTAAGTCTTCCGCTGTAAAATGATCCTTTGAAAGGGAAAACAAATAACGGTATAGATCCTTTACATATACCTCATATGCTTCATCTAACTCCAAAGCTGTGCCCCCTTTCAGCCTATCCACGTTTTAGCATAGCAAAAAGTTGCATATTTGGAGAATTTTTTAATTATAAGCACGGTTCGCCTGAAGTACTTGAAATAAAAGAGATGGGAAACCAGTACCTTTAGATAATCTAGTTTACCGGCTAGACGATTTATTCATGTTGGCGGATCGGAAGCACAAACAGCATGAAAATGAGGATGATTGGAATCATCCTCATTTTAATGTTTTCTGGTATTCTGTGATTATTAAACGGTAAACCGGCTCAGGGTGATGTCCTTGCTCCACTTCACCTGTCGGCTTAAAACCAACTTTTTCATATATTCGTTTCGCTGCCTCATTATTATAAATGACTGACAAATATATCTCCTTGCAATAATATAAATCTATCATTTCATTAACTATCGCTTTTAAAATTGGTACCCCATACCCTTTACCTTGAAAAGCATGGCCGAGCATGATGCTTATTAATTCATATCTTCCTGTTTCCTTGTTTAAACCATGTGAAGCAAATCCAATTAGCCTCTCTCCATCATAGATGGCTCTCGGGGTAAAACCATAAACTTGACTGGCTGCTAGGAAAAAGGTATTCGATCCTACCCATCGTTCAAATATTTGAATTTGTTTTTCCTGATCTGGATCAGATTTTAAGTTGACGATTTGCCAAAAGTTGTCCTCGTTTACTTCTGCTAAATGGATGTTCATATCATTCTCACTTTCCTTTTTATAATATTTCATAATTTCTCTTCTATATAAATGCTTTATTTTCCTCCTTACCCATATTTTTCTTGTATACTAAAATTACAAAAAATAATATCAATGAAGAAATAGGAGATGTATATATATATGTTAAGGTATATGACGATTATATTCTCAATTCTATTGATTACTGCCTGTTCGAATAGTACGGTAATCGATACAGAAAAAAAGAAAGAGAAAACTGTTCAAGATAATATCGTAATCTCTGAAGATGGAAAAATATCATTTAAAATTTATAATACAGCAGGTGTCCCAGAAGAAAGAGTTGATATCATTAAAAAAGAGATTTCAAATGCTTATAAAGTCATTCATCAATTTATTAAAACAGACTATACACCGTCTGAAAAAATAAATATTTTCTTATTAGAAGGGAATGAAAATTCATGGGGATTAAGATCTGAAATTAAACTGTATTCTGTCAGAAATGGCAAATATCCTCTTGTACATGAAATGACACACACGCTACTTGGCTATGGAAATAATTTTGATGATAGCAAGGGGTACCTCACGCAGGAGGGACTTGGAGTTTATATGGAAAATACATATGGAAAACAAAGCTATCCTGTTCATAAAGTAATGAATTATTTGATGGATAAAGAGAAAATCATTCCTATAAATAAGTTAATAGATCTAACAACCGATGATTTCTTTTTTCGCCCGCCTTTCGTTGAATATGAGGATGTCGTCTTACAATGGATTAGCTACACACATGCAGGATCATTTATTACCTTTTTAATTGATTCCTATGGCCTAGAGAAGTTTGAACAGGTATACAATCAAGATCAACTAGAAAAAAAGATGCAAGATATTTATGGAAAACAATTAGAGAAAATAGAAGAGGAATGGCTGCATTTCATTGAAAAGAACGAGCAAGAGTTAACATCAAATGATATGATGAAAATAGACCACTTTTATAACATGAATTCGGTTATTGATCATATAAACGTAGACGAATATCAATCACATTGATAATCTAAGATGAATAGGCGAAAGAAGAAAGAATCCATTTTTTGTAGAAAAATCATCAAAATGGGTTCTTTCTTTTTAAACGATTCAAACTACTTTTCTTTCAGTTTTACCGAGAAATATCACTTTAAATCCAACTCTCCCAGCCTTTTATACGCTTTATCCCTCACAAGATTTTGCGATTGCCATGTATCTGGATTTAAATATTCTCTTTCTGCATTCCGTTGTTTTAGTAATGCTTTTAAACCTGGTACATCAGGGTTTGTTTCATAAAGCTCTATTAGTCCGAGGACTCCTGTTGATGAAAAGCTATTTAAATAATGAATATCAATTTTTCCTGTTGTCTCATAGCGTGCGATATTACGATCTACCACAATCTGGTCAAAATTGATAATATTCATGCCGGCGTAGTAGATTAAGGATGCAATAAAATAAAAATGAAATAAAGACAGTCGATCCAGCCAGATCTTCACAAGTGTGTAGGCAAAAATGACCAGCAGGAAAATCATAAACGAATTGACAAGAACTCTTGTAAACGTGAAGCCATATGCATCCTCATACATCGACATACGCATAAATGCTGATATTAGCAGGACACCGCTTGATAAGACGAGTACTGATAAGAAAAAACGAATGACAATTTTTAATTTTCCCTGAACACCCTTTGTAAAAGTAATCACACCTGTTGTTACAGTTAAGTTAATTAGAGTAACAAATAGCAGTTCGAAAAATCCCCGACGAGCATATTCTGCATAAGTGAAGCCAGCATCAAGTGTGCCGCTAAAGAAATATTTGAATTGGACAATTACAAATAAAACATAGACCAAATCCAAAAGGAATAGCACAGTCAAAGTTATGATTCCATCCATTTGATGAAGCTTTAATGTGTCCTCTTTCTTTACTATTTGGACATTTTTTTGTATAAGAACTTGCATAAACCCAAAAAATCCCAATCCATAAATAAGCATGATAATAACACGGAAGACATATTCTGTCTGAAAGCTAAACAAATTTGGGAGGTTGTTTACAAGCTTTTCAAATTGGGCATCAGCTGAAATCAGCAGGTTAAGAACGACAAATAAGAAGGGAATAGCGATAGCAACACCTATGAGAATTTTTTTCCACACATTAAACTGTTTTGGGTTGCTGCTGCGGTTTAATATTTTTGCAAGATAGCTAATGAAGATACCTCCATAGCGAATTCCCTGTCCAAGTCTTAAAGCAGTGTAAAGAATGAAAAATAGCTTATTCCACTCCAATTTCTTCGGTGAGGTTATTAAGGCTAAATGAAAGATCACTAGGGAAGGTATCACAAGTATATTCAGGGCATAGAAAAGAGCGGTGTCATGTAAATAGTAGCCTGCTGCTAAAATCCAGATTGAAATTAATATGAGATACCCCACTCGCTGATGAGAGAACGAAAATGAACGAAACTTCCAAAAAAATATAGTATAGAAAACAGCTATAAAAACAAAATAGGAGATGCCGATTTGTTCCCTAAAAAATGCTTCTTCAGCAAGTACCCCTGCAAATAAACATAACAGAAAGAATAACCAGTCTGCCTTTTCTATTTTCAATTCCATAACAAATACCTCCAAATGCATATAGTTTTTCTATATATATAGAATTTCTATGTATAAGTTTAAAAAAAAGCTTATACAGAAGCTTTTTTGCCCCACCTGTAACTAATTAGACAAATGGGGTATAAAAGAATGGTGAAAAGAATGCAGATAACAATAAACGTTTCTGTTAGCAGCGGACTAAACCATTCATGAGGAATGATATTGAAAACCGTTAAAATCATCAAGAGAATATTTGGAAGCAAAGCCACCAAGAATGTTCCTTTCATTAACTTTCTGCCTTTATGTCCGAAACTTCTTCCAATTTCATAGCCTAACAATGCCCAAAAGAATACGTATATCAGTGCTATTACGATTGGAATTGAAGTTAATTGGGTCCATAGATTAGATAGCCAATGCCAATCAAGGAGATTATGCGCGATAGTAAGGATCGCGCCTCCAGCAAACAAACATATATTTACTGCAACGAATAGCCATTTCATTTTACTAGGAGTAACAGACAGTTCTTCTTTCCACATTTCAGCTATCTCATTCGGTGTTCCGAACCTAGAATAGACTTGATCTCTCAGCTCTGATTCGTTTTCGACTTTGTATAGAGTAACAAGCAGATCATCAAGATGCACATCATAATCGTTCAATATCGATTCTTTATCTGGATGATCAATAAGCTTCTGAGCTAACTCCTCCAAAAACTCATTCTTCAGCCGTTCCATGTTTTTTTCTCCCAATCAGCCTGTTCATCACTGAAACAAAATCATTCCATTCACGTGTCTTTTCAAGGAGCATTTCCTTACCAGCATCAGTTATGCGATAATACTTCCTAGCCGGTCCCTTCTCCTGTTCTTGCCAATAGCATTCAATGTATTCCTGCTTTTCAAGTTTATGAAGCGCTGGATAAAGAGTTCCCTCTTTCACTGAAAATTCATTCTCGCTTCGTTTCTCTAGCTCTTTTACAAGTTCATAGCCATACATGTCCCGCTCCTCTAACAATTGAAGCAATAAGAGCGATGTACTGCCTTTTACTAATTCACGATTAAACATATTTTTCACCTACCTAGTTTTTTTAGGTATATAGAAATTCTACACTCATGTGAATGAGTTGTAAAGGGAAATTATTCCTTTTTGATATAGCTTCCTATATGAATCCTTAGATAAAGAAATAAGCCACCTTGCATGATAGGCAGCTTACTTCAGAAAATCAATTATACTTGATTTAATTTTTTATTCGCAATATGAAACTCAATGTCTGCAGTGTTATTTATGAATGCACGATCATGGGATACAAAAATAATCGTTCCTTCATATGCAGCAATAAATTGTTCTAATGCCTCAATAGTAGGTACATCTAAAAAATTGGTCGGTTCGTCTAACAATAAGATATTATATTTCCCTAAAAACAGCTGGCAAAGCTGGAGGCGAATCGCTTCTCCACCACTTAATGATTCCACCCTTTTTCGTATGTCTGTACCCGTAAAGTGCATGGCATGTAATACACTTCTTAAAAAACCTTCATCATAGTCTGAACGATTTTTCAAAAACTGGAGTACTGTTTCATTACTTGAAAATTGATAGCTCATTTGGCGGAAGCAGCCAATCTTAGCTTTTGGAGAAACTGTAATTCCTTCCGTCTTATTCGCAATCAGATGAAGCAGTGTACTCTTTCCACTGCCATTGCTGCCAGTAATCGCAATTTTTTTACCTAGAGGCAGTTGGAAACTTACCTTTTCCAATAATACTTTACCTGCCACGTGAAGAGTGAGCTGGTCAGCCATTATCGGAAACTTATTATGCAATTCTAATGTTTCAGACTGACGAAAGATGACTTTTCTTTCCACTTGTACTGCATCAACTTCTTGAAGTTTCTCCATTCGATGTTCAATCGCTTTCGCTGCACGCTGAACTGCCTTTTGACTTGTTCCTTTTGATTTCGTCATAAACATCTTGTTTGGTTTTGCATTCGCTTCTTTCTTGGACATACTTCCTGCTTGAGCAATCTTTTCAGCCTTTTTCATTTTTTCTTGTGCAGCTTTTTCAAGTCGGCTCTTTTCCTTCATGTATTGTTCATGCGCTTGTTTTTGCTGTTCACGCTCTAATTTCTTTTGCTGCATATATTCACTATAATTTCCAGTATAAACATTCACCTTTCCATCTTCTATTTCCCAAATGGTGGTGATAAGTTTATCTAAAACACTGCGATCATGACTAATTAACACAAGTGCACCATAGTAATATTCTAGCTCTTCGAGAAGAAATGAAATCCCCTTTTGATCCAAGTGTGTTGTTGGCTCGTCGATTAATAAAGCTTCATAATAGTGAGTAAACAATTGGGCAAGTTTTAGCCTTGTTTGCTCCCCGCCGCTTAATCGTTCTGAATGTTTCGGAACTGCCAGTTTTCCTAGTAAGGATACATCTGCTTCTGCTTTTGCTGGAGCTTCAAGCTGTTCAAATAATCCACAATCAATGTACCGATTCACTCTTCCACTTGTTGGAGATATTTTTCCAGATAATAACTTGATTAATGTACTCTTCCCCGCACCATTTTTTCCAACAATGCCAATGCGGTCAAATTGATGGACTGCTAATCTGTCAATCTTCAATATTTCTTTATCTAAATAAGTTACTTCAACATTTTCTATTTCAAAACATATTTGTTCCATTTTCGCTACCTCCGAAATTTTTTGGATTTCGTATCGATAGCTAGGATCGATACGAGCTTCTATTTCAAGCTCGTATCAATGAAACAATAAAAATTGCATCTCTTTCCTCTCCTTCAATATTAAAATAAAAAAACACAGACGTCTGCCTGTGATTTTTGAGTAAAAGGATTTAGTCTATCTTTACATTTAAAAAAGAAAGGCAGAACGACCCGCCTTTCTTCATAACACATAAATATATTCGAAATGAAGATCATTAAAAATGGACAGACTATTCCCATTTACTCTGCATTCACTAACAGAGTTCCTGAACATATTCAATTACTTGTTCAAAGATTGGAATCTTAGTCTCATTGCGTGTGTCATTTTTTAATAATCCTCCTATGCATAGAAAAATTTAATAACATTTTAAAGTGTTTACTTGAAAATGTCAATGAATTACGATATAGATACATTAAACTTTAGTAAATTCTATTCACATTTCCCCAATGAAAATCCATCAAATAGCCGTCCACCATATGGCTGCAAGATAGAATCAACCAATTGAATCACTTTTCTCTTGTCACCAATTTTATAAAAAACATCAAAAGCCTCTACAAATTCTCTTGTGAACTCTTCATTATAATGAATTAAAGAGCGTACGATCCATTTTGAAGCACCAATCCATTGGTCATTTGTTCTTAAAACAAATTCACTTGCTAATTCAGCAAGAGTATTTGCAATAAAAAGTTCTTCTGCCCGATTCGAACATCCAATAAAATCATCCAATGCGTCTGTAATAAAATAGCGCTTTGTTATTATAGTATCTAATGACCATTTTTCTGGTCCATTCTTTAATAAGTCTTGTGCCTCTTTTTTAATAGAGCCTATAATTCCATCATCTTTTAGAACGATTCCCTCGGATACCATCCTTGGCAAAGATGGTCTCGCTCTTTTTCGATCACTTTCAAAAAATAATTTATTGGAAGTTAAGGTATGTACAAAAACCTCAATTGCCCACCCAAAGTCTATTAATGATTCCCTATAAGAAGAACGTATTTTATCCTCAAAAATAATAATATCAAGGTCTGATGTTTCTGTTGATTGTCCACGAACGACACTTCCGGCTAAGAATGCTCCTTGACAATTAGGAAAATGTTTATTGATAAACTGTTGTGCAGCTTCAATCGGATGTAACTTACTTTGAGTACTCATTCATTTCACCCCGGTTTAAAAATATATTATTTAATCTCGCTTATATAATAAATAAAAATTATATTAGTAACTACATGAATCCTTTTTTATTCTTTCATAAATCCAAAAAATAGATTATACTTCTAACTAACATATTCCAATTGGAGGAATTTAATATGACTGAAAACAATCAATCCGATGCACCAAAAAAGAAAATAAGCTTGCAAGAGGCTATGAAAAAGCAGCTTGAAAACAAAAAGAATCAGAATTCATCTAATAAAGGAAAAGGGAATGTAGACCTCTCAGCAAAGAAAATGAAAAGCCAGCAAACAAAGAAACCAAGCAATACCCGCAGAAAAATGGGCAGCTAATGAATGGGAAAAATCGCAAGGATTTATCACCAGGGATAACAGTTGACATCGTTTTAAAAGCGGATCAAAAAACTGGAAAGCTTACAAGAGGAGTCGTTAAAGATATCCTCACGAATTCTGGGACACACCCACACGGAATCAAAGTTAGACTAACAGACGGGCAAGTTGGGAGAGTCCAGCACATTCATCCTAAATAAGAAGACAAAGAGCATTCTTGGGTATTCCTAGAATGCTTTTTCATTTTTTAGATTATTTTACTCAACGTTTTGCAAAATGATTTAGTTTCCCTTCTGCTTCAAGTAAAGCAGCAGCAAGTTGATTATGAAAGCTTACATAGTCTCTCCTAAAATAAAGACTGCGAATAAAATTCTTGCTGTTTATTAGAGCAATCCTTTGGTCACGGGTTCGCTTCCATTCAGCGCAATCTGCCAAGCCGATTAGCCAGTCAGTGATCTCCTTATAAGGGATCAGTTTTTTGACAATCATTGTATCCACAATGGTTGCCATCCGTTCATCCTCCTCATCACAGAAAATGTAGATGCCATTATGAAGCATTCCTTTTATCGCATCTAACACCTCAAGCTGCAAAGAAATATCGCTTTCAGGGCATTGTATGAGCTCTTCTAATGCATCAGCACCGTGAGCTGCACTATGAGCCCAACCTTCCACAGATAAATAACCGCGTAAATCTTTTTCCTTTTTATAATAGCGCAGCAGAGCATTCTTTACTGATTGATATTCAGTAACCGTCAAAAAAGGATTCTTTAAGTGTCGGTGTAATATTAGAGCAATGGGCAGGACTGAAAAAGATCTTTTTAAAACTGTAAGATCACCTGCATTGCCGATATGATACAACAAATGCTGCTCATCTATTAAAATAGACAAAAGATTTTGCATTTCTTCATTGGTAAATTTATTCGAGTCAATCAGCCATTTATAGAAAGTTGAATAAATAAGATTATCACGCAACTGAGGATCTGGATCACCAATATACTCCAACATTAGAGTAACGAAATCCTGTAACGACTCTCCTTCCCTCAGCTGATAATCTTCCTTTTCAATTCTTAATAAGTTTTGCATTAACTTTGTTCTAGAATTAAGCATTTTTTCCATCCCCTCAGCATCAATTGCTATTTAATAAAGCAGATATAAATAACGTTAAATTATTACTAGTAAAATTATAAGCTATTTTATTAATGTAATTATATAATAATAATGAATATATAGAGTTTTATGAAGTTAATCCCTTAAGTTTTGTGGTATACATATATAAAATTAAAAAAATAGAACTCCTATGCTGAGTTCTATTTATCCTTTCACTATTTATCTATAATTGTTAGAAGCTCTTGAATATCCGTACGTTGTCGGGCAGCAGGTACATGTTCAGGATAGCCAATCATCAACGTCGCCACTATTTTCTCACCAGGAGTTATACCTATCTCCTTCCTGAATGCTGGATCATATATCCAATCATTCGTACGCCAAATCATGCCGATTCCTCTTTGCCATGCCGCAAGTTGAAAATTTTGAATGAGTGAGGAGACAGCTCCATAATCTTCATCCCATCTTCTTTGGCGGGGATCTTCAGGCATAATGACTACCAGATGCATAGGAATATCTCTAAAATATTGTGCTTTTTTCTTCACTTTTTCTGAGATCTCGCCATCAGCTTTTGGCTGAGAATGAATGAAGGCTTGTATAAATTTTTCTTTCCCTTCACCCACGTATAATTGAAATCTCCAAGGCTCTGTTAACTTGTGGTTAGGCGCCCACTTAGCCACATTCAGCAACTCAATGATCTCCTCAGGACTGATTGAATCCTTTTTAAAGGATTTAATTGTTCTACGATTTATAATGTTTTGTTCGACAGCATTTATTCCTTCTTGATTACTCATATTGGAAATCCTCCTTACTTTTACTCCTGCCAAAAATAGTATGCAATTTTTTGTTCGATATGAAAATCATTCTCAATTATATCCCTTTTAGTATATCATGACTGTAAATAATAGACTAGTGATACACACAATGGTGATCCATAATAAATGTAAATACTAAATTCAGCGATAACCACCTAAAACAACAGAAAGTGATGAAAATCTCCTTAGAACAACTACTTTGTTTTCCTGAATAGCCCTATCATCAAAAAAAGAACCCAATAGCTGAGTTCTAATTTTGTTAACTTTTTGTTAATCTACAATATACTGCCCAATATAGGTTAACTGATCAATTTCAATAGAATCAGTTACCCCATCAAGGATTTTACGGACATCGTTTATTGTATCTTTTAAGGCTACTGATTCCCCTTTTTGTCCTGTAAAGTCTTCTGCAACATAGAATGGCTGAGTTAAATAGGCTTCCAGTCGTTCGCCTCGTTTAAATGTTTGAATTTCTGCTGCAGGGAGATGCTCCAATCCTCGTACATTTACTAATGAACGGAGCTCACGGTACCGGCGTAGAAGTTTTTGTGCGCGCTGTTGAGTGGTGAGATGATTTTGATCTAGATGGGCTCCCTCTAATACAGAAGATGTTGAATAAATTGGGTTTACTGCTGGGAATTTATGTCTTGCTGACAAATCTGCATCGAACTGCCATAATGTTTCAAGCGGACCGTATGGAAGGTCTTCGTCAACCGACGCTCCAGTCAAATCGACTAAAAAAGTGGTTACATTATTAATCCCTATTCCCTGTAATCGCTCCTGAAGGTCGTAAATTTCCCCAGTTAAAACATTTCTTCGATCTGCAGCAAATGCGATTTCACCAGTCTTACCTTTCACAGCTATTACATCATAAGCTTCATCGATTGTATGTGCAATGATGTCAGTATTTACTGTTACATCACTTAATTCTGGATAGTCCCCAATTGGCATGAGTAAAATGGTTGTAAAGTCATCCTTTTTTAAGCGGAAAAACAGCTCCGATAACAAGACAAGCTGCCCCATTCCGTGGCGTGCTACTAGACCAATTGTTCCGCCTTTTGCAAGTGGTGCAAATAAATCCAGTGCTTTAATCTTCGTTTCAATCATCTCAACCTTCTCCCCTCTAATGATCAACTCATCCAAACTGCATTCAGCCAGTGAAGCAAGTGCAACTAATGTACGAACCTCTGACCTGCCAACAGGAATCTTCCCTGTACATAGATTTGAAACGGTAGCAGGACGTAAGCCAACAGATTTTGCAGCCGTTGTTAAATTAGGCACTCTTCTACGTAATAATGAAACATTTAATCTCAGATCTTCCATTTTTTTCACCTCCTATTACTTTTAAGAGTAAAACAAATTCCGTTAAAATGCAACGACTATTTTTACCTTAAAACGTAATTATTTTTACGCCTATATAAAAACAAGAAATAAAAAAAAGATAACGAAAAGCATATCATTCGTTATCACCTGATTTTTAAAAAACATGGACTTTACAAAATCTTTTTTTCTTTTTGTCCCTCTAACTGCATTTGTTCAAGCTCAAGCCTCATTTTTTGCGTTTCTATTAGATAGTTTTGATGTTTAAGCTTTTCCAGTTCTAATTCATCTTGAATCATTTTATGCTTGATTTTTGACTGTGTTTGAAAATGATCCGTTACGATGGCGATGATTGGAATAGAGAAAACCATAACAATAGCAATGGCTCCAGTCATATTATCCCTCCCAAGGAAAATATATACAGTAATAATATATCATATAATAGACCCCTGGACACCAATCTGAGTGTTTATATTTATTTAATAACCTTGAAATTAATTCCATTTCTTATTTGAAAAGTTCGTCTCCTATTCTTTTAATATTTTCCCAGTCACGAGTGATCTTAAGTCCATCTTCATTAGATATGGTTAATTGTCCTTTAATTTCAATTTCCTTAGAAGATTGATTATCATAAATTTTAATTCTAGTCGTGTAATTGTAATCGATCATTCCATTATCCTTTTCCTTCTCCTTTACTAAACTTACTTCTACCAATGAGATGCTTTGATTCGTTTGTTGTGCGATAATTGGGGCAGTATCATAAACTCGATTAGCCATTTGTTTTTTATAAGCATCTTCTGTAAGATATTCTTTCACCTTCTCACTTATTTCAATACCTGTGGGTGAATGAACTGGATCTTCAATCGTATACTGTATGGTTTTGTACTCGGTAACAAACTGATTAATCTCCTTTTCACTAATTGAGTTTGAAGGCAGCTGTGGCATAAATAACAAAACTGCTAACAATATTGCTCCTGCCCCTGCTAAAACGGATAGATAAAAATGAAAGGTTTTCCTTTTCGAACGTTTTTGCCACTGAGTGATTTGAGAAATAAATCTATTTTTGCCATTCTGATCAACCTCAATATTTTTGTAAGCATACTCATCAAGTGCCTCTTTCACACTATTTTTTAGTGGGTCCATTCTATATTGAACCTCCTTTTTATGAGATCTCTGCCTCGTGTTAACCTTGTTCGAACAGTACTTACATTTAAGTTCAATAAGATGCTAATTTCATTGCTATCCAAATCATGATAATAATATAGAATAATGATTTCCCGATATTTAACCGGCAACGCCATGATGACTTTCGCAAGCTCACGATTACGTTGCACGGATATTAATTCTTCTTCTACACTTTTTACACTCCCTCGATCTTGAAAAAACTGATTAAAACTCATGTAACGGTAATGCCAGCTTTTTAAATAATCCTTGCTTTTATTAATTGCAATTGTGTAAAGCCATGTTTTTAATGAACTATCCCCTCTAAATTCTCCTATTTTTTGAAACGCTGTTAGAAAAACTTCCTGCGTAATTTCTTCCATCGTATGATGATTTTTCACATAAGAGTATATTAATTTTCTAATCTCATTCAGATAATCATGTACGATCGATTCAAATAATTCATCTCGCTGCTCCAGTCTTCTCACCTCATCTCTCTCTTACTTATTAGACGATGCAATGATTATATACGGCTCAATTTTATCAAAAGGATATTGTCTCAAACATTCAGTCAAGTTCCTTAATTAACGTACCTGAATATAATGTCCTGAAATTTAATATTCAGGAGATGATTTAAAATTGGACAATATGAGCAGCATGAACCCTGATTCCCTTTGCCAGGAATTTGCGGAAATTCTGGGGGCCACACCTTCTGTTATTAATGGTGTTTGTACTGCGACCACATCCCGGACAAATATTCACCCAGTTGTATTAGGTCGGAGAGCTGAATCCTTTATGTTTGTTCCACAGGCATATTCTTTTGAAAACCTAGATCAGAATGGAAAGGCATTATGTCTTGGTGAGACTGTCATCCTTCAAGAAGAAGTTAATCCATTTATGACTATTTTGCGTGAAGAGGGTATTATTGTAACAGCCCTTCACAATCACTGGCTTTTTGAAAATCCCCGTCTAATGTATATGCATTTCGAATCCATTGATAATCCTTTGTCATTTGCCAGAAAAGTAAGAAGAGCAATAGAAGTATTAATCACACGCAATGTTGGAAATTCTCGCAGAGTTCAAAAAGCATCAAACAGACGAGGAGAAGAATTATGTGAAGAATTCAATAGAATTTTGGATGGCAGCATGCATACATTTGAAGATGGGGTTTGCATTGTAATGAAATCGCGGACAAATATTATGCCTCGAGTGCTTGGAAGACGTGGTAGATCATTTTTATTGATTCCGCAAATGTTTGCCTTTGAATCATTAACAGCGGACGGAAGAGCACTATGCAGTGGAGAAACAGTGATACTTCAAGAAGAAATAAATCCATTCATTAGCGAGCTTCGCGAACACGATATTATTGTGACAGCCTTTCATAATCATTGGCTATTTGATGACCCAAGACTTATGTATATTCATTTTGAAAAAATTGAAAATCCAATCCGCTTTGCAAATGATGTAGATGATGCAATGAAAGTACTCACTGCAAAAAAGATTACCCCTAATAATAAATAAAAGGTAAACCTATAAAAAAGGATGTTATCTAAGTTCATAGACAACATCCTTTGTCATTATAAATGCTTAATAAATAATCGAATGACATCTGCTCCGCCAATAAAGGTTCCTAGTGAACTCCCGATATTTGCCAGTACAACAACAAGGAGTACTCGAGTTACTTTATTTTTCCAAAATCCTTTGAAACTAAAAACGTCCTCAGATAATGTCTCAAAATCTTTTACACTTGGTCTGCGGAAGTATGCTTGTACAGTTCCAGCAAACCAGCCTGCAGCCGTTATTGGATCTAACGCTGTAATTGGCGCGGCAATAAAGGCTGTCAAAATGGCTATTGGGTGACCGAAAGCAAGTGCAGTTCCAAGTGCAGCGAACGATCCATGCCAAAGCACCCAGCTTAATGTCTGCTGAAGTCCTGCAGAAGGATTTGTATAAAAAGTATAAGCGATTATGGAAATAATAAAGATTGGAATGAGCCATCCGATAATTTTTGGAACTTTCGATTTAGGTGGCACTTCATTTAAGCGGGCTAAATCATGGTCTTTCCTTATTTCTTTTGTAATACCCGGAACATGTGCTGCGCCTAATACAGCAACTACTTTTTCTCCAGGAGCATTTTTAATCTTCTCTGCTAAATACTGGTCCCGCTCATCAATTAATGGCTTCTTTAATTTAGGAAAAGTTTCCGTGAATTCATTCAAAATCGCATTGATTGTGTCCTGCTCTTTAATCTTTTCCAGTTCTTCTTCTGATATGCTTTCCTTGCTGAATATACTAGCTATTACTTGTGTTAGTAGCATTGTTTTACCTTTTAATCCAATACCTCCCCAAATGCGAGAAAAGGTAATTTGGATATTTCGGTCAGCAAGAACAAGTTCTGCACCCGTTTCCTTCGCTGATTCAATCCCTTGAATCATTTCTTGGCCTGCATTTATACCAAATTGATTTGCCATTCGGTTCTGGAAGGAAGAAATGGCAAGATTCATTAATAATAATGAAGCTTTTTTTTCTTTTATGACCTGAAAAATGTCCATTTCCTTCCATTTATTCCCGTCAGTAATGGATTTATATCTTTGGTCATCCAATTCGATGCAAACTGCATCTGGCTGTTCAGCTTCGATTACTTCTTTTACCAATTCTGCGCTATGTTTTGAAACATGTGCCGTACCGATTAATATGTATTCTTTATTTTCTATGTATAATCTAGTTATATTTTCATTTTCAACAGACATATATTACCTTCCTTTTATCAATAATTAGCTGGTTTCAATTAAGGAATGCTTATCATTCGATTCAAACATTTACTTAATATAGTATAACAGGATTTTCAACTTCCTGATATGATTTGATGCTAGAGGACGATAAATATGCTATTTTTTCATAGCACAGCAGAAAATAAATGCTATAGATCAATAAAAAAACAGGTGCAAGCCGCACCTCTAGTAAACATCATTTAAACCAAGTTCCCTATTCATTGCTTGGTCTTGTAACTTTATTAGTTATACTTACTTTCCATGAAATAATGGTCGTACTATCCCTCACATGATTATCCTGAATTTTTTGTAATAGTAGCTTTATGCCCTCTTCATCTTCAAAATTTGAAAGAATTTTATCTATTTCTTTTGGATTTGAAAAAGGTTCATTCGGACACTCAATAAGTCCATCGGTAGTTAAAAATATTCGGTTTGAACCTCTTCTTAGCTCCCTTATTCCACTGCTATAACAAGGAACTGTTTGTACAAACGTGTTGACTTGTCCAACCCATTCGAAGAATTGCCGTTGGTTCATTTGGTATTGACCAAGAGAAGCAAGTTCTGGGTGGAAAATATATGAGGAACAATCACCAACTGAAAACCACCAAACATATTTATTTTTCCGAGCAACAATTAAACAGGCTGTTTCCCCCTTTGCTTTCTGACAAGCAGAAAGAAATTTTTCTCCTTGAAAGAGATCCAAGACCGCTGCTTCAAGTCTTTTAAAACATTGGTTCACCGGCATTGATAGTATAGTGGCAATTTCTGTTTTTTTAAATGAAAATGTTTCTATTACTATTTCTGCACTTTCCGTGGTATGATGTGCATCCAAAATAATTGCAAATTCCCACTCCTCTTTATCGTCAACCCATATCAAGCAGCCATCTTCATTTTTATCCTGCCCTGCTGTTGAATTTCCTCCAAACCGGCCTATTATTATTTGTTGGATTTTTTGAACATCTATTTTATCTACAAAATGTTCCTGACTGCCAACCCAAGTAAATTCTTTAATGATCGTATTCATATCAATTGTTCTCTAGGTACTTTTTTATACGGTTACAAAGTTCAATAACAGCTTGGTTGTCACCCATTGGTGCATCCTCCCAATCATATACTTCCCAAGGTCCCCAAAATTCTTTTGGCGTATTAGGATATCGTGCCATAAGATGGAGATGGAGATGCGGGACAGCATTTCCTGACACAACAGCATACACATGTTCTGCATTTTCAGATTTCATAAGAGCTTTACTAACTCTAGACATCATTAATCCAAATGCTTTTGCTTCCTCTTCTGTCATATCACCAAGTGTTGGAGCGTGTCTCTTTAAATCAATCATAATATGACCTAGGTAATTAGGTTTTCCATTTCTATCAATATGACCAACATAGATATACTCATCTTCGTATATGGTTACTCCATCAGTTTTTATAGCTCCATTATGTTTATGACAAATAAAACAATCATTCATAATGATTCCCTCCTTTTTTAAATATTCCTAAAATTATAATATATAAACGCTCGCATTGGTATAATTTTCTATTTTTTATTTTCACACTAAAAAGCACCTCCAAGAAAATGGAGGTGTCATATATAGCAATTCGCTGTGTTATAAGTCAAAACAAGTCTTAATATAAATGGAATTTATACTTTAAATCTTGATACCATTGATT
The DNA here is from genome assembly GCF_900199725.1 of Cytobacillus massiliigabonensis. GTDB lineage: Bacteria > Bacillota > Bacilli > Bacillales > Cytobacillaceae > Cytobacillus > Cytobacillus massiliigabonensis. The sequence goes on along the minus strand of NZ_LT904904.1, from coordinate 2,498,326 downwards.
GCAAGCCCTCTGCTAATTTAGATAATGATGCAGTTGCATATGTGATTTCTTCCATTGTGGCAAGCTGCTCTTCTGTAGAAGAAGCAATGTTTTCTGTACTTGCTGCCGTTTCTTTCGTTCCATCTGTGATTCCTTCAATTGAATGCTGCACCATTTCAAAGCCAGCAGTAATTTGCTGTGAGGTCGCAGCTACTCCTTGAATTTGTGAAGTCACCTTTTCAATAGAGTCAAGAATTTCATTAAAATTAGAAACTGTTTCCTTAGATATTTTGATACCTGAGGCGACATTTTCCTTCACCTGAACAATGTTGCTTACCGTATCAGCCGATTCACTTTGTATCGTTGCAACTAAATGATGTATTTTATTGACTGAAAGATTCGTTTCGTCCGCCAATTTTCTCACTTCATCTGCAACGACAGCAAAGCCTTTTCCATGTTCACCTGCTCTAGCTGCTTCAATTGCAGCATTTAATGCAAGTAAATTGGTTTGACTAGAAATCTCAGTAATCAAAGATGAAATCTCTTTAATTTCTTGAACACTTGATACTAAGGAATTTACACCTTCACCAGCCATATCTACAGACTGATGAATGGACTCCATTTGCTCTACAACCTTTTTTACAGATTCTGATCCATTTTCAGCCTGAATTTTCATAGCCGATGATACCTCTGCCACATTTGCTGTGTTTTCAGTCACTTCTACTAAGTTTTGCAGTGATTGATTAACAGCTTCTAAACTATTCTCCATCATATCACTTTGCTGAGAGTTACTGTCTGCAATTGTCTGCATAGAAGCGGAAACAAGTTCAGTAGTTGCCTTAGATTGTTCTGCACTGGCAGTTAATTCCTCTGACGATGCTGCAACTTGCTCAGATGAGCTGCCAACTTGTTTAATGATTTCTCTCAATGATTCAACGAACATATTAAACGATAATGCTAGTTGTCCAAACTCATTTTTCCCCTTGATTCTTACTCGTTTCGTTAAGTCCGCCTCTCCTTGGGCAATCTCCTCTAATTGTTTATTAATCTGACCAAGCGGAATCAGAATCGCTCTTAATAAGAAAAAGCCTAGTATAACACCTATGATTGTGGCTATTACTACTGCGGATAGAAGTGCTGCTTTACTCCAGCTTCCTTCTTTCTCTATCTTTCTGCTTAGACCATTAACATCTTTCTCAAGTACTTCCACGAACCGGTTAACTGCGGGATCTAAAACTTCTTTTCTTAATGCTCTCTCTTCTCCAAAGTGTAAACTTCTAGCTTCTGATGGGTTATCTTGAAAGGACCGAATAACCTGCTGATTCATCTGCCAAAATTCATTAAAACTCTGTTCGAGTGATGCAAGATTCTTTTTATATTCATCCACTACTATAAGTTTTTCAATATCTTTAATTGTTTTTTTAATCTCACTAGCTTTACTCTGCATTCCGCTTGAGAACTGCTCATCCCCTGTAATAATAAAAGCTCTTTCATCATTTGAGAGTCCTGCCAGACGATATTGGACTTTTATTATTCCTTTTTGAACTTCCATTTTATTTTTTAATAACTGATTTTGATCAATGGTTGAATTGATAATAGCAATAGAAAACAACCCTAGAGCAATTATCGTTATTATTAAGATGGATATGGTAGAAATTAGACTCGTTTTAATCTTCAACTTTCCGTCACTCCCATTCGGTGTTAAATAATTGTTTTGTTGTTTAACTATAAGCAGTTAATACAATTATGAATCGTACTTTATTATATCGGTAAAGTGATGGAAAGTTTTAATAAATAATATTCAGTCCAATAAGAAAATTTATTATGATACGATTTTTAATCCAATTGCAGCTCCTAACACCATCGCAATAAAAAGGAGTCGTTTCCAGTCTTTTGGTTCCCCATAAAGAACCATACCTAAGATGGCCCCTCCTGAAGCCCCAATTCCTGTCCAGATCGCATAAGCCGTGCCCATTGGCAAATTTTCCATAGCAAGTGCAAGAAATAAAAAGCTTAATCCGAACCCTACTAGCATAAAAAGAAGAGATTGCCAGTTGCGGTTCTTGTGTAAGCTGTTGATCATCGTTACGCCTACCATTTCAAAGATTCCTGCAAGTACCAGATACATCCAGCTCATTCCGTTTCCCCTCCCTCATTTTGTTCATCTTTCGTTACAAGCTTTAGACCAACAACACCAATTAAAAGTATTGAAACAAGAATCATTTTTGAAATTTTCAATGGTTCATGGAAGAATAAAATTTCCGCAAGTACCGTGCCAGCTGTACCCATTCCAACGAATACGGCATAAACCGTGCCAACGGGAAGTTTTTTCCCGGCCATGATCATTAAATAAAAGCTAACAATGATTGAGATAACTGTCCCTGTCCATGTCCATAAGTCGTCCGCATGCTTCAAGCCAATTACCCAGAATACTTCAAAAAATGCTGCAATAAAAACCTTAACCCAGTTCATTTTTTTCCCTCCATTTAATATTATTATTTAATTTTTTCAAAAAAAAATAAGCCAAAGAGATCTGTATAACAGTCATCTCCCAGGCTTTTATCCTTCCGTGGCACAGCAATCGCTATGAGTTTTCTCTCGGACCAGTCCAAATAAATTTGCGGAACCCTAGAAAACATTCTTATTCAGTTCATATTATTTTTAACATAGGTAAAACATCGTGGCAAACATCAAAATCTGTAAATTTCTTTATAAATGCTTAATGATTCTTTAATTATCTCTTACTTACTGACCCTTTAGAAATTTTTTAAATCTAATGAAATTCATGCCATATAAAGAAGTAAAATAAATTAGAATACCTAAAGAGCTACATAGGAACACAACTAAAAATGTCCCTGCATGTTGACTCAATGCATTTTCCAGTATATTAACAAAAAAAGCCATAATGAAAGTCGAAATAATAACAGTGACAACGCGATAATTGACTTTTATTAGATCTATTCCAATTCTTTCTCGAATGATGATCATGTTAAAAGTAAGTGATACTAGATACCCACAATAAGTGGCTATGATAAAACCCTTTTCTAAAAATATTCCTGGCAGCATAAAGTTCAGGATAAATTTAATCAGTATTCCAGAAAAAAGTCCGATAATTAATTTCTTCTGCTGATTGATTGCCTGTAGAATAGATGAAGTCACACCATAAAAAGCGATCAAAATTGCAGCAGGAGCATAAACTTTCAGCAGTTCGCCGCCAAGTACCGGCAAGTTCTTTTCTGTAAATAACAAAAGATATAGAGGTTCTGCAAGAATGCAGATGCCCGTTGCTGCAGGGATGATTATGAATGTAAGAATTAATAAAGATTGACCCATCTGCTCTCTTAACAAACCAAAATTATTCTGAACAAACGATTTTGTTATGTTCGGAATGATCGTCACGCTAAGTCCAGTAGTAATAGAAACAGGAATGAGCACTAGAATTTGTGCGAGCCCGATAATGGAATTAACACTTTCTGGATCTACCCCGTCATAGCCATAGTTACTTAATACAAAATTTATTGAGTATGTATCAATATTTTGATAAAGCGGCAGGCTTAATCCCATGATGACGAATGGAATAGAGTATGTGATGATTTCTTTAAAAATAGAAATGACCGATATATCAGTTTGTATGACGACCTCATTTCTTGACTTCAGAAGAAAATTTTTTCTCTTCCAAAAATAAAACAAAAGGACAGCAAGTCCCGCAATTCCGCCAATAAATGCACCAAATGCTGCTACTCCAACAGCATGCTTGATTGATAAATCTAAGAGCTTTAATGATACGACAACTCCTGCTAAAATAAATAATACTCTGGATAACTGTTCCACAACTGTACTGATAGCTGGAGGTCCCATCGAGTCGTTCCCTTGAAAAAATCCCCGTAATAGACTCATAGGCGGAATAATAATCAAAGCAAAGCTGACAACGCGAATGACATAGGTTACACTTTCTAACGTATTTCCATCACTTTTTTCATCAACAACGATTCCTGCAAGCAGCGGGGCTAGCATATATAAAAGTAAGAATGAAGTCATGCCCGTAACGAACATGAATGCCATTCCGGACTTTACTATTTTTCGAACGATGTCCTCCCTTTCAAGCTGTTTGTATTTGGCAGTTAATTTAGAAATGGCTAAAGGAATGCCCATCGTTGAAAGACTTAGCATAATCGTATAAGGTCCATATGCATATCTATATAAGGCGTAGCCAGAAGTCCCAATTAATACTGTTAAAGGAACAATATAAATAAATCCAAGAATTTTTGAAATAAAGGAAGCTGAGGAAAGTAAAAAAGTTCCCTTTAGCAATTTATTTGCCATTTTGTCTACCTATTTCTAATGCTTTTTTCACCGCCCAGCATTGATGTTCATGAAATAATTTCTTTTGAACCTCTGCAAATTCCATCCATACTAAATGATGATCGTCTTCCATTGGTTCGCAAACCTTTTTTCCGAGCCGGCATATATAAAAATAGCCCTGACTCAAATAATCCCTATACTCCTTTGTGGAAAAAAAGTATCTTTCAGCGAATCCAATATACTGTATGATTTCTATCTCTAATCCTAATTCCTCGATTGCTTCTCTTTTTAAACAATCAGTGTGTGTCTCTTCCCCCTCTATACCGCCGCCAGGTAGAAAAGACTTGCCACAATCTGTTTGGACAACCGCTACCTTTTCATTTGTATCATTAAAAACAACCGCATATACTGCGGGTCTCACTATGTATGTTTTATTTGGATCCTTCATGCCAAAAGTACGTATTAATTCCATAGGGTCCTCCATCAATTTACAAAATGATTTAAATTCTATTAATAATTGATATAATTATAGTTTAATATGGAACTTTTTACAAAAATAGTCAGATAGAAATAAAAAAGACTCCCATTGGGAGCCTGAAAAATGAAGAATTTTTATGCACTTTTCTCCTCTGATGCCGAATCTTCCTGTTTTCCTTCCGATCGATCTACTATAACTGCACATACAGCATCACCTGTAATATTGACAGAGGTTCTGCACATATCAAGTAAACGGTCAACCCCGAGGACTAATGCAATTGCCTCAACTGGAAGCCCTACGGATGTCAATACCATCGATAGCATAATTAGCCCTACACCAGGCACACCTGCAGTCCCGATACTAGCTAATGTTGCAGTTAACAAAATCGTAAGCAATTGACTTAAGCTCAGATTACTCCCATAAACCTGCGCAATGAATACAGTTGCGACTCCTTGCATTATGGCCGTACCATCCATATTAATAGTCGCACCTAGCGGCTGGACAAAACCACTGACACTCTTTGAAACGTTTAAATTATTTTGTGCTGCCTTCATAGAGATAGGTAATGTTGCATTGCTGCTTGAAGTGCTGAAAGCAACAATCATTGCAGGAGAAAATCCTTTGAAAAATTTGATTGGGTTCATTTTTCCTAAGAAGGAAAGGGCAGATCCGTAGACAAGTACAAGCTGAAGAAGGAGAACAAATAATACAACAAACATATATTTGCCCATCGCCATAATCGCATCAAAGCCTTGACCGCCGATTGCAGTAGCAATTAAAGCAAATGCTCCATATGGAGCAAATTTCATAATTACGTTCACTAGATACATTAATACATCATTTGCCTGCTCAATGAGACGATAAATTCCACTCACCTTTTCACCAAGCCTGGATAATCCATATCCAATAAATATCGAAAAAACGATGATTTGCAGCATCGATTCCTGTGCCATCGCATTGACAGGGTTTGTTGGAATAATGTTCACAAGTGTATCAATGACAGGCGGAGCCTCCGTTGCCTCATAATTTGCTCCATCTAATTGAAAATCCCCTGACCCAGGCTGAAATAAGTAGCTCATTCCAATAGCTAAAATAATGGCTATTGCCGTTGTGATAAGAAAGAAAGAGATGGTCTTCGCACCAATTCGCCCTAATTTCTTCGGATCACTGATTCCTGAAGTCCCAAGAATTAAGGATACAACTACAATTGGTACAACCAGCATTTTAATTAGATTGACGAATATTTTACCTAATGGATATAGAATATACGATTGAATAGTGTCATACATACTAGGCAAAGCTAAATTTAGGATTAGTCCAACAATAATCCCAAGTCCCATCCCCAAAAGGATCTTTTTTGATAAAGACATACTTAGCCTCCTTTATACAATATACAGATAATTATAAATATTCCATTTATTTTAATCAATAGGGCTAATTTCCTAGTGAGAACAACGTGAATTAAAAGAATAATCTCTATAGTTTTTTCTGTTCTAATTTATACAAAAATATGAACTGTTGATTCTATTAAACTGACAATAATAATAAAATAGGATAAATCATACATTCATAAGAAATACCTTTATTTTTTACAACAGGTTTCCATTTTTAGGAGAAAGGTATTTCCATATATCTCTTCTTATGCGAAAATAGATTTTAGTCATGATACATATCTTTAGAATGTAGCTTTGTAAAAGAGAGGTTTTTCAAATGTATTGGTGTAAAATTGCACGTACTGAAAAAGAGTTTGCGGAAATTGCAAAATTAAACTATGAAACCTTTGTAGAAGAGATTCCACAGCATGCCCCAGATCCCAATGGAGTGCGTGTGGATCCATTCCATAATGAAAATCAATATATTATTGTATTAAAAGATCAGGAGCTTGTAGGAATGATCGCGATACGTGATCAACGTCCCTTCTCTTTAGATAAGAAGCTTGGCCCTGTTGAAAATCTGTTATCTGAGAATGCGTTAACTGGTAAGCTTTGTGAGATCCGGCTTCTTGCCGTCAGGAAAGAACACAGGAATGGGCGTGTATTCTTTATGCTTACTGGGGCCTTATCCGATTATGCTTATAAAAAAGGGTATAGTGCTGCAGTGATATCTGGAACTGTACGCGAATTAAAACTATATGATCAAATGGGTTTTGAAGCTTTTTCAGAGCCAGTTGGTTCTGATGGTGCACAATTTGTTCCTATGGTTCTAACAAGAGCTCGTTATGAACAATCTGTTGCTGCAAGATTAAAGCAAAAGACGTATTCCTTTTTCCCGGGACCTGTTCAATTAACGGATGATATACGTGCTGCTTTATTAGAAGAGCCAATTTCTCACCGTTCATATGATTTCTCAGTTTCGTTAAAAAGAGTTCAAAATCGTCTTCTGACCATGAGTAAGGCTAAACATGTACACGTATTGACTGGCAGCGGCACACTTGCAAACGAGGCGATGGTTGGGCAAATCAGCCGATTGTCTGGAAAAGGGTTAATTCTTACGAACGGGGCATTTGGAGAACGTTTAAAAGCACAAGCAGATCGATGGAATCTTAAATACGATTTACTCTCATATGAATGGGGCGAGCCATTTAATGAGTTTCAAATGAATGAAAAGCTAGAAAGTAATAAATATGAATGGCTCTTAATGGCTCATGGTGAAACTTCGACCGGTATGCTTAATAATTTACAATTGATTCAGCAGCTATGCCGTAAATATAAGGTCAAACTATGTATGGATTGTGTGAGTTCATTTGGTTCATTGCCCTTCTCTTTAGCTGATGTATATTTAGCAACAGGAGTTAGCGGGAAAGCAATTGGAACGATGAGCGGAATTGCCGTTGTATTTTCCAATCATGTGATAGAAAGCGACAAGAATTTGCCTTCCTATCTTGATTTAGGTTTGTATGCAAATGGTAATATTCCTTTCACCTACTCTTCCCAGCTATTTAAAAGCTTTGAGCAAGCACTTCATGCATATGAAGATGATGAGCGCTATACACTGTTGCAAAGCAGGTATGAACAACTTCTTGCTGCGGAGAATGAAGAAGAAATGTCGTTTTTAACAACTGAAGGGTATCCAATGATTGTCACCTTAAAAGGAAATGAGGATGATCAATATATGGCAGAGGATGCAGCCCTATCAGGTTTTGAATTGCATTATAAGAGTGCTTACTTGGCTGAAAGAGGCTGGGTCCAACTGTCGATTATCCAGCCTGACTTTGAAAAAGCATGGACAAAATTCAGAAAATGGCATTTGATTTATAAAGATTATCAAAAAAAACAGCAGCATATATATAGCTAACTAAAATGATCCCTCACTTTTAATGAGGGATCTTTTCTGTTAAGCTACCTTAATCACTTTCCCAAATGGAACATGCGGGATAAAATCATCAGGAACAAGCCAATATAACTCAAAATCCACAGTATTCATTTCATCTGGAATAAAACCAGTGACATCTGTAATATAAAAAAGTGTATCAATTTTTTCTTCTTGTGCCCACTCAAGTACGAGTGTGTACGAAGATTTTCCATGTGTGTAATATTTAATCGTATCACTTTTTATAGGGGTAATGCTTCTTATTTTAAAATCTGCTTGAACTAATAATGTATCAGGTTTTAGTTGTTCAAAAAGCTTCACAATATTATTAATCAGGATCTTCGGAACTTCATTTGTCGATGTATCCACACACAATGCAACTTTTTTACCTTGCTGCTGCTGCAACAAAGAAAGCATTCTTTTATGCCATTTCAACCGTAATCATCCCCCTTGTTTGATTGAACAAGCCATCTTATTTTGGATGAATAAGAAAAGGTTTATGATTGGATAATTACGGAAAAAAAAATCTAGTTTGTGCTGATTAGATATACACCTGAAGAAAGAATATTCAGTAAAATATGCTTGTATTTACAAACAGCCTCCTTCACCTTTTATACTCTTTTCTATGTATATATACGGTGCTTTTATCTCGTGTCCATTCAGCAAGAAATGTTGCTACGAACATACATATTCCACCTGATGCTAATCCTATTTTGAAATAGCCTAAAATCATAAAACCAATTGAGCCAGCAAGTGTTGCTATTAAAACGACTATTAACCATGTTATGTTTTTTTCTTTTCTCTTGCTATCCAAACAGTTCACCTTCCTAAGTTACAATATTTTACTAAAATGTACGATCATCCCATTGGGAAGTTTCATTAAACTTTAAGAAATTTTGCTTTGCATGGATATACATACTTGCCCAATTTTCTATCAAAGAGACATTTAAATATTTGTAATCGTATTTTGTAATTTTTTATAATTTACTGCATAAGGTGCAAGCAATGAACCAAGAAAAGTTATGAATAACCCTATAATCAAAGTTAAAAAAATACTGTTAAATGGCGAGAAAAAGAAACAAAATAATATAAAAGGCAAAACAGTAAATGCGGTTACTATAAGTCTTGAAGGAAAAGTTATCATATGCTTAGAGCTGCAATGATCACACTGAACAGGACTATACAACAAATTAGCCTTATAAATTTTACTCCAGCTAAATGGAGAATGACAGCTGTCACATTTGGTCAAAATATAGCACTCCTATCTTAAAATTTTTTATTTTTGTTTAATACAATCAACCAACGTTTGGAGACTTTAAAGGCATTTGTTTATGTCATTGATTAACAACTGAACACGATTCATATAGTATTCACCTTTTTCTTTATCATGTAAAAACGAAATAAACAATAAAGAGAGCATTAAGGCTGTATCAAGACGATATATTGATTGAATTACTTTTTCCGTATTTTTAAGTAATTCTTCTCCGTCATATCCTTTTAAAAACTCTGTCCAGTCTAACTCTTGTGTTTCAGAAATTCTCATTAATTCCATGATTGGATTCCCGATAAATGCATTATCCCAATCAATTATCGCTTGAATGATTCCGTTTTTTGCTATTATGTTTGATCTTCTAACGTCGAGATGCAAAAGGCAATTAGGAATTTTTGAAGTATTTAAAATCGCTTCCAAAGCCACCGAATCTGGGATGATAAGTTCTGTATATACTAGTTTTCTTAATGACACGATTCGATCTCTTATTCTTTCAGAAATAATTTTACTTAATGTTTGTTCTTTCTGGTCAATAATTGACAAGCCATTTGTAGGTATCTTATGTATTTTTGATGTTAACTTCCCCACATCAAAAGATGAAATTTCATTATCATCACCAGCTACAAACTCTGAGACTAGAAAGTTAATTTCATTGCTAAAATAAAGCTCATGTATCTTTGGAACGGGAATTTCATGTCCATAACAATGCTTTGCTATCTCAGCCTCTTTTTGTAAAGAAATAATTCCGCTTGAATTGTTGTCCATCATGCTTTCATCTGTTCTCCAAGGCGTTCTAACTGCAAGCAATCCTCTCTCCTTTTCGGTAATCAAAAATACCGCATTTATAACTCCACTGCCAATCAATTGTATCTTTTCAATTTTCCATTTCTTTTCATGCATTAAAATATTGGTAACTTTTAGTCTTAATTTCTCTAACTCTGTATTTGTTATGTTCATATATTTGCGTTCCTTAAGTTAGTTTATTGACATCCTCATAACTGATATAAATTCATAAGAGTCTATAATATCCTAATTCTCTTGTGACTAATCATTATTCATCAGCTTCCATTAATCTATTTCTTTCTCCACGATAGAACTCTATTATTTCTGTACTAGTTTCTCTTACCATTTTAGCTACTTGGATTCCAAACTCAACATAGGCATGCCCCTGCGCAGTTATCACATTTTCTTGTATTACAATTTCTTTATAACGATAATTTCTTTCATCAAAAACACCTAAAAAGTTTCTTTGTTCTTTTGATAATGTAACAGTATAAGATAAGTTATTTAGGACTCCTGCTTTTGCTAAAACATATACACCACTGCATATTGCAGCAATATTTTTACCTAAATTAAAAAAATTGTTAACTAATACAAATAATTCTTCTGCATTTGCAATTGGCTTTAAATCTCCACCCGGGATAATTAAAATTTCGTACTTATTCGGATTAATTTCATCAATGGAAAAATTAGGCATAGTTATTAATCCAGCTTCTGAATAACAAGGGAGCTTTTTTAATGAAAATGTATGTAAATCGTGAGTATCTCTTAACATTGAAATAGCAGATGCGATTTCAAATTCGCAATACCCATTAAAAATAAACAATAATACTTTCGGTTTCATCGTCTTGACTCTCCTTTTCCAGCCCGCTATTAACTATTATTATCGTACTCTCTTGACTGTAACCGCTGAGAAGAGCAGTTTATATCAATTCTAACAGATTATGGTATTTTCTGAAATCTTTTCATTCCTCTAAATCCTAATCATCATAAAATTATTTCAATATTCTTTCTTAAATCAAACACCACCTTTTGGAAAATGATATATAAAGGGAAAAGAATGAAGGAGTGTATAAGTTTATGTATAAAAATCACGAAAGAAAATTAACGTGGCTGGTAATTATTGTTGCCATGATTATGGGATTATCATTTATAGGTCGCGTTTTTGCAGGATAAGAAAAGGAGATTTTGAAATGGGTAATGAAGAAGCCGTTTTTTTTAGTCGGATCTTAACTGAAATGACTTTGTCCTTCCATATTATTTATGCCACGATTGGGGTAGGCATCCCACTTATGATTATGATGGCTCAATGGGTTGGAATAAAGAAGCAGGATGATCATTATATTCTATTAGCAAGAAGATGGACCCGAGGCTATGTGATAACAGTAGCTGTTGGTGTTGTTACTGGCACAGCGATAGGTTTACAGCTTTCGCTTCTATGGCCAAACTTCATGGAGCTTGCTGGGAATGTAATTGCCCTGCCGTTATTTATGGAGACATTTGCCTTTTTCTTTGAGGCGATATTTCTTGGCATTTATCTATACACATGGGATCGGTTTGAAAATCAGAAAAAACATTTGCTGCTTCTTATTCCTGTTGCTCTTGGTGCTTCATTTTCTGCAATTTTTATAACAATTGTAAATGCATTTATGAATACCCCACAGGGCTTTGATATTATAGATGGTCATTTGGTTAATATTAAACCTTTGCTAGCTATGTTTAATCCTGCGATGCCTACTAAGATTGCGCATGTTCTTGTATCCGCTTATATGACTTCGGCGTTTGTACTCGCATCGATCGCTGCGTTTCGCTTAATGAAAGGATCTAATCATGTATATCATAAAAAGGCATTATTCTTCACAATGAAGGTTGGGTTAATCTTTACCATTGCAACGGTTATTATTGGTGATTTCTCTGGCAAGTATTTGGCAGAATATCAGCCAGAAAAATTAGCTGCAGCAGAGTGGCATTTTGAAACTGAGGGAAAAGCTCCATTAATTCTATATGGAATCCTTAAAAATAATGAAGTGAAATATGCTTTCAAAATCCCATATGCTCTAAGTATATTAGCACACGGAAATCCTAGTTCCGAAGTCATTGGGCTTAATGATTTTAATAAGGATGAAACACCACCATTATATATACATTATTTGTTCGATGCGATGGTTACGATTGGCATGTTTATGTTTGTATTGTCTATCGCGTATATAGTCGGGTTATGGAGAAAATGGACATTCGTATGTTCGAATTGGTATCGATCGTTAGTTGTCATAGGAGGTCCGCTTTCCATTTTGGCGATTGAAGCAGGCTGGTGGCTTGACGAGGTTGGGCGTCAGCCATGGGTTTTAAGAGGAATTATGAAAACAAAGGATGCTGCAACATCAAGTGATCAAGTGGATACGATGCTTATTTTATTCGCAAGTTTATATATTATTTTAGGAATAGGAAGTATCATTGTCCTTTCAAGAATGTTTAGGAAAAACACCATTGAACGGGAGTTAGCTGATCGAGAGGCAGAGGAAGCAGGTGAACTGTATTGACATTAGAAGTGATCGGTATATCAGTTCTATGGTTCTTCCTTTTTGGATATATTATTGTTGCTTCCATTGATTTTGGTGCTGGATTTTTTAATGCCTATAGTCTATATAGGGGAAAGCAGCATATTTTAACAAGAATTATTCAAAGATATTTATCCCCTGTTTGGGAGGTTACGAATGTTTTTCTTGTATTCTTCTTTGTTGGAATTGTCGGCTTTTTTCCAAAAACCGCGTATTATTATGGGACAACTTTACTCGTACCAGTTAGCATAGCGATCATTTTGCTGGCTATTCGAGGCTCCTATTATGCATTTACAACTTATGGGGGACTTAAAAATAATATATATGTCTTTTTATATGGTGTATCAGGATTATTTATACCGGCTTCTTTATCCATTGTCATAACTATATCAGAAGGCGGTTTTGTCGCTATGGAGCAAACTGGTCCAGCCCTCGATTATTTAAAGCTTTTTACGAGTCCATTAAGCTGGAGTATTGTTGTCTTAAGTTTGACAGCCGTATTATATATTTCAGCTGTTTTTTTGACATGGTATGCAGATTATGCAAATGATGCTCATGCAGCTGAACTAATGCGTAAATATGCTCTAATTTGGGCAGGGCCATGTATCCTTACCGCCACTGGAATTATCGTTGAAATGCACGGACATAATTATGAACATTACACGCGCTTAATTCATTTATGGTGGTTATTTGCAATATCACTCGTATTATTTATTGGAACCGTATATTTATTATGGAAACGACAAAGATACGGGCTGGCATTTGGTCTTTTAACCGGCCAATTTGCGCTTGCTTTTTTCGCATATGGCATTTCTCATTATCCCTATTTACTGTATACACATCTCACTATTTATGACAGTTTCACCAATGAAGCTATGGCAACAGCACTAATCATTGCTTTCATTGCAGGGCTTGCTTTATTAATTCCTTCGCTGATCCTTCTTCTTAGATTATTTTTATTTAATAAGGAATATGTACAGGGAAAACAAAGCAATCATCCATAAAGGAGAGATATTATGAGTTATTTTATGATTTTTTATGCACCATTTATTATTGTATTTCTTTCTATAACAGCTGCTTTTTGGTTCGTGCCGAAAGATGATTTAATTGAATAGCCTCTATAAATATTTATATATGATTGCACACTTATTGCACCATCAATAAATAAAAAAAGAGCTGTCCGATAGTCTGGAAAATAGACTTATTGGACAACTCTTCATTTTATTGGAGATACCAGAATTCCAGCACCTTTTACCGATCTTTATCATCGCCCTCTCCCTCGTCCTCAGCAAGAATTTCTTGTTCTTCATGAAATTCCACTTCCGTTTGACCAGTAATTTTATCGAATGGAGTATAAAAAGTCGTCACACTTTTTTTCTTTACAAACACTTTATAAAATCCTATTATTACTAATACGACAATGACAAATGGTAATCCTAATGCCATGATATTTATTGGATTCATCAGATGATTCCCCTTGGATATTTTTATCACCTTAACTTCACACTATAGTGTCTCATCGATTTAGGCACACCCTTTAACTCGAGTATTCCATTGTATATTAAATATCTAATACGATATTCTAAGAAGGAATCGCCAATCCATTCTTCCATCATCTGTTCAAGCATTACACCAATCACTTTAGCTGCTTTGATGAAGTCTTTATTCTCCTGTTCTCGATGCAGTTTTTCAATTGTATGAATGATCAGGGAATCATAATAATTTTCAGAAACACTAATTAATTCGTGATTCCGCCATAAGCGTAAGACTTCCCGTGTTTGGGCCAGTGCTTCCCATTCTCGTACATATTGATCACGATCAGCTTGAGATAATGGGTTACTGTCTTTGCCTTGTTCGAAAATATGCTTTATTTGATCAGGTGTCATTTGACTAGTATGATATATTGGCTGTTTTTCATCAATGAATTTAACATAAAGTTCTGTCGAATTGATTAGATTGACAGAATTTTCTTTCCCGCTAAGAAGCTGGAGGATCAACCGGACTCCCGTTTGTTCATACGCATTATCTCCAACCCACACATAAATAGGAGATTTCTCTTCTATGTCTTCTATTTCTAGTAATGTATTTGTAAATCTCATTTCGTTTTCATAATCATCCTGAAACTCGATGTTTATATTGTCAAACAGCCATTCTTTTCGGTAAGCCTGCCCTTTTTCCCTATTCAGCTTCCACAATGGTCCATAGGAAAAAAAATCTGAAAATGCCAGCACTTTCTTTGGACGATCCAGACTAAATCTGATGGTTCCAGCAGCCGATTCTGTTGAAACAATGTGAACGGGTTCTTTGTTTTTTACACTGTGCTTTTGAATTTGCTTATTAATTAATTTTGTCATCTTGTATGTATCTTCTTGTTGAATTAAATACCCCCGCCCTACAAGTGGTTCCCATTCATCATGGATAAAGGTGTTAAATTCTTCGGGATGATTCAATTCATATGTCTCCCAACTTCCTCTGTTACTCACTGTTGAAACGGTTAAATAATCATTCGTTTCAATTTTATAAACAAACACGACATTTGGCTCCATAAAAAAATAGACGAATGGATAATTAACTTTTGATCGAATGGAGACCATTCCTTTCTTAAAAACTTTTTTATTCATTTATCATTGTTATAAAAAGAGTTGAATTATTAGCAAATTCAGCCCTCCTTTTAAATCCTAATTTTTCATATAAATGTATCGCACGGTGATTAAACTTGGCCACTGTTAAACGAATGTTTTTATCATTATAGGTCTTCTTAATATATTCAAGGATATAAGTAAAAAATGAATCCCCATAGCCTTTACCAGTAAATTCTGGTTTCATCCCAAGCCCTATATCGATATGATCCTCCGTATATGCCCCATATTCTGAGCCGATTGGAACTTGGGCAGAGCTGCCTATACAGAAAAACCCAAATAACTGATCCTTTTCATTTATCACTGCATAATACTTATCATCTAGTAATTCTCGAATATTTTCTGAACAAAGGTCATTATTATAAAAATCATAAGGGGCTTCATACTTCCAACTAAGTATTTCAATCGCAAAATGTTCAGTCATTTTTCTAATATAAAATTGCATCATATGTCCCTCACAAACTTGTCTAGTCCAATTTTATTTTTAACGTTACTCTAAATAAATCTTCACTTCAACTCCAGTTGGTTTATCTTTAAAAAGGGAGCTGTATTCTTTAAAGATGAATGTGAGCCCTGATGGGTTATCCGGAATTGGAGGGGAGACAATAAATTCTTGTGAATAACGACCTGTACCTCCTCTTCCTCCATTCCACCGGCAATCGTATTGCTCTCCTATGTTCATTTCAAAGGTAGGATGATTATGTAGATCTTCATGGGAATCGTTCGTACCGTCCCAATTGATATCTAATTGGACAACGCTTGCATTTTCAAATTGCCGTATAAATGTGACCGTATATAAATTCACGCCGATTTCAACAGATTTCAAGATGGGGATATGCTTAATAAAGTTATGCGGCTCCACACGAGGCTTAAAATCGTCATCCATTCTCAGTGTTCCAAATATCGATCTCAACAAGTCTTCATACAGATCAAATTGTTTAGCCCATTTAGATATATTTTTGTCTGGTGGAAAGCCAGGGTTATTATAAGAAAGCTCTTTCCTTTTTCGTATTAAATGGCATAGCTGTTCATCAATTGTCGAAATACGTTCATCATAATAAACGGTTGGACGAATAAATCCTGTTCGTTTCATTGTATACCTCCTAACATATAATCTATTATCTAAAGTATTGTCGTACGGTACTCTTTCCTTCCTCCACAATTACCTCAGCAAACGAACCATTAATGAAAGTCATTTGTGGAGGAACATGACCACAATCGATATCATAAACAATTGGTATATGGAGTTCTTGGGAAAGTTCTAGATAAACATCCTCAATGGTATAATTTTCAACAGGCAAATTCGCTGCACTTCTGCCAAACATAATCCCAGCACAACTTTCAAACCAGCCAGCTAAGTTCATTTGCACTAATGTTCTTCTTAAATCAGTGGTAGTCAATTGACAATTCTCAAAATACCAAAGAAGAGGCTCATTATTTATATGATTTTCTTTAAAGCTTCGTACATCCCCAAATGGTGTGCCTATTAAATGTCGGATAACATCAATACAGCCTCCTACTAATCTTCCTTGCATCTTAACCTTTTTATTTGTAATCGTTCTCCAAAATGTTGATTCTGTTAAATGAAATACACATGGAGCAGGATGATCATGCTGCCACTTTTCTTGATATTTGCTAGACGAATGCTGCAGGACAGATTCATTATGCTTTGTCGAAAGCACTTTCTCCCACATTGCTGTCGTTTCGTCTGAATATTCCCCTCTTAAATCGATTAAATTTGTTCCATGAGCAGTTGCAAGCCCAGTCTTTAAAGTGATGGCCAGCAATAATACACTCGTATCCGAATAGCCTAATACCCACTTGTCTTGTATATTGTTAAAATCAATTTCTTGTAGAATTTCAATTAGCAACTCCCCGCCCCAAGGCGGAAAGATCAGGCCAATGTTTTTGTCAGCCATCATCTCATTAAATTCTTTAGCACGTTTTTTTGCTGAAGCAGATTTGGCTTTGTCTTGAGTCCAAATGGAATCTCCGCATGTAATTTCGAACCCCTTTGATTTCATCCTTTTGCACGATTGTTTAATCAGTTCATGCAGTTCTGGTTCTACCCCAGAGGATGGTGCAGTAACACCAATCGTTGTTCCCTTTTCTAAAAATGGAAAAGTTATCATTCATAACCCTACCTTCGTTTTCAATCAATTTATAAGAAACAAATCTCCTAGTGTTAAAAATTCGACATTTGTCAATCATTCCCTTCTTATTCAATCATATAGGCTATATTACAATGTAAAGATTTTGTAAATTTTCTATTGAATAATCTTATTTGGAACTGATCAAATGCTATATTTTTAATATTGCTTGCCTGCATTTATAGAAACTATAGAGCAGTGCAATAATAAAATACAAACAAGAAGGTGATCACCTATGGAAAAGCAAAGATCCGTAAGTTATATTAATTCTATTTTGGAAATTCTTATCATTTCAACACGCCTCGGATTTACTTCATTTGGTGGACCTATCGCCCATTTAGGGTACTTTCATGAAGAATATATTCGAAGAAAGAAATGGATGGATGAAAAAAGCTATGCTGATTTAGTTGCCTTATGTCAGTTCTTGCCTGGACCTGCAAGCAGCCAAGTTGGTATTGGTATTGGAGTGATGCGAGCTGGTTTATTAGGAGGAATTGTATCATTTATTGGATTTACCTTGCCCTCAGTAACTGTCTTAATATTATTTGCTCTTATGCTTAATCGTTATAATATTGGAGAAGCAGGATGGATTCACGGATTAAAGATTGTTGCAGTAGTAGTTGTTGCCCATGCTATTTTGGGAATGGGGCAGAAACTAGCCCCAGATTTAAGCAGAAAAGCCATCTCTTTATTTGCACTAGCAGCTACTTTCTTGTGGCAAACCGCCTTTACTCAAGTTGTGATTATTGTACTTTCAGCACTAATTGGATTAGTTCTATTTAAACAAAATCATGAAAAAAATGCAGTGAAAATAAATTTTCCTTTATCACGGGGATTTTCTATTGGATGCCTCATTTTATTCATCAGTTTATTAATTTTATTGCCAATTTTACGAGAAACCACCTCATCCTATTGGATTGCGATGTTTGACAGTTTCTACCGATCCGGTTCTTTAGTATTTGGAGGTGGGCATGTCGTCCTCCCCTTACTTGAGCGTGAATTTGTTCCAACTGGATGGATTAGTGAAGAAAGCTTCTTAGCTGGTTACGGAGCAGCACAAGCTGTACCTGGTCCATTATTTACATTTGCAGCCTATATCGGTGCAGTAATGAATGGATGGCTAGGAGGAATGATCGCTACAATTGCTATTTTCTTACCTGCATTTCTGTTAATTCTAGGCACCCTCCCTTTTTGGGACATGGTGCGGCAAAACCCGAAAATCAAAGGTGCATTAATGGGTATAAATGCTGCTGTGGTGGGGATTTTAATTGCAGCATTGTACCATCCAATTTGGACTAGCTCGATATTATCTCCAATTGATTTTGTATTTGCAGCCATTTTATTTAGCCTGCTCGTGTTTTGGAAGGTCCCTCCTTGGGTTATTGTTGCTGCCGGGGCAATTGGTGGTTGGGTCATCACATTATTTTGATAAGTGAAGTAAAATAGCTCTAAAATCCACTTTTTAACAACATAACTAGCTGATTAAATGGATATTTCGTATTGTTATCCTTATAAAAAAAATAGTATACTCAAATCTAGGTTATTCTATTTTAGAATAGTACTTTTTTTAGGGATAGGATTATGAAACGGATAAGATTAAGTATAAAATTACTGATATTAGGATTGTTAGCCTTTGCCATGTTTGGCACATATGCTGGAAGTTTAATTTCGAGCCATATTGTAAGTAAAAACACACTTGAGAAAAACTATTTAATAGAAAACCAATATTACGCAAAAAAATTAGCTGACACCACGAATATGCATTTCCGTGATATGTTTTCAAATTTAAGTGTTGAAGCCAGAGATATAGATTATAAAACTTTAGATTCGAAGATCATATATAAAGATTTATATGATCTTCTGCACTCTACAACTTATTTCAATAGCACTTGGTTTGTCGATCGCAATGGGACAGTTATTGCATCGGTACCAGATATTAATGTTGAAGGTACTAAGGTCGATTCTATTGGTGCACGTGAAGCACTAGCAAAAAAGAGACACACCGTTTCTGACCCTTATGTTGGGATTAATGGGAAACTAGTAATCCTAATTTCGGTACCTGTATTTGATAATATTGGTACGTATATTGGATTTCTTGCAGGTACCATCAATTTGCATGAAGATAATAGCCTAAAGACAATACTTGATCAACATCCTAAGCACCAAAACAATTCTTATGTTTATGTTGTTGATTCAAAAGGAAATATCATTTTTCATCCAGATATAAAAAGGATTAATGATAGTGTAAAAGAAAATATAGTAGTTCAAGAGGTAATGAAGGGCAACAGCGGGAGTCAAGAGCTTGTTAATACAAAAGGTCAAACAATGTTGGCCGGTTATGCTGCTGCAGAAGCTGCCAATGGTTGGGGGATCATCTCACAAACACCCAAAAATGCCGTAATGAAACCAACTTGGGACCTTGCCAGGCAAATTAGCCTATTTATGATTCCATTTATGATATTTGTATTTGTTCTTACCATTTATTTACTTGCAAAAATTGTAAACCCCATAAAGGACCTAGCAACTTATGCTCATCAAGTTACAAAAAACAAACCTGTACCAACAGAAAAAATCCCAGAATGGTACTTTGAGATAAGAGAATTGAAACGTACCCTTCTAATTGCAATCGACTTTTATCAGAAAAAACTTCACTTTGCTGAAAGCGAATCAAAACGTGACCATTTAACAGGTCTATATAATCGCCGTGCATTGGAAAAATTAGCACTAAATTCAGATTCATATTCCATTATCCTTTTCGATATTGATCGTTTTAAATTAATTAATGATCAGTATGGTCATCTTAAAGGTGATGAAGTCATTCAATACATTGCAAAATTAATCACAGAGAATACTATCGAAACGGACCTTTGTTTCCGTTGGGGCGGAGAAGAATTCCTCATTATCCTTCCTGACGTTGATTTAGCTAAAGCATTATTAATTGCAGAGCGTTTAAGAAAAACGTTAGAAACGACAATCAGTCCGACTGGAAATCCAGTAACAGTTTCTATCGGAGTAGGCCATCTTCCAGAGTCCGCTGACAATTTCTCTGAACTTCTGGACATGACAGATCAAGCATTGTATAAAGCAAAGCAAGAAGGAAGAAATAAAGTCATTGCTGCAAATAAATATTAATTAAAACCCTGTCCTAATCTTCAACTAAGGACAGGGTTTTTTGATTGCAATTTCCGCAAGTTTGGAAAAGAAATATCCATTTCTCCCCTCTATGATAATTGTAAGGAGGAAGAAATAATGAAACAGTTATTTATGAAAGATCCATATTACGTTTATATCCATACTTGCTTTCTATCTCAGCTCTTCTTTACTTATATTTTCACTGTAAATCTGTTGTATCATGTACAAATTGTCAATCTTAACCCACTTGAGCTTGTTTTGATCGGAACTGTTCTGGAACTTTCTGTTTTTATTTTTGAAATTCCTACTGGGATTGTTTCTGATATGAAGAGCAGAAAACTGTCTATTATTATTGGATACTTATTAATCGGATTCGGATTCCTGATTGAAGGATTGTTCCCTTTTTTCTTAGCAGTGATTTTCTCACAAATATTATGGGGGATCGGTTATACATTCACGAGTGGATCATTACAAGCATGGGTAAGTGATGAAGTTGGCGAAGAACTTGCGGCTTGTGCATTTATTAATGGAGCAAAGGCTGGCAATCTTGGTCAAGTGATTGCGATTCCTCTAAGTATCTTTACTGGAATATTTATGCTGAACCTCCCTATTATACTTGGTGGACTGTGCATGCTGGGTCTAGCAGTTTATTTAATGTTCTATATGAAAGAAGAAAAGTTCGTACCATTGAGGCTAGAAGGTCAATCATCTGTATGGAAGAATATGAAGATGAATGTAAGCAAAATTGCTATATACTCTAAAGCAAACCGCTTGATGCGTCTACTTTTTCTCATTGCAATGTTTTTTGGGTTTTATAGTGAGGGCTTTGATCGTTTATGGTTATCACATTTCTTAGAAACATCTAAACTCTCCTTTTTCTCTGAGAAAAGCATTGTACTTGTAACTGGAGGGATTCAATTTTTAGTTGTTACTGGCTCTTTTTTTGTATTGCATATAATTAATCGCAGCTCTATTCATCAGCACCTGAAGTTAATCTATATCTCTTTATTTATTGGAAGCATCCTGATTATTTGTTCATTAATTGGCTTTTCATACTCGACATCAATAATCACTTTGCTTATATTTTATGTGATTGTTCAAATGGCAAGACAGATCATGCAGCCGCTGGAAGAAATATGGCTTAATACAATCATTCCTGAATCATCCGTCCGTGCAACCTTTTTCTCAATGAAAGGGCAAGTTGATGCAATTGGTCAAATTAGCGGAGGTCCAATTATTGGGGGAATTGCTTCAATATTTTCAATCAAAACGGCTATCCTTATTAGTGCAATCCTCTTATCTCCAGTTTTGTTCTTACTAAAAAAAGCATTAGAACTTTCAAGAGGGTGAGTAGTCACCCTCTTTTTCTTTTCACTGGAAGATGTATTTCCATAAAAATTTTCTCATGCTCCCAATGATGACAATATTCATTATAGTATTCGAAATCATAGCTGTTTTCGTCAACTTCATAGCCTGAATGCGGGAGCCAGTCTTCGATAATATAGCGCCATGTCCCTTTAATAGAGGATACAAACTGACTCTCTTCCACTAATGGAGTTCTAAAAACAGCATAGGTGGCTTCTGGAATCTCCCATTTTACCATTTCTGGCGGAATATCACTATTTTGATCATAGTCTACTGCAAAGAGAAACGTAAAATGATTTTCAAATATATCATGGCTAATATTAAAGCAATACTCTCCATGCTTTTTGGGATTGAGTAATTTATATAGAGCTGTTTCTACTGAACCGTCGTTATATCCGCCAGTTTCCCAAAAAGCGGGAGAATCTCTTGTGAATGAAATATTGCCCGCTTGGATTTCAAACCTTTTTCCAGCAACCCAAAAGGATTCTCTAGAAATCATTTTTGGCTGGAGTATTATCCCCCCTACCTCCTTTTGCTGTAATTTCTTTAATTCTAGTCTGTTCGGGGCAGATACTGGACAATGGAGCTTATATAGACTCGGAGGACATCCAAAACATCTCTTAAAGGCTTTTGTAAATCCGGCATGTGTATGGAAACCATAATCCATGGCAATTTCGATTATTTTCTTTCCATTAGCAAGTTCAAATAAAGCATATTGCAGCTTTCTTCTTAAAACATATTCCATAATGGAAAAGCCAATATGCCGATTAAATAAGCGATAAAAATGATAGGGAGAATATCCAGCGAGATTGGCTAAATCCTTTGGATAAATCTCCTCTTTTATATGTTCATCTATGTAATCTATGACGTTTTGCAGAATCTGAATTTGCTGCATAAATTTCATCCTCTTAAAATGTAATACTTGTATCCTGTTGGACAGAAAATTCCTTCATAATATATTTATAATTGAGTAAACAGACAATTATCGCTGCCAATGAGGAAACAACCAATAAGGTAAAAATAATGAATATTTGATATTTTACAGAACCGAAAGGATCTGCACCAGCAAGAATCATTCCTGTCATTGTTCCTGGTATTTGAATGAGACCTACCGTTTTTAACATATCAACTGTCGGTATCATTGCGATTTTTATAGCCTTCTTTTTCAAAAATTCTTCTTCCATTTCTGGATTGTTCTTCATTGCTTCTAATACAACTGCGCCAGCAATCATCGCATTTCCAATAAACATCCCACCTACTGGAATGAGATATTGCGCCTCAAGTGGAATGATTTCAAAAACTAGCCAAATACAAATACAGAGAAGGACAGACAGTGCAATTCCTACTAGCAAAATAAAAAAAGATTTCTTCCGGTCTATGCCTCTTTTTGATGCATTTAATGAAGCAATAATCATCATGAGAAAAATATAGCCAAATACAACGAAAACATTTTCTAAGCTAAACAGGAAAGAAATAAAAAATCCTAATAATAATAATTGAATAAATCCCCTAATTGAGGAATATAGTATATCCCTTCCCATTCCTAACTTTTGATTCATCGATATAATGATTGGGACAAAGACAAATAAAAGAATAATGAATAATGCGAGATTGCTAATTTCTTGCATGTATAAAACCTCCCATTATTCATTTTAGGCTTTTTTTGGGAGAAATCTACTATTTTTTTGAGTAAAGGTCATTATAAGAGCATATAAAATGCCCTTTATAAATGCGCTAATTCAGATTTAACAAAGTTTCGAAATTCTGAATCCTTAAGAAACTTTAACTGAAATTCATTCATCACCCGAGAAAGTTTTTCTTGTTCTATTAAAGTTAAATCATTGGCAAAAAAGGCTAACTCGGTTTGATTCCCTTTCTTATCAGTCGCATACATCGCCACTGTAAAAACAAATGCAGTAGATCCCCCTTTTTGTCCAGCATGTACGAGCCATTCGCGATTGGCGGGATTTTCTATTATTTGCTCCATGATTGGATCAAGATGTTCATGAACATCCTTATGAAAAAACTCCTTACTGTTCAGTTTCCTCATAATTGAAACATAGTCTTCTGTCGTTGCTCGTGTTAGTCGGTCTGACCAGATTTTTTGAAAATCCATATTCATTACTTTAATTAATTGCTGTTTATCTTTGGAAGATAACGGATGGCTGAGATAATGCGTGTGAATGGCAATCGCATACTTTCGATATTCATTCATGCCCATATGCTTGAGGTCCTGCAGTGCCTCTTTTTTGGAAATGTTCTTATCTGTCATTAATTTTGAGGGAATAAAAATTGCACTAACAATCGGATATAGAGGCTCGTGATTTGTTATTCCTAGGCTTTCCGCCACTCGATTGATGTTTTCTAAGCCCAGAACTGAAATCAGATAATCAGTATTCGCATTTGAACTATAAGCGATCATTCCCTTCACAACTTCACTTAAAGGTATATAATCTATTTCCTTTCCGCTCCGCAAATGTGCAAGCCAAGCCTCATGTGCTCCTCCGTCAGTTTTTGGTACATAATATGCATCTAATTCTTGTAAACTTACCCCTTTCTTCGGATCCACTTGACCGCCTGCCACCTGCTTGGCATATTCAATTGCGACTATAATTTTTACTGTGCTTGCTAAAGGAAGCAGCGTTTTTTCGTTGATCCCTACCCACTTCTCATTATTGTGTTGAATCGATAACGAAATATTGCTATCCTTTGCCTTTTCCTTGATAATCTCAATTAAATATTCCGGGTTCGTTCCTTTTATTTCTTTTCTATATTTGAGAATTCCAATACCTATTACGAATCCAAATAAAGCTACTATTGCAATAACCAGCCAAACTAATATTTTCAAGGGAGTCCCTCCGTCATTTCAGCCTATCATTTCTACGGAATTTGATTTAAAAAGTTTCAATTTTCCCCATTCCTTTAATGATATAACGGAGTAAAGTTATTATTTTTTACTTTCTTTACCAAATGTTGCATCCTCCACCGCAACCAATCTTTATTTATTAAAGCTTAATATATCCTATTCCCCTTACCGAAAGATACGAAGGAGAAAACCATTCTCTTTCAAATCAGGTGCCAGGAATGATACCCCTGAATTAGCTAATACTGTTGAGAGAATGGTCCAAATAACTAAACTTGCAATCATCCAGCCTGTAACCAACCCTCTGCTTGATCCAAAGCTCATTCCCATGAATGCAGATATATGTGATCCTACTAAAAGTGGCCCAAAAATTGTTAAGCCAGGAAGACCATATTTATCAAAGAGTACTCTTGCTCGTTTTTGCTTTTTGGAATCTTGTTCTAGTTCTGTTCCTTCCGTATAATGGTCTCCCCCGCCCTCTACTTCTGTAACCACATTTCGTTTTTGCTTTCTAGTTCTGAGAAGAAGTTTTATTTTATCAACAAACACAATTAACAATAATATAGTTAATAGATTCCCTAAGAAACCCAGGATAGCTACCGGAACCGGCGACAATCCGCCTATGATCGCTAAAGGGATGACTGTAATCAGCTCAAATAATGGGATAGCCGCTAATAAAAACACTAAAAAATAGGATACTGCCATATGATCACCCTAATCTTCATTAATTTTTTGTATCGATTGAATAACATGCTCATAATAAGAAGTATCATGTGGAACAAAATGATTTCTACTTGCAAATCGGCTAATTAAAGCTCTTTGCCCTTCCTTATTTACTTCAAACCCTTGAATGTTGACTTCATCTATTTTGCCTATCCATAAATCATAGAATTCTCTCCATTTCACCTTAACAATCCCTGATACTTCTTCTCTCTGCAATATAAAATCATGAAGGGAATGATTCGTTTCATATAGATAGATATGAGCCAGCTCATTATCGATAAATTCTCCTTTTACAACAGAATATTTAAAAATACCTGCTGAAATTAATTCATTGAAGGAAACATCAATCCCAATCTCTTCTTTTATCTCTCTTATCCCATCGTCAACAGTTTCATGTGCTAAGAGATGCCCTGCAGCTGTGATATCAATTAGATTCGGATAATCTTTTTTCATTTTGCTCCGAATTTGAAGGTAAATATAACACGCATCCCCTTCTCTGCTAAAAAACCAACAATGGAAGGCTTCATGCCAATAACCTACCCGATGAACTTCTTCTCTAGAAGCAACTCCAATTTGATTCCGATGTTGGTCAAATATTTTCAGCATTTCATTTTCCAATATTTCCACATCCTAAATATTTTTTCCAATTCAGTATAAATATTATTTTATAGTTCATTGAATATTAACTCAACTATGATTCTTAGTTATAACTGAATATTGATTTTACTGTATTAAAAAATAAACGGAGAATTTCCGTTTAAATTAGGAAATACCGATATTTCTTTAAAAATAAGGGGAGTTTTTCCGTTTATAGTATCCATATCGTTGGATTTTAACTTATTTAGAACAGTTAATCGGAATATCTCCGCTTATATCAGCTTCTTCAGCTTCCTTTTTAAACATTAGCCGGAAATTCTCTGCCTATTAATTCTCGTATCTACACGAAAATCAACAATGAATTAAAAACAGATACATTTATATAAAAAAGTCCAACTTTTCATCTTAGAAATTGAGAAGTTGGACTTTTAACATACTTCTAGAAATTAAGTGAAGTTATACATTATTTCATTTTGATAAGGAACTTTATAATATAAGAGTTATACCTGAATGAACCCTTCCTGCAACACATTTCTTAAAAATGGGCTCGGTTCACCTACACTGTAAAGCTGCAAATAATGCATAGCTCTCGTGCAGACGGTATAGAAAACTCTGCGCAAGCTCTCATCACCGTATACATCCTCAGATGCATCATAAATGATGACAGCATCGAATTCGATGCCCTTGGATAAATAGGAAGGAACAACAACGACTCCTTGTTCGTATTCAATCGAGTTACTCTTCAAGAGTTTAATATCATCGATGCAGGATAAAGCTTCAAATGCGCGATTACTTTCCTTGGCAGATTTGCATATGACTGCAATACTATTTAACCCTAAACCTTTCAAGTCACTGATTTTTGTGACAATGGTGCTGTGCAGCTCTGCATAATCAGCCACTTGTTTCAGCACTGGTCGCTCACCGTCACGTTCAAAAGGGATAATTCTATCACCGTTCGGAATGAGTTTTCGTGTAAATTCGATGATTGGTTTTGTGGATCGGTAGCTGCGTTCCATATTGATCACGTCTGTTTCATCTGGACCATAGAGACTTGTAAGATTGTTAAAATCAACCATTTCACTGGCATGAGCGAATATCGCCTGATTAAAGTCGCCGAGTACTGTCATTCTTGCCGCAGGAAATAAACGCCTCAAAAACTCAAATTGAAACGGGGAATAATCCTGCGCCTCATCAACAACGAGATGTTTAATTGAGCTATTCGTCTGAAATCCTAGTATCATCTCTTTCAAAAGTAAAAATGGGGTAGCATCCTCATAAAAAAGTTTACCTTCATCTAGCATTTCTAACGTCATTTGACAAATATCCGCCCAATCTACTGGTGTCTCCCCGTCTATCCAATCTTTGATCTTTAATGGATCAGTAAATAGCTGCTTATACATCCCGTTTATATCCACGAATTGAAACGCTCGGATTTGTTTTTGCAAAGGCTTCATTTTCTTGTGAACAATTAATTTGGCAAGTGCTTTTGTCTCAACTTCATAGTCTGAGATCGTTTCGCCTTTAAACCCGCTTTTTTTAGCTAAGAAAGCACGTGCATTATAGTATTCTTCGTTGCTAAGCAACTCTATTGCCTCTTGAACCCATGGCTTTGTTCTTTCTAATTTTTGTGCATCTTTTATTTTCTTAATAAGCCACTCTTTCAATTTTTCCAGCCTATTGTGAAAGCGGAGTGAAATGTCATTGCTATAAAATCTGTCCGCAATTTGCTGTGCAGTAACGATTGGTTTCCCTCTAAATCGAATGTCCTTAAATAGCATTCCTGATATTTCTAGCGACTGCCTGTATGTTTGGATTGTTTCAAAAAAACTGGCAGATGCTTTGAATCGGATGCTAGCAACCCTTGACATGTATGAAGAAGTATTTTCTCCTGTTAAAACATATTCCAATTGCTCAAAAGGATTTTCAACTTGAAACTCTTTACTTAATCGGTGATCCAGATATTCCTGAAATGTAACTTGTTGCATATTCTCTTCGCCAAGTTCTGGCAGCACATTCGATACATAACTATTAAACATGGAATTAGGCGAAAAAAGAATGATTTGATCTGCATTTAGACGATCTCGATATTTGTAAAGCAAATAAGCAATTCGCTGCATAGCGGCTGATGTTTTGCCACTGCCAGCTGCACCATGAACAATGAGTAGCATACCTTGATCATGGCGGATGATCCTGTTTTGTTCCTGTTGAATGGTCGCTACTATATTGTGCATCTTTTTGTCCGTTCCTTTACCAAGAACCTGCTGTAATATCTCATCTCCAATGGTGAGACTCGTATCGAACATAGACTTAAGAATGCCGCTGCGGATAAGATATTGCCACTTTTTCTCCAAAATCCCTTGGATTGTTCCTCCTGGTGTTGCATATTTAGCCGGACCGGGCTGGTAATCATAGTAGACACTTGAGATCGGAGCCCTCCAATCGTAAATAAGGAATTCTTCTCCCCTAGGATCACTAAGCGATGAGATCCCAATATAGATTTGTTCTTCAGCTGAAGTACCTTCTTCAATATAATCAATGCGCCCAAAGTAAGGAATCTCATGCATTCGCCGTAACGTAGATAACCGTTTGGATGCATGCCTATGGACACTTTGGTTTACTGACAAAGCCTGTGCCTCCTGCCTCAAGCCGATAATGGTCTCAAGATAATCATCAAAGGTATCCGTATTCACCTTGATTTCATCCCAAAAGTGCTTGCGGATATGAACCACTTCATTTCTGCGCCTGGAGGTTTCTTCTTCCAATCTGCTGATTTCCTGTGTAATTATCTTCATTACACTGTCCACTCGTTTTTGCTCCTGCTGAAATTCCAAATTCATAGCAAACACTCCTTAAAAAAATTTATAAAAAAGGTTGACTAACGTATCGTTTACATCGTATAATTAATATAGGGATAATATATTTAAAATTAGATAAACGATACATATCTATATAAATTTATCACAAGGACTCACCTTTTTCAATGTATTTTCTTAAATTCTATGATTACCGATTCATCGGTGTTCTTTATATGTTTTTTAGGGATACCGTCAATTTGGCGGTATCCCTACTTTGTTATGGCTACCGTAAGTGTGAGGGAGCATTCTACATCGATAAAAACAAAGGAGTGAAACCACATAGGGTTTCGCTCCTTTTACCTTACTCTTTTTTATACAATGGAATCTCCCACTTATCTCTTGCATCATAATAGCGAGTAACAGATAGCAAATGAAAAATCAGAAGGAACAGTCTTTGTCACTACTAAATCTTGTGCATCCTGTGCATTTTTTGTCATTCGTAAAGTTGTGGCATAGACCTGGTTTTTATATTTATTTATAATGTGTGCATAGGCTTGTTTGTTCACTGAAAGCACTACCTGCACCAAAAGCTGATTCAAACAGATCGTTTTTTTCGATCTTTAAGTCAGCCAGGTAAAATTTATTATTATCTTGTATAAATTTACTTAGTAATATACTTCACAACCGCCATTTCCTTTCCAAAACGGTCGCCATTGTCTACAAAACCTAAACTTAAATATAAATGATGCGCTCCAAAATTATCCGGATGATAACCTACAATAATTTTCTGGGCATTTGGCAATTTAGTCATTTCTGCAATCATTAACTCAGTTGCCTTTTTGCCAATTCCCTTGCCTTGGTAATTTTTATCTACCATAATTCTGTATACCCAATAGCCTTTAAGCTCTTCAAGTACAGTATTGTACATGAGAAAGCCTACCACCTTATCTTCTAAATAAATTGCGTATGGTTTTAATGTTGGTTCAAATTTAGATTGTGCAATAGATATTGCATTCGGCTCAAAAAATGCCTTCTGATTTTCAGAAACCTCTAATTGGCAGCATTCATACCAATTATCCGAATTTAACTCTATAAGTTTAATATTATCCGTTTTCATTATATTTTCCCCTCTCTAATATCGGGGAAAGGCAAAGTTACATTAACTAGGCAGTTTCCCCATCTTATACGTATTAATAGCAAGCATTTTATTTTTCATAAATGAACGCCCCCTTTCTATCAATAGTTCTGAAATTTAATATACATTAATATTTCAGAACTATTGAATTTTATCATAAGTAACATTATTTTCCTATACATTTTACAAAGGTACTTTAACATTCTCCTCGAAATACATCGATTTAGCTGGAATCATGACCGATCCTAAGAGTATTCCAGCGATTACTGTACTAACGATGGAGAAAATAATGCATACTGCTTGTAATGAAAACCAATCAGCAGTTAACCCGAGCAGCAATGTCAATCCAATTTGAATGATGCCTTGCACCATTTCTGCTATGCTTCCAAATCTGCCCATCATTTCGACAGGCACATTGTTTTGGAAAAATGTTTGATAGCCTGTATTAGCAAATGCCATGAAAAAGCCTAAAAATATAAATGCTAATGTTGCCGATATGAAATTAAAGGAAGCATAAAAAAATACATAGCCTACTGCTGTCAAAAGCATCCCTACACCTAAATATAAGCGTAACTGTATCTTTTTTGATGCAAAAGCAGCGACAGCCCCACCAGTCAATGCTCCAAGACCAGTAATACTCACTATCCATCCATAATCCTGATCAGATAATTGTAAATGCTGTTTAATGAATGTTGCCTCCTGTGAATCAAGGGCAAACCCCACTAACATCGCGCTCTGAAATAATATGTAAACGGTAATAAAGTATTTTGCTGATTTGGCGAAATCTCGGATTACTAACCAATCCTGAATGAGTGTTTGCCAATTAATCTGTTCTCTTTCATTTTCTACTTTCTCATCTACATTCGGTAAAAGATAAATAAAAAATGCACAAATAAAAAATGTAATTGCATTGATAAAGATACAAAGATTTGTTCCTACAAGCATGATTAGGAATCCAGAAAGTGCAGGACCAACAAGAAATGCCCCTGAGCTGATCATGCTCATCAATGAATTGAATCTTTTTCTATTTTCTGCAGGAACAAGTTTCGTAATATAAACAGATGAACTTGGACCAAAAAAAGAGCCAGTAATATTAATCAATAGGAGTAGTGCATAGATAGTCCAAAGCGAGCCTAGAAATGGAATACAAAGTACAAAGATCCCTCGAATAACATCAACCATTATCATTAATGATCTTTTATTTACACGGTCAATAATACTACCTGACCAAGTATTTGTGATTAATACAGCAATTGGTCTAATTATGTAAAGCCCTGCCACTGCAGCTGCTGAACCTGTTAAGTTCAAAATTGATAGATTTAGAGCAATTAAATAAATCCAGTTGCCTAAATGTGAAATACCTATTCCAGCTATTAAAAGTAGTGGGTTTTTCGCAGCCCTCATTTATTCACCTAATTTCAAAATTCAAAAGCTATTTTTGCTTATTTTTACTAATACATTATTTTCAATGGAATAAACGCCTTTCCCTTCAGTGGCTGCAAGATGGCCATTAAGAAAATACGCTCCCGTTTTCTCGTCAATCCCATAATTTGAGGAAGCGTGTATGTAATTTACTGCATTTCTTAAATGGTTCTCATCGTTCCATTCAGTAAAGTGAACAGCAAGTAAATGGTCTGTAATTAATCCAAGCCCTTTTCTATGTTGAAATTCTTTCTGCGGATTATCCTTTGGTGAAATAACACAATGGTTAGAACTGATTAAAGCTCCTGCTGAAAACCCAGCAACAGGCACACCTGAAAGGAAGCAGTCCTTAATGATATTGGAAATAGGAGTGTCAACGAGATAATCAGCATATAAATTCGTGTCACCACCCCCAATGATAATGCCTGAACTCATTTGAATAGCTTGAATAACCTGTTCGACCGGTGTTGTGGGGAGAGGAAGCAAATAAAAATTATTAATACTATACTCCTCCATTGCACTTGTGTATTTGGGCATATATCCTTCCCAGCCCTCTCTATCTACAAAAAGAATAGAGAGGGGACCAGTTTTATCTTTTAACTTTTCTATAAATAATTTTGCCATTTTATTTGTAAATGGCGGGCTACCGCCAAATAGAAATAAATGCGTGTTCATTTAATCACCCTTTGTAATGCAATTTTGAGAGCCTATTGGGAATAAAACTGTTCTTTATGTAACAATATTTAATTTTCCGGATAAGTCTCCTGCAAAAATTTTACCGATTCAATAATCAATTCTTTTAATACATTAACATCAATATCTGCAATTTTATTAATGTATACACATGCTTTTCCTGTTGTATGCTTGCCGAAATTCTTTAATAATTGTTCTCGTTTTGTTTCACCAGGTGCGAAGTACAGGCTAATTTTTGCTTTTCTTGGTGAGAACCCAACAAGAGGTGCAACTCCTTCATGGCCGGATTCATATTTGTAATGATAAGTCCCAAATCCAATAATGCTTGGTCCCCACATCTTTGCTTCAAATCCAGTAGTTTCCGTAAAAATATCTAATAATTTGTAGGCATCTTCACGTTTTTTTGGACTTTCAACTGCTTCAATAAATTCGATGACACTATTATCAGTTTCCTTTGTTTTTAATTCATACATAATGGATACACTCCTTTTTAAATCAGTGAGTAGGTATAACAATCGCATAGTTCAATGATGTAAGATGAATCATTGTATATTCCAGTTTTTCCATCCTCTCTTTATTCAATTAAGTCTATTACTAAATCCGCAAGTCCAATTGGATTCTCTCTTTCTAGATAATAACCCTCTCCTTGCCAATATCTTCTTTTATACTTATTTAGCCTCTCTTGGTAATCTCCAATATATGAATCCCGATTTAGCACTCTTTCATATCTGACATCACGTGGACAATCTAGAAAAATTGTGTAGTCATAAAAACTACTCCATTCTTTCCTTAGGAGGAAGATGCCTTCAATAAGAATGATCGAGTCATTCGGTATATAGATTTTCTTTAATGTTAATGTATCCTCTGAATGATTATAAAATGGAAGTAAAAGTTCATTCTTGTTATTATGCAGTTTCATAAATAAATCGATTGAAATAAGATCCACATCCCATTGAAGATAATAATATTCATACCATTCTTCAAAACCTGTATTATATCGTTTATTTCTTTCGACAATATGATCATCGATATGTATAATAACTACCTTGCAGCCATTATTTCTTAATTCACTGTCAATCCTATGTACAAGAGTTGTTTTTCCCGCCCCGCTTAACCCATCAATCGCAATAATAAAGGGACGTTTTTTACTAGTACTTGCAAAATATTGAATAAGTATTCTCTTTGTTATTTCCTCATTTGTCATCTCATTTTTTCTCACTTTCACTAGAAAAATAATTCATATATTAATTATTCTATTTACGTCCTTCAGTTTACCTTTATCAAATTCTAGTCTATATATGTCTGGCATGGAAAGCTCCTTCCAAAATTCGAAATTATATTTTTTATCAAAGTAGTTCATAATTAAAACCATTATATTTCCATGTGTGCCAATAACAATATTTTTCCCCTTAAACTCTTCTATAATTTGCAAAGTTGCATGCACACCTCTCACCTGAGCAGTTTGGTTTGATTCCCCGCCTTTCAAAGAAAAAGAAGGATCATCCCATACTTTTTTCATAGCAAAATAAAAATCTTCCACAGGATCATCTGATAAATTCCGTTCTCTTAGATCCTCTTCAATTATTATCTCTTTCTCAATATATTCTGCGATTCCTTCCACTGTTTGAATCGCTCGTTTATACGGGCTTGATAGGACATAATCTATATTTTCATGTTTTAATATATTCGTTAATTTTTCCGCATCTAATAAGCCTTGTTCAGATAAAGGTCTTTGGCGCTCATCTGGTGTATAAGTAGAATGGGCATGGCGCACGAAGTATAAGTTTGTCATTATATTGCATTCCTCTCTACATTGTTAGGAACTGTTATTTTTCTCTTATTATGACAATAATCTGAAAAATAATCCACAAAATAAGCGATCCTTCACAAAGGAAGCATCGCTCTTTCATTGTTTACCTATTTTTTACTTCACTTATTAAATAGTTAACGAAAATTTCATCTTTAACTAGCCATGCAGCATACGTTCTTTTTAAATAGCTTTCCCCTTCTTCAAAGCTGGCAAAAGTCTTTTCAATCTGTACTTTATTTTCATTCATAGCCCACTCTTGTTCATTTAGAGGATAAAGAAGAAAGAGGTTATCCGCTCGATCTTGGTATAATGACCCGAATGAAGATCGTTTTAGATTAAATCGATTATGTTTAGCATCCTCTCTCAGCGGCTCGAGATGGAAAGTATCAGTCACAAATTGTTTATAGGTCTCATCTGTCAACGTACATCCCGATGCTTTTGCATGTCCGCCTCCTCCGAAATTTCCAGCTATCTCGGACAAATCGATATGATCATGAATCGTACGGAAGCCCAACCTTTTTCCACCGATATTTATGATTGCAATATAATCAAGATGAGGATATTCCTTTCCTAGCTCATTTCCAAGTTCTGAGTGATAGGACTCAGCATACACAATTCCTGCAAAATGATCACCGATAGGAGATTGAACTAGTTCTCTTCTTTTCCTGCGAATATAGCGCTCAATCTTCTCATCCTCCATATCAAGCAATTTCTTCTCAAATTCATCAAATGAGAAGAAGTCATCCAACTGCAATCGCTGAATCATCTTTTCCTCAAATTCTTCAATAGAGATTAGGTAAAAAAGTGCATTTAACCGGCGTGCATACTGGTTGTTATTCTTCTCCCATTCCCATGTATCGTACTGTCTAACAAGCTCAACAAACTCTGTTACTGCATTTGTAGGATTCAACTGTTGGTGTTTGATTAAGTATTCATATAACAAAGATGTAGCTGAAGTTAATTTTCCCTCTTCATCTTCAACGACTACATGACCCCATTCATAATCATTCAAGGATAGAGATGTTTTATGATGATCGATTAGCTGCACTTTCCCTTTATCCTCATAAAATGCCTGCAGTCTTTTTTCATTTGCTTCATTTACAGATAAATCTGTAATGATTAGGAAGGTTTCTTTCTCATCATTTTCCAAAAACCATTCTACTTCCCGATCGAGGCTAGAGATGGAATTATAGCGAACCTTTACTTCATTGCCAAAGGCGAGCTTAGCCAAAATCCCGCATCCAACTCCATCCAAATCATTGTGAGTCAATAATTTATACATATTTATCACCCTTAATGTAGTATGGTTTCTTAATGATTATATATTCAATATCTCTCTAATATCCTCTTCAGTTAAAGCTGCTGCTTTCTTCTCAGAATCAATAATCTCATCTATTAAATCTTTCTTTTTTTCTTGCAGCTCATTCATTTTTTCTTCAATCGTACCACGGGATACTAGCTTAATTACCTGCACGGTATTTGTCTGGCCAATGCGATGGGCTCTATCGGCTGCTTGTTCTTCCACTGCAGGGTTCCACCAGATATCATAAAGAATGACGGTATCTGCTCCCGTTAAATTTAACCCTGTCCCGCCAGCCTTCAAGGAAATGAGAAAGAAATCCCTTTCTCCTTCATTAAAACGATGGCAAGTTTTTACTCGTTCCTCTGATGGCGTTTGTCCATCAAGATAAAAAAACGGCATATCTCGAATGGCTAATTCTTTTCCGATGAGTGCAAGCATTTTTGTAAACTGAGAAAAAATGAGGACTCTTCTTCCTGAAAGCCTGGATTCCTCAATAATCTGCAAGAGCTGTATTAACTTTGCCGATTCTCCCTTATAGCCGTCAACAAACAATGCGGGGTGACAGCAAATCTGTCTTAGCCTTGTCAAACCTGCCAGGATTCTGATTTTATTTTTCCGTAAAGTATCTTTATCCAAATGCTTTAGAGTGTCATGTCTTAATTTTGCTAAATATGCTGCATACAGCTTCTTCTGATTAGGCAGCAGCTCAGTTGATTCAATTGACTCAATTTTTTCAGGCAGCTCTGAAAGGACATCCTCCTTCATCCTCCGCAATAAAAATGGACTGACCCTTCGTGCAATTGTTTTTCTAGAAAGATGACTGTACTCCTTTAACCCCTGGAAAAGCTCGGGAAATATCACATGAAAAATAGACCACAATTCCTCTATTGAATTTTCAATAGGTGTACCAGTTAGTGCGAACCGATGATTAGCCTGTATCCGTTTTACCGCACGTGCTGTTTGCGTAATCGGATTTTTAAATGCTTGAGCCTCATCAAAAAATACGGTATGGAATATTTGTTTCTCTACCCATTTTATATCTCTTCTTACAAGTGGGTAGGAAGTAATAACAACATCTAAATCCAATATGTTTTTTTGTAAACCTATTCTTTCCGTTTTCGTTCCATCAATGACTACAGCCTGAAGTTCAGGAGCAAATTTCATCATTTCATTCAGCCAGTTATATGTTAAAGATGATGGACAAACAATCAGAGCTGGCTGTTTCCTTTTACGAATAATCGGAAGGTCAGATAAAATAAATGCAATGCTTTGCAATGTTTTCCCAAGTCCCATATCATCTGCTAAAATCCCGCCAAAGCCATACTTTGCAAGAGCCTTCATCCATTTAAAACCAGTCTTCTGGTAGTCTCGTAATTTTGATTCTAAACGAGCAGGAATAATAAAATCCAAGCTGCCAGGATTACTTAATGTTTCAAGAAAATGTTTAAATGATTCCTCCATCGTCAATAGTTTTCTATCTTCAATGGAGTCAATAAGTTGGATCCCTCTCACAATGGGGATATTAAGACCTCTTTCAAGATCTTCATTTTGGACAGGAAGTGCATGAAGAGAACGCTGAATTTCTTGAAATTCCTTTGTTTCTAATGAGAGCAGCGATCCGCTTCGTAAACGGTAATATTTTCGCTTCTCTTCCAAAGCCGATAAAAGCTCCCGTATTTCCTTGTCAGAAACACCATCCATTTCAAATTTGAATTCAAGCCAGTTCGTCCGTTCTTTTATCACTTTAACTCGTATCTTAGGATGAGTATTCTCTCTAAAAATCCGATTTCTTACAGCTGTCGTTGCATAGATTTGTACTAGCTTTTGCAGCTTTGGAATCATATAGGTTAAAAACTCATACTCTAATTCTTCATTATGTAAAAAATAGCCTCCCTCTGTCTTTGCAAAAGAGCTGTCTTCCATCAACTGTAAAATCGCTTCCTCTTTTGCATCATCTCTTATGAGTAAAGATGATGTCTGAACTTCTTTGTCATCGAGAGGGTTAATGACAATATGGTCATAATGGAATTCAAGTCCTGCAAGTAAACGATTTTTTACGCGATCCAAGTAAAGCTTAGCAACTAATGGTGTCTTCAAATACTGCTTAGAAATCACTTCCGTTATTTGTACATGTCCCAATCTCTTCAAACCTGGCACTACTTTTTCCATAAAAAAATCAATTTGATCTCTATGAATGGGAATTTGATTCGTTCCAGATGCCTCTAGCATCTGCTTTAGCTCATAAAGGCGGTTGCAGTCATCACTTTTTAATTCAGTAATTTTACCTTTAAATAGCACAGAACGATACGAATGAAGGAGGATCATTTGATTCAATCCCTTAATCTTTAACAGATAGCCCTTATCATCAGTTCCCTCAAAGTGAAATTGTAATGGCAATGTCTTTTCAGATAATTGAAGTCTTTCATATATTGTCCCATCGTACAATAGCTTAACACCCGGTGCTCTTGTAAGCAGATGCAGCAGCTTTTCCCAAGATGTTGGAGGTATAAGTAACATTTCATTGCTTATCCTATTACTTAATTCATCTGATAAACTATTCCTATACATGTCCTCATCTTTGACAACGTCAATAAGCTGTCCAATCACAGCATCTGACTCCCTATGAAGACAGTGGGAATTCGGATCAAAAGTAAACGAATTAGTAAGAGCGCTTGGTTTTCCCTCTTTAATATTACCCAAAAATTCACGGATGTTTTTCACTTTATTTGTCGCAATATTTATTTCAATTCCTAATAATAGATTTTCCTTATCAATAGCAACAGGTCTACAGAAAAAATCAGCTTCAACAACTTGCCTATTTTCAAAGTGCAGCTGATGACCACTTGAACGGATCGGCTTGTCATTAAAAATTGACATCATTTCCTCTGTGAGCCCAAAAATATTTCCAGATACCGCCACATCCTTTTGCGAGGACGAAGAGATCACCCCATTGCGTTGATGTTCCCAAATGGCAATTAATACTGCTGCAATATGCTGACAGTCTTTATCGAAAGAAGCTAGCTTTGGACAGCTGCATTCTGTATAGAAACCACTATTATTTTCTTCTTTAATCGTTACAAAAAAATGTTCGTTCCCAGCAACTATGGCTTTGCAGCCGCTTGAATCAAAATGTTCAAAACTTACTTTATTTGCACGATAAAAAGCGTCTCCTCGTTTATAGGAGACGATTCCACACTTATCTGTAATGACTTTCTGATTTATTTTGAAGTTCAAAGACCCTCCCCCTTAATCTTTCTTTGTCTTTAATGATTAAAGAATAACACTATTCGCTGTATGATGCCATCACAGGTGTCCACTATTCAGACGCTAAATTTTTTCGATCAATCGCATAAGGCGGCTGTTCCATCCAGCCCTTTTCGATCATAATTTTCGCTGCATTTTCTACAAATACTCCGACTTTCATAAATGATTTCGTATAAAGTGCTCCTATATCATGCCTGCCATTAACTGCTAATGAGTTTCCAAAAGCTCTGATCTTCATCGTAAACATATCCATTTTATGATAGAGCATTAGTTTATCCGAAAATGGAGAGAATTTAGAAGCTGTCACTAAATCATCTAGAAAAGTCGGTGCTGGTAAATTTTCTTTTAGCAGCATATTCATATAGTGTTCAACATTTTTCTGTGTACCGTCTCTTCCACTTTCAAATAATTCCTTTATTTTCTCGTCCTTTGCCACTTGCGCAAATGCCATGATGAGTGCTTTACTAGTTACATTATTTTCAATATTATCATAAAAATGAGCGATTTCTAACGCATGTAAAGGTCTGACGTGACCAAAAAAGCCATTTAAAAAATCATTTTGTACAAACTCTACTTTTTCTGGCACAGGGATAATTGGCGGCTTAATAATAAATCCTTTATTCATTAATATTTCTTTAATCTGCTCCATTAAGGAAATGGTGGAATGTAAACAATGAATAAAAAATTCATTAACATCCTTTCGAAAAACTAGTGGAACCGCGATGTTGTAAATACTAAGCCCTGCCTTTGCTGTATATTTTAAATAATGAACATAGAATTCATCCTCAAATAATCTTGGAGCACCAAGATTGACGTCCTCTTCGCCAAATCCTTTTGGAATAGGAAAGCTTTCCTTTTGAAAAATTTCTGTTGTAGTTTTCATAAATTCATCGCATAACTTTAATGCATTTTCTAACAAGGTTTTAATATCACTATCTTCAACATGCTGAAGATAGTAGCTTAAAATACATTTTGACATACTGTTCCCCATATAAGTTGCCCATAGCTTCCCCATTTCCGCAGATCCGAGTTTTTCATTGGAGCCAGATTTATTAGATCCTAATTTAATCGGCTTAATGGTTTGCAAAATAACATCTCCTTCATCCGATTTTTTGATAGTATTTTCTACCCTTCGAAATATATTCTGGAAATACTTTTTCAACTAAAATCTGTTCACTTTAAAAGTCAATAATTTTATTAAAGGAAAAAAAGACCGACATTTATCATTGTCGGTCTTTTTCATTTCACTAGTTTTTGTCTTCATTTTCTACTATATATTTTAGTATGGATAATTTGTTATTCCAGAATTTCTCATAGAATGAAATCCATTGCTGAACTTCCTCCAAAGGTTCGGGGTGCAGCTGATAAACTTTTTCTCTACCTTCCTTACGTCCACTTACTAACTTCGCTTCCGCTAACACATGAAGATGCTTAGTTATTGCTGTTCGGGTCATTGGAAAATGTTCAGTGATTTTTGAAATGGGCATTTCTTTTTGTGAAAGCAGCCGAAGAACCTCCCTGCGGGTAGGATCTGCTATCGCTTGAAAAACATCATGCTTATGTGCAGCTTGAGACACTTAGCCCTCAACAGCCTTTTTAAGCTTCTCTGTAATTCCTATCCAGCCTTGATTCATGCGATCACGAATAACTGAAGCCTGTTCACCCGCTTTTGGTACAATCTCATCCACTTCTTTCCACCCGCCATGAATGAGAGTAAACTCTGTCTTTCCTCCTAGATCTTTCAAAATAAATGAAACGAGCCATCCATCTGTATCCCATGAAAATGAAAGCCGATTTGGTTCGTCTAGTTCTAATACCTTGCATGGAGATGGTCCAAAAGGAGATTGTAAATGAAATTCATGACCTACCTCAGGTTTAAAATCATTAGGCATAAACCATGACGCAATTCCTTCTGCATTTGCTACTTTATCCCACACCTTTTGAATAGGCGCTTCAATAATCACCTTTTGCTCAATATCTTTTACTTTATTTTGATTTGTCATAAAAAAACTCCTTCTTAGTAGATAATATAACACCTTTTGGTTTCGTTTTAAATGATATAACACCTTTTGGTTACATGTCAAGTATCTCTGCATTTAACCTATTATGCCCATATTAATAAAAAAAAGGAGCTGAGTAACAGCCCCATAAAAAGTCTATTTTATTTGTTTCTTGAAAGAAGTTAACGATAACTGTTCGTTTATATTAATTTCTCCTGTTTTTACAAAGCCAAATTTTTCATAGAATTGAACAGCTGGCATATTTTTTGAACCAGTTGATACGATTAGTGTTTTTGTCCCCATTGCATTTTTTTCGATATATTCTAATAGCTTCTTTGCAATTCCCTTTCGAAAATGGTTTGGATGTACCATTAGCCGGTGGATATCAATTTCATCCTTTTCTGACTTAAAGGACAGGACACCACATAACACTTCATTTATGTAATAACCAAAGAATGTTTCTCCACATTTCATCAACGCGGGGATTGTATCATTTAATGGCGGAATTTCTGAATAGCCGATTATTTCAGCTTCTATCTCGTATGATGGAATTTGAATATTAAATACATCTTCTGCAGCCATTTTATTAGTAATATCTATTTCTTTTATCAAAATATATACCTCTCTATTATACTAAATTTTTCAGATAAACTATTTCATCATTCCCCCATCAACACTAAGCACATGCCCATTGATAAAATCGGATTCATCTGATGCTAGGAATAAATACGCATTAGCAATATCCTCAGGCTTCCCTAGACGAACACTTGGTGTAATTAGTTTAATTTGCATGAGAATATGATCAGGAATCGTGCTAATCATGTCAGTCTCGATAAAACCTGGGGCAACTGCATTGACATTAATTCCTTTTCTCCCCAATTCTTTTGCCCATGTTTTTGTTAATCCGATGACACCTGCTTTTGCAGCTGAGTAGTTCGTTTGTCCAAAATTCCCCCCCACACCTGCGATAGAGGAAGTATTGATGATTTTTCCTTTCCCTGCCTCCAGCATAATTGGAAGGACGGCTTGTGTACAATGAAAGACACCTGTTAGATTCACGTCAATCACTTTTTGGAAATCCTCAATCGTCATTTTTCGTAAGGTTGCATCTCTTGTAATACCTGCATTATTAATTAGAATATCTATTTTTCCAAATGCTTCGATTACACCTTGGATTGCAAGATCGATATTTTCTCTATTAGCTACGTCCGCCTGAAAAAATAGAACGTTATTGCCATTTTCATGTTCTTTTCCCGCTTGTTCATTAAAATCGACAATTGCTACATTTGCACCTTCCCTAGCAAAAAGTTTAACAGCTTCTAAGCCAATACCGCTCGCCCCTCCGGTAATTACAGCTGTTTTCCCATTTAGTCTCATATGAACCACCCTTTTTAATGTTAAAATTCTGAATTTATGCAATTCTAGTTTAACATATTTATAAAAGGAGATTGTGATTAAATAGTAGAAGAAATTTGGTGCTATAGCTAAAATAAATTTTTATGGCTACGGATTTTTGTTCCAAGTTAAAATTTGGCCGCCACGAAAACCTCTTAGAGACTAGTTTTTATACGTTCTGAAATTCCGGGCGCCATGAAGCGCTCTTGGCGACCGGTTTTCATTCATACGGAAATTTCAGGCGCCATAAAGCGCTCATAGCGTCCGATTTTCATTCGCACGGAAATTTCA
>NZ_LT904904.1:2429144-2453675 GCF_900199725.1 Cytobacillus massiliigabonensis | reverse complement strand
CCACCCGCCATGAATGAGAGTAAACTCTGTCTTTCCTCCTAGATCTTTCAAAATAAATGAAACGAGCCATCCATCTGTATCCCATGAAAATGAAAGCCGATTTGGTTCGTCTAGTTCTAATACCTTGCATGGAGATGGTCCAAAAGGAGATTGTAAATGAAATTCATGACCTACCTCAGGTTTAAAATCATTAGGCATAAACCATGACGCAATTCCTTCTGCATTTGCTACTTTATCCCACACCTTTTGAATAGGCGCTTCAATAATCACCTTTTGCTCAATATCTTTTACTTTATTTTGATTTGTCATAAAAAAACTCCTTCTTAGTAGATAATATAACACCTTTTGGTTTCGTTTTAAATGATATAACACCTTTTGGTTACATGTCAAGTATCTCTGCATTTAACCTATTATGCCCATATTAATAAAAAAAAGGAGCTGAGTAACAGCCCCATAAAAAGTCTATTTTATTTGTTTCTTGAAAGAAGTTAACGATAACTGTTCGTTTATATTAATTTCTCCTGTTTTTACAAAGCCAAATTTTTCATAGAATTGAACAGCTGGCATATTTTTTGAACCAGTTGATACGATTAGTGTTTTTGTCCCCATTGCATTTTTTTCGATATATTCTAATAGCTTCTTTGCAATTCCCTTTCGAAAATGGTTTGGATGTACCATTAGCCGGTGGATATCAATTTCATCCTTTTCTGACTTAAAGGACAGGACACCACATAACACTTCATTTATGTAATAACCAAAGAATGTTTCTCCACATTTCATCAACGCGGGGATTGTATCATTTAATGGCGGAATTTCTGAATAGCCGATTATTTCAGCTTCTATCTCGTATGATGGAATTTGAATATTAAATACATCTTCTGCAGCCATTTTATTAGTAATATCTATTTCTTTTATCAAAATATATACCTCTCTATTATACTAAATTTTTCAGATAAACTATTTCATCATTCCCCCATCAACACTAAGCACATGCCCATTGATAAAATCGGATTCATCTGATGCTAGGAATAAATACGCATTAGCAATATCCTCAGGCTTCCCTAGACGAACACTTGGTGTAATTAGTTTAATTTGCATGAGAATATGATCAGGAATCGTGCTAATCATGTCAGTCTCGATAAAACCTGGGGCAACTGCATTGACATTAATTCCTTTTCTCCCCAATTCTTTTGCCCATGTTTTTGTTAATCCGATGACACCTGCTTTTGCAGCTGAGTAGTTCGTTTGTCCAAAATTCCCCCCCACACCTGCGATAGAGGAAGTATTGATGATTTTTCCTTTCCCTGCCTCCAGCATAATTGGAAGGACGGCTTGTGTACAATGAAAGACACCTGTTAGATTCACGTCAATCACTTTTTGGAAATCCTCAATCGTCATTTTTCGTAAGGTTGCATCTCTTGTAATACCTGCATTATTAATTAGAATATCTATTTTTCCAAATGCTTCGATTACACCTTGGATTGCAAGATCGATATTTTCTCTATTAGCTACGTCCGCCTGAAAAAATAGAACGTTATTGCCATTTTCATGTTCTTTTCCCGCTTGTTCATTAAAATCGACAATTGCTACATTTGCACCTTCCCTAGCAAAAAGTTTAACAGCTTCTAAGCCAATACCGCTCGCCCCTCCGGTAATTACAGCTGTTTTCCCATTTAGTCTCATATGAACCACCCTTTTTAATGTTAAAATTCTGAATTTATGCAATTCTAGTTTAACATATTTATAAAAGGAGATTGTGATTAAATAGTAGAAGAAATTTGGTGCTATAGCTAAAATAAATTTTTATG
Source organism: Cytobacillus massiliigabonensis (assembly GCF_900199725.1). GTDB lineage: Bacteria > Bacillota > Bacilli > Bacillales > Cytobacillaceae > Cytobacillus > Cytobacillus massiliigabonensis. Next base: position 2,451,867 of record NZ_LT904904.1, on the reverse strand, counting down.
GCTACGGATTTTTGTTCCAAGTTAAAATTTGGCCGCCACGAAAACCTCTTAGAGACTAGTTTTTATACGTTCTGAAATTCCGGGCGCCATGAAGCGCTCTTGGCGACCGGTTTTCATTCATACGGAAATTTCAGGCGCCATAAAGCGCTCATAGCGTCCGATTTTCATTCGCACGGAAATTTCAGGCGCCATGAAGCGCTCATAGCGACCGGTTTTCATTCACTCGGAAATTCCAGGCGCCATGAAGCGCTCATAGCGACCGGTTTTCATTCACTCGGAAATTCCAGGCGCCATGAAGCGCGCATAGCGACCGGTTTTCATTCACTCGGAAATTCCGGGTGCCATAAAGCGCTCTTAGCGACCAATTTTCATTCACACGGAAATTCCGGGCGCCATGAAGCGCTCTTGGCGACCAATTTTCATTCACACGGAAATTCCGGGCGCCATGAAGCGCTCTTAGCGACCAATTTTCATTCACACGGAAATTCCGGGCGCCATGAAGCGCTCTTAGCGACCAATTTTCATTCACACGGAAATTCCGGGCGCCATAAAGCGCTCTTAGCGACCGATTTTCATTCATACGGAAATTTCAGGCTCCATAAAGCGCTCATAGCGACCGGTTTTCATTCATTCTGAAATTCCGGGAGCCATAAAGCACTCTTGGCGACCGATTTTCATTCGAACGAAAATTTCGGGCGTCATGAAGCACTCTTGGCGACCGGTTTTCATTCATTCTGAAATTCCGGGCGCCATAAAGCACTCATTGCGACCTGTTTCCATACGTTCTGATATTCCGGGTGCCATGACCGCCTCCTAGCAACCGTATAAAATATAAAAATCATTATCAAACTAAAAAAAATGCTTGGAAATTAAGTAACGACCCCCGAAAGTTAGTGTAATAACTCTAATTTTTTGGGGTAACCACCAATTATCCAAGCATTTTTACGCATTATCATTACGATTTCGCTTACGAATGGGTTTGTTTATTTAATCTTTCCCTAAACTATTTGAACTATTTAATTTAAGAAGCGTTTACTTTGTTAGTCTCTAAAGACGATCCAAGACCTTTAATATAGAGATGAATAAAGCCATAAAGAGCTGAAAGCAACAATAAACCGCCTGACAAAATGTAAATGAATCGAACACCAATAAGGTCTGTTAAAGCTCCAATTCCAATAACTGAGAACATAAATATTAACTGAACAAGTGTTGAGCGTGCAGCAAGTATTTTCGTCAATATTTGATCATCTGCTACACTATTTTGAAACATGGTTTCCTGTGCCAAGTCTCTCAATTGATACGCAGGACCCATTAATAGGACAAGAACTAATGCTAGATATGGCTGAGAGACAAATCCATAAATAAACGTGAGCAATCCAAAAAGGAAAGACCCCGCCAGCATAAAGATTGTTAAACGGCCTTGCATCCATTTTGAAAATCGAAATACAATTAAGCCACCCAAAATAGTGCCTAAATAATAACCGCCATTTATATACCCCCACCAGGTTTCATCTTGCCCTAATGCCTCCTGTGCGAAGGTTAATGTGATGGCCCCAATCCATATCGTTCCAACCCATGCTTCCATTAAATCCATGATGACTAAGATCCTTAATCCCTGATGGTGAAAAAGAAGTTTCCATCCTGAGGTTATCCTTACAAAAAAACCCTCCTGGGAATGAATAATCATTGGATTGTTTACTTTCACAAAAAATAAACTAATGATTGAGATGATTAGCAATCCAAATGTGATCACAAAAGCGGTTTCTTTCCCTAAAAAAGCAAGCAGCATGCCTCCAAATGTCCATCCTGCAAATAAAAAAGTTTGATCCACACTTGATATAAGGCTATTTGCTTTCACCCTCATGTTTTCATTGACAATCCTTTTTACTAAAGAGCTTTTAATTGGCGAAAAAAAACCATTAAAAAACGAAATAACCGCTAATATGATAAAAGTAATTACTAAAATACCTGTCGTCAGTTCTTGTTGAAAGAGAATAAATAATCCTGCCAGCAGCAGAAGCTGACTTATTTGCGAAAATATTATCAAATGTGCAGGCTTGTATTGGTCAGATACTGCTGGTAAAATAAGCCCGCTTCCCATACGTGCGATGACACTTACTAATGTGACTGCTGCAGACAACGCTGTGGAGCCTGTTTCATTATATAAATGTAAAACTACGATCATTGTATACAATGCAAATCCTAGATTTGTTGAGGTTTGACTGAATAATAATGAATAAAAGGAACGGTTCAATGGATAACACCTCTTCAGTAATATGAAAAGTTTAACATTTACATTTCTGTTGGTGCTTTAATGCCCAGTAGTCTTAACCCCTCTTTTAGAACAATTTGAACTGCAAACACTAATGATAATCTCGCTTGTTTATGTTCTAGTTCAGCTAAAATACGAACCGAGCCATAGTATTTATTAAATGCCTTGGATAGTTCAAGTACATATTTAGCAATTTGGGATGGATCATATTCTTCAAATGCTCTCTTAACGGCAGTTGGAAAAGCCATAAGATTTTTTATTATTGCCCATGCTTCATCATCTGAAAAGGTAAATTCCCCATTCCTTTCCTTATATTTCCCCTTTTTCAAAATTGAGGTTGCACGTGCATGTGTGTATTGAACATATGGACCGGTTTCTCCTTCAAACCGCAGCATGTCATCCAAGGAAAATTCAATATCATTTAATCGATAGTTTTTTAAATCATGAAATATCACTGCGCCTACGCCAACCTGCCGGGCAACTGACTCTTTATCTTCAAGCCCAGGATTTTTCTCCATAATGCTCCTCTTGGCTAGATTTATCGCATCATTTAATACTTCCTCCAAAAGCACAACTTTACCCTTACGTGTAGACATTTTCTTCCCATCTTTTAGCATCATCCCAAAAGGTATATGCTTGAGTCCTTCATGCCATGAATAATCCATTTTCAGCAGCACTTCAAATAATTGTCTAAAATGGAGCGTTTGTTCATGCCCCACAACATATAATGACTGAACAAATCCGTAGTGGTTTTGCCGATAAATCGCCGCTGCTAAATCACGGGTTGCATAGAGTGTGGTTCCATCTTTTTTCTTAATTAAACAAGGTGGTAAATCTTTATTTATTTCAACTACTTTTGCACCATCCGATTCTTTTAATAACTGCTTTTCCTCGAGCAGCTGAACTACTTGATCCATTTTGTCATTATAAAAAGCTTCCCCATGAGTTGAATCAAAGCGTACACCTAATAATGCATATATTTTCGAAAACTCTTTTAATGATTCATCTCTAAACCATTCCCATAGTTCGATAGCTTCTTCGTTTCCTTCTTCCAGCTTCTTAAACCACAGTCTCCCTTGATCATTAAAACTAGGGTCCTGTTCTGCCTCCTCATGAAATTGAACATACAATTTTAACAGCTCTTTGATCGGATTTTCTTTTACCTGTTGTTCTTTTCCCCACATTTTGTAGGCTACAATTAACTTTCCAAACTGGGTACCCCAATCACCTAAATGATTAATTCTAATTGCCTTGTACCCGCATTTTTCAGCTATGAGTGCAAGTGCGTTCCCAATTACTGTAGAACGTAAATGTCCCATAGAAAAAGGCTTTGCAATATTGGGTGATGAAAAATCGATCGTAATTACATCCTGATTGCCAATATTTACTTCTCCATATCTTTCTTTTTTTGAGATCACTTCTTGAATCGTTAATGAGGATGCTTCATTTTTATTTAAAAATACATTGACATACCCATTCACTGCTTCAGCACTCTGAAAAAGGTTAGACAGCTTCATATTTTCTATTAGTTCAAATGCAATGGTCTGTGGTGACTTACGGTATATTTTCGCTAATTCAAAACATGGAAATGCCAAATCGCCCATATTCGCAAATTTAGGTATTTCAATCATATTCATTAACTTACCTTTTTCGATATGGTCTTTTAACTGATCGTACAAGACTTCTGCAAATGCGACTTTATAATTCATTCCTCTTTCCTCCCTAAAATAAAAAAATCCCGTCCCTTTTCCGAAGAAAAAGAGACGGGAGATTTAATTAACCCGCGGTACCACTCTACTTGTTTGATGAAAACCACTCCATTTGATAACGGGGCTCACCCCGGCTTTCCCTACATTCATTCAGGAAAGCATCTCCAAAGTGCGGTTCATTATCTGCTCCGTAATCAGGCTTCCACCATCCCTGACTCGCTTTGACGTTACAAATAACTACTCTCTTTGTCATTGATTTTAAAGAAGTATTTCAAATTATTATAGCCTTTCTTATCAAAATTGCAATACTTATTTGTATATTTAAATAACAAAATTTCCATCAACCGTTTAAAGTAATTTTATCTAGAACGGGGATAATATATCTATTCTTTTAATAACATACGTATTAGATTTTAGAAATAATTTTTGAATAAAGGGTGATAAAATGTATCAAGCTGGTATTAGTATATCCTTGTTCATCCTATCATGGATCTCAGTTATTTTTCTTCCAAATAAAAAACAAGTGTTCATCAAATATTTACCTGTTACCTTATTTTCCTCCATGATCCTAATAGGAGAAATTTTTCTTTTTACTTCCTATAAACTTTGGAAGGTAAAAGGAAATCAGAAAAAGATGCTTCATACTGCATTACTACTTGTTTTTGGTCCGTATCTTGCACTAAATATTTGGTTCTTTTATTTATCAAAAGGAAAGTTTCTCATATATGCTTTGATTAATATAGTGGCGGATTTGATTTATGCTTTTCCTATCATATCACTATTTAGAAAGATTAAATTCTTTAATATAAAAGTGAAATCTCGCTACTTTTTTCTATTAATTATGGCTGACGCTTTTTTAAATTATGGCTTTCAAAGGATTTTTGAAAGAGTTTACAAACCAAACAATGAATAATTTGATTTGTTTCAGCAAAAAGCAACATTTTAATTAAGCGTAAAATAGTAATATGCGTAATCCTATTTGTATGGTTATTTAACTTTCTCTTATCTTCCTTGATCGTTCTTTAATCCCCTAAATGTTTTCACATAAACAAGCAGGAGAAATAAAAATATTGAATACAGAAAAACAATCCCCATCGTTAAATAAGCGTCTACTTTAGTACTGATAGGCGGATAGCCACTGTGGGCATTAATATGGTCTTCACCGGCTGCATAGCCTAACCAAGTGCCATATAATGTAACAACTAATAGGATACAAGCGACTACAGCTTTTTTATGTAAAATCAAATGAAAGAAAGACTCTTTGAATGCCACCCTAAATAATTGACTTTTCGGGTGATCTGTTTTGTTTGAAGATTTTTGAAAAGGGACTAAAAAATATGTGAAGAGTACACTAAAAACAAGAAGCATAATTATTACCTCAGAGAAATTCATATTTACACCCCTGATTATAATATTTCAAAAAGAACACTTAATAAGCTTTATACTTTGTTAACACTAGTCCTATTTGTCCAACTGGAACAAATTCACTAATTGAACATTCATATCCATTATAGTATATTCCAAATCAGATTTAATATATTTTCCTTTCAAATACTTTATAATGTGTAGAATTGGGATAGTAATTATCCTTTATAAAACCATGTGCAGTATAGAATCGATCCCCTTGGATGGTATCTGTATGGAGTACCAAAACTTTAAAATAATGATTTGCTTCTATAATTATTTTAGTTAGAAGCATACTCCCAATTCCATTTCTTCGATACTCTTTACAGACATAAAAACGCCGAAGCCTGCCAATTAATTCTTCAGCAGAAAAAGGATCTATATTTAAGCCGCCAATAGCCACTATTTTATTTTTCTTGTTAAAAACACCATACAATGCTTCACCAAATTTATTAAAGGTATTCGTTCCATTCATATAATCATGAATTAATCTATTTAAGAAACGAAAACCTTCACAATTACTTTCATCTACCAACTCTGCTAGACCAGTAATATTCAGATTATTTATCTGCATTACTTTAAAGTTATCCATCTTGCCTCCATAATCATTTAGAAACATCTATATGAGAAACTTTTTAATTCAAAAATGGGATGCTGTTAATTACAGGTTCCTCATATGGATGAATCCTTTTTATAATATTTTTCACTTCATCAATATTTTTGAGTGAACAACTAAACTCCATTTTACATTCAGTCACAAAAGAAATCTCGCCAATGCTCCCATTTAAAGGCTTAGATTCATGCAATGGTCTCCTAATCTTCTTGTCTATTAACATCCATTTAAAACTATTTTTGAAATAGAGCAACCATTAACCCTGATACGCCAAAAGTATTATCCTGCTGCTTACATGCCTCCATATTCCTAATTTCTATTACCTTAAAATCTTTAAATATCGCCTTTAACTTTTCTTCTGTATACCCTAATCCACCTTCAAGGCTTAGCAGTCGATAGACATCCCAATCCGATATATCTGCACCGCCTAATTCGCCGCCTTGGACAAAACACGTCAGTGCAAAAAATCCATTCGGTTTTAAGGCTCTTTTTACTAAATCTATATAGCTCATTCTTCTATGTGGAGCAATATGATGAAAGCAGCCTGAATCATACACAATATCATATGCCCCCTCCTCAATGTCTAATTCAAAGATGTTAGCTTGGATGAAATTAACATTAACATTGTTTTCAATTGATCTTTCTTTCGCCCATTTTAGCGATTCAATCGATAAATCTACTGCATCAACACTGCAGCCTTTTTTCGCAAAAAAAATAGCATTTCGTCCAGGGCCACAGCCTAATTCTAAAATCTTTCCTGTTCTGAATATATCTTTCTCAAAATAACGAACTAAATTTTCATCTGGTGAATTGACAAAAAAAGGAATACCCTTTTCACGATTAGAATAAAAATCATTCCAAAATTTCGATGGCTCTCTTAATAAAGAATCTAACATCAATAATAAATCGTCATAATTAAGTATAGTTTCTTTCAATTATTATCCCTTCTTTTCAATGAATTGTTTTCTTATTCATTTTGGATACTTTACCCACTCATATTGAATATCAGGTAAATTTTCTTCATTTTCATGTCCTCTTCCTATCACTTTGAATCCTTGCTTTTCATAGAATCCCTGAGCTATGTCGTTAACTTCGAATGTGTACAATGTTAATCTTCCGTTTGATTGTTCTTTTACCTTATCCAACAAAGATTGACCAATACCAATTCCTTGAAACTCTTTATGTATATAGAGCTGATTTATTTCTCTTTCATTATATGCAATCATTCCAACTACTTTTTCATCCATAAGCGCTAAGTCTACTTGAAAACGATCAATTAATATATGGTTTAAAAAATACAAGTGATTTTCAAAACTATGATTTTCTTTTTGACCAATCGCTAATTCTTTGCTTTCACGCCACATTTCTACTGTTTGTATTGCATACTTAGGGGCAAATCCTATAATTTTGATATTGTTTCGTTTCACATGCATTCCTTCCTCCTCTACAATCTAGGCAAAAAAAATTTATTTATCATTTATCCCAAACTTGGATAAATTAAATAAAAGACAAATATGAGGTGTTTTATGAAACGAAGTATTATGGTTATATTCGTACTGACTTACTTGGTTATAAATCCATCTTTAATAAAGGCAAATAGCATGCCTTGCAGCATAGTTTTAGAGCCAGTAGATCATACTCTGACAAACGCAAAAGGAGCCGCATTGATTTATAAAGTACAATTACACCCGCCAAGTTTTCCACGAACAAATATAAGTATTCTCGCCGTTCACCTCCCAGCACCCGCAACCTATGGCAATTACGATGGCTATGATGGTTTTGCTTATATTCCTGAAGAAATCAGCTGGCGCTTCAGGCTATATCCAACACCAGAAGAAGAAAATCCAACTTGGGCAGGCAGATTTGACTTAATTACAGCAAAAATGGAGAATGTCAATGTTCAGGTTAGACTATCTAATTCCAAGACAAATAAATTAGGACCTAGAATTTTAACAAACCATGTTCAATCCTGTAAATAGATTTCAGGAACCACCTATAGCCTTATCACAAAGTGGTTCCTTTTTTTCAAGGAGATATTCTTTTATCTTAAAGTACTTTATATATAAGCTCCTCATTTTCTCTGTCAGAAAACTCTACATAAAAGGGTTGAACACGATCATCCAAACAGTATTCTATTCTTTGTCTAAAATTCTTCCAAGTTACCATTTCTAACGCTTGTTTTATTGGAAAAAATCCTACTTCTAAACTCTCTGGGCTAGTAGCAGGGGCACCGCCAATGGCTTTACCCAAGAACAGCGTATTGCAGATAGATCGATCAACATTTTGAAATAACCCACAAAATTTCGTCACTTCGATTTCAATGCCTGATTCTTCTTTTGTTTCCCTGATAGCTGCTTCTTTAAGTGATTCCCCTTCTTCCACTTGTCCGCCAGGCATCTCCCAGCCTCTTCGCGGTCCTTTAATTAATAAAATTTCTCCTTGATCATTCAATACGATTGCCGCTGCTGAAACAATATGCTTCGGTGGGTACATATGGAAAACCTCCCTTTTTATATTATTTTCACTATTATTGGTATGATCTTTTTTAATATTTGGATTTACTTTTCCTTCCTCAATTTTCCTTACAAAATAGAATATGTTCCCAAAGAATAGTACGTATGATAAACTTATTTTATCAGAATTTTCCAAATGAACAAGCGAGCTCTGAATTGGGGGAGAAGATTAATAATTGAATTCTACTAAATCGCCGTCATTCATCGAGGAGGCTAAAATATGTTTTTTGTTCAAATGTCAGGTTTCCCTGGCTCAGGTAAATCTACACTTTCAAGGCAAATAGCAAAGCAGACTGGGGCAGTAGTTATTGATCATGATATTGTTAAATCAGCTTTATTGGAAAGCATAGAGGATACTGCTATTGATACAAAATTAGCTGGTAAAATTTCATACAATATTGATTGGTCTTTAATAGAGTTTCTGTTATCAGAAGGGCAGAGTGTTATATTTGATAGCCCTTGCTTATATGAAGAAATGATAGAAAAAGGAACAAATTTAAGTGAAAAATACAACGCAAAATATAAATATGTTGAATGTTACCTAGACGATATGAACGAAATTAATTTTAGATTAAAAAATCGCGAAAGAATGATAAGCCAGATTAAAGAGATAAAGTCTAAAGAATCATTTATGTTTACTATCGAAAATAGTAAAAAACCATCTGATTATGAAAGCTTAGTTGTTTCCACTAATCAAGAATTAAAATATTATATTCAGGATGTATTGGATTACATAAATAGATGATTATTCATCTCGGTTGCTTTAATAGAAAAATGGAACTATAAACATAATGTAGTTCCATTTATTAATTAAGTATTCTGCAATATTTTTAATATATATTTATTAAATAAAAAACCGCACTCGATTTACGAGAATCAAATACGGTTTCAAAATATATTACCTTCTAATATTACGTATTAAATAATTCTCCATTTAATGCATCTACATACCTTTTTGCCGACTTCTGAACAGATATTTTCGCATTTTCTTTTACAACACGATGAAAAGCATTATATATACGGTCAAATGTTAATTTAGTTACGCTGTTTGCAATCTCCTGCACTTTAGCTGCAGGGAGTGGGATTAGGTTAGGATAGCTATACATAAAACTCACCCATTGATTGTCTGCGACAACTTGGATGATATCACCTGTTAGTAATATCCCCTTTTTCTCATTCCCATGTTTCCATTCCAATACTGCTCCACCTTTAAAATGTCCACCTAAACGATGAATGACTAATCCCTTATGCAATTCAAGACTTTCACCTGACCAAAAAATTATCTTATCACTTGGTCTCATTACCCACTCTTTATCATCTTCATGGATATAAATAGGTACATCAAATGCTTCTGCCCATTCAACTTGGGTTGAATAATAATGAGGGTGAGATAAGGCAATAGCATTGATTCCACCTAACTCTTTAATTTTACTAATAGTCATATCATCAAAATAGGTTATGCAATCCCATAACAAATTAAAACCATCATTTTGAACAAGATAAGCCGTTTGACCAATAGCGAATGCCGGTGATGTTGTTAGGCTATGTAAACCTTCTTCTTCTAAACTAATAATATTTTGATAGTTCTCTTTAATCATAGTTTCTAAAGTAATCCAAGATTGTCCATTCGAATGTACATATTGTCTCTCTTCATTACAAATCACACATTGTTCTGGTGCATTGTTTGAACCTTCATACTGAACCCCACAAGTTACACATATATAATTCTGCAAAATTCTACCTCCTATTAGATATATATTCCAATAATAAATAATTTTCTGTCATCCTGGAAGTAAATTGCTTATATATTTTTAATATTTGTAATGAATCGATATTCATTTTGAGTTAAAATTTAACAAAATGGAGGTTAACGGGAGGTGCTTTACATTGTTATTAAAAAGGAACTTCAAACAGCAGTCGATAAAAGGAGTTCAAATCGGAAACGGCTCAGTAGCTTTTCAAGGGATACAATTAAATGTTCATTGCTTTGTTGTTGACGGGGTTTTAATTGATACAGGAGCAAAATCATTAGAAAAGCAATTTGTCCCATTTTTCAAGCAACAGAAAATCACTAAAGTTGTAATTACTCATTTTCACGAAGACCATACGGGGTGTGCGGCCTTTCTGCAAAAAGACTTGCAGCTGCCTATTTATATGAATAATAAAATGCTTGATTACTGTAAAAAGAAACCTGATTATCCAATGTATCGAAAATTATTTTGGGGAAAACGAAGCCCTTTCCACGCCGAGGCAATCGAAGAAACCTTTTTATCTAGCCATGCAACATGGGACGTAATTGAGACACCTGGTCATGCCATTGACCATTTGGCTTTTTTGAATCGCGAAACCGGTCAGCTATTCACTGGGGATTTGTATTGCCAGGAAAAGACCAAGGTCATATTACGTGAGGAAAGCATTCCTACGATTATTGAATCTCTTAAGAGAATATTAACCTATGATTTTGAAGATGTATTCTGCTGTCATGCTGGCTATTTAGAAAACGGGCGAGCTGCTTTACAAAGAAAGCTAAATTTTTTATTAGATCTCCAAGAAAAAGTGATCAGACTTTATGACGATGGAATGACACCAGCTCAAATGAAAAATACCCTTTTTCCAAAAAAGTATCCCATCACCCTGCTCTCTTCAGGGGAATGGGATTCCATACACATCATAAATTCAATTATTCAGAAGTAAAATAATGGCAGCCTCCTAAAATTTAATTATTATCTATATCAGAAGGCTGCCAAACGATTAGTTGGCATTCATTTAATGGACTAAAGAAGCTCTCAAATTTTTTACATCATTTTCTAAATAGCTTTTTAAACAAGATAGCATGTAAACCCAGCCGCCTTTTTGATCAGTCATCATATTTACAACTTCTGGGTCCTCTTCTTTGAAACCTGATTCACTTATTTCAATTATTGTATTCATCTTCTCCAACTCATTTATTGTAATGGTAACAATCGTTTCATTATCATGTTCCGCTCCCCACTTAAATACGATTTTCTTGTTACGATCGATTTCTATTACATTTATAATCCCTTCAGCATCATATTCCTCATATCTCAATGTAATCATCTTTCCTTCTTCCCATCTTTCCGAACTGGAAGAAAACCAAAAATTACCAATTTTCTCTGGATCTACAATCGCCTCAAATACCTCCTTGGCTGATCTATATATTCTAAACTTTGTTGTAATTTGTGTTTCCAAAATGGATCATCTCTCCTTTAAACTCATTTTTTGTTATAATAATAAATCTCATTTACAGTTAATCCCCATTAACTTTGGCTAATGCAGCTTCTCTCCCTTCATAGCTCTCCTAAGTTTATTTTACTACAAATAACTAATTATCCTTAGTTTTTCCTGCCAAACTTTTAATTCTTACTTTTTAAACATAAATTTTTCAAACCTTTCTTTACCAAATGCCATATCCTTTATTTTAAATTGGTTATTTAAAATAGGTGTTTCCAGAGGCTTACATCCGTATTGAATAAATGTAGGTTCTAAAATTTTTGTAATTTCCCTCCTTACAACTTCAGCATTTGGCAAGTAATCCTGTGTACCTTTTACATTTTGAACATTCATTTTCAGTGACCTCCTCTATTTTTGGGTAAAATAAAAAACCGCACTTGATGTAAGTATAGAACTTAATCAAATACGGTTTAATGATAAATAGCCTTCCTATTTGCGATTTTACAAATCGTATAGCAAGGCTATTCCATATGATAATGTAATTGAGACAACGAAATAATTTTGATAAAAGCAAACATTTTATCCACCTCTAATTTCCAATTAATTTATCATATTTTCAGATAAACAGCAAATAATTAATAAATAAATTTTTCATCCTATTTACTAGACCCAATAAAGCAATTCCTAGCAGCACCTAGTCCGAATAAAAAGAGCAAGAAAGATGCACCAACCAAGATAGTAAGCGGGATCGTCCAGCTATTGGTTGCATCATGGATATATCCAAAGAGCGTTGGACCAATAGCAGCAAGCAGGTAACCGACTGATTGTGCCATACCAGAAAGCTCTGCTGCTTGATGAGAATTTTTTGTGCGTAAGCTAAAGAACATCATTGCTAAACTAAAGGCAAAGCCTCCGCCAATACCTAATAAAATTACCCACAAAACAATTAAGTTTGAACTGCCGTAAAGCAATCCAAGTGTTCCAGCTAAAAACAAACCTGACGTAATAGTAACTAGGGAACGCTGACTTGACATTCGTCCAGCGATGACAGGAACGATAAATGTAAATGGAAGCAAAGCTAACTGCATAATAGTGAGGAGCCACCCAGATTGATCCGAACTTATTCCTTGTACCTTTAAAATTTCAGGCAGCCACGCGATAAGTACGTAAAAAAGCAGGGATTGTAAGCCCATAAACAATGATACTTGCCATGCTATTGCGGATGACCATACATTTACTCTGCTGATTTCTCCTTTGTTATGAACATTGCTTGTACTCCGATTGGGGCGTTTCATTTGCGGCAGCCAAGTTAAAATGGATACAAAACTTAAAATCCCCCATATCCCCAATGCACCTTGCCAGCCAAATCCTAAATGAATGGCAATAGGTACACTAATACCAGAGGCAGCTGCTCCTAGCAAGTTCATAGAAATAGAATACACACCAGTCATTAAGCCGATTTTTGTCGGGAACTCTCTTTTTATAAGACTTGGCAACAATACATTACAAACAGAAATAGCTAAACCAATGACAGCTGTACCGATATATAATGTTGCTGCTCCAGATAAAGAACGTATGATAATTCCAATTGTAAGAATAATGATGGATGCGAAAATAATAAGTTCCATTCCAAATTTTTGTCCTAACCTAGGTACAATAGGTGAGAATAACGCAAAAGCAAGCAATGGCAATGTCGTAATCATCCCAGCCAAAGTATTTGAAATTTGCATAGAATCCTTTATAAAACCTACTAATGGTCCTACCGAAGTTAAAGGAGAACGTAAATTTACTGCAATAAATATGATTCCTACAATTATTACCCAAACCGCTGTTGATTTCCGGTCATTTGGGGCTGACTTGATTTCCTGTTCTATCGTTGCATGTTTTGTTGTACTCATGGTGTTTCCTCCAGATGCTTGGATAATTAATGAATCTCTGCTTAATAGTTAATAAAGTATTGATTTCAGTATTCTAGCTAAAAAAATAAATTATATTTTACTTAAATATCGATATAGCATACTATAGTATATCATTCATAATAAGTCTATGTTTTTTTATTCTCAGACTGATTCAATGAATATCAAAAGAACAGCCCTCTATCTGTTTTTGACAGAGGGCTGTTTCGCGTTTTCAATACAATAATATTTAGTTGCCATATTTTAATATGATATGGAGAACTACAACTTCGTTTGAATCATTTGTATAAGAATGTTTCCCGTCTGCACGGAAACTAATTGAATCATATTGGTTTAAAATGTAGGATTCATTATTAACTTGAATGGAAATGGTACCTGACATGACTGTTGCTAACTCTGTTGTATTCTGGTGATGTTTTTCCGGAAAGTATGAGCTATTTGGCTGTAAATAAGCCCGATACATTTCCATTTCATTATTCGTATTTTGAAAAATCGGCTCAATTGCCCAATTATTCTCCTCTCCAGAAATCCTTAATCCTTTTCCAGCACGGGACAGATGTACGCTGTTATCCTCATTAGAAAATAATGACATGAGAGGAATCGATAAGCTTTTCGAAATCTTCCATAACATTCCTATTGTTGGATTTGTTTCTCCACGCTCAATGTTTCCAAGTGTTAGTTTACTCACTCCCGATAATTCCGATAAATCCTCAAGACTCCAATTCTTTTCTTTACGGAGTTTTTTAAGTACCGCTCCGACTTTAAGTACGACTTGTTTTTGTTCATCTTGTCCTTTATTCATTTTATCCTCACTTTAAATTGTCATTGATGTACCCAAAACATGTTAGAAGTAATTACCTATATTATAAATTACAGAAAATAAGAAACAAATTTTTTTACCTTTAATAAAAAATGCAGTTACATATAAAAGAAGGATTAATAGAATAAACCTTGAATTAATTAATAATTAGTTCATTTCATTCATGTAAATATTGGGAGGTACAGTATGATAGAAATTAGAAAAATTGAGCCAGAATTGACGTACAATATTAGACATTCCGTATTACGTCCTCACCAAACATTAGAAGACTGCAAATATGAAACAGACCACGAGGATGGTGCCTTTCATGTTGGAGCTTTTTATCAACGAAAACTAATAAGTATTGGATCATTTTGCATCGAGAAAAACCCTGATTTCCAAACGGAAATGCAGTATCGATTAAGAGGAATGGCAACCCTAGAGTCGTTTCGAAAGTTAGGTGCCGGGAGTTCTCTTATTTCCTATGCAGAAGATTCCATAAAAGGACAAGGCTTTGACCTGCTATGGTGCAAAGGAAGAACAACAGTACAGGGGTATTATTCTAAATTAGGTTTCGAAGTTCATGGGAAAGTTTTTGACTACCCCCCTATTGGTCCACATATTATTATGGTTAAACAATTGAAATAAATAAAAAGCAGCATCTATTTTAAAGATGTTGCCTTTCAAATTTTAGTTAGAATTTATAATCCATTAAATTTCTGGAATTTAAGCTTTTAGAATTATGTATTAATCTAACTCTCTAACGTCAAGAGAAAGAATAATTTCTTGAACGTTTTCGCTATGTCTCTCATCATAGATTAGCAACAATCATTGTACACCCATCATTAGTTTCTTCATTATTTTACATCACTTGTTAACATTTGGAATTTTAGATGTAAGTGACAAATTCACTAACAGGTTTCCGATAGCCCCTTGGTTTCCTGCTTGAAACCTTTTCTTTCCCTACTGTAATCATCAATGCAACCTCATATTGTTCATCAATCCTCAATAAATCCTTTATCTCCTCTTGATCAAATCCAATCATCGGACATGTGTCCCAGCCTTTTTCCTTGGCTGCTAACATAAATAGCATGGCTGATAGCGATGCATTTCTGATTGCTTCTTCTCGTTGAAATTCTGCCCCTCTTGATTCATAGAATGAGACTGTATCATTAACCATATGATCATATTCTTGTTTATTTACTATACCTAATAGCTTTAAACCTTCATAAATCTCAGAAGCCTGCTGATAAGCTTTTTTATCCCCAACTACAAAAATTACTGCGGAGGCACTTGATACTTTATATTGTCCATTTGCTGCCTTCCTTACTTCTTCTTTCAAATCAGGTTCCAAAACAGTTATATATCTTGTATGCTGTAAATTAAAAGCTGATGGACCGAGCTTAACTAATTCAAAAATTTCATTTAGTTCTTTCTGACTGATTTCTTGATCTGGTAAAAAGTTATTTGCTGATCGTCTATCCTGTACCAATTCTACAAAATCCATTCCCATTCTCCTCATATTAAAGGTTTGTTGTTTCATATATAATAATGCGTATAAAAAAGGTTTATCTTCAAGTAACTATGTCCAAAACAATTATCTTTAATTAATATATCTTTAATTCAAGATAATTGTAATACTTATATTTACTCTAGTCAATAACTTTTTGACAAAACATATTTCGATTGTTCATTTTTTTAATCCTTTGTCTTTCCTTTCCAATCAAATCGATCATTAACTTTGAACAAAAGAAAACCAGTTAACAAAAAGGTCAACTGGTTCATTACATATTACTTTAAATCAACTTTGGGATTCGTATTAAATTTTCCATTTTTATTTTCTTTCTCGCGGCCGTGAATTTGATCTCCACCATTTCCCTTTTCCTTTACTATCTTTCCGCCTAAACTAACATTTTGAAAGTCTTTTTCTGTCAAAACATTCACCCCCAATAATAATAAAATGTCCATTAATTATGGAAATTATTGAAGGAAGATAAGGTTTTGTGAATACACAATATTTTTTGATTAAAAATACTATTAAAAAGGTTTAGGTGTATTCAATTGCTCATCAAAATTGATTTCTAAAAGTTGTCCCGCGTGAACCAACCCAGATCCAAAACCATACATGAGAACTCTATCTCCATTTTTAACTTTTCCCTCTCGAATTCCTAGATCAAGAGCCAATGGAATGGTTGCTGCAGACGTATTTCCAAAGTTGACTAAACTGTATAGTGTTTTTTCCAATGGGAATTCTAATTTATCACAAATTGGTTCAATTAACCTTAAGTTTGCACTATGAGGGATAAACCAATCAATTTGATCTATACTCGTTTGAGTTTTTTCTAAAATTCGCCTAACACTATCAGGAACATTTCTAACAACCCAACGAAAAACTTCTCTCCCATTTTGCACAAGAAATTGCGTATCAATTAATTCAATTCCATTAACCTTACTTGATAATCCTGAACGGTAAACATGTTGTGATCCGCTTCCATCACTTCCAAGATGGAATCCAATAAAGCTTTTTGATTCTTCATCTCTTTCAACTAAAACTGCACCAGCTCCGTCACCAAATAAAATACATGTACTTCTATCTGTATAGTCTGTAATTTTCGAAAGTGTATCTGCACCGATCACTAATACCTTTTTGTGATGACCACTGGAAATTAAGCTATGGGCTGTATGCAAGGCATATACAAATCCAGCACAAGCAGCACTTAAATCGATTGCTCCTGTTTGAGAAATCTTTAACTGATTTTGGATGATACTTGAAACTGACGGGAATGGAAAATCTGGTGTACTTGTTGCTACTATAATCATATCTACATCTTCAACTTTTTTATTGAATCTATACATTAAATCCTTTACAGCGGATACACATATATCACTTGTAAATTCATCTGGACGGGTTATTCTGCGTTCATGAATGCCTGTTCTTTGAATTATCCATTCATTATTCGTTTCGACCATTTGTTCTAGCTCAAAATTAGTTAATGTTTTTTCGGGAACGAATGTCCCTATTGCTGTAATTCTTGCCCCTATCATTTATTACACCTCAGATCATTTTTAGAAGTTAATCATAGTACCTAGTACTAATTATAGCGATTAATTTTGAATAAATGCAAATATTTACCTTTGTTTCTGCCCTCTAGGACAATAACATAGTTGTCCGAAACAAAAAAACACCCTTTAGGGTGCTTTCTTTTAACGCAAAGTAATAACAAAAAATGAATTCTTTAAAAGCTTTAAGAATTTTCCTTTTTACTTGTTTTCATATTATCCTCTTCATCATCAATAATAGAGGTAGCTGTCCGTTTGAATTCAGATAAAGTCTTTCCAAACGCAGATCCGATTTCTGGAAGTTTTTTTGGACCAAAGATGATTAATGCAATAATTAAAATCAATATTAAGCCAGGAATTCCTATGTTTGATAACATATTGCCCCTCATTTCTTTTAAGCTAGGATACCGCCTTTTTGTTTATAGGACAAAATACCTTCTGCCGCCCGATAAGATAACGCTCCAACTGTGCCAGTTGGATTATAGCCGCCATTATGGGCAAATGCTGTTGCACCGATGACAAATACATTTTCTGCATCCCACATTTGCATATAATTATTAACAGCCGATGTATTTGGATCTGCTCCCATAATGACTCCTCCGGTATTATGTGTAGATTGGTAAGTCGTAATATCGTAAGGACCTAGCTCATCCATTGAATCAATTTGGTCTGCACCCATTTCCTTCATAATTTCTACGCATTTGTCGGTTAAATACTTAGCTAACTGCCGATCCTGTTCCTCAAAATCATACGTGATTCGAATAAGCGGATCCCCAAATTCATCCTTATATGTCGGATCAAGATCTAAATAATGATGTTTAAATGGCATACTTGATCCTTGTCCTCCCACAGATAGCGTTCGATTTGCATATTTAATCGAATTTGCTTTAAACTCTTTCCCCCATAAAGGAGTACCTTTAGGAACCTTGTTATTGGAAATCGGCCTTAATCCTGTTTGAGAAATAGCAATTGAGCCCCCGTGAATAAAATTTAAATTGGAATGATCAAAGTTATCTCCATTAAAATCATCAATCACCATACCAAGTGAACCAGCACCAGCAAAGGTATTAAATTCTTCCTTTTCAAAGAAACCAGTCGCACTGCCCTTTTGTACCTGGTAAGCATAATTTTTCCCAATAACTCCTGTCCCTGTCTTCGGATCGTATGGACGACCGATACCTGATTGCAATAATAACCTAACATTATTAAACACATAGCTTGTTAACACAACAATATCTGCTGGCTGTTCAATCTCTTCTCCTGTAGTTGTATCTACATATAATACGCCAGTTGCCTTATTGCCTGTCTTTAAAACTCGACGAACATTGGAATGCGTGCGAATTTCAAATTTCCCTGTCTTCTTGGCTACTGGAAGAACAGTAACTACGGGATCAGCTTTTGCCCCATATTCACACCCAAACCGCTCACAATAAGCACAATATTGACAAGCCGCTCGCGATACTCCGTCAGGATTTGTATAAGCTTCAGAAAGATTTGCTGAAGGACGATTGTATGGATGTAGCTTTAAATTGGTGGCAGCCTTCTTGAATTTTTCAAGCACTGGTGTTGTCTTCATCGGCGGCGTCGGATAAGGACTGGACCTTTTCCCGCCAAGAGGATTTTCTTCCCCTGAAATGCCTGCCATTTTTTCAAACTTATCAAAATATGGCTCCAACTCATCATAAGTAATGCCCCAATCTTGAATGGTCATATCCTTGGGAATCTTTTTTTCCCCATATCTTTCAATTGTTTTGCTGCGAATTTCAAAATCATAAGGAAGAAAGCGGTATGTTTGCCCATTCCAGTGAACACCGGATCCTCCTAGTCCATCCCCTAATAAAAAGGATCCGTATTGCCGCATTGGCAGCGCGCGGATTTTTTCATTTCCGCGGAAGGTAATCGTCTCCCTCGAAAGATCTTGCATCAGCTCATACCTTAGCGCATAACGAAGCTCATCATGCACCATAAAGTAATCCTCTGTTTTTCGTTCCTTTCCTCTTTCTAAGCCGACGCAATTTAAGCCTTTTTTTGTTAGTTCGGCTGCAATAATCCCGCCTGCCCAGCCAACACCAACGATGACAACATCAGTCTTTGGTAATTTTTTTGCCACTTCATACACCTCTTTCATAGACATTTAGTACATTCATCTAGGTGCAATTAATGTCCTAGGTGGTCCCTTAAACTTACTGGCGGAATCACAGTGAATTTTTTATCGATGACATCTGTATAGGCCATTTGACTGCCTGGATAATTCCGCATTTTCCAGCCCTCCATATTACGGTTTCCACTGTATAATGGATCACTGTAGGCCCCTTCTAATGTGCTGCTCCTTAGCATATTAAAAAATCCGCTTGCAGAAATTGTCGTAAGGTTTACCTTGTCCTCTGCAAAATCTGTTAAAATATCATCTTGTTCCTCTTCATTTAGTTCAATAAAATTCTTTTTATACTTCGTTAAACTGTGATTTTGCAGTTCTCGTAAACCAATATCAAATATTTCACGACGCCTAATTCGCCCTTGATACCCTTGAACCTTTTCGCCTTTAAAAAAAGGAGGCTGCATGTATTCCCTAGAATTAAAGCCCCAATCCCCACTTAACTGGTGATCAATAAAGTAGGCTACTCCTAACTCTTTTGCCCCAGGTCCATTATCATCGGCCGGAAAAATGCGCTCAGTTGCTGATTCAACCATTCTGAACTGCTCTTGAGTAAAATACATTAATGCTAAATTATAGTTTTCAGTCTTCTTGTCGCTCTTTACTTTTCCTTCATTAGTTTTTTCTTTAAATGGAATTAAACTTCCTAATGCACCGCCTACGGCCAGGCCGCCAAGTGCTATACCAGAACTTTTGAGGAATCTTCTACGCGTGAGGGATTCATTGTTATCCTGTTCTTTGGTGTTTTCTGGCATTAAATCCACCTCCTACATTTTAAGGATAGATTGCCCCAAAAAAATTTTATTCATACGTAAAAAAAAGTTGGGCATGATAACAATAAATCTAAATTTTTCGAGGTGGAAAAAAATGAAAATAATATGGAAAAATACGTTCTTATTTAGCGGGATCTTATTCCTTACTGCATGCACGGGCCAGCCAAATGCACTTGATGAAACGGTTAAAGCGGAAGTGGGACAGAAGCATGGGGCACATGAAACAAGTGTCTATGATTCAAATGTGTCTACAAGAAATATAAATGATGGCTTAATTATTCCAAGTGAAAACGGAGAAAAAAGGCAGACAACTGATGAACATGGAGGAACCTCTCATGGTACAGGAACTAATGTATATAGCTTGATAGGAAGCTCAGGTTTGCATGATGGAGGGATATCTTCTCATCTTGAATCAAGATTAGGCGGTGAAGGAATTAACGGAATAAAAGTGTTTGTTTTAGATGATACTGTCATCCTGGCACGTGCAACTCCAGAGGTGACTTCCACTCAATACGATTCCATGCAGCAACACACCCTAAAAGGTGTCGATGGCATGTCAAGAAAAGATCAAAACCAAAAAGAGCCGGCTAAAAATCCTGTTCAGGAAGAGGATGATAACCTCATAAAAGCTAAAAGTTTTATGAACAAGGTCTTCAATGGCAATGTTCAGACATTAACAGTAACAAATCCTGCAGCGGTTAAGCTGATTGAAAAGATTAAAAATGATATAAAGGCGGACGCCGTACCATATGATGAAGTATCAAAGGATATTATTACTCTAATAAAAATGACAAAGGAAAAATAGAAAACTTATCTAATGATTTCCTAATATTTTTAATAACAAAAAAAGCAGAGACAGATCTGAACTGCCCCATAAATGTTAGACATCAAACTAACATTTATGGGGGTTTTTTAATGGCTAAATTTACTGCAGAACAAAGGATTCTAATTGTTTCAAGGTATTTAAATGGGAATGAATCTATCAATGAGATTGCGCGGGAGGTTCAGGTAAAACCAACTATTTTGAGTGGATGGATTCGCCTATACGAACAACATGGCATTGAAGCTTTTCTAAAAAGCTATACAAGTTATTCAACTCAGTTTAAAATGGATGTACTAAATTATATGATCGAAACGGGTACATCTTCTATTGATACAGCTGCGATATTTAATATTTCTTCTCCTGGAATGATACGAAATTGGAGATTAAAGTTAAATCGAGATGGATTAGACGCCCTACAACCAAAGAAAAAGGGGCGACCATCTATGAAGAAAGAAACAAAGAAAATTGATTCAAAGAAAGAAACACCAAAACTAGTTGAAGATACGGTAGAAGTACTACAAGCGAAAATTGAGCGTTTAGAAATGGAGAATGCCTACTTAAAAAAGTTGAACGCTTTAGTTCAAATGCAGGAAAAATTACAAACAAAATCAAAGCGCAGGTAATTTTTGAACTAAAGCATATGTATGAAGTTGTAGATTTAGTTGAAGTCGCTGACATTCCACGTAGTACGTATTATTATTGGGAGAAAAAATTAAATCAACCTGATAAATATGCGAACGTAAAAGAAAGTATTAAAGAGATTTTTCATGAACATAAGGGTCGTTATGGACACCGTCGGATCACGAAAGAACTAGAGAAACGAGGGTTTAAACACGATAAAAAAACCATCAATCGTTTAATGAATGATATGGACTTACTATGCTTAGTCCGCATGAAAAAGTACCGTTCTTATAAAGGTAATGTGGGAAAAGTTGCTCCTAACATCCTAAACCGTGATTTTTCTGCAGAGAAAGTGAATCAAAAATGGGTAACCGATGTGACGGAATTCCACCTATTCGGTGAGAAACGTTACCTCTCTCCAGTACTTGATTTGTGTAATGGTGAAATCATTGCTTATAACGTCATGAAACGTCCTGTTTATAAATTGGTCGGAGAAATGTTAGTCCAAGCAATAGAACGTCTTCAGCCAGGAGAGCAAGTGATTCTTCATTCAGATCAAGGCTGGCATTATCAAATGAAACAATATCAAAAAACATTAGAACAGCACCAAATTACGCAGAGTATGTCTCGAAAGGGAAACTGTTTGGACAATGCAGTCATGGAAAACTTCTTTGGCTTATTAAAGTCCGAACTCCTTTATCTACAGGATTTTGACAGTATAGAGCATTTTGAAAAGGAATTAGCTGATTATATTCACTATTACAATCACAAACGAATGAAGGCAAAATTAAAAGACCTGAGTCCGGTGGAATACCGAACTCAAGTCTTAAAAGTTGCATAAAATTATTTGTCTAACTTTATTGGGTCAGATCA
>NZ_LT904904.1:2268608-2426976 GCF_900199725.1 Cytobacillus massiliigabonensis | reverse complement strand
TGAACTGCCCCATAAATGTTAGACATCAAACTAACATTTATGGGGGTTTTTTAATGGCTAAATTTACTGCAGAACAAAGGATTCTAATTGTTTCAAGGTATTTAAATGGGAATGAATCTATCAATGAGATTGCGCGGGAGGTTCAGGTAAAACCAACTATTTTGAGTGGATGGATTCGCCTATACGAACAACATGGCATTGAAGCTTTTCTAAAAAGCTATACAAGTTATTCAACTCAGTTTAAAATGGATGTACTAAATTATATGATCGAAACGGGTACATCTTCTATTGATACAGCTGCGATATTTAATATTTCTTCTCCTGGAATGATACGAAATTGGAGATTAAAGTTAAATCGAGATGGATTAGACGCCCTACAACCAAAGAAAAAGGGGCGACCATCTATGAAGAAAGAAACAAAGAAAATTGATTCAAAGAAAGAAACACCAAAACTAGTTGAAGATACGGTAGAAGTACTACAAGCGAAAATTGAGCGTTTAGAAATGGAGAATGCCTACTTAAAAAAGTTGAACGCTTTAGTTCAAATGCAGGAAAAATTACAAACAAAATCAAAGCGCAGGTAATTTTTGAACTAAAGCATATGTATGAAGTTGTAGATTTAGTTGAAGTCGCTGACATTCCACGTAGTACGTATTATTATTGGGAGAAAAAATTAAATCAACCTGATAAATATGCGAACGTAAAAGAAAGTATTAAAGAGATTTTTCATGAACATAAGGGTCGTTATGGACACCGTCGGATCACGAAAGAACTAGAGAAACGAGGGTTTAAACACGATAAAAAAACCATCAATCGTTTAATGAATGATATGGACTTACTATGCTTAGTCCGCATGAAAAAGTACCGTTCTTATAAAGGTAATGTGGGAAAAGTTGCTCCTAACATCCTAAACCGTGATTTTTCTGCAGAGAAAGTGAATCAAAAATGGGTAACCGATGTGACGGAATTCCACCTATTCGGTGAGAAACGTTACCTCTCTCCAGTACTTGATTTGTGTAATGGTGAAATCATTGCTTATAACGTCATGAAACGTCCTGTTTATAAATTGGTCGGAGAAATGTTAGTCCAAGCAATAGAACGTCTTCAGCCAGGAGAGCAAGTGATTCTTCATTCAGATCAAGGCTGGCATTATCAAATGAAACAATATCAAAAAACATTAGAACAGCACCAAATTACGCAGAGTATGTCTCGAAAGGGAAACTGTTTGGACAATGCAGTCATGGAAAACTTCTTTGGCTTATTAAAGTCCGAACTCCTTTATCTACAGGATTTTGACAGTATAGAGCATTTTGAAAAGGAATTAGCTGATTATATTCACTATTACAATCACAAACGAATGAAGGCAAAATTAAAAGACCTGAGTCCGGTGGAATACCGAACTCAAGTCTTAAAAGTTGCATAAAATTATTTGTCTAACTTTATTGGGTCAGATCAATCACAGAGATCCCTGCTTTTTTTCTTTTCCTTTTCTAATTTTGCAATCTGCCCCATAACTTCTACAAAAAAGTCATTCTCATTTATGAGAATAATCACTAATTTCCATTAAAATCTGATATTGTTTAATAGTATGTTTTCCTCCATTGCTAAAATGACAACTTTATACTAGAAATAGGATTTCTTATTTTCAGTTCTAATGTTCCGGTGCCCTCATCTTAGGTTTTCCCCCCGTAAGATGGACTTCAAACATATCAATGATTTCAAGAAATCTTTCAGCTTCACGGAAAACATGATCCGCAAGCAGCGGATGAATAATACTTTTTATTTTGCATTCTTCAATTAAGTCTCGTGCAGTTTTCTTAAAGTCACGAAGAGATACGACAGATATGCGGTTCTCATCAAGGAATTGATCTAAAAGGGGAACTGTCTGAGATTGTGGTCTCATCGAATCCAAGTCCCTCGCTTGAAATACTAATTGATCGAAATCATTGCTAAAGTTGCGTGCCATATCGACTAGCTTTCGTTCTGAAGGATCTAGAAGATGCCCAATAAACTTGGCATGATCAGCCATAATTCTTAGAAAGAAAACATTTTCTTTAATAATTGCATCTGCAAGTGGTTTCAGCTTTCCTTCGTTCAATTCAATTAATCGTTTTCTAAAATAATTCGCCTCACGACTAGTATGATCAACCAGCAGAGGAAAATTATTTGCACCTGGCAATTTACACGTAAGTATTAACCCTAATATTTTTCGTTTAAAAGCAAATATACCTGTGGCAGCTTGCTGAACTTTTGAATTAAACCTTTTTATTTGTTGTGGATCCGTTTGATTGGTAAATGCATGGGATCGTTGTTCAATTTGTTCAAACAATCGAAAATATTGATTAGCTTCCTCAATTAATTGTGTATCATCACATCGAAACCCTAATCTGAGAAATAAAGAATGTTCTTTCATGATTCTTGCCCAGAAACGAATTTCATCTAAAGACCGCGAAACGAACATTTCAGAACTAATAACCCTATTCAATTCTTGTGAGTTTGCATTCATCTAGATGTCACCCCTTACCCAAGATAAAAAACCACCACTAAAATTGTATTAGCATTTATCTATAAAAATACTGCGTTTGAAAACAATATTTTATTATTCATTTGGCAATGATAAGAAAGGATATTTATTTCTGACTACGAAAAAACTCCTGCCTAAATAAACGTAAAAAAAACGACTCTTCTAAACGAAGAATCGCAAATTCCCACCAAAAACATTCATCAGCATCTGCTCATAACGAAGCATGTAAATATCAGTTTGCCTAATTTCAACTGCACAAGTTTTCCCCCGCACATAAAGGCTTGTTCAATTAATCAGATTTTTTACCCAGAAAAAGGTTTGCCATAATCAATCTATATTTTTCCAAAGTAATGGAACAAACTTAGTTATTATTATCACATCTAATTTATTTTTTGTTTATCCTTGCCTCTTATGATAATTTTATATGGGTCCCCGCCAATCTTACTTTGAATCTCCTCAGATTTTAGGAATTCATTGATCGTCTCCTCTATGATGCGTACTCTTTCATCTGCGTCTTTATCGGAAGCATTTATTGATGTTTTTATAATAATTTGAAGAGGTGCTGGATGAAAGGAGTAAGCAAATCCAGTTACTTTATATTCCTTTTTTGCTGTTAATCCTTCAATAATCACCGGGAATATTTCATTCCACTTCGCTTCTTTTTCTTTTTGGGAAAGATTTATTTTATTTATCTTTATGGTGAATGAGTCAATATTTTTTGTCTTTAAACGATCATTGACGACTTGCTTTATTTCTTCTATCCTTTTTTCAGTATTAGGAATATCAATGTTGACTATCACTTTATCAGAGTTTGGGGCAGTATATGAATACCCGTGGGAAAGCACATTAAAATGCAATTCATTTAAATCATTATAACTTTCTTCTAATGCTTCTGATATGGCTTGATCCCGTTCTGAAATCGATGTATCTGGAACTCGATCCACCTGTTTCTCTACTTCTATTTTGTATCCGTCATATTCTTTTTCTTTCAATATATTTTTAGCAATTTCCTCCACTTCTTCTCGAACATCCTGAAAATATTGTTCAGATCCGTCAATGGTTATATACATATTTCTCGTATTTCCGCCTATTCCGGATATATGATAGCCTTTTTCCTCTAATTCCCTCCATATCGTCTGATTTAAAGGTTCTGAATGAAATATCTTATTTAAATACGGTATTTTTGCTGCGACCTCCGCGATAGCAGGGGAAATAAAGGCAGAACCGACAAATAACCCAAATACTATTAGCAGAGCAATGCCAGAATATGATAGACTCCAGATCAACCTGCTTTTTTTCTTACGAACTGTTAGAAAAAAGTTTCTGCTATCCCCTTTGGACTCCAATGAATCAATATCAGTGATAATACGGTTTTTCAATTCTTGTTTTCGTTTTGTATTCCACTTTAAATCGGAATTTAATTTCTTTAAAGAATCATCAAAATCAGTCTCTTCAACTTGTCTTTTCATCCCAATACCCCTCCTTTATTAATTGTTTTTTTAGTGCCGGAATGGCTCTGAAAAGCATTGATTTCACTTTACTCTCCGACCAGCCTAATATCTTTGATGTATCTTCTATCGAAAAACCCTTAATCTTCCTTAATATGATTACTTTTCTATATGTATCTTTAAGTTCTCCTATTGCTTTATAAAGTTCATTTGATTCCTCTTTTATTTGAATGATCTCTTCAGGCAATGGGTTATTGTCCTTATGAGAAAGAAATTTTTCTTTAAAGAATATGCTAGTCTTTTGCCTTCTTAAAAAATCTACTGTTACGTTATGTGCAATGCTAAATAGCCATGTTTTTTCACTAGAGTGATGTTTAAAAGTATCATAAAATAAATACGCTTTAACAAAAGTTTCATGAGTTAAATCTTCTGCCTGCTGATAATCCTTAACCATCAATAAAATAAAACTTACTATTGATTTGCTATGCTGATCATACCAATTCGTTATTTCCTTTTTTCTAAACTCAGACAAAATTCAACCCTCCTTTTCTTGAATGGTCACTGCTTAGACGTAAATGCTAAATAAAAGTTGTGTTTTTGCATCTCTTTTTTTAAAAGATGGTTTTTTTGAATGATTTCATTGCTTCCATAAGAAAAGCGATCCTTCGTTATTGAAGCATCGCAGCACTTTTGATTCCAATTCATAGAGGCATATATAGTTTGTTTTGTATACAAAGAGGCATCCTTTAAAAACCCTTGAACAAATGCTAATCAATTATTGCCCTCGATTTTCTATTAATCCATATTAAATAAATTTGAAATGATTTCTGCACTTCCTGGCGAAAACATAAAAATTGAGAAAGAAATACATACTAAACCTACAATTACAAAACCCATTTTTTTAATTAACAATGATGATTTTTTCATAAAAAAACCTTTAATTACGAAGAAAATCCCTAAGAATAAAATTAAGAAATACCAAAATCCCATCACTTCACCTCTTTTAATGATCTTAATAATGGTTCCCTGCACATGAGATTCAATATACTGACGATTTTTTCTATGAAAAGTTTCATATCGTTCATTAATGATTAGCAGAATAAAAAACAAAAAACTTTCTTTATCGGAATAGTTAAGGACAAGGCTTATATCCACCTGGTACCACCTTATTTCGCTATAATTCCCACTATTTACCTAGGAAAGGCTCTCCTCTTATACTGCCACAATGATAACGATTGCAAGGGATTTATTTTTCCGCCTTAAGTATTTCCGCAATCACTTTTGCTAACACATCTACTGTTCTATATTCTTCTTCCAAAGTATTTTCCACTCCACCTATATTCAATAATATTGATCCACTTATTAAATCCTGATTGTAGGTACTTTGGTTTCCTGGATTTGATATAACTATAACGCCATTTGATAAACCTGGGTATTTTTCTTCCATTTTATTATGAAGGCTTTCTGCAAACTTGAAATTATCTTCGTAATACATATTTGATCTAGATACAACCAAAGTAAATGTTGCAAAATCTTTTCCTTTGTTCTTGAAAGTAGTATCATTTCTCGTTTGTGCATCTCTGTGTATATCAAATACCATTTTAATGCTTTTATTTGTTTCTAAAATATCCGTAAGAAATTCCCTTGAGACTGAATAGGAGTTTGAAAAAGATAAGCCCCTCTTCCTCAAACTACCCATAACATCTCTGGTTTCATGTATTGTATCAATATTATTTTTCATTAAAGACTGACTAAATCTTTCTCCCACTTGTGTAATATTCTTAGATGGATGGTAAGCCTTATTTGGATCTGTTGTTTGAGTTTCTGAAAAAAATGATTCTTGATCATGCGAATGATATATATAGATTAATGGTTCCTGGCTGCTAACTGAAGGTTTTGAATGGTTCTCGCCCAATGAAACTAGCTTGTTATAGATTCGCTCCCCTCCACTAAAAGGTAAGATCAATAAAACTGCTGTCATACAAACAAGGAACGCGCTTGCAGTAATGAACAACAATTTAGGATTTCTTTTTCTTGTCATTTGTTCCGCTGCATTTCTAAGATGTAGTTCTGTTTTTGAGATAAAATCAGCTTTGGGATTCATTGGATAGGTTTCTTTAATTATGCTAAATAGCTCTTTATCCGTTTGCATTTCCGATTACCTCCCCGGGATCAATATTTAGCTTGTTTTTAAGAATTTTTAATGCCCGATGATAATCTACTTTAACTTTAGATTCACTGCATTGGAGAATGTCCGCAGTTTCTTTTATCGTCAATTCATTCACACCTCGCAGAATTACGACGGCCCGATAATCTGGTTTTAATTTTGAGATTGCTGCGTGAACGATTATCTTCACTTCATTTCGCTCCATTAAATCATCAGGCTCCATTTCAGAAGAGGGCAACTGTTTAAAAAAACCTTCCTTGAAGATGGAACTAAATCTCTTCTTCCGGTAATGATCAATTGCAGTATGTTTCGCAATCGAAAATATCCATGTCTTTAAACTTCCAGTATTAAAATTAGAAAGATTATTTAATACACGAACAAACACTTCTTGAGTTAAGTCCTCCGCATCATTTTGATTCCCAGTAAAGCAAATAAGAAATCGATATACATCTAAATAATGCCAGCGATAAATTTCAATAATGCGGTCTTCTAGGTTCTCGATATTAGGCAAAAGCTTCCCCCCTCAATTAAGTACTCGTTAATTAATCGTTTGAGGTCATCAAAAGGTTACATGAATTTTTAATATTTAAATAGTTTTGGAGATTCCCCTTTTATAAATACCGGCTTTAATTGGCAGCTCTTGTGTGAGAAAATCAAACGATTATTAAATGTGGGTTTTTCCAAGCAGGAGAAAACTATCAAGTTTGTAGCAATTTTTGAAGGAGTTGGTATAACGCAGGGAGAGAAAAGGATCTATTATTCTTTTTCTTCTTTAGTATGTATTGCTTCTATGCTTCCTCAATCAAGTTAGGTTGAGGAAGCATTTTTAGTCACAAAATGGATGGAACAGATTTAAAATTAGTCAACGGAATATTCAATTCTATCCAGCCATTCATCTACTAAAGTGTTAAATAGCTGTGGCTGTTCAATTTGTAAATTATGACCTGCATGATCTAAGACAGTAAATGTTCCCCTTGGATATTTATCAATCAACTTTAGTGCATCTTTATATCCAACAGAAGAGTCTTGTCTCCCTAGAAGGAATACACTAGGTTTATTAAAATTGAATTGATCAATCTCAAAAGAGAATCCATATTTATCCTTCACATTATTTAATAACTTTTCATCGGCAATCTTACAGCCACTTACAATTTCTCGATTATATCTTAACCAAGTGTACTCATCAAGCACAACATTATTGCTTCTGAAGTCTTCTAATTCTTCCGTTGATAATTTTGCTAGGAATTTTTCATCTGTTTTCAATATTTTATGTTCCTCTGCTGTTCGATCTTCTGCGAGAGGAATAATAACTGGACAAATAAATGCAGCACCAAGTATCTGTTCCTGCTGTTTTTGAATAATTCCCCTAGCAATATAACCTCCATAAGATTCTCCTGCAATTAGGTACTCTTGTCCTGGAATTATCGTCTGAATAAATTCTAATACAGCTGTTAACATTTCATCAGAACTACCAATTTCGTTATAATTTTTGGTTAAACCCATACCTGGAAGATCAATATATATTCTGCGCCATCCAGTTCTCTTTTTAAACACTGGTTCCATACATCCACTCATTAATCGATGATCAGGAGAAAAACCATGAATCATAATTATTGGTTTACCTTCACCTATATCTTCATAGTAAATTTCAGCTTGTGTAACTTTACAATATGCCAACTTTTGTCCTTCTTTCTTTAGTTATTTATTACATATGTAATTAGCTATTCTCTTCTCCTATTAATAAATCCTTCTATAATTTAACTCTAGGACTTCCAGATCGAATAAGTTACTTCGGGTACATGTATCAAAACTCTTGAGGTAATTAATACATGTTAAGGTAATTAAATTGGACTTCGGACTCGTTTCGGATTTTTTCGCTTGAGCTTGTCCGAACTTGCACTGACTTCGGACTCGATCAAGCTATTTTCCCTTGAGCTTGTCCGAACTTACACTAACTTCGGACTCGTTTGAGCTTTTTTCTCTTGATCCTGTCCGAACTTGCACTAACTTCGGGCTCAATCGGGAGTATTACTCTTAATCCAATCTGTTTTGCAATATCACAGACTTTCTTCTTATGTCTCGCAATAAATCAGTTCCTTATAAATTTGTTGGAGTAGGTGCATGAATTCCAGAATAGTTAATCTAATATTCCTCCATATTACAGGCTCAAATATTATGACATAACAATCATTCATAACAATAACTGAGAATTATGATATACTGATTGTAATTTCAGATGGAAGGAGCATTACACATGTGCTGCTCATGCTGTCCAGTAATTGATAATAACCTTATCTAAACAGAAAAAATATAGATAAGGAGTTCTAAGTATGCTTATTCAAAAGAAAATTATTAATAACGTTAAAGACAAGTGTATTCAAGATCATTCAGTCTCAGCTTGTATGATGTACGGATCTTTCACCAAAGGTGAAGGGGATCAATATTCAGATGTTGAGTTTTATATTTTTATTGCTGATGATTTAATAAATAGTTTCAACTCTAGACATTGGATTTCTGAAGTAAGCCCTGTTGATTTGATATTTTTCAACGAATATGGGACAGAAGTAGCGATATTTTCGAGTTTGATCCGCGGAGAATTCCATTTTCTTCCTGAAGCAGAAATGGAAATAATAAAGAGCTTCAAACCTACTGGTGTTTTTCCAGATACGGATTCTATGTATTTATATGATTCTACAGAACGGTTAAAGCCTATGCTTGAAGGATTAAGTGGAGATGGTCCAGATCGAATGACGGATGGAAACGTAAATTTCGCTTTCAATAATTTTGTCAATGCTTGGTTAATGGGTGTAAACGTGATGAAAAGAGGAGAGCTTGCACGGTCTCTAGAGATACTAACACACGTTCAAAAGTATGTATTACAATTAATAAGAATACAGGAACAGAGCGTTGAACGATGGTTAAACAGTACAAAAAATTTAGAGGCAGATATAAGCACCGAATCTTATTATGACTATGTTTCATTCACCTCTAAACTAGAAAAAAATAATTTAAGCTTGGCTTACATGAATGCTTTAGAAAAAATTGAGGAATTGTATAATACTTTAAATAACCTATACGTGATTGATATAGACAGGAAGTTTCTTAGAAAACTATTCAGCTATTTCAATAAATAACTTGTAAAGAAAAAGTACAGTGCTAAAAAGCAGTGTACTTTTTCTTTATAGTTACTCTTGTAAACCATACATAATTAAACGCCAAAATGTATCATATATTTCTTTCCCTCTGTTGCCTGAATGATTTTTGAAGCTAATTCTTGTAGTTCTGAAGATTTCTTAAAGGATCTTGAAGATGCAACTACATTATAAAATAATGTTAATGACTCAAGTGGAATGATTGTGATTCCCCAATAGGCTAAACCAAATTCTGGACGTTTAAATGAATGAAAGTACGTTTTCATGATAGCTAATTGTTCACTTAAACTATTGATTATATCATCATCAACTGATATGCAATTATATTCGTATGGAGTATAGTCATTGTAGCTTTTCATACTATCGAAATCATCAATGATCCCAAATTCATGTACACAAGGCATGTCCTAATCCTCTCTATTAAAGTTATTCATAATATTGTAATTAGAAAATTATTATTCTAACTGCAAATTTATAATTTATTTATTCATCTTCCTCAAACGTGTATATTTTAAGTGCTCCTAGTATAAACATTAAGAAAAATACCACGATCGATAATCTAAGTATGTGAAATTTTGAAATAAAACTGATTATAATGATAGGCAATCCAACCATAGCTGTCATTGAAGAAAATTTTGTATAACGGATGGCTGCTTTTGAGATTTCTGGTTCTTCCGTATACATCCACCTCTTTCCAGCTAATAAACTATCTTCAGGGTAATAATAGCTCCAGAGAAATAAACCATATAATGGAATCATAAAAATAACTGCTAGAATAGTTTCAGCCATTCCATTCCCCTCCTGAGAAATCAGTTGTACCAAGCAAAGGCATTCATTATATTTACGTTTTCCCCATCAAAAGGATTCAAATAATTTCCTTTCATCGAAAAATAACTTTACATATAAAACCTTTTTAATATTCAACATTTCACTTAAGTTACTTACAATTTTACTGAAACGAGTTAATCTTATGTCTAATCCGTTTTCAGCCAAGGAAGTAATCCTTCATGATTATAATTTTTTTCAGCTTCTGAAATTATTAGAGGAAGAAGACTATCAATGGATTCCGTTAGTGAGTAAAGAGCTTTTCTGACAAAACCATTCTCAAATTTGTCCAATGACTCAGGTAACTCATCCTCATCTAAAATATAGTAATCTCCATTAGGAAGAACCAATATATCAATAATTAAATCCTTAAAGGATACAAACTGATCTGTCATTTCCGTGTGTTTTACAATATTAAAATAACAACCTAAAAGCTGGCCATTACTATCTCTCCAGATGTATAAATTATAAGGACGATCTTTCCAGTAATAGGCAATCGTGTAACTGCCTCTAGGAATGGTTAATTTTGTTTGGCTAGCGATCATTGTAAACGAATCTTGTATAATATGGAAAAGCACAATTTTTTGATTTTGTGATTGTAAAAGCCGACAACTATATTCTACTAATGTGGAATCGTACCGTATCTTTCTTTCAATTATTGTATCGCCAACTTGAACATTTCCGATGCTTCTATTTACCACTGCCCAAATTTCTCCTTCCATCTATGTACTTTCACAACAATTATCACCGGGGATAAATTTTTATCCCCTTACAGTTCCAATTTACTCGTTCAAGGTATCATTAACATACACTCTTTCAAATTCTTTCCATAAAAATAATTATATATTGAGCGTCCTTATTTTATAAATGGTTTGACCCTCTTTATTTATTTTTTCTGTGCAGACATCAACTATCAAATGGTTAAAATCAGCCCATTGAGGAAAATGGGAAATTAGATAATTAATTACTTTTTCATCAGGAGTTGCATACCCTACATTATTTTCTTTACTTATATAAGCTGCAAAATCCGAATATAAAGATTCGGTCCATTCCTTAGCTTCAAACTCTGTATCAAATATTTGATTATCTGCTTTATTACTTCCGTTTATCCATTTAAACTTCTCCACCTTTTGGTGAACTTTCATGTATCAGTTCCTCCATAATTATCTACAATTTCTGCAAGTCAATCATGGATTCCTTCTTTTTTTCCTTTCACCGGATGGATCTTAAACTATAAAAGTCGGATCCTTATTATAGTAAGGATCCGACTTTTATATATCAGGTATATTATAAAGATTGACTAGCCTCTATCTTAGTGGTATTTTTCCCTTTAACTTGCTTTAATGTCGCAACTATAAGAAAGCTAACAATTACTAATAAGAGCCATGAACTCACTTTACCTAGATGGACGAGACTCCATGCCTCAGTTTGGTTTGGATATTTCCAAGCTCCAAAATACGTTGCGATATTTTCTGCTATCCATATAAAAAATCCGATTAGCACAAAGGAAAGTGCAAGTGGCATACGGTAACGAGTTCCATTAACCTCATAAATGACCCACGATTGCCAAAAGACGATAATGACAAGTCCAGATAACCACCAACGTACATCAATCCAATAGTGGTGAGTGAAGAAATTTAAATAAATGGCTGCTGCAAGTGGGACAACGATCAAGAGCGGAGGCCACTTAATCAGCTCAACCTTCAGCCTCCTCCACGCCTGGCAAAGATAACTTGCTACACTAGCATACATGAATCCGCTATACAATGGTACGCCAAATAATTTGAAATAACCTTCCTCTGGATAAGACCAGGAGCCCATGTGCACCTTGAATAGTTCAAGAGCAAGTCCGATAATGTGGAATAATGTGATTACCTTTAGTTCATCTCTTGTTTCAAGCCCGGATCTTACCATCCACCACTGCATCAAAAGACAGATAATAAGGAGCCAGTCGTACCTAGGCAGAAAGGGGAGCGGCACAATTTGTGTAAAAGCTAAAGAGGCAAAAATAACAACAGGAAATAAACAGGATAAAGCTTGCTCCCAGCCAAAATGCACAAGTTGCTTTATAGCTCTCATAATTTTTGCCTCCAAAGATTTTTTTTAGAACTATCTATTTCCTGCATACAATAGCACATAGGTCCACCGCCAAAATATTTTCATCTTTAAATAATCCTACTTTATTAATCCAGTCCTTCTTCATCATTTCGATATTCTAAAATATCCCCTGGCTGACATTCTAAAGCCTTACAAATCGCCTCTAAAGTTGTTAATCTGATTGCTTTTGCCTTTCCATTTTTCAATATAGAAAGGTTAGCCATTGTTATTCCAACCTCTTGCGAAAGTTCAGTTACACTCATTTTTCTCTTAGCCAGCATCACATCAATATTGATTATAATTGCCATTGTTTTCACCTCAGACCGTTAAGTCATTTTCTGATTTTATATCAATCGCTTCTTGTAAAAGCTTTTGAAGAACAGCTGCAAATACTGCGATAACCAGCGAAGCAAAAGGAACAACTAATCCGACAAAAATGACACCTGGTGCATCGTCTATCTCCGCAAAGACATAGAAAAGAGGCAAGACTAGTACATGCAAACTACTGATTGTAATTGCACAATATTTGATTTTCTTTAAAGCCATTACAGAAATTTGCGAGAAGGCTTTATTTTTGTCAATATATCGTAAAAGTTTGAATGCCTGATACAAAGCAAAGTAAAAAGGTATTGCAGATGCATAGAAAATGATGAAAACGAGATATTTTATATAAGACATATCTGGAAGCAATTTTGCCGCAATATTCCCTAACTCTGGCACCAAAAAGATGCACAAAGCAAGAATCGGAATTCCGATAAGAATAAGAGCGATCTTTAAGAAGAGTGTTGACACTTGTTTCATAAAAAGCACCTCACTGAATTATTTTCAAAATTGATTTTAACAGATGATTTATCGATTTACAATAAATAATTATCATTTTTAATTATATCCTTATCGTTATAAAATTTTAGGTCCTATTTTTAGACAAAAATAAAAAGCATTCTTTATGATCAAAAAATGCTCATTTCACCTTGAATTTGACAATCTATTTTATCTTTCGATATACAACTATAGTAATTGCATTTAATATGACGGTAACGATTAGAAGAAAGGCTGAGACAAACGCCATAGTACCAGATATATCCATAAGAGCGGACCAATCCTCAATAATAACTAGATGATTAGCATAGAAAACCTGGAAACAAAGTGAAATAGCACATGCACTGATACTCAAAATAGAAAGTGCGGACCAATTTCTTTGGTTGTCCTTTTTATATCGCGTAAGATTAATAATAGGTAATATCCATGCAAGAAGTCCAAGCACAAGACTGCCAAGATTAAGCATGCTGCTCATATTTAATCCCCCTATGTATTTTTTCATAAATTTTAGACAACCCTGCTTAATTATTACAAAGTATCATTCATTTTATATAAGATTGCACCATTAAAATTAATAGATAGTTATTTTTTTGGAATGACTTCTGTGCAATTACAAAAAGAAAATAATAAGCTTATTTGCATTTTTTTAGAAATCCTATGAAAGCATAGATTATTAGACGTGCTAATGGTGTTGTGATCGGAAGCAGAAAGAATGCATAAGTTGTTCCCCAAACTAAAGTATCTTCCACATTAACACCTGTAAACCCGCCATCTATATTTGTTCTAAGACTTCCCCCTCTTACAATATACTCCCCAAATATTGCCCCAATTGTTCCGCTGTATAATGTGATAAATAATGCGGACAGTAAGCTTAAAACCCAAAGTTTTTTGTTCGTAATGTTTTCTTTTTTTGTGAAATAATATCCTAACATTACAAAGGTTATTACAAAGGGAAAAATTGTTGCGTAATAAATCCATCTTTCACCAAATAAAGATGTAAAACCACCTGCTAAACCTTGGACAGCCTGCATAAACATAAATGAAATACAAAACGATAAAACAATGCCAAAAATAGTTCCAAGAGTAATTCCTTTAATTAATTTCATTAACAATGCCTCTACCCCCTGCTTTTTTCTGTAAAATTCTTCTGCTTGAGGTTTTGTTTATATTGCTTGAATATTAAAAAATCAAAAATGCAATACCCTTACTAAAATGGAGATGCCCTATAATATTAATTAGAAATAAACGGTGCTTTATGTACATACCTTAAATTTCTAATTTGATTAATGATGAAAGTAGCTATATCACTATTAGTAATTTTTGTACCCGGCATATCAGTTAGATTTTCTTTTACTAATCCTATTTCCTTGCTTTCAACTATAAATGGGAGCCTAATTAAAGTCCATTGAATGAATTTTTTATTGTTAAGAATATGCCATTCTTTCTTTTTATCTGCCATCATATTTGAAAAAAATAACTCAAACATCTTTGCCCCGACTCTATTAATAATACTCTTTCTATCCCCGTCAATCGTTAGTGAACCACCTGTAACACCAATATAACGGTCAATTTGAAAATCTTCCATTATCTCAAGTATATTTTCAGTAACACTGCTATAAATAGGCTGTTCTTTAAGTGGCTGACCAAATGTATTAATAACTATTTGACAATCCTTTATTAGTATTCTAATAGTCTCTGTATTTCGTATATCCCCTTCCACTATTTCAATCCTATCGTCTCTTAAAGTTAATCTTTCTGGATTTCTCACCAGCATACGAACTTGATACCCATTCTCTATGGCTCTAGAAACAATATGACGTCCTACCTTCCCTGTACCCCCGATTATTGCTATCTTATAAGAATTATCCAAAATATACCTCCAAATTAACATATTAATATGTTTACGGATGAATTTCCTTTTAGATTCAAATACTCTTTTTTTCAAGATTAATGATTTTCTTTAACAGATACAAATTTCTATATCCATTTTTCTGTTTTATTGGAGGATAAAATAATTTGTTGAAAATACATAGAGGTAAGGATATAATACTTTTTATAATATTCATAAAACGGTGAACAGGAAAAGTAAATCATTCCCTTTAACATTAGAGAGCAATCGGCAGCTGAAAAGATTGTGTTAAATAATGATTGAAAGACATCTGTGAGTGTTATCCTGAAAATAAGTAAGGATAGACGGTTTGCTGCCGTTAAAAAGCAATGAGGTGGCTGCATTTGCAGCAATTAGGGTGGTACCGCGAGATAAGCTCTCGTCCCTGACAAATTGTCAGGGGCGGGTGCTTTTTTTAATTTAAGGAGGTGAGTGTACGTGAATGATGACGATGATGATGAAAAAAATCAAAAATTAAACTATTTTGGAGGGAAAATCATGTATACAAATCTAAAACGTACACTCGCCAAAGAGTGTATTAAAAAAGTTGGCGAAACGATAAAAGTGCAGGGCTGGGCAAAAAGAGTTAGGCACCTTGGAAACATCAGTTTTTTAGTTATAAGAGAGCGAACCGGTGAAATACAATGTGTATTAGAAGGAGAACTTGCTGGGTTCAATTTAGAAACAGAAAGTGTGATAGAAGCGATTGGAAAAGTTGTTTCTACAAAACAAACATCACTTGGCGTTGAACTGTTAACAAATTCAGTGAAAGTGATTAACAAAAATAGTTTACTGCCTTTCGAGGTAAATAAAAAAGAAATAAATACAGGTCTTGAGAACCTATTAAATCATCGGGTATTATCCCTTCGTCATGAAAAAGTAGCTTCGATTTTTAAAATACTATCAACCCTTGAAGAAGCATTTCGTGAATACTTAACAAACTTAGGATTCACCAGAATTTTCACACCGAAAATCGTTTCTCAAGGTGCCGAGGGTGGGGCCAATGTTTTTAAATTGAATTATTTAGGAAAAGAGGCATTTCTTGCACAATCTCCCCAATTTTACAAACAGATGATGGTGGCTTCAGGTCTTGAGCGTGTATTTGAAATTGGATCTGTTTACCGAGCAGAAGAACACAACTCATCAAGACATTTAAATGAATATATATCTTTGGATGTTGAAATTGGTTTTATTGATGGTTTTGAAGAATTAATGGAGCTTGAAACTGAGATCATAAAATATATGTTTGAAAAAGTAAAAGAAAAAAATAAAAACGAGTTAAATCTTTTGGGAATTGAGGTACCAACTATTACAGAAATTCCAAAATTAACAATACATGAAGCAAGAGAAATTATAAAAACTCGATATAATAAAAAAATGCCAGATGGTGACCTAAATGCTGAAGGTGAAAAACTCATTGCAAAATATATAAAAGATACACTGGGGAGTGAATTTGTCTTTATTACAAAGTATCCAAAAGAAAATAGACCTATGTATACGATGCCTTCGGAAAATGGACTAACCAAGTCATTTGACCTATTATTTAAAGGCCTCGAAATCACGTCTGGCGGGGAACGGATTCACGAATATGAAATGCTTATAGAATCAATCAGAGAAAAAGGTCTTAATGAAGAATGCTTCCTAAATTATTTAAACACTTTCAAATATGGTGTTCCGCCGCACGGAGGTTTTGCTATTGGACTGGAACGTTTAACTGCAAGACTGCTTGGATTAAAGAACGTTAGGGAGGCAAGTGCTTTTCCACGGGACATTCACAGATTAACACCGTAAATGGCCTATAAATTTATTATTAATAAAACCCACTTCGTATTGAACTGCACTCCAATTGTTAGTAATCATCAAACAATTGAGGTGCAGTTCAGTATAGTGGGTTTTATTGTTTAAATAGAGAATACTTATTTAGATTAAATAAGATATTCTCTTCCACTGTTGTGAAAAGAAGTTCGGGTCTATATAAAAAATGGATATTGTAGATTAATTAGCAAATAATAGCATTGTCCACAAATATTTTTGCTTTCATAGATAGTTCCCCAGCCTAAGGAGGTATTAAATGAAAAAGAAGTGGAAAATGTATTTGTTACTAATTTTACCGTGGTTTTCTGCAGCGAAGCTTGGAAAGCTTTCATTTCTTTTGTATTTACCTACTATTATTTTTAGTAACTTAGTCATTGCACTAATTAGTGAACTATCCCGGGAATTAAAATGGTGGATAGTTAAGAATCCTATTTTTCCAAAGTTTGCAACAGATATCTCTTTTGTTTTTGGTCCATTTACGATGATAAACTTCTGGATTTTTAAATTAACGTACAAAAGATTCTGGCTGTATTTACTGACCAATATTGGTGCTGACTACTTGTTTGCATACCCATTAACAACATTAGCGGAGAAACTAGGCGTATATAAAATGGTACGAATGAGCAGAAAACAGCTGTTTTTTCTAAGTATTGCGGTAGCAATTCTAAACTACCTGTTCCAAGCTAAACTAATAGATCCTCTACGAAAGAAGTCATATTAAAAAATAAAAAATTAGAATATCTATTTTTCTATGTATACCCTTCTTTGCATCTCAAACGGCATATTTTACCTATCTAAAAATAATAATGGTTCTTAACTTAATTCTATAATGCAAATGCAAAAAGCTTCTTCATTAAACCTAAACCTATAGTCAATAAGAAAGCTCTAAATAAATTTTAAAACCATCTGCGTAATCAATAGACACAAAATTGTAATTAACAATATTTTAGCCGTTCTATGTGAAATTTTAGGTAAGACAAGAAGCCCTAATTGAGAACCAATTATAGTACCAATTGCCATTGTGATTGCATAAGTCCATTGCAGGAAACCAGTATGATAAAAAATGATAAATCCACCCGTACAACTTCCAAAAATTAAAACTCTTGTCATTTGGACTGCTTTTAGATAGGTGTTACTTTGCTTCATGTTATGGATTATACCAAATGTAGAAGATCCAGGGCCAAATCCTCCATCATAAACAGCTATAGAAAAAGAAATGAAAGATCTCCACCTTTTTGTAGGAGATTCTTTTTTTTGCGTTTGAACTGTATTAATCCATTCCCTATTTTTAATTGTAACTGCCAATGCAAAAATAAGAAGAAATAACCCAATCATATT
Source organism: Cytobacillus massiliigabonensis (assembly GCF_900199725.1). Lineage (GTDB taxonomy): Bacteria > Bacillota > Bacilli > Bacillales > Cytobacillaceae > Cytobacillus > Cytobacillus massiliigabonensis. Next base: position 2,408,903 of record NZ_LT904904.1, on the reverse strand, counting down.
CATAGTTTTTGCGGAAAGGTAAGAAGTAATTAAAGCTCCAATAGCACCACCTATACATGCTATTAATATTTCTGCGTATATTGCATTTATATGCAGATCCTTACGCCGGATTAGATAAAATACACTAGAAAATGCTGCTATACCTGAAGAAAATTTATTTGTAGCTATACTTGTTTGAATCGGAATACCAATTAACATCATCGCTGGAATTGTTATGAGACCCCCACCTCCAGCGAGTGTACCAACAAAAGATGACACAATACCAATAAAACATAAGATAATAAGGTTTGTATTGGAGATTGAAATACTAGTTAATGATGGTCCCAAGCTCAGCAAAAGGAAAACAATAACAAGAGAAAAAATTAAGGTCTGTTTTTTCATAGTAAACTCCTTTTTTCTTTATGATAAAAGGATATATAATTAGTTTTAATAAATCTAATATATATTTATTGTATATTCATAAAAAAAATTTATGAAAGGGTGGCTCTATGAACCTCCATGCCTTGCGTATATTTACTAAAGTGGCTGCTTTAAAAAGTGTTACTAAGGCTGCTGATTCACTTTCTATTAGTCAGCCAGCTATAAGCGTTCAAATTAGGAATTTAGAAAAAGAAACAGGATTAAAGCTAGTAGAAACGAAAGGAGGAGGTATAAAACTTACTAAAGAAGGAGAATTTTTAGTCAGACATGCAGAAAAATTGTTCGATATGGAAATGGATATTGAAAGTAAGTTAATTCAACTAAAAAATGGAGTTCTACAAGAACTGCGAATATCCTCTACCTATTTGCCAGCAAATTTTTTATTGCCCATTTGGTTAGCAAATTATAAGAAGCATTTTCCAACATTAAAAGTAAACCTCTTTAGCGGTAATTCTAATCAAGTGATCGAACAATTGCTTCATTACAAGACTGATTTAGCATTCGTGGTGAAAGAGGAATGGAACAGCCCAGAATTATATCATGAACACTTAATGGATTTAGATTTTTGGTTTATAGTCCCACATGGCCATAAATACGATGGAAAAGAAGTTGAATTAAGGGAGTTAATGTCCGAGCCTTTTTTATTTAGGGAGGAAGGGAGTTCAACAAGGGAAATACTATTTTCCTTATGTAAAATTCACAGAGTTCCGCTGCCAAATATTGGCTTGCAATTTCACGGGCTAAATGAATCGGTCCGTTCAGTTATTGCGGGATATGGCACAATGCTTGCTCCAGCACTTGCCGTCAGAGACCATTTAAAACGCAATGAAATAGGCAGAGTAATAGTTAAAGGGATTGACATAAAAAGACCTATTTATATTTGCAGCCGTAAAGGCGACACAGATGTGAGCAATAATTTAAAAGAATTTATTAACTTTGTTAAAAGTTATCCAATTATTGAAACTGAGAATAAATAAAGGAAAATTTTGCTTATAACATCGGATTCCATTTACATTCGATTACAAGGACGCATATGATGAGCTTGGGGAGGCGTTCTTGCTTAAATAGCAGAGGGCAGCTTTCTTGATTCTGTTTGAGCAGTAATTAATCAGCCGTATTACTAGAAAAACAAAAAAGAGAAAAAAGTGCATCCTAGTTGTTCTTTTTTCCCTTTTTTACAGAAGAGCATGTTTTGAGAGAATAGTAATCAAAACTTGCCCTACTTTTATTTAATTTGGATGAGTACTATATTTACATTTCTAAATCTGTGAATGCATATGGTAATAATTCCCTTAAGGTTATTTCTAATATATCCTTCTTCTCGTTTGTTAAATAAACTGGCATGTCTGGTAAACAGAATTCAGCTAAAACTTGTCTGCAAATACTGCATGGCGGAAGAAAATCCATCGTATCACCTGATACAGCTATTGCTTGGAAATCCCCTTTTTTATATCCATTTGCTATAGCAGTGAAAATAGCTGTTCTCTCAGCACAATTTGTAGCACCAAAGGAAACATTTTCCACGTTCACACCATTAATGACTGTACCATCTTTTAGCAATAACGCAGCTCCAACTGGAAATTTGGAATAAGGTACATAGGCTCTATTCTTCATTTTACGTGCACTTTCAACTAATTGTTCTTTATTCATATGATCCATCCCTTTCAAAGAAGAATGAACTTTTCACAGTCCCCTTAACGCCAATCATAAAATTGGCAGGATTTATATCATATAATTTTTTGAAATGTTTGTCAACACCGGTAAGTCTTACTATATATTTAATAGAAACTATTTGCCTCTCATTGACTCATGTAATTGTTCGTTCATAAGCAGAAGTATTCTTCTCCCTAAAATCTTAATAAGGTACAGGATACGCATCTACAAGGCAGTTTACCTGTAGCCTTTCATCATTTCTTCTTATAGTTATGGAAATAGTGCTATTTACAGCTTTTTTATTCAAAGCTCTTTCAAATAACTCGTACCCTGTAATTTCTGCTCCATCGATTTCCATGATAATGTCATCCGTTTTAATTCCAGCAGCTGCGGATGGTGAACCTTCCTTCACCTGTAAGACTCTTGTTCCTTTAACCCCGTCATTTGTTGTGTGTACAATACCAATCCATGATTTCCACAAATTTGACCGAATATCTATACCAGTTTCATAGACACTCTTAAGATTTTCTAAGAATTGATATGTGCCGAACAGCATATTTTCCTTTGCAGCTTTATTCATTTCAGCCATAAAAGATGCTTGATATTCAATGCTCACCTCTATCCCATTTTCAACTTTTTCTAAAGAAGTAATGGTTGTAAAATCCCCATCAAGACTTTGAAGTACAAATCGTTTCATCGCATCAATTTCTGTAAATATCCCTTCAGATACAGCTCCCCAGCCATGATTCATATAACCTTTTCCACCAATTCGAAATTCTATCTCAGCATTTTTGGTATACCAGCGATTTAAATGCTCAGGCATAGTTAATGCATCCCAAACCTGCTTTAAAGGCGCATTAATAACGATCACACTCTTTACAGTATCATTAATCATGTTCATCTTGAAACTCTCCCTTTTCCACATAATTTTTCAAACTGACAAGCTGGTCATCAAGTAATTCTCTGGTGAAAAGAAGCATTTCATGGATAGCAAATTGTAGGGAATTGAAATTTATTGAATAAATACGATACTTCCCTTTTAAGCTCTCTGAAATGAGATTTTCCTCCAATAGAATATTCAAATGCTTCTTAATTGCTGGTTGAGAGATATCAAATGCTTCGACGATCTCCTTTTGGGTTTTGTTTCCTTGTTTAAGCATACTTAGTATACGCCGTCTCGTTGAATCCCCTAATGCACGATAAATATCTGGCATTATCCTTCCCTCATTTCTAACATATAACCTTTTGGTTATATTCAATATATACGCAGGGGTATATATTGTCAAGACTTTTCTGAAAATATATTACCGATTATTCATATTCAGTTAAGCAAATCCGTTACCCGAAAAAAAATAAGAGCCGCAAATCCTTACTGGACCTACAACTCTTCATCCATTTACATAAAAATGTGGTGCAAATTAGAACAATACCTTTTTCATTTTGTTCAGAGACAACTAAGAATCTAATTTAATGGAACTTATTCATCTAAGAAAGGTGCAATCACATCAATTCGATTAGTCCATATGCCGCCATTATATTTTTCTGGAATACGCTTCAGGTCTTGTACTGTATCAAAACCTTCTGACCATCCGCCGTCACCCGCAACAAGGAAGACCCTTGTATTCACTCGATCCATTCTGTTTAGAAACTTATCAGGAAATCCCCACAAAAATGGTGCATATTTTTCTGGGATGTGAAGTTGAGTATTTTTACATGACGAAGGAACATGTCCAGTCCAGCCTGCTGTTAAATAGGGCAGCAAACAACTCTTCAGCGTTTCCTTTGACATGACACGTAATTTAGGAAGTTTTTCCTTTAAGGCAGCTATTGGTTCATCCCCACCATATACAGAAAGATTTCTAAACCTATCATCTGAGTACTTAGAAAGGTACTTAGATAGCTGAATTCCTTCATTTCGATCATTGCTTTTAATATGAATTAAAAATGACTTCTCTGGAAATTCAGATAATACTTCATCGAGCGTAGGCATTAGACCTACTCCTTTGCCACGAAACGGAAATGTATTCCCATTATCTGCCGTATACCCATAGCCCACATCCAATTGCTTCAATTCATCCATTGTATAATCTCTCGTAGTACCTTTGCCATCCGTTCTGCAATCAAGGGTCCAATCATGGAAAATTGCAAACTCCCCATCTTTTGTAACGTGCACATCTACTTCTACAATATCGGCCCCAGCATCAAATGCAGCTTTCATGGAAGGGATCGTATTTTCAAGATATGGATGTTCCGGCTCATATATACGCTCCGCCGTACAGGTTTCACCTGTTATTCCATCCATATCAAAAGTTTGTGCCAAACCGCGATGGGCTAAAAGAATCGGCTCATCCATTCGTGTCTTTGTAAAGATAACGCTGTTATTAACAAAAATAAACAAGATTAAAAATAGAATTAGAAATGAAACCCACTTTAATACTTTCCTGCGTTTCACATTTATATCCTCCAATTCCCGATAAGATATAACTTTACGAAATACTATTAAAAGAATAATAAATGATAAGAAAATGCTCAATAGATGAAAAATAACAAAACGATAATAACAGACTGAATATTCCGGTTAATATTCTTTCATTAAAATGACTATAAAAAATAATAAAGCACAGGTTCCCTACCTGTGCTTTACTATACTATACCTAAAGAAATTATCCGGTGATCATAGCGTTAAGAACAAAAATTTTATTTATCCCATAGTCTATTAATCCCAACTAACTCCTGATCATTAAACACCATTCTATAAATATCAGGTTTAGATGTGCTATGCAGAAAAGCCAAATCATAGTTTATATCATAATACCCCATCATCAAAGTCATAACTGCTCCGTGAGTGCCGATTACTACTTTTTGCCCTCTATATGTAGTTAATAATTCTTTTAAAACTTTTACAGCTCTTTTTTGACAGACGGTATTCGATTCCCCTCCAACTAATGAGAAATTCGGGTCCAAGTACGACTTTTCCAATAAAGGAAGTAATTCCTTATCAGACATCCGTTTGTCTTTTGAAGAAAAAATTCTCTCTTTTAATTCTTCAATTACTAAAACCTCTTGTCCTATATGTTTTGCTAAGGGCTCAACGGTTAAAATTGAACGCGTGAATGGACTTGATATAACAGCATTAATCCCTTCATCCTTCAATACACCAGTTATTTTTTCAGCATCTAGTTTTCCTTTTTCAGTTAGGACTCTAGTTCTTTCATTTCCTTCTTTTGGTGAATCCCCGTGTCTTACCATATAAATGAATGTATTCATCACATTCTCCTCAATAGCTTTTAAAATCTTTTTCTTATGCCATAGCATTATCTCATATTTCTGCTGGGTTAATCTTTCCATAATAGATTAAGTCTTCATAACGATCTTCTTTCAATCCTTGTGATATTCATGAAATTTTCATCAATATAACTATTACCTCAATATTTAGTCATTTAACATTCTTCTTGTTCTTCAACTACTGCAACTTATAGTTTAATAAGATTTTATTATTTACATAACAGCATCCGCTTAATTATTCTTATCTGCCCGCGGTGGTTTATTTCATCCTCCATGACGTGATACCATAGCCAGAAGTTATTATGAGAAACACCATTCTCCCAAGTGTTTTCTTCAAACAGCCATTCCTCATCTTTAGCACGTAACAATGCCAAAGTTTTCTCTCTCGTTTCAAATAGTTTTTCCAAATAAAAATTAAGAGGGCGATTTTTGATTTCATTTCTCGCCCTTTCTCCAAGAAATAATGCAGACTCCCAAAGAGAATATTCATCTTTATTTAAATCTCTTCTTTCGAATGTTATAATTTGATGAACAAAATCAATTGAAGCGATATGCATTAATAGTGAACCAATCGAGTTAGCACCTTCATATGCAATGAAATCTAAATCAGACTGACTGAAATCTTTAATATCTTCCAACAAAATTTTTCTTGAATACTCTAACATTGAAACAAGTTCTCCAATTCTCCCATCAAATCCATCTCTTTGTATAATTCTATAAACCATACTCATCCTCCTCCATTTCATTGCTCTATTAAGATTAACAATAAAATAAAAGATGACAAGTCTGAAAATTCTATACTTAATATGTTATAATTTACCTTATAACAAATTTCACTAACTTATTATTGAATCATCCGTTTGACATAAAAAAGATCGGAGCATTATCAACATCTTTAATCCACTTATACTCCTTACCGCTTAAACCATTTTTCATCCATACGTTTCCATGAAAATCATTTTCCTTCTTACGAAACCATGTAAGAACAGAGCCAATTACTTGGGGATCCTCATCCATTTCATTATTCTTTGGAAAGGTGATTTGTTTTTGGTCATTTGTTCTTATATTTATTTCGTAAAGAGCAGTTAACATTGTTGGAACAGGACCTTCCTTCCATTCCTTATTCTCAATAGCTCGAGCCACAATAACCTTGTCTGAAGAGGACCATTCTAAATCCAGGTCCACATATCCTTTAGGTGTATAATCCTTTTGTTGAAGAGATGCCGGCATGTTGGCAATTGTGGTATTCTTATTTTCAACGAAAAATCTTCCTTCTCCTGAAATATATGCTAGCTGGTTTTCTGCTGGAGCCCACTTCATCCAATCTTCGTATCCTAACATTTTTCCTGCTGCTAGAAAAGGTTCTCCCCGATTGGAAAGTACACATAATGTATTACTATCCATGGACCAAGAAGCTGTAGGTACAGCGATAAAACTAACCCATTTCCCATCGTGACTCCACTTAAAAAAGTCTGTATAAATCGCAAATAAATTAGTATCATTTGTTTGAATAGTATAAAAATGCTTCATTTTATCCTTTGCCAGTTTTGCATTTACTGGTATTTTATAAAGCGGAATGGGTCCCCATCCAGTTGGACGCAAACTGGATTGTGAGGAAACAATAAATTCCTTCCCATTTGGAAACCACTCAAACCCGCTTACCCCTAGTGAAACATTCTCAAAGCCATATGGGCGGTCATTCTTTTCTTTCGTAACATTTAGTAAACCTTGAACAGTGTAAGCTAATTGATTTTTGATCGGTGACCATTTAAAATCAGATGTTTCAACCTTAACGTAAGGCTGATAGCTTTCCTTCTTCTTCGTATCATAAATGAATAAATCCGACTTTGTCCCTTGTTCAGCCCCATCAATATAAGCAATAAAGCGGCCGTCATATGACCATTTCGGAGAATACACATATCGATTTTTTGTTATTTGTATTTCTTCTTCTCCCTTTTTTATCCATAACTGATGGCCACGGATAAATGCTGCAGTAAATGTGGTTTCAGCAGCTGCCATTATTGATGAATGAAAACATAAGCAAATGATTAAACATGCAATTCGTTTTCCCAAGACCATCCCTCCTATCAATAGGATATCCTGGTACTTGTCAGTGATTCTTTAAAAGGAACTGTTATTAATTTACAGCGTTCTATTCGGTGCAAAAAACTATATGTGTTAACACAAAAAAGTAGGACGTTAACCGATTATTAACGTCCTTCTAGACTTATATAATTATTGATTTATATCGAAGACTAATACATCAAATACCTTTCCATCAACATAAAGGAATATTGCCCATTCACCTGACAGGGGAATGTTCACATTTGAGGGAGCATGTGCATCCGCTCCTTTATTTGCACCACCAAGATCAAATGTCCAACCGGTTGTTAGGATTTGATGGACCGTTTCTGTTTCTCTATGATAACCAACGACCGTTACTTTTGTTTCCTTTGGATTATCTATCCCCCAAAAGAGCCACATCCATTTTTGGCTGATATCCAAGCTCGGAATAAGCGCACCAATCACACCTGATTTATTTTTATTCCCTAAAATATTGTTGCCTAAATTTACTGCCTTTCGATTCCAGTCAATTTTTTCAAAGTCTGTTTTTTGAACAAATTGAGGAATATTCACAGGCAGAAATTTTTCTTCCTGTACTTCTAATACTACATCCCCATATAAGTTTTTATCAAAGTAAACCTCATATTTCCAATGTCCAGCTTTTGGAATCAGCATTCTTGCAGTAAACCTTCCTAAACTTGAATATCCTGGGGAAGGTTCAGTAATTTTAGTAGAAGATAATACATTTAAACGCTCACCTGTTTCCTTATGGACTGCGTATATTTCTAATTCTTTGCCCTCATAGCTTTCAAAAGACTCTTTAAAACTAAATATATAGCCAAAAGGCTTACCTGCAGACAGATAAGGATCTTCGAAGATACTGAACATTAACTTCCCATTTCTTGAATAATCATTTCTAACCTCCCACTCATCTTCAAAGCTCAGTTCTTTTCCTTGCATGATATCCTCATTTGTAGTTAAGTTCGAAACTATATCTTTATAAAAGAGCAAGACAAACAAGGATGCTGCCAACGCAGTGATAAAGTAAATAGATATTGTGGGTTTCCTTTTACCATTGAAAGGCTCCTGTTGAATAGCTGCTTTAATTTTTTCTTTCTGTCTTTCAGTAAAGCGAATACCTTTGTGAGTGGAAGAATTCATTGCTTTTCGCAAGTTATTAAGTTCTTGCTCCATCTTATCTCCACCTTCCCATTATAGCTTTCAGTTTAATTCTAGCCCTATTCAGTCTAGTTTTTATCGTATTCTGATTTATTTTCAAGATCTCACTTATTTCTTCAATTGATAATTCTTCATAATAATATAAAGTAATAACCTCACGATACTTAATTGGCAGTTCAAGTACAGAAGCAGATAAAAACTCCTCCTCACTGCGTTTCATGATCGCCAGTTCTGGTGTTAATTCTGAAGATTTTATAATTGGAAAAATATTCGAATTTGCAACTACTCTTCTAAAAATTGAACTTTTTAATAAATCTTTACACTTGTTTATCGTGATCCTAAATATCCATGCTTTAAAAGATACAATTTTATCAATCTTTGCATATTCTTTATAACAAGTGAGGAAAACATCCTGTACAATATCTTCTGCAAGATTCCAATCTTTCACATAGTTATAGGAAAGCTTGGTCAGCCTGTCACCATATTGCTCCATTATATTTTCTAGCCATTCTTCACTATCTAAATTTGAATTTTTTCCGCTCGTATTTCTGCTCAATTAAATACCACCTCATTTCTTACCTACTGCTAAGACGACTGAATAATTCTTTGGTTTCATTCTTTTTAAAATAAAATAAAAATCCATCCGTTCCAGTAACCATTTACAAATAGTAGTAATAAAAATGCCGACTCGTTTGTATTCAAACGAGTCGGCATTTTAGAAACACTATGCTAGTTAGTGGCGCGGAGCAAACAACATAACCGATACGCCAATCAGACAGATTCCAGCACCTATCCAATCATATAAATCTGGTGTTTTCTTATCAATTCCCCATCCCCATAATACGGATAGAACAATAAATACTCCACCATATGCAGCATATACTCTACCAAATGAAGGAAAGGTTTGAAATGTGGCTATTACTCCATAAATGGCTAATGCTATTCCTCCACTAACACCCCAATAGAACGGTTTTCCTTCCCTCAGCCATTGCCAAATAAGGTATCCACCGCCAATCTCAGCTATCCCGGCAATAATAAATAAGATGATTGCATAGAACATTATTTTCTCTCCTTTAGTCTAAGGAGCAGCCAACTCCAATTTAATTAATTAATTTCCAATATAAAATTAAATTCATAAAAACTGTAGCAATTTACTCTTCTTTTATCAATGGTTTTATTACGAGCACCATAACGAAATGAAGCGTTGATCCTTCTAGGACCACCGCTTCTTCTAGTTAAAGTTTACGGATATATGATTATAGAATAGCAAGGAGTGATATCATGAAGCTCTCCATCCCTATAAATCTTGGTTAATAACTCAACATCTTCTGCAGTTAATCGAAGAATGTAAATAATGATAACACTCCTTCGCCTGCTCGGCTTCTTCCGTTTGTATAAGCTGCGTTAATGCGATGAAGGCAATCAATGCACCAGTAAACTCAATGTATGCACCTGCAGCAGCAATTGAGTTGCCCGTATTTTCCTTATCTTGAAGAATATAAAGATTAGAAATTGCATCAAACATAGAACCAAGCGAAATGAGCGCTGCACCAAGTACAACCCCTTTCCCCTCATCTTGTACACCATATGCTTCAAACGAAGCACCAACTGATTGAATCCCGCTGCCAATCGCATTCAATCGCAAAGCATCCGTCACATTTACCTCATTTAGAATCATTTCGTTTGCAATTGCATTTGCAGCATTGCCTCCCGCTTGAAACCAGCAGCCAATAATAGCTAAAAGCTCTTTTTCATCTGCCTCCCGATCTGCTAATGCTTTTTCACGGGCAATCGCCTGCAGACTGTTTCCAATCCCTTCAATCGCATTACCTTTTACGACAAATGCAAGTCCATCATCTTCTCCGGTTGCGAATACTTTTGTAGCACCAAAAGCAGAGAAAAAAGTACCCGCAACCAAAAACCCGGTCCCTGTCAGCAGCAGTTCCATTTCTTTATCCATTTCGCACCACCGCCATTATAGATATTACACAATATATTCATTGGCAGTGATATTGTTGAATTTTTCATCAAGTATCACATCTATTAATTTTTATTTCTGAAATCCCGCAGCATTTCTACAAGAAAACTAATTTTCCCTTTACAATCATAATAAAATAGACAAATTTCGGGTCTAATTAATTTTACTATACTCTTCTTATTACTCTACAGTTTCAATATTGATGGTAATTTTTTATTTACTTTTCCTGCTTATCACTTGTATGATTAGTCCGAATAATGCTATTCCAGTGAATGAACCAATAACGAATGACCAAGAAAAATAGTCAAATAGAAAATAGATCATAAACATACAGAAAATAAATCCTGAAAAATAGCCTATAAAAAGTTTATTTTTGTCCATATTATCCCCTAAATTTTCTTTCTAGCTATAAAATCGTTCCCTAAATATGCTTCCTTATTGAAATCGAAAAATTAATTCAGATAATTTAACCATTTCGCATGTTAAATTGTGTATAATTTTTGTGAAATTCATTTTCAAAGGAGGCTTTAATTATTGAATACAAATGGTTCTCAATACTATGATAATCAAGAGTTCTTTAACAAATATACTTTAAAAAGAGCATCAAACGAAAACCCAAATGATACAATTGAAAAACCAATCTTTATGGAATTAATGGGTAATGTATCACAATTCAACGTTCTCGATTTAGGCTGTGGAGATGGTAGGATTGGAGCCGATTTAATCAATTTTGGTTGCAGTAGTTACCATGGGATTGAAGGTTCTACTAACATGTATAACTTAGCATCAAGCAATCTAGAATCATTTAAAAATGTTCATCTAGTCCGTTCAACAATTGAAGATTGGACATTCCCAAAAGGGCATTTTGATTTAGTTATTTCAAGACTGGTCTTACATTATATTAATGATATTGAAGCCATATTTGAAAAAATATATCATTCCTTAACAGATGGCGGAAAGTTTATCTTTTCAATTGAGCACCCTGTTATCACTTCCACTTTACAAAAAAGCGGGAAAAGAACGAATTGGATAGTTGATAACTACTTTATTAGAGGAATACGAGAACAATTATGGCTGGGAGCTAATGTTTGCAAGCACCATCGCACGATTGAAGACTACTTTCATCACCTTAAATCCGTTGGATTTAACATTGAGTCTATAAAAGAGTCTGAACCTAAAAAAGAAAATTTTCAGAATGAGGAGACCTTTAAAAGACGATTAAGAATTCCATTATTTTTATTTTTTTCTTCTGCTAAATAGAATCTATGAAATTAGCAGCTTGATCTTCCACTAATATGCCGGGTTTTGTGATTATTATTACAATTTCAGCTTCTGCTTTTGCAGCTTTTCCTTAATTCGAATGCATTTATTTAAATGTAAAAAAATTGTATCTTGTTCCAAGCAATCGTATTAACCCGGCAATTGTTTTTTACTTTAGTAATCGGCTAACCATTGAAGTATCCTCGCTAAATTAGTGAACTATATTCATTTCCATATGGGAAGTAAATACTCCAAATAATAAATAAAAATTAGTCCTAAAATCAGAAAAATAAGTGTACTGATATATTGTTTTGAGTTTTTTATGTATTTCCACTCCATGTAAGATTCAGAACCTAATAGTAGGATTAAATATAATATCCAAAACCATTTTATACTCGTATAGTTTTTAGCAATAACAAAAGGCAAACTGCATATAAAGATAACTACAATCGCTCCTCTTCTCCATCGGTCAACAATCTTACCAGATGTTTCAGAAATACTTTTCCTTTTTACACCAAGGAATTTATTAATTACTTTTTCTAAAATAACAGCAATACCTATAAGAACTATGAGAAAAGCCACAGATCGCATAGGATCCCCCCTTTAGCTGGAGGAATTATTTAATCAGTCATGCATGTTTCCCCCTTTATTATAGGTTTATAAAACCTTCTTTTTTGCTATAAATGTTCGACCTCAAGCTACAAAATAGGACTCTTCCTCTGCTTCACTTTTTCTTGTTGAATGATCCCTTGTGAAACTAAATAAAAGGAAAATAGCAATAATAGATAACTAAGCAAGGGAAAGAAAAGTATCCATTGATAATAATAAATGGTTGAGCGGAACTGTCCAATTAACCCAGCCCATTCCTTCGTAATCGAAATAAAGACAGGCGGATCCATTCGAATGAAAGTACCGCCAACAAACAAATTGAAGATCCCTAATTGACCAATCAAATGAAGAACTTGTATTATCTCATTCATAAAAATTATAAGAATTTGACTTTTGAGGCTAGGGAGAATATGCTGTTTGGCAATATGTAATTTGTTCCCTCCTAACACTTGAGAAGCAGAAATATATAAATTTTTTTGCATTTCCTTTGTTTTAGTGTAGAGGTTATCATAAACACTTACCACACCCAAAATAACCATTAAGCTGCCAACAATAACACTTAGTGTGAGAGGGCTCAAAACTGGCTCAATATTAATCCTGATTAAAATGAAATAAAGAATAATAAAGACTGGAAAGCCGCTAAAAATATTGATTTTCAACTTAGTACTTTTCATTGGAAAGTATAGAGCTTTCTGATGTAAGGCAACGTAAATACCAAGTGACCCACCAATTATCACTCTTAGTAAAGCTACGATAATTACTGTGAAAATTGTAAATTTTGCACCGTGCAACAGCAGTGTCAAAATATCATACCCCCATTGGTCTGTTCCAAAGAGGTGTTCCTTAGTAGGAGGAAATGGAGGAGCGGATAACTTTTTGCCTTCTTCTGTTTGGATGTATTTTACCTCTGCAAGTTCATCTATTTTATAAGGAGACAGAACAGAACCAAAGACCGCAATAAGTAAGAAAAAAACAATCATAACAATTCCGACTATTAGTTTTACATTCAATCTAGCCATTTATAAAAAACCTCTCAACTATGAAGATAAAAAGTTTAATTGTCAATAAAGTAAAAATGTATAAGAAAAAGAAGGCTAAAAGTGTAATCAAAACCATATTATATTGATAGCCAAAGTTCTCGGGATATTCAAAAAGAATTTCTGTCAATCCCCTTGTGTTATATAAATACTCGATAATAAAAAGATTGCTGATGGATATACCAATAATTTTATACAAATCAGCTTTTAAAAAAGGAAGGACATTACTAGTAACATGGTTCAGGTAAATATATCTTTTTGTTAATCCTTTTGCTTTTGCTGTTAAAATATAATCTTCTGTTAAAACCTCATAGGTCTTATCATTTAATGTCCGAATTAGATAGAATAATGGCAGGATAGAAAGTGTAAAGATCGGTAAAAAGATAGCTGGATCATCCATTGATAATGATGCTACTTTTACCACTTTTGCTCCTGTTTTTTTATAAATAAATGTAATTAATAATTGAAGCAGGAGAACAAGAATAAAATCAGGAATAATCCCAATAAAACCTAAAAATGATTGTACCCATTTCTCACTTTTTTTCCAAAACCAAATCCCAAGAATTAAGGATAATATGATAACGATGATTAATGATATGGATAAATAAAAGTAAGATGATAGAAAGAAGCTAGAAAGATCACTTAATAAAAACCTCCTTCTGTCCCCTTGCATATAAAAATAAGATTCACCTGTAAATAACCCAATAATGAAATTTGTAATTTCCTTAGGAATTTCAAGAGGCTGAAAAATCAATCTCCCGTCCATGTTAAATAAATATAACGGCAAGGCAGCAAGAAAAAAGAGTAAGATGATGCTAGCAGCTTGAATAACGAAAATTTTTAGATAGTTCATATGCTGATCCCTACCTCAAGAATTTAAATTACACAAAATTGTTAATCACTTCAAACTCATTCAAAAAAATCTTCAATATTTTTAATAGATAATCTTTCAAATTTTACATCTAAATCCTTTAACTCCAATCTCCAATTTATCAAAGTGTATCCTTTATTCATTTTAATAGAAAATTCTTACAAATAGTAGACAAAAAAACAGACAGATCGCTTATCTGCCTGTTTAAAATCTTAAAATGAGTTTGTTTCTCCATCATCTGGAATTAAAACATTGAAATATTAGATGATTTTTTAACCAATTTGAGCAATTATGTGAGTTTAAATTATCAATTATAAATAAATAATGTTCAAACCATTTAATTCTTTTAATACTATCTCTAACCTTCACATTCTTTTGGTATGCTTTTGGTTTCCTAGTCTTCCTGATAAAAAATTTCATGAAATTGAAAAGGAGTGTGTAGTTTATTATTCAGAATATTATTTTAAAAAAGAAACTTGTTATTTAGACGGTTTCTCTTCTGTTTTTGCCGCGAATGAAAATTTTATCATCGCTAGCACGAAGAATAACATGCTGACTGCCCATAGAATACCTGCGAGACCAAGACGTAGAGATATTTCTTCAGATGCCATTGGATGATCTACATCAAAACTAATTGCATGCAAAGCTTGTTTCACTGCCCAGCTAAAAAATATTAAATAGCCAATCACAAACGAATAAGCTAATCTAAGTGATTTCCGTTTCTTGGAAAATATTAATAGCAGTACAACAATGAAAGCAATTCCCATTACGATTGTAAACCCGCCTATTAACATCCCCATTGTTTCCTGCTCCATTGGCATAAAAGTTCACCCCATAACTTTAATAAAATGAATCAAACGATGATCTTCAACAAACCCTGCTTTTTTATAGAGATTAATAGCTGTAAGATTCGTTGCCTCTACGCAAATGGTAATTTCTTTAATTCTCAATTCAGTAAAAAGAAAATGCATAGCACGCTTCATAAGCCTTGTTCCAATCCCTTTATTCCTTTGGTTAGGTGATACAGAAATGTATTCAATATTTCCCTCTTTGAACTCAGGATTTCCCTCGACATACACATAGCCTGCTATATCAAAATCTTCCTCGATAATAAACACCTTGTTATAACCATTCAATTTTTCTAGAATCTCAATTCCAGAATAATAGGTATTGGGAAATGCATTTTCATGCATTTTAATAAAATCCGCAAACATAGCCTCATTAATTTCTTTAATTGAAGAATCTTGTTGATAATTAAAATCCTTATTATGAGATTTTAGGGTAAGGTGCATTCCTTTTTTCTCAGCACCTAATAAACTCATAAAGGCGTTGCCATTAATATTTTCTTCCCCATAGAAACCGTGGAAAACGTTAACTCTATCCTCTATCTTCCTCGAAAGATCATTCCAAATAGTATTTACTGCATCTTCCCAGTTATTTTGATAAATAAATGGTCCCCACAGCTCAGCTTCTTTATCTTCTAAACTTATATCTAATCCTAAAGCAGCAATAATTTCATTTTCTTTATACATAACTGAAAAGCATTCTTCAATTGGCAGATCAGAAAACTTGTTCAAAAGTGTATTAAGTATTTCATCATGCTTTTTCCCACAATAGCCTACATGATGTTCGTTCATTCCATTTAATTTAGCTATGAAATAAGACAATGCATGTAGATCAATTAATTTTCGTTCAGTGTTCAAGTAAATGTCCCCTTATTTTTTGGTGATCATACAAATTTTACCGTTTTGACATTAAAAAATTATTATGTTATTTCCAAGAGTAAACAAAAATGGAATCATCGCTATTAGAAGAAATCCTACGACAATTGCTGAAATGAGAATTTCCTTTATCTTAATGTGATTTGACATATGTAATCTATAAAGGATGACTGTATTAATAGGTATGTTTAATAATAGGGCAGTAACTAGACCTGGAGCATAAGTTTTCGTAAAAATGGCAGCAAGCAAATGTGGAAAAATAGCATTAAAAATCATGGAACCCAAAAATCCAATAAAAGCCCATTTTAATAGATTTGAATGAGGGAAACTTATATAAAGAAAAGATAATAAATAGGCAAGCGAAGTAATAATAATTACTGCAAAATGAAATTCATTTGGTGTGACAGGCTTTTGAATAAATAGTCCCAATTGAGACCATTGAGGAAGCCAGATTGCTTCTTCTAAATTATGTAATGTAATTGCTAAACAAAAGAAAATAGCATAATAAATTTTCACAATTGCTCCTCTATTCTCTTTATTATGTATTTTTATACCATCTGATTGCTTTTAATTCTATTTCTTTAACATATTGTTCCTTCCCATTTATATAAGAATCAATATCATATGGAAATTGTTTTGCCAGTCTTTCTTTTAACTCCCCGTAACTCTCTTTTACATCTGGATGAATTCGAAGATAATCCCGAAAAGCTAAATGGCGGGTTATTTCAGGACTTCCATCCTGGTAAAAATGCACATGATGGGTGCGATTGTCTCCACCTTTTTGAAAGTACCTTCGGCCGCATATGCCATTTTCACCTTTTGATTTGTAACCTATACACGCCATCTTTTCATTATATTTATCTACTGTATTTATGTCATAAACAACAGGCAAAATGTCTATAATTGGTTTCGCTTTTAACCCTTGAACTGATGTACTGCCAATGTGAAAAATGTCTATGGCTTCATTATCAAAAATGAGTTTCAGTTTTTCTGCTTCTTCCTTAAACATTAAAACCCACTTTTTATTATACGAACACACTTCGACCTTTCTCAAACGATATTCCCCTCCTTATTGCCTAAGCTGCCTCATTGACAAAATACTTCAACAAACGAGTTCTATAATCCTTCATGGTTCAACCTTCATATTTTATAATTTAATAGTACAAACTCAAGATAATTGGTTTCCTTTTACTATTATAGCTAAAAAAAGCTGCCTGTAAGGCAGCTTAGATTCTTTATTTTGCAAGGGCAAGGTTAAATAGCCGTCTACTTATCATTATCTAAATCACGATCAAGAAATGATTTTCTTTTCTCTTCGACTCCAGACTTTTTTTCGAAAAATTGACCAACCTCAGACTTGTTAATACCAGTTTTGACTGCTGATGAAACGACAATAAACAGAATAAGTAGACCAACAATCAAAAGAATAATATTAACCATTAGGACAAAACTCGGTACACCTATATTAGCTAACATATTTTTCCCCTCCCGCTTTAATGTTAGCCTATTTTTACTATTAGCGGTTAAAATAATTTGAAAATTTTGGTACAACTTTTAGCATTAGACGTTTGGCGAGTCTAGGCGGCAGTCCGTTTTTCTCTCGCAATTGCTGGTCTTGTCAAAGAAAAGACAGCACATAGTAAAGCGATAATGACAATGACACTGCCAAACCAAGCTGTACTAGAAACAGTGCCAGTTTGGTTTAATACGATTCCACCGATTGCTGACCCTAGTGAGATACCAATTTGCAATGCTGAATTATTAAAGCTTTGCTGGATATCTGATGTAGCAGGATCTGTTTGAATCAAATAGCTCTGCTGCGGTGGAGCAAGACTCCAGCTTAATGCTGCCCAAATCATCATCACTGGAATAAATAAGACAAGTGAGAAAGTCGTAAATGGTAATAGACAAAGGACGATAGCGAAAGCACTGATAACGATGATAATGCTTTTACGAGGACCTATCCAATCCGATAGTGCTCCTCCAAATGCTCCACCACTTACAGCTGCAATTCCAAATACTAAATAGCAAATACTAATCCAATTGGAATTCAAGTGAAGATTTGTTTCCAAGAACGGTGTGAAATAAGCATATAATGTATAATGTCCTGCCAGCATAAACAAGGTAGCAAGATGAGCACTGCCGAGTTTTGCGCTGGCTATTGCTTTAATTTGTTGTGAAAGTGGAATTGTTTTTTCTCCAGGAATACGCTCTAAAAATAGTGAAATCAGCACCATTGATCCAATTGATAACACAGCAATTCCAAGGAAGATAACGCGCCAGCCAAATATGTCAGAAATCAGAATTCCCAACGGCACACCTAGCACAAGTGACGAACTAATCCCCATATAAATGAGGCCTAATGCCTTTGCCTGATGTGCAGGAGCAACAATTTTCGCTGCAATCGTCAAGGATAGTACGACGATAAGTGCCGTGCTTGTTGCAGTCAGCACCCTTGCAATCATCATAAAAGTAAAATTAGGACTGAAATATGTCAGTACATTTCCAATAAAGAAGATAAATAAAGAGGATAGATATAATTTCTTACGCTCAACTTTGCTCGTTAATACAAGCAAAACAGGACCGGCAATCGCATATATTAGTGCAAACACTGTAATCAGCTGTCCAGCAGCGCTTAATGAAATATTAAAATCATCAGCGATCGTCGGCAAGATCCCGCCGACAACTAATTCAACCAACCCAACTGCAACAGTGGATAAGGCTAAGATAAAAACTTTCAAATTCATAATCTATTTTTCATCCTTTCTTATGAAATCTTTAAAGAAATAGGCAAGAAGGTCTCTAATAAAAAAACAAAAAAAATCCTGATTACAAAAAATGATTCATTCATTTTCTGTAATCAGGATTTTTAAGGTTCCTGGTAGAGACCCTCAAGCCATATTCTTGAGGTTATACAGGTAATATTTAATTTAATTGTGATCACTTTGTACATGATACTACTGATAACTTAATTTTTCAAGTATAAAATATAATACTCATTCATATTACAAGGATTATCGCATAGCTTTACTTCCCAAAAAGGCTGTCCAGTTATTCTTGGATCAGCCTTTTCATCTACTATTCCTTATTGTGCCACATTCCTGTTTATATTTTGATTTTGACCTTTTCTTTTCCTCACTACCCAAGAATAAAGAATAGCGGCAATGAGGATAAAGCCTAGATATCCCGTTAGTGGATAAACAGTACTTACTAATGTAATGAAACCGATAAAACTTGCACCAAAAGCAGCAATTCCAAATACTGTAACGAATAAATTGAACTTTTGGCTTTCTCTCTTAACAAACCTTGCCGTGAATGCATATAACATGCCAACCGCCGTATTATAGATCATCCCTAATAATACAATGAACATTAATAAACCGAATACTGGAGAAATTTCATTAGCTAGAGCTAAAATTGGCATTTCTGATCCTGCAATAACATCTATTTTTACAAGCATAGATAGATTCATAATAATGATTAGAAGACCAAGTCCAACCCCGCCTAGGATTCCTCCTAACCCTGCCTGCTTTTCATTTTTTGTAGTTCCTCCCATAACAGTCAACATAGCAGCACCAGCAGCAATATTATATGATACATAAAGAAGTGCCCCCATAAACCAATTGGATACAGCTGGCGTTTGTCCTTCTGCCAAATGCTGGACCTGCGAATAACTGATGTCCATTGTTGCGATTGAATAGCCTCCTAAAATGATTACCATCAATAATAAAAATGGTGTCACTATACCAATAATAGAGATGACTTTTTGGATATTAAGACATACAGTTGCAATTGTTAAAACTGTCATAATGATATTGCCAACAATACTTGGAATTCCGAACTGCTCCTCAAAGATAGAACCCGACCCAGCGAGCATAACAACCGCAACACCAAAAAGAAAAAATGAAATAATGAAATCGACAGCCAGACCCAAATAGCGTCCACAAATATGATAGATAACCTCTTTATGAGAATTAGTCTGCAAACGGCATCCAAGCTGAGACAGGCTCATGCCTAGAAATGCAAATAGAACGGTAGCAATGATCGCACCAAGGACTCCGATCCACCCAAAGCTCGTAAAAAACTGCAGGATTTCTTGACCAGATGCAAAGCCTGCTCCAACAATAACCCCAATAAATGCACCAGCAATCTGTATACTTTTCTTCATACACGCCCTCCATTTGTTTGAATATTAAGATAATTTACAGCGATAGGATAGAGAATATGCCTCTCTATCCTTCTATTACATTCAAGAAAACGTCTTCTCAAAAACAGTAAACTGCTTAATCGTTTCCAAATTGGGGTTATAACCGATTCCAGGCATTTCCGGTATTGTAATCATTCCATTTTCTACTTTAACCTCTGGTTCAATCAAATCTTTTTCCCAATATCTAGAGGATGCTGCTGTATCACCTGGCATGATAAAGTTTGAAAGAGTGGTTAAAGCAATATTATGAGCGCGTCCAATGCCAGCCTCTAACATGCCTCCACACCATACTGGAATATCATGTTCCTGACAAAGATCATGAATTCTCTTTGCCTCAGTTAACCCGCCAACCCGGCCTATTTTTATGTTAATGATTTTACAGCTTCCTAATTCAATCGCTTTTTTCGCATCTTCATATGAATGAATGCTTTCATCTAAACATACCGGCGTTCTTATTTCTCTTTGCAGGATAGCATGGTCTATAATATCATCTGAGGCTAACGGCTGTTCGATCATCATGAGTTCAAATTCATCCAGCTTTTTTAATAAAGGGATGTCCTTTAGACGATAAGCAGAATTGGCGTCAGCCATAAGAGGAATATTTGGAAAGCTTTTTCTGACCTCTCTAATTACATCCACATCCCAGCCTGGCTTAATCTTTACTTTCATTCGCTTATAGCCGTCATTCACATATTCTTCAATGAGACTCAGCAAGTCATCAACTGTATTTTGAATACCTATGCTTATTCCAACCTCAATTCGGTTTGAAGTTCCACCTAGGGCTTGAGCAAGTGGAATCCCCTTTTGCTTCGCATATAAATCCCAGACAGCCCCTTCAAAAGTTGATTTTGCCATATTATTTTTGCGTATGTAAGAAAGAGCATCTGTAACATTGTCAGGGTGTACAATTTCTCTATTTAATAGATTGGGAATAATAAAGTCTTCTAGCATATGCCAGTTCGTTTTTAATGTTTCTTCATTATACCAAGGGGAATGGAAAGCTACTGATTCACCCCAGCCGCTCATTCCGTTTTCATCCCTTGCTTCTAATAATAGAAATTCTTTTTCCTGGAATGTTCCAAAGCTCGTTGTAAATGGAGATTTCATTCTCATTTTCATCTGACGTAAAACCACTTCAGCTACCTTCATCAACCAAACCACCTTTACCTAATTTTTAATTGCAGTTTCTCTCTTGAGATTAAAACATAATAATGAACACTGTTTTCTTTTTCTTTCAAAAAACTAACCATCGCATAACCTTTGGCGAATAAAGTTTGCAAAACTTTTCGTATCGTTATCCGCCAATTTAAAGCAAGCTGGTGATTCTGTTTTTTAATCATTTGAAAGTTTGCTGGTATAGGAACAAGAATTGGTTCGTCTTTACTTTCTGGTAGTAAATCATGTTCTTCACACGGTACTGGTTCAGGAAAACCTTCAACTGTCATTCTCCACTGACAAGGGCTGTGCATCCCCGTATAATCAAAGATGTAGGGTTCATTTACATGCGAGCTATTAATCCACCATTCTACCTTTAATCGATCCGATGGAAGCCCATTGTTCAAGCTGTCTTCCATCTCCCCGTAGCAATTTTCCAAATAAGTGGAGCAAATAGCATGTAATTTAGATATATTCAAGTAAGCATTTCTGCTTTCTAGCGGGTCAAAGGTCCAAGATATTAAATCATACCCCAACTCGGTTGCATATTGTTTTTGCTTCTCCTTTAACTGTGCGCCAATCCCTTTATCCCGATGTTCCGGATCAATACCAAGCATATGCGAGCATAAATAACTTTTACCTTCCTGAAAACCTGCAAATCCGTAGCTGAAACCAACTAGTCTATTTTCAAGAAAAGCACCAAGCAGCATACCGCCATTTTGCGATGCAGTGATAGTTTGATGAACTGGAAGTGGATCCATATTCCAAATCTCACGCTCCAATTTTTGAATAAGATTCATATCAGCTGCTGTTTTTAAAATCCTAATCTCTATTTCTGAACTCATCCTTTCTCCTCCTTTCGTTTTTCTTCCAAAGTGTATAAGAGAGTGGTTGCCAGTATTTCCATTCCAGCATATATCGCTTCTTTATTAAAAGTCATTTTAGGATGATGAAGCCCTGGCTGTAAATCACAACCCAGCCCAAGCATAGTTGCCTTTATATGGGGTTTCTTTAAAGTGTAAAAATGAAAATCTTCTCCCCCACTCGAAATAATTGGGGACTTTAATTGATTTTTGCCGAGAACATCGATAATAGCTTTTTCCATAAAACGAACTGCTTCTTGATCAACGAGTGCAGCCGCTACGTTTGCTCCCGTCTTTACTGTAATTGTTACACCATATAATTTTGATAAGGATTCCGTTATATTCAGGATTTTTTCAGACAACTCATTGATTACTTCATTCGTTTGCGCACGTAAATCTAGGCTGAATGCTGCCTTCCCTGGAATAATATTCCCTGAGTCACTTCCTGCATGAAATTTCGTCATTTTCGCTGAATAAGGCACCATTGGATCTAAATGGATATTATTTATTTCATGAATAAGTGAAGCACCAATTTCTATTGCATTTTGACCAAGGTGGGGCCGTGCTCCATGTGCGTCCTCCCCAATGATTTCTCCTGTCAAAAATCTTGCTGCCCCATGATAGATAGCCGCAGATGCATACCCATTGTGAAGCTCTTGAATTGGTCTAAGATGCACACTGTATAAATAATCCACATCATCTACTATACCTAGTTCAATCATTTTCAATGCACCAGTGCCTTTTTCTTCAGCTGGCTGAAAGATGAATTTTAGTTTCCCTTTAGCAGGAAAGCCCACTTTCTGAAGGAGGAGCATTGCGCCAATCCCCATTGTCATATGGGCATCATGGCCACAGGAATGTATGGACTGAAAATGTCCATCCACCTCTTGCCACAATGCATCCATATCTGCCCTTAATGCCACACAAGGACTGCCTTTTCCTATTTCTGCAACAAGTCCTGGACATTCTGTGAAAGTCTGTACTTGAAAGCCTTTTTGTTCTAAAAGATCCTTTAAATATTCTGTTGTCTTATATTCATTCCAGCTAAGTTCTGGATTTTCATGTAAGTGAGTAAAAATTTCATCGATTTTGGGTTTTAATGGTTGTACATATTCTTTCAATCTAGTTTCCCCCTGACTAAATGAAAAAGTGTTCGCCATCCAGTTTTTCATATTGTTTCTTTCTTTTTTCAAATTGCTCTTTATCCTTAATTGAAACTCCAGCAATAACAGCATTTAAAAAGGAAAATAAAGCTGGTGCTGCATCAATCGTCGATTTTTCAGATATGTGAATGGCAAAGAGCATATCCGCATGTTTATTTATAGGAGCGACAGGAGAATCTGTAATGCCAATGACAAAGGCCCCTTGTTTTTTTGCCAATTCCGCTAATTTAATCGTATCTTTCATATAGCGATCAAATGAAATGGCTATAAAGACAGAAGCTTCATCCATTTCACTAATGGTTAGTAGAAGATCATCTGTTTCCGGACGGAGAAGTTTAACGTTTCCCCGAATAAGTCCAAGTGTAAAGGCTAGCCAGCTTGCCACTGCAAAAGAAGACCTTAATCCTGTAATGTATACTTTTTTCGTTTGAATTAATTGGTTTACAAATTGGTCAAACTCTTCCTCATGAATAGTACGTATCATTTCTTGAATATGGAGACAATCTTTCTCCATAACACTTGCATAAAAGTGAGGTTTTTCTGCCAGCTTGAGTTTACTTGTAAAATATTGCCCTAATGTACTGCTTTCAGCCAAAAGCTGCTCTCTAACCAATCTTTGCAACTCGGAGAAACCTGATAATTGAATCGAGTAGCAAAACCTGATCACCGTTGTTTCACTGACACCTATACTTTTCCCGATCTCACTGGCGGATTTTACTGCAAAATCTTTTGGCTGATCTAATAAATACTTGGCCGTCTTTTGCTGACCTTTTGAAAGCCGACTGAATTCACTATGAATCAATTCTTTAATATCCATTTTTACTCACCTATCAAAATGAAGTTTGTACTTTATTGATATATTTCATGAAGTTTCTGCTTCATTTATAAAAATCTAACATATTTTTAGTATTAAAACAATGATTATTCAGAAAATTTAATCGATTATTTCTAATAAATAATCGTTACTAAAAAATAATTTAACTTTCTATATCTTGATATACATCAAGGAATACTCCACTCTCTCCTTCTAGAATATAGACAAAAGGATACTATTACATTTCAGGAGGAAAACGAACAATGAAAACTGCCATCTATCAATTAGAGACACTTACTTGTCCATCATGCATTAAAAAGATTGAGGGAACATTAAACAAACAGGAAGGTGTTCATAAAGCTAAAGTCCTCTTTCACTCTAGTAAAGTAAAAACAGAATTCGATGAAACAAAAACGGATGTGAGAAAGCTTCATACAATGATTGAAAAGCTTGGCTATCCCGTATTATCAAAGAAAGAATCAGAAAGCTGAGGTGTTTAATTTGTCAAATAAAAAAAGGTCATTCATTGTCTCTATCACTGCTATTTTGCTATTAGCAGCATTTATATTTCATATATTCAATCTTACAACTCTTAAAAATGCCATTTTACTTACTTCAACTTTTATTGCCGGAATTCCAATTATGATTAAAGCACTCCAGTCTGCCCGCATGAAAACTTTCAGTATTGAATTGCTTGTAACGATTGCCGTTATTGGAGCAATATTCATTGGGGAATACATCGAATCAGCTGCAGTGACTTTTTTATTTCTATTCGGTGCATTACTTGAGACACGCACATTTGAGAAAACTCGCTCATCCTTAAAATCATTAATGGATCTGGCACCGCTTGAGGCAAAGGTGATACGAAACGAACAAACAATCAATTTGCCGCTTAATGATCTACGAAAAGGTGATCATGTTCTTTTCCAATCCGGAGACAAGGTTGCAGTTGATGGAGAAGTAATATCCGGTCAGGCATTTATTAACGAGGCTGCTATTACTGGCGAACCCGTACCTGTTAAAAAAAGTACGGAGGATTATGTTTTTACTGGAACAATCGTTGATAACGGGTATATCGAAGTGATAGCAGATAAAGTTGGAGAGGACACAACCTTTGCCAAGATTATTGAGCTTGTTGAAGAAGCACAGGACTCGAAAGCTAAGACACAGAAATTCGTAGAGAAATTTGCCCATTTTTATACACCAGCAATTGTAATCTTCTCAATTTTTGTCCTGATATTCACGAGAGACTTTGAATTAACACTTACCTTTCTCGTGATTGCCTGTCCGGGTGCACTAGTTATCTCTGCCCCTGTTTCCATAGTTGCTGGAATTGGAAATGGGGCCAAAAATGGCATCCTTATAAAAAGCGGAGAAATAATTGAGAATTTAGCTCGTATAGATGCAGTGATTTTTGATAAAACCGGTACATTAACAAAGGGGCAGCCCGAGGTAATCTCTATATTCACTTATACAATGCAGGAAAATAAATTCTTGCAGCTTGCTGCAGCTGCAGAAACAGTATCTGAACACCATCTAGGTCAAACAATCGTTCAAGAAGCAATAAAAAGGAATCTTCCTATTATTGATAAACCATCCGAAGCTGAAATTATTAAAGGGTTAGGAATTACTGGTATTGTAAATGAACAGACATTTGCTATAGGGAATCGAAAGCTTATGCATAAGGAGGAAATTTATATTTCAAAAGAAATGGAAAGAGCTGCTCTAAAAAGTGAAAAGTTGGGTAACACAGTCATCTTCGCCGCTTTTAACAACGAATTATGCGGTATTATTTCCATTGCCGATCAAATCCGGTCAGAAGCAAAGGAAACCATTAGAAATCTGAAATCAGATGGAATTAAAAAGGTGATTATGCTTACCGGTGATAATCCTCATACGGCTGCACTTGTCGGAAATCAGCTTGGCATCGATTACGTTATGGCTGAAATGCTTCCAGATGATAAGGTTGTAAAGCTTAAGGAATTCCAGCAAGCTGGCTATCGTGTGGCAATGGTTGGGGATGGAATTAATGATGCGCCTGCTATTGCCGCTGCAGATATCGGTATTGCAATGGGTGGAGCTGGCACTGATGTTGCAATGGAAACGGCAGATGTTGTCTTAATGTCCGACAGACTGGATCGTCTCCCTCAAGCACGTAAGCTTGCAAAATCAACAGTCAGAAACATGAAGCAAAATACTTATTTTGCTGTTGGCACCGTTCTCCTTCTCCTTGCAGGTGTTTTATTTAAAAAAGTTTTCCTAGCTTCGGGTATGCTGATTCATGAATTAAGCGTCCTTATTGTCATTGTTAACGCCATTCGACTTGTAAGATATAATAAAGACAAAAGAACAGAGCAAAAACAAATAGCTTCTGTATTCCTATCAGAAAAGGGTGCATAAAATTGAGCAGCTGCAGACACGTAGAGGACGAGAAAAATCAGCTTTGTATCTCAGCAGTCCCTATATTTAATCATTTAAAGCAAGATGAGATGAAGGAGATCGTAAAAACTACACATATGAAAAAATTTTCTCGCGGTGAAATTATTTATGAAGCCGGAGAGAATTCTGATTATATGTATATTCTTCATCGTGGTCGTGTGAAAATTTATTACCTTTCAGAAACAGGAAAAGAACAGCTCATTCGCATCATGGAACCTGGAGATTTCATGGGTGAGCTTTCCCTTTTTTCTAAGAGTACGTTTGACCATTATGCAGGAACAATGGAAAACACAGAAATATGTATCATGCGGCAGCAGGATTTACAGGCATTTCTTTTGAAATGGCCATCCATTTCCTTAAAACTGCTTGATGAATTTAGTAAACGCCTCTTGAATGTGGAAAAACTAGTCAGCGATCTTACTTCTAAGGATGTTGAAAAGCGAACAGCATCTTATCTTGTAAACCAGGCAGAAAAAGAAGGCTCCCTTAGCTTTACCCTTCCCTTAAGCAAAAAAGAGCTTGCCTCCTATCTCGGAACAACACCTGAAAGTATTAGCCGCAAACTAGCTGAATTTCAGGAGCAAGGCTTTCTCATCTTATCTGGGCAAAAAAATATTAAACTTTTGGAATTGGATCAATTACGAAATATATGAACAAACATGGGCATCACATATGGTGATGCCTTTTATTATTAAATATGCCAACTATATATTTCCTGTATTCTAGCTCGTTTAACGTCATAATTCATCCTTTCCCCCATTTTCTTTTTTTCTGTAAAAAAAACTTTTCAAATATTATCCAAATATGTTATAGTTGATTACACAAGTAATCAACTAACCAACAATATTAAAAAAGAAGGAGAGAACTGTGAAATCTACTTTTGATGATTCAAAACCAATTTTCCAGCAAATTGCAGATATGATTGCTGATGATATCGTTGATGGACAGTTAAAAGAAGGAGATCAAGTCGTATCGACTACTGAGCTTTCAAAATTCTATCAAATCAATCGAGCAACTGCACAAAAAGGTTTAGCAATCCTTGTAGATGCTGGTCTCGTATTTAAACAAAGGGGTGTTGGAATGTTTGTTGCAGAAGGTGCCAAAAAGACATTGCTTGCGAAACGCAAACAGGATTTTTATAAGCAGTTTGTTCAGCCCATGTTAGATGAAGCAAAACGGATTCATTTAACGGAAGAGGAGATTATTTATTTTATTAAGGAGGATTCCAATGATTAATGTAAAGAACTTATCGTTTTCATATGGAAATACGCCTGCGCTTACAAATGTCAATTTACTTGAGGAAGAACCAATCATTGTCGGATTATGGGGAAGAAATGGTGCAGGGAAAACAACGTTAATGAAACTGCTTTCCGGTCAAGAAAAGCCTGATACTGGTCAAATACTTGTGCATAATGCATCACCTTATAATAATAGCAACAGTATGAAATACATTAGCTATATGCAAGAAAATCACCCATTTTCTGAATTTTGGAATGTGAACGATGCACTTCGATTCGCTTCCTATTTCAATGAGAACTGGGATCATCATTTAGCAGATGAACTTGTTGAAATGTTCGAACTGCCAAGAAGAAAACGAATAAAAAGTTTTTCAAAAGGGATGCAGACAATGACAACGATGGTGATTGGATTAGCCTGTAAATCACCCATTACGATTATGGATGAACCAACAAATGGCCTCGATGCATATATGAGAAAGGTTTTTTACGATGCGCTGCTTGATACGTATGAAGAACATCCACGTTTATTTATTTTATCCTCCCACCATATTGATGAAATAGAACCAATATGTGAAAAAATTGCTATTGTCGATAAGCAAACGATTACTCAATATGATGAGACAGAAAAGATAAAAATGCTCGGAATCATATTAACTGGTGATGTGTCTTCAATCGAACCTCTAACTGCCCGCAGCAGAATCTTAGATCAGCGTAAATTAGGCAATCAGATGAGTGTCATGTTAGATGAACCGTTCAATGATGAATGGATCTCTAGAGCAGTCCAATTGAATATCAATATTGAGAAAGCACCTCTACAGGACTATCTTGTTAATATTACAAAGAGAAATAAGGAGGCAAAAGGTAAATGAATACATTTAAAGGACCTTTCCGTGTCATTTTCGAAGATTTGCGTATTCAGTTTTATATATTGACTGGTGCAACCCTTGTCCTATCGCTTGTCTATTTAATTATAGGAAAAATATTGGCATCACACGATACATTTACTGTTGGCGCAAGCTTTGGACCTTATTATAGCTTGTTTTTGTACTATCCTTTCTTAGCATACACTAAAGCATATAAATATACGATTTCTTTAGGCGGTACGAGAAAACAGTTTTTACTTAGCACAATAGCAAACACTGGAATATTTCTATTAATGACCACATTGATCTTGAATGCATTTTATTTACTTACTGACTATTTAGCTAATAAGGAAATTATTTCAGCTAAACTAATTCATATGGGTGATTTAGTAAAAGGAGCTAGTCCCCTTCTCTATCCTTGGATCGATTTACTTTGGGGGATCATTCTTTTCGGTATCGGATTATTTCTTTGCAGTTGCTGGTATTACTTTGGAACAGTACGAACTATGATTGCTGCAACAATACTTCTCATCCTTGCAATCTCTTATATAGCTTTTGGGGAAATTAGCCCATTCATCCAATTCATGATAAGCAAGCATCTTACTTTTGTTCATATTCTAGCTGGCATTTCTTGTCTTCTAATTTTCTTATCCTATTTCATTATGAGAAACGGTCCTCTTGAAAGATGTACAAAACTAAATTTAAGCATAAAATCTTAACACCAAAAGAAAAGGCTCCATACGATGCCTTTTCTTTTTGGTTACATCAAATTTCTACAATTCCATTTCCAATACAATCGGACAGTGATCACTGCCCATAATTTCACTGTGGATTTCAGCCGCTTGAATCGAATTCTTTAATCGATCGGAAACGATAAAATAATCGATCCGCCAGCCAATATTCCTTTCTCTAACTTTCATCATGTAGGACCACCAAGTATATGCACCCTCTGCATCAGGATAAACATACCTGAATGAATCAACAAAACCGGAATTCAATAGGATCGACATCTTTCCCCGTTCTTCCGTTGTAAACCCGGAATTTCCATGATTAGATTTTGCATTTTTTAAATCAATTTCATGATGAGCGACATTTAAATCCCCGCAATAAATAACTGGTTTTAATTGATCAAGGTCTTGGAGATAGATTCGAAGCTCTTCTTCCCATTCCAATCGATACGAGAGTCGGGCTAAATCCCTCTGCGAATTCGGAGTATATACATTTACTAAGTAAAAATCTTCAAACTCAAGCGTAATAATTCTGCCTTCATTTTCAGTCTCATTATCCCCTACTCCATATTTAACGGAAAGAGGTTTTTTCTTAGTAAAAATAGCCGTTCCAGAATACCCTTTTTTCAAAGCATAATTCCAAAATTGGTAGTAGCCGTCTAAGTCCAGTTCTATCTGTCCCTCTTGAAGCTTTGACTCCTGAATACAAAAAATATCTGCATCAATACTATTAAAATAATCTAAAAAGCCTTTCTTTACACAGGCTCTAAGTCCATTCACATTCCATGAAACAAATTTCATTGTTGAAATACTCCTTATAAAAATTCTATTAGAATACTAGATTAACATGGATCGTTCTTTCATGCATATATTTGATATTCCTAATAGATTTAAGAAAACATGATAAAGCGAATTTTTTAGAAAAATCGTTTATAGTTATAGAAAAGGAGGAATTTACATGGCAGAACATCAATTTCTTTTAAAAGCTCATTGGCCTGGCTTGCGCAATGATGTTGGTAATATTGAAACTGGACAATTGAAAACAAAGGTTTCCATTCCGCCCGAAATGGATGGACCGGGAATAGGAACAAATCCAGATGAAATGCTGCTTGGAGCTGCTGCCACTTGTTACATTATTACGTTAGCTGCGATGATGGAGCGCAGCAAGCTGGAAAAAGTTGATTTAACAATGGAGTCTGTTGGTATAGTTGATGTGACTAAAGGCATTATTACCTATAAAAAAATTATACACCGCCCAGTCATTGTTCTTAAAACAGATGCGACTGATGCAGATTCTGAGCTTGCATTGAAACTTGCAAAAAAAGCGGAAACCTCATGCATGATTTCCCGTGCATTAAAAGGAAATGTGGAAATTGAACTGAATGTTTCAATTTCGAAGGAATAATTATCAGATCTGTTTTTTGAACTCAGCTCTATATGGAATTAAATTAGACAAACATCATTTCATAACCTTAGCAATATGCTAACTGTAGAACATCATTGGTGGTGATTACATGGCAGTTGTTGCACATAATCAATCAGATATTGATTTATTAGCAAGATTGCTTCGGGCTGAGGCTGAAGGAGAAGGCATCCAAGGAATGATGCTTGTCGGTGCTGTAGGCATTAATAGAATTCGAGCAAATTGTTCTGATTTTAAAGGATTAAGAACGATTCCAGATATGGTCTATCAGCCTCATGCCTTTGAAGCCGTTCAAAAGGGATATTTTTATCAAAGACCAAGGGAAAGTGAAAGACGTTTAGCTCGTCGTGCAGTAAGAGGTGAAAGACCATGGCCAGCAAAATATGCTTTATGGTATTTCCGCCCTCCTGGGGATTGTCCGCCAACTTGGTACAATCAACCCCTAGTTGGCCGTTTTAAACTTCATTGTTTTTATGAGCCATTAGCTGTTGAATGTGAAAATGTCTACAATACATTTTAAACATTTATGCTTATTCCGCCTGCGGAGTAAGCATTTTTTTAATTATATGTGTAATGTATGGACAAATCGGTTATAAGTATGAAAAGCGTACATAAACGCAAACTACAAATAGGAATAAATAGAAAGGAGCTTATCATGCAGAAAGGAAATTTCCAGTTAACATTGCAAACATCCAGTCTTGTTCTAGGATTTATGGTCTGGGTCATTCTCTCGTCTTTGATGCCCTATATTTCTGCTGATATTTCACTTACAGCCAATCAAATGACATTAGTGACCGCAACGCCTGTTATTCTAGGGTCGCTCCTTCGAATACCAATTGGATTCTGGACAAACAGATATGGAGCAAGAACCATTTTTACGATTAGTTTTATCATCCTTATCTTGCCTGTATTTATTATTAGCATGGCTAACTCTTTTATCATTTTGATTCTTGGCGGTCTGCTCGTGGGAATCGGAGGAGCTGTTTTTTCAGTAGGAGTCACCTCTCTTCCTAAATATTATCCTAAAGAAAAACACGGCTTTGTAAATGGAATCTACGGTGCGGGTAACATAGGTACAGCCCTAACATCTTTTTTAGCACCTGTCCTTGCTGATTCATTTGGATGGCGCTTAACGATTCAATTTTATATCATCTTATTAATATTAGTGGCACTTTTAAACTTTACACTTGGTGATCGCAAAGAGAAAAAAGTCCATGCCATTTTTTCTCAGCAATTTAAAAGTGTCTATAAAAATCCTAAGCTTTGGCTTCTTAGCCTATTTTATTTTATTACATTTGGATCGTTCGTTGCGTTTACCATATACCTCCCCAATTTTCTAGTTAATCATTTTGGATTAGAAAAAGTGGATGCAGGCTTCCGTACTNCGTAATAATTCTGCCTTCATTTTCAGTCTCATTATCCCCTACTCCATATTTAACGGAAAGAGGTTTTTTCTTAGTAAAAATAGCCGTTCCAGAATACCCTTTTTTCAAAGCATAATTCCAAAATTGGTAGTAGCCGTCTAAGTCCAGTTCTATCTGTCCCTCTTGAAGCTTTGACTCCTGAATACAAAAAATATCTGCATCAATACTATTAAAATAATCTAAAAAGCCTTTCTTTACACAGGCTCTAAGTCCATTCACATTCCATGAAACAAATTTCATTGTTGAAATACTCCTTATAAAAATTCTATTAGAATACTAGATTAACATGGATCGTTCTTTCATGCATATATTTGATATTCCTAATAGATTTAAGAAAACATGATAAAGCGAATTTTTTAGAAAAATCGTTTATAGTTATAGAAAAGGAGGAATTTACATGGCAGAACATCAATTTCTTTTAAAAGCTCATTGGCCTGGCTTGCGCAATGATGTTGGTAATATTGAAACTGGACAATTGAAAACAAAGGTTTCCATTCCGCCCGAAATGGATGGACCGGGAATAGGAACAAATCCAGATGAAATGCTGCTTGGAGCTGCTGCCACTTGTTACATTATTACGTTAGCTGCGATGATGGAGCGCAGCAAGCTGGAAAAAGTTGATTTAACAATGGAGTCTGTTGGTATAGTTGATGTGACTAAAGGCATTATTACCTATAAAAAAATTATACACCGCCCAGTCATTGTTCTTAAAACAGATGCGACTGATGCAGATTCTGAGCTTGCATTGAAACTTGCAAAAAAAGCGGAAACCTCATGCATGATTTCCCGTGCATTAAAAGGAAATGTGGAAATTGAACTGAATGTTTCAATTTCGAAGGAATAATTATCAGATCTGTTTTTTGAACTCAGCTCTATATGGAATTAAATTAGACAAACATCATTTCATAACCTTAGCAATATGCTAACTGTAGAACATCATTGGTGGTGATTACATGGCAGTTGTTGCACATAATCAATCAGATATTGATTTATTAGCAAGATTGCTTCGGGCTGAGGCTGAAGGAGAAGGCATCCAAGGAATGATGCTTGTCGGTGCTGTAGGCATTAATAGAATTCGAGCAAATTGTTCTGATTTTAAAGGATTAAGAACGATTCCAGATATGGTCTATCAGCCTCATGCCTTTGAAGCCGTTCAAAAGGGATATTTTTATCAAAGACCAAGGGAAAGTGAAAGACGTTTAGCTCGTCGTGCAGTAAGAGGTGAAAGACCATGGCCAGCAAAATATGCTTTATGGTATTTCCGCCCTCCTGGGGATTGTCCGCCAACTTGGTACAATCAACCCCTAGTTGGCCGTTTTAAACTTCATTGTTTTTATGAGCCATTAGCTGTTGAATGTGAAAATGTCTACAATACATTTTAAACATTTATGCTTATTCCGCCTGCGGAGTAAGCATTTTTTTAATTATATGTGTAATGTATGGACAAATCGGTTATAAGTATGAAAAGCGTACATAAACGCAAACTACAAATAGGAATAAATAGAAAGGAGCTTATCATGCAGAAAGGAAATTTCCAGTTAACATTGCAAACATCCAGTCTTGTTCTAGGATTTATGGTCTGGGTCATTCTCTCGTCTTTGATGCCCTATATTTCTGCTGATATTTCACTTACAGCCAATCAAATGACATTAGTGACCGCAACGCCTGTTATTCTAGGGTCGCTCCTTCGAATACCAATTGGATTCTGGACAAACAGATATGGAGCAAGAACCATTTTTACGATTAGTTTTATCATCCTTATCTTGCCTGTATTTATTATTAGCATGGCTAACTCTTTTATCATTTTGATTCTTGGCGGTCTGCTCGTGGGAATCGGAGGAGCTGTTTTTTCAGTAGGAGTCACCTCTCTTCCTAAATATTATCCTAAAGAAAAACACGGCTTTGTAAATGGAATCTACGGTGCGGGTAACATAGGTACAGCCCTAACATCTTTTTTAGCACCTGTCCTTGCTGATTCATTTGGATGGCGCTTAACGATTCAATTTTATATCATCTTATTAATATTAGTGGCACTTTTAAACTTTACACTTGGTGATCGCAAAGAGAAAAAAGTCCATGCCATTTTTTCTCAGCAATTTAAAAGTGTCTATAAAAATCCTAAGCTTTGGCTTCTTAGCCTATTTTATTTTATTACATTTGGATCGTTCGTTGCGTTTACCATATACCTCCCCAATTTTCTAGTTAATCATTTTGGATTAGAAAAAGTGGATGCAGGCTTCCGTACTGCAGGTTTCATCGCTCTAGCAACTTTCTTGCGACCTATTGGCGGTTGGCTCGGGGATAAGTTTAATTCTTTTTTAATTTTAGTTTTTGTTTTTTCTGGATTAACATTTGCAGGATTTTTATTATCTTTTACACCCTCCCTTCCTGTTTACACAGTTGGCTGCTTGGCTGTAGCCATATGTGCCGGTATTGGGAATGGGGTAATTTTCAAGCTAGTACCTCTTTATTTTTCAAAGCAAGCTGGAATTGTCAATGGGATTGTTTCAGCAATGGGCGGATTAGGCGGTTTCTTCCCACCAATTATTTTAACCATTTTGCACAATTGGACTGGCCACTATGCCATTGGGTTTATGTCACTATCCGAATTTGCATTAGCAAGTACAATCCTTGTTGTTTGGCTTTATTATCAGGACAAATTGACACTTGCCAATCAAATTGTGGAAAGCACAGGTCAAGGAATTATGGTTACTGATCTCAATGGAGTCATTCAACAAGTAAATCCTGCGTTTACAAAAATGACTGGTTACACATTAGATGAAGCTGTTGGCAAAACGCCAAATATTTTGCATTCTGGAAAGCATAATAAAGAATTTTACAAAAATATGTGGAAAGAAATTGATGAATACGGGTATTGGCAAGGAGAAATATGGAACAAACGAAAAAGTGGGGAAACCTATCTTGAGTGGTTAACGATTAGTACCCTTAAGGACGAAGCAGGTCATCCTCAAAAGCATGTCGCAATGTTTAGTGATATTACACAACAGTGACAATACTAGATAAACTTAAGATATTGCAGGATAAACACAAAGAAATGCTCGATAATTTCAAATTTTTTTTGACAACACCTAACTGATGTTCGATAATGTTTTGTTGCTGTTCGAAAATTTTATCGAATGCAAAAAATAATCACTTTCCAAAACGGAAAGTGATTATTTTTTACGGGCGGCTGTTCTTATATCCATCGCGTGCCCGATATTGCTGTGGTGCACGAGCAGGATAACGGCCAGGAAAGCTGAACATATGAATCAGCTGAGTAAAGGGAATAGCCGCAAATAAAATGAATGAAGATAACACATGCAATTGGAACAATAAAGGAACCGCTGTCATAAGTTCATACTCGGGCTGAAGAGTAAAAAGACTTCGAAACCATGGTCCAATCGTTACCCGATATTCATATGCTACAACCGTTGTATTATAAACAAGAGTCATATACGTTCCTAACCCTGCAACAACAATTAGCCATATTACTGTAAAATAGTCAGCAAATGAAGCATGCACTTTGACTCTTGGGTTAGAAAACTTGCGGATCAGGAGAATAATTAACCCTATTACAACCATCAGACCTGCAATTCCACCGCCTGCTATAGCTCCAAAATGGTAAAGATGATCAGTAACACCAATTGACTCATAAAATTCAATTGGTATCAATACACCCATTACATGTCCAATAAACGCAAAGAGAATTCCCCAATGAAAAAGCAATGAACCGATTCTTAACCACTTTTTCTCAAAAATCTCTGTTGATGGTGCATGCCAGCTCGTCCCGCGAAAGACAAAGCGATAAATAGAAGCAACGACTAATATGGTTCCAAAAATATAAGGAAAAATCCCCCACCAAAAAAATCCCATGTCTGTCCTCCTTAGCAGGTTTCATTCGTATGATTTTAACAATTTCTACCAGTTAAAAGTCCCTGTAATGCGAAAACAAATAATTAACGATAGATCATCGGGTAAGGCAATTCATCTAAATCGGCTTCCTCCCGTTCGTTGAGCAATCGAGCAATCTCTTCTGAACTAGGTGCCTCAAAGACATGGGTCATTAATGAATCAAAAATTTGAAAATATGGGTTGCTGCTTGAAACCTGTGAAAAGATTCGATGGATCGCATAAGCAAGTCTCCGTTTTAAGTGGCGAATTTCCTCGTTTTCAGGAGCTACAGCAAGTAGCTCCATCAGCATCGGAATATAGTCCGTCAATTCTATACCTACCTTTTCAAATCCTAAATCAGCAATTAATCTTTGTAAGCGAATTAACGCATCCCCGCGTCTTCTGCTATCCCCTAATTCTTGGGCTGTTAAATACAATCCTGTTTTCTCTTTATAATCAAAGGTTTCTACATAAAGTTCCTGCAGTTCCTTCAATTCTAATGAAAAAAGCGGCATTAATCGCTGAGACATTTCCTTTTGCAGTTCTTCAGAGGAAATGTATTTTTTTAAATACACATCAATATTTGAACATTCCTCAAAAAATGTTCGGTCGGGGTAATCCAAGAAGCGTGCAGTGACAATAAGCAGCTCTGCTAGTTCTTCTTTCATCCTAGATCACTTCTTTCATAAGGATACGTAACCATTCCTTCAGCAGGTGCTAAACCTTCGATACTGCAAGCCCCTTGACGATAATGTAGGTTAACGTCCATTTCACGTCTTCCTGTTGGGATGACAAAACGTTCATTATATTTTGCTACCCCGAGAAGTCGCGCCATATCCTCTAATTCTTCCATTGTTGTTCCAGCTTCCTGAAGCAGTTTGCTTGTCTTCATTTCATCCATGCCTCCGACCGTTTTCGCTCGCATGTGAACGCGCATCGCAGCCATTTTTAGCAGAACCCTGCGAATGACAGTTGTATCATCAGCAGATAATAACGAAGCTAAATATTCCATCGGTATTCTCATATCATCTACCGCAGGAATATAGCCATCCATGCTTAAATCATGCTCATTTGTAATATGATTCATAATTGGACTTAGCGGCGGTACATACCAAACCATTGGAAGTGTACGGTATTCTGGATGGAGCGGCAATGCAATCTTCCACTTCATTGCCATTTTATAAATTGGTGAATCCTGCGCACTTTTGATCCAGCTCTCATTAATACCTGCTTCACGTGCTTTTTCAATCACATCTGAATCATTTGGATCAAGGAAAACAGATAGCTGTGCTTCATATAAATCCTTAGGATCTTCAACTGATGCAGCTTCCTTTACACGATCCGCATCATACAGCACAACACCAATATAACGAATCCGTCCAACACATGTTTCGGAACAAACTGTTGGCAGCCCCGCTTCTGTTCTTGGATAACAGAAATTACATTTCTCCGCTTTATGTGTGTTCCAATTATAATACACCTTATGATACGGGCATCCATTCATACAGAAACGCCATCCGCGGCAAGCCTCTTGATCCACAAGGACAATCCCGTCTTCATCTCTTTTATAAAGCGCCCCGGATGGACAGGAGGCAACACAGGATGGATTTAAGCAATGCTCGCATATTCGCGGCAAATACATCATGAATGTTTTCTCATATTCCATCGCAATATGTTCCTGCAGCTTTTGCACATTCGGATCCATTGGGACAATTTCACTGCCGCCTGCAAGGTCATCATCCCAATTTGATCCCCATTCTGGCTTATCTATATATTTACCGGTAATCATCGACTTTGGACGTGCAACTGGTAAATTATCCTTCTTCGGAGCTTTATGAAGATGCTCAAAGTCATAAGTCCATGGCTCATAATAGTCATCAATTGTTGCCATGTTTGGATTGTAAAAAATATTAGCGAGCTTTGAAACAGGTCCGCCTGCCCGTAAATGAAGCTGGCCATTTCTCAGCGTCCATCCGCCTTTATAGCGGTCCGTATTTTCCCATTCCTTTGGATAGCCTGGACCAGGGCGGGTTTCGACATTGTTATACCAGACATATTCCATGCCAGGACGGTTTGTCCATGTGTTTTTGCATGTCACAGAACAAGTATGGCAGCCAATACATTTATCCAGGTGCATTACCATCGCTACTTGAGCTTTAATTCTCAAGCCAATCGACCTCCTTCAACGGACGGATCACGGTCATTGTATCTCTATTGCTTCCTGTCGGTCCATAATAGTTGAATCCATAACTTAGCTGTGAATAGCCGCCAATCATATGAGTCGATTTCGGATTAATTCGTGTCACACTATTATGGGTGCCTCCGCGTTTTTTATTAATTGAATTCCCGGGAACCCCCATAGTCCGATCCTGCGCATGGTACATGTAGGCAACACCGCGTGGAAGCCGGTAAGTTAGAATGGCTCTTGCTGCAACTACTCCATTGCGGTTATAAACCTCTATCCAATCATTGTCTTTAATACCTGCTGAAGCAGCATCCTTTTCATTAAGCCAGACCACTTGCCATCCGCGGAAAAGCTGAACCATCTGATTTGTGTCTGTAAACATCGTGTGAATGCCCCATTTTTGGTGAGGTGTCATATAGCGGAGTGTTAATGATTTGCCTTTGTTCTCTACTTCTTTCTCTCCTTTTAAAAATGGAGATAGATTTACAGGAGGCAAATATAATGGCAGTCCTTCCCCATAATCAAGCATTACTTCATGATCGATGTAAAAACTTTGGCGTCCTGTTAATGTATGCCAAGGGATATTGTATTCTTTATTTACTGTAAATGGTGAATAGCGCCGATTATCATTTTCTAATCCGCTCCAAACTGGAGTTGAAATGGTTTGGCGAGGCTGAACACTTAAGGCATCTAATGTATAATCTTCCTCTTCTCTCGCTTCTGAAATATGTCCAAGCTTTTTACCGGTTTTTTCTTCCATGGACTTCCAGCCTTCAACCGCCCTTTTCCCATTTGTTGCGCCAGACATAAGGAGAATAGCGTTAATAGCTTGCTTGTCAGAATAGAGATCTGGATGACCTTTTCCCACACCTTCACGCTTGGAAACCCCAAGGCGATTAAGCAATTCTTGGTATGCCTTCTCTCCATTCACCTTTACGCCTTTTGTCCCATAACCGTTTCGTATATTTGGACCGACTGTTGTCCACATATTGTAAACATTTGGATAATCGCGTTTGACGATGTTTAAGTTGGACATCGTTTTACCAGGGATCGCTTCCACTTCTCCATTTCGCCAATCCTTTACTTTGCCCAATGGCTGAGCAATTTCATTAACCGTATCATGGGCTAATGGAGCCATCACTATATCCTCCTGTGCAGAAAGATGCTCTTTAGCAAGCTCAGAAAATTCCTTCGCTATTTCTCTAAAAGCATCCCAATCACTCTTCGTTTCCCAAGGGGGTGAAATTGCAGCATTAAATGGATGCACAAATGGGTGGAGATCTGTTGTACTTATATCAAATTTTTCGTACCAAGTTGCTGCTGGCAAAATGATATCTGAAAATAACCCTGAGCTTGTCATCCGAAAATCCATTGCAATAAATAAATCGGTTTTTCCTTCTGGCGGTTTTTCATCAATATTTATCTTTTCAGGCTGCCAAGAATGTTCGGTATCTGTCAGAACTGAATCATCTGAACCAATTAAATGCTTAACAAAGTATTCATGCCCTTTCCCGCTGTCTCCTAGTAAATTGGAGCGCCAGTTAAAGAAAATATGAGGGAAATTCCGCTGATCATTTGGATTCTCGATTGCATAATTAATTTTCCCATCTGAAATTTGTTTTGCGATATCTTTAAAAATCGCCTGCTCATCGTCTTTATATTTTTCCCGCGCTTCCTTCATCACATCGAGTGAGTTCTGGGTCCATTGCGGAAAACTCGGGAGCCAGCCTAACCTTGCGGACATCGCATTGAAATCAGCTGGATGCATATTGCTGTATTTGCCGCCCCATTCATTTTTCTCGCCGTCTGCCAAATATTCATACCTAAACTGTTCAGTTGCAAAATAGAAAAATGATGTCCCATTCATAAATCGTGGTGATTTTACCCAATCATTGGCAAAGGCAATTTGGGAAAATCCTTCGATTGGGCGCACCTTCTCTTGTCCAACATAATGGGCCCAGCCGCCGCCATTCACACCTTGTGAGCCTGTTAGTAAAACAAGGTTTAAAATGGAACGATAGATTTGATCACTATGGAACCAGTGATTTGTCCCGCCACCCATCGCAATCATTGACTTACCATTTGTCTGAGCTGCATTTTCAGCAAATTCTCTTGCTACTTGTATAACATGTGCCTTTTTCACACCTGTAATACTTTCCTGCCATGCTGGAGTATACGGTTTGTCCGGATCGTTATAGTTGGATGGATAATCCCCCTCTAACCCGCGATTAATGCCGGTATGAGCCATCATTAAATCGTAGACGGTTGTAACTATCAGTTCATTCCCAGACTGGTCCTTGATTACTTTTACAGGCACACCCCGTCCAACCTTTGAGCCTTCCTTTCTAGCGAAATATGGGAAATCAACCATGGCAACCTTATCTGAATCCTTCAGAAAGCTCAGCTTCGGATTAATTTCTTGCCCATCTTCACTCTTTAAATCTAGATTCCACTTATTGCCGCTATCCCAGCGAAAACCTTGGCTTCCTGTAGGAATAACCATTTGATTCGTCTTTTCATCCCAAACAACTGTTTTCCATTCACCAAGCTCATGATTCATTTCAATATCGGAAGCTCTTAAGAATCGATCGGATCGAAACCCTCCATCCTTTTTATCTAAAATGACGAGGAACGGAAGATCTGTATATTGCTTTGCATAATCAATAAAATACGGCGTTTCTTTATCAACATAAAATTCTTTTAAAATCACATGAGTCATCGCCATTGCAAGCGCACCATCTGTACCAGGCTTTGCTGGCAGCCAAATATCGGCAAATTTATCGTATTCAGCGTAGTCTGGACTCACTCCGACAACTTTCGTGCCATTGTAGCGGGATTCAACCATAAAATGTGCATCTGGTGTTCTTGTTTGCGGGATATTTGTTCCCCAAATGATGAAATACTTTGTGTTATACCAATCACCACTCTCTGGAACATCCGTTTGATCGCCCCATACTTGTGGAGAAGCAGGCGGCAAATCTGCATACCAATCATAAAAACTTAGAATCGTCCCGCCTATTAAAGAGAGAAATCTTGTCCCTCCAGAATAACTTATCATTGACATAGCGGGGATCGGACTGAATCCGACAATCCGGTCAGGTCCATATTTTTTGATTGTATATATGGTAGAAGCAGCAATTAATTGACAGAGCTCCTTCCAGCTCCCTCTGATAAAGCCGCCTTTTCCTCGAGCCTTAACATATTTGTTCCGTTTGTCAGGATTTGTTACAATATTTTCCCATGCCTGGACAGGATTATCCGCTGATTTCAACTCAGCCTTCCACAATTCATAAAGGTCCCCGCGGACATATGGATGCTTAACTCTAGTCGGACTGTACGTATACCAAGAAAAGCTTGCTCCCCTTGGACAACCTCTAGGTTCATAATCTGGAAAGTTTTCACCAGTGGAGGGGTAATCTGTTTGCTGAGTTTCGTAAGCAATAATTCCATCTTTGACATGAATTCTCCAGCTGCATGAGCCTGTACAGTTTACTCCATGTGTGGAGCGAACGATTTTATCATACTGCCAACGCCTTCTATAGAGATCTTCTGAATTACGAGGACGAGGGCTTTCTTCCGTCCAGCCATCATTGATTCGATTCCCGCGCTTCAAATGCCTGAGGGCCTGAATAAGCTTATTTTGTCTTTGCTCCATCTAAGCCTTCTCCTCCTTTTAAGCTATCTCTTAGTGGATTAAATTCTTCTCCCAGAATGCGAAATGAGTCTTTACTAGCCAGTAATTCCTCTTCAAAAACATCCCAATTCGCTGCATTGGCTGCCGCAAGAATAAGCCGCTGCAACGTGCTATATTCATTTATTTCATAAATTTTCTCGATTATTTCTCCTGATAGGGATCCGAATCTCATGCGTAAAACTGCAATTAGGTCTTCTCGATCATCTACAAGTAATGCATCTGTTTCAAATGAAAACACGCGATCAGCCCTTTCTAAAGCTTTATCATTTTAAAATAGTCAGTAATTAATTGGTTCTTGCATTTTTCAGCAGCTTGTTCGAAGAAGCAAGTTAGTTTCTCATCAGGCTGGAGTGCTTGCTCAAAACTAATTTCTGTTCGTGCAATCTCAGTAAAGCTATTTGAATGCCTAATTGTAATTTCTAGACAATCTTGCGTTTTGATTACAGTTCCATGGGCATCATATGGATGAATATTATATTTTTCAAAGGTTTCTATCATCCTTCTATATAGAATTGGAGCGGCAATACGTATTGATTCTTCCTTTTGAAGTTTGAATTCTCCCATTTAGATCCTCCTTGCTACTATTTTCCTTAATTTCCCTGCGTTAGTGTTTGCTATTCGGCAGCAATTTATTCATTTCATCCTCGTTATGAATTACATCAACAATGATGACGCCGTCCATTAACTTCGTGAACTTCTCATTAACCTCTTGTTTATGCAGCATTTCTTTCATTTGCTGGACAATTCGCCTCATGATGTCATGATCTCGTGTAAGTTGAACAACTAATTCATTCAATTCAGGATTTTCCATGACCATCTCTTTGTATAAACCCTCTTCTTCCGATTCTGCATGCTTAAGTGTTCTCGTTTCCCAATGTTCAATAATAACTTCAGCCACTTGGAGTGCTTTTTCTGTTTGCCCATCCTCCAAACAGCGCTGAAAAATATCCCTCAGTTCTTTTGCTTCATTTAAAGCTGCT
Organism: Cytobacillus massiliigabonensis; assembly: GCF_900199725.1. Taxonomy (GTDB): domain Bacteria; phylum Bacillota; class Bacilli; order Bacillales; family Cytobacillaceae; genus Cytobacillus; species Cytobacillus massiliigabonensis. Next base: position 2,365,759 of record NZ_LT904904.1, on the reverse strand, counting down.
TCATGGATCGATGAATGGGCATCCGGTTTTTTTAAACTTGGTCCTGACATTCGCTTTCCCTTCCTTCCAAACTACTGTCTAGCAGTCCTGGTAAATTTATTAGACAGTTTCCCCACATTAGTAGTTACTAAACTTGTCAATACGACTTAAATTGTGAACTTTATTAGTTTTTGACAAAATATGCAAAAAAAGAAGATGAATGTTTCCAGCTCGGAAATATCCATCTTCTAATAAAAATTTTCAATTTTGTTCACTGCAAATAAATGATGATTCCTTATTCACCCTCTTCTAAAAAAAGCTCCTTTAAAAACCTTTCTCGGTTTTGCAGGAAGTATTTTGTTATTTGGAAATGATCTGTATCTTCATAGGCTACTTCAGCAATCACCCCATGATCAAAGCTAAATATTTTTGCATTCGGATAGCCTAATAGAATAGGTGAATGACTGGCAATAATAAATTGAGCATTTCCATTACTTGTTAAATCATGAATAATGCGCAGGAACGATAGCTGTCTTTGTGGTGAAAGTGCTGCTTCAGGCTCATCTAGAAGATATATTGCATTTCCCTTAAAACGATTTAGAAATAAAGAAAAGAATGATTCCCCATGTGATTGCTCATGTAAAGATTTTCCACCATAATGCCTAAATCCTGTATTATCTACCTCATCTAAATAAGAGGCAAAATGGTAGAAAGATTCCGCTCTCAGGAAAAATCCATTTGTCACCTTTGGCATCCAGGATAAACGGATATAATCTGTCAAAGAAGAACCTGATGCATGCACTTCATATGTGTTATTTCTTCCGCCACCAGCCGTATTAAAATCACATTTATCAGCAATCGCTTCTAATAAGGTCGATTTACCAGATCCATTTTCACCAACAAAAAAAGTAACAGCATGATCCAACTTAATTTCTTCGATACTGCTGATGGAAGGGATTGAAAACGGATACTGATTAAAGGATGGGATTTGGTCACGTAAAAGGCAAATCCTCTTTAAAAACATAATGAAAGAAACCTCCTCAATTAGAATATATTTTTTGAAACATAATGAATTATGATCAGAAACTTGCTTGTAAACTTCGGCATCAAAGTCGTAAATTATGCCCTTTTGTACTAATTCTTTTTTGATGAAATTCATATACGGTAAAAATAAATAGGGCGAACAAAAGTATATATAATCCAGACGGAATATTCGTAACCGGTATATATACATCCCAGAATGAATTGATTAGTGCATGAAAAATAATACAAAGAAAAATGCTATTTGAAGATAAATAAATGACCGTTAGAAGAAAAGACAATCCCAGTGCACAAAGAGTGAACCAAAGAAAGTTCATACTCATTTGATTTGAACCAACGACGAACCATAATGGTAGATGCCAGATTGCCCAAATACATCCAACAATGAGCGTACTAGTAAAGGACGAACGCCTTTTTTGCAAAGCAGACTGTAAATAGCCACGCCAGCCGATTTCTTCCAATCCGCCTCCAATAATCATGATTGGAAATTCAATTAATGCCAAATATAAAGGGTTTTCCATAGTTGCTCCATTCCAAAGAGTCGGCAAAAAACAAGCTGCAAACGCAAGTCCAATTGTAAATAAGTACATTCCTAATGAATGTCTTGGATTTTTTATATTATTTACAAATGATTGAAATTCTTCTTTTGAACTATGCCTTTTTTTCAGCCATAGCTCACAAATGGCTGGAGTAACTCCGCCAAAAATAAATAGCATCATCGAAAATGGAGTTCCAAAGGTGAGCAGATTAAACTGCGTTAAAATGGCTAAACTGCCCCATAATATCCATGAGGAAACAAATGTGTAAACTAGAAACCTTCTTATCCCCTTTCCCAAACGTGACCCTCTCCTTATTTAGAACCTAAGAGTAATAACACAGACTTGCACAGCGTATCCAATAGACGAATTTCATCAAGCGGCTTTTCTGCATTATGGAACATGCCATAACATTTTTGTAAAACCACATCTCTTACAATGCCATCAATAGAAGTCATAATAAACGGAAATATGTCTTCTGGTGAAATTACTGGCTTAAAACTCCCATTTGAAATTCCCTCATGAATTGTACTAAATAACCGCTCGATCAAATATTGTCCGCTTTCATTTTCAGAAATGCTTGATAACATTTTCTTCTGTCTTTCAGGATTGTTCGCAAATATGATAGTAAGCTCGAATTGAATTTTACCAACTATAGGTAGGTTTTCTTTTATGTATTTACCAAGGAAAGTAAACAGATTTTCTATTGTTTCTTTGGGTGAATTGCTATTATCGTTGATTGCATCAATTTCTTGAGTATATTCTACATTTGAATTGGATTGATTAATCACTGCAACAAGTATCTCATCCAAATCTGAATAATAGCGATAGATTCCACCTTGACTTAACCCTGATGCATGAATAATATCTTTCATCGTAATTTCATATAGAGGCTTAACTTTACACACTGATAAAGCTGCTTCTATAATGCTGTTTTTCTTTCTTATCACATATTCATGGTTGACCTTTGGCATAGTAATCACCTTCCGAAATAAAAATGACACCATTGTCATTTTTATAATATGGCATGTGAAAATCATTGTCAATAAATAAATGACACAGTAGTCATTTTACAAAAGCATCTTTTTTGCAGAATTCCGTCTTCTTTTGATAGCTTTTGTCACGATGCAGGAAAATCAATGGGTCCATGCTGAATTAGTAAAAAAAGAATCCTATATATAAATTTCATATCTTAGAAAGGGCTGGAAAACAAGATGACGAAATCATACGCAATTAAAGAAGCAGCAAAAAAACTAAGCGTTTCACCTGGTAAACTAAGACAGTGGGAAAAGGAACTGGAGGGGCTGCTCGTCATTCCCCGTACGAAACAGGGAGCACGCTATTATACAGATGATGAATTGAGTCTGCTGGAAACAATTAAACAGCTATATGATAAAAGTCTAAGTAAGGATATGATCAGAGGAATTATCGAAAAAGATTTTCAATTGCATAAAGTAGCTAACATGGAAGCAACATTATTGCCGGCAGTGCCAGACAAAGCGGAACCCGCAGCGACTAAGAATAATATTGATGAATTCCTTGCGGCGATGAAATTATGGAAAGATGAAATCATTGGTGATGTACGAGATGAAATCAGGCATGGTGTTCGCAAAGAAGTTATAGATGAGGTAAAAAAGGAAATCCTCAAAGGTTCCGTGCACACGGTTAAAAGTTTATCAGACTCCATTTATAAATCAAACGAAAGAACGATCACTGAAATTGATCATCTTTCATCAGACTTACATAAAATTTCTGAGCATACATCTGAAAAACTTGGGACACTATCAAAAAGGATCGCAAAGTCTTCAAAAGGAACTACAGAGCAAATTCGTCATCTTTCACATCGCGTGGCAGATTCCTCTGAAGCTGCTGCAGAAGAATTTAAAACGATGATTCACTATATTTCTAGCTCTGCTGAGGTTACACATACAGAAATAAGCGCACTAATTGAGACTTTAAATACAGATCGGGAATTTTATTTAGAAACGATTCATAGAGAACGTGAAGAATATTGGAAGGATGTAAACCAGCGTGAAGTGATGTTTCAAGACATGATTCTTAGCTTTAGAAGTGCTGCTGCAGCGGAAGAAAAGAAAGAGGCATGGTGGAAGTTTTGGAAATAAACCTCAGCCAATATTTGTAATAAACATTTGTAATGAAAATATGAAGAGCCTGACACCCCTTAGGGTGTCAGGAAAATATATGAGTTATACAGATTCAAAATTTGTTCCGTAAAAGATTTCATCCATCTCGGTTGTCAATCTTTCTGTAATTTCTTCTACCTCTTCTGGATCAAGCTTTTCCTTTGTATAGCCAAATAAATAATTATTAAGATCAAAGTCACGAATTCTGCATTTCGTATGAAAAATATGTGATTGGTAAATATTCACATCTATCATATCAAATTCATTTTTTACTTCTTCTGGAATATAATTTTGAATGGAACTAATATTGTGATCAATAAAAAGCTTGTGCCCATCTTTATCCCGTGTAAATCCTCTTACACGGTAATCAATTGTCATAATATCGGTATCAAAAGAATGAATTAAAAAATTTAATGCCTTCAGTGGGGATATCTCTCCACAAGTAGAAACATCAATATCTGCACGAAAAGTACTAATCCCTTCAGAAGGATGATATTCTGGATAGGTGTGTACGGTTATATGACTTTTATCAAGCTGCATAACAACTGACCCTGGAAGGGGTCCTGGAGACTCATTGTATGATTCAGTCGGCACCTCAACAACTGGACCTTCTGATACAAGCATTGTTACACTTGCACCTTGAGGTTCGTAATCCTGTTGGGCAATATTTAATACATGTGCCCCAATAATGTCTGAAACACTTTTTAATATTTTTGTTAATCTCTCTGCACTATACTCCTCATCGATATACTCAATATAAGCTTCGCGCTCCTCCTTCGTTTTTGTATAACAAATATCATACATGTTAAAGCTCAACGATTTCGTTAAATTATTAAAGCCATGCAGTTCAATTCGCTGTTCGGGCGTTAATTCCAATTCAGTTTCCCCCTTATAAAGATTTTTCCCTCTAATAAATATTGTTATATTGCCCAATTTCAGGATTTAAAATCAAGGATTTTTCTTTATAAGAATCAAAATTAAGGAAAAGAGCTCCTGCTATTCAATTTTCTTATTAAAACTTATAATATAGGGAATAAATGATTTTATTAATTGCAAGAAAGGTGGGGTGAAGCATTGAAAAGACTATTCCGTTCTTTAATCCTGCTGTTCCTTTTATTTGTTTCATGGCCATTTATTGAGAAGCAAATTCAGAAAACTGATTTTTATCCTGTAATGGAATCCATAAAGACAGAAATTCGCGGTATTGTTGAACATCCAAATGTTGTTGCCACATTAACAACCATTTATCAAACAGTCAACGAATTAACAGGGAGAGGTGATCCCTCCTTAGAGTCCAGTCAGAATAAAGATAATCAATCAGAGACAAATCAAGCGAATAAACCAAATCTAACTATTCCTACTGAACAAGTCTTTTCAGTTCATAACATTATTCTTGGAGAACAGCAGTCAGAAGTGGAAAAACAAATCGGAAAGGCAAAGCGTGTTTCTTTAAATGAATATGGAACTGAATGGCATACGTATCATAATGATTATCAAAATTTTTTAATGGTTGCTTACGATGATAATACGGTTGTTGGGCTGTATACGAATCAAGATTTAATTACCTCTTCCGTCGGGATTGAAAATGGAAGCACAAAAAATGATGTCCATGAGAAATTAGGAAATCCTTTAGACAAAATTCGTAAGGGGATGACCTACTTTCAACTAGAAGAAGATCGTGATTATGATGTGTACATTCTAGATAATAACTATGTGACTATTTTTTACGATAAACACGAGGGATATACTGTCACTTCTCTTCAAATTATTACCCAAGAACTTGAATCAAATAAGAAAGAATTTTATTCTGACGCGAGTCAACAATTAAAAGAGGGTTTTGAATATCAGCTCTTTGATTTAACAAATGCCGCCAGAGTTAATCATCATCTAAATGTATTAGAATGGGATAATCATGTTAAAGAAACAGCTAGAAAACATAGCAAGGATATGGCAGTTAATAATTACTTTTCCCATACAAATCTTGAAGGACTCTCTCCATTTGACCGCATGAGTGAGGATGATATATTTTTTACATTTGCAGGAGAAAATTTGGCAACCGGACAGTTCAGCAGCATTTTTGCACACGAAGGTTTAATGAACTCTCTTGGGCATAGAGAAAACATCCTTCGTCCAGAATATCAATATTTAGGTGTAGGGGTTGCTTTCAATGAGGATTCTCACCCTTATTACACGGAGAACTTTTTAAGAAGATAGATGGCTGGGCTATCAATGGACCCAGCCAATTTTTTTATGTAAAATATAGCTCCACACGTTGACTGTCTTTTTCTAAAGAATAATAATTCTTAAATTCAGTTCGTTGAGAAAACTTCATATATCCTTCAAAAGAAAGAGAAAAAACAATTATTCCGCCCTTGCTAAATTGAACCTGATAATCGACTATTTGTATTGATTCAAAAAAAAGACCCTCTCTTTGAATCAATTCATCTTCTTCATAGAAATTTATAATTACTTGCTGATTTTTAAACTGGATGAGAGAATTTATTATATTTAATGCTGTTTCCATACGCGTAGTACATACCCCCCACATCCACACTGATCGATAAAGTTCATCTGAATCGAATCACCGAAAACCTCTGTTAATAATGGTACAAAATAATCAGTTGGATTTCCAAATCGTCCTGAAGTCACCAAGTTTACATAGTAGCCAGGTTCAGTCTCCTCAACTGCTTTAATCCCGTCTTCAATGATCAATTCTATATTATTTTCGTACTCATTATGCTCAAGATCCATTGACCAATTTTTCCCCACCTATTTTCCCCCCTTGGCCGATAACTCCTTCACTTCTTCTATTGTGGTAATGAAGATAATCTAATCATAGCATATAAGAAAATTAATTCGCATCCCATTAAGAGAGAGATTTTAACTTAATCATAAAAAAACGTCTAGTCGCCTAGACGTTTTTTGACTTTCTCTTTTATTAAAAAATATGGGCTAAATCCTTTGCACGAGCGATCGCATTTGCCTTAATTTCCTCCGCTTTGTCCGGCTGAGCATTATGTCCTTCTATGAATAAACCTTCCAATGACGGTATGCCAAAAAATTGCATCATAATTTGAATGTACCGATGCCCCATTTCCATTTCAGCAGCTGGACCCTCAGAATAATACCCGCCACGCGCCTGTATATGCAATGCCTTTTTATTTGGCAAAAGACCAATCGGACCTTGTTCCGTATATTTAAACGTTTTTCCAGCAACTGCGACAGAATCTAAATAGGCTTTCATAATTGGCGGAAAGGAGAAATTCCATAAAGGAGTTACAAACACATATTTATCTCCTTCTACAAACTGATTGCTCAACTCATCCAAACGACTTACTTTTCCTTTTTCCTCTGCTGTTAAATCGTCAAAAGCAGAACCTGTACGCAGTTTCCCCCACCCGCTGAACACATCTGCATCAATATGTGGAATATGTTCCTTATACAAATCAATCGTTACAATCTTATCATTTGGATTTACCTCTTGATATGCATCAATAAACGCTTTGCCAACTGCCATACTGTATGATTGGGTTTCATTGTGCGGGTGTGCTGTTATGTAAAGAATTTTTCCCATCTTATAATCAGCCTTTCTAAATGTAATAAATTCTTATTCTTCATTGTTTCCTGAATAAGGGTTTTGCCCAATGTTTTTTCTCATTTCCTCTGTTAATTCGAATGGAATTTCATTTTGCACTTCCTTATTGTTTTCGCTCCTTTGCTGAAACCTTCCATCATAATGTACAGGCTGCTGATTCATTATATTCCCCCCTTAATATTTCAGATATAAATATGCTCCCCATAACAGTATGTATATATAATCATCCCTTTATTTATTAAAATTTACTGAAAGGTCATGCTACATATTTATTGAATAAGATGCCTCTCTTTGATTACATATTCTCATCTGTATTAAAAAAATGCAGAAAATAAACAGCCGGAATTCTGAAGTCCCGGCTGTTTAACTTGCACTAATCTCTTTTTGGTGAATAGACAAAAATACTTCTTCTAACGATTGGCACTCGTGTTCACTATATATACAATCCAGTGTTCCAAATGACTTTACCTTTCCATTAAATAAGATTAACACCTTATCTGCAATTTCTATGGCATCCCTCATAATATGGCTGCTGACAATCACAGTTTTCTGCTGCTTTTTCAATGTTTGAATAACCTCTTTAAACTGAATGACCCAATACGGATCCAATCCGTTTGTTGGTTCGTCTAGAATATAGATATCAGTATTCGCTAAAAGACATTGGGCTAAATTCAACCGCTGAGACATCCCTTTTGAAAATCCCCCAACCCTTTGATTACGCTTTTCCCATAATCCAACCTCCATAAGAACCTCTTGAATTCTTTCTTTAGGTGTATTCAAAAATGTTCCATAATAATTTAAAATTTCTATTGGGGTAAATTCAGGAGGAAAATTCATTTGGTCAGGCATATAGGCAAATGGCTTCTTTTTATCTGATTGAAAAACGACCTGACCAGTAGATGACTTTTCTATACCGGTTAAGATTTTAATCATTGTGCTTTTTCCAGCACCATTTCCTCCGCATAATACGATGCATTCTCCCTTATTTACAGTAAGATCTACAGGTGCCAAAGCTACTTTATTTTTATATCTTTTTGAAATATTCCGAAGCTCTAAAATCATATTAAACACCCCTTTTTTTCAATAAATAAGTGGATGAGGCGATGGTTAGAAACAGCAGAATGATGACCGATAGTAAAAGAGCACCAGTTAGCATGCCATTGTCTGCCCATTTTTCAATCATTAAATATTCCGGACCAAATACATATTCAGCATTTAATTTAGAAATCGACCACACGCGAATAGACTCTACAGGGTTTAGTAAAATAAGTGAAAATAAACTTCCCAGCTTCATCGAGTATGGGATCCAATCAATAATTGAAAATATGACAAATTCATAGACGAATACAACAATACTCCAGAAAAATAAAGCAAAAGATAAACCTTGCATTCTTGTTTTGCTTACTGCTCCGATGAATAAAGCAGCTGCTGAAAATACTATGATAAGCAGCATGTTAACAGCCATAAAGACTAAATAGATTGATCCTTCAAATGATTTGCCTATCAATGAAAGAATAAGACCGAATGAGCCGTATGAAATGCCCATTACGACAAATAAGGATAAAACTAATGAAAAAAACTTGCTGCACATATAATGCCAATACGAAACTTGATAGGTCTTAAACAATGAAAACCGGCCACTTTCCTTATCGGCAATGATCGAATTTGCTCCCAATATTAAACAGATGATCGGGATCAGCCATAAGGACAAATTGATTAACATCGCAATAGATCTGTTATATGCGGATTGGTTCACTTCTTCTGATGAGCTAACCTCTTTCTTGATCTCTTTTAATCCATACCATTCCGGATTCACATTCATCGTTTCAATATTTGTATTGACTGACTCTAATCCATATGTCGTTTCGACTGGATCTGATTTAATTGATTGTAAACCGTAAAAATAAAGTAATACAGATAAAAATAGAAATAATATCATAAAGTTTAAAAGCCACTTACTGCGTAATAATAGCTGCAATTCGTGCTTTACCATTGATAATAATAATGTAGGCTTCATATCCATTGCCTCCTAATTGGCTGGTCATCATCCTTTTCCTAATGACCGTGTTCCATGCCGCCTGATTTAAAGCTTTTCATGTCTGCCTTTAAAAGCTCCTCTTTTGAAAGAATATTGCCGTCATGTTCCTCTTTGTATTGAGTGGCTTTTTCTTCTGATTCAAATCCCGCAATACCATAACTCATTGGACTTTCAATTGCTGTCCCTTGGACAAAAGTACTTTTATCAAAATCAATCCATTCCCCAGTTTCAAAATCATGAATAAAAGCTGCTTCATATTTAGGGCTATTTTGCTGGAGATAGTTAATCATACAACCAATATCATCGAATAAGAGCGGTTTTCCATCCTCTAAAATGATTTGTGCGGCAGATTTTAGCTCCTCTATCCCCATTTTACATTCTGCACATGACTCCTCATTTGCTTTTATTTCAACTGGTGCAGCAGCTTTCGACTGGCACCCTGCTAATAAGAGAAAAAATCCTGCCATTAATACTAACACTTTAAACTTCATGCTTACCCCTCCCCAACTTTAATAAAATAGAAACACTTCCTATTAAAACAATAAGAAAGATGACAATCTGCATCATATTAAATGTAGGATTTGAAAAAAACGTTTTCTCTGATTTCCCATCACCCCAGCTGACTGGTGCAGGCTTTACAAGAGGAGATTCATCGATAACAAAGGAATCTGATGGCATTGGAGTGTATTGTTCTATCATATTCCATAACTCCACCGCTGGGCTTTGATAAAAAATACTTAAGTACGGCTCTTCAGACGTCATATTATAAAACACATCGCCGCTTTTATATGCGTAATCAACAAGTTCGTCATTATTCAAATTCAGCGAGCCATGATCATCAAAATAGTTTCCGTAATTATCCTTGGTGAAAAGATTTGTATTTTTCTCATCAGATATAATTTGCCTCGTATTATGATAAAAATTATTTAAATAAATCGTATTCTCATCCGAAGCTTTTCTCAATTCCAGCCCTGTGTGATTTCCGATAAAGGTATTGAACTCAAAAGTATTTCGCTTCGCATTTTCAAGCAATATCCCCTTAAAATTACCCCGCATCAGATTTGAAGAAATTTTTGAATCAAAGGTATCAAAGATAAACATTCCTGCTCCATCAATCTTCGTATTTAAATAGAAAGAATTTGCAACGATAGAAACTTCGTTGCTCTGCATAATCATTAATCCATTTACACTTTCCCGGACCTCATTCTGTGCAATTAATACAGTTTTTGAATCCATTGTGTGTACTCCATATCTCGCCCTCACCATTTGATTCGCTCTAATTTCACAGAAATCCGAATACGAAACATAAATACCATCCTGAGTATCATAAATAAAATTGCCTGTAGCAGCAGAATTTGGCGCTTTAACCAAATAAATGCCATACCCTTTATGATTGCTGCTACCTTTAAAGCTAGTAATTACATTATTCTCCAACCGATGCCCATAGCTTTCCTTTGCATAAATTCCATGGAAGACATCTTGGATGACATTTTTTTGGATAAAGGAACGATTCCCTTTCACATATATTCCGGCGTTTTGGGAGCCGCTGCCTTCTATATGAAGACCTTCAATTGTCACATCATCCGCTTCTATCGTTAGGACATTTCCTTTTTTGGGACCAATCAGCTTTGCCCCTTCTTCGCCAATTAAATGAACGGGCTGACTAATAGTAAATATTCCTTCGTACTCTCCAGGCTCTAATCTAATGATTCTATTTTCACTCGTATTTGCTAATGCTTTTTGAAGCTCATTCGCATTCGTTACTGAAACTTCCTCAGCATTTGCTTTGCCAATAAAAACAAACCATACGAGTACTACGAATATTCCAATCTTTTTATACATGTGAGCCTCACCTGCCCTGTACTTTTCCTCCATTGAAAAGGGCAGCATTTCCATTTGATCTACTTTTTATCAATCAAGGAAAGTACTGCCCATTAATTTGTCAAAAAGGGTTCACTTTTTCGTTATTTTTATATATAATATGTGTGTGTTGTTTTTATAAAATTTATTAATGGCCCATTGTTGCCGTGCCGTCATCTTCTCCAGTTTCAGTCACCTTTAAGATAGCGACGGCTCCTTTTTGTGCATGGTTGAATTGATGTGTTAAGATTGAATAGCTGCCTTCACGTGTAACCGTAAATTCTACAACTGCTCCACCACTAGCTGGCAGCATAACTGTTTGAAGACCTTTCATATGATTAAATGGATTGCCGTCCACATATACATCATCGAAAACAGTTCCAACTACATGGAATGAGCTAACTTCATTCGGTCCTACGTTATTAACATAAATTCTGACCTTGTCACCGACTTTCGCTAATAACGGTTTGTCTTTCAGGCTAAATGTGTCTCCATTTGTGTTTTGGTCGCCTTCTTTTAACGCTTTAGTTGACATGACCACATGACTAGGCACACCATTTGTAAAGTCTTCTAAATCATTGTACTTATACCATTCATTTTGAACGATGACAAATTCTCTATCAATATCTTTATCTGTTGGATAGCCTGCTTTTGGTTTAACAATAATCGTTCCGTGCATACCATTTGCAATATGAGAAAGCACTGGTGATGTACCACAGTGATACATAAAGACGCCCGGTTTATTTGCTGGATAGCTGAATGTTCCAGTTTCATCAGGCTCTACATTTGTAAAGTCTTTTGAAGGTGATGCATGTACTGCATGAAAGTCCATGCTATGCGGAATGGCTGGATCCATATTTTTCAGCGTGAAATTAATGGTATCTCCTTCATTTACAACTACTACTGGTCCTGGTGCCTCACCATTAAAAGTCCAAGCCTTGTACATTTTTCCTTTGTCAATTTCAATATCTGTAATTTGTGAAGTCATTTCCACGTTCACTTCGTTCGGACCTACCCTTTCCATTTTCAATGGAATTGGTTCTTGATTTAGCCCTTGATGCGGCTTAATTACCTCTACCTCACCTTTTTCTGCTGCTAAAACCTTTTGTTCCATTTCTTTGCTGTTTTTTGAATCTGCTGCTTGCTGGTTGCATCCTGTCAGAAGTCCAATGCCTAAAGCGGAAGTAAGAAGAATTTTTACACCTTTATTCATTTGTGTTTCCCCCTCTTTTTGTTTTCCTTTCATACTTTTATAATAATGACATTTTCCTACCAAATAGGTGATTTTTCTCACAATCACGTTTAAATGTGTGAAGGATTTGTGAAGAAGCAATCAATCAAGTGATAAAGGTTGTTTTGTGCTGAAATTATTTCGAAAATATTCCTAGTAGAGGTGAAAACAGGGATGAATGAGATATTTTTTGAAGTATAAAACAAAGAAATACCCAGGTAAATTTGCCATAGTTCACCGATGGGGACCTGCATCTAAGTTATTGGCATTTGATTTTTCTATATTGTCCGAACACCGATTAGCTTCTGACTCGAATATACTGGAATTCCCTATTCTTGTCCGACCTCCTTCACAACCTGGCTAACTAATCCCCGCATTCTTGTTCAAACAATAATCTGCTTTAAACTCAACAGCTCCAGCTATTCCTGATATTCAACATACCTTTGTTGTGCTATATAAAAAAAAGGTATAAAACCTCCAATACGGTTTCATACCCTTTTAATCTGCTTCTCACTTTTCCTTTTTCTTTTGTCCAGTTACTAATTCATCAACGAGCTTTTCTGCAGCTCTTCGATAAAGATTACTCATATTCGCAAGAGAAGCAATCATTAATATTTTTTGAAGATCTTCTTTTTCAGGATCTTCGAGCAAATCGATTTCATTTTTGACATCGATTGACTTTTCCATTACATCCTCTTTGAAGTTTTCGATATTATTGCTCGCAACATGCAGATAGCTTTCATAAAAACCTTCCAGATGAAATTGTTTCATACTCGTTTTTTCATTTATTTTAAAAAGTGTCTCCTTAATATCATTAATAGAAAGTACCCCTTTTAATTGATAAATGAGACTAATTAAAATGAGATGCTCTTTGGAATATTTTTTGTTCTTGATTGGAAAAAACAATTTGCCTTTCGCATAATTATTAATCATCGTTTTTGTAAGAACCTTTTCATCTTCATTCCGTTTAGAGCTGCTGAATTTATTTTCAAATAGTTGGATAACCTGATCCATGTATAAATCGATTTGCGGAATTTCTTCTAAAGTTATTTGATTATTTAATCCAAGTTTATCGATCATTTCCTGTATTTGATCCATTCTATTCCCCTACTATAATATTTAATAATCTTATATTACTTAAAAAAAAAGGTTATGTAAATGTTGACTACTTGATAGAATGGTTATATTATTGTAAGTAGTTATCAATACTACATCATACGCTATTAGGGGGATATACTTATGAATTCTTATATTCGAGAGCCAATTAATGGACTGACCCATCTCGCTGGTGCCATTCTTTCTTTCATTGGGTTGTTGGCTATGGTCATTAAGGCTTCAATGACAACCTCTTCTGCACTTGCTATTACTGCAGTAATCATTTTTGGAATTAGCATGATACTTCTTTATTCAGCTTCGGCAACCTATCATATGGTCATTGCTAAAGACAAAGTAATCGCCTTTCTAAGAAGGCTGGACCATTCTATGATTTTCATATTAATCGCAGGCTCGTATACACCATTTTGCCTGATCAGCTTAAACGGAGTAACAGGATGGTTATTATTTGGAATTGTTACTGCTGTTGCAGTCTCTGGCATATTATTTAAAATGATCTGGTTCAGCTGTCCAAGATGGCTTTCAACTGCACTTTATATCGCAATGGGATGGATTATTATATTCGCATTCTCGCCACTCTCCGAATCATTAAGTTTCCCTGGTTTGTTTTTATTAATTTTTGGTGGGGTTCTTTACACGATTGGCGCTGTCATTTATGCGATAAAACCTAAATTTTTGGAGTTTAAACATTTCGGCTTCCATGAAATCTTTCATATCTTCATCATGCTCGGCAGCCTCGCTCACTTTTTAAGTGTTTTCCTATACGTCATATAGAAAAAACCGTTCTGCGCAAATAAGCCAGAACGGTTCTTTTTTATTGCATATTAAATAGTGCGGCAAAGATTACTGCAAAGAACAATATAATTATGATGACAAGTACAATATAGAGTACAACAATAATCCATCCTAAAACTTTTCTGCCAGTAACTATTAAGTATATTCCAAGTCCTATTAACCCTAAAATAAAGCCGAGTATTCCCCATAATACAGGACTTTTATTATGCTTCGGCGCATCGATAACTAAATAAATAGTTACAGCTACACTAATCAGTAATCCCAATGAAAACTCCAATTTTTTCCCTCCTTTTATAGAATAAGTCCACAATTTAATATTATACTTTTTTTACCGAATTATTACATACGGTTTCTTTCCTACTCAATGTTTTAGTTCAAAATTCTTTTGATAAACTTTAATCCATTTTTCATCGTTGGGTATCGAAAGGGAAGATCAAACATGGTCGTTTGCTTTAAAATACTTTTTTCATGTGTAAATACATCAAAGCTCCCTTTCCCATGATACGCACCTATGCCACTCTCTCCCACTCCGCCAAATGGCAAGTATGGAGAGCTAAGGTGGTAAACGGTGTCATTAATACATCCCCCGCCAAATGAAATCTCATCCAATATTTTATTCTGTATCTTTTCGTTTTCTGAAAAAATATATAAAGCAAGCGGCTTCTGGCGGCTTTGAATTTCACTGATTATTTTCGGCAAGTGTTCGAAATCCAGCACAGGCAAAATCGGACCAAAGATTTCCTCCTGCATCACTTCATCTTCCCAGCAAATTGTATCTAATATCGTTGGCTCAATTGTCAGTTTCGTTTCATCATATTTCCCGCCGAGATATTGTTTACCATTATTTAAAAAGGAAACAAGACGCTTGAAATGTCTCTCACTCACAATTTTTGTGAATTGACCAGAATCAAAAACATTTTCACTATATAACTCATGAATAGCCTCTTTTAGCTCGCGCAAAAACTCCTTTTTCACACGACTGTGTACATATAGATAATCAGGCGCCACACATGTTTGCCCTGCATTCGTAAATTTCCCCCATGCAATTCTTTTTGCAGCTAATTTCAAGTTTGCATCCTCATGAACAATACAAGGACTTTTTCCTCCTAATTCAAGTGTAACTGGCGTTAAATTTTTTGCAGCTGCTTGCATAACAACCTTTCCAACAGCAACACTGCCTGTAAAAAAGATATTATCTACCTTTTCATTCAACAAAGCAGTGCTCACTTCCACACCTCCTTCGACAACAGAAATATACTCTTTAGGGAAATTTTCGCTGATTAGTTTAGCTAAAACTGCTGATGTATTCGGAGTTAATTCCGAAGGTTTCAAAATCACACAATTTCCCGCAGCAACTGCACCAGCAAGCGGAGCTATGGCTAATTGAAACGGATAATTCCACGGAGAGATCACAAGTGTAACACCATACGGTTCAGGATAAATATAGCTTTTTGAACCAAGTGTTGCCATCGAAGATTTCACCCTTCTTGGTTTTGCCCAAGCTTGCAAATGCTTAAGTGTAAATTTAATTTCTTCAAGTACAATCCCTATTTCTGTTAAATAACTATCAAACTCACTTTTATTTAAATCTTTCTTTAAAGCATTCATCAATTCTTGTTCATTTTTTCGAATAAGACTTTGCAGCATTTTCAAAGCTTCTATCCGAAAAGATAGCTCCTTCGTCTTCCCTTGTAAAAAAAAATCCCTTTGTTTTTCTATTAAGTCTCCGAACTTCTCCAATTAAGCAACCCCCGTTCACTTTATAAGTTAATTAAATTTTAGCATTTTCCTCCAGTGAAAGAAATTCGTCCATCACACATTACATAAGTTCATAAAATTGTGGAACACTTATGTTTGGGAGGGATAGAAAATGTTAGGTGATTTACTAAAAAAAGCTTTTTCCACAAATAAAAAGAATAATCCGTTTCAAGAGAAATCAAACACGGAAGAAATTCAAATAAAAGAACAAAAGATTCAAGCCGACCTAGAATATAACATGACAATATTTAAAAAACTCTATTCTTTCCCAGATAATAAGGATGTGAAGTTCCGAACGCTTCAAATTGGCGGATTGAATAAACAAGCCTGCCTTATTTCTATTTCAACCATAACTGATATAAAGCTTTTAGACGAATACACCATTCAACCATTACTAAAAAACGAAAAGCCCTCATCCAGAATTGAAAATTTACTAGCTACACAAGCTTTGTCAACTGTCGAATATAATAAGGAAGCAATCTATGAAATCAATAAAGGAAATGCCGTTTTATTTATTGATGGCTACACTATAGCTTTTAGCATCGCCGCCGCTAATTTTCAAGGCAGAGACGTTAGCAATGCCGATAATGAAATCGTTCTAAAAGGACCTAAAGAAGCATTTACTGAAAAAGCTGAATCCAATATCTCCCTAATTCGGAAGAGAATTAGAGATGAAAATCTGATAGTTGAATCAGCTGTTATATCTAAAAGGACAAATAATGAAGTCTTTATTGTATATATTAAGGATTTAGCAAATGAGCAGCTTCTTGACAACATCAAAAAAAGAGTGAATTCGTTAAATGTTGATTCTGTGCAAAATCTTGCTTTGCTTGAGCAGCACATTGAGGAGAGAAAACTTTCATTATTTCCCTCCATACTATATACAGAAAGACCGGATCGAGCTGCAGCTTTTATCGAAGACGGCTATATCGTCCTAATAATGGATAACTCACCGGATTCATTAGTATTGCCAGCAACCTTTTGGTCTTTCTTCCATATTTCTGAAGATCACTATTTAAGATATATATATGGAAACTTCACAAGAGGATTGCGTATGATTGCTATTTTCATTACATTGTTTAGTTCTTCCATATATGTTGGCATTACAAACTACCATACGGAGATGATACCTCCTGATTTATTGCTCGCGATATCAGCAACACGAGAGAAGGTGCCGTTTCCAGCTCTAATTGAAGTGCTTTTAATGGAATTTGCTTTTGGATTAATACGTGAAGGCGGGCTTCGTGTTCCAACCCCTATTGGACCTACAATTGGAATTGTCGGTGCGTTAATTTTGGGGCAGGCTGCCGTTCAGGCAAATATTGTTAGTCCTATCGTCGTTATTGTTGTCGCCTTAGCAGGAGTTTGCTCATTTTTAGTATCCGATATCAGCATGAACTTTGCAATTCGAATTATTCGATTCTTTTTTATCCTTTCGGCTGGTTTTTTCGGTTTCTATGGCATGACAGCAGTTTTTACAGCTGGACTATTTTATGTCGTATCAATAAAATCCTTTGGGGTACCATATTTATCTCCGATGACTCCAAAATACACCTCATCAAAAGACACCGTATTTAGAAGACTGCTGAAGAATGAAATATTTCGCCCTGGATACGTGAAGCCAAAGGATATGAAAAAGACATAGGAGAATGTGGATGGAAGATTCAAAGGGAAAAATCGGGATTAAAGAATTTATCGCGATCATTATTTTATCAATTGGAACGAAGCTTACAGACGATACAACAGTAATTTTGTACAAGCAAATAGAAAATGCAGCTTGGATGTCCCCTTTTGTGATTGGAGCACTTTCCATTATACCGATTTATCTTTTGATAAAAGTCTTGAATATTTACGAAAGTAAAAATTTAGCAGACGTGATTAATCATTTATTTGGACGATTTATTGGTTTTTTTATTTTAATGATTTTATGGCTTATTTTATTTTCAGCCCTCACAATTGATTCAGCTGTATACACAGATATTATATCCACCATGTATTTTGATAAAACACCTGCGATAATGATTTACGCGCTTTTAATGTTTGTTAGTGCGTTTGGTGCAAAAAAGGGTATTGAACATATCGGATCTGTTGCTTGGTCTGTAATTTTTTGGATAAAATTTTCACTGCTTGCTGCATTAATATTAACTCTTATGCAAGGAGAATATTTGTTTTTATTTCCTATTTTCGGAAATGGTGTTTGGGATATTGTGAAAGAGAGCTCTTATAGAACATCTATTAATGCCGACTTTCTTTACTTAGGTCTTATCTACCCATATTTGAAAAGCAAGAAGGACTTTAAAAAAGGAACATGGATTGCATTATTGTTTATAGTCACTGAGGTTTCCATTTCGTTAGCTGCTTTTGTGATGCTTTTTGATTATAAAGGCATTCAAATGATGGATTTTCCGTTTCATGAAACCATTCGATACATCCAAGTTGGTTTCTTAGAAAATATTGAAACTTTCTTCTTTCCATTTTGGCTTATTGCTTCTTTTATTCGCTTTTCCTTCTATTTATATATGGTAGCGATTTTATTTGGAAGTCTGTTTACGATTAAGAATTTTGAACATTTATTGCCTATAATTGCCACATTAGTTGTTTTCTTGGGGATCATTCCCGAAAATCCAACCTTTACTATATTCAATTTAAGGGAAAATTTACTTTTTATCACTACTCCCATTTTTATATTTCTTCCATGTTTATTATGGGCAGCTGCCAAATTTAAAGGAGATTTTAAACATGAAAAAACAAAAGCATCTAACTAAGATGATTTGTTTAATAATACTATTATTCTCACTTGGAGGATGCTGGGATAAGAAAGAAATCGAAAGAAATGCTTATGTGATAGCAATAGGATTAGACAAAGGGGAAAAAGCAAGGTTAAAAATAACTTATTTAATCGCAAACCCTGAATTTGGAACGATACAGCAAGGTGGTTCAACAAATGAACCCCCGGTAGAAATTATTAGTTTTGAGACGGATGATCTCGTTTCTCCATTATATAAAGCCAATACAGTTATAGCGAAGGAAATTTCTTATAATTTAATGAAAAATATTATTGTCAGTGAGAAACTTGCTAAGGATAAGGATTTTATCAGATGGATGTACGATACAACTAAAGAGAAAGATATTCGCAGAGATACTTTCCTCATTATTACAAAGGAAGACGCGAGTAAATTTATAATAGAAAATGAGCCGAAACTAGAAACAAGACCAAATAAATATTTTGATTTCATAATAAAATGCGGCATAGAAACCGCTAATATTCCTGACTCCACACTTCACCGCTATTTAAGAATTACTGAGGCGGATGCTGATTTATTCTTAGGAATATATGCTACAACCGAACAAGCTGATGAAAATCAAAACCATAAAGGGGATGAAATCTTTGCTGGACAGCTAAGTACGACAGGGAAAACAAATAAAACACAGTTCCTCGGGTCAACCGTTTTCAATGAGGGCAGAATGATTGGAAAACTTACAGCAGAAGAGACAAGGATTTCTCTCCTTTTGAATGTAGCCGAAAAGGCACCGCCTATGTTAATTACTTTCCCAGATCCATTCAAGGAAGAATATCGAATTGCTGCCAAAATAAGCCAATTAAAAGGTTCAAAGGTTGATTTAACTACTAAGAACGGAGCTTCTAAAATTGATGTTACCCTTCCCATTCATATGGATGTCTTAACAGATCATGCCATAGAAAACTATGCCCAAAACACTCAAAAAAGAAATGAACTCAAAAATTATCTGGAAGACAGATTTAAGAATAAAATGATGGAATTTGTTTCAAAAACACAAGAAGAATTTAAAGCGGAGCCATTTGGATGGTCATTAATCGCTAGAAAAAAATTTTCCAGCATTTCAGAATATAAGAGGTTTAATTGGATGGAGGCTTACCAGATCATGGAAGTGAATATTTCTGTAAATATAACATTTGGAGATTTTGGCAGACAAAGCAGATTGCCGAAGATTGAGAAAATAAGGGATTAAAATGAGGATACCTATATGGATTTTTTTAATAATTATCACACTTTATTCTATCGGATTTACAGTTACATTATGGAGGGATAAGAAGAAACTAGGATCCATTGCTGTATTTTCATTGGCTGCTGCAACAGTTGTAAGTGCTTTAATAGGCGTACTTAAATAAATTATTTGACTCCTCCCATAGATAAATGACCATATTTCTAGTAGAATAGACTTTATATTTAGTGACTCTAAATATTACTCACCACTCAGATGCATTTTTAATTGTTTCAGCAATTATTGCAACCTAATATATGGGAGGAAATATTTAATGAATCGTGATTCTCGTTCAGATGCTGCAGCAGCACAGCAGATAGAAACCGAGAAAATATGGACACGTGATTTTGTCCTTATCTGTTTGTCCAATTTTTTTATTTTTCTTGGGTTTCAAATGACATTGCCGACCATCCCGTTATTTGTTGAGGAACTTGGGGGAAATGATCAATTAATTGGGATTGTAGTAGGAATATTTACTTTTTCTGCCCTTCTTCTACGGCCATATGCAGGCCATGCACTTGAATCTAAAGGCAGAAGGTTTGTCTACCTGACTGGACTAGGAATTTTCGTCCTATCTGTCGGTTCATTTGGCTTTGTAAAAAGTTTAGTTTTCTTATTTATTATGAGAATCATTCAAGGTTTAGGATGGGGTTTTTCAACAACAGCTTCTGGTACAATTGCAACAGATTTAATACCTGCCAAAAGACGCGGGGAAGGAATGGGCTATTATGGGCTATCAGGGAACCTAGCTCTGGCATTTGGACCGACATTAGGACTTGCTTTAGTCGGAGTTGTGTCTTTCACCCAATTATTTTTAATCTGTGCGATTCTTGGACTCGCAGCATTTTTTTTATCCTCAACAATCCGATTTAAGAAAGCTGAACCACAAACAATTCAGCTAAAAAAATGGGATATTTACGAAAAAAGTGCCCTTCCGCCATCCATGCTCTTATTTTTTATCACAGTTACATTCGGAGGAATCGCATCATTTCTTCCTATCTATTCTGCACAGAAAGGAATCCCAGGTATTCAATGGTATTTCCTTCTCTATGCACTGGCCTTAATGGTTAGTCGAACCTTTGCGGGAAAACTGTATGATCAAAAAGGACATCAGGCTGTTTTCATTCCCGGAGCATTGTTAATTATAATTTCAATGATTCTTTTATCATGGCTGCCAAATAGTCTATTCCTATATATAGCTGCCATATTGTACGGTCTAGGATTTGGGACTGTTCAGCCTGCTTTACAAGCTTGGTCTGTTAAAGAGGCACCTGCCAACCGCAGAGGTATGGCGAATGCAACCTTCTTCTCCTTCTTCGATCTTGGTGTTGGAATCGGAGCGATCATGTTTGGACAAATTGCCCACTGGTTTGGATACAGTGCAATTTATACAGTTGCAGCTGGTTCTGTTCTTTGCTCAGTTATTCTTTATCTCGGAATACTTTCAAAAATTCGTAAAGTGCAAAGAGCATAAAATTATTTCATCTTCCTCCATTTCAATCAAAAATAGGAGGAAGATTTTTTTCGTTTGTTAACGCTTTCCTACTCAACGATCCCTGATTCAATAATATCCATGGTGACCTGTACTGATATTTTTATATCCGGATAAATATCATCCCATTTTTCCTTGTTCCATTCACGTGTTCGAGTACGAACCTCTTCACCTATACCTAGAGGGTCAATTTCTTTTTCTTGAAATTTTTTTATCATTTCTTCAGAATTCTTTTTTATATCCTCTTCCATCGCTTTTTCTAACTCATTTAACTTACTATCAGTTAATAATCCATTATTATATTCTCTTATCATTGACTTTAATTTTAATTTTATAATAATCTCTGAATTTGTCATTGGTTTTGGAATCTGATACTTTCTTTTTGAACGAATGTTAAAAACTGAAAATTTCGTCTTGTTTTCTAATTGAATGGCATGAGTATCATTTTCCCCTTTTCGGTTCAAGAGGATTTTTAAGTAGAAATAATTTTTCTCTTCAATTTGATCAACTAATTTATCCTCATCAAATAAACCGATCGCTTTAAGATTGATTTTCCCATCCTTTTGTTCAATAATAGGCAGCATCGGGTCTATCCCTTCTGCATAATACTTATATAAAAATTGATGCAAATTCGTTTTATGAATCAAGCCGGATTCAATATTTTGTTCGATAAGATTGGATAAGAAAATACCATTATCCATATTGCCATACTGTTTACTTAACAATTCTTTAGGACTTCCATCTACTACTGCAAGATAAACATTTGATCCTACAGATGGATCTCGCTGCAATGTGTCTAATAAATCTTTTATTCCCCTTTCTGCTGTTTTCCTTTCATATAAAGTTACTTCTATTTTCCCGCTGACCAAAGGTTTTTCTGACTGTAAACTATGTTTATCTCGAATTTCTTTACTTAAGATAGAAGATGCAACTAATGTTTCATTTTTCACAGATTTATCTGGCTGAAAATTCGGGAAAACAGCAGTAACCTCTATTTGATCTTCATCTATGTATTCATATCCAGCTGCTGTCGCCAATTGAATATCATCTAGCACTCTTTGTTTTATATTCATACATCCTGAGAGAAAAACGGTCATTCCAATGAAAAGTATTATTATTTTATGAACTTTTCTCAACCTTTCCCCTCCTTATTTTTGAAATAAAAAAGGATATTATCGTAAGAGAAGGCAAATAGATGAAGACTAAACATAACCCTAGATAGGACATAGAGTTATTTAACAAATCAATATTTTCTCTGCCTTCAACAGCTACAGTAGAGCAAAATAATATGCCTAAAATAACGACGGCAACTTTTTTCGGCTTTAATTTAAAAATTTTCTGGATTCCTTTCGTTGAAGCCCAAACAGAGAAACAAATATTAGGAAGAATAATCAAAACCCATGATGTAATTCCAATATATTCAAACCTTTCCACGAATGGCATCTCAACAATTTTCCACAAAGATAATGTGGCCCAAATTTGTTTGCTTACTTGTTTTTCACTAAAAAAACCGATTGTGATAATTAAAATAAAAAGATATATGACTGCTGTCAGCAAGTTCCCTAAATGTGCCCATTTTTGCGACTGTTTCGGGTGTTTTATATACGGATAATACATTAGCAAGGTTGAAAAACCCAAATAGGATAGAAACATATCTTTAGTAGATAATGCTATTTCCTTAATAGAATGATTCC
Source organism: Cytobacillus massiliigabonensis (assembly GCF_900199725.1). Taxonomy (GTDB): domain Bacteria; phylum Bacillota; class Bacilli; order Bacillales; family Cytobacillaceae; genus Cytobacillus; species Cytobacillus massiliigabonensis. The sequence continues at coordinate 2,342,460 of NZ_LT904904.1, read as the reverse complement.
AAATAGGCAGCAAATTTCTAAAATGCGCGAACTCAACAGGAAAAAAAAACGTAAAGAATAAATAAAATGGAATACAAACACCAAAAAAGCTTAAACCAGTAACGATCCGGAATCCCCCTACTACGCAATAATAAACTAGAATGATAAAAATTAGACAAAACATATAAGTATTGATTGTCGGAAACATCCATACTTCTACAATTTCAATATAGGTTCTCAAAGTAACAATTCCGATCATTAACCAATAGATAATCCAAATTAAACTTATGAGACTCCCAATCCATTTTCCAAATAGTTCTTTTTGGATTTCGATTATATCCTTTTGGTATCTGTTCAATAGAACATACATTAGCCAAATAACAATATTTACCATCAAACCTGCCGCCAGGACAACCATCCAAGAATCGTTTCCAGCGGATTTCATAATAAGCCGCTGGAATCCTAACACTCCAACACCTACTTGGACTGCATGAATGATAAAGAATACAAGAAAAGGTGATATTTGCAGTTCCTTCTTTTCCAATTACAACACCTGCTCCCTTTCTCAATTCCGTTATAAATCATTCTTTTCTTTTGCTTTTTTTGTATTAAACCTCATTGTATCCTCCGTTTGTTCATGTATGGGTCTCTTTGATTGCATGGAGAAAGGAAGCCGTATAAGAGAATCCTTTAAATCCTGGATTCTAAGCGGATAAAACGGCTCAAGAAACGGTCTCCCTAGGGAGGATAATCTTAATAAATGAATCAGGAGGAAACAAAAGCTTATTGCAACCCCTAGTAAACCAATATAGTGCGCCATCAGCAAAAATGGAAAACGAATAAGGCGTATCGTATTGCCCATCTGGTAAACAGGTGTAGTAAACGATGCCAGTGCTCCTAAAGCAACAATAATTAATAAAACATTACTTGTTAGACCCGCTTCTACTGATGCTGTCCCAATAACAATACCGCCAACGATACCAATTGTCTGTCCAACCTTTGTAGGAAGCCTTGCCCCTGCTTCTCTTAATAATTCTATTGTTAATTCTAGTACAAGCGCCTCCAATATCGGAGGCAATGGAATCGCACTTCTTGAAGTGATTAATGTACTTAACATATCTTTAGGAATTAATTCATAATGATAGGTAAGAACAGCAACATAAATAGGCGTGACTAAAATAGAAAATAAAACTGCAAAAAACCGGACGAGCCGGAAAAAAGAGGCAATTGTCCAATTTAAAAAATAATCCTCAAATGCAGAAAAAAATTCAAAAAAGGTCGTCGGTCCAATCAAGCCGTGAGGGGCGCCATCAACTAAGATCGCAACCTTTCCTTCCCCAAGCACAGAAGCAATCCGATCTGGCCTCTCTGTATCAATTAACTGTGGGAATGGCGAATTTTGATTATCCTGAATCAATTGTGTGAGATATGAACTGTCATTAATTTGATCTACTTGTAATTCTGATAATCTTTGAATAACTGTATTGACGTTTTCTTTATTCGCGATTCCTTCTATATAAAGAACCGAAACTCTTGTTTTTGATATTTTTCCAATTTGCAATTCCTTTATAATTAACTCACGTAATGGAAGTCTTTTTCTAACAAGGTTAATGTTCGTATCGAGTGCTTCTACAAATGCTTCCTTAGGACCTACAACACTAAACTCTACCTCTGGCAGTGTAACTTGACGTGTCCTTTCAACACTTGCCTTTGCAAGACCCATTTGCTGTAAGTTATTTGTATCAAAAATGATTACATGCCCTCTTAATAGCTGATCTTGAATTTTTGCTGGATCTTTTTCAAGAGCTACTTCTTCAATGGGAATGACATTAGGCAAGGAAGTAATGTCCTCTAATTCTTTTAAATAGGGCAAAATATCACGATGTAAGATTTCCGTATCAACTAAAGATGAATAATACCCTATACAAAGTGTTGATGACCTAGATGCATACGTAAATTGAGTAAATTCGTCAGATTCCGCTAACTGCTGTAACAATAATTGGAAAGAATGATCCTTGTCATACTCCTTTTCATTTCTGTCTATTTTCATTCTGTTTCTCCATATTCGCATCTAAAGATCACCCGTTTTGAAAATATATAAATGAGTACCTATTTTCATGCTTTACAAGAACCCTCTAAATTATACGCTATTGCTTTTCTTTCCTATTATCATGTCAGATAAATAGAAAAAGCTAACCCAATGATGATTGTTACGATCATTTTGGATTAGCTTTTCAAACTTTTCACATTGATTTCACTTGCTGCTTTAAGATTTTTCCACTAGCATTTCGCGGAAGTTCTTTCACAAAAGCATATTGACGAGGTCTCTTATAATCTGCTAAGTAGGGAGAAACAAATTCACGTAATTCTTCATCTGTCACGATCTCTTTTGCTACAATCACGGCTTTTACAGTTTCCCCCCATTCCTCATTTGGCAGTCCAATCACACAGGACTCTAGTACTTTTGGATGCTTTGCTAGCACTTCTTCAATTTCTCTTGGATAAATATTAATTCCACCCGAGATGATCACATCCTTTTTACGATCAACAATATAGATATACCCATCTTCATCCCGATAAGCAATATCTCCTGTATAGATCCAGCCGTCCCTTATCGCTGCTGCAGTTTCTTCAGGGTTATGATCATATTCGAGCATGATACTATCACCCGTAAGCAGCACTTCTCCAAATTCATTCGGTGCCGTATCAGAGCCATCTGAACGAACAACCCGAATTTCCATCGTAACAGTTGGATTCTTTCCGATGCTTCCCGCCTTTTTTAAATGCTCATATGGACGCAATAGGATTCCATTTGGCCCCGCCTCAGTTAATCCATAAACTTGATAAAAGTTTTCGTTCTTAAAGGCAGATTTAACCCTTTCATAAGAAGCGAGTGCTAATGGTCCGCCTCCATACGCAAATGCACGTATGCTTGATAGATCATATGTATCGAGTTCTGGATCCTTTGAAGATAATAAATAGGCCACAGGAGCAGCAAATGAAAAAGTTGGCTTTTCTTCATGTATCCATTGCAGGAATTTCTTCGGGGTAAATTCACCAATCACGTGGGAAGCACCGCAATAAAGTCCGCTGAGGAAAAATGTATTAATCGGTGCAGAGTGTGTCAATGGCATCAGTGTCAGCATTTTGTCTTCATTAGAAAGTCCAAATTCAATGACAACAGTTGCTGCTAAGGCGATCATACGATCATGATCGAAAACGACGCCCTTTGGAATTCCTGTGGTTCCAGAAGTAAATAATATTTCACTAATATCAGTAGACTGAATGAATACATTTAAATTATCACCACAGTAGATCGTGGCAGATTCAACTGCTTCTTGAATAGAAATTTGGTGGGTTAATCCATATAGATCAGAAATTGCAGCAACAGTACCTTTGACTTCTGTTTCATAGAATACACCTGCAGCCTTTGAGTTTTGCAGAATCACAACTAGTTCCGAGGGAGTCAAACGAATATTAATTGGCATTGGAATCGCACCAATTTTCATGAGAGAAAAATAGGCAAAAAAGAAGTTTTCATTATTTCGTGCCATAATGGCTATCCGTTCTCCTTGCTTTACTCCTTTTTCTTGGAGAAGTCTAGCTACCTGATTGCAGATTCGATTCATTTCAACATATGTTAAACGGTTGGTGGATGTAATAAATGCTTCCTTGTCCGGATATTTTCTTGCATTTCTTTCTATAACCCCATGAATCGTTATACCCATTCCTCCCAGCTCCTTCATCCTTTTTTATCTATATATTTTTCCTTATGTGCCAATATGTCTGCCTTCAGCATTTCCAGCTGCACGATTTGTTCTTCAATTTCTTCTAGCTTTCGATCAGCAAATTCAATGATTCTCTTTTTCTCCACCTCCCCCTCAGGGTTAGACTCATAGAGATCAATCATTTCTTTTATCTCCTGCAAGCTAAAGCCAAGCTTTTTTCCACGAAGAATCAGTTTCAATCTGCGCCGCTCGTGATTTGTATAAGTTCTTTGCTTCGTTAAACTTTCACGATTTTCTGAAGAAAGCAAGCCAACTTCCTCATAATAACGAATCGTTCTTGAACTTATATCAAACATGGCTGCTAACTCACTTATAGAAAAAAGGTGTTCTTGTGTCATGAATTCATCCCCTTAGTTGACGTTAACGTATACTTAGCTTTATAATAATTCTGAATATTAGTATTTGTCAAACAAAATAAAAAAGGAGTGATTATAATGACAGCCATTTCACACGTTCTTGAACAGACAGGCATGAACCCTTATACATTTGATGAATTTATATCAAAGCGTGAAAACTTAGACTGGTACAAAGATGACCCATTTTTACAAAAGGCAGTTAAACAATTTACTGGAAAGAATTTTGATCAAATCCACGAAAATATACTTTCCCTCTCTTCAATTGTTTCTACAAAATGGAAGCGATTAGCAGAGGCTGTTGCCCGTCCAGAGGTTCGTCCTTATATGCTTCATTATGATGCATATAACCATCGGATTGACAGAATTGTCCGTCCCTATGAAGCGCATCTTTTAGAACAAGGCGTTTTCGGTGAAGGGTTATTTTCCAGTAAAATAAATCCTTGGGAAAGCTTCACTAAGCGTTTGATTATTCATCAGCTTGGAGAAGCTGGCGTCACATGTCCATTAACATGTACACATGGACTTGTCGCACTATTAGACCAATTTCCAAATCCTGAAGTAAAAGAGCTGCAAGAGATATTGCAGCATACAAAAGAAGGGATAAATGGAGAATTTGCCATCGGGGCACAATTTATGTCAGAGATTCAAGGCGGATCCGATCTGCCAGCAAATATGCTTGAAGCTATCCATGATGGCAAGAGTTATCGCCTATATGGGAATAAGTTCTTCTGTTCAGCTGCTCATGCTGATTATGCCGTTGTTACAGCAAAAATTGAAGGATCTGACAAAGTCTCTACTTTTATTGTCCCTGCTTGGCTGCCTGGAAACAAAGAGAAAGAAATTAGAAATGGCTATCACATCAATCGAATTAAATGGAAGCTTGGAACAGCTGAATTACCGACTGCGGAAATTCAATACAATGGGGCACTCGCCTATCCGATTGCTCCGGCAAATAAGGGAATTGCCGTTGCGGTTGGAATCGTACTTACTTTATCAAGGCTAGAAATCGGTATTGCTTGTGCCGCATTCATGCTCCGTGCATCACGTGAAGCACATCTATATGCTGATTTCCGAACTGTTTTTGGCAAAAAAGTGAAGGACTTCCCTCTCTCTGCCAGCAAATTGAGAAAAATAGAACATGCAGCCAAGCGGACGACAGCAGGAGCATTTAAAATCTATGACCTTTTCTTATCACTTGAACAGCCATTAAACCCTGGCATCTCAACAGATGTTCCGCTTGAGCTGCGAAAGCAATTATTCAATTTAAGAGAGTTAATATTGCTTCAAAAAATATGTACAACAAATGAAGGTGCTGATGTTTTGCGGGAGGCAATATCTGTCTTTGCTGGGCACGGGGTAATGGAGGAATTTTCATCATTGCCGCGAATATTCAGAGACGTTGTTGTAAATGAACAATGGGAAGGACCTCGAAATCTTCTGTTGACTCAAATCTTCCGTGATATTCAAAAAGTATCGGATTGGTATTCTCCTGCTGAATTTGTTGCGAGTATTTTAAATGGTGCATCAGAGGAGAAGAAAAAGAATTTTAGCATACAGCTGAAAGAAATATTACAAAGACCTGTACTAGGTGAGGTTAATGACGATTCGATTGACGCAGCCATAGAATGGGATGAATTTTGCACTGCTATTTTCAGGGAATATCAGGAAATAGCTTTAAAGGAGCTTGAATAAACGAGAATGAGGAAGCCGTCCATCTTAAATAGCAATTACTTAAAATGGACGGCTTTATTATTTATGAAATTGAAATTGGCGGCAGGGTATGGCCAATTTCAAGCAAACTCTTTAAATTACTTAATATTGCAGGCCATCCATTGTTAAATCCTTCAAACGTATCTTCCTGCTCCACCATATCAGACCGAATTAGATTTTCATGCTTCAAGGTTAGTTTTACAATACTATCCATTTGTACTAATTTAAACGTCACAATAGTCGGCTCGTCGCGGATGGCTTTATTATTTACATGCGTCCATGTAAATGATAGCATGTGCTCTGGCTCATATATAAGGATTGTTCCATAGTCACAAACTGCCCCATTTCTGGAATAGGTCACCTCAGACCCCTCTTGCCATTTAGATTCAATCTTGCTGCCGAAGAAATACTTCTCCGTAATTTCTCCTTCTGTTAGAGCACGCCAAAGGTTTTCTGGTGTTGTTGCAATATAAGTCACATAAACAAATGATGGGTTAGTCATGTGTACCCTCCTCATTAATACCTCATTTTTCTTTATGCTTTAACCATTCATTTTTTGTAAGTTTGTAATGATGATATTTTTGATTATCTATTACAACATCTGTTATATAATGAAAACCGCATTTTTGCAGGACTTTATTTGAACTTATATTTTCTATTAGAGCAACCGCATTTAGAACTTCAAGATTCGTGTGTTCAAACAAATATTTCATCAGCCCTCTCGCAGCCATTGTTGAATAGCCTTTATTTCTATAATCCTTTGAAATCGCATATCCAATTTCCCTGTTTGGAGCAAGTAATTCATCCTTTATTCCTGTATTGCAAAAGCCAATAAATTGACCAGTTTCTTTTAATATTATTCCTAAGTTCAGATAATTTTGTCCTTCAATATTAGGAATGGCAGCTAAAAACTCCTTGTTGGAAGGAATTTCGTACTTCTCCATCCAAATGAGCCGCTGTTCCCTAGTTGCATTGCTATTCGGGATAAATTCATACACTTCAGGTTGTGAAGTCACTTCATATAGTGCATCTACATCTTCTAATTGATATTCTCGAAGGAGAATATCTCCACAGTCTATTGTTAAGATTTCTTTCATGTTGCTTTCAGCTCCTGCATCATAAATTCCCTTTTAAATTCAACTTACTTATCAATATTTCCTGCTTGATCGATATAATTTAAATGTGCATACTTTTTAATTATCCTATTGACTCATGATTTTATGAATGCTATATTTTATTTATTCTAAAAAAAGGTGTGGGGATTTATGTCGGGTGTAGGTATCAACTAACTTAGTTGAATAAGGTTTTTAATAGCTGGTTTACCCAGTTTATTAAGTATGCCTTTTTTCACAATGTGTATCATTGTGAATACCTACCTAAAGACTGCTTCCTTTTCCATATATTCGTGTAACATATAAGCATGTTATGACGAAAAGCATGGCGGGATTTGTCCTGTCATGCTTTTATTCTTCATTCCTCTTATTGTTGACGATATTTATGCTTTGTTTCGAACAAAGCAGATGCCCGCAGGAGCTTTCTATTCAAAAAACGGATGTTTTTACCGTTATTTGGAAAGGTAGGAGCGTTTTTGCGGGCATTTTTTTATCGAAAAACAATACAATGGAGGCAAACATGAACACAATGACTTTTGAAAAATTACAATATCACGAGCTTAAAGAAATCGTGAAAACTTATTGTATTAGCAGTCTTGGTAAGGAGCTGCTTGATAAACTTCTTCCAAGTACAAACATTAAAGTTGTAAGAAACCGTTTAAATGAGACAACAGAGGCTCGGAATTTATTGAATGCTGAAAACCATATTCCATTAAAGGGGATTACAAATATCGGCAATCACATCGAAAAGCTTGAAAAAGGCATGATGCTAAGTCCTTCAGAACTTATTGCAACTTCAGATTTTTTAAGAGGCTGCAGAAATATTAAGAAATTTATGGCAGATAAAGAGTTTTTCGCTCCCATATTATACTCTTATGCACACTCCATGACGGAGTTCAGAGGGATTGAAGATGATATTAATTTCTCGATTAAAGGAAATAGAGTGGATTCCGAAGCAAGTAAAGAGTTAAAACGGATTCGCAATCATATAACAAAGACAGAAGAAAAAATTGAAGATCGTTTAAATAAATTTTTAAGAAGCAGTGCCAACAAAGAATGTATTCAAGAGTTTTTTATTAGCAAAAAAGATGACCGCTTTACAATTCCAATTAAAGCTTCGTATAAAAACAAAGTGGCTGGATCGATAGTTGAAGTGTCTTCGAAAGGATCCACAGTGTTTATCGAACCGGCAGCCGTTGCAAAGTTAAATGCAGAATTAGCTGTTCTTAAAGCCGAGGAAGCTATCGAGGAATATCAAATTTTAGCCACTCTTTCAGGAATAATCCTTGAACAACTAAGAGCGATCAAGATTAATATTGAACTAATAAGCCAATACGATATGATCTTTGCAAAAGCAAAGTTTAGTAAAAGCATCGATGGCATAGAACCAAAATTGAATAATCATGGATATATCAAATTGGTAAAGTGCAAGCATCCCCTTTTACGAGGGATGATTGTGCCTCTAGATTTTGAAATAGGAAAAGAATATCGCAGTTTAATCATTACTGGTCCTAATGCAGGCGGAAAAACGATCGTTCTGAAAACAATTGGGATCTTGTCACTAGCAGTCATGTCAGGGTTTCACATTGCTGGTAAACAAGGAACAGAGCTTTCCGTGTTTGAACATATTTACGTTGATATCGGTGATAATCAAAGCATTGAAAATTCACTCAGCACTTTTTCATCACATATGAAAAACCTTTCAGAAATTTTGAACGCATCAAATAATCATACACTGCTGCTCTTCGATGAAATTGGAAGTGGAACAGAACCAAATGAAGGTGCTTCTTTAGCTATCGCCATTCTTGAGGAATTTTACAAAAAAGGTTGTATTACCGTTGCGACCACACATTACGGAGAGATTAAACGATATTCAGAAATTCACAGCGATTTCATGAATGCCGCTATGCAATTCAATAGTGATACATTAGAACCATTGTATAAGCTTTTAATTGGGAAGTCTGGAGATAGCAATGCACTTTGGATAGCGAGGAAAATGAATATACCTGAACACATTTTACAAAAGACTCAGCAATACATTGACAATAAAACATACGATTTAGAACGAGTAAGAGATAGTAAAATACGTAAAGCTAAGGAAGAAACCTTTGAAGAGGCAGCCGATTATGATTTCGAAGTTGGAGATAAAGTAAAGCTAAAGGAATTTGATGATTTTGGGATCGTATACAAAAAGAAAGATTCGTTTAATAATGTAGCTGTCCTTTATAACGAAGCATTTCTAGAAGTAAATGCAAAAAGACTGGAGCTTGATATTAAAGCAAGCGAATTATACCCTGATGGATACGATATGCATTCATTATTTGTCAGTTATGAAGAGCGGAAATTCCAGCGAGATATTGAAAGAGGCTCCAAAAAAGCATTGAAAAAAGTAAGTGCTGAGATAAAGAAGCGAAAAAACGATAAATAATAGGCACTCCGCTTTTACACACTGTATATATAGTGACCAGTATTTCCTTTTACTGTTAATACTGGTCACTAAACATATTTTTAGCACCCTCTATTCCCTATTTATGTAACTTTCGGTCTCCTTTTTACTTTTTCGAAATCACTTATTCCTTTTATTGTAGAATCAAGGTCCTTATAGTTTATTACGAAACCCATCTTCCATTAATTTTCTTTTTCATCCTATTTTGTTTACATAATATTATTATTGTCCTAAATATGAAGAAAACATGGATTCTACCACTAACCCGTTTCTGCCTTTTGTTGTTACAGCTTGCGAGAGCGAATTTAAAATCGCTTCCTCTGTTGCTTCAGCAGCACCGGCAAATAGCTGGTTCATTAATGGATGATCCTCTCTAATATGTGTTGTTGTTTGAAGAAGGGTTTCGCTATTGTGTGGAATTATTGTAGCAGTTGAAAAGGCAATAACGATATCCCCGCTGCCATGGCTAAAATGACTGCCTGTTCTGCCTAAACCAATGCCGCATCGTTTGGCGACACGTAACAGCTGTCTGTCACTTAACGGGGCATCTGTTGCTAGAACCATAATGATGGATCCATCTGATGTTTCATCGATCTCTTTCCTGACATCTTTAATCCCAGGATACTTTTCAAATGGAAACTCGATCTTTCCGCCAAAATTACTAAGCACCATACAGCCGATTGTATATTTTTGTTTGTCCTCCTCAACCACTCTAGACGAGGAACCAATTCCCCCTTTATACCCAAAACAAACCATGCCTTTCCCTGCACCGACTGCCCCCTCCAAAGAGATATCCGCTGTTGCAGTCTGTATCGCTTCAATCGCATGGTTCGGCTTTACAGGAAATTCCCTAATTGAATTTAACTGACCATCGTTGCACTCGCCAACAACAATATTAATTGTACCTGTAGTATCTCCGATCTCAGGGTTTTCCCGAAGCATATACTCAAGAGTCCCCTGCGTGACTGCAGGAACTCCAAATGTATTTGTTAGCATAATAGGTGATTCAAGCACACCTAACTCGTTTACTTGAACGAGACCAGTTGTTTTTCCAAATCCATTTAATATATAGCTTGCTGCCGTTACCTTTTCTTTGAAAAGATTTCCTCCATGAGGCAAAATTGACGTCACACCAGTGCATGCATATTCTCCTTCATCCAAAGAATAATCCAATGTCACATGTCCAACTTTTACTCCTTTTACATCCGTAATGCAATTCTTTTTTCCCGGTAAAAGGGTTCCAATTGTTATCCCACGATTTTTTATTTTCACACGTATTTCCTCCTTTCATTCATCTCAATTGCCTACATCGCTTGCTTTTCTTTGACCATATTTATTCGGTTAAAATGACGGTTCATCATCAATCCATAAATTGAAGCTAATACTTGCTGAAAAAGCATTCCAATTACGACTGGAACTGCAACCTGAGGAGGAAAGTAGGAAACAGCAATAACTGCCCCTGCACTTATATTCCTCATTCCACCGGTAAAGGTTAGGGCAATGATTGTCTCTTTATCACACTTACACCATTTCCCTATGAAAAAGGAAAATAAATAGCCGGTAAATGCAATGCAAAAAACAGTTATAGTAATAATGACTAATTTAATATTTATTTCTTGTAAATACGGAGCAACTACTGCCCCATTTAACATAACAACCAAGCCCATGCCAATCTTTGAAAACGGGGCTAAACGGGAGCTCCATACTTCCTTTGCCTTCCCCTTTGACCATTGATTCAAAAACATCCCAAGAAGTGATGGAAGTACAATCATGCCAATTAATCCTTTCATCATGCTGAATACATCCATTTCTACTTTTTCACCGACTAGGATGGATAAAGTAAATGGCACAATAAATGGAGATAGGAATGTATCAATTAAAATGATTGCTAGAGTAAAAGGAATATTTCCTCGGTAAATTGATACCCATATAAAGCTTGATATTCCAGTAGGAATTGCCATTGCTAAAATTAAACCGGTAATCGTAAATAAATCCCCGCTAAATACAATATGCCCTACTCCCCAAGCCCAGGCAGGCATTAATATATGTAAAATAAATAGAACTAAGAACAAAGAAAATGGATGATTCAAAGTTTGTTTCAGTGAGGAAAAATTGGAACTAAGACTGCCTGCAAATGTCATGAATGCAAAAATCCATGGGATAAAAAAAGAATAGTCTTTAAGAAAGCCAGCTAGTAATACACCTAGTACAACTCTAGTTGGCGTGATTAACGGCATCATTTTTTCTAGTTGTTTGTTTAATTTTTGTAACAAGATCTATTCTCCTCATCAAATTATTAGAAGAAAACGATTTTTCCTGTCATATGGAAAAATCGTTAATTAAGCTGTTAATTTAATACAGCTACTGACTTTACATATTCCTCATACCATTTTTGCCATTCATCTTTTCTGGAATGGACTGCTTTCCCATCGAGGAGTTTCCCGATTACATCTAAACATACATGCCAGCCAGCAAGATCTCTTGGAGTATGATCGGTGAGTTTATTAATTTTTTCATTTAAGACTAGCTTGCAGCCTTCAGATTCTTTTGACAATTCGAAACGGACGATGTCCTCACCCCATGTGTATTCTAAAACAGCTTCTTCTGTTAATTCGAGAATTTCCATTTCTTCAAATGTGCCATCACCCATATCAAACTTAATATATCCGCCTTTGCGCAAGTCATCTACCTTTAACTCAGTAAACCAGGCTGCTAATTTTTCATTTTCAGTCAGCATCGCCCAAACTTGTTCTACTTCATGGTTGAGATGACGTTCATATATGGCACGATAACCGCCTTCAACACGTTCTAAAACAGCAAGCATTTATAAATACCCCCTACTATAATACAACAGCCCTACTTCATTCAATTAGTAGGGCTGACTTTTTTTATATTATACCATTACTTTACAAATATCATTTGTAAATTCAACTGGATCTTGAATTGGCAAGCCTTCGATAAGAAGTGCTTGATTATAAAGCAGATTTGTATATAAGCTCAGTTTTTCTTTATCTTGTTCAAAAGCTTCTTTCAATGACTTGAATACATCATGATTTACATTGATTTCTAATACTTTATCTGCCTTAACATTTTGATTGTCAGGCATCATATTTAATACTTTTTCCATTTCAATCGTTACTTCTCCATCAGCCGATAAGCAAACAGGATGAGACTTCAACCTTTTTGAGGCTCTTACATCTTTGATTTTTCCTGATAAAATGTCTTTCATTGCACTAAAGAGCTCTTTATTTTCCTCTTTCTGCTCCTCATTGTTTTTATCATTTTCATCCGCTTCAATGCCTAAATCACCGCTAGAGACCGATTTAAATTCCTTCTCTTTATAACTCATCAGCATTTTGATAGCAAATTCATCGATGTCCTCAGTAAAATATAAGATTTCAAAGCCTTTTTCAGCAACAATCTCTGTCTGAGGCAGCTTATCAATTCTTTCGACTGAATCGCCAGAAGCGTAGTAAATATATTTTTGATTCTCTGGCATTCTTGAGACATATTCATCAAGCGTAACCATTTTCTTTTCTTTTGATGAATAGAACATTAATAAATCCTGCAGCATCTCTTTATTGCTGCCGAAATCGCTGTATACGCCAAATTTTAATTGGCGGCCAAAGGATTTATAAAACTCATCATATTTTTCGCGATCATTTTTTAGAAGGCTTTGCAGCTCGCTTTTGATTTTCTTACTAATATTTTTTGCTATTAGCTTTAACTGGCGATCATGCTGCAAAATTTCCCTAGAAATGTTGAGAGACAAGTCTTCAGAATCGAACATTCCTTTAACAAAACTGAAATAATCAGGAAGTAAATCTGCGCATTTATTCATAATTAACACGCCATTTGAATAAAGCTCTAATCCTTTTTCAAATTCCTTAGAATAGTAGTCGAAAGGAATTTTCTCTGGAATAAATAGAATGGCATTATAGCGAATCGTTCCATCAACACTCACATGAATATGCTTTAATGGCTTATCAAATCCATAACGCTTTTCCATGTAAAATTTCTCGTAATCCTCATCTGTCAACTCGCTTTTATTTTTCCGCCAAATTGGCACCATGCTGTTGATTATTTGTTCTTCCATAAACTCTTCAAATTCATTCTCACTGCCTTCTTTCGGACGGCTGCTGCTCATATCCATCTTGATCGGGTAGCGAATGAAATCAGAGTATTTTTTGATGATCGATTTTAATGAATATTGTTCTAAATACTCATCATAATTATCATCCTCTGTGTTCTCTTTAATCTTTAAAATGATTTCTGTTCCTACAGAATCTTTTTTAACGGGTTCAATAGAATAGCCATCCGCTCCTTCAGATTCCCATTTGTAGGCTTGATCGCTTCCTTGAGCTTTACTGATGACAGTTACGATATCCGCAACCATGAATGCTGCATAAAAGCCAACACCAAATTGACCAATAATATCGTGACCATCCTTAATTTCATTCTCATTTTTAAAAGCTAAAGAGCCACTTTTCGCAATGACACCAAGATTGTTTTCGAGCTCCTCTTTCGTCATTCCAATCCCGCTATCAATAATTTTCAAAGTTCGAGTTTCTTTATCAGGAACTACCTTTATGTAGTAGCTATCCTTTTCAAAGGTTAACTGGTCGTCTGTTAATGCCTTATAATAAATTTTATCAATTGCATCACTTGCATTTGAAATCAATTCCCGTAAAAATACTTCTTTTTGGGAATAGATAGAGTTAATCATCATCTCTAATAGTCTTTTAGATTCAGCTTGAAATTGCTTTTTTTCCATGTACAGAGCTCCTTTCAGGTTTTTTAATTATAATTAGCACTCTATCAGTCAGAGTGCTAAAACCTATCATTTATTAAATAACATATCCTATTTTCCCAGTCAAGATTAAATTAATGCTAAGCAATTTTTATGAAAAAAAATAAATTGTGCTTGTCCAAAAGGAAATCATTTGGACAAGCACAATAAAAATACTATTTAGTATCTCGATAAAGTCCTTTCTTTAACAAGTTCATTTCTATTAAATACGTATTCATCGCTTCTTCAATAGAAAGATCCCGGGCAAATTTGTCGACGAAATTTCTGAATGTGACTGCTGCAATAATTTGCAGGATATGGAATAATTCACTTTCATCTGAAATATTTAATGTAGATTTATTAATTAATGAACTGAACTTCTCAAAGTTTTCATTTCTTTCATTCGGACTAAAGCTCCTTGAAAAATTGCTTTCGATTCGATGAGTCATATTCAGAAATGTGTTTTTTAAGAAATTGAAATTTTCTTCTTCAGAAATAATAATTCGAAAAAATTCAATCATTGTTTCGAAGAGATCTCCATTATTGCTGCTTAAAAGGTGGATAAAATTAAATTTATTTTCTTTCATTAATTCATTTAATAAAAAGAAAAAAGCGTCTTCCTTGTCTTCGAAATATTGATAAAAGCTGCCGCGAGGGATTCCAGCTTCCTTTATAATATTCGTAATCGAAGCATCGTATAAAGGGACCCTGGAAAATTCCTTTTTTGCTGCTTGGATTAATGTTTCCTTCTTATCTTTGGGTAAGTTAAAAAACGTAATTTTTGGCAATTTGCTCGCTTCCTATCCTACAAATTATTCAATTAAATTGGCCTTTTTCATAATCGGCAATAAAAAGTCCGCAGGGAGACGGAATCTTTCATTATTGATTGATAGTTCATTCATATCTTCCTCAAAATTCATAAGCTCCTTGATTTTATTCATTTCTTTATGAATGCCTTCCATTTTCTTATCCAATTGTGTAGCAGTCATTGCTGCTTCTAGCAGATCATCTTTTATCTTTTGCGGGACTTCTTTATTATATTTGTAGTAAATTTTATGCTCTAAGCTTGCCCAGAAATCCATGGCGATTGTACGGATTTGTATTTCTACATAAATATGATCCTCTCGATCGGACATAAAAATTGGTATTTGTAAGATTAGATGAAGACTTTGATATCCATTCGGTTTAGGATTTTTGATATAATCTTTACAATCTATAACCGTTATATCTTTTTGATTCTGTAGCATCTTACTAATTTCATAAATATCAGAAATGAAAGAACAAGTGATACGAATAGCCGCAATATCCCTAATATTTTCTCTAATTGACGGCAAGGAAAGCTCATATCCTTTCCTCTGAATCTTTTTTAAAATACTTTCCGGAGATTTAATCCTCGATTTCACATGTTCAATCGGATTATAGTCGTGAATATATTGGAATTCTTGTTTTAATATGTCAATTTTCGTATTCATTTCATCTAGTGCAAATTTATATGACATCATGAAACGTATGAGTTCTGTTTTTAATGACTTTAATTGCATTAAATTGCTTGGTGTCTTATCCTCCATATTTATCTCCTTTACATGTGTTCAACGACCAATGGCAGGTATTGGATTATTCATTGGTTTTTGAATGATTGCTGGTCTTTTACATAAAGAAGCATTTACACCTTTTGTTTTTAACTCATTAATGAGCTTCTTTAATTTTTCAATTTCCATTGTTGGCTTCACTCCAATATGACAACGTGTCATCTTATATTTTTATTTTATATGACACCATGTCGCATGTCAATCATTTTATGACACGTTGTCACTTGTGAGTATGTCTTACAATTCTATCTTCTCTTAGGCACATGTCGCCAACTCTTGTTATTATAAAATACCTTCCTCCATTTAATATGGGTACATGTGCCAACCTCTTGTTACCATCAACTCTTATTTCCCCTTACATAACATAGGCAAATGACACTTTCTTTTAACTGAATAAAAAACCTTACTACACAAATAAATGCATAGTAAGGTATCTTACTTATTCTTTCGCAAATTCAATTGTACTTCTAACCGTATTAATCGGGCGAACTAGGTTTTCAATTTGTTCTCGTTTATGTTCAAGGAATGGGGGCAGTGATAGTTTCTCTCCTAATGTTTCATAGGGTTCATCCCCCATAAATCCCGGACCATCTGTAGCAAATTCAAAAAGTATTTGTGGTGCTACTCTTGCATAAAGAGATGCGAAAAAGAAACGATCAACGTAGCCAGAAGTATGGAATCCAAAGCTATCCATTCGTTCAATCCATTCTTCCAAAACGGAGCGGTCTTCAACTCTAAATGCAGCGTGGTGCACTGTGCCGAAGCCTTGTCTTGCTTGAGGGAGAATGGTATTGTACTCTACAATAACCTGTGCACCATTTCCTCCTTCTCCAACCTCAAACAAATGAAACGATCCTTTTTGATCAATTTCTTTAAATAATAGCACTTTTTCCATCATTCCCTTAAAGAAATCAAAGTTAGCTACCCGAATAAAGATGGGACCTAATCCTGTAATTGCATACTCTAATGGAATCGGACCTTTTTGCCATGGGATTCCAGATTCTACCCCTACATTTTTCTCATCAGAGATTAGCTGATAGTGCTGGTCATCAAAATCTACAAACGAAAGGGTATTCTTGCCAAATTGTTCTTTTATTCCTGTATGCTTTACATCTAACCGATCAAAACGCTTTACCCAATAATCTAGTGCCGCATCACTTGGAACTCGGAAAGACGTTTTAGAAATTTCATTCGTTCCGTGTACTCCTTTTGGAATTCCGGGAAAATCGAAGAAGGTCATATCTGTACCAGCATTTCCCTTATCATCTGCAAAAAATAAATGATAAGTCTGAATATCATCCTGGTTGACAGTTTTCTTTACTAATCGCATTCCTAATACATAGGTGAAAAACTCATAATTTTTCTCTGCACTGCTTGTAATGGCTGTTACATGGTGTATTCCCTTTAATCCATTCATTTTTATTTCCTCCATTTATCAAAATACACTTAATTAATATATTTTTAATTCGAGATAAATATAACATGAAATATATTCAATGTAAAGTTCTCTTCCTATCCTTACCTTTCACTTGTAGCACTTAGCAAGATTTTCCTTTACAATCAATGTAGGTACTAAGAAAAAGTGTGGTGTTTGCAATGTTTAAATTGTTATTGATAGAAGATGATCGTACTTTATTTAATGAAGTGAAAGAACGATTAACTGGGTGGTCGTATGATGTATACGGTATTCAAGATTTTAGTAAGGTAATTCATGAATTTACAGCTGTGGATCCTGATTTAGTCATTATCGATATTCAATTGCCGAAATTCGATGGGTTTCATTGGTGCCGCATGATTCGAACACATTCCAACGTTCCGATTATTTTTCTTTCATCACGTGATCATCCAACTGATATGGTGATGTCCATGCAGCTTGGCGCTGATGATTTTATTCAGAAGCCTTTTCATTTTGATGTTCTTGTTGCGAAGGTACAGGCGATTCTCCGCCGTGTCTATAATTACAGTACAACGGTGAATAAATTAAAAACCTGGTATGATGCAAAGATTGATTTTGAGAAAAATACAGTTACAAATGACGCTGGAATAGTGGAATTGACAAAAAATGAAATCTTTATATTAAAATTGCTTATTGATAGAAAAAATCAAATCGTAAGCCGTGAAGAACTTATATCAAGCCTATGGGATGATGAACGTTTTATTAGCGATAATACATTAACTGTTAATGTCAATCGTTTACGGAAAAAATTGGATGAAATTGGATTAGGCTGCTATATTGAAACGAAAGTCGGACAAGGGTATATAGCAATTGAAGTGGACAATTACCATGATTAGAACCTATCTCAAAGAAAGGCGCAGCTGGATCCTTTTTTTTGTTTCTCTCCAAATGCTTGCGCTCATCATCGGTTATGTAGATTCTGCAGCTTCCTTCCGATCCGTCCAATATTATGTCTTTTTATCATTTATTATTTTTATCGTATTTGTTACTATTCGTTATCAAATAGAATCTCGCTTTTATAAAAGCTTAGATGAACGTGAAGATGATTTTGATGTTTCAAGCATACCAGAGCCGGAAAGCCCCTTTGAATGGATCATTGAAAATAGCATCACAAATCATGTAAAGCGATTAAAAAATGAATCAGAACAAAATCTGCTTTTGCTTGAGCAAGAAAAGGATGACCTGCTTTCATGGATTCATGAGGTAAAAACACCGCTAACAGCCATACATTTAATGATTGATCGGTTGGAAAATAAAATGCTGAAGTCTCAGATGACTTACGAATGGCTTCGGATTCATTTTTTACTTGATCAGCAGCTTCATCAAAAGCGGATCCCCTTTATTAAAAATGATTTATATATCGAACAAACAAATCTTGAAGAACTTTTAATCAGGGAGATTAAAACATTACAATCCTGGTGTATGCAAAAGGGCATTGGTTTTGAAATTGATTTAGATGCAGAATCTGTGCTTACAGATGCGAAATGGCTTAGTTTCATTATCCGCCAGCTGTTAACAAATGCGGTGAAATATAGTGATTCATCTGATATTATTATTAAAAGCTATCAGCAGGATGGGCAAACGAAGCTTGAAATAAAAGACTATGGCCGAGGCATCGATCAGAAGGACATTTCGCGTATTTTTGATAAAGGATTTACCTCAACTGCCAATCATCATGATACTTCCGCAACTGGTATGGGACTATATTTGTCCAAAAAAGCGGCAGAGTCACTGCATATACGTATCAATGTCCAATCGAAGCTTAGCACCGGAACAACCTTTACGCTTATTTTTCCGAAAAAGAATGAATTTGTAAACATAACAGGCATGTGACAAAATTGTCACATGCTCTTATTATTTGTTCGGACAATCGAAGGAATTGGTAAATGAAGAGATCTATAATTAAGATAGAATTTCACTATTAAAGGAGAAGAACATGAATATTCTTGAAGCGAGTAAAATCCATAAAAGCTATGGAAATAAATTTAATAAACAAGAGGTTTTAAAGGGAATCGATGTAAAAATCGACAAAGGAGAGTTTGTCAGTATTATGGGCGCATCAGGCTCAGGTAAAACCACCTTGCTAAATGTGCTTTCCTCCATTGATAAAGCAAGCTCAGGTTCAATCACGATTGAAGGAAAAGAAATGACAAGCATGAAGGAAAAACAGCTAGCTATCTTTCGGAAGCACTATTTAGGATTTATCTTTCAAGATTATAATTTGCTTGATACGCTAACAGTAAAAGAAAATATTTTATTACCGCTTTCCATTCGAAAAATATCAAAAAAAGATGCAGATAAAAAATTTAATGAGGTCGCAACAGATTTAGGCATTTTAGAGTTAAAGGATAAGTATCCAAACGAAATCTCCGGCGGACAAAAGCAGCGGACTTCAGCGGCAAGAGCCTTTATCCATGAACCAAGCATTATTTTCGCAGATGAGCCAACTGGCGCACTTGACTCTAAATCAGCATCTGATTTATTAAACAAACTAAGTGAATTGAATAAGAAGAGAGAAGCAACCATTATTATGGTTACTCATGACCCTGTTGCAGCAAGCTATTGCAATCGCGTTATTTTTATTAAGGATGGGCAAATTTATACACAATTAAATAAAGGAGAAGAAACTAGGCAAAGCTTCTTCAATGACATCATGAAAACACAGGCAATACTTGGCGGTGTGCAAAATGAGCATTAATCATCTGATCATCCGCAATCTGAAGAAAAATCTTAAGAACTATTATCTTTACGTCTTTGCCCTTATCTTTAGTGTTGCCTTATATTTCGCGTTTGTCACATTACAATATGATCCAGCCATGACAGAAACAAAAGGATCTATGAAGGGTGCTGCAGCCATCCGTGCGGCAACGGTCTTGCTCATCGCGATTGTCACAATCTTTCTTTTATATGCTAATACGATCTTTATTAAAAGGCGCAGCAAAGAAGTTGGATTATTTCAATTAATCGGGATGACGAAAGGGAAAATCTTTCGGATTCTTACTTTAGAGAACATGATTCTATATTCTGGATCATTAATACTTGGAATCCTTTTAGGGTTTTCAGTATCAAAATTAATCATTATGATATTATTAAAAATTACAGGCATTGAAGGCATTGCTTCCCTTCAATTTTCTATAAAGGCGCTTGTCCAGACAGTTGTCGTTTTCGTTGCGATCTATCTTCTCATCATGCTGATGAACTATTTATTTATAAAAAGGCAAACCATCCTTTCTTTATTCAGGGTCAACTCAAAAACTGAAGGAAAAGTGAAGAAACTGTCCATTTTTGAAATTTTCATTGGAATAGTAGGAATTGCTTTAATAGTTATGGGCTATTATATTTCCTCTAAGCTATTTGGCGGGGATTTTACAACGATGATTGAGCTGCTTCTTGCTATGCTCTTCATTCTTGGATCAGTCATTATTGGGACGTATTTATTTTATAAAGGGTCCGTCAGTTTTATTTTTAATCTCATTCGAAAAAAGAAAGACGGCTATTTAAATATTAATGAAGTATTGTCCCTATCAACCATTATGTTCAGAATGAGATCGAATGCCCTATTATTAACGATCATTACGACAGTGTCAGCCCTTGCCATCGGTTTACTATCATTAAGCTTTATATCCTATTACTCTGCTGAAAAAAATGCTGAGAACAATGTTCCATCTCATTTTGCCTTAACAAACAAGCAGGATGCAGAACAATTTAAATTAGCATTGAATGAAAATCAGATTAAATATACAGAGAAAGCGATTGAAGTCATTCAGATTGGAGCTAATATTAAGAATATAGCCGATTTTAACATGGAAGGGATGAATTTTAATCCAGATATCATGCAGATTCCCGTTGTTAGTGACAATGAAATTGATGAGCTGGATTTATCGTCAAATGAAACACTATTTACTGGCTATAATGATTTATTAGAAAAATTCATGACACTTAAAGATTCTGGTAACATCACTCTCCTAGGGAAGTCTGAAAAAATCCCCCAAAAATTTATAGGCTTGAATAAAGATTTTATTGTTCCCTATTATTTCACTGGTGGCGGCTTGCCTGTTGCAATTGTGGATGAATCCATATTTGAACGAATGAAAAATGATCTGAATCCAGAAATCCAACTGAAATCAAATTTGTATATTGGCATCAATCTGAACAACGACGAAAACCTTGAAAAGGCAAATAAGCTTTTCCAAAATATCAATTTTACTGACCGAGCTGATTCCCAATTAGAAATGAGCTTGAATCAAAAAATAAATATGGGACTCATCATGTTCATTGTAGGATTTTTAGGGTTAACTTTCCTGATTACATCCGGCTGTATTCTCTATTTCAAGCAAATGGATGAGAGTGAAGATGAGAAACCAAATTATACAATTTTAAGAAAGCTTGGATTTACACAAGGTGATCTATTGAAAGGAATTCAAGCAAAACAATTCTTTAATTTCGGCATTCCTCTTGTTATCGGGTTAATGCACAGTTATTTTGCAGTTCAATCTGGGTGGTTTTTATTTGGGTCCGAGGTATGGACTCCAATGATTATTGTCATGGTTCTTTATACAGCATTATATTCGATATTCGGCATCCTTTCTGTGTTATATTCCAAGAAAGTAATTAAAGATGCTTTATAATTAGACAAAAACGCTTGTTCCCTCTAGAAAAATAGGAGGAAAGCAAGCGCTTTTTCTTTTTTAGCTTATTTTTTCAATAAATCGTTTCATCCGTTTGACCGCTTCCTGCAGCTGCTCCATAGAAGTTGCATAAGAACATCGAATATGCCCTTCCCCACTTCCACCAAAGACATTTCCAGGTACTACAGCTACACTTTCTTCTAATAATAGCCGTTCTGCAAACTCCTCCGAGCTAAGACCAGTGGACTCAATTGAAGGAAATGCATAAAAGGCTCCACCCGGTGTATGGCAGGTTAAGCCCATATCATTAAATGACTGAACAATATAGTTGCGTCTGCGGCGATAGCTTTTCACCATTTCATCTACATCTGAACGTCCATTTTTCAATGCTTCAATAGCTGCAAATTGGGCCATTGTTGGTGCACACATAATCGCATATTGATGAATTTTCAGCATAGCTTGAGTAATCTCTTCTGGTGCACAGACAAATCCAAGACGCCAGCCTGTCATTGCAAATCCTTTTGAAAAACCTGATATTAATATTGTTCTTTCTCGCATTCCATTGATCAAAGCAAGACTTGTGTACTCCTCATCGTATACAAGCTCTGCATAGATTTCATCAGCTATGACAAGTAAGTCATATTTACCCGCAATCTCTGCAATTTCTTCAAGTTCCTTTTTATTCAGCATGGACCCAGTTGGATTATTAGGCGAACAGAGCATGATGGCTTTTGTCTTTTCTGTTATTGCCTTTTCTAATTGGGAGGGCAATATTTTGAAATCGTTCTCTTTTAAAGCCTGAACATGAACTGGGACACCACCTGCCATGTCAACCATCGGTGAATATGAGACAAAGCATGGTTCAATGATAATAACTTCATCGCCAGGATCTAGAATGGTCCGCATCGCAATATCAATCGCCTGACTGGCGCCGACTGTTACAATAATTTCTGAACTTGGAGAATACATTACATTAAATTGCCTTTGCATATAGCCTGCAATTTCTTTCCTTAGCTCTAGCAAACCAGCATTTGCCGAATAGGAAGTATAGCCTTGTTCAATAGAGAGAATGGCTGCCTCCCTTACTGTCCATGGGGTGACAAAATCAGGCTCACCTACGCCTAGTGAAACGACGCCTTTCATACCAGCAGCTAAATCAAAGAACCGGCGAATGCCTGAAGGTTTTAATTCTTGAGCTTTTCTTGATAAATAGTTTTTCTTCATTATGGGGACACCACAATTCGTTTGTCATCGTCATCTGATTCAAAAATGGTGCCATCATGCTTATATTTTTTCAAAATAAAATGAGTAGTTGTGGAGATGACAGAGTCAAGAGTTGAGAGTTTTTGTGAAACAAAATTCGCAACTTCATTCATGGATTTCCCTTCAATTTCGACGGATAAATCATAGGCACCTGACATTAAATAAACAGACTTTACTTCTTTATAACGGTAAATTCTTTCAGCTATTTCATCAAAGCCTACTCCACGCTTAGGTGTTACCTTTACATCTATCATAGCGGTTAAGCCTGAATGGTCTTCTACTTTCCCCCAATCTATCACTGACGTGTATTTAACAATTACCTTTTGTTCTTCCAGCTTCTTGATGATCTCTTTTGTTTCCATTAAGCTTAATTGGACCATTTTTGCAAGATCGTCCGTATGTATGCGCGCGTCTTTTTCCAAAATCTCAACAATTTCCAATTCTTTATCTGTCAGCTTCATTGTTGAACCTCCATATTCCTTAAAAATACGTCTTATTATATCAAATACGAACGGATTCGAATAGAATCCATTTCCATAAAATAACCGTCCTTTTTTTACAGTATCTTCATTTTTAGAAGAGATATGAATAGTTCTATTATTTATATGGAGGAGCTAAGCAACAGTAGCAATTAAGGATTATCCATTTTAATATCTGCAGCGATCATATCTTCCTAATAAAAAATAGCGCTAATCCCCATCGAATACAAAGGAGATAAGCGCTATAACAAACTGCATATAATTTTTAGTTTTCAAACAAACTCATATATTCTCCATAGCCCTCTTCCACCAGCTTATCTTTTGAAACAAATCGAAGAGCTGCAGAGTTAATGCAATAACGGGAATAAAATGGTCCTGGACCATCATCAAAAACATGACCTAAATGAGAGTCTGATGTTTTCGAACGAACTTCGATACGGCGCATGCCATGTGAAGTATCCAGCTTCTCTTCGATTTCCGAATTGCGCAGTGACTTTGTAAAGCTCGGCCACCCACAGCCAGCATCATACTTATCCTTAGAGCTGAATAACGGTTCTCCAGAGATAATATCTACATATATTCCCTCATCTGTATGATTCCAAAATTCATTTCTAAATGGCGGCTCTGTTGCATTATTTCTTGTCACTTCATATTGAATTTCAGTTAATTCTTTTCTCAGCTGTTCATCGCTTTTTGTTTTTTTCCAGTTTTTGCGAATAAAAGGTGCACGTCCAGAACCTTCTTTATACATGTTGTAGTGGAAAGCGTTCTTTTTATAATAATGCTGATGCTTTTCTTCTGCTCTGTAAAATGGAGACGCAGGCAGAATTTCCGTAACAATTGGCTTCAGGAAGCGCCCGCTTGCTGCAAGCTCTTCTTTTGAAGCTTCAGCTATTTGTTTTTGATTTTCATTATGGTAAAAAATGGCTGTTCGATATGATAGACCACGGTCATTAAACTGGCCGCCTGCGTCAGTTGGATCAATTTGCTGCCAAAAAAGCTCAAGCAGCTTTTTGTACTGGAATATATTTGGGTCAAAAGTAATCTGGACTGCCTCATAATGACCTGTTGTATCTGAACAAACTTCTTCATAGGTAGGATTTTCAGTATGCCCACCTGTATAGCCAGATATTACTTCTTTTATCCCTGGCTGCTCATCAAATGGCGCTACCATACACCAAAAACATCCTCCAGCAAATGTTGCTTTTTCATAATGATTTGACACTTTTATCCGACTCCTTACTCAACAAAGTATAATTACTACTCAAATATATATTCTAAGATTACCACTATATCTAAAAGAAAAACAAAGATGAAGCTATTTTATTCTTCATAAATCATTTTCCTTGTCATTCCTCCATCAACAACCAGATTCACACCGGTTACAAAATTATTATCTGATGCTGTTAAATAAAAGCATGCTCTTGCAATATCATCTGGTTTTCCAACTCGCATAGATGGATGCTGTT
Organism: Cytobacillus massiliigabonensis; assembly: GCF_900199725.1. GTDB lineage: Bacteria > Bacillota > Bacilli > Bacillales > Cytobacillaceae > Cytobacillus > Cytobacillus massiliigabonensis. Next base: position 2,317,396 of record NZ_LT904904.1, on the reverse strand, counting down.
CATGGTCAACTTTTCTTAAGTCGTAATAATTGCCTGTTTCTATCCATCCTGGGGAGACGGCATTAACAGTTATTCTGTCATTGCTTAATGAAATTGCCAAGGCATGTGTTAAGGAAACGATTCCGCCTTTTGAGGCAGCATAAGCTTCTGAATTCGGTTCGGACATTAATGAACGAGTGGAAGCAAGATTGACGATGGCCCCGCCAGTTGTATTCTCTCTCATATACTTTGCTGCTTCTCTTGAACAAAGAAATACACTGCGGAGATTTGTGTGAAGAATATCATCCCATTCATCAGCAGTTATTTCATACAATGATTTCCATCTGGAAATGCCCGCATTGTTTATAAGGATATCAATTTGCCCAAACTCCTCTTTCGCTTTTTGCATTAATCGAATGATCTCAGCTTCTTTCCGAACATCGGTCTGAACAAAAATAGCCCTTCCTTTAAGGTTGTTTATTTCTTCCACAATTTTCTTACCGGCCTTCTCATCCATATCAGCAGCAACAATTTTAGCCCCTTTTTTAGCATAAGCAGAAGCCAGTCCCTTTCCAATCCCATTTGCTGCTCCTGTTATTACAATGACTTTTTCACTGAATTCCATTCCTGTAGCCCCTTTCCAATTATATTTATATAATTATTGCATTTTTAGTAAAAAAAGAAAAAGTACTCATTCTTTTTATGAGTACTTCTTAAATCTATTATTCAATTATTTTAATATCTGAAATAGAAACCAATTCTACATTACAAAGATGTTTGACATCTTTTATTTCTACAAATCCGGATTCATAAATATGAACAATAATATATATATCTTCATTATATTTAACCTTATTGCCTAAGGACACCAAACCATCCCCACCTTTAAAAAGGATGCCCAATAACCAGGGTTGCATGTATAACTTGTTAATCTATTCTTTTACCTTTTTTATCAGATGTCTTTACCTTATAAAAAATGTCAATATCCAAAGCAGAATTGCCTTGGATATTGACATTTAATTGATCAATGTTCGAACGGTAATGTAACATCCTCTCCAGCCGCGCTAACAGCAGGTGCAGATCCACCAACCTGTGCAAATAAAATCCCTGCTAATAATAAAACTGCTACTAATTTTTTCATTTTTCATCACCCTATCCTTTAATTTATAACCTTATTCTAAAAGATTTCATATTTTGTTGCATTCTCAATCCTAGGCTGTTTAAAGGGGTATGCTATAATAATAGTTGGAAATGATAGTTATTTCTAAAATATTATAAAATTTTTTATATAATGGTGAGAAAATGATCGTTTTAAATGCTAAAGCATTAGGTGAAGAAATTAAAAGATTGAGGAAGACAAATAATTTGTCGCAAGCTCAGCTTGCAGAAGGGATTTGCACGCAAGCAACCATTAGCGGAATTGAAGCTGGAAGAGGATATCCAAGCGTTGATATATTATACATTCTCTCGATTCGATTAAAGGTAAGCTTAGATTACTTTTATAAAATTCTATTGAATGATGCACAAGGCTATATCCAAGAGACTGAACGTATACTTGAAGATTTAATGAAAAGAAAGGACTACAAGGAAACGTTTGAAATTACCGCGAATGAATTAAAACAGTCTACCAGGAATTTAGGTTACAAATTCGATCAATTAATTAAATGGGTGTATACCATTTCTAGCTATTATTTAAAAAAGATCGATTGGCAAAAAGCAGTAACTATGCTTGAAGATTTATTAGACAGCAATCATCCTTTATTTGGACAAGACTTTATAGATTTCAAAATTCAAAACAGCCTGGCGATTATTTACGCAGAAAATAAGATGTTTCAAAAAAGTCTGCAGCAATATAATACCATACTATCCTATCATGATTTTCTTAAACAGCATTATCTTTTTCAAATAAAAATTCATTATAATTTGGCAAAGTTATACTTTTTACAGCAGGATTTCAAGCTTTCGCTCATCCATGCTGAATTAGGAATTCAGCTTTCCTTAGAAAATGAAGATATATCAATGGCTGGTCAGCTATATTACCAACAAGGCATATCCTTAGAAGAGTTAGGCGCTAATCCACAAAAAATTAGTGATGCATTTAAAACATCCCTATTTATTTTCCAATTATTAAAAAGACAAGAATACGTTCAAATGATTAACAAGAAAAAAGGAGAATTTGTAGAAACAGAACAAAAGGGATAATAAAAACATTGTCCCTTCCTTTTAGCTATAATAGCTAAATATGCTTATCCCCCTCTAATATATGCAATAAAAATTGCCAGCAGGAGTACTCCAATAATAACAATGGGACCAGCACCAGAACTATACACGATATAAATAGTTATACTGCGGAATACAATCACAGTTAGAAAAATGAAAAGGATGGCACATAAAATAATAATGATTCCCTTATTTTTATTCCTATACATAGCAACCAGCTCCTTCCAAAAGCAGACAGCTAGTTTCTTTCCGTATAATCAATACTCTAATAAAGGCATGTTATAAAACATTATGTAATTTATGTCTTGTATTATTCTTAAAAATGCTAAATACGCTAAATCAACTCATTAACAAAATTCATCCCGTAATAAAGAATATATGAGCAAATCGTCAAATTTACCATTTGTATATTCATATTTTCTAAGAAGTCCTTCTCTTATAAAACCGTTTTTCTCAGCAAGTTTTATCGATGCCATGTTTTCCGGTTCAATCAGTGCCTGTATTCTCATCAATTCCATTTCCTTATATCCGAATGCTAATATTGCCTGAAAAGCTTCAGAAACTATGCCTGTTCTCCAATATTCTTTTGCTAGCTCTGCCCCTACCTCAGCACGGGCATGCTGCTTTGTATAGTTAAGAAACCCACAGCTTCCAATTACCTTATCTGTACCTTTTAGAGTGATCCCCCACCGTATACCGGTATTTTGATGAAAAATCTCGTGATACCATGCAATTTCCCCTAACGCTTCCTTTAATGACTCAAAAGGGGCTAATCCATAGTGCTTCTTCACTTCATCATCTGAAAGATATTGATATATGTCATGAGCATCTTTATTAGTAACCTCCCTTAAAACTAGGCGATCTGTATAAAGGATTGGAAACTCTTTCTTATTCTGATATAACATGTCTAAAAACTCCTTTTTCATTTTAGGACAAGTGAAATCATCATCCTGCCTAATTATAAAACAATGATTTGTATAATTGGGAAAATGAGATGGAATCGCAAAAGAGAATAAAAAAATCCCGCCTCCCATCTTTGAATATGGGGTGGCAGGATTCTACATCTTAGTTTAAGTTTCCAGGTACGGACTTCATTACTTTTCCAGAGTTTGTATTTGTAACTGGTGCTGTTGCAGGACGTAGAATACGCATCATTTCACCCCCTTTTATGTAGTCACTTATATAAGGTAATTTCTTCTTTCAAACTATTTTTCCATATTAGATTTAAAACTTTCTTTATACTTCTTTTTTCGTATGGACAAGGTCTTTCACCCGTTCTCATCCGGTACAAAGGACAATGGTTTCCTTGGCATGCTGGACGATAGAAGCAAGATTGACAGACTGAATCTGTTTCTTCCCCAGATGTCGTCCATATAGCAATTTTGTCGAAATCAAGCGTTACACTTCCATCTTCATGAATTTGTCCGACCCTATTCATTTCTTCATTCAGAGCAATCGTACATTTATATAACTGCCCATTAGATCCAACAACTAAAGAATTGGGTTTCGCAGCATAACAAACCGACCCTGTTGGCATGAGAGAGCCTGAAATCATAGAGCTTATTTCCAATCCATTTGTAACTGCTTCATTTGTGAATTCCCAAATTTTTTTATTGGATGTAATCTGGCTGCATACAGGAAGCTCATCATCATTCGCCCCACCCCATCTTCCAACTGGTCGAAAGATAACGCCAAATCGCTTATCATCGGCAAAATGAACCTTTAGGAATTCGATTAATTTAGACGTTTCATGTAAATTACTTTCGTCGAAATTTACTCGTATCGTCATATCAAAATCACCTGATATATCTTTTAATCCCGTTAGATTTTCGATTATTTTGCTAAAGGTTTTCCCACCGCCTGCTAAATACCTTCTCCTATCGTGAACTTCTCCAATTCCATCAATAGTGACCATCAGTTGCCGAATTTCCCAAGACAGTAGTTTTTGAAACACTTCTTTTGTTAAAAAATAACCGTTTGTTACAAGATCAGATGAATATTGGATTTTATTTTCTTTTGCAATATTTATAAAAGAGGTTGACAACTCTTCAATCACATCTAACGCAAGCAATGGTTCTCCGCCAAACCAGCTTATATTTAAGTTAGATAACCTTGCTGCTTTTTCTTTCACCAATGCATGAAGCCCAAGTATAGTTTCTCTATTCATTTTTCCACGGGGAAATGTTTCATAGCAATAGGAACATCGAAAGTTACAAGCTTCCGTTGGCATCAGCACAAGATGCATGAAATCAGTCCTGTGCATTGATTGATGGAGAAATTGAGCTCTTCTTTTCTCGTCCACTTGTTCTGAAACTAAATACCCATTGTCATATAACTCTTGTTTTATCTCGCTTGCCAATTCATTCGTCCCATTTCTTTTTAGAGAACTTAGTACCTCAGCTTTCTCTTCTTCTGAAAAATAGCAAATAGCCCCGTTATAGCTATTGAATAGGACGATTCCATGATCATCTGTGTGCGTGATGGCATTAAACCTCGAAGGGATATATGTATTGTTGTCTAGCATTTTAAAAACCTCTTTTCGTTAAACAAACAAAAACTAAAAATTTGACGTATTGTCCATTATATAATTTCATTTGAACATTTTCTGTGATTCGCATCAATATATGCAAAAAAATCCTATTCTGCTGAATAGGATTTTATGCTGGATAGTGTATGGTCATGCTTAATCTAGTTATCATTTCACCTGAGTTTTGATAAGTATGGGGTCTGTCGGCTTTGAAACGAATTGAATCACCACTTTTAATTGCATATTCCATATTATTCACTTGAATCTTTAATTCTCCATCAAATACAGTAATAAATTCTTCCGTACCCTCCCCATGAGAATCTGAGCTTAGAAATCCTCCAGGCTCAATTTCTACAGAATAAACCTCAAAGCGCCTTTCATCCTGAAATGGGAAATAGGGATACACTCGATACCTTCCATTATCTTCAGTCAATACTTGAACATCCTTTTTTAACATAACTTTTGTATCCGGCTGCGATTGATTAATGAGGGAAGTAAAGGAAATCTTTAGCCCGTTCGCGATTTTCCAAATCGTTGTAATTGTGGGACTTGACTCCCCTCTTTCAATTTGGCCAATCATCGTTTTGCTTACTCCCGTTAACTCTGAAACCTTTTCTAAACTTAATTTTTTTCTTTCTCTATAAGCTTTCAAATTTTTAGCGAGGATTAATTGTATATCTTCCAAGCATATCACCCTTTCCTTGTGTACAATATAACGTCCGTAATGTACAATAAAAAGTAAGACGTTATATTGATTATTTAGAACATTATAACACACAAAAAAATGGAGGGTTTCAATATGCCAATAGTATCTTTCTTGCTATACGTTTTTATTGCCAGTTTTACTCCGGGTCCGAATAATATCATGGCGATGTTATTTGCCAACAAATATGGATTAAAGAAGACCATTCGTTTTTGTATAGGCGTAAGTGCAGGGTTCTTTGTCATTATGATAACTTCCAGCTATTTTAATCTCGTTCTTAAAAATATTATTCCTAAAATTGAGTTTTTCATGGTGATCATCGGCACAATCTATATGCTTTATCTTGCTTATAAAATACTTACCAGTAAAGCGAATGAATCGAACAATGAAGCAGACAAAAATAACCGGTTCATAACAGGAATGCTTCTACAATTTATTAATCCAAAAGGAATATTATATGGACTGACAGTCGTATCTACCTTTATTCTTCCCTATCACACGTCAAGTCTGAGTTTGCTCTCATTCTCATTATTTCTAGCATTTGTCGGATTTTTAAGTACATTTACTTGGAGTCTTTTTGGCTCATTATTTCAAAGATTTCTAGTAAAATATCGGAGCCGATTTAATATAGTTATGGCCTTGTTATTAGTGTATTGTGCGATTTCAATATTAATTGTTTAACATACTATCGGAACTGCCGGACACGGGGACAGTTTCCTTGTCCCTCTTTCTCAAGGCCACCTATTTACTTTGGGACAGGGGACCTGGCCCTATATTCCACTTTTGGGTCCTGCGACCCTTTCTATTAATTTTTATTTTTCAAGTATTTTGATTTTATATATAGTATGTTACAATCTTTAACAAGCTGTCGTAGTACACAGCTAAAATGATAGAAATAAATTATAGCAGTATATGCAAACAACTAGATAAGAGAAAGTGGGAATACCTATGCAGGAAGAAAAACTAGCTAGAGGTCTTAAAAACAGGCATGTACAGCTCATTGCAATAGGAGGAGCAATTGGTACTGGGTTATTTCTAGGTGCAGGGAAATCAATCCATTTGGCTGGACCATCGATTTTATTCGCATACATCATTACTGGGATCATCTGTTTTTTAATTATGCGTGCACTAGGCGAACTGCTGTTAAGCAATCTGCAATACCATTCCTTTGTCGACTTTGTAAAAGATTATTTAGGAGATATGGCTGCTTTTATTACTGGATGGACATATTGGTTTTGCTGGATATCAATTGCAATGGCAGATTTAACAGCTATTGGGCTTTATACTCAGTTTTGGTTTCCTGATGTTCCACAGTGGATGCCAGGTTTAATCGCCCTTGTTGTCTTGCTGTTTATGAATCTAGCAACTGTTAAACTTTTTGGTGAAATGGAATTCTGGTTCGCTCTAATAAAAATCATTGCCATATTAGCTTTAATTATTATTGGTCTAATCATGATTGTAAAAGGATTTTCGACTGACTCTGGTGCATCCAGCTTTGCAAATTTATGGAGCCACGACGGGATGTTTCCTAATGGGATAAACGGGTTTATCCTCTCGTTCCAAATGGTTGTATTTGCATTTGTCGGTATTGAACTTGTAGGATTGACTGCTGGAGAAACAGAGGATCCGGAAAAGGTAATTCCTAAAGCGATTAATAATATCCCTATCCGAATATTAATTTTTTATGTCGGTGCTTTAATAATTATTATGAGCATCTATCCATGGAATGCGATCAACCCGGCTGAAAGTCCATTCGTACAAGTATTCCTTGCAATTGGGATTGCTGCTGCTGCAGGCATCGTCAACTTTGTAGTTCTTACTTCAGCAGCTTCTGCATGTAACAGTGCAATTTTTAGTACGAGCCGTATGCTTTACTCGCTAGCAAAAGATAAGAACGCACCAATCCCGCTAACAAAACTTACCTTCCGTAAGGTGCCTTCTAATGCGTTATTCTTTTCAACTGTTGTCATTTTGATTGCTGTAATATTAAACTATGTCATGCCTGAAGGCGTTTTTACACTCATTACTAGTATTTCAACTGTATGTTTTCTATTTATTTGGGGCATAACAGTTATTTGTCATTTAAAATACCGCAAAACGAGACCGGACTTGGCACGAGTAAGCAAATTTAAACTTCCGCTTTATCCTTTCTCAAATTATTTGATCCTTGCCTTTCTCGCCTTTGTTCTTGTTGTACTTGCTCTTGCCGAGGATACACGAGTTGCTTTATTCGTCACACCAGTGTGGTTTATCCTTCTAATTGCAATTTATCTCATACGAAAAGCGAAGACTAGCACTGCAAGTATAATAAATAATTAAAAATTATTACAGAATAGCAAAAGGCAGATGCTCGTTAAAGCAATCTGCCTTTTCTATACTTCCTTTTTTAGCGACTATTACTTCCAACTAATTAACTGCCTAAACAAAATTTTTATTAAAAGAAATCATGTTTAGACAGTTAATTCTTCTCTATTTGGATTAAACCTCATTCCAAATCCTATTTAAATTTAGTGGAACATAAATTCTCTCTCCGCTTATCTCCTTATGAACAATAGGATTCCTAAAATAGTCTTCTATGGTGCGCTTCTCACTCTTATTATGTCTAGCAGTTTTCACAGCACCTAATAACGAATCTAAGTTTTGATTTGAAATTTTCATATCCTTTCACCTCATATATTTATAGATTTAGCCCTATCATCAATTAATAGCAAACGATAAAGGCTTACTCTGAATCAAAAGGCTCTTTTTATTTCTTAAACAGTCTGCTTTTATTTCTGCCTACGCAGATCTATTTGCTAAAACTACCACTTTTCCTTGATCTAACTCTCTTTCATACTGCTCAGCATCTGTTGTAGGTACACCAAGTGACTCTAATTTCGACCGTAGCTCATCTCCCCTTGTACGAAAGACATTTGCGATTGAATCAAAAATCCCTTGTTCTTCTACACCGATGTCATTAACATCCAAAGCATTTGTTAGATCATTCGAACGGCTGTTATCATGAGCCAGTATATATATTTCCTCTTTCGTAAATCCTTGATCGATGAATTGCTGAATTTGCTCTTTTGCTTGCACACCATTTTCTACAATGATCACATTTGCCATTTGTTTTCCTCCTAAACTGTATATTTTCTATTGGCTGATTGATAATAATCATCAGCATGTGGTTCTATTAGTTGTATAACCAGTTTAAGAGATTTCAAAACATTAATTTAACTATATTCATTAAATGGATACGAATATTCAGTTAATAGTTTATTTAGCTTTTCTATCAAGTATGTTTATCTTTTATTGAGAAGGGTACACATTTGCTATAACTATTTATAAGGAGTGAAATGATATGGGGTTTATTTGGGCATTAATTATTGGAGGAATTATCGGGTGGTTAGCAGGTCTGATTCTTGGGCGTGATATACCAGGAGGGATTATCGGAAACATTATCGCTGGCTTTATCGGCGCGTGGCTCGGATCACTCATCTTAGGAAGCTGGGGACCTGTTATTGGAGGCTTTTACTTTATCCCAGCACTTATTGGTGCCATTGCTCTAGTATTCATTGTAAGCATCATTTTAAGAAGTGTGAGACGCTCCGCATAAAATAGCTAAAAAAGATGTCCTAGTAACATACTAAATGGTTCTCTATTCGTAGGGAAAACTTGAATTAACATTAAAATAAAATACCAAATCACACTAAAAGAGCAGGTCATTCCTGCTCTTTTAGTTATTCACTAGAGTATTTTTTAATGTTTGTGCGTCTTCATTGACTAATGTTCCTAGAGCATTCTTTTCTCTGTCAATAATCGTTGCTGTTGTGCCGCCTTTATTAAACCATATAAAATATTCAAATAATCTTTCTGGCATATTTTTATCATATGTGAAGAATAAAGTGGATTTTACATCTTCTTTTCTAGCCATTTCAGCCTTTATATTTTCTTCCCATTCAATTTTTGCAAATAATTCTCTTAAAGTTATAATCTTTTCTTCCTCTGCAATTATTATTTCATCAGCATTTTTTTTAACTTTTAATATTTCTACATCAACTCGAGTTAACTGGTTCCAATCAAACTCTTTAGTAAAATTATTTGAACAACCAATAAGATTTAATAGAAAGATAGTAAATATAAAAAATATGATAAAATTTTTTTTCATTCTTGCACCCCATTTTTACTCTTTTTATATTATTCATCATTTACTGCTTAAACCCTTTTAACACAAGCTGAAAGTGTCATTTCTTTTGCATTTCTTATTGTAAATGCCTAGTCTCAAAGCAGAGATAACAAATGGAGCCTCCCAAAAAGATTAATAATACCTTTTGGGAGGCTCCATTTGTGCTATTAAAAATAGCTTACAAGACATTTGCACATTGTTCTTATTAAGAACTATTGTTCAGCTCTATTTGAAGCTCTTTTCTTAATTTTTCAATTGCCTTTTTTTGAAGTCTTGAAACATGCATTTGTGAAATACCCAATTGCTTTCCTGTTTCTTTTTGGCTTTTATTCTCTATAAACGTACAATGGATAATTTGCTTTTCTCTTTCAGTTAATACATGTAGTGCACTTTCAAGCAATAGCTTTCGATCCACATTTTCAAAGCCTATATCTGACGATCCTACTACATCCAAGGTTGTTAATATGCTGCCCTCTCTCCCAGTTTCAATCGGCTGATCGACTGATGCAGCTTGATAGCTTTTGCCCATTTCCATTGCTTCAAGTACTTCCTCTTCAGAAATACCAAGATAATAGGCGATTTCATGTATCTTTGGTGATCGTTGGTTTAGATTAGTAAGTTCGTCTACTATTGAATTTATTTTCGGCCAAATTTCTTTTATACGCCTCGGAACATGGACACTCCATGTCTTATCCCTTAAATATCGCTTAATTTCTCCAATAACAGTAGGAAATAGATACGATTCAAAGGAGCTTCCCTTTTCTACGTCATATCTTCTAATCGCAGATAATAGCCCCAACATCCCTACTTGTACGATATCTTCATGGAAATTTCTCCCTCTTGAGTACTTTCTTGCTAGGCTTGCTACTAGTGCATTATAATGTTCTACTAATATCGTTTGGGCTAATGAGTTTCCGTTTTGAAACTCTAAAATTAGGCTCTCAATCTCTTCTTTAGACCGTCTTACCGATTGGGTTGATTGTGCCATAATTTTCACGCTCCCCATTTAGATACTTCATCATGTAGACCGTTACCCCTGAATGATTCATTACACGCACTTCATCCATGAGAGTTTCGATTAAATACAATCCTAACCCTCCCTCTGCAAGCTGATCCACAGTACTTGATTCTGTATATGGGCCTAGCTCTGCTTTAATCCGGTTAAAATTGAAGCTCCTTCCACAATCGGCGACCATCATTTCTAGCTTGTCCTTATAAATCCCAAATCCTATAACCACTTCTCCACCTTCATTTTTATCATACGCATGCTGTACACTATTCGTACATGCTTCACTAACAGCAATCTTAAGATCCTCAACATCTTCATATGTAAATCCCATGCTGCTGGCGATTCCCGACAATGTTAGTCTTACGATCCCAATATTATCAGGCTTAGCCGGTAACTTCATTTCAATATATTCCATCACTTCCATCATCGCCCTCCATCTACAGAATTTACACGAATATTCATTATGTTTAATAATCCCGTCATTTCGAAGAGTTTAAAAAGTCTGTTAGATAGCTCAATTAGCTTCAACTCTCCATTACTGCTATTTAATCGCTTGAATAATCCGACAAATACACCCAGACCAGTACTATCTAAATAGGTAACTTCCATTAGGTTAATAGTTATGGTCGTGTTTTCCTTTTCTGACAAATGCCACAGTTCCTCTCTAAGCTTTGGAGCTGTATAGGCATCAATTTCTCCTTCTACAAACACCAATATTTCATTCCCTTTATATTGTTTATTGATGTTTATCTTCATATCATCACACCTTTTAAATATTTGTTTTTTTATACCCTCGCCTATTAAAATTGAAACTCTTTTCTATTTAAAAATTACATACTATAAAAAATGAATATGCAGATGATAAAACGAGAGATATCTAGTTAGAAAGACTTGCACGTTTTATTGTGCAAGTCTTTTATTCTTCCACTCAAATGTGCATATGCACATCCTATTTCCGTTGGGACACTTCCCCTTTATTTTCTAGCTTTTCTATTACATTGTCCTCCGAAGTGATATTTCCATATCGAATGCCGCTTTGTTTTTGCATATCCTTATCAGTAACATGTCCGTATGCCTGGCTGTCCTGTACTAGAGGCTCATCTTCTCGATTTTTTGTACCTGAAATATTTTTTGACATCAACATATCAACTTGATTAAGGTCATTCATATTCATTTACTTTTCCTCCCAGGGTTTTGAGTCAGTAAGGTTACCTAATTAATAACCTTGCTAGTGTTTTACCACTAGAAGATACAAACAAAACTATCATTCTGGGAAATTAAACTGTTTGAAATATTTGTAATCTATTAAAATGCCTTTGTTACTTAAAAAATGACCCCTTCTTTTTCCCTTTTAATAGGTCTCCGGTCCAACCCTTTACTTTTAAATAAGCATATAGAAGGAAAGTGGAAAAAACGATTAATATAATGGAGAGAATATAACCAAACTTCCACTCAAGCTCTGGCATATGCTTAAAATTCATTCCCCATAAAGCCCCTAATGCCATAATAGGAGTGAAAATCGTCGTTATGACAGTTAACGTTTTCATAATTTCATTCCCCCGATGCGATGAAATAACTTCTTCAAGATTAATTATCGAATCGATTTCCCTTTCATATCCATCTAATAGTACCAACGCCCGCTCAATCCTCTTACATGTACAGCTAAAGATCTCCCCTTTCCTACTTTCTTGAAAATTCATCTCATCGATAGCCATTTTTAGTTCATTAATTGGAATGAATAAATTCTTCCAAATGAATAGTTCATGTCTGCAGTTAAATACTTGTTCAAGAATCCCTGTGCCATTTCTTGTTCGTATACTCCAAATAAGTTGTTTTAGCGCTTCTTCAAATTGATCAATCTCCACTAACATTTCATTCATCAAATCACCAAGAAATAGTAAAAATCCATCAACTGCATTCTCTGTCAACTCTATTCGTTTTTGAAAGGTTTCGAGATTGATTTGTTTTAGTATGTGGAAATCAAGATTGATCGTGATTAAACAAGTAGACGTCAGATAAAAATGAAAAATTTTAAAGTCCTCTTCTGCTTCAAAATTTTGTTTATAAATGAGTGAACCTTTCATCGCTTTTTCCCCATTCTTTAAGTAGTCCACTCTTATGCAATTCATATTATTATTGTGAACCTCTTTCAGCCATTTGTTTAGCGGATCATCCTCTTCCAATTGTAAATGGGGATGTACATTTTCGGTTTGATCCAATTGAACCCATTTCCATTGATTTACGCCGATAGATTTCTGCAAATCATCCACTCCTTATCGAGATCTTTTATTATTCTTCCCCCGACGTTCAATAAGCCAAACTTGAAACGAATGTTTTAGCACAAATAATGATGGGTATTTATTGGTTTAAATGGCTGTCGATACACAATTATTTGAGAATATTATGAGGTGACCTATGAATATATTATTTTTATTCATTTATTTAATTATTATCTTGGTTGTGATTGAAGTATTTGTTATTTTATTTCGCTTAACAGGGTTAAATGTAGAAGTTTCTAGGTTTCAGGTTATTTCAATGATGACTGGTACTGGATTTACGACTGATGAATCTGAGCTTATATTGGGTCATCCTATACGCCGTAAGTTAGCAACCTTCCTAATTTTATTCGGAGCATTTTCTCTAGCGGTAATCATTTCATCTATCAGTCAATTCCTGGCACAGGATATACGAATGAAAGAAATTTTTACGATAGCAGGAACAGTCATTTTTGTCTTTAGTTTGTTAAAGCTTACAGCCATTCAAAAGATATTAACTAAGTATTTAAATAAAGAATTGAATAATAAAATGAAGAAAAAATAGATTCCAATATCAATCCAAACTGAAGTGTTCACTTTAATTTACAAAGAAAAAAGCCCCATTGAGGCTTAACTCTTTTTTACTTCCAAATAGGAGATGTGATAGCCATCTACTTCCTTAATTGTAAACACATACCCCTCTGCTTCAACTACTGCCCCTTCACTTATTTTGGCAGCAGAATTTTGTGTGAGGAACCATCCGCCAATTGTGTCTACTTCTTCATCAGATAAATGTATTTGAAACCGTTCGTTAACTGAATTAATTAAGACCTTCCCATCCAAAATATAATGAGAATCTGAAATTTTACGAATCTCCGGAATCTCATCTATATCAAATTCATCCCTTACTTCGCCAACAATCTCTTCAATAATATCTTCAACCGTAACTAAACCAGAAGTTCCGCCATATTCATCTATTAATATCGCCATATGGGTGCCTTCCTTTTGCATTTTTATCAGCAGGTCATGTATTGGAATGGATTCTATAACTTGAATGATTGGCTGCATAAAACTTTTGATAGTAACATCATGATTAGAGCCTTTTTTCTTGAACGTTGCTGTTAAAAGCATTTTAATATTTATCATTCCGATGATATGATCTTTATCTCCTTCAACAACTGGATAGCGTGTATATCTCTCAGTCTTTAATTTATTTACAACCTTATTAATTGAATCATTGGCAGAAATACAGCTCATTTCCGTACGAGGAACCATTATTTCTTTTGCAACCCGTTCATCAAACTCAAAAATATTGTTTACATATGTCCATTCATTGTGATTAATTTCCCCACTTTTATAGCTCTCTGCTAAGAGAATTCTCAGTTCTTCCTCAGAATGCGCTAATTCATGTTCTGATGCAGGCTTTACACCGAAAATCCCAACAAGTAATCGTGCCGAGCTGTTTAAAAGCCATATAAACGGATACATTACCTTATAAAAAAGAATAATCGGTTTTGCGAATAGCAGTGTAATTTCTTCCGCTTTTTGAATGGCAATTGATTTAGGAGCAAGCTCTCCTATGACAACATGGATAAAGGTGACTACTACAAAAGAAAGAAGGAAGGAAATTAGATGTGTGATGGATTCATTCATTTGGAATGCTGCTAATATGGGATGAAATAGCTTTTCCACTGTTGGTTCTCCCAACCAGCCTAGTCCCAAGGCTGTCACCGTAATGCCGAGTTGACAAGCCGACAGATATTCATCCAAGTGGGTAACTACTTTTCTAGCCGAAAAAGCACTCTTTTTCCCTTCAGCCATCAATTGTTCAATTCTGGATCTCCGCACTTTGACAATGGCAAATTCAACTGCAACGAAAAAGGCAGTTAGAGCGATTAATAGAATAATCAGCAAGACATTAATTACAAGCAATGTGACGACCTCCTTTAATCCCATTTCTATCAAATATTTACAATCCGAAATCATGAATGGACTTCGGATTGTAAACGTTCAAACTTAAATTTCCTCTGTTTTCTCATCTAACTTCTCATCTAATTTACCTAAATATTTTGCTGCAAAAGATTTTCCTCCCAGCCCAAACGCTAGGCCAAATGCTAATGCCAAACTGCCAAGAATTAGAATAAAGGCAGCATTTACAATCGAATGAGCAACACCAAGCTGGTCTAATGCCATGAATAAAGTCATAGCAAATATAGAATACTTTGCAACCGCTGCGAGTGTACGGGAATATTTTAGTTTTAATAGATTTTGTAGTATACGCTCTACTAAATGCCCTACATATAATCCAATTCCTAAGATTAATACGGCTGTTAGCAGCATTGGCAAATAGGCAATAACACCTGATGCAATATTGACTAAAAAATCTAAATGGACAACTTGTAATGCTTCAGCAAGGAATAAGAATACAACTACAATTTTTGCTAGTAAGCCTACTAACTGCGACAAGGAATTCTTTGATTGCTGCGGTGTTAGAGACCCTATTCCAATCTGGTAAAATACTTGATCAAACTTTATACGCCACAGCATTTGCACGACCATTTTTTCTACCCATTTTCCTATCCATAAACCGATTAAAATGAAGATTACAGCAACTAGTATATTCGGAATCATCGTTAATACATCATGCAGCATCGCAATTGCAGGCTCAGAAATACCTTTTAGTTCTAATTTTTCTATTGCTGTAATAATTGCTGGTATTAAAATGAAGATAAACGCAATATTCCCAAGTATGCTTGAAAGATTAGTTCCTGCTGCACTTTTGATTATACCCATTCGCTGCACGATGCGATCGGTTCCAATACTGCCTAAAAAGTTCGTTAATAAATCTCGAACAAATTTAGCTACTAGCCAGCCGATTAACACAATGACTGTGGCAGCAAATAACTTAGGGAGAAAAGCAAGAATTGCAGACAACATATTTGAAAATGGTTCAGAAATGCCTTCCATTTGCAAAGCTCCAAGTACCCCAGGTAAAAATAACAAAAGGATAAAATAAAAGATTGCCTTTGCGAAACTATTCACTTTACTCGCAGCATCTTGTTCACTCTTTGCCATTTTCCAATTGACTAAACGACGATGGATATGACTTAATTTTGCACCCTTTTCAATGAATATGCGCACAAGGGAAGCAATGATCCAAGCAAATAGCAGAATAAGAGCAGCTTTTAATAGATTGGGAATGGCCGAAGTTAACGTTGAAACCATACTTACGAGTGGTGTTGCGATCAGACTTAAATTAAGCATATTAAAAAAGATAATCCACACAAACACGAATAAAATATAAAAAACTATTTTTCCAATAATCACTTCTGATGGATATTTTCGATTACCTGCATTTGAAAATAAACGATTATCTATACTTGTTTTCTTTAAAGCCCCCTCCACTGCTTTTCCAATTCCTTTAGAGACGAAATAGCCAATTAATAATACAAGAAGTGCTAATAATAGATTCGGAATTAGGTCGGTATATCTATACCATCCAGCCGTAATTTCTTCTACCTTCATAAACATCTCTCCCTTTTTCATATTGAATTGGCAGGTCGGATTATGTAATACCCTGTCCATTTATTTCAAAACATTTCGAAATATCAATGTTTCATCTTGTTTTTAGATGGGAATACAATCAACAGTTCGATTAATAGAAGGAGGAGTTTAGATATGTATAGGAAAATATTCTTAACAGGCGGATTAACTGCACTTCTTATATTAGGAGGGCTAACAGGATGTGGAGATGGTGTTGATCAAGATAATGGCATCAGTGACGGGGAACAAAAAGATGCAGTAGATAACGATACAGAACAGGATGCAAAGGATGCGATGCAAGAAGCAAAGGAGAATATGGCAGAAGCAAAGAAAAATATTGAAGATACATTAAAGGAGAAAGGAATTGGAGATGGTGTTGATCAGGATAATGGCATTGATGATGGAGAAAGAAACGATGAATTAGATTATAAAGAAGAATAAGCTGTCGATTTATGAGGTTTTCATATATATAAAAAGAACGCTCTTTGGGAGCGTTCTTTATTATGTATAAAATCTCATAAAATGATCTTATTGAACTTCAGGCTCTGGATACGTATACCCCTTCGTATCGACCTTTACCGTTTTCATCTTCTGCTCCTTTAACGGCAGATCTGCCCCGTCCCTTTCCACAGAAACAATGGAATCTACAACTTCCATTCCTTCTGTCACCTTTCCAAAAGCAGCATATTGTCCATCAAGCTGAGGAGATTCTTTCACCATAATAAAAAATTGCGATCCTGCTGAATTCGGATCATTCGTACGTGCCATCGATAAAACACCGCGTTCATGCTTTAAATTATTTTCAAATCCATTGGCTGCAAATTCACCAAAAATTGAATAATCCGGACCACCTGTCCCATTACCTGCCGGATCCCCACCTTGAATCATAAAATCAGGGATGACTCGGTGGAAAATTAGTCCATCATAAAAACCCTTATTAATTAACGACACGAAATTCGCTACTGTATTCGGTGCAATGTCTCGATATAATTCAAGCTTAATCTCATCATTATTTTCCATTGTAATAGTAACAACGGGATTTTCAGTTACATCAGACGGATATTTTGATTTTTCACCTGTTTTGTTTCCCGATTCTCCACCATTATTTTCTTTTGAAGCACCTTTTTCTGTTTGTGTTCCACAGCCAGCGATGCTGAATAGAACCAGCAATACCGAAAATAAAAATACCAAAGATTTATGTTTCGATAACATACTCTGCAAAATCCTCCTTGTGAATTAAATATTCTAGTACGACGAATGCCTCTATTATAGCATTTATGCATCATTTGGAAAATGATGATATCTAAAAGGAAGATTTCCTTTTTATTAAGTAGATTTATGATTGCAGTGTTTTTGTAAATTTATTTTTTCCTGCATTCCACCCTCTTTCACCAAAGCCCAAAAATACGCATAACCTACCTTACAAGAAGTTATCAAGTTATTTATCTTGAAAGGAGTGTACTTGCATATGGATTTAACAGCTGCCCATTGGATGTATTTAATTGGAACATGTATTATCATTATTACCATGTTATTTAGGCAAAATGTAGTTGTTCCTTCCATCATTGTCACCTTTTTAGTTGGATGGATTTTTACCGGTTCATTTACGGCTGGTCTGCAGACAATCTTTAATGGCAGCTTAGTAGCGGCTGGTGAATTGTTTAATATTTTTCTCATTATCGCCATTATGACTGCTTTGCTGCATTCATTGAAATCTATAGGATCTGACCAGCAGATGATCACACCATTTCAGAAGGTCATGAAAAATGGACATATTTCATTTTGGGTGATTATTTTTGTTACGTATGCGATTTCTCTATTCTTTTGGCCGACACCAGCGGTCCCACTTGTCGGTGCTTTGCTTATACCAGTAGCTGTTCGTTCAGGGCTTCCGCCAATTGGTGCAGCTATTGCGATTTCACTTGCAGGGCAAGGAATGGCATTATCATCTGATTATGTCATTCAAATTGCTCCAACATTAACAGCGACAGCTGCGGGTATTGATGTTGCACCGGTTGCAGATCGTGCTTTTGTATTGTCGATCATTACAGGTGCTGCAGCGATTGTTATCGCGTATATCATGCTAAAAAAACACATTATAAAACCTTCTATCAAACACCTTACTGCTTGGGAAAATAATGGTCAAATAAATGATGAACTTCAGGAGGAAGCAGAGAATGAACAAGGGAGGAAAAGTAAATACAGTCTCTTCTTTGCTATCCTTGTCCCTGTAACTTTTTTGATCATCGTCATTTATATGGTTCTTGCTAAGTTTTCTGATGCGATCCCATCTATCGAAGGGGGAACAGGTGCGGCTTTAATTGGCGGTGCGTCAGCGGTACTCCTAATTGTGACCTCTGCCTTCCGAAGTGTTCGCTCTTCATTAAATAATGTTAGTGACCATCTCGTAAAGGGATTTGTATTTGCCTTTAAAGCAATGGGACCTGTTATCCCAATTGCAGGGTTCTTCTTTATTGGAAGTGGGGACTTATCGGCAAAAATTTTAAACACAGGTGCAGAAGAAGCACCATCCTTCCTCTTCGATTTAGTCGTAGCTGGTCAGCAATATATTCCTGAAAGCGCCTTTATTGCAGGATTCGGAATATTAATAATTGGCGCCATTACAGGACTAGATGGATCGGGGTTTTCAGGACTGCCTTTAGTAGGCTCATTATCAGGGGCATTAGGGGATAGTGTTGGAGTGGATGCTGCTACTTTGTCAGCGATTGGACAAATGGGTTCGGTATGGGTCGGCGGCGGCACACTCATTGCCTGGTCCTCTCTAGTTGCTGTAGCAGGCTTTGCAAAAGTGCCGGTAATGGAGCTTGTTCGAAAGAGCTTCTTGCCGGTAATTATTGGGTTGATCCTCTCAACAATTATCGGGTTATTAATATTTTAATAGTAATTAAAAACTGTTATTTATCCCTGATGTTTGCCAGAGAATAAGTTTACGTGAACAATGAATAGCAAGATAGGATAAGTGGAAGTCCCCCTTCCCAGCTTGTCCTATCTTTTTAAATTTTCAATCAGTCTTTCTAGCTTTATTCTTCTTTCTGAACGTGCAAGCATCGCTTGATCAATGGTCACAGCAGTAAAACGGCATTTGGAAAATGGTCTTGATTGAGCAATTAAATCTAGATCCTGACTGATGACAGTTCCTATTGTAATGAATCCCCCTCCAGTTGTTGCGTCATTTTGCAATACTATCAGCTCTTCCTCATTTGTAAACAATACGGAGCCGATCGGATAAGCAATGTCAACAACATTTGAAAAACTATTTCCTGCACCAAAAGGCGGATGCTGCTCCGTAAAGGACACTTTTGGACCTTTATAACGGTAGGCAACCCGATTGGATTCATGTGAAACTGTCCATTCTGAATTTAAAAAAGTTTTTAAAGCATGGTCATTCATTAAATAGCCGGTGATTCCCATCATAACCCGTAAATCTTGAAATTCATTAAATTGTGGAACAAATTCCTTTGGGATTGATTTTCCAGTCTGCTTGGCGGCTCCTGGTAACCCCTCATTAATAGGAATCTGATCTCCTCCCCTTAACTTTCTTCCCTGGAAACCGCCGATCTTACTTAATTCATAGGTTGACTTTCCTCCTAATACATCAGGGACATTAATCCCTCCTGAAACACATAAATAACTTTTTACACCACTAGAGCAAGACTTAACTGTTAATAGATCCCCTTCCTTCACCTGATGAGTTTCCCAAATGGCCAAAGGCTGCTCGTTTAAATATGCCTCCATCGGTGCACCAGTTAAAGCAATTAATGTGTTTTTATGAAAAAGGTACTCACCGCCTATTAATGTCATTTCCAGTGCTGCATATTCAAATGGATTGCCGACTAAAAAATTCCCAAGCATAAAGGAATATTTATCTGCTGCTCCTGAAGGCGGAACACCTAAATGGTATTTTCCTAACCTCCCCATATCCTGAACAGTCGTCCATAAACCAGGATTTTTCACTTCAATCATTTAAAAGTCCTCCATTAACTCTTGAATATATCGTTTGCCCTTTCCTGCGTATTCAAGCGGAGATAGGTTCACCTCCTTCATCTTATAATCGTATTTTCCAGTATTAACATCAGTCCTAATCCGATTATATTCAGATTCATTAACGGGACGATATTTCCATATATCACCAGGTCTTGCGAGAAAAGACGCTTCATTCAATTCCTGTAAATCATTTTGTTGACCAACGACAGGAATGGCAGACCTGCCTATTAATTGATAGCTGCCAGGACCATTTACAGGGTAAATCACATTAAATGCGCCTCCCATCCCAATCCCCCTTTCTGGCGTTTCGGTTCGCGGACTATTATATTTAGGTGTTTGCAGAATTTCATCTGGCTGTAATCCGAGGGGAAAATGCCAAGCTGTACCGGGAAGAAAGCCAACCATTGTAATTAGGTAAGGAGTTGATGAGTGTTGGTTAATAAATGCTTCCTTATCTTTAAATCCATTTACCTTCATCACAAATTCAAAGTCCGATAAAATTGGAGAGGGATGTCTATTTTTAAACCTTCGTGAAAACTCCATTGACACAGGATCATCATACCAAACAGGGATTTCGACTATCCGTACGGAAAACAGCAGTTTTGTTGGATCACTTTTTGTTAAATCGATCTCCTTTAAATAATCTAATAAATCTCTTGCAGCAATCATGTCAGGATTATAACGGACTAAATAAGAGGAATTAGATGAAACAATATCTATAATTCCAGGAATCTCTCTTTTTCTTAGCTCTTCCGTGACAGCCAATGCTTTAAAATTACTTTCAATTCTCATATCACGGGATATTTCAGCATAAATATATTCATCTCCACCGAAATTAAAATGCGTTTCAGGCAAATTAAACATTAGAAGACGCACCCCTTCCTTATTTTAGCTTTTTCATTCTCCTGCTGATTGTTGCTGGACTAACACCTAATATCTTTGATAATTGATCAGCTGTTCTGTATTTTTGCATTCCTCGTTCGATCAGCTGAGATTCAACTTCCTCTACCGCTTCTTTCAGCGGCATAAGCTCTAAGACGAATAGCTGCTTTTTCTTTTTTTGAACTTCTCCATAAAGATACTTTAATGCGTGCTCACGCCCAATCCATTCGTCATTCGTCAGGAGGATTAATCGTTCCACAATATTTTGAAGCTCTCTTACATTCCCTGGCCATGCATATGTTTCCAATACTTCGATCGCTTCTGGAGTAAAGCTTTTTTTTATATCGTACATTTGTTTAAATTGCTCCATAAAATATATGGATAGTGGGAGAATATCATCTTTCCGCTCCCTTAAAGATGGGATCCGAAATGGAATTACATATAATCGGTAGTATAAGTCCTCCCTAAACTCTCCTTTGTTTACCATTTCCTTTAAATCTTTATTTGTTGCAGTAACGATCCGAACATTAATCGGAATCGGGTGATTGCCTCCAATTCTCGTTACTTCTCTTTCCTGCAGCACACGCAATAACTTTACCTGCATATTTAGAGGAAGCTCGCCAATTTCATCCAGAAAAAGTGTGCCGTTATGTGCTATTTCAAATAAACCTGCCTTTCCATTCTTATCTGCTCCTGTGAATGCTCCTTTCTCGTAGCCAAATAATTCACTTTCTATTAGATTTTCAGGGATCGCACCACAGTTAATCCGAACAAACTGCTTGTTATAACGTGCGCTTGCCATGTGAATATAATGTGCGAAAACTTCTTTTCCAACCCCTGATTCTCCTTCAAGTAAAATGGTTGAATGAAATTGAGCTACTCGTTTGATTTCCGTTACTAATTGTTCAATCTTTTTCGAGCGATAAACAATTCGTTTTTCATAGTTGGATACATTGCCTCCATTATGTAAGGATCGTTCCTCTTCTTCGTCCGTTTGGTTAATATAGGATGGGCTTTCTGGTGTTATATCCCTTGAAAGCACAACCACCTTTTCTAATTTCCCTTCGTAATATACAGGAGTTGCAATTGACCAAACTCTCTTGCCTCCTGCTGAATCCTGAATCGCGGTCACTTTTTTCTTTTGCTTCTGACATAACTCAAACACATTCGGTTGAAAAATATTCCTTTTCGAAAAGTCACTGATCTTCTTTCCAATAATTTGCTCAGGCATTTCTACCTTCCAAAAGTCACCAAGGAACATGCCAGCTACACGGAGGATCTTTCCGTCTCCATCAATCACAAGAATTTGTTCTTGCGAGGAAGCATATACGGCCTGTAAATCGGAATTCAAATTACGCACAAAATCTAACTCTTGTACTGCTTCTTCAAAAACTTCTCTTGAGAAGAAAACATGAACAAGTCCTGTAATCCTTCCCTCCTCTTTTAGCGGATAGAAATTTCCGCTAATTTGTTTAAAGTTAATAGATGAGTTTACACTTACAAGCGTTTCCCCATCCATTACTTTTCCTAAATCTTTATCATTCGTTAATAGAGTTTTATAATTGCGGAAAAGCAAGAATGAACTAGGAATACCCATAATATTTTCTGCTGTTTCATTCATGTATTCAATTTGATATTGGACATTTGTTCGAACAATCCCTACTCCGGCTCCATGCAGCAGGAGATTTATATCTTTAAGTTTTATTTCATTCATTCTATGCCTTGCCTGTTCAATGGTTGTATACCCTATGATGTCTCCTTGTTCATTGATGCCAATTATTAATGTAGCATTATGGTAAAATTCCACTTGAGAAAATTGTGGTACTTTTAAAATATCATTTCGATAATTAATTAGCTTTTTTAAGTCTGAGGTTTTCGCGATTTGATTTATTAGAAGCTCTCGAGTACAATAACCTACCAGTGATCCCTTTTCCTTCACAAAGATAATATCTACATCATGTTCAAAGAAATAGCGAATAACTGCTCCAATTGTTTGATTTACATCTACAAAAATTGAAATTGGTCTTAATATGTCCTTCCACAAAATCAATCTATCTGCCCCTCCTCCGTTAAAGAACAATGCCTATACCAATCTATTATACTTTTTATTTCAGCAGATAGAAATCAATTTGTTTGAAAATATAGACTTTTCTATTTATTGAAACTCTTGGCTTTCAAATATGTTTCCGGCGTATCTACATCAAATAATATTCCTATATCATTCACTGCCATTCGCTTTCGGATGGAGAATTTATCCATAATCACCTTTGCACCTGTGTCACCATGCAGCTGCATCATAATTTCTCTATTAAAATTCCCTATAAATACTGGGTGGCCAGGCTTTCCTTCGTACTCCGGCTGGATAATAAAACTTTCCGTCGTTTCTTGCATCATTTTCACCCCTGCTCGATAAATCTTTAGAATGGTTTCATGTAAAATAAAGGGGAGATCACCAAGAAAAACCATCACACCAGCAGACTTTTCCCCGACATTTAAAATACCAGTCTTTAAAGATGAGCTTTGTCCTGCTTCATACTTTTCATTTATGGCCCAGCAAAAACGACGATCATCAATTAAGATTTCTTTTTGGATTTTGGATGCTTGGCAGCCGATGACTGTAATAATTTCAAAAAAATCTACAGATGCTGCTGCCTCAATAACATGAATTAAAAGCGGCCGTCTATTTAGTAACAACAGCTGCTTTAGCTGCCCCATTCTTGTAGACATTCCTGCTGCAAGAATAATTGCAGAAACCGAATGATATCCTATCTTCTCTTTCATACAGGCTCTTTAACTGATGCTTTATGAATATGATCAGAATCCTGCAAAAAGCCACCTGAATGTCCATTCTTTTTCGCAACAACCTCAGCTAAAATGCTAAGTGCAATTTCATCTGGGGAAACGGCACCGATATCAAGTCCAATTGGGCTATACATTCTTTCTAGCTCTTTTTCATTAAAAAGAATGCCCTCTGCTTCAAGTGCTTCTAACATACGAATCCGGCGGGAACGAGGACCTAGGACACCAATATATGGAGTTGCAGAGCGTAAAACAAATTTTAATGTCTCTTGGTCTTTTTCCATATGATGATTCATAACGACAATAAACGTTCGATGACCAATCTTTATTTTTTCTTTAAAATCAATAGGACTAACTATTAGTCTATTTGTAGAAGGAAAGCGTTCCTCAGTATTATAAAACGCTCGCTGATCAATAATTGTGGTTTTAAAGCCTAATGAAACTGCATATTTCGCTACTGGGATTGCATCATGACCTGCCCCAAAAATCATTAGCTCACTAGGAGGAATGTATACATCAATAAATACATGAATATCGATTCCACTTGGTAAAGTAAATGTACGTGTTTCTGACTTCGGATTTGATTCTTTCAATTTTCTCCGCCCAATTTCCAGCACCCGTAAGTTTATTTCTTCATCTCCTAGATCTCCGATAAGCAAAGTTTCTTTAGAGAAAAATAGACGTTTCGGTTCATTTTCTGTTTGGTAGGCTCCCATTGGAAGAACAGTCGCAAGAATGCCTTCTTGTTCATCTTCCATACTCTTTAACCACGCATCAAATGGAGATAGTTTGAACATTATATCCCTCCAGCCATTATTTGCACTGCAGCACTGCTACAGGCTCGACAGGTTCAATGTATATTTTCACTGTACCTGGACATCCAAGACCAAGCCCCCAAACAAGGTCTTCATCAAGATGGTATGTTTTTAAAATGGGAGTTCCTGACTCTATCACCAATTTTGCTACTTCTGCAACATCTGATTCTAAACAGCCGCCTGAAATCATTCCAAAAATATTGTTCTCTTGGTCAACAAGCATTTTTGCCCCTTCTCTGCGATAGGCTGAACCGCCAACACTGACCACAGTTGCTAAAGCAGACTTCCTCCCCGATTTTCTTGTCCAGTTTATGGCTTCAATAATTTGTTCATTTTCAATCATATTTTTGCCCCCTATTCATGTTTTTGTCTATTTAAAAAGGAGCATTCAAAAAGAAAGCCCCTTTATCACTCAATTGCCATAGAAAACAGATTTTAACGCTCGTTCTGTGTATACCTTGCATAAATTTCGGCGATATTCTTCAGTCGTAAATAAATCGCTTGCCATTTCACCATCTTCTGCGGCCAATTGGGCTGCTTCTTTCAGGATCATTTCAGATAATGGCTGACCTAGTAGCATACCCTCAACAGATGTTGCCCGAAAAGCGACATCCCCAACCCCCGTAATTGCAACCCTTATATAATCTATTACATGATTCTCCCCAATACCGGCTACTACAGCTACTCCTATGACTGGATAGCCTGATGCTGGATGGGAAAATTTAAGATAGACTGCTTTTGTATGAGCTGGAGGAACAGCAAAAGAGATGCTAGTTAATACACTGTTTTCAGGCAGCAAAGTAATGAGTGGTCCTACAATGAAATCTGCCACATTCATTGTTTCCGGACCGTCCTCCCCATGTATATTGATTACTGCATCGAGGACAAAAGCTGCTGCTGGCAAGTCTGCTGCTGGATCTGCGTGAGCGATGTTTCCTCCAATTGTTCCACGGTTACGGACCTGCAAGTCACCGATTTGACGAACTGTTTGCGACAATACAGGAATATATTCTTGTACTATTGGATCATTTGCAGCTTGGAAATGGGTAGTAAGTGCACCGATAATGATGCGATCCCCAGCCTTTTGAATCCCTTTTAGTCCTGTAATCCGGCTAATGTCAATTAATACCCCTGGTTCAGATAATCTAAATTTCAATAGTGGTATTAAGCTATGTCCGCCAGCAATTAGTTTCCCTTCCCCATTAAACTCCTGTAATTTTTGGATCGCCTCATCAATCGAATTTGCGCGTACATAATCAAATTTAGAAGGTATCAAATCACTTGACCTCGCTTTCTGAAATTGCCCGCCATACTTTTTCAGGCGTCAGCGGCATGTCAATATCTTTAATCCCATAAGACTCTAGTGCATCTATGACTGCATTCATAATCGCTGGTGTAGAGGCAGTTGTTCCTGTTTCACCGATTCCCTTTGCACCTAAAGGGTTTACAGGCGATAAGGTTTCAGTAAATGCCGTTTCAATTTTAGGGAAGAACCGAGCCTTTGGCAGCGTGTAATCCATAAAAGTACCCGTTAAAAGCTGTCCCTCTTCACTATAAACCGCCCCTTCCCAAAGAGCCTGACCAATTCCTTGGGCGATGCCGCCATGGACCTGCCCCTCAGCAGTCATTGGGTTAATAACACGGCCTACATCATCTACAGCGATATATCGTTTGATTTCAATTTGCCCTGTTTCTCTATCAACCTCTACGACAGCGATATGTGTACCAAATGGATAGACAAAGTTTTCCGGATCAAAAAAGGCTTGTGCTTCAAGTGACGGTTCTAGGCCATCTGGCAAATTCCATGCCATATTAGCTGATTTTGCAATTTCCTGAAATGTCCGTTTATAGCTCGGTGTGCCTTTTACTGAAAAAACACCTTTCTCAAATACTAATTCATCTACACTTACTTCTAGCTCATGTGCAGCAATGATTTTTGCTTTTGCTATGATACGGTCTGTTGCAATAGCAACAGCTGTTCCTCCAACAGCAACTGAACGTGAACCATAGGTTCCCCATCCCATCGAAATTGCCTTTGTATCACCAAAAACGAGTTCAATATCCTCCATAGGGATACCTAGCTTTTCTGCAACAACCTGACCGAATGTGGTCGCGTGTCCTTGCCCATGAGGGGATGTACCAGAATAGACTGTTACCTTTCCCGATGGATGGACTCTAACAGTTGAATTTTCCCATACTCCTCCTTGAAATCCAATTGCACCTGCTACCTTTGATGGACCAAATCCGCATAACTCTACATAAGTTGAGAAGCCTATGCCAATTAACTTGCCTTGTTTTTGCAGCTCCTTTTGTGTTTCGCGGAATTTTTTATAGTCAATCATTTCGAGTGCCTTCGTTAACGGCTTTTCATAGTCCCCGCTGTCATAGACCAAACCTTGTGCATTCGTATATGGAAACTCTTCTTTCTGGACAAAGTTTTTCCTTCTAATCTCAAGCGGGTCCATTCCAATTTTTTTTGTAAACAAATCAATCGCCCGTTCAATTTGATAAGTTGCTTCCGGCTTTCCTGCCCCGCGATACGCATCTGTCGGAGTAGTATTTGTATAAACTCCGAATGTCTCACATGATGCATACGGAATTTTGTAAGAACCAGTAACCATTAAACCAAAATCAATTGTTGAAACGCCCGGTCCCATTGTTGATAAATACGCACCAACATTATGTGTATTTTTCACTCGAATCGCACTTAAAGTTCCATCTTTTTTTCCGTATAGCTCGACATCAATCACCTCATCACGTCCATAGTTGGAAGCAATAAAGTGTTCATTTCGCTCTTCAATCCATTTCACTGGACGGCCAAGATCACGAGCTGCATAGCCAACAAGCGCTTCATCGGGATAAACGCCTATCTTCCCTCCAAAGCCACCGCCCATATCTGGTGCAATCACACGCAGCTTCGCTTCTGAAATGGTAAGAACTTCCGATAGTACCATTCGATGGATATGGGGATTTTGAGATGTACACCATAACGTTAATTCTCCGCTTCCTGGATTATACTGTCCAATTGCTGCACGTGTTTCGATCGGGCTTGGGGCTACCCGCTGAATATAAAAGCTTTGTTTGACAGCAACCTCAGCATTTTCACAAACCTCTTCTGGTATTTCTCCTGCTTTCCAGTGAAAAGCAATGTTCTTCTCAATATCATCATGAACTAGTGGTGCATGATCCTGCATTGCTGCCTTTTGTCCTACTGCTGGAGAAAGCGGTTCGTATTCGACATCAATTAAGTACAATGCATCTCTTACTGCATAGCGCCCTTCTGCAATAACAAGTGCAACTCCATCTCCGACATATCGGACACGGTCAATTGCGAGCGGGTATTGTGGCGCTTCCTTCAGGTTACACCCTGGGACGAGCCAGGATGATGGAACACGGCCGATTTTTCCCTCTAAATCTTTTCCAGTGTAAATTGCAACTACTCCAGGGGCTTTTAATGCATCCTCTATATGAATGTTTTTAATCATCGCATGCGCATGGGGGCTCCGCAAAATGGCTGCATGCAGCATGCCAGGCAGTTGAATATCATCTGAAAACTGACCATTGCCGGTTATTAGCTTTGGATCCTCTTTTCTCTTCAGCCGAGCACCTACAACCTTAGTCATCATCAATGCTCCTCTCCAACCAACTGTTTTTCTGATTCCTTCATTAGCTGTGCAGCATGCTTGACAGCTTCAACAATAAATTGGTACCCAGTACATCGGCAAATAACGCCTTCAAGCCCTTCGCGGATTTCTTCATCACTTGGATTTGGATTTTGTTTTAACAGACCGATCGCTGCGATCATCACACCAGGAGTACAATAACCGCATTGCAGCCCATGCTTCTCCCAAAAGCTCTGCTGAATCGGATGCAAACGATCTACTTGTCCGATTCCTTCAACCGTTGTTATTTCCGTACCATCCGCTTGCACGGCAAGAAGGGTACATGATTTTACCACTTCGCCGTCAACCAAAACGGAGCATGCGCCACATTGACTTGTATCACATCCGATATGTGTACCAGTCAATCCAAGTTCATCCCGAATATAGTGGACAAGAAGGGTTCTCGGCTCAACTTCTGCACATCGTTCTTCTCCATTGATGGTTACATTAACACTTACATTTTTAATCGCCAATTCCTACACCTCCCATTTAATAGTTGCTAGACTAGCTGTTTCGCTTCTTTATCAATATCTTTAAAAAATTGACCAATAACTACCTTTGCCACTCCGCTCATGACCCGTTGACCTACAGAGGCTAAAATCCCTGTTAGCTTGACCTCAGCTTGACAAAGCAGGAGGGTTCCTTCCTCTGTTTCTGTTAAGATCATTTCAGCATCTGCATCAATTTCTCCAGGCTTTCCCTTCCCTGTAACTAGCAGTCTATAAAATTCTGGTTCCTTTTTATCAAGCTGCCGTACATCTCCAGTAAATACACCTTTCACTGGTCCAATGCTTATTCCAAGCTCTGACTCAAATACATTATCTTCTACTTCAACAAACGACTTACAGCCTGGCAATGACCTTTTCAACACCTCCTTATCCTGAATCGTTTGCCATAATACTTCTCTTGGGATACTCTTAAATGTATAGGAATGCTCAATTTTCAAAACTCTCGCTCCTTTTATAACAGGCTTAAATGATTCGATTTATTGGAACAATTTCAACCCCGCATTTTGTTAATGCTTCTACGATCTTTTTTGCCAAGATTGGGGCTCCTGGGGTATCTCCATGAATACAAACGGTTTCTGCTTTAATAGAAGCATCTTTTTGATCAAAGGTTATCACCTTTTGTTCTTTGACCATTCGTACGACCCGCTCAGCCATAGCATCATAATCATCAATTTGTGTTCCTTTTCTGGTTAGAACGATTGATCCGCTTTCTGTATGCTCACGGTCCGCATATACTTCCTTAGCAACTGGTACACCCATTCTGATCGCTTCTTCCATAACTTCAGACTGATTTAGTGCAAAAATAATCATGTTCGGGTCCATTCTATGGAGTGTTTCAAGTATGGCACGAGCAAGCTCTTTATCCTCTGCTGCTTTCATAAACAATGCTCCATGCGGCTTACAATGCTGAATACGTACTTCTGCCGCTGAGCAAAACTCCCTAAGTGCACCTATTTGGTATAAGAGATAGTCTTTAATTTCTGATGGGGTACACGTCATAAAGCGCCGTCCAAATCCTAATAAATCAGGGAATCCAGGATGTGCCCCAATACCAACATTGTAGTTCTTTGCTAGCTCAACTGTTTTCCTCATGACATGAGGGTCTCCGCCATGAAAACCGCATGCGATATTTGCAGACGAGATATACTTCATCATTTCTTCGTCATTTCCTAATTCATAAAGTCCAAAGCTTTCCCCCATATCACAGTTCAAATCTACCTTATACATTTTCCTCACCTTTCAAGTAATTGCCCTTTATTTTCCGAGAGAAATTCAGTCGTATAGCTTCCAGCGATAAACTGCTTATTTTCCATAATTTTTTGCAGGAGCGGCAAGTTTGTTTTAACTCCTTGTATATCCATCTGTTCAAGCACATTTTGCATCTTTGAAATGGCATGATCTCGAGAGAGACCATGAACGATTATTTTTCCAAGCATCGGATCATAAAAAGGCGTCACCGTACTGCCGTTTTCAAATCCGAAATCGAATCTTCCTTCATTTTCTGGTAACACCATGTTTGTAATAACCCCTGGACTCGGGAAAAAGGTAATTGGATCTTCTGCATAAAGCCTGCATTCTATGGCAAAGCCTGTTTTTTTGATTTCTTCCTGAGTGAGGGTTAATGATTCTTTTGCAGCAATCTTAAGCTGCCATTCGACTAAGTCTATTCCGGTTATCTCTTCGGTTACTGGGTGCTCTACCTGTAAGCGAGTATTCATTTCTAAGAAGTAGAAATTTTTATTTTCATCAAAGATAAATTCCATTGTTCCTACATTTGTATAATTGATTTGCTTGACACCACGAACCGCAGCTTCCAACAGCTCTTTTCTCAGGTCATCATCAAGGAAAGGGGAAGGACTTTCTTCTATTACTTTTTGATTTCGACGCTGGATCGAGCATTCTCTTTCAAACAAATGCAGAATATTCCCGTAATTATCCGCTGCAATTTGTACCTCAATATGACGTGGCTTGGATATAAATTTTTCTAAAAAGACAGTGCCATCATTAAAAAATGAGCTGGCTTTCTGCTTTGTTGCATCAAATGCCTTTGTTAATTCGTCCTCATTATGAACCAGCTGCATCCCAATGCCGCCGCCACCCGCACTGGCCTTTAGCATGAGCGGGTAGCCAAGTTGGTTTGCAAGCCGAATAGCTTCCTCAAGTGAATCTATGCTTTCATCAGAACCTGGCACAACTTTAACGCCTGCCTTATTCATTTGTTTTCTAGCCGCAAGCTTGCTCCCCATCAATCGGATCGTTTCTGCAGAAGGACCGATAAAGACAATATCTTCTTCTTCACATCGCTCTACAAATACTGGATTTTCAGATAAGAAGCCATACCCTGGATGAATTGCATCAGCATTTATTTCTTTTGCTACTTGGATTACCTTTTCAATATTAAGATAGCTTTTTTTAGCCTGAGCTGGTCCGATGCATACAGCTTCTGTTGCCTCACTTACATGAGGAGACTCTGCATCTGCCTCAGAATAGACAGCTACCGTATCGATGCCGAGCTTTTTACAAGTACGTATAATTCTTCTAGCGATTTCTCCGCGATTTGCAATTAGCACTTTTCGAAAATAGCCCACCTTTTTTTATCCTCCTCTTCACAAGGTCTTTGATATCAGTCAAGTGAACTTCGCCTATGTCTCCTATAACAAAGCCCTTATTCCCAGATTATTGTTCAATGATGACAGCTATTTCCTGCCCTGCATCAAGAAGGGCCTCATCTTCAACAAAGAATTGAGCAAGAATGCCTTCTGTTTCAGCTTTAATTTCATAAAAGTTTTTCATAACCTCTACAAGCGCAATCACATCTCCCGCTTTAACAGCTGCTCCCTCCTTGACATAAACATCTTTGTCAGGAGCTGGTTTTCGGTAAAATACCCCAGGGATTGGTGTTAACACTGTTTTTTGTTCAGCCATTTTTTATTCCTCCTACATTTTCTAAAACTTGCTGCTTCATTTGATTGATTTTAACCTGATACTTTTTTCGAATTTCAAGCGCTTCATGAATATCAACAGCAATAAAACGAACCTTTTCATTCGTTTTAATCTGTGCCATTTTGTTAAGATCTGTACTAATGATGGTGCAAATGGTCGCATAGCCTCCACCAGTCACCGCATCGTTTAATAAAGCAATCGGCTCAACACCATCTGGTACTTGGATAGACCCAATCGGGTAGCCTAAATCCACTACATTTGATGGGTTGCTCCCTGCACCAAATGGCTGGCTGCGCTCCACAAACTTTAAACGCTCCCCTTTAAATCGGTAGCCAACCCGATTCGCTTCCGGTGTAACCGTCCAATCGATTGAGTAAAATCTCTCCTTGCTTTCTTCAGTCAGGCGATAACTGCATAATCCTTGAATAACACGGATTTCATTGGATTTGGAGAATGTCGGAATGAGATCCTCGCTTATTCGTGTGCCAATAGCCGTTTCAAATTCATTGTCATTGCCAATTTTCAGTTCATCACCAGCTTGAAGAGCACGTCCTTCATAGCCACCTATGCCACATAATGTATAGGTTGACCGTGACTCCATAATTAGCGGTACATCTATCCCTCCAGCAACAGCTAAATAGACACGCGCGCCTTGTTTGATGAAATCAAATGAAAGTACATCTCCTGCATTTACTGCTAATGCCTCCCACATAGAAACAGGCTGGTTATTTATTTTAGGCGGCATCTCCCCTCCAGTAATGGCAACGGTTACATTCTGCTGGAATTCTAACACTGGCCCCATGTAAGTAATTTCAAGTACAGCTGCATGCTCTTTATTTCCTACTAGCAAATTGCCTGCAAGAAAAGAATATTTATCCATCGCACCTGACGGCGGCATTCCCACTTCATAATGGCCTATTCTTCCGTAATCTTGAACAGTTGTTTGCAGGCCAGGCTGAATGACTTTAATCATGCATACAACCTCCTTAACACTGAATCTGAAAATGATTTTGGGTTTTCAAGGACATCTTGAGGTTTAAAGGTAATTTCTTTTGTTAAATAACGGAAATTGCCATTTTCAACTTCTTTGCGAATTCTCTCGTATTCATCCATCGTAATGCTCCGATATCTAAAGACATCCCCTTGTCTCGGGAAGGTCATAGAATCTTTAAAGTCATGCAATCGCTGTTCCTTTTCAAAAATCGGTGCTGCAGCAGTTCCGAATAATTGGTAGCCCCCTGCCCCTTGCACTGGATAAATTACTGCAAACGCTCCTCCAAACCCAAAGGCTCTTTCTGGAGTATACGTGCGGGGGCGGACATATTTTGGTGCTTCAATTTGCTGCTCATTTGGAACCATTTGATAGCACCATGGAAGACCAGGAACAAAACCAATCATGGAAACAAGATATGGGCTTTCAGTAATTGCCTGAATCAGGCCTGTTTTTGATTCAAATCCATTCGTCCGAGCAACATATTCGAGGTCTGTTGCATTCGGATCCTGATGACGGTCTCTAAAGCGCATTAGCGCCTCATGCGTCCAAGGGTCTTCGAATAATATCGGTACATCTACTGCTCGAGCAGTTATTTCAAAGTTTTCTAATGATACATCCTGTTCAAGCTCTTTCAATTTTGAAATTAATTTGTCCGGATGAATGATATCAGGATTGAAACGGATCATATAAGAGGCATTCGAAGGACAAATATCCAATATTCCCTGCAGTTTTTCTTCTCTCAATGTTTTTGTAATCGCCATTGCTTGAAAGTTAGTCTCCAGGCTCATTGCTTCAGACAGTTCTACAAAAATAAACTCATCACCGCCATATTCATAACGGGTCAATGGACTCACCTCACAATTCGTATTTAAACTATTACTCTTGCAACATTTGTGCCAAGTTAATATTTATTGATTTTTCTGATTAATTTATAGAATTTTTTTGCTAAAGTGGTTAATGCGTTCAATATTGAAATATCATCTTTCAATATTGCAAGATTGTTGTGGCAGTTAAAAAGATAGAAAAAGGGACTGCAAAATCTTTCATAAAGATTTTACAGTCCCTCATTATTATTAATTTTTATTAAAGACAACGAGCTTCAACTCTGTCATTTCTTCTATTGCATACTTTATGCCTTCCCTGCCAACTCCACTTTCTTTTACTCCTCCATATGGCATATGGTCTACGCGGAAGGTAGGAATATCATTTATTAAAACTCCGCCAACATGAAGCAGCTCAGCAGCAGCTAATGCAGTATGGATGTTTTCAGTATAAATCCCAGCCTGAAGTCCGTAGCTTGAATCATTCACTTGTTCAATCGCCTCTTCAACCGTTTTCACTTTATTAATCAAGACAATCGGTGCAAAAACCTCCTGGCAGGAAACTTTCATTGTCGGTTCTGCTTCGACAATCACCGTAGGCAATAAAACATTTCCTTCAGCTTCTCCTCCAATAACAATCTTCGCCCCTTGCTCCCTTGCTTCTTCGATCCATTCAAGCGTGCGACTAACATCTTTTGGGGTAATTAATGCAGAAACATCTGTTTTCGGATCAAGAGGATCACCAATCTTGAGCTCCTTTGTTGCAGCTACAAATTTATCAACAAAGGCATCATATTGCTGCTCATGCACATAGACGCGCTGCAAAGAAATGCAAACTTGACCTTGAAAGCCAAATGCTCCTGCCACACAGCGCGAAATAATTTTATCCAAATTCGTTTCTTTATCAACAATCACTGCCGCATTCGATCCTAGCTCTAAGGTGACACGCTTTAAACCTGCTTTATTCCGGATGCCAATTCCTACCGCTGGACTGCCAGTAAACGAGATCTTTTGGACGCGATCATCTTTGACAAGCTTATCTCCAATAAGAGAGCCGCTACCCGTAATGACATTTAATGCTCCTGCCGGCAGCCCTGCCTCTTGGAAAATTTCCGCGATAAACAGAGCTGATAATGGCGTTTGTCCTGCAGGCTTGAGGATGACAGAATTACCAGAAGCTATAGCAGGCCCTACTTTATGAGCAACTAAATTCATTGGAAAATTAAAGGGGGTAATCGCCCCAATCACGCCGATTGGCTCGCGTACTGTATAGGCGATTCTCCCTTCTCCACCTGGCGCTGCATCTAATGGAATTGTTTCCCCATGAATCCGTTTTGCCTCCTCTGCAGCAAATTTATATGTCTGTATGGTTCGTGCAACCTCCGCCCGTGAGGCTGAAATTGGCTTTGCGGCCTCCATGGCAATTATCTCTGCGGCTTCTTCTGCCCGCTCTTGTAATAGAAAAGCTACCTTTTCTAAAATTGAGGCACGCTGATGACTAGGCATAACTGCCATTGTTTTCCTTGCATGGTAAGCAGCTTGGAGCCCTTTCTCTACCTCTTCTATCGTTGCTGTCGGAATCTCTGCTATTACCTTTTCACTATAAGGAGAACGAAGAGAAGCATATTGGCTGCCTTCCACCCACTCTCCATTAATGAATAAATTCCTTTTCAATATTGGTCCTCTCCTTTATAAAAAACTATTACAATTATAAGCTTCAATTATTTTAAAACCTCTGCTTCAACTTCTGCAATCGCATCATTAAGAATATCAACCATTTTGCTCATTTCCTCCTTAGTAATAATTAAAGGAGGCGCAAAGACGACTGTATCCTGATCATCAAAAACAACAGATCGGCAAATAAGTCCTCGTTTAGCTGCTTCTGTTACAACTAAAGGTGCAACAGGATTTTGGAACTTTTCATTTGTCTTTCGATTCTTAACTAGTTCTAATCCGCCCATCAGACCTAGACCTTTAACTTTTCCAATGATTTTCCGTTCTCCTTCTATCCATTGAAAGCCTTTAAGCATCTCTGCTCCCATTTTTTCAGCGTTTGCAATTAGCCCCTCATGCTCAATTAATTCTATATTCTTTAAAGCGACTGCACAAGCCATAGGGTGTCCGCTATACGTATACCCATGCAATAGAGTTCCTGTCGAAAGCTCCAACAAATCTTGATGTATCTTTTCAGAAAGCATCACACCGCCTAATTGCGCATATCCGCTTGTTATTCCTTTTGCAAAGCACATCATATCAGGAGAAACGTCATAATGTTCAATCCCAAAGTACTTTCCTGTCCGACCAAAACCTGTTATCACTTCATCCGTAATAAATAAAATGCCATACTCATCACAAATGCTTCTAACTTCTTTAAAATAGCCATCAGGGGCAACATGAAGACCTCCTGCTCCTTGTACAGGCTCTGCAATAAAGGCGGCAATTGTTTCTGGTCCTTCTCCTTCAATAACACACCGTAAATCATCCGTTGAAAAATGATCAGCATAGCAGAAATCTGGATCAAAGGAGTTTGTAAACTCACGAAACGGCTTCAATCCTGTTGCATTTGTTGAACCCATGGCAACGCCATGATAGGACTTCGTTCGAGAAATAATTTTCTTCCGATTCGGCTGACCTTTTAAAATCCAATAATGCCGTGCTAATTTATATGCCGTATCGTTTGCCTCTGAACCGCCAGAGGTAAAAAACGTGGCATTTAAATTTCCTGGAGCAATTTCTGCAAGCTTTGCAGCTAATCGAATCGCCGGCTCATTGCTAAACGTCGCAAAACACGAAGAGAATGCAAGCTTTGACATCTGTTCCATTGCCACTTTTCCTAATTCCTCTCTTCCGTGACCAACATTCACATTCCATAAAGAGGACATCCCATCAATAACCGTATTACCAACGATATCTGTAAGCAAGACACCTTTTCCTTCAGTAAAAATGAAAGATGGTCCTTGATCCTGCTGTTGTTTAATCGGAGATGTCGGGTGAAGAAAGTATTTTTTATCTAACTCCATTAATTCTTGTACGCTATGTTCAACTTTTGTCATAATTGATTCCTCCTGAAATAATAGTTTTATACTTATATAGGTTTTAGATGCAATTTTTATGCCATTTTTCCATAATTCTTCTAATGAGCTGATGATGTTTGATGTTCTATCAGAAAATATAGACAAGTCAATTTAAATAGATTTTCGAATCGTACAATATTTTCATTTTTGGAATTCCACAGAAATGAAAAAAGACCGAACACGCTGTATGCGTGTTCGGTCTCAAACTTCTCTATTCAAATAATGGACTGACTGCCTTTTGGTTATGAATCCGATCAATCGCCTCTACAAGTAAAGGAGCAACAGATAAAACAGTAATTTTGTCAATTTGTTTTTCTTTAGGTACATTAATCGTATTCGTTATTACTAATTCTTCAATGGATGAAGACTGAATACGATCGATAGCTGGACCTGATAGTACTGCATGTGTACAGCAAGCATAGACCGCTTTTGCTCCATTTTCGATCAATGCATTTGCTCCAGTCGTAATGGTGCCTGCAGTATCAATTAAATCATCGACAATAATGGCATTTTTCCCTTCAATATTTCCAATAATATGCATAATTTCAGTTTCATCATGTTCCGGACGACGGCGATCAATTAAGGCAAGAGGCACATTTAATATATTTGCCACCTTTCTCGCCCGAACCACTCCCCCATTATGCGGAGCCACAATTACTAGATCCTCTATGGATTTTTTCTTAAAATAATCCGCAAGAATAGGAATCCCGGTTAAATGATCAACGGGTATGTCGAAAAATCCTTGTGCTTGTGGTGAATGGAAATCTATCGTTAAAATTCTTGATGCTCCAGCCGTCTCCAAAAGGTTGGCAACGAGCCTTGCCGTGATCGGTTCTCTAGATCGTGCTTTTCGATCCTGGCGGGCATAGCTGAAATAAGGCATGACAACATTAATCATCTTCGCAGATGCCCTTTTTAAGGCATCAATCATAATAAGGAGCTCCATGATATATTCATTTGTAGGCTCTGAAGCAGATTGAACCAAAAAAACTTCACTTCCTCGCACACTTTCCTCAATATGAATTTGAAGCTCTCCATCACTAAACTGCGTACTTGAACATTTCCCAAGTTCACTGCCTAATATCTTTGCGATCTCTTCAGCAAGATCTCGATTCGAATTAAGTGCAAACATTTTGAAATTCTCTTTAAGTATGTATGACACCATTTTTCCTCCAAGCATAATTACAATAATTTTATTTCCTTATTCTATTTTACATGAAATGGACTCCTCAAGATACTATATAAGGCTTTTCCATCTATCGCAAATGTGCATCATCATAAATTCTTAAAAAATTATTATTTAATTCATCTTCATTAATGATTATCCTGCGCATTAAATCTTGCGTACGCAGGACAAATTCCTTTACTCCAATGAATTCAGATTCCGCTACAACATAAAATACTGTTCCTTTCTCGTAGCTTTTAAATTCTTTTGTCAGCCGATATCTTTTCATTCTGAATCCCCTGTTGAATATTAAAATTTTATTTCTTAGCCTGCGATGCAGGAATAGAAATAATAAAAGTCGTTCCTTTCCCTTTCTCACTCACAACTTTAATTTTTCCATTAAGTTTGCTAATCGTACTATAAACCATCAGCATACCGAGACCAGTTCCTTCTTTCTTCATAGAATAGTATGGTCTTCCTAATTGGGCAATTTCTTCATGAGACATGCCAGTTCCAGTATCACTTATTTCGATGATAACAGTCTTCTTCCCTTCACTCACATCGATTGTGAGCGTACCACCTTTTTCTTTCATGGACTCAATAGCATTTTTATACATGTTTACAAAACATTGTTGAATTTGATTTTTATCATATCTCAGTTTTAATTTGTTTTGAAAACTAACTTGAATCCGAACATTATGCATATTTGCATAGGGGATCATAATATTCTTTACATATTCGGTCTCCTCCTCAAAATTGGAATAAATCATATTTTCAGATTGAGGTCCAGAGTATGTTAGAAAGTCGCTTACAATGCTTTCAGCCCGGTTTAATTCAAGTAAAGAAAACTCAACATACTTTCTTTCCGCTTTCGTAATGGTCTCTGATTGATGCAATAACTGCAGAAACCCACTTGTTACCGTAAGCGGATTTCTAATTTCATGTGCAACACTCGCAGCTAAATTACCCATCATTTCAATTCTTTCCGATTGAAAGATATGTTCACGTGCCTCACGATTAGCATGTATTGTCTCTATTAAAAATGTGATAATCCCCATTACTAATGCATAAGTAAATAATGTATATATGGCCATCGACCAATATTCCCTGTCAAGCTCAGGCAAAAAAGCTGTAAGAGTAAGAAGATAGAAAATCATTGTCAAATTGGCAGCTATGACTGCCCAAATCATTCGTTTCTTTGGTTCTTGATTGATAAACCATTTATGCATTAATGGAGCTATTGCAAAAATAATCGTCGAGAAAATAAAAGATTGAAAGAATCCTTCTTCAGAAATAAAAAACCTGCAGACATTTAAAGCAATATAAAGTAAAAACGTATTGTTGTATCCTGTATAAAGAGCAAAAATCAGAAACGGGATATATCGTAAATCTACTATATAGCCAATTTCTAATTGAATGGGAAACTTCATACAAAGAACCATAGAAATCATAGATAAAAGTACAATGCTTAATTTATTATAGATAAATGATCTATTTTCAAAAAATATTAGAAAAATCAATACCGGTAAAAGCAGAAAAAAGAAATTGATAAGTAAAGATTCTAACAAGTAGAGGCTCCTTTCAAAACTGATGCAAATAGAAACAATATCATGACTATTATTATACTATCTCATCTAAAACAAACAATCATCAATCAGTGTCTTATTTGCCAGCTTGTCTACCCATACAGATGGAATCTGTTCAAATCCATACATGATGCCTGCAATGCCTCCAGCAATCGCAGCTACGGTGTCTGTATCTTCACCAAGATTCACCGCTTTCAATACACAATCCTTATAATTGTCAGTAGTACACGCACTCCAAAGGGCTGCTTCTAATGTATCTATAACATAGCCTGATGACTTGATGTCTAGTTCGGATAGCTGTACTAGCTTTCCCATTCTTTCAAATGGCTCTTTCCAAGACCCATTTGAAAGAATGGATTGAATTGATTCTCCCTGTATTAATTGTTTTGCGATATTAACATATATCACACATGCCTCTTTTGATAGGCAATGAGCATGTGTAATGCTGGATACTTCCCTAATGTCATCCTCATTACATGGAATAAAAGCTAGAGGTAATATACGCATGAGCGAGCCATTTCCATTTGAAAAGATGTCGGTTAAACCACAATTCACTGGGGCTGTCCCAAGAAGATATTGTTCAAGTGCTGCAGCAGTTGTATTTCCTATATCGAATCGTACGTTATGAGCAGTGTATTTGGACTTTGTATACCACTGTTCGAATTTTCCCATCATATCATATAAATGAATAGCTGCATTGTGTTCCTTAAGGGAATCACAAGTTGCCAAAAGCATCGAGGTATCATCCGACCATGTCCCCTCCACCTGATTCCAAGTTCCATCCCCAACCATATCCGTACATTTAAAGGATTCTCTTCGTTGAAATTCAAAAGGCACCCCTAATGCATCGCCTACTGCAAATCCATAAACAGCGTCTTTTAATATTCTCACCTAAGCACCACCTTTAATTCCCTTCAAATACTTTGCCTATAAGCTGTACTGCTTTTTCAAAACGTTCTTGATATGTTCCGCCAACACTAACATAATCAATCCCATTTTCCTTTAATAAATCCTTCAATCGGTCATTATTTTCCTCTCGCACCTTTTGATCCCCATGTACTCTTAATCCATCATCGACCCATTTGACATCAGGTTCTAGATATATGCATAGATCATACTTTTGAATTTGAGCGATCTCATCTAGGACAATTTGATGTTTTTGATTGTATAGCTCAGAGTAAAACTGTGTAACCACTGCCTCGGTGTCGATGAAGACAATTTTATTAGCATTCCTAATCGCTTCATATTCTTTCAGTTTATGACCGTACGCTATCATCGGGTAATCTTCCTCTAAAATAATTCCATCGCACCCACCTAATTCCTCACAATAATCTCTGCCATATTCTTTGACAAAAGTCGTGTTATAAATAAGTGCTAGATTTCTAGTTAATGTGGATTTTCCGCAGCTTTCCGTTCCTAAAATAACAACCTTTTTAATAAAATATGGTTTAGCCACCTCAGGAATGTAATCCCAATATTCAAACACTCCTTTTTCCCGTATTTTTGTTGCTGAAATGGGGAACAGCTCTCTATTTTCATCAATTAATATGTGTTTTGCTTCAGGATACAGTTCCTTAAAAATAGGAGCGTATTCGACCTCAGAACTGAAAACAACATTGATTTCTTTCCCGATCGCTTCCCGAATTTTCACGGATCCTTCCTTCCAATTATAATCATCATTGCCTTCCTGGTCTTTTACTCCCACAACCTTTACATTGTCCATCTCCTTTGTCAATTGAGAGAGCCAGCGCAGCCTAATCTGACCTGGGATATAGGGTAGCTTT
Source organism: Cytobacillus massiliigabonensis (assembly GCF_900199725.1). GTDB lineage: Bacteria > Bacillota > Bacilli > Bacillales > Cytobacillaceae > Cytobacillus > Cytobacillus massiliigabonensis. The sequence continues at coordinate 2,275,956 of NZ_LT904904.1, read as the reverse complement.
CCACCTTTACATAATTCCAGATCCCTCTTATCACTATGCGAAAGCACAACATATAATTTATCTACCATTGTAGAGGCTTTTATAATTGAATATACATGACCTTGGTGCAAGGGCAAAAACTTTCCGCCAAAAAATCCAACTCTTTTCATTTACTTTCCTTCTCCCTTCTGTTTCTTATAAACTTTAGTCCAGTTGTAATACCCATATATGCTATTTATTAGAAAGGCTGACCACATCACAAGCATGGATACATCGTTGCCACCTTGTAAAATCAATGCCTTCATCCAGAGTACAATTGATAAAACGTTTACTGCGATCCAGAATAACCATTGCTGCGTGTATCGTCTTAACATGAGAATTTGAGCGATAACAGATAAGGTTGTGGTAGCAGAATCAATCCAGACCACATTCCCTCCTAGTTTTTTCAAAAGAAGCCCATATAGAATAAAAATTGCCAGAAAAGACACAATCGTTCCGATCCATCCCTTTTTCGTTAATACCTTGATTTGAATATCTTCCCCTTTTATCTTGCGGTCTGCTGTATGACGCTTCCATAAATAAATTCCGACAAATTGGAGCGGGAAATAAAACAGGGCATTGAGCATCACCTCACCATAAAGTCCATACCCGTATGCGATGTAGGCATAGGTTCCAGTTTGAATGATGCCAAAATAGTAGTTGCTCACTTTTCCTTTTGCAACTAATACAACACAGAGCATCCCAGAAATGGATGTAATTAAACCAAGAATGGTATCGTCCCAGGCAAAAAATAAGTAAACATTTATTAGCGTAAAGGATAGAAGCCATATCCTTTCAAAAATAGTCCAATCTTTCATGATCTTCATTATTATCACTCCTATTAGAAAATCAATTAACAATTTGTTAATTGTAACCCTTAAAAAAAATTAATATTTAGCATTATAAATGGAAACATATGGCTCATAATCATTAAATCGATACAGCTGCGCTTTATTTTTCGACCAACGATTGGTCTTTTGCGGCTCTCCATCCTTCACAACTTTTTCAATAAATGGTAAAGAATGAGCTTTCCTGAAAAATTGAGCATCAAGCTTGAGCCAAGGCTCATCCAAAACGGTTAATAAGACTCCTTGTAATTCTGAAAGAACAAATTGTTTTGGCAAAAAACTTTTGGCAAGAGTTGTTAAGGACATATCCTTTCTAATGAACCATAAAGCTTCCTCAATAATTTGCCTATGATCGAAAGCCAAGTCCAGCTGAAACACTTCGTCCATAGAGAAAAGCTCTACCTCAGCGGCATCATCTGATGCTCTTCTATTAACAAGCTTATTTTCAGGAACAATCGCATAATGGGCATTTGAGATAATCCATCCCCGCTTATCACGGCCAAATTGATCATACACTCCAAAATGCTTAATTCTTAAACCAGTAATTCCTGTCTCCTCGCCTAATTCTCTTACCGCTGCATCATAAGCGGTTTCGTCCGGTTGTATAAAACCACCCGGCAATGCCCATTTTCCTCCTTCTATATTGGAGTCGCCTTCTTTTGTCTTCTCTGTCCTTTTAATAAGCATAATTTTTAATGTTTTTTCAGGTGGCTTATAAGCACCGACTTCAGTTGAAATAATTGTGAATACGGCTATATCACTCGTATATCCATCAGGCGTTCGATAGTTGCTAACATTATAATTTAAAATAGTATCGCTCATCAGCTTCTCACCTTTTGTTTTTTAATTAACAATATGTTAATTGTTATTTACATATTATCACAGTAATTAAAAACTGTCTCTAGCTAAAATTACCTAATTTTAACCATTTCTAATAAAAATTATCCTAAAAGAAAGAACACCTATAGATTTCTTTAAATATGGGCATACACATGCTATAATAAAAAACTTAGGATAATTACGACTTTAACTCATAATTGAACGGAGCCAAAACAGCCTCCGCCTAGTAATAATATTTGGAGGGGTATTAAATGAATAAACGATGGACAATCGATAAAATTAAAGAATTTGTTGAGAAGAATTCGGATAGCAAATTATTGACAGCCGAATATCACGGTTTTTCTCAAAAGTTACTATTTGAATGTGCTTGTGGCAGCAATTTTGAAAAAACATTTACAAAATTTAAAAATAACCATCAACGAAAATGTGATGTTTGCCAACCGCCAAAAACATCAAGATAAATAAAGTGCCAATTTCTATTGAATAGAAATTGGCACTTTATTTATCGAAGTAATATGATGGATCAATCGCTTTGTCGAAATAATTTAATAGTTTCACTAAAAAGTATTATCGATACCAATCTGCTTGTTCCATATTTACAAAAGGGATATCCGTTTCCACCATGCCTTCTAATCGCTTAAAAGGAAGATCCTCTTTATTCAACCATTTAGAAAAATCGATTTTTGTTGGTTCTTGATCTCCACCTAGCGCAATCCATGCCTGCAACTCTTGTGGAAGATAAGCGGAGGTATGAATCGTACCTGCCCAGCTTCCATAAAGTTTGGAGAATATCCCTTTATCAGTATCGTTTAATAACCGGAATGCATCATGACCACTTAACCCATCTCCTTGGTGATCTTCGATTACTTGCATTCTTTTTTTCGAATCATCTAAGACATGACGATTCTCTTCCGTCATGAGCTTAAAATGATTCGTACAAGCGTATCCCTGCCTAACCTCTACTCTTCTAGGCGAAGTCTCAACAATATATGGCAACTTGCCTGTTGAATCGAATAAAACGTAACTGAAGGAACCTCGATGTGAAATCTCTTTCAACAAATCAACAGCCTCTTCGGTATTCGAGCACAATTCAAGTATAATCCTGCCAATCATGTGACAAATAAAGCCATCGCCTGGGCGTTTCCGATTCATAAATGTATAGCCCATAGTTAAGCCTTTTTCATTCATCCCATCACATCTTCCCGTAATTTTCTGACTTAAGCCGATTGTCGCATATCCACTATCCATAGGTTGGAAAACTACACAACGTCCGTCATACGTTTTCGGATGATAATCATAATTACGAATCATGTAATGGTCACCCACAAAAATGGAACACCCAGATGGATTGATATTAACTCTGTACCCGCCAAATTCCTGTAATACCCTTTCCATTGGCCATTCCAAAGCATCGCGCAATCCTAGTAATTCTTCCCAAATCATCGGTGCCAGCCTCTGGAAAACCAGTTTAGTTTCATTAAGGTCAATTTTAAAGAGCGGTTTTCTTACCTTCCACTGTCGCTCCCTATTCTTGATTAATATCGAATCTTTAAGCTCTTCTCCTTGTAAAAAGCCAAAATCGTAATGTGTGCCACGAAATTGAATGACATCTGCAAAAACCTTTTTCATCATAAAATCCTCCACTTTCTACGGTGCCTTTGCAATAAAAACATGAAATTTTTTACCTCTCTACTTCGTACCCATTAATAAAATACTCGATTACTTCAAGCTCATCTTCATTTAAATCTCTCTTAACAATCGCCTGATAAGCTTTCACAATCTCTTCATTTTTTCCAGCAAATCGCTCAGTTAAGCGAGCGACTCTCCTTAACAAATTCGCTTCTTGCTGATATTCTTCCTGAGATACTGGCTTCCAATGCGAAAGAATATAGATTTCCGCATCAAATTGGTCAATATTGTCTAAAAGCTGCAGAGTCCTTTTCACAGTGTGATTTCTTTTGCTTGAATAAAGGTTAGCATATATGGCATCCCCTAAAAATAATATCTTCTCTTCCTTTACATAAACAATGACAGAATCTTGAGCATGATCGCCGCCAACATGCTGAAGTTGACAAGTGACACCTCCAAGGTCAATCTCCATCTTCGTTTCGAAAGTTATTTCTGGAAGAGTAATTGTAATATTCCTTTCCCTTCCATATTCTTTTTTAATGGCATTTGCACAAAATTCTATTTCCACACCAGCTTTTACTCGTTCATCCAATGCAGCATCATTCCATTCGAACGGGACTTGCTTTTCAAGCTCCTTTTTTGTTCGACTAGAAGCAATTGAAATCATGTCTAATCCGGATAATCCAAAAGTATGGTCCCAATGCCAATGTGTAAGCACTACTATACTTGGCTGAAGAATATTATTCTTTTCTAATTCTCTAAGAAAATATTTCGCATGCTCTTCCGAATTGCCAGCGTCGATCATTAAAGAGCGTTTATCCCCTATAACCACTCCTAAAATAGGTCGATCCGTCTCTGACACAGGTGTCTGATACCAAAATCGTTTACTGATTTTTACTAATGTTTGCATATAGATTCCTCCTGTTCTCTTTTACTTGGTTCTGTCGAAATAAAACCATTTTCCATATTAGAATACTAAACTACCAGCCACCTGTAAGTCTTTGAATTTCCATAAAAAAATTAAAAACAACCAAGTTTTTCTTGGCTGCCTTTTTATTGTATCATTTTGTATTTTTATTACGCGCGTTATCATTGGGTGAATCACCAGTTCCATTCTTACTCTTGCTATTAGGTGTCCCAAAAATTTGATTATCTTTAGTCACTTTAGCTCCCTGTAAAAAATTATCCTTTGTTTTCATTTTTTTCATCTCCTGATATATGTTTGATTCTTCATTGCCTTTATATTATCTGAAGGGGAAAAAAGAAATATACAATATTTTTCAGTTCCTGTTGTTTGCTTTTTCAAGTACATTAAGTATAATAAAAATATAGAACAATCATATAATTAAAAAGACCGCTAGTGCTGGTTACACTAAAACGGTCTGTGCAATAGCTAGGTCCCAAAAGGGGATCAGCAGGATTAAAAAAGTAATCCATCTCTCTTGCTGGGCGAGCTCAAGGGTGGATTACTTTTTCTGTGTTAAAGCGATAATCGATACAATCAAACTTGCAAACGCAATCATAATCATAATTGCCTGAAAGATCGACATAGGCAGCACCCCCTTTCATTAGGGAATGCTAACCACCCTTGAGCTTCCTATACTATTGCTATTAAAATTATAACACAACAAGAACACTTGTTCTATAATTTATTTTATTTGTCTAAAAAATGGATATATTTTCTTATATATCCTTTATGAAAGACTATGTTTTTCCTATAAAAAAGAATATCAATTTTTTTCTTCTCCTTCAGCTTCCCATCTAGCAACCTCTTTCCGAACTAGAGGCGCCACTTCTTTACCTAACAACTCAATTGCTTTTATGACTTCGGCATGTGGCATCGTTCCAACTGGTACGTGCAGCATAAAACGAGTAATCCCTACATTTTTTCGCAGGTAAATGATCTTTTCAGCTACTGTTTGCGGATCACCAACGTATAGGGCACCTTCTAAACTGCGGGCATCATCAAAACTAGAACGAGTATACGGTCCCCATCCACGCTCTCTCCCTAATTTGTTCATTACATACTGAGTGGAAGGGAAAAATTTATCTGCTGCAGTTTCCTTATCCTCAGCAATAAACCCGTGTGAATGGGAAGCTACAGTTAGCTTAGATAGATCATGTCCAGCATGTGCAGCCGCTCTTTTATATAGCTTTACAAGTGCACCAAACTGGAGAGGACGGCCGCCAATTATTGCAAGTACAAGCGGAAGACCTAATATTCCAGCACGAACGACAGATTCTGAATTTCCGCCGCTACCAATCCATACTGGAAGAGGGCCCTGTACCGGGCGTGGATACACACCAAGATTCTGAATGGCTGGCCGATGTCCGCCTTTCCAAGTTACCTTTTCAGAAGCCACAATTTTCAGCAATAATTCAAGCTTCTCTTCAAACAATTCGTCATAGTCATTTAAATCATAACCAAACAATGGAAATGATTCGATAAAGGACCCCCTTCCTGCCATGATTTCCGCACGGCCATTTGAGATGGCATCAACGGTTGCAAAATCCTGAAATACTCGCACTGGATCAGCCGAAGAGAGAACAGTAACCGCACTCGTAAGTCTAATCTTCTCTGTTCGAGACGCAGCTGCAGCTAGAATGACAGCCGGTGAAGATGCGGCATAATCAACGCGGTGATGTTCACCTACTCCAAATACATCCAAGCCAACCTTATCTGCTAGAACAATCTCTTCCACGACCTCACGAATACGCTGAGCGTGACTAATGACCTCACCTGTTTTAATATCTGGTGTTGTTTCTACAAATGTGCTTATACCAATTTCCATTTTTAAGACCTCCTACTTAAACTATGTATTTTTTGTACTTAGGGTTAGCATACTTAACAGATTAGTCTAGTATAATTTATACGTACATATTGTACTTCTTTAATAGTGTTGTTTTAACTTATTTTTAGCAAGAAAAAAACACTAAAACAACATTTACCCAGAATTTATATTAGAAAGGAGCCATACTATGAACTTTAATATGAAAGAAGCAATTGAGGTTTTGGAAAGAACACCACAAACCTTGTCGTATTTATTAACAGGCTTATCAGAAGGTTGGCTGAAATGCAATGAAGGGGAAGGTTCGTGGAATACTGATGAAGTCGTAGAACACCTCATTGAAGGTGAGAAAAATAATTGGATACAAAGAGTTGAATTAATCCTTTCTGAAGGTGAAAATCAAACATTTCCCCCTTATGATCGTTTCGCTCATTTAAATAAAGAGATCCAAGTTTCATTAGCACAAAAACTGCAGGAGTTTCATTCTTTAAGAGCGCAAAATATTTCGAAACTAAAAAGTATGGTTGACCCTGAGAAGCATCTTGAAATGCCAGGTACCCACCCTGCATTTGGTTCAGTGAAGTTAAGAGAAGTGATTTCCACGTGGGTTGCTCATGATTTAACCCATATCGCACAAATCGTACGAGTCATGGCAAAAAGGTACACAACAGATGTTGGTCCTTGGATAGAATATTTAAGTATATTGAAAAAATAGAGCAAAGATAAAAAAGATCCATCTTCTTGGTTAGAGTCTGATCTTATTTTGCGGTATCGAGGTCTATTAGATGATTTTTTAGGGTTTCATGAATCAGATATAACTTCCGATTTTCGGCTTGCTCTGGTTTTCGGTCATCATGAACCCTTCATGGCTACCATTTTTCGGCTTGCTTCGTTTTCGGGATCCATGAGCGCCTCATGGCTGCCATTTTTTCGGTTTCCTTCTTTTTTGGGGGTCCATGAACACCTCATGGCTACCATTTTTCGATTTGCCTCGTTTTTCGGGATTCATGAGCGCCACATGGCTACCATTTTTCAGTTTGCTTTGTTTTTCGGGGTCCATGCGCGCTTCATGGCTACCATTTTTTCGGTTTCTTTCGTTTTTGGGGGTCCATGAACACCTCATGGCTACCATTTTTCGGCTTGCTTCATTTTTCGGGATCCATGAGCGCCTCATGGCTACCATTTTTCGATTTGCTTCGTTTTTTGGGGTCCATGAACTCCTCA
>NZ_LT904904.1:1983839-2267690 GCF_900199725.1 Cytobacillus massiliigabonensis | reverse complement strand
GGGGTCCATGAACTCCTCATGGCTACCATTTTTCGGCTTGCTTCATTTTTCGGGATCCATGAGCGCCTCATGGCTACCATTTTTCGATTTGCTTCGTTTTTTGGGGTCCATGAACACCCTCATGTCTACCATTTTTCGATTTGCTTCATTTTTCGGGATCCATGAGCGCCTCATGGCTACCATTTTTCGATTTGCTTCGTTTTTTGGGGTCCATGAACACCTCATGGCTACCATTTTTCGATTTGCCTCGTTTTTCGGGATCCATGAGCGCCTCATGGCTACCATTTTTCGATTTGCTTCGTTTTTTGGGGTCCATGAACACCCTCATGTCTACCATTTTTCGATTTGCCTCATTTTTCGGGATCCATGAACTCCTCATTGCTACCATTTTTCGATTTGCTTCGTTTTTCGGGATCCATGAACGCATCATGGCTACCATTTTTCGATTTGCCTCGTTTTTCGGGATCCATAAACGCCACATGGCTACCATTTTTCGGCTCGCTCCGTTTTTTGGTAGCCATGAACCCTTCATCTCTACCATTTTTTAAACTCACCATAACTTCCGGGCTTTACTAACGTGCTATCATTCCCATTAATATTCACTTCAAATTATAGATTTGTTTCTAAGCTATTCTCAATCATTCCTCTTCGTATGCCCGCATTAAAGCGTCCATATCAATTTTTTTCTCCGTTTGAAGGAGTGCTTTCATCACTCTGTCTGTTTTTCTAGGATTTGGATCACTTAACAAGATATTCAGGTTGGATGGAACGATTTGCCACGAGACACCATATTTATCTTTCAGCCAGCCGCATACTTGCGCTTTTTCGTCTCCGCCTTCAGAGAGCTTGCCCCAATAATAGTCAATTTCTGTTTGCGTTTCACAGTTAACAATAAAAGAGATTGCTTCATTGAATTTAAATTGCGGTCCGCCATTTAAGGCGACAAAGGTTTGCCCCTCTAATTCAAATTCTACTGTCATGGCGGTTCCCTCTGTTATTCCATCTATTTTATGCCTTTCTTTTCCATAACGGATGATTCTCCTTATTTTGGAATGATGAAATATAGTTGTGTAAAATTCTGCCGCTTCTTCAGCTTGTTTATCAAACCATAGATTCGCAGAGATTTTCTGGATTTTATTTTCCACAAGTCGCCCTCCATTTTAAAAACAATAATCATATTATCAATAAATAAGCAATTGATTAAGTTCCGCAAAAAGTACGGTATGGGCGATCAGACGGTACCGGCAGTGTGCAATACTCAGCTTGCTTTTCTGTGTGCGCATATGGGTTTGATACAACTTCAAGAAGCCTTTCCATGACACCAAAATCTCCCTCATTCACCGCAGCATCCAGAGCTTCCTCCACCCTGTGATTTCGCGGAATTACTGCTGGATTAGATTCCCGCATCAATTGTCCGGAGGCTTCTTTTGATTCCTGCTGCCTTTGCAGTCTTGCCTGCCATAACTCTGCCCATTGATTAAATTCATCCTTGCCAAAAAAAACTAAATCCTCTTTCCTATCAAATGTTAAGGAGCGGAATGTATTAGTAAAGTCTGCTTGATATTTCTCCATCATTTTAAGAAGGTCTTTAACAAGATCTTCATCTTGCTCTTCCACGTTAAAAATCCCTAGTTTTGTTCGCATCCCTGCTAGCCAGTTGGCTTGGTACAAATCAGTAAATTGTGCAATCGCATCTTGAGCCAATACAAGTGCCTTTTCCTCATTTTCATGCAATAGCGGCAATAAGGTTTCAGCAAAACGCGCAAGATTCCATGAAGCGATATACGGCTGGTTGCCATATGCATAGCGTCCTCTTGTATCGATTGAACTAAATACCGTTGCCGGATTATAAGTATCCATGAAAGCACATGGACCGTAATCAATTGTTTCCCCGCTAATGCTCATATTATCAGTGTTCATTACCCCATGAATAAAACCTACTAACTGCCACTTAGCAATTAGCTTCGCTTGCCGGTTGATCACTTCCAGAAGAAGTGATAGATAACGATTTTCACTTAAGCCGATTTCTGGAAAATGGCGATTAATTGTGTAATCTGCGAGAATCTTGAGATTTTCCTCCGTACTAAGTTTCGATGCGTATTGAAAAGTTCCAACCCGAATATGGCTATTTGCCACTCTCGTTAGAATTGCACCTGGCAAGTACGTTTCACGGATAATGGACTCACCTGTTGTTACTACTGCTAGACTGCGTGTAGTTGGAATTCCCAGCGCGTACATAGCCTCACTAATAATATATTCTCTAAGCATAGGACCTAGCGCAGCCCTTCCATCCCCGCCTCGGGAATATGGTGTTCTGCCTGAACCCTTGAGCTGAATATCGTACCGTACACCTTCAGGCGTAATCTGCTCTCCTATAAGTAAAGCTCGCCCATCCCCTAACATGGTAAAATGCCCAAATTGATGACCGGCATATGCTTGCGCAAGTGGTGAAGCATTGTCAGGAAACTGATTTCCGGCAAACACAGAAACATTTTTTTCTGATTGCAGTTCCTGTAAATCAAGTCCCAATGATGCTGCTAGTGAACCATTAAGAATAACGAGCTTTGGGTCACGAACAGGATTTGGACTCATCCTAGAGAAAAATGAATTGGGCAGCCTATTATAACTATTATCAAAATTCCAGCCAGCTTCTTCTAATTTGTATTGTTCTTCCATTAGAACGAACTCACATCCTCTTACAATTTTCATTTCTATTTATTATATCCTTCTATATAAAAGATGACCCTATCAATAGTATAAATAAAGGACTTCAATTGACTAAAAGCCCCAAACCCATTTCCTTTTCTATATTTGAATAGGATCTTCTTCTATAAGTTTTGTTAGTAATTTCTCAAATTTGTTTGCGCTGATTATTTCGTGTGTGATAAACTCCCCATTATAAAACAACCCAAATGTTGTCCATACGATTGGTGAGTTTTGCGCTTCATCTTTTGTAGTAATTTGAAAAGATTTATAAGATACATCTTTACTCTCCGCTACTTTTTTCAACTCATCTATGATGCCCACTGCAAATGGGCATTGAGCAGTGTAATAAATAGTTACCCCTTTATCATCTGATAATTTCTTTACTTGATTGTTAAAAGAAGGGATAACGCCATGCTCATTCCACTTCAGTGCCATTAATTGAAAATAAGGCGCCGCTTGGTCTACTGTCTCAAATCCCATATGTTCAAAGAACTGTTTATCACTTAAATACGGAAATTTTTTCTGGCCAACGATATGTACAATCCCATCCATTCCACGATTCATTGCATCTTCTTTACAATCACTTAATAATTGCTTTGCAAACCCGTTATTTTTATATCTGCCCGAAACCCACAAACAATTAATATACATATAATTTGGTGCTTTTATAGGGACCCAGGCCATTTCAGCTGGCAAATATTCTATAAATACTTTTGCACGTTCATCTAGCCGACTAAATACCAGCCCTTCATCCATACGTTCTCGGAGCCACTTTTTCTTTTCCCTCACCGCATTTTCATATTGTTTTGCCCCTAAAGCACAGCAGATGTGTTCAGATTCAATTGTATTTTTAGTTAATTGTACGATTCTCATGTTCTTCCCTCCTAAATCAAAAAAGATTCTCAAGTTATTATATTATCAAATAAAATTTCCTTAAAGAAAGTTACATTCGGATAACCGGAGACTACAATAAAAACAAACCTTAAATTAAAAAAAGACCTTCATGACTGAATATTAACATGAAGATCTCTTCTAACCTTTCCCATAGCTTTATCAAATGGATCGGTCGATATTTAGTTATTCTCTTTCATTAATTGATTCACTACTTCTTCTGTTACTTTTCGAACAATATGCTCAATCATTTCTTCTTTATTATTTAATATCTTGCTTCTTTGCGCATCAAGTGAACTTTGAGGTACCCCGCCAGTTTGTATGCCCATCGATTTCCGAATATTAATTAGATCCGATATTTGTGTGGGGTTTAGTTCATTCGCTTTATTGATGATGTTATTTGAATACATTAACATTAGTGCATAATGTTCAAGTGACTCCATTCTAAAATAAGCTTGAATAATATCTGAGCCCCAAGTTAGAGCCCCATGATTAGCTAACAGCACGGCATTATAATCCTTACAAAAAGGTGCAATCGAATCGGGAACCTCTTGAGTACCTGGTGTTGCATATGGTGCTACTGGAACCGTTCCTAGAAGAACGACAGCTTCCGGTGAAATTGGCTTATCGAGACTCACCCCTGCAATTGCAAAAGATGTTGCTACAGGCGGATGTGCATGAACGACTGCATTTACTTCAGGGTTTTCATTATAAACCCTTAAATGCATTTTTACTTCTGATGAAGGTTTCATCTCCCCAGAAATAACATTGCCTTCAAGGTCCATTTTCACCATCATATCAGGTGTCATAAATCCTTTACTTACTCCTGTAGGTGTAGCCCAAATGGTATTTGGACCCACTTTAATAGAAATATTCCCGTCATTGGCGGCTACAAAATTTTTATTATATACTCTTCTGCCAATTTCACAGATTAAATTTTTGGCTTCGTTATCCGTATAATATTGTTGTTTATTTCTCATAAGTGACAACTCCTTAATCATCCAAAATACACTCTATTCATTCCTGCGTTCTATATTTATATTACTTAGGCAGAAAGTAAAATGCACATTTTAACGATACTTTTACTGCTTATAATTTTCTTACTAATTTGTGGTTTTGTCAATTATTATTTTGGTTTTATAACCATTTCTTGTTGAATTGTACTGTTATTTAACAAGAAACCAAAATTAGTATGTGTTATATTCCCTTTAACTTAGTTAAAATCAAATCTTTTTATTTCTTGGATGTTACTTATTAAAACCCACACAACATGGTATAATTCTCTTAACAAACAATTAAAAATGAGGAGATTGACATGCTTCCTATCGCACGTAAGAAAAAAATCAAAGAAATAATACTAGAAAAAAAGAGTATAACCGTTGCCGATCTTACAAATCAATTTAATGTAACAGAGGAAACGATCCGCAGAGATTTAAAACAGCTAGAGGAAGAAGGAGTTTTAAATCGAACATATGGTGGAGCATATATTTCTGAAGGTGTTCAAAACGATGTAAATGTCAATTTACGAGAACATATTCACGTGGAAGGTAAAAAGAAAATTGCTGCAGAATGTATTGCCGCTATCAAAAACGGTGATTCCATTTTCTTGGATGCCTCCACAACCTCTTTAGTTATTGCCAGTATGCTTGAGGATAAGAAATTAACGGTTGTGACAAATTCGCTTAAAGTCATTAATTCTCTAGTAGAAAAACCAAATATTAATATTGTTGTAATCGGAGGGACATTGTCACCAACATCCCTATCAAATACAGGAAGAAGTGCTGAGTATACACTAAAGCATTATTTCTTTGATACCGCCTTCATTTCATGCCGCTCTGTCAGCATGCAGCATGGCATAACAGATTCGAATGAACAACAAGCAGGAATCCGAAAACTAGCTGCTGAACACGCAAATAATGTCTACCTAATTGCGGACTACACGAAATTTGATAAAACATCGTTTGCAAGAATTTGTGATTTTGACAAAATTAATCATGTTGTTGTGGACAAAACACTTTCTTCAGAATGGAAGCAATTCTTAAAAGAACAAAATGTGGCTCTTCATGAATGTGAATAGCTTAATAAAACTTGTCAGAAAAGAGCTGAAGTAGTAACCTCAGCTCTTTTCCTTTTTTATTTTGTACTTTTGAACATTTTTGGAAGGGTTTCATTAAATGGCGCATATGCAATGCCATTTTCGGTAATGATTCCTGTAATTAAAGAATGATCTGTCACATCAAAACAAGGATTATACGTCTTCACATCTTTTGGTGCCATTGGTTTTTCATACCATTTATCTGTAATTTCTTCTGAAGGTCTTAGTTCGATGTGAATATCGTCCCCTGTCTTACATGCTAAATCAACTGTAGACAGCGGTGCACAAACATAGAAAGGTATATTGTAGTGCTTTGCCAAAATCGCTACACCAGATGTCCCGATTTTATTCGCTGTATCACCATTTTCAGCTACCCGGTCACACCCGACAAGAACGGCCTGAATTTTCCCTTCCTTCATTACGATGGATGACATATTATCGCAGATTAATGTTACATCTACTCCAGCCTGCTGCAGTTCCCAAGCAGTTAATCGGGCACCTTGAAGCAACGGTCTTGTTTCATCTGCATAAACTTTAAAGTCATAGCCTTTTTCCTGCCCTAAATAAATCGGGGCCAGCGCAGTACCATATTTGGCAGTTGCAATTGTTCCAGCATTACAGTGAGTAAGAATTCCCCAGCCAGGCTCTAACAATGAAAGTGCATATTGTCCGATTGATTCACAAATTTTTTCATCTTCTGCTCTGATTAGTTCCGCTTCTTCCTTAAGAGCAGCCTTTACTTCAGAAACAGTTTTGCCTTCCTCTTTCTTAAATCTTTCATCCATTCGATTAAGTGCCCAGAAAAGGTTAACTGCAGTTGGTCTTGAGGAAGCTAAGTATTCTTTTACCTTTGTAAAATCACAATATAATTCTTCATATGTTTCAGCAGTTGATTTTTTCGTACCTAGATAGACACCATATCCTGCTGCAATTCCGATTGCAGGTGCTCCTCTTACTTTTAATTGATAGATCGCCTCCCATACATCTTCCATTTCTTTCAATTCAAGAAATACTGTTTCATTTGGCAATACTGTTTGGTCTAAAAGTATTAGTGTACTGTTTTCATCATCTAATTTGACTGATTGTATTACTTCAACTGGATTTCCCATCTTATTCTGCCTCCTTTAGAAGCTGTTCTTCTGCTGATTGGATGACATCTATAAAGTCAGCACCCGTTTTCATATTGTTTCTATTAAGTATAAAGGTTTTTCCGATAGTCAGACAAATTTTCTCTGCTCGCACACGAGCTTCTGCATTCGTAATGGAGGTAATGTCCTTTACATGAGCTAAACCTATTATTCTTCTAATCAGTTCATGTCCAGCAATAGCCGCAGTATCTCTTATAACCGTACCAAGATAATATTCCTTAAAACCTGCATATTTCGCAACTGGTTCTGTTGCTTGACCATCCCAAGTTTTTATAAATTTCTCATTGAATAAATCAATTATATCCTTGATCGTGTTCCCCAAATAATTTAGATAATCTTTTTGCTTCATTTCGTCATCAATTGTAAAACTTGCATTTGCATAGGCAAATATCAGATTGGCTACTACGTTACCGATATCATAGCCTGCCGGACCGTAAAAAGCGAACTCCGGATCAAAGACTTTAGTAGAATCTTCTTTAATAAAAATAGAACCAGTATGCAAATCTCCATGTACAAGTGATTGTGCATTTGACATAAATTCAAATTTTAGTTTAGCCGTCTCGAGCAGCAATGCCTTATCATTCCAAATTGCAGTTTGTACGAACTCTCTTGTTTCAGGAAAGACATCATTGCGAGGGCAATCATAAAATGGTTCTGTGTATACAAGGTCCTCAGAAATTTCGCAAAGCTCAGGATTGATAAAACTCTTCACTAATGCCTTCTTTTCCTTATGTTCCATTACAACATCAGAAGTTAATAATAAAGTATTTACTAGAAAAGTAGAAATATGGTCTGCAAAAAGCGGAAACTTTTTGTGTTCAATTAACGCCGCCCGCATCATTTCATGATCAGACAAATCTTCCATTGCACAGCAATTCATAATCGGATCATATTTATAAACTTCTGGCACATAGCCTGGAGCTAATTTATATTGCAATTGCAAGATTTCACTTTCAATTCTATTCCGATCTGGAGATAATTTAAATTCATCAGAAATACGAGCAACTGGACCAGCCTGTTTAATGATCACCGACTGGTTCGTTACTGAATCAACGACTTTAAATACATAGTTCAAGTTCCCGTCTCCGATTTCCTTACATTGAAGCTTTGCTTCTGGATTGAAGAGATCAAGGTTTGTTTTTGCATAATCAATCGCATCTTCTTCAGTCATCGTGAAATATTCCTTCGTAAAATCTTTCATTATAAATCCCTCCACCCTATTTTTGTCGATAGTAAGTTAATGCTAGTGCAAGCGCTAAGACTGTTCCCTTAACAATATCCATTGCATAGTAAGGTACGGACATCATGACCAAGCCATTAGATAAGATTCCGATCAATACTGCACCAATAAAAGTTCCAAAAGCATTCGGCTTTCCAGCCCCTAAAACCGATAGACCAATAAATGCTGCAGCTACAGCATCCATTAAGTATGGAGCACCAGAATTAATCTCTGCTGTCATTACACGAGAGGCAAGGACAATTCCTCCAATTGCTGCGAAGGTCGCGGAAAGCAAGTAAGCAAGCACCTTGTATTTATTAACAGGAATACCAGAAAGTCTGGCAGCTTCCTTATTTCCACCAATTACATACATATAACGGCCATGTTTTGTATAATTTAAGAAAATATGAACGAGAGCTACTACTACAACCATAATGATAATAATCCATGGCACTTGACCAATTTTTGCAAAAAACGGCGGAATTACACCTGTTGAGAAGCTTCCATCAGGCATAATCATGTTCTGTGAAACGGTTGCTCCTTTTGTATATGTGAGAGCAATCCCTTGAATAATAAACATAGTGGCAAGCGTCATAAGCATGTCTGGAATTTTCACTTTAACAATCATAAACGAGTTAAAGGCTCCAACTAGAAGCGCCGCTCCAATAGCTGCTAAAATAGCAATGAAAATATTCTGCGAAAACCACACAAACATAGAAACAACAACTGCGTTTGATAGAGAAACAGTTGATCCAACCGATAAGTCAAAACCATCTACCGAAAGTGAAATTGTAATTCCTATAGCTATAATGGTAACGATGGAAATAGACCTCAAAATATTAACAATATTTGACCCTTGAATAAAACTTGGATTAGCGATTGCAAAGATGGCAATCAAAACAAAAATTGTGATAATCGTTCCATATTTATATAAAAACTCAAATAGTTCAAACCCTTTTTTGGCGGGCTTTGTGTTTGGAACAGGATTTGCCGTGTTCATCCTTATTTACCCCCTGTTGAATAGAATAACAATTCTTCTTCATTTGTTGTTTTTGTTTCAAGTTCTTTCGCCACTTCTCCGTCATATACAACATACACGCGGTCTGTTATCCCGAGAATTTCTGAAAGCTCACAAGATGCATAGATGACTGACTTTCCACGCTTGGCTAAACCCGAAATCAGTTCGAAAATATCTTTTTTAGCACCAACGTCTACTCCCTTTGTAGGTTCATCAAAAATGTATACCTCAGCATCAGAAATCAGCCATTTTCCAATGGCAACTTTTTGCTGATTTCCACCGGAAAGATTTTGTACTTTGGCTTCTTCTGACGGCGTCTTTATCCCAAGATCTTTTATCATTTCAATTGAGATCTTCTTTTCTTCCTTTGTATTGACAAAGCTGAGAAACTTCGAAAATTTCCCTAGGCTTGCTGATGTTAGATTTGTAGAAACAGATTCTTGAACAAGAATCCCTTCTTTTCTTCGCTCCTCTGGTACGAGAGCAATCCCTTTTCTAACTGCATCACTAGGATCCTTAACCTTCACACTGGTTCCTCTAATTTTAATTTCACCTCTAGTTATCTTAGAAGCACCAAACAAAGCTTTGCATATCTCCGTTTTCCCAGCACCGACTAAACCGGCAATCCCAACGATTTCTCCTGCATTTACATGCATGCTAAAATTTTTCACTAAACCAATATCATGAAGTCCTTCAACAGAAAGGACAGTTTCTCCGATTTCAACTTGGTACTTCGGAAATTGTTCTTCAAGCTTTTCACCAAGCATATATTCCACGATTTTGTTTTGAGATGTGTCAGCAATATTTTCTTTTATGACAAACTCCCCATTTTTCATAACGGTGATCTCTTGGCAAATTTCGAACAGCTCAGGCAAACGATGAGAAATAAAGATAATGCCCACATCTTCTTTTACTAGCTCACGGACAATTCTAAAAAGTTCTGTTGTTTCAGAATGACTAAGCGGCGCAGTCGGTTCATCCAAAATTAAAAATTTACATTGCTTTGAAATGGATCTTGCAATTAGTACCATTTGTTTTTGAGCTAATGTTAATTCACTAACTAGCGTTCTCGAATTTATATTCACATTCATTCGATTTAGTATTTCTGTTGCTCTTTTGTGAATTTGGCCCCATTTGACAAACTGTTTTTTCCCCATATCGTTAACGGTTTCATTTAACATAATATTTTCTCCAACCGTTAAATAAGGAATTAGCGCAGTATCTACCTCTTGATAAACAATCTGTATTCCACTATCCTGAGCGTCTTTCGGAGTACGTATATCAACTTTCTTTCCGCCTATATATATTTCACCTGTATAATGCCCATAGGCACCGGAAAGAACTTTCATTAATGTTGATTTACCCGCACCATTTGCACCGATCAAAGCATGAGTCATACCCGTTTTAGTAGAAAAATAGACTTCATTAAGTGCTTTAACACCAGGGAACTCTATGGATATATTTTTCATTTCTAATAATGTTGACATGCCCATAAGCCTCCTTCTATTTCAATCAATTATACGCAGCAATTTAAGGCCTATAATGGATTTGAAACCTTATACCAGTTTTTATTCTCTGATATAAGGTTTCAAATTTAATTATTTATAGTATTCTTTTAAAGTCTTCATCCAATCTTCTTCAAATGCAGCAGATACTCCCCAGCCATCCACAACCTCAGCAAGGTTTACCATATTAACAGGAGCGTTTGATTTTTGCAGTGCTTCTTGTGAAATTAAAGAAGCCTCTAAATCGAATGTTGCAGGCGTTTCCTCACCAGCAATTTTCTTCGCAAGAATTCTCATATTAACAGAACCAATTAGTTTTGGATCAACAGCTGCTGTATATTTCCAAGGGCTTTTTTCTTCTTGCATAATTTGAAGGTCTGCATTTGATACGTCTATTCCATACAGCGCAATCTCATCTCTTCCTGCTTCTTTGATTGCCCGTGCAGCACCAATCGCGAAAGCATCCCAAGTAGCAAAAATTGCATCAATCTCGCCTTTTTTATGTTTATTTAACATTGCTGCCACAGCATTTTGTGTCTGTACAGATGTATCTGCTGCTGCTACACCAAATCTCTCAATCTCTTTAATGCCTGGGTTACTTTTCAAAGTTTCTTGATAGACGGCATTTCGTCTTACCATTGGCGGGAAACCGTCTACCCATAAATAAACAATATTCGCTTTCCCATTTGTATCTTTAATTAATTGCTCTAATGATAACTCAGCCAATGCTTCATCATCTTGTGATGTAAGTGTTACTCCATTTACTGTTGCAATATCGCCATTAGAATCAAACGTTACTACACTCTTGCCAGCTTCTACAATTTTCTTTACGTCTTCTACTGTAGCAACATCATCTCCATGAGAGATAATAAACCCATCAAAGTCCTCTTGTAATGCTTGAGCAATTGCATCATGGAACTTAGCAGTGTCACCGTTAGCAGTGAACACATCTACTTTAAATCCGAGTGCTTCACCTTCTTCTTTTGCACCAGCTAAAAATTGAGCAGTATGATCATCTCCACCAATTTTTCTTACAACTTTAATCTTCACTTCTTTGCCATCCTTGTACCGTTCAGGAACATTATCAAGTGAAACATTCTTGTTCCCTTCTTTTGGCTTAGAACTTTCCTCACCTGAAGCACAGCCTGTTAACAGAAGTGAAATAGCTACTAATAGGACTAATGCACTTTTTAAAAAGTTTTTCATTCTTTAATTCTCCTTCTTTGATAGTATGTCCACCCTACCTATTTTTCATTAGAATAATAGACGGACAGAATTTGTACAGCGCTTTCATTTCTAAATTAACTAAATTTTATCATGTGAACAAATCTTATACAATATTTATTTTGAATTACTCGTATATTTTTTGGTTTTATACATGATTGTTTCTTTTA
The DNA here is from genome assembly GCF_900199725.1 of Cytobacillus massiliigabonensis. GTDB lineage: Bacteria > Bacillota > Bacilli > Bacillales > Cytobacillaceae > Cytobacillus > Cytobacillus massiliigabonensis. The sequence goes on along the minus strand of NZ_LT904904.1, from coordinate 2,255,714 downwards.
AAAAGCGAAATAACTTCTTTAGTTTTATTTGTTTTTCCTGAATTAACAAAATAATACGATAAAACAATCTATTTTTAGGAGGAAATTGGTAAACCAATCAACAAAAACGCACTAAATCCAAAATTTTCAATTCTATATTAAAAAAGATCCCGATATTCTTATGTAGAATATCGGGATCTAAATAAAAAATGATCATATTACTCATTCATCTGTTTTAACGTTTTCATCCAATCCTCTTCTAATTCAGTAGACAATCCCCAGCCAGGCAATACTTCACCTAGCGTATCCATAGTCACATTTTTCTTAGTAACCTGAAGTTCCTCCTGCGCAATCAAATAGGCTTCAAGATTATAATTTTTTGGTGTTTCTTCACCAGCAATTTTTTTTACAACCAGTCTCATGTTTAATGCACCAATTAATTTCGGATCTACTGCTGCTGTATATTTCCATGGACTTTCATTTTCTTTCATTAATTGTAAATCTGTATTTGACACGTCTATTCCATAAATCTTCACTTCATCTCTGCCTGCCTCTTTAATTGCATCTACTGCACCAATTGCAAATGCATCCCATGTTGCAAAAATAGCATCCAGCTCACCTTTCGGGTGTTTCTTAAGCATTTCAGCCACAGCTGCCTTCGTTTCCCCAGATGTATCTGCAGAAGCAACTCCAAATCTCTCAATTTCTTTAATCCCCGGATTGTTTTTCAGCTTCTCCGTATAAACAGCATTCCGTCTGACCATTGGCGGGAATCCATCCACCCATAAATAAGCGATGTTCGCTTGTCCTTCATAATCTTCAATTAATTGCTCGATTGCAAATGTTGCTAATACCTCATCATTTTGAGATGTTAGCGTAACACCATCTAATTTTTCTAATTCAACATTTGAATCAAATGTAACAACACTCTTGCCTTTTTCTACTAGTCTTTTTACACTTTCTATTGTTTCTGGATCATCTCCGTGGGAAATAATGAACCCATCATATCCCTCTTCTAAAGATTTTTTGATTTCATTGTGAAACTTTTGGCTATCCCCATCTGCCGAAAAGACATCCACCTTCAACCCCAGTGCTTCGCCCTCCTCTTTGGCTCCTGCAAGAAATTGCTTTGTATGGTCGTCCCCGCCTATTTTACGGATAACTTTAATTTTAACGTCTTCTGGATTTTTAAACCTGTCTGGCACTGTTGCAAGTGATGCTTCGCTGTCGGTTTTATTATTTTCTTTTAACAAACCTTCTTTGTCACTTTTGCTTGAGCATCCTGCTATAAGCATGATTAATGCAAAAAAACAAATGGGCAGTAACCTAATTTTGCTTTTCTTCATCTACTATTCTCCTTATTAACCAAAGATTCATTGCTTTATTGGATTTTAAAATGCTGAACTAAGCCCTCTAATTGAGCTGAAAGTGCTTTAAGTGATTCAGAGCTATGAGCGATCGTTTCCATAGAAGCTACCTGTTGTTCTGCAGATGCTGAAGCTTGCTGAACTCCCGCAGCAGATTGCTCAGTTACTGCTGAAATTTCTTCACTAAACGCACTTAATTGTTCACTTCCTAATTGAATTTGATCTAAGTTGGCTGATACTTGGTCAATTTTTTCAACCATCATTAGAACTAAATCGGAAATAGAATGAAAGGTTTCACCTGTAGTTCTTATTTGTTGATTGCCAATTTCTGATTGAATTACACCATTTTGAAGTGTTTCTACTACAAGCTTTGAATCATTTTGGATATCTTGTGTAATATGTGTGATGTCCTGTACAGAGTTCGAAACTTGTTCAGCTAGTTTTCTAACTTCATCAGCAACAACCGCAAAGCCCTTACCAGATTCCCCCGCTCTTGCAGCTTCAATTGCTGCATTTAGTGCAAGAAGATTTGTTTGTGCAGCAACATCCTGAATCACATGAACTAATTGGTAAATATTATCATTTTTCTGATCTAAATTTACAACCTTTTCCATCGATTCGGTTACAATCTGACTGATTTTCTCAATTTGATGAACAGACTCATTCATTAGTATTGTTCCCTCTTGTGCTTTTTCCAGGACTTCATTTGAAGCAATTTTTAAGTTTTTTCCAGCCAGATCCGCTTGTTTAATCTGAACATTCACATCCTCAACTGCCCTAGCTGATTCAGACGCAGAGTTTGCCTGTTCCTCGGCTCCATATGCTAATTCATGCATTGTCGTCGCAATTTGCTGGCTGCCTAGCTTCACTTCCTCTGACGACACAGTTAGCTCTACACTCTGTTTATTTACAAATCCAGAAACATTGACAACTTCAGTAACGATCTTATGTAAACTGTTTTTCATTTCATTTACTGATTTTGCCAAAACACCAATTTCATCCTTGCTATTCATTTCAATAGATGGAATAGATAAGTTTCCTTTTGATATTTCATCGATTCTATTCGTAACTAATCTTAAAGGCTTTGCTATCATTCTAGTAATAAATAGAGCAGCCCCAATTCCCAATATCAAAGAGATGATGATACAAGTTATAATCGTAATAACCGTTTGGTTAAATACATTTTTAGATTCCATCCCAGCTTGCTCAGCACCCATTTTATTAACGGTAACGAGATGATCCATGTTTTGCTTCATTGAATCGAAGGCTTTCGCACTTTTTTTAAAATATAAGTAGGCAAATTCAGACTTCCCCTTATCACTAAGCTTAAGTGTCTCCTCGTTTACCTTTAAGAAGAATGCCCACTTATAGGTCAATTTATCGAAGTTTTCTTTTGTATCTTTTGTGTTTATAAGCTTTTTATAGGAAGCCATTGTTTTCTCTGCTTCATCTATGAAATTCGTTCTTTCCTTTTTAAGCATTTCTTTTTCTTGCTCATCATCAGACTGGATATATCTTAATGAAAGTGTAATAACATGCTCAGTTTGGAATCCTATCGAGTTAATTAGCTCAACAGAAGGCATCCACTCATCAACAATGGAAGATGTCTTATCTTGCATATGAAACATTCTGTTTATCGCTATAACAGCAAATATAACGAGTAGAATAAGTACAACACCAAACCCAGTCATTATTTTTTTTCCAACACTAAAATGTTGCATACATACGTCTCCTCCCACATAAAACCACACGAATACAATTGAAGTTGTTATTTAATACCTACAAATATAACATAATTTAGTTAAAAACACATATTTTTTTATCTTAATATTGTTTCTTTTTACTTAGATTGTCTACGCCTCATTCTACCTAGCATGAATAAAGTTTGTTGAATTCAAAAAAATATATTATTTTTTCAAGTTTCTTCATGTAAAAACTAGTATAATATTGCCAAGTAGGTGATAAATTGAATAAGAAAATCGAAAGACGGAAAAATATGATATCTGCAGCAAAAAGGTTATTTACTGAACACGGATTTGAAAACACGACCATGCAAAATATAGCTGATGAAGCCCATGTAGGAGTTGCTACTCTATTTCGTTATTTCCCAAAAAAAGACGATATAATAATTGAAGTAGTGAAAGCAGCCATCGAACAGCAATTCCCTCGTTTCCAACAGATTAAGGAATCAAATAAAAGAGGCATCGAGAAAATCGATGATGTATTAACTGCTTATATAGGCTTTATTTCTGAAGAAAATCGTGAATCCGCTATGCTTCTAGAAGCCTTTGAATTATACATTGCTTTTATACCGATTGAAAAAAATCTACTAGCAGAGGTTGAAAAGGCATATGAAAAAATAGGCAGAATCATATCAGCCATTGTTAGAGAAGGAAAAAGTGATGGAAGCATCAAACTTACATTAAGTCATGAAATACTTTCCAGTACCATTTTAAATATGTTTGGAACAGCAGTAAAAAAGTATTCCTTGTATACTTTGCTTCCCGATGTTATTGTCCCAGTTCCTAAAAAGGAAGAGCTAATCATGGTGAAAAATGTACTGTTGTCCTACTTGCAGCAGCCAGCAAAGTAAAAAGCGATCTCGATTATTTGAGATCGCTTTTGTTTTATTTTACTAGATTAATTTCTAATAGTTTGGCTACTATAGCATCAGTAAGTTCTTGTGCTGTTTGCGGCACAAACTTTGTTAAAATTTGATTGATCATTGCACCCATCATTCCACCAGCAGTAATATCAAGATGTCCTGACATTTTTGTAGTGTTTTCATCAATCACTTCAGCACGAAAATAGCCTCCACCCTTAAAGTTATCAGACAAGCCTTTTAAGTCAAATAGAACTTCTGAAGGCTCATTCCATTCTTTAATATCAATTTGCAGCTTTACAGTTTTTTTCATAAATCCTAAGTCACCCTTAAATGCCCATGTTGATTGGTTTTCACTCAAGATTTCGTGTTCAATGTATCCTGGAACGAGCGGCGCCCAGTTGTTCATATCTTGAACAAAATTCCAAATTGTTTGTATGTTTAATGGGACTTCTACTGTATGTGTTCCTTGCGGCATCTTTCGCACCTACCTATATTTATTATTTGTTATTATGAATTTACAGCATGCTGTCCTGCTAAGAAGCCAAAAACCATAGCTGGTCCAATGGTTCCGCCTGCACTTGGATAAATGGGGCCAAGCGGATTACCGGATGCATTTCCAGCAGCATATAACCCTTTAATTGGTTCACCATTATATTTAACTACTTGACCATTTTCATTAATTTTTGGTCCACCATTGGTACCTAATGCGCCTAAATAGATTGGTAATGCATAAAATGGTCCTTTTTCAATCTTACCTAAATTGTTTGCAGGACTGCCGCCTCCGATTGTTAAAGCTTCAAATTGAATCGTTCCGCGATGGAAATCCGGATCGGCACCTTGCTCGCAATATTCATTCCATTTACGAATCTCATCTTCTAAACCATCTGGGTCGACACCAATTTTTTCAGCTAATTCGCGTATGGAGTCAGCTTGATCTACCCATTCAGGTGCCGGATCCCCTGGTGTCATCGTAACGATAAGCTGGCTATCTTTAAGCTGCTGGTCGAAAACCATCCAAACAGGTGCTTCGTTCGGAAATTCAATTTTTACCGGATCAAAATGAAAGAATGATCTTGGCATATCGTTATATGTAGTTCCTTCATGAACAAAACGGCGTCCGTACTTATTGACAACAATTGAGTTTGGACCGTTGCGTCCTCCGCCAAGCTGCGCCATTACATGATCTTCATACTCGAACGTCGGATCTACCATAGCTGGATACCACCAAGCCTCACTCATGTTTTCAAGTGCAGCGCCAGCCTTCATTGACATCAGGAGTGCATCACCTTCGTTGCCCGGCGGTGTTACTGGATGGGTAAACTCTGCTTTTAAGAATGCTTTGACTAATTGTTTATTCCATTCAAATCCACCTGAAGCGAGAATAACCCCTTTTCTTGCAGCGAAACGCAAGACCTCTCCTTCTTTTGTTTCAGCTATCATTCCAATTACTTGTCCATCCTCGTTCATGATTAATTCTTTTCCCGCCGTGTTTATTAAAGTTTCTACTCCCCGGTCTAAACACGCTTTAAATAAAGAGGCAATTAGTGAACGTCCCATCGTAACAATATTATTTTGCATACGTTCAGCTACTAATTGGAAGTCAATTCCTCCTACAGCTCCTCCTTCTTCTAGTGTAAGAGGAGGAAAGATTGGATTTTGACGAACCAATTCACCCCATTCACCAATCTCATTTAGATCAAATGGTGCTGGATCTAATGAACGTGTGCCATGCTTTAAAGCTTCATCCATACGTGCATAATATTCAGGATAAGATTGTGGAGATACAAATTTTACTGGTGTATGATCATATAAAAATTTGATCACTTCATGTCCTTTATCCACGAAAGTTTCAATCATATAATCATCTGCTCTACCAAGAGCCAGACGTTTAATGAAGTTTATTGCATCCTCACGATTATCTTCAAAACCCGCTTCCTTCATGTAATGATTAAGCGGGATCCAAGGAACCCCACCTGAGAAAGCTGTTGTCCCGCCTATTTGATGAGTTTTTTCTAACACAAGGACTTTTGCACCATTTTCTGATGCAGCAACTGCCGCAGTTAATGCAGCGCCACCTGTACCTAAAACAATTACATCTACTTCTTTATCCCAATGAACTGGAATGGAACTAGGCATTAAATCAACCCCTTTATTTTTTGATAGCGTTACTATCATTATTTTAATTATCCGAAATTCAAAATACTTTTTCAAGTTAAAAATATTATTTTCTTATATTTTTTTAGAAATCTTTTAATTTACCTGTTTTGTCGATATTTAGGAATTTATATAAAATATGCACTACTTTATGGATTTGTAATACTAGTAGGTTTATCATCACAAAATATGTTAACTATATTTATAAATAGGTTGACAAATAAACTGTAAATCTATTACTCTTTTTCTATATTCTTTGTATGGAGGTGGTTTTATGAAAAAAAGTTTAAGTCCTTTTGAAATAACACTTGCAGGAATGTTTGTAGCACTGATGTGCATTGGAGCAAATATTACTACCATTGTTCCATTTATGGTCGTTGGCGGGGTGCCTATTACACTGCAGACGTTCTTTGCCATATTAGCTGGAGCCATTCTTGGAAGCCGTTTAGGTGCCATATCTATGATTGTATATGCATGTATCGGATTAGCTGGTGCCCCGGTTTTTGCTAAATTCGGCGGCGGAATTGGTCATTTTCTAAGCCCAACTTTTGGATTTATTATTTCATTTATTTTCACTGCTTATCTAACTGGAAAAGTCATTGAACGGAATAAAAGTGTCTCTATCTACATAACAGCTGCTTTAGTTGGGATGACAGTTAACTATTTATTTGGTACCAATTGGATGTTTTTCGCTTATAAGCTATGGGCTGCTGCTCCAGATGGCTTTACCTATAAAATGGCTTGGCTGTGGATGATTCCGCCATTGCCAAAGGATATCATTTTAGCTGTGTGTGCTGGTTTAATGGCGCATCGTTTGGAAAAACGTGTGATATCCCGGAGTCAATTCAGAAAGCTGCAGCGTACGAATTTGAATGGAGGAGTAAAAAATGAAAAATTGGGTTGATCTTGCAGGAGAAGTGCTGCAAGGACATGAGTTAACGGATGATGAAGCATTGGAGATTTTAGTATGCCCCGATGAGGAGCTTTTATCTCTCCTTCAAGGTGCATATAAGATACGAAATCACTATTACGGTAATAAGGTAAAACTCAATATGATTATTAATACAAAATCTGGACTTTGCCCGGAAAATTGCGGCTATTGCTCACAATCAAGTGTCTCAAACGCGCCAATTGAAAAGTATCGAATGATAGATAAAGTATCCATTATCAAAGGCGCCAGTCAAGCTCATGAATTAAATGTTGGTACCTATTGCATTGTTGCTAGTGGAAGAGGTCCTTCTAACAAAGAAATCGATGAAGTGGTTTCGGCAGTCAAAGAAATAAAAGCGCAATATCAAATGAAGGTTTGTGCATGCTTAGGTTTACTTAAACCAGAGCAAGCAGCGAAATTAAAAGAAGCTGGAGTTGATCGTTATAATCATAATATTAATACCTCTGCAAACCATCATGAGAATATTACTACCTCCCATACGTATCAAGATCGTGTGAATACTCTTGAATTAATTAAGCATGCTGGGATATCTCCTTGCTCTGGTGTTATCATTGGTATGAAGGAAACGAAGGATGATGTTATAGCAATGGCAAGAAGCTTAAAAGTTTTGGATGCTGACTCCATACCAGTAAACTTCCTTCATGCAATTGATGGAACACCTCTTGAAGGAACAAACGAATTAAATCCAAGATACTGTTTGAAAGTTCTTTGCTTAATGCGCTTCATCAATCCAACCAAAGAAATACGAATTTCAGGCGGCCGGGAAGTCAACCTGCGCAGCCTGCAGCCCCTAGGGCTTTATCCTGCAAATTCAATTTTTGTTGGTGATTATCTTACAACAGCTGGTCAAGAAGAAACTGCCGATCATCAAATGCTGACAGATCTAGGCTTTGAAATAGATTATTGTCCTGCATAAAATGAAAGACCGACAGAGTAGTTTATCCATAGCTTCACTTCGTGTGTTAACGTTCAAAAATTATATAAATAAAAAAGCAAATGCTAAACCAAATTGGTTTTTCATTTGCTTTTTTCTGTCTAACATTTCTTAATTTCATTCTACCTTTGAACTTTTCAATTAGCATATTTAATTAACAATTGACAAATACTAGTAATATACATTGAATTTATATGTGCAAATTTATCTAAAGAAAGATAAAGGAGACACAATATGGAAACTTTGATCCAAAACTTAGATCTAACAGCTAAAGGCATTTGGTTCCCAATCGCTTTGGGAATCATTTCATTACTATACATACTGTTCATGCCAAAACATATAAGCTGGAAAGTAATATATCTTACTTTTGGTATAGGAGGATTCATGGCAACCTTATTAGATGTGATTGTCATGTCAGGCTGGCTAGATGTATTTGACTTGGGTCAGTCAAAAATACCGGGACTGGGCGATTTAATTAGTTACAGCTTGATTGCTCCTTGTTTTGCAGTAATATTTCTAAATTATTTTAATCCAGAAAAAAAATGGAAATATGTTGTACTTTTTACGTTATTATCTTTTTTATCTGAATGGATGCTTGTTAAAGTTGGATACATGAAATTAAAGGGATGGAATACTTGGTGGTCTCTCCCTGTTTACTTTTTTATCTTTGGATTTTGGTTACCTTGGCACTTAAGGGTAATAAAAATGGCGTCAGAAAATTAAGTTTCCTGCATCTAAGCCTTAAGCCTTAGTGGAAAATCATTCCAGAGTCTTTTCAGCCTATCTTCTATTTCATTTACAATTTAAGTAAGGAATGTTTATAGAGGAGGACTTAAAATGAAAAGCTTTTTATTCTCTGGATCAATACTTGTTAGTTCATTCATACTAGCTGGCTGCAGCACAAATGTGTTTACAAAAGAGGATCAAACCAAAGTCCTTATTGAAAAGGACAAGGCTGAACAATTAAATGTTCTTTGAACATTGGAGCTGGAAAATTAGATATTTCCGAAGGTGCAAAAGAATGGCTCGAAGGAGATCTTGAATATACTTCCGATAATTTGAAACCTAATGTTTCCTACAAACAATCCGGCAAAAAAGCAGAAATCGTAATTGAACATACAAATAAGAAATTTTCCGATCTAAAAGGAGAAAATATGAAGAGCAGCTGGGATCTTCAGCTTACAAACAAAGTTCCAATTGATTTAAAGGTGAATACTGGAGCATCTGAAACACACCTTGATCTGCAGGGATTACAATTAAGTGGTTTGAATGTGAATGTGGGTGTAGGAGATACAACCATTGATCTGTCAGGTGATTGGAAGAAGGGTTTCGATGTTCAATTATCAATGGGTGTTGGAAAATCCACCATTATTTTACCTAAAGATGCCGGCGTTCAAATTAAATCTTCCAAGGGAATTGGGCAGTCTGAATTTAGAGGTTTTATTTCAATGGGCGATGGTGTCTATGTGAACGAGGCTTTTGAAAATGCAAAGGTGAAAATCAATGTCAGCGCAGAATTAGGAATTGGAAAAGCAGATTTTATTATTGAAGACTAATTAGTTCATCCTGAATCGTATGTTTATAAATAGAAAATAAAGCCATATTAAAGATAGAATTTATTGTTTAGAAAGGAGTCAAATTGATGGAATCTCTCCCTCGTGAACAGCTTATTGCTAATCTGCAAAAGTCGTTTCAGATGTATATAAATCAATATGGAATGGATGATATCGGAGTTTTTGAAGAAGAAGGACAGGATGATCTTTACTATTTAGGCTACACAATTAAAAAAGATGGTAAAACCTATCATATTCATAGCCCGTATAGAAAAGACACCTTCGGTGGTCTTTCACTCATTAAAAACGAGTGGACAATCGAATCGGATGAACCTCAAAAAACGGATCTTAATGGGTTCCACAGTTTAGATAGTGCTTTTCGATATATATAATTTGAAACTTAATCGTGGGGGAACCCCCCCCCACTTATTGTAGTTGAAAAGCTATCAATTAAAATGTTGAGCATTCTTGTTCAAATAATGCTATTCTATCTGCAATTTTCATCTCACATAGCTATACTGTATTTATAGCTTTTTAACAAATTCTGATTTTAACTTCATCGCACCAAATCCATCAATTTTGCAGTCAATATTATGATCCCCATCGACTAAACGAATATTTTTTACCTTTGTACCTATTTTTAAAATGGATGAGCTCCCTTTTACTTTCAGGTCTTTAATAATAGTTACTGAATCGCCATCATTTAAGACATTTCCATTAACATCTTTAATTATTTTGTTTTCTTCCATTTGAACATTCTCAGTGTTTAAGCTCCACTCATGAGCACACTCGGGACAAATGAAAAGACTTCCATCCTCATATGTATATTCAGAATGACATTTTGGACAATTTGGCAAACCTTGCATGAACATTTTCCCCTATTCGTAATTATTTTTCTAATTTCTTATGGCATTGCAAGTACAGAAAATCTTTATTATTGAATAGATCATCCGCACTCTCTCTTATCTTACAGTAAAACTTGATACAAAAATAGATAGATTAAGGGGGTTATCGGGAAACATGAACAAGAAACAATTTTATATCAATTTTCTGCGCAGCAAAAACAATGTTAATATCTTCAACATTACTTTTGCTGCGTCTAACTAAATCAATTTATAATTCTTGTGATTGACAACCGTTTTTATCGGTTCGTCCGTTTTTGTATTTACTCCGATTTCTACAATAACTGAGTTATCCCGAAGGACAATTACTCTTCCTTTTTTCCCTTTTGCCTCCCCTTTAATAATTTGTATCATATCACCCATATTTGGTTTTTTCATGCTCTTCACTTTGCTGTCCTGTTTTTTATTCATTTCTTCTGCCATTTCGCATCCCCTTTTTATCTTTTGAGTAAGTGAAGCAAATTCCTTCTTTTTTAGTATGACCAAATTTTTTCTCCATACAACTTTATACTAAATTGCTTATTACCAATTTTGAATAAGGTGTAAAAAGTCACTTTAATGAAAAAGACTTTTGTACTATAATAAAAGCAATAGCAAATCAATTGAAAAATTGAGACGCAAAACCACAGGTCTAAGGTAATCATACTATGATGGCTGGGTTGCCGTATTTACTCTTACTTAAGATAAATCGTAAAGGAGCTTCACCCTATGTTCAAGAAAACCTTTCTCACACTTCAGTTTATTTTTCCACTGCTTTTAACTCAATGCTTTCCTGCAATGGGGCAAGCACAAAACCCATTATTGGACGTTAATAATTATCAAATTTATTATGGTCATGTAAATGAGGTAAAAGCTAAACAACTTGGCAAAAATGATATGGTCGTTATTGAGCCTCACGAAACAACAAAAGAGCATGTTGCTGATTTGAATAAAAGCGGCACAATTACACTCGGTTATATAAGCATAATGGAATTGCAGGACTGGGATGAGGAATTTGTAGCCAAGGTTCAGGAAGACGACTATTTAAGGGTTAACGGAGAAAAGGTATATGTAGAGGATTGGGATACCTATTTAATGGACATCACCAATAAACAATATCAGCAGTTATTACTTGAAGAAATTGAAGAAGAAATTATTCAAAAGCAGTTTGACGGGATCATATTAGACACTGTTGGTGATATTGATGATTTTTACAGCGATAACGAGGAATTGGCTGCCGATCTCCGTAATGGGTATGTCGAGCTTCTTCAATCCATTAAAAGTAAACATAATGAATTGCTATTACTGCAAAATTGGGGATTCGAAACCTTGAAGACTGCTTCAAAGGATTATGTGGATGCAATTATGTGGGAAGACTTTAATAAAGAACGATTAACGAATAGCAGATGGGGACAAAATTGGATTAAATATTTTCAAACACTGCAAAAGGAAGAAAATATTGCAGTATTTACTGTATCCCCTAATAAAAGCAGCGCAAATTACAGTAAAAAGCATGGTTTTGTTTCATACGAAAACAAAAACAGTATTTATAATTAGCATATCGAAAAAGGTCAGCCTCATTAAGTCGAGGCTGACCTTTAAATATATGAGATTATGATGCATAATCACCGCTATATTGAACAAGTGATACATCTTTAACCCCTTCAAGATTTGATAGTTTATGAACAAATGCGGTGTTATCCACTTTTAACTTAATTTTTAATGTTAGCTCTGTCCAATTATTACGAACAATTTTTGACTTTAAATCATAATTAAACTTAACGAGATGAACTTTAATCTCTTCATATGCCTTCTCATCATAATGAATAACTAATAAATAGGTTTCGTCCTTCCATTTCTTCTTTGAAAGAATATAGACGGCAATAGCGATAAAGACAGAACCAAAAATCGCAACTGGATACACATTGGCCCCTATAGCAATTCCTGCTGTAATCGCCCAGAATAAAAACACGATATCAAGCGGGTCCTTCAGCGCTGTCCGAAAACGGACAATACTAAGTGCACCGACCATCCCTAACGATAGAACAATGTTCGTGCTAATCGTCATAATGACTAGAGAAGTAATCATCGTCATTAAAACAAGTGTTACATTGAAATTATGACTATAGACAACACTTCGAAACGTCTTCTTATACACATAATAAATAAATAGTCCTACTATGAATGAAGCAAGTGTTCCAAAGAAAATTTCTAGTATTGATACACTTGTAAATGTATCTGAATTTAATATGCTTTTTTTTACAATGTCATCAAAATTAATCCGATCACTCATATATGTGTCCTCTCTCTACTCTATTGCTTATAATAGTTCATGCCTGCTTCACGGCAAATAACATACTTAGAAATGGCAGATCGCTGATGGCTATCAAGCTGAAGAATATCACGAATATAGTCAGGCAAATAGGCATTAAATTTTACTTCCATAATCATTAAAGGTTCTTTTAGCGCTTCAATTGTAACGATATCCTTTTCAAAGATATCGATCGAATTAATACCCGCACTTAAATACTTATCAAAGGTGATTCGTACATCTTCAATATCTGCCTTATAAGCCTCTCTCACATAGTCAACAATGATTTTGGGAGACATGTGCTGCGTTCTCATAAATAAATAAAAATCCCTTGCAACGCTTGTTTTTTTATCAAGCAAAAAATCAAAATCCCATGTTAATAACTTCTCATATTCATCTCTTGAAATAGATATGGATTCTTTGTTGATCATCTCTCCATACCGATTCTTTTTTTCAAGCTTGATGATGCGATCACTTTGATTATATATTCGGATCCTAAACTTTTTCCTCTTATAAATGCCGTAATTTTTCTCAAACAAATCACTATCATACACATTGTCAAAATAAAGGCTGCGAATGTGATATCCCTCTTCATTCACCATATTCTCGTCCTTTTTTAGTACGATCTGTAATTTTTTTCTTAAAATTTCATACTCTCTGACATTAAGATAAAACTTCAATTCATGTCGTAACTTTTTCATTCGCCGCTTCCCTTTTTCTTCATTAATTAACGACTATTTTTTTAACCCCGAAATGCATTGTTCCATTATCATCTTCGTATTGATCAAAAGCCATTTGCATATGTCCCTTAGTATCTTTTGCAATTACCCTCCAATAATAAACTCCCTTTGGCAATTGATAAGTGAATTCTGTATCTATCATATCTTTTTGTTCATGGACGATATGTGAGAATGACCGATCTGTGCTAATTTGCAATGTATAAAATAGATCATCACCCTGGATATCGTAGGACGTATCCCATGTAAATACATGCTGCTTCTTTTCATTTTCATGTTCATCTAAGAAAAATGGCATCGGCTTCTCAAGGTTTTTGTAGTAAATTTCCTTATTAAGCAATGATTCATTTACAATGCCATAATATACATCGTCATAATCTGCAATTTCTACATCTAAATAGTCTTTATCAGGGGACTTTTTCACAAATTGACTAACTGTTGGATAGTATTCATCTAATAATTTCTTTGTGTTCACCGGATTTATGATGGCTGTTAGTTCTTCGATTTTCTTTGATAGTGCTTCAACATTTTTTGGATCCTTAAAGAAGCGTTTATGAAGAACAGAACCCCAGTAATTAGATAAGCCAGCTTGCCAATCTGCTAATTCTGAATGCTTTTCTGCAGTTGGCGATGACCTCCAAGCGCCATCATAATCCCAAGGGAGGAAATACCACTTTTCAGAATTAGATGGACAATACAAATAGAAATTTTGAGTTGTTACATCACTATTTCCCATAAGAATATTTGCAGCTACCCAAGTCAAGTAATTATTTTTATCAAAATGCTGCTCAACTACTTCGTTAATATTTAACTTTTGGTTGTTTACGTCATCTAACATAGAAAGTAATTTGCGGTGATCATTACTCCCTTTATTTTCTACTATTTTTTCAAATTCATCTTTATTAAATGATGCATCCGTCTCTAGCTTCAATTGGTCAGGATAGCGATAAAACTCAAAATTTGTTGCTTTATAGAGATTCCCATTTGAATCTAGTCCATGCGCCGCGAGGAATCGTTCATTCGCCTGTTCAATCTGAGTATATAACCCATAATCTACAAATTCTCCATTGGAGTCTTTGTTCGTAAGGTCCTTTACATACAAATGAACAAACTGTGTCCTCATGCTAGTCAAACCAGGAATTTTCGTAAAATAATCAAATGATAGCTTATTGCGGACTCTAGTCGCATCATATGGATGCTTATTTAAATTTAATGTTTTTTGCCCTTTCCAAAGACCGGCACGATCAAATAATTTTATCTTAAAGGATTTTTGGGCAGCGACACGTGTTGATTTCCCCCGTAACTGTATCGTTGCATTCATTTCAGTTTCATCGAAGCCAAAAAGACCTTCCTTTATTCCCTTTTCCGTACCCTCTTGAATCATAATATCTAGTTTAGGAGAAGATGCATCACTATTATGAATGCTATACCAATTATTCAGTTCATAAAAGGATGTTTGGTTCCTATTTGCAACCGTTATATAAAAAGTCACAACAGAATCCTTTTTATCGAATTCATATAATCTCGGATCCTCGCCAAACACTTTGGCACTGCTATCCTTTTGAATAGACTGAACCTCATTTTTCACTTCTTTATTTATAGTATGATCGTTTGTACATCCTGAAATTATTAACATGAAAATCATAAGATACAACCATATCGCATATTTTTTCATCTTGTATTCCCCCACCTCACAACTCCTTGTGGCTATTAATATGGTTTCATTTCTTTTTTCGGTAACAACGGCTGCGAGCAAAACGTGTAGTAGTCTATTTTATTTAAAAAACTGGTTAATTTCCATAATCCAAATACTAAGCTAATAAATGCAGCAATAAATACAGAAAAGCCATAATTTCCATTATGAAGGAAAATATAAGTGACAAGTATGCTCCCTATTGTATATATCATTGTTGTCCAGCTTGCCCCTTTTTGATCATCATAGTAAAGAAGTAAAAGAACAACGGTATACATAATGATAAAAAACAGAAAGCCTAGAATGAAAATGATAAAGATTTGAATTTGCTCATAGGTCAGCCCTAATAGCGGAAGAAACTTTAACCCTAACGCAATGGAGCATACTGCAACAAATAACTGAATTTCTGCTATAAAAGAAAGTTCTAGCGATAAAACCTTAAACATATCCTTTTTTGCAGATAGAATATCTTTTAAAGGAAATGAATTTAAAATTCGATTATAGTAGATTTGATATGCTGTATAAAAGTTTGTTTCTACTGAAACTACAAATAACACCATAGCTGGCAGCACACTTAAATAAGCAAAAAACACAGGTACATCATAAAAAGGAGCAATCACAAAGGTATCAGCCACAATATGCTGATGCTTCCCTTGCCAAACAATGAGACTATGTCCATACAATCCTAGCGTATATAAAAATCCGCATATAAATAACAATGGATATTTTCTCATATATGATAAAAAAAGAAAGTACTTGAAATTATTCACCTTGAAGAATTCACGAATATACTGTGTAAACTTGATCAGCATGAAAAAAAAGCCAACATCCAAACAAATCATCATTGCAACTGCGCTGTATATATGAAAAAACTTAATACAAATAAACACAGCTAAACCTGAAAGGCATACTCCTACTAAGAAGCTTTTTACAATTTTCATATAATCCTTCAATGCAGATACATACATGCATTGTATCCAGATAATAATTAATTCAACAAAAAGAATATAAGAAACGATTTTAAATGTAAGATCCAATGGTGAAAAGGAAAAAAACAGGAGTGCAACGATGGCTCCAATTGATACGCAAATAGCAATAACCCCATACATGGATGCTAATATATTTTCATATTTTTTTATAAATAGCTGATCTGCTACATACCTTGATACAATAAGATTAAAACCCCCGGTAATTATTTGCGAAAAAATTAAAGCATATTGGGTTGCTGCCATAAATAATTCTCTTTCCACATGTGGCGTATCTACAGATATAAGCAGCTGCTGGGCAACAGTCATCAGTAAAATACATAAAGCTAACGGTCCGACTGTCACGATTGCAGAATAGCTATATGCACGAACATTTGCTAAAAATCCATGTTCATTAAACATTTTTTTTAATTGAAACCCTATTCCTGCCATATACTTTCCACCAAATCTTTGTAAAGTTGTTTATATTGATCAATAAAACTCATTTTCGTATAAAAATGTCTGACCCGTTCCCGTCCTATAGCTCCCATGCTTTCCCTTTTGTGATCATCCTTACACAATTGAATAATCGCCTTTGCCATTTCAACGTATTGCATAACCGGGACGATGATACCCGCTTGTCCTAAATCATCTCGCTCACCCAGCAATATCCCTTTGCAATTCCCTACATCTGTTGCAACGAAGGGCTTGCCGCATGCCATTCCTTCTAATAGCACAAGCGGCTGCCCTTCACTTATACTTGATAAGACAAGCACATCCATTTTGTGAATATATTCATGTACGTTAACCTCACCAGTAAAAATCACATCATCAAGCTGCAAATTTTCTACTAATTGAAGACACTCGTGATAGTATTCCTCATCTTCCTCAGTTGGTCCCATTATGTAGAATGCTGAATTTGGCAGTTCCTGTTTAACGATTGCAAAGCTTTGAAGCATTGTTTTAATATCCTTAATTGGCACAACACGTACAATCGCACCAATGTTCAACTTATCCTGATTCAATGTATCTTTCGAAGTCAGCAGAAGATAATCTTCGTCATTTACCCCGTTTGGAATGATGGATATTTTGCTAGAAGGACACCCTAACTCTTCTTGTATCTCCATATTTTTTTGAAATAAAGTGATGACTTTATCTGCAGTATCATACGCACAAGTTGACATATTGTAGAAATATTGAATCCATAAATCTTTAAAATATCCTTTTACCCATTGGGCTTTTATAATCTCTTCCTCCCTTTCTCTCGTATAGATTCCATGTTCTGTCAAAAGAAAGGGTTTGTGATACATAAACTTTCCTAAGCTACCAAGAACACCTGCATAGCCTGTTGACACACTATGATACAAATCTGCTTGTGGAAGAGGATGTTTTATACATATAAACAAGGGCAATACCATGGAACGCATCGACCAAAACATATCTGTAAATGGGAGCTGATCATACTTTTCTAAGCATATTTCATGAACGATATCAAAAAAGTCTTTACTCTTTAAAAAATTGACCGCTGAATCAATGCGATCGCTTGAAAACATCGATAATAAAGTTTCCCAATCAGGCTGTCTGCTATCTAATAAAGATTTAAGTGCCTTTTTCTCTTTATATGATAATTTATAGTCACGTCCCCATTTGTCTGCTTCCTCAGTAAAATCATCTAAAAAGACTTCCTCCACATGGCTGACATTTGAGGGGAGCTGATACTTAAATTTTCCCTTTGCCTTTTTTTCTGCGCCAATCGAATAAATAATAAATTCATGCTCTGGCATATTGGTTAACACAGTTTGTATCCAGCTAGAAACGCCGCCGGTTATATATGGATAGGAACCTTCTGCAATGATGCAAATTTTCATTTTAATCAACCAGCCTTAACTTAATTGTTGCTTTTTTCGCCTTTACAAGGTAAACATCCTCATCAACCTTCTGTACTTCACAATTTTCCAGCTTACCAATTTTCTTTTTCGTTCGGAGGATAAAATTTAATTCGCCAGAAAATTTATCCATATGAACAATGATTCGATCTTTTTTCTCCTCAATATATACATCCGTCCGTAAAAAATGGGTTAGTTGCATGCCCGCATTTCTTGCCGTTGAGCTCTTTAACCAAGGATAATTCGAATGAATGTCACTCATGAAGCGATTATATTCCTTCCCTAGATCACTCCATTTTTTCTTTGCCGAACGACTATCATCCAAAATATCATCCGGATGGATAAAATGTGAAAAGACACCGATTGATGTAACTGCATTTGCCATCGTCCATCTCTTTTTCTTCGTATACTCATACCCTGAGGTGATACGCGGAAAATGAATATAAGTTTCTCCCTTATCAAATTCATGGACAGTTGAATATTCCATACTATCAGGAATATATAAGGATGACAGAATATTTATCGATGGAATGGCGTTGCTTAAAGCTGCTTCTCCGACTTGATCAATCCGATTAGAAGGTGGTACATAAGTCTTTATATCGTAATTAGGAAATAATTCCTTCACATAGTTTTCTACAATGTTCAAGGAAGATTCCATGTCTGCTTGATTTCCCCAAGCATGATACCCTAAGTCTTCAACAGCATTTTGATTCACAGTTAATGATTGATGATTATACCCATGAATGCCAACCTCCCCTCCCATTTTCAACAGCTCCCGTCCGAATTGCACAAAGGTATTCCGATCATGCTCATCTATTCTAAAAGGAGGAGTAACTTCATCGTTATATGTTTGAATGACAAGGCCTGTGTATTTCACATCATATTTCGCAGCAACTTTTTGCATCTCAGGCCACCAAATATCCTGATAAAAGCTTGGCGTATCCCGACGATATTCTTCATATATCATTTTGTTTTTCCCTTCAGGAATAGGTGCAGGGAAATCATCAATATATACGACCTTCATATCTATGATTGGATAGATAAAATCCTCATTCATCAAACTGAAGGCACCTGTTATTAACCCTCTATTTTCCCTTGTTTCAAGCATCGTCCCATTAAACACCATAAACTTCCCTTTTTTGTATGTTGTATCCCACAACAGCGGCACGTGATCCATTGATTCTGCATAGATTGTACAGTGATCATCTATACTGACTGATAATGATGAGTTCTCTGGTATCTCCCCATTTTTCATAGTGAGCTTCTCCTGCTTAATTAAAACATTTGAAGTAAGTCTAATTCCATTTGGAGTGACAAATTCCCCTACTTCATAAATGCCTAATTTACGATATAAATTTTGCAATGAACTTTTGATTTCAGGACGTATGGCAAAAAAAACGTTCCCGCCATCAGCCGTGTACTCTTCAAGAGATTGAAGATTTGGCATTGCGCTTATTTCTTCAAAAGTGATCACAACATTCTTATAGTGATTAAATGAAGCTGGTATATTCGAAAGAGTGACAGCAGTTGTCTTTTTCTTCATGTAGGCAAGAGTTTGTGAAATATTATCCTTTAATCGGATACTAGATGAATCCTCTTCATTAAATAGGATTAAATATTCATCTTCTGTTAAATCTTTCAATGTTTCTTCAGATAGCCTTGTGATGTTATGTTCATCGTCCTTCATGCTGATGATTGCCTGATTCGGCAAATACTTAAGAATATAGGTTGAATTGAATACACCTAGCAGCAGTCCAATAATTAATACAAATAGAATAACAAGGTAAATCGTTTTCCCTAATTTAAATTTATGATCCATTTGTCTCACCATGCAGCCAAAACCTTATTTTGCTTAACCCCTGAGGAGTTAGTCTTACAGATGATTGTCTAAGCAATAGTAAGACTTCCTGAAATTTGATTTGATTTTTCATAGAATAATAGAGTTTCATAGCCATAAAATAGGATTCCTCTTCATTTGAGCATTGATCTAAAAAGATACGGCAGTATTTTTCAGCTGTTTTAAGTTCTCCCAAATCAAGGTCACAATTTATTTTTTCTATATAATATTTTTTTTCATTTGGATCGATTTCAATCATTCTTTCAAGAATTTGTGTGTATTGATATCGATAGCGTTTTTCGGTTCTATCGTCCAAAAATCCTGTATTTAAATAATTCTTTATCACCTGTCCAAATGAAATCAATAGCTTCAGGTCATTAGGATACTCTTCTAATTGAAATTCCATTTGCGCAATGGCATTTAATAGCTTTCCCTTTATATCCTGAATAGCTGCAGCTGCATAATGTGATGTTTCAGAATCGTCATTTTGGAGCGCTGTCTGCAGAATTTCAATATGGTTAAACGTGTCGTTTTTTAATAAATTCATTAGCATTCTACGCTTTGTCTGATTATCATTTAATAGTAATGCATCCTTCATCGGAACAATACTAGTCTCTTTTTCAACATCAATTTTTTGTAAAATGTCTGACTGTTCTTTTTCCCTTTTTATCATCCCCTCTGGAATGGAATACTCATCACTTTTTAATTGATGGAACATAAAATACAAAAAGATCATGCCAAAAAAGGGACAAAACAAAAGGATCATCATCTTAACAGAGACTTGCCTCCTGTTTTTACGAAACTGAAAAATCATATAAATAATCGCAAATAGGTAATACACAAATAATGCTTTAAACATAGACTTCTTCCTCTTTAACATGCTGCTGATTAATATACATTTGAATGCGATTAATTACAGTTTTGGCTTTATCTTTATCCGTATTTGAAAGAAGGATTGCATAGGAGCCATCTTCATTCACCCCAATACAATCTGTATCTCTTAATGAGGAAGAAATTTGATTTACAACAGATGCCATATTTTCTATAGGAACAATCCGCAACAAATAATAAGGAATATTAAGCTGTTCATGTGCCTTTTTCTTACTTTCTACTGCCCTATTAAAATATTCTGGTTTTAATATGGCCGTCCCCTCAATATACCTTTCATGATGTGTTGCATTTACATACTCATAGGCACGAGTGACAGAAGCTGTAATTAAACTCGTTACAACATGAAATAAGTTCTCGTGATATAAAGTTAAATGATCAAAGTTCATTTCATTTGTACAAATGACAGCAACCGCATAATCATCCTTCCATATTGGTGCAATCATCATTGGGTATTTAGGATCTAATTCTCGATTAATAAAAACCTTATTTTCTTCAATTGCCCTTGCAAATGGACTATTTGGGGCAACCTCTATTGATGCTGGAAAGGAGGAATTGCCGACATTGGATTTTGAAACAAGCCGTAAATATCGATTCCCTTTACCAACTAAGTAGATAGACGCTTCCTTCGTTTTCATAATTTGCTCTAACACACTGATTACACCATTAAACACATCATCAGGCTCAAGGCTATCAATTTTCTTAATAATCGAATACACTTCACCAACACTATCCTTAGAATATAAAATTTGCGTTTGTAATTCTTCCTTCACTTTTCTAGTTTCCGTATAAATATCATCAAGTAATTGATATTTTTCTTTAAATAGCTGCAATTCGCTTTTTGCTGTTTCTTCTTTTATATGTTTCTTATCAATGACATAGCCAACAAGAAGAGCAACAAATAAATACACTGCGAATTGGATTAAAGTTGTATGATCTGTAAATAATGAAACGATTTCTCTTCCGTTCAATAATCCTTGCCAGCTATATAGAATAACTGAAAACCCACACCCAATTAAAGCCTGAACTTTCCCAAATATCATTCCGACAGAAAGGATATACAAAAGTAATAAATCAATATTGAATAGAAAATCTCCAACTTTCACATGGAGAGAAGCTATGATTAGAAATAAGATAATATTTTCAATGAAAGGAAAATACGCATCTTTATTTTGAATAAATTTGGAAGACACTTGCGCATTTCTTATATCAGTATTTTCTTTCTCTTTTATACTGCTGGTGATTTCAGCGGCAAACCAGTCAAAAGTTCGCTTTAGTCCTTCTTCCAAAGAATACTTTGGGCTCCAATCTACTTCTTGTTTTATCTTCAAATTATCTAATCTAGAATTCTTTATGTCACCGCTTCTTGCTGGCTTGTAAACAATTTCGGGTAAATCTGCCAACTCTCCATAATATTGAACGAGTTGATTTATGCTCGTTTCCGTGTTTGTTGATAAATTCATTAATCCAGAAACGTCACTCATAACGGAACGGTAGATAGCTTCAGCTACATCCTCGACATAAATGAAATCTCTTGTTTGTGTACCATCACCATAAACCATTAATTCCTCACGATTCAATATTTTGTTAGCAAATATAGATATTACTCCGCCTTCTCCTTCGTTTCCCTGTTTTGGACCATACACATTTGAAAACCGGAAGCAAGTAGTATCTAACTGGTACATTTCATTCCACTTTCGGCAGTAGTACTCACCTAGCTTTTTATTGATCCCATATGGCGAGAATGGTTCACATGCTGATTCTTCATTTAAAGGTATTTCTTCATTATTACCATAAACAGCAGCAGAGGATGCAAATACGAACTTTGAAACTTTGTATTTCCCTGCAAGCTGCAAAATATTAATAAGCCCCAATACATTTACCTTAGAATCTGATGCTGGACTCTGAATAGATTTTTCAACATCAACCTGCGCAGCTAAATGTATCACAACATCAAATTTATTGGTCCTAAACACTTCTTCACATTGTTCATCTTCAATATTAAGAAGATAGGATCGGTGACGGAATTGAACATTGCTCTTTTTTCCCGTAGAAAGATTATCAAGAATATGTACTTCATGCCCTTCCCGATAAAATTTCTCAGAAACAAAAGAACCTATAAAACCGTATCCTCCTGTTATTAACACTTTCATAGAATACCCCTTTTAGACTGATTCCTTATTCCTATACAATGACTAACAAAAAAGGACCTTCATGTGCTATTAAGTTATTTTACAATACAGCAGTTATTTAATACTATATTCCTTATTTACACTATAGTAATTTCATAATTAGCCCAAAATATAGTTTAATACCCACTTCTGAACAATTTCTGAACAATTTCCCTTTTCAACTCCACCAAAAAAGACGAAAGTCCTAATCGACCTCGTCTTTTTACTACTTTATCATTTTATTTCCCGTCTGTGACTTCCTTTAAGATTTCATAGGAACGCTTTTGTTTAACCGGATCAAAAATATATGATACAGCCATGATTTCATCCACGTTGTATTGTTCTTGAAAACTCGTAAGCTGTTCTCGAATGGACTGCTTGCTTCCTAACAAAGTCACACTAGACATAGCTGAAGCCATGTCTTTTTCAGGCTGACTCCAAATCCGATCCATGTTATCAACTGGCGGGCTTAATGGAGTTCTAGAACCACGTACAACATTCAAGAAGAATTGCTGCATCGTCGTTGATTCAAATTTTGCCTCCTCATCACTCTCCGCTGCAATCACATTTAAGCATACCATCATATATGGTGAAGCTAAGTATTCGGATGGCTGAAACCGTTCTCGATAAATTGAGATTGCTTCCCTCATATATCTTGGAGCAAAATGGGAAGCAAAGACATATGGCAAGCCTAATTTAGCTGCTAAATAAGCAGAATCCGTTGATGAGCCAAGAATGTAGATTGGGATATTCGTTTCAACCCCTGGATAAGCTCTTACATAGCCCTGCTCCTTCTCAGATCCAAAATAAGTAAGCAATGCCTTCACATCTTCTGGGAATGTGTAAACAGAATCATTTTTGGAGCGTCTGAGTGCACTTGCTGTCATCATATCCGTACCTGGCGCACGGCCTAAACCTAAGTCCAGCCGATTCGGGTAAATGGTTGCCATCGTGCCGAATTGTTCTGCGACAACTAAAGGAGAATGGTTGGGCAGCATAATCCCACCAGAACCGATACGTATTTGCTTTGTGTGTTCTAAAACATGTTTTATTAAAATGGATGTTGCTGAGCTTACTAGCGTTGGGGAATTATGATGTTCCGCAACCCAATAGCGAGTATAGCCCATATCTTCCGTTGCTTGTGCTAGATCAACTAATGCATCAATCGCTTCCTTCGCACCCTGCCCTTGGCGGATGGGTGCAAGATTTAAGACTGATACTGGAATTTGTATATTTGTCATTTCCAATTACACTTCCTTATTGAAGATTCATTCCTATAGTAACAATTGGGATGATGGAAGCAAACTTATTTGCTTACTTCTTTTATTTAGCTATTCCTTTGCAGGATTGAATCGTTTATTTTTCTATTCCTATTAAAAACGTATCGATACTATTTTCTGAAAATGTTTTTTCATAAATTCAACAAATGGCGATGCTTTTTTATTCGCAAAATTGTGATAGCAAATGTATAGTAGATTTAAACTATTGAAATTTTAAAAACATAATAAGAGGGTTTTAAGGATGAATCATTATGATAAGGAAGAAAAGGAAGAGCAATTCGAAGAACCTTCAATAGAAGAGTTTTTACCAAATGAAGAGGATAAGCGGCTAAGCGATAAGCAGAGAAGACGAAATATAATAGTAAGGAGGATTATTGCAAGCGGGGTGGCTATTGCATTACTCGTAAGCTTGCTTCAAATTTGGCCACAAGTCTTCAATCTATCTTCGATTAAATTTTTGCACAAATCAGCTGAGTTATCGAAACAAGAGGAAATCCAAAAATATAAAGAAGCCGTTGTTACCGTTCAAGACCAGCATTCAAAGGGAACTGGATTTAATATCTCTAAAAATGGACTAATTATTACGAATTATCATGTGGTCGAAGACATGAATCCCATCACGGTTACTTTCCCTAGCGGAGATATCTTTCAAGCAGATATTTTACAATCTAATCCCGACCTTGATTTGGCTATTTTACATATTAAAGCAGAAAACTTGCCCGCACTTTCCTTAAGTGATTCCGGTACTTGGGGCGTTTCTGATCAAATCTATGTAATTGGAAACCCTCTTTTACATAATCAAATTGCTATAGACGGAGAAATACTAAAAGGATCAAACAAAAATGGGGTTATGCTATTATCTGCACCGATATATAAAGGGAATAGCGGAAGTCCAGTGATTGGGCAAGACGGAACTGTCATTGGCGTGGTCTTTGCATTATCCACGAAGGATCAAACAGGGCTTGCCATTCCGATAGAAAAAGTGCTAAAGAATTTACCTGAAGGATATTAGAAGGGATTAAAGGGGTAGCCCTTTGTCCCTCCATTTATAGCAAAGCGTCTGCCTTAACAATTTCCACCGTTAAATGCTCCTTCAAAGATAAATCCATTTCATATGGGGTTATTTCCTGACCTTCATCATCTGTTAAAATCCTTATTTCTGGTCTGCCAACCGCGTTGAAATTGTAATTAGATACGATGCCAGTTCTTCCATCATTTAATGTAACAGTAAGTCCAGGAGGATAGATGGCAATACAGTTTTTAAACAATTGAATTTGGCTGCTTTCAAATTGTGTTCCACTGCCGCTATAAAGAATTTCAAGCGCTTGATGAGGGAGCATTGCCGAACGATATTCCCTATGACTAGTAACCGCATCAAATACATCTGCTACACTCAATATTTTTGCGTATTTATGAATCTCGTTATTCTGTAAACCTCTTGGATAACCCCTTCCATCAATTCTTTCATGATGCTGAAGTGCGCAATGTGCAACAGTTAAGGGAATTTCATGAATTTTTTTGATGTGTTCGAATCCTAATTCACAATGTGATTTCATCTGCTCAAATTCTTCTTCTGTTAACTTTCCAGTTTTATTTAAAATTTCCTTAGGAATATAAATTTTTCCTAGATCATGCAACATCGCACCTAATCCTATTTCTTCAATATTCTTAAGCGGCAGTCCATTTTCAATAGCCAGCTGGCATGCATAGATCGATACGTTTAAGCTATGTGTATATACATGGTTCTCATACACTTTTGTTGTTGCCAATAAATTAAGAGCCGTTCTGTTTTGTGTTAAACTGCTGAGAATATCCTTAAAAATCTTTTGCATGCTTCGAACCGCCCTGCCAGACTTAGCCATTTGCTCTAATTTAGATTTATGAGGATTTAATCCTGCAATATCATCCAATCCTTCTGTTATGACGTTCATTGCTTCAACACGCAATTCCTCGGGAATAGAATCCACAATTTCAATTCCTTCAGACATCTCGTCCTCAACATATACTGTAAATACATTGAAATTCATTAATTTTCTAATTAAACTATCTGTTAAATATGTTCCTTTTTTCAAAAGAACTCTGCCATTCTCTTGATAAATTGACTTACCTAATCTTGTCCCCGTTTTACATCCATCCAATTTAATTAAACGCATGATACTTTCTCCAGTTTTCCCTATAAATATATATTTAAATGACCAATTTCCTATTAATTATTGTTCTCTAGCCCTTATAGGTACATGATACTATACCATTCGAAATATTTGTATAAAAATACACATACATTTTAATTTTTCTTTCCCTTAACACTTCAATAATTTCCCAATAAAACAATCGGATGCTTCATTTGCTGGTGGTTAAAATAACAAGGGTTAAAAATTTTGGGAGGATGTGCAAATGACCAATTTATTAAAGGAAAAAAATGAGTGGAGAGAAGTATTAAAAATTGTTAAGCAATTAGATCCGAAAAAACTAGAAATTGTGAAATCTACCTTGCCAATTCTTAAAGAACATGGAGAGACAATTACGAAACACTTTTATCAGCGTATGTTCAAAAGTCATCCTGAATTGCTTAATATTTTTAATCAGACACATCAAAAAACTGGGCATCAGCCAAAGGCACTAGCAGATGCAGTTTATGCGGCGGCTGCCAATATTGAAGATATGAGCAAAATCATGCCGGCACTTGAGAGAATTGGAGAAAAGCATCGGAGTTTGCAAATTAAGCCTGAACACTACCCGATTGTTGGCGAGAACCTCCTTGGTGCGATTAAAGAAATATTAGGCGAAGGAGCAACAGAAGAAGTACTCGATGCATGGGCAGATGCCTATGAAATCATTTCAGATGTCTTTATTCGCATGGAAAATAAAATGTATCAAACAACTGAGGCACAGCCTGGAGGATGGGGCGGTTTCAGGGATTTTGTCATTGATAAAAAAGTAGAAGAAAGCGAAATCATCACCTCCTTTTATTTAAAGCCAAAGGATGGACAAAAGATCGCGAACTTTATTCCTGGACAATATATCACAATCAAGGCTGAAATTCCCGGTGAAATCAATACCCATTTACGGCAATATAGCTTGTCAGATCGGACAGGGACAGATTATTACCGCATTAGTGTAAAGCGAGAAGATAAGAAAGAAAATGATATTCCAGCTGGGATTGTCTCCTCCTTCCTCCATCACCAATTGAATGCAGGCGATATTTTACCGATCACAGCACCCGCAGGAGATTTTTATTTAAACACTGAAAGCCCTTTACCAGTTGTTTTATTAAGTGGCGGTGTGGGAATCACCCCTACGATCTCCATGTTAAATACTTTAATAAATGAACAGCCGGATAAAGAGGTATACTTTATTCACGCAGCCAGGAACAGTCGAGTACATGCATTCAAAGAGCATGTACAAGCGCTAGCAAAAGAAAATAAGCAAGTAAAATCTTATTTTGTTTATGATCATCCATCAGAAGAAGACCTGAAGTCAGGAACGATTGCTAAAGAAGGCTATGTAACACTTGAATGGCTGCAGGAAATTCTTCCAACAAATGAAGCCGAATACTATTTCTGTGGACCAGAGGCTTTTATGCGTATAGTCAACCGCTCATTAAGACAGTGGGGAGTACCCGCTGACAGAATTCATTATGAGTTCTTTGGTTCCTTTGGGAACTTAGGGTAGTTAAAAGCAGTGGAATGTTCCATATTTTCCTAGCAGGCGAATTGCCTGCTTTTTCTATTTGTGTCTCACAAATAATTTGAAAATAATGATTAATAGTATTTCTATTGACCTTATAGTGTTATCCTTCTAAAATCATGAGTAGTCTAATAGTCATATTTTCCATATTACATAGTTTTAGAAAGAGGGTTTATCGTGTTTTCACCACCTCCCATCGATAACGGCATTGAGGTCAGCGGGGAATACTCACTTCCAATTGTTATCTTATCTATCATCATCGCAAGTCTTGCATCATTTACAGCCATTTCAATGAATGAACGAATCCAAAAAAACAGCTTTTTCCACCGGAATATTTGGCTAATATTAGCATCCATTGCGATGGGGTTTGGCATATGGTCCATGCACTTTGTAGGTATGAGTGCACTTTCACTCCCTTTTAAGATGCATTATGATTATCTGCTTACATGCTTATCCATTATCCCTTCTATTATTGCTTCTTTTTTGGCTTTTTACATCGTAAATCAAAAAAAACGATCATTTGCATCTTACTTATTATCAGGAATTTTCATGGGAATTGGCATTGCCACCATGCACTATACCGGAATGGCATCTATGGTAATGGAAGCCTATTATGTATATAATCCATGGATGTTTGCTACTTCAATTATTATTGCTATCATCGTGTCATTTATTGCTATTTATATATTTTCCCGTCAGCAAAAATACGCGAAAAACAATTATATAAAAGCGATAACATCGATCATGATGGGACTTGCTGTTCCAAGCATGCATTATATCGGTATGGCCGGGACGACCTTTTATCTGCCCCGGCATCAAGCGATGACAGCAGAGCTTCATATGAATATGACTTTATTAATTACAGGGGTCACAATCGGCATTACCTTATTATTAGCTCTTTTGCAATTATCAAGCTTAGTTGATCGCTATGTAGATTACCGGGTAAGTCATATTGATATCTTAACTAAACTGCCAAACAGACGAAGTTTTGAGAAGGCTTTAAACGACGATGGTTCCTATCGAAGTATAGCCGTGTGGAATCTCCATAATCTTGAAAAAGTGAATAATGATCATGGCTATCATTTTGGTGACGAAGTGATTCAATATGCTGCAAATGTGTTGCGTCAATTAAACCTTCCATTAAGCGACCTTTATCGAATCGACGGAAATCGATTGGCACTGCTTTTACAGGGAAATGACCGACTCATCGAGCTTCAGCAGGCCATGAAAATCATCTCTGCAAAATGGGTCCAACCGATTTTGATCCAGGAAAAGAAAATTCTATTACAAGGTGTCTGTGCTATTTCAACTATAGATGATCAGCAAAGCCCCAAAAGGCTGTATTCTGACATTCTTGCAGTATTGTCCAGCCCGAGCATTCAATATCAGAATGAGGTAATCCGTTTCGATCCTCTTATTCATACATATTCGTTCGAACAAGAGATCTTAAATAGTATTGATCAAGCAATGAAAAATGATGATCTCTTTCTAGTTTATCAGCCAAAAGTTAATGCTGGCACACAAAAAATTGTTGGACTGGAAGCGCTAATCAGATGGAATCATCCTGAACATGGTTTTCTCTCCCCAAGCGTTTTTATTCCAATTTTAGAACAAAGCCACCGGATAAGTGACGTGACAAACTGGGTCATTTTTAAAGTTTGTCATCAAATTAAAATTTGGGAGGAGCAGAAATTACCACTTTACCAAATAGCGATTAATATTCCTGGAGAGTATGTTACTTCTCCGAGACTATTAAAAACATTAAAAAAAGCATTAAATAAATACAGTGTTAATCCTAGTCATTTGGAGCTAGAAATAACAGAAACGAGCGTCATGGAATCAGCAGAATCTTCTATGAGAGCAATAAATACCTTTAGAGAAGCTGGTTTTTCTGTTGCACTCGATGATTTCGGTACTGGCATTTCCTCGCTCTCTAATTTAAGACAAATGCCTATTTCAACCTTAAAGATAGATAAATCCTTTGTGGATGAAGTGCCTCAATCTGAAAAAGATTCAGCCATCTTAGAAGCGATTATCGCACTTGGCCATTCACTAAATTTAAATGTCGTTATCGAGGGGGTAGAAACTAAAAATCAAGTAGATTTTTTATCCTCTTCAGAATCCCTGCTTTTGCTGCAAGGCTATTATTTTGCTAAACCAATGATTCCTGAAGAATTGTTGGAATGGATTAAAGGCAATAGCTAATGGATGGATATAAGAATAAAATACGGGTATACTAGGTCTGGGATTATTTAGTAATATCTGGCTCCAGCGCCTAGCCCCTCGAGATCATAAGTCAATCCTGCCAGAAAGGTAAAGAACACCTTTTCGAGAGGATTGACTTATGATTGTCGGGGCTGAACACTAAGGAAAGCCCCTTTGAGTAATCCACGCAGGAACAATCTGCCTTTTGATTGTTCCGAAGGCGCTTCCGCATTTAATATAAGGAGGTGTTTAAGTGTTAGATCTAACAAATAATATGGAGTTCGAAATGAAAAGCTGCTTCACTCCTAACATTAGCAATTCTCATTCATTAAAGGTTCTGGACGTTACTCCATCAAGTGTCATTATCCAAATGAACGATCCTGATTGCAGAGGAGTCTTTCCAATAGATAGCTTTCAATATTGGATTAAAAAAGGCTCACTCATACAAATCAGTGATATAGAGAAGAAAACATCGTGAAAAGCATCCTTCTACTGAGGATGTTTTTTTGTTCTTGTAAACATGGATGAATATACTTAAAATTAAGTTAAAAAAATTGGATGTGGGACAAGATTTAAAAAAGACGCTGCGGATCAATAGAAGTAGAGGTTATGAAATATTTAGAAGCAAGATCAACGTTATCTGCAACGGAGATGAAAAATTATTCGGTGCTCCATATAAGGTTATGAAGGGGAAAAGTGTTTGACAAGTGGACAGAAACGCTTTCATTCGATTGTTTCAACTGACTAACGCATTCACACTCCATGCATACCACCTGATTCTTGTTCAAAACTTTTTTATAATATTTGCGGTCACATGCAAAGTGTGCATGTGACCGTCTTTGACTTTTTCTGCTGTAACGAGCACGTTTGATAACATACGTTTCTTCCCGGTTAAGCCATCTAGTACTCTATTACTCACAAACCAGAACTTGCCTAGAAAATTTCCCTTTACTCGCTACACAGCGGTCTTTTATATCATATCCTGCTTCCATGATCATATCATCAATTGTCTCAATCGTAATAATTACCGACTTCCTGGCAATGCGGCGTGCATGGTTCAGAATATTAAACTGTTCTTCTCGTGTTGCATGGGTATACAAATTGTAGGGCAAATCAATAATGGCAACATCGTATTGTTCAGTTACATCTGATATGGGACCAAGCCCGACTTCCCCTTCATAGCCAAAAAAAGCAATATTCTCCCTTGATCCTGATGTAACAAGCGGATTAATATCACGTCCTACGATATCAATGCCCATGGAAAGGGCCTCTACTAAAACCGTTCCAATTCCACAGCAAGGATCTATGGCTTTCACTCCATCAGGTTTAGGTACGGCAATATTCGCCACTGCTCTTGCAACCCGGGTACTTAAAGCAGTAGAAAAAGTTTGTGGCTTCTTCATGTGCTGCAGCCAAAGCGCTTCATTTTTCTTTAAGTTTCCAAAGTACCATCTGCCACCCATAGTTACGATTCCAAACAAATGATCGGGATGTCGAACATCTGCTTCACCCTTGATTTCCCAGCCAATTTCTCGTTCGATCAAACGCTGCTCTTCATATTCAATTTTTTCACTGGCTTCTAAATCATTTATTTTTATAAAGATAACTTTGAAGGTTGACTCCCCCATATTGATATTTCCAGCTTGTTCTACTATTTCCTGCAAGCTGTCTCCTTCATAGATCACTTCAATCCGCTCTTTAATAAACGGACTGCGGCTTGGATCGATTTCTGACGTACTTTTTAAAATATTTGATTCAGTCTGTTCTCCAAAAAGGGAGCGCATTTCCAAAAGAGATAGCGATTGTTCTTCCTTTTGGCATGCAAATGTATAGATAAATTCGGTTCCTTCTCTTTTTATAAACAATTAATTACCATCCTTTTTAACTACTAAATTCTATCTCCTATCAAACCATATCTGTATTGTGGTAGAAAAGCAATCAAAACTACTCCATATATATCACAATTACTACTGTACATAAGGTTATCACTATATAAAATATTAAATGTAATTTTTTGTAAATAAATCTTGATATACTGAATTCCTCCTCATTACAATAAATAAAGCCTTATTAATTTTTATGATATTGGAGGAATGAGCTTGGATTACATTAAACCAGCACAGCTAGTAGAGGATGTTGCACAGGCAGGTGCTTATAAATCTAAACTGGGCATTAGAGACATTTTAATTAAAGGGATTCTATCCGGTGCCTTTTTAGGCTTTGCCACTACACTTGCATATACAGCTGCAATAGAGACAAATTTAAGTATTGTAGGAGCACTTGTTTTTCCAGTTGGTTTTGTACTTATTTTATTATTGGGGTTAGAACTGGTGACAGGAAACTTTGCCATGCTCCCGCTTGCTAGATTAAGAAGGCAAACGAACATTACAAACATTGGCTATAACTTCTTTTGGGCTTTTACCGGAAACCTTTTAGGCAGCCTTTTGTATGGTCTTTTATTTTATATATCTGCAACGAAGCTTGGGCATGTAACAGATGGACCAATGATTGACAAGATTATTAGCGTGGCAGAGGCAAAAACACTAACTTATAAAAACCTCGGCGGAGAAGGAATAATCGTTGCCTTGACCAAGGCTGTATTATGTAATTGGATGGTGACATTAGGAGCATTCATGGCATTCGTTTCTAGCTCTACGATTGGAAAAATTGCTGCAATGTGGCTTCCTGTCTTTTTATTTTTTGCCCATGGTTTTGAACACGCCGTTGTTAACATGTTTGTCATTCCAACAGCGATCCTCATGGGCGCAGACCTCTCACTAGGAGACTGGTGGCTGTGGAATCAAATTCCGGTTACAATCGGTAACTTTATTGGCGGGTTTATCTTTACCGGATTAGCCCTCCATTTAGTGAATCAAAAGAAAAAAGCAAATGCAGATTTGAATAGCCAGCCAACACCTCTTAGGGTTAAAGGATTGTAGAAACTGCTTTCATAACTTTTCTGGACATGATACACTTGAATCCTTCTGATTAATTTGCTATTAAATCTTGAAATGATCAAATTTCTCATGGTATTCTTGAAAAAAATTAACTTCTTAAGGATTGGTAATCATGCGTATTAATAAATATATTAGTGAATCTGGTTATGCCTCAAGGCGAGGAGCAGACAAATTAATAAGTGAAGGAAGAGTCACAATCAATGGAAAAGTTGCAAAAGTTGGCAGTCAAGTTGAACCTGGTGATGATGTTCTCGTAAGCGGGCACCCGATCCGAATGGCAAGAAACTATGTGTATATAGCCTTAAATAAGCCTGTTGGAATTACGAGCACTACAGAAAAAAATGTTAAAGGAAATATCATTGACTTAGTTAATCATCCACTAAGAATTTTTAATATAGGAAGACTCGATAAGGACTCTGATGGTCTTATTCTTTTAACTAATGACGGAGATATCGTTAATGAAATACTTCGTTCAGAGAATAAACACGAAAAGGAATATATTGTTTCAGTAGATAAGCCGATTACTCCAGAATTCTTGAAGAAAATGTCTGAGGGTGTGAAAATACTCGGAACAAAAACACTTCCTTGCGAAGTAAGACAGTTATCAAAATATGATTTTCAAATCATATTGACCCAAGGGCTAAATCGCCAAATTCGCCGTATGTGCGCTGAATTAGGATACGATGTGTATCGTTTGCAGCGAACACGTATTATGAATATTCATTTAGGCAGCCTGCCTGTTGGACAATGGCGCGATTTAACCAAAAAAGAACGCACTGCCTTATTTAATGAACTGAACTACCAGCCAAAAGAATGGTAAAAATAGAAAAAGCGCATGGCTCCGTGTATTTTTGACAAAGGAGACCAAGCGCTTTTCTTATTTTCCAACTACCCGGCTTACTAGCTCGGTTACCTCAGATCTGCTCATTTTTTCCTTTCCAGCTGTTAAAGCATCTAGCGTACCATGTGCTAGCGCTAATGGAATTTTGCAAAAATGGAGAATCGTATCTGTTTTAATATCCTTCACATATTCATCAGCTAATGCAAGATTCCTGCGCGCATATGTTAACATATCTTCAAATTCCCATCCGACAGGAAAAAAGTTTACTCCTCTGCTTGCATCTTCCGTGTGATTCCGTAGTATATTCACCGACTGCAATCCGCGTCCAAACGCAATTGCAAGATCCTTGTCCGTATCTGTCTGATCATACCACTTCCAAATATCTGTCAGCATGACACCTACTAATCCAGCAACATAAAAAGTATATTCATCTAGATCGTTCTCATCTTTGATATCCCAATCTTTTCTAGCCCATTTTGCCATTCCTTCCGCCATAATAGATGTAGCATCGAGGATTTTCTCTTTAATCATTTGCGGGCACACTTTAATCCAATCACCAAGCCGAATGGTGACTTCTGGCAAGACTGAAAGATATGGTCGAAAGATGTCCATTAACTCATTGTCATTAAAAGGCTTTCGCAAAATTTTGCTTACAGCTAGCAACAGATCGCTTTTAGTCGTTGATTCAAGCTCAGTATGATCTTCAATCTCATCAATTGCTCTCATGCATAAGTAGGCAGAGGATACCGCTTCTTTTAAACCCGGTGTTAAAAGACTAATGGGAATAAAAAAAGTCCGACTCGTCTCCTTTAACATCTCTATCGCATCACTATGTAAATTAGTCTTTTCACTCACCGTATGCTGCCTCCCTTTTTCTTATATGTTGATTGTAATATTCCTTTGTTTCGAGTGCAAATATAAGAAGCTATTCACAAAGAGTGAACAGCTTTTATACACGTCTTCTAATTATTTAATCATTAAGCTATTTTATCTTGACCATTATGATTCTTTTTAAAGTAGTGGACTGCAAAGGTTACAATGAAAGCTAAAATGATAATACCGAAAAAGATGAGATGGTCAATTTCAATTCCAAATACACTTAAGAACATTTTAATCGCGATAATGGCAATTAATATGAAGGCTGTGTTTTCAAGCTCGGGAATCTTTTCAATAAGGACAAGAAACCCCTTCGCAACAGTCCGCATCATTAATATTCCAAGCATTCCGCCAATGAGCAATATCCAAACCTTCTCTGATACTGCAAAAGCAGCTAAAATACTGTCGACGGAAAACGCTAAATCCATAATCTCAACGGAAATAACTGTTGCCCAAAAAACGCCAAAGGTTCGGGTGAGCCAGCTGTCTTTTTTCATTCCTTCAGCTTCGTCGTCTCCTTCACCAAGCCAGAAATGTTTTATAACAAGCCAAGCTAAATATCCTGCTCCAATCACCTTGATCCACCAAAACTTAATTAATAGCATGCCAAGACCTATGAATAAGAAACGAAAGAAATATGCGCCAAACAATCCATATGTTAACGCCTTCTTTTGTTGTTGTTTAGGCAGATGCTTCACCATTACAGCCAGTACTAATGCGTTATCGGCAGACAGCAGCCCTTCTAAAATGACTAGTGTGCCGATATACCCCCACGATACTGGATCTGTTAACACCTCTCCCCACATTCTCCAATCGAAAAATGAGGCATATGTGTCTAACAGCTGATTCAGGATTTCCACTTTAAAGACCCCTTTAAAAATAAAATGTTTGCATTTATAAATCACTAAAAAAAGATAGCTAAAGCTATCAATTAGTGTCATGCACTCCACAGATTTTATACATTTAAATAGTCCTATATTAAATTGAGGGCTAATTTCATTATAATTATACTAAAATACCAATTAAATAGCCACTGATTTAGCCTAAGTATACGATGTCAACCAAAAAGAAAGCAACTGAAGGCGAAGCCATCCAGTTGCTTTCTTATCCATTTAGTAATGGTTTTTATCATTTATTTGATAAACCTTTGTGCATCACAACTAATTCTTCTGCAAGTGCATCAATT
This sequence comes from Cytobacillus massiliigabonensis, assembly GCF_900199725.1. Taxonomy (GTDB): domain Bacteria; phylum Bacillota; class Bacilli; order Bacillales; family Cytobacillaceae; genus Cytobacillus; species Cytobacillus massiliigabonensis. The sequence goes on along the minus strand of NZ_LT904904.1, from coordinate 2,219,769 downwards.
CGTGCTAAAACATCCTCATCCGCAATTTCATTTTCTGCATTGAAATGTTCTCCATTAGCATACACATAGCTCGGAGCAACAAATGAGCGCAAATACCCTGCGATTGGCTTCATCTGATTTTCAACGACAAGATAATGCTGGTAGGTCCCTCCATTCGCTACAAACCCCATTACTTTATGACGAAAAGCAGCTGGATGAACAATATCAAATACATTCTTTAAAGGTGCAGGAAAAGATCCGTTAAAAATAGGAAATCCGATTAAATAAAAGTCTGCCTCTGAAACCGCTTGAATTAATTTCTTCGTGTCATCGTTATACAGATCAGGATTTCTGCCATCACAAAATTCCATTTGAAAGTCTCGTAAGTCAAGAAGTTCAATTTCTATTTCAGGGTATTTTTCCTTTACCTTTTTTAGAACGGTGTCCACTAAAATAGCTGTCTTTGCCCCTAAAATAGTGCCTGATATTCCGAGTAATTTCATTCGATGTTTCTCCTTCCAATGATGTTCCTATCATTCATACCTGTTTATGATTATTGTAAACATGCAAACGATAGTTACTTTTCTTGCTTTTATCATACACTTTTTCCTGATAAATGAGAATTAAAACACACCAAGTATAAAATCTTTCACTTTAATAAAAACTAAGAAAAAACACTTGAGGTGAAAAAAATGGGATTGCTGAATTCATTTAATGAGTGGAGAGCTAATCGGCACGAAAAGCATCTATCGAATATGAAGGATGAGAACAAATGTCCAGAATGCTACGGACGTGGGTTTTCCATTTATCCTGGCAATGAATATGCCTATCATGCAAATTTATATGATTGTCCTGGCTGTAACGGGGGCGGCACATATTCAGACTGGGAAGAATACCAATAAAAAAAGCGGAAGTGCCGGCACTTCCGCTTTTTTTAAGCAGTAACCATTTGATTCCCGCCTTGTTTTTTAGCTCGATATTGGGCTTGATCAGCCGATTTCTTTAATGTATCAACACTCGAACCGTGTTCTGGAAAAACGGCAACACCAGTACTAATAGACACAGTTATTTTATTTTCTCCTAATTTGATTGGGTGCTTAACTAAATAGTCAAATAAATTTTCATGGATCGTTTCAACTATGTTATCTATATTAGAATTTATGATAATCATAAATTCATCTCCTGCGTACCGATAGCCCACGATCTCTTCATTACAAATGCTTTTAATTCCATCACCTAATACTTTTAAATATAAATCTCCGATATCATGGCCAAAATTATCATTTACTTTCTTTAATCGGTCTGAGTCAATCATCATTAAGGTTATTTTTTTGTCATCTTTCCCGATTAAATTAGAAAGATCATTGTGGAATGCCCGATGATTCTTTAAACCAGTTAATTCATCTGTCTGTGACATTAAATAGATTTTTTCATATAGCCTTGCCGTCTCAATAGAATGGATAACTTGATTTCCAATAATCTGCAATAATTCTTCATGCTCTTTTCGATAAGCAAAATCAGAAACACTTTGTGCAGAAATAACCGCTTTCACTTGGTCATCAATAATAACTGGTACAAAAATGCCGGATTTTGTATCTGTTACACCAAAGGTCGAATCAGTCTGATCATGACTAACTTTTCTCGGGTGAACAATTTCTTTCGTTCTAATCGCCCTTGATGTAAAATTATTTCCCATTTTGATGTATTCTTGAGGAAAAAATATTCCATTTTCTACCATGAAAATAAAATGGATGAGTGGATTCCCTTCTGTGTATAGAGCAATAAAGAAAGAATCAGTCGGCATAACTTGAGAGACCATTTCATATGCCTTTTTGAGAAGGATTTCTTCGTTTAATGTCTTGCTGCAAACTTGGGCAAAATCGTGCAAAATTTTATAATGCTCGTTTAGCCAGCTCATGTTTTCCATTTGAACGTTCACTTTTTGTAATTGGGATAACATAGACTCAACCGCTGCTTTATCTCCATTATCACCAATTGTACATACTATTTCCGAATAGACATCTCTTGTAATAATATTTTTTTCAGAGCCTATTTTCTTAAGCAGGTTTGTAACAATACCAAGGACCTTATGAATTCCATCCATTTGCTTACTCATATCATACACTTCCAACGTATTATTTTTCACAAAAAATAGATTAATCGCATACCGATTAACCTAACTCATTTATAGTTATATTCGGTAGCTGGCTGGCATGATCGAATGACTTTAGCCCCTTTAGCTTTGCGTCCCCATTTTTCAATGGATTTGCCTTTTCTCCTATTAAGTTAGAATTCTGAAAAATCACAAAATAGTTATATTTATACTATATAGTTCTTTTTTACCATAGTCAATTTATTTTCATATAAATCATGCAAAAAATGATTGATCATTCATTCTTAGGATGAACTTAACGATTATATTTTATCATAAAGTCGCATGGTTTTAATACTGTAATGCTTAAAAGGGAAGTATAAATTCCTTTACAATCCCCTTTTAAACAATTTAGCCTGCATGTTCGATAATAAACTTCTTCTTCTGAATATAGATCAGCCTTAGTGACAGACATACCCCTGCTGCAAGCAAGCCAATCGTTAACCCAATCCAATATCCTGTTGCTCCCAGATTTGTTTGACGTGCAAGAAAGTAGCCAACTGGTAAACAGATTAACCAGTATGCAATTAATGTAATAACAAACGATATATTTACATCCTTATATCCCCTTAAAGCTGCTTGAGCAGTCGCTTGAATGGCATCAGATATTTGGAAAAATAGCGCATAAATTAGGAAATGGGCGGTGAGTGAGATTACTGCCGCTTCATTTGAATAGAATCCCGCAACCTGATAACGAAATAAAACGACTAGTAAGCCTGTTACTAACGCAATAATAATTGATAAATAAATGCCTAGCCAGCTATATGCCCTTGCATCCTTATAGCGCCCTGCACCTACTTCAAATCCTACAAGAACAGTTTGAGCCATTGATATGCTCATCGGTATCATATATAAAAAAGAAACGATATTAAGAGCTGATTGATAGGCTGCGATTGTCGTCACGTTAAATTTACTTAATAGGATCGTTACAACCGCAAACATGCTTGTTTCAAAGAATATAGACAGCCCCATTGGCACACCAATTTTCAAAATTTCTTTACATTTTTCAAGTGAGAACCCTTTTAAATTTGCGAATACGTTAAAGGATGAGAATGGATTTTGCGTTTTAATGACGAATATAATCATACCTAAAATACACCAGTAGGTAACCGCAGTTGCATAGCCTCCCCCTGCTCCACCAAGTTCTGGAAAACCGAAACGCCCGAAAATCAGCACAAAGTTGAAAAATAAATTTATCGGCAAAGCCAAGAGTAATATAATCATAACTACACGCGTCTTTCCTAATGCATAAATAAAGGATCTTAAAACATTGAAAGCAAATAATGGAATAATTCCATAGCTTAGCCCGATTAAATAGTTACGAGCTGTATTTTGCACATCACTTGGGAGATTCATTTTCATTAATAAAGGGTCTAACAGAAAAAAGCCTAAAATAATGACTGAAGCGGCAATTATAATCGCTAAATATAATCCATTTTTAACGATTGATGTTACTTCCCCTGTTTTCTTTTCACCGTAGCTTTGTGCCACAATGGGTGATACCGCAAGTAGAATTCCGCTCAATCCGGTAAATACTGGATTCCAAATGGAAGACCCAATTGCAACTCCTGCAAGATCTGATGAATGATATTTTCCTGACATAATGGTGTTGAAAAATACCATTGAAAACATCCCAAGCTGTGTGATTAAAATAGGAATCAATAAAATGAATATTTGCTTAATCTTATCTTGTATGGTAAATGTCTGGTTCATTAATAAAAACTCCTTGAATATAATATTATCCCATAATAGCAGACTCATATATGCACTTAAATAGAATTCACTTAATTTTTATAACAATCTTTTATTGCTAGACTTATTAATCTATTTTATGATTATAGCAACTAATATTTCGATAATAAAAACATTTTAGATCTAATTATTTAAAGTACGTTTGCACTACTGATTCATTTAAGCAGACTGACACTCAAATATGCTTATAAAGGAGATTACCAATGACTGCTTTTGTTAACCAGCTTAATGGAATTTTCCCATCTGTATGCCCGCTTGATTGCCCTGATCAATGCGGATTGCTTCTCCATAAGGAAGATGGGAAAATTATTAAAATAGAAGGGGACCCTAATCATCCGGTAACCCAAGGGAATATCTGCAATAAGGTACGAAATATGAAGGAAAGAATATACGATAAAAATCGTCTAAAATATCCAATGAAACGAATAGGAGCAAAAGGCGAAGGGAAATTTGAACAAATTAGCTGGGAAGAAGCAATTAATACGATTACTTCCCACTGGAAGAAGCTAATCCAAACAGATGGACCGGAGAGTATTCTTCCCTATAGTTTCTATGGAAACATGGGAAATCTCACTGCAGAAGGGATGGATCGCCGATTCTTCCACCGTTTAGGAGCCTCACAGTTAAATCGTACCATCTGCCAGTCTGCTGGCACGACAGGCTATAAATATACGATGGGTGGAAATATAGGTATTGATCCTGAAGATACGATTCATTCAAAGCTAATCATCTTTTGGGGAATTAATGCAGTTAGTACGAACATGCATCAAATCACACTTGCACAAAAAGCTCGAAAAAATGGCGCAAAAATAATTGTTATTGATGTTCATAAAAATCAAACGGGAAGAATGGCAGACTGGTTTATTCCGATTTTACCAGGAACAGATGGCGCGCTTGCACTGGGATTGATGCATATTTTATTTGCAGATAACATGGTTGATGAAGGTTTTTTACAAAAATATACAGTAGGACATAATGAATTACGTGAACATGTGATGCAATATGACCCTAAATCCGTGTCAGAAATTACAGGAATACCTGTAGAAGACATATATAAGCTGGCAAGAATGTATGGGGAAACCACCCCATCTTATATTAGAATTGGAAACGGACTTCAGCACCATGATAATGGCGGGATGTCTACGAGGACAATCGCTTGTCTCCCAGCCTTAACTGGTCAATGGCTTGTAAAAGGCGGCGGTGCCATCAAATCAAATTCTGGCTTTTTAGCTTATAATGAAGATAGTCTCCAAAGACCTGATCTTTTGGAAAACAAACAAACTCGTGTGATTAATATGAATGAAATTGGCAGAACGCTGCTGGAATTAGAATCGCCAATCAAATCTATGTATGTTTATAGCTCTAACCCTGCTGTTGTAGCACCTGATGGGAATAAGGTTCGAGAAGGCTTAGGACGAGAGGATTTATTTCTTGTTGTTCATGATTTATTCATGACTGAAACAGCCAAATATGCTGATATTTTGCTGCCTTCAACATCTTCTTTTGAGAATACCGACTTTTATGCTTCTTACTGGCATCATTATATGCAAATTCAACAGCCAGTCATTGAGACTTATGGTGAATCCAAATCAAATGTAGAGGTCTTCCGTTTATTAGCAAAAAGTATGGGATTTATAGAGGATGCTTTCAATGAAACGGAAGCTGAAATGATTTCTCATGCGCTTGACAACCCGGCAAATCCTTCCATTGCCGACATCAATTATGAAGCATTATTAGAAAAGCAATACGTGAAGGCAAATGTGAAGCCGTTATTGCCTGGAAGATTTCCGACACCAAGTGGAAAAATTGAGTTATTTTCTGAGAAAATGAAACATGATGGTTATTCACCGTTACCAACATATACACCAATTGTTGAAGATAACAAGTTTCCATTTTTGTTCGTTCCAGCACCTAATCATAACTTTTTAAACTCAACTTTCTCGAATATAGAAAAGCATCAATCGCTCGAAAAAGATCCGCGGATTCATATGAATGTAAAAGATGCAGAGGCAGCTGGAATTGAGGATGGAGAAACTGTACGTGTTTGGAATCAGCGTGGAGAATGTGAATTAAAGGTTTCAATTGGTGACAATGTTCTCCCAGGTGTGATCGTTTCACAAGGACTATGGGCAAATATTCCGGGAACTAAACAGCTTGTCAATTCACTTACACCAGATCGATTGTCAGATATGGGCGGTGGTGCTACTTTCTTTTCCGGACGAGTAGCGGTAAATAAGCTTTAATTTTTAATATTGATATACTATTTTAATAGAATTAAAAAGTGCTTAGTATTCATCCGTAAAAGATTGAAAAACTAAGCACTTTTATTATTTTAATGAATCAACATACGATAGATGGCTTCAAATTCTTCCTTTGGAAGCGGTCTGCTTATATAATACCCTTGAATTTCATCACAGCCAATTTCCTCGAGAATCTCTATTACATCCTTCGTTTCAATCCCTTCTGCAACAACTTTTAAATTCAGTTCATGGGCAAGGAAAGTAATCGCCTTCACTATGGCAACATCCTCCCTATTTTTTGATACCTCGTGGATAAAACTGCGATCAATTTTGAGTGAGTGAATAGGAAATTTTCTTAAGTAGTTTAGAGAAGAGTATCCTTTTCCAAAATCATCAATCGCCACAACAATCCCCATTTTTCTAAGCTTCTCTAAGCATTCAATACATTCATCAATATTATCGATAAAGCTGCTCTCAGTAATCTCTAACTCAAGCAAATGCGGGTCTAAACCTGTTTTTTCTAATACATCCTCGACAACTTGCTGGAAGTTTGGCAAGCGGAAATGTAATGGCGATATATTCACAGCTACTCTTAAAGGAGCAGCAAAGCAAGAATGATTCCACTCCTTGTTTTGCATACAAGCCCTTTCTAATACCCAATTATCAATTTTAATAATCAAACCTGTATCTTCGGCTATTGGGATAAATTTATCTGGGGGGATATTCCCAAACATGGGGCTTTTCCAGCGCAATAATGCCTCCATCCCATTTATTTTTCTTGTATGTAAGTCTAATTTGGGCTGGAAGTATAATTCTAGCTCATTATTATCAATGGCTTTACGAAGATGATTTTCGATTAAGAGTACTTCTTCATTCGCTTGATTCATTTCCTGTTCATAAATACAAAAATGATTACGCCCTTTCAGCTTTGCAGCGTACATAGCTATATCCGCTTTTTTCAATAAAGAATCACAATCTATCCCATGATCTGGATAAAAGCTAATTCCCATGCTGCAAGTAGTAATAATTTCATTTCTATCTAATTGAATGGACTGGTCAAAAATTGTAAGAATCTCTTCTGCAAAAGTTCTTGCTAAATCAGTATTAGTTAGGTTGGGGTAAATAATGATAAATTCATCTCCAGCAAGACGGTAAATTTCTGCATTTGGTCTTAGTCCCTTTTTCAATTTTTTAGCTATTGCCTTGATTAATTGATCCCCTACTGAATGACCTAAAGAATCATTAATTTGTTTAAATCGATCTAAATCAAGAAAGAAAACAGCAATTTTTTCTTTTTTATCATTCGATTCTCTCATTAAGTGATTTATATCATCACAAAACTTTCTTCGATTTGGTAAGCTTGTTAATATGTCATGAAATGCCATAAATTCCACTTCTTCTTGAACTTGATGAAGCTCAGTGATGTCATTTATACAGCCAATAATTTCTACTACCTTACCATCACGATAAAGAGGAGATAAGTAGGTTAATAGCTGCCGATTCTTGTAAGCATAATTATAAGTCATCGGCTGTCCAAGGAAAGCTTGTTCATATTTACTTACTAGCATACTGGCTATTTCCGGCGGATAGACTTCGTCTATTCTTTTGTTGCGCATTTTCTCATTATCTAAGCCTAGCTGATAGGCTAGTTTTCCTTCATTCAGAATGAATACAAAATTCCCATCTGGATCTTTAGCTACTTTGAAAATTAAGTTATTCATCGAGTTAACAACATGAGTAAAATCATTTTGCAATGCTTCAACTAGTTTTTCTTGAGCAAGTTTTCCTTCAGATATATCTGTTCTTATTGCAATATGCATACTAGGCTTGCCATACTGATCCATTAAAGGAACAATCGTCGTTTTTACCCAATAGTATGTTCCGTCCTTTGCCTTATTTTTCACTTCGCCTTCCCATATTTCTCCTTTATTAATCGTTTGCCACATTCTTCTGAAAAATACCTTCTCATGATAGCCAGAATTAAGGATTCGGTGATTTTGACCAATTAGCTCTTCCATGGAGTACTTTGATAGTTCGCAAAACTTTTTGTTTGCATAGATTATTTTTCCGCTCGTATCTGTAACAGCGACGATTGCAGAAGCATCTAATGCATACCGCAAATTTGCATAATCCTCCAAGAAGGAACTGACTTGCTGAATATCCTTTTCCATCTGAAGCAAATTTTTATAATTCGAACGGCTATTTTTAAAAATCTCCTGTAAAGAATCAATCCATGGCTGTACTTGATTCTGATCGAACATATACTCACTCCCTTACCAAAACACAAAACTAACCAACTCATTTTTATACATCATTATGGATACTATTATTATACTAGTTCTTTTTTATCATATATTGTCAATTTGTACAATATTATGTCGAATTTACACTGTACGCATTGTGAGAATAAAAAAAGCGGGATTTTAAACGATTTCGATGTAGATCAGCTGAAATTATGAATAATTTGTAATATTTCCCCCTCAAATTTTCTATCCCAAAATATCTATTAAGCATTACCTGGAACTGAATATTTATTCATCTTTACAATAAAAAAGAGAGCATAGCTGCTCTCCTTTTTTCTATGTGTTTTTCAATTCATAAGACCGCTGATCAATTAATCGTTTTTCATTTCTATTAATGCAGCCTTTATTCACTTTTGCAAGAATAGGCGACACTCTTATAACATCTCGAAGTTTTTCACCTAGGTCAGATTGCAACTCTTCATCGGACTCAATGAATAACTCGAATACATCTTGATTATTTTCTCTTCTAATAATTCCCTGGAAGATGCTATAACCAGCATGATCTAGCACAGAAGCAAGCTGTTTTTCCCTTACGAACATGCCTTTTACTTTCACTCCATCACTAATTCTGCCGAGTACACCTGCTATTCTCTTTCCCTCAAAGCCATCAACCCATCTCGAAAGGTCTCCCGTTCCGAAACGAATAAGCGGATAGCTTTTATCAAAGAGTGTGACAACCACTTCTCCCTCACCGGCTAAAAGTTCCTCACCTGATAAAGGATCACAAATTTGGACTATAGCTGAACTTGTTACCCTTAATCCCGGACCTTGTTTATCTTCAAAAGCTATACAGCCGCAATCTGCTGTTCCATAGCCTTCAAATACGGATATATCTATTCCTTCACATCTTTTCCTCATCTCTGCTGTCAGCATCTCGGCTATGAAAAATGCTCTTTTTAGGTGAATATCTTTTCCAAATGCCCAGCACTTCTCTTCTATTGCATCGAGTAAAATGGAAAAGAAACTTGGCGTACCAACATATCCAGTAACCTTTAAATCCTTCATAACTTGGATTTGGAGTTCCCGATTACCGGTTCCAGCAGGAATAACTGTTGCTCCTAATTCTCTTAGTGCGGAATCAAACATAAATCCAGCAGGTGATAGATGGTAGGAGAATGTGTTTTGGACAATATCGTTTTCATTAAAGCCTGCTTCTTTCAGCGCTTCAGCAAAATGCCAAAAATCTTTTTCGTGTGTTTGTGGATCATAGATAGGTCCTGGGGACATAAAAACTCTTGCCATATCTGATGTACGTATAGTTGTTAAGTGACCAAATGGGGCATTTTCATTTTGTATGTTAGGCAAATGATCCTTTTTTAAGACAGGAATCTTTGACAAGTCCTTTTTTGATTGAATATCTATTGGAGTCAAGCCTGCATTATTCATCCATTTCTTAAAGCCCTCCGCATGATCGTATGCATATTGGATAATAGCTTTAAGCGATTCCATCACAGCCACCTCTTTCTTCTTTTATACGATTTAATATTTTTATAGTTTTTTCTTCCTTTGTCACTCATGCCTAAATAAAACTCTCTCACATCCTGGTTTGCTAATAATCGGTCAACAGATCCGTCCATAACGATTCTGCCATTTTCCATAATATAGCCGTAATCTGCAATGGATAGCGCAACATTTGCGTTTTGTTCCACTACAAGTATCGTTGTTCCTTCCTCCTCATTTATTTTTTTAATGATTGCAAAGATTTCTTTTACAAGTAATGGGGCTAATCCTAGAGATGGCTCATCTAATAGCAATACTTTCGGCTTTGCCATGATACCTCTGCCGATAGCAAGCATTTGCTGCTCCCCACCAGAAAGATATCCTGCCTGTCTGTTTTTCAGCATTTCAAGTTTTGGAAAATAATGATAGACTTTTTGGATATCATCTTTAATATTTTTTCGATCTTTACGTGTGTGCGCACCTGCAATTAAATTTTCCTCTACGGTTAAATGTTCAAATACACGGCGCCCCTCCATACATTGGAAAATTCCTTTTTTGACGATTGTTTCGGCATCACTCACATCTATACGTTCTCCATACAGTTCAATAAAGCCGTCCGTTACTTCACCATTTTCACTTTTTAGTAGGCCAGATATAGCTTTAAGTGTTGTAGTTTTTCCGGCGCCATTGCTACCTAATAGCGCGACTATTTTCCCCTTTGGAACGACCATCGACATTCCTTTTAAAACTAAAATGACTCGGTCGTACATCACTTCTACATTATTGATTGTCAGCATGTATTTCCTCCTTCTATTATTTATTTTTATCTTTTCTCCTGATTACGGGTCACTTTTCGTGTTTTATCGGCCACTTCTTGTCTTTTACGGGCCACTTTTCATGTTTTATCGGTCACTACTTAAATATCCCTAACTTTTAAAAAGGAGCGTCATGTAAACGCCCCTTTATCTTTAGTAACTAATATAGTCAGTAATAATTTCGAATTTTCCGCCCTTCACTTCTGCTAGGCGGATTTTGTTTGTACCTGCATGATTGTCAGCTGTAAATGTAACCGGTGCAGCTAATCCTCCAAGATCTAACTCTTTTAGCTTCTCAATGCCTTTACGGATTCCTTCTCCTGTCGTTGGGTCGTCTGCTATTTTAATTGCCTCAACCATAATTTTTGCTGACACCCAGCCTTGGATGAATTTTTGGTTTTTATCCTCTAATTTCTCTCCTTTGCCTTCCAGATACTTTTTGATTTCTTCCATTCCTGGAAGATCTTCATAAGGAAATGCATGGGTAACAACACCAATAAATCCTTCTGCAGCATCCCCTGCAAGCGGAATTAAGCCTTCTCCTGTCGCCCAGTTTAAACCAATGAATTGCGTATCAATCCCAAGCTTTTTCGCATCTTTTAAAATGGTTGCTGTTGCCCCCCATGTTTGCTGGATGATTGCATAATCAGGGTTTTTCTTTTCCATATTTAAAAGCTGAGAAGTTGCATCTAATGCCTGCACATCAATAATTTGCTCATCAACAACTTCCATTTCTAATTCCTTTGCAAAGCTTTTCGCATCTTCAATAGGAGACTTTCCAAAGGCTGTATCATTATATAAGAAAGCAATTTTAGGTGTACCTCCGCTATGGTTTTCCTTTATCCAAGTCAACGCGGATCTAGCCTGATCTGAATAGGATGCTGCCGTTAAAAAGTTATATGGACTCTCTTTAATATCTTTAAGGTTTTCAGAATATGAGCCCGAGAAATATGGAAGTTTGTCAGCAGCGACTTGCTGCCTTAGTGCCTCAGTATCGCCTGTTCCCCACCCTAGAATGCCTGAAACCTTATCTTTTGATTTTAATTTTTGATACATTTTTTGAGCTTCTGGAATTTTGTATGCATAGTCGTCACCAATTAACTCAAGCTTGTAGCCATTGATCTCTTCATCTTTGATAAAATCAAAATAGGCTTCAGCTCCTTCAGCATAAGGTGTCCCTACATCCCCCGTTCCACCAGTAAGGTCGAAGATTCCACCGATTTTGATAGTTCCTTTGCCGCTGCCTGAACTTTTTTCTTCACCTGAACATGCAGCAAGTACTCCTGCTACTAAAACGAATACAAGAAAACTCGACCAAATCTTTTTCATTCTTCTCCCCCTCATAATGTAAAAAATTCTTTCATAAGTGAAAGTTCTATAGAATTACTTTCATTATTACTAAATTAATAGGAAAACGGCCATAACTTAAAATAGTCTTTTATATTCTTCCATATTTTCGCTAGCCCCTCTGGTTCGTAAATTAGAAATAGAATAATAACTAACCCAAATACAACTTCTTTCATCCCATTTAGCACATTTGATAAATCAGGGAATACGCCGCTTAGTAATTCTACTCCTGTACGAAGGAAAACAGGCAGCAATGTAATAAAAACAGCTCCATAGATTGAGCCAAAAACACTGCCAAGTCCACCAACCAGAATGATAGCCAGATATTCAATAGAGACGGTTATACTATACAATTCTGGGCTTACTACCATCGTATAATGTCCAAGCAAGGCACCCGCCACCCCTACAAAGAAAGAACTGACAATAAAGGCGAGAACTTTATATTTAAATAAATCGATCCCCATAACCTCTGCGGCAATATCTCTATCTCTTACTGCAATGAACGCTCTTCCGACTCGAGACCGGAAAAGATTCAAGGTAAAAATCGTGGTAATGACAAGAACCACAAACATTAAATAGTAATAGCTTGTTTCACTATTAAAAACGAAGCTTCCAATTTCCGGTCTAGAAAGTACCATTCCCGCAGTACCTCCAGTCAATGAGTCCCATCTGGAAATGACAAACAGAATGATTACTTGGGCTGCGAGCGTCGCAATTGCTAAATACAGCCCTTTCAGCCTTAAAGATGGCAAGCCAAAAAGGCCGCCAACAATTGCGGTAATAATACCAGCTGTTGGCATCGCAATCCAAAAGCTTAAACCTAGTTTTGCCGTTAAAATGGCCGATGTATAACCGCCTACCCCTAAAAAGGCGCCTACTCCAATCGATATTTGTCCTGTAAAACCAGTTAAAATATTCAGTCCTATAGCACCAATCGCGGCGATTCCACATAAGGTGGCAAGACCCACAATGTAATCGGAAGCAATTAATGGAAAGATGGCTAGTAATGCGACCATAATCATGACGCGCACCCTTACACGGGAGATTTTCCATATAGCCATATCTTGTTTATAGTTCACATGGAATTCTCCACACCCCATTACAAAAGGATTCTTCATCCGATTACACCCTCTCGATTTCTTTTTTTCCAAATAGCCCATACGGCTTGAACATGAGAATAAATACTAGAATAATAAATGGCATGACTTCTTTTAATCCGCCGCCAACTAATGGATCTAAGTAACCGCCAGTCATCGTTTCGATTACACCAATAATTAAACCGCCGATAATCGCTCCGGGAATACTATCAAGTCCGCCAAGAATGGCAACTGGCAATACTTTCAGCCCAATAGCTGACAGAGAGGCATTCACTCCATTAATATTGCCTAGGAGGATTCCCCCTACAGCAGATACGATAGCAGCAATCGCCCATGAAACCGCGAAAATAGTTTTCACACTAATCCCCATTGACATTGCAGCCTGCTGATCATCTGCGGTAGCTCTCATGGCAATCCCAAGCTTTGAATATTTGAAAAAGAAGGTGAAAATAACGAGCATGATAACAACGATGACAAGCGACCAAATATATACAGGTGAAATGACTACTTCTCCTAACCGAACGGGTGCCTCTGGGAAAATCTGCGGAAAAACTCTTGTTTCATGTCCCCAGATGATATGAACAAGTCCAGCTAATGCACTTGATAAGCCAATCGTTGCCATGATCATAGAGATAACCGGTTCTCCAATAAATGGACGAAGAACAATTCGCTCTATGACAAATCCAAGAATGGCACTGAACATAAGTGCTATAAATAGTGCAGCAATAAATGGAATATTGTAAGCAGTTATTAAGGTGAGACAAACATAGGTCCCAATTAATAAAAATTCTCCTTGTGCAAAATTGATGGCATCGCTAGATTTATAGATTAATACAAATCCGAGTGCTACTAGGGCATATACGCTGCCAACAACGATCCCCGTAACGAGCATTTGCAAAAAAAAGGCCATTATGCAGCTCCCTCTCCTTCATCCATAAAGATCACCTGAAGTGTTGTATGAATGGTTTGTTCCTTTCCATCACGATACTTAATCTTCCCTTCAACCTTTATCCGTTCTTCTTGCGTGTACATCCCTTCAATAAGCGTCTCATATTTTTTTCCAACAAATTGTCTTCTTACCTTCTTAGTTCTTGTCAGCTCTTCATCATCTGCATCAAGCTCTTTATAAAGAAGAACAAATTTTCTTACCCTAGCTTTCTCTGGCAATGTTTGATTAATATCATTCACTTGTTTCTGTATTAACGCCAGCACTTCTGGCTTCGAGGACAGATCTGTATAGGTTGTATAACTAATTTGATTTTTCTCCGCCCATCTGCCGACATTTTCCATGTCTATATTTATCATGGCTACAACATATGGACGATCCTTGCCAATAGCCACAGCCTCTTGGATATACGAACTAAATTTCAATTTATTTTCGATAAAGTTCGGTGAAAACATTTCACCTGTATTCAAGCGAATGACATCCTTTATCCGGTCGATAACATAGAGATGCCCTTCTTCATCCAATCTGCCAGCATCTCCAGTATGAAGCCACCCAGATTGTATTGTTTCCTTTGTTGATTTTTCATTTTTATAATAGCCTTTGCAAATACTTGAGCTCTTGATCAGAATTTCTCCATCATCTGAAATTTTCACTTCTGTTCCGGGGATTGGTATGCCGACGCTGTCCAATTTAATATCCCCATCCCGATGAACAATCGAAATACCTGATACTTCTGTCTGTCCATAAATACTCTTCACATTGACACCGATGCTATGGAAAAATTCAAAAACATCCGGTCCAAGAGGAGCACCGCCAGTATAAGCACGCTTCATGCCTAGCAAGCCTAAGTGATCCCTTATCGCACTAAACATGAAATAATCGGCTATTTTGTACTGCAGCTTTGTTGTAAATGGAATTTCTTTATTTTCAAAATGGGCTCTTGCCACCTTTTCACCGATTGGCTTGCACCAATTGTAAATCTTTCTTTTTAGCCAGCCGGCATCTTGAATTTTCACTTGAAATCTTGAAACCATATCTTCATAAATTCTAGGTGGGCTGAACATAACTTGAGGTCCTATTTCACGCAGATTCTCTAATACAGTAGAAGGTTCTTCTGGGAAGTTTATCGTCATGCCATTATATAGGCCCATTCCCATTGTCATCATTTGTTCGCCTATCCAAGCAAGGGGCAAAAAGGATACATACTCATCCTTATCTGTTAGCGGGTCAATAGTTGAAAGGTTTTTTGCCATATCAAGCAGGTTCTTATATGTAAGCATGGTTGCTTTCGGATTGCCTGTTGTACCAGATGTATAAGAGAAAATCGCGACATCATGCTCACTTCCTTTTTTTACTTCTGATTGGAAAAAAGCAGGTTCTTCTTCTTCAAATGTTCTTCCAAGTGCTTGGACATCCTCAAAACTCATTAAAGCATCATCCTGGTAATTCCTCATTCCACGGGGATCATAATAAATAATTTTTGTTACGTTCGGAATTTCTTCCTTAATTTCAAAAATCTTATCAACCTGTTCTTGATCTTCAACAACAACAATTGTTGCATCACAGTGATCCAAAATAAAGCTCACTTCATTTGGCAGCGATTCTTGATAAATTCCGACTGAAATTCCTCCTAAGGCTTGTGCTGCCAGTTCACTCATAACCCACTCAGGCCGATTATCGCCGACTATTGCTAGTTTATCGCCCCTTTTTAAGCCAAGCTTAGCAAATCCCAGACTTAGGCTTTTTACTTGATCTAAATATTCTTGATACGTAATCTCATTCCAAATCCCATAATCTTTTTCTCTTAAAGCAACTTTCGAACCAGCTCTTGCCGTCCTCTCAAGTAATAATTGAGGAAATGTCATATTCAAGCTTGACATAGAATGGCTGCCTCCTCTTTAAGTACCTAATATCCGCTGCCTTTTCTCATGTACCGAGAAATTGCTTAGCCAACATTCTCTTCTCCAAGATACGCGTCAATCACCTTTTGGTTATTTTGAATTTCATATGGAGTGCCATAGCCAATTAATTTTCCAAAATCAAGAACTGCAATATGATCAGAAAGATCCATGACAACACCCATATCATGTTCAATTAGAATGATCGTTGTTTCCATTTCCTCATGAATGTCGATAATATAGCGAGCCATATCCTCCTTTTCTTCACTGTTCATTCCAGCCATTGGTTCATCCAATAATAGAATCTCCGGCTCTAATGCTAATGCACGTCCGACCTCGACCCGCTTTTGCAATCCATAGGCCAGTCGCCCAACAGGTGTGTCACGGATATGCTCAATTTCTAAAAAATCAATTACTTCTTCTACTTTTTGGCGATGCAGCACTTCTTCCTTTTGAGCTTTCCCCCAATACAATCCACCAGAGAGAATTCCAGTTGTCATACGGACATGCCTGCCCAGCATCAAATTATCTAATACAGATAAATGAGGAAATAATTCGATATTTTGAAAGGCTCTAGCAATTCCAAGTGCTGCACGTTTATGGGGCTTGAAGTGGGTAATTTCTTCTCCGTTAAAGCACACTGAACCTGAGGAAGGCTTGTACAGCCCGCTAATGCAATTCAGCATACTCGTTTTCCCGGCACCATTAGGACCAATTAAAGAAAAAATCTCCCCTTTCTGTACCTCATAAGAAACCTTGTCAAGCGCCACAACTCCTCCAAACCTTAATGTTACATCATTAATTTCTAAAATTCCCACCTGACTTTCATCCCCCAATCTCTTACAAAAACCGCTTACATTTTTAAAAATTTAGAATATTTAAATATATTCTCTGCTGTCCATATTATTCCTTCAATTAATGAAATTTTTTCATCGGCAAATAGTGACTATTTATGCATGTATACTAATTTATATGAGATAAATATTAGAAAATGCAGTGATGGACTTAATGAATGGTTCATTAGAAATATTTATTCATAGCGTATGTAGATTTTTACTGTTAGAGTATGATACCATCTATTAAGATTAGGAAGTGATAATGATGATAAAAATTGAAATGCCCTCTCCAGAAATAGTAATAACAAAAAAACGGAATCCATCCGGAGAGACAAGTGGTTCAGAGATTAGCAGTGTATATGGTTTTACAGACTATCATCGTATACCAAGGGACAAAGGCGGACTGATTCTGTTCTTTAATAAAGATGAGGAGCTCCTATTTGTTGGGAAAGCAAGGAAATTAAGACCGAGAGTAAAGAAGCATTTTGAGGATACTGTTTCTCCATTGAAAAAGTATAGAGACGATATTTATAAAATAGCTGTATGTTTAGTCGAGGATCCGATGGAAAGAGAAATATACGAAACATATATTATTAATACTCTTAAAGCAAAATATAATATTGATAAAGTATTCTATCGATAAAAAAGGAGGATATGCCTCCTTTTTTTATTTATCTTTTTTTCCTTTTACAAAACGATAGGCGAGGTAAGCGATATATAACGGGGTAGCAATATAGATTAAGTAAGGAAATTGACCGTGGGTTCCTTTGACTATAATAAATAGCACGCAGCCAAGAAAAATGGTCACGATTGTTCCGTATTTTGGGAGAGGCACTTCTTTTAAGCTTGGTATACGGATTTTACTTACCATTAAAAAGCACATACCTGTAAAAACAACTGTAGTAATAATTTGTGGAATAATATGTCCAAATAATGTAAGAATAGCTAATATTCCGCCTGCTGCCGTAATTGGGACTCCTACAAAATAATTCATGGATGTTTTACTTGAGCTAATGTTAAATCTAGCTAGCCTATAAGCACCGAACAATGGAAATAATCCTGCAACGACAAACCCTAACATGCCAAATTGATAAAAATATGTATAATAGACTAAAAATGATGGCGCTACTCCAAATGTAACTATGTCCGCAAGAGAGTCCAGCTCTTTTCCCAATGTGCTGTCTGCATGCAGCATACGCGCAAGTCTTCCGTCCATGCTATCGAGCATCATCCCAATTAAAATTAATATCGCTGCATTTTTAAATTCTCCATTTGCAGCAAAACCAATAGACAAAAAACCACAATATAAATTTCCTAATGTCACCATATTAGGAATTGCTTTAGTTAATCGCACGAGGTTGTATCACTCCTTTTTATTTCCTTTATTTTATGTAGGGAACTATTATTTCACGCAAAGGAATACCGACCATTAGAATTATAACATTTTATTCCTTTTGTTAAATGCTTAAATATAAAATAATTAAAAAGCACCGGTTATTCCGATGCTTTACGAATTAATTCTGCAGCAATTTCCTGCATATTTTCACCTAATGCAGGTGATGACGCCCCATTTTGTTTTTGATCCCCATGCATTTTTACAGAAAGGCTTCCAAAGTTATCCTTGTATACTATTTCTTTTTCCTGAAAAGGCGGAAATGAATATAATTCATTGGGTTCTAAAACTGGAGCTAAACAACAGTCAACCTTCTCTCCGAATTCTAACCATTCTGCTAAATTTTTGCTTTGAAATAATTCCCTTACCTGAGTATAAATGGGGTTATTTGTTTCTGCCTTAGAAAAATGAGCCTTTATCCACTCATCTCTGCCAAGTGCATGACAAAAATTCAACCAAAATTTTGGTTCAAGTGCACCTAATGTAACATAACGATTATCTTTCGTTTCGTAAATTGCATAGGATATAAGGTTCCCATTTAATTCCCCAATTCCAGTTTTATCGCCCGTTTCTTGCTGAATGAGAAGATGATTTCCCATAATAGAAGCAACTGTCTCTGCAATGGATATATTGTGATAGCTCCCCCTCACTGTCAGTGGCTTAGAGACAATCCCCGCTAATATTCGTTCACTCGCAGCCATTCCACCAATATAATCTGCGATTTGAATGGATGGGTGAACTGGTTTCCCGTTTTCATCTTTTAATTGAGAAAGCACACCGCTAACGCCCATATAATTTAAATCATGGCTGCCAAGATGGGAGAAGCTGCCATACTCCCCATAACCAGTCAAGGAGCAGTAAACAATATCTTCTTTATGGTTGATCACTGATTTATAATCAAGTCCAAGCTTTCTCATAACGCCTGGGCGGAAGCTTTCGAGTAAGGCATCTGCTGTTTTGATTAACTGCAGTGCCTGTTCTTTTCCCGCTTCTTCCTTTAAGTTAAGAGTAATACTTTTCTTTTTGCGGTTATTTGCTAAGAAAACAATACCCGTATCATTTTTTTTGATTCCGAGACGTCTTGCTGGATCTCCATCTATTGCTTCTACTTTTATGACTTCTGCGCCTAGCTCAGCTAATCTCATCGTCGCAAAAGGACCTGGAAGATAATTTGAAAAGTCGATAATTCTTACTCCTTCTAACATTTAAACATCCTTCCACTGTTAGAGCTGACCATTTGAAAATAATTCTTCCAGCCGTTTGCGCAGCATAAATTTTTGGATCTTCCCGCTTGCATTTCTCGGTAAGGCATCACAGAAAATATATTGCCGCGGCCGTTTATAATTCGCCAGCTCTTCACTATTTCTACAAACTTCATCAAGCATTTCTTCTGTAAGATCTGGAGCTTTTCTGACGATAAATGCGGTCACTGTTTCACCCCAACGGTCATCTGGCTGCCCAATAACAGCAACATCTAGCACGCCGCTATGCGTATATAACACGTCCTCCACTTCACGAGGATAAATATTCTCCCCGCCACTGATAATCATGTCATCCACACGATCCTTAACAAATAAATACCCTTCATCATCAAGATAGCCAATATCACCAGAATGGTACCAGCCTTTATATAAAGAATTGGCAGAGGCATCTTCATTATTATAATATCCGCTCATCATACATGGTCCTTGAACAATAATTTCTCCTGTTTCACCTGCAGGAACTGTATCATCTGGATCTGAAGGTCCATTCTCGTTCGGACGCACAATTCTTATTTCGTGATTCAGGCATGCCTGCCCAGCTGATCCTGCTTTTCTAATTTGATCATCATCGAATAAAAAGGTAATAGCAGGACCCATCTCAGTCATGCCATATGCCTGAACAAGGGATATCCCTAGTTTTTCTTTACATGCATATACAAGCGTAGGCGCCATGGGAGCTGCTCCATAAAGTCCTAATTTTAAGCTGTCCAGCTTATATTCTTCGAGTTTCTCCTGCAGAAGCATATTCCACATTGTTGGTGCGGCGAAAAACTTGGTGATTTTTTCTTCCGTAATTAATTCAAGTACTTGTTTTGGATCAAAATGTTGGAGAATAGTGTTTTTCGCACCTACATGGACACGAGGCAGGAAGGCACAATGAAGTTCAGCACAGTGGAACATTGGTGCGGTTACGAGACCATTATCATTGCTGTCTAGTTTTGTTGCACTAATGACAATCAAACTTTGTTCGGTAATTTCCCGGTGACGGTGAAGAACACCCTTTGGTCTTCCAGTTGTTCCGCTCGTATACATTATGGCGTATACATCATTTTCATCAATAGCCGCTTTCACTTTTGATCTAGGTGCAGAAGCCACCTTGACTTTATAGCTTGCTGCATAGGAAGGTGCGTCTTCATCAATATACCAGAAGACTGTCTGTGGAAAACGATTAGCAATTGGATCTATACCAGATTCAAGCATTTTTTCAAAAATAACGACCTTCGGATTTGCATCTGATAAGATAAATGCCACTTCTTCAGACATTAACCGAAAATTGATTGGATTGAAGATTGCCCCTATTTTCGCACAGGCGAAAAAGGCAGTAGCCAGTTCTT
Source organism: Cytobacillus massiliigabonensis (assembly GCF_900199725.1). GTDB lineage: Bacteria > Bacillota > Bacilli > Bacillales > Cytobacillaceae > Cytobacillus > Cytobacillus massiliigabonensis. The sequence goes on along the minus strand of NZ_LT904904.1, from coordinate 2,198,975 downwards.
CTGTATTAAATAAATAGGTAGAAACAATATCCCCTTTTCGAACTCCTTCCTGTAAGAGAGCATTGGCTAGCTTATCTATTTCCAGACTCCATTCTTTATAGGTGATTCGCAAATTTTTTCTGACATCAAAGAGAGCTTCCTTGTTCGGGTATTTGCCAACCGTTAAATCGAATATTTTTCCAATCGTTGTCGTCATTTTAGCTTTCCTCCTTTTTAATAATGCCTATTCGTTATTGCAGATTTGGTTTTGATTGATGAAGGGCACGATTAATTCCTATTCGTTACCGTCTATTTGCTTTTAGTTTGATAACCGGCACGATTATCTCTTATTCGTTACCACAAATTCACTTTTGCCCTGCTGGTGGGTACCAATTCTCTTATACTTCACTTATAAAAGAATATCTTCGGAAAGACAAAAAAGTTTACGTAATATTATGATTGTGAGGGCTGCCACTTCTTTTAGATGCAGTACCTCTCCCCATTAAAATTAATCTAATCGCTCAATGATTGTCGCATTGGCCATCCCATGGCCTTCGCACATTGTTTGCAGTCCGTATCTTCCGCCTGTTCTTTCAAGTTCATGCATCATAGTCACCATTAATCGGGCTCCACTTCCACCAAGAGGATGACCAAGAGCAATCGCTCCGCCATTCGGATTCAGCTTAGCTGGATCTGCTCCCGTCTCTTTCAGCCAAGCAAGCGGGACAGGCGCAAAGGCTTCATTGACTTCGAAAATATCAATCTCATCTATTGTCATACCTGCTTTCTTTAACACTTTTTCCGTTGCGGGGATGGGTCCAGTAAGCATCAACGTCGGATCTGAGCCGACAACAGAACGGGCGAGGATACGGAATCTTGGCTTCAGTCCTAATTCCTCAGCTTTCTCGCGGGACATAATTAATAATGCAGCTGCACCATCACTAATTTGACTGGCATTCCCTGCATGAATCACCCCATCTTCCTTAAATACTGTCTTTAGCGTACCAAGCTTTTCAACAGTCGTCTCCTTGCGCGGACCGGCATCTTCTATAACATTGAACCTCTCCCCTTCTGTCAGTGTCACTTCAATTGGAATGATTTCACTTTCAAAATGTCCGTTCGCCTGCGCTCTCAAAGCTTTCTGATGACTTTCATATGAAAATTGATCCAATTCTTGCCGAGAAAATCCATATTTTTCAGCAATTCTCTCTGCGGACAATCCTTGATGAATAATCTCATACTGGCTTGTTAATATTTCGCTAAAAGGAACTCCTTGATAGCTTGATCCAATCGGCACTCTTGACATGCTCTCTACTCCGCCTGCAATGACAACATCCATGTCCCCAGCGATAATTGCCTGTGCAGCAAAATGAACTGCCTGCTGGCTTGATCCGCATTGACGGTCAATCGTCGTACCTGGAACTTCAATAGGCAAACCAGCAATAAGGGCAGCCACCCTTGCAATATCCCCGCTCTGTTCACCAATTTGTGATACACAGCCCAAAATGACATCATCAATGATAGCTGGATCAATCCCTGATTTCTCTACTAACGCCTTTATGCAATACCCAGCTAGATCATCTGCCCGAATATCCTTTAAAAAACCATTTCTTCTCCCTACCGGTGTTCTGATTCCTTCTACAATGACAGCTTCACGCATCTTTCTCTTCCTCTCTATAAACCGATATTTTTTGCAATTATTACCTTCATAATTTCATTTGTTCCTGCATAAATACTGGCTACGGGTATATCACGATATCTCCTTGCAATCTCGTATTCTTCCATATAGCCGTATCCGCCATGAAGCTGCATGCATTCTCCAGCTATTTTCCTTGCATTCTCCGTTAACTTCCACTTTGCCATCGATACTTTTGTAACAACATCTTTTCCCAGCATATGTTCTGTGATTAGCTGATCAAGAAATGCTCTTCCCATTTCAGCATCGGTCGCCATTTCTGCAATTTTAAATTGTGTATTTTGAAAACGGCTGATTGATTTTCCAAACGCCTCTCTCGACTTCACATATTCTATCGTCATTCTTAGCATTTCCTCGGCAGCGACCTGTGCAGCGATGGCTACAACTAGGCGTTCCTGCTGTAATTTCTCCATTAAATAAAGAAAACCTTTTCCTTCTTCCCCAATTAAATTCTCCTTTGGTACAATACAGTCCTCAAAAACAAGCTCGGCTGTATCCTGGCAATGGAGACCGACTTTGTTCAGCTTTCTACCCCTCGCAAAGCCAGGTGCATCACGTTCTATCGCTAGCAGACTAATGCCTTTATGAGCTGGCACTGCATCTGGATTTGTTTTACAGGCGACAATAATTAAATCAGAATGGATCCCATTTGTGATGAATGTCTTTTGCCCATTGACAACATAATGATCTCCCTCTAATCGCGCAGTTGTTTTGATTCCAGCTAAATCAGAGCCTGTACCTGGTTCAGTCATCGCAATCGCTGTGATGATTTCTCCTGCTGCACAACGAGGCAGCCATTTTTGCTTTTGTTCTTCAGTTCCGTATGCTGTTATATAGGGAACAACAATATCATTGTGGAGACCTATTCCAACCAAACCTGACCCAACACGCTCTAACTCTTCATTAATAACAACAGCAAAGCCCCAATCAGCCTCGCTGCCGCCATACTGTTCATCAATTGTCGGACAAAGATATCCCTGGTCGCCCATTTTTATCCAGAAATCCCGGGGAATGATACGGTCCTCTTCCCACTGCTCATAATATGGATACGCTTCCTTTTCTAAAAACTTCCGCAGTGATTTACGAAAGATTTCATGTCCTTCCTTTATATATGCAGCTGTCATATAGATCTCCTTTCAATGCTAGCATTACTGTTAGGCACTTTCTTCTATTGTACCTGATTTATGGTTTTTTGAACATTCAGAATTCATTATCTAGAAAGATATTTTCCTGTTAGCGACCAAATTTTCTGGGAAAATTCTAATTCAGTAGCCAATAAGCCTTATTGGCTACCGTTGTCTTTGAAAATTTTGAAATTCGGTAACCTATGATCCCTGTTGCTACCGTCTATTTTGAAATATTGAGTTTACGGGAGTCAATAACCCAAAAAGGGATCCTCAATAATGCAACACCCTTCCTTAGTTCCATTCTGCTAAAAGTTTTCTAATCTTTATTCAAAACAATCTATTAGGATATAACCAGTTACGATTGTTCCAATTTGAAAAAGTGAGCTGGAATTGAAGTCAATACCTAGATTAAAGAGAAGTGTTTGGGGAAGTGGTTGAAGGTGAGATTTCTCTTCTTCCTCAAACACCTTTTTACGCGAGCCAGGACGTTTCTGAAAATCAATCGTATTGATTTCTTCCAGCTTTTCATGGATTCTTTGATTTAAATCCTCTATGTGAAAACATTGATAGTTTCTTAACGAGGCGATGATTTGTCGTGAAATGTACCCAACAGTACCTTCGACACTAGCCTTATCCCTGGGTTTTCGAATCTGGCTCGGCACGATGACTATACGGTAGTAATCTGCCATTTCTCGATAGGCTTCATTAAGGAGTGGTTCGACTCGGAATGGTTTAATAACCCCCGTTTTTAGATTATCTGGAACCAAGGTTTCAGGAACACCACCAAAATATTCAAATGCATGGATATGGGCCATAAGCCAATTTGGTGACTTCATATCTAAAAAAGCCTCCACATAACTTAACTGGCTGTATGGCAAAGCCGCAATGAAAACATATGCCGGAATCTTTTCACCAGTAAAACGATCAATTATATGCAGTATGGATCCAGCCCAATCCACTTCCATGATTTCCCCCGGTTTTCTGCGAATTGGCATCGTTAATTTATATTTTTTCGGCGTACTTCCCATAATTTTCGCAAAAAGTCCTATAGGCATAGGAGACTTTACCACCCTCACGAGCCTCCACCGCATACTCATGATGTAATAAAGCCAAGGTGACATTCTTTTTTTGCAGCTCCTTATGCACCTTCTCCCACTCAACCGGGAAGTACCCCTTTTCGCTAGCCTGTTTCTCTGGAAAAAGAAATTCCTCCAACCATCGATTGGTCATGGTATCATTCAAGCTTTCAATCCCAAGCTTCTTGGCACGCCGAATGACCTCGGCAACTGTATTCCTAGAGTCACCAGCACTAGAACTAATTGTCCTTTGACTGATCTCATCAAAATACAGTTCAAGGATTTTACGACAATTAACCACAAAAAAACCTCCTGTATAATATTGTCATGCATTTTTGCATGCATCTTTTATTATAAAAGAGGTTATTTGATTTATAGTGCCGGCTCTAACACCGCAGATGGTGGCTCACTCTTCCGCACTGACTGGCTCAAAACTCCGCACATGTGGCTCACTTCATATGCAATAATCAATTTACTACGGAATGTTGAACCAGCACGAAGTTCGGCTTCCATTCCTTTGAGGATTCGCGGATAACTAAAGCTTCCATCCTTTACAAGACGAGCGATTACCAGCGCATCTTTACGGTCATGTTTGGTTGGCAGATTGTCATCCAACTCTTTTGACCGTTTGACATGCATGGGATTCGTCATGACTAAGGGAATGCCTCATTCTTCTAGGAAGTAGGCTAAATTTAGCCAGTAATGGCCAGTAGGTTCAATCCCTACAATGACTTCTGTTTTTTCGTTTTCTTTCATGGCTGCCAGAACACGTTATGGAGATATCAGTAAACGTACCCCTTTCTATGCGGGTAAGTGTGCTAGGCTTAATATTAAAAATTTTTCCAATTTCACAGAGAAGTAAATTTCTTTCCTTTCTTATTTTTCTTAGTTTTTTACCTACTTCATTTTTAGGTGTTAGCTTCATTATTTTTTCCTCCTTAAAAACAAAAAAAGCACGCACACATAGAGAATTAACTCTAAGTGCGGTGCTTCCTTCACTTAAATTTGTATTGTATGGATTTACACTTATCTTAGCATATTTTTTATTTTCTTGGTACTCATAATTAGCTAAGTTTAACAATATCTAGATGAAAGTTTAATTTCTCTAGAACGGTATTATAGGAATTTCCCCAAAAGAGATGAAGCCTATCCTCAAGAACCGTTAGATCCCTCTGAAAAAGTCTATTGATTTATAAGGGATTACATGCTAGAATTCTTTATTTTCATAAACTTTGATAGAAATTAGCCAGGAGATAAAATAACAAACGACCACAATAAATGTAAAAAGCGAATATAAATTAATAATTGAAAGAGAAAGTAAAAAGTTATATATTCCATCTAGGTTCTCTGCGAATAAAGCAGATATTTTATTTGCAAATACCATAATAATTACAAATAGGACTGAAAATGCAATTAGGAGGTATTGTTGACTAAACTTATAGAAAAATGGCAAGTAAAATGATGTGAAAGTCATAATCAGAAGGTAGCTAATAAGAATATTTTTTATACTGAGGATTTCCGTAGGTGTTTTAGTCACTACCTGGAGAATAATATTTAAAGTAATCACAAGAATAGTTACAAATGTAGTGAATATAAGAGTTCCAATGTACTTTGAACTTATTATTTGTTTCCTTGAATAAGGCAATGAGTTTAAAAGTATGTTTGTCTTACCTCTTTCATCGTAGTAATGAGAATTTATAACAAACATGCAGCTAACAATAATAATAACAAATGAAATATGTAAGTCTGTAAAGAAATAAAAAAATATTAAACCGAAGTATAACAATAATAAATACTTTTGAATATAAAAATCTTTTATAATCAAATTAAACATGGAAATTACCTGCTTTCTTGGTAAAATACATTATATCTTCTAGTGAAGGTTTTTCAAACAGAACATGACTTCCAAATAGCTCTTTTGCCTTTGAAATATTTTTCGTTAATGCCTCGAACCCTGATTCAGTTTTACGAATAGAAATAAATTCTTTTTCGGTTTGCTTATCCAGTAGATTAGTATTTCCTTTCACAATTGCATATTCTTCAGAAATAGAATGGAACTCTTTACTAAATATAAGTTCTCCATTATGAAGAAATGTAATATAATCAGCAATTCGGTCAAGGTCAGTGGTTATATGTGATGAGAAAAAAATAGTTTTCTTTTCATCCTGCATAATATCATAAAGAATATCAAGAATATCTCTTCTGAAAATTGGATCTAACCCTGAAGTTGGCTCATCCATAATAATTAATTCAGCATGGTGGGATAACGCAAATGCTAGTGATGTTTTCATTTTCATCCCTTTTGAGTAGTTCTTGATTTTTTTATTTTGTGGAAGTTCAAATAGGTCAATATAATGTTTATAAATTTTTTCATCCCATTGTTTATAAGCAGGTGCAATAATTTTTTTTAATTCCTTCAGTGTAAGGGATTCATAAAAAATTCCCTCATCAAAAACAAATCCAATTTTTTCTTTTATTTTTCTATCATCTTTAGAAGAATCCATTCCAAGTACTGATATTGCCCCACTGTTTTTTTTCACCAAGTTTAAAATCATTTTAATCGTTGTAGATTTCCCTGCTCCGTTAGCACCTATAAATCCAGTCACATATCCTTTTTTGACATTCATTGATAGGTTTTTTATTTGAAAATCTTTATATTTTTTATTTACATTATGAAATTCTATTGCATTCTCCATTAATTCTATTCCTCCTCAAATAGCAAGTTAATCATTTCTTTTAATTCTTGGGATGAAACTCCAATCAATTTACAACTTTCTATTGTTTCAATCAATTTTTCTTCAATATCCTTCAACTTTAATTCTTTTATTATTTCTGTATTTTGTTCAGAAACATATGAACCTTTTCCAACAACCGTATAAATAAAACCCTCCTTCTCTAATACCTCATAAGCACGTTTCGTTGTAATAACGCTTACTTGTATATTCTTAGCAAGTTGTCTAATTGAAGGAAGTAAAGTTCCTTCAGATAAATCACCGTTTAAAATTAACGATTTGATCTGATTACTAATTTGTTCATAAATTGGTTCTTTTAGATAATTTGAAATTATTATTTGCATAAAATCTCCTTATAGTGTGTATGTAATATATATACACCGGACACACTATGTACATTGTAAACAGTGTTGGTTTCTAAGTCAAGATATTTACAGAAAATTACTAATACAACACTAATCACTTGCTACATAAAAGAAGAAAGAAAAGTAAAAAGGCGATTATTCAATCGCCCCTATTTCTCTTTACATGGTTTGCAATTTATAATATTAACTTAATTATACTGATGTACTAACAATTCTGATGCAAGAGTGTTGTTATTTTGATTTGCATTAAACAACTTAAAGTAGTGACCTTCCAAATCTATTAATTCTTTATGGGATCCTTCCTCTACAATCCTTCCATTATCTAATACTATAATCCGGTCAGCTTTTTTTATTGTACTCAAACGATGAGCTATAATTATCTTTGTACAATCTAAACTTAAAATACTCTCATATATATTGAATTCCGAGATATTGTCTAATGCACTTGTAGCTTCATCTAAAATTAATATCTTAGGGTTCTTTAGTAAGGCCCTTGCCAGTGATATTCTTTGTCGTTGTCCACCAGAAAAATTCATCCCTGTTTCTGAAACTATTGTATTAAAACCTAAAGGATTAGATAAAATATCATTTAAAATATCAGCTCTTTGACATGCTAAGATTATCTGTTCGTCTGTAACCGTCTCATTTTGTAGATTTATATTTTCTATAATAGATTTATTAAACAATTGTGTTTCTTGCAGCACCCCACCTATTTGTTTTCTAAGATATTTTAAATCAAGATTATTTATATCAACATCATCATACAAAATATGTCCTTGTGATGGCTTATAAAGTCCAAGAAGTAGTTTAGCGATTGTGCTCTTTCCTGAACCAGAGTTACCTACTATCGCTAAAGTTTCACCAGGCTTTACTTTAAGATTAATGTTATTTAATATATTTTCAGAATATGGATCATAACTAAAACAAAGATTCTTTAACTCAATTTCACCTTTTAATAACAATTTAGAATTCTGTTTATCTGTAAACTCTGATTTACTATTAATTACATCATATATACGTTGAAGATATGATTTTAGAGATATAATCTCCGTATAACCTAAACCAATTGAAGAGATAGGAGTTATAAATGATAAAGCAAGCGTATTAAAAGCAATTAGTGTTCCAAGACTAATAGAGTGCCCAATGACTTGGGAACTCCCAATCCATAGAATTAGAATTGGAATTGCAAATTGAATAGCAGATGGAATAATGTTTAAAGTATTATTCCAAATACTTCGTTTTTCAGAACTATTTAATTGATTTTCAAAGTTTTTTTTCCATTCGTTAAAAAATACATTTTCTAGCCCCATAACTTTTATATCAGATATCCCATGAATAGATTCTGTTAATACTTGTTGTACTTTAGATTGGTTAGTAACATCTTTATTAGTAATCGCATGAGTAATTCCAGTGCACATAATTAGTAATAAAAATAAAGATAATCCAATTCCAATCACTAGAATACCAAGAAAAGAAGACATTTTAATCATTAGGTAGGCGTAGATAAACAATAAAATCCCATCAATAATAAAAGAAATTAATTTTGTTGATAGGATTTGTCGGATCATAACGTTAGAATTTGCCCTAAATAAAAGTTCCCCATTGGATCTGTTCTCAAAATAATTGTATGGTAAATTAAGTAGATGACCTAAGAAATGAGTCATCATTTTTTCATCAATGGCTGTTTGCAACTTTGCTATAAAGAGACCTCTTGTAAAGCTAAAAATAATGTAGCAAATAAGCATTATAATAATTGAGATTCCTAACGTATTAAGATACACTTCACCTTTAGGTGAGAGAATATTATCTGTTATCAATTTAGTTAACAGCGGCAATATTATTCCTAATCCTTGTAGCAGCAAGGAAAAGCCTAGAATTAATAGAAGCAATTTTGGCTGCTTGATTACAAATGAGAGTAAAAAGGAAAAATGTCGGGAACCTTTCCTTTTTATAAAATTTTGAGAGGGAAGAAGAGATAATACTACTCCAGAAAATCGTTCTTTCATATCAGCAAGGGTCAATTTAATTCTCCCTATGGCCGGGTCTACAATATAAAAAACATTCTTTTTAACTTTTTCTAAAACTACAAAATGCTTTTTATCAATAAATAATATTAATGGGTTCTTTATTTCTTTAAGAGCTTCAACAGTGGCTTTATAACCTATTACTTCCATGTTTTTCCGTTTAGCAATATCAGCCAAATTTGCGAAGGTGAATCCCCCTTTTGGAACACCGAATTCCTCTCTCAATTCTAATAATGAAACTTGGTGACCGTAATAGGAGAAAATCATCGAAAGACAAGCTAGTCCGCATTCGCTATGTTCCATTTGTTCAATGAAAGGAATTTTTCTCATTTATTACTCCCTCTAGTCTATATGTATTTTTACCTATTCGAAGGTATGTTTATTTGTTCTCTTTAGGGATGTAAATTAATAATAAATTTCATCCTCCATTTTTCAAGAAATATCTACTACGCAACTTTACTATCGAACTAAGTTGGTAGTAGATATTAAATTGTTGAACATTTAATATGGAGAATTTTAGAAAATAAATTGTGTACTGAACTATGACGAAACCTAATACTTACTTTATTAATAAAATTAATACCATATGGCCTTTATATAAAAAATGGAAAATATTAATATAAAACAGATGGAACTAAATCTGGCTCTGCCATTCTCAACATTTCATAACCTACCCCTGCTAAACCGGTAAATAACCCTATCCCAATGAATCCTTCAGTATGCCTAATGTGAAATTGTCCATTGGTTCTTTTTTCTTGTAACATCTGATGTAATATCTTTAATGCATGTTCTTTTGCTTCTTTTCTATCAAATAAAATTGCCAAGGTAAGGAAAAATTCTATATCGCCCATGTTTCCATGGCAAAGGCTGTCTTCTAATTTAAATCCAGACATTAACAGGTTGTTTACCGCTATCTCAATTTCCTCTTTTATATACTTATCAGAATAATAATTTGAAATCAGCGCTCTGCTAATACCAATCCCCGTACTTCCATGGCACCATTGATGTAAGTAACTTCTGCGATTAACTTCTTTCCAGGCTTCTTCTCCGGAATCAAAGTAGCTTCGATCTAATTCCAATAGCAGAATTGCTTTATTATAATATGAAACTTTAGGGATAAGATGATTTAGTTTGAATAGTATTAAACTTAAACCACTTGCACCATGGGCCATACCTCCGATAATACTTTCGGGGCTTATTTTGTCTAGTTTTTCAATTAATTTATCACTAATCTTTTCAATTAACCTTAATAATTTTTTATTATCTTTTTTATAATAATTTTCGTATAAATAAAGTAGGCTATTAATTACACCTGCATCTCCGTTTAAATAATCAAAAAGAACACTATCTTCATATTTTTCTTCTAGAATATTTAAGTATTTATTAATCAGTTGGGTAATTTCTTCATCATTATTATTTGGAATCCTACATAAAGTTTGTAAAATGGAAAGATTTCCATAATGAGAAGATATTACTCCCATATCGGGCATGGAATTAAATGTTTTTAATATCTTTTGATAAGCTTTTTTGTATTTCTCGAGTTTTGTTACATTAAAAAGATTGTTATAAAATAATATCATTCCACCTATACCATCATAAAAGTCTGTTGGTAAAGTATCTATGCTATATATATTACTTCTGTTAATTACAACATCTAACCAAGTAAGAGTTTTTTTATCATTTGAAACAAATGCAATGTCTAATAAGTAATCACCAATTTTACAAGCCTCTGTTATTAATTCATCAGAATTAAGTCCTGTAAAACTTGTTTGATTATATGTGTCGTAGGGCTTAGTGTTTTTAGCGTTTGAATAGTCATAATCCCCTAGTGATACTTTTATCCAAGAGAGTTGTTGTTCTATCTTTTGTATTGTTAATGATTCAATTCTTTCAACAACTAAATTATAAGAGGATTCTTCAAAAAAATTTGGAATTACATTTCCAGAAGAATCAATTAGATTCTTTGAATCTGGTTCAGTAAAAAATATAGGAATATCTCCTTCTAACATATCTTTTACCTCATGGCTAATTACATGTTTATTTGGAAATGTATATGACCATAAGTTTTCTAGTAATTTTTCCCTATCTAATGCATCTCTTAGATAATCCGGGTGTGTTCCCTCGTGTAACATCATCGCATATCTATTTGTTGCCCTTAAAATTACTCTTATCCTATGATTTTTAAAACTAGGAAGTAAGGATTTATTATTTAAAATTTCTTCCTTGTGATCAATAAAAAACTTACATGCATTTTTAAACCCTTTATAAATAACATCTTTAAAATCTTTATATGACACTGCTTCTCCATTTAATAGAGGAAGATTTTCTTTATTTGATAAAAAAAACTCTGCATAATCAAACTTCATATCATCAGTGTAATTATTATGTGGTTGTAATACCTTATACGGCACTTTTTGCTCCTTGCCATTTAAAGCGCTCATATCAATACCAACATTATCGTTTATATCGCTATATATTTTGTTGGGTAGTAATCCTAACCACATAACCGAGTTCAAAAATTCATTTTTTGCTTTTGCAGTAGCTAAATCTTGGAAGTTCATAGGTGGGACATGCTGTAAGATTGTTTCTAAATCTATTACGCAAGGATATTCCCCGCTTGCAATTAAATTTTCAAAATGAAAGTCTCCTCCTCGAAGACAGTACATAATTCCGATTAATTGTCCAAATCTTTCGTAAAAGTCCCTAATCTGAGAAAAATGTGTGCAATTTTGCTTAATAACCGATTGTTCCCATGTATACGTATCTCTACAAAGAGATTTATATATTTTCATGTCTAAGATTTCATTCTTTGTATTAATCCAATTGATTAAATTGTTATATGAAACAGCTATTAGTAAATTTTTGGGTTTATAAAATAACATCTTGTTATTGTCAAGTTTAAAACTAACTACTGTATGTCCTTTTTGATGTGTGTCTCCCATTCCAGGATTTATCTCAAGAACTCTTGCATTATCTAAATCCATTTCACATAAAAGATACGAATAATCTTCAATAAAATGATTAACAGCCTCGGTTATGTTATTTACAAAATAAAGACTTTTTGTAGCTAATAATCTTGTTAAAACTATATATTCTTCGTAAAACTCAACTAAATTTTTCTTATTAACAAATTGGTGATTAATGAAAGAGTTAAATCTATCTTCTGGTGTGTCCCCTTTTAACTTTCCTTCTAATTTTGCAATATGTAACTCTAATACAGCACTTCGACTTAATAGATTTATTAGTTCAGTACCTACAGTCTCAATTAATTTATGGATTATTTCCACCTTGTTAATGAAAAAGTCAGGATGCTTAGAATCAAACAAACTTGTTAATTTTTGATTACACCATAAAATAAAAGGTTTAACAGATGGTCCCCAGTTTTGAACAGCCAAATTATTATCTTGATCACTATCTAATAAATCAAAGGATTCTTCCAATACATTAAACCAATCACTATTTTCAACAAATTTAATGAGAAGATTTTTATCCTTTTCTATAAGATCACCTATTAGATAATCAAACTCTCTTTCTGTATACTTTTCATATCCTAATTTGATTTTAAAAGTTTCATCTGAAACAATATTTTTTCTTTTTCTCCATTTTTCTATATTTATCAACAAGTCATTATTTTTTAATTCTTTATTTCCATTCAATATTATTGATCTTTCATTTATCCATAAAGCTTTAATTGCTCGTGCAGAATCTATTTTTATCTTGTTATCAACTTTCATATCAAGATCTCCTTTAAAAAAACATATTTTTAAAAATACATGCAAAAAAATAGGGAGATAGGTAGCAACAAATCTTTTTAAATAGAACACTCGCCGCTTTAGAGTTAAAGCGACGAGCATAAGTTTGATTGAAATTACTTATTGCAGAACAACATTGATACTAAGATTCCGCCACCAAAGCCGCATGGGATACTAGAAGGAGTAGTGTTAGGTTGAATATCTCCAGCACCCTGAATGTTTACCATTTCTTCAATTGAAAGTTCTTCAAATGCTTTTCCTGAAGGATGTCCAACTCCCATTTTTGAACGAAGTTCAGGATTTTTCCATGCTTGTACTAATTGTTGTCTTGACATAAAATCATCTCCCTTTTTTTTATTTGTCTTGCAATTTTAATATAATGTTTTTTTTAAGAAAATTCTATATAATGGAAATAGAACAATACAACTAGAATATTGGATAAAAATAAATAAATAGGAGGGGGAATCTATTGCATATTGGCAAAAGAATAAAATATTTAAGGCTAAAAAATGATCTCACTCTGGAATATTTAGGAAAAGGAGTAGTTTCGAATACCCATTTAAGCAACTTGGAGGCTGGACGATACACACCTTCAGACGATATACTAAAATTGTTAAGTAAAAAGCTGGATGTAGAGGAAGATTATTTCCTGCTAAGAAATAAATACGACGACTACCTTGGAAAACTAATAACAAAATTTGAGCTTTCACTTCTCTATAATTCAAATGTAAATGACATTATATCTGAGATTGAAGGGAGAGAGTTTATCCTACATATTGTGCAAGAACTTCAATATTTTATACTTAAAACTTGTTATCTCTTAAAAAGTGGGAAGATTGAGGAGATACAAAGATATGAAAAATTAATAGGTATATACCTTGATGGGCTAGAAGAAGATCAACTTCCAGATAAAATTGTAAAAGTATATTTTTATTATTTAGGTTTAAAAGCTTTTAATTTATGTGATTTAAACACTAGTTATTACTATTTCAAAAAATTAGTTAGCATACATTCAGACACTGTATATATTGCCCCTTATAAATATAACTTAGCACTAATCAGTAAAAAAAAATTTAATTACTTTGAGGCTATAAATTTCGCTAAAGAATCTCTTGAAGTTTATATTGATGAACAGTCATGGGAGGAAATGGGCAATACCTATAATTTTATTGGTGTTATATATTGGGAGCAGAAAAACTTAGTTGAAGCTTTAATTTATCTAAAAAAGGCAGAGAAAATTTGTGAAATTAATAACAATAAAAATCTAGAAGCGAGAGTTTTTCATAATTTGGGCCTAGTTTATAAAAGTCAAGGCGAATTTAAGGATGCCGATATATACTTCAATAAATCTATTGAGATAAAAAAAAGTATTAAATTAAATCCACTGATTTCTTATAGAGCATTGATTGATCTTCACTTAAAAGATAATAATATCAATTTGGCAACAGTTGAATTAGATAATGCCAAATTATTTATCAAAGATGACACAGATTATTACCTTATACAAGCCCTCCATTCCGAACTTTTAGAACATAAAGAGAAATTGAATGAATCTATAGTAGTATTACTTGAGTGTATAACATTTTTCGAGAAACAAAAGGATAGTTATCATTTAAAACGTTTATACAGAAGATTAGGAGATAAATATTTCTTATATAAAAAATATAAGCATGCTGCTAGTTATTATAAAAAACATATACTATTAATGGAGAAGTGATAACATGAAAAGAAAATTAATGGTACTTATGATAATAATTTTTTCACTAGCTTCTTTAAACGGTGTAACATATGCTGTAAGTGATGAAGGCGATGTCGCGGGAATTAATTCTGTAAAAGTAATGAGGAAATAGATTCTTAGAAAACCTAAGTAAGTGTTTAGTAACAACAATATTGGTCCATTCATATAGTTTTGAAAACAAGAAACCATAAGAAAGTATAGAATAGAAAATACTTCTTATCATTTCCTCCTTTTTGATAGAGGTAATTATTTTATGCTTGCTTCTTAGTTATGTTAGTAATCAGGAAAAAGCAACAATCATTAATATTCTTATAACTGTTGAATAGTGCATTACATTGTAGTAATTTTGTTGTTTCTCGAAAATTATTAATTTAAATCTTGTTGAGAGGTTTTACTCACGTGGACCAGCCGCATTGAGTGAAAACCTCTTTTCCCTTTAATAATATTAATTGCTTACAGTTGTAATTTAATGTCACGCTCCTAATACTAAATCCTTATGAAATTTTATAGTAATTACTTAGGGTAGTACCAACGAAGCTATCACAACCCACAATAAAGAAATATCAAAACGCAGATACTATACGTTAGGGATTTTTTAAAAGGCAAAAGCCTGATTTTTCTACATTATGCAGAAAAGTCAGGCCTTTATATACTAAGTATACCTAGGAAGTCTATTGAGTTGGTAGCAAGTTTGAATGGAAATTTACCCAAAAAGAAGTAAGTCTTTCTTATTGGGGTACAGCAAAAATTCCGAAATGTTGGGTGTACCCTAAAAGAAGAATGTCTTAATATCATTCCAAGTAACAACTAACATTAGTAGCATTAATAAAGAAAACCCAATAAAATGAATTACACTTTCTTTTTGTTGGTCCATTGGCTTTCCTCTTAATGCTTCAACAGCAAAGAACATTAATCTTCCACCATCTAATGCTGGAAGTGGAAGCAAGTTCATAATACCTAAATTGATACTTAAAATGGCAGTCCAATTCATTAAAGACATTATTCCTGACTTTGCTACTTCATCTGTTATTGTATAAATTCCTACTGGACCCGATAAACTGTCAATGGATAATTTTCCAGTAATCAATTGGCCTACCCCAACTAATATTTGCTTTGAAAATTGATATGTTTGTGTAAAACCAAATGATAATGCACTTATAATAGCCTTTTCAGTAGGTTGATATACACCAATTTTCCCGACATCACCAGCTTCTGTTTTTTGCATATCCGGTGTCACAGTAACTTCTTTGTTCTTACCATCACGCACAATTTCCATGGAAAGCTCTCGATTAGGATTTTTTTGAACGATTCCTACAACTTCTTTCCATGTACTTACAGGTTTGTTATCAATTGAAACAATTTTGTCGCCATGTCTCAAACCTGATTCATATGCAGCACCATTTAATGCAATTTTCCCAACTTCAGCTTTATTAACTGGTATTCCTTGAATCATTCCAATACAAATCAGCAAAACAGCTGCCAGAATGAAGTTCATTAACGGACCTGCGAAAATTGTCATCGTACGTTTTCCAAGTGATTTAGAGACGAACTGACGATTAAAAGGTGCAATTTGAAACTCTTGCCCGTGTTCTACGTACATTGCTTTCTCATACACTGAAAAAGTTTGAATTACTTCACTATTATCTTCGTAACCTTGAATGATTAGTCGATGATCAAGATCGGCATTTTCGATTTCAATAACTTTTAAATCTTGATACTTCTCCAAGTGATTTGTGAAAATTTTTGTAACATCATTATTTGCATTGAGCTCTAAACCAACTCGTACCCCTGGTTTTAACTTAATCATTTCTTCATCTTTTCCAGCCATTCGAACATAACCACCGAGTGGGAGTAATCGAATAGTGTATACCGTTTCATTTTTCATAAATGAAACTACTTTTGGACCAAAGCCAATTGCAAATTCACGACACAATATTCCTGCATGCTTCGCAAAATATAAATGTCCTAGTTCATGGAAAAATACTAATACACCAAAAATAATAATAAACGTAATGACAATATCCATCGAAAATGACCACCCTATAACTACTGGAACTAGACAATATAACGTTTCTACCTCCAATAATTTTATACTTTATTAATTTGATCATGACTGAATGAATTTTATAATTATCAGCACTTCGGACTATGGTTTCTTGAAAATTTAAAAACAGAGTACTAGCCACTTTGAATATATGAGTAAGTAACAATATAAACTCTAAGACTGGCGGAAGACTCCTTGAATGAAAGGAGTTTAATGTCAATATTATTCCATATATCTTTCTCAGTATATCCAAGTTTTAATAAATTATAAAAGGATTTGATATCTCCCTTATTATCAGTTTAACAACCGTATTAAAAAATGATACCGGGTAAGTACTTAAATATAAATTATCTCTTAACCATGTTTTGATTACCAAGTAATCCAGGCAATAAGATTAAATTCAACCTTTTGTATCCAAAAATTTGAAAACCAATCCTGAATCAAATTTAGATGCTGAATATTGTCAATGATTTTTGTAGCTACCCAAAATTCATTATATTTACATTTAAGATAGTCTATTTTTATAATCGTTATATCCGAATTTCCTTACAAGCCTATAGCCCTCCTTGTTGTTCCAAATACCAATGGATGGCTGGGTAACACCATTGAACATATTGTCCCTAACCATAGTATAGTGTGCAATGTTATTAAATATAACCACATCCCCAACCTTCAAAACATCATCAAAAGACCACTCACCCATATAATCACCTGTTAAACAGCTATTGCCTCCAAGGCGGTATGTGGGTTTGCCTTTTTGAGGCTCAGTTGCTCCTATAACAGACGGTTTTATATTCATTAAATGAAAATCAAGCAAATGGGCAGAAAAAGAAATATCAAGAATCGCTGTATTGATATTATCTGTGGTGACAATATCTAGTACACGGGATACCAAATAGCCAGTATTCCAAACAAAGGCAGTGCATGGTTCCATGATTATTTCTAGTCCCGTTTTCTCTTTAAACATGGTTATAACTTCCACTAGGTGGTCAATATCATACTCAGGAGAGGTCAATAAATGACCACCTCCCACATTAATCCATTTTATTTTTTTTATTAAACTGGCAAATTTATTCTGAATCAATTCCAACATGTTCTCTAAATCGTAGGAAGAAGATTCACAAAGAGTATGAAAATGCAAACCATCTATCCCCTCAATTGTAGTTCCGTTTAGATGACCAACTGTAACTCCAAATCTTGACCCTTGTATACAAGAATTGTAAATATTATATTGAAGAGGTGAGCTTTCAGGATTAATTCGAATCGCTACTTGAACGTTAGGAGTATTTTCTTTTATTCTAGGAAGAAATTTGTTCAACTGCGTGAGACTATTGAAAGTAATATGACTACTCAAACTGAGAACTTTGTCGAATTCTTCTGCTGAATATGCAGGTATATAAGTATTAGCGTTTGAACCGAGTTGCTCAACAATCAATTTTGCTTCGTTCAATGAACTTGCAGCTGCTTTAAATCCATATTCGCGTAAGATATGGAAAGCTCCCCACATAGCAAACCCTTTGAGGGAAATAATTATTTCTCCTCCAATTCTTTTTTTTATTGTGTCAATCATTTCCAGATTTCTCCTAAAAGTATCTTCATCAAAAACATAGCTTGGTGTTGGGATAGATTCAAATTTTATTGACATAAACCTCACCCCTCCTCTGTTTGATATAGAATTAACGAGTATTTTTTATTTTAGTTTATTGATGAAGTGACATCATTAACAAATTTTATAGCCTCATCTTTTGTATTCAATATTATTTGATATGTTGACATCATGGAGTTACTTTCCTCCTTGTCCCTAACCTTAACAAACCCTGTTTTTTTTAACAGGTATTCTCCCGAATCAGAATAAGCCATAGAACAGATTTTTATCGGAAAAACCACCTTACTTGATGTAAACCATTTTTTTATCGTTCTTCTGAACAGATCGTATACAATACCACTATGACGATAGGTGTCTATGATTTGAATGGTTGAAAAGTACCATGTTGAACAAAGTCCATTATTCTTGATGTTGGGAATGTCACCCAACCGCACATTCTCTTCAGTAATAGTGCCCTCTGCAAGTTTTTTATATATCCTTCTTTTTACTGGCCATATACTAAAGATACCGATAATTTCATTTTGACAGATTAGTATATTGATGCCGTCAGGATATCTCCTCCATAATGCTAGATACTTCTCAAACTCCATTGTGATGTCCTGATAGGATTCTCTGTCCATTTCTACAATTTTTCTTAATTCCTTTTGATTCTCTACAGCTTTTAAAATAAACTCTGGATGATGGACTGGAATTTGATCAGCTGCTTCTAAAAGCATATTTATTAAGTGTCTACGTTTTCCCCTATGACTCAAGACAAGGTAAATAGATAGTAAAGATAAAATCATTAAAAACAATAGGACTAGAATCCATTTTATAGCACTTTCATCCATCTATTTATTTTCCCCTCCACAGGTTCATGTACATAATTAAATCTTCTGGCCATATAATTCGCACCACTCTGTGTCCCCATTTCAGTAATCACATGGGTAAAGCCCCTATCCTTCAAACGCTCATGTACCAGCTCCATGATTTTGTCACCAACCTTTATCCGGTTAATGTGGGAGATGTCAGGGGAGGTGAAAAACCAACCTAAATCACAAATGAATTCTCCTTGCTTTCTGTTTTTTGGTATACAGAAAAGACCGCCAATTATTTTTCCATCGTCAGATTTTGCTAAAATATGCTCATAGACACGTCCTAATTTTCCAGTAGCACCCAACAATGAGTGTTCTGCCGGACGAGAAACTGTAAAACTATCTATAAACTCACTATTTTCAAAAGCGGTCTGAAATGCCATTTCTATTTCTGACCAATGATTTACAACAGATTCGTTATCCACAAATGTAATATTGAATTGCTCGTAACATTCAGCTACTTTTCCTTTATCCAATTGATAATCAAAAAATGGACTACCTGTTTGAAAATGCTCTTTGAATAAAAGTTCCAGGCAACTATCGGTAATAGATTCCCAAAGATTTAAATATTTCTTATTTGGCGACAAAATATTTGATATTTCCAGTATAGTATTGTTAATACTTTCAAAATATTTTTCCCTTTCCAAAGCGGTTTGATTGGATACGGAAAATTCAATATCATCCATACAACATCTATCCTCAGAAACATCGGTTATCTTAATATTATAGAATTCCGGCTCTTTCCAAACCTTAGAAAATGGTGTTAAAAAAAATACATTGAAGGAAATAAAACATGGAATTCTTTTTAATGGTTTATATTCATCTTTAAAGAAATTCAGTGTAATTTCATGATCATCTATAGTTTCACCTGGGAAACCGAATAATAGGCAAAAATGCAGACCAATGCCAATTTCTGATGCCATTTGAATAATTCTTCTTACCTGATTAACATAGTCTACAGGATCTTTAGTTTTATTCATTAAATTCAATACTGTAGGACTCGGGCTTTCTAAACCCATCCACAATTCTCGGCACCCTGAGTCATACATTAACTGCAGAGTTTCCTTATCCAACCCCTTGTCAATACGCGTTCGAAGAGACCATATAAATTCATAAGGGCTTTCTCCAAAGCTTTCTGCAATTTCTCTAGCCTGATCAGGAGTAGCTGCTTCATCCAACAAGAATATATGATTAACCTCATATTTTTCATAATAAGTATTTATTCTTAGCAAAAATTCATCTTTTGTGAGAGATACATTACGCCCTTTAAACGCATTGATTGAGCAATAATTGCACTTATACCAGTAACATCGGTTGGAATATCTCTCAATGATGACCCGGTGTGGAGAAAAATAACGATTAAATTCTATATCCTCATAATCTGGAAGAACCGATTGTTTTGTATACTGTTCATACAATGGCTTTTCGTTTATAATGTTGTCTGTTGATTGACAATTTACAGCTAGACTTTGAATGGTGTTAATTTCTTTACCATTTAATATGTGATTAACCAATGACAAAAGGGCATGATCATTTCTAACCATAAAAATACTGTCAAAGCCTAAGAATGAAAGATGGTTGTTTTTTAAACTATGCTTGATCCGAGCAAAAACCAATTGGTCAAATCCAAATCCAGAGAAACAAATATGGCTGTTAGGATATAGTCTTTTTAGTACTTTTGTCAGAGTGGCCAAATGTGGGAACTGCACGGCATATAATGCTTCAATCAAAATTACTGGTGGTGCAGAATCTTTCAATTTAGCAGAAAGTATATTTTCGAAAATTCTAATAAAAGGATTACTCTGGTTATCGGACGAAAAATTATCCATTCCGCTGAATGAAAAATGCAGTTCATTATCAAAAGAATAAGTGGTTTTCAGATTGTCCACTAGAATTCCATAAGAATAATAGAAAAGATATTTAAATTCTCTAATACGTTCATTAGCCCATGCCAATGCGTAGGTATCGTAAAAAATCTCCTTGTTCCGATAATAGCTTTTGATTGTATCGATAGAACTCAATAAATAATTTTTTTTGTAATTGAATTCTTCAAAGTTCATATTTGGCACATTTAGCTCATCACAGTATTTCGAATAACCTGAATTATAAGTGAGTTCCTTAATGAAACCAGGACTCAATAAATAATCCCATACTTCTATATTCATATCTAACTGTGTGCTATTAATTCCATTTTTTTTCAGAAATGCTGTAATAAATGGTGTGTTTATTGGTGGTTGCGTGGGAAAATATTCAAACGAGCTTAGTACTAAACACTCCATGTTCTACCTCCTCACATATTAGTAGTAAATGCTCTTTTAGTAGAGTTTCCAACTGAATCGAAGACACTAAAATTCACTCTGCGGGTCTAAGGCTGCCATCAGGGAGGATGGAGGCCCAAAACTGATGAGATTGTCACTCTATTATTTAAAGTTATTTCCATTTCCCTATTTCTTTGTATTAAATAAATTACTATTATGCTAAGATAAGCTTCTAACTTTAAATTAATTTTTAATATCAATATGGCGGATTTATATTTACAAACGCAACACCCATATTTCCATCGGTCAATCTGCCTAAAGTTGGTGATTCTGTATCTTTTTCCACCCTAATTAGAAAATTAATAATATTGGACCCGAAAAAATACGGACTGATGACAAAACGTCTAGGTACTTTATATAAATCATTCAGTACTGGGTTGTAATATCGAAAGTCATAATAATCAGAATTAATAAATTGCTGTGCAACCCACATTTCACTGTTAGAACTTACAATATGTTCTATGTAATTAACCCATTCACGTTTATTTGTATTAAAACCTGTTATAACATCCTTTGCATAAAACGAATTGCTTTTTTTCAAAACAAACTGTTCCTGCTTCAAAGTCAATAAATCGATGAGATCATAAGCTTCATTTTTGAATATAACCTTTTTATTTTTACTTGTAATAAAAGTCCAAGGTATATAATCACAGACTATTTTTCTTTCAGCTTCTGAAAAACTAGAATTAGGCGAATTTGCTGCTTCGTAGAGATATGCTAGGGCAACTTTACAATCAACAACGACATCTTTAATATCAGAAAGAACTATAGTTTTTGAATTTCGTATTCTTACCAAAAGTTCCTCAAGATGTCTGGTTTTACTTGGCATATCTTTCAAAGTGGAATACATATACAATAGGTGAAACTCGTTTTCCCCATCAGTAACAACACCGTTATTGTCCCAAAGGGTTTCATGAATCCTTATAAAACATTGAATGTCAGAATTTTGATTAATCCAGTTTGCTGTTTCTTGCGCAATATCTTTATCGTATCGATTCATATCAGCATATATCATAATTGCCATTTTTGGCGATGTATCACTAACTGGTATATACTTCCTAAAAATCTCTTTTACAAATTTTACAAACCCCTTCTTCCCATCCATTAACATATATTCTGTATTATTTTCTTCCTGCATTTGTAATATTTGATTCTGTAAATAGTCTATTTCATAAAAGCCTTCAATCGCAGAAGAATCATAATTAAGCTCAATGATCTTGGGTTGACCGTTTTCAAAAATCATATCTGGCCTTGCAATAAAAGGTAAATTAAGCGATTCATTATATAACTTAGAAATTTCTCGGTGAGAGTGTGGAAGATCTTTTCGTTTTTCTATATTGGCAATGGAAATTCGTCTAGCCATTTTTAATATCTTTGCAATATCCTCCTGCCATTTTTTTAATTTAGTACCCTGCATTTCAAAAAAATTAAGTGCAATATCATCATCTAGAAAGTATGTTCCTAGACAGTCCAGACTTGTTCTGAATTTCTTATATCGTGTTTTTATATTGTTCATTCGTTATCTCCCTCAATACGCATTGCATATATTTAAAGCTCGAGCAACCTTTTCAAACTTTTCCAACGAGAAATGGATTTGCTCTTCACTTAAAGCTGAAGATGCATTTAATCGTAACCGAGATTTAGAAAGAGGGACTGCCGGGAAAATGATTGGATTTACATAGATACCTTCTTTATGAAGTAATTCCGCAAATTGAAAAGTCAAAGAACGATCGCCTATCAATATTGGTATAATAGGAGAATTGGATTTCATTGTATTTAAACCAATTTTTCTTAAACCATCACGAAGCAAATGCTCATTTCTATGCAAATTTTCCATGATACTAGGTGAATCCTCAAGAATTTCAATCCCCTTCAAAAGGCCTGCCACAATGGGTGCAGGCAGGGATGCTGAAAAAATGTAAGGATTGGATCCATATCGAAATAAATTCATCAGTTCTTTTGAGCCGGCTATATAACCACCTAAACCCGGAAGACCCTTACTTAAACTTCCTGTAATCACATCAGGCAATTTAGACAATTTAAAATGTGATGCTGTCCCTCTGCCACAATTCCCAATCGATGCAATGGAGTGAGCGTCATCTACGATCACAATGGCGTTGTATTTTTCAGCCAATGTCATAATTTGATCCAGATAGCAAATATCTCCATCCATACTGAAAACCCCATCAGTTACAATGAATTTTCTCTTATAAATGGGCTCTTTTTTCAACAGACTTTCCAATTGATCCATATTAGAATGAATAAATTTAATTATTTTTGCTTGTGAAAGTTTAATTCCATCCACTATCGACTGATGATTCAATTCGTCTGAAAAAATGATATCCTCTTCATCGCATAATGTTGTTATGGCTGCTATATTAGCAACTAATCCACTACTAAAAGTTACAGCATCTTCTGTTCCAATAAAGGAGGCAAGTTTTCTTTCAAACTGGCAATGTATGTTGAGTGTCCCATTAAGTAATCGAACCCCGCTAGTAGAAGTTCCATATGTTTTTAATGCTTTTTCTGCTTCTGCAATAATATCCGGATGACCATTTAGACCTGAGTAATTGTAAGAACCCAAATGAATCAGGTGGTCATAATTATCTTCTGTACCAAGTGAAGCTTTCACAGAATCTTTTGGCATTCCAGTTGTTTTTCTCGGTAGTAACTTAACATTTCCAGTGGATGATAACCAGTGATACATCATCCTTAATCTGGCTCTTGTATGAGTGGAACTTTCAATAATAGAATTCTTCATATAAAATCTCCTCTCAAAAACAAAATGTAAATTTATAATTTTATAAAAACTCAATTAAGATTGATAGCACATTTTTAACTTTCTACCTTAGCAACAATAATAGAAATTTATTTAGGTTCTATCACTTAAAACTCATCAATACCAATCATCTTAATCAAGTAAAGAGCATTAGTAGTTTTAGACACTCCTGGGTATAATTTATAATCAAATCTTATTTGATTATTTGAATATCTTTCTGAAAAGTGGCAATTCTCTACATCTATATCTTTATCAATCTCTAACTCACCCAATTCAAGGTCGTGTGTCGAGACAAGTCCCACGGCATTCATTTTACTAAGTTTTCTTATTACCGCGGTTGCTCCAATATGCCTGTCTTTAGAGTTTGTCCCTCTAAAAATTTCATCTAATAAGAAAAGGATGGAGTTGCTCCTACTAGCTGCTTGAATAATGTCTTTTATTCTTAATAGTTCAGCATAAAATGAGGAGATTTTTTTTTCTAAATTATCATTTACTCTCATAGATGTATAAATGTCCATTATGGAACACTTAAAATCAGTTGCACAAACGGGGGCCCCTGTATATGCCAAAACCAAATTCAAACCAACAGTCCTTAATAACGTACTTTTTCCAGACATATTTGACCCTGTGATCAACAAAACATGTCCACTGCCTTTTAGGGTTAGATCATTACAGACACGGTCATTTGAAAATAAAAGTGGGTGTCCCATATTTTTTGCAGAAAGATTTTGTTTTAAAATTGTCAACTGTGGGTTGCACCAATTAGGATTATCGTATTGTATTGTCGATAAACTAGATATTTCCTCTAACTTGCCTATTACAATAAACCAATTACGTACGCTAGAGCCTGATTTCTCCTTCCACTTTTCTAGTGCAATCATGCAGTGGTAATCTAATAAGAAAATTACATTGAATAAAAAATAAATCAATGGACTATATTTGAAACTCATCATATCAACAATAAAAGATAATTCATTAATTTGCTTTGAAGCATAATTACCATTCGAGTCAATTAGACTCGATTTAAGCTCTGATAGATACTTGGATTCGAAATTCTCACT
Organism: Cytobacillus massiliigabonensis; assembly: GCF_900199725.1. GTDB lineage: Bacteria > Bacillota > Bacilli > Bacillales > Cytobacillaceae > Cytobacillus > Cytobacillus massiliigabonensis. The sequence goes on along the minus strand of NZ_LT904904.1, from coordinate 2,173,824 downwards.
TTCGATTTTATTTAATAATTTTTGGTAAGTAAGAATTGTATCATGATGCAGGTCTATCACCTTATTAGTATTCTTATAGAATCTTATTCCAATAATAAATAAAATTAACTGAGTGAGTAATAATATCCCTGTAATATAGAGAAAACCACTGTCAATTAGAAATAGTAAGATGAGCGATACCACTGTAGCTAACGATAAGAATCGTATACCCCATACCAACCATATATTTCTGAACATCTGAGTTTCATTTTCTGCCCATTTACATAACGGCTCAGGATTGTTCTTTCCATTTTTACTGGAACTACCTTCTGCAAGAAAATGTTGTCTCCAATCAAGCTTATCTGCAAGTTCTTTAATAGCAACTTGTCTCTCCCTAATTTTTAAAATGTCCTTCTCCGGCTCAGTCAAGGAATTTTTCAAGAATTTTCTTCCTAGAAATGTAAAGGTATTATTAATCCACTGAAATACCGATGCCTGTCCAAATATATCTAAATCAACACTATACTGATGCTTTAGATCAATGTATTCCTCTCCAGTATCAGTGAATTCAACCCATTTTCCATTAATCCTGTCAATTGCTTGCCGGTTGATACTTACAAGGGAAAAAGCCAATTCTTTTCTTTTTCTCGCTTTTTCATGTTGAATAATAAAAATGACCAATGCAATTAAAGAGAAAGCTGAAGACAAGCCTCCGAAAATACGATATTCAAAGTAAAAAAATATTCCACCAAAAATAATCCCAAAAAATGCAACTAGCCGCAAATTGCTTAAGATGTTACATTGCCGATTTGCCTTTTTATATTGTACGAAATATTTCTTTTCACGTATTTGATATTCATGTTCCGCATTATACATATTCAAAAGGATATCCCCTCCACTCGAGAATTTGTTGTGAAAAGTTATATTTTCCGTATGCCATTGATAAATGTTTAAGTGTTTCACATAGTTATGCCTGTTTGCCAATGTATTCCCTTACAATAACTGCTCTTATCGATCTAGAAGTTTCAGTGAAGTTAATTGTTTTTGATGGAAATTATTTGCGCAACATTATACAGTAAAAACACAAAATAATTAGACCTCTACTTTTGTAAATATTTACATTTTTAGCATTAATCAGAAAAAATAATACCATAAAATCAATTGTGGTATAACAGGAATAATAGGTATAATATGTCATTTTTGTGAAATGTTGTTTTTTATAATGACTTTTCAACAACTTTACATGAACCTATTGGTAATACAAAATAATGGTTTACTAAGAAAATTTGATACAAGAAATTTCTCTTAGTGCTAATAACTTATGGGGGTCCTGCCGACAGAACGCATATATTATACGCTTAGCAAATTGCAACCTAAAAAAGTCGAATTCCTGTAACTCTAAGGAACCGACTTTTTAAAACTTAACGAAAACTTCTAATCAGGTTGATTTATACTTTCTTAATAATTCTTTCGAATTGTGCCCATTCAGTTAGCAAGTTGTTCACCCTTATTTATTGTTTTTTGTCCTCCTCTAATTAGTCCTGGACCCATAAAAAAGGGTAAAAATGGCTTTATCCTTTTTCAAAAGATTTATTAAAAATTTTATCTATTCACGGTAAGTTGCATAAATTACACTATCTATTTTATCTTTCAATTCGTCTTTCTTATTTTCGTCTAATTGTTCAAATAAATATTTCAATAACTCTCTTTATTCTAAAATTATTTCAATAAGTTCACGATTGTTGAATTTTTAAATCCAACCTTCGTTGTAAGATACTCTTTTTCATATCCTACAAATTCCATTAATAGGTTTCTATAAGCTTTATTTTTTTTATTTCTGCCTTTGCATAACTATTACCTTCTCGGTAGCCCAATTTAAATGTTGCTTTTCTCTCTTCATCTGCTTTAAATCTAGCTCTTTGTTCTTCAAAATTCATTGAATCATCCCCCGGTTGGCATGTATTTTTAGTATGATATTGTCTCTTAGGTGGTAATTTGTTATAGTCTATTGAGTTGAAAATTTGAGGTGTAATTATGACACATAACTATGAGAATCTAGATTTATCAAAGACGTATGACTATAATGAACTACCAGATAAAAAAGCCGGACGCTGCGATAATTGTAATAACAGTCACTTTAAGTCTACTGTGAGTGAAGGTAAATTTCTACGTGAATGTAGCAAATGTGGAATGAAAAAACAAATTTAATTAGATTGAATAACTTTNTCAAGGAATTTTTCAAGAATTTTCTTCCTAGAAATGTAAAGGTATTATTAATCCACTGAAATACCGATGCCTGTCCAAATATATCTAAATCAACACTATACTGATGCTTTAGATCAATGTATTCCTCTCCAGTATCAGTGAATTCAACCCATTTTCCATTAATCCTGTCAATTGCTTGCCGGTTGATACTTACAAGGGAAAAAGCCAATTCTTTTCTTTTTCTCGCTTTTTCATGTTGAATAATAAAAATGACCAATGCAATTAAAGAGAAAGCTGAAGACAAGCCTCCGAAAATACGATATTCAAAGTAAAAAAATATTCCACCAAAAATAATCCCAAAAAATGCAACTAGCCGCAAATTGCTTAAGATGTTACATTGCCGATTTGCCTTTTTATATTGTACGAAATATTTCTTTTCACGTATTTGATATTCATGTTCCGCATTATACATATTCAAAAGGATATCCCCTCCACTCGAGAATTTGTTGTGAAAAGTTATATTTTCCGTATGCCATTGATAAATGTTTAAGTGTTTCACATAGTTATGCCTGTTTGCCAATGTATTCCCTTACAATAACTGCTCTTATCGATCTAGAAGTTTCAGTGAAGTTAATTGTTTTTGATGGAAATTATTTGCGCAACATTATACAGTAAAAACACAAAATAATTAGACCTCTACTTTTGTAAATATTTACATTTTTAGCATTAATCAGAAAAAATAATACCATAAAATCAATTGTGGTATAACAGGAATAATAGGTATAATATGTCATTTTTGTGAAATGTTGTTTTTTATAATGACTTTTCAACAACTTTACATGAACCTATTGGTAATACAAAATAATGGTTTACTAAGAAAATTTGATACAAGAAATTTCTCTTAGTGCTAATAACTTATGGGGGTCCTGCCGACAGAACGCATATATTATACGCTTAGCAAATTGCAACCTAAAAAAGTCGAATTCCTGTAACTCTAAGGAACCGACTTTTTAAAACTTAACGAAAACTTCTAATCAGGTTGATTTATACTTTCTTAATAATTCTTTCGAATTGTGCCCATTCAGTTAGCAAGTTGTTCACCCTTATTTATTGTTTTTTGTCCTCCTCTAATTAGTCCTGGACCCATAAAAAAGGGTAAAAATGGCTTTATCCTTTTTCAAAAGATTTATTAAAAATTTTATCTATTCACGGTAAGTTGCATAAATTACACTATCTATTTTATCTTTCAATTCGTCTTTCTTATTTTCGTCTAATTGTTCAAATAAATATTTCAATAACTCTCTTTATTCTAAAATTATTTCAATAAGTTCACGATTGTTGAATTTTTAAATCCAACCTTCGTTGTAAGATACTCTTTTTCATATCCTACAAATTCCATTAATAGGTTTCTATAAGCTTTATTTTTTTTATTTCTGCCTTTGCATAACTATTACCTTCTCGGTAGCCCAATTTAAATGTTGCTTTTCTCTCTTCATCTGCTTTAAATCTAGCTCTTTGTTCTTCAAAATTCATTGAATCATCCCCCGGTTGGCATGTATTTTTAGTATGATATTGTCTCTTAGGTGGTAATTTGTTATAGTCTATTGAGTTGAAAATTTGAGGTGTAATTATGACACATAACTATGAGAATCTAGATTTATCAAAGACGTATGACTATAATGAACTACCAGATAAAAAAGCCGGACGCTGCGATAATTGTAATAACAGTCACTTTAAGTCTACTGTGAGTGAAGGTAAATTTCTACGTGAATGTAGCAAATGTGGAATGAAAAAACAAATTTAATTAGATTGAATAACTTTTGGTATGTCAACACTAAACTAGACAATTTTTTTAAGGTGTCTATGTTTGTACTCAATTGGGCTTTCATATCCAAGGGTTCCATGAATTCGTAAGTTATTAAACCAGTGAACATAGTCCTGTAATTCCCTTGTTAATTCTTCTAAGCTACTAAAATGTCTGCCCTTCACAAACTCTGTTTTGATGATTTTAAATGTTGCTTCAGCTACTGCATTATCATACGGGCAGCCCTTCATACTTAAGGATCGTTGGATATTAAAAGTCTTTAAAGCATCATCAATCAAATTGTTTTTAAACTCATTTCCACGATCCGTATGAAAAAGCTGTATCTTATTAAGATCGACTTTGATAGAAGCTAACGCACGATAAACGAGTAATGCATCTTTATTTGGCCCTGTACTAAAACCGACGATTTCCCGATTAAAGAGATCGACAAAGACACATACGTAGTTCCATTTTTGATTGACTCTTACGTACGTTAAATCGCTAACGATTGTAGTCATTTCTTGTTCCTGTGCGAATGCACGATTTAGTTCATTTGTTTGTTCTGATTCATTACAGGATTTTGTATGTGGTTTAAATTGAGCGATTGTGTATGAAGAAACGAGACCCTGCTCCTGCATGATGCGCCCAATTCTTCGCCTGGAAACAATATGACCGCGCTTTTTTAATTCTACTTTGATTTTACGTGTTCCATAGTTCTGACGGCTTGCGTGAAAAATATCGATTACATCAGAGGTAACGGGATCCTCCGATACTCTTTCTTTTGCTTCATAATAATAAGTACTTCTAGGGATTTGCAGGACTTTGCACATTGCTGATATCGAGTATTTGTGTTGATTATTCTTAATTACATTTACTTTCGTCCTAGTATCAGCGCGGCTTGCTTTAAAATGTCATTTTCCATTTCTAGTTGCTTGTTTCTTTTTCGGAGTTCCATCAATTCTTTTTGTTCATCTGTTAAATTATCTTTCTCCTTAAAAGAACCTGATTTTTGACTCTGACTCACCCACTTGTCTAAAGATGAAGGAGTAAGATCATATTCACGAATAATCTCTTTTCTTGGTTTTCCATTTTGGTACAGCTGCACGATCTGTTGCTTGAAATCTTCAGTAAATGTTCGGCGTTCTCTTTTAGTCATGTAGATTCTCCTCAAATGTGTTATTTGTAGTCTACTTGACCTTAAAAATTCTGTCCAACTAAGTGTAGCCTATCCATTTTCTTCCTTGCAGTTTCTACAATTTTTATGGGAAAGGAACATTTCCTTCATCAAGAAAATGTTCCTTTTTAAGGACTATCACTAATTACTCATCATTCATGATCTTATACAATTCGTTTCATTATTGCGGTCTTGTTTTTTGTCAATCGTACTTTGTGGCTCCTCTTTTGTGAGAGGAATGTTTCATAAGCATTCTCTGTTGAAGAAATTAAGTAATCTATCTACACTTGCTGCTATACCACTTGTATTTGGGGTTCTATTATCAGTAAAAACTATATTTTAAAACATTGCACATTGATTCACCTTTTATAAAATTGATAATGGAAATCCATCCCTCTATAGCTATCTTCATGAGGTTTTATATCTAAATTCAATAATAAGTTTATCGCTTCATCTGCCTTTTCTTTTGTTAATCCATAATTAAAGGGACTCGTGCGGACTAATCTATGAGTTAGTTCACCCATATCATTATCATCATCAATAATTACAAAGGACTCGACAGTTCTTTTGAATCTACTTAGAAACTGTTCAATTTCTTTTCCTCTTTTAACACTTTTCATATTCTCACTTTTTAGTTCTGGAGTACGTCCAATAATTCTATGGGCCACACCATATTGGTTAAAAGCAAATGCATACGCTTCTTTTTCTACCTTGATACCATGATGATGACCGATTTCGTGCATAATAACTAAGGCTAAATTATATTCATCTATTAGTTTACCGCTTTCTATAAAGATAAATGGGTAATCCTTATTTTCGAGATTGATTTGCATAGGTTATCAAATATACAGCTCCATATAAAAACTAAAGAGTGTAATAGTTGAAATTGTTATGAAGATAAAAGTCTTATCATTTATGTAATTTAGGGTATTCGGATTTTATGGTGAAATTAGGTTTAGTTTCCAATTTTAAATTAGTTTTTGACCACAATAAGGGCAAAATGAAATTTCTACAGAATCAACATTTTAGTATCATATTCATCAACAGGTGATTATTTTTAATCCTGGTCTAATGGTATTTATACTATAGACAGAAGAAGTTTTTAACTATAAAAAAATATTTGCTAAAAACTTCTAAAAGGTCCTGCAATAAACATTTTCTTTTTTATAAACGGGGATCGTCTTTTTTTAAAAGAATAAACCTGTCAGTGCTAACAGCTAAAGCAGCTCCTACTCCATAAAAAATCGAATTCCATGTCAAAACTGAAATATTATATTCCTTAGTGATTTCATTAATAAGAATTCGGATTTTTCTTAAATTCATATTTTTATCAGATAGATTAAGTATATGAATATGTTGATTCTCAATATCCATATGAATGCCGACTTGATGGTGAAAATTAGGAGGAATTTTCATAATTCCTCCCTCTATAAATGTTGATTTATCAACGGTTTGACCCGTTGGTGGGGTGCCAAAAAAATATTTTTCGACACGCTTCCAAACAATATTTTCATATTATGTGAAACTACTCCAATATATAGGTACGCTACGCGGTCACTACTGGATAATAGTGGAAAGTAGTGATAGGATATTATGCGATGCACAATGGATCTCTGCGTAGTTTATGATGACGTACCCTCCCATGTCTCTGGGCAACAGTGTGCCTACATTCCTTCGTTCGGTCTAGTCATAAGGCAGAGGCTAGCGAAGCTTTCTTCTTCCCCGTTTGGAAATACGTTTTTGACCTCTGTGCTGACCAGAGGAATTTTCATGTAACGTTAATCCCGCGAGCTTAATGAGTTGGCGTGGATCATCATAATGTGAAAAACTTCCGATTTCAGCTAAAAGATCGACAATCGTCGTATCTCCAAGCCCTTGAACTGTTGAGAGCCATTCGTACTCCACAGAAGTTTGTGCAAGCTCAACTAAATGCAGAGTAATACTTTCGTTTTCTTGTTCTAACTGGTGGTAACGGCGAACGAGTGTGGTGATTTCAAAACGGGCCATCTCACGTCCTTCTGTTACTCCTATGGAGTTAGCTGCGACTTCGATTAAACGTGTAGCTTTCGGCTTTTGAGGAGATTTCATCCCCTCTACTTTTCGGTACATTACTAGCACCTCATCAGGCTGCTTCTGATGAAGATCACTCGGGAAAGGAGTACATTCAAGTACAGCCAGTGCCATTTTTCCGAATTTGGGAAATACCTGCGTAAACTCAGGAAAATAACGATCTAACCATCGAATCATCATGTTTTTGACAGCCCCTAATTCCTCTGTCAATTTGCCTCGAAATGTAGATCCCACTCGAAGTTCAGCTTCCACCTCTTTTAGAATACGTGGATAACTGAATCGTCCGTCTTTTACTAATCTGGCAATAACCAGTGCATCCTTACGGTCATGTTTCGTTGGCAGATTGTCGTCTAGCTCCTTTGAACGCTTGACGTGCATCGGATTTGTCATGACAAGTGGAATGCCTCTTTCATCAAGAAAATAGGCTAAATTAAGCCAATAATGACCTGTAGGTTCAATTCCTACGATGACTTCTGTTTTCTCCTGTTCTTTCATCGCTGTCAGAACACGTTGGTAGAATTGCTCAAAGCCATCTAGAGATTGAGAAATAGAAAATGACTTTTGGAGTACCCGTCCTCGATCATCCACAAAACAAGCGAAATGTGTACGCTTGGCAATGTCAATTCCAACGACCAGAGTTTTTTCAGTGACTTGATTTATTTTCTGATTTTGTTTAAAATCCATTATGGAGTCCTCCTTGGTTAACAAATTAGGGGTCATTTCGCCGCGATTTGACACCCCGCATCATACCAAGAGGGCTCTTTTTGTTCAAGTCCCCGAAAATCCTTCTAACAGGAATGCTCCTTTATATTATATATATTCGTTCAATCCTTACTGATTAATAAGAAAAGATAATCATAGAAGGTAAGATATATTACATGTTTCTTCCTTTGAAAATTGATTAATAGTAAACTTAATATACGAGGAGGTATTCCATATGCTGCCAACTGAAAACTTAACGATTATAAAAAAAACATATCCCCATTTAGAAATAAATGAAGTACGAATAAATAATAATGGCTGGGATAATGACATTCTAATCATAAACGATGAAATAGTCTTTAGGTTCCCAAAATCAGAACACCTAATAACAAGGGTGATTGATGAAATGAAAATACTGGATCATTTAGCCGTGATAGAACCTATTATCAAAATACCAAAATATGAGCCGGTATTTAACGATAATAAATTAATTGGTGTTACATATGCCTTTCTTAAAGGCAAGTCTTTAAGTGAATATACTGATTGTCAATTAAATGAGGAACCTGAAAACGCTAAGCTAATGGCTGATTTTCTAACTAAACTCCATAGCATTGATATTTCAGTTATGAATGATACAAATTTAACAGCAATTCACACACTTCATTATTGGGAAAATCTATATTCTTTAGTTAAACAGGATGTCTTCCCTTTTTTAAATACGTATCAGCAAAGCGAGATTAGCGAAGTATTTATTTCATTTATAAATAACTACTCCACTCTTTCCTATAAAAAAACACTAATCCATGGAGATTTAACACCCTCAAACATTATTATTAATAAAACAATCAACCAAATTGAGGGCATTATTGACTTCACTGACGCTCAACTTGGTGATCCAGCATTCGATTTTGCTGGATTATATTGGACATTTGGACCCGACTTTACAAAAGAGGTTTTATCATCGTATACATCCTCAGAGAGTTTTGATTCTATTTTTTATCGAGTAAGCTCTTTTTACGGCTTGCAGCCTGTCTTTCATGAGTTATTATATGCAGTGAAAAATAAGCAAAAGATAAATTGGGAATCTGCCTTAGACAGGTTTTCTCAACTCAAATCTTTCATATAGACTCTATACACCCCCTGCAAAATTGTACACGAAAAGTCGGATGAAACTTTTTATCCCCTGTTATTCTAATGATGAAGGAGGTCATAACGATGGATTTGCTTAAACACATGAATGAGGCACTCAAGTATATAGAAAATAATCTTACAAATGAAATAGACTTTCAAGAAGTCGCTCGGGTTGCATTATGCTCAGAATATCATTTTAAAAGAATGTTTTCCTTCCTATCTGGCATTACACTTGCTGAATATATTCGTCATAGGCGCCTTACCCTTGCAGCATTTGAGCTAAAAGAAAGCAATGTAAAAGTCATTGACCTTGCAGTGAAATACGGGTATAGCTCACCTGATTCATTTACAAGAGCTTTCCAGCAGATGCACGGGGTTACACCATCAGAAGCAAGACATTCCGTCCATTCACTTAAAGCTTTTCCTCCAATGACCTTCCATTTATCAATTAAAGGGGGAAATGAAATGAACTATCGTATTGTTGAGAAAGCGGCATTTCACATTGTTGGTCTAAAGAAAAGAGTACCTATCATTTTTAATGGAGTGAATCCGGAAATTGCCTCTATGTGGGAAAGTCTAAATAGTGACACGATCACTAAACTTAAAAATCTGTCTAATGTTGAACCGATCGGACTTCTTAGTGCATCTACGAACTTTTCAGAAGGTAGAATGGAAGAAAAAGGCGAGCTTGATCACTATATTGGAGTTGCTACAACGAAGGAATGTCCTACTAGCTTAACACTGCTTGAAGTCTCTGCGTCCACTTGGGCAGTTTTTGAAGCAGTTGGTCCATTTCCAGATACATTGCAAAATGTGTGGGGACGAATTTATTCCGAATGGTTTCCTTCCTCTCATTATGAACAAGTCGAAGGTCCAGAAATCTTATGGAATAAGGATAAGGATGTAACCTCACCAGCTTTTGTCAGCGAAATTTGGATCCCGATAAAGAAAAAGAAATAAAGTCTCTTTGATTTTGGACCTACTAAGCACTCTAAAACCTGAATAATATCCATTATAAGGACATTATTCAGGTTTTCTTGTTTTATACTTCACTCATATTTTTCTGCGTATTTCCCTTTTTGGAATATGTCCTTTCCACTCATAGCTGTCCATTCTTCAATTGTTGCATTTGGGTTTAAATCTAAGTATGATTTAACCATTTTGTATCCTTCACTATATCCGTATAAAGGTGGAAGCTCCATTCCGCCACTAATAATTTCAAATGATCGATTAATATCATATTTATCAAAGTCAGGCTCAATTTTCGACCAATAATCCTTATTGTAATCCATATTTATTGGAGTAAAGGAGATTTCTGGATAAACTAATTTTTCAAACATGACTGCCTTTCCTTCAAAAATAACATTATCTAATACAGAGAAGGGTAAAGCTTTTCTTAAATACTTTTCTGTCCAAACACTGTGGTGGTATTCATGAGCAATTCCTGCCTGTATTTTCCCTTCAGTATAATACATATCATATAAAACGATTATTTTCCCAACACCCACATTTATCATTGCATAATTCGAATTTGCAGCAGGAAATACACATACTGTTGTTTCCTTTTCAGAAGGCAAATAAGATGCGGATTTTTCTAATGCTTCTTTGATTATTTTATTTGTATCTTCTTTATCAAGCTTTTTGATTATTTTTTTCAATTCAGTATAACGGGTTGGTGCCTCATTAAGGAGTGAATCAGCCATATGAATATATTCTGCTTCTTGAAAACAATCATTGTAAATCGGATCAAGTACCTCTTTTTTATATGTGTCAATCTGAGAAGCATCTGGATTTTTTTCCATGGTATCTATGTAATTAGAAAACAGCTTATACACATTAACTATTTTATCCGTTTGACCTGTTTGCGAATTCTTAAATGATTCAAACAGTTCTTCTGAAATCTGCTGTTCTTTCGTTTCATTTTGCTCATCAATCGAGGCAGTCTCCTTTTGTTCACAAGAAGCCAATATAGCAATGGATAGCAATATTATACTTATATTGAATGAAATTTTTAAAAGATAATTCACAACATTATCCCCCTATTTTGCGAGCTTTATCTTATAATGGAAAATCTCAAAATAAATTAAATTAACTGTAAAATTTCTCCGGGCAATGATGCCTTGAAATCTGGTTCTACTGATTGGACGACTTCAATAGAATCATAGCCCCATGTAACCCAAATAATCTTTATTCCAGCTTTTTTACAAGCAATAATATCTCTTTGCTCATCCCCAACGTAAATAACATCCGCTGTATCAAGCTGATTCTGTTTTAAAAATTTTGAGAGAAGCTTGTCCTTTCCGAATATATGGCTAGAACAGAGAATATCTGTAACATTTTCCATGCTGTTTCGTCTCAGGAACAGCTTAATATTCTCCTCAGAATTAGAGGAAATGATCGCTGTTTTAACCCCCTTTTTATTCAGCTCGTCCAAAACATCCTTCATGCCATCAAACAACTTCAAATCATTGATCGATTGACGGTACAGTTTATAAAGTTGAGGGATAAAAATAGGTATTTTATACATTGGGAAATCCAGCATTTTACAGAGTTCTCTTATCGTCAATTTTTTCATATTTTCTAATTCAGCTAACTCTATTTTTTTAAAATGATATTTTTCAGCGATTTTGTTCCAGGCCGAAACAAATACGACTCTGGAATCAGCAATAGTCCCGTCAAAATCAAAAATGACATACTTCAACATTGGATTACTCCTCTTCTTTAAATATATTTTAAAGCAACTTAGCCATATAGTATTCATCACGCTAGTAAGCGCAAGCACCTAAAACTTATTAAACTAAAGAAAGAAAATATTGATTTAACTATTTCCTGATTGTTTCCATTTTACTATATAATTACATTTTTTGTTGTAATAATCACAAAGAAGCTTTTCCTAAAAAAGGATTTTTTCCCTTTCATGACGAAAAAATTGGGGAACAAACTAAAAGTGAAAAGAGGTCATTCTATTGAAACAAGCACTGCTTATCATTGATGCCCAGCAGGAATTAATTGATGGGAATGAAAAAGAGGAAAGTGTTTTTAACAAAGAGAAACTATTAAATAATATTAATACTGCCATTGAAAAAGCGGTAGAATCAGACGTATTCCTTATTTTTATTAGAGATACAGATGTAGCTAATGGGGAAGGTGCGGGATTTCAAATTCATCAAGAAATTAAGGTGCCTCCAGCTGCCAAAGTATTTGATAAGCAGGCGACAAATTCTTTTTATGGCACACCATTACTGAGTTTCCTAAAGGATAGTCAGATTGAACATCTTGTAATAATGGGATGTAAAACAGAACATTGCATTGACACTGCTGTCAGGACGGCAACAGTTAATCATTTTGATGTCACATTAGTAGGGGATGGGCATTCGACAACCAATTCTGCCATTCTATCTGCTGAACAAATCATTAACCATCATAATAAAATTCTACATGGCCATTACAATGTTGATCATTTTTCTATGGTCAGAAACACTCAAGAGGATTTGTTTAAACCAATTCATAATGAGTACCGTTGATTGAACTTGCGGAGATCTGAGTGGACAATATTGATAGAAGAAATCGATTAGACGAAGCTCCATTAGCTGCCGAGTCACAAAAAATAATAAAGTGTTTATTGAAAACTGTGAAAAACAAGTGAAGATATTAAGCAGAAAAGAAGGTGAAAGATGCATGGAGATAATTAAACATGCACGGGATGAAAAGACTGTACAATTAATATTAGCAAAGATCACAGGTAATTTTAAAAGAGGAAATGAGCGCTCTTAAATAACATAGGGAACAATTGCAGGAATCGAGAGAGAGTAGGAATATGTTGCTCCTACTCTCTTAAAAACGATAGAGATATTCGATTTGCTTTCAATTTTCCCTATTATGATACCTTATATATTGATATATAATACGAAAATGGAAAAACATCTATTCAAAGAAGAATCTCCTTTTTTACTAGAACTCCCTTAAATTTTGAGACGTTATAAAAAGTAAGATTAGGCTGAAATGTGAAATTGGAAGATTGGTAATTTGGCAGCCACTGCACACCGATGGTAAAAACTTTTGCTTGTTTCCCAGCCTGAATATCTGCGTCGCTATCCCCCAGGAAAATAGCTTCGCCAGCTAGCATTCCAAGCTGTTGTAATGCCTTATTAATTCCTTCTGGATGGGGTTTCGGCTTGCTCACATCATCACCAGTAATAATAACATCAAACATTTTTTCCATATTTAGATACTTCAATGAAATATTTAAGCTTCTTCTTGCTTTCCCTGTTACAATCCCTAATTTGTAGCCCTCTTTTTTTAGATACAGAAGTAAATCGTTTATTTCTTCACTTTTGAAATTATTTTCACTATGTTTTTCATCATATTTTTCATAATAATGTTCAATAGCCTGTTGATAATTTAGATTTTTGAGATTTTCAGTAATAATCTCCGTCTCAGATGGTCCAAACATCGATTTGATTTCATCAGTTGTATATTCAATGTTATCAAACTCCTTAAAAACTGCTTGAAAGGCATAAAAACAAACAGGTAGAGTATCTGCAATTGTTCCATCAAAATCAAAGATTACAGCTTTTAGCATGTAAACACCCCAAGTAAATTATTGTTTACAACAATATATTGCTACTGCACTTTCTAATTACTTTGGCTGCATCCGAATCCCGCCATCCAAACGGATGGTTTCCCCATTCAGCATCGGATTAGTAATTATACTCTCCGTAAGCAAGGCATATTCTTCTGGTAAGCCTAATCTTGATGGGAATGGCACCATTTTTCCTAACGAAATTCTAGCTTCTACTGGCAGGGAATCGAACATAGGGGTATGAAAAAGCCCTGGTGCAATCGTCATTACTCGAATACCATATCCCGCTAGCTCCCTCGCAATTGGTAATGTCATGCTGACAACGCCACCCTTCGATGCACTGTATGCCGCTTGACCGATTTGCCCTTCAAATGCTGCTACGGAAGCTGTATTAATGATGACTCCTCTTTCGCCATTTTCATTCGTATCATTTTGTATCATCCGCTCCGCTGCAAGCCGAATTACATTAAATGTTCCAATCAAATTTATGGAGATCACTTTCGTAAACATCTCTAGCTCATGAACGCCTTTACGTCCTAGTAGCTTAGCTGCATTTCCAATGCCTGCACAATTTATTACTGTGTTGATACCCTCAAACTGCTCATAGCCATAGTCAATCGCTTCCTTTACTTCCGTTTCATTTGTTACATTTGTAATTTTGTAAAGAACATGATCACCCAGCTCATCCTTTATCTTTTTTGCACGCTCTTCTGATATATCAAGAATTAATGCTTTGCCGCCATTTTTTACAATATGTCTAACCGTTGCTTCCCCTAGACCGGAAGCTCCGCCAGTCACAATCGCCCGACAATCTTTTATAATCACTTGATAACCCCCATTGTAATTGTTTGTATATTGTCTTCTATTTCCTATATGTATTCTCCTGCAATAGGTTTAGAATTTTCAAACTCCTGCTTAAAACAGTCCTTCATTACATCTATGAAGGACTTCACTCTCCTTTTTCATTCATGTTGGGACTTCATTCACCAGATGAAGCACCTTTTTCTTTTTTTCACTCGAGATAGGTTCTTCATTACCACTATGAAGGACTTTCACTCTCCTTTTTCATTCATGTTGGGACTTCATTCACCAGATGAAGCACCTTTTTCTTTTTTTCGCTCGAGAAAGGTTCTTCATTATCACTATGAAGGACTTTCACTCTCCTTTTTCATTCATGTTGGGACTTCATTTACTTGATGAAGCACCTTTTTCCTTTTTTCGCTCGAGAAAAGTTCTTCATTACCACTATGAAGGACTTTCACTCTCCTTTTTCATTCATGTTGGGACTTCATTTACTTGATGAAGCACCTTTTTCCTTTTTTCGCTCGAGAAAAGTTCTTCATTACCACTATGAAGGACTTTCACTCTCCATTTTCATTCATGTAGGGACTTCATTCACCAGATGAAGCTCCTTTTTCCTTTTTTCGCTCGAGCAAGATTATTTTAATAAAAACAATAAAACAGCAGGAAACCCCTTTCTCCCCGCTGTTTTTTTCCGTATTTTAATTTGACCTGTTATTTTTCAGTTCCCCCCCAGATGAGAAATCATTAATATCAATAACAATATCCTCTAATACAAATTCTTCTTTTCCTTTGCCTGGCTTTTCAGGGATTGGAATTTCCTTTGTCCCATCTTTTGAGATTTCGACTGAGCCAAAATTCTTTGGTGTATGCTCTCTTAAAGAAATATAAGGCGTTATAAATAACTTTGATGCATTCTCATCTAGTTTTTCAATTGTCTTACTCCAACTCATATTGTAGCCGTCACCTGAACCGCCATTTCCTTCACCCGCATAACTGTTTCCTAGATCATCTTTTATTTCTATTTCAACATCTACGGAATGCCATTTGTTTCTAACTTCTTGGGAAATGATTTGATCGTAATAAACGATAAATGACATCGGTGAGTAGGCTAGCTTTTCGATATTCACCTTTACTCCATTTTTTTCTGAACTTCCCTTACTAATTACTTCTTTCCTTTCCGTTGCTTCAACAGCTATAGCAAAATTCCAGCTGCCCTTAATTTCTTTGAAATTCTGATCTGGCAAAGTGATGCTGTCAATTTCCCACTTAATTTTAGCTATATCCTCTTGGTCTCGATCAATATTACTTGCAGTTACAATGCCTACATAATGATAATCATCTATTTTTGAAATATGTGCACTTCCTGATTGGCTGCTAACTCCTTTTATATCCAAGTGATCTTCTAAGATTGGATGTGTACCTAAGTCATGCTCACTTTCGATTGAGTATGTTAATGAAACGGTTTTACCATCAAAAATTGCATCATTGAGTGTCACGTTTATGCCTTTACTTTCATCTGTCATATTGATCTCTGTTGAATATTCTTTGTACTCATCATAAAGACCTGTACGACCATTATCCAAGAATCTAAAAATATCTCCTATTACTGGGATACTCCCAGCATATGCTGGCAACGTTAATCCAATGGTGGTCACTGACAAGCCGCATAGAATGACTGCTGCAGCTACATTCTTTTTCCATCCCATTCTCTTTTTCTTTTGGCGGATTGATTTTTTCAATGCCTTTTTCACTCTCGCGTTTTCCAGTTCATCCACTTCGATTTCTTCAAATTCAGTTTCATTAATGTCTATATCATTTAATAGTTCATAAATATCCTTCATACGAGACTCCCTCCAAGATTAAGTTTTTCTGCTTTTATATGCAGTTTCTTTTTCCCCCGATAAATTCGATTGCTTATTGAAGATTCGGTCAATCCTAGTTTTTTTGATATTTCCTCGGTTTTCAAGCCTAAGAAGAATTTCATTATGAATATCTCCCTGTCAACAGGTTCTAATTGATTAATTAACTGGATTAATTCTGTTTTATCTTCCAAGATTACAAGTTCATCCTCTGCTGATTTCTCAGCAGTCTCCTCAACGATATCACTAGAAAATTCCTTTCTATTGCTCGTTCTTCGGTAGTAATCAATTGCTTTAAACTTAGCAATTGCACAGATCCATTTTCTAAAATCATTGGCATCCCCTTGAAATTTCTTCGAATGGTTCCATATTGATAGAAAAATATCGTTAACACATTCTTCCATGATTCCTTCATTTTGAAGCGGGGATAGGACCTTATAGGCAATCCCCTTCATTAATGGCAAATATTTATCAACGATAAATTCTAACGCATCTTCCTTTTGACGCTGTAACCGCTGGATATAATTATTTTCATTACATTTCATGTCTATTCCCCTTATACTTTTGTAAAAGCTTTTACATCCTATACAACGTGATGAAAAAGTTTTTTTCTCGCTGTTTCAGTAAATAATTTTTTTTAACTATTAATACGGCTCGAAAACATTTTGTATCAAATAATAAATCTTGCATTATATTTATTTTTTTAATCAGAAAAAACCTGTCCAATTATAAATGAACAAGGTTCTCAGTAAAAATTCCTTTGCAACTGTGATCACATTTTTTTAGCATAAGTTCTGTGAAAAGCAATTAGCAGATCTAACTCCTTTCACGAGGGGTCATGTGCATGATGTAATATCCTAAAATTAACACTAATATAACAAATGAATAGAATAATGTATTTAATGGATTTTCATGGTCGACGATAATTAACCTAATCATCGCGGTAATGCCAATGTATATAAAATATCTCAAGGGGAAATGATAATTCTCCTTAAAATACTTCACAATCATTGATATAAATTCAAAATACAAAAAGTAGATAAGTATATTGGCAAGAAATAGCTTATAGTCATTGCTTTCATCATTGAAAAGCATTTGAATAAAAATAATTAGCTCCTTTACTAATAACACTGATAAAATGCATGCCAAAATGACTAGAGAAACATTCAAAATAATTTGTAAAATTATCGGGATTAACTTTATACTATTTTCAAAATGTCTTTTCATTATGCAGACCTTCCTCAACCTTAGTTCCTATATTTTATAAAGGATGAGGAATTAAAAGATAGCATAGTTTGGTTAATTTTATGTAAACATATTTTAAAAATGTCCCGTTGGATCACCCAATGATCATGAACAAATTGAATTGTATAGATAAGTGTTAAAAAACTTCTTTTAGGAAACAGTTAGATATAATGGAATCTGCTTTTCAATAAATTTGCCGTATGTCTCTCCCACAAAGTATTTCATCACCATGTAAACTGTTTCATTTTCTTCAAAATAAGATATTTCATAAAGAATTATTTTTTCAATATAATCTATTATGGCTTATTAAACCCATTTTTTTAATAAATTTTTACAGTAAAACATGCTATACTATATAATGCATATTAATCACCTTCCAATTTTCTGAAATTGGAAGGTTTTCTATTGGCGAATTAAGTAAGAAAAGAGGAGACAAAATTGAATAACGAAACAAAACATACATCCGTTATTGTAGCCTTGTTAATTGCAACCTTTCTAACAGCAATTGAAGGCACAATTGTCAGCACGGCTATGCCGAAAATTGTGGAAGACTTAGGCGGAAGTGAACTGTATACATGGGTTATATCTGTTTATCTTTTAGCTACAGTTATCAGTACACCCGTTTTTGGAAAACTCGCTGATTTATACGGCAGAAAACTAATGTTTACCATTGGAACAATCATTTTCCTCATTGGCTCTATGCTTTCAGGGCTATCACAATCAATGGAACAGCTTGTACTATTCCGATTGATTCAAGGGATTGGAGCTGGAGCCCTGACAACAATTCCATTCACCATTATTGGAGATGTTTTTGAATTTAAACAGAGGGCGAAGATTCAAGGGTGGATTAGCAGTATGTGGGGAATTGCAGGGATTGCAGGTCCGCTTGTTGGCGGGTTTATTGTCGACACCATCTCATGGCACTGGATTTTCTACATGAATCTGCCATTTGGAATCATATCATTAATTTTATTATGGGTTTCTTTAAAAGAGCAAATAGAAAAGAAAAAGCAAGTGATCGATTATGCTGGGATTCTCACATTTGCTATTTGTATGACATCCTTCTTATATGCATTAACACTTCTAAAGGAGCACAAACATTTAACCGGAAGCATCACAGTATACCTAGTTATTGCTTTTATCGGTCTTTGCTTATTTATTTGGATTGAAGCAAAAGGGAAAGAACCCATGCTGCCGCTTACTCTATTTAAAAATACACTTATTACCGTTTCAAATATTGCCGGATTTTTATTAGGCTTTATCCTTGTAACGGTAACGTTCTATATCCCATTATGGGTTCAGGGAGTAACGAATTTAAATGCCACTTATTCGGGAATTGCGATGCTGCCAATGTCTGTCACATGGCCGATTGGAGCGATCTTTTGTGGAAAATGGTTAGGAAATAAATCAATTGCCCATGTTACCTTAATAGGTACTTTAGTGGTTATTTTAAGCTGTACTGGCTTTGTATTTTTCCAGACAAATACACCAGTATATATCATGATGGTGGTTACCGCATTTATTGGAATCGGTTTTGGTCTAGCATTTACCGCATATACGGTTGCCGTGCAATCAGCTGTTGAATGGCAGCTTCGTGGTGCTGCAATGGGATCCCATAATTTAATGAAAAACTTAGGACAAACCATCGGAATTGCCGTTTCCGGTCTATTGCTAAGTGATCAGCTAAAAGGACCCTCATTAGAATCAAGCTTGCACTCTGTATTTATATTACTAGTTGTATTAGCGGTCTGTTCATTCGTTGTAACCGGTGTGCTTATCAGAAAGAAAGAGTCAGAACTTGCAGTAAGATAGAGGGATAGGTTCACTGACTATAACCAATTACAAAAAAATAGGAGGAGGGGTCTGACCCCTCCTCCTATTTTTTTAAGTTAAAAAGAAAAGCTGAATAATAGAGAATGCTGCCATTCCCATAATTGGTGCAAATTTTAATACAGTAAACCAAGCTGTTGTTGAAACAAGTGGCTCTAATGGGTCTTTCGCAGGTGAGGCAAGAAAATTGATTAAACGCTCCCATCTCTTCTTCTTAGACTGCATTGGAAAATTTGGAATATCCACATGATATTCATCTAACTTTGTACGAAGATGATGTGCCTTATTAAATGGATCGTGATTCATTGAAATCATCCTCCAGTTCTTCTTTTAAACTTTGGATTGCTGTGTGTAATCTCGATTTGACCGTTCCTTTTGGTATATTCAGTATTTCTGCAATTTCTTCATGTTTCATATCATGATAATAGAATAAAAGAATGACTGCCCGCTGTTTTTCAGGGAGATTTGAAATGGCTTCCCGAATCGTCAGCCGATCCGTATGGTGCAGTTCACCTTTCGTAATTGGGGCTAAAAAAGGCATAAACGATTGCCATTTTTTCCGCCGATTTAATTTATCTATCAGTAAACGGTATGCTATTTGAAATAGATAATTTTTTATCTTCCCTTTTCCTGGATGAAAATGATATTTGTAACGCTGAAGCTTGACAAATGAATCTTGAACGATATCAATCGATAATTGCTGATCCCTTGAATATCTGTATATAAACGAATATAAAGCAGGCTTTAAAAGGGTATAAATACCAGCTAGTGCATCATCATCTCCATTTTGATAAGCAATCATTAACTCATCAGCACGCTCAATCAATTTGATCTCCCCAGCGCTCTTTAATCGCCTTTAGGGTTAGTGAAACTCTTGTAATTAAGTAAATCATCGACACAAGTGTCCAAACCTGTGCTTGATTCGTAAAAAACTGGACAAAATTATTCTCAACATTTTGTCCGTTCGAAATTAATAGATTTAGAACTTGAACACAAACTATCGCATAAATTGCAAGACAGAGTGTGAGTGTATCAAAAACATTCCAGCGTAAATATATTTTTGTTTTCTTAAAATTAATTTTGCCATTCTCTCGGACAATATGTTTACGATCCATTGGAATCACAATTGCTATTATAAGCACCATGAACACTCCACCCACAATTAAGGAAATAATCCAGCCAGTATCCATTATAAAAAACCCCTTTTCTCTCTTTACTAACCTTTACATTCAAGAAGGGGAAAAAGTTCATTTTAATAAAATATTTTATTTTTTTTTAGATAAAGCAATATTGCTAAAATGACATGAATAAGTGGAACAAATATTGCCCAAGGAAAACGTGGAGACCCGCTAAAATACCATACATCCGGATAAAGGAAAATGGCACTGATTAACATCAGTCCCCAAGATTGCTTAATAAGTGCATATATAAAAAGACTGACTGATGCTATAAGCAAAGGATAAAACAAATTCAAAGTACCTAACAAAAGACCCATTAATTCTTCCATGCTTTACACACCCTTAAAAATTTGGCTTAGTTGTTTGTTAGCCCTTCAAATCTTACATTTTCCCCATATATAACTAAATCGTTTCAATGTAAGAAATTAATCAATCATACTTAAGTACTTCCAGCATAAAATCTAAATGATTTTCAACTAATAGATACACTGGACCAAAGAAGAGGATTATCCAATGCACGAACGCTATGTAATTATTACTGGTGCTAATTCAGGGATTGGAAAAGCAGCTGCGATACAGTTTGCATCTAAAGGATGCACTGTCATTATGGCATGCCGAAATCTGGAAACTAGTAAAGCAGCACATTCTGAAATTATTAAAGCATCCAATAATAAAAATATCCATCTTATGAAAGTGGATATGTCCTCCTTCCGTTCGATTCAAAACTTTTGTACACAATTTATTAGCAATTATGGAAATTATGCAAAGAATTTACCGACCCGAAAACATTCATATAAAACATCACTGTTAAAATTAATCACAATATCTCTTAGGGTTCTGCTGATTTAATCAAAAGACATAACTCTTCATTCACCAAATATTCTTATACTTTTCAATATGTTCCAAGCTTATAGGTGCCTTTTGTAATTGATGAGGGCAAATCTTATTATATTTTTTGATTTTTTTATTAATCTCTTCGACATCATTATTTGTTTCACAAGTATGGACTAATTGGGAGATTTCCTTTTGCAGCTTCACCCATTGTGGCAAATAACCAGCATCTTTTGCAATCTTTTGAAAGTGCTGGAATGTGTCCATCTGCAAATATTCTTTAGATAGCGGCTTTCCTTTCCCTTTATAATCAAAATTATCTTTCTCACCTGCACGCTCCAAAATCTCGCCTATAAGATCATTGTATTCCCTGGTCATAGAACCACTCCTTAGGTCAAATTATTCAATCCCTTACTGAGACAGAGGGACGGTACTGTCCCATATAATTAAATATAATGATGACTATGAAGCTTGGCCCCTCATCCTGAACCTGTTGACTGTATTAGTTCACTTTTCACTCTTATTCTTGGGTAACGGGAATCAATCACCCTTATTGAGTTCATTTTTCACTCGTATTCTTGGATAACGGGAACCAATCCATATGTGATAGGAATTATTCTTAATCAACTATCCAATCAATTGCTTCACTATCTAAGAGTAACTCAATTGTTTTTAAATGATTGGAGTCACTGATTATTTTAAAATTATTAATGTATTCACTATCCAAATCTAAGTTAAAACTTTCAGTTTGTGTAATCTCCTCCTTCTCGTTGGTCGTAAGAATGCTTAAATGATATTCTCTAAAAGTATTGGAAAGATTGTTATCTTTTTTTAATTTTACATCGGATAAGTCCTCCAAAATACTGTTTATGAAATTCTCATTTTTTATCGTTACATGTGCTTGCCTATTGCCTGTATGATCAACTGTATAAATTGTGATACTGGGAACAATCGTTGCCTCATTGAGCTGTTTTGCAAAATGCTTTTCAAAATTTGTGTATTTCAATTGGTTGAAAATAAGGATTGTTCCTAATACAACAACCGTTACAGCTATCCCCACTGATCTCTTTGTTTTAAAAAATAAACTCATAATCATGGCAACAATCACAATACTAATGGCCATCAGAAATAAATTAAATGGAGCCAAAAGAAAGTCAAAAATATAATTTAGTAAGTTTATTACATTCATGTTTAACCCCACATCCTTAATGGATCACTTTACTTTACTTTCTTACAAACATACACCATTTGCGTGCTATCAGCAGTTATTGGCGTTTCATTCCAATCTTGATAGAGATGTTCGATTTCAAAACCATTAGCAGATAAAATTCGTTCCATTTCTTTCGGGTACACATACCGCAGCCCACTTCAATAGAAAGGGTAGATCCTCTTTATACGATTCGTTTTCACTATCATATGTCTTTGGGTCATCATATTCTTCGAAATTATCTAATATCATAAAACACACCTCTTTTTCTAAATTTTACCACAAATTCTGAAATTTAACTTAATAAAAAAACGCTTTACCCCTTTTCGAAGCAAAGCGCTTTAATCATTATTTTTTAGTGATAATTTTATCGATAATCCCGTATTCCAGTGCTTCCTCGGCGGTCATATAGAAATCACGATCACTGTCTTTAGCAATTTTTTCAACAGGCTGTCCTGTGCGATCAGCAATAATTCGATTGACATGATCCCGGAGTTTTAGAATTCTTCGTGCAGAGATTTCAATTTCTGTTGCCTGCCCTCTTGCGCCTCCAAGCGGCTGATGGATCATAATCTCGCTGTTTGGAAGGGCAAACCTTTTCCCCTTCGTACCAGCAATTAGCAGCAATGCTCCAAATGATGCAGCCATTCCCATACAAATGGTGCTTACATCTGGTTTAATATACTCCATCGTATCAAAGATCGCAAAGCCAGCTGTTGTCGATCCTCCAGGGCTATTAATGTAAATAGAAATATCTTTTTCTGGATTATCCGCTTCCAGAAACAATAGCTGGCCAATAACACTGTTTGCGACTTGCTCATTAATTTCTTCCCCAATGATGATGATTCGATCCTTCAAAAGACGTGAATAAATATCATATGAGCGTTCTCCACGATTGGAATGTTCAATCACATATGGAATTGTACCCATTAAAATTCCTCCCTTTATTATGCTGCGATACAATAAAGGTCAAGAGGAGATTGAGAATATTTTTTCTTAGACAGCTTGGGGACATCTGCCAATGAAGGAATGTTCGATACATACTCAATTAATATGGATGGGTCTTCAGATTGTAAGGATTGATAAATCAGGTTCCCTAGCATTTCCCTTTCTTCCTCACACCAGTAGGAATCCACAGTTTGGAGATTTGTTTCCTTCTCTAGCCGCTTCCTTGTTCTATGAATAATCGCTTTTACAGCCATTTCCGATGTATCCAGCAAATCCGAAATTTCCTTTGCCTGGTACCTGAAAGCTTCTTTCAATAAGAAGATGATTGCTTGTTTTGGTGTTAGCTTAGTTATTAAAAACTTTACTGTATCAAGCAGTTCATCAGTATTAAATGGATCAACTTTTGCTGATTTCTCCTCGTGAAAGCTGATAACTTCGCGATTTCTTTTTCTAATCGTGTCAATCCATTGATGGTAAGCAATTTTGTTCAAAAGTGCAGGACTTACTTCGGAAGAAGGATAATACTGGATTGCTTTTAAGACTGATTCCTGAACAAGATCGTCAGCATCCCATTTGTTTTTCGCCAGAAAACGGCAATACCTTAGAAGACCTGGATACAGCTGATTCAAATGATTACTTCCTTTCTCTATCTGAACCCTTTCATTGGCAAACAAGCTTTCATTAGAAACCATTCCATTCACTCCTTTTGAACCTCCTTACCTTAATAACGGTTAGGGGGGACTGAAAAGATACGGGTATATAAAATATTTAATTACATATTTTATCCGCAGAATGATGTAGTAAAAAATTTACCTAAACACAAATTTTTGACTACATCCTGGCAGCTATGTAATAACTAAATCTAGATGACCACCGAATTTTGCTATCTAAATAATTGTTCCTCACCATTTAGGTTCCATGGCTTCCGATTTTTCTATCTTCTCCAATTTCGGGATCCATGAAGCTTCCATGGCTACCAATTTTTCTACCTTCTCCAATTTCGGGCGACATAAAGCTTCCATGGCTACCAATTTTTCAACCTTCTCCCATTTTTGGACGCAATCGATCCCCTAATGGGTACATTTTCGGTAACTTCCCTCACTAAACAAACGCAACGTATTAAAAATTCCGAATATCGGCAATAGGACCAATCTCATTAAAATTGCCATTCTCAATGATTGAAATAAGTTTCTTTGCCGTTTCCTCCGCACTAACTAGCTTTCCTTGTTCTTTATAATCAATGAACCGGTCTAAAAGCGGGAATGCATCCTCACTGCTTGCACGAATAATTTCCTGCATACCGGTGTCGATAATCCCTGGGGCAATCGAAATAATCTCAACTGGGCTTTCTGCATTTTCTTGCTCAAGAGCGATAACCCTTGAAAAATGATCCAATCCTGCTTTTGTCGTACAGTACGTTCCCCAGCCTTCATAAGGATTTCTGCCTGCTCCAGAAGAGATATTAACAATTCTCTTTTTCCCGTTAAAATTCTCCAGCTTTGAGATAAACACATTGGAAATAATCATGGGTGCGGTTAAATTAACTGCCATTGCCTTAGCCATTTCTGCAGCATGTACAGTGCCGATCAATCCAATGGGATCAACCATTCCTGCGTTATTTATAAGAGTAATGGATTCCACTTCCTCCGGGACAGAGCCAACGATATCATACGTAAGAGATTCTAATTTCTCTAGCTCCGATAAATCCGCCTGAAAAAATTTCACTCCATCTTGACTAATATTTGTTCTTGCAACCCCAACAACGTAATTTCCTGCTTCGCTCAATTGTTTTGCAAGTTCAAACCCGATTCCTTTTGATGCACCTGTTATGATATAAACATTCATTTGTCTTCTCCCCTTTTTTACAATATGTAGATATATAAGAAGGTAACACATCACTTATAAAAAAAGGAAGTTGAATCCCACATACTGTAGAAATTCATCTTCCTATCTGAAGTACTCTATATACTCTCTTGCTTCAATCCATCAATTATATTTTCCTTCTTCACTTTTGAGCTTGAGTAAAGCATCGCAGAAAGAACAATGACAAAAACAGCAACTAGACAATACAATACACTTAACCAAGGGAGGGAAAATGCATAAGAAAAGCTATTCATTGTTCCCTTATAAATTAAATACATGACGATAATGCTAATCGGAAGTCCAAAAAGTAATGAGTTGACTCCATAAAAGATACTTTCATAATTAATCATTTTATTAAAGCTTTTTGGTGTCATCCCAACCGATTTCAACATCGCAAACTCGCGCTTTCGCAAGGCAATGCTTGTTGAGATGGTGTTAAAAATATTTGCAATCGAAATGGCCGTAATTAAGACAATAAATCCATACGTAAAGACAGACATAAGCATGATCATTTGCTCTTCCTGCTGTCTCTGTTGAAAAATATTATAGAAAGAAAGCCCGTTTTCCTTCATTTCTTCCATTTCCTGCTGTGTTTTCATCGGATCTGAGCTTTTCAAATAAATGGAGGTGGCAATTTCCGGATTAGGAAGCTGATCAGTCAGCTTTTTCATCACTTGTTCAGAAACAATGATATCTAATCCGCCAACTCCTCCTGATTGAACGCCCATAGGGTATTGATCAGTCGTTGCTTCCACTTCAATATTTTCGAGCTTTGTCTGCTCTCCTGTTTCCCAATCTGCATAAAGTATATTAATTTTTTCCCCAATTTTGGTATGAATCGCTTTTGTTTCAACAAACTTTCCTGCATTCATATCTTCATACGTAATTGTGTCAACAATAATACCTGCGATATGCTCTGGATTGTTAAGCTTCTTAACATCCGTGCCAGCTATTTTCGCATATGATTTTATGGCATCTTCACTTAGTGCATGTAATCGAATATAATACGGATACTGTCCATTTTCAAGGGAGGTTTCTCCAGCCTTTACCATTTCTTTTAATTCATTGGCAATTGCTGATTCTTTTATCATTGAGGTCGCGTTTAATTCTTTAATCACATTAAATTCATTCACATCCCCTAGAGTTGTAATTTTTTCTATCAGGTCATCTTTTTCATCATCAATAGATACCTGTATATCAAATTCCACACCGGACTGTGACAATTCCAATGATTTCTTCAAGCTCGCTGTAAAATAAGACACTGATAAAAATAAAACAATACTAATTACTAAAGAAAAAATTGTTGCCCGGTATCTGCGTTTGTTTCTCTTTAAGTTTTTTAAACCGATTTCTGCTTCAATGCCGAAAAGCCAACGAATTAATTTTGATGTTTTTACTGATTTCCCAGTTAGTTTCACATCGGCTGTTTGCCGAATGGCATCAATGGCGGAAATTTTTGATGCTTTCACTGCTGGGACAAAGGTTGATATGAAAATAGTTATTATAGAAACGCCACAGGCAATGAGAATAGAAACTGGTGTGACAGTGACCATTAACTTTTCAGTAACCCCTAGAGCACCCTGAATAATCGAGTTAATAAACATAAAAGTAATCCCGATGCCTGCAAGGCCGCTTACTATTCCAATTGGAATACTAATTAAACCAATAATTACACCCTCAAAAAACACAGAATTTCTCTTCTGCCTTTTCGTCGCCCCTACACTTGAAAGCATCCCTAAGTGACGAGAACGTTCCGAGACAGAGATGGCAAAGGCATTATAGATCAATGAAACCGATCCAATAATAATGACTGCCATAATAATGACTGATAATGATAGAAGTGTATTCTTTAGTCCATTGTTATTTGTCAAACCATAATAATGCAGCAAATCATTATTATAAGAAATAGATTTTAATGGAATATTATTCTTCTTCGCTACGTTTTCGGCATGTTCATATAATGAACGTTTAACTTTCTTTTGTACGACAGTCGCATTCACAGTATTTTTTTCCGAGATCGCATGCTCATCCAAATATGCGAGAATCGTATATGCTGGTGACCACGCTGGCTCCCACGTTGGACGTTTGATAAAACCGACAATTGTATAATTTTTTGTTTGCTCAACACTTAAGCTTTCAAGCAATTCCCCATTTTCTATTTGCAACAGGTCATTTTGTGTTAGTATTTTGTCTCCAGATGGACTTATCCGGTTACCCACTTCAAGCTGCAACGAATCCCCCATTTTATACTCAACTTTTGCATTTAAAGCAATTTCTTCTGAAAGGACGACTTCATTCGGTGCCTCTGGAAGTCTTCCTTGACTTAATTCAATTGGGAACTGCTTGAAGCCATCATCATTGTATTCTTTGACAAATACATACGGCTTGTAATCATTTTCACTTCCTTCTAAGAATGCATAGCCATTATCCCTTGATAAGATCACTTTTTCCGTTTCTTCATCTGCTGTGATGGCTTGGAGCTGATCTGGATTGACATTCTTATACTGAACATGCCATTCTCCATCGCTTGCAATTGTCTGTCTTTGCATCAGATCCATAAAAGAGAATCCAAGGGTAGCAACAGCTGTTACCATGGCAACTGAAATGATGACACCTATAATTGTCACAAGTGTACGTTTTTTATTTTGCTTCAAATGCCTAACCGTTAATTTATTGACTATGTTCATGGACGAATCACCTCATCATTGGCAATCCTCCCGTCTTCAATGGTAATTACTCGATCAGCTTGCAGAGCAATTCGTTCATCATGGGTAATCACAATAAGCGTTTGATTATACGTTTTATTAAACATTTTTAAAAGATCAATGATTTCACCGCTGTTTTTACTGTCCAGATTCCCTGTTGGCTCATCTGCAAGCATAATTGCCGGATGACTGATCAACGCTCTGCCGATTGAAACTCTTTGCTGCTGTCCGCCAGAAAGCTGATTAGGAAGATGGGTTAAGCGATTTTGCAAATTTAATATTTTTACAACCTCTGCCAATTCCTTCTTATCCACTTTATGTTCATCCAATAGTAATGGAAGCGTAATATTCTCCTCTACTGTTAGAACAGGGATAAGATTATAAAATTGATAGATTAAGCCGATTTGTCTGCGTCTGAATATAGCAAGCTGTGTTTCATTCAACTGATATATATCGGTGTTATCGACAAGCACTTTTCCGCTTGTTGGTCTGTCTACTCCTCCAAGCATGTGAAGCAAGGTAGATTTTCCAGAACCAGACGGACCAATAATCGCGACAAACTCTCCTTTTTTAATCGAAAAAGAAACATTATCAAGTGCCTTTACTGCTGTTTCGCCTTTTCCATATATTTTAGACAGATTCTCTATTTTCAAAATATCCATTGAAATACCTCCATGTTTTGCTAATGGTTCTAGTTTACCTGTCTAAA
The DNA here is from genome assembly GCF_900199725.1 of Cytobacillus massiliigabonensis. Lineage (GTDB taxonomy): Bacteria > Bacillota > Bacilli > Bacillales > Cytobacillaceae > Cytobacillus > Cytobacillus massiliigabonensis. Next base: position 2,144,998 of record NZ_LT904904.1, on the reverse strand, counting down.
ATGACTATTAGGTGACTTAGAATATGACTATTTAGTCACTTAAATAATCTGTTTATAAAACTTCAGTTGAAATTGTGTGCCCTTATTCAGCTCGCTTTTTACATGAATGTCCCCATTTTGGCGTTTTATAATGCTATGAGCCATGGCAAGTCCTATACCAACACTATCCTCACATGCATTTTTCCCTTTATAAAAACGGTTAAATATATAAGGAATATCTTCCTTTGGAATGCCCTCTCCATCATCTTCAATCAATATTTCTGTAAAAAGAACATTTTCTGAAAAAGAAATAGAAAGGGTACCACCTGCTGAAGTATGCTCTACACAGTTTTTTAAAATATTTATAATCGCTTCGCATGTCCAGTTGAAGTCCCCTATAAAGGAAGTCTTATCTTCCCCTTCAAATGATAGAGTTTGTTCTTTAATATCTATTGGAATCATAATCGCCTCTGCCGCTTTTTCAATTAGTTTCTTCACGTAAATTTGATCTTTTTTGAATGAAACAGTGCCCGCATCAATTTTTGAAAGCTTTAATAACGAGGAAACAAGCCATTCCATTCGTTCAAGCTGTATCCGAATACTTTTGATAAATTCAGTCCTTTTTTCTACTGGAAGCTTGGCATCATATAACAAATCAGCCATCATCAACATAGAAGTAAGCGGTGTTTTTAGCTGATGGGAAATATCTGAGATCGCATCAGTTAACAATATTTTATCCAGCTTAAGGACAGATTTTTGCTCAGACAGCATGAGTGTTACTTTGTATATATCATTTTTTAAAATACTAAGCTCTCCCTCTTGATTATCACGAACATCAAGCGAATAATTGCCGCTAGTAATTTGGCGCAAGTAGCTTGAAAGCTTTTCTATCTCTTTATACCTCCAACGGGTAAACATCAAGCTGCACCCTATCAGAAGAACTGATGTAATCAATGTGATTAATGCGGCATTGATTGAAAAAAATGCTGCTGTAATACAAGACATCAAACTAATGGTACTCATTGCCGTCAGTAAAAATGCAATTTCACGATTACGGAGCATCTTACCCACCTACCTTATAGCCCATGCCTCTAACTGTTTTAATCAGTGTTGGATTTTGAGGATCATCCTCAAGCTTTTCACGCAGTCTTTTTATGTAAACGGTCAATGTATTGTCATTAACAAAATCACCTGCCACATCCCAAATTTGTTCAAGTAGCTGATTTCTTGTCAGTACTTGACCAATATGATTGGCGAAAATGAGCAATAATCGATACTCTAATGCGGTTAAGACAATTTCTTCGCTATGCTTATAAACCTTTCCTTCAAGCGAATTGATACGAATGCTTTCAATTTGAATGGTCGCATTTTTTGGGGGCTGTTTTTGATATCTCCTCAAAACAGATTTAATTCGAGACAGGAGTTCACGTATTCGGAAAGGCTTCGTGATATAATCATCCGCTCCCATATCAAGTCCCATAACAACATTGATCTCATCATCATTTGCTGTTAAAAATATGACTGGTGTATCGTTCCTTTCCTTCACAAGCTTACATAGTTCATAGCCGCTTCCATCTGGCAGGGCTAAATCAAATAGACATAAATCCAATTCATCAGATTGATTTAGGAGTACCTTTTTCGCTGAAGCAGCATCATAACAAATGACAGTTGTATAAGAATCCTGCTGCAGTGAATATTCAAGCCCCGATGCTATGGTTTTATCGTCCTCAACTATTAAAATTTTCATCATTCTCATCCTGCCTTTTGTAAATGTATTACAAAAAAACACATGGCAATTTTCTATTATAAATAGCCATGTGTTTTCTATTTTTATCTCTAAAAATTCATGCGGAAAAACTCTCTGTCAGCATTTCCTTCAGCTGCTTTCTTACTCGATATATTTTCGTTTTCACCGTATTTTGGTTTATCTTTAATAGGGTGGCTATTTCTCTTTCCTTTAATCCGCTATTTATTTTTAGAAGAAACACTTCCCTTTGATCGAGGGAAAGAGAGTTTATAGCTTGTTGGATTTGTTCTTTTAAGAGATTCATTTCCACTTCCTGTTCGACATTTTGATCCATTTTTATATTAGCCGTTTCTATTTCGATATGACTCGCCGTTCGATCGTTTAATTTTCTTTCTTTACGGACAATGTCAATGGCAGATCTTGTTGCTATTGCGGAAAGCCACGCGCCTACTTTTTCAGGGTCTTCGATTGTGTTCATTTTCTGATAAGCTTTAATCAATGTTTCCTGAACGGCATCTTGAGCTAAATAATAATCTCTAGTAATACAGTAGGCAACTTGAAAAAGCCTCTTATTGTACAATTTAAAAAGTTCGTTCATATCCATACAATTGCAATCCACTCTTACCCCTCCTCTCTGCCTTAAACAGCTGACTTATTTAAAATATTTCTGTACAAACTCAGGAATATGCTCAGCTGTAAAGCTTTTGATATCTATAGACCCATCCGCTTTATAATAATACCCAATCATGTACGGACCATCATGAATTCCGCTGGCATTAATTAAGCTTTCTTCAAGTCTTTTTTTATCTGTCACTTTGATGGAATGGCCAATTTTTCTCATTTGTTCAAATAATTCTTCATAGGAATATCCTTGGGCATAATTGATTTTAAGATCATTTGTATCAACAATATAGGCATATGATATATCAGCTGCTGTTACTTTTGCCTGCTCCAGTAACTCTTTTTTATCCAGCCATTCCTCAAAATTCTTATATGATATTCTCCATTCGATTCCCACCGTTTTTTCGTTTTTTTGCATAATTTCGATGAATGCAAGAGGATCTCTATCATCTTCTGTTTCCTCATAGGTTGCTGTATTAATTTCATCTTTTAATACTGCGATCGCTTCCTTTATGTCAGCTGGATCTACTATTACAGCTTTTTTCTGAATAGGTCCATAAGGATGGATCGTGATTTTTTCTATTTGGTCTTCTTTTAATTTGAATATCCCGTTAGTTACCCTTTTATATTCTTCCGACTCATGGATTAGTTTATAATAATGAGCATATTCCTTTTTGTTTATCACGTAATCCCGTACAAGCTTCTTCCCATTTTTCAATTCATAAACAAAAAAGGCATGTTCACTCCTGTCATTTAATTTATTCTCATTTTTATTTGCAATGATCTCCTTATGAAGCCTTCTAATTAAATCCATATTTTCAATGGTAGTTAGGTAAAATGGATCCTCGGCATCACTATACATGAAATAATTTTCACTTAAGTGAATCCTTTCGACCTCACTTAAATTAGGCACTTTTTTTTCAAACTGGGTAAAATCGAATTGAAATAAAATGACTAACAGTGCCATTGCCCCTGCATAAATAATAAGTCCTTTAATATGAATAATAATCCGCCAAGATTTTTGCAGAACCATCTCGGCAACAAAATAGCCAAGAATTGCCCCAAACACATAGCCCGCAATAAGCCAAGTCGTATTTCCCTCCATAATTCCAAAGTACAAACCGCCTAACAGCATCGTACAAAAGGTCATCCCATACTTAAAAATTGGTTTTAACAAGGGAAATACGAGTGATTGTGTGACAGCTTCTAGCCTTCTGTTTTTATACACCCATAAAGAAACACCGTATAAAATGAATATAAGTAAGCAATAAACAATGATTTCAATTGCCCCTAAAGGTCTGTAATCTATTTGACTGAGTGCGACTAATGGAGAAAATGATTCAACCTTACTTTCCATCACATACTGATCAGCAAATCCATACAGATAGAATGGGAGATTATAAGCTAATAAGACGAGTAATCCCATTGGCAATAGTAAAAATATATACGTTAATATCCCTTGCACTGCTGAAATGCCCGATATCATTCCTGTAAAAACACCCGCTAGAAAGACAAGAAGATTAAACATAATTGTGATGCCAAGCCACTTGAAAATATCAGTCCATGTAAAAAACTCAGCCAAATTCAGCGGAATATACAAAGCTGAGATGATGATAGCGATCAGCAATACTGGAAAGATTAATAGGATCATTCCAGTTAATGCATATTGATGAAAGAGCCGATCTCTTTTAATCGGCAGACTATGAATAAAATCACTATAAGGCTTCACTTGAAGGTATCGGAATAAAAAAACCGCTAATATGACAGGAATTCCAATATTTAATACTGCTTGAATTTCAAAGTGAAAATAGAATAAGCTTTCTGCTCTAATATATTGTCTTTGTTCTCCTGTTGCTGTCATTAAAATTTCTAATGGAAGAGCAATAATTAATCCTAGAAAGTGAACAATTGTAACCCAGCCGACACTTCTAATGATCGTTCTTCTTATTTCTTTATTAACCAAGGATATTTTCGACTGCATAACCAACATCCCCCATTTCATAAATAAAAATTTCTTCAAGCGTCAATGGAAGAATATCAAGAATGACAGGCTGATATTTTTTTATACTTGCCGTAACTTCCTCTTCTTTGCCCTTTACGATTAATAAGAGAATACTTCCCCTCTTCTCTCTATGCAGCACTTTAACAGAATCAAAAATACTAATTGGAATCGGAGCACCGCCCTTAAAAGCAATCTGCACCTTATGCGTATCTGATTTAAGGTCATCTAGATCTTTTTCAATCATCATTTGCCCTTTATGCATAATTCCTACAAAATCACATAGGTCCTCTACTTCTCTTAAGTTGTGAGAGGAAATTAGTACAGTCATTTCTCTATCAGCCACATCGTCAATCAAAAGAGCTTTTACCTTTTTTCTCATGACCGGATCCAGTCCATCTAAAGGCTCGTCAAGAATTAGCACTTCTGGCATTGCAGATAACGCAAGAATAAATGCCACCTGTCTTTGGATTCCTTTTGAAAAACGATGGATTTTCTTATGTATATCGACCTGAAAAATAGCTACAAGCTCTTGATAGCGTTCATCATTCCAACGAGGATAAAGATTTGCGTAAAACTGTGCCATTTGTTTAGTCGTGTAATGCGGCAGAAAATAGGGTGTGTCCTGGATAAAAAAGATCTTTTCTTTCACTTCCGGGTTTTCATAAACTGGCTGCCCGTCAATCGAAATCAATCCTTCATCTGGCACATATAACCCTGTTAAAAGCTTTAAAAGGGTTGTTTTCCCTGCACCGTTCGAGCCGAGCAAGCCGTAAATCGAACCTTTGTTGACAGTCAGACTTACATTTTCAACCGCTTCCAGCCCATCAAATGATTTCCGGACATGACTAATTTTGATCATTTTCTATCCCTCCCCCAATTGAAGCATGTAGTTCTTGTATCGTTACTATTAATTCTTCCACTGTTACGCCTAAGTACATCGCTTCTGATAACAGCTTCATTAAGTCACTTTTTACTTTTAGAAGCTTTTCTGTATTTTGGCTGTCAATTGCCGGACTGACAAAGCTTCCTTTTCCTTTAATCGAATAGATATATCCTTGGATTTCAAGCTCGCGATACGCTTTTTGAATCGTATTCGGATTGATCGTTAGCTGTTGGGCGAGCGTCCGGACGGAAGGCAGCTGTTCATCAGTCTTTAACACTTCGGTTATAATAAGTTCTTTAAGCCTTTCAACCAATTGTTCATAAATCGGCTTGCGGCTCCTTATATCCAACTCGAACATACGCACTCTCCCATCTGTATGCAGTGTACTATGACTCATAGTACAGTTAATACAGTTTGATTATAGTACAAATTGGCAGGAAATCAATCCCTTTTTTCAAATCTTAGAGGTTATTTTTAAAATGCGAGATAAACTGTTAAAATTGCGAGATTTAGTAAAGATAATGGCAGATAAACTTTTAGAAGGGCTAGATAACTATTAAGAATTGCTAGTAAAATATCAAATTTGCGCTATGTTTAATATGAAATAGCCCTAATTCTAGGAAAAAAAAAAGAAAAGTGCTAAGCACTTTTCCTTTAAGCAATCATTTTAATGATCGAATGTTCACTGCACATGCCTTAAATTCAGCTGTCCCTGAGATTGGATCAAATTCATTAATTGTTAAGACATTTGTTGGAACTTCACTGAAATGGAAGCTCATGAATACGAGTCCTGGTGCAACTTGCTCAGTGACTTTTGCCTTCACGTGCAGGCTGCCCCTTCTCGAGCTAATCTCAACTAGTTCACCTGTTTCAATGCCAAGCTTTGCTGCATCGTCTGGATGGATATCAAGCGTTTCTTCTTTTTGCTTGATTTTTACACCGCTTGCATAAAAACGTGTTTGTGTATGGGTATTATATGATTCATAGCGTCTTCCAGTTGTCAGTGTAAATGGATAGTCCTCATCCGGCAGCTCAACCGGCTCTGTATACATGACTGGAACGAATGGTGACTGCTTTCCGCTAACTGCAGCCTCGTTATGATACCTTTCATGTAAAACAAATGTACCTGGATGGGACTCATCTGGACAAGGATAATGGAGGCTGTATTCTTTTTCCAGTCTTGAATAAGGCATCCCGCCATACATTTCCCATGCAAGCTCACGCAGTTCATCCCAGATTTCTTCACTGCTATTATAGCTCATTGGATAACCCATTAATGTAGCTAGTTCACAAAGTATAACCCAATCGTCTTTCGTATTCGGATGGGCATCAACTGCTTTCCGTACACGTTGAATACGGCGGTCTGTATTCGTATACGTTCCTTCCACTTCTCCCCATGATCTTGCAGGCAAAACAACATCAGCAAGCTTAGCTGTCTCTGTTAAGAAAATATCCTGAACAATTAAAAGATCTAATTTTTCGAGCAGCTTTCTTGTGTGTGTCATATGAACATCCGCCACTAACGGATTTTCTCCAAGACAATAAAGCGCTTTGACCGCTCCAGTTTCCATTTTATCGAATGCTCTTGTTTGCGTATCACCGGCTATTGGGTTAATCTCCATGCCCCAAGCTTTCTCAAATCGCCCGCGGTACTCATCGTTCGTTATGCTGACTGCACCTGGCAGCTGATTAGGCAGGCATCCCATATCTCCTGCCCCCTGCACATTATTTTGCCCGCGTAGCGGCATAATCCCGCTGCCAGGTTTTCCAATATGACCAGTTAATAACGCTAAGTTTGCAATATCAAAAACATTATTTACTCCACAATGATGCTCTGTAATTCCGAGTGTGTAGGCAATCATTGCTTTATCTGCTTTTGCATATTCTCTTGCCGTATCGATAATGTCCTGCGGTTCGAGACCAGTAATTGCTGCGGCAAATTCAGGTGTATACTTTTTCACTTGTTCTTTTAACGTGTCAAAATCAACTGTAAATTGATTAATAAAGGCTGGATTATATAATTCTTCCTCAATAATAACTTGAATCATAGCATTCATTAACGCGATATCTGAACCGACATTAATTTGTAAATGGCGATGGGCGCTTTTCACCATGTCAATCCGGCGAGGATCGATTACAATAATTTTCAAGCCGGATTTCACTGCCTTCTTCATGCGATTCGCAATAATCGGATGGGCTTCCGTTGTATTCGAACCCATGAGTAAGAGAACTTCTGTATGATCAAAATCTTCTAATCTATTCGTTGGAAATCCGCTTCCAAATACAGTTGCCAGACCGGCAACGCTCGGAGCGTGTCACGTTCGGTTACAGCCATCAATATTATTGCTGCCGATGACTGTTCTCATAAATTTCTGGGTTACATAATTCACTTCATTCGTGCTTCTAGCAGTTGCAAACATTGTGATGGCTTCAGGACCGAACTGGGATTTGATTGCCTCAAGCTTCTCTGCAATAAATGCATACGCTTCTTCCCAAGTTGTTTCTACAAGCTGTCCTGCCTTGCGGATTAACGGAGAAGTTAAACGGCTTTTATCATGTACATATTCATAAGCAAACGAACCTTTTACACATGTTTGCCCCTTATTAACCGGTGCTTCTTTATCTCCGCGTATTTTCACAATTTTATTATTGTCTACCTCAACAACGAGTCCACACCCTGTTCCGCAATAGCCGCAGACTGTTTTTACCTTTGCAGCTTCACCCATCATTTATCCTCCCTTTTCGTAAGAATAGTTGATTTCATCCTCATCCCTATTATTTTGAAAGCGATTGCAACATTTTTCGAACCGTTTCAAAATTCACATAATACACTTTCTATTATACTACATTATGAATATTTTAAAAATGGGTTATCACTATAGAAAAAATCAGTCCATTCTTAAGGACTGATCCTTTCAATCTTACTTCTTCGTTTTATTAGCAATCTCTATCGCCCGATTTGTTCCCTCTGCTGCTTGATCAAGTACTTCCTGCGGATCAGCACCTTGATACAAATTTTCAAGGGCAGTAACAATTTGCTGACGGGATTCTGGGAAAACAGAAATGAGCGCACCTTGTGTTGCAATAGACGGTTTGGTTTGCTGAAGCTGATCGACTGTTACCTTCAATTGCGGGTATTTCTCCCATTCTGCCTTAACAATATCCTCATCGTAAGCTGCTGGATTTATCGCGAAATATCCTGTTCCAATATGCCATTTTGCCTGAACCTCAGGTGTAGTTAAATATTTCATGAACTCCCATGCTGCTTCCTGCTCTTCCGCTGCAATGCCTTTTGACATCCATAAGGATGCTCCGCCAATAGCTACCCCTTGACGTTCTACTTCATCCGGGTATGGGATAAACGCTACGCCCACCTCAAAAGGGGAATTATTAACAGCAGCCGCAACACCTGCAGACGAATCCATGTACATCGCTACTTTTCCCGTCTGGAAGGCTGCACGGATATCATCCCAATTCGTTCCATAGTTTCCGAATGTACCTGCCTTATTCATATCATTTAAGAAATTAAAGACTCGCAGACCTTCTTCTCCATTGAATACCGCCTCTGTCGCATCTCCAGCTCTGCCATTTTCTTCATTTACATATAAACCACCTTGTGTGGCAACAAGCTGTTCAAAAAACCAGCCATAAGTTAGCATAGAAAAGCCATATTGCTCATCAGGCTTTGTCAGTTTTTCTGCTGCCGCTTTTATTTCATTAAAGGTTTGCGGCACCTTATCCGGATCAAGTCCAGCCTCTTTAAATGCATCTTTGTTATAGATCATTACCGGTGTAGAGGAATTGAATGGCATCGAATACAATTTTCCATCTACGCGATAGTAGTTTAAGATATTCTCTTCCAGTTGAGAAAGATCATAATTATCCTTATCAATAAACGATTGCATTGGCTCAATATACCCGCTGTCAATCATAAACTTTGTGCCGACTTCAAACACTTGTGTGATTGCTGGTGCATCTTTCGTTCCGCCTACACTGCGTAGTTTTGTTAATGATTCCTCATAGGAACCTTGAAATTCGGCATTGACGGTATACTTGTCTTGTGAATTGTTAAAATCAGCCACAATGGTGTCAAGTGCTTCTTGACCCGCACCAGACATTGCATGCCAGAAATTGATTTCCACCTTGCCGGAACTTTCTTCTTTTTCTTTATCTCCGTCATTTTTATCCGATGGTTCTGGCTTACTTTCATTATTCGAACAAGCTGCCATAAAGATCAGGCTGAAGATCAAGCTGAACAAAAAGAGAAGCTTTACATTCTTTTTCATTGTGGCAAACGCCCCCTATTATTTTAATGCACCTTGTGTTAATCCTTTTTGCAATTGCTTTTGACCGATAAATAACAGCAGCAATGTGGGGATAATGACAACAATTACTCCAGCCATAACCACCCCCCATTCGGTTGCGACCTCTTGAGACTGGAGCTGCTTCAGCCCAATTTGGACTGTTCGGACTTGATCGTTGTTTGTAACTAATAATGGCCATAAATACATATTCCAAGTCGTTAAAAATCCGTAGGCCCCTAAAGTTACTAAACTTGTTTTTGAAACTGGGAGAATCACTCGTAAAAAGAAAGCAAATCTACTTAAACCAGCAATTTGCGAGGCTTCATATAATTCTTTCGGAATCGTCTTGAAATGCTGCCTCAATAGAAATGTTCCGAAAGCCAGTGCAAAAAACGGAACAGTTAATCCTTGATACGTGTTTGTCCAGTCCAATTTTTGAATGGTAAAGAAATTCGGTATCATTGTTGCTTCCCAAGGGATCATCATTGTTGAAATAAATAGGAAAAATATAAAATCCCTTCCTTTAAAAGGAATGAATACGAACGCATACGCAGCCATACTGCAGACGATCAGCTGTCCAAACATGACACCTGTTGAAACAACGAAGCTATTCATTAAATACTTCATCAATGGCAGACGTTCAAATACCCTAAAATAATTATCTAAAGTAAAGGATTGTGGAAAAAACTTGCCTTGCATGATTTCCCCGCCTGTCATAAAGGAAATCATGAAAGCGTACATAACCGGAAAAAAAAGCAGGAAGGCTGAGAATAAAAGCAAAAGGTAGAAAACAATTTTCTTCGGAATGCTCATTGATAATGCACCTTCCTTTCGCCAAACTTAAACTGTAAAATCGTGACGATCAGTATGCACAAAAATAAAAAGACTGCTTGAGCACTTGCTGTTCCAAATTGATAGTTTACAAATGCCTCTCGATAAATGGAATAGACAATTAAATTAGTAGCCTGAGAGGGACCGCCTTTTGTCAAAATATCAATTTGTCCGAATGATTGAAAAGCATTAATTAATGAAATCGTAATAATAAAAAACAATGTCGGCGACAGCATCGGAATCGTTATTCTTCGGAGCTGATACCAATAGCCAGCCCCATCAATTTTCGCACTTTCATATAAATACCCATCAATATTTTGAAGGCCACCTAAGAGAATCAAGAATGAAAATCCTGTATTGAGCCAAATAGTAGAAATCGAAACGGATAATAATGCCCAATCCGGATCGAGCAGCCATTGTACTTCTGGCAAATTCAAGAGATTTAACAAACGATTAAACATACCGACGCTCGGATGGAAAAGAAAAAGCCAGACTACGGAAGAAGCAGCAACTGAAATCCCCATCGATGAGGAAAATATCGTACGAAAATAGCCAATGCCTCTAAGCTTTTCATTCGCAATTAGCGCGAGAAACAAAGCAAGAATAACGCCTGCAGGAACTGTATATAAAACAAATAATATCGTTGCCTTTATACTATTTTGAAAAGCTTGCGATTCTAATAAATAGGCATAGTTCTCCAACCCGACAAATAGAGCAGCACTCCCATGCTGATCAGTTAAGAAGAAACTTAAATAGATTGTCCGAAACATAGGGTAAAAAACAAACACCGAAAACAGCAAAACCGAAGGGAATAAGTATAGCAATGCAGTCCGGGCATTAAATGATCTTTTCCAGAAACTTTGTTTTACTAATAGACCGTCACTGCTCCCCTTCATAAAAACACCTCTTTATCAAGGATATTATTTTCAATATCTGTAGGTGCTTTAATTCGTTCATTTGTTTTACGATCAAATAAACATAGGGATTCATATTTTATTTGAATCGGAATTTGATCACCAACATGCAGGCGCCATTGTCCATTCCATTTTGCCATCCATTCTTTGCTGCCTATTCTAAATGAAAAGATCGTTTCATTACCGAGGATTTCTACATTAATTGCTTCTACTACTATTCGATTGTCTGGGCTCGTCTCCTTTGATGCGACTTTTATATGCTCTGGCCGAATACCCGCGAGTATCTGCTCTGTATGTAAAAGCCTGCTATCTTCTTCGGGAATCTTAATTTTGTATTCATCCCCAATCTGTAATTCTGATAGCTGTCTATTAATTACACCTTCAGCAATATTCATCGGAGGGGAACCAATAAATGTTGCGACAAAGGGATTTGCTGGGTAATTATAAATATCGATTGGCTTACCGATTTGCTGAATTTTGCCATCATGAAGAATCATAATACGATCCCCCATCGTCATTGCCTCCACTTGATCATGGGTAACATAAATCATCGTGATCCCAAGCCGCCTTTGAATTTGTTTAATTTCCGATCTCATATGTGCCCTAAGCTTTGCATCTAAATTAGATAAAGGTTCGTCCATTAAGCAGATAGGCGCTTCATTTACTATTGCCCGCGCGAGAGCAACCCGCTGGCGCTGTCCCCCTGAAAGTTCACGAGGCTTACGGTTTAAATACCCACTTAAGCCAAGCATGGCAGCAACCTCATTACATCGAGTCTTTCGTTCTAGTTTTGGTATTTTCTTGACGTGCAGACCGAAGATGATATTTTCCTCAACAGATAAATGCGGATAAAGAGCATAGTTTTGGAAGACCATTGATATATCCCTTTTACTGGGAGGCAATTGATTCGCTTCCTTTTCACCTATTCGCAAGATGCCTCCTGTTATTTCTTCCAGACCAGCAATCATTCGCAGCATGGTGCTTTTCCCACACCCTGAAGGACCGACTAGCACGAAAAATTCACCTGGTTCTACCATGACATTAATATTAGAAATGACCTCTGTTTTTTTATCGTAAGTCTTTGAAACATTTATTAGCTCTACTTTCTTCAACTATTCATCCCTCCATGCATTTTGGGAGCTTTATAGCTAGATTTTTATAGATTGGAAATATTTCTCTCATTCATATTCTAATTACACAAAATCACAAATATGCTAACAATATCAAAATTGCATAAACAAGGAGTCTTTCAGCCTATTAAATGTAAGGAGAAAATTTTAAAATGAAGCAAAAAACACTATTAGCATGCGGTTTCCTCATATTTTTCATGGGGGGCTGCTCGAAGTCTGAGCCACCTGATCCATCCATTATTTCAGATTCTTTTATTGTTATTGGTCATCGAGGAGCCTCTGCCTATGCTCCTGAGCATACAATCGCGTCCTATCAGTTAGCGCGGGATCTTGGCGCTGACTATATTGAAATTGACTTGCAAATGACTAAAGATAACGTACTTGTTGCGATGCATGATCAATCAGTTGATCGAACAACAAACGGGATAGGAAGTGTAGAATCTCATACACTAGCGGAAATAAAAAGACTTGATGCAGGTTCATGGTTCAATAAAAAATTTCCATTGTACGCTGACACTAACTATAAATTTTTATCCGTTCCAACCTTAGAAGAAATTTTTTATTATTTCGGAAAAGAAGCTAATTATTATATCGAGACAAAATCACCTGATAAATATCCGCAAATGGAGGAAAAACTCATCCGCTTACTTAGGAAATATGATCTCATTGAAGAGCACAAAGTGATTATTCAGTCCTTTAGTGAAAAAAGCCTTAAACAAATACATGCGGCAGAGCCAAAGATTCCTTTAATCCAGCTTCTCTCTTATCAACGCCCTGCAAAGTTAACTAAATCAGAAATTAAAAAATGGAAGCAATACGCAGTTGGCATTGGTCCAAATTATCAAATGATAGATGAAGCTTATATTAAAATGGCAAGAAGAGCAGGACTGCATGTTCATCCATATACAGTAAATTCAAAACAGGAATTGGATCAGTTAAAAAAATGGGGAATAACCGGAGTATTTACAGATTTAACAGGTTCACTTTCTGAGAATTGGAAGAAGTAATTCAATTTCATACATGCCGTTCGCAAGGACAGGCATTAATTGTAATTTAGAGTTTTTTATTTCAGCTTGTGCAAAATTAATCCAAATCTCGTAGAATCATATTCATTTTTTAACAAAAATACACTTCTCATAAAATTATGATTATATTTATTATTAGTTATACAAATTTACCTAAAAAAATCCGAAACACCATATTAAAGGTGTTTCGGACACTTTTTTCAGCAAATAAAACCTAGCCTTGATGATATATTCTTTCCTATTTCAATCATTCGTGGCTGAAGCTCTAATATTCTTTCATCAGTCATCCTTATTGTCGGTCCGGAAATGCTGACAGCAGCAGCAACCTTTCCTAAATGATCAAAAATCGGAACTGCAATACATGTAATTCCATATTCATTTTCCTGCAAGTCAAGTGCAAATCCTTTATTCTTCACCTCAGCAAGCTCCTTGATAAAAACATTTATATCTGTAATGGTTTTATCCGTATGAACAGGCAGCCCTTTTCTTTCTAATATTTCCTGAACAATATCTACTGGCAAATGTGCCAGAATCGCTTTGCCAACAGATGTACAATGCATCGGTGCTCTTTTACCGACCTTGGAGTGCATACGCAAAGCTTCGTTTCCATCTAGCTTTTCAATATAAACGACCTCTCCTTGATCATACACAACTAAATGAATCACTTCATTCGTCTCTTTTTCAAGCTCCAATAAAAACGGCTTTGCCTCAGTCCGCAAATCAAGTGAATCTAATAGTTTCGAACTCACCTCTAAAAATTGGTAGCCTAATTTATAGCGTTCTGTGTCCTTATCCTGTTCAACATACCCATATTGAACAAGCGTCGAAAGGATTCTGTAAACTGAGCTTTTATTAATATCCATCTGATTGGCAATCTCTGTTACTCCCAGCCCGCCTTTTTTCATGCTGACAAGCTTAATTATATCTAGTGCACGGCTAACAGATTTCACCATATTTTCTCTTTCCAACTACCTTCAGCTCCTGTTTGGCAACTTTAGATTATTGCTCGATTGCAGACTTAGCCTTTGCTTCTAATCTACGGCGATGCAGGATCGGCTCTGTATAACCGCTCGGCTGTTCATACCCAGAAAAAATCAATTCCCACGCAGCTTGGAACGCAACCGATTCTTCATAATTAGGCGTCATTGATCGGTACATAGGATCACCAGCATTTTGTTTGTCTACAACAATTGCCATACGTTTTAATGTTTCTTCTACTTGTTCCTTCGTACAAATGCCATGATGGAGCCAGTTAGCAACATGCTGGCTGGAAATCCTTAATGTCGCCCGGTCCTCCATAAGCCCAATATTATTGATATCAGGTACCTTTGAACAGCCAATTCCTTGTTCAACCCAGCGAACAACATATCCAAGTATTCCTTGTGCATTATTATCCAGCTCAGCTTGCACTTCCTCCTGTCCCCAACTTGGATTAGCAGCAACTGGAATTTGCAGGATTTCATCCCGCAAGCCTTTCATTTCTTTTATTAATTCATTTTGTACCGTTCTAACATCAACTTGATGATAGTGAAGGGCATGCAAAGTGGCTGCTGTTGGCGAAGGCACCCAAGCCGTGCTGGCTCCAGCTTTTAAATGACCGAGCTTTTGCTTAATCATTTCTGCCATTAAGTCAGGCATTGCCCACATTCCTTTACCAATTTGGGCACGGCCTTGGAACCCTGCAGCCAATCCATTATTCACATTTGACTTTTCATAGGCATGCAGCCATGCCGATAACTTCATATCATTTTTGCGAATCATTGGACCAGCTTCCATTGATGTATGCATTTCATCCCCAGTACGATCAAGAAAACCGGTATTGATAAATGCAACTCGTTCCTTTACTTCACGGATACAAGCTTTTAAGTTAAGGGACGTTCTGCGTTCTTCATCCATTACCCCTATCTTAAGTGTGTTTCGCTGTAAACCAAGTAAGTCCTCTACTCGATTAAATAAAACATTTGCAAAGGCAACTTCTTTGGAGCCATGCATTTTTGGTTTCACAATATAGATGGAGCCCTTTTTGGAATTTTGATATTGTCTATCTCCTATTAGAGAATGCTTTGCGATTAGGGATGTAACAACCGCATCCATAATCCCCTCATACACTTCTTCGCCATCCTCGTCTAAAATCGAATGGTTTGTCATTAAGTGACCGACGTTCCGTATAAACATCAAAGACCGCCCATGCAAGGTGAAGGTTTCGCCATTAGGTGCAGTATAACTGCGATCAGGATTCAGTTTTCTTGTCATTGTTTGATGATCTTTCGTAAAAGTTGCAGTTAAATCCCCTTTCATTAAACCTAACCAGCTGCGATAAACTTCAACTTTATCCTTCACATCAACAGCTGCAACAGAATCCTCACAATCCATAATCGTAGACAGTGCTGCTTCGAGAAGAATATCTTTAACACCTGCCTCATCTGTTTTTCCGATTGGGTGATTCCTGTCAATTTGTATTTCGAAATGCAATCCATTATTTTTTAATAATATTGCTGAAGGATTGTCCGAACTCCCTTGATATCCTGCGAATTTCTCACCGTTGATTAATTTACTTTCATTCCCATTATTTAGTGTGGCAATTAATTGTCCATCAGTAATATGATATTGAACCACATCCTTATGCGATCCACTTAGTAATGGTACAGTTTGATCAAGAAATTCACGAGCAAGGGAAATGACCTTTTTTCCACGAACTGGATTGTAGCCTCCACTGCGATGTGCTCCTTTCTCTTCACTAATAACATCCGTTCCGTATAGGGCATCATACAAACTGCCCCAACGAGCATTAGCAGCATTGAGAGCATAGCGATGATTATTTACAGGCACAACGAGCTGTGGTCCAGCTTGAATGGCAACTTCATCATCCACACCAGCCGTTGTAATTTCAAAATCATCACCTTCGTCCTCAAGATAACCTATATCCTCAAGAAATGCTTTATATTTCGCAAAATTAAAGTCTTTGTTTTCCCTATGCCATGAATTAATTTTATTTTGAAGCATCTGACGTTCAGTAAGAAGCTGTTTATTAATAGGTGAGAGCTCCTTCACAATGTCTCCAAATCCATACCAAAACATCTCCTGCTCCATACTTGTTCCAGGAAGTGCGTCAGAATTAATAAAATCGTATAACTCAGTGGCCACTTGCAAATTTCCAATTTTTCGATAAGTCGTCACTCTTCATTGCCTCCTTTAAATCAATCGTTTGTTATTACCAAACACTGTTCCATTCTACCGTTAAGTACAGAATAGCATAGGATCATAAATTGTTTCAATAATTTTCTAAAAATTTAGCAAAATAAAAAAAAGACCACAGGTGCAGTTCGCACTCGTGATCTTTTTTATTATATACGGCGAGCATGTCCGTTAAAATGGTCTTTCCAATATCCGCTGGTCATGCTGGCAACAGCAACACCTGTAGAAGTTTGAGAACCGATAAATCTTCCTCCACCGATATAGATGCCCACATGTCCATCTTTTTTATACGTGTCGAAGAATACCAAGTCTCCTGGTTTTAAATCACTTGGTGATATTTTCGATCCTGAATATCTTAATGATGAAGTACTTGCTGGAAGATTAATTCCTCCTTGGGAGAAAGCCCAAGAAACAAAACCTGAACAGTCAAATCTTCCATTCGCAATATCTGATGCTGTTCTTCCTGCACCAAAAACATAAACCGAATTTCCGATATATTTATATCCAGCTGCAATAATTGTACTTAAATCTCCGCTTGCAGAAGGCACATAGTGAGAAGAGCTGCTTTCATTCGATGATGAACTTGAACTTGAACTTGAACTTGAACTTGAACTAGAATTTACAGCAACGCTTTTTGGCGTGAATTGGCTAGCAATTCTATTTCTAATTTCAGCTTCTCTTGCAGCAAGCTCGCTATCCTTAACTTGTAAGCTATCTTTAAGTGATGCAATTTTCTTTTCCTTTGCTTCAAGATCTTCCTTTAATGAATCATTTTGAGCTTTTTGCTCATTCATTAACTCCTGCATCCCTTGAAGCTCTGTTTTCATATCTTGAAGTTCATTTAACTTCTTTTCTATTTTTGCTTGATTCTCTTCTAGAACTTTTTTATCTGCTTCATGCTCAGCTAAAATATCTTGGTCTGCCTGGACAATTTTAGTAACAGCACCAACTCTTTCAATAAAGTCACCAAAGCTAGTTGATCCAAGCAGGACCTCAACATAGCCAATCGGAGAGCTTCCATTTTCCTGGTAAGAAACCGCTCGTTGTTTTAAAATAACGCTTCGTTTATCAATTCTTTCTTGTATGACAGCTTTTTCGTTATTAAGTTCCTCAATTTCTGCATTCGTACTAACAATGTCTTTTTCTGTTTTCTTAATAAGTTGTTTGTTATCAAGAATCGCTTGGTCGATTCTTTTTAATTGTGCATCTAATTTAGCTATCTCCTCAAGGACTGCAGTTAATTCCTGATCAGCTTTTGAAAGGCTAGATTGTATGCCTTGACGCTGTTTTTGGATAGATGACTTTTGTGTATGTAAGGAATCAGCTTTTACAGACGGAATAGCAAACGCTCCTCCTAATCCAAGCATTAATGTCGTATTTAAGATTACTAGTTGCTTCTTCATCATTTTGCCTGCCTTCCAATATACTCTAGTTGTTTTTATATGTACATTTTAATATTTCAGATAATTATGTTACTCTTTTCTTGGTTTTTCGATTATTTTTGACAGAATATACATTTCTTTCACTTGCAAGTTGAATTATATCATCATAATTTGACAGGAAGATGTTATTAATATTACAAGAATATTTCATTCAGTACCAAAAAATTGAAAAAATACTTTAATATGTATATTTATTGAAAAAACTAGAGACTTATTGGTAATATAAATCTTGATGTAATAATTAATTACCTATGAATATAGTAAAGGAGATTTAATATGACTAAAATCTCGCTTGCAGAGGCAGTTAAACTAAAAAGTGTATTATCAAAGAGAATTCATGAATTAGAAGAGGAAATGGATCGTGTTTCCTTTATTGAGATAGAAAAAGGAAGCCAATTGCCAAAACAGGCACGTCAATTGAAGGATGTTGAAGAAGAAATTGAACAAATTCGACTGGATTTTAGACTGCTTGATCGGTTAATGTATAGAGCAAATATCGATCATGAAATACAATTTAATCAGGAGTCCCTTCCAATAGTAGAAGCGATTGAACTTGCCTCACAGCTCCGGGCTAAAGCGCGCAAATATAAAGAGTTCGGTTCAGCAGTAAAGGAGGAATTTCTCTATCCGCTTGGTGACTCAGGATCCATGATTAAAGTGGCGCTATTTGAACCTGAAGATTATCGCATGAAAGCTATCGAAATGGAACGTCAAGCAAACAGGCTGTCCAATTTCATCAACGCAAAAAATTATACAGTTGAATTAGACTTTGACAGTGAAAAATATTTCTAAACCTTGAAGTGGTGAGACTCCGCTTCAAGGCATAGAAGGAGAAAATCGTGTACCTTTAAGTACAGTATTATGGTGAAGGCAACCCAATAACTACTAACCATTTATTATGTTACCTGTGACCGATGACCAACTATGGCTATGGATTGGTCGATGACCAAAATTCGTTGTTTTGTAATTCTCCTTCTATTGGCCCCTAGCTAATTAGCTGGGGGTTTCTTAGTTACTTATATATGGACCTAATATATTGATGACCTCATTTAGTTTCTTAGCATTTTTCTCATACATTTTTTTTGCATCTTCAGATTCTGTTTCAAGGCTAAATATCTCCAGATCAGCCTGACATTTCTTCATCATTGCCAATAATAATAGTCTGGTTTGCGGGAGCGGCACTTGGATTTTATCATCGAAAAGATCGACAGTTAGTTCTCCATACGAGTCAACTTGTCCATAAAAAACATTATCGAGTGTCACATTAAGTTTTTCTAATTCTAAATCCAGCCATTTTCTGCTTTTTCCCACAGCAGCAAGTGCATCATAAACGATTTCTCCATCCCTTATGATCATTTGTGGTGCTTTTTCATTAGGGACCTTCATATTTAAGTCTTTTGCAGTTATAGGTCTGTATTCCCTTTTTAACAGTACACTTAAATCGCCTGTTGGTTCTAAGACAGCAAATTCTACGTCTGCTACATTAAAGACATTTTTTTGCCTTAATAAGCTTCCTAGCTCATCTGTAGAATATTTTTCTTTCTTAAGATTATCCTCCATGATCTTTCCATCTTTAATAAAAATCGTGCTCTTCCCTTCGACAAAATCACGAAATGAATTGCTTTTTAAAGAAAGAAAATCCACTAAATATGTTATACTTCCGAATAAGAAAATGGCAAGAATTCCATGAGCCATATTACTTTCCAGTCCCATAATTACTTCCCCTGCAATACTTCCTATTGTAATTCCAGAAATATATTCAAAAAAGGAAATTTCCGAAATTTGTTTTTTCCCTAGTATCTTTGTAAAGAAAAATAATACAATCATAAATAGAATAGATCGAACAATAATATGGCTCCAATCCGACATATGCTCACCTCACCTTATGTTTGTTTATATTGTGGCTCCTCTAACACCATTTCATTTACCCGGTATTGAAGGTCTTTCTTTATCTCATTCATGATATTCATCATTTCATGGAATGTCCTTTGAGCTGCTTCTTCTTGAGAATTTAATGCTAAACTCGATAGCTGTGCTTCAATTGAGCGAATAGCTGCTACACATTGATTAACACTGGAAACTGTTGTCATCCTTCCACCTTCTTTAAAATAATGAAAAGGTTGGCGAAAAGCCAACCATCCAAGCAATTATTTATATTGCGGCTCTTCTTGCTGAATTTGCTGCAAGCGTGGTTGAACATTATCAATAATTGCCTGAGTTTGCTGAGCAGCATCCTGATATAACTGTTTTGCTGCTTTATTATCTGTTGCTAATGCGAATGTTTCAAAGCTAGCTTGAGCGCTTTTTAAACCAGCGATCGTTTGTTTGATATTTGTACCTACTGTCATTTCAATTCCTTCTTTCATTAAATTAATCACTTACACCGATATTATTTCTTTTTCCTTCAGCAATATTAGAACTAATTTTTGGAAAAATTAATTTCACATGATAATTCTTTCTAGATAAAATATGTGATACTCATCACTACTATCTTTATTGAGATTAATTATCATTAATATGTACGATATACTCTCTAGTATGGAGGTTAATAATAATGGAGAAAAAATCAATTGCCGCTGCTCAAGAATTCAATGAGAAACAATTTACAAAACGAATTCTTTTTCGTGAAGGAGAAAGTACAGTATTTGTGCTAAACTTTATGCCTGGACAGCAGCTCCCCGCACATAAGCATCCAGGAACGAATGTTTATTTAATGGTACTTCAAGGAAGTGGTACCCTTTCAATAGATGGTATACCTACAGATATAAGTGAAAAAGATGTAATTTTAGCTGGAGGCAATGAAGAATTTGCCTTTACAAGCAGCGAAAATGAACATACGTCTTTGTATGTCATGTTAAACAAGATTCCTGATGAAAGATATGTACAGAATATTTAATTAGATATTTTGTTATAAAGGGCTGGAGAAACTCCAGTCCTTTTTTAACGATAGAATAATTCATAGGTTTAACGAACATAATTAATTTAAATTGTTTTTGGAGTGATTAAACTTATGAATTATAAAAATCCTATTAGTTCATCCGAACTAGGAACACTTTGGCTTACATATCAAGAAAAAACACTTATTTTAAGAGTATTAGAGTACTTTATCGCAAAAGCAGATGACCAGCAGGCTATTAATATTATGGGCGGCTTATGGCAGGAACTTCACTATTATGTTCAAAAAATAGAGACGATTTTGAAAAATGAAGGAGCCGCGATCCCAAAAGGATTTACAAATGAGGATGTTAACTTAGAAGCCCCGAAATTATATGACAATGGATTTGATATTATGTTCATTCGAATATTAAAGGAAGTTAGTATGGGGATGTACACAATCAACATGAATATGGCTTACCGTGATGATGTGATGGCTATTTTCGAAGGACTAACTGCTATTACCCAAAAAATTTATAAACTTTCTACATTATATTTACTTGAAAAAGGAATACTCAGCCTTCCACCTAACGTAACAATACCCAAAACCACAGAGTTTATTAAAAGCAAAGACTATTTAAAGGGATTTAAACTATTTAGCGACAAAAGATCCCTAAATGATATTGAATTAGGGTACCTCCATCATGGGATTGAAACAAATAATATTGGCATGCAGCTTATTACTGGTTTTGCCCAATGTGCGGAGGATGATGAAGTAAAACAATATTTTGTTAAAGGAAAAGAACTAGCAAAGAAACAAATAAAGGAATATGAACAAATACTGCTTGAAAGCGATGTTCAGTTTTCCGCTACTTCTGGAAGCACTGTTACAGCATCTACAATCGCCCCATTTTCTCAAAAACTTATGATGTTTTGCGTATATCTTTTAAATAGTTTTGGGATCGTTGGCGGAAGTTTCGGAGCCGTATTTAGTTTAAGAAATGATGTTATCTTAAAAACTTCTTTATTTGCCAAAGATATATTCTTTTATGCAAATGATGGGATTAAAATTATGATAAAAAATGGCTGGTTAGAAGAACCTCCGCAAATGGAGGATCGCCCTCGTTTAATAAAAGGAAAAAATAAATAAGCTGAAATTTCTCTCTTGAATAATTATGGATTCGTTGATAAATAATATAACTGGTGTTACCTACTAACACTAAATCTAAATGTGGAGGGATACATGTTGAATATTCTTTTCCGCTTAATATCAGCATTATTAACTCTGTTTATTAAAGGTGCATTCTTTTTGAAGAAAATAAAATGGAAGTTCGATGAACTGTTAAGAATGCCTGCATACAATTAAGCCTGAATATTCTTTTCGTATTTATCTTTTCCGCATTGTATTTATAAAGGCAGGCATATTGAATGCTTGCCTTTTAAAATTTCAAGAATAACTAGTACCAATTTAATTCACCTTATGATAATCCATTGCTCTTACACTAATAGAAATTAGGTGGTGAAATTAAGATGCCCGACAGACAGCCGATCGAGTATACAGGACGGGTTTTGGATCAAAGAAATGATCTTACTGGACCTGATGATAAAGAAAAGGCGTCCTATCCAAAACCTCCACAACATGTGTCTATCAAGAGATCTGATGCTAAAGAAAGCCAGTAACCATATAAAGCAAAAAAACAAACCATTTTGATGAATCAAAATGGTTTGTTTTTCCTATGATAATTGCATGGTCGTAATGCATGTGCCGTCATTTTCAAAAGTAGAAAGCTTTGACTCCACCATTTTTCCATCATTCGAAATTGTTACATGATACTTTTTATCTCGCGGTAACCATAAATCAATAAATCCATTTGCTTGAGATTTCATTGTTTCATTCACAATTACATTGCCTTCATTATCTTCAATGTATACCTCAAACTCTTTCTCCACCATTTCTCCTTGACAACCTGTCAAGCTATGATTCGTTCATGGATGGGTTTCATTAACATAAGGAGCGATCGATACAAAAAACTCGTCCTCAGGCAATTCATAGGTTAACTGACTTTCATCGCTGTCGGTTACAATGAGTTGCTTTGATGTGATTGAAGCTGTATGATCCTTGATTTTGCCTGTACTATAATCATGGACCAGCTCCTTAATGTTTTCAGTCTCTCCTTTTTTTGAAGAGGTTTCTTCATTCGTGTTTCCTCCGCTGCAAGCAGCTAACATAATAGTGGCCAACAAAGTAAGACCAATAAATCTCCTTTTCATCTCAAATTATCCTCCTTTCACAGCCAATGAATACAATACCTAAAAAGTATGCAGATTTTATGCATTAAATTTAGCAGTCTACATATATTTTTTTTGCTATTAATATGATAGAATTAAAATTCTAATTTCATTATATCATTTTCATCTATTTTATTTAGGCTTTTCAATGCTAATTTGTCAAAAATAGGGACGGTGACTGCCGTTGGTTTCTAGAGTCTCTACGAGAGATAAAATACTTGAACTATTAAAAAAAGAAACAAATTTAACTGTTAATGAACTTTCTAAGTCTTTAGGAATTACAGAAATGGCTGTACGAAAACATTTAAATATACTGGATCGAGATTTATTCCTGGCTATAAAGGAAGTAAGACAGCCAATGGGAAGGCCGATCCTTGTTTATTCTTTATCACAAAAAGCAAATGATCTATTCCCAAAAAGTTATGAAAATATGACTGTAGAATTTCTGAATGACTTAAAAGAATTACATGGAGAAGGAATAATTGATTATCTTTTAGAAAAAAGAAGTGAACGGCTTAAAAATAGTTACATAATGCACATGAAACATAAAAACTTCGAAGAAAAAATAGTAGAGCTTAAAAATATTCAGATAAAAAAAGGATATATGGCTGATGTGACAAGAATTGATAATAAAACGTTTGAATTAGTAGAATACAACTGTCCTATCTTTGCCGTTGCAAAAGAGTATAAAAAAGCTTGTTCTTGTGAAACTGAAATGTTCAAGGAAGTCTTAGGAACCAGCAATGTAAAAAGACTAACCTGTAAGGCAGACAATGATGCGCATTGCAGATTTTTAATAAAGGATTATGATTCAGAATAGGAATGCTGGCGGCCTTTGTCGTTAGCATTTTTTTATTACTACTCTATGTAGAGTCCATTTTTTGCTTTTATGGAGGCATATGCTGTCTTGAATATTGAAAAAATCCCGGTAAGATGAGTGATCCCATCTTATCGGGAAAAGACAAACCCTTATAATATTGCACAAATGTGCATTTTTTTATTGAACTTCTGCCATATTCTCCTTAATTAACTTCAATCTCTCAGAAACCTCTTCATCAATTAATTCATGTTCTTTCACATAACGGTTTCGTGGGTGAACACGACATTCATGGGTACATCCGCGCAAATATTTATGTTCATTTTCTTCAGTGCAAATAATTTGTTTGTTGCATTCGGGATTGGCACAGTTTACATAGCGCTCACATGGTTCACCCGTAAAGAAGTCTTTTCCTACAATGACATGCTCCTTCTGATTTACCGGAACACTAATTCTTTCATCAAATACATAACATTGCCCATCCCAAAGTTCACCTTGCACCTCTGGATCTTTTCCATAAGTTACAATGCCTCCATGTAGCTGACCTACATCTTGGAACCCTTCTTTAACTAGCCAGCCAGAGAATTTTTCACAGCGGATGCCCCCAGTGCAGTAGGTTAGGATTTTTTTATCCGCAAACTCCTCTTTATTCTCCTTTATCCATTGAGGCAATTCACGGAATGCCTTAATGTCTGGTCTTACAGCGCCCCTAAAATGACCTAGATCATATTCATAATCATTTCTGGCGTCGATCACTATGGTATTTTCATCCTGCATTGCTTCATAGAATTCTTTCGGGCTTAAATATTGGCCGGTTACTTCCTTCGGATTAATGTCATCCTCTAAACGAAGAGTAACAAGTTCCTTTCTTGGACGTACATGCATCTTTTTAAAAGCATGATCGTCAGCCTCGTCTATTTTAAAAACCATTTCAGCAAAACGAGGATCTGCTTTCATTGTCTCCATATAACGATCGGTTTGTTCGATAGTACCGGAAACTGTTCCATTAATTCCTTCCTCAGCGACAAGAATTCTGCCCTTTAAATCAAGCTCCTTACACATTCTTAAATGTTCGCTAGCAAACTCTTCAGGAAGATCAATTGGGACATACATATAATACAAAAGGACTCTATACGGTTTATTGTTTTCTGACATTCTATTTCTACCACCTATCATAATTAATATTTGCAAGATATTAATGCATTTAGGCAGGTTCTAACATACCTTATTGCTATTCTTACAAGTTTTATTCTTCACCTAAAAAAATTACTTCTGTTTCTAAATCAACACCAAAGTTTTTCTTTACCGTTCCTTTAACTACGTTAATCAATTCAATATAGTCTTTTGAAGTAGCCTGATCAATATTGACGATGAAGCCTGCATGTTTTTTTGATACCTCTGCTCCGCCAACTCTTGTACCTTGCAGCTCGCTATCTTGAATTAATTTTCCAGCATAGTGTCCAGGTGGGCGCTTAAATACACTTCCACAAGAAGGATATTCAAGAGGTTGTTTTGATTGTCTAGCAATGGTTAATTCTTCCATTTTTTGTTTGATTGATTTGGGATCACCTTGTTTAAGCTGAAATTCAGCTTCTAAAATCACATAATCCCCATTCATGAAAATACTTTTACGATAGCCTAATTGCAAAGCTTCTTTTGACAACGATAGAATGTCGCCATCCCATGTCATAACTGTCGCTTTTTCAAGTACATCTGAAATTTGTCCTCCATAAGCACCAGCATTCATATATAATGCTCCGCCAACACTTCCTGGAATTCCACACGCAAACTCTAATCCAGTGAGTTCATATTCTAATGCAAAGTTAGAAACACCAATGATAGCGGCTCCGCTTTGAGCGGTAATCACATCTTCATTTACACATATTTGATTAAACTTAGTAAGACATAATGCAATGCCGCGAATCCCGCCATCTCTTACAATTACATTCGAACCGCTTCCTAGAATTGTGACAGGAATATCGAACTTTTTTGCCTGCTTTACGACTGACTGTATCTCAGCAAAACTAGAAGGTGTAATAAAAAGGTCTGCCACTCCACCAAGTTTTGTAAACGTATGATTTCTGATCGGCTCCAATAATTTAATATTTTCCTTCATTACATCTGCCGTAATTGTGTTAATAAAATGTTGATATTCACTCATCATTTTTCCCCTTTAATTCCTAAATAGATATCCTATACTCTATATTTAATGATACCTATCCCAGAAAGGTGTATCGATCAAATGACTATCACTCATAGGATATTATTAAGTTTTTATACCAAAATGTATAAAAACTCTTTGTTACTATAACATACTATGCTATTTTTTTCACCTTTCAAAAAACAGACTAATTATTCGCTAATTTCAATTTCCTTATAGGGAAACAAGGACATTTAAAAAAGTTACTCAGCAGTTTGAGTAACTTAAATTTGTCTTTATTATTTTTACTAATGTATCGTCTGGCCAAAAAGTTGAATCCAATCAAAAAGCTGTTAAAGTAGGTAAGAAGGGCAAAATTTTATGGAGGAACTTTATAAATGAGCAGGAATATTTTAGTCGTTGATGATGAAAAGGAAATTGCAGATTTAATTGAAGTATATTTAAAAAATGAAAATTATACTGTCTTTAAGTATTATACCGCTAAGGAAGCTCTAAATTGCATTAACACAGAAAAACTGGATCTCGCCATTCTTGATGTAATGATGCCGGTAACAGATGGATTTGCTATTTGTCAGAAAATCAGAGAAAAATATCATTTCCCTGTTATCATGCTCACTGCCAAGGATGAAGAGATTGATAAAATTACTGGCTTAACATTGGGTGCGGATGATTATATTACAAAACCCTTTCGCCCTTTGGAGCTGATTGCCCGTGTAAAAGCTCAGCTTAGGAGATTTACAAAATATAATCAGCAGGATACAGAAGAAAATGAACATATCATCACCGTCTCAGGTTTAGTCCTTGATCAAAAAACGAGGAAGTGCCAACTAAACGAAAAGGCTTTATCGCTGACACCGACAGAATTCTCCATTTTATGGTTTTTAAGTGTAAATCGGGGCCGCGTCGTTAGTTCTGAGGAATTATTCAAGGAAGTATGGGGCGAAAAGTATTTTAGCAGCAATAATACAGTGATGGTTCATATTAGACATTTGCGAGAAAAAATGAATGATTCCGCAGAAAAGCCCAAATATATAAAAACAGTCTGGGGAGTGGGGTATACGATTGAATAATGAATTTAGCAAATTAAAAAGGAAAATTATTCTTCAGATTACTTTAATTTTACTCTTAACGATCATTGTCGGTTATTTCATTTATTATGCATTCATTGATGGTGTCCTGCAGGATCCTTTTGCCAATATGTTTATTTACTTTTGTGAAAACGTGCTTCAGCTCGATTTCTATACTGCACAAAATATTTACTCATCAATATTTCAAATGAATAAATCATTGTGGCTGGCAGTTGGTTTCATTTTATTGCTGCTTGTTATTTTTTACCTGGCACTCACTCGATTTACACGCTATTTTAACAAAATCAGCGAAGGAGTGGATAGGCTAACTGAGGAATCTGAAACCGACATTCAACTTCCTGCTGAACTGGATTTTATGGAAAAAAAGCTTAATACAGTGAAAAGCAAACTTGAAAAGCGTGCGAAGGATGCAAAGGAAGCAGAACAGCGAAAAAATGATCTTGTCGTCTATTTAGCCCATGATATTAAAACTCCATTGACATCAGTCATTGGCTATTTAAGTCTATTAGATGAGGCATCCGATATGCCAATGGAGCAAAAAGAGAAATATCTAAAAATCACATTGGAAAAAGCAACACGCTTAGAACAATTGATCAATGAATTTTTCGAAATTACGAGATTCAATCTACAGTCGATTTTACTCGAAAAAGAAACAATCAATCTGAACTATATGCTTATGCAAATGGCAGATGAGTTCTATCCGTTACTTGCCCCAAATGGAAAGCAAGCAATAGTGGATGTCGAGGAAGATCTTAAGATCGATGCTGATGCAAATAAGTTAGCAAGAGTATTTAACAATATATTAAAAAATGCCATCACTTATAGCTATGAAAATAGCATCATTGAAATTTGCGGAACAAGGAAAAACGAACAGGCAATCATTACTTTTACTAATAAAGGGAAGGTCATTCCTCCTCAAAAGTTAGAAATGATATTTGAAAAGTTCTATAGACTAGATACTTCCCGTACTACACAAACAGGCGGGGCTGGATTAGGCCTAGCTATTGCTAAAGAAATTGTCCATGCTCATGGAGGCACAATTTCTGCGGAGAGTAATGAAGAAAAGACGATATTTACGGTTACGGTTCCGATCCACTCTTAAGAAAATCTTAAGATTTCAATAATGGAAAATTAAAAACTCACTCCTTCTTTTATGTTTTAATTAGTGAAGCAATGAGATAAGGAGTTGTTTTTATGAGAAAAAGAAAAAGTACAAGTCGTACTGCTTGGATCATTACTTTTCTAATTGTGCTAGCGATTTTTTTTATTCCGTTGGAAAAGTTCGATAGATTGATTCAAGACAGACCTGATCATGATACGCCAAATAATCATATAGCAAGTAATACATCCATTGAAAGTGATCTCCATAGTCAAAATGCCATTTTAATAAACTTAAAGGATCATAAAATCTTGATGGAAAAACATAGTGAGGAAATCATCTTCCCTGCTTCCCTCACAAAAATAATGACTGCATTAGTCGCTATTGAGAATTTATCTGATTTGCATAAGCAGATTTTACTACCTGAAAGATTGTTTTCCGACCTTTACGCGGCTAATGCATCAATGGCTGGATTTCTGCCAAATGAAAAAGTAGCTGCCATTGATCTTCTTTACGGAACAATGCTTCCTTCTGGTGCAGAAGCTTCTATTGGGCTTGCAAATGAGATTGCTGGGTCAGAAGCAGCATTTGTTCAGCTTATGAATGATAAGGCTAAGCAGCTCGGTATGAAGGATACGCATTTTATAAATGCTACTGGTCTACATCATAGAGACCATTATTCAAGTGTAAAGGATATTTCAGTGCTATTGGAATATGCATTGAAAAATCAAACCTTTCGAGCCATCTTTACAGCAGAAAGACATTCCACTTTGCCATCAAATCTTCATCCAGATGGGATTACATTTAAGAGCAGTATGTTTAAAAATATCGATCCAGCTAATTTTCTGAGCGGGGAGATTATTGGCGGGAAAACAGGCTATACAGAGCAAGCTGGATTGTGTCTGGCGAGCATCGCTGTAATTAATGGAGATGAATATCTTCTAATTACCGCAGGTGCTAATGGAAACCATCAAACTGAACAATTCAACATTACGGATGCAATTGAAGTGTATAAGCAATTATAATCTTACTATTTTACTAGGGAACCCACACATTCAATCGGGGTTCCTTTGTTTCACTTTCCATTTTGAGAATCAAATGATCAAAACTGACAAAATTATTCTTATGTAAAAATATTAGACCATCCATACTCTTTTTATCAGGTATTGATTCATTCTTTCCATACTTAATTAACAAAGATACTGCTCCTTTTAGTTATACTCGCTCAAGTTTCCGATATGGCTTAGGAGGCAGCTTAATATGAATTGAATCTCCCGGCTCTATCTCACCACTTTTCAAAACAATTCCCATAATGCCAGCCTTGCGAATAAGATTTCCCTCACTATCCTTATCTATAACTGCTTGCAAAAGACCGGGCTTAAAATGATCTATTTGTTGACAAGGATTACGTAGACCAGTTATTTTAACGATCGCCTCTTTACCTACGTGAAGAATTGTGTCTGCAGGCAATTCAAGAAGGTTGATCCCATGGGTTGTGATATTTTCACCTAGCTGACCAGGTTTAATATCAAAACGGTCGTGTAATTCATCGAATAACTCAGATTGAATGAAATGTACTTGTCTCAAATTAGGCTGATTCGGATTCTGCGCCACTCTTGAGCGATGTTTGACTGTTAGGCCAGAATGTGCGTCTCCTTCTACCCCAAGTCCTTCCACTAATTTAATCCTATTTACATTTTCCTTACTAAATGTATGCGAGCTGCTCAAGCTTACAGCAAGTACGCTTCCGCTTATCAAATTTTTTGCCTGTTTATTCATACTTTTTCTCCATTTCTCTATTTTTTGATTCTATCAATTGGAATTGGGGAATTTATCCTAAACAATTAAAAATTGATCATTTTATTATTATTTATCTTTATTCTTCATCAAAAGTATAGATTCCTTCTATATTATTTTGTTGCTATTTAAATTCCAGTTAAAAAGCATTACTATATAAGCAATGCTTTCTATTTCAGCAGATTTATTACTCCAGTGAGAATATTTACGCCTTTTTTCAAATCTTGGCTTGCTGCATGCATGACCTTCATTCCTAAACCGATGATTGATGTGTCTTGCTTTTTTAGGCTTGCTAGTTCTTGTTTCGTGTTTATAAGCTCTTTGTTCATTGCCTCTATTTTTTTTTGTAACACGAAAAGCTCATGATCCTCATTTTGCTGTAAATTCTGCTCTTCCTCCATTTCATCAGGTGCATTGCCAATTTCTCCAACAATCTCCATGAGTGTTTCATCATTCAAAAGCTTGTTTGCCATATTCATTAAAGAACTGTAGTTAAGTGAATCTTCATTTTTCAGGAGGCTTGTAACTAAGTTCATCGCTGATTCATTATTAAGAGAATGCTTTTCTGTATCTTCACTATTACTTGTCACTTGGTGAACTCTCCTTTCAAAGTTTTTAAAAATATAGTCACCTTCTAATAAATACACTGGGAGGATCATTTCCCAGTGTACCTTCTAATTATGCTGCAGGCGTTTGTACAAATAATGAACGAATGGCATTTCTTATTGTATGTGCTTGATTTTCACTGCCTAGTATCATCGCCAAAATCCATGCAAACAACAGAATGATTAGAAGAAGAAGAATTACTAGCATAAATAGTCCCCCCTTTCACAAAGATTTAAGGGACCCTTACAGTTTCATGTTATGTATGAGTGATGGACATGCATAATAAAACCCCCTATATTCTTAAAAATAGGCAAAAAAAAGCACAAGCATTTTGCTTGTGCGCTAAATTTATCTCTGGAATTGTACTTTATGAAGATTTGCGAATATGCCACCAAGGTCAATCAATTCATCATGGCGTCCCTCTTCTGCAATTCCATCTTCCGTTACCACGACAATACGGTCAGCATTACGAATCGTTGCTAGTCTATGAGCAATAACAAGTGTTGTTCGGTCTTGTGCAAGCTCGGTTAGTGCTGTTTGAATAATTTGTTCTGTTTCTGTATCTAATGCAGATGTTGCTTCATCAAGAATAAGAATAGGCGGGTTCTTTAGAAACATTCGTGCGATGGCAATCCGCTGCTTCTGACCGCCTGAAAGCTTCAATCCTCTTTCCCCAATTTGTGTTTCATAGCCAAACGGGAGTGAAGCAATGAAGTCTTCCAAGTGGGCCCTTCTTGCCGCTTCTTCAATTTGTTCATCCGATGCCCCCAGCATCCCATAGGCAATGTTTTCTTTCAGTGTCCCTGTAAATAGAAATACATCCTGCTGCACAATGCCAATTTGTGAACGGAGCGATTTTTTCGTCAATTCCCTAACATCCAGGCCATCGATTGTTATGCTCCCGCTGTTGACATCATAAAAACGTGGGATTAGAGAGCAAATGGTTGTTTTTCCGGCGCCAGAAGGACCAACAAACGCAACTGTCTCCCCTTTATTAATTCGTAAATTAATCCCTTCCAGCACAGATTTATGCTCATCATAGCTGAAGGAAACATCATTAAACTTAATATCCCCTCGAAGGGTGGCAACTTCAATGGCATCTTCTGCATCTTCTACCTCAGGTTCTGAATCCATTAACTCTAGAAAGCGTTTGAATCCTGCCATTCCTTTCGGATAAAGCTCCAATAATGCACTAATTTTGTCAATCGGTTTTAAGAGAACATTCACATAAAGAACAAAACCAACTAGTTCTCCATAAGATAGTTGTCCGGTAAAGCTCAGCCATGCACCAAAAACAAGGACGATTAAAGTCATTAAGCGCGTAAGCATATAAATCCCAGAAGAACTAAAACTCATAATTTTATAGGCAGATAGCTTGGCTAAACGAAATCTTTGATTATTGCTTCTAAATCTGCTAATCTCATATTCTTCATTTGTAAATGATTGAACAACACGTACACCTGAAACACTATCCTCTACTCTTGCATTCACATCGGCAATTTCACCGTACATTTTCTTCCATGCTTTATTCATACGGATATTGCAGAAGGAGATAAGCCAAATAAGAAACGGAGTAATAATTATCGTAACTAGTGCCAGTTTCACATTAATCGTAAGCATGATCCAGAATGCCCCAACAAAAGTCATGATCGCAATAAATAAATCTTCTGGTCCATGATGCGCCAATTCCCCAATATCAAACAGATCATTTGTCACTCGGCTCATAATGTGCCCTGTCTTTGTATTATCAAAGAAACGGAAGGATTGCCGCTGTACATGCTGAAACAGCTGCTGTCTCATATCTGTTTCAATATTAATTCCGAGCATGTGTCCCCAGTAGTTGACAATATATTGCAAGAAGGTGCTTACTAAATATAAAGTTAAAAGTCCTGCACTAACAGACACAATCTTCGACCAATTTCCGCTTGGAAGCAAATCATCTACAAACCATTGTACAGCAAGCGGAAATGCTAGCTCCAAAATTGCGACAATGACTGCACTGCTAAAATCGATCGTAAAAAGTTTTTTATGCGGTTTATAATACGAAAAAAATCGGCGAATCATATCGTTTTTCTCCTTGTCCCAAAAATACAATCACTAGGATTATATGATTTGATTGATAAACATACAAGTTAATTGATTTAATGAGCTTTTTTCGTCTTTTTAAATTTTATTTTCATTATTAACTGATAAAGGACCTCTGAAATGACAAGTCCAACAGCAATCGCACCAGAAATCATAAAGGCCTTTGCGGCTAGCTGAATCGCGCCATTATAATCGTTGACAACAAAATGGCGCATCGCATCATAGGCTAAACCTCCTGGAACAAGCGGAATGATCCCTGCGACACTGAAAATTATGATTGGTGTTTTGTACATTCTAGCAAAGATTTGACTAATAACCGCTATCACAAAAGCGGCAACTAAAGACGCGACAACCGCATCGAATTCCTTATTCACGAGGAAGATGTAAACAAACCATCCAGCCATGCCAACAAACCCACATTTCAGCAATGACTTTTTAGGCGCATTAAAAAGAATGCCAAACGCTGCAGAGGCAATGAAACTTGTTATTAAGTGTACAATCATTTGCTGTATACCCTCCGTTTATCCTAATAAAAGGCGACGACAACTGCAATTCCAGTTCCAATCGCACAGGCAGTTAAGAATGCGTCAGCCCCTTTTGATAATCCCGAAACTAAGTGCCCCGCCATCAAATCCCTTACAGCATTGGTAATTAATAGACCTGGGACAAGCGGCATAACCGACCCAATTATGATCTTATCAAGCTGTGTCCCGACACCCATTTTTACAAACAGAAAGGCAATTAGACCGATTACAAGTGATGCAACAAATTCAGAAAAAAATCTAACCTTTAATATTTGATGAATATAGACAAAACAAACAAATCCTAATCCTCCTGCAATGACTGCAGGAATAAAATCACTCCACTGTCCTAAAAACATCATTAAGAAGCAGCCGCTAGCAATGGATGCAGCAATGATTTGCTGATAAATCGGAAAAGTAAAGTCAGCATTTTGAATTTCTTTCAATCGATTAAGCGCTTGTTCAGAAGTCATTTCTCCGCTGCTTAACTTTCTCGAAACTCCATTTACAAGTGTAACCTTATATAAATCCGTTGTCCGCTCGGATATTCGAATAAATTTTGCTGGTTCTGTTCCATCAATAGAAAAAATAATTCCAGTCGGTGTTACATAGCTATGTGATTGAGGAATGCCGAACGAAGCCGCAATCCTTGTCATTGTATCCTCGACTCGATAGGTTTCTGCTCCGCACTGCAGCATAATTTTCCCAGCAAGCAGACATAATTCAATCACTTCATAGGTTTGGGGAAATCTATTTTCCACCCTTTTCCCTCCTAAACAATATTACATTACTACAATTAATTATATTTCTTCATAATATAGGAAATGTGGTATGAATTAAAGAGCAATCTAGAAAGTTTTGCCCTGTATGACGATATAAAAATCTTCGAAATATAATTATATCTACGAAAAAAGAAATTTATTTACGAAATATTAAATATATCTACGAAATTATATGTTATATCTGCGAAAAAACAAAAATATCGATTTTTCGACAAAATCATCATGATTCAGCCAGAGAAAAAAGCTGCCGAGCAGGCAGCTTTTTCCTATAGTGGAACGTCCAAAATAATTTTTGTCCCTCTATCCTTAATTGACTGGATCTTAATGCTCCCTTGTACGGCTTTGGCCCTTTCTTCCATACTAAAAAGGCCCACTCCTCGGGAAACTTCTTGTATATCAAACCCTTTGCCCTTATCCTCAATCATGACTCTCACTTCATCTTCCATTTCTCGAATCGTAACGGTTGCTTCATCCGTATCCGCATATTTCCTTATATTGGTCAATGCCTCCTGAATAATTCGATAAATGGTTATTTCTTTATTTTCACTTAATCTTGTATTCAAATAGCAGTCAAAATGAACATTTATATGGCTATGATCGGAAAACCGCACTAGGTAGGAACGAATGGCTGGAATTAATCCAAGGTCATCAAGAACTGAAGGCCGCAAAGCCCAGGAAAGATCCCTGAGCTCTTCGATAATTTCAGTTGCTTCATCCTGCATTTGATCTAATAAAGGATGATTCAGTTCCGATTGCATCCGATTGATTGTAATTAGATGGCTATAAAGGTTTTGTCCAATCCCGTCATGTAATTCTCGGGACAGCCGCCGTCGCTCATCTTCCTGCACATTTATGATTTTCGCCATCATTAATTGGAGTTCTTCTTCTACCTTTTTCCTCTTTGTTATTTCATGTCTAATCGCCAAATATTGGTATGGGCGTCTATGTTCATCAAGGAATGGAACGATTGTCGTGTCTACCCAATAATATGTACCATCTTTGGCTCGATTTTTAATTTCACCCTTCCACACTTTTCCCGATGCTATAGTTCGCCACAAATCAGCAAAAAATCGTTTAGGATGAAATCCCGAATTAATAATCCGGTGGTCTCTGCCAATTAATTCATCTCTTGAATATTTAGAAATACGGCAAAATTGATCATTGACATAATGAATGGTTCCTTTTTGATCAGTAATAGCAACAATTGACGATGAATCAAGTGCAAATTTAAGGTCGCTCAACTCATTAACAGACTTTTTCAGTTCTTCCACAACTTGCTTATACTCTGTGATTTCATTCCGTATGGCTAAATATTTAAACGGTATGCCTTTTTCGTTAAGAAAAGGAACAATGGTCGTATCAACCCAGTAAAAGGAACCATCCTTCGCTTTATTCTTAATTTCTCCACGCCATACTTCCCCATTTCCAATTGTCTTCCAAAGGTCTCTCATAAATTCCTTTGAATGAAAACCAGAATTAATAATTCGATGATCTTTCCCTACTAGTTCCTCGGCTGAATACTTTGAAACCTCGCAAAATTTATCATTCACATATGTGATGATTCCTTTTTGGTCAGTAAAAGCAACGATTGTTGATTCATCTAGGGCATATTTTAAATCGACAAGCTCATTCATATAATAAGCATGCTGAGATTTAAGTCTTGATTGATCCTTCACACCATTAAAAACAATAAGGAAGAAATTTTCATTACTAAGTGAAAAAGAGTTTATTCGAAAAAACAAAGAAAAATCATAACCCATCTGATGTTTTCCAAACTGATGAATGATCATTCCTTCTTTAGCAGCAACAAGATTTATCTCTGGCATCAAACGAATTAGCTCTGCTCCGATCATTTCATCTTTTTCATATCCAAATATGTGACATGCCCGTTCATTCGAATATGAAATAATCCCTTTTTCATTCACTAGAATAGTCGCATCTCCAGAACTAGGAGTGTCATTAAAATTAAATTGTGTCTGACTATCCCTGTCCATATCTGTTCCTCCTGATTGCCGTTAAAACAGACTGCTAATCATTCCTTCTAAAGTTCGTGCAGCCTGCCTGACGATATTTTGTTCCCCTACGGTAATCGGCGTATTTGTTCGTCGCCCTACCAGTAATACACCTTTTGGCGCACCTTTAAAATAAATCGGCACAGCAAATGCATAAAGCAGCTTTTCAGCAAGCATAATCGGATATTCAAGCGCTTTTCCATGTATATTCTCAGGAAAATTATTGATCGTTATCGGACTTCCAGTCGAAATCACTTTCCCAGCAATTCCTTTTCCATATCGAACAGTGATTTTCTTATATTTATCATTGCTATTCCCAGCTGCATAATGCCATCTGACATCAGGTCCTTCCCTATTTTGCAAAGCAAGGCCGACAAAATCAGCGGCTATTTTAGATAAAATGAACTCGCATGTATGTGCAATCTCAAATAATTGATTCAAGATTGCACTCCCCCTTTAAATTCCATATCCTAATAACCCCTTTTTCAACGCTATTTCAACTAGCTCCGGCCTTGTTTTCATTTGCAGCTTTTCCATCAAATTTCCTTTATGTGTTTCAACCGTTTTAACACTGATAACGAGCTGTTCAGCAATTTCCTTATTTGAAAATCCTTTCGCAATTAAAGTCAGCACTTCTTTTTCCCTATCAGAAAGTAGATTAAACGTGTCAACATTCCCATTTTTCACATTTCCAATGTATTCTTCCATTAATCTTTTCGTTGCTGAGGGATGCAAATAAGCATTTCCTGCAGCTACCGAACGGATTGCTGAAAGAAGTTCATCATGGGGAGCGCTTTTTAAAATACATCCCGATGCCCCCGCTTGAATGGCTCTAAATAAGTATTCCTCATCATCATGCATTGTTAGTATAAGTATGGCCGTTTCAGGCAGCAGCTTTTTTAATTCTGTTGTTGCAGAAAGACCATCTTTCCCATGCGGCATACTTAAATCCATTACAACGACATTTGGCTTTAATTCAAGTGACTTTTGAATGCCTTCATTCCCTTCAGAAGCTTCCCCTATCACTTCTAAATCAGAATGATTGTTTAATAGCATTTTCAACCCCATTCTTACAACTGCATGGTCATCACAGAGCAGAATCTTGATCATCCCAGCTCCCCCTAACTTTGTTCGATTGTTAATCGTAAAATACATAACAAGGGATTGCGTCATAGCAAATCCCTTGTTTTTTTCTTCTATATTAATGGTAGATAAAGTTCGACTGTAGTCCCTTCTCCGATCTTTGATGAAAGATGCCATTCTCCCCCGATTAAATGCATTCTTTCCTTCATTGCTGCAAGACCAGTCGACTGTTGCCACCCCTCATCAATATCAAATCCTTTGCCGCTATCTTTAATGATAATGGATAAATGATCTAATTTCCATGTAAAAGTTATTTCTGCTTTTACTGTATCCGCATATCTTGCAATATTTGCTAAAGCCTCTTGGCAGACTCGAAAAAGAGTAATTTTTTGTCTATTCTCTAATGGCACTTCCTTACCAGAAGTCTTCAACTCTACCTCAATTCCGAATGTGGAAGTGTATAGCTTCAGGTAGCTTTTCATCGCAGGAAGCAGTCCTAGAGTAGTAAGGGTAGGAGGATGCAGCTCGACAGCCAGCAGCCGTATTTCTTGAATTGTTTTTTCAAGCAATTCAGCCATATCGCTCACATAACCCTTCATTTCATCCTGCTGAACCGCATTTCCAATAAACTGCATCCCTGTATAAAGACTATATAATGTTTGTCCGACCCCTTCATGCAGTTCGAGTGCGATTCGTTTAATCTCTTCTTCCTGTGATTGAATAATATAGGAACTAATATCCGTTTTTTCTGGCTGTCTTTCCATGTCACCCCTCCTTTAACCCATCCTTACGCTTTTCTCTTCTTATGATTTGATATATCACTAAACATTCCTGCATATTGAACTACTTCACCAGCATCGTTCTTTACCGCACTTATCGTTAACCATTGGAGATACTCCTCTCCATCTTTGCGGGTATTCCATATTTCCCCTTGCCAAAACCCGTTGGTTTCAATCGAACGCCAGAGATCTTCATAAAAATTCTTTGCTTGTTTAGTCGATTTAAGAATATTCGGATTCTTTCCGATTGCTTCAGAAGCTTCAAAACCTGTAATCTTTGTAAAGGCTGGATTGACAGAAATGATTTTTCCGCTCATATCGGTAATCATAATTCCCTCAACTGTATGGTTTAAAACTTCATTAGCTAGACTCATTTTTCCTTGAAAATACATCCAGACAACTAAAATTAAGCTTGCAAGAGCCACCTCTGATAGAGCCATAAAGCCAATAGCATAGTGACCAGTCAGGTTAAACAGCAAGGTGAGAATAATTGGCGGAAAAAATCCGCCCAAACCACCCATAGCAGAAACGATCCCATTCACAATCCCTGCCTGTTTACTAAAGTACATTGGAACAAGCTTAAAGATCACACCGTTCCCAATACCAGCGCAAAGGGCGATTGTTAGGCATCCAAACGTATACCAGCCGATAGAAGGTGCAAATGATAGGATCATAGCAGAAACCGTGTAAACACCGAAAACAAACATCAGAAGAATTAGCGAATGAAAACGGTCTGCCAGCCACCCGCCAATGGGTCTCATGAGTGTAGCGATGACAATAAAACCAGCTGTTCGAAAACCTGCATCTACCTTATCAAGACCAAAATTCGCAACAAGAAAGTTTGGCAGATAGATCGTGAATGCAACAAACGATCCAAATGTGATAAAGTAGAACAAACTCAACAGCCAAAGCTTTTCATTTTTATATACACCTTTAATTTGTTCTAAAAGCGGTGTTTTTACTTTAGTTTCCTGTTTATCCCCTAAAAGAAAGTTAGCAAGAATGAAAATGCCTAGAATAATGAGATAAAGCTGAACAGTTGTTGACCAGCCAAATTTTGTTGCAACAACAGGTGCTGCAAATGCAGATATGGCAGTACCCAGATTTCCGGCACCGTAAATCCCATTTATAAAGCCATGTTTTTCCTTTGGATAATACTTTGGCAGAGATGTCACCCCAACTGAAAACACGGCTCCGCCAATTCCGAGAAATAATCCCCCTACCAATAAATCTGCTAATGAATTCGCAACACTAATATAATAAACTGGGAATAATAGCAGGACAAAGCTGATAAGAAAAATTTTCCTTGCTCCAAATTGATTGGCATAATAACCCAGAGGAACACGTAATATCGACCCTAGAATAACTGGAATAGCTGTAACAAGTGCCAATTGATTATCAGGAATAGCAATATCTTCTTTTATAAACGGCAGTAACGAAGATATCAACACCCAAATCATAAAGCCGACAACAAGATTTAATGTTTGTAATGGGAGCTGAATTTTTCTAAGCATCTGGTCCACGCTCTCTTCTAATAACATAATTTAATCCTGCTTCATGGTCATACGCTGACCATTCATTTTCGCTCATTCTTACGTCTGCTTTTAAGGGTACAGCGAAGAAATATTTATCATCAAAATAAATGCGCAAATGCGTCTTATCAGGACATAGCCCTGTTTTCGTTATCGTTTTTTTCACAAAAGGTGCTTGATCTTCACCGGGCTGATCTAAGATCGCTACTTCAGCCCGATAAGAAATAAATGACTCAATTTTTTCGATTTCAGTGGGTCCCACAGCTACCGCACCCTCTCTTTGCCGGATAGATAAACATTTTATAGCCTTGAAGTGTATCCCAAAATGTCTCTTCTGCATGTTCCTCTATATAGGCAATTGTTTCTTCTTCTGATTGCCATTTGCTCATGCCTTTAACTTCAGCTACGACAATTTCCATGTCATCCTCAATTTTCTCGTCTAAATACCAATTTAAGCGGACACCTTTGAATAGCTTCGATAACATTTCGTCTACTTCAGCTGCAAAATTTCCGGAAGATTTTCTAATAAAACAAAAATCAAGGTATGTTTCACTGTTCATTTGACTCACGCCTTTACATTTTTCATCTTTTTATAAGCAAATAATGCGATCGGGAACAACAAGATGTTCAACCCGCAAAATATCAATGTGTTTACATAATTTTCATAAAAGAATTGGTGAACCATATATTGTGTAAATATAATGTTAAGGAACAAAATGAATGCAAGGACGGCAACTCCTACGTAACTACGCTTCATAACGCTTCACCCTCACTGCAAAAATTGCACCATTTTCTACTTTCACTTGAATTTCGGGCAGCGGACGTCTTGGTGGTCCTCCAGTCGGTGCTCCAGTTTCTGCATCGAAGAATCCGTGATGACAAGGACAAACCATTTGGTTTTGTTCTTTCACCCAAAATACAGGGCAGCGAAGATGTGTACATGCATTTTGATACGCAACATACTTATTTTCATTTAATCTAATAATAATCGCATCATCATGCTCACCAGGGAATTTAAATTCTAATGAATCCCCTACCGCCAATTTGCTGACATCGGTAATTTTTTTATGCGGATATTCTTTCTCACCGAGTCCCATTAATTCCTTTGCTGCAACAGCTCCCCATGGAAGGGAGGAAACAGCGAATACACCCGCTGCCCCAGCTAATGTTTTCATAAATCCTCGTCTATCCAGTTTTCTTTCATTATTCCGTTCAATATTATGTGTGTAATTATCTTCATTAAAGGGAATTTTATTATTTTTATCTGATGGCATTCCGAATCCCTCCTAAAATAGCTTAGTAACACCCTGTAAAATACCAGGGAGATTTACTTTTACATTTGTTTCACCTTCTAGATATGGCAGGCTAGTCACCCATTTGCCATTATCTAAATTGAATTGCTGCTTCTTGTTTTCAATTTCTTCATCTGTCAGCCATTGAAGTGTATTAGATGGACAAACACTTGCACACATCGGCGGAATGCCATCCTTTGTCCGGTCAATACATAGATCACATTTATACATTAAGTTTTGTTCTGTATCAAATTTCGGTATGCCATAAGGGCAAGCAATCGTACAGTTTTGACAGCCGATACATTTCTCCACTAAAGCCGATAATACAGCTCCTGTTTCATGGATTTGAATAGCTTGCGCCGGACAGCTTCTTGCACATGCCGGATTCACACAATGAAGGCACATTAAAGGCATCGTTTGTCTGTTAACTAGAGGGTTTACATCATAAACATAATTTCTGTTTCTCTCTTCATGTCCGCCGCATTGTGTACATGCGGCAAGGCATGAACGGCAGCCGATACAGTTTTCTAGTTCTAAATACAGCCTTTTTTTAGTCATTTATTGCACCTTCTTCATTTCAGCATTTTCAATTTTTTCTAATTGTGCAGCGCATGCTTTAAATTCTGGCATTCTTGAGATTGGATCCAGTGCTGCAATTGTTAGTAGATTAATAGATTGTTCGTGACCAAAGTGATAGGGAACAAAGACCGTATCCTTACGTATCGCTTCTGTAATTTTCACTTTGTAGACGGCCTCGCCTCTACGTGTAAATAGGCGGACTCTTTCTTCATGCTCCATCTTATATTTTGCTGCTGTTTCCGGATGCACTTCCACAAATGGCTCTGGACACATGTCGCGAAGAAATGGAATTCTTCTTGTTTGGTTCCCTGATAGGTAATGGTAAACAACACGTCCAGTTGTTAAGCGCAGCGGATACGTTTCATCCGGCTCCTCTGCTGGCGGACGGTATGGAAGTGCACAAATTTTTGCTTTTCCGTCTGGATGATAGAATTTCTTATCCAGGAACATATGTGGAGTTCCTGAATCGTTTTCATCCTTACATGGCCAGAATACACCATCTTGCTTATCAATTTTATCCCATGTCGCACCATAGTAATCCGCATAACCGCCTTTACTTGCCAAACGGAATTCATCTGCTACATCTCTTGCTGTTTTTAGATGAGAGAAGTATTTGCCCTTTCCTAACCGTTCTGCAAGCTCAACTTGAATTTGCCAATCTGGCTTTGATTCACCAAGCGGATCTTGTGCTTTGTTAATTTTAATTATACGACCTTCAATGTTTGTGACTGTTCCTTCATCTTCTGACCATGTAACGGCTGGAAGAACAACATCTGCAAATTCAGCAGATTCTGAAAGGTAGAAATCTGCACACACCATGAAATCTAACCCTTTTAGCGCTTTTCTTACAAAATTTTGATTTGGAGCAGAAACAGCTGGATTCGAACATAATAAGTACAATCCGCGAATTGTCTTTTCTTCCATTAATTCGAACATTTCATAAGCAGAAACTCCTGGCTTCGGCATTTCATCTGGCGTAATTCCCCAAACTTG
The DNA here is from genome assembly GCF_900199725.1 of Cytobacillus massiliigabonensis. Lineage (GTDB taxonomy): Bacteria > Bacillota > Bacilli > Bacillales > Cytobacillaceae > Cytobacillus > Cytobacillus massiliigabonensis. Next base: position 2,102,536 of record NZ_LT904904.1, on the reverse strand, counting down.
GCAGACTTCTTCTACATGTTTAGGGTTTGTAATTTTCCGGTAACCTGGAAGCAAATCAGACTTCTGCCCATGCTCACGGCCTCCTTGGCCATTTCCTTGACCAGTAAATGTCGCAACACCTGATTTTGGACGACCAATTTTACCAGTAACTAGCGCCATATTCGTGTATCCTGAAACATTATCAACACCTTTATGCTGCTGTTCAATTCCACGCGCGAACATTACAACTGCATTTGGTGCTTTTCCGTAAATTTCTGCAGCTTTGATAATTTTTTCAGGTGCAACTCCTGTTAGTTCACTTGTATATTCTGGAGTAAATTCTTTGACAAGCTCTTTTGTTTCTTCAAATCCATTTGTATGCTGATTAACAAACGCCTCATCTGCATACCCATTTTGGATTAATAGATTTAAGATCCCATTTGCAAGAGCAAGATCTGTACCTGGTTTTAAATCAAGATGAACATCTGCTCTTCTAGCAATCGGTGTTTCGCGTGGATCAGCGACGATAAGATATCCGCCTCTTTCCTGTACATTCCAAACACGGAACATGGATGTTGGATGGCACTCCGCTGTGTTGCTTCCGGCAATAAACAAGCAATCTGTTTCATGAATATCAGTCCAAGGCAACGTTGAACCTCTATCCACCCCAAATGAACGGAGGAAGCCACCGGCAGCACTTGACATACAGAAGCGACCATTATAATCGATATAGCGTGTTCCGAGGGCTACACGTGCAAATTTCCCTGTTAAGTAGCACTTTTCGTTCGTCATTGACACACCACTGAAAACAGATAACGTATCTTTTCCGTGCTCGGCTTGCATCTCCTTAAATTTCTTTGCAATTAAATCATATGCTTCATCCCAGCTAGCTTCACGGAAACCCTTAGTTGTTCCTTTCAATGACGCATCATCACGTATAAGCGGCTTAAGAATTCGATCATCATGATTTGTTTGCTGGTAAGCTGTAACCCCTTTAGGACACATTTTCCCAACAGTTACCGGCCAGTCGTATCGAGGTTCAACTCCGATAATTTTATTAGTCGTTGTATTCACCCTTAAGTTCATGCCGCACTGCATTCCACAATAAGCACAGTGGGTTTTAATTAACTTTTCATTTGGGTGATTTACATTTGCAATTTCTTTAAAAAACTTATCCCTTTGCATTCTGGTTTGCCTCCTTCACTTTTACCTCATGGGTAGGGAAGCCGGAAAATTGTGCAATCCGGTATTTTCTTCGACATGGAAGACATAATTCAGCGAGATGGTAGCCTTCCTCTGTTTTGAAATGTATATCGTTTACGCCGAGTACTTCGACAACATCTTTTGATTGTTCTGTTGAGACAAATTCTGTTTCACATACTTTACATTTTTTCATAGATTGCTCTCCGTAGAATTCACGGTAGTTCTTCGCAAAAACACTCATTGGACGGAATGGAATATGTGCAAGTTTTCCAAACGGAAGATAGATTAATGTAATGATAACCGTCCATTGATGGATTAAGGACATGGCAGGCTGACCTTCACCATGCATAAAAATATTTAAAAATGTTAATAGTAAACCAGTAATACTGACTAATAGAAGCATAATTAATGGCAAGAAATCATACATAAACTTCTGTTCTGCTCTTGCTTGCATATTTTTAAAACGGCGGTAAAGAACCATACACACACCCGCAATGACCATAACAGCGGTAATATTCAAGGCATTATATGAAAGGTTAGCGATAATTCCATTAGCTGGAACAGTCAAGATTTGTATTCCGAAAAGAATAATATTGTACATTCCATTATCATCCATCGTGAAGTACATCCAGCCAAATACGAGAGGGAATGTTACACAGCAAGCGAGGATACATCCCCACCCTATAAGTAAGTGCTGCGTCCATCGGTAAATTCCCCTATTCCAGATGAATCGATATGTAGCTAAATGCTCTACAGATGTTTTTGGTGTCGATTTTCTAAAAAGAAGCTTGATCCCTTTTTTAATAATAATTTTTGTTGGCGGTCTTTCTCCCCATGCAATAAATCGGTAAAAGAACCCGCCAAGAAAGACAATCGTTCCAACCATATAGCCGTATAAATTCAAATCGATATGCGTGAACATCCTAGTGCCAATGAATGTTAAGATAAAAAGTCCACAAATAGCTAGAAACATAGATTTTGCAAATTTTGAAGCAAATGCGTTATTAATTGAATGGACCGGCTTTTCGTTAACAGCAGCTTTTGCCTGCATTTCCTATTCCTCCTCAAAACGTTTAACTTACTCTCATTGTAGAAGTTTGTAGATTTATAATATATAGGGGAAACTCCTTATCTTTTGGAGGAAATCCCCTGATATTAAAATCATATAAAAATCGCCATATCAGGAGAAATTTTTGTAACATTTTTACTATTCATTCGTATCTTTAATGAAGGAGGCGAATAAATGAAAAAAAATATGGTGAAATTTACTTTTACATTGATTATAGAAATTGGACTGACCATTATTCTTGCAAGGCTTTTCTCTGTCCGCTTCATAGAATTAATGTTTTTTACAGGGATTGCATTTTCGACAATTACAATCTGGTTTTCGAGCAGCGGCGGTGCAATGACTAGACATATTGACAGTCAGACAAGTGCCATGACTGGAATCATGATGAAGAGGGAGGAATTTATCTTACGCTTAAACTATGTTGTATTAGCTTCGGTCACTTTTCTTGTAATAGGACTCATTTTCTTTGTATTATTAATAACAAATATGATCCCACAAGCTTAGGTGAATTCTTACATTATGGAATGAGATGAAAAAGGAGTGTTTTTTTATGGCAAAATCAAAAGCTAAGAAAATTCGTGAGAAGTTAGCACGTGAAGGAAAAAGAAATCCGGAAGAGAACCGTAGCCCATTTGCATTTGCTGATATGAGAACAAGGAAAACGAAAACAAAAAGAGATCTGCTCTGTCAGAAAAAACAAAAGAACCATTCACCTTATAATGATATAAGTGATGGTTCTTTTGTTTTTATATAAATAATAATATAATGGCAAAATCAGTTTACTTCTAATTGATTTTCTTTAAATGAAAAATAAGATTGGAGATCCCCTTGATAAACTAGTTTTTTAGAAGATGCATGTTTTAAATCCTGAGGGGTAATCATACAAAGATGTTTGTTTGTTTCTAAAAGCTTGCCTTCTTTTAAAATGGTAGCGACAAAATGAGAACAAAAATATGCATGCTTGCGCTGGATTCGCTTATTTAATGCGAGTGCAAACAAACCTAGTAAATTATATCGATATTTTTGCTTATTTTCTTCTATTTCCTTAATTAGGCGAAGCATTTTTTCATACTGCTTTTCTGTTACCGAATAAACATATACTGCACAAGTGGCATTTCGGAATAATTCCGAACGCATATCCTCTTTCACAAACCCGCCAATAAATGGATTTCTTGGTCTTTTTCTGCCAAAGCTATATACTTCCGTTAAATCACAATCAAAGCCAATGGACGCATGGTTATGACTTTCCTTCGTATACAACCTTATCATTCTAGTAAATAATGTCCCTGTATCGGTAAGCAGAAGATACACTTTCCTTTCTCCCATAAATCATCCTCCTGCAATCACTTATCGAAAAGGAATCATCTAAAATCATAATCCCAATCGTTCTTTACGCTTTTATTAAATCAAAATCTAACAATCGCCATAAGAATCTAGAGAACTATTATTCCCTAGGACTTGAGAAGTAGGGATGAATCTTCTATGACAAAATCATAACAAATTCTGTCCTACTATTCATATCCAATATTATACAAAAATCAAATAGAATTGGGTATTAAAAAAGTAAAATCATCGTTTCTTTTGAATATACATGAAGAAAGCAAATGAAGGAAGGGGAAAACATGACTTTCTGGATCCTATTGTTTTTTATTTCAATTATAACTATTGCGATTGTTGAGGAGCTGATTTATTTTTTTGTAAACAGGAGGGTGTTTGGTGCTTCAAACCTAGAGCTTGCTTTGTCTAAATGGGTCAAGCAGCTATTTATAAAATCCAAAAAGAACACTGATCCTTAGTTCATTAAACGGGAGTATGATTATTTCAATTTATATAGTGCATATTACTATATGTAATTATTTTTAGGAGGGTTTACTATGAATAAACAAGGACATTCTAACCCTGATCAAACTAGGGAACAAATTGAAAAACAAGATAAGCACAATGATATCGAACTTGGTTCAGAGTTCCAGATTGGGAATAATTCTTCACAAAGTCAGAAAAAAAGCGGAAAACAAGTGAATAAAAAATAAGGTCAAAAACCCCGTTATTTATAATGGGGTTTTTGCCTTTTTATAAGTATTGTTCACTTTTTTATAGTCCCTATTATGTTTGCAGCTTTAATCAGCTCTTCAATCGCTGACAATTCTTCTTGTCTAAAGAGTTCAACAATCTTACTGCCAACTATGACTCCATCACAATAATGTATCATTTCTTCTACATGTGAAGGAGTAGAAATGCCAAACCCAGCAAATACTGGCAGGGCGCTGACGCTTTTCACCCTTTTCAAATGCTCCTTAATCCGCTTATCAAATCCATTTCTTGCCCCTGTAATCCCATTAACAGTTACTGCATAAATAAATCCATTACCCATCGATGAGATCTCTCTAATTCGTTCAAGCGGACTCGTTAATGTCACAAGTCTTATGATTTCAATGCCATATTTTTCTGCTAAAGGTGCCAATATCCCTTCTTCCTCAATTGGTAAATCAGGTAAAATAAGTCCATCAACCCCTGCATGATAGCTTTCTTCGAAAAACCTCTCCATTCCATAAGCAACAATTGGGTTCATATAGGTCATAAAAATTAAGGGAATATGAACAATCGGACGAACAGCTGCAATTGTTTGTATGACCGCCTTCAATGTAGTCCCTTCTTGCAGTGCTCTTATCCCTGCCGCTTGTATAACCGGTCCATCAGCAACAGGATCTGAAAACGGGATGCCAATTTCAATTGCCGTTGCCCCTGCTTTTTCCAAAAAGGTTATTTGTTGCGGCAATGCTTCTAATCCTCCATCTCCTGCCATGATATACGGGATAAACGCTTTCTCATTATTTTCCTTTATGCCTTTCATCACCTTTTCTAATCGATTCATTATTCATCTCCTCCCAATTTAACTCTAACAGTTTCCATATCCTTATCACCTCTGCCAGACAAGCAAACTGCAATCCCTTCCTTGGCATTCATTTTCTTTGCTAGTCTTAGCGCATATGCAACAGCATGGGCGCTCTCCAACGCTGGAATGATTCCTTCTAATTGGCTAAGAAGCTGTAATGCCTCCAATGCTTCTTTATCTGTTATTGATTTATATTGGACACGGTCAATATCCTTTAAATAACTATGTTCAGGTCCTACCCCAGGATAATCAAGCCCAGCTGAAATGGAGTGGGCTTCTTGTATTTGCCCATTTGCATCCTGCAGCAAATACATAAAAGCCCCATGAAGAATGCCTGGACTGCCTTTCGTTAATGACGCGGCATGTTTGTTCGTTTCTAGACCGAATCCCGCTGCTTCTACACCATACATTCGTACACTTTCATCATTAATAAATGAATAAAACATGCCCATTGCATTGCTTCCTCCGCCTATGCAGGCGACCACTGCATCGGGCAGCCTCCCTTCTTTTTCCATATACTGCAGTCTCGTTTCCATCCCAATGATACTTTGGAAATCACGGACAATCATTGGGAATGGATGAGGTCCCATAACTGATCCTAGAATATAGTGGGTGTCCACTACATTCGCAACCCAGTAGCGCAGTGCTTCATTAACAGCATCCTTCAAAGTTGCACTTCCTGTATCTACACTAATTACCTTTGCACCTAAAAGCTCCATTCGAAAAACATTTAACTGCTGCCTCTTGATATCCTCTGCCCCCATAAAAATAATGCAGTCAAGATTCAACAATGCGCATGCGGTTGCTGTGGCAACTCCGTGCTGCCCTGCACCTGTTTCCGCGACAACTTTTTTCTTCCCCATTCTTGAAGCTAATAGAGCCTGACCTAGTGAATTATTAATTTTATGCGCACCTGTATGATTTAAATCTTCCCGTTTCAAATAGATTTTTGCCCCATTTGCATATTCAGTCAGTCTTTCCGCATAATACAAAGGTGTTTCACGCCCTACATAATCTTTCAATAGCCTCTTTAATTCAGCGTTAAATTGGTAATCTTCCATCGCTTTCTTATACGCTGCTTCCAGTTCTATTATCGCTTGCATTAACGTCTCAGGTACAAATTTGCCGCCGTACTTTCCATAGTGACCGCGTTCATCTGGCATAGTGTAAGTTTCCATTTCTCTTCCTCCCCTTTACTTCATCTATAAACCTTTTTATTTTCCCTTTATCCTTCTTGCCGTCTAATTCTACCCCGCTGCTGACATCAACCATATAGGGATGAATCATTCCAATGGCTTTTGACACATTTTCAGCTGTCAATCCTCCTGCCAAAATGACCTTTTTTCCTTTTACCCTATGCCCAGCAGCTACACTCCAATCAAAAGCAGTACCATTCCCCCCTCGATATTTGCCTTTTGGACTATCAAGCAATAAATACTCACATCCGTAATTATCAACTTTCAATAAATCTTTAGCTGTTCCAATACTAATTGCTTTTATAACTGGAGTTGAAAAGCCAGTACACTCATCAGGTGACTCATCGCCATGAAGCTGAATAGCATTGATTCCAGTATCCTCAACAATTTTCTCAATCGTTTCTTTTTGCTCATTCACAAAGACTCCTATTTTCAATAGATCTTCAGGCAGTAAACGGATAATTTTCTTCGCATGCTCAATTGTGATTCTTCTTTTACTTTCAGCAAACACGAAACCAAGTGCATCCGCTCCACATTCAATGGCAGCTAAAGCTGTATCAAGATCGGTTATTCCGCAAATTTTCACCTTCAACCTAACGTCCCTCCTATTTGAGCGTACTTCAATGCTTTAAACATCTCTTCAAGGTTATCCGTCTCCATGAAAGCTCCGCCAACCAGAATGCCATTTGCTCCTGCTGCAATGACTCTTTTTACATCTTCCACTGACTTGATTCCGCTCTCACTAATTAGAAAAGCACCTTCTTTTTTTATGATGGGACCCAGCGATTCTGTTACCGATAAATCGACCGAAAAAGACTTTAAATCACGGTTATTCACCCCAATTAGTTTCACACCAGAGGAAAGTGCCAGTTCCATCTCTGCCTCATTATGAACCTCTACTAATACCTCAAGCCCATGTTCAAATGCAAAATCAGAAAGCTCTTTCAATCTTGATGCTTCTAATGCCGCCGCAATTAATAAAATCAAATCAGCCCCAACTATTTTCGCTTTCCTTATTTGTACTTCATCGATTATAAAATCCTTGCAAAGGATCGGTACATCCACCGCCTTTCTACCTGTAGCCAAATCTGTAAAGCTGCCTTTAAAGAATGGAGTATCCGTTAAAATAGAAATGGCAGCTGCACCAAAATGAACATAATCAAGGACTTGTTCTCTCAGACTGATATTTACATTTATATCTCCTTTTGAAGGGGATGCCCGTTTGAATTCAGCAATAATTGAAAGATGTTCTGTTTGCAGTCGTTCAAGGAATGGCCTTTTCTTATATTGGTTTAGTATCTTAACTCCTGCCATTTCCTCTTTTAATTTCACAATCTGCTTGCTTTTTTCTGCCAAAATTAAGTCAAGAATGGTAGACATTTATATCACCCGCTTTTGATTGGATCTGCTTGCCATAATAAGCTGGTACAATTTATTAAGGGCAGCTCCTGAATCAATACTTTCTCTTGCCAGTTCAATCCCCTCTTGAATTGAATCTGCCTTTGCAGCAGTGAAAATACCAAGACCAGCATTTAGAAGAACAGTATCCCGATACGGTCCTCCCTCACCTTTTAACACTCTCAGAAGAATATCCGCATTTTCCTTTGCATCTCCTCCTCTGATTGAATCATTTGATTGAATGGATAGACCAAATTCCCCTGGCACTATGACTTTTTCCTTGATCAGTCCATTTTCCAGAATGGCTAAATAATTCCCACCCTGGAGAGACGCTTCATCCATATAACCGGCTCCATTAACGACAATCGCTCGTTTTCTGCCTAGTTTTTTTAATACATCTGCAAAAAGAACTACCATATCACGTCTGTAAATGCCAAGAAGCTGAGTTTCTAATTCAACTGGGTTTGTCAGTGGACCAATAAAATTAAAAATGGTTGGTATTCGCAGATCTTTTCGCACTTTCATAATCCTTTTTAATTGGGGATGAACATGTGGTGCAAATAAAAAGGCAATCCCCACCTTTTCCAGAATTTCCTCAGTTGCTTCTGAAGAAGCAGTTAAATCAATTCCAAAATGCTCCAGTACATCTGCACTCCCTGTTTTACTGGAAATGCTTCTGTTTCCATGCTTAGCTACAGGTATTCCTGCACCTGCTATGACAAAGGCGGATGTTGTACTAATATTAAAGCTTTTTACTCCATCGCCCCCCGTCCCGCAATTATCCATAATATTCGGAATCCTCCCGCTAAACTTCAGTGCTTTCTCCCTTAAAGCTGCTGCAATTCCAGCAATCTCTTCTGCCGTTTCTCCTTTCATTTTCAGTCCGATTAAAAAGGCTGCTATTTCACTTTCGGTTATCTCATCTGAAAAGAGACTCTCTGAGGCAACTTTTATTTCTTCTAAAGATAAGGACTTTCCTTCAGCTAGTTGCTGGAGAATATGCTTCATTATTCTTATCCCTCCCAATATATTTTAAGAAATTTCTGATTATCCTTTTCCCTTGCGCGGTTCCTATCGATTCCGGATGAAATTGCAATCCAAAAAGGGGATATTGCTCATGCCGTATCGCCATAATCTCATTGTCTTCTAATGATCTTGCAAGCACTTTAAAACTTCCAGGCAATGTACCTGAAACAATCACTAATGAATGGTAACGCATAACATCAATAGGCTGTGGCATGTATTGAAATAAGGAAGAACCATTGTGTTTGAGCTTTGATATTTTTCCGTGCTTGATCTCCTTAGCTCGATCAATAGCGGCTCCAAAGGCATATCCTATCGCTTGATGCCCAAGGCAAATGCCTAGAATAGGCACTGATTGAAAAAATGCTTGAATAATTTCCAGACAGATCCCAGCATGCTCAGGTCTTCCGGGTCCTGGAGAAAGGACAATTGCATCAGGCTTTATAGAAGCAATTTCTTCTATAGTAATTCTGTTATTTCTAACAACAAGTACTTCCTCACCTAACTCACCTAAATACTGGTAAAGGTTATACGTAAACGAATCGTAATTATCAATCAAAAGTATCATCTTGATCCTCCAAAAATGCTCTTAGTTTATGAAGTGTCTCCTCGTACTCTTTTTCTGGGATGGAATCATGGACAATTCCCGCTCCTGCCTGAATATAGGCTTTGTCATCCTTAATAACCATTGTGCGGATGGCTAGAGCAAAATCCAAACTGCCATCTAAGGATAAATAACCGACTGCCCCTGCATATACTCCTCGTTTCACTTCTTCCAGCTCATTAATAATTTCCATTGCTCTAATTTTCGGTGCACCAGAAACAGTTCCAGCTGGCAAGCATGAAATCAATGCATCTGTTGCCGAGTAGGATTTATTTAATTTCCCGCTCACTTCAGTTACAAGGTGCATAACATGCTTGAATCGTTCTACCTTCATATTTTTCTCGATCTGGATCGAACCAAATTCACAGACTCGGCCAAGATCATTTCTCCCGAGATCTACGAGCATGCGATGCTCTGCAAGCTCCTTCTCATCCCTAAGCAGATCAATTTCTAAATTTAGATCTTCCTTTTCCGTTTTCCCCCTTGGTCTCGTCCCTGCGATTGGATTCGCTGTCACCTTGCCATTATTCACTTTAATTAGGCTTTCTGGTGATGAGCCGGCTATCTTATACGAACCAAAATCCAGATAATACATATATGGAGATGGATTTTGCACCCTTAATTTCCGATAAAATAAAAATGGATCGCCTTTTATTGTTGCTTGTAGACGCTGGGAAAGAACAACCTGAAAAATATCACCCCTGTCAATGTACTCCTGCGCTTTTTTTACTTTTTCAATAAATTCTTCCTTTTTCATGTAGGGGGTAAATGCAGAAAGTTTCGTCCGCCCAGTATCCTCACGTGCCGTTCCAAAAATCATTTCATTTTTTATCTTTGCAAGCCGATGTTCGAGCTTTGATCGATCTGTCTCACTTGAAAGCGGATTGGCAGCGAGAAAGACCTTTTGTTCAAAATGGTCAAATACCACCACTTCTTCATAAAACAGAAGATGCACATCTGGAATATTCCAATCATCAGCAGGGATGAGTCCAATTTTTTCATATTGGGCGACAGCATCATACCCAACATAGCCAACCGCACCGCTAAAAAATGGCAAACCATTTGGGCGGGTAATCTTTTTCTCAGGCATCACTGATTTCAAAACTTCTAACGGTTTTTCTTGTATCCATTCCTCTCCCTTAGCAGAAATAACCTTCGTTTGATTACCAACACCCTTTAATTCCATAACCGGGTCAGCTCCAATGAAGGAGTATCTGCCAGACTTTTCATGCTTTAAAGAGCTCTCCAATATAAACTTTTTCTTGCCGCTGATCCTTTGATAAATCAAAATTGGGGTTAATAAATCCCCATTTAATTCTTTTAGTACAATTGACTCTGTCACTTCCATGAAATTCCCTCCTATCCTAATTGAAAATAAAAAAAGTCCCCTATACGCACAGAATTTCTGTGTGTATAGAGGACGATTTAAATTAGTTCGCGGTGCCACCTCAGTTCGGAGCAAATACAGGCTCCCTCAATCAAGTACGGATATAAAATGCTTTGCATAAAAAGCATTCCTATCGATACCCTATCCATTTAACGGTGGAATTCCGTGCTTCCCTACTGCTGTTCAAGAAGCCTCTCGTAAGTCCATTCCGATTGCTCTCCTCGTACCGGCTCACACCTCACCCGGCTCTCTGAAACGATTTGAATCAATGTACTACTCTTACTCAGCGATTTCAATTATTTATTTTCTAAACACAAAAAGGGCTCCCCGTCATTAAAGGACGAGAAACCCGTGGTGCCACCTTCATTAGCTAAAAAAATTCAGCTCACTTAACAAGCATCTAAAAATGTATTTAAATGCCTGCCTCTTGTAACGATGAGACTGTTCGCCAAAGCCTACTTGCTGTTATCAGCTTTCGGTTTGGGGCTCGGAAGTCCATTCACAAACACATCCACACTGATTCACACCAGCCATCAGCTCTCTTAAGTATCTGTATTTGCTACTCTTCTTCTTCACTGCCGTCAGATATATTGTTATTTATAATATTAGAATTATTAAGAAGTGTCAACAGGAATTTCGTAATTATTTTAATATTCTAAAGCCTTCAGGAATTTCTCTCTCCAAACTCCAGCAAGTTCTTCTACTTGCAAAAATTCTTTAATCGCTACATAGTTTTTTCGATCATGAAACATGAGCTGATTGCCTCTTAATACTGAAAATTTCTCCTGTTTACGATCAATTAAAGAAAGCTGAGAACTCTTAGTAACGATTCCTTCTTGCAGAACACGAAAGAAATAACCTGTATAGCCCGTTTCAACGATTCGCCCAAGCAATGAATCCACCCGATTATGCTTTGAAATCGTGGAACAGGGGATTCGACCTTGGGAAACCTGTACAATCGCTTCTCCCAAGGAGAATGTGTCTCCAATATAAATATCTTCTTCCAGCATATTTTCCACACAAATATTCTCACCAAAAGCCGGCTTACGGAATGTCTGATTAAATTCCTTTTCCCATAACAAATAATGTTCATATGGATAAAGGCAAACTGCTCTTTCTGGTCCGCCATGGAATTCCCGATTGGCAACAGAATCTCCTATAAAACCATTTTTCGACAATTGCACTTCTTCTATTCCTTTTTTCGCAATAGCGGAATTTTCTGTTATCCCTTTCCAGACATGTAAATTTGGTCTGCCAATATTAAGCGTAAGTAACTTCCTCTCCATTCCATCACCTCTAGTTTTTTTACATTTTATCCTTTCGCAGCCTTTAACGCTAAACAAATATTTCCATTTTGTAAACTTACCAAAAAATGTGTCTTTTACTTTTATGAAAGTAACCAATATTAATAGTAGGTTGATTATGTTCAAGGAAGGAATCGCAAATGGAGCATGTTGAAAAGCTGCATAGCAATCAAAAGAATTCGAAAAATGGGGAAAATGGAGACGATGTTCCTAATAAAAAATGGGCAATCTTGGCTCTTGCTTCAATCCCGCTTGTAATGACACTTGGAAACTCCATGCTTATCCCCGTTTTGCCAGCAATGGAGAAGCAATTAAATATATCATCATTTCAAACAAGCTTGATCTTAACTGTTTATTCGATCGTTGCGATTATTCTTATCCCTGTTGCTGGATTTATATCTGACCATATCGGAAGAAAAAAGGTAATTATTCCAAGTCTTCTGATAGCAGGAATAGGGGGGCTTATTTCTGGCTGGGCTGCATGGAAAATGAATGATGCTTACTGGCTGATTTTAGTTGGACGAGCGATTCAAGGAATTGGAGCAGCAGGTGCCGCTCCTATTGTTATGCCCTTAGTTGGAGATATGTTTAAAAACGAAGATGAAATGAGTACATCCTTAGGAATTATTGAAACTGCGAATACGTTTGGAAAGGTCTTAAGTCCAATACTTGGGTCGTTATTAGCTGGATTTATTTGGTTCTTGCCTTTTTTTTCATTCCCAGCTTTTTGCTTGATTTCGGTTTTACTAATGATCTTTCTTGTAAAAACAGCAAATATGGAGTTTGAGCCAGTCCCTTTAAAACAATTTTTTGCCAACATTAAAGAAACCTTTAAAAATAACGGAAGATGGTTATACGCCATTTTCATTATTGGCGCCATTTTAATGTTTGTTCTCTTTGGGGTATTGTTCTATCTGTCAGATATCCTGGAGAAAACGTACGATATAAAAAATGTGAAAAAAGGTTTTTTCTTAGCCATCCCCCTTGGGGCTTTATGTACAGCATCATTTATAACAGGAAAATTAATTAAGGAGAACAAAGTTTTAATGAAATGGCTTATTTTTGGCGGCTCTGTTCTTACTGCCATTTCAATAGCCATCCTTAGTTTTTCAGATAGTTTGTGGTTCATGATTATCCTATTTCTATTTGGAGGGGTTGGAATAGGAATAGGTCTTCCATGCTTAGATACATTGATTACTGAAGGAATTGAAAGACAGGAGCGAGGTACGATTACTTCTATTTATAGCTCGATGAGATTTGTAGGGGTAGCAGCAGGCCCTCCTGCAATTGCTGTGCTGATGAAGCATGCTGAAAAATCATTATTTTATATTTTAAGCATCCTCGCCCTCGCAGCAGCCATTGCTACATTTAAAGCCATCAAACCAGATGAGGAATAACCGCAATAGTGTACTATTGCGGTTTTAAGTCTTTTTTTACTCCTTTAATCTTGGCTTTGCAGGGTCACATTTAGGCGCATCTTCTTGTGTTGATTCGGATAACTTCATTAAATAATAACATTCTTCTCTATACATATGATCAGCCATTAAAGGAGCGAATGTACCTAATGCTTCTTTACTAAGCTCAAGCTCCTCAATTTCATTAAGAAAATTCATAAATAACTTCAATTCTGCGGAAGTATCATTGTTAAATCTATCTAGTGCAGGGAAAGAGGTTACCCCTGTGCGAAGAAACCCAGCCATTTCTACAGCCTTTAAATAAAAGGCTTCAAAATCCTTTGTAAAGCTATCACTCACTTTTTTAATTTTCTTTTCAATTTGATCCATATTATCGGAAATCGCCCCAGAATGACCAGCTGCATCCAATAACCAAATTAAATGATGATGCAATTCATGAAAAATTGGAGGAACTACCCCTTTTTTTAAATAATTTAACAGCAATAAGTATTCTTCAAGCTCATTTACCATATGGTTAATAAAGGTTGGACCAAGGTGGATGGTAACCTTCCCCACAAGATGCCTCTCAATAATGTTCAATTTGTATTCTCGTAAGTTTAATCCTTCCTCTTCTGCCTTTATACTGAGTTCAATTAAATTATCTACTTCAACCCTACCTAACAGCTGATCAAACGTCTGGATAAAATAGGTTGCCGCATCAATTAGCTCAGTTTCTTGAGGCGCTAAAGAATCGTGCAAAAAACGAGCATGATCACCAAGCACTTGCAGCCAAAATCGATGTTCAAATTTAGCAGCTTGTTCATAGCTTACAGCCAACTTCTACTCCCCCTTTTCACATCCACTCCTAACAGCTTATCGTTTGGATTTGTCTTTTATGACTTAAATGGAAATGAAAAAACCGGCATCCTAAATGGATGCCGGGGCTCTTACTTAAAAATTATAAGCTGATAGCTTTTCACTTAGAACGTCCATTTCATAGCCATGAGATTGTAAGTATTTTAAAAGTGATGGCAAATGCTCAGCTGTTGATTTGCGATCGTGCAACAGAATCACGATTGGGCTGCTCTTATAACGATAATTTTCCATTTGTTGAATGACATCACCAACAAATTCACCATTTTTATATTTCCAATCATGGCTGTCAATCGTCCAATCCCATAACTGGAATCCAGCTGCTTGAACAGCTTCTTTATATGACGGCTTCATATGTGGAGCCGATCCATATGGTGTCCGTATTAAGTGTGTTAATTGTCCTGTAAGATTTAACAACGTCTCTTGCCCTTGGGTCATTTCATCAACAACGGTTTGTTCAGAACGATAAATTTTCGATACATCATGAGAAACCCCATGTAATGCAGGCACATGCCCTTCGGTAATTATTTGATTCAGTTTATCCGGGTATATCTTCATATTTGGTTCAAGCATAAAGAATGTAGCCTTTATGTCATATGAATGCAGAGATTCTAAAATACTGGTAGTATAGGCTGATGGTCCATCATCAAAAGTTAAATAAACTTTATGAAGATTTACATCCTGATTCACTGGCACAGTATTCGTATCTTGGTTATTCGCTTTCTCTGAACCTACTTGGCTATTATCCTCTTTTTTATCTTTATTAACAGCTTCTTCCTTTACATCTTTATCCTGAATTTTCTCTTCGGCAGTTACTTTCTCTTCCTTATTTGCCGCCTCTTTTTTCTTTAGTTGCAGCAATCGGTAATAATGATATATGGAACCATTCATTTCATCAATTTGGTTAAAATTCCTCTGGGACATAAAAGAGTACATCATATTAATTGGCTGCTTAAAACTGGATACAGCCAATGCTTCATTATTGCTACCTGGTTGTAAAATCATTGCGACTAAAGCTATACATACTAAAGCTGAAATGATTACTTTTTCCTTTGTTTTAATTAATTTTCTACTTCTTCCTGCCCTTGTTCTTCTCACGAGAATTCACCTTTCCATTTCTTGTTAATCTTAGAAGCAATCATATCAATAAAGAAATCTTTACCGTCAACCAGGTTGTTTAACAAAATGATCGTGTTGATTATCACTCCTTTTCAATTTATAGATGATTTATTTAGTTATTACTTTTGTGTTGTTATAAATTAGACGTTACAATTGTAAAAAAAGTTGTCATATTTCTATGTTATTTTACAAAACTATTAAAATTTCGCTATAAATCTACTCTATTAACTTTACATAATATTTACAGCGTTTTCAATTCCTTATGGAAAATTGGAGTGATTTTTTTCACAGGTTTTTGGGTTGCTTTGAAAGGAATAGAATATTAAGTATTGAGGGTGCTAGAGGTTTAGTTGAAAAAGCTATTTGTAATTGTGTAAAAATTATGAAATATCTATAAAATTATTGCTATTTAATTGTTTCTATGCTAGAATCACATTTAACGACATATAGTATATATATTACATTTCATATACTATATGTCGTTTTATTTCACTAATTCAACTCGATCCATAGTCTCTTTTTTTCTTTTCCGCTTCTTAATGAAGCGGTCTTTTTTATTTATCCAGGCATACACATCCTAGAAATCCTTTGCATACATACTTTAGAAAAAATATTTGTGACCCATAATTAATACCAATATACCACTTTAAAAAAAAATGCTGACTCATTGATTGTTTGATTTTCACATTAACTTTTTTCGTTGTTCAATTCGACAATTTTCGAAGCTTATGATTCATCCCTTCTTTCTTCTCAATTAATGCAAAATAAGCTTAAGTAAATATCCTCAAGCTTCAATTTGACAAAATTATCAGGTAAAGGCATCAGTAAATTAACATGGACCAATCATCTGTTTATTTAAAAATACTAATTTCTTTTGCCATCACACTCAATCTATCAACCATTTTTCTATACTTCGAACGACTGTCTGGCAGCAAAGCGATACCGGAGCCTTCAGCAATCGTTTCTATTACTTCTCCAATAGACATTGCATCTGTTTGGATATGTTCTTTGAATAATCCCTTCGATAAACTGCTCATCCGAATCTCCATCTGCTGATAAGCCCATGAGTTTTTGCCTTCTAGTCTTTTCCTAAGTCGTTTTTGTATGGTAGATTTTGAAGCTATTAGAGTAAAATGTTTCACTTCAACATTATTCTCTATGAGCTTTCCGACAATTTCAAGGAAGTACATTTCATTTGTCAGTGTCATTGGTACGATAATGGTTCCTTTGAATTCATCAGACAATTGTTTTAATAAAGTATAATTTGCTTCTCTCCATAAAGGATAGTCCTGAAAATCATCTTTTGCTAAATCCTTCGGTACATTCCTCATAAATACATACCCAAATCTCTCTGGATCATACACAAAGGAATTCTCAACTCTTCTATGCAATTCATAAGCAGTTGTTGTTTTGCCTGAACCAAAAGTACCATTAATCCAAATAATCATTAAAATCATCCTTTATGTTTCAAAAATATCTATTGGAATACGTATAATTTATTTGGAATACGTTAAATGAATTTACAATAAAGTTTTCTTTAAGTATCTATTTGTAAAGCTGTGCTTTATAATCTGCTTCCTAATAATAGATAACCAACAATTGGAATATCACTCTCTCTTCTCTTTCGCTTGCTGGTTATTATCATTTATTTTCACATGCAATTTTGTCGATATCTCGATCCATCTAAGAGTATTGCTCAAAAATAAGATGTTTTGGTGTTAAGGGAAGGTCTTCAAGAGATGTCCTTAAAAATTCAGGAAATAACGGGATTTGCTTCAGCTCATTAATCGGAACCCATCTATAAATCAACCTGTTCCCTTCTTCACCATGAAAAGTTTCAGTTGTAAAATGGAATGGGGAAGTAACGGATGAAATATTGTAATAAAATCCAATTTCATGATAATGTTTGCAATTGTATTCAAAAAAGTTCTCTGTCATCCAAAGGAGTCTATTAATCTTCACGTCGAAATCAAGCTCTTCTTTCATCTCTCTTATAATACATGACTGAGAATTTTCCAGGATTTCTACTCTGCCGCCTGGTAAAGCCCAGTGATTTTCACTAACTTGCTTATGTATTAGCACATGTCCATTTTCAATCATGACTCCTGCAACTCTAACGTTAAAAACAGCATTCTTAATATGAAAGGTAGCGTCCATTGTTCCATCTCCCGGCTATTAATATAACAAGCATCCTTGGTTTAAATTATCTGTACCCCTTTAAATCTATACCTATTTTGAATCAATCCATAGGGTACCTCCAATATCAAGCACGCACAACTGCTCCTTGCTCATTTTTAAGTGTTCCCACTCTTTGTGCAATCGATCAAGCGCCTCTGGTCCCGTATCATCAGCTAAACGATATGCACCATAATGCATCGGGATGAATATAGAGGCGTTTAAATCTATGAATGCTTTAACGGCATCTTCCGGATTAATATGCGAATTCTTCATGAACCATTCTGGTTCGTACGCTCCGACTGGCATCAGCACATAATTAATAGAATTAAACCTTTTCGCTATTTCCTTAAAACCACGGAAATATCCAGTATCCCCGACAAAATAGATGGATTGATCAGTAGATGCATCTTCTATTATCCACCCTCCCCAATGAGAAGAGTTCGTATCAAATAAACTCCGCCGTGTCCAATGCTGAGCAGGAACAAAGGTAATTTTAAGATTTTGAAAGGCAAATGAATCCCACCAATTAGCTTCAATCGTATTGTTATATCCCCTTTTTACAAAAAGTCTTTTTAATCCATGTGGAACATAAAAGGCAGGATTTCCTTTTAGACGACGAATAGAACGAAAATCCAAATGATCATAATGACCATGTGATATGAACACCATATCAATTTCCGGCAGTTCCTCGATTGGAATTCCTGGATTTGTAAGGCGCTTATCAGTGCCCTGCCACTTTGCCCAGACGGGATCCGTTAATATATTTAGCCCACCTAACTGGATTAGAAAAGTAGAATGACCTATCCAAGTTATACTTGCCTTGTCACGATTGAGTTGTAGTGCCTCTACTTCTTTGTTTTCTGCCTGCGGGATCTGAATCGATAAATTCTTAACTTTAGAGCGGCGTTCCTTTCTCCATTGAGATAAAGCCTTAAATGAATGGTTATTCTCCACTCGGTCCAAATTTTCGTAGCGTTTTCTCACGTTCATTTCCTCACATATCTAAAAAATTGATTCTTTTTTATATTCTAGCAAAAGCAGAGATAAAAATCCTATTCTAATATCTATACGAATAAAAAACACCGCTCTCATCCATTATAAAAATAAGAAACAATGTAGGAGGTTAATTTATGAGACTTGCAGCACATGAACTTCATGATTTACATGAACTAACGATGAGTTGTGTTAACTCAATAACAAATATGGGTTATATGCTACAGCATGTACAGGATCAGGAATTTAAAAGCATCTTAGAAAAACATTTCCCCTTTCATGTACGCGATTATAATATGAAAGTAGAATTTCTTAATCAAATGGAAGGGGCAAAGAAAGAGTTATCTCTTTTAAAAGAAGTGGGGAAACTTACCGATTTTACAAAATCTCCAATCAATCAATATCCACCAGTACAGCCTCGCACTGCGGTTGACAACATGAATGATCGCGAAATGGCTACTGCTTATTTACTTACTTTAAAACGGGCAGGACGAGAATATGCATATTCGGCAATGGAAGCAGCAAATCCTGAAATACGCTCATTTTTACAAACTTGTTTTATGATGAGCTGTACCCATGCTTATGACATGTGGCAATATATGGTTAATAAGGGATACTATCCTCTTGAACCAGCAGATCAAAATATGACTGCAAAAATCGGAGCAGTATACCAGGTTGTACCTGAAAATCAAGAACAAATTCAAAAATATATCAATCAATACCAAAGTCCAACCAGTGGTGCAAGTGATCAGCTTTACCAGTAGTCTTTTCAAAAACTCCAAATCCCCACTTTGCCCTCAAGATCCTTAAAGAGGGCTTTTTACTTTCATCTTGAAATTAAAAGGAAAGTACAGTAGTACTTGTTCTTTTTGATTAGTTAACCATTTGTATTTTCATAGAGGCAGGATTATATGCCGAAGACAGAGCTCAATACGTTAAAAAGCTTTTTCCATAAAAAAAATCCTCACCTGTATTTTATTCTTTTTTTTGTTAAGAATAATAACAACCATTTTTACAGGAGTGGATAATAATCATGATTGAGTTACAATCTGAAATTGAAGGAAAAAGAGCTTATTTTGGGATTGTAAAAGATTTATTTAACTTAAATGGCTGCAGTTTCTGCAGTAATTTTGACTATCACCAAGGAAAATTTGATGCTGTTCTATGGCGTGACGGCGGTGAAACCATTTATCTAAGGGTTCCGATTAATGTTTTAGAGGGGGCATTAGATCATTCGAATGCCTATATTGAATTTGGTACCCCTTATGTAATTAAACATGTGGTTAATATTGGTTTAGATTACGATAAACACTCACTGCTGACTGGTACGACGGGGCTGACTCAATTCCAGGAACCATTAGATAAAGATGGGTACATAAGAGATAAAAGCAGGTGGGAAAGGGCGGGAGAAGAAAAAATCAACCAGATTTTGAATTCAATTGATACACTTTTAAGCTCATAACAGATTTCCTATAGGGACTGGTGTTTTATATGCAACTCAAGGATAACATTTAGGACTCTTTATTAATTAGATACTGAGCCAATATTCTTATAAAGGTTCAAAAAGTCGAGTAAGTAAGCACTCGACTTTTTAAATTATTTTTATTAATCATTTTTATCCTCATCAGTTATTAATGAACGATCTCTTAGCTCTGGTAAATCTGTTTCTTCTCCAAACTCTGTCCCGTAATTTACTTTTCCATATCCCTGACGATTGATTTCAGCCACATTACCTTTTTCTTCCCACTCTTTAAACAGAAGAGGCAGACACGCGATTCCACTTAGTCCAACAAGGCTATAGATGATTCTTGCCATAAAAGCGTCTTGACCTCCAAATAAGGCGGCTACCAAATCAAAATTAAAAAATCCAATTAGCCCCCAGTTAAGCGCACCAATAATGGTAAGTACTAAAGCAATACGTTGTAATGTTCTCATTTACATACATCTCCTTTTCATAGCTCGATTATAAAAAATTCACTTATAAAAATTGAATCTTAGCTCGTGTATAAGATCCATTACTATCGTTTGTATTAAAAACAAATTTCATACAAAGTAGTTTTTACATTGCTAACTATTATAAAACTGTGCTATTAAAAGAAATTGTCGAGTACCAAAGGTACTCGACAATTTTTAACGACGATGTTCAACTAGGTCAATAACCCCTAATAATATGTGTGCTAAGCCAAAGCCAAAAACTGTATTGGCAATCATTTTATTTGAACGACGCTGTTGCTTCATTGCGTATCCGGCTGCTGTGACAGCTGATCCTAATGCAGTTGGTATTAAGCCTTCACGTATATTCATTGTTATTTCCCTCCATATTGCAGGTAATGGTGAGTAACACCAATCTTATTTTCACCTTGGAGAAGGGAAATATACTTCGTTAAACAGTTAGAAGATATGGGAACTTACTCATTACTGAAAATAAAAGTGGAAAATGAATAACCCCCCAACCATTTAGTACATATAGTACCTAGGGGGGATCCTATGTCTTCTGCAGGACCTTTTTTGCAAGAAATGTTGACACTGTATGGAATTGCCATTCTTGGGTTTTTTGTAAGGAAAAGAGGAATTTTAAATGAACACGCCAATGATGTGCTGACACATTTGATTTTAAATATCACATTACCTGCCCTCATTTTATTCTCGTTAGATATTTCATTTTCCTTCGATACGATAAAAGATTTTCTATGGCTCATTTCTATGTCTATGTATATCCTTGTCCTTTCTTGCTTTTTAGCAAGGTGGATGAAAAAGCGTGCGGAACTTGAAAAGAAACAAAAAAATGTATATGAAGGTTTGATCATTTTTGGGAATCAAGGGTTTATTGGGTATGCTGTTAGTTTCATTCTTTTTGGAGAGCAAGGAATTATTTATTTAACAATCTTTAACTTATGTTATTTAATACTCATATGGACGTACGGAATATTCCTATTTAGTAATAGTAAGGATGCAATCAGCTGGAAACAAATTTTTATGAATCCTGGAATTCTTTCTACATTCGCCGGACTTATTCTTTTTCTCCTTCCAGCCAATTTGCCTGCAATGGTTTCTAGTGGATTGGAAAGCGTGGGTAAAATGACAATTCCTCTCTCCATGATGCTTATTGGCAGTCTTGTCGCCAAAGTAAAGGATAAAGATCTTTTTCTATTGATCAAAAATAGATACTTATGGAAAATGGCAATAGCTAGACTGTTATTCATTCCCTTTTTATTACTCCCGTTTGCCATTATATCTGTCCCGGATTCATTGCTGATTACTGCTATTCTCGTTTCTGGAATGCCTGCTGCTCCAACGATCACACTCTTCTCACAGAAATATGGGGCAGACACTTTATTTGCTTCGTTAGGTGTATTAATCACTACAATGCTATGTATCGTCACCATCCCATTGCTATATTTGATTCTTAACATTTTTTATATTTTTTTTTAATAAAGAAATCGAATCCAGTCTTGCTTTTTGATCAAGTGAAGTATTCCAGCTTTGCGTTCGGAAAGAACTTTTTCATATATTCAAATAGATGACTTTTCAAATCCTCTTCTTCCTCTTTTTGATAAATATATTTTCCAATCCCGTATTTTCCCCATTTGTACCGTCGCTTTTCTTCATCTAACTCTAATTTTGTCATTGGATAATTCTTTTCAATGACTCTTTTCGCTGGTTTTGTAAAACGATGCTGAATAAACTCAAAGGTTAAATCTTCTTTCGCTTCTCCTGGCAGTTCCTTTTCCAATCGTTCAAACATATGGTAGTAACCTTCCTCCCAGCCTACATGCAGATAAATGGGGGCAACGATAAAGCCAAGGGGATATCCCGCTCTTGCAACTTTCCCTGCGGCCTCAATTCTTTTTTCTAGTGGAGAAGTCCCCGGCTCAAAGTTCTTAATGACGTAATCTGCATTGACACTAAAACGAAACCTTGTCCTTCCATTATGTTTGGCATCAAGCAGATGATCAACATGATGAAACTTTGTGACAAACCGCAGCTTTCCAAGTTCCGATTTTCCAAAATGCTCAATCGCCCTTTTTAAGGAATGGGTTAAGTGGTCTATTCCTACAATGTCAGATGTACAGGACGCTTCAAATCTTGTTAGCTCTGGTGCCCGCTTTTCCATATATTTATCGGCGGCTTCTAGAATTTCATCCACATTTACGTAAGTCCGGATGTATGGTTTACTCCCCATCGTTGTTTGTAAATAACAATAGTGGCAATGTCCCATGCACCCTGTTGCAAATGGAATGGCATATTCTGCTGATGGTTTGGACGTATCAAATTTTAATGTTTTTCGAATGCCAACGACAAGCGTCGACTTTGCCACCCGGTATCTTTGTAGATCATTCTCCCCCGGGAGGTTCCTTACTTGGTTGTGAGAAGTAGTATACCTTATTTCCACATCCATCTTTTCAAATTTTTCCAGCAGTTCTTTTCCTAACGGATAATCTAAGCTTTGTGGCTCAAAATATACGAGTCTAGGCGTAAACGGTTTATTCATTCTAACTCCCCTTCAAACATATCTCCGTAATAGTAATTATAAGCAGCATTTGCCTCTTCTACTGTGGAATAAACAGCCATTTCATTTGATAAAGGATAATAAGTCTCATATAAAAACAAAGCCAATTCGTTATGGTTTTCAGGGTTATTTACTACAGCTGCTGCTTGAATATTTGCCACATCCTGTGTATGCGGATTTCGGTAGAAAACATATACAACATCGCCTGCTTGAAAATTATTCATTCTCTCACCTCACTTTAAGGGACAAGTTTCCTGTCGCTTTGTCCCAGTATCTCTCTATACAATTTTGCCTTTAGTTCCTACGTTTATGTTATCTTTTTTATGGTAAGTGTTATGAACTTTTTTGTTTAAAGTTCATTAATCAGCTCATAATAACTTTGGATACACCTAAATATGAAATTGTAGTTGATTACATAATGACATTTGAGACTGGAAGCTCTACTGAATCTGCACTTATTAAATACAAAGAAGGACTCGGCATGTATACGGAAAAAATGCCTGAATTTGAACCAAGGGAAGCAATAAAGGAGTAGGATGCATGAACCAAGAAGATTTAAAGGATCATATTGTTAAGATTATTTCTAACCAACGGACTGGGGTTCTTTCATCAGTTGAAAATAATAAACCTCATTCAAGATATATGACATTTTATAATGATGATTTGACCCTATTTACACCTACAAAAAAGGATACTGAAAAAATAGAAGAAATGAAGAAAAACCCTTCAGTTTCTATTCTCCTTGGATATGAAGGCAAAGGAATTGAAGATGCTTATGTTGAAATTTCTGGAAAAGCGATGATAAAAGACAGCCCAGAAGCCAAAACAAACTTATGGAATGACTCTTTTTCTACCTGGTTTAATGGACCTGAAGATCCCAATTATGTATTACTTCAAATACAGCCAGAAGTGATTCGGCTTTTAAACATTCATGGAGAACCGTCACAAAAACTGATTCTGTAAAGAGTCAAGGGACAGGGAAAAGTCCCCGTCCCTATCAATTATTTATTATTAACTATGCATTACTTTCCTGAAATCTCCATGTTGACATTAGAGTAATTATTAATATGAGTTCAAATCCATTTGTTAGTGCCTCACTTTTAATGGGCATTGGAATAATACTGCCAATTATCATAATAATCGTTCCGATAAAAAACCATCTCCACTTCAACTTTCGCCAAATTATAATTGAAACAACTAGTAAAAGGAGTGAAACAACAATCACCATTAGGGGGAAAATACTAGACTCATGGACATTTTCATATATTAGTACACCATATTTCCATTTTGAGATAAGTTCGAGTTTTGAAACGACTGTTGTTACCTCTAGAAAAATAAGGATAACGACAAGGATATATGCTCCAATTCTTACCCATCGTTTAGGAAACCATTTAATTCCAGTTTTTACTGCAACGTTCCATGCAAAAAGAACTAATAAAGGTGTAAAGATGGCATGCAGCCAATACCTAGCATAGTTTAATCCTTTAAGTATCTTCCCTTCACCTATGAATCCGCCTATTGCAACTATTGCATTATCATAAATTAAGGCAGCTATTACGATTAAAAGAACATTGGAGATGGAAAACGAAGTGCTTTTTTTCACAAGAAAAAATCCCCAACAGAGGATTCCAACGTATGAAATTGTAATAAAAGTATAAATAAAAATGTCCATTATATTACTCCTCAGCACTAATATAATACTCTAGGCATTTTTTATACTAACTTAAAACTTGATTGATCAATAATCTCGATATCTTTCCTTTGTTTTATTTCATCCATTAATCGAAAAAGTGCTTGATCTTTCATTTTCGCTTCAATCATACAATCAATTTGCGGAACCGACCTATTCACTGCTTTCAAAAAGTCAAAGAACATAGATATGTCAATATAATCAGCATGATGACGAAAGGATTCTGCAGATTTAGGGCTTGAGATATGCATTTTCAGTGGAAGTAGCGAGTATTTCCAAGTGTCCGCGACTCGCTCCCAATTTTCCTCCCAACTTGGATTTTGGTTAAAAGCTAGATGGTGATGATAGTCAAAAACAAGAGGAATCCCTAACTTTTCACATAAGTACAGGGTATCATCGAGGTTGAAGCTTGTATCATCATTTTCAAGCATGATCATTTGTTGTAATGTTTCTGGGACATCCATCCAATTTTCTATGAATCGCTCTAAGGATCGGTCAGTCTCTTTATAATTTCCGCCTACATGCATGACACAGCGATGAGCTGGATCGATGCCCATGCCTTTCAATAATAGATAGTGCATCTTTAATGTTTTTATTGAATTTTTTAAAACCTCCTCTTTAGGAGAATTAAGTATAACAAAATGATCTGGGTGAAAATCAATTCTCATCTGATGATTCTTAGAATAATCCCCAATTTCCTTTAATATCCCTTTAAGCGGCTTCATGTAATTCCAGTCATGCAATTCCTCATGGTTAGCCAACGGAATCAGCCGAGAGGTTAAGCGGTAAAAGTGAATAGCAGATGCTGCATTATGTTTGAGCAGCCTCAATGTATTTTCAAGGTTTGCTATTGATAGTCTTTCTAATTTACGAATAGCTGCTGTACGATCTTCTATTTTTTGAAATTGAGCAAAGGTCATTGTTTTCGACGGTGATGCATTCTTTACTTCCATGCTCATTGCCACATAGCCTAGCCTTACAATCGTCATTTTCCACGTCCTTCGTTAAAAACTACTTATATTTTTCTTTATTCTTTGTGAGTTTTTCTTTATCCAATGTCTCAGGAGGCTGTTCCATCCATTTATTTTTTATCATAATATCTGCACCATCCTTTGCATATAAAGCAACTTCAAGAGATAATCTCTCATAATTCAATATTAAATCCGTTCGTTGGCTTGCTGCAGCTGAAGTTGCATAATTCCCCGTTCCTGCAGCACTCAATAATGCCATATGATACATTACAAGCTTATCTGAAAAAGGGGGGATTGTTGAATCTGTAATAGACACATCTGCAGAAACAGGTGCTTGTATATCATTACTTATCAGAGCATCAGCAAATATTTTCATGTGCTTTTGTGAAATATCTCTTCCCCTTAACATCCATTTTTGAATCGTTTTATTCGCAGAAGTTTGCGCAAAACTAAGAGAAAGCTTACTTCCGATTTGATTCGTTAACCCATTCATATATAAATGCGCAATTTCAACCGCATTCAATGACCGTTGTTTACTGAAAATAGAGTACCCACTTAAATATTTCTTACTGTCTACATAATCAGTTTTAGTCGGATAAGGAATATAGGGTGCTCTTATAAACAACCCTTTAGATAGTAAAACATCCGTACTATTGTCAAATAAATCAGATATTTCTCGAAGCCCTTCCATGAAATATGTTTTTAAATCTTTTCTGGCGCACATTGAAACAAACCCACCATACGCAAGCAAACCAACCTTTGCCATATGAGCTATGTATGAAAGCATAAAAGGGTCCGTATATAAGCGTGGCGCATGTAAATTTACATCGCTGTCAGTAAACCCAGTTGGCAGTGGTAGGTCTTCCTCCTTATATAGTATGTTCAACTTCTCTAAATGAGCAGATGAGAGATTATACGCTGATTGTATAATAGGACGAATATCCTCATCATCTACAACATTAAGAAAATAACCCATCACGCATTTAGACATACTATCATTCATGTAAGCAGTCCAAATACAAGCAATTTCAGAAGAAGTCAATTGGGGAAGATGGACAGTCATAAATGGATTCCCTCCAAATAATACTTTCTTAAAAATATTATTGCCAAAATGCATATATTTATGACTCAGGGGGATATTGTAATAGAAATTCAGAAGTATTGTCTTCAATCTTAGTCTCGTGATAATCGATTACAATCATTAAAAAAGAAGTTGTAATTTCTTACATACAAAGGGACAGTTCATACTGTCCCTTTGTCCTGTTTACCATTCTATAGTAGAACTTGTTAATCGTTTAACTCCACGTATAGAGACAATTTCTTCTACAAGCCTTTGCATGGCAATATTTTTTTGTTTTGCCTCTATCATAATATCAAGATCAGTATTAACTTCCCTTGCCATTTTCAAAAAAGGCAAGACAAAATCTAATGAGACAAAATCTGCATGAGATCGATAAGCCTTCTCTGTCTTTGGAGATGAAAGATGAACTTTGGTATAAGCCCTGAAGCGTCCCATGTATCAAAAATTCGCTGCAAGTACTGTGTAAGGTCATGTTCTCCTTTATTAGCCATGTAATGATGATAATCAAGAATCATTGGCATCCTTTCTTTTTCACATGTTTGGAGTGTTTCCTCCACATTAAATGTCTTATCATCATTTTCTAGTGTTGTTACTTTCTTAATATGTGCAGGCAGGTTTTTTATATTTTGATGGAACCGTCCTAATGCCGTTTCTTTATCCCCATATGCTCCGCCAATATGAATATTAATGATCGCATGATCGGTAATTCCCATGGCTTCGAGCATCATATAATGATATCGCATATCTTTAATTGAATTCACAGTTACTTCTTGCCGTGGACTTGTAAATAGTGTAAATTGGTTCGGATGAAAGCTTGGTCGCAACTTTTGACTTTTTACAATATGTCCGAGTTCTTCCCATTCTGCTTTAAACGGTGTAATAAAGTCCCACATTACTTCTGGATGAGTGGCTAATGGAACAAGGGAACTTGAGAACCGATACAATTTTATTTCATGTGCAAAGTTATAATAAAGTATTCTCTTTGTATGGTGTAGATTATGTGAAGTTACTTCTCTTAACCTATCCATCCGTTCATTTTTAGGAAGTACTGAATAGCGGGTAAATGTTAATGACTTAGAAGGACTCGCATCCCATAAACCTAAGGCGTTTGCCACATACCCAAAACGAATCTTCATTGAAGTCTCCTTTCCCACTAAAAATACATAGTTCCCATATGGAAACGAATAAATGTGAACAGGTTTGTTTTCTCCATAATATCCACTTAGACAATTAGTTTTATTCCATATTCCCAGCAAATTACCCTATCATTATTTTCCCCTCTGGATAATGAAATGCGTCTCGTTTTCGTCTCATAGTTATTGCAAGGGCAATGGTCAGCGGACCCACTCTTCCGGCAAACATAGTTAGAATAATTATGATTCTCCCCATCAAAGATAGTTCAGGAGTTAATCCCATTGACAGTCCAACCGTTCCAAACGCTGAAGTAGCTTCAAAGAGATACATGATAAAATGATGTCCCCTATCTGTTATGGATAGGATCATGGTCACAACAACGACAATAAATAATCCAATTACGGTAACAGTAAGTGCCTTTAGTATTGTCTCCATTACAATTTTCCTTCTGAATAATACAACATCTTCTTTTCCTCTGATTTGAGTCCAAACCGCAGCAGCTAAGACTGCTAAAGTTGTTATTTTTATCCCCCCAGCGGTTGAACCTGAACCGGCACCAATAAACATCAGGATGATTGTCAGAAATAAAGTCGAATGGGTTAAATCCCCTATCGGCAACGTATTAGCGCCAGCTGTTCTTGGTGTTACCGCCTGAAACAAAGATCCCAATACCTTTCCTTGAATAGACAGCGGTTCTATTGTTTTAACATTTCCAAATTCAAATAGAAAAATAAAAATAGCTGCTCCAATCGTTAGCATCAATGTTGTATAAATAACAACCTTTGAATGTAAGGCTAATCGGCGTGTCTCCCTATATTCATACAAATCATTCATTACAATGAACCCTAATCCACCAAGTGTAATCAGTGCACTAATTGTTAGGACAACTGTCGGATCGCCTACATAAGAAGTTAAACTCTGAAAGTTACCCATTAAATCAAAGCCAGCATTATTAAAATTGGATATCGCATGAAAGAAACCATAATATATCGCTTTTCCCATAGGCATATCAAAAGAAAAACGAATGGACAGAATGATTCCACCGGCTATCTCAATAACAGCTGTAAAAATCAAAATTCTCTTCACTAACCTTACAACACCTGCAATGGAAAGGTGGTTTACAGCTTCTTTCAAAAGTAATCTATCTTTCAAAGAAATCCTTTTTCCAAGAAGAAGAAATAAAAAAGTGGCAAATGACATAAATCCTAAGCCGCCAATTTGAATAAGAGATAGTATCACCAATTCGCCAAACATTGTAAAGGTATCACCCGTATCTACAACTACAAGCCCTGTTACACAAGTTGCTGAAGTGGCGGTAAATAGAGCGTTTATGAAGGATAGACCCTTCCCATTTTCTGTTGCAATAGGGAGTGTCAATAGTATCGTGCCTATTAGAATGACTACAGCAAAGCCCAAAACAAGAAATTTTGGAGGATCAAGTTTGAATGGATGCTTTTTCATTGTTATCTCCTGACTAATCTGACCTAGATTAATATAATAAAAGAACACAAAAAGACCATGAGAACTTTTCTCCGAAATATAGCTTGCAAAATTCATCTTAGCCATTAACGCCAAAAAACACGCTCATGACTGGTACTTGATAAATCATGCAAAACAATATTTTTATTAAGAGAAAGTAATCATGGTCTACTTAACGCCCAGCAAGTCTTAAGACTCTCTTTGCGTTCTGTCTTCCAAGAAACTTTATTATTGTCCTAAAAATTATGCAATCCGATGTTGTTGCGGATAACTTTGTGACAAGTTGATCTGCTTTCGGCTCCAGCGCCTATCCCCTCGAGGTCACAAATCAATCCTCCCAGTAAGGTAATGAACACCTTTCCAAGATGCTTGCCTTGTACTTGTCGAGGGTGATCAAGGCGCTATTCGCATTTGTTCATCATAGGCATACTAAAAAGACCTACGTATCTTTCAGGCTGCTCTCTTGCTTTCAAACAAAACAAAAAAGCCCCCTTAATTAAGGTGGTCTTATGACCTCCTTCGCTTTAGCCGACGAAGTTAGCTGACGGGTAGGATGGCGAAAGAGTTTCTCATCCCTTCTGCTTGCAGAATTAACCCCCGAAAAATGGGTCCTCCGTTCTCAAAATTGAGATTTGGCCGATATAAAATTTATATTTATGGAAGTATTCTACGCTAGCTGCAAATCTTTGTAAACCCCCTTTTTTGTTAAAGAAGTGTCCTATTTATTCATTGGATTAATTTCAGTTGATAGTACTGTACAAACCAACCTAGCTAATTATTCCTTTATTATCCGAAAATGTAATCAACTTAATTTTATCTTGACAAGAACGAAGCAAGGACATTATGATAAATTCCATGAAATCCAGAAGACCAATGGAGGCATTATGCTAAATTCAAAAAAGAAATTAGAAGCTGAAATAAGTGCAGCATTTATTAAATTCCAGCGTAATCTAATCGGCAGAGGACCACAGGAAGCTAAAACTTATATTATCAATGATATGCTAATTATCCGTTTTAAAGGGGTTCTTACTGTTGAAGAAAAACATCTTGTCAACAATACTTCTGGAAAAAAACTCGTGAAACAAATGCGGTCTCTTCTCCGTGAAATGTACAGTGAAGATTATGAAAGTATCATAGAAGAGCACACTGGCTGCAAGGTTCTCTCCTCTCATAGCGATATTAGTACGAAAACTGGAGAAAGAATCGAAGTGTTTATCATGGATAAAGACTTAGAGAAAAGTTTAGATATCAGCTAACACCTATAGATTAAAAAATTTTTATCTTCATAGAATTGGCGGTATTTTATATTTTACAAAAGGCGGGAAAACATGAGGAAATCCTCTTGTAGATTTATTGTTAATGCTGTCGGAAAAGGCGGACAAACTTATTTAACCCATTGTCAGGACAAACATGAACTAAAAAAATGGTTAGCCGAGCATCAGGACGATCTATTATTGAATGAGTTAAAAATTATTGATAGGAAAATGCATCCATTATTAAAGTTATTTTTTAGAAAGATAT
The DNA here is from genome assembly GCF_900199725.1 of Cytobacillus massiliigabonensis. Lineage (GTDB taxonomy): Bacteria > Bacillota > Bacilli > Bacillales > Cytobacillaceae > Cytobacillus > Cytobacillus massiliigabonensis. The sequence goes on along the minus strand of NZ_LT904904.1, from coordinate 2,071,537 downwards.
AGTTATTGTAATGTATTAAAATTGTTATACCTGTCAAAACACCTTTGTATTGAAAGTGTTTTGACAGGTTTTCATTTTCTAGCACATCATTATACATACAGTTATTCAAAATAAACTATAGTTCAAGGTTTTCCATATTCTAGGGAGTGTATGAATGAAAAAATTAATTTTTCTCTCATTAGTATTATCCTTCATCCTTTTTCTTTTATTTTGCCCATTTTTCATTCAATTAGTTTCCTACCTCCATTCGATTGTATTGATTGTGGTAGTTTTCTGTCATTTTATATTTATACTATTTATTCTTCTGCTCATCTATAAGAAGACTATCTATATCCGTCATTCACTTTTCTTATGGATCTATATTTTGTATACAATTGCTCTATTGGTATTATTATTTTTCCGGCCAAATAATCAAACCTATGAATCGATTAATCTTATTCCCTTTTCCACTATCCATTATTATCTTACTGGGAACGTGGAATGGATTGTCTCTTTTTATAATTTGGCAGCAAATATTGGATTGTTTATCCCTTATGGCATCTTGCTGCTTACGAAAAACTACTCTGTCCTCAAGCTCTTATTGATTCCTATTCTATTCATTTCATTTATAGAAATTCTGCAATTTATCACCCATCGCGGCAGTTTAGATATTGATGATCTTATTCTAAATGTGTTTGGAATTTTAATTGGTTATTTACTTTATCCTTCATTTAAGAGAGTATTCCAGCTCTATTGAACAGCAAAAACCCGTTCGCTTCTATTCATTGCGAACGGGCTTATTTTTTCTAATATTCAACTAATGATTTACTAAGCGTTTATTATTATTCTGAAAAAAAGAAAGCCAAAGAATGAGAATCCCCGTTAATAGTAAAATACTTGCTATTAACAGTCCTCCTGTATCAAATGCTAATCTAGGGAAATCAAACCATTGAAGCAGTCCTTGACCAAACAGCAGAAATTTATTTAGAAGGAATCCTGCAAAAAATATTGAAAACCCAAGAATGGATAACCATTTAGAGGTAATTACATTCATCATCTGGTATTGGGTAATTATAAAAATACTAACAAAGCCTAATAATGTAAAATGTAAATAACCAATTACTATACTTCTCGTATCATAGATTAAATTTGCTAACGCAGGCGAAATTAATCCTAACTCCATTGTACTTTTAAAAAACAATAAGATAAATGTTATGTAAAGACAAATCATAGTAAATTTCGAAAAATGACGGGCAAGTTCTCTCCAAATTGCTTTAAAGGCAAGCAGGGTAAAGATGACTCCAATCCATTGTCCAATACTCCCAATAGCTGCAAGGATCATACTGAGTACACCTAAATCCACCCATAAAATACTAGAAAAATAACTTGGGAATAGGGATATAATATAGAACCAAAATCCGTACCTAATAAAAGAGCTGCGAATTAAAATATTTTTCGAATGAACAAGAATAATAAACATACCGACTAAGAATAAGTATAGCCAGCCATTGTATTGAAAATGCAAATAAAAATAAATCGCAATATCAAATAAAATTGAATCCTTCATCCCATTTGCAGAAATATACCCAAGTGAAAAAGGACCGAATGATGAAATAACCAATGCCAATATAGAGGCTTTAATAAAAAGCTGCCCCGGCTTTGGCACATTATTCTCCATCTTAAGTTGCCGCATAATAAACACCGCTGCCCAATATTCTAAAAAAATATGAATACTAGACATAATGATTGAGAAGACACCATATCCCTGGTATAAGAAAGCTGCAAACATCAATAAAGATGTAATAAATAACATAAAAGTCAGTGCGATTGCCTGCTTTCGCTGCTTAATCGTATGCCAATATACTGATAAGAAAATAATAAATCCACCCAAAAATGCCCATCCTAATATAGCTAAATGAGAATGTCCATGTAATACGTTGGTATATGGTATTGATGCATTTGGTTGAAAGGGAGCAAATCGCATCCATACTCCAGACAATGCAGTTAGAGTGAAAAAGAAAAAAGTATAGTGGACAAAAGCTTTCGGCATCCCTTACTCACTCCTTGCAGCTATCACTAGCCATTTGTTTTAACTTTTCCAATAATTCATTTGAATTCTCCGCTGCAATGAATTCACCATTTACAATTGCATAAGGGGATTTCTTACAAAACTCACATTTGCTTTGACAGCTATATTCTTTAAATTGAATATGATTCTGATTCAGGAATTGATGATAATTAGGACTTGCTTCATCAGTTAGAAAGCGATCCAGATTTTTTTCACAAAAATCAATTTGTATTTTTTTTTGTTTTGAAAATAATTTAGAAAATACACTCATAACATTTCACATTCCTTATTCAATCTTCCACTACAATAAAAAAAAGTACCACTATTACTATATCCCTAATTTTATTTGGCAATCAAATAATTCGATTTCGAAAAACTAATTAATATAGAATAGTACTTAATAGATTCACAAAAAGTTCAGAATTACAGGCTATATTAAAAACAAGCACCATCCAAATTGGATCGTGCATGTGTACAAAAATATAAAAGAGTTAGTAAGGTTTAATTATCCCATGCCAAGATGATTGTTATCCTCATTTGAAACCTCCAATCTCCTTATTTCATAGCTTTCTAATCCAGAGCTAACAAACGGATCTGATTCAGCAACTCTCCTTGCTTCATCCATAGATTCTGCTTTAATAATTACCATTCCTCCTTTATAGTCAAGAAATGGTCCGCATAAAACTAACTGACCTTTTTCCTCAAGATTCCTTAAGAATGACACATGTTCACGTATAATTGGTTCCGATAGTTTTTCCCCATGTTTCATAGATAATAGGATTACATAGAGAACACGATCATTATAGCTGCTATCCCTCATTTGAATTTCTCCTTCTCATTTTTTTACTTTTTCAAACTCTCTCTTTCCCCATTATAAATGGGACAGCCGCCTATTTACCGCAATATTCCAACATTTTTCCGACACATACATGCTACTGCAAAAAAAAGAGCAAAATTGGCTACTTACCAATTTCACTCTTCTCACTCAGTAGTACTTCCCTAATTAAAGGATTTCTTAATATTTTCTGCACTCTCTGCTGTTTGTTGGATATATTCTGCAATTAATCGATTATCTGCAGTTATTGTTTCAATTGATGCACTTACTTGCTGCATGCTAGCAGTTGCTTCCTCAATAATTGCCGCAAAATCATTTGTTGATGATTCTACGCTTTCACTATTCCTTCCTACCTCTTTAGAAAGAGCCTCAAATTCCTGAAATTTTTTGTTAACTTTTTTCAGCATCAAATTAAGTTCTGAAAACTTCTCGTCCACTTCTTTAGAGGACTCAACACTTTGGTTCAAATTCACACTGCTTGCCTGCATATTTCCTTGTGCCAATTCATTTGTTTTGTTAACTGCTATGAGATTCTCAGTAATTTTGATTGTTATCTCTTTCGTTGTATCAGCTAAATTTCTTATTTCTTCAGCTACAACTGAGAATCCTTTTCCTGCTTCACCTGCTCTGGCAGCTTCAATTGAAGCGTTTAATGCCAGTAAATTCGTTTGCTCTGTAATCTGCTGAATTTGATGGGCAAACTGATTGGTTTCTTCAATTTTCTGAGTTAATGTTATAAAATTTTCATTAAGCTCGCTAATAACAGTTTGTAAATTATCCATCTCATTTATTAGATGCTTCGCCTTCGCTTGACCTTCTTCCGCAGCAATACTAGATTGAACAGATTCTTCAATAAGTTCCCTAGTTGACTGATTCATTTCATTCAAAACGATTAAATTATTATGCGCATTATTGGCAATACCAGAGATTTGCTCACTTTGGATTTGGCTTCCTGCAGAAACTTCACTAATAGCAATTCTCATTTCATCCTGCGAAGCGACACTGAATTGAATTTTTTCATTAACCTTGCTTAAACTTTCTGCAATAGTAAACAGCTCTTGTTCAAGCTTCACTTTTTGTTCTTCCTTCGCCCTTGAGTTTGCTTCTTCTTGATCCATATATTCTTGAAGCTTTTTATATTGCTTATCATTTAAATGAATCAATACTACTAATAGTACACTTGATAACAAATAAACCATCATAAATGCTGCAAATTCTTCTTTAATATAGGCATAGGATTCAGAAGGGAATAAGCAATTATAAACAAGAATAATTAAACCAAAACCGAAACCCCATCCAAAAAGCCCCTTTTTAAATTGTACAGCAGAAAAGATAGTAAAAAAGAAAACACTGATAATGCCAGATAAACTGCCTCCTATCACATAAGTAGAAATAAGCGTACATACGTTCATTCCAATAACTATAATATAAGGAAAGATAAACTCTTTTTTATTCTTATTTGTAACAAAAAAAGCAATTGGATAAACAATTAATTGAATAATATAAAGGATGCTTGTTATTGAAGTTGGATCTAATGCCAAAACCCCCACTAGTCCGATAATCGTAGATATTAAATAAACAGTTAGCATTAGTTTGTTTTTACTTTTCAAATCGATTAATTTTAATTGCTCAATGGCATTCATTTTGTTCCCCCGCTAGAATAATAATTACTTTTTAATATTATCGGCTTTGTTTAGCGTTTTTCGATATATATCATTAAAGTAATAAATTTTTTTTCAAGAGACCAGTTTATATACAATAGAATGAATAAAAAAACTTTTCGCTTAAATACTAAATAACAGATATCACAAATGAATGTAAGGAATCTAAAGGAGGATACAGCCATTGGATAATGAAATGAATTATGGAAGTGATTATAAGTTCATTCCCGCTACTTCCATCGGAAGCGGGATCAGTATTCAAGTACTGCCTGATTTATTATGTCACACAATTCAAATTGTAAATATTAATTTAGTCGGAGACCCACAAACAAATGATTTTGTTTTAGTTGATGCCGGAATGCCTAATTCTGCAAATGAAATCATCGAAGTAACTGAAAAGCATTTCGGTACAAATAGTCGCCCTAAAGCCCTTATCTTAACACACGGTCATTTTGATCATGTTGGTTCCATTATTGAATTGATTGAGCATTGGGAGGTGCCTGTTTATGCACATGAATTAGAACTGCCCTTTCTAACTGGACAAATGAGTTATCCCGAGCCAGATCCAACTGTTGAGGGAGGAATGGTAGCAAAAATGTCACCAATGTTTCCAATTGAGCCAATAGATTTAGGAAGAAATATAGAAAAATTGCCTTCTGATGGCTCTGTCCCGTCAATGCCTGGTTTTCGCTGGATTCATACACCCGGACATTCACCTGGGCATATTTCATTATTTAGAGAAAAAGACAGAGCCTTGATTACAGGTGATGCATTTGTTACGGTTAAACAAGATTCACTTTATAAAGTATTAACACAAGAACAAGAATTAAATGGCCCACCAAGATATCTTACAACGGACTGGAAAACCTCTAAAGAATCCGTCATTAAACTAGCAGCTTTAAAACCAACAGTTGCAGTGACTGGCCATGGTTTACCAATGAGTGGTGAATTATTATTGGAAAGTCTAGAAAAGTTAGTTCGTGACTTTGATAAAATTGCTGTTCCTGACTACGGGAAGTATATTGATAAAAATCTGCACTGATCATTAACTTCCCCTCTTATTTATGCAAATGGCTAAAAGGGTTGTTTAAATTTACTGTTTAGCTTATAATCATAAAAGTACAAAATATAGTATTGGATTCTTAACGATACTACAATATACAGTGATAAACCTGTAAATATGGTGTCTGTAAAGACTTAATAGGGAATCTGGTGTAAATCCAGAGCTGTTCCCGCAACTGTAAGTGCTGACGAAATAAGTAAACCACTGTCCATTAGGATGGGAAGGACTTAAAGTAGGCTAAAGCACGAGTCAGGAGACCTGCCATATTTATTACGTGTTATCTTCTTCGGGAGCTGGGAAGATACAACGAGGGTATTTTGATAGACTATTTTTCTTTTGTCTATGATCATATCAACGTTTGTTAAACCCATCCTCTTTTTAGAGTGATGGGTTTTTATTTTCCCCCCTTTTTTCCAAAAGTTGAAAACAAATGAACTGAAAGGGGAATAATTTTTATGAAAACAATGATTCATTCAGAAGTAGATTCTATTTTGGAGGCTATAGAAAAAACCTCAAAAAAGTACAATATCGATGTTAAGGAACTAAAAAAAAGGTTAAATGAAAAGGATATCCCCCCTCCCGAAATAAATGAACTGGCACTGCACTATTCCTTGAACAAAATATCAATGGATCAGCCAAATTGGACCTTTCTCGCTGCCCAATTTTATTTAAATGAACTTTATGCAAAGGCAGCAGCAAACAGAGGGTATAACAAGGAGCAAAAGTATGGAGATTTCTATGAATTGATTAAAATACTAACGAACATAGGAATCTATTCAAGTGATTTACTAGATTTATATACACGAAATGAATTTATTGAAATTGGGAATGAAATCGATTCTGATAAAGATCATTTGTTTAATTATGTTGGCTTGTTCCTGCTCGCCGATCGCTATCTAGCCAAGGATTATGAAAAGAGCATCTACGAATTGCCTCAGGAGCGATTCATGATCATCGCAATGACCTTAATGAAGCATGAATGCCCATCCAAGCGGCTTTCGCTTGTAAAGGAAGCCTACTGGGCATTAAGCAATCTTTATATGACGGTAGCCACCCCTACTTTAGCAAATGCAGGCAAAAGCTATGGCCAGCTCTCCTCCTGCTTTATTGACACAGTAGAAGATTCTTTGGACAGTATCTATTTAAATAATTGGGATATTGCCAGATTAAGCAAAGATGGCGGTGGAATTGGTGTTTATTATGGGAAGGTTCGTGCCTTAGGTTCTGATATTAAGAGATTTAAAGGGAATTCCTCAGGTGTCATTCCATGGATTAGACTAATTAACGACACTGCTGTAAGTGTTGATCAATTAGGACAAAGACAGGGTGCTGTCGCTATTTATCTAGATATTTTCCATAAAGATATTATGAACGGTTTCTTAGACTTAAAGACGAATAATGGGGATGAACGCCGTAAAGCCCATGATCTCTTTACAGGTGTCTCAATTCCCGATTTATTTATGAAAAGATTAGAAGAAGTTGATGAAACAGGACGAAGTATTGGGGAATGGCATACATTCTGCCCTCATCAAGTAAAGCAAGTAATGGGCTGGAAGGATGAACATGGAACTCCATTAGGACTTGAAGATTTCTACGATGAGGCAGATAACCTATATTTCACCCAAAAGTATGAAGAAGCGGTTAATCATCCTCTTCTTCCAAGGAAAACATACCGTGCAATGGATATCATGGCTCGAATCATGGTTTCACAATTAGAATCCGGTACTCCTTATATGTTTTATAGAGATGAGGTAAATCGCCAAAATCCAAATAAACATGTGAAAGGAAGAGGACGCACTTCTATTTATTGCAGTAATCTCTGTACTGAAATTATGCAAAATATGTCTGCAACCGTGATTCAAAAGGAATATCAAGATGAGGATGGCAATATTGTCATCGTTAGAAAACCTGGGGATTTTGTCGTTTGTAATTTATCCTCTATCCATCTTCCTAATGCAGTCAGATCGAATGTGTTGGAACGACTCATCCGAATCCAAATGCGCATGCTCGATAATACCATTGATATTAATCATATCTCAGTTGGACAAGCCAAACGGACAAATGAGAAGTATCGTGCGATTGGATTAGGCACCTTCGGATGGCATCATCTGCTTGCACTCAAGAAAGTTTATTGGGAATCCGACGAAGCTGTTGAATATGCCAATGAATTATATGAAGAAATTAGCTTCCACACGATTCATGCTTCAATGGAACTTGCTAAAGAAAAAGGTTCATATCAAATGTTTTCTGGATCCGAATGGCAAACAGGAGAATATTTTACACGAAAAAACTATACATCCTCTCGCTGGGTTAAGCTTCAAGAGGATATCCAAACGTATGGGGTTCGAAATGGCTGGATGCTTGCAGTAGCTCCAAATTCTTCTACAGCTAAGATCGGTGGTTCCACTGATGGAATTGATCCTATATATGCCATTGAGTATGCGGAAGAAAAGAAAAACTTTAAATTTAAGGTGACTGCCCCTGATTTAGATCACCATACGTACAATTATTACCGGCGTGTCCGCCATGAACTAAGCCAACTATGGAGTATTAAGCAAAATGCAGCACGTCAACGTCATATTGATCAATCAATTAGCTTTAATTTTTATGTTCGCCACGATATTAAAGCACGTGAATTGCTGCAGCTTCATCTGGAAGCATGGAAGCACAGATTAAAAACAACATATTATGTACGCAGTACTTCACAAACAGAAATTGATGAGTGTGAAGCATGTCATAGCTAAACTAAATCGAGGAGGAATTCTTATGAACATCAATAAAACCCTTTCTAAAATAAAGCTCCTTAACCCAGAGTTTCCTAATAAATCAACACGAATCATTAACGGTCGTGCTTCTGGAATTTTAAATTGGAACGACATTAAATATCCGCAAATGTACCGCATGTACCAAACATTATTATCAAATTTTTGGAAGGCACAAGAAATTAATATGCAAGATGATATTAAACAATGGGAATTGCTGAGTCCCATTGAACAAGATGTATTCCTAAGGATCAATACACAGCTGGCTTCGCTCGATAGCTTACAAACCCCAACGATGTCTCAAGTAATGGATTATGTAACTGATCCAAGCTTTAAAGCTATTTTTGCTGTCATTTCACAGCAGGAAGCGGTTCATAATGAATCGTATTCCTATATTTTAAGCTCACTTGTACCATTAAGTGAACAGAATGCCCGCTTTGATCAAGCAAAGGATGATCCGATCGTACGAAAACGTAATCAGCTTATATTAGATGCATATGAAAATTTCCGAAACGATCCTACTCCTCAACATTTATTCGAGCTATGCATTAATTCGATCAATCTTGAAGGTATTTACTTTTACGCGGGCTTTGCCTTTTTCTATCACTTAGCACGTCAGCAAAAAATGCTAAAAACAAGCACAATGATCAGCTATATTCAACGAGATGAAATGCAGCATGCATACTTTATTGCTCAATTTGTTCGGATACTTTTAACAGAAAATCCTGAGTTAAATACAGAAAGAAATACGCAATTTGTTTATGATACCATCCACAAAGCAACTCAGCTTGAGAAAGAGTGGGCGCATTATATTTTGAAGGACATTAATGGCATTGACCTAGATGAATTTGAGGGCTATGTAGAGTATTTAGCAAACAAACGGTTTCGCCAACTAGGACTTGATAATCTTTATGAGGATCGAGAAAATCCAATGCCGTGGATCCATGTTTTTAGTGATGAAATGATGAATGAAACAAAGTCGGATTTCTTTGAACAAAAGTCACGTACTTATACGAAAGTCTCCCAAGACAATGGCTTTGATGAGCTATGAGAATCGGCATTGTTTACACATCTTTATCCGGTAATACTGAAGAACTGGCACAAATACTTCATGAACTGTTTGTTGAACTGGAATATAGGCCTCAATTAATAAATATAGCTGACTTCCCTCTTCATGAGTTAGCTGAATACGATGCGATGGCAATCGGCACGTATACATGGGGAGATGGAGACATCCCCCTAGAAATGAAGCCTATTTATAATAAGTTTAAAGGTTTAAAAGATAAGAAAATGGTAACAGCCATTTTTGGTACGGGTGACCGATTTTACCCTCGTTACTGTGGAGCTGTTGATGCGTTTAAAAATGTATTAAAAACAAATACGAATTTAGCTGTAACCTTAAAGATTGAATTATTGCCGCAAAAACAAGACTTATCCAAGTGTAAAAAATTTGTTGAACTTTTTGCTAATCGGATTCAATCAAGCTTGCATTTAGACACCGTTAAATGACGGTGTTTTTTTAATTTGACCATTTTTAATAAAGATTTACTAATCATAGGAATATTATTCATACGATAGAGCAACCTTAAATCGAGTTCATTATTAAGAGAATTGTATTTTGAGGTGCGTAAAGATTGCTATCAAAAAGGATTAATAAAAAAGAGCAAATACTGATTATCTTGTCATTACTTGCATTAACCATCTTCGTTTCCCCCCTATTCATATTAGGAGACAATGCTCACATACGCGTTCATGATAATTTGGATTCCAATCTTGCATGGTATAAAGTTCTTGCTGAAAGCGGACAAATTACTGGACCAGCTAACGCAATTATTCCTCAAATTATTAACGGAAACTTGTCACGGAATGCATTTGGTACTGAATATAGCCTTATTGTCTGGCTCTATGCACTATTTCCGACAATGATTGCCTACGCAATAAGTCAGACAATAACAAGATTTACGGCCTTTTTTGGCATGTATTTACTATTGAAAACACACTTCCTTAAAGATCAGGAATGGTTGATCATTAATTTTGGCACCGCATTAGCTTTTGCATTCACCCCGTTTTGGCCTTCAGGGATGCTAAGTACACTCGGTATGCCACTCGCATTATGGGCTTTTTTGAATATACGAAATGGAGAAAGATCGTGGAAAAACTATCTCGTTTTATCAGTTCTTCCATTCTATTCAAGTATTGTACTTGGGTTTTTCTTTTTTCTTAGTGCAATGGGGATATTTTGGCTTTCTGACTTGATTCGAGGAAAAGGCTGGAATTTTCGCTTTCTTTTATCAATCGTTTATATGACAGTCATGTTTTTACTAGTTGAATACCGGCTTGTATATTCTCTATTATTTGATGATGATCCAAACAGCCGTGATGAATATTTTCATGCTAGATTATCAATTGCGCACGTTATCCGTCTTACTTTTAAAAATTTTGTTTATGGGCACCATCATGCTGCAACCGTACATACTTTTGTCATATTGCCAGTTATGCTTATTTCTTTTGCCATTATATTAATAAAGAATAGGTGGAAAAAGGAAAAAACATTTGTATTTTTATTTTTGCTGAACATCGTTTTATCTGCTTGGTATGCATTCTGGTTTTACAAAGGGTGGCTTCCGCTTACTCAGCGCTTTCACTTTCTGGATACTTTCAACTTTGCTAGGTATCACTTTTTAAGGCCACTTATTGTCTATTTGTTATTTGCGATGTCATTAAGAATTATCTGTTCTATTTCGAAAAAACGAAATAGTATCGGGCTTATCCTTGTCATTGCCCAGCTTTTAGTTGTTTCATTGACTAATGAAGAAATATTGTTTCATGATAAACCTAATGTTAAACAGTTTTATGCTGAAGAACAATTCAGCAATATTAAGGATTATATCGGCATTCCTCAAGAGGAATATCGGGTGGCAAGTATCGGCATTCACCCTGCAATCGCACAGTATAATGGGTTCTACACGCTTGATACGTATAATAACTTTTATCCTTTAAGCTATAAATATCAGTTCAGAAAAATAATTGAAAAAGAACTTGCAAAGAACAAAACGATTCGGACATACTTTGATGAATGGGGCGGCCGCTGTTATATCTTTACGGCTGAACTTGGGAAGCATTATATGTTTAAGAAAAAGACAAAAAAGCGGCTGAAAAATCTAGAACTTAATATAGAGCCATTTAAAGAAATGGGGGGAAGATATATATTTTCAGCAGTTCCAATTGATAATGCTTTAGAAAATAGCCTAATGCTAGAAAAAACGTTTGAATCAAAAAGCTCTGTCTGGAAAATCTACCTTTATAAAGCATTATAGAGGATAGGAGAATGCCAAATGGAAAATCCAATACTTACAATCATCGTTCCCTGTTATAACGAAGAGGATGTTCTTCCAGAAACCATTTTGCAGCTAAGTCGTTTCCTTAAAGATCAAAAGGAAGAAGGGCTCGTTTCATATAAAAGTAAAATTTTATTTGTGGATGATGGCAGTAAGGATGAAACTTGGAAGATTATTTACAAAAAAAGCTTACATGATGAGAATATCCGTGGACTAAAGCTTTCAAGAAATGTTGGGCATCAGAACGCCCTTCTTGCAGGTTTAACAGCTGCTAGAGAAGCATCTGATTGTGTCATTTCCATTGACGCAGATCTTCAGGACGATATAACTGTCATTCGGGAATTTATCCTAAAATTTAAGGAAGGCTATGAAATTGTTTATGGCGTTAGGAGAAAACGAGATAGCGATACTTTTTTCAAAAGAAGCACTGCACAAGGCTTTTACAAGCTAATGAAAAAAATGGGTGTAAATCTTGTTTATAACCACGCTGATTTCCGTTTAATGAGCAAACGTGCGTTAAATGAGCTCCGGCATTTTGAAGAAGTTAATTTGTTTCTGAGAGGCATTATCCCCCTTATCGGCTTTAAGTCAACAAATGTGTACTACGACCGAAAGGAACGGCTGGCCGGAGAGACAAAATATCCATTAAAAAAAATGATCGCCTTCTCATTTGAAGGAATAACCTCTTTCTCTGTTACGCCCATTCGTTTCGTTCTGCTGGCTGGTGTTTTATCATTCTTTATTAGTCTTTTATTCGGAGCTTATTTTCTAGGTTTAAAGTTTTTTGGGCAAACAGAAATAGGATGGACATCCTTAATTATTTCCATATGGCTTATTGGCGGACTTCAACTTATTGCTATTGGACTTGTAGGAGAATATATTGGGAAAATTTACAAAGAATCCAAGAGAAGACCAAAATATATCATCGACATTGATACTTTTAATATGCCAATGCCCCGCCATCTTATAAATGATGGAGGGGATGAAAATGAGTTCTATCGCACTGATCTTGGAAAGCTGTCTGAAACGAACTAATTCCTTTACCCGTTTTTTAATCGTGGGGATAATTAATACAATGACAGGTCTTAGTACAATGTTTTTTCTTTTAAATGCGGCAGAACTTTCCTATTGGTTATCTACTTTTTTGGGAAATAGTGTTGGGGCGATTGTCAGTTATAGTTTAAATCGGACTTTTACTTTTCATAGTAAAGCCACTCTCAAAAAAAGTGTCCCCCGCTTCATCACTGTCATTCTTTTTTGTTACTTTTTTTCTTATGCTGTAAGTGATATGGCAGCAAGTATGATTAAAGATCAATTCCCCCTTAAAATGGTAACAGCCGAAAATTTAGCTGTTTTAGTCGGTACTGCAATCTATATGATCATGAATTACTGTGGGCAAAAGCTTTATGTTTTTAATAAATGAATAGACAAAAAAGGACGATATCTCTAAGAGATCGTCCTTTAAAACAGAAATAATATTTAACAGCTTCTAATTAATTATCTTTGTGATCCCTATTCCTTTCCCTTTCAAGATATTCAGCAGTATATGGATCTTTTTCATAGGCTGGTAAATCCCCGTACGAAGTCATAATATCTTCTTCATCTAATCTATCCTCTAGCTGTTCATGCTGAGCATTTGGGTAAACGGTAATATTCTTTCCTTCAATATCAACACCAACGAAATTTTCGAAATCCTCGACATATCCCACATTTTCCCCTGAATCGGTATATATTTCATTGTAATCGTCAGGCGGATCTGACATATCTGAAGGAGATTCGCTTGTTCCCCATTTTGCTACTTCTTGCCATGAATCCTCAGCATCAAAGGCAACATTTTCATCTCCGTCCTCATCCTTGAAAAACTTTTTAAATGGAGGTCCGATAATCTCCTCTTCAACTGGGCGTTTATGAGATGTGCGTTGATCCTGTGAATGTTCTATACAGAAAGTGGTTGTCGGTAAAGCATCCAATCGTTCAATTGGGATATCCTTCGAACAAACTTCACATTTTCCATAGGTCGCATTTTTAATTGCCATTAATGCTTTGTCAATATTCTTCAATTCATCTTCTAAATGCTCATTTAAGGCAATATCTTTTTCTCTTTCAAATAACTCAGTTCCAGCATCCCCCGGGTGGTTGTCATAATTTGAAAGTTCGCCCATGGATTCCTTCCAAAATGATTCATTTAAACCAAAGTGGTCATTTTGCTTGAACCTATTTTGAATATCCTGCTTTAAATGGATTAATTTTTGCTTAAACTGGGATAATTCCTGATTTGAAAGCATACTTAAACAGTCCCTTCATTTACTCTTAACCAATAAGTATAAGCTTCCCTTGTTTTGAAACTCTTATAACATAATCTTCTATGTTCCTTACCTATGCTTATTACAATTACTCTCATAAAACCAAAATTATCAATGTATAATTTATTACCTTTATTCCTTTTGCTCAATTAATACATTCGTTTTTATCAATTCATATTGGTCAGCAACGATTTTCCAATCACTAAAAAATAGAGACCAAAGGTTGGGACGTCGTCTTACTGCAAGCGGATGATAAGCAACAGCTGTTTTATAACCTTGAATATCATACCAAGACCCACGCATTGTCTTCACATCAGCTTCTGCATTTTGAAAGAAGGATTGAACAGCAACATTGCCTAAGCAAAGGATGAGTTTTGGTTTTTTGACAGAAATTTGTTCATATAAATGATTCATACAGATTTGCCGTGTCTGATTCTTGTCATATGCACGGACAGGTCTTCGTTTCAGAATATATGTAATGTATAAGTCTTCTTTTCTTAACCCAACATCGCTTGCTGCCCTCTGTAAAGTTTGCCGGGTCCCACAAACAATTGAATTCCCGTCACGATCTTCAAGTGCTCCTGGGTTATCGAGAATAATCATAATTGGGGCAGTAGGATTTCCTTCACCCCAAACCATACGTGATCCATGTTTATAAAGACCGCATTCTAGGCAATTTTTATAATCGTCTGGTGTTGACTCCTCGAACCATCTTTCTGGACAAAAATCTGACATCATTTTCATCTCCTCAGAAGGCTAGTATATTCCCCCTTATTTTTGCCCTTCTCACCGTTTGATAGCCAATAGGCTCTTAATAATCCATCAATAATTAGTTACTTTTAACACCATAGAGGATACATGCAACGCCTCCAAAAATCCAAATGAGTTTTGTAAGAGGCACCTTCTCAGATAATCCAACAAGACCAATCGTTGTTGTGATCATCAATATTATGGGGCCAACTAAAGCAAGGGAACTATTAACTACTAGTGCCTTTTCAATATCATTAAATTTCAGTATCAAGAACGCAACAAAAATTTCTATGCAGCCCGAAAGAATACGTAATAATGCAATGCCCATAATTGCCTTTTCAAATATATGAAACATAATTATCCTCCCAAACGATTTCTCTCACTAATATATGCAATATCTTCATAAAGAAGGACAGGTTATTTTATAAGTCACTATGGGATACATTTAAATGAATAAAAAAATAAAACACTCAAAGAATATACTTCTCCAAGTGTCTTACCTATCGAAGCTTATTTATCATCTCTCCTGTTTTTAATTTCTTCCCTATTTGGTATCAGCTCCTCTGAAGCCTCAGTTTGAAATCGCATATTCCCAGAATAATTTTGAGAGGCCTGAGAATTATTAATTACATTATTTGAAATATATTTATGATAAAAAAACTCAAAAAGGGCAACCCCTAATGAGGCAACTAAAGACATTGAAAATAAATTCCCGCCATTTGTCAAAACACTGCTCATTAGCCAAATAACCATTAACGCAAGCCCAAAGTCGGCGAATGATGCGACTAAGTTATTTGTCCTTGGCAGGATGAGCATATCACCAATTATATAAGCAACCATCCCTAAGACTAAAGTAATGAACAATACATTGCCAAAACTCATCCCATACATCATGCCAAGTATTAAATATAAAAGGGCAAGGCTTGCAATACCTTTTATTGCTAGTGCTATTACATGCTTCATCTTTTCATCTCCTTTTATTAATATTTTGGATCATAAATTTAATCTTATTCACCAACATCGGCCATATTGTCATGTGGATAAAAAGGTGACTTTCAATGAATACTAGGATAGAAAAGGATTTTTTTCCTGGGGGTGAAAAAATGAATCAGCTAACCACTAAAGAACTTTCATATATAGAGGATGAAATCCGAGCAGAGGAAATTACTGCAAAAACGATGAATTGGTGTGCATCACTGTGCGAGGACCAAGAGCTAAGAGTATTTCTTGAAGAGCTAGCGGAAAGTCACCAATTAAAAATCGCCGATCTTTCACAATACTTTAATCGTTCGAAAATGATGCAATAAAAATGATAGGAGGCAAACAAATGCCAAACAATATGGAGGGGCGCGGTTTAACAGATCGAGAAATGCTTCAGCTTTGCCTGGAAATGGAGAAAGGCAGATGCCGTAGCATCAGTAATACGATGTTAGAATCGAAGCATGAGGATTTGCGAAAAATTTATCAGCAGTGTTTTGATAATTCTAATATTAATCAATATAGGCTCTATGAAAAAATGGATGAAAAAGACTGGTATAAAACAAAAATAGCCTCAACTGAAGAAATACAAAGGGTACAAGAACTAATGCAAAATAATCTGCACCCAGACAATCAGTTTTAATTAAAAAGGAGCAGGCCCTTACTTATAAGGTCTGCTCCCGTTTATTAACCTAATTCAACATTATGATATACTTGTTGAACATCCTCTAAATCTTCTAGTGCATCAATCATTTTTTCGAACTTTGCCTGTGCATCTTCTGAAAGAGTTACGTCATTTTGTGCTAGCATTGTTTGTTCTGCTACTGTAAATTCAGTAATTCCTACATTTTTTAATGCTTCTTGCACCGCATGGAATTGATCAGGATCTGCATACACAATCACTGATTCGTCTTCTTCAACAATATCACGAACGTCTACGTCTGCTTCCATTAGGATTTCAAGCACTTCATCAGCTGTTTTGCCCTCTAGTCCAATAACAGCAGTCGCATCAAACATATAGGCAACAGAACCACTCACGCCCATGTTCCCGCCATTTTTCCCAAATGCTGCACGGACATCTGCTGCAGTACGATTGACGTTATTTGTCAATGCATCAACTATAACCATTGATCCATTTGGTCCAAAGCCTTCATAGCGAAGTTCGTCATAGTTTTCCTCTGATCCGCCCTTTGCCTTTTCTATTGCACGGTCGATAATATGTTTAGGCACATTGTATGTTTTTGCGCGCTCTAATGTAAACTTTAAAGCCTGATTTGCCTCTGGATCCGGCTCGCCCTGTCTTGCAACTACATAAATTTCACGGCCAAATTTAGCATAAATCCGACTTGTATTTGCGTCTTTTGCTGCCTTTTTTTCTTTAATATTATTCCATTTACGACCCATAATGAACACTCACTTTCGAGATTGAATCAAAATTAAATATGAATTGTTTACTTCGGCAAACACTTCATATTGGTTAGTAAAATAAACTTTGGCATCTACCACTAAATTATTTTATACCTATTTGATTCATTTGTTAAGTTATATATTCAAAAAAAAGAGCTGCATACGCAACTCCCTTTTTCTTCCTTATTGCCCTTGTGCTCCATTCGAAGTAACTTTTCTGACATGGTCATCTTCAAAGTTGTTTTTTCGAAGAGTCTCTACCTTGTCGTTTAATAATTTCTTTTGATCAACTTCTTCAGATGGTGTTTGTTTATTTTTTGACACTTCATCTCCCCCTTTAACTTTTTCCGTGCATTATTATTTTGCTTATTCTTTATAAAAATAATCATCTGTTGTCAAAAACGGGGCTACATAAATTTTAATGAAATAAGCAACCTAGTCTAAAGGAGGTGTCCGAATGTCAGAACCAAGACAGCCAGGTAATAAGGATCTTCCCGATTTTAATGAGTTAAATGATCGAATAATTGCCGAACGAAGAACTTCCGGACCAGTTTTGGAAATAAAAACTAATTTAGATCCCAAAGATTCAACGATCGATAATCCATATTTTCAAAACGAAAAAAATACGGATATAGAAGCGTTTAGGGATTTCTTCGAAGACTAGATTCAATAAAAAATTATGACTATATACAGGAAAAAATCCTCAAACATATTTGAGGATTTTCCTATTATTATTGGGATAATTGACCTCTTCCATTAAATGATTGCCCTTTTTGAACAGGAGACACAATTTTTTCCTGATAATACATCCAAACAACAATAATTAAACTTGCAAGTGCTACTTGGGATAATGCCATAAAGCCGATTGCATAGTGGCCAGTCAAGTTAAATAGGAGTGATAGCATGAGTGGTGGAAAGAACCCTCCTAAACCCCCCATTGCTGAAACAATCCCATTGACAATTCCGCCTTGCTTTGAGAAATACATCGGTACCAATTTGAAAATAGTTCCATTTCCAATACCAGCACAGAAAGCAATTGTTAAACAACCGATAGAATAGAATGTTAATGTAGGATTAAATGCTAATAAGATTCCTGAAAGAGTTAAGCCAGCAAAAACAATCATTAAAATTTTAAATGAATTAAATTTGTCCCCAAGCCAACCGCCTAATGGACGAACAAAAGTAGCAATCGCAATAAACCCAGCTGTTCTTAAGCCTGCATCAACCTTATCTAATTCAAAATTAGCGACAAGGAAATTTGGCAAATAAATTGTAAATGCTACAAATGCTCCAAATGTTAAGAAATAAAACAAACTTAAACACCATAGCTTTTCATTTTTATAAACACTTTTGATTTGATCCTTAAGCGGAGTATCTACTTTTGGCTCTTTTTTATCACCAAGGAAAAAGTTAACTACTGCCACAACTAATACGATGATTAAGAATAGCTGAACAGTTGTTTGCCAGCCTAACTGAGTGGCAATGACTGGTGCTGAAAATGTTGTGATCGCTGTTCCAACATTCCCTACACCGTAAATACCATTAACAAAACCATGGCGTTCTTTAGGATAGTACTTCGGCAAGGAGGTTACACCAACTGAAAATACTGCACCGCTAATTCCTAGGAATAATCCTCCGATAAGTAAATCTGTAAAAGAGTTTGAGATACTAATGTAATAAATTGGAAATACCAACAAGATGAAGCTTATAGAAAACAACTTTCTAGCCCCGAAACGGTTAGTCCAATATCCAATTGGAACCCTTAAAACAGATCCAAGTACAACCGGTATCGCCGTTACCAACGCTAATTGGTTAGCAGATAATTGAATGTCTTCTTTAATAAATGGCATTAATGCTGATAAAATGACCCAAACCATAAATCCAGCAACTAAACTAATTGTCTGAAGAGGTAATTGTATCGCTTTCGATTTCATTTAAAAATTCCCCTTTCGGTTATTTGAGTACATCGTAAAAAATTTGGATGCTATAAGATGTGAAGATCTTCACATTTCAAATGAAGTTCATAAATAATTCACAGTTTAAAACAGGCAGTTTCCTTACCCATAGTGTTAGAATGTAGTTAACAACATGGATGTTAAAATAAAGGGTGATAAACAAATGGTTCAATCAATGAAACCAACACATTCAATCGAAATAAAAGAATTGCTTCAGCTGGCAGACCGGACAATAAAAACGGTAAAAGGGCAATATTTATTTCAAGAAGGAGAACATGCAGAAGAACTTTACCTAATCATTTCCGGTAAAGTGCAAATTAGCAAAATTTCTAAGGATGGACGGGAGCTTGCTTTAAGGATTTGTGGAGATAATGATATTTGTGGGGAATTAACCTTATTTACCCATGCCCCAAGATATTTGCTTAGCGCCCTAATACTTGAAGAGGGAGAAGTAGCAGCAATCAAAAAAGATGTCATTGAGAGGGAAATTTTCCAAAATAGTGCACTCGCATTCGAATTTATGAAATGGATGAGTGACCATTTTCGTAAAACGCAAACAAAATTTCGTGACCTTGTATTAAATGGGAAAAAGGGAGCATTATACTCCACTCTTATTCGTATGACAAATAGTTATGGGATTAAAAAAAGTGACGGCATTCTCATTGATCTTCCATTAACAAACCAAGAACTTGGCAATTTTTGCGGAACATCAAGAGAAAGTACGAACCGGATGCTAAATGAATTAAAGAGAGAAGGAATTATCTCTATTAAGAAAAGCAAAATTACAGTCCATAATCTTAAATTCCTCAAAGAAGAAATTGGCTGTGAAAATTGCCCTGCTACTTATTGCAGCATTGAATAGGACCATAGTGAAAAAGGCTGACATTTTAATGTCAGCCTTTTTTTGTCTGCCTTTTTATTTCACACAAATTTCTTTTTTTACAAAAATCCAGCCTATACTTTGTCTATTTTGTGACATAAAAACATCCTGTGAAGTACTTCACAGTTTTTTAAATTGCTTACTTGCTAAGGTAAATGTATGAACCACATTATCTTTTCCAATTTTCGCTGAAATATCAGTTAGAAAGGCAGGGTTTTTATATGAAAAAGAAAAAGTCACCTTTATACAATCGTTTTAAATATTTAACGCCTATTGAAAAGCAGTCTAATAATCATAGTCAAACAACACATGAAAATCGTGATTGGGAGCAAGCCTATCGAAGCAGATGGCAGCATGATAAAGTTGTTCGTTCTACACATGGTGTGAACTGTACTGGATCATGCAGCTGGAATGTTTTTGTAAAGGATGGAATTGTTACATGGGAGGGTCAACAGCTCGACTATCCATCAACTGGTCCAGATATGCCTGACTTTGAACCGCGCGGATGTCCACGTGGCGCAAGTTTCTCTTGGTATATCTACAGCCCGCTTCGTGTGAAATATCCATATGTACGAGGGACATTACTCCATATGTGGCGGGAAGCATTAAAGGTTAATAAGAACCCGCTTGATGCTTGGAAAAGTATTGTTGAGAATCCAGAGAAAGCAAAAAGCTATAAAAATGCTCGAGGCAAAGGTGGATTAGTGAGAGCTGAATGGGATGAAGTTCTCAAGCTTGTATCTGCTTCCATGCTTTACACAACTTTAAAATATGGTCCAGACCGAAATGTTGGTTTCACACCTATTCCAGCGATGTCAATGATCAGCTATGCATCTGGTTCCCGGTTTATGTCTTTAATGGGTGGGCCGATGCTTAGCTTCTATGATTGGTATGCAGATCTCCCTCCTGCCTCACCGCAAATTTGGGGAGACCAAACAGACGTACCTGAAAGCAGTGATTGGTACAATTCAGGCTATATTATGACATGGGGCTCAAACGTACCACAAACAAGGACACCTGATGCTCACTTCCTTGCGGAGGTTCGCTATCGCGGAACGAAAGTAGTTTCTGTCAGCCCTGATTATGCTGAGTCTACTAAGTTTTCTGATGATTGGATGAAAGTAAGACAAGGCGCAGACGGTGCACTTGCGATGGCAATGGGACATGTCATTTTAAAGGAATTCTACGTTGACCAGCAGCATGATTATTTTATTAACTATTCAAAACAATATACTGACTTCCCTTTCGTTGTCACTTTGGAAAAAGATGGGGACCACTTTATTCCAGACCGTTTTCTGAATGCAAAAGATCTTGGGAAAGAAACAGGGAATGGTGAATTTAAACCAGTTCTTTACAATGATTTAAATGAAAAGCTCGTTATCCCACACGGAACGATGGGAGCTAGATGGGAAGATAAAGCGAAATGGAATTTGAAACTTATTGACGAAGAAACCGGTGAACGAATTGATCCGCGACTTTCTTTCCATGGAATTGAAGAAGAAATTTCGACTGTGAAAATTCCCTATTTCTCGCATGAGGGAAATCAGGTGCTTTACCGCAATGTACCAATGAGAAAAGTAGAAAGTAATGGGGAAATTTTTTATACAACAACTGTATATGATCTAACACTGGCAAACTATGGGATCGATCGTGGATTAGGAGGCGAAGGCACAAAATCATTCGATGAGGAGATTGCTTTTACCCCGGCATGGCAAGAAAAAATTACAGGGGTTAAAAAAGAACTTGTAACAAAAATTGCCCGTGAATTTGCACAGAATTCACTAGATACAGATGGCCGTTCGATGATTATCGTTGGTGCAGGGATTAACCATTGGTTCAATTCCGATACCATTTATCGCGCAGTCCTAAATCTCGTTTTATTCGTTGGTGCGCAAGGAGTAAATGGAGGCGGCTGGGCACATTATGTCGGTCAAGAGAAACTTAGACCTGTAGAAGGATGGCAAACGATTGCCACAGCAAAAGACTGGTCATCCCCGCCTAAATTGCAAAATGGAACATCCTTCTTCTATTTTTCAACTGACCAATGGCGCTATGAGGAACAGCCTGTCAGCGAGCATATTTCACCAATTTATGAAAAAGCCCGATATGACCATTATGCAGATTACAATGTAATGGCTGCAAGACTGGGCTGGCTTCCATCCTATCCAACTTTTAATCAAAATAGCATTGACCTTTATAGCGAAGCTGAAAATGCAGGAGCAAAAACTCCTGAAGAAGTTGGGCGTTATGTAGCAGCAAAATTAAAAGAACGCAAACTAGAATTTGCGATTGAAGATCCTGATAATCCAGTAAACTTCCCTAGAAATCTATTTGTATGGCGCTCAAATTTGATTTCCAGCTCTGGCAAGGGTCACGAATACTTTTTAAAGCATCTATTAGGAACAACTAGCGGCCTATTAAATGAAGACAAAGACAGCCTAAAGCCTGAAGAAGTGAAATGGCATGAGAAAGCAGCGAAAGGAAAGCTTGATTTATTAATCGATTTAGATTTCCGTATGGCTGGGACAAGTCTGTATTCAGATATCATCCTTCCTGCAGCAACATGGTATGAAAAGCATGACTTGAATAGTACGGATATGCACCCATTTATCCATCCATTTAATCCAGCTATTTCTGCACCATGGGAAGCTCGTTCAGACTGGGATATTTTTAAATCAATTGCTAAATCAGTTTCACAAATGGCTGCAGAGCTAAATATCGATCCTATTAAAGAAGTTGTTGCTACTCCGCTAAACCATGATACTCCTCAGGAAATGGCACAGCCATTAGGGATTATAAAAGATTGGAGCAAAGGGGATTGTGAGCCTATACCAGGAAAAACAATGCCTCAAATTCATGTTGTCGAAAGAGATTTCAAACTTATATACGAAAAGATGATCTCTTTAGGGCCAAATATTAAAACTGCACCATATGGCATAAAGGGAATCAATTGGTCTGCAGAGGAAGAGTACGAGAAACTAAAAAATACTCTTGGGACAATTCGAGGCGGAATTGCAGATGGCTGTCCAAGTATTGAAAATGCCAAAAGTGCCTGTGAAGCTGTATTAACCCTATCCTCTACTTCCAACGGCAGAATGGCTGTTAAAGCGTGGGAGGCACTTGAGAAGAAAACAGACCTTGAGCTTGTTGACTTAGCCGCAGAACGGGAAGAAGAATGCTTTACTTTTGCACAAATTACTGCTCAGCCAAAAACAGTTATTACTTCCCCAGCCTTTAGCGGATCTGAAAAAGGCGGACGCCGCTACTCGCCATTTACTACAAATGTGGAAAGACTTATACCTTGGAGAACAATCACTGGAAGACAGTCCTTCTATATCGATCATGAAATGATGCAAGAATTCGGAGAATCGATGGCAACATTTAAACCTATTCTCCAACAAAAGCCATTTAAGAAAAATAGACCTGAAGCTGAAGGAAAGGAAATCGTTCTAAATTATTTAACACCGCATAATAAATGGTCCATCCACAGCATGTATTTTGATTCTCAGCCAATGCTGACTCTATTTCGCGGCGGTCCGACTGTCTGGATGAACAAAGACGATGCAGCAGAGGTTAACGTAAATGATAACGATTGGATTGAATGCTTCAACCGAAATGGCGTTGTCGTAGCAAGAGCTGTTGTTTCTCACCGAATCCCAAGGGGAATGGCCTTTATGCACCATGCACAAGACCGTCACATTAACGTACCTGGAACAAAATTAACAAGCAATCGCGGCGGTACACATAATAGTCCAACAAAAATTTATGTTAAACCAACTCACATGATCGGCGGCTATGCACAGTTAAGTTATGGTTTTAACTATTATGGACCTACTGGCAACCAACGAGACGTAAATGTTGTCATCCGCAAACTTAAGGAGGTTGATTGGCTTGAAGATTAAAGCACAAATAGGGATGGTAATGAATCTAGACAAATGTATCGGCTGCCATACTTGCAGTGTTACTTGCAAGAACACCTGGACAAATCGTCCAGGTGCAGAATATATGTACTTTAACAATGTAGAAACAAAGCCAGGCATTGGTTATCCAAAACGCTGGGAAGACCAAGAACTCTACAGAGGAGGCTGGGAAGTTAAGAATGGAAAACTGCAATTAAAGTCAGGTTCGAAAACAAGCCGCTTGCTTAATTTGTTCTACAACCCGAATCTGCCAACAATTGATGATTATTACGAACCTTGGAATTACGATTATGAAACATTAACAAATAGCCCTGAGCGTAAAACACAGCCAGTTGCTCGTCCAAAATCAGCTTTAACTGGAGAATTCATGGAGGTTCTTTGGGGTCCAAACTGGGAGGATGATCTTGCCGGAGGTCATATAACTGGGTTACAGGATCCGAATGTTGTGGCAATGGAAAATCAGATTCGGACAGAATTTGAAGAAGTATTCATGATGTACTTGCCAAGAATATGTGAACACTGCATCAACCCTTCTTGCGTGAGCGCATGTCCATCTGGTGCTATGTATAAACGTGATGAGGATGGGATTGTTCTTGTTGACCAAAATGCTTGCCGTGCGTGGAGACACTGTGTAACTTCTTGCCCTTATAAAAAGGTTTATTTCAACTGGCAAACAAATAAAGCAGAAAAATGCACATTGTGTTTCCCAAGAATTGAAGCAGGACTGCCTACAATCTGCTCTGAAACTTGTGTCGGACGTATTCGCTACCTTGGTGTCATGCTTTATGATGCGGATAAAGTTGAGGAAGCTGCTCTATCTGATGAAAAAGACCTTTATCATGCACAATTAGGCATTTTTTTAGATCCTAATGACCCTGATGTCGTGGAAGCCGCAAGAAAGGAAGGCATCCCAATGGAATTCATTGAAGCAGCACAAAAATCACCTATCTATAAAATGATCATCGATTGGAAAATTGCGCTTCCATTGCATCCAGAATATCGGACGATGCCTATGGTTTGGTATATTCCGCCGTTAAGCCCAATTATGAATATGTTTGAGGGGGTTGGCAGTTCATCTAATGCCGAGGATATTTTCCCTGCCATTGAAGAAATGCGGATTCCAATCCAATATTTAGCTAATTTACTTACGGCAGGCGATGAATCACATATTCGAAAAGTCTTGAAGAAAATGGCTGTCATGAGAACTTACATGAGAAGTGTACAAACGAAAAAACAGCCTAATACTGCTTTAATCGAACAGCTCGGATTAACAGAACAAGATATTAAAGATATGTACCGCCTTCTTGCAATTGCTAAATATGAAGATCGGTTTGTCATCCCTGCTTCACATCGTGAAGAGGTGGCTGATCTTTATGATGAACAAGGCAGCTGTGGGCTTGCATTTGCAGGAGGTCCGGGGGCTTGCGGCACACTTTAGATAATGTGCGCGGCGGCAGATGAAATATTTCATCGCCCCCTCCCCTTTTAGCAAATCTAACAATCAGAAAGCTGGTGGCAAACGAATGATTTTCCATGAAGTACAACAAGTTTTTCAAGTTTGTTCCTATTTATTAAGCTATCCGAATAAAGAATTTCTTGAATCTTTTGATGACCTTAAAGAAGATATTCATCTCCCGTCTTTTCTTTCAATAAAAGAAGAATTATTTCAATTTCTTCATAAATGTAAACAGATGTCTCCGTCAAAACTGATTTCCGTGTATATAAATACTTTTGATTTTGGCAAGAAAACGAATCTTTATGTCACGTATATGTCGAATGGGGAACAGCGTGAACGAGGGATGGATCTCCTTTTCTTGAAAAATTATTACAAAATACATGGATTTGCTGTAACTGACCAAGAACTGCCAGACTACTTGCCAATCATGCTGGAATTTGCAAGCCATGTAGACCAAGAAATAATAATACCTGTTTTTTCCAGATACTTTGCGAGCATAAAGGAAATTTCCGAAAATATTAACCCTGAAGATAATCATTACGGGCACATAATGAAGGCTATTTTATTAGCCCTTGAAGCAATTGGAATTTCAAAGACTGTTAGAAGGAGTGAAACTCTATGTTCGACCAGTTTCTCTGGGTAGTCTTCCCCTATATTGTTCTGACAATATTTATCGGCGGTCATATTTATCGCTATCAACACGATCAATTCGGCTGGACTTCCAAATCAAGCGAATTGCTGGAAAAGAAGCTCCTTCGTTTAGGCAGCAATCTATTTCATTGGGGAATTATCTTTGTATTCGGCGGTCATGTAATGGGACTTTTAATTCCTATTGGAGTGTATGAATCAATGGGTATTTCTGAACATCAATACCATATGATTGCCCTTATAGGGGGAATCCCTGCTGGAATTGCTGCTTCGATTGGGATATTCATTCTCCTTTATCGAAGGATGACTGTACGCAGGCTTATTGCTACTAGCACTAAAGGAGATTGGATTTCACTTATTTGTTTACTTATTGTTATTTTATCAGGAATGTCAGCTACTTTTTCAAATATAGATTCACAAGGTTTTGATTATCGGACAACAATTGGACCATGGCTTAGGGGCATTATAACCTTCCGTGCTGACCCAAGCTTATTGATAGCTGTTCCTGTTTGGTTTAAATTTCATATGCTCGCAGTATTTGGATTAGTGGCTGCATGGCCTTTCACACGCCTTGTACACGTTTTTAGTGTACCAGTCAGATACTTAACACGAAGCTATGTCATTTATCGCAAACGCAGACCAAGGCATGAAAATTTGTAAAGATTTTTATCATCTGTTCTTTAGAATTACCTTACAAAATGAATAAACAGGTATTTATATGACCTGTTTATTCATTTTCAATTAACTTACACACGTAATTATTTTTCCTGCTTCTTCGCAGTTTATTGCCCTCTCATTGTTCCGCCTGTCCCAGGTATTTGATCATCTCTATTCTCATCATATAAACGGTCATTTTGCTGCACATTATTTAACAAATCATGGTTATTCCTATTATTTTGATCATATCTGGCCGGATTCATATTTGGGTTGTCCAGGTCAGTTCCAATATTATTATCCTGAGGCTCATATCGAACAGGTCGGTAATTTACATCCTCCGTATCATTCATTCTGTTGTTATTAGCACCGCAAGCCGACAATAATCCTAATGAAAATATAGCAAATAGTACAGTTATCACAAGCTTTATCTTCATAACAATCGCCCTCCTAATCATTTTTTATCAAGGCAATATTAATTTGCGCTTTTTTTTAGATCCTAAACTTGAAATATTTACTCACCTTATCGTTTTAATTATTTGATATTTACCATTCAAATTGTTATCCTAAAACTGCAATTGAAAGGCAATAATTAGCAAAGGAGAGACATTTTGATGAATTTTGTAACCTTAAATAATGGATTAAAAATGCCGCAGCTTGGGTTCGGGGTTTGGCAAGTGGAGAATGATCAAGCAGAGGTTGCTGTTGCCAAAGCAATTGATGTGGGCTATACGTCTATTGATACTGCAATGATTTATCAGAATGAACGTGGCGTCGGGAAAGCGATCCAAGCTTCTTCCGTTCCACGTGAAGAGCTTTTTATTACTACAAAAGTTTGGAATAGTGATCAAGGCTATGAAAATACATTGCGTGCATTTGATGAAAGTTTAGAAAGACTTGGTCTTGATTATGTTGATCTATACTTGATTCATTGGCCAACGCCAGAGTTCGATCAATACGTTGATACATATAAAGCATTAGAGAAACTTTATCATGATGGACGAGTAAAAGCGATTGGGGTCTGTAATTTTGACATCGAACACCTGGAGCGAATTTTAAAAGAATGTGATGTCAAGCCTGTCCTAAACCAAATTGAGTGTCATCCATACCTTGATCAAAAAGAGGTAAAAGACTTTTGTGCCAAACACGAGATATTTGTCGAAGCTTGGAGTCCTTTACAGCAAGGCGGCGAAGTGCTGAACGAAGAAGTTATTCAAAAAATTGCAAAAGATCACGGAAAAACACCAGCACAAATCGTCTTGCGCTGGCATTTACAAAATGACACAATCGTTATTCCGAAATCTGTAACACCAACACGAATTGAAGAAAATTTCAATGTATTTGATTTTGAACTTTCCTTGAATGAAATGGAAGAAATCAACAAACTTAATCGAAATGAACGCAAAGGACCAAAACCAAGCGAAATGAATGTAAGATAAAAAAGCAAAATATAGGATATATACAATGGAAAAAGCCCTTCAACTGAAGGGCTTTTTTATTAATAATCAATGGACTATTTGTCATATCGTCAAATCTTTTACATAAAATGTACAAGTTATATAACTCAATTCTGAGGTGGAGTGGTGGATGTTTGAGCAGCAGTATTTTATTAAGCTATATTTTATTAGGATTTACTTTAGCAGCTCCGATTGGTCCTGTAAATTCTGCCCGTTTAGATAAAGGAATAAAAAACGGATTTTGGCATGCATGGGTGGTTGGTGCTGGCTCGATGATTGCAGATGGGATCTTCATGATGATCGTTTATTTAGGAATGGTTCAGTTTCTAGAAATTCCTGTCGTCCAAATCTTTCTTTGGTTATTCGGCGGTTTTATCCTTATCTATTCAGGAATTGAAAGTATTATCAGTGCGGGCTCTTTTACTCTTGCAGACAGCAGTGGAAAGGAATCAATCATAAAATGTTTCTTCACTGGATTTATTATGTCCATTACTAGCCCTATGTCCATTCTTTTTTGGCTAGGTATTTATGGTTCTGTTTTGGCGAAAACGGCGCAAACGAACGGAACAACCTCATTATTAATTTACAGCAGTATGATATTTCTCGGTTTAACACTTTGGGATGTTCTTGTAGCTGGGCTGACTACTGGTTTTAGAAGGTTTTTAAATAGCAGAAGCCTTAAAATGATATCAATCATTTCTGGCTTTTCCTTAATTGGTTTTGGTCTTTATTTTGGATATCAAGGAATAGTGAGTTTACTTTCAGGATAATCCTACATTTATTAAGGCTGCGTATTCAATGTTGGCTGCACAATTAAATCATTTGGGCCGTTTTGTTCTTTTTTTATAAACTCTTCAGGATATCCGTAAGTGCCATGCTCACTAATATCTAATCCCATTAATTCTTCTTCTTTTGTCACTCGGATTCCATTCATTACTTTTTTCATGATAAATAATGCGGCAAATGAAACAGTAAAGGCAAAAACTGCGGAAACAGTTACACCCATCGCTTGGACACCAAGCTGAGATAGCCCGCCTCCATAAAACAATCCTGGTTGACCAACAGATGCTAATTCAGGTGCAGCAAATAATCCGGTAGATAACGTTCCCCATACACCAGCTAAGCCATGGACTGACAGTGCGAAAATCGGATCATCAATCTTTAGTTTTTCAAACAGTCTGGCACCATAAAAGACTAGTAATCCAGCAATGATACCAATAACAAATGCTGCCCATGTTTCAACGAATGCGCATGAAGCTGTAATCGCAACGAGTCCTGCTAATGCTCCATTCAACATCGTTGGAATATCCGATTTTCCCATCACTGCCCATGAAATAAGTAAAGCACTGATTGCCCCGGCAGCTGCAGCTAAATTTGTATTTAAAGCAATAAAGCCAAAAAATCCATTTTCAACTCCTAAAGTACTCCCAGCATTAAAACCAAACCAGCCGATCCATAAAATAAGCACGCCTAAAGCAGTGAATACCTGGTTGTGCCCATGTAAATTATTTGCAGAGCCGTCCATATTGTATTTTCCAATCCGCGGCTTTAATAATATAGTAGCAGCAAGTGCCGCCATCGCACCTGTCAGGTGGACAACTGTCGAACCAGCAAAATCCTGTTTTCCATGCTCAGCTAACCAGCCTCCCCCCCATATCCAATGTGCAACAATTGGATAAATGATGCTTGAGAAAATAAGGGCAAAAATAAGATATACCGATAATTTGGCACGCTCTGCAAAGCCGCCAAATGCAATAGTTAAAGCAATTCCCGCAAACGCAAGCTGAAACACGAAGAATGCAGCCTTAGAATAACTAGTTTCTCCCGTTTCTTGCCCCGAATAGAAAAAGTCAGACATACCTATAAAAAAGTTTCCATTATTTCCAAAGATAAAGCCGTAGCCTACTGCCCAAAAAATGATAGAGGCAATACCGAAAGAAAAAATAGTTTTACCTGCAATATGACCAGCATTTTTCATCCTAGTAGAGCCTGCTTCTAATAAAATAAACCCACCCTGCATGAAAATGACCAAAATTGCACCTAACATAATCCATAAACTATTAACCAAAAATAAATCCGCCATCTTCATGCCTCCAATATATTTAATTTTACTATTTGATCTTACTCATCATATATTTATCACAAACTAAAGCTGCTTCCCTCCCTTCACGAATCGCCCATACAACAAGGCTCTGCCCTCTGCGCACATCGCCAGCAATAAATACCCCCTCTATATTAGTTGCATACTTATCATTCTCCGCCTCCATCTTCTGCTGTTTTTCTTGTTTGAGCGCAAATGCTTGAAGCACTTCCACTTCAGGACCACTAAATCCAATTGCAATTAGTACAAGATCAGCGGACCATATTTTTTCACTGCCGGGGATTTCATGAATAAAAGTATTTCCATGCTGATCCGTTGTTTTCTCAATTTGAACTGTATGCAGCTCTTTCACATACCCGTCTCCATCACCAACAAATCTCTTCGTTAATATCGAATATTCCCTTGGATCGTTACCTATTTGTACACTAGCTTCTTCATATGCATAATCTAATGAGAAGGTATTTGGAAATTCTGGCCACGGATTAGAAGCTGTACGCTCAATTGGGAGCTGTGGATGCTTTCCGAATTGTACAATGCTTTTACACTTATGTCTTAAAGCAGTTGCAATACAGTCTGCTCCTGTATCGCCTCCCCCAATGACGATGACAGCCTTTCCTTCTGCCGAAAGATATGCTCGATCCGCCAAATTAGAATCTAATAAACTCTTCGTGTTAGCTGTTAAATAATCCATTGCAAAATGGATGCCTTTTAGCTCTCTCCCTTTAATTGACAAATCTCTAGGTTTTTGTGCACCAGTACAAAGAATAACCGCATCAAAACTTTCGCGTAATTCGTTTGCTTGAATGTCTTTGCCAATTTCCGTATTTGTAATAAACTGTATGCCTTCAGCTTCTAATAAACGAACTCTCCGCTCGACAATGTCTTTTTCAAGCTTCATATTCGGGATGCCATACATAAGCAATCCGCCTATCCGATCAGAACGTTCAAAAACAGTTACTAAATGCCCCAATTTGTTTAATTGATCTGCACATGCAAGCCCTGCTGGACCTGACCCAACTACTGCTACCTTTTTTCCAGTACGTATAGCCGGCTGGTTTGGAGTAATCCACCCTTCCGAGAAACCTTTTTCAATAATGGCGCGTTCAATGCTTTTAATGGCAACAGCTGAATTATTGATAGCAGCTGTACAGGATCCTTCACATGGAGCAGGACATACACGTCCAGTGAATTCAGGGAAATTATTGGTTTTAATTAACCTCTCAAATGCTTCTTTCCATCTTCCACGGTAAATAAGGTCATTCCATTCGGGAATTAGATTATTTGTTGGGCAGCCTATCATGGACCTTCCTATTTGAATCCCCGTATGGCAAAACGGGGTTGCACAATCCATACATCGTGCCCCCTGCTTTTCCATGCTGTCTTCAGAATGTGTCTGCAGATATTCTCCCCAGTCATTCAAACGTTCACTCGGTTTTCTTTCTATCGGCCCTTCCCTGTCATATTCAATATAACCAGTATGCTTTCCCATCGATTCACTCCTTTCTTTAATTCATTAAGCTTATAGTTCGTGACGTTGGATCTATTTGATTAGGGTTAATAAAATCAGGTATTCCTTCTGCCTTCTTATCATTCCAGCCCATTTTTTGAACAGCAAGTTTATATTCCTTTGGAATTACTTTCACCCATGTCGATAAAAGACCGTTCCAGCGATGTAGAATATATTCTGCTCGTAAACTTTTTGTATAATATTGATGTTTTTCAACAAGCTGCTTAAGCTCTTCGATTTCTTCTCTCTTATCAAGCGGCTCCAAAATGACTAAATCCTGATTGCATTTCTTATAAAAGTCTTCATAATCCTCTGCAAAAACATAAACTATACCGCCAGACATTCCAGCTGCAAAGTTTTTCCCAACTGATCCCAGAATAGCAACACGTCCCCCTGTCATATACTCACAGCCATGATCGCCAATTCCCTCTACAACAGCATGAACCCCGCTATTTCTAACACAGAAACGTTCACCAGCTAAACCATGAATGTATGCTTCACCTGATGTTCCTCCATAAAAGGCAACATTTCCAATAATTGTATTATTTTCAGGGGAAAAAGCAGATTTTACTGATGGATTTACTATGATTTTTCCGCCCGATAACCCTTTGCCTACATAATCATTTCCATCCCCCAAAAGATTCAGCGTGACTCCTTTCGGTAAAAATGCCCCAAAGCTTTGTCCAGCCGATCCCGAAAATTGCAATTCAATTGTATCTTCTGGCAGACCAGCCTGCCCATAACGCTTCGTTATTTCACTTCCTACAAACGTGCCCACTGTCCGATGAATATTTTGAATTGTGAAACTCGCTTTTACTTTCTTTTTATGTGTAAGTGCGGGCTGACAAATATCTAAAAGCACTTTCTGATCAAGAGAGCGTTCAAGCTTGTGATTTTGCGGTCTTTGATTATACATTCCCCCCTTGTTTAAAACCTTTGGCTTATATAATAGTGCTGAAAGATCCAAGTCTTTTGTTTTCCAGTGCGTTTTTGATTTATCTATTTGCACTAGCCTATTTGTTTGGCCAATCATTTCATTAATTGTTCTAAAACCAAGCTCAGCCATAATTTCACGAACATCCTGCGCAATAAATCGCATGAAGTTAACGAGATATTCCGCTTCCCCATGGAATTTTTTGCGCAGTTCAGGATCTTGGGTAGCAATCCCAACTGGACAAGTATTTAAATGACAAGCACGAACAAGAACACAGCCTAAGACAACGAGGGGTGCTGTACCGAAACCGAATTCCTCTGCTCCTAGCAGTGCTGCAATCACAATGTCTCGGCCAGTCATCATTTTCCCATCCGCTTCTATCGCAACCCGGTCTCTTAGCCCATTGAGCATCAAGGTTTGATGCGTTTCTGCAACCCCAATCTCCCAAGGCATACCTGTATGTTTAATGCTTGTTTTCGGTGCTGCACCCGTTCCGCCTTCTGATCCGCTTATTAAAATGACATCTGCCAGCCCTTTCGCAACACCGGCAGCAATTGTGCCGACACCAGCCTTCGCGACAAGCTTAACACTAATTCTCGCTTGCGGATTGGCATGTTTTAAATCATGTATGAGCTGGGCAAGATCTTCTATAGAATAGATATCATGGTGCGGCGGTGGTGAGATTAGACCAACACCTGGTGTAGAGCCTCGCACTTCTGCTATCCATGGATAGACTTTGCTACCTGGCAAGTGACCGCCTTCACCTGGCTTTGCCCCTTGAGCCATCTTAATTTGAATTTCCTCCGCATGGATTAAATAATGACTTGAAACCCCAAATCTTCCTGAAGCAACCTGCTTAATCGCACTTCCTCTCCTGTCGCCATTTTCATCTGGGATACTGCGGTCTGGATGTTCTCCCCCTTCCCCGCTATTGCTTTTGCCTCCAATCCGATTCATCGCAATTGCAATTGTTTCATGAGCCTCTTGGCTTAATGAACCATATGACATGGCTCCCGTTTTAAAGCGTCTGCAAATTGATTCAATACTTTCCACCTCATCTATTGGAATGGACGGAGTCCTTTTAAATTCCAGCATCCCACGCATGAAAATAAGTTGTTCTTCATTGGCCAATTCCGCATATTTTTTATAAAGCTGATAATCATTCGTACGGCATGCATACTGCAGAAGATGTATTGTTTCAGGACGGAAAGCATGAGCTTCTCCACCATACCGCCATTGAAAATCACTGCCGCTCTTTAATGTTTCCTCTTTATTTTTTTGTTGGAAGGCTTCTGCATGCCGAAGCAGTGTTTCTTTCGCAATTGCTTCGAGTTTCATTCCGCCTAATCTTGCTGGTGTTCCAGTAAAATACTTTTCAATAACGAGAGAATCAATTCCAACAGACTCGAAAATTTGTGCTCCCCGATAACTTTGAATAGTAGATATCCCCATTTTAGAAAGGACTTTAATCATTCCATGTGTTGCAGCTTGAATATAGTTCTCTATTGCTTCAAAGTAATCTAATGTTTGATTTGGCCGGCTAATTAGCATGTCTTTAATTGTCTGAAATACAAGATATGGATTGACAGCATCTGCCCCATACCCAATTAGCATACAAAATTGATGGGCATCTCTTGCCTCACCTGTTTCTGCGATTATACTCACCTTCGTTCTAGTTCCCTGCCGTACTAAATGGTGATGAACCCCGCTAACCGCAATCAGTGCTGGAATGCCCGCAGCACTTTTGTCCATATTTCTATCAGATAAAATTATGATTGATACTCCTTTTTTAACTGCTTGATCAACCGAAGAAAATAAATGATTTAATGCCTTTTCTAAACCTTGTTCTTCATCTTTGACATCAAATAAAATTGGAAATGTTTCTGTTTTAAATGAAGCATAGGGATTATGCCGGAGCCGCTTAAGCTGATCATCCGTGCAAATTGGTGTTTCCATCCGAATGCGACGGCAATTTTCAGGTGTTGGATTGAATAAATCTCCTTCAGCACCCAGTAAGGTGACAGTCGATATAACAAATGATTCACGTATAGCATCAATTGGAGGATTGGTTACTTGGGCAAACATTTGTCTAAAGTAATTGTATAAAAGCTGTGAATGATTGGAGAGAACAGCTAATGGTGTATCATTCCCCATGGAACCTACAGCCTCTTTCCCCTCCATTGCCATTGGTTCAATATGCTTTGCCAGCTCTTCATACGTGTATCCGAATGCGCGCTGAAATTGTAATAGATTTGTGCTTTTTTCTTGATGAGATTTATTCACTTCCGGCAGCATACTCAAATGAATCTGTTTTTCATCTAACCATTTGCGGTATGGAAATTCATTGGCGATGCTTTCTTTTATTTCCTTGTTCGAGAGAATGCTGCCTTTTTGTAAATCTACTAACAGCATTTCTCCAGGGCTTAGTCTTCCTTTTTGAATAATTAGATCAGGATCTATATCAATTACCCCTGCCTCAGATGAGAAAATGATTGTATTATCAGATGTTACATAGTAACGTGCTGGACGGAGACCATTGCGATCTAGCATCGCACCGATTTGCTTTCCATCAGTGAAACCTAAAGCAGCAGGTCCATCCCAAGGCTCCATCAAATGGCTGTGATATTCATAAAATGCCTTTAATGAATCCTCCATACGTTCGTCTTTTTCCCAAGGTTCAGGTACCATCATCATTGCTGCATGGGGTAGGGAGCGTCCAGATAGGATCAAAAATTCCAAACAATTGTCAAAAGATGAAGAATCACTTCCATCTAAATCAATAATTGGCAATAGTTCATTTATCCTCACCCCAAAAACTGAAGATTCAATTACTTTTTCCCGTGCTTTCATCCAATTTACGTTCCCTTTTAACGTATTTATTTCTCCATTGTGAATTAAATATCGGTTTGGATGGGCTCTTTCCCAGCTCGGAAAGGTATTTGTACTAAATCTTGAATGGACAAGAGAAAATGCAGATGTAAAAATTTTCTCCTGGAGATCAACGTAATAAGCACCTAGCTGTTCAGGAGTGAGCATCCCTTTGTAAACGATTGTCCTGGAAGATAGACTGGAAATATAGAATTTTTCACTTCCAGCCAATTGTCTTGCTCTAATAGTTTTTTCCGTTTTTTTTCGAATAACATAGAGCCTTCTTTCAAAAGAAGCATCGTCCATTTCTTTATCCGTTTTCCCAATAAACACTTGTCGAATAAATGGCTGACTGCTCTTAGCAGAATTCCCAAGAGTTGAATCATCGGTCGGGACAGTTCTCCACCCTAATAATTGTTGGCCCTCTTTCTCTATGAATTTTTTTATTTGATGCTCACATTTCTTCCGCCATTGCATCTTTTGTGGCAAAAAAATCATTCCAACCCCGTAATTTCCTGCTTCAGGAATACTTATCTTCTCACATTTAGTTAAGAAAAACTGATGAGGAATCTGAGTCATGATTCCAGCTCCATCTCCAACAGCAGGATCACTACCTTGACCTCCTCGATGCTCTAACCGGTTAAGCATGGACAATCCCTGCCTAATTATTTGATTAGATGAATTGCCATTTATATTAGCAACAAATCCGATTCCGCACGCATCATGTTCATAAGCTGGATCATATAAACCTTGTTTCAAAGGAGTCATATTATTTTTCATCATTCCACCCTTTCTTATGGTTATGAAGAATAAAAAATTACTATTTTAATTTGATTTAATTTTTATAATTTTCTTATTTTTATATTGTATATTTTGTTATTAATCTAATCAATACGTTTTTTATATAAAATCAATCTAATTATTAGAACGATTGATTATTCTTCATAAAAAAAGCTGTGATGTATAATTGTAATCTACAATTCATACATCACAGCTTTTTTATTCGATATCAAATACTTTATTTAATCTAGTTAGTTCAAACAGTTCTTTAATTTTCCCGCGAACGCCTTTAATTGTTAATGTTCCTCCTTTTTGTGTACATCTTTTATGAAGGGCAATGAGCACACCTAAACCTGAGCTATCTATATAGTTTACCCCCCCTAACTCTATATCCATTGTATGGATGCCTTTATCAATCTGCCGAAGCAGTCTTTCGCGTAACTCTGCTGCCTCTTCAACATATAGATCCCCTTCCAAAACAACCTTTATCCTAGTTGGTGTGGTTGATGAAATTTCCATATTCTTTATCATGGCCCGCTAATCTCCTTATATTTTAAATATTTGTACGGATGTTTTTAGTTCCATGGCCATCGCACTAACTTCCTCTGCACTCCCTGATAATGTCTCAATCGCTGCCGATGATTCTTCGGTTGCTATAGAGACTTCTTCTGTTTTTGCAGTAGTATTTTCCATTACAGTTGAAAGCTCATCTATTAAGGATACAATTTTTTCAGAGCTTGCCACTTCTTCATCTGTTACATCAGTAATCCCATCTACTTCCTTTGAAGTAACAGAAACGGCTGAAAGAATACGATCTAATGCACTGCCTGCACTGGCTACAATTTTCACTCCTTGCTCAACCTCAATTCTATTCTGTTGCATTGCCTGTACCGCTTCACCAGTGCTCCCAGATATTTTCCTTACAAGCTCTCCCACTTGATGTGCTCCGTCATTGGATTGTTCTGCTAATTTACGTACTTCTTCTGCTACAACCGCAAATCCACGACCTTGATCCCCTGCTCTTGCAGCTTCAATGGAAGCATTTAGTGCAAGAAGATTCGTTTGATCCGCAATGCTAGTTATCATTTGCGTTATATGACCGATCTCGATTGAATACTGATCTAAGCGCTGAATGAGATCTTCAGTTTCTATTGTTCTTGTCTTAATAATTTCCATTTTATTAATTGAATCGTTTACTATTTCCTTGCCCTCACAAGCAGTTTCATAGGTAGCTTTAGAATTAAGCAAAGCAGATGAAGCTTTTCCTTTAGCTATTTGGATAAGAGAAGAAAGCTCTAATAAAACTTTCGTAACATCCATTACAGATTGATTTCCCTTTTCAGTGTTCGCTGCTACTTGATTCATTGATACCGACACTTCTGTAGCAGATGCAGCCACTTGTTCGCTTGAAGCTGCCATTTCGTCAGAATATGCCGACAATTCTTTAGAGGACTGATAAACGGAAGATACGACTCTTCTCAAAGATTCATTCATCTCATTAAACGAGCTTGCAAGATCACCAATTTCATCCTTATTCTTTACTTGAATTGCTTCTCCGGTCAAATCTCCATTTGCTATTTTGTAGGCTCTTTCAGATATTTTCCTAACAGGCTGGGCAATCATTTTGCCTTCAAACAGCCCAATGCCAATCGCTAATACAACAGCAAATAAAACTATAATTAAGAGAGTAAGTCGTGATTGAACATATTCTTTCTCATTTTGTTTAATTAAGTCTTCGGCGACTTGCTTCTTTATTTTTATCAGCTCTTTTAAGTTTTCGCTTGCAATAGTAAAAGGTTCTCTTCCAAGCTTTAATCCTTCATTTGCTTCTTCATATTTCCCCGCTCTTATAAGGGAAATATTTTTTGCCACTCGATCAGTGAACAACGTCCAGTTCGTTTGAAACTCTTCAAACTTTTTCTGTTCCATTGGAATCATTCTGCCTTTTTTGTATTCACTAATTAGTTCACTTATATAGGCAATATTTTCCTCAGCAATCGTCGTAAGATCAGGATCCTTAGTATTTCCGGCAGTTACCATTTGAACCCTAGTATTCTCTGAAAACTTGGCAATTTCAGCTATTTGACTTAGCGGTACAACCGTATCCTCATGCATAGATATTCCATTATCATTTACTGCGGAAAGTGTTGATACCGCTGTGATGCCAAGCCCAGCCATTATAACAACAATAATAAAATACGAAAATAATAGTTTCATTGTTAATTTTGACATCTATCGGAGCACCTCAACGCTTTTTTTGGTTTGGATTATATATTACAGTCTGCTTCTGTCCTTATATATTTCATTAAAAGCA
Source organism: Cytobacillus massiliigabonensis (assembly GCF_900199725.1). Classification (GTDB taxonomy): domain Bacteria; phylum Bacillota; class Bacilli; order Bacillales; family Cytobacillaceae; genus Cytobacillus; species Cytobacillus massiliigabonensis. The sequence goes on along the minus strand of NZ_LT904904.1, from coordinate 2,032,919 downwards.
ATTCATTGCCTTTTTGATTAAAAATCATTTTATCTGTAGCCATTTTTATAATGCTGAGCCCTCTGCCACATTCACTAGTTAAATTTTTCTCAAATAATAACTCAGGTGAACTAGTTATCTCTTTTAATGTTTTACTAACATTAAAGCCTTCACCCGCATCCTTAATTCGAACAATTAGACGTTTACCAGAGGCAATCCTCAAACTCAGTGTAATTGGATTCATCGAATGATTAGCGCAAAGGGCATTATTTACCGCTTCATTAATTGCCACTTCCATGAGAAAAGAATCATTCACACCAAAAATATTCTGAACATCCGCTTTAATTAATGAACGGAGCAGACAAAATTCTTCATGTGTACGAAATCTAAGCTGAAGTATGTTCATTCATCCTCCTCCAACTTGTTTTATCAAGATTCCAATGGCAGATGCATCATCTTTTAATTCTGAAATACTTACCCCGCTTAACATGTTCATATTTCCTTTTAAGTCATTTGCGTGAAATGTATTGTTCATTTCAATAATATCCATAAAACCATCAGTCATGAAAAACAATAATTCTCCCATTCCGATCTCTTCTGTAATTTCATCAAAAGCAGGCTCATTCAATATTCCTAAATATGGACCAGGCTGCTTTACAACCTTTAATTCACCATCTGATTGACATTTAATAAATTTATTTATTCCTGCACAGGCATATGTCAAGATGCCATTTCCCAGATCAATCCTGAAACAGAGAGCCGCGGCAAATGTATCTTCCAGAAAGTAAATCATTGATTCTTTATTAATGGCTTTCAATACATCGACAAGTGTACTATTATTATCAAAATTTTGGCGGAACAATACTCGTAATACGGAATTTTGGAAAGAAGCGGTTACCCCATGTCCCATAATATCTATAATATAACCAGATAAAACCCTTTTTTCTGAGTCCCAGTAATAATCAAAGAAGTCGCCTCCAAGATAGTTCAATGGTCTGAAAACAGTATCAATTTCTAACATCTTTATATCCATGGGTGTAGGGAGCAAGGTTCTTTGAAGCATACCAGTCCTTATGATATCCCTTCGTAATTTTTCTTCCTCTGAGATATCCGACACAACTCCCACAAATTGGTTAATGATATTTCGTTTATCTCTGATAGCAATGATGCTTAGCTTTTGGAGAAACAAACGTCCACTTTTATGACGATTCCATATCTCCCCTTCCCATCTCCCTTCCGATGTTATCCGCTTCCATAATTCGCGGTAAAAGGCTTTATCATGAAGATTTGACTTTATAATATTAAGATTTTTCCCTAGTAATTCTTGAACAGAATAGCCTGTAATCAAACAATATGCTTGATTGACATTTAAGATATTCGCATTTATATCTGTAATAACTAGGCCTTCTTTCATTCCTTGGAATACTGAATAAACGACATTCGAGGAGGTAAGCATTTTTTGCAGTTCTTCATTGTTTCCTCTATCATCCATGTTTAGTTCAATGGCTATTTCCTACACCTTCTTTGTCGATTTTTCCCATTANATTAGCAGCAAACTAATTTTATATAGTGTTTCCTAGAATAAAGCTGAAATAAAAAGGTATAAAAATCCAGCAGATAGTGCTATGTGAAATATAGATAGCCAAAAATTTTTCCTTCGAAGATTAATAACAGCCAAATCGGCATTGTATATGAAAATGGCAGCATAACAAACTATTAAACCTGAGTCTATTTTACCTATTAATAAGAAAATAATTATTAGTACCAATAAAGAAAAACCAAGAAACTTTTTCAACTCATTCACCTCTTAGAAATATTTTACAGTTGGAAGTTTGAAATGTATAGAGTGATTAAAAGGATTAATAGGATTCTTTAAAGGAGGAATGAACGTGCGTGAGATAAAAGTTCGTGGCTACTTTAGTTTACTGTTGAAAAAAATAGAGCTAATCGGATATCCGATCAGCTCCTTAGTTTTTGATATTTACTAATTTCGAATCCTGCATTAAAAATTGAAATTACCATTATGAAGAAAAATAGGATTTGAATAAATGAGTTAGCAGACCAATAGCCTATAAAGTTCATAAAAACCAGAATAAAAAATAATAATGCTGTAGTGACAGAGATAATAGATCTAAATTTGTTATTCATAAAAACCTCCTCGTATATATGTAAACAATTATAGTATAAGGTTAACATATTCTATTGAGTGTTAAAACCCAAAATTTAACAAAGATTTATGAAACTGAGGAGAAAGCTGTTTAAAAAAACTACCTTGTTATAAAAAGGTAGTTTAAGCAGATAAAGCAAAAGACTTTTTCATCAATAATAAAGGCTTACTGACTTACTTTCTTGGTATGTTGGTTTTTGTAGAACCATTTGAAATGCAGACGTGATATGTAGTTGGTTATAAACATAGTGATAAAACTCCAATACCAGGTCCAATTTTCTCCATATTTAATAAGTCTAGTGTATTTTACAAATGCTAATTTAAATATGTACAAAAATGATTAAATAAAGGTGTACAGTTTTGACTCGGTTTTTCATACTAATCTTGAGGTGATTAGTATGTACATAGCGTTGAATATCCAGACAGATTTTGAGATTAATAGTCTTACAGACTTACCGAAACTAAAAATACTGATGGAGAATTTAAATATGCGAATTAATAAGAGTCAATTAGCTAGGGAATTAAATGTGGACCGGAGGACCATTGAAAAGTACCTTAATGGGTTTACTCCAAAGAAAACCAAGAATAAAACTTCGAAATTTGATAAGTTCTACGGAGTTATTTCACTCCTCTTATCAAAAGAATCAAAACAAGTATTTTATTACAAAAGAGTGCTATGGCAATACCTAAAAGATAATCATGGATTAGATTGTGCAGCTTCATCATTTCGTAGATACATCCAAAGTAAGCCGGAGTTCCAATCTTATTTTAGTGAAGGAAAGAGAACGAATCCAACACCGTCTAGTATTCGATATGAAACACCGCCTGGGGAACAGGCACAGCTGGATTGGAAGGAAAACCTTCGGTATGAAACGAAAGATGGAGAAATTGTTTATATCAACGTAGCTGTCTTATTACTTTCTTTTTCAAGATTTCGTACTTTTTATATGAGTATATCGAAGTCACAAAGTGTACTATTTTCATTTTTGACAGAAGCCTTTGAAGCTATCGGGGGCGTTCCAAAGAAAATCATGACTGATAATATGGCAACTATAATGGATGATGCGAGGACGAAACATTTCAAAGGGAAAGTGAATAAACGTTTCGCTCAATTTGCAGAAGACTTCGGATTCAAAGTACATCCTTGTATCGCAGGAAGGCCAAGAACAAAAGGGAAAATAGAATCACCCATGAAATATCTTGACGAAATCTATGCCTATCAAGGGAAACTTAGTTTAGAAGAACTTCACAAGTATGTACAGCAACTCGGAGAAAGAATCAATAATAGTTATCATCAGGGGACTGGAAAAATACCGATTTTAGCCTTAAAACGAGAAAAGAATCTCTTACTGCCCCTACCACGGCAACAAATAAGAGATTCTTACAGAATCAACCATACACTAGTAAAAGTAAATTCATCCAACATGGTATCCTATAAATCCAATCAATACTCAGTTCCAGCTGAGTATCGAGGAAAGACAGTTGGTTTACAAGCATATGATGATCAATTATTCATTTATTATAACACGGAGTTAATTGTCCAACACAAAATAAGTCATCAAAAAATCAATTACAAGGAAGAACACTACAAAGATGAGCTCAGTAGAGCTCTTCCCTACTATCCTGATATTGATGAATTGGCAAAGAAAAATCTAGAGGCAATTGGAGATGTGTATAAAAATGAATAATTCTTACCAACAGTTAGTGCAAAATCTTGAATATTTGAAACTCAAGCAAATGATCCAGCATTTAAGTGAAACCATCGACTATAGTGTAGGCAATCAGGTATCCTTCGTGGAGACACTCGTAAAACTTACAAACTATGAGATCGATGTTCGTGAGAAGAACATGATGCATTCCATGGTAAAGGTGGGGGCATTTCCCCACCTTAAGGAAATAAATGAATTTGATTTTGATTTTCAACCATCCATTAATAAACAACAAATACTTGATTTTCTTACTTTGCGTTTCATAGAAGAGAAGGAAAACATTATCTTTTTAGGACCTAGTGGTGTAGGAAAAACTCATTTAGCAACGTCAATTGGAATAGCCGCTGCCAAAAAACGAACAAGTACCTATTTTATTAAATGTCATGATTTACTACAACAATTAAAAAGAGCTAAAATTGAAAATCGATTAGAAGCAAGGTTGAAACATTATACCAAGTATAAGCTGCTTATTATCGATGAAATCGGATATTTGCCTATTGATGCTGAAGATGCAAAATTATTCTTTCAACTAATCGATTTCAGGTACGAAAAAAGAAGTACTATCCTAACCACCAATATCAATTTCAAGTCTTGGGACGAAATATTTCAGGATTCCAAACTAGCTAATGCGATCTTAGATCGTGTTTTACACCATGCAACGGTAGTTAGTATTGTTGGAGAATCTTATCGAATAAAGAATCATCTTGCGAAAGAGCCCGAGTAATTTTGTACATATTTAAACGATCAATTATGTACATGTTTAGGTTGACATTTATACCCATTAAATTATTTTATTACTTTTTACCTATTTTTCCTATCTCTATAAACAGAGTTCACAATCATTTCATTAATTTATGTAAAATAAGTGAAAATAAAAGACACTAACAAGTGTTAGTGTCAAAAAACAAGTGTATTCTAGTTATTTTCCTTGTACTGCTTCTTCTTTTGTCCTTTCACGTTCCTCAAACCATAACTTTAAATGAGTGAAGATTGTAAACAAAAGAAAGAAGTTCATCGCCCACACAGAAATAAAAGGTCCAATCCCTCCAAAGTCAATTGTTTGGTAGTTTTTCAATAACAAAACTACATAGGATTCAATAAAAACAAGGATAAATCCCCCAATCCCAGCAATAGTCATCCGAATCAAACCTTTTCAACCCCTTTATCAAATTATAATTATTATAATTTATTTTTTTAATTTATTAAATGATAAATATCACAAAATTGTCATATTTTTTTATTTACATCTATTGATCTTTATAATAATCTGCACTTTGAGTTAAGCAGACTATTTAGTCAGACCTGTACAAAACAAAGAAAAGACTATCGAGACAACTCGACAGCCTTTTCGTATCATATTGCCTTGTTCTTATTCGAAATAAGCCCATTTATACTGCACATCACCAAGACCAGATACAGCCACATCTTTTAAGTTTTCAGCTTGTACCCAGTTGTTTGTGTAGAAGTAAATAGGGGCAACTGGCATATCTTCCATAAATACTTTTTCAGCATCTTTTAATAACTGCTGACGTGCATCATGGTCGCCTTCAGTCGCAGATTTAGCTAATAAATCTTGGAACTCTTTGCTTTCCCATCCTGTATCGTTGTTACCACCTTCAGCATCACGATACATTTCAAGGAAGTTGATTGCATCGTTAAAGTCACCTAACCAGCCCATACGAGCTACTTGATAATCTAGTGCATGTACTTTATCTAAATATACTGCCCACTCTTGGTTATCAAGCGTTACTTCAATGCCAAGGTTTTTCTTCCACATATCTTGGATTGCTTGAGCAATCTTTTGGTGTGCCTCAGATGTGTTGTAAGAAAGAACAATGGCTGGAAGCTCAGAAGCATCTTTAAAACCAAGCTCCTCTAAACCTTTTTGTAAAAATTCTTTTGCAGCTTCAACATCATTATCAGGGAAATGACCTTTTTCATTTTCAGGGAACATGGACGGCGGTACAATTCCCATTGCCGGCAATTGTGCACCTTGAGTAATGTTATCAATTAATTCCTGACGGTTAATGGAATGTGCAAGAGCTTTACGAATATTCACGTTAGCAGTTGGTCCAGCGGTTGTATTGAACTTATAATTGTAAACACCCGCAATTGATTGTGTAATTAAACGTCCGTCATCCTTAAGGGCTTGCATGGCATCCGTTGGAAGGGCACCTGTTGGGGCACCTGCCCAATCAAGCTCCCCGTTATCGAACATAGATAATTCAGTGTTTGGATCATTAATCATAATCATTTCAATTGTTTCTAATTTTACTGTGTCAGCATCCCAATATGTTTCATTTTTTTCAAGAAGTATCTTATCGCTATGAGACCATTCAGTCATAACGAAAGGCCCGTTAGACGTATAGTTATCACCAGCATCATTTGCCCAGTCAGGATTCGCTTCAGCAATCTTGCTGTTGATTGGCAGATAAGTATAGAATGCAGTTAATTCTAAAAAGAATGGTGTCGGATTGGCAAGTGTAACTTCTAGCGTTTTATCGTCTAAAGCTTTAACACCTACATCATCAAGTGAACCGCCGTTTAAGTTTGCATCTTCTCCACCTTTAAGGTAGTAAAGCTGGTATGCATACTCAGATTGGTTCTTCGGATCTAATGCCCACTTCCATGCATATTCAAAGTCTTTCGCAACGACAGGATCTCCATTTGACCATGTAGCATCGCGTAATGTAAAAGTATATACTGTTTGATCGTCAGAAACCTCTACTTTTTCTGCAGCAGCCTCTTCCGGTTTTCCTTCTTTATTGATACGAGTTAATCCTTCAAATGTTTGACGAAGAACTGTGCCAGAAGTAGCATCTTTCGCTAATCCTGGGTGCAATGAAGGCGGTTCAGTATTAATGTTTACACGTAAATTTTGTGGTACATCAGGATTTGCCTCAGCAGTTTCATTGCCTTCAGCTTTTTCACCATCGCTAGACGCTGGTTCATTGCTTTTCCCGCCGCCGCTACATGCAGCGAGGAACATACTAAGAACGAGCAGCATACTAAAAAAGAATGATAATCTCTTATTCACAATTTTCCCCCCTATATTTTATCTCAAACGGATATTACATTTTGTTATTCACTTAATATTCAACTATGTGCCCTATGTATTTTGATTATTCGCTAGTAATTAAGTCATGCAGATTACTAACTTTTAGCACGAATGTAAATAAATAGTCAGATAGGATTAAGCTTTGTAACAATTTTGTAAAACTCCGTCTGTTAAGATTATTATAAATAGTCGGAAAACTTTATGCAAGTAGTTTTCAATTTTTTGAAACATCTGTCAGTTTTAATCGCTGTTTTACAGGATAAATACTGACAGATATGATCTCTATGACTTTTGGATTATATGAACTTCTTAGCCTATTTCTGATTTTCTCTAGCGGTTTTCCTATTATTTTTGCGATAGAATTTTTTAAACAAATAAAAGAGTAATATTAGGAAAAAAGCAAGAATCCCTAATACATATACATTTATTTCCCCTGAAAATAATCCCGCAGGTATAAGAGATAATATAATAAAATAAATAAAATTACCGATTGAAGTAGCTGTAATAAATTCCTTTAATCGTATCCCGCTTAATCCCGCTGTAATATTTATAATGCTCGTCGGAATAAAGGGAATCACTCTTGCTTGGAGTACATATAAAAACCCATGCTTCTCTCCCATATTTACTATCTCCGGCTTTAATTTCTTCAACATCCAATCTTGAAATCCAAACCGAATGCCAAGAAAAACGATAATGCTTGAAATTATGCTCGTTATCCAGCTCCAAAAAAAACCATAATACAGTCCATATAGGGCAATATTTAATGAAATAACTAAGATAAGCGGAATAATTGTAAATGAGTTTTGGATGATCATAATAATAAAGGTGATGCCGAGAGTATAATATATATTTTCACCGAGAAAGGATTTAATCGTTTCAATATCACCTGATTTTAATACGTGGTATAAGCTTGAATTAAAAAAGAAATAAATGGCGACGGCAATTAATGCCAATAAGATGATTAACTTATGCAAGGTTCTTATAATGCCACCCCCCAAATGAATCTTAATTGACTTAACAACATCATATCAAATTTGTATGAAGACGTTGTGAAAAAAATTAAAAAGCACCTGGCTCCCCAAGTACTTTTTTTGCCTTACTTTTCTTTTATAAAAGTTAATAAGAAAAAGAATAAAAAGCTAAGTAATAATACGGTGCCGCCCGCAATGTAAAGGATTGTATGCATAACAGGAGAAAAAATCGCAGGTTTAAAAATAAATAGTGCCATTCCTCCAGTTAATCCTATTGAGCCAGCAATAGCCGAGTACACGTGAAGCTTAGCAAGCAGCCCTAATTTCGGTGAAAATATTTTATAATAAACAGCCCAAGCAAATATTGTTAACCAGCCTACAACTAATATATGGGCATGAATTGGTCTAAAAGCATAGCTGCCTGACCCTGCCATATGCGATCCTAAAAAGGAGCCAATTAATGCAAAAATTGCTGATAATCTTAATAAAATCGTACTGTAATTATTTTTCATCAAACCATTCTCCCTTAATATAAATTACCACTATTTCCATAGTGTTAATTTATATAATGAATATGAACGGATGATGAATGAAACATTACAATTCTTTTTAATTTATCTAAACTTTTCGCAAACGGATAGTAAACGTAGTCCCTCTTTCCTTTCTACTTTCTACACATATTTTACCGTGGTGCATTTCAACAATGGAGTAAACGATGGATAAACCCAGTCCTGTTCCTTCAATCGTGCGGGTTCTCGAAGAATCCCCCCTGTAAAACCGATCATAAATTCGTTCAATCTCTCCCTCATCCATTCCTATACCGGTATCCGTGAAAACAATTACATAGTAAGTGTCATTTTCCGTGAGAGAAATGTCGATCTCCCCATTATCAATATTGTATTTAATTGCATTCGTTAATATATTTTCCCAGACTGAATACAGCAGTGATGGGTCACCATTGACAAAGGTTTCAGGCAGAGTATAGCTCATCACGATTCCCTTTTCATTTAAGTTCCATTGATATTGTCTGATAACCGTTTTGATTTGTTCACTTAAATTGAAATGCTTTACATCCATCAAATCTTTCTTAGAATCAATGGAAGACAATAATAAGAGCTGCTTTGTCAAATTGGATAAACGAGTGACTTCAGATTCCACAACCTCTAAATAACTTTTCTCTTCACTATCTAATTTCCTAGCTCTCAATAGCTTTATGTATCCTTTAATATTTGCTAAAGGGGATTGAATATCATGTGAAATGTTAGAAATAAATTCTTTACGCATATCATTTACATTTTCAAGCTTACTTGCCATCTTTTTAAAGCTAGCCGCAAGCGCGCCAATTTCGTCTTGCCGTTGAATAGAAAGCTTAATTCCAAAATTTCCTTCTGCAATTAATTTTGTTGCCTTGTTCAATTTACTGATTGGCTTCACTAAAAATTTTGTGCTAATTAAAACAAACATCATGCTAATTAGGATTGTGCCGACAACAATCCAGCCAAACATAATATGCATTTCATTAAACAAAAGTTTAATATCTGGACGGAGAAAGAGTGCATAGGCTTTGTTTTTATATTCAATAGGAACTCCAACTGTATTTTTTAATTCATTTGCAAAAAATCCAGTCACAAAGGTTTTATGAGGAAATTGCGCAATCCCATGATAAATCTGGCCATTTAATACTTCAGTAACAGCTTTATCTGATAGTTCGCGTTCTCTAAATTCTGCACCATAAGTCTTTTTCATGCCCCCATCAGTTATGTACAGCTGATAGCCAATCGATCCAATATGTTCTAAATATTCATTTAAATTTATCTGATCATGTGAATGAAGAAAATCAGAAATCTCAGATGCCATCTTAACTATTTTCAAGTCATTTTGCCTCTTTAAATAGTTTTGATAATACATATTTGTAAACAAAAATGAAAGGATTCCACTGAAAAACATAATTGCAATCGTTGTAACAGCAAATTTAGAGTAAAGAGATTTCATTTGCGAACCTCAAGAGAATAGCCAATGCCTCTAATCGTCTTTATTGAAAAATCATCGGATGCTTTCAAGAAACGCTCTCTTAATCGTTTAATATGAACATCAACTGTTCTTTCATCCCCCTCATAATCGATTCCCCACACTTGTTCAATTAATTGGGCTCTGCTAAACACTTGATTGGGGTGTGATGCCAAGTAATATAAAAGCTCAAACTCCTTTAATGGCAGGATGAATGTTTTCCCATTCCATTCTACCTCATAGCTTTTTTTATTAATCAAGACGGAACCGATTTTTATATTTAATTCACCTGCTTTTCCGTATCTTCTTAATAACGCATTCACCCTAAATAAAAGCTCTTTTGGTTCAAACGGCTTAACTAAATAATCATCTGTTCCAGATAAATATCCTTTTTCCTTATCTTCAATTTGACTTTTTGCAGTAAGTAAAACAATGGGAATATCAAAAGTTTTTCTTATTTCCTCAGTTAATGTGTATCCATCCATGTAAGGCATCATAATATCAACAATGGCTAAAACACATGGATGCTGATGAAGCATTTTCAAAGCCTCTGCCCCATTGCCAGCCTCAATAACCTTAAACCCTTCCCTCATTAACAGCTCTTTTACTAAATACCGCACATGCTGATCATCGTCAGTAACTAGGATCGTTTGCATTTTCTCACCCTCTTTTAGTCATCTCTTCTATTTTAAAGAAATTTTTTATTTTACACCATTAGTAATACACACTTCAAGTTAGCTTCGTTTCTTTTATAGATACGATGCAAAAAATTGTTGTCGTACAAGCCTTCCGCTAAGAATAAAATGGGTAAAAACGAAACGGCAATTTAAGGAGATGTACGAATGAGTATTTTTATTGGATATGTATTTCTTGGACTATCACTCGCCGCACCCATTGGACCGGTAAATGCAGCACAATTGGATAAAGGGATTAAAAGCGGATTTTTCCACGCTTGGCTAGTTGGGCTTGGCGCCATGATTGCAGACATTATATATATGCTGGCCGTTTTTCTCGGTATCGTTCACTTTCTGGAAATTCCTTTTATGAAGGCCTTCCTATGGTCTTTTGGTTTTTTTGTCCTCGTATATACTGGGATTGAAAGTTTAATCAGTGCAGGAAAAATCTCTTCAAACACAAGGGGTGCTGAAGAATCAGCAATGAAGTCATTTTTCTCAGGTTTTTTAATGTCTATTTCAAATCCGCTGACCATTCTTTTCTGGCTAGGAATTTACGGCTCTGTCCTTGCAGAAACAGCTGTTAAATATGATAAAACTCAAGTGGCTATCTACAGTCTTGCAATTATTATCGGATTATTGCTATGGGATATCACGATGGCAGGTGTTGCCAGCAGTTTCAAAAGATTTCTGTCCATGAAGGTTTTAACTGCCATTTCTATTTTATCTGGACTATCCTTAATTGGGTTTGGTCTTTATTTCGGATACCAGGCAATTATCCTATTATTTTTCAGCTAAAGAAGAACTCCACTTTGGATTAAGTGGAGTTCTTCTTTAGCTTTTTTTCTTTTTATTGACAGTAAAATGTTTAATGATTAGGACAATCAGAACGAGCCCAACTAATAATACACTTACAAAAAAACCTGGTCTGCTTGACTTGTGTAATAAAGTCCCGCTGACCGCTGTCAAAATAAGCGCCATTCCAGCAAACCTTTTGAAGTGATCGAATCCGGTTGGCTGAATTAGCCTAGGAAATGAAATAAGAATAAAGAACCAATTATATAAAAGCATCAATCCTGCAGCAGTTGTAATATATTCATAAATACTATCGGGCATAACGAGTGATAGAATAATTGAGGTAATTAGCCCTCCGATTGTTAAACCCAATGCCAGAGGCGGTACTTTCAGCTTCCCCTTTTTGGAAAAGATTTTTGGAGCATCCCCATCTTCAGACAAAGTTACAAGCATGCTCGTCACAGCGAATAAAGATGCTGCCATGGTCGAAAATCCAGCAATAATTATCCCTCCATTAAAAACATGAGGAAAAAAATCTAAATTATATTTATCAAGAGCAATGACAAATGGGCTTTCTTTCGTGTTAAATTTTTCTACTGCCACTAGACCTGTTGCCAGCGTGAGGGAAATTAAATAGATTGTCATTAGGATCATTAGCATAATCGTTCCCGATTTTCGCGCATCCTCTTTATTTTTTAATCTTGGAGCCATGATGCCCATAATTTCTATACCGCCAAATGCATAAAACCCAAAGATAAGAGAAGACCATAGCCCCTTTACACCGTTTGGCATAAATTCGTTCAGATTATTCGGAATCGAAAAATCCTTGCCGCTTCCACCAAACAAACCAAATAAAACAGCTATAGCCAAGATAATAAACATAAGAATAGCTGCAACCTTTATTACCGCAAATACATTTTGAGCACGTTCAAAGCCTTTCGTACCTATAACGACTACAATTATACCTAAAACGGCATAACCTGAAGCAAAAATCCAAAGCGGAACTTTTGGAAACCAAAATTGTGAAAGGATTGATAGAGCAGTCAACTGGCTTCCTGTAATCAGCATTTCCGAAAACCAATATACCCAGCCGCTGCTGAAACCCGCCCAAGGACCATATGCTTTTTTCGCATAGGATCGAAATGATCCTTCTTGAGGATCCTGAGCAGACATTTTCCCAAGAGCATCAGCGACAATATATGTACCTAAGCCAGCAAGAAGAAAGGAAATCAGAATCGAAGGACCCGTCATTTTAATTCCGATTCCTGACCCTAGAAAATAACCAGTCCCGATGATACAGCCAACTCCGATTAGCGAAAGCTGCCACCATGCTAATTTTTTGTCTTTTTTATTATCACCTTGCCCGCCTGTACGCACTGGTATCTCCATCGTTTTCCCTCCCATTCAATCCAATTTATTATTGAACGAAGGACTTAGGTTTATGTACCATTATAATTAAATAATGAAGCTTTGTTTTATGTATAAAAAATGGGATTTAACTAAAAATATAATGATTATAAATGAGGAGTGATATCAGTGGATATTAAACGGGTTAAGCAAATCCTATCTTCTTCTGCTGAAATAGAAGTGACATATAACGGTGCATCTGTCTGGATTGACCGGCTTAATGAAGATGGGAAAACAGCTACTGTACATTTACGGGGACCGCTGGAGGAACGATCAGAAGTTGATATTACTGAATTACAAGAAGGATAAAAGATATGCCACCCAATTTTTAAATTGGGTGGCATGATAAGTTTTCTGATTCTAAACTACTTTTATATTAACTGTTCGCATAAATGCTATTATTATTAACAACCTGCAGCTCTTTCGTTGTTTCTCTCATTTCACTTTTGCAGATTGGGCATGTTGGTGTTTGGCTGCTCTTAAAATTATCTCTTATCCAGCAATTGCACTTCTCTGAAGTACATTCCCACACCTTAACTTCCTCCAATTTCACTTCTTCTGTGTTTTTTCTTCCAAAACCCATTGCCATATTAGGCACCTCCTAAAGAGTAGAACCCTTTTTTAAATAAAAAATAAAAACACTTGTTAAATAAAGGGACATAAAAATATCAACTCTAAATAACAAGTGAATTATGGGCAACTTATTTTCAATGTTCAGCTCATTAATTAGTATAACATAAATTCCCTACATCGTCAAAATCTTATAGCAGATACATTATTATATGGGGCAAATAGGACAAATATTCCTCTACCCCTCGATAAAATTTTAAAAAATGAAAACCTTATTCATAAATCGTGTAATACTATCCTATCCTTATGGGAAAGGTGTATAATGTTTTAGTTAAGTTTACGTTAATGCTTTAAAAGGAAGGATGAAACCTATGAAGATCACAGGCTATTCTGTTGAACAATTAAACGACCCAACAGGCATTTTAATAGGAGAGCGTTTTGAATTTTTTTTAGATATCGAAGTAGATGAAGATGATGAATTATTTTCAGAAAATGGCGTGCAGCTTCGGATACTATTTTATCAAAATGAAGATGATAGCCGGATACTGAATTATCATTTTCTTTCCTCTGAAAAAATATTAGAATTTGCCCTTGATGAGGATGAAGAACAAACGATCACTAAATTTTGCAGCGAGCATCTATCAGTTGAAGAAGAGGAATGAAAAGAGCAGGGTTCTCTGCTCTTTTCTTCTTATTTAAACTTCGATATTCTTTCCATCTTCCGCAATATGATACATAAGGTGTGCTAGGTGATGAATCGGACTGTATGCTTCCTCCTCATCTTCCTCTTCATCCTCATATTCCTCATTAAACTCAAGATCATTTAAATGCAAAGCAGCAAATTGATAAAAATCCTTCAGTTCAAACGCGTAGCATGCACTTGGGTCTTCATTTTCTTCTTCATATTGAAGAACCATATAAGATTCATTCCCATCCGCATCAACTGCATCAAAGTAAATAAAAAATCCAATATTCGTATCTAACTCGAATAAATGTCTTGTTCCACCCTCAGTTAATCGGTCAAAGTCTTCTTCACTCAACTTTTGCACCTTCATAGCATCCACTTGATCTTCCTTATGAAATTGTACTGTAAATTCCTTCACGGCATTTCCCCCTTTTCCTTTCTAATCTAACACAATTATTGAAGCATTCATATTATTACCCAATTTATTATTGATGAATCCAAATAAAAAGAACCCTAAGCGGGCTCTTTTTATCTTTTTATGGTTTATACTTTCGTTACATTAACAGCTTGAGGACCACGCTGGCCATCTTCTATGTCAAAATTAACTTCTTGACCTTCATCTAGTGTTTTGAAGCCTTCACCTTGAATCGCAGAAAAATGTACAAATACATCATCTCCACCTTCAACTTCAATAAATCCAAAGCCTTTTTCCGAATTAAACCATTTTACTTTACCTGTTGCCATTTTCAAATCCTCCTAAATATTAACACTAACAGAACACGATAGTTATCCTGCATCTATTAGTATGGCTATTTAATTCGGATCTTATCCATTTAAACAGATGAAATTTGAATAGAAAGTTGAAATTTATTTGCTTCTAGTTCTATTTCTGCTTCTATCTCTTCGGTCTCTTCCACCGCCGCTGCCAGCAGTTCTTCCACGATCTCTGCCTCGGTCATTATATCGTTTTCTGTCTCCGCCACGGTCCCCTCTAGGCTTTCTTACACGAATAGGTTCAACAGCAGTTAATTTGACTGGAGTGACATCAGGATCTTTCGTTAATAGTTTTAAAGCAGCAGCTAGTAATGAAACAGAATCTGTGTCATCAAGCAATGATTCAGCTATTCGCTTATAATCAGCATGATCATTATTCTCTATAACTGTCATTAAACGGTTAATTGTTGCCTGCTGATTACCGATTAGCACATCTTTAAATGATGGGACTGGCATCTTCGCCATCTTACTTTTTGTTACATTTTCAATAATTTTTAAATGATCAATTTCTCTTGGAGATACAAATGTAACAGCAAGACCTTTTTTCCCAGCACGGCCAGTTCTGCCAATTCGATGAACATAGCTCTCTGGATCCTGAGGAATATCAAAATTGTACACGTGAGATACGCCGCTAATATCAAGGCCTCTTGCAGCTACATCCGTTGCAACCATTATGTCAATTGTTTGCTCTTTAAAACGGCGGATTACCTGATCACGTTTTGATTGCGGGATATCTCCATGGATTCCTTCCGCTGAATATCCACGTTTGATTAAGCCTTCTACAACTTCATCAACACGTCTTTTTGTACGCCCAAACACAATCGCAAGCTCAGGAGATTGAATATCTAAGAGGCTGCAAAGCACATCAAATTTTTGCTTTTCATGGACTTCCATATAATGCTGTTCAATATTTGTTACAGTCATTTCTTTTGCCTTGATTTTTACTAATTCAGGCTCTTGCATAAATTTCTCTGCAAGTGATTGAATTCTTTTTGGCATAGTTGCAGAGAAAAGCATGGTTTGGCGTTCCCCTTTAATTTCACCAAGAATTCTCTCAATATCCTCAATAAAGCCCATATTGAGCATTTCATCAGCCTCATCTAATACAACCATTTTTAAGTTGGCAAGGCGAATCGTTTTTCTTTCAATGTGGTCAATTAATCTTCCAGGAGTTGCAGCAATAATTTGCGGTCTATTTTTCAATCCGCGAATTTGTCGATTGATATCCTGTCCACCATAAATTGGCAAAGTTTTAATTCCCTTTACTTGGCCAATTCGATTTAATTCTTCCGCAACCTGTACTGCAAGTTCACGTGTTGGCGCAAGTACCAGTCCTTGAACGCCTTCCTCTTTACTAACTTGCTCTAATAAAGGAACACCAAATGCAGTAGTTTTCCCTGTTCCTGTTTGTGCCTGTCCAATCATATCTTTTCCTTTTAAACCAATAGGAATCGCCTGTGCCTGAATTGGTGTCGGCTCTTCAAATCCCATGTTCGATAATGCTTTTTCTAATTCATTACTAAGACCAAAATCTGAAAAAGTTGTCAAAGTAGTAGTTCCTCCTTATATCTACCCTATTTCAAGGTTTTCCTTATTTCAAAAATATCAATAGCTACGTTAATAGGTTTTCCAGTTTGTATCTCTTTTTTACATAAGCTTTATTTATTTTTCCATTTAGACAACATTCATTAGAGCTTTTTTCCAAATCGCTCCCGAGGAAAAAGTGAAATTACAATTCCGAAAAAGCAAACTGTGATTGGATTCTCTTTTGAGGAATAAATGAAGAATACAAAGTGGAGAACTCGAACAAATGTATAAATGCCATTTTTTTAAACGTAAAAAAGTGATGCATGACTGACATGCATCACCTCATTTTAAAAATGATTATGCTTTTTCTACGTTAGCAGCTTGTGGTCCACGGTTACCTTCAACGATTTCGAAAGTTACAGCTTGACCTTCTTCTAAAGTTTTGAAGCCTTCAGATTGGATAGCTGAGAAATGTACGAATACATCTTGACCTTCTGAAGATTCGATGAAACCGAAACCTTTTTCTGCATTAAACCATTTTACTTTACCTGTGTTCATGAGATTACCTCCAAAAATGTGTTCACTATAAGTCTTTATTATATAAACTTAAACATAAAAAAGTCGCAGTACAATGAAATGGGGAATAAAAATCGCCTACATTTCATTGCAGCTACGACCACTTATCCATAAAATATATAACGAACTTTAGCGTTATCCTAATCATAAGGGCATACCCCTTATTTGTCAAATCTTTTTTATTTCATGACATCGAGTCATTCTATTCGATATATTCGAGATTTCATTTTCTTGTCAAGCGTAAGCGTCAAAATAATGTTCCGAAGACGTTTCGCAATTTCTTAAACCTAAAACAATGAAAGCCCTTCCTCTCTTCCATCCTTACGGCTCCTAGGCCGTGCCAGCGGGAATCAGGTATAACAAAAATATAAGGGAATTGTTCACTCTCTCGAGATTTTAAAGTTATGTGTAAAACTGAAGTGTAAAAAAGCGAGGTCCTCTCTGTTTTTCGAAAGGATCATTTAAGAAGAAATTCAACATGTTCTGTTGTCCACAAAATTATTCTTAATTCCTTACCTATAGCGCACTTAAATCTAAAAAGAGCCTAATTATACTTATCGATAAAAAACCAAAAGTCGTATTTCTGCAAAATGAAACGGCTAATGCGGTGACATTTTGTCTGAATTCACGACTTAGCTTTTACATCTCAAATACATCAGCATTCATTTTAGCAAAGATACTAATTTATGTCAACCTTTTACAATTATTATTATTTTTTCTGCATTCATACTCCCTTGATTACGTTAGCCTTGCATTAATATAGAAATTAAGGGGGAATTTCTGGAGGCACTGTAGAGCAGCCTCATGAAAAAAAAGAAAAGAATTAAAAATGGTAAACCGCTTTCGATCCTGCATAGCAAACATATATCCTTTTCTGAGAATCAGAAAACAAATAACTTAATGAAAAAACTTCCTCTAAAAACTAAAGGAAGTAGATTTTAACAATAAAAGGAGCAACAATCCCTGTCCCTTCTTCAATTTGGGGCAGGGATTTTATTTTTAATAAAGAACATACATAATTAAAGAAATCTATATAAATGGAGGATAAAACTTGGAAAAGCATATTCAGGAAGTATTAAAACAAATCGAGAATGATTACAACATAAAGATTCTTTACTCATGTGAATCTGGCAGTCGTGCATGGGGATTTCCTTCTAAGGACAGTGATTATGATGTCCGGTTTATTTATATTCATCAAAAAGATTGGTATCTTTCCATTGACCGAGGAAGAGATGTGATTGAGATACCGAAAAATGACCCAATCTCAATTCCAATGGATGAACTATTAGATGTGAGCGGATGGGAACTTACGAAAGCATTGAGACTGTTTAGAAAATCAAATCCACCACTAATGGAGTGGTTACATTCAAGCATAGAGTATCATGAAGCATTCTCAACAAAGGAAAAATTAAAAACCTTAGCAGAGAAGGTTTTCTCACCCGCATCTTGTTTATACCACTATCTAAATATGGCAAAAGGCAACTATCGAGAGTACCTGCAGGGTGAACATGTGAAAATAAAAAAATATTTTTACGTACTCCGCCCAATCTTAGCTGCCCAATGGATCGAAAAAAAATACACACTTCCTCCTATTGAGTTTCAAAGCTTAATTGAGGTGTTATTGCCTACCGGTGAGCTTAGAGAGGAAATCGATATTTTATTGAAAAGAAAAATGTCTGGCGACGAGTTAGATTTGGAACCTAGAATTGATCTAATCAATCTATTTTTAGATAAGGAAATCATTCGTTTAGAGGATTATGCAAGGAGTTTGAACGTACAAATTACAGATCCAACGCAACACTTGAATGAGATTTTCAGAGAAACTTTAAAGGAAGTATGGGGTTAAGTAAAAATAGAGCAACTGAGATTAAAGTTCCATTTATGTTCACTCTATAGTCCTCTTGGTTACCGTCATCACAATTTTTTCATGTTCTCGGGGATCATTTATAAAAAAATAAACCAGCCCCAATCGAAAACGATTGGGGCTGATTCACTCTTCTTAAATGTTCAATTCACTCAAAAAATATTATTGTAAATCAGATGGAACTGCAGCATCTTTTAAAGCCTGGTGCATCCCGGCTTCAAATTTTGCCCTTACATCCTGATTCCAATCAAAGTAGTCTGCCATATAATTAAGAACTTGTTCTTGATATGTTCTTACTGTTTCGATATCAAACAAGATCGCACCTGTTCTGCGATTAAAGAAGTCGATTGGCGTTGCAGCCATTTCATTTTCTAATGCATATTTTAATTTAACCAAAAGTCTAACAGGCATTTGATATTTTTCTGCTTCATTTTTGCCATGACCTTTTACCAATTTAAATAAATCAGGAACATTAGAACCGTACATAGCTGCAAGATGTGCCGCATCTTCTTTCGTTAAGCCTGCTGCAACGCCAGCTTCGATTTGCCCAGCTATAAATTCCTTAAATTTACTTGAGCCCCCCACTTCCCCGCCGGAAATTGGCAAATGCTTTGTTTGGCAGCTTGGGAAATTTCTATTTTGTTCTTCACTAAATTTTTTAACAAGAACATCAACAATCGTTTCCGCCATTTTTCGATAGCCTGTCAGTTTTCCTCCAGCAATGGTGATTAAACCAGTTTCAGATTCCCAAATTTCATCCTTACGGGATATTTCAGAAGGATCTTTTCCTTCTTCCCAAATAAGCGGACGAACACCTGCCCAGCTTGATTCTACGTCTGCCTCCGTAATTTTCACCTCCGGGAACATATAATTAATCGCTTGAATAATATACTCGCGGTCCTCAGCTGTCATGTGCGGGCTTACTGGATCATCTCCATAAAAAGTATCTGTTGTCCCTACATATGCTTTACCTTCTCTCGGAATGGCAAAAACCATTCGTTTATCTGGTGTATCAAAATAAACAGCTTGTTTTAATGGAAAACGGGATTGGTCAATCACTAAGTGAACCCCTTTTGTCAGCTGCAGTGTCTTTCCCTTTTTTGATCCATCTTTTTCTCGGATCGAATCCACCCATGGACCAGCAGCATTGACTATCTTCACTGCTTTAATTTCATATTTCTCACCAGTAAGCTGATCAGCAGCAAGAACACCAACTACTTTTCCATTTTCATATAGCAGCTGTTCAACCTTTGTATAATTTAGCGGTGTTGCCCCTTTGTCTGCTGCCGCTTTCATCACTTCGATTGTTAAACGGGCATCATCTGTACGGTATTCAACATAATAACCTCCGCCTTTAAGTCCATCCTTCTTAACTAAAGGCTCCTTATTAATTGTTTCCTGCACATTTAGCATCGTTCTGCGTTCTGCCTTTTTAACCCCGGCAAGAAAGTCGTATACTCTTAGACCGATGGAGGTGCTAAATTTCCCAAATGTGCCCCCTTTATGCATCGGCAGCAGCATCCACTCTGGTGTCGTTACATGGGGACCATTTTCATAAACAATCGCTCGTTCTTTGCCTACTTCGGCAACCATTTTCACTTCAAATTGTTTTAAGTAGCGAAGTCCGCCGTGAACGAGCTTTGTTGAGCGGCTTGAAGTTCCCGCTGCAAAATCCTGCATCTCTACAAGTGCAACGTTCATCCCCCTAGTAGATGCATCAAAAGCGATACCAGCGCCCGTAATCCCCCCGCCAATTACTAACACATCAAACGTTTCATTTTTTAGCTTATTTATCATTTCACTTCGATTATGATTTGAGAATTTCATTCCTATGTCCTCCCTTTATTAAAAGGTAATCAGTATAAGTTATTCCCGTTAATGAAAGCCCGCAACAATAAAGGTACATGCGGTCATGGTTTGCACTGGAGCAGAACACAAAAAAGAGACCACAAAATACATTATCGATAAACGATAATGATTTTGTGGTCTCTCCGGTTCTCCTGCCGAGCTATTAACTTATTTTCATTATAACATACATAACAATCAATGAAAACACTTATTTAAATGCCATTGCCGCATTCACAGCCTTCTTCCAGCCATTATATAGGTTTTCGCGGCTATCCTCATTCATGCTCGGTTCAAATGATTTGTCGATTGCCCATTGATTCGATATCTCATCTTCATTTTTCCAATAGCCAACCGCAAGTCCAGCTAAATAAGCTGCACCAAGAGCAGTTGTTTCATTAATTGTTGGTCTTTCAACTGGTACATTTAAAATATCACTTTGGAATTCCATGAGGAAGTCATTCTTTACAGCACCGCCATCAACTCGCAATGTCTTTAATTCAATGCCTGAATCTGCCTCCATTGCGGATAGTACATCTTTCGTTTGGTAGGCAAGCGATTCTAATGTAGCACGGATAAAATGCTCCTTAGATGTGCCTCGTGTTATTCCAAATACCGCACCTCTAACTTCGCTATCCCAGTAAGGGGTTCCGAGCCCGACAAATGCAGGAACAACATAAACACCTTCAGTTGAATTCACCCTTTTCGCATAGTCCTCACTGTCCTTTGCGTTTTGCAGCATCCTCATTCCATCACGCAGCCATTGAATGGCAGACCCTGCAACAAAAATACTTCCTTCCAGGGCATATTCCACTTTTCCATTCACTCCCCATGCAATGGTTGTTAGCAGGCCATTTTCAGAACGCACAGCCTTTTCACCCGTATTCATCAGCATGAAGCAGCCTGTACCATAAGTATTTTTCGCCATTCCTTTTTCAAAACATGCTTGTCCGAAAAGAGCTGCTTGCTGATCTCCTGCAGCACCCGCTATTGGAATTTCCTTGCCAAAGAAGTGATAGTCAACTGTATGACCGTAAATTTCTGAAGAAGGGCGTACTTCTGGAAGCATCGATACTGGAACACCTAAAATTTCCAGCAGCTCTTCATCCCATTTTAACTCATAAATGTTAAACATTAATGTTCGTGAAGCATTCGAATAATCAGTCACATGGGCTTTCCCGCCGGAAAGCTTCCAAATAAGCCAAGTATCGATAGTACCAAATAATAACTTCCCTTGCTCTGCTTTTTCTCTTGCCCCTTCCACATGGTCTAAGATCCATTTCACTTTTGTCCCAGAAAAATAAGCGTCAATTAATAGACCTGTTTTTGCACGGAATGTATCATCATAACCTTTTGCTTTCAAGTCTTCACATATTTCACTAGTCTGTCTCGATTGCCAAACAATCGCGTTGTAAATAGGCTTTCCTGTTTCTTTATCCCAGACAACCGCCGTTTCGCGCTGGTTTGTGATCCCGATCCCAGCAATTTGCTCTGGTTTGACTCCTGATTCTGAAAGCACCTCAGCAATAACTGAAAGAATAGAACCCCAGATTTCATTTGCATTATGCTCCACCCAGCCTGGCTTTGGGAAATATTGCGTGAACTCCCTCTGAGCTAGATGGGCAATCTCTCCTTTGTTATTAAAAAGAATCGCTCTTGAACTAGTAGTTCCTTGATCCAGTGATAGTATAAACTTTTCCATTTTCCTTCCCCCGTTCAATCTTAAATTCTTTCGATTATGCCGCAGCTTTAGAAGATTCTGTATTCATTTTCTCTTTTTTCCCCATAAGATAAACAATGATTAATATTATTATATTAACAGCTAGAACTGTCCATAACATATTTGAAAGTTTTCCCGTAAAGAAAATCTGATAGAAAATTGATCCAAGGGAACCTCCCATAATTGGTCCTAGAACTGGGATCCACGCATAGCCCCAGCCTGATTTCCCTTTTCCATGAATCGGAAGCACAAAATGTGCAATACGAGGGCCTAGATCACGAGCAGGATTGATTGCGTAGCCTGTCGTACCGCCAAGAGACATTCCGATCACTACAATCAATAGCCCCACTGCAATTGGATTTAAACCTTCTGAAAACTTATTTGCACCTATAAATAATAGACCGAGTACAAGGATAAAAGTCCCTATCACTTCACTTAATAGATTTGAAAAAGTATGAGGAATAGCAGGGCTTGTCGAAAAGACAGCCAATTTCGCACCCTCGTCATCTGTTGCCTTCCAGTGCGGCAGATAATGAAGGAATACGAGGACACCGCCTAAAAACCCTCCAATCATTTGTGCAATAATATATTCAGGCACATCTGCCCATGGAAAGTCCCCATTCAATGCTAGACCAATCGTAACAGCCGGATTCAAATGAGCGCCGCTTATCGAACCAACCGCAAACACGCCCATCGTTACTGCTAAACCCCAAGCAATTGTAATAACGACCCATCCTCCGTTAAAAGAAAATGTTTTCTTTAGATTCGCTCCGGCAACGACGCCTCCACCAAATAATATCAAAATCATCGTTCCGACAACTTCTCCCATAAAAGCCGACATCTCAAATCCCCTCTCTCATCCTAAAGGCAGAATTAGACGAAAAAAAAGAGACCCACGACAGAATACACCTTAATGAAGGCAAAACTGTGTGAATCTCCTAATCTCCGACACAAAAGAATTAACTTGTAAATTGAGTATACAACTCTATGAAAACGTTGTCAATTAGATTTAGTCGTAAAATATTTCCCATAAATCCATCTTTGAAGTCGTAATCGCTGAGGCTCCAGCCTTCAATGCATTTTCCACTTCTTCCTTCGAACGTATAAGACCGCCAGCCAAAATAGGCGTATTTAACCGCTGATTCACCTCTTCTATCATCCACGGCATCGCACCAGGCATAACTTCGATATAATCAGGCTTGGTCTTCTCTATTAGCTTATAGCTTTTTTCTAGCGCATGGGAATCAATCAGAAAAATCCTTTGAATCGCTATGACTCCCTTTTGCTTTGCTTTTAAAATGACACTAGATTTCGTTGAGATTAATCCAAACGGTTTATACTCTTGGCAAATATATTCAGTTGCATAATCATCACTTTTTATCCCGTGAATCATATCAACATGATAAATCATTTTTTTATTGCATGCTTTTGCCATTTGATTTACATTTTTTAGTTGGGCAATATGCATATCCAAAAAAACACCAATTTTATAGGGACTTTTTAAAAATTGCTCAAATTCCTTCATAGTTGTAGATGCAGGCAATATTTTTTGTTCCATTTTTTCAGCTCCAGTTTTTGACTATATCCCATATACTAGAAGGAAATAATAAATAACTCAATACAAATTGAAAGAAAGCCGATTTTTTTCTAATAAAATCGGCTTTTATATGATAAGAATATCTATGCTTCCTTTTTCACTTTGGATGAGGCACGTTTCTTTTTTGCCGCAGGCTTCTTCGGTTTCGTCTTATCAATCGATGCTTGAAGAGCTGCCATAAGGTCGGTCACATTTGCAGCAGGCGCTTTTTCAACCGGTGTGACAATTTCCTTCCCTGTACGTTTTGATTCAATCAGTTCAAGAAGCGCTGTCCGGTATTCATCCGTATATTTCTCTGGCTCAAAGTCTGTTGTTAATTGGTCGATTAACAAAATTGCCGTATCAATTTCCTTCTTAGTTACTTTATCTTCTGCTGGAACATTGGGAACATCACCTGCTTTTCGAACCTCATCAGGGTAATGAATCGTTTCCATTACGAGTGTCTTTTCATAAACACGGAGAACAGCTAGCTGCTCTTTAGAGCGAATAATAATTTTTGCTAATCCAACTTTCTCAGATTCCTCTAGTGCCTTTCGCAGCAAGGAGTAAGCCTTCCCCCCGCCATCACCAGGTGACATATAGTACGTACGATCATAATAAATCGGATCTATTTGTTCCATTTTTACAAAATCAATAATTTCAACCGCCTTATCTTCTTTCTCTTTTTTTAATTTTTCCAAATCCTCTTCATCAAGAACGACAAATTTCCCTTTTGTATATTCATATGCTTTAACAATTTCCTCTGTCTTAACCTCTACATCACAGACAGGACATACTTTCTCATATTTAATTGGTGAGTGACATTCTTTATGAAGATTTCTTAGCTTGATATCTTTATCTTCCGTTGCGGCATGGAGCTTAATCGGAATGTTGACAAGTCCAAAGCTAATACTGCCTTTCCATATTGTATGCATATTGAAGCTCCCATCTTTTTGTTCTTAATTTGTGTTACAAAGCATAACTCATACATTTAAAATGATGGAAAAAGAATCTTATCGATTAGTTTTTTTATAATTGGAAAAAATAGAAGATACGTATGCCATAAGGAGGTTTAAGCATATGAAGCCAATGCTGCCTAGCCTTTCCTTTGAAATTCCAAAAGGGAAAGAGTGGCTTTATGAAGTGAAGTATGATGGGTTTCGGGCGATTTTACATTGGGATGAAAATGAGATGACTCTTATGAGCAGAAACGGCAAATCACTATTAGAATTATTTCCAGAAATTCGATTATACCTTGAAACGACCAAGGAAAAAATTGCCCCTTTTCTGCCTCTCACATTCGATGGAGAATTGGTCTTTCTCGAAAATGCCTATAAGGCACATTTTGGCTCCATTCAAGTAAGAGGAAGAATGCGGTCAGAAAAAAGGATTGCAGAAAAAGCAAGTGCTTCCCCTTGCAGATTACTCATTTTTGATGTATTAGAACTAAGCGGGAGGACAGCAAAAAATGAGCCGTATCTTTCTAGGAAAGCACAATTGCACACATTTTTTGAACAATGTGAACTCCCCTTAAAACCAGATGAAAAAAGCACGATGCTCATTCAAATGCTTCCATATTATAAAAATTTTGCTGAGGTTTGGGAAAAGGTTACTCTTTATGATGGAGAAGGACTTGTAGCAAAACAGCAAGATAATAAATGGGAAGAGGGGAAAAGAACTTCTTTATGGATAAAGTATAAAAATTGGAAATACGCCACTTGCTTTATCACCTCATTTGAGAAATCAAATGGCTACTTTTATACTGGTGTTTACAAAAACCAGACAATTATTCCGATTGGTCAATTTATCTTTGGCATTAAGCCTGATGAGAAGAGAGCACTTGCCCAAATCATTAAAGAGAATAAGGCAGCTGAAGACAGTCAATTTATTTATGTAGAACCAGCCATTTGTGTAGAAATAAAATATTTAGAAATATATGATGAGCAGATGCGTGAACCACATTTCCATCAATTCAGATTTGATTTAAAACCAGATTTATGTACATATGATCAATTCATCCAAGGACAAAAAAACCTTCCAGTGGATGTAGAAATTACCCATCCAAATAAACCATTATGGGATGATCCTCCTATACAAAAAATTGATTTCATCCATTATTTAAGAGAGATTTCTCCATACATGCTTCCTTTTTTAAAAGATCGATTATTAACAGTCATCCGGTACCCTCACGGAATATTCGGAGAATCCTTTTATCAAAAGAGCTGTCCGGAATATGCACCCGAATATGTTGAATCAAAACGAGCAGATGGAATTAATTACATTGTTTGCAATCATTTAAAAACCTTGCTATGGCTTGGTAATCAGCTTGCTTTTGAATACCATATCCCTTTTCAAACAATACATAATCAAAAACCAAGTGAAATTGTATTTGACCTTGATCCTCCATCAAAAGAAGCATTCGGACTTGCAATTAAAGCAGCAAAATATATTAAAGAAATTCTCGATCAGCTTGAATTAATTGGTTTTGTTAAAACATCCGGAAATAAAGGACTGCAAATATATCTTCCTCTCCCGGAAAATACGTTTACATATGAAGAAACGAGATTATTCACATCCTTTATTGCGAATTACTTAGTTTCAAAAGAACCAGATTCTTTTACAATAGAACGGATGAAAAAAAATCGCGGCAATCGGCTTTATGTTGACTATATTCAACATGCAGAAGGGAAAACAATTATTGCTCCCTATTCAACAAGAGGAACAAAAGAAGCCACAGTTGCAGCTCCTCTTCATTGGGAGGAAGTGAATGATCATTTACAAATTACTGATTTTCAAATTCCTGCGATTATAAAAAGAATTAATCAACTCGGCGACCCTTTCCATCAATATTTTGCAGTGAAGGAAAAACAAAAGTTTCAGCCGGTACTAGATTTCTTAAAAAAATAGAGAAAGCCTGCCAGCATCAAATGGCAGGTCTTCTGCTGTTAAATCAATTGTTCTCCAAAACTGAGCTCATTCGCCCAGCTTAGCGATTCGGCGTATATTTTAAATAAATCTTTCTCATCAATTGTTAACTCTTTACATTTTTCACTAATTACCGCCCACTCTGCTTTTTCGACTGCGAGTACAAGATCTAGGACATCTTTCAGCTGATTATCTTTTCCCGTTAACGCCTCGCAAATTTCCTCCTCAAGTGGTAAATCCTTTAGAATCATATCCATAGGCATGCATAATAATGAATCTACCATTGAAAACATTCCCGTCATAAAATTACTTGGAGATGATGGACGATTCTGTCTAATTTTTTCAATTTCCTCACACATTCTTGCTCTTGTCAAGCTAATATGGATCATTTCTTGTGAAATCTCTCGCTTTCCTATCGATGATTCCCGAACAGCAAGTACATATATCCACTTTTGGAGCTCAATTAATCCCAGTAAGACAACAGCCTGACGGATCGAATTAATTTTTTGCTTCGGTCTAAAAGCTGGAGAATTAATTAACTTTAATAACTTATACGATAAAGAAATATCCCGTTCAATTAACTCGGTAATTCGGTCAATATTTGGTTCAGTCATCGATAAATTTTGAATCATTTCATAATACGAATGGAAATATGTCGGTACATCATGTGTCGATATTATTACGGGCTTTGCAAAGAAATACCCCTGAAAGTAATGATAGCCCCGTTTCTTTGCATCTTCAAACGCTTCTCTTGTTTCAACCTTTTCAGCGACCAGCTCAATATTTAAGTCTTTCGCAATCGCTTCGATCTTCTCTCTCATTTCAATGGGAGTGAATAAAAAATCTACTTTTAGAATATCCGCAAATTTTAAAAGATCATGAGTATATGGATTTAATTCATTCAATATAAAGTCATCCAATGCGATTCGATAGCCTTGTGCTTTTAAATCCATACATATTTCAATCAGCTCTGGACTAGGGATAACCGTTTCTAGAATTTCTACAATGATTTCACGCGGTCTAAAATAAGTTGGAAGACCTAACTTAAGCAAATTTTCTGTAAAATTAATGAAACAAGGTTTGCCGTTAGAAAGCTTATCAATCCCTATACTTAAAAAGCTATTTATAATAAGTTCAGTGGTTGCCTGGTCTCCATCTACTTCCGGGAAAGCATTCTCTTTTTTATCCTTTCGATAAAGAAGTTCATAACCAAACACTTCTTCTGTTAGATTAAAAATCGGCTGCCTTGCAACAAAAACTTCCATCATTTTACCTCCGACAAAAAATTAACAAATTTTACACTTTTTTCATTATATACGAAAACAAATATTTAAAAAGTCGAAATATGTTGATTACAAAAATATTCTCTCACATTTTAATTCTTCTGTCATCAAAATGGGGTACTGAATTCAACAGTACCCCATTACATTATTATTCTATGAGAATGTCTAGTTCATCAGCTGTTTGTATAAATTCCCCATCTCTATTGCTCCCACAGCAGAATCCCAGCCTTTATTGCCCGCTTTCGTTCCTGCACGTTCGATCGCCTGTTCAATTGTATCTGTTGTTAAAACGCCGAAAATAACTGGAATACCACTTTCCATCCCCGTGGACGCAACTCCCTTGGCAACCTCATTACTTACATAATCAAAATGAGGTGTTGCCCCACGAATCACAGTTCCTAGTGTAATGATTGCATCATATGCTCCTGATTGAGCAAGTTTCTTAGCTGCAAGCGGAATTTCAAATGCCCCTGGCACCCAAACAATCGTCACGTCTTCTTCTTTCACACCATGCCTTTTTAAGGCATCTTCTGCACCACTTAATAATTTCCCAGTAATAAATTCATTAAAACGGGAAACCACAATAGCCATTTTCAATCCTGTACCAACTAAATGGCCTTCAATTACCTTTTTCATAAAACATCTCTCCCTAATTAAAAAGTTAATAAATGGTCAAGCTTGGATTTTTTTGTTTTAAGGTATGATTCATTTTCTTTTTTCGCTGGCATTTGCAATGGCACACGCTCTGTTATTTCAAGACCATATCCTCCCAGACCAGCTATTTTACGCGGATTGTTTGTTAAGAGTCTCATTTTCCTTACTCCTAAATCAACTAGTATTTGTGCCCCAACCCCATAATCACGCAAATCATCTGCAAATCCCAGTTTATGGTTAGCCTCGACGGTATCATATCCTTCTTCCTGAAGCTTATAAGCTTTTAACTTATTAAGAAGACCAATTCCTCTGCCCTCCTGCCTCATATAAAGAAGAATGCCTTTTCCCTCTTTCTCAATTTGTGCTAGTGCCGCCTCTAATTGAGGACCACAGTCACAGCGGTTAGAGCCAAACACATCACCTGTTAAGCATTCAGAATGGACCCTCAATAAAACTGGTTCATCCCCTGTGATTTCTCCCTTAACTAAGGCTACATGATCCTTCCCATCTATCGAATTCGAATAGCCAACTGCTTTAAATAATCCAAACTCTGTCGGCAACTGAATCTCCACTTCTCTTTTAACATGGTTTTCATGCTTGTACCGGTACTCAATTAATTGTTTAATTGTAATTATTTTTAAATCGTACTGTTTGGCAACCTCTTCAAGGTCATTCATTCGGGCCATTGTTCCATCGTCTTTCATTATTTCGCAAATAACTCCTGCTGGTTCAGCTCCTGCTAGGATAGCAAGGTCAATAGCTGCTTCCGTATGGCCTGCTCTCCTAAGAACGCCGCCTTCCTTGCCAACAAGAGGAAAAATATGGCCTGGACGATTAAAATCTGTTGGAGAGGCACTCTTATCAAGCATTTTCTCAATTGTTAATGCACGCTCAAATGCACTAATCCCAGTTGAGGTGTCTTTATGATCAATTGAGACCGTAAAAGCTGTTTTATGGCTATCCGTGTTACTAGTTACCATTGGATGCAAATCCAGCTTTTTAGCCAATGATTCTGCAATAGGGACACAAATTAGGCCCCTTCCTTCTTTGGCCATGAAATTGATTGTTTCCGGCGTTACATACTGTGCAATTGAAACAAAATCACCCTCATTTTCCCTGTCTTCATCATCGCAAACTATAATGACCTTTCCCGACTTTAAATCTTCTATGGCTTCTTCTATTTCACTAAGCATATCATTTACCTCCAATTGTCTTCTTTTAAGAAAGGAATCCGTGTTCTTTAAGAAAGTTTTCTGACAACGTTTGTTTAGGGCTCGTATCCTTTTGATGTTTATTCATAAAAGAAAACAAATATTTAGCTAACATATCAAACTCAATGTTGACAGAATCCCCTGGATGCTTTAAATCTAGGACAGTCTCTTTTGCTGTATGCGGAATAATTGAAACTGTAACCGAATCATCCGTTATCCCAAATACCGTTAAAGAGATGCCATCTATCGCTATTGAACCTTTCATTAAAAGGAGATGACTGAATGAATTTGGGACAGAGATATCAATATATATAGCATTTTCACTAACTGACTTTTTTAGGATTTGACCAGTGCCATCTACATGACCTGTGACAAAATGTCCCCCAAACCTCCCATTAGCCGCCATCGCTCTTTCTAAATTTACCTTTGTTTGTTCTTTAACAGATGATAAAGAGGTCCCATTAAATGTTTCAGGCATGACGTCCATGGAAAACTCTTTTCCATTCAAATCTGTAACAGTTAAACAGACACCATTGACGGCAATACTGTCTCCTAAATGAACATCTTCTATTATTTTTGATGCCTTAATTGTTAACTTTATCGTCTTTCCATTTTTGACAGCTCTCTTCACTGTGCCTAGTTCTTCAATAATTCCTGTAAACAATAACTTACCCCTCCTTTAGAGGCTTGGCTACTAGCTTTATGTCTCTTCCAATATTCTCAATGGATTCAAATATTAGCTTCTTTGCATGTTTCACGAGCTCAATGCCTGTTCCCCCAATAAAAGGGATGGCCTCTTTTCCGCCAATAATTAATGGTGCAACATACATAATGATTTGCTGAAATGCATCATTTTCGACGAAGGAGGCATGAATTTCTGACCCTCCTTCTACTAAAACAGACATGATGTTCCTTTTTCCAAGTTCATTTAATACTTCCGGAATCAGTACAGTGGGTGTTGAGAAAGGAAAAACCTCTACACCATATTTCTGGATTTCTTTTGCCTTCCTTTCATCCATACTATTTCCTGTAAATATAATTGTTTTTGCGGCTCTATCCTGAATAACATTGGATTCAACAGGTGTCCGTAAATGTGTATCTAATATCAATCGAATGGGATTTTTTCCACCTTGGGGCAGTCTGGTGGTTAAATGTGGATTATCGTGAATAATCGTATTCACTCCTGTTAGGATTGCATCGTTTGCATGTCTAAGTTGATGAACATCTAATCTGGATTCTGGAGAGGTAATCCATTTGCTGTCACCAGTTTTTGCAGCAGTCTTTCCATCTAAAGATGCTGCCGCTTTGATTGTAACGTAAGGGGTGTTTGTTTGAATAAAATGAAAAAATGGTTCATTCATTGCATAGGCTTGTTCTTTTCCGATGCCCACCTCTACTTCTATACCAGCTTTTTTCAGCATAGTAATCCCTTTACCTGCAACAAGAGGGTTTGGATCAAGCACCGCAACAACGACTCGCTTAATGCCTGATTTACAAATTAATTCTGTACAGGGAGGTGTTCTTCCGTAATGACTGCAAGGCTCTAGTGTAACGTACAGTTCTGCTCCCTTCGCCTCAGACCCAGCCATCCGAATGGCGTGTACTTCCGCATGAGGGGTTCCAGCCTTTAAATGAGCACCCATTCCAATAATTTGACCGCGCTTAACAACAACAGCTCCAACTACCGGATTAGGGTTTGTTTGCCCTATCGTTGATTGTGCCATCTTTAATGCCAAGTTCATATAATCTTCATCTTGCATACAACTCTTCACATACTCCTTTCATCAATTGATTTCTCCAGAAAAAACAAAGCCCCGCACAAACATGTACGGGGCAAAAAATACATAACCAAAGAAGCGTAAAACAATACAATTTTTACGCAAACTAGTCATTCCTTCTCCCATCCAGACTTTAACTGTCGGCTTTGGAATTTCACCAAATCCACCGTTTTCAATAGTTGAAACCGGGTCACGGACTAAGAGGTCGCCCTCATCACCGCCGGTTGGGAATTTCACCCTGCCCCGAAGGAATATCTATTCGATTGTACACTTATTATCTAGGACGAATACCATTAATGTCAAGGTTTCTGGATTTTGAATCCGTTCTAATTTGAAGAAAAAGATGGTTGTTGACTAAGTTCGTCAACATTTCGTCAACTGAATTGAATGAGCCTCCTTAATAAATGGGGCTCTTGTCTTTTCTTCTACACAGCATTCCTATTATAAAAACTCGAAAAAAAATTTAAATTTCCCCAGCACTAAAACTCTTCCCCTTCATCAAACTTAACCCTCTTGACCTTGCCTAGATGTGTTATTATTTTCGTCTCACCATGAATCGGCAATTCAATTAGCCGAGCCTTCCCATCACACACAACAATAGCAAAGCTTCCTTTTTGTTCCATTATATCAACTTCTAGTATATTTGTCCTAGGATTAATTTCTATCGTTTTCAGCCTGGCAGCTTCTTTCAAGTGGACCCCTCCCGTGATATAATTTGAGTGGGTAGGTCAGGAAGAGTCCTGGCTTTTTTATTTTGGTTAAAGGCGGGATCATCATAGAAAAAGAAATTGATTTGACTATTATTTATAACTACATAGATTATCCAGATAAGATTAGTGGTCGGTGTGATAATTGCAGTAAGGCGCATTTCCATAGTTCCATTAGCAACGGCAAATTAATAAGAGAATGCAGTAATTGTAGGATGAAGAAAAGCATTTAGCTTTTTCATACTTAGATTACGCATATTAAAATCAACTAAGGGTACTTTAATTTATACCGAGCAAGACCAATCCTCCACATAATTGACTACACTCAAGATTCAGGTTCTTGCTCGGCTTCACATTTTAAATTGCGACACTCTCCATTTTTCCTGTCAACTCAAGAACCTTCTATCTTTTGTTTCTATAATAATCAAACCACGACAGTTGTTCCGAGGTAATCAAACCTTCATTTTCTCTTCCCTCTTCTTACCCACCAGTAAAGTTTATTCTTTCAAATTTGCCAAGTGATTTATTCCCTTTAAATAATTTTATATATTTTTATTTAAATATAACTTTTTTACTATACTTGTAATAATTATGCTAATATTATCCTGATATTGCACTATATTCTAAAATAGCGATAAGAAAAATTTCATTAGGATCTAACAAAAATCTGGAGGGATTAAAGGTGAGTCTTTATCAAAAAGAAAAGAGAAAAATAATAATATGTTTATTAGTAGGCTTATTTTTTGATATAGTTTTTGTTATAAAAATAATTGAAGAACCTTCTACGGACCTTTCATACTTTTTTACATGGTTTGGAATATATACTCTAATTGCCTGTACATTATATCCGTTAGGTTTCGTATATGTTTGGAAAAAAATGATGAAATCGGAATTAAACTCTCACAAATTCGATAAAAACTTACCATATACTTTTAGAGAGCAGAGAGATGGTTGGGCTTTTTCTTTTGCAGTTACTATTTTCCTTATGTTCTCCTTTGGTTGGATACTAGGACCATTTTTTGCATATAGCCGTTTAAAGGATATAAAAATGTATGAGCAGTGCTAGTATTAGCTGTAAGCTGATCACCAACGTTTCCTAAATGTGTTTTTAGCTGAACCATAAATTTTTGAAAAGAGGATAAAGGGGCTAAAAGCAGAATCCTTTTTCACTTTTATCCACCATTATCTTAAGAATAACTATTTACTCCTCTTACAATTACTCTAAATAAACCTTAATTTTTCCTCTCATATCGTGGTTATTAAACTCTTCCTATCTTTTGTTTAGTTTAAAGTGAAAAAGAAACTCGGTATCATCCTATTCTTTGCAGCTTTATTCGGAGCTACTTCTGCTTCAGCTGCATAAATAGAACCGCAAGGATGTTCAATAGGCACAAGCAAGTGTGAGTTTGATAAATAATACTTATATAGGCTGACTTTCTAAGTTTTATTTAGTTAGTCAGCTTTACATATGATTTATTTTCCTATCATATCGTTTCGCTAAATACTCGGAATGTGACAATCCTAACCAAACTTTAAATAATATTTTTGGGTTCGTTATAGGTTGAACTAATCTCCTTCTCAATGACCATAATTATGGTCCGATACGATTTACAGTAAGCGACGCAGATCTATATCGGGCACTACCAGCCTCAGATACGGCCCTTATAAACACCGTTTCTCCTGCAATTAAATTTGTTTGAACTGTCCTTCCTATTGTGTTTACCATAACAATATCTCCTTGTATGCTGCTAATAAAGGTATCGATTCTGGATCCTACAATCATTCCAGTGGAACTGCCTTCAATCCAGAATCCAACGGATTCTCCGGATTCTAGCAATACGGTGATGTCAGCGCTAATTTCATAAACACCATTCATTTGGATAGCAATAGTATTCGTTGCGGGATTTGGCAAAGTATTTAAACTAGGTCCAGCAGGTGGATCAAACTCTATAAGACCACCTACCATAACTTCTCTAATTGTAATATCCCCATACAATGAACCGAATGCAGGAGTTACTCCTGGGCCTTGTTCGCCTTGTATTCCTTGAATTCCTTGAATTCCTTGGGGCCCAGGTGGGCCTGGAGGACCTTGAATACCTTGAGGTCCAGGTGAGCCTGGAGGACCAATTAATCTTGGGAGCTTTGGCGGTTTTGAACCAGGACTAAGTGGACAGCACCCCTGAAAAGGTTGGTTATTGTGAGCCATATCAATCACCTCATAAACATTTCATCTTATAAAATATGTTTGTGAGTTTAATAAGGATTGGACGACTATTACATTTATACAGAANTCCCGTGATATAATTTGAGTGGGTAGGTCAGGAAGAGTCCTGGCTTTTTTATTTTGGTTAAAGGCGGGATCATCATAGAAAAAGAAATTGATTTGACTATTATTTATAACTACATAGATTATCCAGATAAGATTAGTGGTCGGTGTGATAATTGCAGTAAGGCGCATTTCCATAGTTCCATTAGCAACGGCAAATTAATAAGAGAATGCAGTAATTGTAGGATGAAGAAAAGCATTTAGCTTTTTCATACTTAGATTACGCATATTAAAATCAACTAAGGGTACTTTAATTTATACCGAGCAAGACCAATCCTCCACATAATTGACTACACTCAAGATTCAGGTTCTTGCTCGGCTTCACATTTTAAATTGCGACACTCTCCATTTTTCCTGTCAACTCAAGAACCTTCTATCTTTTGTTTCTATAATAATCAAACCACGACAGTTGTTCCGAGGTAATCAAACCTTCATTTTCTCTTCCCTCTTCTTACCCACCAGTAAAGTTTATTCTTTCAAATTTGCCAAGTGATTTATTCCCTTTAAATAATTTTATATATTTTTATTTAAATATAACTTTTTTACTATACTTGTAATAATTATGCTAATATTATCCTGATATTGCACTATATTCTAAAATAGCGATAAGAAAAATTTCATTAGGATCTAACAAAAATCTGGAGGGATTAAAGGTGAGTCTTTATCAAAAAGAAAAGAGAAAAATAATAATATGTTTATTAGTAGGCTTATTTTTTGATATAGTTTTTGTTATAAAAATAATTGAAGAACCTTCTACGGACCTTTCATACTTTTTTACATGGTTTGGAATATATACTCTAATTGCCTGTACATTATATCCGTTAGGTTTCGTATATGTTTGGAAAAAAATGATGAAATCGGAATTAAACTCTCACAAATTCGATAAAAACTTACCATATACTTTTAGAGAGCAGAGAGATGGTTGGGCTTTTTCTTTTGCAGTTACTATTTTCCTTATGTTCTCCTTTGGTTGGATACTAGGACCATTTTTTGCATATAGCCGTTTAAAGGATATAAAAATGTATGAGCAGTGCTAGTATTAGCTGTAAGCTGATCACCAACGTTTCCTAAATGTGTTTTTAGCTGAACCATAAATTTTTGAAAAGAGGATAAAGGGGCTAAAAGCAGAATCCTTTTTCACTTTTATCCACCATTATCTTAAGAATAACTATTTACTCCTCTTACAATTACTCTAAATAAACCTTAATTTTTCCTCTCATATCGTGGTTATTAAACTCTTCCTATCTTTTGTTTAGTTTAAAGTGAAAAAGAAACTCGGTATCATCCTATTCTTTGCAGCTTTATTCGGAGCTACTTCTGCTTCAGCTGCATAAATAGAACCGCAAGGATGTTCAATAGGCACAAGCAAGTGTGAGTTTGATAAATAATACTTATATAGGCTGACTTTCTAAGTTTTATTTAGTTAGTCAGCTTTACATATGATTTATTTTCCTATCATATCGTTTCGCTAAATACTCGGAATGTGACAATCCTAACCAAACTTTAAATAATATTTTTGGGTTCGTTATAGGTTGAACTAATCTCCTTCTCAATGACCATAATTATGGTCCGATACGATTTACAGTAAGCGACGCAGATCTATATCGGGCACTACCAGCCTCAGATACGGCCCTTATAAACACCGTTTCTCCTGCAATTAAATTTGTTTGAACTGTCCTTCCTATTGTGTTTACCATAACAATATCTCCTTGTATGCTGCTAATAAAGGTATCGATTCTGGATCCTACAATCATTCCAGTGGAACTGCCTTCAATCCAGAATCCAACGGATTCTCCGGATTCTAGCAATACGGTGATGTCAGCGCTAATTTCATAAACACCATTCATTTGGATAGCAATAGTATTCGTTGCGGGATTTGGCAAAGTATTTAAACTAGGTCCAGCAGGTGGATCAAACTCTATAAGACCACCTACCATAACTTCTCTAATTGTAATATCCCCATACAATGAACCGAATGCAGGAGTTACTCCTGGGCCTTGTTCGCCTTGTATTCCTTGAATTCCTTGAATTCCTTGGGGCCCAGGTGGGCCTGGAGGACCTTGAATACCTTGAGGTCCAGGTGAGCCTGGAGGACCAATTAATCTTGGGAGCTTTGGCGGTTTTGAACCAGGACTAAGTGGACAGCACCCCTGAAAAGGTTGGTTATTGTGAGCCATATCAATCACCTCATAAACATTTCATCTTATAAAATATGTTTGTGAGTTTAATAAGGATTGGACGACTATTACATTTATACAGAACCTACCTTGTGTTTATTAACCCCAATGATCATGACGCTTTAAAATCTCAATAACTTCACCAATGTAAGGTTCATCAAGATTAATAACTACATAGTTGTTAAAAGGATACTTACCTTCCTTCTCCCTTCCGTATTCAATCCAGCCTGCAACATTATTGAATTGAATGCGGAAATCTTCCTTTGATCTTCTAGGTACATATTTTTCAAAATCTCGCTCATTAATGACAGTGAAACGACGCTCAAATCCTTCTTTAACCGTTCCTTTAAATGCACTTTCCGGCATCCTCTTTCCCTCCTAATCAACTAAAAACCCAAAATAGAAAAGCTCCAATTGCTGCTCCAAATGCTATTAATAAAACGGCTGCTAAAACAAGGGCTCCTTTTATTTCATTACCGTTATAGATAAAGCAACACTCCTATCATTTTGTTTCGTATTGATTTCGAACTGCGACAAAATATGTTACATTTCTAGGGAATAAAAGGTGTTAAATATAACAAACTAATTTTAAAATATAAAGGATGTGTCAAAAATGAGAAAGCTATTAATACAAATATCCTATGTAGGCTTGCTTTTATCATTGTCGCCAATTTGTTCTTATGCAGAATCATTAGAAAAGTTACCGGCAACCGAAACATCTGAAAAATGGGAAATTGTAATTGGGAAACCTAATGCAAAGGACACAAGCCTCAACAAATCAGATAGACCAGACTTATATAATGTATACAGTATGGTCATTAATAACATTAGTAACAAAGACAACGTTGAATTAATTAGAATTGAAGTCTATAGAGATCACCCAAACTCAACAACAGAATATGAACTTTTTACTGTTGACTATAAGGGAAATAAACCTTTAAAACCAGCTTTTGAACATCACAACTTTCCTTTATATACTAAAGCATCAAAGTTAAAAGTTTTTGTTACTTGGGCAGAAAAGGATGACAAAACTGATCGTAAATATAAAGAACAATTCGTCTTTCAACAGTAAATTATTTTACCCTAGAGAGGTTGGACCTCTCTTTTTTTAATTTCGCTTATTGTACCCTTAAGATACTCGCTGCTTATTAAGTTGATGATCTATTCATCCATCACGAAGTTGAAAATCTTCTTCAAATTGAAATTCAAACTTTTTTGCATTATTTGTTCATGATTGGATAAACTAATTTTTAATTCTTTTTTATAGGGAACGATATAAAATGACCTTCCTCCTAATTTTCTTTTGTTTTATTTTTATATTAGTGCTGTATCTGATTCCCAAAAATATATCGAAGTCTGAACAATACACAATCGCATTATTTTCAATTCTGATAGGCTTGATGGTAGATGTAGTTTTAGACATTAAATATCATCTGTATGGCTATATTTCTCCTGGTGTCCAATATTTAGGTTTCTTGCCGATTTTAGTTTTCTTTCCGGTTGCAGGTATTGTGTTCATAAATTTCTATCCGAGTAAAAAACCATTAATGATTAAGTTACTTTACATTATTGGGTGGACTATTTTTAGTTTGGTTTTCGAATATATCTCAATTGTGGCTGGTTATTTTTATTACAATGGTTGGAAATACCAGTATTCAGCTATCTCATATCCTTTTCTATTGTGGCTTCAATTATTGCACTTTAAATTTCTTAAATCTCTAAATAAAAATAAGGATTCTTAATTGGTTAATACTTTTCTCATGAAACCTAAAGCTCAAGTTTCTGCCAGCTTGTCCTAAGTCACTACTTGGATAACTACATATAATAATCTGAACAAAATATCCTTAGCCAATCAGTTTGCTTCTGAGCCATAAATGGCTCTTTTTTTCATTAGCATTTTTACTCTTATGTTTCATAACTTTTTCCCAATTTCGTATATAACATTAGCCGTAACGCCATTGCCAGCTTGTTTATAAAGTTGGCTGTCCGAATTAACAGCTGCTGCTTGATCGAAAGCCCAGTCTGGGTAACTCTGCAATCTCCAACATTCACGTGGAGTTAATTTTCTGACTCTAAATCCATCTTTTAAATAATTATCTTTCTGTACAGTTGTAATCGTATTGCTTATTCCATCGGGTCTTGGTTCTAACTTAGTCATATTATGGCGACTTTCTTGTATTTCTCCCTTTTCATATAATTTTCTGATTTTTTACCGTATTCCGTTCTTGTTGGTCTTAATATTGCTACTCCATGCCTATCCTGTGCTGTCAAAGTAAACATTGGCTCTCCAGGCTCTTTAAATCTTCTACCGTTTTGCTGTTTTTCTAATCGATCCGGAGTAAGGACAGGGCGAACAAGAATTTTGTTTCCTTCTCCATTATTTGTAGTCAAGGTAGGCGCTAATCCCTCACTGTCGTAAACTTGTCCATTCATTCCATTTCCAGAAGGATTTACATTGCCTTTCACCATTACATGGTGGCCTCTTCCACCCCTTTGACAAGTGTCCAAAGCTTCTGTAATTCCATCTGGAGCGAAAGTTTGAAGATTTCTTCTATATCCTTCTCTGTGAGCCACTACTTTAACTGGTAAACTAGTCTTTCTGTCTGCTCCTTCGATAGGAAATACTTTTCTGGTACTTCCTCCTCTAAGATGTCCGATAATGAACACTCTCTTTCTGTTTTGTGGAATCCCGTAGTCTTTAGAGTTAAGCACATCCCATTCTGCATCATACCCGACTTCATCCAAGGTTCTGAGGATTGTCTCAAACGTATTACCGCCCTCGTGGTTGAGGAGTCCTGTGACATTCTCAAGGAATAAATAGCGTTGTCTGAGAATAGATGCGAAGCGCATAATTTCAAAGAAAAGAGTTCCGCGAGTATCTTCGAAACCTTTTCGCTTTCCAGCAACCGAGAAAGCCTGACACGGAAATCCTCCACAGATAACGTCTGTATGTCCGATTCCTCGAATAGACTCATCTGAAACTGTTGTAATGTCATGGGCTGTCCATTCTCCTTTCGTATCATGAATAGCTTCATAGCTTTTTCTAGCAAATTTATCAATCTCTACATAACCGATACATTCATGACCAGCCATTTCCATTCCCATTCTGAAACCACCAATCCCTGCAAATAAATCTAGGAATTTGATACCGATCACCGCCTAGTAAACTTAATAATTCCTTTGTTATGTTAAATTTAAGAATTGAAACAGTGTATATTTCATGCGAATTTATAAATACTAATCATTGAAATATCCAACAAAGATAGGAATGATACGATTGTTTAATCAAAATACTGTTAAGGGCTTACTCTTAAGTACGGTATTATCATCTATTTTTAGCATTGTTCTTATTTCGATGACGGTTTATCATCACATGACAGTAACTAACTTGCTGGAATCACTCAAGAATCGATAACCACTCTTCGTGGTTATTTTTATGATTCAAGAGTTGATTAACTCTGGATTTTCGTAAATGTTGCCGATGATTTTACAATAAAGATTGATCGTATTTAGTAGCTGTTCAGCCATTAACTCACTGCATTCAGCTACAAATGAACCTAGTTTATATTTCACGATCCATTTGAAGTTTTCATCATCCTGCAACACATCGCCTTCGAAAATTTCTTTGTTATGGATATTTCTTAGACCTGTGTATTGTCCGACGGATTCCCACTCAACAGGAACAGTACCTTGGCCATCTGCTTCACTGTAAGCCAATTCATCTTCATAACTTAAAATCAAACTGCCAACAAACCATTTAATATCACCGTAATCTTCAATCGGTTTACCACGATACTTTATCTCACGCACGTTCATTCCTCCTAACTACTGTGTCGATTTGTATATTAAATTGTCTGATTTTTACGAATTATTTATTTCGATGGGCTACCAATATTTGTTATAATTAGTTAGTAACTGGAAAGGGGTGAAATTATGAAAAAGAAACTACTTTACATAACTTTGGCATTTGGTTTTGTAGTATCTATCTCAGCAACACCTGCCTTTACTTCCGAAGCATCAGCTTGCGGTTGGCCAGCTAAAGATGAGAACATGTGTCCAACAGATTAATTTTGTCTGGAGCGCTAAGTTTCTTAGCGCTTTATTAACTTTTAAATAATTTAATAAACATAATACAAAATTAGTTTGCTGCTACTGCTAATCCCTTAAACTCGTAAGCTCCAGCTGCTTGATACAATACACCGTGCTTTTTGCTATATGGATTTTCTTTTCATCAATCAGCACACCTCTTTTACTAAATTTATCCGTTCAAGTTCAGCCTTTCTTGCTGTCACGCGATCATATATAGCTTTAATCCTTACCTGCCATTGTTCTTCAGACATTGGTCCGCAATTCGAGCAACCATGAAATGATGAATAGCAGCTGCCATAATCATGAATAATACCTGTTCCATTGCACAAATTACACATTTGGTGCATCTACCAATCTATGATTTAAGATTTTCCTATCACCTTGAATCACAACCGTGAAGTCTTGACACATTTGATAAATTCTAGTCCCCAATGCCTCATCTACATCAACTAGTTCATCCACTGTAAGTTCTGAAGAAACAAGGATTGGCTTGTGATTTAAGTATCGATAATTGATGACTGCATATGTTTGTTCTACTTGCCATTCAGTAGCCCTTGGCTTTCCCTTTACTGGCTTAAACAGATCATCAATGAACAGCACATCAACATTTTTCATACGTTCAAGTTTTTCTTCCAGCCTGTCAAAGTCATCTTTCAAATCATTGAATCCCTCAACATAGGGGAAATATAAGACTGGTACATTAAGCCGATTAATTAAGTTGTTTGATATAGCCGTTAGCAAGTGGGTCTTTCCTGCTCCAGGTTGCCCATGCAACGCTATACTGTTGGATCTTCCTCTTCTAATTTCTTTAAACTCTTGAAAGTACTCTAAAGCACACTCATAAGCATCTAAAATAACGGAGGGTTTATTCTCAGTTATGAAATTTTCAAATCCCAGTTGCTTAAATTCATCTGTGATTTCACTAGCATTCAAAAACTTTTGTGAGCGGACATTTGCAGCACAATCACACTGTTTTGAAAAAGTATCGCCCCATTCCCATGCTTTAGCTGGTTCACATATTTTTCCGGAGAGAAAATCATCTTCTGCAACCATTTCAGCTGGATATTGCCAAGTGTGTACTTTGCCATTAATCAGTTTTGTATCTTCCAACCAGTCAGTGTCTTTATGAACCCTATAAATAATAATTCGCTTATCTTTACATTTAGGGCAGCTATACGTTTCTTCTTCGGATTCTACCAACCCTATTGCCTGTGATTGAGTCATCCGGCTTCTTAGGGACTAGAGTACTTCTTCGATTCTTCCTGTCGCCTTCACCATTATCAGGAATCCTCTTTTTCGCAACCTTCTTAGCTTCATCCTTGGCTTTAATAGCTTCATAGTGTTCAAGAATGTATTTCTCGCAGTAATTAAAAGGCCTTTATGCAACCTTTAGGATTTCTCTTTGTGTATTCCTGAAAGCACTGCTCTAGCAATTTGATTATTTGTACGGGCGGCACCGTACGGGCGATAATCTGGGCGATTGCTTCGTAGTCCTTTGTGGTAGGATATACAGGCTTGCCTTCTTGCATGGTTCGTAAATCGATATATTTTTCAGCTACTAAATCTACAGGGTCAAATTCCTTAATTGTATTAGTAGTAGTATTGTTTATCTTTGGAATATCTTTATTAGAGTGGACATTTTTGTCCACATGACTGGACGTTTCTGTCCACGGCAGATGAAATCTTGAAATTCAAAACTTTACTTGACGATGGAATTATCACCTCTGAGGAATTTGAGAATAAGAAGAAGGAGTTACTAAGTTTATAAGTATTTAATGAAATAGCGAAGGAGTTAATAATGAGGAAACTCTCTGTCTTCTTTATAGCAATCTGTTTATTATTCTTAACCGCATGCAGCGAAACAACTAGCAATAAAAGCATTAAACCAATTTTAAACGTCGAACAGTTTTCATTGGTAAATCAGGCCTTTGTGAAAGAAAAAATTGGTGAACCTAAGTCTATTGACACATGGAACTATGAATCTCCATCGATGGTTAAACATGTATTAACTGCGTTGGAATATGATTGGATTGGATATTATTCAGAATTTCACTTTGATGATAAAGATCGTTTAATCAGAATCAATATTTATCCTAGCGATAACAAAGAATCGCAATTTGAAAAAACATCCTTTGAGAACTATTTGAAACAATTAGGAATTACTCCTGGTGAAAATATCACAAAGGTTGCTGATACTGGTGCAGCATGGCGCTACCAAAAGGTATCAGAAAAAGTTGATGAAGTATGGTCGCTTTATGATGGTAATAATATAGAAACTATTAAAATTTCATTTGATGTTAGACCATTTTTATAAATATATGGATGGAGGTATTATCTATGAAAAAATTGTTGCCAGTAGTACTAGGAATAGGACTAATTTTTGGGTTATCAACAACTACAGATACTGCTCAAGCTGCAGCAAAAAGTTATAAAAACTGAAAAGAGTTAAATAAGGATTATAAAGGCGGTGTCGCAGAATCTTCTTCCTCTAAAAATAAAGGCGGTAAAACTAAATACAAACCGCATGTTTCTAAAGAGCTTTATAACGCTAATAAGGATAAAGACCGAGACAAAGACGGTATTGCTTGCGTAAGATAAGATTTGCCCTTTTTGGGCTTTTCTTTTCAACATAAAACAGAACGTATATTCCTAAAAAAGGAGGAGAAACGATGGCTAGCATCCAAAAAAGAGGAGAAAACTCTTGGTTATTAGTTGTGGAAGCTGGATATAACGCCCAAGGAAAGCGAATTCGGCGTACCAGGACTGTACGTGTAGAAGATGAAGCCCTACTTAAAACAAAGAAAAAATTACGGGATCACCTCGAACTCGAACTTGCCAAATTTAAAATAGTAGTCGAAGCTGGAGATTATATCGCTCCTGAAAAAATGTTATTAAAAGACTTTATTGATGAATGGTATCGGAAATTCGCAATAAAACATTTAGGGGATAAAACACGCATAGAACAATTGGGATTGATGCTGAATCACATCTCCCCCTAACATTGGCCATATGAGAGTAGATAGTATCAAACCGATCCATATCATTAACTTACTTGACATGCTCGGGGAGGACGGCAGCAGAAAGGATAACAAATCTGGAGGATTAGCTGATTCTTCTATTTATCAAGTCGATAAAGCATTCCGAAGCTTATTTGACCGAGCAAAGGAATGGCAATTAATCAAAGAAAGTCCTATGCAAGATCTAAGGCGGCCTCGAATAAAAAAGAAAGAAATGAATTACCTTGATGAAAACGGTGCGTTTGATTTACTTGCTGCATTAAAGAATATTGATCTTTTATGGCGAATGTATTTCATTACTGCTATGATAGGTGGTTTGAGGCGTGGTGAAAACCTTGCTCTAGAGTGGGAATACTTTAATTTTAAAGAGAATTTTATAAGTGTTACATAGAATATTCCTATATTCGAAAATAGAATACCAGTTATTAAGGAAACTAAAACAGGTGTAAGTAGACATGTGTCAATGCCAAGTTGGTATATGGATGAAATGAGATTATTTCAGGAAGAATGGATTAAAGATAAAGAGGCAACAGGTGATTTATGGGCCGGGGGAAATAGAGAGTTTGTTTTTCATTCTGGATTCGGACGCCCGTACTATCCGCAAAAAGCAACAAATGAATGGATAAAGTTTCGGGAAAAATACGGCTTTGAAGGTTTACGTTTACATGACATGCGCCATACAATGGTTGCCCTGTTAATTGAGGAAGGAGTAAACTTAAAGACTATATAAAAAAGGGTTGGACATGCCAGTTTTAGAACAACATCTGATACATATGGGCATGTATCAAAAAAGACGTCAGATGCTTCAGCAAAC
This sequence comes from Cytobacillus massiliigabonensis, assembly GCF_900199725.1. Lineage (GTDB taxonomy): Bacteria > Bacillota > Bacilli > Bacillales > Cytobacillaceae > Cytobacillus > Cytobacillus massiliigabonensis. The sequence goes on along the minus strand of NZ_LT904904.1, from coordinate 1,988,034 downwards.
AGCTTCAACAAATTCAATCCAAACCTTTTCGTCAACAAGAGCTATTCAAGATGAAAATCAATAGTTTGCAAACCTTGTTATATCAATCTTTTTAGCTGTATACAATAATGAGGCAGGTGGTTTATGTCCTCCCTGCCCCGAAGGAATATCTATTCGATTAGTTGCATTTTATCATGTGAAGACAAAATAAACAATTTAAAGCCTTTTAGATTCAAAAAAAGAAGCACCCAAAAGTGCTTCTTTCATTTATTTACAATCTATTAACCTATCACATGAAAAACAAAATTAAAAAGAAAGAGTCCTGCAATAACATACAAGGATAAGGAAACTTCCCTTGCTTTACCGATCGCAATTTTGAGAATCGGATAAAGGATAAAGCCAACAGCGATTCCATCTGCAATGCTATACGTAAATGGTATCATTGCAATGATAAAAAACGCTGGAAAGCTTTCACTTAAGTCTTTCAAATCAAGATTACGAATATTTTGCAGCATCAATCCGCCAATAATCATTAAAATCGGTGCAATGGCACTATTTGGAATCAGCTTAATAACAGGAATAAAAAATGCAGAGAGTAAAAAGAGCAACCCAGTAATGATTGTCGTTAATCCTGTTCTGCCTCCTGCAGCCATACCAGCCGTACTCTCAACAGTTGCCACAGTTGGACTTGTTCCAAATACCCCAGATAGCATCGCTGATATCGAATTTGCCTGGAAAGCGCGAGTAAACCTATCGGAACGATTAATAAATGAAACATGGCCATGAACCAAACCGATATTTTCAAACACAAGAACCATCGTTAATGAAAAGACCGCAATCCAGAAGGTAATTGATAAGATATTATCAAATGACATGGCACCAAAAACTTCCATATAATCCGATAATGAGAATGCCTTCTCCTCTGTTTGCGTAAAGTCAATCAAGCCAAATAACCATGCAATCACTGAGCCCGCAACTACCGTAATCAAAAAGTTACCCGGCGTATTGCGCATAAAAAGAATAATGGCTATCAGGAAAGTAAGAATGGTCGCAAGCACTTGCGGTTCTCCAAGCTCACCTAGAGCAATGATTGAATTTGTCCCTTTCTCGACAATCCCGCCCTTTTCTAGTCCGATCAGCATTAAAAATAAGCCAAGTCCCACAGTTATTGCTTCCTTCAATGATTGTGGAATGGATTCACTTAAGACAGTCGAAAAACGAGAAAAGGCAACAAAAGTAAAGATTAAACCAGAAACAAAGACGACGGCTAACGCTTCCTGCCAAGACATTCCCATTGATTGAACAATGGTATAAGAAAATAATGCATTTATCCCCATGCCCGGTACAAGAAGAATTGGCACATTAGCCCAAAAGCCCATTAATAGGCAGCCAACAACAGATGTAATAATCGTTGCAAAAATAGCTGCTTCAAGCGGAATCCCAGCTTCCGATAAAATCAGTGAGTTAACGGCAATAATATATACGATTGTAAAAAAGCCAATCATCCCTGCCAGAACTTCACGTTTAATCGAAGTCTGATTTTCCTCAAGCTGAAAGAAATGGGTAAACCAGTTTTTCTTCATGATGAAACGACCTAACTATTCAATTAGCCCTCTCCCTACCCGCTCCCCCTGAATAATTCAGGTGAGCCACAAGGCAATATTTTAACAAAAATTTTTCACTTTGCCAATAGGAATGAATCTTTTTCGTATGTTGTCACGTATAAAAGTATATCTTAAAAACGGAAGGATACATGCACTGTGAATGAAACGAAAGAACAATTACTAGAGGAACTGAAAAAGAGCGAGGATTGGGAAAAGGACCAAAGTGATTTATGGTTTTGGGAGAAAATCGGTCGACTTCCCTTTAAAATACTGGACAAGTTTACGCCTGCTTTTCTGCAGAATAAGATCGGTGTGATCTTGGATGAATTAGGTCAGTATGTACAATCCGGAGGAAGCTATTTAAGCTCCGTTTCTTCCGTTAAGTCTTATTACCCGAATCGAGATGTGGAAAATTTAGAAGATGTTGCAGCAATTCCGATTCTAGAAATGGATCAAACAGTTACAAAGCTAACCGGAAACCGCAAAAGACTTGCCACTGTTCAAGGGGCGAGTACGGGAATCGGAGGCATCTTTACGCTAACCATTGATATCCCCTTACTGCTTGGTATGCAGTTAAAAACGCTTCAGGATATTGCGATATGCTACGGCTATAATCCGGATGATAAAAAGGAACGAATGTACATTGTTAAAGTTCTTCAGTTTGTCTCTTCCGATATTGTCGGGAAAAAGGCGATCTTAAATCAGCTTTCCCTCATCGACTCGCCGGAAGATGAACAGGCAAAGAGAGAGGTTATTTCAGAACTTCAAGGCTGGCGTGAAGTCGTATTCACTTACCGGGATCAGGTTGGCTGGAAAAAGCTATTTCAGATGATTCCAATTGCTGGTTTGCTATTTGGCGCTTTCATCAATCGCTCAGCTGTTAACGATATTGCTGAAGCTGGCATGATGCTTTACCGGAAGAGAAGAATTAAAGAACGGTTAGCTGATTAAAATGGTATAGGTACGAATTTCAATTGTAAGATATCAAATAGTCCGAGGATAAGAATTGTGAAAGACCTTTCACACGTACTCTTACTAAATTTTGTCCTTCATACCCTTGATGAAGGACTTTTTTATAGTTTTTCAAACATGCTTTGGATTAAGCCCATATAATTGTGTAAAAAGAAAAGGAGTCAAAATAATTCCTCTTGTCTACAATGTTAACAGCGACGAAAACAATGAGGAGGAACTTATTTTGACTCAAATTCAGTTTAACCTAAATATTGAAGATTTAAAAGACGCCGTTATGAATTCTGATTTAGGCGCCGTTATGAAAGCCTCTGTAGTTCTAGTGTTAAATACAGTGATGGAAAAAGAACGTGATGATTATTTACAAGCTGGAGCTTACGAACGTACTCCTGACCGGCAGGACTCTCGGAATGGTTATTATGAACGTGGTCTACTTTTGAATATTGGTAAAATAACCTTAAAGGTACCTCGTACACGTAATGGGGAATTTTCACCATCCGTTTTTGAAAGATATTCCCGGTGTGACCAAGCTTTTGTCCTTTCCATGCTTGAGATGGTTGTGAATGGGGTATCTACTCGGAAGGTCAAAAATATTATTCAACAATTATGTGGAGTGAGCGTTTCAAAGTCTTTTGTTTCTTCACTAACAGAAAAGTTAGATCCCATTGTTAACACGTGGACAAATAGGCCCCTAAATACAATGTATTATCCCTACATGTTTGCAGATGCCATGTATATTAAAGTAAGGGAACATAACCGTGTTGTATCTAAGGCAGTTTATATTGCAACCGCCATTAATGAACAAAATGGTCGAGAAATCCTGGGTTTAAAAGTAGATCACGCTGAGAGCTATGAGGCTTGGCAAAGATTTTTTCAGTACTTACAATCTCGTGGTCTTCAATCACCTAAACTAATCATATCTGACGCACATAAGGGCTTAAAAAAGGCTATTACCGAAGAATTTGTGGGGACTACTTGGCAACGCTGCTCCGTGCATTTTAAACGTAATATCTTTAATCATTTGCCAAAAAAAGACATGGATGACGTAAAAATTGGCTTAAAGAGAATATTTGACGCTGTAACAATTGAGGATGCTAGAGAATTTAAAGAGGAATTTGTGAAGCATTTTGCAGAAAATCCAAAACTAGATAAGGCAATATCGACGTTAGAAGATGGCTTCGAAGATGCCATTCAATACTTAAACGAACCTTCGAAATATCACCTTTATATTCACTGTACAAATTCATTGGAACGATTAAATCAAGAGGTTAGGAGAAGGGAACAAGTTATAAGGATTTTTCCCAATACACAGTCAGCGTTTAGATTAATAGGGGCACTTTTAATGGATATTGCAGAACAACAAGCAAACAAAAAAATAAAGGTAGGGAATACTCCATACCAAAGAAATTAGATGATAAGTTGTTTTAGGTATGTTGGACGGCCTAATTTCGAATTGACATTGAGCCTCCGCGGGCATGATGTAAAGCCAGGAAGCCAGGAGTTTAACAACCCCTGGCTTGCCCTCCAGGCTATCATGCCCGCCCCTCAATGTAAATTCGAAATAGTGTAGTCCACTTATTATAGTTTTGATTATGTCGAAGTTTATTGTTGACACTTTTTACACAAAATTCAGGACTTGACTG
>NZ_LT904904.1:1703931-1981673 GCF_900199725.1 Cytobacillus massiliigabonensis | reverse complement strand
AACCGCCATTAATGAACAAAATGGTCGAGAAATCCTGGGTTTAAAAGTAGATCACGCTGAGAGCTATGAGGCTTGGCAAAGATTTTTTCAGTACTTACAATCTCGTGGTCTTCAATCACCTAAACTAATCATATCTGACGCACATAAGGGCTTAAAAAAGGCTATTACCGAAGAATTTGTGGGGACTACTTGGCAACGCTGCTCCGTGCATTTTAAACGTAATATCTTTAATCATTTGCCAAAAAAAGACATGGATGACGTAAAAATTGGCTTAAAGAGAATATTTGACGCTGTAACAATTGAGGATGCTAGAGAATTTAAAGAGGAATTTGTGAAGCATTTTGCAGAAAATCCAAAACTAGATAAGGCAATATCGACGTTAGAAGATGGCTTCGAAGATGCCATTCAATACTTAAACGAACCTTCGAAATATCACCTTTATATTCACTGTACAAATTCATTGGAACGATTAAATCAAGAGGTTAGGAGAAGGGAACAAGTTATAAGGATTTTTCCCAATACACAGTCAGCGTTTAGATTAATAGGGGCACTTTTAATGGATATTGCAGAACAACAAGCAAACAAAAAAATAAAGGTAGGGAATACTCCATACCAAAGAAATTAGATGATAAGTTGTTTTAGGTATGTTGGACGGCCTAATTTCGAATTGACATTGAGCCTCCGCGGGCATGATGTAAAGCCAGGAAGCCAGGAGTTTAACAACCCCTGGCTTGCCCTCCAGGCTATCATGCCCGCCACTCAATGTAAATTCGAAATAGTGTAGTCCACTTATTATAGTTTTGATTATGTCGAAGTTTATTGTTGACACTTTTTACACAAAATTCAGGACTTGACTCATGCTTTGTCCTTCATTTCCTTGATGAAGGACTTTTTTATCGTAGTCCAACCATGTTTTGTCCTTCATTCCCTTGATGAAGGACTTTTTTATCGTTTTCCAACTATGTTTCGTCCTTCATTCCCTTGATGAAGGACTTTTTTATCGTTTTCCAACTATGTTTCGTCCTTCATTCCCTTGATGAAAGACTTTTCAATCGTTTTTCAAACATGTTTTATCCTTCATTCCCTTGATGAAGGACTTTTCAGTCTTTTTTCAAACATGTTTTGTCCTTCATACCCTTGATGAAAGGGAATTCCTATTTTCACCAACTGGATATTGTAACTCATCCCCATTTTCACAGCAATTTCAGGATTTCCTTTTCTAATTCGTCTTCCTCTACTGGTCCCATTACTTTTCTTCTAATCACACCATCTGAATCTATGAAAAAGCTTGTTGGATAGCCAATAATTGCATAATCATGAAAGACAGCTCCATTTTTATCTAGGGGGATTGGAAACGTCAGTTTGTATTCATCTACAAACTGACCCACATGTTTTGGGTCTTTTTCTGAAGTTGTCACATTGACAGCAAGGATTTCAAACCCATCTTTTTTATATTTCTTATAAAGCTTCTCCATATGTGGCATTTCATCCTTACACGGCGGACACCAAGTTGCCCAGAAATTTAGAAGGACTGGCTTCCCCATAAACTCGCTTAGCTTGACTGGCTTCCCATTTAAATCAATTAGTTCGAAATCTGGTGCCCGTTTTCCTTCATTTAATCCAATTGGCAGCTCGCTAGCATTTTCTAGCTTCTCATATTTTTCTATTTTCTCAAGCTCATAATTGTTGTCGTTAAAAATAAATCGATCAGCAATGATTAACAGTACAATGACAATTGCAGCTCCCGCAATCCATTTCTTCATGCACACACCTCTTTAAGATGAATCCTATATGATCTATCATACATGACCATTCATCTAAAGACTAATATCATGCACCCGCATCTACTACTGTCCCCACTACAAATTATAAACAACCTATTTTCTACGACTGGTGAGTAGCATCAAGCCATTTCTATTAAAAAGTTACCCTTCCCAGAATAATATCTTTTTTCGAGTCATTTGAATTTATCATTCAATAATTTCTTTACTAATAAATTTTGCAATTTTCCATTCCCCATTTTCTTTGATTAGCTTATAGGTCTCAATGATTGTGTGTTCAGGATCAGAGCCCCGTGCAGGATAATGAAGCGTAGCACTTACAATCGTACCTTGTTCGGTTCCGCCGCTTTTTTCTTCAATCTTGATAACCTCCACTGGTTTCCAAGCCTTTTCAAACACTGTTATTATTTCTTCTCTGTCCCTTTTAAGGGAAGTGACCTTGTTATTTTCACTTGAATCACTATAAATTTCGACTTTTTCAAGTTTCTCTTTTTCTAGTGTGCTCAACATATCATAATAGGCATCAAAATCTTTGGTGGTATAAGCTTCAAAAAACTTTTCAACCCTTTCTTTAGCGGTGATTTCCATACTTTCTCCTGGTACATTATTCAATACTGGCAGGGTCAATATAGATATTACTAGGAGCGTGGCAATTAACACAAAATAATAGCTCCAATTTATTGGTGTTCTCCTCTTTGTTTGCCAATCATTTTCTATCTTTGTATTTATTTTATCAATCATCTGATTTTGTTCTTCTTGAGTAATGTTAATCCGATTCCCCAAAGATTTAAGTCCTTGATCATACTTGTCTGAATCAATTTGTTTCATTATTATATCCCTCCTTCTCTAACTCTTTTCTTAATGCTTTCATCCCTCTAAACAAATAAACCTTCACTTTGCTTTCTGTCCATCCTAAAATTTGTGCGGTTTCACTAATTGAAAACTCTTTAATCTTTCTAAGGATAATTACATCTTTATATTGACGTTTAATATTATTTAATGAATGATACAAGTCTTTTTCATATTCATTGGTCACCGCAATTTGCTCAGGTGTTTTTTCCTTCTTATTAAATCAATGGTTAAGTTTCTAGCTATTCTAAAAAGCCAACTCTTTACATTTTTTCCATCAAAGGAATCGTAATTATTGTATGCTCGTAAAAAAGTTTCCTGTAAAATATCTTTTGACTGTTCTCGGTCACCAATCATTAAAAAGACATACCTGAAAATGTCATTACTAAACTGGTAGTACCAATTATTAATTTCTTGCTTAATAATATTTGGGTCCAAAAACTTCCCTCCTTTCATTACACTTTAATAACGGATTGAAGTATCAGAAAGTTACAACATTTTTCATTTTCGAAAAATTCATTATCTACTTATAAAATGACTATAGAAAAATAAAGGTTTCCTATTCCTAATACAATATTTATTCACTAAACTGCATTGTAAGTTTAATTGAATCACTTCACACAGACCCTTTAATCAATATTCCTGATTCATTAATTCGCTCCACAATCTTACAGATATCAATAAGAAAGACGCATTTCCTGCTTCAGAAATGCGCCTTTTATAGAAAATCCGCTAATTATTTTGAGGAACGTTACCCATCCTCCTATTCACTTAACTTTATCTTCTTTTAACTTCCCCCTGGCTCTGAATCTTGATGAAACTACAATTTTCTTAGTGGAGAATTTTTGAGAGGATAGCAAGAATATTAATTTTTTCTTCTTCACATAAATTTTGTTCAAAGGATAGGACAGGTGTATTTGGGTCTTTTATATAATATTCCCATTCTAAAGGCATCAAGCCCTTTTGCAGCCTGCAGACCATTATTTGATTTTGGAAGAATTGATAATCCATATAAAGAAGTGTTCGTGTGACCACAATTGCTTCTCCACTGCTTGCAAATTCAAATTTCATATGTCTGTCATTACTCACATAGTGAATGATGTTAAGCAATTTTCCATCCTTATCCCTAATTTCTATCTTCCTTTTTTTATAATGAAAGATAGCGATTATATTATTTAATTCATCATAAAGACCATACCTTTTTTCAAAAAGCCTGTCCAAAAAACTAGGAAAAAACCATCTAATTAATTGAAGTTTTCTCTCTTTAAGCTCCCCTATTAATTTCCCTGTACTACTAAAAAACAGAATTCTTACAGAGGATGCGGGCAAAAAGTGAACAAGTATTTGTTCTGTATTTAAAAGTGATTGATTCATATATATAGCATCCAATGGTTTTTCAGTAAATCCCTTCGATCTCCGATCACAAACCAAATAATATTGATAACAAAAAAAGCTATACACAAGAAAGGGGAGAACAATCAAGACAAATCTTCCATCTTTGGCAATCATGATTCCATAAATGATTAAGAAAAAAGACGGAATCAGTGCAGCTAGGCTAACATTTAATGAAATGGATGCTGTTTTTCGGTAATATTGCTGTATATTCATAAGTAAAACTCCTAACTATGTAAGAAGGAAAACCCTTCCTGTTTAACTAAGAATATGCTATTAATTATTTAAATCTCTTCTATTCTATTAATAAACTTCCCCAAACATGATTTTTAGGAGGAAAAACATGAAAAAATTCATATATTTTTGCGGATTGCTGATCATCCCTCTAGTTATTATTTCAATTATTCATATCCAAATCGTTAAAACCGCGAACCAGACACCTCCTTCAAATATTCCGTACCTTATCGTTCTCGGTGCAAAAGTGAATGGGGAAGAAATGTCATTAAGTCTGCAGAATCGGGCAAAAACGGCACTTTCCTATTTAGAAGACAATCCAAACACCGTTGTTATTGTTACTGGAGGCAAAGGAAATGGAGAAGATATTACCGAGGCAGAAGCACTCCGTCGATTTTTCGCTGACCATAATATTAATGAGAAACGCATCCTGCTTGAAGATCGCTCCACTTCCACATATGAAAATTTAAAATACACAAAGGAACTTTATGATATTGATGAAGCTGTCATTGTAAGTAATGATTTTCATCTATTTCGAGCAGCCACATTCGCAAAAAAGGTGGATATCAAAGGATACCCTTTAGCTGCTGAAACCCCAAAAGTTGTGAGGGCAACACTTTATATCCGTGAATATGCAGCAGTCATTAAGATGATGCTATTTGGTTCATAAAATCCAAAAAAGCTATCGCGAAATAACGATAGCTTTACATTTTATTTTAGATATAATTGCTTACCAATTGAGGATTCTATCTTTATACTTTTTAGCATCTTCAAATCCCTGAAGATATAATTTTTCCAGCTTTCTAGGATCTCTTTCCATTCTCCCTACTTCTAAAGGTTCTTGAGGCTGAATGATTAAAACTCTTCCATTTCTTTCTTCTTCTTCAAGATAGCTAATCGTATCATTGTACTTTTGATAACGGCTAGCCAACGCTTGCTGTAATCCGTTATATTGCGGGTATTTTCTTTTAACAAGAAAATGGAATCTCGAAGGCTTCTTTCTATATCCTTTGTTTCTTGTTAATATAACTACGGAACGTTTGTAGCCATCACACTGAGCTTTTTTGATAGGGATCGGATCACTAATTCCTCCATCAAGCAAAATACGATTTTTAAAATACACTTCAGGGGCAATAAATGGCAAGGAGCTTGAAGCTCTGACAATTTTCAGCAGATCCTTTCCGTAATCCTTTCTTCCGAAATAAACCGGTTCCCCTGTTTGACAATCTGTCGTTCCTATCACAAATTCTGCATGATTATCGTAAAACTCATTAAAATGGTAGGGAACATACTTGTTAGGAATCTCATCAAAAATAAAATCCATCCCAAAAAATTGCCGGGACTTTATGAAGTTTCGCCATGAAATATAGCGAGGATCTGACACATACTCTATATTTACAATTTTGTTTCGGCCCTTTTGTTTTGATAGATAGGAAGCAGCAACACCAGCACCGGCGGATACACCGATCACATAAGGGAAATGTATTTCCTGCTCCATGAAATATTCAAGAACCCCAGCTGTATAGACACCACGCATCCCTCCTCCTTCCAAAACAAGTCCAATATTATTCATCACCGATCGTCTTCCTCTCATTCATCATTTTCGATTATTATCTTACCAAAACTTCTCAGTGAGAGGATAAGAATATGCTTAAACTTTCCGTGGACTTAAGCAAGTTCTCTTCGACGAAATATGGCAATGCTCCCCCCTATTAAAAGACACATTCCGAATGCGGATAAAATAATCGCTGACCAAGCCTCTGAAGAGATTGAACCAGTCATTATACAGGTACTTGCATAGGAAAGTAATTGAGCTGGACTCCATTCAAACCATTTCGAAAATGTCCCGCTTATCACGATTAATAAGATAACAGCTGCGAACGAAAGAAATCCGACTGCACCTGGTGATTTAAGAAATGAGTTAAAGAAAACCGTAATCGTAAGAACAAAAGAGAGCCATAATCCGTATATGAAAAACGATTGGATAAAATCTAAAAAAGGAATCGTGTCAAAAAGGATGCTAACATAATACCAGGATACAAAATACCCGATGAAATATGATATCCAAAGTAATAGCATGGCCCCAGCCCATTTTGCAGTTACAAATGCCATATAGGAAACAGGCTTTACTAATATTAACCCTGCTACACCGCTTTTTCTTTCGCCAGCAATCATCCCCATGGAGGTTAAGATAATAACAAGCAATCCTAATGTATTATATTGACTTAATGAAGCAACTAATACCTCTTCTGCAGATGGTACGGGCAATTCAATTACTGCACCTTCAGGCAAATTACCAAGAGAATCAATAATTTGCGGCATATAATAAGCAGTAATCGGTTCTGTTACTGCAATTAAAATAAATACGATGGGAACCCATACCCATTTAAAATTTCTTATCATTTCAAGCAGTTCTTTATTAAGCAAGGTCATCCATTGATTCATTTCTCCACCACCCTCATGAATACTTCTTCCAAACTGGTACGGCTAATTTCAAACTTCAAAAGCGGAAGGTTTTTTTCAGCAATAACCTTCAGAAAGCCAGTTTTAGCAAGCTCTATATCTTTGACAAAAAAACTAATTTTATTCCCCACAATGGCATGTGATTGAACGTTTACAAAAGCAGTGAGCAGTTCCGCATAACTGGCTGCATCCCCCTTAAACTCAAGGTCTATTTTTGCCTGCTGATGCTTATCACGCAGCTGTTCCATCGACCCTGCCTCTACTAATCTTCCATTATGAAGAAAAAGGATTTCATCGCATACCTCTTCGGCATCATTTAAAATATGTGTTGAAAAAAGAATCGCAGTTTCCTTTTTCAGCCTTCCCATCAATTCAAGTACTTCCCTTCGGCCAAATGGATCAAGTGCCGAGACAGGTTCATCTAGAATTACTAATTTAGGGCGGTGAATAATCGCTTGAGCAATCCCTAATCTTTGCTTCATCCCACCAGAATATTTCCCAATTCGGCGATTTTTTGCTTCTTCAATACCAACTAATTTCAATAATTCCTGTGCTCTCATTTTTGATTCTTTTTTTGATAAACCTGACAGCTTCCCAGCATATTCTAAAAACTCTCTTCCAGTCATCCATTCATAAAAAACCGGGTGTTGAGGAAGATAGCCAATTAAATGCCGAAAATCCTCTCCTTTCTGAGAACCTGAGAAGAAGATTTCCCCAGCTGTTGGTTTTATTAGTCCTGAAAGCATTTGTAATGTGGTCGTTTTACCTGCCCCATTTGCCCCTAGCAATGCAATACATTTATTATCCATTAGTTGGAAGTCCAGCCCTTTAATTACCTCATGCTTTTGAAAACTTTTCTTTAAGTTCTTTACTTGAACAACTGACATCAATTATTCCTCCTTCCTATTACAAAATAAATGATGGGACCGATAATATTTACTAACAAGATGACTAGAACCCAAATCCACTTTGGTCCATTTACTTTTTCAATACGGATTAAATCAATAATGGCAATAGCCATTAGGATTAACTGAATCAAAATAATTGGTGCAACAATTGGTATAATAACCTCCCAATTTACCTGTGAAAGTTCCATTTCAAGAATCCTCCTTTGCTTTTTTCCTGTGTAATTACCTATTAGACGCACAAGTTTCAATTTCGTTCAAAAAAAAAATCCCAGAGATAAATTCTCTAGGATTTTTCTAATTATCGAATAAGTCTGAAGACGAGAGGAAATCGATATTCCTTCCCTTCATAAGCTTTTACAGCCGCAATAATCGTAAACACAAATGCTGCCACACCAACTGCCCAGATGGTAATAAAACCGATTAGAATAAACATCAGAAATACACTAATGATGGAGTATACACTATAAGAAATAATAAAGTTAAAATACTCTTTTCCATGATAGTTAATATACTCTGACTCATCCTTCTTTAACAGCCAGATGACTAGTGGTCCAATAATGGTTGTAAAGAAACTTGTAACGTAAATAGCTGTAGCCAGCAACCTTTCATCATTTGATGGCATGTTCATTCCCCCTTTTCATTCGAAAACTTCCTTAAGTATTTCCAACATATATATGAATCTAGGATGAGTTCTCTTATGATATTATGTACGCTCTAACTTGAAGAAAGTTTCATACATTTTGGGAATTTAAAAATTCCTTTCTCTTTTTGCTTACCTAATTTCAGTTCTTGTTTAGGACAACTTGAATAAAATTGGTAAAGACAACCTATATTCAAATATGAAGAGGATGATGGAATTTGATGTCTAAATTAGAAGCTTTAATTCTTGGGATCATTCAAGGACTGACAGAATTTCTGCCAATATCAAGTACTGGCCATTTATATTTAGGCCGGCATTTATTTGGTCTGGATAATGCAGGTTTATTTCTTGATACGATGCTTCATGTTGGAACCCTGCTCGCCGTTCTTGTCGTTTATAAAAACGAACTCTTTCAAATATTAAAGAATCCTTTTGGGAAACTTTCCATGCTTCTTATTATTGGAACAATTCCAGCTGTTATTGTTGGCTTTCTATTTAGTGACCTATTCGATTCCATTTCAAAAACAGGCGTTACCATTGGGTGGGAATTTTTAATTACAGGTTTCATTTTATGGTTTGCGGACAGCATCAAAAACGGAAGAAAGAAGATGGAGACAATTAGTTATGGGGATGCTTTATTTATTGGAACCTTTCAAGCAGCAGCTATTTTTCCTGCTATTTCAAGATCGGGTCTTACAATTGCGGCAGGATTAATCCGAAAATTAGACAGAGAGACGGCAGCATATTTTTCCTTTCTGCTTTCCATCCCAGCAATCGCAGGGGGAATTATCCTCCAATTTGGAGAAATGGCAGCTGGACATATCGAGGCTATCTCAATTGGCAGCTTGTTTGTGGCAACACTTGCCTCTGCGATATTTGGCTACATAGCCGTTGTGTATATGATTAATTTTCTTAAACGGAAGTCTTTGAAAATATTTGCTGTTTATGTTTGGTTCTTAGGTTTTTCCATACTCATTTTACAGATGACAGGCATTTTTTAATTTTTATGGTAAAGGGGATAGGAAGTTGAAAGAGTTTTTCTTTTCTATATTCGAGATTTTGTCCCAGCTTGGTTACATCGGAATCGCACTTGGATTAATGATTGAGGTCATTCCTAGTGAAATTGTTCTCAGCTATGGAGGCTATTTAATCAGCTCAGGGAAAATTCACTTTTGGGGGGCACTCATCTCAGGTGTAATCGGAGGAACCATTGCCCAGCTTTTCCTTTATTGGATAGGTTTATATGGAGGGAGGCCATTTCTTGATAAATATGGTAAATTTTTATTAATCAAAAAATCACATTTAGACGCATCTGAGCAATGGTTTCAAAAATATGGAACCGGTGTCATTTTTACCGCACGCTTTGTTCCTGTCATCCGCCATGCAATTTCTATCCCAGCAGGAATTTCAAAAATGCCGCTGTCAACTTTCAGCATATATACGATGGCAGCCATGATCCCATGGACTGTATTATTCCTATTATTAGGAATTCAGCTGGGAGATCATTGGCGAGAAATTAAAGAATATGCAAAACCAGTAATCCTCCCTATTATTATCCTTGCTTTTACATCTATTGCCATTTACTTTCTTTATAAAAAAAAGACAGTAATTTAAATTTTTATTTCCTATCAATATAAGTCCTGTTAAAATAGTAAAAACAAATGATTACTGAGTAAGAAAGGGAAATCCATGACCAAAATCTTATTAAAAAATGCTTTTGTTCATCCAATAACAGCTCCAGCATTTCATGGAGATGTTTTAATAGAGACAGGGAAAATTTCGATGGTAAAGCATTTTATCAAGACTGATTCGGATGTTAAAATCATTGATTGTAATAATAGCTACCTGTTCCCTGGTTTCATTGATGTCCATACACATTTAGGCTTGTATGATGAAGGGACAGGCTGGGCTGGCAATGATGCAAATGAAACAGCCGAAGCTATGAGTCCTCATGTTCGTGCTATGGATGGCGTTTACCCTCTAGATCCTGCCTTTTCCGATGCAGTTAAGCATGGAATTACAACTGTTCATATCATGCCTGGAAGCGCCAATGTAATCGGAGGTACTACATCTGTTATAAAAACCGCTGGAAAGAATATTAAAAAAATGATTGTACAAGAAACGGCAGGATTAAAAATTGCTCTTGGCGAAAATCCAAAACGTATACATAGCCAAGGAAACAAGGATTCAATCACTCGAATGGGCATCATGGGAATGCTTAGAGAAGCTTTCTATGAGGCTAGTCAATTATATCACCCCGATTCTCTTAGAACCGCCCCCATTATGCAGGCATTAAATAGAGAAATCCCTGTACGTATCCATGCTCATCGTGCGGACGATATCATTTCAGCACTCCGTTTTGCAGAGGAATTTGATTTAGATTTGCGGATTGAGCATTGTACGGAAGGCCACCTCATAGCTGAAGAGCTCGCTGGGCTTAATTTAATGGTATCTGTCGGTCCGACATTAACAAGGCGTTCAAAAGTTGAGCTGAAAAATAAGACATGGAAAACGTATCAGGAGCTTACAAATAATGGTGTCGAAGTATCCATTACAACCGATCATCCTTATACACCTATTCAGTATTTAAATGTGTGCGCATCCATTGCAGTAAGGGAAGGGCTTTCTGAACAAAAAGCATTGGAAGGAATTACGATTCTGCCAGCAAAAAATTTGCGGATTGATCACCAGCTCGGAAGTATAGAGGAAGGAAAGGACGCGGATTTAGTCCTTTGGAGTCATCACCCGTTTCATTATCTTGCAAAACCAAAATGGACGATGATAAGCGGTATTTTTGAATATGAAAAAGCCTGAATTTTGTAGAAATTCGCTGTTGATTTTTGCCACAAAATCGCAATAAAAATAAGTAAAAAAACTATTTCCTTTTTTATTGTTTTTTAGTATTATACGATAGTGAAATCGTTTTTTAGCAAAATGAAGAAAACATAATATCGGTAACGATAGAATAGGGAAGGCAAATGGTGCGCCACCAGTCATACTGGTTCTAGTGGGTTCGATTCCCACCCCGAAATTTTTTAGCAACATACAAAAAATTTCGAGGGTGGACCGTATGCTCTATTTGGCATGGAGTAGGAACGTCCTCATAATGGAGGGATAACCTATGCTCAAGAAACGTGATTTCCAAGAATGCCATGAACTATATGATTTAATGACGCACCCTGATGTCTTTCCTTTTGTGCGCCAAAAAGCCTATTCCTATGATGAATTTGTTTTTATGACAAAACAAACGATAGAAGCAGAAGAACGTGGAGAACTTATTTCACGCACGATTCTTGATGAATGGGGATCTCCGATTGGGACGATCAATCTGTTTGATATTCAAGAAAATGCAGGCTTTTTAGGCACTTGGCTTGGAAAGCCATACCATGGAAAAGGTTATAATAAAATAGCTAAAGATGCCTTTTTTAATGAACTATTCTATGAAATTGGAATTGAAACTATTTTTATGCGGATTAGAAAAGAGAATATTCGTTCTCAAAAGGCTGCTGAAAAGCTCCCATATGTTATTTTTGCCAATGCAACAAGAAAAGCAATTTATGATCAGCTTAATGCAAATGGATCGATATATAATTTATATGAAATTCCAAAGGATTTATACACACTGGATGTTTTACGAAACGGCACTGCCGATGTTCAAGAAGCTTCACATTTATTAGAAGCATAATTTAAACATGAACCAAGCCAATTTTTTAATTAAAATTGGCTTTTTTTATTTAAAAGGCTGCACATAAATATGAGCAGCCTTAATCAGTAACATTCGATTCTAATTCATCTGCCCTATCACTAATTCCCATCTGTGACATTAAATCTTCCAGCTCTTCGTTTGTGAGTGTTTCAAAGCGCCCGTCGTGAAATAACACTTGGGTCTGGTTTGGATTAATTCTGTTTAAATGAAAGTTCATGCCCATCTCTCCTTTATTCATTCAATTTCCGGTGTTTTAAAAAGGACTATTTCGTTTATTAAATATATTTCACATATGAATATCATTTCATTCGTGATTTTTAAAAGTTCACATAATTGCAAAATTGTTTGTCTTTTCTCTGACATAATAGATAATAAAACTGATTTGAATAAAATATGCTATAATTTCATTTTGTAATGAATTAGAAAGAGGATAATAAAATGAATCAAACATTTACTAAAAAAGAAAAAATAAAGCAGCTGCTGATTATCTTGATTCCCATTCTCATTACTCAGCTTGCTATGTATTCAATGAGTTTCTTTGACACTACCATGTCTGGCCATTACAGTTCAAACGATTTAGCTGGAGTTGCCATTGGTTCTTCACTTTGGATGCCAGTGTTTACAGGTCTAAGCGGGATTCTCCTTTCCATTACTCCGATTGTTGCCCAGTTAATAGGCGGAAAAAGACGGGAGGAAGTCGCAAACTCTGTTATCCAAGGGATCTATCTTGCGGTGACAATGGCTATTATCGTCATTATTGTGGGTGGTTTTGTTCTAAAACCGGTCTTAAATGGAATGAGTCTCGAGACTAGGGTTTACGATACAGCACGTGATTATTTAATTGCATTAAGCTTTGGAATGATTCCTTTATTTATTTATAATGTTCTTCGGTCATTCATTGATGCACTTGGGAAAACACGAGTTACTATGATGATCACCCTGCTCACCTTACCGATCAATGTTATTTTTAATTATTTGCTCATCTATGGAAAGTTAGGATTTCCGGAACTAGGAGGAGTTGGTGCAGGCTATGCGACAGCAATTACATATTGGGTCATCACGGCTATTTCAATATTTATTATTCATAAGCAAATTCCGTTTTCCAGATTTGGGATATTTCAAACGTTTTATCGAATTTCTTTTACTAAATGGAAGGAAATTTTGGTCATTGGCATACCTATAGGGTTTTCTATTTTTTTTGAAACAAGCATTTTTGCTGCGGTTACATTGTTTATGAGTGAATATGACACAGCGACGATTGCTGCGCATCAGGCTGCATTAAACTTTTCATCTTTTCTTTATATGGTTCCACTAAGCATCTCTATGGCACTGACAATTGTCGTTGGGTTTGAGGTTGGTGCCAATCGATTAAAGCATGCGAAAGAATATAGCTGGATCGGCGTGTCTATCGCCGTCTTCATGGCTTTCGTCTGTGGAGTGATTCTCCTTTTCTTCCGCCCAGAAGTTGCGGGCATATACACGAAAGACCCTGTTGTCATTAAGTTGACTGCACAGTTTTTAATTTTCGCAATCTTTTTCCAGCTATCAGACGCCATTCAAGCCTCTGTTCAAGGAGCTTTACGGGGATATAAGGATGTCAACATCACTTTTATCATGTCACTGATTTCCTATTGGATTATTGGACTCCCAGTTGGCTATTATCTCGCAAACTATACAAGCTGGGGAGCATTTGGCTACTGGGTTGGATTAATTATTGGGCTGGCAGCAGGAGCTATCTGTTTATCAAGCAGGCTCATATTTATTCAGAGAAAAAGATTTAACGCAAAATCTGCTGTATAAAAAAGACTGGGGAAGAAAGAATAAATCTTTCATCCCCAGTCTTTTTTTATCTTAGTCCCTGAATACCTTCCCTAAAACATCTTTTCCTCCGGTTACAGAAATCACGCTTCCAGTTATAAAATCGGATTTTTCATCAATCAGAAATCGAATGACCCTAGCAATATCTTCACCTGTCCCTGGTCTGCCAACTGGAGAATTTGTATCAATCCCTTCAAGGGCCTTAAGAATCCCTGTTTCCTTCCATTCTCCAGTTATATCGCCAGGACAAACCATATTGGCTGTGATCCCGTTTTCAGCTTCTTCAATAGCGATTGTTTTTGTTAACGAGACAGCTCCACTTTTTGCCGCAGCAAAGGCCGAACGGTAAATCCAGCCCGGGGCTGATTCCACCCGATCAAAGCCAATCGTGATGATACGGCCCCACCGTTCTTCTCTCATCTTAGGAAGCAATAATTTGGATAAATAGAAAACAGCATTTAAGTTGCCATTAATAATGTAATTCCAATTTTCAAAAGTATAGTCGATCATCATTTTTCTTTCATGCAGGTAAGGGCCAGCATTATGTACAAGGATGTCAATCACTTCAAAAGCTGATAGTGCTTCCGCAGCAACTTTTTGGCAATCTTCTAATTCACAAATATCACCGCTTACAGCAATATTTCGTGTCCCATACCTTTCAGACAACTCACATGCGAGCGACTCAGCCCTTTCCTTGCTTTTTCGGTAATTAATCACTAAATGAATCCCGTTTTCAGCAAGGATAAAAGCTGTTTGCCTTCCGATTCCAGTAGCCCCTCCAGTTATTAATGCTGCTTTTTCTCTCACAAGCATACCCCACAATAATATAGCTTTTTATCTAATATATTATTCATAACCATTGGGATATGCAAATGAAATGTATTTACCTAATAACGTTTAACTTTCCTTAACGATTAGGTCATTATTAGCATAATATGAAAAGAATCCATCTATTTAAAAAGATTTTTCCTGTATTTGAAAGGATGATACCCCATGTTTCCTTGGAATCTCTTCCCATTTCATAAAGATGTAAAAAAAGAGATGCAGCAAATGAACCCCGAAGATATCAATAAGTATATCCAAAACATGATGGGACAAATGATCCCCGAACAAATGCAGGGGATGATGAATCCGCAAGATTTCATGAATGGCTTTAGTAAGCAGCAGCAACAGCCAGCCAGTTCTTCTACCTTGCCATCATCAGTATTTGAAACCCATGATTTTGTATATGTAAGAATTCCGCTGAAAGAAGATGAGTGGCGGAAGAACTTAAGACTGTTTCATACATCTAACCAAATGATTATTGAACACATCCCAGAATATGAAGATAAGCACGTTATTACTCTGCCAGTCCTTGTCAAAAAAAAAGGAACAACTGCACTTATTAAAGATGGCATACTTGAAGTGAAAATTCCTAAAAATATAGATATGCAGTTTTCTGAAGTCGATGTTACAGATATTTTATAAAAAAAGAACAGTCCCAATTGGAACTGCTCTTTTTGTTGTTATTTGATTATTTTCCAATAAACATTTGTGTCCAGTAATTTCCATCAGCTACATAGCCTACTCCAAGATGCGTATAGCTAGCATTTAAGATATTTTTACGGTGTCCTGCACTGTTCATCCATGCATTTACTACTTCTTCAGGAGTACGCTGACCCATGGCAATGTTTTCACCAGCTGACTTATATGTGATTCCGAATTGCTTCATCATATCAAATGGTGACCCGTAAGTTGGGCTGTTATGATCAAAATATCCTTTTGCCTTCATATCAGCTGATTTTGCACGTGCAACCTTGCTTAATTCTACATCAAGCTTTAAAGCAGGTACGCCATTTTTCGCACGTTCTTGGTTTGTTAAATCTAACACCTTTTTCTCATAAGCACTTACAGATGATGATGCAGGTGTTGATGGCTGTGTTTGTGCTGGTTTTTGAGTTTGTGTTTGTGCCGGCTTTTGTGTTTGTGTTTGTGCTGGCTTTTGTGTTTGTGTTTGTGCTGGCTTTTGTGTTTGTGTTTGTGCTGGCTGCTTTGCTGCTGGCTTTTCAGCAGGTTGTTTTACTACTACTTGTTTATTTGCTTGGTTCCAAGTAATATTGTATTCTTTCATTAATTTTTGAATTTCGCTATTAATTTGATCCTTATTAAGGATAGTAGATTGATTTAATTTAACAACTTTCACTTGTGGAGTTGGGCAATTTGATGCCGCGTCCGCCTTGTTCACTACTGGATTAGAAACTAATAATGCTGCTGCAGCTGCTACTGAAAAAATTACTTTTTTATTCATTATATAAATCCTCCCTGATGTGTTTGGTTATTTTTTGTAGTGCTGTGTAACTTGCACAATCATCATAACACACGGTTTCTAGTAATATTTTAGGAAGGAATTTACATTCGTCTATTTCGCTAGCAATTATTAGATAATTGAAAGTTTGAGAAAAAGCTAGAATAAGAGAAAACCCTTTGTTTAACTAGTTTCTAGTATAAATGCTCTGAGTATTTTTCCCTTGGTTAGAATTTACATATTTGGCGTGTTCCTTATGAGACTTCCAAATTAAAACTAGAAAAATAGTATTGACAGTTTTTTTGAGGACGTTTTACTTTTACTTATATTACGCAAATGTTACATTTGTGAATATCCGATGATGGATAGAGTGGATGAATTAGGAAAAATTTTTAACCCAAGAATAAACAAGAGCAGCCTTTAGGCTGCTCCCATTAATGATCACCGCTATGTTCTCCCTCTTCCCCCTCGTTTTCCATATCCATTTTCATATCGGAGGAATCCTTCTCTGGTTCACTAGGCTGACCGATAACAAACTCTTTTTTAGGCATACTATGCATATTCTCAGCTGTAACATGTGAATAAATATAATAAGTTCCTTCCTCAGTAAAGCTTTTTTCTAAACGATAGATACCATTTTCAGCATGCTCAACTGCCACTTTTTCATGATTTTCGTCATTTGCCCGCCAAATTTCGAATTTGACATCTTCCGCATCTGTTACTTCTTTCTCTCCATATGTAACTTTTGCTTCAAAGACAACTGGTTCATTCACTTCAGCTTTTTCAGGATTAATTGTTAGTTCCACATCAAGAATGGCTAGCTCCTCTTCTTCTTTACTCTCTGATGAACATGCTGCTGTAAAAACAGCTGCCGCTAATAATACGAGCAGTAATAACATTTTTCTCATTGTATAATCTCCTTTATCTTTTCATGCTTTCATGACATATTAACGTGAAGATGTGTGAAATATGTGAAAAAACATTTAAATATCTAGAACAGGTAAATTGATTTGTACCATTGTCCCTTTTCCTAGCTGGCTATTAATGATTAAGGTGCCACCATGAAGAGAAATGATCTTCTCAGCAATAGCAAGCCCTAACCCAGTGCCGCCATCCTTTCTTGTTCTCGCCCGATTCACTCGAAAGAACCGCTGTTTGATTTTATCCATATCATCTGCGGGGATCCCAACCCCAGTATCAGTTATTTCTATTGAGCAGCCGGCATTGGTTTTAAACATTTTCAGTGTAATCCTTCCATTATCTGTATAACGCATCGAATTGTCGAGTATATTTTGAAGCACTTGCTCTATTCTGCCAGCATCTCCATTAATGATAATGTCGGGATCTGCTTCATATATGAATTCAATCTCTTTTTCTTTCATCTTTAGAATGTATTTCTGAACAGCATCCTCAATTAACTGCCCAAGCGGAAGAGGCGTTCGTTCAATGTTAAATTCATTTGAATCGAGCTTTGACAAATCAAGAAGATCTCCAACAAGCCTCTCCATTCTTCCTGCTTCCCGATGAATTAAGCTTAAATATTTGCTTCGATCTTCTTCTTTTACTATACCAGTATGCAAAGCATCACTATACCCTTTTATGTAGCTTATCGGGGTTCTTAATTCATGAGACACATTCGCTAGAAACTCTTTCTTGCGTTCATCCTCTTTTTGAATGGATGATGCCATATGATTAAATGCCCGAGCAAGCTGCCCAATCTCATCCATCGAATCATTCGTAATTTTCACAGAATAGTCACCTATTGAGACTTTTCCGGCTGCATCCTTCATATCAATCAACGGTTTTGTCAGCTTTCTAACGAGTATCGTTCCAGTGAAAATCGCAATGACTAGAAATAAAATTGCTGCAATCATCCACAAATATGCAAAGTCTGTCGTTACCTCTGAAATCTTTGCCAATGGGATATATAGATAAATGATGCCTTCCAATCGATTTTCGTCCAAAAGAGGAATGACGACAGCCATTATTTTTCTATCAAACCGTTCTTCAAAGCCTATTTTCTGGACTGGCCTCCCTTTAAGCAGTTTTTCTCTTTCCGTTCCGCTGATTAATGTTTCATAATCGATATCAAAAGGAAGACATGCACTTAGTTCTCTTGGATTACTGACAATAAATATTTCTGTTTCAGATTTTGAACTATACCAATCAATCTTATCTTTCAGTTCATCTGTTAATGGACCCCCTTCATATTCAGCAGCAAGACGCCGACCTTCTTCAAGTAAATTTTCTTCTACATTTTCAACATAAAGCTTTTCATAAAAAAGATAAGATAAAAAGTAGGAGTAAATAATCGTGACAACGATGGCAGCTGTGATTGTCAGCCATAGCTTTTTTGCAATGCTGTCCATACTGAATGTCATTTTACGTGTACCTCAAATTTGTAGCCAATTCCCCACACAGTTTGAATATAATCTGCCATCCCAAGCTTCATTCGAAGTGTCTTGATATGTGTATCTACAGTACGCAAACTCCCTATGTAATCCATTCCCCAAATATGTTCCAAAAGCTGTTCCCTGCTTAATGCTTGTGCATAATGATCAGCAAAAAAGGCTAATAGCTCGAACTCCTTTAATGTGAGAGCAACGATTGTATCAGCTACCATCACTGTTCTGGCCATACGATCAATCATTATATCTCCTAATTGTATCCGTGTCTGAGAGTCAGCAGATGTTAACCCTGATCTTCTTAAAACTGCCTGTATTCTAGCAATCATTTCTCCTGGACTAAATGGCTTTACGATATAGTCATCCCCTCCAAGCTGTAATCCCTTAACCTTATCCCATTCTTCACCTTTTGCTGATAAAAAAATAATCGGAACGCTGTACTTCTCCCTAATTCGTGCACAAACTTGAAAGCCATTTTCATCAGGCATCATAATGTCGAGAATAATTAAATCGATCTTTTTATTTTTTAATATTTCGTATCCTTCCTGCCCACTAGCTGCAAGATAGCAATAATAACCAGAGTTTTCGAGATACATTTCTGCAAGATGCCGCATATCTTCCTCATCATCGATTATTAAGATATTTGTTTGCACCATTACTTTCTCTCCCTTATTACAATTTGAAATGGTCCATCACCGACGGAAATCGTTTTGATTATTTTTAGATTTTCAGAATCGACAATATGAACATCATTGCTATCATACCCGGCAATAATCAGCTGATTTTCAACAATGAGCATCTCAAATGGATTCGCACCAACTACAATAGAATCAATCACATTTCCCTCATCATCTAATTGATAAAGCTTACTTGTGCCATGGCTTAGGACATATACATGATTGTGATTGCCTATAAAGTTAATAGGCATAGATGGAGCTGGAATCTTTCGTTTAAACTTACCCGAAACGGAGTCGTAAACATGGATATCCTTCTCAATTTCCGCCCCCGACCCATGTCCGCCAATCCATATCTCTCCCTTTTCATCATTTAGCCACGCCCCAGCAGCAGATGGATGAATCGGGTAGCCATTCATTTTTTTCTTTTTCACTAAGTCAACAACTGTTAACTGTTCTTTATTAAAACTAAGAACAAATAGCTTCTTCTCCTTCTCCGCCTCTAAAATCGTAAGAGGATTTAACTCTGTGTTCACTTTCCATTGCTCTTCTCCATCCAGATTAAAAAATCTGATTTGGTTTAAGTCCTGATCAACTAAGGCAATCTCTGAACCCATATGCAGCAGCTTTCCATTAACAATCCCTTTGCCTGTTTTCCAGCTATCGATCTTCTGTCCTCTTTTCAGTGAATAAAGATCAACCGTTTCCATCTGCTTGCCATACAAAAGCAGAGTATCCCCATCAGGTAGAATAATTGCACCAGTATATGGTTTGTCCAATTCCCAGTCTAGCATTTTCTCCATTTTGTCCAGATCTATAAATGAAATGGATTGGTCTTTAATATTCACAGTTGCAGCGATCGAACGGTCCTCCTGGATTGGCGGATATCCTTTATTTGAACAAGATGATAGAAGAAAAACGACAGCTAGGAAAATCACAACTCTATGTATACTCCTCAACATTTTCAGGTATCTCCTTCACCAATACTATCCTTCATCTTACACATAGTTTGTGATAAAAATGTGAAATGGGTTTGTGGATATTGTTATTTTATTTTCTCCATCATTTCTAGATGGACTAGAATGAGTAATTGTTTATCGCTCTCCGCTAAATGAGAGTCCATCACTCTTTTTACAGCAAAATAAAATTTTTCATGGATAGATTTTCTCACTCTTGGGTGAGCATTTTCATCCTTTAGTTCTCTTTCTATTGCTGTTTTAAGAATTTGTTCGGCTTCCTCATCAGCCGAAAGTAAACGGTTATTCCATAATGTTCTATATTCGATCAATAAATGATTGAAATTTATTTCCTTTTTCAAAGTGGATTCCTCCTAATCATTCACTAGCTTCTCTCCCATTTTTACATAAATAAAAACTATTGTGCAAAAAATAAGTGTAAATAATTGCGAAAGGAGAGGATTTTTCATGAGTTCACCGTACTGCTGCCCCAATTGTAAAACAAATAAAAGCCGATTTAACATTATTAAACAAGTTCCGCAGTCGGTTAAAATGGATCCACGGTCTGGCGTTGTACTTGAAGAATACAGCAGTGAGAATTTAAGCCCTTTCCATATGGCATATAGAGGACCTGAATTTCGGGTTCAATGCGGTGCCTGCGGATTAGTGGAGGATGAAAGAACGTTTATCAAATTCGGTGAAAAAAATTAAAGCTTGAGAGATTATCCTCTCAAGCTTTTCTTATTATCTTTGAATAATAACTTGTTTTCCTCTAAAAATTTTATGCTGTCAACTTTCCAGGCACCATAAGGAGAAAATCTGACTAAATTAACTTTGCCTTTAAAAGACCTTCTTCCAGCGTTTTTTACGACCATATCAATCTCTACAGGAATTTCTAGACTTAATTCTTCTGTAAGATCTTCCTTTGGCATCACGAGCATGCGCGATAAATTTATGTTTTCTATATTTTGCAGAAGCTTTTTCCATTTTATTTTCTGCAAAGAGGCAGCGGTGACAATTCGAGTATCCTGCTGTTTCAATCCAGCAATATATGCACGAACCACTTCATATGGCTCAGCATGGTTTAAATATTCTTGAAGAGATCCGGCAGATTTTAAGATCATTAATTTATGCGATAAATCCATAAAATTTGTCCGATGGGTTGTGCTCCCATAAAAATGTATACAAAAATGCCCTGGAAAATTATTCTTTAGTGCACCTGCCCCATGCGGCATTCCGTGCATGGAGGCCGCTATCCATTGGTTCCCATTAATAACAATAATCGCCCTGCGCTTCCAGCTCCATTTTCCATTATATATTTTCTTCATGATTTTGGTATCTTTCGGGGTTAATGGCTGTACATCTGCATGATTACTCCCAGCACGTCTTTGTACTTGAAATTTCTCTCCAGTCTCCACATCCATAACAATAAACTTACTATATTTCGGCAGAATTTTATTTACCTTTTCCCATGTGAGCATCTCAATCCGTATGCTCACATTGTCCTTGTCTGCATATATAATTGAACCATTTAATAAAACAGCAATCACTAATATAACCGCAATACGGAACTTCATATTTCCCACTCAATTTCATTATTTATTTTCGAGAACCCTCTATTCAAAAAGTTTTCCATATAGGGAGAAATTGTATTCATTAAAAAACATGTTCAGCTTAAACTGAACACGTTTTCTCAATGAACTTATTTATTTTCTAATGAATGCAATTCTTCCTCAATTTGCTTCCAGTTAATATTTTCACCGATAAAAACCATATTAAGCGGCATATTCATATTTTCCTTCATATATAAAGGCATGCCGTAGGAATATTGAAACAGACTAGGAAACCCCGAAGACTGAAATTTTACATATCCTTTTATTCGGTATATCGTATCTGGAAGCTTTCTTAAAAAGGATTCAAATTCCATTTGATCAATGGAATTCTTAAACTGGTACACGAATGTGCTTAATTTTAAGTCCGTACTTGCATGTGTGTGGACATTATCTGTTTTCATACTTGGAGATAATTTTCTAATTTGCTGGATCGGAACTTTCGCAAAAGTTGTTAAAATGGAAAGTGCATGAGAATTAAGAGCTTGTATCTCCATCGTTAGTTTAGATTGTTCTCCGTCCGTCAGTTCATCGGTTTTATTTAGTAAAATTAAATCAGCATGCCGAATTTGTTCAATGAGAAGCTGCTGGACTTGAGGACTGAGTGATTGCCGTTCTAGCCAGCGCATTCCATCGACAACGGAGATGATCCCCTTTACATCTATTCGATCTGCAAAAAGCGGGGACAAAACAGCATCCAAAACCTCAACTGGGTGAGCCGCTCCTGTTGCTTCAATGTATATTGCATCTGGTTTATCAAGCACAAGCAGCCCTTGCAATTGCGACTCAAGTTTATCTTGAATGGTGCAGCAAATACAGCCATCTAGTAATTCTTTGAGAGGGATATCATCATCAACAGCATCCGAATCAATCGATACTTTTCCAAGCTCATTCATCATGACAGCAACTTTTCGACTTTGTTTCTTTTCCTCCATTAATAGCTGTTTCAGTAAAGTTGTTTTTCCGCTCCCCAAAAAACCCGATAAAATATATATTTCTGTTTTATTCATATAGAACCCCTTTCTTTCATATGATCTTCATGCATCTCCGTAATAATTTTGCTTAATTTCTTTTCAAGAAAATTTAAATCATCGCTCATTAATAATCCAATCGTATGAAAAATCTCTCTTTTACATTTCCAGACGGGAATATAAGCATTTGGAAAATACACATCTTCCTTTTCAACACCAACCTCAAGATAAGACTCATAGTTTTCTTCAAAGATATCATCCCTTGTTGCTGGTCTCCCTTTTACCTCGCGAATCAATTCAATGACAATATTTTCCTTTAACTCTTTAAAATCTTCTTTATTAGCTGATTGCAGCTTTTGACCTAATCGTTCACATTCCAATTCAATATTTATAATTTCCTGTTTTATTTGTTCATTAAGATGTGAAATTTGTTTCAAAGTAACACCTCATTGCTTTGCTCATTGTTAGACCTTTAATATCCGTGCATAAAAGAAAGCACTCACCAAAAATTAGGAGAGCGCTTTTTTATAAAGACTATGAACTCATTTCCTGCTTCAGAATTTCAGCGGCTTTTTTGATTTGTGTATCGTCTTTATCAAGCTTTTCTCGTAACTTTTCCATAAGTACGAGAGTGGATTGACCCGTTAGCACTCCATCTGCTTTAAGCTTTTCAGCCGATTGGAACTTTTCAACAGCCGATTTTGTGTGCTCATCGAAGAAACCATCCTCCCTGCCAGGATTATAGCCAAGAGCAATGAGCATCTGCTGAGCTGCCTTCACTTCTTTCGAAGACATTGAAAGCTTTAATTCCAAATCTGGATTAATGAAAGGCAATGTCGCATACTCAGGCAATGCTACTTCATAGTCAGGTGTAATCCCTTTCTTATGAATCCAGTTGCCTTTCGGAGTTAACCATTTTTCTGTTGTAAATTTCATGTTAGAACCATCAGAAAAGTCTTGTGCTCTTTGGACCGTTCCCTTACCAAATGACTTCTCCCCTACAAGAGGAATATTCGCAGATTCCTTCACAGCCCCGGCAAGAATCTCTGATGCACTTGCACTTCCTTTATCAATAACGACTACAAGTGGAATTTTTGGATTTTTGGATCCTCTTGATTTTTCTTCTACACGATTTCCATTGCGGTCCTCTATTTGAAAAATAATTTCACCCTCTGGGACAAATAAACTTGAGATTTCAACTGCTCGTTCTAATAACCCGCCTGGATTTTGCCTCAAATCAAGAATGAGGCCTTTCATTCCTTGACCTTGGAGTTCATTTAGTTTTGTAACTAGCTCTTTTGTCGTGTTATCTGAAAAAGAGGTAATTTGAACCTTGGCAATGCCATCTTCCAGCATCTCTCCATAGACTGTCTCAATAGGAATCGTATCGCGGACAATCGGAACGGTAATTGCATCTTCTACTCCTGGTCGCATGATGGATAGCTCCACCTTCGTTCCTTTTTCCCCTCTAATTAAAAGTACAGCCTCGGATGAACTCATGCCTTGCAGGCTTTTTCCATCTACTGAAACCACCTTGTCATTTGGCTTAAGTCCTGCTTTTTCAGCCGGTGAACCTTTTATAGGAGAAACTATGACAATTGAACCTTCCTTTTCTTGAATTTCAGCTCCAATGCCTTCAAATGATGAGGAAATACTTTGATGAAAGTTTTTTGCTTCATCTTCACTCATATAATCGGAATATGGATCTTCAAGGGCATCAACCATCCCGTTAATTGCTCCATTAATTAACTTATCCTCGTCCACTTCCTGAAAATAGGATGTTTTAAGTGAATCAAAGGCAGCATATAGCTTTTGAAATTCATTTCGCTCTCCTCCGCTGCTCGTAATTGCCTTTTGACTGCCAATCAAAAATGCAACAGTTGTAATCCCAGCAGAAATAATTACAACTAATAAAAGCATAATCACAAATTGAAACTTCTTCATTCGGATAAAGCCAGATGGTTTTTCTGGTTTATCCTGGTTTAAATCCTCTGTTTGCAAAACCTTCACCACTTTCGTATTCCATAAAGAACTCCTAAAATCCTTAATGAATAGAATACCATTTTTTTGATAGAATTAACAAAGTTAAGTAATCAAATAAATGCGATCTCTTATATTTTCTTTACCGTTCCGAAATATTCCTCTAAAGTCCAGCCATTCTTATAAATGATTGCTGCTGCTTCTTTTCCTACAAATCTGAAATGCCACGGTTCATATTTATAGCCAGTTATTCCTTCTTTACCTTTTGGATAACGCAGAATAAAGCCGTAATGATGGGCATTGGCTGCAATCCATTTCCCTTCAGCAGTCTCCCCGAATTGTTCAGAAAGTTCGAATTTCGCACTTTGACTGGATAAGTCCATTGTCAAGCCAGTTTGGTGTTCACTTGTCCCCGGAACAGCTACCGCTTTCGCAGCTTTCTCTGCACCATATTTATTTATCTCTGCGCTATATACTTGTGTTTGCCTGTCATAAGACCGGTAACCGGAAACAGCAAATAAGTGAATCCCTTGTTTTTTTGCTTCTGCAAACATTGTTTCAAGTGCCTTAGCTGCCTCTTTTCGCATATAAGCTTTTTCAATATCCTGATTCCCGAATGAAAATAACACATTTGGACGCACTAAGTCTTCTGGTGTATAGCCGTCTGGAAGACTGAATTCCTTATTAACCAAAACCATAGAGTTTGTTGGGTTTTGAATAACATTTTTCCCATTAACAACTTTCACATCATTAAAAAATGCTGCCTCAAGAGTTGGAACATTTTCTTCAGGCTGACTTTGTTCCACTGGTTGATTTTTCTCTTCTTCTATATTTTTTTCTGCTTCTTTATCAATTACATTTACAGAACTTTCAGATTCATTATTTTTATTCAATAAAGGTATTTTTTCCAAAATAGGATCTAATTGACTGCATCCAGTAAGCAGGAAGCTCAAAATTAACGTTAAAACAAATATTTTTTTCATTTTTTCCACCTATTCCCTATAAAACTAGTAAGCATATTTTATTTTAACACGAAAAAATAACATTTTCAGAGTTAAATAATATCCAAAAAACGGAACATGCTATATAGGTACCACTACCTGAATTTTTTATAAATAATAAAACTGGCTCAATGCTGAACCAGTTTACTCAACCATTTATGCTTCTTTAATTGCTGCTTCAAGTGCCACTTCAATCATTTCGTTGAAAGTCGTTTGTCTTTCTTCAGATGTTGTTTCTTCACCCGTTAAAATATGGTCACTGACTGTAAGAACAGATAGTGCCTTTCTATTGAACTTTGCAGCAAGTGTATAAAGAGCGGCTGTTTCCATTTCAATCGCTAATATTTGATATTTTGCCCATTTTTCTAATTCGGCGTTGTCATTATAAAACATATCAGCAGTAAATACATTTCCTACTTTTAGGTTTAAGCCTTTCTTTATCCCTGCATCGTAAGCATTCTTTAACAGCTCAAAATTTGCCGTTGGAGCAAAATCAACACCGCCAAATGTAAGGCGATTCATTTGTGAATCAGTAGATGCTGTCATAGCTAGAATAACGTCTCTTACTTTTACATCTTTCTGAATGGCACCGCAGGTACCAACTCGAATCAGGTTTTGTACATTATAGCTATTCATTAATTCATTAATATAAATTGAAATCGAAGGAACACCCATTCCTGTCCCTTGTACAGAGATTTTCTTTCCTTTATATGTACCCGTGTACCCAAACATATTGCGAACTTCATTATAGCAAGTCGCATTTTCTAAAAATGTTTCAGCAATATATTTGGCACGAAGCGGGTCTCCAGGTAAGAGGACCGTTTCTGCAATCTCATTTTCCTTTGCACCAATATGAACACTCATTATGTAACCTCCATTTTTCAATAAGACTTTATCGCAGATTAACAGGCTGTATGACCCCGCTGATTGAAGTTTCACTTTATCTGCCTTTTCCCACTATACCATATATAACACTGATCTATAAACGTTTAAGTTCAAGCATTAATTTAATGGATACGGGTAAGCTATCAATAGCTTTTCCAAAGGAGGTTGCAATCATGTCACAGGAAAAAATGAGCAAGAAATTAAGGCAGGCAGTTCAACACGCCAATGAGACAAATCCAACATCAAGAGCAAATACTGAACCTCATACTTCTAAAACAGTAAAGACAAAAAGCAATAAATAAAGGAGAATCATAATGGGAAAAAAACATCGAAACCGCATTAATTCACCAAAGAAAAATAACCATATTCCAAAAGAAGCCATCATCGCTGAGCAGGAAGCACATGGGAAAGAATTTTCTGCTGCCGGAGGAAGAAAGGGAAATCCAGGTTCCAACACGGAATAAGGAGAGCATCATGCTCTCCCTTTTATCTGATATGTACACGATTGATTATTTTCCATCCGCCTGGCTGCAATTGATAATAAAACTGTCCTTTACGTCCTTCATCAATAAATAAAATATCTCCAGTTGCAATAAAACGACCTGTAAAATCTTTTGGAATGAGATCTGGAACATTAAATGTCGCAAACACGGTATATAAGCACTCCTCATGATCTCCTCCCTCGATTGAGAGTCTGTACACTTGTCTATATCCTTTATTTTGCCGAAATTCAGGCGTTTGAAAAATGGTCACATCAAATAGCTTTGTTTTTACCTTCGTAAGCTCTTTTAGCAATGTGTCTCCCTCCTACATCCCTTCATTCAAGAAATCAAACCATCTGTCTTTTTATAAATTATCGTTTTCGCTTTTACTCCTGTCGTTTCCTTCAAAGAAAACATACGATTTTTGTCGATTATGCATTTTATTTTTTGATAGCGCTTTCATTATTGGTTTCCTCTCATATACTAGTACTAAACTAACTACTTTGGGGGGATGTTATTTGTGGGTTTCTACATCAGCCAGAAGACCATTTTTCTTATCTTTTCTTTTATGTTTAATTGTTTCCTTACTATCATTTATTCTTCAGCCTTTTCAGCCCTTCCAATCCATTGCTCATCGGGGGGCATCGTTCTATGCGCCAGAAAATACAATGGCAGCTTTTCAGAAAGCGGTTGATCTTGGCTTTGATTTTATTGAGTTTGATGTTCAGTTAAGCAAGGATAGCCAACTTGTTGTCATTCATGATGCCGATGTACAAAGAACAACCGATGGTGTCGGTTATATCAGGAATTTAACTATAAAGGAAATTAAATTACTTGATGCGGGATCCTGGTTTTCACCAGAATTCAGCAATGAAAGAATTCCATTACTTGAGGAGGTCTTACAGCAATTTGGCGGCAAAATTGGATTGCTCATTGAAATGAAATCTTCGAAAAATCAGCCCCAATTAACTAAATTATTATCAGATACTTTGATGAAGTATGTTGATAATGGCTTGAAGCCATCTACATTAAAAGTTCAATCCTTTAACATTAATGAAATAAAAAAATTCCATGAATTATCCCCAACTGTTTCCTCAGGAATTCTTTTAGAAAAACCGTTAAATATTCTTCACTTTGAAACCTATAGCCAGTATGCCTCATTCTTATCCGTCAATCATCAACTCCTCTCTAAATCAATTATTCACCAGGCAAAACAGTACGGCTTCGATATTTATTCATGGACAATAAAAAAACAGTACCAATTTTTAATGATGCAGCGATTAGGTGTAAATGCTATTATCTCAGATGAGGAATGTAAAGAATCAAACAGCAGACTCCTAACACTTATCTTTCAATTATAAAAAAATAAGCCCTTTTCAGGCTTATTTTTTACTCTTATGAATAACTCTGAATGATTGATTGTATTTTTTGCTGCATGTTCGGAATATCTCCTTGGTTCACTGTAAAACGAATATTTGATTCGTCCATATTTAAGGCCTCTGAAAATAAACTGCTTAAACCCCGAACCTTTCGATCCACCTGCATCAAGATTTCAATGTCATAGGCTGAAACAGGGAAAAAAGTAATTTCTAATTCATCTAACCTACCACGGAATGGACCAGATGCTGGAACGAATTCGAATTCTTGGATAAACGGAAGTCTGCGGCGTAAACGATGGGGTGCTTGTTCACACTCAGCTTCCCTTAATCTGAAGCCCAATCCATTAATTGCCTGAAACACTGAATCCATCATTTGATTAGGTACAACTCGAAGATAGTCTTTATCTGTTGGATCCACCGCATTTTTTATATCTAAGCCAGTTGCAATCCATACCTTTGTTTTCCCAATCGATAAAGGAGTGTCTGGAGGAAGAATAAATGAAAATGGAATGACTTTTCTCTCGTTTGCCATAAGCATGAACGATTCTGTTAATCGAAATCTATCAATTTGTGCAGGAACTGTATATTTTTTATCGTCTGCTTCCTTAATATACGTAGTATTTAAGGTTAAATAAATATCATCAATTCTTTGTTCTACATTCCCCCCCTGAATCTCAACGACTCCACGAATTTCTCCGCCAGGAATAACAGTATCACTTTCAAGCTTTGTATCAACCTTTGCCGAACCGATTCCAACACTCGCTAACATCTTATTGAAAAATGACATTTACAAACTCCTCCTAGTGATCACTTTTTTTCTTTATATGAATTATACGAGAGTTTTCTGTTAAAGGTTTCATAAATATTTTTATTTTTTCTTAAAAGCAAAAAATGACGAGATTTCCCCGCCATTTTGTTCCTTATTCCTCTTCAATTTCTTCATCAATAATGCATTTTTGTAATAAGTAGTCAAATGTTATATCAGCAAGCTCCTCTATTTCTCCTTCAGCAGGCACAAATCCTCTTTTAGTCAGCTCATGAAAGAAAAATTCTGCTATTTCTTCCGTGTCAATAAAAACTTCAATTTCCCTCACAGCATCGCCCCCTTTGTAGAGAATGTATGATGTCCTTTCCGTTTTCATGCAACCCATCTTTTGAAAAAGAAAAACTTTAACTTTCTACACAAACAAATCTGATTTTCTGACATTTTATAGAAGGTCAAGCATACATATGAACATAAGAAAATATTTAAATATTGGAGGACAAAAAATGACTAGTATTTCCAGAGCAATAGCAGAAGTAAAGGAAGATTTGAATAAAGAAGGGAGTATGATTCTTGTAGTGTTTAGCCGGTTTTTAAATGGCTTATTTAAGTTATCATTAGGGGTTGGTATACCTATACTCATTTATTTAGTCATGCAGCTAAGTAACCTCCGTTAAACCGTGCTTTTTCCATCATTATTAACTATTAATTTTAGTTTTCTAACGATCACACGCATGATATGCAAATAATCATCATCCTGAAACATTTCATATAAAATTCTGTAATCATTATAAATATCTAGCAATCCATCAATTAACATTCTTTTTTCTTTAATATTTGCCAGTAATTCCCTCTCTGCTTTTCTAAAAGTCGTTCCGTTCTGTGCTTTAATTTCAGGAAGTTTTTCCTTTTTGTTCATTAAATATAGAAGCCCTAATTTTTTTATAAAGACATCTGCGCTTTCCGCATCAGCAACAAGTGTTAATTCATCTTCCCCCGCTTCTAGCCATTCCCCATCACTAATTCTTGAAAGCTCATAGATGATATCTTCCCAAGCATCCTCTTTATAACGCCAAATTTCGGTTCGAAAGCCCATTATTTTGAATAAATCAGAACCGTAACCCTTCACTTGAACTAAATCACCAAAAAAATATTTATATTCTATATCAATATGTTCCTTTTCTAGTACTTCTCCCTCATAATCCGATAATAATTGAAGACTGGATTCCATATAGAGACCTTCACTTTTGTTAACTTCGTAGACATACATCCCATCAAGCCACTTTACATCCGTGATTTTCCCGACTGTGCCATACATAGTGATCACGACTGTATCACCGATATTATATTTTGGTTTTTTTCGATCGCTCATTTCCTCCATCCTCTCAAGTATTCAGCCGTGAGTAACTTCTTTGCTTACAGTATATGCATGAAACCGAAGAATCGCTCCGATAAAGGGGAAGTTTGGACCGTGAAGAAATGAAAAACACGCGATTCACATAAAGAGAATGGCGTGTTTTTGTAATCGCTTATTTTTACGCTTCACTATTTATATATAAATCCCATGCCTCATCAAAAATCGTCATATTCTCCATATAGGAGCCATTTAATTCCAAATACAAACTTAACTCATGGTAATCTGACGATGTCTTAGGGAAGCTATGATCCTTATATGCATGATTGGCAAACTTACTAATAGAGTCTTTTGGATTGGGATGCCGATATTTCATTAAATAATGATAGAAGGTTTTTGCCATATATATCACCAGCCTAAATTAAAGTACGGATATTTGCATGATTCTAATCATATTCTATCGAATACTATATACGAAAAGGTGCCGCTTCGTCTATATGAAAAAGCAATCCTAATTTGGATTGCTTTTTCATACAAGTCTCTATTAAATTTCTATTGCCAGCGATCAGCTTTTGCTAACTCTGTAATTGCCCAAATAATATTAAACATTAATAATGAAACGGTAATAGGAACAGCGATTAGCCAATTTTTTCCAAGCTTTTCCTTTATAACACCTGTGAAATAGCCGCAGAAAAACAGTACAAACATTGCAGCAGCAAGCATAATCATTAAAACAAGCTCCATTTCCTGATCCCCCAAATATAATTTCTCAAAAAAATATCCCTCTAATGTTTCCACAGAATGTAATAGATTCTAAAATTTATTATATAGAGAGAACGATTAGATTTTTCAGGAAATGTTGAATAAATTGTGAAATATGTCCTTGACTTAGTTAAGATGTAAAATCAAAGTAGTTTCTTTTTAGCAGCCTCGGCTGGGCCATTAAGTTCGAAAAGCTAGTTTCCGTGCCAATTTCATTCGTATTAATTAAAAATAATTGATCCTCAATTTCCTTTACTAATAAATCTGATTGATAAATCATTTGAC
Source organism: Cytobacillus massiliigabonensis (assembly GCF_900199725.1). Taxonomy (GTDB): domain Bacteria; phylum Bacillota; class Bacilli; order Bacillales; family Cytobacillaceae; genus Cytobacillus; species Cytobacillus massiliigabonensis. The sequence continues at coordinate 1,950,091 of NZ_LT904904.1, read as the reverse complement.
AATCATGGCATATGGTGGATGGGACATCAATGATTTTGATTGCTCTCGTGCCATCAGGAAGCTCCCAGTAAACATTATCCGTACCTTTTGAAATGTTTTGGCTTTCACACCATGCACATTGATCACACATGTTCATTGCCTCCCTACTCTCTTGTAACTGCCTTTTCTTCTTGATCGTATTTTTTATCTTTTTGCTCTTGTGCCATAAATTTCTTTTCTTTTAATTCATCACGTTTTTCACGTTTATTTTTCAATGTTGCATGTGTTGGATCATGCTCATACTGTTCCCTTCGATTAAGCCGCGCCAAGTCTTCAGGAACAAGATTAAATTTCTCATCATTCATTAAAGCGGCAATCCCAACATTAGACTTTTTCTCGTCTATATCCGGGTATATTTCCTTGAAATATCCTTCCGCCCTTCCTGGTACATAGCTTTCTGGTTCTGGATAAGTGGTAATGACCCCTTCAAAGTTTCGAAGAACAACTTTATCAGCACTTTGGGAAATTAAATAATTGGGCTGAAGCGAGATTTTCCCTCCTCCCCCCGGAGCATCTACAACAAAGGTCGGAACCGCATATCCTGAAGTATGTCCCCGGAGTCCTTCAATTATTTCTAACCCTTTTGACACTGGTGCACGGAAATGACCAATCCCTTCTGATAAATCACATTGGTAAATATAATACGGACGCACTCTAATTTTTACTAGGTCATGCATAAGCCTTTTCATAATAGGAACGCTGTCATTAATGCCTGCGAGGATTACTGACTGGTTCCCAACTGGAACACCTGCATTTGCGAGCATTTCACACGCCTTTTTCGATTCCTCAGTAATTTCAATGGATGTATTAAAATGCGTGTTTAACCAGATTGGATGGTACTTTTTTAATATACTGCAGAGGTTTTCCGTAATTCTTTGGGGGAATACTACCGGTGCTCTTGTTCCAATGCGAATAATTTCAACATGATCAATTTCTCTTAGATTTTTTAAAATATACTCTAATATATTGTCATTGATTAATAGACCATCTCCTCCTGAAATGAGTACATCCCTGACTTGCGGGGTATTTCGTATATAATCAATTGCTGCATCCAGCTGCTTCTTTGGAACCCCCATGCCAATCTGACCCGAAAATCTCCTTCTAGTACAATAACGGCAATACATGGAACATTGATTTGTGACAAGGAATAACACACGGTCGGGATATCGATGGGTAAGACCAGGAACAGGCGAATCTTCGTCTTCATGAAGTGGATCCTCTAGGTCGTATTTGGTTTTATATATTTCTTTTGAAATAGGGACTGACTGCATTCTGATCGGACACCGAGGATCATCAGGATTCATGAGTGAAGCATAATAGGGAGTGATATTTAAAGGAATTGTTTTTGTGGATATTCGTACACCTTCCTCTTCTTCAAGTGTTAGATTAATCACTTTCTTTAAATCTTTGACTGTGCGTATGGTGTTTGTTAGCTGCCAGAGCCAATCGTTCCACTGTTCTTCAGTCACATCTTTCCAAAGTTCTATATCTTGCCAATGGCGGCTAGGCTTGTATAAGAATGATTTCATCTCAATTCCTCCTAAAAATTCTCTTTATATCAGTTATGCAATTTCCGTGCCAACATTCTGAATTTTCATTATATAATATGCCTCGACCGCTCTATGTGACTATAATAAATATATTCTCACTTAGATTTTTCAAAAGAAACTCTTGGAAAAATAAGCAAAGAGCGCCAATTTCTCGGCACTCTTTGCTTAAAATTCGTTCCATTCTATTTTATTTTAGCATTCATGCCTCTGCCAGAAAATTGTCATTATCATGCCAGAAATTTAGCACATTTACACCCTACACCTTTTCTTCTATCGAACCTTCAAGCTGTAAATAGGCTTCTTTTAGCTGCTTGAGCTCTTCTTCATTTGCATCCCAATAGCCTCGTGTATGACTTTCAAACAATCGTTCCATCATGCTATGGAGTGCAAAGCGATTATTCTTTATTAGCTCTTCTCTACGTTTTTCATCGGCTATATACGTAGAATTCAGTTCACTAAAAATCCAGCTATCCACCTTATTTGTTGTTGCAGCTAACCCAATAAGGTTTTCAAACCTTTCGAGGATCTGTTGAGTACCATGCTGTTCATGGGCTAATAAACCATCAATCCATTTCGGATTTAGTACTCTTGTTCGTACACCCCGTTCAATGGATTTTTTCACATCTTCAGTTTGGATCAATTCTCCTGTAGTATCAGAAATATAGACTGGTGTCTTCCTTCCTCTTTCAACCTCAACCGCCTTTGAAAAACCGCCAAAATATTCAAAGTAATGGTCTAGATCAACTACTTCAAGCTCTAAATTACTTCTAATTTGTGATACTAAATCTACTGCTTCCAGATGGAGCTTTAACAGCTGTGAGGACGGTTTGCCGCGAGAGCCAATTCCATATACATATTGAATGTCTTCTACATATCCTTTAGCTAAATCCGATTCCTCTTGCCAATTTCTCTCCCCAATAAGGCTTGTTACCCTAGTGCTATAAGCCCCTTCGGATGGGCCAAATATTCTCGCAGCTGCCAAATGAAATGCTTCCTCTTCTTCATAACCTTGATTGCTTAACTTTTCAAATATCCGATTCGTATTTGCTTTTAAATAGTTATCATTTTCAGATTCATCTAATCTAGCTATCTTTAGAAATAGACCGCTTAAGTCCTCTATTACATTTGGAAAAATGTCTCGAAAAAAGCCAGTCATATGAATGACAACATCTATTCTCGGTCTTCCAAGCTCCTTAATTGGAATAATTTCATAGTTTGGTTTAAAGCTTCCCTTTGAGACTTGGACACGGACACCTAAATAGTGCAAAATTTGCCCAATGGTTTCACCTTGTGTGCGAGAAGTTTCAAATCCCCAAAGAACAATCCCGGTTGAAGCTGGATAGTTGCCAAATTCCTCATAATATTGAGTGATTGTATTTTCTGCAATGATTTTTCCTCTTTTAGCAGCTGTTTTTTCAGGGATTAGACGTGGATCAAATTGGTAGAGATTAAGCCCAGATGGAAGAATTTCTGGATTTTTCACAATATCCCCGGCTAATTTTACTGGAAGATATCTCCCTGATAATGCTTGAAGCAAGCCTTGTTCCTCATAGGATCTTATACTGTTCATATACGCATGAAATCCAAATTTCAGTGATTCATAGCAGTTCTTGCGTGATTCCTCTGATACAAGTAAATGATTATCGAAATGGCATGTATCAATAAATTGATTAACAATTAGGTTCTCCACTTCATCTAGTCGTTCCATTTCTTCTTGCAAACAATTCTTCAGTATCCTATCGTAATTCTTTCCATTATCTTCTGAAATGATTCTTTTGATAGATTTTAACGTTCCACGATCATACCGCAGTACTTGCTTCATATAATTCCTTGCCTCTTCATCATTATAGCCATTGCCAAAGATATGCAGCCCTTTTGGGATAAGAGATCGTTTCATTTGATATAATTCAATTTCAATTTCGTGAATAGTAGTTGCTGTGAAATGAAGGGCATGAACCCTTTTCTTTATTTCTGTATATAAGTTAGCACATCGATTTGGGTCCAGCTTCTCAGCTTCAGAATAATTAGCTAGAAGCTCTTCAAGCTCTACATATTCCCCATATAAATCACTAGTCACATAGGGAGGAGTTTGATAACTTACTAAGACAGCATGTGTACGCCGTTTAGCAATCATTGCCTCTGATGGGTTTCCAATATAATAGATATATACATGAGGGACATCCCCAATTAGCTCATCTGGTGTACAATCACCGGACACAGCAACCTCTTTTCCCTTTAAGAATTCAAGTGTTCCGTGCGTACCAACATGGACCATCGCATCCGCCTGAAAGGCATCCTTTAACCAGCAATAGAAAGCAGCATACTGATGGTGCGGATGTAATGATTTATCATGGTAAGAATTAGCTAGCATATCTTCTGTACTTCTAGCTGGCTGCAATCCAATAAATACATTGCCAAGAATCATTCCAGGGATAAGAAAATCTGTACCATCAACCATAATTGACCCAGGTGAATGTCCCCAATCTTGCGTAAGTTCCTTATAAATTTGCTTTTCTCCCATATAGCCTTCGTATGCTTCAGACTCATATCGCAAAAAACCGCTGTACGTTGTCTCTGTTCCCCATTTTCCTGAATTGACTAGCTTTCCGGCAGTAAACTGATCCAATAGCTGCTCTTTTGTTACTTCAGGTACTTTATAGCCCTCTTTTCGCAATGTATTTAAAACATTTATGACAGAAGCAAAGGTATCAATATACGAAGCTGAGAATAGACTGTCCTCACCAGGAGGATAGTTATAGCAAATAATAGCAACCTTTTTGTCCCGATTTTCTTTCTTCTGTAACACTAAAGTTTTCTCTACGCGATTTAGAAGACTTTGAACACGCTCTTCAATCAATACGAGTTCTTGATGATTAAATTCGAAGACTAGAGTGTCATTCACATCCATAAGCCCTCCAACCGGAAAAGTACCAATCGAGCCATCTAATTCTGGCAGCATAACAGATGTTAAGTACTCAGATGAATCAATGCCTTGAATGGATTCCTTCCATTGTTCAACCGTACGTCTAGTGATAAAAAATGGGTGAAAGATCGGCACACCAAGCTCCTCTAAAAAAGGAACAACCTCATGCGAATTCCCTCCCATTGGACCAGCACCTATGCGGAATGGCACAAAATTAACCAGTACGTTTACCTTAAATTTATCATTGCCTAGTAAATCACGAAAACGATTGACATCAATACTTGCTATGCCAGGTGCTAAAATCGGGATGATATTAGCCATCGGCTTAAGTCTTTCAATTATCTGCTGTACACATTTCACATTATTGGCTCGAAAATGATAGCCCAAAAACAAAACACCTATTACAGGCTTTTCTTGATTAAAAGGAAATTCTCTCTCATACTCGCTGAAAGATTCATATACCTTTTTTTGATTGTCATCATAAATATAAAGATCATCCTTAATGAGCGGCTTATACGGTTCTGGTAAATGCTGTTTATTTCCATCCCCATATTCCTTAGCAAGAAAAATAAGCAGCTGATTTATATACTCCTCATTTGCATACATCCAGTATTCAACAATTGCTGCAAGGTGATGAAAATGATTCTGCTTTTCTTCTGGCAATTGAAAAGCGTACTTATTTATCTTTTCTTTATTATCTAGGACGAATAATGAAGGCGGCTGCCCATCGCTGACAAGCAGCCTAACTAGATCCTCACCAAGTAAATTCCCTAATTTAAACTGTTTTTTCATCTGTTCTTCCTGAATGGAGAAGTATATCTTTTCGGCATCTGGACGTGCGTATTGAAGGTATGCTTTAATATTCGTGACCCACTCTACTGGACAGAGCCGTAAATCAACTATAATCAGGTCAGATTTCTTTATTGCTTCTACTAATATATGACCCTTTTCTTTATCTTCAACAGAGCTTTTTGCATCGAATAAACTCATTGTTAACATACTCGGATAGCATTTATTAAATTTTTTATAGGCAGTGACTGAATCCACTAATATACCGGTTGCTGAAGTGATAAATGTAATATGCATAAATTCCCCTCCACTCTTATCTACTAGAAGTGATTGCCTTTACAATGCCTTCCGAATGAATATCCCCCATTTTGCAATATGATGCGTCTAATTCCATAGCTAATTCTTTCGCAAGTCCCAGTTGAATAAATCCTGCTTCCGTATCAATCACCATGGTTTTAATTTGTTGAGAACGTATTTCTCTACATATTGATAATGCGTCCTCCCATTGATTCTCATCAGATTTCGCCGAATTAGCTCGGCCGTCAGTGATTAAAACTAGGAACGGTGCATAATCAGGATCCTTATAGCTGATAAAATTTATTTTATTCAACGCGGTTTCTAGCCCTAATGCTAAAGGTGTATTTCCCCCTGTCGGAATTTCAGCTAACTCTTTATTCGCAAGCTCTATACTTCTAGTCGGTTCGAGCAAAATCTTGCTATCATTATTTGAAAAGGTAATTAAACCTACCTTATCTCTTTTTTGATAGGCCTCCTGTAACAAGGATAAAATCGCGGACTTAACAATACTCATCCGTCTTTTAACTCCCATCGACCCGCTTGCATCTACTAAAAATAAAATTAAGTTTCCAGTCCGCATTTCCCTAACCTTTTGCCGAAGGTCTGAAGAGTGTATGACAATAAAATTGCCATTTGATTTTCTCACTTTCTGATATCTGGCTGCCACTCTAAGTGTGGCATCAAAAGCGATATCATGTTGCTTTCCTTTAGGGAGTTTGCTTTTAATATAGCGGCCCATTAACTTTGTAGCTTTTGTACGCGTCCTCTTTCCATTGCCTTCTTTCTTTATTGGATTTTTCTTCACAAATGGCTCAATTAGAGATAAATCAATTATTCCTTGTGGAGCTTCAACACTTTCCTTAATTAGGCTTTCTTTCTCATTTTCAGGATCCTTGTTCATCTGATTATTATGAAATGGTTCCTCCATTTTTTCCATTTCTATCTGATTGTTTTCTAGATCAGGTTGAGGAGGTTCCTGTTTATCCGTTTCCATTGGCTGTTGATTATTCATATCACGCATACGGTGTGGAAGCACATATTCAGCTGCCTCCCTTACATGTTTGATAGATAATGTGTCCTCTTGATTGAGGGCAGCAACTGCCTTTGCAGTTTCAATCAGTAGCCAATCGGCACGATGCCCTTCACAGCATGCTTGTAAAGCAATTTCTGCTGCAAATCTCTTTATCTCTTCCAGCACTAAGAACTGCCCTACTAATTTTTTGGCTTCTTGAATTTTGGCTTTCAATTCATAAAGCGGCTGCTGCTGCTGTTTGCAAAAGCCTTCTTTATCACGTTCATATGCCAATCTGCACCCAATAATTTGCTTTCTTAGCTGAATATCTGTTTCTCCCTTTACATGTACAAACAGACCAAACCGATCTCTAAATTTAGATGAAAGCGTTCCTTCTTCCGGATTCATCGTTCCAATTAACAAGAAATCCGAATCATATTTTGATGAGATCCCCTCCCTTTCCAGCTTAATTACTTTTGTTTCTTTTACATTCATCAGTATATTTGCAACACCATTGGATAATAGGTTAACTTCATCTATATATAAAATTTTCTCATGCGCCCTAGCCAGTAACCCTTGCTGCACTTTTCTCTTTCCAGTTTTTAACATATGTTCAAAATCTATTCCGCCAAGGATTTGCTCTTCCGTTGCATTTAATGGAAACTCTATTAACGAGGATTGATCTTCAATTAAAGGCAAAATTCCTCTAACTAAAGTAGACTTGGCTGTCCCTTTATCCCCTTCTATTAAAACACCGCCAATTTTGGGATTTATTAAAGCAAGGAGTATAGCCTTTTTGGCTCTTTCCTGCCCATATATCGCAGTAAAAGGATACATCCATTTATGATTCATATATGACACCTCTATTGCAGCACTTGATAACTATTTATTATCGATTCAATAATAGCTTTATCAAATGAGCGGTTTTCAAAAGGCTTTCTTTTTAAACGATGTGGGACAACAAGGGCTGCTGCTCTCGAAATATCCTCAACAATAACCTCTGTTCGATTTTCAAATGCAGCAATTGTAATCGCGGTTTTTATCATCGTTATATCACAACGGTGCCCTTCCACTTCATTCATGATTGCAATCTTCACGGCTATTTCAATCAGCTGATCAGGGACTTTCACATCTTTAAGTAGTTTTCTCGCCGATAAAATCGCGTTTCTTAACTGCTGCTGATCGTCGTGGAACCTTTCAATAAATGCATCTGGATTATCTTCAAATTGTAATCTCCGCTGAATAACTTCCATTCGTTTACTTAGTTCTTTCTCCCCATGCACCTCTACTGAAAGTGCAAATCGATCGAGGAGCTGTGGTCTTAAGTCTCCCTCTTCAGGATTCATTGTTCCTACCAAAATAAAATTGGCTGGGTGGGAATGCGAGATGCCTTCACGCTCAATCACATTGACGCCCATTGCGGCTGCATCTAGAAGGACATCGACAATGTGATCTTCTAAAAGATTTACTTCATCCACATACAAAATCTGATTATGTGCCTCTGCTAGAATGCCAGGTTCGAATTTCTTTTCACCGGTTTTAATGGCATATTCCACATCAATTGTTCCCACTACCCGATCCTCTGTTGCACTAATTGGCAGATCAATGACTTTTAAAGAGGCGATCGAATTCTCTTCATTCGTTGCCCAGGAAGGAATAATTTCTGCTAAAGCTCTTACGGCGGTAGATTTCGCTGTTCCTTTTTCTCCGCGAATCAACACTCCGCCAAGGGATGGATTAATCACATTTAAGATTAGTGCTAGCTTCATATTGTCCTGACCAACGATTGCTGTTAAAGGATACAATTTTTGTTTAACCATTATTATTCTCCTTATATCACTATTTTCTGTTTAGTAGACTTATTGGTGTGAAAAATGGGGCTCCATCTTCTTCACTTATTTTTGCATCTATTGAAAAAACGGATCTGAAAAGATTTTGATTAATGACATCAGACGGTGTGCCAGAAGTATAGATTTCCCCATTTTTCATGACAACGATGTGATCACTATATTTAGAGGCTTGATTAATATCATGAAGCACCATCATAATGGTCATATGTAATTCTTTATTTAAATATTTTACAAGCTCCATTATTTCTAACTGATGAGCAATATCTAAATAAGTTGTCGGCTCATCGAGCAGCAGAATCTTTGGTGATTGAACGACAGCCATTGCAATCCATGCACGCTGCCGCTCACCGCCAGAAAGTCTTTTAAGCGATTGATGCTGCAAATGGGTAAGATTAGTAATAGTGATGGCCCAGTTTATCATTTCCTCATCATTTGCTGATAAATTTTCATACCATTTACGATGGGGGAGCCTGCCGTGTGAGACAAGATCCCTAACTGTTAATTCAAGCTCATAATTCTGAGTTTGTGTAAGCATCGTAATTGTTTTCGCAAGCTCACGTGAATGAATGATAGAAACTTTTGTTCCATCAATCGAAACGACCCCTTCATTTGGATGAATCAAATTCGTCATTATTCGCAGCAATGTAGACTTACCAGATCCATTAGGACCGATAATGCTCGTAATTTTTTCTGATTGAACGTGTAAAGATAAATTATGAATGGAAAAAGTTGATGACTGCTTATAGCTGACATGCTCAGCTGCTAGTGAGATTGACATCAAAATCCTCCTTTATTTCTCCTGTAAAATCTTCTGAAGCTCTTTATTTAAGTAATCTAACGATTCAATGACGCGGGGTCCTGGGTTCGATCCGAATAAATTGTTTGGCAATAATATAAAATGTTCATTCTTAACGGCATAAACATTTTTCCATGATGGATTTTTTTCCATTTCCTTTATAAAGCTAACCTTTGCTGCTTCCGCTGAGCCTGGTGAAATTAAGAAAATAGCTTCAGGATCCGCCTCAATAATCCTTTCAATATTTAACTGTGCATATTGAGGGAATTTTTCTAATTTCGGATAGTCTCTAGCAATATTATAGCCGCCAATAGCTTCAAGAAAATTGCCTGATAATGAATTAGGCAATGCAACCATCCAATTGCCTGGAACGCCAAAGATAATCATTGAGCGAAGCTGTTCTTTATTGGCATCCTTAAATTCTGTTATTTTCGTATTGATTTCAGTCATTAATTTCGAAGCTTCTTCCTCTCTGTCCATCACTGTTCCCAGCATTTCAATAGATTGAATAATTTCTTCAATTGATTGTGCACCAGTTAACAACACGTTAATTCCAAGCTGCTTTAGTGCAGGGATATCCTTTGCATTTAATTGTTTATGTGCAATAACTAAATCAGGGCTTAGCTCAGCGACCTTTTCAATATTAATGCTGTTTGTCGAACCGATTTCCGGCACATCCTTTGCCTCTTCCACTTGAATTTCTCCTTCAATTATTGGCCGGCCGACAACCTCTCCTCCTAAAGCATAAATCGTTTCCATATCCCCCGAACTAAAGGCAATGATTCGCTTAGGAACATCTTCAAACTTCACTTCATTATTTGCAAGATCTGTAACAGTAATAGGTGTAGATTGTTCTGTTTTCACCTCTTCAGAAACTTCCTTCTTCTCTTCAGAAACCTGTTCCCTATCAGTCTTTTCCTTTGATAACGAAGCTTCATCGTTGCCGCAGCCAGAAACGGTAAGTAATAAAATTAAAAGTATTGCGAATAAAATTAAGCTTTTTCTTTTTTTCATCTTCGGTATCCCTCATCTTTTCTCTATAGTCTAGTCTCTTTTATCTTTTTCCAATAATGCTGCCTTTTTTTAATAAAAATAAGAAGAATGGTCCTCCCACACTTGCTAATAAAATCCCTACAGGCAGTTCAATCGGATCAAACCAGCTTCGAGCAGCCGTATCTGCAAAAACAACAAGCATTCCTCCAAATAACGCGGATATTGGCAATAGGTACCGATAATCATCGCCAATAAGAATACGGATGATATGCGGAACAACAAGTCCTACAAAGCCTAGTAGGCCAGCAACACTAACTGCTGCACCTGCAAGAAAAGTACTCAATAATATTAATAAAAACCTGCTTTTTTCAACATGATGGCCCAATAATTTCGCCGTATCGTCACCAAGCCTTAAAATATTTGCTGTTCTCGATGCAAATAAGGTGAGAATTAATCCGATTGAAGCATAAGGGAATATCATCCAAAAATGCGGCCAGCTTCTTTCGCTTAATCCGCCCATTAGCCATGGCAGAACAGCTTGAACCTTATCACTGTAGATAATCATAATTGCAGATGTAATCGCTCCCAATAATGTATTGATTGCAACCCCCGCTAATATAAGCTTTAATGGTGAAACTCCCCCATCCCAAGCAAGCAAATACACAAATGCCGCTGCAATGAAAGCCCCAAGAAATGCCCCGAAAGGCAGTAAACTTGTATACTGCGGGAAAATAAGCATGGTAATAATCGCTACAAGTCCTGCACCAGAGGAAATTCCGATAATTCCTGGATCTGCAAGTGGATTCCGCATAATTCCTTGCAGCAAACCTCCAGCAACAGCCAGGCACATCCCTACTAACATCCCCGTTAATATTCTGGGCAGACGTAAATTCCATACAATTTGGTGTTCTAACGATTGATCTTTCACTGTTAATCCAGCCCATATCTCATTAATCGAAAGCTGAACAGATCCAGTTGCAAGTCCGTACAATATTGAAGCAATGACTAGGAAAAAACAAATCAAGTAAAGCAGCATTCTTTTTTTTTGCAGAATATGTTGTCTGTTTATTTGTACTTGTTCATTTAATTGATTCATAGCTTGATCCCTTCAATTTTATAAAGTCTATTATTTTTTGACTATTTATTCCTATCATCACCTTTTTAATTGAAAATGATTATCAATATTAGCTAATATGTGTATAATTGTAGATGATAATCTTTCTCATTACATGTGATTACAATCACATATTTTCAATATTTCATTAATTCAAACAGGAGTGATTTTGTTGGCAGCCGCAACAGAGGTTTTGAATCAATTAAAGACATTTCAGATTTTCGAAGAAGTACATAGCCATCAACTAGAGGAAATCTTACTTGATACTCAAAGTAAAACGTTTGCTAGAAAGACACACCTATTTGCACAGTTTGAACAAATAGAACATCTTTATTTTTTACTGGAGGGACAGGTCAAGCTTTATCGAATGGACCATAGAGGAAATGAACAAATTGTGAATATTGCTTGCGAAGGGGAGATGTTTCCGCATATTGGATTTTTCCGGCCGCAAACTTACCCAGCTTATGCAGAAGCAATGAAAACAACAACTGTTTTAGCTGTTTCTTTACAGCCCTTCAAACGATTCATTCATAATCATCCTGTTGTTTGCGAAAAATTAATAAATATAATGGAGGATAAAATGATTGATTTACAATCGCGATTAGAAGAAAAAATGCTCTATCCGCTATGTGAACAAGTTATATTATTATTAATTAGACTTCGTGACCAATACGGGCAAGAACTTAATAATGAGTGGATTATTATTCGAAATCATTTTTCCAATCGTGAACTAGCCAGCTTAATTGGTTCAACAAGGGAAACGATTAATCGGTATTTGAATGATTTAAGAAAACAAGGAATCGTTAAATTTTCGGATGAGGGAAATATTTTAATTCATAAAAAGAAGTTAAGTAAGATAATTGATTTTAATGTGAGATAAGGACAAAAAAAGGATGAATCCTTCTCTTAAAATTGCTGAAAAGGCTCACCCTCTTTCCTTTATTCTATTTGCAGTTTCTGAATTTTATATTGTAATGTCTGCCTAGGGATTTCAAGAATTTTTGCTGCTTGTTTAATATTTCCGTCAGTTTGCTTCAAGGCACTTGAAATAAGATCCAATTCTAGCTGCAGCAAACTTGATCTTAAAGATAAACACTTATGATTTGTTTTCTCAGTTGTTGACTGAAAATGGTGCTTCAGCATAACTGGAAGATCATCTTCAGTAAGAAGCTCTTGCTCACATACATTCATCATATATTCAATCGTATGTTTGAGCTCTCTCACATTCCCAGGCCAGCTGTAAGTATGAAAAAGGGACATTAGTTCGTCACTTGCACCTTTTATTCCTTTTTTAAATATTTCGTTAAATAATTGCACAAAATGTTTAGTTAAATAACTTAGATCCTCCTTTCTTTCTCGTAAAGGAGGAAGTTTGAAAGTGAGGACATTCAGACGATAAAAAAGATCTGCCCGAATTTGCTGTGTTTCGAGTGCCTTTTTCGGATGTATGTTCATTGCTGCAATGATACGGACATTTACAAAGCTGCTTTCTGTGCTGCCGATCCTTCTTACATGCCCATCTTCTAGCACCCTAAGCAGCTTGGCCTGCAATTCAATTGGCATCATATGAATTTCATCTAGAAAAAGCGTCCCTCCATCGGCAAGTTCAAATAGGCCAGGACGTTCAACAGCCCCTGTATAACTTCCTTTTGATGTCCCAAATAATATACTTTCTAATAAAGATTCGGGAATGGCTGCACAATTTTGTGCAATAAATGGACCATTCTGCCGTAAAGACGCATGATGAATTCCTTGAACTAAAAGTTCCTTTCCACAGCCGCTTTCTCCAAAAACCATTATCGGCGAATCTGACTTTGCAAGCTTCTTTGCATCCTTTTTTACTTCTATAAGTTCAGGATTTACTGTTAGCAAACTATCAAGTGTATACTGAGTACCGCTCGGATTTTTCCTTCTCTTCTTTGTTGGCCCATTCATTTTTTTCTGTAAATCTAGTAAGCTCTCAGAAAGATTTTTTATTCGCGAGTAGTCTTTTGCAATTTCAACCGCCCCCGCAATTTCTCCTTCAACCCGAATAGGCAAAGTTGTATTTATTGTCTCAATTTGTTCCCCATGAACATTAACATAGACTTGGGTTTGATTATATATCGGTTTACTTGTCCTCATTACCTTTAATAAGGTGCTTGATTGTTCTGATAAGGATGGAAATACGGATAACAAGGGTCTTCCCAATACTTCTTTCACTGTCATTCCATCATGTTTTGCTGCAATCTCATTATAGTAAATGGTTTTCCCATGCAAATCTACAACATGAATTCCTTCATCAATTGCATTTAATATCGCTGATAGCACTTCACTTGAATTCACTTTCATTTCAGTGATTCCAATCTCCCCCTATCCTTTCGAAAGGTTTTTCACCCATACATTCATATCTTCTAGCTTGTCAAAAATGTAGCAATTGTTCATTAAACGGCCCCTATAGGTATAACCTAACTGATGTAATGCCGCATTCATCCCGAAAGATAGAGACCTTGCGATAGAATACACACAGTAGATGCCAGACGACTTCAGTTCTTCCTCTAGCTTTTCTAATAAAAATTTCATTAATCCATGCTTTCTGTGCTCCGGTAATGTCGCACAATCGGTTAATTCAGCATTTTTGTATATGGAGTTTACTTCAGCGGAAGCGGCACTTATGATTTCTCCATTTGAAAAGAAGCCAAAATAGATCGTTCCTTCATCAAGAGTTTTTCTAATATATTGCGGATCATTGAGGGGAGTCGGATAGATTTGAAACACTTTTCTATAAAGGGATGCAAGCGCATCGGCATCTTTATAACTGCATTTTTTCAATTGGCAATCGGTTGGAGGCATTATTTGTTTCTGTCCTTTAGTTGCAAGAACCTGTTTGACAATTTGATCCTCTTGGATCCATTGATTGCTTGTCCTTCTTTCATTCGTAAAATATTTACAAAAGAAAAATAAATTGGAGCCAAGAAAATAGCTGTCTATCACTGCCTCACATTGAAACCCATGCTCAACTAATATTTCATATTGCTCAAGTCTTCCTTTAACAATTAGTTTTTCAGCTTGATAAGCCTGTACTAATTCTTCGGCTTTTTCGATAGCTTCAACAATGTTTCCTCTCATATCATCCACACGGAGCCGTTTATTAAAAACATCAATATATATTTCTGATGTGCAGTTTTCAGTCGTTATTAGACCGTTATCAGCAACCATTCATTCTCACTCCTTTTTTCTAACAATACCCGGCTGAATTTGGCCGGGCATTAGTAATTCTATTGTTATCATACTTGCTAGCTTTAATACTACTATAAACTAGGAATCTATTTCACACCAATCTAGAATGGCTAAGGCAATGATTTCTGCTGCTTCAAACACATCATCAATTAAAATATATTCATTTGCATCATGTGCGACCTCTGTCACACCTGGTCCGAATACGACTACTGGGGTGTCGCCAACCCGTGATAGTATTCCTCCATCTGTTCCCCATGGTGATGCTTCAATGATTGGTCTTGAATCTTTAACTTTTTCAAAGCTATTCGTTATCGTATCAAGTAATGGATGATTAGCATCTAGATTCCCAGGCTGCCATCTGCCGCCATACCATTCGACAGTCGGTAGATTTTTACTAAGCCATTCATCTGTATGTGCTAGTTCTTGCAGACAGTTTTCTAATTCCTTTTCAACATCTTCCATCTGCTCATTCGGCGCGACCCCAATCCTTCCTTCAATAACTGCTAGATCAGGAACGGATGAAGGCCATTCCCCACTATACATTTTTCCTATGTTGATTGGAACAGGAATTGGCGTGTTTAGATACAGAGGTTCTGTAATTTTTTCATTACGCTTCCTTTCCAGCTCTTGCAGCTTTGTTATAACAAGCATCGCTTTTTCAATGGCATTAATTCCTTCATATCGCGTCCCGCCATGTGCCGAGCGTCCTTTTACTGTGATTCGAAACCACATGGAGCCTTGCTGCTTTGGGAAGAGCTTCATATTAGTCGGCTCCGGTATAATCGCACCATCTGCTGTATAGCCTCTTAATACAGCTGCTAAGGTTCCTGCACCTCCGCTTTCTTCTTCTATTACACTTTGAAAAATAATATCACCTTTTAATTGTATATCAGATTGAATAATCGCTTCCATTGCTAGAATTAAAGAAACGGTTCCACCCTTCATATCAGTTGAACCACGGCCATATAACTTCCCATCCTCCAGCAAGCCGCTGAAGGGATCATGCTGCCAATCCTTCCGGTCCCCTTCAGGCACAACGTCAATATGGCCATTTAATATGATGGAACGCCCGCCGCCAGTTCCTTTTAATACACCAACAACATTTGGATTTCCTGTAAAGTCTTTTCGGTCCGAACAAAAAACAGGATGCTTAAACAGAACATCCTCGCCAATTTCCCAAATATCTAATGAAAGTCCGAGCTTTCGGCATTTTTCTATAATAATTGCCTGTGCTTTGCTCTCATTCCCTCTTATGCTCCCTTCCTGCACGAGGCGCTGCAGAAAGCGTACTCCTTTTTGGCGATTTCCACGCAGCCATTCTCTTAAACTTTTTTCTTCCTGCATGACAACACTCCTTTTTTCATCCGTGGTAGAAATGTACTCTACCAGTGAATATTACAGCCCGTTTTTGTCCTAATGTCTTCAAATGAATACGGTGAAAATATTTCTTTTAAGTGTAAGCCATCAGTTGTAATTTCGAATACACCCATTTCTGTAATAATTAAATCGACACATCTTGCTGATGTTAAAGGGAGAGAACATTCTTTCACAATTTTGGGTTTCCCATGCTTATCAACATGATTCATCAATACAATGACTTTTTTTGCTTTTTGAGCAAGCTCCATGGCTCCACCCATTCCCGGCACTTTTTTTCCGGGAACGATCCAATTGGCAAGATCTCCTTTTTCGCTAACTTCCAATGACCCAAGAATCGTCATATCTACTCTCCCTCTGCGGATCATTCCAAAAGAAATCGCACTATCGCAATAAGAAGCTCCTGGTACAACTGTTACAGGAAAACCGCCAGCATTACATAGATTTTCATCCTCATCCCCCTTTTTCGGACTTGGACCCATCCCTGTAATCCCATTTTCCGCATGAAACATGACATTAATATAATCTGGTAAATGGTTAGGTACTAGTGAAGGAATACCAATCCCTAGATTTACAACCATCCCATTCTTTATTTCCTCGGCAGCTCTTCTTGCTATTTGATTCCGGACATCTATTCCCAAGCCCATGTCCAATTCACCCCTTTTGAAGAAACGATATAATCTACAAACACACCTGGGGTTGTAATTTCATCAGGTTCTAAGCTCCCTAGCGGAACAATTTCTTCCACTTCGGCAATGGTGATATTCCCAGCCATGGCAACTAAAGGATTGGTATTTCGTGCACTTTTGTCATAAATTAAGTTCCCATATGGATCTGCTTTTTTTGCAAAAATAATAGAAACATCACCCGTCAAAGCGGTTTCAACTAAGTATTCCTTTCCTTCCACTAGCAGTTTTTGTTTTCCGCCCGCAACCATATCATTATCCATGCCGATATCTGATAAAATCGCTCCCAATCCTACTCCCCCAGCACGAATTCTTTCTGCTAAAATTCCTTGGGGTGAAAATTCAACTTCCAGTTTGCCTTCAGTCATTAATTGCCCTGCAACAGGGTTTGAGCCTATATGAGAAGCGATAATTTTAATAGCTCTGCCTTCACTTACTATCTTGCCAATGCCGATATGTGGAAATCCGGTATCATTTCCTATTAGTGTTAATTTTTTTACTCCTTTTTCAAGGATGCCATCAATGATCGTTGGTGGCGATCCAATGCCCCCAAAGCCGCCAAAAATAATCGTCATTCCATCTTGAAAGTTCTCCATTGCTTGTTCCATCGTGATGATTTTATTAAAGGAGTTTTCCATTATGCATCATCCTCTTTTATTAAATAGTTTGCTGTGAATAATTGAAGTGTTTCATGTAGCCGCATCACTAATTCATCTATTTCTGGAATCGTTATCGTTAGAGGAGGAGCAATTAAGATAGCATCTCCGTTCACTCCATCTATCCCTGCACCTGCCGGATAAAGGATTATCCCGCATTTTTCCGCTTGCCCAATGAACTTTTGTGTGAATAGAAATGAGCGTGGAAATGGAGTTTTATTCGCTTGATTTTCCACAAATTCCAGACCAATCATCAGTCCTTTTCCACGAATATCTCCGATGAACGGATACTTCTTCTGAAGCTCAGCTAGTTTTTCAAAGATATACTTGCTTTTCTCGTCAATCTCTTTCATAATTTCGTTTTTATCCAAATATTCCAAGACTGCAAGCGATACAGCACACGATTGCGGATTTGCACTCAATGTATGCCCGCTCATGACAACCTTTGATCCTTGTAAAATAGGTTCCATAATTCGTTCGCTTACCAATGCAGCTGCAATCGGGGCATACCCAGCACCCATTCCTTTTCCAAGTGCGACAATATCAGGCTCAATGTCCCAATGCTCACAGGCAAGCATCGGTCCAGTCCGGCCGAACCCTGTCATTACCTCATCAGCGATGAAAAGAATGTTGTTTTTTTCACAAATCTCTTTGATCACCTTATAGTAATCTTTCGGAGGAGTGATCGCCCCGCCAGAAGCACCAATAATCGGTTCAGCAATAAATGCTGCAATTTGTTCTGCACCTATTCGTTTGATGACGGTATCAAGCTCCTGAGCACAAACATACCCGCATTCTGGTGCCTCACGATTGTAAGGGCATCTGTAGCAATATGGCGGGTGAATAACTGGGAAGTCTTCAAGAAGCGGGATGAATCTTGCTCTTCTGCCGGTATGCCCAGACATAGAGAGAGCTCCAAGCGTGATGCCGTGATAACTCATCCAGCGCGATAGAACTTTATTTTTTGTGTAAACTCCCTTTTCCTGCCAATATTGGATAGCGATTTTCATTGCTGTTTCTGTAGCTTCTGAACCGCTATTCACAAAAAAACTCCAATTTAAATCACCAATTGACAACTCAGCAATCTTTTTTGCAAGATTCTCTGCAGCTTCACTTGTAAACTGTGATCGATAGACAAAGGAAACCCGCTTCGCTTGTTCATGCATCGCCTCAATAATTTCTTCTACACCATGACCAATATTCGCAGTAATCGCTCCCGATGATGCATCCAAGTATTCCTTTCCAGTTTTGTCGTACAAGTAGACTCCTTTTCCATAATCAATGACGGGATAAATCGTTTCGAGCATTGGCTTAATTAAATTTGTTTGCGTCATAAACTCCCTCCATCCAGTTTAAGCAAGTCCAGTGCAATAATTTTCAGCTAATAAAGTATATGAAAGGATTGTCTGATTCTTTCATGGAGAATTTGAAATTCCAGTATTCTACTTATTAAAAAAATAAAAAACTGCCTCCTGAAAGGAGACAGCATCCAAGTTTTTTATTTACCAAGCACCGTAACAGCTTGCACCGATGATGATTAGCAGAATAAACAACACAACAATCAAGGCAAAACCGCCAGAGAATCCACAATTTCCTCCATAAGCACCGCCTACGGGATATCCGTAACCTGAAAAACATGGATCAATACCGCAACCACCATATCCATATTGCATCTTCATTCACTCCTCATAAATTATAGGGCATTTTCCATATTAAATTATGTTGTAGGTGCTTGACCTGTACGGGTATTAGCCCATTTATAAAGAAAAGTTCAAATTCCAATTATCAGACGGACTTTTCTATGTACAAAAATAACCTCTTCATCAAGAAGAGGCAGTGTGTTTAAAACTTATACTTTTTTATATTTCTGCTTCAAACCGCTACTGATACTTTTCCACCGTTTTTTTTCTTCAGACTGAGCCCGCTTATCTTGCTTTCTTTCAAGATAAGCAAGTTCTTTTTGAAGCTTTTTGTAACTAGTTAAGCGATTTTGATCTAATGAGCCATTTTCAATTGCATGAATAACCGCACACCCTGGTTCATTCTCATGTGTGCAATCACGAAATTTGCATTCGTCTGCCATAGTCTCAATATCAGTGAAGCTTTCAGCAAGACCATTTTCACTGTCCCATAGCTGCAGTTCCCTCATCCCAGGAGTGTCAATCAATACTGTTCCCTGAGGCAGCAAAATCAATTCCCGATGGGTGGTAGTGTGTCTGCCCTTGTCGTCCCCTTCACGAATCGTTTGCACTTTTTGTTTTTCATCACCTAAAAGGCAGTTTGTTAAAGTGGACTTTCCTACACCAGAAGATCCTAGGAGTGCAACTGTCTTACCCGGTAATAAATACGGCTGTATATCGTCAAGACCAGTCTCTTCAACCACACTGACCGATACAACCGGAACCCCCATTGCTATTGCATCAACTTCTGCAAGCTTTTCTTCTATATTATTACATAAATCAGCTTTCGTTAAGACAATAACAGGATTTGCACCGCTCTCCCAGGAAAGAAGCAAATACCTTTCTATCCGTCTAAGGTTTAAGTCATCATTTAGCGAATTCACTAAAAAGATCGTATCTACATTCGCTGCAACGATTTGTTCTTCTGTATTTATTCCCGCTGCTTTTCTTGAGAACTTGCTTTTTCTTGGCAGAACCGCATGAATCGTTCCGCGCTTTTCCCCTGCCCTCGTTGTCAAAACAACCCAGTCTCCAACAGCAGGATAATCATCCCTTGAAGCTGCTAAAAAAGAAAATTTACCTGATACTTCACACAAAAGCTCTTCCTCTTCCGTCCAAACCCGATACATTCTTTTATGTTCAAGAGCAACCCGCCCAACAGCATAGCCGGCATCTTTATATTGCTGAAACTCTTTTTCAAAATAATCGTTAAAACCAATTGTTTGTAATTTCAATGTTTGTTCCTCCATGCTATTTAAATTAAGTACAACAAAAAAACCATAGGCAACACAGCCCATGGTTTAATAAGCATAGAAAGACAAACGTAATTCTACAAATATCAAACAGAATGGAATTGGGCTGTGCAAGAATCAATTACAATTAACGTACGAACAATTAATAATTTTTCCATTACACTTCACCCGCCTTTTCATTGATATGTTTTTATTATATGGAATTTTCAGCCATAAGTAAAGCTAAATTTTTGCTTTTTCATAAAACATGTTATTTTTGCGAAAATTACTATTTTATTTGCGAAAACCGCTGTAGATTTGCAAAGATACGATTTTTTTTTGCAAATTCTATGTTTTTTTTGCAAACTGCATTTTAGTTACGAATTCTATATCGTGACACCAACCTAGATCGTTCTGCATATGTTACTAACGTATACGACCTAGATAGGAGCGAGAGGTATGTCTCTAAATAGAAATCAGGAAAATCACTTTCAAAAAGCGGCACATTATGATTTATTAGCCAATTATTATAAATATATAGATCCTGCAATGCATATCGCTTTTTATCAGAAGCACTTAAAATATATGACACTAGCTGCTCATTCTATGCGGACGCACATGAACCTTCCTCAAAACGGGGCAGTTCATCCTGCAAAAATACGTTTCGTTCATGGCTCCAATGATGCATCAAATGTTGATATTTATGTAAATGGTTCAAGGATATTAAAGGACTTCCCATTTAAAGAAGCAAGTACCTACCTATCTCTGCCAGCTGGAAAATATCAAGTAGACATCTATCCTGCTGGGAATATGGTTTCAACCGTCTTAAGCAGAAAGATTATCGTCGGACAAGGAAAAAACTATACTTTCCTATTCAGCGGGACCGGAAAAAGTTTAAAATGGCTTGCTTTGGAAGATGAGCATCACGTGCCACACGGGGAAACAAAATTAAGATTCATTCATTTAGCGGATGATGCACCAGCTTTCGATATTGCGGTAAAGGACAGAGATGTCATTTTCCCTAATATCGCCTACCGCAAATTCACGAGCTATCTCGGACTTTCGCCAATGACCGTTGATCTTGAGGCACGAATTGCAGGATCCAAAAACGTTGTATTATCCATTCCTCACGTTCGTTTAGAACCAAACAAAGTATATTCTATCTTCTTTATTGGATCAGTTGCTGACGGGCCGGAGCTTGAAGCCATAATGTTTGAAGGATAAAAGGCATGACTGCTGTCACGCCTTTTAATCTTTTACTGGGACTAATAAAGTGAAACGTATATCGTCATTTTTTAAGTTGAATTCATCAACCTTTACTTTCACATCACTCTTTAATTTCATTTTTTGCAATGAAACATAAATTTTTTCTTCGTTCGGGTGAATAGTCACCCCTTTTGGAAGTTTATATTTATCGCCAATAAATTTTAAAACATACGAGACTGGTAATTGCAGCTGCCCAACTGATATGGACTTCTGCTGAAGAACAATGTCGCCATTATCTAAAACCTGTGGTTCGAATGTAAGCTTTAGCTGGATATCTTGACTAAAAACAGGAATCAGCCCATATAGTTCTACTTCATCATTTAAAATGACTTTATAATCAATCGCTCCTGTTAAGCCCTCTTTTTTTAGATAATGATTGATTACTTGGTTTAGATCTTGTTTATCTGTTTGAATTTTAAACGGAACATAATCGTCTGTATTTAAATTTTCTGCTATATACTTCTCCTCAGTTGCTGGCGTTTTCAATAATATGAATATAACGAGTAAAAATATTACAATTAAACTAAGCAAAAGAAAAAAAAGCTTTTTCCATTTCTGATCCTTCAATTTCCATTCTCCTTGTTTTCAGCCGTAACTGGAACAGCTGAAGGCTTTTCTAGTATCTCTATATTTATTTTATCGAAAATTCGGTTAGCGATTAATTCATATCCATGATCGTTTGGATGGAAATAATCTGTATGCAGGATTTCTTCCCCTTCATCATAGAAAAGATCTGCAATCTCCACAAAATAAGTATTAGGGTATTCCATTAATACGTTTTTACTTGCATGATTCCACTCTTCAATAATTACATTAATTTCCCTTACATCTGCAAACCACTTAAAAAACGGGTTATACAGCCCAACTAATATGATTTTGCTATTCGGATTTTCGTTGCGGACCGCAGTCAATGCTCCGTGCAAATTATCTTCATATATTCTTCTTTGCGCACTAAAGACTTTGAGATTTAAGTTAGAGAAATTCTCCCGTACAACTTTCATTACATCATTGCCCCCTATAGTTACAATGACAT
Source organism: Cytobacillus massiliigabonensis (assembly GCF_900199725.1). Lineage (GTDB taxonomy): Bacteria > Bacillota > Bacilli > Bacillales > Cytobacillaceae > Cytobacillus > Cytobacillus massiliigabonensis. The sequence continues at coordinate 1,927,583 of NZ_LT904904.1, read as the reverse complement.
AATCTGCTTCTTTCACAGCTTCCCTTACCTCGCTTGATGCAAGCTTTTTTAAGAGCTGATCCGATCGATTTCCCCTAATTCCGAAGTTGTCAAATAAAGCATCATTAATCGATTTGTCTTTTTCAAGCAATGCCTCTAGATATGGCACATAACCGCCACGTTTTGTAGTATCTCCAACACCTTGTGTTAATGAATCACCAACAGAAACTATTTTAATATCCTGAGGAATAAATTCTTCAGGAACATTTTCCTTGATCATTAATGCTACTTCTTTATGCTGATTTAGTTTTTCCTTTATAACTGAATTAGGATTGCATGAAGCCAAAAACAGTAAACTAAGTAGAATGAATGGCATAATCTTTCTCATTTTATCACCCGGCTTTTTAGAAAAGTGAAGCATCTAGCTGTAGGGCTATTTGACACTTAGTATTGATATTATAACACGTAAAATAGATTACATAACGCTCCAAACCTATTTGATCGTATGTAAATATTGACTAAGAAAAGGATCAAGAAAAAATAGACCTATCGTGTAGGTCTATTGCAATGTCTTTATATCATCAATAATTTCCTCATATGGAACTTCTTTATCACCGGTATATAGCTGTTGAATTTTTCCTTCTTGGTTAACTAAATAAAAATATGATTGATGAATGACAGTATCACTATTTTCAGGCTTTTGTACAATTGTTTTGAAATTTTCCATCGCAAATGCTTCTATATCCTTTTGTGCATATCCAGTAAGAAAATGCCAATTTTTTAAATCTGCATTAAATTGCTTGCTATATTCTGCTAACACTTCTGGTTTATCTACAACTGGGTCTATACTAAAGGAAACAAATTCAATATTTTCAATGTCTTCTTTTTTCGCCATTTCTTGCAATTTGCTCATATTAAAAGTCATTGGCTGACAAATATCTGGGCAGGCTGTATAGATAAAATCTGCAACCCACACTTTTCCTTCTAAATCTGCTAATCCAAAAGATTTATTATTTTGATCTGTGTAAGTAAAATCTGGTACTGGCCAGTTTTTAGCGTCCTTTAATTCCCCTTTGCCACATGCTGAAAGGAGTAGTACGGTTAAAATGCTTATGATTGTCAGTATTCGTATTTTCATTATTGTTATCCGCTCCTATCCATATACGAACCTATTTTAGCAGACGTATAAGAAAGAAGGAAGAAAAATCGGTGACAAACTTGTGAACTAAACTTTTGACTACCCTTTTTATGATAATTTCCCATTATGATTTTTCATGACATCAAAAAAGGATCTAATAAAGGACCGATAATTAAACTGTACGGCAACTTTATGAATTTTAAAATCTTTAGATTCTAAATCAGGAGCTTTTCTGAAATCGCCAATACTTTGCCCGAAAGCAATTCCTTGATCAACTACCACTTGAACAGGGGCTTCCTGATAGACAACATCTGCCTCATCAAATAAAGCCCATAAAGTAAATACATCATGTAATGGGCTACCGCTAATACCTGGATTTGTTTTTTGATAAAATTCATAATAATAATCAACCATCGGTTTTACAATCAATCCCGTTTTGTTCTGAGTTTTTTCATAATGCTGATGAAGGGTATTTATAATAGACGGTGTAATAATGGCAGACATTGTCACATTCAACGGGAGGATATGAAGCTTTTTCGGTGACTCATTAATCAGAATTTTCACTGCATAAGGATCCCCATAAAAATTTGCCTCTGCTACCGGAGTTACATTTCCTGGAAAGTTAAATGCTCCACCCATAATATAGAAATCAGTAATTTTCTTCATTAGATTTGGATACAAAATAAATGCCGTGGCTAATGAAGACAATCTGCCTATATTAACAATTATCAAATTGTTTTCATATTCTTCAATCAATGGAACAATTTCATTAAAGTTTTCAAATAAATCTGGATTCACTTCCATTTGTGGATCAATAGGACCGAGACCCTCGAATCCATGTACTTCAGGATAGTAGACTGGTCTTTCCCCCGTCAGAGGGAGTACAGCTCCTCCAAATGTTGGAATCGTCTTTACTCCCGTGACATTCTGCAAAAACGCCGCGTTTCTCAAAGCATCTTTCCTGGAAACATTTCCATAATCAGCTACAATGCCTACCACATTTATTTCATCAGAAAACAGAGCAAATATCGCAGCAACAATATCATCAATCCCAAAATCACTGAATATAAGGACATTTTTCATTTTTACGCCACCCACCTCCTATTCATAAACATATTCAGGAAGGAGGAAGAAATGGCAATATTTTCATTACTTCATTCTTCAGCTAATGGGATAAAAATTTTAAATGTAGTTCCGATGCCAACTTCGCTTTCCACCGCTATCTTTCCTTTCATTCTTTCTATAATCTGATAGCATACCATCATTCCGATGCCTGTCCCTTTCTCCTTTAATGAATAAAAGGGTGTACCTAATCTTTCCAATTCAGCTTTTGACATACCTATGCCGGTGTCACTAATTTTAAACACACCATATCCATTTTCCTTATAAACAGATAGATTTAAATTGCCACCGTCTTTCATAGCTTCAATGCCATTTTTTAATATGTTTATGAGGACTTGCCTTAATTCACTTGGATTACTCTTTATGTATACCCCATGGTTTAGACTGATCTCAATCGAAATATTCTTCGACATCATTGCATATGAGTTCATTAAATCCATTACCCTAGAAGCAAACTCACCTGCATCCACCAATTCCATATGTTCAATATCAGGCTTAGCCAAGGATAAGTAATCATTAATAATCGTTTCTGCCCTATGCATCTCTTCAATCATCAGTCTAATATACATTCGTTCTTCTTCACTCATCTGTTCTTTTGCCAAGAAAATTTGCAAAAACCCTTTCACAACAGTCATTGGATTTCTAATTTCATGAGCAACTGAGGCAGCCAGCTGTCCAATCGCATTCATTTTTTCTGCACGCTGGAGCTCACGCTGGATTTTTGTTCTATGCAGAATTTGTTCCATTTCATCAATAGCCTCTTCAAATCTATGCAATGGAGCCATATTTTTATTCCCAGTTCCAAATTGTTCAGTCGTTGCTGATAAACGGTCAAAAAGTTGTGAGAGCTGATTCGTCATTGCATTAAATCGTTCGACCAATATTCCTAAATCTGACTGGTCAGCCGTCTTTAATTTCACTTCAAAATTTCCTTTACTAACTTCGTTAAACCCAGAAATTATTTCATTCACAGGATTCAGAAATTTCCTTAAGCCTCTCTTCAATACGAAATAATAAATAATTATAAGAACAAAAAAGATTCCGATAAGATAAAGGGTAATATTCTTTTGGTATTCACTTAGGATGGCAGCATTAATATCCATTGCTAAAATAGCAGCCACTTTGCCATTATGATCTGAAATTGGCACAAAAGAGGTAATCCAAAGACCTAATTCATCCCGATACAGCGGACTAGAAACAATCTTCTCATTTTGTATAGCTTCATTGAACGATTTTAAAAATGTTCCATCAACTTTCAAGGAAGAGAGCGACTTCACGCCCTTTTTTTCGTAGTCTTCTGAGCTAACAAGAACAAATAACTCTCCAGCAGCAGAAACTTCTGGTGCAAGTAAGAAAGCGTTTGAATATGGAGCATTTTCATTGACAAGAGATATGCTATACTTCAAGGATTGAAAAGAAGGATGATCAAGACTTCTTTCCGCTTTTACATTTTTTAAGTCATCGATATTAAGGATTGTCCCCCATAATGTTGACATTTCAACAACGCGAAACCGGAGCTGCTTTTCCATTTGCTTCGTTTGAAGCAATAGACTAATTCCGGCTGTCGAAATAACTAGAATTAAGCTTACAAAAAAGGAGAATAACAAAATTTTTCTGAATAAAGGCAAGTTGTTTAATTGTTCCTTCATTATTCGTTCACCGAGTCCTTTTTCCACTTTATAAACTTTCCATTCGACAGAGGTTTACATAAATCCTCTAAAAACACAAAATTTTACGATTTAAGCACAATTATGTTTTTCAAGATTATTTAGGCTGTTTTTTAATCAATCAGCAATTTTAATTATGCTATGATGTTATTGAAGTGAATAATAAAGAGAAAATAGGTGATTATATGAAAAAAAATATATTTGCATATTTCCTAACTTTTACAACTATCTTCGTTTTACTATCGGCCTGTTCTTCAACTGAGGAGGAAACGAAAGCAAAGAAGGATCAGAACAAGCATTCCTTTCATGCAGAAAATGGTGATTTACGCGAAATGACTGCTTCTATTTCAAAACCGCCAAAATTTCTAGAAGGTCAACATGAACAAATTCAAATGGTTTATAGTGCTGTTGGAGAATACCAAGATCTTTTAGAGAATATTCCATGTTATTGTGGATGTGGCGATTCAGCTGCACATAAGGATAATTATGATTGTTTTATTCATGAAAACAAAGAAAATGGCGAAGTCGTATGGGATGATCATGGAACCCGATGCGGCACATGTCTTGATACAGCAGCAAAAAGCATTAACATGTTAAACGAAGGGAAATCAATAAAAGACATTCGTCAATATATTGATGATACCTACAAAGATGGGTATGCAGAACCTACACCTACTCCATTTCCAGGTTAAAAAGTCTGAGCAATTTGCTCAGACTTTTTTTATTAGCTAAAAAAAAGTACCGGCAAATCTGCCGGTACTCAAAAACTTATGCATTATTTTTTAGTTCTGGAGTCTTAAATAGTTTCTGATAATCAGGCCATTTTAACACTCTCTTTAAATACTCTCGATATGAGTAAATTTTGTTCTCTTTTTGAACCCCATAAATTGATGTTATGAAGGCTTGCAAACGGACTTGAATCATGAAATAATAAGGGCTATTTTTGTTTAATACAGGAATTTCTGTGATCTTTACCTTCTGTCCAACCGCATTTTTGAACTCTAGGCTTTTGAATAGCAAAATATCAATCCTCTTTTTCACCCGTTTGTCTATATTATACCCTAATTCCCGATCAAAAACTGTCTATTTATGGGGACAAAAAAATTTTTAGTTCTCGTCCAGTATTTCAAATTCGTTGTTTTCTTCCCATTCCTTTTCTTTTTTCAGCTTACGTTTGTAAACAATTTTTGATAAATTAATACTTATTTCATACAAGAACAGCAAAGGAATTGCAACAAGAACATCTGACATAAAATCTGGCGGAGAAATAACAATTGAAATAACTATTAAAATAAAATACGCATATTTTCTTATCTTTTGTAGGGCATACGGATTAATTACACCGAGAGATGTCAAGAACATAATCACTACCGGCAATTCAAAAAGAATTCCGAACGGAATCGTCATATGCATGATAAAACGGAAATACTTATCGGCAGTAAAATTAGTCTCTAGCATCTGTCCGCCCAATTCAACTAGAAAACCTAGCACTGTTGGAAAAATGACAAAATATCCGAAACAAAGTCCAATGATAAATAATATAAACAAGGCGGGTACATATGAAAGAGAGATTTTCCTTTCAATCGGTTTTAATGCTGGCTTGACAAACAACCAGATTTGCAATGCTAAAATTGGAATAGTTCCTGCAATTGCAATGACAGAGGCAATCATAAAGTAAACCCAAACAATATCACTTGGACCAAGAACAATTAATTTTACATCGAGATCCCGAACAAACCATTGATAAATATCTTTGACATATATAAACCCGACTACAAAAAAGACTAAAAAAGCACCAACTGTTATAATTAGTCTTTTTCTTAATTCATCTAAATGATCAACTAAATTTAATTCTTTATCTGCCATATTTTTCTCCTGCCAATTTGAAGTAAAGTTCTATTTAACGATGAAAAACACGATAAAAAAAGGGCAAGATATTTAATCCTGCACCTTATTTAACCGTTTTTTTCTTATCGTCATCTTCAAATTCTTCCATGACATCACTTGTTAATTCACGCGTGGATTTTTTAAACTCTCTTAACGTCTGCCCAAATGCACGACCAATTTCAGGCAATTTTTTTGGACCAAAAATAATTAATGCTAATACAAGAATTAATATTAATCCAGGAATACCGATGTTTGATAGCATAAAACATCCTCCTTAGTGTGCTTACTAGTCATTCTAGTATCATTATAGTGGTTTTAGTGATGCTTGTGGGAAAAGAATAAAAAAGTTCATATTTAGTTCACATTAAAAACCTATTTTTAAAATATGTGACTTTTTTCATTTCTATCTGGAATAATTTATATTTCTTTTCTAAAGCCGTTAATGAACCACCACTGCTACATGTACTATATTACTCCTAATACACCTATATTAGCAAATGGAAAAGGTTACTGTCCTTATTTATCTCCTTGTAAGCAAACCCCTTTTTATCCATCCGCTCAATTAAGCTATTGTAATCTCTCTTATTCTTCAATTCAATTCCCACTAATGCTGGGCCATTTTCTTTATTATTTTTTTTCGTATATTCAAAACGGATGATATCATCTGATTTTCCGAGCACTTCATCGAGAAATTCTCTTAATGCTCCCGCCCTCTGCGGAAAATTCACAATAAAATAACGCAATAATCCTTCATATAATAATGACCGTTCCTTCATTTCCTGCATCCGCTCAATATCATTATTTCCACCGCTTACTACACATACTATATTTTTCCCTATGATTTTCTCTTTATACAAATCGAGTGCTGATATTGGCAAAGCACCTGCTGGTTCAGCCACAATCGCGTGTTCATTATACAGCTCCAGAATCGTTGTACAAACCTTTCCCTCAGGAACGAGTAAAACATCATCAACCAATTCAGAACAGATATCAAAGGTTTTTGATCCTACACATTTCACCGCTGCCCCATCTACAAACTTATCAATTTCATCTAATACAGTAACTGACTTATTTTGCAAAGATGTGAGCATTGATGGTGCTCCAGCTGGTTCAACACCAATAATTTTTGTCTTTGGGGATATGCTTTTTACATACGTACTGATTCCTGCTACTAGTCCGCCGCCGCCAATGCTTGCAAAAACGTAATCAACAGGCTCCTCACAATCATTCAAAAGCTCAACAGCAACCGTTCCTTGACCAGCAATTACTTTTTCATTGTCAAATGGATGGATAAATGCACACTGTTCTTCCTCAGCACATTTAATTGCCTGTTCATACGAATCGTCAAAAGTATCTCCGACAAGAATAATTTCGACAAATTCTCTGCCAAACATTTCAACTTGTAATACTTTTTGTTTAGGCGTTGTTGCTGGCATAAAAATTTTTCCGCGAACACCTAAATGACGGCAAGCATAGGCGACTCCTTGTGCATGATTGCCAGCACTTGCACAAACAACCCCATTTATAACCTCTGCTTCATTTAATGATTTTACTGAGTAGTAGGCTCCTCTAAGTTTAAAAGATCGCACATGCTGTAAATCTTCCCTCTTTAGATAAACATTACAGCTGTATTTTTCTGAAAGGCGTTCATTTTTTTGCAAAGGAGTATGGGCAACAATATCCTTCAATTGCTGGTATGCAATCAAAATCTCCTCTAATTGCACCCATTTTTTCTTTATTATCTTTTGTTCCATCTGTCACCCTCATTTCTCTTCCGATATTAATTTGTTCATTATACCATGTGAGTTTTTGATTTCAATCATATAATTTAAAAATTTTTATTTTTCCGATATTTAACCGAATAGAAAAGAAGGATTTTTACATATACTAATCGAAAGTTAAGAAAAAAAGATTTCTATTATTTCTCGGGAGGTGGAAAGGTGGAGTTTTCATTATGCAGTCTCGACTGTGCACTGCCGGTGGAAGTAACATTGGATGAGGATAATGGGCGGTATATGGTTCGCAAGAGTGATTCAAGTGGGGAATTTTTCAACACTCCACACGAATTAATCCAATGGGTAAAAAGTAATTTTTCTCCTGAGGAATTTTGTGATCCAAATGAGTTTCAAAACATGGTGAATGTGTTAACAGATTATTTGATCAATCCCACTTACTAACACACTTGTTCAAAAGTAAAAGGGTATGAAACTGCTATAGTTTCATACCCTATTTTTTGTTATATATTTTGCACTTTTGGAAAACAATGAATACTAATTTGTCGGAACTTGCGGCTACTTCAGACAGCTTTAGTCTCTTAAGCTCGATTTTGTCGTACCTGTGGCTACTTCGGACTACTTTTGCTCTTTCAAGCTCAATCTTGTCGGAACCTAAGTTGCTTCGAGAATCGATTTGAAAAGCCATTGTATAGTATCAATTTCATTGTATCTTCAGACACACTTTAAGTAGTTTTAGACTCTTACGAAGCCTTTTTCTCGTTCTTAAAGCTATCAATAATAATATTTCTTACGTCTGCAGCAACATCCTTCATGTCCTTTTCACGAATTAGCTGAGGGTCAATTGGCTGGCAAATATTAATTTGAACATTCGCCGGCCGAACAAGCCGGTTATTCTTTTCAAATATATCTGCGGTCCCTCTTATCCCAATCGGAACGATTGGTACCCCTGCGTCCTTCGCTAATCGCAGTCCTCCAGCTTTGAAATCACCAATAGGTCCGCCCTTGCTTCTCGTTCCTTCTGGAAAAATTACGATAGAATGACCGTTCTTTAGTTTTGCTACTCCATCCCGAATAGACTGTACCGCGCTTCTCCGATCTTTACGATCAATAAAGACACAATTCATTACTTCCATCCATGATGAAATAATCGGGGCCTTTTTTACTTCTACCTTTGAAATAAAGCCAAATGGTTTATCGATAAACGCTAATAAAACTGGAATATCGAAATCACCTTCATGATTGCAAACGAACACAACTGGACCTTCAGGCAAAAATTCCTGCCCCTTCACTTCCACCGTTGAACCAGTTATTTTCATGATTGTCCTTGACCATTTACTCGGTAATCGATGAATGAGCCGATCCCTTTCAGCAACTGGCATTTCGGGACGCAGCTTCTTCACTTTTGCTAGTGTCGGCAAACTATAAATTAAATAGCTGATCATATATACTACAAATGCGATTAATCGAATCATTCTGTTCCTCCCAATCTATCTCAACCTTACCATTATATAATAGATAGGCTATTTTAACTAGAAATAACAAAAAAGCTGCTCACATAAGAGCAGCTTTTAAATACTATTTTCTTCTATAAATCATAAATTCATAATCATATGGGTTATTCTCATCTTTAATGCCTTTTTCTCGAGATAGCAAGGACCATTCTTCCAAATTTAGTGCTGGAAAAAAGGTATCTCCTTCAAATTCATCGTATATTCGAGTTAAATAAAGCTTGTCCGCATCAGGCAGAATGAGTTTAAATATCTCCGCCCCGCCGATCACAAAAATTTCTTCATCTTTTTGCTGGCTATACTCAAGAAGGGCTTCAACTGAATTTAAGGCGGTACATCCTTCACATGTGAATTCAGGATTGCGAGTGATGACGATGTTTTCTCTTCCTGGAAGCGGGCGCCCAATGGAATCCCATGTTTTTCTTCCCATAGCAATTGAATGTCCCATCGTTGTTCTTTTAAAAAACTTTAAATCTTCTGGAAGATGCCATGGAAGCTGATTATTAAAACCAATAACACGATTATTATCCATTGCCCACATAAGTGAAATCATACACTTACCACTCCTTTAATATGTGGATGTGGATCATATTCTTCGAGAACAAAGTCTTCAAATTGAAAGCCAAATAGATCCTTCACTTCTGAATTTATTTTCAATTTCGGCAGTTCACGTGGCTCACGGCTTAACTGAAGCTCTATTTGTTCGAGATGATTTAAATAGATATGTGTATCACCAAATGTATGAATGAATTCACCAGGTTCTAAATCACAAACCTGTGCAATCATATGTGTAAGCAAGGCATATGAAGCGGTATTAAATGGCACACCAAGAAATACATCTGCTGAACGCTGATAAAGCTGGCATGATAGCTTCCCGTCGGCTACATAAAATTGGAACATACAGTGGCATGGCGGCAAAGCCATTTTATCAAGGTCACCGACATTCCATGCGTTTACGATCATCCGCCTTGAATCAGGATTTGTTTTTATTTGCTGTATGAGCTCACTTATCTGATCAATCGTGTTCCCGTCTGCCCCTGTCCATGAACGCCATTGATGTCCGTATACAGGACCTAGCTCACCATTTTCATCCGCCCATTCATTCCAGATTCTTACCCCATTATCTTGAAGGAATTTAACATTTGTATCCCCATTTAAAAACCAAAGCAATTCATAAATGATTGAGCGTAAATGCAATTTTTTTGTTGTCAATAGCGGAAACCCTTCCGCTAAATTAAAACGCATTTGATAGCCAAATGTACTAATCGTGCCCGTTCCTGTTCGATCTTCCTTCTTCACCCCATTTTCAAGGACATGCTTGCAAAGCTCTAAATATTGTTTCATTTCAACCCAACCTTTTATTTTCGCATTGTTTTTATTGTATCAAATTAGGAGGGGTAAAAAAATACTTTCCCCTATTTTAAGCTTTTTATGAAACGATATGTTTCAGGTGCCTTCACCTTGAGAAGATTCCTCGAATCCCCGCCAAGAAAATACATCGCAAAGGTTTCTGCAAAATACTCCTCTGGAAAGGCTAAGAAATAATCCTGCTTAGCGAATAATGACTGTTTTTCCTTCTTCCAAATCTTTAAGAATTTCTGATTATTCCGCATACCATCATAAACATAGCGGTCAATGGAATGAGCCAGCTCATGGAGTTCCAAATTTACAGAGCTATGTCCGCTTCCCTTTTCACTGAATCCAATCTTCACAAGAACTGTTTTGGAACCTCCAATGCCAGGTACATCATCCCATGTAGTTCCTCCCTTATATCCTCTTGGAATCATACCTTCAAGATGAGCCGCCGTTGGATTATCAGTTAGCCTGCCAATAAATAATTTAAGTTTAATATTTTCTTCCCCTACTTTTGATAATAAGGAAAACGGCAAATTATCTACTCTAGAAATAATTTGTGCGGCTTCACGCTCATCAAACGGATCCGTTGGCAAAAGAATGATGCTTGCTAGAACAGCTGAGGAATTAAGCACAAGTGATTTTTTTAAAGTCGAGTGATTGGGGTAATCTTTTAGCTGGATGCCGCCCATTGCTGCTTGAGAACTGCCCATTAATGCTAGAGAAATTATCAGTATAGATAAAAATAGGCTCACTTTTCGCATTTGCAGAACACCTTCTATCATTCATTGAGGTCAAGTAATTTTACTAGAATACTATTATTATATCATGTGAAATGATCTAATTGAGTTGCAGTTATCTAGAAGAATATAGGAGGCAGCCCAATCTTATCCAAAAAAAAATAGGACACAGACTACAAAGTCTGGTCCCATATTTAAGCACAAGATTTAGTTGATTAAGAGAATGAACGGACCACATCACCTAAGCCAGGTGCAGCTGTTCCAGTTCCAACCGCAGCAAACTTCCACTCATTTCCATGTCGATAAATTTCACCAACAACTAGGCATGTTTGTCCACTGTAATCATCTGTTAGGTTAAAATGGATCATTTCCTGATTATTAGCAGAGTTCACGATACGAATAAATGCATTTTGAATCATTCCGAAATGCTGCTTTCTCTTCATACAATCATAAATATTAACTACAAACACTAGTTTATGAACTTGAGAAGGTACACGGCTTAAATCAACTAGAATTTGCTCATCATCCCCGTCTCCATCTCCTGTTAAATTATCGCCAGTGTGCTGGACACTGCCATCACTGCTCTTTAAATTCCCGAAATAAATAACATCGCTGTTGCTTCTAATTTTTCCATTTTCACCAAGCATAATCACGGACGCATCACAGTCGATATTCGCACCGCCTCCGCCTCCGCCGAATAATGAGCCAAGCAGCCCTCCGCCTCCTCGGTTTTGAACAGGATCCCATCCCAAGCCTACCATAATTTTTGAAAGTCCCGGATTTCCTTTTGTAAGATCAACACGTTGTCCTTTTTGTAAGTTAATTGCCATCATTTTCACCTCATAATTTTTTTGGTTGTATATTTATGTAAACAATTGGCAAATAGCCAATTGCCCATTAACCTTGAAGCTTAATTTTTTTGAAATTATCCTGAAGCTGTTCCAGTCTTCTTGTTCCCTCTTCACGCATGCGCTTATTTTCTTCTTCAATTGCTTTAGTTTCTTGCATCCCTTTAATAATGATGTTCCATGACTCTTCAATCGTTTCAATTTTAACGCTTGGACTGCCTGCAAGTCTTGCAATGTCAGCACTTTGAGTAGAGATATTTTGTGCGTTGCGCAAAAGCATTTCATTTGTTCTGCGATCAAGCTCGTTCATTGAGTCAGCAACAAGCTTCTGCCTTTTTGCTGCAACAGCTTGAATAATTCCATTTTTGAAGATCGGAATGGTTGTTACAAATGCTGAATTAATTTTCCCGATAAGCTTCGTGTTCCCTCTTTGTAATAAGCGTATTTGGGGTGCAGTTTGTAAGGAAACCATTTTTGCCATTTCCAGATCATATACACGCTGTTCTAGTAATTCAATACCATTTCTGAGGGTATCCAGCTGCATTGATGCCATCTGGTCGCCAGCAGCTGCACGGGATTCAAGCTGGGGAAGCTGATTGGCTTTCAGCTCATCTGCCTTCATTTGCCCAGCTACCGCATATTTTTCTAGTGCTAAATAGTATTGGTAGTTCTGCTCATACATTTGGTCCAGCATGGTTGTCGATTCAACCATTTCATGTTGGTACTTTGAAATTTCTACATATATCTTGTCAATTTCATGACCCATCGTTTGATATTTTCCAAATAGCTTATCAATAAGCTTTTCACCTTTTTTGAACAGCTTTCCAAATAATCCGCCTGAAGTTTTTTCAAAATCTTTCTTATCAAACTTATCCATGATTCGACCGAGCTGCTTTAATAATTCACCTGAATCTTCGACCTTTGTTGCCCGCATATTGCCTAAAATTTGATCGGAGAAACGGGATATTTGTGTCGCTGGCTCCTTCCCGAATTCAAGGATTTGAACTTGATCCCGTTCATCGATTGAGCGTGCTAAATTTTGCACTTCTGGATCTTGACGAAGAGCAAGCTTAATTTCTGAAGCAGTCGTTTCCGTTAATTTATCTTCTGTTGGTTTTGTTAATGTAAGATCAAGATTTGTTGGCTGCATTTGATTCATTGCTTCAATCTCCTCTTAAATTTTTGAAAATGCCCTTCACTCTATTTAATAAAGTTGGTTCTTTAAATTCCTGTTCAAAAACTACATCTTCTAGCCAATGGACATCATAGACCCCTTCATCAATAAAGTTTTCTAAATCATTATGACCTGGAGGATTATACAAGACAATATCAATGCCAAATTGATTAAGTAATAATAACAAAGCTGCGTCTGTACGCGTCATCGCGCCATTAAGCTCATTATTATAAAGAACTAGCTTTGGAATGTCCTGCGAATAATCAAACTTTTGCAGCAGCTGCAAAATACTTGCAGGTATTTGCATTCCTTGAGCAAACAGAAATGATCTTTGCTCCTCAATTTCCTCATGGTAGACAGGCTTAATGTAAGGTCTTGCGCAAATATTACGTACAGCCATCGCAATCCCATTTTGAAGACCGGTTGGCAAATGCTGGTACTTCCAATAATGGGCTGCCACCATTTTTCTGGGGTCAAGTAAGCCATCATTTCCTAGCGCATTTCGATAATGAAAACGGAAATCATTGTTAACATTATTAGTAAATGGAAACCTTTGGATAAGAAGGCTGTGATCCATTTGACTGATCGTCTGTAATCGATCCCAATATTCTTTCCGGTTCCTGCTAACCCCTTGTACTTTAGCAAAAATTGCAGGAATTTTCACTTGGCCATTCTTCACCTCAAAGTTTGGCCGTACCATTGCCTTTTCCTTAATCAAAAGAAATAGTTCATCATAGGTTGTTTTCAATGTAACCGATAATGGAGTATATTCACGCAGCTGCCATGGCTTATAGAATCCCGATCCTTCATGATTTAAAATGGATTCAATTTCTCTAGAGGCTCGGTAAGCAACGGTTGATGAGCGCCTTCTCTTTTCAGCAGGGAATGGCTCAGGCTGTTTTTGTTCCGGATAATTGTGAATAAACGCATGATCTAATTCTGTATGATCACCAATGATGATGTCTTCCCCAGATGGAGAGTAAACAATGATGTCACATCCCATTTGGAATAAATAGTATAGAAAATAGTGCTGGCTTTTATTTGAATTTCCATACCATAATAATTTTGGCATCGACTTTTCAGGGTTTGCCTCATTCCATTTCTCACCAAGATGGTTAATGGTCCACTTAATGATATCGACAAGTACACGTCTTAATTCCTGACTCTTTAATCCATCCTTTTCCTGCGCAGAAAATAGTTCGAGAACAGCTATCATCGCCTCTCTTGTTTTTCTATGCAAGGAAGGAATAGCTGATTTTAGTAAAAGCTGCTCTCCATCAAGAAAAGCAACAAATCGATTAATCGATAAATTCTGTTCCCGATTAATATTCAAAACCTTTTGAATGGATTGGAATTGCTGGTTATCAATCGTTTTATCAAGCGTATCCTCACTTAACAAGATAAGTCCCGCTGTTTCTGTATGAATGAGATCGTACAGCATGTTATAGTACTCATCTTCATCTAATGGAACACCTAAAAACCGAGCAGCCACCTGACCTATATGAATCGTTCTTTGTTCAATGGCAAATCGGGGCCTCGCTTTTATTTCTTGTTTTAAAATAGAAAGCCAATTCTCATTTGAAATCGGCAATAAATGAGGTTTCATTTGACTATATGTCTCGTTCATTTAATAATCCCTTCCCTCTATGAGCGAAAGACTGTAATAAGAATATTAAAACTACTAAAATCTAACTCCAAAACAGAAATGGAGTTTAAATAAATGTAAACTTATTACCATGATACCATACGTTCCATTAAATTCTAAAACGATTCCTCCAAATATAAAAAAAAATCATTCAGGTTCGGACAGTTCAACCTACAATTCCTTATTTCCTTTCCTTTTGTCCTTTCACCTTTCATCTTGTCCATGCATATAGTTGAGTACTATGAATAGAAGGTGAGCAGCTATGAGGTTTCTTTATAGAAGGGCAAAATATCGTACACATGAATCGGATACACAATTAGTGGAGGAAGTTTTGAGTTCAGACTTTTTTATTTTCATAGATTTGTTTTTTTGGTCACTGCTAATGACCCTACTCACATTATCCCTTCATTTTTCATTGCTTGGAGCATTTATCATCTTTACAAGTTCCTACATTTTTGGAGCGGGTCTGCATTTCTGTCTAAGAAAATGGGTGAGAGAATCGCAAAATTAAGTACTTTTTTCTGTTACTGTATTTAATATACTATGTAAGATTTCTTCCCCAGCCAGAACTCCTTGATGAGCAGTAAATAAATAATTGGAACGCCCAATCCCCTCATTTTTTAATTCACCATGGGAAGGAACATATGCGTAATCACACAGTTTTAGAAAATCATTATCTAGTATGGAGTCTCCAGCCCCAAAAACGGTTTGGATTCCTTCCCGTTCTTTAATAAACTTAACCGCTTCCCCTTTACAAACAGGCTTCGGCATTAAATACAGCTTTCTTCCTTGAATGGAAATTCTCCAGCCGTTTCTGTCTGCCATTTTTTGAATTCTATTTTTTGTCTCCAAGGTTAATGGTTCCTCTAGGAGATAATAAAAAAATAGATTTTCAACCTTTTTTAATGTACCATTTATCGGCAGCCTGAACATTTCTTCCATCATTTTCTGAAATGGGACACATTCATTTTCCAGCCGCTTTTGAACGGTTTCTCTCCATTCTTGAAGGGGAAGCCCATTATAAATGATTGTTGCCCCATTTGATGTAACTGCATACTTTAAGTGAAAGGATTCAGTAAAAATAAAAACCCTTTTATACTGTTCATATGTTCTCGTTGTAACAGGAATAAATAAAAGAGAGGCAGCTAATTCTTTTAATAAACTGTATGCATTGTTTGTCATGAAGGCTACTTCTTGTGCATCCTTTAACTCAACAGCAATTAGATCACTTATCGTATGCTGCTTAAAGTCAGCAAGGGCCCGATTGGAATAGATAAGGGTGCGGTCTAAATCAGAGGCAAACATCATCATTGGCTATCACTTACCTTTTTTATTAATCCGCAGCATGTATAGCTCATATTTGGGTAGTGGACAATTTCCACATTTCTCTCCTTAGCAAGCAGCAAGATATGCCTGACATATGGACTATCTGTGTCTTTTATTAATATTTTCCAAGGTACTCTGCGCAGCAGCACTCTCGTTGTTTCTCCAACACCCGGCTTAACAAAATGAGTGGAATCAATTCCAAACTCCTTTGCCATTCGGACCACTTCATCCATCCCTTTAAAAGTAGCCTCCATTTGATTATTTAATGTCCGTTCGAAAGCCTCAAATGCCTCTCTCTGGATCATAGGAAACTCATTTGACACAATATCAATATATTCATTTGAAACATCGGCATGAATTAAGTTTTTATAATATTTAGCCCCATGGAAATCTTCTGATCCGATCAATTGGCCGTTTAATACTGTTCTGCTGACTAAGCCAGAAACAGTAGAATTTAAGCATGCACTCGGGATGAGAAAATCCTCTCTTGTTCCATAGAGTCTAGTACATTGTCCTGGGTCAGCCAAAACAGCAAGGGTATCATCAAGAACAATTCCGTACTTTTCCTTAAATACTTGACAAGCTTTTGTTAATTCTATTGATATTGCACCTTTTCCCGTCCAGCCATCTATGAATTGAATTTGTTTGCCAGGGTGATTCTTTAGAATATAATGAATGGCATTTTCGTCGATTCCTTTATCCCGAATAATTGAAACGCTATAATGCGGAAGATTTTCCTGATATTTTGCTAGAATATACCGTTTGATTAGAATACCGATTGGAGTCCCTGCACGGGCTAAAGATACGAGAACTGTGTCTTTTCCTTTTTGGTGAAAAATTTGCTCAGCAACAATCCCAGTGCATAAAGCTACCTTCTGCTTGTACTCTTCAAGTGTTTCCCTGAAAACCTGCATGTAATGATCTGGCGGCTGATACTCAATAGGCAATGTCTCACTATAATGCTGTCCTGACTGAATTTTTTTCTCCCGATGCTCAGTAGTGCCTTCCAGCTCATAACTGCTTAAATCCTTTAATAAAAAAACAACATCATTCTCATGATATGATCCAAACTGACTTTTTTTGTTTAACAATTTATTCATCCACCATACAACTCCCATTAAAGAAAACTACTTTTATTTCAGGAATATTTGCTTTCATCAGCTCCTGAAGCATTGGCTGCAGTTTGTCCATTGAAACTGCTCTTTCAAAAAATACAAATAGCTGATCATATTCATTTGGAGGAATATTATAAACAAACTGCTTAATTCCCCCATCTTCTGGGTTCGGAAAGGTAATCCCATATTGGGCTCCATACTGTTCACTTTTTTCTATATAGATTGGACTGCGAGTTGTTGACTGGTAGCTGACTCCTTGTCCCATATAGGAAGCTAGCTTCATCGGCACATACATGAATTCACCTGTCCCAAGACAAAGCACTTTTTTTCCGGTTCTTTGAGTTGATAAAAATTGACCTATTTCCTCTAGAGTTTGATCAATCTGCTTATTCGATCCTGCACTCAAACCAAAGCGTCCCGTTTCAGCTGAAAAGGGAATGTTCCTTACCGCCCCCTCTAGGGAAATAGAGGGATAATTAATTGGTGTTAATTCATGAGGAAATCGTTCATTAATATTAATAGTTGAGACTGCCGCCGTATGACATCTACTTTCCGTTCCTTCAGTTAATTGTTCTTCAATCCCAAGATTACCTGATATTTGAATGTTCCCTTTTAGCAGGCTAACAGAATGAATGATAATTCCCAGCTCTTGTTCAAGCTTTTTATACAGTTGTAAATGTTCTTCCCCGCGCCAATCCAAAATGGAGACAACTGTATATATCTTTCTCGGAAATCTGGCATGAATGGAACGAATAATATTCACATTCGTTTTTCCTGTTGTCATTTCATCATCAACAAGGATGATTTCACGATCGTTATTAAGTATCGATTCATCGACATAGCAGCGGTGAGATGTCGCATGTGAGTGCTCTTCCTCAAAAGTAATAACCGGATCGATTCCAAGAAGTTCCTCCCTTGTTGTATGGAAGAAATCTGCCTGTTTAAAAGAATGATAGAATGCATGTCCCAGTGCAGTTGCTGTTTCAGCAAAGCCAATGATGACAGGATTTACTCGTTCATCAATAAATGGATCGTCTGTATATCCTTTTGAATCATTTAAAAAGGAGAAAAGCAATTCTTCCCTGCATCCAGTCTCAATCCCTTTCACGGTTTCTATATATCGGTTTGCCAGCAATGCCCCGGTTATTAGACCTATTGTAGGATTAATTGGAATATGCTTTCCCAATACTTTACTAACAAATAGAAACGATCTTTTCTTATTAATTCTTGCAGCCATCTGAAATAGATCATCCGGTGTTAGCTCATATGGATTTTCTGTAATTTCAATATCAACTGCTAACTGGTTCAGGACTGGAAGTGTTAATTTCATTGGTAAGCAGGTCAATGTATGTGTATTCTTCATTTAGCACCCCGTATATTTCTGATTTCAAAAGTACTTTTTGCGCCCAATAATAATGAGGCTTTATTTCATTCATTTTATTTTGGAACGCACTTTTCATTACCCCGATTTCCCCATTTGCTTGACTGACAATACTTTTTGCATCTAAATATTCTTCATATGTCACTGTATTCAATGCCTGAACCGGACGAATATGTGTCGGATGAATAATAGTCTTTCCAGTTAATCCATTCGTAATATCCATAAGAATTTCCCTAATAAGACCGTCCATATGTTTATCAATTAATTTCGATCTTAAATCTATTCCATCCTGACCGAAGCGCTCACGAAACGGTGTTTGTCTTAATTGCGGCTTCAGCATTCTTTCCTTGGAAGAAAAATACTCCCATACAGGTCCAGAAATAACATACGGATGATCGGATCGTAAAAATACATTGATAATATCTGATATACAATCCCTAATAACGGCAATATCATAAACGGTTGTATCTGAATTCCTGCGGATGCCATAAAGACCGCAAAAATCAGTTGCACCAATACGAATATTTAATATATATTCCTCATACTGATCAACAAGCCTTTTAATTGAAAGAAGCTCATCTAGCCTCGTCTCTTTTTCAATTACTTTTTTTGTTTCTAAAATAGGCAAAGCATATAACTGATGACCTCTATCATTAAGCTTTTTAATTTCTTGTAAAATTGGTTCGCCATGTTCTAAAGAAAATTTTGGGATAACAATGCCTGTTAATAGATGAAGCCCTTTTTGTATATGGTTTTTCAACCGTATAAATTGATCAATATCTCTTATCCGAATAAAAATTAACGGAAGGTCATCCTCATTTAACAGGCCTTTCTCCATCTCTACACTTAAGTTATTCAGTTCCTCAATAAGAAGGCTTTCAGCTACATGTACTTCTTCGTCCCCAATCGCATCCTCTAGATCAATCACCATGGAGGTCAGTCCAGCATGTTTCTTCGAAAGCAAATCTTGATGGATGTTGGGCCTTGTTGCCGGCATGTAAAGTGTAGCACCAAGTGCATAAGCAAGAATTTCCCTCTGGGAATTCTTAGAAAAATGAAAAGGCTTTTTATAGAAAATTCGGTCATATTCTTCTTCATGAAGATCTGAAAATAATCTCATCCTACTAACTCCGTTTCAAAATAGTAAATTATTCAATAAACAAATATCTATATAAAAGATAGAATAGCATAGTATGGTCAACAATTCCCTTAAAAAGGTAAAAAGAAAGGGAGCGGACAATTGTCTGTTCCCTTTTGGTCTATCAAGTTATGCAATTTGAATTATTCTCCACTTGCCGCTTCTTTCTTTTTATTCATGAAGTGTATAATGAATGTACCCGCGAATACAACAAGTAATAGAATGAAGAAATATATATGATCAATATGGATCCCGAATACACCCAATAACATTTTAGCAGCAATGATCAAGATTAGAACATATGCCGAAGTTTCGAGTTCAGGTACTGCATCAATCAATTTTAAGAAGACGCCTGCAACTCCACGCATCATTAGTACGCCAAGCATACCTCCAAGTAACAATACCCATACTTCCTGGCTGATCCCAAAGGCAGCAAGAACACTATCAACAGAGAAGGCAATATCCATTATCTCAACAGCTGCAACTGTTCCCCAAAAAGTTCCAAATAGTCGAATGAGAATGCCGCCTTTATTAATGCCTTGTGCTTCTTCCTCTTCTTCACTATCTGCTTCTTTTTTCTTATCAATGAAATATTTAATTGATAGCCATGCAAGATATCCTGCACCTAATACTTTTACCCACCAAAGTTCGATTAGGAAGACACCAATTCCAATTGCAATAAAACGGAAAATATAAGCGCCTAATAATCCATAAAACAATGCTTTTTTCCGCTGCTTTTCAGGTAAATGCTTAACCATAACAGCAAGAACGAGTGCATTATCAGCCGATAAAAGCCCTTCCATGATAACAAGTGTTCCTATTAATCCCCAGCTGACTGGATTTGTTAAAACCTCAACCCACATTTCCCAATTAAAAAACTGGGCATAGGTATTCAATATACCTTCTAAAATCGCCATTCTTGTATGTTCCTCCTGGTTATAAATCTATAATTTTTGGGTTGAAAAGACCCGGTTCATCCGAGCCTTTTTCAACGATTTTTTTTACTTAGCCGATTTGCAGTCCAAAATCCTTCGCGAGTGCAGCAAGACCGCCTTGGTAGCCGCTTCCAATTGCGCTAAACTTCCACTCTGTATTATGTCGGTATAATTCACCTACTACAATCGCTGTTTCAATTGAAAAATCTTCGCCTAAATCATAACGAATCAGTTCTTCTCCAGAATCTTCACTCATAATTCGGACATATGAATTTGAAACTTGACCGAAGTTTTGATTGCGGCCTTCGCCGTCATGGATCGTAATTGTAAATGTAATGCGCTGAATATTGGCTGGAACATTTGCTAAGTCTACTTTTACTTGCTCATCGTCCCCGTCGCCAGCTCCAGTGCGGTTGTCTCCTGTATGTACAACAGAACCATTTCCTCCGTTCGCATTATTATAAAATACGAAGTCGCTATCAGATGTTACTTTTCCATTATCTCCTAAAAGGAAAACAGAAGAATCAAGATCGAAATCATGTCCGCCATCATATTTGTTAACATCCCAGCCAACACCTACTACCACTTTTGTCAGTCCTGGATTTGTTTTTGTTAAGTCTACCTTTTGTCCTTTTGATAAGCTAACTGCCATTTTTTTTACCTCCATTTAATAGAATACTTTTTAATACGATAGGTTTTCAAAAAGGTTTCAAAAAATATATAAAAAATCCCTTGCCAAAATTTAACTCATCCATTTTGGCGGGGTATTTTTATCCCAAAAAATAGTTCCTAGATCATGATGTGCCTGAAATTGATCATGGTACGTATGGTAATGAAAATTAAACCAATATCCTTGCTGAGGCGGCTGGTCTCTTCTTACATGAAAACGAATTATGTCTTCATTTGTTGCTTCGTTTTTGATGTGGAAAATTTTCTCAGATTGACCGCCACCAGGACGTTCACTCACTGCCAGATTGACTAATTCTTCTTCAGGGTACTGTTCCGCTACGTTTTGAATCGCTTTTTCAATATTAGGCAGAACAACTTCAGAAAATTCATTTTCAATTACAGGTTTTATTTTTGGTCCGAACTTAGCATATGACTGGTTTTCAGCCTCATGTATCATTCTCCTAATGAAATCTTCTTTATTAACATGCCCAATTGCTTCGGAACTAGAAGTCAGTGTATTTACTGAATGGTTTTCTTCATTTGTAGGTTCAATAATATCCCTTTTCGGGTTCTTATCTGTACTAGAATTATCATCAAATATAGCATGTGAAGGGGTAACTAGTCCAAATGTTAAGATAGTTACCATAACAACGAGCGATTTACGAAGCCAATTTGGCATGATTTCAGTCTCCCTTCTATTCATTAATTATCTATTTTTCCAGACTGTCTTTTTTTATAAAAATGGGAAAACTCTCTTACTCTATTATTATACTTTGTTCTTTAGAAAAATGGAAAAATCGGCTTCATTTTTTACAAAAAATATAATCCCTGAATAAATATTTATATTTGGGGAATAGTATGGAAAAAAGACCATATATCTCTATTGAATATTAGATAAACTTGCATTCGCCAAGCATTTCAGCGAATGTCTTAGTTTTTCTTATACGTTCGGAATTTACAGACATAAATTCTGATTATCAAAGGAAAGGAGAATCCCATCATGGACTGGACTGTACTCATTGTTGTTATTTCATTTATATTGCTTGGCTATTTTGTTTATTTAGCTATTGCAGAATAAACATGAGCGGAATAGAGAGCCGGCGATTCTCTATTCCATTTTTATTTTTCAATAACCCCATAATGAAATTTTGCTGTTTTCCTCATATGTACATAAAAATTGAATTTTTCAAACCGGGAACTTCGAAAATGATCCTTTAGAACAACACATTCCTTTGCCACGCGCTTAGCTTCATCAATCAATTGTTCAGTCATTTCCTCGTATATTGCAAAACGTTTTAATGCTTTTATGCCATCAGAATCAAGCGTAGGCTCTTCAAACATCGGATCAAAGTATACACAGTCATAGGATTGATCAGGAATACTTTTTAAGAAGGACAGGGAAAATGTATTAATTACCTGAATTCTCTTCATAGCTTGATCCATTTCTGAAATGCCAGATTGCCATGAATGCAGTCCATTTTTCACGATATAACCTAAATACGGATTTCCTTCTAAGCCAGTCACTTTCCCTTCTTTTCCAACGATATAGCTTGCAACGATGCTATCTGAAGCAAGCCCTAGCGTACAGTCAAGAAGTGTTTTTCCTGCTTGAAGCCTCGCTGCATCCACAAACGGATCAGACTCTCCTCTCATCAACCTCTTCACCCTAAACATGGCAGAATTAGGATGAAAAAAGAATGGTTCAGAATCTTCCATTGGATAGAGTTCCAGCTTCTCTTTCCCTACAACGATGCAATCTTCCTTCTCCACTTGCTGAATCATTTTGACCGAACGCTTCTTCCTTTGAACAAAGCGGCCACCTAAATCTTGAGCCACTCTGATCGCTTTCTTCGCCATTTCTTCATTTGTTCTGCCTGCAGTTGTAATAATCATTGAAATGTTGTCACCTTTTCTTTCGGGTTACGAAAAAACAAAAGGACGTCATTAGACATCCTCTTGTTCTTCACTTTAATTATTCGCATCAAGTGCAGCTAGCAAATTTTCCATAATTGCTTCCATCGGATGATCTTCAATATCATGACGATGGATAAAATGGACAACTTCTTTTCCTTTTAATAAAGCCATTGACGGAGAAGAAGGCTCATATCCAGCAAAATACTCTCTCATTTTTGCTGTTGCTTCTTTATCTTGCCCCGCAAATACAGTCACTAAATGATCTGGTTTCTTTTCTGTTCTTAAAACAGCTTGCGTTGCAGCTGGACGTGCAAGTCCAGCTGCACAGCCGCAAACAGAATTAACGACAACAAGCGTCGTCCCCTCAGCCTTTTCCATAAATGCTTCTACATCGTCTGCAGTAAGTAATTCATTAAATCCAGCATTTACAAGCTCTTGTCTCATCGGTTGAACCATTTGCTTCATATATTCCTCATATGCCATAGACATATTCAATCAGCCTCCATTACAACATTTGTATTGTAAGCATACTATAATCTATGGTTATTTTGCAAAAGGAAGCATTTAAACTTTCTGTTTTACTTTCTCTTCTGTCTCTTCAAAGTAATCTGTAACCGCACCCCTAGATGAACAAGAGACAAGTCTAGCGTATTTTGCCAATGTTCCTCTTGAAAGTAATGGAGGTGCGAACCAGTTTTCCTTTCTTCTGGAAAGTTCTTGATCTGTTAAATTAACAGATAATTCCTGTGCCTCACTATCAATCGTTATCAAGTCTCCATTCTCAATTAATGCGATTGGACCGCCCACTTGTGCCTCTGGCGCAATGTGCCCAATAACAAATCCGTGCGACCCTCCAGAGAAACGGCCATCAGTTAATAAGGCTACACTTTCTCCTAATCCCTTTCCTACTAAAATACCTGAAATCGATAGCATTTCAGGCATGCCCGGTCCGCCCTTTGGTCCTTCATAGCGGATTACGAGTACATCGCCAGCATGAATGTCCCCGTTCATAACTGCAGCAGTGGCTGATTCTTCATCATCGAATACTTTTGCAGGTCCAGTCATACGAGTGACTTTTAATCCCGAAACTTTAGCAACCGCCCCAGAAGGTGCAAGATTCCCCTTAAGAACAACTAGCGGTCCATTTTCTCTCAACGGCTGCTGTAGCGGGTAGATAACCTTTTGACCTTCCTTTAAGTCTGCAGCTTCTGCAAGGTTCTCAGCTAAAGTCTTGCCAGTAACTGTCAAGCAATCCCCATGAAGCAAGCCTTCGCTTAATAGCAGCTTCATTACCGCTTGTACCCCGCCAACTTCGAAAAGATCCTGCATCACATATTTTCCGCTCGGCTTTAAGTCAGCAATATGCGGAACGGTTTTCTGCAATCGATTGAAATCATCCAGTGACAGATCAACCTCTGCCGCATGAGCAATCGCCATTAAATGCAAGATCGCATTGGTTGAGCCGCCAAGTGCCATTACAACTGTTATGGCATTTTCAAAAGCCGCTTTCGTTAAAATATCACGAGGGCGAATATCCTTTTCAAGCAGTTTATAAACAGCTTTGCCTGCTTCCACACAATCATTGCGCTTTTCATCTGTTTCAGCTGGATTGGATGAACTGCCTGGCAAGCTCAGCCCAAGTGCTTCAATCGCACTTGCCATCGTGTTTGCCGTATACATTCCCCCGCAGGAGCCTGATCCTGGACAAGCGTGGCATTCGATTTTCGTTAGCTCCGCCTTATCTATCGCCCCGCCATTGAATTGTCCAACTCCCTCAAAGACGGACACAATATCAATGTCTTTATCATGCAGCTTCCCAGGCTTAATCGTTCCGCCATAGACGAAAATAGAAGGCAAATTCATTCGTGCGATCGCCATCATACATCCGGGCATATTCTTGTCACAGCCGCCGATTGCTACAAATCCGTCCAAAGATTCACCGCCTACAACTGTTTCGATAGAATCAGCTATTAAATCACGGCTTGGAAGTGAGTACCGCATTCCTTCTGTTCCCATGGAAATTCCGTCAGAAACTGTAATTGTATTAAAAATTAGCGGGGCTCCCCCAGCTTCTCTTGCCCCTTTTTTTGCTTGAACCGCAAGTTCATCAATATGTATATTACATGGTGTAACCTCACTCCAAGTACTTGCAATCCCGATCATTGGCTTTTGAAAATCCTCATCTGTAAATCCTACTGCCCTGAGCATTGCACGGTTTGGTGCCCTTTTTTCATCATCACTAATTACATGACTGCGAATTCTTAAATCTTTCGACATCGAAGATTCCCCCCAAAATAATTTCTTTTCAATATAGACCTTTTTTGATAGAATTGCAATAATTTTCACAAAATTATTTTTATTTCACACAACGAAAAACGCCATGCTGTAAAGAGCGATGGCGTTTTGAAATTATTGCATAAATATCTTCTCTTATGAAATTTAGATTCTGAGTTTGCGAAATTGATTTCGCTAATATAACTAGGATTTACATATATAATTAATTTTTTGCAAACAACCTTGTAGTTTTGCAAATATAATTATACTTTTGAAAATACTTTCTGGGTTTGCAAATATAAGCTACGTTTCGCAAAAAGTTGTTTTTTCGCATTAAATCCTATTTTTACTATTATTTCTTTCTTGATTCCGTCATTTGCTTCCAAACGGAACCTTTTGCTTCTTCGCCTTGTTCAATTCTTTCAATCGCAAGCTTGATTTGCATACTCACTTCAAATTCAGGATCATTTTCAGCTGCTTTTAATGCAGGAATGGCTTCTTCATCCCCTACTTCGTAAAGGAACATTGCCGCCCGCCAGCGCACAAGCTTGCTCGTATCCTTCAACGCCTCGATCATAGCAGGCATTGCTTCTTTAAAACCTAGATCTGATAAACAGTCACCGGCTGTTCTTCGCACTGTGACCGTTTTATCGTTCAGCGCTTTATAAAGCAGAGGAAGAACTTTTTGATCTTCAATCATACCTAAGTAAACTGTTGCCAGTCTTCTGATAGATGCTTTTTCATCTTGTAATGCTTTTTCTAAAACAGGCAGATCCTCTAGCTCTGGATCATCCATTTGTTCAAGCTTTTGATAGCGTTCCCGCCAATCTGGATGATTTAAATCCTCTAATCTAAGTTTCATAAGCTGCCTGCTATGCTGCTCCTGCACATTGTCCGGATTTATTGCCTGATCTACAAGCATTTGTAATCTGCTTTCAGGAAAGGCTGCAATTAATTCTTCAACGACATCATGACCAATTTGTTCGAAATCGCCATAACGGACTCCAACCTCAACCCACTTTCGGACTAATACGACATTATCTCCTTCGAGCTGTGCTGCTGCCAACGCCTTCATAAACACTTCAGGCAATCCGAAGCGGCGCTCCTCTGTCCCGTCAGTCAGCTTAACTTGCATTGGAATATTTTTATACTTTTGGACAAACGCTTTGATTTCACCAAAGTGTTCGTTTACCGCGGATTGGTTTTCATTTTCTGTCTCCGCATCCTCGCCGAAAGCATTTCTCACCTGCGGCAAGAGTTCCTTCCAGTCATATTTTGCATTTCTTTCTACAGCTAAGAAGTCTGCTACATGGTAAACACCCTTCACACCTTCAATCTCAAGAATATCTTGAATCACTTTAGGTGCACCTTCACGATTATCTTTTTTATAATTATTGCTTTTTCCCATTGGCAGCTCTTCATTCAGAATAACCTTCATCGTATTCGGACTTGGAGTTGGCTCAATTGCATTTATTTTCACAGTATTTCACCCTTTGCAATATTGTCACAGTAATAACTAAAATCATTTTAACATAATAAATGCTACGAATCATAAGCTGAGCTTCAAGTATTAGAAAAACCTGGCATTCACCAAGCTTTTCCACGAATGCCTTAGTTTTTCTTATGCGTTCAGAATTTATGGATATAAATTCTGATTAACCAAAAATAGCCTGCCCATAAAGGGCAGGCTGTTGTTAAATTTATTGCTCGGCTATCTCTGAAAGATAGCTCCATCTCTCTATCAAATGTTCCAATTTTTCATTAAGAGCAGCTTCTTCCTCCATTAATGCTCTTGCTTTTTCGAAATCACTGCCCGTATTGTTCATTTCTGCAGCAATTTGCTCTAAACGTGCTTCTGTATTCGTTATATTATCTTCGATTCCTTCCCATTCCCGCTGTTCATTATAGCTAAGCTTTTTCTTCTTTGGTTTATCCTGTTCTTTGTGCATGGGAGCTGCTGTTTTTATTTGCACAACAGGTTTTTCATTTTCTTTTTCAAGATATTCACTGTAATTACCAAAGAAAGAATCAATCTGTCCCTGCCCTTGCAGGACTAGAAGCTGATCGGCTACTTTGTCTAAGAAATAGCGATCATGAGATACAGTAATAACTACTCCAGGGAAATCTTCAAGATAATCCTCAAGCACTGTTAATGTTTGAGTATCCAAATTATTTGTCGGTTCATCCAGCAGAAGGACATTTGGTTCGGTCATTAAGATTTTCAATAAATACAGGCGTCGCTTCTCCCCGCCTGAAAGTTTGCGGATCGGGGTTCCGTGAGTAAAGGACGGAAAAAGAAAGCGCTCAAGCATTTGTGCTGCGGAAATTGTTTTCCCGTCTGAGGTTTCTACAACCTGTGCAGTTTCCTTTAAATACTCAATCATCCGCTTATTCTCGTTCATATCTTCGCTTTCTTGTGTGTAGTAAGCAATTTTCACTGTTTGTCCGATGATTCGTTCTCCAGAATCTAACGGAATTTTTCCAGCAAGGATATTTAGAAGCGTCGATTTTCCTGTTCCATTCTTTCCGATAATTCCAATTCGGTCTCCAGGCTTTACAAGGAGGTTGAATGAATTCAAGATGACTTGATCTTCATATTTCTTCGATGCATTTTTCAATTCAAACACTTGCTTCCCAAGTCTGCTTCCATTTAAGGACATATCTAGCTTTTCTGATTGTTTAACAGAAGCAAGCTGATCATCTAATTGATCAAAGCGCTGGATCCGGGCTTTTTGTTTGGTCGTTCTCGCTTTCGCACCCCTGCGAATCCATTCTAGCTCTCTTCGATAGAGATTTTTTCTTTTTTCTATCGTTGCTGCCTCGTTCTCTTCACGAATCGCTTTCGCTTCAAGAAAGGCGCCATAGTTTCCTTTATAGCTATACAAGTTCCCGCCATCCAGTTCAAACATCCGATTGGTTACTCGGTCAAGGAAATAACGATCATGGGTGACGAGTAAGAGGGCGCCTTGATAGCGTCCTAAGTATTCTTCAAGCCATTTAACTGACTCATAATCAAGATGGTTTGTCGGCTCATCAAGGATCAGTAAGTCAGGTGACTGAATAAGTGCTTGGGCGAGGGCAACCCTTTTCTTTTGTCCGCCCGAAAGTTCCCCGATTTTTTTATCAAAACTTTCAATACCAAGCTTCGTTAAAATCGATTTTGCATTCGTGCTTGCATCCCAGGCGTTCAATGCATCCATCTTCTTTTGCTGCTCGAATAGCTTCTCTTGTATCACCTGATTATCAGGTGATTTATTTAATTCGAGAAGGGTCTCTTCATATTCACGAAGCAAAACAAGTACTGGTGCATCACCTGCAAACACCTGTGCCAAAACAGAAAGTTCAGGATTTAATTCCGGCTGCTGGGCTGAATAAGAAATTGTGTAGTCTTTTGGAGAACTAATTTCACCAGAGTCTGGAAGATCCACTCCCGCAACAATTTTTAATAAGGAAGATTTTCCAGTTCCATTGACCCCGATTAGTCCTACCCTATCTTTTTCGGAAATCGTAAAGGAGATATCGTTAAAAAGCTCTTTTTCTCCATATGTTTTTGTTACATGTTCAACAGATAACATTTTCATGACTGACCATTCCATTCAATGTAAAATTGCTCAAGGAATTGCTCCATAAATTGATGGCGACTCTCCGCCATTTCCCGCGCTGTATCTGTATTAAGCAGACCCTTTAGCTTTAAAAGCTTCTCATAAAAATGATGGATCGTTGATGACTTTCCAGTGCGGTATTCTTTCTCTGTCATTTCTTCCCTAACTTTTATCGATGGATCGTAAAGAAGATGCCCTTTTTTACCTCCATATGCAAAGGTACGTCCAATTCCGATCGCTCCAATTGCATCTAATCGGTCTGCATCCTGAACAATCTCAGCTTCCACACTCATTAATTTCGTTTTTCTTCCGCCTTTAAAAGAGATGGAATGTATTATTTCAATAATTTTCTCTTGAACTTCTTTTTCAAGTGCTAATAATTCCAAGAAATCCGTAAGTTTCTTCTCTCCAGCCTCTTTCGATTGGTTCAGCTTTTCATCAGGAATATCATGAAGCAGTGCAGCCATTTCAATAATAAAACGGTTGCCCTTGTTTTCTTTTTCCGCTATATATAAAGCATTTTTCCTAACGCGTTCAATATGATACCAATCGTGTCCCGTACTGTCTTTACCAAGCACTTCTTTTACGAAGCTTTCTGTTCTTAAAATCATATCTTCTTTCACTAAAAGCACCATCCTTTTTCATTCCAGATTTATTTTACCATGAAGAGGGGGATTGTTTGAAAAATAAGCAAAAGAAAAAGTGCTTAATTCAGCACTTTGTACGTTTTTTTCGCGAAAACAACTAATTTATCTTCGAAATTTATATTATATCTGCGAAATTGAGTGATATATCTACGAAAATCTAAAATATATCGATTCTTCGACAAACAAGGAGGGATTTTCCATCTTAATCCAACCCGTTAAACCAATTGATCCCCAATGTATTTTCTCCTGCATGCACACCGATGGCCGCACCGAGCGGATAATGCCCGAATTTAATACCAGGAAATTCATGTATGAGTTCTTCCTTCCATTTCAGCGCTTCCTCCTCATGCAATCCATATAAAATATATGCTTCTTTCAAAGGCTTCTTTTCATGAGCATGCCGGAGCAGCTGAATAATTTTATCCTTTGCCTTTCGTTCACTTCTAGCTTTTTCTTTCACATTTAAAGACCCATCTTCAATGGAGATGATCGGCTTTACATTAAGCATGCTTCCAAGAAAAAATTGTACACCTGACATTCTGCCGCTTCTATGAAGCTGTTCTAAACTACCAATCAATACGTACGTTTCACTCGTATTGCTTAACTCTTCTAATCTTTGTTTAATCTCTTCTGGCTTAAACCCTGAATCTGCCAGCTCCACTCCTCTCTTCAAAATTCTCGTTAATGGGTAGGTTAATATCTTCGAATCAATCGTTAAAACAGGGATATCAACTAACTGTGCAGCCTGCTCGCTTGAAGAAACGGTACCGCTTAATTTACTTGAAAGCAATACAGCAATAATAATTTCGTAATGCTCTTTCAATCGATCATATAATGCTTGAAATGCCCCAATCGAAGGCTGCGATGTTTTCGGGGGAGTTTTTAACGTTTTCAACTTTTCATAGAGTTCGGTTGGTGTAATATCTATCCCTTCTGTATACTCCTTTTCATCAAGTAAAATCGTAATTGGAATCGGATATACATGAGGGTGATTGATCAATTCCTCATCAATAAATGCTGTACTATCTATAACCCATGCGATTTTTGTCAAAACCTTTACCCCTTTTCTGTTTAATTTATATGTACAAATAGGCTTTTCAAAACATCAGGAGACTGACGAAAAAATGCCAGTCTCCAGCATATATAGCTTATGATAAAAACGGCTTAATTTTTGGGAATACTTTTAAAGCTGTATTGTAAAAAACATCCTCATGATACTGTTCAGGAATTAATGCTTTAATAAATTCAATGTATGGACCAATAGGCGCTAGCGGCCAGTCAGTGCCAAACAGCAGCTTATCATATGAATCAGAGAAGACAAGTGCATGCCTTAAATGATCCAGAAACCTGCTTTCACTATGTTTTTTCAATTCCTTTTCCGTCCCGACGATTAAACCTGAAAGGTCTGCGTAAACATTGGAGTTTTTATATATAAGTTCAGCCCCTGTCAGGGTCCACGGATCACCAAAATGAGCCATCATAAAATTTACCTTGCGATGCTTTACTGCTACCTCATCAATCGTCAATGGGTGTGCATATTTTAACAGGCCTCTTTCCGAGTACGTATCCCCTGTATGGAACACAATGGGCAGATGATATTTTTGCGCTAGTGCATACACCGGTTCATACACTTCATCATATGCATAAAAAGGGTAATAGCCTAAATATATTTTAATCCCAACCGCCCGCGGATTTTGAATTTCAAGCTCTAGCTTTTCCAAAGATCGTTCACTTAAATCATATGGATTGACCCCAGGGCAATAGACCATTTTTTCAGGAATGCCCTCAGCTAAATCAATCCCCATTGGCGTTGCTGCATCATAATCCGGAAAGCCCATTCCACTCGTTTCAGTTACCCCCATCGCTATACTTAAAGCGACATGTGCCTCGCTGTATTCCTTTACAAAACCATCAAAAGAATAGTCGACAAAAGAAAGTTCTTTTGCTGTTTGGTGAAAGGATTGGATATTTGAAAAATGTACATGTGCATCGATTATCTTCATATTTTCTCCTTTAAAACACAATCCGCCGCAGATTCTCGAGGACTGATTTCGGAATTTCTCTTTGATCAAATAAGATAAAGCCCGGTTTTGTTGTATCCTTTATTTCCTGAAGAAGGATGACTTCAAACGCCTCTTTATTCATATATCCTTCAAAGATTTCATTCTCTGCTCCTTCAATATGATATAGTTTCTCTTTTCTGATCTCTGAGGAGATATAGCTTACATTCTTCAAATTTAAACCCAGTTCTTCAATACCTGCATGTATTTTATTGTCATTGAAATCGGAAATAACAGCAAGATCCTTTAATGATTCTCCTGTTAAGTAAATGTCCGTTTCCAGCGTCTCTGATAGCAATGATTTTCCGCCAGAATTAACGACCTTTACAAAATAAGCGAGAACCGGCACACCAGGTAGAAGAGCAAAATACTGTGTATAGTGAAGCCCCTTCCAAACTGGATGATTCACTATTTTCGTGTGCAGAGCAATGCTCCTCCACTGATTTCCATGTTTATCTTCAATATCCATAAACTCAGCAGTTGTGCTCTCTTTCATTAATGAAAATGTATTTAGCTGTGCAGGGGATGTTTTCATACCACCTGCCCATGGATTCCACCATCCTTTTGCCACTCTTTCGGGAAAGGAAGAATCAAACCATTCATTCTCATTATAGACAAGTGAATATAAACCAGGATAAAATTCCGGTGCCGCTTTTATTCGGATCATGCCATTATCTAATATATAAACGCCATTCCCTTCGACTATTTCAGTATAGCCATCCACTTTGCCTTTTGGAACCAGAACTAATTGATTTAAGTTTGTCTTAGTACTGTCCATTTGAATACTTCCCGTTATTAACGAAATAGGCTGTGCACCAATTACTGGGATCAGGGCTTGATAGTTTGTTCTTTCATCTGCTGATGAAATTTGAGCAAATTGCCTTAATTCGCCATTTAAGAACAGCTCTATCGGTCCATTAATAAAACTAGTACGGGAGGTCTGCAGTACTAAAGGTAGATGGTCTTTGTACACAACTGGATTATTGCTCTCTAATTTTAGCGCTTTCTCACTAAAAGATTGGGAATGCACCACATTCGGCACTTTATTTGCAAAAGCCTCCTGCTCCTGCCATGTACGAAATGCACCAATGGATAAATAACATGGTTCCAGTTGTTTACACTGTTTTGGCTTTATAGATCCCAGTTCATATTCTAAGTAAAATTGCCAGCCTTCAAAATTCGCCTTTGTTTCTGCTGGCCAACAAAAACCAATTGGCTCTCCATGATCCAGTGTAAAATACCAATTTCCCGTTAATCGTTGAGAATGAATATCTCCAAAATCAACAGCTTTAATTTTTGAGAACTCGATTACTTCTTTTTCTAGCGGGAAAAACACATGACTTTTCTCATGATAGAGTGATTGATTTATATAAAGCTCTTGTATGGTTTCTATGCTGTTATTCTCCACCT
Organism: Cytobacillus massiliigabonensis; assembly: GCF_900199725.1. Lineage (GTDB taxonomy): Bacteria > Bacillota > Bacilli > Bacillales > Cytobacillaceae > Cytobacillus > Cytobacillus massiliigabonensis. Next base: position 1,894,315 of record NZ_LT904904.1, on the reverse strand, counting down.
CAGCCCACTTCTTCACTATTCCATCTCCATAAAGGGCTGTATAGAGGGTAAGAATAACCCCTGCGTATTCAGCAGAATGAAAAACCATTTTAAAAATCATTGCTGAATCATCTAGATACCACTCAACAGTTGCCGGCTTTTGCTTAGAGAATTCTGTTGAATAAGGTTTACCAAGCTTCGGCACAAAAAAAGCAAAGGTCTGATTTATTTGCTGATTTCTTCCAGCCGTTATTAAGTAATCCCGTTTTCGAATATTCACCTGATAGCTGCCATTATAAACATGCCAGTAATCCTTCGTTTCCCCGCCAAATTTTTCGCCAAAGCTTTTCAGAGCCATTCCAACTAAGTTATTTTCGAAGGTAAGCTCTGAACCACTCTCTTTTTGCACTGTGATTGCTATATGAGGCTGGTAGTAGCCAAATTTCTTCACGACAGAGGGAATCGCAATCAATTTTCGCTCATTCTTTTTTAATGAAACAGAGAAAATATATTTTTCTAATTCGACATGTTCATCATGAGAAAAAACAAGTTCAAAATTAGCATCTTCCTTTAAATTATTTTCCACCTCTAGCTCGAGAACCTTTTTCTCGCCTATGAAGCTTAAATTCCCATTGGTCTTGGCAGTTAATTTGGCTGGCTGTTTTGTTTTCACTCCAAGCCTTAATTCACATTCTTCTCCATTAATCGATACATTTACAGAGAAAAACGGGTGTGTTTTCCATTCGCTTGGTTCTTCCCCTTTTTTAAAAATCACCTGATCAGAGAGCACCGCACGCTTCTCTACTAATAACTCATCCTTAAAAGCAGATACAGTTCGCTCATGATCGTTCACGTCAACTTTTAAGATTGCGGGTGCAGCTGTTTTATTTACAAATAGCAGCTCAACTTTTTGTGGCATTTCTTCGATTACTTCGTGATCAGCTAATTTTAGTTCGAGCAGATATTCATCTGTTTCAATGAGGCTAATGCCTCTTCCGCTTCGTTCAAATCTAACACGTGCACTCGTCTGTTCATCTTTCCATTCATATTCGTAAAAAGTAAAGCCATTTTCCTTCAGTCCGTCCGGTTTTACTTCTATTTCTCTTACACTTGCATCATACCAATCTACTTTTGTGAAAACTGGCTTTAATAAGGGGGTATTTACTACAGCAGGAATAAAATTCATCAGGTGGGTTGTATCATCCCGATCCTCCCAGAAAAACCCGCATTTCTTATATAAGGGAACAGCTTTAACATTCCCTGGCCAAGTATATAGATCAACTCTTGGCCAGCCGAGCTCAATTGTTTTTTCAACTGCTTTCATAACAAGCATTTTGCCGATCTTCTTGCCATGATAATCAGGTCTAACATTAAGCAAAGGGATATACAGGGAGCCTAAATCCTCCTTATATTCAGACAAGCTGCAATAGCCCACAACCTCTTCCCCATCAATAGCTAGATATAAAACAATATTTCCTGCATTCGCTTCCTTTGTTTTGACTGATTCTTCAGTATGAACTCTTGTATCCCCACCCCAGCTGTCACGGCTAAGGTTCCACATTTTCGCAATTGCAAGTGCATGTTCTTCTCTATATTCCTCGATGATAATCGTATTCGTCATTTGACTCATCCTTTTGTCCTCCCTAACTAGGTTACTTCATTCCTTTTTCTATCGATTCCTTCACCTTTTGCCAATATCTTACTCATAACCTTCTCCTCCTTTAATTTATTTGAATGTTTTCCACATTCTTCTATATCGTAAAAGCTGTTCATCGGAATGTAAAGATAATTTTGAATCTTCCACCGCCATTTGTGATAAAAAACATCCCTGAGCATGTACTCACAACCAAGCATGTAAATGTCGGTCTTCCTAATTTCACTGCACTTATTATTACTCCGTACATTAAGGATTGTTCAATTAATCAGACCGGTCATTTATTTTTTTCCACAGAAATAGCTCTGCCTAGTCGTATACAGGCAGAGCTTGAGTTGATTAAACTATGGTCCTCAATCTTTCTAGGCTAACAATCATGTAATTAACCATTTCAAGAATGTCATCCAATTGATCTTCATATACTAAGCGGTTAAAGGAAATGAACGTCTCATTCCTTACACTATTGCCTTCATCAAAAGGATTGAAGAAGGCAGATTGGCTGATTGACCGTTCAGGACCCCAAATGTCTTTAAGACATCTTTCAATCGTTTGAAAATAGGAGCGTTCATTCGGATGCATAAAAGAAAACTTCACATACAATTGGCACCCAGCAAGAAGCTCCGATTTAGCAGATGGCAAAAGCTCTGCAGCCAAATTTTCCAATCCTGCCTCCAAAATAAATGTACAAACAACACTATCGTTCTTATGGATGGAAAAAGAAACTTCGTATCTTCTGGAAAGCTTCGCTGAATTCAATAAATCATTTCGATCAATAATCGTGATTCCGCCCGTTAGATCCTCATCATATATCGCGCCTTCAATCACAACTTTCATATTATCAAATGCAGTAGGATCAAACATTTAATCGAACCTATTAAAATAATCCAATTGCATTGCCGTTCTCATCTACATCCATTTTTAGAGCGGCTGGTGATTTAGGCAAGCCAGGCATTGTCATTACATCTCCTGTTAAAGCAACGATGAATCCAGCACCAATGGAAGGTTTAAATTCACGAATCGTGATTGTAAACCCTGTTGGCCGGCCTAGCTTTGTCGGATCGTCAGATAGAGAATACTGTGTTTTTGCCATACATATTGGCAAGTGGCTCCAGCCAAAGCTATCAAAATCTTTGAGCTGTTTTTTTGCTTTTGATGAGAATTCAACTTTTTCTGCTCCGTAAACCTTTTGGGCAATCGCAAGAATTTTATTTTCAAGTGAATCGGAAAGTTCATATAACGGCTGGAAGTTAGACTCTTTCTTATCAATGACCTCTAGCAGTTTGTTTGCAAGATCTACTCCGCCTTCACCGCCTTTTTCCCATACTTCTGTTAATGATACTGAAATGCCTGCTTGATCACATAGATCCATTAAAGTGCGCACTTCTTGATCCGTATCAGTAACGAATTTATTCACGGCAACGACAAATGGCAAGCCAAAGCTTTCAATCGTTTCTATATGCTTCTTTAAGTTGGCAAATCCGATGGTTAGTGCTTGTACATCTTCCCGCCCGAGGTCAGTTTTTGGTACGCCTCCATGCATTTTTAATGCACGAATTGTCGCAACAATAACAACCGCCTCTGGTTTAATCCCAGCACTTCTAGCTTTTATATGGAGGAACTTTTCCGCACCTAAGTCAGCACCAAAGCCTCCTTCAGTAACAACAAAATCAGCAAGCTTTGAGGCTGTTTTTGTTGCTATAACGCTATTGCAGCCGTGGGCAATATTTGCAAAAGGGCCTCCATGAATAAACGCAGGCGTGTGTTCAATGGTTTGTACTAAGTTCGGTTTAACTGCTTCTTTCAACAGCATGGTTAATGCCCCCTGAACACCTAAATCAGCTACGGTAACAGGCTGTTTATCATAGTTATAGGCAATGACCATTTGCCCTAATCGCTTTTTCAAATCCTGAAGATCAGTTGATAAACACAATACCGCCATGATTTCAGAAGCTACCGTAATATCGAAACCATCTTCACGAGGAACCCCCTGCATTGGACCGCCCAAGCCGATTACTACCTTTCTTAAAGCACGATCGTTCATATCAAGAGCACGTTTCCATACAATCCGGCGCTGATCAATGCCCAGCTCGTTCCCTTGCTGGAGATGATTATCGATGAAGGCTGCCAGTGCATTATTGGCAGTCGTTATTGCATGAAGGTCCCCAGTGAAATGCAAATTTATATCCTCCATCGGCAGAACCTGGGAATAGCCACCGCCAGTTGCTCCGCCTTTCACACCCATCGTTGGTCCAAGTGATGGTTCACGCATGGCAATAATTGCTTTCTTGCCGATTTTCGTAAAGGCATCTCCTAATCCAACAGTTACAGTTGATTTCCCTTCTCCAGCGGGTGTTGGATTAATCGAAGTTACAAGGATAATTTTCCCGCTCTTCTTTGTTTCAAGCTTTTTCAATGCCTCTGTAGATAATTTTGCTTTATATTTTCCAAATAATTCGAGGTCATCCTCATAAAGGCCAATCTGTTCTGCGACCTCTGTAATTGGTTTCATAAATGATTGTTGAGCGATTTCAATGTCTGATTTGACAACAGGTTTTACATTCATAAATATCCCCCTAAGCATTCAATTATTGAAAACGTTTTCCTACTTCTACATTGTACCATCCCATGCCATATTAGTAGATAGTCAATTTTGTGATTTTTTAAACATAAGATTGCGGCAATGATTAATCGTCTTTATAATGAATTTAATTGAATTTTCTAAAAGGGGATGATGAATTGCCAATTAAAATTCCAAAGCTGCTTCCGGCAAGAGAAATATTAGAAGCAGAAAACATCTTTGTTATGGATGAGGATCGTGCATTAACACAAGATATTCGCCCGCTCAACATCCTTATTTTAAATTTAATGCCAGAGAAGGAGAAGACGGAGGCACACCTATTAAGACTGTTAGGAAACACTCCTTTGCAGGTCAACATCTCGTTTCTGAAAACAGCTTCACATGAATCTAAAAATACAAGTTCACTGCACTTGGAGCAATTCTACACAACCTTCAGTGAGATTAAGCATCGGAAATTTGATGGGATGATCATCACCGGAGCGCCGATCGAACTGCTTGCATTTGAAGAGGTAGATTATTGGCATGAGCTTACAGATATTATGGATTGGACGAAAGACCATGTAACATCGACTCTGCATATTTGCTGGGGGGCACAAGCTGCGTTGTATCATCACTTCGGTATTATGAAATATGAGCTTCCACAAAAATGTACAGGTGTTTTCTGGCATCAAATTGATGATACCTCTGAAAAATTATTAAGAGGGTTTGATGATGTCTATTTAGCACCACATTCAAGAAATACAGATATTTTTCTCGATCAGCTGCAAGCGAACACAACTGTCAAATTACTCTCTTCCTCTGAAGAAGCAGGTCCATTTATTATGTGTGCGAATGGCGGCAAGCAAATTATGATTACTGGTCATTTAGAATATGAAGCTTGCACATTAGCAGAAGAATATAGACGTGATTTGGAAAAAGGGCTAAATATTATTCCACAGCATTATTTTCCGAATAATGATCCTTCAAAAAGCCCTACGAATAAATGGCGGTCTCATGCCCATTTATTATTCTCAAATTGGCTGAATTATTATGTATACCAGGAAACGCCGTTTGAATGGGATTAATAAGAGATAGCAAAAGCCCAGAGAAAACTAATCTGGGCTTTTGTTTTTAAACTTATGATTGTTCTGAATAATATACCTCTTCAAATGGCTGTACAACAACGAATCCATTACCGGAAAATTTCATTTGTACAGATTCGCCGCTTCCTCTTCCTAAGAAGGTTTTAAAGGAAACATCTGTTACAAATTCAGGCTGGAGATTTCCTGACCATGCAACAGTAGCATTCGGATCTGTAAATACTGGATTATCTGGTGTAACCAGCAAGGTTAACGGCTCATAATGGGAAGTAATCGCAATCATTCCTTTCCCCTCCAGACGGACGTTAAATAAACCGCCTGAAAGCATGCCAGCAACCTTTCTCATTAATTTAATATCCCAATTAATTGTTGGTTCAAATGCAAGTAAATCATTGCCGTTAACAAAAATGGAATCTCCCTGCAAATTTAATATGGATATTTTTTTACCTTGGTCGGCAACATAAAGTTTCCCATTACCAGTTGCTTTCATTAAGGCTGTCCCTTCACCCGTTAATGCTTTTTTAAATAATTTTCCTAATCCGTGTTCGAGAATTCCCTCCCGTTCAAACTTTATTTTTCCGCGGTAAGAAATCATTGCACCAGCTTTTGTCCATATTTGGTTCGTAAGATTGATTTCAAGAATTCTCGGAGATTCTAGTTCAAATAACCCTTCTCCTTTATCTTGCTGCTGTGTCTGATTTACAAAATCTTCAATTGAATAGCGACTCATCGTATTACAACTCCTCTTATTTATTATTTCTTAGCATGGTAACCCACATAAACGAGAGGGCTTGCCTTAGTTCAGCAGACAATGATCCTATAGGCATTTGATCAGTCCCTCTTTTATATACTCCTAAGCTATCAACCTTGCCCCAGCTATTTTCTTCGGCAAGCCGGTCTAATTCCCAAGGCATCATCGTATTACAAATAACTTTTTCATTATATAGGCGTCGGTAACTATTTATTCTTGGGGCAGCCGTAGGACCAAGAAGGCCAATACAAGCAAGTCCTCCAGGCTTTACAATCCGCTGTATTTCCTTTATCACTTTAATCGGATCTTCTGTCCATTCAAGTGAATTAATAGCTAATACCGCATCAAAGGAATCATTTTCAAATGGCAAATGTAAAATATCTCCTTTAATAAATTGAGCTGTATTTCCTTCATTTGTTCCTCTTGCTTTATGTATCATTTCCTCTGAAACATCAATACCGGTTACTATATACCCTAATTCAGCCAGCTTAAAGGATCCATACCCATCTCCACAGCCAAGATCACAAACCGTTCCCTTAGATGTTACATACTTTGAGAAAAACGGAGCAATCTCCTTCCGGCTTCCCGATTCCCACATTTCCTTACTCATTGAATTCCATCCAGATGAACGCTCATCCCATTGTTTTTCCGCTTCTTTACTCCAATTAAATTCGCTCATTTTATCCCTCGCTTTTCCTTCACCATTTATACGTATACGAGCAAATAAAGTTTCAGATTATTATATTCGCCAATAAATGTGAATATCCCTTTGATTATAAAAAAGAAAATAGTGCAACAATGAAAATAGAGATTGAATAGACGAGTAGTTCAAACTTGACTTAGAAGGAGTTGATCATATGTTAGGAGAGCAGTTAGTTGCTGTTCATCGCAACTATCTAGGGGAAATTATTTCTTTTCAAACTTCAGAAGGAAGAATGATTTCTTACCGAAAAGCATTAAAAGAAGTGGAAGAAGGCATTATTACTGGTGTAAACATTGAAGAAGGGCAGGATGGCACTCCCTATCTTACGCCAGCATTCACGTCCTCATTTGATGAGTTGCCAAATGTATACTAAAAGGGTCCACTCATGGACCCTCTTCTATATCCTCATTGTTTCTTTGAATTTCTCTTAACGCATCAATCCTGCTTTCATCCTCTTCGAAAAATTGAACAAGGTCCCCTACCCGGTCTATCGCGTCCCAGCTTAAATGATGCTCAATTCCTTCAACATCCTCGTATATATGTTCTTCCTTCACCCCAATTAAGCGAAGAAGCTGCTCAAGTAAATCATGGCGGTATACAAGCCGCTTGCCAATCTTCTTGCCTTTTGGAGTCAAAATCAGTCCTCTGTATTTTTCATAAACAAGATATTCATCTTTATCGAGCTTTTGAACCATTTTTGTTACAGAGGAGGGATGAACGGAAAGGTTTTCTGCAATATCAGATACACGGGCATATCCTTTCTCATTAATCAATATATATATTTGTTCAATATAATCTTCCATACTAGGTGTTGGCATCCCAAACCCTCCCATTGGAACCATGCTGAAGGTCTCTGTTAGTTCCATTTTTATCAATCATTACATTTTATTAAAACAGTCAAGTAAAAGTTTACTATATTAGGGTAGGCGAGACAAGGTTATCTATTATAGAAGGAATGTGTCTATTTATTTGGAAAAATAAACTTTAGCTTCCGCTCATTATCATCCCAAGTTAATTTAGCTGAAAATGATTTGTCCTTATTTGAAAAACCCTCAATCATATCTGTCTCATTGTCTTTCAAGAGCTGTTTGACTATTTTTTGCGTGATTGATTTTCCTAAAATCTTTTTGGAGATTGTAAAATTACATTTTGTTTTGCTGTAATATGAACAGCCATAAAAACTTCCTTTGTCAACAACCTGGCCATTACATTGCTTGCATTTCCCTAATTGAGCAGGCCGTTTAAATTTAGACTTTGCTGGGGTGAAGCTACTTTTGTCCTCCTCATCAAACGCCCAATCTCCTGCGTTTTTCACAGATACTTCAATGAGGTGTAAAATCATTTTATTCGTTTGTTCCATAAATTGTTTCGGTGAAGCTTCTCCTTCCGAAATATCCTTTAATCGCTTCTCCCATTTTGCCGTCATTTCAGGGGAGGCAAGAATTTCAGATCCAATTGCACCAATTAATATTTTTGCCTTCGGTGTAGCATAAACGAGGTTCTTATTTATATCAATATACTTCCGATCTTTTAGCATGGTAATAATTCCTGCTCTTGTTGCTTCAGTACCAAGGCCCTCTGTTTTCATTAGTACTTTTTCCAATTCTTTATCCTCTATATGCTTTCCAGCCGTTTTCATCAGCGTAATAAGCTGGCCTTCCGTATACCTTTTTGGCGGCTGTGTTTTGCTTTCTTTCACTTCTGCCTTCATTACATTCCCTTTTTCACCTATTTGCAGTGAAGGGAGAAGCGGTTCCTTGTCCTTTTCAAACGGTGGTATCACCTTTCGCCAGCCCTCTTCAAGCTGAACCTTTCCTTTTGATAGGAATGCAGCCCTTCCATCGACTAAGGTGGTAACGGTTGTATACTCGGTTACTGCCTTCCCGTAATGAGCAGCAATTAGGCTCCTTGCAATTAGGTCATAAAGAGTTTTCTCATCAGGAGAAAGCTTATTCAAGTTAGGAACTTGTTCGGTTGGGATAATGGCGTAGTGATCGGTTACCTTTTTGTCATTTACGTATCGCTTATTATCCATAATTGAGCTAGTTGGCAAAGGAAAGAGTGTTTTGTATTCATCGATCATAGCTATTTTATTTAATGTTTCAGGAAACATTTCTGCTTCCCCTTGTGTAACGTGCCTTGAATCGGAACGGGGATAAGAGACCATTCCTTTTTGATACAGCTTTTGCAGCACATCGAGTGTTTTCTTTGGCGGGAATTTGAAACGGCGATTTGCCTCTGCTTGGAGAGCTGATAAGTTATAGAGCATAGGCGGAAGAAATTCCTTTTTCTCCGCCTTAACATCTGTGATCTCAGCTGCTTTTTTCTCACAAAAAGCAGCAATTTTCTCAGCAAGCTCCTTCGTCTTAATCCTTGTTTCCCCGTCCTTTTCCCATTTACCAATATATTTTTTTCCATCGATATTAAATTTAGCCTGTACCTCCCAAAAAGGCTCAGAAACAAAGCTTTGAATCTCCAATTCTCGTTTGACAATAAGTGCAAGTGTCGGTGTCTGCACTCGGCCAACTGAAAAAACATCAGAAAAGCCTTGCTGCTGAAGAAGAAGGCTATACAGCCTTGATGCATTCATCCCAACAACCCAATCTGCGCAAGCTCTTGTATATGCCTCATAATAGAGATTTCTAGTATCTGATTCATTTAATAATGAAAGGAATCCTTCCTTGATTGCTTTTGGTGTTAAAGAGGAGATCCATAACCTTTTCATCGGCAGCCTGGATTTCGTCATTCGGAGGATATTTCGAATAATCAGCTCCCCTTCTCGACCCGCATCCCCTGCGTGTATGACTTCTGTCAGAGAAGGATTGGCTAAAAGCTTTTTAATGACTGCAAACTGCTTCGTTTTATCTTTTGTTACTTCATATTCAAATTGAGAAGGAATGATTGGTAAAGTTGACAAAGACCACTTTTTCCATTGAGAATTATAATTTTCCGGTGCAACAAGCTGACAAAGATGCCCTACTGCCCATGTTACATAAGCACCTTCAGGAAAAACATCATTGGGAAAAATTTCAACAAACCCTTGATGCTTTTTTATTTTAAAAATAGAAGCAAGAGTCAGCCCCTGGTCAGGCTTCTCTGCAATAATGAGTTTCATTGTTTTGCTCACTTCCAGTTTACAAGATTAGATACTTATTTTAATTCTACTCAATTAAACAGTAAAGGACTAGGAAAAACATAGCACAAATAGAAAAGCTCCCCATTAACATAATGAGGAGCTAACACTTAATCCATTTTTAACCTATTCACCGAAAACTTCTTTGATAGCAGCCCTTTTGTTGGAGAGAAGAAGAAGACTAGTGCGAAGATGATCCCATTAACCGTAGCCATGCTTCCTGATATTGATACATCCAGCCAGCTAGCAAGGTAATATCCGATAACTGCTGCAGTCACTCCTATTAAAGCACTTAAAAGAAGCATAATACTTAATTTATCCGTTAATAAATATGCGGAGGCACCTGGTGCAATCAGCATCGCAACAACTAGGATGGCTCCTACACTATCAAAGGAAGCCACCGTTGTAATAGAAACTAATCCCATTAACAAATAATGGATTAGCAAAACTGGAATCCCAATAGCCGCAGCCATTTGTGGATCAAAGGATGTTATTTTCAGTTCTTTATAAAATAATCCAATTATAACTAGATTAATGACTAGAACTGATGATAGCATTAAGAATGCCTTCGGAAGCTCAGGAAGAAAGCCCCATTGAACGAGATCCCAGGGAACGAATGTAATTTCCCCCATAAGTGCATGATCCACATCCAAGTGAACATCATCTGCAAACACGGTAATTAATATGACGCCTACTGCAAACAGGAAGGTGAACACTACCCCTATTGAGGCATCCTCCTGTATTCCAGCTTGGTGAAGCATCTGTACCCCAACAGCAGTGAGTAAACCAACAACGGCTGCACCGATTAGCATGTAGATTCCACTCATGCTTTGACTGATAATAAATGCGAGAACAATCCCAAGCAGGACAGTATGGCTAATCGCGTCTGCAAGCATTGAGAGCTTCCGCAAAATTAAAAAGCAGCCGGTAATACCACACGTAATCCCAGCCAGGGAACCAACAATTAATATCCATCCCTCATAGCTCATGATAACCGCTCCTTTTTTCTCCCTGCAAAAGCTTATTATTTCTTAGCTGTTTATTATTTGCCATTCTTTTAATCCACTTTGTTACTAAACCCCTTTCTGGAGCAAGTAACATCGAAATAAGAAATAAGGCAGTTGCTGTTACAACGATGAATGGTCCTGTTGGAAGCCCTACACCTATCGTACTGATCAGGGTTCCTGCCATACCCGATAAAGCGCCAAATATACCAGATATAACAATCATTTTACTTAATGAATTCGTCCAGTAGCGGGCAGCAATCGCAGGCGTAATAAGGAGAGCAGCCATTAATATGACGCCTACTGCCTGGATGCCAACGACAACAGCTGCTACTAAAAGGGAGAGAAAAAGAAAATTCAGCAAGCCTGTTGGCAAACCAAGCCCTTTGGCAAATGCAGAGTCAAAGGTTAAAACTTTCAGCTCTTTAAAAAATATGGCTGTTATAAAAATTAAAATGGCTGCTGCCCCCGCCATAAGTTTCACATCATTTCCGACTAGAGAGGCAGCCTGACCGAAAATGAAATCATCTAATCCGCTCTTATTGCCGGATGGGGTTTGCGATACCTTTGTTAATAGTACAATCCCAAACCCAAAAAATACGGATAAGACTAAACAAATTGCTGCATCTTCCTTTATTATTGACGAAGAAATAATAAACTGTATGCAATAGGCTGCCAGTAACCCTGTAATGGTTGCTCCAATTAACAAGACAAATAAAGACTTTTCCCCCGAAAGCAAGAATGCAATACATATGCCTGGCAGTGCCGCATGTGCTACAGCATCCCCTATTAAACTCTGTTTTCTTAGAAGAGCAATGCTTCCAAGAACTCCGCTCGCTACTCCTAGCAGCATCGTCCCAAGCAAAACCCACTGCGTATTCGCATCAAAAAGAATCATTATTAAAAGGTCGTTCATCATCAGCACCTCATTTTTGTTCTACAACCAATTGATCTTTTTCCAGGAAAGACAATTTTCCTCCATACGTACGATGCAGATTCGAAAGTGTAAACACTTCCTCTGTAGCCCCAGCAGCAATCGTATGAACATTCAATAAAATACAATGATCAAAATATTCTTTCACCGTCTGCAGATCGTGATGAACAACAAGTACCGTTTTTCCTTGTCTTTTTAACTCATTTAATAATTCAATGATGGCTCTTTCTGTGGCTGCATCTACCCCTACAAAAGGTTCATCCATGAAATAAACCTTTGCATCCTGTGCAAGCGCACGTGCAAGGAATACCCTTTGCTGCTGTCCACCTGATAACTGGCTAATTTGTCTGTTTGCGTATTCCTCCATCCCAACTTTCTTTAAACATTCTAAGGCGATCGCGGTATCCTTTTTTCCAGGACGCTTAAACCAGCCTACATGCCCATACCGCCCCATCAATACAACATCGAGAGCATTTGTTGGAAAATCCCAGTCTACTGAACCTCTTTGGGGAACATAACCAACAACCCTATCTTTTGCGCGATATTTTTTTTCATATATCTTTATTTCCCCTGCTGCTTTAGGAATGAGTCCCAAAATAGCTTTAATGAGTGTCGACTTTCCAGCCCCATTCGGTCCGATAATTCCAATTAACTTTCCTTCAGGCACTTCGAAGCTGACATTTGATAAAACGGGCTTTTTCTGATAAGCAACTGTTAGATTTTCCACCACAACAGGCTTCATTTTACTCCCCCCTAATTAAGTGATTCTGCAATCGTCATTACATTATGTTTATACATGCCAATATAAGTACCCTCATCCGTTCCCTCTTCACCCATCGCGTCTGAGAATAATTCTCCTCCGATTTTCACTTCATGCCCCTTTTTCTTTGCCCCCTCAATGACCGCATTAATTGATCTCTCAGAAATACTTGATTCAACAAACACCGCTTTAATATTTCTCTTAACCAATGTATCTACTAAATTTTGAACATCTCCAAGACCATACTCTGAATCTGTACTTAGTCCTTGCAGCCCCATCACTTCCATATCAAATGCTTTCCCAAAGTATCCAAATGCATCATGTGCAGTAACAAGTACTCTTTGTTCATCCGGAATTCGTGCCATTTCGTTTGCAGCATATGCATGTAATTCGTCAAGCTGTTTAAAAAAGTTTTGCGAATTTTCCTCATAATAGTCCTTATTTTTAGGGTCTATTTCAATCAGACCTTTCTTCACTTCCTCAAGAGCCTGTTTCCATAAATTAATATCGAACCATACATGCGGATCATATGCATAGCTGCCACCATTTGCGGACAATAAAGATTCTTTATCGATTGCCTCTGCTATCGCATAGGTTGGTTTTGTTTTGTTTATACGCTCTAATACATCAAGCATTTTCCCTTCAAGATGTAAACCGCTGTAAAAAATAATATCTGCTTTCTCAAGCTTAGCTATATCCCCTTGTGTTGCTTTGTATAGATGCGGATCTGTACCTGGTCCCATCAAGCTATTAACAGCTACTTTATCCCCGCCAATATGTTTTGCCGCATCAGCAATCTGCCCAATCGTAGTTGTCACAATAATTTTACCGTCATCATTTCCTTCATTAGCCGTTTGTTTCGAACAAGCGCTGACAAAGATCAAAGAAACAACAAGAAATATCCCTACTATTTTTTTCATTTTTTCCCATCTCCCTTTTTATGATTTTTGTTTCAGCCTCTTAGATGAGTGTATGCACGTTTTTTACATAAGTGCACATATTTTTGATAAATACATTTATTTTATATTAAACTATAAAAGTTTCCCCGACGCAACATTTTAGGCTTGGACAAAATAAAAAAATCGGTTTTCACCGATTTTTTTTATTTCACTTATTTAATTGATTTCAATTATTGATTTCCTTTCTTTACCCATTCTGCAACTGTAACTGTACGTTTTGCCTGATGTTTAACTGCTGCCTGTACATCTTCTATCATTTTTCCGTCCTGCCCCACTGTTACACTTGTACCATAAGGATTTCCGCCCGCAGCGAATGTGACTGGATCAGTAAAACCAGGTGCAGCAACAATGGCACCCCAATGATACATGGTAGTATAGAGTGATAAAATAGTAGCCTCTTGTCCTCCATGCGGGTTTTGAGCTGAGCTCATTGCGCTGACTACTTTATTCGCAAGCTTTCCATGGAACCACAGCCCCCCTGTTGTATCGATAAAGGCTTGAACCTGTGATGCTATATTCCCAAAGCGTGTTGGCACACTGAATATAATCGCATCTGCCCACTCTAAATCATTTAAGGTTGCTTCTTGGACATCCTTGGTTGCTTCAGAATGTGCTTTCCATGCAGGATTTGATTCAATTGCTGCTTGAGGAGCTGTTTCAGGAATTTTTACTACCTTTACATCAGCACCTGCTTCTTTTGCACCTTCCTCAGCCCATTTTGCTAATTGATGATTTGTCCCTCCTGAACTATAATAGATGATTGCAAGCTTTACATTTGTCATTGTTTTTACCTCCTGATCGTTTGTTTTGCTTTATATTTTTTATAACTCAATATTTACATCCTTATTTAGTAAGCTAATCAACCCCTTATTCTAAAAACAATATCCACATATTAAATCTTGTCCTTAAAAAGAGGGATTATTCTTTATGACTGTTCCATGAAGTAATAAATAAAGTTGGTTTAGCTGGGACTACACCTTTTTCAAAAATTAAAGGAATGTTTCTTTTTTGTCCAACATGATTAGTGTCATTTTCAAATGAAAAAAATCGGCAATTCGCCGATTTTTTTCTTCTACTTCTTATATTTTTTTAGTGTTAAATTGTTTTGAATGTACCAATTATCTTCACTGACAATATTTGAAACAGTTAACATGAAGGATGGTATTTTTTCAACATTAAATACAATAATGCCTACATGATCATTCATGATTACAAAAGACTCGCCATGTGAGTATGTTTGAAGTTCACTCCCAAGCTGGAGGATTGTGCTTACAATTGCCTGTTTGATTTCTGGTTCAATTTCGATGTGTGGTGAAAATCTCAAAATCCATTCTTGACCGCCAATAGAAAATCGATACATTGCTTCACCCTCTTGCTAAAAAAGAGTATAATTAATAATAGCTATGAAAAAATTTAATAATTATGAATAAGATATAAATCTAGTAAAGAAATTAATTTTATAATATTTCGAATTTTTAATAGTTTTTTGTGAAAATCGTGTGAAACTCCTTGACTGATAGGAAAGTATCGTGTATATTAAAGGCATCATTTAACAGAATATATTTCCGCTATTTCTAGAAAATATCTGTTGTGTAGGATGTTGAGTGATAATATTCATCTAAGACACATTAAACGTGTCTTGAAAGGTTTAGGAGGAAAAGTTACATGCAAAACGGTAAAGTAAAATGGTTCAATAATGAAAAAGGTTTTGGTTTTATCGAAGTTGAAGGCGGAGACGATGTATTCGTACACTTCACAGCTATCACTGGCGAAGGCTTCAAATCATTAGAAGAAGGTCAAGAAGTTTCTTTCGAAATCGTTGAAGGCAACCGTGGACCACAAGCTGCAAACGTTGTAAAACTTTAATCTAATAAATAATCAGGCTGGCATCCATGCCAGCCTTTATTTATTTTTAAGATAATTTACTGCCAATTTCCTTAATTTTCTCGCCAACTGTACATTTTGTAATACAAAATTTATGCGCGTACAGACGGCCTTTATCAGACCTATGATGCTTATAAAGAAAACACCCATTGCAGTAATTGTTTAATAATTCCTCAACTTCATTAAATATTTGCTTTCGTTTCAATCTGCGACACCGTCCTTTCACCTCGCACAAGCTTAAATAATTTGCATTTTACTATTGATCGCTTTTCCTTCAAGTGCTTGGGTCGCAAGCTTATCTGCTTCTTTATTTTCTGTTCTCGGGATTGGAGTAAACTTCGCATCTACCTTGAGTGCTTTCAGCTTCTCCTCAATTCGGTCGAGCCAGCGGTTTAAATTTTCCTCATAGCACGGCCATTCTCCTTTTAACTGCATTAAAACACCTTGGGCATCTCCTTTAAACTCACAGGTCATATGGTGAACACCCATTTCTTCGAGCAGATTAACTGTATAATACATGGCTGCATACTCCGCTTCACTGTTATTTTCAATTTCATCAAACAGTTCATTCGCGCGAATACGGTATTTCTTTTTCCCTTGCTTAAAATAAATGACTGCCCCTAACCCCGCTTGGAAAGTCTTTTTATTAAATCCTCCATCAAAATAAATTGTCAAGTCATGCGGATCCTCTTCAATTTCCTCTAATAGCTTTTTCATTTCTTTTGTGATCCAAGTTGTGCCACGTTCGTCTTGATAAAATAAATCTGAGGCCTTTCCACTTTTTTCGAGGTCTTCACCTATTTGTAAAGCCAGCTCACCATCCAGCCATTCTGATGTAAAAATTGCTCCTTCTGTTCCTTTTAGTTTATATTTCCATTCTAATTTATATTTCATTTTTTTCAGCCTTTCTTATGATAAACTGTTAATATCGCTGATTAACGGGCAGTAAACCACATTTATGAAAGTTTATTTTTATCTTGCCCTGATATTCCTTATGATAAAAAAGAATGATGAACCTGTATTAATCATTGGAGGAGATCCTTTTGGTAGAAGTATATATAGATGGAGCAAGTGCTGGCAATCCTGGTCCAAGCGGCGCTGGCATTTTTATAAAATATGATGGCAAAGCAGAAAAATTCTCCATTCCACTTGGAGAAATGGAAAATCATGCAGCCGAATTTCATGCCTTAATTCTCGCGCTTGAAATCTGTGTCAATAATAATTATCAGGTTGTTTCATTCCGAACAGATTCCCAGGCAGTGAACAGAGCGATTGAAAAGGAATATGTAAAAAATAAAGCATATGCCCCTTTATTAGAAAAAGCTTTGGAATTAAGCAAACAGATAGATTTATTTTTCATGAAATGGGTTCCTGGCAGCGAGAACAAAGCAGCTGATGAACTTGCTCGAGCGGCTATACGATTAAACAAGACAAAGGGTGAATACTAATTTGAAAAAAAATGTCTTATTTGCAGATGGAACACTCTTGCTTGTTGCATTTATTTGGGGAGCCACATTTGTCATTGTCCAAAACGCCATTGCCTTTTTAGAACCTCATTCCTTTAATGGATTGCGATTTTTAATCGCTGCCATATTGCTCTGTGCTTGGCTTTTCATTTTTGAAAAAGACCAGCTTAAACAACTAAACTGGAAAATAATTTCCTCAGGGATCATTATTGGGATCTGGCTATTTATTGGCTATGCCTTTCAAACAATGGGGCTATTACATACTTCATCATCAAAAGCCGGATTCATCACAGGGCTAAGCGTAATATTAGTTCCATTATTTTCATTCCTTTTATTAAAAAATAAGCCGGGAATGAACGCCATCATCGGAGTATCTGTTGCAACAGTTGGGTTATATTTACTGACAATGACCGATCGGGCTGGATTAAATATTGGTGATGGACTTGTCTTTATTTGTGCAATTGGATTTGCCATGCATATTATTTTCACTGGGAAGTACAGCAGCAATTTCCCATCTTTACTATTAACAGTTATCCAAATTACAACCGTTGCCGTGCTGTCGATTGCATCCGCATTTTTTGCAGAGGATTGGAGGCAGGCGCTTAATCCTGAGATCATTTTTCAAGGGAGCGTAGTATTCGCATTAGTCATCACTTCTGTCTTTGCAACAGCCCTTGCATTTTTTGCACAAACAAGATTTCAGAAGTTCACAACACCTACAAGAGTTGCCCTTATATTTGCAATGGAGCCTGTTTTTGCAGCTGGAACTGCTTTTCTTTGGGCAAATGAACGACTTTCGTTTAGTGCAATTATTGGCTGCCTTTTCATCTTCGCCGGGATGATCTTTGCAGAAGTCCCGCTGAAAAAAAGACAGCAGCATTTAAAAAAGAAGCAGAATGAGACTGTATAATAGAAGGCGTGTTATCTGAACACGCCTTTTAAATAGAAATCAATTCCTTTTCTTTTACATATTGTATTGCTTCAGACCTTGTTTTTATTTGATTTGATACTAACATTTCCAGCAGTGAAACATAAAAGCTTCCATCAAATTTTTTTTGCGCCTTTAATGTTAATTCAATCGCTGTATTTGTTAATTCGTCTGAAGCATTTGTGTATTGTCTGCCAAATTGGATAAACCCAATTGCATCTTCTTGAAGCTGAAAGCCTTTTCCATGCAAAAACTGTATATATTCTTCCACTGTCTTCAAAGACATGTCATCCCTCTCCCCTTACTCCCAAAGCCCTATTTATTTTATCGTAAATTTTGTCAATTATCTATTATTTTTTTGTTAATTTATGCCCGATTATTCCGGAAACAACTCCTAGCAATGCTCCGCCAATTACCTCTGCAGGCTGGTGCCCAAGCATTTCTTTCAGCTTTTTTGGCTTCTCTTCTGTAAATTCAACTGTCTCATCTTTATGGATTTTCTCCATTAATTCGCCCATGCTATTCACTTTGAGTGTTAATTCCCCTGTTTGTCTTCTAATTCCCTGTGCATCATACATAACAATTAATCCATAAATAAGTGAAAGAGCAAAATCAATGGTCGGCAAACCACGTTTCAGTGCAATAAATGTAGTTAATGATGCTACTCCTGCAGAGTGAGAGCTGGGCATTCCGCCTGTTTGAAAAAACAATTCAGGACGAAATTCCCTTTTCTTTAAAAAATGGATTGGAATCTTCAACCCTTGAGCTAATCCTATACTTAATAAAGCAATGTAAACCCCTTTATTCATAATCACTTCACCTCTGCTTTTAGTGTGAAGAAAATGGAGTGATATTATTCTTTTAGGAAATACTACTACTTGCGGGATAAACTATTGGAGGGATGACAAATGAGTAATCGCAAGAACAGAAATCGGGGAACAAAGGCACCCGGAGTGACTCCACAAGGTTATGGACAGGATGCTGAATTTGCTGAAGAACCAAAAAGCAAACTAGAGAATGCAGCGAAAAAGAAAAATACGAAATAAAAATGTGCTGTCTCAATTTGAGACAGCACAATAATCTTTTATGCATATTCTTTAATATCAAGAAAACGATGGAGTCCACGGAATTCAATTTCCTCAAATTTCCCCATTACCTTGTCACGATTAAATCGGAAAAAGGCTTCATTTATATCATATTGAATAGGAACATCGCACTTGATTTCTGCAAGCTGGCGGCTTAAATGCAGCATTTCAAGATCCTGTTCGATTTTTTGCCTTTGACCCTTTGTAAGCAGCTCTAAATTAGCTAGAACTCCTTCGATATGCTCGTATTGCTGTAACAGCTTCAGAGCTGTTTTTTCTCCAATGCCCTTTACTCCTGGATAATTATCGCTCGTATCACCCATAAATGCCTTTAAGTCGATCATCTGTCTCGGAAGAATCCCCTTTTCCTGAAAAAAAGTATCCTTAGTATGGACTACATAATTCCCATAGCCTTTTTGCAATAGAGCAACGGTAATGTGTTCGTCTATCAGCTGTAAAATATCTTGATCTCCAGTTAAGATTCTAACACTTGCATCTCCTCCGACACCTTTGGCAATCGTGCCAATACAATCGTCTGCTTCATAGCCTGCCAGTCCAATATTAGGCACATCAAAGGCTTCAACCATTTCCTTCACTAGATCGAATTGCGGAATCAATTCAACTGGAGCTTCAGGACGATTTGCTTTATATCCATTATACATATCAGTCCTAAATGTTTTACTGCCCATATCCCAGCAAACAGCAACATGAGATGGTTTAAACGTGGAGATGGCGGTTAGAAAATGTTTCACAAAGCCATATACCCCATTAGTTGGAATCCCTTTAGAATTAAACATATACTGGCCTGTAACAGCAGTGGCGAAATAAGCCCTAAATAACAAAGCCATTCCGTCTACAAGCATGAATGAAGGTTTGTTTTCATTAATCAATTTATTCTCTCCCATGTCCTTTATTTCATAGAACCTATTATAACATGGGAGTCCTGCAATGAAGAATGTAAACTTTTACAACTTAGAATAGCTGTAACGGTGCTAGTAATTACTTTATTCCCGTTTCCACTTCGTTTTCATCATAAGAGATCCAGTCACTGAAACTTCCAGCGTATAGTTTTACATTGTTATAGCCTGCCATCTTTAGTGCGATAAAATTTGGTGTTGCTGTTACTCCAGACCCGCAGTAAACAATCACATGCTTATCTTTATCGATTTCTTTAAATCTTTTCTCTTGTTCTTTTATTGATTTGATATGGCCATTTTCGAAGCCTTCCGTCCAAACTTTATTTATTGCTCCCGGAATATGGCCGCACTTTTTATCAATCGGCTCTTCAATGCCTAAATAGCGTTTGTTTTCTCTTGAATCGATAATTACTGTTTCTTCATTTTTTGCTTCAACAACTGTCTTTACCTCTTCCTGTGAAGCAAATATTTCATTGTTCAATCGGACCTTAAATTCTGCCCTCATATATGTTGGAATTGATTCATTCGCTGGATAGCCAGCATCTTTCCAGGCTTTGTATCCTCCATTCAAGATATAAACCTTTTCATGACCAAGATAATTTAACAGCCACCATAGGCGTGCTGCATATGAACCCTCTCCTCCATCGTACGCGATAACAGTTGTTTCATCAGAAATTCCAGCATGGCTAAATGTTTCCTGTAAATCTTCTATAGCAGGCAAAGGATGTCTGCCGCCATGTGCAGAAATAGAACCTGATAAATCCTTTGACAAATGGAAATAAACTGCTCCTGGAATATGATCCTTTACGTAAGCTTCGTACCCTTCCTCAGACAATCCTAGATTATAGCGGCAATCGGCAATTCGAATATTTTTATCATTTAGATGATCCTGCAGCCATTCTTTTTCAATAAAAGGATTCATTCCTTATTCTCCTCCATTCGCTTGTTGATTAATTTTTGTACATTCTTTTTCGGTGCCCAGCAATTAAATTGATAATTGGGTCTTGTTTCATAGCCTAAACGCTTACAAAAATAGCGCATTCCTTTTTGAGTCTTTTCAGCTTGGAAGTGAATGCAGGTTGCACATGCATGAAAGGCGTTAATATTCATTGTTTCACCCTTTGCCAGCAATATCCTTTTCCATTGCCTTTAGCTGATCAATCGGGAAGTCATCCCTTAAAACAGCTAACAATCCATTATAATATTCGTCTGCCTGCTCCATATGAACAGCTAGAAAACGAGCAAATTCCTCTTTCAGCATTGCCTGATAATAATCCTTCAACCTGATACTTTCCTGTTTTAAATAAGCTGCAGAAGGCTCCTGCATATTTTGTTCAAGTTCTTCACTTAAAATTTTGCGCTCGTTCTTCTCAAAAAAGGATTTTGGGTTTTTAAAATAAGCAAGTGCTTTTTTAAATTGGGCAGGATCTTCATTCTGGAAAGCTGTTTCAAAATCAATCCCTACAAGCTTTTTACCTTCAAATGGACTAAACTTAAGCTCTGAATTGATTTCTCCAGCAGAAGCAATCAGTTTCTTCTGCGCTTCCTTTAGAAGTTTTCCGATATACACTTCCATTCTAACGGTTGTCGCTCTTAACTCTTGAGCAAAATCAAAGCCGAAGGTTTGCAGAAAATCAGCGAGTGCCATTTGCAGCGCTTTCTTTAAATTTCGCCCATCCTCTTTTAGAAGAGCTGGATTAAACGCTTCTTTTACAAAATCATTGAATCGTAAAAATACGCGCTGCCTAATATAATAGACAAGCTCGTCTGCTTCCTGATTCAGCCTTTGTGTAAAAAAAGCTGCATCTTGATTGCGAATCATATTTTCAATTGTTTTTTGCTCATTTTCCAAGTGATTTCGTCTCTGGATCTTACTTTCTTTATCTTCCTGGGACGATTGGATAAAGTTTCTAAGCTGATCTAACACACGCTGCCATTCCATCTCAGCAGAAGTTACCGATATTTCCATTAATTCATTCGTTATAAATGAATAAAAGCTTTCTTCAAACAAATTTAATTTCGACTCTGCTGCTTCCTTTTGATGCAGCTTTTCCGACAATGCCAGAAGACTGGATAAGCCAAAAAGATTCGGACGGCGAATCCCATATTGGACGAGCTGGTCTCTAACATACTCAAGGACAGAATCCTTTTCTTCCTCATTATTAGCTAAATCAATGGCATTCACAATGAAAAACATTTTATCCAGCTCAAATGAATCCTTAACCCGGCCAAGCTGAATGAGAAACTCACGATCAGCCTTTGAAAATGCATGGTTATAATAAGTAACAAAAAGGATCGCATCAGAATTTTTAATATAATCAAAAGCAACCCCTGTATGGCGGGCATTAATAGAATCTGCACCTGGCGTGTCTACAAGAGTAATTCCCTGTCGAGTGAGCGCACAGTCATAATACACTTCAATCATTTCTACAAAACAAGATTTTTCCTCGATTGCAACATAATCCTTTAATTGATCCAGGTCCGTCTCTACAATTGTTCCAAGTGCTTGACGAAATACTTCAAACCCACGTAAAAAGGCATGTAAAAAGGCAAAATGTGTCTTTTCATTTGCTTCAAAATCTGTTTTTCCATTCATGACTTTAGCAATCTTTTTTAATGCATCATCGAAATCATTAGCTGTCAAATCAAAAAATTTAAGTGAACGGCATACATCATCAAATAAAATATGTGATTCCTTTATCTTTACTAACACAGTTCCATGCCCAAACTGCTCATTTATCGGCATAATTTTGTTGATTGCCGCTGTTGTTGGATTTGGTGAAACTGGAAGAACCTTTTTACCTATTAGCGCATTTGCAAACGAAGATTTTCCTGCACTGAAAGCCCCAAATAGAGCAACAGTAAACTGCTTATTCTGAAGTCTTTCCGCTTTTTGCAATAATTCCTCAGCCATTTTTTTAAAGCCTGGAACCGTTTGAACTTTATTTGCAGTAAAGTTTAGTTTCTCTATTAAAGAATGTACATCAGATTGCTCCAGACCTTTTTTATCCTTTTTTAACACATCGATTTCATCTTTAATAACCTTCTCACCATTGCCAGTATCTGCGACTGATTCCTCTATTTGATAAACAATTTCCGCCTCTTCTGTTTCACTAGATAATAATTGTTCAGTTTTGTCTTTCATTTGTTCCTTTGGAAATTCGCCAGCTAAAAAATCAGAGATTTGTTTCTTAGATTGAGCTTGTATTTCCTTTAAACCTATTAATTGTTCCCATGCATTCGCATATACTTTTAATTGTTCGAATTCTTTTTCCAGCTTTCGCTTCCCCTGCTCTTGCTTTGAACGCAATTCGTCTAGGAATAATGCTTTTAATGGCAATAAATTTTCTTTTGCCAGCTTTTTAACGAGCTCTGCTACATCATTTGTATAATGGAGAACATAGTCTCCAGATAACATAGCCCCATCCTTTACGGCTTGATTAATCAATGATTCTGGCACATCGATCTGAAAGCTTTGTGCTTTCTCTAATAGTTCGGGCTCATGAATATCAAATTGTTTCATTTCATGCAAATACAGCTCCTTTAAATGCCAATCGAGCTGTGATTGAACATTCTCAGAAAGTTCTTTATGAAATTGCTTCAAACGAGATTCTCTTTCTTGTTCAGTCTTTTGCTTTGAAAAGAAAAGGCCAACTTTAAAACTGGATTGACGTGACTCCACATATGCTTCTGCCAGCTCCCTCGTTTGAAAAGGCATTAAATAGGCATTTTTTAATACTTCATCTACTTTATTATTAAGACGATTTTCAGCAGTTGAAACGATTGCTGTCATTTCATCTAACTCATTTGTGACTGCTTCCAATTTTTCTGGCAATAACTTTCTCTCATCAGCAGAAAATTCAGCTAGAATTGCTTCGTATTTATCTCTTTCTTCCCATTGTTTTTCCTCTAAAAAGATCTGATGCTCCTCCGTCAATTTTGTCAATGATTGTAAAACGGATTCAGGAAGCAATGATTTTCTGTTCGCAATCATTTCTTCGATGAAGAGCTGCAAAGCAGAAAACTCGTTTTCTTCATGCGATAGAGACTTTAAAGAGGTGTAAAAGATTTTTGCTGGTTCCACACCCCATGAAGCAAATGAATCTCTAACGCTCGCCTTAAATTCTTCAAAGCTTAATTCATCGTCACGATGCTTATCAATCTGATTAATAATTAAATATACTTGTTTCCCTGCAGCAGTTAATTCTTTTGTAAAAAGAAAGTTTAATTCAGACTGTACATGATTATAATCCATGACATAGAATACGAGATCCGCAAGATGCAAAGCAGACTCTGTTGCAATCCGATGTGCATCATCAGTTGAATCTATGCCAGGTGTATCCATAATAACAGCATCATTTGGAAGACTTGTGTTCGCATAGCTAATTTCAATTGAATGTATTTGATCGCCGTCCTTACAGTATGATTTTACTTGCTCGTAATCATAAGGGGCAGGATAAATTCGTGACTTCCCTTCTTTAAAAATCACTTTTGCGTAACTATCGCCGGATTTGATTTTCACCAAATTGGCACTTGTTGGAATCGGACTGGATGGAAGTAAATTTTCTCCAATGATTTGGTTAATCATACTCGATTTCCCTGCGGAAAAATGCCCGCAAAAGGCAATCGAATATTCCTGTTTATCAAGCTTCAAAGCTAAATCCTTAGCTCGCTCTGCCGTTTTCTTATCTCCATTTGTATAAAAATACTCATTTAAAGCTGTAATTTTGCTCATAAGTTCCGCTGCATCTAGATGTAATACCTTTTGAACCATGAATTCGTATCCCCTTGTTCATATAATTTACTATCTATTTTAAATGATTTTTCTAATAATTCCTATGTTTAATTAGAAAAGCGGAAGCGCCTTGTTCACCCCCAACAAGCACAAGACAAGATGGCTAAAAGGTTGTTCTTTAACCTTTTGGACAGATTGGCTTGTGGCCTTGATCCTGAAGATAAACATTTAAACAAAATAAAAAACCAGGGGGGCGCCTGGTTTCCATCTATCCTATCAAATTTATCGAGTATGCGGCTTTACAATATTGTTTAAAACATGCTTCATTACTAATGCATAGGCGGTTACTGTGCCTGCAATAAATATCGCTACCATATGTAACAACACCTTCCTCGTCAATATTGAAATGAGAACAATTTTCATCTTCAATTAGGATTTTATCACGAACGATAATCATTATCAATATAAAAGATGAATTGTCACACTTTTTTAACATCATTTATTTGAGAAGAGCTTTTTGCAAATGTCTCCTTATATTCAGTTAATGACTTTAAAGCCCTCTCCTCCGCAGGAATCCGGATACTAAGGATCATTGCATTCAGTATGGTAAAAACAATGGCCGTTATATTGGCTTGAAAAAGGAGCGGGATGACAATCAGCTCAATTGCAACGATAATATAATTTGGGTGCTTTACATACCGGTAAGGTCCTTTTTTTACTATCTTCGCCTCAGGCAAGACGATAATTTTCGTATTCCAGAATGTTCCCAATGATGTTAACGCCCACAGTCTTCCAAACTGAGCAATGAAAAAGAGCAAAAGAAATATTGCCCAATATGGAGACAAATCACTATGGTAGAAAGTCACCTCAATAATCAATGAAACAAAAAACAAACAATGGACAGCCACAATGAACGGATAATGAGATTGCCCAAATTCGATTGCTCCCTTTTGTTTCATCCTGTGCTCATTTCTTTTAGCAATTAATAATTCTAATACTCTTTGGCATATTAAAAGGAACACAAAAATATAAAATAACATTTGCTATGCCTCCCATTTCAATAAGAGCAGCTCTGAGCTAAACCCAGGTCCAAGCGCTGCAGCAAGACCGTAATCACCAGCATGTCCCTCTTCCATAAATCTTTTCAATACATATAGAATAGTTGATGAAGACATGTTCCCATATTCCTTTAAAACTTGTAATGGTTTATCAGTCATTCCTGCAGGAATCCCTAATGCTTGAACATATGCATCAATTACCTTCTTTCCCCCTGGATGGGCAATGAAATGCTGAATGTCTTTAATTGTCAGCTGCTGTTCAGATAAAAAGGACGTTACGTTCGGTCTTAGCCAGCCTTCAACAATTGAAGGGATATCCTTTGAAAATACAACATACAATCCTTCATCTTTTACTTCCCATCCCATAATGTCCAAAGAATCAGACAAAAGTGTTGATTGTGCTGCAATGATTGAAGGACTGGATCCAAGTTTTTGAAAAGAAGCTTTTTCTGTATGATTACCAGTTACTAGAGCACACGCCACCCCATCTGCAAACAGAGATGTACCAATTAAATTACTTTTGGAACGGTCATTTCGTTGGAAGGTCAAGCTGCATAATTCAATCGTAAGCACTAATACTTTTGCATGGGGGAAAGCAAGGCAATATTCATAAGCTCGGGAAAGGCCAGAGGCACCGCCTGCACAGCCTAACCCCCATATAGGAATTCTTTTTGTATGCGTTGAAAAAGGAAGCCTGTTCATAATTCGTGCATCAATACTTGGTGTAGCCAAACCTGAACTTGATATACAAAAGATCGCATCAATTTCGCCCGCAGCTATTTCTCTTTTAAGAAAAAAGCTGTTTGTTAAACAGTTCTCGATTGCTTGAATTCCTAAATCGAAAGCCGCATCTATGTAAGCATCATTTCTTTCTTTAAATGATCGATCTGCTCTAAACCAATCCATCCCTTTTACAAAATGCCTTTTTTCAATTTGACCATTATGAAACACATTTAATAATCGGTTAATATCCCGGAAGGATTCTGAAAATAAGTCTTTAGCAAAATCCATGACCTCATCCTGATTTAAAATATGCTTAGGTACAGCCTCCCCTACTGAAACAATTGATGGCATATAGACCCTCTCCCTTAAATAGTTAAGGATATTTTTTCCACATATTAGATAATTATGCAAAAAAAACTTCCCCCTAAATGGAGGAAGTCTATTGTTTTGAAGGAGTTGTTGTGCATAATTATTATATGATTATTTCAGATCCTCTTCATCAACAAATATTTTCCAACTTCTATTTAATTTATAAACAATGAAAAATTTGAATAGTTTTTTAATATTCTTTACATCTAAAATTCGACAAATATGATAAAATTAAAAATAGCTCTTTAATGGAGGAATGCGGTGTGACAACAATTACGAAAAGTGTAACAGATATTTTAAACGGTACCATTCATGCAGTTAAAACTATTTTGCCGTTAGAAATTACTGTAGATAAACCATCCTTATTTACACAACCTTTCACGCAGCATTCTATTGGTGTCTTAATCGGGATGACAGGCGATGTAAGAGGCCGAATAATAATTGATGGCGATTCATTTGTTTTTGGCAAGATTGGCGAGGCAATGTTTGGGATGGCTCTTGAGGGAGAAATGCTGGAATCATTTTCAGGGGAACTAGGAAATATGATCGCTGGCAATCTTTCGACTTTTATTTCTGATAAAGGATTTGAAATGGATATTACCCCACCAACCGTACTAGTTGGGGGTGCAAAGGTATATGGATTTTCTAAAGCCTTAAAATTACCAATTCAAATTCAAAATGTTGGGGATTTAATGGTTGTTCTTATGATAGAAGGAAGTTAAAACGGTACATAACAGTACCGTTTTTTTATTTCTAAAAAACACACCGGATTACTCCGGTGCTGAATGACTATTCGAATTATTTTGCTTATGCACTTCAATAACTAATTTATTTTTCGCCATTGTACCGCATACAGTACATTTTTCTTCTTCATTATATAATACCCTGCAGTTATCACAATAATATTTCTCCATCATTTTCTACACACATCCTAATATGAGAACTATAAGCTATCATATTACTCCTTTGAAGAAGGTGTGAAGAATATTTTCATACCAATTGATTTTTTCCTTTAAGGAAACTTATTAATAATTTTTAAGCTATACTTTTTTTCAAAACCCATTATAAAAACTAAAAGGTACAAAGATACATTTAAATATGGCAAAAGCATGGTATTATTTAATGGAAAAATATAGATAACTAGTAAAATATAGTTAGAGGGAGCAGAAAAATGAACGAAAATAAAAATAAAGAAAAAGATTTATATATAAACGATAATGATCAATATCCCAAATTTTTAACTATGGTTAAACACCATTTTAACTCGAAGATAAAAAATGGATCAAAAATTTTTACAACAGATGCAGCTGGATTATATGAAACTTACATAAACAACATACTAATAGAAGCTCAACAGCATTATTCTTGCAGTGCATGCAAAGGATTTATAGAAAAATTCGGTAATTTAGCTACTATTTCAATAGACGGGAAAATTGCATCTATAATTTGGGATGAAAATGCAGTGCCGGAATTCTTTAAGAAGTCTGTCAAGGCAATGAAGGAACTTGTTGAAAAAGCAAATGTTAATGGCATCTTTATTTCTGATACACATACATTAGGGCGTCCAGTTACAAATGAATGGCACCATCTTTCTGTAGATTTGCCTAATGAACTAATAAATCATTCTAGGTTACAAACTGCAGGGCAAGCTAGAGCTGAAAAATTGGAAGAATATAGAATGCTTTCTAACGCCCTTCAAGAGTATTCAATAGGAACCGTTGAAAAAGCATTAACACTTCTACAATCAGAATCATTATATCGTTCAGAGAGGATTTTAGGAGTGGCAAAGTGGCTAAAAGAACTGCATGATACACTAAATACCCTAAGCCATTCAACTCAGAAAGCCAATATCAAATGGTTAGCCGTCGGTTCTGCACCTGCAGGTTTTACCCATGTAAAAAGTTCTATAATTGGAACATTGTTGGATGATATCGTTTCTGGAATGGCAATTGAATCTGTTGCTCGAAGATTTGAAGAAAAGATGAATCCATCAAACTATATGCGATCACAAGCAGCTCCAACTCAAGGCAGCATAGAGCAGGCAGAGAAGGTCATTGAAAAATTAGGAATTGCCAATTCCCTACAAAGAAGATATGCAAATTATGAAGAAATATATTCGTTTTTATGGGAAAACCGTACGATACAAAATTCATCAGAACAAAAGTCTGGAGTATTTGGTCATCTAATTCCTAGAGAAAAAACGACAGCGAGAAAAATGGATCTGCCAAGTACAGTTATGACATGGGAAAAATTCCAAAGAACGATCTTACCATCCGCCGAAAATATAGAAGCTTTGATAGATAATCCTAGCAGATTAATGGCTTTAGTTACTGCATCTGATGATACATCTGAAAATATTTTACAATGGGATAATCCATTTAGCTGGTACTATCATGGCGGGATTGATGGAGAAATCAAAAGAAGGGTTGAACGTGCAGGAGGAAGGTATGAGAACAATGAAATTAGATGCTCTTTAATCTGGGAAGGTTATACTGATTTGGATTTACATTGCATTACTCCAAGGGCGCAGCATATTTATTATGGGGAGAAACAAGATAAAATTGGCGGATGGCTAGATATTGATATGAATGGTGGATCACATAGGGATTCCTCACCTGTTGAAAATATTAGATGGATTCAGAATGCACCAGAAGGGCATTACAGATTTTATGTTCACAACTATTGTGAAAGAGGAAATGGATATACACCGTATAAGGTTGAGTTAGAAGTAAACGGAAAAGTCTACATTTACAATGGTGTTGCCGGAGCAGATGGATATCAAGCAGATGTATTTGTCTTCAACTATGTTAAAGGACAGCATCCTACTATCATTAGTCATTCTTACTCCTCTGACGACTCATGGAGTGTTTCCGCAAATACTTTTGTCAAGGTAAATGGGATAACTAATTCACCTAATTTATGGGGAGAAAATCCCGTTCCTCAATCTGGAACTCATATTTTTTTCTTGTTAGATGGAGTGAAAGATCTGTCAGAAGGGAAAGGTCGAGGATTTTTTAACGAAACATTAAAATCCGAACTTCGTGAAATAAGAAGAACTTTAGAAGCATATACAGCTAATACCCCTATTGAAGAGGCTGAAAAGGCAACTGCTTGTGGAGTAGGCTATTCTAAAGACATTGAGTGGAATTTAACCTTGAAGGTAACTTCAAATGACACTACTAGAATGATTAAAATCGATAGATGGGATTAAAAATAAAAATCCTATTTACATCTGTATTCCAATTTTTATTAATCTTTTTAGCACACTTTTCCTAAGAAACGATTGCGCCCTTTTGCAACTGCAATACGTCCATTGTAAAAAAACCAGCTAATCGTTTGATCAGCTGGTTTTTTTGGAAGAAATAAATCTGAAACCTATTCGCAAAGCCACATTAAAACTAAAAGTACTTTAAGAAGCTTTCGGCTCTTCAATGATTTCAGGCTTTTTTTGTTTTATTTTCAATTCATTAAATAAGATATTAAGCATGATAGCAGTCAAGCTTCCTGCAACGATTCCATTCTCTGTTAAAATCCGAATGTTTTCTGGCAGCTGCGAAAATAACCCAGGTACAACAGAAACTCCGAGTCCCATCCCGACAGAACAAGCAATAATTAATAAATTTTCCTGTGAAGCAAATTCTACCTTACTCAGCATTTTAATCCCAGAAGCAACAACCATCCCAAACATTGCGATCATTGCTCCGCCTAGAACAGATGGAGGGATAACAGTAGTGAGTGCACCAATTTTCGGAACAAACCCAAGCAAAATTAGCATCCCAGCAGCAGTATAAATGACATTGTTCGTTCTTACACCTGAGATTTGGATAAGACCAACGTTTTGTGAATAAGTTGTATAGGGGAATGAGTTGAATATCCCGCCAATAATACTCGCTAAACCTTCCGCACGATAGCCTTTAACTAGATCTTTTTCTTCAATTTTCTTCCCGCAAATATCCCCTAGTGCAAAATAAACTCCAGAAGACTCAACTAAGCTTACCATAGCAACAAGAATCATTGTAATGATTGGGGTAAATTCGAAAGTAGGCATTCCGAAATAAAATGGCTGTGCCACATGTAACCACGAAGCATCCACAACAGCACTAAAATCAACCTTCCCCATAAAGAAGGCAACAATTGTTCCAGCAATTAATCCAATTAAAATCGAAATAGACCGAATAAAACCTTTCGAAAAACGGAAAAGGAGAACAATAAATACTAACGTGCCAAACGCAAGTCCAATATTGGACAATGAGCCAAAGTCTGGGCTGCCTTGACCGCCAGCCATATTGTTCATAGCAACTGGAACAAGAGTAATCCCGATAATTGTAACAACAGAACCTGTTACAACTGGAGGGAAAAATCGAACAAGCTTGCCAAAGTATTTACCTATTAAAACGACAAATATGCCTGAAACAATAATGGCTCCATAAATCGCTGATATCCCATATGAATTGC
Source organism: Cytobacillus massiliigabonensis (assembly GCF_900199725.1). GTDB lineage: Bacteria > Bacillota > Bacilli > Bacillales > Cytobacillaceae > Cytobacillus > Cytobacillus massiliigabonensis. Next base: position 1,863,161 of record NZ_LT904904.1, on the reverse strand, counting down.
CAATCGCAATAATTGGAGCTACTGCAGTAAACGTACAGCCGAGAACAATCGGAAGACCGATGCCGAAATATTTATTTCTCCAAACTTGCAGGATAGTTGCCAATCCGCTTGTCATAATATCGATTGATACTAAGTATGTCAGCTGCTCTCCTGTTAATCCAAGTGCTCCCCCGATAATTAACGGAACGATTACAGCACCTGCATACATAGCTAGTACATGCTGGATCCCTAATGAAGCAATTTTAAACGGGTGCTGTTTCATCTTACTGCCTCCTCTGTTTTATCCGATGTAAATCTCACTTTTCCTTCATCTAATGAATGAATGGTTGCTAGTGATTCAACTCTGTAGCCTTGTTCCCGAAGAAGCTTGCCGCCAGATTGGAAGCCTTTCTCAATGACGATCCCAATTCCAGCAATTTCAGCATTTGCCTGCTTAACAATATCTGCTAATCCTATCGCAGCCTGCCCGTTCGCAAGAAAGTCATCAATAATAAGAACTCTGTCATCCTCATTTAAATATTTTTTCGAAACGGATATATCATTTGATTCCTGTTTTGTAAATGAATAAACTTTTGCCGTTAATAAATCATTCACTAGTGTCAGTGATTTCTTTTTACGAGCAAAGATAACCGGAATGCCTAATTGTAAACCTGCCATAACAGATGGAGCAATCCCAGAAGACTCGATTGTTACAATCTTTGTAATCCCATCTTCCTTAAAGCGGTCTGCAAATTCCTTACCGATCTCAAACATTAGTTGAGGGTTAATTTGATGATTTAGAAAGGAATCCACTTTTAATACTGAATCTGACAGTACAATTCCTTCCTCTTTGATCGTTTTAATAAGTAAATCCATGTTGTTTGTTCCTCCTCTAATGATTCCTTCAGGTTATAGAAACTAAAAAAGCCTGAGGGACATTGCATTCACATCATAAAAATGAGTGAAGCAATGACCTTCAGGCTTTACAGAGTAAAGTGAATGGCAAGAAAGAGACAAACCATCTCTATCCATTGCTCACTCATAGTCAAGTTATTTACGGTAACTCGGTAGAAACTTGCAGGCCATATCCCCGCGATTATATGAGTGAAAGACTATTAAATTAATAAAGTTATTATACCATCCTTTTATAAAAAATCAATAGTTTCACAAAAAACAAAACGAACTATATTAAGATCAGAACCACAAATGTTCGTGTTTTTTAAACTATCCAAAAACAAGGGTTGTTCGTTGATTTCACGAAATATTCTGTTCGTTTAATCATCTTGTCAAGATACCATAAAAAGCTTCACAATTTCTTCACATTTATCACACCCAAGACGTGATATTTATCACTGAAAAATCAATTTTTCACTATTAGTATAGTAATTAAGTTAGGAATGAACATTTTGTGAAATCCCAATAACGGTGTAGATTCTTAGCGATTGTCTTGTATTATGAAACTGTAATCATTTACTTTTTTCAAATTTTCGAAGGGAGTGAAGGGAAATGGCGAAAACAGAACTCGATAGTAAGAAAGAAACGAAAATTGAAGCAGAGGATAGCTCTTCTCTAAAGGGTACGGCAGCATCAGTCGCCATATTAGGAGCGTTCCTAGTAGTTTCATGGGTAGCAGTTTACTTTTTATTCTTAAGCCGTTTTTAGTTTTAATATCATTGAGAGGAGAAAAAAGCCATGCATATGCATAAGTTTGAGAAAATTTGGCTCATTTTTGGAGTAGCCATGCTGATTGTATTTCTTACAGTTATTGGTGTTAGTGCATTCTACCTTGGCAATCAGCCCCCAAGCTGTCTAGCAACCATTGACCCTGTGAAAGTAGATACAACAGCACCATTTAACGAGCCAGGACTTAAAAAAGTTGAAGGTAAAGAATGGGATTATGAATTAGTTTTTGTCGCTTCCGCATTTTCTTACAGTCCAGGAGCGGTTGAAGTACCGCTAGGAGCAAAAGTGAAAATCATCGCGACTACGAAGGATGTCATACACGGATTTGAAGTAGCAGGAACAAACATAAATATGATGCTCGAACCTGGTTATATAAGTGAACATATTACAACATTTGATAAAACAGGTGAATACTTAATTCTTTGTAATGAATATTGTGGTGTTGGACACCATATGATGACTTCAAAAATTGAGGTGGTTGAATAATGCTTAAAGATAAACTAAAAGTTGACCGCCGAGATGGCAAATTATCAATGGCCCATTTTTATGTGGCATTTATCGCTTTAGCAATTGGCGGACTTGCAGGTTTACTACAAGTTCTAGTACGTTCTGGTAAATTTGAATTACCGGCAGGCATTGGGTACTACCAAATTTTAACTGTTCACGGTGTTGTTTTAGGCCTTGTACTTACTACTTTCTTTATTATGGGTTTTCAAATTGCCGCTGTAAGCAGAACTTCAGGAACACTTACCAACCGTCAGCGCATGTTTGGCTGGATTGGTTTTGCGGTAATGACAATTGGTACAATCATGGCTGCTACCATGATTCTATTAAATGAAGCATCTGTCCTTTACACTTTTTATGCACCATTACAAGCACATGCTCTCTATTATATTGGACTGACACTCGTAATTGTTGGTAGCTGGATTGATGGTGCAGTTATCATTATGAAATATATTGAATGGAGAAAGAAAAATCCAGGTCAAGCAAGCCCACTTTTAACATACATGTCACTTATTAATACTTTGATGTGGATCGTTTGTACAATTGGTGTGGCAGCTACTGTTCTATTACAATTATTGCCTTGGTCTTTAGGTTTAGTAGAAACTGTAAATGTTGGAGTGAGCCGGACATTATTCTGGTATTTCGGTCACCCACTAGTATACTTCTGGTTATTACCTGCATATATGGCATGGTATGTTATCATTCCTAAAATTATTGGCGGAAAAATTTTCTCAGATTCATTAGCACGTTTATCATTTGTCCTATTTTTATTTTTCTCAATTCCAGTTGGGATCCATCACCAATTATTAGAACCAGGTATTGATCCGGCTTGGAAATTTTTACAAACCATATTAACATTCTTAGTAGTTATTCCTTCATTAATGACCGCTTTCTCATTGTTTGCAACATTCGAAAGCTATGGCCGTTCTAAAGGAGCAAAAGGATTGTTTGGATGGGTTAAAAAGCTTCCTTGGGGCGATGCACGATTTGTTGTACCATTCATTGGTATGCTGTCATTCATCCCAGCTGGTGCAGGTGGAATTATTAATGCTTCCTTCCAAATGAACCAAGTTGTTCATAACACGATATGGGTTACAGGCCACTTCCATTTAACTGTTGCAACAGCAGTAGTATTAACATTCTTTGGTATTGCTTACTGGCTAATTCCACATTTAACTGGACGTGTACTAACAAAGAAAATGAATAAGCTAGCCATTATTCAAGGTGTTACATGGACAGTCGGGATGACATTCATGTCTGGAGCTATGCACGCGGCTGGTTTACTAGGTGCACCACGTCGTTCTGCTTTCTCAGAATACGGCGGTTCAGCACAAGCTGCTGAATGGATCCCATATCAAATTGCCCAAGCAGTTGGCGGATCAATTCTATTTATTGGTATTATTCTTATGCTTTACATCTTTATCAACCTTGCATTCTTTGCTCCTAAAGGAGAACAAGACTTCCCTGTTGGTGAATCAATGACAGGCGAAAAAGTACCAATGGTATTTGAAAACATGAAATTATGGCTTGGTATTACCGTTCTATTAATCTTGTTTGCTTATACCGTTCCATTTATTGATTTAATACAAAATGCTCCTCCGGGATCAAAAGGTTTTAAACTTTGGTAAACTGGAAACACTCCGATCAATGGACCGGAGTGTTTTTTATTGTGCCAAATCCGTATTTCCGCTTGTATTCATGCTCTTTTTCCGGAAAGAGATATTGACGATTAATACGGATCCTAGAATGCATAATGCGCCAATGATTTGATAAACCCCAAGCTTTTCCCCATAAAGAAATACTCCTAAAAATGTTGCAACAACCGGTTCTACTGTGGCAATAATAGCTGCTTTGCTTCCCTCTGTTTTCTCAAGTCCCCATGTATATAAGAAATAAGCTAATACAGTTGGAATCAGCCCTAAGCCAATGCTATACAGTAAAACATTCATATCCATTAATATGTCAAGCTTAGTCCAAAGCCTAGTTACAGGAATGAGTGCAATTGCTGCAATAAGAAATGTATATAGTGTAATTGTAAATGGCTGGTATTTTTCGAGAGCAAACTTCCCAAATATCGTGTATAAAGCATATCCTAGTCCTGAACCTAATCCGGTGATAATTCCGATAAAAGTAATATTGCTGTCTCCCATTGTTATCCCTGCAATTAAAACACAGCCTAAAATGGTCCCTGCCACTGCTGCAATCTTCTTTATAGTTAAGCTTTCTTTTAGAAAAATAAAGGAAAGGATTGTCACAAAGGCAGGAGAAGTATATAGAAGAATCACGGCAACAGAAATATTCATTTGACTAATAGTTGTAAAATAACAAAAGTTAAAAAAGACAATACTCAGGATTCCTGTCCCAATAAACAGCCTGACATCTTTCACTTGCTTAAGTTTCATTTCTTTTTGGTAGCGGATAAAACCTATAATCAGAAGAAAAACAGCAGCAAAGATAACCCGAATTGCCACAATTTCCATCGCTGTAAAGTCATATGCTCCTAACCCTTTAACAAAGAACGCGATCATCCCCCAAAGGCTAGCTCCAGATGCAATCATGATATAAGGTAACATTTTCTTCAAGGCATTCTCTCCATATATGATGGAAGAGGATGACAGACGTCATCCCCTTCATCGTTGTTAGTTTATTTGATACACATTGCTATATTTTTCATATAAATAATCAATTAAATAATTCGCATTTAACTCTTCACCGGTAACATCCTTTAAAATATCAAGCGGTTTTTTCATCTTGCCATATTTATGAATATGTTCAGTAAACCATTCTTTAATTGGCAGCAGATTTCCTTCTTCTAAAAGATGATCATAGTTTGGAATGTCATTCAGCATGGTATTCTTCAGCTGCGCCGCATACATATACCCTAATGCATAGGAAGGGAAATACCCGAAGCTTCCGCCTGACCAGTGAACATCCTGCAGAACCCCTTGCCCATCTTTTTCTGGCTTAACACCTAAGTATTGCTCATATTTCTTATTCCAAATTTCAGGCAGATCCTTCACTTCTATTTCATCGTTAAACAGCCCTTTTTCAATTTCATAGCGAATAATAATATGAAGTGGATAGGTTAATTCATCTGCTTCAATCCGAATGAGTGAAGGTTTTGATTCATTGATTGCCCTGTAAAAATCATCTAAGCTGACTTCATCGAACTGTCCTTCAGAATACTCTTTTAATAAAGCGTAATTCTTTTTCCAGAAAGAATAATTACGTCCAACGAAGTTTTCATAGAATAGAGATTGAGATTCATGAATCCCCATAGAGGTTCCGCTGCATAAAGGTGTACCGATTAAATCTGCAGAAATATTCTGTTCATATAGCGCATGACCGCCCTCATGGATTGTTCCGAATACTGCTGTCCTAAAGTCTTTTTCGTCATATTTAGTTGTTACACGAACATCCCCAGGATTCAACCCTGTCGCAAATGGATGAACAGTTTCATCAAGGCGGCCAGCATTAAAATTATAGCCCATTTGTTTAAGAACTTCTAAACTAAAGTCGCGCTGCTTTCCCTTTGGAAAATGTTTAAACAAAAAGCTTGTTTCTAATTTATGCTCCGATTGTGAAATGCTTTGTACAAGCGGGACGATTTTTTCTCTTAACTTGCCGAACACCTGATCAAGCACTTCCACTGTTACACCAGGTTCAAACATGTCCAATAATGTATTATATTTATTCCCTTCATAACCCCAATACTGAATAAAACGCTTAGTCATTGCAACAAGCTTCTCAAGGTACGGGCGAAACATGTCAAAATCCGATTTTTCCTTTGCTTCTTCCCAGACACTTTCTGCCTTTGACTGAAGAATCACATATTCCTTATACTCTTCAGCAGGAATCTTTTTATTGAGGTCGTATTCCTTTTTACATTCAATAAGTGTTTTCTTCGTTATTTCTGAGAGGATTGATTCATTGCCAGTTAATTCAGCTATGTACGAGGCCATCTCTTCTGATGTAGACATTTTAAAGACATCAGTAGATAACATACCAATAACTTCCGAGCGCTGTTCCACTCCTTGTTTTGGAGCACCTGTCCGTAAATCCCAATAAATTAATCCTAAGGCTTCTTTATATGCTTCCATCTTTTTCACGTAATCCAAAAATTCTTTTTCTACTAGTCTTACAGTCTCGTTCATTCGCTTTCCCCCTCTTAATCATTTGAACTCCTTTATATTATCACATTCTTTCGAAAAATGGAAAAAGACAACAGCGTAATCTGTTGTCTTCCTTTGTTCCATATAATAAATTAGATAATTATTTTTTTCCGATTGCTACTCTCCAAGTATCAGGACCTTCTTCAAGATATTCCCAAGTAAATTGATCTTCTCTTTCCATCATAAATTGGTATTGTAACGGTCTAGGGTCATGATCATTGATTAATTGCATACACTCACCTGATTGCAATGAATCAAACGCTTTAAAAATCGTTGGATGCTTTTCTCTTGGCGGATAATCAGGCGCGTTGACTGTTTGAGCAAATTCTTTCATTTTTCTTTCCCCCTAATTATTTATTAACAACCTCATTTTATATAATTAACAGGAATTAATTAGTGAGAGGGGTCACATTAATCCTATGATATTTTCCCCATAGCCAAAATTTCACTTCATTATGTACAATCATCGTTTTATTTTTTAGAAACAGTTATAATAGGAATAAGTAAATTTATATAATTAGGAAGAGATTAGTTTATATGAAACAATTTATATTAATTATCGTTTTAATTTCTTTTTTCGATATGTTCTCCCAATTGCCGATTATGAGCCCTTTTGCGAAAAGTTTAGGTGCATCACCTGCTTTCATTGGTTTAATTGTCGGAATGTACTCATTCTCAAATATGTTCGGTAATATATTGGCCGGTTATTGGATTGATAAGCAAGGGGGCAAAAAGGTTTTATTATTCGGCTTTTCTCTAACCGCTGCCATTTTGCTTCTTTATGCGGTTGTAACTACACCTGGTCAGCTAATGATAGTAAGATTCTTTCATGGATTATTTAGCGGATTTCTCGTACCCGCGGCCTTTACCGTTCTTGCAAATAGAGGAACAGAGAGTAAGCAGGGAAAATCCATGGCAATTTCAGGTGTTGCAGTCGGGATATCTGCTATTATCGGTCCAGCTTTTGGAGGAATAGTCGCATCCAAATACAATATTGAGTATGTATTTATTATCATTGCTTGTGTGATGCTCCTAATTGCTGTTTGTTCAGCATTCATTTTGCCAGCTCGGTCAGTTTCAAAGAACAAAAAGGATCAATCATCTTTCTATACACTATTTTCTATTTTAAAGACTCCTTTATTAGCCTTTAGCTTCATTGGTGCTTTTTCCCTAATGTTTGCTCAAGGTGTTTTAGCATATATGCTGCCATTACAAGTTGAAGCACTTAACTTTGGGACACATTTTAGCGGGATGCTGCTTAGTACATTTGGAATTACAGCCATATTAATTTTCGGGCTGCCGACAAATCGGTTGTTTGATAAATACCAGCACCATCATACGATGGTGCTTGGAATGATCATCATTGGCTTTGCTCTAATTCTATTAAGCAGAGCAGCTTCTCTTCCATTTCTATTCTTTTGTATGGTTTTATATGGAGCTGGCTTTGCCTTTTTGTTTCCATCTATATCTGCTATGCTCGTTGAACAAACGGATGAAGAAACAAGAGGAAAAGCTTTTGGATTGTTCTACGCATTTTTCTCTCTCGGGGTTGTTGCTGGATCTTCATTAACAGGTATTTTATCTGTTACCTTTAGTACAGGATTTATTATTGCAGCCTGTCTATTATTAGTTAACAGCATTTGGATATTCTTTTATTTCAAAAGAAAAACAGCTTTACATAATCGAATGGAGTGATCACTTTGAGAGAACTCGTAAGTAAATGCCACTTATGCGGGAAGGACCTCTATTGTATTGATGGTTTTTTTAATGGTATTCATACAGAGGAGCAGCAAACACTTTGTTTTGATTGCGCAGAGGAAAAGGAATCCACTTAAATGCGGGTTCTTTTTTTCTTTTTTTATTAGTTGAGAATGAGAATCAAAATATTTATTTTCTATGATTCAGGTCACTTATTTTCCGAAAATATCGTGCTACACTTGGTTTATATTAAGCTAGAAAATTGTAAGAAGGTGAACTAATTGAGAATTGAGGACATTGAAAAACGCCTCAAGGCAGTTCCTCTATTTAAAGATTTAGAGAAGGAGGAGCTTTCCCATATTGTAGATATCGCCCAAACCCGACTGTATAAGTATAAATTATATGTATTTATGCAGGGTGATCCGCTTGATCGCGTGTTTTTTATCCATTCAGGGAAAATAAAGATTTATAAAACTGATACATCTGGCAGAGAGCAAATTGTTTCCGTTCTAGAGGCAGGAGAAATGTTTCCCCACGCAGGTTTTTTTAGACAAGGGAATTATCCAGCACATGCGGAAGTAATTGAAGAAGCACAACTAATAACAATCCCAATCGATGATTTCGAAAAAATCCTTCTTACTAATCCATTGCTTTGTATCAAGCTATTCAAAGTATTGGGGGAAAAGATCGTTGATTTGCAAAATCGGCTGGAGGAACAAATTCTTCATAATACGTATGAGCAAATTATTATGCTTTTCTTAAGGCTTTGCAAAACGAATGGAATGAAATTAGATGATTTATATAAAATCACTACTCATTTCACCAATCGAGAACTAGCAAATATGATTGGAACTTCGAGGGAAACAGTGAGCAGAACAATCAGCCAATTAAAGAAAAAAGATTTCTTGTTAACAGACGAGGAAGGATTCTTTTTAGTTAATCGAGATGGTCTCAAGCAAGAAATTCTTTAATAATAAATTACACATTTAAAGGAGAGAGTATAAATGGAAAATAAAGTAATCGAGCTAGACGTTAGGGAAGATATAAAAAACAAATTAGAGCCATTTCAAAAGATTATGCAGGCAATAAACGGGCTTGAAAAAGGGGATGTATTTATCCTCCATGCTCCATTTAAGCCTGCTCCCCTATTTACTGTTTTAAAAGCAAAAGGGTTTGATCACGAAGCAGAAGAATTAGAGAAAAAACATTGGAAAGTCACTTTTACGAAAAGAGGGTAATTACTATGATTCTAGATAATCGGGGACTTGAACCGCCTCAGCCAATGATGAGGACGCTTGATGCACTGGAATCCTTATCCGCAGGTGAAACATTATCAATTATTAATGATCGAAGACCGATGTTTTTATATGAGCAATTAGATGAAAAAGGATATAAACATGTAACATCTGAACGGGAAGATGGAAGCTATTTAATAGAGATTACAAAATAAAAACTAATGCGGAAGTGCCTTGCTCAGCCTCAGGCATAGCATAAGACGAGCCTCACGGAAAGGTGTTCTCTACCTTTTTGGGAGGATTGGCTTATGACCTCGAGGGGGTAGGCGCTGGAGCTGGACGTAGAACATATTATTCAAAGATGCAAGCTACATTCACTTATAAATTTTCCTTTAAAAAGAAGGTGATGAAGATGGGTCCTTCAGCTTCAGGCAATGAAACAAATATTAAACTCCCATTTTCTTTTATTTTTGTCAGCATGGCCGCTTTGATGGCATCACAGATTTTACTTTTGTTTCAAGGCGATTTTTTAATGGATGGCCAATTCCGCGTTCCTGGCATCTGGTCAGCAGCTCATCTGTTCATTTTAGGCTGGGCGCTAATGATTGCAATGGGTGCTATGTATCAGCTCGTTCCCGTCGCTTTCCTGACTCCAATTTGGAATGAAACATTTGGCTTTATTCAATTTGGTGTGACTGCCATCGGGACTTTTGCATTTGCACATTTCTTGTTTCATGATCCACAAAACGCGCTCATCCCTGGAATCATCACATTAATTGGGATACTCATGTTCCTTTTTCAAATGTTTATGACCTTACGTAAACAAGCAAAGCCAAATATATTAACCTTATATGTTGGCAGCGCATTGGTTTGTCTGCTTCTTACGATTGCTCTAGGAATAACCATGCTATATAGCATGAAATCAGGAGCGGCAGCCAATCAATATTTCGCAATCTTTAAAAGCCATTTACTGCTTGGAACGGCTGGCTGGTTTACGATGCTAATTTTTGGCTTTTCATATAAAATGGTGCCAATGTTCTCGCTATCCCATGGATACAGCATGAAGCCTGCAAAATTTGTTTATCCGTTTTATGCTGGAGGATTACTAGTTGCAATTGTCTCCTTCTTTACAGAGTCAAACGCCGCTTTAACAACTGGTCTATTGCTGCAGCTCATTGGATTTTCCATATTTATTTATCATATTTCACTCATCCTAAAGAAAAGGGTTAAAAAGAAGCTGGACCGCTCGTTTACTTTTGCGCTGATCGCCATTTTAAGCGGCGGATTGATTCATTTGGCAGCTGTTATCACAGCTCTAACTGGTGTTTTTCCTAAAGCAATTGGTCCTTTACTAATGATGTATCTTTTCTTTTGGATAGCCTTTAGTATCATTGGCTACTTATATAAAATTGTCCCCTTCTTATGGTGGACAGCAAAATACAGCAAGGAAATTGGAAAAAAGGATGTTCCTGCACTTAAGGATATGGTTAATGATCGTGCATCCACACCTGTATTTGTATGTCTCGTAATCGGAATTATTGGTGTTGCTCTTTCTCTTTTCATCGGCAGCAAAGCAGTTTTCATATCTGGTCAGTTATTATTTACAATCGCATGCTTCTTATTCTGTTTTGCCATTGCTAAAGTAGTTACTAAATAGGAGGGTTAAACATGATGACATTAAAAGAAAAAGTACTAAGCAATTTAAAAAGAGTAATGGATCCTGAACTTAATATAAATGTAGTTGATTTAGGGTTAATTTATGATATCGAGTTTCCTGAAGAGGATTCTGTTTACGTGACAATGACATTAACAACGCCTGGATGCCCCTTGCATGACAGCATTACTAGCGGTGTAAGATACTGTCTAGAAGAGATGGAGGAAATTTCCAAGGTAGAGGTTAACCTCGTATGGGAGCCTGCCTGGTCTCCAGAAAAGATGACTCCAGATGGATTAAAGCAGATTGGACGTTAATAAAAAAATCCCCTCAAACGAGGGGATTTTCTTATTACACTTTTAATACAGTTGGCAGTACACTTTTAACTAATTCAATTACTTCTTGTTTTTCATTCTCATTTATTAGAATATGAACAGTTCCTTTATCCTCATGTGTACGAATTAACCGACCAATTCCTTGCCTTAATCGAAGAATCATGTATGGCAAATCCACTTCTTTGAAAGGCTCTTTTACACTTTCGCGTTTTGCTGTAAAAACCGGGTCATGCGGCGGAAAAGGCAATGCAAATAGAATGACATTTTCAAGTGATCTTCCGGGAATATCCAGCCCTTCCCATAGATGAACCGAGCAAAGGACAGAATGCTCATCATTTTGGAAACTTGACACCAATGTACTAATTTCAGCATCCCCTTCAAAATATAAAGAAAGGGTGGTCTTTCCGGTTATATACTTTTTAAAGCTTAGCAGTTCTTGTTTATTAGTAAACAATACTAATGCTCTGCCCTCAGATTGTTCAATTTGCCTATGGACATATTGCATTTTTGCATCGAGTTTGTTTTCAGAAAAACTCGGCATGGAAATGACCATATTCTCCTCATAATCAAATGGTGAGGCAACGGAAAAAGATAAGTAATTGTCTATCCCAAGGCTTTTTGCCATATAATCAAATGATTTATTCTCTGATAGAGTAGCTGAAGAGAAAACGAAAGGTTTCTTTTGCGAAAAGACTTCTTCCCTCATTATATCCTCAACCATTCGCGGCATTATGACGAGTGTTCTTTCCCCATCATGTTCCTCAAACCAGGTAATTCCTTTTAAATCCTTTAAGAAAAGCGAAAGTGAATAAGAAATCTGCTCCAAATATTCTTCAACAATTTTTAAATCATATTCATTAATTACATACATTTCACTTTCAAACACAAGCTCTTCTTCTAATGAACTTATTAGATCAAGCAGCCTTCTTCCTTGCTTCAAGACCTCTGCAGTTTTTTGAATGGTTCTTTTATCAGATCCTTCAGTAACAGAAGAGGCGTCCGTTAAAGCAGAAAAGAACCGTTCATTTTGAATAATTGCATCATCAATTATATTTAATGTCTTTTCCCTTACATAATTTTCCATTAATCTCGTTAAAAGTGTTTCAAGTGTTTGTTCAGTAAGTCTATATGTCAGTGCTTTTTGAGAAGCATATTCAAGCAAATGCCCTTCATCAAATACAACACAAGAACTATCTGGCAGCAATGGCAGCTGCCCTTCACGCTTTCTTGATTCCTTTGTCCAAATATGCTCCATGTAAAAATCATGGGAGCATATGATAATATCTTTGGCATTTCTATAGTAGTCCCGATTAAGTGTTTGTCCACAACGATGGCGCTTTTCACATGTGAAGCAATCCTGAAGCGGATCCCAAGCAATATTTCCCCATTTTTCATCAGGAAGTTCAGGAAATTCCTTGCGGTCACCATATTTTTCAAACACTTGCATGGAAGAACCAGAATGAACGAATTCTGGAAGTCTATCATAGATGGAATTATAGGCATCCATATCTTCTGTTGCAATAAGCCTGTCTAACTTATTTAAACACAAATATTGATCTCTTGATTTTGCAAGCCTTACATCAATCGTTAACCCTAATGCTTTTTCAAGCTTAGCAATATCTCCTTCTTTTTTCACAAGCTGCTCAATTAATGTTTCATCTGCACATGCAATAATCGCAGGCTTGTTTACATATCTAGCATAGGCAATACAATATAGTAAATAAACAAGTGTTTTCCCAGTTCCCACACCTGCTTCTGCAAAGATAACCTTCTTTTCTTTAAATGCCTTTTCCACCTGAAAAGCCATAAAAATTTGTTCATCACGTAATTCAAAGCCTGCTTCAGGCAATATATCGTAAAAAACATCGCCAATCCATTCACTTAATTTTTCAAAAAATGATTCACTTTTGGACAATGCAAATGGCATCCTGCTTTGCATAGTATCCCTCCGTTCTAGAGTTCGGAGGTTAGAGCTGCAATCTATGGTTGGGAAGATCCCCAACACTCCGAGTTCTCTACTTCTATCCGCTCTAGGAATTTAAATTTCTCAATGGTTATATAAACAAAAGACCAACAACCATTTTATCGCATATTGAGTCAGTGTCAAGTAATGTTTCTGGATAGTTAATAAATAGTGAAAGAGCGTGCTTTCTGCCCGCCCTCTTATCACTAGCTATATTAACTGTTATTGTGTACACGATTAAAAGAATAACTGCTGACTAGTTTTTAACTATCTTATCTATATATATAATGGACACCGGTACGCATATTTAAACTAGGATCATAATATCTGGAGGTTCATTTATGACAAAATTTTTACTTGATTTTGGAAAACCCCTTCCATTTTTTATTATAATAGACTTGGAACTTCAAAAAAAGAAAGGATGTTGACAATGATTTATAAACCTCGAATGGAATCTATTGAATTATTAATACTGAAAGCCTTAGATTCCCGAATATGTTTATCTTCCAAGGTTAAACAGCTCTATTTTAATCTAAAAAAAGGATATGAGGGCGAAATACTGTTTGATTCACTAACAGAACAGCTTCAATGTGAATGTTTGATCTTAAATGATCTGCTGCTCAAACAAAATAATACTCTCTTTCAAATTGATTCACTCATAATAATGTCTGATACTATTTATCTTTTCGAAGTGAAAAATTATGAAGGTAACTATTATTATGAATCAGATAAATTATATAAGATTCCAAAATCCGAAATAAATAACCCATTGATTCAATTAATAAGAAGTGAATCTTTACTGCGTCAGTTCCTTCATTCCCTTGGAATTACAATCCCCATTCATTCTTCTATCGTATATATCAATCCCGAATTCACCTTATACCAAACACCTCTCGACAAACCATTTATTTTACCAACACAAGTGAATAGCTTTTTGAAAAAACTAAATAAGAGCTCCACAAAGCTAAATGAAAAACATAACAGAATGGCTGATAAACTAATCCTTCATCATATTCAAGATCCTCCTTTTAATCAATTACCATCTTATAAATATGAGGAAATGCATAAGGGAATTACATGTGTTAATTGTACCTCCATTACAGTTTCTAATATGGGTAAAATATGTATTTGTCATAAATGCGGGTTCGAGGAAGCAGTTGAAGCTGCTGTGATGAGAAGTGTAGAAGAATATAAACTTCTTTTTCCTGAAAAAAAAGTTACTACAAATATCATTCATGAATGGTGTAAGGTAGTGAAGTCTAAAAAAAGAATAAGAAGGATTTTAAGTGAAAATTTCAAAATAATGGGGGTTCGTCAATGGACATATTATGAATGAAAAATACTTTCGGTTCTCTGGGGCATAGTTTCAGCCTTCTTTCATCTTTTGAAGCACCTTTTTTCGGTTCTCTGGCTTAGGTTTGGCCTTCATTCATCTTATGAAGCACCTTTTTTCGGTTCTCTGTCTTAGGTTCGGTCTTCATTCATCTTTTAAAGCACCTTTTTTCGGTTCTCTGGCTTAGGTTCGGTCTTCAACCATCTTATGAAGCACCTTTTTTCAGTTCTCTGGCTTAGGTTCGGTCTTCATCCATCTCATGAAGCACCTTTTTTGGTTCTCTGGCTTAGGTTCGGTCTTCATCCATCTTATGAAGCACCTTTTTTCGGTTCTCTGGCTTAGGTTCGGTCTTCATTCATCTATTGAAGTACTTTTTTTCAGTTCTCTGGTTCATATTTGACCTTCATTCATCTAAAAAAGGGTCCTATCCTCAGTTATCTGGCTCAATAATAGCATTTTTCCATCTTATGAAGGGCTTCTCTTCATTGCTCTTACTCGATTTTAGTATTCATCCTTCATACAGAATACTTTTTAAAAACTATGCGCCCCCGTTGATCCGTCCTTACGGGGACGCTTACTTAATACCGCATATTTTTATTTTCTATTTATGTAAGGATGAGAGTGAGTAGGACATTGCTTGATGGAGCTCATTTTGAGCATGTTGAAGCTGTTCGAGAGCCGTAGATGATAATACATTCTTATCTGCCTTTAGTGCTTCGATCGTATCAGTTAAAGATTGAGAGATTTTATTGAAATCAATTTTTGAATCATACATATTAAAGAGCCCTCCTGACCATTTTTGATATAAATATATCGTATTCATGATCAGGAGAAAATATGCTCATTATTTTATTCTTGGCGGACGCTTTCCCCAATACTGATAATAATCTGTGCGAATAAAGCCATTAAATAGCTTTCTCTTCTTAGTTGCAGGTTTTCCATAGTATTGTTCAAATTGTTCATTAGAAGTAAGAATATAAATAGACCATGTATCTAATGGTGCCAAGGCAGCACCCATTTCTGCATACATTTTTTGGACCGCATCCTTGTCTCCTAAACGTTCTCCATATGGCGGATTCCCTACAATCACGCCGTATTCCTTTGTTGTAGTGAAATCTCTCACCTGCATTTGCTTGAATTGAATTAAGTCACCAAGTCCCGCTTCAAATGCATTTTCTTCAGCGATTTTTACCATTCGGTGATCAATATCTGTCCCTGTAATATCTAATGGCTGGTCATAGCTGGCAAGATCTTCTGTTTCCATTCTCGCTTCTTCCCAAACCTTTTCAGGAACCCAATGCCACCCTTCGGAAACAAATTCACGATTGAAGCCAGGAGCAATATTTTGACCAATTAAAGCTGCTTCAATAGGTATTGTGCCAGAGCCGCAAAATGGATCAACAAACGGCTTGTCAGGTGTCCAATTTGTCAGCATAACTAGGGCTGCAGCAAGTGTTTCTTTTAATGGTGCTTCCCCTTGCCCCGCACGGTATCCCCGTTTATGGAGCCCGCTACCGCTGGCATCAATTGTTAATAAAGCAACATCCTTATGCAAGGCAACTTCGATTTTAAAAAGTGGACCGTTTTCATCAAACCATCCTGATTTCTTATAATGTTTTCTCATTCTTTCTACAATCGCTTTTTTAACAATTGCCTGACAGTCAGATACACTAAACAACTTGGATTTAACTGATTTTCCTGTAACAGGAAATTCTGCATCTTCAGGCAAGAAGTTTTCCCAAGGAAGTGCTTTTGTTTTTTCAAAAAGCTCATCAAATGTTGTTGCCTTAAATTCACCAATTTTTATTCGAATTCGGTCAGCTGTCCGCAGCCATAAGTTTGAGCGTGCAATTGCTGATGCATCACCCTTGTATGAGATCCTGCCGTTTTCAACTGAGCATTCATATCCAAGATCACGAACTTCCTTTGCTACTAAGGCTTCAAGCCCCATAGCTGATGTTGCTATTAAATCAAACATAATTTCACCCTTATATAAAATTGTTCCCATCCCAATTTTGCAATAATGCTAACAGCTTATGCTTTGGGAGTGGTTTTGTAATGTAATAACCTTGGATAAAGTCACACTTTTCCTTCTTCAACAGTTCATATTGCTTCTTATTTTCTACGCCTTCAGCAACCACTTTTAAATTCAGACGATTAGCCATCATAATGATTGCTTGAACAATCGAACGATTCTCTTTATACAAAGCAATCCCTTTAATAAAACTTTGGTCAATTTTTAGTGTATCAAGAGGAAAGCGACTTAAATAACTTAATGAGGAGTAACCAGTTCCAAAATCATCTATTGATAATTTTATACCAAGCTGCTTTAATTTAACAAGCTTATCTACGGTTTCTACTGCATTTGGCATAATCATGCTTTCAGTTAGCTCTAGTACAATATGTCGTGTACTAACATTTGTCCTTTGAAAAATCTCATTTAAAGACTTAACAAATCCGCCCTGATTAAAATGGAGTGCTGAAACATTAATATTCATTCTAATTTTTGCGCCGTTTAAATGGAAGCTATTTAGGTCTTCGCAAGCCTTCTGAATAATCCACTCACTTAATGGAACAATTAATCCTATTTCTTCCGCAAGAGGGATAAATTCTGATGGAGGAATGTCGCCTAGTTTTTTTTGTTTCCATCTAACAAGTGCTTCCACGCTTACTATCTCCAATGAATCTGTATTTACAATTGGGTGATAAACAAGGTATAATTCATTTCGTTCCAATGCCTTCCGTAAGTATGTCTCTAAAATCATTTGCCTTGATTCATGCTGATGCATTTCCTGATGGTATAGCTCATACTGGTTTTTCCCGCAAGATTTTGCATCATACATCGCTTTATCTGCATTCTTTAGCAAGGTATCCGTGTCGATTCCATCAAGCGGATACAGGCTAATACCGATACTTGCCGTGACGTACACTTCATGACTTTCCAGCAAAAATGATTTGGATAGAGACTCAATGATAAGTTCGGCGATATGAATAGCTTCTTTCGGGTGCTTCAGATTTGGTAAAACGATGACAAACTCATCTCCACCGAGACGGGCAATCATATCTTTATTTTTTATTAGACCTTTCAGCCTGGAGGATACTTGTTTTAAAAGTATGTCCCCATAGTTATGCCCTAACGTGTCATTCACTTGCTTAAATCGATCAAGGTCAAGAAACAGAATGGCCAGCTGCTGTTGATATTTTTCGGCCGTTTGCAATAATCCTTCTAATCGCTTATTCAAACTGTAGCGATTCGCAACTCCTGTCAACGAATCATAATGTGCTAAAAACCTAAGTTGTTTTTCTGCACATTTTTGATCTGATATATCACTAAATATCCCAACATAGTTTGTTACATCCCCACTATCGTCTTTAATGACGCTGATGGTTAACCATTCAGGATAGAGCTCATCGTTTTTACGCTTATTCCAAATCTCACCCTTCCATACACCTGTATCATATATTTGCTTCCACATGGATTGATAGAAATTTTCATCATGCACACCAGATTGAAGAATATTTGGATTATTGCCCATTACTTCTTCGGCATTATAGCCTGTGACAATTTCGAATGCTGGGTTAACTGAAATAATTCTGCCGCGGGCATCAGTAATCATTACTCCCTCACTCGTATTTTCAAATACTTTCATTGCTATCTTAATGATATTTAGTGAATCTCGTTGTTTAGTAAACTCCAACATAATCTATTCATCCTTATTCGCCTAACTTTATGAGC
The DNA here is from genome assembly GCF_900199725.1 of Cytobacillus massiliigabonensis. GTDB lineage: Bacteria > Bacillota > Bacilli > Bacillales > Cytobacillaceae > Cytobacillus > Cytobacillus massiliigabonensis. Next base: position 1,844,869 of record NZ_LT904904.1, on the reverse strand, counting down.
CTTTTAGGTTTCTTCTATTAGTACGTTTGATAAGTTATTCACATACTTTTATCATATATGTATTTATGCTTAAATACAAGAAAGCTCCCCTTAAAAAAGGAGAGCTTCATTCATGTTTCATAAATTATTCACTAATAACGTTCTGTAAGCCATGTTTTGTTCCTTTGTACTCCAAACGGCTGAAAGCCTCGTACTAAGGTGGTAATCATCTATCTACAGGTTAACTATCGTCACCTGTCCTTCTCCTTGTTCAGTTCCTCAGAGAAAGTGCCCCTACCATTATTTGGGTTTCTCGCTCGTGGGGTTTACCTCGTTCCACCCTTTTCATTTCTGAAAAGGCTCCGTCACTGTGGCACTTTCAAGGTAGTCATGCCATATCCAAAGGACTTAGGCATTTTCCCTGCCGTCAGTCCAGCTTATGCCAAACTGCCCTAGCTTATGAATTGGCTAGGCACGATCACTACGGGCATCTCAGCACCGTGCGAGCATGGACTTTCCTCTACAATGCAGCATAAAGCTCATTGCAGCGATTACCCGAACGTCATTAATGAGTACAAAAGATATTATATGCAACTTTCGATCAGATAGCAATGGTTTTTGACTTGTAAATATAGGAAACTCGATCAATCGTACAATTTGCTGCCAAAAACATGCTTTTCTAAATTTGAAAGCCGCTTTAAAATATCAAAGTTCGTCGTACCTGCTGTTTGCGATGTTGTTGGTCGCCTAGAAGCATCATCTAATTGTTTCTTTAATCTCAAGTTTTCCTGCTGCAAATCTTCAATTTCCTGATAGAACACTTCATAATCCTTAATAACTAAATCTAAAAATTTGTCAACATCCTCTGGTTTGTAGCCTCGCATGCCTGACTTAAATTCTTTCTCTAAAATATCTTTTGCCGTTAAATTAATTTTATCCGAATGCATGACACTCACCTCAATATACACCAATCAGTACTTATATTTTTTCAAAGATATGCATATTTGTCAATTTTTCTTACTATTTTTAATAGATGTCCAGCTCCAGCGCCTATCGCCTATCAAACTTCAGGCCCCTCCCTACGATAAGTCAACATCGAATCGCTATCGCTCTTCGTGTTTCCTTTATCTCAGTCGCGGTCCTTCCAGTTTGTACGGCGATGATCAAGGCGCTTCCGCTTTTCTTAATAATTGTCCTGCTCTTTCATTTGTTCCTCTTCAACAATGACTTGTAAATCATAAAAATTGATTAAGCGAATATCATAATCGTTTCTTTCCTGCTGTCTTTTGGCAGTCTCATATAAGTACTTTGGACTTCCTTCTTTTTCTGTATCATAAAACAGCAGAAGAACATCACTTTTTTCTACAAAAAATTGATTTTTCAAGCGAAATTGCCAAGGGTTTTCATAGGGCTTCCTGGAAACAGAGTCAATAAAGTCAGCTTGAGCAAGAATTGACTCATACCATTCCTTATTCTGTTCTTTCCAAGTTTCTTCCTGATTTAAAAAAGGTGTAATCACACCAAGCTGCAGTTCAGGATAGTCATCTAATTGCAGCTCAAAAACAACCTCAGCAGCCCATAATTCCGTTCCAAGCTGACCGCTGATAATCACCCACTGCAGCCCTTCCTCCAATAAAGAAATAAGCTGATTTCTAATTGCTTTCTTGATAAATGCAACTGCAGGATCATCATGCTTAAAGATTCCAATTTCATAAGGCTTATAACCAGAAATAATCGCAATCTTTGCCAATTTTCATATGCCCCTCTATGTATGCTCTAATAATTGAAATTCTGCCTTAAAAGGGAATGAGAGTCAATTATTATTTTAATTACGAAAATTAGCATTTCTTAATTATACTGTGCAAGGAAACAAGGACCCACTTGTCCTTGTTTCCAAACAAAACCTTAATATTGCTTATCATTGTCTAGCACTTGCTATTCTACCTATCTACCAAAAAAGCCTGGTCTTGGTACACCAAAGCCGCCTGCTGGGCCTCCAAAGCCGCCAGGTACTGGTCCACCAAAGCCACCTGCTGCTGGGCCTCCAAAGCCACCAGGTGCTGGACCTGGAGCCGCAACAAACTGCTGATTTGTTACTTGATTCACAGTTGATTGCGTTTGAGGGAAATAATGTTGATGCTGGAAGTTAATGTGGTTTACATTTGTTGTATGAGTTGGATGAATATGTGGAACCACATTATTTTGAAACGTATTGTTTACACAGCATTTTGTTGGATGGACAATTGCTGGCAACACATTTGTTGGTCTTGGTCCGCAATGCATTTAAAGATCCCCTTTCTTCATAGATTACTTACATTAACAGCCTATGTTAAAAGGGTTACTCTTGTACTAATGAAAAAGTCTAATTTAAACCCAATTTAAAGAAGATTTTAAAACATGCTATAAAAACTATCTCTAAAGTTACTAAAAAGTACTGCTGTAAAGATAATAACGATAAAAAATATGAACAATATTGTCTTATACATGCTTGTCAGCCTCACACTAAATTATTCCTGGCTAATTACACCACACAATAATACATTTTACAGCTTTCGTTATGGACAAACAACTAGGAAATAGTGGGTTTATAAAATATATTGCCCAAATCCCGGAGCCACTCAAAATGATCCATATAATCTCTTGTTGAGCCTCGCTAATCTTTTCGTGATTTCTTGTTGACTAATTGTTATTTTAATGTAGTTTTCACTCTGTAATTTTTGAAGAAATGCTTCGGCATTATTAGTAAAATATAACGCCTTTTGCAGGTTTTTTTCTCGATGTTCGTAAATCTTCGCTAATTCAATACAAGCTTCAAGCATGATTAACTCTTCTTTTCCTTTTCCCACAATGTCTTCCCAAAGGTAAATTGCATCCATCCATTTTTTCTGCTTCTTGTATTCAAAAGCTAGTGCATGCTTAGCTGCAGTTGTTTCACTATTCGTGCTATAAGCCAAACGAGAAAATGATTTTTCCGCTGCTTCTGCTTCTCCTAGGTGCGAAAACCATCTTCCTATCTCATACATTTCTTTTGCTGATCGTTTTTGATCAAGTCCAAGAATTTGAAATGAAAGATGCGTGTATAGACTGATAAGCGATAATATATCTGTTTCATTATGCTTTAAAATCCCTAGCATCCCTTGCGGATCTTTTCTTTCCACAAAGTCAAAATAAATCATTGGTGCTAAAAAACCTGGAAGATCATCCTTTCGTTCAATTCCCAGCACTTCTTTCTCGACAATGGACAGCTTCATTCGTTCTAATTTATGCTTCCACATTCTTCTTGATGCATGATACAAATCAAAGTGTCCAAACGATGGGAGTTTAGGGACATGTTCTCGTATCAATGTATGCTGAGTTTTCACTTGCGGCCAATCAAAGGACTTACCATTATACGTAGCCATTGTTGTATAATCTGCACTTTCAAGAAAGCTTTGATATAAAGGGATCTCTGCACCGGGGGAGGGTAGAATATGCTGTTTCAAATGTATTTCATCTCCTGACAATCTGGCATGTCCAAGAATAAAGATTGAATTCCCTACCCCTCCGCCTAAGCCTGTTGTTTCTGTATCAAAGAAAACAAAGCTTTCAGGTTTAATACCTGAAGCTGAGAGAGGATGTTTCATCCCGCTTTCATTCCAGGCATTCACCGCTGTTGAAAATTGTAAAAATGAATATATTCCATGTTGTTGATCAATCGGAAACCTTCGTTCGCGAATTAGGCAATAGCTTCCATCAAAAAAATAAGGAGTCACGCCTTCGTTTTCCCAAACGTCCCAGAAAGGAATTTCACCTACGGGATGACTAGCTGTGAGGACTTTCTCTTTGCTCACTTCGTGTGACATATGGGATTTAAGTCTATTGAGTTTCTTTTTAATTGACATGAATCTCACCATTCATGAAGGTTTCAAATACTTTTAAAACATCAGTCTTTGCAGTCTGAGAAGTGGAATCTATACCAATGCATGAAGGACATCCATAGGCACATTGGCACCTTTTAACGAGATCACAAGCCTCTTTCAAAACATGCTGGAATCCATCAAATATTTTTTCACTCAATCCAACTCCTCCAGGGTAACGATCATAAAAGAAAATCGTCGGTTTTTCATTATGAGATGCTTTCACTTGTGGAACAACATGAATATCCTGTGGATCACACATAACAAATAAAGGAGCAATCGATTTAAGTGCATGTGATGTCCCAATTAGCCCTTGCTCCAATCTCTCTTGGTTAAATTGTCCGATATCATTATTCAAAGAAATCCAAGCCGCACTTGTGTGCAGTTCCTCTTCTGGCAGCGAAATCGGACCTGAACCGATATTTTCATGGGTTTCAAATTTAATTTTTTTAAAGATGGTAGCCATTGCAGTGATACTTACATCCCCATAGCCGATTTCACCTGATGGCATGAATTGCTGCTTATCCTGTTCTAGGACTTTTAACTGAACAGCAAGATTGGCATCCGTGAAATAATCTGCATCTACTTCCCTAACAAATGCTTTCTTTTCCTCCCAGTCAAGCAGCTCTACCTGAAATTGAGTGCCTTGATGGAGGTAAATTGCCTCCTCATGCAATAAAGTCAATGCTGAAAAACGATCCATTTCACCAATCACTTTTACATTCGCCACATCGGTTTGATCAATAATGACTACATTTTCTTGAGAGGCTGAACGAAGACTTATATTGTGTGCTGGAAAGGAATCATTCATCCAATAGTATTTATCGCCATTTTGATAAAGAACCCTTTCCTCTGCCAAGTATTCCAGCACTTCTTCTGTTTCAAAAGAGCCGAACCGATCACCAGTCTTGAATGGAAGCTCATAAGCCGCACATTTTACATGATCGATTAATATAATCAAGTTATCCGGATTAATTCTTGCCGTTTCTGGACTGCGTTTAAAAAAATAATCAGGGTTTTGGATGATAAATTGGTCAAGAGGACTGCTTGATGCGACCATTATTACAAGCGATTCACTATGCCTTCTCCCTGCTCGGCCAGCTTGCTGCCATGCGCTTGCAATCGTTCCAGGATAGCCTGTCATAATACAAACCTGCAGCTGGCCAATGTCAACACCTAATTCAAGAGCATTTGTACTCACAACCCCAAATATCTCTCCTGAACGGAGACCTTTTTCAATCTCCCGCCTTTCCGTTGGCAAATAGCCTCCTCGATAACCCCGAATCGCTTTTGTTCCTAATTTATGTTTGATGAGCTCTTGTAAATAAGTGACCAATATTTCCACTCTCACGCGGCTTCTAGCAAAAACGATCGTCTGGACCTTATTTTTCAATAACTCACTTGCAAGCTTTCTTACCTCTAATGTAGCACTTCTTCTGATGTTCAAGGGGTGATTAACGATTGGAGGATTGTAAAAGACAAAATGCTTCCTCCCGCTCGGGGCTCCATTATTATCAATAAGTGAAACACGTTTCTCAGTAAGACTTTCTGCTAATTCCAGCGGGTTTGCAATAGTGGCTGACGTACAAATAAAAGCAGGATCACTTCCATAAAAATGGCAGATTCTTTGCAGTCTCCTAATTACATTTGCCACATGGCTACCAAACACACCTCTGTATATATGAAGCTCATCAATTACAACGTATTTCAAGTTTTCAAATAGGGAGACCCATTTCGTATGATGAGGCAAAATAGCAGAATGAAGCATGTCCGGATTTGTTATCACAACATGTCCCGCTTTTCGCACCTTTTGGCGAATATTCGAAGGGGTATCCCCATCATATGTATAGCTGTTAATCGGCAAGCCTGATTCTTCGATGATTTCATTAATTTCACTTTTTTGATCCTGCGCTAAAGCTTTTGTTGGAAATATATATAACGCCCGAGAATTTGCGTCATTTATGATCGTTTGTAAAACAGGCAGGTTATAGCACAACGTTTTACCTGAAGCAGTTGGAGTAACTGCAACGATACTTTTTCCTTGAATGGCTTTTTCATAAGCAGATTTCTGATGGGTATATAATCTTGTAATCCCCCTCTTCTGTAATGCTTCCTTAAGGGCTGGGTGTATGTCTAAAGGCAGCTCGGCAGTCTTTGCTTCCTTTTCCTCTATTGTTTGCCAATAAACAATATTCTCTTTAAACGATTGGTCTGTTTTTATGTGTTTCATTATTTCGTTAAGGTCTTTTCGCACTTTCATTTCATTCACCTCATATCTATCATTCTAGCGAATAAGCGTTCGTTAAAAAAGAGAAACCTTGCATTTTTTTCTCATTTCCATTGCCAAATTTATCCTATATCCCCTTCCTTTCATATAACGTTCAAACTTTTGTCATGAATTCGCTTTTTTCAAAGGTTTTTTTTGTTACAATATTGGTAATAATGGCTTTTACCAGTAGAGGTGAAAATATGGAAACAATCGAAATTAAAAAAATGCTTTCTCAATTTACCCTTTTCCGCGGGCTTAGTGATAAAGAGATGGATAAAATTGTCGAGATTTCAATCTCAAGAGAATGGAAGAAAGGAAGCCATGTCTTTATGCAGGATGACCCGCTTGAAAATGTTTACTTCATTCAAAGCGGCCGCATCAAAATATATAAAAGTGATATAAACGGAAAAGAGCAAATTGTTACAATTGCTAAAAGCGGGGATATGTTCCCTCATGTGGGATTCTTCCGTAAAGGCGGGTATCCTGCATTTTCGGAAGTACTTGAAAATGCCAAACTAGTCGTTGTTCCAATTGATCAATTTGAGAATGTATTAATCGAAAACCCTGAATTATGCATAAAAGTATTTAATGTTCTGGGGGAAAAAATAGTTGATTTACAAGAACGATTAGAAGCACAAGTATTAAATAATACGTATGAACAAATTATCAAATTGCTCGTGCGTTTAGCAAAGCTGCATGGAGAGGTGCTTGAAAACGGTCTATTCCTTTTAAAAGCTGAATTTACGAACAAAGACCTTGCCAATATGATTGGCACGACGAGAGAAACTGTCAGCAGAACATTAACCAAGCTGAAAAAAGAGAAATTGATTGAAACAGACGCCAATGGCAATATCATTATCGATTCCGAAAAGCTTTTAGAAGAAATAATTTAACTAGAACCGTGATTCCTACGGTTCTTTCTTTTTTTCCGCCAACTGGAACAATTACCCACCATTTTTCATAAGATATCATGGCGTTAATACTACAAATTAGGCCTACGCTTTTCTATGAAAGGAGCTGGAAATATGAATGAGCGGAACAAAAAAGAAAAAAATGAGCCTTTTGGGGATTTAATGAAATCAATGAATCAATTTTTCCACGAAAAGCCTGTAAGGGGATTTTTACAAACGATGGATGAGTTTTTCAAAAATCCGTTCACTTCTTCTGCATCTTCATTTCAGGTAAGTGTGAGTGAAACGGATGATGAGCACATTATCTCCGCAGAGCTTCCAGGTGTAAAAAAAGAGCAAATTCAACTTGATGTGATTGATAATTATGTCACGATTACTGTCCTTCACTTAGAATCCATCACAGAAGAAAATGATAAACAAGAAATAATTAAAAAACAGACCTCAATGAAAAAATCGATTAGAAGTATTCCGCTGCCACAGCCAATAGATGAAAATAAAGTAAAGGCTTCCTATCAAAATGGATTATTAAAAATACGTGTGCCTAAACAAAAAGGGAAAAAAATAATGATTGATAAAATCGAATAAAAAACAAGCAGCATTTTGAACTGCTTGTTTTTTTGTTTACTTATTTAGCCATGCATTAAAATATCCAGATGGAACTTGGAAATAATCCTTTGTAAAACGGATAAATTCTGAAGTATCTACTTCCTTATACATAAAGTGATGATAGTAATCAGAAAGGAATTGCATGCTCACTTCCTTTACGTCATCCCCTTGTAATCGATACTTAGCCTTCATCATTTTTAACATTTCGACTGCAGGCTGGCCATACATATAGCCAGTGTTTTTCAATTCATGCACTGGAACGTTGGAGTATTGTCTGCCTAGACCAGCTTCTTTAATCATCTCCAGCCGGTGTTTAGGCAGGGCAAACGCTTGTCCCTCCGACTCATTTTCACCTGCATAGAAATACATTGATGTTGCAAATTCAGTTATCCCTTCATCAATCCATCCCTCATTGTATTGATCATTCGAAACCACGCCATAGAAATATTGATGGGCAATCTCATGGACAATCGCGTTGCGGTAAAAATACATATCTTCAATATACGGATTGATCGTTACAACTCCAGGGTATTCCATGAAAGGCCCATTATCAAGAATGATATCCAATTGTTTATGAGGATACTTGCCAATTTTTTCTTGATAAAATGTTAAAGCATCTTTAGCAAGCTTTAATGAATCGTCAATGTTCATATTATGGTCATTTTTTGTAAGCAGGCGGATTGTCACTCCATCATTTGCAGCCGTTTCATGAATTTCCATGTCCTTCGTAACTGCAATGAAAAAGTCCCTAACTCTTTTAATTTTCACATTTCCCTCATTCACACCAGGTTTAGGATCCTTTTCTGCCGAGGAAATAAATGAATAGCCTTCTGGAAGCTTATAATCTATTTCATAATTAGCAAAGTCCACATGATAGGTCTCTACCCCATCTGAATAATCCTCTTTGTTCCACTTTCCATTCTGATAAGCAGCAAGCATGGGATACCATTGTGCTAAATAATAATTATCTTTTTCTTTTGAAAAGCGAACTCCCTGCTCTGGAGGGGTAAATTCATATTCAACCTTTACCGTATGTTTACTTTTATCTTTCATATCTGTAGGGAGATCTATCTTTAATGTATCCTTTTCCAAGCTGTAATCTGCCTTTTCTCCATTTACTTCAATTTCCTTCACATTCACTTTGCCATTGCCTTTAACTAATTCAAAAGCATGTCCCTCTTTAAAGACATTCGGAATAAAATAAAAGACAAGCTCATCCCAATCATCTTCCGATTTGTTCTTCACTTGAATGGTTGCTGTTGTATCAAATACTCCATTCTCATCCATTTCAAGCTGCATGTCGTATGCAGCTTTACTAAAATTCTTCACACCCACATCAGAATCTTTCGTTAAATAAACATATGTGCCTGCTCCAATAAAGATTAAACACAAGGCAAAAAATGCTAATTTTTCACCGCTTGGAGACCAAAATTTACGTTGTTCGCCAAACTGCCTTCTCACAGGCTTCATACGTGGCACTTGTCCAATCCTTATCCAAGGAGTCCGTGCATAATTCGATTGAAAACGATTCTTCAAGCCATTTGCCAGCAAACTGAATGAAATGGTAGTAAATAACAACACGATTAATGGAACAATGAGGATATGGGTATTTCCATATATATTTAATCTTGCCTGCCCAACTAAGCCTGACAATTCCTTCGTCACAGAAAGGTAAATAAGCGGGTCAAAACGCATGAGCGTTCCTCCGACAAAAATATTAACTAATGCAAGCTGCCCCATAATAGTAATGACATAGACAATTTCAAGAATAAACATAACTAAAATGGTTTCTTTCAATTGGGGAAAAATATGCTTCCAAATTAGTCTGTTCCTGCTTGCACCTAATGCTCTTGCTGCCTCTATATAAACAGATTTATTTAATTCAGCTGTTTTAAGCCTAACTGAGGAAACAATACTCGGTATACTTATTATGGAAGCAATAACAATAAAATAGCCTAACAGTGTACTCGTTTCTAGCTGACTATTGAAATTGATCGGTCTCATAAAAAAATAAAGAATCAAAAATAATGGCACATAGCTCCATGCATTTTCAAAGGCAATCATCCAGCTAGGGGTCCTTTTCCATTGCCCTATATATAAGCCTAGTACCGTACCAAAGAGCATTTTTATTAATGTAATAGCTAATGCAATAATCACTGTATAACGAATGCCATGTAAAATCATTGACAGTAAGTCATAACCCCATTTATCAGTTCCTAATGGATAGTCCTCTGTTTCAAACGGCTCCATTGGAGGTGATATGACTTTTCCATCCGTATATTGAGTTTCTAATGTTTCTGTCAATGAATGCGACGACATCATCGGTCCAAAAAGACATAGGAAAAGTAAGATTGAAACACATATTATTCCTATATATAATGAGAAGTTGAGTTTAAATAGTTTATTCATAAATAAATCCTCGTTTAAATAGATAGAATACTAGTCTTACCGATATATAGACAATAGCGGATATTAGCAGCATGGCAAATAGACCAATGGCAATCGGCTGAATCTCATTGCTTTGAAAAATAAACTTTGTAATGCCTGAAACATTTAGTATGTATTCAATAATAAAAAGATTGCCAATCGCTAAAGAAATGACCTTCACTAATTCAGCTGTAATGAAAGGCTCAATATTTTTATACACATGCTGGAAGTTAATATAATTTATACTCATCCCTTTTGCGACAGCTGTTCTAATATAGTCTTCGCCGCTCGTTTGAAAATACTTAACAGCAATTAATTTAAATAAATAGAGCGTTGGTGCGATGGCAACAAGCAGTGTGGGAAACCAAGTATTTAATGCACCTGCATCTGGCCTCAACGAGATCACTCTTATACCTGTCCATCTATAAATTTTCACAGCAAGAATCATTGACATAATAATGATAATAAAATCAGGTATAGCAGCTAAGATATTTATAAAAAAGTTGAATATTTTTGTTAGCCGAAAACGGCTAAGGAAAATACCAAATAGCAAACTGATGATTATGCTAGCATTTACTCCAATAAGCATGACTTTTAAACTAGTAAAAAAGTTGTCTCCAATATCTTGTTCAATTTCCCTAACCTGTGTGCCCAATTGGTATGATCCGAGACTTCCTTTGCTTACCTCACTTATAAATGAGCCATATATTTTAGGCAGCTGTTCAAAGTTCCATTCTAGCTTGTTCTCAGCCGTGTTCACTTCTATAATCATAGGCAGTGCAGCTAATGAAAGTATTAAGAGGAAGATAATAATAATTTGCTGTATGATTCTTAACACATCCACTCCTCCTTTCTTATCAAAATCTATTTTTTCATTTTACGTTAGTAATTGTCAATAAAATTATGTGAATTCATATTATTCCACAAATAGAAAAATGGCCTTTCAGCCATTCTTCTACATTTTATTAAAATAATATACTATCTGCTTATCTTACTAAACTTTTATAATTCCCCCTAATCCTTTCACCATCGACGAAACCTGGCTCACAGCATTCATCATGGTGCCTGCTGTATCAACCATTTTATTAATGTCCAGCGTACCATCCTGACCTTTAAAAGAGTTCATAATCGATTTAACTCCTGATGGCTGTTTCGCAATAAAAGATTGTTTAGGATAAGGGTTCATATATGGATTTACAGAATAATGCTGATTCGAATTAGTAAATTTAGGGTCTGGTTCAGGCTCTAACGGATTTTGAAAAATACTTTGTACATGATTATGCTGTTTTTGCTGTCCATACGGCTGCAAGCCATAATTGTGGTAAGGACCCAGGTATGGATTAGCTGTTGTATGTGGGTAAGGATTATATCCATTGTGCGGCATCTGATTAAACGGGACATGCTGCGGGGAAAAAGAATTTCCCCAAGGTTCTGAGAGATTCGGGTGAAAACCAGACGGCTGCTGACGATCAGAATAATAATTATACATGCTCGGTCCATAACGATTCCTGTTTGAGTAGGGCTGCTGAGCTGTATATTGTGCGACATATGCCGGATGTCCTCTTCGTCCAAACATGGGCAGACTTCCTCCTTAAAGTATTATGCATTACTGTAATTTATGTTCAGAACGCCTATCATGTGAATATAAATGAACCTTAAACACTTTGTCAGATTATGAAATATACTGTCGGAAGTCTAAATTTTTTAAAAATAATGGACAGCTTTATTTATGTGATAGTATATAAAAAAAGAAAAAAGCATTTTTATACAATTTTGAGGAGGGAATTATAATGAATGTTCACGAACTAAACATGAAGTTTCTTCAAATGCGAAATTACAGTCCTGAAAATGTAAATGAATTGCTAGATTTTACAAAGAAGGCGTATATTCAAAATGATATTTGTATTAATGTTTATCGGCAGCTTGTTCGTGAGCTTGAAGCACAAGGTGCAGAAGTTCCTGAAAGCTTCTAATTTAGTTCCCATATGTCCGCAAGATTAAAAGGGAGTCCTTATTTCAAGGACTCCCCTTCTATTCCATGAATGATGGTAGTTAGGATGAATTTTGCAGAAGCTATTACATCATTAAATCTCGAACGGCTCGTGTTTGGGAAAAATGCCTGTACTGAAATGGTTTCAATATGTTCATAGGCAGAATCAATTTGCTGATTATATATATTTTTTGGTCTCACATCTTTAATCCATTCGTATGCTTCCTTTTTCCATGCATCATTTACTTCCTTTACTTCATCAGCAAAAGGCTTTACTTCTCCGAAAAAGTCTCCGCTTTTGCCTGTTTCCCTCACTTCAAGATATTTCATTAAAAGGGTATCCGCGTAAGAAAGTAATTTTTTTGTTAATTGTAAAAGCTCATAATAATCTTTCATTTTTTCAGCTCCAAAAATAAACGCAGCTTAATTTTTCAAGCTGCAGCTAATTTTATTCTAATTTAATTAGTATCCTAATTCAAGCTTTATGCTATTTGGGCGATGTAATTGACTGGCAGTACAAAATCCTTCATTTTCTTTTAGGGTGTTCGCTGCCTCATTTTCAAGTGCAGTAATTTTTTCTCCACATTCGATTATTTTTGCTGTATATTCGTCTCGGGCATGTTGCCGAGCTTTACAAAGACTCGTTTCTAAAATCCCTTCCAATTCTTCCAATTGGTCAGAAATCTCCGCAAGCATGCTTAACAGTTCTTCTTTTGCAATGATTTTTTTATCCATCAGTTTGGCCTCCTTATTAATGCAAAAGTTCAAACAATCTAACCCAAATGTATGTTGTCTTATACCACTCTATTCGTCTTGTCTTTTATCAATCCTTCACCATTGACAAAACTAGAAGTGATTCGGCAAATAAAGAAGTATTTTTCAATCCATTAGCACCATATTCGACAAGATCAATAAAGAATAATAATGATAAAAACTAAGAACACTAACTAGTGGAGGTGCAAAAATGAAAAAGCAGCAAAAACAAAATAAAACGCATCCAAAGAATCGGGAAGAAACAAAAATAGGGTACGGCGATAAAAAACTTGAAGGACCTGACCGCCCTTCTACATAAAACCCTTGGCTTGCCCTAGAAATAAAAGAGCTGAAATCTTCACAAGCCGATTTCAGCTCTTTTATTTAATCGAATTGACCCATTCACTTAAATAGATGCCTTTTTTTAGTTGATCCTGCTTCTTTAAATACCAATCAGATATTTCAATGGGATGTTTGTGATCTGCCCTCTCGTTTCTCCATTTTCTCTTTATGCGGATAGATTTTGACCAGTCCCTAAAATTATGGCGTTGATGCTTCACTACAGGAAAGGTACATCGTAAAAATGGAGTTGATCTTATTCTCTTAGGATTAAAATAACATTCATAGTCAATTCTTGAACCCGTATGCTCTGTACTACATGCGAATTCATAAAACATAGGGTAAAGCGTATTTTCAAACAAAATATCTGCTAATCTTTTCCCTAAATCAATTCGTTTGGAAACAGATTTAAACCCATTCACACTTGCCCCAAATAATTCACCTTCACATGTTGGAAAAATAACAGAGTTAAAATGTAGCCAATCTTGAAAAATAAATAAAAAAGAGCGGAAAACAGTTGATTGATATACAGGGTGCTTAATAACTGGCTTTTGAATTACATTTTGTTCATTAATAATTAACGAAACCATCAGCCTGCTTATCTGGCGATCATGCCAAAACTTTTGCCATTCTCTTTCCATAAACGAAGAAACATAAAAAAACTTTAATAAATGAAACATTGGACGTTTTATTTTCGTCGAATACTGATAGAGCAGCAATTGTGGAAATGCATCTTGAAAAATAAGCCAGTTGGCACGCTCATACGCAAAAAAAAGTTTTTTCCGAAAATTTTTATCCAATGCTTTTGAAAATAAATTTCCTTCAAGATCACACATGCTCCATCCCGCATTTCGAGATACCATACTGGCAAGAAAAGCCCATTTAATTTCGGGATTTTTACTATAATAATGAAGGTATGCTTTTGTTCTCGATATGTTATCCATGTTATATCGGTTGGTCTTTTCATTAATCTGGGTAATTAATTCAATTTCCGCTGTTGAAAGCTGTTCTATAGTTAGTCCTTTTTGATAAAACATCATTCAGCCTCACCTCATGCATTTAGCTTAACTTTTGCAAAGTCATACTTTTTATTCAACCAAATCGAACAAAGTTTTGGTATGATAAGAAATAGCTTGTGAGGTGAGTAAGATGAATTTCAATTATCCTAACGGCAAGAGATATATACCGGAAAAAAAGGAGACAATAAAATTAAAGAAAGAGAAAAAATGGTCCTATAGCAATCGCGGAATGACTTTGGAGGAAGATATTAACACAACTAACGAATATTATCTAGAACAAAACATTGCTGCTATTCATAAAAAACCAACACCCGTTCAAATCGTTCAAGTCGATTATCCAAAAAGAAGTGCAGCAGTCATTAAGGAGGCCTACTTTAAACAAGCTTCCACAACTGACTATAATGGAGTCTATAAAGGGAGATATATTGATTTTGAAGCAAAGGAAACACAAAATCCAACATCTTTTCCATTAAAAAATTTTCATGACCACCAAATTGACCATATGGAAAAAATCCTTATGCAAGACGGAATTTGCTTTGTCCTGCTCAGGTTTTCACTTACTGAAGAAATATTTTTTCTTGAGGCGCACCATTTGCTCACCTTTTGGAAAAGAATGAAGGACGGAGGAAGAAAATCGATCACAAAGGAAGAAATTGAAGCATTTGGCCATCTGATTCCACTCGGATATCAGCCTAGAATTGACTATATTAAAAAAATCGATTATCTTTATAACCTCAAATGAAATGCGAAAGGCGACTGTTTAGTGGCGACAAGATTAAGACGAGCTGGCAAAGGTTGCTCTTTAACCTTCTTGACGGATAGGCTTAAGACCTTGAGCCCTAGAAGCCTGAGCTAGACAATAAATAATGAAAAGCGCCTTGATCAGCCCCATCAGAAAGGATGAATAGATATGGCAGAGAATTATCAATCAAGAGAGGAGCGCAGAAAACAGCATGCTTCTAAACAAAAGAGAAAAGGCGGAAAAGGAAAACAGCCTTCTAAAGGAATTTTCAAACGGATCTTTTTAATATTAATAGCCCTTGGCATTATAGGTATGTTAGTTGGTGCTGCTACCTTTGCCTTTATGGTAAAGGATGCACCTAAGCTTGATGAAAAGGCGTTGAAGGATCCTATCTCATCAAAAATCCTCGATATTAATGGTGAGCTTATTACCGAAGTTGGCTTAGAAAATCGGGAATATGTTAATTATGAGGACGTTCCTAAATTAGTTGAAGATGCATTTCTCGCTACAGAAGATGTCCGGTTCTATAAGCATAACGGTATGGATTTAATTCGCTTAGGCGGAGCAGTGCTCGCTAACGTCACACGTGGCTTTGGCTCAGAGGGAGCTAGTACGATTACACAGCAGGTTGTGAAGAATTCCTTCCTTAATAATGAAAAAACATTAAGCAGAAAAGCACAGGAGGCATGGCTTGCTTTCCAGCTAGAACGAAAATATACAAAACAGCAAATTTTTGAAATGTATGTCAATAAAATATGGATGTCGGAACGAAGCCATGGTGTATTAACCGCTTCCCATATTTATTTTGGCAAAGAACTTGATGAATTAGAACTGCATGAGGCAGCACTGCTTGCTGGGATGCCGCAAAGCCCTGAAAACTACAATCCATTTAAGCATCCTGACCGTGCGGAAAAGAGAAGAAATATTGTTCTTTCATTAATGAATCAGCACGGGTTTATTACGAAGGAAGAAATGGAGGCGGCTCAAGCCATCCCCGTTGAATCAAGTCTAGTCAAGGAAGAAGACCGAAAAAGAAATGATGCACCATATGACTCTTTTGTTGATGTTGTAATTGAAGAAGTAGAAAGTAAATATCCTGATTTAGATATCTCTTCTGATGGGCTAACCATTTATACAACACTAGATACGAAAGCACAGGACTATGTCGAAAAAATGCTTGATTCAAACGATATTGTTCAATTTCCAAATGATGAATTTCAAGCAGGGATTACGCTTCTTGATACAAAAACTGGGGAAATTAGAGCAATTGGCGGCGGCAGAAATCAAGAAGTAAAAAGAGGATTTAATTATGCTACCGATTCAAAACGTCAAGCGGGCTCGACATTTAAACCAATTATGGATTACGGTCCAGCAATTGAATATTTAAAATGGGGAACTTATCATACGCTTGATGATAAGCCTACCACCTATTCAAGCGGTCAGCAGATGAATAACTGGGACCGAAAACATATGGGGAAAATGTCATTACGGGAAGCGTTAGCGCGTTCGCGTAATACGGCTGCCCTGCAAACCTTGCAGGCTGTAGAAAAAGAGGTCGGCTTAGATAAGGCAAAGGAATTCGTTAATAATCTGGGCATTGATATGGATGAAGTCTATGAATCCAGTGCGATTGGTACTGAGGAAGTTTCATCATTAGAAATGGCTGGGGCTTATAGTGCTTTTGGCAACGAAGGCTTCTATACCGAGCCGCATTCCATAAAGAAAATTGAAATGCGAGACAAAACAACAATTGATGCAACACCGAAGTCTGAGGCAGTTATGCAGGATTATACAGCGTTCATGATCACTGACGTCTTAAAAAGTGTTGTGAAAGATTCCTTTGGGACTGGGAAACGAGCAAATGTGCCAAACCTTCATTTAGCAGGAAAAACAGGTACAACAAACTATTCTTCTAAAGAAAAGAAAGAGTGGCAGATCCAAAGCGGCGGTGTTCCTGATATTTGGTTTGCTGGCTATACGACAAATTATACAGCAGCCATTTGGACAGGATATCCTAACATGAAGAGTTCGATTGCTCCTAATGATCAAAAAATTGCGCAAGAATTATTCAAGAATTTAATGGCATATGTTTCAGAAGATATAGATACACCTGACTTTAAAATGCCAAACAGTGTTGAAAAGGTCGCAATTGAAAAAGGATCCATGCCTGCAAAGCTTGCTAGTGAGTTTACACCAAAAGATCAGATCATTTACGAGTATGCGGTAAAAGGCGAAGCACCTAAAGAGGTATCTGATAAATTTGAAAGACTTGATTCGCCTGTTAATGTAAATGGTTCTTATGATGAACTGACAAATGAGATCGCATTAACATGGGAATATCCTGAGGAATCTGGGGATGTTCAATTTGAAGTATCCGTTGCACTAAACGATGGAACGGAGCAACCACTGCAGGTTGTAACTGAAAAAGGCATAAAAATTGCCAACCCTGTACCAGGAGGCATCTATCAATTTAAGGTAATTGCCATTCGTGGTGAAATGCGCAGTGATCCAGCTACTGTAAAGGTTGAAATACCTATTCCAGATTCTGAAATTGATGATGGATTTGGGGACGGTGATCCTATGGACGACTTTGATGATGAAGAAGAGATAGAAGACGGAACGCCAGGAAATAACGGAAATAATGGAAATAATGGAAACGGAAATGGATCCGGCTCTGGCTGGGGTGACGGAAACAATAATGGAAATGGAAACAATAACGGAAATGGGAATAGCCAAGGTGACGGAAACAGCTCAGGCGGAGAAGGATCTGACAACGGATCAACGAATCCAGATGGCACCCAAGGCACAGATGGACAATAAAAAATGAATATCAAAAAAGCGTCATAAGCTATTGCTTTGACGCTTTTTTGATGGCCAAATACTTGACATATTGCTTTTCCATTTCTGTCATGAGCTCATTTAATTGGATAAAGGAATGGTAAAGAGCTGGGCGCTGAATGATGAAACCGATTCTCTCTCCCAAATTAACAGGCTGTACCTTTAATGATTTACTTAATAATGGCAGACCAAAATTCACAGGCTGTCCATTTGCCCAGTAAACAAACTGAAAAAAGAGGCCAACTCCTTTTTGCATTGGTAAAATGGCATCTTTATATCTTCTTTCTTTAAAGATTTGCTCTAGGTTATTTTTTTCGTTTTCCCACTCATTTTTTATTAGCGGAACAAAGTCTTCATGGAATTGCCAAGGCTTTAGCGCCTCAATATTTGCATAAAAAGCTGCTTCATATAGAAAAGGAATATTTAGTACCTTATTTTGCAATTGATCCTTTTCAACAATCATTTCTTCATTTGCAGAAAAAAAGAAAGGATTATTCAATTCATCAGGAATGGATAATTTTATCTGCTCACTCATTATTGACCTTTCT
Organism: Cytobacillus massiliigabonensis; assembly: GCF_900199725.1. GTDB lineage: Bacteria > Bacillota > Bacilli > Bacillales > Cytobacillaceae > Cytobacillus > Cytobacillus massiliigabonensis. The sequence continues at coordinate 1,826,552 of NZ_LT904904.1, read as the reverse complement.
CCTTCATCCGCTTTTTCCCTTCTCTACAAAGTTCAAGCAATGGACATACAGGACATTGGGGGTTTTGTGCCTTACAATGATACCTTCCAAAAAAAATCATGCGGTGATGTGTAACAGACCATTCATCCATTGGTACTTTTTTCATCAATGTCTTTTCTACTTCTAAAACAGAGTCCTTCCATCTGCAAAAGGCTAATCTTTTGCTAACTCGCTCTACATGTGTATCAACCGCGATTGCTGGAATACCGAAAGCCACTGAGACAACAACATTTGCTGTTTTCCGTCCGACTCCAGGCAATTTCGTTAATTCATCCCGATCATGCGGGACGATGCCTCCGTATTCATCGAGAAGCATCCGGCATAATTTCTGTATGTTCTTTGCTTTATTTCGATACAATCCGATTGAACGTATATCCCCTTGCAGCTCCTCTAAGGAAACATTTAAATAGTCTTCAGGTGTTTTATATTTTTGAAATAGATTTTTTGTTACTTTATTTACTAAAACATCCGTACATTGTGCAGATAAAGCGACGGCAATGACTAGTTCGAAAGGATTGGAATGATTTAATTCACAATGTGCATCAGGAAACATTTCGCCCATTTGATCAAGGCAAAATCTAATTTGCGTTTTATTTAACATGTATCTCACCACTTACTTATTCTAATTATTGTTCAAGCCAATTATAAAACGGAACGGATTTTAAAGTTGGATTCGATTCCTCACTTTGTTTGTTTCGCTGCGGTGCTTGATTTTGTCTGAATTTCTTCCCATAGCTTTTTGCTTGTTCAATCGTTTTAATTCCATTCTTTTTCCATTCAAATAAAATTCGATCAATATAACGGAAATTTAGCTTGCCAGAAATAACTGCTTCCCTTAAGGCTGCTTTAATAATATGCGGGTCATGATGATCATCATCCATCCACATAGCAAGTGATTCACATTCGAATGGAGATAACGGGCGACCGAATTCTTGTTCAAAGCAAGTATACAAATCTGTTTCATTTTGTTGATTTGCAATCACAGCTTCCTGTTTGCTTCGAAGCAGAAAGTAATCAATTAGCTTTTCCCATAGCGGTTCCACATCATATCTTTCATATCGAACATCGTCTCCCGAATAGCTTTCTTTAATATCAATAAATCCTTTTTGAACTAATTTTCGGAGAATTTCAGTACAAACCGAAACGGATATTGTCATGCGGGAAGATAATTCAAAGGGAGTAGGAAATTCATTTCCATTTTCAATAAAGGAGATTACTTGCAGTATAAGCACAAGCTCATTTTCATCTAAATTCATCTCTTTATAATGAGTGAGCAATACTCCAGGGATTGTTACATTTCCTTCCTGGATCCACTTTAATAAACTTGTTTTTGACATTCTAGACACCTCTTCATAAGTATAGCATGAACACCCCTAGCTAGTAAGGAGAATATGAAAGGCAATCCTTCCTATTAATTGCTACTTGACATTCAAGTGCTTCTTCGCTTTAATAGAAAAAATCCGCAAGAAGCGGATTTTCTATGATTATGAATATAATCGATTTAATAAACATGGGAATGGGATCGTTTCACGTACATGTTAAACTCCACTAATGCAGGCAACTGTTCTTTCAAGTCCAAGTTCAAACCCTTAATGTGGAACAGGGCCATATTGACGCAATTCTAAATACCATTTTATATTATTTCGCCGTAACAGCTGATATATTTGCTGCTCATTCAATTATATTCGCCGTAACAGCTGATATATTCGCCGTTCATTCAATTATATTCGCCGTAACAGCTGATATATTTGCTGCTCATTCAATTATATTCGCCGTAACAGCTGATATATTCGCCGTTCATTCAATTATATTCGCCGTAACAGCTGGGATATTCGCCGCTCATTCAATTATATTCGCCGTAACAGCTGATATATTCGCCGTTCATTCAATTATATTCGCCGTAACAGCTGATATTTTCGCCGTTCAGTCAATTATATTCGCCAAAGCCATATAAAAAAGCGGCAGCCCCATGCGGCTGCCTGCTCGCTATTACTTCAGTTTACCTTCAACAAATTGATGCATCCGGCGAACAGCCTCTTCCAATAAATCAAGAGATGTCGCATAGGAGAGACGAATATTATTAGGCGCACCAAATCCAGAGCCAGGAATCACTGCAACCATCGCTTCTTCTAATAAAGCTTGAGAGAAATCATCTACATTTTCGTATCCTGTTAATTCACACGCCTTGCTTACATTTGGGAACAAATAAAAGGCTCCCTGAGGCTTTATGCATGTAAAGCCAGGAATGGCAATTAATTTATCATAGATAGTATTGAGTCTATGCTCGAACGCTTCACGCATTTCTTGAAGCATTTCCTGTGAACCTGCGTAAGCAGCAATAGAGCCATACTGAGCTGTTGTCGTCGGATTGGATGTGCTATGGCTTGCTAGATTTGTCATCGCTTTAATAAGCTCTTTGTTTCCTGCAGCATAGCCAATTCTCCAGCCAGTCATTGAGTGTGATTTCGACACACCATTAATAATAATTGTTTGTTCTTTCAATTCTGGTGAAAGTTGGGCAATAGAAACGTGTTTATTGGTTCCATATATCAATTTTTCATATATCTCGTCAGAAATAATTAAAATTTCATGTTTCAAACAAACTTCACCTATTGCTTCCAGCTCAGCTTGAGAATAAAGCATTCCTGTTGGATTACTCGGTGAGTTGATGATGACTGCCTTTGTTTTCTTAGATAGTGCCGAAGTTAATTGCTCAGGAGTGATTTTATAATCATTTTCTTCTTTTCCTTCAATATAAACCGGTAGCCCTCCTGCAAGCTTCACTTGTTCAGGATAACTAACCCAATAAGGTGTAGGAATAATGACTTCATCCCCCTCATCGAGCAGGGCTTGGAATAATGTATATAAGGCATGCTTAGCACCGTTAGTTACAATAATTTCACTTGAATCATAAGTAATGCCTTGATCTTGAGCAAATTTATTTACGATTTCCTTTTTTAAAGCCGGAAGTCCAGCTGAAGGTGTATATTTCGTGTGCCCTTCATTCATTGATTGGACCGCGGCATCGATTATATGCTGCGGAGTATTAAAATCAGGTTCCCCTGCACCTAAACCAATGACATCAAATCCTTGTGCTTTTAATTCCTTTGCCTTTGCTGTAATTGCCAATGTTGAAGAAGGGGTTAATGATTTCACGCGATGTGCTAATTTGATCTCCATTTTCTTCCTCCGTCTATAAGTTTTCGATTTTTTTCAGCCATTCACCTGTTTGAAAGTCAACGTAATAATAATTTATTAAATCACCTTCGGAACGGTAGTAAATTTCCCATAATGGGATATTTTTTTCCATGCCTAAACGGACAGAGATAATTTCCTTCGGATTTTTTTCCTCAAGAAGCTTACTTACCGCTTCTTTTTCAGAAACGCCATCTGACTGTTTCCGAACAATAATTCTGCCTTCTTTTTCAGGAATCCACACATAAATATTTTTGCCTTTTTCATTTTTACCTTTAACGACATAATAGGTTTCCTGACCATTGTATAAATAAAAGTCTTCAGCTTTCGTAAGTTCCGTTTCCTCCATTGCTGTTTGAACGGCTTTTTCCTCAGCTGATTTCACAGGCTTTAATGCCTGTTGATAAATAAAAATCCCAGAAACTAAAACAATGAGAATAATGAATATACTTATAATAATTATTTTTTTCACAAATGTCACTCTTCTTATGTACGATAAATTGAAAATACAGCTTTATTTTGATCTTCTTTGTCAAGTGCTAATCCAAACATTAAATCCTTTTCTTTTAATGTTCGATTCAACACATCAACCACCTTATAAAGATCCGGGCTTAACTGAATTTTCACTGTCGATATGACTTCAATCTTACTTTCCATTATGGAAATCCTCCTCATAGGCAACAAATTTTGTAACTTATATGTTTGATTTAAACGGATAAACTATATGTACGTAACAGTTCAAACCTTTAAATTAGTATAACAGCTAAATGATTTGCATTGAATATCTACTTAAAATTTCTTCTAATCCATCTACGTCTTTTGGCTGCGCTAAAATTAGCGCAGCATTTTTTTAAAAGTGGAGAAAGTATAACTTGGGAGATAGAGAATTGTCTAGCTCCAGCGCCTATCAAACCTCAGGTCCCTCCCTACGATAAGTCGAGGCCTTCCAGTTTGTACGGCGATGACCAAGACGCTTCCGCTTTTCTTAAATCCACTCTTTAATCATGGGAATTATTTCATTTATCCCGCTTCTTTCCACCGGCACCTCCGGAATCGATTGCAAAAATGCTTTTCCGTATTTTGTTGTTACCAGCCTGCGGTCAAAAATAAAAATGAGTCCGCGGTCCGATTTCGTTCGTATTAATCTGCCGAAGCCTTGTTTAAAACGAATAATTGCTTCTGGCAATGAGTATTCAGAAAAGGGGTTGCCGCCGCTCTGTTTAATTTGATCACACTTTGCCTCTGTTAGTGGTTCATCTGGAGGCGAGAAAGGCAAACGAACGATAATTAAACAAGATAAATCCTCCCCAGGAATATCAACACCTTCCCAGAAGCTGCTTGTTCCTAAAAGGATTGCTTTATCAAACTTTTGAAAATTCCTAGTTAATCTTGACCTGCTCCCACTTGAAATTCCTTGGGCAATAATCGCATAATCATTTAGAAATCCTGATTCCTTTATCAGCTCATACGTTTTTCTCAGCATTTCATGAGAAGTAAATAAAATCAGCATGCGTCCTTTTGTAACTTCCGCAATGGAAATAATATGTTCCGTAATAGATGCCACATATTCTTCTAATGATACAGCATTTATCTCAGGTAAATCATTAGGAATAATAAGCTTAACTTGTTCTTTGTAATTAAATGGTGATTGAATTTGCTGTGACGAACAATCTGATGGCTGTAAGCCAAGCTCTGTTAACATATAATTAAACGAATTTTTCACTGATAAGGTTGCAGAAGTAATGACTGCACACTTCTTTTTCTCAAAAAATTGTTCTTTTAAATAATTTTCAACAGTTACTGGCTGAGCATAAACCGTTGTCGCATTTTGCATAGCACGTTCATCCATTTCAATCCATGATACAAATTGATCCGAAGGATGTAAAAAAATATTTTTGACAACTAAAGAGAGATCCTTTAACTCTTCTATAAGGGTTGTTAATTCTTCCATTGACGACTTTTCCCTTGCGGATAACGATTCCTGAACTGTTTTGATGAAATTAAGTCTTGCTGAAATCATTTCAACAAAATCCTTAATAAAGAATATAAATCGTTCAGCAGAAATTTGAACAGCTCTCCATTCCTTATTCGAATCGTCCACGATAATACGGCAGTTAATTCGATTATAACCTTTTTTCGACTTCTTTCTTTTTATTGCATAATAGCTAATCACTTTAAAGAGTTCATCTGCTTCAAGACTCAGTTCACTCATCATTTGGTTCACTTCAAAAGAATGAATGAGTTCATGCTTGTTTACCCATTCCTTTTCCAAAATTTTCTCTAGCTTATGAAGCAATTGCTTTTGTTCGATGAGACCAATTTGACTAAGAAGCAATCGGGTAGATAAATAATCAAAAGTAAAACCGAAATGCTTTCCTGATACTTTCATAAAATGATGTCCCTCATCAATTACAACGTGGGTATATTCAGGCAATATTTTATGATCTGCTACAAGATCGGTTAATAGTAAGGAATGATTCGTAATAATTATATCTGATTGCAAGGCTTCCTTTCGTGCTCGCATATAAAAATCCCTAGAAAGCCAAGATTTATTTTTCAAAAAGACGGTCTCATCATTTTTTATCTTATTCCAGTAGAGCATGCCCCCACTGGATAAATTCAACTCATCAATATCCCCGTAATCCGTTTCTGTCAGCCAAACAAGGATCTGCATTTTTGTAAGAATCGTATCGTAATTGTCGTCTTGATCCTTTAATGTTTGCTCAAACTTGGCTAGGCTTATATAGTGGCTTCTTCCTTTTAATAGTACTGCTTTAATTGAAAAAGGAAGCATTTTCGCTAGTCTTGGGATATCATTTGACAGCAATTGTTCTTGAAGCTGTGTCGTATATGTACTAATTACGATCGTTCGGTTCGTTTCTTTTGCATAAATGGCAGAAGGAATCAAATAAGCAAGTGATTTTCCAACACCAGTACCAGCTTCAATCATCGTATGTTTCTCTTGATTAAATGCCTTATAGACTGAATCCATCATAGAGAATTGCCCTAAACGTGTTTCAAATGCTGGAAAAGCTTTCCGAAACAGCTCCTCTTTTTCCTCCATGCCCACGGGGTAATTTATTTGTTGTGCTTCGTAAATTTCTGCTTGGTTAACATACTTTTTAAGCGCAATCCCATGATGAATTTCAAGAATATCTGATATGGCTTCTATCGTGGATTCCTTTTTTATTATAATATTGTCAATAAGAAGGTCTAAATCACTTTTTAAGCCGCCAGAAAGCTTGTGAAGCTGTTTTACCGTATTTAATGGCAGATGTTCAAGTCTTTCTAAAAGACGCAGCAGAAGCTCTGCTGTAACGTATGCATCACTGTCAGCTTGATGTGGACGTTCATGGTTCAAACCTTCTCTTAGTGCTAGTTCAGATAGTTGAAAGCTATCTGCGGTTGGCATAAGTACTCTTGACATTTCCACTGTATCCAGTATTGGACCATAAAAGCCATTATACCCTGCCTCAATTAATTCTTCTTGTAAAAATGAAAGGTCAAAAAGTACGTTATGGGCAACAAAATATGCTCCCTCTAAAAGGGTTAGTACTTTAGGAGCAATTTCTGAAAAATCCGGTGCATTCTCAACCATTTGATCATTTAAGCCTGTTAATTCCTCAATAAATGGCGGAATCGGTTTTCTAGGATTGACAAAAGAAGAATATTCCTCAGTAATTTTTCCATTTTCAATGACAACTGCAGCAAATTGTATAATTTTATCGCCCTTCTTTGGAGCATTGCCAGTAGTTTCTAAATCGATTACAACATATTTATTACCCATCCTAAACACCTCTAACATTCAGTCAATCAAACGGTATCACAAAAATGGAAAAAGAAAAAGGCATAAACTCTTCTAATTATATTTTTAGCTATATTTACCTGTATCCATACCTAAACTGGACAAGAAGAAAAGCTGACTAGATTATCCAGCCAGCTCTTAATTATTTCTTTTAGAAAATCGTCTTTTCCGGTTCATGGTTGATCATGTTTTTGATTCGATTGTTTTCATCCATGATGGCTACTTTTGGTTCATGATTCGGAACATTTTCCTCAGCAATCATTGCGTAGGAAATAATAATAACGATATCCCCCTCCTGAACAAGGCGTGCAGCCGCTCCGTTCACACAAATTACGCCAGAGCCTCTTTCTCCTGGGATAATATATGTTTCAAATCTTGCTCCATTATTATTATTTACAATTTGTACTTTCTCATTTGGAACCATGCCAACTGCATCCAGAATGTCTGTATCAATCGTTATGCTTCCCACATAATTTAAATTAGCTTCTGTGACAACGGCACGATGAATTTTGCCGTTCATCATGGTGCGGAACATGATGTTTCCCCCTATTTTTCATTAATTTCTAAAATGATATTGTCAATCAATCGTGCTTTCGAAAACTTCACTGCCATAGCAATAATAAACTTCCCATTTAATTTAATCATTTCTCTCAGCATTGGATAGGAATATACTTCAATATAATCAATCTTGCCATCTGTTTTTTCAGTTACCATTTCAGTAATTAAAGCAACCACTTTTTGTGGATCTCTTTCTCCTGCAATGATCGCCTCTTTAGCTCTTAAAAGGCTTTGATAAAGGATAGGAGCCTGTTCTCTTTCCTCTGTCTGCAAGTTCACATTCCTAGAGCTTTTTGCCAGCCCATCCGTTTCCCTAACCGTTTCGACAGGTATAATTTCGATCGGAAAGTGAAAATCATGTACTAGTCCTTCAACGACAGCCACCTGCTGCGCATCCTTCGTTCCAAAATAAGCTTTTTCCGGCTGGATGATATGAAAGAGCTTCGTTAACACGGTTGCAACCCCATCAAAATGACCAGGTCGAGATTTCCCGCATAAAACATCTGTTCTTGCATTTACTTTAACTGTTACAGAGGAAGGGTGCGGATACATCTCCTCTACCGATGGATAGAAAATGTAATCAACTTTTTTCTGCATTGATAGCTCTTTGTCTCTTTCAAAATCCCTTGGATAAGAGCTAAGATCTTCCGTTGGTCCAAATTGAAGCGGATTGACAAAAATGCTTATGACAACAATATCATTCTCTCCGCGCGCTTTTTCCATTAGAGATAAATGGCCTTCATGTAAAAAACCCATTGTAGGAACATATCCGATGGATTGTCCTCCTTTTTTTGCATGCAAAATAGCGTCCTGCATTTCCTCGATTGTTGTTATTACTCTCATGCTTTCCCTCCGTACAAACTAAGCAGTTCTTCTTCCTTCATCGTAAAGCTGTGCTGATCATCCGGAAATAAACCTTGTTTCACTTCATGGACATACGATTTTAACCCATGTTCAATATCACCATTCAATTGTGCAAATGTTTTAACAAATTTCGCCACCCGTTCCACTCCATAGGTAAGCACATCATGATAGACAAGAACTTGTCCATCTGTGTGAACTCCAGCTCCAATTCCAATAGTTGGTATCTTAATGGATGTTGAAATTTCTTTTGCCAATTGTTTAGGAACACATTCTAAAACAAGGGCAAATGCACCAGCTTCTTCACATTTTTTTGCATCCTCAATTAGCTTTCTTGCGGCTTCTGCATTTTTGCCTTGAACTTTATATCCACCTAAAACACCGACAGACTGCGGGGTAAGACCTAAATGTGCCACAACTGGAATGCCTGCTTTAGTTAATGCTTTTATACTGTCAATAACCTCTTCTGCCCCTTCAATCTTAACTGCATGTGCACCTGTTTCTTGAAGAAGCTTTGCACCATTCAGAAGTGTATCTTTCATCGATAGGTGATAGCTCATGAACGGAAGATCGACAACAATAAATGTATCGTTTGCTCCGCGTTTCACCGCCTTCGCATGGTGGACCATATCATCCATTGTTACCGGAATCGTTGATTCATACCCTAAGACAACCATTCCTAATGAATCCCCGACTAAGATCATGTCAACTCCAGATTTCTCAGCTAGTTTCGCTGCTGGATAATCATAGGCTGTTAACATGACAATTTTTTCACCGTTTTCTTTCATTTTCATGAAATCGGTCGTTTGCTTCATTTCTTGTCCTCCTTTTTAAGGAAGAGGGTGATATATAGCAGGAGCTATTTTTTGAAAAATAAAAATCCTTCTGTAAACACAGAAGGATTGTGAAGTAGCTCATGATTTGCGATTCATCCCTCTGTCCCGGTCCATAATGGATCTAGGCAGAAATCTTTAATTTATTTGATAACAAATTGGTGCAGTTCAACAAGAGGATACTGCCCGGGAAAAACATTTATGTTTTTCAAATAAAGTATATCAAATCAATGAATAAGCTGACTACAAAAATATTATTTTTCCAATTCAATATCAGCTGAATAAACATGATGAACAGTCCCGTGAGAATCTTCAATCATTAGAACACCATCATCTGTTATTCCTAACGCTTGTCCAGATATGGCGCCAGTTATCGTTCTAGCTGTAATATTTTTCCCAATGCTAATGGCATAGCTTTCCCAAAGAAGCTTTATTGGAAAGAAACCTTGATCTAAATATATGGTATACAGCTTTTCTAATTTTACAAGCAGCAATTTGATTAGTTCTGCCCGTTCCAGCTTTTGCCCATATTCTATCGCTAGAGAGGTTGCTATCGGTTTTAGATCTTCCGGATAATCTTCCAGCTGCTGATTTACGTTAATTCCAATCCCAATAATAATTGAATGGATACGATCCGCATCCGCCTGCATTTCCGTTAAAATGCCAGTTACTTTCTTTCCATTTAGCAAAATATCATTCGGCCACTTAATTTCTGGCGTCATACCTGTCATTTCTTCAATCGCCTGTACAACAGCAACTGCAGTAATTAACGTTAGCTGTGGTGCCTTTGCAGGAGGAAGATTAGGGCGTAATATAACACTCATCCAAATACCTGTATACTTAGGCGAGTGCCATTTTCGATCCATACGTCCTCTTCCCGAAAGCTGCTCCTCTGCAATAATAATCGTTCCCTCTGACGCCCCTTCAAAAACCAGGCGCTGGGCCACTTTTTGGGTAGAGTCTACGACATCCTCCGAATGGATATGTCTGCCAATGAATTCCGTTTTTAACCCAAGTCTTATTTCATCGGCAGTCACCCGCTCAGGTGTCTTTATAATCTTATAGCCTTTTCTTCTTACAGCTTCCATTTCAAAGCCTTCTTTTCGCAGCTCTTCAATATGCTTCCAGACCGCCGTCCTCGAGCAGCCTACTAGCTCGGCTAGTGCCTGTCCCGATACAAACTCTTCCTGACTATTGGAAAATGCATCAAGCAGCTTTTTTCTTAATTCTGATTGCACTTGATTAGCCACTCCCTTAATGAATGATTGTCATTGCTAACCTTTCGATGAATCACGGCATTTTCAATCCTATCTAATATTTCTTTTATCCAAGGACCTGGCTTCTTTTGAAACCACTCTTGTAAATCATTTCCCGTAACCTTTAGCTCACTCCGCTGTTTAATAGGCAAATCTTCATATTGTTCCAATAAGTGATTGATTCGACTGTCTATTTCCTGATTATGTAATAAATTATACGCTCTTTCGGTTGAAAAGATTGTATTCAAACCTGCTTCGTATAGGGATTCATCCGTCCAATCCATTTTCAGTCTTACCTTGAGCCATTTCACTATTTGAACAATTTTTTTGATTTTCTTTACGGGCAGCTTCCAAGTCTTTAAAAAGGTACTCATTTCATTTTCATTTATTTTTAGCTGATAAATAAGAAATGCCCACATTTCTTCAATTGACAGGCCCGTAGTATCGTATTTAATCATCCGGATTAACCCTTCTGAATAAAGTGCCATTCCAGGCAAATACATATATAATTCTGTTTCATGCAGCACACCTAAAGCATTGCGGTGGTTTTTTCCAGCTAATAGCTTTTCAAACTCAATTAGTTTTCTTTCCGTTGAAATGTGTTTGAGCAAATAAGCATTTTGAATCAGCGCTTCTCTTGTTTTTGTTTCAATTTTAAAATTAAGCTGACTGAAAAACCGTACGGCACGCATCATTCTTAATGCATCCTCGCTGAAACGTTCTTTTGCCTTCCCGACCGTTTGAATCACTCTATTCTCTATTGCTTGTTTGCCATGAAAGGGATCAATGAATTGTCCAGTTTTATCCATCGCAATCGCGTTCATCGTAAAATCTCTTCTTTTTAAGTCTTCTTCGAGCGATCGAATGAATTGTACCCCGGATGGTCTGCGGCAATCTTTATATTCTGCTTCAGTACGAAAGGTTGTAACCTCATACGTCTTCCCGCTAAATAGAACAACAATTGTTCCATGTTCTACACCAACATCAATTGTTTTCGGAAAAATAGCTTGGATCTCCTGAGGAGTTGCAGATGTTGCTATATCAACGTCAGCTATATCCCTTCCTAGCAATAAATCTCGGACAGAGCCTCCAACAAAATAAGCTTCATACCCCTCATCTTCAATTTTAGTTATTAAGGGAATGGCAGATAAAAATGGCTCCTTCATATGTCCTCCCTATTCATTAAAAGATCATAATAAATTTCTTCATATTGCGCTACAATAAGTCCTGATCGAAAATTAATATAGGCAGCATTAACCGCCTCCGTAGAAAACTTTTTATGAAGATTTTCATCAGTGAGTATGGAAATACCTTTTAACGCAATTGCTTCAATATCTCCTAATTCACATAAATACCCGTTCTTTCCATCCTTAATTACCTCTGGAATTCCTCCAACATTCGTCCCTATGCACGGTACACCACAAGCCATGGCTTCTAACGCCACTAATCCAAAGCTTTCTTTTTCAGACAGTAAAAGCATGAGGTCACTGATTGAATATAATTCCTCAAGGTTATCTTGCTTACCTAAGAAGATGACTTGATCAGTAATCCCTAATTGACTAACAAGCTTACAAACAACCGTCATTTCTGGACCATCACCGACTAGAAGAAGCTTGGCAGGAATTTGTTCTGCTATTCTCGAAAAAGCCTTCACTACATCTTGGACCCTTTTCACTGCTCGAAAATTCGAAACATGGATGATGACTTTTTCCTCTTCATTAATCCCAAACTCTTCTTTCAAATACGATGAATTGGTTAATCGATACACTCGCTCATCAATAAAATTATAAACGACTTCGATCGCTTTATTCGGTTTGACAACATCATATGTTTGAGCGATTAGTGCATTTGATACCGCAGTTACTGCATCTGACTTTTCAATTCCAAAGCGGATGGCATCAGTTAAAGTTGAGTCATATCCTAGCACGGTAATATCCGTTCCATGAAGGGTCGTAACAATTTTGATATCTCGATCACACATTTGTTTCGCTAATATCGCACAAACGGCATGAGGAATGGCATAGTGTACATGAAGAAGGTCCAATTTCTCCCGATTAATTACTTCCGCCATTTTACTTGCTAAAGCAATATCATATGGCGGGTACTGGAAAACGGAATATTGATTTACCTCCACCTGATGATAATATATATTCGGGTTCATTTTATTTAAACGGAATGGGACGCTTGAAGAAATGAAATGAATTTCATGTCCTCTCTCTGCCAGCATTTTCCCTAATTCTGTTGCGATTGCACCTGAGCCGCCAACAGTCGGGTAACAAGTAATGCCGATTTTTAATTTTTTTTCTTTCATTGTTCTTCTCCAAATAAATCATAATTCATAATTAGCGGTTTCATTCGTTTGAAACCTTCCGCATATGTAATGCCTGCCTGATTGCCAAATAGTCTTTCTCTAGCCTGAATCATTTCAACGTAGCCGTTTACTAATGGGGTATTAAAAGATTGGGCTGTTTTTGTAAATTGGCTTTTATACGCTTGCAGGCTAGCTATCTTCTTATCCATATAAGAAGATATATCAACAACAAAATCTGGTTCATGAAAACCATTGATCATATAAAAGAATAGATTTTGTACCTTATGAGGGGGAAGCTCTTCTTCTGAAAAATAGTTTTTTATACCTGCAGAGAATACTGCCTCCTCTACTAAGCGGGCACAGCCGCCATGATCTGGATGACGATCCTTATAATATGGGGCAAACACGAGTGCCGGCCGATATTTACGAATCACATGAACAGCTTTTCTTATGTATTCCTGATTATGAAAAAGCCCCCTGTCAGGTAAATCAAGTGTGTCTCTAGTAAGAACACCTAGAATACCAGCTGCCTCTTTTGCTTCCATTTGCCTAATTTCAACCGTTCCATTTGAGGACAGCTCCGCTTTTGTTAAATCGCAAATGCCAATTTTCTTTCCATTCTCTGCATATTTCGCAATGGAACCACCCATCCCTATTTCAACATCATCTGCGTGGGCTCCAAATGCAAGTATATCAAGTTTGATCTGCTCCATTTATTTCACCGCTTCTTCCATTCACAATCGTTCTCCAAGCTAAATCTCCACGTTCCAGTCCTTTAATTAGTATCTCTGCTGTTCCAAGATTTGTCGCAAGCGGGACAGAATATACATCACATAACCGAATTAGCGCACTAATATCAGGATCATGCGGCTGGGCTGTTAAAGGATCTCGGAAAAAAATAACAATATCCATCTTATTATTCGCTACCATTGCACCTATTTCCTGGTCGCCTCCATACGGACCGGATTGAAAGCGATGGACATTTAGACCAGCTTCATTCATAATCCTTAAACCAGTCGTTCCTGTCGCAAAAAGATGATGCTCAGACAATATATCTTTATACGCAGTAGCAAAGCTGACGAGATGGTCCTTTTTCTTATCATGAGCAATTAAAGCAATATTCATCGTTTTGCCCTCCATCATTCTATTATGTTTTCTAGCCCATATATGAGCGTATCTATTTTCATTACTGTCTCCACAGCCAGCTTTACTCCAGACATGAATGATGCACGGTTATATGAGTCGTGACGAATCGTAAGTGTCTGTCCAGTCTCTCCAAACATCACTTGCTGATGGGCAATTAACCCAGGCAATCGAACGGAATGAATACGTATGCCCTCATAATCGGCACCTCTTGCACCAGCAATTGTTTCCTTTTCATTTGGATGTCCCTGCTGCTTGGCCTCTCTAAGCTCCGAAATCATTTCAGCTGTTTTCACAGCAGTTCCTGAAGGGGCATCCAGCTTTTCATCGTGATGCAATTCAATAATTTCCACATCATTAAAATATTTGCTCGCCATTTGAGAGAATTTCATCATAAGGACAGCTCCAATGGCAAAATTAGGGGCGATTATACAGCCAAGACCCTTTTCCTTACAAATGTCTTCAAGCTCATCTAGATTCCCTTTAGTAAATCCTGTTGTTCCAACTACTGGTCTTACTCCGTATGATAGTGCTGTAATTGTATGCTTCATCCCAAATTCGGGTGTCGTTAAGTCTATAAGCACATCAGCCTTTGCCTTTTGAAAGCATTCTTCTATTTTCGAATAAACAGGAATATCCAAACCTGGAAAGCCTTCAAAATCACTCAAAAGTCCACCATCATTTTTATAATCAACAACTGCAGTTAAGTGAAAATAGTCGGTTTGCTGAACAAGCTTGACTGCTTCTCTTCCCATCCTTCCTCGAGGTCCAGCTATAACAATCCTTATATCTCTCATCTGTATTTCCCCTCTATTCTTTAATTCTCGTCCATCGATCCTTATCACGGGTAGTAAATTTGTTCATAACCAGATCATGAGCTTTTTCTAAATCAATATTTAAAGAATTTGCAAGGCAAATGAGCACAAACAGCATATCACCCATCTCTTCTTCAATTGCTTTGTCTTTTTCAGTCGATTTCTTTGGTTTCTCACCGTATTGGTGATTAATCTCTCTAGCAAGCTCTCCAAGCTCCTCAGTCATTCTTGCCAGCATCGCCAGCGGGCTGAAATACCCCTCTTTAAATTGGCCAATGTATTCATCGACTTCTGTTTGAAGCTCTTTCATCGTTTTTTCTGACAATTTTTCCACTCTCCATTTTATTGCTTTGGAATGATTCAATTACCTACTTTCATGTTAGCTAATCAACGGTTCTTTTACAAACATTTTTGCCCTCGCTTAAATCCTTTAATGGATAAACTTGACTTTCCTATTAGATAACATGCACAATTATCTAAGTGAAATTTTGGCAGTGGAGGTTTTATGTGAAAATGGGGCTAAAACTTAAAAATATTATTTTTATCCTTCTTGGATCAATCATTTTTTCATTTGGAATTGTACATTTTAATATGCAAAATAATTTAGCTGAAGGAGGATTTACTGGGATTACCTTACTCTTGTACTTCCTTTTCAAGTGGGATCCTTCCTATACAAACTTAATTTTAAACATCCCACTTTTCTTTATTGGCTGGAAATTGCTAGGCCGGAACGCCTTTTTGTACACCATTATTGGTACAGTCAGCGTTTCAGTCTTCTTATGGATCTTCCAGCGCTATCAAATTAACATGCCTCTAAACGAGGATTTAACTTTAGCTGCATTATTTGCTGGGGTTTTCATTGGGGTTGGACTAGGAATTATATTCCGTTTCGGCGGCACGACTGGCGGGGTTGATATTATTGCACGATTAGTAAACAAATTTGCTGGGGTAAGCATGGGGAAAACGATGTTTATGTTTGATGCAGTAGTTATTACCCTCTCTTTAATTTTCTACTTATCCTATCAAGAAGCCATGTATACACTTGTTTGCGTTTTTGTTGGTGCAAGAGTGATTGATTTCATGCAGGAAGGAGCCTATTCTGCCAGAGGTGCAATGATCATTTCTGATCACAATGATGAAATTGCTGCTAAGATTATGAACGATATGGAAAGAGGGGTTACTGTATTAAAAGGGCACGGTTCTTTTACAAAAAAGGAACGGGAAGTCCTTTACTGTGTCGTTGGAAAAAATGAAATTGTCCGCTTAAAGAATGTCATTACATCCGTTGACCCGCACGCATTTGTTTCAGTTAGTGTTGTTCATGACGTCCTTGGAGAAGGGTTTACATTAGACGAAAACAAAAAACCACTCGAACATTAATTTGATTAAAATCGAAAAGCGGAGGCGACTGTACAGCCCCGACAAATAGCAGACAAAACAAAACCAGCCATTTGGCTGGTTTTAATCATTTCTTTGCATTCCAGTATAAATAAGAATTAAACGCAGCAGTTCCATCACCGCAACAGCTGCTGCAGCAACATAAGTGAGCGCGGCTGCATTTAGCACTTTTCTAGTCTCCCTTTCTTCATCATTTCGAATGACCCCAAGAGAAACTACCTGATCCATCGCTCGATTGGATGCATTAAATTCGACTGGTAAGGTAATTAGCTGAAAAACAACTGCAGCTGCCATAAAGATAATCCCTAATAAAACAAAACCGCTGTAGCCTGCTAGAAATCCAATCATAATTAATATCCAAGAAAAATTAGATCCAAGATTCGCAACAGGAACAAGCGCATGGCGAAATCTTAAAAATGAATAATCCTGCTGATCCTGGATCGCATGACCAACTTCATGAGCTGCTATTGCTGCAGCTGCAACAGAATGACCGTGATAATTTGCTGAAGAAAGACGGACCGTCTTTGAACGGGGATCATAATGATCCGTTAAATGACCTCTTGTTTCTTCTATTCCAACGTGGAATAAACCATTTGCATCTAAAATCTTTCTCGCAACTTCTGCACCCCTCATATGGGAAGAGGATGAGACTTTCGAGTACTTTGCATAGGAGCCCTTTACTTTAAGCTGCGCCCAAATCGGCACTAGTATGATGATAGCGAAGTAAATAAGGTAACCACCCATAATTAACCTCCCATTTCCGCTAATTCTAGTTGTTTTTTTATATTCTACACTTGCAGAAATTTGATGTCACTATTTTTGCCCTCTTGAACGGTTCTTTTCCTTTTGCCTGTCACCCTTATACTTTCTCCATCCTACATAAGATAATGTAAGTATAATAATACTGCCAGTTGAAATAATCACCCACCATAAAGAGGGATCCGCTTCATCATCAGACATTTCATCAAATAAAAGCTGCAAGTCCGCTTCCAATGCGTCAAGTTCCTTCTGAGTTTCTTCATCAGCTAATACTTGCGGGCGATAGCGATCAATATAATCAATACGAGTATCGATTCTTTGAATGCGCTCCCCTGTAACATTAATTTTCATGCTTGGATAAATAACATCATATAAAGACAAAAAAGTATTAAATTTCGATTGAAAATGTTCTTTATCTCCGTTGTATACAGCCTCTTTCATTTCTCCAAAAACAGTCATAATCGGGGCTTCCATTTCTGTCCATAATGGCTGACTTTGAGAAGTAATAGCATCCATAACAAGCCTAAACTTTGTTACACGATTGATTTTCTCATTGTGATTTATGGTTGCATTAGCAGTAGCTTGCACCGCTTCATCATGAGAAACAGTAACAATTCTCATCTCATCAGAAGTCAAAATTCTTACCTGTTCCGATGTCGCACAAAATTGATCTGAAAAGTAATCTAGAAGCTTTTTGGCATCATCATATCGATGGAGCTTGACCATTTGCAGCGCTTCATCCGATAATTGATCCAATCTATCAATAGATGAGGTTTCTTCTGCATATCCTGTTATGGGCAATAGAAGAAAAATCATGATTGCAATCATTATTCTGGATTTCATACTTGTCCCCCCTCAAATTACTATTAAATATGTATGAGAGTTTGGACAAGGATAGACCAGAAATCCATTTTCGATAGTTTTAATTCGATTTTATTATTAGTATTGGCTAATATTTAATTTCTAATTGAAAATGATTTTTTCTTAACGTCAAAAAGTACGTGATCCCTAAAGAAAAAATACTCAGCCAAAATGTGAAATACCCAATTTGTGGAGTATACAAGTCTAAGATTGGATAGCGCGGAAGCATAAAAAACACATAATCAATCACATCATTATGCAGCGTCCAAATACCTGTAACTACAAGATGCCAAGTTTTTATACGGTAAAATGGTGCATAAAGCATTCCCTGTACAGCCATCGCACCATGTGAAAATATCAGCATAAGCGCAACCCAATCAAGCTCCCCAGTCACTTGAAATACTAATAAATTCATCACTACAGCCCAGATGCCATATTTAATTAATGTTACAATGGCTAGCGTTTCAAATAACGGCCAATTTTTCCCTAAAAGAAAAGCGATTAATACAAATACAAAGAATAAGCTTGCAGTTGGGCTATCTGGAACAAAAGGCAAGAATATCGCAGGTGTTTCAACAAGCTGCCATTTATACCAGATATAACCGTAAATGGTCCCTGCAATATTGATAACTAAAAGAAGCCACATTACTGCTTTATTCCCTAAAACTGGATAAATCCACTTCATGATTGTCCTCTTCTCTATTCAATGTTTTTCTTCATTATTTTACCATAGAGGCCTGTACATTATATGCACACGAAACAAAAAAGCTGACGAATTAACGTCAGCCTTTAGGATTATTCACTTACGATTCCTGAGATATACTCAGCCAATTTATCAAATTCTTCATCTGAACCTTTGAAAAGTCCAGCTGGCATTGCGCCTTTACCGTTGGTAACAATTTCTTTAATTTCTTCAGGAGTTAGACCAGTGTCAATAAGAGCAGGTGCTCCTCCTCCTCCTTGAAGTTCTCCACCATGACATGTTAAGCAAGTATTCGCTTCCATAATCTTGTAGCCTTCTGCTTCTTTATCAATTTCAACCTCAGCAACAATTTTACCTTGGTTTGCTGCAGCTTCCCAGTCATGGGTTGCTACGGACTGCCAAGTTAAGAATGTAATTGCAGCTACTGCTAATAACATAAATCCAGTAGCTAATGGGCGCTTTGATGGACGGCGTTCTGGTCCACGGTCGATAAATGGTGCAAGCAGCAATGCTCCGAAAGCAAGACCTGGTATGATTAAGGCACCTACAATATTAAATGGACCTGATGCGTAAGTATACTTTAAAAGTTGGTATAAGAATAAGAAATACCAGTCTGGCAATGGAATATATGCTGTATCACTTGGATCCGCGATTTTTTCAAGCGGCGGCTCATGTGCAATTGTTAAACATAAAAATCCGATTAGGAAAACGGCACCTATCATCCATTCTTTTAATAGGAAGTTAGGCCAGAATGCTTCCGTTTTGCCAGGGTATTCCGAATAGTCTTTCGGAATGTTCGGTTTTCGTTCAGCAGAAACACGAGAGTCTCCTACGAATTTCATACCTTTACCACGATGCATTGGGCGATTCCCCCTCCTTTATCTAAAAATCCTCTTTTTGCTCATATCAGCTTACAATGGTCCTGAAATACCTTGTTTACGAATCATTACAAAGTGAGCAGCCATTAATGCGAACAATGCTGCTGGCAAGAAGAATACGTGAATCGCAAAGAAACGAGTAATGGTTTGCGCTCCAACGATATCCGGCGATCCAGCAATGAGGGTTTTTAGATATACCCCAATTAACGGAACAGATTCAATAATTTGCATTGTAACTTTTGTTGCAAATAATGCTTTCATATCCCAAGGCAGTAAGTAGCCTGTTAAACCAAGAGCCAGCATAACGAAGAAAATCAATACACCGACAACCCAGTTCAATTCACGCGGTTTCTTGTAAGCACCTTGGAAGAATACGCGTAACGTATGTAAGAACATCATTACGATGACTAAACTAGCACCCCAGTGATGCATTCCGCGGACAATTTGTCCAAATGCCACATGGTTTTGCAAGTAATACACGGACTCCCATGCATTTTTAATATCTGGAACATAATACATGGTTAGGAACATTCCAGATAAGATTTGAATAACGGTAACAAAGAATGTTAATCCGCCGAAGCAATAAACGAAAGCAGAAAAGTGATGGGCAGGGTTTACATGCTCAGGCACTTCATGATCTGCAATATCGCGCCATAAAGGCGTAATATCTAAACGCTCGTCCACCCAGTCATAAATTTTATTTAACAAGGATTACGCCCCCTTCTTTGGCTCTGCTTTACCTAAGTGCAGGTAACCATCTTTTTCAATGTAAGGATATACATCAAGTGGTGCAATAGGTGGTGTACCTGGAACGTTTGTACCATCTTTCGTATAAAGTCCTCCATGACACGGGCAGTAGAAATGGTCAGGTTTGGATTTATCTCCTTCCCAGTTAACCACACACCCTAAATGCTTACAAACAGGTGAAAGTGCGACAATTTCTCCTTTGTCGTCCTTATAAACCCACGCAGTTCCAGTTTCTTCAGAATTGTACCATGCATCCTGCTGTTCGAATGTAAAGTCAACACGAGTTGGCACTTCTGTAATATCAGCAACCTTTTGCGGAGTCGGAATGTAATTACCGCCAGCTTTTGCCTGCAATACTGGATCAATTGCAAAACGAACCATTGGCATTAACATTCCAGCAGCCATGAAACCGCCTACACCAGTTAGTGTATAGCTTAGGAATTGACGTCTTGAAACACGATTTTTGCTCATACCTTTCCCCCCTCTATTATGAAGTTAAGTCCAACGGACAAAATTCAACACAATATAAAACTAGGACATAACAATGATATATCAATCTTAATATAAGGTCAATATATCCTTTGACGAAAACATGTCAACTGTGTGACTAAAATTGCCACTTGACTTAAGCTGATGCCCACTTTTGCAGAAACAATTGGAGCAGCTGCTTTACTTGATCGTCAAGAATAGTAGTTTTATACTGCTCATCCATATGCTCTAGCGGAAGCGAAGGGAGCCAAATCAAACCGCTCGTGATTTGATTTTCATTTGCTTTCCAGCTGCTATCAGATGTTAAGCAGAATACGTGTTTAAACCCTTTTTCTAATAGTTCCGTTTCCCATAATTTCACATCGCTTATAAGCTTATCCTCAGGGAATGATTTTAAATATGAATAGCCTGGAAGCATAACTAATCTCCCTCTGAACTGTCTTTCAAGCTGAATGCTCAATAAAGATATAAACTCCGACATCGCTGCAGTTTGCTTTATGTCATCTCCTAATGATACCGGAAACAAAGGAAGAACTGCTGTGTCTACATATTCTTTTGATTTTATGTACATATCAATATCCTGGGAAATCCACTTCATCCATTTCACTCCATATCTTATATTTGTCCAAAACAATAGAATTGCATTCAATAATCAATAGCTGCTGCCAGCTTTCCTCATTATCATATCACTATAATCCAGTTACTAAAAGGAAGTTTAGCACACTTACAAAGCAAAAAAATAAAAGCCTGCCAGTATGGCAAGCTAATGAATATCTTTATTAAGCTTTATTAATTTTTCTGTTAGCAGTAAAAAAGTCTGTTCATCATGATTATCAAGTGCTTCATCAATTTTTTTCAAGAGATGATCCTTTTGAAATCTTTCTATACAGTTTTCTAAGAAACGTTCCGCAATCAGCCGATCCTTTTCATTTATTCGAAGTTTCTTTGGCATGAACGGATTTTCTTCCAGCACCGCTGCATACTGATGTGTTTTGTTTGATGCATGAAAATTTAATTGTATAAAGATTTCTTCCTCCCGGTTTAGTCTAATATCATGGAATGATTTCTCTGCGTCTGTAGTCATGACATTTTCCTTATAAAAACGAAATGGGACTTCTTCCACACAATGAGTAGACATTACTAAACCCTTTGGGCAATATTGCGCTTGTTCAACAAAATGAACCTTTTCCATTAGTTGATCATGGCTCATTAAATAATTTAATATCCATACGCATTCTCGCCTTTTTAACTGATAATGATTGAGAAACCAGCGAATAAAATCTTTTTTCTCGTTGACAGATACAGGGGCTGACATGATTAGATTCCCTCCTCTGCAAATTGAAATGCGATAAGCTCCTCGTAATTATTCCGAGAGTCTTTGTACTATATCCTGAAATTCTAAGTTGTTTGGTTCAATTTTTATTAGTCTATTAAAAATTTCGGCAGCCTCAGCTGTTTTTCCTTCTTCAATTAGAAAATATCCATAATCGGACAGAAAATCTGGCTGCTCCTTAAAAAAAGTATATGCACTATCGTATTTGTTTAATGCCTGTGAATATTCTTCAAGCTGCTGATGTGCGATTGCAGCATCCCAGAGGAGACGGGGCTCTTCTTCTTCAAGATCGTTCATCATTCCCGTTATTTCTAAGACATCCTCATACCTATCCTGTTTAAGGAACAGCTTTGTCAGGGTGACAGCTGCCTCTGTAAATTCAGGATCTAGAGCTAAGGACTCTCTAAATAACTTTTCAGCTTCCTCTTCCTTGCCAAGCTTTAATGCGAGCTTCCCGCCGTATAAATAAAGATCTTTATTATATTCATCCTGCTTGATTCCCATTCTTATCGCTTGATAGCTATTTTCGAGTTCTTCTTCCCGTTCATAGGCTTTTGCAAGATTTAAATATAATGAATGATACTCAGGATCCAGCTCCATTAATTCATTAAATTTTTCAATCGCTGTCCGATTAAAGCCTGCTTGCAATGCTGTGAATGCATAGCTAAACAAAGTATTGATTTCAATTTTTTCATCTAGTGCTTGCTCGTAATATGGCAATGCTTCCTCAAATGCTCCCCCAACACTCAGGACCTCTGCCATCCGTTGGTTGACATTTACACCCCCAATTACATCTTCATTAAGCAACACCTTTTCGTATGATCTTGTGGCCTCTAGAAATTTCCCTTGCTCAGCATAAAGTTCTCCGAGTGCAAAATCAATAATGATTTCATCTGGCAAAATAGATTTTGCCTTCTGCAGCTTTTGTTCGCTTACCTCATAAAGCCCTTCCATCTGGTAAAGGTCAGCTAGGAGGAGAAGTGATTGTGGAAAACTTGGATCATCCTCCTGCACGCGTTCAAGCACTAGGATTGCTTCGTCTTCCTGACCAAGATCAATATTCGCCTCAGCCAAAAGAACGAGCAGCTCTCCCTCTTCTGGATAAGCTTCCAGCAGCCTCTCGAATAATGCCTTAGCTTCCTCTACAAAACCATATTGAAAGAGCTCTTCCGCAAGGACAAATCTTTCCTCATGGGATCCTTGCAGCAAAATTTGTTTTTGCTGCTCCATCGCTTCCTCATGTTGGCCATTTTCTATAAGTGTAATAATTTTATCTACTTTTTCCATTATTATTTCCTTTCGGGACAATTATCTGACTAGCAGTATACTAAATAGTAAAATAGGATGGTGTGTTTATTTTAACATGTTCACCGAAACCTGGACGAAAATCAATGTAATCCTGCGCACGGATGACCTCGCCCTTATGAACAGTATGAACAAGCATATGTCTATGATAATGAAAGAGCTCGATTTCTTCAATATTTCTGATTTCCCTGCTCTTCAAGTATAAGTTATATGATAGTTCGAGACCTTGATGAATACTTGATTTCTTCGGAAAAATCCCTATTTTTTTTAAAGCAGGATAGGAGATCGGTTCATTTTCTGCTATTTCTTCATTAATAGAAGGAATTTTTTCTTTTTCCATAATCCGCTTCCATCTAATTTTTGCTTCGCTTCTTTCGCTCTCATTCCCATTTACAAAAAGCGGTATTAGCGGACTATTATACGGAAACATAGCCTCCCTCAGCCATCCCCAAGGAAGTGCATCCAGCTCGTCCACATGATGAATTTCTACAAAAACGGCAGGCACCTTTTCCCGCTTGCATTTTCTTAATAAAGATGGAGTTAGTAATCGGGAAGAAATCTTCACACCAATAATATAGTCGATTGGACTGCTTAACAACCGTGTATGAACACGTTTAATTTCTTTCGACAACGCTTGCTCATGATTCACTTCAGCTAATGTTATAAAGGTTGTACAGCCCTTAAGTATGAATTCATTAATAAAGTATTTTTTTAACTCTTGGAAAGGCAAATTTAACGGGAACTCTTTATGCAAAAGAGTCGATGTGGGGGTCATGATATAAGAAGCTGCATTCATCCGAATAAACCTGTATCGTTTATAATCCGGTTTAATCGATAAAATCTTCCCATTCTCAATCAGCAGTGAAGCTTTTGTCATCCTTCGTTCCTTTAATATGGTTGCATTTTCAATAATATACGTCATAAAACCCCCCTCTTATTCGGTCTTATGACAAGCTATGCACTTTATAAGATAAATATGACAAAGAACGATCAGGACAATGCACTTAACTAAATATGTAAATTTCGGTCTGCCAAATTTCACTGTGCAGATTACTAATTCGTACGTAAAGGCTTGTTTAATTAATCAGACCGACAATTTTTTCCAAAGCAAAAGAGCTGCACAGCAGCTCTCAATAGGTAAGTGACTATATAAGACTGTTCAAATGGTCAAAGAATGAAGGATAGGATACATAAATAGCCTCTTCATTCTCAAGGTAAACGTCTTCCTTACTTAAAGCAGCTGCAATTGATAGCATCATCCCAATCCGATGGTCCCCGTGACTTGATACCATTCCACCAGTTAATTCTGATTTGCCATAAATAATCATCCCATCTTCGGTAGCATCTATTTTAGCACCAAGCTTCGTAAGTTCAGCCACAACAGTATCAATTCGATTTGTTTCTTTCACCTTTAATTCGTGAGCATCTTTAATAATTGTTACCCCTTCAGCTTGGGTTGCCATTAAGGCAATAATTGGAATTTCATCAATCAATCTTGGTATGATTTCACCTCCAATTGTTGTTCCTTTTAATGCAGAAGATTGAATACAAATATCTCCGCTTGGTTCAAACTCATTCTCGATATTCTGTGTGATCGTTATATTTGCCCCCATATCCTTCATAATATCAATAATGCCCGTTCTTGTTGGATTCAGACCTACATTAGTCAATTTAATTTCACTTTCAGGTATAATGGCACCAGCTGCTAAAAAGAAGGCTGCAGAAGAAATATCTCCTGGAACATGAATGGATGTACCCGTGAGTTTCTGTCCGCCCTTTATTCGGATCGTTGTGCCAATTTTCTCTACTTCTCCGCCGAATTGTTTGATCATTCGTTCTGTATGATCTCTAGTAGTCACTGGTTCAACGACAGTCGTCGTTCCATCAGCTTGTAAACCAGCAAATAGAAGAGAGGATTTAACCTGTGCACTCGCTACAGGAAGCTTATATTCGATTCCTTTCAAATTCCCGCCCATAATCGATAAAGGCGTGAATTCACCATTCTTTCTTCCATTAATGGCTGCTCCAAATAATTGCAATGGCATCGTTACCCTTGTCATCGGTCTTTTTCCAATCGATTGATCACCAATCAAAACAGAGTGAAATGGACGTCCAGCTAATATCCCTAACAATAAGCGTATTGTTGTGCCAGAGTTTCCAACATCAAATACCTCTGAAGGCTCATTTAATCCTTCAAAGCCATTGCCACGGATAATAACCTTTTCTTCCTGCCGCTCAATTATGACACCCATTTTTTTGAAACAATCGATCGTACTTAAGCAATCCTCACCTAATAAAAAATTTGTGACAACTGTTTCTCCTTCTGCAATTGCCCCAAACATGATTGACCGATGGGAAATCGATTTATCTCCAGGAATGGCAAGTTCTCCATTTAAGCCTTCCACATTCGTATGCAGTTTTATTGGCATCCCCATCATCCTTTCCTAAATTTTTTTACAACAAAAACCTTCACACCATGTACTATAAACCAGCTGAAGTCTCATAGTTTGTATGTAAATGAATACATGTTTCCGCACGTTCGCGATCCTCTTCAGTTTGAAAGCTAATGACTAATACACCATATATTTCTTCCCTTGTTTCAAGAATACGTATATTTGTAATACTTATTTCTTCCTTAGCTAGAATTCCTGTTATTTCGGAAATGACACCAGGATAATCAGGGACATCAACAAAAAGGTCGTAAAAAGCAGGGATCGCTCCTTTTTGTTTTTGCGGCAATTCATCTCTAAACTGCTTTGCCTTTAAAAAGTAATCATAGATTTCTTCACTATTTTCGGTTTCCAGCATTTTTGTAACCTTTTGCATTTCTTCCTGCCAGTTTACTAATAAACTTAGAATAACATCTTTATTATGTAATAAAATATCTCTCCACATTGCAGGACTGCTGGATGCAATCCTTGTCACATCGCGGAAACCGCCGGCTGCTAAACGAGGCACAAGCTTCCTCTTTTCACTTGTTTTCTCTGCTTGATGTACAAGAGAAGCGGCAATTACGTGAGGAAAATGGCTGATTACACCTGTTAAATAATCATGCTCATCTGGAGACAATATTATAAATTTTGCTTTCGTCCCTAAAAGCCAGTTTTGCAGAAGCTGTACCTGTTCACCATGTATATGGTCTTCAGGGGTTAACAAGTAAAAAGCATTTTCAAACAGGATTGACTTTGCAGCAGTGATCCCACTTTTATGGGAACCGGCCATTGGATGACCGCCAATAAATGCAATCCCTTTATCTGCCAGCAATTTTGACTTTTTAACGATTGCCTTTTTCGTACTGCCTGCATCAGAAATAATAACTTGCTCTTTTAGCTCAATATTTGCTAAATACTGAATAATCATTTCCGTTTCTTGAACAGGTGCAGCGATCAAAATAAGATCAGCTTCTTTCGCACCAGCTTCAATAGAATCAGCAATATCATCAATTACAGAAAGCATTCTAGCGAGCCTTGCCTGTTCGTAGTTGACATCAAAACCAATAATTATCGCGTCCTTATGCTGCTTCTTTATACATAGTGCAAGGGAACCCCCTATCAATCCTAAACCAATTATAAACACGCGGCTATTCAAGATCCTCATCCCTTTAAATAAATTCAGAGGCTAAAAAAAGCCTCTGAATATTTTTATGATTTTATTGGGCTTTTACTCCCTCTAAACACGTTGCTTTAAATGTTAAATATTCTCCCATCACTTTCATCACGCCTTCATTTTGCTCCTTTGATCCGACTGTTACACGAACCGATGTCGGAAAACCGAGAGCCTTACCTGAGCGAACGATGTATCCTTTCTCAAGTAAGAACTGAAACACTTCATTCCCATCCGTATTGAAGTCAATTAAAAGAAAATTGCCTTGTGAAGGGTAGTACTCAAGCTTGTTTTCAAAACAGAATTGATAGAAAAGTTCAAGCCCTTCCCGATTTCTCTGCATGCAATACTCAACATATGACTGATCATTGATCGCGGCTATTGCTGCAGCTTGCGCTGTACGATTTACATTAAATGGTTCCCTAACAGGTTCCAGGGCACGTATAGTATCAGAACAACTGATTCCATAGCCTATGCGCAAGCTTGCAAGTCCATAAATTTTTGAAAATGTACGCAGAATAATCAAGTTAGGAAATATCTTCAATAAAGGGATAGTATCACAATAATCTGGAGCATCCACATATTCGCAGTAAGCTTCATCAAGAACAACAAGAACATCTTTTGGTACCTTCTCTAAAAAAGGAAGCAATCGGTGCTCTGGAATATAATGACCTGTAGGATTATTCGGGTTGCATATCCACACAACAGATGTATACTCATCCATTGCCTCTAGCATGCGATCAAGATCATGTTCTCCATTTATTAAAGGGATTTCTTTAATATCTGCTCCTTCAACAATAGCATTGTGCTTATACTGTGGAAATGTCCGCTCAGCCATAATAGTATTTGTACCTTTTCCTAATAATGACCTAGAGATCATTTGGATAATTTCATCCGAACCGTTTCCAAAGATTAATTGATCCTCATTCACCTTCAGATGTTCTGCCACAGCTGCTCTTAAATCTGTTGCATATCCATCAGGGTATAATGGGAATGTTAAAGGTGATTGATTTAAAGCTTCAGCTACTTTATCTGAACACCCAAATGGATTTTCATTAGATGCGAGCTTTACAATCTTATCTAAGCCATATTGCTTTTTCACTTCATCGATTGATTTCCCTGGCTGATAGGGAGTTAACTGAAGGAGCTGCTCTTTCCATTTCATGATCATTCACCTTTTCTTATCAATTTTACGATTTCAAATCTATGAATTATTAGGATCTATTTTCAACTTTTAAATCTGGCCTTAAACTTATTGCATTTCCTAAATAAATATGGTTTATTTCTTCTTGCGGGATCGCTGTGTTCACGTGCATCATAATGCGAATACATTTTGCCAATGCAGATGGAACAGGAATTTCTCTCATACACATAACAGGTACATACGTCCAGCCATCAATTAACCGGATAGCTTTCGCAGGGAATGAATCTGTAATATCTTCTGTCACAGAAATGAAAATAGATGCAACCATATTTGCTTCAATCCTGTTTTGTTCGATTATTTTTCTAAGTAAGATTTCTGTTGCTTCAATGATTTCACTTTCTCTATTCTCAGAAACAGTAATAGCTCCCCTAATTCCTCGAATCATAATCATTCCCCCTTATGAAATATGTATAGCTCATTCAACAACTCTTCATCCGTAATTTCATATGAAATGGGGCTGCCAATTTCCTTTAACAATACAAAATTTACTTTTTGGTCAATCGACTTTTTATCTTGCCTCATCCGCTCTACTAATTTTTCATGTGACAGCTCTTTTGGAAGCTTTATGGCATATCCCAGCTGTTTTAGCCAAGCCTTAAAATATTCACTATCAAATTTTAAACCGGCTTTTTTCCGGCTTAGCTCTAATGCAAATAACATTCCAATGACGACTGCCTCACCATGCGTCCATTTGCCATAACCAGCCTCGGCTTCGATCGCATGACCAAGTGTGTGACCAAAATTGAGAAATGCACGAACCCCTGTCTCTCTTTCGTCTAAAGAAACAAAATCATTTTTGACTTCAATCCCTCTAGCCAGCATATAACTTAAATCGGGAACGGATAGCCTCACCAATGAGCGGATGTGTTCACTTAACCATAAATAAAGGGCAGGATCATGAATAAGCCCATGTTTAACCACTTCCGCAAATCCAGATCTTTTTTCATGCAATGGCAATGATTCAAGAAAATTCAAGTCATAAAATACTGCTTCCGGCTGATAAAATGCACCAATCATATTTTTCCCTGATGGATGATTAATGGCTACTTTCCCTCCGACTGCACTATCATGAGCAAGAATAGTTGTTGGTACTTGTATAAAAGGAATTCCCCTCATAAATGTAGCAGCAACAAACCCTCCAAGATCACCGACTGCCCCTCCGCCAAATGCAATGACAAGCGATTTCCTGTCCAGCTTATTCTCAAGTGCAAAAGTTAAGCATTGATAATATACTTCAAAGGTTTTAGCTTTTTCTCCACTTGGGACAATATATGATTGTACTCGGAAATCCGCAAGAGCCTGTTGGATATCAAATTGATACAAATCTCCAACTGTTTCATCCGTAATAATCAATACTTTTGATAGGAAAGGGAAAGCATGATTAATAAATGCGCCTAATTGCTTAATAACATCCGAACCAATAAAAACAGGATATGTTTTTGAAGCTGTTTGAATGGAAATTTGCTTCATATTAAAACTCCCTTGCGAAAGCTCTTTGCTTATCAACTGTCTCCTTCAATGTTTCCAATCGATCAGAGTAAAATTGTTCAACAATCGAAGCTGCCAGCTCCCATGCGATCACATTTTCGGCAACGACAGCAGCTGCAGGAACAGCACAGCTGTCTGAACGTTCAATACTTGCTGAAAATGGTTCCTTCGTTTCAATATCAACACTTTGAAGCGGTTTATACAGTGTTGGAATCGGCTTCATTACCCCTCTGACAACAATTGGCATGCCAGTAGTCATTCCACCCTCAAGTCCGCCTAAACGATTGGTTTTCCGATAATACCCTCGTTCCTCACTCCATGCAATTTCATCATGAACCTCACTGCCAGGTTTACTTGCTGCTTCAAACCCGATGCCAATCTCAACACCCTTAAATGCATTTATACTCATCATTCCACTAGCCAGTTTCGCATCAAGCTTTCTATCGTAATGAACATAGCTTCCTATACCAGGAGGCATCCCTTCGACAATAACTTCAACAATTCCACCAATGGAATCACCTTGTTGTTTTGCTTCATCAATGGCAGCCATCATCTTCTTTTCAGCTACTGGATCAAGGCATCTAACTGGTGAGCCTTCAGTAATTTCTTTTAATTTTTCAAGAGATTCATATTCTTTTAAAGCAGAAGTCACTCCGCCTATTTCAATTACATGAGAGGCGACCTCGATTCCTAACTCTTTTAATAACTTTTTTGCTACAGCTCCTGCAGCTACTCTCACCGTCGTTTCTCTTGCGGATGAGCGCTCAAGAACATTCCGCATATCCCGATGTCCGTATTTTAATGCACCATTTAGGTCAGCATGACCAGGGCGCGGCCGTGTAATCTTCCTTTTAATTTCTTCCTCTTCATCAGGAGCAATCGGTTCCTGCCCCATAATTTTCGTCCAATGCTTCCAATCATTATTTTCGACGACTAATCCAACTGGCGATCCAAGGGTATACCCATGTCTAATGCCACCCACTATTTGAACTGTATCTTTTTCAATTTGCATTCTTCTTCCTCTGCCATGACCTTTTTGCCGTCTTGCCAATTCAAAATTAATATCTGAGTCCAACAGCGGTAAACCTGCTGGCAGCCCTTCAATAATGGTCATCAGCTGCGGACCATGGGATTCACCCGAAGTTAAGTATCTCAAAACTCTTTCCCCCTTCAACTCATTAAAGGATTATGTACCAATATAACATAGGATAAATAATAAAAATAGTAAAAAAAAGAAAATTCCTATAATTTATTTCTATATTTAATGCATTTTAACATGAAATGATTAGTTACTCAAAAAAGAAAAGCAATTCAATAAAAAAAGACGCTGGATTTCTCCAGGTCCTCAGGTTACTTCTTCCGATAAAAGAATGTGTCTTCTGTTTCAAACTCATACTTTCCTGGATTAAAAATTTGCTCTGTGCTTCCAACAAAAAAGATGCCATCTTTGTTTAATGCTCCGCTAAATTTATAATAGAGCTCATCCTTCGCCTCTTCTGTAAAATAAATAAGTACATTTCGGCAGACAATTAAATCAAAAGGACCCCCAAAGCTGTCTGCTAAGAGATTCTGCTTGCGAAAAGTGACTGTTTTCTTTACATCATCAGATATTTTAAAGAAAGTTCCATCTTTCGTGAAATATTTTTTCTTCATTTCCTCTGGTACTTCATTTAAAGATCTTTCCGGATATATTCCCATCTTTGCTCTAGCAATAACATTTTCATCTAAATCTGTTGCTAAAATTTGGACTTGAGATAATGGCATAAAATTTGACATTACCATCGCAATTGTATATGGCTCTTCCCCTGTCGAACATGCTGCACTCCAAATTTTCAATCGCTTATTCTTCTCAAGCAGTTTTGGAATAATTTTCTTTTCAAGCACTTCCCATCTTTTTGCATTGCGATAAAACTCTGACACATTTATTGTCATTCGATCAAGAAATTCAATTAACAGTTCTCTATCCTTATTCATAGCATCAAAAAAATCATTAAAAGAATGAAACCCCTTTTTTTCATATAATGAAAGGAGCCTTCTTTTCATTTGTGCTTCTTTATACAAGGATAAATCAATTCCAGTTTTCTTTTTAATATTTACAATGAAATTCTGATAATCCTGCGACATTGCCTTTACTCCTCTATTCATTGCTAGTTTCGGTTATACATTATTAGTATAGCTGAAAAATCCCAGATTGGAGTGAGTTTTATTGAAATTTTTATTCTTGAAAGAGAAATCGGCATTCTTGTAAACTTCTAATTATACATGCCTTCTTTCCATTAAACGAATTCCAATCCCCATCATGACTACACCCATTAATATTAATATTGAAACGGGATATAATAACTCGCTATAGGATAAGCCAGAGATAGTTGCACCTTTTAAAAGCTCCATTCCATAAGTAATCGGGATTGCCTTTGAAATGGTTAACAGTGTCTCTGATGTAATGATTTCAATTGGCCAATAAGCTCCGCCAAGCATAGCAAAGCTTACACTTATTAATGGAACTAGTGCATTAAACTGTCCGATTGTTTTAACGATGCCTGTTAAAAAGATTGATAATGCTACAATCGAAAATAAATAAGGGATAATCAGGATCAAAGTTTTTCCAAACGAGCCATAGAAGTCTACTCCTGCACCAAATTTAAAGACAACAAATATTAAGGAGATTTGTAGATAACCTATAAAAAAGCAATAAAGCAAATTGCCTACATACATTTCTAACTTTGTTGTAGAAGATAAAATCAGCCTATCCCAAATCCCGAGCTGTTTCTCCCGTAAAATTTCAACTACATTAAACGCAACAGTGTATATAGAGAAGAACAGAGCAAATCCAAATAATGATTGGAGACCTGGATCATACACCCATTGATTATCATCTGAAAAAGAGGCTACTGAGAGCTCGAAAAGGTGATTTTCTTTTACTTCATTAATTTTTTCAATTGCCTTATTTGAATCAACAGCAAGATCAATGACAGCTTTTTCTTGTAATCTTTTTAAATAATATCTTTCTACATATTGATTAATCAGATGAAAATTCTCTGTATTTCCCACCTGATATATTGTAAAGAAATCAGCATCAAGTGAAATACCTGCTTCTGCATTGCCTGAAGCAACTTTGTTCTTTACCTCTTTTTCATCTCCAGCGACAAATGAAAAAGAGTCACCTTTATTCAGTTCTTCTACGATTTCATTTACCTCTTCCTCGGGTAAAGAACTATAAACAGGAACTTCAACCTTTGTAAACGATGACTTCCCTAATAAGTAGGCAAACGCGATACAAATAATAGTGGTCGCGATAAATGCACCTGGTTTTCTAAGTAGCAAGCGGAATTTCCCCCATATGATGCCTCTCATATCGATTCACCTCTTCTTGGCTGGATCAAAAATGCTAATACTAGCAACAATATAGTCGTAATTAGAACGGATAACAATTGAACCGAAATATCATTTAAAGTGTATCCTTGCATGATCTTATAGTAGGCTGAAATTCCTGCGCCACCAGGGGAGTATTGAGAAATCGTTTCAAAAAATCCGCCAATTTGCGAAACTGGGATAAAACTTCCGCCGATGAAAGCAATAATTGGTATTAAAAAGCTGGAAAATACTTGAGTTGCGCTTCTAGAATTCAAACGATAATTAATAGCTGAAATAAAAACAGCGAACCCCCCAACCATCAAACACAAACAAAGAGTTACAACAAAATAATCGAAAGTATTTGGCCATCTTACATCATGTATGAGAGCTGACAAGCCAAACAATATATTCATTTGTATAAAGGTGACAATAATCGTCGAAACAAAAATACCTATGAAAAATGTCGGGATGGGCACGTTAGCTAATAGTATACGTCCATAAATCTGGTTTTCCTTCTCTTCCAATGCCAAGGCTGCCGAATTTCCCGCTACATAAAACATAAACATCACGCACATCCCAATTGCGTAATAGGTGACGGCATTAATTGGCTTTTTCTTCGTTACCGTTTCTATGTTTCCCACTTTGGAAATTAAGCTGTTTTGAAGCATTTCCTGATCAATTCCTAGAGACGGAAGAGCTGACCATAATGAAATATTATCTTGAAATGAGGAAAATATATCATTCAGCACGCCTCCCTCTAGTGTGTATGATTCATTTAGTTTAAGATTTAAACTCGGGATCTCATCTTCATTTAAAAATGCATGACGATAAAATTGTTCTGTAAACCCTGCAGGAACTTCAAGTACGCCACTATATTCAAGTGATTCTTTTGCAGATGGAGCACTCTCCATTTCTACTACTCGAATGCTATCTTTAAATTCCACGCTTCCAAATATATCATCACGTAAGATTTTTATCGGATTGAAGCTTTTTATCCCTTCAATTGCTGTTGTTTTTTCTTCTGGTGATATCGGCAGGTCTTCTATTCTTTTAATCATTTTTTCTTCCCCATCATCAATATCATCCTTTTGTATAACAGCTAGTTTAATATCTAAATCTGGAGCATCGCCATTGATAATTGAACCTAATGCAGCCCCTAATATAGTAATAAGGACAAAAGGCATAAAGAGGAGGATAACTAATTCACGAGGTCTCCTCCAAACCATGAGCAACTCTTTTTTTATTAATTGAATGATCATTTTCGTTCCTCCCTTCTAATCCCTTAATTGTCTGCCTGTTAAATGGAGGAATACATCTTCTAAAGTAGGTGTTTCAATATGAACTGAGATGATATTTGTTTTTGTTTCTTCCGCTAATCTGAAAAGGTCTTTTAGAATATTTGCCTTTTTTGGAACGATCAAAGTAATAGAAGGATCTTGAACCGATATACTTTTTATATTTGGAAGAGCTTGCAGTAGTTGAAGATATTCCCCTTTCAGGATTTCTACTTTCATTGCAATAGATTGCTCCGCCGATAGTATGCCTTTAATTTCTTCCTTCGTTCCTGCTGCGATTACTTCGCCATGGTCCATAATATATATGCGGTCACACAAATACTCTACTTCCTCCATATAATGACTTGTATATAAAACAGTCATATTTTTTTCCATATTTAATCGTTTGACTGTATCAAGGATATAATTCCTTGATTGGGGATCAATGCCTACTGTCGGCTCATCCATGATGAGAAGCTCGGGTTCATGAAGCAAGGATACGCCAATATTTAAACGTCTTTTCATCCCACCAGAGAATGTTTTTACCAAATCTTTTTTTCGATCAGTAAGACCGATAATATCTAATACCTCTTTGACTTTTCTCTGTAATTCCTTTTTTTTAATACGATGGATCCTTCCAAAAAACTCGAGATTCTCTTCAGCTGTTAAATCCATATACAGAGCAATATCCTGAGGAACGACACCAAGAATTTTTCTAATTTTCTCTGGTTTCCTTACAATACTTTCATTTTTAAGCCGAACATCCCCGCTCGTTGGATGAACCAATGAAGAGATTAATGATATCGTTGTTGACTTCCCTGCACCATTTGGACCTAGTAAACCAACCGTCTCCCCTTTTTCCAAATACAGATTAACTCCTTTAACTGCCTTTTTATTTTTAAAATGCTTGGATAGATCCACTACTTCTAACATGAAATTCCCTCCTTTATACATGATTAGTATAGAAAAAATTTAAAACTTCCTACACTGCCCTAAGTCACTAAAAATTTCCATACCCATGACCTCCGTCATTATTATGTCATAAGAAAAAGCTACGCCAACTGACATAGCTTATTAACAAGGCATTCATTTATAAAAGATCATGCTTAATAGCAAAGATCGCGAGCTGTGTGCGATCCCTTAAGCCAAGCTTTTGCAAAATCTGTGTTAGATGATTTTTAACCGTACCAATGGACAAATAGAGTTCACCTGCAATTTCCTTATTCGTCTTTCCTCTTCCAACCAGCTTTGTAATCACTAATTCTCTTGGAGTTAAATGAATATCAATGGAATCGATTTCTGGTTTTTCTAGCAGCCTCGGAAGCACCTTGGCTGCCACTTGCTCATGTATTGCCATGCCACCATCAAGACAGCTTTTTATTGAACTAATTAGCTTATGTCCGTCTGATGTTTTTAACAAAAATCCATCCACACCCACTTTTAAGGCTTGGAGTGCATATTCCTCATCATTAAATGTTGTTAGAATGAGGATCTTAACATTCGGCCACCTTTCTTTTATTTTATGAGCTGCCTCAATCCCATTCATTTTTGGCATCCGTATATCCATTAAAACAACATCCACAAGATAATTTTCTAAATAATCAATTGCTTCTACTCCATTTTCCGCTTCTCCAACAACGATAAATTGCTCGTTTTGTTCAAGAATCATTTTTAATCCTTGGCGGACGATGCTTTGGTCTTCTACTATTAATACACGAATCAAACTCATCTCTCCTCTACGGCAATGATCCTTCGATAATAAAGATTTGATCTAACTGATAAATTTCGATAGAACCGCCCACTTCTTCTACCCTTTGCCTCATATTTTTCAGCCCGAAGCCTTCATGAAATGGTTTTATATGATCATATGAATTTCTAATATCAAAATATAAATGACCAAGCGGTGAAGTGCCTAATGTGACAAACACTTCCCTAGATTGTCCATACTTCATTGCATTTGTTAAAGATTCCTGTAAAACCCTGTATAAAACGATACTATTTTGATTTGATAAAGCGACACTCAAAGCCCCCTGTTTCGTTGTAAAATGAACTCGTAAGTGACTTTCAGATTCCAGTTTTCTTATTAGCTGGATAACTGAAGATATTCCTTCGACATCATCTATATTTAAAGCTCTAACAGCCTTTCTTGTCTCTTCCAAACTTTCATTAACAATGTCCTTCATCGTATGAAGGACATCATTTTTTTCATTCATAAGGAGTATCTCTAGCTGCATGCTTAAAGCCGTTAGCTTATGTCCGACTGAATCATGCATTTCACGTGCGATTCGTGTCCTTTCCTCCATCCGTACTGCCTTTTCATTTTGGGCAGCATATCTTTTTACCTTTCTATATTCATCAATAAGCTGTTCATATAATTGAGATTGATGAATGAAATTGAAGTAGTTAGTATTTAAATAGCAAAAAGTACAGAATAATAGAATGGTCATAATAATCAAACCTGCTAGTATGCTATTTACTGAGCCCACCATTACAGCAAAGTAAGCTAATAAAACAATATTTACTCCTATTAGTAAGCTGCGAAAATAGGGAGGAGATAAATAAAAGGCTGCCTCTAGACTATATAAGAAAATTAGCAATAAAAAAAATGGAATAAGCTGTTCCTCTAATAAAAATGCATATACGAATGTAATAGCAAGTAACACTAAGGTAATAGGCAGCTTTTTCTTAAAGAGAGGGAAAAGGAAATAAATAGATAATGAGAGCGCACAGAAGAGAAGTACGAACACACCAGAATTCTTGTTTGGAGACAAAATAATTAGTGCCCAAAGCGCGATTAAAATAATAAAGCGAATACAAAAAGGAAGCAAATTTATACCACCCATCAGCTTAAAAATTTTGATGGATTTAACGTAACAAATTGGATATCATTGGTCAATATGGAAATATCATCACGAGCATTAAAAAAGGCACTCGCTCCAAGCAAGTGCCTTTCAATAGATCAATTAATTGATCCATTCATTTATTAGTTTAGCGTATTCAACAAGTTCTTCCTCTTTAAAGAATAGACCGATTTCTCGTTCAGCACTTGCTGGTGAGTCGGAGCCGTGAATGACATTCTTACCTACTGTAATTCCGAAGTCGCCGCGGATTGTTCCTGGTGCTGCATCTTTAGGATTAGTAGATCCCATCATAAGCCGCGCTGTTGCGATGACATTTTCACCTTCCCAAACCATTGCAAATACAGGTCCAGAAGTAATAAAGTCAACTAATTCTCCAAAGAATGGGCGCTCTTTATGTTCACCGTAATGCTCTTCTGCAAGCGCTTGCGGAATGCTCATAAGCTTACCGCCTACAAGTTGAAACCCTTTCTTTTCGAAACGAGAGACAATCTCTCCAATTAAATTACGTTGAACACCATCAGGCTTTACCATTAAAAATGTTTTTTCCATGATCTCCACTCCTAAAACATATGTATAGTGAATTACCTAAGAAGACAACCCATGAAAATAGTAACATTTTTTTGATAATTTAGCAATATATTCGGAAAACAGCTTTTAAAACTTACGTTTACCAATCATATTTGCAATATCTCTTAGTGTTTTCTTTGCTCGATTATGCGGAAGTTCATTTAAGATTTCAAGTGCTTTATTTAAGTAATTGTCACTTACCTTCAATGACTTTTCAATTGCACCGGAATCCTTTATCAAAGTTATAATTTGTTCCATTTCCTCACGCTCTGTTGCCGCATGAACTTTCACTATTTTTTCGCGAATCTTTTCATTCTTCATCGCAAATAAAACAGGAAGTGTAATATTGCCTTGGTGAAGATCATCACCTGCTGGCTTTCCAAGCTGTTTCTCTGTGCCAGTAAAATCAAGCACATCATCAATAATTTGATAAGACATCCCAACATAGTAGCCAAATTGGTAAAGCTTTTTATGTACCTCATCGGAAACATCTGCTGCAATCGCACCTAGCTGGCAGCTGACTGCAATTAAGATAGCTGTTTTTCTTTTAATCCTGCGAAAATAGTTACGTACATTTTGATCAAAATTGTATTTATCTTTAATTTGCTCAATTTCACCAATACATAGCTCAACCAATGTATCCGCTAAAATTTGATGAGCAAATGGCTTTTCAATCTTGGTCATTAATTCAAGCGCGCGCGCAAATATATAATCCCCTGTATACATTGCAATGCGGTTATCCCATTTTGCCTTTATCGTAGGTTTGCCCCTTCTTAGTTCAGCATCATCAATGACATCATCATGAACAAGTGAGGCCATATGAATTAGTTCGAGCGATACAGCAACATTTTTTATTTTACTGATATCATAATTTCCAAACTTTCCAGCTAGCAAAACAAAAACTGGGCGGATTCGTTTTCCCCCGGCTTTTAATAAATGCAAGGATGCTTGATGCAATAAAGGAGACTCTGCTTGAACTGTCTCCTCAAGTGCTTCTTCAATTATCGTTAAATCTGAATTCAAAAATGAATACATCATTTTCAACTTCATATCTATACTCACCCAGCTTATATCCTGTCTGCCGCTTCCATACATCATGTTATTATATGCACAAACATTCCTATGAAAAAGCATTCAGAAAAATATTATTTTTCTTTTTTCCCTATATGAACAGCTGCTACTCCCCCAGTATATGGTTTATAGCTAACCTGATCAAAACCAGCATTTTCGAACATGCGGGCAAGCTCCTTCATTCCTGGGAAGTCTCGTGCAGATTCTTGCAGCCAAGAATATTCTTTATAGCTTTTTGCAAAAATTTTACCAAACAACGGCATAATAAAGCGGAAATAGAAGTAATAAGCTTGTTTAAAACCAATCATTGTTGGCTGTGATGTTTCAAGACAAACAGCCAATCCTCCCGGCTTTACAACACGATTCATTTCTTTCAACACTTGTAAATAATCGGGAACATTTCGCAGACCAAATCCGATTGTTACATAATCAAATGTGTTATCAGGAAAAGGCAGTTCCATCGCATTTCCATGTACAAGCTGGACTTGTTTTAGATTCAAATCTTTTACTTTTTGTTCTCCAATTTTCAGCATATTTTTACTGAAGTCTAGACCGATCACTTGGCCATTATCTCCAACTGCTTCAGCCATTGCAATCGTCCAATCAGCTGTTCCACAGCACACATCAAGTGCCTTTGCACCTTTTTGGACGTTCATTCTCTTCATTGTATCTTTTCGCCATCTTAAATGCTGCTGAAAGCTAATGACTGAATTCATTTTGTCATAATTCCCATATATCTTTTCGAATACATGATGGACACGTTCTTCTTTTGATTGCTGCATCTGCTTACCCTTCTTCCACAAATGTATTTGCATAGGATTCATTCTTACCAAGTATCGCCTGAATTTTTCTGCCTAATAATTCGTCGTCCATTATCGGGAACTTCATCGTGTGCTTTTGAATGAGCTTTTTTGAAAAATCGATATAATGATCACAAATGGCAAGCAAATCCTTATCTTGCTCTTTAGACACATGATATTTTTCATTTTCAGCGATTATATTTCTAATTGCTTCAAAAACAATTGACTTTCTTCCTTGCAAGAACATTTCTCTTTCAGCATTTAGCCTTTTTATGAATAAAAGGTTGGATGAAAAATCACTCCATTCCGTGACATCCAAATAAGAAGCGACCTTAACAAATAAAGAAGATTCAATCATTTTCACATCATTCATTAACCCATCTAAAGTATTAGCTGATTTTTGATAGAGTGAAATTTTGTGTTCATTTACCTCTTTTATCCCTTCAGCTAATGAACGAATCATTTCAATATCATCAATACCGGCAAGAATCTTATAATACAATCCGCTATAATATACACCAGCAAGTACGGTAAGCTGCCTAGACTTAAGTTCTTCAGAATCTAGTTTGTGATTCGATACAAGCTCATGAGTATCAAGGGCAATTTGAATAAGCATGATTGTTATGCAATATTTTTTCGCAATTAATTCTGGGATAGTCCCTTTATTTAGAAGCGAAAGAAGAAGCAAAAGCTTGTCTTCATCGATTATTGGCGTTTCAATGTGCTTAAGTAAATAAGGGTGCTTAATCTTTTCATTGATTTGCTCTTTCACATCTGCTAATTTAACCATCATGTTTTGCATTCAATCACCCTTGTTTTCCCTGAGTTTTCTTCTTCGTTTCATGCGATCTCTATTTATATTAAAGGAAATAAGATCCTTTACTAGTCCATATTTACGTATACATAAGGCAGAGACCATTATATCATATATTACAATTCAATGTCAGGGAATTTTCAAAGAAACAGCGGCTTTGTGAACGTTTATTAACATTTAGAGAAAATTTACTTTTTTGATTCGCTCTCTACTTCACCATAAGCAGTCATGATTACTGCATTTCCTCTAATTTTTATTGCAGATGTATGCTCGGTAAATTGAGCAATCATGACTTCTCCATGATCAAGTTTCTCAGAATGATGAAATCTAGTGTCTGACCCTCTTGTCAACCCAATCACATTTACGCCATCCTCTTTTGCTTTAATAATGACATACTCATTTCCTACTTGAATTCTATTCTCCATATAAACACCCTTTTGCTTATGGTTATTTAATTTTAGAACTTAATCAATGAAAGCACTTCAGCACGTGCTCTTTCGTCATCAGCAAATACGCCTCTTACTGCAGTAGTTACAGTTTGCGAGCCCGGCTTCTTTACACCACGCATCGTCATGCACATATGCTCTGCTTCTACAACAACCATCACTCCATGCGGATCTAGCTTCTCTAAAATTGACTCCGCAATGGTTGATGTTATTCGTTCTTGCAGCTGTGGTCTTTTAGCAACTGCGTCCACTGCTCTTGCCAGCTTGCTTAATCCTGTTACCTTTCCGTTCCTAGGAATATAAGCAACATGGGCTTTGCCATAAAAAGGGACAAGATGATGTTCACACATGGAGTAAAAAGGAATATCCTTCACTAGTACAACTTCTTCATGGTCCTCCCCAAATACCGTTTCAAAATATTCCTTTGGATCTTGATTCAAACCTTGGAATACCTCTTCATACATTTTAGCCACTCTTTTTGGGGTATCGAGCAGCCCCTCACGATTAGGGTCCTCCCCAATTGCTTCTAATATTAAACGTACTGCATCCTCAATCTGCGCACGATTTACCTCAGCCATCATACATCCTCCTCAAGTTCACAACTATCTAAATCTAACGTAATATGTCCATATTAGCACAAT
This sequence comes from Cytobacillus massiliigabonensis, assembly GCF_900199725.1. GTDB lineage: Bacteria > Bacillota > Bacilli > Bacillales > Cytobacillaceae > Cytobacillus > Cytobacillus massiliigabonensis. The sequence continues at coordinate 1,785,140 of NZ_LT904904.1, read as the reverse complement.
CATTTCGTTACTAGCAAAAAAAGAAAAACGGAAGCTGCTTGCTCACCCCAGACAAGCACAAGACGAGCCTCTCAGAAAGATGTTCTTTATCTTTCAGGGAGGCTTGACTTGTGACCTCGAGGTCGACAAAAGCCCGACGTCCTGTCCCTTTGTCGATACTAGTACGTCCTGTACGTCGGGGGTAGCCGCTGGAGCTAGACAAAGAAATGCGGAAGCTTACCATACAGATAATCTGTGTAAAATTGTAAGATTATCCATTAATTTTTATGCTAAATTATAAAGAGATTTTTTTCAAAAGAAAAAACCGCGAGCAAGTCGCGGTTTTAGCTCAAGCAAAAGCTTTTAGCACATTATGTACTTATTTAACTGCATCTTTCAATGCTTTACCTGGTTTGAAAGCAGGTACTTTGCTTGCAGCGATTTCGATTTCTTCACCTGTTTGAGGGTTGCGTCCTTTACGAGCAGCACGCTCACGTACCTCAAAGTTTCCGAAACCAATTAGTTGAACTTTATCACCATTTTTTAAAGCATCTAAGATTGCATCAAAAACAGCATCAACTGCTTTAGTAGCGTCCTTTTTAGAAAGCTCACTGCTTTCAGCAACTGCATTAATTAGTTCTGTCTTATTCATGCCTTTCACCTCCTCCCAAAAACGAAATACTTAAAGTGCCTTGATCAAGGGCGACATGCATAAGTCGAGCCGGCAGAAAGGTTGTACTTTAATTAACCTTCTTGACGGTTTGGCTTAGACCCGAGAGCCCCTAGGCGCTGAAGCTAGACACCAGTCTAACTCATAAAAGTAGAATCTTCTTAAGTCATAATAGTATTCTTACTTACATTTGTAAACAAATTTACTGATTTCTAAACGTTTTCAGGTATTTTTGTTTAACATGCCCAATAATAAATCAAAAATGAAAAAATATCAATCCATTTGTATTAAAAATCCTTTAATAATAAGGGTTTGAGCACATTTTAGTAATTTACGTTTAAAGATTATCACAATCATATGCGGTTATCAAGAATATTTCATGTATAAATGGGAAAGTTTTCTTATATTTTGACAAAAATCTGCGTTTATCCTTCAGTTTAAAGAGAATTAAACAAGAAAAAGACCCCCAATGGAGTCCCTTTATCTATAAAATTATCGCAATTAATCCGCCCGAACCTTCATTTATAATTCTTTCAAGCGTTTCTTTTAATTTATAACGGGCATTTTCCGGCATCATCGCTAATTTCGCCTGAATTCCCTCTCTTACAATAGAGCTTAAGCTGCGTCCAAAAATATCAGAATTCCAAATAGACAACGGATCATCTTCAAAATCCTGCATCAAATACCTGACTAGCTCCTCACTTTGTTTTTCCGTTCCAATGATTGGGGAAAATTCAGATTCCACATCGACTTTAATCATATGAATGGACGGGGCAACCGCCTTTAGTCTAACACCAAATCTCGAGCCATGGCGAGTAATTTCAGGCTCATCCAAACTCATATCTGATAGTGATGGGGCTGCGATCCCATAACCCGTTTGTTTTACCATTTTCAAAGCATCAGAGATTTGATCATACTCTGTTTTAGCATGGGCAAAATCCTGCATTAGCTCAAGTAAATGATCTTTCCCTCTAATTTCTACTCCAACAATTTCTTTCAATACTTCATCATAAAGGTCATCTGGAGCAAACAAATCAATTTCCGCTACTCCCTGACCCATTTCAATTCCTGCTAAGCCAGCACGGTCTATGAATTCGAAATCACTAAATTGATGGACCACTCGATCTACATCTCTTAGCCGCTTAATATCTTTAACTGTTTCTTTAACAGCTTCCTGATAGCTCTCTCTTAACCAATGGTCCTCATGTAATACCATGACCCAGCTTGGCAAATTCACATTCACCTCAAGCACAGGAAATTCATATAATGCCTCGCGCATGACATTTAATACATCCGATTCCCTCATCCCTTCGACACTCATAGCTAGAACTGGGATATCATATTTTTCAGCCAATTCATTTCTAAGTGCTTCCGTATTCGGATGATGCGGCTGAACACTATTAATGACCATAATAAATGGCTTACCTACTTCTTTTAGCTCATCAATTACTCTTCCTTCAGCTTCAAGGTAGTTGCTGCGCGGGATTTCACCAATTGTCCCATCCGTAGTAATTACAACCCCAATAGTTGAATGCTCTTGAATGACTTTTCTTGTACCAATCTCTGCTGCCTCATGGAAAGGAATTGGTTCCTCATACCATGGTGTATTAATCATTCTTGGTCCATTTTCATCTTCATAACCCTTTGCCCCTGGTACTGTGTAGCCGACACAATCGACCAGTCGGATGTTTACATCTAAGCCTTCATCCACATGAACAGTTGCTGCCTGGTTTGGTACAAATTTCGGTTCGGTTGTCATGATAGTTTTACCGGCCGCACTTTGAGGGAGTTCATCCTGGGTGCGAGCGCGGTCAGCTTCATTACTCATGTTCGGCAATACAACGAGCTCCATAAATTTTTTTATAAAAGTTGATTTGCCAGTACGTACAGCTCCAACTACACCGAAATAGATATCACCACCAGTTCTTTCGGCAATATCTTTGAAAATATCTACCTTTTCCAAGTGATCCCCTCCTAAAATCTGTGGGATAAAATTATCCTATCAATTACGTTTGGACATTATATGTTTATGATGTTGTCCTACTCCGTTATGACAGTTTTTTTTAATCACCCCGTATTGACTAATAACTTTATTTCTAATTCATTACAGTTATGGTTATATTCACAACGAAGAAAAAAACCCTTCTCCTACAATATATTTTGCAGAAGAAGGGTTATGACTATTTCGCCAAAAAGATTGGCTGTTTCGTTTTCTCATCAATTGTATAAGGCAAAGAATAGGCAGGGACAAACGCTGAATCTCGGGCAAGTATCCCTCTAATATCTTCACCAGGCTTATAATTCATTTTTTTCGTTTTTACTGCTTCAAATAGATCACTTGTATAATCAACATAAACCTCGCCATCTCCTGTTACAACAAATGGCAGTTGAAGTCCAGAGTAGGGACTTTTTGCAGTAGGGTCTTCTTTATAGCCTAATTTTCTAAAATCCAATGAAAAAACATGGTCGGCAATTTGTTCTTTATACGGCGGATACCCTTGAGTTTTTATCCGCAGCTTTATATCACGAATCGTTTCAGCCATTCTTAAATCAAATATTTTAACAGTTGGATTTTCTTCTACATCAACAAGTACATATTGAAATATGCCCCCAGATTCAAATGCATTTCCCGGTGGTTCTGCCATATACTTTGGTACGACCATCTTAAAATCAATCGGATACTTTTGGTAAATTGGGGTGGTTTGCTCCCTTGTTTTAATTGGAAGCAGTCCGCCTGTATCCTCTTTATATTTATCTATTACTGATTGTACAGCTTGAATCTGATCTTCATAGGGGATTTGATTTTCTGCAAGTCTTTCTTCTGGATACATGCACCCCGATAATACTATTATTGCTAATAGAAGCAATGAAAGAAGCCGTATTTCTTTTTTCAACCGAATCAATCCTTTTTGGCTATGTATTTATTGTATTTTCATACGACGGCCGCTAAATTCCTCTTCTTCTATTCAGGGGTAGGACCGCTAAAGACAACAAGAAATATGATAATTCCTGATACAATCATTAAGATATAGGCAACTAAAGCAGTAATAAACTTAAAAACTCCGCCTAATTTATAACGACTAAAATATATCAGTATTATGGCCAAAAACATAAACCCCATGGACGCAAGTGATATCCACATTTTCATTAATGATGGTGACATATTTTCAACTCCTTTTTCCGTGAGTATTATATCATATCACCAAGACGTTTGGCACAAAAACGATGTTTCTGTCCCTAAATCATGTCTAACAAAAAATGATCATGAACAGCTCACAACCTAGCATATAATTTCGGTCTGCTTAATTTCTCTGCACTGGTATTACTTCGTACATAAAGGCTTGTTCAATTAATCAGATCGGCCATAAATTTTTTACAAAAAAAAGCTAAGTTAAAGAGGGGCAATTCTTTAACTCAGCCTGTGACTAAATAACCCTATTACCCTGTTCATTTCACCAGTTTGCTTCGTTGCATTGTATGCAATTTGTTACTTTCTCGCATCCTCGAATGCCTATATTTCAAATATTTATTTACATGGGTACTAATAACTTACATATCGAGAACGTTTGTGAGGTCTTCCATTTCATCCTTTTTTCCACGAGCCATCAAGCGGTCAACAGCATCCTTCGTGCTGATATTATTAAATAATACGTCATATAGAGCATCAGCTATCGGCATGTTCACTTCATATTTTTCAGCCAGCTGCTTTGCAGCTTTTGTAGTTCTTACTCCTTCAACAACCATTCCCATATTATCCAAAACCTCTTGAAGATTATGCCCTTTACCAAGTAAATGGCCCGCTCTCCAATTGCGGGAATGGACACTCGTGCATGTCACAATTAAGTCACCTATCCCAGTTAGCCCAGAAAAAGTTAGCGGGCTTGCACCCATTTTCATTCCTAAGCGGGCAATTTCAGCTAACCCCCGAGTAATCAAGGCTGCCTTAGCGTTATCTCCGTATCCTAAACCATCGGTAATCCCAGCAGCAAGGGCAATAATATTTTTAAGTGCTCCGCCGATTTCAACCCCAATAATATCTGGGTTAGTATACACACGGAAATTATTATTAATAAATAAGTCTTGAACTTGATCAGCAGCAGCCATATTTTTAGAAGAGACTGTAACTGTTGTCGGATGCCTTAAACTAACCTCTTCCGCATGACTTGGACCTGAAAGCACAACTACGTTTGCTAAAAGGCTATCAGGCATTGCTTCTTCGATCATTTCAGAGATGCGCAGAAGCGTATCAGGTTCAATCCCTTTACTCACATGAACAACCGTTAAAGGTTCTTTTCTAATGGCACTAATATTGCCAATAACTTCTCTTATCGCTTTCGTAGGAACCGCAAGAATAATTGTGTTTACTCCAAATAATGCTTCCTCTAGTGAAGCAATCCCTTTGATTCCTTCTGGAAGGAGGATATCTGGCAAATATTTTTTATTTGTATGGTGTTCATTTATTTCTTTGATTTGGTCAGGGTTATGTCCCCAGAGCTTTACATCATGATTATTATCTGCTAACACCATTGCTAAAGCAGTTCCCCAACTGCCAGCTCCAATGACAGCAATGCTTTCCCTTTTCCGCTCCATAAGATCACTACCTTTAATTGATATTGTCTAACTAGTACGGCTAGGTCTATACCTTAGGCAAGCCGCTCCGCTTTTCTCTGTCCAGCTGCAGCGGCTAGGGGCTCTTTGGTCTAAGCCATTCCGTCATGGAGGTTAAAGTACAACCTCCACGGCAGCTTGTCTTATGCTTGTCGCCCCTGGGCAAGCCGCTTCGCTTTTCTAGTTATTTTCTCTCTCTAGCGAATATCTTAATCGGTGTTCCTTCAAAGCCGAAAGCATCTCTGATTCTATTTTCCAAGAAACGCTCATATGAGAAATGGAGAAGTTCTGGATCGTTTACAAACACGACAAAGGCAGGCGGCTTAACAGCTACTTGTGTTGCATAATATATTCTTAGACGCTTTCCTTTATCTGTAGGAGTCGGATTCATCGCCACAGCGTCCATTATGACATCATTAAGCACACTAGTTTCCACACGCAGTGCGTGATTTTCACTTACTTTATCAATCATTGGAATTAACGTATGAATACGTTTTTTTGTTTTTGCAGATAAGAAAACAATTGGAGCATAATCAAGGAATAAGAAGTGCTCGCGAATTTTTTGTTCAAACTCTTTCATTGTTTTCTCGTCTTTTTCAACAGCATCCCACTTATTTACTACAATAACAACTGCTCTGCCCGCTTCATGCGCATACCCAGCAATCCGTTTATCCTGCTCAATTATTCCTTCCTCGCCATCAATAACAACGAGAACAACATCCGAACGTTCGATAGCTCTTAATGCACGTAGAACACTATATTTTTCAGTTGTCTCGTACACTTTCCCTTTTTTCCGCATTCCTGCAGTATCAATAATGACATATTTATTCCCATTGAATTTAAGCTGAGAATCAATGGCATCTCTCGTTGTACCGGCAATATTGCTCACGATTACTCGCTCTTCGCCAAGTATTGCATTCACAAGAGAGGATTTCCCTACATTTGGACGACCAATCAATGAAAACTTAATTACATCATCCTCATAATCCTTTTGCCCAGATTTCGGGAAGTGTTTGGCAGCTTCATCCAGTAAATCACCAAGCCCTAACCCATGAGAACCTGAAATTGGGAATGGTTCCCCAAATCCTAATGCATAGAAATCGTAAATCTGATCCTTCATTTCTGGATTGTCAATTTTATTTACAGCTAGTACAACAGGCTTCTTTGCTTTATAAAGGATTTTTGCTACCTCTTCATCTGCAGATGTTACCCCTTCTCTTCCGTTTGTAAGAAAAATAATTACATCTGCTTCGTCAATTGCAATTTCAGCCTGCTGGCGAATTTGCTCCAAGAAAGGCTCGTCCCCTATATCGATTCCACCTGTATCAATAATATTAAATTCATGTGTTAACCATTCCCCTGAACTGTATATACGATCCCTTGTTACACCAGGAATATCTTCAACAATTGAAATTCGTGAACCTACAATTCTGTTGAAAATTGTTGATTTTCCAACGTTTGGACGTCCGACAATTGCCACTACTGGTTTTGCCATGAACATCACCCCTTTACCTTATTTCTTTCAAACATTACTTAAACATTCCAATTTATTTTAAACCGAAGCCTAAGAACGTGCAAAAGTCATCATTTATAAAATAAACCCTTCTTTAATAGAAGGGCCTAACTTCATTATATTATCAAAGCAGTACCATACTATCAATGAAAAACTTGGCAGAGTGGTTAATGTTTCACAATTACATACAATTCTTCGTTTAATGCATGGGCAATCCCATCAAGAATAGCTTCAAGATTGGCAGCGACCGATTCCATTTCTTCTTTGCTGTCACAAGAGAATACAGTTGCACCACTTGGTACCTTTGATGGATTTGTCGTAATAACAGCAAGAATATATTTTTCCAGCACCATCACGTTTGCCCCCTTTCTTCTGAAGCATTTCTTTCAGTAGGCATCCGTATCGCATTTTCAAGGGTTGGTACTGCACCTATGATCTTTAATGCTTTATCGATATTTTCCTCTTGCGGCAAGACGAACACTCCTACTCTCCCATCATTTAAGTCTCTTTTGGCGAGCGGCACAAGTGCAGGTGTTCCTGAATCACGATAAACCCCTAATGCAGTAGAAACATCATGTAGGATCGCTTGTCTCTGTCCTAAATTTGCAATAGTTGAGCGAGCATTAAAATTCTTTGGTTTAAGAATAAATCCCATTCCATATTTTAAAACTTCCTCTTGCCTTTGCGGGAGTCCGATATTCATTATATAAATATTATCAACATATAAACCTGCACCTTCAAAGTGAGGTTTAACATATTCAATATCTACTATATCCCCTAATTTGCCGCCTGACATTAGGACTCTTGAAATGATTAAAGCAATCACTGCAAATGCAAGGCCAGCCCAAATATTGAATAGTAGATAGCCTAGAACGCTGACTAGCGAGGTTAAGATGACTAAATAATTTCTGCTCTCAAAAGCAATAGCGATTCCTTCAATATAAGTCTTGCCTCTAGGCACCATTTCGTAGCTGTCCAGTTCAGTTAATGTATTTCTTTCCATATTCCTTACCTCTCGAAACTGAGAAGCTGCTAATGTTAGAAACGTAATAGCTGTAAATTCTTCATTAAGGATAGATGGGATTGCAACTGAACCAAGTCCTGCTGCTATAAAACCAAGTGCTGTATGAATAATTTTCCCATGAAGATAGGTTGGGTACTGACGGTAATCTGTCCTTAGCATATATATTCTTGTTAATGTGCCTATTGTGATCCCGAATATAATCGGTAAAGTATATTCATTCATGATAGTTTTTGTTTCTCCCTTTCCAGTAGATTAAAATGTCTTTCATAGAATGAAGCTAAGAATTCAATTCCATTCCATAAAGCAAGGAGAATGGCTGAAAGTGAAAGGACATCTAAGAATGCCAATGAAGCAATTACGTACGGAAATGAATATTCACTTAAAATAAGTGCATACAAAAACTCACCTTGGAGTGATCCAAGCACAACAATAAACAATCGATATCGTTTTTTTCCATGTAAAAGAAGAGACATGATAAGCAGTATGACGGCAAGCATCCAATTACGGGGAAATATAAGCCAAACAGGGTCAAATAGCTCAAATAAATGGAAACAAACGTATGCCAGCATAATAATAAAAGAACAAATAAACAAATAAATCATCTTTTGCCAATCTAGACGTGAGGCAAAATAAAATAGTGGACAACAAAGAAATAAACCAGCGATTGATAGATCAAAATCAAAAAGTGCAATTGTGTATGGAGAGGCAATTATTAATAACAAAAGATACAATGAAAGCGCAAACCTAGAATGATGATTTTTATCCATAAAAAAGGTCGCCGCTATCCAAAAAAACCAGGAAACCCAATAAAAGGTTAATCCCTCCAAAACACTCACCTCCTACTATTCCCATTATGCCTGCCTGATATGTACTTTAATCTTTAATTTATAGAAATAATTAAATTAACGATTAAATTCATCAAGCACGTTCCATGTTATAAAGAGGAGGTGTTTTTGATGGGTAAAGATCGTCAGGAAAGAAAATTAAAGCAAAGTAAAAGGGTGGAATCAGACCGTGACCAAGCCCTCCATTATCCTGGTGCTACTAAGATGCAGAGTCCTGAAGAGGCTAGAGATTTGAATAATAATAAGCTTTAACAAAAAAAGGTTCTCGCAAAATGCGAGAACCTTTCGATATATTATCTTTGGCTATATTGCTTCGTATCTATTTTTCTTTCATTTAACCAATGATGGGTTTTACCAGAAATAATTATCGGGGCTTGTTGAAGCTCTTTCATATTTCTAGCACCAAGTGCGGTCATTATCATTGCGATTTCTCTATGAATGAGATGAAGCTCCTCTATTAAAGCTTCAACCCCCTCTTTCATAAGAATTTTCAAGAAATAGCCTGCTACACCTACAGCATCAGCACCTAGGGCAATTGCCTTGACTATATCCAAACTGTTCTGTATCCCGCCAGAGCCCAACACCGAAAACTCTCCACCTGCAGCTTTTGCTTCTGCTATTGATACGGTGGTTGGAATTCCCCAGTCATTAAAGAAGGAAAATGCACTCTCCCGCCGATTATTTTCAATCTTAGCAAAGTTTGTTCCGCCAAATCCCCCTACATCAACTGCAGAAACACCAATGGATAGGAGCTTTGCTACCGTTTCTTTATTCATACCGAACCCAACTTCTTTAACTATAATTGGGACAGATACACCTTTTACAATATCCTCGATTCGGGTGAGCGCAGAGCAAAAATTCCGATCTCCTTCAGGCATCGTCAACTCTTGCACAACATTTAAATGTATTTGCAGCACATTTGCATCAATCATATCAACCGCTGCTTTTGCCTGATCAATTGTTGCCTCACTTCCTAAATTTCCAATGACAATTCCACTTGGGTATATATGTCGAATTACTCGATACGATTCTGCTTCTGTCGGATCCTTTAAGGCAGACATTTGTGAGCCAACTGAAATCGCCATTCCCAATTCTTTAGCAGCAACTGCAAGATCTCGATTGATCTCTAAAGTACGGTCACCGCCGCCGCCAGTCATGGCATTGATAAAAATTGGCGAACTTACAGAAAGTCCGCCAATTTTCGTGTCCAGCTTTACCTGCTCTAAAGAAGTATTTGGCAAGCTTTGATGGATAAATGTAATATCCTCAAAGCCAGCTTTTCTTTCCTGCCCAGTTGCTAGAGCAAGACGAATATGATCCCATTTTCTTTTTGATCTAGACACCATATATCACCATTATTTTTTCAAATTCTTTAATTGATCCCCAATCATTTCACCGAGCTGGAATCCTTTTGATTCTTCTGGAAGCACATAGTCAATTACATCTTCCTGTTCTCTCTCTTGAAGTTCTTTAATGCTTAAAGATAATCGCTGATCTTGTTCATTCACATCAATAACCTTCACTTGAACTTCTTGGCCCTCTTTTAATACTTCATGGGGAGTTCCAATATGCTTATGAGAAATTTGTGAGATATGAACTAATCCTTCTACCCCTGGGAATAATTCGACAAACGCACCGTAGGGAACTAGTCTTTTTACAACACCGCTTAGTGAACTTCCTTTTGGTGCTTTCTCTGCAATATTGCTCCAAGGTCCAGGCAATGTCTCTTTAATTGATAAAGAGATTCGCTCATTGTCACGGTCAACGCTTAACACTTTCACTTGAACTTTTTGTCCTTCTTCAACAACTTCTGAAGGCTTATCAACATGCTCATATGAAAGCTGTGAAATATGGACAAGTCCGTCAATTCCGCCAATGTCAACAAACGCGCCAAAATCTGTGATTCTTTGGACAGTTCCTTCAATGACTTGACCGGCTTGAAGCGAATCAAGTATTTGATGTTTTTGCTTTCCTTTCTCTTCTTCTACAACTGCACGATGAGAAAGGATCAAACGGTTTTTATCTTTTTCTAATTCAACAATCTTAAATGTCATTGTTTTGCCTTTATAATCAGAGAAATCTTCAACAAAAAATGCTTCAACAAGTGACGCAGGTACAAATCCACGCACACCTAAATCTACAACTAGTCCGCCTTTTACAACATCTTTAATTTCTGCTTCAAAAATCTCGCCTTTATTAAATTTCTCTTCAAGCTCCTGCCAAGATTTTTCCGCATCTACTTTCCGCTTAGATAAGATTAATGCTTCTTCTTCAACCTTTAGGACTTCTAGATCTAACTGATCGCCAACTGCAACAACATCACCGGCTTTTTCAACATGCAGGCTTGATAGTTCACTAATTGGAATAATCCCATCTAGCTTGCTGTCACTAATATCAACAATGACTTGCTTCTCTTCCACTTTCGTAACAAGGCCAGAAACCTTATCGCCAACTTCGAAATTTCTCACATCGACTTGATTCATCTCTTCTGACATATGTATTCCTCCTAATTTAAAATGCGAAAAGTGCTTTTCGTTTGATGCTAAGGTCAAATCACACCCATACTGAAATACACCTATTCTATTTTAAAAAAATGCCTTTTAATTAACTTCTTACAAACGACTTCTTTTGTCAAGCAAGAAGGTCTAGCGATGTTCTTCAATCAGCTTGCGAATTGCATCCATTATTATTTCCGTTGTCTCTTCAGCTGAAGCTTTTCTTTCTCGCAGACTATTCATATCTATCGGTTTTCCGTAAACTACCTTCAATTTTTTAAAAGCCTTGTAAGGACCAATGATTGCACAAGGGACAATGGCTGCATCTGTTCGAAGGGCAAAAAAGCCAGCACCTGCCAGGCCTTTTTTTAATTCGCCGGTTTTGCTTCGTGTCCCTTCAGGAAATAGACCAAGAACATGACCATCCTTTAAAATAGCAAGTCCTTTTCTTAATGCTTCTCGATCACTCATTCCTCTTTTTACTGGAAATGCATTTAAATGCGGGACAAGCTTTCCAAGAATAGGAACATTGAACAGCTCTTCCTTAGCCATGAAATGAACTGGTCTTGGGGCATTGATGCCAACGACAGGAGGATCAAAATTGTGAATATGGTTAGAACAAAGCAGCACTCCGCCTTCTTTTGGAAAGTGTTCTGTCCCAATAACGTCAAATCGATAGATAGGTTTTAATATTCCGTATACGACCGATTTTGCAAAAGAGTAAAACGTCACGATTATCCGATCCTTTCATTAGCCAGGTTCATAATTTTGTCTACAACCTGTTCAATCGATAAGGCAGTTGTATCAATTTCAACAGCATCTGATGCCTTTCTTAATGGGGCCACTTCGCGTTCTGAGTCCAGCTTATCTCTTAAAGAAATCTCTTCCTTTAATTTCTCCAAATCAGAGGAAAACCCTTTTTGAATATTTTCATTATGTCTGCGAATAGCTCGTTCCTCTACAGATGCTAGAAGAAATGTTTTCACTTCTGCATTAGGAAGTACATGTGTACCGATATCCCTGCCATCCATAACAACTCCGCCATTAACTGCAAAGCTTTGCTGTCTTCTAACCATTTCTTCTCTAACAAGTTTATGTTTCGCAACAATGGATACAGAATTGGTTACTTCAGATGTTCTGATTTCATTCGTTACATCCTTCCCGTCTAGATAAATGAACTGACCATGCTTTCCAGGAAGCAGCTCTATAACCGTTTCATCTAATATTTTCATCAGCTTTTCTTCATCTTCTAAGTTAATATTGTTTAAGATTGCTTTATACGTTAATGCCCTGTACATAGCTCCTGTATCAATATAAATATAAGTAAGTTTTTCTGCTACGATTTTTGCAACTGTACTTTTTCCAGCCGCTGCTGGTCCATCAATTGCAATTGAAATTTTGTTCGTCATAGTGCCTCCTAAAATACCTATAATGCTCTATTTTTGATTATATTTTAACATATGATGATACAAAATGAGCTTTTTTAATCTTTACTTGAAAATAAAAAGTAAGCAGACAATTTGCCTGCTTACTTACTTCCCTTTAAATGTTTCAAGCAATTCCACGAAATTATTATCTGTCACACCTTCATATTGGCTGATTTGATTTAATTCAGGAAATGCATTTAATTTGTGAAAAAATATTTGGGTAATAATTAAAAACAAACACTGGATAATGGCAATTTTCACTAGGATTCTTTCAAATGTCTTCATCACAATCTCTCCGCTTTTTTACTTTAAGATTAGTATGAGATCATTTTGAATAAATTATTCCTTACTTTTATTTATTCTAACCCTTTTTTCTTATATGCAAGCTGTCTATCAAAACAAAATCGAAGCAGCATTTGGCGGTCGCTAGGAGAAGTATCTACAAATTGGACAGATACGACTGGTCTCGAATCCTTCCTCTCAAGCACCCTAACAATTTTACTCTTCAACTTTAAATAATGTATTTCCCCATTTTGCATAGGCAATACAAACCAATTATGTATTATCATATTTGGTTTAATTACAGATGTATTTTGGCAGATGATCGCTGCTCCTCCAGCACTAATATCCTCTGTTATAGATATCATCGGTGAAAATTCCGCATGTTCAGGATGCATCGCAACATCGACAGCTGTTTCCACTCTGACAAATTGTCTTCGCTGAATTCTAACTAAGTGTTCTTCACCTGGATATGATAGTACAATCATAGGAATTTTCTGTTTTACCCTTGTAAGAACTTCTGTTTCAAATAAGTACACGGAACCATCCTCAGAAACAAAAGTCCCTTTTAATTGCGTTCCATCCATCAAAAATACTGTTTTATTTGTATCCATATTGATTGGATAATCGATATAGATTTTGCTCTCTGACTTTTCAACAATCTTGCATTTATATTTTTCAACTTTATCAGAATGACTTGGTTCTAATAATAATACATCACCAATATTAATCATGCAGACCACACTTTCTTGTTCAAAAGGATCATCTAGTCCTTTAATTATGACATGTATAAACAGTTTTGTCATGCATATTAAAAGGAAAAGCCAGCCGGCTTTTCCTTTAAACAACATCATCAAATATTTGTTCCGCATTTTTGAGCTTCTCTACCCGTTCTTCACTTCCATCGTCAGCATTAATAAACACCCGATACGTATCATCCCCCAATGTGCCAAGGAACTCATAGCAAAGAACTTCTTGATTAAGATCATTAATCATAATTGCCATGCCTTCTTCCATGACTTTTACTTGGGGGTTAATTTTTGAACGTGCATCTTCCTTTGTTATCCTAGGTTTTGGGATCTCACGTACATGATGGGCTCTCAAATAATCCTCTGCTGAAAGACCAAGTAATTTCCCATTGTCCAAGGCAATTTTTATCTTGATTGAATCTGGATAGATTCTTATATCATTTTCATTCGTTACAAATGTAAATACACCAACATTATCGTATTGGGCACTTTCAAATAAATCCAAGCTTTCAAATCCATTATCTTTCAAAAATTGAATTGCCTTTTTGCTAGCATCATTCAGACTGATCGCTTGTTTTTTTACATCCCTAGCAAGAATAAACCAGATTGGATAGCCGCCTTTTTTGGTAATATCCATGCTTGCTTCATTCTTTGTTTTTTTGTCTTGAACAGTTATACTGAAAAAGCCGTAATTTGAACCATCGCCATTTTCAGTTACCTGTACATTCACTTTGTTTCCGAAGCCAGCATATCTTTTCGCAATTTTTTCTGCATCTTTTGCCGTAATTTCTTTTCCTTCAAGGTATTTAAAATTCTCATCTTTTTTCTGCATATTTACAAATGCAGGTCCAAAATCTGTTTCTCCATAGCCTTCAACTGTTTTTTCAACTGTTTTAAACCCATCTATGATTGTGTTATCAGCTGGCTGAGAGTCCGTTGCTAGTGCCGTTTCTACATCCATCCATCGAAGGTTATTTTTTAGAACCATATGCTGTACTTGCCGTAAATCCTGTTGAATCTCTCCTGCCTGTGAATATAATTTCTTTAAGGATTGGTATTCCTTATCAGAAAGCGGCTCCTTATCCAAATCCCTTACCGCAGTTTTATAGCTGAAATCCCCAATGTTTGCAAGAAATTCTTCCGTCTTATTAAAAGGCATCAATGTTAAGGGCAGCAGTCCAACATTAGAGTGTGCTTCAGATGTTAATTTCCAAACATCTGCCAATGCTGGTGATAAAGAATTTCTTGAATTCATTGCTAAAGTTGTCCCAATTTTGTCATGCAAAACATCTATTTGATAGGTTAAATCATGAAATGCCCGCTGATAGTTATTCTCTGCATTGATCAAAATTGCATTCTTTTCACGATGCTCTTGATAGCCCCAAAAAGCCGTTCCTGCAACACCTAAAGCAAGTACTCCAATTAATATTCCTCTTAACAAAATTCATCACCTCTCTATTTACAAAAAATATGTTTGCCGATCTGTTTTATTTGCGGACGCGTCCAAATCCAGCCGCTTGTCGCAGTATCAGGATTAAAATAATATAGCGCATTCCCAGTTGGATCCCATCCATTAATAGCATCCAAAACTGCTTTCTTAGCTGTTTCATTTGGTGTTAGCCATATTTGCCCATCCGCTACAGCTGTAAATGCACGGGGCTCAAAAATAACACCTGAAACCGTATTAGGGAATGATGCACTATCCACACGATTCAATATGACTGCAGCAACAGCTACCTGACCTGTATATGGTTCTCCTCTTGCTTCCCCATAAACAGCATTAGCCATTAATTGGATATCATTTTGTGAAAACCCATTAGGTATGTTCGTGGCTGTTGGTTTTTGCTCAGTTTTCTGCCCGCTGCCATTGTTATTTGCAGGAGCCTTTGGCTTCTCAGCCGTTTGTCCAGAAGGCTTCTTCTGCTTTTCTAAATCCACTCCACCATAATGAGTAAATTTATTTCCTTTATTTATTTGTTCTTTCACAAATTCCTTATTATATTTTGACGCATCTACAAGTTTTTTCTTCGTATCTTCCCCAGCCATGCCGTCAATATCCAAACCGAATTCATATTGAAAATTCCTTAAAGCCCAATACGTTCCCCAACCGAACACCCCATCAATTTTCCCGTTATAAAATCCAAGATATTGCAGCCTGGATTGAAGTTCGATCACATCATCCCCTACAGCACCTTGTTGTATGACTTGATTTGTAAAGGCTGTTACCTTCCTATCATTTCCGCCGATTGGCACAAACAGCATACAAAGAGAAATGATTAGAATGACTTTCGTTATAAACAAATTCTTTTTCATGGAATTGTAACCTCCAAAGGAAATCTTTATCTCATTATCTCTATGTTTTGTAGTAACTAACTTTTTATGCAATGATGCTATCGATAATTGTGCAATAAAAAAACTCTCCATGTATAAATGAAGAGTTTTTTAATAGTGAAGCTGATTTTCTATATGTTTTGCATTTAATGCCCTTGCCATTTTAACTTTCCTTAAACCTAGCCACCAAAGGAAAATCATAAATGGAAACATGATGAACATCCAATTTTTCTGCGTTATTAAAATAAAATCATACGTTCCATGTAGAATAAATGGAAAAAATAAAGATAAAAATATCCATTTGATTTTTTTGGTTGCTGTAAATTTCCCTTTTCCGATATAATAACCCATGATGACACCAAATAAAGCATGACTGGATACAGGTAATAGCGCTCTTCCTAAAGCATGATCCACCCCATGGGCAATAAGATAAAAGATATTTTCTAATGTAGCAAATCCTAATGAAACAGAAGCGCCATAGACAATGCCATCATATGGTTCATCAAACTCTACATGCTGATACACAGTATAAAATAGAATAAACCATTTAAAAAACTCTTCTAGCATGCTAGCTGAAAGAAAGGCATTTATAAAGCTTGAATGGATCAAGTTTTCAGTTTCAAGTACATACTGAATAAACGCGATTGGAAAAACGAGAAGCGCGCCGAAAAAAAAGGTTTTGAACACCATTGAAATGGGCTCAGAGCTATATTGATCTTTCAAATAAAAGTAGCTTAATAATGCTAATCCTGGAGCAATCCCCGCAGATAATATTCCAAGCATGAGCTGCCCTCATTTCAATTTTGGTTTCTTTAATCGTAACATGATAAGGAAAGATTGAAAATGATTTTTCAATAATTGGAACTAGAAATGCGAAAAGTGCTCCAGTCATTAGGAACTTGAAATGAGTTAACATTTACCTATACAATTATCATTTGCTATAAAGTATTAGGAACTTTCGGAGGAATGTAAAATGCAGAAGAAAAAGATACTAGTTATCCATACTGGCGGAACAATTTCTATGAGTGAAGACGCCTCTACCGGCGCCGTAAAACCAACCGAGAATAATCCATTAACACAAAAGACAAATGAATTATTAGCTTTAGCTGACATTGTCATTGAAGAACCATTTCATCTTCCTTCCCCGCATATCACGGCAGTCGAAATGTACGAGCTAAAAAAAATAATTGATAAATATATAGCTTTAAATGAAATTTCAGGTGTAGTCATTACACACGGAACAGATACATTAGAGGAAACTGCCTATTTTCTTCATTTAACCATTCAAACATTTATGCCAATTGTTGTAACAGGTGCCATGCGCTCAAGCAATGAAATTGGAGCAGATGGGCTATACAATTTAATTTCATCTATTCGAGTTGCTTCCTGTGAAGAAGCAACGAATAAAGGGGTTCTAGTTGTCCTAAATGATGAAATTCATACAGCAGAAAATGTGACAAAAACCCATACAAGTAATGTTTCAACGTTCCAAAGTCCTCAATATGGACCTATTGGAATTGTCACAAAGAGAGGTGTTCTATTCCACCACCTTCCTACAATTAATGAATACTATCCAATAATCGGTGTATCAAAGAAAGTCGCATTAATAAAAGCCCATGCTGGAATGGATTCCACTCTTTTATATGCGATAAGAGATTTAGAATATCATGGCGTTGTTATTGAAGCACTTGGTCAGGGGAATTTACCGCCAGCTACTGTTGCTGGAATTGTAGCACTGATTGAAAAGAATATCCCTATTGTTATTGTATCCCGCTGTTTTAACGGGATTGCTCAAGATGTGTATGGATACGAAGGCGGCGGAAAACATTTAAAGGATCTAGGGGTTATTTTTTCTAATGGTTTAAATGGACAAAAAGCTAGACTGAAACTCCTAATTGGACTGGAGAGTACGCAAAACATAAAAGAAATTGAAAAGATTTTTCAAGTATAATATCTAAAAAGAAAAGAAATCAGCCTAACCAGCCGATTTCTTTTCTTTTAAACTTATTTATTATTCTTGATCGCTTGAGCAATGAGCCCTCCATGGAATCGCCCATTTTCAATAAATATCTCATTAGCGTTGTTCCCCGCTGCTATGACACCTGCAATATAAATACCTTCCACATTTGTTTCCATTGTTTCACTATTAAACAATGGCCTGCCTGATTCATGATCTATCCGAACACCCATTGCTTCCAGAAAACGATGATCAGGGTGATAGCCTGTCATTGCAAATACAAAATCATTTTTAATCTCTATAACTTGACCATCCTTCGTATAGATCACTTTATCAACAAGAATTTCTTTTACATGTGATTGAAACTCCATTTGAATCACTCCATTTCGAACAAGTGAATCAAACTCTGGCAGTATCCACGGTTTTATACTTGGAGAGTACTCCTTTCCACGATAAATGACTGTAACCCTTGCCCCTGCCTTAACAAGCTCTAATGCAGCATCTACACTGGAATTCTTGCCGCCTATAACAACAACATCCTTATCAAAATAAGGGTGGGCTTCTTTAAAATAATGGTACACCTTTGGTAAATCTTCACCTGGAATATTCATAAAGTTTGGATTATCATAATAACCTGTTGCAATAATCACATGATTTGCTTCATAGTGATGTTTATTTGTTGCTATCAGAAAATTATTACGGTCCTTCTTTATGATCTCAGTAACCTTTTCGTATGCATTCACCCTAATATTTTTTCTTTTTACCACTTCGCGATAATAAGTTAATGCCTCATTTCTTCGCGGCTTATATTCAACTGTAATAAAAGGGATGCTCCCAATTTCTAATTTTTCACTTGTACTAAAAAAAGTCTGATGTGTTGGGTAATGATAGATCGCATTAACGATATTGCCCTTTTCAATGATTAATGGATTTATCCCAATCTCCTGCAATGCAATTGCGGCAGCCAACCCGCATGGACCTCCCCCAACGATAATGGCATCTTCTTTCTTCATTATTTTACTCCTTTAATTGTTGTACTGCATTGCAAAACCATGTCTTCGTAAATAGTTTTGCTGCAAATTAAGCCTTCAAAAAAATCCCCTATCAAATAGGATAGGGGATTTTTCTTAAATATTCAAATACACTTTATACCCAGCCGCGGAATCTTGATGCTTCAGCCATTTTTCTAACACCGACCATATAAGCGGCTAGACGCATATCCACTCTGCGGGATTCAGCTGTTTCATAAATATTTTCAAAAGATTTAACTAAAATCTTTTCTAATTTTTCCTCAACTTCTTCTTCAGACCAATAATATCCTTGATTATTTTGAACCCATTCAAAATAGGAAACTGTTACTCCACCCGCAGAAGCTAGTACATCTGGAACTAAAAGAATTCCGCGCTCAGTTAAGATTTGTGTTGCCTCTAAAGTAGTTGGGCCATTTGCAGCCTCAACAACAATCTTTGCTTTAATATTATGAGCGTTTTCATCTGTTATTTGATTTTCAATTGCTGCAGGAACTAAAATATCACAATCTAATTCTAAAAGTTCTTTATTAGTAATTGTATCATTAAATAAATTCGTTACTGTTCCGAAGCTATCGCGACGGTCAAGTAAATAATCGATATCCAGACCGTTTGGATCATGTAATGCACCATATGCATCTGAAATACCAATTACTTTTGCTCCAGCATCATGTAAGAATTTAGACAAGAAACTTCCTGCATTCCCAAATCCTTGCACAACCACTCTAGCACCTTTTAATTCAATTCCTCTTCTTTTAGCTGCTTCATTAATGCAGATTGTTACCCCTTTAGCTGTTGCAGATTCACGGCCATGAGATCCACCAAGTACTAACGGTTTCCCAGTAATAAACCCTGGTGAGTTAAACTCATCCATTCTGCTATATTCATCCATCATCCATGCCATAATTTGTGAATTAGTAAATACATCTGGTGCTGGAATATCTTTCGTCGGGCCAACAATTTGACTAATCGCACGAACATATCCGCGGCTTAACGCTTCTAATTCACGGAATGACATGTTTCTTGGATCACATACAATTCCGCCTTTTCCCCCGCCATAAGGTAGGTCTACAATTCCACATTTTAAACTCATCCAAATAGAAAGTGCTTTCACTTCTTTCTCTGTCACACCTGGATGGAAACGAATACCACCTTTAGTTGGTCCAACTGCATCATTATGCTGGGCCCGGTAGCCAGTAAAGACTTTCACAGTTCCATCATCCATCCGGACTGGAATTTTCACTGTCATCATTCGAAGTGGCTCTTTTAAAAGCTCATACACTTCATCTGAATATCCTAGCTTTTCCAATGCCTTGTGAATGACAGTTTGAGTTGACTTTAATACGTCAAGTTTGTCTTCTTTATTCGTTTCAGTACCATTATTGGCTACCATCAGTAAACCTCCTAGAAATCTCTTTCATTTGTTGTCCGCTTTCATGACATAGTATACACCTTTGTTTAATTTATGCAAGATGAAAAAAGGTTTTTTTCGCATTTTTCGATAATTTTATGTAAACGCTCTCAAATTAGAAAAGCGGAAGCGCCTTGGTCATCGCCGTACAAACTGGAAGGGCAGCGACTGAGATATAGGAAACACGGTGAGCGACAGCGAACCGATGTTGACTTATCGTAGGGAGGGGGCCTGAAGTTTGATAGGCGATAGGCGCTGGAGCTAGACAATTCTCTAAAAGCAGAAGTGCCTTGGTCATTGCCGTACAAACTGGAGGAGAGTGCTCCCCTCCCCTAACCTATTCAATGAAAATACTTTATGATTGTTTCAACGGCATGATCCTTAACAATTTCCTTTCCATATTCCTGCAATGTATGAATACTTACGAGTGATGGATTTCCATATTCAGCAAGGATCGCGATAAGCCTGTTTAATTCAGTCGGGTCATTAAACACGAGATGAAAATAATATTTGTCGTGAAGAGCATAGAGTGAACCGAACAGCATATTGATTGAGCTTAAACGTTTTGATAACTGGATCACATATTCAAATTCCTCAAATTCAAAAAGAATATCCTTGCCCTCTATAATTACCTGCATTTCGATAAAGCCATCCTCAAAGCTATCCTCCTGCTCTTCTTCCATCGTGACGATCATAATCATTCCTTGTGCCTGCATAGAAAAAATTTCAACTGCTACAGACCCTTGAAATTCCACACCAAATTCGTCACTTGCTTCCTCAAGCATTTCATGGAATAGCTGATGCCATTTCATAGAATCTTTCCATATATCTTCTTTCGTCAAACCTCTTTCCGATAAATCATCTAACGTAAGAAAAATTTTGATTTTATTATAATTCAACCGTTCTAAGCGCATGCAAATGCCCCCTGCCGTGAACCAACTCTTTTGTTTAGTGTATGAGAACAATAAATGTTTGTGAGTCGTCCACTAATATTACTAAATGGCGCTTATATTTTTTTACAATATTAAGCCTTGCAAAAAGTAATATTAACCACGTTTCAAAGTAATTAGATGCGTTTCAGCTTTAGAACCTAATCTTAGCGGGAGGGCAGTTGTTCCATACCCATTACTAATTAACAGTGTCGTTTGTTTCATTCTCTTTAGCTTTCCTTTTTCATATGGACTGTATCCCAAAATATGAATTTGTCCCCCGTGGGTATGTCCGCTTAAAACAAGACGAATCTGGTGTTCACTTTTTATTCTGCTAACTATTTGCGGATTATGGCTAACCAAGATTTTAAAGCCATCATCAACTCCAGCATCTTCCAACGCGAGATCCAATCGATCTCTTTTTAAACTTATATCATCTATTCCCATAAAAATTAGCCGTTCACCTTCTGCTGATTCAAAAAAAGCAGCTGTATTATCGAGAATTTTCACACCGCAATCGAGCAACAATGCATCCAAATATCGATAATCTACCTCGTAATCATTATTTCCCCATACAAATAGAACATCACCAAGCGTTTTCAATTTGAGGAGATTTTCTTTTACTCTTTCAAAAGGAACGCCCTTTTCTACTAAATCACCGCCAATTATTACAATATCTGATTTCGAGCGCTTAACTTCTTGAATAATTTGATCAGAAATAACTCTTTTATGTATATCAGAAATAAAAAACAACTTTACCTCGCCAAACGTTTCGGGAAAATCCGAAAATGTAATTTCATTATAAATGACACGGTTTGCAAAAGCCTCCTTTACCATATAACTAATTAGTCCTATTAATAAGATAAATGCTATTGTAAACAAATATTCCATATTTCCTCCTGCAAGACATACCTAGCTTTTTTCAATCTTAAGAAATCATACCACATACACGAAAAAAAAATCCCCTCACATATTAAATGTATGAGAGGGGCTGCTCATTATTTTCTCTTAAAAGCTAGTTTTCCTTTACACTAAGGACCCGGAAACCTGAAGCTTCAAGCTTTTCAATAAATTTCTCTACATTATCCTTCTTCTCAATTTTCATAACGATTCTTCTGATCAGCCGATCTGTTTCATCAAAAGTAACGAGTGAAATAATTTGTTCGTGGTATGCTTGAGCAATATCTGCCAAACGTGCAATTCTTCCCTCTGTTTCAGAAGAGGTAAAAGCAATACGAATGCCTGGTTTATTCATTCCAAAGGCAGATTGAAATTGTTCAAGGACGTCATAACGTGTCACAACCCCTAAAAACTTTTGATTATCATCCAACACTGCAAGTAATGGGAAATCTTTCAAATCAATAAGGGTATTTTCAAATATTTCATCCCCACTTAAATAATGTTCTTTATGGGTGGCAATTTCCTTCACTTGTGTATTCTGTAAATAATCTTCTTTCGTTTGTTCAGCTGTAAAGAAATTTTCATAAATTCCATATCGTGTAACAATCCCAACATAGGACTCCCCATCTAAAACTGGCAATCCATCAATTTGATGTTCTTCTAATTTATCAAGGGCCTCTTTAACCGTTTTGTTGTGATCAATCGTATAGCTCTTAAATTTTGGAATCATGACACTTTTTACAAACATATTTATCACCTCAAAGTATTATTTACAGCTACAAATTTATTATTCCACACGAATCAGTAAAACCCTTTTTAAAATTAAACATGAAAGCAAAATTTTATTCATAAGATTGAATGACATACTTAAAAAGGAGGGATTTCATGTTTACAACTACTAAAGCTTACTACCCATATATTAGCCCCTTCGATCCTTGTCCACCCATTAAAGTAAAGACCTACTCCACTCCTCCCAATCTTTATATGGGGTTTCAGCCTCCTAATCTTCCCCAATTCACTCCCATGGAGGCACTTAGAGCAGGAACATTATGGAAGCCATTCTATGACCCATATTTCAGTCCATACGAGAAGGTAAAGGAGGGACATTCATGAAACAAAAACAGCTGCCAGCAGAATACTATCAGCTTTTAGAACAGCTTCAGGCAGTTGACTTCGTATTAGTTGAACTTAATCTATACCTTGACACCCATAATGGAGATGAAGAGGCAATAAAGCAATTTAATCATTATGTCAGTGAGAGAAAAAAGTTAAGGAAGGCGTATGAAAGCAGGTACGGTCCACTTATGCACTTCGGTCATAGCCATTCAGGTACCCCATGGAATTGGGACGATTCCCCTTGGCCTTGGCAAGTTTAAGGACAGGTGGAAAAATTCAGGAAAATAGAATGCTATTAATAGAAAGGACGAAGGAGGGGTCCTATGTGGGTCTATGAAAAGAAATTACAGTATCCTGTTCGAGTTAGTACTTGCAACCCGATGCTTGCAAAATTTTTAATTGAACAATATGGCGGGGCAGATGGAGAGTTAGCAGCCGCATTAAGGTACTTAAATCAGCGCTATACGATTCCAGATAAGGTAATTGGACTTCTCACAGATATTGGGACTGAGGAATTTGCCCATTTAGAAATGATCGCAACAATGGTCTATAAGCTAACAAAAGATGCTACTCCAGAACAATTAAAGGCTGCAGGGCTTGGTGCTCATTATGCTGACCATGATAAGGCACTCTTTTATCATAATGCAGCTGGTGTGCCTTGGACCGCCACGTATATTCAGGCAAAAGGAGACCCAATCGCAGATTTATACGAGGATATTGCTGCGGAAGAAAAGGCTAGAGCCACTTATCAATGGATAATCAATATGAGTGATGACCCAGATTTAAATGATGGCTTACGATTTTTACGAGAACGTGAAATAATACATTCCCAGCGCTTTAGAGAGGCTGTTGAAATCCTGAAAGATGAGCGGGGAAAAAAGAAAATTTATTAATAGACTAGAAAAGAAGCAGTCTTCATGCTTCTTTTCTAGTCTATTTATTTTCATGATAAAGATTAATATCATAATTTGCTTTCATCATTTCAAAAACAAGATGCCTATTTTTCCATTCTTCTTCCTTCTTCCAAAGATCCTTGCTTTTATCAATAATTTCACATCTTAAGGCATGGAATTCTTTTTCCGCTTTTTCTCTTTTTGCCTTTAATAAATTCATTAATCCATACAAACCAACTGTGAAAACAATTAAATATAGATTAGCAGTATTATTTACATAAGCAGAAAACATCGCAGCAAAGGAGTAGGAGTAGGGTTCGATTACTGTCTGATTAATATAAAGCATGTAGAAGAAGGTTATAAATATAGTTGTCCACATCACATATAAATGCCGGCGCTTAAAATTATCAAACTTCATTTTCCTTTCAACTACCTTTTGAAGCATCTTTCTTGTTGCTTGATCTGTTCTTTCATCAAGCATTTTAATCGATGGTTCCATTTTCCCCCTCCTTGTAAAGCCCATATATGAATGCACATCACTATACTCTTACTATATGAGCTTGTACGATCTTATATGATAAGGGAAAATTAATATTATTTCTTCGGAATTTTTAATACTTGTCCTACTCGGATTTCATTGCCGTTCAGATTATTTGCTTGCCTAATAATTTCAATACCTGACTGAGATTTATAATAATTCATGGCAATTCTGTACAATGTTTCATTTGACTTAACTGTATGATAAATAACCGCTGCGTCCTTGTCTTGTTCTTGTTCTTCTTTTTCCTTTTGCTTTTCTTGATTTGCTTTGTTCTCAGCTTCCTTGGAGGTTTCCGTTACTCCTTTATCATTTTTGTCTCCATTCACTGGATCCCTTGGAGTCGGAATAGAAGATTTAGATTCTGCTTGATTGCTATTTTTAGCTGTGTCGTCTTTTGTTTTCCCGGCATCCTGTTTCACTTCTGTTTCGTTCACTTTTTTATCTACTTTATTTTCATACCCTACCGTTTCAAACCCTGAATTCGTAGTGCTTGCCTTTTCAGCACTTCCAGAACTTCCATCATTCAACGAATGATAAATACTTAAAACAGCTATTGGCAGCAGGATAAAAAATAGGGCTAATAAACTGATTACAGGATACTTTATTTTCCACTTGTTTTTCTTTTTTTTCTTCTGATGATGCCTGCTCCTCGGCGGTAATTTTTCTTTAACTGGTTCGATCTCATTGCTATCTATATTTTTCTCAATTTTCTTCCTAAGCCGTTCAGCCTGATCTCTGTAAGGATCTTCTCTATTCATTGAACATCCCTTCCTGTTTGTTATTACGGTTCTTTATAAGTATGCCAAGCAAAAAATCAATAATAAAATGCATAAAAATGGTTACCAATAAATTCCCCGTTATTAAAAAAAGATAACCAATAAAAAAGCTTAAAACAATAATATTTAAAAATAAAAACCAGTTAAATAAATAGCGATGATGAACGATAGCAAATATAATACTTGAAACCATTAATCCAGCATGTGTCTGGATAATGCCTCGAAATAATAATTCCTCGCAGAAGGCAACAACTGCTGCAATGAACGCTATGTGAACGATATTTCGATTACGGAAGATTCTCTCATTTAATCCGCCATCATCATAATATGAGGCCGGCAGGACCTTCATTAAAATAAGGTCAAGCATAACCACTGCTAATCCAGCGACTCCACCAATTAATAATATACGAACATCTTTCCATTTAAACAGGCTAAGAAACTCCGAAAGACTTTCAAACAAAATAATACCTAAAATGAAAGAAATCGTTAATAGGATAATTTGGGTTAAATAGAGATGGAATAATAGCTGTTTAGTAGAAATTTCTTTAATCATATCAGCATAATTGTTCTTCATCTGCCACGCTCACTTATTAAAAGAATTTTTGCCAAATGATTTTTCCAATCATAACTCTTCTCGGCAGTATGATTTTTCATCTTCGTATAAAATACAGATAAATCAATCCCACATTGATCGCAGCAATCAACTATCTCTATTGTCTTGTCTTCTTTAAAATACTTCAAGATATTTTTTCTTCTGCACCCATTTAATTGTGCTTGAGTCCATGTCAACATTTCGTTAATTTTTTTCCTCTTCACTTGCAAACGCTCATTTATAAACAATTTTAATTGGATATATCTTTGCTGTAGAGTCTCAGCTGTGTTCCCAAATAAGTAATCTGCCGCTATCCTCCACTGGATCTCTGTTAATCCGGAAAGACTTATCAGCTCATTTTCAAGCTTAGCGAAATCATGAATTGAATTATTTTTTTCTTCAAGCAAACGATAGACAAAATCAATCTGCGCCTCACTGGGCAGTTCAGCCTCTGCAAGCTGATATGGCAGCTGCTCATCTCCAGGAGAATATAGAAGAAGTGCAATACTTTTCATTCCATCCCTGCCTGCCCGCCCAATTTCCTGCAAATAGGATTCGAGCTGGATCGGCATATGAAAATGGATCACGTAGCGTATATTTTCCTTATTAATTCCCATGCCAAATGCACTTGTAGCGCAGATGACATCCAGTTGACTATGAAGAAATTGCTGTTGAATGAGAATCCTATTTTCCTGATCCATCCCTCCATGATAGGCCATCACTCGATCGATCCCGTGTCGTTTTAAGTAATTAGCCATCTTTTCTGCCATTTTTTTACTAGAAAAATAAACAATTCCTGGTCCTTGAAGATTTTTAACCAGCTCTACTAATCGCTCCGTTTTATCCTGATAGGAGTCAATCATTTCAACGGCTAATGTAATATTAGGTCTATCTACTGAATAGATAAATTCATTCCATTTTATCAAATTCAGGGAAGCAATCAATTCCTTCTTCACCTCAGGTGTTGCCGTTGCAGTTAAAGCGAGGGTTAAGGGATTCCCTAATTTCCTTCTAAAATCCCCCAGCTTCAAATAATCAGGTCTAAAATCATACCCCCACTGAGATATACAATGCGCTTCGTCAATGACGAACAGTGCAATTTGAAGCTCCTTCAGCCTAGTCAAAATAAAATCAGATTTCAGCATTTCTGGAGACAGAAAGATAAATTTATACGTATCTAATTGAGATAAGGCTTGTCTTCTCTCCCGCTGCGCTAAAAAAGAATTTAATGCAATTACTCTCTTTTCCCCATTCATCATTAACTGTTCAGTCTGATCTTGCATTAATGAGAGGAGAGGTGAAATGATGATAACCTGTCCGTTTAACAAATAGCCTGACAGCTGATAGCATAATGATTTCCCCGTTCCAGTGGGCAGCATAGCGATCGTATGATTCCCCTCCAAAATGGAGGATATCACTTCTTTTTGTCCTGACCTAAAAGTGGTGTAATCAAAATACTTTTTCAATTGCTCCTCCAAGTTCATTTCCTTTCACCACCTTTAGCTAAAACCAAACGGATTTCAAAATAGTCTGCGTCTGGTACAAGTACACGTATATGTTTAAGCTGTTTTGATGACACTGAATTGATTGCCGCTATTATTTTCTTTTGCTTTTCTATATCTACAAAGGGTGTGACATCAAAATCAGGAATATTTAAGGCAATTTCTACGAGATGATCCTCAATCGTATTCTTTTTCAAATTACGCATATGTGCAATTTGATCAAGATTATAACCTGTCTGCAATAGATTAAACGTTCGATTACTTGACTCAGTAAGCGGCACATTTCTTTTTTTGTCCTCAATCATAAAACTTAGAAGCGGAAAATCACTTTGTTTCGTTCCGACTTTTTCCAGCATATAATGAAGTATACTAAGGAATTGTATATGATAAGCACCTTCATCCAAGTCAAATAGATCAGCAGCCTGGTTCTCAGTTAGTCCGATTAAAGAAAAGCCTGTTAATCTCCTCACAAGTATAGACGGGTCTATGCCGTCAATTGTTTCTAAGCATGCCACAAGTTCATCATATAACTTTTCTGCTATTTCATCCTTGCTAAGCTTACTTTTAAATAAGTACTCTTTTAGCCAATGATGAAGCTCCTTGTTCTTTTGAATCGGCAAATATTTAGAATTTCGATTTTTCAGCTGTGAAATTACCTGAACAGCTAATGATAGCCTTTCCCAAAAAAGTTCTGTCAGGTTATGATATTTCCAGCCATTCAAATATACAGGAATAGGATTTTGTTTAAAGTATTCCTCAAGCTGCTTTATCCCAAAAGACGTCACACAATAGCTCTGTTCTGTATTTTTTGAAATAAATCTTTGCTTCTGCAAAAAGTCAATAATCCTTTCTAATTCTACTCTTTTTATTGATGGGTATATACTGAAAAAAGAAGTTAGCCTAAAAAAATGAGCATCCTGAATGGTCTGCGATGATTTTTTTCCATTCAATAGATGAAGAATGGAATATATGGTCCTCTCCCCATTAATTTTATGTAAACAAAATAAAACAATCATAGACAGATAAAAGTTTTTCATCATATCACACAGCCTTAGATTTATAGCAACTAACATTTCCGTAGTTAAAATAATTCTATTTTTCTTCAAAAATTTATTTCTTAAATGATAGGAACTTTCTATCATCCTTTATTTTATCATGAATAAAAATTTAGAGTCTTATTAAATCTCACATTCAAAAGAAATCGCCCCAAACTTGTTGTGATAAGCATTCTCAATACTTTTTCTATTGAAATGTTGACCATTCAGTCTTACAATAGGTATGAGGAATACGTTTTAATCTTCAAAAAATATCAGAATATTTGTTTTAAATTTTGGGAGGTTTTTTCATGGCAAAGTATACAATTGTTGACAAAGACACATGTATCGCATGTGGGGCATGTGGAGCTGCAGCACCAGACATTTATGATTATGATGACGAAGGCATTGCATTCGTTACACTAGATGATAACCAAGGAATTGTTGAAATTCCTGATGTACTAATCGATGACATGATGGATGCTTTCGAAGGATGTCCAACTGATTCCATTAAAGTGGCTGATGATTCATTTGATGGAGATCCACTAAAATTTGAATAGTTTTCTTTTATAGTGAACGCTACTGCTCCCTTTCATATGGAAAAGGGAGTTTTTTTAACAAGAAAAGTGGAAGCACCATGGTCATCGCCGTACAAACGCAGAAGGGCCGGTTCTTTCGATAAAGGAAACACGGTGAGCGAAAGCGAACCGATGTTGACGCAATCGTTGCGGAGGGGACCTGAAGTTTGATAGGCAATAGGACGCTTGCGCTAGAAAATCCGAAATGCGGGGGCGGCTTGCCCAGGGGCGAAAAGCATAAGATGAATTGTCAAGAAGGCTGCTCTTTAGCCTTCTTGATGAGTTTGCTTATGACCTCGAGCCCCTAGCGCCATAGCTAGACAATTCTCTAACTCCAAAGTTATAAATTCTGATACTATTAATAGTAAAAAGCAACGGTGCAGGCCGTTGCTTTTTATCGTCTAGCTGCGGCTCCTAGCCCCTCGAGGTCATAAGTCGATCTGGCTAGAAGGTTAAAGAACAACCTTCCATCCAGCTCGCCTTATGCTTGTCGGGGCTGATCAGTCGCCTCCGCTTTTCAGTCTTTATTGTATCGCACCCTTATATGGACCTTGCTTGTTAATCCAAGGACTCATGCGCGTAAATAATAGCATAAATACAAGTGTAATTAATAACCCTTTGATAATATTAAAAGGCAAGATTGCCGTTACAACGACTGTTCGTATTTCTGGAGCAGACATCGCTGGCATATTCAAAAAGAGGGTATATGCAGGGTAAATAATAAAGTAATTTAACACACTCATGATCACTGCCATGATAAAGGTGCCAATTACTAATCCAAATGTCATGCCTTTTTTCGTTTTTAGTTTGTTATAAACGAAGTATGTCGGCAATACAAACAGGATCCCAGCCACAAAGTTTGCTATATGCCCAACTGGCACACCAGTTGCACTTCCAGTCATAAAGTAATCCAATATGTTCTTGATCAATTCGACCAAAATTCCAGCCACTGGACCAAAGATTAACGCAGCAATCAATGCAGGAATATCGCTAAAGTCAATCATTAAAAAATTCGGAAATGGCGGCAATGGGAAATTCAGTAGCATCAAAATGTACGAAATGCTGCTTAGCATTCCAATTCCAACTAAAGCTTTAACCGTAAGTTTCTTCATGTTCCTCTCTCCTTGTTAGGACTATCTCTCCTAAAGAAGAAAGGTTCAGCAGTATTAAAAGCCAATGCAAAAGAAAACCCTCAAGCTGATCACTTGAGGGAGATTACAAAGGCTCACTAAATAAACGTTCAATAAACCTGCATTTTTGAACGTCTGCAGAACCTCCATCTTCTCCCATCCAGACTGTACTGTCGGCTTTGGATTCGCACCAAATCCTGCCCCAAGCTAGAGCAATTCCGAAAAGTTCTCAACAGCATGTACTGTAGATTTCTTTGGATCATTGCTTTCGCCATTATAGGCTCGCGGGCTTAGAGAATAGAACACTCAACACCGCCGGTCGGGAATTTCACCCTGCCCCGAAGATAGACCGTATAATTTTATACAAATAATATTATACTCGAAAAAGATTAAAAATGGAAGGCATAAACTTCACCACTATTCAGGCCTTAAATGACAATTTATTAACACCAGCAAATTAAAGCGCTTCCAAACAAAATAAGGTTGTTTAGTGAATTGACAGATGTCTATCTGTCTTGTAGAATTATCTGAAAATTGTTTCCATATGAGGTGTTTACATGTTTACTATTTTAGTTGCTGACTCAATTAGTGAAGAGGGATTGCTGCCATTATCAGAAATGGAAAATGCTGCTATTATTCAAAAAAAGACTACGGATCAAGAAGTTAACTTAGAAATCATTGATGCTTTACTTGTAAGAAGTGCAACAAAAGTTAACGAGAAATTATTAAACAAGATGCCAAATTTAAAAATTATCGCCCGTGCTGGTGTAGGTGTCGATAATATTGAAGTAGAAGCAGCAACACGCAGAGGCATCGTTGTCATTAACGCTCCTGATGGAAATACAATTTCTACCGCTGAACACACCTTTGCCATGATGGCCTCCATGATGAGAAATATTCCTCAAGCACATCAAACAGTCAAAAATTTAGAATGGAAGCGAAATCATTTTCTTGGAACAGAGCTTTATGGAAAAACATTAGGCATTATTGGGATGGGGAGAATTGGGACTGAAATAGCCAAACGATCAAAAGCATTCGGTATGACAATTAAAGTTTATGATCCCTTTTTAACAAAGGATCGCGCATCAAAGCTAGGAGTTGAGTCCTGCGAAATTGACGGAGTATTAGAAGAAGCGGATATCATCACCGTTCATACGCCACTCACAGCAGAAACAAAAGGCATCATTAATGAACAGGCTTTAAGAAAAACGAAAAAGGGAGTTTTCTTTCTTAATTGCGCGCGCGGAGGAATAATTGATGAACAAGCTCTCGCAAAATATATTGGGATTGGCCATGTGGCTGGGGCAGCTCTTGACGTCTTTGAAACGGAACCTCCTGGCGAAAACCCGCTTCTTAAATTTGATAATGTCATTGTAACACCCCACCTAGGCGCTTCAACAAAGGAAGCACAATTAAATGTT
Organism: Cytobacillus massiliigabonensis; assembly: GCF_900199725.1. GTDB lineage: Bacteria > Bacillota > Bacilli > Bacillales > Cytobacillaceae > Cytobacillus > Cytobacillus massiliigabonensis. Next base: position 1,753,412 of record NZ_LT904904.1, on the reverse strand, counting down.
TCTATTCAAGTAGCAAAGGAAGTCCGATTATTCCTAGAAAATAATCCTGTTTCAAATTCTATTAATCTACCAGCAATTTCAAAAGATATTTTTGATAAAATTCGTCCATTCCATCATATTTCCAAACAAATGGGCTATATTTTATCGCAATGCATCAACGAAGGAATCCATGAATTAACGATTACATATTCAGGTACTGTTGCCGAATTAGAAACTTCCTATTTGACAAAAGCAACTTTGGCCGGCTTCTTTAAAAACAGAATCGCTGTTAATGTAAACGAAGTAAATGCCCTGCTGACAGCAAAAGAACGAGGCATTACAGTTGGGGAGAAAATATCTGCAGATGCTTATGGCTATGCCAACTGCATTACTATTACTGCTAAGGGCGAAGAAAATTCATTTGTGATCAGAGGATCGTATATTGAGAATTACGGACCACGGATTGTTTTTCTAAACGGATTCAATATTGATTTTCTGCCTGAAGGAAACTTGCTTTATATTCAGCATATGGATCGTCCAGGTGTAATTGGCCGTGTTGGAAAAATACTGGGTGACCATTCAATCAATATCGCCACTATGCAAGTAGGAAGAAAAGAAGCAGGGGGCGAGGCGATTATGGTCCTTACTTTTGATAATCCGTTAGAGGATGATATAATGGCTTTATTAACAAAGCTGGAAGATATTGTTTCCATCAATCGAATGACTGTATGAGTGAAAAAGAAAAGGATGACTCGCAAGATAAGTCATCCTTTTTATTTTATCCGAGGGGATATTCTTTTCGTTCTCCTTTTGAAAACGTCATAATAGTTGTATATCCTGCTTCTTTTGCTAAAGCAATCGCCTGATCAAAGTCCGCACCTACATGCTGGGGGAAATGCGCATCTGATGATAAAACGATTGGAATATTTTTTGCAAAACATCTTTCTAATAGCCGTTTATCTGGATATAGCTCTCCTACAGGTTTTCTTAAACCTGCCGTACTTATTTCCACACAAGTCTTTGATTCGGCTAAAGCATCTGTCGCTCGCTCATACTGTTCTAAAAGGAACTCTTCATTCTCGGGTACATAGTTAAATATTTTCACTAAATCAATATGTCCAATAATATCAAACAAATTGGACTGGGCCAGTGTAACAACTTGGTCAAAATACTTCTTGTAAATTTCATAAATATCTCTTTCTTTCCATTCATGCTTATACTCAGACAGATCAATCCCAAAATCGCCTATCCAATGGATGGAGCCGATTACATAATCAAAGGAATACGCTTGAATGAACTGCTTCATTTCCTCATGCTTACCTGGAGTATAGTCCATTTCAATCGACATTTTTACATCTAACTCGTTTTTCCAGGCTTGTTGAAACAGACTTACATAATCCTTCATGTCATAATAACGTCGCTCATTCACCCACGGGTTCTGCAAAATATCAGCAGTCTGATAAAAATGATAGGCATGCTCTGAAATACCAAAGCTATTAATCCCTCTTTGTTTCGCCATATCTGTAAACTGCCGTAAATAGTCTAAACTTAAAGTACCTGTTTCCAAATGATTATGATAATCTGTAAGCACTTTTATTGCCTCCCTAATTTTTACCTATTATACTTTGAAGGCTGCAGACTAGCAAATCATATATTCTATGAAATCAATTGATATAACTCCATCGGTGTATCAATTTTTTCTGCCGTTTGTGCCCTTGTGTTTTTTCCGCCAATAAACAATAGGCTAACACAAAGTACCATTATGATTGCAATAATAAAACGTTTGATATAATCCACCTTGATTCCCGCTCCTTTTCTTACTTAATTCCTGACATATTCACCATATGAGGAGGATCTTATGATTATTACAGAAAAAGAAGACAAGCCATTGGCTCATCTTCTTTTATGGCAAGCTGCGCTTATTTGCTGCAACTGGTACTTTAATTTCATTATCTAAGTTAAATCTGCCTACCATATCCACGTCTGCATTCTCCAATTTTACCGCTTGGTAGTTAAAGTCTTTCGCTGTTAAGAGAATAGCCTCAATTGTATGCAATGTAGACTCATCATTATTTATGACCGATCCTTCCCCGAAGCGAATCGTTAATTTCTTTTCTTCCGGGTTCTCCTCAGTTTCAAAATTTATATCAGCAGGGATGGAAGCAAGTAAGTTTGCTTTCTCCTGGTTTTCTTTCATAGCCGCAAATGCATCGCTAATTGAACTTAACTTCTCTCCATAAGGAACAATATAAGGCTTTTTAGCCTCGTTCGGATAATATAAATAATACGCATGATTTCCGATTTCAGGTTCAAATTCTTCTATTACACCGCTGTTTCCAAGCTCCATTCCAGTCTTTCCATCTGTTGTAACCTTAATTTTACTAATATTTAATGCAGTCATTGTATAGCTAAGCACTTCGCTAAAAACCATTTCGGAAGCTGAGCCATCTCCATAAGTATGGTCTACAGGAAAATCTATTGTTAGTTCCCTGCTAGCCTCATCAAAAGCAAATTCTGCATTTAATGGGAAATAATCGCTTAATCCCCACTCTCTTTCACTTAAATTCACCATGTTTTCTTCAAATAGGTCAAATTTAGATTTATCTTCATTCTTCGTCACTAGCACACTAACAGGCACCGCCATCATTGCCTTTTCATCAGGTATTGCATAGGTTAGAACTTCCATCCCGCTAATATCCTCTTCATATACAGCTGTTTCAGGATCTTCGATATCCATTGATCTTATTCCAATCTCGCTATCCTTTTCAGGTGCTTCCTCCGCTGTAAATGGAATCGCACTATCTTCATATGTCTCATTTTGTTCCGCTTCCTGTATATTCACGCCTTCCTTCATAGAGATTTTTTCTGAGGCTGCCGACTGTTTTGTGCTATCCGACGCTTGCTCTTCAGTGTTCTCCCAATTAAAAAGGTTAGGGACAAGAATTAAAAATAGAACGGCAGCAAGGGCTGCAGCAGCCGTAGGCATGATCCATGTTCGTTGTTTCCGCTTATTCATCCGAACGGTAATATTTTGGAATATTTCACTTGGATCTCGCTCATCTTTTATTTTTGGCATTTGGCTTAATAATTCTTTAAGCTGATTATCGCTCCATTCTGATTTTTTCATTTTCTATCCCCTCCTTTCTAATCATTTCCTCCATCTGTTTTTTTAATATTTTTAATGCCCTATGCTGAGTCGTCTTTACCTTGCTTTCAGTCCATCCTAAGCTTTCAGCTGTTTCTAAGATAGAAAATTCATGGATATACCTCATGACAATGACAAGACGCTGATCAACTGTGCACTGATCCAGACATTTATATATTTGTTGAATCTCTTCATTTTGAACTGCAATATCTTCAGGAATTGGATGATCATCCTTAACCTGAGAAGTAGACCAATCAAACTTTTCTAATATCCTTTGTTTCCACCCTTTTTGTTTACGAAAAGAATCAATCGCAACATTTCGGGCAATCGAAAAAAGCCATGTCTTCTCACTGCTTTTTCCTTCAAATCTTTCATACGATTTTAATACTCTTATATATACCTCTTGTACAAGGTCTTCAGCCTGCTCTTTGTTTTTGACCATATAAAAAAGAAATTGAAAAACGTCATGATGATATTTTCTATATAATTCATCAAAAACGGAGTCCATCGATTCCCCTCCCCGTTCATTAATTTAGTCGCATAGAAAAAAGAAAAAGTTACACCTTTAAATATAGTATTTTCTATACAAAAAAGGAAGGATTTTCTCAGGAATCCTTCCTTTTGCCCCTATTCATGATTCATTTGTTTTAAAAGATGAGAATTGTCTAGCGCAAGCGACCTATCGCCTACCAAATTTCAGGTCCCCTCCGCAACGATTGCGTCAACATCGAATCGCTATCGCTCTCCGTGTTTCCTTTATCTCATTCGCGGTCCTTCCAGTTTGTACGGCGATGAACAAGGCGCTTTCGCTTTTCTATGTTTCTCGTGTATCAAGAACAATCGGCATAGTATACGATATTATTCGTTTTTTCGAGGAATAAGGATGGAAAATGTCGTTCCTTGGCCTAGTTTGCTTTGGACAGATATTTGACCTTTATGTGCATTGACAATGTTTTTGGCAATGGCAAGACCTAAACCTGTTCCTGATCGGCCCCTTGTTCTCGCTTTATCGGCTTTATAAAACCTTTCAAACACAAAAGGCAAGTCTTCCTCTGGAATACCTGAACCAGAATCCTTTACTTCAATTATCAATCCGCGTTCTTCCATACGTTCGGAAACTTTTACAAATCCCTTTTCTGGTGTATGGCGTATCGCGTTATCAATCAAATTGGTTAATACTTGATCTAATCGATCAGGATCAAATTTAAACCACGTTTCATTTCCTTCAAGTTCCTGTTCAAGCACGATCCCCTTGTCTTTTGCAAGCCCTTGAAACTTCCGAATAATTTTCTGAAAATAAGAATGAACCTCAATCTCTTCAATTGTTAATTGAATATGACCCGCTTCCATTCTTGCAAGATCAAGCAGCTCATTGACAAGTCTGCCCATTCTTAAGGATTCATCATAAATGACCCGAGCCATTTCTTTCTTTTCATCATCAGTCCCAGCAATATCATCTACGATCGCTTCACTATACCCTTGCATCATTGAAATAGGTGTTCGTAGTTCATGAGAAACATTGGCAATAAAATCTTGCCTTAGCTTGTCAAGCTGCCTTTCTTCTGTCATATCACGAATAACTGCCACTGCACCGCGAATATATTTATTATCATAGAGCGGGCTGACAATCATAACCCAGAATCTACCCTGTATAGAGATTTCACCAACCTGTTCTTTTTCAGTATTAACCGCCTGCTGGAAAAGCTCCATTACTTTTGAAGGAACAGCAGCTGTATCTTTATTGCCTTCCTCTTGCTCATAATACCAATTATGCAAAAAGCGATCTGCTGGAGGATTGGTGATTAGAATGGTCCCATCTCTATTAAACGTAATAACACCGTCTGCCATCCCGCTTAAAATACTGGCAAACTGCTCTTTTTCCTGACTTAAAGCATTCATATTAAATTTCAGCTGTTTTCCCATTTGGTTAAAGGCGATCGCCAATTCACCAATCTCGTCATGGGAAGTTAGAGGGATTTTCGTATCAAATTTTCCCCTTGCCACTTCAAATGCTGCTTCTCGCATTTTACGGAGCGGTGCAGTAATCCGAGTCGATAGGAAGAAAGCGAAAATAGTTGTTAGAATAATCGCTACACCTGCTGCAAGAAAAATAAATTTTGTTGTAGTCTGAGTTGTTTCCTGCATAACCTCTAATGATTGGTATATAAAAACTGCACCATTTTCATTATCTATTTCACTTAAAGGAACACCAATTATTAATATTTTTGTTTTATCATTATCCATTTCCTCTTTTACCGAAAATGGAGAAATTTTCTGGACTGTTTTCTTTTCTGTAAATACTTTTTGCAGATCTTTATCTTCCGTTAAATACGACAATGGCAACTGAAATGTTTGGTTTTTATTCGGTGAGTAATCATATTCATTTTCATTGTGAATGATAACAATTTTTGTATAGTCATCAACTAATTCCCACGCAATTTCCAGCCCGATTTCTTTCTCATGCTCCTCCAGAATTTGTGCAATTTTTTGCGCAGTATCTGTAAGCCCTTTTTCTGTTTCATTGATATGATAATTCTCAAAAAACTCAAGAAGCATAATGGTTAATATAAATAACACAAAAGATACGAGCAGAAGAATGGTAATCCACAGCTTACCTACAACACTGCGCCACAGCATCATTCATTAATAACCTCAAACTTATAGCCAACTCCCCAAACAGTTACAATCATTTTTGCCGCTTGTTCCGAGACTTTATTTAACTTTTCACGCAGACGCTTCACATGTGTATCAACCGTTCTTAAATCGCCAAAAAATTCATAATGCCACACTTCTTTGAGCAATTGTTCCCTGTCAAAAACTTTATCAGGAGATTTTGCTAAGAAATAGAGTAATTCATATTCTTTTGGAGTAAGACTTACTTCTTTTCCATCCGCTAATACTCGATGCGCATCATGATCGATCGTTAAATGCGGAAAGACAATGACATCCTTCGCAGTTGTTTCTGTTTGAATAAAGGAAGTCTTTGATGACCGGCGCAGGAGGGCCTTTACACGCAAAACAACCTCTCTTGGACTAAACGGCTTGACAATATAATCATCAGTGCCAACCTCAAAACCTTGTACTCTGTTAACTTCCTCCCCCTTGGCTGTTAACATGATAATTGGCGTAGCTTTTTTCTCTCTTACTTCACGGCATACTTCGATTCCGTCTTTCCCTGGCATCATTAAATCGAGCAGAATGACATCATACTCATTCCCTAGTGCCTTTGCAACTGCTTCATTTCCATCCTCTGCTTCGTCTATGGAATAGTTTTCCCTCTCCAAGTACATTTTTAATAAACGCCGAATTCTTTCCTCATCATCCACCACTAAAATTCTAACGTCTTTGTCCATAACTCATATCCCCCTTATCATTTTCCCCCGAAAATATCTTTTAAAAGAAGCCTTCACTAACGTGAAGTGAAGGCTTTTTTCCAAGTTAAGTAAAATTTTTAATCTATTCCTATCAATACTTCTGCCGCTTCATTAGCCTGCATAAGAATGCAGACCTGCAATGACAAGATTTACTGCTACAAAGTTAAACATGATAATCACAAACCCTATAACAGCAAGCCAAGCAGATTTTTCTCCATGCCAGCCTTTTGATAATCGTAAATGCAGGAAAGCTGCATAGAATAAGAAAGTGATGAGTGCCCAAACCTCTTTCGGATCCCATCCCCAAAATCTTGTCCAGGCAATTTGCGCCCAAATCATTGCAAATATTAATGCTCCCAAAGTAAATACCGGGAAGCCTATTAATACTGAACGGTAGCCAATTTCATCTACTAAATCTAGTTTAATATTTTTCACTACTGGCTGCAACAGAGCTCCTACACGTTTACGGATGATCAATCTGAATAATAAGTAGATAATGGTTCCTGACAATAATGACCATATAACAGTATTTAGCTTTTTCGCATTAATAATGCCGGGCATTTCTACAAGAGGCTCAAATTTTCCAGCCGTTAGCAATTCACCCTCATTCGGTCCGGTTATTGCAGGCATATTAAATTCTTGTTTTAACTCTTGGCCATTCTTATCAATCCAATTAAACTCAGCTTTATAATCTAATAATGAGAATGTAGTTGTTACAATTACAAATCCAAGCGTACAAATGAGGCCAAACATAATTGTTTCTAGCCAAAATGTACGTTTACTTGGTTTTGATTGATCTACTGCTTTGACAAGATAAATAAGACCCGCCGCAAAACTCATTCCCAAAATTGCTTGTCCCAGTGCAGCAGTTGTTACGTGAATATAAAGCCAATGACTTTGCAGTGCCGGAATGAGCGGTGATATATCACGTGAAAACATGCTTGAAAATGCAATTAGCAAGAGTGCTACTGGTAAAGTGAATGCACCAAGCAATGGTGTTTTATACATATAGTATAATACGATAAAAGCACCAACCAATGATAAAGCAAAAAATGTACCAAATTCAAACATATTACTTACAGGAGCATGTCCAGCCACAATCCAGCGTGTAATAAAATAGCCCAACTGAGAAATAAATCCAATGATAGTAATAAGAATTGCTATTCTTGCCCATTTATTCGGACCTTTTTCTTTTATCTTTCCCTTTTTATCCTTAATCGCTCCTGCAAAAAAGACAGTGGCGATTAAATAAAGAATAAAAGAAGCGAATAATAAATTTCCACTTAAATTAACCACTGATTTCCCTCCTTATTCTTTACTTTCTTTCTGCACTTGATCCTCAGGTTCATCGATTCCAGTACCATCTAAAACTGCGGCGATTTCCCTTTTTAGGCCATGCCAGTTTTTATTTGTATGTCCAGCAACCCATACTTCATCATTTACTCTGCGAATCCATATACGGCGATGGTTCCAATACGATCCTTGAGCAACCCCTATCATGAAAATAAGTCCGCCTAACGCGATAATCCACAATGTTAAATCTTTACGAACCGTTATGGATGATACATTTTTCGTATCAATACCAGCAAAATTCATTTTATATTCATTATCTCCAAATGGCTCGATCGTTTGCTGAATAGCCACGAAGCTGACTTCACCGTCTTTTTTATCAGGAGTAATCATTTTGAAAACAAAAGCTGGATTGTTTGGAACTTTTGATTTCGTTATTGGCTCCCCACTGTCATCAAACTCAAAGTCAGGAAAATAGCTCACAACTTCTACAGCATAGCCATTACCAAGATCATAACGATCCTTAGGATCATTTAAATCAATTTTTATTTCACCAAATGACTCATCCGAATCCTTTTTATTAAGTGTAAAAGTCATTTTATTTAATTCATCTAATTTATAACTAACTTGATAGAGTGCATATCCTTCAAACTTTAACGGCTCATTTACTTTAATCGAATAATCCTTTACCTTCTCAAGTTCAGGTTCTTGTCCAGCAACCGTTTCACCTTTCTTTTTGTAAAGGGTTACATCTGACTGATAATTCTTAGCTACCATCCCTTTTTCCTCAATGGCTTCACTAAATGCTTTATTATCTTTATCCTTATCATAAACTTCTAAAATAAACTTATTATTCTTTAAATAGTACTGTCCATCTGTTTCAGGAATAACTTTTGTTTCACCCTCACGAATCCAAAGGATTTCATCAATATACATCCCTGGAACAAATCGGAGCATTCCGCCGATTAAGAAGATAATAAGCCCGATATGGTTCACATACGGACCCCATCTTGAAAATCTGCCCTTTTCAGCAAGAATATTCCCATCTTCTTCCCGGATATTGTATCTCTTCGCTTTTAATCTTTCTTTAACCTCTTCATAGGATTCATCAAGATTGCTAGCCTCTGAGACACCAAAGATACGCTGGCGTTTTAAAAACCCCTCATGCCTTGCGACACGCTGAGCTTTTAAAGCCCTCCATAATGGAATCATCCGGTCAAGACTGCATATAACTAAAGAAATACCAATTGATGCGATTAATACAAGATACCACCATGAACTGTATAAATTATGAAATCCAAGATCGTAATACAGCTTTCCTATCCACCCATACTGATCCTCATAATATTCTTCAGCAGGCATAATAGGAGGAATGTACATTTCTTGCGGTAAGATTGTTCCAAGTGCAGAGGCAATCAGTGTAATGACAATTAGCCAAACACCAACCTTTACAGATGAGAAAAAGTTCCAAACTTTATCAATAATTGTTTTGTTGTATGTTTGCGAGCGGCGTGCACTGCCTTCATAGCGCATATCAACAAGTTTCTTATCCTTTTCCGATTCCTGAAGAACTCTTCCACATGCTTCGCAAAGAATGGTTCCATGAGGATTCACATGCCCGCATTCACATTTTACATGTTTCATTTTAAAAACTCCCCGTAGCTTATGGTTGAACTTGTTCCATTAACTCTTTAATCATTTCTTCCGTCAATTGACCTGTGTGATACTTAACAACTTTTCCATCTTTATCTATCATAAAAGTTGCAGGAAGTGCGCCAATTTTGTAAGCAGTCTGAACTTGTCCGTCTTTATCTATAACAATTGGAAAAGATAAATTATGTCTATCAGCAAATTTACTTACTGATAGCTCTGACTCACCTACGTTTACAGCTAATGTTTGTACACCTTTGTCTTTAAATTGTTTATACTGATTATCCATATACGGCATTTCTTTTTCACATGGCTTGCAATATGTACCCCAGAAGTTTAGAAAAACACCCTGACCTTTGTAATCTGAAAGACGATGCTCTTCTCCATTCAAATCTACAAGAACGAAATCAGGTGCTTGTTCGCCAACAACAACCTTTTTAATATCATCTTTTGTGAAATTTGCATACAAGGTATATGCGACAGCTGCACCTAATATTAGCAAAATAATCGTTCTCATTACTAAACGACGCTTTTTCATCACACTCTCCCCTTTAGAAAAACGCTGTGGAAAACGAAACAGCCGATTTTTATTATATCATTTATCAACATTCCAATAATGTTTACAATTTGAAGTAACTGTGACTTTTCTATGAAATTTCCCTTAATGGTTGAAAATTAACACAATTAAACAAAAGTATTTATGATTTTGAAAGTGCGCGTAATTGCTTGACTTCATGTGCTGTTAACTCTCTTGCTTCTCCCGCCTTTAACCCTTGAAGTGTTAAGAAACCGTACCTTTCCCTTTTTAATTTAATGACTGGATGACCAATTGCCTCGAGCATCCTTCTGACTTGACGATTTCTGCCCTCATGAATGGTTAATTCAATAATAGCCGTCTGCTTTTTCTTATCGATAGAAAGCACCTTCGTCTGAGCTGGGGCTGTTTTCCCATCTTCCAAGCGGACTCCTTTTTCTAGGCTTCTCATTTTCTCTCTTGATGGAATCCCCTTCACCTTTGCTACATACACCTTTTCAATTTCATTTTTTGGGTGCATGAGCATGTTTGCAAACTCCCCGTCATTTGTTAAAAGCAACAGACCAGAGGTATCAAAGTCTAAACGCCCTACTGGGTATATCCGCTGTTCAATTTGCTGAAAAAAGTCAGTCACTACTTTTCTTCCTTTATCATCCGTTACACTTGAAATAACGCCTCTTGGTTTATATAGAAGAAAATAAACTGGTTCTTCCCTTTCCACAGGAATCCCATTCACTTCTACTCGATCAGAAGATGAAACCTTAATACCCAATTCCTTTACTGTTTTTCCATTCACCCTTACATGCCCTTCCTTGATGAGCTCCTCCGCTTTCCTGCGTGAAGCAAATCCTGCATGGGCAATTACCTTTTGCAATCTTTCCATTTATGTCACCCCAACTAATACTTATTAAGGATTATACCTATTTCCATCCTAATGAATTATGACATAAATCATCCTTTTTTCAAAGTAGACGCTTTTTTCAAATAATAAGTAACCAATGCGGAAGCGTCTCGTTCACAAAGTGGAACACAACAATAATTTCTAAAATTTCATTAGCAATAAAAAAAAATACCTATTTTTTAGGTATCATTGATTGTTTTTTTATCGTTTGTATCTTTCATATTCTGCCGAAAATAATCGTAACAACCACTATTGCTGCAATGATTCCGATTAAATCTGCCAACAAACCTACCTTTAAGGCATCTCCCATTTTCCTGATTCCAACTGCACCAAAGTAGACTGTAAGCACATAAAACGTTGTGTCTGTACTGCCTTGAAGAACTGATGCTAGTCTGCCGATAAACGAATCAGGTCCATGAACGGAGATAAGATCACTTGTTATTCCAAGTGCGGCAGAGCCAGAGATTGGACGAATGATGGCTAACGGCACAATATCAGGGGGAACGCCTATTGCTTCCAGCACAGGCCGTATAAACTCCATGAAGTATTCCAATGCTCCGGATGCTCGAAAAACTGAAATCGCTACGAGCATCCCAACTAAAAAAGGGATAATTGAGACAGCAATTTTTATTCCTTCTTTTCCGCCTTCAACAAAGCTTTCATAAGTAGGTACACGTTTTATCGTCCCGTAGATTAAAATAAAACCTATTAGAACAGGAATAAACCAGAGGGAGATCACCGACACAATTTGCATACGACTTCATCCCTTTCTCGTTCTTCTATAGTAAAAATACCGATCAATGATGATGGCGCCTATTGCTGAGCAAAAGGATGCAATTAACGTTGGACCTACAATTTCTGTTGGGGATGCGGACTCATATTTCATTCGAATGGCAATAACCATTGTTGGAATGAGTGTGATGCTTGACGTATTAATTGCTAAAAAAGTGATCATTGAACGGCTTGCAACATCCAATCCTCCATTTAATCGTTTTAATTCCTCCATCGCCTTAATTCCTAGCGGGGTAGCTGCATTGCCAAGACCAAACATATTTGCCATCATATTGGAGAGTATGTAGCCCATTGCAGGATGTTCATTCGGTACATCCGGGAAAAGCTTTTTCACAAGCGGTCTAAATAGGAGTGACAATTTTTGCAATAGTCCAGCTTCCTCTGCAATTCTCATCATGCCTAACCAAAAAACAAGTACACTGATTAACCCGATACATAAAGTAACTGCCTCTGCTGCACCATTAAAGATCGCTTCATTCACTTGATCCATCGTGCCATTAATCATGGCAAAGATAATTCCGATGACTGTTAGGAATACCCATATGATATTAACCATCTATTTTCACACCAATCATTACAAGAAATATTTTTCTGAATCGCTCAAAAAACGACTGCTTGTCTTCATTATCAGCATGTTTATAATAAATTGGCATCCTTCTTACTTGTTTATCGTCAAAATAAACAATCACCTGACCAACTATTTCGGGAGGATTCTCTTTCCATTCTTTATCTGGCTTCATAAGTTTATATTCTATTCTGAAAAGCTTCTTTTCCTTCGGTGTCACTGGATAATCGAAGCTATGCTCAACATAGACCTTCTTTTTATAAAATTGATCCTTCACTTGTGGGATATTTCCCTTTGGCAAAACCTCTGTTAAACGATAGGTGTTAAACCCTGTTTCATACATTTGAATATGATCATTCCAATCATCTGGCCCATTTAGTGTTACAGCAATTAATTTCAGCTCATCTTTTTCAGCTGTCGTCACTAATGTCCGCTTTGCACGTTTTGTATAGCCTGTCTTTCCCCCTGTTGTGTACCTGTAGAGCTCTGTGAGCAATCTATTTTTATTCTTCCATTTTCGATCCCATTTCTCAGTAGGGTGCGGTGCTTTATGAACCTTTGTGCCTGAAATTTTCTCATACACTTCATTATTCATCGCATAACGAGTTAAAACAGCCATATCATAAGCTGTTGACAAATGATTTTCATGGTCATCCAGCCCATGAGGATTGGCAAAATGAGTATTATTCATACCTATTTCTTCTGCCTTTTGATTCATTAGATAAACAAAGCCATCCAGGCTGCCGCCGACATGCTCTGCAATAGCTACAGCTGCGTCATTGCCGGACCTGAGCATTAACCCGTACACCAAATCCTCTAGCTTTATTTTTTCACCAGGAAATAAATATATGGAGGATCCTTCTGTATGGACTGCCTTTTCACTTACTTTTACCCATTCATCCATTTTCCCCGATTCAATTGCTAAAATGGCGGTCATAATCTTAGTAATGCTTGCAATTCTCATTGGCTTATTTGCATTTTTATCATAAAGTACCCGGCCCGAGCTTTGCTCCATTAAAATTGCACTATGTGCACTTACTGAAAAAGAGGCATATGCCCTTTGTGGAATAAACGCTATAAAAATTGCAGCAATCAAGGGAAAGATTATCAGCTTTTTCATATTTATCATTGCAGTCTCCTTCACTGGTTTGTACAATTTTATGCAGGACAAGTACTGATATGACAATAAAAGGCGAAAAACAAAGAATGTTTTTCGCCTTTTCATTCTATTAAAATGGTTTCCACTTAAGCTCAGAAGCTTTCATAAACCGTTGTTCAACATCTTTCCAATTAACTATATTCCACCAATTTTTCACATAGTTGGAACGTTCATTTTTATATTGCAGATAATATGCATGCTCCCAGACATCCAAAACAAGCAATGGAATCGTATCCCACTGAGTTAAAATCATATGTCTTTCTGATTGCAGTATTTCGAGATGATGAGCTCTAGGGGACCAAACTAGTACTGCCCAGCCAACACCTTCCACCTGATTTGCAGCTTCTGTAAATTGCTTTTTAAATGCCTCAAAACTGCCAAAATACTTTTCTATTGCTTTTAACAGGCCTCCTGACGGCTTTCCCCCTCCTTTAGGAATCATATTATTCCAGAATATCGTATGCAGATAGTGACCTGAACCATGGAAGGCAAGTTCCCGCGACCAATGCTTAACTAATGAAAAGTCCCCAGATTTTCTTGCCTTTTTCAGCTCTTTTTCTGCTTTATTCAGTCCATCAACATAAGATTGATGATGCTTAGTATGATGCAATCTCATAATTTCCTCAGAAATATATGGCTCTAATGCATTGTATGAATATGGCAATGGAGGCAATGTATGAGATCCTGCCGCAATTTGAGGCGGATTGTTATAGACACTCCCAAGCTCCTGCCTTTTCGTGAAATAATCCTCCATATCCAAGTGCAGCTCTTCCACATGGTTTTGAATCTCCAATAATCCTTCATTGCTTAATGGATTTTGAATTCCCTCCATAATATCGGTCATTCGATCCATCTTTAGCCATAGCTCATCGTTCTCATCAACATTTTCTGATTCGAGAAATCCCCGTAGTTCCTTATTCCATTTAAACACTTCTTGGATATAATCATTCATTTTACTCATACGATCCCTCTTCCCTAAATAGTCCCTTTCTATCGTATGAATAGCTGAATGAAATATTGCTTTTCCTGTAGAATGTAAATGGTAATAAACATAGCTGCTAATTAGGTGTAGTGATTTGAAACAAATTTGCAATCAAAATTCATTCATAAAAATTAATAAAACAATCATTTGGAAATTTCAACATAAAAAAGGGCAGATATTCAAACCTGCCCTTTACAAAAAATTATTCTTATTGAGGCTGAACGATGTACTCTAAGGGTGAACGTAGATTAAAGCTCTTCTTTGTTTCTAAATCCTCAAATATCCCAGCAAGCTTTGTGTAGTCAATATCTTGAAAATACGATGCGAATTCAAGCTTAGAATTAATGTAAACTCGCTTGCGGTGACGAAAACCTGGATTCTTCAATAAACAAATCAGTGCCACGATATCTTTAAATTCAACATCCCTGGTGCCAGCTTTAAAAATTGAACTTCCTTCAAATGGAGTAAACTCAGAAACTAGCTCATCAAAATACCGAACATATAGAACGTGTAAAGTCTTTTCTTGTCCATTTTCTTCAAAGGTAACCTCACTTCGATTGAAGAAATCCTCAGACGTATTCGACTTTTCCTTTTCCAGCTCATATCCCTTGCATTGTTTAATAAGCATCTTAACCCCTCCTCAAACCTATTCCCCATATGTAATAATGAAAACGATATAGAAAATGCTCCATTTTTGAAATGAAGCATTATTTTACAAGTATATTTTATCATAAATAGATTTAATTGTATGAAAAATTCAAGAATCCATTGTTTCTTGAAACTTATCAAAGAACAAGTCAGCCTCATCCTGGAAATAATCATCATCTATCTTTTCAGGGAGCGGAGGGAGCTCTTCAATTTTTTTCAAACCAAAATAATCAAGAAATTCTTTCGTAGTGCCATAGAGGTAAGCCCTTCCCGAACCGTCAGCCCGACCTGCCTCTTTAATGAGCGCTTTCGCCATAAGCGTCTGTATTGGACGCTCTGTCTTCACCCCTCTTATTTCCTCAATCTCCGCTCTTGTGATTGGCTGTTTATAGGCTATAATTGCCAGCGTTTCTAATGCTGCCTGCGATAAAGTCGAGGCTTGCGGAGTAACAACCAGCCTTTTTAGATAGGCTGAATTTTCTTTTTTCGTGGCAAGCTGAAAGGTACCTGCCAGCTCAATAACCGTGATGCCTCGTATGTCATCTTTACGATAATCTTCCATTAATTCTTTTATAATTTCTTCTGCTTGCAGTTCCTCTACTTCAAGAACAAGAGCAATTTGCTTTAAGGTTAGCCCTTCATCTCCTGCGGCAAATAAAAGACTTTCAACAATGCCTTTCCAATTTATAATATTAATATTCTTCTCCCCCTTCCATGGCACTTACATAAATCTCAGAAAAATTGCCTTCCTGCTCAATAAATATTTCATGGCGCTTCATTAGCTCTAAAACTGCTAAAAATGTAACCACAATATTTTCACGGTCAAGTATGGGAAAAAGTTCATAAAAGCTTTTTCGTTCTTTAAATTGCCTTAAATCATCAAGAATTTCTGCCATTCTTGTTTCTATTGGAATTTCTTGACGTGCTATTTTTGTTGAAAGCGGTTTTTGCAGCTTTTGCCTTCTTAATAGTTTTTGAAATGCACCAAGCATGTCATACAAGGAGACATTTAATTCCGTTTTTTCCGGTTGCATATCTTTTGCAAAATCGCTTAAATCACTCGGAGGCTTTGTGAACATTAAGCCCCTTTCTTTTTCCATTTCTTTAAAATCAACTGCTGCCTCTTTATATTTTCTGTATTCAACTAATCTTTCAACAAGCTCTTCCATCGAGTCTTCTTCTTGCCCTAATCCCATTTCATCGTCAAGCAAATCTTCCTCGTGCTTTGGGAGAAGCATTTTACTTTTAATCGCAAGCAAGGTGGCTGCCATAACGAGATATTCACTTGCCACGTCAAGCTGCAGCACTTGCATCGTATGGATATATAATAAATATTGCTCAGTTATTTCTGCTACTGGAATATCGTATATATCAATTTCAAGCCTGTTTATTAAGTGAAGAAGCAAATCAAGCGGTCCTTCAAACGCTTCAATCTTTACATTATAATGTTCCATTACTACTCACCAAAATTTCCTTATTAAGTTCCTCATTAAAGACTACTATAGTATAAATTATAAAAGTGAGTGTTCCAATAGAAAAATATTAGAAATGCGACTGCGCCTTGTTCATCGCCGTACAAACTGGAGCGCTCTTCCTTTCGGTAAAGTGAACACGGTGAGCGAAAGCGAACCGATGCTGACGCAATCGTTGCGGAGGAAGACCCGAAGTTTGATAGGCGCTGAAGCTAGACAACTCTCTGACTAAAAACATATAAATTATTCCTTCATTCGCCCATACAATTTGATGTTTGCCTACATAAAATGATCTTGAAACAAAAAAAGGAAACGGGAGGTATGATGTATGTCTAAAGGAAACAATGGGTGCGGCGGAACAGGGTTTGCTTTACTTGTCGTCTTGTTCATCCTGCTGATTATTGTAGGGGCTGCTTGGTGCTAAGATAATATGGATATCTAACCCGGTTATTGCCGGGTTTTTTTATTGGCTTTAAAACTGCTGCTGGATTTTTTGACGAGTATTCTGTGATATGATAAACATATATTTATAGGGGGTGAAGAGGTGTATCCTGAAGCGTATATCGAATACCTTATACATTTTCATGGAGATCGAGATTATTTCGAATGCCATGAAATCTTAGAAGAATATTGGAAAGAGGTAGATCCAAACAACAAGCAGTCTATCTGGGTAGGTCTGATCCTCCTTGCGGTATCTAATTATCATCACCGGCGTGAAAATTTTCTAGGTGCCAAAAAGACTATGACTAAAGCAATTTCCATCCTAAAAAACGAAAAAAATCGGCTTCTTCATTTAGGAATTGATGCTGAAAAATTAATTAACGACCTCCTAGCAAGACAAAAGGCACTTTCTTTAGGAAATCCCTATACTAGCTATACAATACCAATAATAGATTCGATATTAATTTCTAACTGCAAATCAGGCTGCATAGAACGTGGGTTCACATGGGATTCAGTTAGTGATTTGCATAATAAGAGATTAGTTCATCGCCATTCCACTAGAGACCGAAGCAATGTCATTCAAGAGCGGCTAGATGCATTAAATAAGAACACACGGTTCATTCAACCGCAAACAGAAAAAGGCAGTGAATGATTATTCACTGCCTTTTTCTGTTTGAGCTGTTATATCACACCTGCTCAAGAATGATTCGGTATTTTCATTCGCTATGATTTTTTTGTCTGGGAATTGTTCGTGTAATGCTTTGACCATTGATTTTCCAATCCCTTGCTGTCTATGAGAAGGATTGACAGAGATATGCTGGATCTTAGCAGAATCTTCATTCATTAGAACACCCATTAATCCAATAATATCTTCCCCTGCTTTCCATAAAAATAGCTGCAGGTTCTCCTCACTCTCATATTGTTTCATCGTTTGCTGAAGTTTCTTGAGATCTTTTTCATTTGGCATAAAAGATAACAAACCCATAGCAATCTTTTCGAATGTTTTTTTATATCGAATTAACATTTTTATCCCTCATTAGATTTTAGCATTCCATCCTATTTTCCCCAAAAAATTAGTATTTCAAACTGTAATAATAATATATGTACACAGCACTAGTTTGTACACTAATGGCTGATCTTTTAGCATCTGCTTATTCTATAAAATTTTTTCTGGGCTCTACTTAGAAGGAACGATAAAAAACCAATAATAAAGTCCCCATGCTAAACTCATCACTATTAATAAAAGAAATAGAATCCAATTGCTTTTTTTCATAAGACCTCCTGTACCAAACTCCTATACGTTTTCACACATTCAAGGATTAGTTCTATTCTACACGAAACCTTTCTATTTTTCCATTCTACTCTAGTAATTAATATGATTAAATGCGAAAAAGCCTGCAGGAAGCGTGTTTAATCAATGACATGAATGTCATGTCCCCTCATCCTGCAAGCTTTTTTACAATATTCACGAACAAATGAAATGCAGATGTTAATTATTAATCTTTTCTTTGATTGATAAGTCCATCCGGATTAGATCTTCATACGTTTCTCTTCTTACTACGAGCTTTGCTTCCCCATTTTCAACAAAGATAACCGGCGGTCTTGGAATCCGATTATAATTATTCGCCATCGCATATCCATATGCCCCAGTGCAAAAAACAGCTAGCAAATCATTATGATCCGCCTTTGGAAGAGGGATATCCCAAATGAGCATATCACCAGACTCACAGCATTTTCCAGCAACAGAGACAGTTTCCTCAGCTTCCTCTAGTGCTTTATTTGCTAAAATAGCTTCATATTTTGCTTGATAAAGAGCTGGTCTTATATTGTCGCTCATCCCGCCATCAACAGCAATATATTTGCGAATATCGGGAACTTCCTTACTGGAGCCAATCTTGTATAAAGTTGTACCAGCATCCCCAACAAGAGAACGACCTGGTTCAATCCATATTTCAGGCATATTCATTGCAAAATGATCTGCCTGTCTTTGCACTTCCTCTATAATTTCTTCCACATATTGACCTGCTGGAAGAGGATGATCCTCATTCGTATAGCGAATACCAAAACCTCCGCCTAAGTTTAGCACCTTTGATTCAAAAGCGTATGACTCTTTCCATTCGTTTAGTTTCTCAAATATTTTCTTGGCTGCTACGATAAAGCCAGCGGTCTCAAATATTTGTGAACCGATATGGCAATGCAAGCCAAGCAGTTCAATTTTCGAGGATTTCAAAACATTCTTCATAGCTTTTTCTGCTTGTCCATTTTGCAGATCGAAACCAAATTTAGAATCTGCCTGCCCAGTTGTAATATACTCATGTGTATGTGCTTCAACTCCAGGTGTTACTCTTAACAGAATTTTCGCGTTCACTTCCATCGCTTCACAAATGGATTGAATGATCTCTAATTCATAAAAATTATCAACAACAATGCAGCCAACACCATGCTTAAGAGCCATTTCCAGCTCTTCTTTACTTTTGTTATTTCCATGAAAATGAATTCTTTCAGGTGGAAATTCTGCCGCTAACGCTGTATATAATTCTCCTCCAGAAACAACATCAAGAGAAAGCCCCTCTTCGTCTGCAAGCTGCACCATCGCAATCGTCGAAAAGGCTTTGCTCGCGTACGCAACTTGAGCGGTTACTCCTAATTTTTCAAACGTTTGCTTAAAGCCTCTTGCTCTTTCTCTAATTAAAGAAACATCGTAAATATATAAAGGTGTGCCAAATTGTTCGGCTAGCTCTACAGTGTCTAGTCCGCCTATCTCCAAATGCCCCTTATCATTTACTTTCGATGTACCGTTTAAATACATAGATCTACCTCTTTCCTCTAGGCGAAATTAATTAGAAAATAGACAGTATCTTTATTAGAAACTGTCTATTTTCTGCTTTTTGTCGTATTTTGTTTATTAATTTTATGAAATTTTAACACAATTCAGTGAAGTCCGCAATAAGCAGACATCATTTTGAGGTATTGTTTTTTGGAGGCTGCTTATAACGGTTTGTCGTATGAACAATACTTGGACGTATACTCGAACCTGGTACAGATGCACGAATTAATATTCTCCATAATGCTTTCGGATGAAACGGAATAAACGGCCATAAATACGGTGTATTCAACGGCTTCATATTCGCAAGGAATAGAATAAATATCGTAATCCCAACGACAAACCCCGGGGTATGAAATATTGCAACCAAAACTAATAATAAGAGCCGGAATAGCTTGTTTGCAATACTTAATTCATAGCTTGGTGTCGTATAAGTTCCAATCGCAGCAAGTGACACATACAAAATAACCTCTGGAACAAATAAACCAACATCAATGGCAATTTGTCCGATTAAGACAGCTGCAATTAAGCCCATAGCTGTTGATAGCGGAGTTGGTGTATGAATGGCCGCAATCCGCAGCAGCTCAATCCCTATTTCCGCAAGAAATAATTGAATAATCACAGGAATATTTGTTTCTTCGTTCGGTCCAATGAATGCTATACTTTCGGGTAATAAAGACGGCTCCAGTACAAACAAAAACCAAAGCGGCAGCAAAAACAAGGATGAAGCTACCCCTAGAAAACGAATCCATCTTACAAACGTACCTACTGCGGGCGATTGCCGATACTCTTCCGCATGCTGCAAATGATGAAAGTATGTTGTTGGTGAAATCATCACGCTTGGTGAGGTATCGACAAATATTAATACATGCCCTTCAAGCAAATGAGTTGCCGCAACATCCGCTCGCTCTGTATATCGTACAAGCGGAAAAGGATTAAATCCTTGTTTTAATAAAAATTCCTCAATTGTTTTGTCAGCCATTGTAATTCCATCAATTTGTATGGCAGCAATTTCTTTTCGGATTACATCAATTAAATCAGGATTGGCAATATCTTTAATATAGCCTATTGCCACATCCGTTTTTGATCTTTCACCAACCCTCATAATTTCAAAACGAAGTCTTTCATCACGAATCCTTCTTCTTGTTAAGGCAGTATTTATGATAATATTTTCTACGTACCCATCCCTTGACCCCCGTACTACCTTTTCCGTGTCCGGCTCCATCGGAGTTCTTCCCGGATAGCTGCGTACATCAACGACTAAGCCATGGGTAACCCCTTCCATCACAACGACAATCAGCCCTGAAAGCACTTGATCCACAAGTTCATCCATCGTTTTTATTTGAGCCACAGATTGATGAACTAGCCTGTTTTCAACTATTTTACTTATATTTGCTGATAATTTCTCGTTATCATTGATTGCTACAAGCTCTTCAACAATTTCGATAATAAATTGTGTATCAGTTAGCCCATTTACAAAATAAAAATGAACGTCTTTTCTGAGGACTTTTAGTTTCCTGACACCTAAATCAAAGCTGTCTCCCAGCCCAATTCTTTTTTTCATATACTCTTCTATTTCTTCTACTGAATCAGGAATGGGCAACTTATTTTCCATCTTATTGTCTGCCACGATAACCGCTCCTTTCCAATACGAGTTCTACGGCTTTTTTCGTAATTGGCGAGCCAATTTCATAATGGTCTTTTTTCGCCATTTTTCCGATATCACCAATTCCGACTTTGATCGGAACATCTATTTCATCCAGACAATAGACCGTATCACCATAAAGTCTTCCTTTTTCCATTTCTTGAAGACCATATTTATCAACTCCATTAGGGGTTAATTCTCCATCACGATCGATGCAAACATCTACTTTCGTCCATTCGGCTTGCCTTGTTTTTGCTGCAACCGCAATGATTCCGAGTACATTGATTTCTTTATGGGCTGCTACATACTTTAAGGCGCGTTCCCCCGCTCCTTCACCAACAAAACCGCTATCATCAAACATGACAAACACTGGGTCATGCGGTGCTTTTTTTATTAGCTTAACAATGAGGGAGCCGTCTAAAGTGGTAGGATTTCCGTGGGATAAGGAGATACATCTGCCCCCGACTTCCTTTGCTATGTGCTCAATTGATTTTCTAGCATAGTCATCTCCATCTGTAATTAAAATTACGTGCCTCCGATGATCCTCCATGTTCTATTATCCTTTCGTCATAGACTTGCTTATAGAAGGATGATACAGATATGTTAATCCGCTATTTTTTTCCTACTTATCGACAAAATATATCCATTGAAAGAGTGATCCTAAAATCTTTCCAAATACGATGGCCATTAATAAAAAAACTATTTGCCCATCAATCCCTATTCGTTTCGCAAGAATAGGAAGAACATTTAGCACTTCCGTCAAGGCTGCCGCAATCATACCTACGAATATTCCGGAAGCTAAACCGATTGGTACTAACAAATAAGATGTTAAGTGAAAGATTGGATCCCATAGTGTACTCATTCCACCAATAACAGCACCCATAACAACAGCCCATTCATAAAAACGGATCATTTTCATTGTTTTTGTCAGCTGCATAAGTCTAGGGATTACCCCTAATACAGACAAAAAAGCTACGAACCCTGAGCCTACTGCTAACCCTCCAGCAAGACCAACAAACATGACTAAGACGACATTACCGCTCGTCAATATTTTTCATACTTTCTTTGTTTTCGTTCATTGCCACATAATTGTCCAGATCTAGCTGATAATTAAACATTTCTACTTCTAGCGGGCTCGGTTCTTCATTAAGACGCTTCTTAAAAAGGTGATTAAAAAAAAGAATCATTCCTAGACCAAGGCCTATGGAATATGGAATCTGAAAGATTAAAGGTTTATCATCCAGTTCTCCAGTTATAATCGTGTAAATTCGCTGCTGAACAGCCTGCATGCTAACATCCTCATGAAAATTCATAATCGTAAGTGCTGCACCAATAAACAATAAAAGCCATATTAAAGTAAAAAGCGGCAAGGATACTTTCTTTTTTTCAGATACCACTTCAACGATTACTTGGGACGGACCTTGTGTTTGGATTTCCATGTTCGGCAGCATTTCTGTTATTAAACGGATAACCATCATGACATCAATGATAATTATATTGCGGTCTTGTTCAGTTACTTCATAAACCTTCAAATGACTCAACTGTTCAAAAAGCTTTTCTTCGACAATTAATTGAGCAATATCCTTGAGCAAAATTTCTTCGCGGGCTCGTACTTGTATGCGGTGTCGCAATCGAATATAAACCGTTCGTTCCATTTCGTTCACTTCCCACACAGTTATTTCCTTGTATCACTAGTATGAGTTACATATATTTACTTCATGATGACCAATAATTGGGTATTGAACATATGGACCAACTTCAAATATATTTGGCTTTTTGCAAAAATAACGCTGGCGTTTGCAAATATATTGTTTTTTCGCAAAATTATCGGAGACATTTGCAAATATATTGTTTCTTTTGCAAAAACATCAGAAGAATTTGCAAATAAAGCTATGAGGTTCGCAAATTTATTGGGGATTTTGCAGGTATATCAGGAGTTTAGCTTATTATATCGGAAAGTTTCGCAAAAAAAAGACCGAATGGATCATAAATCCATTCGGTCTTTCATTTGCTGGAGGATCTTTTTTTCAAGCCTAGATACTTGAACTTGTGAGATGCCAAGCCTTACAGCTACTTCAGATTGTGTTTGATCTTTATAATAGCGCAAATAGACGATTAATCTTTCCCTATCATCCAATTCATTAATTGCTTCTTTGAGTGCAATCTTGTCAAACCATTTTCCTTCATTTCCATCATCGATTTGATCAAGCAATGTGATCGGGTCTCCATCATTTTCGTAAACCGTTTCATGAATGGACGATGGGGTCCGGCTAGCTTCTTGGGCAAGGATGATATCCTCAGGAGGGATATCAAGGAAATTAGAAAGCTCTGACACAGTCGGGATTCTGCCAAGCGATTTAGACAATTCATCCTTGGCTTTGCGAATTTTATTTCCCATCTCTTTTAAAGAACGGCTGACTTTGACTGTCCCATCATCACGTATAAATCGCTGAATTTCCCCAATGATCATTGGAACCGCATACGTTGAAAACTTCACATCAAACGTTAGGTCAAATTTATCGACTGACTTCAATAATCCAATACAACCGATTTGAAAGAGATCATCCGGTTCATATCCACGGTTTAAAAAACGTTGAACAACCGACCAAACAAGACGCATATTCTTTTGGACAATTAGATCCCTTGAATCCTGATCTCCAGCCTGGCTTTTTTGGATTAGCTCCTTGACTTCATGATCCTTCAAAAAAGTTTGGCTCTTTTCTGCTTTAACCTCCACATCCATAGCAAGACTCCCTTAATTGCATAGCATTTTACTATTTGATAAATGCTTTCTTAATCGGATCTCTGTGCCTTTCCCCGGTTGCGATTGAATTTCGATTTCATCCATGAAATTTTCCATAATTGTAAAACCCATACCTGATCTTTCAAGTTCAGGCTTTGTTGTAAAGAGCGGCTGACGAGCTTCGTCAACATTCATTATTCCTAATCCCTCATCTCGGATGGACATATCGATGAAGCCATCCTCAATGGTCACAGAAATATACACAAGTCCGTTTGGATCTTGTTCATACCCATGAATGATTGAATTTGTGACTGCCTCAGATACAACTGTTTTAATCTCCGTTAACTCATCCATCGTTGGGTCGAGCTGACTAATGAATGCTGCGACAGTTACACGGGCAAAAGATTCATTTTGGCTTAATGCACTGAATTTTATTTGCATTTCATTTTTCATTGTTCATGCAACCCCCAGTCTCTGCAAAGCAAACTCTTCTGTCGGCTCTAAACGGATAATTTTAAATAAGCCCGACATATCAAATAATCTTTGAACTGCTGGAGAAATTGCACAAACAACCATTTCACCGTGCTGCTGTTTTATTTGTTTATATCTGCCTAAAATGACACCTAAACCTGAACTATCCATAAAGGAAAGCTGTTCAAGATTTAAGACGATATGATGGATATCATATTCCTCAATTGCGTGAGACGCCTGTCTCCGAAGCTCATCTGCAGAATGGTGATCTAATTCCCCGCTTAAACGAATACATAAGACATCTTTTTTCACTTCTAAATTAATGGTAAGACTCACTATCATAGCCTCCTTATCTGGGACCCGTTTGTCTATTAATAATAAACATAACAAAACAGGTTCGGTATGACCGTCATTTTACATGACATAAATTGGCCTTTATAGTGAGTCAAATTCGATATGCGGTCACGCATTTCCTTCCGAAAGACAAAACTAGTGGCATTTCGCTAAAACTAGAATGTATAATCGTCTATTCGACAAATAAGAAAAGCGGAAGGCGCCCGCTTATCGGCGACAAGCACAAGACGAGCCGGCATGGAGGTTGTTCTTTAACCTCCTTGTCGGATTGGCTTGTGACCTCGAGCCGATGGCGCCTGCAGCTGGACATAGAAAAGCGGAAGGCGCCCGCTTATCGGCGACAAGCACAAGACGAGCCGGCATGGAGGTTGTTCTTTAACCTTCTTGTCGGATTGGCTTGTGACCTCGAGGGGGTAGGCGCCTGCAGCTGGACATAGAAAGCGGAAGCGCCTTTAGCTATTATTGCCCTGCTTTTGTAAACATGCCCATTGAACGCTTATACAATGTCCACCAGCTTGCTTCCTTGCTATTTTCTTTTGCAACAAGCGGTGTCTCAACGATTGTTTTTCCATCTTGCGCCAGTTTTAATGTTCCTACTTTATCCCCTTTATTTACTGGGGCTTTCACATTTTTATCTAATTCAATAGATTGCTTGATATTTTCAATGCCTTCTCCTTTTTTCGTTAAAAGGGATATAGGTTCACTTGTCATTGCCTCAACCCTTTTCTTTTCTCCCTTACTAATAGCAACTTTCCCAAGTGCCACATTTCGTTTATACAGCGGGTGTGTCTCATATTGGCTGAAAGCGTAATCAAGCATCTTTGTTACTTGTGCATTTCTCTCCTTTGAGGTTGGTGCCCCGAATACAACCGCTATTACACGCATGCCATTCTTTTCAGCCGTTGCTGTCAGGCAATATTTTGCTTCATTTGTGAATCCAGTTTTCAATCCATCCACACCTGGATAAAATTTAACTAGTCGATTTGTATTTACTAGCCAGAATTTTTTATCTGTATTTTCACGCAGATAAGACTCATAAGTGCCGGTAAATTTCGTTATTCCTTCGTATTTTAGGAGTTCCTTAGCCATCATGGACATATCGTGAGCAGTACTATAATCACCATGACCAGGCAAACCAGTTGCAGTTTTAAATTCAGTATTTTTCAGCCCAAGTTCTTTAGCTTTTTTGTTCATAAGCTTTACAAACTCTTCTTCAGAGCCAGCAAGCCTCTCTGCCATCGCAACAGACGCATCATTCCCAGAACCGATGGCAATTCCTTCTAGCATTTGCTCA
This sequence comes from Cytobacillus massiliigabonensis, assembly GCF_900199725.1. Taxonomy (GTDB): domain Bacteria; phylum Bacillota; class Bacilli; order Bacillales; family Cytobacillaceae; genus Cytobacillus; species Cytobacillus massiliigabonensis. Next base: position 1,727,148 of record NZ_LT904904.1, on the reverse strand, counting down.
GTGGTCATTTCCTCTCCTGGCTCAAGGAAGATTTGTGAGCCTCCCATTGAGGCAGCATATTCACTTGTGCGAATTTTTTCATCCATCGACAGCCTGCCCTCATCCAATGCCTCCATAATTAATAGCATTGTCATTACTTTCGTCATGCTTGCAGGAGGGAGCTGTTCATTGCTGTTCTTTTCGTATAAAATGGCACCTGTATCTCGTTCAATTAAGATCGCGGACTTTACATTTTTCGCTAAATCTAGTCCATCATTTTCTTTTGCAAATGCCGCAGGTACAAAGAGTGCTGTCAATAGAAAAGACATAACTATTAAAGAGACAAATCGTTTCATCACACAAACCTCCATTCTTTATAGCCTCCATCATTTCCATTTGCGGCAAATTTATACAATTTTCCCTTCCTAAAAATTTTAAATTTTGTACTGCGAAAATAGAAAAGCAGAAGCGCCTTCAGAACAATCAAAGTGCCGATTGTTCCTGCGAAGATGCCCTTGGAAGCTTTCCTTAATGCTCACCCTCAACAAGCACAAGACGAGCCTCACAGAAAGGTGTTCATTCCCTTTTGCAGCAGGATTGGCTTGGGAAATCGAGGTCGGCAATAACGCGACGTCCTCCTAATAGCTTCACTTTTAGTCGTGCGATGTGCCGCTGTCGAAGCTTTCCTTGTCCTGTCGCATTGTCGACACTAGTACCTCGAGGGTAGGCTGATTGCGCTAGGCAATAAAAAATGTCAGGGTAGATTTCCCCTGACATTTTTTACTTATTCGGTAATTTCACCATGTATTAATGTTGGTGCAGCAACTTTTTCCTTAGATAATGTTATATTTGCATAAAGCTTTAATTTTACTTCATCAATTTCTTCAAAATTGCTGTAAATCGTCACAAGTGACTCCCCTTTTTTCACTTGATCACCGATTTTTTTTCGAAGCATCAGACCAACTGCGAGGTCAATAACAGATTCTTTCGTAGCTCTTCCAGCTCCAAGAAGCATAGCTGCTGTTCCAATTTCATCAGCAACTATTTCGGAAACGTAACCATCTTCCTTTGCTTCTAATTCAAATGTAAATTTCGCCTGTGGAAGCTTTGATGGATCATCAACGACAGACGCATCTCCGCCTTGTGAGCTTAGGAACGTTTTAAATGTTTCTAAAGCCGTTCCATCTTTCATAACTCCTTCAAGCATTTCACGTGCTTCTTTTAAGCTGTCTGCCTTTTTAGCAAGAAAAACCATATGGCTTCCTAATGTTAAGCAAAGCTCTGTTAGATCTTCCGGTCCTTCTCCTTTAAGCGTATCAATCGCCTCTTTTACTTCAAGGGCATTTCCAATCGCAAACCCAAGCGGCTGACTCATGTCAGAAATAACTGCCATTGTGTTTCTTCCGACATTATTTCCAATACGGACCATTGCCTTTGCAAGTTCATTCGAATCATCAAGTGTTTTCATAAATGCACCTGCACCTGTCTTAACATCGAGCACAATCGCATCGGCTCCTGCGGCAATTTTCTTGCTCATAATGGAGCTTGCAATTAATGGGATGCTATCAACGGTTGCCGTGACATCACGAAGAGCATAAAGCTTTTTATCTGCAGGTGTTAAATTTCCGCTTTGTCCAATAACAGCAATCTTATTTTTGTTCACAAGATTAATAAATTCTTCATTTTCAATTTCTACATGGAAGCCTCCAACGGATTCAAGCTTGTCAATTGTTCCTCCTGTATGGCCAAGCCCTCTTCCAGACATTTTTGCAACTGGAACACCAACGGCTGCAACTAATGGTCCTAATACTAGTGTAGTTGTGTCTCCAACCCCGCCAGTCGAGTGCTTATCGACTTTGATTCCTTCAATCTTGGATAGATCGATATTATCGCCAGATTCAACCATCGCCATTGTTAAATCTGCTCTTTCTTGTTCTGTCATTCCTTGAAAGAAAATCGCCATCATTAATGCACTTACTTGATAATCAGGAATGGAGCCGTCTGTATATCCTTCAATGAAAAATTTGATTTCATCCGTCGATAATTCTTTTCCATCTCTTTTATTTTCAATAATATCAACCATTCTCATAATAAATCACCGTTCGCTTTCGTCTATTTCCTACTTTGTACCAAGCTCTTGTACTAACGCTTTTACATAGCTAAGAAAATCAGCTTTTACTTTTTCCGTTGTTTCAATGACTTCTTCATGATTTAACGGCTGATCTAAAATCCCAGCAGCCATATTCGAAATACAGGAAATTCCCAGTACTCTCATGCCTGCATGTCTCGCGACAATGACTTCAGGTACAGTGGACATGCCAACTGCATCTCCGCCTAACTGGCGAAGCATGCGTATTTCAGCTGGTGTTTCGTATGTTGGACCCGTATTGCCGACATAGACACCTTCTTGAATGTTTAAGCCTAATTTCGCTGCTATTCCTTTTGCCAGCTGCCGCAGTTCAGAAGAGTAAGCTTCAGACATATCTGGGAAACGAACACCAAGACGAGAATCATTTGGACCAATTAGCGGATTGCTTCCCATATTATTAATATGATCGCTGATAAGCATTAAATCGCCTGGTGAAAAGCTTTCATTCACTCCTCCGGCTGCATTTGTTACAATTAATTGTTCGATTCCAAGCTCTTTCATTACACGAACCGGGAATGTTACCTTTTCAAATGAATAGCCCTCATAATAGTGAAAACGCCCTTGCATGGCAACAACATGAATGCCATTAAGCAGACCGAAAACTAACTGACCCGCGTGGCCTTCAACAGTTGAAACCGGAAAATCTGGAATTTCATTATATGGAATTTTCACAGGGTTTTCGATTTCATCTGCTAAAACACCGAGACCAGACCCAAGGATTAAACCAATTTGCGGTGTCTCCTCATATTTTCCTTTTAAGAAGTTTGCTGCTTTTTCAATTTTTTCGAATGACATAACCATTTCCTCCTATTTCAATTCCTGTAAAAAACTCTTTCCATAAGCAGGCATTTTAACGTGAAAGTTTTCTGCAACTGTTGCACCAATGTCTGCAAATGTTTCCCGAATCGTAAGCTCTTTGCCATTTTCATTATTTTTTGTATATACAAGAAGCGGTACGTATTCTCTTGTATGGTCTGTTCCATGATGAATCGGGTCATTCCCATGGTCAGCAGTAATTATGAGCAAATCTCCATCTTGCATCTTTTCAAACACTTCCGGCAAACGTGCGTCATATTCTTCAAGCGCTTTTCCGTAGCCTTCAGGATCCCTGCGGTGACCATATAATGCATCAAAATCTACTAAATTCAAAAAGCTTAGACCGGTAAAGTCCATATCAAATGATTGCAGTAATTTATCCATCCCATCCATATTTGAAACAGTTCGAAGAGACTTTGTAACGCCTTCACCATCAAAGATATCGGAAATTTTTCCGATGGCTATAACATCAAGCCCCGCATCCTTCATTTCTGACATTACTGTACGATCAAAAGGCTTTAAGGCATAATCATGACGATTAGATGTTCGCTGAAAGTCTCCCGGCTCGCCTATAAATGGTCTAGCGATTACACGCCCAACCATATATTTCTCGTCCAGTGTAAGTTCTCTAGCGATCTGACAAATTTTATATTGTTCATCTAATGGGATAACTTCTTCATGCGCTGCAATTTGAAGAACGGAATCAGCCGATGTATAGACAATAAGTGCACCGGTCTTCATATGTTCTTCCCCAAGTTCGACGAGAATTTCCGTTCCGCTGGCAGGTTTATTGCCAATTACCTTTCTGCCAGTGCGTGACTCTAGCTCAGCAATTAATTCTTGCGGAAAGCCTTCAGGGAAAACTTGAAAAGGTGTTTGAATATTTAGCCCCATAATCTCCCAATGACCAGTCATCGTATCTTTTCCATTTGATGCTTCCTTCATTTTCGTGTAGAAAGCGAGCGGGTTCTTTGCCTTTTCAATACCTTTAATTTCACGAATATTGCTAAGTCCAAGCTTACCCATGTTCGGCATCTTTAAGCCGTTCATTTTTTCGGCAATATGACCAAGCGTATCGGCTCCCTTGTCCCCGAATATTTCGGCATCCGGTGCTTCACCGATTCCAACTGAATCCATTACAACGACGAAAACTCTTTTATATGCATGTGAAGTCATTTAAACTCCTCCTTTTAAAGTGAATAAAAATTTATAACTTTAGAGTTAGAGAATTGTCTAGCTTCGACCGGCTAGGGGCTCGAGGACATAAGCCAAATCGTCAAGAAGGCTAAAGAGCAGCCTTCCTGCCGATTCGTCTTATGCTTGTCGCCCCTGGGCAAGCCGCCTCCGCTTTTCTGTTTGTCTAGCTCCGGCGTCTACCCCCTCGAGGTCATAAGCCCAACTGGCTAAAGGTTAAAGAACAACCTTCCAACCAGTTCGTCTTATGCTTGTCGGGGTGAACGAGCCGTCTGCGCTTTTCTTACTGAATACGGTTACATTTGTAAATATAAATTAGGTTACCCTTTATAAACACCTTTATCACATTTTTTCCATTTCTATATGTCGGAAGTCTGACATCTATATTTTACCTAATATCTTTAACAAATGAAAGAAAAAGCTGCCATTTTTCATGGCAACTTTGAATTTAGAGAACTGTCTAGCTACAGCGCCTCCCCCCCCGACGTACAGGACCTACTAGGGTCGACAATGCAACTGGACAAGGAAAGCTTCGACAGCGGCACATCGCAGGAACAATCTGAACTTTGATTGTTCCGAAGGCGCTTCCGCTTTTTCGTTATGCTCGAGGATGATATTGACTATATACATCTTTCAATCTAGTTTTAGTTACATGTGTATAAATTTGTGTTGTTGATATATCTGCATGACCAAGCATTTCTTGTACTGCACGTAAATCAGCCCCATTCTCAAGAAGATGGGTTGCAAAAGAATGCCTGAGCGTATGCGGAGTTAATTCCTTTTCAATGCCTGCTTCAGCAGCAAGCCGTTTGAGAATTTTCCAGAAGCCTTGTCTAGATAGCCCACGGCCATGATGATTTAAAAAGATGGATTCATCTTTTTGTTTCTTTGAAACAAAGTGGCTTCTTCCTTCTTGAAGATACTGTTCAAGTGCCCGAGCAGCTGTTTTTCCAATTGGAATGATTCGTTCTTTATTGCCCTTGCCAAAGCAACGGACAAACCCCATTGTCAAATGGACATCTCCAATCTTCAAACCGATTAATTCGCTAACCCTGATTCCAGTTGCATATAATAATTCAAGCATCGCTTTATCACGAAGTCCATAATGATCATGAGCCTTCGGTGAATCTAACAATGTTTCCACCTCTTGCATATTTAATACCTTTGGCAGTGATCGTTCATGCTGAGGGGATTCAATATGTACAGAGGGGTCTTGGTCTACAGCTTTCTCCCTTAAAAGAAATTGATGAAAGGCTCTAATAGAAGCAATATGCCTTGCCAAAGTTTTAGATGATTTCCCCTGTTCTTTCAAGTTCTTCAGAAAATGAATGATTTGAACGCGCTGGACATCATTCATTGCCGATATTGCTTCAACTTTCTTCAAATACTTTATATAGCTTTTCAGATCTCTCTCGTAAGAAACGATTGTATTTTTCGCCAGCCCTTTTTCCACTATTAAATAATGTATGAAATCTTTCAGATTGTCCTCCATTGATGGCCCTACTCTCCATTTAAATAGAAAAGAATTAACCGATCAAACCAGCTTGATGAACCTTCAGCATTTCCGCTAGTGGTTACCTTTACAGCAGTGCCCTCTGGTTCATCATAGCGGTGATAATCTTGATATTCTTCGTTTAACCACATAATACCATAATAAAAAAGGATTGTGCATCCTGTGAAAAGCACGAACACTTTGAACGTTTGAAAAGCAATTTTTAGCCAGGATTTCATTATACTTGTCCCCCACCATATCATTGATAGTAAAAGATATGCCATTTTGGACAAGAAATATACCTATGAATATGTTTGGTTTATAAAATAAAGGTCTTGTAAAATTATACTGTTGGTGCATTATACCGCCTGTGATACACCTCCTCATTACGTTATTCATACGAATAAAACTCATTCTTGCTTATATCACAGGCTACTTATTAACAATAAACATGAACATTGCCAAAATAAAAAACCTTTTCCACTTACAGAAAAGGTTTTTTTGCTATTGTTGTTCCACTTTTTCAGTTTCTTCACTATTTGCTTTATCATGGCACCGATAACAAATGCCATGAAACGTCAGACGGTGGTCTTTTATTTTAAAATTCCATCTTCGTTCAACGACCTCTTCGACATCCTCTAATAAATCTTCCTGGATCTCATCCACTGCTCCACATTCAATGCATACTAAATGATGATGGAAATGTGCTGCTCCTTCTTGGCGAAGGTCATAGCGTGAAACCCCATCACCAAAGTTGATTTTATCGACAATTTTCAATTCCGTTAATAGTTCAAGTGTTCTATATACAGTTGCCAAGCCTATCTCAGGCGATTTTTCTTTTACAAGGAGGTAGACATCTTCCGCACTTAAATGATCCTCTTCATTCTCCAACAATACGCGAACGGTTGCTTCACGCTGAGGCGTTAATTTATAGCTTGACGAATGCAACTGTTTCTTTATTCTATCAATTCTACTTTCCATCCGAAGTTCCTCCCTCGCCACTAACATTCTCATTATAACAGATTATGGGATAGATTCAAAATAAAATTATTACAATTAAGGGTTGATATTCAATATTATATAATAATTATTATCAAAAGAGAAGAATACTTATTCGTTATTTAATGGCAAAAGGCGAATAAACTTTTCGTTTATTCGCCCATTATATATAAGATAGAACTATTTTCACAAGTCTAGAATGAATTGATTAGCGATTTCATTAATAATGGTGAGAGCAGCGCCTCAATTCCTGCCGCTGCACATAAAAATAAAATTGCTACAACAAAAGCAAACATATACTTTCCTAACATCGGCATGATTGGCTGGCCTACCTTTTTCATAAATTGTCTGCTTATCATTTTTAATGAAAACGCAACTGAGATTGTTGAAGCGATTATAAATACAGGAATGATAATTAAATTTTGTGGCAAAACCGTAACGAATGATAGCAAAAATCCATCCCAGCCCATTTGGTTTACTAAGAAACCGACAGTAAATCCAACGACCATCCCCTTCATAAACAAGAGAATTAGGATGACAGGAAGACCAATAATAGATATTCCTAATATCCACATTAACCCGATAAATTTCGTGTTATGGAAAAAGCTTTGCTTGAATAAATCATTTGCATCAGCTACATTCCCGTCCGATACTTGTCCAAAAAATTGAGAGAGGTAGTAAAATAAATCCTCTTTTTGTGTAAAGCTCAAACTATTCACAATAATTGCTCCAAAAATGACACCCATTAAAAATAAGACAACCACAAATAAATAAATTGAGGAATGCTCACGAAAATGATTTGCGACGACGTTCTGGTACATTTTTTTTCTCATTGCGATCCTCCTGCTAAATTTCTGTTATTAAATTGTATGCTCGTCCTTGCTTTGTATGACACAAAAAAAGATCTAGTTCTTATTAGGAACTAGACCCTTTTTTTAATCTGCAATTTTCCCGTATTTCCCTCCGCCGCCGGCAGATAAACTTAATTTTCCTTCACGTGCTTTGATGATCATTTCTGCTGTTTTTGCTGGAATGATCTGTTCTAATTTTTCCAAAGGAACTTCATGTAAGATTGCCATTTCCGTTCCAAAATGATCAAGAAGTTTTTCAAGCATTTTCGGGCCGAGACCTGGAATGAATTCAAGCGGCACTTGATGAATATATGGCGGTCGATTATCAGGTGACATGCTCGCTGTTTTCAGTTCAGTAATCCGATCTGCGACCCCTTTTATAAACTTGGAACTGCCGCAATTGCTGCATTCTCCCTTTTCTGGATCAAATGGGGCAAAGCACTGAGAGCACACGGTCTGATGATACTTTCCAAGGAGAGGATCAAGCCCATAATTAGCTTTGACTTTGCGTCCGCCTATTTCATGCAATGCTTTTTCCAGTTCATTAAAAGTTGGAGCTTCCATATGTAAAACATGGTATTCTCTAGCAATTTTCTTTAAAGAATGTGCATCAGAATTCGTTACAAACGAGTAGTCATGCAATTCTTTTATTTGATCTGCCATCGCAGTGTCAGCACTTAAGCCTAGCTCAATCCCATCTATCAGGTCCTTATCAAACACTTCTGTTAATGACTTTTGAACGCCTTTTCCGAACAGGCTTTTAAAGGGGGTAAAAACATGGGCTGGAATAAATAATCCCCCTAGCTCTTTTACTTTTAATTGAAGCTCCCTGCCTGATACATAAATTCTTTGGGAGCTGAGTGTGATATTTTTCAAATGATTAGACAGCCACATCGAAAATTCCCGCATGATGGAAAGTGCAGGAAAGTAAGCAAGAACATGAATCGGACCGTGACAATTCTCATCATATATTTCCAGCTCAGAACCTGGAATAATCGTTAAATCCCCATACTGTAAACCGCCATCCTGATGCTCAGTCACATCCCCTGTTTCCATTAGATTTGCGATTTCCAAAATCACCTCAGGCGAATGGCAATCAATAATCCCAATGATGTTCAGCCCTTTTTCATTTCTGGCATGTTCTATAATATTCGTAAAGGTTAGGGATTTAGCTCCAGTTATTTTTACCGGTTTTCCAGATCGTGTTCTTCCGATATGAATATGCAAATCAGAATAATAATTCTTCATTTACTTCTTCAACGCCTTTTGTAATTGCAATAATTGAACGGCATAAGCTGTTTTTGCATCATAAATTTTCTGTTCTTTCAGGTAAGTTTCTGCTTCTTCTAATGTGATTTCCATCAAATTGACAAATTCGTCCTCATCAAGGGATGCAGCATTTTCCTTCTTCGAAAGCCCTTTTGCTATGTATAGATGGACAATTTCATCGGCAAACCCTGGAGATGTATAGAAGGAAATAAGCCACTCCATTTCCTTGCAGCCATAACCTGTTTCCTCTTCCAATTCTCTTTTAGCACAGGCTACTGGATCTTCTCCATGCTCAAGCTTTCCAGCAGGTATTTCGATAATTGTCTTTTCTAATGCCTTACGGTACTGCTCGACCATGATAATTTTATCATCGTCTGTTAATGCCAAAATTGCTACCGCACCTGGATGCTTTATGATTTCACGCTTTGAGGTGTTTCCGTTAGGCAATTCTACATCTTCCACTTGAAGGCTAATTACCTTCCCGGTAAAAATCTTCTCTGTATGCAACGTCTTTTCTTCTAGGCGACTCATTATTTGCGGCCACTCCTGTTCTATTCCGATTATGTTTTCTCATACATATTATCATACTTTAATTGGGGGAGCAGGCTATGAAAATATACGTACATGAGAAAGGCGTCACACTCGTCGGAAAAGCATGGGAAATACGGGCTAAATTGAAAGAATACAGCAAGGATTATTATTTGTTAAAGGATTGGGTTTATTCTTGTTCGAATGGTCAAAAAAAATAAGTAGAATAAGATCCCTTATTCCTTTATTTTTGCAAAAAAGTGACTTATTTTTGCAATTATTCCTTTTTATTTGCAACTTCTCTAATAATTTTTGCAAAAAAATAATCTTTTTTGCAATCATTTCTTTTTTTTGCAATTTCTCCAATATACTTGCGAAAAATTGATTATTTTTGCGAAGTCCCACTTTTATTTGCGTATTCACTATCATTGCAGTTTGCTTCATTTGTTTTATACAATAGAAAGAAAAGAAAAATGAGGATGGCCGATGAAAAAAAGACAAGTGGGAAAATCAGATTTATATGTCAGTGAACTTGGTCTAGGCTGCATGTCCCTTGGAACTGAACCGAAAAAGGCACAGGAAATCATTGAAGCTGCTTTAGAAGAAGGAATTAATTATTTTGATACAGCTGATCTTTATGATTTTGGCGAAAATGAGCGAATCATCGGGCAAGTATTAAAGCCTGTAAGGGACAAAGTAATTATCGCCACGAAAGTTGGAAACCGCTGGAATGAAAATAAAGATGGCTGGAGCTGGGATCCTTCGAAACAGTATATAAAAGAAGCTGTTAAAAATAGCTTAACAAGACTCGGTACAGATTATATTGATTTATACCAGCTTCATGGCGGAACGATGGAAGATCCGATTGATGAAACCATTGAAGCGTTCGAAGAGTTGAAAGCAGAAGGCATTATCCGCTATTATGGCATTTCATCAATCCGGCCAAATGTGATACGCGAATATGCGAAAAAATCAAGCATTGTGTCTGTGATGATGCAATATAGTATGCTTGATCGCCGTCCAGAGGAAGAGGCACTCCCGCTTCTTCAGGATTATAACATCAGTGCTGTAACTAGAGGGCCGCTGGCAAAGGGGCTATTAAGCAATAAGATGCTTGATAAAGCATCAGAAAAAGGGTTCATAAATTACAGTTATGAAGAGTTAAGCAATATCCTCCCGCAATTAAAAGAAAAGCTTGCCGATTCCCGAACAATGACAGAAATCGCTCTTCAGTTTAATTTAGCCCAACCTGCCGTTTCTTCTGTAGTGGCAGGGGCAAGTAAAGTAGAGCAGATAAAAGAAAATGCAAAAGCCGTTCAGGCCAATCCGCTTTCTAAAGCTGAACTTTCACTTATTCACTCAATTACTAAAGCGAGCCAATACGAGCAGCATCGGCTATAAAATGAAAGGACGCTTGGGCTAACCGCTCCCAAGCGTCCTTTCATTTCCTTCATTATTTAAACTCTTTCCAGTTCAAACTGCTTTCACCAAGCAATTCTTCAAAGCTTTTATTTTTTTCACGCAATCTTCTTTCCTCTTTTTTGCGTTTCTCTTCTTCTTCTATTTTCTTATCCTCAGCCGCTTTTAATTGCTGCTTTGTATCTTTTAGTTTTGCCATTAAATCTTGGTTGAGCATATCACCAAGTGTTACGGGTCTATCCTCTTTTTTTGGCTGGGACTGCTGTTTCTTCTTTTTCATTGAAATCCCCTCATATGAATAATTTACAACTTATTATACCATTTTCATCGCAAAAACTCGAGAAACTCAATCCGATTTCCGAATGGATCATCAACGAAAAATCGATTTCTTCCTGCGATTGGCGGTTCCTCTTTTATGACAATTCCTTGCTTTTGTAAGCTTTCACGCAAGGCAGACAGATTCTCTACTACCAATCCCGGATGGGCCTTTTTAGCAGGAACGAAGTCTTTTTGGACACCAATATGTATTTCCTGATTCCCGCACTGAAACCAGCAGCCTCCCCGTTTTAACAGATTTTCCGGTTTCGGAATTTCTTCCAGTCCGAGAATGACTCCGAAAAATTCTCTAGCTTGCTCTTCACAGCCTTCCTGTGCTGCTAATTGAATATGATCAATTCCTTTAAAAGAAAAACTCATATGCCTCTCCTCCCAAAATAGAGAAAAGCACAGCATTTACAGCTGCACTTTTCTAAATCAATTAATATGCCTCTGTAAGAACGTTCTCATCTACCTGCAATTTGGCTTCTGTCGATTGAATAATATCATCGATTGTAAAGCCCTTTGCTACTTCTATAAGCTTTAAGCCGGACTCCGTTACATCAATGACAGCCCGTTCCGTAATGATACGATTAACGACACCTTTTCCTGTTAGCGGCAGCGTACATTCCTTTAAAATTTTGGACTCGCCCGTTTTGTTCGTATGGTCCATAATAACAATGATTTTCTTCGCACCATGGACAAGATCCATTGCGCCGCCCATGCCTTTAATCATTTTACCAGGGATCATCCAGTTTGCGAGATCCCCATTTTCGGAAACTTCCATTCCGCCAAGGATCGCAATATTTACGTGACCGCCGCGGATCATTGCAAAGGATTCCGCACTATCAAAATAAGCAGAGCCAGGAATTGCGGTCACCGTCTCTTTTCCCGCATTTATAAGATCGGGATCTACTTCTTCATTTGTAGGATATGGACCAATGCCAAGCAGACCATTCTCTGATTGCAGCACCACTTCTTTATTATCTGAAATATAATTAGCCACAAGTGTTGGCATGCCAATCCCAAGATTCACATAAAAGCCATTTTCAATTTCCTTTTCAGCACGTCTTGCAATTTTTTCCCGAACAGCAGCTTTATCATTAGTCATTGCAGCGTCTCCTTCCTCATCGTTTTTACTTTTGTACTGTCAGTCGTTCAATTCGTTTTTCCTGGTTTCCTTCGATTAAAGACTGCACATAAATGCTTGGTGTATGAATCCCATTCGGATCCAGCTCACCAATTTCATATAGCTTTTCTACTTCAGCAATGGTTACTTTCCCTGCCGCAGCAATCATCGGGTTAAAGTTCCTTGCTGTCTTATGATAGACGAGATTTCCCATTTTATCGCCCTTCCACGCTCTCACTAAACTGAAGTCCGCAATTAAGGATTCTTCCAGCAGGTATTCTTTCCCATTAAAAATCTTTGTCTCTTTCCCTTCTGCTACTGGTGTACCGACTCCAGCAGGTGTATAAAAAGCAGGAATTCCTGCTCCGCCCGCTCGGATTTTCTCGGCAAGTGTCCCTTGTGGGAGAAGCTCGACCTCAATCTCCCCGGAAAGCACCTGTCTTTCAAACTCTTTATTTTCCCCTACATAGGAACCTACCATTTTCTTAATCTGCTTATTTTTCAGAAGCAGCCCAAGGCCCCAGTCATCCACTCCACAGTTATTCGAAATAACTGTCAAATCCTTTACACCTTTTTCAACTAATGCAAGGATTAGGTTTTCCGGGATTCCACATAGGCCAAATCCGCCAACCATTAAAACAGCGCCATCATGAATATCCTTCACTGCTTCATTAAAGGAAGTACAAATTGTTTTCATGTCATTCTCCCCCTCTTTTTCGAGAACGTTTTATTTATATCAAAAATAACTTGTTTCCTATTTGATTAGGCAAGTTCCACAATGGTAGCTACGCCTTGACCGCCGCCAATGCATAGGGTTGCAAGGCCCTTTTTTGCCTGGCGCTTCTGCATTTCATGGATCAATGTGACAAGAATTCTTGCCCCACTCGCACCAATTGGATGACCTAATGCAATGGCTCCTCCATTGACGTTCAAAATATCCTTATTAAATTGAAGCTCACGATCGACTGCAAGTGACTGAGCAGCAAAAGCCTCATTTGCTTCAATCAGCTCCAGCTCTTCCATGGATACAGCTGCTTTTTCAAGCGCTTTTTTTACAGCTTGAACCGGACCAATGCCCATGATGCTTGGATCTACTCCAGCACTTGCATTTCCTTTAATCGTAACAAGCGGCTTGATTCCAAGCTCATCAGCCTTTTTCCTGCTCATTACAACAAGGATAGCTGCACCGTCATTAATACCTGAAGCATTACCTGCTGTGACACTGCCGTCTTTTTTAAACGCCGGTCTCAGCTTCGCCAGCTTTTCAGCTGTTGTCCCTTTTTTCGGATATTCATCTGTATCAAATATGAGTGGGTCACCTTTTCTTTGCGGGATTTCAACAGGAACAATCTCATCCCTAAATCTGCCTGCTTCGATCGCATTCACTGCCTTTTCTTGACTTGCAGCAGCAAATTCATCTTGCTCTTCTCTTGTTAACTCATATTTATCACAAAGGTTTTCCGCTGTTACACCCATATGATAATCATTGAATACACATGTTAAGCCATCTGAAGTCATCGTATCGATCAGCTTTTGATCACCCATTTTAAATCCATTGCGGGCATTTTTTAATATGTATGGTGCTTGGCTCATATTTTCTATTCCGCCAGCTACAACGATCTCAGCATCTCCTGCAATAATTGCCTGTGTCGCCAAATGAACTGCCTTTAATCCAGAACCGCATACTTTATTGATTGTCATCGCGGAAACGCTTACAGGAAGACCTGCTTTAAGTGCGGCTTGTCTTGCTGGGTTCTGGCCAAGCCCAGCCTGCAAAACATTTCCTAGAATTACTTCGTCTATTTGTTCAGGTTTTAAACCCGCTTTTTCCAGTGCGCCTTTAATTGCTGCTGCCCCTAGTTCAGGAGCGGAAATATCCTTCAAACTCCCATTAAAACTGCCAATCGCTGTTCTTACAGCACTTACGATCACTACTTCTGTTTGTGTCATACTTCTCATCCTTTCACAATCAGTTTCAATCATACTATTTCGAGAAAAAACGCAAAAACCCTTTTATTATGTCAAAATTTCTATTATTCTTGCTTTTTAAAAAACAAATTGAATAAAATAAGAGAATAGGAGAGCGCCCGCTCAGTTGAAAGAAAACGTTTACATCTTTTCATTCTGCCTTTATAAACTATGAGACTGGAGAGGAAAAAATGACGCTGCAATTGCCTGCTAAAGCAACAATTATTGAAGTCGGTCCGCGTGATGGGCTGCAAAACGAGAAAAACTTTGTGCCTACAGAGGTCAAAAAGGATTTTATCAGGGGATTGAAAAGTGCTGGCTTAACAGAAATGGAGCTTACTTCTTTCGTTTCGCCAAAATGGGTTCCACAAATGGGAGATGCAGCTGAAATTGTTGCTGACTGCCTTGATAATGAAACACGCAATATCGTTTTGGCTCCCAATAGAAAAGGAATGGAAAGGGTCTATATGACTGATTGCAAGGCAGTTGCTGTTTTCGTTGGAGTCAGTAATACTTTTAACCAAAAAAACATTAACAAATCTACACAGGAAAGCATGGCCGAGCTCATACCGATTATTGGTGAATTAAAGGAGAAAGGATATTTTGTCCGTGCTTGTATTTCCACTGCCTTTTACTGCCCATACGAAGGAAAAATCAAACTGGAAGATACTTTAAGTCTATGCCGCCAATTCGTTGACGCAGGTGTTGATGAGCTGAGTGTAGCTGATACCATTGGAATGGCTGCTCCACATGAATCCTATGCTTTGTTCAGCAGCTTAAAGAGGGAGTTTACTGATACCTTGCTGACTGCTCATTTCCATGATACGAGAAAACTTGCCCTTTCAAATATTCTTGCCGCTTTGCAAGCTGGAATTGACCGGTTTGATACTTCAGCCGGCGGTCTTGGCGGGTGTCCATTTGCTCCCGGAGCTGCAGGAAATGCTGCAACAGAGGATGTTGTCTACATGCTAGAGCGAATGGGCATTCAAACAAATGTTAATTTAGAAAAATTAGTTGAGGCGATTGCAATCGTCGGACCTTATTTGTCTCGATCGATTGAAAGTGCGTATTATCGCCTTTTGCAACAAAACGTTTAGAGAATGAATAATCTCTCCCTCGTTTATCCATCTTATTAGGTGAAACATATTTAAAGGGGGACAGTTCATATGAGCCGGAAAAGGGATAAGGGTTTCAGCCAAAAAGGAAAGCCAAATAGTGATACAGTAAGTCAAACAATCGCTGCTGAGGAATTAGAAAAAGCAATTCATCCGACGAAGCGTCAAAATTCAGAGCAGTAAGGTTTATCCCTGGGGGCGTCTTGTTACTGGTTTCGTACTTTTGGTGAGATTTTGGTCGTGAATAGGGGGAATGGAGGAAAATTTTGCCCCTTTTCCCCCATTTTTCGAGGGTGATTAAGGACAATTCCCCCGTTTTTTCTCTGCTTTTTGGACTCAATAAAGGTGATTGAGGACAATTTTGGTCTTTCTTCTCTGTTTTTTGTACCCAATGAGGGTGATTGAGGACAATATTGGTCTTTTTTCTCTGCTTTTTGTACCCAATGAAGGTGATTGAGGACAATTTTTGTCTTTCTTCTCTGTTTTTTGTACCCAATAAGGGTGATTGAGGACAATTCCCCCGGTTTTTTCTCTGCTTTTAGACTCAATAAAGGCGATTGAGGACAATTTCGACCATTCTCCCCCATTTTTGCACTCAATAAAGACGATTAAGGGCAACCTTATCCCTTTTTCTCAGATTCCTTTCCCATTTAAGTCGGGTTCATGTTTTAAATTTCAATAAAATGGTAAAATAAAGAAAAAGATTATCAGGAGGATGGACATGAAAAGACTGCTTCGTTTTACTCGCTACTTTATTTCTTTCCTTCTCTTTTTCACATCAATCGGTGTTTATTTTACGAATCGGCTTATGTATATGAAGAAGAAAGAAGATCAATTTATCTTGGATCGGGAACAAGGAGCAGGAAGGCTTGATTTAATGGAATATGAGGGGCTTCCGAAGAAAGAAGTTCTCATTCCTTCCCCTTTCGGCTACAATCTCAAGGCTGTCATTATTGCTCCACATGATAATAATCGCTTTATTATTATTTCTCATGGAGTAACTGAAAATAAAATGAACTCTATTAAATATATGAATCTTTTTTTGGAGCGCGGATTTAATGCAGTTATTTACGATCATCGCCGCCACGGAGAGTCCGGAGGAAAAACGACAAGCTTTGGCCACTATGAAAAATTCGACTTGAAGACCATTGTAGACTGGCTGAAGAAAGAACACGGACCGAATATTGAGATAGGAATCCACGGAGAATCAATGGGAGCGGCAACGATGCTGTTATATGCGGGTATGATTGAGGATGGGGCAGATTTTTATATTGCAGACTGTCCTTTTTCTGACTTTAAGGAACAGCTTGCATACCAAATTAAAAGAGAATTAAAGGTACCGCCAAAGCTTATCCTATCTGTTGGTGATTTATTTTTACGCATGCGGCAAAAGTATTCAATTAAAGATGTCTCCCCGATTTCAGTCATTGAGAATATTCAAAAACCTATTCTCTTCATTCATAGCCAGAAAGATGATTTTATTTTGCCAACGATGTCTAAAGCCTTATATGAATTAAAAAAGGGGCCAAAAAAACTCTATCTAGCTTCCAATGGAGTTCATGCACAGTCATTGAACGAGAATAAAGATGATTATGAAAAGGTAATTGATGAATTTTTAGCCGAATATGTGTTCACATAATAAAGAGACCTAGCTATAGGTCTCCACTTTATTTTAGCAGTTGAATCCCTTTTTCATTTCCTGTCAGTCCTCTGACGAATTCATAATCCCCCACTTTAAAAAAGTATCGTCCACTTTCATTTTTAATCACATATGCTCTTTCCATTCCTACATTTCCGGCCATTTCCACTATGTTAATTTTGCTATCTTCTATTTTTCCATAGATAACAGGAATTCTAGTTTCCAGGTCACCATTGCCATTATAATCATAGAAAACATCCTTAAAGACATTCACCTGTTCATCTTTATGATAATCCCAATGATTGTGCCCCGCATTTTCCCATCCGTCCTGATCATTTCCCTTTAAATAGGCTACTGTAACAGCATCAAATTCCTCTCTCTTTTCATTTTTCTGTCTTGTTACATATAACAGAATAACGCCATCCTTCACTTTTTCTGTATGTATAACTTCCTTTACATTAAATGGGATGTCCTTTTCAATTACTTGATTCATCGGCACTGCCCTGCAGGCTGTTAGCAATAGCATCACTGTTAGCCATACGACAATCCATTTCTGTTTCACACTATTCCCTCCACTTTAGCAACATCTTTATCATTAAATGTTGGTGAAGGAGGGAACATGCCTGTTTTTTTGTAAATTTTGGATAAAGAACAAAATTAATTTAAAATTGTCTTGGCAATCGCGATTAACGCTTCTTTTTCTTCATCTTTGTTAAAGGCATTTTCTCGCCATGAAGTGGAAATAGTGATTAAAAATTTCTTAGAACCATCTTCTTTGATAAAATATATCTTATGATCGCCGTATAAAAAGTCTGTTCCAGCTTCTGTTAGTTGAGTGTAGCCTGCCAGGTTTCCTGTCGTAAGCATAGCTCCTTTTGCTGGGCTGATCATCATTTGAATATTTCGCCCTTCTTCTAAATTCATAACCTTACTCTCATAATGAAGGATTATACTTGAAATATCCGTTGTTAAAATTCCATCCTTAATGATATATTCTAAATTTTTCTCTTTTGCTTCTTTATACATTTCTTCAGACAAATTTACGTCACTCTTCGGAATATCATAATACATGGTTCCTGTCTTTAGTACTAAATCACTTAGTATTTCATTCTTTAAATAGAGAAATTCTCTAATATCAGTTGGTATTTGCTCGACATTTTCAATTTCCTCTCCATTTAATAACATCGTTAATGCGTACTCACCTATTTCTTCATAAGCTTCCTTTACAAAAAAATATTTAAATTGTCCTTTGGGGATATCTTTCTGAATTTCTTCCATCACATCTTTGTATTTCTTATAAGTTTCATTATACGTACGATTTGGCTCCGCTTCCTCCTCCGTCATTGTTCTTACCTCAAACACTTGATTCCCTTCAGAGTCAAAAAACTTCCAGCCTGTGTAGTTAACTGCCGCTGCGATTGATACAGAAAGACAAACCGTAAGAACGATTGTAATAAATGAGGCACGCAGAAATATCGGTGTCTTTTTGCGTGTTATCGCCTGGGTGGCCACATCTTCTATTTCTGGGATGACCTGACTCTTTAATCGCTTCTCAAATTCTTCATACGATTGAATTTTATCCTTCATCATGGATCCTCCTTTCGATTATTTTTTGTATTTTCAGTTTTACTCGTTCAAAGCGTTTTCTTGCCGTCGCAGCGTTAATTCCTAGGATCATGGCTATCTCCGAAAAATCTCTATCCTCATTAATTCTAAGTATAATAAGGGCTCGTTCCTTTGGCTTTAATTTTGACAGTATGTAATTGAGCTCAAAATCATTATGTAGTTCATCTACACTTTTCTTTTCTTTCCCGGTAAAAGGGATACATTCAATTAAGGTCTTCCTTCTGATTTTATTCAAACAGTGATTGTAAGCAATTTTATAAAGCCAAGCACGATGATTATCAATGTCCATGACTTTTCTGCTTTGATAGGCTTTAAAAAATACTTCCTGTACCGCATCCTCTGCATCATGAGGATTTCTTAAGATGTTATAGCAATAACGATAAATTGGCTGTTGATGCTGCTTCAATAACCCTTCGATGCCTGTTTCATCGTTTAACTCTTCCAGCCGATATTCCGATCTATTTGCATACATAGCCCTTCACCTCCCTTTCCTTTTGTTCTATCTATTAAGACACATTCCCGCCTGCTTATGTGACATTTTTCTGAAAATAAAAAGTGAAACATCTAGAGAGATCCCTGCTAGAAGTTTCACTTTCTACAATTCTATTTAACTGTTGTCTTATCATACAAGCTCATTCTCGGATTCAAGTATTGATTTGGGCTTTTTAATTGAAAGCAGTTCGCCTTTTCTGAGAAATCGATTGTCATTGTTTCCTCGAAAAAGACTTCTTTTGATTTTTCAATATAGATGCTGCCTATATTCGTATGGATCTCATTGTCATCATCTTCCAGCTCATTTACGAGCCAAAGAGCTGCTACGCCGCTGACTACACATCCGCAGCCTTCTGTATCATATTTAAGCTTTAAATAGCTGCTATTTCTGCCGGACTTTTTTGCTCTAATTTTATTTGCTGCTTCTTCGGTTACGATAATTTCCAATTATATAACCCCCTCTACCGCTTCATTTTATCATAATTTGCTGTGAAACCTCCTTCTATTGCATTTTTTCCTCTTTCCCTATAACATGAGAAGAAAATGTGTCAATTTTGTGAAGGGGAGGATGTTTATGTCAAAGGTTATAATTAAAGTGAATGATAATGGGTCTTATCGTATTACTGGCGATGTTGAGCTCGTGGACGCGGAAGGAAATCCATTTGTTACGAAGCCAACGTTTTCGCTTTGCCGTTGTGGAAGATCTGCCAATGCTCCATTTTGTGATGGAAGCCATAAAGGGGTATTTGAATCTGTTGTTCGTGCCCCAAAGCCTTCTGAAGATTAAAAAAGATGATAATAAGAGAAAAGCGGGGAATTTCACCCTCGCTTTTTCTTTTCATTTCCAGCCTTTGCTGGAGTCACTTGTTCCCCGTCCATCATCCCTTGAAGATTTTCCCGATCCATCCTCGTGCTGTCCTCACCTGCACCTGGAGCAATCGTCGACATAGGAAGCTGTTCAAGCTCTTTTCCTCTTGGCAAAGTAAATCACCCCTTACTGTTAAGGTGCTTCAATCCATAGAAAACTAGCCGCTCTATTTTTAATCTGTAAACCGCACATCTGCTATCTCAGAAATTTGAATTTGGTGTACCTCCCCAAAGCGATCGACAATATGCACTTTATGATTGATTTCATCCCAATAATGAATGCTCCCAATGAGGAGATGGTAATTTTTATGCTGATAGTAGGTAAGTGTCACTGCCTTACCATACTCCATCGCCTCGGAAATACAATTGTTCATGCTTTCTAGTGCTTGCTCATCCATTTCCCGTCTATGTTCGTACCTATCTTCCTCAGCCCATTCTCTCAGCAGCTTTACATGTTCAGGAAGCATCATTGCTGTCCATTTTATTCTGCCGCGATCCCGAATCATATGATTTCCTCCTTTATCTACATTTTATGACCGCCAACAAGTGTTGCCCGGTGTTTAGCGGTTCCGGCGCTTGTATAAGAAACGGCCCTTAGAAGAGCCCCAGCTCCAAATTTAGAGCGGATATGGTCAACTGTGTAACCCAGCTCCCGCTTCTTCCAGCCATTCGCATCAAAAAGATTTAGCTGCATCTCCGTATCATCAACAAGCTTGCTAAGCGAAATGGAAATTTGCCGAACGGTTTTTCCTTCATAATGCTTGTGAAAAAGCTTTAAACACACACCATAAATTTCCATTGTAATATTTGTCGGCTCATCAATTGTTTGGGAACGATAAAAACCGCCGCCAAATTCATCCTGGCTATAGCTGACGCCAAAACTAACAGTGCGTGCAGCTTTTCGATGATCTCGCGCCCTTCTTGCTACCTCCTCACACATTTCTAAAATAACAGCCTTAATTTCATGCTCCTCTTTATAATCCCTCAGCAGAATTTGACTTTTTCCGAAGCTAATTTGCCCTTCCATGATCGGTGCGCCTAAATCAGAAAGATCAACACCCCATGCATGGTGGTACAATTGATTGCCCATAACCCCAAACTTTTTTTCGAGTTTTTCCAAATCATACTTAGCTAACTGACCAACTGTAAAAATTCCCATCCCATTCAGTGTTTTTTCCACACGGCGACCGATTCCCCACATTTCCCTTAAAGGCGAAACCTTCCATAGCTTTGCCTGAACATCCTCATATGTCCATTCAGCAATTTCTTTCTTTTTTGCCTCTAAATCAAGCACAAGCTTTGCCATCAGCATGTTGGGACCAATTCCAATTGCACACGGCAATTGAAACTCCCGCTCAATATCATCTTTAATTTTCCTTGCAATCGTAAAAGCATCCCCCCAAAGATGAAGGACACTATCGACTTTAATAAAACTCTCATCTACACTGTACACATGAATGTCCTCCTTCGGGACATAGCGATTAAAAACACGTGTAATTTCAGCAGCTACTCTTAAATAGGTTGCCATTTTCGGTTCATCAACGATGATGCGCGGATCGTCTGGCACTTCGAAAAGGCGCGCACCAGTTTTTATTCCAAATACCTTTTTCATCTGGGGGGATGCTGCCAAGACAATACTCCCCTTTCGCTCCTGATTGCCAGCAACAACAAGATAGCACTCAAGCGGATCAAGTCCTCTTATAACAGCGGAGCAGCTTGCATAAAAACTTTTCATATCGATACACAGAATTTTGTTCTTTGGCATCATGCTGTAATCAATCATATTCGTCATCTCCTAAAACCAAAGGGAACGTTTGTTCTGATTATACCCATTATATTAATCGAATATACGTTCGTTTACAACAGGAATTTATCGACTAATTTCTTAATCTCGGGGAGCGATTCCTCTCTTTAGCATGTATAATCTTGTTGAAGGGGGCAAAAAAATGGATCGAAAATTCATTTTAAAAATGGTGCAAAACTGCCTGAAACAATACAATGAGGATGGCGATTCGATTACCCTAAACAGCAGAATCTTTAAGGAGATTTATAATAAAATTGTTGCGGCAAAAAAAGAGGATGATGATTTGTATGATATTGTTAATGATGTTGTTTACGGTTACATAACAGATTCTCCTTATTTTTAGACAAAGGAAAAACCGCCATGAACTGGCGGCTATTTTTTTTCGAATGCCTTACGGCCAAGCCGTTCGAACAAACGGGGAAAGAGTGCGTAAACAATGCTTCCCGCATTCATCCAACGCGGCAAATTGATTTCTCTTGTAGGAGTAAGCATGGCATCAACAACTTTTCTTGCCACGTACGCTGGTTTAAGCATGTATTTCTGCACATTCTTCACATACGTCCCTTTTTCATCAGCAATAATAAAAAAATCCGTTTCTATCGGTCCGGGATTCACAGCTGTTACATAGACATTTGTGCGGGCAAGCTCCATCCGAAGACTGTTGGTGTACCCGAGAACAGCATGCTTCGTTGCTGAATATACACTCGATTTTGGCGTCGCGATTTTTCCAGCCTGGGAAGCAATATTAATAATATGACCGCTTTTCTGCTGTCTCATTTTAGGCAGCACCATGCTTGTACAAGCCATCAATCCGATAACATTTACATCAAACATGCCTTTTATTTCATCCATTTTTGCCTCATGGACCTCACGAAAAATTCCGAAGCCAGCATTATTCACAAGGACATCGACATGATCAAGCTTAGCAAGTATATTTGAAAAAACAGCCTGCACTTCATCCGTATTGGAAACATCCAGTTTATGTACATCAACTTGAACATGAAATTGATTTTCTAATTTGTTTTTCAAGGCATGGAGCTTTTCAAAATTTCGGGCAAGCAGCACAAGATTTGCTCCGCTCTTGGCACAAAGTGCAGCCATTTCTGCCCCAATTCCCCCTGACGCTCCTGTAATAATAATATTTTTATTTTTTAAACGACCAGACATACAGTACCCTCACTTTTAACTTTAGGACTAAACATAGTATAAAAATGCTTTTCCTTCCTTCTTTACATTAATTTCCCCGATTGCAAGCAAATAGTCAAGCTGGGCAATTGTTTCAGAAATCGTTAGAGAAAGCTCCTTTTCATAAACCATCGGAAACAGCCTGCGGCAAATATCAAATACAGTAAGTGCTTCTGCTTCAAGCCATTCTCTTACATTCATCGCTCTGTCATGCTGGCGGGCGAGCCTTTTTTCAATCAGGGCATTCACCTGATAAATATCATTGCCATGTCCCGAATAAACGAGCTGAATCGGAAGCTTCGAAAGCTTTCTTAATGATTCATTGTATTGCAGCTGGGGCTTCGGACGCACCGTTTCACCTGGAAGAGGCGGTTCTAATAA
>NZ_LT904904.1:1475482-1702966 GCF_900199725.1 Cytobacillus massiliigabonensis | reverse complement strand
CAAGCAAGTGATCCCCGCCTATATACACTCCGTCCTTTTCCCTTAATAGACCGATATGACTTTGAGCATGCCCCGGTGTTTCGATCACTCTCCACTCTGAAAGTCCAAAGGGCTTATCCCCTTCTGCCAGTTCACTGGTAAGTGAACGGTGGCATGCAAAACGCAGCGTTTTTTTCAATGCATCAATGTGCGGAAAATATTGTTCTGGAATGCCAAATTCACCGAAAAGGTAATGATAAAATTCGTCATGTGCCTGTAGAAACTGATCAGTACGGAAAATCCATCTTTGATTCAATCGATGACCATACACTTTCAATGCTGGTGAAAAATAGTCCAACAGACCCGAATGATCCGGGTGATGATGGGTTAACACAACCTGCTCAATATCATCTGGTGTTAATTCTAACTCCTTCAGCTGCACAGTCAATGCCTCCCATGCCTCATCCGTTTTCGGCCCAGCATCAACCAGTGTCAGCCTTTCTCCTCTTACCACATATACATTTACATCTCCAACCGGAAAAGGGGTCGGGATGATTATTTTTGCAATGCCATCTTTCCACTCTGCCATTTTTCCAACTCCTCAAAATCACTATATCTCGATAGAATTATCTTCACGTATTTTTGCTGGCTCCCGTGTATATAAATAAGTGTAACCCTCTTTCGAGTAATTGTCATTATTTTCACATAATTAAATCAGAACTAGACAACGTTCGTGGATAAATAAACAGTTTTGTCCATTTATAGAGAACACTGGTACGAATGATTATTTATATAGGTCATCAGTGTTCTTTTAAAAGAATTTCTGTTATTCTTTTATTAAAAAACCACCCTTTCATGGAGGACAAGGAAATGAGATCTGATTCCAAAAAGAAAAAAAGAACCTGGCTCCGAATAACTGGCATTGTCGTATTATTTTTGCTTATTTGCACCGGCGTATACGGATATTCAGTATATAAGTCATTGACGAAGGCAGTTGACACGATGCATCAGCCCATTGAAAGAGAACTATCTGAGAAAAGAATGGAAGAAGTAACTTTTGAAAAAAAAGAGCCATTCTCTGTTTTAATGCTTGGGGTTGATGAACGTGAAGGAGACCGAGGACGTTCTGATACAATGATCGTCTTAACCGTTAACCCAAATCAAAATTCTGTCAAAATGCTCAGCATTCCGCGTGATACAAGAACAGAAATTGTTGGCCATGGATCAGAAGATAAAATCAACCATGCCTATGCATTTGGAGGAATTGAAATGTCAATGGCAACTGTAGAGAATTTCTTGGATATTCCCATTGATTACTACTTGCAAATTAATATGGAGGGCTTTCAGGATATCGTTGACTCTGTTGGAGGCGTTACCGTAAATAATGATCTAGACTTTACAGTAGATGGGAATCATTTTCCTAAAGGCAAAATTACATTGGATGGAGCAGAAGCTTTAATGTTCTCCCGAATGAGATATGAAGATGCTAGAGGTGATTTTGGCCGCCAGCTAAGGCAAAGAGAGGTAATCCAAGCAGTTATCAAGGAAGGAGCAAGCTTTTCATCTCTGGGCAATTATCAAAAGATATTTAATGCATTAGGAAAAAATATTAAGACAAACCTAATTTTCAACGAGATGGTCGATATCCAAAAAAATTACCGTAATGCTGCAAATACAGTGGAACAAATGTCTATTGACGGTGATGGAAAATTAATTAAGGATATTTATTATTTTATTGTCCCTGACGAAGAAAAACAGCGGATTCAAGGCGAATTGAGAGAACATCTAGAACTTGCCTAAAACATTGCTCAACAATATATATCAACTAAATAAATGGATTCCCAAAGAGATTTACAAGTTTGCTATGCCTAAAAGTTATTGAAAAAAGTTTCCGAATTGCTGCTAATTATTTTGAAAATCTTGAAAAGTTTTATAGGATAGAGCTAGAACGAAATAAATTGGGAGGGGTAATATTGGAATTAACCGTTTATTTGGCTGGACAGATTCACGATAATTGGAGAACCGATTTGGAGCTGAAGGCACAAGAAAGAAATTTACCATTACGATTCGTTTCACCTCAAACAAACCATGAAAAATCAGATAATATCGGTGAAGAAATTCTGGGGAAACAACCCGGAAATTTATATAAGGATGACGCAGCGTCTGATATTAATAATTTCAGAACACAAGTTTTAATGCAGAAATCAGATATTGTCATTGCATTATTTGGAGAAAAATATAAGCAATGGAATACAGCTATGGATGCAAGCATTGCTATAACGATGAATAAACCTACCATTATCATTAGGCCTGAATCATTCATTCATCCATTAAAAGAACTTTCAAATAAAGCAAACGTGACTGTAGAAACAGTTGATCAAGCGCTGGATGTTATCGGTTATATTTTTGAATAGGAGTTTTATCGTTAGGCAATGGGATATTTAATATTTTGAATATTCGCCACATCTATCCCTTGACAAAAGGGCTTGTCCCCCTTCATAATCACTATTAATATCTTCAAATTGGAAATAGCGATGAGTAAGGTCAGTAAATGGAAAAAGACGAAAGAGAGTGAAGCTCAACCAGGCTGAAAGGCTTCACCGTCCACTTGACCATTGAACCTACCTTATGAGCGGTTAGGCAAACCTAAACGTATTTTCCGGCGTTAACGGAGTCGAGATGCCTTTTTGTGATTTTATGAAAAGGGTAATTGAAGGTGGTACCGCGAAATGCTTAGTCCTTTCGTCCTTTACAGGATGGAGGGACTTTTTTATTTTCAAAAATTCATTTATACAGGAGGAATACGAATGGAAAAATTAGCGGTCATTGGCGCAGGCTCCATGGCAGAGGCTTTAATAGCTGGCATTGTAAAAAATAAGCTAATGGACAGCAGACAAATTTGGGTTACGAACAAGACGGATCATGAAAAATTAGTATCTTTACAAAATCTATATGATGTGCAAACAACTTATGATTTAGATGAACTTTTTCAAAATACCAGCCTTGTCATATTAGCCATGAAGCCAAAGGATGCGGCTGAGGCACTTGCGCATATTAAGAAGTATTTAACTAAGGAGATGCTTATAATTTCGGTACTGGCTGGCGTATCGATGAGCAGTATTGAAATGCTTGCAGGACAATCGTTAGCTATCGTAAGGGCGATGCCAAATACATCGGCAGCCGTCGGAAAATCAGCTACCGCCCTTGCAATTAATCAGAAAGTATCAGCCGAACAGATGAGGATTGTATCAAAAATGTTCGCAACTGTCGGTGTAACAGCACTCGTCGAAGAAGAGCAGCTTGATGCTGTTACTGGATTGTCTGGAAGCGGGCCTGCCTATATTTATTATCTGGCAGAAGCGATGGAAAAAAGCGCAGTCGATGTCGGACTTGAGAAAGAAGTCGCAAAGGAATTCATCGTGCAAACGTTGCTCGGAGCGGCGGAAATGCTGTCAAAATCAGCAAAAGAACCCGAGCAGCTGCGGAAGGAAGTAACAAGTCCTGGCGGAACAACAGAAGCAGGACTGAAGGTATTAGAAAACTATCGCGTACAGCATGCCTTTATTGATTGCATAAAAGAAGCAACTGCCCAGTCAAAACGGCTAGGTGATAATATTCGTGCAGGGATGAAGGTATAACTGGTTACTTGCTGAGTTTTATTTGCAAGTAACTAGTTTTTTGGCAAAATGCTCAGTTTATTTGAAAACTCTACATTATCTTTGCGAAATGCTTAGTTCATTTGCAGTTTCCACCTTATTTTTGCGAAGTGCCCTTTTTATTTGCGGATTCTACCTTATTTTTGCAAAGTGCTCAGTTTATTTGCAAATTCTGCTTTATTTTTGCAAAGTGCCCATTTTGTTTGCAAACTCTTCTTTATTTTTGCAAAACTCAAGTTATTCCTTTTTGCATATACACTCTCCCCTTTTTCGTTCCAGTATAGGGGAGGTTCATTTTGGCTAAGAGGCGACTAGCGATATATGGTGAGGTTAAATGAAGAAATTCACATAACTTTTTATTCGTTATCGTTGAATTGATTAAAAGGAAATAATCATGAATGGCTTGAATGTGTTCATCTTTATGTTTTGCCTTGCAAGACGGACAATACCAAGTACCATGAATTCGTTTCATACCAAACACTCCACATTCTGGGCACTGAACACCAGTCATAACATCTGTTTCAGGTATTTTATAATAGTCTAGGGCATCATAAGACTCTGGAACATGCTTTTTTAATAAGATTTTTGTTACCTTTTTTAATTCGGAAGATGTTAATTTATCCTTTGCATATTGCTTACTAAATGTATTGATTTTATCTACGAGCTCTTGTGGCCGCACTACCTTTTGGTGCGCTTCGTAATGTTGGGGATCTGATTTAATAATCGTTGAGGGATTGCTAATAGCGACTAAAAATTCTGAGGGTAATTCGATTTTTTGCTCTTTAAGCCAGTTTGTAAATTCATATTGCTGTCTTTTCGCTTGGAGAATCGGACAAAGATAAGCCTTTTCTGATTCATTAACATGTTGAATAAGTTGCTTATGTTTGAAGTCGAAATAAATTGTACCTGTGTAATTCTTCACTTCTAGGATTAGAAAAAACTTCGTACTAAGAATCAGTGTATCGATTTGGAAGAAATCATCGGCGTTTTGGAGTCTTAGTCCATGAAAAATGAGGTATTCTTTCTGAAGGAGCTTTTTCACGTAATAATCTGATGCGAGTTCTCCTTGATAGCCAGCAATTCTTTTCCCTTGCTCAGCTTCAATTAGGGGACGTTTCACATGAATTTTTGAAAGCCGCCTTAATAAGGCTTCATTTTTGAGTATTCTATGCGGCTGAACACGTTCCATTACAATCAATTGGATCACACCTTTCATAATTTCAATGATATATTCAATCTAACTGACAAAAGCTCCTGCTGTAAATTAGTTTATTTGCAAATATTTGTTATATATTTGCGAAATTTGACACATTTTTTGCAAAACCTTGATTACTATATTTTTAAATAAACTTTTTTGCAGAATTTCTTATTTATTTGCAAACCTTTTATTATTTTTGCAAAAGGCCATTTTTAATTGCAAACTCCTATACTGTTTTTGCAATTATTCATTTTTATTTGCAAACCTATACTATTTTTGCAATTTCCCTTTTTTATTTGCAAAGTTCTATAGTATTTTTGCAATCATTCATTTTTATTTGCAAACCTATACTATTTTTGTAAGTACCCATTCTTATTTGCAATCTTCTATAGTATTTTTGCAAGTACTTATTTTTATTTGCAAACCTAAGTCATTTTTTGCAATCCCAACAGTATTTTTGCAGAAAATTAATCTTATTTGCACCACAAAAATATTTACAAAACTTTTCCCTAAGGAAGTGTCCCAATGCTAACCGCTCTGCTAGCTTTAAGCTTGTTTGTTTGGCTGGCAATTCTATTTGATGCCAGTGCCGGCTTTAGAAAATTAGATCGGCTGGAAGATGAAGGGGAGCAAATAAACGGTCCGCTGCTTTCAATTATTGTTGCAGCTCGGAATGAAGAAGAGAACATCAAAAGCAGCATCATCAGCCAGCTGAAACAAAACTATAGAAACATTGAATGGATTTTAGTGAATGATCGATCGACTGACAAAACGGGAAAGATCATGGATCAATTGCAGGAAACTGACAGACGGATAAAGATTATTCATATTCAGAAGCTCCCAGAAAGCTGGCTTGGGAAAAATTATGCGCTTTATGCAGGTACAAAAGAAGCCGCCGGGGAGCTCCTATTATTTACAGATGCAGATGTTCAATTCCAAGAACAAGCCATTGGCAAGGCGATCAGCTATTTTACAAACAATAAACTTGATCACTTAACTGCCGCTCCAAATCTATATGGAAGAAGCATCTTTCTCCAATCCTTTATAGCTTTTTTCATGTTTGGCTTTTCTTACTATAAGCGTCCGTGGATGGCAAACAGACCGACTTCGAAAACGGGAATGGGAATCGGTGCTTTCAATATGCTAACAAAAAAGGCGTATCATGCTTTCGGAACGCACGAAGCGATTAGAATGCGCCCAGACGATGATTTAATGCTTGGGAAGAAACTAAAAGAAATGGGGCTTCATCAGCGAATAGTGACTGCTATGGAGCTGCTTGAGGTAGAGTGGTATGGCAGCTTAAAAGAAGCTTTAATTGGACTCGAGAAAAATACATTTGCGGGTCTTCATTATCGGATTAGTATGGTTGTATTCGCGATAGCTGGTGTGTTCTTTTCACAAGTCCTTCCTTTCTTCACATTGTTTTCCCGAGACCATATTGCTTTAAGTGCAGCTAATATCCTTCTGCTAGCTATTGTTTACACATTGATCATAAAGCAGATGACAACCTTCTCCCCTCTGCTCTTTCTCTTATTTCCAATCACGGCACTTGTCTTTACTTATTCAATTATCCGTGCGAGCTTCTTGACATTTAAAAGAGGCGGCATCATATGGAGAGGAACAAAATATCGTCTGAGTGAATTGCGTGAGAAGAGAAGCTAGTTCTTTTTCATTTTAAGAAACGATTGTTATACTAGAGAAAAGCTGCTACATAAGAGGAGGTTTTTCTAATGGAAGCAAAACTATTTACCCCTTTTACGATTAAAAATACGACGATTAAAAATCGGATTGTCATGGCACCGATGTGCATGTACTCGTGCCCAAACGAGGATGGCATGGTGGAGAATTGGCATAAAACGCATTATACGAGCCGCGCTGTCGGTCAGGTTGGTCTGATTATTTTGGAAGCAACTGCTGTTACTCCACAAGGCCGGATATCCCCGAATGACTTGGGAATCTGGAGCGATGATCATATTGCCGGGCTAAAGGAACTGACTGATTTAATGAAGGAACATGGTGCGACAACAGGGATTCAGCTTGCCCATGCTGGACGAAAAGCAGTCCTCGAGGGTGAAATCCTTGCACCATCCGCCTTAGCCTTCAATGAAAAAATGAAACAGCCAAAAGAAATGACAATTGAGGAAATTCAAGAAACAATAGAAGCATTCAAGCGAGGGGCAGAAAGAGCGAAAAAAGCCGGCTTTGATATCATCGAAATTCACGGGGCCCACGGCTATCTAATTAATGAATTTCTATCCCCTCTTTCTAATCAGCGAACAGACGAATATGGCGGTTCTCCCGAAAATCGTTATCGCTTCCTGTATGAAGTCATTGAAGCAATTAAAACTGTATGGGATGGGCCGTTATTTGTTCGGGTATCTGCTCATGATTATCATGAGGAAGGCTTAACCGCTGAGGATTATGTACAATTTGGCAAATGGATGAAAGACCAAGGAATCGACCTAATTGATGTTAGCTCAGGAGCGGTTGTCCCTGCTAGAATTCATACGTACCCTGGCTACCAAGTAAAGTTTTCCGAAAAAATTAAAGAAGAAGCTGGCATTCCTACTGGTGCAGTAGGCTTAATTACAGCTCCGCTGCATGCAGAAGAGATTATACAAAATGAGCGTGCCGATTTAATTTTCCTTGCACGCGAGCTGCTGCGTGACCCCTATTGGCCGCGGACAGCAGCGAAGGAGCTTGGCATAGATATCGAACCGCCAAAACAGTATGAGCGAGGGTGGCTTGTATAGGTAATAAAAAGGATGGACACTTTTGTCCATCTTTTTTATTGTTTAAATAATACCCACTACATCAAGGAACACAATAATAATGACAAGAGGAACGACATATCTCATTAGGAAGAACCACACTGTAAAAATAAAGTTCAAGCTTTTTTTCCCTTGGATCAGTTCACTTCTTAAAAGATCCTTCTTCATTTTATAGGATACGAAAATAGAGATGAGCAACGCGCCAATCGGCATCAAAATATTACTAACTAGAAAATCAGCACTATCAAAAATACTTTTTCCAAAAATCGTGATGTCAGATAATGTGCTGAAGGATAGAGCAGAAGGAATTCCAACTAGGAAAATTGCTACACCAATTAGCCAAGCCATTCGGCCTCTCCCTTTTCCCTTCTTAGTCATCAATGCTGCCACGACAATTTCAAGCATCGAAAAAGCAGATGTGAGCGTAGCGAATAAAAATAAGGAAAGGAATAGCAATAAAAATACTTTTCCAAAAACAATTTGATCAAAAACAGATGGCAGAACAATAAATAACAATCCAGGTCCACCTTCTGGTTCAAACCCTAATGAAAACACAGCTGGGAAAATCGCCAGTCCAGCTAAGATAGAAATGAATAGATTCATCGCCACAATGGAAAGAGCTGGCTGCAGGAGGCTTTCCTTTTTGGATAAATACGAGCTATACGTGACCATCACAGAAACCCCTACACTCAATGAGAAGAACGATTGTCCCATCGCATAAAGCACACTTTCAGAAGTTAAACTTGAAAAATCAGGCTTTAAAAAGAACGTAACTCCAGCCATTGCCCCCTCTAATGTTAAGGAACGGACAATTAAAACGATAAATAATAAGAACAGAGCAGGCATCATGATTTTACTAATTTGTTCAATACCTTGCTGCACACCTCTTGCAACAACAACAATAGTGATAATTAAAAAGATTGCTTGGAAAATAATAACTTCAAGAGGATTCCCAACTGATTGATTAAAAAATGCTACATAGCCATCTGCTTCAACAGGCATTCCCCCCGTAACACTTGCAAACAAATATTTAATGATCCAGCCGCCGATTACACTGTAAAATGACAGAAGAAGAAAGCAAGTAAATACTCCTAGATAACCAATCCAATGCCATTTAGATTTAGGTGCAATCGTCTTGTATGCAGAAATTGCTTCTTTTCCCGTACTGCGCCCGATAACAAATTCACCTAGTAACAGCGGAAATCCGATAAGCAAGGAAAAAATTAAGAATAAAAGAATAAATGCGCCGCCTCCGCTATTTCCTGTTACATACGGAAGCTTCCAAATTGCCCCCAGCCCAATTGCTGAACCGGCAGAAGCTAAGATAAAGCCAATTTTTGAAGACCATTGTTCATTTTGCATAATCTGCTCCTCCTATAGTTTCAAATAAGCATGAATCGTTCAGAAATTGGCCAAAATTTCTTACTAAAAACAAAAAAGCCACAGCGATCTAAAAGGGACGTGATGTGATTCACGCGGTACCACCCTTTTTGAAAGCATGTGACTTTCCACTTGACATGTTAACGGATTCTTCCGTTCTTACTGCATAAACATACACAGCAAGAAAAAGCTCCAAGCTGAAATTCATCCTACCTTTGTATCAGTTTTCACCAGCCACTGACTCTCTATAACAGGGAGATAAGACTTAATAAATACTCTTCATAGCTTTATAAATATAATGTTTAGGTTTAAATGAGATTATAGTATGCATTTTAGATCAAGTCAATAAAATTATCGGAAAAATTCAATTTACTTTACAAATTGGCAAAAAGATTTCTTTAAAATCCTCTGAAATAACTGTATTCTCAAAAATCATTCTTGCCTCTTCTTCAAGCCGATTCCAGTCACCACGATCATACCTTGAACTAATATGAGTTAAACATAGCTTTTTCACGCCTGCCTCTTTTGCAACCTGTGCAGCTTGAACGGTTGTTGAATGGTAATAATCATATGCAAGCTTTTCTTCCCCATTCGAAAATGTTGCTTCATGAACAAGTAAATCTGCATTCTTGGCTAATTGAATGGCTGTCTCGCAAATTCTCGTATCCCCCAGGATTGTAACGATTCTTCCCTTTTGTGCAGGCCCTAAAAAAGCTTCAGGCTCAATCACATTTCCATTCTCAAGCACGACAGCCTCTCCATTTTTTATTTTTTTATAGAGAGGTCCTGG
Organism: Cytobacillus massiliigabonensis; assembly: GCF_900199725.1. Taxonomy (GTDB): domain Bacteria; phylum Bacillota; class Bacilli; order Bacillales; family Cytobacillaceae; genus Cytobacillus; species Cytobacillus massiliigabonensis. The sequence goes on along the minus strand of NZ_LT904904.1, from coordinate 1,693,192 downwards.
CTTTACTCCTTCTTCCATCAGCTTATCTGCAAGCAATGTACCCGGTCTGTCTTTTTCGATTACTCGAAAGCCATACGAAGGAATGCCATGTTCAAGAAGCTTTGCCTCTACCGCAAATTCTTCATCCTCAAAAATAATTCCTTCCTCGATTTCGACTATTTTCAGCGGATATTTCAAATAGGTCTGGCTAACAGATAGTGAGATTTCAACAAACTCCTTTATCCCCTTTGGTCCATACAAAACAACCTCTGATTCTCCTCCTTGGAAAGATCTGCTTGATAATAGACCTGGAAGCCCATAAATATGATCGCCATGCAAATGAGTAATAAAAATTTTTTCAATTCTTCGAGGCTTAATCGATGTATGTAATATTTGATGCTGGGTTGCTTCTCCACAGTCAAAAATCCAGATTGCTCCTCGTTCTTCTAGCAATTTCAATGCAATTGAAGTAACATTTCTCGCCTTTGCAGGCATTCCCGCCCCTGTGCCTAAAAAAAAGACTTCCATCAAAAACTCCCCTTTAAAGCTAAAAAAATGAATACGTGCTATATTGAATGTACTTACTATACCATATTATCTCTGACTAAAAACATTTTGGATAGGAAATAAGCAGACGTAAAAACTAAAAATATCGTTGCGAGAAATTCAATTTTTGCAAAACTACAAGTATTTTTGCAATACCTTTAATTTATTTGCATATTTTCATGTTTATTTGCAATATCACATTATATATTTGCAAAAATTAATATTTATTTGCAAATACCCTATTTATTTGCAAAACTGCAGATATTTTTGCAATACCTCATCTTTATTTGCGAAAGTGCTGACTTTATCAATAAAAAAGCAAAACATCATTTAAATGATGAAAATCTTCCTTTATTCTTTTATAATTGGCTTTGTTAAATAATATTGTAGGTGCAATAAAGCGCCTTTAAAGAATTCTTGTTGAAAAGAGGTTCAAGAAACGTGATACATAATGAAAAACCAACTGCATTAATTATGATATTTGGCGCAACAGGAGATTTAGCAAAGAGGAAATTATTCCCATCCCTTTACCGATTGTTTCAAAAAGGAAAGCTGTCTGAACGATTTGCTGTAGTCGGCGTGGCAAGACGTGCACTCTCAAATGAAGAATTTCAGTTAAGCGTGAAAGATTCGATTGAGACTGCAACTGAAATAAGCGGAAATCTTGATGAGTTTGTTTCTCACTTCCATTATCATTCACATGATGTCACAGATTCAACCTCCTATCTATCCTTAAAGCAAATGGCATCTGAGTTAGACAGTCACTATGGATTAGAAGGCAATCGAATCTTTTACTTAGCAATGGCTCCTGAATTTTTCGGGACAATTGCTGAGCATTTAAAAGCAGATGGACTGACAGATGTAACAGGCTTTAAACGGCTTGTTATTGAAAAGCCTTTTGGTCATGATTTAGAATCAGCGAAGCAGCTGAATAAGCAAATACGAAATGCTTTTTCTGAAAATGAAATTTACCGAATTGACCATTACCTAGGAAAAGAAATGGTACAAAATATTGAAGTGATTCGTTTTGCCAATGCAATATTTGAACCATTATGGAATAATCGTTATATTTCTAATATCCAGGTTACATCAAGTGAAGTACTCGGAGTAGAAGAGCGAGGCCGCTACTATGAAACAAGCGGCGCTCTACGAGATATGGTCCAAAACCATATGCTGCAAATGGTTGCTCTCCTCGCGATGGAACCGCCGATTCGCCTTACAACGGAAGAAATCAGGTCAGAGAAGGTGAAGGTTCTCCGTGCAATGCGTCCGTTAGAGGGAGAGGCTGTTAATGAGCATTTTGTTCGCGGGCAATATGGCAAAGGAAAAATCGATGGAGAAGATATGCCAGCATACAGGGATGAGCCGATGGTTGATCCCTCATCGAATACAGAAACATTCGTAGCAGGCAAGCTGTTAATTGATAATTTCCGGTGGGCCGGCGTGCCAATCTATATTCGTACGGGAAAAAGAATGGAAACAAAATCAACAAAGATTGTCATTCAATTTAAAGATATTCCTATGAACTTGTACTACCAATCAGAACAAACATTAAACCCGAATTTGCTCGTTATTCACATTCAGCCGGGTGAAGGTATTTCACTTTATTTGAACGCAAAAAAGAGCGGGAAGAATGTCGAAGCCACACCAGTAAAATTAAACTTTGCCAATAAAGGAATTGATGGAATCAATACGCCTGAGGCGTATGAGAAGCTCTTATTTGACTGCATGCGAGGAGATGCGACCAACTTTACCCATTGGGATGAAGTGGCTCTTTCCTGGAGCTTCGTTGATAAAATATCTGAAGTTTGGGAAACGGAAAAAGCGGATAACTTCCCGAACTATGAATCCGGAACGATGGGACCAAGAGAAGCAGATGAATTATTAGAAAAAGACGGATTCTTTTGGTGGCCTGTAACCGATTTAAATGTGGATAATTGCTAAAACAAAAAACAAGAATCCTTTTCAAATGAATGAAAGGGATTCTTGTTTTTAAATGTACTTTCCCTGCACTATGATGGATTTCGAATGATAGGGACTATTTTTTCTTCAAATGCCTTCAATCCGCTTTTCGTCATTTTTTCATCAAACGATTGCTTTAAATTTGCTGGATTTAGATGTATATTGACTTCCTTAAACCCGTTCTTAAATTCCTGCATGGTCCTTTTTAACGAACCATTATTTGATTGCATGGCTGCCTTCAACAGTTCATTTATTTTTTTACGGTCAGCAAAAGGAATAGCAGGAGAACTCTCGCTTAAAACATTGATGATTTGCTGGTAATCATTCATCATATCAAATTCATTGAGACCATACTCATACATCATGGCATTATACTTTACACTTTCTTCTTTCATGGCCTTTAGAATTTCATCATCAAAATATCCATGTTCTCTCGTAGCAAAGCGCTGCAAATGACCTAATTTGTTAATAAATTCCTCAATTCGCGTACCGTTTCCTAACGCATGTGTGGTGTATTGAATGACCTTTTCAACAGGTGATTCTAAATTGGGATGCTTACTAACTAGATTTGTTTTATTTTTTGATAACAAGGATACTACTTCTTTATACGGAGTCATATTTTTTCGCATTTGCGGAACCATTTCCTTCATTGCCCCATGAATCATCGTATTAAATCTAATTAAAGAAAGAGCTGGGGCTTTTGCCTGTTCAATGGGAACGATATTTCCTTTGCAGTCTAGGATCAAATAGCCTGTAATCCCTTTAAGGACCTGCTCATATAAGGTTAAAAAATAATAATCTTTGCCATCAAAATAGGCAAAATCCCACATATCCCATTTTTCAAATATTTTTTTATACTGTTTGATATTTCTTTCATGTAGTTTTGTAGGCTTTGTGTTGATCAATCCAGCAACTCACCCCCTAAATAACAAATCAAATAATTGCCTGTCTTTATCATCTTTTACGTTTGGGCTTAAGTTTAGTTTCTAGGTATAAATACCTTTTTAAATGATAGACTAGGCTAGCTTCCAGAAAACACATCCCTGCTAGAAGCCCTTTTCAAAGTTATGCAAAAATAAAACGGAAAGCATTGTAAAGGACTTTACTTCGCTTTCCGTTTTTCTCATAAATACACTCTTGTTCTTTACTTCCCTACAATAAAATAGTATTTTTAAACCAATAAATGCTATTACATATGATAAGTCTTCTACTTTCCCTCTACTCTTTTTTTCCTGGAGAAACGTTTTGGTTATAAAGCTCTTTAATTTCTTTTAAAGATGTGGCTAAATTTTCATCTCTTGCATCAATAAGCGTATTCTTCATTTCTTCAACTGACTCAAAATGCTGCTTGTAAAATTCTGTGGCCATGTTATACATTTTTAATTCCTGCTCTTTTTCAATTTTTCCCTTTGTATGCAAGCTTTGCAGTGAAAATTGAACTAAATATTTCTCTTTGAAAATATTATTTTTCCATGAGTTTGACAGCTTATATATGGCCGACTGTTGACTAATTGCTAAGTCATAAGTGGCAGACTTTTCCTTCTGATACCACGTCATCCATTTACTTGCATCAGCCGAAGCCTTATTAAATTGGCTTTTTAATTGCTCATGATTGCGAACATTTACGTATGTTCCACCTGCTGCTTCTGCTACGTCCATTAATTGCTGCTCGTCTTTACTGCCTAAATCAAATCCAATAATATTAACAACTGGTGAAATCTCAGATGCCTTTAAGCTTTTTGCCGCGGCAATCGGATCGCCATCGCATGTTTCCACTCCATCACTTACTAAGTAAATAATATTTCGATGGTTTTCACCTTTAAATGGATCTAAATCTTGCTGGGCTTCAAGTAATGATTGGGCAAGCGGTGTCCAGCCCGAAGGATTAAATTTTCCTAGTGCCTCTTTCAGTACCGAGTCACTATACGGCTGAATAGGGTAGACTAATTCATTTGCAGCACAGGACATGGCTTTATCCGCATCAGAACCCGTTCCTTTATGCCCATAAACACGCAAACCAACATTCGCCTCTTCAGGCAAGGTTGAAGCAAATTCTTGGATAGCCTCCTTGGCAATTTCCATCATCGACTTAGAGCCAATCGTTTTCTTCATACTTCCACTAGCATCCAAAATGATTTCTACATTGAATGTCTCTGTCCGCTCTTCTTCAGATATTCCCTCTGACTCTGGTGATGTCGCAATACTTAACGAATCAATAATAACCTTTGGGTCATCATAATCCATCTTGAAAAGAGAGTATACATAGGCCAATAAATTAGATAGCTCCTCTTCATTAGCGGTTTCTGAAAGAGGAGGGATTGCGTCTAACGCTTTTTGAACCGCTTCATCTTTTACCTTAGTATCCTTGGAAGCGAATAATCCAACGGGATAGGAAACTACTTCTTCAAGATTGCTGGGCATTTCAGGAACGTCAATATGAAACACTTCTTCTTCAGGCTCTGCTGTCGTTTCCTCGGAAGCAGGCTTCTCTTCCTCTACCTTAACAACCTCTTTTTCTTTTACTTTATCAACCGTTTCCTTTTTATCTTGGCACCCAGCCAAAAAAATAAAGCAAAAAAATATAATAGCTGCAGGAGTAAATAGTCTAAACATAAACTCCCTCCTTTCAAATAGCAATTAGGAATTTTCTCCTATTTAACATAGTTAAGCTAAAGTAAAGTTCATGATGGGATAACATCTTTATTTGCCCTTTACTATTAATTACCATCTATCCAAATATTGGTCAAATATTCCCAAGGAAAATTATCAAATCCAAACTATTACAATATTCCTGATATTGTCTTGAAACTAGAATAATTCATAAGAGTAATGAACTACGCTCGACTCGTTCCTTAGTCACCTTTTAGTTGAATTTGTAAATTTTATTGAATAGATTTACCTTTTTTATATTACAAACATTAAATTTATTAGTGCAAATTATTCATTCTCGGGAGTTTAGTCATATTTCATCGGGATAGACTGCTTAGTTCTTTTGGATTGCAAAAGGAGAGAATGCCGTCTTCCTAGGCCACTCTAAGTTGCTAATAACCACTTGGATAGTCGCTGCCTTTTTGCTTTAGGAACGAATTTTTCAAAAAAAAACAGCAGTATTCCAATGGAACACTGCTGAATTGCTCTTATTTTTTATTTCATCCATTCTGTATGGAAAACGCCTTCTTTATCAATGCGCTCATATGTGTGGGCGCCGAAATAATCACGCTGTGCCTGAATGAGATTGGCTGGCAAGGTTTCTGTCCGGTAGCTATCATAATATGAAATAGCTGCTGATAAGCATGGCACAGGAATGCCATTTTGAACAGCCACACCAATGATTTCACGCAGTGCCCCCTGATAGCTTTCAACAATTTCTTTGAAATAAGGGTCAAGCAGTAAATTTTTCAAGCCTGCCTCCCGATCATAGGCATCCTTAATCTTTTGCAGGAATTGTGCACGGATAATACAGCCGCCACGGAAAATCATCGCAATATCGCCATAGCGTAAATCCCAATTATATTCCTCTGATGCCGCTCTCATTTGGGCAAATCCCTGCGCATATGAACAAATTTTGCTCATGTAAAGAGCTTTGCGGACAGACTCAATGAAAGCTTTTTTATCTCCTGAAAAAGCTTGTTTATTAGGTCCGCTAAGTACCTTGCTTGCCTGGACACGCTCAGCCTTCATCGCAGAAATATAGCGGGCAAACACAGATTCCGTAATAATCGGAAGGGGCACGCCCATATCTAATGCACTTTGGCTCGTCCATTTCCCTGTCCCTTTTTGACCAGCTGTATCAAGAATGTGATCGACAAGCGGCTCACCTGTCTCATCATCCTTTTTCGCAAAAATATCTGCAGTAATCTCGATTAAATAACTATCAAGCTCCCCTTTATTCCATTCTGCGAATACGTCATGAAGCTCATCTGCACTAAGACCAAGAACATGTTTTAAAAGGAAATAGGATTCTGCAATCAGCTGCATGTCTCCATATTCAATCCCATTATGCACCATTTTCACATAATGCCCTGCACCATCTGGTCCGATATAGGTTGTACAAGGTTCCCCATTCACCTTTGCAGCTATATCTTTAAAAATTGGAGCTACAAGCTCATACGCCTCCTTTTGTCCACCTGGCATAAGGGAAGGACCATGTAATGCTCCTTCTTCTCCCCCGGATACGCCTGTACCGATAAAATGGAAGCCTAATTCACTTAACTCTTTATTGCGTCGCTGTGTATCTGTAAATAACGTATTGCCGCCATCTATTAAGATATCTCCCTTTTCGAGGAGAGGTTTTAATTGCTCAATGGTCGCATCCGTAGGAGCGCCCGCTTTCACCATTAACATAATCTTTCTCGGCTTTTCAATCGAAGTCACAAACTCTTCAATGGAATATGTACCTTTTATATTTTTTCCGTTTGTCTCCTTCAGCATCTCATCTGTCTTTTCTCGTGATCGATTGTAGACAGAAACGGAATACCCTCTGCTCTCAATATTCATGGCAAGGTTTTTTCCCATAACCGCTAAGCCGATAATACCAATTTGTGTTTTTTCCATCCTTCAACATCCCTTCTAAAGCCTATCTTCATGCAAAGAATCCTTTATACTGTAGCAAGATTCATTTATTTATGCAATCATTGCCTTCTATTTCTCTTTTTTTGCCTTCCCGTGTGAGAAATCCTGCAAAAAATCCTTATTAAAGCTCGTTTCTGCTCCAATATTTCGCTGCTCGGTTTTGATCTCCGGCATCATCACTGCCCGATCAATAATTTGGGATCCGAATTTTTCACGAAGGAGCGCCAATGTTTCAAACAAAGGCTCTTTTTTTGCCTCTTTTTCATAGCTAAAGAGGTCTAGCTGTTTGACTGCCTCGTTATATTCAACTAAATCCATTCCAGTAATACCAAGCAAACGAACGGAATCACCGCTCCAATGCTTTAGAAAAAGCTGTTTAGCGATCTGGAATAGCTCGCCTTCCTTCTGAATTGGATTTTGGAGCTTCCTGCTTCTCGTAATTGTTTTTCGATCTTTGAAACGAATCGTTATCCCTAATGAGGATGCAAGAACCTTTTTTCTTTTCAATCTAACTGCCACAGTTCCAGCAAGCTTTTCCAATACATGCAGGAGCTCCTGCTGATTAGAGACATCACGTGGCAAGGTGGTTGAATTGCCAATGCTTTTGAATTCGGAAGCAGAATCAGGGTCAACAGGTCTTCGGTCATTTCCATTCGCCCTCTCCTTTAATCTCGGACCATTGATTCCTAAAACAGATTTCAATTGAACATCATTTGCTTTTGCAAGATCACCAATCGTTTTTATATGTATGGTCCGTAATTTTTCTCCAGTTTTCTTCCCAACCCCGTGCATTTCTTCCACATCGAGAGGCCATAATACAGCTGGCACATCCCTTTTTCGAAGAACGGTAATCCCCATTGGCTTTTTCATATCAGAAGCCATCTTAGCTAGAAATTTATTCGGTGCAACTCCAATGCTGCACGGTAAATCAAGCTGTCTCTGAATCTGATTTTGTATCGTTTCAGCAATTTCAAGCGGGGCTCCAAATTCATAGCTTTCCGTTATGTCCACATAGCCTTCATCAATAGAAACGGGCTCAACTAATGACGAATACTGATTTAATATTTCAAACATCCCAATGGAAGCAGCTCGGTATCGATCAAAATTAGGCTTTTTCACAATCAGCTGCGGGCAAAGCTTTTTTGCCTCCCAAAGAGGCATCGTTGTTCTTACACCGAACTTTCTAGCCTCATAGCTGCACGTAACAATAATTCCCCGCCGTTCCTTAGGATTACCTGCAATCGCTAATGGTTTTCCCTTTAAAGAAGGATCATAGGCCATCTCAACCGACGCATAAAAACTATTCATATCAACATGCAAAATAACTCGCCCATTTTTCGGATACATTTGTTTCATGCCGGCACTTCCTTGTTCATATTCTTCTACTATTTTAACAAATTTATCATCTTAACATAAAGAAAACAGAGGATTCACGAATCCTCTGTTTTCTTTATGTCGTTTCCTTTTGCGTCTTCATAAACTCCTGAATCTCTCTAATCCCGTCTAGAGATTGAACGAGAATAGATGGATCGATCATTGTAATCACTCGTGAATCCAGGTTTGCAACCCCTGTGAAATATGTTGTCTTTTGATAAGCAAGAAGGCCTAGCTGCTTTAATTTATCAGATGGAATATCAATGATTTCCTTTGCATCTGAAACAATCACGCCAATTGACAGCATTTCTGTCTGTAAAACGATCATTTTTGTCGATTCAGTTGCCTTAAATGAACGGTTATAAAGAATTCTCTCAAAGTCAACGACCGGAATGAGCTCGTCTCTTACTTTCGTAATCCCATTTACATAATTAGGTAAATGAGGGATTGGTGTGATCCCTTCTACTTTTTCAATTGACATAACAAAATGAATGGGAATGGCGTATTCCTCATTGCCAACTTGAAACACAACAACCTTATTTATTTCTTCCAAAAACTACCCCTCCTGCACACAAGTGGGCATATATTTCCACTGTATACTACATTCAATATATCATATTCTTCTTCATACTGCTTTCTTTTTTATAGACGAGAAGAGAACCCTTTTAACTAAGGTTCTCTTCCCTCTCTCATTATTGAGCGGTTACTTCCTCAATAATCGCAATCACCATTTCAGCTAACTTATTTAATTCTTCAATCGGCATCCGCTCATTCGTTGTGTGGATTTCCTCGTAGCCAACTGCAAGATTAACAGTTGGGATATCAAAGCCTGCAATCACGTTTGCATCACTTCCGCCGCCGCTCTTTAATAGCTCACAGCTGCGGCCGATTTTTGCAGCAGCTTTTCGGGCCACTTCAACCACATGGTCCCCTTCGCCAAATTTAAAGCCAGGATACATCACTTCTACTTCCACTTCAGCTTTTCCGCCCATTTCGACAGCTGCTGTTTCAAATGCTTCTTTCATCTTGCTAACTTGCTGCTCCATTTTCTCATTTACTAATGAGCGAGCCTCCGCCAAAATTTCAACGTGGTCACAAACGATATTTGTTTGTGTACCGCCTTCGAAGCGTCCAATATTTGCAGTTGTTTCTTCATCAATTCGGCCGAGAGGCATTCTTGAAATCGCTTTAGCAGCGATCGTGATCGCAGAAACTCCTTTTTCTGGAGCTACACCAGCATGAGCTGTTTTCCCAAGGATTGTTGCCTTTACCTTCGCTTGTGTAGGTGCTGCTACAATAATATTTCCTACCTTGCCATCACTATCAAGTGCATAGCCGTATTTAGCAGTTACTAAAGAAGAATCAAGTGCTTTTGCACCAACAAGACCGGACTCTTCCCCAACTGTAATAATAAACTCGATTTTCCCATGAGGAATGTTTTGCTCTTTTAATACTTTGATCACTTCAAACATAGCTGCAAGTCCCGCTTTGTCATCTGCGCCTAGAATCGTTGTCCCATCTGTTACAACATACCCGTCTTTAATAGAAGGTTTAATGCCTTTTCCAGGGACTACTGTATCCATATGAGATGTAAAGTAAATCGTATCTACACCCTCTTTTGTCCCTTGAAGTGTACAAATCAAGTTTCCAGCTCCATGGCCTGTTTGTGCAGTAGTATCATCTTCGAATACTTCAACACCTAAGTCAGTGAACTTCTTCTTTAGAACTTTTGCTATTTCCGTTTCATATTTTGTTTCAGAATCAATTTGTACAAGCTCTAAAAACTCATTTAATAACCGTTCATGATTAATCATATTCGTCCAATCCTCCCGATATATGTATAAATTCCTTATTTACTATTCTAGTATACCTTTATGGATTCTATTTTTGCAAAAATAGTTTGGTTTTTGCAAAATTATGCTCACTTTTATAAAATTTATCCGTCAGTATTATAACGGAATATTTCCATGCTTCTTTTTCGGTCTCGTTTCCTTCTTGTTTCTTAGCATATCAAGTGCTTGAATGAGTTTTATCCTTGTTTCCCGAGGATCAATGACGTCATCTATCATGCCCCTGCTAGCAGCGACGTACGGATTGGCAAACTTTTCGCGATATTCTTCAATTTTTTGCGCTCTAATCGCTTCAGGATCATCACTGTTTGAAATTTCCCTTGCAAAAATGATATTCGCTGCACCCTGCGGACCCATAACAGCTACCTCCGCATTTGGCCAGGCAAATACCAGGTCAGCACCGATTGACTTACTGTTCAGTGCCACATAGGCTCCTCCATAAGCCTTCCGTAAAATGACGGTAAGCTTCGGCACAGTCGCTTCTGAATACGCATATAAAATCTTTGCACCGTGCCGGATAATTCCGCCATGCTCCTGTTTGACACCGGGAAAGAAGCCTGTTACATCCTCAAAAGTAATGAGCGGGATATTGAAGGAATCACAGAAACGGATAAATCTAGCCGCTTTATCAGATGAATCAATATCAAGACCGCCTGCCATGACTTTCGGCTGATTGCAAACTAATCCAACAACCTCTCCTTTGATTCGAGCAAAACCAACAACAATATTTTTTGCAAAGTCAGGCTGAACCTCCATAAATGAATCGGCATCAACAACTTGTTCGATGACTTTTCTAACATCATAAGGACGAACGGCATCGAAAGGAATGACATCTGTTAGATCGGGACGGTAATCTTCTTCAGTATCCGTCTCTGTTAGAGTTGGCTTTTCCTCATTATTTTGCGGAAGGTAGCTTAATAACCGGCGGACTTGTTCAATTACTTCTGTTTCAGTTTCTCCCTTAAAATGAGCATTCCCGCTAATGGAATTGTGTACGCCTGCCCCGCCTAAATCTTCTGAAGAGATTTTTTCACCAGTTACTGTTTCAATCACCTTCGGACCTGTGATAAACATCTGACTCGTCTTCTCTACCATAAAGACAAAATCCGTGATTGCTGGAGAATAAACGGCTCCGCCAGCACAAGGTCCCATAATAACGGAAATTTGCGGAATGACGCCTGAATAAATCGAGTTTCGGTAAAAAATATGTCCATATCCATCAAGGGAGACTACCCCTTCTTGAATCCGCGCACCGCCGGAATCATTCAAGCCGACAAATGGCGCCCCATTTTCAGCAGCCAGATCCATCACATTGGCAATTTTCTTCGCGTGCATCTCTCCTAATGCCCCGCCAAAAACAGTAAAATCCTGTGAAAATAAGAAAATCGGTCTGCCATTTACTTTTCCATACCCAGTCACAACTCCATCACCAGGTCCTTTTTGGCCATCAAGACCAAAGTCCATGCAGCGATGTTCAATAAACGGGTTCAGCTCGACAAATGTTCCTGGATCAACTAATAATTCAATCCTTTCTCTCGCCGTCAGCTTGCCCTTTTCATGCTGCTTTTCAATTTTCTCATCGCCGCCGCCCAATTCTATTTCTCGCTTGCGATCATATAGTTCATTGATTTTCTCATAGATGTCAGTCATGATTTCTTTCCATTCCTTTCTTCTCGCAAAATTCATATAAAACGCTTCCTGTCGATTTCGGATGCATGAAAGCTACCTGGGCTCCTCCAGCTCCAGTTTTCGGCACATCATGGATCATGCGAATGCCTTTTTCCTTTATTTCATTGATTCGTTCCTGAATGGAGTCTACACCAAGTGCCACATGATGGAGTCCTTCCCCACGCTTCTCAATAAATTTTGCAATTGCACTATCTTCACTCATTGGCTCTAATAGTTCCAGTTTCGTCTCTCCCGCCTTTAAAAAGGCTACCTTTAACTTTTCACTCTCCACCTCTTCAATTCCAAGCAGCGGAAGTTTTAGAATTTCCGTATAGAATGGCAGCGCCTCATCAAGTGAACGGATGGCAATGCCAATATGATCAATTTTTTTTATCAACTTGTTCTCCTTCCTTTCCTAGCAATATGCCACGCAGTTCCCTACATTCAAAAATTATACGCTTTTTTCTATAATAAGAATATACAGATACTTTAATATTCGCTAAACATGTCGAAAAATCCTTTAAAAAATCGAGCGGTTGTTCATTTTAATGATTCCTAGTAAAATAGAGATAAGCAAATGATAACTTGGAGGAGGGGATATCATTGTCTAATAGAAAGATGCAAAAAGTAATCGTATATTTAATGATTTTTGCCATGCTTGCCTCAACACTGCTAATTGGATTGACGATGATTTTATAGAGAAAAATTGTATATAAAGAGGGACTGTCTTGTTGACAGTCCCTTCATTTTATTGCACCGTATGTTTGTCCAAGCTGTTGGTAGGTTTCTGAAGTAGAAGTAACTAATATTTTTGTTCCTATAGGAATAAATTCATATAACGATTCGATTGCTTCATTTTGCAGGCGAATACACCCTTGGGATACATATTTACCAATAGTGGATGGATCGTTTGTCCCGTGGAGCCCATATATTCTCCCATCCGTATCTTCGGCATCGAATCCAATCCATCTCGTCCCCAATGGATTATTTGCATCCCCGCCCTTAATATCCTTTTTTCGATAATAAGGATCCTTTGCCTTTATAGTAATTGTAAAGAGGCCTTCAGGTGTTAATTCATCCGTCTTCCCTGTCGCTGCTGTAATCACTGTTTGGACTCTATTTTCGCTAATAAAAGCCACTTCGTTTAGCTTTTTATTTACGATTATAAATGGATCCCCAGGCATAGGATTAGGCCCTAACGGCCAAATAGGCGAGAAAATAAACGCAATCAGTACCGAGGAAATGATTTTAAGCAAACAATCACCTCATCTTTTTTCCGTTAGTTTGCACCGGATTCAGTGAAATGATTCTCTTTTCTTCCCCTCTTTAGCTCTTTTGCAGAGCTTTTAATCCATAAGTACTGTTCCATCTCTCTTACAAATTGAAAAAGAGCAGCTCGTGCCTCAAACTCCTCTCTCGTTTTCGGCAGGTCCATGCTTTTAAAAGAGGCCTTCATCTCGTATAACTTATCCAGAAAGCGGTTTGCGGTATTTCCCGGATGAATATTTGCAGCTAAGTCTTCCATAAAATCAGCTACCATTTCCCCTTGTTCAATTGTATAGGAGATCGAAATGACAATAGGCAGAACCCTTTCAATGATTTCAAATTGCTTTTCACGCATTTTAAAATAGTGATAATACACATTTTCATTACGGAGCAGGCGATTTTCCACATCTCTATAGGCAAGGACTTGTGCTTCTTCAATCAGCTGGGCTGTTTCGGTTATTTCCAGTCCATCCCAATTACTTTCGTTTGTACGTAAATAGATAACAATTTCATCGAATATTCTTTTAAAATTTTCTTCAATCTGGATTTGATATTCAAGCAGCTTTTGATCAAGACTTGGCATATAAAGATTAGCTAGGAGAGCAACACCGATCCCAATCGTAATAATCCCTAATTCATTCATCAGAATATCTATCGTGACCTCTCCAGCCGAATAAATATGCAGAATGATGACACTACTTGTCACGATGCCATCACTAATTTTAAGCATAACGGCTGTTGGAATAAAAAATAGCAATAAAAAGCCAATGATAATCGGATGATAAGCCATCCCCTCAAAAAATACGATGGAAAATAACATCGCTAACAAACAGGCACTGAAACGGTTCCAAGAAGTCTTTATCGATTGCTTTTTCGTTACCTGGATACATAAAATGGTTAATATTCCTGCCGAAACAAAATTATCGAATCCTAAAATCTGAGCGAGAATGATCGATGCGGAAGTGCCAATGGCTGTTTTTATTGTTCGATAGCCAATTTTAAACTTCATATAAAAAACCCCTATAACTGCTAATTTAACTTCATAAGAAATTATGTCCAAAAAAAGAGAAGATGATCATTTAAGACCATCTTCATCCATTTTATTATACAATTCAAAGCATTTTTTGCAAGAAATCTTTTGCACGATCAGACGTTGGATTGGAAAAGAATTCACTTGGCGGTGCATCTTCTACAAGCACGCCGCCATCTAAAAAGAGGACTCGATCCGCTACTTCTCTGGCAAACCCCATTTCGTGGGTAACAATGGCCATTGTCATTCCTGTATGTGCCAGTGATTTCATTACATCTAGAACTTCCTTGACCATCTCTGGGTCAAGCGCTGATGTTGGTTCATCAAAAAGCATAACCTCAGGCTGCATCGCTAATGCCCGGGCAATCGCAACCCTTTGTTTTTGCCCGCCTGATAATCGGCTCGGATATTCATTTGCTTTCGCGGATAGCCCAACCTTTGCTAATAGCTCAAGGCCAATTTTCTCAGCTTCTTGCTTAGACTGCCCCTTCACTTTCATTGGTGCATAAGTTAAATTCTCAAGGACTGATTTATGCGGGAATAGATGAAAATGCTGAAAAACCATTCCTACATTTTGACGGACCTTCATAATATTTGTTTTTTTATCCGTTATATCCTGTTCACCGATAAAGATACGCCCATTTGTAGGCTTTTCTAGTAGATTAATACAGCGAAGGAAAGTTGACTTCCCTGAACCCGAAGGACCGATAATCGCCACAACTTCGCCTTCCTTAATCGTTGTGGAAATCCCTTTAAGCACTTCCAATTTTCCAAACTGCTTATGCAAATTATCAATTTTAATCACCGCGTCTCATCCTCCTTTCGACGACTTTTCCAAGAATGGTTAATGTAATAACCATTAAGTAATAGATGAGACCTGCCAATAATAATGGTTCAAAGAAACGAAACTTGTCCGCACCTACCTGATAGGCTCTGCGCATAATATCCATTACCCCAATAGTCGTAACGATGGCTGACTCCTTAGTCAAAGTAATAAATTCATTCATTAGAGCTGGCAAAATATTTTTCAGTGCCTGTGGCAGAATGATGTTAAGCATCATTTGACGGTAAGGAACACCCAGTGCCATTGCAGCTTCACTTTGCCCTTTATCAACAGCTAGAATTCCCGCACGGATTATTTCAGAAATATAAGCAGCGGAATTCAAGCCAAAAGCAAGGACTGCAGCCACATATGGTTCAATCTGATAGCCAAATATTTGCGGGGACCCAAAATATATAATCATTAGCTGCAAGACTAGAGGAGTTCCTCGAAATATGGATGTATATGCATCCGCAAACCATCCAAGCACTTTAATCGAGCTAATTTTAAATAATGATAGAATAATTCCAAGTAAAAACCCTAATAATCCTGCCAATGCGACAATTTGCAGTGTCACACCAATCCCTCTTAATATATAGGGCAGGGAAGGGAGAATGGATGTAAAATCTAGGTTCATAAATAACAATCCTCTCAATAAGAAATGCGGATGCGACTTGAACAGGGGCGACAAGCATAAGACGAGCCAGCGGGAAGGTTGTTCTTTAACCTTCTTGCTGGATTGGCTTATGACCTCGAGCCCCTAGTCGCAGAAGCTAGACAATAAGAAATGCGGATGCGACTTGAACACCCCCGACAAGCACAAGACGAACTGGCTAAAAGGTGGGTCTTTACCTTTTGGACAGATTGGCTTGTGACCTCGAGGGGGTAGTCGCAGAAGCTAGACAATAAGAAATGCGGATGCGACTTGAGGGCAAAAACGTTCAGAAGTGAGTATCCTTCTGAACGTTTTTAGCAGATTAGAAGTCTAGCTTATAATCATTCACCTTCAAACCACTTCTTCAAAATCTTATCTAGTTCTCCGTTTTCAATCATTTCTTTCAATGCCTTGTTGAATTCTTCAGTCAGTTCACTGTCTTTTGGAAGAGCAATCGCATAACCGCCATCGGCATCTTCAACTGTGAACCCTTCGATATCATCATTATTTTCTAAATAGCCTTGTGCAACTGTATCTTCAATAATGGCTGCATCAAAACGGCCAGCCTTAATTTCTTGAATTAACTCAGGAATACGGTTGCGGTTTTCTACAGTCATTTCCACTTCTTCTGCTAATTCCTTCGCCTTTTCCTCTTGAATAGAGCCTAGCTGTGCACCAATCTTTTTGCCCTTAAGATCTTCTACCTTTGTAATTCCGCTATCCTTTTTAGAAACAATCATATGTTTAGAAGTGTAATAGATTTCACTAAAGTCTACACTCTTTTTTCTATCCTCTGTTGCAGACATTGCAGATAGCACAAAATCTACTTGACCAGATTGAAGTGCCTGAATTAATCCGCCAAAATCCATATCTTGAATTTTAAATTCATAGCCAAGCTTTTCAGTTACCGCTTTTGCAATATCAACATCAATTCCGATAATCTCGTCACCTTTTGCCGTATCAATATATTCAAATGGCGCATAGTCTGCTGATGTTCCCATCGTTAGAACCTTTTTATCCGAATCTTTATCCTTGGACCCATTAGATGATGCCTCCTCACTTGTTCCACAAGCTGCTAGTAATCCAATTACTAGAATACTAATAAAAAAGAAAGAGATTATTTTTTTCATTTTTTATTTTCCCCCTATAACTTTTCTGAAAATTGTTATAATTGTCTATTATCTATTATTAGCGATAAATTATTAATTTTCAAGTATCAATCGCATATTAATAATTATTCACTTGAATGTATTTTAACACATTATTATATTTATGCAATACTATTTTTAAATATAATTCTATTGAGAAATAATGTTTTCTGCGTATTTTTCCCTAAGGCTAGAATGTACTAGAAATAAAAAAAAGCCTCTTATAGAGACTTTTTCTAAATTATAGGTCTTCGCAATGCTGTTCAAATGCATTTTGAAGCTTTTGAATAACAGACATTGGTTCATGTCCTTCAATATCATGACGCTCAATCATTGCACACAGCTTTCCGTCTTTTAATAATGCAAAAGATGGAGAGGATGGCGGGAATCCAGTAAAATAGCTGCGTGCTGTTTCAGTTGCTTCTTTATCCTGGCCAGCAAATACTGTCACTAAATGATCTGGACGCTTATCATAATGCAGCGCATGAGCAGCAGCTGGACGAGCAATCCCGCCTGCACAGCCGCAAACAGAGTTAACCATTACAAGAGTTGTTCCTTTTTCTGCAATTGCTTTTTCAACCTCATCAGGTGTTTTTAATTCTGTATAGCCAGCATCAACAATTTCTTTGCGCGCATTTGCCACAACATCATTCATAAAAAAATTAAAATCCATATTCATCTGTATGATCGCTCCTTTTTGTATGTCAACCTATCATAAATATATCATACCAATAGATGATTGTTCTTTTCAACGTTGAACACTTTATTAGCAGGTTTACAGATTTATTTTGTTTTCGCAAATAAAATTAGTTATTTGCACATATATCTTAGTACTTGCACATAAAAATTTATTGTTTGCAAATATATTTTATTACTTGCATATAAAATTGTTCTTTGCAATTATATCTTGGCACTTGCACATAAAAAAGCAATTCAGCAATAAATTGGGCTATATTTTAACTCAGCATAATCAAACATCATCTGCTATAAGAATAAAAGCTGCCGATTGGCAGCTTTTTTATTCTCTCTTATTTATCGAATAGGCTTGGAATAATTCCTCTACTGCAGAAGTCACTGTTCGGGCTCCTGCAATCACTTCATTTTCCATTTGCGGAAGCAGCGGTTTCACATCTTGATGATTAAAAAAACTAAATTGCAGCTGATCAATAATCATTGCATAGATCCATTCCTTCGTTTGCGCTCTTCTTCTATTTTCAAACACGCCAGATTTTTTTGTTGTATTTTCAAATGTTTGAATGGTTTCCCAAATATCGTTCATTCCTTCTTGATAGATCGAAGAGCATGTTGCCGCTCGGGTTTGCCACCCTTTGGTTGCTGGCTGAAGAAAATGCAGAATCCGATTGTATTCGGCTTTCGTTTTCAATGCTAATTGTTTATTCTCGCCATCCGCTTTGTTGACAAGTACAGCATCTGCCAGCTCCATGATCCCTTTCTTCATCCCTTGCAGCTCATCTCCTGCGCCAGTTAAAACTAATAGCATAAAAAAATCGACCATGTCCCTAACTAATACTTCACTTTGACCTACCCCAACTGTTTCAACAAGAATAACATTGAAGCCAGCTGCCTCGCATAACGTAATCGTTTCCCTTGTCTTCCGATGAACGCCTCCGAGCTTCCCAGCCGAAGGAGAAGGACGAATAAATGCCTTTGGGTTCCGCGAAAGCTGTTCCATTCTTGTTTTGTCCCCGAGAATACTGCCTCCGCTTATACTCGAACTTGGATCAACAGCAAGCACGGCAACCTTCAAGCCTAAATCACAAAGGAACGTGCCAAATGCTTCAATAAACGTACTTTTTCCCGCACCAGGCACCCCAGTAATGCCAATACGGATCGCATTTCCCGAATGTGGAAGAAGCTTATGCAGAAGGGTTTGCGCCGCTCGAAAATGATGCTCCGCATTGCTTTCAATTAATGTGATCGCTCGAGCTAGCATTCCTCGGTTTCCTGTTAAAATCCCTTCTGTCAATTCATCAATATTCACTTTCGGACGGTTCTTCTTTTGAAAGCGGCTATTTTTCACCATACTGATTTCAGCATGTTCTGTTTGAACACCTTTTCTTACAATGCTAGTAAAATTATCAGGATTTTTCCCATCAAACCATTCTGGTCTTTTATCCATTTTACTGTGACACTTCCTCATATCCAAGGCGGTTATAGATCGCACGAATTACCTTTTGAGCCGCAACAGGAATAACCGTTCCAGGTCCGAAAATAGCTGCAGCTCCATTTTTCAGTAAAAATTGATAATCCTGCGCAGGAATCACTCCGCCAATTACAACTAGTATATCCTCTCTTCCAAGCTTCGCAAGCTCATCAATTAACTGTGGAAGAAGGGTTTTATGACCTGCAGCAAGCGAACTCATGCCGATCACATGGACATCGTTTTCCACTGCTTGTCTTGCCGTTTCTTCCGGTGTCTGGAATAATGGGCCGATATCTACGTCAAAGCCTAAATCCGCAAACGCTGTAGCAATGACTTTCGCTCCGCGGTCATGGCCGTCCTGCCCCATTTTTGCTACGAGAATCCTTGGTCTTCTTCCTTCATTTTCAAGAAATTCATCAGTCATAAGCTTCACTTCTGTAATCTCTTCTTCATTCGAAAAAGCAGAGCTATACACGCCGCTTATGGAGCGAATGATCGCCTTATGGCGATTAGCTACCTTTTCAATGGCATAGGAGATTTCTCCAAGTGTTGCACGCACTCTTGCTGCCTTTACGGAAAGGTCAAGCAGATTGCCTTCCCCGGTTTCCACAGCTTTCGTAATCGCTTCAAGTGCTTCTAGAACCTTCTCCTCATCACGAGTTGCTTTTAAATTCTCTAGCTTTTCAATTTGTTTTAACCGAACAGCTGTATTGTCAATATCAAGGATTTCAATCGGCTCTTCCTGTTCAAGGCGATATTTATTGACGCCTATAATTGTCTCTTTTCCAGAGTCTATTTTCGCTTGTCTGCGTGCCGCAGCCTCTTCAATTTTCATCTTTGGCAAGCCTGTTTCGATTGCTTTTGCCATCCCCCCGAGGTTTTCAATCTCTTCGATATGCTCCCAAGCTCTCTTAACTAATTGATCGGTTAATGCTTCCACATAGTATGAACCAGCCCATGGATCAATTACATTCGTAATTCCCGTTTCCTCCTGAAGAAATAGCTGTGTATTTCGGGCAATTCGTGCCGAAAAATCTGTCGGCAAGGCAATCGCTTCATCAAGTGCATTCGTATGAAGGGACTGCGTATGACCCATCGCAGCAGCATGCGCTTCAATCAGTGTTCTCGTGACATTATTAAACGGATCCTGCTCTGTTAGGCTCCAGCCTGATGTTTGTGAGTGAGTTCTTAAAGCCATGGACTTTGGATTTTTCGGTTCAAATGTTTTCATCATTTTTGCCCAGATAAAGCGGGCAGCACGCATTTTTGCCACTTCCATAAAGTAGTTCATGCCAATCGCCCAGAAGAAGGAGAGCCTTGGCACAAATGAATCGATATCAATTCCTGCTGAGAGCCCTGTTCTTACATACTCTAGACCGTCAGCAAGTGTATAGGCTAATTCAATATCAGCTGGTGCTCCTGCCTCTTGCATATGATAGCCGGAAATGCTGATGCTATTAAATTTAGGCATATATTTGGACGTATATTCAAAAATGTCCGCAATAATTTTCATAGATATTTCCGGAGGGTAAATGTACGTATTACGAACCATATATTCTTTTAAAATATCATTCTGGATGGTGCCTGAAAGCTTTTCTTGGCTAACTCCCTGTTCCTCGGCTGAAACAATAAAGAAGGCCATTACAGGAAGTACCGCTCCATTCATCGTCATGGAAACAGACATTTGATCCAATGGAATCCCGTCAAAAAGGGTTTTCATATCTAGAACAGAGTCTATTGCTACACCAGCTTTTCCAACATCCCCCACTACCCTTGGATGATCTGAGTCATAGCCTCGGTGTGTCGCAAGATCAAAGGCAACGGAAAGACCCTTCTGACCCATTGCCAGATTCCGTCGATAAAATGCATTGCTTTCTTCAGCAGTTGAGAATCCAGCATACTGACGGACAGTCCATGGTCTATTCACATACATAGTCGGATAAGGCCCGCGAGTATATGGGGGAAGACCTGGTTTTCCTTCCATATGCTCGATATTTTTAACATCCTCTTCTGTATAGAGCGGCTTCACATGAATATGTTCGTACGTTTCATACAGAAGATCATCAATCGACACATTTAATTCTTCCTGCACCTTTTTTTTCCACTCTTCCTTTGATGCTGGCTTATGATCAAAAAGCGAAATATTTTTAAAATCAGGTTTGTTAGTCATTGATTGCCGCCTCCATTTCGCTTAGCAAGGAAGTTAATATTTCATAACAATTACTTTTCAAATGGATAAATCGCTTAATTCCTGCCTGCTGTAATAACAGCTGCTGACTTTCCTCAGGAAGCCCTGCCATGTATATTTGCACATGTGGGTGATTTTCCTTTATTAAGCTTACAAGCTGAAGCGCTGACTCTTCATATTGCTTATCCGTTCCGCATAAAACGAAATGATGTAAATTAGATTCCTGAATGAATTGTAAAGCAGAAGCAGGATGATCAATATTTGCACTTTTTATTGCTTGAATCCCCCCAGGTGCTAGAAATCCTGTCATGAAATCGGCTCTTGCTTTATGCTCCTTTAGCTCACCGATACAAATAAGTCCAGCCTTAGGTTCGCTGCCAGATTGCTGCAGTTTCTGAGCTGTTTTGCGTAATTTCTCAAATGGTTCTGATAAACGAATATGCGGCAAAGCATGATTCGCTTCCGTGCTTTCCAACACATTCTTCAATGGAAGATCATTGAGGTTTGCATAAATATTTGTCCCAATCATACTTTGTTTACGCTTAAAGATATCCTCGTTTCTCTTCTTCATAACTTCGGAAATTTGCACCTGAATCCATCCTGTTTTCAATACTTCAGCCATTCCGTCTTTTTCTTCAATCTGCAGAAATAATGCCCAAGCCTTTTTAGCAAGTTCATTTGTTAGACTTTCCACATACCATGAACCGCCTGCAGGGTCGATAATATTCTTTAAATGGGCTTCTTCTTTTAAAATCAGCTGAGTGTTACGCGCAATTCGATCGGAAAAAGGGGTAGCTGTTCCCTCTGGCTCATTGAATGGGCTAACATGAAGATACTGAATTCCGCCTAATACGGCAGCAAAAGCTTCATTTCCAGCCCTTAGCAAATTAACATATGGGTCATAGGCTGTTTTTGTAAAGGTGGATGTTTCAGCAGAAATCACCATCTTATGTTCTTCAGACTTTTCTCCGTAAGCGTCCACTATCTTGCCCCATAGAATTCTGGCTGCCCTCAGCTTTGCAATTTCCATAAAGAAGTTTGCACCAATAGAAAATTTAAAAACCATTTTGGATAGAATCACCTTCAGGGACATACCTCTTTCAAGAAGCTCCTGTAGATGCTGGACACCAGTAGATAGGGCTGCCGCTAATTCTTGGACAGCATTTGCTCCTGCTTTATGATATACACTTGTATCCACTAGGATTGTTCTCAGACTGGGCATTTTTTCATCCATTGATTGGATCATTTCAGCCCATTTGTCATATTCATGTTTCAACGTTTCATTAGATGTTGTTTGTAAGAGATCTCTGCCAATATAGCCTGAAATTTTATCACAATGGGTCAATTCAGATAGCTTTTTTAAAGCATCTGCTTGATCCTGACCCGTTTCAATACTGAAATCAAATTTTGAATATATGCCATCAATAATCGTTTCAAAATCCTGTAAATGGCACTTGTCTAAATGAAAAGAGATTGCTGTTTGGCCTCTTTCAAAAGAAGCATGCAGTTTCTTTCGTAATTCTTCGCCATTTTCAGCATCAATTCTTTGTGCCACTTTCCATGCACTCGATAAATAGCCAAGTGTGTCTGCCCCTCTTCTTAAGTCAGACTGTCCAGGAAATTGTCCGGTATTCTTTAATTCCATATCCTCTTTCGAATAAAGCGGTTTCAAAGGAATATTTTCATATGTATTTTTGGTTAAGGAAGCAATAGATTTGCCTTTTAATGATTCTTCTGATTTCTGCCTCCAATCCTCTAATGTTTGTGTTTCAAAAGTTTCATTAATCATCTTGTTTAATGTCATCTTGACTGCCCAAATTCGACAGCTTTCCCCCCTTACCCACCATTCGTATTAAAAAAAATTATAGTAAAATTCACAATTATCATTACATAATTATTTTAATATACATATGAAAAACAAGCAATTCATGAATGAGCAATTAAAAAAAGATCCGCTGCACGATTGGCAGCGGATCTTTTTTAACTAATTAATATACAGATGTATTTTCTTTAGAAGTATTTTCAAGGATTTCTTTCACACGCTTCAAGAAGTTACCACATACAAGACCATCTAATACGCGGTGGTCAAGTGACATACATAGGTTAACCATATCGCGAACAGCGATCATACCGTTATCCATAACAACTGCGCGTTTTACGATTGATTCAACTTGTAAAATTGCAGCTTGTGGATGGTTGATGATACCGTTTGATTGGATAGAACCGAATGAACCTGTGTTATTTACTGTGAACGTACCACCAGACATATCTGCTCCAGATAATTTACCTGAACGTACTTTACCAGCAAGTTCACCAATTTCACGAGCAATGCCTTTGATTGTTTTTTCATCAGCATTTTTGATTACTGGAACATATAATGCATCTTCAGTAGCAACTGCGATTGAAAGGTTGATATCCTTCTTCTGAACAATTTTGTCCCCAGCCCACATAGAGTTGATCATAGGGAACTCTTTAAGCGCTTGAGCAACTGCTTTTACGAAGAAAGCAAATGGTGTAAGGTTGAAGCCTTCCTTCTTCTTGAAGTCAGCTTTTAATGAGTTACGGAAACTCATTAGATTTGTCACATCTACTTCAATCATAGTCCATGCATGTGGAGCTTCGTGCTTGCTCTTAAGCATGTTTGCTGCGATTGCTTTACGAACGCCAGATACTGGAATTTCGATATCACCAGGTACAACTGGTACATTTGTAGCCGCTGCCGCTTTAGGTGCTGCAGCTTGTGGAGCTGGAGCTGCCGCTGGAGTTTCTTGTGCAGCCGGTGCTGCAGGTGCAGTAGCTGCTGTTGGAATATTACCAGACTCGATAATAGCGTTTAAGTCTTTACGCGTAATACGACCTCCAGCACCAGTGCCAGTCACTTGGCTTAAGTCGATTCCGTGCTCTTGTGAAAGCTTAAGAACTGCTGGTGAGAAACGTGCACCACTGTTATCAGTTTTAGCAACTGGTGCTGCTGCTGCTGCCGCAGGAGCTGGAGTGCTTGCTGGTGCGGGAGCTGCTTTTTCTGCCGCTGGTGCTGCTGCTGCAGGAGCTGCTGCGCCACCTTCAGTTTCGATTGTAAGGATCACTTCGCCTACTTCATAAGTTTCTCCTTCAACAGCAATCAATTCTTTAATTACTCCATCAAAAGAAGAAGGTACTTCTGAGTTTACCTTATCAGTTGTTACTTCTGCTAATGGATCATATTTTTTTACTTTATCACCAACAGATACAAACCATTGATTGATTGTACCTTCTGTTACACTTTCCCCAAGTTTGGGCATTTTAATTTGTTCGATAGCCAATGGAATTGACCTCCTTTAAGCATTTTTATTTCTAGTTGTCATTTATCAGAGTAGAGAGGTGCCTGAAGCACCTCCGCTTTTCTTTGTCTGGCTGCGGCTCCTAGCCCCTCGAGGTCATAAGCCATTCAGCTGATGGGAAGAAAATCGCTTCCCAACAGCTGACTGTCTTATGCTTGTCGGGGCTGTACAGTCGCCTCCGCTTTTCTTGTCTAGCTGCGGCTCCTAGCCCCTCGAGGTCATAAGTCAATCCAGCATGAAGGTTAAAGTACAACCTTCCCGCTGGCCTGCCTTATGCTTGTCGGGGCTGTACAGTCGCCTCCGCTTTTCGTTTTTAGTACTCAGCTAATTCTCGTGCTGCTTTTTCTACTTTATCTGGGTTAACCATGAAGAATTTCTCCATAGTAGGAGCGTATGGCATTGCAGGTACATCAGGACCAGCAAGACGCATGATTGGTGCATCAAGATCAAATAGGCAGTTTTCAGCGATGATAGCTGCTACTTCACCCATGATGCTTCCTTCTTTTGTATCTTCCGTTAATAATAATACTTTACCTGTTTTTGAAGCAGCTTCAATGATTGCTTCTTTATCAAGCGGATAAACCGTTCTAAGGTCAAGTACATGTACAGAAATGCCATCTTTAGCTAATTTTTCAGCAGCTTGAAGAGCGAAATGTACACATAGACCGTAAGTGATGATTGTTAAATCTTCACCTTCACGTTTCACATCTGCCTTACCGATTGGCAATACATAATCATCTTCAGGAACTTCGCCTTTGATTAGACGGTATGCACGCTTGTGTTCGAAGAATAGAACTGGATCTTCGTCACGGATTGCAGCTTTAAGTAATCCTTTTACATCATATGGAGTAGAAGGCATTACAATTTTAAGACCTGGTTGGTTTGCAAATACTGCCTCTACAGATTGAGAGTGGTATAATGCACCGTGAACACCGCCGCCATATGGTGCACGAATAACCATTGGACAAGTCCAATCATTATTTGAACGGTAACGAATTTTTGCTGCCTCAGAAATAATTTGGTTAACAGCAGGCATGATGAAATCAGCAAATTGCATTTCTGCGATTGGACGTAAGCCGTACATTGCTGCACCAACACCTACACCAGCGATTGCAGATTCTGCAAGTGGTGTATCAAGTACACGATCTTCTCCAAATTGATCATATAAACCATTAGTAGCTTTAAATACGCCACCCTTTAATCCAACATCTTCACCTAAAACAAATACCTTTGGATCTCTTTCCATTTCTTCGCGGATTGCCATTGTAACCGCGTCAATATATGAAATAACAGCCATGTTTGTTCCCCCTTACTATTCTGCGTATACGTATTTCAATGCATGTTCTGGATCTGCATATGGTGCATTTTCAGCATAATCTGTTGCATCATCAACAATTGCCATGATACGATCGTTCATTTCTTTTTCTTTCGCATCAGTTAAGATTCCGTTATCTTTTAAATATGCTCCAAAAGTGATAATTGAATCTTTAGATTTTGCTTCTTCAACTTCTTCACGAGAACGATATGGACGATCATCGTCATCAGAAGAGTGTGGAGTTAAACGGTAAGAAACAGTTTCAACAAGTGTAGGACCTTCACCACGGCGTCCTCTATCTGCTGCTTCTTTCACTGCTTTATACACTTCAAGTGGATCATTTCCGTCAACAGTTACCCCTGGCATTCCGTAGCCAATTGCGCGATCTGATACTTTTTCACATGCAAGCTGCTTTTCAATTGGAACAGAGATTGCATATTTATTATTTTCACACACGAAAATAACAGGAAGCTTGTGTACTCCAGCAAAGTTTGCCCCTTCATGGAAGTCACCTTGGTTAGAAGAACCTTCACCAAATGATACGAAAGTAACTAAATCTTTTCCTTCCATTTTTCCAGCTAAAGCTACGCCAACCGCGTGCGGAACTTGTGTAGTAACTGGTGAAGAACCTGTCACGATGCGGTTTTTCTTTTGACCGAAGTGCCCTGGCATTTGGCGGCCGCCTGAGTTTGGATCTTCTGCTTTTGCGAATGCAGAAAGCATTAGATCTCTTGCAGTCATACCAAAAGCTAATACAACACCTAAATCACGGTAGTATGGAAGAGCATAATCCTTCTCTGTATCAAGTGCAAATGCCGCACCCACTTGAGCAGCTTCTTGACCTTGACATGAAATAACAAATGGAATTTTACCAGCGCGGTTTAATAGCCACATGCGCTCATCAATACGACGTGATAAAAGCATCATTTCATACATTTCTAATACTCTCTCATCGCTTAAACCTAAATCTTTATGACGATTTTTTTTAGCCATTTTGTAACCTCCTAAATAAATATGTAGTAGAGAGCTCTCTATTTAGCTCTCTATATTTTTATCCATGAATAGCTTTTCCATCCACAGCTAGAGCTGCTTCACCAATTGCTTCTGATAATGTTGGATGCGGATGAATTGTATGAGCAACTTCCCAAGGTGTTGCATCAAGTACTTTAGCAAGTCCAGCTTCAGAAATCATATCTGTTACGTGTGGACCAATCATATGCACGCCAAGAATATCATTTGTTTCTTCATCAGCAACGATTTTCACGAAGCCATCAGATTCACCGAATACTAGCGCTTTACCGATTGCTTTAAATGAGAACTTGCCAGTTTTCACTTTAAAGCCTTGTTCTTTTGCTTGATCTTCAGTGATACCAACGCTTGCAGCTTCAGGAGCACTGTAGATACATTTTGAAACAAGGTTGTAATCGATTGGATGTGGATTTTCACCAGCGATATGTTCAACTGCAACGATTCCTTCATGTGAAGCAACGTGTGCAAGCTGTAACCCGCCAATTACATCACCGATTGCATAAATATGAGATTCTTTTGTTTGGAAAAATTCATTTGTAACGATATAGCCTTTTTCTACTTGGATATCCGTATTTTCAAGGCCGATACCTTCTACGTTAGCTTGACGTCCAACAGATACAAGAATTTTCTCAGCTGTAAATTCTTTCTGTTCTCCTTTAACTTCCGCAGAAATTGAAACAGTATCCCCCTGTTTTAATGTTTCAGGAAGAACTTTCGCACTTGTAACAATTGTTACACCCTTTTTCTTCATAAGGCGCTGCATCTCTTTAGAGATTTCTTTATCTTCTGTTGGGATGATGCGGTCTGAATACTCAATTACAGTAACGTCTGCACCGAAATCAGCTAGCATAGAAGCCCACTCAATACCGATAACGCCGCCGCCAACGATAATGATTGACTTTGGAATTTCTTCCATTGCTAAAGCTTCATCAGATGTCATTACTTTGCCGCCAATTTCAAGTCCTGGTAATGTACGTGGACGTGAACCTGTTGCAACGATAACATTTTTAGGAACTAACATAGCATTTTCTTCTCCGTTGTTCATTTCAACAGAAATTGTTCCTGGCATTGGTGAGAAGATTGATGGACCTAAAATACGTCCCATCCCTTCAAATACGTCAATTTTCCCTTGCTTCATTAGGTGCTGAACACCTTTATGAAGCTGATCAACGATTTTGCCTTTTCTTTCTTGAACTTTACCAAAGTTCACAGAAACATCACTTGTGAAAACACCAAAATCTTCACTATGTTTTGTTTGTGCGTAAACTTCAGCACTGCGAAGCAATGCTTTACTTGGAATACATCCTTTATGTAGGCATGTCCCACCAAGTTTTCCTTTTTCTACTAATGCAGTTTTTAAACCTAGTTGAGAAGCTCGGATAGCAGCTACATATCCGCCAGTTCCTCCACCAAGGATGACCAAATCATATTCTTCTGCCACAATATTTCCTCCTATCATGTCCAGTTGGAAAGCCGGAATGCTGTCAAAATAAGACAGCATGACCGGCAAATAGAACTAAGTTATTATTAAACAGTAGCTTCTACGTTCACATTTCCTGGATATACTTTTTCTTTTTCTTCTCCACGAAGGACACGAAGTGCACCTTCAGCAAGAGCTTGTAATTCGTCTTCGCCTGGTTGAACGATTACATCGGCAATCCAGCTAATACGGTCGCTGATTTCTTTTACGAAGCCCTTACCGTAAGCAAGTCCGCCAGTAATGATGATCGCATCAACTTTCCCATTAAGGACAGCACTAGCAGCACCGATTTCTTTAGCAACCTGATAAGCCATTGCTGAATATACCAGCTTCGCTTTTTCATCGCCAGCTTCGATCATTTTCTCTACTTTTACTGCATCATTTGTACCTAGATAGCCTACAAGACCGCCTTGGCCAACAAGCATTTTCGTAATTTCTTCACGGTAGTATTGACCTGAGAAGCATAATGAAACTAAATCGCCGATAGGAACAGTTCCTGCACGTTCAGGGCTGAAAGGACCTTCCCCATGCAAACCATTATTTACATCGATTACTCGGCCTTGTTTATGAGCACCGACTGTAATTCCTCCACCCATATGAGTGACAATTAAGTTCATCTCTTCGTACTTCTTGCCTAATTCTTTTGCTACTCTGCGAGCAACCGCTTTTTGATTTAGAGCATGGAAAATACTTACACGTTCAATTTTGGATAAACCAGATATACGCGCAATTGGATCCATTTCGTCAACTACAACAGGGTCAACGATATAGGAAGGTATATTTAAAGCTGTTGCAATTTCATATGCAATAATACCGCCAAGATTGGAAGCATGCTGACCAGCAAATCCTTCACGTAAATCTTGAAGCATAGCATCATTTACAGAATACGTTCCGCCTTCAATTGGTCTTAGCAATCCGCCGCGACCACAAACAGCGCTTAATTTTGATATATTAAAGCCTTCTTGATCCAAAGTCTCAAGAATAGCGTTTTTTCGGAATTCATATTGATCAATTATATTTTCGAATGAGTTAATTACATCAGTATCATGGCGTAATGTTTTTTCTAAAATAGAAATATCATTATCGAAAACTCCAATTTTCGTTGAAGTAGAACCAGGGTTGATAACGAGAATTCGATGTCCTTGTTCTTGCACAGTTAAACCTCCATTTAAAAAGCAGTCTGGCACCTAAAAAGCAAGGTGCTTGAGAAAAATCCGCTCTATTTTTACTAAAATGAGTCAAAGACGCTAAACATACATTTAGCGCTTTGACCTTATCTTTTGTTCTTTCAATTACTGCTTATTATTTCTTACGGCTTAAAATGTGGTGACCATTTTGAAGGAATTGGCTGCGAGAATTACGCATTCTTTCAATTCTTTCTTCAGCCATACGGTCAGCAGCTTTATAAGTAGGAATGCCGTCACGTTTTGAGATTTCAATAACTTTTTCAATTGTGTCGTAAAGACCTTCAACTTTCTTCATTGCACGCTCAGCATTGTATCCATAAAGTTCGTCAGCAACGTTGATAACTCCACCAGCATTGATTACATAGTCAGGAGCATAAACGATACCCATTTCATCAATGATATCGCCATGACGCTCTTCTTTTAATTGGTTGTTAGCTGATCCAGCAATTACTTTACATTTGAATTGAGGAATTGTATCGTCGTTCACTGTTGCGCCAAGTGCACATGGTGCATAGATATCACATTCAACTCCGTAAATTTCATCTGGCTCAACTGCTTTTGCACCAAAGTCGTTTACTGCACGTTGTACAGCTTCTTTGTTAATATCTGTTACGATTAATTGAGCGCCTTCTTCATGAAGATGTTTACATAGGTGGTAAGCAACGTTACCAACACCTTGTACTGCAACTACTTTACCTTCTAAAGAATCTGTGCCAAATGCAGCTTTAGCCGCAGCTTTCATCCCTACGTAAACACCATAAGCTGTTACTGGAGATGGGTTACCTGAAGAACCGAATGCAGGAGAAATACCTGTTACATAATCTGTTTCTTCATGGATTAGATCCATATCAGCTACAGTTGTACCTACATCCTCAGCAGTGATGTAACGGCCATTTAAGCCTTGTACGTAACGGCCAAACGCACGGAACATTTCTTCGTTCTTGTCTTTCTTAGGATCACCGATGATAACTGTTTTACCGCCGCCAAGGTTAAGACCAGCTGCAGCATTTTTGTAAGTCATACCTTTCGCAAGACGCAATGCATCTTCAATTGCAGCATCTTCTGAAGCATATGTCCACATACGAGTACCACCAAGAGCTGGTCCTAATGTAGTGTCATGGATTGCGATGATTGCTTTTAAACCTGATGTTTTATCTTGGCAAATTACTACTTGTTCATAATCATACTTTTCTAGATATTTGAAAATTTCCATGTTAAAATTCCTCCCACTAATATGTGTATATTATTTTGTAGCAGAGCAGATCGCTAATGCTAATGAGTATAGCTTGCTCTCAGCTGAATCGGCTCTAGATGTTAAAACGATTGGTGCTTTTGCCCCAGCAATAACTGCTCCAACTTTTGCTTTTGCAAAGTAAATCAAAGACTTATAAAGGGCATTTCCCACTTCAATTGTTGGTACTAGCAGAATATCTGCTTGTCCAGCAACATCGCTTTTTATCCCTTTATGTTCAGCAGCAGTTAAGGATACTGCATTATCTAAAGCAAGCGGACCATCTACAATACAGCCAGTCAGCTGACCACGTTTATTCATAGTGGTCAAAGCGGCAGCATCTAAAGTTGCCTGCATCGCTGGGTTAACAACTTCAACAGCTGCGATTGGTGCAACTCTTGGGTTATCAACACCGATGCTTTTCGCTATTCCGACAGCATTTCTTGTGATTTGTGCCTTTTGCTCTAAATCTGGTGCAATATTCATTGCTGCATCGGTTACAATTGTGAACCGGTCAAAACCAGGAACCTCAAAAACAGCAACGTGTGATAAAACACTTCCTGCTCTCAGACCATATTCTTTGTTTAATACAGCCTTTAATATAGTAGCAGTTGGGACATTCCCCTTCATCAATACATTCGCTTCATTCAGTTTAACCGCTTTAACCGCATGCTCTGCAGACGCAGCTGGTGAATGAGTATGAATGATTTGAAGTTTTTCGTTTTTAGCTAAGTCGCCATGATGCTCTTCCATAATTTGAAGAATTTTTTCTTTATCTCCAAATAATAAGAATTTTGCTAAATTCCTTTCGAGCGCGGAAGCGACAGCCTCGATTACTTCATGATCTTCTGCGGCAGCAACTGCTACAGTTTTTTCTTCGTATTGGGTTGCTCTCTGTATAAGCGAATCCAATTCCATCGTCTCAACCCCTTTAAAGCACTTATTACAATTTCATGTTGCTACACTCATTATTTTAATATGCAAGAAGCGTGCCAAAATACAAATGCTGAAAAAACGCTTTTTCACAATAATTTATCATGCAATATTTTTCATACATGAAAATTATTGCATGCTATTATTTGCAATCCCGTATTTTTCAAGCTTATAGTACAAATTCCTCACAGACAACCCAAGGGATTTTGCCGTTAATGTTTTATTCCCATCCTTCTCTTGAAGGGTCTTAAGAATCATTCTTTCTTCATATTGTTCAACTAGCTGGGTCAATGTTTGATCGTTTTTTAGCGGTTCTTCCATTTGTACATTCGGTTTATTCATCTTTTTAATGAGCTCAGGAACATGATGCTCTTCTAGCTGAATTTCATGGTAATTCATAAAAATAATCGCCCTGCCAAGAATGTTTTCAAGCTCACGCACATTGCCTGGCCAATCATATTCCATCAGCTTTTTCATAGCTGATTCTGATATAGTTTCTAAATTGCGTCCATATTCCTGATTAATTTTTTGAATAAGCCGTGTACATAACAAAGGAATATCTTCTTTTCTTTTTCGCAGTGAAGGGATATGAATAGGCATTCTATTAAGCCTATAATACAAGTCTTCCCTAAAAGTTCCGCTGGCAATTCCTTTTTCTAAATTAACATTAGTTGCCGCAATTACCCTTACGTTTATGGGGATGGACTTAGTCCCGCCTACTCGGGTGATTTCCTTCTCTTGCAGGACCCTTAATAGTTTTGCCTGTGTATTGGCAGTTAACTCGCCAATCTCATCAAGGAAAATACTCCCATTGTTTGCCTCTTCAAATAGTCCTCTTTTCCCGCCTCTTTTTGCACCTGAAAATGCTCCCTCTTCATAACCGAAGAGCTCACTTTCTAAAAGCGACTCAGATAACGCGGCACAGTTAACACGAATAAATTTATTGTACCTCCGATCACTTCCGTTATGAATGGCATGGGCAAATAACTCTTTCCCAGTTCCAGATTCCCCTCTCAGCAATACGGTAGCAGGAGTTTTTGCACCAAGACGGGCTTGTTCAATTGCAATGGTCATCTCCTCTGAACGTCCAATGATATCATCAAAGGAATATTTAGCTTCGAGTGTACGAATAATTTGCCGGGCCCGATGCAATTCTCTATTTAAAGATTCAATTTCAGAAACATCATGGATAACTCCAACACTTCCTTTAATAATCCCATCTACAATAACTGGTGCTACATTGACAACCACTTGCTTTTTATTGGGACCTACCCTCATTGCCACTCCTCTTACAGCCCTTCTCGTTTGAAGGACCTTCATATGCATACTTTCCCCCTCAGAAATATCTGTTGTTGCAGGTTTTCCGATGATTTCTTCCTCTGAAAGGCCTGTAATACGAGAATAGGCTGGATTTATCAATAGACCTTTCCCATTCTCATCCACTACTGATATTGCTTCATCACTTGACTGGATAATTGCCTGGAGCATCGTTTGTATTTCCTTTAAATCCGTTATTTCTTCAGCTAAATTCATGACTTCAGTAATGTCTTTAAATACTGAAAATGCTCCTAGCAATTCATTTTTCTCGCCAATCATCGGAATCCTAGTCGTAATAACTTTTAACCCGTTATTCAATATAAGTTCCTGATTAGATTCAATTCGCCGAGTCTTCATTACCCGTTTTAATCGAGTATTTGAAATGATTTGATTGATCGGACGGCCAATCGCCTCTTTTGCCTTTATCCCTGTCATTTTTTCCGCGCTCCGGTTAAAAAGAATGATTTCTGAATCTTGGTTAATTCCAATCATCCCATCACCGGTTGTATTGAAAATTAGATCACGCTTATATGTCTCATTCTCGATACTTGAAATAAGTTTTTCTTTTTCTTCTATGAGACCGGCAATTAAAAAGGCGACAGTTCCCGGTATCAATACAGAGTCTTTCTTTTTTGCCTCACGAAGCTCTAGGAAAACATCCTGCCTTCCTGTTACTTCAACAATGATATCAATATCTTGATCAATAAATTTCTTCCAATCCGTTCCTGTTGGTATTCCCACTTCCCTTGCTTTTTCAATGCCAGGTGCTTCAGGATTACTATCAACTACCGCAATGACTTTTAGCATTTCTGTTTCTCTCATTATTTTTAAGATCGCCGAACCGCCTTTACCAGCTCCAACAATCATGACTGTTTGCATGTAATACCCACCTTTGGACCTTGAAGATTATTTCGCGAATTTTCTTTCTATTGTGCAATTTTTTTCACATATTCTTATTTTATACATGATTGTTGTGCTTGACAAATTTCTATATACATTCAATACTTTTTTTAGTAGAACAAAAAATGAAGGGATCTGCTGATGATAAGAATATTTGCTTTAATCATATTATTAATACCAGGATTTTTAGCAGCATATGGCATTAAATTAATGAGAGATATGGTTTTTGGCATTTTGCAAAGCCCTTTCCCATATTTATGGATGCAGTTTCTTGCAGGCATGCTCTTATTTTTACTTGGACTCGGCTTTGTCGCAGGCTTTATCCTTTACCGTGATCGAAAAAGAAATAAAGTACAAAATCGTTTTAAGTAAAAAATAAAAGCAATCGGCCGTAAAAATGAACTGCCCCATAAATGTTAGACATCAAACTAACATTTATGGGGGTTTTTTAATGGCTAAATTTACTGCAGAACAAAGGATTCTAATTGTTTCAAGGTATTTAAATGGGAATGAATCTATCAATGAGATTGCGCGGGAGGTTCAGGTAAAACCAACTATTTTGAGTGGATGGATTCGCCTATACGAACAACATGGCATTGAAGCTTTTCTAAAAAGCTATACAAGTTATTCAACTCAGTTTAAAATGGATGTACTAAATTATATGATCGAAACGGGTACATCTTCTATTGATACAGCTGCGATATTTAATATTTCTTCTCCTGGAATGATACGAAATTGGAGATTAAAGTTAAATCGAGATGGATTAGACGCCCTACAACCAAAGAAAAAGGGGCGACCATCTATGAAGAAAGAAACAAAGAAAATTGATTCAAAGAAAGAAACACCAAAACTAGTTGAAGATACGGTAGAAGTACTACAAGCGAAAATTGAGCGTTTAGAAATGGAGAATGCCTACTTAAAAAAGTTGAACGCTTTAGTTCAAATGCAGGAAAAATTACAAACAAAATCAAAGCGCAGGTAATTTTTGAACTAAAGCATATGTATGAAGTTGTAGATTTAGTTGAAGTCGCTGACATTCCACGTAGTACGTATTATTATTGGGAGAAAAAATTAAATCAACCTGATAAATATGCGAACGTAAAAGAAAGTATTAAAGAGATTTTTCATGAACATAAGGGTCGTTATGGACACCGTCGGATCACGAAAGAACTAGAGAAACGAGGGTTTAAACACGATAAAAAAACCATCAATCGTTTAATGAATGATATGGACTTACTATGCTTAGTCCGCATGAAAAAGTACCGTTCTTATAAAGGTAATGTGGGAAAAGTTGCTCCTAACATCCTAAACCGTGATTTTTCTGCAGAGAAAGTGAATCAAAAATGGGTAACCGATGTGACGGAATTCCACCTATTCGGTGAGAAACGTTACCTCTCTCCAGTACTTGATTTGTGTAATGGTGAAATCATTGCTTATAACGTCATGAAACGTCCTGTTTATAAATTGGTCGGAGAAATGTTAGTCCAAGCAATAGAACGTCTTCAGCCAGGAGAGCAAGTGATTCTTCATTCAGATCAAGGCTGGCATTATCAAATGAAACAATATCAAAAAACATTAGAACAGCACCAAATTACGCAGAGTATGTCTCGAAAGGGAAACTGTTTGGACAATGCAGTCATGGAAAACTTCTTTGGCTTATTAAAGTCCGAACTCCTTTATCTACAGGATTTTGACAGTATAGAGCATTTTGAAAAGGAATTAGCTGATTATATTCACTATTACAATCACAAACGAATGAAGGCAAAATTAAAAGACCTGAGTCCGGTGGAATACCGAACTCAAGTCTTAAAAGTTGCATAAAATTATTTGTCTAACTTTATTGGGTCAGATCAAAATGCCGATTGCTTTTTTTATGTTATTTGTTTTTGATTTGCAACGCCTTCACAGGATCATCTGTAATAACNTGAACTGCCCCATAAATGTTAGACATCAAACTAACATTTATGGGGGTTTTTTAATGGCTAAATTTACTGCAGAACAAAGGATTCTAATTGTTTCAAGGTATTTAAATGGGAATGAATCTATCAATGAGATTGCGCGGGAGGTTCAGGTAAAACCAACTATTTTGAGTGGATGGATTCGCCTATACGAACAACATGGCATTGAAGCTTTTCTAAAAAGCTATACAAGTTATTCAACTCAGTTTAAAATGGATGTACTAAATTATATGATCGAAACGGGTACATCTTCTATTGATACAGCTGCGATATTTAATATTTCTTCTCCTGGAATGATACGAAATTGGAGATTAAAGTTAAATCGAGATGGATTAGACGCCCTACAACCAAAGAAAAAGGGGCGACCATCTATGAAGAAAGAAACAAAGAAAATTGATTCAAAGAAAGAAACACCAAAACTAGTTGAAGATACGGTAGAAGTACTACAAGCGAAAATTGAGCGTTTAGAAATGGAGAATGCCTACTTAAAAAAGTTGAACGCTTTAGTTCAAATGCAGGAAAAATTACAAACAAAATCAAAGCGCAGGTAATTTTTGAACTAAAGCATATGTATGAAGTTGTAGATTTAGTTGAAGTCGCTGACATTCCACGTAGTACGTATTATTATTGGGAGAAAAAATTAAATCAACCTGATAAATATGCGAACGTAAAAGAAAGTATTAAAGAGATTTTTCATGAACATAAGGGTCGTTATGGACACCGTCGGATCACGAAAGAACTAGAGAAACGAGGGTTTAAACACGATAAAAAAACCATCAATCGTTTAATGAATGATATGGACTTACTATGCTTAGTCCGCATGAAAAAGTACCGTTCTTATAAAGGTAATGTGGGAAAAGTTGCTCCTAACATCCTAAACCGTGATTTTTCTGCAGAGAAAGTGAATCAAAAATGGGTAACCGATGTGACGGAATTCCACCTATTCGGTGAGAAACGTTACCTCTCTCCAGTACTTGATTTGTGTAATGGTGAAATCATTGCTTATAACGTCATGAAACGTCCTGTTTATAAATTGGTCGGAGAAATGTTAGTCCAAGCAATAGAACGTCTTCAGCCAGGAGAGCAAGTGATTCTTCATTCAGATCAAGGCTGGCATTATCAAATGAAACAATATCAAAAAACATTAGAACAGCACCAAATTACGCAGAGTATGTCTCGAAAGGGAAACTGTTTGGACAATGCAGTCATGGAAAACTTCTTTGGCTTATTAAAGTCCGAACTCCTTTATCTACAGGATTTTGACAGTATAGAGCATTTTGAAAAGGAATTAGCTGATTATATTCACTATTACAATCACAAACGAATGAAGGCAAAATTAAAAGACCTGAGTCCGGTGGAATACCGAACTCAAGTCTTAAAAGTTGCATAAAATTATTTGTCTAACTTTATTGGGTCAGATCAAAATGCCGATTGCTTTTTTTATGTTATTTGTTTTTGATTTGCAACGCCTTCACAGGATCATCTGTAATAACTGCCGAGCAGCCAATCGCAAAAAATCTTTGTAAATCCTTCTCTTTATTTACTGTATAGGGTCTTACCGCAACTCCATAATCTACAGATGCTCTAACCAATTCATTAGGAGCAGCTGTATGCTTAGGATGGATGCTCTTTGCACCTATCGACTCCGCATAAACCCAAGGCATATATAACCCTTCTGAAAACAATGGAGCTGTTTCAATCTCTTGATCAATCCTATAGCAATAAACAATACTATAATGATTAAATGAAGATAGGATTACCCTATCTTTCATTTTATACGCATGAATAAGATCAATGACCTTTTCCTCCATACCTTTATAAGGAAATACCCCGTTTTTTAATTCGATATTACAGACGATTTGATTTGTCGTCATCCATTCAAATACTTCCTCTAATGAGGGGATCGATTCTTTTTGTAAAAGCTTTTTCTTTTTATAACTAGCATCTAGCTTTCTAATTTCTTTAAAGGTAAAATCTTTAACAAAGCCTTTTCCATTTGTGGTCCGATCCACTTTTTCATCATGGATCACTACCAATTGTCCATCCTTTGTCAACTGTACATCAAGCTCAAGACCATCAGCACCTGCTATAGCTGCTTCCTTAAATGCTTTCATTGTATTTTCAGGATATACTTGCGAATACCCTCTATGAGCAAATATAAGCGTCATCAAATCACCCCTTTGGAGGAATAAAAATGAAACCTTTACAAATATCAGCTGATACGGCAAAAATGCTAGCTGAAAAATTAAAACTTCCAATCGAACAAATTATGCACATGCCACAGCATATTTTAATTCAAAAAATGATGGAAGCAGAAAATAAAACTACCGAAGAATAATGTCGTAATACGTATATGTATATTATTCCGAAAAAAAAGCGCTCCTAATTAAGAGCGCTCAAAATTTATTATGACACGGGCTCTATCCCTTTCAAGAAGCTTTATGTTCTAAACGCAGTTTATCAGCCACCATCGCAATGAACTCCGAATTTGTCGGTTTTGCCTTAGACATGCTTACCGTGTAACCAAATAATGAAGAAATTGAATCAATATTGCCCCGGCTCCAAGCAACTTCTATCGCATGGCGAATTGCCCGTTCTACACGGCTTGCCGTGGTATTGTATTTTTTAGCAATATCTGGATATAAAACCTTGGTAATGGAACCAAGAAGTTCAATATCATTATACACCATTGAAATTGCCTCACGAAGATACATATATCCTTTAATATGTGCGGGCACTCCAATTTCATGAATAATGCTAGTAATGCTTGCGTCAAGATTTTTTGGCTTTGACTCTGCCTGAGGACGATAGTTCGATGAGGACTTTCTAATAATCGGATTAGACTTTCCGCTAACTTGTCGAATATGTCTTGCTAAATTATCCATATCAAACGGTTTTAAGATAAAATAAGATGCCCCTAAATCAACAGCTTTCTTTGTAACGTCTTCCTGGCCAAATGCTGTTAGCATGATTACGTTTGGCAGTTGCGCTTTTTTCATATCCCGCAATCTTTCAAGTACTGCAAGCCCATCCAAATGAGGCATAATAATATCCAATACAAGAACATCCAACTCTTCATGTTCAAGGATATCCAAGCAATCCTGCCCATTATGAGCAACACCTATAACCTCCATATCATCCTGAGATGAAATGTATTCATCTAAAAGACCGACAAGCTCTCGATTGTCATCAACCACACATACTTTAATTTTTTTCACTTATTCTTTCCTCCTCGAACCATGTTAGTCTCTTTGCCATCTATATTTTTATTCTAAATGAGAAATTCGACAATGCAACAGAAATTCCTTTAGTTTTTTTAAATTTTCTCAAAAATAGGATAAAATCAGTAGTTTTCTTTTATTTTCTCTCTTTTTCGACTAATTTCATTAATTTTGTCGAATAATCTTTATTACATTATATCATAAATGAAAAGGACAGAAGGTTTCCCTTCTGTCTCTCCATCATTTACATATTTCATTAAGATGCTTTCTCTCTCGGCTGTTCATAGATGTTAATCCCTGCTTCATGAAGCATCCATTCAATATGGACCCCATAGCCCGAAGTTGGATCATTTACAAATACATGGGTAACTGCCCCAATTACTTTATCATTTTGTATAATGGGACTCCCGCTCATCCCTTGAACAATTCCTCCAGTTTTCGCTAATAGCTTAGGATCCGTTACTTTGATTACCATCCCTTTTGTTGCTGGAAACTTCTGAGGGATCGTGCTTACAATTTCGATGTCAAAAAGATTCACTTCATCATTATCCACAACAGTTAATATTTGTGCCGGACCTTCTTTCACTTGGTGTGATAAAGCTATTGGCATCGGTTTATCAAGAATGCCATTTTGAACATCTTGATTTAACTTGCCAAAAATACCAAATGGACTGTTTTTAACGATATTTCCTATGACTTCTTTATCTGGAGAAAAACGCGCAAGTTTTTCTCCGGGATTCCCATTGCTCCCTTTTTCGATTGAGGTGACCGTTGAACGGACAATCTGTCCATCATCAACGACAATCGCCTTCTTCGTATCCATATCAGAAATGACATGGCCTAATGCTCCATACTTCCTTGATTCTGGATGGTAAAAAGTCATCGTACCAATTCCTGCTGCTGAGTCTCTAATATATAAGCCGAGTTTATATGAACCCTCTGCCTTATCTTTCTGAGGAGTTAATTCAGTTGATATCTTTTCATTTTCACGATTAAGCATTATTTTTAGGGGAGTGCTTGTATTTCCTGCTTCTTGAACAAATGGAGCAACATCTGACATTTTTTCAATCTTTTTCCCGTTTATCTCTGTTATAATATCCCCTATTTTTATTCCAGCTAATTCTCCAGGGGATGCTTTTCCATCTAATGTGTCAATCTGATGGTGGCCAACAACAAGTACACCAATCGTATTTAATTTTACCCCAATTGACTGACCGCCTGGAATGACTTTAAAATCTTTCAACACATTTACATCAACCTTTTTGATTGGAAAACCCGCTAGCTCTAAAAACATTTCATTTTCCCCATGTTTGTTTCCTTCCAGGGACAATGAATGTATATCTTCTTTAAGTGCAATGCTTTCATTATTGTAAGACAGTTCTGCCGACACCATTTTTGCCTTTGCCATTTCAAAGTGCTGGCCTTCAAAAAGGGTAATCTTGTTTGGAATATGCAAATATTCTTGAAAGGGTTTTGAGAAACCAATTGCAATTAATGAAACAAGGAGAATTCCACCAATTATTTTTCTAAAAACATTTAATGTCAAATTTTTCACTCTCCTCGCTTCTAATCCACAACGTCAAATGGCTACATCTTTAATTTTGCCTGCAAGTCGAGCATTTATAACTGATATAGAGAGAAAAAAGCTATCCTCCTTTGGATAGCTTTTCAATGTATCTTTAATTGCTCAGCAAGTTGAAGAAGCTCCTTTGCATGTTCCTTCGTTAACTCAGTAATTTCTACACCGGAAATCATCCGGCCAATTTCTTTAATTTTTTCAGATTCATTCAGCGGTTTAACCGTTGTTTTTGTTCGCCCTTCGATGATGTTCTTTGCAATATATAAATGGGTATCAGCCATTGCAGCTACTTGAGGCAAATGAGAAATACATAAAACTTGTGAATTAACAGCTACCTTATGAATTTTTTCGGCAATTGCCTGGGCAACCCTGCCACTTACCCCAGTATCTACTTCATCAAAAATGATGGAAGTTACACCTTGATGCTTAGAAAATATACTCTTTAGAGCAAGCATTATTCTTGAAAGCTCTCCGCCTGAGGCAATCTTAGAAAGTGGCTTTAATGGTTCGCCTGGATTTGTAGAAAGATAAAATTCTCCTTTATCCATTCCATTCCTCGTAAAGCTATCTATATTTTTGATAAATTGAACCTCAAATACAGTTTTCTCCATATAGAGCTCTTTTAATTCTTTATGAATTAATTTTGTTAAATTTTGTGCAGAAATTTTACGAAGGGCACTCAATTCTTCGGCTTCAATTAAAAGGTCCTTTCTTAGAGAAGCAATTTCCTTTTCTAGCTGACCAATATGTGTTTCCTTATTTAGCAATGTTTCTATTTCTTCTTCAATTTTTGAAGAATATTCTAGAATTTCTTCTACAGTCTTGCCATATTTTCGTTTCAATTGATTGATTTCATTTAATCTGTCTTCAATTTCAGCTAATCTTGCTGGGTCATATTCTAGAAAATCCATTTCATTCCGAATCGTGCGTGCTGCATCTTCCAGCTGATAAAAGCTATTTGATACAGATTCAGCTAATTCCTTATAAGAAGGATCAAGCTCCGCAGCATTTTGAATATGCCCCATTACAAGGCCAATCCAATCAAGCCCTTTATATTCCCCATGTAATCCATTGTATCCTGATTGCAGTGAGTCATATACCCGTTCAAAATTACTTAACTTCCGTTTCTCTTCAATTAGCTCCTCATCTTCATTTAACCTCAAGTCCGCCGTACGAATTTCATCTAGCTGAAATTGAATCAAATCAAGCCGATGTGCCATTTGCTGGTCATTCTCACTTAGATTCTTTAACTGTTTTACCTTTTGTTCGTAAGCGTGATACACTTTTTGATATTCATTAAGAGCAAAAGAAATTTTTTCTCCGCCAAATTGGTCAAGAAGGGAGAGGTGCATGGTTTCATCCATCAGTTCCTGATGTTCATGCTGCCCGTGTATATCAATAAGTGTACTGCCGATTTCCCTTAAGGTTGAAATTGTAACAAGCTTCCCGTTAATGCGGCAAACACTTTTCCCATTCCTTGAGATATCCCTTCGTAAAATAGCCATCCCGTCTTCAAGCTCAATTCCAAATTCATTTGCCTTTGCAAAGCATGGATGGTTTGGATCATCCAGTTGGAATAACCCTTCTATTTCAGCCTTTTCCGAACCATGACGTACGAACTCAGCTGAGCCTCTTCCACCTACAAGCAAATGAATGGCATCAATAATAATTGATTTTCCCGCTCCTGTTTCCCCGCTTAATACAGTTAAGCCCTTATCAAAGGAAATTGATAGGGCTTCAATTATTGCAAAATTTCTTATCGATAATTCAGTTATCATGAAGTTCTCTCACCCCATACCAAGAATAAAGTTAAA
Organism: Cytobacillus massiliigabonensis; assembly: GCF_900199725.1. Classification (GTDB taxonomy): domain Bacteria; phylum Bacillota; class Bacilli; order Bacillales; family Cytobacillaceae; genus Cytobacillus; species Cytobacillus massiliigabonensis. The sequence continues at coordinate 1,650,686 of NZ_LT904904.1, read as the reverse complement.
GCATTTCAAGAAATCGATTTGAAATTGCTTCTGTATCCTCTGGTGTTTTACAAATAATTAAGATTGTGTCATCTCCGCAAATCGTTCCTAATATCTCTTCCCAATCAAGATTATCAATTAATGCCCCAATAGCCATTGCATTTCCTGGCAAGGTCTTCATGACAAGAAGATGTCCTGCAGTGTCAATTCGAACGAATGCATCCATAAGGTTTCTTCTAAGCTTTTGTAATGGATTAAAGCGTTGATCAGCAGGAAGACTGTATTTATACCTCCCATCAATTAAAGGTACTTTTACAAGATGTAGCTCTTTAATATCCCTTGAAACCGTTGCCTGTGTTACATTGTAACCAGCACTTTTTAGCTCATCAACAAGATCATCCTGTGTTTCAATATCATTATTTGCAATAATCTCACGAATTTTTATATGACGTTGACCTTTGTTCATTATTTCACCTCAATATATGTTTCTTTCCTAAAAGACTTTGCTCGCAAAATGGGATAAATACTTTAAGGAAAAAATACTAAATCCTACCTATATGTTAGCTGATTTTCCCTATAATGTACAATTTTTCTTCAATTTCCGGGGGAATATTTACCGCAAACTAACATAAATTATTTTTAGCTCTTTCCTATTCCACGAGAAAAAAAGAGAAATAAGCCGCAGCCTATTCCTCTTGATTGGATTGTTTTGTTTTTAATTCAGAATGTGCTTCCTTCACTACATCTTTCGGAATTATTTTAAGCAGGTTTTCTCCAATCATCTTTTCGCCAGTCCAAGATAAATGAAGTAAAAACTCAATATTTCCATCTCCGCCTGTAATTGGAGAGAACGATAAATCGCAAACATTATATCCAAGACTAAGTGAGAAATCTATAATCATTTCAAGAACCTGTTCATGCACCTTCGAATCCCTGACAATTCCTTTTTTCCCTACTTGTTCACGGCCGGCTTCGAACTGAGGTTTGACAAGAGCAACCACATCACTATTTGAAACGAGCAGTGTCTTTAATACAGGAAGGATCAATTTTAACGAAATAAACGATACATCGATGGAGGCAAAATTCGGCATCCCTTCCGTTAGGTCAGCAGGTGTCACATAACGAAAATTCGTTCGTTCCATTACAACGACACGTTCATCCTGCCTTAACTTCCAAGCCAATTGGTTATAGCCAACATCCAAAGCATAAGACATTTTTGCCCCATTTTGCAGGGCACAATCTGTAAATCCTCCTGTAGATGCGCCAATATCCAGAAGAATCTTATCCTTCACATTTAAATTAAATATTTTCAATGCCTTTTCAAGCTTCAGTCCGCCTCTGCTGACATAAGGTAACACCTTCCCTTTTACTCTTAAGGGAATATCGCTATTTACTTTTTCTCCTGGCTTGTCAAGACGATTTTCATTACTGAACACAAGACCAGCCATTATGGTTCTTTTTGCTTTTTCTCTCGTCTCAGCTAATCCTCTTTCAACTAATAAAACATCTAATCGTTCTTTCTTTATTTTCATGCTTATGCCCTTTTTTGTTTTTTTCTAGCTAGAATGTTCATTCGTTTTACTACATCATCTGTGGTCATGCCAATTTCTTCTAAAAGCTTCTCTACGCTTCCATGCTCAATAAACTGATCAGGAATTCCCATGCAGTCAATCTCCATATGATGGAATCCTTTTTCATGGGCAAATTCTAAAATAGAGCTGCCAAATCCTCCTTGAAGTACCGCTTCTTCAATGGTTAAAATCGGCATGTTTTCTTTAAATAGTTCTAATAGCATTTCCTCATCTAACGGCTTAATGAATCTTGCGTTAACTACTTTAACTGAAATTCCGCGTTTTTCTAAAATGCCTGCTGCTTCCAATGCCATCGGAATCGTAGTACCAAATGTTAAAATAGCAGCATCCTCGCCTTTTTTCAGTACTTCCCATGTACCAATTGGGATTGGATGCAGATTCTCATCCATCGGCACACCAAGTCCATTGCCTCTTGGAAATCTCATCGCTATTGGTCCATCATCATACTTGAGAGCTGTATAAACCATGTGCTGTCCTTCATTTTCGTCTTTTGGCATCATTAGAACAATATTTGGAACATGCCTTAAAAATGCAATATCAAATACACCTTGATGTGTTTCTCCATCTGCGCCTACTAAACCAGCCCGATCAATCCCGATAAATACATTTAAGTTTTGCCGGCAGATATCATGTACGACTTGATCATATGCACGTTGAAGAAATGTGGAATATATCGCTAGGAACGGCTTCATTTTCTGTGTAGCAAGACCTGCTGCTACAGTTGCCGCATGCTGTTCTGCAATCCCAACATCATACATCCGCTCCGGAAATTCACTAGCAAAGCCTTCAAGCTTTGATCCAACCGGCATGGCTGGGGTAATTGCAACAATTCGTTCATCTTTTCTTGCAAGGTTCCGAACCGTTTCACTTACTAACTTGCTCCAGGCAGGCGGTGTATTTACTGGTTTAACAAAATCACCTGTCTCCATTTTATATGGACCTGTTCCATGCCATGTGCCAACTGTGTCATTTTCAGCTGGCTTATAGCCTTTCCCTTTTTTTGTAATCACATGAAGAAGTACCGGACCTTCTGTTTTCTTCGCATAACTTAGGTTTTCAAACAAATTTTCGAAATCATGTCCATCAACTGGACCTAAATACGTAAAGCCTAACTCTTCAAAAAACACACCAGAAACAAAGAGATATTTAAGGCTGTCCTTCACTCTCTCAGCTGTTGCAGCAAGCTTTCCTCCAACTGCCGGTATTTTCTTTAGAAGATATTCAAGCTCATCTTTTGCCCACTGGTATTTACCAGCCGTCCGAAGTCTGCCAAGAACATTGTGCAGCGCACCGACATTCGGTGCAATAGACATTTCATTATCATTTAAGATCACAATCATGTTCTTCTTTTCATGACCGATGTGGTTTAACGCTTCTAGAGCCATACCGCCAGTTAGAGCACCATCACCAATGACTGGCACAACATAGGAGTTCTCTTTTTTCAGATCTCTAGCAATAGCCATTCCCATTGCAGCTGATAAGGATGTGGAGCTATGCCCCGTCTCCCAGACATCATGTTCACTTTCTGCCATTTTGGGAAATCCGCAAAGACCTTTGTATTGTCTTAATGTATCAAATTGACATGCACGACCTGTTAAAATTTTGTGTACATATGATTGGTGCCCAACATCCCAAATAATTTTATCCTTAGGACTGTCAAAGCATTTATGCAAGGCAATCGTTAGTTCCACAACTCCTAAGTTTGGTCCAATATGACCGCCAGTGCTTGATAATCTTTCAATTAGGAAATGGCGTATATCTTGACTCAAGGATTCCAATTCTTTATTCGAGAGTTTCTTTAAAAAGGAAGGGTCCTTAATTTTCATAAGATCCATACGGGCGGATCACTCACTTTCATTATTTCATTAAAAATTTCATAAACCAATAAATCGTATTTTATAGTGTTATTATAACAGTATGAAATAAATCCACAAGAAAAAGCAAAATTGCTTGTTCTTGTGGAAATACTTCAGTTATTTATTAGTGATCTCTTGTCTCAATTAAGTTTGTTATTGCCCAAAGCAATTCTACATTCAATCCTGTAGCATTTAATTGATTTTTTGCTAATTCAATATGTCGGTGCAAGGCTTCCTTTGCCCCTTCTAAAGATAAAAGGGAAGGATATGTCACCTTATGATTAATTTCGTCACTTCCTACGCGTTTGCCGATTACCTCTTCGACTCCCTCAAGATCAAGAATATCATCTCGAATTTGAAATGCAAGACCGAGGTGGTAAGCAAATTTTGCAAGTGTATTGATTTGATTATCTGATGCTCCCGCAAGAATTGCTCCAGAAACCACACTGCACTCAAGAAGTTTGCCTGTTTTATGGATATGAATATACTCTAAATCACTTAATGATAAATCTTTTTCTTCCCCGCTTATGTCCGCAACTTGTCCGCCTACCATGCCTTCTGCGCCCGATGCTTTCGATAGCTCCTTTATTAAAGCAAGCTTTGTCGATGCATCTGCAAAATCATCAGGGGTTTCCGCAAGCAGCTGAAAACTGTATGTTAAAAGTGCATCTCCTGCCAGTATGGCAAATGCATCCCCGAAAACTTTATGATTTGTCGGCTTTCCTCTTCTTAAATCATCATTATCCATACTCGGCAGATCATCATGAATAAGTGAATACGTATGAATCATTTCAATCGCTGCCGCTGTTTGCAGCCCTTTTATTGGGTTCTCCCCAAAAGCAGCTAAGGTTGCGAACAGCAATAATGGTCTAATCCGCTTGCCGCCGGCCTCCAAAGAATAAAGCATCGATTCCTTAATAACAGGAGGAGCAATTAATTGATTCACGCGATCTCTTAATTCCTTTTCAAGTAACTGTTTGTGTGTGCTTGCAAATGTTGAAAACGATTCTTGTGACAAAATTACTCCTCCTCAGTTATAACGAAATGATCCTTTCGACCATCCTCTGTCAAAATTTCTGTTAGCTGGGACTCAACATTTTTCAATTTATCGTGGCACAGCTTTGATAATTCCATTCCCTTTTTATAAATATTAATTGCCTCTTCTAAAGGTACATCCCCTTCCTCCAGTTTTTCAACAATTTCTTCTAAATGTTTCATCGCTTCTTCAAAAGTAAGTTTTTGTTCTGCAGACATCCTTCTCACTCCTCAATATCAGTTACTAAACAATGAATAGCACCGTCCGATACCTTCACCTTTATTTGCTCATTCCGCTTAATTTGATTTACTGTTTTAATCAAATTCCCCTCATCAGAGTAAACAAGGCTATACCCTCTATCCATAATTTTCAACGGGCTTAACGCCTCTAAGGTTGTAAGCAAATGGGAAAAGTCTTTTTCTTTCGCAGCAAAAATCGCTGCAATTGCCCGATTTAATAATTTTTGTGCCTTTTCCTGCTGCAGCTTGGCTTCTTCGATTCTTTCATTAGGGTGGCTTCGCTTCAATCGTTTTTGCAGGCTTATCCACTCTTCAGCTTTCAAATCAAACAGTTTTTTTGATCCTCTTTGAAGCTGCTCCGTCCATTTGTCAACCTGTTCAAGCTTTTGTTCGTATAATTTATGAGGATAGCGAAATGCATAAGATTTTTGAATTCTTGCTAGTCTTTCATTTTGTAAATTCAATTGTTCTTTTAGCGCTCTAATCATCCGAGACTGTCTATTAAAAATCCGTTCGGCTAAATCATCAATATGCGGCACAGCCAATTCTGCTGCCCCAGTCGGTGTAGGAGCTCTTAAATCAGCTACAAAATCTGCGATAGTAAAATCTGTTTCATGACCAACAGCAGAGATGATAGGAATACGTGAATGAAAAATAGATCTTGCCACTGATTCTTCGTTAAAGGCCCATAATTCTTCTATCGATCCGCCACCGCGTCCAATAATCAGAACATCAGCCTCCTCATGGCTATTGGCCATTTGAATGGCTTTCACAATAGAGGGTGCTGCTTGTCCACCTTGAACAAGAGCAGGAAATATAAGAATATTGGCAACAGGATATCGCCTTTTAATCGTTGTAATGATATCCCGAATGGCAGCACCCGTTGGTGAGGTGACAACTCCGATTGTTTTCGGAAACTTTGGGATTGTTTTTTTATATTCAGCTGAAAACAAGCCTTCCTTTTCTAACTTTTCCTTTAGCTGTTCAAAAGCTAAATATAAATCACCGATCCCGTCTGGCTGCATTTTCTTAATGTAAATTTGATACTGTCCGCTCGGTTCATATACCGTAAGATCGCCTCTTATTAAGACCTTCATTCCATTTTCAGGTGAAAACTTCATAGCATGGTTATATCTAGAGAACATAACAGCAAGAACCCGAGCTTTTTCATCCTTTAATGTAAAATACATATGCCCGCTCGAATGCTGTTTAAAGTTTGATATTTCTCCCTTTACCATGACATCCTGTAAATGTGGGTCTGCATCGAATTTTCTTTTTATGTATTTCGTTAGAGCGTTGACTGTTAAATAGCGTTTATCATTCATAAAATAGTCAGTCTCCCTTAAATAAAACTGCCCTTTCATTAAGATTCAGTTCTTCCGGCCGTTACATATAAACGGATTGGAAAGGTGTCTAATGAAAAGGCAGAGTGATTATTTCTATTTAATTTTTACACCGCGGCTGTTTTATCCCGAATGGCTTTTGCTGCTTTCAATGTATTGAACATGAGCATTGTAATCGTCATTGGGCCTACGCCTCCAGGAACTGGAGTGATATAACTTGCAATTTCCTTTACATTGTTAAAGTCCACATCACCACAGAGTTTGCCTTCACTGTTTCGATTCATACCGACATCAATGACAATTGCTCCTTCTTTCACATGATCCTTCGTAATTAAATTTACCTTTCCTACAGCTGCAACGAGAATGTCTGCCTGCCTTGTAAAAGCTTTCAGATCAGTTGTTTTAGAATGACAATACGTAACAGTCGCATTCTTATTTAGAAAAAGCTGTCCTGCCGGTTTACCGACAATATTGCTCCGTCCAACTACAACTACATGTTTGCCGGCAATATCCGCACCTATGTAATCGAGCATTTCCATTACCCCATACGGTGTACAGGGCAGGAAGGAATCTTGGCCTGTCATCATCCGGCCTACATTTACAGGATGAAATCCATCCACATCTTTTTCCGGTGAAATCGTTTCAATCACCTTTGTTTCATTAATATGGTCTGGCAGTGGCATTTGCACAAGGATGCCATGAATATTCGAATCTTCATTTAATTCAGCTACTTGATTTAATAAGGCTTGTTCACTTACTGTTTCAGGAAGTTCAATTAACACAGAATGCATACCAAGCTCACGGCATGTTCTTTCTTTGTTGGATACATAAGTTTTAGAGGCTGGATCATTTCCTACTAGAATCACAGCAAGACCAGGAACAATGCCGTCTTTTTTTAGCTTTTCAACCTCTTCAGAAATTAAGGCTTTCTTTTGTCTAGCAATTTCTTTTCCATCAATTAAACTTTTCCCCATTTTTAGCTTCCTCCTAGTGTAAAGTGAGTAAACCACTGGCTGAATGAATCATAGTTGCTGTTTAATCTTTGAAAGAACTCCGTTTATAAACTTACTTGATTGATCGTCCCCATACATTTTTGCAATTTCAATGGCTTCATCAATTGCAACATTTGGCGGAACCTCTTCACTGCCGAACTGCAGCTCATAAACGGATAATCTTAATAGATTTCGATCTACAGTTGCTAATCGATCCAGTGTCCAATTTGAAAGGTGCTCTTTAATTGATTCATCGATGTGATCTTTATGCTCTAATACACCATGAACTAATTTGCTTAAATATTTATCATTTGGCGCACCTTCTAGCACATGTTCAATAGCTGAACCAGGTTCTACCTGACTCATATCGATTTGAAATAATGCTTGTAATGCCTTTTCTCTGGCTGTTCTTCTTTTCATCTATTCCATAACTCCTTTTACAGGGAAAATTTCTGCTATAATCGTTCAAAAAATACACTAGTAATCATAGCATAAGTATATCGAATACGCATCTTCTTATACCATCATAATTTCCCTTGTAAAAACGGTTAAAACCGTTATTATAACTTTACCAGCAAATATTTTTTAATTATACGTCTTAAATCACATTTGAATCCGTTTTTTTTGCAACGTAAAAAAGCCAAAGACAGCTTGAACGTCTTTGGCCTTAAACACATTACATTTCCTGATCCACTTCTGCTTCATGCTTTTGATTTTCAAATGTAATACCAACTACATGAATATTCACTTCTTGTGCTTCAAGCGCTGTCATATTCAGAAGTGCCTGGCGGATATTATCTTGAATTTTTTGGGCTACATTCGGAATGGATATGCCGAATGTCATTGAGCAGTAAACATCTACTTTTATTCCCTCTTCAGATAACTCAACCTTAACGCCTTTCCCATGGTTTTTCTTTCCTAAACGTTCAACAACGCCTGAAGCGAAGTTTCCGCGCATTTGGGCAACACCTTCGACCTCTGAAGCTGCGATGCCAGCTATCACTTCGATCACTTCAGGAGCAATTTCAACTTTTCCAAGGCCAGCGTTTTCTTTATTCATCTCTAAAATATTTTCGCTCATCATTGCACCTCCAATTAATCTTATTTATCCATTACATTATATATTTCTAAAAACTTTGTATTAAATTGTCCATCGACAAATTGTTCATGGCTTAATAGTTTTAAGTGGAATGGAATCGTCGTATGAACGCCTTCAACAACAAATTCACTTAATGCTCTTTTCATCCGGGCTATAGCTTCCTCTCTCGTATGACCATATGTGATTACTTTAGCAATCATAGAATCATAATAAGGTGGAATCACATACCCCGGGTACGCAGCGGAGTCTACACGAACACCATACCCGCCAGGAGGTAGATACATGGTAATTTTCCCAGCAGATGGCATAAAGTTCTTTTCTGGATTTTCAGCATTGATACGGCATTCAATCGACCAGCCGCTAAACGTCACTTCCTGCTGACTAAACTTCAGTTTCTCACCTGATGCTACTTTAATCTGCTCTTTAATTAGATCCACACCAGTAACCATCTCCGTTACTGGATGTTCAACCTGGATACGTGTATTCATTTCCATGAAATAAAATTTGCGTTCATGGTAATCATAGATAAATTCTATTGTGCCTGCTCCTGTGTAATCAACTGCTTGGGCTGCCTTTACAGCTGCATGCCCCATTTTGTTACGTGTTTCCTCATCAAGAGCAGGTGATGGTGTTTCTTCAAGGAGTTTTTGCAGACGTCTTTGAATTGAGCAGTCTCTTTCCCCTAGGTGAACAACGTTTCCAAACGAATCTGCAAGCACCTGAATTTCAACATGGCGGAAATCTTCAATATATTTCTCAATATAAACCCCTGGGTTACCAAAAGCAGTTAAGGCTTCCTGCTGGGTAATTGTAATTCCTTTTACAAGCTCTGCCTCATTTCGTGCGACACGAATTCCTTTTCCTCCGCCGCCTGCTGTTGCTTTAATAATTACTGGATATTCAATTTTATTAGCCAGTTCAATAGCTTCTTCTACATCCTTAATAATCCCGTTTGAGCCAGGAACAATAGGAACGCCAGCTTCCTTCATTGTCTCTCTTGCAATATCCTTTGTCCCCATTTTCGTAATTGCTTCTGGTGTAGGACCGACAAAAATAATATTGCATTCTCGGCAAAGGTCAGCAAAATCCGCATTCTCAGCTAAAAATCCATATCCTGGATGAATGGCATCACAATCCGTTAGCTTTGCGACGCTAATAATATTCGTGAAATTTAAATAACTATCCTTTGATGCTGTCGGACCAATACAATACGCTTCATCTGCAAGCTGAACATGGAGCGACTCCTTGTCAGCCTCAGAATATACAGCAACAGATTCGATGCCCATTTCGCGGCAAGCGCGAATGATACGCACAGCAATTTCCCCTCTATTTGCAATTAACAGTTTTTTTATCATCCTGTTACCGCTCCTTACTTACTCAGGCTTTACTAAAAATAATGGCTGACCGTATTCAACTAATTGGCCATCACTAACTAATATTTCTACAATTTCTCCATTAATCTCAGCTTCAATTTCATTAAATAACTTCATTGCTTCAACGATGCAGACGATTGATTCTTTTGATACTTTCGATCCCGCTTTTACATAGGCTTCCGCATCTGGTGAGGAAGATTGATAGAACGTTCCCACCATTGGAGAAACAATTTTATGTAGATTTTCAGTTTCCTTAACTGTTTCCGTAACAGCTGGTTCTGCAACTTGCTCTTGTTTAACAGGAGCTTGTACAGCTGCTTTAGGTGCTTGGACTTCCTCAATAACTGTTTTAGCAGGCTGAACAACTACAGTCTCTGCCGTTTTCTTTTTCATCTTAATTTTTGATCCATCATGCTCATATACAAACTCATCAATATTCGACTGATCAACAAGTTTAATCAGTTCACGAATTTCCTGAACTTTTAACATCTTCGGCACCCCTCATTATCCATTCGTTTATTCCCACTTAAAAACATTTGGAAATAACGCGATGAAAAAATTATGACTAGCTACTAATATCATACGATAAGATCTTATTAAAATTCAACATGGGATTATCAACTGTGCATAATATTTTCATTTTCCTTATTTCAACCTTATCATTTGAACCCTTCTCTTAAAAGATGCATTTCATTATTTTTGAAAACTTTGTGACTATTTGTAGAGGGAATTTGAAGAAATATAGCGAAATAATCATTCAAATGGACTAGAAATGAGAGGAAGATTAGGAAATGAAAACGATTGAAGAAATTAAAAAGGAAGATTTACTAAGGAAAAATTCCCTTGTTGTAAAGGCAGCCTTTGTGTGTGTAATCCTTGCAGCCCTTTTTGATATTGTCATGAAAAAAGATATGGCTGTTGTTTTATCCATTATTATTGCGGGTGGAATTGGGGTTGGCATCGTTGCTGTCATGCACTATTTAAAGAAAGCAATGAAGGTCATTCCCTATTTGTCCATTTTTCTAGTTGCAGGTGTTATGTTTATTATAATGGAAAATAGCGTTTCCCCGACAGCTTATTTTCTCATTTATTTTATCCTTGCGTTAGCTGCTATTTATATGGAACGCCGGTTATTATGGCTTGCATCAGCCATAGGACTATCCGTTATAACCATATTTACTTTTATGCACCATGATCAGCTTCCTTTGGAAGGAAAAAATTATGCAACCATTTATTTACTTTTTATACTAATATCTATTCTGCTAACTTTTCAGCTTACACTAGCAAAAAAATTATCGGAGAATATTGTTTCAGCCCAAAAAGAGACACAATTATTATTGGAGAATAACATTGAAATGAAGAGAACGGTCGCAAATAGCACGACTAGCATTTCTTCTCTTATTGAGAATGTTAAACAGCTTAGCAAAGAAAACTACCAATCTGCAATTGAAATAAACGATACAATTACTGAAATATCGGCAGGAATTCAAACACAATCTGATACGATTATCAATATTACCTACTCGCTCGACAAAGCGAATCAACTTGCTGAAAATACTTCACATCTCGTCGAAAAACTGCATAAGGATGCGATAAACGCTGGACAAACAACGAATGAAGGGGATTCGCTAGTAACGAACCTTCGGGAGGATATTTCTTATTCCTTGGCTGAAATGAGTGTAGTAAATGCCCATATCTCCTCATTAGTAAGCTTAGTGAAAGAAACTTTCCATTTTGCGTCTGCGATTCAGGATATAGCAGATCAAACAAACCTCCTCGCTTTAAATGCATCCATTGAGGCAGCTAGGGCAGGCGACAGCGGAAAAGGATTTGCAGTAGTAGCAGAAGAAGTAAGAAAGCTTGCAGATATCTCAAGAAAAACCGCTGCCCATATCACTGAAAACTTGAATAATGTCATGATGGACACAGAACGTACCAAGAATACGATTTACACTACAGGTGAAAAGTTGACGAATAATCTTTCTCTTGCTAATGAAACCCAAGAGGTTTTTCAAAAAATTCAGCAAACCTTTTTCACTCTTAAAGATGATATTAATGCTTACGATACACTTACAAAACAGATCTACCATTCATCAAACCTGATAGGTGAATCGATTAGTGAATTTAGCTCGGTTATTGAACAAGCCAGCGCTTCCCTTCAAGAGATTGCATCATCGGTTGGACTGCAGACAAAGCACCATGAAAATTTATATAAATCTGTATCCAGTGCTCATGATTCAATGGAACAATTGATCAGATTACAAAAGAAATAGCGAGGGAGCTCCCCTCGCTACTTTGTCTGCATTTGATATTATTCAGGCTGAAATTCTACTGTTACTAATTGCAGATCTCCGATTTCACTTTTTACCTGGCGAATAATTTCATTCGCTTGTGTGCGGGAAAGCTTCTCTGCTTTTACAGTCACTTGAACGTTCTTATCGTCAGCACGAACTAGGACATCTTCATAATTCATCGCTTTAATTAGTGTTTCAAGAATGTATTCCTTTTCCGCTAATTCATCTAGCTTATCAATTTGGTCTTTCGCATCACTAATTTCTTCGGCTGGAAGGTCTGTTGTACCCATTACTGTTTGCAATTCTTCCTTCGTTCTGTCTCGCTCTTCAGTTAACTGAATTCTTAATGCTTCAAACTTTTCATCACCAGCAGCATTTGTAATGATATCACTGTCAGTGTCTGTATTGTCCGTAGTCACTGCCTCATCATTTTTTTGTTCAGCTTTTTCTTCCGTATTTGCCAAATCATTTACTCTTTGTTCAGGTGAAGTAATATAGTATACGGATAAGACGACGACCAAGCTCAGCATTGTTAATAACCAGACTGTTTGTTTTTTCAATAACATTTATTAATCCCCCTTAGCTTTCGTTTTTTTCGGCATGACTGATATTCGATGCGTCGGTACATCAAGGCTCCTTGATACCGCTTCGATGATCCAGCTTTTCACTTGGATATTTTCGGCTCCTTTTGCCACGATAGCAACGCCTCTGATTTTGGGTTTCTTCGTTTCTAGAACAATTGGAACCTCTTTTTCTCCCTCTCTAATAATAACTAGCTGTTCTTCCTTCGATTGGTCTTCTACCTTTCTCTTTCCGCCTTCACGGTCGGTTTCATCTGTTGTCTGTGTCTTGCTCGTTATATTTTTCTCTAGCACTTTTTGCTCTGTCGCATCTACGTTCACAAGAACCGTAGCATCCTCAACTCCTACGATGTCATCAAGGATTTCTTTTATTTGCGTTTCATATGCCCTCTCGTAATCTGCAATTATACTATTTCCCTCTGGCTGTTCTTTGCCAAAGGCAGCAACATCCTCTTCATTCTTAGCTCCAGCCTGATTATTAAAAACTGGCATGCTCGTATCTGCCGTTTTATCTTTAAAAAAGAGATTACCGACGAGCATGATAGCTGCTCCGAATAGAAGGACAAGCAGCAAATATTGATATTTTCCCGGTTTTTTATCCGACTGTTCTTCCTTTGTAAATAGCTTCTTTAAAAAAGTTAAAGGTCCTTTATCCTTATCCATCCTTATTCATCTTCCCTCCTTCTACCGATACTTCGATCATGTTTTCATCCACACCCAATTTTTGTGCGATAAGTGAAGCAACTTTTTCTGTTTCATCATTTGCCTGATTTGAAGGAAGAGTTTCTTCAGTATTAATTTCTACTTTTTTGACCACTTCAACAGCTTCAGCTACTTCATCCATGTGTTTAAGTTTGACGACAACCATTTGCAAGTTTTCTGGGAAAGCACGCTGATCGTATTCATCTGCTTGAAATACTATATCTACAATTTCCAATCCGTACTGTTCCATCAACTCCTCTTCCGCATCCTTTTTAAATTGGACAGCCATTTCTTCTAAAATATATGCATGTTGGAAGGCTTGTATTTCTTTTTTTTGCGTTTCGATGGAATTTTCTAAGTTTTTTTCTCCAGATGCTTCAATAGCTGGGATTGATGCAAGCACTTCTTCAAAGTCATTGGAGACTAATTTCAAAATTGGCGTCAAAATAATCGCAATGAGGAGAAGTCCGGTAACCATTTTGATATATTTTTGTAAATTTGAATTTGGAAGGAGCATATCAATGACAGTTGCCAAGAGCACAAATAAAATGATATTTGTTATCCATTCTTTAATAAAATCCATTTAGCCCACCTCCTACCTGACCATCATTGTCAAGTTGCCGGCTGCAATAATGACTGTAATGCTTAGGAAAAACATAAGAGAAACTATGGCAAGGGCTGCAAAAACATAAATAACGCTCTTGCTGATGATGTCCAGGCAGGTAATGATTGGTCCCCCGCCTAAAGGCTGCAAAATTGCTGCTGCAAATTTATATATAAAAGCAATCATGAGGATTTTGATTGCTGGGAAGGCAGCAATGATGATTAATATTGCTACACCTGCGATCCCTACTGTATTTTTTAATAACACAGAGGCACTGATCACGGTATCTGTGGCATCGGTAAACATTCGGCCAATAACAGGGATAAAGTTTCCAGTGATGAATTTTGCCGTTTTTAGCGTAATCCCATCTGTTACTGCGGCAGATGCACCTTGAACAGAGATAACTCCTAGAAATACCGTTAAGAATGTCCCTAAGAGTCCAATGCTCCAATTCTTTAGCAAGTTAGCAAGCTGTGTCACCTTGTAATTCTCAGATAATGTACTGACTATGCTAAGCAATGCGGATAGGAATAATAAAGGCAGCACCACATATTGGATGAATAATCCGCTCATATTCATTAAAAAGAGGATGACCGGATGAAAGAATGCTGCAGATACAATTCCTCCCGACGAAGCTATTAGTGCTAATAGCAATGGAATAAGCGCCATAATAAAAGAAATCATCGTATCAATTGCTTCCTGTGTATAGCTAATGGCAACATGGAAACTATTTAATGCAATGATGATTAATACCATAAAGACAATCGCATATGCTGCCTTGCTAACCGTGCTTTTTTCAAAGGAGTTTTGCAGCGACTGCAGAAACATGCTGAATACAGTCAGAAGTATTAAGGAACCAAGCAATTTCCCGTTTACAATAAACTCATGAAAGATGAATTTAATAAAACCCGAAACCCATTCCTGAAAGGAGAAGCTTTTTTCTCCTTTTAAAAATTCATATAGACTTCCTTTTTGGCTCTCCGGCAAAAAACCGCCATATTCATTACTGATTTTTTCCCAAAAACCTTTTAATTCGTCAATATTCAGTGAATCAAGTTGTGAGTCAACGATTGCCTGCGGGGTAATTGCTTCTAAGTCTTCATTTACGTCATTTGTATTTGGAGAGGCTTGTACACTTTGGATAAGCAAGAAAAACAGGAACAGATTGAAAAAAACCACTTTCAGCATCAAATGCCTCATTGTTACACCTCATTTTAAAAGGCTGTTTTTGGGAATTCTGGATTCATTAAAATTGGAATGATACGAGATCTATGCAGCATCGTGAGGTGGGAACTAAAGTTGAATTGCAACTATCCTGGAATCATTTGGATAATTGTTTCAATCATTACTGTCAGAATAGGAATAGCCATTGCAAGGATTAAAATTTTTCCTGCTAACTCAATTTTAGAAGCAATGGCGCCTTGACCGGCATCTTTAGTAATTTGGGCTGCAAATTCAGCAATATAGGCAATCCCAATTACTTTTAAAATCGTTTCAATATACATCATATTTATTTTTGCATTTACTGCTATTTGTTCAATCATGTGGATAATCGCATATATTTGATCAACCAAGAAAAGAAAAATTGTACAGCCTACAAATACGATAAGCAAAAAGGCGAAATTGGGTTTTTGTTCTTTTACAATCAATGCAAGGAATGTAGCTACAAGCGCCACACCAACTATTTGGAGAATTTCAATGGCGAAGCCCTCCTTTAGCCTTGGAATAGAAAGACTGACTTAATTTTTTGAAACAGGTCATCAACAATGGAAGCAACCATAAATAAAATATAGATAAAGCCAAATAATGTCACCCACTGGGCATATTCCTTCTTCCCAACTTGATCAAGGATTGTATGTAAAAATGCGACAACAATCCCAACACCGGCTATTTTAAAAATAATATCAACCTCTAAGCCCATAAACTCTCCTCCGCCTCGTTCTACATTAATAAGATAATTAGTAAAAGTCCTGATAAGAAGCCTAAACTTTTAACCATTTTTTCGTATTTAGCCTGCTTATCATAAGCATCTGCTTCTTCGCGTTCTAAATGGGCTAAGGTAAGCATAATTTGCTTTTGCTGTGAACTCCGATCATGCCTCCCCAATGTCTCCCCGAATTGCTTCATGATTTCAAATTCTCCTTGCTTCAGTGCAGTGATTTTCCATATTTCTTTTAGACTTTGTTCCCAGGCGTCTTTCACTGTTGTTTCTGAATGAGTCAGCCTTTTCGCAAAAGATTCAAAGAACACTGACAGCGGTTTTGAAAGCTGGGCAGCAAGCCTTCTTGCAGCTTCATGCAGAGGGGTGTGGCCATACATAATTTCCGCCTCTAAAGATTGAAGAGCGGATTTCAATTGCCGGAGCTGACGCGGACGCTCATTTAGATGCCTGGCTGCCTCGAATCCTGCCCAAGTAGTTGCAATTATGATAAAAATGGCTCCAATGACTTTCACCATCTTACATCACTCTCGCTTCGCTCAGGATTTCTCTGCCTGCCCCATCTTTCATGCTCGCTATGCTTCCAGGTCCGCTTTTCCTGTTCAATTCAATGAAACGCTGAAATATCCCCATTTCTAGAATAGGTTTGATTGTTGGCCGTTTTCTTATCTCTTCTAATGAGGTGCCATGTGTAGTCATTATTAATTTGATTCCAGCATTTACGGCCTCCATTATGGCATCCGCATCTTCTTTCCTGCCGATTTCATCTACAATCAGAACATCTGGACTCATCGAGCGAATCAACATCATCATCCCTTCCACTTTCGGACAGGCATCAAGGACATCGATTCGGGGGCCAAATGTCATTTGGGGGATTCCGTTAACACTTCCTGCAATTTCTGATCGCTCATCTACGATCCCTACCTTATATGAATGAAAAAGTCCATTTTTCTCTCCGCTAGATATGATTCTTGCGATATCACGCAAAAGCGTCGTTTTACCTGTTTGGGGTGGACCAATGATCATCGTATGAAGCCAGTTCCCATTAAATAAATGAGGTACTAATCTGTCGGCTATTCCAATTTTTTCTCTGGCAATACGGATATTAAAGGAAGAAATATCTCTTATGGCTTTTACCTTTCCAGCTTCAAGGATCACCTTGCCTGCCAGCCCTACGCGATGTCCGCCATCAATGGTGATATATCCCCGCCTTAATTCTTCCTCAAGAGTATAAATGGAAAAATGGCTAATTTTATTTAGTAAATGTACTGCATCATCTGGCTTTACAATATAGGGTAAAAACGTTGGAGTTCCTTTTACAGTTAATTCAACGGGCCGATTAATTCGGACACGTATTTCTTCTAATTCCAGCAGTTGAGAAGGGGAGAAATGCTTCAATTGATCGGCTATTGTTTTCGGCAAAAAGGCTAGAATCGTTTCCAATGCACTGATCCTCCTAATCATAGTCTGATTATGCAAACTTGTACTTGTCGCCCCTGGGCACTAAGGAAAGTTCCTTTTGAGTAATCCTCGCAGGAACAATCGGCACTTTGATTGTTCCGAAGGCGCTTTCGCTTTTCTATTTGTCTAGCTGCAGCGCCTAGGGGCTCGAGGTCATAAGCCAATCCGGCAAGAAGGTTAAAGAACAACCTTCCCGTCGGCTTGTCTTATGCTTGTCGCCCCTGGGCAAGGCGCTTTCGCTTTTCTATTTGGACTAGCACTACTTAAAATGTATGCCTGCTTTAAAACAATATGACTTGATTTCTTCTGTTGATGCTAAATTCTATTCATTTATGCGAATGTTGCCTTTCCTTTTATCGTACATATGAATAAGACTAGTTTTTTGAAAGGAAGTGTGGGAAAGAATGTACTACTATCCGACATATAGAAATAATTACCTGCCTAATAAAAGGATGAATGTGATACGTGTTACTGGGGAAGGTATAGTTACCGTTCAGCCAAATATAGCTCAGGTGACTTTAGGGGCATCTACTGAGGCAATGGATGTAACACAGGCTCAGAATAATAATTCAATAATCATAGCAAGCATTAAGGTGGCCTTGAAAGAACTTGGAGTGCCGGAGCAACTGATTCAAACTGTCGACTATTCTATTTCTCCGCAATATGATTATAAGGAAGGAGAACAAATTTTTAGAGGGTATAAAGTTCAACATCTTCTCCGTGTTACTATTGAACATATAGAGAATACCGGGAGAGTCATTGATACAGCTGTCAGCAATGGCGCAAACATCGTCTCTGAAATACAATTTATTACAAAGGATACTGACCAGCTCGTCCAACAGACACTTTCATTAGCTGTTATTAATTCCTTCCAGAAAGCAGAAGCGATTGCGGGGACGCTAGGTGTCAATTTAATAAAAACACCAATACAGGTGATCGAAAATACAAACCTGCAAGACGGTCCTCTTCCCTTCCAGGCAACCGCCTTTGCAAAAAGCGAGGCTGCTACTCCCATTCAGCCAGGGACAATAGAATTTAAAAGTTATATTACTGCTGAATATTTATATTCTTGAAATAAAAAAAAGCAATAACCCATTTGGTTATTGCTTTTCTCATTTGTTATGTATAGCCGCCTTTGCCGCCGATTTATATGGAGTTTCATACCTGCTCCAACAGGTGGGTGTCCGCAATTGCTTTCTCATTCGTCCTCAACAAATGGAGGCATGATGTTCCAGCAATAATATTGAACTCCCTAATTCTAAATAAAGGTTGAAACTTCATATACAAGCGAACAACGCAGCTTCTGTATATTTATCTTAGCTTATATTAGCTGGCAGTACAAGTGGAAATAAATAGAAGGTGGTATCTGACATTAATTTTCATAATCCCTATGAAGTAGATAACAATATTAAATAAGGCTGAAATTAAGAAATGAGGGATAAGTATATATGACAAACGAAAATCGCAAAGCATTCTTAAAAAACCAAAGAGAATTAAAGTTCAGATATCTTGGAGGAACACGTGATAATAGAACCGAAGCGACATCTGATCCTGACTATAATAATCGAAGTGATACAGATATTTCACCTGGTGCAGAAGGCAGGTCAATAATGGAACAAGACGAATGAAAATCCCGAAAGGTGTTCCTTTCGGGATTTTCATTTTCCATATTATGCACGTGAAACGTATGAAGCTTCAGTTGTATTAATAATTAGTTTATCACCTTGGTTGATAAAGAAAGGTACTTGAACGATTAAACCGGTTTCTAGAGTAGCTGGTTTAGTTCCGCCTGAAGCAGTATCTCCTTTAATTCCAGGTTCTGTTTCAGTTACTTCCAGTTCAACTGTATTTGGCAGCTCAACCCCAAGTGTTTCTCCTTGGTACATCATGATTTGAACTTCCATGTTCTCTTTTAAAAATTTCAGCTCATATTCAATAGATACAGCTGGGAGCTCAATTTGTTCATAAGATTCGTTATCCATGAAAACATGCTGGTCTCCGTTTGCGTATAGGTATTGCATTCTGCGGTTATCAATTTGTGCCTTTGCAACTTTTTCACCCGCACGGAATGTCTTTTCCTGAATGGCACCGTTACGCAAATTACGCAATTTTGAACGAACAAATGCCGCTCCTTTTCCAGGCTTAACATGCTGGAAATCCATTACACGCCAAATCCCGTTATCTACTTCAATTGTTAAACCTGTACGAAAATCATTTACTGAAATCATGTAAATCCTCCTAATTGTCTAGCTACAGCGCCTAGGGGCTCGAGGTCATAAGCCAAACCGCCATGAAGGTTAAAAAGCAACCTTCCCGTCGGCTCGTCTTCTGCTTGTCGCCCCTGGGCAAGGCGCTTCCGCTTTTCTCTTTGTCTAGCTGCAGCGCCTAGGGGCTCGAGGTCATAAGCCAAACCGCCATGAAGGTTAAAAAGCAACCTTCCCGTCGGCTCGTCTTCTGCTTGTCGCCCCTGGGCAAGGCGCTTCCGCTTTTCTCTTTGTCTAGCTTTTCGCGCTTAGCTTCAGATACCAGTTATTAAAGAATAATTAGATCTTTTGTTGAATGAGTCAGCGTTTCATTATGGTCATTCGTAATTAAAGTATCATCTTCAATACGGACACCGCCAAGCCCTGGTATGTAAATGCCAGGCTCTACCGTTACGACCATGCCAGGTTCAAGAATAATTTCTGATTTAGAAGCAAGAGATGGTCCTTCATGAACCTCCAAGCCTATCCCATGGCCAGTGGAATGTCCGAAATATTCTCCGTACCCCTTTTCGGTAATATAATCACGTGTTAAAGCATCTGCTTCTTTTCCGCTCATCCCAGGCTTTATGCCATCCATTCCGCGCATTTGTGCCTGTAATACGATGTCATATATTTCCTTTAGCTTATCATCAGGTTCACCGACTGCTAGTGTTCGTGTAATATCTGAGACATATCCTTTATAATAAGCACCATAGTCAAGAGTCACCATATCCCCTTTTTCAATTACTTTATCACTTGCTACACCGTGTGGAAGGGCGCCACGATAGCCTGACGCAACAATTGTGTCAAAAGACGATGAGGTAGCCCCCGCTTTTCTCATAAAGATCTCTAATTCATTGGAAACTTCCATCTCAGTTAATCCTGGGCGGATGTATTCAACCATATGTTTAAATGCAGCATCCGCAATGTCCGCCGCTACCTTTAATATCTTAATCTCTGCATCCGTCTTAATCAAGCGTAATTTTTCAATTTCGCCAGAAACGGGAACTAATTCAGACTGGACAGCCTTCTCATATGTTTTAAATGAGGAGAAAGTTAAATAATCTTGTTCAAAGCCAAGCTTTGTAATTCCTAGTTTTTTTGCCTGCACTGCCACTTCATCTGGAATAGAACCCGCATGTTTAACAATTTCATATCCTTCGCACTGAGCAGTAGCCTGTTCAATATAACGAAAATCTGTAATAAATTGAGCATGCTCTCCACTGATTAGCACTACCCCTGCAGATCCAGTGAAATTTGTCATATAACGGCGATTATATGTACTTGTAATGAGCATTCCGTCTATCCCTAGTTTTTCAAAACTTGCGCGTAATCTTTGTAATTTTTCCATTTTTATTCTCTCCCCTTTACTCTTTCCTTTAAAGCTTGGAAGGCTAATTCATATCCAATCATTCCTAAGCCTACAATTTGTCCTACCGCTACCGGAGCAATGACTGAGGTATGACGGAAGGTTTCACGGGAATGGACGTTTGAGATATGTACCTCAACGACAGGAACCTTTATCCCTGCTATTGCATCTCTTATCGCATAGCTATAATGCGTAAATGCACCTGGGTTAAAAATAATTCCATCTACACCGATCTCATTTGCTTCATGAAGCTTATCAATGATCTCCCCTTCATGATTGGATTGAAAACAGGCAATTTCTATGTTATTTGATTCGCCTAGTGCTGTAATCTTCTCTTCCAGCTGCTTTAATGTTGTTGATCCATAAACATCAGGTTCACGTTTCCCCAATAAGTTAAGATTGGGACCATTCAATAATAATATTTTATTCATTTACGCACTCCCGTGAAAAAGATTGATTTACAAGAATATTTTATCATAAATGATTTCTTTTCCACTACTTTAAGAATGCTCTTAAACAGGAATAGGATCGTGAAGAAGATTATACTGGTCTTTAGGACTTATTTAGAATCCTGCTGTACCTCATTTTCCATCCTTTCTTTATATTTGATTTCGCTCTCTTCATATGAAATAGAATATCCTACAAATACACCATACAAAAGATAAAAACAGACTGAGGTAATAATTGTACTTCTCCCTAGTTCATTAAAAGGGGCAATCCCTGGAAATATTGGATTTAGGACAAAAAAGACTACGACAAATAAACTGATGCCATATCCTGCTCCTACCCAAATACTTGGAAACCTCCGTAAGAATGCATAATAGATAAAAGCAGAAATAATGGATATTCCACCAATCATTACAATACTAATAACTGTTCCAAGCCACCCCTTTTTCCAGTCCCCGATAGTCCATGGCTCCAAAATAACATTGGGTCTTATTTCAGTTAAATTAAATACATAGGCAAAATAGGCGAGACCGCTCCACAATATTCCGCCAATTAATCCAGTTGCTATTACCATGGTAATAAAGGACATTGGTTTTTCCCGTTGATTTTGTTCCAGTTGCTTTTCTTCTGCCATTTTTACCACCTCCATTTTATATTATGTCCTCTTCGTTTTATTCCCTTGCATGTAAAAGAAATATGTTATATAGCCTAAAAGTAATTTAAGTATCCTTCCTAGAGGTTTTTTCATATTTTTTGTAGAATAGAGATAGATACAGACAGTTTACTTTCGTTAATAATAAAAATATCGAATAATTTCTTGTTAGATCGAGTTTAAAAGATAGAAAATATGCTCATCATGCTCATAGGGAGGTGGCTTTCTTGAAAAATCGGATTTCAGTATTCATAATCCTCGGGCTTATTTTTCTTGCTGTCGTGGGAATGACTGCTAATTTTTTCTCTAATCCTACCGGTTTTTTGCTAAGGATTGCTGTCATTTTATTAGTAGGTGCTGTAATTTATTATATTTTTCAGCGTTATTATAAAGCTAGCCCTAGAAAACGTGAACAGCAGGCCTTTATCCGCGCAGCAAAAAAATCAAAAAAGCGTTTTCAAACGAATCACTCAGGAAAAGGACAGCCCCGTAAGGTCAGCTCTGGGAATTCCTTATCATCTCTTAAAAAATCGAAAAAAAAATCTTCTGCCCATTTAACCGTAATCCAAGGAAAAAAAGGCAAAAAGAAAGATCGGGCTTCCTTATAATAAGCTCGACCTTTTTTATTTTATAGACTAATAAGCCCACTGTGAAAAGAACTGATTTGCACACTTCTCCCCTAACTGAATAAGCTCTTGTTTTTTCTCTTGTGTTAATTGAAACTCTGTCGTTAATGCACCCTCCGTTGGGATAAAGATAATATTTTTTGCATGTTTTCTTGAAATATATCTGGCATCATGTGCATCCTTCATCGTTTCAAATAATGCTTCATACATTTGGATTGCATTTTTTATTTTGTTTTTCGGCCGGTCCATAGCATTATGGCTTAGCTTTATTCCTAGTACAGGACGTATTTTTTTTACATTATCCTTATCAAATAACCACATAGGAAAATTGCTAAGTACCCCCCCATCGACAATAATACTTGTCTCTCCCCTTGTATGGAGCTTTACAGGTTCAAAAAAATACGGAAGACTGCAGCTCATTCGGATCGCTTTTGCGATTGAAAATGATCCAGGATCAATGCCATATTGAATTAAATCATCAGGCAATACAACTAGACGGCCATTTGTTAAGTCAGAAGCAATAACTCTCAGCGCCTGCTGAGGAAGATCTGAAAACTTTCTTAAACCTCTTACAGCAAGCTTTTCTTCCACCCATTTCTCCAATTGATCTCCCTTATACAATCCTAGTCGCCAATAAAGGAAGATCCATTTCGTTACTGCTAATGGGATATAAGTTTTCCTTGAATCAAGAAATGTCTCCAGATCAAGCTCATCCATTAGCTGATAAATTTCTTCACTTGTATACTTTGCTGCAATTAATGCTGCGACAATCGACCCTGCACTTGTCCCAGCTACTCTTTTGAAACGAAAGCCTCTTTTCTCAACCTCTGCATACGCTCCTATTAGCGCAAACCCTTTAATTCCCCCTCCGGAAAAAACACCGTCTATATACATGCAAGCCACTCCCGTCGATGTACTCACTTGATACATTTTTAATCAGGGACACTCAAAAATAGTACGGTGGACAGGATGTTTTTATTTGAAAGCAAAAAAAAGAAGATGGAATGCAGCTCCATCTTCTTTTTCGTATTTATTCTATAATCCACATTTTAGCTGGGCGTTGCAGTTTGTACATGTGTTGCATCCGCCAATCTCCTCTACGCTTCCTTTGCGGCAGACTGGACATGTATTTCCAACCTCTGATCCAATCGTAACATTTGTTGAACGAAGATCATTGATTGTATCAACGAGAACGACATGCTGTTTTGTTTTTTCTTTTTTATCATAGCTCGTATCATCGAAGCTATTTTCTTCTGCTTTTAACGTTAAGACTTGCGAATCACGTGAACCGTCTACATATACCGTTCCGCCTTTTGCACCGCCACGGTATAATCGCTCATAAACTTTTTCCACCTGTTCAACGCTATATCCTTTCGGTGCATTAACCGTTTTGCTGATAGAGCTGTCAATCCAGCGCTGAATAATACATTGCACATCTGCATGCGCTTCTGGAGCTAAGTCCATAGCAGCAATAAACCATTCAGGCAGGTTATTCGGATCCGCATCTGGATTCC
Organism: Cytobacillus massiliigabonensis; assembly: GCF_900199725.1. GTDB lineage: Bacteria > Bacillota > Bacilli > Bacillales > Cytobacillaceae > Cytobacillus > Cytobacillus massiliigabonensis. The sequence continues at coordinate 1,626,745 of NZ_LT904904.1, read as the reverse complement.
TATCTAAATATTCTTGAACAATATCCGCCTTCACTTCAATAAATTTGCCTAAGCGGCCGCTTCGGAAGTAAGAGAATGAGAAGTAAGGTTCAAGTCCAGTTGAAACCCCAACCATTGTCCCAGTGGATCCAGTTGGAGCCACGGTTAAAAGATGGGAGTTACGAATACCATTTTCAATAATTGATTGTTGAATATCTGCAGGCATTTTTTGCATAAAGCCTGTTTCTGTAAAGGCTTTTCTTAAACGGTTTGTTTCTTCTTCTGTTTCCCCAGTTAAGAACGGGAAGCTGCCTTTTTCTTTTGCTAGTTCTACAGAAGCACGGTAGGCAGTTGTCGCAATTGTTTCAAATACTTTATCAACAAGCTCATTACCCTTTTCAGATCCGTATTCTGTTTCACAATAAATCAGTAAATCATGGAGTCCCATGACACCTAAACCAACGCGGCGTTCACCAAGAGCCTGTTTTTTATTCTCTGCAAGAAAATATGGTGTTGCATCAATTACATTATCCTGCATCCGTACACCAACTTCAACAGTACGCTTTAATTTTTCAAAGTTTACAGTCTTGTTCTCTTTATCTGCCATTTCTGCCAGATTAACAGCAGCCAAATTGCAGACACTGTATGGTGCGAGAGGCTGTTCCCCACACGGGTTTGTTGCTACAACCTTCTGTCCATATGCTTTTGCATTTGTCATATCATTTGCATTATCGATAAAGAAAATGCCTGGTTCTGCTGAGTAAGTCGCACAAATGTTGATTAAATTCCAAAGCTCTTTCGCTTGGATTTTACGGTAAACACGGACTTTATGACCAAGCTTTCCCCATTCACGAACATCCCCAACTTTATGCCATTCTTCATTGTAGATTCGCATCTCATCTTGATCGTAGCTCTCTACATCCGGGAATCGGAGTTCATATTCGGCATCATTTTCAACTGCATTCATGAATTCCTTCGTTAAGCATACAGAAATATTCGCTCCTGTAAGGAATTCAGAATTATGCACGGAGTAATTGCCGCCAGCTGCTAATTTTTCTTCTGCATCATTTATGATTTTCTCATTAAATCCGCCATACCCAGGAATTTGCTTATAATTTATAATTCCTTGATACATGGCTAGCTCTTGCTCTGTGAATGGGGTAAACTTTAATTTTTCTTTTGCATATTTTTTTATTGTTTCATCATTCGTCGTTTCAAGCAAGAATCGCAATATTCTAGGATTTTGCATTTTTGAAATGATAAACTCAATAATATCAGGATGCCAATCACTAAGCATGATCATCTGGGCCCCTCTGCGTGACCCGCCTTGCTCCACTAAATGAGTTAGCTTCGCAATATCATCCAGCCAGGATACAGAACCTGATGATTTTCCATTAACCCCTTTTGCCAGCGTGTTGCGCGGTCTCAAGGTGGAGCCGTTTGTTCCCACTCCGCCGCCCCGGCTCATGATTTCCATCACCTGCTTACGGTGTTCAGAGATGCCTTCTCGTGAATCTTGAACAAATGGCATTACATAACAGTTAAAATATGTTACGTCCGTATCCGCTCCCGCCCCATATAGAACACGGCCAGCAGGGATAAAGTTTAAGTTTGCTAGCTCTTGATAAAATTTTTCGAACCACTCTTGTCTTTTTTCTTCAGTTTTCTCAACAGATGCAAGGCCTGTTGCATTACGTTTTGCAATTTGCTCATAAAAAAGCTCTAGCGGTTTTTCAATGACATCTAGGGATCGCTTGATGATTCCAGTTTGTGCTTCTTCTGGGTCATCAAGAACCCCGCGATAATCTTCTTCCACTAGAACAGATGCTGCTTTCTTTTCCCAATCAATATCTAGGATGTAGCCAAGGCCTCGAGCAGGGAATTTTGGATCTTCTTTGATGGTAAGAACGACGAAGTCCCCATTAGTCAGAGTTATTTTTTCTGTATCTTTAAATGTATACCTATCCAACATGACTAAACGGGATACCCCTTTGTGGGTCATTTTCATATCAGAGGTGATAGGGTGTACTTGAGGAAATAGACGGATGTCTTCATTCAAGCGCTCAACGTTTAAACTCATTTTTTGTCCTAATGCAACAGACATTTTTACAACTCCTTCAAAAAAAATATTCAATTTTGATAGTAACTTCAAAACCTATGTTAAATCTAGTTGATTTAATGAATAACCTAAAGTTACCATACTAGAACTCCAAAATCAACATATAGTACCTGAAATATTTTCAACACCACTATATATTGTGTTTAATTCACGTGAAGTTAAATTTGTCAAAATCAAAAAAAACTAGAATCGGGAGAAAATAAGAGAGATTCATAGGTTTATAACAAAATAAGACAAATTTCAATATTTTTTGCGGCTTGCACTTCTAATTAGATACTAATGTTTAAAAAAATGAAAAAGCACAGGATCCTGTGCTTCCAATTCACTTACAATTCATCTTTATTTTTCGGGATAAAATCAAAAATCTCTTCTGATTCAAAGCTATCTACCAAACGATTCAACCATTCATAATAACTAAGTGCTGCCTTCATTTTTGTAATATCTATTTTGGCTGCAGCCCGCACTTCCTCGTCTATTTCTTCAGATTTTGCTAACCTTTCAAGCTCCAATATGGATTTAGTCATTGCAGCAATGTTCATAGAAATTCCCGCACGCCATTTAATGGAGAAGAAATCAATAAAGGTTTGGTACCAATCCTCTTCTGCTTGATACAAATCCTTTCTTGTTCCCTTTTTCCACACCTTCTCTACCATTTTTAAATCCGTTAAGGTTCGGACTGAAGTACTCATGCTTGTCTTGCTCATACCGAGCTCTTCCTTCATCTCATCAAGAGTCATCGGATGATTATGAAAGTATAACATTCCATATAATCGCCCAATTGAATCAGTAATTCCATATAAATTCATATTCTTAGCAATGGTTTCAATGACCCTTTCGCGAACACGTTCGAGCTGTTCTTTCCCATCCATGTAATTATTCACATCCATAAATGTAAAATTAACTGTTTCAATATTTCATTAGTTTACCCCTAAAAATGAAATAATCATTTATTAGACTACCACTATTTTTCAGAATGTAAAGATGGATGTAGCATAGCATCTTGGAGGAAAAGAAAGGAATTGTAAGAATTCAAGTTATACAGTACGTTCAGTTTTTACTGTACAAAGTTTACAGCTGAATATGGCTAATTACCAGCTTTGCCCTATTTTTTTAAAACAAATACAATTAAATGGTCCTTATTGCACGGCGATTATTACTTGATTTGCTTTATTAGTTACTGCGACTAGTCCAGAAGTTTCAATTGAACGAGGTGAAAGATTTGAGTAAACAACACGTGAAATTAAGTGTTAAAAACATTACAAAGGTTTTTGGGAAGAACCCTAAAAAAGCATTGCAGCTTTTAAATGAAGGGAAATCCAAAACAGATATTTTAAAAAAGACCGGCTCCACTGTCGGTGTCAATCAAGCAACATTTGATGTCCATGCCGGTGAGATTTTTGTCATCATGGGTCTTTCGGGGAGTGGAAAGTCCACATTAGTCCGTACATTAAATAGACTCATTGATCCTACTATAGGAGAGGTTTGGATTGACGGAAAAGATATTACAAAAATGAAAAAGGAAGAGCTAAGGAATGTACGGCGCAAAAAAATCAGCATGGTATTTCAGAATTTTGCCCTGCTTCCCCATCGTACGATCCTTGAAAACACGGAGTATGGATTAGAAATTCAAGGGATAGAGAAGGAAGAAAGAAAGAAAAAAGCACGTAATGCTTTAAAATTAGTAGGACTTGAAGGCTATGAGAACCAATTTCCAAAACAGCTTAGTGGAGGAATGCAGCAGCGTGTCGGGTTAGCTCGGGCACTCGCAAATGACACGGATATTTTGTTAATGGACGAAGCATTCAGTGCATTAGATCCATTAATTAGAAAAGATATGCAGGATGAATTGCTTGAGCTTCAATCCTCAATGGAAAAAACAATTATCTTTATTACACATGATTTAGATGAGGCACTTAGAATCGGGGACAAAATTGCCTTAATGAAGGACGGAGAAATTGTGCAAATTGGGTCTCCAGAGGAAATTCTTATGAACCCATCCAACCAATATGTTGAGAGATTCGTAGAAGATGTTGATCTTTCAAAAGTATTGACTGCAAGCCATGTAATGAAAAGAGCGGAAACCGTTCAAATCGATAAAGGACCTAGAGTAGCTTTGCAAATGATGAAGAAACTAGGAATTTCAAGCATTTACGTAGTTGATAAAAAGCAAATCCTTCTTGGGGCAATAACAGCTGATGATGCAAAGACAGCCGCTGAAAATGGGCAAACATTGCAAGCAATTATTAATCCAAATGTTCAAAAGGTAACAGGTGAAACATTGTTAACGGATCTATTTGACAAAGTGTCAACTGCTACAATTCCAGTTGCAGTTGTAGATGAAAACAATCGACTATATGGCATTCTTGTGAGAGGTGCGGTCATTGGCGCCCTAGCCGGAAATAATGAAGTTATTAATGACTTAGAAAAGGCAAAAAAAGAAGTGGCTGCTGATCAGTCAAGTAAAGGAGGGAATCATTAATGGAAGGCTTATTACCAAAACTCCCGCTTGCAGATTGGATTGATCGCTTTGTTGATTGGCTTACAGTTACCTTTGCCTTTCTTTTCGATGCTATTACTGTCAGTTTAGAAGGAATTGTGGAAGGGCTTTTTGCCGCTTTAGCATTTATTCCATCCTATATACTCATTATCCTTATTGGTTTATTAGCGTGGAAACTAGCAACAAAGGGCATCGCCCTATTTGCTGTTATTGGTTTGTTCTTAATAGATAATTTAGGATATTGGGAAGGTATGCTTGAAACTCTTTCATTAGTTTTAACAGCGGTCCTAATTACAGTCGTTATTGGAATCCCCATGGGCATTTGGGCTTCACAAAAGAATTCAGTTAAACAGATTATTACTCCAATATTAGACTTTATGCAAACGATGCCTGCATTTGTTTATTTAATCCCGGCGATATTCTTCTTTAGCATTGGAGTTGTGCCAGGCGTAGTAGCTTCAGTTATATTCGCCGTACCGCCTACGATAAGGCTAACCATTCTAGGAATCCAGCAAGTGCCAGCAGATATTATTGAAGCTACTGAGGCATTTGGTTCTACTACTAGCCAGCGTTTGCTCAAGGTACAGCTTCCGCTTGCCATGCCAACAATCATGGCAGGTGTAAACCAAAGTATCATGCTTTCATTGTCAATGGTTGTTATTGCGTCCATGGTCGGTTCACCTGGTCTTGGAGCAGACGTTTACCGTGCGGTCACACAGATTCAAATTGGAAAAGGTTTTGAGGCTGGTCTTGCGATTGTGGTAATGGCCATTATCCTTGATCGGATTACCCAAAATATAGGAATTAAAAAACGAGGGGGAAAAATATCATGAAGAAAAAATGGTTATCTTTTTTAATGGTGCCTGCCTTAACATTCGGTCTAGCTGCTTGTGGGTCTGATGAGGCAAGCAGTGACAAAGGAAAAACAGATAAAGGTGCTTCTGAAGCATCCGTTGGAGAAAGCGTCGATTACAAAATTATTGGGATTGATCCTGGAGCTGGGATAATGAAAGCAACTGCAAATGTTCTTGAAGAATACGAGCTTGATGATTGGACATTAGTAGAAGGCTCTGGCGCAGCTATGACTGCCGCTTTAAAGAAAGCCTATGATAAAGAAGAACCAATCATTGTTACTGGCTGGAGCCCGCACTGGAAGTTTTCAAAATTTGATTTGAAATATTTAGAAGATCCTAAAGGGACTTATGGAGATGAAGAAAATATCCATTCGATTGCACGTAACGGGCTTGCTAAAGATCATCCATCCGCTTACAAGGTGTTAGATCAATTCAACTGGCAAGAGGAAGATATGAACGCAGTGATGGTTCAAATTACAGATGGGGAAGATCCGGAAAAAGCTGCGCGTAAATGGGTCGATGAGAATTCTGAGAAGATTGCTAAATGGACAGAAGGCGCAGAGAAAGTTGACGGTGACAAAATCACGCTTGGTTATGTTGCATGGGATACGGAAATCGCAAGTACAAATGTGGTTGCACAAGTGTTGACCGATCTAGGCTACAAAGTTACCCTTCGTCAAGTAGAAGCAGGTCCTATGTGGGCTGGGGTTGCTGAAGGAAGTCTTGATGCACATATCGCTGGCTGGCTGCCATTAACGCATGCAGACTATTATAAAGAATTCGAAGGGAAGTTTGAGGATTTAGGTACAAACCTAGAGGGAACTAAAATCGGCTTAGTTGTTCCTGCATACATGGACATTGATTCCATTGAAGATTTAAAAGAGTAATAGAAAACGAGGCATATAACGATGCCTCGTTTTCTTTATATCCATCCTTTTTCTTCTGCTATGCTGATTGCTTCCATTCGGTTCTTCACATGCAGCTTGCTGATGATTTCAGACATATAATTCCTTACAGTTCCAGCTGATAAAAAAAGGATTGCCGATATCTCTTTAGCTGTCTTTCCATCAGCTACCATCCGCAACACTTCACGCTCACGCTTCGTTAAAGGATTTTCATCTTTCATACTGCCAAAAATGAGCTCAGGAGCAAATTCACGTTTCCCTTTCATCACACTTCTGATAGACTCTGCCAGCTCATCACTTGATCCATCTTTAAGCATATACCCATGAACATCCGCTTTTACAGCACGTTCAAAATAACCAGGACGAGCAAATGTTGTCAAAATGATAATTTTACAATCTGAACCTTGCTTTGTTAATTCCTCTGCTACTTCTAAACCGCTCATAAGCGGCATTTCTATATCCATTAAACAAACATCTGGTTTAAGGGTTTGAATGAAATGAAACGCTTCCTCTCCATTTTTGGCTTGTCCGATCACTTCTATGTCATCCTCAAAATCAAGAAGGGAACCAAGTGCTCCCCTAAGCATTCCTTGATCTTCCGCTATTACGATTCTGATCATGAAACAACACCTGCCTCTCTCTCCTTCACAATGACTGGGACAGTAATAACTAGCTTTGTCCCTTTATGAGCTGCGATCTTCAATGCCCCATCAATCAATTCAAGTCTTTCTGAAATACCCTTCAGTCCATTTCCCGCTTCACAATTTTCAGCCATCCCTTTTCCATCATCTTGAATACTAATCATCATTTCTCCTTCTTTTTCAATGATTGAAATATGGCAATTTTTTGCATGACTATGCTTTACCACATTCGTCACTGCTTCACGCAAACACATGCTTAGAATATTTTGAGTAATTGCTGAAACTTTCTCATGCATAGAGTCATCATGATATTGAAAATGGATGCCTGCAGCTTCAAGAATGGCAGAAGACGCCAGCAGCTCCTCCGAAATGGTAATCGCTCTCATGTCTGAGACAAGCTCTCTTACTTGCGATAATGCAGCCCTGGAGGTTCTTTCTATCTCCTTAGCTTCATGCTTAGCTCGTTCAATATCCTTCGCTAGCAGCTTCCCGACAAGCTGGCTCTTCAATGTAATCAACGAGAGTGTATGACCAAGCGTATCATGAAGATCACGTGCAATTCTCACTCTTTCCTCACGTTTCACTAGTTCTTCAATCCGTTCATTCGCTTCATCAAGCTGTCTTTCCAGCTCCATTCTGCTATTCATCGAGCGAATGCCGAATGGAGAAAACAACATAATGAGGATAAAGGGGATAAAATAAAACAAGGCACTCGGATTTAAATGATTATAATGAACAATTACCGGGGTAAAAATAGATATTCCAAAAAAGAACAGAGCTAAAAAGAACCGCTTCTTTTCCTCATACCAGCCTATAAAATGTGCTGGAAAGAAGCCTAAAAATAAAATATTTATATTAATAAAGATAGATAAAAATAAAACAATACTTATCTGAAGGATTAACCAATTTGTAAAAGTCTTCCCAGCAAAATAAAGCTGCCGGTATGTAAGTAGGAATAATCCTAATAATCCATAACCGGCATACAGCTTCCAGCCTGTCTCAAAGTAGATATAATAACCCGGCATAAATAGATAGATTAAAAACATATAAGGGAAAAACCCATACCTTGCAGGGAAAATCTCTAATTTTCCTTTTGACATGTAACTACACCGCCGCTTCCTGCTTTCTCCTAATATAACTAGATAATAGCATGAAAAGGAAAAGATATCCTATTAATAGAAGGAAATTTATCCATTCTGGACTATTCCCGCGGATGATTTCCCAGGCACCATTTCCTAAATTATATGAAGGAAGCCATACCCCAATTTTTTGTATAAACTCCGGCATTATATCCATCGGCATCCACATGCCTCCTGATATTGCGAGAATCATATAAATAACATTTGAAATACCAGAAGCGGTATCTACTCTCTTCATCGTTCCAACTAGCGTCCCTAAAGCAAGAAACGGAAGCGATCCAAACAAAATCCACAAACCGCTCATCAGCCATTCAATTGCTGATAGAGCAACCCCGTTAATTAAAGCACCAGCAATAAAAATAATCACAATAGAGAAGAGGTGAATGACTGTTTGCCCAATCATTTTTGCAGCAAAATAGGCATGGTCAGATAGCGGGGTGATCCTCATAAATAATGACCATCCTTTTGTCCGTTCTTCCACAAGTCTAATTCCAAGTGTCATAATGGCTGAACCCATCACACTAAACGTTGTCATTGACATTAAGTAATGAGCATGCCACTCTTGTTTATCTTGAATATTCGTATTAAAGACTTTAGTGAAAATAACATAAAAGACGATCGGCATAAGCAGTGACCAAAAGACAAAGTATGGGTTTCGCAGAATTCGGATGATTTCTGCTTTACATTGCATACGAAAAGCACTCATTTATATCGCCTCCTTATCTTCAGTCAATTGCTCAAAAGCCTCATCTAAGCGTCCCTGTTCAATTTGAATTCCGCTAATTTTAAATTTCTTTTCAAATAGCGCAGCGATAACAGCATCTGTTTCATCGGTTATTACATAGATTCTATCGTTTCTTTTATATACCTCTGAGACATGTGGAAGATTGTTTAATGAAGCAATAGATATTTCTTCGCTTGCAGCAAACGACACAGATTGTTTAGATAGTTTTGCTTTAATTTCTGCCGGTGTCCCATCTTCAATAATTGTTCCATGATTAAATAAAATTATTCGATCTGCAACATCATCCGCTTCCTGAAGATAATGTGTTGTAAAAATAATCGTTTTTCCGAGAGCCTTTAATTCTCCAATGGTATTCCAAAACAGTTTTCGGGAAGTAATATCCAGCCCTACAGTCGGTTCATCCAAAAAAATTAAATCAGGATCCCCTGCCAATGCAAGAGCAAACCCAAGACGACGCTTCTGCCCTCCAGAAAGTTTATCCGCCCTTCTCTTTAGATCATCATTACTTAAACCTGTAAATGCTACTAGTTTTTCAAATGGCATCGGATTGGGATAATAGCTTCTAAATAATTGAATAATTTCTTTCACCTTTAAAGCATCAATCACACTGACCTCCTGAAGCATCGCCCCAATTCTCTCCCGGATTTTCTTTTCCTTCGGGTGACTATTAAATAATTCCACCTCCCCGCTCGTTGGATTAAGCAGCCCAAGCATCATCATAATGGTCGTCGTTTTCCCCGCTCCATTCGGACCCAGAATTGCAGCAACTTCTCCTGTTTTTATCGAAAATGAAACATGGTCCACCGCTTTTTTATTTTTAAATGTTTTCGTTACATGATCGAGCACCACTATCGAATCCATTTTTCCACCTCCATTAGTTCTACATTTATATTAAGGTGAAGGAAGATTTTGGATTAGTGGATTTTGTCATTTATTTCAGGTGACATTTGTCATATTTCAATCTCACTGTTAACGCTAAAGGTAAAAAAAAACGGCCGGAGCCGCTTTTATCTTTTGAAATTCCATTCATCTTGTTCATATCGCTCATTAGCAATTTTATTGACATAAGCAAGCTCTTCTTCCGACAGCTCATATGGCTCAAGTTCAATATTCAGCCCTTCAGCAAAACCCTTCTTAAACGCTTCTTTTGCCTGCTCTAACGTAATTCGTTCCTTACTTATTTCATTAATGGCAACTGCTTTACTTTTAAAAGCTTTTTGCATCCGCTCTTTTACTCGATCACTTGGATATTTGAATAAGCTAAAAAGCTTGTCCTCATCTAAATCAAGCAATATAGAGCCATGCTGGAGAATTACACCCTTTTGCCTAGTCTGTGCACTCCCAGCCACTTTCCGCCCTTCAACAACTAGCTCATACCAGCTTGGTGCATCAAAGCAAACAGCCGATCGGGGATTTTTCAAGGAATCACGTTCCTCCGCAGTTCTTGGAACAGCAAAGTACGCATCCATTCCTAAGTGATGGAATCCTTTCAATATTCCCTCAGAAATCACTCGATAAGCCTCAGTGACAGTTTTTGGCATATCAGGATGTTCCTCAGAAACAATCACACTATATGTAAGCTCATGCTCATGGAGCACGCCTCTGCCGCCAGTCGGACGACGGACAAAACCAAGTCCGTGTGCCTTCACCTGTTCCATATCAATTTCCTTTTCTACCTTTTGAAAATAACCAATTGATAGAGTAGCCGGATTCCATCCATAAAAACGGATAACCGGGGGGATTTTCCCTTCGCTATTCCAATCAAGAAGTGCTTCGTCCAATGCCATATTAAAGGAAGGTGAGCCTGCACCAGAATCAATAAAACGCCAAACTTCTTTTGTCATTTTAAAACCTCTTTTACTATTTGTTTTGCTATGTTTACGTTTTTTAGTCTATCAAAATACAATAAAAAAACAAAGGAAGTTGAAGAAAATAGGGAAATAGAAGAAAATTTATCTTAATTCCTTTACTCATATCAAGAAAGACCTATATAATAAAAGATGGTCTAGCTAAGATTGAAAGGAGAAAGACGCATTGAATACCCTTTATTTACTTCTAATTATATTAGGGGCAATTATTGTCTACTCGGTTATTACATGGTTATATCAAAGGAAAATTGTCAAAACGTTAACAGAAGAACAATTTCGCGAGGGTTATCGAAAAGCCCAATTAATCGATGTCCGAGAACAGAATGAATTTGATGCTGGACATATTCTTGGTGCCCGAAATATTCCAATGTCTCAAATGAAAGTACGCTTAAAAGAGCTACGTCCGGACAAGCCTGTTTATTTATATTGCCAAAGCGGAATGAGAAGTGGAAGAGCTGCACAATTCCTTTACCGCAGAGGTTACAAAGACCTGTATCATCTACAGGGCGGCTTTAAAAAATGGGGCGGCAAAATAAAAGCAAAAAACTAATAAAACAAAATCCTCTTGCATATATGTGCAGAGGATTTTTTATTTGCAAAGTAACCATTTATATTTGCTAGCGTCCTATTTTTTGCGAAAAAACAGATTTTATTTGCAATTGCCCTCTTTTTTTGCAAAAAATAACTTTTATTTGCAATTGCCCTTTTTTATTTGCGAAAAACCGGTTTTATTTGCAATTGCCCTCTTTTTTTGCAAAAAATAACTTTTATTTGCAATTGCCCTTTTTTATTTGCGAAAAACCAGTTTTATTTGCAATTCTCCTATTTTCTTTGCAAATGAGTCTTCAAACTATAAATTATCAGTAAATAAAAAAGACTGGTTCAATAATTAGAACCAGTCTTGTCATGTTATTGTTTTTGATAACGAAGAACAGGTTTACGAGCTGCCAATGTTTCATCAAGACGGCCAATCACAGTATTATGAGGCGCTTCCTGAACAATTTCTGGATTCTCTTCTGCTTCCTTCGCTATTTGAATCATTGCATCACAAAATGCATCAAGTGTTTCTTTTGATTCTGTTTCAGTCGGTTCAATCATGATACATTCTTCCACATTTAATGGGAAGTAAATGGTTGGCGGATGATAGCCAAAGTCTAAGAGGCGCTTGGCAATATCAAGTGTTCTTACGCCTAGTTTCTTTTGACGCTTGCCGCTAAGGACAAATTCATGCTTGCAATGTCTATCAAATGGAAGATCATACGATTCCTGCAGTCTTCTCATCATATAGTTTGCATTTAATACAGCATATTCTGTCACCGCTTTTAGTCCATCTGGACCCATCGTGCGAATATACGTATATGCACGAACATTAATGCCGAAGTTGCCATAATAAGGCTTTACACGACCAATGGATTGCGGGCGGTCATAATCTAATACATATTGATCCCCCTGCTTCACAAGCACCGGCTTAGGCAGAAACGGAATTAAATCTGCTTTTACTCCAACTGGGCCTGAACCAGGACCTCCGCCACCGTGAGGACCGGTAAATGTTTTATGAAGATTTAAATGTACAAGATCAAATCCCATATCCCCTGGACGTGCCTTCGACATAACTGCGTTTAAGTTCGCTCCATCATAATAAAGCTTTCCTCCAGCAGCATGAACAATCTCAGCCATCTCAAGAATATCTTCTTCAAAAAGCCCTAATGTGTTTGGATTCGTCAGCATCAGAGCTGCTGTATCTTCCCCAACGGCCCGGCGCAGATCATCTAAGTCTACTAACCCATTCTCACCTGACTTAACTGTAACCGTTTCAAAACCAGCAACAGTTGCAGAAGCAGGGTTCGTCCCATGAGCAGAGTCAGGAATGAGCACTTTCGTCCGGTTAAAGTCACCATTAGCCTCATGGAATGCACGAACCATCATTAGCGCTGTCCATTCACCATGTGCACCAGCAGCAGGCTGAAGTGTGACTTGATCCATCCCTGTAATTTCAATTAAATGCTCCTGTAAATCGTACATAAGCTCTAATGCCCCTTGGACAGAACTCTCATCCTGCAATGGATGCAAATGGGCAAATCCTGGGAAGCGTGCCACATTCTCATTGATTTTTGGATTATATTTCATTGTACATGATCCTAGCGGATAAAAACCTGAGTCAACCCCATGGTTTCGATTAGAAAGAGCTGTATAATGACGCATAATATCAAGCTCTGACACTTCTGGCAGCTCCGGCTCTTCTTCTCTTAAATATCCAGCAGGAATCAGTTCGTTTATATCTATTTCCGGAACATCCATTTCCGGGAGGCTATAACCGATGCGGCCAGGTTTAGATATTTCAAAAATGAGTGCTTGATCATCCTTATGCATGGTAATCCCCCATTTCATTTACAAATGTATCAATTTCTTCTTTCGTTCTTAGTTCAGTGACAGCAACTAGCATATGGTTCTTTAAATCTGAATAATCCCGGCCTAAATCATAGCCGCCAATCATTCCTTTTTCTAAAAGCTTTTTATTTACTTCTTTAACAGATGTATTTAATTTCACGACAAACTCATTGAAGGAAGGACCTTCAAACGCAATCTCAAAACCTTTTGTTTTAAATGCCTGTTTTGCATAGTGTGCTTTTTGGATATTGGATAAAGCCATTTCCTTGACACCTTTTTTGCCAAGTGCTGTCATTGCAACAGATGCAGCAAGTGCATTTAGTGCCTGGTTAGAACAAATATTAGATGTGGCTTTATCTCGGCGAATATGCTGCTCGCGTGCTTGAAGAGTAAGTACGAAGCCTCTTCGTCCTTCTTCATCAACCGTTTGACCAACAAGACGGCCTGGAACCTTCCTCATCAATTTATTTGTTACAGCGAAGTAGCCGCAATGCGGACCACCAAATGCTGTCGGAATACCGAACGGCTGCGCATCACCTGCAACAATATCCGCACCCAATTTTCCTGGAGGTGTTAATGCCCCAAGTGAAAGCGGATTGCTTGAAACAACAAACAATGATTTTTGTGCATGAATGATTTCTTCAAGTTCTTTTAACGGTTCAATACGGCCAAAAAAGTTCGGATACTGAACAATAACTGCTGCAATCTCATCATTGATCATGTCTTTTAAAACAGCAGCATCTGTAATTCCATCCTTATGTGGAATTTCAATTACCTCGATATATTGACCTTTCGCATAGGTTTTCACCACTTCTTTTGCTTCTGGATGGACAGCACTTGAAATGAGAACTTTTTTGCGGCGCGTTTGCCCTGCACTAAGCATTGCTGCTTCAGCTAAAGCTGTTCCTCCATCATACATAGAAGAGTTCGCTACATCCATCCCCGTTAATTCGCAGATCATGGACTGGAATTCAAAGATTGCCTGCAGCTCTCCCTGAGAAATTTCAGGCTGATACGGTGTATAAGCTGTGTAAAATTCAGATCGAGACAAAACATGGTCGACAATAACAGGCATGTAGTGATCATAGACACCTGCACCTAAAAAGGAAGTATGACTTCTTAAATCCGCATTTTTTTGTGCTAGCTGTGTAAGTTCTTTCATTAATGCCGTTTCTGTTTTCTTAGGTTTGATGTTATATTCCCCTTTAAATCTTACTCGTTCAGGAATATCACTGAATAATTCATCGATTGAGTTTACACCGATTGTTTCGAGCATTTCTTTCTTATCTGTCTCTGTCATCGGTAAGTAGCGATGTTTCATAGTGTTGTCTCCTCTCCTATTTTTTCTCTCTTTTATAGAAAGGCGTAGCCGCCACAACTGCTTTAAGGCGCTTTCCGCGTATTTCAACTTCCACTTCAGAACCAATTTCAGTATGTTCTGTTTTTAACAGGGCGAGACCAATGTTTTTCTTTAATGATGGAGATTGCGTGCCTGTTGTCACCTCACCAATTTGTTCATCGCCTTTATATACAGGATAGCCGTGACGAGGAATCCCGCGATCGATCATTTCAATCCCTGCTAATTTTCTTGCTAAGCCACTCTCTTTTTGAGCAGCAAGCGCCTCTTTCCCAATAAAATCCGCTTCTTTTTGCACTTTTACTGCGAAGCCAATTCCCGCTTCCAGAGGAGAAATTTCTGGTGATAATTCTTGTCCATAAAGAGCAAGATTTGCTTCAAAACGCAATGTATCACGAGCTCCTAAGCCACAAGGCAGAACTCCTTCGTCCTTCCCAGCTTCTAAAATATCCTTCCAGATTGCCACAACGTCTTGTGCATCACAATATATTTCGAAGCCATCCTCACCTGTATAGCCTGTTCTGGAAACAAGTGCTTTCTTCCCATTTAAATTTACATTCTCCTGGAATTTAAAGAAACCAATTTCAGCTAAATTTGTATCTCCTGCAAGCTTTTGCAGCACTTCTTCTGCCACTGGACCTTGGATGGCAACCTGCGCCGTTTCATCAGAGAGGTTCTTCAGCTCAACATTGCCTTCAAGATGATCTTCTAGCCATTTATAATCTTTTTCAATATTAGATGCGTTCACTACAAGTAAATAGTGATTATCTTCTAATTTGTAAACGAGCAAATCGTCAACAGTTCCGCCATTTTCATAACACATAGCTGTATACTGGGCTGCTGAATTTTTTAATTTTGAGATGTCATTTGTCATCATTTTTTGAAGGTATGAAAGGCTGTCAGGACCCTTGACTTCAATTTCACCCATATGGGATACATCAAACAAACCAGCTTTTGTTCTTACCGCTTCATGCTCTTCTTTGATGCTTGAAAACTGAACAGGCAGATCCCAGCCTCCAAAGTCGATTGTCTTTGCACCATACTCTTTGTAAACATCAAATAATGGTGTTCGTTTTAACTGTGACATTTACTCGTCCCCCTTTTAATCCATTTGAAAGGTTTGAATATTTACCTTAAAACCATAAAAAAAGACAGAGAATCCCCTCAAATCGTGAGAAGATCTCTGTCCTTGCACCTGAAAGTTTACCGTTTACGGTTTTCCCCTTTGGTGGCTCAATAAAAATGAGCTCTCTCCAGAGCTACGTCCAACAAGGGTTCTTTTGCCTGAGAGATTCACAATTGATATTGCTTGCTCCTTCGGCGCTACAAAATGTAGTCTCTCCCCTTGCCTTCATCCGCATTTATAAAATTTTCCAAATTGGTTCATACTAAACGCAAATACCAACGAAAACGTAACGGAAAATAAAAGTAAACAATATTATTTCGATTAACTAAATAAAGTGGCAAATTTCAAAACTTTCAAAGCTAATTTTATCCTACCATTAGAACTACTTTTGAGCAATGGGGAATTATTTTTCTCTTTTTAAGGAGCTGGATTAGATGTCAGTGCAAATTAATTTTGATTCTTCATGGCAAAATGAATTTTTACATAGAATTGAAGAGGACGGACCATGGGGAAGCTGGGAGCTATATAAATTAGCCTTAGAAGTGGAAAACCATACAATTATTCCAGAATTTGAAGGGCTTCAGGCCCCTAAGCACTTATCAAGTCTTGTTCCTTTGCCGCATCAGCTGGAAGTGGCTAAGCAGGTAGTAGAAAATATGAATGGAAAAGCTATTCTAGCGGATGAAGTAGGTTTGGGCAAAACAATTGAAGCTGGCTTGATTTTAAAAGAGTATATGATTAGGGGACTAGTGAAGAAGGTGCTAATTCTTGTTCCTGCTTCCCTTGTGACTCAATGGGCGATCGAATTAAATTCAAAATTTTTCATCCCTGCCATCGCACAGCGCAAAAGCTATGTATGGGAACAATGCGATGTGGTTGTATCTTCGATTGATACAGCAAAGCGCAGCCCGCATAAAGATATTATTTATAATCAAGACTATGACTTAGTTATAATCGATGAAGCGCACAAACTGAAAAACAATAAGACAAAAAACTATGAATTTGTTCAAAACTTAAAAAAGAAATTTTGCTTGCTCCTTACAGCCACACCGATTCAGAATCGGATCAGTGAAATCTTTAACTTAGTTTCTTTATTAAAGCCTGGCCATTTAGGAAATGAAGCGGATTTTTATCAAAAATATCAAAAGGACTCTCGAACACTGGATGATGATGAATATTTAAAAGTGCTTGTTAATAAAGTGATGATTCGAAACCGAAGAGCGGATACAGGGATTGAATGGACGAAACGGAATGTCGAAACGTTGCCCATTGAATTTTCGAGGGAAGAAAGAGAACTATATGAATCAGTCACAAACCTTCGAAGTGATGGGAACTGGATGAGTTCAAGCCAATTTTCTGAGATGACACTTCAACGGGAAGCTTGCAGCAGCAGAGAGTCTGTTTTTTTCACATTAAAAAATATGCTCCAGAAAAAAGAGGAGCCAACTAAAGAATTTCAGGAACAAATTCAATTGTTAATAACGAAGGTAGAAGCAGTTCAAAGGAATTCGAAGGCAGAAAAGGCACTTGAATTGATACAGCAAATTAATGATAAGGTGATCATTTTTACTGAATATCGAGCCACACAAATGTATTTGCAATGGTTTCTCAAACAGCATGGAATTACTTCAGTCCCTTTTAGAGGAGGATTCAAGCGAGGCAAAAAGGATTGGATGAGAGAGCTATTTCAAAAAAACGCCCAAGTTCTCATCGCTACGGAAGCTGGAGGAGAAGGAATTAACCTTCAATTTTGCAATCATATAATAAATTTCGACTTGCCTTGGAATCCAATGCGTCTTGAACAAAGAATTGGACGGGTCCATCGTCTGGGACAGGAGAAAGATGTGAACATTTACAACTTCGCCATAAAGGATACTGTAGAAGAACACGTTCTGAAGCTATTATATGAAAAAATACATCTGTTTGAAAAAGTAATTGGCGACCTGGATGATATTCTAACAAAGCTTGACTTCGGAAATATCGATGACCATCTCATTGACATTTTTGGCAGATCTTCTTCAGAAGGGGAAATGAGAATTAAGATGGACAACTTAACGTCAATGATTCAATTTGCAGAAGAGATGAAAGCAGGTGAAGGCAGTGCAGCAGCAGGAAATTCAGCACTTTCTTGAAAGATATTTTCACGCAAACAGCTGTGAAATGATTGAGTCGGGATCTGGCTATCTAACCGTACAATTAACAATTGAGCTAGACAAACAGCTAATGAATCGTCCCTTCTACTGGCATTATTTAGAGAAAACGGGTGGCATCCCAAATCCGATGCAGCTGACAATGATAACAAATCCAGAAGCTGCACCAAAAACATTAAAAGGGGAAACCATCCATTTTGGCTCCCCAAGGCTGCATCAAATCTTCGAATCCACGAAGAAGCTTGCAGGCTATATTCGCTTATACGAAAATAAGAATACATTTGGCCAGCAAACCCCATTACGCCCATGGCTCGGAATGAACGTTCGCATCTCCTACCAATGTGATCGTAAAAGGGATGTCTTCAAGTCGATTGGACTGCAATTGATTAATGGACAAATGATAGATGGGTTTCATGATAAACTCTTAGAACTAGAGCTTACTCCTAAAATTCCTGATTACTCTTTTACCTTATCCCCTTTAATCATGCCCAAAAGCGGGATGATAAGGATTCAGCATTATTTACAAAATGAAATAAAAAAAGAGGACCACACATGGGCAGAAGAAGCGACAGCACGCTGGGAAAAGGATTTAAATTTGCTTGAACATTTTTATGAGGAAATGGAGGATAAGGAAGAAAGCTATGAAATTGAGAAAATGGCATTAAAGGAGCAGTATGAACCTAGAATAAATATATCTATCATTAATGGAGGGTTATTTTATTTGACAGAAGATGCATTTCAGCGTTCAATTGTAAATTAAAAAGAAACCGGTCAGTACCGGTTTCTTTTTAATTTATTTTCTTTTGAACAAAGCATAAATGGCATAAGGGATTATTCCGAACCATTTCAATAAAAAAGGCTCTTTTGCATTCTTTTTTTCTATACGATATTTTTTCCGTTCATCCTTTGGCTGATCAATATATTTCACTACTGTCTGCGTAATGTATTTCACATAATCATTTGATTTCATAGCCACACCTGCACTTAGCTGATTTCTATCAAAATAAACCGTACTATATGTCCAAGTATGCCCATTTATTGCAACTTTAAACAAGAAACGATTTCTTTTACCACTTCACCAATCTCTTTTCCTGTCGTATCAACCGTAAAATCAGCAGCCTGCTTATATATAGGCAGCCTTTCATTATAAAGGACCGCTATCTTTTCAAGTTTATCCCCTTTAAGCAATGGTCTAGTTTCGTCCAGTTCAAGCCGTTTCACAATTTCTTCCTTGCTCGCAAATAGGAAAATTACAATTCCATGTTCTTTTATAAACTGCCTATTTCCCCCCCTGCAGACAATTCCTCCGCCTGTTGTAATTACTGCATCCTTTACAGGAAGCTCCCCTAATATTCTTGTCTCAAGGGCACGAAAAAACTCTTCACCTTGCTGTTCGAATATCTCACTAATTGTAAGTGTTTCTTTCACTTCAATTTCCTCATCCGTATCAAAAACCGGCATCTCCAAATATTCACCAAGTGCTTTTCCAATCGTTGTTTTCCCCGCTCCCATAAATCCAGTCAAATAAATTGCTTTCATATTCAAATCCTCACTCAATTTTTTTCATTCCATTTTATCATTTTCTTAAGTTCTTTGTCATAGTAACCAACTCCAGTGATTTCTGGGGAATCCTTCATTGTTAAAACAAATGTTACCCGAAGAAGGCTGTCTGTAACTTTTACGGAATGATAATTTACCTCGCCATCCAAGAAAGAATATATGCCTGATCCCCCCTCATTCTCTTCTACTAAAAGTTGCTCTTCCGTCCATTTCATCGCACTTAAAAAATAATATTCTTGTTTTAGCATCGTGACTGTTTCGTTTATTATTCTTTTCTCGGAAATGTATAATTCAAGATGAATAGAGAGGACAACAAAGGCAAGGAGAATCACACAAAATGTTAGAGGATAAGAAAAACCCTTTTCATTACGGATCATAGTCTGCCTCCATATTAAGGAATGAAATGAAGGACGCAGTATGCTGTTGATGGAATATATCTTTTACAGTTAGCCGGATGCCATCATGTAACTCATCAAATCGGACCGTTTCCACCTGCTGTAAAACAATTTCATGCCCTTTATCATCTACTCTTCGCCTAATATTTGTTCCATGCTTATCAAACAGTATAGTCTGCCCATCTTTCTTTAAGATAATTTTATCATTGAATACAAACAACTCGTCAGATAGCCGGACTTCCTTTTTCAATTGCTGTACAAAAACATGCCATTCCATTATTTTATTTCTCGCTTCAAACTGTTCATTTTGGAATAGGTATTTAAAGCTAAGGGGAAAAAAGGAGACGATTATGAGGAAAACTGAGAATGAATAGAGCATTTCTGTCATTGTAAAGCCTTTATTATTCAAAGATTTCACACGTTTCATAGGACTTTTGGAGAAAATCTTCATATTTAATGCATACCTCCATATTCGCAGATTCCCCATTCTCCTTTGTAATAATCTCATATAAAGTTTGGTTGACTACAATTGTTTCATTGAGTGGATATACCGATCTCTTCTTCGAATCTATTAAACTTTCGTATAAAATTTCAGCAGCAAGGAATTCCTGTCTGACTTGGAGAGATTGATTAACAGCTTGAATAATCAATGGAAAAAGGACACTTGCAATGAGTAGCCATGCAGAAAGAGTTAATAACAATTCTGCCAGGAAGAATCCATCATTCTTTCGCCACATAAAATCTCCCCTTACCGATTAAGAAGGTCATTCTGTACCATACTTTATCCACTTTGATCAAAAAAGAGCCAAATCGATTAATATTCCCATCAGGCTTAAACTGAAAAAATAACTTCATGGAGCCTTCTTTGATTGTGACCACTTCAGGAATTTCCCTTTTTATAAGGAATCCTTTATTATAGCCCTCGCGTAAATAATAGGAATTCTCCTCTGGGAGAATATTAACAGTAACCAAAACTTGATGTGACATGGCATATTGCTGTCCATATAATAGGTCGGCTCTTAACTGGCTGATAAATTGCTGTTTTTCAAGAGAAACAAATTGAGATTTAAACACGAAAGCAGAAATAGAAGCAATAATGAGGAATACACTCAATACAAACAGGGATTCTAATAATGTAAAGCCATCTTCTGAGTTAATCATTAGAGGATGATTCCTTTTGATTTGATGATACTTTTCCATCTGTAATCACTATAGCTTCTCCATTTGGACAAGTTGTTTCATTTTCGTTCAAATATTTTTCATCCACTAAAGCTTTTACATCTGAAGGCGGTTTTTTATGCTCGATTTCATATGCCTGCACCTGGGCTTGAACCATCTTTACATATGCTTCACATCCTTTTTTATTGATATTTCCATTATGCTTAGTAATATTCGGTATTGTAATAATCAGCAGAACTGAAATGACGAGAAGGACAATCATCATTTCAAGCAGTGTAAATGCATATTCATTTTTGATTATTTTCAACATTAAAACCCCTCCAATAAATGAAACATCGGTAATAATACAGCTAAATACATGGATACAATTAATAAGCCAATAAATACATACAAACATGGCTGGACCGTTTTTAACGTTTTTTCTGTTCTTTCCTCCAGCAGGTTTAAACAATACCGGCTAAAAAAGAATAGCTCTTGATCTAATTTTCCATTCTTTTGTCCGTGTCTAATAATATGAGCAAGCTCACTTTCGAAAAATGGATACCTTATTAATATATCCTCAAGCCTATCCCCCTTCCGCAAGCCATCCTTTAATTCCTCGCCAAGCTCTTTGTAAAGCGGCTGTTTATCATTGTTCTCAAATAAGCTAAGCGCTTCATGAACGGATAATCCTCCTGCTATTAAATAACTAATTTGCACAGAAAAATAGTGAGTATAAAACAATTTGAAAAACACCCCAAGAACTGGAATAGAGACAAGTATTTTCTTTTGTTTGATTTGAGAAAAATGGCGAAATCTGCAGTAGTAGTAAAATAAGAGAAGAAGGAATAATAAAAATAGACACATCATGAGGTACGGCATCATTTCGCCGAATATGGAAACTGCCTGTGTGAAGAAATTAGGCTTGAGGCTCATAGAGATAAAAAGTGAGGAAAATCTAGGCAATATTATTCTCTCAACAAAAATAAATAAGACAGCAGTAATAAAGATCAAAAATAGAGGATAAACTAACAATTTTTTTAGCTTTTCCAAATCACTATCCCGCTTCAGCATCATTTCACTTCCATCTTGGAAGGCATTGGCTAAACCGCCGTGCTGCTCAGCAAAATACACATAGCCAATCAAGTGATGATTAAACCGAAGTTTAGCCAAAACCTGATAAAAAGGGTAGCCTTCTCTTAGATCTGCCAGACACTGACTAAGCTCAAGTTTCTTTTTGTTTGGCAGCTGAAATAAAAGGGATTCAATTGCTTCTGATAAAGGATAGCCTCTGGCAAGCAATTCACCGATTCGTTTTAAAAAAAGGCATTGCTCCTGCAAACTCCACTTACGATTGATCATGTTCAAGCACCCACCGCTCATATTCTGTCTCTTTGATAAAACCAAGTGCAATTCCCTTTTTTATAATATCCTTTATCGTTCGGTATTTAATAATAGCCTCTTCTCCCCTCGCCGCCTTCATAGTAGCATTCAATGCCCTCCCAGCTAAAAGCTCAAAAACACTTGCTCTTTTCAACCTGCCATAGCAATAGCAGTATGGGGAACATTCCCCATAACAAAACGGACAGGCTAATTCCACAAGCCTCTGTGCAGTTACTGCCACAAGAGTCTGCTCTATTTCTACTGCATCCACACCAAATTCGCTCAACCTGTAGATGGCTCCTCTCGCATCCCTCGTATGCATTGTTGAAAGAACTAAATGGCCTGTTAGCGCAGCCCTCACTGCAATCTTGGCTGTTTCTGCATCCCTGATTTCCCCAACCATTATGATATCTGGATCATGTCTTAAGATTGCTTTTAAACCAGTGGCATAGGAAACACCAGCTTTTTCGTTCACTTGAACCTGTAGCACCCGATCATTTTCTTTTTCAATAGGATCTTCAAGAGTGATGACATTGCGATTGAACATATGGGAAGTTTCATTTAGAAGTGAGTAAAGAGTGGTTGTTTTACCTGATCCAGTCGGACCTGTAAATATGATTAATCCGTGGGCATGTTTTAATAGGGCAAGCAGTTTTCGGGTCATACTAGGGAATAAAGAAATTTGGTAGAAAGGAATTTGTTCTTGCTGTGGGAGGATTCGGATGACTAAGCTTTCATTATGGCTAGAGGGGAGCGTTGAAAAACGGAAACCAATCATTTGGCCATCAATTTGATAGGAGTACGCACCACTTTGCGGTCGTCTCTTTTCTCCGATATCCATTGAAGCTGTAAACTTGAAGTGTGATATAAGTCTGTCACATTCTTCTTTCGGCAAGTAAAGTCTGGGAATTAGTTTGTTAGCAAGACGCAATTGAATGAGGGTATCTTTTCTTCGGGGAACAATGTGGATATCAGATGCATGATTTCTAACAGCATCTTTAATGATTCTTTCGGCTAGCCTTTCAATCGTATTCAATTGAATCGCACACCACCTTTTCATTTGTTAGGAGTTTAATTCGACCTTATTATATATTCTCCTGCTTTTTTTGACAAATAATTCGATTAAAAATATGAAATTTTCATAAAATAAGGATTCAAAGAATAGACAAATATTAATTTACATTAGAAAATTTGTTGAAATTTATCAAAATTTATATAAATTTGTGACTTATGTTATTGGTTTAATTGTGAACTTTTTATAAACTAATAGTGAATACAGTGTTAACCCTTTATAGCTGTATTATAATGGAATCAAATCCTACTTGAGGTGAATATAAGTGGAACAAACGTTAAAAATAACAAATGTATTATCAGATCCAACACGCTATTATATTTATCAATACATTACAAAAAGACATAAGGATGTAACTGTACAGGAAATAGCAGATAACTTCGACATTCATCCAAACGTAGCCAGACTCCATCTATCAAAGCTTGAAGATGTAAACATGCTCGTCTCTGATACCCAGAAAACTGGTAAAGGCGGGAGACCAAGCAGATTATATCGCCTATCTCAAGATGTGATTCAGTTACATTTTCCTTACCGTGACTATCAGCTGCTTTCAAAAATTGCCATGCAAACCATGCTCTCGCTTGGAGAAGAAGGAAAGAAAGCCTTGTATTTGACAGGAAAGTCATTTGGCAAGGAATTGGTAGAACAAGAAATAAACCGTACTTCGAACAACAATGAAGAACTTTCATTTGAACACAAACTGAACATCCTAAAAAATGCATCTACCTTATCAGGCTTCCATCCGGAATTTGAAGTAAATGAGGATCAAAGCAAAATTTATTTCCAAATTTATAACTGTCCATTTAAAGAAGTAGCTCTTGAACATGCTGAATCAGTATGTAATATGCATTACGAATTTCTAAAGGGCATGTTTGAGGCACTGTTTAATTCCATCGAGTTAGTTGAAAAGGAAAATATGCTTGGCGGCTGCGATTCTTGTTCTTATCATGCAATCGTCACAAAGTAGCAACAAAGGTTATTTACTTTTATCTATCATTTAACTTATAATATGTAATGATGTGAATTGCTAGGGGAAAAGGAGGGATACATATGGATCGTATGTATAAGGTTTGTGGATTTTGGACGGGAATATTTGCTGTTATGTTTTTCTTAGGAGATATGTATACAACGTCTTTAATCTTCTTTGCCCAAACAGGATTCTTCCTGCTTTTAAGCTACTTAAAGCTTTCTGAACGTATGTATTTGTATGTTTTTGCAGGATATTTAACTGTGTTTTTCGTAGGCTTCACTTATTGGACCACATTTATGATGGTTCCAGGTGCTGGTCACTAAAAACCAAAGTTTAGCTACATAATAAAAAAGCGATGGATTCCATCGCTTTTTTATTATCCTTTATACTCCTTTCTGCTGCAAAATCACATGAAAGGATGAGCTTATTCCCCCTGGTATAATAAGACTGCGTATCGCCCGATTTCTTTTGCTTATATCTGAAAAAGGATTCGGATCGTAATTCTCCTGAAGTTCCTCTAGAATTCCTGCAGCTAGCAAAAATTCATCCTGTCTCCATGTATTCTCATGCTTTAACCCTAATTGATTCCCTATTTTGATAAACGCATCAATATGAATATGGCTTGTTATATCCATTTCCCCAGGACGTTCGAGAATATTATTAATTTGCTGATGCTTGAAATAGCCCCTTAAACTCCCATTCCTTCTTGCTGGCTCTAGCCATTCTTCATTTGTATAACCATAATCAACCGTAAGCACTAACCCTCTTTGAATAGTCTTGGACATGCTTATAATCATTGATTCCATCTGTAATGGGATTTCAATACGCTGCTGATTATTCAATTTTAACCCGCTACGTTCGAGAAAAGATTTAATTTCTTCATTATTTAACGGTTCAAGACTCTCAACAAGCAAATCATCCTTCACTGAAATCATGACCTCTTGCAATTGACCAGCTTGATTTTCTATTACATGGACTGGAAACGCATCAAATAATTCATTAGAAAAAATCAAACCATCAAAAGGTGAGATTTCCTCCAAACTTGCAATCTGCTTTATATTCTCATCAAAAATTAATTCCTCCTGCTGTAATTTCCGATGATAAGGGCTTTCTTCTAAAATAAAATATTGAATCGGTTTAGCGGATATCATCTTCCACTCATCAATAAAGGCTTTAGCAAACCGACCTGTCCCAGCACCGATTTCGCATATGGAAAATGGAAGATCTAGTTCAGTTGCTTTCCTGTAAAACCATTTAGCAATGGATCTGCCATATATGTCTGAAATATTACTTGTCGTAATAAAATCTCCTTCACGTCCAATTTTCCTTTTATCATTCATATAATAACCATATTGTGGATGATAAAGTGCTTGCATGATGTAATCTGCAAATGTAATTTTTCCAAATGGATTCTTTTGTATATATTCCTTTAAATAATTTATCATTATGATTCTCCTAATTAATGAAGAAGATAGTGGATAAAACTAGAGGCAATGCTAGAATATTTTTTTATCCCTATTACTTTTCACCATTGACATAGTGTTAACTTTATTATATTCTACTATTAGTAGCTTAACTATATCCCCTCCCATTATATGAATAGAACATCCCCCAGAAAAGCCCTTCTCCTTGGAGAAGGGCTTTTCTATTTGTCTAGACGCCTTCGCTTTTCTTTGTCCAGCTGCAGCTCCTAGCGACTACTAGACTTCAGGCTTCCTCCCTACGATTAGTCAACATCGATTCGCTTTCGCTCTTCGTGTTTCCTTTATCTCAGTCCGGAGCCCTCCAGTCTATACGTCGCTGAACAGTCGCCTCCGCTTTTCTTTGTCCAGCTGCAGCTCCTAGCGACTACTGGACTTCAGGCTTCCTCCCTACGATAAGTCAACATCGAATCGCTTTTGCTCTTCGTGTTTCCTTTATCTCAGTCCGGAGCCCTCCAGTCCATACGTCGCTGAACAGTCGCCTCCGCTTTTCTTTGTCCAGCTGCAGCTCCTAGCGACTACTAGACTTCAGGCTTCCTCCTTACGATAAGTCAACATCGATTCGCTTTCGCTCTTCGTGTTTCCTTTATCTCAGTCCGGAGCCCTCCAGTCTATACGTCGCTGAACAGTCGCCTCCGCTTTTCTTATTAATACCCATTTAAAAATGGATTTGAATCCATTTCTTGTCCAATTGTTGTGGCAGGGCCGTGTCCTGGAAGCACAATTGTTTCTTCAGGCAAAATTAATAATTGCTCATGGATGCTTTTAAGCAGCTGGGCATGATCTCCCCCAGGAAGATCCGTCCGCCCAATACTCCCGCTAAATAATGCATCCCCAGCTATCACAAATCCCGCTTCTTTAAAGTAAAATGATAAACTGCCTGGTGAATGGCCCGGCGTTTCTGCGATTTCAAAAGAAAAACTGCCAATTTTCAGTTCCTTTTCGTCTGTTAATACATAATCTGCACGGTTTCCTTTCACAGGCTTGCCTATTTCAAACAATTGTGACCCATTTAAAGCCGGGTCTATTAGCCAGTCGGCTTCTTTTTCATGAATATAGACCGGGATATTGAATTTCTTTCTAATCTCCTCCACTGCACCAATATGATCAAAATGTGCGTGAGTAAGGATAATCGCAAGGGGTTTTAGCTGTTTTTCAAGAATAAAGCTGCTTAATTTCTCTCCTTCTTCCCCTGGATCAAAAATTAAACAAGTATTATTATCTTCTTTTGAAACAATATAACAATTTGTTTGTAATAGACCTAATGGAATTTGATGCCATTCCATGATTAACACCTCCGTTTGTGGATATATGCACTAATTTTACACTATATTAACAAAGAAATTAAAGGAAACTCATTTATTATCGGAAAGTGAAGATATTTTATACTATAAAAGGGAATAGTAGGATGAACGACATAGAAGTGTCACTTTTTGACCTCGACAAATAAGAGAAAAAAATATAGAATATAATACGAATGTATATATAGTATTACATACAGGTTCCATACCTGAATATGATTTTCCAATGGGCATATGCCTGATTATCATAACAAAAGGGGGCTTTTATTTATGGGAATCGTCATTATCTTCTTTTTAGTTGCCATTTTAGCAGCTTATGGTGCTTGGAGTGCTCTTAAAAATAAGAATATTCTAGGTTTCGTTTTTGCTGCCGGTTCATTCGTTGTATTTGGCGGATTTGCATTATTAACACTAATCAACAGCGGATACCCTGCAACACACTAACTAGAAATGCGGAGGCGACTGTTCAGCGACGTATGGACTGGAGGGCTTCGGACTGAGATAAAGGAAACACGAAGAGCGATAGCGATTCGATGTTGACTTATCGTAAGGAGGAAGGTTGAAGTCCAGTAGTTGCTAGGAGCCGAAGCTAGACAATGAAATGCGAAAGGCGCCTTGATCAGGTGCAATAAAAAAGAAGGATCCCATCTCTGGGAATCCTTCTTTTTTATTGATTGAGCTGGTTCTCAACACGTTGGACTTTTTCTTCCATTTTTCTTTTTACATCTCTTCTATCATCAATACGAATATTTGTTGCTACCCTCATAAGACCTTTTTCAAAAGGAACTTCATGCATAGCCTGTATGACCTCGAATAAAACAGGAAGCTCTCCTTCGATTATCGTATTCATTGGCGTTAACTGGAAGCGAATTTGCCCCTTCTTTTCATAGTCCATTAATACACGCTGAATATCAGCTACATAACTGCTTACACTCGGTGTTTCAGTCCCAATTGGAATAACGGTTACGTCTACTATTGCCATCTTTACCATCCTTTTTTCTAGTTATTCTTCCTTAATGATAGGCATAATATCTTTTGAATCCATATTGATTAGCTTTTCATAATAAAACCCGTACAAACAATGACTTCCATTTGGAGAGCAGCTTAAAGGCTCATTTTCCATCTTCTCGAAAACCACTGTCTTTTCTCCATTTTCGATATTTAATGAAAGAAGCTGAAACCCTTCGGCATATGTATCAGCTTCCGAACTATACTTAGGAGCAAAAGTATAAAAGTGATCCTTCTCATCAAAATCAAAGTACGGGATTAGCCAGTCAGAAAATCTCGTTAAATGCGGGATGTTTAAGACTGTTAGCTTATTAAGATCACTGGATAGAAAAGTATATGCCGACTCATTTATTTTATCATTAGGAACAGTAATGGTCATGATTAAATTCTCGATTGCCTTCATATTGTATACATTGTCTAGAATTGTATCGTCCTGTTCACTAAATATAAATTTCTTTTTTAGAGGCGCAAATAACAAAGCTTCCTCTTGTCCCCAATCTAAAAAAACAAGCTCATCCTTGCTCTTCCAACCTGCAAATGGCTCCTTTAATGGAATAGGAATCAGCTTTTTCTCTTTAAGATTCATTTGATAAGTAGAAAAGTCCCAGCTTTCTGTAAATGAGGAAAGAAGCAGCTGATCCTCATCATAAGGATTCCACTCAAAAACAAAGTCAAATGCTTCCATTCTTTCAGACATTATCTCTTTCCCATAACGATCAATAATTGTAATAATCCCTTCAAAGGTTGTTGGCACAGTATGAACCAATAAACGTTCACCTGAAGGACTAGCAATAACTGAGGATACCGGGGACTCACTTTCAAAAATCAGCTGGTTTTTACCAGTATATATATTATAAGTATACACATGAGATCCTAACCCGACATTCGTTATGTACACAATTTCTTCATTATTTAGCCAGCTGCTCACACTGTTAAATTGACCTTCTTCTATTTGGACAGGAAGCTTTAACTCTTGATCGAGAAAAGCAGGTGGAATCGCTTCCTTTATTGTTTCCTTCTGATGATTCTTTAAAGAATGCTGTTCCGGCTCTTTATTTACTGTGCATCCTGCAAGAAAGAGCAAAAGGAAAATGCATAAAAAAATAGCCTTTCTGTATTTCTTTCTTTTTTTCCAGAGCAACTTCCACCCCTCCTTCCAACCCAATTAACTAATTATACGAAAAATATAAGAAGAATGTTTCAATTATTTCAAAATTATTTCAAAAAGAAAAGCCGTTTTATCGGCTTTTTCACCTTACATATATAATGCAGCTAGATAAATACCAAGCACTTCCTCAAATATTTCATCAAACTGAGATAATGGCAACGGATTAATCCCTGACCCTAATTCAATTGTAAATCCAGGTCTTCGAAAATCTTGAATAAACCAATCCTTATATCCCGCATAGCTATCAATATATTGTATTGGTGTATATCCGCTCACTCTTGCAAATTCAGCAGCTAATACACTAGATTCCCTCGGCTCTAGCCCTTCAAATCCCCAATAAAATTCTTCGCCTTGGGTATGAAAGGCAAGCATGCGATCAAACTTCCTTGTTCTAGCCAGATTAGCCATAGCTATCGATTCAGGTTCAGTTAAAGGCGCATCTCCAGGATAATCACGCGGTGCAGGAGCTTTCTCTGCTTTTCTTTCCTTCTCGATCTCCCACTTTGCCGGGAATTGATTATTTAAGTCCACACCTCTTATATTTGCCTTCCAGCCAGTAAAATCAGTACTTCCTTTATTGATTTGTATCACTTCTTCTCTCAGCTCATCCGGCGGCCCGTTTAACACTAAATCTACTCCATCGGGATTTACCATCGGCACAATGGAAAGGTCCACAGCTTGATATAGGGGCATAGCTGCTACACCTCTTATTGGCTTCACATTTGTTAATGATAACAGAAAATGATTCAGAAGTGACATTAAAACACCTGAGGTGATCCATTCATTTGCATGAAAGGAAGCATTAAAATGTACTTTCTTTGTTCCTTTGCCTAGACGGATTTCTTGAATGGGCTTTCCTAATACACTTTTGCCAATATTATTTATCTGAATGAAAGGAAAGATGGATTTCAGTTGCGCAATATCTGCTGTTAAGGCTTTAAAGTTGTACTGCCTTTCCCCATTAACGACCGGTGAGATCACTCTTTGAGGAATCATGATTGTTTTTCCGACCTGCAGCTGATTTGGGTTCACATTTTGATTTAGCAATAGAAGTGCATCAACCGATAAATGTCTAGCCTCACTAAGTTTCCAAAATGTATCGCCTTTTCTCAGCGTATATTTTTGAATGATAAATCCAGGGATTTTCACTTCTTGACCTATCTGTAAGGTGGATGTATTAATCGTTGGATTCGAATCAATGATCAAGTTTATTGGGATCATGAAAAGCCGGCTATAATACCATAATGTATCGCCAGAACGTACTTGGACCTTCATTATTTTTACCCTCCTTCATCCATTCATTCATATGAAATAGGGAAGAAAAAAATGACTTCACACTTTTCCCAATAAAAAAAACCTGTAGAGTACAGGTTTTTTCTACGTTTTAATTTGTATCAATTGCCGGCTCATTTTTTAGGAATGTTGAGTTATGAACCTGATTATTTTCGTAAAATCTAAGTAAATCCCCATAGATGATCTTGTCAGAATACTCAAGCTCCTGAGCGGCCTTTTCTATAAAGGGTTCACATGCTGCATCATCAGTTGATTCACCAGTCATTTTATCATAGCAAGTTTCACGAGTATAAATATAATCCTTCGTTATAAAACTTCCATCACGCAGTACAGTAAATTCCATTTTATCTTTTGAAAAGAGATCTGAACCAAATTCAATGGTATTCTTTGTATTCACACCGAGTAAATGCAGAAGTGTCGGTTTTAAATCAATTTGACCTGAGACAGTAGAAATTGTTTTCCCTTCTTGACCAGGAATATGAATGATTAAAGGGACCCGCTGCAGTTGAGTACTTACAAATGGAGTTACTTCTTCACCTAGAAATTCACTCATCGCTTTATTATGGTTTTGGGAAATTCCGTAATGATCCCCATAAAGGACAATAATAGAATCGTCATATAATCCTTCCTGTTTCAGCCGTTCAATAAATAATTTGATGGCCTCATCTGTATACCGTACGGTTGGGAAGTAATTATCAACTGTTTTATTACCAGAAGTATATGGTTCAATCAGCCGGTCTTCTTCCCCTAATTCAAATGGATGATGATTTGTTAGGGTGATGAATTTTGAATAAAATGGCTTTGGCATTTCTTTCAAGTGCTTAATAGACTGTTCGAAGAAATCGATATCCTTCATTCCCCATCCAACTGAATTTTCATCAGATACATCATAATCGGTTAATGAATAATACCGGTCATAACCAAAGGAATCATACATAATATCCCGATTCCAGAAGCTTTTGCTATTCGCATGCAAGGTTGCCGAATAGTAACCGTAATCCTTTAATATTTCTGGAGTTGCATTAAATTCATTCCCCGAATGAGTAAAGAACACCGCTCCTCGGTTAAGCGGGTATAGCGAGTTATCTAGAAGAAACTCTGAATCCGATGTTTTCCCTTGTTCGGTCTGGTGGTA
The DNA here is from genome assembly GCF_900199725.1 of Cytobacillus massiliigabonensis. GTDB lineage: Bacteria > Bacillota > Bacilli > Bacillales > Cytobacillaceae > Cytobacillus > Cytobacillus massiliigabonensis. The sequence goes on along the minus strand of NZ_LT904904.1, from coordinate 1,595,053 downwards.
GAAATTATCAAAGTAAAAACTTTCTTTAATAAACTGATTTAGGAATGGAGTAATCTCCTGACCATTCACCTTTTCATTTATAACAAAGTTTTGAGTAGATTCCATAGAAATCAAAATGACATTTTTCCCTTTAGCAATGCCAAACATTTCATCATTCGGCTTCTTGTAATTTGCATGGATATAGTTATCAATATCCACTAATTCGCTTCCATCTGCTAAAGCTCGCTGAGCGGAAGACTTTGATTGAAGAAAAACATCATAAATATGATAATTGTATGTTCCAATATTTTTTACGAGCATTTCACGGTCAAATGTACGAGTAAGAAGCTGAGGGCGTTCTGTTTCAGCTAATCCTAGATTGAAAAAAGCAAAGGCAATCGCTATTAGGAAATAAGCTCTGCGATCTACTTTAGTGAAAGATTTACTTGAGATAAAGTTCGGTTTAAATTTGACAATCAGGACCAGCAGTAGAAAATCAGCAAAATAAATAAGATCTGTCACACTTAAAAGATCACTAACGCTGCTTCCTAAATCACTCATATTGCTCGTTTGAAAAAGGACAGGGATTGTTAGAAAATCATTAAAAAAGCGGTAAAATACTACATTTGCAAACAATACAAAAGATATGACAAAGCTGGTTATAAGAATATAGCGATTTTTATTTTTCTCCTTCATAAATAAGCTGATGCCAAAAATAAAAAGCAGAAAACTTAAAGGATTAATAAACAAAATAAACTCTTGCTTCCAGTTTTCTATCTTTATATCAAAGCTAGTCTTATAGACAATATACGTTTTTAGCCAAAGCAATACAGTTGCAATCACAATCAGCGATAGCTTTGACCCTTTCAATTTATTCATACCGGCTGATACCCTCCCTGTTTTTTAAAGAACAGATGTGGAATTTTCATATTTGTTTCCATTTTCAGGATGAATCGGATAAATCAAACAATATCTTAATACTTTTTTTACAAAAAATCAATTGTCCATTTACACTAGTTTTATAGAATGTAAGGATGGCTAATGTACCATTACCCACAATTATAGACGTTTGAAACCTAAAAAAGTTTCATGATTGTCCAAATTTTAGGAAAACAAAAAGAGCAGGCATTAAAAAAATGGCTGCTCTTTTTGAAGATTCATCTAGATTTTTCTCTTAACATCTGTGCCTCATGTCTTAATAGCAATATGGCAGATTGGTATTCCTTTGTATCAATAAATTGGGCTTTGTATAATTCCTTTACTTCCTCCTCCATTAATTCTAAATCCGCTACCCTGTTTCCAATATAAATAATGGTGCCAAACCGTTTAAGCAGTTGCTGAATATCGTAAATTGTTTTCATTCTTTACCCCATTGTCTTTAGAAATATAATTGGTATTTTCACATAAAAAGTATATGTGAAATACATACATACCACAAGTAGGACGATTAAATGCTTCTTAAATAAGAAACCTTATCCCCCTTACCTGTCCGGGTCCTTAGGATGTAAAAATCTCGGTCTCCGATTCTTCAGCGGAATTGGAGAACGCAGCAGGACATCTCTAAATGCACGCAAATTAAATGGAATAAATGGCCAAAGATATGGGACACCAAAGGATTTTAGTCTTGCAAGCATGAAAATGAATATCAATATTCCAACAACAAATCCATATGTATGGAAAATACTTGTTGCAAGCAGCAAACCAATTCTCATAAGCCGATTAGCAAGGCTCATTTCGTAGCTAGGTGTCGAAAATGTACCAATAGCTGCAATCGCTAAGTACAATACCACTTCATTAATAAATAAACCAACTTCAACCGCGACTTGTCCAATCATTAAAGCAGCTACAAGTCCCAGTGCCGTGGCAAGCGACGATGGCGTATGAATAGCAGCCATCCTGAGAATATCCAAACCAAGCTCAATCAATAAGAATTGAACAATTAAAGGAAGCTGGCCCATATCATTCGGACCTATATATGACAAATGATCTGGCAACAGCTCAGGCTGGATTGCAAATAAATACCAAAGAGGCAGCAGAAAAATAGATGCCCAAACCGCTAGAAAACGGACCAACCTTAAATATGCTCCCACAAGCGGTTTGTTTCGATACTCTTCTGCATGCTGCAGATGATGCCAAAACGTAGTCGGTGCAATGATTACACTTGGCGAACCGTCCACAATAATGCATACATGCCCTTCATATAAATGGGCAGCTGCTGTATCGGGTCTTTCCGTGTATCTAACCATTGGGTAAGGGTTCCAATGACGGCCAGAAATAAATTCTTCAATCGTTTTTTCTGCCATCGGCAGCCCGTCCGTATCAATTTTTGATAAGGAATCTTTAATCTTTTTGACCAAATCCGGATCAGCAATATCCTCGATATAACTAACAACAATATCCGTCTTTGAACGTCTGCCCACTTGCATGTATTCCATTCTTAATGTGCGGTCTCTTACCCTTCTCCTGGTTAATGCTGTATTGAAGACTATAGTTTCAACATAGCCATCTCGCGATCCGCGGACAACCCGTTCCGTATCAGGCTCTTCGGGACCTCTTACAGGATATGTACGTGCATCAATAAGGATTACCTTATTAATTCCATCAACAACAAGAGCAGTTGGACCAGCCAATACCGCATCTACTACTTTATCGAGCTCATCTGCTGTTTCCACTTCAACATATGGGATATATGATTTAACGAGCTTTGAAAGGGTATCTCCTTCTAAATGCTCTTTATCCAAATCACTGAGCTCTTTCATTAAATAATGTAAAATATCATCTTTGACAAACCCATCTACAAAAAAAAAGGCCATTTTTCTTTCAGCATACACAGCATCAAGCTGGATCACATCAAAACTCTTATCTACTCCAAGCGCTTCCTTTAGATATTTTGTATTTTCATCTAAATCTGACTGCACTCTCTTCTTTTCCTGTGGCTCCAAATCATTTTCGCCCCCATTATTCTTCCTTACTTTTCGTTGAATCCTATTTAACAGCTTAGACATTCAAAAAAAAAATCATACCAATAATTGGTATGATTGAAGATAAAGGGGGACTCTATTTTATATAATTGTTAATTTCTTTAAGCAAATTTGTATAATCTGTTTGTTCAGGCTTTAATTCAACTGCCTTTTCTGCACACTTTTTTGCTTCTGAATAGTTTTTCTCATCTATATAGATTAGAGCTAAATTATAATAAGCTTCGTGAAAATCCGCCCTCTCTTTAATAGCCAATTGCAAATGTTCTTTTGCTTGAGCGAATTCCTTCAAGTTAATTTCCGCGTAGGAAAGTAAAAAATACACTTCAGCAGATACGTCCTTCTCTTTTGAGTAATCCTGCAGCAAATTTTGAGCCTGTTCATAATCTTCTGTCTCAATATATTCCTGTGCCATAATTAAAGCGGATTGTTCATTCAACAATCTTCCTGGTTCGTTAAAGCCATAATTCAGCAAACCTGCAAAAAGACCAGCCGTTATAACTAAAAACAGCAGCTGCCAAGCAAGTCTTTTTTTCTTCGGAAAATGTACAATTCCTGCTGCAAGAAATCCAGCGATTAACCCACCGATATGTCCGGCCATATCAATACTTGGCATAGAAAATCCAAACATTAGGTTAATACCTAATATAAGTAAGAGATTAAAGCCCATTGTTCGGAAAAAAAGCTGCGGATAAATCACCCCAAAGTATAGAAGTGCCCCAAAGAGCCCATATATCGCTCCACTAGCCCCTGCAGATAGAGAAGGACTAAAAATAAAACTTGCTATGGAACCGCCAAAGCCAGCAATTAAATAGATAAGAAGAAATCGCGACTTGCCAAAAATTCTTTCAATGACTGTTCCTAAATAATATAAGGAGACAGTATTCATTAGCAAATGCAATATCCCTATATGAAGAATAATAGGGGTGAAAAAACGCCACCACTCGCCTTCTAGAATAAGCGGATTAAACTTCGCTCCATACTTAATCAATGTAGATGTATCCGTGCTGCTCCCCACTGATTCAAGAAATAGGAAAACAGCTACTTGAATCATCATGAACACATATGTAAAAAAAGGTTTCCCTTGATTAAAAATTCTTTTCTCTTCTTTTGCTTTGTTCGAAGCAATAGATAATGCTGAAAGTTTTAATTTGTCCACGTCATTCTCAGAGTAGTTTTCTTCTACAGGGAAGGAAATTGAATCATGGAAAATCTTTTGCACTTTCTGAAAACCTTGCTCATAATGAGCACGATCAAAAATAATGGATTGTACCCTCGTTTTTCCATTGGAAGGGAATTGAAAAGGCTCACTAATTCTGAATTCATAATCATCTACCGGTGGATAGGGAGTCACATAAATATTAACAACATTCATGCTGCTCTTTGCAAGCTGTTTTCTGATCCTCTCTCCATTCATCGCGGTCAGCTCAATATCCTTTTGCATCCAATTGCTCCAGTCCAAATTATAACGGAGCAAGCGTATGGTCTGCGCTTCTTTATTCTCCATTTTTTCTAGCCATATTTCGTTCTGCTCCTTTGACAATTGAACAATCCGATATTCTTGATCAGAAATAAAATAATGGGCCAGCCGCCAAAATAGATATTCCTCTTGAAAACTCAAATTTTCTCCTACTCTCTTAGCAAAAATCAAATATTCCATTAGTTCAAACAAAAATCGCCATGAACTAGCCTTTCTTTTACTATAGGCAATTATCCTTCCTTTTGTAAAGCAAGATACTTATTCACATATTCCCCATGTGAATATACATTTAATCCCAAAAGAAAAAGACCTACAAAAAGGTCTTTTTCTTATTTCAATTCTGATGCAGGTCCAGGTGGAAACACCATTTTCATCATTCGATCACGGACACCAGGAATTCCCATGAATGAGCTGACTGCCAGACGACGCAAAAATGGGTTCTTAAACAAAATATTCATTGCACGATAACGATTCTGGAAAAGAAAATACCCACCTAACCCAATAAGCAGAATAGATAGTATGCGACCCATTTTCATCCCTCCTATTTCTAGTTTGGGATGATCCTTATCATTTTATCCAAACGAATAAAATTCCTAGAAGTGCTGCTAAAAGACCGGAAGAATAGTTAACAAGGTCATTGTTCATAAAAGGGAGTCCTCGAATAAATATTGTTTTCTTCCCACAATGACTTAGTGCCTCAACTTCTTTCTTGCATACTTCACATTTATAGACTGCCTGAATGAAGGCACCAAGTACAGTATCCAAAAGATTGCCAAAAAAGCCAAACACAAAGATAACAGAAGCTTCAAAAATTGACAGATGAAAAAAATAAAAAGCTAATAAAGATATCGTGATAGCTCCACTGATTGCCGCAAAGGTCCCTAATAAACTCACCGCTCCAGATGTTCCTGCATCTATTGGTTTAAATGTACGAATGAAGAACGGACGCCGCTTGCTTAAAGAGCCAATTTCTGATGCCCATGTATCTGAGTTTGCAGCAGCAAGTGAAATAGCAAAGCCAATGATCCATATCGTTTTAGGAAGAATCAGGTATAAAAGGCTAAAAAGAGCTGCAGTTCCACCATTTGCGACAACTTGCTGCCAATCACGTCTTGATCCTTTTTCATGGCGTCCTTCTATTTCCACTTTATTTCTTTTTTTATATTTTGACCAATAGCTCGAACTAGCAAAAAAGAAGCCAAGAATGATTAACCCTTTAATCCCAAAACCAAGACTTACAGAAAGACCGACAAAGAAAGCAGCAATGCTTCCAGACATGGTCAATAACCGAAAGGAGTAACCGCAAAAGGCCATGACAGCGATAAAAAAACTAAGAAAAACAACACTATTCATTCATTTTCTCGTCATTTTTCACAGTTATTATTTTGTTAACAGGAATATCATGCTCTTCAATCGGAAGTTCAGCTACAAGCTGTGGCGTAAATGCTAGTGAAACCGTCTGTCCAGCAAAACCTGCAAGGTATCGATCATAATACCCTCCGCCAAATCCAATTCTGTAGCCATTCTTTGAAAAAGCAAGTCCGGGTACAATGATTAAATCAATTTCTTTTGCTGGAACTTCTCTTGTCACGGCTTCAATAGGCTCGAGTAATCCATAATAGACGGATTCTAGCTGATTAAATTTTGTTAACGTACGAAAGACCATTTCCTTGTTTCTAGGAAGACATTTAGGAATGACTACTCGCTTTCCTTCTTCCCAAGCTTTTCTTATTATCTGATATGTATCAACTTCTGGTGATTTAGAAATTGTCACCGCTATAGTGTTTGCTTCCTTCCAAAGGGTATCCTGAAAAAGCAGCTGAGCAATTTCATAAGAATCATGTTCATATTGAGGCTTCTCGATTTTTGCAAGTTTATCCATTATCTTCTTGCGAATCATTTGCTTCTCATTTTTCATCTCTTCATCTCCCCAATTATTTCTGAACAGTCGCCTTCGCTTTTCTTTGTCTAGCTGCAGCGCCTAGGGGCTCGAGGTCATAAGCCATTCCAGCTTGAAGGTTAAAGAACAACCTTCCATCCGGCCTGTCTTATGCTTGTCGCCCCTGTCAAGTCGCCTTCGCTTTTCTTTGTCCAGCTGCGGCTCCTAGCGTCTACTGGACTTCAGACTTCCTCCTTACGATAAGTCAACATCGATTCGCTATCGCTCATCGTGTTTCCTTTATCTCAGTCCGGAGTCTTCCAGTCCATACGACGCTGAACAGTCGCCTTCGCTTTTCTTTGTCTAGCTGCAGCGCCTAGGGGCTCGAGGTCATAAGCCATTCCAGCTTGAAGGTTAAAGAACAACCTTCCATCCGGCCTGCCTTATGCTTGTCGCCCCTGTCAAGGCGCCTTCGCTTTTCTAATTTAAACAACAAAAAAAGCAGTAGGAATCACCCCACTGCTTATTTTGTCTCACGATGTGTAGTAGAACGCTTATCTCTTGGGCAGTATTTTTTAAGCTCAAGACGATCTGGATTGTTTCGTTTATTTTTTTTAGAAATATAGTTACGATCTCCACATTCTGTGCAAGCTAACGTAATATTCACACGCATGTAATTTCCCTCCAAACTATTGATGACTAGTTCGTTCATACGACTTTTCTATAATATCACTTTTTATTATGAAATGCTAGTGTGTTTTTTAAAAGTGAGTTTATTAATTATTATTTGCCTTGAAATTCTAGCTATTATATTCAATTCATAAAGTTATTTCAGGTCGATTTCCATATAGTAGCCTTTTTGAGCGACTGCTTTTATTGTGAGGTAGCCTTTAACACGTTTACGCACCCGGTATAGAAGTGAAGCAATTTCTTCTGCAGTCACAATTTGATCGGGATCTCCAACTCTCTCAGGCCACACATTTTTGATAATCTCCTCTTTCGAAATGAGATTATCCATATTCTCATACAATAATTTTAAGCAAGTAAATTCCTTTGCAGATAATTTAATTGGTATTTCACCAATAATCAGCGTTTGCAAATAATCATTGATTGCAATGCTTTGCGGTATAGCTACGTTCATCGAGGTAATTTCTCTTGTGACATCATTGTCAATACATATATACAGTTCAATCATCCCGTGAATCAAAGTTATTTTATCTCCAGGCTCTATGATGCAGGGTTCATTAGGCACAAGCTCCTTCTCATTAATTGCCGTGCCATGTTTGCTCCCTAAATCTTTAATATAGAGCTTGCCTCCCTTCATATATATTCGACAATGTTCCCTGGATACAAAATCATTGTATAGCTTGAAATCAACATTCGAATGCTGGGTGGCTCGTCCAATCAAAAGGCTCCTTCCCTCAGAGACATAAGCAAAATCCTCAGCTTGCCCTTTATGTATAGATTTCAACACAATCTGAAAAGTTTTGTTGCTCATTTACTTATAATCCCCTTAAAAATCAAAATATTGCGATTCTTTTCATAAACTTATCATTTCCAATACATGGCTGACCTATGGACTCAATTTTATAATTATAACGGATCAAACGCTTAAATATAAAGAAAAAAGCAACATGTATACCTATTTACGAAAGAGGGAGTAACAATGAAGAAAGGACTTGGAGTTTTGCTGATAATGATCATAGTGTTAGGCAGCGTTCTTATATGGAATTTTTATCGAGTTGAACAAACAACCCCGGAACAAGTATTTAATAACTATATAAACCAATTTACCGAACAAAATTTCGATGATATGCTTCAATATGCATCAATAGAAGAATTAGAAAACTATAATTATACAAGAAAGAGCCTTACTGAAAAATATCAGGGGATTTTTTCTGGTATAGATGCATCTTCTATCAGTGTCTTAAAAAAGGAACTCCATTACGATGAGGAGAACAGCGCATATAAAGGACGATTTACTGTTATGATTAAAACCTTCCTAGGTGATATCGAGTCAGCTTATGAAGCAGATTTTTTAAAAGAGGATACAGGAAATAATCGAAAGGAATGGAGAGTGAAATGGAATCCATCTATGATCTTTCCAGGAATGGAAAAAGGAGATAAAGTAAATGTTCGTACATTTCTGCCAAAAAGGGGAGTTATCCTTGATAAGTATGGATTTCCGCTGGCAATGGATACGGAAGTTTATGAAATGGGCATAATCCCAGGGAAGCTAGGAAGCTCTAAAGAGGAAAGCATCAAAAAACTAAGTGATTATTTTGATATACCGCAAGAAACTTTTATTAAGGCCCTAGATCAAAAATGGGTAACTGATGATGTCTTTGTCCCAATTGCAACTATGCCTGTAGAATTTCATACAGAAAGTGTAGCTGGGAAGGATTTGCCGGGCATCTCCTTCCAGCGAAAAAAAATCAGGTATTATCCAGAAAAAGAAAGCAGCGCACATCTAATTGGTTATGTAAAGGAAGTAACACTTGAAGATTTACAAAAAGACTCAGAATATACAAGTGGTGATTATATTGGCAATTCAGGACTCGAAGAAGTGTATGAAAAGCAATTACGAGGGAAAAAAGGCGGCATTATCCAAATACAAGATGAGTTAGGAAAGCAGAAAAGTATTATCAAAAAAGTAAATGCCATTGATGGAGAAAACATCAGCCTTACGATTGATTCAACTTTGCAAAGTGAAATGTATGAAGCGATGAAACAGGATGCGGGTGCCGTAACAGCCATGAATCCTATAACTGGGGAACTTCTTGCATTAGTCAGTTCTCCTTCTTTCGACCCCAATTTAATGGTGAGTGGAATGACGGTAGAGCAGTGGCAAGCTTATAGCGAGGATCCAGAACTTCCTTTTTTAAATCGTTTCACAAGCCTTTATGCTCCAGGTTCAACCTTTAAGGCTATTACCGCAGCAATCGGTTTGACCGCAGGAACAACATACCCGGAGAAAAGGCGGGAAATCTCCGGCTTGCGCTGGAAAAAGGACAATAGCTGGGGAGGCTACTATGTAACACGTGTAAAAGATGTGCCTTCTGTTAATATGATTGATGCAATCGCTTATTCAGACAATATTTATTTTGCACAGGAAGCTCTCGAAATGGGCGCTGACGTGTTTGAAAAGCATGCACTAGCCTTTGGTTTTAAAGAGGGATTTAGTCTGCCAATTTATTTAAAACAAAGCCAGCTGTCCAATAACGGGATACGGAATGAAATCTTGCTGGCTGATTCTGCTTATGGTCAAGGAGAGGTATTAATGTCTCCCGTTCATTTAGGAGTGGCGTTTACTCCATTTATCAATGGCGGAGATATGGTCATGCCTGTATTAATTGATAATAATGAAAAGGCACCCGAGCGCAAACCGATCATTTCAAATGATGTAGCTGATCGCGTTAAAGAGGCATTAATTCAAGTAGTAGAACGTGAAGAGGGAACCGCTCATAACCTGAAGACAACTAAGGAGATTCTTGGAGCAAAGACAGGAACCGCAGAACTTAAAACTAAAAAGGGCGAGGATGGCTTGGAGAACGGGTTTACTGTTGTTTTTGACACAAATTCTCCCTCTATATTAATTACCGCCCTAGTAGAGGATGTAAAAAATCGTGGAGAGAGTCATTATGTAACAGCGAAAATCAAGCCAATTTTAGATCACTATCTTACCCGGAAGGAGTCTAACTAATTGTACGTTAACAAAAAAGAAAAAAGGGATGTTACCAAAAAGTTATTAGTTATTGTCATTTCCGCGATGCTGATTTTTCTAATTGGGATACTGACCGTTTGTTATTTTTTTATTTATTCGTCTTCAGAGAATCATATAACTGAAAAGGAAGAGAAGAAAAATATAAAGGAAGAAGCCATTCCAATTGTAGATGCGTATGGAGGAAACTATCTTCATACCACCGGACAAAAGGTTCGGCAAAAAGACTGGGGAACCTTTACATTGCAGCAAATATCCCCAATAAACAAAACGTTTAAAATATCCACTATGGTCATTCAGTTAAAAGAGATAAAAATGATAAAGCTCTCTCAGATGAATGAAGAAAAAAAAGCGGAACTTAAGGAATTTACTGGATTAAGCTTTGCTGAAACCTATGCACTCTATTATAAAGATAATCTGAGTATTGAAGAGATATATGAGAAAGAAGCATTAACAAAAAGTGATATAGGGAAAGAGATTACATATATTGAAATCTCTTATACAGTGGAAAATACTTCTTCAAACGAGCTTCAATTCTTCAGTATGGAAAATGTATCATTCAATAAATATTTACATTACAATGTACCTGAAAAAAACTTCATTTATTCAGGAGATACATTAATAGGAACAAAAAGCGTTAGCAGAATCGATAATAAATCAAATGAAGCAAGAGAAGGGCTGATTGGATTATTACTTGATCCTGATAAAAACATCGATAAGCTAACCTCTTTTTCATTTACAACCTCTGATATTCTTGATGGCGACTCTCATGAACTGCTCACAAAGGCGAAGACGTTTACCATTTCATTAAATTAATATTAGCACCGTTGTATGCCTTAATAGAAAATGCCGTGCAGAGTGGAATCTGCTCGGCATTATTATTTTTGACCGGCTAATGCTAATTTATTATTTTCTTTTTTAAAAATGAGCTGTTTAAGTGTATTAGTTCAGCCTCATCATTTCCATTAATAACCCATGTTTCCCCTTCAAATGTGCCTTTCCCCATAAATTGATAGTCGTATATTAACAAACTAACGACATTTCCTTTTGCCATTGGACGATACTGTATCTTTCCAGACTCTAAACAATCCCAGATTCTGTTTTTATAAATATTCCAAAGCGGTTGGACCGTATACGTTTTTCTTACTTCGCCTTTGCCAATACATCCATTTACTAAATGTACCTGTTCATCTGCCATATGAAAAACAGCATTTTCTGTTGGAGAAATAAATGATACATGGTTGTTATCCCAATATTGGGTCCTGTGCTGAAAAAGAACCTTAACAGTTTTAGGATGATCCCGATGATTGATCACTTCAAAACTAGATAATTGAGCATTATGAAGATCATAATCTTGTTTTAAATGTAAGGATATCCCTTCTTCCAAAAAAAGTTCGGCTTTCCCTTGTTTCATCCAATAAGTACTCCCATTCACCCAAATACCTGGGATCACATGAAGACCAGCTATTAATGTATGATTTTTACTATAAGATTGTACACAAGTCTCTGTTTTCATTATTCTTTCACCTCCGAAAAATACTGAATCTAAACATTAAGCCTCAACGTTTCCTCGTAAACCCTTACTGTATCTTCAGCAATTCCTTGCCAGCTGAAGTTTTTTTCGACCATAGTTTTTCCATTAAGACCCATTCTTTTAGCCCCGAGTTCATTTTCCAGAAGACTGGAAGCCAATTTAATAAAGCTTAATGCATCTCCCGGTTCCATTAATAGACCAGTCAATCCGTGCTGGACAATTGACTTTAGCCCACCTGTCTTTGAAGCGATGATTGGTTTCCCATGCTGCATCGCTTCTAGGGCAACAATACCAAATGGCTCATACCTGCTTGGAAAAACAGCTAACGTACAAACCTTAAAAAGGGCGTTCTTAGTCTCCTCTGAAATAAATCCGACAAAAAATACATTGCTTAAATGAAGCTGCATGACCCTCATTCGATAATCTTCAAGCATAGGTCCTGCTCCAGCAACTATAAAATAAACATCAGGATATCGATCCTTCATTAAAAAAGCCGCTTCTATAAGCGTGTCAAACCCCTTTTCCTTGACGATTCGTCCGATAGAAAAGATTAGACGTTTATTTACTTGCAATGGCAGAGGCAATAATTCATCCTTTTTCGATTCAAAAGACAGACCTTCCTCGACACCATTAGGGATAATAGCTATTTTTTTTGCGCTTACTTCAAATATCTGAACAAGCTCCTCATTCATATATTCACTGCAAACAATTAAATGGTCTGATATCATTACTAACTGCCGTTCTTCATCATGAATGAAGCTTTGCAATTCTGTATAGATTCCATTGTTTCTTCCATGCTCTGTCGCATGAATCGTACTGATAAGGGGAAGCTTTAAGCAAGTCTTAATAAAGGCTGCACTTTCGGCTACAAGCCAGTCATGGGCATGTATAACTGAAAAAGAATGTAATCTTGCTAATTGTAATGCCTTTTCAGCAATTGCTTCATTTAAACCAGCAACCCATTCGAGGAAATCATTGTTGGTGTCACAGCGAGGCCGCACACGGTAAATATGGACCCCCTCAAGTATTTCCTCATTGGTCAAATGACCTGGATTAGCTGTAATCACAAATACCTTATACCCTAATTTTTGAAGTCCGAGTGAAAGACCATGAACATGCTTTGCAAGCCCACCAATTAGATGCGGGGGATATTCCCATGCAAGAAGAAGAATCGTTAAATAATCAGCTTTTTTTATTGCGGGGCAATAACTTTCATCCAATAAGTACTTTTGAAAAATAGTTTTTAGATCCCCATTTTTATTACTATTTAATTTTCTTACTGTCTCTTTTTCATAATAACTATATGTACTCACATATTCTGACCAAGGCAGTGAATTATAGACCAACTCAATCTCCATTGAATGGGCGGTTTGTGTTCTTTTCTTCCTATTTTTATTCATCATCCACCTCATAACATTGAACACGGAAGCCAAATAACTAAATTATGATAAAAAGAATCAAAATATTCCTATATCTATATCTTTATGTTAGCACCGAAAGACATGACTCACAATGAACAGAAATTGTCGTTTCATGCTGCATCCTTATTTAACTAGGTAAATAGAGTAAAAAAAATTTACACCCTTGCTATTAGTGAGCAATTTGACAAAATACACCCTATTTTTCAACAAATAAAACGACAAAACCGCTAACCGTTTTCTTAGGGAAAATGAATCTCATCGAATTTTGTCAATAATCATGGTAGAATATCTTCATGACATGAAGCCAGTGTCAATATTTATTTTGTATTGTACAAAATCGAGGTGTTTTTTTTGGAATATGTAATGATTGCTCTGCTTGCCTTTGCATTGATCCTGTTCATTATTTCCGCTTTTTTAAAAGACCCATATAAAATCATAAGGGAGGAAATAGATCAGCTTTCCATGCAGCAAATTCAAGAAATGTATGTAATAAAAAAGAAATTAAAAGTGTTAGAAGAAGAATTACTTGTCGGTGAGGAGGGATTTCAGCCCTCTACATCCATTCAGCAGCCATATCCTTCTGAAAGAAAAGAAGTACATGAGATCATTAAAAATCAAGTATGGTCATTAGCCCAGCAAGGATTAACTGTGGATCAAATTTCTCGGCAATCATCCTTACCTCCTAATGATGTGGAAACTATTTTAAGTGAGATGATTGAAAGAGGGCAACGGTATGAATAGAAGAAATACACGAGCTTTTGCCTTAGGGGTACTGTTTTCTGTTTGTATTTTTGGAATTTTTCATTTTACTATTGAGGATAAAAAAGCACCGGAAATGAATATTGATCGTGCAAAAACCTTTTTAGAGGAAAAAGGTTATGTTATTTTAACAAAAGACAAATACAAACAGATGGACGAAACCCTTTCTAATCAGACTAGTAAAAGAGAAAAAGAGCAAACTCCTTTGCCTGACCCCTCACAATCAGAAAAGTCGATTACTGCTTATCAGCTAAAAATTATGAGAGGGATGGTTTCACGCGATATTGCTAATATACTCGCTAAGGAAAAAGTCATCGATGATGCAAGCAAGTTTGAATTTTACTTAGTGGAAAATGGGTACAGCAAAAAAATCCAGCTTGGTTCGTTTAAATTAACATCACAAATGAGCTATAAGGATATTGCAAAAATCATCACAAGTAGCTAAGGGAATATAATCCCTTAGCTTTTTTGTGTATTAACTATTGTTCAAGTCATATTGCCGTCCTTTAACAAGATAGAAAATGTGTTCAGAAATGTTCGTTACATGATCTGCCGCTCTTTCCAGGAAACGGCAAATAAAGGAGAGCTGAGTAATTTGCGGCAAAAACTCTGGATTTTGCAAATTGATTTGCAATAGATCCCTAATTGTTTGGCCATATAAATCATCAACTTCATCATCCATTTGAGCGACCTTCTTCGCCTTTACAATATCCTCATCATCAAATGCCTCTAATGATAATTTTAGCATTTCTAAAGTAAGCATATGCATTTGTTTAATATGAATGATCGGCTTCACGAGCGGTTCTGCACCAATGCGAATGGTTGATTTTGCAATATTTACAGCATAATCCGCAATCCTTTCAATATCTGTCGCAATCTTAATTGCAACAATAATACGCCTTAAATCAATCGCAACGGGCGCCTGCTTAGCAATCAAAAGAATCGCAAAATCATTGATTTCCTCATACATCAAATCTGCCTGTGCATCATCGTCCATAATTTCAAGAGCCAATTCAATATTCTGTGTCTCTAGCGCCTCAATCGATTTTGTTAACGCCTCTTGTGCAAAGCTGCCAATTTCAAGTAATTTCCCCTGTAATTCCTTTAAGTCATAATCAAACTTTCCCCTTACAGACATGCTCCTATTTCTCCTTTCATCCCTAAGCTTCAGCGAACTTATTCAATCCCTTGTTTATTAACCAAATCTGCCTGTGATATAATCTTCTGTTCGTTTGTCAGCAGGATTAGAGAAAATTTTGTCCGTGTCAGTAAATTCAATGACCTCCCCATTTAAGAAGAAAGCTGTTTTATCAGAAATACGTGCAGCCTGCTGCATATTATGTGTGACAATAATAATGCTAAATTCCTTCTTTAATTTTTGCACAAGTTCTTCAACTTTTAATGTTGAAATCGGATCAAGAGCAGATGTTGGTTCATCCATTAAAATTACATCAGGCTCGATAGCAAGACAGCGGGCGATACAAAGACGCTGCTGCTGTCCCCCTGATAGCCCAAATGCATTTTCATTCAATCGATCCTTCACTTCATCCCAAATAGCCGCTCCCTTTAAGCTTTCCTCAACGATTTGGTCAAGCACTTTCTTCTCTTTAATTCCATGAATCTTTGGACCATAAGCTACATTATCATAGATCGATTTAGGAAAGGGATTCGGCTTTTGAAAGACCATCCCAACTCTTGTACGAAGCTCCTCTACACCATATGATTTATCAAAGATATTCCGTCCGCGATATTCTATTTTCCCTGAAGTTTTTACACCCGGGACTAATTCAATCATTCGATTTAATGTTTTGATATACGTGGATTTTCCGCATCCCGATGGTCCAATGATAGCTGTTACTTCATTTTCAGAAATATCTAGATCAATATTTTTTAGTGCATGGTTATCCCCATACCATAAGTTTAATTCACTTGTTTTATATACGAGCTCTTTATTTGGCATGGCGTCGATGTTATTGTCATTCATTACTAGTCTTACTCTTGGTTTTTCAATCGTTGCGTTCATTATTTCAGTCTCCCTTCATCCTATACAGCATGTTTTAATAGCGTTTTTGAAATTTATTCCGAATGAAAACAGCAATAGAATTCATAATAATCAGCATGGTAAGCAATACGATAATTCCTGCCGCAGCCACACCTTGGAATTCCTCCTGCGGACGACCAGTCCAGTTATAAATTTGCATCGGCAATACTGTAAACATGTCAAAAACTGATTTTGGCAAAAAGGCAAGAAACAAAGGAAGACCAAGCACAACTAATGGAGCCGTTTCACCAATTGCCCTTGATAAAGCAAGGATTCCGCCAGTCAAAATCCCTGGGATTGCTGCTGGAAGAACAACATGGAGAATCGTTTGCCACTTTGTTGCCCCCATCCCATATGAAGCTTCTCTTAATTCCTTTGGAACTGCCTTTATCGCTTCCTGCGATGCAACAATAATAATGGGAAGGACAAGCAAGCTCATCGTTAATCCAGCTGCTAAAACGCTGGTTCCAAGAGCTAAGGCACGTACGAAAACGGTTAAACCTAATAATCCAAAAACGATGGAAGGAACCCCAGCAAGATTAGATATATTTACTTGAATAAATCTTGTAAATCGACTTTTCTTTGCATACTCTTCCAGATAGATTGCTGTTCCGACACCAAGCAAAAAGGTGACAGGTGCGACTACCCCCATTAACCAAATTGTCCCGATTAAAGCCGTTTTAACTCCCGCCTGCTCCGGTTTCCGTGAAGGAAGGTTTTGCAAAAATTGAAAATCAAGATAGCCAATTCCTTGAGTAATTACCCGATATAATAATATGCCTAGGATTAACAAGCCAAATGTTGTCGCAGCCATAAATAACAATCGAAATAAAATATTCGAGACGATTCTTGGCTTCATATGCTTTAAAACTTTTGTATGGTCTATTAATTTCATTTAATATTCCTCCCTGAAACGTCGAGAGATGAATTGTGCTAGCAAATTCATTCCCAATGTGAACAAGAATAACGTAAATCCGACAGCATATATGCTGTAATAGATTGTCGTTCCATAACCTGCATCCCCTTGGCTTACTTGAACAATATAAGCCGTCATCGTCTGGATGGAACTTGTAACATCCCAGCTTAAAATTGGCGTGGATCCCCCTGCAACAGCAACAATCATTGTTTCCCCTATCGCTCTTGATATCGCTAATACGATAGAAGCAATGATTCCTGAAATAGCTGCTGGAAGAACAACCTTTATTGCTACTTCAAATTTAGTGGAGCCAAGTGCCAAAGCACCTTCACGCATCGCATTCGGAACGCTTGACATGGCATCCTCAGATAGCGAAGCAATCATTGGTGTAATCATAATTCCAATGACAATTCCTGGGCTTAGCGCATTAAATATTTCAAGGGAAGGAATCATTTCTCTTAATAGAGGTGTTACAAAAGTTAAAGCAAAGAATCCATAAACAATTGTTGGAATGCCAGCTAGTACTTCCAATATCGGTTTAATGATTCTGCGTGTTCGATCTGATGCGTACTCACTCAAAAATATGGCTGACGCGAGACCAATCGGTACTGCAACAATTGCAGCGATAATAGAAACTTTCAATGTTCCTGCAACAAGCGGAAGAATCCCATATGACCCTTGTGTTTCCGAGAAAGGATACCACTTCTGTGCTGTCAAAAACTCTTTAATAGGAACTTTTGTAAAAAAAGTAACCGTTTCAGCAAATAATGTTAAAACAATTCCAAGCGTTGTAAGCACTGAGACAATAGCTGTAAGCAATAATAAAAATGGGACGATTTTCTCTACTTGAAGATTCGCACTCTTCTTTTGCTTCTTTTTCTGAATAAGCTCTTGAACAGAAAAAGAACTGGACATTTTTTGTAAAGCCAAAATGAAAACCCCTTTCATCCGTGTAACGAAGGAAGATGAGAAGCACTGTTTAACGTACTTCCCATCTTCAAGTGAAGTTTATCGCATTTATTCTTACTTTAACCCCTCTAATACTTTAAGTGCAGCTTCATACTCTTCATCTTTTAATTTTACGTAGCCTACATCTTCTGAAAGAACGGCTGCATTTTCAAGTGTATATTTAACGAACTCATACACTTCTTCATTTTTTAACGATTCATTTTTCACATATGTGAAAAGCGGGCGGGATAATGGTGCATACTCTCCACTTTCAACCGTTTCATTTGTCGGTTCAACTGGTCCATTTCCTCCATCTACTGGGACAACTTTTAATTTATCTTTATTCTCTGCGTAATACGCATAGCCAAAATAGCCGATTGCATTTTTATCCCCTGTTACACCTTGTACTAATACGTTATCATCCTCAGATAGTGTTGCATTTTCAACAATTGGGGCATCTTCTAAAATGACTTCATTGAAATAGTCATATGTTCCTGAATCTGTTCCAGGTGAATAAAACTTAATTTCTTCTTCGGGCCAGCCTTCACGAATATCTGACCATTTTCTTGCTGTTCCATCTTCAACCCACATTTTCTTCAGTTCATCAACTGTTAAGTGATCAACCCATGTATTATCTTTATGAACAACTACGGATAGACCGTCGTTTGCTAATTTAAACTCAGTATAATCAATTCCTGCTTCCTCTAATTGCGACTTCTCTTCATCTTTAATTGGACGGGAAGCATTGCTCAAATCAGTACTTCCTGCAATGAAGGCTTTGAAACCGCCGCCTGTACCTGATGAGGCTACTGAAACCTTCACTCCAGGCTGCTCCATACCAAACTCTTCAACAACTGCCTCCATAATCGGATAAACCGTTGAGGATCCATCAAGATTTATTTCACCTTGAAGCTGCTTATTTTCTTCGCCAGCTTTCTGTTCTGAACTACTTCCTTCAGTTTGAGATCCGTTTGCTGTCGCTTCATTATCTGTTTTTCCACATGCTGCAGTGAACGCCAGCGCTGCTCCAATCATTGTCGAAAGTGCTAAGTACTTAAAGCTTTTCATTTCTTTATTCCCCCTAAGAGATTGGTTGTTTTGTCCTACACGTATAGAATAATGCTCAAGCATTAACCTAGTTTTAATTGAATGTAAATCTTTTGTAAATTACTGCAAAACGATGTATAAAAAGTGATTTCTAGAACAAATGCGCTAGCGCCTTGATCACCCCCGACAAGCACAAGACGAGCCTCACTGAAAGGAGTTCTTTCCCTATCTGGGAAGATTGATCGAAATGTGAAGTCGACTGTCCAGGGACGACTGCATAAGCCAAGATCTTTAAGAAGGTGTACTTTGCCTTCTGTAAGGGATTGGCTTATGACACGAGTCCCTAGGTGCCGTAACTAGACATGCTTGTGAACTCAAGGGGGGGAGGAGCTCGCGCTGAACGCATAGAACTTGTCGCAAAGTTATCCATAACTTCCAAATTTTTAATTTCCTAGACATCAAAAAAAGTCTGTTCCCCTTTGGAGAACAGACTTTTAAAAAAATTATTATTCTTGATTCGTTTCATTCATATCTTGTTTTGAATTATTCGTAGTGTCGGTTCCAGATTGTCTTTGTTTCTTTAATTCAAAATACGTATCTAATACACGTTCAGCAATATTTCTATTTGCATAGTGACCATGGCTGCCTTGGTAGGCCCATGGCACTAAGACAGCAATTGCTACTTCTGGATTATCGTATGGTGCATAACCAACATAGCTTAAATTAATAACCTCTGGCGGGATTTTTCCAAATTTGCTTCGTTCCGGTCCATCATAGAACGCTTGAGCTGTACCAGTCTTACCTGCAGAATTGTACTCTTTTCCTTTTGCTCCGAAGCTTGAATAGGCTGTTCCGCCAGGTTCCTGAGTCACTCTTCTGAAACCTTCCTGAACGCGGTCAAGCCATTCTTCTTTACCTTCTATACGGTTAAGCACTTTCGGTTCGATTTCCTCGATAATTGGTCCAATTTCTCCGTTATCCATTAAAGGCTCACGAATTTCTTTTACAATATGCGGTTCCATTCGATTTCCGCCATTGGCTATTGTTGAAACGTATTGGGCAAGCTGCATATTTGAGTACGTATCATACTGGCCAATTACTAAGTCAAGCATGAAACCTGGTTTTGTACCAGTTCCTTTAAAACCGGACTGTTCGTTTGGCAGATCAATACCTGTTTTGACACCTAGCCCATATTGAGCAAAGGAATCACGAATAATATTAAATCCCTCGTTGTTTAGCCTTAATGGGCGATCATACTGGTAAGTACCGCCACCGATTCTTATCGCAGTCTGAAACATATAAACGTTTGAAGAATATTTCAGAGCAGTAATATCTGACATCGTCCCAAGGCCAGCTTTCCAAGATTTCTTAGGTGGCGTTCCCTTAATTTTTACTGGTGTATCGTAGAATGTAACTCCTGGACTGATTGCCTTAGTGTTAAAGCCAGTCATTATGGTTGCACCTTTAACTGTCGACCCAACATTGTATGTTGTTTGGATATTTCCAAGGGCATCATCCATAATGACTTTTTCCCCATTTTCTTTTTTAACAATTCGCTTACCTGACATAGAGAGAATCTCCCCGGTACGAGGATCCATCAATACAACATAGGAGCGATCAAGCAAAGCAGTACCTGATTTTGTCTTTGCCGCTTTTAATTCCTCTTCTACAATTTTGTCAACAGCTATTTGAAGGTCCATATCAATACTTAAAACGAGATCTTTCCCCCGTTTGCCTTCCGAAATAGGAATCGTTTCTAAGACATTCCCTGCCTTATCCGTAACATTTTTCACTTTAGCTTTCTGCCCATGAAGCACGTCTTCATATTGCAGCTCAATTTGACTTTTTCCTACCCGGTCATTACGGCTGTAATCCCGTGCTAAATAATAGTCAAGCTGCTCAGCAGGGAGCCCATCATCAGACACATTGCCGAGCACAGACTTCAATGTATCGCCAAACGCATAATATCTTTCCCAGTCTGTTGTTGTATCTACGCCAGGAAGCAGCTGCAGGTTTTCACTGACAACAGCAAATTCCTCATCAGTTACCCCTTTATTTTTTACCATTTGCGGTGTTAACGCATAACCGCTTGAAAAATCACGATAAATCGCAAGAACTTCTAAATCAAATGCGGTTAAATCATTTAATTCTTCCTCAGTAATTCGATCAAGCTGAAGCTGGTAAATTTCTTTGTCTAATTCCTTTCCCTCCAGCTTCTCCTTAAGTTTTTCCTTTTCTTCATCTGACACTTTTTTTTCTGCTAGTTTTGGATTTTTAATGATCCAATAATCCTTTTTATCTCTTTCCTGAACCTTGCTTGTATCTTTTTCAATGAGCTTTGCAAGATTTTCTGCAACATCCAGCATTTCATCCTGCTTTGCTCCTCTATTCGTGTACGTAATCGCGTTTTGCGGTGTATTATCTACAATTACTTTACCCGTCCGATCCAGCATCTTTCCCCTTGGTACAGGGTTATTGACTGTAATGTCTTCCGTCCGCTCAATCTCCCGCCGGTAATCATCTCCATAAACAATTTGTACAAATCCAAGCCTAAGAATTAATACCGAAAACAGAACGAAAACAATAAAGAATAAGACATTTACCCGGAATGGTACATGTGACTTCTTCTTTTTCTTCTTTTGTTTCAATGTTTATTTACACATCCTTTATCCAGTTCACTTTATCACTTATCTTTATTCTATAAGAAAACAATAAATTATTCTATTAAGAACCTATAATTGTGATAAGAAATATTTCCCTAATAAAGAAATGTGTTTGCATTTATTTACGGTGACTGGAAATGAATTTTCCTGATAAATAAATAAATAATTAAATGCCCGATGCCTAAAGAGAGAAGAAGAATGGGGATTCCTTTTTCTTCATTAAGAAAAACAACTACACCGAGAAAAGCAAGAATAGAAACGACTCTTCCAGAATTCAAAAATATTTCACGAACAACAATATATTCTATCCTCATTTCAGCCGCTTTCCATCCCTTTCCTATCACATCGTAAGTCATGGATATATATGGAACTAGTAATAGGGGATACGCGATCGCAATGATTCCAGCGTAAACTAGCAGCTTTGGATAGGTTAAATTAAATATGATTAAAAAAATGGCTGCATACAAAATTATTCCTCCAACTAAAATTGCCTTTTTCCGCTGATTTTTTTTAAGCATCCTCGATACGCTGTAGTATGTAATAAATGAAACACCTGAATTAACAAGACCGAATGTTCCTAACGCCATTTCACTTCCTGTAGAAATAAAAACAAAAACAGATATGATAAAGGCAAATGTCCCTTCTCTTAACCCCTGGAAAAAATGTGCATTCGTAATGAGCCGCCAATTCATATTGTTTTTTCTCTCTGCAATAATTCGTTTAAACCAGTACTTTCCATTTGCTGGCCGTCTTTTAATAAAAAAGCTTAAAAAAACAGCCAAAGAAAAGAGACCAAGAGAAATGCCAAAAATGATTGAATATCCAGTGAACTTTTCCATCCTCGAAATAATAAAACCTGCAGCAACGGGACCAATCATGCCCCCGACAGAACTAAGAATGCCGAGAAATCCATTAAAGAAATCCCGATTCTCCGGCTCAGTTATTTCAAAAGTTAAAACATTAAATGCAAGCCAGTAAAAGCCATAGCCTACACCTAGTAAAGCACCTAAAAGCAATAAAAATTGGGATGCATATGTACCTACAGCTAAAACTGTTAAATAAAATGCAGCCAAAAATATAACACCTATCCTTAAAACAATGACTCTGTCGATTTTCTTTGCCCATCTGCCTGCTAGTATAAAGGTCAGCGGCTGTATGACAACAATTGTTAAATTATATAATCCTAAATCCTTAAATTCACCAGACTGCTTCCAAAGATAAATATTCACAAAAGTATTCGATAAAGCCACACTTAATGAATAGAGACCGCCTATCAATAGCAGTAAACCTAAATCCTTTGTAAGTTCTACATCACCGATCAACTTTTTTACTTTACTCATAAAAAAACTCCCCTTCACATCTAAAGGGTAGTTTTCATCAAATTGTATTCCGTTATGCAATATTTCATAAAATGAAAAGCACGGCAGAAATTTCTGCCGTGCTCCTCTAAATCAATCCTATTATTTTGCAGCGCTAAAACGCTTAGATACTTCATCCCAGTTCACAACATTCCAGAAGGAATTGATGTACTCAGGACGGCGGTTTTGATATTTTAAGTAGTATGCATGCTCCCAAACATCTAAACCTAATAATGGAGTCTTTCCTTCCATTAATGGTGAATCTTGGTTTGGAGTACTAGTCACTTCAAGCTCGCCATTGTTTACTGCAAGCCATGCCCATCCAGAACCGAAGCGAGTAGTAGCTGCTTTTGCGAACTCTTCTTTAAAGCTATCAAAGCTGCCAAATTTGCTGTTAATTGCAGCAGCTAAATCTCCTGTTGGCTCACCGCCGCCATTTGGAGAAATGACTTGCCAAAATAGTGAATGGTTTGCATGACCACCGCCATTATTGCGGACAGCCGTACGCGCGCTTTCCGGAACAGCATCAAGATTAGAGATTACCTCTTCAACTGATTTAGAAAGAAGCTCATCGTTTCCTTCTAATGCATTATTAAGATTAGTCACATATGTGTTATGGTGTTTAGTGTGGTGAATATTCATTGTTTCTTTGTCGATATTTGGTTCTAGTGCGTCATACGCATAAGGTAATTGCGGTAATTCGAATGCCATTATAAATTCCTCCCTATGTAAATAAATTAAGCCTTCTGAATTTTTTTACGATTCCTATCATTCTAATGTTAGAATGATTATTCAGGCTTTCCATATAAGATTACCAAAATAAGATAATCCTTTCAATGAAAATGCTTAAATAAACAAGTAGTTAATCATTTAACCATGCAAATTCCTCTAAATTACAAATATACCATTCCCTAATTTTAGATTAATCATACAACAATTCCATATTTCGTTAAATTGTCATGATTTTGACGAACACCGTTCAGTCAACGACTTAAGTCATATTTCCTACATGCCTCCCTTAGTAAAATCCTACTGTGTCATTGACAGCTTTTCTGTAATTCCTTTAAATCAAAATTAGAAGTCATTGAAAGGAGCGATAAATATGAAAAATTTTAGCCTTTCACTTTACAGCATACTAATCCAGCATTTTATTGAAAACGAAACCGTTCAGCTAATAAAGTCAGGTTCGATTCTCTTTCAAGAAAAGGATAAGGTTAACAATGTTTACTTAGTATTATCTGGGAAAATTGCCATAGGCAGAATGAATATTCACGGAAAAGAATTTATCCTAAAATTATTAAATGGAGAAGAAATTATTATTGAATATCAGTTATTCAGACATTCGCCTAAATATCATTTTTTCGCAAAGGCGATTACTGATTGTGAGATGATAATAGTAAAAAGGGAACTATTTGAAGAATTTATTTTACAGGATCGGGAACGATTAAGTAACTTAACGTCATGGCTGAGCACAAGATATTTAAAGGCACAAATGATCTGTCAGGATCTAATTATTCACGGAAAAAAAGGCGGGCTGTATTCCATATTAATCCGGCTGTGCAATAGCTACGGGGTTAAAACAGAGGAAGGCATATTAATTGATTTTCCACTCACTCATCAGGAGATAGCAAATTTAACATTTGGAACTAGAGAGGTCATCCAGCGAATGCTTAAGGAGCTAAGAGATAAAGATATCATTTCCTATGAACGCCAAACATTCACTATTAAAAATTTAAATTACTTAAAAAAAGAAGTCGATTGCCTTAATTGTCCTTATGAAATCTGCGGGCTAAATTAACTATTTGAAAAGGACCCGCTGCAAGTGGGTCCTTTTCATTAAAAAAATTATAAAACAACAATTATAAAATAAACAATCATCACGGCTTGTATAATACCCTTTGTTACAACACTGCTAATGAAGCCGATAACCGAACCGAAGCCGATTTTTGCAGCTTCCTTCCATCCTTTTTTATGAACAGCCAGCTCTGCTAGAAAAGCACCTAAAAACGGACCGATGATAATTCCAAAGACAGGGATAACAAAAGGACCTACAAGGATGCCAATTGTGCTTCCCCATATCCCTGCTTTCGACCCCCCAAATTTTTTCACTCCAATTAAATTGGTAATGTAGTCTGCTCCAAACAGCAATAGGACAAAAAGTCCTTGTATGACCCAAAAAAGCCAGTTAAACGGCTCGAAGGAAAAAAATATTCCGTAGAGTATAAATCCTCCTGCAACAAACAGCACACTAGGAATAATAGGATACACAAGCCCAATAAAAGCAATCACAAATAATATGATAATTAATGCCCAATATAAGGTATCCATTTTTCTATAACTCACCGCCCTTTTTATATAATTAAAGCAAGGAGATACTTCTCCTTGCTTATACCTCATTTAATCATTCCTCACCCAAAATTGCTTCAGCAATATTTACGGCATGGTCCCCAATCCGTTCAAGATTACTCACAATATCAACATAAACAATCCCTGCTTGAGCAGAGCAAAGCCCTTCATTTAAACGAAGAATATGCTGTTTTCGCAGTTTCCTTTCCATTTTATCAATGGCTTCCTCTTTTTTCACTACATCTAATGCTGCTATTCTATCTTTATGATCCAATGCATGAATAGATTCTTTCACTGTTGAGATCGTCAGCTTAAACATTTCTTCTAAATCTGCCGCAGCATTTTCTGAGATTTGTACTTTATTTGCCTGCTGATATTCAGCAAGTTCAATAATATTTTCATAATGATCCCCGATGCGCTCGATATCCCTGACTGTATCCATAAGCATGGTATGTTCTTCTGATTCATGCGCAGACAAGGAGCTTGTTGAAAGCTCGATTAAATAATCCGTAATCTTTCGATCTAGATTATTAATCGCATCCTCCAGCTGCATGGCATTGTTTGAATGCTTTGTATTTTTTGTTTTTAAGAATTCACAAGTTTCTTCAAGACCCCGAATGGCAAATTGCCCCATCCTTAACACTTCTTCTTTCGCTTGTCCTAGAGCAATAGAAGGAGATTGCTGTATAAAAACTGGATCAAGATGTTTTGCCTTATATTCCATTACAGAATCTTCACCAGGAATTAATTTTGTTACGATTATAGCTAATATAGCAACAAATGGCAATTGAATGATTGTATTTGATGCATTAAATATCCCATGAGCAAAAGCGATAGTCATCTCAGGATTCAGCCCCATGCCTGACTGGATCATTTCAATTAACATGGTAAATGGTTTCAACAGAATCATAAAAATAGTAGTCCCGATTAAATTAAATAGAACATGAACAGCCGCTGCTCTTTTTGCGGCAACAGATGCCCCAATCGATGCTAAAACTGCTGTGATTGTTGTTCCAATATTGTCTCCGAATAGTACCGGTAATGCGGCATGTATATCAATAAGCTGTTCAGAAAACAATCCCTGAAGAATCCCAATTGTTGCACTTGAGCTTTGGACAATCACCGTGAAAACCGTTCCAACAATTACACCTAGAATAGGGTTCTGACTCATATTCAGTGTCAGCTCATGAAAGGCTTCAAGTGTTCTCAGCGGCTTCATGCCGCCACTCATTAGCTCTAGTCCATAAAATAGAGCACCAAAGCCAAAAACAATTTGGCCGATATTATGTATTTTTTGACTTTTAAAGAAGAATAGTAAAATTGCTCCTAATGCAATAATTGGTAAAGAATAAGCACCCACATCAATTCCTATAATGAAGGCCGTTACGGTTGTTCCAATATTGGCACCCATAATTACACCAATCGCTTGACGAAGTGTCATGAATCCTGCACTAACTAATCCAACTGTAATAACTGTTGTAGCAGAGCTGCTTTGGATAAGAATGGTTACAAGCATTCCTGCAAAGACACCCATTACTGGATTCGTTGTGAAACGATCTAGTAAATCCCTTAACCGATCACCTGCTGATCTTTGAAGACCGTCGCCCATTGTTTTAATCCCATAGAGAAATATCCCAAGGCCTCCAAGAAATTCAAAAATCATTTGCTGAATATCTAATTCCACTATTTCCCAACCCCTATAACTTTATTCGACACCATTCATCAAACCCTATACAATTATTAGTGAAGATGAATAAAGAGTAAAGATTTCTACAGCTAAATTTACAATACCTTTACAAATGCCTTTAATATTACAATTGTGTTACAATCATCTGAATAATTCCGTGAATTTCTATTACTTGTACTGAAGTTTTTATGCAGGTAGAATAAAAGGATGAATTCTATTAAGGGTGTGTCCAAATGAATATTTTTAAGCAGTTTATAAGAAGTCTTTATTCCCCGAAGGATATTGCACAATATCGTTTTCAAGGAATTGGCAAAACGATATTGTATGTGTTTTTTCTAACATTTCTATCCATTATTCCCTCTATTATTTATTTCAGTACAGCAATAGTTGATGGGATGGATGCAATACAAGAAAGCGTTAAAACGGAACTTCCTTCATTTATTATTGAGAACGGTGAAATGCAAGCAGATCTTGATGCTCCAAAAATTATAAATAAAGAAGATTTTACTATTATCTTCGACCCGACAGGAACAATTGACCAAAAGGAAATATCTAATAGCAATAACACAATTGCATTATTAAAGAATGAAGCCATTATTCTAGCGGGAGGTCAAATTCAGCCCTTCTCCTACTCCATGGTAAACGATTTTACATTATCAAATGATGATTTGGAGAATATATTAGCAACTGTTAATTCTTCACTAGCCATTATTATCCCTCTCATTGCAGTGGTTATTTATATTTTTGCTGCCGGGTTAAAATTTATAGAGATTTCATTTTTAGCTCTAGCTGGTCTTTTATTGCAAAAGCTTATGGAAGTAAATATGCAATATCGCCACACTTGGAGAATTGCGGCATATAGCGTGACCCTGCCTACGGTTTTCTTTATTGTTATGGATAGCTTAAGAACGTTGGTGCCAAATGGTGCGATTATAAATTGGTTTGTAGCATTTATCATTTTACTTTTGGTAATAAAGGAAATAGCAAAACTGGAGAAAAAATAAAACGCGCAAATTTGCGCGTTTTTTTATGTATACTCTTTATTTTGTGTATTGGAATTCGGCATTTAACACGGCAAGCGATTGAGATAATTCAGTCAGCCTTTCTCCAGCCTCATGACTTTTTTTCATCTTATTGATTTGCCTTTCTGATGCTTCCATCATCTCCTCTGTACTTGCCAGCGTTTCTTGGGAAACAGAAACATAATTCTCTGTAGCCGACTCAATCCTCGGCAGCAGGAGATTTAAGCCAATTAACTCCCCTTGTGCCTTTTCAATCATCTTGCTAACCATTTCAATTTCAAGCATTAGTTGATCAAAAGATTCTTTGCTGGCAGATGCTGTTTTAACATGTGATTGGAAGTTATTCATCATTCCAGCAAATTCATTGGATGCTCTAACCGAAATTGATTCCATTTCCCCAATCGTATTCTTTATTTCACTCGCTGCTAAAGACGATTGTTCAGCTAACTTTTTTACTTCATTTGCAACAACTGCAAAGCCTTTTCCCGATTCTCCTGCCCTTGCTGCTTCAATTGCTGCATTTAAAGCCAAAAGCTTCGTTTGCTCCGCAATTTGCTGAATAATCGCAACCACATTTGCAATTGATTCTGAATGGTCTTTGACAGCATGTACAGAAGAGGCTACATCTTTAAACTCCATTTCAAGGCGATTATATGCAGCAATTAGTTTCCCAACATACTTTTCACCCTCAAAGGCTGAATGGTTCATTGTCAGTACTTTTTCCATCACAGCTTTCATCTGTTCAAAAATGTTACTTAGAGATCTGTTCATTTCTTGAAACATTTGAATACTCTCTTCAGAGCTTATTGCTGTTTGTTCTGCCCCTATTTTTACTACTTGGATTGCATCCATTAACTGTTCATTTTCTTCCAGCACTTGTCCAGAACTGTTTCTCAGTTCCTTCCCAGTTCTGGATAAATCCTTTGTCGTCATTGAAATTTTATATAGCAGTGTATTCATTTGACCAATCATTGCATTAAAGCTCTTCACAAGAGAAGTAATTTCAGGTGTGGATGAATTGGTTTCAATTTGAACATCTAAATTCCCATTCCTTGCTTCTTTCATAACCTCTCTTAACTTAATCAAAGGATTGGTCAAACTACGAACCATTATAATGAGAATGGCAGATGTTAAAATAAGACTAATGAATGAAACAATAAATATGTACTTTGACATTTCATTTATATCATGTAAGTATTGTTTTTGAGGAATAGCGATAACATAAATCCCCTTTAATTCTTGAATTGAACGAAAAGACAGTGTATAAAGCTGTCCATCTATATTCTGATGGATTAAACCGTTTTCCTTTTTTCTAATTTTCTCAAGCAATCCCTCAGTAAAACGAATCTTCGAATTCTTACTAATTTGAAAAGGTGCCGCTCCTTTTTCATTTACTATATAATATGCCCCTTTAAACCCATCCTGTGCCAGATCTGCATCCTGGCTTTTAATGACCTGATTCATTTTTTTATTGAATTTTTCCTCTTGACCTACATAAATAAGCATGACATTTTGAGCAATATCATAAATGCCAGCAGCCTCTTTATTTAGCCTTTGTTCCATTAATTTTATTGTCGTATCCTTAGATTTTCCGTATGAAATATAAGCAACAGCTGAAACCGTCAGCAGCAGCAAGCCTAATATCATAACTAATAATTTAGTTTGCAGTGATAATTTCCTCAGCAAGATATGATTCCTACCTTTCCCATCTCATTAACCATGCACTTGTACCGACTTTCTACCTACATTATGTCAAAGGAATATTAAGGAAATGTAAATGAATGGTAAGATTTTCGTAAACTTGATTACAATTTTAAATGTGAATCTTTTGTTCTACTCTTTATAGGACAAGCATACATATGGGATATGCAAGCTAATTATTCCGGAGGTTTGGCCTATATGAAACGATTAATCGCACTGCTATTAGCAGCACTAACGATCTTTGTTATTTATTACGATTTAAGCAAAGGAACTTTGCCTGCAGATAAGGAACAAACCATCGAGGCAGCCTCCATGACGAATACAACTGAATCCTTTTTCGAAAAGAAAGTTAATCCAGGGGAAACGGTCCTTTCCATTATTGAACAAAACTTGAATGGTCCCCTACCAGTCAGTATCACAGATGTAATCACTGACTTTTCAAATTTGAATAATGGATTAAAGCCTGAGGAACTTAAATATGGAGAAACTTACAAGTTTCCTGTATATGACAGCAAAAACTAAAAAGTTCCCTTTATTGGATAAACCATCATTCTTGTCAATTCAATTGATTCATTGATACAATATGAAAGTGTATTGTATAAAATAATTAACTGTAAATAAAAGGAGCGAATCTCCATTGACTGAAATGATACATCGTACAAAAACACGTCCAGTTAAAGTGGGACCATTAACAATTGGCGGCAGCAATGAGCTGTTCATCCAAAGCATGACAACAACCAAAACACATGACGTTGAGGCAACAGTTGCTGAAATTAAGCGTTTAGAGGAAGCAGGCTGTCAAATTGTCCGCGTTGCTTGTCCGGATGAACGTGCAGCAAATGCCATTGCAGATATAAAGAAACAAATCAATATTCCATTAGTTGTCGATATCCATTTTGATTATAAGCTTGCTCTTAAAGCGATTGAAGGCGGAGCAGATAAAATCAGGATTAATCCAGGGAATATCGGGAAACGTGAAAAAGTGGAAGCAGTCGTTAAAGCTGCAAAAGCAAAGGGGATTCCTATTCGAATTGGTGTAAATGCGGGATCACTTGAAAAACGCATTCTAGAGAAATATGGATATCCTACTGCTGATGGAATGGTTGAAAGTGCATTGCATCATATTAAAATCCTAGAAGATCTTGATTTTCATGATATTATCGTATCGATGAAAGCTTCTGATGTTAATTTAGCCATTGAAGCTTACGAAAAAGCAGCAAAAGCTTTTGATTACCCATTACACTTAGGTATTACTGAATCGGGTACGTTATTTGCAGGTACAGTTAAAAGTGCAGCTGGTTTAGGTGCTATTCTTCATAAGGGTATTGGAAATACATTAAGAATTTCGTTAAGTGCGGACCCTGTAGAAGAGGTTAAAGTGGCTCGGGAATTACTTAAAGTATTTGGCTTATCTTCCAATGCAGCAACATTAATTTCCTGTCCGACATGCGGCAGAATAGAAATTGACTTAATTAGCATCGCCAATGAAGTAGAAGAATATATCCAAAAAATTAAAGCTCCAATTAAAGTAGCCGTACTGGGCTGTGCAGTAAATGGACCAGGTGAAGCACGTGAAGCTGATATTGGAATTGCTGGTGCACGCGGTGAAGGACTTCTGTTCCGCAAAGGAGAAATTGTTCGTAAAGTACCTGAAGCAACAATGGTTGAAGAATTAAAAATTGAAATTGATAAGATTGCTGAAGAATACTTTGCGAAGCAAGAAGAAGAAAAGAAAAAAGCAGAAAGTGTAAACTAAGACAAATGCGTAAGCGCCTTGATCACCCCCGACAAGCACAAGACGAGTCTCACTAAAAAGGTGCTCTTTACCTTTTTAGTGAGGCTTGGCTTGTGTCCTCGAGGGGGTAGGCGCTGGAGCTGGATGCAGACCAACTCGTCACAAAGTTATCCACAACATCCGATTATATAATTTCCTTAACATTATAAGGAGTAGAGCCTGGCATTAATGCCAGGCTCTATTTTTCTCCGTTTTAAAAAAACGGCAGAATAAACATCCCTACAATAATGGATACAACACCAATTCCGATCGCCCAGCTTCCAAGGGCAGTAGCACCTCTTCTTCTGGCGACAAATCCGAGCACAATGCCTGTAGCTCCAAACAGGATTGGCAACACGAATAAGGATAGAATAGAAAGTGCAAGAGCAGCAATTCCCACGCCTCTTCCTGCTGTTACAGACTCCCTTTCCCGCTCATCCGTTCTGCTTATGCGTCTATCATAGGAAATCGGTGCAGCGAGTTCAGCTGAGGTTTCTTCCGTGAAATCTGCAGTTCCATATTGGTCTTTATCTCCAATTTGCTCGCTATGCCGAAGATCGTAATCCTCATAATCGCGGTCTTGATCTGCCATTTACTTGATCCCTCGCTTTCATTAGTGGAATCATTTAGATTCCCTACTTGCCTCGCAATCTTTTTTGGAGCATTATTATTGTTTACATAAAGGACTATATTATTGTTGTTAATCTTTAACACTTCAGCAGGAAATTTCTAATGATTTACATTCCATTCTCGACCGAATCATTCAACTGCGATAAGATAAAAGTGACAATATTTTAAAGGGGCGTTTCAAATGAAGAAACGATTTGGAATCGATATTGATGGAACGGTCACATGTCCAGCTTCCATCATTCCATATATAAATAAAGATTTTAAAGTGAATATTACGTTAGATGATGTGAAGGAATATGATTTAACACATGTTGTCGACCGTACTGAAGAAGAGTTTGCTGACTGGTTTTTGAAAAGTGAGCCCATGATTTATGCAGAATCCCCCCTTGCGAAAGGTGCAAAGGAAGTTTTAAAGAAGTGGGAAACTGCCCATGAATTATTTTTTATTAGTGCACGCGGTCCTCACCTTCTTGAAATAACAAAGGAATGGTTTTTAAAAAATGCACTGCATTTCAATCATATCGACTTACTGGGCACACATAATAAAATAGAAGCTGCAAAAAACTATCAAGTAGATATTTTCTTTGAGGACAAGCACGACAATGCAGTTATGCTTCACGAGGAATGTCACATTCCTGTTATCCTATTTGATACACCTTACAATCGTGAGCCTATTCCAGATGGGGTAATCAGGGTAAATACATGGTCTGAGGCAAGCGAGTGGGTTGACAACTGGTTAAAACAGCAATAAAAAAACGGCTATGCCGTTTTTTTAATTTAGCTATATGCAGCATCCGCTTGTTCGAAGCAATCAGGGCATTTTCCATAAATTTCAAATTTATGACCTGAAATATTATAGCCTCTAAGGTTATCCTGTACTTCTTTCATTGGACATGTATTGATTTCCTTCGTTTTTCCGCAATCTAAACAAATAAAATGATGGTGGTGATGATCATGTTTACATGTGTAACGAAAATGCTTTTCCCCAGACAACTCAGTCATTTCAAAAATACCAAGATCCACAAATAAAGATAAATTCCTGTAAATCGTATCAAAACTTAGACCTGGGTAATCATCCTTCATCCAAGCAAGCACATCTCTCGCGGTTAAATATTTATTGCTTTTCGCAAAAAGTTCAAGCATTTCTTCTCGTTTCCCTGTATGCTTATAGCCCTTTTCCTTCAAAAGCTGTAACGCTTCATTCACATCCACTTTCATTCACCTCTAATAATTCTATTTACACATTTGAAGCCTACGCGGCTGCCTTCACTGTGATTTTTTTTATTAAAATGGTAAGGATCAAAATGAGAACTGCGATCATGACAATCGTTCCCCCTGGTGCCAAATCTAAATAATAGGAAAGCATGAGTCCCCCTAAAACAGATGTTTCACCAAAAAGAACGGAATAAAGTATGGTTTGTTTAAATCCTTTGGCGATTCGAATGCTTGCAGCGACAGGCAAGGTCATTAATGATGAAACAAGCAGGATACCGACAATTCGCATGGATGCTGCAATAACTAAAGCAACCATAACAATAAAAATAAAATGAATGCTTTTTGCTGCAATTCCAGAAGCTTTTGCATGTTCTTCGTCAAAAGACAATAAAAATAATTCTTTATATAATAAAATAATCATTGCAATAACAAAGATGCTAATCAGCAGGATCGTCCATAAATCTGCACGGCTGACTGCACTTACACTGCCAAACAAATAACTAAATAAATCAGTATTAAACCCATCGGCAAGAGAGATGAAAATTGCTCCTAATCCAATGCCTCCTGATAAAATGATAGGAATAGCCAATTCTTGATAATGCTTATAAACCGCCCGCAGCTTTTCGATAAACAGAGAGCCTGTTACTGAAAAAACCATCCCCATATATAATGGGTTTAAGCCGCTTAATCCGATAAATTTCTTTTCAAGAAGAAGACTTGCGGCAATTCCCGCAAGTGTAACATGGCTTAACGCATCAGCAATTAGGGAGAGTCTGCGGACAACAATAAATACACCGATTAACGGAGCAATAATCCCGATGATAATCCCTGTTAAAAAGGCATTTTGTAAAAACTCATATTGTAATATACCTGCAATCATTGCTCTCTTCCTCCGTGGTGATGGTGATGATGATCGTGGTCGTGTGTGAGGATATGAACATCATGACCATAAAACTCTGACATTTCATTCATTTTTTGCTGTTCAAATTCCTCTGTCTTCCCATGAAAATGCAAATGTTTATTTAAACAGGCAACATGGGTGACTTTATCAGATATAGTACCGATATCATGGGTCACTAATAATAGGGTTATACCTAGCTTTTTATTTAACTCATCTAGCATCTCGTAGAAGGATTGAACATTTTGGGCATCCACCCCAACAGTCGGCTCGTCAAGGATCATTAGTTTTGGATCACTGACTAACGCACGAGCGATAAAAACACGCTGTTGCTGTCCTCCTGATAGCTCTCCTATATTACGATTTTTAAAAGCAAGGAGTCCAACAGAGCTGATAGCTTCTGTAACCTTCATATGATCTTCTTTTTTCATAAAGTTAAATAATCCAAGCTTTTTCGTTAATCCGCTTGAAACAACTTCATAAACCGTTGCAGGGAATCCTGTATTAAAGGAATTCGCCTTTTGTGAGACAAAACCAATTTTATGCCAATCTTTGAATCGGCTAATCTCCTGGCCAAAAAGCCTGATCTCTCCTTTTTGTGTTTTGAGCAGCCCAAGAATCAGTTTTAATAAAGTTGATTTACCTGACCCATTTGGACCTACAATTCCTAGAAATGCACCCTCATGTATGGAGAGGTTAATATTTTCAAGTACATCCTCCTTTTCGTAGCGGTAGGATATTTCCTCGATTTCGATAATTGAATTTAGTTGTTTTTCCATTTTATCACCTAAAAATCCAGCTGCGGCAAAAATAGCAGCTTTGAATTTAAGAATCATTACGATTTAGTAGTATACAGGAATGATAAAAAATTGTAAAGAATAACTATTCAAGTTCCTAATGAAATGCACAAGCGCATTGATTATCGCCGTACAAACCGTACTCTAGCTGCGGCTCCTAGCCGCCGAAGCTAAACAATTCTCTAACTCCAAAGTTTTTCTTTATTATCATTTAAAAAAACTGTAACAAATTCCATTCTCTCCTCATACAGTACATTGGAGGAGTGATGGAGAATGAAAATTTTTGAAAACATCATTAATCATAAAATTGGTAGTATCACTGGTGATGAGCTACTAAAATATGGGAAGCAATTTCAAATTATAATTACAAAACAGCAGGCTGACAAAATAGCCGCTTATCTCCGTGGAAAACAAGTAAATATATTTAATGATGAGGAGCGTACAAAAGTAGTAAAGGAAATTGCAAAAATTGCCGGACCTGAAACGGCTCGAGCAGTAAATAAGCTATTTATTCAATTTACTAAATAATTTTCTCTTACAATGAAAAAAGCTGTGAAAATTTCACAGCTTTTTCATTAATAGCGATTATCCTTGCATAATTAAATCTAGAAGATTTTCGTTGTATTCTTGGGCACGAAGCATGGAAATTTCATGTTTATATGGTGCTTTTTTATTGTTTTTATCTTCTCCCACGTATGGTGTCTCAAGTATTTTCGGCACATTCATCAGCTGTGGATGATGGACAATATAATTCAAAGCTTTAAAGCCAATATGCCCATATCCGATATTCTCATGTCGGTCTTTTCTCATTCCACGTTCGTTTTTACTGTCATTAATATGAAGAACCTTTAATCGATCAATGCCAATGATTTTGTCGAATTGCTCTAAAACTCCATCAAAATCCTCAACGATATTGTATCCAGCATCGTGAGTATGGCAAGTATCAAAGCATACCGATAAGTGATCATTGTAATTTACTCCATCAATAATCATCGCTAGTTCCTCAAATGACTTTCCACATTCAGAACCTTTGCCTGCCATTGTTTCAAGAGCGATTTGAACCTTTTCGTCTCCTTTTAAAACTTCATTTAAGCCTTCGACAATTTTTTTGATGCCAGCCTCTGTACCAGCACCGACATGTGCACCTGGATGGAGGACAATTTGTCTAGCACCGATGCTTTCCGTACGATCGATTTCAGAACGAAGGAAATTCACACCCAGCTCAAAGGTACTCGGATTTGTTGTATTCCCGATATTGATAATATATGGAGCATGTACAACAATATCGCTTATCCCATTTTCCTCCATATGCTTCAAGCCTGCTTCAATGTTTAATTCTTCTATTTTTTTTCTTCTTGTGTTTTGCGGAGCACCCGTATAGATCATAAATGTATTGGATCCGTATGATGCCGCCTCTTCACTGGCAGCTAAAAGCATTTTTTTCCCACTCATCGATACATGTGAACCAATTTTTAACATCTTTTCTTCCCTCTCCCCAAACGTTTATTTTTTCTTTATTCTTCTTTCGCGTTTTTTAATTTTATCCATTTCCCATTTCATCTTCTTTTTATAGCCTGGTTTGACTTTTTTCGGCTTTTGGACAAGCGAAGACGCTTTTTTATCAATATCATCTGTTTTTCTTTGACGATTCTTGCGTTTGTTTCGCTCATCAAGCTTCGTCCATTCGCCCTTTTGCAAATCTACATGATGGAATTCAATTCCTATTTTTTCCAGGCGATTTAGTGCGTCTTCATCAGAAGTTTCATAAATAGTTAAGGCAATACCTGAGTATCCAGCACGAGCAGTTCGTCCAACACGATGAATATAGAAATCTAAATCCGTTGGAAGCTCATAATTAATGACATGGCTTATTCCTTGGATATCGATACCGCGTGCTGCTAAGTCAGTCGCAACTATATATTGGAATTCCAAATCGATAATCTGCTTCATCATTTTCTTACGTTCGCGCGGATTCAAATCACCATGAATTCTGCCCACTTTTAATCCTTTTGCGATCAATGCATCGGCAACCTCGTCCGCTTTTTTCTTCGTATTCGTAAAAACAATAGCTAAATATGGGTTAAAAGCAGACAAGGCTTCGTAAACAAGGTTTACTTTATTTCTGTGCTTTGAAGGCATAATCCATTGTTCAACTTTGGCTGCTGTTGCTTGCCCGGGTTCCACGTGGATATACTTTGGGTTTTCCATATATTTTTTCAAGAATGGTTTCAGTTTCTCAGGAATGGTCGCTGAAAAAACAAGCATTTGCAGCCTCTCTGGCATTTTTCCAGCTATTTGATCCACATCTTCAAGAAATCCCATATCCAGCATTAAATCTGCTTCGTCAACAACAAGCATCGTCGCTTTATGAACAAATAAAGCCTGTTCCTTCACAAGGTCATTAATTCTTCCCGGTGTACCAACAACGATATGCGGCTGCTTTTTTAACTTTTCAATGGTTCGCTGCTTGTCCGTTCCTCCGATATAGCAGCGAGCTGCTATTTCTTCACCTTCTAAACAATGCTCCGTTACTTTGAGAATTTCTTGATAGATTTGATTTGCAAGCTCCCGTGTAGGTGCCGTAATAATCGCTTGAACTTCATTTCTTTCAGGATCAAGCTTTTGCAGGATAGGTAAAATATACGCATGTGTTTTTCCCGTTCCTGTTTGTGATTGGCCGATTGCACTTTCTCCTTTGAGAATTGTTGGGATCAAGCGTTCTTGTATTTCAGTAGGCTCATAAAAGCCTAGCTTTTTCACTGCTTCAATAATATATGGCTTCAATTCATACCGTTCAAATTTTGTTTCGTTCATTTTTTTTAACTCCTCATATGTCGATTCTTATAATCATCCTGTTATTATAATAAAGTTTTAAAGAAATAACCACTCATACTATAGAATAGTTTTAGATTGATCATGTTTTGAGTTTATTCAGGCATGAATTTATGCTTTTAGCCGCCTAAACCAATTCGGGAATTATGCATACTTTATTAGTATTAGAATATAGAAAGGATGCTAAAAGTATGATGAATGGACCGAGAATGCCTTTTCGTGGAGGAATGCCTCCCCAATCATACATGCCGCCAATGCAAGCTCGTCCTCCAATGGGGTCAATGATGAGAGGTGCACCACAAATGAGACAGGGTGGCGGTGGCGGTCTGCTAGCTAAACTTATGGGCGGCGGTCAAGCAAGAGGTGCAGCAGGAGCCGCTGGTGCAGCAAGCAGGGCAGCAGGAACAAGCGGATCTGGAGCAGGCGGAATTTTGAAAGCTTTAAGTAACCCTGCAGCAATCAATGGCTTTTTATCAAACACACAGAAGGTCTTAAATACTGCCCAGCAAGTGGGGCCAATGGTGCAGCAGTATGGACCGCTCGTAAAGAATATTCCTGCCATGTGGAAACTTTACAGAGGGCTGAAAAATGGGGATGACAAAACAGCTTCAGCTGATGAAAAAACAAAAAAAGAGACTGCATCTGTTTCTGCTAAAAAAACAAGTAAAATAAAAAGTAAAGAAGTGGATCTGGACATCAGTTCACCTAAACAAGTACAAAAAAATGGGCAATCCGTGCCAAAATTATATGTATAAAAGGATGCAGCCGCATTCTTTTTATTTTTTCGCTTTTCTCCCTTAACTGCCTTTTAGTATTATTATTTGCAAAAGTTCTATATAATAGTATACGGATCGGTTATTTTTTTTGACCAAATAATAAATGAAAAAAGACAAACTTTTATTATAGATGTTTTTAAATTTGGGAGGGTTTGAAATATGGAGATCATTAAGATATCACCGCGAGGTTATTGTTATGGGGTTGTCGACGCAATGGTTATTGCAAGAAATGCGGCCCTTGATAAATCACTGCCGCGGCCAATCTATATTCTTGGAATGATTGTTCATAACAAGCATGTGACGGATGCCTTTGAAGAAGAAGGAATTATTACACTCGATGGAAAAGACCGCATGGATATTCTTAGCAAGGTTGATAAAGGTACGGTTATTTTCACAGCACACGGCATTTCTCCAGAAGTAAGAGAATTAGCTAAAGCAAAGGGGCTTGTTACACTTGATGCTACATGTCCTGATGTGACAAGAACTCACGATTTAATCGAAGAAAAGGTTAAAGAAGGCTTCCAGATTATTTATATCGGTAAAAAAGGCCATCCTGAGCCTGAAGGGGCAATCGGTGTTGCTCCTCATGCCGTTCATCTTGTAGAATCTCTAAAAGATGTAGAAGCATTGCAGCTTCAAAGTGAAAAGATCGTTGTCACTAATCAAACAACGATGAGTCAGTGGGATGTTAAAGATGTAATGGATAAGCTGGAAGAAAAGTATCCCCATGCTGAGTTTCATAAAGAAATTTGCAATGCTACACAGGTTCGCCAAGAAGCTGTTGCTGCGCAAGCTGGACAAGCTGATGTAACGATCGTTGTCGGTGATCCAAAAAGCAATAACTCCAATCGCTTAGCACAGGTGTCTGAAGAAATTGCTAACACAAAAGCGTACCGGATAGCGGATATAACCGAGCTTGATATTAATTGGATTAAGGATGCTTCAACCGTTGCTGTTACATCAGGTGCCTCCACTCCGACTCCAATTACAAAAGAGGTAATTGCCTTTATTGAGCAATTTGATCCTGCTGATGATTCTACTTGGACAAGAGAAAAGAAGGTACCATTAAATAAAATTCTTCCTAAAATTAAGAGATAATTTTTAAAAAATAACTAGTCCAGCTGGGACTAGTTATTTTTTCATCCTTCTACATAAATTGAAAAGGATCTGTGTGCAATTCAGATGCAAAGATTGAGACTTCATAGCCCTTTTCCTTGCACATTTTATCTAGCTGGATAGCAACACCCTTTTTCATCACTTTCTCGACATTATGGCCTGGATCAACAATATTTAGCCCCATCATCATCGCATCATGTGCCACATGGTAGTACATATCACCCGTAACGTACACATCTGCACCTTTAAATATAGCAGAAGTGAAATATTTATTGCCGTCACCGCCGAGAACTGCTACTTTCTTTACCTTATCAGTCCTGTCGCCTACGACCCGAACCCCTTTCACATCAAGACAGCGTTTTACATGGTTAGCAAACTCCTCTAGCGTCATTTCCGGAATATCTCCAATTCTTCCTAAACCAAGTATTTCCCCTTTATTATCTAATCTGTAAAGATCATAAGCGACCTCTTCATATGGGTGGAATTTAAACATAGCCGAAAGAATTTTTTTCTCTAAGTGTTCTGGAAAAATTGTTTCTATCCGTTCTTCTTTAACCGATTCTAGCCTTCCTTTTAGGCCGATATGAGGGTTTGTAGCCTCTCCCGGTAAAAATTGCCCAATACCGGAAGAAGAAAATGAACAATGACTATAATTTCCAATTGCACCCGCACCAGCATTCCCTAAAGCTTGCTTAAGCTCTTCGGCATTTTCCTCAGGAACATAGACAACTAGCTTTTTTAATTTTGTTTCAAATGTCGGATAAAGAACTTCTGTATTCGTGAGCTGAAGAGCCTCTGCTAGCATATCATTTACACCGCCAGTTGCCACATCAAGATTCGTATGTGCAGCATAAACAGCAATATCATGCTTTATAAGCTTCTCTATTAGTCGGCCGGCTGGCGTTTCCGTAGCAATTGCTTTCAAGGGACGAAAAATAGGCGGGTGGTGGGCAATGATTAGCTGCACATTTTTTTCAATCGCCTCATCGACTACTTCCTCAAGCACGTCCAGAGCAATCATCACATTTTCAATCGGTTTATTTAACCTTCCGATTTGCAGACCAATTTTATCTCCTTCCATTGCATAGCTTTTCGGCGAAAATTGCTCAAATAACTGGATGATCTCATGCCCATTCACCTTTTTCATTTATCCAAAACCTCCTCAACCATTTGAATCTTTTCTTTTAGTTCTTTTCTCTTTAGCATTGTTTCTTCCGATTCTGCTGCATTTTCCAGCTGGGTCAAAATTCGCTGCCAATTTTTCAGCTCATTCTTCCACTTTTTCTGAAAGGAAACAGATAATTGTTCAATTAAGAAAGGACCAAGTAAAAGCTCCTTCTGTAAATTTTTATATGGTTTGTATGGATCTCCTTTTTCCGCTACTAAAATCTCATATATTTTATCATCCTCTTCAAGTATCTCTTCTGCTATTAGCTCCCACCCGTTACCCAGGAGCCATTGCCTTGTCGTCATAGCACTAATATTCGGCTGGAGAATTAATCGTTTAACCGAACCCAGCTTCTCCTTCCCGTCTTCCAAAATGCTCGCTATTAATGCACCACCCATTCCAGCAATTGTTATACAATCAATTTCTCCCGGAGCAATAACTTCCAATCCATTTCCTTTTCGAACAATAATTTGTTCATTAAGCCCTTCCATCTTCACCTGCCGTTTTGCAGACTGATAGGGACCTTCAACAACCTCTCCAGCAACAGCAAACGGAATAATCTCCTTCTTTACAGCGTAGCATGGCAAATATGCATGATCAGAACCGATATCAGCAAGGCTTGATCCTTTGGGGATATAGTTTGCAACAGCTTGTAGCCGCTGTGATAATTTCTCAGTATTCATTCA
This sequence comes from Cytobacillus massiliigabonensis, assembly GCF_900199725.1. GTDB lineage: Bacteria > Bacillota > Bacilli > Bacillales > Cytobacillaceae > Cytobacillus > Cytobacillus massiliigabonensis. Next base: position 1,553,681 of record NZ_LT904904.1, on the reverse strand, counting down.
GTCACCACTTATACCTTCATATTTTAAATAGCCATCGCACATAACGATAGCTCGTCTTAATAAGTATAGAAAAAGTCCTTTACATATGCAAAGGACTTTCTTTTTAATCAATTATTTAAGTGTCATTAACCATTCAGCCATTGCAGCTTCTTGACCAGCGACTAATCCGCCAGGCATTCCATTGGCTGTACCATTTGTTAGGATATCTACAAGTTCTTCCTGCGAGTGACGTTCACCAACCCCAGTTAATGCTGGTCCTACAGCACCTTGATACTGGTCACCATGACAAGCAAGACAGCTTTGCTTATATGTTTCTTCAGGGCTTGCTGCAACCTGCTCTTCAGCTTTGTCTCCGCCGCCTTCTTTTTCTGCAGCAATTTCATCCATGTTATTTAGACCAATAAATGACATAAAGAAAATTGCTACGATACCGAATGCAAAGATAATAAGATACGGCATTGCTGTATTTTTCATGTTTTAACCTCCCTTATGTAAGAACATCAAAATATTAAGTAATTGTACAAACAATCTCTATTCTACTTTAAATTCTACCGAAGGAAAAGACCTAAAGCAAACTTTGTCACAGCAAATTCGGAAAATAGACAAAAACTCCATCACTTAGATGGAGTTTTCCCTACCCTGTTATTAGTTACTTAAGATTTGACGGGCGATGACTAAACGTTGAACTTCGGATGTACCTTCGCCAATTTCAGTTAACTTGCCATCTCTCATATATCTTTCAACATGATAATCCCTCATATATCCATACCCGCCATGAATTTGAACGGCCTGGTCAGTGATTTCCATACATATCTCAGAGGCATAAAGCTTACACATGGATGCTTCCTTTGAAAAAGGTCTTCCTTGATCCTTCAGCCAAGCTGCCTTATAAACCATATTTCGTGCCAATTCGATTTTCATGGCCATGTCTGCTAGTTTAAATTGAATCGCTTGGAAATTGGATAAAGAGCGGCCAAATTGCTGACGTTCCTTTGCATATTGAACAGCCTTCTCATAAGCTGCCTGAGCAATGCCAACAGCCATTGCCCCAATTCCAATTCTGCCTCCATCTAAGGTTATTAAAAATTGTTTAAAGCCCTCGCCTTTTTTACCGAGCAAGTGCTCAGTCGGAACGCGCACGTCTTCAAGAACAAGTTCTGTCGTATTCGATGAATGCAATCCCATCTTCTCATAATTATCAATTACCTTAAATCCATCTGCATCAGTCGGTACGATAATTGCACTTATTTCCTTTTTGCCATCTGTTTCACCTGTTATAGCTGTAAGAGCTAAATGCTTCGCATAGCTTGCATTAGTAATAAAACACTTATTGCCGTTAATAATATATTCTCCATCTTTTTCAACGGCTGTTGTTCTTGTTCCCCCAGCATCCGAACCAGCACTTGGCTCTGTTAAACCAAACGCACCAAATGTTTCACCTGTACAAATAGGGATTAAATACTTACGTTTTTGTTCTTCTGTACCAAACAAATAAAGCGGGGCACCGCCTAGAGAAATGTGAGCTGAATATGTAATCCCTGTCGAACCGCATGCACGGCTTAGCTCTTCTGTAACAATCGCAAAACTTACAGTATCCGCACCAGCACCTCCATATTCTTCTGGGAATGGGAGACCCATTAAACCGAGGTCAGCCATTTTCTTAAAAATATCAATTGGAAACTCTTTATTGCGATCCCTGTCTAGAGCACCCGGTGCTACCTCTTCATCTGCAAATTCACGTATCGTTTTAAGAATCATTTCTTGTTCAGAAGTTAAATCAAAATTCATCTGTCCATCCCCCTTATACTTGTTGTATACGCTTACAACACTATTATAAAAGAGATTAGACAATTTTCACAACATTTAAAAATTTTATAAAATATTTTATTATACAAAAATATAAATAATGAGTAAAACTAACCCTAATACACCTGAAATTGTAAAGGCCAGCTGCTTTAGTTTCCAGCCGCACAGCAACCAGAGAATGCAGTTAATGATTAAATTGAAATATAGGAATATCGGTCTTTCCGGGAAAACGCTTGAAAAAAATTCAACAGATGTCAGCAATAGAATCAATGCTGACACAATCATTGGAATTTGCAGCAATATCCCTTTTCTAGAAAAATAAATTGTTACGATAATTCCAGCTAAAACAAATAAAATTAGTACCGGCATTTGCAAAGTAATAGACAATTCAGTAAAATGGATTAAAAAAAGGGTCAGTGGAAGAAGCAAAATAAAAAGATAGTGATTTTTCCAAAAACCCCCTATACTCATGCCTTTTTTTGAAATTTCTGGCTGATTCCCTTCAGTATATAATGCTAAAAGATAGTCGCAATACTGTTCTGGAAGCATTCGGGCTTTTTTCCAAGATAAAATTTCATTTACAATGATATTCTTTCTATTTTCATTCAAAAGTTACACATCCTTAGAAAAGCATAAGGCGCCCGCTTATCGGCGACAAGCACAAGACGAGCCGGCAGGGAGGTTGTTTTTTAACCTCCTTGACGGATTGGCTTGTGACCTCGAGCCGATGGCGCCTGGAGCTAGACAATATTCAAAGTTCAAAAATTTGTACTTCCTATTCAGAAATAAAAAAATAGTTTACTTCTATTGTAAGAAGTAAACTATTTTCTGGCAATCTTTTTCTAAAAAGGAAATTCAGTTTAGAATTTATTCTAAAAAGTCTTTTAACCGTTTGCTTCTGCTAGGGTGTCTTAATTTACGCAGTGCTTTGGCTTCAATTTGACGAATACGCTCACGAGTAACACCAAAAACTTTCCCAACCTCTTCTAATGTTCGTGTGCGTCCATCATCAAGCCCAAAACGAAGCCGCAATACATTTTCCTCACGATCTGTTAAAGTGTCTAGAACGTCCTCTAGCTGCTCTTTTAAAAGCTCGTAGGCAGCATGCTCAGAAGGAGATGTAGCATCCTGATCTTCAATGAAATCTCCAAGATGGGAATCATCCTCTTCACCAATTGGTGTTTCCAAGGAAACTGGTTCTTGTGCAATTTTTAAGATTTCTCTAACTTTATCAGGAGTTAAATCCATATCTTCAGCAATTTCTTCAGGTGATGGTTCACGTCCAAGGTCTTGAAGCAATTGACGTTGTACACGAATCAATTTATTAATGGTTTCAACCATATGAACCGGAATACGAATCGTCCTTGCCTGGTCGGCAATCGCTCTTGTAATCGCTTGTCGAATCCACCAAGTAGCATAAGTACTAAATTTAAAGCCTTTACGATAATCAAATTTTTCAACAGCTTTAATTAAGCCCATATTACCTTCTTGAATTAAATCAAGGAAAAGCATGCCGCGGCCAACATATCTCTTTGCTATACTAACCACTAAGCGAAGGTTAGCTTCAGCGAGGCGCCTTTTTGCTTCTTCATCGCCTTGTTCAATTCGCTCGGCAAGGGAAATCTCTTCTTCAGCAGATAAGAGATCCACACGGCCAATCTCTTTTAAATACATGCGTACAGGGTCATTAATTTTTACCCCAGGTGGAACGCTAAGGTCATTTAAATCAAATTCTTCTTCTCCTTTAGCTAATTCCTGTGCATTTGGGTCAGCATCTTCATCATTGTCGCCAACAAGCTCCACACCCTGATCACCAAGGAATTCGTAGAATTCATCCATTTGATGTGAATCCAATTCAAAATGACCCATTCTTTCTGCTATATCATCATAGGCAAGGACACCAGTCTTTTTTCCGATTTGAATTAATTGCTCTTTTACTTGTTCTAGGGTCAATTCTGAATCAACTTCTTTTGATCGAGCTGATTTTTCAGCCATATTGTCCCCCTCCTTCCATGAAATACGAAAAGCGCCGAGCTTACCCACGATTATTCTTATTCGTATGGCAGACGCTTTAGCTAGACTGACATCTAACTTGATAAGTCAATCAAAGAGACTTTCGCAGCTGGATGATTTCCATAGCAATTTGTGCAGCTTTTGCAAAATCACCCTGTCTCTCTGCTTCTTTTTCCTCAAACATTTTTTCTTTTATCTTTAACATTTTTTGATAATTAAACACCTGTTTCATGTAATCCATTAATTCCTGCTCGCTTAACTCTTCATTTATTAACATCATTTCAATGTTTGCAACGACTCTTTTAAGCTTTTCATCCTGTATAAAATTAATAAATGCACTAGGATCTGGCGAATGGCCATTTTCATAAAAACCAAGTAAATAGGTGATAACTGCTTGATGCTCATCAATATTAAAGGTATTTCCTTGAAGCAGCTCTTGAACCTTAAAAGCAACATCACTGTTCCTTAACATATGTGCGATTAAGCGCCTTTCTGCCGTATAATACGCAGGCTTTAGCTGGTTAGCCTTTGTAATAGGCTGGAGCTTAATTTTTGCATCATTACTTTTGGAATTATTTTTCCGCCTCTCAGCAAAGGAGAGCTGGTTTAGCTGCTCTTTAAGTGCTTCTAATGAAAGGGTAAATTCATTCGCTAATTGTCTAAGATAATGATCCCTTTCGACTGCATTATCAAGCTTACTTACTTCTGCTAATACTTCTTCGATATAACGGAGACGATCTCCTTCATCATGAAGTCTTTTTCCCCTTTTATAATACTGAAGCTTGAAAGCCATTAAAGTGACACTTGCATCAATAACTTCTTTGCGGAATTTTTCGTTACCAAACTGACCAATATAATCGTCTGGATCCAACCCGTCCGGCATTAAAGCCACTCTTACTTGCATCCCTGCCTCGGAAATCATATTTCCAGCTCTCCATGCAGCTTCAATCCCCGCATGATCAGAGTCATAACAGATCGTGATTGACTGAACATTTCTTTTTAAGACTGACACATGTTCCTCAGTTAAAGATGTTCCCATTGTGCCAACACCGTTTTCAACAGCTGCACGGTCTGCTGCAATTACATCGGCAAATCCTTCAAAAAGAACAGCCTGCTGCAGCTTTTTCATTTGAGGTCTTGCTAAATGAAAATTATATAAAATTTTACTTTTATTAAAAATTGCCGTTTCAGGACTGTTCAGGTATTTGGGCTCATCGGCCCCTAATGATCTTCCTGAAAAGGCAATCGTCTGACCGCCACGATCAAAGATTGGAAACATGATTCGATCCCGAAATCGATCGAAATATTTTCCATCCCTTTCTCGTTTAATAACCAAACCAGCTTTTTCTATCACTTGTACTGGAAATTTTCTCTTTGTTAGAAAATTCAAGACAAAGTCCCATGAGTTCAGTGAATAACCGATTTGAAACTTCTCAATCGATTCCATCGTAAAGCCTCTGCCAAGCAAATATTCTAATGCATGCTGACCATCTTTTGTATTTACAAGCAGATGATGGTAGAATTTACGCAATAGCTCATGAGCTTCTAACATTTGCTCAATATCTGGAGGGACTGACTTACGAACGGATATCGATGAAGAATCAATTTCTAGCTTAATGTTCCCTTTTTCAGCAAGCTTCACTGCAGCCTCCTGGAAGGAATATCCTTCAAGGTCCATTAAAAATGAAAAAGCATTTCCACCCGCACCGCAGCCAAAGCAATGAAAAATTTGTTTATCTGGTGAAACGGAAAAAGATGGCGTGTTCTCTCCGTGAAAAGGACATAATCCAAAATAATTTCGCCCTTGCTTCTTTAATTGGACATAGTCACTAATTACATCAACAATATCGACAGCTTGCCGAATTTCATTCACTTTTTCCTCGGCGATGCGCTCTGCCATGAGAACACCACCTCCATTTAAATATGAAAGGCGCAAGCGCCTTTCTATCATAATGCTTAATTCTAGAAAAATTACCGAATTCCTTCAAAATTCGACAATATTTTTGTTAACTGCTTAATAAATCTTAAGCGATCATCTTGACGAAAAGGCTTGGGACCTTTTCCATATATCCCCCTTCGCCGCGCTTTCGCAGATAGATATCTCATATCAAGCGCTGTATGAATTTCATTTTCTTCAAAAATAATCCCTTTTGGACTCATAACATGAACTTCTTTCAATAAAAGCGTCGATGCTAATCCGATATCTTGTGTAACAACGATATCCCCTGCCTTTACATGATTCATGATAAATAAGTCCACAGCTTCTTTACTAGAATCAACGAACTTCCAATTCGCTTGGCTTAGGTCATTCTTCATATGGGCATAGGAGGCAATAAATATAACTTCGATAGAAAAGTTATTACTTATTTCGACAATTTCTTCCTTTACAGGACAAGAATCGGCATCAACCATAATAATTGGTTTGCCTAATGTTCTAATAATTCTACATCACTCCGCATATTCCTTCTTTCAAACATAACTTTTGTATAATCATACTGAACTGCACTGTTTAGTGAGAATTACTAATTATTTTTATTAAGCAGATTAAAGATGTTATTAGTAAGAAAAAACTACAAAGTTTACCATTGTGTCGAATTTTTTTCAGGTCATGCCCTTGACTTCTCACAATAAATAGTTTATTCGTTCACATTGAACTCTAAACCTAATCTATAACATTTTTATCACAATTTTTTATTATAGTATAAAAAACTGTAGTTTTCTATTATTTTTTCTCATTACATAGAAAATAAATAAAAACTTCCCAATAAAAGAAAAGGGCACATAACAATGTATGTGCTAGCTTTTCGGAAAGCTCTTTCGATATTGATTTAAAATTAAATTTGCAGTTTCTTCTACAGCCTTATTTGTCACATCAATAACATGACAATTTATTTTGCTGACAACCGTCTCAAAATAATTTATTTCTTCTTTAATTCTTTCGATATTAGCGTAGCTTGCACTATCACTTAATCCTAAAGAAATAAGCCGTTCTCTGCGAATATTATTCAGCTTTTCAGGACTGATCTTTAAACCAAAGCACTTTTCCGGAGGCACAAGGTACAGCTCTTCTGGCGGATCCACTTCAGGTACTAACGGCACATTTGCAACCTTTAGCCTTTTATGAGCCAAATATTGCGAAAGCGGTGTTTTAGAAGTTCTTGAAACCCCTACTAGAACAATATCTGCCTTCAATATTCCACGCGGATCACGGCCATCATCATACTTTACAGCAAATTCAATGGCTTCCACTTTTTTAAAATAGTCCTCATCCAGCTTACGAACAAGTCCTGGTTCGTAAAGCGGTGTTTTTCCGTATAATACTTGAATTTGGTCCATTAATGGACCTATAATATCGCAGGCATAAATTCCTTCTTTTTCAGCCTGCTCATTAATATATAACCGAATATCAGGCTTAACTAGTGTGTAAACAATCATTCCGTTATCTAATTTTGCAAGAGAAATCACTTCGTCAATATGTACTTTATCCTCTACATATGGAAAACGCTTGATTATGACTTCACTGCCATTGAATTGGCTGACAGCAGCTTTTGTCACTAGCTCTGCAGTCTCTCCAACAGAGTCGGACACAACATAGATGACAGGCTTTTTATTCATCCTTTAAAACCATCTCCTCTGTTTCAAATTCTTATTTATTATCAGCTAAAGCGACAAACGCCTTTGTTAAATTCGTTTTTGTAATCCTGCCTATCACCTCAAATCCTTTATCTGTTTCTTTAACAACAGGCAATGCATCAATTTGTTTTTCTATTAGTTTTTTTGCGATATCGATTAACAAATCTTCTTTCTCGCACATCGTAATATTGGGCATTCGAGTCATGATGATATTAACAGGGATAGTTGTTAGTTCTTGTTTCCCTATACTTGCCCGCAGTAAATCTTTTCGTGAAAGAACTCCTACAAGCAATGATGACTGATCAACAACAAATAATGTTCCAACATCTTCTAAAAACATCGTTACAATCGCATCGTAAACAGAGACGTTTTCATTTACAACTACAGGGATCGATTGATATTCCTTTACACGAAGCTTCTGAAGATTTTCTGTCAGCAGCTGTGCACCTGATTTCCCTGTATAAAAATAACCGACACGAGGCCTTGCATCCAAGAAACCAGCCATCGTTAATATAGCTAAATCGGGTCTTAAAGTTGCCCTAGTCAAGTTTAATTGCTCAGCAATATTTTCACCAGTAATCGGGCCATTTTCCTTCACGATCTCTAATATTCTTTCCTGACGCTTATTTAATTCGATTGTCCTCACCACCCGTCAATCTAAAGTGTCATACTATTTATAAATATTATAACTTAAATCTAAGAAATGAAAAGAATAGAAATAGCATTTATAGTATAGAAGAAGAGTCTGCGAGACGCAGACTCTTCTTCATCATAATCACCCTTTTAAAAAAAGGCAAAAAAGAAGTTTATTTTACGATGATTTCATTCATATTTGCAAAATTTTTGATAATATTTGCTAGTTTGCCCATCAGGCTCAGTCTATTTTCACGAATGTCATGATTATCAGCCATTACCATCGTATGATCAAAATATTGATCAATCTCAGGCTTCATCGATATAAGGAGTGCAAATGTTTCCTCTTCAGAGATTTCTTTGCTTAATTGTTCATTAACAAGAATAAACTTATCAAAGAGAATGGTTTCATATTCATTTTCAAATAGGCTATTATCGACTTCTCCTATATTTTCCGCCTTTGAGGAAATATTTAATACACGGCTTAACGCTTCAATGCTCTCTTTAAAGCCTTCATCTTCCTTCCTAGCTTCAAGCACTTCTGCTTTTTTCACAAGTGCAGGTATCGGACCAATGTCACTTCCCAATACCGCATCAATTAAATCATATCGTACATGCTTTTCTTGAAGAAGATGCTTAATTCGCAGTTTAAAGAAAGCGATTATTTCTTTACTAATCTCTTCTACCGCTTTTTTAGCTATTCCAGCTTCTTCGATAAGCTGTAACGAAGCATTTATGATCCACTCTAAGGAAACTGCCCACTCTTTATTTAATAATGTTTGGACAATACCTGTCGCCTGCCGTCTCAATGCGTAAGGATCCTGGGAACCGCTAGGAATAATGCCAATGGCAAAGCAAGAAGCAATTGTATCTATCTTCTCCGCAATTGAGAGAGCCGCCCCTGCATTGCTTGCCGGCGTTTGGTCTTCGGCATTTCTAGGCATATAATGCTCGTTCATCGCCTTTGCTACTGCCCGATTTTCTCCCTTTTGCAATGCATATTTTTCTCCCATAAATCCTTGAAGCTCCGGAAATTCGTAGACCATATTTGAAACAAGGTCAAACTTGCAGATTTCAGCGGCACGATCAGCAAAGCCCTTCTCATCGCTGTTAAAGTTTAGCTGTTCTGCTATTTGATTTGTAAGACTGCGAACTCGGCTTACCTTTTCTGCAAGGGTACCAATTTCCTCATGGTATACAATGGAGCCTAGCTTTTTGAGCGATGCTTCAATTGGTGTCTTTTGGTCTTCCTTATAGAAGAAGGCAGCATCTGATAGCCTTGCCCTTAATACCTTTTCATTCCCCTTCGCTACCTTGTCAATATGTTCATGGCCGCCATTACGAACAGTAACAAAATATGGGAGCAACTTTCCATCGCTTGATTTCACTGGAAAATATCGTTGATGCTCTTTCATAGATGTGATTAGAACCTCTTCCGGAATTTCTAAAAATTCCTCTTCAAAGCGTCCGAATAATGCTGTTGGATATTCAACAAGATTCGTTACCTCTTCTAACAAATCCTCATCTATCGGAATGACCCAATTGCTTTCTTCTTCTAATCTTTTTAATTGCGAAAGGATTGCACTTTTTCTTTCTTCATAATTGACGATAACATACTGTCCAAGCAAAGCTTCTTCATACTTCTTCGGCTCTGTAATTTCAATTTTTCCGCCTAGGAATCTGTGGCCAACCGTCCAATCACCTGTTTCAACATTCGTAATCTGAAATGGAATAATCTCTGGTCCAAATAAAGCAATAATCCACTTGATCGGACGCACAAAGCGAAGCTCTTTATCTGCCCATCGCATATTTTTCGGAAATGTCATGGCTGTAATAAGATGCTGTAATTCTGGCAGTAAAGCAAATGTTTCCTGTCCTTTAATAAATTTCTTTACATGGACATATTCTACACCATTTATTTCTTTAAAAAAGATATCCTCCACACTTGCCCCTTGTCCACGGCAAAAACCAATGGCTGCCTTTGACCATTCACCGTCCTCATTCAAGGCAATTTTTCTCGCTGGACCTTTTGCTTCTTCATTAATATCTTCTTGCGCTTCATTCACACCTTCTACGAGGACAGCTAAGCGGCGCGGCGAAGAAAAGGCTTTTATATTTTCAAATGAAATTTTCTTTTCCATTAACCATGCTTGAACCTTATCAGACAGCTGATTCATCGAGTTTGTCACAAATCTTGCCGGCATTTCTTCCAAGCCGATTTCTAAAAGAAGATCTCTATTAGCCATATTAATTCTCCTCCTTTGTTTGCAGAATAGGGAATCCTAGCTTTTCTCGCTCTTCATAGAACGTTTTCGCAATCTTCCTCGCCAAATTTCGGCAGCGGCCAATATAACCTGTACGTTCTGTTACTGAAATCGCACCTTTTGCATCCAAAAGATTAAACGTATGTGAACATTTTAAAACATAATCATAAGCTGGATGAACAAGTCCTTCATCCATTTGTCTATGCGCTTCTTTTTCATAAATATTAAATAGATTAAACAGCATCTCAGTATCAGAAGTTTCAAAAGTATATTTTGAATGCTCATATTCAGGCTGTCCGAAAATATCTCTGACGGTGAATCCATTTGTCCACTCAAGATCAAATACATTTTCTTTATCTTGAATGTATGATGCAAGCCTTTCAATTCCGTATGTAATTTCTACAGAAACTGGCTTACATTCTAAACCTCCAACCTGCTGAAAATAGGTAAACTGTGTAATTTCCATGCCATCAAGCCATACTTCCCAGCCTAAGCCAGCACAGCCGAGCGACGGGTTTTCCCAGTTATCTTCAACAAAGCGAATATCATGCTCAAGCGGGTCAATGCCTAACGCCTTTAACGATTCTAAATACAGTTCCTGAATATTATCAGGTGAAGGCTTCATAATTACCTGGAATTGATGATGCTGGTATAAACGGTTTGGATTTTCACCATACCGTCCATCAGCAGGGCGGCGCGAAGGCTCTACATAAGCCACATTCCACGGCTCAGGACCAATGGCGCGTAAAAATGTATAAGGACTCATTGTCCCTGCTCCTTTTTCTACATCATAGGATTGCATCAGAATACAGCCCTGTTCGGACCAATGCTTCTGCAGAGTTAAAATCATGTTTTGGATATTCATAAGACACCTTCCTTAAAAGAATTTAAAACAAAAAAACTCCCATCTCTATGCATAAAGCATAGGGACGAGAGTTACCCGCGGTTCCACCCTATTTGCTGCAATAAAAAAGGCAGCCAACTTGATTGTCAAATGCGACGGTTGCTCCAGAACGCCTTCCTTAACCTTCTATACCCTAGCTTCCACTATCCTAGGTTCGCTTTTATAGAGCAAATTAAGTACTCTTCTCTTTCACAGCAACTATTAATTTAATAATTTGAATCATAGCCGAAATTATTGCAGATGTCAACTAGAAAAGCATTTAAATCATTCCATCAAACTTGGTCATTTGATTAAGGAATTTTTTGGTCTTTAAATTTAATCCAGAATACTCATCATAGTAAGCAGAAATAATTTTTTTCAATTCTTCCTTTGTTTCCTGCTTAACAGAAATATTCCCTAGACGCGACAAATCAAGATAATAAAAAACACGCAAAAGCTTTACAGCTGCGGAAGAAATTTTATAATGATAAGGGTCTTTTTCAATACAGCGGTGGCAGATCAAGCCGCCTTCTCGAATCGAAAAAGAAAAATGACCATCTGTATTCCCACAAACAGCACATTGATTTAATATTGGGTAGAGCCCAAGCGTATTAAGCATTTTCATTTCAAAAATATTGACAATTATCTCTGCATCAAAACCTTCGTTTATCAAGTTTAATATTTGATAAACCAATTCAAATAAAAAAGGATTGGGCTTCCTATCATCTGTACTTTTATCAGTTAAATCAACGATATAGCTTGCATAGGCAGTAAGAAAGATATCTTCTTTAATCGAACGCATTGAAGAAATCATTTCTCCCTGCTGTAAAGTCCCTAAGCCATTGCTTCTTTGTACTAAAAAGTACCCGTATGTAAAAGGCTGGGTAACAGCCGCAAGTCTGCTATTAGGCTTTTTTGCCCCGCGTGCCATCACACCAACCTTTCCCCATTCACGTGTATAAAGAGTGACAATTTTATTTGTTTCACCATAGTTTGTTGTTCTAATGACGATGCCCTCACATTTTTCAAGCATCTCTAGCACCATCCCTAACGATTAGACAAACCTATGAGATAGGAAAATCAATTTCTTGCTCTGCGTCCTGATTTCCGGGTATATCTTGAGTTTCCTTTTCTAGCTCCTTAAAGAGAAGATATGTGTCAATGTTACCTGTCTGCGAAAAAACCTTCCAGGTAAAATCCATCATCGAAAACCCCACCTTTCCGTTATTCAACGCAATTTTTTATCCCAAATCCTTATCACTTATCATAGCCTGTCTTTCCAATTTCATAAGAGAAAAATATTGTAAATCAAAAACATACATAATTAGCAGTTGCCCATAATATTCTAGTTATGGCTTGGAAAACTGATCTTTGTCTAGCCTGGGCAAGCCACCTGCGCTTTTCATTATCCAGCTCCGGTGGCTAGGGGCTCGAGGTCATAAGCCATCTCGACTTGAAGGTTAAAGTACAACCTTCATGACGATCCGTCTTATGCTTGTCGCCCCTGGGCAAGCCACCTGCGCTTTTCTTTGTCCAGCTCCGGTGGCTAGGGGCTCGAGGTCATAAGCCACCTCGACTTGAAGGTTAAAGTACAACCTTCATGACGATCCGTCTTATGCTTGTCGCCCCTGGGCAAGCCACCTGCGCTTTTCGTTTAATATTCATCTTCCCTGAATCCGAAATCTCGGAGCTGGGACATTTTGTTGCGCCAATCCTTTTGGACCTTTACCCAAAGCTCAAGAAACACTTTCGATCCAAGGAGATTTTCGATATCAAGTCGGGCCCGCTGCCCAATTTCCTTCAGCATCTTTCCTTGTTTTCCAATTACAATGCCTTTTTGTGAATCCCGCTCAACAATAATGGTAGCCATCACATGAACAACATCTTTATCATCACGGCGCTCCATCTTATCAATTAATACAGCCAGGGAATGAGGAATCTCCTCTCGAGTCAAGTGAAGAGCTTTTTCCCTAATAAGCTCGGAAACGATAAACCTTTCCGGATGGTCTGTCACTTGATCAGCTGGGTAATATTGCGGCCCTTCTGGAATATACGTTTTTATTTGTTCTAAAAGAGTTTCAACATTATTTCCTTCAAGTGCAGAAATCGGAATAATTTCACTAAATTCGTACTTTTCCTTATAAGATTCGATTAATGTCATCAACTTGTCGGGATGAATTTTATCAATTTTATTAATGACAAGGAAAATGGGTGTTCGAATCGATTGAAATTTTTCCAAAATAAATTCTTCTCCACGACCATAGCCTTCCTCAGCATTAACCATAAACAAAATAACGTCTACTTCTTTCAACGTATTTTGTGCGACCTTCATCATAAAGTCACCAAGCTTATGCTTTGGCTTATGAATCCCTGGTGTGTCAATAAAAATAAATTGTGCATCATCTGTTGTTAAAACACCTTGCACTTTGTTTCTTGTCGTTTGAGGCTTATCACTCATGATCGCTATCTTCTGACCGATCACTCGATTTAAAAAAGTAGACTTTCCTACATTTGGCCGACCAATAATTGAAATAAATCCTGACTTATGTCCTTGTGTAGTATTATTCATGTAAATCCTCCGATGAGAAAGCGCCAGGTAATAATCCATCAATTGATATTTCCTGAATATCCCCTTTTAAATTTGTTAAGTAAACCTTCATGTCCTTAGGGCATAATTCAGCGATGACCTGGCGGCAAGCCCCACATGGAGAGCATGGGCGGTCTGTATCCGCTACAACAGCCATTGCAGTAAATTCTCTGTCTCCCTCTGAATACGCTTTAAAAATTGCTGTTCTTTCAGCACAATTACACATGCTGTATGCAGCATTTTCAATATTACATCCGTGGTATATCTTTCCGTCCTCTGTTAAGAGCGCCGCACCTACCTTAAATTTTGAATACGGAACATAAGCTTTATCTCTTGCGGCAATCGCTTCTTCAATTAGTTTTTCAACATTCACTAATAATGCGTCCTTTCCTTAAGAAGGGGATTCCTTCTTTTATTCTACCTCATTTTGACATCAATTACATCCGTTGTAGCAAAAACGTAATATTAAAAATTGAATTTTCCAAAAATGATAGTGTAATAAATATATCTATTGCTTTGTCATTTTATCGAATTTATTGTCCCTTTTCAAATCCTTAGGCAAAGAGAACTTAGAAAAAGAAAAACTGTCCCGAAAAGGACAGCTTTCTTTATGTAACAACCATCAATATCTTTGGTAAAAATATGATTAGCCCTATGATAACTGACAAAATTGCATATAGGAGGACTGCACCCGCGGCAATATCCTTTGCATCCTTTGCTAAAGGATGATATTCGTCTGTTACAAGATCAATTGCACGTTCAATCGCAGTATTGATCATTTCAAGGGAAAGCATGCCGCCAATAGCCAAAAAGATGAATAGCCACTCAAGCTTAGATAATGAAAGCCAAAGACCAGTCAAAATCACAATTAGCGAAATGCCTAGATGGATTTTCATATTTCTTTCATTCATAATCACCGAACGGATCCCAGTGAATGCAAAGCCAAACGACTGAATGAGGCGATGCTTCTTAGCGCTGGAGCCCGAACTCATCTAAGATTACCTTTTGACGAGAAAACATTACTTTCTCATCTTCCATTGTTTCATGATCATAGCCAAGAAGATGAAGGAATCCATGGACAGCTAAGAAGCCTAATTCACGCGTAAATGTATGCCCGTATTCATTGGCTTGCTCTCTTGCTCTTGAAACGGAAATAACGATGTCGCCTAAAACCCGGGGCATATCAAGACCGATTAGCTCTATTTCACCCTCACCCATTTCCTCCATAGCAAAAGAAATAACATCTGTTACAGAATCCTTATTGCGATATTCTTTGTTTATTTCTTTTATTTTTTCATTGCTAACGAATGTAATTGATACTTCGCTTTCAGCTTCAACCTTTTCAAAGGCAGCTGCAAAGTTGAGCAGTTCCTCGATAAAAGCTGTTTCCTCCTCTGAAAGCTCATTTGTTTCATCTATTAAGTCAATATTTAAACTCATGCTTGTTTCACCTTCTGTTTTGTCATTTCAGGATACTCGATACGTGAGTGGAAGATTCCATTTAAGGTCTCACAAAGAGCGTTTGCTACCGTCTCAAGCTCCTTTAAAGTTAAATCACATTCATTTAATTGCCCATCCTGTAGACGATCAGCAATAATTTTTCTAACTAGCCCTTCTATTTGTTCGGGAGTGGGGTGGGTCATCGATCGTACAGCTGCCTCTACACTATCGGCAATTCCGATAACAGCTGTCTCCTTTGTCTGCGCTTTCGGACCTGGATAGCGATAATCTTCCTCTCTAACCTCTAGGCCATTTTGATTGGCTTTATGATAAAAGAATTTTAGTAAAGTTGTCCCATGATGCTGTTCAGCTATATCGATAATTTCTTTAGGCATCTTATGCTTTCTTAACATTTCAGCACCATCTATCGCATGAGCAATAATAATATTCTTACTCGTTTGCGGAGGGAGTCTATCATGCGGATTCTCAATATTCATTTGATTTTCAATAAAGAACTGCGGCCGTTTGGTCTTCCCGATATCATGATAATAACAGCCGACTCTTGCAAGAAGTCCATTGGCACCAATAGCTTCACAAGCAGATTCAGATAAATTAGCGACCATTACACTATGATGATACGTTCCAGGCGCCTCTGTTAAAATCTTGCGCAGCAGCGGATGATTGGGACTTGATAATTCAATTAGTCTCATTGTTGAAAGGATACCAAATCCAGCTTCAAAAAATGGCAGAAGACCAATGGTCAGGACGGCAGATGTAATCCCAGAAATTAAGCCAAGAACAACATAAAATCCGTATTCAATCCCCTCATATTGCCCATTCCTTAAGAGCATCAGCGAAAAAATGACAATAATATTTACACCTGCTACAAATGTTCCTGCCTGAAGAATTTTTGAACGTTGATTTTGTTTCGTTAAAAACAATATTCCAGCAACTCCACTGCAGATAATATAGATGCCAGCAGACACATGGAAGGTACCTGTAATCCCTTCATTAAAAATGATGCTGCCGCAAATCCCCATAATAATCGTAAATAGGACAGCCATCCGTTCATCAATAAGAATCTTTATTAACATAGCCCCCATGGCCGCCGGAAAGATATAGCTAATTTCAGAATACTTAAATTCATGGAAAAAGCTAATGCCTTTCATAAGTAAAATTGATAAAGCAAAAATAATGCTAAATAGCAAAAGATAACTTTGCTTAATCTCCGATTGTACTTTTAGCTCATAAAAATAATAGTAGAGAGCAGAAAGGATGACAAGGATAATCAATGCGAGACCTATAAATGGCTGATTAGAATTTACGCTATCTAGCATCCCAATTAGCTCCAATTGCCGATAAACATCACTGCTAATTAATTGTTGTTCCTCAACAATAATTTGTCCTTGAAGAATCTTTACCGGCTCCACACTTTCTATTGCTTGCTGGCGATGCTCCTCCGTTGCATTCGGGTCATAAAATTCATTTTGGTATACCGCATAACGGCCCAGCTCAATAGCAGCTGCTTTTAAATTCGTATTCAAGCTTGTAAATCGCAATTCCTCTTCAAGCCTTTTTTTCGCGTTTTCAACTTCATCAGCTGGAATTCGATTGCTCATTACATTATTGATTGCTGTCACTGTAACATCTTTTGCTAAAGAAAGCTCTGATCTTGAAGCCTGTACTAATGCAAGCAATGTTTGATCTGAAATATCCTTTGTTACATCTTCAGTCAATTTTTCCTTCATGCGAGATAATTTTTCACTAGGTTCCGGCTCGACAAAAGTTGTTTGATCCTCTTCTTCCTCTGACTGCTGTGAAAGCTTTTCCTTCGCTTCCATTTCTTCTTTAATGGCATCATTTACTTCTGTCGCTGTACCGAAGATGGAGGTAATCAAATCTACCCGGTTTTGTGCAATTTCCCTTTTAACTACATAAACATCCTTTACCAGGTCTGCTGCATCCTTTTTCTTTTTCTCCGTACTTGCCTTATCTTCAATTGTGATAGGAGATCGAATGGTCTGTTCAGCAACTGAAAATAAACTTAGGTCAAGTTTTTCCGGTTTTACGTTGCTGAACATCGAAAAATACATCACAAATCCAAGCATAACAAATAATAAGACTTTAAAAAAAGTCATCTCTAATAAGCCTTTAATTTTCGTCATATACCGCTGAAGCTTTTCCACTATTTCACCCTCCTATCTTTCGACTTTGATCATCACTATTTAAGAAGATAGAAATGTAATTATGTAAAATGATAACAGTTTTTTAGTAAAGATGCATCTTTATTAAAAAATTATGTAGATAGTTGCTTAAAAGCAAAAGAAAACCGTACGGAATTTCCGACGGCTTAGTTTTCTTGCTTTCCGTATGCTTGAATAATTTTTGCAACGAGCGGATGGCGAACAACATCACTTTCTTCTAAATGAATGAAGGAAATCCCTTTTACATCACGCAAGATTTCCTCTCCAACAATTAATCCGGATTTTGCCCCTTTTGGCAAATCAACCTGAGTTCTATCTCCAGTAATAACCATTTTCGAACCAAAGCCAAGGCGTGTAAGGAACATCTTCATCTGGGCATGGGTTGTATTTTGTGCTTCATCTAAAATGACAAAGGCATCATCAAGTGTTCTTCCCCTCATATAAGCTAGCGGAGCAATTTCAATTGTCCCTCTTTCAATCATTCTTTCCGTATGCTCGTTGCCTAAGATATCATGAAGGGCATCATATAGAGGTCTTAAATATGGATCGACCTTTTCCTTTAAATCACCTGGTAAAAAACCGAGGCTTTCACCTGCTTCCACAGCTGGCCGAGTAAGAATAATTCGTTTGACATGACCATTTTTCAAAGCACTCACTGCCATGACAACGGCTAGATACGTTTTTCCAGTTCCGGCCGGACCTATTCCAAAAACAAGATCGTTCGTCCGTATGGCCCGAATATAATCACTTTGACCAATTGTCTTTACTCTAATTATTTTCCCCTTGGAATTTCTTGTAATTTCTTCATCATATAAATCACTAAAATAATCCAAGGTTCCCTTTTTTGCCATTTGGAGAGCATACATTACATCCCTCTGGTTAATATTAATCCCTTTTCTAATTACCATCAGAAGCTCGGCTAATACCTTACCCGCTGTTTCTGCTTGTTCCATATCCCCCGAAATGTATACCGATTCGCCTCTTGTTATTATAGAAACATTTAATTCTTGTTCAACCATTTTTATATTTGCATCCGAATTTCCTAACAGCGAAATCGCTTCATTCGGATTTTCTAGTTGTACATTGATTGTTTTCAGCTCTTCTGTCATTCTGTCTCTCCTTGAATTAAAGGTTTTGCTTCTGCAATATTCTCAATAATTTGGAAATGTATTGATATACTTACTTTACCATCGTCTACAGACTTGTGTAAAACCTTTTCCCCTTTAATTTTAGCATTTTCAGTTAAGAGACTTTTTATATCATGGCGAGCTCTTATTTTTGCAGCATCAAATGCTTCATCATTGGAGTATATTCTTACCTCTTGTTCTTTTTCCCTTATTGTTGTGTTTAAATAGGAAATCGGAAGTTCCCATTTTAGAAAATGAAATTTTTTTGTATTCGTCTCGGTTTCAAATTCCTTATATTCATTCTTTCCAAAACCCCAGATTGGTATTTGCCATTTTCCAATTCCGATAAAATGCTTCTGCTTTTCATTGCCATTTAAGACATGGAAGGTACTCTTGAGCGGCTGAGTTACCTTCGTTATATACCAGGTTTCTGCATAAATTTCTCCCTTTGCTGGGACGGTTTCCGTCTGTCCCTCTTTGCCAATTACTCCGGAAACAAGCAGCTGCCCCGGCTTCACATGATCATGAACACTTACTCTTGGCTGCCCTTCTTCAATAAACATGTCGACAATTACGCCTTTCTTTTTAGCAACTAAATTTCTTGGACTTAATAGTTCAGGTTTTTCCGGTTCATTTTTTTCAACAACTTGCAGATGATAGGTTGTCCCTTTTAATTCCACACCAACCCATGTGATCGCTCCGATGTTATCTGTAAGTCTGCGCTGAATATCTTCAACATTTTCAAGAAAAAACTGTACCTTCCCTTTCTTTACACCCATCTCGTCCAATTCCTTGCGAATTTTATGTTCGGTTTCCGGATTTGCCCCCTTAATTTCAATTCCCCATACCATATTAGATAAAATAAAAATAACAGCTAGAAATGCAAAAGCTCCAACAATGAACCCGCTATTTTTCAAAAGCCGTTTAAATAAAAAAGGCATGCCTGTCCGCCTTAAAAATTTTATTTTACAATTGCTTTCTTTCACAGCCCTTCTTATTTTTTTCACATCATTAAGTTTTATTTTAAAGGTTACCGTTTCACTTCCATGCCTTTTTACATTCCAAATAAGGATGCCACTTCTCGTTAATGTATTTATTAGCCGTTCTATTCCCTTTCCTCTTGTTTCAACGGTAATAATGCCGCCAAAAAATTCAGTCCATAGATTCTTCATTTCCTTCCCCCTTAACGACATGCGACTTATATTTGCTAAAACCCACTTGAAGAAGTGCAGACTTCCTAAAAGTGGGCATCCTCGCATTCCTTCCTTACCCTATTCACTTATATAAGTGACCTGATCAATTTTTCCCTCTAGCAATATTTCTTCAGGCAATATGGTCTTTATAACAAATGATTTTCCCTTAATAAGCAGCTGTCCCTGTTTAAGAAGAAGTCTTAGCTCTTTATCTGAAAATGCAATAAGACCACGGTGGTTCTCTATATATATATGAATTTGTCCGATCATTGTAATCCGGGGTAAATCCATCATGACATCTTGAGGAAGCTCCATATTTGTTGTCATCCATTTCCTGATGAATTGTCCCCACTTTTTTGCCATAAAAAAGAACCCCCCTTCATCTCATATGTATGAATAGAAGGGGGGTTCTAGCACTTATTTTTCTTTTCGTTTGCTCGCTTATCTTTTTTGTCTTATTGACTTGTGCGGATTGAGCGCCCTAGGCGGACCTAAAATCTCTGCCCATACAACACCCTCAGCAAGCTTTTGTTTTTCAATAGTGAATGCGGGTTTCTCTTCTTTTTTAGAAATGAAATCCGATCGCCTTGATCTCCTTACAGAAACTGTCTGAAAGGATTGTGTCTTATTTTCCAGTGTTCTTTTCGTATCTTTTAAAGCATGCAATGTTTCTTCCGCCTGCTTTTTTCTTTCTGCGTATTCTTTTTCAATATTATTAATGACTTTCTTTGGAATTGGAATTGCAGGCAAAGCATCGTTCTTTTTTGCTTCTCGTCTTGGGCTGCTATTCGAATGATTTACATCCTTTTGAGGCTGTATAGGCTGCCGCTGCTGCCGGCCTTTTTGCTTTCCTTGGTTTCCTGTTGCTTTATTAAATATTGAGGTGATTATACCTATCACAATGAATAGAAGCCATGGATTTTCAAATATGAATTCCATAAGGGAAACCCTCCCTTCTGCTGAAAGAAGAACAGGAATTAATCATTTTTCCGTCCATCTTTATTTTCATCTGTTATTCTGCCAATGGAGTCTCTCATATCTGTATCAGCAGAAATATTTTTATAATTCATATAATCCATGACACCGATATTGCCAGATCGGAGTGCTTCAGACATAGCAAGAGGTACTTGTGATTCTGCTTCGACAACTTTTGCTCTCATTTCTTCTACGCGCGCCTTCATTTCCTGCTCTTGGGCAACAGCCATTGCACGGCGCTCTTCTGCTTTCGCTTGGGCAATCTTTTTATCTGCTTCGGCTTGTTCTGTTTGTAATTCTGCACCGATGTTTTTACCGATATCAACATCCGCAATATCAATGGATAGGATTTCAAAGGCAGTGCCTGCATCCAAGCCTTTTGCAAGGACTGTCTGAGAAATCATGTCAGGGTTTTCAAGTACTTTTTTATGATTTTCAGAGGAACCAATTGTCGATACAATTCCTTCACCTACTCGAGCTACAATTGTTTCTTCACCCGCACCACCGACAAGGCGGTCGATATTTGCTCTTACTGTAATTCTTGCTTTCGCCTTTACTTCAATCCCATCCATGGCTACACCGGCAATAAATGGCGTTTCAATTACATTTGGATTAACACTCATTTGTACAGCTTCTAATACATCTCGGCCAGCTAAATCGATAGCAGCACTGCGTTCAAATTGCAATTCAATATTTGCACGGTGTGCAGCAATTAGCGCGTTAACGACTCGATCTACATTACCTCCTGCCAGATAGTGGCTTTCTAATTGGTTCGTTGACACATCCAAACCAGCTTTATGTGCCTTAATCAACGGATTGATTACTCGGCTTGGAATAACCCGGCGAAGACGCATTCCTATTAATGTGAAAATACTTACTCTTACCCCGGCTGCTAATGCGGAGATCCACAGCATGACTGGGACAAAAGTGAATAAAACGCCCAAAAGAATGATTGCAACGACAACAATGATCAATGTTAAAATAGAAATCGCATCAAATGGCATTTTCATACCTCCTAAAAATTTTTTATTTATCTATTTTTTGTATCTCTCTAACCACAATTCGTGAGCCTTCAGCCTTCACCACTCGTACTCTTGCATCTTTTAAAATAAATGCACCCTCACTAACAGCATCAATCCGCTCATCCTCAATAACAATCGTTCCCGATGGCCTTAATGCTGTTAAGGCATAGCCTTCCAAACCAATAAGCTCAAGTCTGTTTTTATTGGATACATATCCTTGTTCCGTTTTAGTGGAATCGGTTAAGATTAGCTTCTTAAATATTTTCATTTTTTTACCAAACACCTTTATCATTAATATAGATGCTAGAATAGAAACACTAATTGCGATTAATATCGATATTCCCATATGAACGATATTATCCGATGCTAAGAATAAGCTTCCAAGTATAGCAGCTAAACCAAGTATCCCCGCAATTCCACCGGGGAGGAAAAACTCTGCGATTATCAGTCCAATCCCAATGATAAACAGAATAATCGTCTCATATCCTGCTAGACCCGCCACTAAGTGTCCATAGAAGAAAAGCAATAATGCAGATAATCCCATAAAACCGGGAACGCCAAATCCCGGTGAATATAATTCCAGGACAAGCCCTAAGCTGCCAATTGATAGTAGAATAGGAATAATGACAGGGTGTGTAATAAATCGTGCAATCTTTTCAGCAAAGCTCTCCTCTAATGTCCGAATATCCGCACCTGAATATTCAAGTTTTTCCAATAAATCTTTAAGATTATTCACTTTCCCATTTGAATAGCCAACTTTATACGCATCCTCACTTCCAAGCGTCAGCAGCTTCCCTTTTGGTGCGTCATATTCAGGTAAATGAATCGATTCATCGGCCATCGCACGAGCATAAATCGGTTTTTTATTTGTTTGTTTTGCCGCCTCTTCCATTGCTGCAAACCAATACGATTCAGCTTTCTTGCCAGCAGTATTTCCTTTTCCGTCAATAATGGCAGCCGATCCCATTGTAGAACCAGGAACCATATAAATTTCATCTGTATTTAATGAAATATATGCACCTGCCGAAAGAGCCTGTTTATTAATAAACGCAATGGTTTTTACTTTCGTCGACGTTAAAAGCTTTCCGATTTTTCCCGCAGCGTCAACAGCCCCTCCAGGTGTATCTACTTCAAATATAATGGCAGAAGCATTTTCTTCCTCAGCGGTTTGAACAGCTCTGTTTAAAAAGGCATACATCCCTTTTTCGACTGTTTCTGTTATCGGTACAACATAGATTACTTCGTTCTTGGCATCCCCTTTAAATGGTGCCAGCGTTAAAATGAATGCAAAAATAAAGGCAAAAATAGTTATACTTCTTCTTAATCTCAAACCTTCCCCCTCCCATCAAAAGATTCTTTCTATTGTATACGTACTCACTTATGTAAAGGTTTCATTTTAAATGGTCTTATACATTTTATTGCCCAAGTTAAAAAGACCGAAAAGCAGATGCTCTCGGTCTTTTAGACTAATTTTTTTTATGAAAGGTGTTGTTGTACAAGTTTATTTACAATTGCTCCATCTGCTTTACCTTTTACTTTCGGCATGATGGCAGCCATTACTTTACCCATATCAGCTTTTGATTTTGCACCCGTTTCAGCAACCGTTTCTTGTACGATTTTTGAAACCTCATCTTCAGACAGCTGCACAGGCATATATATTTCGACGAACTGAAGTTCAGTACGAATTTTTTCAACAAGATCTTCACGACCTGCTTTTTCAAATTCATGGAGGGAATCCTTGCGTTGCTTTACTTCGCGAGAAAGGACAGTAAGCTCCTGTTCTTCGGTTAAGTCTGATCCAAGCTTGATTGATTCATTTTGAATCGAAGCTTTGATCATTCGAATAACGGTTAGCTTATCTTTTTCTTTATTCCTCATCGCTTGTTTCATATCCTCATTTAGACGCTCGAGAAGACTCAATTACATACACCCTCTCTTACCACTTACGTTTTCTTGCAGCCTCAGACTTTTTCTTACGTTTAATACTAGGTTTTTCGTAGAATTCGCGCTTTCTAGCTTCTTGCAAAGTACCAGTTTTAGAAACTGAACGTTTGAAGCGACGAAGAGCATCTTCAAGCGATTCGTTTTTACGAACGACGGTTTTAGACATTCTCTTTCCCTCCCTCCGAGCACAACACACTAACACAACATGGTTTTCCATGTACTTTGCAATTATAATATAATAGCATGCCTGAGGTCAACTGTATTTGGCCTGTATCGGACTTGTTTTTACCTTGGAAATATTGAGATATCAGAAGATAATAGCCAAGGTTAACTAAATTTACTTAAATGGCATGTCCTCATCCATCTAGCCATAGATATATATCTAGGGGGGTGGATACTTGGTCAAGCTATTATTTTTTGTACTTTTAATCGGTTTATTCATATATGGGATGACGTTATTAAGGTCTGGTCTCATGAACCTTTCAGCAGAATCACTAAAAAAATGGCTCATTAAATTAACGAATGCTCCCTGGAAAGGTGTAATCATCGGCACTCTCATTACGGCGGTTTTACAAAGCAGCTCAGCTGTAATGATTATTACGATTGGATTTGTTTCAGCACGACTGCTTTCTTTTCCACAATCAATCGGAATTATATTAGGAACAAATATTGGTACTACGTTTACAACCGAATTAATTACTTTTGATATTGAGGCATATTTAATTCCATTGGCAATCGCGGGAAGCATTCTTATTCTAATGAAGAAGAAAAGTCTTCGCAGCTTTGGTTTTGTTTTATTAGGCATATCCTGCGTGTTTGCCGCCATGAGAGGGTTTGAGTATTTTGCTGGTACGCTGAAAAATGTGGAGCGGATAAATCAACTGCTTCTTGTCTTAGATGAAAGCCATCTATACGGTATTTTGGCTGGTATACTTATTACAGCAATTATCCAATCCAGCACCGCAACAACCGGAATCATTATGGGATTTCTAACAGCAGGAACAATGGATTTGGACACTGGAATTGCGATTATGCTTGGGTCAAATATCGGTACTTGTGTAGATGCTTTTCTCGCTTCAATCGGTTCAGGGAGGGAGGCAAAACTTGCTGCGTATGCACATATATGGCTAAACGTTATAGGGGTAATTATTTTCTATCCGTTTATTTATTTGTTAACTGACATCGGACTCCAGCTTGCAGGGCAAGCGGATGTTCAGCTTGCTCATATAAGTGTTATTTTTAATGTGGTTACCTCATTGCTCGTTCTGCCATTTGCCTCTCAATTTGGGCGATTCATTATAAAAATTCATGATAAATAAAATACAAGAAAAAAGAAATGCCGGAAATCCGGCATTCCTTTTTTTAGTAGTCAGAATCACTTGTTAATCCGTTTACGATGGCTGCACCTGAGCTTGCCCCAATTCTTGTAGCACCAGCTTTGATCATTTCTTGCGCATCTTCTGCACTTCTAACGCCACCTGATGCTTTTACACCAATTGTTGGTCCAACTGTTTTTCTCATAAGAGCAATATCTTCTGCAGTTGCTCCCCCTGTTGAAAAACCAGTAGATGTTTTTACAAAGTCAGCACCTGCTTTTACAGATAATTCACATGCTCTTACCTTTTCTTCTTCAGTAAGCAGGCAAGTTTCAATAATTACTTTTGTAAGAGCCTTTCCCCTAGCTGCATCTACAACCGAACGGATGTCTCTTTCCACTAACTCATTGTCTCCGCCCTTCAAAGCACCAATATTGATAACCATATCTACTTCAGTAGCCCCATTGTCAATCGCATTTTTTGTTTCAAATGCTTTTGTTTCAGGTGTTGAAGCACCTAATGGGAAACCAATAACTGTACAAACCTTTACTTCTGTTCCATTTAATAGTTCAGCTGATCGCTTTACCCAAGCAGGGTTAACACATACGGAAGCAAAATTGTATTCTTTTGCTTCTGCGCAAAGTTTTTCTATTTGTTCTTTTGTTGCATCCGCTTTCAATAATGTATGATCGATCATTTTTGCGACATTAGTTGTCATTGATAAAACTCCCTTCAAATAAACGAGTTGTCCGTACCTCTCACATCATATCATGCCTGCATAAAAATATCGAGTTGAATCTCGTATTTTTATCTTTACACTGATAGCTTTTCCAAATTTACTATTCCCATGAAAATAGACAAAAGGAACTACCTTTATGAGGTAATTCCTTTTTTACCAATTAGGACATAGTTAGCAGAAGTTGATTTCCGCTCCAGGATACTCGCTTTCCGCGGGGTGGGCGCTGTGCCTCCTCGACGCTAAAGCGTCTGCGGGGTCTCAGCTGTCCCACACTTCCCGCAGGAGTCTCGCATCCCTCCGCTCCAATCAACAAAGCTTTTCGTAAACAGTGTTCATCTACAAATGATTCAAAAACAACTTTTAAAATAGAGCCGCCATCAATTTAAACAGCTGCTTCTTCCTGTTCTTCCAGCTGGTCTAGTACACGTACAAATTCTCCTTCGTTGTATGGGTAGCCCGCTTTTGTAATTTTTACTTTAACAATTTGACCTACCATTTCCTCCGTAGCTGGGAAGACAACTTTTAGATAATTATCTGTATAGCCTATATATAGACCTGTGTTCGGTTCATCTTTAAATTCTTCCTCAGGAATAACTTCTAGTACTTCCCCTTCAAATTGAGAAGCGTATTCCTTCGCAAGCTGATCAGATAAAGAAATGAGACGATGAACTCGTTCATTTTTTACATCCTCATCCACTTGGTCTTCCATTCTTGCTGCTGGTGTACCTGTGCGTTTAGAATATGGGAAAACATGCAGCTCGGAGAATTTATGCTCTTTAATAAAATTGTATGTTTCCATAAATTCCTCTTCTGTTTCCCCTGGGAAACCGACAATCACGTCAGAGGTTACAGCCAAGCCTGGGAGCACTTCCTTTAATCTCTCCAAACGTTCGCCAAAAAATTCCATTGTGTATTTACGGCGCATTCTTTTTAATACCGTATTAGAACCTGATTGAATAGGGATATGAAGATGTCTAACAATTAAGTTTGATTCTTTTATTACTTCAATCACTTCATCTGTAATTTGACTTGCCTCAATCGAAGAAATACGAATTCGCTTTAATCCCTTTACTTGTGCTTCCATATCACGAAGCAGCATAGCAAGATTATAATCCTTCATGTCTTCTCCGTATCCGCCAGTATGAATACCTGTTAGAACGATTTCTTTATACCCTGCATCAACTAACTGCTGGGCTTGACGGATAACCTCTTTCGGATCTCTAGATCTCATTAGCCCGCGCGCCCATGGAATAATACAGAATGTACAGAAATTGTTGCATCCCTCCTGAATTTTTAGAGATGCACGTGTACGGTCAGTAAATGCCGGAACATCAAGCTCTTCATAAACACGGTTTTTCATAATATTTCCAACACCGTTAATTGGCTGACGTTCTTCTTTATATTGTTTAATATAATCAAGCATCTTCACCCGGTCTTGCGTTCCAACTACTATATCCACTCCAGGGATAGCCATAATTTCTGCTGGCGAGGTTTGAGCATAGCATCCTGTTACACAAATAACAGCATCAGGATTTTTTCTAATGGCTCTGCGAATCACCTGACGGCTTTTTTTATCCCCCGTATTTGTTACAGTACAAGTATTGATGATATAAACATCTGACATCGATTCGAAATCAACCCGTTCATAGCCTTCTTCTTTAAAAAGCTGCCAAATCGCTTCTGTCTCGTAATGGTTTACTTTACAACCTAATGTATGAAATGCAACTGTAGCCATAATCTATATTCACTCCATTAATTCAAAATGATAGGAAACAGCTGAAAGCACATATAGTGGAGCTGTTTCTGTCCTTAAAATTCTTGGACCTAATCCGCATGAACGAAACCCATTTTCTCTTAATCTAAAAACTTCTTGCTCTGTTAGTCCACCTTCAGGTCCGAAAACAAAGAGTAATGTTTGTCCTTTTTTCAT
Organism: Cytobacillus massiliigabonensis; assembly: GCF_900199725.1. Taxonomy (GTDB): domain Bacteria; phylum Bacillota; class Bacilli; order Bacillales; family Cytobacillaceae; genus Cytobacillus; species Cytobacillus massiliigabonensis. The sequence continues at coordinate 1,525,972 of NZ_LT904904.1, read as the reverse complement.
CTCAGCCAACGTTTTGGAAAGGACCGAAGCCTCCCCTTGCTTCGCCTCTTCCTCAAAAGCAATTAATTTATAGTCAAAGTCCTCACCGATATTTATTAAGGATTTTAAATCTAAAGGACTTTTCACCACAGGTAGCTTTGTTCGATGAGATTGTTCGGCTGCTTCTTTCGCAATTTTTTGCCAGCGATCCAACTTTTTTTCTGCCTTTTTCTCATCCCATTTTACTACTGAGCGCGCTGAAATAAAAGGGATAAACTGATAAGCGCCAAGCTCTGTCCCTTTTTGGATAATCCATTCGAGCTTATCCCCTTTAGGCAGTCCGCTCACAATTGATACTTCGATAGGGAGTTCTGATGTCCCACTTACCCATTGTACAACTTCTGTGATTACATGTTCATCGGTAATTTCTGCAATTGAACAGACAGCGCTTTTATTTGAGGGGGTGACACAAATAATCTGATCCCCTTCCTTCATCCTCATCACTCGAACAATATGATGATAATCATCACCTAAAATGGTAAAACGGTTATTATCAGCAATTTGATCGACAAAATAACGCTGCATAGTGACACCTTCCTTCATGTGAATACGCACTTTAAAAATAACGCATAAAAAGGAGGACAATTTCAAGTCCCCCTTTTTCTATATTACTTTCTTCTTCCGATGATTGCCACCCAGTCTTCCATTTGCAGCGTTTCAACAATTTCAAAACCAGCTTCAATCATTGAATCCTTTACTTCTTGTTTTTTCGGTTGAATAATTCCAGAAGCAATGAAATAACCGCCTTGTTTAACAACTGTAGAGACATCACCAGTAAACCGGAGAATGACCTCGGCCAAAATATTGGCTACGACAATATCAGCTCCTGGCTCTACTCCATCGAGCAAATTATTTTGCTTTACATCTACATTATGATGCACTTTATTCAATTCGATATTAAGCCTTGCTGAGTTTACAGCCACTTCATCAAGATCAAGCGCAGTTACTTTATCAGCACCAAGCATCGCTGCTGCAATACTTAATACACCTGAACCTGTACCAACATCGATTACCTTATCACCTGGAGAAGCCGTTCTCTCTAATGCTTGGATACACATGACTGTTGTTGGATGTGTTCCGGTTCCAAACGCCATGCCAGGATCAAGTTCAATAATCAGCTCATCACTTGATACTGGTGTATATTCCTCCCAGGTTGGAACAATGGTAAATCGTTCTGAAATTTTCACAGGATGGTAATATTTCTTCCACGCTGTTGCCCACTCTTCTTCGTTAACTTCACTGATGCTAACATCATTTTTCCCAATATCAATATTATATAAAACGAGATTATTAATCGCTTCTTTTATTTCATCCACATTTTCAGCAAGAAAACTATTTTCAGGCAAATAGGCTTTCACGATTACCCCTTCTTCAGGATAGTCATCTGGATTAAGCTGGTAGATTTCGCCGAACTGGTCTCTTCTCTCTTTAATAAGCTCGAATGGATCCTCTATCACAACACCGCTTGCTCCGGCCTCATGTAAAATATTCGAAATCGGCTCCACTGCCTCATTTGTTGTATGAATACTGATTTCTGACCATTTCACTACTACCAACTCCATTTCCCTTTATTCACCCTTAAATGCTCGTTTCACCTTTGCAAAGAAACTTTCTTCATGCTCCCCCTGCGGAACCTGGCCGCTAACCTCCGCAAAATCATGAAGCAGCTGCTTTTGTTTTTCTGTCAGCTTCGTAGGCGTAATGACACGGACAACAATATGCTGATCTCCCTTGCCATAGCCTCTTACATTTTGAATTCCTTTGTCCTTTAAACGGAACTTAGTACCTGTTTGAGTTCCTGCTGGCACCTTTAGCTTCACCTTGCCGTAAAGAGTAGGGACTTCCACCTCATCCCCTAAAGCAGCTTGAACAAATGTTATTGGCATTTCGCAGTAAACATCATCGCCATCACGCTCAAAAAATTCATGCGAACGAACATGGAACACAACATATAAATCCCCTGATGGTCCGCCATTTACACCTGGTTCACCTTGTCCAGACACCCGCAGCTGCTGGCCATCGTCAATTCCAGCTGGAATTTTGACCTGAATCTTTTTGCGTTTTTTCACTTTGCCCGCCCCGCCACATGTCGAGCACTTATGTTTAATTTGTTTCCCTGTTCCATTACAGTGATGACACACGCGGCGATTGACAATTTTGCCAAATGGTGTGTTTTGTTCTACATTTAGCTGACCTGAGCCATGACAGTGTCCACATGTTTCCGGTTTAGTGCCTTCCTTTGCTCCTGATCCGTTACATGTTTCACATGTTTCTTCACGAGGAATCTCAATTTCTGTCTCTTTCCCAAACACAGCATCCTCAAAAGAAAGGGTCATTGTATATTGCAGGTCAGCCCCTTGCCGCGGTGCATTAGGGTCACGACGTCTAGAACCGCCTCCGCCAAAAAACGAACTGAAAATATCTTCAAATCCGCCGAAGCCTTCAAATCCGCCTCCGCCAAAGCCTTGGTTCGGATCTGTATGACCAAATTGATCGTAATGTGCCTTTTTCTGATCATCACTTAGTACTTCATAGGCTTCTTTTACTTCTTTGAATTTTACGTCTGCATCCGGTTCTTTATTAATATCCGGATGATACTTTTTGGATAGCTTCCGATAAGCTTTTTTAATTTCATCCTTGGATGCGCTTTTGCTGACACCAAGGACTTCATAGTAATCCCTTTTGTCCATGAGATTTACACTCCCCGAATCATTTCACATAAAAATTATTTTATCACTGTCTAACTTGATTGTGCAACAAAAGAAGTATGTCGTCTGTCTTCTACATAAGAGCATAGTAGAAAAATCTCTAGCAATGCGTTGATAAATGAGAAAAGTCAAAGCCAAGATACCCTGACTTTGACTTAGAAAAGCGGAAGCGCCTTCGGAACAAGCAAAAGCGGCTTGTTCCTGCGAGGAAAACTCTTAGAAGTTTTCCTTAGTGCCCAAGGGCGACAAGCATAAGACAAGCCGGCGAGAAGGTTGTACTTTAACCTTCTTGCCGGATTGGCTTAGACCAAAGAGCCCCTAGGCGCTGTAGCTGGACAGCATCCTAAAAAACTTTATTACTTATTTATCGTCGTTAACCTCTTCAAATTCTGCGTCAACTACATTGTCGTCATTGCTTTTTCCTGCTTGGCCTTCTGCTCCTTGTGCAGCCTGAGCCTGCTGTGCAGCTTGTTCATATAGCTTCATTGTCAATGCTTGAACAATTTCTTGTAAAGCATCTTTCTTCGCTTTGATTTCTTCTAAATCGTTCTTTTCAATCGCAGCTTTTAAAGCATCTTTCGCTTCGTTTGCTTTCGCAACCTCTGCTTCGTCAACTTTTCCTTCAAGATCCTTTAATGTCTTTTCAGTCGTGAATACAAGCTGATCTGCTTCATTGCGAAGCTCAACTTCTTCCTTACGCTTCTTATCAGCTTCCGCATTTTCTTCTGCTTCTCTTACCATTTTATCAATTTCTTCATCAGATAAACCAGTTGAAGATTTGATTGTAATAGTTTGCTCCTTGTTTGTTCCAAGATCTTTTGCACGAACATTTACAATTCCGTTTTTATCGATATCAAAAGAAACCTCAATTTGCGGAATACCGCGTGGTGCTGGAGGAATATCACCAAGCTGGAAGCGACCTAAAGTCTTGTTGTCTGCAGCCATTGGACGTTCGCCTTGCAGTACATGAATATCAACAGCTGATTGGTTATCTGCAGCAGTTGAGAAAACTTGTGATTTTGATGTTGGAATGGTTGTATTACGATCGATTAGTTTCGTGAAAACCCCACCCATTGTTTCAATCCCAAGTGATAGTGGTGTTACGTCCAGAAGAACAACATCTTTCACATCGCCAGTGATAACCCCGCCTTGAATAGCCGCACCCATTGCAACTACTTCATCAGGGTTAACCCCTTTATGAGGCTCTTTTCCTGTTGCCTTTTTGATCGCTTCCTGTACAGCCGGAATACGAGTAGATCCACCAACAAGAATCACTCGATCAATTTCAGATGCAGATAAGCCAGCATCGCTTAAAGCCTGACGAGTTGGTCCCATTGTACGCTCTACAAGATGGGAAGATAGCTCATCAAATTTTGCTCTTGATAAAGATACTTCAAGGTGTAAAGGTCCAGCTTCCCCAGCTGTAATAAATGGCAAGGAAATTTGAGTAGTTGTCACTCCAGAAAGATCCTTTTTCGCCTTTTCAGCAGCATCTTTCAATCTTTGTACAGCCATTTTGTCCTTTGAAAGATCGATGCCGTTTTCTTTTTTAAATTGTTCAACTAAGTAATCAATGATTACTTGGTCAAAGTCATCTCCACCAAGACGATTATCACCTGCAGTAGATTTAACTTCAAACACACCATCCCCTAATTCAAGAATGGAAACGTCAAAAGTTCCGCCGCCTAGGTCATAAACTAGAATCGTTTGGTCTTCATCTGTTTTATCCATACCATATGCCAATGCAGCAGCAGTTGGTTCATTAATGATACGTTCTACTTCAAGTCCTGCAATTTTACCTGCATCTTTTGTTGCCTGACGTTCAGCATCATTGAAGTAAGCTGGGACAGTAATAACTGCTTTTTCCACTTTTTCGCCTAAATATTCTTCAGCGTATGATTTTAAGTATTGAAGAATGATGGCAGAAACTTCTTGTGGTGAATACTCTTTTCCTTCAACTTCTACCTTGTAGTCTGTTCCCATGTGACGTTTAACAGACATAATTGTATTTGGGTTTGTAATTGATTGACGTTTAGCAACTTCCCCAACTTGACGCTCGCCATTTTTAAACGCTACAACTGAAGGAGTTGTGCGATTGCCTTCTGGGTTAGGAATTACTTTTGCTTCTCCGCCTTCTAAAACAGAGACACATGAGTTTGTTGTACCTAAATCAATACCAATGATTTTGCTCATATTAGTTACCTCCTGCGAATATGTAATTACTGATTTACTTTTACCATGCTTGGACGAATGACTCTGTCCTTAAGGATATATCCTTTTTGAAACTCTTCTACAACATGATTAGAATCGAAGCCTTCTTCTTCCACTTGCATAACCGCTTGGTGGACATGCGGATCAAATTCTTTCCCAACAGCTTCAATTGGTTCAGCACCTTCATTTTTTAAAGCTTCAAGTAAACTGCGGTAAACCATTTCCATTCCTTGCAAAATAGATTTAGCCTGTTCCCCATCAGCTTCCATTTGAAGAGCTCTCTCAAAATTGTCTATTGCTGGCAATAGATTAGTGATTAAACTTTGTGCTCTATATTTTTCAGACGCTTCAAGATCCAAACGTGCACGGCGTCTGCTATTTTCAAAATCAGCCTGAAGACGATAATAACGATTCTCAGCCTCTTCTAGCTTTGCTTCCAATTCTGCCGTTTTTTCTTGCGCTTCCTTCAACTGATTCTCAATTGAAATTTCTTCATTGACTTCAGGTGAAACAGTTTCTGTTTCAACAGCTTCAGCAGCAGTATCTTCATTCGTTTCAACCGCTTCTGTTTCTACTGTTTCCTCTTCATTTAAGATATTTTTTTCCTCTGCCAACTTGTTCACCTCCCCTAAAGTATTTACAGGTTAATTATCATGCTATTTTTCAGCCGCCAAAAAACGCAAGCAAAGGATGGAAAAACAATTCCCACCCATTGCTGCTATTTCAGTGGTTAATTGCCTAGATACAGCTTTGTCAGAACAGCTGTTAAATCACGGCTTATATAGTCAAGCAAACTGATTACCCTTGAATATTCCATTCTTGTAGGTCCCAATATAGAAATGGATCCGAGCTGTTCTGTTCCAATTGAGTAGGTCGCAGTGATTAAACTGCAATTTTCCATTGCCGTATTGTTATTCTCACGACCAATTTTTATATTAATGCCAGACTGATTTTTGCGAATGAGTTCATATATACTGTCTTCTTGTTCAATCATTGTCATAAGGCTTTTAATCTTATCGAAATCATGAAATTCTGGCTGACTTAACATATTGGTTTTCCCGCCAAAAAAAAGTTTCTCATGAGACGGGATAAGCAGTGTATCAGCAATAGAATGCAGAATGAAATCATAATTATTTATATGCTGCCTTAACAGCAAGGCAACTTCTTTATAAATTTTATCAGTTAAACTTTCAATGGAGGAGCCTGCTAAACGGTCATTTAAAATATTTGCTAATTTCTCAAGCTCGCCTAAATCCATTGTTTCTGGCAATTGGAACATCCGATTCTGAACATGACCTGAGTCAGTCACAATAATCGCTACTGCCGTCTGTTTATTAATAGGGACGATTTGTATTTTTTTTAATTTATTATCCCTAACAGCAGGTCCTAACGCAATGGCTGTGTAATTCGTTATTTCTGAAAGGATTCTTGCTGAATTTTGGACGATTTTCTCCAGCTCGTAAATCCTCTCTGCAAAGATCGATTTCACTTTATAAACATCTTGCTGATCAAGCTTTTGCGGTGACAGCAAATGGTCTACATAGTATCGATATCCCTTGTCAGATGGAATTCTTCCAGAAGATGTGTGTGTCTTTTCGATAAAGCCAAGCTCTTCTAAATCAGACATTTCATTGCGTATCGTCGCAGAACTGAAAGAAATCTCTTCTTTTTTCGACAAGCTTCTAGATCCAACCGGCTGTGCAGATTGAATAAAGTCATCAATAATAACCTGAAGTATCAATAATTGCCTATCGGTCAACACGGTTATCACCTCTGTTAGCACTCTTTAATAGCGAGTGCTAATTCTAATAATAAATTATCAAATGACAGGGTCTGTGTCAATTCATTTACCTAGATTTTCGCATTTATTGTGCCATCTTCATATAAAGCTCCTTTTGTAAGCTGTTGAAGTATTTTGTCGAATCAATTCAGCTGATTATTTTAAAAATGATTGAAAAACCTCGTTTCCTAAGAAGCGTCCGTTTTTCGTTAAGCAAATTTGCTCATCAGTCACCTGAATCAAATCTCTCGAGGTAAGGGTTTTTAATTCTTTTTCAAATAATGATAGAGGGTTTTCAGCAAATTTCTTTTTAAAATGAGAAATGGAAACCCCTGCTGTTTTCCGCAGTCCAAGGAACATCTCCTCTTCCATCTGCTCCACTTTTGTTACCGGGTGTTTTTCGAGAATAGGCAACTTGGATTCATTTACTGCATCCATATATTTTTTTAATGGACCATGATTTGAAATTCGGCTGCCAGCGACATAGCTATGTGCACCAGCACCAAATCCGTAGTACCACTCATTATTCCAATACGTTAAATTATGCTTGCTTTCGTAACCAGGTTTTGAGAAATTACTGATTTCGTATTGATCGAACCCATGCTTGCCCATTTCTTCCATTAACACTTCATACATTTCTGCTTCAATATCCTCGCCAGGCGATGGAAGCTGACCTTTACGCATTAAATTATAAAAAACAGTCTTTGGTTCAATAATTAAGGAATAGCCAGAGTAGTGCTGGATATCTAGACTAAAAGACGTCTTTAAAGTGTCTTTAAAATCTTCTAGAGTTTGACCAGGCAAACTATAAATAAGGTCAACGCTTATATTTTCAAAACCTGTTTTTTTTGCTAAATCTATCGATTGGAAAACATCTTTGGCACGATGAACTCTTCCAATCCGCTTTAATAGCTCTTCATTAAAAGTCTGAACGCCAAAGCTAATTCTATTCACTCCTGCCTGATATAAAATCCGCAGTTTTTCCTCGGAAAGATCCCCAGGGTTTGCCTCAAAAGTGAATTCTGTTTCATCGCTATATGGAAGATGGGTCTTAATGATATGGCAAAGCTTTTCGAGCTGAAGTTCATTCAATGCCGTTGGCGTGCCTCCACCGATAAAGATTGTTTCCAAATGTTCTGTTGGAGTTTCATTTAGCGTCATCTCGATTTCTATTGATAATGAATCAAGATATTCATCGACAGGCTGTCCTTTTAGAAATACTTTATTAAAATCACAATAGTGGCAAATATGCTCACAAAATGGAATATGAATGTATGCTGCTTTGATCATTTTTTCACAACCTTTAATAGAATAACTTGTAGAATCAAGAGTGCAGTCGTTGTCAAAATGTAAATGCCGGTCACCTTCTTTTCACTGCGCTGGTTATTACTTCGTACATAAAGGCTTGCTCAAACAATGTAACCGACAATATATTTTCCAAATAAAAAAGAGGCTGTTTTGCTTTATTAAAAAAGCATAACCAACCTCCCTTTACAATGCAAAGATCTTTACTTCTTTGTACCGCTGTCGTCCATTTTTAGGACTGCCATGAATGCTTCTTGCGGAACTTCAACAGATCCAACTTGCTTCATCCGTTTTTTCCCTTCTTTTTGCTTTTCTAAAAGCTTTCTTTTCCGGGAAATGTCACCGCCGTAACATTTAGCTAGAACGTTTTTGCGCATCGCTTTAATGGTTGAACGGGCAACAATTTTCTGACCAATCGCTGCTTGAATGGGAACCTCAAATTGCTGACGAGGAATCAGATCCTTAAGCTTATCAACAATCACTTTTCCGCGCTCATAAGCAAAGTCTTTATGAACGATAAAGCTAAGAGCATCAACCTTTTCCGCATTTAACAGAATATCCATTTTAACAAGCTTGGATGGCTTGTAGCCAATTAATTCATAGTCGAAAGAAGCGTATCCTTTTGTATTTGATTTCAGCTGATCAAAGAAATCATATACAATTTCAGATAGCGGAATTTCATAAATAATATTTACACGTGTTTCATCCATATATTGCATGTCAATAAATATTCCGCGCTTAGCCTGACAAAGTTCCATTATCGCACCAACATAGTCATTCGGCGCCATCATAGTTGCTTTTACATATGGCTCTTCCACGCGGTCAATCTTTTGCGGGTCAGGCATATTTGAAGGATTATCTACTTTCACCTGTGACCCATCTGTCATAATGACATCATAAATTACACTTGGCGCTGTCGTGATTAAATCAATTTTAAATTCACGTTCAATCCGCTCTTGAATAATTTCCATATGAAGCAATCCGAGGAATCCGCAGCGGAAACCAAAGCCCAATGCCTGTGATGTTTCTGGTTCAAATTGCAAAGCCGAATCGTTTAACTCCAGCTTTTCAAGCGCTTCACGCAAATCATTAAACTTTGCACTGTCAATTGGATAAAGTCCGCAGTATACCATTGGATTTAATTTACGATAACCAGGCAGCGCTTCTGTTGCACCATTTTTCGCGTTCGTAATGGTATCACCTACACGGGTATCGCCAACATTTTTGATGGAAGCAGTTAGGAAACCTACATCCCCAACGGTTAATTCATCTTGTACCTGTGCCTTTGGAGAAAATACTCCAACTTCAACAACTTCAAATTCTTTCCCTGTAGCCATCATTCTTATTTTGTCTCCGGCTTTAACTGTTCCTTCAACTACACGGATATAAGCAACTACTCCTCGATAGGCATCAAAGAGGGAATCAAATATGAGCGCTTTTAATGGCGCGTCAGGATCACCTGTTGGAGCAGGCACTTTTTCTACCACTTGTTCTAATATTTCTTCGATTCCTATACCTGCTTTCGCAGAAGCAAGAACCGCTTCAGAAGCATCAAGTCCGATTACTTCTTCAATTTCATTTCTTACTCGTTCCGGATCCGCACTTGGAAGATCTATTTTATTAATTATGGGGAGAATTTCCAAATCATTATCAAGCGCTAAATAAACATTAGCAAGCGTCTGTGCTTCAATTCCTTGTGCAGCGTCAACAACCAAGATTGCCCCTTCGCAGGCTGCTAAACTGCGGGAAACCTCATAAGTAAAGTCGACATGTCCAGGTGTATCAATCAAATGGAAAATATAAGTTTCTCCATCTTTTGCTTTATATTTTAATTGAACGGAATTTAATTTAATCGTAATTCCGCGTTCTCTCTCTAAATCCATTGAATCTAATAGCTGATCCTTCATTTCACGTGAAGTCAATGCATTCGTTTTTTCAAGAATACGGTCAGCTAAAGTTGATTTCCCATGATCAATATGAGCAATGATGGAAAAATTCCGTATTTTTGCTTGTCTCTTTAATCTCTCTTCTCTGTTCATTGGTTTTCTTTCACTCCTACTAAGAAAAGCACCAGGTTCATCTAGAAGCACCTGGAGCTAGACATCCGTCTAACTTCAAAAAAGCTATTCTTTTACATTTAATCGAACATGCACTATTTTTTGATTATAGCAGTACGTTTATGAAGATTCAATGCTAAACAGCATGAGAAGTTTTGAGGTGAGTGTGTTTTACAAAAAGAAAAACGGCTGCCCGAAAACACAGCCGATTACTTTCCATTTATTAGATTGGTTATTTGATGAATTGTTTTTTCCGTTGCCTCTGATATCCCCTCAGAAATCGACTTGCCTAAAGATGAAAAGAAATTGTAAGCTTTCATTTCCTCAAGTCTCTCTTTTTTTTGCTGCAAGTCATGGCTTGCAATATCATTCCCAAGAATGGAAGCCTGGAGCTCCCCTCCTTCGTTTTCATTTATGGCAAAGGGATCCTTGAAATTTGCATCTTCATAGCCTTTCATATTGTGGATGCCTTCATTCGCGAGCTGCATGCCAAATAACACCGCAATAAACATGAGTGAGATTAGGAAAAAGGCTTTCACCATAAACCACTTCATAATATAAATCACCTATCAATTTTATTTTTTATCTGTCTGTCCTTCTGCTTGTTGATTGACCTTTTCTGCCTGCCAGTAAAATTCGCTAAAGACATCTGCAAGAGCACCTGCTGATAAATAAAGTTCTTCAAATGTGTTGTCAACACCGCCGAATTCGATGAGCATGGCGTTTTCGGATAGATCTTGATTATATACGGCGTTACCACCGGTCTTTACAATGACAGCCCTGCTTAACCCCGGATATTTTTCATTAATCAGTTTATGCAATTTCTCTGCTAGCTGCAGGTTTTTTTCATAGTTGGCATGTTTCTTTCCTACGACAAATGCCAGTTTTGCATAATTTTTCCCGTTAATTGTAAGGGTTGTATCCTTTTTTCTATTCGCATCTCGATGGATATCAATTAAGTATTGCATGTCCTTATTTCCTGCCATCGCTTCCTTAACAATTGGTCTTGTTTCACGATAAGAGTATTCATAAGTTAAATCCTTTTCATTTAGTACTGTATTAATATCTGTTTTGTCTATTGAAGTACCAATCCCATAACTTTCAAGTTCTTCCTTCAACTTATCCCCAATTTTTGTCACATTCAGTTTTGAATGGTAAGCTCGATTGGGATCTGTTTCTCCTTTTAAATAAGGCAAATACGATTCACGATTATGTGAAAAATAAAGATGAACTACTTTTCTTTCTCCTGTTGTTAACCCGGAATCAGGAACTTGATTTCCTTCACCCAGCTGATCAATATTTTCTGTATTCTGCAAAGTCGCTTCTTGCTCAGCCCTCAGCACTTCCAGAGGAGGGGTAGACTCCATTGGCATATTTGTATAGTCGGTTCCCTCACTCGCTACGACAATTTTACTATCGTATAAAGAAAAAGAAGGCAGCTCTCTCCCTAATAAACTTCGCGGATCATCCAAATTAATATTTGTGGATAGCTTAAAAACAAAGTTCATTAAAGTCGGCTTGTTTTTTTCTTCTCCTAATCCGTGCAATAGGTGGTGATTCTCCCAGCCAAGCAAGTGATACAGCATTTCTCCTGTCACTTTATTCGTCGCCGTATTTACAGATGAAGAACTAATTCGAAATTCAGGCTTTAAGGATGTAAGCACACCACTAATTGAAAAGATTAATAATAAAAATAGGAGAAAGCCTCCACAGATCTTCAATAGGCTTGTCCCTTGTACAAACACAATAAACCCATTGGGTCTTAAAGGTTTCATCGTTCCACCTCTCTTTTTTTGCAAGTCTAGTAATTCATATGACTTTGCTAGAGAAGGTAGAACTCAAAACATTTTATTTGGTTATTTTTTCACATAATAAATCTTAAGTTTGAGTGGTACTTATACTCATTTGCCAGGGACAACGGACCTGTCCCCATGTTCCATTATCTTGTATAGAAGCCTGCATTTTCCTGCCTTACATTGCTGTGCAATGCTGCATTTAGTCCATTGGCAATTAGATTTGCCATGTCTTCGATAAAAACGTCTACCTCTTTTGGCGTCACCATGAGGTTATGCCCTATAGGAGCAAGTACCTCATATATTAATTTCCTCTTTTCATCTTCTGGCAGCGTCCCTATCATGCCTAAAAATGTCTTTCGCTGCTCTTCCTCCGGCAAATCTTCCTCTGTGAGCTTTTTTCTTTTTCCAAACGTCATACCAGCTGGCGCCAAAGCTCTTGATGGCCGGTCCCCTTCCTTAAGCTCCTTGCCAAAATGCTTCAGAATAAAATCAATGGTATCGCTCGTGATTGAAACGGCATCAACTACTGTCGGCACTCCAATTGCAACAACTGGAATTCCTAAAGTTTCCTTGCTTATCTCTTTTCGTTTATTTCCAACCCCCGAACCAGGATGAATCCCTGTATCAGAAATTTGAATCGTTGAATTTACACGCTCAATAGATCTAGATGCTAAGGCATCGATAGCTATTACAAAATCTGGTTTTGTCTTTTCGACAATGCCAAAAATGATATCACTTGTTTCAATTCCGGTTAATCCCATGACTCCTGGGGCGATCGCACTTACTGGACGATACCCTTCTTCCACACTTTCTGGCTGCAGCTGATAAAGATGACGGGTTACGAGCAAGTTTTCACAAACCTGTGGTCCAAGTGCGTCAGGTGTTACATTCCAATTCCCCAAACCAACGACCAAACATGACGCATCATCCTTTATTCCAAGCTGCTTTATAAACTGGGAAAATTCCCTAGCGAAAATTTCAGCTACTTTTTGCTGCATTACCGTATCCTGCTGCCGAATTCCAACAGCCTCCAGCGTTAAATATCGCCCCTCTTTTTTCCCAATTGCAGATGCTCCTTCCTTCGTTACCTCAACAAAGGAAATCTTTATATCTTCCTCTTCTTTTTCTTTAATGATAACTCCTTCAATTTGTGAAAGATCTTCCTGATCATGTACATGCTTCCCTTGATCTGCTATGGCCATTTCACGTGCTTCAATTGCAAGATCAGTTCTGACAGCATATTTGCTTAAATCTATTTGTTCCAAGATGATCCCCTCGCATTCTTCTCTTAAGCCGTCAAAAGACAGGACTTTCTTTTATCTTTTCCGCTTATATGGAAAAACATTCATTAAATGGCAGGCAAACCTTTCATTCCGTACTCTCACCTTGAGAGTTCAACTTATCAAAATAGACGAAGAGTATTGCAAAAGAACGGAGTGTTTGATAAAATATCACTTGTTCTTAATATTTGATTGTTAATGAATGATGTGAAAGTCGAGTTAATATAATCTCGATGCTTTTTGTAGGAGGTGAATGGAATGCCAAACATTAAATCTGCTATTAAGCGTGTAAAAACTAGTGAAGCGCGTAACGCTCATAATGCGACTGTTAAATCTTCTATGCGTACAGCTGTGAAAAAAGTTGAAGCTGCAATCGTTACTAACGATGCTGCTGCTGCAAAAGAAACTTTTGCTGATGCTGCTCGTAAGCTAGACAAAGCTGCTGCAAAAGGTCTAATCCACAAAAATGCTGCTGCTCGTAAAAAATCTCGTTTAACAAAAAAAATGAACGCTTTAAACGCTTAAGTTTAAAGAATAACGGCTATCATTCATTGATAGCCTTTTATTTTACACGAAAAGCGGTAGCGCCATGATCATCTCCGTATAAACGCAGGGGGGCCGGACCGAGATAAAGGAAACACGAAGAGCGGTAGTGATTCGATGTTGACTTATCGGAGAGAGAGGACCTGAAGTTTGATAGGCGATAGGCGCTGTCGCTAGACACTGCAAAAATAGGCTGACTAAGTTTAACTTAGCCAGCCTATTTTTTGTATGCATGATCATGTAATCGAAATAGAAACATTTCAATTAACATTACTTTATTCATTCCGCCAGTTTTCATTTGATAATCCGCTTCTGCTAATAAGTTTATTATATGGGCAAGCTCTTCATCAGCAAAAAGCCTGGCTTGTCCAGCAGCAAGCTTAATTCGAAATGGATGGATTTTTAAATGACCAGCAATTTGCTGTTGGCCGTATCCTCTTCGTGCAAGCTCTTTCACTTGATAAATAAGCCTAAACTGACCTGTTATTAGCGAAAGGATTTTAATAGGCTCTTCATTCTGCTTCAATAAATCATAATAGATCCTTAATGCCCCTTCTACTTGTCTGTTCACTATTTTATCAATTAGAGAAAAAATATTTTGCTCCAATGATCGGGCAACAAGCTTTTCTACGGTAGCTTCATCAATTTCTGATCCAGAACCAACGTATAGTGCAAGCTTGTCTACCTCGCTAGTAAGTGTAAATAAATTTGTGCCTGCAAGTGTAAGCAGCATTTCCGTTGCTTTATCGTCAATTTCTACTCCATTTAAGGCAGACCGCTCTTTTATCCAAGCCTTCAATTCAGCTTCACTCAGCTTCTTTGCTTCTAATACTGCAGCATTTCTTTTTAATTCCTTTGTCACTTTTTTCCGTTCATCTAATTTTTCATATGGAGCAGTAAAGACAACAATGGAGTAGGGAGAAGGTTCCTTTAGATAGGCTTCTAGCTTTGCAAGGTTATGCTCGACTTTCTCCTTTGTTTTACCCGAGGTAAGAAATACCGGGTTCTGCAAAAAAATTAATCTTTTTTCTCCCATAAACGGAAACGTTTCTGCATCCTCTAACGCTACATCAATGGGGGTTTCCTCTAAATCATAAGAGGAAAGGTTAAAATCAATCTCCTCCTCATTTAATAGATGGCTGATCAGCAGCTGTTTCGTCTCATTAATAAGAAATGCTTCCGGACCATATATTAAATATAATGAAGAATACTTCTTTGCTTTAATTTGTTTCCAAAGATCAAAAATCACTAGCCTTCGCTCCGTTCACATTAGGATTACCTAATCTAATCCTAATGAAGCTTAGGGCGTTTGACAAGTAGTAAGAAAAGTGGAGGCGACTGCTCTGTCCCGACAAGCATATAGACGAGCTGGATGGAAGGCTGTTCTTTACCCTCTTGCAAGCTTGGCTTATGACCTCAAGGGGATAGGCGCTGTAGCTAGACATTCTCCAATCCCAAAGATATAAATTCTGATAATATAAAAAAATACAAAAGGAATTGACACATTGCTATAAATGTCAATTCCTCCATCTATATAGAACGTCGAAACAAGAGGCCTAGGATACTCTTGTCACGACGGTGCACCAATGTAATACTATTCTTTCCTCACATTCTTTACTTATTTGTGACAACTCTTGTCACAAGTGGAAAAGCGGCGAGGAACGCTAGATTTTTTCATTCTAATGCCTTATACTATATAGGAAATAGGAGGGGTAGACTGTGAACGAATTTGAAAAAGACGTCCAATATAAGCAGAATGATGCCATTGACTCTGGAATTGGATTCATCGTATCTTTCGGCTTCTTCGCAACTGTGTTTATTATTGCAACAGTCATTAAAGTAATCGGATCTTAATGACTACATAGAAAGAAAAGCGGAAGGTGCTAGGTATTGGCTTAGACCAAAGAGCTGATGGCACCTGAAGCTAGACAGTACAAGGATTTATTAGAGGCTGCATTCTTGCAGCCTCTTTCATTTGTCATCTAACTGATATTATCTTATGGGAGCACAGCAGAAAAGGTTCCAGTTTCACCTTTAAAAATATAGGTAATTGCCCCATGCTGATCTGTTCGCAGGATTTTTATCTTTCGTTCATTCAAATTCATCAAAACCTCTTCATCTGGATGGCCATACCGATTATTTTTACCAGCCAAAATGACGGCAAGCTTAGGTTCGAGCTGATCGAGAAACCCTTTAGTTGTTGATGATTTACTGCCATGATGACCAGCCTTAAGGACGTCAATTTTTAATTTATCAAAATGATTAATTAATTGATCTTCACCCTCTTTTTCTAAGTCACCCGTGAAAAGCCAGCTAAGCCCGCCAATTTTTGCATAGAGTACAATTGATCCATTGTTGCGCTCCATTTTCACTCCAGCTTGCGGTGAAACGACATGAAAAATGATTCCTCCAGCTTTCCAGTTATCTCCTGCACATACAAAATCCGAAGGGATTCGTTTCCTTTTTGCCGAAGTTAGCAATTCTTTTTCAAGCTCAGACAGCTCTGTAGTTTTCGGCAACATGATTTCTTTTACATGGAGCTCTTTTATTATAGATAAAGCACCCCCGATATGATCTGCATCCCCATGTGTTAAAATAAGCTTATCAATTGTTCTGATTCCCTTGCTTTTTAAAAATGGGACAACAACGTCTTTTCCAACCTCATATTCCTTCTTTCTTTCCTTCCATTCCTCTGTATTGAATTGAATGGTCCCACCTGCATCAATTAAATAATTCCCCCTTCCAAATGGGAGTTTAATAAAGATGCTATCACCTTGACCAACATCGATAAAAGTAATTTCTCCGTACGGAGATAAACTATTTCCCAATAATTGAACGCACATGATACTGAGTGGAAGAAGCAAAACTTGCACAAAACGTTTGACTCCTTTTATTCGTTCCCATAATGAGAAAAAGGATGGAATACTCCATAAATACAAGAACATGACAAAGACAGAGGGTCTGCCAAATGTAAGCATAGCAAAGGGAACAAGTGATAGCTGAAGAGCGAGGCCATTCATTGCTATGATGAGCGTATTTAATGGGGGAATAAGGAATCCTATCGTTGTACCCAGTAGCAAATGAAGTAGAAATAAAAGAAAAATGGCCGGCAATATAATAAATGAAAATAAAGGAATAAAGATCGTGTTGGCTAAAATAGAAATAAGGGAAACTTCATAAAAGTAATAAAGCATGATGGGGATTGCTGCCAATTGACAAATAAATGATGTTGCCAGCAAAAGGGGGAAAGCCTGGTGGAATCTTTTTAAGAGGATTGGCGCAGAAAGGATGAGGGCAAAGCTGACACTGAATGAAAGCTGAAAACCGACATCATAAATGACATATGGGGTAAGAAAAGTGTATATGAGAAAAACAATGCAAATAATGTCGATTGTATTTATAGCGTGAAAACTCCATTTTTTCAACGATAAGAAGAGTACCATCATGGATACAGCACGAATCACCGAAGGGGCCGCGCCTGTAATTATAGCATAGCAAGGTAAAAACAGTAATAACCCGATTGTCATCCGTTCCCTAGTTATCCCAATGCGAATTCCTAAATAATAAATCATCCCTGCAAGCATACCGACATGAAGACCTGAAATTGCCAATAAATGCACAATGCCAAGTTTCTCGTATGTTTCCAATACACTGGTATCAATATAATCTCGTTCTCCAAAGAGGAGGGCGATTGCTAATGGAGCTGATTCGCTTGGAAAATGGTCCTGTACATATTGTATGCCATTTTCCCTAACTGACTGGAAGAAAGAGAAGGGTGTTTTCTTTTGAGAGGTGCATTGAGACATATTTACTTGATCGGCTTTTAAAATCCAAAAAATTTGATGTCTAATTAAATACTCCTTGTAGTTAAATGCATTCACATTTGTTGCCGTATTTGGTTCTGAAAGTGTGCCTATTACCTTACAAGCTATTCCTGTTTTTAGATTTTCTATAATCCATTTTTTCTCTTCTTCTGTTTTTATCTGATAGGAAATAACGAATTTTTCTTTGCGGAGCAGTTCTTTTCCAACAGCTGACAGACGATCACCATCTATTTTTAAATCCTTCTGGAATAAAATATAGAAATTAGTCTCATCAGCTGTAAATTTAGATTTATTTGCCTTTTCAGCTAGTTCACTCCTAATTAGAAAAAGGAAAAAAATTAAACTAATAAGGAAAAGATATTTTTTCGAAAAAGCTTTAATTTTAAATAAAAATAAAAGCAGAAAAAAGAAAACGATAATAAAGATAACAAAATGCACAAAAGCTGCTAGAATTCCTGCTAGTGCAGTGACAGTGAAATAAATCCAGCTCCCTTTCACTTCCATTATTCTCCTTTTCCCACAAGTAGTTGCGTGAGAACCATCTTTCTAGGCGATGATTCCCACAATTATTCTTCTCTACTTTTCGTTTCTTTGTGAATGAAATTCAATTGAGAACTCATTTCCTTCTACTTGCTCGACCTTTACCCCTGCCATTTCAAAAAGGGTCAATGCATACGGGTGGTTTTTATAATCCTTTGAATAGTATACAGTTTTAATCCCCGCTTGAATGATTGCTTTAGAGCATTGCAGGCATGGGAAATGTGTGACATATATATCTGCCCCGCTTGTTGGCACGCCAAATTTTGCACATTGAAGAATCGCGTTCATTTCCGCATGAATGGTTCTTATGCAATGGTTATCAACCACATAGCAGCCTTCATCAATGCAATGCTCCCCACCTGCAATCGACCCATTATAGCCGCCTGCAATGATCCTCTTATCCCTGACAATCGTTGCACCAACAGATAATCTTGTGCATGTGCTTCTTAATGCTAGCAAATGGCTTTGAGCAATAAAATATTGATTCCAAGATATTCTTTCCATTCATCCCACTCTCCCATATCTCTTTCGACAAATTCTCGTAAAATTCAACCTTACCACCAAGTGTAAGCCCCTATGAAAAATGGGTCAATGGCTTCTTCATTTTACTTTTATTTGTTCTTTTAACTTTTCAAAGCTTTTTTCTCCAATTCCACTAATTAATTTCAAATCCTCTATTACTTTAAATGGGCCATTTTTTTCACGGTAATCAATAATAGCTGCTGCTTTGGCAGGTCCTATACCAGTTAAAGTTTGGAGTTCAGTCTCATCAGCAGTATTAATGTTTACCTTTCCATCCTTTTGATCGGTTCCTCCCATTACCATCGAAACAGATCCTTCCTGCTCTGTCTCCTCACCTTTTTCAGGCACATATATAACCATTTCATCCTCAACTCGTATAGCAAAATTAATCTTCGCCTCATCAGCAGATTCCTTCAAACCGCCAGCCTTGTTAATCATATCAATCACTCGATCTTCAGCTTCAGCTTCATATACACCTGGTTTATTTACAGCCCCTTTCACATCAACAATAACAATTACTTCTACTTCTTCGTCTTCCTCTATTTTCTCGTTCACAGTCCCTTCACTCGTTAGCCATTCCTCCTCCTTGTCAAGCACATTGCTTTCTTCTGCTGCAGGTTTAAGTAAAAAATAAGCTCCTGCAAGAATCACAATGATGCCTCCTAAAGCAACTTGTTTATTGTTTTTTATCCATTCAATCATCTAAACCATCCTTTCTTTTTTAGCATAAAATGCTCGGGAATTTCATATCGTATATGAGTAAGTTTGCTTGTGAAGGGGGGATGAGCATGAACGTTGGAATCATTGGTACAGGAAATATGGGGAGAATACTGGCAGAAGCATTACTTGATGGAAAAGCCGTTTCCCCTTCATCCATGACGATTACAAATCGAACAAGATCCAAAGCATTAGAAATAAAGAAAATGTTCGAGGAAATTTATGTCGGGGAAAATGGAAGAGAAGTGGCTGAACGTTCTTCACTTATCTTTGTTTGTGTAAAGCCACATGATGTCCATAGCGTGATTAGAGACATTTCACCTTACCTGACGAAAGAAAAATGTATTGTTTCTATCACTAGTCCAATAAGTGTTAAACAGTTAGAATCTGTTGCCTTTTGTTCTGTTGCTAGAGTTATTCCAAGTATTACGAATCGTGCCCTTACCGGCGTTTCATTACTATCGTTTGGTGAATGCAGTGATTATTGGAAGAAACAAATACGGAGTCTGTTTGATCGAATTTCAAAACCGATTGAAATTGATGAGAATATTACTCGGGTAGCCTCAGATATCGTGAGCTGCGGACCGGCTTTTTTTAGCTATATAACACAGCGCTTTATTCTTGCAGCAGTAAAAGAAACAGAAATAGACCAGGAAACCGCAACAACACTTGCTGAGGAAATGCTGATAGGAATGGGAGAACTAATGAAAAAAGGCTTTTATACATTGCCAACATTACAGGAAAAGGTATGTGTAAAAGGTGGAATTACTGGTGAAGGGATCAAGGTGCTTGAAAACGAATTAGGAGATGTATTTGAACATGTATTTCAGGCAACTCATACAAAATTCAAAGAGGATCTTGAACTAGTTAAAAAACACTATACCATTCAAACATAAAATTCTACAATCCTCGACTGATTCCTCCTTTTTTTAAAAATTTATTCGAAAAGGCAAGACAGCTATTTAAGCTTGTCTTGCCTTTTCCTTTTTTTATAATTTCCGGCATATAAAGAAAATCCGTTCTGATTGTGTATTTGGTGAAACTGCTTCAAAATCTGCAGTCACTTTGAGCACTTCAAACCCAGAATCCTTAAGCCAATTTCCATACACATCAATCGGAAATGTCCGCTGGAAATGAAGTTCATCATAGCGCTCATATTGACCTGACCTTTGATCAAGAACAAAGAAACTTAAATCATGCTCCACACTATTTGGATGCTCTCCCTGATAGCTATGCCAAATATAGCTGATTTCTTCATCATTTAATGCAAAAGTCTGATTCATAAATATTTGCATAATCTTATGGATCGAATGAACATCAAAGATAAAAAGCCCTTGGTCATCCAAATGATCGTATACACGTGAAAATGTATTCATAACCTCTTGCTCTGACTGCAGGTAATTTAAAGAGTCGCAAAAAATGCCAATTACATCGAATTTCCCAAGCCCTTCAAGCTCAGCCATGTTTTGCTGAAAAAATTGTACGCTCATCGCCTTGTCTGCAGCCTTTCCTTGAGCAACCATCAGCATATCCTCAGAAAGGTCAACACCAGTTACTTCAAAGTCTTCTTCGGCAAATTTAATCGAGAGTTCTCCTGTACCACAAGCAAGATCAAGGAGCCTTTTTCCAGTTATATTATATTTACTTACATGACCCTTTACGAGCTCCACCCATTTATCATAGGGAACATCCTTCATTAATTCATCGTAAAGATAAGCAAACTTTCCATAGGTCATTGGTTAAGCTCGCTCTGAAAACTTTCAATCGGTGCATCGCCCCATAGGCGTTCTAAATTATAATAGCTTCTTTCATCCCGATGGAAAATATGGGCAACAACATCGCCAAAATCAACAAGAATCCATCTTGCTTCATCAAAGCCTTCCATCCTTTTAACAAAATAACCCAATTCCTCAGCCTTTTCCTTCATTTCCTTGGCGATTGCTTGAACCTGCTTATCAGAATTACCATGGCAAATAAGAAAATAATCTGCGATTAGAGAAATCCCTTTCATATTCAATGCAACAATTTGTTCTGCTCTTTTGTCATCCGCTGCCTTTACAGTGGTTAATAATAAATCTCTTTCACTCATTCAATCATTCCTCCGAGTTCATAATTAGGTCATTATATGTGTGAAATGTTGCCGGAAAAACTGGCTGCCCCTTTTTCATTAAAAAATTGATCGTATTATAAATCGATTTAATTAATGCAGCATTCAAGCTTTGCTCGGCTAATTCCCGCACTTCTTCTACACCTGGAAAATGCCTGCCTGGTTCAATATAATCAGCTAAATAAACAATCTTCTCTAATAAAGTCATTCCTGCTCTGCCAGAGGTATGGAATCTAATAGCATCCAATATTTCCTCATCTTCAATCCCTGCTTCTTTATGAACAAGAAAAGCCCCTACAGGAGCATGCCAAAGTTCACTATTGAATTGAAGGAGTCTGGCATCCATCTTTTGATCCATAATAATTTGTTTCATTTCCTCTTTTGGACGAAACTTGGCATAATCATGAAAAATAGCTGCAAGCTCTGCTTTTTTTTCATTTGCACCATATTTTTCCGCTAATTTTATCGCTGTTTCCATGACACCAAGCGTATGGTTATAGCGATGCTCTGTTAATTGTTCCTTCACTTTTAATAAGGCGACGTTACGATCCATATAAATGATTCTCCTTAATATAGCTCAATACCGCATCTGGAACAAGATAGCGTATCGTCTTTTTTTCCTTTAAACGGCTGCGGATAAGACTAGAGGAAATACCCATTTCAGGCACTTCCGCATATAGGATTGGATAAAGACTATCATGGCTATAGGATGGTCTTCTTACACCAATAAATTGAATGATTTCTACTAGCTGATTTATATTCTTCCATCTTGGCAAATACTCAATCATATCTGCACCAATAATGAAATAGAATTGATTATCAGGATCGTTTTCCTTAAGGATTTTCATTGTATCAAAAGTATATGAAGGTCCCTTTCTTTCTAGCTCAATCAATTCAATTTTAAAATGAGGATGCCCTTCGGTAGCTAATTTAAGCATATTCACCCGATCTTCATCTTTAACAGCATTTGTCTTTTTTTTATGGGGAGGCTCTTGATTAGGCATAAACCATATTTCATTTAACTGATGTGCATGCAAAACTTCATTTGCAATAATTAAATGGCCGAGATGCGGCGGATCAAAAGTGCCTCCCAATATGCCAATTTTCTTCAAGTGCTCTCCTCCTAATTCCTCTTTTAGTTCTTAGGTAAAACGATTTGTTTATTCTCTCTTGATTGTTTGTAAAGGACAATGATGTTCCCAATAATTTGTACGAGCTCTGCTCTTGTTCCTTTAGCTAATTGCTCTGCAACTGTATGTTTGTCCTCGTCACAGTTTTGAAGAATACTGATTTTCATTAGCTCACGTGCTTCTAGCGCATCGCTTATTTGTTTAATCATGTTATCATTAACCCCGCCTTTACCGACTTGAAAAATCGGGTTCAAGCTGTGAGCCATTGAGCGTAAAAAACGCTTTTGTTTTCCTGTTAACATTTTGCTTATCCTCCCAGTTGGTTGAGTACAATGTTTTTCATGCGTTCGATATTTGGAAAAATGCCTGTCCATTTTTCAAAAGCAAGTGCCCCTTGATAAACAAACATATCTAACCCATTTTGTATTTTTGCACCTTTATTTCTAGCTTCCCTCAAAATTTTCGTTTCAAGCGGATTATATATTATATCACTTACAAGTGCATCAGTCTGTAGTTTATGTAATGAAAGCGGAAGACTATCTATGTTTGGAGCCATCCCCATTGGTGTTGTCTGAATGAGCAAATGATAATCAGAAAGATTTATTTCTGCTTCTTCTTTTCCAATGGCAGCAGAAGGAACATGGAATGGACAATCATTAATTAGTTCTTCTGCCTTTTGGATCGTTCGATTACATATATCTAATCGTTTTACTCCAGCTTGAGCCAATGTAAAATAGATAGCCCTTGCTGCACCGCCTGCCCCTATTATCAGGATGTTTTTCCCTTTTATCGTTGGCCATTGAGTTAATAGACCTTGTAAATACCCGCTGCCATCCGTATTATAACCGACAAACTCCCCATCTTCATTAACAACAGTATTCACTGCCCCAATGGCTTCTGCAAGCGGGTCAAGCTTATCCAAAAGCGGGATAATCGTTTCTTTATGCGGGACGGTAACATTAAACCCAGCTATTCCAATGGCTTTCAAACCAATCAAAGCTTCCTTCAAGCTATCTCGTTTCACATGCAGTGGCTGGTAATGAGCGTCCACTCCATAGGTTTGAAATAAATCATTGTGCATAGCAGGCGACATCGAATGAGCAATTGGATCCCCTATTACAGCAAAAAGCTTTTTCATGCCCCATCCCCCTATATAAACGTCTGTCTAAACTCACCGTTTTTATACTATCTTATGTCTTTAGATTAAAGATTTTCTCACAAGTGCATGAACACCTTTTGGCACATAAGCAGCTACCTTAACACCTGGGTCATTGATTGTAATCCAGCCAAGACCTGAGAAAACAATATCAGTTTTTCCTTCTCTGATTGTAAATTCATGCTTAACTAATTCAGGGAAAGTTCCCATATCGTCCATTCTCGGCGGGGTTAATAATTCACCGGCATGATTTCTATATAACTCATCTGCCTTTTCTAATTTCGTACGGTGGATATTGATCTCATTTGAAAAATGACATACGAAAGATCTGCGCCCGCCTGTCAGATAATCAAATCGAGCAAGACCGCCAAAGAAAAGCGTTTGTCCTTCATTTAGCTGGTACACCTTTGGCTTAATTTCCTTCTTAGGTGTAATGATTTTCAAATCACGCTTATCAACGTAATGAGCCATCTGGTGATGATTAATGATTCCAGGAGTATCGACAAGTGCTTTACCATCAGATAATGGAATTTCGATAATATCTAGAGTTGTTCCCGGGAAATGAGAAGTCGTAATCACATCTCCTTCACCAGTTACTTCTTTTAATATGCGGTTGATAAATGTTGATTTACCTACATTTGTACATCCAACAACATATACGTCTTTTCCTTCACGATATTCATCGATCGCTGCAGCTACTTCACTGATAGACTGTCCCTTTGCCGCACTTACTAGGAAGACTTCCTCCGGACGTAAACCAAGCTCTTTAGCTTCCTGTTTCATCCAATTGATTAGCTTATTCGGCTTTACAGACTTCGGCAGCAAATCAACCTTGTTCCCTACAAGCAAGATTTTATTATTCCCGACGAAACGATGCAATCCCGGCAGCCAGCTGCCGTTAAAATCAAAAATATCAACAATTTTAACAATTAATGCATCACTTTTTCCAATTTCATTTAATATTTTCAGAAAATCATCATCAGTTAAATTAACGTCCTGTACTTCATTGTAATGCTTTAAGCGGAAGCATCGCTGGCAAATAATGTCTTCCTTCTCCAGTGCAGATGCCGGTGCATAGCCGATTGCTTCCCTGTCTTCTGTTTGAATCTTCACACCGCATCCGATGCATGAATATTGTTCACTCACTTATTAATCCTCCCATTGGATCATTCCTTTTTTTCGGAACCAATTTAATATGTGTCTTTCTACTTTTCGATTAAAACGGGTCATAAATCCGTCTGTTTGTGCAACAGGAACAACAAGTATTGTCCGGAATCCACTGCGATTCCCTCCGAGTACGTCAGTTAATAATTGATCGCCAATCACAACGGTTTCTTCCTTTGCAAGCCCCATCTCCCTCAGCGCCCGATTAAATGCTCGTCCTAATGGCTTCCTTGCTGCAGGGATAAACGGAATATTTAACGGGTCTGAAAAAGACCTAACACGGTCCTCATTATTATTTGAAACAATCGTAATTTTCACATTGCTGTGTTTCATTTCTTCAAACCATTTAATTAATTTTGGCGTAGCATTTGGGCGATCCCATTCGACCAATGTATTATCTAAATCAGTAATGATTCCCTTAATACCTTTTTCCTTTAAAAATTCAGGAGTTATTTCAAAAATACTTTTTGCATGCTGATCCGGCAAAAATTGCTTTAACACTATATTCACACCTCAGTTACATTCTAAATTATAATCAATCGTCCATTTTTCTTAACAATCATAACTAATTATAGATGTTCTATCAATTACGAAAAGCGAAAGCGCCTTGTTCAGGGGCGACAAGCATAAGACAAGCCGGCTGGAAGGTTGTTCTTTAACCTTCTGGACGGATTGGCTTAGACCCGAGAGCCCCTAGGCGCTGCAGCTAGACAATACGAAAAGCGAAAGCGCCTAATAAGTATAGTATATCCTTTTTAATGGAAAAATTTTTCGACAATATTCTTCGCACTCCTGCCTGTGGATAACTTTATTCACATGAACCACACCCATTTATATACTTTTCTAAATTTTATAAACAACTTAACCACAAGTTATCCACTAAATACTGTGGATAACAGAACGGTTGTTCTAACCGTTTATTTTTGCTAGAGTAGGAGTACAACATAGAAACTACATTATATGTATGAAGAAGCGTAAATAGAATCAA
The DNA here is from genome assembly GCF_900199725.1 of Cytobacillus massiliigabonensis. GTDB lineage: Bacteria > Bacillota > Bacilli > Bacillales > Cytobacillaceae > Cytobacillus > Cytobacillus massiliigabonensis. The sequence continues at coordinate 1,500,105 of NZ_LT904904.1, read as the reverse complement.
ACTTTTATATTCTTTATGGAGGTGAATGGACATGCGCAAGCTATCGGACGAATTATTAATTGAATCGTATCATAAAGCAAGAGAACTGAAACTAAGTCCCGATTTCATCCGCCTTATAGAAACAGAAATTCACAGACGCTCATTATCTCATAGAATAAAAGTCTCTTCATAAAATATACAAGCCCAAACAGGGCTTTTTCTTTTTTAGTTTACTCTATCCGGAGAGACGTATCCGATACAGTCTCCAACGTTTACATCATACGGCACATGAATGGAAGGCAATGGCTTGAAACTGTTTTTTTCAAAAAGCAGCACGACTGTTGAGCCAAAGGAAAAGTAAGCCATTTCATTCCCTTTTACTAATTCATCCCCTTCATGAATGACTTCGATCGAATTAACAAACATTGCTCCAACCTTCACAATCGATAGAAATCTGCCGCCATCGTGTTTAACCTCTGTAATTTTTCGATAATTTTTTGATAATGAATCTTTTCCGTATTTTAATCCGTATTTATTAACTGGATAGGATTTCCTGCCTAAGGTCCATTGATCAACAATTTTTCCTGACACAGGACTATGGATTCGATGATAATGGCTTGGACTAAGATAAAAAATCATATAATGCCCGCCAGAATACTTTTCGAGCTTCTCATCATTACCTAACATTTCTTTAATAGAATACTTCTTTCCTTTTACAGTGATGATATGGCTTGGCTCAATAATGCCTATATCTTCAATCACAGCATCTACTGGACTGCTAACTGCTTGTGGATTCTGATCTGGCATTCTTGCCCCGGCTTTAAGCTTTCGGGTGAAAAAGTCATGTAAAGTAGGATAGTCTTTAAGTTTTTTTTCCATTTCACTTTCATTAATTTGATACAGCTTCGCAAAGGATGGGATAAAAAAACGACTCACCTTCGAAAGTGCAAATCTTTTCAATACGCTTGAAGTCCATTTTCCATTTGTCAGTTCAATCATCAGTCTATAAAAGGATTGAATCAAAAATTCCGCCTCCATTTTAGTGTAAATTTACTCTTTACGTATAGTCATAAAAGCTATAAAATTAAATACTATTAATTATATCCACAAATAAATACCGTTTAATGAACTTATTTTTAGTATGCGTTTCTTCTAAACAAATGAGGTGTTCCGTGAATGTTTTTATCCGATATACTTGATCAAACGATTAAGAAATTAAAAGCACAGACAGCTAATGTATTAACTTTAGCAAATTTATCACTCGGCGGCTTTGCAATCATTTTTACCTTAAAAGGAAATCTTGAATTAAGTTTGCTGCTTATTTTTATTGCCGCTTTAGCCGATCGGTTTGATGGCATGGTTGCACGCAAGCTTAACATTGAATCGGAGCTGGGCAAGCAATTAGATTCCATGAGTGATATTATATCATTTGGCGTTGCCCCTGCACTATTAATATATCAAGGAATTTTATTTGAATTTGGTGATCCAGGCGCATTTTTCACTATTTTTTACATTGGCTGTGGTGCTTTCCGCCTTGCTCGCTTTAATATTAGCGATAATAATGGATATTTTACAGGTCTTCCGATAACTGCTGCAGGATGTCTTACTACCTTGAGCTACCTTGCTATTCCTTACTTTCCAGCCCAATTTTTCTTATTTATGATGATCATTCTTTCCTTTTTAATGGTCAGTCCGTTTAAGTTAAGAAAAGTATAAAATGATAAAAGCCGCACCCGTGAGTGCGGCTTTTATCATTTTATTTAGCTGTTAGCTTTAAAAACTCTTCTACATCATCTATACATAATTGTACGGCTTTTTCCCAGAAATCTGGCTTCGTTAAATCGACGTTTAAATGCTTCATTGCGAGATCCTCGACGGTCATTGATGCCGTATCCTTTAACAAAGCAATATACTTTTCTTCGTAGCCTTTTCCTTCTTCCAGTGCTTTTGCATAAATGCCGAGCGAGAAAAGGTAGCCAAAAGTATATGGGAAGTTATAAAATGGCACACCTGTAATATAGAAATGCATTTTAGAGCCCCAGAACAATGGATGGTATTCATCAAGTGCATTTCCGTATGCTTCTTTCTGCGCTTCCTCCATCAATAAATTCAATTTTTCTGTACTAACAGTCCCGTTTTTCCTCTCTTCATAGAATCGGGTTTCAAATAAGAACCGAGCGTGAATATTCATTAACAGGGCAACAGAACGCTGCACTTTGTCTTCAAGAAGCGTGATTTTCTCCTGCTCCGTTTTCGCATTTTTTACGGAGGCATCAGATACAATCATTTCTGCTAAGGTTGATGCAGTCTCTGCTACATTCATCGCATAATTGCGATTTAAAAGATGAAGATCTCTCATGGCATATGTGTGAAATCCATGTCCAAGCTCGTGAGCTAACGTCGATATGTTAGATGGTGTTCCAGAATAGGTCATAAATATTCTTGATTGACTGCTTTCAGGGAAATACGTATGGAAGCCCCCTGGTGATTTCCCTGGCCGATCTTCAGCTTCAATCCATTTATCCTCAAAAGCCATTCTAGCAAATGAAGTCATTTCATCACCGAAGTGAGAAAACTGTTCTAAAATAAATTCAGCACCTTCTTGATAGGATACCTTTGATTCTGTTTGATCAATAGGTGCATCTAAATCATACCAGCTTAGCTTTTCTAGTCCGAGAAGCTCTGCCTTCCTATTTAAAAACTTCACAAGCGGCTGTTTATTTTTAGAAATAACATCCCACATTGTGTTAAGTGTTTCTTTTGTCATTCGATTGATATCAAGCGGTTCCTTTAAAACATCCTCCCAGCCGCGCTGTTTATATACATTCAATCTAAAGCCTGCTAAGTGGTTGAGCGTCTTCGATAAATAATCTGATTGCCCTTTCCAAGCCTCTTCCCATTTAGCAAACATTTCTTTTCGAATGGTTCTGTCAGAGCTTGAAAATTTATTAGCAGCTTGACCGACAGATAAGCTCTTTTCCTCTCCATTCTCGCTAAAAGGAATTTTAATATTCCCAACAATTAAATCATAAAGCTGGCTCCAGCTATGGTAGCCATCAACCCCAAGAGCATTAATTAGGTTTTCTTCCTCTTTAGATAGCTTTTCAGCAGCCATTTTCCGTCGTTCAGTAAGAACAAATGCCAATTCCTTAAGACCAGTTGTTTCAACTAATTCTGCCCATACATCAGAATCATAGCTTGTAAGCTTTTCATCAAATAATGTAAGAACGGACATGAAGGCTGCACTCAATTGGGTGATGGCTGCCCGGTGTTCAGCAGCTTTCTTGTCTCCTGTATCCTGAGCCTGTAAACAGCTGACAAAAGCTGCTGCTTCACGCAGCTTTTTCAATACAAATTGAAATTTCTCCATTAAACTTATGATTTCTTCCTGATCAGATATGGTTTTCGTTTGTTCCCAGTTATGTACGCTCGTTTCAAAATCATTTATTCTTTCTTTTGTTTCTTTCAAATGTGTGAGAAATGCTTCGGAAGAACTTCCACCTTTAAAAAAGACATCCAAATCCCATACCGGTGAATATGTAGTTGCAGTCATCCATCTTCCTCCTTATTGTGTTCCCCTCTAAACTAATTACAGCTATATTATAAAGTAACTTTTCGGAAATTTCTATTAATAATAACTGAAAGCGCAAGCAACTTGCTCAGCTCCGTATGGACTTGACTGCCTCAGAATAGTTCTCAAATTTTAAAAATGTTATACTTTTTTGCTCTTGCTCAAACAGAAAGCTTATGCAAGAATAGCATAAGCTTTCATTAACAATTCCCGCTGTAATAAAACCATCCGCCAAAGACGAGCAGTAAAATTAAGAGCACAACCGCGAGAGCTAACCAGAAACCGCCTCCACCATAATAGGGAGCAGGACATGGGGGTGGCGGACAACCGTATGTGTATGGATATGGCATAAACTTCTGCCTCCCTTCTTGTAATAAATTATGTGTGTCATCGGGAACTTGTATAGGCTTATGTGTATATTCAATCCTTTTTTAGGATGTATCCTTTGCTTCTGTCTCCCATTTTCCGTTACTATTGGGGAAGACATATAAGACTATTCAGCAGTTGGAGTGAAAAAGAATGAATGGATTAAAAAAGTTATTTCTGCCATGTATGATTGGATTCTCCCTATTGATGGCAGGCTGTTCGAACGGAGACCAACCGGAAAAAGCACAGCCCAGCAAAAAAAGTGAACCGGTTCAGGTGAGTAAATTTGAAATCCAAAAGGCATCTCCCCAGCGTCTTGAACGCATTAATGGGTTAGGGTATCCGGGAAATGATGAGGGGCTATATATTGCTTCACATCAAGGAGTAAAGATTTTCACAGAAGAGGGCTGGCTTGAAGGATCCTCTCAAAAACATGAATACATGGGTTTTCAGGCAAGTGAGGATGGATTTTATGCGAGCGGCAGTCCAGAAGAAAACTCCGATTTAAAATCACCGCTTGGGTTAGTAAAAAGTGCTGACAAAGGGGCTACACTTGAAAAACTCGCTTTTTACGGGGAAAGCAATTTTCAATTTTTATCAAAAGGCTATGGGACAAATTCGATTTATATAATCAATCAAAAGGAAAATTCAGAGCTTGGGTTAGGCGTCTACCTTTCAGAAGATGACGGAAAATCGTGGAACCCAGTTGCATTAAATGGGTTTGATGCGGATACGCTAGGCATGATTGCTTCGCATCCTACGAACAGCAGCAAGATGGCAATGTCTACTAGAAGCGGCATTTTTATGTCCGAAGATAAAGGGGAAAATATGAAGATGGTAACCGCCCCTTTTATGACGACAGCATTGGCATTTTCGGAAGAAAACCTTTATTTTTCAGCGGTAGAGGATAACAAAGTGCTTTTTTATCGAATGGATATTAATACGAAGCAAGCCGTTCAGCTGGAAATACCTTTCTTAAATTATGATAACCCTGTTACATTTATTGCTGTGAATCCAAAGAATAACGGGACAATTTCCTTTGCGACCTATTTAAACGATGTGTATGAGTCAAATGATGGCGGAAAGAATTGGGATTTAGTATTAAAAAACGGGAAAATAGAATAAAAAGAAAAAATCTCAGGCAAGTAAGTTTAGCCTGAGATTTTTTTTATACTTGCTGCTGAACTGCGTTTTTAACTGCTTTTACTTCATATAATCCGCCTTCAGAACTAACGATATATTCTGGCTTTGGTTTACCAAGGTTTGCCTTGTGTCCAGCGATATGCTCTTCACTCTTCTCCCACTTCTTCCAAAACTCCTCAGACTCCCAGCGAATCATCACTATTACCTCTTCATCCCCTCGGCGGCTTTTCTTCACCATTACCGTGGAATCAATAAAGCCTTCTTGTTTCTCAATAATTCCTTGACCACCAAAGCGGTTAACAACTTGCTCAGAATTTCCTTCAGTTACAAGAATTTTTTTCATTTGGACAAACATTAGATCATCTCCAATTACTAGTAATACCTCTATAGTAATTGATAATGATTTTCAATGTCAACTTTTTGATTTTCAATATATCTAAATTTAAGAGTTACTATGGCCCTTTGTAGGTGTACTATTGTAAACTTTCCTTTTATTAAATTTAGGGAAGCAATCCCATAAAATCAATAATGTGATGACAAAAAGAATGAGTAAAGATTTTGAGTCAGCTAGAAAACCGAGAGGGTATCCACTATTATAAATAGGTGTACTGAAATTCACTAATGTATGAATAAATATAGCTGCATAAATGCTTTTTGTTCGAATATAACAAATCACGAAAAAAACTCCCATTATAAAATAATGGATTAAACCAATAATTATTTCACTTATCGGTAAATCAAAATGTATTAACATTCGCGGAAGATGGGAGAGACTAAAAAGTGATTGGGATAATGCAATGACAAATATAAAATGAAATAATGGCTTTTTATTTATATTGACCGCACAGCATAATGTATAGAATAAGAATCCCCTAAAGACAATCTCTTCATAAAATCCAACGCCAAATAAATCTATAAGTGAAAGAAACCATTCATGCCAAGAGGTAAACCTAAAGTTTTTTAAAGAGTAGGGATAGTCTAAAAATAAGCTTACGAAGATTCCTGCACTTTGAATAAAGATTAAAATAGAAATAAAAACAAAAATCCCCGTCCTCAAATCTTTTTTAGAAAGAATGCCTATGTTCTGTAAAAATTCTTTTAAATTCATTTTCAACGAGAATTTTATAATGAATAGAGCTCCGCACAATGTGACTAGGCTTGTTATCATGTTCCATGGCAGTAAATTGTATATTTCGTTTGAGATAGAAAATACAAATTTGTGTATAAAACTTGGACCAATAAAGACATAAAGTGCAGCACTTATTTCAAAAATAAAAAGTAAAAAAAGTGTAGCCAGCTGCTTAGGTAAAGAACTTGTAAAAGGTTTAAGCTGAAATTCCAAAGTCCTTAGATAATTTACCAATAATATAGAAGCTAATACATTGATTGCAAACAAAAATAAGATTCCTTTTTCAATTTTTACATTCAATATTACTAAAAACTGAAATCCAAAGAAAATAAGATACAGAAGTAAAACAAATATATAAGGATTTTTTCTTTTTAAACTAAAAAAAAGCGAGAAAAATAACAAAAGAACTGCTTGAATTAAAGATGCATATTCATAAAACCGCTGCATAACAGTATTGTTATTTGCAAACAGCGAAGTACAAATACTTCCGATAAATAATAACACTGCAGTAAGGATACAAAATAAAACTAAATTTTTTTTTGAATTATCCATGTTTCCTCCATATCTATTAATCAGCTTGTTCTAATAACTGTATTTTAATTTACATATTTTTCCGAAAACAATCAATGCAGTTCATAGAATGTTCATAATTTTAATCCTTTTCGTTTAAAGTAAATGATTGAACAAAAAAATGACCCCGTCCATGACGTGATCATCTCATACATTATGCCTAATTAATTTTTATTAATAGTTTGTAATACAATTTTATCTGCTAGCTTTTCTTCCGCTTCTCCTTCTCCGCTCTGTAAAACTCGTGAAACATTTTCATCAATGCCCGCTTTTCAATCCGCGATACATAGCTGCGGGATATTCCCAGCTCCTTTGCAATTTCTCTTTGTGTTTTTTCCTTTTTTAAATCAAGACCAAAACGTCCAACAATCACTTCCTTTTCCCTGTCATCAAGCACCCCGATGTATTCCTTTACTTTTTCTAGCTCCATGTTTAATTGGATTGTATTTATGACGTCTTCTGAATCCGATTTAAGGACATCAATAAGGGAAATTTCATTCCCTTCTTTATCTTGGCCAATGGGGTCATGAAGGGAGACATCTTTCTTCGTCTTTTTTAATGCTCGCAAATGCATGAGGATTTCATTTTCTATACAACGAGCCGCGTAAGTCGCAAGCTTCGTCCCTTTTCCTTCAGAATAGCTCTCAATCGCCTTAATTAACCCTATCGTGCCGATGGAGATGAGATCTTCTGCATCCTCACCCGTATTTTCAAATTTTTTAACAATATGAGCGACTAACCGTAAATTGTGTTCAATCAGCATGTTGCGGGCATGTGAATCGCCAGCAGTCATTAGCTGCAAATACTTTTTTTCGTCAGCAGCAGATAACGGTTGAGGAAATGCATTGTTCTTTACATAAGAAACAAGAAAGACAATTTCCTTAACTAAAAACCCGAGTGCTGTTAGAATCCCAGACATTTTTCCACCCCCGCTTTTTCGGTCATTTGCCTATACATAATTCCTATGTAGCATGAGAGTTGTTTTTGTCTGTCCACCCATATATTTTCTTTGGGGAATTATTTCCAAGCACTTTTTTTATGGACAATGCTTACATCCATTCGCTAAAATAAAATGAGTATACTTTGAGGTGGGAAAAACTTGATTAATCGTGTAGTTTTGGCACTCGTTTTTTTTATTGTTGTAGTAGCAAGCCTAGCGGAAATTATTTTCGAAGGCTTTTCATTAAAAACAATTCTCTTATTAATCGCAACGATCATTGTTATTGTATTTTTGTGGATAGGTCCAAAGAAAAGGGATTAACCTCCCACTTAATCTGTATTAACTAGAGACCACTACCAAAAGAGCCATTTACTAAAAAAGGGATTAACCCATCCGGTTAATCCCTTTTTCATTATTTATTCAACAACACTTACATCACAGTAAATAATTAATCCTATGGTTGTGCAAAGTACTAGCCCCATCACAATTGTAAACATGATTTAGCCTCCCTTTAAACTCCCTTATTTATTTTAAATTTACCATAAACACATCGGGTATATTTAAAACAAATATGAACATTTTGTTAAGGAAAGACCATACGATCTAGTCTATGCTTTGTGTTTCTTTTTTCTGAATTCAAGGGTCAACAGCAGTACGTGTAACGACATCAGATCTCCTCCTTACTTAAGCTAGGTGGAATCCTTCTCCACCCATAAGATTGCTTGACGACATTGCATGAAAAGATTCATCTTCAACTACCACCTTTCGTTTGCTATTTTTCAAAAATTAAAAGTGACGATACATTGAGAATTGACGATCACGGTTTTCTTCGTGAATTTTTTTAATCATTTGATTATGAAGTACTTCTTCAACTGAAACATTCCGTTTCTTAATGGTAATTGTAAAAAACAATATGTTTAATGTCATGATGGGCTTCACCTCCTTTAATTAGTCCTTTTAGGGACAAAAAAGCCGCAAAGAGACATAGCTCCTGCGGCATGTTAAATTTGGGCACAAAAATGCCGCAGGAACACGATTCTCCCTGCGGCATGGATAGGCTAAATAAAAATAAATTAAGCGATCCATTCCCTGTAGGTCGAATTCGTTAAATATAAAGCTGCATGTAATTTTCCAGTAACAATCATGTTCATCATCATTTCATCCGACCTCCTTTTCAGAAATTTTTTCACTTACATTGGTAATTATAGCCACATCCGATCTGTTTGTAAACATTTATTTGCCTAAATTTTAAATTTTCCCATTTATTTCGTTCGACAAAAAGCGCCCTCTGGAGGGCGCTTTTATATAATATTAATTTTCTAATGCCTGTTGTAAGTCTTCAATTAAATCCTCTACATCTTCAAGACCGACGGAAATACGAACTAATCCATCTGTTATTCCAAGCTCTGCACGACGCTCCTTTGGTATGGAAGCATGTGTCATTCTTGCTGGAACAGAGATTAAGCTTTCTACTGCTCCAAGGCTTTCTGCTAATGTAAAATAGTTTATTTTTTTCAGAAGTGTATCTGCATTTTCTTCACTTCCAACATCAAAGGAAATCATTCCGCCAAAGCCTCGCGCTTGTTTTTTAGCTATGTCATGATTTGGATGTGTTTCAATACCTGGATAATAAACCTTTGTTACAGAGGGATGGCTTTGCAGAAACTCTACGATTGCTCTCGTATTGCTCTCTGTTTCTTCCATCCGAATACCCAGTGTTTTGATTCCCCGCATTAGGAGCCATGAATCCTGTGGTCCAAGGACACCACCTGTTGAATTTTGCACAAAATGCATGTCTGCAGCTAGTTCATCGCTATTTACAACAACTAATCCTGCAACAACATCGCTATGACCGCCAATATATTTCGTTGCACTATGGAGAACAATGTCAGCTCCAAGTTCAATCGGCGTTTGCCAGTAAGGTGTTGAGAATGTATTGTCAACAATTGTCAGCAATTGATGTTCCTTCGCTACCTTTGCAGCTTCAGCAATATCTGTAATTTTCAGTAGCGGATTAGTTGGAGATTCTAAGTAAAGAGCCTTCGTATTTGGTCTAATCTCAGCCTTAATATTTTCAAGCTTACTCGTATCAACAAAGGTTGAATCGATACCAAAACGGTTCAATACCTTTGTCATCACACGATATGATCCACCATATACATCATCAGTCATGATTATATGATCACCGCTTTTAAACAGCATCATAACCGCAGTAATTGCTGCCATTCCTGATCCAAAGGCAAATCCTGCTTTTCCTCCTTCTAAATCTTTAATTAATTCCTCAAGCGCATGCCGTGTCGGGTTGCCCGTTCTAGAGTATTCAAATCCTTTATGCTTCCCAACACTTTCTTGTTTGTACGTGCTCACTTGGTAAATCGGAACAGATACAGCACCTGTGTTAGGGTCTCCTGAAATCCCGCCATGAATGAGTTTCGTTTTTCTTCTCATTTAAATACCGCCTTCATAAATTTTTTTGCTAATATATCGGTCACTGCCATCAGGAAAAATCGTGACAATATTTGTACCTTCCTTTGCCTTCTTGGCTTCTTCTAATGCGGCATGAAGAGCTGCGCCAGAAGAACTTCCTACCAGCAATCCTTCCTTCAAAGCTAATTCCTGAACGAAGCGAAAAGCGTTCTCATCAAGGACCGTATGAATTGCATCGAAATAAGAAGGATCAATAAATTCAGGCAGAAACTCCATTCCAATCCCTTCTGTTTTATGCGGACCAGATTCACCGCCATTAAGGATTGATCCTTCTGGCTCCACAATCACAGTTTTTATCTTAGGATTCTTTTCTTTTAAGAAGCGGGAAGTGCCCATAAAGGTGCCGCCAGATCCCGCTCCAGCGACGAAAATATCGATATGTCCATCCATCTGTTCCCAAAGCTCAGGGCCAAGCGTTTTATAGTACGTATGTGGATTCGCAGGATTCGCAAATTGCTGCGGACAAAAGGAATTTGGAATTTCGTCAAGCAGCTCTTTAGCCTTTGCAATTGCGCCCGCCATCCCTTCACTTGAAGGTGTATGGACAATTTCGGCCCCTAGCGCCTTCATAATGACTTGTTTTTCCAAACTAAATTTTTCTGGCATACAAACAAGCACTTTAATTCCTTTATTTAAAGCAGCAAGCGCTAAGCCTATTCCTGTATTCCCAGCAGTCGGTTCTATGACAGTTCCGCCTTCCTTAAGCTTCCCGCTCTCCATTGCTGCATTTAAAAGTTCCTGCCCAAGACGGTCTTTCACACTTCCTCCTGGGTTTAAAAACTCAAGCTTAGCAAATAAGCGGACACCTGCCGGAAGAGGAAAGTGATTTAATTCCAGAATGGGGGTATTTCCAATCAATTCATGAACATTTTTAACGATGTTCAAATATATCCCTCCTTCGTCGGAGTTATTATTTCAACGCTGCTACGATCTTCATGACCAAATCAGCTGAATGTAATGCAGCCTTTTCAAGGAATTGATCAAATGAGACATTTGATTCTTTTCCCGCAATATCTGATAGTGAGCGAATAACGACAAATGGCGTTCCAAACTGATAGGACACTTGTGCAATTGCCGCAGCTTCCATTTCAACAGCTTGAAGATCTGTAAATTTGTCTCGTATGAACTCAACTCGAGCAGGATCATTCATAAATGAATCTCCAGTAGCAATCAATCCGCGGACAACTTGAATATCCTTGATCTCCTTCGCACATTCTTCCGCAACTTGTATCAATCGGCTGTCTGCTTCAAAAGCTGGAGGCAGCTGTGGAACCTGACCGTATTCATAGCCAAATACTGTTACATCAACATCATGATGTCTTACTTCAGTAGAAATAACTACATCCCCTACATTTAACTGTGGATTAAAGCCTCCAGCAGACCCTGTGTTAATGACGTAATCTGGTTTGTATCTCTCAAGAAGAATAGCAGTTGATAAAGCCGCATTTACTTTTCCTATACCTGAGCGCAAAAGAACAACTTCTGCCCCGTCCATTTTCCCGCTTGTATATTCACAGCCTGCAATCACTACTTGTGTTTTTTCATCCATTTTTTCTCTTAAAAGTGTTACTTCTTCTTCCATTGCTCCGATGATGGCTATTTTCATTTTCAAAACCTCTTTCTTATTTTTTCACTCCTTCCATAATCCACACGAAATCATTGCACTGCTCGAACCTTGGGGTAAAACCATTCTGTTCTAACAACCCTTTTAAAAATGGGATTGTTGTATAGTATTCCCGCTGCAAATCCTCTGCTAGATTATGAAAGCCGTTTTCTAATGCTTTTTCTATTGCTCTCTTATAGCTTTTAGCAGACTCATACATAGTATCCGCAAAGACTATTTTACCACCAGAGGCAAGCAGGTTTCCATACTTGGCAATGGCTGTTTCTTTTTCCTCATCGGTTAAATGGTGAAAAGCATAAGAACTTACAAATGTATCGATTGGCTGAACAAGTGGAAAGCTTAGAAAATCGCCATCCACAATCTCAGCCTTATTTGCCAGCTTTTGTTTAGCTATTTTTCTCATCGAAGGAGATGGCTCCACTCCGGTTACCTTCAGTCCTCTATCGATCATCTTTGCTGTTAAATTTCCTGTACCAGGTCCAAATTCAAGGACGTGACCAAAAGAGCGATCGGCAACTATTTGCAATAATTGATCATAATGTTTAAACACTTCTTTATATTCTATATCATGTCCAGATACACTTTCATCGTAGGTATCAGCCCACTGTTCAAACAGCCCGATAAACTCCGTCCCCATTTCACTCACTCCTCTATATTATACACTCACAATTCCTATGAGTATAGTATGAATTAAACAAAAAACATGTTCTTAATTTAACATAAGTATACGAATCATTCAACATAGCAAGCTTTGGGCTTTCACCAAAAAAAACACCCAATTTTTTAAAATTTGGGTGTTTCCTTACTATAAATGACTAGTTCTTCTTGTCTTATTTTTCAATGAGGTATTTAATCCAGCTGATAGGAGATAAAATGAAAACAGCAAGAGCATATAAGCGATTAATGGATATAGGATGATCCATTGGGAGTGGTATAAAAAGGAGCGGGACTGACCGATTAGCCCTGACCATTCATTCGTTATAGAAAGATAGATTGTAGGAAAGTATTGTTTTTCTGTACCTCCTAGAAAAAGATTAAAGATTCCCAGCTGCCCGATGATATGTAATACTTGTATGCATTCATTTACAAACAGAGCAAGCAAGTTGCCTTTCAGGGCAGGAAATATATGTTTTTTGGAAATGTGGAGGCTGCTTCCTCCAAGTGTTTTTGCTGCTTCTACATATGCATTTTTCTTTATTTCAATTGTTAAGTTAGAAATAACATTGTAGACGCCAGGTATCCCTAAAATCGTCATTAATAAGCCTTGAATGACTACTAAATAAACAGGTGGAAGAACCGGTTCAATATTTATTCCGACCATAATGAAGTAAATAATGATAAAGATCGGAATCCCGCTAAATAATGATATTTGTTTATTCTTTTTCTGTTGGGCTGGAGACATTACCCCATTTAAGACTCCAAAAGCTGTTCCTATTAACAGTCTGATAACAGCTACAATTATTACTGTAAAAACTGTGTATTTTGCCCCATAAAGCAATAGCGTTAGAATATCATATCCCCATTTATCAGTCCCGAATACATACTCTTTTGAAGGCGGAAAAGGAGAGCCTTTCAGCTGCTGTGATCCATCATCGGCTGTTATATACCCTATTTTTTGGGAATATTCTAAATCGTACGGTGCTGCATATGGGCCGATGACGGAAATAAAGATAAAAAAGGATACTAGAACAATACCCAAAATCAGTAAGTAATTTGGTTTCCGGCTCATTTGGCAAGCCACCTTTCTGCAGCCGCCAATAAGAATCTAAGTGAATAATAACAGATCAAATAAAGAATAAATAGAAAAAGAAGGCAAAGGATCACAAGATTATATTGATAGCCAAACTTATTTGAATGTACAAAAATGAACGATGCTAGCCCACGAGTATTGTATAAATACTCAACAATAAAGAGATTGCCAATCATAATGCTCAACACTTTATGTATATCTGCCTTCAAAAAGGGAAGGACATTTGTAGTTACATGGAAGACATAAATATATTTTTTGCTGAGACCCTTTGATTTTGCCAAAAGAATATAGTCCTCAGCTGTTATTTCTGAAGTTGTTTCAGATAAACTTCTGATTAAATAGATAGAGGGGATTATAATTAATGTAAAAATAGGCAAAAAAATTGCCGGATCATCAATGGAAGAAGAAGCTACTTTAAAAGTCTTAATACCTAAGCTTTTATTTACATAGACGACAGCTATTTGCAGCATAAGCACTAGCAGAAAATCTGGAACCATTCCTAAAAATCCTAAGCTTGCATTTACCCAGCGATTCGATTTCTTCCAAAAGAAAATACCTAAAAGGATTGATATTGCAATAACAATGATTGTCGAGATGATTAAATATAAATAGGAGGATAAAAAATAGGAAACTAAGTCACTTAGAATCAATCGAGCTCGGCCGCCCTGTGAATAATACCAAGCATCTCCAGAAAAAAGGCCCAAAAAGAATTCTTTAATGACTGTAAGCATTCCCTTTATATCAATCGATACCTTTTCATCCCTATTGAATAAACCTAAAGGAAGGGCAGCAAGGATTAACAATAAAATAAGACTCATTACGTGCCGATATAAAGCTGTCATTTTTCCTCCAAGAAAATTAAATTTTACTTTCATTTTATCAGAATCTTCTATCATTAAAAATGCAATTTTAATATAAAAGGAAATACTATAGTGGTTTATATGAAAAATGTATTAAAATATCAAGAGGAACTTATACAGGAGGATCTTTGAGTTATGAACTTTCAGCTTGACTTAATTGAGGATAAAATTGAATTTTTTGAGGCCTATGATTTAAAAACTTTAGAGAAAAATATTCAAATTCAAATTGACAATAATAGAGCTATTTTGCTTTCTGTCCACCATGTTTCACATCAGATGAGCTTGGATGAGAATGGGAGAAGGTATTATTCGGCTGTTGTGCATTTTAAAGCAAAAAGATGAGGTGAGCTAGCCTCATCTTTTTACTTTCTTACTTCTTTTCTACTTCATTTAATTCTTCTACTTTCGTTGGCTTCCAGCCTTCTCCATCGACCCAGTCAATATAGACACGGTATATTTGCTTTTGGTCCTTTGTTGTAATCGTACCAACCGATTTATTAAACCCGTTGTTACCAAGGAACCAAACATTCATATTGCTTTGATCAACTCCTGTCGCATAGGAGATGGCCTGAAGCATTTCTGCCCAGTCTACAGATTCTTTGTCGTAAACAGCGTAATGTTCACCAGCTTGTGTCGTTCCAATCGGCTTCCAGCTCGGGTTTTCAATGGTCCTTTTCACATTACCATTGCTGCCGCCTTCGGTAACAACTGCCTCTTCTTCATTGGCCGGAATTGGATCTACCACATCTTCATCAGCTGTATTTTCAGCAGCTTCCTCGCTTTCATCGATACTTTCTGATTCAGCTTCAGATTCGGTTTCTTTTTCGTCTTTATTTTCATCACTGGCTGAATCTTTCTCTTCTTCTGTATCTAAATTTTGCTCATCTTGTTTTGACTCTGTCTGCTGTTCTTTTTCCAAAGCATTTTCATCATTGCCTCCGGAAAAGACTTTTACAGAAACAAAAATAATTAACAGTATCACGAGCCCAATGAGCATATTTAAAATTAGATTAGTTTTTCTGCGTTTTCCCCTCAATTCGGATCTGGATTCCCGACTTGATGAATCATAATTGCGGTTCATAAGAAAGATTCTCCTTCCCATTCTTTTCAATCATATTTGTAAGATATTCATTCAATATTTTAACATGACTTATAAACAATGAAAAATATCTCTGTCTGTTGCGTGATTAATCTTCTCCTTACCAGACGGAAAATTAGCAAGGAAAGTTTCACTTTAACATGATCCTTTCGAATAGAAAAGAGGCTAATGTTTTAATTTTGACTGTGATCATTGTTATAGATTTCTTTTACAATATCAGCGAATAGAGGACTTGTACTGCTTGTGTTCCCGGTCGCTTCTAGCCTTACAGTAACAAGGGCATATTTCGGTTTATCGAATGGAAAATAACCTGCAAACCATTTATTATAAAGAGGCTTTTCCCCATGCATTCTCCCAGTTTCTCCAGTACCAGACTTGCCTGCTACTTCATATGGAAGGTCTTGCAAGCTTCTTCCTGTTCCATTCTTATTAACTACTACTTCACGGAGAAGCTTCTGCAGCTTCATTGCTGTATAGGGAGAAATGGTCTCTCCTTCAATCTCTTGCTCTTTAAAATCTAGTAATGAGGTACTATTTTTATACTCAATTTTTGATGCCACACGAACCATTTTTTTATTTCCGCCTCTTGCAATCGTTGCCATCATATTAGCAACCGCTAGCGGAGTTGCACGAACTTCATGTTGGCCAATACCTGTCAGCGCAACAAAATTATCATCTTTTTTCGCATTCTCAGCCAAGAAAACTCTTCCTTTATCCTCCTGCAGCTGTTTAAAATCTTCAAAATGGTAAATATCCCCCTTCCAACCAACAGAGCCTATTAAGGATAGCTTTTCAGCATAGTTTTCAAGAATATTAGGATCTATTTCCTTTAATTCTTTCGCTATCGTTGCAAATGTATTATTGCAGCTTCTGGCAAAGCTAGTAGAGAAATCAAGCATTCCATATTGAAATAAAGGATCGGGCTCGCCTGTAATCGTCTTGCTGCAATCAAATTGCCGAGAAGGATTGATAAGCTCATAATCAATCGCCGCCGCAGTTACTGCCGTCTTAAAAACAGAACCGATAATTTGCTCTTTTAGCATGAGGTTTTCCGTCCCCCCATTTTCTTTATTAAATGGATCTGCTTGGTTGATGGCAGGACGGGATACCATAGCTAGGACAGAGTTTGTTTCTATATCAAGAAGCACTGCACCGCCGCGCTCAATTTTGTGCGCATCGACAAGCTGTTCAACCATCTCTTGTAAATCTGAATCTAATGTCGTTTTTATATTTACTGGATAAAAGGGGTTAGCTGGTTCAACATATTTTACATTTATCCCGAATAAAGGTCCGCCTGTCGCATCAACATGATAGACGAGTTTTGATTTTCCATCTGGCAATAGAAATTCATCAAAGCTTTTTTCCATACCAGTCAGCCCCACCATCGTTTTGGAGGAAAGCTCCTTATCAGGATAACGTTTACGAAGCAATGTTTCGTTTTCTCCTGTAATGCCAATTAAATGTTCAGCTGGATTTTGTGTTAAATGATATTTTTTTTCAACAGCAAACACCCCAGGAATTTGCAAGGCATTAATTTTTTCCATTTGAGGTTCAGTCAATTCGATAGGATTTGGCTCGCCATACGCAAATGGTTTCTTTGCCTTTTCAACTGCATATTCAAGTGCATATTCAGATGCACCAATAATTTCAGATACATGCTTACTGTCCCAGTCCATTTTTTTCAAAAAAGGAAAGAGAATAAGTACTGGTTTGCTTTGGTGAGTAATAGGTGTTCCATCTTTGTAAAGAAAATTGCCTCTTCCTGTATCAAGGATCATTTCTTGTGAGCGCTGACTAACGCTAGCCTCCAAGAGATTGATCCCCCTTTTTGTAAAATGTTCTGTCTCCACCAATTGAAGCTGAATCAATCTAGCAAGCAAAACCATTAATCCTGCTAAACATAAACATAACCATATAACTGCCCGTTTTTTCCACATAAAAAAACACCTCATCAAAAGTTTTGACGAGGTTTCTTCTTTTCAAACTATTTATTAGCTGATTGTTGAAGATAAGGAATATTTTTACGCGACCTTCTTTGCAATCTATTGCTAATTACGGTCGAAAATTCATTTTCGTAACCAATTTTGCTTTTCACCCATTCACTGACACATTTACGACAAAAGGAGAAGGGACTGTCCCTTCTCCTTTATCTGCATATATTCTTATTTAATAGTGATGATTCGTACGTCCATTTCCCCACCAGGCGTTTGAACCTTTACTTCTTCGCCTACTTTATGACCGATTAAGCTTTTCGCGATTGGAGAATCATTAGAAATTTTGCCATCAAATGGATCTGCTTCTGCACTTCCTACAATGGTATAAGTTTCTTCTTCTCCATCAGGAAGCTCAATAAATGTAACAGAGCGGCCTAATGCAACTGTATCTCCACTCATTTCGTCCTCTGAAATGATTTTTGCATTACGGATCATATTCTCAATTGTAGTAATACGACCTTCTACAAATGCCTGCTCTTCTTTTGCTGAATCGTACTCAGAGTTTTCTGACAGGTCCCCGAAGCTGCGGGCAATTTTAATTCGTTCTACTACTTCTTTACGCTTAACTGATTTTAAATATTCTAATTCCTGTTCAAGCTTCTCTTTTCCAGCTTGTGTCATAGGGAAAACTTTTTCCATTGCCAAAACCTTCACTCCTTCAAATTTTCACAACTCACATCGTGATTGTGTTCTTTCTTTTTTATGTAAGAAGAAAAATGCATAGGAGCGCGTCCTTTGCTTAAGGACGCGCCTAGGACTTATTATATATTTTCTATGCTATTGTGTCATAAAAAAGACTTTTGTTCAAGAATTGTTTGAATTTTTGTGACCATTAAGTCGATAGCTACATGATTATGTCCGCCTTCGGGGATAATGATATCGGCATAGCGCTTTGTCGGCTCAATGAATTGATTATGCATCGGTCGAACAACATTTACATATTGATCAATGACAGAATCCATTGTTCTGCCGCGTTCATTAATATCTCTAGATAAACGGCGAATAATACGCAAATCAGCATCTGTATCAACAAAAAGTTTGATATCCATTAGGTTACGCAGCCGTTCGTCCTCTAGGACTAAAATTCCTTCTAATATGATTACATCTTTTGGTTCAACAGTAATCACTTCGTTCGATCTTGTATGCATCGCATAATCATATACAGGCTTGTTAATTTCCTCGTATCTTAACAGCTTCTGAATATGATCAATTAGTAAATCATTATCAAACGCAAGGGGATGATCATAATTTGTTTTTAAACGTTCTTCAAACGGCAGGTGCGCTTGATCCTTATAATAATAATCCTGCTCTAGCATCATAATCGAGTGTCCTTTAAAAAAGTCATAGATCGATTTTGTCACACTCGTCTTTCCTGAGCCAGAGCCTCCGGCAACACCGATCACAACTGGTTTGCGTTCCATAGGGGTTAAATCTCCTTCCGCATCATGTTGTTCGGGAATACCGGTTTATCAAGCTTAAATTGAACAATTTGAAGCGGGTGGCGCGCTGCGTCCAGTTCGTTCCCATCTTCATCCCATACTTTATCAATTACATGGGTAAAATTCTCAATTTCTGGTCCGAAAAACTCTACTTCCTGTCCCGGTTTAAAATGATTACGCTGCTGAAGTGTGACAATTTGTGTTTCAGGATTATAGTCAAGAACCAAGCCAACGAAATCAAAATTCGTCTTTTTGCTATGATTTCCAAACATTTGCTCCTTATACCCTGGAACACCTTCAAAAAATGCTGGAGCCGTTTCACGGTTGGCACACTTCGCCAGTTCTTCTAGCCATTCCTTCTTAATTTCGAAGTTTGCAGGATCAGCACAATAAGCGTCAATTACTTTACGATATACGCTAACAACTGTTGCAATATAATGAATGGATTTCATACGTCCTTCAATTTTTAAGCTGTCAATTCCAAGTTCAATCATTTGCGGAATGGATTGAATTAAATTAAGATCTTTCGGGCTCATAGCAAATGGTGAATCTTCTTCATTAAAGAAAGGAACCTCATTTTCCCCTTCTAATTGGTAGAGATCATAGTCCCAGCGGCATGACTGACAGCAGCCCCCACGATTTGAATCACGAGCTGTCATATGGTTACTTAATGTGCAGCGTCCTGAATAAGCAATACACATCGCTCCATGAACAAAGGTTTCAATTTCAATATCTACCTTTTCTTTCATCTCACGAATTTCTTCTGCACTTGTTTCACGAGCAAGAACGACACGCTCTAACCCTTCTTCTTTCCAGAATTGTACAGCTTTCCAATTGGATAAAGACTGCTGTGTGCTCAAATGAACCTCAATTTCAGGAGCGACTCTGCGGCAAGTCTCGATAATTAACGGGTCAGCTACAATAATCCCTGCGATGCCTGCTTCTTTCAGCCCAAGCATATACTCTTCTAAGCCATCAATGTTTTCATTATGAGCATAAATATTTGTTGTTACATAAATTTTCGCACCATATTGCTTTGCGAATTCTACGCCCTCTTTCATTTCCTCAAATGTAAAATTATCAGCATTTGAACGTAAGCCGTATTCTTGACCGCCAATAAATACAGCATCTGCTCCATAATGAACGGCAATTTTCAATTTTTCTAAATTCCCTGCTGGTGCAAGCAATTCGGGCTTCTTCACGATTACCCTTTTGCCGTCCACAATTTGGGAAATTTTATCTTCCACTACTGTCATAGGTAATCCTCCTAATTTACATGCGTAAGCGTTTTGCTTTGTATCTGGAATATGCCCCCGAGAAGCTAAGCTGCTTCCGCAATAGATTTTTTAATAAACCGTTTCTTTAAAGAAGAACCCTGTGTCCAATGGACGATTGGCAGGCTGAATCTCTTCTAATTCGCCTAATAGCTCGTCCTTCACATCTTCATATTGATCCGGATCTTCGACACAAAGATCAATTGCTTTTCGATATCGCTTCGTCACTTCAAGGATATATTCAGGGCTTTTTAAGATTCCATCAATTTTAAAAGAATCAACTTTTGCCTCAATCATTTCCTGAAGCTCGTCAATGATACATATATCATTCGGACTCATAATATGTGTTCCATTTTCATCTTCAAAAATCGGATATTTGTTCCCGCGTTCTTTATCATGCAGAAACATATGATGTTCTTGGCTGCGATTTTCTACTTCCATAACTTTCCCTTGATATTCATAATAATTGCCTAAAAGTGAACGCTTAGATTGGAACATTGTCATCATTCCATGAACTTGAACCTCAATCTCTACTTCTGCATTCTCTTTCATTTCAATAATCGCATCCATATTTATTTCACGGGCTAGCACAGCTCTCTTTGCCCCTTTTCTGCCCCAATAGTTGCATGTATACCAATTCGTACCAGTCGTCTCAGTACTCCAATGCAATTTCATATGTGGCGCCGCTTCACGAGCTGCCATCAGTACAGCAGGATCGCCAAAGATCACAGCATCCGCATTTGCTTCTTGCAAGAATGAAAGATAATCAGACAGTTCCTCAATCTTTTCATTATGAAAAATTGCATTCATCGCAACATATACTTTCTTCCCTTTAGCATGGGCAAGCTCAATTGCTTTTTTTACATCGTCCCTTGAAAATTCGCCTGCAAGACGTAAACCGTAACGCTGTTCACCTAATACAAAAGCATCCGCACCTGCATCTGCGAGCGGGATGATATCTTCTACACAAATGGGTGTAACTAACAATTCTGGTTTTGACATTTCATTCACCTCTTTTTACTAATCGCAACCCCGTCACCTACTGGCAATATTGTCGTATAAAAATCAGGATGATTCATCAGCCATTTATTAAAGGAATCAATTTTTTTCACAAGATTGCGTGTACGTTTGTTTTCGATTTCTGACTCACAGACTAGTCCTTTAAAAAGAACGTTATCTGTAATGATAACCCCATCACTATCAAGATACTGAGAATACATTTCAAAAAAACGCTGATATTGCCCCTTTGCGGCATCGATAAAGATTGCCTGAAAAGGACCCTGATCCTTTACCTGCGGTTCAGCTTCAAGTGCATCCCCTTTAATAATTAGAATTTGAGCTTCTTTGCCAGCCTCTGAAATATATTGCTCAGCAAGTTCGTACCGCTCTTCATCCCTTTCAATCGTTACTATTTTACAATTTGGAAGTGCATCAGCCATCCGAAGAGCAGAATACCCGATTGCCGTTCCAACTTCTAAAATATTTTTTGGCTGCTGAATTCGCAAAAGCTGAAGCATTGCTTCC
The DNA here is from genome assembly GCF_900199725.1 of Cytobacillus massiliigabonensis. Classification (GTDB taxonomy): domain Bacteria; phylum Bacillota; class Bacilli; order Bacillales; family Cytobacillaceae; genus Cytobacillus; species Cytobacillus massiliigabonensis. The sequence continues at coordinate 1,478,356 of NZ_LT904904.1, read as the reverse complement.
ATTCCTGCAAGCTCCATGATCGGTACGCTATGATCAATGGCATATGATTCCATCTTTTGAAATAATTCAGGCCTAGCAGGTATAATTCCCTCTATATAAGCATGCAGCTTTTCATTTTCCAAGCTGCCATCACCTCAATCATTTAGACATGAAAAAAATAGCGTTCACGAAAGAGGATAATTAGTAATGCAAAGATCTTTGCACATTATCAGCTTTTTAAAGCTGTCATCCTTACTCGACCGTGGGTCACGCTATCGCAAAAAATATAAAACACTTGTACTATTTTATCACAAATGAAAGGGGAATGCTAATTTTTCATCCATTCCCCTTCATTCATTACTTATTGAATATGTTTGGCTTTCTTTTGATTATGCTCTTCGAGTGTTTTCGAAAATAAAACCTCACCTGTTGAAGTTGCTAAGAAATATAGAAAATCAGATTCATCTGGTACTAATGCAGCTTCAATAGAGACAACACCTGCATTAGCAATCGGCCCAGGTGTCAGACCAGGGTATTTATAAGTATTGTACGGCGAATCAATCTCCAAATCTTTATAAAGAACTTTATCCTTATGCTCTCCTTGCGCATATAACACAGTTGGGTCAGTTTGCAAAGGCATACCCGTTTCCATTCGATTATAAAACACACTGGCAATTTTGTTTCGATCAACCTTTTCTGTTGCTTCTTCCTCAATTAATGATGAAATGGTTAATAATTCATGCACGGAAAACTCGCGTTCTTCCATGGCAATACGGTATTCATCAAGAACATCAACCGTTTTGTCCAGCATAGGTGTAATAATCTCTTCAATAGTAGGATTCTCTTTATAAAATGAATAGGTTGCAGGGAATAAATATCCCTCTAACGGGTATTTTATATCTTTATCAAGGATATCCTTTGTTAAGAGGTCAGGATATTTCTCCATCAATGATTTAATCAGGGATGGATCATTGAGCTGCTTCATTACTTCATCTGCACTTTTATTTGTTTTTTCAGCTATAATGCCTGCAATTTGTTCAAGCTGTTTTCCTTCAGGAATGATTAATTTAAAAACTAATTCCTCCTGCAGTTTTCCCGTTTTGAGGCTGTTTATGATCTCAGGAATGGTCATAGAAGGATTTAATGTATATTCACCAGCCATAAACCCTGTTTCATTCTTAAACTTAACATAATATTTAAATACTCTTGCATCCTTAATAATTCCATTCTTCTCTAGAATTTTACCAATACCAGTAGATGATGACCCAATTGGGATTTCAACTTTTTTCTCTTTTTTATTATCCGGATCTACTGGCTGGATGGCAGATTTTATATAAAAATAGCCGCCCCCTGCAACAGCTCCAACTATAATAACTAAAATAATTGCGATAATCAAAACGATTTTTCGGACTAATCTTGCTTCGCTTTGACGCTCTATCATCTTTTGCCGAATGATATCTCTTTTATCATTTTTATTTTCTTGAGACACTGATTTCCCTCCAATCAAGCTGCACACTTTACATTTTCAGCTTAAGGCTGTCTTGTCAACTTGCTTTTTTACATCTCGGCTTATTATACTATATTTTCTTTTAGCAGTCGCAAATTAATACAAAAATCAAAGAAAACAAACAAATTTTCCCATAAAAAAACTGGCTTGTCCGCAGACGAGCCAGTTTTTTCCTTTATTATTCCTCTTCTTCTTCTGCAAGAAATGCGTTTAGCATTTCTTCAATCATTTCCCACTCTTCATCCGCATCTGGTTCAATCGGAATAAGTTCACCGTCCTGATTATCATCGCTTGGAATAAATGCAGATGCATGAATATCAATTTCTCCATCTTCATCTTCTTCCGCACCAATTGGATAATAAAGGACATATGATTTTCCGAATTCCTCAGAATCAAATGTAAAAAGCACTTCACATAATTGCTCGTTGCCCTCTTCATCTACGACTGTAATATTTTTTTCTCCGTGTTCCATTTTCTTCACCTCATTAATTTTTGCTATCTAAAAAGCCCTGTAAAATCATAACGGCAGCCATTTTATCTATGACCTTTTTTCTTTTTTTACGGCTGACATCCGCTTCAAGTAAAACCCTTTCAGCAGCTACTGTTGACAAACGCTCATCCCATAATATAACAGGTAAGTGATAAAGCTTTTCAAGCTCCGCAGCAAACTTTTGATTGGCTTCTCCGCGCGGACCGATTGACCCATTCATATTTTTTGGCAGACCGACAACGATTTTACTTACTTCATGTTCTTTTATTATTTTTCCTAATTGCTCGAAACCAAAATCATTCTCTTCTTCATTAATCTTAATGGTTTCTAATCCTTGCGCTGTCCAGCCAAATGCATCGCTTAGCGCTACGCCGACTGTTTTTGAGCCGACATCCAATCCCATTGTCCGCATACTTTATCCCTTTCGCTGCTGCTTCAAGTATGATTTAACAAGCTCTTCGATGATTTCGTCCCTTTCAAGTTTGCGGATAATGTTACGTGCATCCTTATGACGGGGGATGTACGCAGGATCCCCAGAAAGAAGGTAACCAACAATTTGGTTGATTGGGTTATACCCTTTATCTTGAAGAGCCTCGTACACTTGGAACAGCACTTGGTTCACATCATGCTCGATTGGCTCTTCAGGAAAATTAAACCTCATTGTTTTATCAAATGAGCTCATACTTTACACCTCTTTTTTGATTGAGCGTTAAGCGTGGCGCTAAAGCAAGCACCTTCCGCTTTTCTTTGTCCAGCTCCGGTGGCTAGGGGCTCGAGGTCATAAGCCATCTCGGCAAGAAAGTTAAAGTACAAACTTTCCAGCCGATCTGTCTTATGCTTGTCGCCCCTGAGCAAGCCACCTCCCGCTTTTCTTTGTCCAGCTGCAGGCGCTATCGGC
>NZ_LT904904.1:1443100-1473149 GCF_900199725.1 Cytobacillus massiliigabonensis | reverse complement strand
CTTTACATTTTCAGCTTAAGGCTGTCTTGTCAACTTGCTTTTTTACATCTCGGCTTATTATACTATATTTTCTTTTAGCAGTCGCAAATTAATACAAAAATCAAAGAAAACAAACAAATTTTCCCATAAAAAAACTGGCTTGTCCGCAGACGAGCCAGTTTTTTCCTTTATTATTCCTCTTCTTCTTCTGCAAGAAATGCGTTTAGCATTTCTTCAATCATTTCCCACTCTTCATCCGCATCTGGTTCAATCGGAATAAGTTCACCGTCCTGATTATCATCGCTTGGAATAAATGCAGATGCATGAATATCAATTTCTCCATCTTCATCTTCTTCCGCACCAATTGGATAATAAAGGACATATGATTTTCCGAATTCCTCAGAATCAAATGTAAAAAGCACTTCACATAATTGCTCGTTGCCCTCTTCATCTACGACTGTAATATTTTTTTCTCCGTGTTCCATTTTCTTCACCTCATTAATTTTTGCTATCTAAAAAGCCCTGTAAAATCATAACGGCAGCCATTTTATCTATGACCTTTTTTCTTTTTTTACGGCTGACATCCGCTTCAAGTAAAACCCTTTCAGCAGCTACTGTTGACAAACGCTCATCCCATAATATAACAGGTAAGTGATAAAGCTTTTCAAGCTCCGCAGCAAACTTTTGATTGGCTTCTCCGCGCGGACCGATTGACCCATTCATATTTTTTGGCAGACCGACAACGATTTTACTTACTTCATGTTCTTTTATTATTTTTCCTAATTGCTCGAAACCAAAATCATTCTCTTCTTCATTAATCTTAATGGTTTCTAATCCTTGCGCTGTCCAGCCAAATGCATCGCTTAGCGCTACGCCGACTGTTTTTGAGCCGACATCCAATCCCATTGTCCGCATACTTTATCCCTTTCGCTGCTGCTTCAAGTATGATTTAACAAGCTCTTCGATGATTTCGTCCCTTTCAAGTTTGCGGATAATGTTACGTGCATCCTTATGACGGGGGATGTACGCAGGATCCCCAGAAAGAAGGTAACCAACAATTTGGTTGATTGGGTTATACCCTTTATCTTGAAGAGCCTCGTACACTTGGAACAGCACTTGGTTCACATCATGCTCGATTGGCTCTTCAGGAAAATTAAACCTCATTGTTTTATCAAATGAGCTCATACTTTACACCTCTTTTTTGATTGAGCGTTAAGCGTGGCGCTAAAGCAAGCACCTTCCGCTTTTCTTTGTCCAGCTCCGGTGGCTAGGGGCTCGAGGTCATAAGCCATCTCGGCAAGAAAGTTAAAGTACAAACTTTCCAGCCGATCTGTCTTATGCTTGTCGCCCCTGAGCAAGCCACCTCCCGCTTTTCTTTGTCCAGCTGCAGGCGCTATCGGCTCGAGGTCATAAGTCATTCAGTCCAGAAGGTTAAAGAACAACCTTCTTGCCTGCTTGCCTTATGCTTGTCGCCGATGGGCAAGCGCCTTCCGCTTTTCTTTGTCCAGCTCCATCGGCTAGACCCTCGAGTCATAAGCCATTCCCCTGTTGAAGGCAAAGTACGCCTTCCTCAGTGGCCTGTCTTATGCTTGTCGGGTCTGAACAAGCCGATTCCGCTTTTCTTTCATTCTACACTACTTTGCTCGGTTATCAAACGGATTTGACCCATTCTTCAACAAAATTCAATGCGCTTTCGAGCTTTTCCGGGTCTTTTCCGCCAGCTTGTGCCATATCTGGACGGCCTCCGCCGCCTCCGCCGCATCGTGTAGCAACTTCCTTAATAATTTTTCCAGCATGGTATCCTTTTTCAATCAGATCACTTGTGACACCGGCAATTAAATTTACTTTCCCTTCATTTACACTGCCAAGAACAACGACTGCTGAGCCAAGCTTATTCTTTAAATCATCTGCCATATTGCGCAGGTTATTCATATCTGTCGCAGCAACTTTTGCTGATAATAAGGTTACTCCATTGACTTCTTTCGTATTGGATACAAGGCTGCTAGCTTCAATATTGCCCAATTTTGCTGCTAATGATTCATTTTCACGCTGAAGCTGCTTCATTTCTCCAAGTAAAGTCTCAATTCTTGAAGCCAATTCCCTCGGGTTCGCTTTTAATTTCGCTGCAGCTTCTTTAAGAATACCAATCTGGTCATTTAATAATTGATAAGCTGCCTCACCTGTAACAGCTTCAATTCGACGAGTACCTGCTCCAATTCCGCTCTCAGATAAAATTTTAAATAACCCGATTGTCGAAGTGTTAGGTACATGACATCCTCCGCATAGCTCTAGGCTATAGTCGCCAACTTGAACAACACGAACAATCTTCCCATACTTTTCGCCGAACAATGCCATTGCACCCATTGCTTTTGCTTCTTCAATGTTTTTAAAATCGATTTCCACATCCATACTGCGCCAAATTTTCTCATTCACAATACTTTCGATTTTTTCTAATTCATCAGAAGTAATCTGACCGAAATGAGAGAAGTCAAAACGTAAACGATCTGGTTCAACAAGTGATCCAGCCTGATTTACATGCGTTCCAAGCACATCCTTTAATGCTTGATGAAGCAAATGTGTGGCCGTATGGTTTTTAATTACTTTAGAACGGATTAATTCGTTTACAGTTGCTTTTACTTGTTGATTTTCTTTTAAGCTTCCTGCTTCTACAATTGCACGGTGGAGGTTCTGCCCGTTTGGCGCCTTTTGGACATCCTTAATAGCAACTCTTAATCCTTCACCCACTAACAATCCTTGGTCAGCAATTTGTCCGCCGCTTTCCGCATAAAATGGTGTAATATCCAAAATCAGCTGTACTTCTTCACCAGCTTCTGCTGCATTGATTAATTGACCGTCTTTAATAATCGCTGCAATAGTTGAATCAGTTTCTAGGTTATCGTAGCCGACAAACTTGCTTTCAACTTTTATTTCTCCTAGCACACCGCCTTGGACTTGCATGGAATCAACGTCTTGTCTAGCTGCACGAGCACGTTCACGCTGAAGCTCCATCTCTCTTTCGAAGCCTTCATGATCAATTTTCATGCCTTCTTCTTCTGCATATTCTTCTGTTAGTTCAACCGGGAATCCATACGTATCATATAGACGGAAGACATCTTCGCCTTGAATCGTATTCTTTCCAGCTGCTTTTTCCTTTTTAATAACAGATGAAAGAATGGCTAAACCATCATGTAATGTTTCATGGAAACGCTCTTCTTCATTCTTAATTACTTTTTGAATGAATTCTGTTTTTTCTTTTACTTGCGGGTAAAAGTCATTCATAATCTCGCCTACAACAGGGACTAGCTCGTACATAAATGGACGGTTTATATTAATTTGCTTTGCATAGCGTACAGCTCTTCGCAGCAATCGGCGCAATACATAGCCGCGTCCTTCATTTGATGGAAGTGCCCCATCACCGACCGCAAAAGCAACTGTACGAATGTGGTCCGCGATCACCTTAAATGCAACATCAATTTCTTTATTCACACCGTATTTTTCTCCTGAAATCTCTTCTGTTCCATGAATAATCGGCATAAATAAATCTGTATCAAAGTTTGTCGGCACATTTTGAACGACTGAAGCCATTCGTTCAAGTCCCATTCCAGTATCAATGTTCTTTTTCGGAAGCGGAGTATATGTGCCATCAGGATTATGATTGAATTCTGAGAACACAAGATTCCATACTTCTAAATATCGGTCATTTTCACCGCCAGGATATAATTCTGGATCATTTACGTCATTTCCATATTCAGGTCCGCGATCATAGAAAATCTCTGTATTCGGACCGCTTGGACCTTCTCCGATATCCCAGAAATTCCCTTCTAAACGAATGACTCTTTCCTCGGGAACACCGATTTTTTGTCGCCAAATATCAAAAGCCTCATGATCCTCTGGATGGATAGTAACAGATAATTTTTCCTCATCAAAACCGATCCATTTCTCATCCGTTAGAAATTCCCATGCCCATTCAATTGCCTCTACTTTAAAATAATCACCAATTGAAAAATTGCCAAGCATTTCAAAGAAAGTATGATGGCGTGCTGTTTTACCAACATTCTCAATATCATTTGTCCGAATAGACTTTTGTGCATTCGTGATTCTTGGGTTTTCAGGAATCACACGGCCGTCAAAATACTTCTTTAAGGTCGCCACACCGCTATTAATCCAGAGTAAGGAAGGATCCTCATGCGGAACAAGTGATGCACTCGGCTCAATCGCATGCCCTTTTTCTTTAAAAAACTCTAAAAATAAATGACGAATTTCTGATCCAGATAATTGTTTCATGTATATAGCCTCCTAAAAATTATTTTTATAAACAAAAAAAGCCCTCCTCCCGGACAGGGACGAAGAGCTATCTCGTGGTACCACCCTGATTTGAATAGAAAAGCTTCGCCTTCTATTCATCTCTTAGATCCTTAACGCGGATAGACGGCAGGAATTAGCTGCACTCCGGATTAGCGTTCTGTTATCCTTCACCTAGGAATTCTTCCAGCCTAGGAATTCCCTTTCTGACTCGAAAAGCGTAAGTGCCTTGGTCAGCCCCGACAAGCATAAGACAAGCCGGCTGGAAGGTTGTTCTTTAACCTTACTGGCGGATTGGCTTAGACCAAAGAGGGGCTAGGCGACTTTCGCTAGACAATTAGATGGACTATAACATACTCGTTCCTTCTTCATGTTATACTTATACTTTTGATTATAGTCGAATTATATCGAGTTCAAAATAGATTTGTCAAGAACGGGTAAATTTCGGATTTGGTCCTTTTACAAAATGAGATCTTGCATGGATAAGGCTCACCTTGATTACCGCTAAAATAGGAACTGCAATAATCAGACCAATTACACCTCCAGCTTCTCCTCCGGCAAGGAGTGCTAGCATAATCACAAGCGGATGCATATGCAAGCTTTTTCCAACTATGAAGGGTGACAAAATATTGCCTTCAACAAATTGAAGAACAAAAACAATAACGATGGAGATGATAACCATTTTTATTGATAGAGTGGAAGCGATAATCACAGCTGGGATCGCCCCAAAAATGGGTCCAAAATAAGGGATAACATTTGTAACCCCAATTAGCATGCCAAGGAGAAGGGGATATTTCATCCCAACAACCCAAAATAGCAGAGCAGAAATGGCTCCAACGATCACACAAACTAAAAGCTGCCCCCTAATATAGCTTCCTAACGATTTATCAACATCACGTAAAAAAAGAATACCTTCCTGTCTCCACTTTCTCGGGGTTACATACCATACGGTTCGTTTCATAATTTCATAATCCTTTAACATGTAAAAAGAAATAAAAGGAATAATAGCGATGACTAAGGAGTAATTTAAAATACTTAATAATATGTTTACACTTTTAGATAGCAGCTTATCTAACTCCGATTCCATGGCTAATATTCCTTCATCAATTCTAATTTGCAATCCATCCGGCCAAGTAGAGGTTTTATGCTGAATGATTTCAATCCATTCTCTGTATTGATTTGCAAATTGCGGTGCATTTTCAGTTAAGTCTCTTAATTGATGTATAAAAGCTGGAATTCCTTTATAAAGTGCAAAACCTGCTCCGCCGAAAAATAGAATATAAATAAAAAAAACGGCTGCTCCCTTATGTAATCCACTTTCATGCAGCTTTTTGACAATCGGATGAAGCAAATAGGTTATGAAGGCAGCAATGACAAATGGAAAGAAAACGGCTAAAACAATTTTTAATATAGGCATCCATAATTGCTGAAGCTTTAAAAAAACAAATACAACAATAAATAATAAAAGGAGAAATCCCAATCGGTAATACCATTTTAATCGAATATCCACACTGTACCCTCCTCCTCTTATTGTGAGTGTATACTTTTGGATTTATGCAAAAAGGACTGACACCTAAAAAGATGTCAGTCCCTGTTTTTTTAAAACAAAGCCTTTGTTATTCGTTTCTGCAGTTTTTTCATTTGCCGTTCCGACATTAGATTATTTTTTTGTGCCAGGCCATATGCTGCCATTCCTGCACCAAAAACAAGCGCTGAGGTTAACATTCGATTCAATTGCCTCACCTCGATTTTTTATAATTATAAAAGGTAGCGGCGTTCGTCTTCTTCAAACAAATCATCAAGTGAACTTAATGTTCCGTCTTCTTCCACCTGATGTGTATTGATCACACCTTTAGATAAAGAAAGCTCAATAAAGCAGCTCCAGCAATAATATTGGCTTATTCCAATTTTTCCGATATCCTTACTCTGGCAGTTGGGACATTTCAGCATGGAAAGACACCTCACTCTTTAACATTTACGATGATGGTATCCTTTCCAATTGCTGGGGGCAATTCGGTTTTGATTACGCGTTTTCCTTCCAGCATATCTGAAAAGAACCCATCCGATAATTCATACCCTACAATTGTCCCCACTTCTTCCTGAAAATATACATCTTCTAATAAGCCAAGACGCTCTCCCTCACTTGTCATAATCGTTTTTCCTGTTAAACGATTTCTTCCTTCAAATGTAAATTCATGTGGCTTTTTAATTGGAGTCAGGATTGCTTGGCTCTCGATCATAACTCCGTCCCATCCAAAGGAAGCCACGTCCTGAACACTCAAATGAAACGTTTTTTTCAGCAAGGCCCCTTTTCTTACAAGCAAGCCTCTAACAACCCCGCTGCCAGATATGCAAATATCACAAACCTCGCCAATTTTGGCGCCGCTATTTAATTCAATTACTGGAAGTCCTTTTAATAATGAAAATGTCCGCAAAAGTTTGTCCCACCTTCCCGGAACATTCTTAGTTTGCTTCACAATAATAAAAAAATAATGTGAAACGCTTTCCATTCTCACCAGCAAAAAAGGCGGTTAATGTTTATTGTATCTTGGTTTGTTGAACCTCTCGTTTCTCTCACCGCCATCAGAAAGCTCTTCAGAAAACTCATGCTCCTGCTTCTTATTGATAAGAGTAGATGTTTGAATTTGCACTGAGTTTAAATTATTATTTAGTGCTGCCTCTTCATTCCATTTTCTCATGTTAACGCCCCTTTTCTTAATTAAAAAAGAACAGCCTTTATTGGCTGTTCTTTTTAGGTATTTTCTATTTCCATAAAATCATACGGCGTGATATTCTCCATCCCGATTAACGGGTCGATATTCATTAATTCCTCTTCATATGTTAAAGAAGCTGGATCTAGTTCACTTTCTTGTTCTAGAGGGAAATTTTCTATAATTGCTTCTTTAAGCTTTTCAGTAAGGCTTGTTAGTCTCGTTTGCTCGTCTGCTCTTTCCACACCTATCTTCAAAGCTTCCTCTTCCCCACAAAGGATTAGAAACTGCTTACTGCGTGTGATGGCCGTATAAAGCAAATTTCTTCGAAGCATTCGATAATAGCTTTTAACAACGGGAAGTATAACAATAGGAAATTCACTTCCCTGCGATTTATGTACAGAGCAGCAATACGCATGTGTAATTTGATTTAAATCCTGTCTTGTGTACGTTGCTTCAGCTCCGTCAAAAGAAACGATAACCATATCTTGCTTCTCTGTATTCTCTTTCGCATAAAAAATCGACACAATTTCACCCATATCGCCATTAAAAACATGGTTTTCCGGCTGATTTACTAGTTGAAGAACTTTATCGCCAATTCGGTATTTTACATCGCCGAAAGTTATTTCTTTTCGTGATCCATCATTTGGATTAAATATCTCCTGAATGATCTCATTTAGGCGATCAATTCCTGCAGGTCCCTTATACATCGGTGCCAGCACTTGAATTTCTTTTGCCGTATAGCCCTTTTTCTTTGCATTTAAAACAACTTTTTCTATCGCAGTTGCAATTTGTCCAGGATTGCATTTAATAAAGGAACGATCAGCCTGCTGGGCGGAAATATTAGCTGGGAGCCTGCCTTTTTTCATTTCATGTGCAAGCTCAATAATGGATGAACCTTCTGCCTGCCTGTATATATCCGTTAATTTAACCGTTGGGATCCGTTCTGAACAGAGTAAGTCCTTTAACACCTGCCCTGGACCAACCGATGGCAGCTGATCTTCATCTCCTACTAAAATCACCTGCATATTTTCCGGAATTGCTTTAAAGAGCTGATTAGCAAGCCAAATATCAACCATGGATGTTTCATCGACAATGATAATTTTACCTTCTAACGGGTTTTCCTCGTGCCGATCAAACCCTTCCGTCCCGTTCCATCCAAGAAGTCTGTGAATTGTTACTGCAGGCAAGCCTGTTGACTCTGTCATTCTTTTGGCAGCCCTGCCAGTTGGCGCAGCTAAGATAAACGGAAAAGGTTCTTCCTTTTTATAATCCTTTGGGTCTAATGAGCAGCCATGCAGATCCGCATATAGTTCAACAATCCCTTTTATTACTGTTGTCTTGCCAGTACCTGGGCCACCTGTTAATATGAGCATCGGCGACATTAAGGCCGTTTGAATAGCATCTTTTTGAGTTGGTGCGTAATGTACCTTCAACCGCTCCTCCAGTTTTCCTAAAGCGAGAAGAAATTCAGACTCCGGAAACTGATCTTCATATTGTGTTTGCTGTAAAACCCTTTTAATGTTGGTGACAAGCCCCTTTTCTGAAAAATAAAGAGAAGGCACATACAAACGCTGCTCTTCAATAATTATTTTTCCTTCTTCTCCAAGCTTAACAATTTCATTAGAAATACTTTCGAATTCAATCCCATCACGCTTATTTTCTTCAAGCAGCTTTTTCACACTAGGCAATAGCGCTCTTGCCTCCGAATACACATGCCCAGCCTGCATGCTTTCCGTTTCAAGTATGTATAAACAGGCCGCTCTAATTCGATCTGGATGGCTTCCTGATATCCCAATCTGATACCCTAATTCATCTGCTCTGCCAAAGCCAATACCTTCAATATCCTCTACAAGCTTATATGGATTATTTTGAACTACATCAATCGTTTGCTCCTTATAAGCTTGATAGATCTTCATAGATAATTGTGGACCGAAACCATATTGATTTAAAGCAATCATTGCCTGTTCAAGACCTTGATGTTCCATTAATGTATCATATAAGTTTTTTGCTTTATCCGGCGCTAATTTTGGAATTTGATCAAGCAGGGACGGCTGGTTAAGAATTTTTGATATCGCATTTTCCCCTAATGTTTCAACAATGCTTTCAGCCGTCTTTTTCCCAATGCCTTTAAACAGCTCACTAGATAAGTAATTGACGACACCTTGTTTCGTCTGAGGGATGTCCTTGCGAAAATGATTGGCATGAAACTGGACTCCAAATTTCGGGTGATCTTTCAATTCTCCATAAAAAATATACGTTTCCTGTTCATGCATCTTTGGAAAATACCCCGTTACTACTGCTTCTTTATCCTCATATTGATCATTCGTTTCCTCTACCCGAATGCGTAAAACTGTATATAGGTTTTGCTCATTATGAAAGATGGTAACGAGATGCTTTCCCTTTATGTATTTTCCTTGTTCGGCAAACAAGTCTAAGGAGTCCTGTTTCTCCATCATTTTTCCTCCTTTCCCTCATGATTTCTACAATTATTGGACGTCGGAACTTCCTTTTTCAATGAGTTTTTTTCCGTATCCAGCAAGTAAATGATCCGGTTGAATATCGAGAGCCTTGTCGAAATGTACTAGTGCTTTTTCTGCATCCTCTTTAAAAGCATAAGCAACGCCGAGATTATAGTAAGCATCAGCATGGTCAGAATCAATCTTTATACATTTTTCTAATTGTAAAATAGATTCATCCACAAAATTAAGCTGTGCTAAACATAATCCATATTGAAAATAGCCTTCCGCATCATTTGGATTAAGCTCAGTGCTTCTTTGAAGATAAGGCAACGCTAATTTTCCTTGTTCAAGGGCTACTAAAGTTAAACCAAGCATAAAGTAATTATCACCGGACTCTAAGCCTTTTTTCATTGCTGTCTCGAACATGTTTTTTGCTTGGTCAAACTTTTCAAGCTCATAATATAAATTACCGGCACTATAGTAGGCAGCTGCCGCATTATCATCTATTTCAATTGCTTTTTCATAAAACTTTAATGCTCTTTCAACCTCACCAACTGCGGAAAGAACATTGCCAAAGTTAATATAGGCAACAGGATCTGTTGGATGCTGTTCGATTGCTTCCATAAAAATCTTCGCTGCCTCTTCCCATTTTCCTTCTTGCATATATTGAATACCTAATTGGTTATGATCCATCATGTTCACTCCATTCTTCTGTCAAAATTATAGCATAAGAAAAGCTGAAGCGCCTTGTTCATCGCCGTACAAACTGGAGAGGCTACGACTCAGATATAGGAAGCACGGTGAGCGAGTGCAAGCCGATGTTTACACAATCGTTGCGGAGGATACCCGAAGTTTGGCAAGCGGTAGGCGCTGGTGCTAGAAACTATTTAAAGTGCAAAGGACATACATTCTAAAATCATGAAGAAGCCTCAACTCTAATAATAGAATTGAGGCAGCCTTATTATCCTACATAATCTAAACGTTTTCCGTCCTTGTATACTTCATCTATCGTTCCCCCGCCAAGACACTCATCTCCATTATAGAAAACGACTGCTTGTCCAGGTGTAATCGCACGAATCGGTTCAGAAAAGATAACTCTCACTTTATTGTCATCCAATTGCTCAACCGTTACTCTATTATCCGGCTGGCGGTATCTAAACTTCGCTGTACATTCAAATGTTTTTGGCTTCTCATCATTTGAAACCCACCCAACATTTACAGCAGTAATGGAATGTGAGTACAGCTTTTCATTATGAAAGCCTTGTCCGACATAAAGGACATTTCTCTTTAAATCCTTCCCAATCGCAAACCAAGGTTCTCCAGATCCGCCAATGCCCAATCCATGCCGCTGACCAATTGTATAGTACATAAGCCCATCATGCTTGCCCATGACTTTCCCATCGAAGGTTTCCATATTTCCAGGCTGGGCAGGCAGGTAGTTGCCTAAGAATTCTTTAAAATTTCGCTCGCCAATAAAGCAAATACCTGTACTGTCCTTCTTCGTTGCAGTAGCAAGCCCAGCTGCAGCTGCAAGCTCACGGACTTTGGACTTTTCAATGTTTCCAATTGGAAACATGACCTTTTCCAGCTGTTCTTGACTTAATTGGTTTAAGAAATACGTTTGATCCTTATTTTCATCTATTCCGCGAAGCATTTTAACCTCACCATCGCGATGCTCTACTCTAGCATAATGGCCAGTTGCTAAATAGTCTGCACCAAGATTCATTGCATGCTCAAGAAATGCCTTAAACTTAATTTCTTTATTACACATTACATCAGGATTTGGCGTTCTTCCTGCTTTATACTCATCAAGGAAATAAGTAAACACCTTATCCCAATATTGCTTTTCGAAATTAACTGCATAATAAGGAATTCCGATTTGGTTACAAACCCGAATCACATCTTCATAATCCTCTGTAGCAGTACAAACGCCATTTTCATCGGTATCATCCCAGTTTTTCATAAAAATACCGATCACATCATAGCCTTGCTCCTTTAGAAGAAGTGCAGCCACCGAGGAATCGACTCCCCCGGACATCCCAACAACAACGCGGGTATCTTTCGGTGCTTTATTCATTTCATTTCACCACGTTTCCCATTAAAATAATCTATTTAGTTAATCGCTTAACGATTTTACTCGTTTCCTCTCCTGCCCGTTCAATTTGTTCCAGTGTATTAAAAAGCCCAAAGCTAAAACGGATTGAATTTTGCAGGCGCTCGTCTCCTTGATCAAACATAGCAACAAGCACATGTGACGGATCAATGGAACCTGCTGTACAGGCCGAACCGCTTGATGCCGCAATGCCTGCTAAGTCTAAATTTACAAGCATGGCCTCCACATTTGTTCCAGGAAAGCTTAAGTTTAAAACATGAGGCAATGAATAATCAAGTGATCCGTTCTGACTGAATGTAATTTGGTTTTCTGTTAATTTTTTGAGAAATGCTGCTTTGAATCCTTGATACGCTATTACCTTTTGTTCCATCTCCCGCTGGCTGATTCGAACAGCCTCTAAGAATCCGGCAATAGAAGGAACATTTTCTGTCCCTGCACGCCTTTTTCTTTCTTGCTCACCGCCAAAAAACCTCGGAGAAAGCTTCACATCTTTGCTCACATATAAGAATCCGATTCCTTTAGGTCCATTTATTTTATGAGCGGAAACAGATAATAAATCGATTCCATATTCTTTTACATTTATTTTTTCCAATCCATAAGCTTGGACAGCATCAGTATGAAAGATAGCTGGATGGTCAGCTAGAATCTTTCCAATTTCTTTAATCGGCTGAATCGTTCCGACTTCATTATTTCCATACATGATTGTCACAAGGATTGTATCATCCCTCAATGCCTTCTCAACATCTGCCGCATCGACTCTTCCTTCCTGATCGACTGGCAGATAAGTAACCTCAAATCCTAAACTCTCCAATTTTTTACACGCATGAAGAACAGCATGATGCTCTATTTGTGTTGTAATGATATGTTTTCCATTCTTTCCGTATGTTTCCGCTACACCAAAAATGGCGTGATTATCCGCTTCCGTTCCTCCGCTTGTAAAAATAATTTCATTCGGCTCGGCATTGATGCTTTTTGCTAATTCTGCCCGTGCTTCATCAATAATATGACGCGCCCTGCGGCCGAAATGGTGGATGCTTGATGGATTGCCAAAATCAGAGCCCATGATCTCCATCATTTTTTCGATCACTTTTGGATTTATTGGCGATGTAGCTGCATGGTCAACGTAAATCCGTTCCAATTTATTCACCTTCTTATATGACATACACTTGTATTGATTATCTTTTTACAAATTTGCTGAACCCTTTTCAATTTACGGGCTACTTTTATATTTTACAGGTCACTTTTGCTGATTTACGGGCCACATCTCTATTTTTACAGGTCACTTTCATACATTTATCGGCCACTATGGTTTAAATATAGAACATATACCCTTCAGACCCGCCATCATCAGTATAGTTGGCTAAATCTTCAACGGTTGTATTATCCAGTACATCTTTCACTGCATCGCGAATACGCATCCAAAGATGTTTCTTAGCAGGTTCCTCGTCTTCAATCCCTTCAACAGGACTAATCGGACCTTCCAGCACTCGAATAATATCCCCAGCTGTAATATTTGCTGGAACATCACCAAGAACATAGCCACCGTAAGCGCCGCGGATACTTTTTACTAAACCGGCATTTCTTAAGGGGGCGATGAGCTGTTCTAGATAATGCTCAGACAAGTTATTTGTCTGTGCAATTGATTTTAATGAGATGGGACCTTCTCCATGTTTCTTTGCTAATTCAATCATAATTGTTAACCCGTATCGTCCTTTTGTCGATATTTTCATTAACTTACACCTCTATCCTTCTCTTTACCAATTGTTGTATATACTTGTTTTTTCATGCTTGCTAAAAATCGGTCTGTTACCAGCTGACATTGTGGCAATGCTTTCCCTGCCAGTGGTCCGATTGCTAAACCAATAATCACTGTTCCCCAAAATACGGGACCCCCAAGCTGCCAGCCGATTATTAGGACGATTACTTCCATGCAGCTGCGGACACGGCCAACCTTCCATCCGGTCTTTGCTGTTAAGGCAATCATCAGACTATCTCTGGGACCCGCACCAAACTGTGCTGAAATATAGATGCCCATCCCATAGCAATAGATAATAATTCCAAATAGAAACATCAAAATTTTTCCAGATAATGAGGAAGGAGTCTGCATAAACGGCAGCAATAAATAAAGATCAATAAAAACTCCAATCAAAACCATATTTAAAAAAGCGCCCATTTTTGGGAACTCTTTTGAGATAAGTGAAGCAACGGTCAAAATCACAATGCCAACAATAACTGACCATGTTCCGATTGTCAGCCCAAGCTGATAGTACAACCCGACATGCAGAACATCCCAAGGTGTTGCTCCTAAATCAGCAATAATTAATAATACAATTCCTAAGCTCATAACGAGAAGACCAGTTAAATACACAATAAATCTAGCACCAATTTGACCGCTTTTTTTCGAATTCATTGCCTATATCTCCTCGCCCAAATAAGGTTTATTCTTAGTAATTAGATAGACTTTTGTAATTATATCATATTTACTCAGCTTTATCATTTTGCCTGAACATGGAATATGGTATGTTTATTTTAATAACATTTGAACGTTTTGGAGTGATAGAAATGAGTATAAAACCGCTGGCCTTTCGAATGCGGCCTAGGTCCATTGAAGAGATCATCGGTCAGGAGCATCTTGTAGCTGAAGGCAAAATCATTCATCGGATGGTAAAAGCGAAACAGCTGTCCTCGATGATTCTGTACGGTCCCCCTGGAATCGGTAAAACCTCCATCGCAAGTGCCATTGCCGGAAGTACTAGTTATGCTTTTCGCACGCTTAACGCAGTAACGAACAACAAAAAGGATATGGAAGTCGTTGCAGCAGAAGCAAAAATGTCTGGGAAAGTCATTCTTCTTCTTGATGAGGTTCATCGGCTGGATAAAGGAAAACAAGATTTCCTGCTTCCCTATTTAGAAAATGGAATGATTACTTTAATCGGGGCAACAACAAGCAATCCATATCATGCCATTAATCCGGCGATCAGAAGCCGCTGTCAAATTTTCGAATTAAAGCCATTATCAGTAGAAAATATTAAAGAGGCGCTTTTAAGAGCGTTAGGGGACAGTGAACATGGATTAGGCGAAAGACATGTCAACATAAGTGACGATGCGCTAACACACTTTGCAACTGCTTCTAATGGAGATGTCCGAAGCTCTTTAAATGCATTAGAGCTAGCTGTTTTATCTACAGAGCCTGACGATTCGGGAATCATCCGCATTGATTTGCAATCTGCCGAAGAATGCATGCAGCGAAAGAGTCTGTCACATGATAAAGATGGGGACGCACATTATGATGTGCTGTCAGCCTTCCAAAAGTCGATTCGAGGCAGCGATGTAAATGCAGCCTTACACTATTTAGGAAGATTAATTGAAGCAGGGGATCTGCAAAGTATTTCCAGAAGATTGATCGTAATTGCCTATGAAGATATTGGACTAGCTTCCCCCCAGGCTGGAGCTAGAACACTTGCTGCTATTGAAACAGCTGAACGAATCGGATTTCCTGAAGCAAGGATTCCGCTTGCAAATGCTGTCATTGAATTATGTTTGTCTCCAAAATCCAATTCAGCTATTATGGCCATTGATGCTGCTTTAGCAGATATTAGAGCTGGCAAAAGCGGTGAAGTGCCAGACCACTTAAAGGATGCCCATTATAAAGGGGCGAAAGAGCTAGGCCGGGGGATTGAATATAAATACCCGCATGATTACGAAGGCGGCTGGGTGAAACAGCAATATTTGCCTGACCGTTTGAAAAATAAAATCTACTATGAGCCGAAAAAGACAGGAAAGTTTGAACAGGCACTGGCAACAATTTATAGCAAGATATTGAAATAATAAAAGCGGAAGCGCCTTGATCATCGCCGTACAAACTGGAGGGGCTCCGCAATCTAGCTGCGGCTCCTAGCCCCTCGAGGTCATAAGCTGTACTGCTCTGTGGCAAAATACGCCACGCAGCAGTCCATCTTATGCTTGTCGGGGCTAAACAGTTGCCTCGCTTTTTAATGACCGAGATAAAGGAAACACGGTGAGCGAAAGCGAACCGATGTTGACGCAATCGTTGCGGAGGAGACCTGAAGTTTGATAGGCGATAGGACGCTTGCGCTAGACAATTCTCGAAGTTATACTACCCTTTTTCTATGCAGCAACATCCCTCTTCTTAAATACGTAAAACGCAATGGCTTGAAATAGCAGGAAGTAAATAATGATCATTGTGATTGAAAAGCCGATTGTCATTCCTTCCACCATTGGAGCCCCCTCAAAATATTGAAGAAGATCTGTATTTGCAAAAAGGATATATTTCGCCCATTCGTATTTGATTGCAATTAGACTGGTCAGCTGACCGCCCATGAACATAAGGAAAAGAGACAAACCGATTGCTAATGAGCTATTTCTGAACGCAGCAGATATCATGAATGCCATGGTTGCGAGCATAATCATGTTAATAGATTTCAATCCGAAATAATTGATAAGGTGCAGAAGCATGCTCTGCTCTGATACAGAACCATTATAATAATTTAAATATGGTACAGAATCAGCAGGGAAACCAAAGAGAACGATCCCTAAAACGGCTGAAAAAGCAAACAGAATGAAAAGCATGAACAGTCCAAATAGCAAAACTGTCAAATACTTTGCCGCCAATATTTTCCCTCGTTTGATCGGTCTTATTAAAAGCAGCTTGATCGTTCCCCAGTTAAATTCACTGGCAACGATTCCTGCAGCGATAATGATTGTGAATAAGCCCGCAAATTCAATCATTTGTGATGTATCTGTTAAAAATCCCCATACGGAATACTCTTCATTTGGCGATAAATCATTTTTAATTCTGTATTCGTTTATGGCAATTTCTCTTTCATAGCTAATTTTTACTTCTTGAGGAATGGCATCTCCCATTTCAGTTAATTCTTTTTGATAGCTTTCATTCTGAACTTGAAGGCCCTTTTTCCACTCCGAATTGTCAGGAACACTTCCTTTGCTATCCTGGTATTTTATAAAGCCGCCCATAACGATTAATACGAAAAGGAGCAGCCCAATCATGACATATGTTCCTGTTCTTCTAAATATTTTCATCCATTCATTTTGAATCAAGTTAATCATGAACAAGTTCCCCCTTTTGTGAAGTAACCTCAAGGAAACGATCTTCTAATGTCTTCGTTACTTCCTTCACTCCATAAATCTGTATGTCTTGGTTAACAAGACTTTTTATTACTTCAGGTACTTTCTCTTTCTTAAGCGGCAAAGCTACTCCATTTTCAGTTAGCTGAACTCTCAAATCGGGATACATCTCTTTTACAATTCTGCTGGCATTTTCTATTCCTTCTACTTCAATTTCATACATTTTCTCAGTCCCCTGAACAAAGTCAGTCATAAGCTGAACATCTATGAGCTTCCCCTGTTGGATAATGCCAATGCGATCACACATCATTTCCATTTCGGATAGCAAGTGACTTGAGACGATGACGGCCATATCCTTTTCTCTAGCTAGCTTTCTAACATGATCCCTAATTTCGCGAATCCCCGCAGGATCTAGACCATTCGTTGGTTCATCAAGGATTAAGATTTTCGGATCATGCAAAAGACACTGAGCTAATCCAAGACGCTGTCTCATTCCGAGTGAATATGTTTTTACTTTGTCATGGATTCGATCGGTAAGACCAACGAACTCTACAGTTTCAGCAATTTTTTCTTTTGTAATTCCTTGAGACATTCTAGCAAAATGAATAAGATTCTGATAGCCGCTCATGAACTTATACATTTCTGGATTTTCAACGATTCCTCCAACATGTTTAATTGCTTGCTCAAAATCTGATTTAATACTATGACCAAGAATTTTTATATCACCAGAAGTCATGCCAATTAAACCGACTATCATTCGAATCGTTGTTGTTTTTCCTGCTCCGTTTGGACCTAGGAAGCCAAATACTTCCCCTTTATTGACATTAAAGCTCAAAGAATCAATAATCGTTCTGCCCTTTATTGTTTTTGTAACATTTTGAATTTCCACGAGGGTATCCATTGTTTTTTCTCCTCTCATTCTTTAAAAGTCTCCTTCATCCACTGAATAATCGATAAACCTTTTGTTTCTCTTAAATCTTCGACATTTTGCCGGTCAATTACTTTGCCATCTTTAATGGCAAGCACCTCATCCAAAAGCTGCTCGATCTCATCGATTTCATGGGTAGCGATAACAACTGTCTGATTTTCAAAATCGATATAGGATAGTAAACCTTTTACAATCGAATCTCTTACCATTGGGTCAAGACCTGAAAAAGGCTCATCTAATAGCAATACGGATGTATCTCTCGCCAATGCAAGCACGAGTTTTAATCGGCCCCGATTTCCTTTTGACAATTGCTTTAGCTTCTTGCCGGGATCCAGTTTCATAAATGTAAGCAATTCATTTGCTCGCTCTATTCGAAAATCCTCAAACTGAGAGGCATAGAAGTCAATCATATCCTTCACTTTAAAAGGCTGATAAAATATATCTAGTTCCGATAAATACGCAACTTCTTTGGCGATTCTTCTATCGACTTCTGTTCCTTTAACAAGAACTGTCCCCTTTGATGGATGCACCAGTCCAGCTATTATTTTTAATGTTGTTGATTTCCCGCTTCCATTCGGGCCAATTAATCCGTAAATTTTTCCTTTTTCCAGCGTGAAGGAAACATCCTCTAATCCAGAATACCGGCCATATTTTTTTGATATATTCTTAAACTCAATCATCTTACATCTCCCGCTTCCCATTAAAAAATCTTTTTAAGCCAGAGATCATATCCTCTTCTGTAAGTCCAAGTTCCTTCATATTTTTGACGAACGATTCAATAATGTCCATTTGCATACCGAGCTTTAATTGATGAATCATCCCTTCATTCTCTGTTACAAACGTTCCTTGTCCTCGCTTCGTTTCCACGATCTCCATCCTCTCCAATTCACTGTATGTTCGTTGAATCGTATTTGGATTAACTCCCGTCTGTACTGCCATTTCACGAACGGAAGGGAGTTTGTTTCCCGGCAATAAATCCCCTCTGATAATCTGCTGATTAATTCTGTCAGCAATTTGCATATAAATTGGCTTTGATGCTTGGAATTCCTCAACCATGGCGTCACACCTCAACTTTCCGCTCTAGCAGCCATACAGAAGCATAAAAAACAATAATAACAAGAATTGTATAAATAACTCCGTTCATTATTGAAAGTTCAGCATTATCAACAAAACCAGCTGACGCAGAAGACTTCCCTACCAAAAACTCAATTGAGTATGCATCGAGTTTAATTATTCCTATGTTCTTAAGTTTTTGATAAATAGGAAGACTGCTCAAATAATTGCCTATAGCTGTAAGCAGAATCCAAGTGCCAATAACAATCGGCCAGCGTATGGAGTGCAGAAATGGAACCTTTTTCAGTGAATGAAATAATGACCAATAAAATAAAACCCAGACTCCCAAAAAGAGTGTTCCAAGCGTAATTCCCAGTCCTATTAAAGTGATATTGAGGATAGGCTCACCAGTTAAATTAAATAAGCTTTCCCCATTTACAGCCTGAGTTAATCCCCATATTGCAATTACAAGTGCTATTAAAAAAGAACATACATATAAAACAAACCCAGCTGTTATTTTTGCAAGAAAGAGAATGGCTCCGTTATTTGGATTATGAAGCCATAGCTGTGTTTGGGCTTCTATATTAAGAGAATGAAGGAGGTATGCTGGCAGATAAAAACCATGACCTACTAAAATCATGACTGCTACAACAGCAAAAATATTCGGCTCATTGAAATATTTTGTAAAGCCTAACCCGACTGCTACACCTAAAATAATTAAAGCAATTCCCACCAAAAACCAATTTTTCGTTAGTTTTAATTCTTTATAGAACAGACCTTTAAAAACCTTCACATATTCCGACCTCCACATCGGTGTTTTAGTGTTCTAGTTACATAGTACACTGATACATGATTATCCGTCAAATAAAATTTACA
Organism: Cytobacillus massiliigabonensis; assembly: GCF_900199725.1. Taxonomy (GTDB): domain Bacteria; phylum Bacillota; class Bacilli; order Bacillales; family Cytobacillaceae; genus Cytobacillus; species Cytobacillus massiliigabonensis. The sequence goes on along the minus strand of NZ_LT904904.1, from coordinate 1,453,619 downwards.
TTTTTTAGTTGCTAATTTTATTCTCCTTTATAAAACAAAAAACCTGGCTACTGCTAGCCAGGCTACGTTTAATCATTTACACGGTGAATTTTAATATCTTTCAACAGCTCTCTAGTCACATAGCTGGCCATAATTAAACCAGCTGTTGAAGGGCAAAAAGCATTAGATGCTGGAGGCATTTTTGCTTTGCGGATTTCCGCATCTTCCTTACCAACTTCCTTACGAATATCTTCCCGGATTACAATCGGACTTTCATCAGAGAAAACAACTGGAACTCCTTTTCTAATTCCTTCTTTTCTCAAGCGCGTCCGAATGACCTTTGCGATTGGATCCGTATGTGTTTTAGAAATATCTGCAATTTGGAATCGTGTCGGGTCCATTTTATTCGCAGCACCCATACTTGAAATAATCGGTATGTTTCGCTTTAAACATTCCTTCATTAAATGGATTTTATAGGAAATTGTATCTGATGCGTCAATGACAAAATCAAGACCATGTTCGAAAAATTGCTCATATGTTTCCTCTGTGTAAAACATTTTCAACGCAATAACTTCACATTCTGGATTAATATCTTTAATTCTCGCTTTCATTAAATCGACCTTTGGCTGCCCAATGGTTGAAAGCAAGGCAATGATTTGCCTATTCACATTCGTAATATCTACATCATCTTTATCAACAAGAACTAATCTGCCAACTCCAGAACGTGCCAATGCTTCAGCTGCGAATGTCCCCACTCCGCCGACTCCAAGTACGGCAACCGTACTATTTTTCATTATTTCGAGGCCTTCCTTGCCAAAGGCCAATTCGTTTCGTGAAAATTGATGCAACATCTATCTCAACTCCATAACTTTTCAAAATGATATTCCTTTATTTTTTTCCCGTAATGAATATATCATACTTTTTCAGAAAAATAAGCAGTGTAATATCTTAAAATTTTTTATACTAACTATTATGACCAGATGACAGTTGTCACTATTATATTTTTTCTTTGGGTGATACGCTTAGACGGGGATGAAAAAATATGGGAAGAAATGGGGAATTCGTATGAGCTTGCCACAATTAAAAATTGGACATATGGAGCCAAAGGTTCCAATCCTTCAAGGTGGAATGGGAGTTGGAATTTCGCTTAGCGGTCTTGCTTCAGCCGTTGCAAATGCTGGAGGAATTGGGATTATTTCAGGTACAGGGATATCAACAGAAGAATTGCGCTTCCATATAAGAAGAGCAAAGGAACTTATAAAAGATACTGGCTATATCGGTGTAAATGTTCTATTTGCAATGAATGATTTTTCAGAAAAAATGAAAGCTGCACTTGAAGAAGAAGTAGATTTTATCATATCAGGTGCAGGAATTTCTCGTGATATGTATGCTTGGGGGAAGGAATATGGGGTTCCTGTTATATCAATCGTCTCCTCAGCAAAGCTTGCTAGACTATCGGAAAGATTAGGTGCTGCTGCCGTTGTCGTAGAAGGCCATGAAGCTGGCGGACATCTCGGAACAGATCGGCCGCTATTTGAGATTCTTCCCGAAGTAGTGGAAGCGGTAAAAATTCCGGTGATTGCAGCTGGAGGGATATTAACAGGGCAGGATTTAGCTAAAGCTATTCGGATGGGAGCATCTGGTGTCCAGATGGGAACAAGATTTGTTGCCAGTGAGGAATGCGATGCTCCACAAGCATTTAAAGAAAAATATGTTCAAGCCCAAAAAGATGATACCATTTTAGTCAAGACAACCGTTGGGCTTCAAGGAAGAGCAATAAAAAATAAATTTACAGATTTAATTTCTGGCACCGGTAAATTAAAAATTGAAAAATGCCATGATTGTTTAAAAAATTGCTCATACCGCTTTTGCACTCTCGATTCTCTGCTGAAATCAGTGGGCGGAGATGTTGAAAATGGCTTAGTATTTGCCGGGTCAAGAGTTGCTGAAATTAAAAAAATCTTACCCGTTCGGGAGATCATCAATACGATTGCCGCAGAGTATAGGACTGCTTGGTAAGTCATACTGTTGGCTATACGGGAACATTTTACTTTTTGTTTCCGTATTTTTGATTTTCGGCTCCTTGAGGGTACTTTTTACTTTTAATCGTTACCGCCTTGTAGCTTTTTAACTTCTGGTGGGTACGTTTTGGGCTTTTTCGTTACCGTGTTTCAGCTTTTTAACTTCTGGTGGGCACGTTTTGCGCTTTTTCGTTACCTTATTTCAGCTTTTTAACTTGTAGTGGGTACGTTTTGCGCTTTTTCGTTACCGCATTGGGATTAAGCCCATATAATTGTGTAAAAAGAAAAGGAGTCAAAATAATTCCTCTTGTCTACAATGTTAACAGCGACGAAAACAATGAGGAGGAACTTATTTTGACTCAAATTCAGTTTAACCTAAATATTGAAGATTTAAAAGACGCCGTTATGAATTCTGATTTAGGCGCCGTTATGAAAGCCTCTGTAGTTCTAGTGTTAAATACAGTGATGGAAAAAGAACGTGATGATTATTTACAAGCTGGAGCTTACGAACGTACTCCTGACCGGCAGGACTCTCGGAATGGTTATTATGAACGTGGTCTACTTTTGAATATTGGTAAAATAACCTTAAAGGTACCTCGTACACGTAATGGGGAATTTTCACCATCCGTTTTTGAAAGATATTCCCGGTGTGACCAAGCTTTTGTCCTTTCCATGCTTGAGATGGTTGTGAATGGGGTATCTACTCGGAAGGTCAAAAATATTATTCAACAATTATGTGGAGTGAGCGTTTCAAAGTCTTTTGTTTCTTCACTAACAGAAAAGTTAGATCCCATTGTTAACACGTGGACAAATAGGCCCCTAAATACAATGTATTATCCCTACATGTTTGCAGATGCCATGTATATTAAAGTAAGGGAACATAACCGTGTTGTATCTAAGGCAGTTTATATTGCAACCGCCATTAATGAACAAAATGGTCGAGAAATCCTGGGTTTAAAAGTAGATCACGCTGAGAGCTATGAGGCTTGGCAAAGATTTTTTCAGTACTTACAATCTCGTGGTCTTCAATCACCTAAACTAATCATATCTGACGCACATAAGGGCTTAAAAAAGGCTATTACCGAAGAATTTGTGGGGACTACTTGGCAACGCTGCTCCGTGCATTTTAAACGTAATATCTTTAATCATTTGCCAAAAAAAGACATGGATGACGTAAAAATTGGCTTAAAGAGAATATTTGACGCTGTAACAATTGAGGATGCTAGAGAATTTAAAGAGGAATTTGTGAAGCATTTTGCAGAAAATCCAAAACTAGATAAGGCAATATCGACGTTAGAAGATGGCTTCGAAGATGCCATTCAATACTTAAACGAACCTTCGAAATATCACCTTTATATTCACTGTACAAATTCATTGGAACGATTAAATCAAGAGGTTAGGAGAAGGGAACAAGTTATAAGGATTTTTCCCAATACACAGTCAGCGTTTAGATTAATAGGGGCACTTTTAATGGATATTGCAGAACAACAAGCAAACAAAAAAATAAAGGTAGGGAATACTCCATACCAAAGAAATTAGATGATAAGTTGTTTTAGGTATGTTGGACGGCCTAATTTCGAATTGACATTGAGCCTCCGCGGGCATGATGTAAAGCCAGGAAGCCAGGAGTTTAACAACCCCTGGCTTGCCCTCCAGGCTATCATGCCCGCCCCTCAATGTAAATTCGAAATAGTGTAGTCCACTTATTATAGTTTTGATTATGTCGAAGTATATTGTTGACACTTTTTACACAAAATTCAGGACTTGACTCGCATTGTAGCTTTTTAACTTCTGGTGGGCACGTTTTGCGCTTTTTCGTTACCGTGTTTCAGCTTTTTTACTTGTATTAAGCATACTTCGCCTCTAGTTCTTACAAATGGTATAGGTTTTTCATTATTTATAGGAACATTTCGTCTAATATCTTCTTCAAAACTAATTTTTTCAGCAAAAAATAAATCCATGTCTCAATTGACATGGATTTTATCATTCATATGTACGTAAAGAGTCCCAATCGTGCCGTCGCTTTGATGCCTTCGTTTTGAACCCGCACTCAGCAGGTGGGTGACCTGTTTCCGCTTTTGTAAGTCCTCATCCATGAGGCATTTACGCGGCTGGAAAACCCGATCTCCCGAAGAAATAATGTTGGTCAAAATTTTAGGTTACACAACGAACACATCAGGACTCTTTATTTAATTACCTGTATTTTATCATATCCAATTTGCTCTTTCAAGCGCTCCCAAATAGGTCAATTCTCATTTTTTCAAATTAAGCTTTAAGTGTAAATCATCTAATTGTGATTCACTTACCTCACCAGGCGCTTCTGTTAAGACACAGCTTGCACTAGCCGTTTTCGGGAAGGCAATCGTATCGCGTAGATTCGTTCTTCCAGCCAAAATCATAACAAGTCTGTCTAGACCAAGCGCAATGCCTCCATGCGGAGGTGTTCCATAATCAAATGCATCTAGCAAGAAGCCAAACTGCTCATTCGCTTCCTCTTTTGAAAAGCCAAGAACATTAAACATTTTTTCCTGCACATCTCTTTCAAAAATACGAAGAGATCCTCCTCCAAGCTCATATCCATTTAATACGAGGTCATAGGCTTGCGCTCTTACTTGCGATGGATCCGTATCCAGAAGAGCGAGGTCTTCCCTTGCAGGCATTGTAAATGGATGATGCGCTGCATAATAGCGGCCTTCTTCCTCAGCATACTCAAGCAACGGCCAATCCGTTACCCAAAGGAAGTTAAATTTGCTTTGATCAATTAGTTCAAGATCTTTTCCTAGTTTGATTCGCAGTGCACCTAAAGCATCCGCTACAACACTTTTCTTGTCAGCCACAAATAATAGAAGATCTCCTGTTTCAACAGAAAGTGCAGTCTTTATTGCCTTTTGCTCTTCTTCAGTTACAAATTTAGAAATCGGTCCTTTTAGCCCATCTTCCTCCGCTTTTAACCATGCTAGTCCCTTCGCACCATAGACAGAGACAAACTCAGTTAACGCATCAATATCTTTTCTAGAATATTTGCCTGCCCCATTTTTTACATTGATCGCCTTTACTTGGCCGCCAGAAGCAACAGCACCCGCAAATACTTTAAAGCTTGAGTCCTTCACAATTTCTGATAGGTCTGTTAGTTCCATTTCAAATCGTGTATCAGGCTTGTCGGAACCATAGCGGTCCATTGCTTCCTGATAAGTCATTTGCGGGAATGGGATTTGAACGTCAAGCCCTTTTACCTCTTTCATGATTTTGCTCATCATATTTTCCATTAACCGGATAATATCAGCTTGACTCATGAAGCTCATTTCCATATCGACTTGTGTAAATTCTGGCTGGCGGTCAGCACGTAAATCCTCATCACGGAAACAGCGGGCAATTTGGTAATAGCGCTCAAAGCCGCCAACCATTAACAGCTGTTTAAAAATTTGCGGTGACTGTGGCAGCGCGTAGAATTCACCAGGATGAACGCGGCTCGGAACTAAGTAGTCGCGTGCCCCTTCAGGTGTACTCTTTGTGAGAATAGGTGTTTCAATGTCAAGAAAGCCTTCCCCATCAAGAAACTCTCTCATTGCTTTCGTTACTTGATGGCGCATTTTTAATGTTTCAAACATGACCGGTCTTCTTAAGTCAAGATAACGATATTTAAGTCGGACATCCTCAGAAACACCCGTCTTGTCATCAAGCATAAATGGCGGTGTTTTTGCCTCATTTAAAATTGTAATTTTCTCTGCTTTAATTTCGATATGACCTGTTTTTAAGTTCGAGTTCACAGTTCCCTCTTCTCGAGCAACCACGACGCCTTCGATATCAAGTACAAACTCATTTCTCACCCGCTCTGCTGATTCTAGTGCCTCAGGTGATGTTTCAGGGTTGAAAACCACTTGCACGATTCCCGTTCGGTCACGCAGATCAATGAAAATCAAACCGCCTAGATCACGTCTTTTTTGTACCCATCCTTTTAAAATAACCTTTTCACCAATCGCCGTCTCTGTTATTTCTCCGCAGTAATACGATCTCCCAAACATGATGATTCCTCCTATTATTTAGACAGTAATTTTTATGAGTAATAATTGGGCTTGCAACTATAAATGGTTTTTTGCAATTAAAAATAAGTTTTTGCAATTAAATCTAGGTTTTCGCAAAAAAATATTAGATTTCGCAAATAAGCATTATTTTTGCAGTAATTCGGCAAACTTTTCTACAAAGGTTTCAAGGTCGAGCTCAGTTTGTTCCCCTGTATCCATTGACTTCAGGTTAATTTTATTTGCCTTCAGCTCGTCTTCGCCAAGAACAGCTACATACTTCGCCTTTGCACGATCTGCAGCCTTAAATTGAGCTTTTATTTTTCGATCGAGATAATCTCTTTCAGCAGAGAAGCCTGCTAAACGAAGTTTGTGAAGCAGACCGACAGTATAATCCTTCGCTTCTTCACCTAATGAAACAAGATAGCAATCAATTCCTTTATCAATCGGTAGTTCTACTTTTTCAGCATCTAATGCTGCAATAAAGCGTTCAATACTCATCGCAAAGCCGATTCCTGGTGCTTCTGGTCCGCCTATTTCCTCTGTAAGCCCATTGTAGCGTCCGCCTCCGCAAAGAGTCGTAATCGCACCGAAGCCTTCTGCATCACTCATGATTTCAAAAGCTGTGTGTGTGTAATAATCAAGCCCGCGAACAAGATTCGAGTCAACCTCGAATGCAATATTAAGGTCTTTTAAATATTGTTGAACTTTTTCAAAATAGTGCTTTGAACCCTCGTTTAAGTAATCGATGATTGATGGAGCACTTGCCATTAGCTCATGATCTCTATCCTGCTTGCAATCAAGGATGCGCATCGGATTTTTTTCAAGACGGTTTTGGCAATCGGTACAAAATTCGCCAATTCTTGGTATGAAGTGATTGATTAACGCATCTCTGTGTGCAGCTCTGCTTTCCTTATCTCCAAGACTGTTAATAACTAGTTTTAGCTTTTTTAAGCCTAATGATTGGTAAAGAGACATGGCTACTGCAATCACTTCCGCATCTATCGCCGGATCAGCACTGCCAATCGCCTCCACACCAAATTGAACGAATTGGCGGTAGCGGCCTGCCTGCGGACGTTCATAACGGAACATTGGCCCCATATAATAAAGCTTAACTGGCTGATTCGCATCACCGAACATTTTATGCTCAACAAATGACCGAACAACAGCTGCTGTGCCTTCTGGGCGCAATGTTAAACTGCGTTCACCGCGATCCTCAAATGTATACATTTCCTTTTGAACAATATCAGTTGTATCTCCTACACTTCGCAAAAAAAGCTCTGTATGTTCAAAAATTGGCGTTCTAATTTCTCGATACTGAAATTTTGCACAAAGCTCTCTAGCCTTTTCTTCTATCAGGTGCCATTTTTCAATCTCACCTGGGAGAATATCCTGTGTTCCTCTTGGTAAACGAATAGACATTTCATGTCTCCTCCTAATCAAAAATTGTTATGTAAAGGTTTATTAAATATAAAAAAGCCCCCGCCTCCTTGTATATACATACAAGGGACGAGAGCTTTTGAGATTCCCGTGGTGCCACCCTAGTTGAAGCCGCAAAATCCTGCGATCTTCCTCTTTTACAGTTAACGCCTGTTAACGTTCAGCTCCTACTAAAAAACATAGCTTCTTTCAGAGAGAAACCTACGAAGTGTTCTTTCATTAAATCATCATGCGAAAAATGCTTTCAGCCTATGGCATTTTCTCTCTTTTCATGTGGGGTTTAATTACTCTTCTTCATCAAACGGTTATATAGCAGTGCCTAATGCACATTGTCATCAATAAACTTCTCTTAATATTTATATAATAATACGTATCATTAAGAGCATTGTCAATAGTGATTTGCTAAGATCGTTCCAAATGTTTTTTCAGCTTCCGGACATCCTTTACGGTTAAACCAAATTCTGAAGCCAATTCAATCATATTTGAACCTTGCTCCTTCTGGATAAAATCATGAAAATCCACGCCAAAAAGTTGATTTTCCCCTAATTGAGCAGACATTCCCTTGTCACCAAATCTCATTTCTATCACCCTCGTTCACTTATTCTTATCTAGTATTCCCATGAAAGTGAAAAAACTATCCTGCAATCTAAATGCTAAGAGAATGAATATTTTAGAAGGAAATCGATTGCAAAAAGAGAAATAATAACAGGGGCAATTTGCATGAAAGACTTGACTGACTGTAGCAATTTTGTTTTTCTAATAAGATGAAGAACTGTTAATCTAACTAGGAGAGGAGAGTGCGCATGCATAAAAAGAAAAAAGCGATTCTATTTATTTGTTTCATTCTTCTAATTGGAATTTCACCCATTCACTTGCCTCCTACGAGTGCAGCAGGGCAAACCGTTAAGATTGGAATTGATCGCTTAAATATTCGAGAAGGTCCAGGATTAAGTTATCCCGTTGTTGCACAAGTAAATAAAGGGGAAAGATACACGTATCTTTCAGAGAAGGAAGATTGGATTGAAATTCAACTGAAGGATGGGAAAAAGGGCTGGGCAGCTGACTGGCTTGTGACACTGGAAAGCAGTGAAAACAGCAGCACAACTATTTCTCAGTCTGTTAATAAACAGGCAATTATTTCTGCTGACGGTCTTAGAGTAAGAAAAGGTCCAGGAACAAATTATGAAGTAATCGGGACAATAAACAAAGGGGAAAATTTTTCTGTTCTTGCTGCAGATGGAGATTGGATACAGCTTGCTACTTCGTATGGAAATGGATGGGTTTCAAGTGAATTTGTACAATTCAATAGTCATTCTGTTAAAAGCAATGGATCAAAAACGGTGAATGGCAAAATCACTTCTAATTCACTTAATATTCGCAGTGAACCGTCACTGAATGGATCAATTATTGGAAAATTACATGCAGGAGATCAAGTAATCATTTTATCTCAAAAAAATGGATGGACACAAATCTCCCATCTAGGCAAGGAGGCGTGGGTCAGCAGCCAGTATGTTGAAATGGTTGAAGGGAATATGGATGTAAAAGAACAAACACAGCTAGAACCTTCAAAATCCGGTAAAACAGGAACAGGCACAGTAACTGCAACCTCTTTAACTGTTAGAAGCACAGGCTCACTTAATGGAAAAGCGATTGGTTCCGTTTCGATGGGACAAACCTTTACGATCTTAGAAGAAGCAAATAATTGGGTAAAAATCGAATTTAAAAAAGGTTCTTATGGCTGGGTTGCAAGCTGGTACTTAGAAAAGCCTAATCATAAATCAACTGAAACTAATAAACAGGCTGTTCAGGAAAGTACACTTACTATCCTGCATAATGGTTCAAATATAAGAAAAAGTGCCGATCCTTCTTCCACAGTCGTTGAAAGAGCAGATCAAGGGGCAACATATGAAATTATCAGTATACAAAATGATTGGTATGAGGTACGGCTAGGTAATGGAGACAGCGGATTTATTGCAGGTTGGATAGTATCTGTAAATGGACCAGCGCCCGTTGTTGAAAAACCAGGCCCGAAAACAAGTTTAAAAAATAAAAAGATTGTCATTGATCCTGGTCACGGCGGCAGAGATAACGGAACTACTGGGGCTAGTGGAACAACTGAGAAAACAGTGACATTAAAAACCGCAAAGCTCTTATATGATAAATTAAAAGCCGCTGGTGCAAATGTGATTCTAACAAGAAATACCGATACATTTATTCCTTTGTCTTCAAGAGTATACACGGCACATTACCATAATGCAGATGCATTTATTAGTATCCACTATGATAGCATTGCAGACCGCAGTGTAAGAGGAATGACTACATACTACTATCACTCCTATCAAAAAGGACTAGCAGCAGATGTTCATTCTTCTGTTGCCTCTAGTTCTAGTCTAAAAAATCGCGACTATCGATTTGGAGATTATTATGTTTTAAGGGAAAATAAACGCAACGCGATTCTATTGGAACTCGGTTACTTAAGTAATCCAACTGAAGAAATGATTGTCACTTCAGGTCAATACCAAGAGATGGTGACGACAGGGATTTATCAAGGGCTGGCAAAGCATTTCAATTAAAAAAAGGGCGATGGTGAACTGCACCCCAATTGTTAGACACAACTAACAATTGGAGGTGCAGTTTTTTTATGGCCAAATATTCATTTGAGTTAAAACTTGAGGCGGTATTAGACTATTTAAATGGAAAAGAGTCTATTCGAGCAGTTGCTAGGCGTTTCAATGTAAGTAAAACCCCCTTAGAAACTTGGATAGCTCAATATAGAGAAAATGGTGAAAATGGATTAATTTCATCCTATACAAACTATGATATTCATTTTAAAATGGACGTACTAAATTATATGAGCGAACTTGGAGCGTCTTTTAAACAAGCAGCGGCTGTGTATAACATTTCTTCTCCTTCTACAATTCTTCAATGGCAAAGGCAGGTTGAAGAATCAGGTGTGGACGCTCTATTTCCAAAGAAAAAGGGGCGTCCATCCATGAAAAAGGAAACAAAAAAATCATTACCTGTAGAGGGTTCAATGGAGGCATTACAAGCTGAAAATGA
>NZ_LT904904.1:1439799-1441503 GCF_900199725.1 Cytobacillus massiliigabonensis | reverse complement strand
TGAACTGCACCCCAATTGTTAGACACAACTAACAATTGGAGGTGCAGTTTTTTTATGGCCAAATATTCATTTGAGTTAAAACTTGAGGCGGTATTAGACTATTTAAATGGAAAAGAGTCTATTCGAGCAGTTGCTAGGCGTTTCAATGTAAGTAAAACCCCCTTAGAAACTTGGATAGCTCAATATAGAGAAAATGGTGAAAATGGATTAATTTCATCCTATACAAACTATGATATTCATTTTAAAATGGACGTACTAAATTATATGAGCGAACTTGGAGCGTCTTTTAAACAAGCAGCGGCTGTGTATAACATTTCTTCTCCTTCTACAATTCTTCAATGGCAAAGGCAGGTTGAAGAATCAGGTGTGGACGCTCTATTTCCAAAGAAAAAGGGGCGTCCATCCATGAAAAAGGAAACAAAAAAATCATTACCTGTAGAGGGTTCAATGGAGGCATTACAAGCTGAAAATGAGCGTTTACGCATGGAGAATGCCTATTTAAAAAAGTTACAGGCCTTAATTCAAGAAAAGGAAAAATCACCGAACAAGAAAAGGCAAAAATAATATTTGAATTAAGGCATGATTTTAAGGTGAGTGAGTTAGTTAAGATTGCCGAAATTGCCCGTAGTACGTATTACTATTGGGTAAAGCAAATGGAACGGCCAGATAAATACAAAGAACTGAAGGAGTTAATTAAGGAGATTTTTGAGGAACATCAGGGGCGTTATGGTTACTGTCGGATTACATTAGAATTACGCAACAGAGGGTATGTAATCAATCATAAAACGATCCGACGTCTAATGAATGAGCTGGGATTAAAATGTCTCGTTCGAATGAAAAAATATCGGTCATACCGAGGACAAGTGGGCAAAACTACAGCTAATATATTAGAACGGGATTTTCATGCATCTAAGCCTAACAAGAAGTGGGTGACTGATGTGACAGAATTCCACCTGCATGGGGAAAAGCTATATTTATCGCCCATTCTCGACTTATATAATGGTGAGATAATAGCTANAGACACAACTAACAATTGGAGGTGCAGTTTTTTTATGGCCAAATATTCATTTGAGTTAAAACTTGAGGCGGTATTAGACTATTTAAATGGAAAAGAGTCTATTCGAGCAGTTGCTAGGCGTTTCAATGTAAGTAAAACCCCCTTAGAAACTTGGATAGCTCAATATAGAGAAAATGGTGAAAATGGATTAATTTCATCCTATACAAACTATGATATTCATTTTAAAATGGACGTACTAAATTATATGAGCGAACTTGGAGCGTCTTTTAAACAAGCAGCGGCTGTGTATAACATCTCTTCACCTTCTACAATTCTTCAATGGCAAAGGCAGGTTGAAGAATCAGGTGTGGACGCTCTACTTCCAAAGAAAAAGGGGCGTCCATCCATGAAAAAGGAAACAAAAAAATCATTACCTGTAGAGGGTTCAATGGAGGCATTACAAGCTGAAAATGAACGTTTACGCATGGAGAATGCCTATTTAAAAAAGTTACAGGCCTTAATTCAAGAAAAGGAAAAATCACCGAACAAGAAAAGGCAAAAATAATATTTGAGTTAAGGCATGATTTTAAGGTGAGTGAGTTAGTTAAGATTGCCGAAATTGCCCGTAGTACGTATTACTATTGGGTAAAGCAAATGGAACGGCCAGATAAATACAAAGAACAAAAGGAGTTAATTAAGGAGATTTT
>NZ_LT904904.1:1195376-1439125 GCF_900199725.1 Cytobacillus massiliigabonensis | reverse complement strand
GTTATGGTTACCGTCGGATTACATTAGAATTACGCAACAGAGGGTATGTAATCAATCATAAAACGATCCGACGTCTAATGAATGAGCTGGGATTAAAATGTCTCGTTCGAATGAAAAAATATCGGTCATACCGAGGACAAGTAGGCAAAACTACAGCTAATATATTAGAACGGGATTTTCATGCATCTAAGCCTAACAAGAAGTGGGTGACGGATGTGACAGAATTCCACCTGCATGGGGAAAAGCTATATTTATCGCCCATTCTCGACTTATATAATGGTGAGATAATAGCTTATAATATAGAGCAACGCCCTGTATATCCACTTGTTTCTAAAATGTTGGACAAGGCCATTGAGCGATTAAACGAGGGAGAAACCCCCATCCTCCATTCTGATCAAGGCTGGCATTATCAGATGAAGCAGTATCAATTTGCATTAAAAAAACATGGTATCATTCAAAGTATGTCCCGTAAGGGGAACTGCTTGGATAACGCAGTCATGGAGAACTTCTTTGGCTTATTAAAGTCTGAATTGCTTTATTTGAAGAAATTCGAGAGTGTGGAGCATTTTAAAATAGAGTTAGAAAAATACATTCACTATTATAACCACAAACGGATTAAGGCAAAGTTAAAAGGCATGAGTCCAGTGCAATACCGAACTCATGCCCAAGTAGCTGCCTAAACCCCATGTCTAACTTTTTGGGTTCAGTTCATGGATATCGCCCTTTTTTATTTGTCTAGCTGCAGAGCCTACCCCCGACGTACAGGACGTACTAGTGTCGACAATGCGACAGGATGTCGCTTTTCTATTTACTTTCCACAATTAATGTAACCGGTCCATCATTCGTTAATTGAACGTCCATCATTGCGCCGAAAATGCCGGTTGCTACGTTTATCCCTTTTTCCTCAAGGCAAGTATTTAAAGCCTCATAAATTTTCACCGCATGCTCAGGTTTTGCTGCATCCATGAAATTTGGTCTGCGTCCTTTGCGGCAATCTCCGTATAAAGTAAATTGTGAGACAGATAAAATCTCCCCGCCCTTGTCTAAAATGGAAAGATTCATTTTTCCAGCATCATCTTCAAAAACACGCAGATTAGCGATTTTCTCTGCTAAAAACTGCGCATCTTCTATTGTATCTTCATGTGTAACACCGACTAGCAATACAAACCCCTTTGCTATGCTACCAACGATTTCCCCTTCAACCGTTACACTTGCTTCCTTGCTTCGCTGTACAACAACACGCATAACAAATACTCCTTAATTCATAATTCTGCGAACAGCATATACATCCGGAATTTGTTTAATCCGATCGACAACTTTTTGTAAATGGCTGACATTGTGGATGGCAATTGTCATATTAATCGTTGCTGATTTATTGCGATCCGAACGGCCTGTTACTGCGGAAATATTCGTTTTTGTCTCATTTACTGCCTGAAGAACCTCGTTTAATAATCCTCGTCTATCATATCCGGTAATCTCAATTTCAACACTATATTCTTTACGATCATTTAAGGCCGTTTCCCATTCTACAGGAATCAACCTTGCTTTAGCATCCTCTGTGACAATATTCGTGCAATCAGCCCGATGGACAGAGACACCGCGCCCCTTCGTAATGAAACCAACAATTTCATCCCCTGGCACTGGATTACAGCAGCGCGACAAACGAATAAGTAAATTATCAATTCCTGCAACCCGGACGCCTGATTCTCGTTTTTTTGTAGATGGGAAAGCTTTTAATTCAGAAACAGCATTCGTAATAATGTCAGCAGTTTGCTCCATATCACGCTTTTTTCGCCACTTTTCCGTAAGCCTGTTCGCAACCTGCAGAGCTGTGACCCCATTGTAGCCAACAGCCGCATACATATCTTCTTCATTAGTAAAATTAAACTTTTCTATGACTCTTTTAACGTTCTCATTCGTTAAGATTTCTTTTAAATCAAAATCCATATTACGGATTTCTTTTTCAACTAATTCTTTGCCCTTTTCAATATTCTCATCACGTAATTGTTTCTTAAAAAATGCCCTAATTTTATTTTTTGCCTGTGAGGTTTGGGCAAGCTTAAGCCAGTCTTTACTTGGGCCATATGAGTGCTTGGACGTTAATATTTCAATAATATCGCCTGTTTTCAGCTTATAATCAAGCGTCACCATTTTCCCATTTACTTTTGAACCAATTGTTTTATTGCCGATTTCAGAATGAATCCGGTAGGCGAAATCAATTGGAACGGAACCTGAAGGAAGCTCGATTACATCTCCTTTAGGAGTAAAAACAAATACCATATCTGAGAAAAGGTCAATTTTCAGAGATTCCATAAATTCTTCCGCATTTACGGCATCATCCTGGAATTCTAATATTTCACGGAACCATGTCAGCTTATCTTCAATGGAAGGTGATCCTTCATTGACCTTTTTTCCTTCTTTATATGCCCAGTGGGCAGCAATCCCGAATTCAGCAATTCGATGCATTTCAAATGTGCGAATCTGCACTTCAAGAGGATCGCCTTTTGGACCAATAACAGTCGTATGAAGAGATTGATACATATTTTGCTTCGGCATGGCGATATAATCCTTAAAACGCCCTGGCATTGGCTTCCAGCACGTATGAATGATTCCTAGCACTGCGTAGCAATCTTTAATACTATTAACAACAATTCTTACAGCAAGCAAATCATATATTTCACTAAATTGCTTATTTTGCAAAGCCATTTTCCGATAAATGCTATAAATATGCTTCGGGCGGCCAGAAATCTCTGACTTAATCGATACATCTTCCATTCTCGACCGCATCACATCGATGACATCTTCAAGATATTGCTCCCGTTCAGCCCTCTTCTTTTTCATTAGGTTGACAATCCGGTAGTATTGCTGCGGATTTAAATATCTTAAAGCAGTATCTTCAAGCTCCCATTTGATTTTTGAAATTCCTAGCCGATGGGCAAGAGGTGCGAATATTTCAAGAGTTTCATTTGAAATTCTGCGCTGTTTTTCAGCTGGGAGATGCTTCAATGTGCGCATATTATGAAGTCTATCAGCTAATTTTATCAGTATGACCCGAATATCCTGCGCCATCGCTACGAACATCTTCCGATGGTTTTCGGCCTGCTGCTCTTCCTTCGATTTATATTTAATTTTTCCTAGCTTCGTCACGCCATCAACGAGCATTGCCACTTCCTCATTAAAGGCTTCTTTAATATCTGCAAGTGTGACATCAGTATCCTCTACAACATCATGAAGAAAACCGGCTGCAACTGTGGAAGGATCCATCTCCAAATCAGCTAATATTCCCGCAACTTGAATAGGGTGGATGATATAAGGCTCACCCGATTTTCGATATTGTTCACGATGTGCATGCCTTGCAAATTCATATGCCTTCTTCACTAGTGCCGCATGCTCATCATTTAAATATACTTTTGTCCTGTCGATGACTTGTTCAGCGGTCAGAACATGATCGTTCGCCATGGGATCACCTTTATCTAATAGTAGTTTTATCTAAATTTCCGTTTACATTTACTTTAAAAAATTATGATTGTTACTATTATCGAAAAAAAAAACGAAGATGTAAAGGGTTAGGAGGTTATTTTTAAAGGAAAAACAAAAAGTCTGTCGAATTTTGTCTGTTTGCAATATTATTTTCTCTCTTTTGGATAAAATCAAAATATAAAAAGAGCGCTTTTTTAGCGCTCTCATGAAAATTAAAATTCCATTAAAGTAAGTATATCATATTTTTCAAGCTTGTCGCGACCTTTTAAATATGATAATTCAATCAGGAAGGCAATTCCAGCTACAACTCCGCCAAGTTCTTCAACTAATTTAATCGTTGCCTCAATTGTTCCCCCTGTTGCCAGTAAATCATCGGTAATTAAGACACGCTGTCCAGGCTTGATTGCATCCTTATGGATCGTAAGAACATCCTTCCCATACTCAAGACCGTAATCAACCTTAATTGTTTCACGCGGAAGCTTGCCTTCCTTTCTTACAGGGGCAAAACCTACTCCAAGTGAATAAGCAACTGGACAACCGATAATAAAGCCGCGTGCCTCTGGACCAACAACAAGATCAATATGCTTTTCTCGTGCATATTCTACAATTTTGTCTGTTGCATAACGATAAGCATCGCCATTATCCATTAATGTTGTTATATCTTTAAATTGAATACCTGGTTTTGGCCAGTCTTGGACGATTGTAATATATTGTTTTAAGTCCATGCTTTCATTTCCTCCTCAATTTCACGTAAACCTTGGATCACTTCGTCAAACCATCCTTTTAATTGCTGATAGGAAGAATACACCAAATCCCTTTCAAGTGTATACTGTGCCAGCACCTTCTGATATGTTAATGAATCTGACAAATCACGTTTTTCAGTAGCTTTATTAACAGAAATGAATCCATTTTCTATTTTAACAAAATCGAGTTCAAAAAACACCTTTGACATGAAGTCAATTGTTTGTCTGCTCCAGCCTTTAAATTTTGCAATGTCATCCCCATACTTTCTAAGATCAAAAGGTCCCTTTTTTACTAATAGGGCATAGAACCATTTGAAATGATCTCTTGTAGGAATGGTACTAAAATATGCGTCATTTTCATTATAAAAATGTGCATACACTCTAGCTGGTTTTTTTCCAGCAAATACTGCAGACAATATTTCCTTAGAGGAAGGGAGATCTGTCAAAATCACATTTTCTTTCTCAATGTTCAGTGCTGATGCTTCCTCAACTGAATTTATTATTATTAAATTATCGTTTGTATATCCTTGAAATTTACTCACATTCTCTTGATTAAAAACAATCCATTTCGAACAATTATTCGGGACAAGCTCTGCTATACTTGCAATGCGCTTTACCCCTCTAATATCAAAAAGCTGCCATACATCAATAGCTATGTCTTGGAGAAACATTTGCGGTTTGCGAATATTATTCCATTCATTAATCGCTAATTCCCCGATAACCGATATTTGCGAACTTGGAGATATATGTTCGAATAATGAACCAAGTCCAAAACCGACCCCGTCTAATGTATGACCATTATTTTCAATCGTCATCTTTAGATGATTTTGATCCGAACCGATCTTTTTCATTGCAGATATATTAGCATTCTTAATCATAATTTTTGGTTTTGGATTATCCATTCCGTAGGGAGAAAGCATTTGCAGCTCTTCTAAAGAATTCAAATGAATATCATGTAATGCGATTTCCCCATCCAGTTGCGTGACAGGAACAAAATCCTCTTCTGATAATTGTTCTTTAGCAGCAGTGTTGAGTCTGTTCCGAAGTTCATTTACATCATCAAGCTTCAATGTCATCCCTGCTGCCATCGGATGTCCGCCAAAATGAGGCAAAATCTCTCTGCAATCTGACAGATTTTTAAAAAGGTCAAAACCTGCTATACTTCTTGCAGATCCTTTTGCAAGACCTTTTTCTAAATCATAGCTTAGAACAATCACAGGCCGATAGAATGTATCTACAAGCTTTGATGCAACAATGCCAATTACCCCAGCATTCCAGCCCTCTCTTCCAATAACAAGAACTGCATTTTCATTCACTGGGTATCTTTCTTCCACTTCACGAATGGCCTGCTCTGTAATTTCACTGACTAAAGTCTTGCGATCCTTATTTAATTGCTCAATTTCCTCAGCAATGGATTCCGCTTCAAGACTATCTTCTGTTAACAGCAGATCAACTGCAGGGTCAGCGCTTTCCAATCTTCCTGCTGCATTCAAGCGAGGAGCGATTAGAAAACCAACTGTTTCTTCATTTATTGAATTGGGTTCTACTTTATTTAATTTAAGCAATGCTTTTAAACCAACATTTGATGTAGACTGAAGTTTTTTAATCCCTCTTTTTGCAATTAAGCGATTTTCTCCTTTAAGTGAAACAAGATCAGCGATTGTTCCGATTGCAGCAACTTCCAGCAAATGTTCTGGAATTCTGCCTAACAGTGCATGAGCCAATTTAAATGCTACACCTACACCTGCTAAATCGCGAAAAGGATATTCACTATTATCAAGCTTCGGGTGAATGATTGCTAATGCTTCAGGCAACTCAGGACCTGGTTCATGATGATCAGTAATAATAAGATCGAGCCCTAGCTCTTTCGCAGCCTTTGCTTCATTTACAGCAGCTATACCTGTATCAACAGTAATAATCAGTTTAATACCTATTTCTGACGCATGCTGAAAAGCAGGTATATTTGGTCCATACCCTTCTGTAAAGCGGTTTGGTATGTAAAATTCTACATTCGCCCCAAGCTCTTGAAGTGTCTTCATCATAACGGTCGTACTTGTTACACCATCTGCGTCATAGTCACCAAATATTAATATTGCTTCTTGATTCTCGATTGCCTCTTTTATTCTTGATACCGCAGCATCCATACCTGTTAATAAAAAAGGATCGTGAAATTCTTGTTTTTGATCAAATAAAAAATGCCGTGCTTGTTCCGGCGTATCTAATCCCCGATTAACAAGGAGTGAAGCCACGAGAGGCGTTATATTTAATTCTTGGACAAGCAGATTTTCCTTTTCTTCATCTGAATTCTGAACCATCCATCGTGTTTTTGAATGTAACATTTGTTCACCCCTCAACTGCTTAATTATACAGGAGCGATTCTTGTGTTTCAATGAAAGAAAATAGGAAAAGCGCAAGTGCTGGAACTCAACGGTTCTTAAAGTCGAAAGATGCTATACTTACTCTGGAATAAAAAAACAGCGAATAACTCGCCGTTTCATAAGCTTTCTATATTCTCACCCTCATGCTTTCCATCATTATACGGATTAATATGAACAAAGACATTCTGAACATTTTCTATTTCTAATAGCCTTTTCTTTACTTTTTTTCCGACCCGGTGCCCTTCTTCTACCGTCATATACGGATCTACTGATATTTTTAAATCAATGATCACATAATGTCCATGCTCCCTTGCATGTAATTCATCGATTTGCTTCACTTCTTCAAATTCTTCAACTGCCCGCCTCAATTCAACTGTATCCTCTTCATGGAGGACATGATCAAGTGTATTATGTATCGATTCTTTCCCAAGAGACCAGGCCATTTTAAGAACCATCAGTGATACGATAATTCCTGCGACTGGATCAGCATACTCAAGCCACTCAATGCCTAGTTTCCCGCCGATAATGGCACTGCCAATCCCTGCTAATGCAGCAATAGATGAATAAACATCTGAACGGTGTTCATAAGCATTTACAATTAATGCATCACTATTTAATTCACGACCTAATTTATACTTATAGCGAAATAGGATTTCTTTTACAATAATTGATAGGACTACTGCGGCAATCGCAATGGTTTTAGGCGGCTCGATCGGCTGAAAAAATGCCTCGAAGGATGATTTTCCAATTTCAATACCAACTAATAATAAAAGGACTGCTACAATAATCGCTGCGATGGATTCTGCTTTTCCATGGCCATACGGATGATCTTCATCAGGCGGCTGCTTGGCAGCCTTCAAACCTAAATAAACGGCAAATGATCCAGCTACGTCTGAAGCGGAGTGAACTGCATCTGCTACTAAAGCGCGGCTTCCAGCATAAACTCCAATTCCCCATTTAACGATAGCAAGAACGATATTTACAATGATCCCAAGCATAGCAGCAAACTCGGCTTTTTTAAAGCGATCTTGATTACTCACTAGAAACTTCCTTCCTCCCCTAATCTTACTTTTAGTTTAACCCATTTGCCCCAATAATACCTTTAGTGAAAGGAAAAACCTCAGGAGATTCCTGAGGTTTTGTTTCTATTCTATGATCATTTATACTTGTGGCTCATCACTTGTTTTTCGCTTTTCTTTAACAGTTTTAATTACACCTTTTTTCTTAAGTTCCTTCCCTTTCCAATCATACCACCATTGGGCAGCTAGGAATATGGATGAATAAACCCCTACTATTGTACCGACTAATAAAGCAATAGAGAAATTACGAATGGACTCACTGCCAAAAATTAACAAGCCAAGAATAGCAATAATAACTGTTAAAACTGTATTAATTGACCTAGTCATTACTTGGCGTAATGCCTTATTTACAACATCAGCAATATCATCCATCGTTTTTAAACGCTTTTTCTTTTGCATATTTTCACGCATTCTATCGAACGTAACAATCGTATCGTTAATGGAATAACCAATAACCGTCAAGATCGCAGCGATAAAAGTAATATCAACCTCTAACCTCGTGATACTAAAGAAAACGACAATTAAGAATGCATCATGTATTAATGCTACTACTGCTGGAACTGCCATTTTCATTTCAAAACGGATCGATACATAAATAATGATCCCGATTGCAGCAATAATTAATGACTTTATCCCGTTTTTCGCCAACTCTTTTCCGACAGTCGGTGAAACCGTGCTAACTGTTGGGTCCGCGCCATATATTTTATGGAATTCAGTCTTTAAGGTTGCGATCTCTTCCTTCGTTAAAACACCTTTTAACCTTGCAACCCCAATATTTTTCTCGTCTCCAGAAATAACGATATTGTTAGTATCAATATCTAGCTTCGATAACTCTGATTTCACTTCTTCCTTCGTCAAGGCATGCGGCGATTGAATATCAATTCGCGTTCCGCTCGAGAAGTCAATTCCTAGATTTAAACCGAAGACAGACACTAAAACAATTCCTATAGCCATTAAAGCACCAGAAATAATATAATATATTTTCCTGGTTTTCACAAAATCTATTTTATCATATATGGTTGGCAGATCATGTGTATCTACATTCTCAGAAATATTTCTAATCTCGCTTTTTTTCACACCAAACCAGCCAGGTCTTTTATTAAATAGATTACTGTTTACCCATAGACCGAGTAATAGCCTTGAACCGTAAACAGCTGTTAAAAAGCTGACAAGAATACTAATGATTAGCATTGTTCCAAAGCCCTTTATCGAGCTATTACCATATACATATAAGACACCAGCTGCTAGAAGAGTTGTAATATTTGCATCAAAAATAGATGCAAACGAGTTTTGATTTCCCGCATTGAAGGCCGACTTAACTGTTCTTCCAACCTTCATTTCCTCTTTAATTCTTTCATAGGTAATAATGTTCGCATCAACTGCCATACCTACCCCAAGTACAAGTGCCGCAATAGCAGGCAGAGTTAATACGGCATTCATCCAATCAAATATGAGTAGAATGAGGAAAATATAAATTGATAATGTAACCGTCGCAATTAAACCTGGGAATCGGTAGAAGAAAATCATAAATAAATAAATGATTGCAATCCCAACAATTCCTCCAAAAACTGTCTTTTGCAATGCCTGCTCACCAAACTGAGCACCCACTGATGTTGAATATACTTCATCTAATTTTACAGGCAATGAACCTGCATTTAAAAGGTCAACTAAAGTATTTGCTTCTTCCATCGTAAAACGGCCTGTAATCGAAACAGAATCCTGGTTAAACACCTGACTCACTTGTGGAGCAGATAAATAAGCCGGATTTTCCTTTGCTGCTTCCGCTTTAAAGGAGTCCCCTTCTTCAAAGTCAAGCCAAATAACTAGTAAGTTATTTGGTGCACCCATATTAACAATTTTTTGTGTGACCTCTTTAAATTTACTTGCACTAGTCAGCTTAAGGGAAACACTTGGATTTCCATTTTCATCAAAGGTTTGTTTCGCGCCGCCTTCTGCAAGATCCGAACCATCCATGAGCTTCACATCATTTACATCTCTGAAGGATAGATTGGCTTGTGTTGCTAGCATTTCACGAGCTTTGTTTTGATCTGTAACACCCGCCAGCTGTACGCGAATTCTGTTTTCTCCTTCAATTTGAATGCTGGGCTCACTTACACCCATTACATTAACCCGCTTTTCCAGCGCCTTGGCTGTACTTGCTAAAGCAGTTTTATCAACCTTTTTATCGTCTAAGGTAGATACTTCATATAGGACCTCAAAGCCCCCTTGTAGATCCAGCCCAAGTTTAATGTTTTTTGTAATGCCATTAGTTGTTGTTCCTATTAAGCTTCCTATTAATAAAACAATCAGGAAGAAGGCAACAATGCGACCGCGCTTTACCATTATGTAATTGTCCTCCTTAAATACAAGCCCGAAAGGCTCCTTAGCGTAAACCGGCAGTGACATCCTTTTTGAACGCTGTGACAGCATACAACATATAAATGGATAAGTCGACCGGGAATTCCAATATTTTTATTATGAAACAGTTTATAAAAGCTGTCAATTATTGTAGAAGTCTAATGTCAGAAGTGTTAGCTGGATGATTGTCAGATTAAAATTTTCTATTTCAAAAGCTCCCGAAGCTCATCCTCATCATCAAAAGCAAACTCTGCTCCTTTAAAAGCTTCAATTGTTGCAAAACTAAAGAAGTCCCCCACTTTCACAGAGAGGATGTCATCAACAATCTCAGCAATTCGTTTATCCTCAGTTGTCTTACGCCATTTCTTAGTCGTTAAAAAATCCCAAAGCTGTTCTTCCTTCACATGACCGTACCCTAATAAAAAAAATTCTTCCAATTTACTTGCGATTGCGGGCTGAACTTGATAACGAAAAGAATCATATTTATGGCTTGCCTTCACGCTAGAACCCCCTTAGATTCACAGTTTACGAATGTAATGCATTATCCAATCTACTAAATAAATGACTGCTCTGAAAAATTAATGATTGCTTGTCATGCTTTGTCCTAGTTCATGCATATAGTTAATTGTATATGATAACACCTATTTTGAGAAGGCAGGGAAAGCAATGTCTAAGTTTTTAAGAGGTACGATGATCCTACTGGCAGCCGGACTTGTCACAAGGGTGCTTGGGTTTATAAACAGAATTGTTATTGCTCGATTCATTGGGGAAGAAGGCGTCGGGCTATATATGATGGCATTTCCAACATTAATGCTTGTCGTTACGATTACACAGCTAGGGCTGCCTGTTGCTATTTCCAAAAATGTAGCAGAAGCGGAAGCGCAAGGGGATGCAGCAAAGGTTAAGAAAATTTTAGTTGTTTCACTAGCAGTCACCATTTCACTTTCAGTCATTTTCACACCAGCTTTAATCTTGCTCGCCCCCATTCTATCTGAAACATTATTCACCGATCCGCGGACAAAACTTCCGCTGCTTGTTATTGCACCTATTGTACCTATTATTGCCATTTCTTCTGTCATCCGCGGCTATTTCCAAGGCAAGCAAAACATGAAACCAGCGGCTATTTCTCAAATGCTTGAGCAAGTAGTAAGAATCACCTTAATTGCCGCTTTAACCAAAGCATTTCTCCCATATGGGATTGAATATGCTGCTGCAGGAGCGATGATTGCTTCTGTTATAGGTGAATTAGCATCGCTAATCTATCTATTAGCAACCTTCAAGCTCAAAAAGAAATTTCGAGTAAGAAAACAATTTTTCAAATATGTTAAAACAGGAAAAAGAACATTTAGCGAGTTAATGAGTATTGCCTTACCAACAACAGGAAGCAGAATGATCGGTTCTCTGACATGGTTTTTTGAACCAATTGTCGTTTCACATAGTCTCGCAATTGCTGGAGTAGCTGCCATTGCAGCGACAAAACAATATGGGGCTCTCACCGGTTTTGCGATGCCATTACTCATGCTCCCTTCCTTTGTTACTCTTTCTCTTTCAACTGCTCTCGTCCCTGCAATCAGTGAGGCAAATTCAAAGAATAATAGCCGATTAATCGAGTATCGCCTGCAGCAGGCGCTTCGCTTCTGTCTTTTAAGCGGAGGGTTAGCCGTAGTCATTATCTATGTATTATCGGACGAATTAATGAGAGTGATGTATAACTCATCAAGCGGTACACAATTTATTAAGTTAATGGCGCCATTCTTTTTATTCCATTATTTCCAAGGTCCGCTTCAGGCAGCACTTCAAGCTTTGAATTTAGCAAGAGCCGCGATGATCAATAGCTTGATTGGAGCCGTTGTAAAAACAGCTGTCATTTATTTATTGGCTCGCCAGGCAGAGTTTGGAATAACTGGAGTAGCAATGGGGATTCTCGTTGGCTTTGTTCTTGTTACATTGCTGCATTTCGCAACGATTTTGAAAAAAATTTCTTTTACTTTTTATGTTCGTGATTATTTAAAAACTTTCCTTGTTATGGGGGTTTCAGGATATATTGGCTATTGGGCTCTGCAAAGCATGCGTGAAGACTTGCATCTCGCTACCCAGGTTTTACTTATCTCCATTCTTATTACTGTTAGTTATTCCATTCTTTCTTTACTGCTTGGATTAGTTAAACAGGATGAATTGAAACGGATTCCTTGGATTGGAGAGCATCTTTCAAAACTTGCTTTTAAATAGTATGAATAGTGTAGACACCCTAGAGCAGGTGTCTCTTATTTTTTTTCATCTTTCAAATCAATATAAAATTGCCCATTTTCAAAGCTGCAAAAAGAGATTTTGTTCATATCGTTATACCCTCTTTTCTTAAGCTGCTGCCGGAGCCAGAAGTTTGTTTCATTTATTACTTCTAAATTTTCCTCTTGAACGATCCCATCTAGAATAAGAGGAATCGTCATATTTCCCTTCTTCTTTTTTTCCTTTTTTAATACAGATAATTCCCCAGTTGTTTCGAGGATGGCAAACTCCACATCTGTAATATTACGAATATCTTTTCCTCTAAGCTGCAGCAGGAGGTCATCAAAATTATAGCGATGTTTCTTCATTGCCTCTTCATCAATTTTTCCTTTATTAATAATAATGGTTGGCTTTCCGTCCACTAAATCACGGAGCCGCTTGCTTTTAAGCGTTGCAAATGAAAAACTGATTTGGATGAGCATCAATATCAGCATTGGCAATATATTTGTAAACAATGGGCTCTGTGGCTTTTCAATCGCCAATACAGCCATTTCAGCAATCATGATCGAAACAACAAGGTCCACGGTACTTAGCTGACCAAGTTCCTTTTTTCCCATCATTCGAAATATAACCATGATAATGATGTACAAAAAAATCGTCCGTAAAATAATAATGGAATATTCCTCCATACATCATTCCTCCTTAAATGACATTCCTTTTTATTCTGAACAACGTAAGAGAAATTATGTTATAAACTTTTTCTTTTGCATTTCTTGTTTTAAGTTTTATATTCTATTTTTTCTTTATGTGAATATGCTTGTACTAAGGAATCAGGCAGTCTGGAAGGCTGTACTGATTAATCCTTTAAGTTAGAAAGGAGAGGAGCAAAATAGAAGATTCAAAAAATGTCGGCGGTGGAATTCTTATCGGTCTAATTGCAGTTTTTGTTCTTGCCATTATTTGCAGCTTAATCATTTCATTGTTATTAACATTTACATCTCTGCAGGAATCTTCCTTACAGTTTGTTGTTACGGCCATTTCTTTTGTTTCACTATTCATAGGGGGGTTCATATCTGGAGGAAAAGGCAAGCAGAAGGGATGGATGGTTGGAGGATTAACTGGGTTAAGCTATTCCATCATTATTTTTCTTTTTCAATATTTAGGTCAGGATAGCTTATTTAATTTGCAGCAGGTCATCTACCATGTATGTTACATCCTTACTGCTATGATGGGCGGGATCTTAGGCGTGAATATGTCTAATAATAAGTCTAGAGCAGCATAAGAAAAGCGCAAGCGCCTTGATTATAGCCGTATAAACTGTTATTATCCTGCCTTATAAAAAGAAGCGGAATCCTATGATTCCGCTTCTTTTTCTATTAAGATTTCGCTAGCATATCTCCGCCTGCAGATGCTTCTGTTACTTCACGAATCGCTGCGCGGTCGTATGTAAGACGGCTTCCATCTCCACACTTGATAACAACTTTCCCCTCATCGATCGCATCGACAAAGCCGTGTAGTCCTCCAATTGTTACGATTTTATCTCCCTTTTTCAAATCGTTCTGCATTTGCTGAACTGCCTTTTGGCGCTTCTGCTGCGGACGAATAAGCAAAAAGTAAAATAAAACAAACATTAACAGTAGTGGTCCTAATGTACTAATCATTTCCATATCATTTTCACCCCTTTCACCAAGTAACGAATGTTCAAAACTTATGGGCTTGTCCCATTTAAACATCCTTATTGTTTAGAAGTTTTTCGCATTTGGTTTATTAAACCCATATCTTTCGAAAAATTCTTCTCTAAAGTCCCCCAGACGATCCTCTCTGATCGCTTGTCTGACCTGTTCCATTAATTTTAACAGAAAATAGAGATTATGATAAGTTGTAAGTCTTATTCCGAATGTCTCATCACAGCGAATTAAATGGCGGATATACGCCCGGCTGTAATTGCGGCAAGTATAGCAGTCACAATGCTCATCAATCGGACCAAAATCTCTTGCAAACTTTGCATTTTTAACGACTAATCGGCCTTCGCTCGTCATCAATGTTCCATTACGGGCAATTCTAGTCGGAAGCACACAATCGAACATATCGATACCACGAATTGCGCCATCTATTAATGAGTCTGGTGATCCTACTCCCATTAAGTATCTTGGTTTATTTGAAGGAAGCAGCGGCGTTGTAAATTCAAGCACCCTGTTCATAATATCTTTTGGCTCACCTACTGATAATCCTCCCACAGCATACCCTGGAAAATCAAGCGATACTAAATCTTTAGCACTTTGCTTTCTTAATTCTTCATACTCACCGCCTTGAACAATGCCAAATAGGCCTTGATCATTTGGACGTTTATGTGCTTGTAAACAGCGCTCTGCCCAGCGTGAAGTCCGTTCTACCGATTTCTGCATATATTCATAAGTTGCTGGATACGGCGGACATTCATCAAATGCCATCATAATATCCGAGCCAAGCGAGTTTTGTATCTCCATCGCTTTCTCTGGTGATAAAAATAGCTTGTCCCCATTTAAATGATTACGGAAATGGACGCCCTCTTCCTCAATTTTACGGAATTCACTTAAACTAAACACTTGAAATCCGCCTGAATCCGTTAAAATCGCACGATCCCAATTCATAAACTTATGCAGGCCGCCTGCTTCCTCTACGATCTCCTGTCCAGGACGAAGCCACAGATGGTAGGTGTTGCTTAAAATAATGCCTGCCCCCATCTCCACAAGTTCTTCTGGGGACATTGTTTTCACAGTAGCTAGCGTTCCAACCGGCATAAATACAGGAGTTTCAAAAGAACCATGAGGCGTATGAACACGGCCGAGTCTTGCACCTGTTTGCTTACATGTTTTTATTAATTCATAACGAATAGCTGTCAATTGATTTGTTCTCCTTCCAACTTGTCACTTTCATCTTAAATTATAAGCATTGCATCTCCAAAGCTAAAGAATCGGTATTTCTCTTCAACAGCTTCACGATAGGCATTCAAAACATTTTCTCTGCCTGCTAATGCACTGACAAGCATAATAAGCGTTGACTTCGGCAGATGGAAATTTGTTATCATCCCATCAATAGCCTTGAATTCGTAGCCAGGATAAATAAAAATATCCGTCCAGCCGCTTGCCACATCAAAGCGCCCATTATTAGCTGAAGCAATCGTTTCTAGCGTCCTTGTCGATGTTGTTCCAACAGAAATAATCCTTCCGCCCGACTCACGCACTTCATTTAATAGCCTCGCAGTGCCCTCTGTCATTTGATAAAATTCAGCGTGCATTTCATGTTCACTTAAATCCTCAACATTCACAGGACGAAACGTGCCAAGTCCAACATGAAGCGTAATAAAAGCAATATGAACGCCTAATTCTTTAATTTCCTCAAGCAACTGTTCAGTAAAATGCAGACCTGCTGTCGGGGCAGCTGCCGAGCCGCGCTCACGGGCAAAAACGGTTTGATAACGATCCTGATCATCCAGCTGCTCTTTTATATATGGCGGGAGCGGCATTTCACCTAATTGTTCGAGTACTTCATAAAATATCCCATCATATTGAAATTCAAGTACTCTTCCGCCATGCTCGGATTCCTGTGTACATACAGCTGATAAATTCCCTTCGCCAAAATCAATTCGTGTACCTACTTTTACACGTTTAGCTGGTTTAATGAGCGTTTCCCAAGAATCGCCTTCCAGCTGTTTTAACAGAAGAACTTCTATTTTAGCACCTGTTCCTTCTTTTTCACCAAAAAGCCGAGCGGGAAGGACTTTTGTATCGTTTAGTACAAGACAGTCTCCTGCTTTCAGATGTTCTTTAATATGTTTAAAAATAGTATGCTGGGTTGTTCCCTTTTCCTTATCCAAAACCATTAATCTGCTGCTTGTTCTCTCAATGAGAGGAGTTTGGGCAATTAATTCTTCTGGCAAATGGAAATCAAATAAATCTACTTTCATGATGCACCAACTTTATTCTTATTCTGTTTTCGGTACCTCCATTTGGAAATGACGGTACACTAAGTCTGTTACAATCCTGCCCCTAGGCGTACGCTGAAGAAAACCAATCTGCAATAAATATGGTTCGTAAACATCTTCAATTGTATGTGCCTCTTCGCCAATTGTAGCTGCAATCGTTTCAAGACCTACTGGTCCTCCGCGGAATTTTTCAATGATCCCTCTTAATAATTTATGGTCAATATGATCCAGCCCTAAACGGTCTACTTGCAAAAGCTCTAACGCTTCTTTCGCAAGCTGCTCGTCTACTGCACCATTCCCTCTTACTTGGGCAAAGTCTCTAACTCTTCTTAAAAGCCGGTTGGCAATCCTTGGCGTTCCCCTTGACCTTCTTGCTATTTCTACAGCGGCAAGATCATCTATCTCCGTATCTAGAACATCTGCCGTTCTAATAACAATATCCGTTAATTGTGTTTCATTATAGTATTCCAGTCTGCTAAGCACACCAAACCGATCTCTGAGCGGTGCCGATAAAGAACCAGCTCTTGTCGTCGCTCCTACTAATGTAAATGGAGGGAGATCAAGCCGTACGGATCTGGCACTTGGACCTTTTCCAATGACAATATCAAGACAAAAGTCTTCCATTGCAGGATATAGGACTTCTTCAATTGTTCTTGGAAGCCGGTGAATTTCATCAATAAACAGGACATCTCCTGGCTCCAATGCAGTAAGAATAGCAGCTAAATCACCCGGTCTTTCAATGGCTGGTCCAGCAGTTGTCCGTATATTTACGCCCATTTCATTTGCTATAATTGCAGCAAGTGTCGTTTTTCCAAGACCTGGCGGACCATAAAGCAGTACGTGGTCAAGTGTTTCTTGACGAAGCTTAGCAGCTTGAATGAAAATTTCAAGGTTTTCCTTTACTTTATCCTGGCCAATATACTGTTTTAAGTTCTGTGGACGCAGGCTTTGCTCGAAGGATTGTTCTTGAATATCTGCTTCCCCAGAAATAATCCGCTCATCCATTTATTTATCACGCCTTTTATTCAAACGATTTATATTATTTTAATAGTCGCTGCAGCGCCTTTTTTATGTATTGGTCTGTTGTAAGCTGTTCTTTCTTTAGCTCAGGAGAAATCTTTTTAATTTCCTTTTCCGAATAACCAAGCGCTTGCAATGCAAGCATTGCTTCTTCGAATTCTGACGAATGGCCATTTTGCATAGGCTGTATTTTATCAACTGAAAATAAATCCGGAAAGAAATCAGGAACTATATTTTGCAGCTTCCCTTTTAAATCTAGGATAATTTGCCTTGCCGTTTTCTTCCCTACTCCCGGGAATTTAACAAGGAATGCTTCATCTTCATTCTCAATTGCGTGAACGACCTGCTCAGGTTCTCCAGAAGCAAGAATTGCTAATGCTCCCTTTGGACCGATTCCTGTTACATCTAAAAGCTTTATAAATAATGTTTTTTCCTCGCGAGAATGAAAGCCATATAGAGCCATGAAATCTTGCCTAACATGATGGTATGTAAATACTTTTACTTCCTGCCCATATTCTTGCTTAAAGCTAAACGGATTTGGTGTAGATATTTGAAAGCCTACCCCATTATTTTCAATTACGACAAACTCCGGTCCGATATATTCGACCCTTCCTTTAATGAATTCAAACAACATACTCGCTCCCCCGAGATTTTCTGTACCTCATTGTACCATACTTTAAATTAGGTTCGTAGAAAAAAAGGTTGCAAAAAGAGAATAAGAATTATTATAATTGTAAATGTTTTCAAAACACCATTGGGGGTCATATAAATGAAAAAACTATTAGCTATATTCGTAATTTTCGCACTCCTCTTTACAGCAGCAGGCTGTTCATCTTCATCAGAAGAGCCAGCTGAAAAAACGACGGAGAAAGAGACTGCTGGGCTCACTGATTCTCTTCAATCAAAAATATATAATTCAGTAAGAGTTGCAGAATTGAAGGTAAATGAAGTATTCCATAAAGAAGTCGCCGCTGACGAAACGACGCCTGTCATTAATGCTAATTTTGCAGACGAAGAAAAGTCAGTGGAATTTCTATCCAAATACTATAGCGAAGAATTAGCAAAAAATATTTATTCACATTATGCAACAGAAGAGAAGACCGCTGAAGGACAAATGATTCTAAATGCTGAACCTTACTTCAACCCTTCCTTCCTTGAAACAAAACAAGAAGCAGTAACAATTGAAGGGGACGAAAATAAAGCAACGGTCAAAACTGCAGAAAATGTTACATACCAATTGGAAATACAGAATGGACAATACGTAATCACTAGCATTGAAAAATAAAAAATCAAAAGCTCCGCCGCCTATTCTTTCTAGGTGCAGGAGCTTTTGATCTTATTTTGCTTGTTTATCGCCCTTTGAATACGTTTTAAAAGTTTCAAGCACTTCAACAAAGTTTTCTTTTGTCTTTATGGGAATTCCCTTTTTTAATTCCTCACATTTCTTGCTTTCAAGCCTTCCAAGATCAATTTGGAAAAAGGATTGAATAATATTTGTTTTCTGCGGTCTGCCGTTAAAAATGGTCAGTACCCCTTCTTCTGTAATCCCAAAATAACCATTTGCTTTTAATAAAGGTGATATATCATCCATCTGCATTTGAAACACAATTTTTCTGCCGTCCATATGAATAAGCTGCCATCCGCTATATTTAGCCCAAAACTCCTCCATATTTCCAATCGTTTCTTGTACTGTTTCCTGACTAACCTCACCATCCACATAAACTCTTTCCAGTATGACATCCCTTTGGATCGGATTCATTATCTCATTATTTGCATATACTATATTTTCTCCGGTCATTTTATATAAAAAACTATTCAGAAAAAAAACAGAAAAAAAGGCAGTTAAACAAAGGAGGCCAGGAGCCCACCAATTGGTTCTCATGTTCGGTCACCTCTTAAATAAATGGGACATTTAAGTTTAATATCAGTATTTAGTATGACCATTTTTTTCAAGCTTATCCGGATAAAATGAAACTTCTAGCATTAAAGGAAAAGACAGGACACATATGCCCTGTCTCTTTTCGCTTAATCAGTCATGTTTCGAAATAGATTTTTAACATCTAAATAAAGCTGGTCTCTTGGACCCCCATCTCGTAAATCATTATCAATTACTTTCAGGCGGTTCAATGTACTTTCATCTGTGACAACCCTGCTTGTTTTTCCATTTAAATAAGGCTGAACAGCCTGATTAATTTCTGCTATTGTCGCTTTTTTGCGTCCAGCATCGTTTAAGTCGGCTGCAATGATGACATAATCCCCATTCACGACCGATTGAACATCATTGACATTGTTTACGGCTGCTGCAGCCTGGTTTATTCTTTCAACCATCTCCCCATTATATGCCTCATAATAGGAGTTGCTTGCTCTTTTATTATAGCCTAAATGACCATGGAAATTAGCATCATCACGGCTAAAAAGATGTGGTTCCCTGTTATCACTTACCCTTTGAGGTGCTCGTTCTTTTGCATTCCCATTCTGGCGATTTCTATATTGCCCTTCCTCTCCAAGAGTGTGGTCCATCATCTCAGTCAGTGCACCATCATTGTCTGCCCCATCAAGAAATCGAACATTTCCACCCTTATTCTGATGGTTTTCATTCGAATAATACCCGATTGGCTGAGCGCGGTCGGCAGAACGCTGCTGACTTGCTGTTTCATCATTTGCTCCGCAGCCGGCTGTTCCAAATAACATGATCATTGAAAATGGAAGTGCTATTAGTTTCTTGTCCAAGCGAAAACCCTCCTTCGCTAATCAAACAAATGAGCATTATGCTCATCAGTAGGTTGCCAAAAAAGGAGGATATTCATTCTTAAAATGATTGCCAGCTTGCTCTACTTAACGTGCAAGAAACGTTGCAACTCTTTAATAAAGCTGTGTCTTTGCTGAAATTGTCCGACGGTCATTTCTAATAATTGCTGGATTTTTGTTGACTGTAAGTAAGTTTGTTCTCGAATCGCTCGATTCCACTCCCTGAAAATATCCGTAGGAAATGCAAGGGCGTAAATAAATCCTTTTTCATTCAAATAGGCTGCAATTTCTTTATAGTTTCCTAATTCCTGGAATGACCAATGGATAAATGGGAGAATGCGGTTGGCATATTGCAGGCAGTCAGAACGAGGGGTACCAATACTTATTAAATCAAAGTCAATTAAATATATGTCTTTATTCTTCGATCGTAAAAAATTATGGTGAGCTACATCTCCATGTAGAATAACCTTCTTGCCGTTTTCGAATACATTTAATTCTTTTTCTAGTCCTTTCAAAGACCAATCAGCCCAAATAAGCATATCATTTATTATTTCTTTTTGGACAAAATAGCGGATAACTGGGAGATTATTCAAAAAAGACATGGTTCTTTCCTGCCATTTTCCTAATTGATTAAAGCTTGGTATATTCCCTGTATATTGTTTAACTAGTTTTTCATTCACATCATGAAAATGTGAGAGAAGCTTTAAGCCATTTAAACGATCACTCTGCTTATAAAAGGTAAATTCATTCTTAGATGTTTCGATGAATTCAAGGCATCCATAATACGTTTGTTCAAATAATAGAGGGGGATTTTTCTCTAATGGATAAAACGAATAGGTTTTTTGGAATCCTTCCCGTTTTAGCCATGTTAAAAAGTCCTTCTGTAAAACAAGCTGATGATAAGAGGAAAAGCCTTTTAGGATAAAATCTATCCCTTCTGCATTTACTTTATATACTTGCTTCCTTATTTGCAAAATTTCCTTAATTGGGATATTGAGCTGTTTCTGTAAATAGGAGAAGAGACGATTTTGAAACAAATCGTCTCCTTCACCTTTAAACGTCAAATTCACTGCTTTCATCAAAGTTTCGCGGCATTCCAAACGCTTGCCCGCCCATTGGTCCATGCCCGTAAGGATTCATAGGGAATGGTTGCGCGTATCCCATTTGCTGTCCATATGGAGACCCGTACGGCTGTACACCAGGAGCAAATCCTTGACCGAATCCATATGGAGCCATTTGTGGCGCACCTCCGCCACATCCACAATCTGCTTCTGCACCCTTCACATTTTCAGTTGGCATTAAAGGCATTTGACTTTGTGAAGGCATCAATGGCATTTGTGCCATATTAGGCATTTCCTCCATTACACCTTGAACTTGTGGAGACATTTGTGGCATCGCATATGGCATTTGACCATATGGAACGGTACCACAAAAGCCAGATCCAGGCATAACTGGAGACACTGGAATTAAATGAGCTGGGTATGGCGGACAAGGATTTGGTGGGCATGGAAAGCCATAATTTGGCTGCATGGCCGGAGCTGTGTATGTTGGCTGAAGCGGCAATTGCTGCTGTCCCATATCCTGGGCACCCATAACAGGTGCAGGATTCTGTGCCTGAGTTGGCATAGTATATTCATGATTCATATGCGGCATTTGATGCATCGGCATGAATGGTGAGGATTCCTCATAAAACCCGTGGCTTTCTACTCCAGCTAGCCCAAAATTTTGGTGAGGCATTTGTGGCATTTGATGCATTGGCATTGCTGCTCCTTGAACTTGTGGAAAGCCCATTTGCTGAGGATATCCTCCTTGAAAACCAGATCCAGGCATAACTGGTGAAACAGGAAAAAGATGATTAGGATAATATGGATACATTGGCTGTTCGAAACCTCCTTGTTGTGTTTCAGCAAATAACTCGCTTTCTACTGCCTTTGGCTTTGGCGTTTTTTCAACTGGTTTTACTGGTTTTACCGATTTTATCGGTTTTACCGGTTTTGTTTCTATTGGTTTTGTTTCTATCGGCTTTACTTCCGGAAGAATATTAACTGGTTTCGGAGGCAATTGCGGCGCCGGCTGCTGAACAGATAAATTAGCCATGTTCATCATGTAGTAATTATTTATATCGATTTCCGGCATAATTGGTTTCGGCATTTTCGGAATAAATGGTTTCTTTGGGACTTCTTTTGGTATCTCCACTTGTGGTGCAGTTACTTTTGGTGCTTCCTTTTTAGGTGCAACTGGCACTTCTTTAGGCGCTTCTACAACAGGCATTGTTTTCGGCTTTTCTTTTGCAAAAGGGTGTTCTGCTTTTGGCATTTCTTTTTTAGCACCCATGTTAATTTTTGTATCCGGCATGCCTCCAATAGGAGCTTCCTTCTTTACAGACCCTCCTGCTCCAGGAACTTTTATTTTCATACCGGGCATAATCATATCAGGGTTGCTGAGCTGTGTATTCATTTTTTTCAGCTCTTCAAAATTCACGCCGTACTTTTTGGCGATCTTCCAAAGAGTATCCCCTTTTTGTACGATATGGATCTTCACTCTGATCCCTCCTACTAGTCATAAGTCCATATAGTGTATGACAAAATGGGCAAATTGCTAATACTTTACATAAAAACTTATGCTTTAATTTTGAAAAATATGTTTTAGTAACTAGTTGCAAAGTTTTTTTTGAAGAAAAAAAAACCTCCGGAAAAAAGAGGTTTTAGACATGTGCAAGCATTCTTTCCAATGCTAGCTTTGCATATTTTGCATCATTTTCTGCTACATTAATTTTGTTCATGTTACTTCCTTGTTCAATTGATTCCAGGCACCAAGCAAGGTGAGGAAGATCAATTCGATTCATTGTTAAACAAGGACACATATGCGGATTTAAAGACATAATATGTTTATCCGGATGCTGTTTAATCATTCGTTTAACGAGGTTCATTTCCGTTCCAATCGCCCATGATGACCCGATTTCAGCATTTCTAATTGCCTCAATAATATAATTCGTAGATCCCGCCATATCAGAAAGTTCAACTACTTCTCTTTTACATTCTGGATGAACAATGATTTTCATCGTTGGATAATTCATACGGATATCTGCCACATTTTGAGCTGTAAAATTTTCATGAACGGAGCAATGCCCCTTCCATAAAATTACCTTTACTTTTTCAGCTGCTCCATCAAACTCCAATTCATCAGTAATTGGATTCCAAACAGCCATCTCGTCTAGTCCAACCCCTAAATGAAAGGCAGTATTTCTCCCTAAATGCTGATCAGGTAAAAATAAAATTCTTTGCTTTTGATTAAACGCCCATTTCAACATTTTTGCGGCATTTGATGAAGTAACTGTTGCACCACCATGCTGCCCAACAAAAGATTTAATTGCTGCTGTTGAATTGACATATGTTAATGGTAGGATCGTCTCTCCAAAAAGTTCAACCAGCTTTGTCCATGCCCTTTCTGTCTGAAACATATCTGCCATATCAGCCATGGAGCATCCAGCCCGCATATCTGGTAAATAAACGTTTTGATTTTTTGCCGTCAATATTTCCGCTGTTTCCGCCATGAAATGGACACCGCAAAAGACGATATGCTCAGCTTCTCGATTTTCTTCTGACAGCTGTGCCAGTTTTAACGAATCACCAGTTGCATCTGCAAACTGGACCACCTCATCCTTTTGATAATGATGGCATGGAATAAATAATTTGCTGCCTAGTTTATTTTTTATTGCTTTTACTCTATCTTCCAGCTCATCTACTGCCATATTCCGATATTTTTCCGGAAGAACATTTGATTGCCGCTCTACAGTTTGAAAGATATTCATATATTTATCCCCTTGTTGTGAAAATTTGTTTTAATCTCGCATTTTAGTCTTCAACGGTTACTTTTACACTAATATCCAAGGCTTGAACCGAATGAGTTAAGAAACCGAGAGAAATGTAGTCGACTCCTGTTTCCCTAAACTCTGGCAGAGTTTCAAGCGTGATTCCCCCTGATGCTTCTGTAATAACCCGTTCAGGAACAGATGCAATCCATTCTTTAATTTCACTCGGAAGTCTATTGTCAAACATAATCACATCTGCCTTTGCTGCAATCGCTTCCATTAATTGTTCCTCTGATTCGATCTCTACCTCGATTTTCACCATATGGCCAATTGTTTCACGGACAGCTTTAACAGCCTTTGTAATTGAACCTGAAAAGGAAATATGATTGTCTTTTATCATTACACCATCATAAAGGCCAAAACGATGATTGTGCCCTCCCCCACATCGAACTGCATACTTCTCCAACATTCTTAATCCGGGAGTTGTTTTTCTTGTATCACAAATTTTGGTGTATTTACTATTTAAAACAGTTACTGCTTCCCTCGTTTTTGTAGCAATCCCGCTCATTCGTTGAATGAGATTTAAAATAACACGCTCTCCTTTTAATAAATGAGAAACACTCCCCTTCACAGTAGCAAGTATTTGCCCATTCTCAATTGGATCTCCGTCCTTCACTCTTAGCTCTGTCTTGATCTCATGATCAAGGAGTGCAAACCCCGTCCGAATGACTTCTTCCCCACAAAAGATTCCATTTGCTTTTGCTAAAAAAACAATTTTCCCTCTCTGTTCCTCGCCAAAAATTTGTTCACTAGTTACATCTCTATCCCCAATATCCTCTAAAAAAAATTGCTCAAGTTGCAAGCGCAGCTTTAATTTGTTCATGCTTTTCATCCTTTATCATTTTTTTACATTGAATAATTTGTTTTCTTAGCCATTTGTGATCATTTTCACTTGGGTAATCCTGACGAAAATGTCCTCCCCGACTTTCTGTTCGTTCTAGGGCAGAGTTTGTGATTAGCCATGAAGTTATCATCATAAAAACTTGAACTATTTCTTCAGTTGTTAAATGATCAAGTTTCTTTTCTGCCCAATTTTCTATATCAAAGCTTTCCAGCCATGCTTTCTGCTTCATCAACCCTTTCTTCGTACGAACA
Organism: Cytobacillus massiliigabonensis; assembly: GCF_900199725.1. Lineage (GTDB taxonomy): Bacteria > Bacillota > Bacilli > Bacillales > Cytobacillaceae > Cytobacillus > Cytobacillus massiliigabonensis. Next base: position 1,414,163 of record NZ_LT904904.1, on the reverse strand, counting down.
ATTCCTGCATTCTCCATCATTGATGCCTGAATCTCCTTAATCGATGGCAAGGGACGGGAAATGTTCATATAACATTCAATATTTTCAGAGAAGGTAGAATCAACTGGCTGGGTTATTGTTTGAGCATTCACTATTTCAGCCAGCCTTTTCCCGAAAAATAATCCCTCAAGCAAAGAATTACTTGCAAGCCGATTAGCGCCATGAACCCCTGTACAAGCCGCCTCTCCAATTGCATATAACCCTTTCACGCTGCTCCTTCCATCTAAATCTGTTTTGATGCCCCCCATTAAAAAATGACTTCCAGGCACAACTGGGATAAGACCTTTCTTTAGATCAATTCCATTTCGTTCGCACAAGTTTGTAATTGTCGGAAATCGATTTTCAAAATGATCTACTTCTGAAATATCGAGGAAGATTTGCTTTCCTTTTTCTATAAAGCTGTATATGGTTTGTGATACGATATGCCTTGGAGCCAGATCACGAAGAAGATGTACCCCATCCATTATTGGGATTCCTTCCTTTGTAATTAAACGGGCTCCTTCACCTCTTACTGCTTCTGACACTAATCCAACCGCTTTCTTTCCTGTAAAAAGAAGGGTAGGGTGAAACTGAATAAATTCCATATCGGTTATTTCAGCTCCTGCCTGATAGGCTAGTGCAATTCCATCTCCTGCAACAGTTTCTGCATTTGAAGTGTAGCTGTATAGCTGTCCGCAGCCACCCGTAGCAATAACAATATGTTCGGCAAAATAATAATCTATTTGTCCATTAGAATATTTGCCTTTAGCTCCAATACAGCGGTTACTGCTTTCATCCATCAGTAATTCATAAACAAAAAAGTTTTCAATGATTTCGATATTCGGATTCATATTGGAAGTCATAAATTGAATAATCGTTCTTCCAGTGGCATCCCCGCCACCATGTACTATTCTATATTCAGAATGAGCCCCTTCCATCCCAAGCAGCAGTTCCCCATTTTCATTCTTATCAAAAGGGCAGCCTTGTTTATTTAATTCTTGTATCAGGAATGGAGCTTCATTTGTTAGTTCAAGAACAGCTTCTGGATCATTATGATGGCTTCCTGCTACAAGCGTATCCATATAATGTTTATCGGGATGATCCCTTTTTCCAATCGCTGCTGCAATTCCGCCTTGAGCTAGATTAGAATTGCTCTTATAAACATTTGACTTTGTGAGAACAATCACATTCAAATCATCTCGAAGGCTCCTTGCTAATTGCAATGATGCAATCCCACTGCCAATAATGATCACATTCGTCTTTCTCATTTCAACCTCCTGATCATTACACTTGTCTTGACACTTATATTTACATAGTTTTAAACTTATGACAAGTATTTTTAAAGAATTGCTTAATTTTTTATTAAACTATTTTTTAAGGCTGGGTGATTTAATTGAAATATTTTGATTTTGCTGCTACATGCCCGCTTGATCATGAGGCAGCTGAAGTATATTTGAAAGCAGCTACTGCCTATTACGGCAATACAAGCAGTCTACATGACACTGGCAGTCAAGCAAATGACCTATTGGAAAACTGCCGCAATGAAATGGCACAATTACTAGGTGTGCAGAAAGAAGGGATTTATTTTACTAGCGGGGGCTCCGAAAGTAATTTTCTTGCAATTCAATCTCTATTATCCTCAAGTTTAAAAGCAGGAAAACACATTATTACCAGCATGGCAGAACATTCATCCATCTCAAACACACTGATAAAATTAATAGAGGAGCAGCAATATGAGGCAACAGTTATCCCTCTTAATTCAGCAGGTCATATTGACTTGGAGCAAGTAAAAAATGCAGTAAGAAAGGATACAGTATTAATCAGTATCCAGCATGGAAATTCTGAAATTGGTACTTTACAGCCAATTGAAGATATAGGCAGACTTTGTGCAGAAAATCAAATTTTAATCCACAGTGATTGTGTTCACACATTTGGAAAGACAGATATAAAGCAAGTTGCACAAGCGGTTGACAGCCTATCTATTTCTGGGCATAAATTCTATGGACCAAAAGGAGCTGGGGCTGTTTATATTCATCCGCGCTTAAATTGGAAGGGATATTACCCAGGAGCAGCACATGAGAAAGGATTTAGACCAGGTACAGTAAATGTACCTGCAATTGCAGCAATGACAGTTGCTGCACAAAAGGCATACAAGTATCTCAATGAGCATCATTCACTTTATTTATGTCAAAGAGAGGCATTTCTTCAAGCACTAGAACCAATAAAGAAGAATTGTATTGTATATGGTTCCGATGCAATTGCACAGCTCCCTTCTACAATAGGCATGAGAATAAAGGGAATAGAGGGACAATTGATCATGCTTGAATGTAATCGCTATGGATTTGCAATTTCCACGGGAAGTGCTTGCCAGACAGGAATGCAATTTTCTTCAAAAACAATGAAGGCACTCGGAATTACTGGAAAAAGTGCAAAAGAATTCATTCGTATTTCTTTTGGTTGGGAAACGACAGTAAATGATGCACAACTGCTAGCTCAATCAATTGTAAAAATTGTTCAAGATATACTCCAAAGCTAATTGAGTTAAATTCAGCCTGTAATTATGATAAAATTATTTATTATTGGGATAAAAGGGAGTTCATACAATGAAGAATCAACGAAAGGTGCTCGGTGAAGAAAGAAGAGACATGCTGCTTCAGCTTTTAAAGGATAAAAGAGCACCAATAACAGGCAGTGAGCTTGCATCCATAACAAATGTAAGCAGACAGGTGATCGTCGGCGATATAACCCTTTTAAAAGCAAAAGGTGAACCAATTATTGCCACAAGCCAGGGCTATATGTATTTAATCCAAAATGGCAGCCATCCCCCTATGGTAGAGCGCATCATTGCCAGCAGCCATTCTCCTGAACGAACAGAAGAAGAACTTAATTTACTTGTCGATTATGGAGTCACTGTAAAGGATGTCCGCATTGAGCATCCTGTCTATGGAGATTTAACAGCTTCTGTTATGGTTTCTAATCGAAAAGAAGTCAGTCAATTTATGAAAAAAATAAAATCAACGAATGCCTCTTACTTATCTGAGCTTACAGGCGGCATCCACCTTCATACGATTGCTGCAGCAACAAACGAAAAACTCGATGAGGCCCAAAAAGCGTTAAAGCAAGCAAATTTTTTAGTTGAATAAGAAAGACTAAAAAAGGAGCACAAATGAAGTGCTCCTTTTCCTATTACAAGTAAGTACTCTGTTTAGAAGTCTCTAACCCCAGCTGATAATAAGGATAGCTTCCTAATATCTTTACTTTACAATCAAGTGCCTCTAATTCTGCGACAACACCTGGAATTAATACATCATCCTGTTTCATATCAATATCAATGATAAAAAAATAATTACCAAGGCCTGTTTTCATCGGTCTTGATTCGATTTTAGAAAGATTTAATTTTCTCCAGGCAAACGCAGATAGAACCTGATGGAGTGCGCCAGCACGATCAGAGGGCAACGTGATCATCACTGTTGTTTTATATCCTCTAAAAGCTGAACATTCCTCGCTTAGCGGCATTTTATTTTTTGAAAGAACAATAAATCGAGTATGGTTATAATGGACATCATGCACATCTTTACGAACGATGGAAAGTCCATATTCTTTAGCAGCAAGCTCATTAGCAATCGCTCCTGCCTTCACATCCGGATGTTCCTTAATAAATTGTGCTGCCGCTGCTGTTGAGGTTGTGTTCGTATACGGAATTCCTTTCAATTCTTTGTGTAAAAACTTGTGGCATTGTGCAATCGCATGGGAGTGGCTATAAATCCTTTCAGTTTCTTTCCAGCTATCCATATTGTCAGGGTGCACCATAAAATGCTGGCGAATTGGAGAAGTAAGCTCTGCGATAATTGGCAAATCCACTTCGTGCACTAAATAATCAAGTGTAATATTTACGGATCCTTCAAGAGCATTCTCTAAAGGCACAACAGCTAATTCAATTTCATCCTCAATTAACGCGTCAAAGCAGTCTGGAATCGTTGCATATGGCACAGATTCTTCTTTAGGGAACATTTCCCTAACAGCAATATCTGTAAAAGTTGCTTTCGGACCTAAGAAACCTATTCTCACAGTAATTTCTCTCCCTTAAAATGCACGTTATGTATCATTGATTACTAACACTCTACCACTTTACACAACATATGTAAAAATAAAAAAAGATGAAAGGAACAGGGCACGATATCAATCATGCACCTGAACCAAGCACCTCTACTTTTTCAACAAACTCTAATTTTCTTAGTCTAATCAATAACTCTTCAATTTCAATTTGCATTCCTGCTGTATTTAAAGAGAGCGTAACGTTTGCCCTTCCCATGAGCGGAATCGTTTGATGAATCGTCAACACATTGCAGCCTGACGATGCTACTTCCCCTAATAAATGAGATAAAGTGCCTGACCGATCTTCTAAATAAAAAAATAATGTGATTAACCGCTCTTTTACGACCGTATGAAAAGGAAAAACAGTGTCTCTATATTTATAAAAAGCACTGCGGCTTAAATCTACCTTTTGAGCTGCATCCCAAACAGATTCTGCTTTTCCTCTTTCAATCATTTCTTTTGCTTCTAATGTTTTTTTCATTGCTTCAGGCAAAACATCTTCTCGGACTAAGAAAAATTTTTTATCCAGTTTCTCATGTCTCATTTCTCCACTCCACCTGCCTCTAGTGGCTACTCAATAAACTCGAATTCATAATCAAGCAGCTTGACGATATCGCCGTCTTTTGCTCCTTTTTGACGGAGGGCATCATCCACACCCATTCCGCGAAGCTGTCTTGCAAAACGTCTGACCGATTCATCTCTTGAGAAATCTGTCATTTTAAAGAGCTTTTCAATCGCATCTCCTGAAACAATAAAGTCACCAGCTGAATCTCTTGTGATAACAAATTCTGTCTGCTCTGCTTCATGTTTATAAAGGACACGATGTACACCTGTATCTTCATCCTCTTGGATGAGCGGGAATTCAGGAGTTTCTTCAATTTTATTAGCAATCGCAAATAATAAATCCCTTAATCCTTGACGTGTAACTGCGGAAATAGGGAAAATCGGATAATCATCCTCCATCTGCTCTTTAAATTTCTCGAGATTCTCTTCAGCCCCTGGCATTTCCATTTTATTCGCAACAATTACTTGCGGTCTTTCCGTTAGCCGTAAGTTATACTCTTTTAATTCTTTATTAATCGTTAAATAATCCTCGTACGGATCTCTGCCTTCCATTGCTGCCATATCAATCACATGAACAATGACCCTTGTACGTTCAATATGCCTTAAAAATTGATGACCCAGCCCTACCCCTGAATGGGCACCTTCAATTAATCCTGGCAAGTCTGCTAAAACAAAGCTCCGTCCATCCTCTGTTTCAACCATACCTAAGTTAGGTGCAATCGTTGTAAAATGATATTCAGCAATTTTCGGTCTTGCTGAAGAGACAACCGATAAAAGTGTTGATTTTCCAACACTAGGGAATCCAACTAGCCCGGCATCAGCCAATAGCTTCAGCTCAAGAATAACTTCTCTTTCAATCCCTGGCTCCCCATGCTCAGACAATTCCGGTGCAGGGTTTGCTGGAGTGGCAAATCTTGTGTTTCCTCTGCCTCCACGGCCGCCATTAGCAATGACCGCCCGCTGTCCATGCTCAACAAGATCAGCTATCACTTCACCTGTTTCTGCATCCGTGACCACTGTACCAGGCGGAACCTTTACAATCATATCCTTAGAATTTCTGCCATGCATATTTTTGGACATTCCATGCTCTCCACGAGGTGCCTTAAAATGACGCTGATAGCGGAAGTCCATTAAGGTTCTCAAGCCCTCATTCACTTCAAAAACAACATCTGCTCCTTTTCCGCCATCCCCACCTGCAGGACCGCCATTTGGAACATATTTTTCACGGCGGAAGGCAACCATTCCATTGCCCCCATCTCCGCCTTTTATATAAATTTTGACCTGATCGACAAACATATTATTCCTCCTGTCTTGGCTGTCTTTTTCCTAAAAGACAGCAAGAACTGATTGTTTTCACTTATGTAGAAAAAATTCAAGCGAGAGTTCTTGATTTGTAAAAAGATGAAAATGAATTTTTGGAGCAGTAGCCGTTCTTTCAAAGAAACGTTCAATCTGTTCCTTATTTGTTATTATTCCTCTAAAATCGAAAAAGAAACGAGTACCTTCTATTTGAGGCTCAATTGTCACAGATAAATGGTTGTCATAATACTGCTTAATGGATGAATTTAAACAATCAAAAAACGATCCTGTCCAGCTAACAAGCCACTCGTCATCCAAATAATCACATTGCGAACCATCCAACACATCGTATTCCAATTGAAACATATGATTTTCCCAATTATATGTAAGAATCAGCGAGGCGAATTGAGGAATTTTCAAATTAGAAAGCTTTGCTTCCTGTTGGGCTTCAGCAACAATCTCATCGATAATTTCTTTTGCCCGATCAATTTTATTAAGTGCAAGATTACCTTTTATTAATTGGATTTTATTTAGCCAATCGTGGCGCGCATAGCGCAGCACCTCGATCATATTCCAGTCCTTGTTCATACATGCACTCCTACACGGTTATTTTGTGAAGACTGCCTGCTGTAAGTATACCAAAAAGATGAGAAAGCGTAAGCATTTATTGTTAAACAATTTTTTTGGTGCACATAATCGCCTTTGTTAATACCCATTCTCTAAGTTATTCATTCGAATAAAACTCGCTCACGTGTATATCAAAACGTATTTAATCCAAAAAGAAAACTCTAACCATAATGGCTAGAGTTTTCCCATCAATTGCTTATGCTTCTTGAGCTGCAGGGTATACGCTCACTTGCTTACGGTCACGGCCAAGACGTTCAAATTTAACAACGCCGTCAACTTTTGCGAAAAGTGTATCGTCGCCGCCTCTACCTACGTTTACTCCAGGGTAGATTTTTGTTCCACGCTGACGGTAAAGGATAGAACCGCCAGTTACAAATTGTCCGTCTGCACGCTTAGCGCCAAGACGCTTTGCGATTGAATCACGACCGTTCTTTGTAGAACCTACTCCTTTTTTAGAAGCAAATAACTGAAGATCTAATTTTAGTAACATTTATTCCACCTCCTGCTTTTTGAAGGTAATTTTTATATGCTGTCCGTATTCTTCTTCAATTGTCCTCAATGAGACAACCATTCCTTCAAGAAGAAGCTGAATCTTCTCATTTGTTTCTTCCGAAAGTTTGTCCGGAATTTCACAGCTGAGAAATCCCTCATCCTTCTGTTCAATCAAAGGGGTCACTCCTGTTAAGGCATGCACCGCATTAATTGCACCAACCGATACAGCAGAAACGCCTGCACAGACGATATCCTTGCCTCGATTGGCAAAAAAGGCATGGCCGCTAATCACAAATGATTGAATCATACCGGATTTATTACGAATAACCGTAACATCAATCATTGAGCATCGCCTTAAGCGTTGATTTTTTCAATCACAACTTTAGTGTATGGCTGACGATGACCTTGCTTTTTGTGATAGTTTTTCTTCGCTTTATACTTGAAAACAATGATCTTCTTTTGACGACCTTGCTTTTCAACTTTAGCTGTAACAGTAGCACCTGCAACAACAGGATTTCCTACTTTCACACTATCTCCGCCAACGAAAAGAACTTTATCAAAAGTAACTGTTTCGCCTGCTTCTGCGTTTAGCTTTTCAATGTAGATTGCTTGACCTTCTTCTACCTTTACTTGCTTACCACCAGTTTCAATAATCGCGTACATGAACTGCACCTCCTCTTAGACTAAGACTCGCCATCCTCAGGCGCTTTGCTCAAATGCAATAAGCCTTGAACAAAATCTTATTACCTGTTCTGAGCGGTTGTAGCACGGGTGCGCTACAAACATAACATGAAAATACTAACATAAATTATTCACCTATGTCAATATACTTTTCCTCTTTGCTACTGCTTTTCCCCAAACTGACGAATTTCATAAAAAGGTTTATCTTTATTAATCACGGTAAAAATTATTTTCATCCCGAGCTGTTCCTCTATCCGTTTTTTATGTATCCCGTGATCTCCGGAAAAGATCCTCTCTACCTCTTCAGTCACGTCGATATAGACAGCCTCATAATCGGTCCCACGATGCTCCCAAAGCTCTCTTTCTAAGCGAAAAGCAATGGTTTCTGAACTTAAAACCCTTCCCGTTCCTTCACAAGAAGCACATTTCACCGTCATTGCCTCAGAGATGGCTGGCTTCGTTTTCTTTCTTGTCATTTGGAGAATGCCAAGCGGTGAAAAACCAATCAGATTTGTTCTGCGTTCGTCTTTCTTCAGTGCTGCTTCCATAATAGTCAGGATAGATTTTCTATCACGTTCCTCTTTCATATCAATAAAATCTATCAAAACCATCCCTCCGATATCACGGAGACGAATTTGCCTCGCCACTTCCTCGGCTGCAGCTTTGTTTGTCTTTAATATCGTTTCACGCAGGTCCGTCTTTCCAGCAAATTTCCCTGTGTTCACATCGATAACTGTCAATGCCTCTGCTTCATCAAAGATCAAGTAAGCCCCATTTTCAAGCCAAACAATTCGTTTCATAGCTTTTTCTATTTCATGTTCAATCCGATAGGCCGAAAAAATATTTTCTTTCCCGGTATAATGTTTAACGGGAAGTTGGCTGTTTTTTTGAATGAGCCTCTTCATTTCTAGATCATCTACAATCACTTCACCTGTTTCAAGTCTTTTTACCTCTTCTATAATCTCTTCCGCAAAAGAATTGCGTTCAAGTACCCGACCCGCTTTCTTAAGCTGTCCAGCATTTGTTAGCAGTTCTTTGTATGCCAGTCGCAAATTTATCAGTTCTTCTAACAATTCTTCCTGTGTTTGATTTTCACAGGATGTCCGAAAAACGATTCCTTCTGCAGCGTCTTTCATTTGTTGGCCGAATCTGCGCCATTCTTCTCTTATTTGATCATTTTTGAACTTTTTCGATACAGCCACGTAGCGTCCATGTGGCATATAGATAAGGTGAGTCCCAGGTAGTTCAATGATGCCTGTCAATCTCGGTCCCTTCGTTCCAGCAGCATCCTTTTCCACTTGAACAAGAAATTTCTCTCCTTGATGGACATAGGAGGAAATGCTGCGTGCAGCTTTTACAGACATTTCATCATCTGATTGTATAAAGGAAGCCAGCTTATCTCTATGTAAATATCCGCTTTTTTCTTCCCCAATAGATACAAATGCTGCATTCATTCCTGGAAGCACCTTTTCTACTATTCCTAAGTAAATATTTCCTACTGAAGAATGCTGTTTTGGCTGATCAATGATAAGCTTTTCAACTTTATGATCGTTCAAAACAGCATAACGCTTTTCACGATGAATCTGGTTAATAATTAAGGTCTTCAATGTACTTCCTCACTTTTTAATTAATACACATATAGCAAATCCCCAACTCGTGCAGTCACAATTTTCTCAGCAAAATAAGCATGCAATAGCTCATTTTCATCTAAAGATCCTTTTTCTTGTCCGTCTTTTTCAATAATAATTGGATGTTTATACCCTCTCTGAAACTTCTCGAGCACATGAATCACCATCTCCTCCTCTTTTACAATAAGCGGCTTTAATGTACGGAAGGCTCGATTCTTCCCATAGTACCGTTCGAGGAGAAAGCGTATAAACACATATCTTCCCTGTTTCCATTCATGATAAAGAGCAAACAGCAAAAATGAAACAACCACCCATATATTTAAATTAAAGGGAGAAATGAATAAAGTAATCATGATAAAAACAACTATGCTCCCGACTGATAACAGTAAACATTTCCTATGTGCATCTGGAAATGGATAATAAAGCGAGAATAAAAGGAAAATGAGTTTCCCCCCATCAAGCGGCCAAATCGGAAGAAGATTAAATAGGAAAACCATTAAGTTGAATTGAATAAAATGCTGAAAAATTACTTCAGGCATCAAGGAAAACTGAAATAGACTATAGGCCACACCCATCATCCAAAGATGCTGAATAGGCCCTGCCAAAATGACAATCAGCTCTTCTTTTAAAGGGCGATTCCCATGCTCCTCCATTTCTGCAACCCCGCCAAATGGCAAAAGAGCAATTCTTTTAATCCTCCACGAAAAAAAAGACGCTGCACCTGCATGTCCCAGTTCATGTACAAGGATAATAAATAGAAATAGTGATAGCTCAATAAAGTGTGCAGTCATAATCGCTAGACCAATCACTGCCCACAAAAGCGGATGAATATGAATATATTTTATCAATCCTGCCAATTTAATCAAATGGGATCACCTGTATCGGGTCGATGAAATCATCCCCTTGCTTGATCGCGAAATAAAAAGATCCTTTGTTGCCGTCCTCTGTTGCAGCTGGCAACCCTACTTCCGTTCCACTTTCGATATATTCCATAAATTCCACACGAATTTCTTCTAAATTTCCATACCATGATTCACTATTATCCGCATGCTTAATGATCACCGTTTTTCCAAAGCCATCCTTTTTCCCTGCAAAACTGACAAGCCCTTCACTCATCGCTTTAACAGCAGCGTCTTTTCCAGTTTCAATTGTTATTCTTTGCCCATTCACACTAAATTCCTCAAGAATTTTAGCAGACGCTGGCAAGGCATATTCTGTATTTGAAGCGGTGCTCTTCTTGCCTTCCTCGTTTTTTTGATCTTTAAAAGGCAATAAAGCCAATGGCTTACCAAATTGCTCCTCATACCAATTGGAAACCGCGACAAACTGAAAGTCCTTTTCCATCGACGTCTTAACAAACTCTCTTGCAGAATCAAAGGTCGCCGCATTATTTTTAAACATGATCGCTACGATCAGAAATAAACAGGCTGACGCAAGCAGCTTGAATAAAAACCACTCCTTTCGAAATAAAGGATGATTCCCCTCTTCGCTGCTTCCATCATAGGAAGACAATTTATCAAAGCCATAACGCTCTTCATCTTCTGCCCAAAGAACACGATTATGAATATTTTTTGTCATTCTCTCACGTTCTCGTTTTCTCCGTGCCACCCGTTTCCGAATATCTTCCGCTCTATTGCTCATCTCTCACCATTCCCCTGCTATCTTTTGTACAAGTCTATGACCCGTCCGAATAGAGTATGACAACAAAGAAAAGCGGAGGCGACTGTACAGCCCCGACAAGCATAAGACAGGCTGGATGGAAGGTTGGTTTTTAACCTTCTAGCCAGACTGGCTTATGACCTCGAGGGGCTAGGAGCCGCAGCTAGACAACTTGAAATGCGGAAGCGGATTGCCCAGTGGCGACAAGCTTAAGACAAGCCAGAACATGAAAAAAGTCAGGGAGTCCCTGACTTTTTGACCTTATTATTTAACACCAAAAAACTTTTTCAGTTTCGAAAAGACACCTGGGTTATCCTCTTCCAGCGGCTGAAGAGGAATTGACTCACCTAAAATTCGGCGGGCTATATTTCGGTAAGCAATGGATGCCTTGCTGTTCGGATTTAACGCAATTGGCTCTCCATGATTAGAAGCTCTAATCACTTCATCATCATCAGCCACAATACCAATTAAATCAATTGATAGATGAGTAGCAATTTCATCTACATCAAGCATGTCCCCATTTTTCATCATTTGATTGCGGATTCGGTTAATTATGAGCCTAGGTGACTCTACATTTTCCTCTTTTTCAAGCAAACCGATAATGCGGTCCGCATCTCGAACAGCTGAAACTTCCGGGGTCGTCACAACTATTGCTTTATCCGCACCAGCCACTGCATTTCTGTATCCATGTTCAATTCCTGCAGGGCAATCGATGATGACATAATCATAATCCTGCTTCAATTCTTCGATTAATACCTTCATTTGCTCTGGTGTTACAGCTGTTTTATCACTTGTTTGTGCGGCAGGCAATAAGTATAAAAGATCTTCAAATCGCTTATCTTTTACAAGTGCCTGGTGAATTTTACATCTGCCTTCCACGACGTCAACAAGATCATAAATAATCCGATTTTCAAGTCCCATGACAACATCTAAATTACGAAGGCCGATATCTGTATCTACAAGGCAAACTTTTTTCCCTTGCAAAGCTAGGGCTGTTCCTACATTCGCACTTGTCGTCGTTTTACCGACCCCTCCCTTACCGGATGTAATCACAATGGCTTCTCCCATTCTAGAATCCCCCTTCCAATCTAGTAATATTTGGTCTGATATGCATTAAAACTTGTAATCTATCAACAGTTATTTGATCTAAATCATTTATGTAAGCACATTCCATTTCTCTTTTTTCATCATCCTGATAATGGTCAGGGGCTCTAGTAATACAATCACTAATTCGGATTTGCGAAGGCTTCATAATGGATGCTGTAACAATCGCTTTCTTATCTCCGCTAAAACCTGCATGAGCAATTCCTTTTAATGCCCCCATTATATAAATGTTTCCGCCAGCAATAACGGTACCTCCTGGATTTACATCTCCAATGAGAAGCAAATCACCAGGCACTTGAAGGACCTGTCCCGATCGAATAATTCTAGCAACAGGAACAATTTCATTTTCTTTCTTTATCTTCTCTGCTTCATCTTTAGTCATCACATTGGAGCTAATCGAATCTACGACAAGGTTTTTCTTTTGTCGAACTAAACCTTTTAATTCCTCTTCCTGTTCAGCAGTTAAATACCTATTGCCAACTTGAACATGGACAGAGATTAAACGGTCTTCACGAGACTGAGAGCTTTCTGAAAGCTTTCGATCTAATTCTTCCTTTAAATCAGCAAAGGAACAGGCATCATCAAGATGAAGAGTCAACCCATCCTTCGTCCCTTTAATCGTTACATTTTGGAATTTCTTCATAACAAGATGTTCACCTCATAAGAAAAGCGCAAGCGACTTGCAACCCTATTAAAAGGAAGGAAGCGCTTTAGCTAAACACTAAGAAAAAACGCATTGCGTTTTTTCGAAAAGCAGGAAGCTAAAGGCAATGGCAATTGTAAACAGCAAAAATCAGCCATTTCTACATTAACCTAGCTCCTAAACTTTATTTTACTACAATTCGACATGGACTTAAAAAAATCCTTTTTTGCTCCGAATAATTTGGCCAATCGTAAATAAAATCAATGAATCTTATGCAAGTTTACTCTTTTACATTGTTAATATTTATTTTATGCATCCAAGCTCATAGCTAATTTCTCAAAATGCTTTTTAAACGGATAGACAGTAAGAATAATAAAAATAAAATTGAGGATAAGTGTTGGTATTAAACGATCCGCACTATATGAACCAAAGGTCATATCTGTTCGATTGATTAATACATTCATTTCATATGCGCCCAGCTCTAATAGAGCTACGCCAACAATCGAAATGAATATCACAATCACAATATTCGTTTGTAAAACTTTCATTAATTTGTAACATATGTATGCCACTAATGGATACAAACATAAGTAAATTCCCATAATTTCTGTATAGACAATATCGAACAGCAAGCCAAAAAGAAAACCATAGAGAATGCCATAGTTTTTCGGTCCATATACTGTAAGGAGGATGATCGCAATTATTAAAAAATGAGGAACAAGAATATACTCATTTCCAAATACCTTGGGAGGCATTAACTCAACAAATAGACTTTCGATAATGAAAAAAAGCATTAATAGAAGAGGAAGAAGGAATTTTCTCACAGTTCCTCCTCCTTATCATCAATCATATCTTCTAGATCAGGCCGTATCGAACCTCTTTTTGCTATCATAACATGCTCGATATCATCGAAATTTGCACCTGGTTCAATGTACGCTGTTTGTGTGAGACCATACTCCGCAGGAGCAACCTCCACTACTTTCCCAATAAGAAGACCTTTAGGGAAGACGCCTCCTTTACCAGAACTAATTACCGTCTGACCCTTCTTAACCTTTGCATCTGATGGAATTCGTTTCATCATAAGAAGGCCTTTTTCATCGTCATAGCCCTCAATAAAACCAAATATACTTTCCCCATCCGCTTGGATTTCTGCAGATATCCGGTTCGTAGGGTCCATTGAACTAAGAAGCTGAACTGTAGAAGTAAAGGACTCGCTATTTTTCACCTTACCAATTAAGCCTTTTGCCGTAATAACTGCCATATTTTGCTCTATTCCATCCCTTGAACCTTTATTAATAATTAGCAATTCTGTCCATTTATCTGGATTTCGTCCTATAACTGTTGCCTGTTTTGGCTCAAAAGCACTTAATGAATCCTTTTTATCCAGAATTCCACGAAGCTCAGTGTTATCTTTCTTTAACAATTGAACCTCTGATTCTAGCCGAGCTAGCTCATCTAACCTTGATTTCAATTCTTTATTTTCCGTATATGTATTTTGCAAGTCTTGCAGATTTTCAAAAAAATTCGCAACATAATGAGTTGGGCGTGAAACGGCTGTTTGAACCCAGCCAGTTGTATCTTTAATAAATTGTTCAGGCCAGCTTAATTTTGAACGCCCACTTAAAGAAAACCCAATCAATGCCACTAGAATAATGATACTGACAAGCAAAATAATCAGGCGTTTATTCAAAAAGAACTGTGGCATTCCCTACACCTCGATATATTTTTTCTATCTTAAGTATATCTGTTCACAAGAATGGAGGGCTCGCCACAAATTCTTCGTGAACGAGCGCATATCATTACTTGTTTATTCATATTCACATGATTCTAATTAGCGTGAATCCTTCGCTTTGTTTTTAAATAAATCGATATGATCTAGTGCCTTTCCTGTACCGATCGCCACGCAATCTAACGGATTTTCTGCAATTAGAACAGGCATACTAGTTTCTTCGCTGATCACTCGATCTAAATTACGCAGCAATGCCCCCCCGCCAGTAAGTACAATTCCTCGATCCATAATATCGGCCGCTAATTCTGGCGGTGTTTTTTCAAGTGTAACTTTAACCGCTTCAACAATGGAGTACACCGTGTCATGCAAGGCTCGGGAGATTTCCTCCGCAGTGATTTCAATCGTTTTTGGAAGTCCGGTTAAAAGATCACGGCCGCGGATTTCGATATTATCAATTCCTTCTGGCTCACCAGCAGAACCAATCTCCATTTTAATGATTTCTGCTGTCCGATCCCCAATTAAAAGGTTATAATGCTTTCTAATATAATTAATAATTGCATCATCCATTTCATTTCCTGCAACCCGGACAGATTGACTTGTTACAATTCCTCCTAATGAAATGATGGCAACCTCTGTCGTTCCTCCGCCAATATCAACGACCATGCTGCCAGTTGGCTCCCAAACAGGCAGATTCGCTCCAATTGCTGCAGCAAATGGCTCTTCGATCGGATAAGCATCTCTTGCTCCAGCTTGGCGTGTTGCATCAATTACTGCACGCTGTTCAACAGCTGTAATTCCTGAAGGAACACAAACCATTACATATGGCTTTCCAGAGAAGAGTCCTTTATTTTTTATCGCTTGATTAATATAATATTTCATCATTACTGCTGTAGTCTCATAATCAGCGATAACACCATCTTTCATCGGGCGAAGTGCGACAATATTGCCCGGCGTTCTGCCGATCATATTTTTAGCGTCATTCCCAACAGCTACAATATTTTTCGTATCCGTCTGTAAAGCAACTACTGATGGCTCCCTTACTACGATGCCTTTTCCTTTAATATAAACGAGTGTATTAGCAGTCCCCAAATCGATTCCTAGGTCCTTTGTTCCAAACATAAGTGTATCTCCCTTTCTGATACGAAATGCAATTAAGATAAAATGTATTTTTTTAAGCTAAAAACGCTAATTTTATTTAATTAGACGTAAAAAAGCATAGATAATATTATAGCTTATCAGCAGACAAAACTAAAGTGTTATAAATACCCTTTTTCCTTCAGGCTCACAAATTTATTATCCCCGATAATTAGATGATCGAGCACTTCAATCCCAATAATTTTCCCACACTCAGCAAGACGTTTCGTCACTTCTATATCCTCTCTGCTTGGCGATGGGTCTCCACTCGGGTGATTATGAAGGCAAATAATTGATGCTGCGGAGCGCCTAAATGCCTCTTTGAATACCTCCCTTGGGTGTACAATGGATGCATTGAGGCTGCCGATAAAGATTGTCTGTTTATGCAGGACTTGGTTTTTCGTATTTAAATATAGGCAAACGAAATGCTCCTGAGAAAGAAATCTCATATCATTCATGACATATTTCGCCCCATCCTCCGGTGAGCGAATGACATATCGGTCATCAAAAGAAAGATTCGAGATTCTTCTGCCAATTTCAACTGCAGCAAGAAGCTGAATAGCCTTTGCCTTCCCAATTCCTTTAATGGAAGTTATTTCATCTAAAGATGCATCCTTTAATAACCTAAGACCTTCAAAATGATTAATGAGCCTGTTAGATAATTGCAGCACAGATTCATCTTTTGTCCCTGTCCTAAGCAGAATAGCCACAAGTTCATGCGTAGATAAACTTTGCGGACCATTTTGGATAAAGCGCTCCCGCGGACGCTCATCCTGTGGAAAATCCTTAATCATTAAGGATTCGGTTTGCATGAATTTTATTCCCCCCTATTACATTACGGGCGTAAGGGACCTGATGACAAAAAGATCAGATAGGAATCTCAAACCCTAAATTCCTTAATTCTCGAACTGTTTTTGAAACAGGCAGACCGACAACTGAAAAGTAATCACCAGCTATTTCTTTAACGAGTACACAGCCTTCGCCCTGAATGCCATATGCACCTGCTTTGTCAAACGGTTCACCGGTGTTAACATAAGCGTTGATTTCATCATCTGTAAGCTCCCAAAACACCACATCCGTTTTCACGTAGAAATTATTTTCTTTTTCAGGAGCAATAATTGACACCCCTGTGTAGACAGCATGTGTTCTTCCCTCTAAAGCCTTCAGCATTGAGAATGCTTCTGCTTTATCTTGCGGCTTGCCTAATATCGTCCCATCTAAAACTACAACGGTATCGGCTCCAATTACATATGAGCCTGGATGTTTCTTGCTCACCGCTTTTGCTTTTCTACTGCTGAGCTCCATGACAATTTCTCCCGGTGCTAATTCGGGATCAAAGCTTTCATCAACATCACTGCTGGAAACTTCAAATGTTAAATGAAGGTTTTCAAGAAGTTCTTTTCGTCGTGGAGAAGAAGAGGCTAAAATGAGGTTTTGCATTTTATCACCTTACCTTAATTTTTGTATCAATTTGGGAGATACATCATCATCGTACCAAAATTCAGCAGGACAAACAATTTTTAAACCGACAAATAGCGAAAAAGTTCATTATATAATGCCAAAAAATAATCGCAATCGCTAGCTGCTCTTTAGGAAGCCTGATTTCATCTACTAGTGTTTTCCCCAATCGAAAAGAAGCCTGTCGAAGATGCTCGAACAGACTCCAATAACATGTGTTATTTCCCAGAAAATATTCGAAAGGTGCAAGAATTTGTCCTATTTAAATCAAAAAATCTACAGAGAATGATAAGCAGCAAGAAAACCGAGCAAATGCTGCTGAAGCTTTGTTTGGATAGAAGGATCTGGCGACTTGTTATACGCTCTAAGCTGCTCAATTGCTTGATTAAGTTCTGTTTTAATCGCAATAACCCCTTCATGTTTAAGCTTGTCCTCATCAATCCCCTTCAGGATTGATGCTTGTTTTTCTGCTTTTTCAAGTGTTGGCGGAGATACAGTTTGACTTGCGGCAGCTTCTGAAGCCCCAGCAGCAATTGATTGATAAATGGCTCCAGCAGCCTCCATTATCTTTCTCTCTTCCCCTTGAAGGTCTTTCATTGCCTTACTGTCAAAAGTAATTGGCTTTGCAAATACTTCAATTCCTCTGCTTTTTAGCTGTGCACCGATATCCTTGGCAAGTTCAATGCTGTCTGCAACACTTAAGTATAAAATAGCCTGTCCGTTCATTTCTACTAATTGAGCGGGAGCTCCCAATTGAGCAACCCCATCCTTCATCTGTTCAGCTGCTTCTTTATTTGAGAACACCCCTCCTTGAACAACAAATGTAGATAACGGCTCAAGAGTCATTGACTCTGTGCCTCCTGCAGGTGTATCCTCCGTTTTTTCCGGGATTGGTTCGGCAATCACTGGCTGATCAGCCGCTATTTCATTTTCAGTAATCACTAGCTTAAGCAAAAGCAATCCAAAGCTTGTCCCCAAGAGAATAGCAAAAAACACCGTCAAAAACACAGAAGAAAGCATGCCATTGCGATTATTCTTCTTAAAGTTTTTACTAATCGCCCCTATGCCCATTTGATTTTGCTTTTTTGGCTGTTTAGCCATTTTGTATTCCTGCACATCCATATCGAAATCCGATGATTCATCCGGCAATATCCAGTCAAAGTTTTCTTCATCCGCTGCTTCTTTTGAAGCAGCCGCTTCAATCGCAGAGGAATAGTCGTACTTATTGTTATGGTCAGTCTCTTCTATCAAAAGATCTCTATGATTTTCCACTTTCATTCTTTCATTCTCATGTCTCACAATTTCATTGAACGTATGATTTTTGCCATTAATTTTAATTGTAATCGTTTTTCCCTTCTCCTCTCTGTCCACCATTTCCTCCTCCTCTCTTCCTATCAATTGCTAATTTTGTTCAATCCTATCATAATGGCAAAAAAAAATAACAAGACTTTTGTCGTCTTGTTACTTGGGATTTTCGTCAAATTTTTTATGAATCAGTTATATGTTTTCAGCTGGATAATTTTGTGTATAAAAAATATCTTGAAGAAGTAATATGAATAATAGTCTTTAGCATTCTTAATTAAAGTTCTCATATATTGAAAACATTGGCAGCATTGCAGCCAATACAATTAATCCAACAATTCCACCTAAAATTGCAATCATTAAAGGCTCAAGAATCGCACTTAATCGTGATGCCATTTGCTCAACTTCCTCTTCATAAAAATCTGCAATTTTCTCAAGCATTGTATCTAGCTGCCCAGTTTCTTCACCAATCGCAACCATATGACTGACTAACTTGGGAAATACCCAGCTTTGTGCAAGTGGCATTGATAGACTAGACCCTCCACGAAGTGACTCGAGTGACTGTTCTAGTACTTTAGCAAAAACTAAATTATTTGCAACCTCAGCACTCATTTTTAATGTTTGCAAAACTGGAACTGAACTGGAAAATTGCGATGCCATCGTCCTAGTGATTCTAGCAATAATTTGCTTTTGATTTAAGACACCGAATACTGGCATTTTTAACTTTATTAAATCCAGCATATATTGTCCCTTAGGATTACGCTTAATTGCTATATAAACAAGGGTTAATAACACTACAATCAATAAGCAGATATACCATTTTTCTATTAAGAAGTCTGAAATTGCCATTACTATTTTTGTAGGCAAAGGTATCTCTCCACCAACTGACAATAAGTTATTTAGTAAACTTGGCAATACTTTAGTAAGTAAAATAATTACAACGGTAATTGCAACAATTGTCACTGCAATTGGATACATCATAGCTGATTTTACTTTTTCTTTTACTTTATGTTCCTTTTCATAGAAGATTGCTAGACGGTTCATTACCCTTTCAAGATCGCCACTAGCCTCACCAGCGATTGCCATATTAATAAAGATTTTATCAAAAATTTTCGGGAATTTTTTACAAGCTTCTGAAAATGCAATTCCTGATCGAATATCTTGATAAATATTGAGAAGTGCTTTTTTAAAAACCTTTGATGAAACTTGATCAGTAAGCAACCGAATTGAGTCTACAATTGGTGTACCTGCATTTAACAAGGTAGCAAGCTGACGGCAAAAAACGACAAAGTCTTGATTTTTAACTGGCTTACCTATTATGATGTTTAAGTCTTTATTCAAGATTGACTCTTTTTTCTCAACTATTTCAATAATATAAAAGCCTTTTCTTTTTAACTCTTCTGTGGCTTCTGCTTTTGAAGAAGTATTCAGTTTTCCTTTTACTTCTTTGCCAGTTCTTGAATCAATTCCTTTATACTGATAAACCACTACCTTGCCCCCTTTCTAAGAGAAGTCTATTCATGTTTGTCCCAATTAGGTACATATTCATCCGCAATTGCACGAGTAATCATTCCTTGTTGTACAAGGTCTGAAACTGCTCTATTTATCGTCTGCATACCTATGTTTCTGCTAGTTTCTAATACGGTTTGTATTTGGTGGATTTTGTTTGATCGAATTAAGTTTGCAACCGCATGATTCGATACTAATATTTCTAGTGCTGCTATTCGCCCTTTGCTATCAACCGTAGGTATTAGACGCTGAGAGATAACTCCAATTAAAGTGCTTGCAAGTTGAGTCCGAATCTGCTGTTGATTTTCTGCAGGAAAAACATCAATAATACGGTCAACAGTTTGAGCAGCTCCCGTAGTATGAAGTGTTGCCAATACTAAATGTCCTGTTTCAGCTGCAGTTATAGCCGTTTGTATCGTGTCGAGATCTCGCATTTCTCCAACAAGAATTACATCAGGGTCTTGTCGTAAGGCTGCACGCAGTGCATTTGAAAATGATTTACTATCTTGACCAATCTCACGTTGATTGATAATACTACTTTTGTGACTATGCAAATATTCAATAGGGTCTTCCAAAGTTAATATATGCTTACTTGATGTCTCATTAATATAATCAATGATTGCCGCCAAGGTTGTTGACTTCCCACTGCCAGTAGGTCCAGTGACAAGCAGTATACCTTGTGTATGCTTTGCAAATTCTTTTGTAATTTTTGGCAGGTTTAATGACTCCAATGTTGGAATTTTGCTATTAATTACGCGACAAACAATTCCTATGGAACCTCTTTGCCTATATATATTCACACGAAATCTGCAAATCTCTGGCAGTGAATATGAAAAATCAAGCTCCCCTTCTTTTTCGAAACGCTCTAACTGCTCGTTCGTAATAATTTCTTTAGCCAACCGCAACGTATCATCTGGTGTAAAAATTTCAGTGCCGACTTTTTTTAGCTTGCCATTAATACGAACAATCGGGGTGACTCCTGTTGTTATATGCAAATCGGATGCATGATTTCTAAAAGCAAAATGCAGTAGTTTTTCCATATTCAACTCATTCGTAGTCATAATTACCTAGATCTTCCCCTTTATCTAATCTATCATACTGTGACTCGATAGATTTCCTCTATTGTCGTTTTTCCTTGTGAGACTTTTAATAATCCATCATATAACATTGCTTTAAATCCTTTTTCTTCCACATACTTGCGATAGACGGAATCTGCTTGTTTCTTTGTAATCATTTCTCGTAATTCATCATCAATCAAGACAATTTCGTGGATAGCCAGCCGTCCTTTATATCCAGTACTATTACAGTTGGAGCAGCCCATTCCTTTCAAAATTCCACTCGTTGGTAGTCCTCTTGATTCAAAAAGTTCTCTTTCTTCATTTGTAAGGTTATAGGTACTTGCACAATACGGGCAGACTTTTCGGACAAGCCGCTGTGCTAAAACACCCACTAAAGATGAAGCAACAAGAAATGGCTCAACCCCCATATCAATTAATCGGCTTATCGCACTTACTGAGTCATTCGTATGAAGTGTACTTAACACTAGATGACCAGTCATTGCAGATCGTAAAGCAATCTCTGCAGTTTCTGAATCACGGATTTCTCCAACCATGATAATATCAGGATCTTGACGTAAAATAGAACGTAATCCAGCAGCAAATGTCATTCCTATATTTGACTTTACTTGTACCTGATTGATTCCTTTTATTTGATACTCAACAGGATCTTCAACCGTAATAATATTTACTGTATCTGTATTCAACTCTTGAAGTGCTGTATAAAGTGTTGTAGATTTTCCCGAACCAGTTGGACCTGTTACAAGTATAATTCCATAAGCGTGATTTATCATTTTTTGAAAACTAGCTTCATTTTGTTCAGCAAACCCCAATTTCTCTATACCTAAAGTAACACTACCAGTATCAAGCAAGCGCATAACTACCTTTTCACCATACACAGTTGGTAAAATAGAAATCCGAAGATCAATCGTTTTTAATTCTAATTCCATTTTAAAACGGCCATCCTGTGGTAATCTTTTTTCAGCAATATTTAATTTAGACATAATTTTAATTCTTGAAACTAATACATTATTCATTTTCGTCGGTAATGTTCTTTCAGTCCGAAGAATTCCATCTACCCTAAATCTAATAAGTGTTTCTGTTTCATGTGGATCTATATGGATATCGCTTGCTCCAAGCTGAACAGCTTGGCTTATAAGTTGGTTAACCATTTTTGCAACTGCTGAGTCATCTGATTGCTGAGCCTCAAGGAAAGCCTGATCATCCTCACTAGTTGGCATTTCTTGTATCATTTGGTCAATGGACTTTTGCATCCCATAATAACGATTAATTGCTAAACGCAGTTCATCTTTTTTTGCAATTGCCGGATCAATTTCAAATCCAGTACTTAAACGCAGATCATCAAGTGCAAAGTAATCGAGTGGATCATACATTGCGACCATCAAACGGTTATTTGTTTTTCTGAGTGGCAATATTTGGTGCTTACGGGCCAATTCCTCACTTATTACATTGACCAATTTTCTGTCTATTTTCTGTTTATATAAATCAACATGCGGAATGCCTAATTGAAATTCCAACACTTCAATAATTTGCTGCTCACTAACTAGATTCATTGCGATTAACTGATCCCCTAGTCTGCGCCCAGTATCCTTTTGCTCCTGTAATGCATTCATTAGCTGTTCTTCTGTAATGACGGAAGTCTCTACTAATAAATCTCCTAATCTCTTTCGTTTTTGAATCATTAAATATCCCTCATTTTCATAAAACTAATAGATTAAATTACTTTATATTAACAGGAACATAACTATTAAAAATCAGCATGTAATCAAGTATTAATCCTTCTATTTCCCACAAGGATTCCAGTTGACCATCTGTTACACCATTTTGGAATATCTGTTCTATTTGACTTAAAATTGATATTGTTTCCAATAGCTCTTGCTTACGTCCTTCATTAACGCCTTTTTCCAACATTTGATGAATCTTTGTTTCATAAGAATTTCTTTTCAACTGAATTATATTTAATTGTTCTTCGGTAATTGAAATTTTCCCATCAATTATTCCATCTGTTAATAGTTTAGTAATGGAGGCTACTACTTCTTCCGCTTCAGGCAGAAGGTTCACTGTTTCATCTTCAGTAAGTCGATAAGGCAATGTTTTCACATATGATTCGAAACCTTGTTTTCTTAAGACGTCTACAATTTTTTGAGCGGATGCAACACTATTGTCTGTTGCAGTATAAATATAGCTCATTTCATCTCCAATAATTCTTGGATGTATTCCATTTTTCACTAGGTTTTCAATGGCTAAATTTAGATATTTCGTCGATGTGTATACACCTGTTTGAACAACATGGAATACAGGATCCCCATTCTTAATCCCATCAGTTTTACTATCTGGCCTCTGATAGATTCCAAAGTCTGCATTAACTCCAACTAAAGGTGCTTCTTCAAGTTCATCACCATTTATTTCTGTTTCCATATCTGTCATTGTTAAACTGTTATCTTCATTAGTTTGACTAGGCTTAGACGCCTCTAGATCTATATAACGCTTAATTTTTCTAGGATCGAATTCATAATCAAGCTCAAATTTTGTATCATCATCAATAAAGTTAGCAAAGTCTTGAGAATAAAATGCACGAATAGTAACAATTCCTTCCAAACGATTCTCCTTTTCTTCATTTATTGAATACTCATAAGTTTGGATATGAGTGGTCCTTTTCAAGTTTTCAAGCCCACTCACAAATCGATTAACATCTTCTACTTCACCGTTGACATCTATCATCATTTCAATATATGAGATATCAAGGTTATATAAATCCGGATACTTTTCCTTAAGGATTGCTAATAACTCAGCAGGCAATAGTTGGTCCCAATCATTACCTTCCAGATTCTGAATTGTGCCATTCACTTGTTCTTCATTAATATTTTGACTTTCTTCAGCAGGGGTTTCTGCATCCATTTCACTATTTTGCCGATTTTCTAAACCAGATGGATTTCCTGAATTAAGATTAAACGTAACACTATCTATAACCGCCCCAGTTTCTAATTCCGTTCTCTCTATATCTTTGATTAATTCCTCAACGTTCGGTCTAACAGGAATACTTGCAAGTAATTGCTGTTTTTCCTCATCAGTAAATACTTGTGACTCTAATTTGTTAATTGCTTGTTCATAAAATGAAGCATCTTCATTTATTCTATTCAATTCCTGCAATTGATTCTTTTCCTCAGCAGCTAGCGGACGAAGCATAAAAAAATAAAAGACAAATAATAATAGAAATAAAAACAGGATAGCAATTAATACAGTATTTTTATTTTTTTCAAGCCATTTAGTCATCATTGCTCACCCACTAACGTGTTAAGCTTAATTTGAAATAGAGTTTCATAAGCTATTTCTTCCTCATCAGCGATGATACTATCTACCTGTGCATGTTCAACAAAATTAGCATTAAGTAATCGATGGAGGAAAATAGCTGAATCACCTTTTGAGTTAAAAGTTACAGTCACTGTAAGTTCACCAGTATTCAGATACGTATACGCATTTACTTTTGCTTGATCAGGCAGTAATTGATTTATTCTGTCTTGTAAGGTAATCGGATTTTCATAGATATTATTTAAATACTGATCTAATAATCTATATCTCTCAGTATAATTATATTCCGTTACTCCAGTAGTATAAGATTGATATTCCTTTTGAAAGTCATTACGTGTATCTGTTTGTGTTGCTATGCTTTCTTTCAACGATTGGACAGCATTCTTAGTTTCAAAATAATTATAGGCAAAAAAAGAGGTTGAAGCTGCAAATGCTACAATGCCTAAAACTGGAATGAAATAGACTGATCTTTTTTCTTTACGGCTATTCGTTTGAGGTAATAAATTTATGCTAAATTCCACAATAGGCCTCCATTCTGACAAACGCTTTGAAAGTTCCTCTTTTATCTTTTTTTATTTTTTTCATTCGCTCTTATTGCAAGTCCGATAGCAACACTGCTTGCATCTAAAAGATCATGTTTCATAAAGTTATTTGCAAGAATTGAACTGTAGTCGATCCTGACAATCCCTTCTGTTTCCATACGTTCCTTTAGCGGCTCAAATATCTCGTTCGCTTTTTCCCCCGTAACAATAATTCTTTTAAATTCACTATCTCGTTCATTTAATGAATAACGGAAAAAGTTTTGTGCTCGCTCTATCTCAAGAATGATTTCGTTCACATAGGTCTCTTCAACCAAGTTTTTAGGCTCCTCTTTTGTAACTGCAACTTCCAGGTAGGAATCTATATGGGATAATTCTTCCTCTAGCAGCAGCACTTCATCATCGTGATTATCTTGAGGACTTGAGTAGTAATCATTGCGATTAATAGACATCATTCTCGAGAATACAATGATATTTTCTTTAAAAATATGAATATCAACTGATTCCTCTGATGCATCAACAATCATTTCAGTTTCTTTTAGCCAGCGTGGATGTGCATAAAAAAGTAATCGCTGAAGCGCTAAGCCGCGAATTTCAGCTGATAGTGGTTTAAGACCAGCAGATATACATAAATCGGCTAAATCCTGTGCTAATAATTGAGATGTAGCAAAAAGCAATAACTCACTTTTTGGTCCATCCATATTTTCTTCGATGCCTTTTGCAAGTTCATCTAGGGACAGCTCATCTTCTTCCTGATCCTCAGCATTTTCAAACTTGTCCAATTTATCCGATGCAAGCGAACCTATTTTCACAAAGTCATAGATTGGATTTTCAAATGGTAAATGAATGCTCTCGCCTATTTGAAACTGTAACAACTTTGCCAATTCATTTTCTCCAATATCAGGCAAAGAGGTAATCTTACGAACGAGAATATTTTGGGTTGGGATTGCTAGGTGGGCATATTTGGATATACTACCGTTTTTTAATAGATCTTTTAATTCTAGTAAAAGTAGGTCTTTATTTGTAGTACGACCCCCAACAATAATTTCCTGATGTATTTCTTTTTTGCCTATATTCTGTAGCACAGGCATGCCTCTTTCCATCTTTATGGTAGCATAGGAGATGGAAGTGTCGTGGAAGTCTATTCCAGAAAATTTGTTGTTGCGAAGCATTATATTCACCCCCATGTATTCTTCTGTTATTGCCTTAAGGTTTCATAATTAGTTACCTGCATACTTGATTCCCATAAACGATTTTCAGGATTAGATGTATCATTATCTGTTCTTATACATTTATCATCAGTTAACCCCAATAGTGAACAATCTATTCCTTTCGCTTCACCGCTGAAATTGTTTTTTCCATTAGTGGTAAAATTTTTCGCAATTATCCCTGAATTGATAATCATTGAATCATCGTTACCCCCACCACTTTTACTAAATTGATTAGTTACTATTAAGGCTCCATTTACCACTACAGTAGAATTACCACTCATATTAAAACTGTCTACTACAAGAACACCATCTATTTGAATTGTAACTTTTGTTTTTCCAGAACCGCTTATATTAACACTCTGGGCAAACACTGTTGAATCTTTTGGAATAATCATTGTATCCCCATTCCCTGAGTAAGTAATTTGAATAGGATTATGAATACCTGGTTTAAAACTGTATGAGTTATAAATAACCCAAGAATTATTATAAGTTACTGGATAGCCAATATTTTTTAAAATAGTATTATAAGTTTGATCTGATATTTCCTCATTATTATTTTTTATATCTATGTTATCGTGCTGCGAAGAACCACTATATGAAAAACTTTTATTGTAATAAACTGGTTTATTTAACGCCCCAGTCTCCGCCACAATAAAAGGATCTCTCTTTTCTACTTCTAACTCTACATATCTAGATATATTTGTACCATTAGCAGAAATACTGGCTAAATAAGTATCTGGATCAATAATCTTTTTATCAATTGTAATTGTTATTGGTGATTTATCCCCAATTGTTTTCTTAACTGTCAAAGGACTTTTATCCTTTAAGTAAAAATAAGGTCCCATTTGTTTAACCAAGACTGTTATTGGCTTACCATTTTTATCAGTTATTATTTTTCCCTGTTTATCCCGCAATTCAACTGGTACAGTTTTTCCTTCGTAAGAATTCATCTCTTCTAAAATTAAATCAACTGCACCCTCCACAGTATAAAAAGCGCCTTGATTTTTTTTATTCTTCTCATTGGATTTTAGACTATAAGTCGTTGATGCTAGGAGAGCAGCGCTAATAATTGATATAAATAAAACCACAAATAATACTAGCATAAGTGCAGCACCGGATTGAGAATTAACGTTTTTCCAAATTTTCATGTCACCACCACCGATATTCTTTCGGAATAAGGAAAGCATTTTTTAAAAATTAATATTTAAACCTTTGGTCACGGATTATCTCACTTTTTAATTCGAATTCGAATCCAGACTTTTCAATAATTAATTTTACCTTTACTGGATTTTCATTTTCACTCACAGTAAATTCCTTTATATTTTCTGATAATACTATACCGTCTTTTTTTATAATTCCTTTATTTCCCTCATGTTTCTCATACTCTATCAATACATCTTTATTTGATCCATCAATCAATTTCTTTGATCCTGAATCATTATTAAGTGGATACCAAGTAATATCATAATCTCTCATCTTTTCCGTTACATATTCCATAATTAAACGTGCTTCACGCTGAACATCATTTTTAATTGATACTTCTTTTTCTGTTTTTAAAGAAATAATAACTAAATTTGAAATTGGAACAAGGATTATTCCCATAACTAAGACAACTACAAGCAGCTCTAATAAAGTTACGCCTTTTTCGTTTTTCATTATTTTTTCACCACAGTAACTAGTTCAATTTCTCTACTTCTATCTTCTATTTTGCCACCGGAGCCATTTACAACTTTAATAGGAGTTTTTACAATTAATTTAACTTCATCGAAATTAGGATTTTCAGGAGATGTCTTAACCTCTGTTGAAATATATACGTGTAGATTTGTGTTTACATTAATTTCATTTAAAGGCCCTTTACAACTATTATCAATGTAATCTACATTGGTCCA
The DNA here is from genome assembly GCF_900199725.1 of Cytobacillus massiliigabonensis. Lineage (GTDB taxonomy): Bacteria > Bacillota > Bacilli > Bacillales > Cytobacillaceae > Cytobacillus > Cytobacillus massiliigabonensis. The sequence continues at coordinate 1,386,197 of NZ_LT904904.1, read as the reverse complement.
ACAACCATCTGACAGCAAAGATGGAGTATTTTTAAGTCTAATCTTCTCCATTACCTCCTGGGCAATATAAGCCATTTCTGATTCTTTTTCTTGACTTATTGTTCTTGTAAAAGTGCCTGTCATGATTGTTAACAAAGGGACAATTACGATTCCAGCAATAACAACCGCTGCTAAAAGCTCTACTAATGTTATACCTTTCTCATTCTTCATGAACATCCACCCCTACCAAAAGCTTATATACCATTTCCAAATTTCTTCACCGTATGTATAGGCGATGATGGTCCCAATTAATATAGATGGACCAAAGGCAACAGGCTGCCCTCTTTTGACTTTTCCTATCATCATTAGAAAAAGACCTCCAATTGCTCCAACAAAGGACGCAAGGACGAGACTCATGGCTGTTAGAGATGGTCCTAAAGTTATACCTATTGCTGCGTATAATTTAATATCTCCTCCGCCCATGCCTCCTTTACTGACAATTGCAATGAGGAATAATAAAGAAAAGCCGGCTATTCCGCCAAGTAAATAATACCAGAAAGGTTCAGATCCGATAAATAGCCGAGTAATAGCTAATAACCCAAGCATTGGCAATGTCACTTTATCTAGGATCAAATGTTCACGAATATCTGTTAAAACAGATATTATCAATAAAATAGTTAATATCAAAGCAGGGATAAGTTCTAGTGATACACCAATAGATTTGTAAATATAGAAAAAAGAGACTGCTGTTAGCAATTCTCCAAATGGATATAATGGGGAGATTACAGTTTTACAATATCGGCACTTTCCTTTTAAAAACAAATAACTTAGAACAGGAAATAAATCAAAAATACTTAATTTATGATTACAATGTGGACATTGGGATGGTGGGAAGATAACTGATTCTTTTTTTAGGAAACGAATAGCAACAACATTGAAAAAGCTACCTAATATCAAGGCATAGATGATCACAAAAATATCAACGAAAACCAATTAATCTCTTCCCTTCTATGTTGTATTTGTAACTTTTGTTTATAAAAAAAGCTGTCGCCGCCAAAAATGACGCGACAGCTTCTCGAACTATTTTACACAGGCAGGTGTTGTTGCAGAAACCTTGCCAGTTGCTGCATCATAAGCGAATGCTGTATCTGAACAACCTTTAAAATTTGAAGGTACAGGAACAGCTTCTATAAATGGACCACCTTTAGCAGATTTATCAGTTAAATTTGTTAAAGCAGCTGGATAAGCATCATTCATAGTGTAATATCTATTAACTGCATCTTGTAAAACAGAAACATTTTGAGCATTTGTATTTTTACCAGCTGTTTCCTTATTCCCCATCACCATTGGTATCGCAATCGCCGCAATAATCCCCAAGATTACAATAACTACTAGCAGCTCAATCAGCGTTAAACCTTTTTGGTTTTTCAAAAACAAAAACTTCATTTTTTTGTTCAAAAGTTTTTTGATCATTTGAACGAATTCCTCCCTTTTTATTAATATAATAAATGCATATTTTATGAGTTAATTAACCCTTAAAATATATAAAAATAGCCCTTACAAGCATGTACAAATAATACATAGTCTGTAAAGGCCGGTTGCACCAGTAGCTCTGTATGACTTAGGTGCCCAGTTACAAGTCATACTTCAACGCATCCTCTTATACTCTTTATTGCCTGTATTATATCTAGGATTACAAAATAAGTAAATAGATTTTTGTGACTTTTTGACTATTTAAGATTCATTTCATGTGGAAATGATCCATTTCTATAGTTATTTTATCATGTGATATACGAGGAAAAAAACATATTTCTATTAATAGTTTTTTAGTAATTTTAGTCTATTTTAGCAGTATTATGATTTTATAAAAACTTGTCTAAAACTTATAGTCCTATAATTCTGTTGTTATCTCTTTTTATACCTCTCTTCTAACTAAGACAAACTTATTTCTGATATTTTCTTTAGGAATATAGTTTCAAAAAAAATATTACTTATTCGAAGGGAATTATAGTGAATTTTTTTAAACGCAATAAGTTATTTTATATCGATAAGAATTATTTGGCAATAAAAACAAAAACCCCAACGACATTGGGGTCTCACCTCACATACTCCGCCACCCGATTCCGTCCAGCCCTTTTCGCGCCAACATACAGCGCCCTGTCGGCATGTCTGATTAACCCAAGTGAATCTTCTGCATCGGATGGGGCAGCTGCAACTCCAATTGAAGCTGTAATGTTAACACCAAGTGGAGTACGATCCCGCTCCATATGCTGCGTCAGGATGAATGTATGTAAAGCAATGGTTTGCCTGATGGTTTCAGCTGCTATAAGCGCTTCTTCTTTAGTCACATCTGGAAGAAGGATAACAAATTCCTCCCCCCCATACCGGGCAACGGTTCCTCTAACTCCTATCAGCTTTTGCAGTTCGTTGGCAAGCTGACAAAGGATTTCATTGCCGCTTTGATGACCGTATGTATCATTTATTTTTTTAAAGTGATCAACATCGAGAATGAGCAGTGATAGTTGTTCTCTTTCAAAAGTTTCAAGTCGGTCAAATTCTTTAGTTAATAGGTTTTCAAAATAACGGTAATTATACAGCTTCGTTAAGGCGCAACGCTCGCTTTGTGCCTTAGTTTCTTCATAATGCCTAGCATTCTCGATCGCAACAGCAAAGTGTGAGCAGAGAATATCAACAATCATAAGCTGGGATTTTTCATATGCTCTTTTCTGGGTTGAAGCAAGTAAAAGTACACCCATTACCTTGTTATTGCGTACAATCGGTACACAAATAACACTTTCAACTGTCTCAGGCATATACCCTTTAACAATATGCTTCCACTCTTTTTTCGTGTGAAAAAGCATCGCTTCCCCTTTATCCCAAACAAGGCCGCTAATTCCTTCATTTTTCTTTAGCGGGCGAATATTAGCCGATTTTTCTTTCCCGTTCTCAATACATCGCAGCAGCTGTAACTCATTCTCATCGACAACATCTAGAATGTAAGCGTAATCAACTGTAAGCATTTTTGTAATCTTTTCAATAAATAAATTGATTACCTCATTCACAACAAGTTTTTCTGCAAGCTGATGACCAATTTCTGTTGCTTTTTGCAAGTATGTATTAATTTTGTCACTTGAATAATAAAGATTTAATATGATTGATAGGCTTGCGAATGGAACACCCACAAATAGTAATGCGATGAGACCTACCTCTGTATACAATATATAAAGGACAAAACCAATTGGAAAGGTAATGAGAGTCGTTACCGTCTCCCAGATGAAGTCCTTGCCAAAAATCTTCTTTTTATTATTGTAGACTGCAAAATTAATAATAATGATGATGAAGTGATTGAGAAAATAGTAGAGTACAGGATAAGTAACAACTAGCCAAAAGGTCATTTTAACTTCGCTTAAGCTTACTCCCGTATTTCCTCCTAAGGAATAATAAAAAACACCGCTTAGTAATGAAACGAGGAAAAACATCAGCGAATTCAATGGAAGCCGAAAAAAAGCATTCCGCGGAAGTTTAACTCTGATAAATAATACAATCAATGCTATTTGTGCCATGACTAGCTCAACAAATAATCCAAATGTTAAAAAAGCAGCCCATGATATCCACTGAATTAAAAATACCGGACTTCCATTTATGACCATTGGTGTAGCTGCAACAACTATAGCCAACAGTAAATAAATAAAAACATCTATTTCCTGTCCAGAAATATATGGAGGATATGTTTGGAAAGTAAACCATAAGCCTAATGGAAAAATGACCAGCCAAAGCAACCATATAATCCATTTCTTTGCTCCACTTACCATATATATCCCCCTCTCACATTTATAGGTAATAAGTCATATAACATGAACATCGTATCAAATTTTCAATCAATTGTCACATGAATCCTTCATAAAATTACCTATTTACAACTTCTAACAAATACGGCTTTGCCTCAGACAGAAAGTAAAGTGACCCTGTAATAATGAGGATTTCATCTTTTTGAAGGGTGCGGATCTCCTCATCAACTGCTGCTTTCCAATCATTTGTGCAATATTTATTGTCATTTTGACTTATGTTGAATAACGCTTCTGCATTTGCTGCTCTCGGAAAATCAAAGCTTACAAAGGTGATTTTATCTGCAGCCGTGTCTAAATTTAGGATCATCTTATCCAATTTTTTATCAGATAGAGCTGTAAAGATGATTCTGATTTTTTTATCCGAATAGCGCTTGTTCAATTCATTTACTAACGCTGTGATTCCTTCTTCATTATGAGCCCCATCAATAATAATTAATGGATCCATCGAAATCGTTTCAAAACGGCCTGGCCAGTATGCCTTTTTTAAACCTGAATAAATATGCTCGTCCTCTATTAAGAAAGAATAATATTTATTTAATAGCTCCACCGCCATTATCGCTAAAGAGGCATTTTCTGTTTGGTGGTTTCCTGCCATAGAGATCTCTAAATTACTCCATTTACGAAAAGGTGTTTCTTGCGAAAATAGTTCCCCAGTTGCTGTTGAGTGATGATCTTCAATAGAAAACTGGCTGCCAAGAGAATACAATGGTGCCTTCATTTCAAGTGCCTTATTTTCAATCACTTTCTTAGCTTCTTCTTGCTTTACTGCCGTAATGATGTTCGTTCCCGGTTTAATAATACCTGCTTTTTCAAAAGCGATTTCTGCATGTGTAGATCCAAGTATGCCTGTATGATCTAAGCCGATATTTGTAATAATGGATAGGATCGGAAAGATGATATTAGTGGAATCGAATCTTCCGCCTAACCCAACCTCAAATAAAACAATATCAACCGGCTGTACATGTCCAAAATACTGCATCGCCATCGCTGTGATGATTTCAAATTCTGTTGGACCTCCAAGATCAGTCGCTTCCAGTTCAACGGAAAGCGGGTAAATATCATTTGCAAGCCGTACAATATCCTCGTCTTTAATCGGAACCCCATTCCATGCAATTCTTTCATTAAACTGCTCGAAATATGGTGAGGTAAAAGTCCCTACGGAACAGCCAGATTCCTGAAGAATATGGCGAAGATATGTTAATGTTGAACCCTTTCCATTTGTTCCACCAATATGGATCGACTTCATTCGTCTTTCAGGATGCCCCAGCTTCTCCATCATCCATTCCATTCTTTTCAATCCTGGTTTCACACCAAGTCTTAAGCGAGAGTGTATCCAATTAACTGCTTCCTCATATGTATTAAACATGTTAGCCCCTCCTAACTACACATAGGAAGACGAATCCAATCTAGTTTGGATTCGCCTTCAAATACTTTTGCTATTCGCCTTTTAATTCTTTTATTCGCGCTTCAACAGCCGCTCGCTTCTCACTATAGTCGAGCTCTTTCGCTTTTTCTTCTTCAATAACTTTTTCAGGTGCCTTTTTAACAAAGCCCTCATTACTCAATTTCTTTTGAACACGCTCTACTTCTTTGTTCAGTTTATCCCATTCTTTTTCTAGGCGGGCAATTTCTTCTTCAATATTGATTAAGCCCTCAAGTGGGAGAATAATTTCTGCACCAGTTACAACCGCTGTCATCGCTTTTTCAGGGGTTTCAACATCCGTTGCTAGGATTAATTCCTCTGGATTGCAGAAACGCTCAATATAGCCGCGATTGCTTTCTAATGTGCTCAGAATCGCTTCATCTTTTGCTTTTAAAATCATCTTAATCTTTTTACTCATTGGTGTGTTCACTTCCGCACGGCTATTGCGAACGGAGCGGATGATTTCAACTAATAGCTTCATTTCATCAGCAGCCTTCTCATCCGTGAATTCAGGATTCACATTTGGCCATGCAGCTGTTGTAATCGATTTGCCTAAGTGAGGAAGGTTTTGCCAAATTTCCTCGGTAATGAAAGGCATGAACGGATGCAGCAATCTCATTGTATTATCTAGTACATAAGCCAAAATAGAACGAGTTGTTTTCTTTGCTGCTTCGTCTTCTCCGTATAGAGGAAGCTTAGCCATTTCAATATACCAGTCACAGAAATCGTCCCAAATGAAGTTATAAAGAATACGGCCAACTTCACCGAATTCATAGCGGTCTGATAGTCTTGTTACGGTTTCAATCGTTTCATTCAAACGAGTTAAGATCCATTTATCAGCCACTGATTTTTCTCCGCTTAGATCAATTTCTTCATAGGTTAAGCCGTTCATATTCATTAATGCAAAACGGGATGCATTCCAAATTTTATTCGCAAAGTTCCAAGTCGCTTCAACCTTCTCCATGCTGAATCGTAAATCCTGACCTGGTGAGCTTCCTGTTGATAAGAAGTAGCGAAGTGAATCCGCACCGTATTTATCAATGACATCCATTGGATCAACACCATTGCCAAGTGACTTACTCATCTTGCGGCCTTCAGCATCACGAACGAGCCCATGAATAAGTACATCATTAAATGGACGTTCACCTGTAAATTCAAGCCCTTGGAAAATCATTCTTGATACCCAGAAGAAGATAATATCATATCCTGTAACAAGAGCTGCCGTTGGATAATAGCGCTTATAATCAGCAGACTCTGTATCTGGCCAGCCCATTGTCGAGAATGGCCATAGAGCAGAACTGAACCAAGTGTCTAAAACATCCTTATCCTGCTCCCAGTTTTCGATATCTGCTGGTGCTTCATGGCCAACGAAAACCTCACCTGTTTCCTTATGGTACCAAGCTGGAATACGGTGTCCCCACCAAAGCTGACGTGAGATACACCAGTCACGGATATTCTCCATCCAGCGGAGATACGTATTTTCAAAACGGTTTGGAACAAAGTTTACTTTATTTTCTTTCGCCTGAAGGGCAATGGCTTCATCGGCTAATGGCTGCATTTTTACAAACCATTGAGTGGATAGATATGGTTCAACTACCGCACCGCTTCGTTCAGAGTGGCCAACCGAATGCATATGCTCTTCAATTTTAAATAGTACACCTTGCTCCTGCAGATCTTTAACAATCTGCTTGCGGCATTCGAAACGATCCATCCCTTGGTACTTATCAGCCTTTGCATTCATCGTTCCATCTTCATTCATAACAAGAACACGTTCAAGATTGTGGCGGTTTCCGATTTCGAAGTCATTCGGGTCATGTGCAGGAGTAATTTTCACTGCACCTGAACCAAACTCCATATCAACATAATCATCAGCAACAATTGGAATTTCGCGTCCCACAATTGGCAGCTTTACTGTTTTGCCAATTAAATGCTTATAACGCTCATCTTCAGGGTGAACAGCTACAGCTGTATCGCCAAGCATTGTCTCAGGACGAGTAGTTGCAATCTCAATATGTCCTGACCCGTCTGCAAGCGGGTATCTCATATGATAGAATGCACCCTGTACATCTTTATGGATAACCTCAATGTCAGAGAGAGCAGTTTTCGTTGACGGGTCCCAGTTAATGATATATTCACCGCGGTAGATTAGCCCTTTATTATAAAGGGAAACAAATACTTCACGAACAGCCTTGGATAGCCCTTCATCAAGCGTAAAACGCTCACGGCTGTAATCAAGCCCTAGACCAAGCTTCGACCATTGTTGGCGGATATGGCTAGCATATTCCTCTTTCCATTTCCATGTTTCTTCAACAAATTTTTCACGGCCTAAGTCATAGCGGCTCTTTCCTTCATTACGAAGCTTTTCCTCTACTTTAGCTTGTGTGGCAATACCAGCATGGTCCATGCCTGGCAGCCACAATACATCATAGCCTTGCATCCGCTTCATACGTGTTAGAATATCTTGAAGGGTCGTATCCCATGCATGCCCAAGATGCAATCTTCCAGTTACGTTAGGCGGTGGAATAACAATCGTATATGGCTCCTTCTTTTCGTCATCCTTCGCCTCAAAATATTTTCCCTTTAGCCACCAATCATAGCGTCCTTGCTCTATTGCCTGTGGATCATATTTCGTCGGCATCGTCAGTTCCTTCGTTTCCATTTTGATCATCCTTTCATTCATAAATCGCAGCAGTTTAAAAAATGGTTCTGTTAAATAATATTGTTGGTGCAAAACCAGAAAATAAAAAAACTCCATTCGCCTTAAAAGGACGAATGGAGTTTGCTTCGCGGTACCACCTTTTTTTCAATCATATAAGAATAACAGAAGCACTAGGGCACTGACATTCCTTAAAGAAATGATTGACTCTTAAATAGATAACGGATTTCCCGTCTTTCACTACTTGGACGAAAGTCCTTTCGCGAAAGAAGCTCGAGGGCGACCTTCCAATAGTTATCGCTTAGAAACCTTTCAGCTGATGGTTTTCCTCTCTAAAAAGCAAATGGCTATTGTACTCTTCCCTGTCAACGCTTGTGATTTAATTTATAAATATACTACCGAAAAATGATGGCTATAGTCAATATTAATTGCCTATTTATTTATAATTTATTCATTTTTATTTTTTTCTTACATGTTTTTATAAAAAAGGCTCTTACAAATTATAGGCACTAACCATGAAAACCGTACATAGAATAAATATGAGAAAGGATTGTATAGAAAGGGGGCATGCCGATTGAAAAGAAGATATAATCCGTATATTCTCCCGCCGTGGTTAAGAAAAATTAGAGGAGTTTGCGCACAATTTATCATTCCTATTTGTGTTTTTCAAGGAATTCGAACGATCCTTTTTCCTTTTACGCTCGATGTATTACTGCTAACCGTGTTAATATTATTAGCTATTGCCTTCCACTTTGAATTGCTATAGGAGCCCAAAATTTTTATTCAATTCTGGGCTCCTCCTTGCCCTTCTGCCTCAGCCATTGCTTTTGCCTGCTTCTTTTGTGCCTCAATTTCTTCAATTCTCATCAAAATATACTCTGTGTTTTTCAGTTGCCAGTACTGTCTTTGGAAGTGCAGGACTGATTTTCTTTCCCCTTTGCGATCTGCGTCTTTAAAATAGTTTTCAGCTGATCGGATGACTGCACCTGGATGGGCAAAATAGCTCTGAAAAAGCAATAACTCATCCTCTTTAAATGGGAAATACTTCAAATACGTATATATCCACTCTATGCATTCCTCCGAACGTTTCGGGTACGTTTTTAATGTTCTTGATAAGAACGGCAGTAAATCATGAAGAGGAGAGCCTAGTCTGGACTTTTCAAAATTGGAGAAGTATCCGTGTCCTTTATCATCAAATAAGAAATGCTCGGTAGATACCTTTCCGTGTATAATCACTGTACGGGCTTTTTCACTTTCCTCCGTTTTTTCATACCATGTTTTAAATCTTTTGATGGAAAATTGCAATGCTTGGCTAATGTCGTGGTAGGATAAAGTAAACAATAGCTCGAAGGGAGACAAATATTCTCTTCTTTCACATGATTCAATAAAACCTATTAAAAATTCATTTTCTTTCTCCCATTCAAGCAATGTTTTTTCATAATGCTCCGCTCGATCCTCCTTGCTTATTGTTACTTCCCTAACGGATAAAGTATGAAGTCTTGCAAGTTCGCGAAACAGCTGCTGATTCCGTTCAAATCGATTTTCCGTTACTTCATTTGCCAACCAAGGCATTAAGTAATATAATTCATTCTCATGTAAAACCGCATACCTTCCATCAACGGCAGGAAAAATAGGAACAATTCTGTTGTACCCTTTTTGAAAAAGGGATTGGACATGACGGATGAAATCACCGCCATGCTTTGGATCAATTTTCTTTAAGGCAAAGACCCCTTTATTCGTATAAATTTTCCGTACACGGCCACGCTCCTCAACAAAATGCGGCTCAAGAGCATAGTTCCTTAATATCGGTGCAACCTTTAATAAACGATTCTCCTTTTCCATAAGAATCCACTCTCTTTCATAAGAAAAGCGTAAGCGCCTTGATCATCGCCGTACTAACTGGAGGGGCTTCGACTGAGATAAAGGAAACACGGTGAGCGCAAGCGAACCGATGTTGACTTATCGTAGGGAGAAGACCTGAAGTTTGATAGGCGATAGGCGCTGTAGCTAGACAGGTCCCAAATTAAAAAAGAAAACAGCCTAAGCAGGTGTCCGCTAACCCGCCCAGCCTGTTTTTGCATTTTTCTAACGGGCTACAACAGCTGGAATATAAAGCACTTGCCCTTCATATATATCTTGACTAATTTCTAAATGATTGACACTTAGCAGCTGGTGAACACCGATTGAATACCTTTCAGCAATTTGATCGATTGTATCTCCGCTCTGAACAATACACACTTTTAATTTTGCCACATGATCCGCATCTTCCTTACGGGCAAAAAATTCGGTTAAGGTCATGCTCTTCTTTTTCGACTTTTTCTTTTTCTTATCTGTTTTCTCAGGACTTTCATCTTTTATTTCTGGAGATTCCAGTTTTGCATCATGTTCAGGGCTTTCAACATCAACCATGTCCACATCCTGTACTGGACTTTCATCTGCAGGAATTTCAAAAATGTCTTCAGCAGATGGGGGTGACTCTTCATTTCTTTTTGCAGAATAAAAAGTGATTTCGGGCTCATCTCCCCTTACTTCTTCTTTCACCTCTGGCTCTGATTCAGGCTCTTTCCTAGCCTCTGCTTCAAAAGGGATATAGACTTTCTCTATAAACTCTTCCTGCTTTTCATTTTTGTCTGCTGAACTAACAAAAATTTCTGTACGATCTTCTTCCTGTTCATTTTCTTCTGCAAAGGCTTTTTCTAATGGACTCACATCTACTTCGTCTTCTGCAACAGATGATCGATCTAATAGGAGTTCTAATTCTTCTTCCTCCTGTGTGTCTGCTTCGAAAGCTGGCTGTTGCTCACCATATAAGCCAGTGATCATTAAATTAGCTGATAGCTTCATGCAGCTTCTTTCTGGAAATATATAATCAAAGGATTCTACTTGTACATCAATATCATTTAAGTTTTGAATTCTATTGATAGGTATCGTTATATCCACTGGGAAGTAATGTTTAAATTCACAAACTCCTTCTTCTCTTTCTTCGACCACTTGAATGAATTTTGGAGCGGCAAAAGTTTCTTCATCATCCACCGTCTCGGTTTCATTGCGTTTATATTCACCTGATAGCTCGAGCGCTCCTTGAATCGTAACATATTGATCATCTTCCTGAATAAAAATATCAGGGTCTAGCGAGATTGAAATCAAATCTAATACTTCCTGTCCTTTTTGAAACCAGACGGACTCTTCTAAAGAAAATCGTAAACACGATTGGCTCCCCTGAGACAAAGCGACTCCTCCTTTCATTACACAACACGCTTTATCACTATGTCATTTACACTTTATGAGAAAGTTTATTTTTTTATGACCGGAAAAAGGTTCGTGTGAAAGAAAAGCATACATAATAGGGAAGGAGCTATTAATTGGGAGGTTGCAAAAAAGTCTTGAATTTTTGCAAATATATTCAGAAATTCGCAAAAATACTTTGGGGGTTGCAAATATATTCGGGATTTCGAAAATATACTTATGGTTTGCAAATATATTTAGTTTTTCGCAAATATCTCTTGAGGTTTGCAAATATACTCGCTATTTCGCAAATATCCTTTAGAGTTTGCAAATATTTTCAGAAATTCGCAATTATCCTTTCTTTCACCAAAATAAAAGACACTCATCCTGAAGATGAGTGCCAAATTGTTATGCTTTAAGTTTTGAAAAAGCTATGTCGATCGCTTGTAATGTCTTTTCTATATCTTCATCACTGTGTGCAGTTGATAAGAACAAGCCTTCAAATTGAGATGGAGGAAGGAAGACACCTTGATTTGCCATTTCACGGTAATATGCTGCAAAATAGTCTAAGTTTGAAGCTTTTGCTTTATCATAATTAATAACATTTTCATTCGTAAAGAAGAAGCCGATCATTGAGCCTGCACGATTGACAGTATTCGGAATATCATACTTTTCAGCAGCCGCTTTAATACCAGCTTCAAGCATATCTCCTTTACGGGTAAATTCCGTATATGCCTCTGGTGTCAGTTGACTTAATGTTTCATATCCAGCTGTCATAGCTAGCGGGTTTCCAGATAATGTTCCAGCTTGATAGATTGGTCCGCTCGGTGCAATTTGTTCCATGATTTCAGCCTTGCCGCCGTATGCACCTACAGGAAGTCCTCCACCGATAACTTTTCCTAAACAAGTGATATCCGGTGTAACTTTGAAGTAGCCTTGTGCACAGTTATAGCCGACACGGAAGCCGGTCATTACTTCATCAAAAATCAGCAGTGCCCCGTATTGTGTTGTAATTTCTCTAAGTCCTTCTAAAAATCCTGGCAGCGGCGGTACAACGCCCATATTACCCGCAACAGGCTCTACAATAATCCCTGCAATATCTTCGCCAAATTGCTCGAAAGCATACTTTACGCTCTCTAAATCATTATAAGGAACAGTAATCGTATTCTTCGCAATACCTTCAGGTACCCCCGGGCTATCTGGAAGACCAAGTGTTGCCACCCCAGAACCAGCTTTAATCAATAAGGAATCGCCATGACCATGGTAGCAGCCTTCAAACTTTAAAATTTTGTTACGTCCTGTATAGCCTCGTGCCAGTCTTAGCGCACTCATTGTTGCTTCTGTTCCTGAAGAAACCATGCGAATGATTTCAATAGACGGGACTCTTTCAATAACTAGCTTAGCAAGCTCATTTTCAGTAACTGTTGGTGCACCAAAGCTTGTCCCTAACTCCGCAACCTTTTTAAGAGCCTCAACGACACGATCATTTGTATGTCCTAAAATGAGCGGACCCCATGACAATACGTAATCAATATATTCATTGCCATCGATATCATAGATTTTTGACCCTTTACCTCTTTCCATAAAAATTGGATCCATGTTTACCGATTTAAATGCACGAACAGGAGAGTTAACTCCGCCCGGCATTAATTTTTTCGCTTCCTTAAAAGCCTGAATGGATTTATCATAAGAGCGCATCTAATCCCTCTTTTCACTTTTTTATTGTTGAAAATAATACAGTTTTAGCAAAGGTTGATTTCCGCTACAGGATGCTCGCTTTCCGCGGGGCGGGCGCTGAGCCTCCTCGTCGCTTACTCTCCAATCAACCTAACTTTATTCCAACACATTCATCTATATTGCCGTACAAATACCCTTGCTTAGTACCTAAATCTATTAACTAAGTGTAAAAAATATTATTGTTCTTTCAGCCATCTTGCTGCATCTTTTGCATGGTATGTAATGATAAGGTCACATCCAGCACGTTTCATCCCAGTAAGCATTTCCATGACGATTCTTTTTTCATCAATCCAGCCGTTTTGAGCTGCTGCTTTAACCATGGAATATTCACCGCTCACATTATAAATAACGAGTGGAAGATTGAAATTATTTTTCACATCACGAACAATATCAAGATATGGCAAACCAGGTTTCACAATTAGGAAATCGGCGCCCTCCATTAAATCAGACTCCGCCTCACGCAATGCTTCCATCCGATTTGCAGGATCCATTTGATAAGCCTTTCGGTCGCCAAATTGCGGAGTACTGTCAGCCGCGTCACGGAATGGGCCATAGAAGGCAGAGGCATACTTCACCGCATAAGACATAATTGGCACATTTTCAAAACCAGCCTCATCTAAACCTGCACGAATGGCAACAACAAAACCGTCCATCATATTAGAGGGTGCAATAATATCCGCCCCTGCTTTTGCTTGGCTTACAGCAGTTTGAACGAGCAATTCAAGTGAGGCATCATTTAACACTTGGTCTCCTTCTATCAAACCGCAATGACCATGGCTAGTGTATTCACAAAGGCAAGTGTCAGCAATAACGATTACCTCTGGGAACTTCGATTTAATTAAACGAGTTGCTTCTTGGACAATTCCATGATCATGGTAAGCTTGTCCGCCGCATTCGTCCTTCTCTAAAGGAATACCAAATAATAAAACTGATTTAATGCCTAAAGCGACAACCTCATTCATTTCATCTTCAAGATGGTCCAATGATAAATTATAAACGCCAGGCATTGATGTAATTTCCTTCTTAATATCCTTTCCCTCTGCTACAAAAATAGGATAAATGAAATCATCAATTGTTAAATGATTTTCGCGTACGAGTGCACGCATATTTGCACTTTGGCGTAAGCGTCTATGACGTGTGAATTGTAAATCCATTATAATGCCCTCCGATATTCATTTTCTAAATAATCAATTGTACTTTTTATCATATGATGAACGGTGTAAACATCTGGTGCAATATGAACCTTAAGTCCGTATGCCTCAATTCTTTCCTTCGTAACTGGACCGATACAGCCAATGATACAAGCTTCTACCTTATCGTAAAGATTATTCTCTTTAACGACAGCCATCAGATGGTCAATTGTAGACGGACTAGTAAAGGTTAAGATATCTAATTGGCTGCAAGAAAGCTTGTCTTTAATGAGTTCTCTGCTATCTTCAGGGAAATATGTTTCATATATGACTGCTTCATCAACGACTGCACCATGCTTGGTTAAATGAGCAGCAATATAATTGCGGGCCAAATTCCCCTTTGGAATAAGTACTTTCATACCCATTTTTACATATGGTTTAAATTCTTCGACAAACCCCTCCGCAACAAATTCTTGCGGCGTAAAATCAACTTGCAGACCTTTAGCTAGTAAATAGCTTTCTGTCTTCTTTCCAATCGCGGCAATTTTTGGCATATGGTTTCTATCAGATGGATGAAGAAAGGAAAGAAACGTTTCAACCGTTATACTGCTCGTAAAAATAAGCCAATCATATGTATGCAGCTGATTGATAATTGCATGATTTTCTGCAGAACTAGCAGGCCTAAAGGCAAGCAGAGGGATTTCAACAGGATTCCCGCCGTATTTCTCTACTAAGTCTGAAAAGGATTGTGCCTGTCCCTTACTTCTAGGAACAAGTATATTTTTTCCTTTTAAAGGAAGGGATGAGGCTGTCATTTGCCTTCCATCTCCGCTTTAACCTGATCAATTAATTCTTTTCCCCCAAGCTTAATTAAGCTATTTGCGGCAGCAATTCCAACCTCTTCTGGATTTGAGCCAGTAATCTGCTCTTTATAAATAATTTTTCCATCTGGTGAACCGACAAGTGCGGTTAATACCACTTCTTCCTTGTCATTAAGCTCTGCGAATCCTGCAATCGGAACTTGACAGCCGCCTTCCATTTTATGAAGGAAAGCACGTTCCGCTCGAACTGTAGCATCTGTATTTTCACATGTGAATTTCTTTAATAATCCAAGCAGTTCTTCATCATCACCACGGCACTCTATAGATAATGCACCTTGTCCGATAGCAGGGAGACAAATATCAGGATCTAGAAACTCAGTTACCACATCTGATGCCCATCCTAGTCTTGAAAGACCTGCAGCTGCTAAAATAATCGCATCATATTCTTCGGATTCTAATTTTTCTAACCTTGTGTCGATATTTCCGCGAATCCATTTAATTTCAATGTCAGGACGGCGGGCTAAAAGCTGGGCAGCTCTCCTTAAGCTGCTAGTTCCAACAATAGCTCCCGGCTTTAGATCATCAAATCGGATATGATTTTTAGAAATAAGCGCATCGCGATGATCTTCTCTTTCTGGTATACAGCCAATTACGAGGCCATCTGGAAGAATGGCAGGCATATCCTTCATGCTATGTACGGCCATATCAATTTCTTTATCAAGCATTGCCTGCTCAATTTCTTTCACAAACAGTCCTTTACCGCCTACTTTTGATAAGGTCACATCAAGAATTCGGTCCCCTTTTGTGACGATCTCCTTTACTTCAAAATCGAAAGACGGGTCCAGTGCCTTTAATTGATTAATAACCCAATTCGTCTGTGTTAATGCAAGTTTACTTCTGCGTGAACCAACAATAATTTTTCTCATGATAGCCTCCTAATTTTAAAGCGATTATGAATACCAGAAATGGAAAGATGAAAGTTTTCCAAATAAGAAGAAATTAATTAGAACGACGAGAAAGGATGCAAGATTCCATAAAGCAAGCTTATTTCCTGTCAGTCCTTTGCCAACCTTTAAATATAAATAAATGCTGTAGATCACGAGTACGATGAACGAGCCAATTACCTTAGAATCGTACCAAATCATATCAGGAACCTTTATGTATGCCCAAGTTGTGCCAAGAATTAGACTTATAATCAGCATCGGAACCCCAATAAGATTTAACACGAAAGACATTTTATCAAGCTTTGAGAGGTCCGCAAGCCGTTTAAGACGGGTCCCCCACTTTTTCCTTTTTAAAAGGTCATACTGAATCAAATATAACACTGAAAACACAAATGAAATCGAAAAGGCCCCATAAGAAAGAATGGCCACAGTAATATGTATTAGCAGCAATTCAGAAATCAGCTGCTGTGCCATTACATGGGATTCATATTGTATGGGTGCGAATGTATGGATGGCCATGATCATAAACCCAAGCACATTTGTAAAAAAAACGATAAAATCCACTCGCAGCAAGCGATTAATGACCAAGGATAAGGTGATCAGCACCCAAGCATAAAAATAAAGCCCTTCAAATATCGTTAAGACAGGAAATCTCCCCGTCTTCAACATATACAAAATAAGGAATATCGTTTGTAAACCCCATACAAATGCAAGTAACCAGAAGGCAATTCGGTTTGCCTTCCGGTTAGACGTCAGAAAATCAACAAAATATAATAAGACACATAAGGCATAAAGAACGACTGTAAACTCATGCAGCCGTGTCATATAAATATCAAGCATGGACAGTACTCCTTTTATGATTGAAAGGAAGCCTGTGGCGATTGAGCAGCCGAGTGCTGCAGGTCAGCACTTACTTCCTGCCGCTCATTAACAAGTTCTCCTATATTAAAAATTTTCACGAATAGATCCAATGCCTTGTCTGCATCTTTTTGGCCGGCCATTTCTTTAGCCTGTAAAATTGGATCTTTCAATAATTGATTAATAATACTCTTCGTATGTTTATTTAACACCTTTTTATCTCGATCAGTTAAATTCGGCATTTTTCTTTCAATGCTTGTCATCGTTTCAGCTTGAATTGCCAGTGCTTTTTCACGTAAAGCAGATATAACAGGAACGACTCCAAGCAAATTCAGCCATTGTTTAAACTCAATAATTTCTGCTTCAATCATAAGCTGAATCTTTTCGGCTTCTTTCTTGCGTTCTTGCAGATTCGCTTCTACGATTCCCTCAAGGTCATCAATATCATATAGAAACACGCTATCCAATTCAGCAAGCTTAGGATCTAAATCACGTGGAACAGCAATATCAACCATGAATAACGGTTTGCCTTTCCGCAGTTTTTCAACCTGAAGCATCATGCATTTCGAAACAACAAAATCTTTTGCACCTGTCGAGCTAATAAGAATATCAGCCTCTAGTAATGCGCATTGAAGCTCTTTCAATGTTTTTGCTTGTCCTTCATAGCGGTTTGCTAGGTCCTGCGCCTTTTCAAATGTGCGATTGATAACCGTAACCTTGCTTGCACCGTTTGCATGAAGGTTTTGAATTGCGAGCTCACCCATTTTACCTGCACCTAAAATGAGGACATGCTTATTTTCTAAAGAACCGAAAATTTTCTTCGCTAACTCAACTGCTGCATAACTTACAGAAACAGCATTTGCACCGATTTCCGTTTCAGAATGGGCCCGTTTTGCAAGCGTGATGGCTTGCTTAAACAGATGATTGAACACGGTTCCAGTCGTATTCTCTTCCTGTGCTTGCAAGAAGCTTGAACGAACCTGTCCTAAAATTTGGGTTTCCCCAAGAATCATGGAATTTAACCCGCAGGAAACACTGAATAAATGCTCCATTGCACCGTCCTGCTCATATATAAATAAATATGGTGAAAACTCTTCCTTCTCTATTTCAAACCACTCTGACAAAAATTCTTTAATATAATATCGGCCTGTATGAAGCTGATCAACAACTGCATAGATCTCAGTCCGATTACATGTTGACAAAATAACGTTCTCTAAGATGCTCTTCTTGTTCTTTAATTTGTTCATAGCATCTGCAAGCTGAGACGGGTTAAATGTCAAACGCTCACGAATTTCGACAGGGGCTGTTTTATAATTTATACCGACAACTAAAATATGCATGTTTCAATTGACCCCCCCAATTAAATTGCACAAAAATACTACTATAATTGTAACATTTCTATCCTTTTATCTAATGGTAAAATGTGAACAGATAGTGAATTCATATGGTAAAATAAAATAAGAGTGCATGATGAAGAGAATCCAGTACTCTATCCACTTTCTATCATTCGACAAAATCCTCCCATATGTACAGTAACAAAAAAACATAGCAGATTCAAGTGAACCTTATTGGAAGCGGTGTAACGATGAAAAATCAGCGTTTTTTTCCTGGAATAATACTAATTGGCTTTGGTGCCTACTTTTATCTTGAGCAATCCAATATACCTGTTTTGCAGCCTTATTTCACATGGCCTTCCTTATTAATTATTATTGGTGTCGCTTTTTTGTTTCAAGGCTATGGTGCAAAAGAATACTATGCGATCCTTCCTGGAGTTATTCTTACTGGGTTTGGTTTGCATTTTCATGTGGTCAATCGGCTGGAATTATGGCCGGATCATATTGGCGTCTTTATTTTAATCCTGGCTCTTGGATTATTGCTGCAGCAACAAAAGACTGGATCAGGATTATTTCAAGGGCTTCTCTTCTTATTATTATCTATTTTGCTTCTCTTTTATGATCGTGTCATTGTCTGGCTAGGCTTATTAGAAAACGGAGTATCAAACGTTTGGAAATTTTGGCCTGTCATCCTTATTCTTATTGGCGGCTATTTCCTCTTTATCAAGAAGAAATAGAAAAGAGACAGGGATATATATTTTTCCCTGTCTTTATCAGTTACAATACAGAATCTAAAAAGTTTTTTGTTCGTTCTTCCTTTGGGCTTGAAAATAGTTCATTTGGGTGTCCGACCTCAACAATACGCCCCTCATGCATATATACAGCCCAGTCTGCCACTTCTCTGGCAAAGCCCATTTCATGAGTAACGACAACCATTGTCATTCCCTCCTCGGCTAATTCCTTCATTGTTGCAAGGACTTCTCCTACTAATTCTGGATCAAGCGCAGAGGTTGGTTCATCAAATAGCATAATTTCCGGTTTCATGGCAAGGGCCCTCGCTATTGCTACACGCTGCTTTTGTCCCCCGGAAAGTTTTGAAGGATATACACTCTCTTTATCCGAAAGACCAACTTTCCTTAATAATGCCTTTGCCTCCTCTTTCACTTCCTCCTTCTGACGCTTTTTCACATAAATAGGTGCCTCCATCACATTTTCCAGTACAGTTTTATGCGGAAATAAATTAAAGTGCTGAAATACCATCCCAACTTTTGCTCTAACTTCATTAAGATCATGGGTTTCCTTTTCAATTTTTTCTCCGCCAATCATCACAAGCCCGCTATCTTTTATTTCTAAAAAATTGATGCAGCGGAGAAGTGTGCTTTTTCCAGATCCGCTTGCACCAATTAAGCAAACAACTTCACTTTGCTTAACCGTCATATCGATATCCTTTAAAACGTGCAAATCACCAAAGGATTTATTTAGCTTCTCTATATTGATCATAATGGATTTAATCATACTCATTCTTCCTCCTTTAATCGCTGCTAGACATTTTTTTCTCAATCATTCTTACGATAATGGAGAAGAATAGAACGAGAACTAGATAGTAGACAGCAACAATAAGCAAGTAGCTCATATAGTCATATTTAAGAGACCCATGTGTAGTTGCAACATTAAAGAGTTCGTACATCCCTATAAACGAGGCGAGCGAGGAGTCCTTTAAGGCAATAATGAATTGATTTCCTAGTGGCGGAAGTGCTCTGCGGCTTGCTTGCGGCAAAATAATTCTTCTCATCGTTAAGCCCATTGTCATTCCAAGTGAACGGCCTGCCTCCATTTGGCCATGATCAATCGATTGAATAGCCCCACGGAAAATCTCCGCAATATAGGCCCCATTATGAAAGGCTAGTCCTAGAACAACAGCCAGAAAATCGGAAATATTAAAAGCGGTTAATCCAAAGTAGAAGATAAAGATCTGGACAACAAGCGGGGTCCCACGAACTAAGAAGATGTATAAATCAGCAATCCATTCTAGTATTTTTATATTAGATATTTTTAAAAAGGCAAAGAACAAACCGATAAAAATGGCAATAAAAATAGAGACGATTGTTAATTCAAAGGTGAGAAGCATCCCTTTTAAAAAGACAGGGTATGTGTCGATGAATTTTGTTAATAAGTCCACAGGTTTCCTCCTTTAAATTAGGTTATAGTTATGAAAAAAGACGAATGTATTTCTGCTACATTCGCCATGCATGTTTATTGCTACTCTGGAACGACAGTGATATCCTCACCAATATATTTTTTGCTAATTTCTGTTAGCGTTCCATTCTCATGGAGCTTTTCAAGCGCTTTATTTATTTTTTCAAGAAGCTCAGTATTTTCTTTTGCAACAGCAATTGCCTGTTCACTTCGGCCAAGCAATTCTTTACCGACAATATTCATGCCAGCGCCGATAGCCTCCTTGCCTGTGATAAAGTCAGTAATAACCGCATCATGCTTCCCTTTGCTTAATGCCTCAAGCGCTACTACATCGCTATCATAGAATTTTATATTATCAGTTGCTTTTTCTGCATCTGCTGCGTATGTTGTGCCTTTTGCTACAGCAACTTCCAGCCCTTTTAAATCATCAAGTGTTTCCACTGTACTATCCGGTCGAACATAGATTTGCGGACCAGAGAAATAATAAGGAATTGAAAAATTAACAGCTTCCAATCGTTCTTCTGTAATCGTATGACTTGCAACCGCAGCATCAAAACGGCCCGATTTTACTCCTTCAACAATTCCGCCAAACTTAAATTTATGCTGAACTGGTTCCAGTCCCAATTCCTTTGCAACAGCTTCACCAACTTCAATATCGAAACCGCTCATTGTTCCATCTTTATTCGTCACACTGAATGGATTAAACTCACCTGAAGATGCATAAGTAAACTTTCCATTATCTACTAGTTTCATGCCCTTATTTGAGACTTCTTTTGATCCGCATGCAGCTAGTACTACTATTAGCAATAGCAAGAATGCGCCTTTCCAAAAATGCTTCACTAGTATAAATACCCCCTCTATTTCTCTTTCAATTTAAATTCTCTCCTACCTTATCATATGTACACAATATTCCCAAAATTCATATTTTATGATAATTCCTAGTATCCTATCATATTCTTACTTCTCATTTACTGTCCTCCAAGATGCTTTCTATTCTGTCCTTATCCTGCTATCTCCTTTATATTCCTTCTTTTCCGACAAGAATAGCGGTTTCATTCATAGAAACAAAAATATTTTCATCTCATATCAAAAAAAAATCCCATCGCATATTTGCAATGGAATTCTTTTTCTTACATATAAGTTTGTAATAATGCCCAAGCCTGATCTTTACCTTGACCTGTCTCCGAAGAAAAAAGAATAATGTGGTCATTTGGGTCTAGCTCTAATGTTTCTTTAGCGATTTTCAAATGCTTCTGCCATTTTGATTTTGGAATCTTATCTGCCTTTGTTGCGATAATGATGCACGGAATTTCATAGTGTTTTAAAAATTGATACATCATTACATCATCCTTTGATGGCGGGTGGCGAAGATCTACGATTTGAACAACAGCCTTGAGCTGCTCCCTGCCTGTTAAATACGTTTCGATCATTTTCCCCCAAGCTTCTCTTTCCTTCTTGGAGACCTTCGCGTAGCCATAGCCAGGTACATCGACAAAATGCAGGATTTCATTTATCAGATAAAAATTTAATGTCTGTGTTTTTCCTGGTTTCGATGATGTCCTTGCTAAGTTTTTCCGATTAAGCATTTTATTAATAAATGAAGACTTCCCAACATTCGATCTGCCTGCTAATGCAAACTCTGGTAAAGCTTCAACAGGGTATTGGTCTGGTTTTACCGCACTAATTACGATTTCTGCCGAATTTACTTTCATCCTTGTTCACCGCCATTCAATGCATGTTTTAGAACGTCATCCACATGAGAAACAAGGACAAAATTAAGATCTTCTCGGACACTTTCAGGGATATCATCAATATCCTTCTCATTATCCTTAGGAATGATAATCTTTGTTAGCCCCGCCCGGTGTGCACTCAATGATTTTTCTTTCAAGCCGCCAATTGGAAGAACCCGGCCTCTTAAAGTAATTTCTCCAGTCATTCCTACCTCTTTTCGGATCGGTTTTCCGGAAAGTGCAGATACAAGTGCCGTCGTAATCGTAATCCCGGCAGAAGGACCATCTTTCGGTACTGCTCCTTCAGGGACATGGATATGAATATCATATTTTTCATGAAAGTCTTCTTCAATTCCTAATTCTTTAGCCTTTGATCGGACATAACTAAACGCTGCTTGTGCCGATTCTTTCATTACATCGCCAAGCTTCCCTGTTAAAACAAGCTTGCCTTTTCCTGGTGCAAGTGAAACTTCAATTTGAAGTGTATCTCCGCCAACCGTTGTATAAGCAAGGCCAGTCGCAACTCCAACTTGGTCTTCCAATTCTGCCTGCCCATAACGGAATTTTGTTTTCCCTAGGAACTCTTCAATGTTTTTCTCTGTTATCACTACTTTTTTCTTCTCACCAGATACTAAGATTTTTGCCGTTTTCCTGCAGACAGTAGCTAGTTGCCGTTCTAAACTGCGCACACCAGCTTCTCTCGTATAATATCGAACGATTTTTTGAATCCCGTCTTCTCTGATCTGAAGCTGCGATTTTGAAAGACCGTGCTCCTTAATTTGTTTCGGTAAAAGATGGTCTTTAGCAATATGAATCTTTTCGAGCTCTGTATAGCCGGCTATTGTAATAATTTCCATTCGATCACGAAGAGGACCTGGAATGGTTCCTAAATCATTTGCCGTTGCAATAAACATCACCTTTGAAAGATCATATGGCTCTTCAATATAATGATCACTAAAATTATGATTCTGTTCAGGATCTAACACTTCTAACATAGCTGAAGAAGGGTCGCCACGGAAATCATTTGACATTTTGTCAATTTCATCCAAGAGGAATACCGGGTTAATTGTACCCGCTTTTTTCATCCCTTGAATAATACGGCCTGGCATTGCTCCCACATAAGTCCTTCTATGGCCGCGGATTTCAGATTCATCACGAACTCCTCCTAAAGATATTCGGACAAATTTCCGATTTAGAGAAGCTGCGATTGAACGAGCTAGACTTGTCTTCCCAACACCTGGAGGTCCAGCAAGACAAAGGATAGGCCCTTTCAGCGAATTTGTTAGCTTCTGAACAGCCAAATATTCAAGAACACGCTCCTTCACCTTTTCAAGTCCATAATGATCCTCGTTTAAAATCCGTTCTGCTTTATGAATATTTAAATCGTCTTCAGTTGCATGACTCCATGGCAAAGCAACAAGCCATTCAATATAGTTGCGGATAACCGCACTTTCGGCTGAACTGGAAGGGATCTTTTCATAACGATCCAATTCCTTTAATGCTGTTAGTTGAATATGCTCGGGCATGCCAGCCTTTTCGATTTTTTCTGTAAGGTTAGCAATTTCACCCGTTTTTCCTTCTTTGTCACCTAGTTCTTTTTGAATCGCCTTCATCTGTTCACGCAAATAATATTCCTTTTGCGTCCGTTCCATTGACTTTTTAACCCGCTGGCCAATTTTCTTTTCTAAATGGAGAACTTCTTTCTCATTATGAATAATTTCAATTACTTGATTCATTCGCTCTTTTATATTGGTTGTCTCTAAAATTTCTTGCTTATCCTTTAATTTTAAAGGCAGATGGGAAGCGATAATATCAGCCATTCTTCCTGGCTCTTCAATATCTGCAACCGCTGAATATGTTTCAGCAGAAATTTTCTTAGAAACCTTTATGTATTGCTCAAAATATTCAAGCATCGTTCTCATTAATGCCTGATCCTCAACATCCTTTGTAGCTGGTTCTTCAAACACTTCCACACTGACAGCATAATGACTTGTTTCATCATAAAACTCAATAATTTCAGCTCTTTGAAGCCCTTCTACCAACACTCGAATTGTTCCGTTTGGAAGTTTAAGCATTTGTTTGACACGTGTTAATGTGCCTCTTCTATACAAATCTTCTTCTGCTGGTTCATCTATCGAGATTTCTTTTTGTGTAGTTAGGAAAATTAAATGGTCATCTACCATCGCTTTTTCAAGTGCCTGTACCGATTTTTCACGGCCAACATCTAAATGAAGAACCATTGTTGGATAAACAAGCAAACCCCGAAGCGGCAGGAGGGGGACGATGATTTCTTTCTTTTTCGCCAAACTAAAGCACCTCCAAATGCAAATCTTTATAGCATAAAATTGCTTATAATTTCTTTGTACAATTCTATCGTATTTACAAGATAGTGTCTAATTTGAAATGCGGAGGCGACTGATTAGCCCCGACAAGCAAAAGACAAATCCAAGAACGGCATAAATAAAACTTCGGCTTTTCGCATCCATTGCAAGCCGAAGTTTTTTCACCATCTAAATACTTTCTTTATTGGCCAGTTCGACTGAAGCCGTTATCGATTGCTCCAAATAAATATTCTTTAGAAGGGCTAAATCAAAAACTTCATTCAAATGGGTTACAGGAACAATCTTTATCCCTGTTATTTCTTTTAAAATGGATTGCATGTTTTCTTTAGGAATAATGACTGTTTTTGCACCAGCCTTTTTAGCTGCTTTTACCTTTGGATATACGCCGCCAATCGGTTTTACATGCCCATGAATACTTATTTCTCCTGTCATTGCTACTGTATGGTCAATTGGCTGATTATAAATGGCAGAGTAAATACCGGTTGCCATTGCAATTCCAGCTGAGGGTCCATCAATTGGAACACCTCCAGGAAAATTCACATGAATATCATAGTCATTTGCAGGAACGCCCATGGAACGAAGGACAGTAATTACATTTTCAATCGAACCTCTTGCCATGCTTTTTCTCCGTATCGATTTCCCCTGTCCGCCAATGCTTTCTTCTTCGACGATTCCAGTAATATTTATGCTGCCTTTCTCAGCAGCTGGAATAACAGTCACTTCAATTTCAAGAAGTGCCCCCGTATTTGGTCCGTATACTGCAAGACCATTAACAAGACCTACCGCTGATTTCTCATTAATTTTCCTTTCCATTCTAGGGGTAAGCTGACTTGATTGAATTACCCACTCAATATCTTCATCCTTTATGTAATCTCTATCTTCCGTTATTGCTAATCCAGCTGAAATCTGGATAAGATTAACTGCTTCACGTCCATTCCTTGCATACGAAGCTAGTATTGTTAATGCATTTTCACTAATTGTGAGATTGACCTTTTTAGCAGCTTTTCTTCCAATCTCTATAATTTCATCTTCTAATAACTCCCTAAAAAAAACTTCCATACATCTTGAACGAATGGCTGGAGGAATTTCACTGGGAGTCCTCGTTGTTGCACCAATCAATCTGAAATCAGCTGGAAGGCCATTCTTAAAAATATCATGTATATGGTTAGGAATCTGTGTGTTTTCTTCATTATAATAGGCACTTTCAAAAAACACTTTCCTATCTTCTAAAACCTTCAATAATTTATTCATTTGAATCGGGTGAAGCTCCCCTATTTCATCAATAAAGAGCACCCCTCCATGAGCATTTGTTACAGCTCCTTGTTTTGGCTGAGGGATACCTGCCTGACCCATTGCACCTGCTCCTTGATAAATAGGATCATGGACAGAACCAATAAGAGGATCAGCAATCCCCCGCTCATCAAAGCGAGCAGTTGTAGCATCTAATTCAATAAAAACAGAAGACGGTTTAAATGGTGACTTCGCTGTTTTCTTCGCTTCTTCTAATACTAGCCTAGCAGCTGCTGTTTTCCCTACGCCTGGTGGTCCGTAAATAATTACATGCTGCGGGTTCGGACTGCATAATGCGGCTTTTAATGATTTGATCCCATCTTCCTGACCAACAATATCCGTAAAACTAGATGGTCGTACCCTTTCAGCCAAAGGCTCTGTTAAAGAAATGGCTCTCATCTTTTTTAATTG
This sequence comes from Cytobacillus massiliigabonensis, assembly GCF_900199725.1. Classification (GTDB taxonomy): domain Bacteria; phylum Bacillota; class Bacilli; order Bacillales; family Cytobacillaceae; genus Cytobacillus; species Cytobacillus massiliigabonensis. The sequence continues at coordinate 1,360,273 of NZ_LT904904.1, read as the reverse complement.
ATCCATTTCTTTTTTTGATTCCCGATCAATTGAAACCTTTTGAGTTCGCTGGTTTTTTAACAAGTTCCAAAAATAAAGCCCAATAACGATTCCAAAAAACAATTGTATAAATAAGGCGATCCCCGTCCAACTCATACTATTCCCTCCTGCATTAAAAGTTCTCGCTGATAATGCTAGTATCTCCTTCACAGAGTTGGAATAAACAAGAATCTGTTGTAAAAAATTGGTCTGTAAGAAAGGAACTGGAGCTGAACATCTCCAATGTTTTATATTCAGATTCAAGCAGCAAAAAGCCAAACCTTTATGGTTTGGCTTTTCTAACGTACTTTTTTATTTATGCAGAAGTTTTTCGTTCCTCGTCAATAATTGTACCATCTTCAAGAATCAGCTTTGGAGATGCATTATCAGTGATCGCTTCTTTCGTAATGATGCACTTCTTAATATCCTCACGTGAAGGAAGCTCAAACATAACATCAAGCATAATTCCTTCAATGATAGAGCGCAGACCGCGAGCACCTGTTTTACGCTCAATAGCCTTTTTAGCTATTTCAGTAAGTGCTTCTTCCTCAAATTCAAGCTCAACATCATCAAGTTCCAGCATTTTTTGGTATTGTTTAACAAGTGCATTTTTTGGTTTTGTTAAAATTTCAATTAATGCTTCTTCATCTAGCGGTGTAAGACTGGAAATAACCGGAAGACGACCAATGAATTCAGGAATTAGCCCAAATCTTAATAAATCTTCAGGCAGAACTTTTGAAAGCAGGCTCTTTTGATCAAGCTCATTTTGTTTCGTATCAGATCCAAAACCAATGACCTTCTGACCTAATCGGCGTTTAATAATTTGCTCGATCCCATCAAAGGCTCCACCACAAATAAACAAGATATTTGTTGTATCAATTTGGATAAATTCTTGATGAGGATGTTTTCTGCCGCCTTGAGGGGGTACACTTGCAACCGTTCCCTCTAATATTTTTAATAAGGCTTGCTGCACACCTTCCCCAGATACATCTCTTGTAATGGATGGATTTTCAGATTTTCTTGCAACTTTATCAATTTCATCAATATAAATAATTCCCTTTTCCGCTTTTTCAACATCATAATCTGCCGATTGGATGAGCTTTAAAAGAATGTTTTCAACATCCTCTCCTACATACCCTGCTTCTGTTAAAGAAGTCGCATCAGCAATAGCAAAAGGGACATTTAAAATTCGTGCTAACGTCTGAGCAAGTAATGTTTTCCCGCTACCAGTCGGTCCAATCATAGCAATATTACTTTTTGAAAGTTCCACATCATCAATTTTGCTGTTAGAGTTAATACGCTTGTAATGGTTATATACTGCAACCGATAATGATTTCTTTGCCTGGTCTTGACCAATGACATATTCGTCAAGAATATCTCTGATTTCTGACGGCTTTGGCACATCCTTGAATTCTACTTCTTCTTCCGTGCCTAGCTCTTCTTCTACAATTTCTGTGCAGAGTTCTATACACTCATCACATATATAAACACCTGGTCCGGCAACAAGCTTTCGTACTTGATCCTGTGTTTTGCCACAGAAAGAACACTTTAATTGCCCTTTTTCATCATTAAATTTAAACAAATCCTTCACCCCTTGAAAACTTCAAATCATTATATTAAGCTTGTGCGAATCATATGCAAACAAATATATTCAGCCGTTTGTAACTAAATGGATGCTAACGCGTAACCAAGTGCCCATCCTATTTAATTTTACTTCTCTTACAACAATTGTTATGTATTGCATTGTAACACATTTCCACTTTGGACAGGAAATGAAAACTCTTAATAATTGGATTAGATTATGTATGGATTGTTTGCATAGCGGATTCGCTTTAAGTCAGCTGAAAAAAAAGATATTCTAAATAAGCTTAACCAATTATGGTCAAGTTAAGTCAATAGATTTTATCCAAAAACTTCATATGTATGTGTATGTATAATTATTTCTTTTCTATTGTACAAAACAAGGCACGATTACTCGCGCCTTGTTCATTATGTTTTATCTAGCTTTAATAATATTTATTAAACAGTTTTGCTGTTTTCTACAATGAAATCAACTGCTTTTTTAACTTGAAGATCTGCTTTTAAGCCTTCAAGGCTGCCTAAAGCTTTTTGGATATTTTCAACTGTCATGTTGTACATTTCAGCCATTTTATTAAGCTCTGCAGTTACTTCTTCATCAGTTACTTCGATGTTTTCTGCTTTTGCAATTGCTTCAAGCGTTAAGTTCATGCGAACACGCTTTTCAGCATCTTCCTTCATTTGCTCACGTAATGCACTTTCTTCTTGACCGGAGAATTGGAAGTAAAGCTCAAGATTCATTCCTTGCATTTGCAGGCGTTGTTCAAATTCGTTCATCATACGGTCAATTTCAGTATCAACCATTACTGATGGAAGATCAATTTCTGCATTTGCAGAAGCTTTTTCCACTACAGTATCTTGAACAAAGTGTTCAGCTTCATGCTTCTTGCTTTCTTCAAGACGTGTTTTTAGTTTTTCTTTAAGAGCAGCCAAAGTTTCAACTTCTTCATCTGCGTCTTTTGCAAATTCATCATTTAATTCAGGAAGTTCTTTTGTTTTAATTTCATGAACAGTCACTTTGAATACTGCAGGCTTTCCTGCTAATTCAGCAGCATGGTATTCTTCTGGGAAGGTAACTTCAACATCTTTTGATTCTCCAGAAGCAACACCAACTAACTTTTCTTCAAATCCTGGAATAAATTGACCTGAACCAAGTTCAAGAGAATAATTTTCAGCTTTTCCGCCTTCAAATGCTTCTCCATCAACAAAACCTTCAAAGTCCATAACAACTGTATCGCCGTTTTCAGCTTTGCCTTCTTCTTTTACAACAAGCTCAGCAAGTCTTTCTTGCATAGACTTTAATTCATTTTCAACATCTTCATCTGTTACTTCAGTATCGAACTTTTCTACTTCTAGCCCTTTGTAGTCGCCTAATTTAACCTCTGGCTTTACAGTTACAGTTGCTTTGAAGATTAAGCTCTTGCCTTTTTCAATTTGCTCTACATCGATTTCAGGACGATCAACTGGCTCAATACCAGTTTCTTCGATTGCATTTGCATATGCTTCTGGAAGAAGAATATCAACTGCATCTTGGTAAAGTGATTCAATACCGAAACGCTTTTCGAACATTCCACGAGGCATTTTTCCTTTACGGAAACCTGGTACATTTACTTGTTTAACTACTTTTTTAAATGCAGCGTCTAAACCTTCGTTTACCTTTTCTGCATCTACTTCAATTGTAAGAACTCCTTGGTTCCCTTCTAGCTTTTCGAATTTTGCAGACATAAAATTAATTCCCTCCAACAATCTATTATCATTTCATACGTAACAAATGGATATGGATAAAGCTTGTTTTACAAGCATTATACATTTTTAACATAAAAAATACCATCTACATATACAACCATTATATTATACCACACGTTCCTTTTCTTTCAACAAGGAAGACTAAAAATCGGAAGATGAAATTTCTTCAAGCTGTCTTAATTCTAGCAGTGCGGCTTTCAGTTCTTCGATTTCCACTTGATACCGCATGAGCAGATCTTCATCCATAGCTGAACCTAAATATTCAGCTACGAGAGTATGATACGCGGCTGCCCAAACATTTTCTTTATACGTTTCTAGCTGAAATGGGTAAAGAATGAAAGAATGGCGGTTAATCAAGCTTTTAATATTTTCAAACAGAATTGGATCTTCATGTTCAATTTGACTGCTGAGAACATTAAGAAGTAATTCAGTCTCTGGCTGCTTATGAATAGGAGGGAGCTGAAAGGGTATGACTGAAAGTTTTCTTCCAAGTTTCTCAACGGTGACCTCTTTATCATAATCATGCTCAATTAAAACATTAAGGAGCATCGTTTTGAAGAAAGGTGACCCTTCCTTCGATTGGAGATATGTGTTTATTTCGCCAACATACGATCGAATATTTCTCTCTGCTAACTTGGCAGCCATATTCACTTGCTCTTGTTGAGTCTTGAGAGCAAACAAGTCTAGGTCTTTATCCAATTCTACTAAAGCCGCTTCTTCTTTAGCTTCCTTTTCAGGTTTTTCCTCTGCCATTCTCCTGCTGAATTCTAACATTCGAGTAAAGTTTTCGTATTTTTCCGTTGGAATCTCTTTTTCTTCTAATAGAATCTCTATCGTCGTTACAATTTCCTCATATTGATGAAGCTGGACAAGAATCATTAAGTATAGGTCAATAATTTGGATGTATTCCCCAATTCCTTTTTGCAGCATACTCGCTGCTATTTCCTTTGCCTTTTGCAATGAGCCCCATTCAAAATATGCGAGTACTAATCCGATATGAATATCGCTATTTTCAGGATCTAATCGTATTGCTTCTTCTAAGTGCTCGGTTGCTTCCCGAAATCTTTTCTGTTGCATTTTTTCAAGCCCTTTTTCAAGAAGCCTTTTTTCCAGATCGGGAAAAAGGATTACTTTATCATTTAATTTTTTCCGATCCCGTTTCTTCATGCAGTTCCCGCCCTACTTAATTTTGAAGTAAGTTTAGCATGAAAACTTTAAAAAAACAAAAAAGATCCACAGCCTTCTCCTTTGCTGTGAACCTTAAAGCAACGATCATCCGATATATTTAGAACTCTCGTATTGCACTATTTCATCTTCCAATTGAAGGGTAATTTCAATCTCATCCCAGCCATTTAACAGCATCTTCTTCCAATAAGCAGTAATTGGAAAGGAAGCTAAAAAGCCGTTGTCATCTGTTACCGTTTCCCTTTCGAGGTTTATTGTTAAGTGGCAAGGATGATTTTGAGATTTATCTAATAAATACGCTACTTCTGCCGCTTGCAGCTTTACTGGAAGCAGCCCATTTTTCAGACAATTTTGATGAAAAATATCTGCAAACGATGGAGCAATCACAACTTTAAAGCCGTAATCCGACAGTGCCCAAGGCGCATGCTCTCTAGAGGATCCACATCCAAAATTTTCATTGGCAATTAAGATTGAAGCACCCTGATTTTCAGGCTGGTTTAATTCAAACATAGGATTCTCCTTTCCTTCCTTTGTATACCGCCAGTCATAAAATAAATATTGACCAAACCCTGTTTTCTCAATTCGTTTTAAAAATTGTTTTGGTATGATTTGATCTGTATCTACATTCGCACGATTCATTGCAACTGCTTTTCCTTCTATCTTTCTCAACCCACTCATTTCTCCACTTCCTCCCTATCCTATATGACTTTTAGCAGATACCTTTTCACTGACATCAACAAACCGTCCATATAATGCGGCAGCAGCAGCCATTACCGGGCTGACTAAATGAGTTCTAGCCCCTGTTCCTTGTCTGCCTTCAAAGTTACGGTTCGAAGTGGATGCGCAGTGCTCTCCGCTTGGAACGATATCGTTATTCATGCTCAAACACATGCTGCAGCCTGATTCCCGCCATTCGAAGCCTGCCTTTTGGAAGATCAAATCTAACCCTTCCGACTCAGCTTGCTTCTTAACTTGCTGAGAACCCGGTACAACTAATGCTCTCACAGTTGGATGAATATTTTTCCCTTTTACAATTTCAGCAGCTTGACGCAAGTCTTCTAATCGTGAATTTGTGCACGAGCCGATAAAAACATGTTGTATTTCAATGTCAGCAATTTTCTGGCCTTCTTTTAGACCCATATAATCAATTGCTCTTTCTAGCGATTTTTGTTCCAGTTCATTTTTACAATCTTTTAAATATGGAATAGCTTCATTAATACTCGATGTCATAGAGGGATTTGTTCCCCAGCTTACCATTGGTGTAATTACATTTCCGTCAATCGTTATCGTTTTATTAAATACGGCATCCTCGTCAGAAGCAAGTTCTCTCCACTGCATGACAGCCATTTTAAACTCTTCTCCTTTTGGTGCGTGCTTCCTTCCTTCTAAATAGGAAAATGTCGTATCATCAGGGCTGATTAAACCAGCTCTTGCTCCTCCTTCAATTGACATATTACAAATAGTCATCCGCTCTTCCATGGACATTCTTTCGATAACCTCACCACAGTATTCAATAACATGCCCTTGCCCAAAATTGACACCATATTTGGATAGAATATAAAGGATGACATCTTTAGACGTAACCCCTTTTTGAAGCTCTCCATTTATTTCGATTTTTAATGTTTTCGGTTTTGTTTGCCAAAGCGTTTGTGTCGCTAACACATGTTCCACTTCGCTTGTACCAATTCCAAAGGCAATTGCGCCAAATGCCCCGTGTGTAGACGTATGACTGTCACCGCAAACAATCGTCATTCCAGGCTGTGTTAGTCCAAGCTCAGGACCTATCACATGAACGATTCCCTGATCCGGACTGTCCATCCCAGCAAGTGGGATGCCGAATTCCAAACAGTTTTTTTCCAAAGTCGTCATTTGATTTAAAGCAACTGGGTCATCAATCTTATACCGATTCACAGTCGGCACGTTATGATCCATCGTCGCAAACGTTCTCTCTGGTTTTCTAACTTTACGGTTTTTCATTCTTAACCCAGAAAATGCCTGTGGTGAGGTTACCTCATGTACTAAGTGAAGATCTATATAGATTAAATCAGGCTTTCCTTCCTCTTGATAGACAACATGCTTTTCCCATATCTTATCAATAATTGTTTTCCCCATTTTTTCCTCCTGCTTTCTTTTTTGAAAAGAAACACGACCATATTTGGTCGTGTTTTCTATTTAATAGCTTTCATTTCAGGTATGGCTGCAAATCTTTTTATCTATCCCCAATAGGACCAACAAATCGCTCAACTGTCGGGGCTAAACAGCCGCCTCCGCTTTTCTATGCGTACGCACTCATGATATGCATAATCGCTTCATTATCCATTAGAGTTGCTTTCACTTCTTCGGCCATTTCTTTTGTTGTTACAGCCTTCTTGCCGAATGACATAATGTCTTTTGTTCTGTATCCAGCATCAAGCACTTGATTTACTGCTTGCTCAACCGCTTCAGCCTCCTTCTTCATGCCAAATGATAGGCGAAGCATCATGGCAGCTGATAGAATCATCGCAATTGGGTTTGCCGTGTTTTTCCCTTCAATATCAGGCGCTGAGCCATGAATCGGTTCATATAGATATGGTCCATCTTCAGATAGACTGGCAGAAGGAAGCATTCCTAACGATCCAGTTAAAACCGACGCCTCATCACTCAAAATATCACCGAACATATTCTCAGTTACAATGACATCAAACCGTTTTGGATGTTTAATCATTTGCATGGCTGCATTGTCCACAAGCATGTGTTCTAGCTCAACATCTGGATATTGTTTAGAAACTGATTCAGCAACTTCTCTCCACATTCGGCTGGATTCTAACACATTCGCTTTATCGACTGATGTTACCTTCCCTTTTCTATCTTTAGCTAGCTGGAATGCTAGTTTAATCACTCTTTCCATTTCTGCCCTTTTGTAATACAGCGTATCTACTACTTCATCTTCTCCGTTTTTTCGTGTACGCTCACTCGGTTTGCCGAAATATAAACCGCCTGCTAATTCCCTTACCATGACCATATCGACACCTTCAATTACTTCTTTACGAAGGGGTGAGGAGTCTGCAAGACTTGAATAATAGCTCGTTGGCCTAAGGTTCGCATATAGATTAAGTTCTTTCCGGATTTTTAACAGTCCACGTTCTGGACGAAGGTGTGCTGGCTGACGTTCCCATTTTGGACCGCCAACTGCTCCTAGTAAAACCGCATCGCTTTGTTTGCACAGCTCGATTGTTTCATTCGGAAGTGGCGAACCAACCGCATCGATTGCTTCTCCACCGATTAATCCGTATTGAAAATAGAACTGGTGTCCGAAACGCTCTCCAACAGCTTGCAAAATTTCAATTGCTCCCTTTGCCACTTCTTTGCCGATTCCATCTCCTGGTAGTACTGCGATACGTTTTTTCATTGTTATCCCTCCGTCTTATGATTATGAATGAATTTATATTTGATAACTGTAGATTAAAATCGGTCTTTCTTATTATGGGGTAATGCTTACTGCCGGTTCAGGCCCCTTATCCTTCATGTAAATGACTCTGTTAATCGCGTTTAAGTAAGCTTTTGCCGAGGCCTCCAGCACATCTTGTGCAAGTCCCCGCCCACTTGTTTCAATATCCAGATAAGTGAGTTTCACATATACTTGGGCAAGTGCATCTCTGCCTCCTCCAACAGACTGAATTCGGTAATCTAAGAGATTGATTGATCCTTCCACACATTTTTCCAATGTATTATAGAGGGCTTCGATACTTCCTGCTCCCGTTCCAGCCTCTTGGATGACCTCTTTATCTGCCCCTGATAAAGTAACAGTTGCAGTTGGTATTTGATTTGTCCCATATTGGATCTGCAAATGAATTAATTCATAGAATCGCTCTTCCTTTGACAGCTCTTCCTCAAGAACAAGGGCAACCAAGTCTTCATCAGTCATTTCTTTTTTTCGGTCCGCCAAATCCTTGAATGCGCTAAATAGCGGCTTAATATTTTCCTCTGGAACGTTTAGTCCTAATTCATCTAGCCGGTTTTTAAAGGCATGTCTGCCTGAATGCTTTCCTAAAACTAATGAATTAGACTGGAATCCTACTAAGTCAGGAGAAATAATTTCATAGGTTGTTTTTTCCTTGAGTACGCCATCCTGATGAATCCCAGATTCATGCGCATAAGCATTTTTGCCGACTACCGCCTTATTAGCAGGAACAATCATTCCCGTAAGCCTGCTGACAAGACTGCTTGTGCGGCTGATCTCATGAAGGTTCAGACGGGTTGATGCCTGATAATAATCCTTTCTAATATGCAGGGCTACCGCAAACTCCTCAAGTGCAGCATTTCCTGCTCTTTCTCCTATTCCATTTATAGTCCCTTCCACTTGTGTTGCGCCATTTTCTGCCGCTGCAAGTGAATTAGCAATCGCCATTCCTAAATCATCATGACAATGTGTTGACAAGGAAACTTTATTAATAGAAGGAACATTTTCTTTCAGGTATTTAAAAATAGCTCCATATTCTTGAGGTGTTCCGTATCCAACAGTATCTGGAATATTGATTACTTTCGCTCCAGCCTGAATAACCTTTTCGATAATTTCTGCCAGGAAAGGCAGCTCCGTTCTCGATGCATCTTCTGCAGACCATTGAATAATTGGAAATTTCTTAGCAGCGTATTTCACTGTTTCTACTGCTGTATGGATGACTTCTTCTTTCGACATTTTCAGTTTGTATTCCCGATGAATCGGTGATGTTGCAAGAAAGGTATGGAGCCTTGGTTCTGCACCGTGCTTCAGCGCTTCCCATGCTGCATCAATATCTGAGATAACCGCACGTGCAAGTCCCGTGACAGAACAATTTTTTATCGTTTGGGCAATTTTTTGTACGGATAAGAAATCACCTTTTGACGCGGCAGGAAAACCAGCTTCCATAATATCTACATTTAATCTTTCCAGCTGCTTAGCAATTTCTAACTTTTCCGAAAAATTCAGATTCACACCGGCTGACTGTTCTCCATCCCTTAAGGTAGTATCAAAAATTTTAATGGTTTGCACTAGCAACAGCTTCCTTCTTTTTCCCGCTATTAACAAACGGCATCATTTTTCTAAGTTCTCTTCCCACCTGCTCAATTTGATGCTGCTTTTCTCTTTCATTTACTGCATTAAATACAGGGCGGTTTGCTTGATTTTCTAAGATCCAGCCTTTAGCAAACTTTCCGTCCTGGATATCTTTAAGAACAGCTTTCATTTCTTCCTTCACTCTTCCATCAACTACACGTGGCCCGCTTACGAAATCTCCCCATTGTGCTGTATCTGAAATTGAATAACGCATTCCTTCTAATCCGCCTTCATACATTAAGTCAACAATCAGCTTCAATTCATGCAAGCATTCAAAGTAAGCTAATTCTGGCTGGTACCCTGCTTCGACTAACGTTTCGAAGCCTGCCTTAACAAGTGATGTCAGCCCTCCACAAAGAACAGCCTGTTCTCCAAATAGATCTGTTTCCGTTTCCTCTTTAAAGGTCGTTTCTAATGCACCAGCACGTAAGGCACCGATGGCCCTTGCATAGGCTAGAGCAAGTTCCTGTGCTTCACCTGATACATCCTGGTAGATTGCGAAAAGGGCCGGAACACCTGCATCCTGTTCATATGTCCTCCTAACAAGATGACCAGGACCTTTTGGTGCAACGAGGAGCACATCGCTTTCTTTCGGCGGGACAATTTGATTGAAATGAATATTAAAACCGTGAGCAAACATGAGTGCTTGATTTGTTAAATTTGGCTCAATTTCCTCTTTATATACTTTCGGCTGGAGCTCATCTGGCAATAGAATCATAACTACATCTGCCTGTGCTGTTGCTTCTCCAACAGAATAAACTTGAAAGCCATCTTCTGCTGCTTTATCCCAGGATTTCCCTTTGCGGAGCCCAATAACAACTTCAACCCCGCTGTCTCTCATATTTAAAGCATGGGCATGACCTTGTGATCCATAGCCAATCACTGCTACCTTCTTCCCATTTAAATAAGCTGGATTTGCATCTCCGTTATAGTACATTTTCGCCATTGTTATCTTCCTTTCTTTTTTTAAATTAAAGACTATTCTTATAAAAATTATTACTAATTAATATTTAATTTGTAGAGGTTGATTTCAGCTTTTAATTAAACGATTGAGTAAGTTTTTTGCGTATTGACTGGTTTTTGTGTTCCTCTTGGGAATGCCGTCGTTCCTGTGCGAGCAAGCTCCTTAATTCCATAAGGCTTAATCAGTTCAATAAATGCTTCAATCTTTTCTGATTCCCCTGTGATCTGTATAACAAGGCTATCTTTGCTTACATCAATAACCGCTGCTCGAAATGGCTCGATTAATGCATAAAGTTCATTCCTAGTTTGCGGGGTGGAGAGCACCTTAATTAATGCCAGTTCTCTGGCAACAATTGCCTGATCACTAATATCTGTTACTTTTAAAATATCAATCTGTTTATTCAGCTGTTTCGTAATTTGTTCGGCTTCCCGATCACTTTCTACATGAATGATACATGTAATCCTTGAAATTCCTTCCTGTTCTGTCAATCCTACAGATATGCTTTCAATATTGTAGTTCCTCTTAGAAAAAAGGTTGGTAATTCGATTAAGAACGCCAGGGCGATTCATGACTGTCATACTAATGATTTTTTTCAAGGCTTTGCACCTACCATTTCATGCAGCCCTTTCCCTGGGGCAATCATCGGATAGACATTTTCATCAGGATCAATACGAATATCTAGCAGAACGGGCTCACGATTATTCAGCACTTCTTCTAAAATGACTTCAGCTTCTTCTGCTGTATTTATTTCATATGCTTTTATTCCATAAGCATCTGCTAGCTTCACAAAGGAAGGCTGAATAGGGATTTTACTATGGGCATATCGTTTGTCATAAAAAATTTCCTGCCATTGCCGTACCATGCCTAGAGCTAGATTATTGAATACTGCGATTTTAATAGGCAGATTTAGTTCTTTAATAACTGTTAGCTCTTGTGTAGACATTTGAAATCCGCCATCCCCAAGAACTGCAATGACACATCGATCTGGATCAGCAAGCTGAGCGCCGATGCTTGCTGGCAAACCAAACCCCATTGTTCCTAGTCCGCCCGAGGTTACCCATCGATTGGCTTGATTAAATTGATAATATTGTGCTGCCCACATTTGGTGCTGCCCTACATCCGTAACGACAATTGCATCACCAGTTGTCTTTTCGTAAAGCATCTCCATCACTTTTTGCGGCTTTAGAGCGGCTGACTCTCCGTAATAGTAAGGATATTCTTCTTGCCATTTATGAATTTGTTCCAGCCATTCCGTATGAACCGGAGGCTTTCCATTTTGTTTGATTAGTTCTTTCAATGCTTCTTTCGCATCTGCAACAACCGGTATGGCTGTTGGAACATTCTTCCCAATTTCAGCTGGATCAATATCAATGTGTGCAACCGTTGCATGAGGGGCAAAGAATTGTAAATTTCCTGTTAGCCTGTCATCAAATCGTGCACCGATATTAATTAATAAATCACATTCACTCAAACCCATATTCGATGCATAGCACCCATGCATGCCTGCCATCCCAACAAATAAGTTATGGTCTGCCGGAAATCCTCCTAATCCAAGCAATGTATGAATGACTGGAAGGTGCTGCTGCTCTGCATATTCTTTTAATTCCTTCGATGCCTTTGCAAGCAGAACACCAGCTCCAGCGAGGATGACTGGTTTCTTTGCTCGACTAACTGCCTCAGATAATTTTTTAATTTGCAGATAGTTGGGCTGAACGGTTGGCTGATAGCCAGGCAGCTTTATTTCTTGTTCTTCTGGAGGTTTTGATACCGATGCTGCAATGTCTTTTGGAATGTCTATCAAGACTGGACCCGGTCTTCCGCTTGAGGCAATATAGAATGCCTCTTTTACAATTCGAGGGATGTCTTCAATGTTTCGCACCTGGTAATTGTATTTTGTAATGGGTGTTGTAATTCCAAGTACATCCGCTTCTTGGAAAGCATCAGAGCCAATTACATTTGTTGGAACTTGACCGGTGAATACAACGAGCGGGAGAGAATCCATCATTGCGTCTGTGAGACCCGTAACAATGTTAGTTGCTCCTGGACCAGACGTGGCTATAACCACTCCAGGCTTTCCTGAAATTCTCGCGTACCCTTCGGCTGCATGAATTCCTCCTTGCTCATGCCTTGGCAGAACGTGAAGAATTTTTGAATCATAAAGCTTGTCATAGATCGGAAGCACAGCTCCCCCAGGATATCCAAAAATCACTTCCACCTTTTCCTTTTCCAAGGCCTCTAATAACAGATCAGCACCAGTAACCATTTCGGCATTGGTATTTGATTCTGTTAAGGCAGCTTGCTGCAACATTCGTATAAAACCTCCTCTTTTATCCTTTTATTCAAATATAAAAAGCCTTTCCACCCCTTAAAAACCTACTATTCCTAGGTATAAGGGGTGGAAAGGCTTTAAATCCCATTCCACGGTACCACCCTAAATTCATGCGATCTGCATGCACTTATGGACATCTGCTTTCTGTCCGTTTTGATAACGAGTGATAGACACCCGACCAACTCTACTCAATTGCCTCTTTCAAGCTGGTGCTCAGAGGTGAGTTCATCTTATGGTGGAATTACCGGTTCACAGCAGCTCCGGCTCTCTGTAAATTCCAATTCATAAAACTACTTATCCTCTTCTTCGCTTTTTTATTATTCATTTTTGATATTTTAATACTTTAAATCGGTAAATTTTCAGGTTAAAAAAAACTATGTATGGACGTTTTATCAGCCTAAAAATTCACCGGTTTATATTTCTTGAATTTTCTAATTTCTTATATTGAGGACTATCTTACGCCCATTTCATCAAACCGTCAACACCCTTTTTGAAAATTATTTGATAATTTAAATTAATCTGAATTGTTGTATCCGCTTACATCGTTGTGGTATACACAGTCTGCCAATTAAAAAATTTTTTATCTTTCCTTTAAAAATCATTGATTTAATAAAATACAAAACTCACTTTTAAGAAGTGAGTTTAAATAGTAAGATATGTAGTCTAACTGGTTAATTCATCACACTTAAAGAGAACCTAATAATAAAGCTAAGCGGAATATCTTCTTGTGATCTCCTTTGGGCCTTCATCAGTCATTATTCAACGGCGGTTCCCTTTAATCTTTCATTCAATGCAACAGCAAGTTCTTTAAAGCGTTTCTCCTCTTCCGTGTTCAGCAGATCATCCGAATTACTCTTCTCCATCCAATAATCTCCATCTAACAATTCATACATGTCGAGTAGTGTAATTTCTGGAGTGACTGGATTATGAAAAACGGACAGCATCGGTTCCGGGCCATCATCCCAGTTATATTCGTTCACAATGGCATGTAATAGTTCCGGCGAATTTATTCGTTCTATCTTATCGCACATCTTTTTCTGAGACTCCTCATACAAAACCTCTTCAACACCCCTTTGCTCTTCCTGTGTCAGAGAAAGGCGAACGGCTCCTTTTGTTTCGAGCAGAAGATCAGCGAACTTTTTATCTGCACGGGCCGCATTCCAAGCTGTAGCTAATATGCCTAGTGGCGAGTCCAGTTTGGCCCCAGCTTCGATGAGTGTTAACAGGGCTTCAATTTGCTTGAACTTTACAGCTTTTTTAAGTGGTGTATCCCCAAGTTTATCCTGTGCCTCAAGTTCTGCTCCATGCTTGATCAATATCTCTATCGCCTGAACAGGCATTCGATTGGTCAAAAATAGCATCAGCGGTGTTCTCCCCCGCTCGTCCCGTTCATTTACATCCAGTTCTGCTGCTGCCTTCTGTACCTGAGAAAGATCTTTTGTTTTGCTAACTTCCTTCCAATTCAAGAGTACTCCCCCTTTATTACGGTCCAATATACAGCTTATAGTTAACTCTATCTCTTTAATAGGTTTTATGTCGTACCCACTCAGCACTGTAAAATGGTACAATGGCCTCTTTCCAATCTCCCCAATACCAAACATCCGTTTCAAATTCTTCTGGGTGTAATTTATCTTCTAACAAAAACTTGCTTTGATATGGTGGCGGAAATAACAAAGTATTTATTACTGCATCTTGGAGTTCTCGCCACTTTGTATCATTCATGACAGAAACTAAATTTCATTCAGCAAGGGTCTCAATTACTCTCATTTTGTTTTGATTTTGCACCATATTGAAACCTAAGTTCGATAAGTGATTTGTTTGTGTAATGGTTGCGAAGATCTCGAATTGTGTATCAACCGCAACATTTCACCCCTTCCAGAACCTCTAATGACAGGAATAAATACTAAAGATTCCCTTATTCCATCTATACCACCAATAATTATTATTTTTTTACGGCTACATATCACGAAGCAGCGAATAATCCAACTCCTCTTTCCCCAAATAACCGCTACAGATGACAGGGCGGTTTATGATTTCATACATTTTTTTAAGATCCGATATATACTCTTGGGTCCAAGTTTCAAACGAATCGAATTCCTCCTTAGAAATTTGATGGTACTCCGGAGAGTCAGTTACCCCGGTTAGAACCTCATATGCATAAATATTATCGCCAAACTTTCCTACAGATTGGTATCTACCTGTTTTCAAACGGACATATTCGGTGTATCTCAAGGTCATCACTCATCCTTTCATTGATTTCCACGTGTTTATGGCAGCTCGCTACATGTGTGAAATGAAGTAAGCTTCCGCAATCCCCGGTTTCTCGGCTGAATGCTGCATGCCAAGGTGTCGAGCCCTTTCGCTCTTGGTATAGCCAGAACGCATCACACGCTCCGGTCAACACATTCTCTTGTAATAAACGGTCGAGAGATATTTCGAACAGTTGCTAATCCCCTTCGTGGTCTCCATTGGCGTTCCCAATATTTAATTGTTTCATTAAAATTCAGTCTTCGTATATTAATCAACTTCCGCTTCTTCATACTGACTTCCCAAAACTTTAGCACGAGTAAGAAGTACCCACTGATTAACTTCATCGTATCCAGATACTTCTGCGCACACTCGATAGCGTGGGTACATCCATTCAGCAGGGGTTTCAGATTTCAAAGCAGATGTGTCCGTAATACCTACGGTCTGAGGTTCCAATAATAAGTTAATCAAAGTACCTTGTGGAAAAAAAACTTCTATATACCCTTCCACTTGAGTCCCAACAGGGAACAGACTTTGGGTTCGATGCCAGTCTTCCAAACCGAGTTGAAGCTGCTCGTACCAGAGTTCCTCGAACTCCGCCTGACTAATTTCTTTATAATAGGATTCCTGTGCATCTAGTGGATGTTCTGCCAGCATAAAATGATAGAAATCATGCTGGCGATTCGATGTAATACAAGTGCCGTCATCATGATAAACCATCTGTCTGTATGCCACACCGTCGTTATCAATTTCAAAATACCAGGTCCCCATCCCCGGCTCCTGTATATCTTTTAAATATTTCAAAACAGTCACTCCAATCAGAAGAGAAGTTACTTCTTGATGTCCTATTCGTCTATATCAGCTTGCAAAATTCTATTTTAGTAGGCGGAACTTTCAATCTTAAAATCTGTAATAATATCAAATTCCGCAGGTCCCTTCCTCTCTGTCTTTCGCAAAACAAACTCAAATGTTGGTTCATAATCTGAATCTTGCAAAGTTTCTCCACCCAATATCTCTATGCTGTACCAGCCGTTTTCAATTTCAATCATTGGCCTTTTGTATTGCCGGTAATGATTAAGTAAAGCGCTGACTCTTTCGTTAGTGAATTGTTCTAATATTCGCCAAGTAAACAGCATAAGTATGTTGTTTTCAACTTTAAGCGAATAGCCAGCACGTCTGAATTGTAATTGGCTATCTGGTTTTAACAATTCCGGTGTATCACCAGAAAGATTAAATATGATGGTATAGGGATAGTTTTCAATCCCTGCCATTGGAAGTATGATACCATCAAGCACAGCCTTATCGCCGCTCTCGTTTGTTGTAAACTCCATTGCTAAATTATCTGAATGATTATTAGACTGTTTCCAGCTTTCCAGCAGCAAAATATCTCCGAGAATGAAATAGTTTATAAGATCATTCAGCACTTCGGTAAATTTGTATTTCACGTTAGACCCCTCTTTTCAGCCTTTAATCCCTAAGCTAACTTAAATTATCCCCATGTCTTATCCCGAAATCGCCATAGCTCTATCCCTTACCCCAAGCTTTTCCAGAAAACCACTCAAGGCTAAGACTTACTATTTCTGAGATGTCTCCTGCTGTCTTACTGTTCTAGGTTACTTCGTTAATTGACCAATAATCAGAATCGGAACATGCAGACATCATGTATACGTAAAGTGAGTGACCCAGTAACAATCAACTTACAAGAGCCAGCAGCTCCGCATAAATAGCCTTAAGCTCAAGCTCCGTTTGCTCTGATTTTGCGGCCTTTTTCAGCTTTTCAAGGCTTCCGAATATCCGGTATAGAACCAGCTCTCGTTCATATATTTCTTTAGATAACAGCTCTTGAAGAAGCGCTTTTGCTAGCTCGATCCGATCGATGACGAAGTTTTTCACAGGCCTTGCTTCCTCATTCCCTGCAAGCAAAATGTCTATCAGAACCGGCATAAGCTCAGGCTCCACGCCATGCGCATCAATAAAGACTTGCGCATAGTCATCCTGTATCATCTGGTGCTCCGTATCTACCATCTCCATATAACGAGTGACGAGTGAAAAATAGTCCCTGCTGTACAATCCTAATCCGAGTACCGCATAGGTGCCAGGCATGACTGACTTTTCACAGGGTTCTGTATCCTTATACCATGCATAGGGTTCCATAACGATGTTCGCATACGCATCCAATTTTGGAAAAAGGGCAGGATAGGTAAGTGCCCCTGCAAAAAAACGGTGCAGTCCCGATTTAGCCATCTTTTTTAAAGGAAGATAGTTCTTTTGTTTGCTCTTCAGCTTCAGGTTATATTCCTTCGGAAATCCTTTTTGCAGCAATTCGGTCATGTGATCCAGCACTTCTCCATAAGCTGCTTCCTCCTCGGCCAAAATCCGGACTTCAATGGTCTGGGTTACATCATTATTATGAATTTCTGCATAGTTCCCTTTATATACTGGAGCGAATTTCCCGCTCCCATGCCGGATATAATCTGCAGCCTGTTTTGACCCAATCTGGACTGCAAGTTTCAAATATTGCTCACGAGTACCCGGTCTTTTCCTTCCTATTTGCAGAGCAGTATACACAAAAAATGAAAGTTGATCTGCATTCGGATTTATAAGAGCCATATCCTCTTTGGGTATCCATTCTATCGCATAGCTGTCTGCACGATTAAAATAGCGAGGAAGATAATCATTCTGTATCCAATCATCCATAGCCGAAGTATATTGGCCAATCCATTCGTTCAAGCGTTCTTTGTTGCTGCTGAGCTTGTCGGATAAACGGCCGATTAAAGGGTCAACTGTATCTTCTTTTTGCTTGATTAGTTCAGGATTTATCAGATGACGAGAAAAGAAAAACTGGTCATCCACACTTGGCAATACGGGAAGATTAGATATGATTTTGGATGTTATAAACTTCTGTAATGATTGGCGGAGCTGGTTCAGCTTCTCATTATTTACGAACTGATCGCAAATCTTTATGTCTTCGTCTTCCATTTCAACGGAAAGTACAATCTGGAATCGATAATCAAAAAAATGAGGTCCAAGTTTATCCGATAAAAAGAGCTCCTCCACTTCCTTGCGAAATGCCGGATAAAGCTCAGTTCTAATTCGTTCTTCCGTGAGCTCAGCAACATAAGGACCTGCTTCGATTTTATAAGAGCTATCAGTCCAATCAAGCGGTTCTTCAATATCAATATGTATTTTCCCGTCATGCCAAGCGACCTGTAAATAATCCATTACTCCTGCCTGGAGCGGACGATGGGATACGAATTCATTTATTCTTTTGCTCTCTTTGTTGTATATAGTCATCAGCTTGTTCCACACATCATCTAAAAACCTCTGTACGGCTGTGTCCATTATTGCTCCTCCTCATTATGCTAAAGATACGTTCCGAATAGATATTCCATCCTTTCACGAGAATAACCATCTTCCCCGCGCCAGGTTGCTACAGACATAAAATCTGTGCCTCGTCCCCTCTCTTTACGAAAATCACTCCCAGCAACAAGCAGTCCGGCATATCCCCAAATTTCAAGCACCGAATCTCTTTCATGCTTATTCGATGGGAATACGTCTTTCCAGCGTTTCTCGAGGCCGCGTGCTGCATCCTGCTTATCGCACTTATCTATGGCTTCTATCATTTCTTTCAGAATGTTCACGTCATCTTTTGTCACTACAAGCTCGGGTTCCTTGCTTACCAATTCCAGATCCATTAAGCAATAGATGAGATGGTTGTGTCGAACGCCTCCCCATTTCACCCTCTCGAATTGAAGCACATTCAGATCATAATCGATGTATTGTTCATCAGACATTAGACGATTGTCGTTGCAATAAGCACATGAACTATACATCGGTTCCTCTGCTTGTTTGTCACTGTATGCATGCAGGCAGAGTTCACGGGTCAACGCCCAGCTTGACAAAGCGCTCCGTAAATAGACCTTCCGAGTTGTTAGACTATGCAGAAAAGCTCCAACCACTTTCTCCCGGTTCATTTCAACTTCGTGAATCTGCCGCAATCTGCTGATACATTCATCGTGTGTGACGGTCAGAGGATCAAACATCAGTCCTTTATTCTTCGCGTACTCAAAATCTTCTGCGCTGCAGTTTGCCAGCCCACCTTGTTTCCAGCCGCTGGCTGACCAAAAAGTGCTTGTTAATATCTTCTTTGCTTTAGAATCCATCATAACTCCCTCCCTATCTCCGAATTCAGCCTTAAATATTCCTTGAAATTGTCACCATGGTAAATGCTGTCTGTTTGATAGACTCTCTGCTCCTCAACACATATATTTACATTATTATACCAATTCTCTTATAAACTGACATGCCCGTAAGCTTAATAGGTTTCCTTAGGTAAATTATGGAGGAATACTTAAGAACTTGTACTGATAAACAAAATAGCCGCGAATTAAGTAACTAGTATGGGGCGATATCCTCTTTTAATTCAATTGATACATAACCTATTTCTTGCCTTTTTATCTTCTTAATCACCAGATTCTTGATAAGTGTTAGCGTAAGTATTTGAATCTTTAATAAGACCATCGCAGAAAGCCGCTGCGTCACTTCCTGTTACTTCAGTGGGGATTTTCCCTACGTTGCGCTCTCTTCAAAAAGATCGATTATCTCTGTGAGTAACCCAATTCCCTTGTTTAGCTCAACCTGGTCTACTCTAATGAAGTATTTTTTACACTCTGAACTAAATTTTTTGTCTGTATTGTTATCTATATCTAAAATCCTATATTTAGAATACTTGTCATTCCTTGGTTCCTAATTATAGAAGAATTATAGTATCCTCTATTATAGCTATTACTATTTTAAGGTAGAGACTGCCTAACACAATGAAGCTAGTATCTTAATAAACATTTTGGAGGTAGAAATGAATCAAATACTATTTGAACAACTGAACAAGTGGCATGAAGAAGACGAACATCAGAAAATTGTGGATTTGCTAATAGCTATTCCCGATGGAGAACAAAACTATGAATCAATCAGCCGTTTGGCAAGAGCCTACAACAATTTGGGACTGTATGAAAAAGCACTTTACCAACTTGAGAACATTGCCGAGGCTGGCAAACAGGATTCTCTATGGCATTATCGAATAGGTTACACGTTTTATCATTTGAGCCGATTTGAGGATGCTGCTCAAGCTTTCCGCAGATCTTGTCAATTAGAACCCGATGATCAAAGTACGGAGTATTTTTTAAGACGGAGTATTCAAAAAGCTGAGAAGCAGAAAAAAGAAGAACTCCGGCTTGCCAAGAAGAAAGCTTCCATGGAACGTGGCGGTTCAGTAAAGGAGAAGGTTCTTTTTTCTGATACGTTTTTAGCTGATTTTTGGGAGGACAGCCAGTATGCAAGAGAATCTTATCAATCTGAGCCACCTACGGATGAACTAATTGAATCAATCGAGAAAGAGCTTGGTTACAAGCTTCCATCCTCTTATATACATCTGATGAAGCACCAGAATGGCGGCGTGCCGAGGAACACTTGCTTTCCAACAGAGGAACCAACTTCCTCGGCAGAGGATCATATCGCTATTACAGGGATTATGGGAATTGGCCGCGAGAAAAGCTATTCCTTGTGCGGGGATCTGGGTAGTCCATTTATGATTGAGGAATGGGGATATCCTGATATTGGCGTGGTGATCTGTGATTGTCCTTCAGCCGGGCATGATGTCGTCATGTTAGACTACCGGGCATGCGGTAAAGATGGTGAACCTGAAGTCGTTCACGTAGATCAGGAAGATGATTATGAGATTACCTTTCTAGCCAATAATTTTGAAGAGTTTATAAAAGGATTAGTGAGCGAAGAACAATATGATACTTCTGAAGAAGACAAAGAAGAAGCCCTTGATAAAGTTGCGCACGGTAAATTTTCTCCTCTGCTGGGGGAGCTATGCTCTCGGGTAACCGAAGTGGAACAGGTCGAACAGAAAATCCGCAGGATATGTACACGAATTGTTGAAGAAAAAGGTCATTTTTCTTTTCATGCAGATGAATTATCGTATGTTATGTATGATGTACAGTTTTGGTTATATACGAAGTCATATTCAGATACAAGTCGCGATCAATATTTGGCAGACTATGAGAAAATAATTGCTTTTGGCGGGGAATTCGGCCAAGGCGGATACGGCCCTTCTTTTATTACTGATTGGCTTAATCACCGCATCAAGGAAGAACGGATCGTACAGGATCACGGGTTTATTCGTGTTGCCAATTCATATGCAGAGGAAGTAATTACTAAGTTAAAAGAAGCCTAATCGCAGATCAAGTTCATGCCTAACAACGAAGAAGAGCTCGCTGCCAAAGCAGGCTCTTCTTATTCAGATCTGCTCCAATGCTGAATCGATTGAATAGTTATACTTTTTGCTAGCCAACAGATGAAAAGATGCTTCATATTCGCATCTCCGAATTGTGTTAATGGTGATTCTGCTTATCTCTAGAAAAAGCACATGATGCACATCATTTGAATCACATACTCTTCATCATTCTATGGTCTGTAATTATGAACCAATATACAGTTTATTTTCTGAGAAGATCGCTGAGTATCCACGTCTGTACAGCTCAAAATATGCTGCGAACGGATCACCATTCAATCTATAACGGTGCCATTGAAGATAATATGAAATCCAGTAATCACAGGCAATTGAGTAATACGCCTCGTCCAAAACTTCAATCGGTTCATCGTACTCTTTCTGTTCGCTAATGATATCAAAAATTGTCTCATATATTTCTGGATCGTATTGCTGACGAATTCCATCTATTGATCCAGGAGGCAAAATTTTAATTTCTTCGATTCCAAGCAGGTAATCCGCTGACTCTATCGTAACCGCCTTCTCAGAAGATTCCAATATTAAATCCTTTAAGCCTTGAATAAACTGTCTGCCATAATCTATTAATATCTCATTGGGGACATTACTAGCTTTACTAGTAAAATATCCTGGCACTGCAGGTCCGCTAAAATCCTCAGGTTTTAGCATTTCATAGATTTGTAATATCCTCTGCAAATAAGCATGCCCATCTTCAAGAGGTTCAAAAGTAGCCTCTACGCCTATTCCATCTGGCATATACATTTGGAAATATCCATAGAACTGAGCTTCATCAATAGATGATTCATCGGAACCCATCTCTTCTTCCATAAATTGAAGCAAATACCTTGCGTAAGACTGTTTATCCATATGTACTTCTCCTCTTTCGCTTATCGGCGGCGTGTTGAATCATTTTCATCACCGTTCACCGATGCAATATTCAAATCCGAAATGTCTATCCGATAGCAGATACCATATTTCCATCTTGATCCTTGATGTATGTTTTAACGACTTGAAGTTTTAAATTTTTATAAGAAGACAAATGAATTTCTCCTTCTTTGGGCAGAAGTTTGTGCATGAGCTCGTTAACAACCGCTTCATCCAGTTTCAAATGGACGTTATGCTCATCTATTTCGATTCCAGTCGTTGAAGCGAGTTCCAATGTTACTCTTAGCTCATTGCTCATTAAAATCAAATCTTTTCCCTTGAGCAGTCGGCCACGCAGCAGCATTCCAACCGTACCCGCTTGCTTAGCTCCTAGTGTAAGCACAGACGGCTTTTTACTGAACACGCCATTCTTACCGGGTTCCCAGGCCAATTGATCCACAAATAAAAATCCGGTGCTCGATCCGTCACGATCTATTCCTATTTGCACACTTTCCTGCACAGCAGGGACTTGCAGAATTGAATTCCGGGATAAGTCCGTAATATAACCCGGCAGTTCTGCTTTTCCAGCTTCAAGTAAACCTCTTGTATTCCATGTTTTCATAGCATCCAGCTCATCCTCAGTAATTCCTACCATTTGAAGAAATTCAACACGTCCATTAGGCGTATGCAGCGTATCCAGTTCTGGATCTGGAATAAAAGCAAGAGCGGTCAGTAGTGTATCAGCTCCCAAGCAGATTGGTCCATTGGCATCCAAATAATCACCTGAAGCGAATATATTGCCGCTGTTAAACACATATCGTCCCATGTTTTGGAGTAGATTTAATGCCCATGCCGGAGGCTCCTCCTCATCCTTGCTACGAGCCACCCGGAAAGTAAGTTCAAACCCATAGCCACTATAATCAAGATTTTCTGATTCTTTCTCATAAAGCTCCGAGAAACCAAAAGTTACAATATGCCAGTGCGGAAAAGGCGACTCCGCTTTATAAGCGCTAAGACCATCTAATGGATCTTGCCCACCAAGCATATAAGGAATGGCGGTACCATAATGCTTCGGTTCCTGTTCCCCGTACAGCTTCGTTACTTCCTCTTCAATTGCATTCCATCCTGTCGTATTTACTTCTTCGGTCATTTTTTCTCCTCCAACTTGTAAATTTTGCAGTTACTTGCAATTATATTGAAAATAGAAACGCCTCAAAAGTGCCTTATTGCGAAGCCCTTACCACATTCTTCTGCTAATGCCACTTTTTCTTGCCCAAATACTCACACATTACTTGGAACTTTTCTAAAAGCTTCAAAACAGATCATCGTACGTATATCACTAACAGCATTGCCAATCATACACTACTTTTGAGAAATCCCTATTTTTCAAAGCATCCTTTGGAATAGAGAAAACACAATTCCCAGAATCCCCAAACATTATGCCGCATTCATCATCGATATCCAGTTGCAATAATAGAAAATCGCCATCATCAAAACTGATATAGTCATTCTGAACAAAATAGGGATAGCCGCCAATTCTGCTATCGCTGCTATAGCAATCATCACTCAGTTTCTCATATTCTACTTCTGATAGCTTATTCATAAAGATTTCCCGGAATAGATCTAATGATGAAGACATAGGCATTGCCCTTGTTTTAAAATACATTTTACCGCTGTGTGAAAAAGGAAGATTCTCCTTATATTCTTCATTTTCATAAGGATGTTCCATTACTAAATGTTCTTCATAATCTTCAATGTATTTTACTAGAATCGGGTCTTCCAAACCATACATATCATCGTTAGCAACATAGAATTGCAGTAATCCCTTTTCTGGTAATTCAACTAGATTTTCAAGGTCTGCCAGATTGATTTGTGCTAAAAACAACATAGGTACCCCAACTTCATCGGTTGGATAATCTTCCATATTTTTCATATAGGGACATCCACCTAATTTACTATCCCAGGGTTTTGTTTCTTCACGTTTAAAAGTTATCTCATTACTATACCTAAAAGTTTCTTTAATTAGTTTTTCATGCTCTTTCAAAAGTTCAGGAATATCGTATTTTATCAATATAAGTCCCCCATTCTGATAAACGACTCTTTACTTAACCGATTTAAACTATAACATTATTTGGTAATTTCCGTCATCCTACCCTAAATACCTAATTTTTCCAGCTAAAGATGTAAGGTTTCTCTTTAGATCTAGACAAGAACTCACATCTTTCATACAAAAAATAAGTGACTTCTTTCCCGTCTTCCTAAAATTCTTAAACTTCTCGTTTCTCACTTAGACTATAAATAATTCTTTTATAATCCGAGTCTCTTGAATCCATATCGCCCAAATCCTTCAAATATGTTTATGTTAATTCAACAACAGTGTTCTGCCATTCCTTAAATGTCCTTATATCGAATTAAAATAATATCCCCTCTTCTTAGCTAGTAAGTGCTTAGAAAAGGGGAAAATATAGAGCATTAGTAAAGCTTATTGTATACACTGAATAAGTCGTACATAAATTATCTTTTATAATCGGGCTGTTCCAAAGTAATAGGATTCGGATTATTGAGTACCCAATGCACTGCCAGTTCGCATAGTCTCGCAGGTTCATCATTGCCATGACCGTTGTGAAGTACCTTTACTAAAGTTTCTGCCTCCTGAAGTGCAGCAGGATGTAAAGGTGTACCCAAGCTAAAGTAATGGTTCAAACGATTGAGCATCTGACGAAATTGGTTATCCCAGTTGATACCGCCATTATCTAAAACTTCGTATGACACTTTGCCAGTAATACGGATCAGTTCACCCTGTACGGTGTTCGCATGTCCTTGTGAGGGAATTAATAAACTCCAGAGTTCATGATGCTGCGTCTGCCATCCCTTTGTTGATACTACTATTGGAGAGGTGCCGTCATGAATCTTTCGTTTCCCTACTGGGGGAACATCAAATAGCTCATATAGTTTGGAAAGTGCGTCATCCGTTTGATTCAAATATTCTTTATTAAAGCCTTCTCTGTGAAATTCAAAGTCGTTTCCGATTCGCTTAATCAAGTCTTTCATTTCTGGCGTTACAGTTGCTCCAGCGTTAAGCAAAATATCGGCAACTTCCGCCATATTGACGATATCTATGTTTCTACACATAGCCAAAGCTTTTTCTAAAGGAGTCTGTTTCATCATATTTTCTGCGCTGAGATTTGCGCCTTTAGCAGCCAACTTGTGAACCGCCTTTGGCTTAAATGAACCTGCGGCAGCAAATAAAGGTGTCTCGTTTTGATAATCCATAGCTTCTAGATCTGCCCCCAGCTCAAGCAGCAATTCAGTATTACCGCACCAACTTATTGCATGTTTATGTAGAGCCGTTCTTCCGTAACTGTCTCTAGCATTTATATCAGCACCTTGTTCCACGAGCCAGCGAACCAATTCATTCGGTATATTGAAGAAGCTCAAGGCTGTTGATTTGCTGTAACCGCCTCGGGCATCTAATTCGCATTGCATAAATACCTCTTTTAATGCTGTTATATTACCTGCCTCAATTAGTTCATCGAAATTTTTCGGTAAGTTTTTTTTCTTCCTCCCCATCTGTGCTTCTCTCCTTACGTCAGAGTTTATTAATGCTCTTCATTCCCATCATACTGGAAAAGGTTTAAGAATATTGGCGTGTTCTGATGTCTCCGTAATTTTTGATTTTGATTCAGCCAACTCTTCCAATCAAATACAAAGAGAAATCCTGTATTATCTAATTCATTATAGAACTCTCAAACTTCTTCACATTCAAGCAATACCTTTTTTCCTATTCACTAATCATTGCATCTGGCCTTTGGAAAAAAGCAAGAAATTTAAGTAGCTTATTAATCTCTTAATATTTTATTTCTGAAATATGTGACTTCATATTCACCTTAATTAATATCTATTTATACTAACTTTTGTGTTTTGCGCTGATTTTCTATCACTTTTCCTAAATTATTCTTCATATTCTTTATTGTCTATTAGCATTACTTCATTTATCCAGTTATCAAAAGAGTTAAATTCTCGTGTTTTAGGCCACCTTGAGTCAATTTCTTTACCCATCTTCCATGTTAGGTGTACTTGTACATACTTATGTGGATTCGTTTTGTATTGGTATAATACTTCATCTTTATCTTCTCTTCGAGCAATGACATCTAGATCAGCCCCATAAAGAATATGGTTTTCAGATATTTCTTTATGCAGTTCTTCAAGAAAAATCATTGAAGTTTCAGGTATCCACGGTTCTAAAAATTTCTTCTGTGGTCGGAGCATTAATATCCCCCCATCTCGTGTGAGAATGTTATTGAGGTTCTGCATTTATTTTGGAAGTAGGGGTCAAGCCCCCCATTCAGCTCGTCATTATAAAATGTCTAACTCCGCAGCAACTCGTCTCGCGCTTCCGTCAGCGCGAACCCCAGCAAATTTTCCCCCCGCCATTTCACAGGATTCTCCACATCTGGATTGGACTGGCCCATGCCGATCCCCCAAATACGGTCCCGCGGGCTAGCTTCAACGAGGATGCGGTTCTTCGTCGTGTTGAGATAGTCTGCAAGCTTCGGATTCTGCGAAAATTTGGCTAAGCTGGCTCTTTTCACAATACCGTAGCATTCCTTATCCCAAATATCTTTGTCAAAGTTTCGGACCGCACGTCCAAAAGCCTTCATCTCCTTTGGATGCTTAGCTTTAAGGATTGACTCCAGCATTTCGTCATCACCGAACAACCTTGCCTTCTCAGCCATCATAAACTGCTCGGCGCAGGAGTACTGCGTTCCCTCTACCGTGAACGGGCACATCCACCATTGGCTGAAGCAGCTTTTGTCGACGCTCCCGTCCTTAGGCGGCGTATGTCCCCAAAAAAATACAAATTTGAACTTTTTTCCCTCGTTATATGCTTTTTTTAACTCATCGATATTATAAATCATCGTTAATCCTCCAATTTCTCCGATACAAGCGGGATGGTCTATGTCCGGCATTTTCGGTGTAAAGATCGGTTTCCGCCACAAGATCGCCCACTTTACGCCGGAAGGCTGCCTTCAACAGCTCTTTATCCATAACTACCTCATAAACCTGCTGCAGTTCCGTTAAGGTAAAAAACTTCGGCATCAAATTCAGTGCAATATCGGTATAATTCACTTTTCCTCGCAGACGCTCAATAGCGCATGCTATGATCTTCGCATGGTCGAAGGCCAATCCGTCATTCGATATGATCTCATAATCCGTGCCAGCCGATGTATTCTCCGATGTCATAATCCTCGCCACGACCGCCGAAAGTTCTTTCTCTTCACTGCTTAGTTTGAGTTCGTACTCCAGCGTCTTGATGTATCCGTCCTCAATCAGCTCGTTTTGCTCCCGCAGCGGCCGATAGGATACCTTGAACCAGGCAGCATCTGCTGCATCATCTCCCGCCTTAAGCTCCAGCTTGTCACTGTTGATCAGAGCCATATAGCTGCAGCTTATCACCCAGGTTCGCGGGTCTCGCCCGATATCACTGAACGTATACAGCTGCTCCAAATAAACATCTTCCACGCCGGTTTCCTCGCTTAGTTCCCTTACTGCTGCCTGCTCAGTCGTCTCATTCGACCGGACAAAGCCGCCTGGCAGCGCCCATTTACCCAGGAAGGGGTGCCCCCCCCGGCGAATAAGCAGGACGCGCAGCTCTTTTTCCGGCAGTTTGCGATAACTGTCAGCCTCCTCTTCCGTCACAGTGAAAATAACCATATCCGTCGTCATCGAAGGCCGCTCGTAATCACCTGCCCTGTACTGCTCCAAAAATTCGCATTCCGTAAGTCCATCCTTATCTAACAAATCCAATTGGGATCGCCTCCTTTATTTATGATTTAACCATTCAACTCTCCGAAATAGTTTCCGTAAGATTCGAACTTCGCCAGCACCTCGTCAACCTTGCGCGTATATGCTCCCTATTATCCGAATACCCGTCCGGGCCATCCCAAGCTTCGATGACCCGGACTTCCGGGTAGAGCCTGCGAATCCAATTTGCCCGGACATGATGCGGGATTGGGGTGACCTTCGTCTCATAAATGACCACGATCAATTCATCAACCTCCTGCAGCGCCGTTTCGATCATGAACTGATGACCTTTATGCAGCGGGGCAAACTTCCCCAGTGTTAGTCCAAGCGTTTTCATACCGACCTTTTTCATCTTGCATCCCACCGCTTTTTCCACCCATTCATAGGACGAAAAACATAGCCACTTCTTAGTATCACTTTGTTACTAACATATTATTACTATCAAAATTAACAGAAAATCCTGAGAAGTTCAAGTAAATTTTTCCAATTTTCAAAAGCTGTTTCTTATTTATTGGTGGTGTTTCGTTGTGGAGTGGAACATAAATCTGACGAGACACAGATTTTATGTCTGTAGCAACATGGCACGAGGAAGATGGTTATAAACATAGCCGTGTTTGAAGAAGACCAGAAATTGAAAATAAGGTACCTTAGAGTTCGATTCGAAACAAGCAAGCAGCGTATTCATGCTACTTTTGTTTGTGTAAAAAATGTGTAGAAACATTCCGTTTTTTATCCTTTTCTATCGCATTCTCAAAAAAAAAAAAGCACCCAAACCCTTAATTCTAAAAGATTTGAAGTGCTTTTCAGTTGGTTCAAACTTATTCTATTTGAACATTGATACGTCCCAGGAGAGATTCGAACTCCCGACCGTACGCTTAGAAGGCGTATGCTCTATCCAGCTGAGCTACTGGGACAAAATAATATTTAAAAGTATTTCAAAGACAAGTTTTATTATATAAGGCAAATAATTAAAAGTCAACACAAAAAATAATATTTTTTGTTAGGGAAGCCTTTTTAGCTTCCCTAACAGTATATGCTGTTCAATCACTTTTTGGAAGTGTAAATACTTGTGTTAACTTATCTAGTTTCCCATGTGTAAGGTCATGAACATAAAGTTTCATTTCATTCTGGCTTACTTCAAGAATAACAAATGTCTTTTCTATTCTTCCCCTTGGCAGCCTAATACTCCCAGGGTTGATATACAGTATATTATCGATCATTTCTGCCCCAAGGAAATGAGAATGCCCGAAACAGACAATTTTCGCGGCCATTTCTTGCGCACGTAAGGAAAGATTTAATAATGTGGATTTAACTCCATACCGATGGCCATGTGTAACAAAAATGCGATGACCGCCAACATCTTTAACTATATCTTCAGGAAATGTTCCAATAAAGTCACAATTTCCCTGAACAACTACGAAGTTTTCAAGCGCTTCTTCATCAGCCTGCAGCTCTGAATCTCCACAATGGATCATCATCTGTACTTCATGTTTATAGCGAGCCTTTATTTCCTGCAGCTCTTCCGTTAGTCCATGACTATCACTGACTATTAATATTTTCACTTTTTTTCAGCTCCAGCTAAAAGAGAAGGCAGCTCGCTTTCTAATTTACAAAGAGCATGTGCACGGTGACTAATTTGTGCCTTTTCTTCTGGTTCCAGCTCTGCCATTGCTTTTCCTTTCTCGACTGCAAAGAATATCGGATCATAGCCAAATCCGTAGGATCCCCTTTTTTCTCGTAAGATTCTTCCTTCACAAGTCCCTAAGACAGTAAACGTTTCCTTTCCTGGAGAAGCAACTGCAAGGGCACAGTAAAATCTTGCATGCCGTTCGTTTTCAGGAACATTTTCAAGCTCTTTTAGGACTTTTTGCATATTGGCTTCATCGCTTTTTTCTTCTCCTGCATATCGAGCAGAAAAAATTCCAGGTCTCCCATCCAATGCATCAATTGCTAGCCCTGAATCATCGGCAATCACCATTCTGCCAAGAACTTTAGAAATCGTTTCTGCCTTTAATATCGCATTTTCCTCAAAGGTTGTTCCTGTCTCTTCTACATCCTGTATATCTGGAAAATCCAGCAGCGTCTTTACTTCAAAGCCGAGCGGCTGGAACATTCGTGCAAATTCCTTTGCTTTTCCTTGATTCTTTGTTGCAATAATCACTTCTGACATTCTTTTATGCACCTTCCCTTATTTCTCTTTTCTTGAGTTAATTTTACTAGTAATTTCTTCTCCGAGCGCTTCTTTCTGAATTTCAAATAATTGGACAATTCCATCCTGTCCAGCTTTTAGCAATTCTTGAAGCTCACTGTAAGAAAAAGTCGCTTCTTCGCCTGTTCCTTGCAATTCTACAAATTCTCCATTTCCCGTCATAACAATATTCATGTCAACATGTGCTTTTGAATCCTCAAGATAATTTAAATCGACAACGACTTGCTTATTTTCTAAAATCCCGACACTTGTTGCCGCTAAGAAATCTTTAATTGGATATTTTGCAAGTTTTTTTGTTTTGCTAACTTTTTCTAAAGCGAGTGCCATGGCTACGAATGCACCTGTAATCGATGCTGTTCTTGTGCCTCCATCTGCCTGAATGACATCACAATCTAGCCAGATCGTTCGTTCTCCAAGTGCCTCAAGATCAACAACTGCACGAAGAGCTCGTCCAATTAAACGCTGGATTTCCATCGTTCGTCCGGTAATTTTTCCCTTAGCTGATTCTCTAATGTTCCTTGTTTCTGTTGCCCTAGGGAGCATGGAGTATTCAGCCGTTATCCATCCTTTTCCTTCCCCTCTCATAAAAGGCGGCACGCGGTCATCAATACTTGCCGTACAAATTACTTTTGTATTTCCAACACTGATTAAAACAGAGCCTTCAGGATGCATTAAATAATTCGTTTCAATATGTATAGGTCTTAATTGTAGCTGTTCACGTCCATCTGCACGCATGGGATGATTCCTCCTAAATAGAAATGCTGAAGCTAGTCAGCCTCTAACACAATAAAGAAGAGGTGGCAGAAAATGCCTCCTCTTTTACTTATTCCTATAGTATATCAAAAATCAAATGATTAATAACTACCTGTGTTTACTTTTTCAGGACGAGTCACAGGTTCTGTCAGTTTTTCACCATCTTCATTCACTAGCTCTGCTTTTCCATCAACCGTTATTGCAACACTTTCAATGTCTTTTTGCTCAGTTAATGACAGGACTAATGCTGTCAATAAATGTTCAGAAATTATTTTTTCCTCACTGCTGTATACAGCTTCGTTAAAGTTCAAAGTAATTTTTCCATTTTCAATTTTCGGGTCATCTAATAGCTTTACTTCCGGTAAGAACACACTGTCAAGATTCGACACATAGCTTGGTCCCTTAATAAGTTCGTTAACGACAGCCTTGTAATTATTCTTCTCATTATTGGAGACACGTTTTGTGACGGGAACATAATAATAGGAGCCTTCACTTCCACCGATATAATAAACCGTAACAGGTCTTGTATTGTTCATATCAAGTACATCTTTTGTATCTAGATTAATTCCATTTTCTCTGCTATATGATTCCCCAATAGGTGTTCCGCCAACAGGCATTTCTTTTAGGTCATTTCCATTCAATTGAAATTTAACTTTATCAACAGAATCAAATTGAGTTAAAGTCCATGTAACAGCCTGAAGAATCTTCGTTTCTTCCTCCACTTGATAATCTTTAAATTCCTTGGAGAAATCTACCGTTGCAACTTTATCTTTAATATTAACCGATAGCTTTGTGTCAGCTGGCAGTACCGCCATGAAATCATTTGGAAGCATTTCTGTTACAGGTCCGCCCTTTACAAGATATTCAAGTGCTTGTGTAGCAACTGATTCTTTTTTGGGCAATTCCAATGTTTGCGGCACAACTAAGCCTTCCTTATTGATCAAGTAGAGCTCCGTTTGAATCGTACCTGTTACAGCTTCATCATTTCCTGCAGTGTCCGTCCCAATCTCTGTATTGGTTGTTTCCCCAGATAAGGCTGATTCATCATCCGTATATGTTACCGACGATTGGGGCGGATCGATTTTTTCTTTTCCACCGCTCCCAAACAACCCGCATCCAGACAGCAAAACGGATGAGACTATGACTGCAGACACGATTGTTGATTTTTTATTTATGGACATATTTAATCCCTCCAAAGACAGTTTGTACTAACATGTATACGAGCCTATTTGTAAATTAGACCGTCTTCGGAGAAAAAAATTTGATTTTTCAAAGCCCACTTTTTCTATATAAATATAAATTGTCGATCTGATTATTGAACAAACCTTTATGTGCGAAGTAATAATCAGCGCAGTGAAATTAGACCGACATTTACAAACTGGAAGTGAGCAGATGATCATGCATGTTTTTATAGACCATTCTTTACTAGAACTGCTTTAATTGAAAAATAGTCAATTTCTTCAGGCAGTTCTTCTTTAATCGGTTTAAGCTTTTCTGTCCCCACTTTTTGGACTGCATCTAATATTAGAGCTTCTGTTTGGTCATCAAATATTTCTTGCCAATTAATTTCCTGCCCCTCCCGAAAGGCTCTCAGGATATGTTCTTGAATCGTAATTGGAGAAAAATTACGCGCTTTCGCAATTTCATTAATTGACATTCCATCCATATAAAATTGGTATGATTGCAGATAGCTTGGCACATCTGATTTGTCCTGATTCTTCAAAGGAGTTCCCTGTTCTTCCTCTGGAATTCTCTTTTCCATTTCGATTTTATTCTCAGCCATATAATTTTTGATTTCTTCTATGAAAAATACTCCATATTTTTCATATTTCATTTGGCCAACACCTTTAATTCTCAGCATTTCATCTTTCGCTGTGGGATAATACTGGCTCATTTCTCTTAAAGCTGTATCTGCAAAGACAACGTATGGCGGGACCTTTTCCTGATCCGCCAGCTTCTTGCGAAGTGCACGAAGAGTAGCAAATAAATCGCTATTTTCTTCATTTGCAGTGACAGATGCATGAATCGTTGTTTTCATATAAAGCTTTTCCTGTTGCTTTAATACTGGCAGCGATTTCTCACTAAGCTTGATAACCGGATACTGACTGTCAGTCAATAGCAAATAGCCTTCAGCAAGCAAATAGTTAATGATATCACTTATTTCTTTTTCCTTATAATGTTTTAGCAGCCCATATGTTGATAATTCATTAAATCTCAGATCTTTAATTCGTTTATTTTGCGAGCCTTTTAAAACTTGAGCAGTAAGCGTAACACCAAATCGCTCACCCATCCTTTTAATGCATGAAAAGATCATCAAGGCTTCTTTCGTAATATCTGCTTGTTCACGTTTATCCTTGCAATTGCTGCATTTCCCGCAAGCCTCCATTTGACTATTGTCATCAAAATACTCAATAATATAGGATTGCAAGCATTTTTCTGTATGGCAGTAGTTCACCATTTGCTTTAATTTATTGTACTCCTGTTCCCTCTTCTGAAAATCTAGATTGGATTCTTCAATTAGAAACTTTTGGAGCTGAATATCTTGTGGGGAAAAAAGCAAATAGCATGCACTTTCCTCTCCATCTCTGCCAGCACGTCCTGCCTCCTGATAATAAGCTTCAATGTTACGCGGAATGTTATAATGAATGACAAACCGAACATTTGACTTATCTATTCCCATGCCAAATGCATTTGTCGCAATCATTATATCTGCTTCATCATAAACAAACTCATTTTGTGCCTGTTTACGAGCTTCTTCTCCCAGCCCAGCATGATATTTTGCAACAGGATGATTCAATGCCTTTAAATGATTGTATAGCTGATCTGTCTCTTTACGGCTAGATGTATAAATAATTCCTGATTCATTTGGATGTTTTTTTATAAACTGACTGATAAAATCTCTTTTATTCATACCTTTCATAATATGAAAAGCTAAATTATCTCTTGCGAAGCCGGTGATAAAACTATCTGTCTCTGTTATATTTAATAGATTTCGAATATCATCTGCTACATCCTTTGTTGCAGTAGCTGTTAAGGCAGCAATTACTGGTTTTTTATTTAATTTGCTTAAATTCATAACAACTGAACGGTAGCTTGGTCTAAAATCATGTCCCCACTGTGAGATACAATGTGCTTCATCAAATACAATCATTGAAATATCTATTGAATTAAGCATCTCTAAAAAGCTCTCAGATTCAAATCTCTCAGGTGCAGCATAAACGAGCTTGAAATGACCTTGGCGTATCCCATTCATTCTTTCCTGATATTCCTGGCTTGTAAGTGAACTATTAATAAATGTGGCATCTATATTTGCCGCTAATAATGCATCAACTTGATCTTTCATGAGAGAGATTAATGGAGAAATAACAACAGCAAGACCTGGGAGCATAAGTGCAGGGATTTGGAAGCAAAGGGATTTTCCGCCTCCGGTTGGAAGGATACCAAGCGTATTGGTCTGTGCCAATAAATTGCGGATAATCTCACCTTGGCCTGGACGAAAGGAGGAATAACCAAAATATTGCTTTAAATAATGTTCAGCTTCATTCAACAAATCTATCACCTTATTCTTATTCATTTTCTCTATTCTATCATGAATCTATAACAAAAAAACCTTCAGCATGAAGGTTTTAAAGCGTAATTTTCTTCACATTTATTGCAGGCAGCTGGAGCCATTCAGAAGCAATCTTTTTAAAAATTGTTCTTGAGCCTGTCGTAAAAAAATGATGCTCTGCTTCATTCTCGCTTGAATTTAGCATCCCATAATGAGAGAGAATGGCACTAGCTTCTCTTGCGGTCTCCTCACCAGAGCTAATTACTTTTACACGATCCCCCATCACATGCTGAATCGGCTGTTCCAGCAGCGGGTAGTGCGTGCATCCTAAAATTAAGGTATCTAACCCATTATTCAAAAGTGGCTGAAGCGTCTCAGTTACAACTTTTTTAGCTAAAGGACCCCCATACTCTCCACTTTCAACAAGCGGAACAAATTTAGGGCATGCAAGGCTATGCACGACTGTCTTTCTGTTAATTTGCTTTAACGCTTCTTCATATGCACCGCTTTTAACTGTACCAACCGTTCCAATTACGCCAATTCTATGATTTTCTGTCTTTTTAATAGCCGCTCTCGCTCCGGGAGAAATTACGCCAATGACAGGAATGGAAAGCTCATTGCGAATTTCATCGAGCACAACAGCTGTTGCTGTGTTACAAGCTATTATGAGCATTTTAATTTTTTTCGTTAATAGAAATTGAGTCAATTCCCATGTAAACGCTTTTACTTCCTCACCAGGTCTTGGTCCATATGGACAGCGAGCTGTATCGCCTAGGTAAACAATATTTTCATTCGGCAGCTGACGCATTACTTCTTTCGCTACAGTCAGCCCTCCGACACCTGAATCAATGATGCCAATTGGTTGTTTCAAACTTACCGCCTCATTCTCCGCGCATATCTTGGTGTAATTTCATTAAGTTAGTTTTTAGGAGCTGAACTTCTTCATTTGAAAAATTAACCAGTACCTCTTTTAAGTATAGCTGCCTTTTTCTTATCACTTCATCGATAATCCGCTCTCCCTCTTCAAGAAGATGGATGCGCACGACTCTGCGATCATTTGGGTCTTTCACCCGTTTTACAAGCGTATTCTTTTCCATCCGATCAACTAAATCGGTTGTTGTACTAAATGCAAGATACATTTTATTAGAAAGCTCGCCAATTGTCATATCTCCATCTTCAAAAAGCCATTGCAGAGCAACAAATTGGGGTGGAGTAATTTTATAATTACTTAAAATTTCGCGGCCTTTTTGCTTAATAATTCCTGATATGTATCGCAGTTCTTTTTCAATTACTGCCACAAAATCTACTTCTTCATTAATGATCACATCATCCAGCTCCATTAGAAACAACTCCCATAATTGCTTTACTAATCATCTATATCATAAAAAAAATACTTCTCTTTTTCATTTATTTTCGCCTTTTTTCGAGCAAATTTCAAGGAGAAATACATTCAAAAATAATTCCAGCCAAAAATAATTTTAACCGGCATCCAATAAAATGGATTGCCGGTCTAAATTAAAGTTCTAGCTCTCCCATTCGAAGGAGCTCTACAACAGCTTGTGATCGCCCCTTAACACCAAGCTTTTGCATGGCATTCGATATGTGGTTCCGAACTGTTTTTTCGCTAATAAACAATTCACCAGCGATTTCTCTTGTTGTTTTATCTTGTACTAACAGTTCGAATACTTCTCTTTCTCGTTTGGTGAGTAACGGCTTGTGAGTATATTCGTTCTCCTTCAAGTATTGTAACCCTCCTTGCCTTTCGCCAGCTATGAACCGCGGGGTGGGTATATATTTAGTCACCATATCATATGTCAAGCACGGACCCGAAGTGACTGCAATTCCTCCAAGGAGAACGTTTTATTTTTAAAATGTGTGTTTCATGTAATTAAGCTTTTATTTTCTCGTGATTTTCTAGCAATTTTCGCTGGTCTTCAGTCCAAGGTACACCTTTTCCTGCTTTTTTCGACATTTGCACCATCGCTCCTCTGCCTGTAAAGCAAATCGTACCATCTTCCTTTTTGCCCATATAGTGAATATCAACTGAAGATTTACCAATCGAATTTGCCTTCACATATACCTTCAGATTTTCATCAAAAAAGACTTGCTGCAGAAAATCGCATTGGAGATCCGCAACAACAGGGATGGTTTCGTTCATTGGTTTTACCCACTCCTGCATAAACCCTTTAAACTTGAAAAACTCTATTCTTGCCATCTCAAAATATGTGAAAGGGACTGTATTGTTTAGGTGACCAAACATATCTGTTTCTGAAAATCTGACTTTAATTTCATAATAAAATTCAAAATCCTTCTCCCACTCTGCCATATCAGGAATATAATTTATTTTTGACATTTTTCTACCTCCACTTTAAAATGAATGACCATTCATTATTTCTATTATAGATTAATTCGAATTATTTGAAAAGTAGAGCCGGATACATTCTTTCTACAATGCTATTCTTTTTCATATTAAAGGCTATATTTGCTAATACCTCCATATTTGCGCAAAGAAGCGTTGGCTTACAAATATAAATGGGATTTTGCAAATAAAAGCCTAGTTTTGCAATTATAAATGGGGTTTGCAAATATAATCTCAGATTTGCAAATATAAATAAGGTTTGGCAAATAAAAGCTTAGTTTTGCAATTATAAATAGGTTTTTGCAAATAATAGTCCAGATTTGCAAATAAAGTTTCCTTTTCCCATAAAAAAATACCCCGCTCCAATTATGAGCGGGGTATTCCTCTTATTATACCTGATCGCTTCCGAAGAAGTTCTTAAATGATTGAAACGTTGCATCACGGTTTACAGCCGCGATGGAAGTTGTAATTGGAATTCCTTTTGGACACGATTGAACACAGTTTTGTGAGTTACCGCAGCCTTGCATTCCCCCGTCTTCCATAAATGCATTTAAGCGTTCTGCCTTATTCATAGCACCTGTTGGATGTGCATTGAACAAACGCACTTGGTTGAAAGCAGCTGGTCCAATAAAGTCAGATTTGCTATTTACATTCGGACATGCTTCTAAACATACGCCACATGTCATACATTTTGATAATTCATATGCCCATTGACGCTTTGGTTCAGGCATACGCGGTCCTGGACCAAGGTCATAGGTTCCGTCAATAGGAATCCAAGCCTTTACCTTTTTCAAGGAATCGAACATGCGGCTTCTATCAACCTGTAAGTCACGGACAACAGGGAAGGTACGCATTGGTTCTAAGCGGATTGGCTGTTCAAGCTGGTCTACAAGTGCTGTACATGATTGACGTGGCTTGCCATTGATTACCATTGAGCAGGCACCGCAAACTTCCTCTAGACAGTTCATATCCCAAGAAACAGGAGCTGTTTGATTTCCTTTCACATCTACCGGGTTACGTCTGATTTCCATTAACGCTGAGATGACGTTCATATTCGGACGATAATCAAGTTCGAACTCTTGTTGGTAAGGGGCAGAATCTGGATTATCTTGACGAGTTATTATAAAGCGAACTGTTTTTTTGTCACTCATCATTACTCTCCCTTTCTATTAATGTTTTTTTGTATAGTCACGTTCACGTGGTTTGATCATGCCAGTATCGACCTCTTCATAGTGGAAGGCCGGAGCAGAGTTAGCATCAACGAACTTTGCCATCGTTGTTTTTAAGAACTCTTCATCGTTACGTTTAGGGAATTCTGGCTTGTAATGAGCCCCGCGGCTTTCATTACGGTTATAAGCACCAATTGTAATAACACGTGCCAATTGAAGCATATTTTGCAGCTGACGCGTAAAGAATGCACCTTGGTTGCTCCATTTTGATGTATCATTAATGTTAATATTCTGGTAACGTTCCAACAGCTCAACAATTTTTTCATCTGTTTTAAGAAGTCTATCATTATGGCGTACAACTGTTACATTGTCAGTCATCCATTCGCCAAGCTCTTTATGAAGAACGTACGCATTTTCTGTTCCGTTCATTGACATAATCTTATTCCATTTATCTTCTTCCTGCTTAACAAAACCGTCAAATACAGAAGAAGAAATATCTTCAGCACGCTTATTAAGTCCCGCCATGTATTCCAATGCCTTTGGACCTGCAACCATTCCTCCGAAAATAGCTGAAAGCAATGAGTTTGCACCAAGGCGGTTTGCACCGTGCTGAGAATAATCACATTCCCCAGCAGCAAATAATCCTGGAATATTTGTCATTTGATCATAATCTACCCACAGTCCGCCCATTGAATAGTGAACAGCAGGGAATATTTTCATTGGAAGCTTACGTGGGTCATCGCCAGTAAACTTTTCATAAATTTCAATAATGCCACCAAGTTTAACATCAAGTTCGTGTGGATCTTTATGTGAGAGATCAAGGTAAACCATGTTTTCCCCATTGATTCCTAACTTCTGACTCACACAAACATCGAAGATTTCACGTGTTGCAATATCACGAGGAACAAGGTTTCCGTAAGCAGGATACTTCTCTTCTAAGAAATACCATGGTTTACCGTCCTTATAAGTCCAGATACGACCACCTTCCCCACGGGCTGATTCACTCATTAAACGAAGCTTGTCATCCCCAGGAATCGCTGTCGGGTGAATTTGAATAAACTCACCATTCGCATAATAGACACCTTGCTGATAAACGATTGATGCAGCCGAACCAGTATTAATTACAGAGTTCGTTGATTTTCCAAAGATAATTCCAGGACCACCTGTTGCCATAATCACCGCATCGCCCGCAAATGATTTAATTTCCATCGAAGTTAAGTTTTGAGCAACAACTCCGCGGCAAATGCCTTCATCATCAACAACCGCACCTAGAAATTCCCAACCCTCATACTTTGTTACTAATCCAGCAACTTCATGACGGCGCACCTGCTCGTCCAACGCATAAAGCAATTGCTGGCCAGTTGTTGCCCCTGCAAATGCCGTACGGTGATGCTGTGTTCCTCCAAAACGGCGGAAGTCAAGTAATCCTTCAGGCGTACGGTTAAACATTACACCCATACGATCCAATAAGTGAATAATTCCTGGTGCCGCTTCTGCCATCGCTTTAACAGGAGGCTGATTTGCTAAGAAGTCTCCGCCATAGATTGTATCGTCAAAATGAATCCACGGAGAATCCCCTTCTCCTTTTGTGTTTACCGCTCCGTTAATACCGCCTTGGGCACAAACAGAGTGAGATCGTTTGACCGGCACTAAAGAAAATAGTTCAACCGGAGTCCCTGTTTCCGCAACTTTAATTGTTGCCATTAAGCCAGCTAGACCACCGCCGACAACGATAACCTTACCTTTACCCATTGTGACTCACTCCCTAATACTTAGTAAATCCAAACTTTATCAAAGACCGAACCGAGTTTGATAGTTTTTAATTTTCTATTAAACAAATGCAAAGATCGCACGAATACCCACAATTGAAAGGGCTACAAAAATACCCATCGTTACATAAGTCGAAATTAACTGAGAGCGTGGAGAAATTGTAATCCCCCAGCTTACACAGAAAGACCAAAGTCCATTTGCAAAGTGGAAAATTGCTGACACGACACAAATAATGTAGAACCATAGCATAAATGGATTAGACAAGATATTCTCCATCATTTGAAAGTTTACTTCTGCTCCAAAGGCTGCCTGCACACGAGTCTGCCAAACATGCCAAACAATAAATATAAGAGTTATAACACCAGTTACACGCTGCAGCAGAAACATCCAGTTACGGAAGAAACCAAATCTGCTCGCATTATTTTTTGCGGTAAAAGCAATATAAAGACCGTAAATTGCATGAAATAATATCGGAATGAAAATAATAAACGTCTCTAAAATGATTCGGAACGGAAGATGTTCCATGAAACCAGCCGCCTTGTTAAACGACTCTTCTCCTCCTGTTGCAAAATGGTTCACTACAAGATGCTGAATTAAGAACACACCAATCGGAATAACACCAAGTAATGAATGCAATCTGCGATTAAAAAACTCTCGATTTCCCGCCATGTTTTACCCCCCTAGTTTTTAAAGATGTTAAGGTATCATTTTTCATTTTTAGAAAAATATGTATAAGATTATTCCACCTAAACATCACCATAAAAATGTTACTGCATTTTCTTACAATTATGTGACATGTCCATTTTACTCCCAACACCATAGAGCGTCAAGGAAACGATTACATAAAATGTTCATAAAAAATAAAATTATTAAAATATATTGGTATTGCAAAATTAAAATAAAAAACCTTATTTTTCAATAAGTCGCTATTCATCCTATTTATATTAAAATAGCAATAATTTCCTTGTGCAAAAATAACCTTTTTTCCCTGAATAAATGTCTAATTTTCATCTGTTTTGTATATAATAGAAGAATACTAGAAAGAGGGGAATCAAGTTTGAGCGAATCAGCATCTGAAATCATTACACTTGAAAATACAACTGAAACCGTTCCCGTATTCGGCTATGAACTCATCCGGGAACTTCTTTTGCATGAACTATTAGGAGATGATGCACCTGAGATATTATACTGGGCAGGAAAAAGACTTGCACGTAAATATCCAATGGATACTTTTGATGAAATTTCAACGTTTTTTCAAAAAGCTGCTTGGGGCAGCTTAACCATCATCAAAGAGTCAAAAAATGAAATGGAGCTGGAATTATTCAGCCCTTTAATTAAACAGCGCTGCAGCGAAAATAAACATTCTACTTTTCAGCTCGAGGCAGGATTTCTTGCGCAGCAGATTGAAAACCAAAAGGAAGTAATCTGTGAAGCTTTTGAACATCCTAATAAAAAGAAAAAGGGAAAAATTCACTTTACTGTTAAATGGGATAAAAAAGATACTATTCAGCCTTAATCAGTATTTCATACAAAAAGCTTTCAAGCATTCGATTGCTTGAAAGCTTTTTTTCTATGAAATAACTGGCGACCCCGAAAGCTGAAAGGCATTATGCAATACTTCAACTGCAAGAATCATTTCTTCATGATCTACAACTGTTGATACCTTGATTTCAGAG
Organism: Cytobacillus massiliigabonensis; assembly: GCF_900199725.1. GTDB lineage: Bacteria > Bacillota > Bacilli > Bacillales > Cytobacillaceae > Cytobacillus > Cytobacillus massiliigabonensis. The sequence continues at coordinate 1,318,691 of NZ_LT904904.1, read as the reverse complement.
GTACTGACCATTTTAACAGCAATATTATTCTCCGCCAATACTTCAAACATTTCAGCCGCAACCCCTGGATTTGATACCATTCCAGAACCCACAATCGATACTTTGGCAAGCCCAGCCTCAGATTCTATCCGTTCATAATTTAATTTCTTCTTGCTGTTTTCTAATACGCGAATGGTTTCAGCCAAATCTTCATTTTTTATTGAGAAGGATAGGTTGGTTAATTGTTCTGCCAGTGTGCTCTGAATAATAATATCTACATTTATATGGTTTTTGGCTAATTCAGTAAAAATAACAGATAGCCCTGTTAAGGAATTTGGCATACCAATAACAGTTACCCTCGTAATATTGTCTTCAAAAGCTACTCCCCGTACTACTAAGTTTTGTTCCATTGCCGCTTCCTCCTCAATAATCGTACCAGCTTCTTTTTCTGTACTTGACCTGACTTCTAGCTGTATATGATAGTTTTTGGCAAACTCAACTGCTCTTGGATGCAAAACACCTGCACCTAAATGGGCAAGCTCCAGCATTTCATCATAGGATACCGCCAAAAGCTTCCTTGCATCTTTTACATAGCGGGGATCTGTTGTAAAAACACCTGTCACATCCGTATATATCTCGCATTTATCTGCTTTCAGCGCTGCAGCCAAAGCAACCGCTGTCGTGTCCGATCCGCCTCTGCCTAAAGTTGAAATTGCCCCATCCTCTGTTATTCCTTGAAAGCCTGCTACAACAACGATTGTACCCTTAGCTAGTTCTTTTTCTACTCTTTCTGTATTTATATCTATGATTCTTGCATTGCCATGAACAGGCTCTGTCTTAATTCCTGCCTGCCAGCCAGTAAGCGATATAGCAGGATACCCTCTTTCTGTTAATGCCATCGCTAATAATGAAATGGTGATCTGCTCCCCAGTTGTTAAAAGCATGTCCATTTCTCTTCTGCTCGGCTGTGCAGAAATTCCTTTTGCGAGATCAACGAGATGATCAGTAGATTTCCCCATTGCTGATACGACAACGACCACATTGTTTCCTCTTTCTTTTTCCGTAATTACCCTACTTGCTACATCTTGAATTTTCTTCGCATCTCCAACTGAAGTTCCACCAAATTTCTGCACGATTACTCTCACTTTATTCCCTCTCTCTGCCTTTTCATGTGGCTGATTTCTTCTTACTATTATTCACCCACTAATAACTATCTAGGACGAATGAATTTTTGGCATAGAAAAAAGCAATGAGAATCTATCCCATTGCTGTGAGTCACCCGTATAAAAAGACTTACGTGCACACAGTGAGATAGCCCTCCAAGACATTGAATCTTGACAATCTTGCATTTGTTCAATACAAAACCAGCAAAGAAAGCGATGAGACCTTCTTCACTTCGGCAAACATTCCCTTTCAAAGCTTTTCATTGAAGCTCATTCTTCTCCAAGCTTTTACTTATGAAGTTTGCACCTCTACCTTCACTTTAACGTTATAAAGTGATATTAAATTTTCAGTAATTATAGCATATTCATTTTTTTCGAACAATACTATTCCTGTAATTTTTTCATTAACTCCTCAGCTGCATTTACTGGAATGCCAATTTTCGTAAACTCCTCAATTGTCGCTTCCTTCATTTTCTTTACAGATCCAAACGTTTTTAACAGCTGTTTTTTTCGTTTTTCACCAATTCCAGGGATATCATCAAGCATCGATTGAAATGCACTTTTTCCACGGAGCTGTCTATGAAAGGTGATTGCAAAGCGGTGCACTTCATCTTGAATTCTTTGCAGCAAATAAAATTCCTGGCTATTTCGTGCCAATGGAATAATTTCGAGCGGATTTCCGTATAGAAGCTGAGATGTCCGATGCTTTTCATCCTTAATAAGTCCTGAAATAGGAATATCAAGATTCAGTTCGTTTTCAAGTATATCTCTTACTGCTTCTACATGCCCTTTGCCTCCATCAATAATAATTAAATCCGGGAGGGCCAAACCTTCTTTCAACACTCGCGTATAACGCCTGCGAACAACTTCCCTCATAGATTCATAATCATCAGGACCTTGGACAGACTTTATCTTGTATTTTCGATATTCCCTTTTTTCTGGTTTGCCGTCAATAAAAACAATCATTGCGGAAACTGGATCTGTTCCTTGTATATTTGAATTATCAAATGCCTCAATTCGGTGCGGAGTATAAATACCAAGCTGCTGACCTAGGCTTTCTACTGCTTTTATCGTTCTGTCCTCATCACGCTCTATTAAAGAGAACTTTTCTTTTAATGCTATTTTCGCATTTTTATATGCAAGTTTTACCAATTCCTTTTTCGGTCCGCGCTGAGGGGTTAAAACTTTAACCTCCAAAAACTCTGCCGCCATTTCAGCATTTATGGAATCTGGAACCAAAATTTCCCTCGGCTTAAAATGGTTGGCTTTTGAGTAAAATTGACCAAGAAAGGTCAGCATTTCCTCTTCTGGCTCATTATGAATCGGAAACATCGATACATCCCGCTCGATTAATTTCCCCTGTCTGACAAAGAAGACTTGTACACACATCCATCCTTTGTCGACCGCATAGCCAAACACATCCCGGTCAGTCATATCTGTAGAAGTAATCTTTTGCTTTTCCATTGTCGCATCAATATGAGCAATCTTATCTCGAAATTCCTTCGCCCTTTCAAAATCCAGTTCTTCAGCAGCTGCTGTCATCTTCTCTGTTAAATCTTTTTTAATATCCTTATAGCCTCCGTTAAGAAACTTTGTGATCTCATCAACCATCTGTTTATATTCCTGTTCGCTTACTTCGTTCACACATGGTGCGAGACATTGACCTAAATGGTAATATAGACAAACTCGATCTGGCAAGGTTGTACATTTCCTTAAAGGATAAATTCGGTCTAACAGCTTCTTCGTTTCATTTGCTGCTTGTACATTTGGATACGGCCCAAAATATTTCCCTTTATCTTTTTTTACTTTTCTTGTTGTAATTAGACGCGGATGCCTCTCTGCTGTTAGTTTAATAAAAGGATAGCTTTTATCATCCTTTAGCATGACATTGTATTTCGGGTCATATTTTTTAATTAAATTCAATTCAAGAATGAGTGCTTCCATATTAGAAGAGGTTACAATATATTCAAGGTCTTCGATTTCATTTACTAGTCTTAATGTCTTCCCATCATGTGATCCTGTAAAATAAGAGCGGACTCGATTTTTTAATACTTTTGCTTTCCCTACATAAATGATCGTCCCTTGCCGGTCTTTCATTAAATAACAGCCAGGCTGATCAGGCAAAAACATTAATTTATTTTTTAATATTTCATTCATCCGATGTCACCTCCCGAGGTTATTCCTAATTTGATCATACAAAAATCCCCGGCTTAAATAAAGCCGGGGATTTTAATTATTTTTTATTTATACTCTTTTCCCATAGATTGTTGTTTTTGTTAATGAATTTAGCCCGTTGATTTCCGCTACGGGCACTTGCTTTCCGCGGGGAGGAACGGGAGCCTCCTCGACGCTTTGCGTCTGCGAGGTCTCCCGCTCCCTCTCCTCCCGCAGGAGTCAAGTGCCCTCCGCTCCAATCAACTCTGCAAATTTATAAAAACAGCCTTATTTATTTATGCATGTTTGCTAAGAAGTTCAACTAGTGCTTCTTTCGGCTGGAAGCCAACAACCTTATCCACAACTTCTCCGTCTTTAAGAACTAGTAAAGTTGGAATGCTCATTACTCCGAATTTAGCTGCTGTTTCCTGATTTTCATCCACATCAAGCTTAACAATTTTTACTTTATCTCCAATTTCAGCATCAACTTCTTCTAATACTGGAGCGATCATTTTACATGGTCCGCACCATGGAGCCCAGAAATCTACAAGCACTGCGCCTGAACCCGTTTCGTTAGCAAAAGTTTGATCTGTAACATTTGTAATTGCCATATTTAGTTCCTCCTAAAAATTCTACTCAAATTCTAACGACAGTATATCATCGTTTATGTAATGATGCTATCAATTTGCTCAAATTGTAATTTCCCCTTAATCCCACTTTAATATGCAGATGACTTGCGCCAGACTTAACAAGAAAACGAGCGGCACAGGCCGCCCGTATTGTAATTAAGCATTTACTAAAATTTTTCTAAACTCTTCTGTTAGAAGCGGCACTACTTCAAATAAATCGCCAACAATTCCATAATCAGCTACTTTAAAGATATTTGCTTCTGGATCCTTATTAATTGCCACGATTACTTTAGAGTTAGACATTCCTGCAAGATGCTGAATGGCTCCTGAAATACCACATGCAATATAAAGGTCAGGAGTAACTACTTTACCTGTTTGACCAATTTGTAGGGAGTAGTCGCAATAATCCGCATCACAAGCACCACGAGAAGCACCAACGGCACCATTTAACACTTTTGCAAGCTCTTTTAATGGTTCGAACCCTTCCTCGCTCTTCACTCCACGCCCGCCAGCAATAATCACTTTTGCTTCGGATAAATCTACACCCTCACTCGCTTTGCGCACAACCTCTTTAATAATTGTGCGAAGGTCTTTAATTTCAGCAGATAGAGAAGATGCCTCTCCAGTTCTAGATTCGTCCTTTTCTAAAGGGCTAATATTATTTGGACGAATGGTTGCAAAAACTAAACCATCTGTAACGATTTTCTTCTCAAATGCTTTACCAGAGTAAATTGGTCTAGTAAAAACTAAATTACCGCCAGCCACTTCTAAACCAGTTACATCAGAAATTAAACCTGAATTTAGTTTCGCTGCTACTTTAGGAGCAAGATCCTTTCCTAAAGATGTATGACCGAGTATTAGACCTTCTGGGCTTTCAGCATCGATAACTGCCATTAATGCTTGTGAATACCCGTCGGGTGTATACTGCTTTAATTTTTCATCTTCAACTGTAATCACACGATCCGCACCATAGTGGATTAACTCTCCGGATAAAGCGGTTACAGAATCGCCAATTAAAACACCGACAACTTCTCCGCCTTCAGATGCTGTTTTTGCTGCTGCTATTGCTTCAAAAGAAACATTACGCAATGATCCATCACGGACCTCACCTAATACGATTATTTTTCTAGCCATTCGAGTTTTACCCCCTGCGTTCATATTCTTGAATATTCGTTCAGACTACTTTCGCTTCTGTATGAAGAAGATTAACAAGTTCTTTTACTTGATCTGCAAGCTCGCCTTCAAGCACTTTCCCTGCCTCTTTCTTTGGCGGCAAATAAATTTCAATCGTTTTTGTTTTTGCTTCTACATCGTCTTCTTCAAGATCAAGATCATCAAGCTCAAGTTCATCTAACGGCTTTTTCTTCGCTTTCATAATACCTGGCAATGACGGATAACGAGGTTCGTTTAAGCCTTGTTGTGCCGTAACTAAAAGCGGGAGCGTCGTTTCAATAACTTCAGAGTCGCCCTCTACATCGCGTACAACTGTCGCGTTGCTTCCAGATATATCTAGCTTCGTAATAGTCGTTACATAAGGAATGTTCAAAAGCTCTGCTACACGTGGTCCAACTTGTCCAGAACCGCCATCAATTGCAACATTGCCCGCAATAATTAAGTCAGCATCCTTATCCTTTAAATATTCAGAAAGAATTTTCGCAGTCGTAAATTGGTCCCCATAATCTAAATCATCTTCTGTATTAATCAAAACAGCTTTATCTGCTCCCATCGCTAATGCAGTTCGCAGCTGCTTTTCGGTTTCTTCATTCCCTACAGAAACAACAGTAACTTCTCCGCCTTGCGCATCACGCACCTGGATCGCTTCTTCGATTGCATATTCATCATACGGATTAATAATAAACTCCGCACCATCTTCGTTTATTTGCCCACCTGAAATCGTGATTTTTTCCTCTGTATCAAAGGTTCTTTTCATTAAAACATAGATGTTCATGATTTCCCTCCTAATAATAAAAAGTGGAAGCTCTTCGACCGAGGCTGTAAATAGATAGAGACCTCTAGGTTTTAGAAGCTAGTAAGTGACAAATAGAAACATTTCACCACTTCGAAAGATTATGATAATTTATTGCATAAAAAGAGAAATAATTCTCCCTTTACAAACTATTATAATAGATAACTAGTTCTTTGAAAACGAATATTCATGCAATTTCTATTTGCCTGTAAAATTCGGCTCTCTTTTTTCAATAAAAGCAGAGATTCCTTCTTTTCCATCACTGGAAACGAACACTTCCCCAAAAAGCTCAGCTTCTTTTTTAACACCGTCTTGAAACTTATCTGTTTTGGAGTAATTTAATAGTTCGATTGCTGCTTTAATAGAGACGGGGCTTTTCTTGGCAATCTTTTTCGCCATTTTATAAGCATTTTCTAAAAGCTCGCTTTCCGGATAAGCATGATTAGCTAATCCATATTGAACAGCCTCTAGTCCAGTGATCGGCTCACTCGTAAACAGCATTTCAGCAGCTCTTGCGGTACCAACGTAGCGAGGCAGACGCTGAGTTCCTGCAAATCCAGGAATTAATCCTAGCTGCAGCTCTGGCAATCCTAGCTTTGCATTATCCGCAACTAATCTAAAATGGCACCCCATTGCAAGCTCTAAACCTCCGCCAAGAGCTGCCCCATGAATGGCTGCAATGATAGGCTTAGGAAATCTTTCCATTCGTTCAAAAAGGTCTTGCCCATATGTAGATAATTTAGCGAATGCATCGCCCGTTTCAATTGTTGTGAATTCTTTAATATCTGCACCTGCAGAAAAGAACCGTCCCTCGCCATGAATCAAGACTACACGAATTTCGTCATTTGATTCAACTTCGTCTAATACAGAAGATAATTCCTTTAACACTCCAGAAGAAAGAGCGTTTGCTGGCGGCCTGTTAATCGTAATCTCAGCAACCATATCTTGATAAGACCAATTTAAAAATTCCATTTCCATCCCCCTTTTTGACTATGCTAGCTCCTCATGAACCCATTAAGAAGTAACTTGTGGACCGGGTCTGCTAAAGCCGTGATGTCATACTTTTGATCATTCATCACCCATGTCGTAGCTGTCTCATCCATCGTACCAAAAATCATCTGCCTAGCCAACCGTATATCAAGAGTGGAAGAAAACTCGCCGCTTTCTTTTCCATTCATTAAAATTTGTTCGATTAAAGCAAGATACCCTTTTAGCACTTCGTTTATTTTATGGCGGAGATCGATGTTCGATTGTCTAAGCTCCAATTGAGTGACAATTGCCAGATGCCTGTCATCTGAAAGAATTTGAAAATGCGTTTCAACGATCATTCGCAATTTTTCTGCAGCAGATTCTGTTCCTACAATTTTTTCTTCAGCCATTTCTACAAAATTACCCATTTTTTCTTGAAAGAGAGAGATTAATATATCTTCTTTATTCTTGAAATATAAGTAAATGGTTCCATCAGCTACACCAGCCTGTTTAGCAATTTTTGAAACCTGAGCCTGATGATAGCCATTTTCTGCAATAACAATAACTGCCGCATCAATGATTTGGCGATATTTCGGTTTATTTTTTTTCAAACTTTCCCTCCTCCAAGAAATGCGGAAGCGCTTTGAACATCGCCGTTCAAACTGGAAGGACCGGTTCTTTCGATATAGGAGACACAATGAGCGATAGCAAATTGATGTCGACTTATCGTATGGAGGGGACCTGGAGTTTGATCGGCGATAGGCGCTGTAGCTGGACGCCAGCTTGTTATAAAGTTATCCAATCGTTAGATTATGAAATTTCATAAACTAGGAAAAAACAAAAACGATTTCAAGCTATTTCTTTGATGTACAATATAAAGAGCATTTTTAATAATGAATGAATCATCATTCATATTTTTATAATAGTGCCACTATTCATTTCTGTCAAGAAATTACGGGATAAATAATATTATAACCAATTTCATTTAGAATAACTACTGAATCTGATGGGACAAGCACATATATTCAAAAATAAAGAGCCGATAAATCGGTCTCTGAATTAAGCCCGCTTTTCCTGATCAGATTGAATCTTCTTTTTATCTTCATCCACTAATGCTCTTCTCAAAATTTTGCCAACCGCTGTTTTCGGAAGCTCATCACGGAATTCATAAATTCTAGGTGCCTTAAACGCGGCTAAATGCTTTCTAGCAAATTTATTTAGCTCTTCCTCAGTAACAGCCGCTCCATCTTTCAAAACAATATAAGCTTTAACTGTTTCTCCGCGATATGGGTCTGGTACGCCAGCTGCAACAACTTCCTGTACTGCTGGATGTTCATAAAGAACCTCTTCAATTTCGCGCGGATAGATATTATAGCCTCCAGCAATAATCATATCCTTCTTCCGATCAACAACATAGAAATATCCGTTTTCGTCCATATAACCAAGATCACCTGTTAGGAGCCACCCATCCCTTAATGTATCTGCAGTATCCTCAGGACGATTCCAATATCCTTTCATCACCTGCGGGCCTTTAACAGCTATTTCTCCTACTTCACCTGGCTGCAAGGGCTCCCCTGTTTCCATTGAAAAAATGGCAGCATCCGTATCTGGCCATGGCACGCCAATGCTTCCTTTCACACGAGGGCGATCCCATAGGAAGTTTGCATGTGTAACAGGAGAGGATTCAGTTAATCCGTACCCTTCTACTAGTTTTCCCCCAGTTACCTCTTCAAATTTTTGCTGGACTTCAACTGGCAGTGCAGCCGAGCCGCTAATACATGAATCAATTGAAGATAGGTCATACTTTTTCAAATCGGGATGGTTTAATAAGCCAATATAGATGGTTGGTGCACCTGGAAATAGTGTTGGCCGCTGTTTCTGAATCGTTTTTAGTGTCGTCTCTGCATCGAATTTTGGGAGCAATACCATTTTATTGGCATCCATTACGGATAAAATTAAAACAGTAGTCATCCCATAAACATGGAAGAACGGTAATATTCCCAAAACAACTTCTTGACCTGGTTTTGTTTTGTACAACCACGCACGGCACATGGCAGCATTTGAAACAAGATTCCGATGTGTAAGCATAACACCTTTTGGGAAACCTGTTGTTCCGCCAGTATATTGTAATAAAGCTAAATCCTCTTCAAAATCAAAGTCATGCTCCTTCAGCTTTCGGTTTGGCTGTTTTAATATTTCAGATAATAAATGATGATTGCCTTCATGCTTAACGTTCACAACCATTCCATACTGCTTTTTTTGGATAAATGGATAGATCAAGTTCTTTGGAAAAGGGAGGAAATCTTTGATAGCGGTTACAATTACATGCTGCAAATCCGTCTCGGCCATCACTTTTGTTACGCGCGGAAATAATATATCCATTGTGACTATTGCCTTCGCACCTGAATCCTTCATTTGGTATTCAAGCTCGCGTTCCATATAAAGCGGATTTGTTTGAACAACCACTCCTCCAGCCATTAATATTCCGTAATAGCTAATCACTGAGGCTGGCATATTCGGAAGCATAATCGCTACCCGGTCGCCTTTTTCAATTCCAATTCCTTGCAGGTAGCCAGCGAATTTAAATGCAGATTCATAGATTTCATTAAAGGTGAATTCCTTGCCCATAAAGTGAATAGCAATTTTATTCGGATGGTCTTCTGCAGCCTTTTTTAAATAATCCTGGACTGACTGCTTTATATAATTCAAAGTTGAGGGGATTTCATCCGGATAATTTTTAAGCCACGGCTTTTGTTCTAACATATTAGTCCCTCCTTTATACTAAATAAATTTTTCGAACATTCAAACTGTTCGCCCCTATTATAATATAATGAAGATTGCATGACAATTAGAATAAGCCTAAATGCATATATGAAAATTATTCACATATAAAAAAAATCGCCATATGAAAATGACGATTTTCTTATAAATAGTATATCTAAAATTAGGCTTTAAAAAACATATAATAAGCACCTAGAAGAATGAAAATACCACATAATACAAATAATATTTTTGCCAATTTTTCCACGTTAATGATCGCTCCTTAAGAAATTCCAGCCCCAATAATATAGGACAGGCCGATTGAAATAATCATTGAAATTAAGCCAACAGCCTTGTTATTGTTTTCGATTTCCTTGTCTATATTGAATTTTGGCGTTAAAAATTCAAATATAAAATATCCAACAAGCAATAGGAAAAATCCAAAGACTCCCCAGCTGATCATCATTAGCAAATTATCATTATGCATAATGGAATGCCGAAAAACATTAGCGATTCCAAAGATTTTCCCCCCGGTAGCCATAGCAACTGCCACGTTTCCGTTTTTTATTTCTTCCCAATTCTTATACTTTGTGACCAGTTCAAAAATTGCCAGAAAAACAATCATACAGAGGATTACAACACTGAAATACCCTGCCGTTTGCACAAACTCATTTTCCCAAAATTGGTTCATACCCATTCTCCCCGCCCAATTATTTAAATTCTACTACGGTGACACCAGAACCGCCTTCACCTGCTTCACCAAAGCGAATATTCTTAACTGCACGATGATTGCGTAAATATTCCTGAACTCCTTGTCTTAACGCACCTGTTCCTTTTCCATGGATAATGGAAACGCGAGGGTAAGCAGCTAAGAGTGCATCATCAATGTATTTCTCAACACGCATCAAGGCATTTTCATATCGTTCTCCTCTTAAGTCTAACTCAAGACTGACATGAAAATCTCTTCCCTTTACAATCGCCATTGGTTTTGTTTCAACTGGTTTTGGACTCTTAATAAATTCTAAGTCCTTCTCTGCTACTTTCATCTTCAGAATCCCTATTTGCACTTGCCACTCTTTTTCAGAAGTCTTTTCAATGAGATGTCCCTTTTGATCAAAGCTTAATACCTTTACTTCATCCCCTTTAGTAAAGGTATGTTTTTCCTTCCCTTTTACAGGTTTTTTCGTTTTATTTATTTTTGGTGCTGCTTCTTCCAAGCGTTTTTTTGCATCAATTAGTTCATGTTCTTTTATTTCAGCAGCTTTTTCAATGCGCATTTTCCTTAAGTCACTAATAATTTTCTCTGCTTCCGCCTTTGCTTGCTCAATAATTGCAGCAGCTTTTTCGGCAGCTTTTTCATGGAGAGTATCCTTCTGATCATAAAACTCAATCATCTGCTTCTGCAAATCTTTATGAAGCCGTTCGGCATCCTTCAGGAAGTCATTTGCTTCTTCACGCTCTGCCTCGGCAATTCTCTTGCTCTCTTCTAATGAGGCAATCATATTCTCAACCTGGTTGCTGTCTGCGCTTATATAGGAACGCGCAATACGAATGACCTCATCATTTAAACCTAATCGTTTGGAAATTTCAAACGCATTGCTTCGTCCTGGTACGCCAATTAACAGCTTATATGTCGGACTCAACGTCTCAATATCAAATTCTACACTCGCGTTTATGACTCCTTCACGATTATAGCCATATGCCTTCAATTCAGGATAATGGGTTGTTGCTATTACCCTTGCCCCCCGTTTATAGACTTCATCAAGAATGGAGATGGCAAGCGCAGCTCCTTCTTGCGGGTCTGTACCTGCTCCTAATTCGTCAAAAAGAACAAGGCTGTTATCATCGACTTTATTTAGGATATCAACAATATTCACCATATGAGATGAGAAGGTGCTTAGGCTTTGCTCGATGGATTGCTCATCTCCGATATCCGCATATACAGCCCCGAATACAGCTGTTTCAGACCCATCCAGTGCAGGTATCTGCAAGCCCGCTTGTGCCATTAACGTACATAAGCCTACCGTTTTTAATGTGACTGTTTTCCCGCCCGTATTTGGACCTGTAATAACAATGGTCGTAAAGTCTTTCCCTAATGTTACATCATTAGCCACTACCTCATCAGCCGGAATAAGCGGATGACGAGCTTTAAATAAAGAAATTCTGCCTTCGTTATTTACATGAGGCTTTGATCCCTTCATTCGTTTACTATAACGAGCCTTTGCAAACATGAAATCAATTTCCGAAAGGACGTCAACAATGATTTCAAGCTCTGCACTTTCTTCAGACACTTTGCCCGAAAGTTCAATCAAAATTCGTTCAACTTCCTGCTGTTCCTTCACACGTATTTCTTGAAGCTCATTATTTAATTGGACAATCGATTGAGGTTCAATAAATAATGTTTGCCCAGAGGAACTTTGGTCATGAACAATCCCGCCGTAATGTCCCTTATATTCCTGCTTAACCGGAATAACGAAGCGGTCATTTCGAATCGTAATTATTGCGTCAGAGAGCATCTTCTGAGCATTTGAAGAACGAATCATACTTTCCAGCCGCTCACGTACACGTGATTCTTTTGTACGTAATTGATTGCGAAGGGATCGAAGTTCATCACTCGCACTATCAAGCACTTCTCCATTATCATCAATCGCGTTTCTAATTGTTGTTTCTAAATTAGCTAGAATATTGTATCTGCTCACATAGTCTAACAATATTGGAAGGCTGCTTCTTTCATCCACAAATTCTTCAATGAATCTTTTGATTTGTCTGCTTGCATGGATCGTGCTCGCAACTTGAGTCAGTTCTTGCGGGCTAAGCATCCCGCCTATTACAGATCTTTTCACATGCGGACGGATATCAAAGATTCCACCGAGAGGCACATTCCCTTTTATTCGCAGTACTTTAACTGCCTCATCTGTTTCCTCTTGCCATTGTACTATTTCCTCAAAGTCAATGGACGGCATTAAACTTTCCGCTTTTCTTTTCCCTAATGAAGACGATACATGCTCAAGCAGCTGATCCTTTACCTTATGAAATTCGAGTACTTTTAAAATACGTTCCTGCATGAGGATTCTACCTCCTATTCCATTCATTCTTGCCTTTTGGACAAAAATGATAATAATTCTTCTGTATCCATGGCATTAAGAACAGTGTTTTTCTTTATCCACCCTTTTTTGGCTGTGGAAACCCCAATGCTCATATGGTTTAATGTTTCTATTTTATGTGCGTCTGTATTAATAACAATTTTCACTCCAGCATCCTGTGCCTTTTGAATAGACAAAGGTGCGAGGTCTAAACGATTAGGATTTGCATTTAGTTCAAGTACTGTACCTGTTTCTTTTGCCAATTCTATTAGCATATCAATATCCACTTCGTAACCATCTCTAATGCCAATCTTCCGGCCTGTAGGATGGGCGATGATGTCAACATGGGGATTCCTCATGGCATTTTTTAAGCGTTCCATTATTTTTTCCTTTGATTGTGAAAATGCAGAGTGGATGGATGCAATGACAAGATCCATCTCGGCAAGTAATTCATCATCATAATCAAGAGACCCATCAGGCAAAATATCCATTTCAACACCTGATAAAATAGTAATCTCCTCATACTGTTCGTTCAAACGTCTAATTTCTTCCTTTTGCATTCTTAATCTTTCTGGGGTGAGTCCGTTCGCAACCTTTAAATATTGGGAATGGTCCGTAATTGCCATATATTTATAGCCTTTTTGGATACAGGCCTTCACCATTTCCTCAATGGACACAGCCCCATCACTCCAGGTTGAGTGCATATGCAAATCTCCCTTTATATCAGCAAAAGAAATTATACCATATGCCTCAGAATACTCATCAACTTCTTTTCCATCTTCTCTGATCTCAGGAGGAATGAGCGGGAGTCCGAAATGGCGGTAAAATGCTTCTTCTGATGAAAAAGTTAACATCTTACCTGATTCAATATTCTCTACCCCATATTCACTAATTTTTTCACCGCGTTCCTTCGCTAACTGCCTCATGCGCACATTATGCTCTTTTGAGCCTGTAAAATGGTGAAGAGTTGTAATAAATTCATGCGGCTTAACTATACGGAAATCTACAGATATATCATAGCTGTATTCAAAAATAACAGAAACTTTTGTATCACCAGCAGCAATTATTTCTTTTATTTTTGCGAACTTTAATAGCTTGTCCCTCACAACTGAAGGATTTTCTGTTGCAATAATAAAATCTAAGTCCTTTATTGTTTCTCTCAATCTTCGTAAGCTGCCAGCCCGAGAAAACTTTTCAATTTCGTTAATATTCTGCAGCTGTTCTTCAATTGCTTCAGCAATTGGCAGCATATAAGCGATTGGAAGTCTATCCGGTCTTGTTCCTGCATTCCGAAGGGCAGCAAGTATCTTTTCTTCTGACTTCTTTCCGAACCCCGCAAGTGCTTGTACCTGTCCTTTAAGACATGCTTCCTCTAAATCTGCAGCATTCTCAATGCCTAGTTCTTTATTTAACTTTGCAATTTTCTTGCCGCCTAATCCAGGAAGCTGCAGGAGCGGAATCAGCCCCTTTGGAACCGCTTCCTTCAGATCTGTCAAGACAGTAGATTTCCCTTCACTCATATACTCGATAATCACTGCAGATGTGCCCTTTCCAATCCCGGGCAGCTTCGTAAAGTCAATTATTTCATTTAAGCTTTCATCATTAGCTTCAAGTGCGGCAGCAGCTTTTCGGAATGCTGCTGTTTTAAATGTATTTTCTCCTTTTAGCTCCATGTAAACAGCTATAGTTTCCAATAGCCTAATAACATCTTTTTTATCTACCACGTAAAAGCACCTGCCTTATTGACGAATTCTTTTTTAGTATTGTTTTCTCTATCTTATCTTATAAAAAGAAAACTTCTCTATTTCAGAGAAGTTACTCAACCTATATATTCGATCCACATCTCTTTAATTTGCTGTGAAAATATTGGCGTATGTTTAATGATTCCTTTAGCCATAAATGAATCATTTAAATGCGTTTGTATGATTTCTACTGGTACGAGTGCAGCTATGTATAATAGAATAAACATGATAAGATATACTTCTATAAATCCTAAAATGCCTCCTGCCCAAACATTTAACTGTTTTAAAACAGGCAGATTTGATACAAAATCAAGCATACTGCCAATAATTTGGAGAACAATTTTCACAGCAATGAAAATGGCTACATAAGCGATGGCACGATAGTATGCATCTTCAAGATTGGCTTGATCAAATAACATTTGAAAGGCAGATTGATCTCCAAAGCTTGGATAAGGAATCCATAATGTTAGCTTAGGAGCGAGTTTCTCATAATACATATTCGCTACGATAAATGCAAGGATGAACCCTATTAAATGGATAACTTGTAGGATAAAGCCCCTTTTCAAACCGATAAAAAACCCTAAAACTAAAATAATTATGATTGCGAGATCCAGCATGACTTATTCAGTCCTTTACTCTTTTTAATTCATTTTCAAGCAGCTCTATACGATCCTTCGCCTTAATATAATCATTAACTATATTGACAGCTGTTAATACGGCGAGTTTACTGGTGTCGAGAGAGGGATTCTTCGAGCTGATTTCACGCATTTTCTCATCAACCATCGAAGACACGAGGCGAATATGACCGGGGCTTTCAGTACCTATAATGATATACTGCGTTCCATATATATCAACACTTGTACGGTTTTTTTGTACATCTGACAACATTTATGCCCCCATTCTTAAGAATCCTACACAATATCATAACACGAACATAAAAACGTGGGAAGTAGAAGCTTGTCATAACTTAATAGAATCTGTCTTTTATTCATCTATTAATGAAAAAGGAGAAAGCTATGGGAAATACAGTTTTAGTAAAAAAAATGAATGAAATTAATGAAATGAAACGATACTATCAATCCTATCTTATCGATAAACTTCCTCCTGGAAGTGTATTTGCTGCGAAAACACCAACATGTTCCATTACAGCTTATAAATCGGGCAAGGTATTGTTTCAAGGCGGTGGCTGTGAAGTCGAAGCAGCCAAATGGGGGGAATTATCGGCAGCAAACACTGAGAAAAAAAAGAGAAATGCAGGTATTTATTTGCCAGATCAATTTGAAACCCTTTCTGTTATTGGCTCTGATGAAGTAGGTACCGGTGATTTCTTTGGACCAATGACAGTTGTTGCAGCCTATGTAAAAAAAGAACAGATTCCATTATTAAAAGAGCTGGGTGTAAAAGATTCGAAAAACTTAAAGGATGACCAAATTATAAGCATTGCTAAACAAATTAAAAATATCGTTCCATATAGCCTGCTAACCTTACATAATGAAAAATACAATATGCTGCAGAAATCAGGCATGTCTCAAGGAAAAATAAAAGCACTGCTTCATAACCAAGCGATCGGACATGTCCTTGGCAAGATTGCACCCGAACAGCCCGATGCCATTTTAATTGACCAATTTGCAAAAGAAGAGATTTATTATCAATACCTAAAAAATGAAAAAGTCATCCAGAGAAACAATGTTTTTTTCAGTACAAAAGCGGAAAGCGTACATCTTGCGGTTGCTGCCGCATCCATTTTAGCAAGATATGCTTTTGTCAGGCATTTTGAAAATCTCAGCAAGGAAGCCGGTTTTACACTGACAAAAGGGGCAGGGTCAAAAGTGGATGAAGCGGCTGCCAAATTGATACATGAAAAAGGAATTGACGCATTGCCGGCATTTGTTAAACTTCATTTTGCAAATACGGAGAAGGCAATGAGCATATATAGAAAAAAATACAGATAAAAAAGGCAGCCATGACGGCCGCCTTTTTTATCTTCTATCCTCTCAACACAGCACCAGCTTTTTCTTTCACTGCATGTAATACTTTTTCATGCGCTTTTACAACCTCTTCATCTGTTAACGTGCGTTCAGGATCAAAATATTTTAATGAGAAGGCAATTGATTTCTTGCCCTGCTCCATTCGTTCTCCTTCATACAAGTCAAACACATGGACTTCCTTCAGTAAAGCACCGCCCGCTTCCTTAATAATGGCATCTAATTCGCCTGCAGCCTTTTCCTTATCAACTACAAGAGCAATATCACGTGTAATAGATGGGAAGCGCGGGATTGTTACATAATGCAGTGGTGAAACTTCCGCTTCTAAAATCGCCTTAAGCGATAATTCAAACACATACGTTTCTTTTAAATCATACTCTTTTTCCACTGTTGGATGTGTTTGGCCGACAAAACCAACAGATTTTCCTGACAAATAGATTTCTGCCGTTCTTCCAGGATGCAGACCATCCTTTTCAGATTGACGGAATTCTACTTCGCCTGCTAATCCAAGCTTATCAAAAAGCCCTTCAAGGATTCCTTTGACAACAAAGAAGTCAACCGGCTTCTTCTCTCCCTGCCATGGATGAATCTGCCATAAGCCAGTTACCGCACCAGCAAGATGCTCTCTTTCTTCAGGCAACTCATCTGATCCATTCGCTAAAAATACAGCGCCTGTTTCATATACCGCCAGGCTGTCATGCTGACGTGCCGCGTTATATTTTAACACTTCTAGCAGCTGCGGAATGATGCTTAGACGAAGAATACTTCGGTCTTCACTCATTGGCATCGCCAATTTTACAGGCTCACGGTTTTCGAGTGCATATTGTGCTGCTTTCGCTTCGTTTGTTAAAGAGTACGTAACAGCTTGGTAAAGCCCCGCTCCTTCAAGGTAGCGGCGAACTAATCTTCGTTTGTTTTGGTATGGTGAAAGGTGCCCTGGTGTTGCAGAACCGATTGGAAGTGTTGATAACAGATTATCATAGCCATATAATCGTCCAACCTCTTCAATTAAATCCTCTTCAATTGTAATATCCCCGCGTCGTGTTGGCACAGTTACAATGATCGTTCCATTGTCAATCGCTGTTTCAAATTGAAGGCGAGCGAAAATATCCTCTACATTCTTCAGTGTTAACTCCGTTCCTAGTACACGGTTAATTTTCTCTAAAGTAACAGACACAACTGCTGGCTCGACTGTTAGTGAATCCGCTTCAACAGAACCTTTCAGCACTTCACCACCGGCATATTCTGCAAGAAGCTGTGCCGCTCTTTCTGCAGCTGCTCTAACACGATTAGGATCGACACCCTTTTCATAGCGCGCACTTGCTTCACTTCTTAATCCGTGATCCTTTGATGCTTTTCGAACAGGTGCTCCAATGAAATAAGCGGATTCTAATAGAACATTTGTTGTATCAGCCTGAACCTCAGAATTTGCCCCACCCATTACACCAGCAAGGGCAACGGGCTTTTCGCCATTAGTAATAACTAAATGATCCGCAGTTAACTTACGTTTTGTGTCATCAAGAGTAACAATTTCCTCTCCATCCTTCGCTCTGCGCACAAGGATTTCTTTTGAACCAAGACGGTCATAATCAAATGCATGCAGCGGCTGCCCATATTCAAGCAGGATATAGTTTGTAATATCGACAACGTTATTATGTGGACGAATCCCAGCTGCCGTTAGTCTCGCTTGCATCCATAGTGGAGAAGGACCAATTTTTACATTTTTAATCACTTTTGCCACATATAAAGGGTTATCTTCTTTCGCATCGACATTCACTTGAATATAATCTGCTGCTTTTTCTGAAGAAGTCTCAACTTCTGTAACAGGAAGCTTCACTTCTCTTCCTAAAATGGCTGCTACCTCATAAGCAACTCCAAGCATGCTTAAGCAATCTGCACGGTTCGGTGTTAAGCCAAGCTCTAACACTTCGTCATCACGATGCAATTGCTCGATTGCATTTAATCCTACCTCCACATCTTGTGGGAAGTTATAAATGCCTTCTGCAAATTCCTTTGCAACAAGCTTGCTTTCAAAGCCTAATTCTTGCAGGGAACAAATCATTCCGTTTGATTCTTCTCCGCGCAGCTTTGCCTTTTTAATTTTGAAGTTGCCTGGAAGCACTGCTCCAACTGTAGCTACTGCTACTTTTTGCCCTTTATCAACATTGGGAGCCCCGCAAATGATTTGAACTGGTTCTTCTGCACCGATATCAACTAAGCATTTATTTAATTTATCTGCATTTGGATGCTGCTCTCTTTCAAGAACATGACCAACGACAACGCCGCTGATTCCCTCATTCAGCGCCTCTACACCTTCTACTTCAATTCCGCTCTTCGTAATTTTTTCTGCCAGTTCCTCAGGAGTAACGCCGGATAAATCGACGTATTCCTGCAGCCATTTATATGAAACGTACATGTAAATTCCTCCTCTACCTTGTCTTATTCATGAATTGAAAATTGCTTTAAGAAACGAACATCATTTGTATAAAAATGACGAATATCATCTACCCCATATTTCAGCATGGCAATTCGTTCAACACCCATACCAAATGCAAAGCCTGAGTATTTTTTAGAATCAAAACCTGACATTTCAAGTACATTCGGATGAACCATTCCCGAACCCAATATTTCAATCCACCCAGTCTTTTTACAAATGTTACAGCCTTTCCCTCCACACTTAAAACATGACACATCAACCTCTACCGAAGGCTCTGTGAATGGGAAGAAGCTAGGACGCAAACGAATTTCACGATCTTCACCAAATAATTTCTTCGCAAAAACTTCTAACGTTCCTTTTAAATCAGTCATGCGGATATTTTCACCAACAACAAGACCTTCAATTTGCATAAACTGATGGGAATGTGTGGCATCATCATTATCACGACGGAATACCTTTCCTGGACAAATAATTTTCACAGGACCTTTTCCATCATGCTTCTCCATCGTTCTTGCCTGTACTGGAGAAGTTTGTGTACGAAGAAGCGTTTCTTCAGTTATATAGAAGGAATCTTGCATATCACGAGCTGGATGGTCCTTTGGTAAATTAAGTGCTTCAAAATTATAATAATCTTTTTCCACTTCAGGTCCTTCAGCTACCGTATAGCCCATTCCAATGAATAAATCTTCAATTTCTTCAATAATGCGTGTTAACGGGTGATGGTTCCCAGTTTTAACCGGACGGCCTGGCAGTGTAACGTCAATTTTCTCAAGCGCAAGCTTCTCCTGTACTGCCGCTTCTTCTAAATGCTTCTGCTTTTCTTCTATACCGGCTGCGATTGCATCCCTTACTTCGTTTGCAAGAGCCCCCATTTTTGGCCGCTCTTCAGCAGATAATTTCCCCATTCCTTTAAGGACTTCCGTAATTGGACCCTTTTTTCCTAAATAAGAGACACGAATATCATTCAGTTCTTTTAAATCTGATGCCTGGTTAATACTTTCCAGCGCTTCCGTTTGCAATTCCTTTAAACGTTCTTGCATCTTACTTCCTCCTTTAAATTTCTGTTTTTTGGCAAAATAAAAAACCTCTCCCAATAAAGGGACGAGGTTTTGGATTCGCGGTACCACCCTTTTTAACACAAAAGCAAAAAAACAGCTTATGTATTCGCTTCATTTCGATAACGGCGACAAGCCGGTACATCTTTACATTGAAATGCGGAAACGGCTCTTTCAGCCCTGACAAGCATAAGACAAATCGTACGGAAAGGTGTACTTTACCTTTCTGGGAGATTTGGCTTAGACCCAAGAGGGGCTAGCCGCTGGAGCTAGACAGTTATCTAACTCTCACCGATTTTTCAATGGTCCCGATGTCAACTCTGGAGGTGAATGTTCCTTTGCAATCCCTTAAGAATGCTTTCAGTCTAGGCATTCTCTCCCTGAAAAGTTCTTTCGCAAGCTACTTTTCTCCGTCATTGTTTTATAAATATAATTTGCTGTTTATTATAGTATATTCTTTGCATACTTTCAAACAGTTTCCGGTAAAATAATGCCTAATTTTTATTTCGTAGAGAATAAAGCAGAATTCCAGTTGCAACAGCGACATTTAATGATTCGCTTTTTCCCAAAATCGGAATATAAAGATTAGCAGTCGTTGCAGCCAATAGCTCTTTATTTACACCGCTGCCTTCATTGCCGACGATTAAAGCAAACTTTTCGCTTTGATGTATATCTGTGTACTCTTTCGCATTTTCCAAAGCTGTACCGTATATAGGGATTGCTGCCTCATTCAACTTCTTTACCCAATCAAAAAGATTGCCTCTAATGACTGGCAGATGAAAATGGCTTCCTTGGGCAGAACGCAGGACTTTCGGGTTATAAATATCTACACTGCCCTCCCCAACGATAACAGCATCAATTCCCGCTGCATCAGCAGTTCTAATCATTGTGCCCATGTTGCCTGGATCCTGAACGGCATCAATTAATAAAAGTTTTTTCCCATTAATCGATTCAATATTTATTTCCTGTGAACGGCAAATCGCTACAATCCCTTGTGGCGCTTCTGTATCAGAAAGCTGCATAATAATTTCATCGGTTACAACCGTTACAGAAATGGAACCATAATCCCAGCTTGGGGGAAGGTCCTTATTTTCACTTATAATAATTTCAATAATTTGATCCCCTAAAAGTGCTTCTTCTACAAGGTGAAAACCTTCCACTAAAAAAGTGCCGGATTTATCCCGTTCCTTTTTCGTTAATAGCTTTTTCCATTGTTTAATTTGAGGATTTTTTGCTGAGTGGATATGCTTCATCACTCTTCCTCCTTTATTAGTTTCTTTGTCTAGTTATGGCTGGCTAGACTCTCTTTCCTATAAGCCAATCTGGCTAGAAGGTTAAAGAGCAACCTTCCATCCAGCTCGTCTTATGCTTGTCGGAGCTAAACAGTCGCCTCCACTTTTCTTATTATATCTTACATAATAAATCCGAAAATAGAAAACATATTATTGAAATGATTATTTGGAGGGAGTATGAGCAGATGAACTTAAACTTGCGCAATGCAATTATACACAATGTTACAGGCAATTCTCAGGATGAGTTAAAAGAAACCATAGTTGATGCTATCCAAAATGGAGAAGAGAAAATGCTTCCTGGATTAGGTGTTTTATTTGAAGTCATTTGGAAAAATTCCTCTGATCAGGATAAGCAAGAGATGCTTCAAACGCTTGAAAGTGGTTTGAAATAGTTTAAGACTGGCGCCTGATTGCCGTTTTTTTAAAAAAATACCCCGGAATCCCCGGGGTATTAATATTTTTTATTCAAATGTAATCTTGTTAACCGTTTCTCTATCAAGGCGTTTGATTACTTCAGCAATAAGCTTAACAGCATTCTCATAATCATCACGGTGAAGCATAGCTGCATGTGAATGGATATATCGAGTTGCAATAGTAATGGAAAGGGCTGGTACTCCGTTATGTGTTAAATGGATCGCACCAGAATCTGTGCCACCTCCAGGAACGGAATCAAATTGGTAAGGAATATTCAATTCGTCAGCTGTATCTGTTACAAGGTCACGCAATCCTTTATGAGAAACCATGGATGCATCATAAAGGATAATTTGCGGCCCTTTCCCCATTTTGCTGAGGGCTTCTTTTTCAGTAACTCCTGGCGTATCCCCTGCAATCCCTACATCAACGCCGAAAGCAATGTCCGGCTCAATTTTTTGTGCAGATGTACGTGCACCGCGGAGACCTACTTCTTCCTGAACGGTTCCCACTCCATAAACAACATTTGGATGATCTACATCTTTCAGCTCTTTTAACACATCAATAGCAATCGCACAGCCGATGCGGTTGTCCCAAGCTTTTGCTAAAAGCATTTTCTCGTTATTCATCACAGTAAACTCGAAATAAGGGACAACCATATCTCCTGGCTTTACTCCCCATCCAGCTGCTTCTTCACGGCTAGATGCACCGATATCTATAAACATATCTTTAATATCTACCGGCTTTTTGCGTGCTTCTGGAGACAGAATATGCGGTGGCTTTGAACCGATTACTCCTGTTATCTCTCCCTTGCTCGTTACAATAGTTACACGCTGTGCGAGCATGACTTGAGACCACCAGCCGCCTACTGTCTGGAAGCGAAGAAATCCTTTGTCGTCAATGTTCGTGATCATGAAGCCCACTTCATCCAAGTGACCTGCTACCATAATCTTTGGACCATCTTCTTTTCCTGTCTTTTTCGCAATTAAGCTGCCAAGTCCATCCGTTGTTACCTCATCTGCATATTGGCTTATGTATTTCTTCATGACCTCGCGCGGCTCGCGCTCATTGCCTGGAATCCCTTTTGCATCTGTTAAATCCTTTAGCATTGTTAACGTTGCATCTAATTTCGTCATTTGTTTCGCCTCCCTTAATATGTATTCTTTATCATTATACAAAACCGAAGACTTACTGTGCAAAGATTCAATCAATATTGTGTACTTGTCATTCATAATAACTATCTAAATTATCTACTCATTATGGACAAGAACTCAATCATTTTGGCATGTTTAGCCGTATGCTACTTATGAACATGTTATTAAGGGGTGAAAGGTATGGATATGTGTAAAAAGTGCAAAAGTTCATATGAAAGAGACAGTTATGAATATCTTTGGGATCATGATGAAGTTGACCACGAAGAGTATAACAAAAAGGCATATAAAGATCATCATAAGGACAAAGAAACCTGTGTGGAAGAAATATTACATGCGATACTCATAGCACAGAGAAAAGCTGGAGATGACCATCATGGTAAACATTCATATGATGTATATGAGGAAGAAAAAAAACGAAAGAAAAACACGATCCCTTTTATACTTTACTGCGGCAACTGCAAACCTTTTAAAGCCACTGGAGCCACAACGTATACACCCTATTCAAAACAGAAAAAGTTTGCATGCATTTCTTCGTTCATTTTTAAAATTAAAGATCTTGATGACAAGTGTGCAACGCTTGAATTATTAATCATTAAATCTGATCAAAAATGTGATGATACTGAACCAAAATCGCCATGTAGCCAAATTGACGGCAAAAAGGTAGATGATTTAGTTAAAACAGGAATATATATTAATGTTGACCTCTCATGCTTCTGTTCGATCACATGCTTGCCAGCAGTATATTTATAGATTTGTTGATTAGGCCAGGCCCAATATTTGTATTGGGCCTTCGTTCTTTTATTGATCCCTAAAAACCCAGGTTCTTAATCGAAACATAAACTAATATCCTGCATAGGATGAATTAGTATAGATTGAGGAGGAGCCCAAATGTCTGAAGAAAATAATATGAATGACTATCATTTAACCTATAATAATCCTGATTGCGACTGTCATGATCAACCTTTAATACTTACAAAAATACCGGTCGTATTAGCTGAGGTTGACGTACAAATACATGTAGATGCCTTAATAAAGTTTCCAGCACCCGTATTAGAAATTAAAGATATTAAAAAAAATGTAAAATTAACTGAATGCAGACTTCTATTGCCAACAAACAAATTATTTTTAAAAGGATTTGTCCGTAAAAATATACAATATGCAAGCCCATGCAAAAATAACATAGATTACAGGAAAAAGAACATTGCATCCGATCTACTTTCACTCACTGTTGATGTTCCTTTTCAATGTGTAACAGAAATAAAAGACTTTTTATCAAAGCCCGACATGCCAGAGGTGAACATGCGGAATGAAGTTGACTTTCTCGTATCTAGGCATCTGCCTAATGGATGTCTAAAAAACAAAGAACTGCAAACGAATGATCTTTCCCAGTTTCATCAAGAAAGTACTCAATTTTATAATGAGCTGCCATACTGTGAACTAATCTCTAGCCATATTATTGAATGGGATCAAGCGATCGATCGGTGCCCTTTGCCATATCACCTCGGGGAAGGTACTTTCACAAAAATAGAAGAAAAAATGGTTATAGATATCATTATTAAAGTCCTGCAAAAGCAACAAGTACAAGTTTATCATATGAAAGCACATAAAGATGAGCATAATTGTGATTATTAAAGACATATACAGCAGAGAAAAGTGAGGAGGGCATTGGAGAGGATGCTCATATATGCATCACCTTCCAGAAGTGATGAAAAAAATAAACAATATCAGTACTCATCGTAAATCTAATGTTCATTCATATGGTTCAATCTACAGTAAAAATAATCAGCAAATTACCTCAAATCCCTTAATATATCCTCCTCCGATTATGACTAAAAATCAAATGGAGCAAGCAAATGCCGATTTTGAATTCAAACAAGAGGATCTATTAAATAATGAGGAGGAAAGCAGAGAGGAATTAAATAATACTTCTGTTCAAAGAAAGGAGAAAAAATCTTCGCTGCTGACTCCAACTTCGCCTATGAACAGAGAATCACATTTGATATACAAAGAGGCTGCAAGAAGTAAAGAAGATGCAATACAAGAGAAGGATATTGACCGTATAATCGATGAGGCTTTGTTCCAGGAATCTTCAGATATCAGCGATGAGGAACCTTTAAACGAATTGATTTTTGAAAAACAGGATGAATCTTTTTCCATACAAAATAATGACTCTTCTACTATTAAAGAAGATTCCCCTTTTCATACATCAATACTAGAAGAAGCTAGTCCAGATGATGAATTTTTCATCCTGGATGAATCATTTTCCAATCTAGATCAGCTGTTAGAACCTCCAACAGAGCAAAAAGATCTTCCGACAATTCTTGAAAGAATTTCCTCCATGCTAAGGGATGTTCATGCAGCAAAGGAGCAATTTCCTATCTTAGAAGAAGAACGTTTCTCTGAACAGGATAAACCTTATCTTTCATTAGAGGAATCTTCCATCATTAGTGATGACACAAATATACCTAGCCATTTTACACAGTACAAGAACACTCCAACCATGAACGCACAAAAAAAAATAGTAAAGTTCCCAATTTTGCTTGCTAAAGTAGACATAAATACTGAAATTTGGGAATCCTTCGATTTACTAAAGCCAACAGTCAATGTAACAAAAATTGAATGGTCCAGTCCATCTTTCGATTGTCATATCCTTTTCCCTTCAGATACTTTAGTATTGAACGGAACATTAATAGCTAATATTGAATATGTAAAGGATGATCCTTCTCGCGATATTTGTAACCTTAAGATTCCTATTTCATGGAAAAAATTCGCAAACATTCATTGGATCTCTCCGCCTATTTTGCCTATAAGCAACCAAAGGGAATTTTTGTTTTCATCTCCACTTGAAAATGAAATCAGCGTCCACCAAACATGTGAACAAGTTTTTGCTGATGACATAGAGTTTGAGCTGCGCAGCACGAGCATTACTTGGCATAAGGAGATTAGCTCAGAGAAAAAAACATCCTTTCTCCATATTAAAGGCAGCATCCAATTATCAATTGATCTCTTGCAGAAACAATATATAGACGTTCATTCACTTGAACCTTTCCTGTAAAAATTAGTGAAAGGGGTGCATTCAATTACAGCACCCCTTCATTCATTGATCATTATTGACCTGTAATGTTTTTAAACTTTTCCCAAACATTTAGTGGTGTTGCTTCCGTTTGAATTGTATCCAATGTCTTTAAATCAGTTACTTCCGGTTCACAAAGATCTCCAGCAGCTCCAGGAGCCCCTGCTCCATCGGCTACAATTTGTTGTCTTTGAGTCAATTTTAAAATTAGAATAACTTCCATTTTTTCTGTGATTTTATTGAAGCGTCCCCATTGATCGAAATTGTGCAGGATATCCCATTGATTCACAGCTGATGCAAGCAATTTGCAATTAATTGGTTCATTATTCACTTCAAATGTTAAGGAACCAAAATTGCAGCGATCAGCACCCATTCCATCCTTAGCAAGCTGTCTTCTTTCAAGAATATTGCTTTTTACGCTAAATTCACCGAAAGGAAAAGCAACAGGGTTAGCCAACTCTACTTGTTGAAAGCACTTAAATGGAACATTTACATTAAAGTCTCTTACAAATCCGCTGCAGCTATCGACAAATTGAATATTTTTGTGTACATAGCCTTCCACAAATAGCTTAACTAAAAGTGGGTTACCAACAACTGGAAGGGCTTTACATTGCGTTAATTTTACATTTTTTCGGATTTGTTTAATATCTCTTGCGGGAACAGGAAGGTGTACATCTGCTTCGGATAATGTTTGAATTAATACATCTGCAAGAACAACTGTTTCTTCTATTGTGTCTGCCACTGCAAACTGATCAGCTTCACAAAATAAGGTCTTTGATTTAGCCTCTTGACATGCAGGCAGTGGTGGGCAAACTTCATGCTTACTATTCTGTACCACACCTTGCCCACAACATCCATTATTAGTTCTTCTCATTCATTCCACTCCTTATTGGATATTGATATTGCTTTTTTGATTCTCTATAACTTATGTCAATAAATAAAATTGGAGTGGACAAGTAACCTCCTACCTTATATTTTTTAAAAAAATTTTTCATAAAGACCAAATCGGGCTAATGATTATACTCAAAGTTTCTGAAAAATAAAAATTAAAACCTCTTATTAGAAATAATGTGCTTATTAATAGCTCAAATGATTATTAAATTTGTTTAATGAATCTTGGGATTGTTCATTTAATGGATCTTTGGGAGTTAAGAATGATATATGGCTACCGATTTATACTGGGGATTCTAATTTCGGGCGGCATGATCGCTTCATGACTCCCAATTTATTCTGGGGATTCTAATTTCGGGCGGCATGAACGCTTCATGGCTCCCTATTTATTCTGGGGATCCTATTTTCGGGCGGCATGATCGCTTCATGGCTCCCTATTTATTCTGGGGTTCCTATTTTCGGGCGGCATGATCGCTTCATGGCTACCAATTTATTCTGGGGATCCTATTTTCGGGCGGCATGAACGTTTCATGGCTCCCTATTTATTCTGGGATCCTTTTTTCGGGCGGCATGAACGTTTCATGGCTCCCTATTTATTCTGGGGATCCTATTTTCGGGTGGCATGATCGCTTCATGACTCCCTATTTATTCTCGGGATTCTATTTTCGGGCGGCATGAACGCTTCATGGCTCCCTATTTATTCTGGGATCCTTTTTTCGGGCGGCATGAACGTTTCATGGCTCCCTATTTATTCTGGGGATCCTTTTTTCGGGCGGCATGATCGCTTCATGACTCCCTATTTATTCTGGGGATTCTATTTTCGGGCGGCATGAACGCTTCATGGCTACCTATTTATTCTGGGATCCTTTTTTCGGGCGGCATGAACGTTTCATGGCTCCCTATTTATTCTAGGGTTCCTAATTTCGGGCGACATGAACGCTTCATGGCTACCAATTTTTCATAAGCACCTTGGTTTGAGCTTTATGATCATGTTCTTATAGCAAGCTGTCAAATTTGCTTTACTTCTCCACATAATAGGTATACTTCCCATACCCTATTTTTTTGAAGTTCTTTGAAAGTACCCTTTGTATCGTCTTCTTAGATTGAATGATTTCACACCATTCTTGGATAGAATTAGTTGTAACTTTACAATTTGGAAAAAGAAATTTATATTCTTCTACACTGCGCATAACAGCTAAATAGGCAGCTTCTTTACAGCCACAAGATTCACAAATTAATGTTTCTAAAGTCAGAGCAGCCATAAAGGAATGGCAGGCTGCACAAGGAATTCCCTTGACCAACTGGTTATAACTATAATCAGGCAGTCTGATATATGGTGATTCTTTTAAATGGAGAGCGACTAATTTTTCAGCTAGTTTTAGCTGTCTGTCTTTAATTTCAAAAGTCTTCATATTTAATTTGTTTGCGAATCGATTTAGCTGAGAGGAAAAAATAATTGGAGTCTTAAGAGGAACTTGATATAAGTAAAAGGCAGGGTTAATAAAAATAATCTTCGCTTCAGTTAAAGTTTTGTATCCTAGATCTTGCAGCAAACGCCTGAATAAAGGTTCGTTTCGACTCAACTGGTGTATAGGATTCTTAATTTCAGCATTTGATATGGCATACCATCTTTCCCCATCAATATAAAAATCACCTTCATAATTTTTCACTTCAAAAAGGTAAATCAACTCTGGGGATATGATCAAAGTATCAATTTGAAATACGGTATGATTGTATTCCAGCAACAAATCATGTAATACTAGCCAACCCTTTGACAAGTTCGTCTGTATCCATTCATCAAACTTCTTCTCACCCAAAAAACCTTTTTCCATATTCAAATAGTAATTCATTTCTTTCTCTGATAAAATCTTTCTTCTATTTAAATATCTAAGAAGCTTTAATTCTGCTGGTTCACAGCGAGTTTTTACTAACACCTTCAACACCCTCCATTTTAAAATATAACAACGAGGAAGTAAGAGCCTCCCTTTAATTTTAAGACTATTCATGAAAAAAACAAGCATTTCAAAATAAAAAGAGGAGCCGTTCCTAAACTCCTCTAAAATACCTTTCTACTATATATACGGATCGAAAGCATCCATGAAAAACTGTAGAAAATCACTACCGATAAGAACAGCAATAAATACTGCTGAGAAGTACTAAAGGATAAGAATGTTTGAACTGCTTCTCTTATTCTATCATTTATATCAGGTATAAATTTATTAGCAATAATCATATAAATAACAAACGAAACGCCCATTGCTATCATTAAATACTGGCTCTTCAATAAGTAAGAAAATGGAAAGGACAGAGAAACAAATATCGCAACAATACTAATTATTAAAAACATTTGTTTCCACTGGATTATTTCTCTATGAATAATCCAATTTCCAAAAAAAATAGTCAAAAGAACTAGAATAATAAAAACGATAGCGCCAATGTATTTGGAACTGACAATTTCCTTTCGCGTATACGGCAAAGAATTTAATAAGAGATTGATTGAGGATTTTTCATCAATTGCAAAAGCATTCATAATAATAGCAATGCAAAATATAATAGCTACATAGCTAGGAGAAGAACCTGTAAATAAATAGAAGAATAATATTGGCAACAGAATCATTAAGGTTTTTTTCTGTAATAGAATATCCTTAAAAATTAGATTTAACATAGTTTTCTCTTCCTTTCTTTGTATACAGCATGATATCTTCAAGTGTCGGTTTCTCCATAATGACCGCCTCCCCAAAAATAGCTTCTGTTCTTTTTTTGTTCGTCGTTAATGCCTCAAATCCATGATTGGATTTTCGAATCGCGATAAATTCTTTCTCTGTATCACGATCTAATAGATTCGTTTCACCTTTCACAATTGCATATTCTTCTTCGATTTTATAATACTCTTTTGTAAAAATATGCTGTCCGTTATGGATAAATGTGATGTAATCTGCGATTCTGTCTAAATCTGTCGTAATATGCGTTGAAAAGAAGATGGTTCTTTCCCCATTCTGCATGAGGTCATGAAGAATATCTAACAGTTCTCTCCGAAATATTGGGTCTAAACCAGATGTTGGCTCATCCATAATAATCAATTCAGCATGGTGTGATAATGCCATTGTTAAAGATGTCTTCATCATCATGCCTTTTGAAAAGTCTTTTATATTTTTTGTTAATGGCAATTCAAACATGTCTACATACTGTTTAAACACTGCATCGTCCCAGTGTTTATAAGCTGGTTTTATCATTCGTTTCATTTCGGCCAATGTAATATTTTCATAAAAGACATTATCATCAAACACAAAGCCAATTCGTTGTTTTATTTCTTTTTCGTGCTTTTTATAATCCAATCCAAATATTGAAATCGTTCCGCTATCCGGCTGTAATAAATTCATAATCATCTTAATGGCTGTAGACTTCCCTACTCCATTCCCACCAATAAACCCTGTAACAAAGCCTTTCTTAACTGAAATCGATAAATCTTTCATTTGGAATCCGTTAAAAGCCTTATTTACATGCTTTAGTTCAATTACATTCTCCATCACACTTCCTCCTTATATAACATCGTGAGCAGTTCCTTTAATTCTGTTAAATCTATCCCTATTTCTTTACTATTTTGAACCGCAGCCATTAACTGCTCTTCTATTACTTTCATTTTTCGCTCCCGGATCAACTCATTATTTTGTTCAGACACAAACGAACCTTTTCCAACCACAGAAAAGATAAAACCGTTTTTTTCAAGCTCTTCATATGCTCGTTTTGTTGTTATAACACTCACATCTAAATCCTTAGCTAACTGGCGCATGGAAGGTAAAGACTGTCCAGCTTGTAATTCATTGGTCAAAATATGCTTCTTGATTTGGGCATAAATCTGTTCATAAATAGGTTCTTTTGAATGATTAGAAATGATGATTTGCATGCAAAACCCTCTTCTAGCAATATTGTATATATACTTTATATACAATATACACAAAATTTAAGCTGTTTACAATATATTTCCACAAAAAAAATAAAAGCTACCACAATACCTGTGGTAGCCAAACTTTCTCAATATCCTTCCTGCTGTCTCTGATAATTCACTTCATTTTTATCCAAATAGGCCTGTTCAGTCTCTTCCGAATGAAACCCTAATAGTTCACCTAAATGCAAATAGGCTTGGAATAAAATTTTATACTCCTGCAAAGACTTGCCAGCTCTAAATTTACTGATCAGTTCGTAAATCAATAAAAATTGATCATTTACTGATTCCGCTTTATGTATATTTGCCTTGTAATCTTTCTCCGTCTCGAATCCACATTCGAGCCCGAGGGACAATATAAAATGGATTCCATCCACATACTCCTCCAAGATTACTTTTCTTTCTGAAGGCTGTTTGAGGCTCCAAAACTTGAAGCATCTTGTTTCATTTGCCAATTCACCTAACTCTACTAACAAAGCAAGTGTTTTACGATCAAACAAATCTTCGTTCTCCAACTGATGCTGGCTTTCAATATGCTGATCAAGCCCCTTTTGCATAGCAAATAACTTTTGATAATTCATGAGTCACCATCCTGATTTTTCAACCTATCCGTTTACATATTACTTTATGAGGATATAAAAATTATAACAAATAAAAAAAAAGATGAAACTTTTTTATTGTCTATCCGTATTTAAAGGAAAATGCATTGGAGGGCTTGTTATGATGTGGCTGTTACGCTTTCTTTTATTTGCTCTTATTATCTTTCTAATATATACAACAGTAAGATATTTACTAAATCCAAAGCGCAAGCTGGAACTTGCCCATGAGCAGAAACGCTATTATTTTTTGGATGACCAAAACAATGTCAGGAAAAACTTTCTAATTACTTATAAAGGTGTATTATTTGAAGGAGAAAAGTATTTAGGCACGACTGATAATGCTTTTGAGGTCATATCCATCTTCGTTTGGCCTCACAGTACATCAGCCCTTAAAGGAATGGTCCGGGAGGATTTTCATTTCATTGAAAGAAAAATTATCGAGCAATACCCAAATGCAAGAGTAGATTGGAAAAGTCCTATAAAGGAATTTATGGAAAAGAGCCATTCTTCCTCTACTCCATTTGGCGACCTTATCTAAAAAACGTTCGGTTTTCAACTGCCCCCCAATGTTATTGTCTAACAATTGGGGGGCAGTTGAATTTTCCGAACGTTTATAGCTTCCGCATTTCTTATACCGTTTTAAAAAATTCCCGCCACTTTATGATCGTTACTTTTTCTCTTAAGATAAATACAAGAATGGCCAGCGAGAACAGGATTAACAGGATCATTGAAGGAGTAAATCTGCTTATAAACTCGCCAAATACAGTGTAAAAAACCGCCAATGGCAAGTTTGTAATCCACGAATGCTTCAAGTAATCTTGAAAACTTTTATTTCTCTCAATGAGGCAAAAATTTAATAGATGATAATGAATAAACGGAATTAACCGCAGTACTGCAACTTGGCCTACCGTTAAATTCCGGTATTCTCCAAACCAGCGCTTTTTTAATTTGGTTAGCTTTTTATGCGTTTTCGGCATTTTGTTAATAAGAACGTAAAAGAAAATACTGCTGAGCATTAATCCGATCATTGAAAATACACTGCCAAAGAAGCTCCCGAACAATATTCCACCCGTTAAGCAAACAAGCGGAACAGGAATAAATAAAAACTGCCGGAGAATATGAAATAAAATAAAGGCAATTGGAGCTAATATACCAGCTGTTTCAACCATCACAAACAGCATTGTTAGTTGATCATCCACCTTCACTCACCTCTTTAAGCTGTATTCTACTAGTCTTTTACAGCTTATTGAAGGGGCAAGCCGGTTATGACAAAAGAATAAGGAGGTACAGGCAAAGAGCGATTTCGATCAAAGCGAGAACAGGCAATCCTAATTTAAATTGGAGATGCTTTGTTTTATGTCTAAATGCTTTCATTCCAAAAGTCATTCCCGTTGCCCCAAGGAACAGTGCAACAAGCCATAATGTTTTTTCACTTATGCGATACTCGTTCTTTCTTGCCTTTGTCTTATCTGCCTTCATTATGTAAAAGCCAGCAAGATTAATAATAATAAAATAGATCATCAATATATAGAGCATTTCTTCTCTCCTTTAGGACGTCTTTATAGACAAAAAGCCATCCTCTTTCGAGAATGGCTTTTCTATATCAAACTAAATTATTTATTAAGGTTTTGCTTAGCAACTGATGCTAATTCAGCAAAAGCTTTTTCGTCAGCGATTGCTAATTCAGCAAGCATTTTGCGGTTTACTTCGATGCCAGCAAGCTTTAAACCATGCATTAAACGGCTGTAAGAAAGACCGTTCATACGAGCTGCTGCGTTGATACGAGTAACCCATAATTTGCGGAAGTCGCGCTTTTTCTGACGACGATCGCGATATGAATACATTAAAGATTTCATTACTTGTTGGTTAGCAACTTTATATAATGTATGTTTGGAACCGAAATAACCTTTAGCTAATTTAAGAACTTTTTTACGACGTTTGCGAGTAACTGTACCGCCTTTTACACGTGGCATATGATTTCCCTCCTAATTTCGAGCTTTACTTAAGATTTACTAGTAAGTTACGGATGCGTTTGTAATCGCCTGAAGAAACAAGTGTTCCTTTGCGAAGCTTACGCTTTTGTTTTTGAGATTTGTTAGCAAACATATGGCTTCTGTAAGCGTGTGAACGCTTAAGTTTACCAGATCCTGTTCTTTTGAAACGCTTAGCAGCGCCGCGGTGAGTTTTCATTTTTGGCATTTGGAATTCCTCCTCTTACTTGTCATTGTTTTTAGGTGCTAAGACCATAAACATGCTTCGGCCGTCCATTTTTGGATGTGATTCCACAACCCCAACTTCATTACACGCTTGTGCAAATCGGATTAAAACGCGCTGGCCAATTTCCTTATGAGTAATCGCACGTCCTTTGAAACGGATGGATGCTTTTACTTTATCGCCTTTTTCAAGGAATTTAATCGCATTGCGAAGCTTTGTATTAAAATCATGTTCCTCAATTGTTGGACTCAGACGAACTTCTTTAATACTAATGATCTTTTGATTTTTACGAGCTTCTTTCTCTTTCTTCTGCTGCTCGAATTTGAACTTTCCATAGTCCATGATACGGCCTACAGGAGGCTTTGCATTCGGTGCAACTAGAACAAGATCCAGATTTACACGAGCAGCAATTTCAAGTGCTTCGTTTTTTGTTTTAATACCTAATTGCTCGCCATTCTGATCAATGAGACGAATTTCGCGGGCGCGAATGCCCTCGTTTAACAACATATCTTTGCTAATAGTTAGACACCTCCAAGGTTTAATGCGAACACAATGTTTGGGTCAAGAATGACACGAAAAGCGCGGGGCGCTTTACTTTTATAAGAAGCTGCCAGCTGCACTAGACCAAAACTAAAGTCGCAAGTAATACATTTCATTCCGGCTCAGGTAGAGCAGATTGTTTTAAGCAAATAAAAAAAGTGTGGATGAAAACACCCACACTTTACGGACAAATTTAAACTTAAAATGTTCACGTAAAACCTGCTAACAGCTGACATAAGCGTCAATCAGGTGAGAAGCGGGTGCTTCTTCTTTTCCTCAAACTGTATTCAATTACCTTAGATACTATATCACAAAGCAGTATGTCATGTCAAACGTATCATTTTTATAACAACGAATTGAATTATAACAACAGAAAGGAAATCATGCAAGTAGTTTTTATGATTTAGAAATGTACTAAATTGTGGAATAGCCTTTTTTCACAAACAAAAGAGAGGCTTTAGCCTCTCTTAAAATTAATGTTTTACTTCCGCTTTAAGACCTGAAACAAAGTTCTCAAATGAAACTGTTTCTGAATTCTGTTCCCCGTATTTGCGGACATTGACAGCTTTTTCTGCCACTTCATTGTCGCCAACTACAAGCATATAAGGGATTTTCTGCATTTGTGCTTCGCGGATTTTGTAGCCAATTTTCTCATTGCGGTTATCAAGCTCGACACGGAAGCCTTCTGCCTGCAATTGCTCCTGAACTTGTTTTGCATAATCGAAATGAACGTCTGGAGAAACTGGAATAACCTGCACTTGTACAGGAGCAAGCCATGTTGGGAATGCCCCTTTGTATTCTTCAATTAAGAAGGCAACAAAGCGTTCCATCGTTGAAACGACACCACGGTGGATAACAACCGGACGATGCTGTTTGCCATCTTCGCCAACATATGTTAAATCGAAACGTTCTGGCTGTAAGAAGTCAAGCTGAACTGTTGAAAGAGTTTCCTCTTTTCCAATAGCAGTTTTCACTTGAACATCTAACTTCGGACCATAGAATGCCGCTTCTCCTTCTGCTTCATAATAATCAAGCCCTAATTCATCCATTGCTTCTTTTAACATGGATTGTGCCTTTTCCCACATCTCATCATCATCATAATACTTTTCTGTATCCGCAGGATCACGGTAAGAGAGACGGAAAGAATACTTAGTTAAATCAAAATCTTTATACACATCAAGAATTAAATGAACGACACGCTTGAACTCATCCTTAATTTGGTCAGGACGAACGAAGATGTGGGCATCATTTAAAGTCATTCCGCGCACACGCTGAAGTCCTGATAATGCGCCTGACATTTCATAACGGTGCATTGTGCCAAGCTCTGCGATTCGAATTGGAAGCTCACGATAGCTGTGGATGCTATTTTTGTATACCATCATATGATGCGGACAGTTCATTGGGCGAAGAACAAGCTGTTCATTATCCATATCCATGATAGGAAACATCCCGTCCTGATAATGCCCCCAGTGACCAGAAGTTTTGTATAATTCCACACTTCCTAAAACTGGTGTATATACATGGTTATAGCCAAGACGTTCCTCTTTATCAACAATATATCTTTCTATAATGCGTCGGATTGTAGCACCTTTTGGCAGCCATAACGGAAGCCCTTGGCCGACCAATTGGGAGTTTGTGAATAAGCTTAATTCTTTCCCGATTTTACGGTGGTCACGCTCTTTTGCTTCTTCAAGCAAGCGCAAATGTTCAGCTAAATCTTCCTTCTTGAAGAAAGCTGTTCCATAAATACGCTGAAGCATTTTATTGTCGCTGTTTCCGCGCCAGTATGCACCAGCAATACTCAATAGTTTAAATTCCTTTAGCTTCCCTGTTGAAGGAACATGAACGCCACGGCAAAGATCAATAAACTCTCCTTGCTCATAAAGTGTAACCGTTTCATCTGCTGGAATTGCTTCAATTAGCTCAAGCTTGTATTCATCACCGATTTCCTTAAAAAGCTGAACAGCATCTTCACGGCTTACTTCTTTACGGACAATCTCAATATTTTCATTAATAATTTTCTTCATTTCTTTTTCAATTAACGGCAGATCTTCTGGTGTGATCGATTCTTCAAGATCGATATCATAGTAAAACCCGCCTTCAATGACAGGACCGACGCCAAGCTTAACATTTTTATATAAACGCTTAATCGCCTGTGCCATTAAATGGGCAGAACTATGGCGAAGAATTTCTAAAGCTTCTTCACTATCTTGAGTAATAATTTCAATTGACCCATCTTCTAGAATGGGACGGCGAAGATCATACATTTGCCCGTCGAATTTGCCTGCAAGCGATTTTTTCTTCAGTCCTGGACTGATCGATGCAGCAATTTCTTCAGTTGTCGTCCCTTTAGGGAACTCTTTCACTGCACCATCTGGGAACGATACTTTTACAACTTCTGACATTTTTATTCCTCCATTTTCCATAATAAATAAAAAAACTCCTCCCTAAAAAAGGGACGAGTTTGTATACACGTGGTTCCACCCTACTTCTCATTTAACGAAAAATACGATAAATGA
Organism: Cytobacillus massiliigabonensis; assembly: GCF_900199725.1. Lineage (GTDB taxonomy): Bacteria > Bacillota > Bacilli > Bacillales > Cytobacillaceae > Cytobacillus > Cytobacillus massiliigabonensis. The sequence goes on along the minus strand of NZ_LT904904.1, from coordinate 1,282,133 downwards.
CTTGTAGCAAGATAACGGCTTGTTCCGTCAACCTATACTATTTTGACAAATGATAAGCGGCGAATCCCTTCGTCAAAAAACAGGTCTAGCTGAAACGATCCGCATTATATTCAATCAAAAATTCAAAGTTGAAGTTCAAAGGCGGTAAGCATTTCAATCGTGTTAGGAAGGTTTCAGCCATGCCTTCCCTCTCTATAAACCGTTTTTTGAATGCCCTTGTCCTCATCATTACAATTACTGATTATCTTAATATGTACTGTATTATAGTTTGTTATTATCGGAAATGCAAGGGCTGACATTATATTTTTTCATCTGCAATAAAAGAGAACTGCCTTTTACTTTCAAAAAACTTTGCAATCGGAACAAAAATTAGCCTTTCTTCAAAAATATTATGAATGGTTCTGACAAGCGGCTGTTCCATATCGTCTGCGTAAAGATAAATAGTCGTCGGCGCGATTGAGAGCAAAGGAGCGATTGTAACAGAATCAACATATACTGGATGGTTAAATAAAAGCTTGCGGTCAATCATTCTTGTAAGGTCTGATCGCTTAATTTCATAAAATTGATCATTAAAAAAGTGAATCCCATCATCAATAAGTAAATGAATTTGGGTGAGCTTTGCTTCCCTGACAGACAGAAAGTCCCTTAATGTTTGAATGAACATCTGGTATTCCTGCTCCATCTTATATTCATCAATCGATATTTCCACATACTTTGCCAGTTGATCCATTAACGGACGCATCCTGAATTTCACAAAAGAATCAAAGGAAAAGGCGATATTTTCTTGAAAAATTTGGCTGATTGCTTCCTTCAAATTCTTTTCAACATCAAGCTCACTAACAAATACAGCAAGTTCCGCCCTGCTTCCTTCAAGGATGGAGTGGATGATCTCAAGTATTTGCAGCTGTTCTTCCTCGTCTTCATAATAGTAATGCTCTGCCAAAATTCTGCGGAACCAATGATCCTGTTTGCTTTTTATAATAAATTGGTAAAACGCTTCCTTTATAATTTCTATATACTGGGTGCCGTTTGACCCAATATTTATCTTAACTATATGTTGATCTTCAAAATGAAGAATATGATTAGATAATGCAGAAGATGCTAGGTAAAACTGCTGCAGATATTGGTAAAAATCCTTTGCATCTTCCTTCTTTCGGAAAATGATTTCGATCAACCAAATCCCCCCTTTTTTAAAATCTCTGTTTTAAATGTATATGGGGGACTTGGACAAAATAGAAGTATCCATAAGAAAGTCTTAAAAACAAATGCGGAAGCGCCTTGATCATCGCTGTACAAACTGGAAGGACCCCGACTGAGATAAAGGAGACACAATGAGACGAGCGAATTGATGTCGACTTACCGCAGGGAGGGGACCTGAAGTTTGATAGGCGATAGGACGCTTGCGCTAGACAGTTCTCAAATTAGAAAATGTTATACTTTCTTATTCTGTAAAATAAGAATTTGATTATACCCTCCGATTAGGTCCTTCTACTAATACCGGTTCAGCTAAGTATTTAATACGCTCCATAATCCGTCTTGCTTTCATTTTTTCTTCTTCGCCACGCTGACTGTATGATAAATGATGCTCCAGCTCATGAAAATCAAAGTTGGATGTAAAGAATGTCGGCAAGCTTTCAAGCATTCTAAACTGAAGAATCGGTCCGAGCACCTCATCTCTTGTCCAGCTCGACATAGTCTCTGCTCCAATATCATCAAACATCAAGACTGGAACCTTTTTAATGGCAGCAATTTTGTCATTTAATGTAGAATCAGCAATCGAGCTTTTCATTTCCCGTAAAAATTCAGGAACATAAACGATCATCGAAGATACATTCTTTTTCGCTAGTTCATTGGCAATGGCACCCAATAAAAACGATTTACCTACACCAAACATTCCATAAAAGTAAATCCCTTTTTGTTTTGAGTCAGGTTTGTAGCTCATCAGAAAGGATGCCGCTTTCTGGACAGCATCAATCCGGTCATCATCCTCGTAAATAGAATCAAAGGACGCATGGAGAATATCGCTAGGGACATACAAACTTTGAATCAGCTTTTCATTTTTGCGTTTTTCATCTTCCATCACTTTACGTGGACATTTATCATAATGAAGGTCAATGCTTCCCCTTTGAATGACAAGATGAGGGTGATATCCTTTCATTACATTATTACATCCCTCAAGGCTCGGACATTGGTTGCATTCCTTGCTCTGCTGTGCGTAATCAAAAAGTTTTATTAAGCCTTTATTTACCATATCAGCTGTTATTTCATCCTTATGGCTTTTCAAGAACGCTTGCACATCAGGGTTATTTAAAGTTTCTCTGCGTTGCATTTCATATCTTTTTTGAAAGTCTGCCTGTCCAGCAAGACGTTTTAATGTATCATTAATTTTCTCCATCACTTAGTTCCCTCCCCTGAACGCAATTTCTTCAAAGTTTCTTCCAGTTCCCTTTTTTTCAATTTCAGTTCTTCGTCATCTTTCTTCTTGCCAGCTGGCTTTTGCTTCTCTTGATCATCAAACCAATCAGGCAGCATTTCGGTACGGATCGTCTTCTTTTTTCCAGAAGATTTAGTTGTCTTTGGCGATTTCTTTCCTTCCGCCCACTCAGTATATTGTTTATGTTCATTTTTTGCTAAAAGCATGGCTTCTTTTGCGGTGATAATTTTCTTTCTAGCCCAATGACTCGCAATTTTCTCTACGTACGCTTTGGTTAATTTCATATCTGACTTTAGCATAACATATTGTATCAGAACATTAACGACTCCAGGCAGGAGCTTTTGCTGGAACATCACGTCTTCAATAATTTGCAGGTCCGCTTTTGAAGGCTCTGCACCGCCCGATATATCTTTTAATAATTGCCTTGGTGAAGTCATCTCTAGATAACGAAGCAACTCCTCTTCCTTCGTCTTCGGCTCATTTTTTTGTGTTTGGTGCAGAACAGGCTGAATTCGATCAACAAGTGATGGCAGCTGATCATAATTTGTAAGCTGATACCAGTCTCTTGCAGATTTTCTTAGCTCTTCAATGTTAATTTCATTATTTTCTGTCAGGGCACTAATGACTATATTTTTCATTTGAATTGGATCGATCCCATACAAAAAGGCAAGATTACTTATCGCACTTCTTACTCTATTCGTTAAAGCCTTCTTCGGAACGAGAGACTCATTTAAGCCAGCCGCCAGCAGATCAAAATTAAACAGTGCTTGGCTAACTTGAATGCCCTCCGGTTCATTTCTGCCAATAAATTGCAGTCCATCAGGCAGAAGCATCGATTGTTCTGCATCTGCAGTAAGGGAGATTGATTCCTGATGTCCTGACATGTACACATCCTGAAAAGATTTAGTTACGTCTTGATACTCTTGCTTCGAATGGATATTTTCCTCAGAAAAAAATCGCTTCAATCTGGAATATTGATTTTTGCCCACTTTTCTATACAAATAAATATTGAGCATACCATCTAAAAAGAATTCCTCAGGCGTTAATGGGGGAATAAGCTCATATATAAATGAACGGGATTCCTCATCTTTTCGTTCATATACTTTTAGAAGACCGATTCCTTCTAGCTTTACACGTGCCTGATAGATCCTCTCCAGATTCATATCCATAAAGTTCATTAAACTATGATGGGTATTAGAACTGGACCATAATCGATTTTCTGCAAGCTCCGCCCACAGTGTCATATACAAACTAAAGCAGGTTGACCCAATTAAAGGCTGATACAAAAAGGTTAGCACTTTCCGGTCAAATTCATGCAACAAACCGTTAGCTGCAACCGCATATCTATCTACAGGGAGCATTTCTTGCCAATGCTGAGCCATCATCCATCAACCTTTCACATTATTCATTCAGCATCAAAGTAAAAAAAGAGCTAAAAAGAGTCTTTTAGCTCAGGTGCAATTACTGTTCTTTCTTTATCAATTCCTTCAACTCTTCAATAAATACATTAATATCTTTAAATTGCCTATAAACAGAGGCAAATCTTACATATGCTACGTCATCAATCTTGGCTAGCCTGTCCATAACCATTTCGCCTACAGCTTCACTCTTAATTTCTGAAACCCCATTGCTGCGTAATTCCTTCTCAACTCCAGAAGTAATTTCCTCTAATTCCTTTAGAGCAACTGGTCTTTTTTCACAAGCTTTAATTAATCCTCGTAAAATCTTATCACGGCTAAACTCTTCTCTTGTTCCCTCTTTTTTGACAACAATAAGCGGAATTTCCTCCACCTTTTCAAAGGTTGTAAAACGGTATCCGCATGCCTCGCATTCCCTTCTGCGCCGGATCGATCGGTAATCATCGACTGGACGGGAATCAAGAACACGGGTATTGTTACTTTGACATGAAGGACATTTCATACTATCAGCTCCGAATCCTAATCGTTCATATATGATACTCTTATTGTACTATTTTTTATGAAAAACCCCAACAGTATAATCTAGACAAAATGAAAAGCGAAGGCGACTGTTCAGCCCCGACAAGCATAAGATGAGCTGGATGGAAGGTTGTCCTTTAACCTTCTAGCCAGCTCATCTTATGACCTCGAGGGGCTAGGAGCCGCAGCTAGACTGATGAAAAGCGAAGGCGGCTTGGTCACCCCCGACAAGCACAAGACGAGCCGACAGGAAGGTTGTTCTTTAACCTTCTTGGCGGATTGGCTTGTGACCTCGAGGGGGTAGCCGCCGCAGCTAGACAAAATAAAAAGAGGTGCATAAAATACACCTCTTGAGTTTCACATCTCAATAATCATTATAAAATGTTAGATTGCTTAACTTGAACTGGACCCATACCGCGAGGAATCTCAATATTCTCACATGTCTCGGCTCCTAAAGCCTCCGCAATGAAATTCGCAGCAATGCTAGGATCAAGATCACCGCATGTATATACATCAATGCTTGCATATCCATGTTCTGGGAAGCTATGAATCGTTAAATGTGATTCGGAAATGATCACCACTCCGCTAACACCTTGTGGTGCAAATTTATGAAAGGCAACCTCGCGAATTTCAGCACCAGACTTTAATGCTGCACCTACAAACGTTCTTTCAATAAAATCCATATCATTTAACTTTTCAAAATCGCATCCCCATAATTCTGAGATAACATGACGACCCATTGTTTCCATATTCAAATTTCCCCCTTTAACAATAATAATGAATTTCTAAGTTTCCAATGGTTCACAACTACCACGGGGGAAAGTTAGTCCAGAGAGGTCCTAACCCTTTAAGTAGCCATTATAACCAAAATTTAAGAAGTTCACGAGGACTAGTATACTTTGTTTGATTTCTTTTTGCAATATATGCTTTTAAAAAAATTGTTAAGGGGTCTTCTTCTTGTCCTCCTTTATCCCTTTTCCTAAAAGACTGGGACTATACGAATATAGAAAATAATGCCAATTAAAAATAGACCTGCCGTTGAACGGCAAGCCTTAATTATTTTACAGTATTTAGTTTCCTACTTTTACAATTGAAGAATTGAATAATTCCTGAGCTACATACTTTGTTAAGTCAACAACACGGCAAGAATATCCCCACTCGTTATCATACCATGCTAGAACTTTTACTTTATTCGAACCAATTACCATTGTTGATAATCCGTCGATAATAGCTGAATGTTCATTTGTATTAAAATCAATGGATACTAATGGCTCATCAGTAATATCTAATACACCATTTAAAGAACCTTTAGAAGCGGCTTCAAATGCCTCATTGATCTGATCAATCGTAACATCCGATTTAAGGTCTACAACTAAATCAACTAGTGAAACATTTGGTGTTGGTACTCGTAAAGCCATTCCATGCAGCTTTCCTTTAAGATGCGGAAGTACTAATGACAATGCCTTAGCCGCGCCTGTTGATGTTGGAATGATTGACTGGCCGCATGCACGTGCACGGCGTAAATCCTTATGCGGATTATCAATATTTTTCTGATCATTTGTATACGCATGAACCGTTGTCATTAGTCCATTTTCGATTCCAAATTGTTCATCAAGAACCTTCGCAACAGGTGCCAAGCAGTTTGTCGTACAAGAAGCATTAGAGATAATATCATGCTCATTAATGTTTAATGCGCTTTCATTTACCCCCATAACAATTGTCACATCTTCATTCTTTCCCGGTGCTGTTAAGATAACTTTCTTTGCACCAGCTTCTAAATGAAGCGCAGCTTTATCTCGCGAATTAAATTTTCCTGTTGCTTCAATGACGATATCAATATTTAACTGCTGCCAAGGAAGTTCTTCTGGATTACGGTTGCTTAATAATTGAACTCTTTTTCCGTTTACAATAATAGCTCCCTCTTCAGCAATAACTTCCCCTTCAAATTTCCCGTGGTTTGTATCATATTTTATTAAGTGTGCCAAAGTCTCTGCAGGATAGCTTGCATTGATGGCAACCACATTAAGTTTGTCGTCAAGAATGGCCTTTCTAAACACCATTCGTCCAATTCTTCCAAAACCATTAATTGCAATATTCGCCTTCATATTACGGCCCCTTCCACATTAATGTTATACTTTTAATGTTCGTTGTTGTAATTAGTATAACATATTGGTGGACATTTGTGATCATTAAAATGCGGAATTTAAATGTTTTATTATTCTGGTAATTCATAAAGAATAATATAAAAAAAGAGCCCTTTGGCTCTTTTATAAGGTTTGCTTTATTTCTGCTTACAAGTAAACTAATTACGCTATTCACATGGCATGCCATTCATTTAGAATATCTAATAGCTGTTTCTTTGTTTCTCCCATTGTTCCATTATTATTAATCACCGCATCTGCCAATTGAATCTTTTCTTTTAAAGGCATTTGTGAATGGATTCTCGCAACAGCGTCCTCTATTGATAGCTGATTTCGATCCATTAGGCGTTCTAATTGAACTGCTTCATCTACATACACTAACAGTGTTTTATCCACTAAGGATGTAAGTTTACTTTCGAAGAGCAGCGGGATATCCATAATAATTAATTTTTCGCCATTAGCAATGGCCTTTTCTTTTTTCATGATCATTCTTTTACGAACAGCTGGATGTACAATATTATTGAGTAAGAGACGCTTTTCTTTATCATGAAATATTATTGCACCTAATTTTCCCCGATCTATTGATCCATCTGCAAACAAGACCGCGTCTCCAAAATGGCGGACAATTTCATAATAAGCTTCCTCACCCTTCTCCACGGCTATACGAGCTTCAATATCTGCATCAATGACTGTGATTCCTTTTTCGATTAAGATGGAAGAAACGGTACTTTTCCCGCTTGCAATTCCACCTGTTAAGCCGACAACAATTGACATTCCCTAATTCACCCTAAACCTTTAAATTTTCCAAATTCCCAGCAGAATTAAAAGAATGCCGGGAATGAATGAACATTTTTGTACCCAACTGCTTTTAGAAAAAAGCGTGCCGACCTTCATCCCCATAAAAACAAATAAAGAACTCATAATCGCCACAGTTAATGCTAAATAATAAGGAGAATAGCCAAGCATAGCTGCACCAATTCCCGCACCAAAAGCATCAAGTGATAAAGCAACCCCGAGCATCAATGCTTCAATTCCAGTAATTGTCCCTGATTTATCAAAATCTGCAGACATCGGTTTTTGTAAAATATTAATCACTAGCCCTAGTGATTTTATTTCAAAATTGACAATCGTTTTTTCATGAGGAAGAACATCCTTTGCTTTTTCAGTCCGGAAGAATTGATACAAAACCCATGCACCAAGACTGATAAGTATGATTCCTCCTAAACTTTCCGCAAATGCAGGAGACAAAAATTGAGCTGAAACACGGCCAATCATCATTGCAATCATTAATGCAATAGCAGAACAACAGGCGATTATGCCGATTGATTTAAATGGAATATTCATTTTTCTTATGCCATAAGTTAATCCAACACTAAAGCTATCAAGACTTACAGCAAACGCTAATAACAAAAGTGTGACCCCTTGCATCATATGAATAGGACTCCTCCCTGACAATCGCTAAGATAGTATATGGAAGAAGCCTATCCAGTGTTAACACGAAAAGCGGAGGCGCCTTGTTCATCGCCGTACAAACTGGAAGGTCCTCGACTGAGATATAGGAGACACAATGAGCGATAGCGAATTGATGTCGACTTATCGTAGGGAGGGGACCTGAAGTTTGATAGGCGATAGGCGCTGCAGCTAGACATCTCGAAATGCGGAAGCACCTTGCTCAGCCCCGACAAGCATAAGACTAGCTGGATGGAAGGTTGTTCTTTAACCTTCTAGCCAGATTTGCTTATGACCTCGAGGGGCTAGGAGCCGCAGCTTGACATCTCGAAATGCGGAGGCGGCACGATCAGGGGCGACAAGCATAAGACGAATCGGCGAGAAGGCTGTTCTTTAGCCTTCTTGACGAGTTGGCTTATGACCTCGAGCCCCTAGCCGCCGCAGCTAGACATCATGAAATGCGGAGGCGGCACGATCAGGGGCGACAAGCATAAGACGAATCGGCGAGAAGGCTGTTCTTTAGCCTTCTTGACGAGTTGGCTTATGACCTCGAGCCCCTAGCCGCCGCAGCTGGACATCATGACATGCGGAGGCGGCTTGGTTTAGCCCCTTTTTAGGAACTTATTTAACCTGGCACTTTGGACAAAAGACAGTTCCGCGTCCACCTGAAACAATTCTTTCAAGTGTGCTTCCGCATGCCTTGCAGTCTTCACCTTTTCTGCCATAGACAAATAGCTCAAGCTGAAACATGCCAATTTGCCCTTGAGAGTTTACGTACGATCGAATCGTACTCCCCCCTTTTTGTACTGCTTCTGATAAGGTATCTGAAATTTCCTGATGAAGTCTTTCCATCTCTTCTCTTGTTAAATCATCTGCAGCTCTTTCTGGATGAATTCCTGATCGGAATAATGCTTCATCCACATAAATATTCCCAAGACCTACTACAACTTTTTGATCAAGGAGAACAGCCTTTATATTTCTTTTTGTTTTCGCGAGCTTAGAAGCCAATGCTTCAACCGTAAAGTCTGCAGAAAATGGCTCCGGTCCTAATTGTGATAGCGGGAGTGTGCTGAATTCCTGCCCTTTCATATAAAGGTGCATGGTTCCAAATTTCCGTACATCCTTATAACGCAACTCAGTTCCATCGGTAAAATGGAAGATTACATGGGTATGCTTATCTACGGGCTCTATTTTTTGAAATACGCCGTATTTCCCTTCCATTCTCAAATGAGAAACAAGGGCGTAGTCATCCGTGTAAAGAATTAAAAATTTCCCTCTTCTTCCAATATCCTGTACAGTCTGTCCAACTAATGCATCCTGAAATTGAGCTATTTCTTCCGGATGTTTAATAATTTTGGGCCAAAAAACCGAAACATGTTCAATTTCTTTATTACTTACTAATTCCAATAATGTCCTGCGGACGGTTTCTACCTCTGGTAATTCAGGCATTGCTATATCACTTCCTGTAGAATCTTTAAGGCAATATGCCCATCAATCATTTCTTATTTAGCATCAAACCATGTTGGTCCAAAAGCGTAATCAACTTTAAGCGGAACCTCAAGCTCCACTGCGTTTTCCATTACCTCTGGGACAATTTTCTTCAAAACCTCGATTTCATCCTTTGGTGCTTCAAAGATCAATTCATCATGCACTTGTAGTAGTAAACGCGTTTTTAAGTTCTCACTTTTCAAACGTGCTGCCATATCTATCATTGCTTTTTTGATAATATCTGCTGCGCTTCCTTGAATAGGGGTATTCATCGCTGTCCGTTCTGCAAAGCTGCGCAGATTAAAATTACGGCTCGTGATTTCAGGAAGATATCTTCTGCGATGAAGAAGGGTTGAGACATACCCTTTTTGCTTGGCATCGGCAACAATATCTTCCATATATGCTTTGACCCCTGGATAGCTTTCTAAATAACGCTCTATAAATTGACCTGCTTCTTTTCGTGTAATCCCAAGGCTTTGGGATAAACCATAATCACTAATTCCATATACAATCCCAAAGTTAACTGCTTTGGCATGACGGCGCATGTTGGAAGTAACATCCTCTTCACTAACATGAAATACTTCCATCGCTGTTTTTGTATGGATATCCATATCGTGATTAAAGGCATCGATCAGCTTATCATCCTTAGCAATATGCGCAAGTACCCGAAGCTCAATCTGCGAATAATCAGCAGCAAAGATAACCCAGTCTTTTTCAGAAGGGATAAATGCCTGCCTAATTTTTCTTCCCTCTTCTAGACGGATAGGGATATTCTGGAGGTTCGGATCGGTTGAACTTAACCTTCCTGTTTGTGTTAAAGCCTGATTAAATCTTGTATGCACTTTTTCATTGTCCTTGTTGACAATTTTAAGCAAGCCCTCGATATACGTGGACTGAAGTTTTCCAAGCTGACGATAATTGAGGATTTCTCTAACGATTTCATGCTTCGTTTCAAGCTTCTCTAGAACATCCGCTGAGGTTGAATAACCCGTTTTTGTTTTTTTATAAACAGGAAGCCCTAGCTTTTCGAAAAGAATGACCCCAAGCTGTTTGGGCGAGTTGATATTAAACTTTTCTCCTGCTAATTCATGTATTCGGCTCTCAATTCCAACTAATTTTGAATGAATCTCTTCTCCCATGGCTTTTAATCGTTCAAGATCCATTTTTACCCCACAGGATTCCATATCAGCAAGAATTAATGATAAAGGCATTTCTAATTCATAGAATAACTCTGCTTGCTGATTCTCCTTCAATTCCTTATCAAGCTTATCTTTCAGAGCCTCTAATGCAGCAGCTTTTCTTGCCAGGTTTATTGCTAACATGCCTTCTTCTGGCACCCTTCGTTTGGCCCCTTTTCCATAGAACACTTCATCTGATTGAATGGCTTCATAGCCATGGCTTTTTGCAACAGAGGCAACATCCTCTATCGTTGCAGATGGATTAATGAGGTAGGATGCCATCAAGAGATCAAAGCTCACTCCTGCTAAATGAATGCCATGATGGCGAAGGGAAACCTCAGACCTTTTCGCATCATAAACAATTTTTTCTTTGCTAGCATCCTCTGCCCATTGTTTAAAAGCTTGTGAAGCTAACGCTATCTCTGTGGAAATAAAAAAGATTCCTTTATCATTAGCAATTGAAAAGCCAATAATATCAGCATAATGATAATTATCCTCCAGCACTTCTATATAAAAAGCGTTCTCATCTGAAAAAATATCCTCTGTTATCTCATTAATAACTTCATATTCAATATCATCAAGCTCAACTTCTTCTGATCCTGTTTCTCCGCTTAGCTTGTCCAATAATGAATTGAAGCCTAGTTCTTTATAAATGCTGACTACCTTGTCTCTTTCATACCCTTCGTATTCGACTTCACTTAGCTCGATATCTATAGGCGCTTCTCTTGTAATTGTTGCTAATTCCTTACTCATTAATGCCTGTTCTTTAAATTCCTCTAGCTTTTCCTTCAGCTTATTCCCGCCAACTTTATCAACTGAAGATAGTATAGTCTCAAGTGATCCAAATTCCTTAAGCAATTTAAGTGCTGTCTTTTCACCAACGCCTGGCACACCAGGGATATTATCTGAAGCATCCCCCATTAATCCTTTCATATCAATAATTCGATCGGGTGTAATTCCATACTTTTCTTGTATATAGGCAGGAGTATAATTTTCAATTTCTGTAATCCCTTTGCGAGTAATTAAAACAGTTGTTTTTTCTGAACTTAATTGTGTTAAATCCTTATCACCAGAAATAACTTTCACTTCAAAGTCATCATTTTCAGCATGAAGGGAGAGCGTACCGATAATATCATCTGCTTCGTAATTTTCTAATTCATAACGTGATATTCCATAAGCATCTAACAGCTCACGAATGAAGGGAAACTGTTCAGATAGCTCTGGCGGCGTCTTTTGTCTCCCTCCTTTATACTCGCTAAATGTCTTATGTCGGAATGTGGTCTTTCCTGCATCAAATGCAACTAATAGATGAGTAGGTTTTTCATCCTCAAGAATTCGATTTAGCATCATCGTAAATCCATAAACGGCGTTCGTATGAATCCCTTTATCATTGTTCAGAAGAGGCAAGGCAAAAAAAGCACGGTAAGCAATGCTATTGCCGTCAATTAAAACAAGCTTCTTTTTCAAAACAATTCTCCTTCCTTTGCCTAAAGCAAAAAACCGTTATTTTCCTCCATTTTATCATGAGTAGATAAAGAATGAAAAATAACGGTTTATAAAGTGTTTAGTTTGTATTCCCCATTAATAAGCGGGCATATGGCGAATCAGATGGCAAGACAATAACTGTTTCCCCATTGATTGTCTTTTTATAGGATTCTAATGTACGGTACAAGGAATAGAAGCTAGGATCTTTTGAGAAAGCTTCATTATATACTTTAGCAGCTCCGCCTTCCCCTTCAGCCCGAATTTCTTCAGCGTCCGCTTGAGCCTTTGATAATATTTCTTTTACCTCTTTATCAGTTTTTGCGATGATGACATTCTTATCCGCATCCCCTTTTGATAAATATTCCTGGGCTTTCGATTGACGTTCAGAAATCATTCTCGTATAGACAGACTGCTCATTTTCTTCTGGCAAATCCGTTCGTTTCATTCGTACATCCGTGACAACAATTCCGTAATTATCCTTGTTAAGCAGCTCATTCACTTTTTCCGTAATCCGGTCATTTAATGAACCTCTGGAAGACTTCCCTTCATTAATGATCGCTTCATAATTAAGCTGACCTAGCTCTGTACGTGTGACGGAGTAAATGAATTCTTCCATTCTCGATTCAGCACTTTCCAATGTTCTCGCGTTAGCAATCATCTTCTTAGGATCCTCTATTCGCCAAACTGCGTAGTTATCAATGATAATCCGCTTTTTATCCTTTGTGTTGATCTCTGCTTCAGATACATCATAAGTCATTTGATATTTAGGCAAGGTAGAAACACTTTGGATAAAAGGAATTTTATAAGTCAGACCAGGTTCACTCTCTATTCTAACTACTTCCCCAAACTGCCTGATTACCTTATATTCCCCCTCCTTTACAACAAAAAGATTGCTAATAAGGATGCCAATTAAGACAAAAAGGATGACAAAGAAAATACCAAGCTTAATATACTTTCTCCATTGAAGATTGTTTCCACCACGCTCATTCATATTAACGACATTTTGATCACTCATTATTTTCACTTCCTTCTGCTTTCGGCTTAGGCTCCTCTTTTTCTAAAGGACGAATCGGGAAGTATTTCATTGTATTTCCGTCATCATTCATAATATAAATTTCTGCATTTGGAAGCACTTGCTCAAGGGTTTCAATCACAAGGCGCTCTCTCGTAATATCCGGATTATTCTTGTATTCTGCATATAACTTATTGAAGACTGCTACATCTCCACGGGCTCTTTCTAATCGAGCGGCTTTTTCCCCTTCTGCCCTCGAAATAAGCGCATCTTTCTCACCTTTTGCTTCATTTAATTTTTGATTTCTGTATTTTTGGGCTTCATTCTTTTTTGTATTCGCAGTTTCTCGCGCATCAGTTACATCTGTGAATGCCTTTCGCACTTCATCATTAGGTAGCTCTACATCCTGAAGCTTAACCGCCAAGACAGATATCCCAATATCATATTTTTGTATTAGTGATGTTAGCAGCTCCCTTACGTCTGACTCAATATCAGCTTTTCCAGATGTCAAAGCATCATCAATATTTGAGCTTCCGATAATACTCCTTAAGGATGCAGACGTAGCATCATGAAGAATCTCTTTCGGATTTGATGAATTATATAAATATTTCTCCGGATTAGTAATCTTCCATTGAACAACAAGATCGGCCATGACAATATTCTCATCCCCAGTAATCATCTTTGTTTCTTCAGGAAAATCTTTAGATTTCTTACCCTTATCTTCATAACCAAATTGAAGGCTAAATGTTTCCTTTGAAAGCTTTTCTACACTTTGAATAGGCCATGGCAGTTTAAAATGAAGACCTGGCTCTGTTATTCCTTCTTCAACTTTTCCAAAGGTTAAAATAACCGCTTGATCAGACTCATCGACTGTGTACCATGTCGTAAAGGCAGTAATGCCTAATATAATGATTAAAAATACTAGTCCTGTTAATGTATAAATTCTCTTTAGACTGACCATTGTCTCTCCCCCTTCAAAACATTTCGCTAACTTTTTATACGATTTCATCATAAAAAGGTTTCAATTATATGACAAAACAATTACAAATGCGCAAGCGCCTTGATCACCCCCGACAAGCACAAGACGAACCTCACCAAAAAGGTGTTCTTTACCTTTTTGGGAGGATTGGCTTGTGACCTCGAGGGGGTAGGCGCTGGAGCTGGATGCAGACAACCTATTACAAAGTTATCCACAACATTAATTTTATTATATCCTAGAAGATATATGAAAAAGGAGAAAGCAGGGGTTGCTTTCTCCTTTTTCTAACTCCTTGGATGAAGGGGTTTTTCAATTATTATTGTAACTGGCAGATATTAAGAGATTATAAAGCGGCTGTAAAAAACATGTAAATTTATTAAAAGCTTGCTATCCATCATTCGTCATGAAACCGTTTATTAAGCTCAATTAAAAATGTCGTTCCTTTCCCTACTTCACTGGTGACACTGATGTTCCCTTTATGTGCCTCTACAATATGTTTCACAATGGCAAGTCCAAGACCTGTTCCCCCGGAATTTCGGCTGCGGGCTTTGTCCACACGATAAAATCTTTCAAATATCCTTGGAACTTCGCTCTCTTCCATTCCAATACCAGTATCCTTCACTTCAACAAATATTTTGGCTGCTGATTCACTTATACGCAGAAAAACCTGTCCGCCATTTGGTGTATAAGAGATGGCATTTGAAACAAGATTTAGAAAGACTTGTTTCAGACGATCTGCGTCCCCTTCAATTAAAATGGATTCTCTATCCGCTTCAAACTGAAGCTTAATCTCTTTTTCATCAGCCTTCTTATTCAAAATAGCTAATACTTCTTCTAGTGTTGTTTTTAAATTGTATTGTTGAATAGAAAGGTGAAAACCTAGCTGTTCCATCTTGGATAGATCTAAAAGATCTTGTATAAGCGATTGCAATCGATCACTTTCCTGCAAAATGATGTTCAAAAAAGCTTCTAGCGCTTCCTTATCCTCCATTGCCCCGTCTAAAAGCGTCTCAGAAAATCCTTTTATTGAAGTAATAGGTGTTTTTAATTCATGAGAAACATTTGCTACGAAGTCTTTTCTTACTTGTTCAAGCTTTTTCAATTCAGAAATATCATGAAATACGAGTAAAATCCCTTTCCAAACATCATTTGTTCCAATGATAGGTACGCCGTATATTTCAAAATGCTGTCTCCCGTGACTTAGTGGGATAAAAATTTGTTTCCTTACCTTTTGTTCCGTCATAAAAAGCTCTTCGATTATGGAAGTGACTTCCTGATGCTGAATCACTTCATAATAAAGTTTATTCGTATACTCAGCATCATGAACACGAAATAGCTCTTTATAAGGTCGATTGATTAAGCTGATATAGCCCTTCTTATCAATTAATATTAAGCCGCTTCCCATATTTTCGATAAGTGCTGCAAGTCGATCCTGATGCATTTCCTGTGACTTCCGCATTTCTTGAAGATTCCTTGCAAGGATATTGATTGAAGCACTAAGCATGCCAGTCTCATCAATCTGATCTTCATATGTACGAGCACGATAGTTTCCTTTAGCTAGTTCAATTGCTGTGTTTGTTGCAGCTTCAATAGGCTTTGTATAACGGTTCATAATTCTAGTTCCTAATAGAAGGATAACAATGAAGGCAAAGCCTAGACTAATGATTAAGATCCACCAAATCTGCTGATAGGCTTTATTAATTTCTGTCATTTTTGTACTTAAAAGAACAAAACCCTCATCTGCCCCTGATTGATCAATCGGTCTCCAGTAATAATGAAGGTCATATCCGTCTTCCGCCTCAATTAAATGATGACCGGCCGCATCCTTTTTGATCATACTTCTTATAACCGATTGATGTTCATCATAGCTGCTAGCGTCCTTTAACGGTTTACTATCATAAATAATGACTCCTGATATATCAACAATTGTCACACGAGCATTTAATACTTTGCTAAATGTATGGATCGTTCCACTTTTTAGGGCTAGTATGCCGCCCTCGTCCTCAATATAACTTGAAATCATTCCAGTCTCTTTTTTTAAACGTTCATCGAAAGCATTTAAATAATAACTTTTATAAAGCTGCCCCAGCAAAAGTCCTAATCCAATGAGGACAGCGAATATTAATGTAATTAATGCGAAAAGAAGCCTGGTTCGAAATTTTATCATTCTCCTTTCGGCTCCTCCAGCTTATAGCCTAATCCGCGAATGGTTTTTATATATACAGGCTTTTTTGTATTTTGCTCAATCTTCTCTCTTAAATGGCTAATATGTACGTCAACAATTCGAGTATCCCCTGCGAAGTCATAGTTCCATACTGCACTAAGAAGCTGATCCCTTGTCAGTACCCGTCCTTTATTTTTTGCTAAATATAACAGAAGCTCGAATTCTTTTGGTGTTAACTCTAATAGCTCATTTTCAATATAGGCTTCATAATGATCCGGAATAATTTTTAAACCAGCAATACGAACATGACCTGACTCTTCCTCTGTCATGACTGGTGTTTCCATCTGTATTTGTGTTCTCCGCAAAATAGCCTTTACCCTTGCAACCACTTCTCTTGGACTAAACGGCTTTGTCATATAGTCATCTGCACCCAACTCCAGCCCAAGCACTTTATCAAACTCATCATCTTTTGCAGTTAACATTAATATAGGTATGAACACCTTCTGTTGACGGAGCTGTTTGCATACCTCAATCCCATCAAGTTTAGGAAGCATAAGATCTAACACGATTAAATCCGGGAGATGGGATAAGGCTTGGTTAATTCCCTCCTCCCCATCCATCGCTGTAATCACTTTGAAGCCTGCATGCTGCAGATTATACTCCAATAAGGTTAGGATTGATTGTTCATCATCAACAACAAGAATTGTCTTCTCCATATTTGCCTCCAAGTTGATATATTCCCCTATTAATCATCCAAGATTATAAGAAAAGCGCAAGCTCCCTGTTCAGCGGCGTATGACCTGGAGCACACCGGCTGAGATAAAGGAAACACGGTGAACGATAGTGAACCGATGTTAACTTGACGCAGGGAGGTGGGCGAAGAACATTAGCCGCTAGGGCGCTTGCGCTAGACAGCACCCTGCTTTCTTATCACTTAAAAATGTTAAATTTAATCTCTTCCCTTCTAATATAAACTGTGTATCTATTTGGAACAAGGGTAACACTAAACAAATAAAAACTTTCATGAGAATCTGCTCACAACAAATTATGTAAATGTCGGTCTGCCTAATTTCACGGCGCCGGTTATTACTTCGTACATAAAGGCTTGTTCAATTAATCAGACCGACAATTTCTTTTTTACAAAGAAAAAAGAGACATGCAACTGCACATCCCTTCTTAAAACAGATTAAGTTAAAAATTATCAAGCGCTTCGCCTTCCATTTTATTCAGGCGATGAGGAGGGCATACAAGTAATTTCCCTTTGATCACTGTTTCCTCATCCTCGTTTGTGCCAATTACCTCTATTTGAACCGTATGGCTGCTATTGCTAACCTCTGTAACTTCAAATAGAAATTGTACTGTTCCATAGTGATAAACAGGTTTTAAAAATTCAATTTCTTGCTTTAAAATATGGCTTCCTGGTCCAGGGAGATATTTCGAAATAGCAGAATTAATAATCCCATTCAGCATGATACTTGGAACAATTGGCTTTTTGTATGGTGTTTGTGATGCATAATCATGTTGAATATAAAGTGGATTTGCATCATTCGTTAAACCTAAATATAATAGTAAATCCTTATCTTCTATTTTTTCAGTTAAAGTTAATTTCTCCCCAGCAGAGATCTCTTCAATCTTTCTACCTAATTTTCTTTTTTTCCCAAGTAACATTTTTCTGCACCTCCAAAGTTATGTAAACGATTTCAATGATACTTAAAAAAATAGCTAATAATTATTAAAATTATCAGTCTATTTATTCTATTATATCACTATTATATTATCCAAAAAAGGAATTAAATAAAAAAATTCGGGAATTTCCCGAATTTTTTTATTTATCTTACTATCGCGCAAAAATTATGCTAGAACAGCCATTACATTTCTTACAGCTTCAGCCGATTTATCTAATGCTGCTTTTTCATCTGCTGTTAATTCAAGTTCTATTACTTTTTCAATGCCATTTGCCCCAAGGATCGTCGGAACACCTAAATAAATGCCATCATATCCATATTCCCCTTCAAGATAAGCTATGGAAGGAAGAACTCGGCGCTGATCTTTAAGGATCGCTTCGCACATTTCAACTAATGATGCAGCTGGAGCATAATAAGCACTGCCATTGCCTAGTAAGTTAACAATTTCTCCGCCACCTTTTCGCGTGCGTTCCACAATTGCTTCAAGACGCTCTTTTGAAATTAGTGTTTCTAAAGGGATCCCGCCTGCATAGGAGTAGCGTACTAACGGAACCATATCATCTCCATGCCCGCCTAGAACGAAGCCCGTAATATCTTTAACTGACAGATTTAATTCTTGAGCAATAAACGTTCGGAAACGAGCCGTATCAAGAACACCCGATTGACCAATTACACGGTTTTTAGGGAAGCCAGACTCTTTAAAAATAGTATATGTCATTGCATCAACTGGATTTGTTAAAACAACGATGAAACAATTAGGAGAATGCTTTGCAATCTCTTGTGCAACACTTTTCATTATTTTTTGGTTTGTTTGCACTAAATCATCACGGCTCATGCCAGGCTTACGCGCAATTCCAGCCGTTACAACTACGATATCTGAATCAGCTGTATCTTCATAGCTGGAAGTGCCGGTAATGTTAGCATCAAATCCTTGAACAGGGCTTGCTTCAAGCATATCTAGAGCTTTTCCCTTTGTTGGGTTTTCCATTTGTGGAATGTCTACCAAAACAACATCCCCTAATTCCTTTTGTGCTAGCAGGAATGCAGTAGTTGCACCAGTAAAGCCTCCACCAATAACGGAAATCTTTTTACGTTTCAATGACATGACTCGTTCCTCCTCGAAAATTATGATATATGCAAGGAGGGCTGTTCTTGATCCAAGAACAGCCTCCTAATAACATATATAAAGTATACCACTTTTGAGCGGACAACTGTCTAGCTCCAGCGCCTAGCTCCGTAAGTCTAAGCCAAATCACTCCAGAAATCAGGATTTCCTGCGTGCTTTGTCTTATGATTGTCGGGGCTGATCGAGGCGCTTCCGCATTTCATTACTCCATATTTTTGATTAATTCATCACCAAACTCAGAGCATTTCACTTCTGTTGCACCATCCATTAGACGAGCAAAGTCGTAAGTGACAACTTTAGAAGCAATTGATTTTTCCATTGATTTTACAATCATATCTGCAGCTTCGTTCCAGCCTAAATGTTCAAGCATTAATACACCTGAAAGGATAACAGATGAAGGATTTACTTTATCTAATCCCGCATATTTCGGAGCTGTTCCATGAGTTGCTTCAAAAATGGCATGACCTGTTTCATAGTTGATGTTTGCTCCTGGAGCAATACCAATTCCGCCAACCTGTGCAGCAAGTGCATCAGAGATATAATCCCCGTTTAGGTTCATCGTTGCAACAACGTCAAATTCTTTTGGACGAGTAAGGATTTGCTGTAAGAAAATATCTGCAATCGCATCTTTGACGATAATTTTGCCTGCCGCTTCAGCATCTGCTTGAGCTTTATTTGCAGCTTCAGCACCTTGCTCATCTTTAATGCGGTCATACTGTGCCCAAGTGAATACCTTATCCCCGTATTCTCTCTCTGCAAGCTCATAGCCCCAGTTTTTAAAAGCGCCTTCAGTGAATTTCATGATATTTCCTTTATGCACTAAAGTTAGGGATTTACGACCTTCTTTAATAGCATAGTCAATTGCTGCACGCACTAGACGGCTTGTTCCTTCTTCTGAAACTGGCTTAATTCCGATACCAGAGGTTTCAGGGAAACGAATTTTATTCACACCCATTTCATCTTGAAGGAAAGCAATTAGCTTCTTCACTTCATCTGAACCTTTTGCATATTCAATTCCCGCGTAGATATCCTCAGTATTTTCGCGGAAAATAACCATGTCTGTATCTTGAGGACGCTTAACAGGTGAAGGCACACCTTCAAACCAGCGTACAGGACGTAAACATACGAATAGATCTAATTCTTGACGAAGAGCAACGTTTAATGAACGAATCCCGCCACCGATTGGTGTTGTTAAAGGACCTTTAATCGCGATTAAATATTCATTGATTACGTCTAACGTTTCTGAAGGCAGCCATTCTCCCGTTTGATTGAATGCTTTTTCTCCCGCCAATACTTCTTTCCAGACTATTTTGCGTTCACCTTTATATGCCTTTTCTACTGCTGCATCTAATACTCTTGATGCTGAAGCCCAAATATCAGGACCTGTTCCGTCTCCTTCAATAAATGGAACGATTGGATTGTTTGGTACGTTTAATACTCCATTGCTAACCGTGATTTTTTCACCTTGCATTGTTTATTCCCTCCATTTTTAAAAAGCAGCGGCAGTTTTTAAGCCTTTGGCTTTTATATGTATATAAAACTGCCTTGCATCTATCAGAATCAAAGGTTAGAAGGCCACTGCCCCTAACCCTCCTTCTTCTCTTTATTACAGCAACTTTTGAAATAAAAGTAAATGCTGTTTCTGAAAATATTAAGTTTTCTAATCAGCGCCTATGCTTGTCGCCCCTGGGCTAGCCGCTTGCGCTTTTCTTTGTCCAGTTCCAGCGGCTAGGGCCTAGCCGCTTGCTCTTTTCTATTTAGCCTCTCAGACCTACAGGAACATATTCTTGCATGCCAGGACCTGTATAATCTGCACGCGGGCGGATTAAACGGTTGTTTTCATATTGCTCAAGAATATGGGCCAGCCAGCCAGATACACGGCTTACAGCAAAGATTGGTGTAAATAAGTCATGATCGATTCCTAAGCTGTGATAGACAGAAGCAGAATAGAAATCAACATTTGGCGGCAGATTTTTCTCGCCAGTTACAATTTCCTCTATTTGAGTAGACATTTGATACCAATGTGGTTCACCAGTAAGTTCAGTTAGTTTCTTTGACATTTCTCTTAAGTGTTTTGCACGTGGATCCCCTTTACGGTATACACGATGACCAAAACCCATGATTTTTTCTTTCTTTTCTAGTTTCCCACGAATATATGAATCTACATTTTCAAGTGTGCCAATATCAGTCAGCATTTTCATTACTGCTTCATTAGCTCCCCCATGCAATGGTCCCTTTAGGGCACCGATGGCCGCTGTAATTCCAGAATAAACGTCTGATAAAGTTGCCACACATACACGTGCAGTGAAAGTAGAAGCATTTAATTCATGGTCAGCATGCAGAACTAAAGCTTTATCAATTGCTTCAACTGCGATAGGCTCTGGTTCTTTGCCTGATAACATATATAAGAAATTCGCTGCAAAACCAAGGTCTTTTCTAGGAGCAATCGGCTCTAAACCTTTTCTTACTCGAGCAAATGCTGCTACAATTGAAGGCATTTTTGCTTGCAAGCGAATTGCTTTATTATAATTTGCTTCTGTTTCCATTAAATCCGCGTCATCATCATACAATCCTAAAAGAGAAACAGCTGAACGAAGAGCAGCCATAGGGTGCACTTGATCGATCGGATACATCTTGAAATGGTCTAATACTTCCTTAGGCAGCCCTGCATTGTCAGCTAACTGATTTTTTAATTCCGTAAGCTCCGCTTGAGTTGGAAGCTTTCTATGCCATAAAAGATAAATTACTTCTTCAAAACTTGCATTTACAGCCAAATCATCAATATTATAACCAACATAAGTTAAAGTATCATCAATGATAGAGCTTATAGATGATGTAGTAGCTACTACCCCTTCGAGTCCGCGTGTTGCTGTCATACTGAATCTCTCCTTTACATAATAAATTTCCCCATACCCTTTGTCTGTAATACTTTTGAAGTTAAATCCCATCATTTAACCTTTGAAAAAATATTCTGATATTTAAAGGCGTAATTTCAGCCTTTTAAATCCGACTAATACGCCGGACTACAGACCAAACATAAAAAAACAAACTATCATCAACAATGAGCGACTGCTCGACATAATGAAAAGAAAATGCTTACATTTTTACACAAAAAAATTAGATAAAAATACTAGAATAATAGGATGAAATAAAATTTTCAAGAGCCCTATGAAAATGGTTGTACACTTAAGTCCTATTATAAACAATTATCTGACTTTTGTGAATGAAAAGTGGCGAAAATGTGAAAAAATTATTATTTTTCAAGAAAAGTTATTTACATTCCTTTGCTAAATAAGAATTTGAAAAAGCATTGAATGATGCCTAAACAGTTTTCTACAACTTTTCTACTATTAAGCTATTCTAACATAACTTTATAAATATTAAAAATATATTGCTTTTTATTCTGTCATCTTATAAAAGATAGATTAACAATATTTCCTTATTATCCAGGGTAAATTTGAATCCTTTTGCATTTATAACTCGTATTGGAATGGTGTATGATGAAAGATAATTAACATTCCTAAAAAATAGGAGGTATTTTTTTGAATCCTGTATATTTACATAGGACATTAAGATTTCTTTTTGTGATCGGCTTCGTTGTGCTCCTGCTCTTAAGCTGTTTTTATTTATCTAAAGTAACATATCCTTTCATTATCGGATTCGCCATCGCATTTCTAATTAATCCACTTGTAAACTTCCTAGAAAAAAGAGGCAGAATGCCACGCTCACTAGCTGTTCTTGTAAGCATCATCATCATCATCGGGGTCTTTGCTGGACTGATTACTTTACTAATTGCAGAAATTGTTTCTGGTGCAGACTATCTTTCGAATGTCGTACCAAAGCATTTAGATACGCTGATTAATTATATAGAGGAATTCTTTGCAGCTCAGATCATTCCACTTTATAATCAGCTGACTAGCCTATTCAAGGATTTAGATACAGGACAACAGGATACAATCGTAGAAAATATTAAAAATGTTGGAAGTCATATCGGCACAACAGTCGGTGCTTTCATCCAAAACTTTTTTGGGAAAATCCCTAATATTATTTCCTGGTTTCCTAATGCTGCAACTGTGCTGATTTTCTCTTTGCTAGGAACATTTTTCATTAGTAAGGATTGGTATCGCCTCTCAACACTTGGCAGCAAGCTTATTCCTAGCCGTGCAAGAGCAAGCGGTAAAACAGTATTTGCCGATTTAAAAAAGGCGTTATTTGGATTTGTGAAGGCTCAGGCTACATTAATTTCGATTACGACCGTCATTATTCTAATTGGATTACTAATCCTTCGAGTAGATTATGCAATCACAATTGCTTTAATTACAGGAATTGTTGATGTCATTCCATACTTGGGAACGGGTTTAATTTTCGTTCCGTGGATCATATATGAAGCGATAGCCGGAGAAATGAGCATGGCAATCGGGTTAGGAGTTTTATATGTGATTGTTCTTGTGCAGCGGCAAGTAATGGAGCCTAAAATATTATCGTCTAATATCGGAATGGACCCGCTTGCTACATTGGTTGCACTATTTGTTGGATTTAAGCTCATTGGCTTTCTTGGTTTGATTGTCGGACCAGTCACCCTTGTTATTTTAACTACCTTGCATCGAGCAAACGTATTCCGTGATATTTGGGCATTTATCATAGGAAAAAATGAAAACAAAGCCTAGATGAAAAACATGACATATCTCAATCCGCTGTAATATTCACTGTCCACGGAATTATATTGGACAAAAATAAGATATATTCGCCGTCCACCGCATTTTATTGGACAAATATAAGATATATTCGCCGTTACATCAATAATATTCGCCAAACCACAAAAAAAAGGTCACTCTCCAGGAGTGACCTTTTTCTCTTTCATTATCGTATAATCGTAACCGTATTTCTATCCATCCATCTTCTAAAACCTTTTAAAATCAGCTTTTTAAATAAGGATTGTGTTGGTGGAGCCAGCAGCAAAAGACCTGTAATATCAGTAATAAATCCTGGGGTAAGCAAGAAAATTCCGCCTGCTAAAATACAAATGCCTTCTAAAATTGCCTCACCTGGCAATTGCCCATAACGAAGCTGGTCCTGCGCTTTTCTTATCGTTTCTAGTCCCTGCTTTTTTGCAAGATAAGCACCTAGAACGCCTGTAAAAAGAATGACTCCTAACGTAGGCCATACACCAATCAAATTGCCTGACAGCAGCAAAACACCAATTTCCGCAGCAGGTACAATGATAATTAGTAAGAGTAAGTAGCGCATGATGCCACCTCTTTTATAATGGATTAATCTCCATTCCATTATAGCAGAAATTCAATTGTTTATATAATTTGAGCTCTAGTCATTTATAGAACACTTGCATGGCCGTTGTAGATCACACCACGATTGGAATCAACGGTAATTTCCTGCCCGTCTTTTAGTATGGTTGTAGCATTTTCTGCGCCAACAATAACTGGAATCCCTACATTTAAACCAACGACGGCAGCATGGCTTGTCAGCCCGCCCTCTTCAGTTATTAGTGCACTGCATTTTTCAATTGCTGGCACCATCTCACGATCAGAGCCAATTGTTACTAATATCGATCCTTCCGTAACTTTAGCTAAAGCTTCAGCAGCATTACGGGCAATGACAACCTTTCCAAACGCAGACTTACGGCCAATCCCCTGTGCTTTCGCAAGAATATCGCCTACTACATGAATTTTCATAAGATTCGTTGTTCCAGCCTCACCTACTGGTACACCTGCTGTAATGACAACTAAATCACCAGATGATACAATTCCGCTATTTAAGCTTTCTTCCACAGCTGTATCTAGCATATCATCTGTAGTTGTAGCTTTTTTGCCAATACACGGGTAAACGCCCCAAGCTAAAGCAAGGCGACGTGATACATGGTCATTGGATGTAACAGCTACGATAGGCGCCTTTGGACGATATTTAGAAATCATTCTCGCTGTATGACCACTTTCAGTCGGAGTTATAATCGCGTTTACATCTAAATTTAATGCCGTATGTGCAACCGATTGGCCAATCGCATCAGTAATATTATGTTCGTTATCCTTACTGCGATTAGATAAAATTTCTTTATGAGCTAATGCTGATTCAGCCCGTGAAGCAATATTATGCATCGTTTGAACAGCCTCAACCGGGTAAGTTCCAGCAGCTGTCTCACCTGAAAGCATGATCGCATCTGTCCCATCAAATATAGCATTAGCAACATCGCTAGCTTCCGCGCGGGTCGGGCGTGGATTTCGCTGCATAGAATCGAGCATTTGAGTAGCCGTAATAACTGGTTTTCCTTGAGCATTACATTTTTTGATTAATTCCTTTTGAACTAATGGAACTTCTTCAGCTGGAATTTCGACCCCTAGATCTCCCCTTGCAACCATTAAACCATCTGAAACCTCAAGGATTTCATCGATTTTATCGACGCCCTCCTGATTTTCAATTTTTGGAATGATATTTATATAGGAGGCATTATTCTCTTCTAAAAGCTGCCTAATTTCTAAAACATCTGAAGCTCTGCGAACAAAGGAGGCTGCGATAAAATCAATTCCTTGTTCAATTCCAAAAAGGATGTCTTTCGCATCTTTTTCAGTGATACCTGGCAAGTTGACAGAAACACCTGGTATGTTAACACCCTTTTTATTTTTTAATGTGCCAGTATTTAATATTTTCGTATAGATTTCTTTCGCTTCCTGGTCAATTTTTGTCACTTCAAGGCCAATTAATCCATCATCTAGCAAAATCTTTGAACCTGTATGAATATCATCAATTAAACCAGGATATGTAACAGAAAATTTCTCCGTTGTACCTTCTACTTCAATCATAGATACAATAATATCATTTCCAGCAACTAATTCAATCGCATCATTTTTCATATTATGTGTGCGAATTTCTGGTCCTTTTGTATCTAAAAGAATGGCAATTGTTTTTCCTGTTCGTTTTGCTGCTTCACGAATATTTTGAATTCGCATGCCATGTTCTTCAAAATTGCCATGTGAAAAATTCAAACGTGCAACATTCATACCCGATTCAATAAGCTGAATTAATTTTTCAACACTCTCACTTGCTGGTCCAATCGTACATACAATCTTTGTTTTGCGCATACTATAACTCCTCCTCAATGAAAAGCGAAAAACGTCTATTATCTTAAGACTAGACAGTCATCTAATTGTACTCTTGCTTTCCATAAAATTAAATAGAAAGCTCTTTTGATAATTTATATAAATCCATATCAATTACGTGCTCTTTGTCGAGAATATCAATAATATCATGATCAACCACCTGATTATTTACAATCCCTACAGCACGTCCTCCCTTGCCCTCCAGCAAAAGTTCTACCGCTCGTGCACCTAAACGACTTGCCAGGACACGATCAAAAGCAGTAGGTGAACCGCCGCGCTGCATATGGCCTAGAACAGAAACCCTTGTATCAAAATTAGTTGCTTCTTCCAGCTCTTTCGCAAATTCCATGCCGCTTGATACACCCTCAGCAACGATAATAATACTATGTTTCTTGCCGCGTTCATGGCCCTTCATTAATCTGGAAGCAATTTCATCCATATTATAATTTTCTTCTGGAATCAAAATCGTTTCCGCACCACCTGCAAGTCCTGACCAAAGTGCGATATCACCAGCATTTCTTCCCATTACCTCAATGATAAATGTTCGTTCGTGAGAGGTTGCGGTATCACGAATTTTGTCAATTGCATCGATAACAGTATTTAATGCTGTATCAAAGCCAATAGTAAACTGTGTTCCTTCAATATCATTATCAATTGTCCCAGGTACACCTGAACATGGAAATCCTTGTTCAGTCAACGCTTTTGCCCCCCGGTACGAACCATCCCCGCCGATAACAACAAGACCTTCAATCCCATGCTTTTTTAATTGCTCAATCCCTTTTTGCTGACCTTCCTTCGTTCTAAATTCTTCGCATCTCGCTGAATAAAGAATCGTACCGCCCCGATGGATGATGTCTCCAACAGAACCTAGTTCAAGTTTCTTAATATTCCCGTTTATTAATCCTGAATAGCCGCCATATATTCCGTAAATTTCAACATTATGATAGATTGCCTTTCGAACTACTGCCCGAACAGCCGCATTCATACCGGGAGAATCTCCCCCGCTTGTCAGTACGCCAATTCTTTTCAAATGGATCACCTCGAAAAATTTCCAATAACTGAATGTTGATCTTTCCCATATCAATCTGATTCATTAATCATTCGTACCATCTTATTATAAGCAAAACAAGCAGTTTTATTTTTCTGCAAAAAATATGCATGCCATTCATTAGTGAATAGGCATATTTTGCTTCTACCTATTAAAATACCATGAAGAAACGGCTATCACAACTTAATGAAAACAATCTATAAAAAAGGTGTAATAGTTAGCGAACAAAAGACATTTGAAAAGTACAAACAATTCCAACTCTTTACAACAAAGAAAAGCGTGCATGAAGCACGCTCTTACTTGACACCGATAAACTCCTTTATGAAGGAGTGCTCACCAATTGATTTGTATTTATTGTATCGATGGGACACTAACTGTTCCTCACTTAATCCCCGAAGTTCTTTAAGCGATTTAAGCAAAATCGCATCAATTTCTTCTGCCTGAGCCTTTACATCTTTATGAGCCCCGCCTTTTACTTCCGGAATAATTTCATCAATAACCCCTAATTCCTTCAAGTCAGGTGCAGTAATTTTCATGCTTTCGGCTGCCTTCTTAGCTTGTCCAGCATCTTTCCATAAAATCGCCGCTGCACCCTCAGGGGAGATAACAGAGTATGTGGAGTTTTCTAGCATATGAATATGGTTGCCAACTCCTAATGCTAATGCTCCGCCACTTCCTCCTTCTCCAATTACAATACAGATAACAGGTACTTTTAAACTGGCCATTTCAAATAGATTGCGTGCGATTGCTTCACTCTGCCCTCGCTCCTCTGCCGCTTTTCCAGGGTAAGCTCCCTTCGTATCAATAAAGCAAATGATTGGCCTTCTGAATTTATCCGCCTGTTTCATGAGCCTTAACGCTTTTCGATACCCTTCTGGATGTGGCATCCCAAAGTTTCTGCGGATATTTTCCTTCGTATCCTTCCCTCTCTGATGACCAATTACCGTTACAGGCAAGCCTCTATATTTTGCAATTCCCCCAACGATTGCCTCATCATCGCCATAAGTTCGATCCCCGTGGCATTCAAAGAAATCTGTAAAAAGAAGGGAGATATAATCTAAAGTAGTCGGGCGTCCAGGGTGACGAGCAATTTGTACCCGATCCCAAGGCTTCATATGATCATAAATATCTGCTTCTAATTTTTCTAATCGAGCTTCCAGCTTCTCTATTTCTGAGGATAGATCAACATCCGCATTCATCGTAAAATCCTTAAGCTCGGCTATTTTTTTTCTAAGTTCGACTACCGGTTTTTCAAATTCAAGCTCTCCTACCATTCGATGTCACCACCTTGTTGATGTATAGATAAAATTGCAGCAATTTTTTCTTTCAGCTCAAGCCTTGAAATTACTGCATCCAATTGTCCATGCTTCAAAAGAAACTCGGAAGTCTGAAAATCCTCAGGCAATTCTTCTCTAATCGTTTGCTCTATAATTCTTCTGCCAGCAAAGCCAATTAATGCACCCGGTTCTGCTAAGTTATAGTCACCAAGAGAAGCAAAGCTTGCAGATACGCCACCAGTAGTCGGATGAGTCATAATGGAGATAATTAATCCGCCATTATCACTAAATCTTTTTAACGCAACACTTGTTTTGGCCATTTGCATTAGGCTCAGGACACCTTCTTGCATTCTTGCACCGCCAGACGCAGTAAAAATGACAAAAGGAACAGATAACTCATCTGCTTTTTCAATTGCCAGTGTGATTTTTTCTCCTACAACAGATCCCATGCTTCCCATTCGGAAGGTTGAATCCATTACTGCAACAACGATCGAATGACCATCAACTGTGCCTTGTCCTGTTACAACAGCTTCATTAATTTCCGTTTTCTTTCTGTCCTTTTCGAGCTTTTCAAGATAATCCGGAAAGTTCAATGGATTCTCTGAGATCATACCAGCATTCAATTCTTCAAAACTATTTTCATCAAGGAAGCTCACTAAACGCTCTTTTGAGTTCATTGAATGATGGTATTGGCAATGAAAACATACCTTCAAATTTTTTACAAGTTCTTTTGTATACATGATTTTCTTACAATTAGGACATTTTGTCATAATTCCTTCAGGAACATCCTGCTTTGCCATTTCTGAAGGGATTGTGGCATATTTTTTCTTTTTGGATTTTGTAAAAACTTTTAGCAAAGTGAAACCTCCCTGTAACGTTCGTTCATATTTTAAAGTGGTCAGACCACCTTTATAAAAAATAATACCCCTGAAAATACATCGTTAAAATCAAGAGTGGCTCGTCTATCCTATTCAATATAAAATAAAACAGTTACAAAATGTGCAAAAAATTGTCGTTAAATCTTCGACAATTTTCTTAATGTTTTATATGCGTTCCTAACCATAGATTCTTTCCTAGTTATCAGCATGTCGGCTAATTGCACATAATCCTCTTTTGAAGGAACAATTTGATCCAGATGCAAGGAATTATAATAATCTTTTAAAATAATCCACATTCTAAGGAATAAATGATTTTCTGTTAATCGAACGACCTTTAAAAAGAATTCATCATCGGAGTATTCAGCTGTCTCAGCCCAGCTTTTAAATTCCTGCAGCTGCTCGTCAGATGACTTATGAAGATTCAGCCATAAGCAGTCTAACTCAATTAAATATTTTGTTTCAATAATATCTCTTTTTGCATTCTCATCCTGAAGGATGAATGTGCTTAATAACTGAACGAGCTGATGTCCGCCATAATCACGGATATAGGTTCCTTCCCCTCTTCTCGTCTCAATGAGACCTAGAAGTTCAAGTGCCCTAAGTGCTTCACGAACGGATGAGCGCCCAACATTTAGGCGCTCAGACAGTTCACGTTCAGAAGGTAATTTATCACCAGGCTTTAAGTTCTTTCTTTCGATCATGAGCCTAAGCTCATTTACAATTTCCACATAAATCTTTGTGTCTTTTCGAGACTGACTCACGTTAATGGATCACTCACTTTTCCCAATAACAGATAGTTTTCTTGTTTTTTCTTTAATTTCATCTGGATCCACTTTAATACGTGCAACACCTGTTTCCATAGCTGCTTTTGCTACTGCAGCTGCAACTTCGGGCGCCACTCTTGGGTCAAATGGGGCAGGAATAACATAGTCAGCATGTAATTCCTCATCCTTTACTAAGCTTGCAATTGCCTCAACAGCAGCAATTTTCATTTTTTCATTAATATGTGTCGCTCTAACATCTAAAGCACCGCGGAAAATTCCTGGGAATGCAAGAACATTATTCACTTGGTTAGGAAAATCTGATCTTCCCGTTCCGATAACAGCCGCTCCAGCAGATTTTGCTTCTTCTGGCATGATTTCAGGTGTAGGATTCGCCATTGCAAAAATAATCGGGTCCTGATTCATTGTCTGAACCATTTCTGCAGTTAATGAGCCAGCAGCTGAAACACCGATAAATACATCTGCACCTTTTATGACATCAGCAAGACTTCCTTTAGCATTCTCTCGATTGGTGTATTTGGCTACTTCATTTTTTATATCATTCATTCCTTCAGAGCGTCCTTCGTAAATAGCCCCTTTTCGATCACACATAATGATATCGCGAACTCCATATGTGTAGAGAAGCTTAATAATTGCAATTCCTGCCGCCCCTGCACCATTAGCTACTACGCGAATTTCGTTCATTTTCTTCCCGACTATCTTTAAAGCATTTACTAGACCAGCAACAGTTACAATCGCAGTTCCATGCTGATCATCGTGGAAAACTGGAATATTCGCCTCTTTCTTTAGTCGTTCTTCAATTTCAAAACATCTTGGAGCGGCAATATCTTCAAGATTAACTCCTCCAAAGGTTGGTTCCAGCAATTTAACCGTTTCAACAATTTTATCAACATCTGTTGTATTCAAGCAGATTGGAAATGCATCAACACCCGCAAAGCTTTTAAAAAGAACAGCCTTTCCTTCCATTACTGGAAGGGCTGCTTCAGGGCCAATGTTACCTAGACCAAGAACCGCCGTACCATCTGAGACGACAGCAACCATATTCCCCTTCATTGTATATTCATATACCGTTTCCGGCTTATCATAGATCTCTTTACACGGCTCGGCAACACCTGGGGAATAGGCTAAGCTTAAATCTGCGGCATTTTTCACTTCTACTTTAGACTTGGATTCTAATTTTCCTTTGTTCATTCTATGCATATGAAGTGCTTCTTCACGTAAAGTCATCTAAATTTCACTCCTTATATTAAAATCGGAAGCGCCTTGACCAGCCCCGACAAGCACAAGACGAGACTCTCGGAAAGGTGTCCTTTACCTTTTACGGGAGTCTTGGCTAGTGACCTCGAGGGGCTAGGCGCTGCAGCTGGATATCTATTAACTGCATGGATATAGGCACTGAACTGTAAAATTCAACTTTATCTTTTTCTTTCCATTCTGTCTCTGCCCTGCTATATCTCATTTCTTCCACAGTGGTCAGACCAGTCGTTTCTTAACAAATATACCACAAATGTTGATGTTGTAAAGTACTAGCGTTTCAGGATTACATTATTTTCACCTAGCATTTCCTTCAGCTTTTCAATAAAATTTGCAGAAGGATTTACCAGATCCTCTTCACCTAATCGAAGGCTTTTATTTGAGCTTTCATAAAATATGACAACTTGATTTTTTCCTTCATTCTGTCTGAATAAACTTTTTAATCCATAAAGTAACTCTGCATTTTCATGTTCCTTTGTTATTTTCAAATATAAAGTCGGTGCTTTATTTTCTTCCTTTTCGATTGCCTTATTAACATCATCCATCATTTGAATGATAAATTGGCGTTTTCCATCTCTCGTTTCTACCTTTCCTTCAATAAAAAGAATATTTCCCTGTTTTATAAAATTGGAGAAGCGATTGAATACATCTGGAAATACAACTGCCTCCATCTCATCCGTTTGATCACTAATTGATAGAAATGCCATCGGTACTCCTTTTTTCGTACGGATCTTCTTTACTTCCGTTAGATAAACAACTGATCTGCCTCTTCTAATAGATGGATTCAATTCAAACAGGGGGACAGCGCCTAAAAAGGGCAGTTTCTCCGTATATACGGAGACAGGATGATCGGATAGAAAGAATCCTAGAACCTCTTTTTCGTAAGAAAGTTTTTCCTTTGCTGGAATCGGGTCAACCTTTGTATATTTTGGCTTTGGAAAAAAATCAGCTTCAGACAGAAAGTCAAAATGCTCATCATCTGTTTTCATTAATTGAGCATGATCGATAGCCGCATCAATCGTGGCAAGCAATACTGCACGGTCTTCTCCAAATTCATCAAAGCTTCCTGAATGAATTAGCGCCTCAATAATATTTCGGTTAGCTGCTTTGGATGACACACGAATGCAAAAATCAAAAAGATCTTGAAATCTTTTATTTTTTCTGGCTTGAAAAATCTCCTTCAATACCGCTGCTCCAATCCCTTTAATCGCAGCCAAACTATATCTAATGGCTTCCTTTTCTACTAAAAATGAATAGCCGCTGCTGTTAACAGAAGGAGACAAAATCTTAAGATTTAATTGATTCAGTTCTCTAATATATTGAGAGACTTTTCCCTCATTTCCAATAGCTGATGTTAGAAGAGCAGCCATAAAATAGAGCGGATAGTGTGCTTTTAAGTAGGCTAGCTGATAGGAAATTAAACTATATGCAACAGCGTGGCTCCGGTTGAAGCCATAGTTTGCAAACCGGACAATTAAATCATATATTTCATTCGCTGTTTTCTCGCTATATCCCTTTTCTAAAGCACCGCCAACGAAATGTCCCCGTTCCCGATCAAGCACTTCCTTTTGTTTCTTACTTACTGCACGCCGCAGCAAATCAGCTTCCCCAAGTGAAAACCCTGCCATTTTAGCAGCTATTTGCATAATTTGCTCCTGATAGACTATGACACCATACGTATTTTCAAGAATTGGAATAAGATCTGGATGAGGATATTCAACTTTTTTATTCCCA
Organism: Cytobacillus massiliigabonensis; assembly: GCF_900199725.1. Lineage (GTDB taxonomy): Bacteria > Bacillota > Bacilli > Bacillales > Cytobacillaceae > Cytobacillus > Cytobacillus massiliigabonensis. Next base: position 1,248,973 of record NZ_LT904904.1, on the reverse strand, counting down.
TGCTTTCTATCAATAAAAAGAGGGATATTTTCCATTGGTCCTGGCCGGTATAACGCATTAACTGCTACGATATCCTCAAAACTGTTCGGACGAAGTTTTTTTAGCACTTTCCTCATCCCGTCTGACTCCAACTGAAAAATACCAGTTGTTTCCGCACGGCTTAATAAATCATAGGTAGCCTTATCATTGAGCGGAATAGAATCCATTTCGAGCTTCTTGCCTGTCTTTTTTTGAATAGATATTAAAATATTTTCAATTAAAGTTAAATTACGCAGCCCCAGAAAATCCATTTTTAATAAGCCTACATCTTCAAGATGTTCCATCGAATATTGTGTCAAATATACATTTTCATGTCCGCCTTGTATTGGAATCATACTGACTAGTGGTTTTTCACTTATGACAACGCCAGCAGCATGTGTGGAAGTATGTCGTGGCAACCCTTCAAGCTTAAGTGCTGTTTCGAACAGCCTTCGATTTAGGCTTGATTCTTCGATAAACATTCGTAATGAGTTCGACTCTTTAAAAGCAGCTTTTAAAGTAATACCAGTCTTTGAGGGGATTCTTTTTGATAGACTATCAAGTTCCTTTGGATTTAACCCGAAAGCTCTGCCGACATCGCGCAATGCTGCTTTCGCTGCCAGTGTTCCAAAAGTAATGATTTGTGCGACATGAAGCTCTCCATATTTCTCGGAAACATACTTAATAACTTCATCTCTGCGATGATCAGGAAAATCAATATCGATATCAGGCATTGAGATTCGTTCAGGATTGAGGAATCTTTCGAATAAAAGCTGATATTCTATTGGATCTACGTCTGTTATATGCAGAACGAACGCAACCATCGAACCAGCTGCAGAGCCACGACCAGGCCCTGTTAATATACCGTTCTCCTTAGAAAACTTCATAAAGTCCCATACAATTAAAAAGTAGTCACTAAACTTCATTTTTTTTATGATTTGCAGCTCGTATTTTAACCGGTCAAAATGCTTTTCTGTTGCATGACGGTATCTTTTCCTAAACCCTTCCCAGCACACCTCTTCCAGAAGCTGATCTGCCGTTTGGTCTTTATCCACCGGATATTTTGGCAGATTTTGCTGATGAAGCTCCAGCATGACATTACATTGCTCGGCAATTTTGATTGTATTTTCCAGTGCAACTGGATACTCCGTAAACAATTCAGCCATTTCTTGAGCATTTTTCAAATAGTATTCGTCACTCTTTAACCTTTCCCAATCATCATCCTGTAGCTTCACACCCTTTTTGATTGCTAATAAGCATTCCTGTGCAAAGGCGTCTTCTTTGGATAAATAGTAAACCTGATTAGAAGCGGCCAGCTGTATGTTCATTTCATTAGCAATTGCGACAACATCCGCAACAATATTCTGCTCCGCATCTATAAAATGATTTTGCAGCGAAAGATAAAATTGATTCATATCAAAAATTTGAATATACTTTGCCGCTGCTTCTTTTGCCTTTTCATATTCATTTTTTGCTAAATAGTGTTCAATTTCCCCTTCCATTCCTGGACTGATAGCTATTAAACCAGCAGAATATGCTTTTAGCCATTTCATCGGAATGCCTTCAGGAGATTTTGTTTGCACAACACTTGTTATTTTTAATAGATTTTGAAATCCATCTTGATTTTTTGCTAAGAGAACAATCGGAAATGACATTTCTGTAGATTGCTCACTAATCACATCAACCGTCAATCCCAAAATTGGTTTGATCGATTGCTTTAAACATTCTTTATAAAAAGCAACGGTCCCGTACATTACGTTTCGATCAGTTAACGCGAGTGAGCCAAACCCTTTCCGTTTTGCATCCGCTACCAGCTGCTCAACCGTTGCTGTACTTGTCAGCAAGCTATATGCACTGTATACATGAAGGTGAATAAATGACACATCTCTCACACCCTTATTTCTTCTACTTTTTCTATTATAAGACTCATCCACAAAAAAAGAAAATACGTTCTCTTTTTTATAGTAAATAAAAAGAGTAAAACAAATAAACATAATTTTTGCAGTTTGTCCATATGATGAAGTAATCGTTTATCTTAGCACCGAATAAATCTCCAGTAAGGAAGGATGTTATGAAGATCCAGCCTTTTTTTGCGACATTATTTGATAGTTATTTCATTGCACTTGGTGTGCTAATCGGGGGCTCCATTATTGGCAGCCTTTCCGCCTTTCTTACAGGGAAGCCTCCTTTAACAGAAGCCTATCGAATTTCTAATATTATTAGAATATGGGCAATTATCGCTGCGATTGGAGGAACTTTTGATACCGTATATAGTTTTGAGAAAGGGCTGCTACAAGGAGGAACAAAAGATATTTTCAAACAATTCCTCCTCATTCTATCAGCTATGGGCGGGGCTCAAACAGGGGCACTGCTTATTAATTGGCTGACACAGGAGCATATTTCATGAGAATTCCGCCGCATTATCGACAGCCTGTCTGGCAGCGTTTTTTAGCAGGTGTAGCCATTGGCGGAATGATCAGCTGGTTTGTATTCTTGTATATTTTTGGAGAGTGGCAGGAGAGGTATAGCAAAGAAATAAAAGATCATGAAGATAAAATCGCAGAATTAAATAAAGAAAAAGAAATATGGCAAGATGAATTTAAAGCCCTTAATAAAAAGAATCGTGAGCTGCTAACGATACAAGATATTAAAGTAAAAATTAGAAATGGCAATAAATATAAGCTAGATCTATATAGCGTATTTGAAGTAGAGGATCAAATAAAAGAGGATCTCTTAGACATGAAGGCAAAGGATATTGATACCGTATACAAGAGCAGAGAGCTGATCGTTAGAATTATTGAAAACAAGACGATAAAGGTAAATGAAAAACGATACAAGCTGGAGGTTAAACAAATGGTCATCTATACAACACTGTTCATTCAATTAGATATTATGCTAGATTAAGCAGATGAACTGATATATATAAATAAATTGCCCGGCTATAAACCGGGCAGCCTTTAGTTCTTACATGTCTCTTCCAGCTCTTTGATTACTGCATCCTTATCCTCCCATGAATAAATGGATGCACCTGCAGCAAGCGGATGACCCCCGCCATTATAATTTCTTGCAATATCATTAATAATCGGGCCTTTTGAACGCAGCCTCACACGAATTTGGTCCTCTTCCTCAATAAAGAACACCCATGCTTTAATCCCGGCAATATTGCCTAATGTGCCGACAAGAAGGGAGGCTTCAGAAGCCTTTACTTGAAACTCCTCTAACAATTCCTTCTTTAATGTCATGGCGGCCACACCATTATGTTTTATTTCAAAATTTTGAAGAACATAGCCATTTAATTTGACGACATTCGGAGATAATTCATACATTTTATCAAATAGCTCTGAACGTGAAAAATTGTAATGAATAAGCTCTCCTGCGTAGGCAAATGTTTTTTTCGTTGTGCTTGGGAAGAGGAATCGTCCTGTATCCCCTACAATTCCTGCAAACAGTAATCTTGCCGCCTCATCAGACATTTTCAGCCCTTTTTCTTTTCCTGATAAATAAAATTCATAGATCATTTCACTGACTGAACTCGCATCTGTATCGACCCACATCATATCTCCGTATGCATCTACATTTGGATGATGATCTATTTTTATCAGCTTATCCCCTAATGTATAGCGAGTATCACAAATGCGTTCAGCATTGGCCGTATCACAAACAATTACTAGGGCTCCTTTATAAGTTTCATCAGAAATATCATCTAGTCTGCGCAAGAAGTTTAGTGTCTCTTCCTCTTTGCCAACTGTAAAAACGTTCTTTTCTGGGAAGGATGCTTTCAGAATTTCCGCGAGTCCACCTTGCGAACCATATGCATCCGGATCAGGCCGGACATGCCGATGGATAATAATTGTTTCATATTGTTTAATAACCTCTAAAATTTTCTCCTTCATTTTCTGCTCCTTTATAATTAATAAGATAGTTTAATTTTAAACTTAACTGTCCAAAAAAGAAAAGAAACAGGAAGCTAAAGATAGCATTTTCTCCTGTTTACCGTTAAAATAATAAGAGATTGTCGAATCCTGGAGGTTAATAAAATGCCTGTTTTAGTCATATTAATCGTTATCTCACTTGCTTTTTACTTGGTTTATAAGGTGAAGTATGTCCGCAGTAAGAGACCAGCAGAAAGAAAGTGGATTTCAGCTAAATCAAGTATAGCTCTTGGTCTCTTTGTTGCCCTATTTGGTGTGAACCAATTATTTTTAAATGGAAATACAGTAACATATATTGTTGCTGCGATTTTTATCCTGATAGGTGGTTTCAGCATATATGCGGGCTTTAAAGCTTATAAATATTATTTGCCGCTTGCTGCAAAAGAAGCACAAGAAGCATAATTTTCTTATTGTTAAAGACGCTCCATTTAGGAACGTCTTTTACTTTTTTATTCACCGAACTTAGCGTTTCATCATCTTTCAATCAGCTGACACATCATCATTGCTTTGCCAACAAGAATCCCCTCATTAAAAACTTCAACATCTACCTTACCAAATTTTCTTCCGACTTCTAGCACTCTTGGATAAATGGCGAGTGTGCTTTCAATTTGAACGGGCTTCAGAAAATAGATGGTCATATTCTCTACGACTAAATCCCCTTTTTTATAGTTTCTTAACACGCGGCTGGCTGCCTCAGAGACGATCGTAGTAAATACACCATATGAAATGGTTCCCAAATGGTTGGTCATTTGCGGTGTCACATCACAGCCGTATATATCTTCCCCTTTCGCCTTTCCGCTTGTAAGGACTAGCTGATTAGTAACGATGTCATCAATGGTTTCACCAACTTGAGGCTGGCGCTGAATCATTTGCAGAGCTTTAAGCACATCCTGTCTGCTAATAATTCCTTCAATTCTATTCGAATCATCAACAACAGGCAGCACCTCGATTCCTTCCCAAACCATCATATGGGAGGATGAAGCTACACTCGTCTTTCTGCCTACAGTCATTGGATTTTTTGTCATGATTTTATCAATCGGTGTGGTCGGATCATGCCCCATAATGTCTTTCGAAGTAACCATGCCAACAACTTTAGAATTTTTATCAATAACTGGAAATCTGCTATGCTGTGTTTCCCGATTATATTTCAGCCAATCATAGACCTTATCTGTTGTTTTCACACAAATGGTTTCTTCAACAGGGGTTAAAATGTCCTCTACAAGTACAATCTCCTTTTTGATTAACTGGTCATAGATTGCACGATTAATCATTGTTGCAACCGTAAATGTATCATAGCTGCTTGAAATGATCGGAAGCTGAAGCTCATCTGCCAATTTCTTTACACTATCATCTGTATCAAAGCCTCCTGTAATGAGAACAGCAGCACCAGCCTTTAGTGCAAACTCATGCACTTGTGTACGGTTGCCAACGATCAAAAGACTTCCGGCATCTGTATATCTCATCATTGCTTCAAGCTTCATCGCACCAATAACAAACTTATTTAAGGTTTTATGCAAGCCATCTCTTCCGCCTAATACTTGACCATCTACGATATTTACAACCTCTGCAAAAGTAAGCTTTTCAATATTATCTTTCTTCTTGCGCTCAATTCGAATCGTTCCCACTCGTTCAATCGTGCTGACATAGCCTTTATTTTCAGCCTCTTTAATAGCTCTGTATGCCGTTCCTTCACTTACTGTTAGTGCCTTGGCGATTTGTCTAACTGATATTTTCTCCCCTACAGGCAACTCATCAATATATTGTAAAATTTGTTCATGCTTCGTAGCCAAGACGTTCACCCTTTTTATATAATTCCTATAATTTCATTATAAGGTTAAAAACGCCTTAAATACAATTCGTTGTGAAAATGTCATTAATAATATTTATTTCGTTTTAGAAGGAGCGTGCCCTCTTTTTATCAGTCATCTTCTCTCTTGATTTTATGTTTGATGTTGTATTTTTTGGAGAATAAAGCAAGGCGGTCAAATTCCCTGCAATCACAATGAGGGCAAACACGAGCCAAGAAATAGCAAATATCCCTGCAAGTCCTTCACTGAATACATCAAGCCTTGGGGCAGCGTAATATAACAGAAGGCCACAAACTAATAAGCACAGCAAATACCGATTTTTATTCATCAACAGTCCTCCTTAAAACTTCTTCATTAATATTTATGCGGACAGGCTGAAATCATGTATAAGAAAAGCGGAGGCGGCTTGCCCAGGGGCGGCAAGCATAAGACGAGCTGGATGGAAGGTTGTTCTTTAACCTTCTAGCCAGATTGGCTTATGACCTCGAGCCCCTAGCCGCCGAAGCTAGACAATTCTCTAACTCCAAAGTTATAAATTCTGATACTATTAAAAAAGCACAGCTCATTTTAGCTGTGCCTCTCCATTATAATTCGATTGTTTCTCCTGCATTTAACACTTGGCCTATGCCTTCATCCAGCATTTTAACAAATTGATGCGGATCCTGTTTTATTGGCGGGAAAGTATTAAAGTGAATGGGTACGACCTTTTTTGCCCCTAAAATCTCAGCAGCATATGCTGCATCTTCAGGACCCATCGTAAAATTATCGCCAATCGGCAAAAAGGCAAGATCAATCGGATGACGTTCACCAATCAGCTTCATATCTGAAAATAGACCAGTATCCCCTGCATGATAAATTGTTTTGCCGTCGATTGTTAGAAGCACTCCAGCAGGCATACCGAGGTAAATAATTTCATTATTTTCTGTTTCCAAGCCTGTCCCATGAAAGGCTGGAGTCAGCTTAACCTTGCCAAAATCAAATTCATATGCACCGCCAATACTCATCCCATGAGTATTCAGCCCCTGCCAGCTTAAATAAGTAGCAAGTTCAAAATTTGCAATAACTAATGAATTATTTTTCTTAGCTAATTCAACCGTATCACCGATATGATCGCCATGTCCATGCGTGACGATAATAACATCTGGCTTCACTTTGTCCACCTTTAAGTCCGTTAAGTCATTGCCTGTAATAAATGGGTCAAATAAAATTGTCTTCCCATTTGATTCAACTTTTACAACAGAATGTCCATGATAGGATACCTTCATTTCTATTCCCCTTTCTAATCTTCTATTACGGTAGTTTACTTCAACGAAGAATCCATTTTCTCCTGCCTTTAAATGTCATTCCCTTTTGCAGACAGTTCTAAAAGTTTACTTTTTATTCGTTAGTTGCTACTCTTTTTATATAGCAAAAACATTTAGGAGGGGTAAACCCATGAACACACGATTAAAGAAGCTGTCTGATTGGATGAAAGAAAATGATGTACAGGTTTGCTTTATTACAGCACCAGAAAATGTATTTTATTTTAGCGGCTTTTTAAGCGATCCTCATGAAAGGCTTCTTGGCTTAGCCGTTTTTCAAGAGGAAGAGCCATTCCTTGTATGCCCGGCAATGGAAAAACCAGATGCAAAAAATGCTGGCTGGGAGCATGAGATTATTGGTTATACCGATATTGAAAATCCTTGGGAGTTTATACATAAGGCAATCGAAGCACGCGTATCAAAGGTTTCTAAAGTGGCGATTGAAAAAGAACATATGAATGTTGAACGCTATGAAGCGATTTCTAGTCTTTTTGATGGGGCATCATTTGTTTCTGCTGAAGAAAAGCTAAGAAAGCTTCGTATGGTGAAGGATGAGAAGGAGCTAGAAATTATTCGCGAGGCTTGTGCTTTAGCTGATTTCGCTATTGAAACAGGATGTGCAGAAATCAAGGAAGGCAAAACAGAGCTTGATGTACTAGCGGCTATTGAATTTGCCTTAAAGAAAAAAGGCGTCAACGAAATGTCATTCTCGACGATGGTACTAACTGGTGCGAATGGGGCCTCTCCACATGGCACCCCAGGAATGACAAAAATTCAAAAAGGTGATCTCGTTCTCTTTGATTTAGGCGTTGTTTGGAATGGGTACTGTTCTGATATCACTCGTACTGTTGCTTACGGGGATATTAATGATAAGCAAAAAGAAATATATGACACGGTTTTAAAAGCACAGCTTGCTGCTGTTGAAACAAGCAAGCCAGGCATCGCCTGCTCAGAAGTTGACTTAACTGCAAGAAATATTATTGCAGAAGCTGGATATGGTGAATATTTCCCTCATCGTTTAGGTCATGGCTTAGGCATAAGTGTTCATGAGTACCCGTCCTTAACAGAAACAAACTCGCTATTACTTGAGGAAGGCATGGTATTTACAATTGAACCAGGCATTTATGTTCCACAGGTAGCTGGTGTTCGAATTGAAGATGATTTAGCTGTAACAAAAGATGGAGTAGAAATCTTAACAAAGTTTCCAAAAGAACTACAAATCATTCGATAATACAAAAAAAGCTGTCATGCGCATGACAGCTTTTCTTGTTTCTAGGAAATTAAAGCTCTTCTTCAGACCCTTCCCGTCCAGCATCCAAATCAAAGTTAGCATTTGACTGGTCAATTACACCACTATTATAAACATCCATAATTTGCTCGCTGATCGCATTTGTCCCTTCCTCATCGAAGAATAAATTTGACTGGCTGTTTGGTTCCCGTTTATTCATGGGGTACTCCCTCCTTTATTCATTAATTGAACTGACTTTTTTATTGTTCGATTTTTTGCTACAGATATACCCATTTTCTTACTGTATAATAAAGGTAAAGGAGGAGATTGATATGGGAATGAAATATAAAAATATTTTAGTGGCTGTAGATGGTTCAACAGAGGCAGAATGGGCATTTAAGAAGGCAATTGAAGTTGCAAAAAGAAATGATGCACATATTTTGCTTGCTCATATTATCGATACTCGCACGTTTGCAACCGTAGAGGCATATGACCGCACCATTGCTGAAAGAGCAAATATGTTCGCAAAAGAATTAATGGAAAAATATAAAAGCGAGGCTGAAGAAGCTGGTGTAACACATGTAGATTTCATCATTGATTACGGTTCTCCAAAAATTAAAATTCCAAAAGATATTGCAAAGAAGCATGAAGTAGACCTTATCATTTGTGGTGCTACTGGGATGAATGCCGTTGAACGTTTCCTAATCGGCAGCGTATCTGAAAATATTACCCGCTATGCTCCTTGTGATGTGTTAGTTGTTCGAACAAATAAAGAAGATTAGATAAAATAAGATGTAGCACGAAAGAGAGCTAATCCAACTGGATCAGCTCTCTTTCGTGCTTACTATTAAACTTCTATTTTGTTATTTAATAGTGCTTTTGCTTTTTCAAGGGCAATAGTTACTTGCTGAAATCCTGTTCCACCTGCACTATTTCTTCTTTTTACAGCTGTGACTGGGTCTAGCACTACATAAATATCCTCTTCAAAAAGCGAATTTGCTTTTTTATATTCTGCTAATGGCAAATCACCAAGATAACAGCCTTGCTGGACACATGTCAGAACAAGTTTCCCAACAATTTCATGAGCTTCTCTGAACGGAATGCCCTTATCTGATAAGTAATCGGCAAGCTCAGTCGCATTAGAAAAGTCAGTTCTCGTTGCATTTTCCATATGATTCTTGTTTACCTTCATTGTTTGAATCATGCCAGCAAAGATTTTAAGTGAACCTGTTACGGTTTTTACCGTATCAAACATGCCTTCTTTATCCTCTTGCATATCCTTATTATAAGCTAATGGGAGTCCCTTAAGTACTGTTAAAAGCCCCATCAAGTTCCCATAGACTCTGCCAGTTTTTCCGCGAATTAACTCTGCCATATCTGGGTTTTTCTTTTGCGGCATGATACTGCTTCCTGTTGCAAAGCTGTCATCCAATTCAATAAATTTAAATTCCTGGCTAGACCAAAGAATAAATTCCTCGCTTAATCTCGATAAATGCATCATTAAAGTGGATGAATTCGATAAAAATTCCAAAATGAAATCTCGATCAGAAACGGCATCAAGGCTGTTTTCATAGATGCCCTCAAATTCAAGAATTTCGGCAGTTACATATCGATCAATCGGGAATGTCGTCCCTGCTAGTGCTCCAGCACCTAATGGCGAGAGATTAATACGCTTCATACTTTCGCTGAAACGTTCTTTATCTCTTTCAAGCATCCAAAAATAGGCCATAAGGTGATGAGCAAATGAAATAGGCTGTGCTCTCTGAAGATGTGTATAGCCAGGCATAACCGTTTCAATATTCGCTTCCGCCTGATGAATAAGGGCTTCCTGCATTTCCTTAATCAGTTCAATAATTACTTTAACCTGCTTCCGCAAGTATAAATGCATATCCGTTGCCACTTGATCATTTCTGCTTCTGGCTGTATGCAGCTTGCCGCCAACCGGACCAACTAGTTCAGTTAAATAGCTTTCAAGATTTAAGTGAATATCCTCTAATTTAACAGAATAAGAAAGCTCATCATTTTCAGCCTTCTTCTTAAGCTGCTTCAGGCCATCCTTAATCGTGCTTGCCTCTTCGTCAGAAATAATTCCACATGCAGCTAGCATCGATACATGTGCAAGGCTTCCTTCAATATCTTCCAGTACTAATTCTTGGTCAAACGAAATGGAAGCGCCAAATTCATCGACCCATTCTTCAGCTGATTTTGTAAATCTGCCGCCCCATAGTTTTTTCACACTGTCACCTTCTTATTCTTTTGAACAATGCTTTGCACCTTTGTTGGCAGACCCCAAAGCTTAATGAATCCAACTGCAGCATTATGATCAAATTCATCCTCAGATGTATAAGTAGCTAGCTTTTCATCGTATAAAGAATACGGTGATTTTCTTCCTTCAATAATGGCATGACCTTTAAATAGTTTTACTCTTACTGTTCCTGTAACAAAAGTTTGTGTTTCTTGCAGGAAAGCAGCCAAAGCATTTTGCAGTGGAGAAAACCAAAGTCCCTCATAGATAAGTTCAGCAATTTTCTTCTCAATCACTGGCTTGAAATGTGCGACTTCTTTTACTAAAGTTAAATCTTCTAATTCTTTATGTGCTTTAATTAAAGTCATTGCTCCAGGACATTCATACACTTCACGTGATTTAATCCCAACTAGGCGGTTTTCAACGTGGTCAACACGGCCAACTCCATGCTTTCCAGCTAATGTATTTAATTCTAAAATAAGCTGGGCTAACGAATAGTTTTTCCCATCTAAGCTAACAGGGACTCCTTTTTCAAAGCCAATTTCTACAATATCTGGCGTATTCGGCGCATTCTCCAGGCTTGCTGTAAGCTCATATGCTTCCTCTGGCGGTGCAGCCCAAGGATCCTCTAAAATTCCGCACTCATTGCTTCTTCCCCATAAATTTTGATCGATCGAAAATGGAGAATCTAGATTAATAGGGATAGGAATATTCTTTTGCTTTGCATATTCAATTTCTTCTTCACGCGACCAGCTCCATTCACGGACAGGTGCCAGTACTTCAAGTTCAGGATTCAACGCTTGAATAGCCACTTCAAAGCGCACTTGGTCATTTCCTTTTCCTGTACAGCCATGCGCTACAGCTACTGCTCCTTCTTTTTCAGCAACTTCAACAAGCTTCTTTGCTATTAGCGGTCTTGAAAGTGCAGAGATTAATGGATACTTATTTTCATATAATGCATGTGCCTGCAGTGCCATTAATGCATATTCACTCGCAAACTCATCCTTAGCATCAATCACATACGATTGAACAGCACCAACCGTTAACGCTTTTTCTTGGATAAAATTAAGATCCTTGCCTTCCCCCACATCTAAACAGCAGGCTACTACTGAATATCCTTGATCTCCCAACCATTTAATTGCTACTGAAGTATCTAAACCGCCTGAATAGGCTAGTACAACTTTTGGATTTGACATAAAAATTTTCCTCCTCTAATTACGAATAATTATTCATCGTTGTTTGTTTTTATTCATTTATATGTTATAAGATACCATATTTCAATTATAAATCAATAGTTATTCATCAAAATGTATAATAATTTATTTATTCTGTTTTATTAAAGCTTTCAATACGTGGAAGGAATATTCATAGTATAGTAGAATAGAAGCAACCTATTGCTGGAGGATGTTTAATCGTGGATTATTTTTTATATAATGACCGACTTGGTATTCCAATTCCTTCTTTCCATCAAGACTGGGATGATTATTCAAAAGAAACGCAGCAGACCATTTTATTTACTTGGGAGAAAATCCGTGGCAGGATTCCAGACAGAATCGCAGAATTAGAAGGACATATTAATACGAAACAAGCTTTGCTTTCAAATGAAGATAACTTCAATAAATCCTGCGAGTTAAACAGCGAAATTGCAGAACTTGCATCCATTATTAATGATCTATGGCTATGGTACCGTACTCATCAGGATATTTCAGAAAAGGTTCATATGTAAAAAATAAAAATCCTTTCGCTCATAACGAAAGGATTTTTGGGGCTAAATTTGCATGCTTTAGGTTCATATATACTTTTTAGTGACTATATTCCGATTTTTGTATAAATCGGGTTCGTATTCACTTAAAAGGATCATCTTTCCAATTTCACCTCATATGAAAAGGAATTTTTGACGGGCTTATAAATCCTTTTTCAATTCCCTTACCACATGTCCAAGCTCTGGCAAGATCAGCTTGTTCATCGCTAGCTTCACTGCACCTGATGAGCCTGGTGTTGAGAAAACTGCTTTATCTTTAATAGTTCCTGCAACGGCACGCGACAATATCGCTGCAGAACCTATATCCTCCTGATAGCTAAGCATGCGGAAAAGTTCTCCAAACCCGCTAATTTCCTTATCAAATAAGGCCTTTACTGTTTCAATTGTAATGTCTCTTAAAGCAATTCCCGTTCCGCCATTTGTAAGTACGACATCTATTTCCGAATCATTACACCCTTGCAGTACTTCTGTACGGAGCTCATCTGCTTCATCCTTAACAATGCAATAGCTTTTTACTTGATGACCCGCTCCTTCTAGTAAATCGATCATTAGCTTTCCGCTCTTATCCGTCACCTTATCTCTAGTATCACTTACGGTAATCACTTTACAGGAAACCTGTTTAGGCGCCTCCATTTTATGCTCATGTGTACTCATTCATTCTTCCCTTCCTTCTTATGTAAATATCTGTATTGGTAATATTTATGGGCAAATTCTGATACTTTTCTTGTCAGCTGGTAATTTGCACTGGCGCCAATTGCCATACTAATGAACGGAATGCCTTGGATTGTTTTTTTACGAAAGATAAAAATAGCCAATCCTTTTAATAATTGTTTGGCAGGCTGCTCAATCCAGGTCACATCTGCAAGCTCTTCTTTGCCTTCATAAAAATAATATTCCTCTTGGCTTTGAAGCTCACTCATTAATTCTTCCCATGCCTTGCTTTGCATGCGGGCCGGCAAGGTGGATGCATGGAAAACCTTGAGGGAGGTCATCATTTCATAGGGCGTATTCACTTCTATTCCATAGGTCATAGCAATTAGCTGGACCACTCTTAAATTTATAACGGCAATTGCTGGAATATCCGCCCCAAGCATAAGTGAACTTCCCGTTCCCGCCATTCCTCCCTGTGCAAAGGAATACAGCCGATGACGGGCTATTTGCTGATCAGCAATGTACTGAAGCTGATCAATTCGTAAATGACCCAGATCTTCGATCGATTCAAGCGCTGGATTAAACACACGACCAGCTGTTAATATCCGTTCTTTTGCATCTAATTGCATAGTTGATCCTTGGATGAGAGCATGAAGGTGGAATAGCCAATTATCAAGAATTGAAAAGAACTGCTCCTGTATGTTTTCTGGCAGCAGTGAAAATGATTTTTCCAAGTATTTTTCATAGGTCAATTCAAAATCATTAGGCTCATAGCTATATAATTTCATTTCCCATTCCTGAATTTCAGTTAAAACCAGTTTATCCCGCATGGACAATGCCATAATGAATTCCTCCATTTCCTACCTCTTTTGCTAAAGTATAGCATAGTTGAATTGGGGAATTCTTTACGAAGGAATGATGATTTTTTCTATCCAACGATTTATTAGAAAGAAAGAATTATATTGGACAGAATCCTCTTTTATTCGCAAAGGAGCCACTATATCGGATAAACCTCTAATCCAACTACAAAAATACCACAGCTCATTTAAGCTGTGGCAATAAATTATTTAGACAATCTAACAGCATCTCTGGCAATCATGACTTCTTCATCCGTAGGAATGATCATGACTTTAACAGGTGAATGCGGGAAGTTAATAAACGCTTCTTCACCGCGTACTTTGTTAAGAGAAGGGTCGAAATATACACCCATGAACTCAAGACCTTGAAGGACTCGTGCACGAATGACATCGCTATTTTCTCCAATCCCTGCCGTGAAGATTATAGCATCTACACCATACATTTTAGCAGCATAAGATCCGATATATTTATGAATTCTTCCCGCGAACACTTCGAGTGCTAATTTTGCGCGTTCATTTCCTTCAGATGCTTGAACCTCGATATCACGCAAGTCACTTGAGAATCCTGATACTGCAAGCATTCCACTCTTTTTATTTAGAACTTCTAATACTTCATCAGCTGTTTGATTCGTTTTTTCCATGATAAAAGGAATCAATGCAGGATCGATATTCCCTGAACGAGTTCCCATTGTTACACCTGCAAGCGGAGTGAATCCCATGGATGTATCGATTGATTTTCCGCCTTCAATGGCAGCAATACTTGCCCCGTTTCCTAAATGGCAGGAAATTAAGCGCAATTGATCCAATGGACGCCCAAGCATTTCTGCTGCACGCTGTGATACATATTTATGGGAGGTCCCGTGGAAGCCATATTTACGAATCCCATATTTCTTATAATATTCATATGGCAAACTATAAAGAAATGAGCTTGCAGGCATCGTTTGATGAAACGCAGTATCGAATACGGCTACTGCCGGTACATTAGGCAATACTTGCTGAAATGCTTTAATCCCTGTAATATTTGCTGGATTATGAAGAGGAGCTAGCTCAGATAAAACCTCAATTTTTGCTAAAACTTCATCTGTGATAAGAACAGAATCTGTAAACTCTTCCCCGCCATGTACAACACGATGGCCAATTCCATCTATTTCATTAAGTGATTGAATAATTCCTAACCCAGTTAATTTTTCTAGTAAAAGCTTAACTGCCACCTCATGATTGGGTATATCCAAAGTTTCTTTTACCTTTTCTCCATTTGCTACTATATTAAAAATTGAATCATTCAAGCCTATCCGTTCAATTAAACCTTTTGTAATTACTTCCTCACTCGGCATTTCGAATAATTGAAACTTTAATGAGGAACTGCCAGCGTTAATTGCAATGATTTTTGCCATCATTCTACCGCTCCTTTTTACATAACAACATCACAAAACAGTACAATCTTATTTTGTACAACGGACATCGTTAATATCTCTCAATTCCTCATTTAAACATTGTCAGCCGAACATTTCAAGATTGAGCTGAAAATGTTATCGTTTTCACATAAAAATAAAATATTTCAGAATTAAAAAGAAGCCAACACAAATCGGCTTCTTGAATACTTATTTGTTTTCTTTATACCATCCATCAATTTTACTTAGGATTTTTTCAACTTCTGCTGTTTTCGATAAGCTAGGCAGATTGACGAGAAGCACCTGCTTTGGCGGCTTAACTCCCTCTCCCTTTTTTTGGAGAATAAAAATGCTTTTTGCGGCATTTTTATTTTTGAATAAACTAAGGGGAAGCTGCAACAGACCTTGAATAATTCCATACTTCTTTATGTATTCATGAAGCATTGGAGCTTGCTCACTCTCAAAAATTCCATTTGGAACAATAAAGAATAAATATCCGCCAGCTTTCACATGTCTCATGCTCTGCTCAATGAACAGATGGTGTGAATATGTATGCCCTTTCTCTGCCTTCATTTCATAATCTGCCGCCCTTAAGTCATTGGGATAATAGCCTACAGGCAAATCACTGACAACGACATCAGCTTCTTCTATAAATAAAGGTTCAAGACTATCCTGATTAAAAAACTGGATTGGATGCTGCTGTAAATTCGCATTTACATAGCTAAGCTTAATGAGAATATCATCTATATCAAGCCCAATTGCCTCGATAGCTTTCGATGCCTGTTGATTAATAACAGTTGTTAATAAGTTGCCCGTTCCAACTGCCGGGTCAAGAAGCCGAAAGGACTGATCCTGTACAAATTTATTTACTAAATAACCAACGAGCATACCGACGGCATCAGGAGTCATCTGATGATTAGGCTGGACAATCTCCTTCATGCCCTTAAGGATAGCTAGCTGGAATGATTTTCGAATTTCTTCATTAGAGAAACGATCTAAATGAATTGAGTCATAACTTTTTGTTAATCTTTTAATCGTCAATTCACTTAATTCATCTTTTTGCAGAATACTCCTCTGGAAAATATTTTCTCCTGTTTCAGCTAAAGCCTCTAAATATGTACATGCTAACTCTTCTTGAATGATCATGGCTGTTTCATTGAAAACAGTAAATAATTCTTCTACCGGTGCTACACTCATTCCAAAATCCTCCCGTTCATATTCTATTGTCCTATTTTAAAGTGGATTGATTGATATCTCAAGTTTTTCTGATATGACAAGAAAAACGCCCCGGATATTGACCCGGGGCTTTCATCATTATTTTGCTTGTTTCGCAGCTTCGATTGCTGCTTCATAGTTTGGATGATCAGTTGCTTCGCTCACATATTCTGCATATGTGACAGTATCATTGGAATCGACAACGAAAACTGCACGTGCTAGAAGACGAAGCTCTTGAATAGCAACTCCATATGCTTCACCAAAGGATAGTTCTCGGTGATCAGAAACGGTTTGAACATTTTCAATTCCAGCTGCAGCACACCAGCGTTTTTGCGCAAATGGCAAATCCACACTCACAGTAAGGATTTTGACATTTCCTAGTTTTGAAGCTTCTTCATTGAATCGACGAGTCTGCGCATCACAAACACCTGTATCAATGGAAGGAACAACACTAATTAAACGAACTTGTCCTTTTGAATCTGCTAACGTTACTTCAGATAAATCGTTTGCAAGAACTTTAAATTCTGGAGCCTTCTCCCCAACTTTTACTTCATTTCCTAATAACGTAACTGGGTTTCCTTTAAATGTAATTGATGCCACTACACTCATCCTCCTTAAACTTCATATGTACATTGTAAATGATATCTTTTCAGTATCCTTTTTGCAAAGATTAAGTTTAGAAAAGTTAGAAAAACTTGATATTCTCCAAGAAAAAAGGTTAACTTTCCATCATACGGAAAGTTAACCTCTTCACTAAATATCTAACTCTTGTTTAGCCCCATTATACTCTTGCTTATTGCTCTGCGCCTGATTATCTCCCTGGTTATTGCTATTGCCATTTTTATTATTAAACATCTGCTGAATTTTATCTACAGCCTGAGGAGCCAGATCAAGAATTTTCTCGTATAAATGTGTACTTTCATCGAGATGCACCATTTTTACTTCTTTCGAATTTACAATGAGAAACGCAATGGGAGTGATGGAAACTCCGCCTCCGCTTCCTCCGCCAAATGGATGTCCTGCTGATTGCCCTTGTCCGCCGCTGCTTGATTGGCTATCAAGTTTAAATTCGCTCCCACCAGCAGCAAACCCAAAACCTACTTTTGAAACAGTTAGTATTACACTGCCATCAGGTGTTTCAACAGGATCACCAATAATCGTATTAACATCAATCATTTCCTTTAGATTTTCCATAGCAGTCGTCATTAGCCCTTGAATTGGATGGTCAGACATAACGAAAGCCTCCCCTTCTATACTGTTTTAGTTTTATCATTAGACAAGGCGGATAAAGGCTTTGTTTTGAAAGCAGCCATTCCGCCCTTCCAATATTTAATTAATTTGATACCTGCTACCATAGCATGTCCGATTCGAAATTGAAAAATACATGAAATGACCGTTTGTGAAACAGCAAATTGGAATTGCGGAGTAATCGTTATCGTTGGTGCCTCCTTCAACTTCATATAGTGGCTGATTAGCCCGATTACACTCCCTTTTAATGCCCAAAAAGCACCTGTAAGCATGCCCGTATAGGCTGCATCTCCAACTCCGACCATTGTATGCCAAGAGAATTCCTTGATAGAAATGGTGTTTAAAAATTTTCGAACGATCCGGTGCAATGAGACAACATGTGTTAGAAGCTCTTTTGTATCCTGCAAACTGTTTAATAGGTCCTCGGCTGAATATTGTTTCGCCTCTTGCTCCTTTTCACCCCCTAGAGGTCCAGCAGTTTTCGCTCCCTTTGTCACAATGGTTGGTGAATTATCATCAATTTTAATAAGAGGAATTTCCTTTTTATACTTAATTAATCCAAACCATGCTTTAAACTCAATTTTTAAATGGTCATTGTCATTGTTGTGATAGTAATATAGGAGAATTTTTACTTTCGTTAAAATCACACTAATAATTAATAGAATAAGAACGATTAAGGTGATGAGCAGCCATTTCAATTACTTCACACCCTTTCAGCCTAATAGTATTTCCGAATACAAAAAAAATAAACCTGCCAGCTAAGCAGGTTTATTGCTATTTTTCATGAACTACTGTTGTATCTGAAAACAAATCATGTAATCCTTGCTTTTTTGGCAAAAACGCAACAATCACATAGCCAACGACAAGCGTAGCAGATATGAATCGTCCAATCCATTCCCTAAATAGAATGGTGCGCCATGACAAATGATTCCCCTCTAAATCAACAACCTTAATGCCAAATACCATCTTCCCTAACGTTTGATTAAAGAATCGCGTCATTAACACAAAATAGGCATAAAAAATAATGGCTGTCACAATTGAGATCGGTGCAAAGATACTAAATTCATTTAATGAAATATCGAGCATTCTGAATATCGGATTGACGATTAGCCGCTCAATACTGCCGATTACAATTAAATCAAGCAAATACGCCCAAAAACGCATCCAAAATCCAGCAAATCTAACCGGAATATGATTGCCGATCAAATGACTGTTCTCTCTAGTAAGCTGTGGTTTAGTAGAGGTGTCTTTTATCAAAACTGGATCTTCTTTTTCAATAGTTAGATCTTCGATAATCTCACTATTTTTATGATCCCTTTCATTCGTCTCATTTGAAGTCATCTTTACATCTCCTATTCCGCATATAGATACATCAGTCTTGGAGAATTAGGCTGTGACAGCATTTTCATCAAGCCTGTCATTTCGATATCTTGCCCCATTATTTTTTGTGCTCCCATACTAAATAAAGAGCCAAAGCCAAGGTTGTCCGTATATTTAACTACCTTTGCTCCTTTCAATTTATGATCTTTCTTTAATACATCAATAACATCTTCAACATAGCCAAACCCGTCAATTAAATTTAGTTCCAATGCCTGACGGCCATCATAAATTCTTCCATCAGCAATTTCTTTCACTTTTGCAGCAGGTATATTACGCCCTTCAGAAATGACTTTCACAAATCCTTCATATGAATTATTAATCATCGATTGAAGAATTTGTTTCTCCTCCTCTGTCATTTCTCTTGATGGACTCATAATATCTTTGTAGGGACCGCTTTTAATTGTGACGAAATCAACTCCATATTTTTCAGCTAGACCCGCATAATTTACTCCTTGCATAATCACACCAAGAGATCCAGTTAACGTTTCCGGGCTGGCAAAGATTTTATCTGCAGGTGCCGAAATATAATAGCCTCCAGATGCAGCCATGGAGCCCATTGAAATATAAATTGGCTTTTTTGTTTCCTTTTGAATTTCTTTTATTTTGTCATGAATTTGGGCGCTTTCAACTACTCCGCCTCCTGGCGAGTTCACTTGAATGATGACAGCCTTTACAGTATCATCTTCTTTTACCTGCTCTAGCCTGTCCATAAATCCTTTATGGTTGTAGCCTCCTGTTGCAAAAAGCGATGTCGCTTCACCAGTATCCTGGATCGTTCCATTCACATCGAGCACGGCAATCTTTTTTAATTCGCTGCCCTCTTCCACTACTTCTTCCATAAAAGGAGCATCGGTGCTGGCAAAAATTTCCGTTATCGAGCTTTCTACATCACTAAACATAATACCTGAGGCAATATTTGTAACTATAGAAAACAAAAATAATGCTGCTGCGATGGCTAATGCCGCCCATCGTTTTCCATTCATTTAATCATCCTCCTTATTGTCCAATAGTCTTTACGGATTAACTTTTAAAATGTTTCAAAAACGTGTAAACTGATTTCGACAACCATTATCATACCAAAAAATTTATAATATGGGTAAAACTTACGTACAATACCCATCGTCTGGAGGAATCGATATGTCTGTTCGTCGAAATTTATTTTTCTATCATAAAAAGGATGCAGAAATGCTAGAGAAGGTGAAACCCCTTTACGAGCTTGCTGCTAGATATGATTTCAATATTGTTTCCGATTTTAAAAAAGCTAATATCATTGTAAGTATTGGCGGAGATGGTGCATTTTTGCAGGCAGTAAGGAAAACGGGGTTTCGAGATGATTGTTTATATGCAGGGATTTCTACAACTGGAAGCCTTAGTCTTTACTGTGACTTCCATTTAGATGACCAGCCCAAAATGATTGAAGCAATGACAGAGGAGCAAATTGAAGTTCGTCGCTACCCGACCATTGAGATTACAGTAGACGATCAAACATCCTTTCATTGCTTAAACGAATTTAGCATCCGATCTGCGATAATTAAAACCTTTTTACTAGATGTATATATTGACGACCTTCATTTTGAAACATTCCGAGGTGATGGCATGGTTGTAGCTACTCCTACAGGAAGTACTGCATACAATAAATCGCTGAGGGGTTCTGTTGTTGATCCGCTGCTGCCTTGCTTGCAAGTAAGTGAAATGGCTTCGTTAAATAATAACCGGTATCGAACACTCGGCTCTTCCTTTATTCTAAGCGGAGAACGAAAGCTTACATTAGGTGTTGTACAGGATGGAAATGACCATCCAACGATGGGGATGGATAATGAAGCGCTGAGCATTCAGCATGTGAAGAAAATAGATATCAAACTTAGCGACAAGAAAATTAAAACCGTAAAGCTGAAGGACAATTCTTTCTGGGAGAAAGTAAAGAGGACATTTCTATAAGAAAAGCTCACAAATCTGGAATACCAACAACAAGCCAATGATGATACTCGTACAGCATAAACACTGCTGAAGCAATTTTTTCTAACTGATATAATTAAAAGCCTTTATACGAGCAATCCCACTTTAAGGTTCTAATGAAGGGCCTTGCACCCGTTTTCTAGTTGAGTTTTGGTCTTCATTCCTTGGATGAAGGACCTTATTTTCATTTTCCAATCGAGTTTTGGCCTTCATTCCTTGAATGAAGGACCTTATTCTCATTTTCCAATCGAGTTTTGGCCTTCATACCTTGGATGAAGGACCTTATTCTCGTTTTCCAATCGAGTTTTGGCCTTCATTCCTTGGATGAAGGACCTTTTTCTCGTTTCCAATCGAATTTTGGTCTTCATACCTTAGATGAAGGACCTTATTCTCGTTTCCAAATCGAGTTTTGGCCTTCATACCTTGGATGAAGGACCTTATTTTCATTTTCCAATCGAGTTTTGTCCTTCATACCTTGGAAAAAGGACCTTATTTTCATTTTCAAATCGAGTTTTGGCCTTCATTCCTTGGATGAAGGACCTTATTCTCATTTTCCAATCGAGTTTTGGTCTTCATACCTTGGATGAAGGACCTTATTCTTGTATCCAATCGAGTTTTGGCCTTCATCCAATTGATGAAAGAATTTCTCTCGTTACCTAGTCAATCTTTTTTCCTTCATTATACGAAAAAGCAGAAGAATCCATTTGAATTTTTCTGCTTTTAACATTGCTATTTCAAATTTTTCACATTTCTACCTTTTCACTGATCCATATGCGTTAACAAAAGGTGCGTTAATAGTTTTGGCAGCTGTTCAAAGGCAAATGGCATATGGAGCCGCTCAGTTTTTTTATGAGCATCTCTGCCGATTGGACCAACGTTAATGACAGGTGCAGTCAGCTTTGACATATCCTGAAAGGGAATGGAGTAAAGCTCCTGTCCTCCAGGCAAATTCGTATCAAACTGGTACATTTCCGAAAGATCTCCTTGAAGACCCGCATAGCTCAAATCACATATTCCATTAAAATAATCCACCGGCAATAATTCAAATCCAAACTGTTCCTTTGAATAATGAATAATTGAGTCAGAAAGCTCTTGTATAATCGGATGATCAGCAGTATTAATTGCTGGATAATACGGAGGTGCATAGAACAAAATAATCATTGGACCAAGCTCTTGGCAAAGCATAGCTAATTGATCAACAACTTGAATGGATTGTTCACGGCTATCTCCTATTGTTTGTGTAACAACTGACTGCTCCAGAACTTCAATAAATTCATATCCCATTTTCTTGCAAGCATATTGTTTTAATTCTTCAAATAATAATACGCGTATACTTGGCAGCTGGCTTGAATCAAGCTGAAAGGTGCGATACTTTTCTTGCATAAAATGTTCCATCTTTTTTGCTGCTGCTTCAGCAATGCTCTTTACCTCTTCCATTACATCTGCAGCATTTCTTTTCATCAATAAAAGATTATATAGACTAACAGATCGATGAGGAATTTGCGTTGTATAATCCTTTTTTAAATCCCTCTGCCATAACAATGTCGGAGGAGGGCTCATTTGGCCATCTGCGGTTTCACAAAGATTTTCGTTCCATTCAATCTCTTGAGTCAGCACGGATGTCATCCAAGCAGCATTTAAGCCTGAAAGAGGTTCCCCTACATGAGTTTCCTTCCCAAAACAAAGAGCCGCAGGCATGATTTTTCCGATTGTTCCGGTGTAAAAATAATGATTTTTATCATTTGGTTCTAAAGCAAACATGGGCTCAGAGTTTAAAAATAGCGTGTAGTTCAATGCATGCTCCTCAGCCAGCTGCAGCAGCTTCGGAACGGCTTCCCTCATCCCAACAGAGTTGACCTCTTCATCAGGAACCGTTAGCAATAATAAATTCAGCTTCCATTGTTCAATTGAAGCTCTTTCCAGCAAAGACATGTGCTGAACGAGGCCACATTTCATATCCATCGTTCCGCGGCCAAAAAGCCATTCCTTGCTTTCCAAATCTTCTCTTGCATCCTCTGGCAGTCCATCTGCCCGGTTAAAAAGCGCCTCCGTCAATTCAAGTGGCTGAAAAGCAAGATGCTTCATATCTCCATAGTCTTCAACGTTGACAACATCAAAATGGCTGATCATAACAACAGTTTTAACCGCTTCTTCATGTTTATATAATGCAGTTAAAAACGATCTGCCATCTGTTGTTAAATGGTTCGTGATATAGGAAGGGTGGGTCGAGAAATAAGGGACCTGCTTTAAATGATGCTCAACTCTTAATGGAAATTGTATTTCTGCTTCTGATAGAGATATACTGCCAATAGAAACAAGATCATTTAATAAAGTAAGTAATTGGTCAGCTGATTGCATCTTCAAGTTTTCCATCTCTTTAATGACTCCTTCTTGTTCACTATCCTTAATAAAATTTAGTATTATATGCCAACACTTTTCCCTTTTTTCCATTTCGCTTCAAGCTGGGTAAATAACTTAGTTTTTGTAAGAGAATAGATAGAAATGGCTGTCCAGATAAATAAAAACGAGATTAAATGAATGTTAGAAAAATGTTCATGATAAATAAATACCCCGAGAATTAATGTTAAAGTTGGCGCAATAAATTGTAAAAACCCTAGCGTTGACATAGGAATTTTTTGCGCTCCTTTTGCAAAATAGAGAAGGGGCACAGCCGTTGCTGCTCCAGCACCTATTAATAATAAATCTGTTCCGGCTGATACAGCTAAAAATGAATGAGAGCCATTCACAAATAAAATAACCATGTAAATAAGCGCAAAAGGAGCAACAATCAGTGTTTCTAATGTTAAACCAATTGCAGAATCTACGGTCACCATTTTTTTCACTAAACCGTATAAACCAAATGATAATGCAAGAAAAATAGATATCCAGGGGAACTGTCCGTAAGAAATCGTTAATATGAGTACACCGATTAATGCCATTCCAAATGATGCATACTGGGTTAATGTCAGCTTCTCTCTAAAAACAATCATCCCCAGGATTACACTGACTAGCGGATTAATATAATATCCAAGACTTGCTTCAATTAAGTGCCCAGAATTAACCGCCCAGATGTAGATGAACCAGTTACAGCTAACAAAAAGAGAGGCAACTACTAGGGCTGCTAATTGTTTTTTATTCGAGCGAAAATGGATGAGCGTTTGGATAAATGCCCCCCATTTTTTTGTAAAGAACAGAACGGCAACCATAAAGAAAAAGGACCAAAAAATTCGATTGGCCAAAATTTCATCTGCACTCACATGTTGTACGAGTTTCCAGTAAATCGGCAATAATCCCCATAAAAAATACGAGAATCCTGCATAAATAATCCCCATTTGTCCTTCATTGTTTTTCATCTTCACTAGCCTCAATTCTTTCTATTATCGAAATATTTATATTATAGGCTGTATTGTAAGATGCTGACAATGTTTATTTTTTCTATAAAATTATCGGATAGGGGATTCACTTTCATCCATTTGTGAATCAAACACAATTTGACCCCCGATTACCGTTTGCGAAACTGCTATATCAGCAATTTCATCTGGAGTCATTTTAAAGATATCTTCTTCTAAAATAGTAAAATCAGCTAAAAAGCCTTCTTTTATCATGCCTCGATCATTTTCATGACTGGCAGCGTAAGCACTGCCTTTTGTAAATAAGCAAACGGCTTCATAAATTGTTAACGCTTCATTTTGATTATAGACCTTTTTCTCTGGATCATGAATATTCGTCCTTGTTACCGCAGCATGAATACCTAAGAACGGATTTAATGGTTCTATAGGTGCATCTGACCCTCCTGCACACGGCAGCCCTGCAGACAATAAGGTTTTCCACGCATAACAGCAGTCCATATGTTCTTTACCAATCCGGTCGATGACCCAAGGGAAATCTGAAGCAAGAAACCTTGGCTGAATGTCAAGGATAAGCGGCAGCTTTTTCGCACGTTCAATTAGCTCTTTTCGCAAAATCTGCGCATGAATAAGACGATCTCTACCTTCAACGTTTATGGGATACTTTTCGATTGAATTCAAGGTCATCTCAAATGCTAAGTCCCCAATGGCATGGATAGCGACTGGGAGCTTATATTCCCTCGCCTTTTTAACTAGTCCGTCCAATTGCTGCTGTGAAAAAATCGCTATTCCTGTTGTAGACGGATCATCTGCATACGGGTGACTAAGCAATGCCGTTCTTCCGCCTAGTGCCCCATCCGCAAAAATTTTCATTGCTCCAAATTCAAGCCAATCATTCCCGCTTAAAAAATGCTGACCCGCAATTTTCATGTCATCAACGACCTCATGATGAACTAGAAGATGTGCACGGAAAAGCTGACCCTCTTCCTCAATTACTTGCTTGAAAGCCCTATAAGTCTTTTCATAGCCACCATAGTAATTTAAATCTTCCGTATGTGCTCCTATGAATCCAAGTTTATTTGCATCTTTTATTGCTGCACGAAGGGCCTTTTTTAAATAGGCTTCAGAAATCTCTGGAAGCACATTAAATACCAATTCCTGAGCTTGATCCTTTAACAGCCCATTCGGCATGCCAAACTCATCCTTTTCAATGACACCACCAGAAGGATTTCCCGTATGTTCGTTAATGGAGGCTGCTTTTAAAGCAAGTGAATTGGCAACAAGTGCATGACGGCAAACTCGCTTTAATATAACAGGATGATCAGTAACAAGTTCATCTATCTCTTCTGCAACAATAGGTTCAGATTTCTCCCATAAGTTTTCATTCCAGCCTTCTCCTATAAGCCATTCACCCTCCTCAAGCGTTTCTGCGTATTGCTGCACAGCTTGAAAAACAGCTTCCTTCGATAGACAGTTAGATAAATCCAAGCGAATTAACTTTTCTCCATGCCCGATTAAATGCATATGGCTATCAGTAAATCCCGGAAGCATCGTTCTCCCTTGTAAATCCATCTTGCTGACCATTTCATTTCCATACTTTTCCTCAAGGGTCTGGATTGGTCCAATTTCAATAATTTTATCCGCCCTTGTAAAAACTGCCTCCGCTAGATGATTTTCTTCTTGCATTGTGTAAATATTACCTCCATACCATAAAGTACCCAAAGCATCTCTCTCCCTTAATTCTGCAATTTTACTATATCAAAAATGCAGGCGCACTCCCGCCTGCATCGATACGCCTCATATTATTTTTGCGCAGCTGTTTCCATTTCCTTTTTCCTAAGCTCTATCCGACGAATTTTCCCTGAAGTAGTCTTCGGCAACTCAGCTAAAAACTCGATTTTACGTGGATATTTATATGGTGCAGTAAGCTCCTTCACATGTTCCTGAAGATTCGTGATCAAGTCAGGATCTTTTTCATCCACCCCTTCACGCAATACTACAAAGGCTTTAACAATATATCCGCGAACTTCATCTGGACTTGCAACTACTGCACATTCCTTAACTGAAGGATGTTTAACAAGGGCATCTTCCACTTCAAATGGTCCAATTGTGTAGCCTGAACTAATGATAATATCATCTCCCCGCCCTTCAAACCAGAAGTAGCCTTCCTCATCCATTTTCGCTTTATCCCCTGTTACATAATAATCCCCGCGGAATTGCATTGCTGTTCTTTCTGGATCTTTGTAGTAGTTCTTAAATAGAGCTGGTGTTTCAGCATGTACGGCAATATCTCCTACTTCATTTACGCCGCATGGCTTCCCATCTTCATTAATAATTTCCACACGATTCCCAGGAGTCGGTTTTCCCATTGAACCAGGTTTTAGCGCCATTCCTTTTGTCACACCAACGAGTAAAGTATTTTCCGTTTGACCATAGCCATCACGTACATCTACATTGAAGTTTTTCTTAAAAATATCGATAACTTCTCGATTTAATGGTTCACCCGCTGATACTGCACTGCGAAGATGCGGAAGCTTGTACTCATGGAGATTGTCCGCTTTAGCCATTATGCGGTATTCTGTCGGTGTACAGCATAGAACATTCACATTATAATCTCCTAGTAGCTGTAAATATTTCATTGGCTCGAATTTTCCATTATACACGAACCCAGTTGCTCCCGAACCTAGAACGGATAAGAAAGGACTCCATATCCATTTCTGCCATCCAGGTCCTGCAGTTGCCCAAACTGTATCGCCCTCTTCAATGCATAACCAGTTTGGAGCAGCCGTTCTGAGATGTGCATAAGCCCATCCATGTGTATGCACGACCCCTTTAGGGTTTCCTGTTGTACCTGATGTATAAGAAAGGAAGGCCATGTCATCCTGTTTCGTATCTGCAATTGGAAACTCATCAGACGCCTGATCCATTTCACTATTTAAATCCGTCCAATTCACTGATTGACCGCCAATAACAAATTTCTGCAAAGATTCAGCCTCTTTTATTTTTGAGAATTGGTCTACATACGGATAATAGCTGATAATTCCTTTTACATCCCCATGAGTCATTCTATATTGAAGGTCTTTTGAGCGAAGCATCTCAGAGCTTGGAATAACAACAAGCCCTGCCTTCAAGGCAGCAATATATACTTGATAAGCTTCAATTAGCCGCGGAACGATAACAAGAACGACATCCCCTTTTTCTAAACCATATTTCGCAAAAACATTGCTGATTTTATTTGCATTTTTTAATAATTCACTGTATGTAACTTCTTTTTTCTCTCCCTGTTCATCTTCCCATCTAATTGCCAGCCTGCCCGTATCTTCTGCATAACGCTCCATTTCAGCAACTAGATTATACTTTTCCGGTGCCAATAGATCTTCTCGTTTCATCATATCTCCCCCTAAAAGTAGTCGAACGGATGTCTTTACAAAGATGTTTTTCATTAAAATTATTATACTAAATTATTAAAAAATTTTAAATTGTTTATTTTTACATAACATAGAAATGCTCTCCTTATGCTTGTCGGGGGTAGATGATGAAGCTAGACAACATAAATAAGGAGCAGGAAATAATCCTGCCCCTTGTAGCCATATTATTTATTTTTTTATTATCGTCCAAAACCAGCCAATTGCTGTTGAGCAGTTTGAACTAAACGCTTTGTAATTTCTCCACCTACTGAACCGTTAGCACGAGAAGTGGTATCTGCACCTAAGTTAACACCGAACTCAGAAGCAATTTCGTATTTCATTTGGTCTAAAGCTTGTTGTACGCCTGGTACTAAAAGTTGATTTGAGTTACTGTTGTTGTTTGCCATGTGATGTTCACCTCCTTGTGAGTATAGAATGTGTAAAATCACATGGCCATATTCAAATATTTACTGGTAATTAATGCTTGAAGAACCAGAGCGAGCCAGTTAAAATAAATCCCCAAATTCGTCTTGCTCAGCAGCTTTTGGAGTAATTACTATTGTTTCTGTATTTTCAACCGCTTTACTAATGAGCGGTTCAAACTCAATATAACTCTCAAAGTATTGAACCTTTTCTTTTTTTGGTTTCGTTTTTGGTGAGCTCGGAACAAATACCGTACAGCAATCCTCATATGGCCGATTAGAAATCTCAAATGTATCAATGGCTCTTGAAATATCAATGATTTCAGATTTATCCATTGTAATCAGCGGCCTTAAGATAGGGGTATTTGTTATGTCATTGATTGCATACATGCTTTCAAGTGTTTGGCTGGCAACTTGTCCAAGGCTTTCACCAGTAATAATTGCTAATCCATCATTTTTAATTCTAATCTCATCCGTAATACGAAGCATTAACCTTCTTGTCGTCGTCATTGAATAATTCTCTGGCACCTGCTTTGCGATGAGCTGTTGAATTTCAGTAAAAGGAACAATATGAAGTTTTACTGACCCGCCTATATTTGCCAGCTTTTCAGTTAGGTCGATTACTTTCTGTTTGGAGCGTTCACTTGTAAAAGGAGGGCTATAAAAATGGACAGCTTCAATCTCAACCCCTCTTTTCATTGAAAGAAATCCAGCAACTGGACTATCGATGCCTCCGGATAACATGAGCATCCCTTTTCCGCTTGAGCCAACCGGAAGTCCGCCGGCACCTAGAATATTTTCACATGAAAAGTAAACTGCTTTTTCTCTAATTTCAATTTGAAGATTGATATCAGGCTTTTTCACATCTACCTTTAGCTCAGGGATATTTATCAACAAATGGGCACCAAATATTTGATTGATTTCATTCGTATCTAAATAATAGGATTTATCTGACCTTTTTGTCGTAATTTTGAATGTTTCCCCAGCCTGATGGATCTTTTTAAACAAATCAAGAGCAGCATTTTTCATATTTTCAAGTTCTCTATCCGTTTTAATTGCTGGGCTAAAGGACTGAATGCCGAAGACGTTCTTCAGCAGCTCAATAATTTCAAGACCGTTTTCTCCATTTAAAAGAATAAACATTCGCTCCCTGTCCGCTTCAATGTTAATCTTTTCAAAGTTCCGCAAAACCCGTTTAATATTACGCTTTAATTTATGGATAAATACTTTTCGATTTTTTCCTTTTGTCGAAAGTTCTCCATAACGAATAAGAATGCGATCATAATTCATATTAATTCATAACCTTTCTTAGCCTATTTACAGCTTCTTTTACAGATTCAATAAATTGGATTGCTTCTTCCATTGTATTCTCATAGGATAGACTCACTCGAATGGAGCTAAGCGCTTCTTCTTCTGGAACCCCCATTGCAAGAAGTGTACTGCTAGCCTTTTTTATCTTAGAGGAACATGCACTGGTCGTTGATACATAAATTCCCTTTTCCTCAAGTGCATGAACGAACACTTCCGCTTTAAATCCATGAATAGAGAAATTTATGATATGCGGTGCACAATGGAGGACTGGTGTATGGATTTTAATCCCGTCTATTTTTTCCAAATTTATTCGAATACAATCTCTTATTTTCTCCATTTCTGCAACATTGTTTTCCTGTCTTTGCAATGTTAATCTTAATGCTTTTGCCATTGCAACAATCCCGGCAACATTTTCCGTTCCGCTTCTTTGCTGCCACTCTTGTCCTCCGCCAGAAAACAATGGAGAAATCTTTACTCCCTGACGAATAAAAAGTGCGCCCGTTCCCTTTAATCCATGGAATTTATGACCGGAAAATGTACATAAATCAATTTGACAATCATGGATATGAAGAGGCACTTTTCCAATTCCTTGGACATAATCGACATGAAATAAGACTTTTGAATGCTGCTTTATAAGTTGACCAATCTCTTTGATTGGCTGAATGGACCCTGTTTCATTATTCACATGCATAACAGAGACTAAAATTGTATCTTCTGAAATGGCCTTTTCAATTTCAGTTACACTTACTGTCCCATTCCTATCTACTGGAATATAAGTAATTCGAAATCCAAGTGCTTTAAGCTGTTCCATTGATTCTTTCACCGAAGGATGTTCGATTTCTGTCGTTATAATATGGCGTCCTCTCCCTCTGTGCATGAGGGCTGTTCCTTTAATGGCTATATTATTACTTTCTGTCCCGCCTGAAGTGAAGAAGATTTCATTTGCTTGAACCTTTAAAAGCTTGGCGATTTGTTCCCTTGCCTGCGAAAGGAGCTTTTCTGCATCTCCTCCAAGACCATGTAAGGAGGACGGGTTACCGAAATATGCTGTTGATACTTTGTTAAATGACTCCAATACTTCTCTATAAGGTTTCGTTGTTGCACTGTTATCTAAGTAGATCATTGTCTTCTCCTTCCATTCAAAACGTATTGCCAACTTTAAATCATACCATAAATGTTTCAGTAATTAAATTTCAAAATTTGTCAGCCTCTGAATAATTGATTTGAGAAATGTTGTTTTTATTATTTAATTTTATCCATTTAAAGCATTTAAAAGGGAATTCATATTTAATAATAGTTCAATAAAATCCTTTATTTCTGGGAATAATTATACTAGAATAAATAAGAAAAATTGCCCAGGTTTTATTATCTCAATATATTTAAAATTAAGACTTTGATAATATTCGACAATTATTTTAACAACTATGTTACTATGTAAAATGTTCAAAATATTTAGGGTACTGATTCAGGGGGATGAAGTATGAATTCAAATTTATCAACAAAGCAAATCATGGCCGTTGGGCTTATGTTATTTGCACTATTTTTCGGGGCTGGAAATATGATTTTCCCTCCATTTCTAGGACAAGACGCAGGTACAAATGTGTGGACTGCAATTATTGGATTTTTAATCACTGGTGTTGGGCTGCCGCTATTAGCTATCATCGCGATTGCAAGAGTGGGCGATGTGCAAACAATGGCAAGCCGCGTTCATCCAGTATATGGAGTGATTTTTACAGTTGTCATGTATTTAGTGATTGGACCGCTGTTTGCTATTCCACGTACAGGAACCGTTTCATATGAAATCGGAGTGATTCCGTTTTTATCTGAAAGCGCTGTTAATAGTCCGCTGCCTCTTGCTATATTCTCAGTTGTATTCTTTGCTATTACAGCATGGCTTGCAATGAATCCAACAAAATTAGTTGATACGATTGGGAAAATATTAACGCCAGCGCTTTTAATTATTTTAACAGTAATTGTTATTAAGGCTCTTATTACTCCATTAGGTGATCCACAAACTCCAATAGGTCCTTATGTTGATGGTCCTTTCTTTAAAGGATTTGTTGAAGGATATTTAACAATGGATACGATTGCTGCACTAGTATTCGGTATTATTGTCATTAGTTCTATTCAAGGTTTAGGGGTTTCAAATAAGAAATCAATTACAAAGATTTGTGTACAAGCTGGTTTAATTGCCGCAGCTGGCCTTGCTCTTGTTTATCTATCACTGGCATATATTGGTTCAACTGCACCAGATGCTATAGGAATTCAAGAAAATGGCGGAGCACTTCTTTCAAAAGCAGCTGACCATTTATTTGGATCATTCGGTTCAATCATTCTTGCACTAGCAATTGTATTTGCTTGTTTAACAACATCAATCGGTCTCGTTTCAGCATGTGCAACTTATTTCAATAAGCTTATGCCGCGTTATTCTTACAAAACTATCGTTTTAATTTTCTCAATCTTTAGTATGATTATTGCTAATATCGGCTTAACACAGCTTATTGCTTTTTCAGTTCCAGTATTGGTTATTATTTATCCACTAGCGATTGTTTTAATTGTTTTATCATTTTTCCATAATTTCTTTAAAGGTTATTCATTAGTTTATATTGTTGCATTGATTCCAACAGGTATTATTAGCCTTATTGACGGTTTAAAAACTGCTGGATTAAATGTTTCTGCTTTAACAGATTCACTAAGCTTCCTTCCGCTATTTGATCAAGGAATTGGCTGGATTGTACCGGCTATTGCAGGAGCTTTAGTTGGCTATTTTATCGCATTAGCTACGGGTGAATCTAAAAAGACAGTACAAACTAACTAATTTTGATCACTTTAAAAAACAGGGGTAATTCGTAAAATTGCCCCTGTTTCAAAAAATAGGAAGTTATTTTTTTTATAATTATAATTTACAGAATCTTCACCTTAATATATAATCATAGTAAATTTAGTATTCTTAAATAATTTTTAAAGTAAATTGTCATAAAATTTCGTCATTATAAACTAGGAGGATGAGAGAATGAATGTAAATCTATCTAGCGAAATATTTCCTTAATATTATAATTAAGAATAATTCTTTTATTATTTTGGTCAAAATTTTCATAAAATTTCGTAAATGCAACAGGAGGACTAATAATGAATACAAATTTATCAGGAAAACAAATTTTAGCAATTGGACTTATGTTATTCGCAATGTTTTTCGGTGCAGGGAACATGATTTTCCCTCCATTTCTAGGACAAGATGCCGGAACAAGCGTCTGGACCGCCATCTTTGGATTCCTAATCACTGGTGTAGGTTTGCCATTGCTGGGAGTAATCGCAATAGCAAAAGTGGGGGATTTAGAAACATTAGCAAATAGAGTACATCCGGTTTATGCAGTTATCTTTACTGTCGTCTTATATCTAGTAATTGGTCCGCTTTTTGCTATCCCGCGTACCGGAACAGTAGCTTTCGAGATCGGTGTACTTCCATTCTTACCTGAAGGTTCGTCACCAAATGGATTAGGACTTTTAATTTTTTCTGTAGTATATTTTGTTATCTGTGCTTGGCTATCTATGAATCCAACAAAACTTGTTGATACCATTGGGAAGCTATTAACACCTGCATTATTAGCAGTTCTTGCTCTATTCGTTATTAAAAGCTTTATTACGCCACTTGGAGAGGCTAAAGCACCAGTTGGTCCATATGCGGAAGGTCCATTTTTCAAAGGGTTTATTGAAGGGTATTTAACAATGGATGCTATCGCTTCTCTTGTATTTGGCGGAATGGTTATTGCTTCGATTAAAGGATTAGGTGTAACAAGCAAAAAGTCAATCACAAAGCTTTGTATACAAGCTGCACTTGTTGCAGTAGTAGGTCTTGCACTTGTTTATTTATCTTTAGCTTATATCGGTTCTACAAGTCCAGACGCTATTGGTATCCATGAAAATGGAGGTTCACTTCTTTCAGCTGCTGCGAACCACTTATTCGGTTCATTCGGAGCGGTTGTACTTGGACTAGCTATTCTATTCGCTTGTTTAACAACTGCGATCGGTTTAATCTCATCATGTTCACAATATTTTAATAAGCTAATGCCAAAGGTTTCTTATAAGACATTCGTTCTTATTTTCTCACTATTTAGTGCAATTATTGCCAATGTTGGATTGACTCAGCTAATCAGCATTTCAGTCCCAGTATTAGTATTTATCTATCCATTAGCGATTGTTTTAATCTTATTGTCATTTGTTCATAATTTCTTTAAAGGTTATTCACTAGTTTATATTTGTGCATTAATTCCAACAGGACTAATTGGTCTAGTAGATGGTTTAAATGCCGCTGGTTTAAATGTCTCAGCTATTACAGACATACTTAGTGTCCTTCCATTCTTTAGCCAAGGCATCGGCTGGTTAGTTCCAGCGATCGTTGGTGCAATCGTCGGCTATTGTATCGCTCTAGCTGCTGGAGAATCAAAGAAAACTGTACCGACAAGTAACTAAGAGTAAATGAAATGAAAGGAATTGGTATTTAGCCAATTCCTTTTTTAAATGAAGTAAAATATACAGAAAAAGGTCCGCACAATATGGCGGACCTTTTTCTTACTGTTGGCTTATTAATTCTTCGATCCTTTTTATTGCACCAGGATCAATTTCTTCTATTGTAGTTGCTGCCTGCTCTAAGGCTGTTCTGTAATCAAATCCCCTAAATGAGCTTTCCGCTTCAAGTAATCCTTTTTCAACAGAAGGGTATCTGCTTCGATATCTATTCCCATATTGAATGACTTTTTCTACCAGTACGATGGTTTCAATCATTTCATCTGTTATATTAACTACTTTTTCAACGGTTAAAACAGCTACTTCTAAATATTGCTGGATCGTTTGGATATTTAACGGCTGCTCCTCAAGCTTTGCCATTACATTTTCGATACTTTCCTTTGCATCCTGCACTAAATATTTATAGTCCTGCGGCAAGCCTGGTACATTGCTTTTTGAAACAAGTCTAACCGTTTCCGCAATTTTCTTTTTGAGTTCCTTTACTTTTTCACGGGCACTCATCTCATCTTTTCTAAGCGCCTGGAGCTTTTCAGCAAATGATGCATGTTCATCCTCAACTTCTTCAAGCTGGATCCTAATTTCATCAAGTTCTGCTTTAAGAATTGAATGAGCAGCAGTTTGACTTACAATTTTATGTTCAAGCACTTCGAACCTTTTGAAAAGCTGAGTTAACTTTTTTTCGAGCTGCGATTGAACTTCAATATCCTTATCCGAAATATGGTAGCTTTGACGAACGATTTCAAGCTCAGTCTTCAACTGTTTGTTAATTTCTCTGTTTGTAAATAGCATATTTCTAGTTGCTTCATCCTGCTTATCAATAAAATGCCTTGAATGTACTTCTTCTTCAAGAAGATCGTATAATAAATCAATGCTATCTTTTACTTCACTGATTCCTTTTTGAACATCAGTAATTTCTGTCTGTTCAATAAGTATCGCATACCCCTTAATGGCTTCTTCTAACCTCTCTGTTTCTTTCTCTAACTGAATATGATCAAGAATAAACCCTTGATCAAGCATGTCTTTATATCCATCTTTTAATTCTTTTAATTGTGCGGGGATTTTCGAAAAGCACTCAACCATAAAAGCTGGTATGACTTCCATTTTCTCATTCACATGATCTAATTCAGATTTGATGGTTAAAACAATTTCTCTTGCTTCTAAATAGTCTCCGCTCTCCGTTTTCTCATTAAAGTCTTGAAACTTCGCAAATGAATCATCTAGCTGCTTTTCAATTAGATCTGCTGCTTTTCCATATGTATGGCGGTGGGCAAGCAGTGTTTTCTTATTCTCACGGTAAATGTCTTTTAGTTCTTCGATTTCCGTTCTGTTTTTCTCCTCACTGCCTACTAGATCATTTAATTCATTCAATAATTTCTTTATATTCTCTTCAATTTCTGTTAAGTAATTATCAATTTCTCTCTGTACTTGCTTTGCTTTATTAAAACGATACTTATCGATATATTCTTCGGCATCAAATAAATACTCTTCTACATTTGGCAATTGTGACGTAACAATATCATCCCACTCTGTTCGCCAGCGCTCAAATAACTCCTCTGTTTGACCTGTCATATTCAATTGCTTTACCTTTGACATTTCATCAAGAACAGGGCGATTCACAATATCCATCTTCCATGCTTCAAGCCGATCAATTTCTTTAAAGTATTTCTTCTTTAATATAAATCCTGTTAAAAATAAACCGATAAGAATGACGATAACGCCAATAATCCATTCCACTTTTTAAAGCCCCCTGTTCTGTACCGAGCCGATATATGATGATCTATGTAAATATTTAAAATCATGTTCAGTTCAATGTTTTTATGATACCATGTAAACGACATTTTTTGACTATTTATTTCATTTTTTTATCTAAATTATTGTGAAAAAGCATCTTCACTTAAACATTTTATCTCTTTATTGTACAAATTTTCAAATATTTCACTCCGATTTTATCAACTTACTTAAGGATGGTGAATGATTTCTTATGAAAGATGGCCATATCCATACACCATTTTGTCCTCACGGCACGCAGGATCCCATTGAAGCATATGTGGAAAAAGCACTATTATTAGGATTTCAAGAAATTTCTTTTACTGAGCACGCTCCTTTGCCTGCTGGATTTATTGATCCTACTCCAGAACGAGACAGTTCTATGGACATTAAGCAACTAGAAGATTATTTCGGCAAGATTAACAAGGTTAAGTCTGTTTACAGCGGAAAAATAAAAATTAATACGGGGCTTGAGGTTGATTTTATTGAAGGTTTTGAAGAGGAGACTAAAAAATTTCTTGATCAATACGGCAAATATTTAGATGATGCCATCCTCTCTGTTCATTTTTTAAAATTTGGGAACCGATATGATTGCCTTGATTATTCACCGGATGTTTTCGGTCAAATGGCTGAAGCATACGGAAATATTGATGAGGTATATCAGGCTTACTTTAAAACCTTGCTCCAATCTATTTATTATGATTTAGGTCCGTATAAGCCAAAACGGATTGGACATATGACATTAGTAAAAAAGTTTCATAAAAAGTATCCTGTGAAGAATGCTTTTGTAAATGAAATAATGGAAATATTAAAAGCTATCAAAGTTAAAGGCTATGAAATTGACTATAACGGGGCAGGCTTTTCAAAGCCCCTCTGCAAAGAGGCTTATCCCCCCGACTGGGTAGCTGAAAAAGCAGAAGAATTGAAAATCCCTCTTATTTATGGTTCTGATGCACATCAAGTAAAGGAATTGGGACAAGGCCTTAGCATGATGCCATTGTGGAAAAGGAACAGATAATATGACTCCTTTTCCACAATCAATTCACCGCTAAATAAGATCTAACATAATCACTTTGACAGAGTACACCATCAATCCATTTATAAACCTCTTTTATATATTTTTCGGCAAAATACCTTTCATTTGGACGAACATGCAGCACTTCATTCATATAATGTGTATTTAAAAATGGCATGTTCAAAAGACCCTTCAGCTGCAAAGTAATGTAGTCAGGTGTCGCAGGCCTAAACTCTTTTGCCTTCATCCCTCTCTCAATCACTTTATTAATATAATACCTTTCTTTCATTAAATAAGTGGACATGATCTCACGGACAATTTGCGTATCGAGTGATATTTCTCGTAGAATTAATCTCGTTAAATGAATATTTTCAAACTGAAAAATCATAATGTTCTCCACCATTTTTTTTAAGGAAATGACTGCTCCTTGTTCAAGAAAACTATAGCCGTTTTCTATCTCCTTTACGTATCTTTCAAAAAAGATGGTAAAACAATGCTCTAGCAATCCATGCTTGTTATCAAAATAGTAGGCAATATTAGCTGGATTTACATTTGCTTTTTTGGCAATATCCCTTATAGATGTTCCGTGAAACCCGTTTACATTAAATAAATTAATAGATGCACGAACGATTGCTTCTTTGGCATTCCCCTTCATACAGCCACCTCTTTCAAAATGAGTTGCCATTTTAGCCAACAAATTTCATTATTATATAGACATTCTTGTTTAATTAGCCTTTTCCTTTATATAATTCTCGACAAAGTTTCACTTATTTCTTCTAGTTTTGCTATAATCTAATTAATATTTTAGGAAGTTAGGTGATTTATTCATGTTCAATGTCGAAGCATACAGAGGAACCCGCGAGGAAAACTACAATTTAGTCATAAAGCAGCTAGCCGCGTTACTGGAAGGCGAGTCAAACCGAATGGCAAATTTAAGTAATGCATCTGCTCTTTTAAACCTATTTTTAGATCGTATCAACTGGGTGGGCTTTTATCTTCTTGAGGACAAGGAACTCGTACTAGGTCCCTTTCAAGGACTTCCAGCTTGCGTTAGAATTCCTCTCGGAAGGGGAGTTTGCGGAACTTCCGCTAAATCATTAGAAACTGTTCGTGTGGAAGATGTAAATCTATTTCCTGGACATATCGCCTGTGATGCCGCTTCACAATCAGAAATTGTTGTTCCGCTTGTAAAGAATGGCCAGATAATCGGTGTTTTAGATATTGATTCTCCTGAAAAGAACCGTTTCGACGAGCTTGACCAGCAGAAATTAGAAGAGTTTGTTGATGTTTTAATCAAGTTTTTATAGGTAAAAAAGGGGACAATGATTTTTAATCATTGTCCCCTTTTTTACTTAGATTTTATTTAATGCTTGCTCCAGATCATTGCGAATATCTTCCCAGGATTCCAGACCAACGGATAATCTAAGAAGAGTGTCGTCAATTCCCATCATTTCTCTGGATTCTTTCGGTACTACTGCATGTGTCATTGTTGCAGGGTGCTGAATCAATGTTTCTGCATCGCCAAGACTGACAGCAATTTTAATGAGCTTAAGCTCATTCATAAGTGCTTGTGCAGTTGCTTTATTACCATTTAACGTAAAGGAAATTAATCCACCAGGTTTTCTCATCTGCTTTTGTGCTATTTGAAAATCTGGATTTTGTTCATCACCAGGATAAAATACGTCAGCTACCTTTGGATGGCTTAGTAAAAAATCTGCTAACTTTGCTGCATTTTCGCAATGACGATCCATTCTTACTGCCAGTGTTTTTAACCCACGAAGCAAAAGCCACGCATCAAACGGAGAAATGACGCCTCCGATATCCTTTTGTGTTGTCATCGCTATTTCCCCAATAAACTCTTTTTTTCCAACGGCAATTCCTGCGATTACATCCCCATGCCCGCATATATATTTTGTCGCACTATGGATAACGATATCACATCCAAGGATAATCGGGTTTTGCAAGTATGGGGAACAGAATGTATTATCTACTACAACAGGGATCCCCTTTTCTTTACCAACTTCCCCAATCATTTGTAAATCTACTAGTTTCATTGTAGGATTGATAGGTGTTTCCACATAAATACAAACTGTTTCTGGACGAAGCGCTTGTAATAATTGTTCCTTTGATTCCATAGCCGAAAAATCATGGCTAATTTTATATTTTTCATCCATCATCTCTAATAAACCGTATGTGCAGCCATAAACTCCTTGCGAGCACAAAATATGGTCACCGGTTTTCGTTAATCCAAGCAGGATTGCTGAAACAGCTGCCATTCCAGAACTAAACGCTAGAGCTGCTTCTCCATATTCTAGAGTAGCCATTCTTTCCTCAAGCATAGTCACTGTTGGATTGCCAAGTCTTGAATAAATATAGCCTGTTTCTTCTCCAGAAAACCGTCTTTCTCCTTGCTCAGCTGTTTCGAATGTAAAGGTTGATGTTTGAAAAATGGGCGGTGCTAAACTTCCACTATATTTTTCTGAATCATATCCTTCGTGAATAACTTTAGTTTCAATCTTTGCTGAGTTCGTATCTGCCATTATTCTGATCCCTCCTCATTGTAAACGCTTTCAATTTTTAAAATATAAAAAACATTCCCGGTATTATCATATGATAATCCAAACAATTTGGAAAGTAATTTATGGGAACAAATAAGGCTACCCTTTGATCAACCTCAGACATAAATA
Organism: Cytobacillus massiliigabonensis; assembly: GCF_900199725.1. GTDB lineage: Bacteria > Bacillota > Bacilli > Bacillales > Cytobacillaceae > Cytobacillus > Cytobacillus massiliigabonensis. The sequence goes on along the minus strand of NZ_LT904904.1, from coordinate 1,209,501 downwards.
AGGACCAACCGCTTTTAGAGCAATTGGTCCAGTCTTATTTATTGCCTTCTTCGTGTTCTTGAACAACGACCTTATTTTTCCCAGTTTGCTTTGCTATATATAGCGCTTTATCAGCACGTTTAAATAAGGTTGGATAGGAATCATAACGTCCTCTATTCCAATGTGAAACACCACATGAAATCGTTACTTGCGGCTCAGTGCTTTCAGAAACTCTTTTTACAAGTCTTTCCGCTATTACCAGGCCTGCATTTAAAGATACTCCCGGCAAATAAATTGCCAGCTCTTCTCCTCCCCACCTTGCACCAATGTCAGAACCTCTTATATTCGCATTGATCAGATCAGCAACCTGAATAATGACATCATCACCTACTTGATGGCCAAATGTATCATTTATCAATTTAAAATTATCAATGTCAATCATCATGAATGTCCCCTCATGGTCCTCATTCATGGATTGGTGAATTTTATCGTCCAGATAGCTTCGAGAGTATAGTTTTGTTAAGTGGTCTGTGACAACCATTTTCTCAAGCTCTTCTCTTAGTATTGAGTTAGTAAATGCAAGTGTAGAATGATGAACAAGTGATTGCAGCAGTTTAAACGTTTCAAAAGAGAAATGGTATGGTGATTGATGCATAACTATTGCTATGCCCTTCAGCACGCCTGACTGTGTCATAGGAACCGCCATAATTGACTTATAACATGCAGGTCTACTCTCGCCTTCTAGATTGAAATCCCCGATAAAAAGAGCTTCCTCGTCAGCTTCTACTTTTCTTTTTATAAACTCAATATACAGTCTCGCTTCTTTCTGCTGAAAAAATTCAGTACTTCCTTGTAATACTTTTAATTCCTTATAATCCTTCGAAAACAATATAAAACCGACTTCTTCTGCATCAAATGATTGAATAATCTGCTCTGTAATAAATGCCATAGTCTCAGCTAATCGTAAATTCGAGTTTAGGCGATGAGAAGTTTCATTAATTAGCTGAAGATCCTTAATTAAGCGCTTAGATTGCTGATAAAGCTGCGCATTTTCAAGTGCAGTCCCCGCTGTATTTGCTAAGAGGGTAATGAACTCAACCTCATTATTTGGAAATACAATTGAATTTGGTGCAATTACTTGCAGTACCCCATATACTCCCTGCTTCCCTTTTAAAGGTGCATACAGCACCGATCTTTTTTCGTGAAGAGAATCTTCAAATTGAGGGACTCCTGTTACATAAGCCTGCATGGCAGCAATATTTTCACTATCATATTCTAGGTCCTTAATCGGCAAATCTTCAAGTTTATTATTGTCATGTGATAAAAGAAGATAATAAGTAAAGGTTGGGTATACTTCCTGTAATGTACAGATGATTTCACCCAGTACATCATCCATATTCATGGAGGAATGAAATTTCTCCGTAACTCGATAGAGCTGTTTATATCTTCTTTCTTCTAATATGGTTTTCACAAAATATCTTGCCGTATGCAAAAAACGCGCACACTCTTCGCTTATTTTTTCAAGAACATCATCTGAAAAACGGATGAAAGTTTCATGAGCTCCTTTTATTGCTAAACAGCCTTGAGACTGTTCATCCTTCTTTAGTAGCAGAATGAGGTTATATTCTTCAAATCCAGGAAGCTGTTGTCTTATGACTGTTCTTTGGAAATCATAATCAGATAAGGAAGGTGGAATAACAGATGGCTTTTTATCTATAATTGTTGATGCTTCCATAAGTAATTGCTTGTTCCACTCATTCATGCTGAAAAAAGAAGCATCCATTGCTCCTGTTACTTCTTTTACTATATGGAGCATGGATATTAAAATTTCATCAAAATGTAATAAGCCATTTTCTATATCAATGATATCTAAAAAATGACTTTTTAATTTCATTATCAATTTTTGTTCGAGCTGTTCCATCTTTAATCATCACCTATTAGTAATAACTATTCCCTATTGCTACGAAATGAAAATTGCATTTTCTTACATATCCATTATATATATATTTATCTGAAATTTCCCGCATATTTTTGTCTATTTCGTATCAATCGCAGCTATTTTTATATTTCTTTCTGTAATGACAAGCCATACTGATCTATCTTCGGATAAAGCAAATAATCCTGTTGGCTTCTCACCTTTCTCCAAGACTATAGAATGTTTGCTGTCTATAGTTAAAATCGCCCTCTTGTCATCAAAGCTGTAGGAGGTTTCAGAAGTAGAATTCGCTATTCTATGTTCAAGCTCTCTCTCTTCTTCATGTAAATTTGGAGAATAATACGTCCAGTTCTTATTAGCTTTAACCCATATCCCCTCATCTCTCCTATCAGGCGAGATTTGTTCGGGAGCTTCTTTTAGTTCAATTACATGCATCGCATTAAATTTATACCTATTCGTTCTTTCAATTTCATAGACAGCCAAAATATGTTTGCCGTTTTTATATTCGTACAATGCAATAACTGGATTATCATTCATATCCGCACTCTTCTTTAAAACAAGGGCTAAAGGAGGAGAATAGTCCTTATCTTGAGTTTCCCTCAATTCAAAGCGATATAAAAATGCGCCAATAACTAAAAAAATAAAAAAACCGATTAATACAAACCGGATACGCTTTTCTTTCAATGATTCTTTCATTTAAAACCACTCTTTATTATCAGTTCACTTCTATCGTTATTATACCATATTTAAATAGGGGGATAGTAAAAAAGTTTGATATTCAATTTTACACCTGAGAAAATACACCTTGACTTTTAATCACAAATAATTATATAATACTCTTTGTGTAAAATATTGCAGCCTATGTGAGCGCCTTGATGCTCTCATTTTGTTCCTCAATCGGATTCCTGATGATGGGGTACTGCGTAACTCCCTGCTGCTGGAGCGAAGGTACATGAAAACAAAATGGACATGAACGTTGCGTGCATCTGTTTTTATTTTACAAAATAAAAACATTAAAGGAGGAGTCATTCATGGCTCGTTATACTGGCCCAAGCTGGAAATTATCACGTCGTCTTGGTATTTCACTAAGCGGTACTGGTAAAGAATTAGAAAAGCGTCCTTACGCTCCTGGACAACATGGTCCAAACCAACGTAAAAAATTATCTGAGTACGGTTTACAATTACAAGAGAAGCAAAAGCTTCGTCATATGTATGGTGTAAATGAGCGCCAATTCCGTAACTTATTTGATAAAGCTGGCAAAATGGCTGGTAAACACGGTGAAAACTTCATGATTCTTTTAGAATCACGTCTTGACAACGTTGTTTATCGTTTAGGTCTTGCTCGTACTCGCCGTCAAGCTCGTCAAATTGTTAACCACGGACACATCATGGTTGATGGACGTCGTGTTGATATCCCATCATACCGCGTAGCACCTGGTCAAACAATTACACTTCGCGAAAAATCTCGCAACCTTGACATCGTTAAAGAAGCAATCGAAGTTAACAACTTCGTTCCTGACTTCGTAACTTTCGATGCTGATAAATTAGAAGGAACTTTCACTCGCTTACCAGAGCGTTCTGAACTTCCTGCTGAAATTAACGAATCACTAATCGTAGAATTCTACTCTCGTTAATAGATTTTCTAAAGAAACCTGCCATTACGGCGGGTTTCTTTTGTTATTAACTCTAACTCTGTTATTACTCATTGTTGATTTTCGTGAATAAATGAGGATCCATAGGCGGAGAATTTCCGGCTAATATATAGAGTGGATACTTAAATAGCAAATATTTTGATGCAATAAGCGGAATTTTTCCGCTTATTTTATAAAAAAAAGCTGAAATGGCAAAAATAGGCGGAGTTTTTCCGGTTAATTGCCCTAAAAAAGACAAAATCCAATGATTTGACTGCAATAAGCGGAGTTTTTCCGCTTAACTGCCCTAAATCCAATGATTTGACTGCGATAAGCGGAATTTTTCCGTTTATTTTTCAAACACAGTACAATCAACATTCAGTTATAACAGTGCTTCATTATAAAAAAGCCCTCCACAAAAGGAGGACTTTTTAATTAGTATTTAATTAAGAAGTATTTCTTCTTTCCGCGTCGAATAACAGTAAATTGTCCTTCAATCCGATCCTTTTCGGAAAGAACATATTCTAGTTCTGTTACACGCTCGCCATTCACATAAACAGCCCCATTTCCTACATCTTCACGCGCTTGGCGTTTAGATGGGGATATTTTAGCCTCTACAAGTAAATCAACGATATTTATCTCTTCTCCTGTTGTATGCTCGTAAGAAGGAACATCTTTAAATCCTTGCTTAATTTCTGCAGCTGAAAGATTTCTAATATCTCCACTGAAAAGGGCCTCAGAAATTTTAATCGCTTGAATTAATGCAGCTTCCCCGTGAATTAAACGAGTCATTTCCTCTGCAAGCGCCTTTTGAGCTTTACGAAGATGTGCCTCTTCTTGAACAGATTGCTCTAGTGCTTCAATTTCCTCTCGTGATAGGAATGTGAAGTATTTTAAGTATTTAATTACATCGGCATCAGCAGCATTAATCCAGAATTGGTAGAATTCATATGGCGTTGTTTTCTCTGGATCTAGCCAAACTGCACCACTTTCTGTCTTTCCAAATTTCGTTCCATCCGCTTTAGTAACAAGCGGGATTGTCATGCCATACGCCTTCGCGCCTTCTCCAACCATTTTACGGATAAGCTCTAGTCCAGTTGTAATATTACCCCATTGGTCACTGCCGCCAATTTGCAATTTACACTGATGGTTCTCATATAGATGCTTAAAGTCCATCCCTTGCATAATCGTATAAGCAAATTCTGTAAATGAAATTCCCGTTTCTAAACGGCTTGCTATTGTATCCTTTGCCAGCATATAATTGATTCCGATATGTTTCCCGTAATCTCTTAAGAATGTAATCATATTCATCTCGGACGTCCAATCATAGTTATTTACCATGATTGCTCCATTTTCCCCATCAAAATCAAAGATCGTTTTCAGCTGTTTCGTTAAGCATTCAACATTATGCTGAACGGTTTCAACCGTTTGCAAAGTTCTTTCTTCTGTTGCTTTTGGGTCACCAATTAATCCAGTTGCACCGCCAACAAGAACAATCGGCCGGTGGCCATGGTTTTGAAATCTTCTTAATGTAAGGAATGGCAGCAGGTGACCTATATGCATGCTGTCACCGGTTGGATCCATTCCGCAGTATAAGGAGATTTTCTCCTTTTCAAGCGTTTCCTTCATTCCCTCTGCATCTGTTTGCTGATAAATAATACCTCTCCATTGCAGATCTTCAAGTAAATTCATAGTAAGTACCTCCTCTTATATTTTTCATATGCATGTACCTTTCCTAAAAACAAAAAGCGCCCCTGCTCAAATGCAGGGACGCATATTTATTTGCGCGGTACCACCCAAATTGAGGACAAATAAAAAATCCTCCACTCTTACATGATAACGGATTACCGTTCACTGCTACTATTACAATTGTAAATTGACAGTGAAAGCTCAGGGAGGTAATTCATCCTTCTACATGTACTGGCTCGCAGCAGCCGCCAGCTTTCTGAAACAGAGATAGAAGCATTACTTGGGTCCCGTCAATGCTTATTAAATATTTTTTAGGATATAGCATCATTTTTATCATATTCAACAATTAAATGTCAACATCAATACCACGAAATATTTCTTAAATAGTGAAACTTAACACCCATTTCATTCGACAAACAAAAAGAAGGGAATTTCTGAAAAAAAGCGAACCTTGAGATAATAGTATGCCAGTTTATGCTATAATGTATGTGATTTTAGGGGGATGATTGAATGAAAGAAAACCGGAACCTTTTGGATAAATTGAAATCATGGCTTTCTATTTTTACAAATAAAAAAACGACGAAGGGTGCGAGCATTACCTTTCAAGTAACATGGAATCTTGTCCTGTTATTTATCATCATAATCGTACTTGGGGGTGCGTTTGCTGGCGGTGTTGGTGCTGGCTATTTTGCCTCTCTTGTAAAGGACGAGCAAATACGGCCTTATGATAACATGAAAAAAGATATTTATAATTATGAAGAAACATCCGAACTGTATTTTTCCGATAATGTATACCTCGGCAAACTTCGAACCGATTTAGAGCGTGAAGAAGTCAAACTGGAAGATGTTTCCCAGCACATCATCGATGCTGTCATTGCAACGGAAGATGAATATTTTTATGAGCATGATGGTGTCGTTCCTAAAGCGATTATGCGTGCTATTTTCCAAGAGGTTACAAATTCCGCTGTCCAATCTGGCGGAAGTACGCTTACACAGCAATTAATTAAGAATCAATTACTGACAAATGAAGTATCTTTTGAACGGAAAGCAAAGGAAATCCTGCTAGCTCTTCGCCTTGAAAAATTCTTTGATAAGAAAGAAATTTTAGAAGCTTATTTAAATGTTTCAACTTTCGGCAGAAACTCTTCGGGAAGAAATATTGCAGGGGTTCAAGCTGCAGCTAAAGGTATATTTGGCGTTAGCGCAAAGGAATTAAATATCCCACAAGCAGCTTTTATCGCCGGTCTTCCACAAAGCCCATTCGGTTATACACCATATTCGCAGGGTGGAGAACTCAAGTCTCCTGAAGGAATGGAACCTGGATTAACAAGGATGAAAACAGTTTTAAAAAGAATGTTTGATGATGGAAAAATCGATCAGAAACAATACGATGAGGCAATAGCCTATGATATTACAAAAGATTTCATCCCGCGTGTTGAGAGTTCAATTGAAAAGTATCCATATTTAACGATGGAAATTGAACAACGGGCAAAAGAAGTGATGGCCCTTATTTTAGCGAAAAAAGATGGCTATGATGAACAGGATTTAAAAGAGGACAGTGAACTAATAAATGAATACGAAATTCTTGCTGACCGAAATTTAAGGCAAAATGGCTATCAAATTCATACGACGATAAATAAAGAAATATATGATGCCATGCAAGCGGCTAAAGATACTTATCAATACTATGGCACTGATAAAACAGAAACCGTAAAAGATACAGAAACTGGAGAAATGAAAAAAGTAGTTGAACCTGTCCAACTCGGTGCAATCCTGATTGAAAATAGCACTGGAAAGATCCTTTCTTTTGTTGGAGGAAGAGATTATGAATTAAATCAGCTAAACCATGCAACATTTACAAAAAGACCGAACGGCTCGACAATGAAACCATTAGTTGTTTACGCTCCCGCGATGGAGCTTGGCGCTGTTGCACCTGGGACAGTCATACCTGATGTTCCCGTGTACCTTAATCCTGCCAAGCCGGGTGTTCCGTATCCAACGAACTATGATAAGCGATATAGTGGGTTAGTGTCCGCTCGCCATGCATTAAAAATGTCCTATAACGTACCAGCCATGCTGACTTATAAAACAATTATGGATCAGCGCCCAGCTCAATATTTAGAAAAAATGGGATTCTCATCAGTGGTTGAAAGTGATTATCATAATCCTTCTCTCTCACTTGGCGGGATAACAAATGGAGTTACCGTTGAAGAAAACGTAAATGCCTTCGGAACATTTGCCAATGATGGAAAATTCATTGATAGTTATATCATTGAAAAAATTGTTGATAATTCTGGAAATATTATTTATCAGCATGAAGCAAAACCAGTTGAAGTATTTAGCCCTCAAACCGCTTGGTTAACGATCGATATGATGCGAGATGTTGTGAAAAGCGGTACGGCTAATTCTTTACAGAGCAGACTGAAATTCAGCTCGGATTGGGCTGGGAAAACTGGAACAGGTCAGGATTTAAAGGATACTTGGTTTGTAGCTGTCAATCCGAACGTTAGCTTTGGCGTCTGGACTGGATATGATACACCAAAAGCATTAGAGCTTCGTTATAAAGGGATTCATCATAGCCCGCGGACCATTTATTTATGGGCACACTTAATGAACGCCGCTTACGATGTAGCTCCAGGAATTGTCGATCCTGAAGAACAATTCAAAATGCCTGGCGGGATCGTTCGCAGATCCTATTGTGCAGCATCTGGTCTTCTTCCTTCAGATGCTTGTTCAAGAGCAGGTCTCGTTGAATCAGATTGGTATAACGCAAAATTTGTTCCTTCCAGCTCTGATGACAGCTTTGCAAGTGGAAGATATGTTCAAATAGGAGAAAATCGCTATATGGCATTGGCTAGTACTCCTGAGGAATTCACATCCTCTGGCGTTTTATTAAGTCCAAATTACTTTGAAGATAAATATGGAATCCCAATAAAGGATACTACAAAATTAATACCTAGATTAGACAGATGGGGAAATCTCCTTGTTGCAGAGTCAAAGCTATCGGAAAATGGTAAAAATCCGGGTGCACCTAGCATCAGCGGAAAAGACTCCCTCATTACATGGGGCAAACACCCTGAAGGAGATGTAATCGGATATCGTGTCTATCAAAAGACAGAAAGCGGAGCAAAGAAAGTAAGCAGTATTTCCGCTGGACATTCATTATCCTTTAGTGCTGCGAATGGCGAATATTATGTAACTGCAGTTGATATTGCAGGGAAAGAATCTCCGCCATCCAATATCATTCAGCTTGGAAAACCACCAGAAAAGGAACAAGAGGTAACTACACCTCCTGTAGTGGAAAAACCGAAAGATCCCCCTGGTGATGGCGGGAATAAAAATCCTGGCGATTCTGGTACTGCACCTGGTAATGGAGATGAAGATGGTGATCATGAAGAAGGCACAGAGCCTCCTCCCCCTAATAACGAAAAATCGTTTTTTAAATGAATAATAAAAGAGAACCGCACCATTTTTTGGTAGCGGTTCTCTTCTTATATATTCAATTGATTAGTCTTCCATTGTCGAAAGATCCCCAGTCGGAAGATCTAGCTCCCATGCCTTTAATACTCGGCGCATAATCTTTCCGCTTCTTGTTTTTGGCAGTTTGTCACGAAATTCAATTTCACGTGGTGCAGCATGGGCTGCAAGCCCTTTTTTCACAAATTGGCGGATATCTTCTATTAGTTCTTCAGATGGCTCATGGCCATCCAGTAATGCGATAAATGCTTTAATAATTTCTCCTCTAACTGGATCCGGCTTGCCGATGACGCCTGCCTCAGCAACAGCTGGATGCTCCAGCAGCTTACTTTCTACTTCAAATGGACCTACCCGCTCACCCGAGGTCATAATAACATCATCTACCCGTCCCTGGAACCAGAAATAGCCTGCTTCATCCATATAGGCAGAATCACCTGAGACATACCAATCACCAGGCATGAAGTAAGATTCATACTTCTGTTTATTATTCCAGATCGTATGCATCATCGCTGGCCAGCCCTTTTTAATGGCTAAGTTCCCCATGCGGTATGGAGGCAGCTCATTTCCTTGATCATCGACAATTGCAGCAACTACTCCAGGAATTGGTTTCCCCATCGATCCAGGTTTAATTTCCAGACATGGGTAATTACAGATTAACAGCCCGCCTGTTTCAGTCATCCACCATGTATCATGAATTCTTAAATGGAATACCTTCATTCCCCATTTAACAACTTCTGGATTTAATGGCTCACCGACACTCACAACATGGCGAAGAGTGCTCAAGTCGAATCTCTTAACAATCTCATCCCCAGCACCCATTAGCATTCTAAATGCAGTTGGCGCACTATACCAGACCGAAACACCATATTCTTCAATCATTTTATACCATGATTCCGGGTTAAATCTTCCTCCAATGATTACATTTGATGCTCCTGCTAACCATGGACCAAACATCCCATAGGAAGTACCTGTAACCCATCCGGGATCGGCAGTACACCAATAAATATCATCCTCTTGCAAATCAAGCACCCATTTGGCTGTTTGATAATGCTGAATCATTGCATTATGAACGTGAAGGACTCCTTTTGGCTTACCTGTGGAGCCAGAAGTATAATGAAGAATAAGACCGTCTGTCCGCTCAACCCACTCGATGGAAAGCTTATTGCTTGCTTCTGCAGATCGTTTATTAAAATCTACATATGGTCCATCCTCTACAATATTTTCTCCTACTAGGAAAATCGTTTTTAGTGCTGGAAGCTTATCGACAGGGACACGCTTTAATAGATCTGGCGTTGTAATAAGAACCTTTGCTTCACTATCCTCTAGCCGATCACGTACTGCTCCCTCCATGAACGCTTCAAATAATGGCCCTACAATGGCGCCAAGCTTTATTGCTCCTAAAGCAGCAAAATACAATTCTGGGGAGCGAGGCATGAAAATAAAGACTCTATCTCCTTTTTCTACATCTCCATATGCTTTCAAAGCATTTCCTGCTTTATTCGAAAACTCCTTCATTTCTTTAAACGTATATTTTTCTTTTCTTAAGCCATCCCTGAAATAAAGAGCAATCTTATTTTTTCTATAAGTTTCTGCATGCCGGTCAATTGCCTCATAGGCCATGTTCACAAGACCCGTTTCACTCCAAGAAAATTCTCTCTCGACATCCTTCCAATCAAAGCTTCCGTACAAATCATCATAATTCTTAAGATTATAATCCCCTTTGGTTGCTGGCAACGCTTCCACTTTCATAAAAAAAATCCCCCTTTGAATAAAAATAACTTCAGCCCTTCCCATTCCCTATGTAAGAAAGTTTATTCAAGAGTAAGCAGGGCGCACTTACATTTCTTAATTGTTTACTATTATAGTATAAGTTCAATCAATTCTCAATTTTAAAAATATTCTCTCGCTAATTTTTTGTTAACTTAGTAGAATGGATCCATAATTGTCACAAAAAAAATCGAATACGATGGAAAATCATTTGAAAGCGCTTAAAATTGCAAGTTATTATGTATAATAGAATTACTCTTAATCTTATTTATAGGCGGTGTATAAATGGAACATCGAAAAACGTATAATGCGAAAGAAATTAAGACTCCAAGGGGACCAGTGCTTATCGAAGGCCCTATCACACCTGAGAAATTAATGGGATATGAGTTCCATAAAGATTTAACAGCCTTTCGTCCATCAGAACAGCAAAAAAAGGCACTTATCGAAATTGCAGGTCTTCCTGAGGGAAGAATTATTATTGCCCGAAGCAGAGATACGATTGTGGGTTATGTTACTTATGTTTACCCTGATCCACTGGAAAGATGGTCTGAAGGGAAAATGGAAAATTTAATTGAACTAGGAGCAATTGAAGTAATTCCTGAATTCAGAGGATCTGGAACTGGTAAAAATTTGTTGCGGGTTTCCATGATGGATGACGCAATGGAAGACTATATTACCATCACTACTGAATACTATTGGCACTGGGACCTAAAAGGAACAGGGCTGAATGTATGGGAATACCGAAAAATAATGGAGAAGATGATGAATGCTGGCGGTCTTGTCTGGTATGCAACAGATGATCCAGAAATCAGTTCGCATCCTGCCAACTGTTTAATGGCGAGAATCGGCAAAAGAGTCGATTTAGATTCTGTTCAGCAATTTGACCGTCTCCGTTTTATGAATCGATTTATGTACTAGATTTACAATCATTTTAGAATGGAGGGGCTGTAAGTGATTGTTGAAGAAATTATGAAGAAGGACGTTGTTGCGTTATTTGAGAATGATAGTATAGCAGATGCTATTCGATTAATGGACGAGAGGAAAATTCGGCATCTTCCAATTATTAATAATGAACAGCATTTAGTTGGACTAGTAACAGATAGAGATATTCGTGATGCTACACCATCCATATTTGAAACAGAGAAGTTTAAAGCCGGATTGCAAAATCCACTGAAAATGATCATGAAAACTGATGTAATTACTGGACACCCGCTTGACTTTGTTGAAGAAATCTCAGCTATTTTATATGAGCATCGAATTGGCTGCCTGCCTATAATAAACAATAAAAAATTAATTGGGATAGTAACAGAAACAGATTTGCTTCGAACGTTAGTTGAATTGACTGGAGCACACCAGCCAGGATCTCAAATTGAAGTACGGGTCCCAAACAAAACAGGAATGCTCCATGAAATTTCAACTGTAATTAGAAATAAAAAGGCAAATATTCAAAGTGTCCTCGTCTACCCTGATAAAAGTGATGAAAAATATAAAATAATTGTTATAAGACTACAAACAATGAACCCTCTTTCATTGATAGAGGATTTAAAAAATGCAGGTCTTCAAGTTCTATGGCCCAATTATCCAGGGATGTCATCATGATACAGGATTCAGTTTTTATTTATTCAGAGGATTTGCTGAGCTACAGATTCAATACAAATCATCCTTTTAATCAAATAAGAATCAAATTAACACTTGATTTGCTTCAACATTTGCATGCGATTCGGGACGATCAGCTTGTTCTTCCGCGTCCTGCAACAGATGACGAGCTGCAATTAATTCATGATCCTAGATATGTAGATGCTGTCAAGCTCGCAGGAAGCGGACAGCTGTCTTCCGAACAAGCAGATAATTATGGACTTGGTACAGAAGATGTTCCCATTTTTCCAAATATGCATGAAGCTAGTTCATTACTCGTAGGTGGAACATTAACGGCAGTTGACTTGGTCATGAGCGGGCAAGCAAGACATGCCCTTCATTTAGGAGGAGGACTGCACCATGGCTTTCGAGGGAAGGCATCTGGCTTTTGTGTGTATAATGACAGCTCGGTTGCTATTAAGTATATTCAAGAAAAATATAAAGCAAGAGTGCTCTATATCGATACAGATGCCCATCATGGAGATGGTGTCCAGTGGTCCTTCTACGATGATCCGAATGTTTGTACACTTTCCATCCATGAAACGGGCAGATATTTATTTCCTGGGACCGGAAATGTAAATGAAAGAGGCCAGGGAAAAGGATACGGATATTCTTTTAATATCCCGCTGGACGCGTTTACCGAAGATGAATCTTGGCTTGATGTATATCGCACATCTATTAGGGAAGTAGCTGAATTTTTCAAACCAGATGTCATCCTTACTCAAAACGGAGCTGATTCCCATTTTCATGACCCTCTGACACATTTATCTGCAACTATGAACATATATCGTGAAATTCCAAAGCTTGCACACGAAATTGCTCATCAGTATTGTGATGGAAAATGGATAGCTGTCGGAGGCGGGGGCTATGACATCTGGCGTGTCGTACCACGGGCATGGGCGCTAATTTGGTTAGAAATGACTGAAAACTCGAATTGTTATGGCAGTTTACCGCCACAATGGATTAATGATTGGAAGGATCAATCTCCTATCCCTCTTCCTGGAAGCTGGGATGATCCGGAAGATATGTACAAGCCAATCCCCCGCAAATTAGAAATAACCGAAAAAAATAAACAAACATTAGAAAAAGCACTATACCCAATCAGGAATCAGAAAAAAACAGAATCGATATAAGAATAGCATAAGCGCCTTGTTCATAGCCGTCTAAACTGGAAGGACCGTGACTGAGATATAAAAGACCCAATGAGAGAAGCGAGTTGATGCCGACTTATCGTAGGGAGGGGACCTGAAGTTTGATAGGCGATAGGCGCTGACGCTAGACATATAAAAAAGGACCTTTTTGAACTGAACCCAAAAAGTTAGACATGGGGTTTAGACAGCTACTTGGGCATGAGTTCGGTATTGCACTGGACTCATGCCTTTTAACTTTGCCTTAATCCGTTTGTGGTTATAATAGTGAATGTATTTTTCTAACTCTATTTTAAAATGCTCCACACTCTCGAATTTCTTCAAATAAAGCAATTCAGACTTTAATAAGCCAAAGAAGTTCTCCATGACTGCGTTATCCAAGCAGTTCCCCTTACGGGACATACTTTGAATGATACCATGTTTTTTTAATGCAAATTGATACTGCTTCATCTGATAATGCCAGCCTTGATCAGAATGGAGGATGGGGGTTTCTCCCTCGTTTAATCGCTCAATGGCCTTGTCCAACATTTTAGAAACAAGTGGATATACAGGGCGTTGCTCTATATTATAAGCTATTATCTCACCATTATATAAGTCGAGAATGGGCGATAAATATAGCTTTTCCCCATGCAGGTGGAATTCTGTCACATCCGTCACCCACTTCTTGTTAGGCTTAGATGCATGAAAATCCCGTTCTAATATATTAGCTGTAGTTTTGCCTACTTGTCCTCGGTATGACCGATATTTTTTCATTCGAACGAGACATTTTAATCCCAGCTCATTCATTAGACGTCGGATCGTTTTATGATTGATTACATACCCTCTGTTGCGTAATTCTAATGTAATCCGACGGTAACCATAAC
>NZ_LT904904.1:1086551-1193193 GCF_900199725.1 Cytobacillus massiliigabonensis | reverse complement strand
TCATTTTCAGCTTGTAATGCCTCCATTGAACCCTCTACAGGTAATGATTTTTTTGTTTCCTTTTTCATGGATGGACGCCCCTTTTTCTTTGGAAATAGAGCGTCCACACCTGATTCTTCAACCTGCCTTTGCCATTGAAGAATTGTAGAAGGAGAAGAAATGTTATACACAGCCGCTGCTTGTTTAAAAGACGCTCCAAGTTCGCTCATATAATTTAGTACGTCCATTTTAAAATGAATATCATAGTTTGTATAGGATGAAATTAATCCATTTTCACCATTTTCTCTATATTGAGCTATCCAAGTTTCTAAGGGGGTTTTACTTACATTGAAACGCCTAGCAACTGCTCGAATAGACTCTTTTCCATTTAAATAGTCTAATACCGCCTCAAGTTTTAACTCAAATGAATATTTGGCCATAAAAAAACTGCACCTCCAATTGTTAGTTGTGTCTAACAATTGGGGTGCAGTTCATTTTTGGTCCTTTTTAATTTGAAGCTAGATCATCTTCACTATATTTTGGATCCGAAATAATAATTTCTACCCGCCGGTTTTTCTGACGATTTTCCGGACTATCATTAGAAATAACTGGTCTTGTGTCCGCATAGCCAACCGCAATAAATCTGCGGCTATCAAGCTGATGATTGGCTATCAGATAATTTATTACACTGCTGGCACGCGCAGCCGAGAGCTCCCAATTGGATGGATATCTAAAAGAACTCATCGGGATATCATCTGTATGACCTTCTACCTTAACTAAATTAGGCAGTTTCACCAAAAGCTCGCCAACTTTATTTAAAAAGGCATGTGAATCCCCAAGAAGAGTCGCTTGTCCGGGATCAAATAGAACCTGTTCTTGCAGTACAAGAACGACTCCACGTTCTGTCCGGTTAGCAATAATTACATCTTCTAATCCATTCTTGTCCAGATAGTTTTGTACTTCAGTTAATAAACTCTGCAAGGATTCCTCAGACATGTCTTTCTCATTTTTTTCCTCAGGCAATTCCGTTTCTACGGCAGCTGGGTTTTCTAACGGGATCATCGAAGGATAAAAGTCAAAAAAGTGCTCCTGAAATGATTCAGTAATTGCTTTAAACTTAATCATATCAATTTGAGACATTGAAAATAACAAAATAAAAAAAACTAATATGAGTGTAACCAAATCAGAGAATGTAACCATCCAGCCCGGTGCGCCTTTTGCTTGCTCGGCTGGTCTTCTCTTAAGCTTCATCTTTCAGAGCCTCCCCTGAATTCATAGCTTGAATTGCTTCTTTTCTCTCTTTAGAGGATAGAAAGGCACTTAATTTCTCCTCCAACAGTTTAGGATTCTGGCCAGATTGCACGCCAATAACACCCTCAATAATAATTTGCTTAAAAAACACCTCTTGTTCTGTCTTTAAAGCTAGCTTGGAAGCTAACGGAAGGAAAAATAAATTGGCTAACAGTGTTCCATATAAGGTAGTTAATAAAGCAATTGCCATATTAGGTCCTAAAGAGGATGGATCATTCAGGCTTTTTAACATCAGGACTAAGCCGATCAGAGTTCCGATCATCCCCCACGCAGGTGCATATTCCCCTGCCTTTTCAAGAATGCTTCTGCCCTTTCTATGTCTTTCTTCCATCGCTACTATTTCTGCATTCATAATATCATTAATTACATCTGGCTCTATTCCATCAACTGCAAGTAAAATTCCCTTGCGTATGAATGGATCATCAACCTCTTCCAATTGGGTTTCTAAAGATAGCAACCCCTCTCGCCGTGCACGGTCAGATAGATACACAAATGTCTTAATTAATCCGCTTAAGTTTTGCTCATTATGTGAAAAACCGTGCTTAATAACAGTGAACATATGCTTCATATCCTTTAGCGGAAAGCTTACAAGCAGTCCAGCGAGCAGACCGCCTACTACAATAAGCATAGATGCAGGGTCAACAAATGAAAGAAATCCATCAATCCCTCCGTTTGTAATAACCCCGAAAATAAGCATTCCCAAACCAACGATTAATCCAATGGGTGTTAACGCGTCAAACCTTTTCATATTCCCTCTCCTGATCGTTTAAAAATAATATATCTTTCTGTTTTTTCTTTTATTTAGTTGAGTTTCGCTGTTCAATTCTGTGAGGAAGAACAATTATATGATCGGAGATTTCTTCTTTATTCATTAATTTTGTAAGGAGTCTCATTGCAACTGCACCAATATCATATAAAGGCTGTACAACAGTTGTAAGCTGCGGTCTTACCATTAATGATAAACGAGTATTATCCGAACTAATCACCTCAAAATCCTCAGGAATTTTGAAGCCTCTATCCTCTGCACCATGAACAACCCCTAATGCCATTTCATCCGATCCTGAGAAAATCGCAGTTGGTTTCGTACTTTGTTCAAGAAGCTTTTCAAATATTTCTATTCCGGAATCATATGTATAATCCCCTTCTACTACGAAGTCATCCTTGTATTCGATTCCTGCTTCTGTAAGTGCCCGTTTGTATCCTGCCAATTTTTTATCACGGTTAATTGGCTCTGCTAAAGGACCAATAGCGATCGCAATCTCCTTATGTCCCTTTTCGATAAAAGAATGAATCGCATCATATGCAGCTTGTTCATAGTCAATATTTACCGATGGGATTTTTTCACTTTTTTCAATAGAACCAGCCAGTACAATTGGTACAGGAGATTTTTCAAATTCTTCAACAAGTTCAGAAGTAACATTTCCTCCCATAAAAACAATTCCATCCACTTGTTTTCCAAGCATTGTATTTAATAAATGCAGTTCCTTATCCAAGTTTTGATCTGAATTGCTAAGGATAATATTATATTTGTACATTGTCGCGATATCTTCAATTCCTCTGGCAAGCTCCGCAAAAAATGTACTTGAAATATCCGGAATAATCACACCAACAGTTGTTGTTTTTTTACTGGCAAGACCGCGAGCAACAGCATTTGGACGATAACCTAATTTTTCAATTACCTCCAATACTTTCTTTCGGGTAGCTGGCTTCACGTTCGGATTCCCATTAACAACCCTTGAAACAGTTGCCATTGATACATTGGCTTCTCTTGCCACATCATATATTGTTACATTCATTAATTTTCACTCCTTATTCTAATAACGATCCATATGGTTTATCATAGTTTACTGCAAGCAGCAGCAACCTACTCATTCTCTTGGAATCTGATTAAAAATATATGTATAATTATGTATTCAATCATACGACAGTAATTGACAAGCCGCAATGTAAAGACTTGTTTTTTTATAAAAAATACACAATCGAAAAGCGGAGGCGACTGATCAGCCCCGACTTAGACCCAAGAGGGGCTAGAAGCCGCAGCTAGACAATAAAAAGCCTTCTACACGATGCAGAAGGCTTTCACTATTAAACTCTGGCAAAGGCAAATGATCGAAGTTCATTCATAAATTCATCAAATTGCTTTAAATCCATTTGCTGTGCATTATCTGATAACGCTACTGCTGGATCAGGATGAACCTCAGCCATTACTCCATCGGCACCAATAGCTAAAGCTGCCTTAGCTGTAGGGAGAAGCAAATCTCGTCTCCCAGTTGAATGCGTAACATCAACTAATACCGGTAAGTGGGTTTCTTTCTTCAAAATTGGGACTGCTGAAATATCTAGTGTATTTCTTGTAGCACGTTCATACGTCCGAATACCACGTTCACAAAGAATAATTTGTCCATTGCCTTGAGCCATGATATACTCAGCAGCATTTATAAACTCTTCAATTGTAGCCGAAATCCCCCGCTTTAATAGGATTGGCTTATTTACTGCTCCGGCTGCCTTCAACAGTTCAAAGTTTTGCATGTTTCTTGCGCCTATTTGAATGACGTCTAGATAGTCTACTGCTACTTCAATGTCAGCAGGGCTAACAATCTCACTAATAACAGCTAGGTCAAACTCATCGCCAATTCTTTTTAAAATTTTTAAGCCTTCTAAGCCAAGACCTTGGAAATCATAAGGAGATGTTCTAGGTTTAAAGGCTCCTCCACGCAGAAGCTTAAGCCCCTTTGCTCTTACAGCATCAGCAACAGTCGCTACTTGTTCATAGGATTCCACCGCACATGGACCAAAAACTAAATGCGGTTTCCCATCACCTATTCTTTCTCCTTTGAGTTCAACAATCGTGTTTTCAGGTTTCTTTTTTCTAGAAACTAATAGTGCTTTGCGGTGATCATCCTCTTGCAGCTCTAATCCTGCTTTGAAAATTTCCTTAAAAACATGCTCAATGGTTGAGTTTTCAAATGGCCCATCATTATGTTCTTTAATCTGATCAAGCATTTTTCTCTCACGGACAGGATCATAACGATAAACCCCCTGTGTTTCCTTCGCTTTTCCAATTTCCTGAACAAGCTTAGCTCTTTCATTAATTAATGATAAAAGCTGTAGGTTTAGTTCATCCACACGATTACGTAGTTGATCAAGTTCCTTACTCATTACAATCCCTTCCTTTCCATTTTTAAATGTTGAGTCAGAAGAAGAGTGTTACATTGATACTTGTCTAGCGCTAGAGCCTATCGCCTATCAAACTTCAGGTCCCCTACGCAACGATTTCGTCAGCATCGGTTCGCTATCGCTCACCGTGTTTCCTTTATCGAAAGAACCGGCCCTTCTGCGTTTGTACGGCGATGAGCAAGGCTCCCTGCGCTTTTTCTTCTTTATCGACCCGATATTATGTGTTACATTTTAAATAATTAGAGTTATTATATATGAATTATCTGAGTATGTCACTAATAATTTCTTTATCAATTAAACGCTTTTAAGTAATAAAGTGGACAATGAACTATGAAGAAGGTGTTTCCTTTGCAAAAACATAAAAAGCTATTTGCCCTAGATATTGGCACACGTTCTGTAATCGGCATTATCCTTGAAGAACATGAAGGGCACTACCATGTTGTAGACAGTCTAGTTAAAGAACATACAGAACGAGCCATGCTTGATGGACAAATACATGATGTCTTATCCGTATCAAAAATTATTTCTGAGATAAAAAAACAGCTCGAGGAGAAACATGGTCCGCTGAAAAAAGTTTGTGTAGCTGCTGCTGGCCGTGCGTTAAAAACAGAACGTTCAAAAGTAACAATTGATATAAATGGCAAACCGCTTATTAAAAATCAAGATATACTCCATCTGGAGCTTACTGCAGTTCAACAAGCCCAGTCTGTTGTTGCTGAAAAAAATGAAGCTGAACAAAGCTTTTATTATTATTGTGTTGGCTATTCTGTTCTATATTACCGGCTCGATGGAGAAGAAATCGGCAATTTAATCGATCAGCAAGGAAAAGAAGCTTCAGTTGAAATTATTGCTACATTCTTGCCAAAGGTTGTTGTTGAATCACTGCTATCAGCCCTTCACAGAGCAGGCCTTGAAATGGAAGCATTGACACTTGAGCCAATTGCAGCTATTCATGTATTAATTCCGCCCTCTATGCGCCGGCTGAATGTTGCGTTAGTTGATATTGGTGCAGGGACATCGGATATTGCCATAACAGATTTAGGAACTGTCATCGCTTACGGAATGGTTCCTGTTGCTGGTGACGAAATAACTGAAGCAATTAGCGACCAATTACTCTTAGATTTCCCATTTGCAGAAGAAGCAAAAAGAGAATTATATAAGAATGATACAATAACAGTTACAGATATACTAGGATTTGAAACTGAAGTGAGAAAAGAAGACCTCGTGTCACAGATTTCCCCTGTCCTTGATCGGCTTGCCTCATCTATATGTAATGAAATATTGAGCCTGAATAATAATAAGCCTCCTAAAGCAGTTATGCTTGTCGGCGGCGGCAGCCTCACGCCAGAACTGCCAAAAAGGGTTGCTGAAAAACTGAATCTACCCGAAAACAGGGTTGCAATTAGGGGAATCGATGCCATTCGTTCATTAACAATCGCTGATCAGATTGCACAAGGGCCAGAGCTTGTTACACCAATCGGAATTGCCATTGCTGCGCATCACTCCCCTGTTCAATATAAGACGGTATATGTGAATGAACAGCCTGTCCGATTATTTGAGGTTAAAAAGCTGACTGTTGGCGATTGTCTGCTTGCTGCAGGAATTAAGATGAATAAGCTTTATGGAAAGCCAGGCTTAGCACTTATTGTTTCATTAAACGGGCAAAATATTACCATTCCTGGCGGCCATGGCGATCCACCGGTCATACTGCGTAATGGACAAATAAGTTCATTAGACAGCGAAATCGAAAACGGAGACCAGCTCCAAATTGAAAAAGGAAAGGATGGTCAAAGGGCAGAATTACAAATAAAAGATTTAATCGATGAAATTCCAAAAAGAGAAGTAAAAATAAATGAAAAAGAGTATTCAATAGAGGCAGCAATTACATGTAACGGAAAGGCTGTTTCAGCTGAAAAACCTGTTGAAGACCGGGATGTAATTGAATGCTGCATGCCCGAGACAATTGAAGATATGCTTATCACACTAAATTTGGATGAACATATCATACAGTCCCGCCCTTTCAGAGTAAATATTAATGGAAAAGAAACGTTTATCCCGGCATTTTCAGGCAAGGTTTATCGAAATGGAATAGAGGTTAAGTTACATA
This sequence comes from Cytobacillus massiliigabonensis, assembly GCF_900199725.1. Taxonomy (GTDB): domain Bacteria; phylum Bacillota; class Bacilli; order Bacillales; family Cytobacillaceae; genus Cytobacillus; species Cytobacillus massiliigabonensis. The sequence goes on along the minus strand of NZ_LT904904.1, from coordinate 1,186,619 downwards.
ACAATTTTGAGCATAAAGACCATATCACCATAGAGAAAAAAACAATGCCAACAGCTAAGGAAATAGCTGAAGTGAAACAAATAATGCTATCACATACGATTCCCATCTCATTTAATGGGGAAAACATCCATCTTCACAAGCCGATTTCAATTATTAGAAGAAATAATACGATTCTGGCAGAAAATGATCCTATCCAGGATGGAGACCATATTGTAATTGAGCATCGAAAGCTAGAACCTTTCTTATTTCAGGATTTATTTGGTCATGTTGAGATCGAAATGCCCGCACAGGCTAACGGAAACTTTGTCTTATTAAAAAACGGCGAACAGGCAACCTTTCATAGCAAACTGGAGCCAGGGGATAACCTTACAATTGTCTGGCCATCTGCACAAAAAACATCCATCTAATGGATGTTTTTTTGTTATTTATTTTCTTCAATTGCCTTTTTAAGTGAATCATATGTAATCTTCCAATGAGATGCATGCCAAACTGGTTTACTTTTTTTAAAGAGAATTGCTTGAGGTGATTCATGTTTAATTTGAAAGCTTTCAGCAATATGATTGGAAAAAGGACGATCCTCTTGTACAACAAGATAATATGTCTTTATACTCTCATTTTCATTTGCAAACGTTTCATATTCCTCATAAGCAGCCTGGCTAATTGGACAAGTCGAGCTATGCTTGAAGAGAAGAAACAAATCCTCTTCTTCCATTTTCTTATCAAATGCTGCATTTTCATTTATTCTTTCCACTGTAGTCCCTCCCATACAATTAACGGTGAAGCCATCTTACTTCACCGTTTCTAAAAAAAATTTCCTTTTATTGACGAACCTTTTTCTCTGTTTCATCGAATGCTCTCTTCGTATCTTCCAGTCTTTTTTGAATCTCAGAGTCATGCGCGGGCAAAGGAATATGTCCCATATTGCCTTCTTCTGTAAGGCTCTGCCCTTCATCATTAGTCTTTAAACCCTTTACCTTATTCATGATTTCAGCACTTTGCTTGGAGACTGTGTTTGTAATGGCATTTGTTTTTTCCTTCGCAGCACTTGCCAATACTGTTCCCTTTGCAACTGCCGTTTCACGTATTTGACCTGTTTTTGCTTTTAGCACAATTGCCTGTTCATTCATATTCGTTCTTAATTCTTTACCAGATTTAGGTGCCAGGAAAAGAGCTGTTGCAGCACCGACGATCCCACCGATTAAAGCGCCAATCAAAAAATCCTTTGTGTTGATACTTTCTTCTGATTTCGACTGATTTTGATCATTTTGGATTCGTTCTTGACTACCCATACTCATTACTCCTCCTTTAGTTTCTTCCTCTAATCCTTTTCTTCTGAAGGGCTTGTTCGCCTTCCACTATAAAGTTTTCTTTTTGTTTTCTCATTTTCCATTTATCCTTCATTTCGAGAAAAATCTGACTCCATTGAACCACTGCAGCAATCTTGTCCTTATTTTCTTCAAATTGATTATTCACAGAAGCAGTAACCTTTTGGATCGAACCATTAAAACTGCGAACGGTATCTCCTACATCTTTAACCGCAACTACTACACTATTCAAGCTTTCTGACTTATGCTGTATATCCTCTGCAAGTGCATTGGTTTTATGTAACAGTTCGGCTGTTTCTCGTGTTACTCCATCTAATTGTTTTTCCAGCCCAATTAATGTCTTCGATACGCTATCTAAAGTTACCTGTAAAGATTTTAATGTTTTAGATAAATAAATAACAAGAATCAAAAATGCAATCGCAATAACCGCTATACTCAAATATAATATGATTTGCAATAAAAGCACCTCCAAATGGAATAACTACTATCTTTCTACCCTATTTTGTTCGACATAAACCTTCGTTTCCTAATACATTTCCATACTAACGTGCACATACCTTCTTTTGCTTTCGACATTTTCCATTACAAATATAAATTTATCATATCTGAAGGGTTTAAATAAACAAAAATGGTTATTTCGGGTACAATAGTATGGTGACATACTAATATTACTTATTCGGAGGGATAAAAATGAAAGATCCTCGAATTGGAACACTGGCAAAAAATTTAATAAACTATTCAGTCCGCCTGCAGAAGGGGGAAAAGGTTCTTATTGAGAACTTTGGACTGCAAAGAGAGCTTGTAACAGCACTTGTTAAAGAAGCATATGCTGCTGGGGGCTATCCATTTGTTTCACTGAAGGATCATCAAGTGGACCGTGCTCTTTTATTAGGTGCACAAGAAGAGCAATTTAATATGATGGCAGATTTTGAAGCAAATGTGATGAGTAAAATGGATGCATACATAGGTCTTAGATCAGGTGATAACATTAATGAACATGCGGATGTACCAGATGACAAAATGAGAATCCAAGGTTCAACGATTGGCAGAAAGGTACACAGTGACATTCGCGTACCAAAAACGAAATGGGTAGTTCTTAGATATCCGAATTCTTCAATGGCACAGCTAGCTAAAATGAGTACAGAAGCTTTCGAAGATTTCTACTTCAAAGTATGTAATCTTGACTATGGAAAAATGGATCAAGCAATGGACAATCTAGTTGAATTAATGAACAAAACGGACAAAGTTAATATCACAGGTCCTGGAACAGATTTAACATTCTCAATCAAGGATATTCCAGCAATTAAATGCTCAGGTCAAATGAATATCCCTGACGGAGAGGTTTACACGGCTCCTGTTCGTGATTCAGTGAATGGAGTAATTACCTATAATACTCCTTCTCCATATCAAGGCTTCACATTTGAAAATGTGAAATTAACCTTTAAAGATGGAAAAATTATTGAAGCAGAAGCAAACGATAGTGAAAGAATTAATAAAATATTTGATACAGATGAGGGTGCCCGTTATATTGGCGAATTTGCCATTGGCGTAAATCCTTTTATCCAGCATCCGATGCAGGATATCTTATTCGATGAAAAAATTGATGGCAGCTTCCACTTTACTCCAGGCCAGGCGTATGATGATGCATATAATGGCAATAAATCAAATATTCATTGGGATATGGTTAATATTCAGCGCCCTGATTATGGCGGCGGGGAAATTTATTTTGATGACCGGCTTATTCGTAAGGACGGCCGCTTCGTTATCCCAGAGCTTGAGGCACTAAATCCTGAGAATCTTAAATAAAGAATACAGTTATACAAAAAAGATGCAGCTAAAATTAGCTGCATCTTTTTTATATCTGTTTTTCATATGCTTCTTGAAACTTCTGAATATCTCCTGCCCCCATAAAAATGATAACGGCATTTTCATGAGTTTTCAAAATAGAAGTTTCTTCTTCTAACAGAATTTCAGCATTAGGAATTTTGGCCTTCAAGTCTTCAATGGAAAGCTGTCCATGAACTTCCCTTGCCGACCCAAAGATTTCGCATAAATAAACTTTATCTGCTAAATTTAAACTTTCGGCAAAATCATCTAGAAAGGTTTGTGTTCGAGTAAATGTATGCGGCTGAAAAACACTAACAATCTCACGTTCAGGATACTTTTGTCTGGCCGCATCGATTGTCGCTTTAATTTCTGTTGGATGGTGCGCATAATCATCTATGATAATTTGCGTTCCAATTTCTTTTTCAGAAAATCTTCTTTTAACACCTTCAAAGGATTGAAGATATTCTTGAACAATACGTGAATCAATTTCCTCATAGTGGCAAATTGCTATAACAGCGAGTGAATTTAGAATATTGTGATCGCCAAAGGAACGAATGGAGAACGTTTCAAAAAAAGTATTTCTGACAAAGACATCAAATGTTGTTCCTTCTGTTGTCTTAACAATATTCCGCGCTTGAAAATCATTTTCCTCACCGAACCCATAAAAAAGGACGGGGACTTTTGCTTGAATTTTTTGCAGATGTTCATCATCTCCACATGCAAAAATCCCCTTATTTACTTGCCATGACATTTCCTGAAAAGCTGAAAATACATCATCAATATTGGCAAAATAATCTGGGTGATCAAAATCAATATTTGTCATGATTGCGTAATCAGGGAAATATGACAAGAAATGTCTTCTATATTCACATGCCTCAAAAACGAAATACTCCGCATTCTCTTCTCCCCTACCAGTACCATCTCCAATTAGGAATGAAGTTGGCTTGGCACCTTTCATTACATGTGCAAGCAAGCCTGTAGTAGACGTTTTCCCATGTGCACCCGTTATAGCGATACTCGTAAAGTTATTCATAAAGTCACCAAGAAAGCGATGGTAACGTATAACCGGCAAGCCAAGCCTCATTGCTTCTTGTATTTCTTCATGAGTATCCGGAAACGCATTCCCGGCAATAATCGTCATACCTGGCTGTATATTTTCCTTTTGAAAGGGAAGGATCTTTATTCCAGATTGCTCAAGGGCCAGTTGAGTAAAGAAATGCTTTTCATAATCTGAGCCTTGAACCTGAAAATTCATATCATGGAGAACTTGAGCCAAGGCACTCATTCCAGACCCCTTAATACCTACGAAATGGTAAATAGTCATATAAAGAACCTCCAACCATCGTATATCTGTAAAACAGTATATGACATTTATCTAGTTTTGCGCACATCTCAATCTAGGACATGCATTTTAAGCAGAACAAAATTTCAAAGAACAAAAAAATTTCCATTTAAAATTCATATTCAAACATTATACCATTAATTATCGTTAATAACTATGTAATAAAAAGGATTAACAGTAATCCCTTTTATTGTCAGGGACAAGATGAGAACAAGCTATTTTATGACTCTCCCTTGCCTGCCAGCTGTTTCCTATTATTATTCCACTTTTTCTAATCGTGGGTTTGGACGGTACCGTCTGCCTGCTTTAGCTGCATGTTTTCCGTTAATTAATACATTATCACCTGTAAAACCAATATTAATTTTCAGCAGACTGCTACCAACACCATAGGTGTCAACTGGAACGCCTCTTTCCTCAAACTCTTGAATCCGTGATTCATTAAAACCGCCACTTACAACAATTTTAACATGGGTAAATCCTTCTTCATCCAATGCATTTCGAAGGGCAAATACTAGTTCTGCATTTACCCCCCTAGGGTCAAACGTCCCTAGCAGATGCTGATTTCGTAAGAAGTATTGATCAATCAGTGTACGAGAAGTATCTAATCGAACTCCCTTTAATTCCTTGCCAAATGTTCTTGCAACCTTAAGAGAGTCAGTAATCACATCATTATTGTAATCAACTAAAGCAACAAGGTCATCTTCAGGGAAGGTTTCTTGATAGGCTTTCGTTGCAGCAACAATATCTCCATTGAATAGCTGAATGAGCGCATGCGGCATAGTCCCCATGCCTTGTTTTCCCCACCACTCATTCATAGCATGGGTTGCTTGAGCTGTTGCGCCTCCAATATGGGCTGCATATCCATCTCCAGCTTGAGTAATATAGTGATCGTCGCGATCCCCCATGAAGATCACTTGCTTCTGCTTTCCAGAAGCGCTTGCCGCCTTAACGACGTTATACACATTTGTTGCAACAGACGTCCGTCTTGAAAGAATTCCGTCAATGACACCCTCAAGGTAGCCAAACGTCTGATATTTGCCAGTAATGGTTAATACTGTTTCGAATGGAGATATTTTGTCGCCATCCTTTAAAGAATATATTTCAAGTTCATCCGGATTATCAGCAAAAGTTTTAAGAAGTGCGATTACTTCATCTGTTCCGCATAATACCGCGTGGTTTTTTTGAAAAAACTGCATCGTGACAACATTATCCTTCTTATATTTATTCACGATGTCTCTCGTCTTTAAAAAATAAACAGCGGAAAACCAGCCGTCTTTCACACGCTCATCGAATTTGAATGTCTGGTTTGTCAGACGTTTGATTTTCCCTTGAAGTTTTAACTCAATTTCTTTCATTTCTAAAAGCTCCTCAGTAATTAACAAATATTTATTCTTATTATTTTAAACATGCAAGTAAAGAATACCATGGATTAATTTATTGTACTAGTACCTTGGACTGATTCAAGATCAGCTTCAGTAATTAGAACATCACGCGGCTTGCTTCCGCGCGCCTCAGAAATCATTCCTTGTTTTTCCATCATATCAATTAATCGTGCAGCACGGTTATAGCCAATTTTAAATCTTCTTTGGAGGCTAGAGGTTGAGGCTGATCCTTGATCAACAACAAATTCGCAGGCTTCGTAAAATAGCTCGTCCTCTTCTTCGATCACTTGTGCCTTTTTCAATAATTCTTCCTGTTCAAATAAATATTCAGGCTCTCTTTCTTTTCTTACATGCGCAACGACATCGTCAATTTCATTATCAGACACATAAGTACCTTGGAGACGAACTGGTTTAGAGCTGCCATTTTCCAAAAATAACATATCTCCACGGCCAAGCAATTTTTCAGCTCCGCTTATGTCAATAATTGTTCGTGAATCAATCTGCGATGATACAGAAAAAGCAATTCTAGTTGGGACATTGGCTTTGATTAAGCCCGTAATAACATCAACGGATGGCCTTTGTGTAGCAATGATCAAATGAATGCCGCACGCTCTTGCCTTCTGTGCAATTCGACAGATGGCTTCTTCCACATCTGCAGGTGACATCATCATTAAATCAGCAAGCTCATCAATAATAATTACCATGAAAGGAAGCTTATCAGCATATCGTTTATGCTCCATCGCCAATTCATTGAAGCGGTTAATATCCCTTACACCAGCATGGGCAAATAACTCATAGCGCCTTTCCATTTCTTCGACAGCCCATTTTAAGGCAGCAGTTGCAGCCTTCACATCTGTGATAACTGGGCTAACTAAATGAGGAATGCGGTTGTACGGTGCCAATTCAACCATTTTTGGATCAATTAGAATTAGCTTTAATTCATCAGGCGTCGCCTTATATAATAGGCTGACTAAAATTGAATTGATACATACACTTTTTCCCGACCCTGTGGCCCCAGCTATTAATCCGTGAGGCATTTTTCTTAAGTCTGTTACGATCGGATTGCCTGCAATATCTAACCCCAGCACTGCTGTTAATGGCGAGGTGCTATCGCGAAATTCAGGACTATTGATGATTTCGCTTATAAATACTGGCCTGCTTTTCTTATTGGGCACTTCAATTCCAATTGTATGCTTGCCAGGAATTGGGGCTTCAATCCTGATGTCCCGTGCAGCTAGGCTTAATTTAATATCGTCTGATAGATTCGTGATTTTATTTACCTTTACACCTGGCTCTGGCTGTACTTCATACCTTGTAACGGATGGTCCTTGTGTAATATTAACTACTTTTGCATGCACATTGAAGTTTTTTAAAGTAGAATTCAATAACTGCTCCTGTTCTTTAATCCATTCAGATGATTCCTCCTGATAGACGGCAGAGGCAAGCAGTGTTTTTGATGGAAATTTATAATAGGTAATTTCTTCATCTTGAATCATTTGTTGATCAGCAGGAAGTACCGGTACAGCCTTCCCTGGAACTGGACGCTTAATTTCTAACCCTGATTTTACTGGAATCATTTTCTCAGCCAGATTTTTTTTATCTTGGTTTAGCATGATTACATTAAACGGGATATGCTTTCTTCCTGGAGAAACCGGAATCTCTTCTTCTTCCATGCTCTCTTGATTTTCAGCATAATGTCTTATATCTTCAGTCACTTCTTCTGTTACTTTAACTTCCCCTGAAATAGGATAGATCTCTTCCATTTCCTGTACTGGCTCTTCCAATAATATTTCAGAATGATCGTCTTCTTGAATTGAAAAAAGATCGATTTTATTTTCAGCTGGATCCTGCGGATGTATGGGCCGATCATTGTTTTCGCATACATCTATTTCTTCTACTGCGAATGCATCTTCCATTTTAAGAGCATTGTTTAATTCATATTCTATTGGTTCTTGATCCTCTTGCTCTATAATTTTTGTTTTCATTTTTGGACGGTCAAATCCGTATATCGGAGAAGGAATTTCTGTAGGCCGAAATGGACCTCTCTTTTTTACTGATTCGGACTTTTCCTTCGTCATTTTAGGCGGCTGATTAGGTGGTGAGAAGGAACCGGATGCGGCTCGACTTTCCAACGGTTCTTTTTTATTTGCCTGCCGTCCTCTAGGCTCTCTATTCTTTGGCTCATCAGGAATTAATGGGAAACGAAATTGACCCTTTGGATATTGATACACGATTTTTGCATCAATATCTTTTGACGTTTCATATTGTCTGTTCACAGGTTGATGATCTGTGAATTCTTGAATTTCATCATCTCTATAATCTTCCTCATCGTTCTTAAACATTTGAAAAAACTTCTTAAACAAACTCAAAGTATACCAACTCTTTCTTTCATTCTATCTTTCTTATTTTAGCAGTATTTCGCGAAATTTGGAGAAAAAAAAGAAATAAGACAAAAAGGACCACTAATTGTGATCCTTATATAAGTAATTGTATTTATTTTTTTTGATTCTTCCCAAGGATAAAAATTGGTTCGAATTCTCCATTTTCATAAAGGAAGGATAAAGCCGTAATCGGGACACGCCCGCTCGCGAAAAAGCTCATTGTTAACTCTGCTAGAATGTCGTACCCTGTCTCATTCTTAATATCGGCAATGATTAAGACATCCTGATGGGGAACAGCTACCGCCATTGAGCCTTTTACTTTTTGCTCCATCTTCTTAATAAATGGTTCATTTAATATTCTGCTTGCATCATAGCCATCATTTTTATTTAGAAAGTAATACGTATTGCCTGCCACCTCATCACTTTTCATTTCAGTAGGTAGGGAACGGACATTAAATAAGGCCGTTTCCTTGATTCTATCGTGAACCCAGCCTTCTTTTTCCATGAGCTTTGCATCGATTAGCCGGTAGGTTTTGCCTAAATCAAGTGCATAATAGATTCTTGTTTCCGCTGTATGCTCATCAAATAAGAATGGTACCCCTTCTTCGGATTCAGTTGGAAATGAGGTTGAACGGATGACGGGAAAGATGCTTTTCTCCTGCCCTGAAAGCTGAATGTCTCCTTCCATTGCTTGAAGACCTTCTTCCACATAGTAAACCACTTCATCTATCGCCTTTTCCTTTTGCAACTCCCATTTAGCAATGATTCCTGGCAGAGATATTGTAATTCCTTTACCTGTCTGTTTATTTTCAACCCTGAGTTCATCTTTCTTCTTATCGAAAGAAAAGGAACGATTGGAATTTGTTAATCGTTTTTCTAATTCCTTCTTCATTTTTATACTATCCATTTTCATAAAAAGTCCCTCCTTACAGGAGCTATTCAGCCTTAATTGTACATGAAAAACCTCCCATCGCAAAAGGATGGGAGATTAAACAGATTCTATTTGCTTAGACCTTCAATAAAGTTCTCAATTTCTTCTTGGGTTTTACGATCCTTGCTTACAAAACGTCCTGTTTCCTGTCCATCTTTAAAGCCAATAAAGCTCGGTATCCCAAAAACCTCTAGCTGAACACACAAATCAATAAACTGATCCCTATCAACATAAATAAACGTGTATTCTTGATATTTTGCTTCAATTTCAGGCAAAATAGGTTCGATGATGCGGCAATCCGGGCACCAATCTGCTGAAAACATAAAGATATGTTTCCCATTGTTCTTAAATTGTTCAAACTGATCCATTGATTCAAGCTTTTTCATATTTAATTCCTCCTATGCGGATAATTTTGCCATCTTAAAAATCCATCCAATTTTTCATCATTTAATCTGATCATAACAAAATTCTAAATCGATGAAAATAAATAAAGCGAAAGGAGTATGACCCTTCCGCCTTATTTTATTTCATCGTTACTGAATTTACAATCTCACTCATAATTGCTGCATCGGATGACAATTGCTTTGTTTTCGACCGGGAAGTAATTTTTACACCGCCAACACCAATAGTCATTTCATTCATTTTTTTATCTTTATTCTTAATTAATAAAAACCCAAAATGCTGATCTTTTTCAAATGTTTCGTTTAAATCATATTTTTTTTGCTTCATCGTCGCTTCATAAACCACTTTACTTTCTGGCCCCTCATGCTGATTATAGAAAAGAATATATGTCTTTGAGCCATTTTTTAAAATGATATTATTAGGCGATTTTTCTTTTACTTCCACTCCAAAAGGCAGATAAAATGAAATATCCTCATTTTTGTTATTTGCTTCTTTTGGTGTACCTTTGAATGCCTCATTTACAGCATCCTTAGCAGCTTTTTGCTCTTCTTTTAAAGAAGCGGAACAAGCACTTAGCAGTAAAACGACAGTAAATAAGAGCAAGGCAGCTTTCGATATGTTTTTCATACTTTTTTCCTCCTTGCTGGGAAATCCATCATCCTTTTCTATCATACATTTCTTCCTAATAGTCTGACAACCCTTCATTTTGAATGATCAGGCTTATCATAATAAACATAATAGAAAAAGTGGAAAAACAAATGGCTTATTTCGTCATTTCTTCCGATATTCATATTGCCCGATCAAAAGCTTCATTACGTGTGAAAACATTTCAGAGCGGCTAATTTCCCCATCTGTAAAAATACCGATTGCCCCCTCTTTTTTCCTAATATCATTTTTATTTGTAAAGGCGTCCATCACAGGACCAAGTTCTTCACCTGCTGCTAATTTTTCTGCAATAGCATCTGGCAGTAGAATTCTCGCTCCCCCAGCTATAATCGGGGGTTTTCCTTTCTCTGCAAGTGCACCCCAGTTACATAAAAAAAGACCATATTCAGTTTTTTGTACGCCGCCTTCCAGACCAACACCAATTTCACCGTCTCCTGCTTCTAAAGCACCGTATGCTCTATTAATTGCACCCTTGATTGTTTCTTCATCAGAAAATGGCTGATCGTTCACCCCAGAGGGAATATCCAAAGTTGTATATTCTGCATCATACTTATGAAATATATCTTGAACTGCCTTTATCTTCGCGGGATTTTTTGATCCAATCATGATTTTCATGATAGTCACTCCTTTTTAAGGAAATATTAAACTTTTATGTGCAGCTCATTTTATTTTACACATAAAAAAGAGGCAAACATAATGTTGCCTCCCAAAAGCTTAGCTGTTTTGTCGAATGGTTTCAACTGTTGTGCGATCACATGCTTTCACTAACTTGACTATTAATTCTTTCGCAGCTGCATAATCATCGATATGAATGATCGAGGCATGTGTATGAATATAGCGGGAACAAATCCCTATTACTGCACTTGGGACTCCTTCATTAGAAACATGCACACGGCCTGCATCTGTACCGCCTTGAGAAACGAAGTATTGGTAAGGAATCTTATTCGATTCTGCTGTATCTAAAACAAATTCTCTCATGCCGCGATGAGTGACCATTGAACGGTCAAGAATTCTTAGAAGGGTTCCTTTTCCTAATTGGCCAAATTCATTTTTATCTCCTGACATATCATTTGCAGGGCTCGCATCCATTGCAAAGAATAAATCAGGATTGATCATGTTAGCCGCCGTTTGTGCTCCTCTAAGTCCAACCTCTTCCTGAACCGTTGCTCCTGAATAAAGAATGTTCGGAAGTTTATCATCCTTCACTTCTTCAAGCAATTCAATTGCTAATCCGCATCCGTAACGATTATCCCAAGCTTTTGCGAGAATTTTCTTCTCATTTGCCATCGGTGTAAACGGACAAATAGGGACAATTTGCTGTCCTGGCTTAATACCTATTTTTTTTGCATCCTCGCGATCATCTGCACCAATATCAATCAGCATATTGCTAATTTCCATCGGCTTGCTGCGCTTCGCCTCATCTAAAAGATGTGGTGGAATCGAGCCAATGACACCAACCACTGGTCCATTATCTGTCATAATTTGTACTCTTTGTGCTAACAGGACCTGACTCCACCATCCGCCAAGTGTTTGGAAACGAATCATCCCATTTTCAGTAATGGAGGTGACCATAAAACCAACTTCATCCATATGTCCTGCCACCATAATTGTGGGACCATTTTCGTCTCCTTTTTTCACACCAAAAATACCGCCTAGCTTATCCTGAACTACTTCATCTGCGTACTGGCTAAGCTGCTCACGCATAAAATTACGGACGAGATGTTCATTTCCCGGCACACCTGGCAGTTCGGTTAATGTTTTGAAGAGCTGCAATGTTTTTTCGTTCATCTCTTTTCTCCTTAAATTAGAATAATATTATGTATTCTTTTATTTTACAGAACTTTCACAGCACTTGCCACTAATTGAGTTTTTAACATCTCGTAATTTTTGGTAAGATGGATAAGGAGCTTAAGAAAGAATAACGTGATATTTCTTTATGGGGGTGTTTCATATGAACTGGAAATCATTTTTATTAGGTGTGGGAGTCGGATTAGCTGGCGGATATGCAGCAAGGGAACTGTTAGCCCAAAAAACATCAGTCTCTCCCGAAAGAGCTTTGGCCAACGCAAAGGAAGCATTCAAGAAAGATGGACCGATTAGCGGTTCATGGATCCAAATGACGAAGGAACCCTTTGAAAAGGGACATTTAGTATATGAAATATATCGGGGAGGCATTTCTAGAAAAACCGGTGAAACGCACGAACAATTTGAATTTATCGCGGATGCTGGGACTGGAATCATACTCGATGCTTACAAACTATCCTAATAAAATGAAAAAGTCCGCTGAGTAATAAAATTTCACAGGCGGACTTTTTTCAATTATCGAACTCTCTCTACTTTATCAAGTATATTCCCATTCTGATCCCACTTAATCGCACGATAAAAGGCATCATGATAGAAAGTGAACCATGCATTTCTACCTAAACCATATTCCATCCATTTCTGTTTAGCTGCTATTGAATCCATTGGATAGTCATCATAGGCAAGTACCCATAACACATTTTGATGGGCATGTGTTGGCATCGTATCCGCCATATGAATTAGCGTATTATTCCCATCCTCAATGACAAGAACCGAGTGTCCATCACTATGGCCTCCCGTATGTACCATTTTGATCGCTCCAAAGGACCATTCCTTTTCAAATACAACGATTTGCTCTTGAATTGGCTCCCAATTTTCTTTCCAATATGTATTTCTTGACCGGATATTCGGGTTCCTCATTTCCTCCCATTCAATATTCGATACAATAATTTTTGCATTTGGAAAGACAGAGATAAACCCTTCTTCAAAAGGTTTTGTTAACCCGCAAGCATGGTCAAAATGCAAATGTGTCATTAAAATATAATCGATATCAGCAGGAGTTATACCTTGTCTTTTTAGGTCATCCTCCACATTAGATTCCTCAAGAGCACCAAAATTCCTCTTCTGTTTTTCACTAAGTTTTCCATTTCCTAATCCTGAATCAACAAGAATATTTTTATCCTCCAATTGAATTAGGATGGGATCGGTGCGCAGCTCAATTTGATTTTTCTCGTTACACGGATACTTTTTAGACCATAAAGGCTTTGGCACAACACCAAACATCGCACCTCCATCTAAATAGTTTACTCCTCCATGCAGCCAAGTAAGCTTTATATTGTTTAATTGTAGCATCTCCATTTCTTTCCCCCCTCACAATAATATTTTAACATTTTGAAATATATAAACAATCATACAGCAAAAAAACCTGAAGGGTTCATGCTGTCAAAAGGAATCCAGAGTATGGATTCCAATGCTGCCAGCTACCCCACAGGCAATTTTTATCGATATTGAACTTCACAACGATAAATACGGTTACCCCTATTAGAAAACTTCTCTTCGTATTCAGTCATAATATTTCCTTCAAAATTACTATTATGAAGGTCTAGACTTACATATTTCAACAGCAAGCCATATTCTGAAAAGCTTGTAAGAGAATACTCGAATAATCCTTGATTATCTGTTTTAAAATGGATTTCCCCTTGATCAACTAAGATATCCTCATAAATTTTAAGGAAGGTTTTGTAGGTTAATCTTCTCTTTGCATGACGTGATTTCGGCCATGGATCCGAGAAATTTAAATAAACTCTATCTACTTCACCCTTTTCAAAAAAAGTATGAAGATCATTTGCATTTACATTCATAAGTTTAATATTTGGCAGTTCAGCTTCTATGATATGGTCAAGTGCTGTAACAATCACGCTGTCCTGTAATTCAATTCCGATATAGTTAATATCAGGATTCGCCTTTGCCATTCCACTAATAAACCGGCCTTTTCCCGTGCCAATCTCTATATGAAGCGGCTGCTTTTTATCAAATACTTCGTGCCATTTCCCCTTCCATTGATCAGGGGATTGAATGACATATTGCGGATACTCAGCAAGCTTTTCCTTTGCCCAAGGTTTATTTCTTTGTCTCATACTTACACTCCTATAAAAGTTATATCGATCAAACATTATCATGCTAATGGCAGTGTTGCAACAAAAAATATTGGTAAAATAACTACCCCTTATGAATCATGCATAAATCAAAAAAGGAACTCACAACCTAAAGTGAATTCCTTTTATTATAGTTGAAAGGGTGACGATCATGCCAATCAGTCAGCAGGACCAGCTAAATTTATTAAAAGATATATTGAGCAACCATCAATCAGATTGTTGCGGATCCGTATCAGAATGTGAACAGCTTGAACGATTAGTTAAATCATTAATTAGCAGGCCAAATGTAGATCAGCATGCAAAAACAGTTTTAGAAGAAATATATAATTACAGTCAGAATGGAATTAACTCTTCCCAATTGGACAATCATATCGAAACACACCAGCAGGAATTATCTGGATGGGTAGATTCAATTAATCAATTTTCATAGGTACTATGAAGTTCTATAAGGAATTGGATCCATCTATCCATTTCCTCAAAACGGCTTTTACTTTTATGCCATTGAATGGAATTTATTGATTGTGCGATTACATACCATTTCATTCTCAACAGCAAATTATCTGTAAGTGTTAAACCGTATCGATTAATCCAATCATCCCATTCATGTTTTGGGATATACCAATACAATAGCATGCCAAGATCAATAGCAGGATCAGCTATCATTGCTCCATCCCAATCAATTAAATACAGCTGGTTGTTTTCAGCTAGCAGCCAGTTGTTATGATTGATATCGCAATGGCATACGGTCATCTCTTCACAATGAATATTATCGATCTCTTTTCTTAAAAACTTAATTGACTGAGCAATTACATCCATAGCCCTTATTTCAGCATCCAGCTCTTCTTCAATGATTTGAAGGATGATTTCTGGGGTTAATGGGGATTTCCCTAGCCTTTCGAGCATGCTAAGTAAAGGCTTGGAGCCATGGATCTTTTTCAGCAGCCTGGCAACTCGTTCATTGTTCATGTCCGCCTGCTTCAGTTCTCTTCCACTTTCCCACTGCTGAGCAGTGATCACGTCTCCATTTTCCAGTCTTTTTGTCCAAATAAGCTTAGGAACAATTCCCTCAGCGGATAGTACAGCAAGAAATGGAGATGTGTTCCGTTTCAGAAACAGCTGCTGCCCATTATGCTTAGCAAAAAAGGCTTCACCTGTCGCCCCACCCGCGGGAACAATCTCCCACTCAATACCTAATATATGTTCCAAAATTGTTCACCTGCTTAGTAGAAAAGCGCAAGCGCCTAGTTAATCCCAACTAACACACAATTTCCTTTGCATTTAGGGTAAGCAGCTTTCGCTAGACAATCTATTTCAAAATAACTTTTCCATTTCAAAAAATAAAGATAGCTATCGCTTTACGATCACCCAATAGCTATCTTTATAAATTTTATCTCTTTCATGCTTTTAACGTCAAGCTTATTTATTTTTCACTTGCTGACAAGGACGTACGAGCATATAGGCGGCAACTCTAGCGTATCTTTTTCTAGCTTCCTTTTCGGCTTCACATTCGCAGTTTGGTCATCTGCAAGTACCAGCCATTGACCATCCGGAAGCTCGACAGTTTTTTGTGAGAAGGCAGGATTAAAAAATACAATAATCTTTCTCCAATCCCCATATTCATCAACATCTTTTAAAAGAAATCCGATTACTGGCTTTTCTACAGGAAGAAAACACATATGCTCACGTATGAGCTTCTGTTTAGAGAATCGGAAGGCGCCATATGATTTACGAATCCGAATTAAACCACGCAGATAGATAACATTCGCCAAATAATATGATTTACGATCCCAATCAAGCTGATTTATTTTATCGGATGAGCGATAACTATTTCCTTCCCCTCTCTTCGTTCGAAAGAACTCCTGCCCGCTATGCAAAAAGGGAATTCCTTGTGAAAGCAGTACCATTGCCGTTGCAAGCCTATGCTGCTTTTGCCTTGTTTCTTTACTTAGTGATGCGGAACAGACTGCCAATTTATCCCAAAGTGTGTGATTATCATGCGATTCTACATAATTGACCGACTGAACAGGGGAAAAAAATAATCCATCTTCAGGCTTTTCCAGACCAATACTTCCCGCAAGAACTTGTTTGGCAGCCTCATAATAGTCGTCATTTCCAAATGCATAGCCTTTATCATCTAAATGAAATGTACTCCCTTTAACCGTATCCCTGAACTTATCATTAAAATGGGCAATTCCTGGAAGGCTATCTTGGTTGCGAATACAGGCCTTCTTATCTGCGGGAATAGGTGTATCCAAATCCCATCCTTCTCCAATAATAAGAATGGAAGGATCGATGGAATCAACTGCATTTCGAATTTCATTCATCGTTTCTATATCCAAAATGCCCATCAAATCAAATCGAAAGCCATCTACTTCGTATTCTTTCAGCCAATACATAACAGAATCAACAATAAACTTTCTTCCCATCAGCCGCTCTGAGGCAAAATCATTGCCCACACCTGTTCCATTGGAAGGCATTCCAAATTCATCATGGCGAAAATAGTAGCCGGGAACTATGTTTTCAAAAGATGAGAACTCTCGAATATATACGTGATTATAAACAACATCCATTATTACCCTTATACCTTGTGTATGGACCGCATGTATCATTGCTTTCAATTCATTTACTCTTGCATATGGATTAGAAGGGTCTGTAGAAAAGCTGCCATCAGGGGCATTGAAATGCAATGGATTATACCCCCAGTTATATTCACTCGTAACCCGTCTTTCATCAATTCCTTCAAAATCATTAAATGGAAGAAATTCAATATGGGTGATACCAAGTTCCTTTACATGCGTAAGTCCTGTTGGCGTTCCATCAATAGCCACAGTATTCAGCTCTGCAGCACCAAGATATGTGCCTTTATTCATAATTCCGCTATTTGAATGGATCGTTAAGTCCCTTATGTGTGTTTCGTAGATAATTGCATCGGTAGGTTGTTTAAAAAGGGGAAGGGGGGGTTTTGTCACTTTTGTTTTGTTTAGGTCAATGACAGCAGCATATTCTCCATTGAGGCTGACCGACGTAGCATAAGGATCGGCTGCCTCTCTCCATTCTGAATTCACATATACTAAAAAGGAATAGTAATAGCACTCAAGATCTCCGTTTACTGTTACGTGCCATACCCCTTTCTCCTTTCTCTTCATCGAATGAAATATTTCATCTTTGGATGTACCATTTGGCAGCAATTTTAATTTCACCTTCGTTGCAGTAGGCGCCCATAGCTTAAATAAAGTTCGATCTGAATGATAAAAGCAGCCAAGAGTTCCATCATAGAAAAACTCTTTATCAAAAGCAGCTGTGCGTATGACAGCGCCTATTTGCAAGTCTGTTTTCCCGCCATGCTCATCGTATACCCAATATTGTTCACCAATTATTAGTTTTCCTTCTATCTGACAGATGTATTTAATCATACTTTCTAACGGTATTTGTTTAATAACTGTCAGAGAAAGATGCTCCTTCCCATTCATTTTACTAATAAAAAAGCGTGAAGAATTCCCTCCGAAGTAATCATTAGGAAGTAAGATCGTAATGATTTGCATTTCATCTAAGTAAGCATAATATTTCCGATTAATCGCTTTCACAGATCCTACCTCCAATGTCATGTATTTATTCCTGTCCACTTGCCTTTGAAAGGATTGGAAGGAATCTTTTGCATGTAATGGTTGCTAATGGTGTACAGCCAATATCCTCACCATCTGCATGTGCCTGTATCGGATCAGGCGAAGTAATTTTAATCTCACTACCAGTAAACGTCTCCACTTCCTTGAATGTAACATGTCCTCCCCAAAAAACAGTAATAAATACAAATAAGAGCTTCAATCTTGATAAATTATGGACAACAGTAATATTTAGCTGACCATCAAAAGGGGAGGCTTTTGGGGATATTTTCATTCCTCCGCCATAAAACGGCTGATTTGAAACGGTTACAAACCAAGTGGAATGAAACGAATACCGTTTCCCATCTACAATGATTTCAATGGATGATCGTTGGTAAGTAAATACACTTTTCAGCAAAAAATAAACATAGACCAGCTTTCCTAGGGAAATGCGGTTTAATAACTTTTTAATTTTTGAAAGGTTTACCTTCCTTGCAATATGAGCATCCAGTCCAACACCCATATTATTCACAAAGTAGATATCTTTCTCGTCTTTCTTGTTTATTAGACCTAGATCAATTAATAAGGATTCTTCCTTCAATTGTGTTAAAAGGTAGTTAAGCGCAGCAACTGGATTTCTCGGGATGCCATATCCCCTAGAAAAGTCATTTCCAGATCCGCCAGGAATATATGCAAGATGGATATTGCTGTTGACTGCAGCCCCATTCACAGCCTCATGCATTGTCCCGTCTCCTCCAACAACGACGATGACTACATCTTTCCCTGCCTCTTTTCTGGAAATGAACTGAACAATCTCCTCTCCATGGCCAGGATACGCTGTAAAAAAAGCCTCATATGAAATATTTTGTTCATCAAGTATCTTTTCTAGTTTTCTCCAAACCTTTTGACAACGGCCATTTTTCGCCTGAGGATTAATGATAAAATAGAGATTTTCCATCACATTATTCTACC
Source organism: Cytobacillus massiliigabonensis (assembly GCF_900199725.1). Taxonomy (GTDB): domain Bacteria; phylum Bacillota; class Bacilli; order Bacillales; family Cytobacillaceae; genus Cytobacillus; species Cytobacillus massiliigabonensis. The sequence continues at coordinate 1,167,836 of NZ_LT904904.1, read as the reverse complement.
TTCTATATAGACTTTGTCCAATTATTCTTCTTCAGCAATCTCCCACTCAAGCCTTCTGATTGAAGACGTTTGGCAATATTGCAGTAAGCCTTGGGCCGCTTTGAGCTGTACATGTTTAAGCGGGGAACGAAGATTTCTCAAGCTATTAAACCATTCCTCATAATTCCTTTTTTCAACCATTTGGACATCAAAGGGAGCTGCAGGGTGGTCAATATATCCATTTCTGCATAGAACAGCCTTATGTATCGGTAAATCAATATCATTCATGCGGAATATTTGATGAACAATTTTCGCAGTTCGATTCAATGCTAATAATGGATTTAACACCTTTTTCTCTTCCCCATTCACTCGTTTTACCCAGAAGCGTTCTTTTGATCCAATAAAAACAGAAGAATCTTCTTCCTCAAGAATACTAATACACCAGACGCCTGTCGGGCTTAAAATTATTGTTTCTACTTCCACAGGTGCTTTTTTCAATAAAAAAAGCGGTAAATAGAGAACGAGAAACGTATCAGGAAATCGTTGAAGAAAAAACTTTAATCTTTCATCATAATAAAATCGTTTATCCACAAACGATTTTTCAGTCAATGTAGAGCTCGCCCATTTCATTTGAAAGCGAAATAATTGATCTAGGAATTGATGTTTTAATTCTTCCACTGTATCCGGACGATAGGTAAAGTTTGTTTCGAATTGCAGAATGGCTTCCTCTCCGCTATCTTCGCTGTCATGTTCCATTTGCTCTATGTTTAACAAATCTTCCTCTTCATTATCCTTTTTGCCCAGCTTCCATAGCCCTTTTAGCTTATTTATTAATGGCTTTTTCTCTTCTTCAAGCCAATCAGGATTTTCCTGCTGTGACTGGTTCATAAAAAAAGCATCCTCATTGTTTTCCCAAGCAGCTTTAAGCCTGTCCCATTGCTGCTTTTTAAGCCTAACATAGCGGGATGGATATAAATATATATTTTGTTCATAACGTGAAACGTAGTCTTGCATTTTAATTAACTGTCCCATTTATCATTGCCTGCCTTGTCATTTCTCTAGTATTTATTTATTCTGTCAGCAGCGGGAATGCTGCTATTTTTTCATATTTGGGGGTTCGATCGAAATGTGTTTGATACAAAGCAACTTCTTTTGCTTGAAAGGGAAGGGATGCTTCCTCAAACGGATTATTACTTTCTAAAAGATCCTCCTCGAAGGGAGTGCTGCCAGCCCATTTTCTCGCTAGTGTAATATGTGGCTTAAAGGCCCTCGTTTCTAATTCAAAACCAGCTTCCAGGCAAGAGAAAAATACGCGTTCACGAAGCTTCAATAATTTATCCTCTTTCACTGTATCTGCCCAAAAGATTCTAGGAGAATCCTTTTTCCCGAACACGCCAAGCTTATTAATATGAAGAGAAAAGGAGCTTTGTCCATTTAACTGTTCTACAACCAGCTTCTTTGCTTTCTCAAGCTTGCCATCTTGTGCAGTGCCTAGAAATGCCAATGTGATATGATAATCATCCTGATGAACCCAACGTTGAAAAGGGAGCCTTTCCTTTATAGTTAAGCATAGCCTACTTAACTCCTTCTTTACTTCCTCTGGTAAGCTGACTGCAAAGAAAAAATGAGGTTTCCGATCCATATCCATCCTCCATTGAATGACAAACATTTGCACTTATTTTAGCAGAAGTTGATGGCAGGTTCTACTTTATTCAGCGGTGATGATGGATATTTCGTCCAGAAAGAAAAAAGCAAGCAACCATTCCATATGATAATTGCTTACTTTTTTCATCAAATATTTAGCTAATGGTGCCGCATTCCTTTTCAATTTCTTTAACAAAGAGCTCTTGTAGACTCTTGGTGATTGGTCCTAGGCTGCCATCACCTACTTTCGCTCCTTCTATTTCAATGATAGGTGTAATTTCTACCGTTGTACCTGAAAGGAATACCTCATCTGCATTCTTTAGATCATCAAGTGTGAAAGGAGTCTCAGAACAAGGAATATCATTATTCCTGCATATATCCAAAACCTTCTGCCTCGTAATTCCGTTAAGAATTAAATTGTCCGCAGGATGTGTGATTACTTTCCCATCTTTAATTATTGAAATATTGGACAAGCTTCCTTCCGTTACCACTCCATCACGGTGCTGGATTGCTTCGAAACATCCTGCCTCCACAGCTTTTTGCTTTGCCATTAAATTCCCTAATAGATTTAAGCTTTTTATATCACAAAGAAGCCAACGAATATCCTCATTTAAAATCGTCTTTACTCCTGTTTTCATATTATCAGCGGGTCTCCCAATTTCCTTTGAATACGCAACAAAGGTTGGTGAAACATCACTTGAAGGAAATGCATGATTTCTTGGGGCTATTCCTCTCGTCATCTGCATATACAAAGTTCCTAGCTTCAGCTCGTTTTTAGCAATTAACTGCTTAAGCAGCTGCTTTAATTCAGAAACTGTATAAGGAATCTTCATTCCAATTTTCTTGCCGCTATCAATAAGGCGTTCAAGATGCTCCGTACCTGTAAACATTTTCCCGTTATATACACGGATTACCTCATATACGCCATCTCCAAACTGGTATCCGCGATCTTCGATATCTATTTTTGCTTCTGAACGCTTAATGAACTCTCCATTTACAATAACGTATGTCATTTCTCCTTGACTCCCTGTTTGAATTTTTTATTTTGCAAGTTCATAAATAGCCTGTGCATAAATGGCTGTTGCTCTAAGCATGTCTTCTATATGCATATATTCATCCTTTTGATGGGCGATGTCCTCTCTTCCAGGGAAAAGAGGACCAAATGCCACACCAGACTTCAAGGAACGAGCATAGGTTCCTCCGCCAATTGAAAGCAGTTCAGCCTTTTCTCCTGTTTGTTCTTCATATACTTTTTTTAGCGTTTGAATGAGAAAATCATCTTCAGCCACGTGATGAGGCTTCGAATCAGTAAAGTTTTCAATTATAAAATGTTCTTCTTTTAATAAACCTTCAAGACTGTCTTTCGTATCATCCATTTTATTTGTAACAGGATAGCGAACATTTAATCCAAGTCTTCCCCCGCTTTCCTCTGTATAGGACAGCTTCCCGACATTGATTGTTAAATCTCCTGTAATGTCGTCAGAATAGGAAATGCCAAGCTTCTTTCCCCTAGAATCTTCATAAAAATAAGTAGCTGCAAACTGAAAATAGTGACTAGCTTTCGGATCTATCTTCAATTCTGATAAAAACTTAGCCATGTAAAGACCCGCATTTTTTCCATTATTCGGCTCCATTCCATGGGCAGAGACCCCTTCCGCCTCAAGCATTAATAGACCGTTTTCGATATAGTATTTGCCAGGAAGCTCATTCTTTTTGAGAAAATCAGCGTACAATTGCACAGTATCTGTTGGCTCATTCGTCACCTCTAGTGAAGCCTTTGCAAAGTCTGGAACCATATTATATCTTCTTCCAGATTGGAAAGAGAGCACTTTTGCTTTTACTTCAGCATCGCTTTTTTGCTCTTTCCAATTTTGGACAAGGTCAAAATCAGCAATTCCTTTTTCCGCATAAATGATAGGGAAATCGGCATCTGGAGCAAATCCCATAGCTGGCATTTCCTCATGTTCAAAATAATGGTCTACACAGCGCCAATCACTTTCCTCATCCGTTCCAATAATCATGCGGACACGCTTATTTAATGGCAGTCCAAGTTCCTTCACAATCTTCATCGCATAATAAGCAGCCATCGTTGGCCCTTTATCATCAATGGCTCCTCTTCCAAATATTTTGCCATCACGGATTTCGGCGCCATACGGATCACTTGACCAGCCGTCCCCTTCTGGTACGACATCCACATGACAAAGGATCCCAACAATATCCTCGCCTTGTCCAAATTCTAAATGTCCTGCAAGGTTTCCAACATTCTTAGGGGTGAATCCATCCTTCTCGCCAAGCTGAAGCATAAAATCTAACGCTTCCTTTACTCCTTCTCCTAATGGAGCTTCCTCAGTTGCATTTTCTTCATCCAGTACGCTTTTTATTTGCAGCAGCTTTTTTGCATCTTCAATCAGTGCGTCTTGTCTTCGTTCGACTTCTTTTTGCCAATCAATCACGTTCATGATTAATCCTCCAGTGTAAGAAAAATATTAAATCTATTTAAAATTATATCAATTCATTTTTCCTTATGCACCATCATATACCTTACAAAAGTAAATAGAAATACTTTCTTAGCCTCTATAAAAGCCAAATGGCATACCAAAATAGGACAGTATACTATGCCAGCATATGACAAATATACCGAGTAAAATGATCGCTATAATAAATAATGACATAACAGCCCTTTTCCGTGCCTTAAAATAAAAATCTGTTTCACTATATTTTTTACTTAGTGGATTGGATGGTGCAATCTTATTCCAAACAAGTGAAAGCCATGAATTCATCATGATAAGAAAACCGAAGAATATGATCACTTTTATCCAGAGAGGTGGAATAAGTACGATTGCAACAGTTCCGACGGAAATAATTTGAAAATAGCTGATCACATACGAGCGGTTTCTTAGAAAAACCTTTAAAAACAACTCAATAAATCCATTTACTTGAGTCCGCTTTTTAAGAATCCGTTTTGAACGACGGAATAGCAGCGGCTTTGTTCTCTTCGTAACGATTGGTTTTTCAATTTCATTTGAAAGAATGAATATTAGTTCAATATTCTTCGTTTTATCCGTGCGGTTCATATCTATTTCATGATCAATTGCTGATAATTTCTGGATTGACTTTAAGCTAAAATAGATAGAGACAGTCAGCAAGACTATGCTGCTTAAACAAACAAAAAATAAAGCACCTTTGTCCCAAAGGAGATAAATGAACTGACTAAGCCAGCTTAAGGCAGTAAATAATAGAATACTAAACGCTAATTTTTTTAACCTTTTATCTATTTTGTGCAAATGATATTTTACTAGCATAATTAGCGCCTTTAATCCAATAAGGGAGAAAAGCAGTGCACCTATTTCCAGCCAGCTAAGAATGAAATGATTTCTTAAAAACGGCAGCAGAATAAGAAATATAATTGCTGTTACTAGCGATTGAGAAAAGAGTGAGCATATATATCCCCATTTTTTCATCCCAAAAAATAGAGACTTTATTTTTATGAGAAACACTTTGTCTGCTTCCTCTACATATGTGCGAATGCTTCCATTCCAGGATAAAAGAAAAAGAAGCATGAATACAAAGCCAAATGGAATCGATTCGATCCAGCCTGGCAGCTCCACCCACCAAGAGCGGTATTGAAAGATAATAAATAATATGGCTGGGATAAAAAGATAAATAATAATTGTCCAATCGGCAATGGACCGGATAACTCCAAACTGAAATTTTCGGTTTCTTATGTATCGGTCGCGAAATAATCTCCAACTACTCATCCGTATGATCCTCTGCGATTAAATGAAAACAATCATATAAAGAGCCTGCAGGAAGATTGCACTGTTTTCGAATATCCTCGAGGGTTCCAGCTGCTTGCAGCTCCCCATTATGAATCATTAAGAACCGGTCACATACCTTTTCCGCCGTATCTAATACATGAGTGGACATCAAAATACCTGCCCCCCGCTTCCGCTCTGTTTCGATTAGCTTTAAAAAGAGCTTCATCGCGTTCGGATCAAGTCCAATAAATGGCTCATCAATAATATATACCATTGGACTTGTAATCATTGCTAAGATCAACATCGCTTTTTGCTGCATGCCCTTTGAATATTTGCCAGGAAATTCATGTGCATGTTCCGTTAGCTTGTACTGCTCAAGTAATTCTTTTGCTCTCTCCTTGTACTCCTTATCCGGGAGATTCTCGGCTGCTGCGATAAAATCAAGATGCTCCCATAATGTCAGCTCATCGTAGAAAATGGGTCTTTCCGGTACATAGGAGTATTTTGTATACTCTCTAAAGGAAATTGCCCCCTCTTTATTTTCCAATAACCCTAGAATCGTTTTTATTGTCGTGCTTTTGCCAGCGCCGTTTGGACCGATTAATCCGATAAGCTCTCCTTCTTTAACATTAAAATGAATATTATGGATTATTTCATTTCCCTTGTCATAGCCTGCTGTTTTAATATCTACATGTAATAAAGTCATTTTATGTTCCTCCTATTTTATTTGTACGAATGACTGATGGAAAAGGTTTACTTTTTAACAAAGATTTATCTTTTGAACCATGAGAATAGTTGTTTTTAGAATTTTCTAACATAATACAAGCATGAAAGGCCATAGGATATACTAAGATTTTATAAAACGAGAAAGGAAAAAGTTTATGAATATGGTGTAAATTCTTTAATAAAGTAGAAATTATCAAAAAATAGGAGTACAATAAAGATAAGATTGACATCCCTTGAAAAAACATCTGATATTTGCAAAGGAGTTGGCTGAGGAAAAGAAAACTACATATGCTTGAAGGACATAGGTTCTTCAATGGACTGTCAGTTGCAGGAATTTGCCATTGGTTTGAAAAAAGGATAGGGAGTGGTTTTTTGAAACCTTCGACTAACCGGATGTTAAACCGTATCAAATCCGTCTACATGTTTATTAATAAGCGTGGAACTGTAACAACGGGAGAGCTTGTAGAGGAATTTGGTATTACTCCTCGCACCATTCAGAGAGATTTAAATGTTCTTGTTTACAACGACTTAGTGAAAAGCCCGAGTCGAGGAAAATGGACGACTACAAAAAAGAAGGTAAAGATGTCATCATAATTTCCCTTTCGTACACTGATCTCATATGAGGTCTGATGTCTGAAGTGAGGATCCAAGATTACGATTGTTAACAAAAAATAGTATGAAAAAAATCGCCAATCTAGGCGATTTTTATTTGACTTCATATTCCATTAAGCTTTCTAGTTCTTCTTCTGTCAATTCACGATATTCACCAAGCTCCAAGGTTTCATCCAGCTGAAGCGGTCCCATTGATATCCTTTGCAAATAAATGACTCGCTTCCCAACCGCCTCAAACATTCTTTTCACCTGATGAAATTTTCCTTCAGTAATCGTCAATTCAATATCTGATGTCAAACCGGATTTAATAATCTTCAATTCACCTGGTTTTGTTTCATATCCATCATCCAAAATGACACCCTTTTTAAAAGCTGCAATGTCCTCTTCCGTTACTTCACTGTTTATAACAGCAAAATATGTTTTCGGCACATGTTTTTTCGGAGATAAAAGGCGATGGGCAAGCTGCCCATCATTTGTTAACAGCAGCAGCCCTTCTGTATCTTTATCAAGCCTACCGACAGGAAACGGAGAGAATACGATATCCTCGGGCTCCAATATATCTAAAACCGTTTCATGCTGCGAGTCCTCCGTTGCGGAGATCACTCCTTGTGGTTTGTTCATCATTAAATAAATAAACTCTTTATACACCACTTCTTCTCCGTTTATTGTCACAACATCCTTATCCGGATCGACATGCTTACTCGCATCCTTCACCTTCTGCTCATTGACTTCAACAGCTCCGCTCTTTAAAAGCTGCTTAACATCCTTCCGGCTTCCAAAGCCTAAATTGGCAAGCATTTTATCAATTCTCATAACATCACCTCTTTTATTGAAGATTAGTTGGCTGTGTGAAACCTTAATAAATATTTATGTCCCATTATCCTCGCAATCTGACCTTCTTCAATAGACGATCGACCTTTTGCCCAAATAAGAAATAGACGAGTTTTGTTTTAAAGCTTAAATAGAAGTAGATTCCTGCACCAACTGCTGCACAAATGGCAACGATGATGAATGCCTGCAAATTGGCTGATGGCAATAAGAAAAGTGTAAGAACCTTATACGTGATTCCTGCACCTGCAAACATCAGCGCAGTGAAAATAACAATCAAGATCCCTCTTCTGAGGACAAGCCTGAAAGGATACTTAGCATATGTTTTTATCACAATTAAATTAATCAAGATAGCCGCTGCATAGCCTATCGCAGTTGCGACTACAGCTCCCTGAGTTTCCATCAGCTTGATTAGTGGGATATTTAAGCTCAATTTAAGCAGTAATCCAACAAGCAAGCTAAGCACGGTAAAACGCTGCTCATTGATTCCTTGTAAAATTGCCGCCGTAACTAAGAAATAGGCAAAAAGAATTGCCACTGGCGCATAGGTTCTAAGCACTTCTGTTCCAAGCTCATTGTGATCGTAAAATAATGTAAAAATAGGCTCTGCCAATAAGGAAAGTCCAACAACTGCCGGAAGCGTTAGAAATAACAGCACTTGAAATGCTTGATTCAATTGATAATTTAAACTCGTACGATCCTTTTCAACAAATGCTTTCGTAATACTTGGAACAAGTGTTAAAGAGAAGGCAGTAGCCAAAGAAACAGGAATAATAACCAGCTTATGAGTCTGGAAATTTAAAACGGCAAAGGATGATACTGCTTGATCTGCTAAGCCAATTTCTGCCATCGTCCGGATAAAAGTCAGCTGATCAATAAATTGGAAAAGAGAACCAGATAAACCTACAAAAATAAAAGGCGCGGCATATACAACAATTTCTTTGTACATATCCTTTAAAGAAATATCCATCGTGCCTTTATCATTTAATAAAAGTCCATCTAAATAAGGCTTTCTTTTATACCAATACCAAAAAAGTGCCGCTAGACCACCGATTGCGCCAATACATGCCGCAAAGGTAGCTACACTTACTGCCTGAACAAGACTACCTTTCATGATATATAAAACAATAAAGGCACCTGCAAGAACAAACACAATACGAACAATTTGCTCAATGACCTGTGATAAAGCAGAAGGTCCCATCGATTGGTGTCCCTGAAAGAAGCCCCGAATCAAACTCATAAAAGGAACAACAATTAACGCAAAGCTCACTGCTCTAATAACAGTCGCTACATCCTTCACACTCGTATCCACATTATCAGGAATAATAAAATCAGCTAACGAGGGAGCTAGAAAATAAAGGAATAGAAAGGATATCATTCCCGTACATAACATCACTACTAGTCCTGATTTAAATAGCTTCCTGCCTACTGCATATTCCTCTAATGCATTATATTTTGAAATGAATTTTGAAACCGCGGCAGGTATGCCTGCTGTTGCTAAACTAATGAAAATTGTATATGGAATATAGGCGAAAGAATAAAGCGCATTCCCTTCTTCCCCTACAATATGATAAAAAGGAATTACATAAAATAACCCGAGTACTTTTGAAATAATTGTCGCAAGGGTCATTATAAAAGTACCCCTTAAAAGCTTTGATGACATAGAACCCCATTCCCCTTCAAAAAAGCGCTGAACTTTGCCAGTAAAAGCCCTATTATAAAGAGGCTTCAGCTGTGCTGCGTTCCACCATTAAGTTATCGTAGCAAAAGATCATTCTTTCGGAAAATACATGTATGTAAATAATTATTGCTATTTTTTTTGCACACTATTTGTATTCTACTCTTCTTCTTACAGGATTTCTACTTAGAGCTAATAAAAATCGCCTTGCAGGAAGAAATAATCATAAACACGAAAAAAAGCCAGTGATATAACTGACTTCTTCTTAAGGTATTCTATTCAGCATTATCTTAAACTTGCTGTTTAATTTGTTCTCTTAATAAATTTGCTGCTTTACTCATCACTTTAAGCTTTTGAACAGCAATCTCTTCACTATTCATCGGTCTTTGTGCAAAGGTGCCAAACCCGCAATCTGGATTTAAATAGATATGATTAGCCGGTATGAGCTTTAATAATTGTTTGACTTTCTCAACAATTTCTTCTGCGGTTTCAACCTCTTCCGTTCGAGGGTTCACAACGCCAAATCCAATCTCAGCATGAGTGAATTCCTTTATTGCCTCAATTTCCCCAGCCCTTGGTGTCGCATATTCAAGAATAAGCTGATCAATATCTACTCTTGATAAATAAGGGATAAGCGGGAAATATGGACCTCTTAGAAGAATATCATCTTCTCTGCTCCAATTTCCTCGGCAAATATGGACCCCAATTTTTGTTCCTCTTCCCCGCATTCCTTCCATAACCTGATTCATTAACTGAAGAGCAAATTCAATTTCTACCTCAGCATCTGCTTTTGCAGTCAAGGCTCCACACATAAATGTGCGATTGGCATTCTTTTGTGTGAATACGAGCTCAGTCAGCACAGGTTCATCGAATTGTACAAAATCGACGCCTTCACCAATTAGATCTTCCAGTTCTTCTCGTAAAACGCTTACAATATCGATCGCTAAGTCTTCTTTCGTTGGATAAGCTTCTTCAGATAGCCCTTCAACCCACATGGATCTCGTTAATAAATAAGGACCTGGAAGCGTGACTTTTATTTTTCTATCTGTGTGCTTTTTTAGAAATTGAAAGTCATTTAATGCAAGCGGCTTTTTCCGGCTAATCTTCCCTACAGCCGCTGGATTTGATAGGGAAAAGGCAGGAACATCCAATGTACCAAGGATTTCCTCAAAACTTGCTTTATCATCAATGTATTCTAGCAATTCAGAGACCGTTAGCATTTTCACATTATGTAAATGCTCAGCAACAAACGAAATATAATTATCTCTTCTTTGCTCTCCGTCAGATACGATATCTACACCTGCTGCTTCTTGCAGACGAAGGCATTCAATAACCGCTTGATCCGCAACTGCTTGAAATGCTTCATCTGTCATTCTTCCTGCTCTTTTTTCTCTCATTGCCTTCTGCACTTCGACTGATCTAGGCCAGCTGCCGATGACAGAAGTAGGAAAGATTGTTGATTTCATTTGATTTCCCCCCTAATAAACAATTGAAAATGTCAGTTCAATTTCAACTGCTTTTTTCAAAGTTTGATAGATAGGCGACTTATTTAAAGTAATTTGCCAAATCTCCTTCAATAAATCTTCTTCAGCTGCGGACGATACATAGCAAGTACCAGAAACCTGATGTATACTCGGACCTCCCGTTTCTTCAATTTCCATATGAGAAAGAATATTTTCGATGGAGCCTTTAAGAGAAAGCTCTATTTGGTCAACAATGACATTCCTTCTTGAAGCATGCGCTTTGAAGCCAACTGTTAAGCAAGAAGCAAGGGAAGCAATAAAATAATCGATTGCACTAGGCGCATCCACACGTGCACTAAATTCCGCAGGCTGTCCTGAGTAGAAATGATGGTTTCTTGCAAACACTTTAGCCTTTAAATCCTTTTCCCCTTGCACCCGAACATTCCATTTGTACCCTTTTGCAGCCGTAAGATCACTCTCTAATGCTGATTTACTTTGACCTTTTCGCACAAAATACCTAACCGTATTCTCACCTGGTTCTGATCCGATAAATTCATGCTTGACCATTCGGCACCATGCTGGTAAATCATCAGCAACTGTACTTTCTCTGCTTCTAATTTCCAGAACTTGTCCGGGATCAAGAGGATTCATACTTTTATTAATAATTAGCAGCAAACCCGATCCGCAATCAAGATCTCCACCATCGCAAACGGCATGTGCATTTAACATAAGAGCGGCCCCCTAACAGAGAATTAGTATGTAATTGAAGCGGCACCTTGTGTTAGGAATTCTACTAATCTAGCTCCTCCGACGATTGTCGCGCCTTCAATTAGATTATCTTCTGATAATCCTCTCTTTTTGTAGCAAGGACTGCAGACCCAAATAATTCCTCCAGCTTCAACAAATTGATCCATTAATTGCTTTAATGGCGCGAAGCCTTCTTCGTGAATATCTTCTGCATATCCTTTTTCAGCTAAAAACGCACCTTCAACATTTAAAAAAACGACTGTTTCCTGACCAGAAGCAACTGCAGCGTTGGCAACTACAAATCCAACCGTTGCTTTATCTGTATCATTTTTAGCACTTGTAATACTCACTGCAAATTTTCCTGACATGATGATTCCTCCCAAATGTTAATTGACTTAAATAGATAATAGATCTAAGCTTACTTTCCTTTTTTAATAAAATAATGGCTGATATTCCCTTCATCAATCCGGTTTAACAGTGCATGGTTCTGCATTCTGCACCATGCAGGCAAATCTTCACGTGCGCCAGGATCATACGAGATTACCTTAATGATTTCCCCCTCTTCCATTTTCCTCATCGTTAAAAATAGATTCATTATTAGCTCTCCACACCCCGTTGGGCCGGCATCATAAGTGATATCCACTGACATGTGACTTTCCATTTGACACCACCTTTATATAAAAAAGCGGAATATATATAAAATTAAAGCGCTTTCCTCCCAATTATAATGAATTCGTTTTACAAAATAAATTCAATCTATCTATGGTATCGATGATGATGTATCGTATTTTCGAATAGATAGTGAATCAGTTTAATTAGCAGAATTTAAACTCAAGAATTTTTTTGCATATTATGTATTTCAATGCGAATCGTTTATAATTGTAAAGTAAATTAAGGATGAAATAAGTTGGTGAAAAAATTGAAGTATGATGTAATAGTGATTGGCGGCGGCCCTTCAGGGTTGATGGCAGCCATTGGTGCGGCTGAAAACAAAGCAAAAGTTCTCCTTATTGATAAAGGGGACAAGTTAGGCAGAAAGTTAGCCATTTCAGGCGGAGGCAGATGCAATGTGACTAACCGGCTGCCAGTTGATGAAATAATTAAGCACATTCCAGGGAACGGCCGCTTTTTGTACAGTGCCTTTTCCCTTTTTAGCAATGAAGATATCATCAAATTTTTCGAAAAGCTTGGGATTCAGCTTAAGGAAGAGGATCACGGCAGGATGTTTCCTGTTACAGATAAAGCACAATCTGTTGTTGATGCATTGCTTACAAGATTGAAGGATTTAAAGGTAGAGATCAAAACGAATTGTCCGATTAGTGATGTCCATTATAAAAACGGACAAGTTCATTCGGTTGAATTAAAAAATGGGCAAGTATATGAGGCGGATTCAGTCGTTATTGCTGTCGGCGGTAAGTCTGTGCCACATACAGGCTCTACAGGGGACGGGTATGCATGGGCGAAAAAGGGCGGTCATACGATAACCGATTTATTTCCAACAGAAGTACCAGTCACATCCGCTGAACCTTTTATTAAGGAAAAAACTTTGCAAGGATTATCTTTAAGAAGTGCAGCATTAAGTGTATTGAATCCAAAAGGCAAATCCTTGATTACACATCGGATGGATATGATTTTCACCCACTTTGGTGTCAGCGGTCCTGCCGTGTTACGATGCAGCCAATTTGTCGTTAAAGCGATGAAAAAGTGGGACTTACGTGAGGTTACAATGAGTCTTGATGCTATCCCTGATAAAAAAGAAGAACCATTGCTCCAGGAAATATATAAGCTTATTAAAGATGAACCAAAGAAAAGCATCAAAAATCTTTTAAAAGGCTTTTTACCTGAAAGATATTTATTGTTCCTGCTCGAGCGCGGAAATATTGACCCTTCTGCTCAAGGAGGAACCATCTCAAATGAAAAACTGAGAAGCTTTGTGAGTAGCTGTAAAAAATTTCAGTTTCAAGTTAATGGAACACTTCCATTAGAGAAGGCGTTTGTTACCGGCGGTGGCGTTTCCGTCAAAGAAATCGAGCCGCAAACAATGGCTTCAAAATTAATGGCGGGATTGTTTTTTTGCGGAGAAATTCTTGATATTCACGGCTATACTGGCGGATACAATATCACCTCTGCACTTGTAACAGGGAGGCTCGCTGGAATCAATGCGGCACTGACAGCGCGAAACCAAAAATAATTATGGATATGTATTTTGAGGTCACATAAAATTTTATGTGACCGATTTTTGTATTTATTACCATATTCGGCACACTTACCTTTTAAGTGACCTCATTTTATTAAAATACCCATTTTAGGAAGAAGCAAAAAAAATAACGATCACTACAAGTGATCGTAACCCACTCATTTATGCCCGATAAATAATCATTGCCGAGAAACAGTAAATCTGCTCATCTTCATCCTCATGAACAGCTGCCACATTATATTTAATATCGAGCAGCTTTTTCTCTTCTATTTTCTGTAAAAATCGATTCATTTCCAACTCGAGATCTTTCTCATGCTCTTGATCAAATAATTTGACCTGAATCAAAGACCCCTCACCCTTTCCAGTGTTTTAGAATCATTATTAACTGAATAGTCAATATTTAGTCATTTTATAATTAATTTACATTAGAAGTATTCCCTTCCTTTTAATTGCCCGTTTCCTCTTATCGTATTAAGTTTTTAATTTTGGACAAAACTTCACACCCTTATCTCATATAGAAATGGTATTCTTATATAAATACAATTAATTGATATCATATATAGGATTCAATCGATATTATCAATGAGATAGGAGGTGCAGGAAATGGATTTGCACCAATTATTTGTTTTTACGAAGGTTGTCGAGCATAAAAACTTTTCGAAAGCAGCTGATGACGTTTTTTTAAGCCAATCAACAGTCAGCTCACATATTAAGGCATTAGAGAAAAGTTTAAACCTCAAGCTTTTTGACCGGGATGGAAGAGATACAATACTAACACCGCATGGGGAACGATTACATCATTGGGCACAAAAAATTTTACTATTAAAAGATGAGGCATTGCTTGATCTAAAGAGGGAAATGATGGACTTTCGCGGAATTGTAAAAATTGCTACAAGCTCTGTTCCTGGCTCCTTTATCATTCCAAGTATAATTAAACATTTCAATCATGTTCATCCAAATATTTCTTTTCATATCTCAGAATCCTCATCAAAAAGGGTCGTAGAACATGTTCTGGATCGAACTGTAGATATTGGTATTCTAGGAAAAAAATATGAAAATGATAAGCTTTGCTATCTTCCACTTCAAAAAGAAAAATTAGTATTAATTACTTCTAAAGAACTAGAATTTAATGGACCCGTTTGTTTAGAGGAAATCATTAAGCATCCTCTAATTATGAGAAGCTCAGATTCTGGTACAAGGTCACTACTAAATAAGTTTTTAGAAAAGAAAAAGATTTCAAAGGAACATTTACATACAGTCGTCCATACGGATTCTGGCAATAGTTTGATCCAGTTTGTTAAACAAAATATAGGAATCTCCATTATTTCAGAAATAGCTGCACAAGAATTTGCTTCAGCCAATTTAATTCATATGTACGAAATTAAGGACTTTCATGATGAAAGGTTTTTTTATCTTGTTTATCATAAAAACAAAACATTATCATTAGCTTCAAAATTATTTATTGAGGATGTGAAAGAATTAAAATTAGATACTTATTAAGAAAAAGAACAGACTGCCATACCTAGCAGTCTGTTCTTTTTCTTAGAAGAATGATCCTCACTTTTCAGGCTTCACTGTTTCCCCAGACCAATTCAGCATCCCGCCAATCATATTTCTAACCTTGAATCCTTGGTCTTGCATGTAATGACAAACATTTTCGCTGCGTGCGCCAGAACGGCAAATAAAAATGTATTCCTTATTTTTATCAAAGGAATCAAGATTTTCAGGAATGGTCATCATACGTATATGCTTAGCACCAGGGATCATCCCTTGCGCTACTTCTTCATCTTCTCTTACATCAACAAGCTCCAGCTTTTCACCGGCAGCAATTTTTTCCTCTAATTCATCTGTTGTAATGATTTCGATTGATTCCATTTAAAAAATCCCTTCTAAATTTATTTATCTCCCTATTGTAAAAAACATCCTCCGAAAACACAATCGGAGGATGTTCTGATCAGTCGCCTGCGCTTTTCTCTGGCCAGCTTCAGTGGCTACCCCCTCGAGGTCATAAGCCAATCTGGCTTGAAGGTTAAAGGACAACCTTCATTCCAGCTCGTCTTATGCTTGTCGGGGGTGAGCAAGCCGCTTCCGCTTTTCTAGTTCGCCACGATATTAACTAGTTTCCCTGGTACCGCAATTACTTTACGGATGGTTTTCCCATCAATTTGCTCTTTCACCTTATCATCATCCATAGCGATTTTTTCAAGCACATCTTTTTGGGCATCAGATGGAACGCGAAGCTTTGCCTTCACTTTTCCGTTAATCTGAATAACAATTTCAACTTCATCATCCACTAGTTTTGCTTCGTCAAATGCTGGCCATGCTTCATAAGCAATCGTACCGTTATGGCCAAGCTTTTCCCAAAGCTCCTCTGCAACGTGAGGTGTGATCGGTGACAGCAATTTCACAAATCCTTCAATATACTTCTTTGGCAGAACAGTTGATTTATACGCTTCATTTATAAAGACCATTAATTGTGAAATAGCGGTATTGAAACGCAATCCTTCATAATCCTCTGTAACCTTTTTCACCGTTTGGTGGTAAATCTTCTCTAAGTCGCCTGCTTCTTCAGCAGCTTGGATTTTCGGATTTAAGTCCCCATTCTCCTCAACCAATAAACGCCACACACGGTCTAAGAATCTTCTTGATCCATCTAATCCATTTGTTGACCAGGCAATCGAAGCATCTAATGGTCCCATAAACATTTCATATAAGCGAAGTGTATCTGCACCATGGCTTTCAATAATATCATCAGGGTTTACAACATTCCCCTTTGACTTACTCATTTTTTCATTTCCTTCTCCAAGAATCATCCCTTGGTTGAATAGCTTTTGGAAAGGCTCCTTCGTATGAACCACACCGATATCATATAAAACCTTATGCCAGAAGCGCGCATATAGAAGGTGAAGCACCGCATGCTCTGCTCCGCCAATATAAATATCAACTGGAAGCCATTCTTTTAATTTTTCAGCATCTGCAAGGGCTTCTGTGTTTTTCGGATCGATATAGCGTAAATAATACCAGCAGCTGCCAGCCCATTGCGGCATTGTATTCGTTTCTCTGCGGCCTTTTTTACCAGTTTCAGGGTCAACAACATTTACCCAATCTTCAATATTCGCCAGTGGAGATTCCCCTGTACCGGACGGCTTGATTTCTGTTGTCTTTGGAAGGATTAATGGAAGCTGGTCTTCTGGAACAGCTGACATTGTGCCATCCTCCCAATGAATGATCGGAATCGGCTCTCCCCAGTAACGCTGACGGCTAAAAAGCCAATCACGAAGACGATAGGTTACCTTTTTCGTCCCGATCTCTTTTTCCTCAAGCCATGCAATCATTTTTTCAATCGCGTCTTCTTTGTTCATTCCATTCAAGAAGCCTGAGTTTACATGCTCGCCATCACCTGTGTATGCCTCTTTTTGAACATCTCCGCCGGAAACTACCTCAATAATCGGAAGGTCAAATTGCTTTGCGAACTCATAATCACGTTCATCATGTCCTGGAACTGCCATGATCGCACCTGTTCCATAGCTAGCTAATACATAATCAGCGATCCAAATTGGCATTTTTTCGCCATTTACTGGATTGATTGCATAGGCACCTGTAAATACACCGGTCTTTTCTTTTGCCAAATCTGTTCTTTCAAGGTCACTTTTGCTTTGGATTTTTTCGATGTACGCATTAACTGCTTCTCTCTGACCATCTGTTGTAATTTCATTGACTAAAACATGTTCTGGAGCTAGCACTGCATACGTTGCACCAAAAAGGGTGTCTGGGCGGGTTGTAAATACAGTAAAGTTTCCTTCGTGCCCTTCAATTTGGAATGTAACCTCAGCACCTTCTGAGCGGCCAATCCAGTTGCGCTGCATATCTTTAAGGCTTTCAGGCCAATCCAATAAATCTAAATCTTCAAGCAAGCGGTCAGCATATGCTGTAATTTTCAGCATCCACTGTCTCATTGGCTTACGTACAACTGGATGTCCGCCACGCTCACTTTTTCCATCGATTACTTCTTCATTAGCAAGTACAGTTCCAAGTGCCGGGCACCAGTTAACCGCTACTTCATCAATATAAGCAAGCCCTTTTTCATAAAGCTTCAAGAAAATCCATTGCGTCCATTTGTAATACTCAGGATCAGTCGTATTCACTTCACGATCCCAATCATAAGAAAAACCTAATGCTTTAATTTGACGTCGGAATGTATTAATATTTTGCTCCGTAAATTCAGCCGGATCATTTCCTGTATCCAATGCGTACTGCTCAGCTGGCAATCCAAATGCGTCCCATCCCATTGGATGAAGAACATTAAATCCTTGCATCCGCTTCATACGGGAAAGAATATCTGTTGCTGTGTAGCCTTCTGGATGTCCCACGTGAAGACCTGCACCAGATGGATATGGAAACATATCTAGTGCGTAAAATTTATTTTTCCCTTTATCCTCACTTGTCTTAAAGGTTTTACTGTCTTCCCAGACATTTTGCCACTTCTTTTCAATCTTCTGGTGATTGAAGCTCATTGTCTTTTCCTCCTAATGCCAGAATGCGTAGGCGCCTGCTTATCGCCGATGGCGTCCGAAGCTAGACTGCTTTCTGACTTCAATTTTGAACTGCATTTTTTAGCAGTAATAAAAAAACCTCTCATCCCAAAATAGGGACGAGAGGATTATGTATGAATCTCCCGCGGTACCACCCACATTAATGACAAAAGTCATTCGCTTCATTCATCCTTAACGCGGAAAACGGCAAGCATTACTAGTCTTTCACACTTGCTGCTCAAAGGCGAGTTCATGATGCTTCCTGCTGACTTGCACCAACCGTCAGCTCTCTAAAAAGGATTCGACACCACTACTGCTCCTTATCGTGGCAGTTAGCTAATATTTTATTGCTATTGTATAAAATTTCCCGCCAAGATGCAAGGGGGCTCATCCTGACGGGAAATGTAATAGATAGTATATGCGTGAAAACGAGTATTTGTTCCTTGAAGCAATAATTAATAACTGAATTGAAGTATTAAGTTCTTCACTGGGTATGGTCACCAGAACATAACTTAAAATGTACTCAGAACCTTCTCTATTTAAGAATAGAGAATAATTCCTCCATTCACATGGATTGTTTGACCTGTTACATAAAATGAATGATTTGCAGCTAAGTACACAAATGCTGGGGCAATTTCAAATGGTTGTGCAGCCCGTCCCATTGGTATATCTGTGCCAAGTGTAGCTACATGTTCTGCGGGGTATGTGCTTACGGTTAGAGGTGTCCATGCAGGACCCGGAGCGACAGCATTTACACGGATCCCCTTTTCTGCTAGTGATAATGCCATTGATCGGGTGAAGGTTACTACAGCTCCTTTTGAAGCAGAGTAGTCAATGACATTTTTATCTCCTTCATAAGCAACTCTTGAGGCCGTATTGATAATTGAACTGCCTTTTTTCAAATATGGAAGGGAGGCTTTTGTCATATAAAACAATGGGAACACATTGGTTCGAAACGTATCTTCAAGTTGTTCATCTGATACATCCATAATATCTTTTGTGTATGGCTGTACAGCAGCATTATTTACCACTATATCTAAGCGTCCATATTTTTCGATCGTACTTTTTACTGCAAGTGCTGAAGTTGAAGGGGTACGGAGGTCACCTCGAATAAGAAGACAGTTGACATCAAATTGTTCAACATATTGCTTTGTCTCCATCGCATCGTATTCCTCATTAAGGTAGACAATGGTCAAGTCGGCCCCTTCTTTGGCAAAAGCTACTGCTACCGCACGTCCAATCCCACTATCCCCTCCTGTAATTAGTGCTACTTTTCCCTGCAGTTTCCCACTGCCTTTAAAGTCTGCATAGTCAAATATGGGCCGTGGAACCATCGCCCATTCCAAGCCCGGTTTCTGTTCTTGATGCTGGGGTGGAAAGGCAATTGGCTGTTGAACGACCTTTTGTATAACACCAAGATAAGGGTAGACTGGGTAGCCCTGGCTCATGCTCATGCATCCTCCCCTAACAATTGATTAATAACAGGAATTGTTACATACTTTCATAACTGTTCCCTCAACAATATCAACCTATAATTTTTTTGGATCAAACGATCATTTCGTGGCTTATTTCGATTATCTTGTAACATGGAAATTCACCTTGTAATCCTTTTTCGAATTAGATTATGTCATATAGGCTACTATCGTGCATGACAGTCATTATTTGTTTAAAAAAGCAGCATAGTATACGAAAAAAGAACCTAAAAAAAAGTTCAGAGCCATACGACTCTGAACTTTTTTTGTCCTATTAATAATTTTTCCCACAACCACATTCCATCAATTCATCTACCCATTTTCTCATTTACTGAACCGTATATCCTCCATCAATAACGATTGCTTGACCTGTTATGCCTCTTGCCGATTCACTTGACAGAAAAATAGCATAGTCAGCAACCTCTTCAACTGTTAACAGCCTCTTTTGAGGAACTAACGGAAATATGATTTCTTCAAGAGCCTTATCGATAGGAACATTCCTCGTTGCTGCAAGGTCATTAAGCTGATTGCGGACAAGTGGTGTATCAATATAGCCCGGACAAATGGCATTAACCGTAATCCCCATTTCCGCTGTCTCTAATGCCGCCACTTTTGTTAACCCTATTACCCCATGCTTCGCACTATTGTATGCTGCCTTTCCTGCAAAACCTACTAATCCATTGATCGATGCCATATTAATAATCCGTCCAAATTTTTGCTGCTTCATGATTGGCAAAGCATGTTTGATTGAAATAAAAGGAGCCGTGAGCATAACCTTGATAAGAAATTCGAATTTTTCTGTTGGAAAATCTTCAATCATTGACACATACTGAAGCCCTGCATTATTTATGAGAACATCAAGTCTGCCGAAAAGCCGAACGGTTTCTTGAAAACAGAAATTAATATCTTCTTCAGAAGTAACATCGCATTTTAAGCCAATGGCTTTGCAGCCTTCATTCTGTAATTTTTCTGCCGCTCGTTTCACAGACTCTTCTTGGATATCTGTTAAAACAATTGCAGCACCATTGGCTGCAAATCTTTTCCCTATTTCATAACCGATGCCTTGTGCCGCACCGGTAATAAAAACTACCTTTTTCTGAACCATGTACAAACTCCTTTCGAAAAACAATGCTAGAAAAAGAAATTCCTAGACTCAGATGCCAAGTCCAAAAGAGAATAGAATAATAGCAATTGCAACCCCTATTAACGGTACAATGACCGTGACAGCACCAACTGCCCCATAGGCATCCTGATGGCTCTCTCCGCAAATGGAGCGGACCGTAGTTACAACATATCCATTATGAGGCAGTGAATCAAGTGCACCGGACGAAACCGCAGCAACCCGATGCAGCGCTTCCGGGTTAACTCCCATATCCATATAGTGTGGTGCTAAAAGAGGAAGTGCAATGACCTGTCCTCCAGAGGCTGATCCAGTTATTCCAGCAATTACACTCACGGCGATCGCCGCACCGATTAGCGGACTTCCCGGGATGCTGGTCATAAAATCCACGGCTGTTTCAAATGCAGGTACTGCCTTTGCCACACCGCCGAAACCGACAACAGCTGCTGTATTTCCAATGGCAATTAATGCACCTAGCGTTCCTTCAGAGACAGCATTCCAGAAGTCTTGGAAATACTTGCGATTTAGTAGATAAGTAGCGATTACTCCACCTAATAAAGCAATGATTAATGCTGATTGTTTAAGAGAATCGTGGAAAATGAATGATATAATAAGTACTACGATTAATGGCACTGCTCCCATAAGCGGGTTCGGCAACTTTTTATCTACTGATACAGGATCTTTTTCTCTTGCTATAAATGTTTCTCCTCTTTGAACTGCTTTAGTGATCATTCTCTTCAGCCACCAATAGCCAAATATCATCATAAAGACAGCAACGATTATACTAACCTCCAAGCCAGCATATGGCGTTGTACCAAGATATTCAATTGGAATCCAGTTTTGAATTTCTGGAGACCCAGCTGAGGTCATCGTAAATGTAACTGATCCGAAGGCAAGGGCAGCTGGAATAAATCTTCTCGGCAAGTTTGCTTGCTTAAATAAGCTTAAAGCCATTGGATAAACTGAAAAAGCTACAACGAATAAGCTGACACCGCCATAGGTTAAGATCGCACAGGAAACAACAATGGCAAGAACCGCATACTTCATTCCAAGCTTATCGACAATCAGCTTGGAAACACTATCAGCTGCCCCGCTATCCTCCATTACTTTTCCAAAAATAGCACCTAATAAAAACATTAAATACCATGAGGTAACAAACCCGGAAAACCCTGACATATAATTGCCAACCAGATTCGCCTCACCTTCTCCGGCAAGCTGCGGAAAAAGCGGCATCCCGCTAAAGACGGCAACAAATATCGCTGACAAAGGACCTACGACAAGAAGATTCATTCCACGCATGGTTAAAAATATTAATAATGCCAATCCACCAATTAACCCAATCATGCTAAGCATTCCAGTTCCTCCTTTATTTTGAGTTTGGAGCTCACATCACCTTTTTTCGCTATTCCATCCCCCTTTTGAAAATGATTACATTTCAAAATAATTTCTGGCAAGGTACAAAATGTTCCTCTATTTTATTTATTGCAAGTAGCATGCCAAAAGTAAAAAGCGATAAGGAACAGGAAAATTTGAAAATTATGTGAACTTTATTTCCGGAAATCTGGAATCCCTCAAATGAATTAGCTTCATAAAAGCCTTTGTTGATTGATGAATACAAAGAAAGTCCAGAATTCCGGAACGCCTTCCGAAATTCTGGACGACTAATGGTCAATTTCATATTTTTTAAGTTTTTCATACAATGATGACTTACTAATCCCGAGAGCCTTTGCTGCTTCTAGTTTATTGTTATTGTATTTTGCTATGCTTTGAAGTAATATTCGCCTTTCCGTCTCTTCGATGATTTCCTTTAATTTCTTCTTTCCGACAGGAAAAAGTGATGACTCCTTCAAATAATCGGGAAGTGAAGCCAAAGTAATCACTTCATTGTTTGTCAGATGAATGGCTGCTTCAATCACATTCTCCATTTCTCTAATATTGCCTGGCCAGCTATATTGCTGAAACCTTTCAATTACATCCTCATCTACAGACATGATTCTTTTTCCTGATTTTTTCGTAATTTTTTTTATAAAATAATCCATTAAAATAGGAACATCTTCCATTCGCTCACGCAAAGGGGGAATTGTGAATGGCACAACATTTATTCGATAAAACAAATCTTCTCTGAATCTTTTCTCTTCCATCATTTTTTCAAGCGGACGATTCGTAGCAGCAATAATTCTTACATCAATATGAACAGGTTCAGTTGATCCTACACTCTCCACTTCGCCTTCCTGTAAAGCTCTTAATAGCTTTACTTGCATATTGATTGGCATATCACCAATTTCATCTAAAAATAATGTCCCTCCATCGGCCAACTGGAACTTTCCCTTTTTTCCACCTTTTCTAGCTCCAGTAAACGCGCCTTCCTCGTAACCAAATAATTCTGATTCCAAAAGGTGCTCTGGAATGGCTCCACAATTTATCTTCACAAAAGGCTGGTGGCTTCTGTTGCTTAATTGATGAATGCTATGTGCAAATAATTCCTTGCCTGTCCCGCTTTCCCCGCGGATTAAAACGGAGATGTCACTTGCAGCAATCATCTTTACTTTATCTTTTAAGCTCTGAATTTGCTTCGAGTTTCCAAGAAGATCATCTAAGCTATATTTCACACTGCGGTCAATTTCTTGGATATAGCTTTGAATTTTCGTCAGCATGCTTTTTACATGACTGTTCATTTTCATCCATTCCTTTGTATCGCGAAAAAAAACAGTCCCAAATGCGCCAACCACATGATTATTTGAAACAATTGGAATGCGGTTAGCAATCATATAGTTACCTCTTATGTACTGAAGATCTGCAATTTCCTCTTTTCCCGTTGCAGCAACAATATGCATCCGTGAGTTTTCTATTACCTTGGAAACATGAACACCAATCACTGTATCGCGCTCTACTTCTAGAAAATCACAGTAATTTTTATTTATATAAATGATCTTGCCCTCTTTATCTACAACAACAAGCCAGCCAAAAGCATTTTCCACAATGGTCTCGACAATATCAATTGGTATATCTAATAGTGCACTCCTCATTTAGATCTCCTATCCGAAATAATTTCCTATTATCTTATCACACTTTTCAGAAAATTCATCATTGAGATGTATGTACAATCACATTTTTGCCTATACCGATAGTGAACAATACAGTAGGGAGTGGATGGAAATGAAGGGAATTTATATAATAAACGAGCTATGGCAAGCGGAAAGCCTTACTAAAGAGCAGAGTATGGAGGTACAGAAACACGCTTTGCAAACTTATTTAAATGAACACCAAATTACTGCGATAAAGCTTAACCCTTTGCAATTAAACGACTACTATACCATTCCGCATGCACTATTGTATGATTTAAAACAGCAATCTGAGATTTCTTTAGACTGTCTAGTCCTTTTTTCAGAAAGTGCAATCGCAGATTTTATTTATTCCTATCCAGCAAGATGGATCCTATTAAAAAGTTTTTTCGACAAAGTCGTCTTCGTTGAACAACATTATAAAGATATTGCCATATGACCTTTTGATTATCATAACGGCTCCCTTTTGTATGCTAAACATCTAATAAACACACCATGATGTGGCATGCAATTTTTTATAACTGTGAACTCTGATAATCAAATGAAACTATTTTCCCTTTGATAGCTTGTATTCAGGTATTCATACACTTGATGAAGGACTTACTTCGCATGGTCGAACCGATTTCGGGCTTTCATCCCTTGGATGATGGACCTACTTCGCATGGTCGAACCGATTTTGGGCTTTCATCCCTTGGATGATGGACCTACTTCGCATGGTCGAACCGATTTCGGGCTTTCATCCCTTGGATGAAGGACCTACTTCGCATGGTCGAACCGATTTCGGGCTTTCATCCAAGGGATGAAGGACTTACTTCGCATGGTCGAACCGATTTCGGCTTTCATCCCTTGGATGAAGGACCTTTTTCTCGTTTGCCGACCTAAATGGAGCCTTCATAGACTTATTCTTTGTTATTTTCATGTTGGCATCTCAATAGTAGCCCCTTATAATTATCGCTAATTCAGCTTTTGTTCCTATCCACCTAAAAAGTACAAAAAGCAGTGGTTTTCCCACTGCTTTTCCTGTCGTATTTAAGACACGTGTGCCAATTGCTTCTTTTCTTTAATTTTCCGATCATAAATCAAAGTAGTAAAAATTGAAATGACAAGCAGAATTATGAGAACTGTAAATAGCATGGAAGTTCCGTAAACATCGACTAGAACCCCTCCTAATAATGGTCCGATCATTCTGCCGCCAGTTGCTGTACTGTTGACGATCCCTTGATAAAAGCCTTCCCTTCCCTTAGGTGCTAAATCATTTGCAACTGTCGGGACGGCTGGCCAAATAAACATTTCTCCAATTGTTAAAATAATCATTGCTGTAAGAAAGATTGGGAACTCTTTTGCACCTGCTGTCAAAGCAAATGAACCTATAAAAATAATAATTCCTATATTAATTTGTGTTTTGAGTGATTTAATGCGCTTCACAAAGATATTGACTAGGGGCTGACCAAGTACGATCAATGCACCATTAACTGTCCAAAGGAAGCTATATTGCTTTAATGTAATATTTAACTCCTGTGTAAAGGCTGCAATTGTCGTCTGCCATTGAACATATCCGACCCAGCACAATAAATATCCGAGGCAAAGAATTAATAAAGCATATAGCTTTGTATGGTTTTTTACACCGGTGTTTTCTTTTAAAATTGAACTCTGTGAAACTGAAATAGTATTAATCTTTCTATACCCTGAAACAGCAATGATAAGAAAAATGACATACATTAGTGTATTTGCTAAGAAAATCAATTGAAAGGAATAAGAAGCAACAAACCCACCAAGTGCAGCACCTACTGCAACCCCTAAATTTTGTGCGACATACATCGCATTAAAGGCTTTTCTTCCTCCTTCTTTCCAAACAGAGCCTGCCATCGCAAACATCGATGGAAAAACAATGCCTGCTCCAAAACCAGCAATCGTTAAAAAGATGACATACATTGGCCAGCCATGCCAAAAGGTTAAACCAATTAATGAAAATAACGAGATTCCAATTCCAAGCAAGACTGATTTATAACCGCCAATTTTATCAAAAAGTGCTCCTCCAAATAAATTTCCGATCACCGTTGCCCCAGAGTTCAACATGAGCACGATTCCCGCAACTGACAATGATTTCCCAAGATGGTCATGAATGTAAATCGTGTTTAAAGGCCATAAAAAAGAAGAGCCCGTAACATTCACTGCCATCCCAATAACTAATAGCCATAAGACACGTGGCATGAAAAAGAACGCTCCTTTCATAAAAAGACTAAAAAGCGCCTTAATTAGGTCGCTTTCACCAAGATCATTCTATCTTAAAATTTGTTCATATTCTTCTATATGTGAAATTAAGATTCTCTTTATTTCGTATTCCAAAGTAAATTTTATTGCTTTTTTATTGTCCTTGCAATAAGTATTTCGCCTGCTAATTAAATATAAAAATTCAGAAAAATCAAATTGTGAATTATTTAGAAAATGGAGTGAGTTAATTGACACCTATTCAACATTTTGACACAATAAAGAAAACACCGTACAAACTAAGTTTGTACAGTGTTTTCATAGCTTACTTTATTCTCTATTTTGGAGGAGGCTGCTGTGCTGGAAAGTAGCTGTTGGTCGCATGCTCTTTCTTTTTTGCGTTATCTTTTTCTTCTGAAACAGCCTTCTTCACTTTTTCAATTTCTTCTTTTAATTCATCGATATTGACACCTTTTTTAACAAGCTCTTCTGTGGCAATTTGTATCGCTTTATTGGATTCATCGCTTGAAACTCTTAAAGCCTTCATTCCACCTTGCGGGTTATGGAAACCTGCTCCGCTTTCAGCAGCGACAATATCCCAGAACCATTGACCTTTACGGATATGTTCTTGAGCTTCTTTTATTTTATCTTCACTTACCCCAGAAGTAATCATTTTATTTACATAGTAATGCGCACTAATAGAGATGTCCTCCGCTTTATGCAAACCTTCCATGTGTGTATCTTGTATTTCAGCTACTCGCTTTTCCAGATCTTCAAGTTCACGATCACTATGGCATGTTGCACATGACTGATCCATTGTTTTAAGTGGTGATTGCCACCAATGAGAACTAATTTTCTTCTTGCCGTCTACCCGTTCATATGGCATATGGCAGTCAGAACATGTGACGCCAGCCTGTCCATGAGGCCCTTCCATATGCGTCTCAAAATCTGGATGCTGCGCTTTAACTATTGGCGTACCTGAAACATTATGAATAAAATCTTGTTGAAAGCCATTTTCTTTTGCTGTTGTTTCATAGTATTCATACATTTCTTCTGGTTTGAAACCATTATTCCATGGGAATGTTACTTCACTATTTTCTGCTGCAAAGTGGTATTCCACGTGGCATTGTGCACAGACATAGTTTCTCATATCATTTTTCGTTGCATTAGAAACATCAATGCCTTGCGCCTCCATCCCTTTAATAAAGCTTGGGCGAGTAATACGCAAATCCATTGTTTCAGGATCATGACAGTCAGAACAGCCAATTGGAGAATGACCCATAGATTCTGCCTTTGGCCAAATAACATCGTTAAAGTTGCCTCCCCAATAGTCATCGCCCATTTCTTCAATCATATGCGGAACTGCTGTTGATTTACATGTTAAACAAGATCCGATTGATTTATCAGTTATCCGTGCAGTTGCACGCACATCTTCATTTGCATAAATATGTCCGCGGTCTTCATTATAGTCTGTTGCAAATCCATAACCATTAAAAAGAACTGGCAAATATGGCTCTTTATCCTGGTCGAACTTACTTCGTTTGACTGAACCGCTATATTTAGTATCCTTAGTATCCTCTGCGTTTTTCTGATAACTGTCATATTGAAGCGGGAATAAATCTTTAAACGCCTCATTGCTGATTTCATCTTTTGACAATCCAGTCTTCGCATCTTCTGCAGCAGTGGTAGCATCAGAGCTTGAACAGCCTGTAATAATCAGTATGACAGCAGCCAGGGAGAGTAATAACCATCTATAAGTCCTAGCCATTGTTCATCGTACCTCCTTTGTTTTCTAAAAGCTCACCTGGTTTAGGCGGTTTAAAATAATCCTCTGTTTTAAAGCCATTGCCATGCGGGATTGCCTGATGACAGCTGGAACAGCTATCCTTCGCATCGTGTGAGACATTATCCAATGTACTCTCGTGGCAATCAATACAGTTCTGATTAATTGCATCTGTTGAACCTTCCGTTGCTATTAACACATTAGGAATCTTTTCTGCCCCTAGCGTATTGTAATATACATGACCAAGACCAGATTTCGCTTTAAATACGAGCTTATTTGCTAACGTATCATGCGGCAAATGGCAGTCACTGCAAGCAAGCGTCGCATGAGTAGAGTCCGCAAAGGTATCATGAGCACTTGTCATAATGTGACAGCTTTGACAGAATTCAGGGGAATCTGTATAAGCAAAGGTTTTCACCGTCACAACAGATAGAACAATTCCTGCAAATAATCCAATAAATATTAATAATCTTTTATCAATGGCTAATAGCTTTTTAAGCATTCTTCTCATCTTTTTCACCTCCTCTAAAAATAATGAAAAAGCATATATTAAAATGCTGATTTAGCATTTTAAACCAAGAATTAGTGAATACTTTCAATTATTTCTATCAAGCTTTTCTTCGTTGTCGGCCCAGAAAATCTTTCGAAAATAACGCCATTTTCATCGATTATGATTGTTTCAGGCTGACCAATAACATTGTATTTCTTCGAGATTTCCTCTTTCGTATCGAGTAAATAGAGTAATTTAGAATTCGATTCCTTTTTATATTTCTCTATTCTCTTTTTTGTTTCGCCTTTTGCAATGATATATAGCTCGGCACCTTCATATTCAGCTCCAAAAGCCTCAAGCTCGGGTGCTTCATCTATACAAGGCTGGCACCAAGTGGCAAAAAAGTTCAAAACTACAATCTTCCCTTTGCTGTCAGATAATCGATATTCCTTTCCTTCCGTATCCTTTAATTGAAAATCTATTGCCTCATCACCAGGAATTGCAGATGCCTTGCCGCTCATCCCATTGATGAGGATTCCAAGGACACCTGCAACAATAACTAATACGATGATTGGAATAACTTTTTTTCTCATTTCCTTCACCTGCTTTTATTGTTCTGATTTCCAATCCTCGAGAACTTTAAGCTCTTTTTTCAAATCCGTTTGGCGTTTGCCTAAAATGAATATATACCCTGCAAGTAAAGCCCAAATAACTGTGTATGCCATAAATAAATAACCCATACTATTCTCCTCCTATTTAACTTGCTAATTTTTCAATCACTTTTGCTTTCGCTTTTCTTACAGTTAGACGCATTTTTTCAATCTCAATGCCTTTACGCATCATGAATAAATAAAGCAAGGTAATCGTGCCAATACAGAATAATAAAGTAACAAGCATATCAGGCTCAACGCCTCCGCCACTTTGGTTCTTCCCTTCGCCGAAAACGACCGGGTGAAGTTTTGTATTCCACCAGCGAATGGCCATAAATACAATCGGTACATTGATACACCCTATAATTCCAAAAACAGCAGATAGCTTCGCAATTTTTTCCCAAGTGCCCTCCATTTTTCGAACAAATAAATAGGCAATATAGATGAATAGCAGAATAAGAACCGTTACGAGCCGGGGCTCCCATGTCCACCATGTATTCCAGGCTGACTTCCCCCAAATCATCCCCGTTAATAAAGTAATTGTTGTAAAAACCACACCTATTTCTGCAGAAATTCCAGCCTTGATAAAACGGGATTCAGTCGGTTTTTTTAAAGTAAGGACACAATAATATCCAACAACAAAGAATGCGAGGAATGCAACCCACGCTGTACTGACATGGAAATAAAATATTTTTTGGGAGGCACCCATTTGTTTTTCAATAGGCGACCAAATAAAAATTAAATATAAAGAAACGAACATAGCTGGTACGAGCAATATATACAGCATTCGATCGAAAAACGCAGACGGTTGTTTCATCTATGATCCCTCCATTAAATATTCAAATAAGAAAAAGCAAGCTGCAAAAAACAATAGATTATATCCAGCCATAAGCTGTAGCCATGAAACGGCATCCTTAATGCCTTCCTGTCCTAGCACAATTTTTGTTGCCTGAACGGCGCCAATCATTAATGGACTTAACAGCGGCAATAATAAAACTGGCAGCAGCATCTCGCTATTTTTCGCATTTGCAGCAAGTGCCGCAAGAAATGTTCCGATTACAATGAATCCTATAGTAGCTGTAAGGACTATTAAAAGAAACCAAATCATATCACCATGAAATCGGTAATCAAAAAGCAGAAATAATATGGGAATACTAATCAGCTGAACTATGATAACGAGAACTAGGTTAGCAGCTACCTTGCCAAGAAAGATACTAGATGGGTCAATTGGTGCCACTCTCAATCCTGTTAAGCTATCATTCTCCTGTTCCGATATGAATGAGCGATTCAGCCCAAGCAGACCAGAAAATATCGTAATCACCCAAATCAGGCCAGGAATAATCGCTTTTACGGTATTATTCGTTGGATCAAATGCAAAGCTGAAAATCAAGATGACCAAACTTGAAAAGATAATCATCATTCCTATGGTTTGTTTCGACTTCAATTCATTCCGCAAGTCTTTTGCGGCAACCGTTAAGGCATCTGCAAGAATTATCTTCATTTCCCGCTCACCGCCGCTTCGTACCATTTCTTAAAGGATATCAATTCTAATTGCGAATCAATATTCTTATCACTGACAACTCTTCCTTTATTCAAAATAAGCACCCGATCACAGACATTTATCACCTGTTCGAAATCATGTGAGATTAATAGGATCGAAATTCCTTGTTTCTGTCTCTCTTTAATCAATTGATTTAGCAGCGAGACCGCTTCTTGATCTAATCCAGTATGCGGTTCATCGAGAAGAAGGTATTCAGGTTCTGCAAGAAGAACTCGGGCAATGGCCAATCGCTGGATCATTCCCCTGGAGAAGGAACGGATAGGTATATCTTTAAAATAGTGAAGTCCAACTGATTTAAGGAGCTCCAATCCTTTTTCCTCAACATTTTTTACCTTGTATAACTTACCGTAGAATTGTAAATTCTCTAACGGTGTCAAAGCATTGTATAAAAATGACTCATGTCCGAGGTAACCGATTCTTTTTTTCAAAAGATGAGTTTTCTTCTTTATCTGCTCTCCGTTTAGAAAAATTTCTCCACTTGTAGGCTGCATCAGACCTGCAGCGAGCTTAAAAAAGGTACTCTTCCCGGCCCCATTTGGTCCGATAACAGCAACACTCTCCCCAGGAACTAAGGTCAGAGAGAAATTTCTTAAAATCAGCTTGTCACCAATTACTTTTGTAATATCTTTTAGCTCAAGCATATACTTCAACTCTTTCTGATTATGAGAATAGACTGTATCTCATTAAGTAAATTGAATCAGCTCACTTTTTACATATTTAAGATGAACCTCATATTCTTTCATTCTTGTAATATAAAGTTCATCAGTAATCTTTCCCTGCTGTTTTTGCTGATCAAGCTGGGCCATTTGTTTTTCTATTACCTCCTTCTTCTTTAAGAGCAGCTGAAATTGGCTTTCATCATGATCAAACTCTTGTCTAAAAGCGAGGGTTCTTCTTTGAATAATGACAATCATGACAGTTACGACTACTAGAAATATTAATACAGCATGAGGGTCAAACATATTAAGGAAAGGTGTCCCCAGCCAAAAGTTAACAAGCCAATCTGGATGATATGGAGGCATTTCAATCACCCCTTATCCTTTTTTGTTTTTCGTATTTTATTCAATTCCTTTAGAATTTCTCGATCTACAATATCCAAATCTCGGTTTCCCTTAGGCTGGCTTCTATTTTGTTTTGTTTCTGATTTTAAATAACTAGCCGCAAGTGTGTGATATTGCTTTTTCATCCTTTCAAAATCATCTTGAATCAACTTCTTCATAAGAAAGTCCATTTCCAATTCATTTACTGCTGCATAGATCATTTCTAAGGGCATTTCTGCTTCAGTTTCTCCTGAATTGCTATAGCTTTCTCCACCTCTATTAAAAAAGGGAGAAACGATAAAGTAAAAACAAGTAATAATGATTACTGATCCTAGGAGTAAAAAAATGTAATCCATAATGATTGCTCCTTTTGTTCAAAAGTGCTTTCTCCGCTCTTCTTCAAAGGTAATTTCAACAATTTCCTTTTCCATCTCAGTCATTTCGTCACAGTCCAAGGATATTGTTTCCTTGCCGCCATTTTTATTCGTTAATTTCTTAATGCCAAAGCCTACTATGATTGCTCCTAATAAAAACCCGAGTGCTGGAGTGATCCAGGCGATGATCCCGCTCCCTTCTGCTCCTGGGGTGCGTAATGCTGCCTGGCCATACTCATCAATATAGGATTGAAGGATCTCTTTTTCAGACTGTCCCTGATTTAATGCCTCAATCACTTCCTCATAATAGACTTTTTTAATGGAACAAGTAGAAATATCATGATCAGCGTGTCCTTGCATATCTAATTGATTAATAATCGATTGAAATTCCTTGGAATTGTAATCGAATTTTGTATTTGCTTTTACCCTTTTATCATCAAAACCCAGGTCAATCAGAATGATCGAAGCGATCATAGCGAGTGAGCATTTTATCATTTGCCTTCTTGTTATTTCTTTCATGCCCGAACACCCGCCTGCCGACCATTCACTCTAAAGAATGCAGATGGCTTTCCGCCAATAAGTGCGATGGCTGTTCCGATTATCATCAAAATTCCTCCTGCCCAAATCCAGCTGACAAAGGGATTAATTTTCACGACAAAAGTCACTTTCTCTTTGCTTTCCCAGGAACTGAGCACGACATATAAGTCCTCTTTCCAATTAGTTTTTATTGCTACTTCTGAAGAAGGCTCTGGCCATGTTCCATAAAATATTTTCTCTGGATGGATAGTACCGCTGCTTTTTCCTTTATATTTGACATAAATATCGGCAGCCACAATTCCATTTCCCTTTTCTTCCGTTTCTGTCAGTTCGTTAAAGGTAAGCTCATAATTCCCGACATTAAAGCTTTCACCCTGATTAACTGTTTTCATCATTTCTTCAGAATAAGCATTAGAAGAAATAACTCCAACTGCAATAACCGCAATCCCAATATGAACGATATAGCCTCCGTATCTTCGCTGATTTTTCTTAGTTAATTGGAATGCTGCCTTTATAAATCCTTCTTTCGTTGCTTTTCTCCTTGCTTTTATCCCACGCCAAAACTCAGCAAGATGTACATTAAACATGAACACAGTAACTGTTAACCCAATAATGGCATAGATCCCTCGCACCCCCATCACCACAAGCAATCCTGCGAATAAAAGGGCGGCGACTATTGGAGCAAGAGTATTTTTGATAAACCGCTCGAAAACCGCCTTCTGCCACGAAATAAGCGGACAAATAGCCATTAAGAACAGAAGAGCGAGCATAATTGGTGCCATTACTTTATTAAAGTAAGGGGCACCCACGTTTACTTTCGTCCCCGTCAATGTTTCAGAAATCAGCGGATACATCGTTCCAAAGAAAACAGCAAATGCGGCGGCAACTAAAATGAAATTATTTAGTAAGAAGCTGCTTTCCTTTGAAAAATAAGCCTCAATTGGTCTGCTTTCCTTTTTAATCAGCTGATAACGAGTAATAACGACATAAATAGCAAAGATCATCATAAATGCCATGAAGATTAAGAAATAGGTTCCTAGATTGCTATCACCGAAGGCATGAACACTTGTTAAAATACCGCTTCGGACAAGGAAAGTGCCAAAAAGAGAGAGAATATAAGACAAGATAATCAGACTTACATTCCAAGTTCTGAGCATATTTTTCCGTTCCTGAATCATAACTGAATGAAGAAAGGCAGATACTGTCAACCAAGGTAGGAAGGAGGCATTTTCTACTGGATCCCATGCCCAATAACCGCCCCAGCCAAGTTCAAGATAAGCCCACCATCCGCCGACAATATTGCCGATTGTTAAAAAGAGCCAGGCAGTTAATGTCCATCTTCTCGTTAATTTAATCCACCCTGCATCCATATTCTTCATTAGCAATGCTGCAATCGCATAAGCAAATGGCACCGCAAGTCCGACATACCCCATATATAAAGTGACAGGATGAATGACCATTCCAGGATTTTGGAGCATTGGATTCAGTCCTTTTCCATCCGCTGGAATTGTCTCTGTCATCTCGAAAGGATTTGCGTTAAAAACCATCACAATGTAGAAAAATAGCAGATTTAACAATAAAATGTTTGAAACATACGGAATCATATTGTTTTGTTTTTTCTTGCTTAGCACAATTACAGCAGCATAAATACTTAATAAGAATGCCCATAGCAGCAAGGATCCTGCATTTCCTGCCCAAAAAGCAGCAAGCTTATAAACGAGCGGAAGCTGATTATTTGTGTAGGCTGCCACATATTTGAATTGAAATTGACTCGTGCCAAGAATATAAAAAAGCAGGAAAGCAGATATGCTCGTCACAAAAGCAAGTGATAAGATTCCTCCTCTAGCACTTTCCAACCATTTTCTATCATTTTTTTTGATGCCGATGATGTTGGCTGCTAAAGAGTAAACTGAAATGACGATGCCTAGTATAAGTGCGATATTGCCGATTAGATACATGTTGTCACCCGCCTGTCTTATTCATCCTGCTTATTTTCGTTCATGTTTTTATGCATTTTCGCGTCATAGTTTTCCGTATCTTCTCCTTCATACTTTGAAGGGCATTTTGTCTGTACCTTCTCTGCTTCAAACACTCCATCATCCTTTATAAACCCTTCAACAATTACAATGACATCCTCAGAAAAATTATCAGGCTTTACGCCATTATAAATAATAGGAAGGGACGAACTGCTTTCTTCATCAGCAATTTCGAATGTCAATTCAATCTTATCTGCATCCCATTTCACTGAATCTTCTTTTAGAAGTCCTTGTGTCAGAACGTACTCGTCCTTATAGTTCCCGGTAAGCAATTCATCGATTGAAATCTCCTTGCTCCCTGCACTCGGCATAGTAGAAAAAAACATGATCATAATCGCAACTGCAACAAGTGACAAACCAAAGATAATTTTTTTGTTTTTAGACATTTTTTATCCCCCTAGTTTTTTTAGCAATTCATCATATTCTTGCTGAGAAATACTCCCTTCTAAAAGCATTGCTCGTAAACGAGACTTTTTCACTTTTTCATCTTTCATAATTTCTCCTGATTGTTTATTGTGAATCTGCTGTGATTTTTTCTTTCTCTTCATGAAGTAAATAAGCAGGATGGCCGAAACTGCACTTACTCCCCCAACTACTGTAAGAAAGAGCCAAATTGGCAAAGTTTCATTTTTCTGCATTGCCTTTTCAGCATGCTCCGGATTTCCGGTCATTTCTTCCATTATTTCCATTGTTGTTTTTGTTTCTGAACGCTTGTACTCAAGCTGAATTTCTTTGGTCCCATCTGGCTTCATTCCTTGAATCTGATATAAGAACATATTCATCCCGTATCCATTTTCCTGGTGAGAATCTGCGGAGGGAGTTAATTGAAAGCTTTCGGACTTCAATGGCTCTAAAAAAACAACACTCACGAGACCGATATCTGCAAAACTTTTGAATTTGTAGGATAATTTCTTTGTTTCTTTATTAACAATCAATTGATTCGTATAATATTCAACAACAAATTTGTATGGCTCATTTGGCTGTATGTCTTCACTTGTTTTCCACGAGATCGTACGATTTTTTTTATCCATTTCATATTCGATTTCATTCAGCTCAGATAAATCACGATTATAATCAGCGACAAACCCAATTCGGAAATCCTCCTCATCCATTGGAAGCGGGATCTCGATTTGTCCTTTTACTGGTTGATCTGTAGGATTAATTAATGTGCCATGATACCCAATTAATAAAGAAGGATGACTTTTTTCTTTATCTTTTGGATGATTGGCATACTCTGGCATGACTTGAACCTTTAACTCTTCCATTTTAAGGATAGCTGCTTGATTATCAGCTCTTGTATAGCCTGGTAAACTGAGGAGCAGAATCATCATCCCTATCCACGTTAAGATTCTTTTTTTCATCATTTGACACCCTTCCCTCTTAGAAACTCTATATTATGAACGTTTTGTGAATGTTTTCACATGTATACTTTAAAAAAATAAGCAACCAAACTGATAAGAATTGAAAAAGCTATATTCTAAAACATTTGAAATCCTCTTTAATTGCTTACCTTATTTAAACCATTTTACAAGGCTGTACATCTGTGACTTTAAGCACGTTATTTCTGTAAGTTCTTTACCACTTTGTGAACGAGGGAAAATTTTCAAGTGGAAATGAGGTCGACAAAAGTTCGACTTCCTGTCGCATTGCCGGCACTAGTACGTCCTGTCAGTCGGGGGTTAGCCGCTGAAGCTAGACACAAAAAAATTAGCCTTGATGCGTAAGATGCATCAAGGCACTTATTATTCTTATTCAGGATGGAATTTGGATTTAACCGGTTGTCCCTTTTTTGCATACATTTTCTTGGCTTGCTTAACTAAATCAAAGTCACTGCCTAACTCTAAATCATTGCTATTCACGCCATTTTTTGTTTTTTGTTCAGGGTTATTTTGCTTTGAACGTTTTTTTACCATGCCATTCCCTCCTAATTATGCGGAAGAATAATCATCTGGTTCTGAAGCTGCTGCAATTGGAGCCTCATTCGATGAAGCTGCTCACGCTGCTGTGCATTTGCGCTAAGTGCCATCTTAGCTAAATCATTGTATGCATTCTCAAGAGATTGGAGCGCATTTGTATATCCTTCATCATTATAATGCGCCTGCATTCTCCCCTCTTCATACTGGTCTTGAGCAAAACGAATTGCATCCTCACATTGCTGAATAAGATTATCCATCGATTCACGAGTTGCCATCATTTCCCCTCCTACATCAGAATGGGTTTTTAAAAGGATGTTCAAAAAGTCCGGGAAAAATAGCTGTCGAATTTCTGCGTCAGCTTGCTCCTCCGCTCCTCACATATAAAGGCATACGTTCCGGTGCTCGGTGGCTGCGCTTCCTTGAACTTCTCGGCTCTTTTTGTCCTCCTTTTTAAACACTCACTATAAGAAGCATAGGCTTCATCCATTAGTTTGTTCATATTTTTATCTTCCTACTATATAAATTGCTGGCAATTTAACTTGAAACAATTTACTTTGGCTATCAGGATTACTTCGTGTTATGATTATTTTTATGCAGTATTTTCGAAATGACATATTTATAGGAGGTTTTACGAATGTCTCAGACAAATCCTTTTCCGTTTGCCGCTGATGACAAACGTTACCATACATGGAATTACCATTTACGGAATGAATTTGGCCATAAAGTATTTAAAGTTGCACTTGACGGCGGCTTTGACTGTCCGAATCGGGACGGTACAGTTGCACATGGCGGCTGTACATTCTGCAGTGCTGCTGGATCAGGGGACTATGCTGGCAACCGTGCGGATGATCTAGAAACACAATTTAATGAGATTAAAGAAAAAATGCATCATAAATGGAAAGATGGCAAGTACATGGCTTATTTCCAGGCATTCACAAATACACATGCTCCTGTTGAAGTGCTGAGAGATATGTATGAAAGAGTATTGCAGCAGGAAGGCGTAGTCGGTTTGTCCATTGCAACAAGACCTGATTGTCTTCCAGATGATGTTGTTGAATATTTAGCAGAGCTCAATAAGCGAACGTATTTATGGGTTGAGCTTGGGCTGCAAACTGTTCATGAAAGGACCGCTCTTCTAATTAATCGGGCACATGATTACAAATGCTATGTTGAAGGAGTAGAAAAGCTTCGCAAGCACGGCATTCGGGTTTGTACACATATCATTAATGGACTCCCGCTAGAAGCGCCAGAAATGATGATGGAAACAGCCAAAGAAGTAGCAAAGCTTGATGTACAAGGAATTAAAATTCATCTTCTTCATCTTTTAAAAGGAACACCAATGGTGAAACAATACGAAAAAGGAATGCTAGAGTTCTTATCATTTGAAAACTATGTAAGCTTAGTTTGTGACCAATTAGAAATTTTACCACCGGAAATGATTATTCACCGTATCACAGGCGACGGTCCGATTGAATTAATGGTCGGTCCAATGTGGAGTGTTAATAAATGGGAAGTTCTTAACGCGATTGATGCGGAGTTAAAACACAGAAACAGCTGGCAGGGTAAATTTTATAAGCCAAGTCAAGTAGGGATTCAAGCATGAAGCTTGATGGAATTCTCCCTTTTGCACGCAAATTAATTGAAAAAGCAGTGTCTAACGGCGACTATGTTGTTGATGCCACGCTTGGCAATGGACACGATACTTTATTTTTGGCCCATTTGATCGGTGAATCAGGAATGGTTTATGGATTTGATATTCAGGAAGAAGCTGTTATCAACACACGGAAACGAGTGTTGGCTGAACAGCTCTCAGATAGAGTTACTTTGTTCCATAAAGGACATGAACATATTTTTACCAGTATTCCAGAATCGCACCATGGAAAAATAAAAGCAGCTATATTTAATTTAGGCTACCTGCCTGGCGGCGACAAAACGATTGTAACTACACCCGCAACAACGATTTCCGCTATAAAACAGCTGCTTGAAATTATGGCTCCTGAGGGCATCATTGTGCTTGTCGTCTATCATGGACATCAAGAAGGGACCGTTGAAAGAGATGCGCTCCTTCCGTTTGTGAAGCAATTGGATCAAAAGGATGCTCATGTCTTGCAATACCAATTTATCAATCAGCAGAACAATCCGCCGTTCATCATTGCAATTGAAAAAAGATAAAAAACCTGCAAAATTTTATTTTGCAGGTTTTTTATCTTAATAATGCTTTCTTAAAATAAGCAGGAATCCAATTTTGCATCGCACGATAAGCCCTTCCGTTCCAATAGAAGAAGTAGCTGATTCCTCCACCCGTTTTTATCATACTCCTAGCTAGCTTTTTGATATTCTTTTGCTTTCTTACCTTTTTATCAGATAAATAAATACCGAGCAGACCACGATTGATTAACTGATGAAACCGTTTATGCGGAAGCTGCTCTGTATGCTTGTCCGCTTCAATCACAAAATGTTTTAAACGTTCAAATAGCTTTTCTTCGTTCTCATAATAAAAACAAAAGTTTAAATCCCCGCCTTCAAGATCTTCTTCTTGGTCAATGAAGTAATCCAAAAGAATATGCAGACCCTGTATGTAAGGAAAATAGCCACTGCGGATATTTTCAGCATAGCCTATTTCAAAGTCATCTCTCATTGCATATGAAATAAGGCAGAAGATACCTAAAGTAGATCCTGAACATGCAGAAAACTCATACCATTCCATTTCAGGTATTCTCTCTTTATATTGTTGAAACCAATCCTGCAAGCGTGGGACCCGCTCCTCGACTTTC
This sequence comes from Cytobacillus massiliigabonensis, assembly GCF_900199725.1. Taxonomy (GTDB): domain Bacteria; phylum Bacillota; class Bacilli; order Bacillales; family Cytobacillaceae; genus Cytobacillus; species Cytobacillus massiliigabonensis. The sequence goes on along the minus strand of NZ_LT904904.1, from coordinate 1,128,649 downwards.
ACATGCTTGTGGATTTGCAAATCACAATAATAGCTACATAGTTCAAGCAGATAACTCTTTATTTTTTCATAGTCCTGAACTTCTGAAAGAACCTCTCTGCAAGTGGCAGCAAGGTCAGCTAAGTAGTTGCCATCATCCTTTTCCCTGCGAAAGCGATAGTAATTCTTCGGTTCTGCATCTAAAGATAACGCATCCATCATTGCTTCGTGAAGGGCTGAAAAATCTTCCGGATTGAGAGAAGTGCTGCGGTCGCATAAATTATCTAAATAGTCGCTAATTGTTTGATATGCAACAATAAACTTAATGGCTTTTGGAAAATCTTCTTTTGCCATTAACGCCATAATCGAACCGCCTTCACAATGAAAGGTTTTATGTTTTATACTCGCCAGTGCCTGCTTCCTTAACTCCTGATCCGGAATCCTCTCAGCTCTTTCTTTCCAAAAATTTAATTCCTTATGAACTAATGGCAAAACCCTTCGATATACTTTAGACATTAAACTAATTGGCATGGAAGGAACGCTCATAAATTCACTCCTTAAAGAAATGCCCAAGCGTCTTCGGAACAATTATTGCCAAATGTTCCTGCGATGCGATAAACCATTTCTTCTTACTTCTCAATATAGCCAATTGCCTTTAATTGACTGGAAACAAAATCTTTCGCATATTCAAATACATCTTCCCGGTCAGGCTCATTGAATATTTCATGATAATATTTTGGCCATTCTTTAAACCGTTTTTCGGAAAAAGGGGCAAGATTGAACCATTCGTTTACAGTTTTCTTATTGACAATCAAATCATCTCCCCCCTGCATAACAAGCAGCGGGACATCTTGTATTTTATCAAGCTTTTCAAATGCAAGCTTAATCGCAGTCATTAGTTCTCGATACCATCTAACAGATACTTTCTTAACGTACAAAGTATCATTGGCATCGGCGTCTCGAACATCCTGATTACTCGTTGCCATTTCTACAGTAAGTCCTGAATCCATTCTTAAGCTTGGAATAATCAGATTGAGTCCGATAGAAAGAATGTCAATCAGCTTAGATGGCTTTTTAATTAATCCTAAACATGGAGAAGACAGGATCACTCCTGCTAGATCCATTTTTTCCTCTTGAAGCAGGCGAATAGAAATTAATCCGCCCATACTATGTCCAAAAAGGAAAACAGGTAAATCAAATTGATAGGCAGCCTGAATCCAATCCTTTACTTCTGAGAGATACTCTTCAAAAGATTCGATATGGCCCCTGCTTGATCTTGTTGTCATCCCTTGGCCTGGAAGATCTCCCATAATGACATGAAAACCTGATAATCGCCATTTTTCTATAAGCCACCCATAGCGGCGATGATGCTCCATCGCACCATGAACCATTACAATGACCGCTTTAGCCTCTCCTTCAGCTTCCCATTTCCACATCATATTTCCTCCTAAACCTTATGTTGAAGCGAAAAACCATTCTTTATAAATTATAGCTTAGAAACAAGAATTCATCACATTTTATCCCGTTATTTTTGATTTATATCATTATTTTTTTCAACAAATTAAATCTACAACCTCACTCTTGTCCCATCGTCCTATGTTAGAATAGATTGAAAATACGAACATAAGGGGCGTTATTTATGATATATCCTTATAAAGATAAAATGCCGAAAATTGCCGAATCTGCATTTATTGCTGATTTTGCCACTATTACTGGTGATGTAGAAATTGGTGAAGAGTCAAGTGTCTGGTTTAATACAGTTATTAGAGGCGATGTGGCTCCTACATTTATTGGAAAAAAGGTGAATATTCAAGACAATTCAGTCCTCCATCAAAGCCCAAACAACCCATTAATTCTTGAAGATGAAGTAACGATTGGTCACCAAGTCATTCTTCATAGCTGCATAATTCGAAAGAAAGCTCTCATTGGTATGGGGTCCATTGTACTTGATCAAGCGGAGATTGGCGAAGGCGCATTTATTGGGGCGGGAAGCCTTGTTCCACAAGGAAAGAAAATCCCGCCGAACACGTTAGCTTTTGGCAGACCAGCTAAGGTGATTCGGGAATTAACAGCTGATGATATAAAGGATATGGAACGTATTAGCAGAGAGTACGCTGAAAAAGGACAGTACTATAAGTCTTTGCAAAATCAGTAGGAGATTATTCCAACCGTTTGAAAATAAATTCGGGTGTATGGTCAATATAATCATTTTATGTCCAAGCATTACAGCAATATTTTATAAAAAAGGAACTGCAATTTGCAGCTCCTTTTTTTCTATATTATTTTGTTGCGTCTGCACGTAAAGCTTCTGCTTTATCCGTACGTTCCCAAGGAAGGTCCACATCTGTACGGCCAAAATGGCCATATGCAGCTGTTTGCTTGTAAATTGGGCGTCTTAGATTAAGCATATTGATAATTCCAGCTGGACGAAGGTCAAAATGTTTGCGCACTAGATCAACTAATACATCCTCACTTACTTTTCCAGTGCCAAATGTATCGACAGAAATAGAAACTGGCTGTGCAACACCAATTGCATAAGCAAGCTGAACCTCTACTTTATCTGCTAATTCTGCAGCTACAAGATTCTTTGCCACATAACGTGCAGCATAAGCAGCAGAACGGTCAACTTTTGTAGGATCCTTACCAGAGAATGCACCGCCGCCATGGCGAGCATATCCGCCGTAAGTATCAACAATAATTTTACGGCCTGTTAGACCTGCATCCCCTTGAGGTCCGCCAATAACGAAACGGCCAGTTGGGTTAATGAAGTACTTTGTATTTTCATCAATTAGCTCTTTCGGAACAACAGGGTTAATCACGTGTTCTTTCAGATTGCGTTGAATTTGCTCAAGGCTAATTTCAGGGTGGTGTTGAGTTGAAATAACAATCGTATCAATACGAACAGGTTTGTTATTTTCATCATATTCTACTGTTACTTGCGTTTTGCCATCTGGGCGAAGGTAAGGAAGAATATCTTCTTTACGAACTTCTGTTAAACGGCGGGAAAGTTTATGTGCTAATGAAATAGGCAGCGGCATAAGCTCTTTTGTTTCGTTACAAGCATAACCAAACATTAAGCCTTGGTCTCCTGCACCGATCGCTTCGATTTCTTCATCACTCATTGATCCCTCACGCGCTTCAAGGGCTTGGTCAACACCCATTGCTATATCAGCAGATTGCTCATCAATGGATGTTAATACTGCACAAGTTTCTGCATCGAAACCGTATTTTGCACGTGTATAGCCAATCTCTTTCACCGTTTCACGTACAATCTTTGGAATATCTACATATGTAGAAGTAGTAATTTCACCAGCAACTAGAACGAGACCTGTTGTTACAGACGTTTCAGCTGCAACACGTGCATTGGCATCCTTTGCTAAAATAGCATCCAAAATCGCATCAGAAATTTGGTCACAAATTTTATCCGGATGGCCTTCAGTAACTGATTCAGAAGTAAACAAACGACGTTTTGTTGACATCTGGATTCCTCCTTATTTATATTATAGGCAAGATCGCTTAGCAGGAAGCAACCTTAGGTTGATACGGAACTCATTCCCTAAGTAGTATGAAATAAACAGGGAGTTTTTATTAATATGCCCCTTTAACACTTAAACACAGTCATATTAAAAACTCAAAAAACCAAAAGCCGTCCATCAAATTTGCATTAAAAAACATTTCTTATAGCCAAGTATCTATGGCGAAAGACTTAGTTTTTTATTATACTCTAATCCATAATTAAAGGTTCCATAAAGTACAAAAAAACCTTTTCATATGTGAAAAGGTTGAAAACAAATCGATTCGCGCCTTTCACTCTTATCGTTCAAGGCTCTAAGTCCTTGCGTCAGGTTAGCACCTTTGCTAAAAAAATCTTTAACAGGTTGCTGGGCTTCATTGGGCCTGTCCCTCCGCCAGCTCGGGATAAGAGAGTATCCGTTCAAGGTAAAATCATAACGTATAGAATGAATTTATGTCAATAACTATCTGAATAAAATTCTTGTTTTTTGATTAATAACCTATGCTATAATGAACAACTTCCGTCCTCACATTTTCTTTTTAGAAATTTATGGCGATTTTTAGCAATCCATTGATAAATTGGATTTCCAATTATATAGGAAAATGGAAGGTATAAAAAAGCCCCTAATAGGAAGAACAAGGGGAAACGCAGGAACAAATATCTTATTGCATAAAAGCCCTTTAGCACATGACCATTGGATGTAATAATATGAAGTTCTTTTCGCAAACTAGCTTTATCAAACGCAAATGCCTGCTCATTTTTTTCATATTCCTGTAATGAAACCCAATCGATTTGACGAAACCAGTCAAGCTTGGTAAACATTCGCTTTGATTCCTTGCATAACGTACATGTTCTATCATACAATGCAGTCGTTCTCAAAAAGATCATCCCGTTTACATTTTGATAATTCCATTTTAACATACATGGGGAGTTCTTATTGATTTTTCAATTCAAAAATTACAATTAGCTGAAAAGCCAATTGTGACATTTTTATTATTTTTTGAAAAAAAATTTTAATAGTATAGATTAATCATCCAAATGTGTTATACTAATTACGAGATGTAATCACTTTCAAAAATAATACTGGATAAAGGAAGGTATTCATCAGATGAATTCTGTTAGCATTCCAAATAAATTGATTGATTTACTAAAAGGGAATAATATTCAAATTCAATTGTCTGTTCCTCAGCTTGTTGAAAAAGTATTGAATCGTAATGAAGGCTCCCTGACATCAACTGGAGCTGTTGCTGCAACAACTGGCAAATATACAGGGCGTTCGCCTAAAGATAAGTATATAGTGAAAGAAGCGTCAACTTTAGATACAGTTGATTGGGGAAGTGTGAACCAGCCAATCTCTGAAGAAGTATTCTCTAATTTATATAATAAAGTGTTAAGCTACTTACAAGAGAAAGACGAAGTGTTTGTTTTTAAAGGATTTGCAGGCGCTGATAAAAAACATAGACTGCCAATCCAAGTCATTAATGAGTATGCTTGGCATAACTTATTTGCACATCAGCTATTTATTCGCCCTACAGATGAGGAATTGTTGGATCACCAGGCAGAATTCACGGTTATTTCCGCACCAAACTTTAAAGCGGACCCTGCTATTGATGGAACTGCATCTGAAACCTTTATTATCGTTTCTTTTGAAAAACGTACGGTATTAATTGGCGGAACTGAATATGCTGGTGAAATTAAGAAATCCATTTTCTCAGTTATGAACTATTTACTCCCAGAAAAGGAAATCCTCCCTATGCATTGTTCGGCTAACGTTGGGCTAGAAGGGGACGTTGCTCTGTTCTTCGGTCTGTCTGGAACTGGGAAAACAACACTATCTGCAGATCCAAATCGTCGCTTAATCGGTGATGATGAACACGGCTGGTCTCCAAACGGAGTATTCAATATTGAAGGTGGATGCTATGCGAAATGCATCAACCTTACTCGTGAAAAAGAGCCTCAAATTTTTGATGCCATCCGATTCGGAGCAGTGCTGGAAAACGTTGTTATTAATAACGAAAGCAGAGTGGCTGATTATGATGACAACACATTAACAGAAAATACTCGTGCTGCATACCCAATTCAAGCGATTGATAATATTGTGGATCCAAGCATTGCTGGACACCCTAATACGATCGTATTTTTAACAGCAGATGCATTTGGCGTCCTGCCTCCTATCTCTAAATTAACGAAAGAGCAAGCCATGTACCATTTCCTTAGCGGTTATACATCTAAGCTTGCTGGTACAGAGCGTGGAGTGACTTCACCAGAAGCAACCTTCTCCACATGCTTTGGTTCACCATTCTTGCCTCGTGCAGCGACTGAATATGCTGAAATGCTTGGTAAGAAAATCGATGAGCATAATGCAAAGGTATACCTTGTGAATACAGGCTGGACTGGCGGCGAATATGGGGTTGGCAATCGTATGAAGCTTCCATATACTCGTGCAATGGTTCAATCTGCCCTAGAAGGCGAATTAAATAATGTAGAGACCATTAAGGATGAAATCTTTGGTCTTGAAATTCCACTGCATGTACCTGGTGTACCAGATGAAGTGCTTCAGCCAAACAAAACTTGGGATGATCAAGCTGCCTATGAAGTAAAAGCGAAGGAACTTGCAGCTAAGTTCCGCGAAAACTTCAAGAAGTTCTCAAACGTCCCTGCTGAAATTGAAGAAAAAGGCGGTCCAACCGCTTAATATACTCTATATATCGATATAAATTTAGCTTCATTCCCCGAAAAAAGGAATTGCCTTTACTGGCAATTCCTTTTTTACTGTTTTTTCATCCAATTGGTTAAATCTTGGACTACCTTCCGATTGATTGCAGGGGGAAAATAATGGGTAAACTCCCGAAAATACCAGCTTTCTACTTTTTTATTTAGCGCTTTCAATCTTTTCTCCAGACGATAGGCGTGCTCGGCTGAAACATTTTTATCTTTTTCTCCATGAATAATTAGAACAGGGGGCTGAAGCCTCTCTATTTGAAAAAGGGGCGTTCGGTACTCATATCGATCTGGGAACTTTGTTGGGGTTCCACCAATCACTCTCTTCATCATTCGCCGAAGATCCTCTCTCTCCACATATGTTAGAAACATATCGCTAACACCCCCCCAGGTAACAATTGATTTTGCCTCAGGAAATTGAATAGCCGTTAATAGCGCCATGACTCCCCCTCTTGAAAAACCAAAAATATGTGTTCCTTTTACCCTGGGATGGGATTGAAGGAGTCTGAAAGCTGAAAAGGCATCCTCCCGATCTGCTCCAGCAAAATCTTCATCCCCCTCCCCCTCTTGATTTCCCCGATAAAATGGGGCAAAGACAATAAATCCTTCTGACGCAAACTGAACAATACGCCCTGGTCTAACTTTCCCAACATTTTTTATTCCTCCGCGCAAGTAGAGAAAACCATCATAGCTTTCATTTCCTTTTGGCTCTGCTAAAAGCCCCTTCACTTTTAATCCGTCTGATCGATAGGTAACGATAGATAATTCAATGCTTGGGTTTGGTGATGGAAATCTTTCCTTATGTATTATCGGATCCAACCTGTGTTCATCTCCTTCTTGTGGCAAACTGACCGAAATATTTCTTAATCTAACCGAATTATCGTATTTTGAACGGATTATTCCGAAATTTAACCGGAATATCTCAGGCTTTAATCGGATTCCACTTTACGATAAAAATTTTTTACTAGGCATTCACACATTTTTTGCACCCTCATACGATAATGTAGGCTTTGAAGCTGATATATCTTGTGATTAATGGAGGTTTGAGTGATGAAAAAATGGCTAAAAGTTAGTTTTTCCCTTGTTTTAATTGCCATTCTTATTATACCCCTTGCAGCCTGTGGAAAAGATAAGGTTCAAAATATTCGTATCGGTGAAGTAACAAGATCCATTTTCTATGCGCCGCAATATGTTGCACTTGAAAAAGGTTTTTTTGAAGAAGAGGGACTGAATGTTGAACTGACAACTACTGCTGGCGGAGATAAGACGATGACTGCCTTATTGTCAGACAGTATCGACATTGCCCTTGTAGGCTCTGAAACATCCATTTATGTTTATGCTCAAGGCTCAAATGATCCAGTTATCAACTTTGCCGCACTTACTCAAACAGATGGAACCTTTCTAGTTTCCCGTGAAAAAATAGACAATTTTTCTTGGGATCAATTAAAAGGGGCAACCTTCCTTGGACAGCGCAAAGGCGGCATGCCGCAAATGGTTGGTGAATTCGTTCTGAAGAAACATGGCATTGATCCACATCAAGATTTAGATCTAATCCAAAATGTTGATTTTGCTAATATCGCTCCAGCTTTTGCCTCCGGGACTGGGGAATATGTCCAGCTTTTTGAACCTACTGCCAGTGTATTTGAACAAGAAGGCAAAGGCCATATTGTTGCCTCTTTTGGCGAAGAGTCAGGGAACCTTCCATACACAACCTTTATGACAAAAGAAAGCACCATTAAAGAAAAGAAAGAAACGATTGAAAAGTTTACAAGAGCTATTTATAAGGCTCAGCAATGGGTGGACTCACATAATGCAAAAGAAATCGCAGATGCAATTAAAGGCTATTTTGACAACACAAATATCGAAACAATTGAAATGGTTGTTGAACGGTATAAAAATCAAGGCTCTTTTGCAACAAATCCGATCTTAAATGAAGATGGATGGAATAATCTGCAAGATGTCATGGAAGAAGCTGGCGAACTGCCTGAACGAATTGACTATGAAACACTTGTCAATACAGAAATTGCTGAAGGTGTAATGAAGTAACTTCTATTCATTCCAGTGTAACTACTTTTAACCCACTAACGGGCTCGATTACACACTTTTCGTTCCCGTGCATCTGCTTTTTACTCAATAACGGGCTCGATTACTCGCTTTTCGTTCCCGTGCATCTGCTTTTTACTCAATAACGGGCTCGATTACTCGCTTTTCGTTCCCGTGCATCTGCTTTTTACTCATTAACGGGGACGATTGCTCGCTTTTTATTCCCATGTATCTGCTTTTTACTCATTAACGGGGACGATTGCTCGCTTTTCGTTCCCGTGCATCTGCTTTTTACTCATTAACGGGGACGATTGCTCGCTTTTTGTTCCCGTGCATCTGCTTTTTACTCATTAACGGGGACGATTACTCACTTTTCGTTCCCATGCATCTGCTTTTTACTCATTAACGGGGACGATTACACGCTTTTCGTTCCCGTGCATCTGCTTTTTACTCAATAACGGGCTCGATTACTCGCTTTTCGTTCCCATGCATTTGCTTTTTTACTCAATAACGGGGACGATTGCTCGCTATTCGTTCCCGTGCATCTGCTTTTTACTCATTAACGGGGACGATTACACGCTTTTCGTTCCCGTGCATCTGCTTTTTACTCATTAACGGGGACGATTGCTCGCTTTTCGTTCCCATGCATCTGCTTTTTACTCAATACCGGGCTCGATTACTTGCTTTTCGTCCCTAAACCAAAGTTTTTAAAAATGAAGGATAGTAAGGAGGGCTCCCATGGATTTCTTAAGCTTACAAGGAATTCACCATACGTACTTTACAAAAACCTCTGCCACAACAGCCCTCTCCGATATTTCACTTGAGATCGGGGAGGGAGAATTTGTTTCCTTCCTTGGCCCAAGCGGATGCGGAAAAACAACCCTGCTGTCGATCATTGCCGGCTTGCTTGAGCCGACAGCAGGAACTGTTACATTAGAGGGAAAAGACGTTCAAGAAGCAAGCAAAAATATTGGCTACATGCTCCAGCAGGATTATCTCTTTCCATGGAAAACAATTGAGGAAAATATCTTATTAGGGTTCAAAATTGGCGGAAGCATAAATGATGCCAACAGAGATTACGCACTCACCTTACTCGACAAAATGGGGCTTAAAGGAGTGGAGAAACAATATCCAAAACAACTATCTGGCGGAATGAGGCAGCGGGTTGCCTTAGTTAGAACATTAGCAACCGAGCCAAAGCTGCTTATGCTTGATGAACCTTTCTCGGCACTCGATTATCAAACAAAGCTAAAGCTAGAAGATCTCGTTTCAAATACATTAAAATCATTTGGCAAAACAGCCATATTAGTTACCCATGATATCGGAGAAGCCATCGCGATGAGCGACCGTATTTTCCTGTTCTCCTCCAGTCCAGGACAGATTCACAAAACGTTTATTATGCCTGATGAATTAAGAGAAGCAACGCCATTTAGTGCACGGAGCCATGAAGCTTATTCAAGTATCTTTCAAACTGTCTGGAAGGAGCTGGAATCTCTTGAACCCGCAAACAAACATTGAACAAGGACACCGTAGATATCTTCAATCATTAAAACGTGAAAAGAAATGGGTCCGTTTTTACCAGCTTATTATTTTTCTAGTCTTTTTTTCAGGATGGGAGATTGCTAGCAGAATGCAGTGGATTGATCCATTAATCTTTAGTTCACCATCCAAAGTATGGGAGCTCTTCCTTGCAAAAGTTCAAGACGGAACTTTATTTGTAGATTTAAGCTATACTCTTTTTGAAACGATATTTGGGTTTATTTTAGGGACCGTACTTGGTACCTTACTAGCTGCCATCCTTTGGTGGTCACCGCTGCTTTCAAAAATAGCGGATCCTTATTTAGTCGTATTAAACTCGATGCCGAAAGTAGCACTCGGTCCGATATTGATCGTAGCACTTGGCCCGAGCTTTACATCCATCGTAGCAATGGGTGCAATCATCTCCATCATCATCACAACCATTGTTGTCTATACTTCATTTAAAGAAGTCGATCCAAACTATATTAAGGTACTGCAAACTTTTGGCGCCACCCGATTTCAAATTTTTAAGGAGGCCATTTTACCTGCCTCTTTCCCCGTTATCATATCCACTCTTAAAGTCAATGTCGGCTTATCTTGGGTTGGTGTCATTGTTGGGGAATTTCTTGTTGCCTCAAAAGGTCTTGGGTACATGATCATCTATGGATTCCAAGTATTTAATTTCACACTTGTCATGCTTTCCCTGCTTGTGATAGCTGTATTTGCAACAATTATGTATCAGCTGGTTGAACTGTTAGAAAGAAAAATAATCAAAAATGGGTCGTAAGAAAAGCGGCAGCTGCTTTTCTTACAACCCTATTTTTAGTTATCAATAATATTAATTTCATACTCTTGAAGCCACATATTTATTTGTGCTAGATGAGCGATGAGCTGGGGTCCTGTCATAAGCTGACCATACCATGGGACTTTGAATGAGGATCCGTCTGAATCAATGATTTCTTGAACTTTTTGCTTTGAGATGATTTCTAGGATTGGGGATGTTTTGTTGTTGAGGATATTTGTTAGTTTATTTTTTACAAGTTTCATATATTGCGGGTGATAGGTTTTGGGATATGGGCTCTTTTTCCGATAAAGTACCTCATTAGGAAGCACCCCCTCAAGAGCCTTTCGTAATATACCTTTTTCACGGCCATTCAGCATTTTCATCTCCCATGGAATGTTCCATGCATATTCCACGATACGATGATCAGCAAAGGGCACACGCACCTCTAAGCTTGCACCCATGCTCATCCGATCTTTGCGATCAAGCAATGTTTGCATGAACCAGACCATGTTTAAATAAAACATTTCCCTGCGGCGAGCTTCAACTGATGATTCTCCATCTAGCAGCGGGGTTTCTGCAATTGTTTCATTGTAGCGTTCTTTCACATAGCCTTGTAAATCAAGCTTCTCCTGCCATTTTGGAAGAAGCAGCTGTTCTCTTTCAGCATGTGATCTCATCCACGGAAACCCATTTGTATGAAGCAATTCTTCTCTATAAAACCACGGGTATCCCCCAAAAATTTCATCTGCACATTCCCCTGACAAAGCAACAGTAAAATCCTGTTTCATTTGCTCACAAAACCATAGAAGAGAAGAGTCGACATCTGCCATGCCTGGCAAATCTCTCATCCGGACGGCATCCTCCAAACGGTCGGCTAGCTGTTCATTATTAATAATCGCTGAGTGTTGGATTGAGCCCAGATACTGCTGCATCCTTTGAATCCATGGACCATCCTGATCAGGCTGAAACGTGCTTGCTTCAAAATACTCACTGTTGCGATCATAATCAATCGAATACGTATGGAGTGGCCCTCTTCCTTCCTTTTTAAAATAAGCAGAAGCAAAGGCACTGAGGGCGCTTGAATCAATACCGCCTGATAAAAAAGTGCAAACAGGCACATCTGCAACCAACTGGCGTTCAACAGCATCCTTTACTAAAAATCTTACATGATCTACGGTATCATCTAATGAATGCTCATGCCTCCTGCTTTCCACATTCCAATAGCGCCATTTTTTCATGCCATTTCTTGTAAATGTAAGAGCATGAGCAGGGCGAAGTTCCTTGATTCCCCTAAAAACTCCATGACCAGGTGTCTTAGAAGGACCTAATCCGAACACTTCCTGAAGTCCTTCCTTATCAATCTCTGCTTTCACATTCGGATGAGCCAAAATGGCTTTCAGCTCTGAACCAAATAATAAGGATCCAAATTCCTCCTTATAAAAAAGTGGTTTTACACCAAGCCGGTCCCTCGCCATGAAAAGCTTCTCCTGCCCATGATCCCATACAGCAAAGGCAAAGATTCCATTTAAATGGGCTGTACAGCTTTCTGCCCATTCTATATAAGAAGTTAAAAGAACTTCCGTATCTGAGTGACTTTTAAATAAGTGGCCACGCTGGATTAATTCTTTCCGAATGTCCTCTGTATTATAAAGCTCCCCATTATATACGATCGTATAAGTATTTCCGTTTTTTATTTTAGTCATCGGCTGTGCGCCACCCTCTGGATCAACAACGATTAGCCGTTTATGTCCAAATGAGGCATGGTGTGCGCTCCAGATACTCGAAGCATCTGGACCGCGCTTTGCTAGAGTTTGCGCCATTTTTCCCACGATGAATTCTTCTTTTGTCAAATCTCGATGCCAATTAATCCATCCTGTTATTCCACACACGAATTATCACACTCTTTCGTTATTTTTTAACTATTAATATTGTAAAATATACTGCTCTCGCTCCCATGGATGAACCTGCGTGCGGAACATATCCCACTCGATTTCTTTCGCTTCTATAAAATGTTCAAAAAGATGCACACCTAGCGCACTTGTAATTACTTCATCTGATTTTAGATTATCAAGTGCATGTGCTAATGTAGACGGCAAATCTGCGATGCCATTTTCAATCCGTTCTTCTTTAGACATAACGTAGATGTTCCTATCTACTGGTTCAGGCGGAGTTAAACGGCTTTTTATTCCATCTAATCCTGCAGCTAATAAAACAGCCATTGCCAAGTATGGATTTGCAGCTGGGTCTACACTTCTTACCTCTACACGAGTGCTTAACCCACGAGATGCAGGAATGCGGATAAGCGGACTTCGATTTCTCGCAGACCACGCGACATAACACGGAGCCTCATAACCAGGAACTAGCCTTTTATACGAATTAACTGTTGGATTTGTAATGGCTGTAAAATTAGGGGCATGCTTTAAAATGCCTGCAATAAATTGCCTCGCTGTCTCACTTAACTCTAACGAACCACTCTTCTCATAGAAAGCATTCTCACCTTCCTTAAATAAAGAAAGATTACTATGCATACCAGATCCGTTCACACCAAACAATGGCTTAGGCATAAATGTTGCATGAAGTCCATGCTTGCGGGCAATTGTTTTCACAACAAGCTTAAATGTTTGAATATCATCACATGCCTTTAATGCATTCTGATATTTAAAATCAATTTCATGCTGCCCGGGTGCCACTTCATGATGGGAAGCCTCAATTTCAAAGCCCATTTCTTCTAACTCTATAACAATATCACGGCGGCAGTTTTCTCCAAGATCGGTTGGGGCCAAATCAAAATATCCGCCTTGATCGTTCAGTTCAAGCGTAGGCTGACCATTTTCATCTAGCTTAAATAAGAAAAATTCCGGCTCTGGTCCTACATTAAAATCCGTAAATCCTAATTCTCTCATTTCATTTAAAATTCGCTTTAAATTACTGCGAGGGTCTCCTTCAAATGGCGTGCCATCTGGATGATAAATATCGCAGATCAATCGGGCAACCTTCCCTTTTTCAGCTGTCCATGGAAAAATCACAAATGTGTCCAGATCAGGATATAAATACATATCTGACTCTTCAATGCGGACAAATCCTTCGATTGATGAGCCATCAAACATCATTTTATTATCCAATGCCTTTGGCAGCTGGCTAATTGGAATTTCCACATTTTTTATTGTTCCGAATAAATCAGTAAATTGTAAACGGATGTATCGGACATTTTCCTCTTTGGCGACTTGCATAATTTCATCTTTGCTATAAGACTTTGTCATTTTATTTCCACCCTTTACTGAAATATATTATTGGTGATTTTTTTGGTATTTTTATAGGAAAAACTAGAATCAATCAAAGCTATTGATGACTTGTTCACTTTTTTAATTATCCTTCCAACACTAATTCACCATGGCAAATATATGCCGCTTCCCCCCTTTTCCAAACATGATCATTTTCGTCCCAGCTTATTGTCAGCTGCCCTCCTGGGAGATGAACGGTTATTGGAATATATGGATCAACTAAGTGATTTAATGTAGCTGCAATAACAGCTGCACACGCACCCGTGCCACAGGCCATCGTTAGCCCAGAGCCCCTCTCCCATACACGGTAATAGATCTCTTGGCGGCTTTTCACATGAACAATGCCTACATTTACCCGTTCAGGAAATAAATCGGAGTATTCAATTTCAGGACCTACTTCTTCTAATGGAAATGTGTCTACATTATCAACAAATAGAATCGCATGTGGATTGCCCATCGAAACACATGTCAAATGAAAACTTCGCTTGCCAAAAGTAAAAAGTTCATTTATTGTCCGTGCTTCTGGGTCTCCTCTCATCGGTATCATCCCTTTTGTCAGTTTTGGATTTCCCATATCAATCGTCACTGATCGGACAATCCGTTTTTTATCTGGTTCCACCTTGACATGAACGATTCCGCCTAACGTTTCAATTGAAAAATCTGTCCTTGTTGCATACATGTGGTCGAAGAGATACTTTGCTACACATCGCAAGCCATTTCCACAATTCTTCCCTTCTGACCCATCTTCATTAAAAATCCTCATTTTAAAATCAGCGATTTCTGAAGGGCAGATTAAAATCATGCCATCCGATCCGATTCCTGTGTTTACATTGGAGACTGTTCTAGCAAGCTGTTCAAAGTCTTGTTCTTCCATAGGCATTTCCAATAAGTTAAAAAAGATATAATTATTCCCCAATCCATGCATTTTCGTAAATTGCATAATAGCCCTCCTTTCAAAAGATAAATACATCCCGGCTTAATCTACCTTTTATTTCTTCGATTACTCGAAGCTCTTCATCGATCCCATTTGCTTGGAAGGTAACTGAAAAACGTACATATTGACCTGCATCATCCCATGGAACAGTGGAGATTAAATGCTCACGGATTAAATATTGGCTAAACTCTTCAGCCGATTGAAATGATGGACCATCTGCAACTGCTTTCGGTGCCTTTGTATATAAGAAAAATGATCCCTTTGGCTTCTCCGCATTGAAGCCACATGCAACCAATGCATTTGCCAATAATTCATGCCTCCGTGAATATTTTTCACCAGTTTGAATGGTCATTTCCGGATGTGACAGTGCAAAGGCAGCCGCTTTCTGAATGGCGATGAATTGACCAGAATCATTGTTATCCTTAACAGTTGCAAACGCCTTAACAAGCTTTTCATTCCCTGCAATAAAACCAATTCGCCAGCCAGTCATATTGAATGATTTTGATAAGGAATGGAGCTCAATGCCAACATCCTTTGCTCCTGGTACGGAAAGAAAGCTTAGCGGCTGTATTCCATCAAAAACAAGGGCTGAATACGCGGCATCATGCACGACAATTAGATTATGTCGCTTCGCAAATTGAACAGCTTCTTCAAAGAATGCAGCAGTTGCAGTCGCGCCAGTCGGGTTGTTGGGATAATTTAAATACAGGATCTTCGCCTTTTCTAGGACACTATCACTCAATATATCTAGCTTTGGCAGAAACGAATTTTCTTCCCTTAGGGGCAGCAGAACGACATCCCCGCCACAGTACTTTGTATGGGTAGCTAAAATTGGATAACTAGGTGAGGACATTAACGTGAGGTCCCCTGGATTAATGAAAGCTGTAGGCAGCATGGCTAATGCTGACTTTGAACCGATCACATGGTTAATTTCTGTTTCCGGATTAAGATTCGAAACGCCAAATACCTTTTCCATATAAAAGGCAGCCGCTTGCTTAAACTCAGGTATTCCGTTATCTGCATAAAAGCGGTTTTCGGGTTTTCCAGCTTCTTCTGTTAATTTTTGCACGACCCTATCATCGGCCATGGAATCAGGTTCACCAACTCCTAAATCAATTAGCTCCATATGCGGATTCGCTTGAATAGCTTCTCGTTTTGCCCGTTTAATCATTTCAAATTTGTATATTTCCTCATTCAATCCAAATTGCCGTCCGCCTATACGGTCCGCAAACAGCTGCTGAATATAATTCGTTGTCATAGGAATCCCCCATTGTCGGTCTGCTAATCTTAAATGTTATGATACATCTTATCATCCGAAAGACCTTTTGGATTTACACCTATTTATCAAATATTTGCACTTTTTTACATATTTAAAAAGAAGACAAAAACACGTAGTTCATATGACTACGTGTTGGGAGGAGATTTATAGATCGCACTATATTTTCTTTCCAAAAAATACTTTCATAGGATTTAGGATGATTAGTATACAGGCCACCGCAAAATATAGACTTGCATAATATTTTATAAGTTAAAGGCAAAACTTAGAGTAATAACGAAACATAAAACAAGTTTCCCTGTAAGTTAACGAGAAGGCTTCTAACGTATATCCGAAGGATTCTTCCCTGTATACTTTTTGAATTGCCTGCTGAAAAAATGAAGATCATTATAGCCGAGAGCATCTGCAGCTTCTGTTACTGTCATTCCCATATTATGGAGCAAGTGCTCTGCTCGATTAATTCGAGAATGAATAATATAATTCCTAACGGTATGTCCAATAATCTCTTTGAATTTTTTGGAAAAATAACGTGGAGAAAGATTCGCTCTTATTGCTAAACTTTCGATCGAATGCGGATCACCCGGATGCTGCTGGATAAAATTAGCGATTTCCCGAATTGTTTCTAAAAGATCGTTGCTTGAATGCTCCAGCTGCTTATCTATTTCCCGTTCTTCCCTTAACAGGTGAATCATTAATTGCTTGAGGATCAGCTTTGCCTCAATTTCAGCTCCAAAGGTTTTTACCAAGAATAAGCGAACATAACGTGTTAGCAGGGATTCAAAGGGAATAGGATCTTGAACAATCCGATAAGCTTTTGGCACTAATTCTGGGGGTTCCTTCAAGTCAAAATGGATATAGCTTATCACTAACGGATATTGCGGATCATGGGCAGCCGTCGTCCAATCCCCGGGCTTAAATAGAAAACAGCTGCCTTTATGTACATCGTATGCTTTTCCATTAAGAACCACTGTCCCTTTTCCGCTCCATACATAAAACAAATCGTAGTTTGGGAGTGGTTTATTGCGTTTTCTCCATTTCCAGTTGGGTTCACAATGGATTGTCGCAAATGCTGGAATAAGAATTAAAGAATCCGGATTGATACGCAGCATATAACTCCTCCTTTCTACTCCTATTCCCCTATTCTTAAAATACTCCTTTCAACCACTTCGTCTTTCATAATAAAGCTGTACTCATCTCCCCACCTTAAATCTAATATGTTTCCATCGATAAGTACGGGTCCGTTTGTTTCATAATAATGGAGGTTTTCTCTAACCATCTCTACCTCCCCGTAGAATATAGCCTTTACAAAAGTCTTTTCATTCAAAGACACTTCATATTCACCGATGAGTTCCACACGCTTTAGAGTGGCTCCTGTTTCTTCCATTACCTCTCGACGCGCTGCCTCTTCCAGTGTTTCCCCCTTTTCAAGCTTTCCACCAGGAAACTCCAGCCCTCTTTTCTTATGATTCGTAAGCAGCCATTCCTTGCCTCTCTTACAAATTACAAGAACATGCTCCGGCTGTTTGTCAAACGCATGCGGGCTAAATGATAATTTGACCAAACCACCATTCGCATCAATAAATGTTTCCATCACAATACCTCTTTTCATTCTGCATTCATACAGTTATTATACAGCGAAAAAAAAATCGTGACTAATGACATCTTCCATATTTTTCTTACATGACAAAAGGAGTAAATTACATTTTTTTGAAACTTTACCTATTTTTTTATCGTAGAATTAGAGGGTAAGAGAAACGGATATAAATATGTAAAGTTTTTCTTATTTCATTAATATTAAAGGAGTGCTTATTTTGAAAAAAACACTTTCCATTCTTACAGGCTTCTTATTAGTATTTATGTTAGCTGCATGTAATCAAACAGCCAAGCCTGTGGATGAGCCCGCAAAAGATAATGAAAAGGCTTCAGCAACTGAAAAAACGGAGGAAAAGGCTTCAGAATTGACGCTTGAAGAAGTAATGAATAAATCCACCGAAGCTTCAGAAGGCTTAAAAAGCTTTTCTGTAAAGATGGATTTAGCGCAAAATATGAGTTCTGATCAAGACCAGCTGAACGTCCAAACAAACTCAGTCATTGATATGAATATCGTTACAGAACCGATGGCATTCTATCAAAAAATGAAAATGTCGATGGGGGAAGAAGCAGAAAGCTTTGAAACAGAAAGCTACTTCTCAGAGGCTGGAATGTTCTTTTATGAACCTTCAGCTAGCCAGTGGATGAAATTCCCGAAAGAAATGACAGACACATTCTTGCAAATGTCTGGCAAGCAATCTAATCCTGGAGATGAGCTGAAGAAATTACAGCAATTCGTAGAGGACTTTACTTTTGAACAGGATACAAATAATTATATACTTAAATTAAAGGCTTCAGGCGATAAGTTTAATGATTTCATTAAAGAAACAGCTGTTCAGCAATTGCCGCCTGAAATATCCGCAGAAGACGCGCTAAGCGGGATGAAAATTAATGCTGTTGAATATGAAATCCTTGTCGACAAAAAGACATTTTATCCAGTTGCATTAAATATGGACATGGATTTAGAAATGACAATTGAAGGTCAAACCATTTCCATGAAGCAAAAAATGAAAGGGCAATATTCCAACTATAACAGTGTAGAAGCAATAACTGTTCCACAAGAGGTAATTGACTCGGCTGTTGAAATGGGCATGTAAATTCTTGAAGGTTAGATGAATCTAAGGAAATCGGCAATTGGCCGATTTCCTTTTTTAGCTCAATTATTGGTTTTCTCCATTTAAAATGCCCATTTCTTCAATATGCTTTTTGGCTTCTTCATCCCCAAGCTGATAAATCATTCCGTACACTTTTTTAATCGTACTGTCATAATCATCATTTGACTTATCATTGTGGTATTCTATAAATGGAACATGGGCTCGCCAAAATCCTGCCCATTCCGTTCCATAATTTTGATTAAAATACTCCCGTAAAGCATTAATTTCATTATCTGTCGCTTCGATTTTGAAATCCCAAGGAGAATCTGTTGCACTTTGTGAGATTTCTCCGTGCGCAACAGTTATATAATAAGTTTTTTTATTTTGTTCCATCCTGTTCAGCCCCTTTTCTTCATTACTTATCGTTTCCCACATTTTGAAATAAAATATGCGAATTTACGATCATTCTTATGAAAATTACATATACTACTTTTAATCTTTAGAAAAAAACTAGGCGCAGGTGATTAATTTTTATCATCAAGGGTATTAAAAAAGTATACAATAAAAGAAATAAAAACGAAGGCAGGGGGTGAAGTCATGAAAATTATTGATGAGTTATATGAACTTTATCGAAATAAGCTTACTGGGGATGAAGAAGATATTGACATGCTTGCTTTTGCCTTTTTAGAAGAAATGAACCGAGAAGATTTATTAAGCATGATTAACGAGTTAAATAACCAAGAGCTATACAATTTAATGGGGATCTATTTAATTGAAAGCTTAAAGGGGAAGTTTGCAAGCGAGGATTACAGACAGCCTCGTAATCCAAATCTTCAGCAGCGGAATATACATTAATAAAATCGTATTTTATACATAAAAAAAGATGGTTCATATAGGCTTATTGCCATAATATGAACCATCTTTTTTGTATGCACTATCCTAAATATGCCTTCAACATCCAAATATGCTTCTTAAGGCTTTGCTTAATGGCAATAAGCATATCACCTGTGCCTTCATCATTCGCTTCCTCTGCTAACTGAATGCCTTCTTGAAGCTCGTCCGCCATTTTAACAAAATCTGCACAAACGGATTTGACCATGTCTTCCTCTTTTTCTTTTCCTGTCGCCTCTTCGATAGTAGCCATTTCTAAACATTCTTTCATCGTTGCGACTGGGCTTCCCTCAAGAGAAAGAATTCTCTCTGCCAATTCATCAATATGCTGATTGGCTTCATTGTAGAGCTCCTCAAATTTCTCGTGCAAAGTAAAGAAATGTCTCCCCTTGATATACCAATGGTAGTTATGAAGCTTTACGTACAAGATCGTCCAGTTTGCTACTTGCTTATTCACTGATTGGATTAATTTTTCACTCATATGATCATCCTCCCACTTTTATAGTACCCTGAGATTGGACGAGCTAAACACATGAGAATTTTAATCAGCATAAGAAAACAATCATCAAATCAAACTGCTTTCATGTTACACTATATACAGTAAAGGAGGTTTGATCATGGTTGCCATTCTAGCTATTTCGGTAATAATAATTGCCATTGTCATTTTTCTTTCTGTTATTACAACCTCTAAAGCATATACGTACAAGCATACGGTTGATACAATAGATGAAAATCCTTATACGAATGAAAATACCCTCGAGCAAGAAGATGGTAAAAAGACATCATAAAGAAAACCGGACTGCATTCAGTCCGGTTTTCTTTATGCAAATACTTGCTTCAATTCTTCCTTTGATTGCTCAAGCCAGAACCGCATTAAACGTTTTGCCCCATCTAAATCATGCAGCTTTGCTTGACCGCATTGCTTTTCATTAGCAGCTGGGATTTCTGTAATTTCAACAGCAGCTTTCATCGTTTCATCGAGCAAATCAATGATTTCCTCTACTGTCGGCTCTCCGCTTACAACTAAGTAGAAGCCTGTCTGACAGCCCATTGGAGAGATGTCAATGATATCAAAGTGATCATATTTTTCCGAATACGTACGGATATTGAAAGCAAGAAGATGTTCTAATGTATGAATGGCATCAGGCTTCATTGCTTGTTTATTTGGCTGGCAAAAGCGAATATCAAACTTATTTACAACCCCATCTGTTCCTACTTTATGAACTCCGCAATGTCTAACATATGGTGCTTTCACGGCATTATGATCTAATTCAAAGCTTTCAACTGAAGGCATGTATGTCCACTCCTTTTTCGATTCTCCTTCTATTGTAACTTAAATTCCGAGTAATTTCATCAACAAAATAAGGAATTTGTTTTTTTCGACTAATACATAAATATATGCTATCTTTTATTTGAGTATTCTTTCGAAAAAAGATTGGACTGACTAACATGCTGAAAAAAATAATGATTGGTTTCATTCGTTTTTATCAAATAGTCATATCTCCGCTAAAGCCTCCAACATGTCGATTCTATCCAACTTGCTCTCATTATGGACTGGAATCAGTTAAACGCTTTGGAGCATTTAAAGGAGGATGGCTTACGATCAAAAGAATCGTAAAATGCCATCCATTTCATCCCGGTGGATTTGATCCAGTACCAGAGAAATTGCCAAGGAAAAAAGAAGATTAATCCTCGTATCCGTTAACTATTAAATCTAATTTCCCAGTTTCAGGGTGAATGACCAATCCATGAACAGGGACATCGTTTGGCATTAGCGGATGCTTTTTCACCAAAGAAACACTATGAGCAACACTCTCTTCTACATTATCAAAGCCCTTGAGCCATTCTCTAACATCTACACCTGAATAAGTAATTGTATCCAATGCTGCTTCAGATTTACCTCTTTTTCTCATACGCTCCATAATTCCATCCGGCTTCATCCCGCTCATCCCGCAATCATGATGGCCGATAATTAATACCTCGGCTGCCTGAAGCTCATAAACGGCTACAAGCAAGCTTCTCATAATACTTCCAAACGGATGTGTTACAATTGCTCCTGCATTTTTAACAAGCTTTATATCCCCATTTTTTACATTCAAGGCTCTTGGCAGGAGTTCCACTAAACGTGTATCCATACATGTTAGTACAACCATTCGTTTATTCGGCAGCTTTGTTGTTGTAAATTCTTCGTATTTTTTCTCTGCCACGAATTCATCGTTAAATTCTAATATTTCATCAAGTAGTTTCATATGCTTTACTCCTTACCCATTTTTATTTCTATATTTATAAGGATACAAAATACTTTTCATACAAACAAATTTAACACTTGATTTTCATGATATTTTTTTGTAAAATTACTTTTGGGAATCGTAATGATTACGGATTAACTCGATACTTAAGCGTAATAAGTTATTTTTTTCTTAATTAAATCGTAATTAATACGATTTAATTAGTTAGAAAGGGGAAATTATGAAAAAGATTATATTTGTTTTTATACTTATGATTAGTTTGCTTTTAACTGCATGTACAAACGAATCAAAGGATGAGCATAAAGATAGCAGCAAACTTTCGATTTATACAACCGTTTATCCATTGCAATATTTTACTGACCGAATCGGCGGGGAATTTGTTGAAACAAAGACTATTTATCCGCCTGGAGCAGATGAGCATTCATTCGAGCCTACACAAAAAGATATGACTAAGCTTGCAGATGCAGACCTGTTTATATTTGTCGGTCTTGGATTAGAAGGATTCGTGGAAAAGGCTCAAAAAACATTACAAAACGAAGAAGTAACCATGGTTGGTGCAGGGGAAAATATTCATTTTGACGAAGTTCAAGCTCATGAAGAAGATAAACATGATGATGAACATAGTCATGAAGATGATGATGAACATAGTCATGAAGATGATGCTCATCATCATGGAGATATCGACCCGCATGTATGGATTGATCCATTGTATGCAAAGGATTTAGCAGCAGCTATCAAAACTGCTTTAACAGATAAAATGCCTGAACATAAAGAAGAATTCGATGCAAATTATCGTCTGTTAGCAGATGAGCTTGACCAATTAAATAAAGACTTTGAACAAACCATCCAGGATGCAAAGCATAAAGAAATCATCGTATCTCATTCGGCATTCGGCTATTGGGAACAGCGCTATGGCATAGATCAAATAAGTGTTTCGGGCTTAAACTCTTCGAATGAACCAACCCAAAAAGATCTTGAAAAGATCATTGCTGAAGGAAAAAAGCATAAGTTAAAATACGTATTCTTTGAACAAAATGTTAGCTCTAAGCTCACAGAAATTATCAAAAATGAACTTGGTGCGGAGCCGCTCGTACTTCATAATTTGTCTGTTTTAACTGACGAGGATATAAGCAATGAGAACACCTATTTTTCAATTATGAAAGAAAACTTAGAAGCGTTAAAAACTGCTCTTAATAACTAATTGCCAGTCCATCCTTCAATTGGAATGAATCTTTAACATCAATCAGCCACAAGCTAAAATAGGTGGGAAAGCACCACCTGCGTTTTTAACGAATCAGTGCGGAAATAGGTTCTGCACAAAGAGGAGTGAAGCGAAGTGGCAAAAGATGTATTATGTGAAGTAAATAATTGTACATTCTGGGAAAAAGGGAATAAATGTGGAGCTGAACAAATTTACGTAGTCAGCCACAAAGGGGATACAGCAGAGAACAGCCGTGAAACTGACTGTAAAACCTTTGAACCCGAATATTCCTAACCTCCCATCTTTTTTAACATAGACAGGATTTGCATTTTAATTGCAATCCTGTCTTTTTAATTCCTCCAAATACTGCCGCAGCTCTCTCCGTAAAATTTTCTTAGCCGCATTTCTTGGAATTTGCTCGATGATGAAAAATTGTTTTGGCACTTTATATTTTGCTAATTTCTGAATGCAAAACGCTGCAATAGCATCTTTATTCAACTCTGTTTTTGCTGATATAAAGGCTATAGGGACTTCCCCCCATTCTTCATCTTTCAAGCCTATAACTCCTGCATCAATTATGTCTGGATGGGAAGTAAGAACACCCTCAATTTCAGCAGGATAAACATTTTCTCCGCCTGAAATAATTAAATCAGAACGGCGATCCAGAACATATAAGAATCCTTCTTCGTCTATATATCCAATATCTCCAGTTGAAAACCAGCCGTCAACCATTTTTTTCGATGACTCTTCCTCCCGATTCAAATACCCAATCGTTACATTTGGTCCTTTAACAATAATTTCACCTGCAGTTTTAACGCTTTCTTCTTCCCCATTTGGATCTATAATTTTTAATTGAGAAGGAAAGAGCGGTTTTCCTGCAGACCCTAATTTACTTAAGCTATATTCTGGAGAAAGCGTCACGATTTGAGAAGCCGTCTCTGTCATTCCATATGTTTGGAATACTGGAATTTCCTTAACCATACAGTTTTCAAGTAATGTTTTTGATGCCGGTCCGCCACCTAAGAGCATGCAGCGAAATTCTTTAGGCAATCTGCAATCTCCTAGCTCTGCATCAATCCGAATAAGCATTGTGCTCACAACAGACATAATCGTTACTTTTTCACTCTGAATCGCTTCAATGACTTCTTGTTCATTAAAATTATCGTGAATCACCATTCTCATGCCATAGACAATGCTCCGAATAAGAATCGAATACCCGCTAATATGAAACATGGGAACAACGCATAGCCAGCAATCCTTTTCAGATAGCCCAAGGTTAAGGGCAGAACCAACCGCGCTCCACCAATGATTTCCGTATGTTTGCAGCACGCCCTTTGGATGTCCAGTCGTTCCAGAAGTATACATAACTGTACAAACATCATTAAGGTTGATTTCCTCTGTAATCATTGGTTGAATAAAATCTGCTGAAAATAGCTCTTCTTTTGGAATAATTGTCAACTTAGGCAGCAAATTATTTATTTCTTCATTCTTGGGTGTAAAGGCTTTCTCCGTAATTAAATGGACTGTCTTCGAATCATTTAATTGCCAGACAATTTCTTCAGCTGTTAAGCGATTATTTAAAATAACTGCTTTTACATCAAGCAACTGAAATGCTAAGTAAATTAATGCTGTATCTGCATGATTACTTAGTAAAACACCAGCATACTCACCCTTTATTAAACCAAGCTGAACTAATTGACCGGCAATCCGATAAGATTTCTCATATACTTCTTTGAAAGAGTATGTTTTGTTCTTAAATTGAATGGCTGGTCTATCAGGTGTGAGAAATGCTCTCTTTAATAGAAGGTTTGGCATCACTTGATTCGCCATTTGTACACCTCATTTTATAAAATAAAATATACTTGCAAAAAACTTATTAATTTTGCACAAAACCAGTTTTATTTGCAAATTCACTCTTATTTTGCAAATATGCAATTTTATTTGCAAATCAAACAGTATTTTTGCAAATCCATTTTTAGATAAAAACAGCCTGATGGCATGACCATCAAGCTGCAATAAAGTAACATTGACTATTAAGGGAAACGAGGGAATTGACCAAAATCAGGCTTGCGCTTTTCTTTGAATGCATCTCGGCCTTCTTTTGCCTCATCTGTAGTATAGTACAGCAAAGTAGCATCTCCAGCAAATTGCTGAATGCCTGCAAGTCCATCTGTATCCGCGTTAAATGCAGCTTTTAAGAAGCGAAGAGCAGTTGGGCTCTTTTCAAGCATTTCTTCACACCATTTAATCGTTTCTTCCTCTACTTGCTCAAGAGGAACAACAGTGTTCACAAGACCCATGTCTAATGCTTCCTGTGCATTGTACTGACGGCATAAGTACCAAATTTCACGTGCTTTTTTATGTCCGACAATTCTAGCTAAATATCCGGAACCATATCCTGCATCAAAGCTGCCAACCTTCGGACCTGTTTGGCCAAATACAGCATTATCTGCAGCAATTGTTAAATCACAAACAATATGTAGTACATGGCCGCCGCCAATCGCATATCCTTTAACCATTGCAACAACCGGTTTTGGAATGACACGGATTAGACGCTGTAAATCAAGGACATTCAAGCGAGGAATTTGGTCATCACCCACATATCCCCCATGTCCACGAACTGACTGGTCTCCACCTGAACAAAACGCTCGGTCTCCTGCACCTGTTAAGATGATGACACCAACATTTGCATCATCACGTGCATAAGCAAATGCATCAATTAATTCCATAACAGTCCTTGGTGTGAACGCATTATGTTTTTCTGGACGATTGATTGTTATCTTTGCAATCCCATTGTATGTTTCATAAATAATTTCTTCATATTGTTTTCCCGCAATCCATTCTACTGCTGACATAACGGAATCCTCCTTTGTACGTATATTTCGTTCTTCCCTCATTCAAAAGGAGCTTATAGCCTATCCTTTTTCATTCGACAAGAATTCACTTACTATTGTACCAAATATTTTTGGTTTCTCCACATGTATTGCATGGCCACAGTCTGAAATCGTTATTCTGCGTGCATGTTTCATTTTCCCTTGCATTCTATCAGCAATCTGACAAAATTTATCATCTTGCTTTCCAGTAAGCAACAGAACAGGCATGGAAAGCTTATCTAGCTGATTCCACCATGAAGGCTGGGAACCCGTTCCCATTCCTTTAAGACTGTTAACTAGCCCAATCTTAGAATTTGTCAGGCGTTGTTTACGGATTTCTTCTTTGATATTCTCTTCTAGTCTTTTTTGACTGGCAAACAAAGGAATGTTCTCCCAATATTCAATAAAGGAAGGGATGCCCTCCTCCAAAATTCGCATCCCAAGCTTCTCATCTTGGATTCTTCTTGCTGCCCGGTGTTTTTCTTCTTCAAGACCGGGGGAAGCGCTCTCTAGAATTAACTTATCTACTCTATTTGGATAATTAAGCGCAAACGTTAACGCAAGCCTGCCTCCCATTGAATAGCCTAAAATATTGGCTTGTCCAATCCCCATTTGCTGAAAGATCAAATCAATATCTCTTGCCGCAGATTCAATCGTATATCTAGAAATATCTGCAGGAGTATCCGTATTCCCGTGCCCTACAATATCAATGGCAAATATCGCTGTGATATCCTTCAAATATGGCTTAAGTGTTCTCCAGGAACATGCATTTCCTGTAAAACCATGCAGCAGGACTAAGGGGTTATTCCCAACTGATGCTGAATCACTATGATTATGGATGATCTCCCATACATCTACATGATAGGTAAGTCCATCAATGTCAAAATTCATCAGCATTTTCCATCCAGTAATCGACCTATTTCCCGGGAAACCGCATCCCATAATTCGCGATGCTCCGCGATATTCCGGTCTCTATTTGTGGTTATCTCCGTCACTCTCAAACCGGATATTTCTGAATCCATAACTGTTGAAAAATGTTCCCAATCAGAAATTAATTCATAGTGTCCTCCGTACATTTTTACTGCATGCTCAAATTGCAAATCTAATGGAGTGCCAAACAATTTTTCAAAGTTTTTTGGATGGCTAGCTTGTGGAAGAAATGAAAAAATTCCTCCTCCATTATTATTAATTAAGAGAATATGAATATTGATTCCAAACTGCTTAGCAGCTATTAACCCATTTAAATCATGGAAAAAGGTTAAATCCCCTAGAACTAAATAAAGTGGCTGAGAACATGCTCCCGCCCCTAAAGCTGTAGAAATTACCCCATCAATGCCATTTGCTCCTCGATTCGCCATAACTCGAATCGATTTGTTATTAAAATGGAAAAAGGTATCTAAATCACGAATAGGCATGCTATTGCCAACAAATAATGTTGCACCATCTGGAAGCTTTTCAGCTAGCTGATAGAATAGCTTGCCTTCACTTAATACATCCAGCTTGCTAATGGCTGCTAATTGACTGCGCGTTAATTGATTGATCTCTTCCCAATGTGCAAAATAGCTGGCATCTTCCCCCTGCCTAACATAAGGAATGACTGATGTACAAAACAATGACTCTTCACTATAAATCATTTCAGAAGATACCATGCCCGGATCACGCCATCCGCCTCCACTATCAACAACAAATTGCAGAACATCATGATTTTCTTTTAGGAAAATCGTTAACGGTTTAGATACTGGCATTGCCCCAAATCGGATAATAAGATCCGGCTTTAAAAAATTCTTCGCTTTCTCATTTTTTAAAAAGGTGTCGTATGTATCAATAATATAAGTTCCATCATGTTTTCCACTTCTCAATTGGGAGAGCGGATCCGCAAGAATGGGAAACTGAAGCTTCTTAGCCAGATTTATTACCGCTTCTGCAAAACGATCAGAATCAATTGATCCACAAACGATGATTCCTTTTTTATAAGCGCTGATGCTTTCTGCTATCTCTTTGTATTGCTCGTCACCTAATGCTAAATCACCAGACTGAATCTTCACATAACCATTAGACCGCTCAGACGTCTCAAATAAATCTTCTCGGTCAAGCTGCGGGATTAGAGGCTCTCTAAATGGAAAATTCAAATGCACAGGCCCTGCTGGGGAACGAAGTGCAGTACTTGCAGCTCTCGCACAAACTGTACGTGCATACCGGATCATTTCCGCAGAATTTTCCGGCGGTGCCATTTCGACAAACCATTTTACATGGCTGCCATACAAATGAATTTGATTGATCGCTTGTGGAGCCCCTACATCTCTTAATTCATGTGGACGGTCCGCAGTCATAACGATTAAAGGCACCCTCGCAATATTAGCCTCTACAATAGCTGGAAAATAATTTGCTGCCGCTGTTCCAGATGTACATAAAATAGCTACTGGTTTTTTTGAAGCCTTTGCAATACCTAATGCAAAAAAGGCAGCCGAACGTTCGTCTACATGAATATGTACACGAAGTTCAGGGTGTTCTGCCATAACCATTGCCATCGGGGTAGATCTAGAACCAGGACTTACAACTACATCCTCTACCCCATTCTTATATAATTCAGATACAAATGCTGCAATATAAGAGGTTAACGATTCCTGATGATTCATTTATTACTCCCCCCAAGTGCTGTTAGCATCGGTCGAAATTTAATTTTCGTTTCCACGTATTCACTTTCTGGGTTGGAATCCTCAACAACACCACAGCCAGCAAAGAGCGAAGCCTCGTCTCCCTGTATCAAGCCCGATCTGATCGATACTGCGAATTCCCCATTACCTTTATAGTCCACCCAGCCTAATGGGGCACCATAAAACCCACGATCCAGTTCCTCCACTTCCCTTATCTTCTCGACAGCCTTTTCTTTTGGCAGTCCTCCCAATGCAGGTGTTGGATGCAACCGATCAACTAATAAAAGCAAGGATGTGTCTTTCTTTGCCTTTCCCGTTACCGGTGTATAAAGATGCTGAATATCTCTCGTTTTCAGCAGCTGCGTCTTATTTGGCATGGTGACTTCTTCACATACCTCTTCCATTGCCGCTTTAATCATCCGTACAACATATTGGTGCTCGATAATATTTTTCGGATCAGCTAACAATGTTTCGCCCAATATTCGGTCATCCTCTTCTGTCTTCCCTCTTGCAATGGAGCCGGCAAGACAGGTAGTAAAAAAGCTTGACCCACTTTTTTTCACAAGACGTTCAGGTGAAGCACCGATAAAGCAATCCCCGTTCGATTCAAATGCAAAAATAAAGCTCTCACGCTGAAGTGTAAGTAAATTCATTAATACTTGTTCTAACTGGATCGTTTGGCTGAATTGCAATCTTGTTTCTCTTGCAAGTACAACTTTATTTAACGCGCCTTGTTTCAGCTCGTCTACAACCGCAGCAACGGTATCTTTCCATTTCTCTGGATTGATTTCATTTTCATTTACAAGTTCATATTTCTCTTGATATTTGTCAGGTGCAAGTGCCGCAAATAGGTTTCTTCGTTCCATTTGTACAGTCTCTGCAAGAGAACAATCATCATGCTGAGTGCATACAATATTCGTTGTAAAAAAGGTGCGGCCATTTATTTCACTGTACATAAATTTTGGAATATGAAAAAGAGAGTCTGAGTATTTAGACCACAGCTTTGTTTTCTCTTTATACGGATCAAATGAAAAGCCTCCAAACATTAAAGGGCCGATTCCATTCAGCTGAAATGGATTTTCTATAATCGCATCCTCAATAAAGTTATTCCATTCTTCTTCCACAAGAAAAAAGCGGTCAGCCGCCTGATCCGATTGAATTTGCTTGCATATTCCAAGTCCGATAATAAAAGTTTCATCGGCTGGGTCTTTCCAGAAAAAACGCTCCCCTAAAAAAGGCTCGTGTCCTGCTGCGAAAAAAGTAAGAGGTTCTATATGATTTATTTCCTGCACTTCACTTACTAAAACTGGTTTAGATAAGGCCTTTGCCCTCTCAATCGCTTTCAGGATTCCTTCTTTTAGTTCCGTTTCTTGTATCGTAACCAAAAAAATCCCTCCAACAACAGCCTATAGCTGTTATCCATCGTCTAAGCTAATTTTAACATACACTTCTTATCATTCAAATGTCAATGATCGTACTCACTCAGGACTGTTTTTCTCTTACTATAGAAGACCAAAGATTCGGAACTAAAAAACTCAAATATTTCCAATAACGCCAACTTTATATATATAAATGAATACCATGCATTTTGACAGAAGTATAAGTTGTTCGATATAATAAATAGGTTTGATAGATAAAATAATTACTTAAATATAGATAATAAGGGGAGAGTTAGATGCAACCACAGACGCATACGAATGTTCAGCCTTCTAATTCGAAGAAAACCTGGAAGGTTTGGTGGCAGCAAACAAGACCACACACACTTACCGCATCTTTCGTACCTGTCTTGCTTGGAACAGCATTAGCTATGTACGAAACAGATCTTCATTTTGGATTGTTTTTGGCGATGTTAATTGCTAGCTTACTTATTCAAGCTGCAACAAATATGTTTAATGAATACTATGATTATGTTAGAGGACTGGATACTGAAGATTCACACGGAATTGGTGGAGCAATTGTCCGTGAAGGCATTAAGCCAAAAACCATTCTGAAAGTAGCCCTTTCACTTTACGGTATTGCTTTATTATTAGGAATTTATATTTGCGCAAGCAGCAGCTGGTGGCTAGCGCTTGTAGGTCTCTTCTGTATGCTGATTGGCTATTTATATACAGGTGGTCCTATGCCAATCGCCCATACACCATTCGGTGAAATCGTATCTGGATTCTTTATGGGAATGATCATTATCTTGATTTCATTCTTTATTCAAACTGATACCGTGACTTCTACAAGCGTTTTAGTATCCATTCCGATTTTTATTCTTGTTGGGGCTATTATGCTTTCAAATAATATCCGTGATTTAGATGGTGACAAGGAATTTGGCAGAAAAACACTAGCTATTTTAATCGGCAGAAAAGCGGCTATTAAATTACTTGCTGGAATGTTTATTGTTTCCTATGCATGGGTTTTCATCCTGATTGCATTAAATATTTTCTCTCCATGGCTAGCTATCGTTGTGCTAAGTGCACCGAAAGCGATTAAAGCAACAAAGGGATTTATCGGAAAAACAATACCGATCCAAATGATGCCTGCCATGAAAGCAACTGCACAAACAAATACGATCTTCGGATTTTTATTATCCATTGGTCTTTTTATTGGTTATTTCATCTGAAAAACACGAAAGCCTTTGCGTCCAGCAAAGGCTTTTTTCTTTTCATCATGTTTTTTCCATTAACGTCCATACTAAAACACATACGTCACACTCATCCTGCAGGTGAGTAAATCTATAAAATCCTATCAGGAGGATCAATAAATGACTGCGGAGAGCAAGAATATTTTCTGTAAAACTGAATACAGCACTCTTCATAAAGTTATTTTATGTGAACCAAATTATATGTCCATAAACGATCCAAACCACAAGGAATATAAAAATGTATCAATAAATATTGATCTCGCAGTAAAGCAGCATAAACATTTTATCCGTGCACTAAAAAGCCATGGAGTTGAAGTAGTTTTTCTTCCCCCTGACAAAACTTTTCCTGATCAAGTATTCACTCGTGATATCGGTTTTACTATCGGCAATAGGATCTATGTTGCAGATATGCAGACATATCTTCGGCAGGGGGAAGAAGTCCACCTTATCAAATGGCTTGAGAAAGAGCAATTACCCTTTCATCAATTACAAGGTTATAACATTGAGGGCGGTGATATTATGATTGATGGTGAAACGGTCTATATCGGATTAAGTAAACGGACTAATTTGCAGGCCGTCAGTCATTTGCAAGCCCTTCTTCCTAAATATGAAGTTATTCCTGTTCCATTTAACGATGCATTCCTTCACCTTGATTGTGTTTTTAACATTTTATCATCGAAAGAAGCTTTAATATGTTCGAGTGAAGTAAATAGTGAACAAGTCAAGCTATTGAAATCCCGTTACTTTTTAATTGAAATGACAAAAGAAGAACTATTCACTCATTCCGCAAACGTCCTTTCTATTGGCAATAAAAAGGTTTTTAGTATGCCAATAAATATAAATGTGAACAAACAGCTCCAATCTAGAGGCTACGAAGTTATAGAAGTAGATGTCTCCGAAATCACTAAATCTGGTGGAGCATTTCGCTGCTGTACTTTGCCCATTTCTAGAAGTTAATAGTAAACCTGCTTAATATTCCAAATATCATTTGCATATTCTTTTATAGTCCGATCACTTGAAAAATAGCCAGAACCCGCAATATTCATTAAGCTCATTTTTTGCCATTGATTTTGATTGCCATATACCTTGCCTGCCTGTGCTTGGATAGCTGAATATGAATCGAAATCTCTTAGGACAAAATATTGATCATTTTCCATCAGCAAAGAATCAAAGATGGGTTCAAACTCATTATCTGAATCCGGGAAGAATCCGTTTGTCAGCTGATCCAACACTTGACGGATACGCTTATCATGATAATAATATTCCATTGAATGATAGCCGCCATTTTGATCATAATTTAATACTTGCTCTGCTGTAAGCCCAAAAATAAAAATATTGTCTGCTCCTGCCCTTTCCATCATTTCAATATTGGCACCATCTAGTGTTCCAACAGTAATTGCCCCATTCATCATAAACTTCATATTCCCTGTTCCAGATGCTTCTTTACTAGCTGTTGATATTTGCTCACTAATATCAGCAGCTGGGAATATTTCTTCTGCAAGCGAAACACGGTAATTTTCTAGGAAAACTACCTTTAACAGTTCATTTGTGCGAACATCCTTATTTACCTTATCAGCTACAGTATGAATTAGTTTAATAATTTTCTTTGCATAATAATAGCCGGGAGATGCCTTCGCGCCAAAAATAAACGTTCGCGGATGCATTTGAAAGGTTGAATCTTCCTTTAGCCTATTATATAAATGCATCACATGAAGAATATTCAAAAGCTGTCTTTTGTATGCATGCAGACGTTTCACTTGAATATCAAATATTGATTCAGTATTTACAGACATTCCTGTTTGGAATGCAATCCTATCTGCTAGCCGTCGTTTATTATGCTGTTTAACTTTTGATAGCTGTTCAAGAAATAAGGAATCCTCTTTAAATTGCGCAAGCTTACATAAATGCTCAGGTTCACGAATCCAATTTTCCCCTATTCCTTCTGTAATTAATTCAGAAAGGAGAGGATTCGCCTTTAACAGCCATCTTCTATGGGTAATTCCATTTGTTTTATTATTAAATTTTTCAGGGAAAACTTGATAGAATTGATTCATTTCTCTCTTTTTTAGAATCTCGGTATGAAGTGCAGCCACCCCATTCACACTATAGCTTCCTGCAATCGCAAGATGGGCCATTTTAATCTCATGATGAGCAATAATAGCCATATCCTCAATATGCTGCCAGTCACCAGGATACTGATTCCAGAGCATTCGGCAAAAGCGCTCATTGATTTCATCCACAATCATAAATATACGAGGCAACAATGGCTGGAAAATTCGAACTGGCCATTTCTCAAGTGCTTCGGATAAGGTCGTATGATTTGTATAAGAGATCGTATTTACTGTAATATCCCACGCATCGTCCCATCCTAAGCCTTCTTCATCAAGCAAAATCCTCATCAGCTCGGGAATAGCCAGAACTGGATGTGTATCATTTATATGAATCGCTACATGTTCCGGCAGCAAATATAAATCGCCAACTTGCTTTCGAAAAGACCGAATGATTGACTGGATACTTGCTGAAACAAGAAAATATTGCTGCTTTAATCGTAAAATTTTCCCTTTATCATGTGTATCATCTGGATATAGAAATTCAGAAACTGACTCAGTTTCCCGCTTATACGTTAATATATCCTGATGGATTGGATATGGAGAAGGCTCTGCATTCCATAGCCTGAGCGTGTTTACCGTTTCCGTTTGATAGCCTGCAATTGGCAAATCATATGGAACGGCTGTAATCCTTTCTGTATGTTCATGGCGAAAAACTAATTTTCCATCTTCCATTTTCGTCTCAACATTCCCCCAAAACGGAACCTCGATTGCTAAATCTGCTCGCCTTACCTCCCATACATGCCCATGCCGAAGCCACTGTTCAGGAAGCTCTACCTGATAGCCATCTACAATTATCTGCTCAAACAAACCATGCTTATAGCGAATACCACAGCCATGGCCTGGAAAATTTAATGAAGCTAATGAATCCATAAAACAAGCTGCGAGCCTCCCAAGTCCTCCATTTCCAAGGCCAGCATCCGGTTCAATTTCTTCAAGCTCATACAGGTCGATTCCTAAATCCTCAAGCCCTTTCTTAACCACATCCACAAGACCCAAATTTAATAAATTATGATGGAGCAGACGTCCAAGCAGAAATTCAATGGATAAATAATAAACTTGCTTCCCCCTTGCCGTACGATAACGCTCATTCGTATTGATCCAGTTCGTGCTAATATACTCTCTTACCATATTCCCTAATGTAAAGTAATGGTCCCGTTTCGTACTCTCACCAAAACTCTTTCCATACATCATCTCAAGCTTTTTTAGGAAGTTCTCTTTAAACTCCTCTTTATTAGTAAACATAAATCTCACTCCTTGAGATGAGCTCTGAATATAGCTGTTTATACTTAATTGCCGATTGTGCCCAGCTATAATTCATAGCCATCGCATTTTCCACAATCTTTCTCCAGCATTCTTCATCACGATAGAAACTAAGTGCCCTCTCGATTGTGAAAAGCATATCATGAGCATGATATGGACTGAATGAAAAGCCATTTCCTTCCCCGCTTTGTTCATTAAAAGATAAGACCGTATCATTTAATCCGCCTGTTTCCCTTACGATGGGAACTGCCCCATACCTCATCGCAATCATCTGACCAAGCCCGCAAGGCTCAAACTGTGATGGCATAAGAAATAAATCTGCACCTGCATATATCTTATGTGCCAGTCCTTCATCAAACCCGATATATGCTTTACATTTATGTGGATAGGCTGCTTCCATTTGCTGAAAAAAATGCTCATATTCATCGTCACCAGAACCAAGTATGACGAGCTGAATGTCTTCTGCTATCAATTCACGAAACACATGGCGGACAAGATCGATTCCTTTCTGTTTCGTAAGCCTTGTGATCATCGCAATAAGTGGCGTTTTCTCTTTAATAGGCAAGCCCATTTGTTCCTGCAGATGTAATTTATTTTCCTGTTTGTTTATTAGCCCTTTTCCATTAAAACACTTAAATAGAAAGGGATCTCTTTCTGGATTATATAATTCCAAGTCAATTCCATTTAAAATTCCTTCTAAATCACTTGACCTGCTATGCAATAGCTCATGAAGCATTTCTCCATATGCACTGGTTTGAATTTCATTTTTATATGTAGGGCTAACCGTTGTGATTTTATCTGCTGCAACGATTGCTCCCTTCATAAAACTGATGCATCCATAAAACTCTAAATAGTCAATATGGAAGTATTCCTCTTGTAACCCAAATAATTCATTAAGTGACTCTCTTGGCATGATTCCCTGAAATAGCAAATTATGAATCGTAAATACTGTTTGAATAGATTGATAGCCTGTTTTCTCCTTGTACTCCATTTTTAAAAGAAAAGGGATCATTCCTGTATGCCAATCATGGCAATGAATGATATCCGGCTGAAAACCAATATGTACAGGTAATTCTAATACTGCCTTATTAAAGAAAGCGAATCGTTCGCCATCATCAAAATAACCGTACAATTCTTCACGCATAAAATAATATTCATTGTCCACAAAATAATAGATAACCCCTTGAAATTCTATTTCTTCTATTCCGCAATACTGTTTTCTCCACCCTACTTCTACAGTAAAATCATCTATTTTTCTCATTTGTGCCTTTAGGTTATTTTCTATTGATCCGTATTTGGGCATAATCACTCTGATATCTATCCCTTGTCTTACTAATTCCTTTGGCAATGCACCTGCTACGTCTGCAAGCCCTCCAGACTTCGCAAAAGGAACACATTCGGAAACAGCAAATAATACTTTCATATGTTCATCAGCACCCCTCGACCAGTACCTTTGCGAATCACATATGGTGATGTGCTTGAACCTGTCAAAGCCGTTCCTGCTTCAATTTTGATGTCTTTATCTATAATTACTGAATCTAATACACAATGGTCGCCAATCTGGCTCTTCTGCATGATTATGCTGTTTTTCACTACAGCCCCTCTGCCTATTTTGACTGCACGGGAAATTATGCTATTTTCGACAGCACCCTCTATCTGGCACCCATTAGCTATTATCGAATGATGAACAGATGAACCCCTTAAATAGCGTGTCGGCGGCTCATCCTTAACTTTTGTAAAAATTGGCTGATCTTTTTGAAAGAGCTTATTCCATATTTCAGGGCTAAGGAGCTCCATACTTGCCGCAAAATAGGATTCTATGGAATCAATCATGGCAGCATAGCCATGATAATCATAACGGCAAATCCGATAGGTGTGATAAATGTCTGTAACTACATCACTCATGCAAGTATAACCTGTCTTTTCCCTTCCATGAATAAGGTCAATAAGGAATGAAGTTTTAACCAAATACATTTGCATGGACTTTCCTAAATGATAAATTTCCGTAATATCACAGCCTGTTTGAATATGTTTATCTAATACTGGCTTGAAATCCATATTAGAAACAGTAAAACAATTAGCAATTAATGCATACTCCTGTTTACTTCGCTGGAAGTAATCCAAATTCGCTGCAAAATGACTGAAAGATCCGATCCCCCTGCGTATTCCTTCTATAATGGATGATGGGAAAAAGAATAGCCCATCTCTCTTTCTATTTAAATCCCAATCCTTCCCCGAACCTAGATGATCCATTAAGGAGCGGTATTGAAATTTAGGAAAGATCGCTACACTTTCAATATTGGCATTCACCATGTTTGATAAAACAAAATCGATGAGACGATATCTGCCTGCAAAAGGAACGGCTGCAAGAGACCTGTGGATCATTAGCTCCTTTAGCCCCTCATGGTAGGTAGTCGCATCAATCACACCAAGAACTCGTTTATTCAAATTCGTTTCCTCCTTATTAGACTTGATTATCCTCGACAAATAAACTAGACAATTCTCTTAATCTGCATGATCTCCTCGAGCATTTCGTCTGATAGGAGTATAATTTCATCCGATTTTCTAACTACAGTTCCATCTGGTATAACCATATTTGTTGGAACAATGGCATTTTCAATAAAAACATTTTGACCTATTCTTGCATTAGGCATGACAACTGTTTCACGTATGAATGATCCCCTCCCCACAGATACGCCCTGAAAAAGGACAGACCTCTCAATATCCCCCTCAATGATGCATCCTTCATTAATTAAAGACTCTTCTATTTTTGCCTTAGGTGAAATATATTGAGGCGGGTGATTCGGGTTAACCGAATAAATACGCCAGTCATAATCAAATAAATTCAATTCACATTTTTCATCCAATAGATCCATATTTGCTTCCCATAGACTTTGTACTGTGCCTACATCCTTCCAATATCCCTTAAACGGGTAAGCAAATAGCCTTTTATTTTCTGTTAACAGCATGGGAATCACATCTTTTCCGAAATCATGGCTTGAATTTGAATCTTCATTATCCTTCTCTAAATATTCCTTTAATACGGCCCAATTAAATATATAAATTCCCATGGAAGCAAGATTGTTTATTGGGGCATCTGGCTTTTCTACAAAATCAATAATTCTCATCTCGATATTTGTGTTCATAATACCGAACCTGCTTGCCTCCTCCCATGGGACTTCAATAACAGAAATCGAGACATCTGCATTTTTTTCGATATGGTATTCAAGCATTCTTTCATAATCCATTTTATAAATATGGTCACCTGACAATACCAATACATATTCAGGATCATACTGCATGATAAAATTTAAATTCTGATAAATGGCACTTGCTGTTCCGTTATACCATTTCACTTCAGAAGATTCACTGTACGGCGGAAGAACCGTCACTCCGCCATTTCTTCTGTCTAAATCCCATGCACTGCCAATGCCAATATAGGAATTCAAAACGAGAGGCTGATATTGAGTAAGAACACCGACTGTATCAATACCTGAATTTGTACAATTGCTTAGGGTAAAATCGATAATTCGATATTTTCCTCCAAAAGGTACTGCAGGCTTAGCTAAGTTCTTTGTCAACGAGTGAAGCCGGCTTCCTTTTCCTCCAGCTAATAGCATGGCCACGCATTTTTTCTTGCCCATTTACTTTCCTCTCCCTTCGATGCTTTATTGGACGTAATATTGAAATTCCAAATGGCGGAATGGTCATTTTCAAAGAAGATGGTTTTCCATGGAATTCAATATTTGCTGTTTGTAGCTGCCCCATATTAATCAAATGAGACCCGCCAAACTTATCGTGATCACTATTGAATATTTCTTGATAGGAGCCTCCTAGCGGAACGCCAATCCGATAGTCATAGTAAACATGTTCCGTGAAATTACAAACAACAACTAGATGCTCCTCACCCTCTTTTCCTTTCCGGATAAAAGAAAAGATCGATTGCTGATGATTATGTACATCAATCCATTCAAATCCCTTACTTAAGGAGTCTAATTCATGCAGCGGTTTGAAACGTTTATAGAGTGAGAGCAGCTCTTTTACATATCCATTCAACTTTTGATGCATTTCAATTTCAAGCAAGTTCCAATCTAATTGTGATTGTTCCTTCCATTCATCGAACTGTCCAAGCTCAAATCCCATAAAGAGTAATTTTTTCCCCGGATGTGCCATCATTAAGCCTAGAAGCAGGCGATATTGAGCAAACTTTTGCCAGTAATCACCTGGCATTTTATTCAAAAGTGATTTTTTCCCATGAACCACTTCATCATGGGAAAGCGGAAGAACAAAGTTCTCTTTAAATGCATAAAGCAGTGAAAACGTGATTTTTCCATGAAGATATTTGCGCTGATCTGGAGATGCTTCCATATACATAAGAATGTCATTCATCCATCCCATATTCCATTTATAATGGAATCCAAGCCCTTCATATTGCACTGGATAAGTAACTCCTGGCCATGATGTTGAATCTTCCGCCATCACTATAAAAGAGGAATCATAATTCAATATCGATTGATTCAGCGTTCTTAAAAATTGGGCTCCCTGAAAATTGTTCTCTCCAAAGCGATTGGGCCAGTAAAGAATATTAGAAACAGCATCTATCCGAAGACCATCAATATGGTAATACTCCATCCAAAATCGTGCATTCGAGATAAGGAAACTTTGAACCTCTTTTTTTCCTAAATCAAAATTTGCTGTCCCCCATACTGCATTTTCCCGGTCAGCAGTTGTTTCATATTCATATAAAAATGAACCATCAAATTGATATAATCCATGCTCATCCTTACAAAAATGACCAGGAACCCAATCAAGAATGACCCCTATGCCATGCTGATGACATTGATCAATGAAATGCATAAATTCTCTCGGCGTACCATACCTGCTTGTTATTGAATAGTACCCTGTTCCCTGATAGCCCCATGATTCGTCGAGCGGATGCTCAGTTATTGGCAATAACTCAATATGAGTGAATCCAAGCTCCTTTACATATGGGATTAATTGCACAGCTAATTCCTTATAAGATAAATAATTCCCATCCTTATGTTTCCTCCACGAGCCAATATGTACTTCGTAAATTGCCATCGGTTCTGCAAGATGATTCCTTTCCCTCCTTTTCCTTATCCACTCACAGTCATTCCATTTATAGCCTTCTAACGAGTAAACAATAGATGCAGTTCTCGGTCTTACCTCAGAAAAAAAACTGTAAGGATCAGCTTTTAATATCCTTCTGCCATCTCGGGAAATGATTTCATATTTATATATGCATCCTTGCATATCTTCTTTTATTAGAATGCTCCATATCCCTTCATTATTTACTCTATGTAACTGAAAGCGTTCTCCATTCCAGTCATTAAAATTTCCAACTAATCTGACAGATTGAGCGTTTGGTGCCCAAACACAAAAACGTGTATTTGTTCTTTCATTTTCCTTAATCAGGTGAGCACCAAAGAGACGATAACTCTCATATAATGTTCCTTCATGAAATAAGTGCATTTCATAATCAGATACAGTATTCATTACACCCCTTCTCCCATACAGCTATTTGTTGATCTCCATGAATATATTCGTTTGATAATGGCAATAACCTTGTAAAAACTTTCTAAATTTATTGACAATAAGTGAAGGAAAATGATATATAGCGGTAGGATTCTGAACCATTCATTTGATTTCGACATAAAATCAACTAACTGTAGACAAACTAAGACAAGAAATTTTTGAAAGGTGGAATACTGTATTGAGTAATAAAGAGGAAGAGTACTTAATTAATGAAGCAACTAAAAATGAAGTAAAAACACCTTTATTCGAAGCGCCTGACGGAAAAATACTTGCAGTCGGAGATTTATTTAGGGGACCATCTACTGGAATTACTTCTGATATTGACTTGAACAATCCAGGAAGAAAGCTAGTGGAAAGAGAAGTTAAGTTTGATTAGCGATTTGCGGCCAGAAATATAGATCCTTTGTTTTATCTAACATATTTTCGAATTTATTCGGCATTCGCCGAATTTTATCGGGCTTTTGGTCTTTAGAAAATATATGAGAAATACCAAAAAAAAGCTGCCAACTTATAGTTGACAGCTTTTTTTTATGACCCCTACGGGATTCGAACCCGTGTTACCGCCGTGAAAGGGCGGTGTCTTAACCGCTTGACCAAGGGGCCAGCATATGGCGGAGAAGGAGGGATTTGAACCCTCGCGCCGGTTACCCGACCTACACCCTTAGCAGGGGCGCCTCTTCAGCCTCTTGAGTACTTCCCCATATGATGGCTCCGCAGGTAGGACTCGAACCTACGACCGATCGGTTAACAGCCGATAGCTCTACCACTGAGCTACTGCGGAATAGTATATAATTTATTCATGGTGGGCCTAAATGGACTCGAACCATCGACCTCACGCTTATCAGGCGTGCGCTCTAACCAGCTGAGCTATAGGCCCATTATATTACAAATAATGGAGCGGGTGAAGGGAA
The DNA here is from genome assembly GCF_900199725.1 of Cytobacillus massiliigabonensis. Classification (GTDB taxonomy): domain Bacteria; phylum Bacillota; class Bacilli; order Bacillales; family Cytobacillaceae; genus Cytobacillus; species Cytobacillus massiliigabonensis. The sequence continues at coordinate 1,087,581 of NZ_LT904904.1, read as the reverse complement.
TCGAACCCTCGACAACAGCTTGGAAGGCTGTGGTTTTACCACTAAACTACACCCGCAATATAACAAATGGTGGCTCAGGACGGAATCGAACCGCCGACACAAGGATTTTCAGTCCTTTGCTCTACCGACTGAGCTACTGAGCCATATAAAATTTTGCTTCCTAAATTTTAATTACAGAGTGACCTTTGTTCCAAAGCCCTATGGTCTTTGTCACAGATTGCTAATCGAAGATGCAATGCTTCGTACTGCAATCTGCTCTACCGACTGAGCTACTGAGCCACATATGTATTTAAAAAAATGGCGGTCCGGACGGGACTCGAACCCGCGACCTCCTGCGTGACAGGCAGGCATTCTAACCAACTGAACTACCGGACCAGATTGCGGGGACAGGATTTGAACCTGCGACCTTCGGGTTATGAGCCCGACGAGCTACCGAACTGCTCCACCCCGCGATAGTAATATTAAAATAAATGGAGGAGGAAAGGGGATTCGAACCCCTGCGCGGTTTGACCCGCCTGTCGGTTTTCAAGACCGATCCCTTCAGCCGGACTTGGGTATTCCTCCAAACAATACATATGGTGGACCTTGTAGGACTCGAACCTACGACCGGACGGTTATGAGCCGTCTGCTCTAACCAGCTGAGCTAAAGGTCCTAAATATAATCCTGAATATTTTGGTAGCGGCGGAGGGGATCGAACCCCCGACCTCACGGGTATGAACCGTACGCTCTAGCCAGCTGAGCTACACCGCCAAAATATGATTATAAGATTATGGTGGAGCCTAGCGGGATCGAACCGCTGACCTCCTGCGTGCAAGGCAGGCGCTCTCCCAGCTGAGCTAAGGCCCCATTAGATATGAATGGTCGGGAAGACAGGATTCGAACCTGCGACCCCTTGGTCCCAAACCAAGTGCTCTACCAAGCTGAGCTACTTCCCGTTATTAAATGGCGCGCCCGAAAGGAGTCGAACCCATAACCTTCTGATCCGTAGTCAGACGCTCTATCCAATTGAGCTACGGGCGCTAATTAAAA
>NZ_LT904904.1:1079008-1084421 GCF_900199725.1 Cytobacillus massiliigabonensis | reverse complement strand
TGGTTAAGTCCTCGACCGATTAGTATTTGTCAGCTCCACGTGTCACCACGCTTCCACCTCAAACCTATCAACCTGATCATCTTTCAGGGGTCTTACTAGCTTGACGCTATGGGAAATCTCATCTCGAGGGGGGCTTCATGCTTAGATGCTTTCAGCACTTATCCCTTCCGCACATAGCTACCCAGCGATGCTCTTGGCAGAACAACTGGTACACCAGCGGTGCGTCCATCCCGGTCCTCTCGTACTAAGGACAGCTCCTCTCAAATTTCCTGCGCCCACGACGGATAGGGACCGAACTGTCTCACGACGTTCTGAACCCAGCTCGCGTACCGCTTTAATGGGCGAACAGCCCAACCCTTGGGACCGACTACAGCCCCAGGATGCGATGAGCCGACATCGAGGTGCCAAACCTCCCCGTCGATGTGGACTCTTGGGGGAGATAAGCCTGTTATCCCCGGGGTAGCTTTTATCCGTTGAGCGATGGCCCTTCCATGCGGAACCACCGGATCACTAAGCCCGACTTTCGTCCCTGCTCGACTTGTAGGTCTCGCAGTCAAGCTCCCTTATGCCTTTACACTCTTCGAATGATTTCCAACCATTCTGAGGGAACCTTTGGGCGCCTCCGTTACTTTTTAGGAGGCGACCGCCCCAGTCAAACTGCCCACCTGACACTGTCTCCTGCCCCGATCAGGGGCATGGGTTAGAATTTCAATACAGCCAGGGTAGTATCCCACCGATGCCTCCACCGAAGCTGGCGCTCCGGCTTCCAAGGCTCCTACCTATCCTGTACAAGCTGTACCGAAATTCAATATCAGGCTACAGTAAAGCTCCACGGGGTCTTTCCGTCCTGTCGCGGGTAACCTGCATCTTCACAGGTACTATAATTTCACCGAGTCTCTCGTTGAGACAGTGCCCAGATCGTTACGCCTTTCGTGCGGGTCGGAACTTACCCGACAAGGAATTTCGCTACCTTAGGACCGTTATAGTTACGGCCGCCGTTTACTGGGGCTTCAATTCAGAGCTTCGCGTGAGCTAACCCCTCCTCTTAACCTTCCAGCACCGGGCAGGCGTCAGCCCCTATACTTCGCCTTGCGGCTTCGCAGAGACCTGTGTTTTTGCTAAACAGTCGCCTGGGCCTATTCACTGCGGCTCTTCGAGGCTTTAACACCCCAAAGAGCACCCCTTCTCCCGAAGTTACGGGGTCATTTTGCCGAGTTCCTTAACGAGAGTTCTCTCGCTCACCTTAGGATTCTCTCCTCGCCTACCTGTGTCGGTTTGCGGTACGGGCACCTTATCCTCGCTAGAGGCTTTTCTTGGCAGTGTGGAATCAGGAACTTCGGTACTATATTTCCCTCGCTGTCACAGCTCAGCCTTCACGCAAACGGGATTTTCCTCGCTTGCAGCCTAACTGCTTAGACGCACATATCCAGCAGTGCGCTTACCCTATCCTCCTGCGTCCCCCCATTGCTCAAACGGAGTTTGGTGGTACAGGAATATCAACCTGTTGTCCATCGCCTACGCTTTTCAGCCTCGGCTTAGGTCCCGACTAACCCTGAGCGGACGAGCCTTCCTCAGGAAACCTTAGGCATTCGGTGGATGGGATTCTCACCCATCTTTCGCTACTCATACCGGCATTCTCACTTCTAAGCGCTCCACCAGTCCTTGCGGTCTAGCTTCAACGCCCTTAGAACGCTCTCCTACCACGGACATCGGTAGATGTCCATCCACAGCTTCGGTGATACGTTTAGCCCCGGTACATTTTCGGCGCAGAGTCACTCGACCAGTGAGCTATTACGCACTCTTTAAATGGTGGCTGCTTCTAAGCCAACATCCTGGTTGTCTAAGCAACTCCACATCCTTTTCCACTTAACGTATACTTTGGGACCTTAGCTGGTGGTCTGGGCTGTTTCCCTCTTGACTACGGATCTTATCACTCGCAGTCTGACTCCCATGGATAAGTCTTTGGCATTCGGAGTTTGTCTGAATTCGGTAACCCGATGGGGGCCCCTAGTCCAAACAGTGCTCTACCTCCAAGACTCTTTCTACATGAGGCTAGCCCTAAAGCTATTTCGGAGAGAACCAGCTATCTCCAAGTTCGATTGGAATTTCTCCGCTACCCACACCTCATCCCCGCACTTTTCAACGTGCGTGGGTTCGGTCCTCCATTCAGTGTTACCTGAACTTCAACCTGGACATGGGTAGATCACCTGGTTTCGGGTCTACGACCACATACTCATTCGCCCTATTCAGACTCGCTTTCGCTGCGGCTCCGTCTATTCAACTTAACCTCGCATGTAATCGTAACTCGCCGGTTCATTCTACAAAAGGCACGCTATCACCCATTAACGGGCTCTAACTACTTGTAGGCACACGGTTTCAGGATCTCTTTCACTCCCCTTCCGGGGTGCTTTTCACCTTTCCCTCACGGTACTGGTTCACTATCGGTCACTAGGGAGTATTTAGCCTTGGGAGATGGTCCTCCCTGCTTCCGACGGGATTTCTCGTGTCCCGCCGTACTCAGGATCCACTCTGGAGGGAACGAAGTTTCAACTACAGGGCTTTTACCTTCTCTGGCCGGCCTTTCCAGACCTGTTCATTTACCTCGTTCCTTTGTAACTCCGTGTAGAGTGTCCTACAACCCCAAGAGGCAAGCCTCTTGGTTTGGGCTAATCCCGTTTCGCTCGCCGCTACTCAGGGAATCGCGTTTGCTTTCTCTTCCTCCGGGTACTTAGATGTTTCAGTTCCCCGGGTCTGCCTTCATTACCCTATGTATTCAGGTAAAGATTCTATCCCATTACGGATAGAGGGTTCCCCCATTCGGAAATCTCCGGATCAAAGCTTACTTACAGCTCCCCGAAGCATATCGGTGTTAGTCCCGTCCTTCATCGGCTCCTAGTGCCTAGGCATTCACCGTGCGCCCTTTCTAACTTAACCTACTTCGGTCAACAATCAGCTGCGTATTTCTGCGTCAACTTATTCGTCAACATCCTCACGTGCCAACTACGCACGTTCCGGTGTTTCCTCAATCGTTTCCTTGAACTACTTGCTGCTTGTTGCCCTCATGGTTTGTGCTCTTATTTTGATTATAAAAAATCATTTAATAAGAGAAAACTAAGATGGCGATTACTCGGTTATTCTTCTTTATATACATTATCTAGTTTTCAAAGAACAAATTCATATGAGAGAATTGCTCTCTCAAAACTGAACGAACAATGAAACGTCTTTTAATGAAGTTAGACTTCATTTCATCCTTAGAAAGGAGGTGATCCAGCCGCACCTTCCGATACGGCTACCTTGTTACGACTTCACCCCAATCATCTGTCCCACCTTAGGCGGCTGGCTCCTTGCGGTTACCCCACCGACTTCGGGTGTTACAAACTCTCGTGGTGTGACGGGCGGTGTGTACAAGGCCCGGGAACGTATTCACCGCGGCATGCTGATCCGCGATTACTAGCGATTCCGGCTTCATGCAGGCGAGTTGCAGCCTGCAATCCGAACTGAGAATGGTTTTATGGGATTGGCTAAACCTCGCGGTCTTGCAGCCCTTTGTACCATCCATTGTAGCACGTGTGTAGCCCAGGTCATAAGGGGCATGATGATTTGACGTCATCCCCACCTTCCTCCGGTTTGTCACCGGCAGTCACCTTAGAGTGCCCAACTGAATGCTGGCAACTAAGATCAAGGGTTGCGCTCGTTGCGGGACTTAACCCAACATCTCACGACACGAGCTGACGACAACCATGCACCACCTGTCACTCTGTCCCCCGAAGGGGAAAGTCCTATCTCTAGGATTGTCAGAGGATGTCAAGACCTGGTAAGGTTCTTCGCGTTGCTTCGAATTAAACCACATGCTCCACCGCTTGTGCGGGCCCCCGTCAATTCCTTTGAGTTTCAGCCTTGCGGCCGTACTCCCCAGGCGGAGTGCTTAATGCGTTTGCTGCAGCACTAAAGGGCGGAAACCCTCTAACACTTAGCACTCATCGTTTACGGCGTGGACTACCAGGGTATCTAATCCTGTTCGCTCCCCACGCTTTCGCGCCTCAGCGTCAGTTACAGACCAGAGAGTCGCCTTCGCCACTGGTGTTCCTCCACATCTCTACGCATTTCACCGCTACACGTGGAATTCCACTCTCCTCTTCTGCACTCAAGTCTCCCAGTTTCCAATGACCCTCCCCGGTTGAGCCGGGGGCTTTCACATCAGACTTAAAAGACCGCCTGCGCGCGCTTTACGCCCAATAATTCCGGACAACGCTTGCCACCTACGTATTACCGCGGCTGCTGGCACGTAGTTAGCCGTGGCTTTCTGGTTAGGTACCGTCAAGGTACCGCCCTATTCGAACGGTACTTGTTCTTCCCTAACAACAGAGTTTTACGATCCGAAAACCTTCATCACTCACGCGGCGTTGCTCCGTCAGACTTTCGTCCATTGCGGAAGATTCCCTACTGCTGCCTCCCGTAGGAGTCTGGGCCGTGTCTCAGTCCCAGTGTGGCCGATCACCCTCTCAGGTCGGCTACGCATCGTCGCCTTGGTGAGCCGTTACCTCACCAACTAGCTAATGCGCCGCGGGCCCATCTGTAAGTGATAGCCGGAGCCATCTTTCAGCTTTTCCGCATGTGAGGAAAAGAATTATCCGGTATTAGCTCCGGTTTCCCGAAGTTATCCCAGTCTTACAGGCAGGTTGCCCACGTGTTACTCACCCGTCCGCCGCTAACTTTTGGGAGCAAGCTCCCGCAAGTTCGCTCGACTTGCATGTATTAGGCACGCCGCCAGCGTTCGTCCTGAGCCAGGATCAAACTCTCCAATAAATTGTGAGTTGATTAGCTCATAAATGTCTTTTTGATAAAAGACTAAAAATAATAAACGTTGACGTTTTTGTTCGTTCAGTTTTCAAAGAGCAATATTTTTATTTCTTCGTCACTCAAGGCGACTTTAAAACATTACTACATTTAAAATGTTAAGTCAATAACTTTTTAAATGTTATGGTGGAGCCTAGCGGGATCGAACCGCTGACCTCCTGCGTGCAAGGCAGGCGCTCTCCCAGCTGAGCTAAGGCCCCATTAGATATGAATGGTCGGGAAGACAGGATTCGAACCTGCGACCCCTTGGTCCCAAACCAAGTGCTCTACCAAGCTGAGCTACTTCCCGTTATTAAATGGCGCGCCCGAAAGGAGTCGAACCCATAACCTTCTGATCCGTAGTCAGACGCTCTATCCAATTGAGCTACGGGCGCTAATTAAAACATGGTGCCGAGGACCGGAATCGAACCGGTACGGTAGTCACCTACCGCAGGATTTTAAGTCCTGTGCGTCTGCCAGTTCCGCCACCCCGGCAAGTAATTGGAGCGGAAGACGGGATTCGAACCCGCGACCCCCACCTTGGCAAGGTGGTGTTCTACCACTGAACTACTTCCGC
>NZ_LT904904.1:978107-1075718 GCF_900199725.1 Cytobacillus massiliigabonensis | reverse complement strand
TGTTCTACCACTGAACTACTTCCGCAGATAAAATGATGCGGGTGAAGGGAGTCGAACCCCCACGCCTTGCGGCGCTAGATCCTAAGTCTAGTGCGTCTGCCAGTTCCGCCACACCCGCATTATTTAAATGGTGAGCCATGAAGGACTCGAACCTTCGACCCTCTGATTAAAAGTCAGATGCTCTACCGACTGAGCTAATGGCTCAAAACTAAAAACATGCCGGCCAGAGGACTTGAACCCCCAACCTACTGATTACAAGTCAGTTGCTCTACCAATTGAGCTAGGCCGGCATAATAAAATGATGGTGGAGGATGACGGGATCGAACCGCCGACCCTCTGCTTGTAAGGCAGATGCTCTCCCAGCTGAGCTAATCCTCCATTTTAAAGCTTGGCGGCGTCCTACTCTCACAAGGGGACAGCCCCTAACTACCATCGGCGCTGAGAAGCTTAACTTCCGTGTTCGGGATGGGAACGGGTGTGACCTTCTCGCTATCGCCACCAAACTTTTTTAAAGACAAGTTTTATTATAACGTCTTTTTGAAATTTTTCAAGAGAAAAATTAAAATTTATTCTCTCAAAACTAGATAATGTTAAAGAAGAATTTCAAGTAATCATTTTTTGGTTAAGTCCTCGACCGATTAGTATTTGTCAGCTCCACGTGTCACCACGCTTCCACCTCAAACCTATCAACCTGATCATCTTTCAGGGGTCTTACTAGCTTGACGCTATGGGAAATCTCATCTCGAGGGGGGCTTCATGCTTAGATGCTTTCAGCACTTATCCCTTCCGCACATAGCTACCCAGCGATGCTCTTGGCAGAACAACTGGTACACCAGCGGTGCGTCCATCCCGGTCCTCTCGTACTAAGGACAGCTCCTCTCAAATTTCCTGCGCCCACGACGGATAGGGACCGAACTGTCTCACGACGTTCTGAACCCAGCTCGCGTACCGCTTTAATGGGCGAACAGCCCAACCCTTGGGACCGACTACAGCCCCAGGATGCGATGAGCCGACATCGAGGTGCCAAACCTCCCCGTCGATGTGGACTCTTGGGGGAGATAAGCCTGTTATCCCCGGGGTAGCTTTTATCCGTTGAGCGATGGCCCTTCCATGCGGAACCACCGGATCACTAAGCCCGACTTTCGTCCCTGCTCGACTTGTAGGTCTCGCAGTCAAGCTCCCTTATGCCTTTACACTCTTCGAATGATTTCCAACCATTCTGAGGGAACCTTTGGGCGCCTCCGTTACTTTTTAGGAGGCGACCGCCCCAGTCAAACTGCCCACCTGACACTGTCTCCTGCCCCGATCAGGGGCATGGGTTAGAATTTCAATACAGCCAGGGTAGTATCCCACCGATGCCTCCACCGAAGCTGGCGCTCCGGCTTCCAAGGCTCCTACCTATCCTGTACAAGCTGTACCGAAATTCAATATCAGGCTACAGTAAAGCTCCACGGGGTCTTTCCGTCCTGTCGCGGGTAACCTGCATCTTCACAGGTACTATAATTTCACCGAGTCTCTCGTTGAGACAGTGCCCAGATCGTTACGCCTTTCGTGCGGGTCGGAACTTACCCGACAAGGAATTTCGCTACCTTAGGACCGTTATAGTTACGGCCGCCGTTTACTGGGGCTTCAATTCAGAGCTTCGCGTGAGCTAACCCCTCCTCTTAACCTTCCAGCACCGGGCAGGCGTCAGCCCCTATACTTCGCCTTGCGGCTTCGCAGAGACCTGTGTTTTTGCTAAACAGTCGCCTGGGCCTATTCACTGCGGCTCTTCGAGGCTTTAACACCCCAAAGAGCACCCCTTCTCCCGAAGTTACGGGGTCATTTTGCCGAGTTCCTTAACGAGAGTTCTCTCGCTCACCTTAGGATTCTCTCCTCGCCTACCTGTGTCGGTTTGCGGTACGGGCACCTTATCCTCGCTAGAGGCTTTTCTTGGCAGTGTGGAATCAGGAACTTCGGTACTATATTTCCCTCGCTGTCACAGCTCAGCCTTCACGCAAACGGGATTTTCCTCGCTTGCAGCCTAACTGCTTAGACGCACATATCCAGCAGTGCGCTTACCCTATCCTCCTGCGTCCCCCCATTGCTCAAACGGAGTTTGGTGGTACAGGAATATCAACCTGTTGTCCATCGCCTACGCTTTTCAGCCTCGGCTTAGGTCCCGACTAACCCTGAGCGGACGAGCCTTCCTCAGGAAACCTTAGGCATTCGGTGGATGGGATTCTCACCCATCTTTCGCTACTCATACCGGCATTCTCACTTCTAAGCGCTCCACCAGTCCTTGCGGTCTAGCTTCAACGCCCTTAGAACGCTCTCCTACCACGGACATCGGTAGATGTCCATCCACAGCTTCGGTGATACGTTTAGCCCCGGTACATTTTCGGCGCAGAGTCACTCGACCAGTGAGCTATTACGCACTCTTTAAATGGTGGCTGCTTCTAAGCCAACATCCTGGTTGTCTAAGCAACTCCACATCCTTTTCCACTTAACGTATACTTTGGGACCTTAGCTGGTGGTCTGGGCTGTTTCCCTCTTGACTACGGATCTTATCACTCGCAGTCTGACTCCCATGGATAAGTCTTTGGCATTCGGAGTTTGTCTGAATTCGGTAACCCGATGGGGGCCCCTAGTCCAAACAGTGCTCTACCTCCAAGACTCTTTCTACATGAGGCTAGCCCTAAAGCTATTTCGGAGAGAACCAGCTATCTCCAAGTTCGATTGGAATTTCTCCGCTACCCACACCTCATCCCCGCACTTTTCAACGTGCGTGGGTTCGGTCCTCCATTCAGTGTTACCTGAACTTCAACCTGGACATGGGTAGATCACCTGGTTTCGGGTCTACGACCACATACTCATTCGCCCTATTCAGACTCGCTTTCGCTGCGGCTCCGTCTATTCAACTTAACCTCGCATGTAATCGTAACTCGCCGGTTCATTCTACAAAAGGCACGCTATCACCCATTAACGGGCTCTAACTACTTGTAGGCACACGGTTTCAGGATCTCTTTCACTCCCCTTCCGGGGTGCTTTTCACCTTTCCCTCACGGTACTGGTTCACTATCGGTCACTAGGGAGTATTTAGCCTTGGGAGATGGTCCTCCCTGCTTCCGACGGGATTTCTCGTGTCCCGCCGTACTCAGGATCCACTCTGGAGGGAACGAAGTTTCAACTACAGGGCTTTTACCTTCTCTGGCCGGCCTTTCCAGACCTGTTCATTTACCTCGTTCCTTTGTAACTCCGTGTAGAGTGTCCTACAACCCCAAGAGGCAAGCCTCTTGGTTTGGGCTAATCCCGTTTCGCTCGCCGCTACTCAGGGAATCGCGTTTGCTTTCTCTTCCTCCGGGTACTTAGATGTTTCAGTTCCCCGGGTCTGCCTTCATTACCCTATGTATTCAGGTAAAGATTCTATCCCATTACGGATAGAGGGTTCCCCCATTCGGAAATCTCCGGATCAAAGCTTACTTACAGCTCCCCGAAGCATATCGGTGTTAGTCCCGTCCTTCATCGGCTCCTAGTGCCTAGGCATTCACCGTGCGCCCTTTCTAACTTAACCTACTTCGGTCAACAATCAGCTTCGAATCTCTGCGTCAGCTCTCTCACTCCGCTCCTCACGTACTGAGTACGCTCCGGTGCTCGTTCGGTCGCTTCCTTGATCTTCTCGCTGCTTGTTGCCCTCATGGTTTGTACTCTTATTTTGATTATAAAAAATCATTTAATAAGAGAAAACTAAGATGGCGATTACTCGGTTATTCTTCTTTATATACATTATCTAGTTTTCAAAGAACAAATTCATATGAGAGAATTGCTCTCTCAAAACTGAACGAACAATGAAACGTCTTTTAATGAAGTTAGACTTCATTTCATCCTTAGAAAGGAGGTGATCCAGCCGCACCTTCCGATACGGCTACCTTGTTACGACTTCACCCCAATCATCTGTCCCACCTTAGGCGGCTGGCTCCTTGCGGTTACCCCACCGACTTCGGGTGTTACAAACTCTCGTGGTGTGACGGGCGGTGTGTACAAGGCCCGGGAACGTATTCACCGCGGCATGCTGATCCGCGATTACTAGCGATTCCGGCTTCATGCAGGCGAGTTGCAGCCTGCAATCCGAACTGAGAATGGTTTTATGGGATTGGCTAAACCTCGCGGTCTTGCAGCCCTTTGTACCATCCATTGTAGCACGTGTGTAGCCCAGGTCATAAGGGGCATGATGATTTGACGTCATCCCCACCTTCCTCCGGTTTGTCACCGGCAGTCACCTTAGAGTGCCCAACTGAATGCTGGCAACTAAGATCAAGGGTTGCGCTCGTTGCGGGACTTAACCCAACATCTCACGACACGAGCTGACGACAACCATGCACCACCTGTCACTCTGTCCCCCGAAGGGGAAAGTCCTATCTCTAGGATTGTCAGAGGATGTCAAGACCTGGTAAGGTTCTTCGCGTTGCTTCGAATTAAACCACATGCTCCACCGCTTGTGCGGGCCCCCGTCAATTCCTTTGAGTTTCAGCCTTGCGGCCGTACTCCCCAGGCGGAGTGCTTAATGCGTTTGCTGCAGCACTAAAGGGCGGAAACCCTCTAACACTTAGCACTCATCGTTTACGGCGTGGACTACCAGGGTATCTAATCCTGTTCGCTCCCCACGCTTTCGCGCCTCAGCGTCAGTTACAGACCAGAGAGTCGCCTTCGCCACTGGTGTTCCTCCACATCTCTACGCATTTCACCGCTACACGTGGAATTCCACTCTCCTCTTCTGCACTCAAGTCTCCCAGTTTCCAATGACCCTCCCCGGTTGAGCCGGGGGCTTTCACATCAGACTTAAAAGACCGCCTGCGCGCGCTTTACGCCCAATAATTCCGGACAACGCTTGCCACCTACGTATTACCGCGGCTGCTGGCACGTAGTTAGCCGTGGCTTTCTGGTTAGGTACCGTCAAGGTACCGCCCTATTCGAACGGTACTTGTTCTTCCCTAACAACAGAGTTTTACGATCCGAAAACCTTCATCACTCACGCGGCGTTGCTCCGTCAGACTTTCGTCCATTGCGGAAGATTCCCTACTGCTGCCTCCCGTAGGAGTCTGGGCCGTGTCTCAGTCCCAGTGTGGCCGATCACCCTCTCAGGTCGGCTACGCATCGTCGCCTTGGTGAGCCGTTACCTCACCAACTAGCTAATGCGCCGCGGGCCCATCTGTAAGTGATAGCCGAAGCCATCTTTCAGCTTTTCCACATGTGAGGAAAAGAATTATCCGGTATTAGCTCCGGTTTCCCGAAGTTATCCCAGTCTTACAGGCAGGTTGCCCACGTGTTACTCACCCGTCCGCCGCTAACTTTTGGGAGCAAGCTCCCGCAAGTTCGCTCGACTTGCATGTATTAGGCACGCCGCCAGCGTTCGTCCTGAGCCAGGATCAAACTCTCCAATAAAGAGTAAGATTAGCTCTTAAGTTTAATACTTGAATTAACGTTGACGTTTTTTGTTCGTTCAGTTTTCAAAGAGCAATAATGTTTTTTTTAACCCGTCGCCCAGAAACGACTTTATTAATATAACACACGACCTTGTTTTTAGTCAATAATTTTTTTAAAGTTTTATTGTTTGTAAATCATGTTGTTTTACAAGGACGAGTTCTAATATAACATGTACAAAATATGTTTGCAATATAATTTTTCATTCCCCCCTTTTTCAATAACCAAGGAAATAATTAAACCTTCTTTCTTTCCTTAATGTATATTTAGTGTAAAAACCACAAGCTCCCATTTTCTTTAAATTCAGGAGGTAAGTTGTGATAGAGATATTATTAAAAAGAATCTATGAACCATATGATCAAATGGATGGATATCGTATTTTAGTCGATCGTCTATGGCCAAGAGGCATTTCAAAAGACAAAGCAAAATTATCAATGTGGGCAAAGGAGCTGGCTCCAAGCCACGAACTGCGAAAATGGTTCGGACATAAATCTGCATTATATGAAGAATTTCAAATCAAATATCTTGAAGAACTTAAAACTGATCCTACCAAATCTCAATGCTTTGAAAATATTTATCAAATCGCTTTAACTAAAAAGATTACTCTACTATACGCTGCAAAAGACCCGCTTCATAATAATGCATATATTTTAAAAGAGGAATTACTCAAGAAAGCAGACATAATATCCAAATGAATGCTAATTTATTTGTCCAACATAATTCTCAGCTGCTGTAATCATTGAATTGGAGATACATCAATATAATAAATACACATATATTCACAAACTTATTAACAACTAAAATATGAAAAGAAAAGTAATCCACTATTTTATTCACAGCTTGTGGATAACATTATCCTAGTTACCCACAGAATATGAACAAAAAGAAGCTACCCCCATTACTCAATGCAGGAAAGGTATAGGAATAAAAGTTTATGCATATTATCTACTAACTCTATCATTTAGAAAGGTGTGATTCCTGCTGGAAACAGCCGCACTATATTTGTCTGTAATAATGGCAGTGTTTTTATTCTCCTATTCATATATACAGGGGATAAAAATAGCTAACTCAGAAGGAAAGGTATACGGAGGAACTTTCATATTATCACTAACAGCTGCATTTGTATTTGCAGGCTTTACTCATGTTTTTATATAAAACCTCTCCATATCATTCAAGAAGCAATGATCATTAACCTATAAGAAAAACGCAAGCGCCTTGGTTATCTCCGTACAAACGCAGAAGGGCCGGTTCTTTCGATAAAGGAAACACGGCAACCGATGTTGACGCAATCGTTACGGAGGGGACCTGTAGTTTGATAGGCCATAGGACGCTTACGCTAGACAATCCAAAATGCGGAGGCGGCTTGCCCAGGGGCGACAAGCTAAGACGAATCGTCAAGAAGGCTGCTCTTTAGCCTTCTTGGTGAGTTGGCTTATGACCTCGAGCCCTAGCCGCCGTAGCTAGACAATTCTTTAAGTCCAAAGTTTTAAATTCTGATACTGCAAAAAAAGCTTGAGGATAATAAAATCCCCAAGCTTTACAAATTATATTATACAATCGGGTGATCTAGCGAATATTTTCATTTAAAATCGCAGAAACAGCAGCATCCACAAATTTACCTTTTTCAAAATACCGCTTTTTTAATATCCCCTCAAATTCAAAACCATTTTTCTCAAGAACTCTCCCAGACGATCCATTCCTTGGATCATAAAAAGCTTCTATCCTGTTAAGCTGCATACTTTTGAATCCATACTGAATGACAGCTTCAATCACTTCAGTCATTATCCCCTGTCCCCAAAAGTCAGGATGTAGCTCATAACCTATTTCAGCTTTGTAATGCTCCTCTTCGATCGCATGAAACCCACATGTCCCAATTAACTGATCACTATTATCCCTTAAAGTGATCGCCCAGCGGATCTGCTTTCGTTCTGAATATCTTTGTTGAAATCTACGAATAAGATCCTCTGCTTCCTTTTCAGAAGTAAACGATTCTAAATCATAATATTTTGTCACTTCGTCTTTGGAAAAATAGCTAAACATATTGGGTGCATCATACAAATAAATTTCACGCAGTAATAATCTATCAGTTTCTAGAAGAGGAAATTCTAAAAAAGCCGTTTCAATTCCCATCCTTTATTCCCCCAATCATTTTTTTCTTCATTTCCCTTATTCTAACTCTTCGCTCATCTATTAAAAATAATGATACTCCTCCAATAACGATGGCTCCTCCAAGAGCCTGTGTCCAAACTACAGCCTCTTGCAATAAATAATACGCTAATATCGCTGCACCTACTGGTTCAAACAATATGGCCATTGAAATCGTTGATGTACTAAGAAATTTTAACGACCAGTTAAACAATGTATGCCCAAGCAAATTAGGAATAAGTGCTAGAAGAATAAAATAGATCCAATCACTTGTACCATAAGGAACTAAAGGTTCCTGCCTAATAAGTACATAGATAAAAAGGGAAATTGTGCTAATGCTGTAAACGACAAATGTATAGGTGACTAATGATAATCGCTTTCTGACTGATTGGCCAAACATTAAATAAGCTGTAACTAATGCACAAGCAATTAAAGCCAACAAATCGCCAAAAAGGGCAGATCCGCTAATTTTAAAATCGCCCCAGCTTATAATAATACTCCCAAAAACAGCTAGCAGCCCGCTCAAAATTGCTTTCCAAGAAAACTTTTCTTTGAAGAAAAAGTAAGTTCCTATAAATGCAAACAGCGGCTGCAAAGTCACCAACACTGTCGAGCTTGCAACTGATGTGTAATTTAATGATTCAAACCAAAGAATAAAATGAAATGCTAAGAAAACACCTGCAGCGATTGAGAACATCCAATCCCGTCTTGTAATAAGCCGCAGCTCGGGAACATATTTTATTAGGAATACCGGTAACATAAATAGGACAGAAAAAAACATCCGATAGAACGCGATCACTCCTGATGGAGCTGTTGATACTTTTACGAGGATAGCTGATGTGGAAACGGATAAGACCCCTATGGCCAAAACGGCATAAGGATTTACTTTTGTGCCTGACATTCTGTATTCTCCTTGTTCTTAATGCGTAAATTTTATTCTATTGTATATCTTTCAGTGCCTTTTTTCTATGTATTAATTCATTTCTGTACTCGTTATCTGCATTCACGTGGCAAATTAATATTGTTTCTTCATTCAATGTAAGGGTATATATTCATTTTATCAGCACATTTTTTAATAATTACAGGAGCGGGGATGTCATGAGCAATTTGGAAATGGAAATATTAATAAAACTGGGTATATCAGCTTTTCTTGGTCTTGTGATCGGAATTGAACGTGAACTAAAGAGAAAACCTGTTGGATTAAAAACAAGTCTCGTTATCTCTATTGTAAGCTGCTTGTTGACGATTGTTTCTATTGAGTCAGCATACGCATTTCCTGGAAAAGAAGGAATCAATATTACGATGGATCCGCTGCGGCTCGCTGCTCAAATAGTATCAGGAATAGGATTTCTAGGAGCGGGTGTCATTTTAAGAAGAGGAAATGACAGCATTTCTGGCCTTACCACTGCAGCCTTAATTTGGGGGGCAGCAGGGATCGGCATTGCTGTCGGTGCAGGCTTTTATATCGAGGCAATGGCTGGCGTTGCCCTGTTAATCATTAGCGTAGAATTTATTCCATTTATGATCGGACTCGTTGGTCCTAGAAAATTAAGAGAAAGAGAAATTACCCTCCAGCTAAAAGTAACGGACAAAGAAAATATTAAAGACATTCTTTCAGCAATCAAAGACTTAAAAATATCTATTAAACGTGTTCGTATTAAAGACTTAGAAGAAAAGAAACATCTCATCCAGCTCATAGTAACTGTTAATCAGAAGAAAAGCATTACCGATGTCTATTACAGTGTTTCACAGTTAAAAGGGGTTAAGAGTGTTGAGGTGGAGAGTATGAGCTAAACAAAAAGACCCGTCATGATTTGACGGGCTTCACCCAACTATCAAGTAAGAAGCCTTATTCATGTAGGAAAAAGGCTTCTCATATATTTATTTCCCTTCAATATATGCCCACTTATATGAAGCAAATACACCAAAAGGATGTGCGACATACCCCTTAACATAAGGCTTTTTAAGCTGTGCAAGCCCAGATTGATACATAGGTGAAATCGCAGCGTCCTCTTCTATTAGTATTCTCTCAGCTTCTTGCATGTTTTCCCACCGCTTGGCAGTATCTGCAGGATTCATTTTTGCTTCCATTACAAGCTGATCAAAATTCTCATTAACATAATTTGACCAGTTATATGAACCATCTGAAAGATAAAGGTCAATAAATGTTATTGGATCTTGGAAGTCAGGTCCCCAGCCTGAATAAGTAAGGTCGTATTGCATGCTTGATTCAAGCTCCAGCTTTTGCTTATTTGGCTGTTGATTAATTGTTATCGTTAATCCAGGTAAATTAGTCTCTAATTGATTTTTAAAATATTCACTGACTCGTTTTCTTTCCTCGCTATCATAGCTCAAAAACTCTAACTCTATTTTTTCTACTCCTAGCTCCTTTAACCCCTTCTCCCAATATTCTTTTGCTTTCTCTACTCCTTCTTCATTAAAACCTTGATATTTTGCCCGGAAATCTTTTCCGCTTTCATCAAAAGCAAAATCCTTTGGCACTAAATAGGTAGCAGGAACTGACCCATTATTCAATAGGCTTTCCGCTGCTGCTTTTTTATCCCAGCCCATATCAATGGCTTTACGAACATTGACATTAGCCAAATATTTATTATTTTGATTCATCCGGATAAAGAAAACTTCTGGCTTCAGCAATGTACTGTAATCTGGAGTACTCGCATATTGATCAATAAACTCAGAAGTAATTTCTGTTAAATCAATTTTTCCAGTATCATATAAATTGACTCTTGTTGCCGCTTCTTTTACGACTTTTACATTAATCGTATCCAGCTTTACTGTATCAGCATCCCAATAGTCTGGATTTTTCTTATAAACCCAGCCGACCTCATGATCCCAGGAATCTAAAATGAAAGGACCGTTATAAATAAGGTTTTCGACTTCTAATGCATATTTATCTCCTTGAGATTCAGCAAATTCCTTATTTTGCGGAAAAAATACTGGATAGGTGATAAGACTTAAAAAATATGGGACTGGATGATCTAGTTCAACTTGGAAGGTATGATCATCAATCGCCTTAATGCCAACCTCTTCTACCTTTCCATACAAACTATTTTCAGCATCCTGTATAGAAGCAGCATTCTTTATATCATTAAACAAATAAGAATACGTTGACAATGTTTCAGGATTAATCGCCTTTTTCCATGCATACTCAAAATCCTTAGCTGTAACAGGTGTACCATTGCTCCATTTCACATCTGAACGAATATGAAAGGTATAAACCTTTCCATCCTCACTTAATTCATGACTCTCTGCCATTCCTGGTATCGGTGCATGAGAATCATCTAGTCTATATAGACCTTCAAATATATTATTCATTGTTCTGCTTGAAAGCGCATCAAATAATCCAAGTGTATCAAGGGTAGGAATCTCTCCACCTTCAACAAGATTTAACACTTGTTCTGATGAATTTTCATTGGTATTGCTTTTTTCCTCTTCCTCAGAAGTTGTTTTTTGGCTATCTCCTCCATAACATCCTGCCAATAAGGAACTAACAAAAAGCATCAAAATCAAAAAGGTTCGTTTCATTTTCATAAAAATTTCCTCCTATATTCTTTTTTACAAAATGATTAGATCTTTTGATGACTTCGTAAGAACCTCATTTCCATCGCGAGTGATTAAAATATCATCTTCAATTCGAACACCGCCAAGATTTTGAATATAAATACCTGGTTCAACAGTTAAAACCATCCCAGGCTCTAGTTTAATCTGGCAATTCACATTCTTAAATGGCTCTTCGTGTATATCTAATCCAATTCCATGTCCGGAGCCATGCCCGTATTGTTTTCCATATCCTTTCTCAGTGATAAAATCTCTTGAGTAAGCATCAGCCTCTTTTCCTGTTATCCCCGGTTTAATACTTGTTAGCGCCTTTGATAGCGACTCCATGACTATATAATAGATTCCCTTTAACTCTTCTTTTGGATCACCGATTGCCAGCGTTCTTGTTATATCTGATCTATACCCTTCGTAGCATGCACCGAAGTCAAGTGTCACCATATCCCCTTTCTCAATAACCTTATGGCTTGCAACACCGTGGGGAAATGCAGAACGATGACCTGATGCAACAATGGTGTCAAATGCTGAAGAGGCAGCTCCCTGCTTTCTCATATAAAACTCTAATTCGTTTGAAACTTCAATTTCTGTTCTGCCTGGTCTGATAAACGATTGAATATGTGTAAATGCAGCATCTGCAATTTCTGCTGCCGTTCTAATCGTTTTAAGTTCTTTCTCATTCTTAATCATTCGAAGTTTCTCAATGACACCTGTCAGAGGAACTAATTCAATATGTAGCTTCTCTTTGTATTCAGAATAAGAATAATAGCTCACATGAACTTGTTCGAATCCAAGCTTTCCTATATTTAAGCACGCAACTTGCTGCACTATTTCTTCGAGCAGATTTGCCTTTGTGCTTACTTCAATGACAGTGTAATTTTTTGCCTGAGCATTTGCTTGTGCTGCATACCGGAAATCAACAACTAAAAATGCTTCTTCCTTAGTAATAAGGACTAAACCTGCAGTACCTGTAAATCCGGTCATATACCTGCGATTCTGATCATTAGTAATAAGCATTGCATCTATTCCATATTCATCAAATACAGCTCTTAATTTCTCAAGTCTTTCCATACAATCACTCCTAAATAGTAATTCCTTGCATTTCTACCGTGTTATATAACTGTTATAAATAGTGTAAGAAAGAACAATGAGGCTCCAGATAAAAGAATTGGGTACATATATAAATCAATCAAACTACTATTAATTGGGCTTTTAGGTGATTCTTCTATCTGTTCAGAAACATACCCTTCAAGCTTTGACGTACGCTTGTAAAACTGGCGGAAACTATAGATGATACCATTAAACATGCCACCCTTTAAGACTAATAGTGCCCCCCCTATCATCAGTAATAGAAGGCCTATGAAAAATAATAGATTGATAAATTCCAGCCATTTTCTATCAGATGAAAAATAGGAGGCAATAGATGAGATGACTAGAGAAATAATTATGATTCTCAGTGATATTTTAGTAATCTACTTCTCCTCCTTTGTTGGATGGTTCATTTCACTGCTAATTAAATAGCGTTTAATTGTTTTTTTATATTTTGATACTCTTGCTCTGTACACGAAACCCAATGCCCTTTCCTTACTTCTCTTAAAATTGGCTCCTCTCCCTTTCCATTCCAGAAGAATTTCTCTTCAAATTTTATTCTCTTTCTTACTTTCTCCGTTTCTGGATCTGGCAATGGAATAACTGAAAGCAAGGATTGGGTATAAGCATGCAATGGATTATGATAAAGTTCTTCACTATCAGCCAATTCAACAATTCTCCCTTTATACATGACACCTATACGGTCACTAATATATTTCACCATTGACAGGTCGTGAGCAATAAAGAGATAAGTAAGCCCCTTTTCTTTTTGCAGCTTTTTCATTAAATTAACAACTTGTGCTTGGATAGAAACGTCCAAAGCAGAAATTGGCTCATCCGCAATAATAAATTCGGGTTCAACTGCTAGCGCCCTGGCAATTCCAATTCTCTGACGCTGCCCCCCACTAAATTCATGAGGATAGCGATTGGCATGTTCGCGATTCAATCCTACTGTTTCTAGCAATTCATATACTTTTTCCAATCTTTCTTTGTTATTGGATGCTAGCCCATGGATATCTATACCCTCTGCAATAATATCTGCAACGGTCTGCCTTGGATTTAGAGATGAATATGGATCCTGAAAAATCATTTGGATTTTTTGATTTAATTTTTGTAAATCTCCTGACGATTTCTTCTCACTGATATTTCTATTGTTATATAGAATCTCTCCTTCCGTTGCCTCATACAGACGGATAATGGTTCGGCCAGTTGTCGATTTTCCACACCCAGATTCTCCAACAAGCCCAAAGGTTTCCCCTTTATATATATCAAAATTGATTCCATCTACCGCTTTAACCACATTTGATCCTGTAGAAAAATATTGCTTCAAATTCCTTATTTCAAGAAGCTTATCTTCTTTTTCTCTTCTTTTATCTATACGATCGTTTTGTTTTTCTTTCGCCTTAACATGTCTATGCTTTCTAAGCATATCTGGCGGCATAATCTTAGGTGACTTTTCATGCAATAGCCAAGTAGCCGCAAAATGTGTTTCAGAAAGCTTAAACATTGGAGGTTCTAGCTGATAATCAATTTTCATCGCATATTTATTACGTTCAGCAAATGCGTCCCCTTTAGGTGGTTTTAAAAGATTAGGAGGTGAACCAGGAATGGTTATAAGTTCCTCTGCATCCTCATTTAGATTCGGCATCGCTCCTAATAACCCCCAAGTATATGGGTGCTGAGGATGATAGAAAATTTCTTCCACTTTTCCAATCTCAACAATTTTCCCTGCATACATAACAGCTACTCTGTCAGCAATATTAGCTACAACACCTAGGTCATGGGTAATAAAAATGATTGATGTCCCCATTTTTTGCTGTAAATCTCTTAAAAGCTCGAGAATTTGCGCTTGAATTGTTACATCCAGTGCAGTAGTTGGCTCATCAGCAATTAACACCTTTGGATTACAGGAAAGAGCCATTGCTATAACAACCCTCTGCCTCATCCCACCGGAGAATTGATGCGGATAAGAGGACAATCTTTTCTCTGGGCTAGAAATGCCAACCATTTTTAATAGCTCAATTGCTTTTTCTTTTGCTTGATGCTTTGATTGTTTTTGATGCTTCATAATAGTCTCCATTATCTGGTTCCCAACAGTCATTGTCGGGTTAAGGGAGGTCATTGGATCTTGAAAAATCATTGAAATATCAGATCCGCAAATTTTCTGCATCTGCTTCTCTGTAAAATCGACCAAGTTTTTTCCTTCAAAGACGATTTCTCCACCTGTAATTCTCCCGGGCGGACTTGGGATAAGCTTCATTAAGCTTTTTGATGTAACCGACTTTCCAGAACCTGACTCTCCTACAATAGCAAGTGTTTCACCTTTATTAAGATAAAAAGAAACTCCCCTTACTGCCATTACCTCCCCCGCATACGTATCAAAGGATACTTGTAAATCCTTCACTTCCAGTATTTTTCCCATGTATTCATCCTCCTATTTACGCATTTTAGGGTCTAAAGCGTCTCGTAGGCCATCTCCTATCAGATTAAAACTAATCATGATCAAGCTGACAATTATGGAAGAAAATGCAAGCATATGCGGATAGATCCGCAATAATTTGTATCCATCATTTATTAATGTTCCTAAAGAAGCGGTAGGCGGCTGAAGCCCTAGACCGATAAAACTTAAAAATGCCTCAGTAAAAATTGCTGTAGGGATTGTGAACATTGTTGTAATAATGATTGGACCCATTGTATTTGGAATTAAATGCTTCCAAATTAATCGTCTATCCTTTGCGCCAAGTGTTCGGGAAGCTAATACATATTCTTGTTCTTTAAGCTTAAGAATTTGCCCGCGCACAATCCTTGCCATTCCAACCCAGCCTGTAATAACCATCGCTAAAGTAATAGAAATGATCCCTGGCTGCAATACTAAAATCAGGAGAATGACGACAATAAGGCTTGGGATTCCTACTAATATTTCAACAATCCTTTGCATGAAATTATCAATTCGTCCACCGTAATAGGCAGATATGCCCCCATAAGCAACTCCGATGATTAAATCAATAATCGCAGCTAATATAGCAATATATAATGAAATACGGGTTCCTTCCCAAACACGTGTCCACAAATCCCTTCCTAAATTATCTGTGCCAAACCAAAAGTATTCGGTAACTCCGCTTTCTTTATAACGGTCTATGCCCTGAGCATCTGTTCCATTAAGACCTAGCCAAGAAGCTTGTTCAAGAATCGGTATCTTTGGCGGTAAATTGGCTCGTGTCAGATCTTGTTCATCATAGCCATGTTTGTTTGCATAAGGACCAAATATAGCTAAAGCTAGAATAATAGAAATCAATATAAGACCTATGAATGCCGCTTTATTCTTTCGAAAGCGCTTCCACACTTCAGCCCAATATGTAATTGTTGGTCGAGAAATTTCCTCTGAAGTTTTTTCTAAATCAGCTGGCAGGAATAGATCATCTGTGATTTTTTTCTCGTTTATAATCATTATTTTGTCCCCCCAGATAATCTTATCCTTGGATCAATGATTCCATATAGAATATCTACAATTAGAACCACACCTATAAATAAAATGCTATAAAATAGTGTCACACCCATAATTACCGGAAAGTCATTTGTCATAATCGATTTAACAAATTGCTCCCCAAGTCCTGGAACACTAAAAATCTTTTCGATAACCAATGTGCCAGTTAGAAGCGAAACTGTCATTGGACCCAGTATTGTAATGATTGGAATAGAAGCATTTCGAAGCCCGTGCCTCATTACGACCGCAAATTGATTTAGCCCTTTTGCTTTCGCTGTTACAATATAATCCTGCCCTAATACTTCAAGCATTTCAGTCCGCATAAACCTAGCGATTGTCGCAATAACAAAAACAGATAACGATACCGTTGGCAAAATGGAGTATTCGAATCCTTCCCAAAATGCAACTGGCAGCCATTGCAGTTTGACCCCCACCCAATATTGCAATAATCCAGCAAAAACAAAGTTTGGGACCGATAATCCAATAACTGCTATTACCATGGCCGCATAGTCAATGGCTGTATTGTGTCTAATAGCAGCAATAATCCCAAGAATCATTCCAACTATACATCCAATTAGTAATGATTGTGCCCCTAAGACGGCTGATGCCCCAATCCGTTCCCCTATAATGTCAGAAACTGGTCGACCATCATATTGAAAGGAAACCCCAAAATCCCCTTTAAATATATTGGTCATGTACTTTACATATTGAATAGGAGCAGGCTCGTTCAATCCGTATCTCTCATAAAGTTTTTCTTTTTGTGACTCAGATAGTTTTTCATCATTAAATGGAGATCCCGGCAACGTCTGCATTAAGAAAAATGTAAACGTGGCAATAACTAAAAATGTAACTAGCATATAACCTAATCTTCCAAAAATGTATCGACCCATTTTTTCACCTCCACCCTAGAATATTGCCCAAATTGGATATGATTAAAGTAATGCAATTTTCATACCATTTTATTCGAATTCATATAATATTCGGAAAATCACCTCTCCAAAAGACTTATCATTATTTAGGTGTCCAAATAATTAGACATTATCATGTATATTTTTTTTAAAATGTACAAAATTTTTTCAAGTGATGCCTTTAGAGTAAACAAAACAGACAGCCTCTTTATAGAAGCTGTCTATTTACGAGAAATTAAACTTTTATCCTGCAGACTTATTATTATTGAAAGCGCTATCTTCTTTGCATTTCTCTTCCCAGAAGTCTGCCCCTTTAATTCCAACTTTAATTGGATCAAAAACTGGGTCCAGACCTGCTCTTTTTTGAGTTTCATAGTCTTTAAATACTTTGATTGCTGGCTTAGTTAAAAGCAAAATCGCAATGAGGTTGAGCCAAGCCATGCTCCCAAAACCTAGATCGCCAAGTGCCCATAATAATGATGCTGATTCAACACTTCCAAAGTAGACCATTCCTAAAAAGACGATTTTCAAAATAGTTTTTAGCCAATTCATTTTCAATTTTTTATCAAGAAAAACAAGAGTCGTTTCAGCAATATAGTAATAGGCCATTAAAGTTGTAAAGGCAAAAAAGAAAATTGCGATAGATACAAATAAAGATCCAAAGCCCGGAAAGATACTTTCTACAGCCTCTTGCGTCCAAATCGGTCCTGCTTCAATGCCTGCCATTTTATCAACGATTGGCTCTTCCCCTTCAGGCGTAACGCTATACATGCCTGTAATAAGGATCATTAGAGCTGTTGCTGTACAGACAACGATTGTATCAATATATACGGAAAAGCCTTGTACAAGCCCTTGCTTTGCAGGATGGGAGACTTCTGCTGCAGCAGAACTATATGTTCCTTCACCAACCCCTGCCACATTAGAAAATACCGCTCGTTTAACACCCCACGCAATCGCAGCTCCAATTATCCCGCCAAATAGCTCGTTTGCTCCAAAGGCACTCGTGATAATCAAAGAGAGCATCGCGGGAACTTCAGCAGCATTAGCAAATAGAAGGATAAAGGTCACAATCACGTACCCTAATGCCATAAAAGGAACTACTTTTTCTGCTACATTTGCAATTCGCTTTACCCCTCCGAAAATGATTATTCCAAGTAAAAGAACTAAAACGATTCCGGTAATGCTTTTATGAATATCTGCTGTATTTTCAAATCCTACTGCGATCGTATTTGCTTGAATGCCAGGAACTAATATTCCATAGCAAAGGGTGACAACAATCGCAACTAATGCAGCAAACCATTTTATCTTTAACCCCTTTTCAATAAAATAAGGGGTCCCGCCTCGATACTGGTTCCCTTCTTTGATTTTATAAACTTGGGCTAAGGTGGATTCAATAAAGGCACTCGCTCCTCCTAATAAAGCCATGATCCACATCCAAAAAACAGCTCCTGGCCCCCCGAACGCAATAGCAGTTGCAACCCCTGCAATATTGCCTATTCCCACTCGTCCAGCAAGGGCCATACAAAAGGCTTGAAAGGATGATACGCCTGTTTCTGAACTTTTCCCCTCAAATAGCAATTTAATCATTTCTTTAAAGTATCTAATCTGGACAAATCGTGTAGCTATCGAAAAAAATAAACCTGCCCCAAGTGCAAAAACAACTAAGCCAAGACTCCATACTTGTCCAACTGCCCAATCGACTATTTTTTCCATCGTGTGCCTCCTTAAAGTGAATAAGTAAAAATACGCTAAAATTTAATGAATCATAAGAATTTTCAGATATTTATAACTAAAAAAAATAAAGCCAATATACCTTATAATAGAGAACGGATAGCCGCCTAATATGTTAGCTGTCCGTTTCTCCATTGTTACTAAGATTTTCCTAAATTAAGATATTCCAAATATTACTTCAATTTAACCCAAACACATTTCACTTCTGTATAATTATCAAGTGCATAGGAACCCATCTCACGTCCAATGCCTGACTGCTTATACCCGCCAAACGGGGCAGCAGCATCTTCAAGATTGTAATCATTAATCCAAACAGTTCCCGCTTTTAATTTGTTAGCTACATAATGGGCGGTTTTCACATTCTCCGTCCATACACCTGCTGCAAGCCCATAAGGAGTATTGTTTGCCCTATCAATGACTTCTTCTACATTATCAAATGGAAGCACGGCAACAACTGGTCCAAAGATTTCTTCCTTTGCAATTGTCATTTCGTCTGTAACATCAGCAAAGATTGTTGGCTTAACAAAATAACCTTTATCAAAAGCTCTTTCTCCACCTGCAGCTACCCTTGCTCCCTCTGCTTTTCCTTTCTCAATATACCCTAGTACCCGCTCTAGCTGTTTTTCAGAGACAAGAGGTCCCATTTCAGCTCCAGTTTCCATGCCCGCACCCAACTTAACACTATTCGCCATTTTTGCAAGTTCGTCCACAACCTGTTCATAGTGCTTTCTATGAACAAATACGCGGGAGCCAGCACTGCAATTTTGTCCATGATTATACATAATCCCGTTAAATGCACCAGGAATGGCTTCTCCTAAATCAGCATCTTCCATAATAATGTTAGGAGATTTTCCGCCAAGCTCGAGGGTAATATTTTTGATTGTTTCTGCTGCTTGTCGCATAATGTATTTTCCAGTGACAGTAGACCCCGTAAATGCAACCTTATCGACATCATGATGATTAACAATCGCTGCTCCCGCTGTTTGACCAAATCCTGGTACAAAATTAACAACCCCATCTGGGAAGCCAGCATCTTTATAAAGCTGAGCTGTGTATAAAAGAGATAGCGGTGTCTGCTCTGCCGGTTTTATCACAATCGTACATCCAGTTGCTAGGGCTGCTCCCATTTTCCACGCTGACATCACTAAAGGATAATTCCATGGGATTATCTGACCGACAACCCCAATTGGCTCATGTGTTGTATAATTTAAGTAATCCTTTGAAATTGGGAATGTTTGACCAAGAATCTTTGTAGCCCAGCCTGCATAATAGCGATAATGCTCAACTGTAGCCGGTATATCATCCTGAAGGGCAACCTGATAAGGCTTTCCATTATCAAGCGCTTCCAATTGAGCTAATTCTTCTTTATTTTCTTCAATTAAATCTGCTAACTTATAAATTAATCTTGCTCTTTCAGCCGCACTTAGATCAGGCCATGGTCCTTTCTCAAATGCCTGACGTGCGGCTTTCACTGCTAAATCAACATCCTCATCCTGCGCCTCGCTTACTAATGCAAGAACTTCTTCTGTTGCTGGGTTATATGTTTCAAACTTCTTCCCGCTTACTGAAGGTACAGATTTGCCATTAATAAAAAGGTCAATATTTCCTTCAAGAAATGCTTTCACCTTTGGTTTTAATTCAATTTGTGCCGTTAACAATCGATATTCCTCCTTTTAATGGAATCTATTAAACTGCTACACGCTTGGGACAACAGATAGGCTTGATAAAATATCCTTTAGCTTTTGATCCTCTTCCTGTGAAAGTCCTAATCGAGGGTAACGGGATGGTCCTCCAGCTTGACCTGTTAATACCATTGCTCTTTTTACAATTTGCACATATTTACCTGATCCCTCCAGGAAGGCGCAGAGCGGCAAAATGCGATCATTGATTGCCCACGCTTCCTCAAGCTCGCCATTTTGAAAATGATTAAACATATCCGTTACAAGCCTTGGTACGATATTCCCCGCAACAGATATCCAGCCTGTTGCCCCAACAAAATAAGATTCCATAACAAGCTCTTCTGCCCCGCAAAAAACCTCAAAGTCTCCTTTTCCTTTTCTTGCTAAGTCTCGTACTTTAGTAATATCGCCACTTGACTCTTTTATATGCGTTACTCTTTCACACTCTTTTCCTATTTGCAGCATTAAGTTTGTGCTCATATTGACTCCTGATGTAAATGGATTGTTATAGAGCATGATTGGGAGATTAACAGCATTTGAGATTTCTTTGAAGTGGAAGTAAATTTCATTTTCCTTTGGTTTGCAGTAATAAGAATTAATAATTAAGGCACAATCCGCTCCTTGCGCCTCTGCCTGCTTTGTGTATTCAATTGTTTCTTTCGTTGTTTCCGCTGCGGTTCCGACAACGACAGGAATACGTCCATTTACCTCCCTTAAAACCGTTTCAACCATTTGAAATTTTTCTTCTTTTGATAAGCTGACAAACTCTCCAGTACTGCCGTTAATAACGATTCCTGCAACACCTTGATCGACGAAAAAATTCACATTATTTTTTACTCCGCCCCAATCAATCTCCTGTGCCTCTGTCATCGGTGTAATTAAAACTGGATAAGCGCCTCTAATTGTTGTCATTATCTTTTTCCTCCTAGTCATATGAATATTTTTATCAGCAACATACACTATCTATCAAATGATTTATCAGCCAATTTTGGTAGTTTATCAGCCAATATTGATCATTTAACAGCCAATTCCAGTTAGTTATCAGCCTATCTCCAAAAACCCGCCATAGAAGGCTTACTTTAATAAAAACCCTGCAGCCAGCGGATCTGTCGGATCTAAAACATAAGTCTGAATCCCAGTAATAAAGCCGCGGCTATTAAATGAAAACTGAAAACTGCCCCCAGATTGGTAAGCTAATTGAATGGTTATGGAGCTGTTGAAAATACTTTCATTCCTAAAAGGCTGATCCATACTGAATTCACCGCTAGCAAGTAAACTGGCGTAACATGCTGCAGCTGATCCGAAACCTGGTGAACGGACTATAAAATTGTCTCTTCGAAAGGTAACCGTTTTAATTTTTCCACTTTCCAATAGCGAATCATCGAGCAAAATAGCACCTTTGATCGAGCTCTTCACATCAAGAGCTTTGTTTACCTCCTGCCCCCATTTTTGCACCTTAGGCAGATCTTCCATTTGCAGTTGGAAAGGAACATCACTTTTTTTGAAAACAGCATATAATTGATCCGCTTGAACAAGGGAATAATGTGTATCTTTATAAGGGATATTCATTTGAACAATTTGACAGGGCTCGCTTTTAAGCTCCACTGAAACAACCTCATTATTTTCTACAACTGCTTTAAGGGGAATAATACCGTCTGCTGTTTCCAATTTATACTCATTGGATTTGTTAGGAGGCAGCTGGCCACACTCCAGTAAGGCAGTTATGACAGCAACTGCTCCCCCATACGATAAAGGCATCGTTCCTTCATGCGTAAAAAATACAACCGCTGCATCTGCCTCACGGCTAAACGGGGGAATGACCAAACAACCGTTCAAACCTGCAAATCCGCGGGGTTCATTTAGCAAAAACTTAATTACATCTGCATATTCATGAGGAAATTGCTCTTCTAATTGCTGCAAGCTTTGATAATAAATAAATGGTGCTTCTCTGATGATACGAAACGCCTCTCCGGCCACATGAACATCTGTTGCTGTATATGCCTTCTGAATCTTCATTTTACGTCCTCCGTTTCATGTTCCTCCATTGGGGGAATGAGGAGAAATCCTTCTTTAAGCGGATCATCTTCGTTATAAAAGAATTTGTGCATGCCCATGAGCCAGGCTGACCCAGCTATTCGCGTCACGACCGCCGGCACGCCATTTACATCTATTTCCTCAAGAACATGACCACGGAATAGTGAACCAACAATGCTTTCATGGACAAATTCTTCTCCAATACTAATTTCTTGCTTTGAATAAAGCGCTGCCAATTTAGCCGATGTTCCCGTTCCGCATGGCGAGCGGTCAATTCCGCCTGGAGGAACAATAACTGTGTTTTTTACATCAGCCTCTTCATGTTTCGGGTCGGTGAAAAACTCAATATGTGTTAACCCACGTATAAATGGATATTCTGGATGAACAATCTCTGTTGCATCGTTAATCGCATTTCTAATATTGATAGCTATTTCAATAATCGTTGATGCGTTCTCTGGCACTAATTCTAATCCGACCGATTTTGCATCGATAATGGCATAGAAGTTGCCTCCATAAGCAATATCTGCATCTACACGACCGATCCCCTCCACATCAACAGATATACTCTTTAATAGAAAAGCTGGGATATTACAGAAAGCCACCTCTTTGGCTTTGCCATGTTCAACAGTGATATCCACTTCTACCAGCCCAGCAGGTGTGTCCAGTCTGATTGCAGTAATGGGCTCCTGAATAGGAATTAGCCCAGACTCAACTAACGCAGTACAAACCCCAATTGTGTCATGACCGCACATAGGCAAATAACCGCCAGTTTCAATATAGATTACACCGATATCAGCATCTGGATGACATGGGTCGGTTAATAATGCTCCAGACATGACATCATGTCCTCTTGGTTCATTCATCAATAATTTTCGAATCCAATCATACTCTTTTTTCATATAGAGCATTTTTTCAGACATTGTTTCTCCCTTTAATTCTGGAAGACCGCTAATGACTGTCCTTGTTGGATTGCCTCCTGTATGTGTATCGATGGTTGTAAAGACTCTATCTGCTCTCATCTCGCCAACATCCTTTCTGTAAACCGGTTAAAGCTCAGCGGTTCAACAGGAATACAAGTTTCCCTTTCATTAATAAGCTCTTCGATCACTTTCCCTGTCACAGCAGCAAGACTAATGCCGTCCCCTTCATGACCAGCTGCAATATAATAGTTAGGAATATGTTCTACCCTTGATACAATCGGCAAATGATCCTCAGTCCACGGCCGCAAGCCAGCATATGAACGAATGACCATCATATCTGCCATTTTCGGATAAAAGCGGATTGCCCGATTAGCAATGCATTTAATCACCTCGTTGTTCACTTTTGTATTAAATCCAACGAATTCCCTGCTGCTGCCAATCAGAAAGTTTTGGCTTTCTGTTGGTTCAAAAACAAGTGCAACCCCATATTTTTCGGTTAATGGATCCACATGGCGCTGTCCGCCAAATTTAGAAATTAAGTAACCAAACTCCATGACCTTTCTTGAACCGACATACTGCTGCCTGGATGCTACGATAATATGACCTTTTCTTGGCTCTATCGGAATCGTTAAATCGAGCATTTCTCCTAATCTTGGAGCCCATATTCCCGCCGCATTCACAACATGATTAGCTGTAAAAGTTCCTTTTGATGTTTCTACAGTGAATAACCCATTTACTTCTTTTTTCATCGATTGAACTTCAGTTTGCTTATATGCCTTTGCACCGAATTTCTTTGCGGCATCAAGCAGTGAAAAGGCAAGAAGATAAGGGTTAACTGTAGAATCTGTTGCACATTCAAGTCCCCCTAATAAATCATCTGCAAAAAACTTCGATTCCTGACGGATGTCTTGCCGGTCAAGCATGCGAAATGGCAGACCTGCTTCTTTTTGACGGTCCACCCATTTCTGCGCAGCCTCCATCTCTTCTTCTGTCTCACAAACAAGAATACTGCCAGGTGCACGATATTCGAATGGTTGAGCTAATTCCTTACTTAAATCAGCTACTAATTTTTGACTGACCAAAGACATTTGACTATCAAATCCTGGATCTTTATCGATAGCAAGAATGTTTCCGTCACACCTGGAGGATGTTCCGCTGACAAATTCTCCTTTTTCAAGGATTGTTACGTCAATACCAGATTTGGAAGTATAATAGGCAATTGAACAGCCTATGATTCCACCGCCAATGACTAATACATCACAATGATTCACATTACAAGTCTCCCTTCGCTTGGCTGCCTATCTTATCTAATGCAAATAGTGTGCCAACAGAGTTATTTTCAAAAATAATCACTCCTTCACTAGTAATTTTTAAAAAATTTGATAGACTTATGTTCAATATTTTATACAGTGTATATTTTCTTTTACACATCGAGGAGGGGATATGTATGTTTTCTTTGCCACCAATAAAAGAATTAATTGAAAATAAGTTAATCGACGGTTCTTTTGAGGAATGTATCACAGAAAAAAATGGAGAATACTTTGTCGGAATAGCTGAAACACCAAGCCCGATTATTAGAATAGATGACCCCTTTGATTCTTTAATACAGTCCGCTAAACATGGCTCCACGATGGTTATTTTGGATACAAATAAAAGACCAATAGGCTGCATCACTGCATCACAACTTATCCATTTCCTTCATAATTCTTATAATCAGTTAAAGGCATTCTATGAGACTGTTATACGAACAATGGATGCTTCAGTCACCGTTATTGATGACAATGAGCATGTACGCACATGGACGGAAGGGGCGGAAAAGATTTTTTCAGTTAAGCAAAAGGAAATCATCGGCAAACCAATCACTGATTTCTTTAAGCCAAAGGACCTTGAAATCTTACAATCCTTATATAAGGGAAAAAAAATCACTGCTCAGCATCATCAGCCTCGTTCAGATTTATTTGTCCTTATCAACTCCAATCCCGTTTACTTTAATAATCAAATCATCGGTGCAGTCGTTTCTGAAACAGATATAACGAATCAAGTGGTATTAAACGAGAAGCTATTTAATATGTCTACTGAGGTCCATCGTTTAGAGCAAGAGGTCGCAAGGTACAAGCATTCATCCGATCCATTTAATTTAATTAAAGGGAATAGTTCAGCCTTGCAAAGAACAGTACTGCTTGCTAAAAAAGTATGCTCTGTGAAATCAACCGTCCTAATACTAGGAGAAAGCGGGGTCGGCAAAGAGGTATTTGCAAAAGCCATCCATGAAGCAAGTGAAAAGGAGAATGCACCATTTATTTCGATAAATTGCGGCGCGATCCCAGCATCCTTATTTGAAAGTGAATTTTTTGGCTATGAACGTGGGGCCTTCTCAGGTGCTGACCAAAAAGGGAAGAAAGGAAAAATTGAATTAGCCAAAGGCGGTACCCTGTTTCTAGATGAAATTGGTGAATTGCCACTTGAAATGCAGGTAAAGCTGCTGCGGGTACTTCAGGAAAGGAAATTTTACCGGGTTGGCGGGGAAAAAGAAATTGAAACAAATTTCCGTGTAATTGCTGCTACAAATAGAGACTTAAAAGATTTGATGATTGAAGGGCAATTTCGGGAAGATTTATATTACCGTCTCAATGTCGTTAGTATACATATTCCCCCATTAAGAGAAAGACGGGAAGATATTTTTGAATTAACACATTATTTTTTAAACGATTTCTCTATGCTCTACCAACGGCCGATTCATCAACTCTCACAAGAGGTCATGCAGGAAATGCTGCGCTATGAATGGCCAGGGAATATCCGGGAGCTTCGCAACGTTGTTGAACGTCTCGTCGTCTTTGCAACAGATGGAGTCATTAGAAAGGACTATTTGCCTTTCCATTCACAGCCTAGTTGTAACGAAAGAGATCATTTACCTGAACAGTACAACTCAAATGAGATAGATAACATCCTCTTCCCATTGCAAGAGGAAATGGATAAGCATGAGAAAAAAGTGCTTGAAAAAGCACTTCTGATGTCAAACGGCAATAAGCTAGAATGCGCCAAAAAGCTCGGCATTACAAGAGCAACTTTATATAACCGTTTAAAGCGTCTAGAAATGAATTAATCTTACTCCTCTATTTTGGTACGTTTTTTGCATAGTATTTTTATAGTAAAAAAATAGAGGAGGTTTCCAAATGAACAGCAATGAAGCAATTGTCGTCTGCCGCTGTGAGGAAGTAACTTATGGACAGCTTCAGACTACAGCAAAAGAACATCAATGCACTGCTAGGGAACTAAAATTAAGGACAAGAGCAGGGATGGGTTTTTGCGGGGGCCGAACATGCAGAATCCCACTGGATCGAATCATTGAAGATGTCCTTCCAAATGTTTCTCAAGGAGATATTCCATTAAAATACCAGCCGCCAATTCGCCCAGTTTCGTTTGGAACAGTAGGTGAGAACAATGGCTAGAATTGTAGATCACCCTATTTTAGGAAAATTAGAAGATAGAAAAGCCGTTGCATTTATGTTTGATGG
The DNA here is from genome assembly GCF_900199725.1 of Cytobacillus massiliigabonensis. Classification (GTDB taxonomy): domain Bacteria; phylum Bacillota; class Bacilli; order Bacillales; family Cytobacillaceae; genus Cytobacillus; species Cytobacillus massiliigabonensis. Next base: position 1,049,180 of record NZ_LT904904.1, on the reverse strand, counting down.
AGACACTTATGAAGCACTAGAAAATGAAACCATTGCCGCAGCCCTATTAGCAAATGGCATCAGGACCTTACGGGTTCACGAAGAGAGCGGTACACCGCGAGGATTTTACTGCAATATCGGTCATTGCATGGAATGCCGTGTAACCGTGAATGAACAAGCGAATATCCGAGCCTGCTTAACAGTTGTTGAACAAGACATGGTGATTGAAAGCGGCAGACAGCATCCTAACATCGTAAAAAGGATGGTGGAGAAGCTATGATAGATGTGATTGTCATTGGCGCCGGACCAGCTGGGTTGGCTGGAGCTATTGCTTGTGCTTCTTCTGGCTTAAAGGTGATAGTTATTGATGAATTTATAAAGCCTGGCGGAAGATTACTTGGACAACTTCATCAAGAACCATCTGGTGAATGGTGGAATGGAATAAAAGAATCAGATAGGCTTCATCAAGAAGCGATTAGAAAATCAGTTAACATCCACTGTAGTGTTTCCGTTTTTAACATCGAGAAAGACGATGATTTTTGGAATGTGCATACAAGCATCGGTACATTGACAGCTCCATTTGTATTGCTAGCAACAGGAGCGGCAGAGTATCCGATTCCACTGCCTGGATGGACTCTTCCTGGAGTAATGTCCATTGGTGCTGCTCAAGTTATGACGAATGTCCACCGGGTTCAAATTGGAAAAAAAGGAATCATCATCGGGGCAAATATATTAACCTTTGCGATTTTAAATGAGCTGCAACTCGCTGACATTCATGTAGATCGGATCGTTCTGCCAGAAAAAAGTCCGTTAAGCGGGAAAGCAGGAGAACCGGAGGAAGTTATGAAATCGCTTCTGAGTGCGGCACATCTTGCTCCCTCCCCTCTTTTAAGAATGGGAAGCCAGTTTATGAAAAATAATTGGCTCCGTAAGAAAGGAATGAAATTTTTTCCTAAAAGCGGAGTAAAGGTAAATGGCACTCCCTTGCTTCTTCGCAAAGCCGCTTTAGAAATTATCGGAACCGAAAAAGTGGAAGGTGTACGTGTAGCCGATACGGATGTGAATGGAACGATTATTCCTGGCACGGAAACAGTAAACGAAGCCGATTTCGTTTGTATTGCAGGCGGCTTGTATCCGCTTGCTGAGCTTGCTGCCGTTTCAGGCTGCCCATTCCAATACATTCCCGAACTTGGCGGACACGTGCCCCATCATTCAGAAACGATGGAAACCCCGCTTACAGGTCTGTTTGTTGCCGGTAATATTACCGGCATTGAAAGCGGAAAAATTGCAATGGCTCAAGGAACAACTGCTGGTTATTCGATTGCTAAACATGCTGGTAAAGGCGGACCGGCAATTGACGAGCATCTGACTCAAGCTGTACAAAATGTCCGTTTGATTCGTAAACAATCAGCAATTCAATTTAATCCTGACATTGAAAGAGGGAGAAGGAAAATGTCTGAGCTGTGGGAAAATCTCTATGAAAAGCCTGCAAATTTACACCCCATACAAAAGCTAGGGTGAAAACAGCCGCGTCATTTGGTTAATGGAAAGAAAATAATAATAAAGCTACTTCAAAATTGAATATATTTTTCAGGTCACTTGTAATTAGGAAAAGGATGGGATGAATAGAGTAAAATATCTATTCTTCCTATCCTTTTTGAATGATTATTTTCCCACCCCATGGAATATCTCTGTTTCTTACCAGGGAGTGTACATTTCTTCCATCATCAATTTTATTTATTTTTTAATCGCATAAATACACCTTTTAAAATCGATATTTAATAAGAACAAAACTAGCTATAGCGTATATTAGCGCAATAATAGGATGGTTTGTAAAACCCGCAACAAATACATTAACAATTGAAGTTAAAGCCATTACTCTAAAAGCCAACTTCACTCTAGTTTCAGCTGCTTTAACATCTGCCTTCATATTTACACCGCCTAAAAAAGAAAATACGTACATACTAATACTATCGTCACCAGCAAATTAAATAGAGTTATTCCCCAAAATACTTTAGCTAAGCCATTTAAATACTTCTTGGAATATCCTCCATAAACATAAGTACGATGCTTATTACCTGATTTTAATGAGGCATTTTTCAAATTGGAGTTAGTTCTATACTGAGTAGACGATGTTGATCGTAAATTAGACCTATTTTGAGTCGGCGAGGTAATACTAGGAATCCATGTGTGCCCACAATTTAAGCAACATAACCTTATCTTACCTTTCCCATGTAACCCGGCTAAAGCACCCAGTGAACCAATCGTAATAACACCAACTGCTGCCTTTCCTATACTAAATCCCTTTTCTCCAAATTGAAGCTGATTACTATTACATTTAGGACACATAACAATGTTAGACATAAATTTCATCACCTGCTATATTGCTGATTTCTCCTACTATATATCGGCATATTATTTAACAGGTTAATAGATCTGAATCTCCTGCTTTAGTGGGAATACAAAAGATTTGCAGTTTCTCAACCAGGCTAATTTAGAAAATATAATCCTATTAAAGGTGTTATTTTACAAAGAAGTTGCTACTTTTTTATTAGCCAATCCGCATGAGCTCAGTCGGAAAAGATGTAAGCTGCTTTCCATGTCCAAGTTCATCAATATATACATTTTCCTCAATGCGCACACCGCCATAGCCCGGAATATAAATACCAGGTTCAATTGTAAATAGGAATCCACTCTCTACTAATAAATGATTGTTTTCGTGAATGGAAGGCTCTTCATGTACATCTATTCCAAGGCCATGCCCTACACGATTATTAAAATATTGACCAAATCCCGCTTCTTTAATGACATTTCTTGCAGCAATATCAATCTGTCCAATTGGAATACCCGCTTTTGCCGCTTCAACGCCGGCTTGCGTAGCTTTAAGAACGATATCATAAATCTCTCTCTGCTTTGGTGTTTCTTCACCAATAATAAAAGTTCGCGTAATATCTGAGCAATATCCGTCAACAAGAACACCCATATCAATTAATAAAAAGTCTCCTCTATTAATCGTCTTACTATCAGGATGTCCGTGCGGCAATGCCGCTTTCGGTCCTGACAATACAATAGATGAAAAAGAAGGGCCCGCAGCACCAAACTTTCTCATTAAATACTCTAGCTCTGCAGTTAACTCCTGTTCTGTCATGCCTTCTTGTACCTTTTTGATCCCCTCTTCCATTACCTTTTCTATCACATGGATAGCACGCTGAACTTTATTGCATTCTGCTTGTGTTTTTCTCATTCTTTGCGATGCAATGAAGTCGCCGATATTTAGGTATCGGAAGCTTTGAAAACTATTAAGCAGCTGTTCCTGCTGGAATAATGAAATCACCTTTGTCTCTAAACCGATCGTTTGAATGCCCTCACCGATCGTATCCTTTAATACTTTATAGGGATTGACCTCATCTGAAATAGGAACAATTCGTTTAACATACGAGTCACCCTCAGCTATATCCAAATCTAAAGAGGGCACGAATAAATATTGGCTTTGTTTTTTTAGATCAATTACTAGTGCCATAAACCTTTCATGTGGATTGGAATTGAAACCTGTGTAGTAGAACACATTTTTCGGGTCATTAATAATTGCTATTTCTACATCTAGAGTTTCCAAATAATTCGTTAACCTAGTTAATCTGTCTTGATATTGTTCATTCATAATCATCATCCCCTAACTTTTATTTTTTCTTTTAATCTATAATTTTCTCTCTTGCCCTACTGCTCCTTTTACATTTATACTTTATGCAATTTTTATGCCACAACCCTTTATCCTTCTTAGACTTTCAATTAATATAATGAGGAAGAAGACATTTTAACAAATCATACATTATTGAAGGAATATTCTACAAAAATCTTCTTGCCAAAAACCTTTGTGGTAGATATAATTTTTCTGTACCTATTAACTTGGGGCATTAGCTCAGCTGGGAGAGCGCTACGCTGGCAGCGTAGAGGTCAGGGGTTCGAGCCCCCTATGCTCCATAACTAAACCCTTAGAGCCACATAGGTTCTAAGGGTTTTTTATTTTATCTAAAAATAAAAATTTTGTATTTGTCGCCGAATTGTCGCCGAAATAATTTTTTTGCTATTTTTACACTGCATTTCCTACTTGTTTTAGAACATTTAGTATTAATGGAGAAACTTGTATAAGTACATATCCAAGTCCTGCATTTTGAATCATTGTCCACGCTCTTTCTGCACTGCCAAACATAAATAGAAAGCACGCCCCTACAATTACTACACTTGCAACCGGAAATGCCAAAGCTACAAGAATATCCACAACTGGATCCAACACATGTGCTAGCGCAGATAAAGTTTGCTCTCCCATCCATTCTTTTGCTGTAGCCGGTACTGCTTCTGTTGTAGCTGCAAAAGCTGGCTTTGCCATAACTAATGGTACTGCAATAGATGTACCGATTCTTCTAACCAATTTTCCTACCTTCTTCTGTTTCTTTTCATCTTTATATTCCCCTGCCATAAATTCCTTAATGGAAAATGTTTGTATACTCATTTTAGGTCCTCCCATAGATAGATTTGGATTTTTAGACCTTCACATAGCTGCTGAAGCTTTTTCTTTCTATAAGGGGTTGTTGTCACCCATATAAGTGCAAACTGTGGATTATATGTTGATAACTTTTTATATCTTTTGATTTTTTGAATATTTTTCGCCATTGATTGTTTGAAGTCGATTTCTATAAAATGATGGAGTTTGTTAGAGATGAAGGCTGCATCTGCTATGAGGGATATGTCATTAATGGTTATTTTCACTTCATTTTGCCAAGTAGATGGTTTACCTTTTGCAATGTATAGATCATTTCTCATTAGATAATGATTTACTTGAGTATTTTTCGTTCTTTTCTTTTCTGCTTGCACCAATTCTCGGCCGGCAGCATTTAAATAGTAAATCTTCTTCCTATTTTCTAGAAAGTGTGATAAGTATTCTTCCATATTGCTGAGAACTCGCTGTGCATTCCTGTCCTGCCCAAGTTTATGAATCTTTTGAAGCTGCTCTCTGGATAAAAAATCACATTTCTTCAAGCTTAAAAGAATTTCCTCCATTCTTTGTTGTTTTTTCAATGTTGATCTCCTCCTTTCGTGTTTTGATTACGATATGAGGAGCAATAATCTTCTCTATTTGTTCATTTTCAATAAATGGAGTTTGAACTAGCTGCACACCTTCTGGAGACTTATAAATTGCACGCCCAGGTACTTCAAGTTTTTCTGCACCAGATTCATCTAACACAACCCTCGAGGCGACAGCATCCCTTAACTTATAAGTAATTACAGTATCGCAATTCTGCTTAATCTGCTTGTTCATTACGTCAGCAGTGGGATATTGGCTACAATAAATCAATCTATATCCTAATCCTGCACCTATTCTTGCTATTTCCGAGAGCGCTTCTTCACATTTGCGGGCTTTTTCCCTCTCTTCTTTCCCCGTGATGATGTTTGGTGAGATTTGTGCTGCTTCATCAACAATAATGAAATGTCTAGTATCAATCCCAGCTTCTTTAATGTCTTCGGATCCATTCTTATCAAACCATCCTTTCATTTGATTCATCTCATTTTTGACCTTTTGCAAGGCAGATAAAGCTTCGTCTAAATTTGTGGCCACCTCCAGCACTTGTTTAGCATTTTTAAAACGGGTAAATGCCAAGCCACCTTTTAGATCAATAAGTGTAAGTTTTGTGTTTTCAGGTTGTTGATACATTAACGATGTGATTAAAAGCTTTAAAAAAACTGTTTTTCCTTTTCTTGTTGCCCCAGCTAATGTGATATGACCTCGTTCCATATCATGATTTATAAAGCCATATCTTGTTTCACCTAATGGAATTTCCCAATCAATGCACTCACCCAGCATATCTACATTGAAATGAATCCTATTGGGAATATGTCTATCTAAAACTTTAATATGGAGCATCCCATCATAATTTAATTCGACGTCTTTATCCGATACATAACGATCCTTTAGTATTTGTTTAATTTGAGGTAAAAGCTTTTCTTTTAAGTTCATTTGCGTAAATGCTTTATAATTCAAAGGATTTTTTCTATTGTTCAGTCCATCTCTTATATGCTCCATTTTCTTTTCAAAATCAGATAAAGACATACCTAATGGAATTCGATAAATATACTCCATTCCCCATTCATGCTTTTGTTTACGATATAGTTGGATGGTTCGAATTTCTTTGCCTTCTTTAACATACAGACCACAGTTCAATGCAATTTTCCTAATCTTTTCCCCGTCATCTAATTCTGTTCGTTTAAAATAACTGAATCCAACCATCGCAGCAGCTGCGGAAGTCGATAAAATTTCAAAGAGCATTTCGTCACCCCTTATTTATTATTTAATAAATAGTTAATCTAAAAACGAATGGAGAAATGTTAGTTCAATCCCACGGTATTAGTACATTTGTATATTTCGCTTACCTGGTCATTTAGCGAATTTGGGTTCGAAGCTATTTGCGAATATCTTGCTGAATGGTAAATGATATGTGGTGATATGTTTGTCCTAAAACTAAAAAGTTTAGAGGACAAGCATTTTTTTTGCAGAATTTTAAAGTGAGGTGATTTTTATGGAGACAAAGTTGCAGAAATACCATAAGGAAACTGGAGTTAAACAAGCTTTTATCGCCAATAAAGCTAAACTTACACCTGGAGCGTATAGTCTTATTGTCAGAGGGGAATCGCTCCCATCACTTCCTGCAGCAATAAGAATTGCAAGAGTACTAAATGATACAGTAGAAAATCTATGGGGAGAATTTGTGGAATAAAAAAGCTCTTCTCAAATGAGAGGAGCTCCCTTCTATAGTATAGAAACTTTCATAATATCCATAAACGGAACCTTTGTAACACTTGAGTCCTTTTCGATATGAATTAATTTTGTTCGGCTATCCATTTTTATAATTTGACCTTGAACATTTTCTTTTTCCCAAACATCTAAAATTACCTCTGATTTTTCATCAAATGCCTCAACAAGTGTATTACCAATCTCCTCTAATTCAAATTCATCCCTTGTTGGTCGTTTTTTCTTAACTTTAGCCATGATTATGCTCCTCTCCTTATGCTTCGTACTGGCCCGACTGATAAGATGTTACTTATTTTAAAGGTTCTCTGCTGCTTTCGAATGTAGCAATGGGCTTGAAATGACTCCTCTTTTACTAATAACACCTTAATTCTCCGCTGGCTAATATTCCCCTTACAGTCCAAGTATATCATTTCTAATAATTCGCCCCTCGCTGCTGCCTTTAATAGTAAACTTCTCATCGTTCTGACCTCCTTATCTTATATTTTATACGAACATTTATTCGATTTCAAGTTGAATAAAGAACTAATGTTCGCATATAATAAATAAAAAGGAGATGTATCAAATGATAAAAGACCGCGGAACTATAAAGTGGACTGCAATGATGCTACCTGAGCATGTCCAGAGTTTGAAAGATGCACTAGTAGATGAACAAAGAATTGAAAAACCCTTACTTGACGAACAAGCAATAGAGGAGTTTGAGCTGATTATTTGTGAGGCAATGGATTCTAACGAAACCTTGAACATTGAAGTATTTGATAATGGCTTTACAAATATAATACAGGGCACTGTCCACTACATTAACACCATGAAGAGCCAAATAATTCTACAAGATGATAAAGGTTATTTTCATCATATTCCCTTTAAACATTTAGTTAATATACAACCAGAGTGAGGTAAAACATTATGATTGACTACTCCCAATTTCCAGAGCGACAAATCTTATGTATCGACATGAAAAGCTTTTATGCAAGTGTTGCAGCTGTTGATTTAGGATTGGACCCACTTACATGCTACCTTGCTGTTGTTGGTAGTACAGATAGACAAGGTAGTGTTGTTCTTGCTGCTTCACCAAGATTAAAAAAAGAGTTTGGCATAAAAACAACAAATAGATTATTTGAATTACCTAATGATCCAAGGATTAAAGTTGTTAATCCTAAAATGGGCTTGTTTATTAAAGTCTCCACCGAGATTACAAAGCTTTTTTATAGATACGTCCCACCTAATGCTGTGCATACCTATTCCGTTGATGAATCATTTCTTAATGTAAAAGGTCTCGAAAAAATATGGGGAGATGCAGAAACGATTGCCGCTAAGATACAGTCGGATATACAGCATGATTTTGGATTACCATGTACTGTTGGTATTGGTCCCAACATGCTGATAGCTAAATTAGCCCTTGACCTTGAATCAAAAAAGGCACCCAACGGTATTGCAAAATGGACTTATGATGATATCCCAAAGAAACTATGGCCAATTAGCCCACTATCCGAAATGTGGGGTATCGGGCGAAGAGTGGAAAAAACACTTAATAGTATGGGTATATTTTCAGTAGGTCAGCTTGCAAAATATGATCTTGCATTGTTAGAGCAGAAATTTGGGATTTTGGGAAACCAGCTATATTTTCACTCTTGGGGTATAGACTGCTCCGAAATAGGAGCCCCTATATTAAAGGGGCAAGTTAGTTTTGGAAAGAGCCAAATTTTAATGAGGGATTACAAAGAAGAACACGAAATAAAAGCTGTTGTCTTGGAAATGTGCGAGGAAGTTGCAAAAAGAGCCAGGGATGCTAGGAAAGCTGGAAGAACAATCACTTTTGGTCTTGGGTACAGTAAGGATGAGTTTGGTGGAGGATTTAACAGAGCAAGAACTACTGAGATTCCTACCAATGTAACGATGGATATATATAATGTGTGCTTGCAACTGATGAAGGAAAATTACCGTGGGCAAACGGTCCGATCAATTTCTGTATCGATAACAAAATTGGTTGATGATTATGAGATGCAGCTAGACCTTTTTGATGTTGATGGTTGGAAAAAGCGAGAGATTGGGTATGTAGTAGATAAGATTAGGAATAAGTATGGGGCAGCTTCTATTTTGAGAGCTGTGTCTTATACAGGTGCAGGCACTGCTTTGCATAGGAGTAAACTGGTAGGTGGCCATAAGGGTTAGGTCTTATTGATAACTAAATACAGCTCAGTATTAAAAGAGTATAATAAAAAAAGAAAAGACCATTTCCTAAAAATGGTCTTTTCTTTTATCATTTCCCCAACTTGGAAATGTTTCTTTTAATATTTTCTGATGCTTCTTTAATTATATTACTTTCATGTCGTTTTAATTCAAAGGCCATCTTTTCTTTGTGTGAAATATTAAAATATTGCTTGTGTTCATTTGTTACTAATTTTTCATTCGAAAAGAATTGTGTGAGCATTATTCTATCCCCTTTAAATAGTTTTTGTAGAAATTGTAATTTAACTCAGGAGTGAAATAATGTTTCCTTTTAATCCAAACAAGTCCATCACCCTTAGTAATAACACATACATCTACTGGTCCACCAACAGATTCAGCATCCATACTTATACGACGCTTAAATGACGTTAGGTTAACTAATGCTTCTGCCATTTCCGCAAGTTCCTCTTTAGGGAGAATTTGTAAAATATCTATGATTGGTTGTGCATAATACTGTGATTGAATTCTATCTAACTCATTATAAATACTTTCCACTAATTGATCTGGAATTCCTTCTTTTATTTCCAGAAAATCTTCGTCCATTGAAAATTCCTCTACCAGTAAATTATTATATTCATTGATCACATTTTTTATTATTCTCAACATGTTATTTTGCAATGAAGGCTCTATACCATTCATAAATGAGTATACCATTTCTTTTTGAGCAAATGGCCTCATAGCTGCTGTTGCATATGTTTCATCAATATATGAATTTATACGAATAGGAGTTCTTTCTTTGTATTTCAATTCACCTAAAAAAATACCCTCTATATGAAATTCAAATAAGCTAGGAAATATTTCTTCCTCACCATAACCTGATATAACAACTCCTGAGTAACTACTAGAGAGTATATCACTTTGGACTAATCTTCCACAAAAATCTATATACAAGTCAATTACAGAGTTATGTAATTCAAAGTTAATTACACTATTCAATATATCATTTATTGTATCCCTATGTTTATCCGAAAATTCAGGGATAAAACCTTCTTTACTAAGAATAATCTCTTTTTCATTTAATATTTGTATTTTTTCCTCCAAAACATTACTCATAATTTTTTCTACGTCTGAATTATGTACAGCTTCCCCAGTACTAGTAAGATCATTAATTCTTTGGTTAACTTCACCATCTAACATTTCTAATAATGCATTATAAAATATTCTAGAGACAAGATCTTTTTCAGTTTGGTCATTGTATAATCTTGAATCTCTTACCAAAAAGTCAATAAAATCTTGTCCATATTCTTCAAGACTATCAAACTTTTCTCCTTCTAAATTCTTCCTATAAGTTTTTATAATTGTTTCCCACGGGACTCCCATAAAACTAGCTCCACCAAATATCATTATACCTACGGGGTGTATTTTTGAAAGCGCAAACAATTTATTGGCAGAATTATATACTTTTTGGTTTCCCCCGCCTCCAATTGTAACAGCACTATCAGCAGCTAATGCTACTCCCGATCTGTTTAATATTCCTATTTCAGCCGTCATACTAACATTCTCCTTTTGTCATAACCTAATAATTTACTTTTTCTAGTTCTATATTACCATAAACTCCTATATTACATTTATTTTTAAAAAGAAAATATAAATAAATTTTTCACAATACCGTCACAAGGACTTCCCTCCTATTTGCCTAATATATGGGTAAAAGGAGGGGTTTTTTATGGAATCACCATTAGAAAAAATCGTCTTCCAGAAGAAAGGTGCACCCGGGGTTATTTCGTTTGACTCAGGTCTTATGATTTATAAGCAAAAAGAAGTAATGGAGTGGCTATGTATCAAGTATAAAAAACGTTACGAGATCTATTTATTGCTCGACGATTTGGAGGATTCACCTTATCGTAATCATTTGACATCTGGTGTTGGACGAACACTTGAACAAGCTCGTAAAGCAGCTGTTAAGAATATGGAAAAATTGATATTTGATAATGTTCATTAGACCTCCCATAGTGTGGAAGGTCTTTTTAATGAATTTATTTAACTTATATATCAGTTTAGTGGAAAAATAATTATCATTAACTTTTTTCAACAGTCAGGAAAAGGTGCAAAATTGAAAACAGTTATAAGTATAGAAGCGAAATTAATTGTAAAAAATATCTCTTAAGAATTACAAAATGGGAGAGGGGTTGAAGAATGACAGTTGAAGAAGGTATGAAACAAACTGAAAATGCATACCAACTGCTAATTAAAGTGAATAACTTAATGACCGATGCAGTAGTTAATGCTTATATGTTTACATGGCAATGGTGGTTTGGGGTCGGATTATTTATTATTCCATGGATAGTCTGGTTTCTGTTTAGAGACAAGAAATGTACAGGTAGGCTACTAATTGGAGGGTTTGTAACCATCATTTTATCACTAATTATTGATCTTATTGCCTTGTCTTATGGATTGTGGTCTTACCCGATGAAAATTTCACCAATAGCTCCACTATTATTTCTTCCTTATCATTTTTCTTTAGATCCTGTTGCAATCATGTTTGTTATTCAAATTAAACCAAAAACTAATCCACTTTTAAAAGGTATTATATTTGCTGCAATTGCTGCCTTTGGAGGTATGAATTTTTTTGCAATGCTTGATTTTTACAACTCCAAAGGATGGCCAACAATTTATGACTTTTTTATTTTTCTTTTCACTTTCTTAATAGCATATGGATTTAGCAACATGGATAGTTTTAGAAAATTGACAGATCCCTCTTAAAATTAAGTGAAGTTGTTCAAAGCCCTGCTAACTAAGAAGGGCTTTTTAATTTGGTTGTTTAGTTAGAAAGCTGAATAGCTGAGAATAGTACTATATGGCTTCAATAGCCTATTTAAAGTATGAATATTTGATAAATAGTGGGAAATAATAAGAGAAAAAAGGGAGGCTAGTTCCGTGAAACAGCCAGACTTTGCTTTAGGTCAAGGATGGTGGTACCCTGCAATTCTTAGTATTATTTTACTATTGATTGTATTTTTCATGCCTAAGAAAAGAATAAGTTGGAAGGAAGTCTATATAACTTTTGGAGTAATTGGTTATATCGTATGGATGGTTGATATGACAATTGCTGCACCATTTGACCTTTTCGATATAGGTAATCCACAAAAAGAGGGTTTACCTGAGATAACCCTTTTTGGAATTATCCCCTCATGTTTATCAGTAATATATTTAAACTTATTTGAAAAAGATCGTAAGTGGTTCTTAGTTATCCTGTTTTTTATCTTATCACTTACACTTGAATGGTTAGCAACTAGAGTTGGATTAATGAAACACTGGAATACTTGGTGGTCATCTCCTGTCCACTTTATTGCATATGCTTTTTACTTACCATGGCATTTAAAATTCATAAGGAAAAGCTAGGTTTTTCTTATATTAAAAGTCCTTCCAAAATCAGAAGGACTCTTATATTATTTATAATAATTTACGATCAGCAGCAACATACAACAGACCAATGGCATCTGATTCAGTGAGAGTTCCTTTTTTAAATTTATCTAACCAGGATTTATTTAAAGCTTTATCACCATGCTTCTTCTCTTCTGTAAGGTCCGTTAATACATTTTCTGTATGATCCATTAATGATTTTGAAGTAGGTTGATACAATTTGATTTCCTCCTTTTTTACTTCCTCTTTTTTAGGTGCCTTCCATGAAGTTGTTACCTCAAAATGTGGCATATCTGGTGTTTTCCACACACCACCCCAACCAATTCCTAAACTCATAGCGATCTGACCGGCTTTCTTTAACGTGCTCACATCATATAAAGATGGCTTGTTACATGCGATATCCCATGCCAAACGGCTTTTATGGTTACTGTTTCGGGTCCAAGTTACAACTTTTCCTGGTCTTGTTCTGCCTTGCTCATACAGATAATTCTGCCGTTCCTGTGATCTGTACGTTTCAGTGATAAAAATATCTAGTCCAGCTTTGTTACATTCTTCTAAGAAAAGTTTGCAGGCTGTCTGGGCAGTTGGATGTAATTCTGAAATATCACGACATGCTGTAGTAACAGACAAATTACTCTCCTCCTTGTCATAATGATATAATTCATATTTTTCGATAACATCGATTAGTTTTTGCGGATAGCTTGGATCTGTTGCATAGCCGCATTCGTAAATAACTCTTGAGGCTTCTTTATAGTCATTAATGCCCCACAAAGGTATATATCTTGACCGTTTTAAGAATACTGAACTTCTGTATTCAATGCATTCTTCAATGCTAGTAAAGTGGCAAAAAAGCGCTAAAACCTCTATCCATTTGCCATCCTCAAACTCTTTTGTTTTCAATTCATAAACTTGTCCACTCCATGATGGTCCTGCTTTAATACCAAATAGATTATTAGCTTCCACTGCCAATTCTGATATACCTGAATCACTCTCTAATATCGCTTGAGCAATTGTTAGAGAAGCCAGAATTCCTTCTGACTTCATGTATTTGACTGCGTGTGGTGAAATCCGATCAATAAAACTCATTTTTTAGTAATGATTTTAGATTGATCAAATAAGCCAGCAGCAGCTAGACCAATCATTAATCCAAACATAATTTTTTCTTGCATTGTCGCTACATCTACATAAAAAATACCCGCCAGCAATCCAAGAACAACGGATGCAGCAGGTAAGTATTTTACTGGAATAAAACTTAGTCTTTTAATAAATTCTGTTATGGCTAGAACAACGGCAATAATAATTGTAACTTCAAACATTAGGCATTCTCCTTTTCAATATTATCTAACCTCTTATGAATGGATTTATTGTTTTCTTCCACTCTTGTGACTCGCTCATTAAGAGCACCAATATCCTTTTGGTTTGCTCGTAATTCAAATCTAATATCATCCACACCCTTACCGATATAACTAAGCTGAGTACGAATTTCTGCATCCTGTTGTGAGTCTGTCTTTACTTCTTTGGTGCGGTTAAGTTGATAGCCAAAAAAACTTAACAACAAACCACCTATAGCGATTAATACTCCGATCTCTACTGTCATTTTGACACCTCATTAAAATAAAATACCCCGATCGGTTCGGGGCAAACTAGGGTCATGATGGCATAAAAAAAGAATCCTAAAATAGGATTCTTTAAGTGTATAATTTATTATATTGAGAATTTCCTTATACCTGTAATTTAATTTTTATACTGAGCACTTAAACTTCCTGTTGCTGAACAACTTAAATTAGGATCGTAACATTCAAGCATCATAACATAGCTTCCTGCAGGTACACCCATTACTCGATTAAAATCCTCTTTGCCAAAAGTAACAATGTCATTAGTATTTACACTCTTAACAAGAAAATATTCATTCCCATAGGCACCATCAGTCTTATCGTCAAAGTAAACTCCTAAGTATGCTCCATCTGGTACATTAATAACTCGAGTGTACTTTAAAGATTCACCTGGACCCAAAGTTACAGTAGATTGATCAATAATCGTATTGGCAGCAGATGCGGTGGTGGTTAACAAAATAGAACAAACTAGAAAAGCAAGAGCAACAAACCATTTTTTATTCATATTTCATCCTCCTAAATCTAGTAAAGTATCAACCTCTTAAATCATAGAACAACTAGAATCATTTGTCAACAATTACCATTTATGACAATTGTTACATAATCGTTAAAAACACTACACTACTATTTCCTAATAGTGACTTTAAGGAGTAAAAAATACACCTATACGGTAGGTGCTACATAATCCTCTTTAGTGATTTCTTTATACTGATCTGCAGTAATCTCATTAAGACGTACTGCCAACTGTAAATCTTCTATACTTGCCCACCCAAATTTATAAGCCATTTGCCAAAATGTCATTAAACAGTACCTCCTTCAAGGGCTGCTAATCTTAGATTCGCTTTAACTAATTGTTGACCAATAGTAGTAACTAATTCTTTAGTTTGCGCATGATCCAGTTTTTCTTGAACTAATGCTAACCCTAAAGCATCCAATGACAAAGGGATATTTTCCTGATTTTCTCTTTGCTCTTTTAACACACTTAAAGGGATTTCGTTAACGATTTTCAATCAAACGCACCTCCAAATCCCTCGAATCTTACTTGCTGCGTGGCTGTCCCTTTGTTAAGCGTAAACCTAATATTAATTCCCCAATGTTCAGCTGTTTTTACGGTATTCGTAAAGGTATAGCCTCGCTTATTCATAGCCATTCCAGTTATATCTTCCCATGTTGGAGCATCGTCAAAGGCATTGTTACAAGCTTCGATTTTAATGGTTGATCCAATAGGTACATAAACATCTGGTGTAACAAGTACTCTAGTAGCAGCAATATCAGTGACAAAAGGATTCTTTAATTCTAGTAAAATCGTATCTTCTGTTCTAGTAAATGTGAAAGTTCGAATAGATTTCGCCCCAAATGTGTCCACGGCTTCAACTGTCAATGTGTGCTGCTGCAGTTGTAATGGAATCCACATTTCTAATGGGATTTCAATTGAATAATCCGTATTTGGTGTTGCTTCAAATGTTCTGATAACCTGTCCATTAATCTTTTCTGTGACTGTGATTACCTGTCCTTCAGGGTCATTCACCTGGTAAGTGACGGAAGGTGATTCTATCAATGTTCCAAGGTCACGATCTGAATCGGAAATTACTGGCGGCCGGTTATGGATGACTCGGAAATTTCTTTCTTCAATAGTCGATGATCCACCAGCTCCATCATCTGCCCAAACCTTTAATTTATGGTCTATGTTTTCGGCTAAATCTACTGTTAGTGGAGTTTCACCATCATAAATTTTCTTGTCTTTATAAGTGAAACGTTTAGAGAAAGGAATTGGTGTCGATCCATCAGAAATTTTCGATTCAATATTTCTAATGGTCCCATCGTTAAACTGAACTTTAACTGTAACGGTATTATTTGCATCAGTATCTTTTGCGGTACCTTCAACAAGGATTTCATTTTGCCCTGCAGCCACTGATAATGATAAATTATTTGCTGTATTTAGTATTAACGTTGGAGCTTTATTTCCTGGTATTACAGTGAATACACTGGATTCCCTTATAGCAGAATTAATAGTGCCATCATTTGCTTGAACTGTAAATTTTAACGATGTCGTGCCTTCAGGAATAGTATATGTTCTTGATGTGCTTCCGCCATTACCTAAGGATATTGGAACTACTGCTCCGTTTCTATGAGCAAAGGGATAATAAGTAATAGGATAACCTTCCGCATCAAATGAAGCTCCCCAAGCTACAGTTACTGTTTCCCCAACCTTTAAAACCGTTCCAATTGCTGGGCTTATAAATGCTCCAGGTGTAGTTGGTTCTGTGTTGTTGTAGAAAATTTCTCCAATAGAAACAGTGTCAATTGTATAACCGCTCCCAAATCTAACATCGGAAATGAACACTCCATCGGATTGCACTTTTCCAACAAATGTCTGAGGGCTGTAAAACCAGCCAGAACCCGGAAGGTACGCATGGAATGAACATGTTACACGCAATTCCACCCCTAAATAATTTAGAATAGGGAAATCTGTAATTGTACCAGACAACAACAAGCCGCCTGTACTGCCGTTATACATAGCGAAATTAACTGTATTGTTTCCTGCATTCGATAATCTTAGCTGAAAGTAATTATCCGGCCTTCCATCGATGGGGTACGCAGATGTAACACTATTTTTTATAATAATTTTCGCCATTCTTAAATCACCAGCCTTTTATTAACACTGTCATAAACCCCACGAGTGACAACCACATCAACCAGCGTATTTAAATCCTCGGTAAATTGATTCGATGTAAAATTATTTGAGTAAGACTGCTCAAGATTAGTAAGCCGCAGCCCAATTTTAGAAATATCCTCTGTGTTCTTATCTGTTTTTTCACTAGTGACATTAAATCTGAGGACAAGCTCATCAAATTCCTCTCTTGACACATATCCCACATTGGAAATATTCGCTGTTATATTAGAAGCATTCGCTACAAAAATAGTAATTTCAAATTCGCTATTTATTGCAGTCGTTCCACCAACTGCAGGGAGATAATCAGCTTCCTTTGCCAGTGCTACAGCAAAAAGGATCTCACCCTCGTCCGGATCATATGCATATAAACCCATTTCCCTAAGGTAAAACCCTTGATTCAGTCCCTCATTTGTGATTGCTGACGATACTTTACATCGGTCAAACTCCACATTAATACCTGTGATCCATAAATCCTTAATCGGATTTTGCAAGACTTCTATTTCCTCAATGTTTTGGCTACCATGGGTGCCATCACCAATAGCAACCTTTGTAAAGTTAAGTCGTACTCCACTTTCAGCTTTAGCCTGTAGGATCTTTCCCTTTTTTGTTAAGACCATGCCTGTATACTCTGCCATTGTCACACCTCCATTTTGATAACTGTTATTGTCCGCATAGAAATAAATCCAGCATAGTATTTTGTCTGCTGGATCGATGGCTGCTTAAATGCTGCAGGCCGTATTTGGATTTTATTGCGGGTGGAGATAAGCCCCCCGAAGTTCATCCCTAAATTAATACTCCTTCGATGGGTAATACCTATACCTAAATTTAATGGGACTACCTTATCAAGTAATTCAGAGAGCTCTTTATAATATCTCACTTGCATTTCTGCAGAAACTCCACTTCCAAAGCTCATTAAAACTTCAAGATGTTCATTTATTATATCCAAATTTACTTGATACTCAGTTTCCCCTAATAAGGCATTCAATAGCTTTTTTAAATAACGAATTGTATACGGTTCCTTGCCCTGCATTCTACTAAGTAATCTACTCTTTCTAAACTGTAGAGTCTCATCTTTAGCAGCATTAATTTTCAACATCTTTTCCCAACGAGAAATACCAATCTCATTAGTTTCGTTTATAAACCGGGTTTTAAAAATATTGATTAAGTTCAACCGAACCTCATTAAAATTTTCATTTTCAACCCTAACTATTTCTTGCATTTCTTTTAGTTCATTAACTGTCGGAGGTAAATATTTTTGTAGTTTAATTTCTTGAATTAAGTAATCATTCACTGATAATCCCCCTTGTCGGAATATCATTTTGACCAAGAATTAAGTTCTCTGAGAGATTATTGATTAAAGTATTAGAAATATCTATGATACCCTCAATCTCTAATACTCTAGATTCAATATGAGAAATACGAACAGTAAGCTGCTGACTGCTCTCCCAATTCTTTTTTAGGTCAAGAAAATACTCATCTAAAAGGGTTAATATTTCATTTTCAACATAGGACCAGTCATAACCCGTGTCATAAATTAAATTGAATGTAATATTCACTGGAACCTCTGTTACACCAACAACATTCACAACATGACCAATCGGAGCAATTCCCATTCCTTCCCCATGATTGGTTTCCGGATCTATAGCAGTTTGTAATTCTTCAAGTAAAGCTGAAGTAGGTGAATTAAAATTGGTATCCATAATAACTAATTTCACATTATAGATATCATTTTTAACTCTATAGCCTTTTACTCCTCCAACACCTTGTAAATCATGGACCTTTTCTTGATAGTCTTTTCTATTACCACCATACGCTTGGGAATCGAAGCTTTCTAAATATCGTTTTCGTAAGTCTTCAGTTGCTTCTTCATCTTCTCCAGGGATAAGTAACTCAACTAACGCTGCTGATTGTAAACCATCAATGTAATTTACAGGTATTAATGGACCAAACCAATTATTACCTACTGTGCCCGGTGTTTCGCACTTCAATTTAAAAATGCCATCACTGATTTTTTCAGTAATGACATAGTTTAAGGAATCAAGATTAAATCTTGAGCCTATAGGTACATCAATATTAAATACTCCTTTTAATACCGCATTTGTAGCAGGTTCAGGAACTATTCCCCGATCTAAACAGAGCTTTATCAAGAATTCTCTAGTTGCTGTATCTCCAAACATTTCCCTAAGCAATCCGTCCATAGACAAATATAATTCGTATAACTGAATGGAATGCGGTGCAAGGGCATCGTAAATTATTGAACCTTCTCTCTTATCAACATCATTAGGTACCTTTGAGAGCGCATCATTTAATAAGTCATCTTGCTTTATATGTTCAAACATTAAATCGGCACCTCTGTTTCAATGGAAATTTCACCAACTACCGTATGGACTATAAAACTCACAAAGACTTTATTTTTTTGATGTGAAAACGAAAAAGCATCAACACTGTCGATTCTGTCATCTTGTGTTAATGCTTCTGATATTAGTCTTTTTAGTTCAGAGTACACATAAGGAATCGGCTGCCCAAATAACTTAGCAATTTCTGCTCCGTAATTCCAAGAATAGATTAAATGATCATATCGCTCTGTTCCAATTGCTTTATAAATCGCCTGTTCTATAGCTTCACGCCCATCCGTATAGCCGATTACACGCTTACGTACTAAGTCTAATTTATATGTTTTTGAAGGCCTCCTCTCTTCCTCAAATTCGATGTCTAAATCATCATTTCCTCCATTAACTCGAGGTATCATGAGCATTACTCCTTATCAAATACGACATATTTCTGACCACCTTGTACACGTAAGAGTTTTACTTTATCACCCATGACTAAACCATTATGAATAATAAATTTCTTACGACCGGTATATGGGTGTGCATGTAGATCAACAACTTCTGTCATATGATCCACTGTCATTTCTACTTCATAGTCTCGAACAGCACGAGTTAATATTAAAAGCTCATCATCTAACTCCAACCGTTGTTCAACCAATATTTTTAATGGTGAAATACCTGTTACCTCACCATATAAAATATGAACAGGATCCGTCGAGTTTACTGCTCCTCTGCCAGCCTTTTTCAAAACTGCTGCAAAATCATTTATATTACGCAATGAACTCACCACCAATTAACCTTAAGTCCATATAATGTTCATTTTCATTAAATGTATGTTTTACATTTTCGACTATCATGTAATTTGCAACTGTAATATCCCCTAAATAAAGTCCAACTCCTAAACTACTTCCGGCCCTTACACGGGGATCTCCAAATGCCTTTTTTATACTTAAATCACGTGTCTTTTGATTATAAAGCGAAAGTAATGCGTCAGCTTTTGCTTTGCCATTCACATTATTCTGGATCGTCTCAAATAATTGCAGTATTCCCCAATCATTCATCCTCTTGCTATCTTGAGCAATATAGATTTCACGGGTTCCTTTATCCTTATTTTCAAAAGATAATTTAATTTTGTTGTAGGTGTTTGAATCTATGGATGATGTATAGTCAAAACTTTCACCTGTCTCTTCGTCAATTAATAAATCTAGTTTCATTGATTCAATATTTTGTAGAGTGACTGCTCCAAAATCATCATAAAGAACATACATTTTACGAGTACTTTGCAGTGTAAAATCTAAAGCACTTTGTACCATATCAAAAAGTGTTTTATTGTCCTCAATTCTCGAAGGAATCTTAAAACCTGTATTTTCAATTTTTCCTGCTTTCATGTTGAAGTCAGCAATTAACATTTGCAAAAACTCGCTGGCAGTTTTATTTTTGTACACATATGTGTCTTTATTTTTAAAATACCGCAGCTGGTCATAACAGGTGACAGCAATTAAATCGTTACTGCTGCGCTTTTTTGTAAATACAAATCCGTAGAAGATTTTTACTCCATCATAAATAAAACGGACTGCATTCCCTTCTTGGAAATTTAACGCCTCATCTTTTACAACAGAAAAAGTAAGTTTACCTGGTACACCCTTTCGTGTGGTTTCCCAAATAACCCCTTCTTCAGCAGCCACCTCCATTATTTGTGAACCATTTTGGATGATTAATTGTGCATTAGCCAAACTTAATCACCTGCCCAATATTAATCATGTTTGGATTCTTAATGCCGTTTAATTTTGCAATTTCATCAACTTTTGAACCATCCCCTAAAACCTTCTTACAAATAGCCCACAAAGAATCACCAGACTTCACAGTGTACGTTTTAGGAGGCGTTTTACTAGTTGGTCTAGTTTTAGTTGTCGTTACCTTTTTGGTAGTCTGAGAGCCGCTTGTATTGGTTTTAATAACAAGTTTTTTTGTTCCATAATCTCTATATTGTTTCAACTCTATTCTGACGGTAATATCAAAACCTTCTTCAGCATCTTCAATAATTTCATACTCTTCAAGTGTAACCTTCAAGTTGGTATCAAAGAGTAAATCACCATTGGGTTTAGAGCGAGTAACAATAAACTGGAATGGTTGCTTATCTGTTTTAAATTTCTCAAACTTTTCGAGGAAAAATGTTGCTGGCTGATATCCATTTGGATACACAGCAAAAGGATATTTTACATTTGGCAATAAAACATCAAAAGACAGCTCGGTTAATCCAGCTGTCTTCAACATATTGACTTCACCTTCATTGATTAAAGTGATCGTCTTATTCTTATTTCGTATTTTTGTTGATAACTTGGATGGCGCAACAGGTAACTGCACATCATCCATATATACGCCATACATCTGTTATTCCCCCTCAGCAGCAATATCGATTGCTTCCTCTAGTTTCTCAGTAAATTTATCGATGATACCATCGAGATCAAGTTCAGAGTTAATTGTGTTCTGGCTGCTAAAATCAACTTTAATCTCTGCTGTTGTAAATCTATTAATTACTTCTTGTTCTGCAAGATCACGGAGATATTTCAAATCTTCCTCAGAAGCTTCCATGGAGTCGGCCATTTTTTTCGTATTTCCAGCAGTGTCTGAACCTTTATCACCGATTTTATCAAGTGCATCTGCCACTGGAAAATTATCTAATACCCCTGCATTACCAAGAAGATCATCCATCTTGAATGCACCACTAATTTTATCCTCTACACCTTTTCCCCAATCATAACCAGTATCCCAGGCGTTCGAGTACTCAAAACGGTCTAATTTTACTCCTAAGTCAGCAAGTACACTATCCATATCCAATTTGTCATAAAGAACCTCATAAGTTCCATTTCCGTACTTTTCTGCAGCCCAGTTTGTCATTTCACTTAGGGTAGAACGCCACCCTGAAACAGTACTTGCTAAATTCGAACCAAACACAAAATCTAGTGCTTTGGCTATTTTTTCAATTACACCAAGAACGTTATCAGCCAAATCCCCAAATAAATGAATGATGGATGCAACAGGATCATTAAATACATTCCCTAAAAAGTTTGCAAATGTAACCCAGTTATTATAGAGGAACTCTATAACTCCAAAAATAATTTCTAATAATCCCATAAACACATTCGCAATAAACGCTCCCATAACAGCAAAAGCACCTGAAATAATTCCAGTTGCAGAATAAGATGTTCCCGCAAATTTGTTTATTGCTGCAACTGCTAGATAAATAACGGATATCACAGCAATTATACCTAGAATAATCCATGTGATAGGACATGCATATAATGCTGCGTTTAACCCATATTGAGCTGCTGTTTGCATAAATGTTGCTCCTGCTGCCATAGTAGTTGCCGCAGCTTGACCCGCTGTTCTTAAAGCTAAAATTGAATT
The DNA here is from genome assembly GCF_900199725.1 of Cytobacillus massiliigabonensis. Taxonomy (GTDB): domain Bacteria; phylum Bacillota; class Bacilli; order Bacillales; family Cytobacillaceae; genus Cytobacillus; species Cytobacillus massiliigabonensis. The sequence goes on along the minus strand of NZ_LT904904.1, from coordinate 1,026,785 downwards.
CCATGCCGCTACTCCCATCAAAGCAACTTTATGGGCAATCAGTACCCCTGTATAAATTCCTAAAGTAGTAGCTAATCCCATTATCACTGGACCGATTATTGACCAATTATCATAGATAAACCCACCTATGGACATAAATACAGAAAGAGTTGATAATACAACATTTGATAGAGTATAAAACGAATTAACAATTCCATTAATTGCACCATGAAATTTATCATTATTTGCTATTTCGTTTATCTTTTGAAGCACTGGTTGGAAAGCCAAAAAAGAATCACTCTTAAAATTCTCCCACAGTTGAGAAAATGTAAGTGGCATAGAATTAAACTTTTCATTAATTTCATCAGCTGCCGAAAACATTGCACTCTTAATTATATCAGCCGTAAGCAAACCTTCAGCTGACCATTCTTTCATACTTCCTTTAGGATCGATTTTTCTCATTTGTTCCTCAATCGCTTGGGCGAGTAACGGAGCGTTTTCCGTAATTGATCGGAATTCATCCCCCTGTAATTTACCTGCCGCCATTGCTTGAGTAAGTTGATACATTGCCGCAGTTTGTTCCTGTATACCCTGCCCGCCAATTGCAAAGTTCTTATTCATTAGTTCTGTAAAAGCAATAATTTCATCATTACCGGTAAATGCCTTTCCTGCAAGAATGCCGAGTTTGGATACAACAGCAGCAGTATCTAAGTATGAACTGTATGAACGTTGAGCAGAATCGAATATCATGTTTTGTAAATTGTCTAATTCTTGTTGAGTGCTGTTTTCATCTAGTAAAAGATTTAAACGGGCCGTTGTATTTGTCGCCTCATCCGAAAGTTTAATAATGTTCCCTGATGTATGAATTCCTAAATAAGTAGCTACTATCGCTCCTAGCTTGGTTAATAACCCATTAGCAGCTGAAGTTCCTCCGCGTATATTGTTATTAAGTATTTGTTGCTGGCGATCTGCTTCTCTTATTTCTTGTTCAATCCGGTTAAAAGCTGTTTCAGCTCTTACTAATTCTTGTCTAGCAGTTTGAATACTACCTGTATCAATTGTATTTCCAGAAGCCCTCTGCAGGCTTTCAAAGGAATTTAGAACAATATTCATGGCGTTATTCATAGATCTAAATGCTGGTGACATACCATCATAAATCTGTATAGCTGTCCTAATTGTTGCCAGATCAACCACCCACTTAAATAAAAAAACGCAACTTCAAGTCGCGTTTAAATGTTTTTTTATATACAATATCCAATGGTCTATTCCGTCAATATAATCATTTAGGTTACCTTCCAAAGTCTCATACTCATATAAATCTATTAAAATTTGCATCCACGTTTTTCTTCCTTGTAACCTTACCTTACCAATTGGATAGGTATTGTATGTTACAGAAATTGCTTTATTACTCATTCTTGTTAACCTTATACTTTTTGTTTCCCCACATCGAAAAAGTTTAAGTATTAATTGATAGATAAATTGCATTTCTTCTTCCGAAATACTACAATACTTACTTTTTTCTATATCTCCTAAAACTCTCTTATAGATGCTCATATTAATAAACGATTGTTCATCTTTAGCTCTATATTTTTTGGAAAATACACTAAATAACATAATCAGAACAACCTTTTGATTAATGCCTTATACAATTTTTCATCAATTTCTATAAGGCTTTTCTTTCCATCCTTAAATTCAATGGCAATTACATGTGTTCCTTTTGTTTTTGCAGTTAAACCAACTAGCAATCCAACTGGACCCAATAAAGCTCCACCAACTAAACCCCTAGTAATTCCACTAGCAGCACTTTTTCTGTGCTCTTCGGTGATGACCTCATAACTATTTACATTCTCTTTCGTTAGTTCTATTGGTGTTTTTGGTGTTGGATAAATTCCTGGTGTAACAAACCCCATAACTATACTTCCTTCGTAATCGCCAGCAATTACTTTATTTTGAGCCATATGTATCCCTCCTTTTCCACAAGTATACAAAAAAGGAGGGATACTTTCTATTTCTTCTTACCACGTCTACCTTTTCTCTTGGCTTCTTTCTCAGCTTTCTTCTCTGCCTCTTGTTTAAGTTGAACAGCAGCTATAACCATTGCTTTTTCATTCTTTGGAAGCCCATCAAACTCAGAAGGCCATTTATGCAACTTATGAAGGCAATAATAAGCTATGTTAGCCTCATAATCACCTTCATTTATTAGTTTTTTGCTTCTTCAACCAAATCTTCCATTGGTACTTCAAAACCATTTACCTCTTGGACTTTTGCTAAGTAATCAGCATACTCACCAGGAGTTAACATTGTTTTAAGAAGAGCATCTGCACCCATTACACCATAACTATTCTGCAGTTCTGCTTCATTAAGGTTAGGAAAAACTGTACATCTAGCAGCCAACTTTCCAAGGTAAGCATTATAATCTGTTTCTGGAACAAACTGGTTCCGTTTGCCTGGAACCGGAACCTTTTTAGTACAAGCTTTTCTTAGAGCTTCGTCTTCAGTAGAAGTAATGCCGCAGATTTCCCACTCCATCGGCTTTTTATTTTCATCTAGGAATCTTTTAGATGCCGCATATTTAACATTTTCGACTTTCACAGCATTTTGACTTAAAAATGCACTAAAATTACTCATTTAATAATCCTCCTAAAATTGAAATAGGTATTTTATCCTTTTATGTCGAATAAAAACATAAGAAAGGGGGTGGAAATAATGTCTAAATTTAAAGTCAAGGGTTTAGATAAATTACAAAAACAGTTAAAAAATATGGAAAGTGCTGCAAAGGAACTTGGAAAAACTACCAGTATTTCTTTTGATGAATTATTTATTACATCATTCATGAGTAAAAACACAAAGTTTAATTCATTTGATGAGTTTTTAAAAGCTGGTAGCTTTAAAGTTGAAAGTCAAAATGACTTTGAAGCTATTCCTGACGATGAAATGGATCAACATGTTATGAAAAATACCAATTTTAAAGATTGGCAAACGATGTTAGAAACTGCTACTCAAGAATATATTCAAAAAAAGTTAGGTTTCTAGTTTAGTTTCAAAATTCAATTCAAATTTATTAATCTGCTGAAGAGTTTCTTCTAATTGGTTTGAGAGGCTAGCAGCTTTCCTTAACAATTTTTGAAACTCTTCTGCATTTTTCAATTGAATACTTAAATTCACCATTTACAACCTCCCTTAACGAAAAGACACCCTCAATTTGAGAGTGCCTTAGAATAATCATCCAATGTTATTGCATGCCTGATAGCAAAGTAAATTTCTCTGGAATTTCCCAATCGTCAAATGTAAAATCCATATCCTCATCTAAGTATTCTGCATCTGCATCAAACTTAGTTAGTATACCACCATCAATATTGCAATCTTTTAAAATGACGGTTTGGCGACCTGCACCTGATGTAGGATCTTCATTAGTGACTTGAATATCGAAATAGATATCTTCTCCCGTCTTTTTAAAACGGTAGAGCAATTCACGGAAAATAGAAGTATTATAATGAAATGTTGCTGATCCACTTCCAGTCCATCCCGTAGCTTTATTTCCTTTACCGGTCTTGCCAAGGATCGGAACCTCACTTTTAGTTTTTTCCATTGATGCTTCCAGATTAATTGCTTGCATAAAGTTATATCGAATACCTTCCATCGTTACAAAACATTCCGCAAGAGAAGCACTAATTGTATCTTTGGCATTCATACTTTGGGCAAACAATTGCAAATCTAATTTTAAAAAATGTTTATTGTTTTTTTCTTTTTCTTTCATTTCAATACCAACCCCTTTCTTAAGCAACCATCACAGTCATATATAATTGAGCCATTGCATTAACTGGAGTTACATAATCAGTAACAACAACTGATTTTTTAGTTTCCCCTTTTTCTACAGTCACATTATCAGGGTCAAAATCTTCAAGGGCTCTTAATCTTTCTAATTCTTGATGGTGCTTGGTGATATCATTCCAGAGTGCAATCTGACCACCTTTGTCATTCGGGACTTGTCCAAGATATTTAGTATTAAACAAGACAGCAATATCATTGCCTATCTGATCAAGAACACGAATAGTTTGATTACTAGAAAAATCAACATTTTTATCAACAGTGAAAGAGATAAATGTATTGATGTCATCCAGTACCCGCACTTCATCCCCAACATTATGGAAAGTAAATTCTCCTCCATCAATCGCTGCTTCTAATTGTGGTTGGCTAAATTTTGTCTCAATAGCAAACTCACCATCATATTTCTTGTTAGTGTTTGACTTATTAACTGCACAACCAGCTGCAGCACCAGTTACCCAAAAAACTGCTGAAGCAATATTCGTATCATCAATCACATCATTTTTAACAGAAATAACCCCTTCATGGTCCACATCGTTCTTTTTATGGAGGATACATTGAAATTTAACACCTACTTGATCACGCATGCGCTTTGTAAATTCCGCATATAGGCTTTTAACCGGATTCTCAATAGATAAGCATCCTAAAGCATTAAAGGAGTATGGCTCGAGTGCATTTAGCGCTGCTTGATGCTCAGCACCTTCCACTGGATCACCATTCGTTCCAAGTGTAAATGGCATACCTACCGTTGCTTGCAATGCCACATTTGTTTTCCAGCTTACATAATCGTTGTCTAATAAGTTATCTGTATTAGGCAACACAGTCTGTGAATCCACTAAACTAGTACCCAAATAAGTTAGGACATCGACTTTTCCTGGATCATCAACATTTGCAGTAACAACAGTTGTTAAGTCATTTCCTCGAACCCCTTTATATTTTGCTGTAGCATAGGTATTCGAAGCCGCCACACCATTTTTCATCAACTTATAAAAGTAGGCTGTATGGATATTTTTAAAAAGGTCACGTATACCTCTTAGTTTTTCATGGGTATAATCGTAACCAAAAATTATCCGTGAGTTTTTCTGCAGTTCTGCTTGAGTCACAGTAAAAACCTCATCATCCTTTCCCCAATCTAGACGAAGAGGTAAAGCAGCATATCCACGATCACTCAACGTTGCAGTTGCTCTGGCAACGCTAATGAAGTTGATATACGTACCATTAAGCTTCTTATTTTGCGTTAAAAACGTACCGCCGCCCAATGCCATTATTTTTTCACCTTACCTTCTAAAAATGTTTTTAATTCTTCATCCACTTGCGCTACTGTGTAATGCTGTCCATCAATCAAGATTGCATTCAATACATCTCGATATTCAGCATATTTTTTACTATTTACAAGTTGTTCCTTCCGAAAAGTAGTTTTCATCTTTTCTTTTTCTTTTGCCATGATTAACCACCACCTCTTTTTGTACGTGGAAAGATTTTCAGATCTCCCATATGTGGGATTGGATCCTTTGCTTTATAGACATGCATATTGTAGTTAACAAAAAAGTGAAGTACTCCATCAACGATTTCACCATTCAGATTAGTTCCACGAACAAGGTCTCCATTAACTGTGATGTATTCCAAGGCATCAGTTAATTCTTCGGCAACCTCATTCAATTCAAAATTTTTATCTTGTGTACTTACTGGAAAGTAATGAATGTCGAAAAAGTGCTCTTTAAAGTATCTTTGGCCTATAATTTGGGTCTGTCCATACCTTAAGAACGCAATAAAAAAACAAGGCTCTATTAAGCCCTGCTTGATTTCTTCACTATAAATTTCGTAACCATCGCCAAATTCTTGATAAAGTTTAATAGAGATACCATCAATGATACCATTAATCATCCAAAGCACTTCCTTATGAATTCGGTAACTTTCCGATTTACAATTTGCTGTGCTTGTGATCGTAATTCATCCTCAGAAATTGTCAGCATAAACCTACCTCTTACCCAACCTTTATGATTGCGGGTTCGGTGCCCATATTCTACATATGGAGCATAGTTTACAGGATTAATAATCTCAATTTGAAAAGTATTTCCTGTTTTGGTTACAGGCAGCGCGTGAGCGTAAGCCTTTGCGTTTTTATTAGATGTTGCAGCAGCAGCTTCAGCATGTGTTTTAGCTGTCCAGCCCCGTCTTAAGGTACCCCCTTTTTTCCCCGATGAATTAGGGTATTCCCCAACAGGTGTACGCTTAATTACCTTAGCAAGCAGCCTAGCAGCCAATTCCTTAGCTACATCCTCACAAAACTTTTCAAACTCACTGCTTTGTAGCTTCTCCATCTTCTTCTGTAAGTTTTTTAACTGTTGAAAATCTACACTTCCCCATCTAGCCATTATGCCCATCCTTCAAAAAGCTTTAGGACAATTTCTTGATGAGTAGGATAAACTGCTGGAAACCCACTATAAGAGTATTCAGTAGTTCTTTGGTTTTGTGTAACCACTATTTTAGTTCCTGGTTTAATTTCAACCTCGGGTGCAATAAATAACTTTGTCACTTGTGATATTGTAGCTGCATTGTCCCTCTCACCAGTTGCAGATACAGTTTTAATAGATAAACGGCAAGGTTGGTCTTTAAGAATTACTACTTCAGTCTGCTTGGTCCTCTTTGTTTCTGGATCTTTTACAGATTGAAACTCTTTAATAGTACAAACTCCCTTATAAAGTTTTTCTATGGCTTTTCTTCGTGAATTCACCATAACAGTACCCTATACCTTACAAAATCAACTTCATTATGTCTTAAATATTGAACAAATGCGTTGAATTGTGCCTCCGGAGTACTATTGACCTCAACAACAAAAGTGACGTTTGTATCACCTTCTTGTACTTGCTTTTCAATTAGACCAAAGTCTATGGAATCTATATTTAATAGACCCATAGACTTTTTTGTAAAAAGAAATTCACCAGCAATCATGTCAATGGCAATTTCTAACAATCCTTCTGGTATAGCGTTTAAATTTGTTTGATTTTTGATAAAATTTGTCACCTTTTCAATACTAAAGGTAATTACCATTTCATCTGTATTACTAGGGGCAGTTGAAACTGTAATTCCTAAAGATTGCAAACGATTTTTGACTTCCTGCAGCAATAGAATCACTCGCTTTCTTCAGCTAGTTTTTCTTCGACAGCAGCTTGTAACTCTTCTTTTTCCATTTTTGTATAACTTTTTATTTTCAATTCTTTCGCTTTTTCTTTTAAAGCCTCAAACTCGAGATCTTGTTTAACTTCCTCTACAATTTCCATCATCTTATCTGAAAAATCCTTTTTATCAACAATAAGCTCATCACCATTATGGTAACGAGCTCCTTTAATACGAATTGGAAATACAGAATCTTTTATTTTCACTCGAAGCTGTGTAGTCATACAGTTTCATCCTTTCTTACGCAATAGGTTGCGCTTGAAATACATTATTTGCTTCAGGGAAAGAAGGAATAGCAGTAGCAGCAGCTTTTGTCCATGTAGAAATTGGGTCTTTTCCTTCTTCATATACCATAGCGATTACCTTATCTACTGTAGAAACATTTGCACCTTCACGAATCATGCGGCTTTCTTCAGGTGTTGGTCCGTATAATGTTTCACCAAGAATACCATCACCGAACATAACGAATTTGTTTTCGCCTAAATAACGGTGGGTAGTATAGGTACCATTTGCTTCTTGCCTACGATATTTTGAATCGTAGACAGCAATCGTTGGTAAATCATGTTGTTGTAAGAATGCATTTAAATCTTGGCGAGTTGGAATACGACTAGAATCCTTACCAAATAAATAACCGATAATTTTGCTATTACGCAAAATTTGAGTTAATACTTTTGTAGATGTCAGTGCTCTGGTAGCTTTTTCATCTAATAAATCCTGCCAACGTTCTAAAGTTCCAATAATATCAGCAGCTGGATCAGTCCATAAATCAGTACCAGCTAAAGTCTCTTGATGTTCAGTAGGTACATGATAATTTACAGTCATGTTTAAACCATTCTCGTTCAGTGTAACTTTGCCTGTTGTCAGTGCCTCCATACGCATTAATTCAATACGTGCTTTAACACCGGCAACAAGCTTATCGATGTCATTGAAAACTTGACCAATTAAATATTTTTGCTCTCCTTCAGTTCGAGGGAATTGAAGAGCAATCAAATCCTTTTCTGTAAGTTGCATTTTACGCTTAACGTATGCTGCCTCTAAAGCCTGCTTAGCAGCTTCACGTGAGCCAATTTCTGCTTCTGTATCAAATGCATGAGCAGAGGCGACTACAGGTAGTGAACTTGCTCCTACTAAATAGCTGAAATCTAGTGTTTCATGTTTCACTTCAGGGAATAGCGTTTCCCCTAACAGTGGCTTATATTGACGTTCTTTAACATAATTTAATACTGTTTCTGAATTAAAAAGCTCTAACACATCTGGCATATTGATTTCCTCCTATCAGTCAAATAAGTTACGTTTTATCGAAATGTAATTTTAGTTAATGCTGCTTTAGCCTCTGTTGAAGGAGCGGTATGAAGACGCGCTTCATAGACATATGCTTCAACGATTAAAGAACCTGGTTGCGGACCATTTGTCACATCTACATCTGTATACAAAATACCTTTGGCAGTTGCATCATTTGCTGGAAGGAATGTTCCCGCTTTAACGACCTTTTTACCGTTTGTATCTGCAGTAATACCTATATCACTCACTTGATAAGTAAAAGCTTGCACTTTGGAAGATGCTAAGAAATTAATTCGATTTGCTGTTTGAATTGGTTTTACATATGGCATTTAATTATTCCTCCTTTTATCCCCATGGACTATTATCACTTTTGTTGCTTGATGCTTTTTCGTTTGCCATTTTAGCGAAGTTCGCACCAATATCTGTTGATTTGTCATCATCGTTATTCCCACCACTTGGAACAAATCCTCTAAGAGTTGGCTTGTTTGGCTTTTCCGGAACAAACAAAAAGGACTTTGATGTTTGCAGTTCTTTAATCTGCTCATCAAGCCCTTTAGAGACATTACCATCTTCACTTAATTCAATTTTTGTTTTGTCGATAAGCCCAGTTACTAGATCCGCATCATGAACCTTTCCAGCTAATGCTAGTTTAAGAGCACTGGATAATTGAGTGTCCTTTAATTTTGTTTCAAAAGATGATTTATCATCATCATATTGCTTTTGAAGATTTGCAAGCTTTGTTTGAAGATCCTCATTACCAGCAGCTTTATCCTTTAAGTCTTTCAAATCCCTGTCACGCTGAGAAATCTGATCATTAAGGTCTTTTACCTCATTGATTTTATCATCCAATCGACTCTTAGGAACCATTTGCCCAAATCCACTGATTACCTTATCTGCTTGTTCCGCTGTTAAACCTAATGCTATCAACTGCTCTTTATTCATTCTTATTTGCCTCCTAATTCGTTTTTAACGTGTAACGACACGATAGGTGTTGTCACTCATTCTTTAACGTCTACAAGTGCAAAAAGACGAGAATTTATACTACAAATCTCTCTTTCCATTCAGAATATTTAATTTTGCTATCAATATAATAAACTTTTCCATCTTTTCCTCTAGCAATTCTTTCACTAAAGTCATCCTCAAAATACGGTGCCGTTGTAGTTCTGCACCATGGGTGGAATGGGTTAGCTGTTACTCCAGGCTCAAACTCACTCATTTTGAATACCATACCATCCATTGATTGACAGATATCACTTGTCTTGCTATCTAACGTTGCTACAATTTCATAACGTTCTACATTCAATTCACTATAAGTCTCTTTTTGTGCAGAAGCACTAAAAAATGCTGATTCAGTCATTACTAATCTTCCGGCATTCTTTCGAGATGTATCTAGCTTTTTTGAAATCGTCGCAATAACCTTATCTGGGGCCAAACCTCTAGCAATAGATTGTGTAAGTTCTGTATGCAATGTATTAACTAATAGTTGTTTATCACGCCATATTTTATTACTAAATGTTCTGCTGTCAGCAGTCCATGGCTTGCTAATGATTTTTGTAAGGTTAGTTTCGTCTAGTGCATGCATGGTAAAACCTACTCCAATTGCACTTTGGATTTCAAATGCAGTATGAAGAAAAGTACTTTGATACGTTTCTTTCATTAAGCGTTCTACGCCTTCAATTTGACCACCATAGAGCTTTTCTATATGTTGCTGCAATTGGAATTGCAAACTTTCTAATCGGCTAATATGGACTCGTGCAGAGGCGTTTTCAAGCTGTTTCATCCATATTGGATTGAGAGCATTCTTTTCACCATATAAAATGTACTCTTCTACTGTCCATTGAAACTCCCTTAACTCATGAGATTTAAGTAATCGTTTTGCTTCTGTTATGGATATTTCATTATTAGCTGCAAAGCGTAAATACCAATTAGCTATGTCCTTCTCAATCTCTGCCATGGTTTGAATATACGCCTTTTCCATTTCAATGATGTAAGTTTCACTTTTATTGAGTTCAGCATCTAGTAACAACTCAAAACGTCTTCTCCAATAATCACGAATCTTTGCCATCTAATTCACCTTTATTTTGGTTGAAAGTAGCATTATAGCTATCATACTCTTCCATAGTTTCAAGGCGTTCTTTCTTGATACGCTCAAGCTCACGTTGCACATCATCGACATATGGATGTTGTGAAATACGAGTCTCAAGTGATAAATCAGTAGATTTACTTAGACTTTCTATTACTTCAGATTCATTTACTAACGTGTCACGATTGAAAATAAACTTTACCTTTTCCCCTTCGAAATCGCCTTTTCCTGTATTTATTAAATGCTGATTAATAAACCATAGTAAATCCTCAAACGCTGCTTGAAATTCAGTTTCTATTCCATTTGCGTCTAATTCAATATCACTGTACATGCTTTGAATATTCATTTGGTTTGGGTTATTGCTCATTCTTTCATCTTTTGCATCATATCCACGACCATTTTCAATAAGCGCTTTTTTAAAGAGTTTTAGAATCGATTCATAATTATCTTTGTTAACCTCAATTTGAAGTGTTTCAACGCCACCCTTTGCTCCATCTGAACTACGCACTTTGACTGCTCCAAATTGGGATAAATTCCTTCTGAATTCCCCTAAATCTTGTCCATCATAGTTATGCAACACTAAAATGGTTGAGCGAGCATCTTCCTGCATATTATTCTGAAAATCACTCAACATTGAATTAATACCATCTTGCAAACTCTTCACTCTGCGAATTAAAGGCATTTCTTTACTATTAAACTTAAATGCTATCAAGGGAATCCGTTGCCAATTTAACTGCTGTTCACTTCCTTCTTCATCAATTGCAGTTAGATAAGAAGAAGGTATTTTTTCAACATCTAGTACTAATCGACCGTTAAACCATATATAGCTTGTAATCCCATCCTTACTATATAGATCGACACATTCACGATTAACTTCTGTTTCACCTTCATACACAGTAACGTTATATAAATGCAGGAATGCATCTAATTCAGTGTGAGAATTATCTCTCCAAAATGGTAAAATTTCAAAGCTATTAAAATGCTTAAATTTAAATTCACCAGATTCGTTATAGTATGGATAAAGATAGCTTATGCCTGCATTTAGAGCATCCTCACCCACATTTCTTAGCGTTCGATGAAACCGCTTATTAAACACCTCTTGTAGCAATTCAAGATATCTCTTATTTTCAGTTTCTATCGTTAATGGTTTGGCAAGCTGATAATTCACTTTCTGATCAACCAATTTTGCATATTGATTATCTAAAACTTGGTTATTTGGCAAGTTATCTACTCTTTCTAGGCGACCACTTTTACCTATTACCTTACGTTCACGCTTCATTATGTCTTGGTTACCATCGTAGTAATTAATTCCGATTTTCATCCACTTTAATCTTTCAGAAGACTTAAATTTACTGATTTCTTTCTCTAAAACACGAATATCACTTAATACTTTATTTGCACCATTAATAATTATGTTTTTAAAACGTTCACTCTCAGTATTGCTTCCTTGGAAAGGAAAGTATCCTGTCACGTTATCACCTTCTCTCTTAATCAAAACTGAATAAATTGCCCTGTCCAATCTTTTCTGCAATTCCAGTGGTAGCATCTGGGGCATCGTCATGTTTGTTTTTGCCTTCACGTTGGTACTCAGTCATTGCTTTATAATACTCTGGCCATTTAAAACGCCAATCAGCAGGAAAATAGATGTGATCCATAACCCAAGTAGCATTTGATATAATACGAGCTGCTTTGTTTTTTGATTGATGAAACGGCTCAATTCTCGTTTTATTCGAATGATACTTATCTCTTAAAATCCTTTCAACAGAACGAGCATACCCTCGACCACCATTATTCGACTCAATATCTGCCCAGTTCACTTTACCCTCAAACAACATCTTTGCTTGTTTTGGTTCCGTAATTTCCATTCCTTCTTTAGTGTAGAGCACATCTAAAACATAGGCTTCATTACTAAATGTAACGCCGTAATTAATAGAGCATAAGTAATCTTCTCCACTGTCTGCAGTATCGGTATAATTCTTTATTTCCTTGAATTGAGGTAAATCACCATCATATGTTTTGAATGAGCTATATAAACGTCCTTTTACATCTATCGGCTCTTGCTGATAGTTAGCCGCAGCTATTTCTGGTCCCATTGCTCGTATCTTACTGTCATATGATCTACGACTTAATACTTCTTCACACAACATTGTTCCATCATCTTGCAAAGCTTTTAAATTTATATGTCGTACTCGTTTACCTTCTTCAGCAAAATGCTCTAACGCCTTTCCAGCTAGATCCTTAGATGCCCAACGCGTCATTATAATGATGATTTTCCCACCTTCTTCAAGACGGGATAACATTGTATTTGTGAACCATTCCCAATGTTTTTCGAGGACCATTTCATTAAATGCTTCTTGGGAGTTTTTAATTAAGTCGTCAATAATAAGTAATGAAGCACCAAACCCTGTTGCTGTTCCTGTAGGAGAAGTAGCAAGATAATTGTTATACCCACCTTCAAGACTCCATAAATTCATAGAAGCATCCCCTTGTTTGATACGAGTAGTAGGGAAGATATCTCTATATACAATTTGGTCTTGATCAGCTTTTTCCTCTAATATTCCATTTCGAACAGCTTTTGAAAAGGTAGTAGACAAAGTTTCATTGTAAGAACCCGTCATTATCTTTTCTTCTTGATTCTGTCCAAATACCCATTGTGCAAACATTGAAGCTGTTCTTGACTTACCATGTCGAGGCGGCACATTAATTATGGCAACTTCATCGTCAGAATAATAAAAGTCTTGCATTTCATCACACATATCAATCAGATACTGCCTATTCTCTTTATAAAACTTCGGAGCAAGTAAGTGACAAAAATAAAAGAACTCACGTCTTGCAAGTTCTAGTTTAGCCATATGTTTAATTACATCTAAATCAGTCATTTATTTATCAACTTCTTCAAATCCTCAGTAGATAGTCCTTTGAGAGGGTTATTAACTTCCATGCTGCCACTATGCTCCACATCTTGTTTATCTCTCCACTTATCGGGACGACGATTTTTCAGCCAGAATATTTGAGCCGTAACATCAGGAGCTACTTGTTTTTTCACTTTCTTAGTTACTCCTAATTCATACTCAACAACCTTTCCCTCATCATTTATATAGGGTTTAATCGGAATTTGTTCATAAGTGACTTCTTCAAACTCGTAACCTAATGCTCTTTTTAGCAAAGCATTCTCAACTTGAATATCGATAACCTCTTTACCTCTTTTTAAGGCGTTAGAAATGTTAGAATACTTCTTCTTCCAATCATACAAAGTTTCCCGTCTTATACCGATATTTTGAGCAATCTGTTCATCAGTCAGCCCATCCCTTGCCCATCCTTCAAGCTTAATAAGACCTTCTGGTTCAATCCATTCAAGGTATTTTCCCTTAGCACCAGTTTTCTTCTTATTCACTTTCCCAATGGCATCACCCCATTATGCTAATTGCTTTATAAAATAATAAAAGCACCCCGTAGGATGCCTTAATACGTAAAATTAACGAACGTACACATAATCAAAGTAATAATTATCACTTTCATTTTTCAGATTTAATTTAATAAATACATTTGCTTCATTGCTATCTTTTCCTAACTTTACAGATGCAAATTCAAACTTATCTAAAGGATATTTTTCTAAAAACTCTTTAGCAGTTATCAATCCAGCACTTATAGCTTCTTCCTCAATTTGTTCGCCATAAGGGACAGTGTTAAAAAATTGCTTAGCCACAATAAAACTAACAATCTCATCCCTTTTTAGTCGTCTCACCTTTGAAACGGACTTGTCGTAAAGTCGTTCACTATCACAAATCACTGGCTTTAAAAATAACCGGAAAGCTGTAAACTGCATAATTTCTGGTTCATCATCTTCATAAAGATCGATATATGATTTAGGACTTTTTAAAATTGCATTCTCAAGATCATAATATTCACTTCTCGAAAATTGCGTAGGATACATACCTTTAGGCGTTACGATTAGTAAAACGTGCCTTTTACCTTTACCCTCTAGTTGATTTAAATATTCATTGATAGGCATACACCACCACCACCTGGGTCCATTATAGTTTTATAACCTCCGCCTCCTGGATCAGCTGAATTTCTATTCCAGCCGCCACCACCTGGATCACTCACTTTTATTCCTCCTTTCCATTATTCAAAAACCGAAATTTTCCATAACCTCTAAAGTTTCCTCGTAACTTTCTTTTTGTAATCTTTCAAAATCAGTTTCAGAAATAACTCTAAACTTTTCCATTAATCATCCCTCCTTATTTGACAAAAGGATATACTCCTTCATAATTTTAATTTAAGCTTTTTCCTTATGGGTATGCTGTAACAGTCATCACACACCCCTTTATTATCTAAGTACTCACGTTCATCTGTAATTTCTACTCTGCAATTCGAGCAAATCATTTTTTCAACAGCCTGCTCCATTGCCTCATCTCCTTTTTGCATACAATATTCGGTAGATTTAGGCAAATCCCTGCAACAATTTTACTTATTTCTAATCGCACCACGTACTCTTTTGTAAATGGGGCGGTTAGTACCCATTAATTCAGCAAGTTCGCGATCAGAAAGCTTTTCATTTGATATATTATTAGAGGATTTATCTTTATTCTTGAGGTCTGTCATATGTTGTAGTTCTTTAGAAGAAAGATGATCAGCAATTTTCATGTGCATCACCTATTTTCGAGAAAATAAAAAAACCCCACCGAAAGGTGGAGCTCTACACTAAGACAGCTTACCAACCAAAGTATTTTGCCGCGCCGTCCTGCCTCCCATTTTACACTGCGCATTTTTCGCCATGCAAAAGTTTGGAAAAAGTCGTATTTGTGCCGATTTGTGCCTTTATGTCGGAACGAAGCTTGTCCACTGAATCTCGAGAGATTTCAAGATGTATTGCTATTTCCTGCCTTGTCATTCCACTTAGCATGCAATCGTAAACAATCTTTAGGATTTCTCTATCTAGGTAATCACCAGCACTCTCAATTGCATAGACTCTTCGTTGATATTCTTCTAATCTTGCAACTTGTTTTTGTTCTCTAATATCCATATCCCTTAATTCAACTTGGCTTTTTCCTGATGATCCCTTTGGTAAAGTAGCTTCAATTCCATATTGAGTTATTCCCCATGATCTCATAGGTAAGGACTGACCATATATTATTTTCTGGAGGCGTTCAATCTCCCGTTTCATCATGCGGTAATCACGAATTAATTCTGATACGTTTATTAGCCTGGCAGCTTCTTTCAAATGGACCCCTCCCAATGGTATAATTGAATTGGGTGCCGGGAGAAGTCCTGGCTTTTTTTATTGTATACCTAGCCTTTGTAGCTTTTTGGCTTCTGCTGCCTTTTTCCCTCTCCACTTATAATCCACATCTATATTCGCAAAGTTTTTATCGATCTTTTTATGTTCCTGTGGTTTGATTGGATGCTTTTTAATATAGTCTTGTCTTTCTTCTTCGGTCATGTACCAAACTTCGACTTTCCCAATCATATTGGCTCGACTCCTTTCCAGCCTGCTTCATTGCATTCTTCTATAAAGTCTGCATAACCTTCATTCCACAAATACATAATAGCCTCATCCATTAGTGTTCCTATCCAACTGATTTCAGTATCACTTTTATCTGATATCATTAAATATTTCAGTTTTTCTATAAAAGAGTTAATCTCTTTAATTTTGACTTGTTGAATTTTATTTTCTGAATAATGTTCAAAGATAATCTTTGGATGATTCTCAAATTCTTTTACCAGTAGTTCTTTATCAATTTTTATAATTAAATCATCTTTGTTCTCTGTAATGCGAATACCGGGTACGGTTTTCCCCACGTTGACTCCTCCTTCTAACCTTTCTTTAATTCTTTTATTTCTGTTACAACTAATTTCCCACTCCTATGCAATTGCAGTCTAATCAACAAGTTCTATCTTTTGTTTACTTATTAAACGACTTCAATCTCAACTTCAACAAATTCAAAATGTTTCATTATGTTTGTGTAGCCGAAATTACAAACAGCATTCTTGCCATACCTTTCGTAAATCAACTGTTCATGTATCTTCAAATTCTCTATATGAGATTCTTTATCCTCGATTATCAAAGCTTTATTCAAATCCTGAGTAAGCCAGTCGAGTTCCTCTCCATCTGCTTCAAGGTAATAATCACCGGTCATATCTACTTCTTTTGATTCTTCTCGTAACCTTAAAACCCAAGCGTCTTTCATTTTTATCCTCCATTTCATTACTTTGGATTTGTGTCTGATAAACACTTNAAGGGTACTTTAATTTATACCGAGCAAGACCAATCCTCCACATAATTGACTACACTCAAGATTCAGGTTCTTGCTCGGCTTCACATTTTAAATTGCGACACTCTCCATTTTTCCTGTCAACTCAAGAACCTTCTATCTTTTGTTTCTATAATAATCAAACCACGACAGTTGTTCCGAGGTAATCAAACCTTCATTTTCTCTTCCCTCTTCTTACCCACCAGTAAAGTTTATTCTTTCAAATTTGCCAAGTGATTTATTCCCTTTAAATAATTTTATATATTTTTATTTAAATATAACTTTTTTACTATACTTGTAATAATTATGCTAATATTATCCTGATATTGCACTATATTCTAAAATAGCGATAAGAAAAATTTCATTAGGATCTAACAAAAATCTGGAGGGATTAAAGGTGAGTCTTTATCAAAAAGAAAAGAGAAAAATAATAATATGTTTATTAGTAGGCTTATTTTTTGATATAGTTTTTGTTATAAAAATAATTGAAGAACCTTCTACGGACCTTTCATACTTTTTTACATGGTTTGGAATATATACTCTAATTGCCTGTACATTATATCCGTTAGGTTTCGTATATGTTTGGAAAAAAATGATGAAATCGGAATTAAACTCTCACAAATTCGATAAAAACTTACCATATACTTTTAGAGAGCAGAGAGATGGTTGGGCTTTTTCTTTTGCAGTTACTATTTTCCTTATGTTCTCCTTTGGTTGGATACTAGGACCATTTTTTGCATATAGCCGTTTAAAGGATATAAAAATGTATGAGCAGTGCTAGTATTAGCTGTAAGCTGATCACCAACGTTTCCTAAATGTGTTTTTAGCTGAACCATAAATTTTTGAAAAGAGGATAAAGGGGCTAAAAGCAGAATCCTTTTTCACTTTTATCCACCATTATCTTAAGAATAACTATTTACTCCTCTTACAATTACTCTAAATAAACCTTAATTTTTCCTCTCATATCGTGGTTATTAAACTCTTCCTATCTTTTGTTTAGTTTAAAGTGAAAAAGAAACTCGGTATCATCCTATTCTTTGCAGCTTTATTCGGAGCTACTTCTGCTTCAGCTGCATAAATAGAACCGCAAGGATGTTCAATAGGCACAAGCAAGTGTGAGTTTGATAAATAATACTTATATAGGCTGACTTTCTAAGTTTTATTTAGTTAGTCAGCTTTACATATGATTTATTTTCCTATCATATCGTTTCGCTAAATACTCGGAATGTGACAATCCTAACCAAACTTTAAATAATATTTTTGGGTTCGTTATAGGTTGAACTAATCTCCTTCTCAATGACCATAATTATGGTCCGATACGATTTACAGTAAGCGACGCAGATCTATATCGGGCACTACCAGCCTCAGATACGGCCCTTATAAACACCGTTTCTCCTGCAATTAAATTTGTTTGAACTGTCCTTCCTATTGTGTTTACCATAACAATATCTCCTTGTATGCTGCTAATAAAGGTATCGATTCTGGATCCTACAATCATTCCAGTGGAACTGCCTTCAATCCAGAATCCAACGGATTCTCCGGATTCTAGCAATACGGTGATGTCAGCGCTAATTTCATAAACACCATTCATTTGGATAGCAATAGTATTCGTTGCGGGATTTGGCAAAGTATTTAAACTAGGTCCAGCAGGTGGATCAAACTCTATAAGACCACCTACCATAACTTCTCTAATTGTAATATCCCCATACAATGAACCGAATGCAGGAGTTACTCCTGGGCCTTGTTCGCCTTGTATTCCTTGAATTCCTTGAATTCCTTGGGGCCCAGGTGGGCCTGGAGGACCTTGAATACCTTGAGGTCCAGGTGAGCCTGGAGGACCAATTAATCTTGGGAGCTTTGGCGGTTTTGAACCAGGACTAAGTGGACAGCACCCCTGAAAAGGTTGGTTATTGTGAGCCATATCAATCACCTCATAAACATTTCATCTTATAAAATATGTTTGTGAGTTTAATAAGGATTGGACGACTATTACATTTATACAGAACCTACCTTGTGTTTATTAACCCCAATGATCATGACGCTTTAAAATCTCAATAACTTCACCAATGTAAGGTTCATCAAGATTAATAACTACATAGTTGTTAAAAGGATACTTACCTTCCTTCTCCCTTCCGTATTCAATCCAGCCTGCAACATTATTGAATTGAATGCGGAAATCTTCCTTTGATCTTCTAGGTACATATTTTTCAAAATCTCGCTCATTAATGACAGTGAAACGACGCTCAAATCCTTCTTTAACCGTTCCTTTAAATGCACTTTCCGGCATCCTCTTTCCCTCCTAATCAACTAAAAACCCAAAATAGAAAAGCTCCAATTGCTGCTCCAAATGCTATTAATAAAACGGCTGCTAAAACAAGGGCTCCTTTTATTTCATTACCGTTATAGATAAAGCAACACTCCTATCATTTTGTTAATTCATACGCCTTTTATCGGTATTGGACATTGTTAATTCATATGCCCAGAGTGTGATATACTTTTTATAAAAAACAAGGTGAAATTCATGAGTGTTTTGAAAGTAAAACTTAACCCTAATCGTAAATCTTATATAAGTGTTTATTCTGACGGCCGTGTGTATTTTTCAATGTCGGTAAGAGAGAACTATAAACTATTTCACAATTCTATTGCTGCAGTTAAATATTCAAATCATCAAAAGAAGATATATTTGTATCCAGATTACCCAACACATCCAATGCCTCCTGATTATACTGGACTGAAAATAACTAATGCTTACGCTAAAGCTAAAAGACTAAACATGAAGCCAGGAAAATATGTTTTTGTTAGTCATGGTAATGTTGTAGCCTTTCAGCGTGTGCCTGATGATTTAATTTAGGTGAAGAGTTTAGAATCAAACCCTATCAATTTGTATAGTTAATCAGTCGAAATGAATACTAAACACTCCTAATAATTTCAATAGCCTTATCAAGTGATATTTTTTTCAAATAGCATTGATAGCCTAATTCCAAAGTCCAGACCGTTCCCTCACTTAGGTGGTTTTTTTGCTGAATTTCAACTAAGCCTTTACCTTCATTTCTCATTTTTAAATAACGTTCGATTGTCATTGATTTTCATCCTTTCTGCTTTACTTCATGAGTTCATAACGAAACATATTGCTTATTTGGTTTAGTTAAATTCCCTTTTCGATAAAACATAATGTTTATATAGCTGTTCAGCATTGAATAAAGCATCATCTTCATTGTGGTATTCAAGCAAGCCTGTTTTTGTATCTTCATCAGGAAAGAAGCAATATTCTTTATCTCCATCGAAAATTATTGCAGGATGGAAAACTTTAAATGTTGTTTTTTCATCAGCATTCAAATATGTTCTTTCAATCGCGGCAAAAGGCGGCTTCATATTATCACTCCTTAATTAACTGGATTACTCTTTTGTTTCTTTGATTAATACAGTTCTTGGTACGCCATCAACATAAGGAGAAACAACTCCTTCACCTTCCAATCTGTCCATTATTCTAGCCGCAGACATGTAGCCAATCCTAAGTCTTCTCTGAATCATCGAAACAGAAGCAGCTTGCATCCTAATCACAGTATCTTTTGCAATTAGAAAGTTTTCTTCTTCTGTGTTTTTATTAAATGGCATAAGTATCTCTCCTATTCTTCGTGATATTCATATGCTTCTTGAACAGTCTCGAACTGTTCAGTAGGTAATACATCTTTAGCAACTTGACACCAATACCCTAGGTCCTGAACAGCTTCCACAAGTTCACTTATAGCTGTTTCTTGTGCTATAGCTTTTCCGTCCAATGTCCATTCGCCACGTTCATTTCTTTCTAAAGTGTGAGCGTTCTTTTTATGCAAGCAGACTTTTAGCCTTTTCACTTTAATTCCCCTCCTAACCTAGTAAACTTAATAATTCAAGAGTTGATTAACTCTGGATTCTCGTAAATGTTTCCGATGACTTCAGCTTCCATCGTATTTAGAGATGACGGCTTTATCATCATTGTTTTTCCTCTTCCGTCACGCACTCTGTAACCAATATTAGAGGCGCTCTCCCACCATTCAACAAGGTAATTTCTGTTGGTTGAAACTTCCTCACCAACCCAATCAAATTCACTAGCATATTTACGTCTTCTAACTTTGCATTTTAAAATATCCCCCTCATAAATCTCCTTGCCGTTCTTGTCTTTTAGGCCTGTGTACTGCATTAAATTAACTCTTGGTACTTGTTGCGTACTACCAGGTAAAGCTGTTTTTCTGTTTGTTGATTCCTGTATGGTCGTGTACCACCCACCCTTTTCATGATCAACTTTTGCTCCAACCTCCACTCCGGAGGAAAATAAATTCATTGTCTCAACATTCACCATTTCTTGCCGCTTCGTAAACCAAGCCCGAAACTTTATCTCACGCACGTTCATTCCTCCTTACTCATCGTTTTGCCAAAACCATATGGCTTGCGAATTTATCAATATCAAACTTTATTGTTGCGTCATGGGAGATGTACATCCATGCTCGACGTAAGACTGGTTCTTTTAATTTGTAATCTCGGGAAAAGTAATAAAAGTATTTTTCATCAAAATCCCCTGTCTGCTCTAACAGTGGACCTCTCGAAGCTAAATGCCTTCTAATGCCAGAAACAAGTTTCTCCCACTCTTTTTCTGCGAAACTAACACTACCGCCCTTGTACCATTTCATTGCTCCATAATCCGTATTGTCATCTGGATCACCAGTATTGATTGGTCCGTGCTCTCTTTCTAAATGTTGCTCATAAGTAAGGAGCATTTCTTCGTAAATTTTCACGTGGTAGAAATAACCTCTATCCTCCGGCTGAGGGTTATAAATTGCCATACTGCACCTCCAAATTTTTAAGAAACTTATTACAAAGTCTATAAACTAAATCCGTCTACCTTTTCATCGATGATATCCTGAGTAATGCCGATATATCTCATCGTGACCGCAGGACTGCTATGATTAAATATTTCCTGCAGTGCAGCCACATCTTTGTATTTCTTGTAAAAATGGTACCCAAAGGTCTTGCGCAGAGTATGCGTGCCTATCTCTTCTAGACCTACTTCTATAGCAGCAGCATTTAGTATCTTCCACGCCTGCACTCGGTGAATCCGATCAGTTCCCCTCCTTGACTGGAAAAGAAACGCTGCTTGATCTTTATCAACCGTAAATTTACTAATGTGTTCATGGAGATCGTTATTGATTCTAAACCGTTTATATTTACCTGTTTTCTGCTCAGTGATAACGATATGACTTCTGCCCTTTACGTCTCCCACACGAAGTGCGAGTAAATCACTAATGCGTAATCCAGTGTTAATACCCAAAACGAAGAGAAAATAGTTTCTGTAATGCTGGCGCATTAAGACTTCTTTCATTGCCGCAATCATTGCAACATCTCGAATTGGTTGAACGGTTTTCAACGTCCTCACTCCTTTAAGATATTAGTTTGCTGCTAATCCCTTAAACTCGTAAGCTCCAGCTGCTTGGTACAATACACCGTGCTTTTTGCTATATGGATTTTCTTTTCGGATATCTTGCTTGGATACGCCTTCTTCATAGATGACAATTACTTGAAGCAGTTCTCGATCAAGGCTTGCTGCGTTTGTTTCGACAACTCTTCTTGCCAACAGTTACACCTCCACAAACTGACCATTCACGTATTTTAAGAGAGTAATTGATTCCATGTATTTCAGTTCAAAAAGCTTTTGTTTGATTGCAAATTCCTTTGTGATTGCACCTTTTATATCAATTATTTGAGTACTGCCATCCAGGTTAGTTACTTCAAAGTCTGCAATATACTCAATCTTCCGATAAGTTTTTCCGTTCTTCTTGAAACTATCTTGAAGTAGGTACCTTGGCTGCAACTTGAAATCTTTAATTAGCTTTGCATGTTTTTTCCACTTCAATTGGTTGTAGTAAATGGACTCTGCCTGTGAATCAAATGTGATTCCATCTACCACTGTTTTTTTATTTCCGTACTTTGGTGTAGATTGCTTCTTTTTACGATATTGCTTGTACGACATCCTTTGCATTTATTTCATCCTTTTCTGACTGCTTATCAAGAAGTTCATCAATTGTAATCTGACCCTCTGGAGGGCTATTTTCTAACTTTTTTACTTTAATTTCGCATACTGGGCCGATTCCCTTAGCAATGCTTCTCGGGCTCTTTAAGGGACGATTGCATACTGGACAGTTCATTACCTTCACTTACCTTTCTGAAGCAAAAATCATTAAGCATCCAAGTCCATATCCATGCTTCTTAAATTCACTTGCTTGCTCCCAACCGCGTTCCTCATGCGCTTTAATAACTGATTTCAACTTACCCTCGGTCAACGCATATGCAATCTTCTTTAGCTGGCGTGGCTGCTGTGATTTCCATCCTTTAGTAGCCAAATTTCACCCTCCGTTCTAATTCTGTAAGTGCAGCTGTTTTTAACTCTGTATATCTCGCTATGTAGTACAGCTGACATAAATTAATTTCACTGAGATTCACTCACCGATCCCTACACGTTCAATTATTGAAATATTCCTTTCCGAATATCTCTTTGATCTTTTCAGCAGTTTTAGGACCAATACCAGGTGTCTCTGAAAGCTTTTTAAATTTATCAGCTACAAAACCTACTGTTTTCTGTCTTCCGCGGCTTTCACCATGCTCAAGCCCCAACTGATATCCTTCTAGCTTTCCTCTTTCGAAAGCCCTTTGGATAACTGGATTCCTGCTCATGACGATCTGTATTTCTGTGCATAGCATTCCATACACGGTCCTTCAACCACATATCCATTTGGCTCCCCACAGTAGTTGCAAAACTTTGAATAAGTTTTCCACTCGTTTTTACACTCTGGGCATTCCATAGCAACAAGTTTCTTTTCCTTCCGGCGTACTACTCCATGAGTAAGGCATTTAGAGCAGCGTGTAACTGGCTTTACATTTACTAAAGTCATGATTTGTCTCCTTTCTAGAACCATTTATTTTGGTCATTCTGGATATCTATTTGCCGAAATGAAGCCATTATCAGCTCATGCTTTAAATCTTCATATCCAAGCTCATAAACTGAGATTCCTTGCTGTGACTCTGTGATGCCTAAAGATAATAGATCCTCAAGAATAAAATTCCGTTTCATTTCTTGGTGAACGTTTACCTTTTTACAGAATCATTGAGATTTCTCATTAACTTAACCCCCTGCCTTCATTCTTTTCAGGGTTTCTTGGAGTTCTGCCCTCTTTTGACGTATATCATCACTTGGCTGTTGTTTTGGCTTATCTGTATTTTGTTGATTTTCATCAAACCAGCTCGGAAGCTTTTCAGTTCGAAGAGGTACAGCGCCTCTCCTTGTTTTTTGTCGTTGTTGCTTTTTCCTTTGTTCATGAATATTTTGCTCATTTTCAACATCTTGAATGGTCTTTATGCCTTTTTTTGCCCAACTGTTTAAGATGCTTCTGGCATAAGGATACTTCGCACCAGCTTCCGCAGCTTTTTTAAATGAAGCACATATAACTTCTTCATTAAGACCATCTTGATCAATAAAACTATTAATCTCCTGAATTTGAATAGGATTAGGTTGTCCACTGAAACAAAGCATGTATTCATCAAAATAATTCACACGTGTAGCAGTAGATATATTTGTTTTGTTTAATTTAGTTTTGTTTAGTTTATTTAATGTGGAACTACCCGTGACATCATCTATGACACTATCTGTGACACTAACTACGGAATTTATTTCCGTTGTTCTAATAGGTGCGGAAATATTTTCCGTAGAGAAGAAAGAAACCAACTTATAAATTGGAGCCTTGCCTCCCTTTCTGGAAACAAAGTCGATTCTATTTTTCTGTTTCAATTCATTCCTAACTTTCCGAAGGGTGCGATCTGTCAATCCTGTTTTGACGCATAACACCGATTCTGCCACTGTAAATGTTTCTATCCATCCAGCTTTATTATTTATGTGCATTAATGCATACCATAAATTAATTGCTGAAGGTGATAGTTCATTTAGTTCGAGCCAATCATAGAATGCGTTCAACTCTTTGATGTAATTCACGCTTATTCCCTCCTCTCACACACAGCAAATTTCTTTTTAACTGATTTCACGACATAATCTGGATAACGCTGCATATACTCTAGTACAAGCTGTTTTAAATGTTCTTTGTCCTTCGCCTGCTCAAATATCCAAGCAGGCAGGAGGACATTTGTTTTATAATCATTCATAAATCAAGGCTCCAACTTCAACGGTATCTGTAAGCTTTTTAGTTCCCCTACAGTAATCACATTTATTGCACCGAACAGGTTCTGTTTCACCATTCTTCACCTGTAGAATTCTCTCCATCTTCATTTCCAAGTACTCATACTCAAAATCAAATCTGCTTTCATCGAAGTGTACTACTGCCTTATTTGGTGGAGTTTCTTTGGTTACTGCTACTATATAAGGTGTATAAGTTTGACCTATATTCTCTTGCAGCACTCTTCTGTATACAGCCATCTGAAGAACATAGTCCCACGCCTCGATAAATGACACCCATCCATTGTATTTATCGTTCCAGTATCGTTTCTGAAGTTCCTGTGTGGTCTTCAAATCACTGAAAGTCATTCGTGAGTGATTGACACTATCAACTTTGATTTTCCAATCCGCCCCCCACAAATGAGCCGTATATATGCACTCTTTCTCACCTTCCATAGCAAACAAAGCGAATGGATCTACCTTTAAGGCTTCTATCATTCTGTCAGCCGTCTCAAAATCTGAGTACTTACCACCTCTAGATTTGAATATAGAGCCGTTATTCTCTTCGATAAATGTTGAAAACTCTTCATCACTTTCAAAGGCAGCATGTACATATGAACCCACTAACAAAGCGTTGGAAGAAGGAGGAGAATAATCCCCCTTAAGCTTTGCTAATGCCTTAGCTTCACATTCATTGAAAAGCTTAAATTGGCTTACAGACATATACTGCTTATCAGCTTCAATCGAATAGTAATTCTCCTTGTCCAACTGGATCTTCTGCTTTTTCATCAGGCTCATCAGGGTTCACCTCTGCCTTCTTCTCCTCTTTGAAGGCTTCCGATAATCCACTGCTACTTTCTTTTTTAACCTTTTTTTCAAACCAATCTTCAACCTTACTCATTCCATCCTTAAGGGAGTTAAAGATTTTAATAAGGTCTACATAATCTACTTCGGTAAAAGCATCTGCATTATATCCAAACCTAGTTTCTATCATTTCCTGAGTTACCTTATATTGATTTTTGAAGGCTGTTAGTGCATTAGCTATACGGTCCTTCAATGGTCCCTTGTTATTTCCTGTGAGTGTCTTATTACATTCAGCAACAGCCGCTTCAACAATATCCCCAGGAATAATTCCTAAGATGCACGACCTCACCCTTCTTGCTCCATTGTTTGCTACCAATTCATAAATATCTCTTGGATCTGTCAGTTTGGTTATTTTCCCATTTGCTTTACGGCTATGTAGAACAGAAAATACCTTTTCTTGTCGTACATTGGTTTCTAAATCCCATGCATAAGCTAAAGCAACTGATTCACCTTCGCGTTGTTCAAGTTCTTTTACTCCAAAGGATAAATTCCCCCAGTTTTGAGCTAATACTTCTGCCAATCTAATAGATGGACCCTCAACAACTTGCTTACCCCTTGGATATCTATATACAGCTGTTTGTGCTAATGATGAACGTTTACAAGCGTCTAAAATGCGTTGTTCTGACTGAAATACATTCCTCGGAAACTGGCGGGCCATAAATATCTGACCTTTGACTTCCTCCATTTCACGACTACTTGAAGCCTGTGCAAGTACTCCTCCTTGCTGTTGGCTAAACTGCTCTGATAACTGGTTCATTCACTTTTTCCTCCCTTAAATCGAAATCAAGTGATTCGTACACTTCAACTAAATCCTCAAAAACTCTAGAGCCATCCAGTACGGGAGCATTCTTCTTGAGGACCTCATAAAAGCTTTTCAACTCTGGATTTGTTGGTTCAAATACAGCACCTTTTTTAGTATCAAATGACACAAGCTTGTCCTCCTTCAAATTTTGGGATAGAATAAACATAAGAAAATATTTTTAATATCACCGACTCCTGCTGCTAACAGGAGTCTTTTTCATGCTGTTTTAAACTTAAATCCAAACTCTTCAACCAAGTAACGCTCAAGGTTATCTTTCAAAATGAGCTCTCCGTCATACTCAACAATTTCATCACCATCAAGTACTTCATCTCCAAAAAAATCTGTTCCGTTATGCTCTGGCTGGGCAATCATATTTGGATAACCGGTACGTTCAGTTTGAGTAATCATTGGATGATCCATGGCTCTTCCTCCTCTCTATGTACTTTTCAAAGAACATGGTGCTTCATTCGCACCGTGATAAGTCGAAACGAACGGATTGGTGGGAGACGGTAGATATCCGTTCCGACTCATCACGGCAAGAACAAAGGTTCTTGTCGCTCTATCAAATATGTGATAAAATGAATTCATACCGTAATTCTGGTGCAGTAAGTTAAGTAGCCGCTTAGCTTGCTGCTTTTTCATTTTTGTTACCTCTAATTGAAAAGAACTTCAAAAGCTCATATTTACACTGGCTATGTAACTTCAACCAAGTTCCTGCTTTAATTTTCAATGCTCTTTCCTCCCCTCTAGAAATTTATAAAAGTAATAAAACCACCTATTAACTTAGTCAATGTATGAACGACTGTATTAACATCAACTCCACATAATATCGCTGCCAAAAACTCTGGCACATTAGTTACTTGGCACCATCTAGCTGCATCAGATACCTTTAATTCCATCTTGTCGTTTTCTATTTTTGATATAGTACTGCGCGGCATGAACATTTTCTCTGCCATTGCTTCTTGACTTAAACCAGAAAGTTTTCTAGACCTTTTAAAAAATTCCCCTAATTGTTGCATGACTTCCATCTCCCTTCATTGTTCTAAATCAGAACATGTTCTATCATTGAACAGGCGATTTAATAGTTTAGTATTAAAATTTAATATAAGAAGAAACTAGCACCGATTTTTGAGCCTGGCAGCTTCGTCGGTGCTGAACCTCTCAAATGGCTACCTTTACACTTTTTAATAGAATTTCTGCAAGTTTTACCTGACCCTTACCTGTAATCAGAGTGGTTAATTTTTCTACATCTCCCTCTGTTCTGGTGACAATGGTTGGTTTAACATCAAACAATCCTTGCTCGATAAAAACTTGTTTAGGATTGTTGTATTCACGACCTTGCTTAATGAGATAACCATTTTCTCGAAGCCATTCGAACATTTTGTTGCGGCCGATTTTAAGTCCGTGTTTGTCGTACATCATCTTTGCAAATGCTCCAATACTTATTGCACCAGATGAATTGGATACCACTTTTCCAAAGTTGGTATATGGGAGATCGGCTTGCTGTTGAGCAATCACTTTATCTCTTTGCTGTTCAGCTTGTTCACGCATTAATCGTTCTTCTTTGATAGTGGTTAGTAGCTTAATCCCGAAATCGGGGTCATTTAAGATGTTTTCAATTGTTTGTGGAGTTCCATATATTCCGTGTTTTCTAATGGAAGGAAGAACATCTTGCTTAATCCACTTCTTGAACATCTTTGCTTCAAGCTTCCGGCTAGCAAAAATTAACTCATATAGTCCAGATTCGTTGACGATTGACATTTGCTGTTTTCCACCAGGGGTGTCGGTAATGGCTACCCCCTTTTCATCTGATTCAAGTTTTGCTATTGCATCACGACTATTACTGATTTGTAGAATGTCACAAACATCTTTTGCAAAAAACCAAGGTTCATCATTTTGAATGAGTGTTCTTAAATTCAGACCATTGAAATCAAAAACTTTTTGCAGTTGATTCATTACATAGCCTCCAAACTTTTTTGTTCCAATCCTCGCATCCAAGCGTCTATTGTTTCGATATTAAAAAGGATGCGGCGGCGAACTCTGACATGAGGAATTTCTTTTTGGCGAACCATTGTGTAGATCGTGTCAACATGGACACCAATATAATTTGCAATTTCTTGAGCTGTTAAGGTTTTTCGTTGCATTTAAATCACTCCTTTCGGCTCTGTGTTATCCAAAATCTCAACAACTTCCATCAGCTTTGCGATTACATCATCATTCGAATAATCATCATTTAGCATCATGGCTGATTCTAGGACTTTGAGTTTGATTTCAGCCCAGATCACTTTGTTCGTGAGATTCATGGTGGCCACTACTTATGAAATCTGAATAACTTGCTGCTGGCACAGCTCGCTTAGTTCTTTTTCCAAGTTTTTAAGTACTTCTGGCACTTCTGCAAAAGTTACATTGTTAGTTGCTAGTGTTTTTAATAAATCATTGATAAGTTTTTCTTTTTGTTTTGGGCTCATGGGTAGACTCCTTAGGCAGTTTTAATTTTGTTCCCTTTCGGAACTTGATAAGTAAAAAAAATAGCATCTACTGTTGTTTCAAGAGCATCCGCAATTCGTTTCATTACCTTCATGGAAGGATCTTTCCTTCCTGCTTCAATGTTAGTATAGTATGCTCTAGAAATTTCTGCCTTAGAAGCAACGGAGTCATGTGTTAATTTGAGTTCATTTCTTCTATTAATAAGGTCTTTTCTTTGATGACTCAATTACTAACCCTCCTTTTAGTTCCGTTTAGGAACTGTATTTGATTTCATTATAGTTCCTATATGGAACTATGTCAACATAAATTGTTCCGAAAATCTACGTTTCTTTTAGGAACATTCTTTTGTACAATTGATGTATATTGTTCCGGTGGTGATATTAATGGAAACATTTGCTCATAGGTTTAAACACCTTAGAGAAAAAATGGGATGGACTCAAGAAGATGTTGCTGAAAAGTTAGGGTTATCGCGTCCAACCATAGCCGGTTATGAATCAGAAGAAAAAAATAGGACCCCTAGAGAGGAAACTTTACTTAGAATTGCAGATTTATTCGATACAACTATCGATTTTCTTTTGGGGAGAACCAATGATCCAGAACCACATTCTAATAAAGAGAAAGTCAATTCTGCATTTTATAACTATGAAAAATTAACAAACGAAGAAAAAGAATACCTAGATATGCAACTAGAGTTATTCAGAGATATGAAAAAGAAAAAAATAAATAAAGGCATGTAGCCTTATTTATTTTTATCCAAAAACAGAACATATATTCCTATAACACAGTCTTTGGAGTGATTTTTTTGCTTACTTTGTATAAAAAAACTGATTTAGAATTACTGATAGAAAATTTATATATGGACAAGGGAATTCTAACTCCATCTGATTTATCAATTAAGAATATAAGTGAATCTTTTAATTTTCATATTAAGTACATAGAAAAAGTACCTTCTAGAGCTTTGTGGGACGAGGAAGATGCAATGATTTTCTTGGATCCATTATTACCCGAAAAAAAGCAACGTGCCCTTTTTTTTCACGAAATAGGTCATCCTTTAAGACATATTGGAGCTCAAGAGAGAATGAAATCTAAATTGTTTATGGATCTTCAAGAAAGCCAAGCAAATCAATTTCAACTTTACGCCGCAATACCTACTTTTATGTTGGATTCTATTGAACTACCAAACAATGAGTCTTATGCAATAAAGGCAATTGAAGAAATATTTAATATACCTTTCTCATTGGCAGCAAAGAGAATGGAACAAATTAAACAAAGAGTATTAAGGCAAAAGATAGATATAGCAATAATTGAAAAAGAACAAAACAGGTACTCTAAAGTTGTTCAAGATTGGTCGGAGGAAACCAAAACACTCTTACAGCAATTAGAGAATCAACTCATACAAAAGAAATCAAAAGGAGTGTTAACAAGTGTCTAGACAGGCTGTGTACTATGAGGAAATTGACGGTAAGCAGTTTCCATACTGGTTTGTTATCAACATAGATAATGGAGAAATAGATTGGAATAAAGACACCTTTTATTTTGAAATAAAAGCTCCTTTTGAAAAGTTTAGTAAATTTGATTTTGATGAATACCTGATGGGTGTGTCTATCGGCTCTACAGATATCGTCAGTTCTAATGTACACAAATCAACTTTAGGAATAACGCTGAAGAATATCAAAAAAAGGATTACTGATCATGATGCTAGTCCTGAGCATGTCCGGCAACTAATTTTTTTAATGTCTGATATCGAAGAAAGTCTTTCATATTTTAATAAGGATGGTGCATTTTAATGCCTCAACAAAGACTTTATTATGAATATGTAAATCAAAAATTAATTCCTTATTGGTATGTTCTAACTTTTTCTCCAAGTGAATTAAACTGGGACAAGCATGTATTCTATTATGATGCTATTAAACCTTTTGAGTTTATCGGAAGAGATGAATATGATGAATCTTTGAATGTGATTGCTATTAAACTATCTGATTTAGTATTTAATATTGATCTTCCTGGGAAAATTGGGATTCATTTAAATGAGATACGAAAACGCATCGAGAAAAAGGGTATTGATCCAGCGGTGATTAATCAACTTATCATTCCAACTCCTGAATTAGATAACTTTGTCAAAATACTTCCAGAACATAGGAAGATAAATTTTATTATTCAAGATTAAATGGAGGTAAAACGATGGCAAACATCCGCCCAAGAGGAGAAAAATCATTTGTTCTTACTGTAGAAGCTGGATACGATGCTAATGGAAAAAGAGAACGGCGTTATAAGACAATCAAAATAGAAGATAAAGCACTTTTGAAAACTAAAAAGAAATTAAATGATTATCTAGAAGCAGAATATCATAAATTTAAAACTGAGGTTGAAGCTGGCG
This sequence comes from Cytobacillus massiliigabonensis, assembly GCF_900199725.1. Classification (GTDB taxonomy): domain Bacteria; phylum Bacillota; class Bacilli; order Bacillales; family Cytobacillaceae; genus Cytobacillus; species Cytobacillus massiliigabonensis. The sequence continues at coordinate 995,462 of NZ_LT904904.1, read as the reverse complement.
AGTATATTGCACCAGAGAAATTAACATTAGAGTTATTTGTTACAGATTGGGAAACTAAATATGCTGTAAAAGAACTAGCAGAAACTACACTGGCAAACTATTTATCTCATATTAAAAATCATATATTACCCGCAATTGGCCATATGATGTTAATTCAAATAAAACCAATGCACATAATAAATTTACTTGATAAAGCAAAAAGAGCAGACGGTAGTGATAAACTGCTTTCCGAGCGAACCAAGCAAGATATTTACTTAGCATTAAGGAATATTTTTGAACGTGCTGTGGAGTGGAAAATCATTAAAGATAATCCAGTTAACACAGTTAAAAAGCCTCGAATAAATGAAGATCAAGAAGTAAACGTATATGACGAAGATGAAATTTCAGCTTTATTTATTGCTGCAGAGAATGAGCCTTTTCATTGGAGAATGTTTTTAACACTCGTTTTGGCAGCTGGATTAAGACGAAGCGAGGCACTAGGATTGGAATGGCCTATGGTAAACTTTGATAAAGGAACAATTGATATAAAGCAAGCTATTACAAAAGGAAGAAAAGGTCCAGTAATCAAAGGACCTAAATCAAAGAAATCCAAACGTTTAATTTCTCTTCCTTCATCTGTCATTAATGAATTTGAATCGTACCACCTTCACTGGAAGAAAGAAAAAATGAAAATGAGGGATATGTGGGTTGAGGAGAAGTATAAATGGGTCTTCTGTAATGAAGATGGCACTCACTTTTATCCAGATACTCCAACTACATGGTGGACACGTTTTACCAAAAGAGTAGGAGTAAGATATATCAAACTCCATGATCTCAGACATACATCTGCTACTCTTTTAATAAACCAAGGGGTCCACGCAAAAATTATTTCGGAGCGTTTAGGTCATTCAGATATACGAGTAACAATGAACACATATGGTCATGTCTTAAGAAAAGCAGATCAAGAAGCTGCAAATAAGTTAGATGATCTTTTTACTAAGAAGTCTAAAGTATCGAATTCATAAGTTGTCGCCGAACTGTCGCCGAACTTCGGCGACAACCTTCATTTTGTATCCTATAGGAACCTATAACCATCCTAATAAACCCTTGATACAATTGACTTTAACTAGGAACATTTGTTTCATTCCAGTACTGTCATGTGCACTGGCAGCGTAGAGGTCAGGGGTTCGAGCCCCCTATGCTCCATATGAAAAAACCTTGTATATGAGCTGCACCCCCATTGTTAGACACCAACTAACAATTGGAGGTGCAGTTTTTCTATGGCTAAATTTAGTGTAGAAGAGAAGTTAGAAGCTGTAAAAAGATATTTAAATGGCAATGAGAGTACAAGAGATATTGGTAAAGAAATAGGAGTTACTCACCGTAATCTTTTAACATGGGTGAAACAATATGAACATAATGGCGTTAAAGCCTTCATTAAACGATGTACAAATTACACTCAAGAGTTTAAACTAGACGTACTAAATTTTATGACTGAAAATGGTACGTCCTTTAACGAATCAGCAGCTGTCTTTAAAATAGCAGCTCCTTCAACAATTCCTGCTTGGAAAAAGCAATTTGAAACACAAGGAATTTCTGCCCTTCAGTCGAAGAAAAAGGGGCGTCCATCTATGAAAAACGTTTCAAACAAACAACCAAAACAAGCATCCACTGAGGACTCTATTAAAACACTTGAAGCACGCATCAAACAGCTCGAAATGGAAAACGAGTATTTAAAAAAGTTGAATGCCTTAGTTCAAAACAAGGGAAAATCACCAAGCAAGACAAAGCGCAAGTAGTCTATGAATTAAGGCATAAATATCCGGTGAAAGCACTTGTGAAACTCGCTGGTATCCCACGCAGCACGTATTATGATTTAGTGAAGCGAATGAATCAACCAGATCCAGCTGCCAATTTGAAAGTGGAAATCAAAGCGATTTATGAGAAACACGAAGGTCATTATGGGTACCGTCGTATTCGCGATGAGCTATCGAATCGTGGACAAAAAGTGAATCATAAGAAGGTTCAACGCATCATGAAAGAGTTAGGTTTAAGATGCTTAGTGCGTATGAAAAAATATAAATCGTATAAAGGTGCGGTTGGTAAAATTGCACCCAATATCTTAGACCGCCATTTTACAGCTTACGATAACTCGGTGATGGAGAACTTCTTTGGTATTATGAAGTCGGAATTCCTATACTTAAAGGAAGTTGAAAGTGTAGAACATTTTAAAATAGAATTAGAAAAATATATCAATTACTATAATACGAAACGGATGAAGGCAAAATTAAAAATGAGTCCGGTGCAATACCGAACTCATTTTACTCAAGCTGCCTGATGAAATAACCGTGTCTAACTTTAAGGGGTCACTTCAATATCAAGGGTTTTTTCTTTTTTTTACTCATTTATTTTCTTGTAATTATCAAGTTGTCGCCGAAATAAATTTTTGCTATTTTTACACCGCATTCCCGACTTGTTTTGAAACATTTAGTTTTAATAAAGAAACTTGAGACGGTATGGGAAAAGGGGTGAAACATTTAAAGTGAATTAGCTGTGCAAACTTCCCCTCAGCCAAGGGCGAGAGCGGTAGAGACCAATTGGAATTTGGATTAGGCTGGTCTTTCCTTGCTCATCCATTTTATAGAGTTCATCACTAGAATTCGCATCAAATCCAAGAAGCGGGTGCCCACCCATCCCGAGAGCTGATGCAGCCAATAGCAATCGCTGCACGAGCATGCCTGCTTCCATCTGTTGGATTCGATATCCCCTGTATCCTAGTTCTTTTTTATAGAATTCCTTGTCACCAGCCACATGAAGGCAAAGTGGTACTTGGAGCAAATTTACATTATCCAGAGACATGCCAGTCTGCAAATGGAGTCGATGGTCTCCTGGGCAAATTTCTCTTAGCATGTGTTCTTTGCTGTCATAATAGTAAGCCCCATTTGAAATGCCTTCAACATTATATAAACAGCTGTAAATTGTTACACGAGGGAAGCAGCTTCTATATGCTTCATCCAAATCATTTCGGTATGGAAAAGAAGCCGTTGCTTCTAGAAGTAGGGTAGCCAGTTGTTGTTGACTTACCATCCCCAAAACGAAATCTATGTCGGGAGAAAATCGGTTTTTGCAGGTCTCGGCCAGATCATACGACAGGGGCTCTATATGAGGTAATACCACTCCGGGATCCACACATTCCGCAATCCCCCTCCCCTCATTCACCCGAAATGTCCATGTGGAATCCAGCTTAGAAGCTTCGTTCATCGCAGTGATCATCGGATATTCTCTGACATTAAGTGACCGCTCGAAATGTTCTGGGTGAATCGCTGGCAGCTCTTGTCTCAATTCCTCCGATAGAACATTTTCGTAAAGGTCCCTTCCGTTAGTAGACCAGTTCGTGGGTTCTACCGATAGTGGGATTACACTGTAGACGCTTTCCTCTTGTTCGGATAGTCCAAGCAAATGATTGATTGCGGTATCAAGAAATTGAAAGTACACCCCTGAGGCGAAGCCAAACCGTTTCGCTACCTCCATTAACTGTCCAATCAGCACACCAGCATCCAACCCTTGGAGCCGATACGCAAAGTTGTTGTATTTAAAGAAATTTTTCCAGAACATTGTCGACACAAAGACAACGCCAAAACACGAGGAGATGTCACACCGATTGCCCAGAGCCTTTTCAATATAAGAATCAAAATTCCCTTCCCTCAGCAATACCAGGCTATGGTGTGCTGCATCATAATGATAGACTCCATCACGGAGTCCCTCCACCTTCAAATACACGTACAATTCATTAGGGTACAAGGCTCCGCCAGAAGGAGCAAACCGCCGATACGACTGCAAAGGGTAGGAATCTTCCTCTGTGGAATCCATGGGAAAGACTGATTGGCTCAATTGAGTAAAACCGAATACATACCAGAGAAAATGACCGATTCTATTAAGATCCAGTCTTGCGGGAGATTCTTCTCCTGTAAGCGTCAGCGGTACTTCCGTAGACAATGGAACAACCGGTAATCCACGGTAGAGTTTATAAGCAAGCGGCGCATCCTCCCAATCAGCTTCCCAGTTCGGCTGATTTGCCTTATCAATATCAAAATGAAGATTGTGCAGAAATTTTTCCAGACTCATTCTCTACCTCCTAATCACTGCTTAAGGAAACGGATGCGGATGTGGATTGAGTTGTTCTCGTGTCAATGGTTTATTTGTATACCCAAGCTCCATAGGGACGCGAAGTACCCTCTCAAGCCCTGTCAGACGGGTAAGGTGATGTCCGAATGTCATTGGCAGCATCCCCGGAATTAGTACTTTTACGCAATACAATCCGTTTCGTCTCGTTTCCGGTGTCGTCTGGTCTACTATAATTACATCAAGGTTTAGCTGTCGGAACACCTGAAGGATGTCTTGCAAATCACCGGTAAGATCCGTATGATTCGACTTCCACTTAAACTCCTCCTTAAAAGTCCGCATTGCACCATTGTCATCAAGCAAAAAGCTTAAGCGTTCTTCTGCTTGCGGCAAACCGTATAACATGCCGTGGTCATCCATCTGGCGTACAAGGGAAGAATCATGCAGCATTCTTTCATACTCCTCGTAGTTCGCATCAAATTTTTCATCAAGGTTCAGCATCATTCCAGCAAGTTCGTGAACCGCGCTTTTCACTGCCCGTACCGGATCCAGATGTGCTCCGGCAGCACATATAAGATTCAATCCCTTTACTTTTCTGTTTTTAGCCATTGCCCAAATACTTGGAATACCATGTTCCATCGTGGAGTTATACAAATACAAATCATACCCAGCGACCGCTCGCATCCGTTCGACCATTAATTCCAACTCCTGGTCGTCAGCTGTAAAAGGATCGAGTCTTGGAAGGTTTAGCTTCGCGTACCAAGTCATAAGGAATGAATCACGTTCGACCACTTCCATAATTCCGTAGAAAATGGCCTCCTCTAAACTTCCTCCAAGCGCACATCCATTGGAAGTTTCATAGATAAAACCTTGTGACCCACATCCAACACTGTAATAGGCGAGGAGCTCTGGAACTAGAATTGGACGCTCTTCTAACAGTGAATAACCCCATACCCAATTTATAGAACGTGAAGGATCAAACGATTTAAACGGAAAACCAGACTGCGCATATTGTTCCTTTGCATGTACCCCTACCTTCAATGGATTGAGCGCTTGATGTTCCAGGTTACGAAAACTATCATGAATGACTGTCCGTTTGCCACGCGGCTCCAAACCGCAGTACCGCTCCAATCCCTCTAAAATGGCTGTCAACACGCTTTCTGCGTATGTATGAGTCCGGCCAGCTGTTCCCTCGTCCCCAGCAAACATAGGCAGATTGACACTCGCATCAGCAAATGGAGTGACTAGATCATACATTCTACTATTCAAAAGGCCAGTACGATTATCCAGATAGTCTTTAAGAATAACCTTTTTCATCTCATCCAATGGCCGGCAGCGGAAACTGCTCGAGCTGATTTTCGGACTTGGCTGCAGTGAAATTCGGGCTAATGTCTGTGAATCGTCGGGTAATCGACTACAGATCGGACACAACGGGTCTGGCAGAAAGGAATGCAAAGAACATTTCAGTGTTTTCAAGTCAATTAAATACACCCTGCCTTCCGAATAAGCCATGTCACCTTGTAATAAATTTTGTACCTCATGCCCAATCAGGTAAGCCATTTGCAATAGTCCAGTTCTTGAAGCCCACGGGTCACTTTTCATTCCTCCTGCCACAGCCAGACTCTGTTGTACCTCCCACATTTCTGTCCGGTCACGTCCTCCCTTGAGACGCCTCATGTCCGCACATTGAGAGCAACCAGCTGCACCTGGACGTACGAGCGGACCAACTACTCCCTCTCCAAATGAAATGAAGCCTCTTAGCCAGGGCGTACCAGTCTTTCGTAACACTTCTTCCGCCTTTCGATGAACAGAGGGTTCCCAACCATCATTCAAAACAAGGGCAAAATCAGTATTTTTGGGAACTTCTTCTTCAAAATTGGTCTTACGAATAACATGTTGGTATGCTGATAGTTCCTCACTTACGAGGTCCGCCAGCACGCCTTCTCCGATAACCCAAACGAAGGAACTCAATGTGATTCCTCCTCTAGCAGCAAAACACCAAACACTCCGTCTAGCTGCTCTTTAAAAACAGGTTCAAGCTCTATTTCGAATACTAAGACCCGTTTTCCATTCCGTTCCAATATTCCCATAGCTTCCTGCAGGGTGTCCGCTTGTATCCTCTCCTCATACGCAGGAATGCTAAGACTAACCGGCATCTTCTCTTCCAAAAGTACGGACGTTGCCTCACAGGCTAGTTCATTAGAGGAATCCGGTTTGTTTTGTACTTTGATAAGTGCCTGCTGTAATGCCTTCCGTAACGCCATTGTTATATTTAAATCTGCCCTGCCATACCATCCATCTTTCGTACCTACCCATACTACAGGAAAACCAGATACCTCCTTTCCTGTTGCGATAATTGGCGCTCCCCGCATCGTAGTCAGTGCCTTTAAATAGAACCGGCATCTCTCATCTTCTATAAAACTCAACTGTACTTGAGAAACACAATACTTTGGATTAAGTTGTTGCTTGCTAAGTTCTTCTGCCAAACACTTTTGCAGCCCACGGCCAACACCTTCCACAAACGATTCACCAGCACCAACACCGACAATTTCCTCCGGTACGACTAAACGTCCTTCAACATTTTTATTTATTGGCAAAGTATTAACGATCAAACTGATCATTCGGGACATATACATTTCAATCCCAGTTAGCCCTGCTTCTCTTCGTGCCTCTTCATGAGTCAAACCTGAACAGACAATGTCTTGCATCAACTCAGCCGGACCCTCCGACAACGGGTCTACTGCCTGAACGCGGCACTGAGCTAACGGAAGCTGCTTTAAATCTCCCTCCTCCCAAATATGGAAGATACCCGATTCCTCTGACGTCAGCTGGTTGAAATAAAGAAGTAATTTACCTGGATCAACTTTCTTTAAGCCTATTTGCAGCCGGCTTTCGACATCTTCAATCCATTCAGCAGAAATACCGCTTGTTACCAGTGGATGAGGCAAAAGTGAATGCCAGTTTCCCTCCAATGTATCCAAATCCAGAAGAAATACCCTATTCCTCTGTTCCAATCCCATGACTCCTGTAATCTCTTTAAACATTTCAAACACGATCACATTGGCTAACAACGATCCTGGAGTGGCAGAGAAGGGAGGAAGGTGCTTATTTTTGACTAAAACAGTATGGTGTAAACGGCGCCACGCTGTCTCCCAACACACCTCAGAATCTGGATGTACTAATGGACCTGCTAAGCCTACCTGCTGCAGACATATGGCGGGAAGAAACAACTTCTTCTCTTCCCTGCAAACAGTATGAAGTTGACTAAGTTCCTCTAGTTCTCCCTCCTGACTCACATACATAATCGAATCAAAGGGCTTCACTATTTCTCGCCATCCCTCCTTCTTTTGCGGAACTTCCTCTAAGTCAACCTCTGGGTCTATTTTTCGTACATGTTCCACGAGTTCTTTTAACCTCTGTCTATTGGTCGGAACCTTGTCTGTGATTAGGACCCGGATCTTAGTCAAACCCGATTCAATCAACGAAGAAACCAATGAATTTAAAATAGGACCCGAGCCAACTGCCAACACTTTGGCCTGACGGAAAACTTGAAAACGTGCCGCCCCAGAACCAACTAAATTATCCACAAATTCAATTTGAGATGCATACTTCTTAATTTGATCATCCGACAATTGGTGCGGAAGGTCTTGGCTCAAATCTCGTACATACCCATTTGCATATAGCACTTCTGCAATTTCATATACTCGATCCCGGTATGGGCCAGGCAATCCGTTAGTCAAATGCTCTAACGTATACTCCCCATTGAACATCGGCAACAACTTCTCAATCCATTGATCGATCCCACTGCCTTCAATACGGAATGAACTTAAGTTGTTTCGAAAATACACTCCTCTGTTTGGTTCAGGGAGATAAAACGTGTCTCTTTTCACTTTCATACGCATAGAAGGGTTCAAATTTGCCATTTCTCTCCTCCATCCCCCTTGTGAACATCAATATTCAATATCACTGTCACTAACATCGTATGTATTTCAATTTGTCCGTTATGTCTTATCTTATAGAGAAAGACCCCTGCAAAAATGCACGGGTCTTTCTCAAATAGAAAACTAAGCTAATCGGCTTAGCTGCCTCCACCGCCACAACGGCCGCCGCCGCATCTGGAGCAATTTGAGCAGCGAAAACAGTTAAAGCAGTTAGAGCAGCGGAAGCAACTAAAGCAGTTAAAACAATTAAAGCAGTTAAAACAGCTAAAACAACTAAAGCATCGGCCAAAACCAAATCCCAAACCAATAAATTGTCTATCCTGATCAGTATAGTACTGATTTTGATCCCAAGGGACTGCCTGTGTCGCTTGGAAATCACCAACATTCAACATTTGAAGTTCACTTTGGAAATTATTCATTTTTTTCCTCCTCAAACAAATTAATAAGGGATGCCAGCAACTTGAAACGGGAACAGCCGAGTAAAATCGAAAAAGAACTGTATACCATATTAATACATTAAATATTTGGAATATTCATCATCAGATTATGTACAATAGTTGGGTATTGTTACTGATACAAAAGCCTAATTTAACGGAACTAGAAAAGACTCCCCCTATGCTCCATACGAAAAAACTCTTAGTGCATTAGTGCATCTAAGAGTTTTATTCATTTTCATAATGAAACAGGCCCATTACAGATGAATGGGCATGATGAAGATTACTTAGTTAAGTGCATCTCCGTTTTCTTCTTCATTTTTGTCAGGATCCTTTTCTTCTTTGCTGCCTTCTTCCTTATCGTCTTCCTTATCTTCTTTCTTTTTCTCATTAATGTACAGCTTGCCATCAGCAACTTTACGTGTTTCGTTGCCAAATTCATCCGTTACTTTCACTTCTATTTCAGCTCCAGGTGCCACTACATTTGATGTAGCTGTATAGTACCCAACATAATGTCCTGGATCAGTTTCCATCATAGGTAGCTCTGTTGCATTAGCAATATCACCAGCATTTGTTAAAGGCATTCTAATGGCAAAGGTTGCTTTAAGCCCAGGTGCACTATCAAATTCAATCTTTACGGACTCACCCTTCTCCAATTCTTTATCTTCGGTTGGAAGAAGATTTTCAATTGCTGGAGCAGTGTAAAAAGCATTAACTGTAACTGATTTCTCAACTATGTTTCCTGCTTTATCCTGAGCCACAACAGTAATAACATTCTCACCTTCATTTAGAAGGATACGAAGAGAGAATTTTCCATCTGCAATTTTCGCGTCTTGCCCATTTACTTTAACAGTTTCTAAATGCTCATCAGAAACGTTTCCTTCAACTGTTACTGTTTCCTTGTTCGTTTGCGATTTATCTTCTGGTGAGGTAATTTCAAGGTCAGGATTTGTTTGATCAAAAATGATTTTCACGGGATTAGAAGCATCAGTTGATCCTAACTCTGTTGTTACTTTTGCAGTTAGGATGTTCTCTCCTTCTGACAGTGTAACATCAGCAGAGAATGCTCCCGCTTCTGTTGCTTCTGTAGCAGCAATCTCTTCACCATTGTTGTAGAGCTTAACAGTAGCTGCTGGTGAAGCTGTTCCTTCGACCTTCACTGTACCTTCTTTTGAATAGTCACCGTCTTTAGGAGAAATAATAACTGGCGCAGTCACTTCATAATTGACAGTGGCACGGATCATATAATTTCCTTCTTCTTGCGGAGAAGGAGTCCATGCTCCACTAACCAGCTGCCAGCTTCGCTTTGCATTTGGTCCATTTTCATCTGTCGCTAAGCCAGGAGAACTTGTATTAATTGCACTTTGAATGTAAACCATGTAGAAATCACCGTTCACCATAATTCCGTGCTCGTTTAAATCAACATGTGTCCATTCACCGTTTCTTAGAGCTGTTGCATCAAATGGTCCTGCTAATTTTTTCCCAGGAGCTCCATCTGGACCACTTGCATCATAAACTTCAACCTTGAATCCAGTACCTCCTGGAACTGGCCACTCAGTATCCCAGAAACGGAATAACCCACCAGTAACCATGGCACTTTCGTGTCCTTCTGCTAGAGACATTTTAACAGCCCATCCATTGCCCGCATCATAGAATGCACGTGCATTTTCTGCTGTTCCATCATCATAGCCGATTTCTCCAGCGTATCCGATAAATGGTTTTAACTGTACATTTTGTTCAATTGAACCTTCGCTGATTGCAATCTCAAATTCCTGACTATAGTAGGAAGGCGCCATTACTTTTAACGTATAGGTCCCTTCATAAGCTGTTAATGAATACTCACCGCTAGCATTTGTTTCTACTGGCTGAACAGCGGCATCTTCAACTAAAAGAAGCGTTGCGTTTGATACTGGCTCCCCAGTTGCTTCGTTTGTAACAGTTCCAGTCACCGTTCCTCGAGGGATTTCCTCCAGGACAAAGTTAGCCGTAACTTCACCATCTTGCGGGATATTTACAGTCTGAGATTGTGAGCGATAGCCATATGCTTCCGCCTGAACAGTAAAGCTGCCTGATGCATGTGTAAATTCATATGTTCCATCTTGAGGTTTAGTGAACACAGATCTGCCAGATTCTAAAACACTTACCTCAGCTGTTAATGGAAGAAGTGCAGGTGCAGGCTGTTTTTGGCTGCCTTCGTCCTTTACGATCGCATCCTTCTTAGGTAGAATTTTGTTTGGATCTACTTTTTCATCCTTTAATGTGGCTTTAGAGTCGTCTTTAGCAGTATCTGGTTTTGTTATACCAAGGTTAGCTTTATTAGATGCCTGAAGAGGTGTACTAGCAAGCTTTACATCATCAATGTACCAGCCTGGTCTAACTACAGAACCATCCGTTGTTACGTTAAAACCTACATAGATTCTTTGACCCGCATATTCGCTTAAATCTACTTCATCGTCAATCCAATCAGCTGTGATATCATTAACGCGAAGCATCTGCGTCCAGTTTTCCATGTCCGTCGAAACAAACACATGACCGAAATCATAGTTTTTCTCTAGGTTGTGCCACTGTTTAAATTGTAAGAATGCATTCCCTTCTGGAAGGTCAATTGGCGGCATAACTAAAGTCATGTTTGCACTGGCATCATAGTTTCCTGCGAGGTTAGTAGCAAACACCTTTTCACCAGATGCAGCCTTGCTTGGTCCAGAAGTTGGCACTCCCCATTGCCAGCTGTTTTTTACTCCGTATGATGTCCAGCCAATTGGTTCTGATTCAAAATCTTGAGAATAGCCGACAGTAATTCCAGGCTTAACGGAAACTTGGTACGTATCTGTTCCAACTTCGTTTCCACCAAAATCATTGACTTTCCATTTGTATGATACTGAAGGAACGGCAATATCTTCACCAGGAATGGCTGCCGTATATGTTCCATCTTGGTAATCTCCAGAAACTCTGCTTGCTTGGACAGTCGCCCAGCTGCCATCTGATTTTAAGTATTCGAGGACAACATTCAATACACTAACATTGTCAGTTGCCTTCAATTCTAGAGGCAGGTCCATTCCTGCGTATGTTTCCTGAGGCGCATGATGTTCTACAACTGGTTCCTCATTGTCATTGCCTTCTTTTGCAACTTGCCCCTTTATTTTTCCAAGACCAGATATGACAGAAGAAACTGCATCAAAAGCATTAACAAGACCTGATCCAAAGCCATTATTTGGTGATGTCGGATATGTTCCATTTGTTAGCGGAGTAGCTGTTGTCGTTAAAATCTCTTCTATTTCATCCACTGTTAAGCTCGAATCTACTTGCCTAAGCAATGCTGCAACTGCTGAAACATGAGGTCCTGCCATAGAAGTCCCATTCCATCCGCCTTCATAATTGCTTCCTGGAACAGATGAGCGAATGTTTACTCCTGGTGCAGAAATATCAGGCTTGATTTCTTCATAAGGAGATGGGCCTTGAAGCGAGAAGCTTCCTAGTCCATTATTTATATCTGTTGCACCTGTAGCATATGATTCTGGATAGTTAGCCGGGTTGGCAATAGAGCCCGGTCCCCCAGGATTTCCTGCTCTAGTATTTCCTGCTGAGAATTCAGGGAAGATTTCCGCTGCGCGCCATGCTTGAACCATTGGGCGGTACCATTCATCAAGCCCTGGACCTCCACCCCATGAGTTATTAACAACATCTGGCGCTTGTTCAGGATGCGGGTTTCCTGCAGCATCCTTTGGTGCTAGTATCCATTCACCCGCAGCTAAAAGATCACTATCTGATCCTCCACTCGCTGTAAAGGCTTTAACGGCAATCCATTTCGCACCAGGAGCGACCCCGATTTGATTCGAACCATTTGGCTCACTTCCCACCATTGTACCCGTTACATGTGTTCCATGACCTTGATCATCATATGCTGCTGCTCTTCCTGCTGTAGCATCAAACCAGTTGAATTCATGTGAAGGAGAATTTGGATTGGCTGGATTATAGCCTCGATATTTTTCTTTTAATGCCGGGTGATCCCACTGTACACCTGTATCTATGGAAGCTACAACTGTGCCTGAACCATCAATTCCCAATTCCCAGACAGCCGGTGCACCCACTCGGTCAATATTCCATTCAATTGAATTTGTATTCGCTTTCGGTTCCTTTCCAAGCTGCATAGATGGTTTTTCTGCAACTTTTTCAGGGATATGAAGTTGTCTCATTTCATTTGGAAGTACTTTTTCTACTTCTGGGAAGGCAGCAACTTGTTCCATAACATCTTTCGTTGCTGTAACTGCGATAGCATTGACAATGTAGAAGGATTGGATTTCTTTCGCTTTCCCTTCTTGTTCTTGCTTTTGGAGGAAGTCTGCTACAGAGCCTTGAGTTTCAATGGCTGTTGATCTTAATGCTGAAAGGACTGCTGATCGCTTCATGTATTTTGCTTTTGCAGGAGTAAGGTTTTGATTTAATGCATTTTTTTCTGCCTTTTTTGCTGCTGCAGCCGGATCGGCTTGTTCTTTAAATTTAATTAAGAATGTGACTTCATCTTGCTTATCGAATTCATCTTGTAACCTATTGCTAATTTTGTTTTCAGAAGATTCTGGTGGAGATTTCTTTAGAGAAGTGTGCGGTGAACTATTTCCTTCTGCATGCCCCATATTCGGAAACATGAGTGGGAGAATTAAAAACGCGATTGACAGAATGGACAGCAAACGAAATCGTACTTTTCCTTTTTTCCCCACAATAATTCCTCCTCATTCATTTGTTTAATTGCAATTAATTAACACTAGCCTCCAGTTAGAAAATAACCACCTCCAGCTGGGGTCATGACCCCCTTGTTACTGAAACTTTAGCTAATAAAAAAAAAGAAAGTTGTCGAATACTCAGGAAGGAAAAGTGTACCAGATTAAAATGAGAGGAATGCATTAAGAGGGAAAAAGATATTTAGTCTGAAAGGTTCAGTAATAGAACATACTACTTAGCTGAAAATACTCTATTTTCAATAGAAATCCATTATTTGAGAATATGTATTAGGAAAAAATAAGAAGAAGGAATGGAAGGGGATTTTTTCAAAAAAGTTCCATGGTTAAAACGAAAGGGAGCTTTAGACTCTATGATTTTCTGCCTAATAAAGAATTTATTAGACAATATAAATCTGAAATAGTTAATAAGATATGTAACCTTTTTGAAAATCAAAAATAATACGTTTGAAAAGCAAAAGTAACATACTTAAAGATTTAATTACAAATTTTATTAAAAAAGGATTCTATTTACCTACATTTTAAACAGGTATAGGAAGATAGAAACAGACTCACAATTACTTTATGAATATAAGAAAAACGGTACTGGAAAACTTTTCTAATTGTTAGTATTGTAGACAGTATTACATAAAACCTGTTCATCATATCTTTCTTTTTCAATCTTTTCGTCTAAAAATTTGCTTAAGGGGCGTCGGCAAAATGAAAAAATTTTCTGCAGATACTTTTGAACAACTATACAAAGAATATAGTGATAAAATATTCAGTTATATTTACCTCCTTGTAAATGACAAGGAGGATGCTGAAGATTTAACCCAGGACACCTTTATTAAGGTTTATAGAAATTTGGATAAGTTATATGGTAAATCCAATTTATTTCCATGGCTATTCAGTATTTCTAGAAATGTAACGCTCGACTATTTCGGGAAAAAGAGCTTGTTAACAACATTTTCTTTAGATAAGTATCAATTTGAGTCAAATCAGCAGACGCCTTTAGAGTTAATTATGAAAGGCGAGAGAATGAATATATTATATGAGGCAATTCATAATTTACACCTTAGTTATCAAAAGGTGCTTATTCTTAGGAAAATTAAAGAACTTTCTATAAAAGAAACCGCGGAGATATTAAACTGGAATGAAAACAGAGTAAAAATAACAACTTCAAGAGCTATAGCAGCATTAAAAAGAGAATTAATGAAAAAAAGGAAAAACTACGATGAGATTATTTGAATATGCTTAATTAATGTCAAAAAACCACGTCATAATGACATGGTTTTTAACATTTTTTTCATGTTAGCTTAACAATCTATTACCGAGCTCACTTTAAAAGATTCGAAAGATTTTGTGTAGCACGATTCGTTTCTTGAATTAAGCGTGAAAGTTGTTCTTTGTTATCGGTTTGTGATTGAACGGTTGCTGAAATTTCTTCCAGAGAGGAGGAAGCTTCTTCTAATATAGACGCAAATTCATTTACTGCTACTTCAATCGCATCTGTTTCCTGGTCAATATTTTTGGCAACTCCGCGGAATGACTGAATTTCTTGTTGAAGATGTTGAATAGAATGCTGAATGGATTCAAAAATCGATTGATTCTTCACCGTTCCTTGAATATTTTCGTCCATTTTACTAGAAACAAGATTCATTTGATTTTGTGTTTCACGGTTGTTGATATGAACTTGATTTAAAGTAGCAGAAATTTGAATGGCTGTTTGATCTGAGGTTTCCGCAAGCTTGCGAATTTCTTCAGCAACAACAGAAAAACCTTTTCCTGCTTCTCCCGCTCTTGCTGCTTCAATCGATGCATTCAAAGCAAGCAAATTCGTTTGAGCAGTTATTCCTTGGATTGCTTGGATAGAACTTAAGGATGACTCAATATTTTCACTTAATTGGTTCATATCCTTTTCCATCAATTCAATAAACTGCTTAAATTCCTGCATTTGATCGCTCATGATTTGAGATTGTGAGCGGCCCTCTTCTATTTGGTCTGTCATTTGATTGGTAGAGTCATTAATTTGTATCACACGTTCGTTCATTGATTCTACTTGTTTAGAAGTACTTTCAATTGAATTCATTATATTGCTGATCGCATTTCCTTGTGATTGTGTTCCTGCTGCTATCTCCTGCAAGGCAACATTAAGTTCTATCGTTACCTGCTTTTCCGATTCCGATTGTTCCTCTACCATCTGCATATTACTAGCAATGATTTGTGAGTTTTCCTCTAAAACTATGCGCTGCCTGGATTCACTTTCCAGCTTTTCTTCTGCCGAAGTCTGCAGCTTTTCAAGATCGGACTCAAGTTTCCCCATAATTTTTTGCTGAAAAAACAACACAATGACAGCAAGAGAAAATAGTAATAAATAAGTAGAAATATCAGAGGAATAGATCTCGCCATTTAGAGCAAAGGCAAAAGCCAATAAGCCAACTCCAAAAGCCGTTCCTATTAGATAAAGAACAATATTCATATAAAGAGCCGAACAAACTAATAAATAGTAAATGAGTGATAGATTATTCTCAGAGGGACTGATTAAAATAATCATTCCAAGAATAATAGTTAAACCTACTATTGCGAAATAAGCAATTTGTTTCGTTAAACGTTTGGATAGATGTAAAAATGCGATAATGGAACATAGCACTGCTCCACCTATAGCGATTGTCAAAATAAGCTGGAGTGCTTTTCCTAAACTGGCTTCAACTACCACACCTAGAATAACTGAAATGATTAACATAATCAGTGTGATTCTATTTTTCTTTCTTAATGTTTCTATTTGTAACTCTTTGATTGACATCCTCATTCTCCTTCAATACATTTCCGCATCTATTTTACTAGAAAATTTTCCAATTGTATATAGTTCCCTATGGCGATGGACCTAAATGAAACCTTGGACTTGTTTAACAAACAGTTCCTATCTTATTTTCCTTATAATTATGATGGTAAAAGTTAATATCACAAAAAAATTGAAGGAATATAAAGAATATTATAGAAATATTGAATAATAGTTATAAGAATTACTAGAAAGGAGAAAATCAATGAAAGCACTCGTTTCATTTTTTAATCGAGTCATGCAGCGGTACTTGCCTGATCCATTTTTATTTGTCATTATTTTAACTTTTGTCGTGTTTGTACTTGGCCTTATATTCACCGAAAGCGGACCTTATCAAATGGTTCAGCACTGGGGGAATGGATTTTGGGGACTGCTAGTCTTTACCATGCAAATGGTTCTTGTTTTAGTAACTGGACATGTTCTTGCAAGCAGCAGAATTTTTAAAAAGGGATTAGGAGCACTTGCTTCTACAGCTAAATCACCGGGACAGGCCGTTATCATTGTAACGGTTGTCTCCCTTATTGCTAGTTGGATAAACTGGGGATTTGGTCTTGTCATTGGGGCTTTATTTGCAAAGGAATTGGCAAAAAAGGTGAAAAATGTTGATTACCGGCTTTTAATTGCAAGCGCTTACTCCGGTTTTGTTATTTGGCATGGGGGGATTTCAGGCTCAACACCATTAACCATTGCCACAGAAGGGCACTTTTCACAAGATTTGATTGGGATTATTCCAACAAGTGAAACGATTTTTTCTGGTTTTAATCTCGCCATTGTTATCGCTTTATTCTTAGTCCTTCCAATCGTTAACCGGCTGATGATGCCTTCTAAAGATGAAACAATAACTGTCGATCCCGCCTTATTACAGGACGATATGCAGGCCGCTGCAATTGAAAAGGCGGACATGACTCCTGCAGAACGGCTAGAGAATAGCCGAATACTCTCTCTGTTAATTGGTCTATTTGGGATTGTGTTTTTATTCTACTATTTTGTTCAAAATGGTTTTAAACTAAATCTTGATATTGTTAATTTCTTATTTTTATTCTTGGGCATTCTTTTCCATGGGACGCCAAAGCTTTTTTTAGAGGCAGTTATGAATGCCGTAAAAGGTGCAAGCGGGATCATTATCCAATTTCCTTTTTATGCCGGTATTATCGGAATGATGACAGCGTCAGGATTAGCTGCAGTTATCGCTAATGGATTCATATCGGTATCTAATGAATTCACATTTCCATTATTCACTTTCTTAAGTGCTGGCTTAATTAATATCTTCATTCCATCTGGAGGAGGTCAATGGGCAGTTCAAGCACCTGTCGTGCTGGATGCGGCTA
>NZ_LT904904.1:960607-973107 GCF_900199725.1 Cytobacillus massiliigabonensis | reverse complement strand
ATTTAATAAGAGAAAACTAAGATGGCGATTACTCGGTTATTCTTCTTTATATACATTATCTAGTTTTCAAAGAACAAATTCATATGAGAGAATTGCTCTCTCAAAACTGAACGAACAATGAAACGTCTTTTAATGAAGTTAGACTTCATTTCATCCTTAGAAAGGAGGTGATCCAGCCGCACCTTCCGATACGGCTACCTTGTTACGACTTCACCCCAATCATCTGTCCCACCTTAGGCGGCTGGCTCCTTGCGGTTACCCCACCGACTTCGGGTGTTACAAACTCTCGTGGTGTGACGGGCGGTGTGTACAAGGCCCGGGAACGTATTCACCGCGGCATGCTGATCCGCGATTACTAGCGATTCCGGCTTCATGCAGGCGAGTTGCAGCCTGCAATCCGAACTGAGAATGGTTTTATGGGATTGGCTAAACCTCGCGGTCTTGCAGCCCTTTGTACCATCCATTGTAGCACGTGTGTAGCCCAGGTCATAAGGGGCATGATGATTTGACGTCATCCCCACCTTCCTCCGGTTTGTCACCGGCAGTCACCTTAGAGTGCCCAACTGAATGCTGGCAACTAAGATCAAGGGTTGCGCTCGTTGCGGGACTTAACCCAACATCTCACGACACGAGCTGACGACAACCATGCACCACCTGTCACTCTGTCCCCCGAAGGGGAAAGTCCTATCTCTAGGATTGTCAGAGGATGTCAAGACCTGGTAAGGTTCTTCGCGTTGCTTCGAATTAAACCACATGCTCCACCGCTTGTGCGGGCCCCCGTCAATTCCTTTGAGTTTCAGCCTTGCGGCCGTACTCCCCAGGCGGAGTGCTTAATGCGTTTGCTGCAGCACTAAAGGGCGGAAACCCTCTAACACTTAGCACTCATCGTTTACGGCGTGGACTACCAGGGTATCTAATCCTGTTCGCTCCCCACGCTTTCGCGCCTCAGCGTCAGTTACAGACCAGAGAGTCGCCTTCGCCACTGGTGTTCCTCCACATCTCTACGCATTTCACCGCTACACGTGGAATTCCACTCTCCTCTTCTGCACTCAAGTCTCCCAGTTTCCAATGACCCTCCCCGGTTGAGCCGGGGGCTTTCACATCAGACTTAAAAGACCGCCTGCGCGCGCTTTACGCCCAATAATTCCGGACAACGCTTGCCACCTACGTATTACCGCGGCTGCTGGCACGTAGTTAGCCGTGGCTTTCTGGTTAGGTACCGTCAAGGTACCGCCCTATTCGAACGGTACTTGTTCTTCCCTAACAACAGAGTTTTACGATCCGAAAACCTTCATCACTCACGCGGCGTTGCTCCGTCAGACTTTCGTCCATTGCGGAAGATTCCCTACTGCTGCCTCCCGTAGGAGTCTGGGCCGTGTCTCAGTCCCAGTGTGGCCGATCACCCTCTCAGGTCGGCTACGCATCGTTGCCTTGGTGAGCCGTTACCTCACCAACTAGCTAATGCGCCGCGGGCCCATCCGTAAGTGATAGCCGGAGCCATCTTTCAGCTTTTCCACATGTGAGGAAAAGAATTATCCGGTATTAGCTCCGGTTTCCCGAAGTTATCCCAGTCTTACAGGCAGGTTGCCCACGTGTTACTCACCCGTCCGCCGCTAATCTTTGGGAGCAAGCTCCCTCAGATTCGCTCGACTTGCATGTATTAGGCACGCCGCCAGCGTTCGTCCTGAGCCAGGATCAAACTCTCCAATAAATTGTGAGTTGATTAGCTCATAAATACCTTTTTTTTTAAAAGGCAAAATAATAAACGTTGACGTTTTTTGTTCGTTCAGTTTTCAAAGAGCAATAGATTAAATAAATTTAACTTCTTTTTCAGAAGCAACTTTATTAATATATCATATATTTCTTGAAGAGTCAACAAAGATTTTTTTGTGAAATCTTTTCTCTTGCTGACTTGAATAAGTATATCAACCTACTATAATAATTGCAAGTGTTTTTTTAGTAAATATAAAAATAGACCGTACAAATACGGTCTATTTTAGTACTTCTTCTATAAATAATTGGCGATTCTTTTCTAAATGGATAATCTCATCCGTTTGGGTAATTTTCACAAGTGGTCTCGTTGGTGACTTTTCTTCTATAAAGAGAATTTCTGCTACACGATCATCAGATAATTTTACACTGCTTCCAATTGAAAAGGTCATTATACCTGATCCTATAGCTTGCATTGCAGTAATATCATATTTTCCAAACATATCTTGAAGCATCATCTCTAATACTTTAAACGGTGATTGCTTCCGTCTGTATAATCGGCTGCATGTCATAGCATGAAATGTATCAGCAACACCAATGATTTTAGCAAAAATATTAATTTTATTATTTTTCTCTCCTAAAGGATATCCGCTGCCATCTAATCTTTCATGATGCTGTAAAATGCCAATCTTTGTACTTTCCCTTAAAAGAGAAATATTCTGAACCATTTTATACGAATAGGTTGTATGTTTTTTCATTTCTTCAAATTCCTGTTTTGTTAATGTAGACTTTTTATTTAAAATAGCTGGTTTAATTTTTGCCATTCCAGCATCAGATAAACATCCCCCAATAGCAAGCTGAACAATGTCACCCTTATTCATTTTAAGTTTTTTTCCTATAAACGCACTAATAAGTCCCACTGCAACCGCATGTTGATATAAATACTCATCTTGCGTTGATAGGTGGTGCAAGGAGAATAATTCAGATGGGGTTACTTCCGACTTTTCTACTAAAGGGATCATGATATTCCTAATCTTTGAAAAATCAATAGGGATACCTGCTTGCCAATTTTTAAATTCCTTCTTATAATCTCGGACACCAATTAAAAAGGCATCTTCCAGACTAGCTTCCATTATAGTTGGAACACTTTTTTGCTCAATCCCATCATCATCTAGAATTTCCCTAGGCTGAAATGGTGAACCATTAACCATCAA
Source organism: Cytobacillus massiliigabonensis (assembly GCF_900199725.1). Classification (GTDB taxonomy): domain Bacteria; phylum Bacillota; class Bacilli; order Bacillales; family Cytobacillaceae; genus Cytobacillus; species Cytobacillus massiliigabonensis. The sequence continues at coordinate 970,183 of NZ_LT904904.1, read as the reverse complement.
TTTGTCTACATGAACCTCTCTAATTAAAAAGGCTTTTAATATTCCAATTAATTCATTCGTAATAATTGTCTTTTTACTAACGATAGGGCGATTTGTCAGACTGTAAATATCCTCCGATAAAATACACCCTTCTAGAAGTTCATTTATATTAACACGCATTTTTTTACACCTCAAATGTCATGAGTCCTTATTACTATTCTACTCCATTTTAATAAAAAAGAGGAACACTAAATTGTGTTCCTCCTCTTTATTATTACTCCTGCTCATTAACCTCATCATCTTCAAGGTGTGGATCAGCACTTTCAATTGGCTTTGTTAATTCTTCTTCTGTTTTATCCTCATCTTTTTCAACCTTCGTAACAGTAGCAACATATTCATTTTGGCTTTCATCTAAACGAATGAGTCTTACCCCTTGGGTATTACGGCCCATTGTTGAAATATCACTTACTGCCATACGAATAAGNATAAGAGAAAACTAAGATGGCGATTACTCGGTTATTCTTCTTTATATACATTATCTAGTTTTCAAAGAACAAATTCATATGAGAGAATTGCTCTCTCAAAACTGAACGAACAATGAAACGTCTTTTAATGAAGTTAGACTTCATTTCATCCTTAGAAAGGAGGTGATCCAGCCGCACCTTCCGATACGGCTACCTTGTTACGACTTCACCCCAATCATCTGTCCCACCTTAGGCGGCTGGCTCCTTGCGGTTACCCCACCGACTTCGGGTGTTACAAACTCTCGTGGTGTGACGGGCGGTGTGTACAAGGCCCGGGAACGTATTCACCGCGGCATGCTGATCCGCGATTACTAGCGATTCCGGCTTCATGCAGGCGAGTTGCAGCCTGCAATCCGAACTGAGAATGGTTTTATGGGATTGGCTAAACCTCGCGGTCTTGCAGCCCTTTGTACCATCCATTGTAGCACGTGTGTAGCCCAGGTCATAAGGGGCATGATGATTTGACGTCATCCCCACCTTCCTCCGGTTTGTCACCGGCAGTCACCTTAGAGTGCCCAACTGAATGCTGGCAACTAAGATCAAGGGTTGCGCTCGTTGCGGGACTTAACCCAACATCTCACGACACGAGCTGACGACAACCATGCACCACCTGTCACTCTGTCCCCCGAAGGGGAAAGTCCTATCTCTAGGATTGTCAGAGGATGTCAAGACCTGGTAAGGTTCTTCGCGTTGCTTCGAATTAAACCACATGCTCCACCGCTTGTGCGGGCCCCCGTCAATTCCTTTGAGTTTCAGCCTTGCGGCCGTACTCCCCAGGCGGAGTGCTTAATGCGTTTGCTGCAGCACTAAAGGGCGGAAACCCTCTAACACTTAGCACTCATCGTTTACGGCGTGGACTACCAGGGTATCTAATCCTGTTCGCTCCCCACGCTTTCGCGCCTCAGCGTCAGTTACAGACCAGAGAGTCGCCTTCGCCACTGGTGTTCCTCCACATCTCTACGCATTTCACCGCTACACGTGGAATTCCACTCTCCTCTTCTGCACTCAAGTCTCCCAGTTTCCAATGACCCTCCCCGGTTGAGCCGGGGGCTTTCACATCAGACTTAAAAGACCGCCTGCGCGCGCTTTACGCCCAATAATTCCGGACAACGCTTGCCACCTACGTATTACCGCGGCTGCTGGCACGTAGTTAGCCGTGGCTTTCTGGTTAGGTACCGTCAAGGTACCGCCCTATTCGAACGGTACTTGTTCTTCCCTAACAACAGAGTTTTACGATCCGAAAACCTTCATCACTCACGCGGCGTTGCTCCGTCAGACTTTCGTCCATTGCGGAAGATTCCCTACTGCTGCCTCCCGTAGGAGTCTGGGCCGTGTCTCAGTCCCAGTGTGGCCGATCACCCTCTCAGGTCGGCTACGCATCGTCGCCTTGGTGAGCCGTTACCTCACCAACTAGCTAATGCGCCGCGGGCCCATCTGTAAGTGATAGCCGAAGCCATCTTTCAGCTTTTCCACATGTGAGGAAAAGAATTATCCGGTATTAGCTCCGGTTTCCCGAAGTTATCCCAGTCTTACAGGCAGGTTGCCCACGTGTTACTCACCCGTCCGCCGCTAACTTTTGGGAGCAAGCTCCCGCAAGTTCGCTCGACTTGCATGTATTAGGCACGCCGCCAGCGTTCGTCCTGAGCCAGGATCAAACTCTCCAATAAAGAGTAAGATTAGCTCTTAAGTTTAAAACTTGAATTAACGTTGACGTTCTTGCTTTGTTTAGTTTTCAAAGAACTATTTATTGAAGCAGGACTTTATTCTATCATTCTATCTGAATGCAGTCAATTACTTTTTTAAAATAATTTTTTCAGTCCAGCAACAGAGACTTATTATAATTCATAAAACAATCTCTGTCAACATTAAATGAAGTATTTACTGAAAACAAGATTCACTCTTCATTTCCATGAACCTCATTAGATTTATTATATTAATATACTTTTTTAAAGAAGTCAACAGCCCCTCATAAATAATTTTCTTAGCAGGAAAATAATAGATACGATCAATATATATAAACATTACTGCAAGATATGTTAATTAAAAAGATTGATCACATTTAAGAGATTATTCTCTACAAGAAATAAGCTTTTTTGTCTTATTCTTAGAACTTTTGTCGAACCTATTTCGGAATAAGAAATATCTCCTATAATACAAGTAAGAGAAGATATTTAATAGGAGAATGGTTAAATGAATAAGATTACCCTTGAACAATTAGTACTAAGACGCATTAATAAAATAAGAGAGGAAATGATACTTACCGCTCATGAAACTGGAATTGATAGCATCGAAACGCTAAAATCCAGCCAAAAGTTGGATCGATTAATATACCTTCATCTTTTGCATTTTTCTTAAAAACAGCTAATAGATAATAGCTTCATTCACAATCAATTAGTGAATGAAGCTATTTTGTTTATCCACGAATTTCCCTTATCAATTATGAAACCCTATCATTTCGTCCATAATTATGTATAGCGGACTATGCTAATTATTATAGGGGTGCAAAACATGTCATATAATTTCTTCAATCTCTTCGTTCGATTGCCGCTTTTTCTAAGAGTTCTTATTATTGCTCTTATCGTAATTATTTCATTTGGGTCATTCGTTCATTTATTAGAGCCCAAACAATTCCCAACCATTTTCGAAGGGGTATGGTGGGCTATTATTACCGCTTCTACAGTTGGTTATGGTGATTTTGTTCCTAAATCTGTACCTGGCAGGCTAGCAGGAATGGCTCTTATCTTAACAGGAGCTGGTTTTTTAGCAACTTATTTCGCCAGTTTAGCTGCAGCTGCAGTCACAAAGCAAAATGAATTTTTGGAGGGGAAAGCAAATTTCAAAGGGAAAGATCATATTATTGTTATTGGCTGGAATGAACGAACCCGCGGAATTTTACATACGCTTTGCACAAACAATAAGAACATCTCAATTGCTTTAATTGATGAATCCTTGGATAAGAATCCCTTACCCAATATGAATGTTCATTTTATTCAGGGACGTTCGAATCTGGACGAAATTCTTATTAAGGCGAATATATTTGATGCAATAAAAGTAATTATTACTGCAGACCCAAACAAAGGAGAGCTGCAAGCAGATATGGGGTCAATTTTAACACTGTTGGCAGTAAAGGGGCTGAACCGCGAAGTTCAATGCATCGTAGAAATCTTAACATCCGAACAGGTAGCAAATGCCAAAAGAGCTGGAGCCGATGAAATTGTACAAACGAACATTCTGACTAGTTATGTAATGATAAATAGCATCTCCTCACAGCAACTCGTTACATCCTTTTTGGATTTATTAAACCAGCTTGATAAGAGAAACCTAACTTTTAAGCCCGCCGTACCTGAAGTCGTTAATATGACATTTATGGATTTAAGCCACTTGCTTATGAAAGAAGGCATCCTTTTATTAGGGATAAAAAGAGGGGAGGAGACACTGTTGAACCCTTCCCACCCATTTACAATTATTCAGCACGATCAGCTTATCGTTATAATGAATGATTAAATCAGAGCGTCATCGCATTCGATGACGCCCTTACTATTATTTAAGCCGTTTTTCCAGTTCTGCTTTTTTCTCTTCAAAGCCTGGCTTTCCAAGGAGGGCAAACATATTTACTTTATATGCTTCGACTCCAGGCTGATCAAAAGGATTGACACCCAATAAATATCCGCTCATTGCACAAGATTTCTCAAAGAAGTATACAAGATAGCCAAACGTAAACTCATCTAATTTCGGAACCGAAATAATTAGATTTGGCACACCCCCATCTGTATGGGCAAGCATTGTTCCTTCAAACGCTTTATTATTGACAAAATCCACACTCTTCCCAGCAAGATAGTTCAAGCCATCTAAGTCATTTTCTGCTTTCTCTATGAATAATTCGTGACGAGGTTCCTCCACCTTTATAACCGTTTCGAAAAGATCACGTCTTCCCTCTTGTACATACTGCCCTAACGAATGAAGATCCGTTGAGAAGTTTGCTGATGATGGATAGATTCCTTTCTGGTCCTTCCCTTCACTTTCACCGAACAACTGCTTCCACCATTCTGAAAAATATTGAAGACCTGGCTCATAATTTATGAGCATTTCAATTGTTTTTCCTTTGTTATACAAAATATTCCTGACAGCAGCATACTGATAAGCAGCATTTTCCAGGAGTTCAGATTTACTGTATTCCTCCCGGGCTTGTGCTGCTCCTTCCATCATTTGCTCAATATCAGCTCCGCTAACAGCGATCGGCAACAATCCAACAGCAGTTAAGACAGAATAACGGCCGCCAACATCATCAGGAATGACGAATGTTTCATACCCTTCTTCCATCGCTACTGTTTTTAATGCCCCTCTCGCCTTGTCCGTTGTCGCATATATTCTATTTCGCGCTTCTTCCTTGCCATATTTCTTTTCTAAAAGCTGCCGGAAAATACGGAAAGCGATGGCAGGTTCTGTCGTTGTACCCGATTTGGAGATTACATTAATCGAAAAGTCCACACCTTCAAGAAGATCAATCACATCATTCATATAGCTTGAACTAAGATTATTACCTACAAATATAACTTGAGGAGTGTCTCGTTTCTCCTTCGAAAGCACATTATAAAAATGATGGTTAAGCATATCAATCGCAGCACGGGCACCTAAGTATGATCCGCCAATCCCAATCACCAATAAAATATCAGAATTGCACTTAATTTTTTCTGCTGATTTTTGTATACGAGCGAATTCTTCTTTATCATAATCAACCGGCAAATCAATCCACCCTAAATATTCATTTCCTGCACCTGTTCGCTCATGTAATGAATGATGTGAAACCTTAACAGCATCCTGTAGATATGTAATCTCATGTTCACCAAAAAATTGAAGTGCATTTGAGTAATCAAAACGAATATGCGACATGTTTCATCCTCCACATTCCCAAAATTTCTTATAAGGATGCCTTGTAAATATCCATAACATCCTTATTGCTTAATTTAGCAAAGTTGCCAAACTCGCCATTCACCGTCGCTTTGTCTGCCATAATCTGAAGTTTGCTTGCATCAATGCCATAGTCAGCCAGCCTTGCCGGTGCACCAATTTTAGTCCAAAATTCACGAAGCTTTTCAATGCCCTCTAAAGCTGCTTCTTCTGCTGATTTCCCTGAAGGATCAATACCAAACACTCTTACGGCAAGCTGTTTAAATCTTTCTGGTTTTACATGGAGATTGTGCTTCATCCAGTTCGGGAACAGAATAGCTAAGCCGCCGCCATGAGGAATATCATAAACTGCAGATACGGCATGCTCAATATTATGTGTTGCCCAATCCCCGCGATACCCCATGTTTAATATGCCATTTAGCGCCATTGTACCCGCATATAAAATGGTTGCACGATATTCATAGTTTTCGAGGTCAGAAAGAAGCTTCGGTGCAGTTTCCATAACAGTAATCAGCAATGATTCACACATACGATCCTGAAACTCTGTATTCTCAGCTAAATGGAAGTAATGTTCAAGAACATGCGACATCATATCAACAATGCCATACACCGTTTGATCTCTAGGAACTGTATATGTATGAACAGGATCCAAAATAGAGAACTTCGGAAAAACAGCAGGGCTTCCCCAGCCATACTTCTCATTTGTTTCCCAATTCGTGATAACAGAGCCTGAATTCATTTCAGAACCAGTGGCAGCTAAAGTTAAGACAGTACCGAAAGGCAGCGCTTCTGTTGCAAAAGCCTTTTTAATGACTAAATCCCATGCATCCCCATCATACTTCGCTCCAGCTGCAATGGCTTTTGTACAATCAATTACACTTCCGCCGCCAACTGCTAAGAGAAAATCAATGCTATTTTCCTTACAAATTTCAACACCCTTTCTAACAGTCGAAATTCGCGGATTTGGCTCGACTCCCGAAAGTTCAAAAACCTCTGCATCCATACGCTTTAATTCAGTTATTACTTTCTCATATAGACCATTTCGTTTAATGCTTCCGCCGCCGTAAACTAGTAAAACCTTGTTTCCGTACTGAGGGATTTCTTTATGTAATTGTTCGATCTGATCTTTGCCAAAAATTAATTTGGTTGGATTCCAAAAAGTAAAATTTTGCACATTAACTCTCTCCTTTTTGTATAGTATTATCCTTCATTTGCATTATTATATCATTAGTGATTCTAGAGTTATGTCGAAAAGGCTTGAATAAAAAAATCCTTGCACATCATCATGTGCAAGGATTTTTTGCTCTATTATCAGCTTAATACCTTTTTAATACGTTCAATTGCCCAATCTAAGTCCTCTTCGCTAATCACTAAAGGCGGAGCAAAGCGAATAACGGTATCATGCGTTTCTTTACATAATAGACCTTCTTCTTTTAATGCTTCACAATATTTCCGTGCTGGTTCTGTTAGTTCTACACCGATAAATAGACCACGGCCTCGAACCTCTTTAATGATTGGATTGTTAATTTCTTTTAATTTTTCTTTAAAGTATTCCCCAAGCTTTAGCGAACGTTCCGCAAGCTTTTCCTCCACAAGAACATCAATCGATGCAATGGAAACTGCACAAGCCATTGGGTTTCCTCCAAATGTAGAGCCGTGTGATCCCGGATTAAATACGCCAAGAACTTCCTTATTGGCAACAACACATGAGATTGGGAAAACGCCTCCTCCAAGCGCTTTACCTAAAATATACATATCAGGATCTACATCTTCCCATTCACAAGCAAACATTTTGCCTGAACGAGCCAGACCCGCTTGGATCTCATCTGCAATAAATAAAACATTATTTTCTTTACAAGCTTCATACGCTTTCTTTAAGAAGCCCTCAGGAGGAATAACGATACCTGCTTCTCCTTGAATCGGTTCAATTAAGAACGCAGCAGTGTTTTTAGTAATAGCATTTTTCAATGCTTCTAAATCTCCATAAGGAATTAATTTAATACCTGGCAGCATTGGACCAAAGCCACGCTTGTATTCTTCATCAGAAGAAAGAGAAACAGCTGTCATTGTTCTTCCATGAAAGTTCCCGATACATGCGATGATTTCTGCTTGATTGTCTGCTACTCCTTTTACATCATATGCCCAGCGGCGTGCAGCTTTAATCGCCGTTTCAACTGCTTCTGCCCCAGTGTTCATCGGAAGCGCCATTTCTTTATTTGTCAGTTTACAAACCATTTCATACCATGGGCCAAGCTGATCGTTATGGAAAGCACGTGAAGTAAGTGTTACTCGATCCGCTTGATCTTTTAAGGCTTGAATAATTTTAGGATGTCGATGTCCTTGGTTTACTGCTGAGTAGGCACTTAACATGTCCATATATTTATTGCCTTCAGGATCCTCAACCCAAACTCCCTCTGCTTTTGAAATAACGATTGGCAGCGGATGATAATTATTTGCCCCGTATTTTTCAGTCTGTTCGATTAAACTATTTGAATGTGTCATTTGAGTCATGAAAAACCATTCCCCCATTTCGATTAAATACTCATTCATTGTAACCTAAATCACCAAAAAGAGTCATTTAAATACATATAAATCGATGTACAATTAGTGTACCCTTTTCGAACAAGCTTATATATTAGAACATTTCAGAAGTTGTTTTTGCTTGCATATGAAGCTGGATGTAGTCAGGACCGCCTGCTTTTGAGTCTGTTCCTGACATATTGAAGCCGCCAAATGGCTGGTATCCAACGATCGCACCTGTACATCCACGGTTGAAGTATAGGTTTCCAACATGGAAATCTTCACGTGCTTTTTCGATATTCTTACGGTTATTTGTGATAACCGCTCCTGTTAAACCATATTCTGTGTTGTTCGCAATTTCAATTGCATGATCGAAATCCTTTGCTTTTGTAAATCCAACAATCGGACCAAAGATTTCCTCTTTCATGATGCGAGCTTCTGGATCAAGGTCTGCGAAAATTGTCGGCTTAATGAAGTAGCCTTTGGAGTCGTCTCCTTCTCCGCCTGTCATAAGCTTTCCTTCTTTTTTGCCAATTTCAATATAGCTCATGATCTTATCATATGCACTTTGATCGATTACTGTAGCCATGTAGTTATTCGGGTCCGTTGGGTCCCCTTGTGTTAATTCATTTGTTAATTCAACTGCACGATTTAACACTTGGTCGTACACATCTTCAACGATGACTGCACGAGAGCATGCAGAGCATTTTTGCCCTGAGAAGCCAAATGCAGAGGCAACGATCGAAGTTGCAGCTAACTCAAGATCCGCTTCCTTATCGACAACGATTGTGTCTTTTCCGCCCATTTCTGCAATGACACGCTTCATCCAAACTTGGCCTTCGCTTAATTTAGAAGCACGTTCAAAAATACGAAGACCTACGTCACGAGATCCTGTAAAGCTAATGAAACGTGTATCCTTATGGTCTACTAAGTAGTCGCCCACTTCTGCACCGCTTCCTGGTACAAAGTTTAACACACCTTTAGGAAGACCCGCTTCTTCCATGACCTCAACGAATTTTGCGGCAACAACTGGAGTAGTTGAAGCTGGCTTTAAAAGAACTGTATTTCCCGCTACGATTGCCGCAACAGTCGTTCCAGCCATGATCGCTAATGGGAAGTTCCATGGTGAAATGATGATTCCAACACCTAATGGAATGTAATCATAACGGTTATATTCATTTGGACGGCTGTTTACAGGCACGCCTTCTTTAATTTTCAACATTTGACGAGCATAGAATTCAAGGAAATCAATTGCTTCTGCTGTATCTGCATCCGCTTCATTCCATGGCTTGCCTGCTTCTTTTGTTAAAAGTGCAGAAAACTCATGCTTGCGGCGGCGAATGATGGCAGCTGCTTTGAATAATACGTCTGCACGTGTTTCAGCTTTTACTTTTTTCCATGTTTTAAACGCTTCTACTGCAGCTTGCATCGCTTTTTCAGCAAGATCGCGGTTTGCTTTAGACACACGGCCAATTACTTCTGTTTTATTAGCAGGATTATAAGATACGATTTTCTCTTCTGTAGAGATGCGCTCTCCGTCGATAACTAGATCGTAATCCTTCCCTAAATAGCTTTCAACTGTTTTTAACCCAGTTAAATAGGCTTGATGATTTTCTTCCAATTTAAAATTAGTAAATGGTTCATG
>NZ_LT904904.1:958459-960223 GCF_900199725.1 Cytobacillus massiliigabonensis | reverse complement strand
TCAGAAGTTGTTTTTGCTTGCATATGAAGCTGGATGTAGTCAGGACCGCCTGCTTTTGAGTCTGTTCCTGACATATTGAAGCCGCCAAATGGCTGGTATCCAACGATCGCACCTGTACATCCACGGTTGAAGTATAGGTTTCCAACATGGAAATCTTCACGTGCTTTTTCGATATTCTTACGGTTATTTGTGATAACCGCTCCTGTTAAACCATATTCTGTGTTGTTCGCAATTTCAATTGCATGATCGAAATCCTTTGCTTTTGTAAATCCAACAATCGGACCAAAGATTTCCTCTTTCATGATGCGAGCTTCTGGATCAAGGTCTGCGAAAATTGTCGGCTTAATGAAGTAGCCTTTGGAGTCGTCTCCTTCTCCGCCTGTCATAAGCTTTCCTTCTTTTTTGCCAATTTCAATATAGCTCATGATCTTATCATATGCACTTTGATCGATTACTGTAGCCATGTAGTTATTCGGGTCCGTTGGGTCCCCTTGTGTTAATTCATTTGTTAATTCAACTGCACGATTTAACACTTGGTCGTACACATCTTCAACGATGACTGCACGAGAGCATGCAGAGCATTTTTGCCCTGAGAAGCCAAATGCAGAGGCAACGATCGAAGTTGCAGCTAACTCAAGATCCGCTTCCTTATCGACAACGATTGTATCTTTTCCGCCCATTTCTGCAATGACACGCTTCATCCAAACTTGGCCTTCGCTTAATTTAGAAGCACGTTCAAAAATACGAAGACCTACGTCACGAGATCCTGTAAAGCTAATGAAACGTGTATCCTTATGGTCTACTAAGTAGTCGCCCACTTCTGCACCGCTTCCTGGTACAAAGTTTAACACACCTTTAGGAAGACCCGCTTCTTCCATGACCTCAACGAATTTTGCGGCAACAACTGGAGTAGTTGAAGCTGGCTTTAAAAGAACTGTATTTCCCGCTACGATTGCCGCAACAGTCGTTCCAGCCATGATCGCTAATGGGAAGTTCCATGGTGAAATGATGATTCCAACACCTAATGGAATGTAATCATAACGGTTATATTCATTTGGACGGCTGTTTACAGGCACGCCTTCTTTAATTTTCAACATTTGACGAGCATAGAATTCAAGGAAATCAATTGCTTCTGCTGTATCTGCATCCGCTTCATTCCATGGCTTGCCTGCTTCTTTTGTTAAAAGTGCAGAAAACTCATGCTTGCGGCGGCGAATGATGGCAGCTGCTTTGAATAATACGTCTGCACGTGTTTCAGCTTTTACTTTTTTCCATGTTTTAAACGCTTCTACTGCAGCTTGCATCGCTTTTTCAGCAAGATCGCGGTTTGCTTTAGACACACGGCCAATTACTTCTGTTTTATTAGCAGGATTATAAGATACGATTTTCTCTTCTGTAGAGATGCGCTCTCCGTCGATAACTAGATCGTAATCCTTCCCTAAATAGCTTTCAACTGTTTTTAACCCAGTTAAATAGGCTTGATGATTTTCTTCCAATTTAAAATTAGTAAATGGTTCATGTTTGTATGGTTGTACCAAAGTTTCCGCCTCCTATGTATTAAAACTACACCCTGTTTACCAGATGCTATCCCTTTTAAGTATTAGTATATCTCTTAAAAAGGCTCCCATTCCAACAAGCTTATCTTAACATGATTCATTTCTCTTCTTCAAACATTCTGTGTAAATGAACACTATTCTACACTAATAATTGGAGATAATATGTGATTCTAATAATCAGTCATATTATCTCTCCATTTTCTTATTG
>NZ_LT904904.1:928920-957726 GCF_900199725.1 Cytobacillus massiliigabonensis | reverse complement strand
ATAACCGCTCCTGTTAAACCATATTCTGTGTTGTTCGCAATTTCAATTGCATGATCGAAATCCTTTGCTTTTGTAAATCCAACAATCGGACCAAAGATTTCCTCTTTCATGATGCGAGCTTCTGGATCAAGGTCTGCGAAAATTGTCGGCTTAATGAAGTAGCCTTTGGAGTCGTCTCCTTCTCCGCCTGTCATAAGCTTTCCTTCTTTTTTGCCAATTTCAATATAGCTCATGATCTTATCATATGCACTTTGATCGATTACTGTAGCCATGTAGTTATTCGGGTCCGTTGGGTCCCCTTGTGTTAATTCATTTGTTAATTCAACTGCACGATTTAACACTTGGTCGTACACATCTTCAACGATGACTGCACGAGAGCATGCAGAGCATTTTTGCCCTGAGAAGCCAAATGCAGAGGCAACGATCGAAGTCGCAGCTAACTCAAGATCCGCTTCCTTATCGACAACGATTGTGTCTTTTCCGCCCATTTCTGCAATGACACGCTTCATCCAAACTTGGCCTTCGCTTAATTTAGAAGCACGTTCAAAAATACGAAGACCTACGTCACGAGATCCTGTAAAGCTAATGAAACGTGTATCCTTATGGTCTACTAAGTAGTCGCCCACTTCTGCACCGCTTCCTGGTACAAAGTTTAACACACCTTTAGGAAGACCCGCTTCTTCCATGACCTCAACGAATTTTGCGGCAACAACTGGAGTAGTTGAAGCTGGCTTTAAAAGAACTGTATTTCCCGCTACGATTGCCGCAACAGTCGTTCCAGCCATGATCGCTAATGGGAAGTTCCATGGTGAAATGATGATTCCAACACCTAATGGAATGTAATCATAACGGTTATATTCATTTGGACGGCTGTTTACAGGCACGCCTTCTTTAATTTTCAACATTTGACGAGCATAGAATTCAAGGAAATCAATTGCTTCTGCTGTATCTGCATCCGCTTCATTCCATGGCTTGCCTGCTTCTTTTGTTAAAAGTGCAGAAAACTCATGCTTGCGGCGGCGAATGATGGCAGCTGCTTTGAATAATACGTCTGCACGTGTTTCAGCTTTTACTTTTTTCCATGTTTTAAACGCTTCTACTGCAGCTTGCATCGCTTTTTCAGCAAGATCGCGGTTTGCTTTAGACACACGGCCAATTACTTCTGTTTTATTAGCAGGATTATAAGATACGATTTTCTCTTCTGTAGAGATGCGCTCTCCGTCGATAACTAGATCGTAATCCTTCCCTAAATAGCTTTCAACTGTTTTTAACCCAGTTAAATAGGCTTGATGATTTTCTTCCAATTTAAAATTAGTAAATGGTTCATGCTTATATGGTTGTACCATGTTTCCATCCTCCTCTATCAATATCAGCACAAAATATTATTGCAAGAAGTGTGCCAAAATTCAAAACGATATACAATCAATATTCTCTTGTTATAGTGCAAATTTTATTTGCGTTTTTATGCACAAAAGTGCAAACTTATATTGCACTTTAAACCAAAAAGGAGGATAGATATGAGAAAACAAAACCTGCCTTCTGATCGATTAAAGAATAAATTGTTTGATAAAATTCTTAAAGAAATCGACATCGGGATCCATGCCGTCAACCAAGAAGGAAAGACAATCATTTATAACAGAAAAATGGCCGAAATAGAGGGGATGGAGTTTGAAGACGTTCTTGATAAAGACCTCTTAGATGTCTTTTCTTTTCATAAAAATGAATATAGCACTCTGATAAAAGCCCTCACTAAAGGGGAAACAATCATCAATGCGAAGCAAACGTATTTTAATAACCGCGGACAAGAAATAACAACAATTAATAATACTTTTCCAATAGTTGATGAGGGAGTACGAATTGGTGCCATCGAAATTGCCCGTGATGTCACTAAGCTAGAAAAACTGATTAGAGAAAATATGAACAAGAAAAGTGATACACGCTATACTTTCGACAGCATTATCGGAAGCAGCAATGAAATCAAAGATGTAATCGAGGCAAGCAAGCGAGCAACAAGAACAAATTCATCCATTCTTATTACCGGAGACACAGGGACCGGAAAAGAGCTTTTTGCACAAAGTATTCATAATGGCAGCACCCGCTCTGCCAGACCATATATTTCACAAAATTGTGCTGCACTTCCAGATAACTTAATTGAGGGGTTGCTTTTCGGGACAAAAAAAGGGGCTTTTACAGGAGCCATTGAACGGCCTGGTTTATTTGAACAAGCAGAAGGCGGAACATTGCTCTTAGATGAAATCAACTCACTTAATCCTGCCCTGCAGGCAAAGCTTCTGCGATCTATACAGGAAAAAACGGTCCGGCGCATAGGTGACACGAAGGATCGAAAAATTGATGTTAGAATAATCGCCACAATTAATGAAGATCCAATTGACGCGATTTCTGAAGGAAGACTCCGCAAAGACTTATATTATAGACTAAGTGTCGTTTCCCTATTTATTCCTCCCTTGCGTGACAGAAAAGTGGATATTCCTGACCTTGTTCGGTTTTTTATCGAAAAATATAATCATTTATTCGGAATGTTGGTTAAAGAAGTTGACGAAAAAGTATTGAATAGCTTTTATCAATATGAATGGCCTGGAAATGTTAGAGAGCTTGAGCACGTGATTGAGGGAGCGATGAACTTGATTGATTATGAGGATACGATTACATATTCACATTTACCAATCCATTTTCGCAACAAGCCTCAATTCAAAGCAGATACTAAGGATTATCCTATTTCTATTGAAAACAGTTACGATATAAAACCATTAGATACATACTTAGAGGAAATAGAATCGAACTATTTGCAGAAGGTGTTAACATACCACAATCATAATATTACCCAAGCCGCAAAATCTCTAGGCATGAGCAGACAGAACCTTCAGTACCGAATAAAAAAATATGAATTAAAATAAAATCCTCTGTCACAAATGACAGAGGATTTTATTTATTTATTTATTAAGCCTGAGACTGATTAATCCACTCTTGAAGCTTATCTTTGAGTGTATTGAAGCCTTGCGCAGTATCATTTTCTACTTTAACTGGTGCCGCTTGACGTTTGCGAGGCTTTTTCGCCTTTACTTCAACTGCTGGCGCTTCCTCAGTTGCACGGATAGATAATCCGATTTTACCTGCTTCTTCATCAACAGATAAAACTTTAACGTTTACTTCATCGCCCACTTTAAGAAATTCATTAATATCTTTTACGAAACCATGAGTTACTTCTGAGATATGAACAAGTCCTTGTGTATTTTCATCTAAAGCAACGAACGCACCGTATGGTTGAACCCCAGTTACCTTTCCTGTAATAACACTTCCTACTTCGATTTTTTCAGACATGAAAACACTCCTAAATTATATATTATTTTTCGTTTTTATTCGCAATTAAAAATTATATCATAGTTGGGCTTGTTTTTCAAAAGTTATTTATATACGGTGTTATTCTATTTTGTGCGCGAATTCTTTAATTATGTTTTAAAAAAGGATTTAACCAATGTATAAAATAATAAAATGTGGTTATCCTTATCTTATAAAGCTTTCTAGTATTCCCCCCTTTTTTGAACGGACATTCCTAAGTGGTTTGTCCCTTTTTTATTGTCTTCACACAAAATTTCCAGCATACTGTTCACGAGTATAGAAGGAGGAATGGAAGATGAACAGCAATCTAGTCACCCTGAATGGAAATGAGATTTATTACGAATCTTACCTTCATGCCCATTCTAAAAAGACCGTTGTTTTACTGCATGGCTTCCTTTCTTCTACCTTTAGCTTCAGACACCTTATTCCACTTCTAAAAAACGAGTATAATGTAATATCCGTTGACCTGCCCCCATTTGGTAAAAGCGGGAAGTCCAGCAGCTATATATATTCATACGAAAATCATTCAATGACAGTCATCAAGCTATGCGAAAGCCTTCAATTGAAAGACATTATAATTATTGGACATTCTATGGGAGGGCAAATCGCCTTAAATATCGCTTACCTACGACCTGATCTCATAGCCCAATGTGTATTATTGTGCAGTTCGGCTTATCTTAAAAAGTCAAAGCGTTCTCTTATTATGTCGAGCTATCTGCCTTTTTTCCATCTATTTATTAAGCGTTATCTTGAAAAATCAGGGGTTGAAAAGAACTTAAGAAATGTCGTCTATGACCATTCAAAAATTGATAAGGAAATGGAAAAGGGCTATTTAGAACCATTCTTAGAGGATCGTATCTTTCATGCTTTGACAAGAATGATTAGGGACCGTGAAGGCGACCTACCTATTGAAAGGCTTCATAAAATTCATACACCTTGTTTATTAATTTGGGGGGAGCATGATAAAGTCGTTCCATTACACATCGGAAAGCAGCTTCATAAGGATTTAAAAAATTCCAAGCTAATTGTATTGAAAGAAACTGGTCATCTTGTTCCTGAGGAAAAACCAGAAGAGGTTTTATCCCATATTAAAAATTTCGTAAATAAAACCAAATAAAAATCACCCTTTTCCGTTAATGGAAGGGTGATTTTCTTTTTATAATTGGCAAGATCCACTATTTTTAATTGAGATGAGCTTTTCGGCTATTTCTTTGCAATTTGCAAGTGGAATTATCTGCTCGAATGAAAATTCATAAATAGCTTGGATTTTTCTCGCAAGTTTTTCCTGATCATCTATATCATGAACAGCCTGAATTACGTCTGCTATTTCTGTATCATAATTGCCTTCACCCATTTGAAATGGGTCCCATTCATCTAGCGTGCATACAAGCTGTATGTTCATTTCTTGAATTTGCATCATGATCACCTTTTATTTTACTTTTTCTTTTCATCCATTATTATAGAGTAAAGAAGAAATAAATGAAAAGGCGGGGACGAAATGAATAAGTACGATTTTAATCAAAAATTGAATCGAGAACACACTTCATCCGTTAAATGGGGGCTAACCAAGCAAATCTTTGGAACAGATGATGTCTTGCCCATGTGGGTCGCGGATATGGACTTTTCACCTCCAAATGAAGTGAAAGAAGCCATTCAAGAAAGAGTAGATCATGGAATATACGGCTATACTTACTCACCGCCCTCTACTACAGAAGCCATTCAAATGTGGCTCAAAAAAAGACACAGCTGGGAAATTAACCATTCATGGGTTCTATACAGCTCAGGAGTCGTTCCATCCATCTCAATCGCCATCGAAGCCTTTACCACACCAGGAGATAAAGTTATGCTGCAATCACCTGTTTACACCCCTTTCTTTGAAATGATAGAAAAAAATAATCGAAAAATCGTAAACACTCCATTGAAATTAATAAATAACCGCTATGAAATCGACTTTACATTATTTGAAAATCATCTAAAGGATGGTGTGAAACTATTCCTGCTTTGCAATCCTCATAATCCTAGCGGCAGAGTATGGACGAAAGAAGAATTAACAAGAATTGTCGAACTATGCCATCAATACAACTGCCTAATACTTTCTGATGAAATTCATTCTGATTTAATTTTAAAGAATAAGCACGTACCTATTGCCTCTTTGAACGATACATATAAAGAAATTACAGTCACTTGTATCGCACCTAGTAAAACGTTTAATCTTGCTGGACTCCAAGCCTCAGCTGTTATTATTCCAAATAAACAACTTCGTAAAGCCTTTAAAGACGTACAAGAACGGCAAGGATTCTTTAGTTTATCCACTTTTGGCATCATTGGGATGGAAGCTGCCTACAGATCTGGTGAACAATGGCTGGAAGAACTGTTAGCCTATATAAAGGAAAACGTTAAAACTGTAAAAGAATACATTGATGAACACATCCCAGGCATATCAGTTATGGAGCCAGAGGGAAGCTACCTCATTTGGCTTAACTGTCAGGCACTCCAATTAAGCGACGAGGAAATCAAGGATCGATTATTAATAAAAGGAAAATTAGCATTAGAGCCAGGAAAGAAATATGGTCCCGGCGGAGAGGGCTTTGTCCGAATGAACATTGCTTGTCCAAGAGAGATCGTACTAGAAGGATTAGAAAGGCTGAAAAGGGCTTTCTCTTAACTCACTTCTTTAGGAAGAACAAATAGGGTCTATTGAGCATTCCCCCTTTGAGTTTTCTCTCATTGGGAGAACCCATAGACCCCTATTGGATTCCCTTTCTTGCAGCTTGCTCTCATTTCGGGAATCAATAAATCCTAAAAGACTGGGTTTAATCATCCTGTGCTTTTTTCTGCCCCTTTGAATCTTTATCTTTTGAAATGGAACCGCAAGCAATACGTGCAGCTGAATCACCTGCTGGCTGAGTCATGCCGTCATCGGCTGATTCGTGGATAACTATGGATGTTCCCTCTTTTGTTAATAATGATTTTTTGTTTTCTTTTAAAGTCACTTGTGGAGCCATGAGCTCTGCTTTGACCTTCCCGTCATCTTCGACAATTAGGTTAGGGAGATCCCCGGCATGCGCACCCTTCGGATGAAGAAGTCCATGTTCCTTATCCTCAGGATTAAAGTGGTTACCTGCTGATTTAAAATCAGGCGGCTCACATTTGCTTGTTTCATGGATATGAATAGCATGCTCCCCAGGAGGAAGCCCCTTCAAATCAACATTCATCTTTACTCCTGCAGCCTGTTCTTCTAATTTTATCTTGCCTAAAGAGTCGCCTACAGCATTAAACATCTCAACATCCAGGTTTCTAATATTTTCTTCCGCACACCCTGTAAGGAGAAGAATGGGGATGAGTAGCCACGCTTTTTTCATGATCTTAGATCCTCCATAAGACAATTTGCCCTTATTGTGTCCAAGATCATCCTTTGATAAACATAAGAAAAGCGCAAGCGCCTTGGTCATCACCGTACAAACTGGAAGGATCGGTTCTTTCGATATAGGAAACACGGTGAGCGAGAGCGAATCGATGTTGACGCAATCGTTGCGGAGGGGACCTGAAGTTTGATAGGCGATAAGACGCTTGCGCTAGACAATTTACTAATCTCAAAGTCATACTTTCTTATCTAAAAAAAAGAACAGCTGTTATTAACTGTTCTCACCGCTATTATTTATTTGATGCTGCAATCTTTCCTCTAGCTCTTTTGCCTTCATGGCCTCTTTTTTGGAGATTCTTACAAAGAATCTAAACGTGAAAAAAGCAGCAATCGCAAATACTCCTAAACTAATGGCAGCCGGGAGATACTCAGACTTATCTTCTGGAAAGTATAAAAACAAAGACAATACAGTCCATTTAAACATTCCATCCGTCCTTTCTATAAAAAACAGTCGTTTAATACTTTATTATATCACATCATAAACACTACTATAACGGTTTGTACTTTGTTTTTCCACTAAAGTAAGTCATAATAAGGATATAATTGGATCCTTTATTTAGAAGGAAAGAGGAGGATACAGCATGGAAGAATTCAAGATTGGTGACCGAGTAAGAGCCCACTATAAATCAGGAACCTATATTGGTGAAATCACAGAAATTCGACCACAGCATTATTTAGTAAGAGTACTTGCAGTGGCAAAACATCCAATGCAAGGGGATCTGCATAGTCCAAAGGATGGGGATGCGCTATTTTTTCATGAACGCAGAGCATTAGCCTACAGAGAACAGACAAATGTGCCTAAGAAAATGGTTAAGCATTTTGAAGAAGAAATTCCTGATTATAAAGATTCACTTAAACAAGCATTAGAAAAAATGAAACAGGAGCTGACAGGTGTTTCATCACCTTGGGCAGAACAAAGTCTTAAAAACATTGCATCATTGGAAATGGATTATTTTAAATAAGGCACAATTAACAAAAGCCAAATCGATACATAGCGATTTGGCTTTTTACGCAAATTTGTTCAGCAGCTTAGAAAAGTCAACCCGGTCACCAATTGTTGTCGGTTCAGGTTTTTGCAGATATCGCTTATCCTTTTCTACTAATCTAAAAATATTGTACGTTGTCATCGCATCATCTAATGCACGATGATGTTTGCCAGTCCCTTCTTTTCCATACTCTTGAACTGCCTTCCATAGCCCAGTCTGATTCTGATCGCCAAAGAAACGTTTATATTCCATCGATAAGTCAATTTCCTTCCCTTTAAACGGAAAAGGAATGCCTGCATGCTGGCAATTATTCCGGAGTACCCTCATATCCATATTTCCCCATGTAATTACCGTGCATGGATTGTTGCTTACATCTTTTAGTTTTTTAACTAATTCATTAAGTGATATTCCCTGATCGACCTGTTGCTGCGATATTCGAAGAAAGGATTTACAGCGGTCAGATAATATCGGGAAACGAATGGGAGAAATATATGACGAAAATTGTTCATATACTTGATTATTCTTAACAGCAACAACTCCTGCTTCGATGATTTCCGGATAAAATCCTTTGTATTGGCTGCTTCTATCTGGCATGGTAAATTCAAAATCGATAAATAAATAGCATTGCTCATCCTCCATTATCTCACCTGCTTTCATTAAAAATTGATACGAATATATTTTATTAATTATACCATGGAAAATTTTAATTTTTCTGTGTAATTTTATTTTTCTACAGATTTTCCAAAAGGGCACAAGCAATATTAAAAATTAACTTTTGCACTGGACAGCCGAATAATATTAATAGAGAGTAACGAAAGGAACGTGAGGCAGTTGCGCATGTTAACAGGATATATTCTAATCGCTGTTCTGCTTCCCTTCTTCATGGCGGTTGTATTTGTAGCCGGTTCAGAAATAAAGCAAGTTCAAGGCTTTCATGAAGTATTGGAAAAAAAGATCCCTATGAAAGAAATATCATTGCCGCAAACAAGCTTTATTAAAGCTTCCAATGGTGCGGTTATTTCTGAAATTTCTCAGCCTGTTAATCGGATCAATCTTGATTCAGCAGAGATTCCACTTTTTCTTAAAGAGCTATTCATTGTCTCAGAGGATCAGCATTTCTATGACCATTCTGGTTTTGATTTGCCCGCAATTGGAAGAGCCCTTGCTATTAATATGCACTCTAATGATATTAAACAAGGGGCAAGCACCATTACCCAGCAGCTTGCCAGGAATCTTTATTTAAACACGGAAAAATCCTATAACAGGAAGCTGAGTGAAGTTCTATATGCCTATGAAATTGAGCGCAACTATTCGAAAGAGGAAATTCTTGAGCTTTATATTAATGCGATTTATTTTCATAATGGCGTGTATGGGATTGAAGCAGCATCTCTGTATTATTTTCAAAAACAAACAAAAGAGCTCTCAAAAGCAGAGCTTGCTTTTCTAGCATCGATACCAAATAATCCGACTATGTATAATCCATTAAAACACTTTGATCGAACAAAGGAACGGCAAGAAAGGCTGATTGATCAACTAATTAAGCAGCAAGTGATTAGCTTAGCTGAAGCCGAGGAAATTAAAAGGGAGCCGATCCTTCTGAATCTAAGAGAACAAACAGATTTATATCCAGACTACGTAACATATGTCGAGCAAGAGCTTAGGGACCTTATCGCCCAACAGGAGGGCTTCGATATACAGTTAGCCAAAGCTGCTGAACAAGAAAAAGAAGAGATAAAGGCGGAGCAAAACAAACGCGTGAAGGAGGTAATTGCCTCTGGGATCGTTATCGAAACAGCTCTTGACACGAAAATACAGGAAAAGGCTAATGAATCTGTAAAGAATAGGCTTCCATATAAAGATATTGAGGGAGCAGCTGTTGTGATTAATCATGAGAATCATCAAGTTGTAGCTCTTGTTGGCGGAAAACAGTATCAGAAATATGATTTTAACAGAGGCTACCAAGCCTATAGACAGCCGGGATCTGCGATAAAGCCGCTGCTTGTATATGGTCCTTATCTGGAACGAACGAATGCTTCTCTGCAGAAAAAGATAAATGCAGGTCCGTATTGTAAAAACAGATACTGTCCGAAGAACTATGGAGGAGGAGTATATGGAATGGTCTCTTTAGAAAGAGCCTTTATATACTCTTATAATACACCGGCGGTTAGACTGCTAGAATCAATCGGTGTTGAGAATGGGTTTAAGGATCTCGCGAACTTTCAATTTAGCAAAGTAACAACATCAGATTATATGCTTTCCGCTGCACTTGGCGGGTTATCCTATGGGATGACACCGCTTGAACTCACTTCAGCCTATACCACTTTTGCTGCCGATGGGAATTATCAGCCATCACGAGCGATAAAAAAAGTAACAGCCATGGATGGAAAAGTTCTATATAGCTGGAACGATAGCAATACGAAAATCTGGAGTAATCAAACGACTGATAAAATTAGACAATTAATGAAAAAAACGATTCAATCTGGAACCGCAAATAAGATATATATTTCAAGCGGTTATGCCGGTGGAAAAACTGGGACAACAAATGATTATAAAGACTATTGGTTTATCGGTCTAACCGATCAGTATACTGCAGGGGTCTGGGTTGGAAAGGATAAGCCGGAAAACATGAAATCCATCCAATCTGCAGCACCGCAGCAGCTCATTTGGAAGGACATTATGACTGATTAATAGATGAGAGAGGAATCGGAGCACTCTCCAATTCCTCTTTAAATCGGTAAACTTGCTATTACGCTGTTATAGACCTTCAATGATAAATAGATGACACCAATAACTAAGGATGACCATGTCAGCACTTGAAAAAAGATCACACCAATCAATCCTAAAATGGAGAGGGAGGAACTTATTTTATATACAAAATAGCAAAAATAAACCCCTGTTGTTACAGCAAAAACCGCTATGATTCCTATAAGACTACTCATCATCAATAGAGAAATGAAGCTACCAATAAAGTAAATAATGGCTCCGCCCCGAATTTTCTTCAAACTCTCTCCTTCAGAATCCTTTGAAAAAAATAATAGAGAAACTTCATTTATCGTATCTGCCAGCAGTTTTAACGCAGCATATATACAAAAAAATAAGATCATTAATAGTGCTAAAAGAGCAAATTTGATTCCGCCATCTGAAAAAAATTCCCGCATCCCTTCATAAATCCCTGCTGACTTAAGAAAATCCAGCAGGACCATCTCAATATTTATTGAAAGGGACAGACTAAACAAAATGATGGAAAGCAGCGGAAAATAACTCATAAAATAGGTGTTTTTCATTTTTTATCCCCATTTAAAATATTCATATGTATTCAAGTTTTTATTATCACGGAAGCTTCAAATAAATACAATACAGAGAATGAATTCACCTGAAAAAGGGATGGGCGGTCCCATCCCTTTTTATTATGTTGATTGTATCCTAATGTATTCGCGCGGTCCAAATGCCTTCACCTTCTGTTTTTCTACCATTTCAACTTCAGGTGCACTTCTTATTGGAATGATCTCACCATCAAGGACTTCAGCTATTCCTTCTGCCTCTGGCAAGTAAAAATCACGCTTTCCATTCTGATCTAGTACCCAAGCACAAGAGAATAGGATTGAAAAAATAAATATGGAAATCATAATTTTCTTTCTTATTATCGCACACCCCCTAATGATAAGGGTGCATAAATTGCCAAAATATTATACATGCATTTTTATGTATTTTTGGAGTATTTCACCATATTTATACCTTTTTTTATTAAAAAACATTCTTTTTTAACTTGACAACTACTAGAATTTAAATTTTTTCCTGTAAATTTACGTGTTTCTACCTATTTATTAATAAGCAGTAGAGTTGATAGAAAAAACAAAATCATTGAAGATTTCTCGAATTTACATGATATAATATAAATAAAAATAGCAAAGGACCTGAGACATCATGATTTTAGGATTAACTATTATCTTGGCACTAGTTTTATTTTTGCCATTTACAGTTAAAGCTGTCGAACATAATTTAGAAGTTTTCTTATTCATAATGGGTATTGCAGCTGCAACGATTAGTCAAGTGCTTGACGGGGAGTTATTTATAAAAGCGCTTGAAGACCCTATACATATCACATTAGCTGTGCTTATTGCCGGCTTATTATTTAGATGGTGTCAAACGCCTATGGAAAAAGGGATACTCGGAATGAGCAAAGCCATTCCGTTCCGATTATTTTTAGCACTTGTCGTTATTATTCTTGGACTTATCTCCAGTGTAATTACAGCTATTATTGCTGCGATTGTTCTAGTCGTAATAGTTAGTGTGTTGCGCCTAGACCGCAAGTCTGAAATTCGCCTTGTAGTTTTAGCTTGTTTCTCCATTGGGCTTGGGGCTGCACTAACACCGATTGGCGAACCGCTTGCAACAATAACAATCAGTAAATTAAATGAAGACTTCTTCTATTTAATTAAATTAATTGGTTCAGATGTTATTCCAGCTGTTGCTATTTTCGGAATCCTTGCTGCAATCCTGGTTAACCCGAAAGAAAGTGACAACGGTCTGAATGCCGGTCTTCAAAAAGAAAGCTATAAAGAAATTATTATTCGTTCAGTAAAAATTTATTTATTTGTAATGGGCTTAACGTTACTTGGATCAGGCTTTGAACCATTTATTGAAAAATACTTGCTTGATTTAAGCCCATATGTACTTTATTGGATTAATATGATCTCTGCAGTATTGGATAATGCTACTCTTGCTGCTGCTGAAATCAGTCCATCCATGGATGCACCGACAATTAAAGCTATTTTGTTAGGACTAATTATTAGTGGTGGAATGCTAATCCCTGGAAATATCCCGAATATTATTGCTGCCGGAAAATTGAATATTACCAGCAAGGAATGGGCTCGTTTTGGCGTTCCAGTTGGTTTAATTACAATGGTAGTATATTTTATTGTCATTCTTATTTTCGGATAACCAGGGTTTGGATAACAGACGCAAATGAAAGGGTGACGAAAATCCTGACAAAGGATATGCCGTCACCCTTTTTATTTAAATAAATGATGGGATCTATTCTATGTTTTTAATCGACATCAAGCTTTAACTACCCCAAAATAGTAATTTTTAACACCAACTTTCTCCCACTACTATAATTATTATTTATAGCTGATTTTTTAGTAATTAACTTTAGGAACTAAAAACAATAATTTCAAACAATGTGTGATACTGCTGCCTTTTATGTAGAAGAATAATAGGAGTATTGTCGCAAACTTTATAAGGGGGTCATGATTTGTCTTTGCTGCATCTGGCAATTATTGCACCATTTTTACTTGCCATCTTCATTCCTATTTTGTACAAGCTCTTTAGGAAAGTACATACGGGCTGGTTCGTTCTTCCACTGCCCATCCTGCTATTCAGTTATTTTCTATCATTTATATCTATCACTTCCACCCATAAGACGATAACTGAATCCGTACCATGGATACCTGCTCTTGGCGTTGACTTTATCGCAAAAGTTGATGGATTAGGTCTGCTATTTGCCTTACTGATCACAGGTATCGGCTCTTTAGTTGTATTGTATTCAATTTATTACTTAGCAAAGGATAAAGAAAAGCTTAATACCTTCTATGTATACTTACTATTATTTATGGGTGCGATGCTTGGGGTTGTCTTATCAGATAACTTAATCGTATTGTATACATTCTGGGAATTCACAAGCTTCTCATCCTTCTTGTTAATCGGCTATTGGTATGATCGAGAAAAATCTAGATACGGTGCACAGAAATCCATGCTTATTACCGTATTGGGCGGCTTGTCTATGCTTGGAGGAATCATACTTCTCTATATCATGACGGGAACATTTAATATTTCCGAAATAATTGATCAAGCAGCCGTTATTTCGGCAAGCCCATTATTTATTCCGGCATTAATCTGTATATTACTAGGCGCATTTACAAAATCAGCTCAGTTTCCTTTTCACATCTGGCTGCCTGATGCAATGGAAGCACCTACACCTGTCAGTGCCTACCTGCACTCAGCAACAATGGTTAAAGCAGGTATTTATTTAGTCGCTCGAATGACACCTGTTTTTGCTTCTGAGGGTCTTTGGGTTTGGTTAATTGCGGGGTTTGGGATTGTCACATTGTTTTGGGGTTCCTTTAATGCAGTAAAACAGACAGACCTGAAAGCAATTCTTGCTTTTTCAACGATCAGTCAGCTCGGAATGATTATGTCCCTTCTCGGACTCGGTGCTGCAGCTCTTCATTTTGATGATGTAAAAAATAGTTTCTACGGTGCAGCAACAGCAGCTGCCGTCTTTCATCTATTTAACCATGCCACTTTTAAAGGCAGTCTATTTATGGTAGTCGGAATTGTTGACCATGAAACAGGAACAAGGGATATTCGAAAGCTTGGCGGCTTAATGAATTTTATGCCCATTACCTTCACGTTAGCCATTATCGGAACATTTTCTATGGCAGGGCTGCCTCCTTTCAATGGATTCCTAAGTAAAGAAATGTTCTTTACAGGAATGATCCGTGTCCTAGAGCTGAATATATTTAACTTTGAAACATGGGGGATGCTGTTCCCTGTTATCGCTTGGGTTGCTAGTGTATTTACCTTTATTTACAGTATGCTGCTAGTCTTTAAAACATTTACGGGAAAATATCAGCCAGAAAAATTAGAGAAGAAGCCACATGAGGCACCGATGGGTATGTTAATTTCGCCGATCATTCTTGCTTCACTTGTGATCATTATCGGGTTCTTCCCTAATATTCTTTCAAACAGCATCATCTCTCCGGCGTTAGAATCTATTTTGCCAAATAATACGATTGATGTTCATATTAGCTTCTGGCATGGTTTTAAACCTGAGTTATTCATGACAATCGGTGTCATTGCTTTAGGGATTTTGCTTTTCTTGACACTGCCAAAATGGAGAAGAGTATACGACTTTTTCCCAAAGAAGCTAACTTTTAATCGATTGTATGATAGTGGATTAGAGATGATCCAACACGCTTCAAATAAATTAACAAAAACGTATATGAATGGTTCGATCCGTTCTTATCTCGTTTATATCTTTGCATTTTTCATTTTTATCCTAGCGACAACAATCGCTGTAAAAAATGCATTTACATTTGATACGAGTAATATATCAGCCATAGGTTTTTATGAAGTATTGCTCGCTTTGGCTGTTGTGATCGGTTCCATCAGTATCTTATTTGTCAATTCAAGAATGACTGCAATTATTCTTTTAGGGGCAGTCGGTTATACAGTGTCACTGTTTTATGTACTGTTTCGAGCACCTGATTTGGCTCTCACACAGCTCGTTATTGAAACGATTTCGGTTGCTTTATTCCTTCTATGTTTCTATCACCTGCCAAAGAAAAGGAATGAAGAAAGAAATAGATTCAAGCTTACAAACGCCATTATCTCTATTGGTGTTGGAACGATTGTGACCGTAATTGCTTTATCCGCACACAGCAATAAAGTATTCGACTCCATCGCTGAATACTATGTTGAAAACACATATACAGAGGCTGCAGGCAAAAATATGGTTAACGTCATTCTTGTTGACTTCCGTGGCTTTGATACATTGTTTGAGATTACCGTATTGACAATTGCAGCTTTAGGGATTTTTGCAATGATTAAATTACGAATGGGAGGAAAAAAGAAAAATGAAAACAAATGACCTTATTTTACAAACAACAACAAAAGTTGTCTTGTTTATCATTATTCTTTTCTCTTTTCATATCTTTTTTGCTGGTCATTACACACCTGGGGGCGGCTTTGTTGGCGGCTTGCTCACATCAGGGGCAATCATCTTACTGATGTTGGCATTTGATATGAAGACAGTCAGTCAAATATTACCAGTTAATTATATCTATATGGCTGCAACAGGACTGCTTTTTGCAGGCGGAACGGCAGCAGGCGCTTTGTTTTTCAATGTTCCTCTCCTTACGCACGCCTTTGGCCATGTAGACTTACCAATATTGGGCGATACAGCGCTTCATACAGCAACAATATTTGATCTTGGCGTTTTCTTAGTAGTTGTCGGTGTAACAATGACCATTATTCAAACGATTGGAGAGGATGAATAATGGAAATAGTAATGGCCTTTGTTATCGGCATTTTATTCATGTCGGCCACCTATTTAATGCTTTCAAAAAGTTTGCTGAGGATCATTATTGGTACGGGCTTACTTAGCCATGGTGCACATTTGCTCATTTTGACAATGGGGGGATTAAAGAGAGGGACTGTTCCGCTTCTTGGTGAAGAGGCGAGCTCTTATACAGATCCGATTCCACAAGCATTAATTCTGACTGCCATTGTCATTAGCTTTGGTGTCACTGCCTTCTTCTTAGTGCTTGCTTACCGTGCATACAAAGAGCTTGGTACGGATAATACAGAAAGATTGAGAGGGAATGAAGGAAATGATTAACTTTTTGATTTTACCGCTGCTAATTCCATTTCTTACAGGAATCCTTTTAATCTTCTTTGCTAGGAATGTTGTCATACAGCGATGGATTACTGCCTTTTCGGCTTTCTTTAACGTTATTATTGCGTTTATGCTCGTACAAAAAGTAAGAAATGATGGAATTCAAACATTAGATGTTTCTAGCTGGCAAGCTCCCTTCGGAATTACACTTGTTTCGGATATGCTTTCAGCTTTACTTGTATTAACGACAACGATTATTGCTTTTACAAGTGTTATCTATTCTTTTCGATCGATCGGCATTGAAAGGGAGAAGTATTTTTATTACCCTGCATTGAACTTTCTGATTGTTGGGGTTATCGGGGCTTTTACAACAGGGGATATCTTTAACCTTTTTGTATTCTTCGAGGTTTTACTTATGGCCTCATATGTTTTACTTGTTCTAGGGGGAACAAAAATTCAGCTGCGTGAAACAATTAAGTATATATTGGTGAATGTGATTTCATCTGCTTTATTTGTTATTGCCGTTGCTTATTTATACTCAGTTGTTGGAACGTTAAATATGGCTCATATTTCGGTCCGCCTAAGTGAGCTCGGTCAATCGGGACTCATTACGGTCATAGCCGTTCTATTTTTAATCGTCTTTGGATTAAAAGGCGGCATATTCCCATTATACTTCTGGCTGCCTGGATCTTATTACGCTCCACCAGCCCCAGTCATGGCCATGTTTGGTGCATTGCTGACCAAAGTTGGGGTCTATGCGATCATGAGAACCTATACATTGTTTTTCATACATGATACTGGGTATACTCATCAGCTGTTAATGATCCTTACAATTATTACGATTATTGTTGGGGTAATTGGAGCCATTGCTTTCTCAGATATTAAAAAAATTATCATTTATAATATCATCGTTGCTGTCGGAGTCATTCTTTTCGGCGTTTCAGTTATGACGCCAGATTCCCTGGCTGGATCTGTATTTTATCTCATCCATGATATGATTATTAAGGCCGGCCTTTTCTTATTAATTGGCATCATTATCGCCATTACCGGAACAAGCGATTTAAGAAAGATTAGCGGATTGATTAAACGATATCCTGGACTCGGCTGGGCATTCTTCCTTGCCGCACTTGTTCTTGCCGGAATTCCTCCGTTTAGCGGGTTTGTTGGCAAGGTCTTGATTGTCAAAGGCGGATTCGAAAGTGAGCATTATTGGGGAGCTGGCATCGTCCTTGCCTCAAGTTTGCTCGTATTATTTTCTATCATGAAGATCTTTATTAATGGTTTTTGGGGAACTCCGCAGGATTATAAAGGGGAAGACAAGGTACCTGTAAGAAAGCTCTTAATTGCACCCGTTATTCTCGTGACAATTTCCGTATTGTATGGGGCTGGTTCTGAATTTATCTTCCCTTATATCTCACAGGCTGCAGAAACACTTGCTAATCCGGGTATTTATATTGATGCAGTCTTAAAGGAGTGGTAAATATGGCCTTTCAAATATTATTAAATGTGTTTCTTGGTTTTCTATGGATGTTTTTCACCTTGACATACGAGCCTGTTGCCTTTTTAAAAGGATATTTATTCGGAATGGTGATTCTCTTCACTTTCAGACGCTTTTTTGGATCCCGCTTCTATCTTGGAAGAGTCATTGCCATCATAAGTTTAGGACTTCTCTTCATTAAGGAGCTAATTCTTTCAAACATCAGCGTTTTAAAGCTCGTCCTGAAACCAAAACTTGATATAAAACCCGGCATCTTTGCATTGCCGACCGTTTTAGAAAAGGATTGGGAAATTACCATTCTTGCAAATCTAATTACATTAACTCCTGGGACGCTTGTCGTTGATGTTTCTGACGATAATAAAATTCTTTATATCCATACAATCGATATGGATGATGCACAGGAAGCCATTGATTCCATCAAAAATACTTTTGAGAAAGCAATTATGGAGGTGAGCCGATAATGATTCTACTAGCTGTAAAAATTGCTATTCTTTGCATGTCAATCGCCATTCTAGGATTAATTTACAGGCTCATTAAAGGACCCTCCATGCCTGATCGAATCATCGCACTGGATGCGATAGGAATAAATCTTGTTGCTATTGTTGCACTCGTGTCAATTTTCTTAGATACAAACGCTTTTCTTGAGGTTATCTTACTGCTTGGGATTCTCTCTTTTATTGGAACAGTAGCATTCTCCAAATACTTGGAAAAGGGGGTTGCTCTAGAACGTGATCGAGATCTTTAAAATTATCATAGTAGCGTTAATACTTATTGGAGCCTTCCTAAGCCTTGTTGCTGCATTCGGTGTACTTAGACTGCCAGACGTCTATACAAGAAACCATGCTGCTTCAAAAGCTGCAACCTTAGGAGTCTTAGCTGTCTTACTTGGCACATTTTTATACTTTTATATGGAAGAAGGCCAAGTGAATTCGCGAGTTATTCTTGGAATCGTATTTATCTTTGTCACCTCACCAGTTGCTGGGCATCTAATTAGCCGTGCCGCCTACAACTCAGGAGTGAAGCTTTGGGATAAAAGTGTACAGGATGATTTAAAGCTGAAAGAAATAGCTCCATCAAAGAAAAGACAGTAGCTTAAAATCGAAAACAGACAAAAGGGACTAATCAGTCCCTTTTGTCTATTTTCTTTTAATCACAGCCATTGTACATCTTGAAACACAAATTAGCTTTTCTTCTTCATCCACTATTTTTATATCCCATACCATTGTTGTTCTTCCTTGATGAAGGACGGTTGCAATGGCAGTAACCATCCCCTCCCGCTTTCCCCTTACATGATTGGCGTTAATCTCTAATCCTGCAACCGATTCCGTTTCCTTATCCACAAGCTCGAAAGCACCGATGCTTGCGACTGTTTCTGCTAAAGCAACTGAAGCTCCTCCATGCAATAAACCGAAGGGCTGCCTTGTCCGATCATCAACAGGCATCGTTGCCACAACTTTGCCTTTTTCAAGGGCAGTAATTTCTATGCCAAGTGCACTAATCAGTGTATTTTCTATATTCATGCTTCTCATTCCCCTTTCATTCTCTTTATTTACTACTATAACAGAATATTCTCATCACTTTAAAAGATAATGATTGTTAAAACACAGAAAAAGCCCAACTTGCATATATTGAATTCATAGGCAGGAAAATGATGTAAATTAATAATAGAAAGAGGAGGATAACCGTGGATCCTCAATATTTTTATCCTTGCAAACAAAGCTATCCACCCTTTCATCCTTATGGAAGCCCTTCTTATTTTTATTATCCTCAGCACACTTATAGACAATATCCAGACGTTGATCCAGGGATGTTTATGACCTCCGCAAAGGACATGGCAATTATTATGAAAGATGCTAGTCACTTGCTAGCAGAAATGGCTAAATCAAGGAAATACTCATTTGATTTAATGACTGCTGCACAGCAATCAAAAATGGATAAAGTCGAACAAATGATTAAATCAACAGGCATTAAGATTATTCCAAAAGTTACCTACACACCAGACGGGCTGAATCTGCATTTTGATTCAGGTAAGGATTATAATGACTGCTGTAAATTGGCACTGAAATTACGTTGGTCATAAGAAAAGCGTAAGCTCCTTGATCATCGCCGTACAAACTGGTGGGACTTTGACTTATCGGAGGAGGAGACCTAAAGTTTGATAGGACGCTTACGCTAGCCAATACTTTTTCAAGGAAAAAAAGCTCTCCCGCTTGAAGAGAGCTTTTTACTTTCCGCTATTAATAATATGGGTTTCCAAAACCACCATATCCATATGGAACGGGACCTGGGTAAGGGCCATAAATTGGGGGCGGTCCATAGTACGGCACTGGCCCGTAAAATGGACGAGGTCTAGCGATTGCTGCTCCAGCAAAACCGCCTATTAACCCTCCAAATAATCCTCCAACCAACGGACCAGCAAAAAAGAACCTTGTATCCCCTGGATGTGGGCCTCTTCTAATATTATACATCTGGGTAACCTCCTAATAATTATTCCTACACTACTTCATATGCGTTTTTTACCCGATTTGAGTGGGCTTTTATACATATTGAGCAGTTTCCCTTCAGAGGTTCCCTAGTTATTAATACGCTTTAGCCCAGTAAACTAATTTCTCCGCTTCTTTTCCACAGCATACACATTCTGTTGAAACAGCTTCTTGATTAAAAGGAATACATCTTGAGGTTGCACCAGTTTCCTCTTTTATCTGATCCTCACAGCTTCTATCCCCGCACCACATTGCTTTAACAAATCCTGTTTTTTGTGCGAAAGTTTCTTTTAATTCCATAAAATTTTGGGCAATATACGTTTTTTCTTCACGAAGTTCTTTTGCCTTTTCAAAAAGTTGTCTCTGAATATCATCGAGAACTTCTGTAATTTTTTCTTCCAAATGATCGGTTCCTACAAAGATTTTGTCTCCTGTATCCCTTCTCACTAACACAACTTGCTGTTTTTCAATATCCTTTGGACCTACTTCAAGCCGTAATGGTACGCCTTTCATTTCATATTCATTAAATTTCCAGCCTGGCTTTTTGTCGCTTGCATCAATATCGACACGTACAATTCGTGCTAATGTTTCTTTCAAATCATATGCGTAATCAAGAACCCCATCCTTATGTTGGGCAATAGGAACAATCATCAATTGAGTTGGAGCTGCCTTTGGAGGTATAACCAATCCTCTATCATCCCCATGAACCATAATCATTGCGCCAATGATACGTGTCGTAAAGCCCCATGATGTTTGCTGTACATGCTGTAAGCTTCCGTCTTTATCTGTAAATTGAATGCCAAAAGCCTTTGCAAATCCATCACCTAAATGGTGTGATGTGCCTGATTGCAAAGCTTTTCCATCATGCATCAAACTTTCTATTGTATACGTATATTTCGCACCGGCAAATTTTTCTTTATCGGTTTTTTGTCCCTTTACTACTGGAATAGCGAGGACATTTTCACAGACATCAGCATACACATCCAGCATTTTGACAGTTTCTTCATGTGCTTCTTCATCTGTCGCATGGCAGGTATGCCCTTCTTGCCATAAAAACTCGAGCGTACGTAAAAAAGGACGTGTCGTTTTCTCCCATCTCACCACGTTTGCCCACTGATTGTACAGTTTTGGCAAATCGCGATAGGAGTGAATAATGTTTTTATAGTGCTCACAGAATAATACCT
The DNA here is from genome assembly GCF_900199725.1 of Cytobacillus massiliigabonensis. Classification (GTDB taxonomy): domain Bacteria; phylum Bacillota; class Bacilli; order Bacillales; family Cytobacillaceae; genus Cytobacillus; species Cytobacillus massiliigabonensis. The sequence continues at coordinate 936,396 of NZ_LT904904.1, read as the reverse complement.
CAGATGTTGGTCTCACACACCATCTTTCAGCTAATTCCTCCTCGCCGCCATGGGTTACCCATGCTACTTCTGGAGCAAACCCCTCGATATGATCCTTTTCCTTTTGAAGAAGGCTTTCAGGGATAAATAACGGCATATAAACATTTTCATGCCCGGTTTCTTTAATACGACCATCTAACTCATTTTTGATATTTTCCCATAAAGCATATCCATATGGGCGGATAATCATTGAACCGCGTACGCTTGAATAATCAATCAAATCTGCTTTTGTCACTACATCTGTGTACCACTGGGCAAAATCAGCATCCATTGCCGTAATATCTTTTACAAACTCTTTTCCCACTTAATCCACCTCAATTTTTATAAAATAAGTCTGTTTTCACAAATATAAAATGTTTAGTGCAGAGGTTGATTTCCGCTGCAGGCACCCGCTTTCCACGAGCGGTCGGGGAGCTCCTCGTCGCTATCGCTCCCTGAGGGGTCTCCCATGACTCGCATTCCACGCAGGAGTCTCGCGCCTTCCGCTCCAATCAACCAAACCCCGAAAAGTTTACTTGCACACAACACATTTAATAACAAACATTTGAGTAGATAGCCTAATATAAAAAAGCCTTGCAATTAAATAGGGACCAATCGCTTGGCGGTACCACCCTAATTTAAAGCAAAGCTTTACACTCATACATGATAACGGGATGTAAACCCGCTGTAATCTTTAAATGATACAGAACTCAGAGACAGGTTCAAATGGCTGCTTATAGGATCCTTTCAGCAATCGGCTCCCTCTCTAAAATAAACAGTTCTCATTTTACTATTCCTCATCAATGTTTGACTATTTTTTTGAAATTATATAAATATTAAATACAAATGTCAATCTATTCCTTATAAATAATAAAACCCCCTATGACATTTTGCCAAAGGGGACCTTAAATTATTTTGCTGCCGCGGCATTTTCGAATGCCAAGTCAACAGTCACATAATCATATCCAAGATCTCTTGCAACAGCTTCATATGTGATGCTGCCGTTCACAACATTCACACCAAGTTTTAATGCTGGGTTTTCGTCAATTGCTTTCTTTACCCCTTTATTGGCAATTTGCAGCGCATAAGGAATAGTCACATTTGTCAGTGCAATCGTAGATGTTCTTGGAACCGCTCCAGGCATATTGGCAACTGCATAATGAACAACACCATGTTTTTCATAGGTTGGGTTGTCATGCGTTGTAATATGATCCACCGTTTCAAAAATTCCGCCTTGGTCAACAGCCACATCAATTACAACTGAGCCCGGAGACATCGTTTTAACCATTTCTTCTGTAACGAGCTTCGGTGCCTTTGCACCAGGAATAAGAACAGCACCGACTACAAGATCACTTTCTTTCACTGCTTCTGCGATATTAAATGGATTAGACATTAGTGTTTGAATGCTGTTTCCAAAAATATCATCCAGCTGGCGCAGACGTTCAGGACTTAAATCAATAATCGTCACAGAGGCACCAAGACCGATTGCCATTTTAGCCGCATTTATTCCAACAACACCGCCGCCAACAATTGTTACCTTGCCGCGTGAAACTCCAGGAACACCTGCTAGCAAAATTCCTTTGCCGCCATTTGTTTTTTGTAAAAATTGTGCGCCAATTTGAGTAGCCATACGGCCAGCCACTTCACTCATTGGAGTAAGCAATGGCAGTGTACGATTGACTTCTACTGTTTCATATGCAATAGCTGTAACTCCCTTTTCAACTAAAGCCTTTGCTAACTTTGGCTCTGCTGCTAGGTGTAAGTATGTGAACAATACTAAGCCTTCACGGAAATATGTATATTCTGATTCAAGAGGCTCCTTTACCTTCATAACCATTTCTGCAGCCCATGCCTCTTTTGCTGAAGAAACAATTTCTGCTCCAACTTCCTTATAGTCCTCATTTGTGAAACCGCTTCCAAGACCAGCATCTGTTTCTACTAAAACTTGGTGTCCTGCTTGAACTAATGTATACACGCTAGCAGGGGTTGCTGCTACACGGTTCTCATTATTCTTTATTTCTTTAGGTACTCCAATAATCATGCTATTTTCCCCTTTCTATACAACTCTTTTATTATCAAAACTACCCTAAGTATAATAATAAGATTTGGATTAATCAACACCATTCCTCTTTATTTTCAAAATCCACATAATTGTTAGACAAGCCTTTCAACATGTGATATTACAGGGCAAACGATTCATTTTTGACACCCTTCTTCTTATGCTTGTCTATACTATAACGAAGACAATTTCACGAAAACTGATGAAAAGGGGGGATATCATTTGGGTGTAATGGGTTTATTTCATTTACAGAATAAAACGGCCATTGTAACAGGCGGAGGAAAAGGGCTTGGGGAACAAATGGCCCATGCGCTAGCAGAGGCAGGAGCAAATGTAGTCGTCTGTTCTAGAAATCTCGAAGACTGTCAAAAGATTAGTGAACAGCTGGTGAAAAAAGGTGTAAAATCGTTAGCGTTAACATGCGATATTACAAACCAAGCGGATATTGAAGCTGTAATAGATCAAACGGTTCAGCACTTTGGAACGATTGATATTCTTATTAACAATAGCGGCACCTCATGGATTGCTCCTACACTAGAGATAACGGCTGACCAATGGGATAAAGTCATGAATGTGAATTTGAAAGGCATGTTCCTATTTTCCCAGGCAGCGGGCAAAATAATGGCTCAGCAAGGAAACGGAAAAATTATTAATATTTCTTCCATAACTGGAATCAAAGGAACGAATCCTGTTTTCTTGGATGCCATTGCCTATAGTACAAGTAAAGGCGCAGTCAATGCATTAACGAAAGATTTAGCAATAAAGCTAGCACAGCATAATATTCAAGTGAATGCCATTGCTCCAGGATTTTTTCCTAGTAAAAAAACAAAGGCATTTGATCAAACAAGCCATATTATCTTAAAAAGAATTCCTGCTGGCCGCTTTGGCACTGATCAGGATATTCAAGGAGCAGCGCTTTTCCTAGCCTCAAGTGCTTCTGACTATATAACTGGTCAAGTACTCGTCATTGATGGCGGGCTGATATCAGCAATATAGAAAGGCGGAAGCGTCCCGCTTAGCGGCGTATGGACTGGAAGGCTCTGACTAAGATAAAGGAAACACGAAGAACGATAGTGATTCGATGTTGACTTATCGCAGGGAAGAGACTGAAGTCCACTAGACGCTGGAAGCTGAAGCTAGACAATATAGAAAGGCGGAAGCGCCCCGCTTTGCGGCGTATGGACTGGAAGGCTCTGACTAAGATAAAGGAAACACGAAGAACGATAGTGATTCGATGTTGACTTATCGCAGGGAAGAGACTGAAGTCCACTAGACGCTGGGCGCTGAAGCTAGACAATATAGAAAGGCGGAAGCGCCCCTGCATAGCTATAGTTACAACGAAAGGAGCGTATATGATGACTACAAACCATACGCAAGAAATATTAGATGCCGTAAAAAAATTAGGCATGAAGGTAGAGTTAGGTCTAAACAATTCTATTCATGATGTACTTAATCAACCTTCCATTCTAAAAGCAGTGAACAATCAGTCACAGCTTGTAGCTGCTTCTATAAACAAGCTGCAGCAAACAGTCGAAACCTTATCGATCCCCTTTAATTTCCCAACAAAAAACGACGTTGCCAACACAACAAAATTATTTATCCAAACTGAAGAAAAATTGGACTTATTAGAAGAGCAAGTCACACAGTTAAACCGGTCCTTTGAAGAATTTAAGACAACGATTGCGAATAGTCCTTCTTTTTCTTCCATCAATAGAATGGCAGGGAAATAAGATGAGCACTCCCAAGCTAAATAGATGGACGGGCTTTATCAAAACAATTTCCTCCTTAGAGCCTGAGGTGGGAATGACCCCGCGAACGGCTGTCTGGAAAAAGAACAAAGCAACCCTTTGGCATTATCCCTCAAAGAATAAAAAGTACAGCGTACCGCTATTTTTGATTTACTCACTAATTAATCAGCCGTTTATTCTCGATCTTGGTCCTAAATATAGCTTAATCGAAGCATTTACCTCCAGCGGATACGATGTGTATCTCCTTGATTTCGGAATTCCGGGATATGAAGATAAAGATCTGACAATGGATGATTACATTCTCCGCTATATAAAAAAAGGCGTTCAGCGAGCACTTTTGCATTCAAATGCAAAAGAAATTTCATTAATAGGCTTTTGTATGGGCGGTACGTTTGCAGCTATCTATGCCAGCATTGCTGAAGAACCGATTAAAAATCTAATTATTTCTGTTGCTCCGATTGATTTTAGTGTCACACCTATTCTCAGCGAAGGGGTAAAAATGCTGCAAAATGATGAAATTAATCTTGAGCCAATATTAGATGCATGGGGAATTATTCCGCCTTCATATGTAAGAAGGGGCATGCGGCTAACAACTGCACCTGTTGCTTACTCTCCTTATCTTTCCCTTATAAGTCATGCGGATGATGAAGAGCGCAACTTAAAATGGAGTCGATATCATTATTGGGCCAAAAGTCACATCCCTTTATCTGCAGCTGCATTAAAGCAGATGGCAGTTGATCTTGAGAAAGAAAATAAATTGATCAAAGGAAATCTGGTAATCGGGGACCGGCCAGCTAAACTGGAAAATATTACAGCGAATTTAATGGCAGTTGGCGCCAGTCATGATCGGCTAATTCCAATCGAACAAATCCAGCCGATTATTGACCATGTTTCAAGTATAGATAAATCCTTCCATATTCTCGAAGGGGGTCATGGGAGTCTTGCAAAGGATGGCAGAGCACCAAGCTATTTAGACAATTGGCTGGCTGACCGCTCCAATTAGATGATGTGGAAGGATGGGTATAATTTCCCCTGCTGATGATGACTTAAAATCAGCAGGGGAAAGCATTTTTTAAAAAGGAGGATGCGTATGTTTTATTTGTACAACCTTAAGATACCTTCCGCTGTGAACCAAGCTCTTCATGGGTATATGGGGTATGCACCAATTGTGTTTAAAGATTTTTTTAGCTTGGATTAAGAAATAGTCAGTCTGATTTATTCTATTTGCCATACTTTTTAGTATGGCTCTTCTTTTTGTATAGAGGACGGAAGAAAAAACTTGTAATAAATCCACTTTCTTTGCCGAAAAGGAACTTGTTTTGTCACACCGGAAGGAATCTGCTTTTGCCTCAGAGAATCCACTATTAAATAGAGAAGTTTAAGGAGGTTTCAGGATGAATACAAGTGCTGTCGCAAAGTTACTAGGGGTTTCATCAAGCACAATCCAACGATGGGTGAAGCAGCTGGAGCTCCAAATGGAACGGAATGAACTCGGGCATTATTCATTCACAGACGAGGATATTCAGCTGCTAAAACATGTTCAGGAACAGCTAAAAAAGGGTGTCATGCTTCAGGATGTAACGGTAGAAGGAAAAAAAACGCGTATCGGTGTAGTAAAGTCAGCTGGAAATGATCCATTCACCGAGAAGCTTCTAGAAAGAATAAACGAGTTCGAACAAAGACTAAATAAAAAAGCGGATGATGTTGTTTCCTACCAGCTTTTGCAGCATCGGCGAGAGATTGAGGAGCTTCAAGCTGAAGTAGAGTTGTTAAATAAAAAAATACAATGCCTTGAAGAAGGAATAAATAAGGAAAATCAACGTATCCCGTCCGATCAAGTATTCATTTTCGATAAGGAATTACCAAAGAAGAAAAGCAAAAGGAAAAATCTAATTACCTCTTTATTTGGCTTCTAAATTCCTCATCCATTGAAATTTTTAAAAAATGAAAAACCCAAAAAGAAAACAGCTCCCATTTTTCAGGAGCTGCATGTAAAAAATTATAGAATCATTGCGGCCAGCCATCCAAACAAGATTAACGGGATATTATAATGAAGAAATGTTGGCACACATGTATCCCAAATATGATTATGCTGGCCGTCTACATTTAATCCTGCTGTCGGACCTAATGTACTGTCAGATGCTGGAGAACCTGCATCTCCAAGTGCTGCAGCAGTTCCAACTAACGCAATAGTTGCCATTGGACTAAAGCCTAATTCAAGCGCGAGCGGAACAAAAATCGTTGCAATGATTGGGATCGTTGAAAAGGATGAACCGATTCCCATCGTTACCAGAAGACCGACAATTAGCATAAGAAGCGCAGCAAGTGACTTACTTCCGCCAATAATCAACGCAGACTGTTCAACAAGACTTTCAACATCTCCAGTTTCTTTTAGCACGTCAGCAAACCCAAACGCAGACAGCATAACGAAACCAATGAAAGCCATCATTTTCATCCCTTCAGTTAACAGCTGATCTGCTTCACGCCATTTCACTGCACCGCTAATATAAATAACAAGAATTCCAGTTAAAGCTCCAAAAATCATCGAATCGAGCTTAATTTGAACAAGAAGTGCAGCAACAATAGCTATGATAGAGAAAATAATCCCTGCTCTTGAATATTCAGCCTTTTCTATTTCCTCTATTTTACTTTGCTGATAGTTTCTTTCCTTTCGGTAAGATACAAAAATAGCAAATAACAATCCGGCTACAAGTCCAGCTGTTGGGATCAGCATAGCTTTAGGGATATCACTCATATCAACTGCCAATCCACTGCTTTTCATGTTGTCTGCTAGGATTTCGTGAAAAATCTGCCCAAAACCCGCTGGAAGCAAAATATATGGTGCCGTTAATCCAAAAGTCAGGACTGAAGCGATTAAGCGGCGGTCAATACGTAATTCATTCATTACCCTTAATAAAGGCGGAATGAGAATAGGGATAAAAGCAATATGAATCGGAATGACATTTTGGGAAAAACAAGCCATTATTAATATAGATAAGACAATCAGTGCTTTAGAAAGTTTCTTTCCTTTGGAATCTCCTTCTTTTCCAACCTTCTGAAGAATCCATTCTACTAGTAAATTCGGCAAACCTGTAGTTGAAATAGCAATGGCAAATCCGCCTAACAAGGCATAGCTTAACGCTACTTCAGCGCTTCCTCCTAGCCCATTTGAGAAGACCTCAATTGTTTGATTTATACTCAGACCGCCTGTTAAACCACCAACTAGCGCTCCTACAATTAATGATAAAACGACATTTACGCGTAAAAGGCTTAATACAAGCATAACAAAAACTGCTATGATGACTGCGTTCATGATGAAAACCCTCTCCCCTTACTTTACTTTGCTAAATTGGTAGAGAACTAAAATATGAATATAAAACTATCATATATTCTCTCTTTTTGTCAACTGTTTGTGCGAAAGTCGCTTATTCTTGCAAACTTTAAGCTTTTTTTGCAAATTATCATTTATTTTTGCAACTTCTAGCCTTTTTTTGCAAATTATCATTTATTTTTGCAACTTCTAGCTTTTTTTGCAAATTATCATTTATTTTTGCAACTTCTAGCTTTTTTTTTGCAAATTATCATTTATTTTTGCAACTTCTAGCTTTTTTTGCAAATTATCATTTATTTTTGCAACTTCTAGCTTTTTTT
>NZ_LT904904.1:917170-927697 GCF_900199725.1 Cytobacillus massiliigabonensis | reverse complement strand
TTATTTTTGCAACTTCTAGCTTTTTTTGCAAATTATCATTTATTTTTGCAACTTCTAGCTTTTTTTTGCAAATTATCATTTATTTTTGCAACTTCTAGCTTTTTTTTGCAAATTATCATTTATTTTTGCAACTTCTAGCTTTTTTTGCAAATTATCATTTATTTTTGCAACTTCTAGCTTTTTTTTGCAATTGCAAATAAAAAAGCTTCGGAAAATCTTCCGAAGCTTTAGGCTTAATTCGATTCAGTTTCAAATCTCTCGACAAGCAAAGCAAGTGTACGGACCATTACCCCTGTTGCTCCTGCTGGTCCAAGGTCATGCTCCTTGCGAGTTGTAGATGTTCCTGCAATATCCAAGTGTACCCATGGCGTATCCTCTGCAAATTCGCCGACAAAAGCGCCGCCCATGATGGCATGGCCTTCACGGCCAGGTGAATTATTTAAATCCGCAATTTTACTGCTTCTAACTCTTTGTTTGTCTTTTTCAAATAAAGGCAAACGCCAGATTGGCTCCCCAGCCTCATAGGATGCCTCTAAAACCTGCTCCCATAATGCCTCATTGTTCGTTAGCGCACCAGTTGTATCCATTCCAAGCGCCACGATTACGCCGCCAGTTAAAGTGGCTACATCAACTAAATAATTTGCTCCATGATGCTTCGCATATGTAACAGCATCCGCAAGCACAAGGCGCCCTTCCGCGTCTGTATTCAATACTTCAATCGTTTTGCCGCTCATTGATGTAATCACATCATCTGGTTTAAATGCGTTTCCGCTAACCATATTGTCAGTGGATGGAATAACTGCGACAACATTCTGCTCAGGTTTTAATTCACCGATAATTTCCATCGCACCTAGAACAGCCGCCGCTCCTCCCATATCCGTTTTCATTCCGACAATGCCATCCTTTGACTTAATGGAATAGCCGCCAGTATCAAAGGTAATGCCTTTGCCAACTAAACCAATAACGTCCTTCCATTCTTCTTTTCCTTGATACTTCAGGACAATCATTTTTGGCGGTTCAGCAGACCCTTGGTTAACAGCAAGTAAGGCACCCATGCCTAGCTTTAGCATATCTTCTTTTTCAAGAATTTCTGCTTCGAAATCATACTTAGAAGCTAGCTCTCTTGCATAATTAGCCATGTCTGTTGCCGTAAGCATATTTCCTGGCAGGTTAACAAGTGTACGAGCTGAGTTTGTTCCTTTTCCATGTGCATAGCCAACAGTTAACGAAGCTTTTACATCCTCCTCATCTGCCACTACACTATAAACAGAAATGTTTTCAATCGTTTTAGCCGGATCATTTGATTTTTGCTTATATCCTGCAAAGCGGTAGGTAGATAAAGCAAAAGCCTCACTGACCGCGTGTGCTGCATCTAGTGCATCCACCTCTTCACTTAGGAAAGAATCTAGATAAACAGCAGCTTCCTGTATCATTGAAGACTTAACAACTTTAAAAGTCTTTCCAAGTGCTTCCCGCAACACATCAAAGGAGTAATCCTTTTCACGGCCAAGACCGACAACGAATAATCTCTTCGCACCAATATGTCCAAATGTATGTACTTTTGTTACTGCTTTTTTCTTTGCAGAAAGGTCCTTGCTTTTAACGAGCTCCGTTAATTGCCCTTCAAATTGCTGATCTAGCTGTGCAAGAACACCATCAAATTTGTTTGGCTTCTCAAATAAACCAATGATCAAACATTCATGTTCATTTGAAAAATTGATTTCTCTTTTTACAGTAAACATTTTGTCACCCCCATAAAGTTGCTTTCATTATATCAGGAAACAGGAAACAATTTCGACTAGCTAATCTTCTAGAAATAAAATTAATTCTGGCAATTCCGGAAGCGTATCTATTTCTTCAAAGGGGACTCGATCAATTTCACTCGGAAAAATCATTAAAGCCTTTTCAATAAATGAATACACATGCTCCAAATCAAGCCCCCAATGCTTTGGTCGGTAAGCCTGTAAATATTCATGGGCGGCTCCCATCATTAATCTCGCCCCCTTCACATTTCCATATTCATAATGATAGATAGCTACACTCATTTGCAGCAATCCTTTGAAAAATAAATTCCCTTTGTCGGTCATCCACATCTCTTCCAGAAGGTCATGGCAAGTATAGTAATCCCCTTCATTAAACTTCACAAAAAACTCATAATACTCAAGCGGATACTCCTCCAACAGATTCCCTCCCCATGTGTAATTGTTTACAAAACTTTATAAAAAAAGTAATTGCACTCTCGTTGAATTATTATTATCATCTTAACAAACGGGATAGAAGTTGAGCACTTATTTTATTTAATTGGATCTGCTTAATCTGCCTTCAATGAGGTACGGTATGATCTACGATAAAGGTGGTTTCCACATGGAATTATTAATGAATTTCCCATTATGGGCTGCCATTGCAGCCATCTTCTTTGCTCAATTTGTCAAAGTTCCAATTCATTACATTGCTTCTAGAAACCTTAATTGGTCACTTTTGACAAGCACGGGAGGGATGCCAAGCTCCCACTCTGCTGCCGTAACCGCTCTTTCCACTGGCGTTGCTTTGGAAACAGGCTTAGATTCCGCTTTATTTGCTGTGTCAGCCCTATTTGCCATCATTACGATGTTTGATGCAACTGGTGTACGAAGACAAGCGGGGGAACAAGCCATTGTCTTAAATCAGTTAGTAGCAGATTTCAACCGTCTAATAGAGGAAGCAAAAGTTTGGCAGAAAAAAGCCGAACAGGAAAAAAGGAGAGAACTGAAGGAGCTTCTTGGACATAAACCAATCGAAGTTTTTTTCGGAGGACTGACAGGCATTTTTTTAACTATAGCACTTCATTACCTATTTCATTAAATAGAATAAAAAAAACAGGTATCCCGTCTCTAAGCAGGTTACCTGTTTTTTTCTAATTATTCCTGTTTGGATTTCGTATATTGCTGGCGGAATACTTGCATCGATTCATTTTCATTCAATGCGTGAAGCTCCTCCTCTGTTAAGGTGCCATCACCCATTTCTACAACATAGACATCCAATGTTTTTTTGCCCCAATTATTGTATACATCTTCTACTGTCTCATAATAGAGATCCACTTTATTTCCTTTAATTGCTCCGCCCTTATCTGCAACTACCCCATACCCATATCCAGGTACAAACAGAATCGTTCCAATCGGAAAGACATTTAAATCTGCTGCAACCGTTGAATACAAATCCCTCTTTACCTTTACGCCAGAGTATGTAATCCCGAAGCTTGGATGACCAGGATGCTTGCCTGTTGATTCATAATAAGCGGTATAGCCAGTAGCAACAACTGTCTTGATTGGATACTGCGTCCAATCAATTGCTTCCTCTAATGTTGGCGGATGCCCTGATACTTCCCTGCTTGATGAAATTTGCAAATCACCATTCACAAATCGTTTTAAAAATTTAAAAGCTACGCCAACCTTCTTTAATGTATGGTCAAAATGATTTTGATCAGACTGTTCGTTTGTGCCCATCTCTTCACTGCTGAAATACCCAACAAGAGATCTTGCCTCCACTCCCGAAATAGACTGGAAAGTCGTCAATAATGCCGCAATGAATAGAGTTGACATTATTATTCGTCTTGTCCAATTTTTTATTCTTCTCATTTATAATTTCACTCCTCCCAAGAATATTCATTTCCCAAGATTTAAAGAAATATTCATGACAGGAATAAAAAATATGAAAAGAAAAACAATAAAACTATCCTTTTCCTGATAAAAACTCCTTTGTTTCCAAGAAGTAACGCCTGCTTTATGGTAACTTTAGTAAATAAAAAACCTCTGCTAAACAGCAGAGATTTTGAAATTAAAACATTTGATATCCTTTTTTACGGAGGGTTTTTATCGTAATACCAGCTCCAATTGCACCTGCCAGACCGCTTAATAAGATGAGAACATCAGCAGTGGCGAGCTGGGATAATTCAGAACCTAAACTGGTAAATGACTCTTTACTATTAGAAAAGTATTCTATAAACCGAACTTTATCAATAATGAAGATTGCAATAATTGGATAAACAATAGCCATAATCCAAGACATTCTTAATAGCATATTTAAAATAAAACCAATCCCAAAAAACAGGACAAAAAAGAGCAGCATTGAAATAGGCAATACGAAAATCGTCATTTCCATCGTTTTGTTCCTCCCTTTACACATCAATATTTAGTGTACTGAATGTGCAAATGGGAGTCAATAAGAAAAGCGCAAGCGCCTTGATCATCGCCGTACAAACGCAGAAGGACCGGTTCTTTCGATAAAGGAAACATGAAGAGCGAGAGCGATTCGATGTTGACTTATCGTAGGGAGGGGGCCTGAAGTTTGATAGGCGCTGGAGCTAGACAATTCTCTAACTCCAAAGTTATACTTTAGTATCTTGCATAATAGGGGGAGATCACCCTGTAAAAGCAAAACTCCGCCATTGGCGGAGCATTTGATGATTATTCCTTTTTCTTTCCCGATCCGCTGCAGCAAGAGCAAGTTTCTGAACCGCCAAGGAGAAGCTGAAAATATCCTTTTCCTGAGCAGTACGTACATCCATTTGATTTTTCATAATTCTTTGTTGTCATTCTCTCCATCTCCTTTTTTGTAACTGAATTTTCTGATAATATATCAAGAATACTAGAATTTGAAAAGCTCCAAATTTTACGAAAAATATCCACTGGTAACGCATACAAACCGTCTTCTCTTAAATTTACTCGCTAATTCTCTAAATTTTGAAAAAATATAAAAAACAATAAAAGAGTCTGGCTTAAAGCCTGACCCTTTTATTGTTTTCATTATAAAATATTAAATTTTCCCTTTTTTAATACAAGTGAAGGTCCGCCTATCATGTATAAGGCGCGATTATCAATCATTTTCTTCATAAACGAAGCTTTAGTTCCTATCATTTTCTTACCAAATGCTACACCTATTGCATCATCTTCACCAAGGGAGCATACGGTTCCTTTAATATCTGGTTTAAATGTTTCTAACTCAGATTTATTGCGAATTAATGCAACAAGATTTCTCGCACATGTTTCCCCTTGCTGCATGGCAATCTGTGCAGTAGGCGGATATGGACGGTTAATTTCTTCATTAATGACTAAGGAAGAGTCGCCGATGATAAAGACATTGTCATGTCCAGGAGCCCTTAGATCTGGCTGAACCTTTACACGTCCCCGCATTGCCTCGAAGCCTGACTTTTCGATGATCGAATTCCCGCGGATTCCAGCAGCCCAAACAACAGTACCTGCCTTAATTTCTTCTACTTCCTCATCACCTTTTCCAACGATAATTCCTTCTGGAGTCGCTTCCTTAATAGCCGTGCCAATACGGAATTCGACGCCCTTCTTTTCTAAATGGGCGACCGCATAATTTACAAGCTCTGGATCAAATCCTGGAAGGACCATCGGTGCTGCTTCTACACAAATCACTTTTACCTTTTGGAAATCAACATCGTACTCTTTGCAAAGCTCTGGGATTCTATTTCCTAATTCTCCAAGAAATTCAATTCCTGTAAATCCAGCTCCACCAACAACAATGGTCAGGCGCTCATCCTTTTTCTCTTCTTCTGTATTATAAGTAGCAAATTGATACTCAATATGCTCACGAATTTGCCGGGCTGCATTCACGTTTACAATGGAGTAAGCGTATTCTTTTAATCCCTTAATGCCAAATGTTTCTGACTCACCGCCTAAAGCTACAACGAGATAGTCATAATTGATTTCCCCATTTTCTAAAATAACCTTTTTATCATCCGTTTTAATTTCAATAGCTGTGCCTTGAACAAAATCAACTTTATTTGTATCAATAACATTTTTTATTTCATATCTAACGCGGTCATGGTGTAAAGTACCTGCAGATGCCTCATGTAACCAAGTTGTTTCATAGTGGTAGCTATTCTTATTCACTAATATGATTTCAGCTTCATTTGTTCCGACTGCTTTTTGTAACCGAGTTGCAGTCATTAAACCACCGTAACCTGCTCCTAAAATTACAATCTTTGCCTTTCTCAACGTGTATCTTCCACCTTTTTAGAGTATTTTCTATTGTTTCCTTTTTAGAAACCGCTGTGCATTTAGTAATAATAGTTTGTGATGTTATTCACTAAAATAGACAAAAAAATGTTGAAAAAATGTCACAAAATATTAACAATATACTCACATTACATATTATGCTTTTTCCAATTGATTTTCAAGCCAAAAAGCTTAAATATGCATTATGCCTATGTGTATTTTCCTTGTAATTCCTAGCTTCTTCTAGTTTTTTATCGCCAAGGTTATGTTTAGAGTATTTAACCTTTTCACAATATTTTTTCCAAAGAGTGAGCTTTATATGAAATTATGTTATTATTTATGATGGAATGTGTACTTTATTAATGGGGGGATCCGGAATGAATGAAGATCAAAAAGTGTATGATATAACTATTATTGGTGGAGGACCTGTAGGGTTATTCACTGCTTTCTATGGGGGAATGAGACAAGCTTCTGTAAAAATCATCGAAAGCTTGCCACAGCTTGGTGGTCAATTATCAGCCCTTTATCCTGAAAAATACATATATGATGTTGCAGGTTTTCCTAAAGTACGTGCACAAGAATTAATCAATAATCTAAAAGAACAAATGGCAAAATTCGAGCCCACTACTTCATTAGAACAATCAGTGGAAAAGCTTGAAAAGCAAGATGACGGCATCTTCAAACTGACTACAAATAAAGAAATCCATTATACAAAAACAGTTGTCATCACAGCTGGAAATGGCGCGTTCCAACCCCGTCGCCTAGAGCTTGATAGCGCTGCTCAATATGAGGGCAAGAACCTTCATTATTTTATCGATGATTTAAATCAGTTTGCAGGGAAGAAGGTCGTTGTATTTGGCGGAGGAGATTCTGCAGTTGACTGGGCATTAATGCTAGAGCCAATTGCTGAAAAAGTAACGATCGTTCACCGACGTGATAAATTCCGTGCTCATGAGCACAGTGTTGAAAATCTAAATAACTCAAAAGTTGAAATTAAAACACCGTACATTCCTGCTGAATTAATCGGGGATGACAAAGGCATCACCGGGGTTGTCCTTGAAGGTGTAAATGATAAAGAAAAAGAAACGCTTGATGTTGATGCAGTTATTTGTAACTATGGTTTCGTTTCTTCACTTGGACCAATTAAAGAATGGGGATTAGAAATCGAAAAGAATTCCATCGTTGTAAATTCAAAAATGGAAACAAACATTTCTGGCATTTATGCTGCTGGAGATATTTGTACGTATGATGGAAAAGTGAAGCTTATTGCCTGCGGCTTTGGTGAAGCACCTACAGCTGTTAATAATGCAAAGGCTTACATCGATCCAAAAGCTAAAATCCAGCCATTGCACAGTTCATCGATGTTTGGTTAAGAAAAGCCCAAGCGCCTTGGTCATCGCCGTACAAACGCAGAAGGTCCGCGACTAAGATAAAGAAGACACAATGAGTGGAGCGAATTGATGCCGACTTATCGTAGGAGGGGACCTGAAGTTTGATAGGCGATAGGACGCTTGCGCCAGACATTATAAAAAAGGTATCCGAAATTTTATGGATACCTTTTTCTTTTGTTTAAATTAACATTCTTCTGGTGTACCAGCCGCAGTTGCTGTACGGAATGATGATCCGCATCCGCATGATGCAATCGCGTTTGGATTATCTATTGTAAATCCGCCGCCCATCATCGACTCTTTATAATCTATTTTTGTTCCTTTTAGAATTGGTGCATCCTCTTTGCTAACAAGGATTTGAATTCCATGCTGTTTTAATTGGTGATCATTCTCTTCTACTTCATGCGCAAAGCCCATGCCATATGATAAACCGCTGCAGCCTCCGCCTTTTACAGAAACACGCAATAAGGCATTTTCCTCTTCATTTGCTTTCATCATTTCTTTTATTTGCAGAGCAGCCGCTTCTGTTAAATTTACAATTTCACTCATTATAGTTCCCTCCTTGCATCTTTAATAAAAACAAATTCATCTTACTAATAGTATATACACTAAGCCCCTCGTCCTCAACTAATGAGAATCAATCATTTTTCGGCAACAAAACTTCGTGCTTTTCTTACTGAATAGAGTATAATTATAGTAATAATGAACGATAGCCGGTTTAATAAAAATAAATCTTTGTACCTAGGAGGCGATCTCAGTGACACAAATTGAACCCATCTATGATAAAAAGTGTGAATGCAGAATGTGCAAAAAAACTTTTACGACGAAAAAAATCCGTTCAAGATTTATTAAAGTGACAAGCTATGATACTGATTTTTGCCCAATCTATGCCTCTGAGGAGATCAATCCTATTTTATATCATGTAAATGTCTGTCCACATTGCGGATTTTCCTCAACTGATGATTTCTCACCCTATTTTCCGCCAGGTGCTGTTGACGAAATTCAATCAAAGGTATGTTCCCAATGGGTTCCACATGATTTTGGACAGAAGAGAAAAATTACCGATGCCATTAAAACCTATAAACTAGCCATTTATTGCAGCTTGTTAAAAAAAGAAAAGCATATTGTCATTGCAGGAACGTACATGAGACTCGCATGGCTATACCGTCTTTTAGAAAATACAGACCAAGAGAAGCGTTTTATGAAGCTCGCAATGGATGCATATTTACATTCATATATGGAAGATGATTTTAAAGGGACTCAAGTATCTGAAGTTAGAATCCTATACTTAATTGGTGAATTAGCAAGAAGAACCAACCAAATTGACCAAGCAGTAAAATACTTTTCAAAAGTGATCGAACAGCAAAATCGGACTGTTGAATCAGGCATTATCGATATGGCAAAAGAGCGCTGGTATGATATCCGTGAAGAGCAAAAATCTGCAAAACTTACAGAGAACATCAGTTAATAGAAAGCCACACCTAATTTCACATGGAAATTTGGTGTGGCTTTTACTTATAAGTTCGTTTTATTCACCTATTGGGGACAACTTTTTCTTTCCTTGCCCATTTCGGGAACCAATACCCTTTATTGTGGACTCTTTTGCTCTTTTCCCGTTCATTCCGGATTAAGCCCATATAATTGTGTAAAAAGAAAAGGAGTCAAAATAATTCCTCTTGTCTACAATGTTAACAGCGACGAAAACAATGAGGAGGAACTTATTTTGACTCAAATTCAGTTTAACCTAAATATTGAAGATTTAAAAGACGCCGTTATGAATTCTGATTTAGGCGCCGTTATGAAAGCCTCTGTAGTTCTAGTGTTAAATACAGTGATGGAAAAAGAACGTGATGATTATTTACAAGCTGGAGCTTACGAACGTACTCCTGACCGGCAGGACTCTCGGAATGGTTATTATGAACGTGGTCTACTTTTGAATATTGGTAAAATAACCTTAAAGGTACCTCGTACACGTAATGGGGAATTTTCACCATCCGTTTTTGAAAGATATTCCCGGTGTGACCAAGCTTTTGTCCTTTCCATGCTTGAGATGGTTGTGAATGGGGTATCTACTCGGAAGGTCAAAAATATTATTCAACAATTATGTGGAGTGAGCGTTTCAAAGTCTTTTGTTTCTTCACTAACAGAAAAGTTAGATCCCATTGTTAACACGTGGACAAATAGGCCCCTAAATACAATGTATTATCCCTACATGTTTGCAGATGCCATGTATATTAAAGTAAGGGAACATAACCGTGTTGTATCTAAGGCAGTTTATATTGCAACCGCCATTAATGAACAAAATGGTCGAGAAATCCTGGGTTTAAAAGTAGATCACGCTGAGAGCTATGAGGCTTGGCAAAGATTTTTTCAGTACTTACAATCTCGTGGTCTTCAATCACCTAAACTAATCATATCTGACGCACATAAGGGCTTAAAAAAGGCTATTACCGAAGAATTTGTGGGGACTACTTGGCAACGCTGCTCCGTGCATTTTAAACGTAATATCTTTAATCATTTGCCAAAAAAAGACATGGATGACGTAAAAATTGGCTTAAAGAGAATATTTGACGCTGTAACAATTGAGGATGCTAGAGAATTTAAAGAGGAATTTGTGAAGCATTTTGCAGAAAATCCAAAACTAGATAAGGCAATATCGACGTTAGAAGATGGCTTCGAAGATGCCATTCAATACTTAAACGAACCTTCGAAATATCACCTTTATATTCACTGTACAAATTCATTGGAACGATTAAATCAAGAGGTTAGGAGAAGGGAACAAGTTATAAGGATTTTTCCCAATACACAGTCAGCGTTTAGATTAATAGGGGCACTTTTAATGGATATTGCAGAACAACAAGCAAACAAAAAAATAAAGGTAGGGAATACTCCATACCAAAGAAATTAGATGATAAGTTGTTTTAGGTATGTTGGACGGCCTAATTTCGAATTGACATTGAGCCTCCGCGGGCATGATGTAAAGCCAGGAAGCCAGGAGTTTAACAACCCCTGGCTTGCCCTCCAGGCTATCATGCCCGCCCCTCAATGTAAATTCGAAATAGTGTAGTCCACTTATTATAGTTTTGATTATGTCGAAGTTTATTGTTGACACTTTTTACACAAAATTCAGGACTTGACTG
>NZ_LT904904.1:778525-916351 GCF_900199725.1 Cytobacillus massiliigabonensis | reverse complement strand
AACCGCCATTAATGAACAAAATGGTCGAGAAATCCTGGGTTTAAAAGTAGATCACGCTGAGAGCTATGAGGCTTGGCAAAGATTTTTTCAGTACTTACAATCTCGTGGTCTTCAATCACCTAAACTAATCATATCTGACGCACATAAGGGCTTAAAAAAGGCTATTACCGAAGAATTTGTGGGGACTACTTGGCAACGCTGCTCCGTGCATTTTAAACGTAATATCTTTAATCATTTGCCAAAAAAAGACATGGATGACGTAAAAATTGGCTTAAAGAGAATATTTGACGCTGTAACAATTGAGGATGCTAGAGAATTTAAAGAGGAATTTGTGAAGCATTTTGCAGAAAATCCAAAACTAGATAAGGCAATATCGACGTTAGAAGATGGCTTCGAAGATGCCATTCAATACTTAAACGAACCTTCGAAATATCACCTTTATATTCACTGTACAAATTCATTGGAACGATTAAATCAAGAGGTTAGGAGAAGGGAACAAGTTATAAGGATTTTTCCCAATACACAGTCAGCGTTTAGATTAATAGGGGCACTTTTAATGGATATTGCAGAACAACAAGCAAACAAAAAAATAAAGGTAGGGAATACTCCATACCAAAGAAATTAGATGATAAGTTGTTTTAGGTATGTTGGACGGCCTAATTTCGAATTGACATTGAGCCTCCGCGGGCATGATGTAAAGCCAGGAAGCCAGGAGTTTAACAACCCCTGGCTTGCCCTCCAGGCTATCATGCCCGCCCCTCAATGTAAATTCGAAATAGTGTAGTCCACTTATTATAGTTTTGATTATGTCGAAGTATATTGTTGACACTTTTTACACAAAATTCAGGACTTGACTTCATTCCGGGAATCAATACCGATTAAAACATCGGATTATCCTCTAAAAATTGATATATATTTTCTACCAGCTCTTCTGGTGTTTCACCTGTTACTGGTTCCCCATTTACAAGTGCAAAAAGAGAATTTGCACACTTTCCGCAGTAGCCAAGGCAGCCATACTCAATTACATCCAGATCATAATCCTTTTCCAGGATTTCTAAAGCCTTTTGTGAACCGCTTGCCAAATTGCTGAAACAAAACTCAATGATTGGCTTAATCACTTCGATCACCTCTTACCTTAATTGCCATCTATATAAACGATTATTATAAAAAGTTTTGATAAGTCCGCTATGGACCTGTGCATATTTGCATCATCATCATGCTACCTTTTTTCATATGTTTCCGCAATTATTTTTACTTTTATTGTCCCTATTTTGTGTAAAAAATAAATTGTCGGTCTGATTCATTGAACAAGCCTTTATGTACGGAGTAATAACCAGCGCAGTGAAATGAGGCAGACCGACATTTACATGCTTCGTTTTGAGCAGATGCTCATGAATGTTTTATATCCACTTCTCACTTTGGCACTTTTTACTATTATCGATTTGTTTTGTCAAGTTTCAGCTATTGCTGTTGTGATTTTGTCACAATTTCGTTATACTTTCTATGAATATAGGGTATTAGATATTATATTTCAAAATTTTTTTAAAGTTATTTTTCAGAAAAATCACTACTTTAGAGCTGACTTAAAGGGGAATGTAAAATGAAGAATCTTGTAATCCTTGGCGGAGGCTATGGCGGTATGAGAGTGCTTGCAAGGCTTTTGCCAAATCATCTTCCAGAAGATGTATCTATTACACTAATTGACCGTGTTCCGTATCATTGTTTAAAAACGGAGTATTACGCATTAGCTGCCGGGACTATTTCGGACCAGCATGTTCGTGTGGCATATCCGGAACATCCGCGATTAACAATCAAATATGGAGAAATTATTGGCGTAGATATCGAGAAAAAACAGGTGCTATTACAGGGAGAAAATTCTGTTTCTTATGACGATTTAATCATTGGTCTCGGATGCGAAGATAAATACCACAATGTACCAGGTGCAGATATTCATACTTACAGCATTCAAACCATTGAAAAATCACGCGCAACTTATCAGGCATTAAACAATTTAACTCCAGGCTCAGTTGTAGCAATTGTCGGTGCTGGACTAAGCGGGGTGGAAATTGCTTCTGAGTTGCATGAAAGCCGTCCTGACTTAAGAATTAAATTATTTGATCGTGGAAGCCATATCTTATCAGCCTTCCCAGAAAGACTTAGCAAGTATGTTGAAAATTGGTTTGATAGCCACAGTGTTGAAATTGTGAGCCATTCAAACATTACACGTGTAGAGGAAAATACGCTTTTTAATCATGATGAGCCAATCTCCTGTGACGCGATTGTTTGGACAGCAGGGATCCAGCCGAATAAAGTCGTACGGGAGTTGAATGTTGAGAAAGATTCACAGGGACGCGTCGTTTTAACGAAGCACCATAATCTTCCAACAGATGAGCATGTTTATGTTGTCGGCGATTGTGCAAGTCTTCCGCATGCTCCAAGTGCCCAGCTTGCAGAAGGACAAGCCGAGCAAATTGTGCAAATTCTATTAAAACGCTGGAATGGGGAAGAACTTCCAGAAGAAATGCCAACGATTAAGTTAAAAGGAGTTCTTGGTTCACTTGGAAAAAAACACGGCTTCGGCGTTGTTGCAGAGCGGCCAATTACTGGCCGAGTGGCTAGAATGATTAAATCAGGAATTTTGTGGATGTACAAGAATCACCGTGGGTAAATTCCCGATTAGGCTTGGAGGACACTCGTTCCCTTATTTTTAACAAATTGAGTTAATTCCTGATATTTGAGGAAATACGTTCCGTTAGTTTGTTTTCATACAGGAATTTCTTCATCTATGTCACAAATAACGTACTCAGTGTCCAACTAGTCCAGAAATTAGGGATATATAATCAAAATAACGAATTCACAGTTCACATGGTAGAAATAGAGCATTTCCCTTATGGAAAATGCTCCTTTTTTATTCTGCTATATACCCGTGCTTTTCCATTTCAGCATAAATGGTCTTCAATCTTGGATTTCCTTCGCCAACTAGCTGATCCTCAATCAAGACAACAGGATAAAACAAATCCTCCTCAATAACCTTACTTGCAAAGATTCTTTTCTCTTCATCCTCAGGAGGATTGTGAATGTCTACATACGTGATTTTAAACGGCTGATCAGGATATTTTCTCTGTATGGCTGCTTGGAGCCATTCATATGTTTCTTTTGAAGAAGGAAGGTTCACACAGCTTGGGCATAACTGCTCCGCTCCATATACACTTATTTCAACCTCTCGTTTCATTCCATTTCCCCCTTAAATAAAATTGTATCCTTCATTCTATTTTACAATATTATAATAATAGAAACTTAAGTAATTTCTCATTTAGTGGAAATCCGCGTCTTTAAATAGATTTTTGCAGTGAGAATGATTATAATAATTAATAGGAAAGGGGTAGATACAAATGGCAGAACAAGCAACAATTATTGAGCAAGTTCAAGAAGTATTAGATAAATTGCGTCCATTCCTTCTACGTGATGGAGGAGACTGTGAATTAGTTGATGTTGAGGACGGCATCGTTAAGCTCCGTCTGCTTGGTGCTTGCGGCTCATGCCCGAGCTCAACGATCACATTAAAGGCAGGAATTGAGCGCGCACTTTTAGAAGAAGTACCTGGCGTTACTGAAGTAGAACAAGTATTTTAATGCGAAAAGCGATGTCAATAGAGACATCGCTTTTTATTGACCATTTTTGCTAATTTTCTTATGCTTTTTTTGCAGATTATCCTGTATTTTTGCAAATCACTTATGCATTTTTGCAAAATCACTGGTATTTTTGCAAATTCCTCATTATTTTGCAAATCACCTATACTTTTTTGCAAATTCTTCAGCATTTTTGCAAATACCTTATGCTTTTTTGCAAATCCCTCATTATCTCTGCAAAACTTCATGTATTTTTGCAAATCATCTTGTATAATACACCTTGCTCCCAGTTTGTTCAATATTTAGAAAGCGGTACTCCATTTCTGGCAGCAGCTTAGCCAGCTTCTTTGCTAAATCCATGCCAGCTCCCTTTTCTGCCAAGCATAATACCGTTGGTCCCGCACCGCTTAATGCTACTCCGAATGCTCCGAAGTCTGGTGCCAGCTCCTCAATGACTTGCAAGTGCGGCACAATTTCTTTTCGATATGGATGATGGTATCGATCCGCCTTCATCATCTTTCCGACCTGCCTATAATTTCCATTTAGCAGAGCAGCAATCATCACATTCCCAACAGCCCCAGCTTGTACAGCATTTTCATATAAAAGGGTTTGCGGCAACACTCCCCTTGAATCCCTTGTTAAAAGTTCTTCCCTTGGAATCACTGCAACAATATCGATTTCAAGGTGATGAAAGGATTCAACACTTACTTCGTCCTCAAACTGGCAGCCTACAACCAGCCCGCCTAAAAGAGAAGCACCAACATTATCTGGATGTCCTTCAATTTTAGAAGCCCATTCCAATTTTTCTTGTTGAGTCAGATGGAGTTTACATAGCGCATCGGCTAACTCAATTCCAGCGACAATGGCGGCCGCGCTAGAACCAAGACCTCTTGCAAGGGGAATATCACTTTTTACTTTAATCCGGCAAGCTGGGAGCTTTTGATTGTATTTTTCTGCAGTTTCTATGGCAATTTGTAAAATATAATTCGTATTATCCTTTGGAAAAATGTTCAACTCTTCAGAAAGAGGAACAACCTCCCATTCAATCGCCGTTTCAACTTCTAATGTTAAATAAACATCTAGGGCCAAGCCTATTGAATCAAAGCCTGGACCTAAATTTGCTGAGCTTCCGGGAACTCTAATAATGAGCATTTCACCTTCGCTCATACATGAACAACTCCCTTTATATGCTCGGCAACTGCCAACTCATTATTTGGCAGGCATACTGGTTTAACAGGACTGTATTCAATCGCAACATTCGGATCCTTAAGTCCATTACCTGTCAAAATAGCGACAACTCTTGATTTATGAGGGATTTCCCCATGACGGAGCTGTTTATAGATGCCAGCAAGCGATGCACAGGAAGCGGGCTCCGCAAAGATTCCTTCGGATGAGGCTAATTTTCTGTACATGCAGAGGATCTCTTCATCGCTCACTTCATCAATTTTCCCATCTGATTCATTTAATGCAGCTGTTGCTAAATGCCAGCTTGCTGGATTTCCAATTCGGATTGCTGTTGCCACTGTTTCTGGATTTTCAAAGATCCGATTATGAACAATTGCAGCTGCTCCTTCCGCCTCAAACCCATGCATGCGCGGCAATCCGGTATTTTTTTCTGCATGATATTCTTTAAATCCCTTCCAGTACGCACTAATATTTCCTGCATTGCCGACAGGAAGTGCAAGAATTTCTGGAGCTTGCCCTAATTGATCGCAAATTTCAAATGCAGCTGTCTTTTGCCCCTCTAAACGGTAAGGATTTACTGAATTTACTAGAGTAATAGGTTCAACTTCACTAATTCTTCGAACCATAGACAATGCTTCATCAAAGTTTCCTTCTATAGAAATAATTTCAGCCCCATAGATAACAGCCTGAGCAAGCTTTCCCATCGCTATTTTTCCCTCAGGAATAACAATGATGCATCGTAATCCAGCTCTTGCAGCATAAGCTGCTGCTGCTGCAGACGTATTGCCGGTGGAAGCGCAAATAATCGTATCGCTTCCCTCTTCCTTTGCCTTCGCAACTGCCATAACCATTCCTCTATCCTTAAATGAACCAGTTGGATTGGCCCCTTCCGTTTTGACATATAAGTCTATCCCCCATTCATCAGACAGCTTATTAAGCCGGATGAGAGGTGTATTCCCTTCATTTAATGTAAGTAACGGTGTATTCTCATTTATTGGCAAATACTCTTTATAGGCTCGTAATAAACCTTCCCACTTCATACATTTGCACTCCCTTCCACCCGGTATGAACTTTCAATTGTTTGTACGGCATGCAAATCTCTTAATTTAACTAGACTATCCTCGTAATCTTGCAGAGAAGCTTGATGAGTAACTAGTACAATTTCTGCAAGTCCCTGTTTCTTTAAAGGAAGCTGGAGAATCTTCTCAAAACTCACCCCATGTTCAGAAAAAATAGAGGTAATATCAGCAAACACACCGACTTCATCTTTCACATGCAGGCGTAAAAAGTATTTAGAATAAATTTCTCCCGATTCCTTAAGCTGTTTTTTGTATTGAGGAGTTACTGCACTTTTCCCAGTTACGCCTAAACGCATATTCTTCATTACGCCTACAAGGTCAGAAACAACAGCTGTTGCAGTTGGCAAGCTGCCTGCTCCAGGTCCGTAAAACATCGTTTCCCCGACAGCTTCCCCATATACATAGACTGCGTTAAATTCGTCCTGGACAGATGCTAGAGGATGGGATTCTGCTAATAAAGTAGGCTGAACACTGATCTCAACTTTTTCTCCTTCCCTATGAGCAATACCAATCAGCTTCATTGTATAGCCAAGCTGCTTGGCATATTCTAAATCGTTTGCTGTAATTCCTGTAATTCCTTTTACTTTTACATCATCCAAATCAATCTTCATTGAGAATCCAAGTGTAGATAGGATCGCCATTTTTCTCGCTGCATCCAGCCCTTCGACATCTGCGGTTGGGTCCGCCTCTGCATAGCCGAGCTCCTGTGCTTCCTTAAGCACTTCTTCATAGGCACTGCCGAACTTCGACATCTTTGTTAAAATAAAATTAGTTGTTCCATTTACAATCCCCATCATCTTTGTAATTCTATCAGAGGCAAGGCCATCGACAAGGCTTCTTAAAATAGGTATTCCACCAGCAACACTCGCCTCATAGAACAGATCACAGCCATTTTCCGAAGCAATTGTCAGTAGCTCCGCCCCATGTAAAGCCATTAAATCTTTATTAGCAGTAACAATATTTTTCCGATTGAGCAGCGCTTGTTTTAAATACCTTTTCGTTTCATCAATCCCGCCCATGACTTCAATAATGACATCAATTTCTGGATCATTTAAAACTTCATCAGGATTAGTTGTTAATCGTTCCTTTTCAACTTGAACGGCTCGCTCCTTATTCAAATCCTTCACAAGGATCTTTTTTACCTTAACAGGACAGCCTACTTGGTGTATCAGCTTATCTTGATGATTTTCAATGATTTTCACAACACCTGACCCGACCGTTCCTAAACCTAATAAACCGATTGATATTTCTTCCATTTTTATTCCCCTCTCGTTCAATCGCTGTTGTTCTTTCTGTATGTACATTTGTATTTATATAGTAGACATTATAGTGCTGATTCCATGTTATTACAATAGTTTTTTCTCATTATTCTGATGAAAGGTACTTTAACCTATTTTAAGACAAAAACATTCATGAGCATCTGCCCACAACCAATGATGTAAATGTTGGTCTGCCTAATTTCAACTGCACGGGTTTTCACTCCGTACATAAAGGCTTGTTCAATTAATCAGACCAACCATTTATTTTGAAACATAAAAAAATACACCTTCAAAAAAAGGTGCATGAATATTCAAACTTTACCTTTTTAGCCAATCCACTAAAGGAATCTTCCACTTCTGGACCGGGACCTCAGCAAAATCATAAAAACGTGCTAGAAAGCGCTCATGATCATCTGATTGCTGAAGGTACTTATGAAGACTTTCCTCAAGCAGTTTTTTCTCCTGTTCTGATTCCGTTCCATAATACGTTTCAATACAAGAAAAGTAATGAAGCGGAAATAAAATACGCGCATAATAAAGCCGCCATGAAAATGAAGATAAGGGGGCAATACTTTGATAATCTGCAATAAACTTCCGCATTTCTGGCTCATATGTTTTAATATTATGGAAATACTTTTCTCTCGTCCACTCAGCAAGATCTCTTGAGGAATGGTCAAAAACCCAATCAAAAGGGTTCTTGATATAATAGGAATTTCCCCATGTATCATCAGTAAACCGGCTATGGCAAACTGTACCGCTATCCATGAATGAAGGCTCATCATCCAGCTCAGTATCTACCAGGTATTGAATGGAATTTTCTGCTATGCCCATATAATAGGGAAATGATTCTAAAAACATTCGTTCAAAATCATTATCAGGCTGCTGAAAGAGCATATCATTCCATACCTTTTCCATTTGATCCAGCCTCATTTCCCAAAGCTGCTTCCACTGGCCAATTCGGCTTAATTTATTGACTGAAAAAGAAACGGACCGCCCCCGGTAATGGAACTTTGCTAACTTTCTTCCAAATCGATTAACCTTTCGATTCTGAATATGCTCGTTTTTTAACACACAATACTTCCGATTTTCCCATTCGCTAATTTGCTGTCCTTCTGTTGTTTTTAAAAAAGTGCTGCAATATTTTTCGCCGTTTTTTGCAAGATGATCTGCTAACATTTCTAACTCGGTTAATTCGTCTGCTTCATATCCTTCTACAGGGACGATTAAATAGAGTTGCCCTTGTTTTCTGCATGCATGATACTTGCCAACTCGTATCTCTTCATCAAACTGAATTCCATATTGTTTTTCAAGCATACGGTTTAACATGTCTTCACCTCTTTTTTCAGGCACCTTAGGTCATATATATGAATGGCGAAAGAAAAACTTGATCTTTTCTTGATTAAGATGGAATGAGTCGGATATGATGAAAGGGTAGATATTTCCAAGAACCCTGTAATGGCATAATTCCATGCTAGATCGTATATATTTAAGGAAAATATAACAGAAAATAGGTGGAGCCGATGAATGAAGAAAAGTCAGTTGATCAAATAGAACAAAAAGCGCGAAAATGGCTGCATGACCGTGGGGTAGAAATTCAAGACATTGCCGATTTAGTCTACTTTCTACAAGAAAAGTATCATCCCGATTTACAAATGGACGTTTGCATCGAAAATGTCGAACGTGTCCTTTCTAAAAGAGAGGTGCAAAATGCTGTTCTGACTGGCATTCAGCTCGATATGCTTGCAGAAGAGAAAAAACTATTGGAACCATTGCAGCACGTCATTGAAATTGATGAAGGTCTGTACGGGGTAGATGAAGTCTTAGCATTATCTATTGTCAATGTATATGGATCAATCGGGTTTACAAACTTTGGCTATATCGACAAATTAAAGCCTGGCATTTTAAAGGATTTAAATGATAAGAGTTCAGGAAAATGCCATACTTTCTTAGATGATATTGTAGGTGCTATCGCGGCAGCTGCCTCAAGCCGCTTAGCGCATCGGGCACAAGGGACAAAATAAAGGATGGAGAATCTCCATCCTTTGTTGTTTATATAAATTTCCAATGGTCAAGTGAATCAACCACATATGTCGGTTTCTTCTCGTAGCCTGCAAGCAGCTCCTTCGTTGTGACTCCTGTATGAACAAGCAGCGTATCCAGCCCTGCATTCATCCCAGCTAATATGTCTGTATCGTAATTGTCGCCTACCATCAGCGTTTCTGACTTTTTTGTACCTAGTACTTGTAATGCCTGTTCCATAATAATCGATTCGGGTTTTCCGATAAATATCGGATTCGTTTGTGTTGATACAGTGATAACGGATGTTAAAGAACCGTTACCAGGCAGAAGTCCTCTTTCTGTCGGAATAGCAATATCACCATTCGTTGAAATGAAGGCAGCCCCATTTCGAACAGCTAAGCATGCAGTGGCAAGCTTTTCATAATTAATGGAGCGATCAATTCCTACAACAACATAATCAGCATTCTCTTCTGCAAATTTTATTCCTTTGTCTGCCAATGCTGTTCTTATTCCTTCCTCCCCAATCACATAAGCTGAAGCATCGTTCTTTTGTTCGTAAATGTAATTAGCTGTTGCCATGCTCGTTGTAAATACTTGCTTTGTTGCAGCAGGGATCGAGAATGAACGAAGCTTCTCTGCAACCTGCTCTGGAGTCCTTGAAGAATTATTCGTGACAAACAGATGCGGCAAATCCAGCCTAATCAGTTCATTCACAAAGTCTGCTGCTTCCTTGATTAGCTCCGTTCCCCGATACATCGTACCGTCCAAATCAATTAAGTACCCTTTATATTTTTTCATTTCCATCACTCCTAACTTTATCATCACCTAATTGAATCACAATCATTATAAGAAAAGAGCAAGCGGCTTGGTCACCCCCGACAAGCATAAGACGAGCTGGATGGAAGGTTGTTCTTTAACCTTCTAGCCAGATTGGCTTATGACCTCGAGGGGGTAGACGCTGGAGCTAGACAAATTCTCTAACTCCAAAGCTATAAATTGTGATATTAGAAAAAGGCCGGAAACATTCCGACCTTTTTCTGCTAATTACATTTAATTACGAAATGCTGAAACAGGTCCAAGTTCATTCAATAGGTACGCCCTTACACTTGCTGGAAACTGCTTAATGACAGGTAGTTGTTTCGTAAATACCTCAACAAATTCTGCATGATTAATTTCTGTATAGTCCTGTACGAGCATTTTTCGATACTTAATAATTTGTTTACAGCTAACGCTTAAGTCCTTATGTATTACCTTTTCATCATCTAAAATATCGACAATATCTTCGTAGCTTCCAGGGTCTCGCATGATGAATCCATCAATCATTGAATTTCCTACATCTAGAATGGCTTCAATCATTAAATGGCAAACTCTCTCCACAGCAGCTTTTTCAATCGGTGAATCCCAATTTTTCATTTGCTCAAAAAGAAAAAATTGCTGTTCTAAAAACACAAGTGTTGTTTCAATCTTTTCCCTGTCAACAAAATACATATTTTTCACCCTTCTTCAATTATGATGATTTGAGGCCTTGTATAAGTGCGGTCGGGCGAGAATAATAATACCCTTGTGCTAAGTCAACCTTATTTCTTGAAAGGACCGATGCCTCTTCTTGATTTTCAATTCCTTCAGCCACAACTAGTGAACCTGCCTCACGTGCAATTAAGAGTAATCCTTGCAGCATAGATTCCTTAACCGAATTTTTATCAATATCCTGTATAACCGAACGATCAATTTTAATAATATCAGGCATAATTTCACTAATGGAATGGAGACTTGCATATCCAGCACCCGTATCATCAACAGCAATCCGGAACCCTAATGTTCGTAATACCTTTATATTGTATAAAAAGTTTTCCATCCCATCAATCGAGTCCCGCTCTGTAATTTCCAAGGTAAGCTGTCTAGGAGGAATATTTTTATTTTTTGCCAGCATCTTTTTAATATCTCTAATAAACCGATCATTTCCTAAAGTAATCGGTGTGAAGTTAATAAATATATCCTGTGTGCACCCAGTTGCATTAATTTGATCTAATATTTTCTCAAATACAATCATTTCAAGATCATAGAGCAACCCTGTTTGTTTAGCTACAGAAAATAGCTGAAGCGGACTTTCTAATCCAGTTCCCTTTGGCCCTCTTGTCAGCATTTCCCATGCCTTTACCTCACCTGTTGCTACATTAATAATGGGCTGTGCAAGCATTCGAATATCTTTTTGAGAAATAATTTTATTTACTGAATACAGCATATCATTGAATTCTGAACGTACTCGCTTTTCAGCCATTGCCAATGCCTGCTGCTGAGCCTTTTGAATCGCTTCCTGAATAGAATAATGCTTCTTTTCGATAAACATGTAACCTGTGTCAAAAATCGGTTTTGCGGCTGGCATTTCTGCATACAGATTTTTCTCTGATTCCCGCAAAATCTTTTTCATTCTTTTGTCAATTTCAGTTACACTGTAGCGGTTATGATCAATCGATAAAAATAATGTCAGTCCATCGCTAGAATAATCATGAAGGGCAATGATATCCTCTTCTTCGATTTCCTGTTTAATAACCTCCCAGAAGGTATTCTTTAAACAAGAAATAAACTTCATATATCCTTGTTGCCCAAGCTGATTGGGAAGCTCCCTTAGATTATTAATATTAAAAACAACAATTGCCACTTCATTGCCACTTTTAAAAGCTCTTTTTACCCCGGTCGTAATGGGGTCCCGAATAATAAACTGCGGGGGATAATCACGCATCTTATGTAATGGAAGGAAAATTTTCATCCATTTGCCAAAGGTTGTTATCTTTTCATTGCATCGATGGACCATTCGCTTCATTCCTCTTTCGGTGCTGTATTCTACATGTTCTTATTTTATCATAAAAATAGTTTATTTTTCCGAAACTAGAAGGATTTGTGGAAATAAAATTAGCAAATGGGAAATACTCTTTATTCTAAAAGGAAGGTAGGTTACTATTAGTAATAGAATATAGACAAAAAGGAGAACCTATCTATGTCTGAGCGCTTTTTTTTATATGATGATATTGTAGATACAAAAACAAGATTTGTCAGCTTTATGGGGGAAAACCAACGCTTTGATTTAGCAATCATTCAATCCGATCGCTATTATGGAAAACAAATTGTTCTTGATATTCAGGGAAGTCGATTTGCGATCATCGGTGATGATGACTTAAAGGAAGAGGGGTATTTGGAATATGCCTTTAACCTCAATGAAGAAGATGCTGAGGAGCTGCGCTCTTTCCTAATGGAGTTAGTATAGACCTTTGAATGAATTCATTGTGTATCACAAATAATAAAGGAGAACCTTTTAGTAAGTGAAGGTTCTCCTTTTTTCCGGAAAAATGTTTCTGAGGTGATATTTCTATGGCTGATAAAAAACAAAGAATCTATACGGACTTTTCAAATGTAGAAACCCAAAGAAATTTCCTGACTGCTGAAGAATACCCAGAAGGTCCCTATGGTTCCCCAATCAATAAATATGAGCCGGTTGAAAATAAAAGTACCCCTTGGCTTCCAGAACAACGGAAATATAGCGCTTATAATTTCGAAAATAAAACATTGCATGAAGATATCCCTCGGCAAATGGAGGGGGCACACCCGCCTCATGACGAGCCTGACAAGACAATGCAGACGCCTTATTCAGATTACCAGAAATAAGAAATGCACAAGCGCCTCGATCACCTTTCAAAATGAAACAGAGGCAATCTGAAAGTCGAGATTGCCTCTGTCCCGTATATCATTTTATTTCTCCACTTTCTTTGCAACGAAATAGGCGCAGCCAAAATTACAAAATTCATATAAATATTCCGTTAATGTACTAATTTTTGTATCAAAGGTTGCTTTCTGATTTTGATCATCAAAAAAGCCCCTCAGTCTTAGCTGACCATATCCCCAATCGCCTACAATATAATCATATCTAGTCAATATCTCGCTGTATCTTCCACGAAATGCCTCTTCATTAAAGCCATTTCGATGATCTTCTATTACTTCATAACAAATATTATTAATACATATCACGATTTTCACCCCGTTCGAAAAGCACAAGTGCCTTGATAACCCCCGAGAAGCACAAGACAAGCCTCCCGGAAAGGTGCTTTTTACCTTTCTGGAGGATTGGTTTGTAACCTGGAGGGGCTAGACACTGGAGCTAGACAATTCTCTAACTTATCCATATAACCATTATTAATTAAATTATAACTGATTCCCCATCAATTACTAAGAGAAAAAAATAATTGCTTGGCAATTCTATAATTAGGAGGTGTTTCATATTAAAAAAACTCTAATTATTACAGGTATTTGCGCCCTTGCCGCTTTAACTGCATGCCAAAACAATAGTAAGAATATGGCACAGGATGAGATTTATGAAGAAAGCGGCAATACAATTAATGTGAATGATCAGCGTGCTGACATATATAACAGAAATAATGGGTCAACTAATAAAAATGAAGATTTTGGCTATGTAAGACATCAAAGAAGCCCAATACTTGGAGAAAATGTATCCAATGATCATTATGCTGAGATTGATCGCGAAAAGGTTGCCGACATCATTGGAAAGTATTGTACGGAGGTACCAAATGTCGATGATGTTTCCACACTCGTCACCGACCAGGAAGTTTTGATTGTCTATGCCACTGATACAGATAATCAAAATGCTACAGCCGATCAAGTGAAGAAAATGGCAATGTCTGTTGTCCCAAGCTGGTATAAAATCTATGTAAGTGATGATACGTCCTTAAGACAAACTGTTGAAAGCTATGCAACATTGGACTCAGATAGCCGAACCGCTCATTATGGTATTGATAAAATGATTAACGAAATGAAAAAGTCTCCACAAGGAAAATAGAAATGCACATGCGCCTCGATCATCGCCGTACAAACGCAGAAGGTCTCCGTAATCCAGCTGCGGCTCCTAGCCCCTCGAGGTCATAAGCTGTACTGGCTCTGTGGCAAAAAATACGCCACGCCGCAGTCCATCTTATGCTTGTCGGGGCTAAACAGTCGTCTCGCCTTTTAATGACTGAGATAAGGGAAACACGGTGAGCGTGAGCGAACCGATGTTGACGCAATCGTTGCGGAGGGTTCCTGAAGATTGATAGGCGATAGACGCTTGTGCTGGACAGTTCCTAATGAAATGCACAAGTTCCTAGAGTAAATGCATGTTTAAAAAGAGTTCAGCCGAAATTAGCTGAACTCTTTCCTATTTTTATGCTTCTTTTGCTTCCATTTCTCCTAATGCCTGTTTTCGTTGAGCAGCGGCATTAACTTGTTCATCTGCATGGTAGGAAGAGCGAACAAGCGGACCTGCTTCACAATGACTGAAGCCTTTGCTTAAGGCAATTTCCTTGAACTCGTTAAATTCATCCGGATGATAATACTTTTGCACCGTTAAATGCTTCTTTGATGGCTGCAAATACTGACCAATTGTCATAATGTCAACATGATTCTCTCGGAGTGCATCCATTGTTTGGATAATTTCTTCCTTCGTTTCTCCAAGTCCAACCATTAAGCTTGACTTAGTTGGAATATCGGGCTGCAGCTCTTTTGCACGGCGCAAAAATTCTAAGGAACGGTCATATTTTGCACGTGCTCTTACTCTTGGAGTAAGTCTTTCAACCGTCTCGATATTATGGTTTAAAATATCTGGACGTGCATCCATCAGTATTTTTAAATTTTCAAGTACCCCACCCATATCAGAAGGAAGAACCTCAATCGTTGTAAACGGGCTTTTTCTGCGGATTGCTCTAACTGTTTCAGCAAATACAGCAGCTCCGCCATCCTTTAAATCATCTCTTGCAACAGCAGTAACAACCGCATGTTTTAAATTCATTAATGCAACAGAGTCTGCCACTCTTTCTGGTTCTTGTAAATCAAGTTCTGTTGGCAATCCCGTTTTAACAGCGCAAAAACGGCATGCTCTTGTACAAGTATCCCCTAGTATCATAAATGTTGCCGTTCTTCTGACCGCCCAGCATTCATGAATATTTGGACATTTCGCCTCTTCACATACGGTATGCAGCCCTTTATCGCGCATCATTTTCTTTAAACCCGTATAATTGTCATTTGTGTTTAATTTTATTTTCAGCCATTCCGGCTTACGTAAATATTCTTCTTGTTTGCTCATATTCCCACCCCATTATATGAAAAAATAGCATTAGAATTAAAATAGGTGCCTTCATATTCCTATGAATTCCCTGATGTCACTTTATCATAAGGAATAGTCTAGGACAAGTCGAAGTCAAGAGGATTACCAATAATTGATATAGATGAAATTTATAGAACCTCACATAATAAGGAGAGCAATAATGTGAAGGGAGGAATATTGTGCGACTTTTTCTCATTAGTATTTTTGCCTTATCCATTTTATTTTTGCCTAATTTAACAGGGCACACGCAAACAAACCAAAAAAATGAGTATGAATTGAGGATGGAATTATACCAAAGGATGGAATCCGTAACAAATATTCCTTGGTATTATCTTGCTGCAATTGACCAATATGAACGAAATGTAAGACAAGCTAGAAGGGATATACCGAAGGCTGAAGGAATAACAGGCATTTATTTTAAACCTGAAATATGGGCGGGACCGTTAAATCCTAATCCTAATGACGACAATCCACTCTCCATCCAATTCTTTAATGGCTTAGGCATGGATGGCGATGGCGATGGAAAAGCTGTCCATTCTAATGATTCAGATGCGCTTTTTGCCTTAGCCTCATACCTTTTATCTTATGGGATAGATCATGATAATCTAAAGATCGGTTTATGGAATTATTATAAACGCGACAAAACTGTTAGCCTTATTATTGGAAAGGCTAAAATATATAAACAATACGGACGGCTAGATCTTGATGACCATGCATTTCCAGTCCCGCTTAGAAGCAATTACAGCTATAAAAGTACTTGGGGGGCTGCAAGAGGATGGGGAGGCAGAAGGTCACATGAAGGAACAGATATTTTTGCGGATTATGGTGTTCCTGTCCGAGCTACTGCATTTGGAATTGTAGAAATGAAAGGATGGAACCGCTTTGGAGGCTGGAGGATAGGTATTCGTGATATTAATAATAACTATCATTATTTTGCCCATTTAAGCGGGTTTGCTAAAGATTTAAAGCTTGGTCAAATTGTCGAACCAGGCATGCTTATTGGCGGGGTTGGCAATTCCGGATATGGTCCCCCTGGAACCTCAGGAAAGTTTCCTCCTCATCTTCATTATGGCATGTATAAGGATAATGGCTATACAGAATGGTCCTATGATCCTTTTCCACATTTGCGTTTATGGGAAAGGCAAGAGCGGTTAAAAACAAGAAAGAAATAATCACTTCACTAAAATAAGAGAAACCCCATGTGGGGCTTCTCTTATTTAATGTCCTCCAAGGTATGCATTTTTTATTTCTTCACTCTCCTTAAGCTCTGCAGCTGTGCCAGAGACAATTACACGCCCCGTTTCGATTACATATGCCCGATTCGCAACCGATAAAGCCATATGAGCATTTTGTTCAACAAGTAAAATGGTTGTTCCACCTCGATTAATTTCCTCAATAATTTCGAAAATGGTTTTTACCATTAGAGGAGCTAGCCCCATGGAAGGCTCATCTAATAATAGGAGCTTTGGTCTTGCCATGATCGCTCTTCCCATCGCTAACATTTGTTGTTCTCCCCCTGAAAGTGTGCCAGATAATTGCTTACGGCGCTCAAGCAGCCGAGGGAATGTTTGGTATACCTTTTGAATATCACTTTGAATCTCCTTCGAATCCTTTCTTAAAAAGGCACCAAGCTCTAGGTTTTCCTCAACTGTCATATTGGAAAACACTCGTCTGCCTTCAGGAACATGAGAGATCCCAGCTTTTACAATTTCCTGAGCTGGCTTTCCTGCTATCGCATGATTTAAATATTGAATGGTTCCACTCTTTGGTTTAAGCAGACCAGACAGAGTTTTCAAAAGTGTGCTTTTCCCTGCTCCATTCGCTCCTATTAGCGTAACAATTTCTCCCTCTTTTACATCTAAAGAAACACCTTTCAATGCATGAATATTGCCATAAAACACATCTAATTGGTCAACTTTAAGCATGGTCGTTCGTAACCTCCTCTCCAAGGTACGCTTCGATAACTTTTGGATGATTTCGAATCTCTTCAGGTGTCCCTTGTGCTATAAGCTGTCCATGGTCCAAGACATAAATCCTTTCACATATCCCCATGACAAGATTCATATCATGTTCAATTAAAAGAATCGTTAAATCAAATTTTTTACGGACAAAAGCAATTAATTCCATTAGTTCATGTGTTTCTTGCGGATTCATTCCTGCAGCTGGTTCATCAAGCAATAAGAGGCGTGGTCCTGCTGCTAAAGCTCTCGCAATTTCCAATCTTCTCTGCTGGCCATACGGCAAATTTTTAGCTGCTTCATTTTTATATTTATCTAAGTTGAAAATTTCCAGGAATTCTATCGACTTTTCCTCCATCTCTCTCTCTCCAGAAAAGTGCGAAGGAAGGCGTAAGATCGAGCTTATAATAGAATGCTTAGCTAAAGAATGATAAGCCACTTTCACATTATCAAGCACAGATAGCTCATTAAAAAGACGGATATTTTGAAATGTACGGCTAATTCCTTTCCGCGTTACCTGATAAGGTGCTAATCCATTCAGTTTTTGTCCATCTAATTCAATCGCCCCTTCAGTTGGTACATATACACCTGTCAGTAAATTAAAGCAGGTTGTTTTTCCTGCACCATTTGGGCCAATTAACCCGATAAGCTCTCCCCGATTGATTTCCATATTTAATTCTGAAACAGCCTTCAGTCCCCCAAACTGAATGCCCGTATTTCGCACTTGCAGCAAAGGCATACTCCCCATACTAATTGCCCCCTTTCACACTCTTTACACTTTTCCACTTACCAAAAATATCTGTAATCTCACGTGTTCCCATCAAACCTTGAGGGCGATAAAGCATAACGATAACGAGCACCAGGCTGTAGATGATCATTCGTGTTTCAGGATAATCCTGTAAGAAGGTTGAAACGAGCGTAAGAAGGATAGCAGAAATAACTGCCCCTGAAAGGCTGCCGAGGCCACCCAGTACAACATAGATTAAGATATCAAATGACTTTAAGAAGCCAAAGTTTGTTGGCTGGATAATATAGAAGTTATGCGCATACAGTCCGCCAGCAATTCCAGCAAAAAATGAGCCTAAGGCAAAGGCAATAACTTTATAATAAACAGTGTTAATGCCCATCGCATCTGCCGCAATTTCATTTTCTCTAACTGAAATACATGCACGTCCATGTCTTGAATTTGTAAAGTTCATAATGACTACAATCGTAATAAATAGACAAATGAACGTATATGTCCAATTCGTTAAATGGGAAACCTGCATACCTGCAGCACCACCGACATAGTCAATGTTCAAGAAAACGATCCGAATAATCTCCGCAAAACCTAAGGTAGCAATCGCCAAGTAATCGCCTTTTAAGCGCAGGCTGGGAATTCCAACAATTAGACCAGCTAAGGCAGCAATAATCCCCCCTACCAAAATGGCAATTGGAAACGGAAGCTGTAATTTCATTGTGAATATCGCGGAAATATAAGCACCTACTGCTAAAAATCCAGCATGTCCAATGGAAAACTGTCCCGTGATTCCGATGACTAAATGAAGACTGACGGCTAAGATGATATTAATGCCGATAAAGATGAGTGTATTAGAATAGAATTGATTTAAGATACCAGCGTTGATGAGTAGTTGAACCGTTCCATAAAGCACAATTGATAAAATTAGAAAGAGCCAAAATCCTTTTACCTTTTTCATAGACTTCCTCACCTACACTTTCTCTCTTGCATTTTTACCGAAGATGCCTGACGGTCTAAATAAAAGAATTAATATAAGAATGATAAATGCTGCAGCATCTCTCCAAAGTGAATAGCCTAATGCACTAACAATCGTTTCTACCACACCAAGCACAAGACCTCCAACCATTGCCCCTGGAATAATTCCTATTCCCCCCAGCACAGCTGCAACGAATGCTTTCAGGCCAGGAATAATCCCCATTAATGGTTCAATTTTCGTATAATACACACCAAAAAATACACCCGCTGCTCCTGCTAATGCAGAGCCTATAGCAAAGGTAGCTGAAATAGTTGTGTTAACATTAATCCCCATCAAACGAGCAGCGTCCATATCATGAGAAACCGCACGCATGGCCTTTCCAATTTTTGTCCGATGAACAACAAATTGCAATAAAATCATTAAGACAATGGAGACTGAAAGAATCAAAATCGATTGGCTGCTGATTTGCACCCCAAATAAATCAAACGTTTTGTTGGACAACGCATCTGGATAAGCTTCTGGCTGTGCCCCCCGGAAATAGATCACGACATATTGAATGAGAAGAGATAATCCAATTGCTGTAATTAATGCAGCTATTCGAGTCGCATTCCGAAGTCTTCTATAGGCGATGCGCT
Source organism: Cytobacillus massiliigabonensis (assembly GCF_900199725.1). GTDB lineage: Bacteria > Bacillota > Bacilli > Bacillales > Cytobacillaceae > Cytobacillus > Cytobacillus massiliigabonensis. The sequence goes on along the minus strand of NZ_LT904904.1, from coordinate 896,727 downwards.
CTATTAGTACACCGAATATGGCACATACTGCCATCGCCAAAAGTAATGCTGGAAAAAAGCCTAACCCCCAACCCGCAATTGCATAAAACCCTACAAAAGCACCAATCATAAAAACCTCGCCATGAGCAAAGTTAATTAACTTAATGATTCCATAAACCATCGTATACCCTAATGCGATTAGCGCATAGATACTCCCGAGTGAAATACCATTTATTAATTGCTGTATCCATTCCATATTCATTCACTCCTTTTTAGAAAAGCGTAAGCGCCTTGCTTTGTGCCGTATGGGCTGGAGCAACCCCGCCGAAATAAAGGAAACGCATTCGATGTTGATTTATCGCAGGAGGGGAAGGGAAGCCCAATAGCCGCTAGGCGCAGAAGCTGGACAACTGTCTAACTTCAAGAATTCCCTCTTTAAATTAGAAATGGGAGGATACATTATCCCCCCATTTCTCCAGCCCTATCTTACGGATTCACTTTAGACTTGAAGACTTGCTTCCCATCTTTATGTTCTAAAACAGTAGCTGATTTAATTGGGTTGTGAAATTCATCAACAGTTACGACTCCAGTTACAAGAGATAAATCTTTCGTTGCTGCAAGAGCATCCTTAATTTTTGATGCATCAGATGTATCGCCAGCGCGTTTCATTGCATCTACTAAGAAATAAACAGAGTCATAGCCTAGAGCATTAAATGCATCAGGAGACTTTCCAGAATATTTTTTTGAGAAGCTTGTTACGAACTTTTGAATTGTTTCATCTGGATCTTGTGCGGAATAATGGTTTGTAAGGAATGTGTTATTTAACGCTTCAGCACCTGCTAAATCAACAAGAATTGGCGAATCCCAGCCATCAGCGCCCATAAAAGGTACCGTAATGCCCATTTCACGTGCTTGCTTAATGATTAAGCCCACTTCTTCATAATAACCAGGGATAAAAATAAATTCTGGGTTAGCAGACTTAATACGAGTTAGTGTTGAACGGAAATCTGTATCTTTTGCTACATAAGATTCTTCAGCAACAACTTTTCCCCCAGCAGCCTCGAAAGTTTCTTTAAAAGATGCGGCTAAACCTTTTGCATAATCACTTGCATTATCTGCATAGATTGCTGCATTTTTAATATTCAAATCTCCTGCTGCAAAATTAGCTGCAACCGTTCCTTGGAATGGATCAATAAAAGAAGTACGGAATACAAATTCATTTACTTTTCCATTCGTCCCAACTGTTACGTTCGGGCTAGTTCCAGATGGAGATAGTAGAATGGTTTTATTATCGTTGGCAATTTGCGCTTGTGCTACTGAATTTCCACTAGTAGCTGCGCCAATGATAGCCGTTACTTTATCTTGGTTTGTCAATTTAATAGCAGCGTTTGTCGCTTCTGCTGCATCTGATTTATTATCTACTTTAATGATTTCTATTTTCTTGCCGTCTACTCCGCCGCTACTATTAATCTCTTCAACAGCAAGATCAATTCCTTCGGCAATCCCCTGCCCATAAGAAGCAACAGCTCCAGAAAGCTCCAGGTTTGCACCGATTTTAATTGTATCTCCGCCACTGCCAGAGTCTTTTGAACCTTCAGTACCGGCCTTTTCCCCGCCGCAGCCAGCCAATACTCCAGCAACCAATGCCGAAGCCATAAGTACTGAAGTAATTTTCTTTCTAAAAAACATCTCTACTCCCCCTTTTATTTCTGATTGTTCTGAACATTTAGATCGAATTGAGGTTTTGTGGCTGTTCATTCACCAATTTGACTTTCACATCTACCCCCTACAAATAGCCAGTTCTTCCTTCAAATAAAAAAATAGTGATAAATCCTAGTATTATCTGACTACTTGATATAATCTAAAGACAGTATAATATTTTTAGATTAATCTGTCAAAACAATATTTTAGCAAGATTATAACTATTCAAAATATTATATTACAATTACTTAAGATTTATATCTTTTGAACAATAAAAGGCTCTCTCATCTAGAGAAAGCCTCTTATATTTACTCTGTTTGCGTACCCTGCCACCAGTCTTTTGATCGTCTGCCAGCTATTATTATAAAAGTAATTAGGATTGCTGCTACTGTTAGAAGTGCTAGGATTGTACTTCCTGTGAAGCCTATTACGACATAACCGATCGCTGCAATAATTGCTGATATGACCGCATAAGGCAGCTGTGTCATCACATGGTCCATATGATTACAGCCAGCTCCTGTAGATGAAAGAATTGTTGTATCAGAAATCGGAGAACAGTGATCACCAAACACTGCACCTGCTAACACAGCGGCTAATGCAGGCAAAAGAAGATTTATATCCGTTGCCGCTGCAATATCCCCAGCAATTGGAAGCAAAATTCCAAACGACCCCCATGATGTTCCTGTACTAAATGCCATAATACAAGCAATAACAAAAAGGATTAACGGCAGAAATGAAGGATTTAAATTCGTACTCTCAGCAATACCTGCTAAATATTTTCCAGTTTCTAATCGCTGGATTAAGTCAGCAATGACCCAAGCAAATAGAAGAATGTATACAGCCGGGAGCATCGATTTCGTTCCTGCCCAAACACCCTTTCCAAATGCTTGTCCTTCCACACCTTTTAAAACAAAAACTTGGCGGATAAAAAATCCTAATGTAACAATTAATCCAAGAAGCCCGCCAAGAATAAGTGACTTGGTCACATCCGTATTTTCAAAAATAGCTAAAACAGAAACATTTCCTTCCGTGCCCGCAGCTCCTGTCCATATCATCGCTCCAACTGTTCCAACAATTAGTGCAATAATTGGCCAAACCAAATCGCCTACTGATCCTCTCGTGCTAGTCGGCAGATCGTCTTTCAATTCCCCAGCTGCTGGCTTCGCAGGGTCCGCAACTAAGCCTTCCTTTACAGCTCGCCGCTCGTGCACTCTCATTGGTCCAATTTCTACCCCTTTGAAAGCGACTATGAATACCATTGCTAAAGTGGCCCAGACATATAGGTTCATCGGAATGATTTGCATAAATGCAGAGAAAGCAGAGTACTCTGTTATATTATGAGATGCGAGAATTGTACCGATTAGTGCAATAATAGAAGCACCCCAGCTTGATACAGGTGAAACAACACATATTGGAGCAGAAGTTGAATCAATTAAATAGGCTAGCTTCGCCCTTGACACCTTTTGTCGATCAGTGATCGGCTTGGAAATTTGTCCAACTGCAAGCGCGTTAAAATAGTCATCAATAAAAATGATCATACCTAATACAACAGTAACAATTTGTGCTCCTACACGGGACTTTACCCGCTTGATTGCCCATTCACCGAACGCATGGCTTCCGCCAGAGATAGAAATAAATGAAGTAATGATTCCTAATATAATTAAGAATAAAAGAATATAAATATTGGATGTATTCATTTCACCATCTGCAATAAATAGCCCTTTTATTGCCCCAAAAATGATATTGAACATTTCTGATATACTGAATTCAGCAAGCAAAATAGCTGCTGATACGATTCCCACACCTAAAGATAGCAAGACTCTTCTCGTCAAAACCACCATGACGATTGCTAACAAAGGGGGGATTAGCGAAAAAATGGTATTTTCCATTTTTATTCCTCCTCTTTTTATTATGGGATTCGGATTAAACGATTATCCCTTTCCTTAGAGGGAATTCGATAATGATAGAAAAATAAAAAAGAGTAACGATAGAGATGATCTATCATTACTCTTATAAGTAATAAGATTCTCCATCACGACCTGTAGCTCCCCAATATGAAGGATTAGTAAAACAGATTTTCTGCTTGCCCTTCATAATGACAGTGTTACCCTTATTCAAAGTAACCCCAGCAAATGATTGCTGACACAAATTCATTTGCTTCGGCAGAATTCCCTTTAGGCTGTGATCATTGTTGTCATCCTCACACAGCTTACTCTTAAATTCTGCACCTCTACCCCATCGGATATGATAAGGTTTATTCAATTTTTTATTACTATACCAGAATAATAGATAAGTGACAAGTTCTATAATAAAAATGAAGGGTTCCTTTGTGTTTTATTGAACAAATGGGAACCTCATGAAGAAAAACATTCAAATGATTTAAAAGGCTGTGTCACATTCTGTTATGACCACATTCAGTTCTACTTTCAAATCTAATTCATATGGAGGAACTTGTTCCCCGTTATGCTCCATAATTCTTATAATCGGACGGTCCCCTAAACCAATATTTTGACCGGTAACAATTCCTTTACGTCCATCATTTAGCTCCACCGTTATCCCGACTGGATAGATGGCAACTGCTAATCGAAAAGCTTCTACAATTTGCTGTTCAAATAAGGTTCCAGAACCTGCATAAAGAATTTCTAAACCTTCATGCGGAAGCATAGCTTTTCGATAGACACGATTCGAAGTAACCGCATCAAATACATCTGCAACAGCAATAATTTTTCCAAAAAAGTGAATATCCTTTCCTGTTAATCCTCTTGGATAACCCGAACCATTGATACGCTCATGATGCTGATAGGCACAATGTGCCACTAATAGAGGAATGGTTTGTACCTTTCTTAAAATTTGAAAGCCTGTTTCAGCATGTTCTTTTATGGCAATGTATTCCTCTTCCGTCAATTTCCCTGGCTTAAGCAAGACATCCAATGGAACCTTTAGTTTCCCAATATCATGGAAAATAGCCCCTAAACCTAAAGTTTCCAATTCCTTTGGCGTAAGTTTCAGCTCAAGCCCAAGCGCTAACGAATATAACGTAACATTTAACGAATGGGTGAAGATATAGTTATCGTATGAATAAGCATCTGAAAGTAAGTTTAAAAGATCTTTATTATCCCCTAGCTCGGTCATTAAAAAACGAATCAATTCAGATAGACGTCTCGAAGCCTTCTCAACTACAAAAGAATTGGATATGCTTGAATCCTTTTGGATCTCCAAAAAAGTCGAATTTATTGTTTGAATCGCTTTTCTGCGAACTGGATCAGTCAGTGTTCCTTTGTATTCAATATCCTCCGTTTGAATATCCTTAATAAAAATATAACTAATTCCTAAAGAATTCAGGCGCTGAATCATGCTTTCCTTCAGCTCAACACCTTCACTAAGCAAGATTTGTCCTGTTTCATTGTATATGGTCTTTGCAAGTATCGTACCAGCTTCTACGGATGAAGTTGTCACTAATCGCATAAATTACTCCTATAACCATTTCGAAGTTTTTCCATTGTCGTTCTCATTCATTATCACCTTTAACTATAATAACCTTTTTCGCTAAAAAGTGACAGACAAGACTCTAATTTTGTCGAAAAATATTGAAATAAAAAATAAAAAGGCATGCCAAATGGAGTCTAATCCACAAATTTTTGTGAACATCTCCAATTGGCGTACCTTTATACCATTTTAAGTAAAGCCTCTTTTCCTATCATTCCCCGGTGAATGCCTAACGACTCTGCTTCATATGTGACAGATTCTAACGGTGCATCAAGAAGTTGTTCAATCGTTTTTACCCCCACTGCCCTGCCTGCGATTACTTTTCGATCCTTTAATTTCTCATTTAGCAATGCGACATCAAGTGCCCCACACATAATGTATCCTTTATCATTTGTCACAACAAGTAAATTTGTCTTCGGCAATTCCACGGAAACACAGAGGAATGTATGTCCCTTTATATCAATCGGTTTTAAGTCAATCACGAATCAAACACTCCTTTCCCTCGCTATCAAAATATGCGAGTTGATGGAAAATCGTGTAATGATTTTTAAAACAGCTCCAATTGCCTTGGGGCAAGATCATTATATTCAATATTTAACATTTGTATAAATTGCTTCGCATTATCAGCGGCGTCTCCGCCTGAATTATTGTTAAAAACAGCATAAACTGTTTTGCACTTTTTTTCTAGTTCCTTTATCCAGCCTGCCCATTGTGCAAGTTCAAGCTCGCTATACCGATATAAATATCTCACCTCTCGCCAATTTTCTGCATTTTTCTTTTGCCAGCCGTGAATATTCCGCCCGTGAAACCTCACTAAAACTTTATCTTCATTAGTTGGTTCAAGAATAATCGGAATAGAGCCTGTTCCCGCCTGAGGCTCATCACAAATACTATGAATCCACCCTTCCTCTTTCATGAACTGGATGGTTTTATCCTTGAATGCTGGATGGAACCATGATTGGTGCCGGAACTCTAGTGCACATGGAATATCCCCCATTTTTGCTTTGCACCAACGCAAATAATCTACATTTTTCCTTTTGCAATCAAACCATGGCGGAAATTGAAAAAGCACCATTGCAAGCTTATTTCTATATGGCTCTAACGAATCCTTAAAAGCAGCAAACATTTCATCCTTATCCTGAAAAGGAATCTCTCCCCTTTCATGCCCAGTCATTCCTTGATACGCTTTCACGATAAATTGAAAAGGATCAGGAGTGTCTTTCATCCATTTTTCTGCATTCCGTTTTGGCTGAACAGCGTAAAAAGAAGCATCTACTTCAACCGTTGGAAAGTGACTCGCATACGCCCTTAACTTTTCACCTGGTGAAGTCGGATTTGTATATAGCGTATCGTGATCTCCCCATCCTGTTACTCCGATTAGAATCAAGCAGCACACCTCCATCCGATAAGATAAGTGTAAAAAAACCACTCACCAATTGGCGAGCGGTTTTTAATTTTATGATTGATTAACCGATTGAACCTTCCATTTCGAACTTAATCAAACGGTTCATCTCTACCGCATATTCCATCGGAAGCTCTTTCGTAAATGGTTCAATGAAGCCCATTACGATCATTTCAGTTGCTTCTTGTTCAGAGATTCCGCGGCTCATCAGATAGAATAATTGCTCTTCTGATACTTTAGAAACCTTTGCTTCATGCTCTAATGAGATGTTGTCGTTCATGATTTCGTTGTATGGAATCGTATCTGATGTCGATTGATTATCCATAATTAGTGTATCACACTCAATATTTGCACGTGCACCATCTGCTTTACGGCCAAATTGGACGATTCCGCGGTAGGTTACTTTCCCGCCATGCTTAGAAATCGATTTAGATACGATAGTAGAAGACGTATTTGGTGCAAGGTGAATCATTTTTGCTCCAGCATCCTGGTGCTGACCTTTACCTGCAATCGCAATTGAAAGTGTCATTCCACGAGCGCCTTCTCCTTTTAAAATAACCGCTGGATACTTCATCGTTAATTTTGATCCGATGTTGCCGTCGATCCATTCCATTGTTGCATTTTCTTCACAAACCGCACGCTTAGTAACAAGGTTATACACGTTGTTTGCCCAGTTTTGGATCGTTGTATAGCGACAGTACGCATCCTTTTTAATGATGATTTCAACAACTGCACTATGAAGAGAGTTTGTTGTGTAGACAGGAGCTGTACATCCCTCTACATAATGTACATGAGCACCTTCGTCAACAATGATTAATGTACGCTCGAATTGCCCCATATTCTCAGAGTTGATGCGGAAGTATGCTTGTAATGGTGTTTCTACTTTAATTCCTTTTGGAACATAGATGAAAGATCCGCCTGACCAAACAGCAGAGTTTAGTGCGGCAAATTTATTATCTGTTGGCGGAATCACTTTCGCCCAATGCTCACGGAAAAGTTCTTCGTTCTCACGTAGAGCGGAATCTGTATCCTTAAATACGATTCCTTGTGCTTCAAGATCTTCCTGCATGTTATGATAAACAACCTCTGATTCGTATTGAGCGGATACACCAGCTAAATACTTTTGCTCAGCTTCTGGAATCCCAAGCTTATCAAATGTTTGTTTAATTTCCTCAGGCACTTCATCCCATGATTTCTCTGTCTTTTCAGATGGTTTTACATAATATGTGATTTCATCAAAGTTTAATGACGCTAAATCTCCGCCCCATTGCGGCATAGGCATGTTGTAGAAATGCTCCAATGATTTTAAACGGAAGTCAAGCATCCATTGTGGCTCTTGCTTCATTTTTGAAATCTCTTCAACAATCTCTTTTGTTAAACCGCGTTTTGATCGGAAAATGGAAACGTCCTTATCGGCAAAACCATATTTATAATCGCCAATTTCCGGCATTTTTTTTGCCATCGTCGTATTCCTCCATTCATTTGAAATGCATAAGCTGCATGCTATACATTTCTAAAATTTCAATCATTTCATAACCAAAAATCAAAGGAGAAAACTTACTCTTCCTTTAATCCCTTCTCCATAGCCTTCCATGCTAACGTTGCACATTTAATTCTAGCCGGGAATTTTGCAACACCTTGTAATGCTTCAATATCACCAAGATCAATATCGTCTTCATAGTCTTTTCCCTGCATAATAAGTGAAAAAACCTCTGAAAGCTTTAAAGCATCTTCTATATTTCTTCCTTTTATTGCTTGAGTCATCATAGATGCAGAGGACATCGAAATCGAGCAGCCTTCTCCTTCAAATTTCGCATCTACAACCTTGTCACCTTCCAGCTTTAACGTTAATTGAATACGGTCTCCGCAAGTGGGGTTATTCATATTGATTGTTAAGCTGTCGTCTGCAAGCACCCCTTTATTGCGGGGATTTTTATAATGATCCATAATCACTTGCCGATAGAGAGTATCTAAATTGTTAGAAGACATCGCTGAAATACTCCTTTGTTTTGAGAAGCCCACTAACAAGCTTATCAATATCTTCTTCTGTATTGTACAGATAGAAGCTAGCCCGTGCAGTGGCTGATTGCTTTAACCATTTCATTAGCGGCTGTGCACAATGATGACCCGCACGAACAGCGATTCCCTCAGCGTCCAATACAGTTGCTACATCATGAGGATGGACATCATCAAGATTAAACGTGACTAATCCTGCACGTTTAGAAGCTTCTTTCGGTCCAAAAATTGTTAATCCCTCAACAGCTGACATTTTTTCTATCGCATATGCAGCTAGTCTATGTTCGTGAGCTTCAATTTGATCTAAGCCAACTTCTTCTAAGAAATCGATCGCAGCACCTAAGCCAATAGCACCAGCAATGATCGGTGTGCCCCCCTCAAACTTCCAAGGAAGCTCCTTCCAAGTAGATTCGTATAAACCTACAAAGTCAATCATTTCTCCGCCAAATTCGATCGGCTCCATATTTTCAAGAAGCTGTTTCCTACCATATAATACGCCAATGCCAGTCGGCCCGCACATCTTATGGCCCGAAAAGGCAAAGAAATCACAATCTAAATCTTGAACATCTACTTTCAAATGAGGTGTACTTTGCGCACCATCAACAACCATAATTGCTCCATTTTCATGGGCAATTTTTGCAATCTCTTTAATAGGGTTTACTACACCTAGTACGTTTGATACTTGCATAATTGAAACAATTTTCGTATTAGAAGTTACTGTTTCTCTTACGTCTTCGAGAGAAATTGTTCCGTCTTCCTGAAGAGGCAAATATTTTAACACAGCGCCTGTTTGCTTCGCTACTTGCTGCCAAGGAATAATATTGCTGTGATGTTCCATATAGGAAATGACGATTTCATCTCCTTCATGGAGGTTTGCCTTTGCGTAGCTAGCCGCAACCGTATTTAAAGCAGTTGTTGTTCCTCTTGTAAAAATGATTTCTTCTGTTGATTTAGCATTAATAAATTTACGGACCTTTTCTCTCGCACCTTCATATCCATCTGTAGCCCTTGTGCCAAGTGTATGAACACCGCGATGAACATTGGAATTCATTTCACGATAATACGTATTGATTGCCTCAATAACCTGAACAGGCTTTTGGGATGTTGCAGCACTGTCTAGGTATACGAGCGGCTTTCCATTGACTTCCTGATGTAGGATTGGAAACAGTTGACGAATATCATGGATATCCATTACTTTACTTTCCTTTCAATAACGGACGTAAGCTGTTTCTTAACTCCTTCAATAGGAAGTGCATTCACAACGGGAGCAAGGAAACCATGAATAACAAGTCGCTCTGCTTCCGTCTTTGGAATCCCGCGGCTCATTAAGTAGTACAATTGCAGCGGATCTACACGTCCGACAGAGGCAGCATGACCTGCTGTTACATCATCCTCATCAATTAAAAGAATTGGGTTTGCGTCTCCACGTGCCTTTTCACTTAGCATAAGAACACGGGATTCTTGTTCAGCATTGGATTTTGAAGCCCCATGCTCAATTTTGCCAATTCCGTTAAAGATGGATGTAGCTGCGTCTTTCATAACTCCGTGCTTGAGAATATATCCTTCTGTATTCTTTCCGAAGTGAACAATGCTTGTTGTAAAGTTTTGTGTTTGTTCTCCACGTCCAACAACAACTGTTTTTGTGTCCCCGAAAGAGCCATCGCCATTTAAGTTTGTTACATTTTCATAAATGGTATTGCTGTCATTCATTAAGCCAAGTGCCCATTCAATGCGTGCATCTCTTGCAGCTATACCGCGGCGGTTTACATAGCCTGTCAGTCCTTTTGCAAGGGTATCAACCGCTCCGTATTGTACTTTCGCATTTGCTTTCGCAAGCACTTCAGTCACAATATTAAATACACCGCTGGCAGCGTCCATTGTTGAAACATAGTTTTCAACATAAGTAACCGAACTATTGTCTTCTGCAACAACAATCACATGATTAAAAAGGGCAGCCTCTTCGTTGTCATGAATAAATACAGCTTGAATTGGTTCTGCTACTTCAACGTTCTTTGGAACATATAAGAAAATTCCGCCGTTCACTAGCGCAGCATGAAGAGCCGTTAAACGATGCTCATCAACCTTCACGCCTTCTTGCATGAAATATTTTTGAAGAAGATCCCCATGCTCTCTTGCCGCAGTAAAGATATCAGTGAAAATAACACCCTTGGACTGAATATCTTTTGATACAGATAAGTAAGATGGTCTGTTATTGCGCTGGATATATAAATTTTGCTCAGCAGCATCCAAGTCAATCAATGTCTTCACTTCTTCAGGAAGCTCATTTAATGAAGAGAAATCTTCGCTGCTTACAATATGCTTATCGAACTGTGTAAAGTTCCATTTATCAATTTTTGTTTTATCAGGCTTTGGCATTGGCAGATTTTCAGCATTTGCTAGCGCATTTAAACGAAGCTCTGTTAGCCAAGCCGGCTCGCCCATTTCTTTTGAAAAGGAACTTACATATTCCTTATCAAACGGTAACTTTGTTTCTGTTGACATAATGATCCTCCTAACAAATTACGCTTCTTGGCCAACTGTTTCGTCTTCAATACCTAGCTCTTTCTTAATCCAGTCATATCCTTCTGACTCTAGGCGCTGTGCAAGTTCAGGACCGCCAGATTTCACAATGCGTCCTTGCATCATTACGTGTACATAGTCAGGAGTAATGTAATTTAATAAACGTTGATAATGAGTAATGATTAGACATCCGAACTCTTCTCCACGCATTTCGTTGATTCCTTTTGAAACAACCTTTAACGCATCAATATCAAGTCCTGAATCAATTTCATCAAGAATTGCAATCTTTGGTTCGATCATCATTAGCTGAAGAATTTCATTGCGTTTTTTCTCTCCGCCTGAGAAGCCTTCATTTAAATAGCGTTGAGCCATATCTTGATCCATCTCAAGGAATTCCATTTTGCTGTCCATTTTGCGGATAAATTTCATTAATGAAATTTCATTTCCTTCCTCAAGACGGCTATTGATTGCTGAACGCAAGAAATCCGCATTCGTTACACCAGTAATTTCACTTGGGTATTGCATAGCAAGAAATAGACCAGCACGCGCACGCTCATCAACTTCCATTTCTAATACGTCTTCCTCATCTAAAGTAACACTTCCGCTTGTTACTTCGTATTTAGGATGACCCATGATAGCAGATGAAAGGGTTGATTTCCCTGTTCCATTTGGTCCCATGATCGCATGGATTTCTCCGCCTTTAATTTCAAGATTGACACCTTTTAATATTTCTTTGTCTTCAATAGAAACATGAAGATCTTTAATTGTTAATTTAGAACCTGCCATTACTATACCTCCATCAATAAAAGAAGATTTATATTACGGCAATGCCGCAACCTTCTATTCTCATTTTATTCTCATTACAATCTTATAACAAATGAAATCTGTTAGCAACTCTTTCAGCCCATTCGGACCATTTTTATACGGAAATAATAAAGGGCTTTAAACCTTGTGTCTTTACTATCTCATACCCAAAAAAATAATCCTGATCATTTACCTATTTATTCTAACCATACAGTATTTTTTCATGTAATAAAATGAATTAATTGAGAATCATCCTTTAGATACATGAATTTTCAGTATAATAATACCATAAAAACTTTTATGCAAAAAACAAAAAAGAAATCAGCAATATGTATACTGATTTCCCTTTTTCTTCATTATTATATAGTGCAGCTTTAGGAATGAACTTTCTTCTCTAAATTAGCAATCATTTGCTGACATTTAATATGTTCTTCCTGTCGTCTTTTTTCAACCTTCATTCGAACCTCATGCTTTCTGCTGTAAGTTTCATACCCTACACCATGGGCTCCATGCATTGCCTTTTCCATATCGCTTGTGTAATTTAACTGTAGCTGGTTAATAAAAACCAATCCTTTCGTCATTGCGATTTAATTTACGTTCGTATTTTAACATCTACACTATATGCAAGACAATGACGAAATTAGCTGAAATTAATTGCAGAAAATTGAATTATTACGTTTAAAACGCTTACATTTATATCATGCTTACAATATGTGCAAAATCCTTTAAATATAAAAACAGGCATGAGTGTAACATGCCTGCTTTCTTATATTCGTTATTCAGATACAGGGATCACTGCACCTTTATATTTTTCAACGATGAAATCTTGGATTTCTTTTGAATGTAAGACTTCAACAAGAGTTTTAATTGATTCCTTTGTTTCATCTCCCTTGCGCACAGTAATGATGTTTGCATATGGGGATTCGTTTGCTTCAATCGCAATAGAATCTTCAACAGGATTAAGTCCTGCATCAATGGCATAATTCGAGTTGATTACTACAACATCGCCTTCATTATTATTGAAAATTTGTGTAAGCAGCTTCGGCTCGTAATTTGCATCAAATTCTACATTTTTGGGATTCTCAACTACATCTTCTAGTGTTGCTTTCGATTTCTCTACGCCATCCTTAAGTTTAATTAAGCCTTCTTTTTCAAGGATTGATAGAATTCTTCCATGTTCAGCGACTGAGTTGCTAAGAATAATATGTGCTCCTTCAGGCAGGTCAGCAATAGACTTATATTTCTTAGAATATACAGCCATTGGTTCAATATGAATTCCGCCTGCATTAACAAAGTCATATCCATTCTCTTCAATTTGAAGTTCTAAATATGGAATGTGCTGGAAGTAGTTAGCATCCAGTTCTTTTGTTTCTAACGCTTTATTAGGGAGGATATAATCCTGGAACGTAACAATTTCTAAATCAATTCCCTTTTCTTTAAGAATTGGCTTTGCTTCCTCAAGAATCTCAGCATGTGGAACGTTAGAAGCTCCTACTGTAAGTTTAGATGTTTCTTCACCAGCTCCACCATTTTCACTGCCCTTTTCCTCTGAAGATCCGCATGCAGCAAGGAATAAAGCAACTGCTAGTGCGAAAATAAATGGTAACCATTTTTTCATTTTTGACCTCTCCTTATCGTTTATCTAATTTGGATGTTATAAAGTCACCAATAAATTGGATGATAAATACAATTATAAGAATAATGATTGTCGCTGCTAACGTAACATCAGGTCTAGTTCTTTGGAACCCTTCTAGATAAGCAAGATTTCCTAGTCCCCCTGCACCGATTGCACCGGCCATTGCTGTATAGCCTACTAAAGCAATTGCTGTTACGGTAATCCCCGATACGAGTGCTGGCATTGATTCTGGCAAAAGAACTTTCCAGATGATCGTGCTTGTTTTTGCACCCATTGATTTAGCTGCTTCAATTACCCCTTTATCAATTTCTCTCAGCCCGATTTCAACCATTCGAGCATAAAAGGGAGCTGCACCAATGATTAATGCTGGCAGAGCCGCATTTTCCCCAATCATTGTACCTACTAAAAATGTGGTAAATGGAATTAATAGAACGATTAATATAATGAAAGGAATCGATCTAAATATATTAACAAATGCGGCTATTATTTTATTAATCACCGAATTTTCCCATATATTGCTTTTAGATGTTAAAAAGAGCAATAAGCCCAATATAGCACCTATAATAAATGTGGCTATTACCGAAATGCTTGTCATGTAAAGAGTCTCTATTGTGGCCTCCCACATCGTCTCCCATTTTACATTTGGAAACCATTCATTAAGCATTCGAAATCACCTCCACTCCAACTTGCTGAGAATGGATATATTCGATCGCTCTTGCTAATTCCTCTTTATCCCCATCAATATGAATGAACAGAGTACCATACGATCCGTTTTGAGTTTGTGAAATTTTCCCTTGAAGAATATTAACTGTCACCTGAAAATTCCGAATAAGATTCGTAATAAGCGGCTGCTCTGCTGACTCTCCTACAAATCCGAGCTGTACAACTCGCCCGTGCGGATATAGATCTAGTAAATGATCAATCGTCTCTTTTGTTTCCTCCGGTTCAGTCACCTGCTGAACAAAACGCTTTGTAATTTCTTCCTGCGGGTTTTTAAAAACATCCAGTACCGGTCCAATTTCAACAGTTTTTCCGTCTTCCATAACTGCTACTCTATGACAGATCTTGCGGATAACATGCATTTCGTGGGTGATTAAAACAATTGTTAACCCCAGACGGCTATTAATATCCACGAGTAAATCAAGAATCGCATCTGTTGTTTGCGGGTCTAGTGCGGAGGTAGCCTCATCACATAATAATACTTTCGGATTATTTGCAAGTGCTCTTGCAATTCCGACTCTTTGCTTTTGTCCTCCACTCAATTGTGATGGATACGCATCCTCTCTTCCTTCAAGACCAACAAGCTTTATTAGTTCGTCGACACGTTTTGCTCTATCTTTCTTGGATACACCTGCGATTTCAAGCGGAAAAGAAATGTTCTGTCTAACTGTCCTTGACCATAGCAGATTGAAATGCTGAAAGATCATGCTGATTTCCTGACGCGCCTTTCTTAACTTGCTGCCCTTAATTTTAGATACTTCATTATTCGCAACAACTACAGTTCCTTCGGTTGGTAGTTCAAGCCCATTTAACATTCGAATTAACGTACTTTTCCCCGCTCCGCTATAGCCAATAACCCCGAAGATCTCTCCCTCGCTAATCTCAAGATTAACGTTATCTACAGCCTTTACCTGACCTTTTTGGGAAGGGTATATTTTTTGTACTTGTTTGATTGAAATCATTGTCATGCTGCACACCCTCTTTTAATCCAATTTTGCTTATTACTTTTCTTTAAGTATTTTTCTTTTATAAAAGAAAAATGCCTTTCTGACATATGAGCAGAAAGGCATAAATAAAAATCGTCCTTTCTCTCATCTTCCAAAGCAAACATTGCTTTGTGTGAATTGGCACCATTTCATTTTCATGACGGTTGCCGGGCTTCATCGGGCACTTCCCTCCACCTCTCTTGATAAGAGCGTAACATCTATATTCAATTAACACTTTAAATTAGTTCAGCAATTACATTTACGAAAATTATCGTATCATGGATTTATTGAGGGTGTCAACGATTTAAATTATAATTTAGTATTTTTTAAAGATAGTATTTTTATCCAACTTTCAAAAAACTACGCTTTAGCTGTTAAGGATGTAATTCCTGTTGCAGCATAAATCGCTTGCTCTAAGTCATCAATTAAATCCTCTGCATTTTCAATTCCAACTGAAATACGGATTAAATCCTCTGGTACACCTGCAGCCTTTAACCCCTGTTCATCTAATTGCTGATGTGTTGTGCTTGCTGGATGAATGATCAAACTCTTAGCATCTCCTACATTTGCTACATGAGCCCATAGCTCCAGATTATTAATTAAGCTCGCTCCAGCTTTACGTCCTCCTGTTATTCCAAATACTACAACAGAACCTGCGCCTTTTGGCAAATACTTATCTGCCAGCGGCTTATCAGGGTGATTTTCATTTCCAGGATAGAGAATCCAATTAATAGCAGGATGTGTCTCTAAATATGCTATAATTCTTTTCGTATTTGCTATATGCTCTTTCATCCGCACATGAAGTGTCTCTAAACCAAGTGTAAATTGGAATGCATTCTGTGGACTCAAAGCAGGTCCTAAATCTCTCAGCAACTGAACCCTAGCTTTAGTAATGTAAGCAACCGGTCCAAGCGCCTCGCTATATACAAGATCATGATAACTTCCGTCAGGCTCTGTAAACCCAGGGAATTTAGGCGAATTCCAATCAAACTTTCCGCCATCTACGATAATTCCTCCCAATGTCGTCCCATTGCCAAGCAGCCACTTTGTAGCTGAGTGAATGACAATGTCTGCTCCATGTTCAATGGGTCTGCAAAGATATGGAGTGGCGAAAGTATTGTCAATTAGAAGAGGAATTCCATTCTCATGAGCAATCTCAGCTACCTTTTCAATATCCAGCACTTTTAGACTTGGATTGCCGATCGTTTCTGCGAATACCGCCTTTGTTTTTTCTGTTATCGCTTCTCTAAAATTTTCAGGATTCTCTGGATCAACTAGCTTTACTTGAATGCCGTACTTTGGAAGAGTTACAGCAAATAGATTATAAGTTCCGCCATATAGGTTTGAGGCAGCAACAATCTCATCGCCAGCTTGAGCAAGATTAAGTATAGCCAATGTTATTGCCGCCATGCCGCTTGAAACAGCTAGAGCACCTACCCCGCCTTCTAACAATGCGACTCTCTCTTCAAAAACGGTTACCGTGGGATTATGAATCCTTGTGTAAATATATCCGGATTCCTTTAACCCAAAAAGATTCGCAGCATGCTCCGTATCTTTAAATTGGTAGGCATTGTTCTGATAAATCGGCACAGCTCTCGCACCTGTTACTGGATCAGGCTGCAACCCGCCATGTACGCCAATCGTTTCCAAACGATAGTTTTTTTGTTTTCCACTCATTTTTTCATCTCTCCTTTTTTTATATGCATGCAGGTCAGGCTCAATCATTTGTTGTGTATCACACGAAATAAAAAGACAGCAACCCATTTAAAAGAAGAGCTGAAAAAACCCTCTTCACAAGAAGAGGGTTGATATCATCTCTTCTTATCTTCCAGAGCAAATATGCTCTGCTGGAATTAGCACCGTGTAAATTACCGGTTGCCGGGCTTCGTCGGGCCAGTCCCTCCGCCTCTCTTGATAAGAATATTCAGTTTTTTTAGTCAGATAATTAATTTTGATATTAACATATGGCCATTTAAAAGGTCAAGTGGAAATTAGAATTTTTTTATAATTCAGCTTACACGCTGTTTAGAAAGAAGAAATAATGACTCTAGAAAGAGAAGTCTTCTAAAAGTAGAATCTACTAGTATATTTTTTGCTCGTATCGAACTTCTTAATTTCTCATTTCCCATTAATATCGAGGAAATCCTATCCTTAGAGCCAGCAATAAGAACATCATATGTATGATTCTGGTCAGGCGGACAAATTTCTACATCTCCATTTTGAAATTGTATATATAAAATGTCATCCTTTGTACGAATACATAAAATGAATGACATTCCCTTTAACAAAACGGCTAAATGTCCTTTCGATTTTACCTCATGAATAAATGCAGCTGTCACTTCCTTCATGCCCTCACCTCAGTTTAAACTGATAGACAATAAGCTTTTCTTCTATTTGTCTTACTATATTCTTTCTTCACTGCACTACACATTCCTTCATCATTCGCTCGACATTAACTTTGGAACATTTCCTGAGAAATATGTCATATGATTATATTTTCAGACTGTTTTTGCCGTTTTAACAGCTGAGTTTGTCTTATTATAGCTTCGAAAAACAATAAAGAAGTATACAGAACCTATTAAATATAAAAAGGCAGTGATAGTAAATACGGCCGCATAGCCCCAATACGCTCCATATTTCATGACAATACCCGTTGATATGGGTCCCATAATGGCCCATCCTAAATTAAATACCATCTGATTAACTGAGTTCGCCAGTCCCTTCATCGAATCTCCAACCTTCGACATCATAAGTGACATTTGAATAGGATTTCCAGCATTCATAAGAGCTTGCCGGAATAAAAAGCCGATTGCTGCAAGCCAAAGACTTTCCGTATATGCTGTCATTAGCAGAAACGGCAAGGAGGATAGTTGAAGAATAACAACCGCCTTAACTTCACCAACCTTCCTGACAACCATTGGTCCAATAATCATTGCAATAGCCGTTGCTGCCTGACCCATTGAAATGATAAAGCCGATTGCTGAATTAGATGCTGAAAAACGATCAGCAAAATATAAATTCAAATATGGAATGACTAAACCAGCACCAACACCAATTAACAATTGAGCAAATGCGAATAGCAGAATAATTTTCACATTATCATTTTTACTTAAAATGGTTCTGACCGAAATGGTCTTCTTTTCCTTTATGTTTTTTCGCGCAACACGCTGTTCATTAAATTTTATAACTGGAATAATGCCCATAAGAAAAATAATACTTCCAATCAGCAGGGTAAAACGAATACTATTCAATTCTGATGTAAAAATGGAAAAGAAATCAGTTAATATGCCGCCGCCAAGGTTTCCAATCACATTTGCCCCAGTCATTACAGCAAAGTGAATACTAAATAAATGAACCCTTTGCTCAGTCTTAGAATTTTCTGCTAGCCAAGGAATCCCCGAAACCTGAAATAAAGCTGTCGCCAAGCCGGTTGCAAAAGCTGCCAGTACTAATAATGACTGAGTTTCGATCACACTTCTAGATAATAAGATCATTCCGGTTGCCGCAGCCCCATATATCATCGCTTTTTTTCGTCCGATTCTATCACTAAAAACTCCTGCTGGAACAAGTGCGATAGCAGTCGCAAGCGCGGTCATAGATACCACTTGCCCGTTGACCTGCTCATTATAGCCTAGCTCCCTGATATAGAAATTATAAATAACCATAAAAATACCGAATCCAATTTGCGTAAAGATATTTGCCATAAACGCAAGCCGAATATTGCGATTATACCCTTTAATTTGGCTGGCCCATTCTTGGTAAAATGCCATTTTCACACCTGCTCCACTAATATTTCGCATCCCTAAATATAATAATCCCTTAAGGAAGGTTTTGTAAATATTTTAGTTAGATAATTCAAAAAAATAAAAAAGGAGCCTGGTGTAAACACCTAACTCCTTTATATAAAGCTCTTTATTTTATTAAATAAATATGGAACTGATTGAAAAGCATATACTTTTTCTTCAAGCCTTCCTCTTTTAAAAATAAGCAGACATGGAACGCTTTCGACCTCCCACTTTTCGGCTAAGTCTGGCATATAATTTAAATCTGATTTTCCAATTGGCAGATTGGGCAAAATCTCCTCTATTACTGCCAGCATTTTCCCAGCTACCTGGCAGGTTCCACATAAAGGGGTATATAAGTAAATCAAGCTTACCTGATTATCTCCTGCCAATGCCCTATTTATCATTTCCTGAGACCATTCCTGCAATACAAATCATCCTCTATCTAAAAACTCCATATTCACATCAATATTGGCACCTAATAACACGGTAGCTAAATGGTGTTCAGGTGCGGTTGCTACTTCCCGATACATCCGGTCAATATACAGATGCTCCGCTTCCGGAAATTCTCTTTTAAATTGTTTTCGAAGCTTTTCACCTGCATCATCTGCATCAACCAGAATAAATACATCCTTATCAAGCAGCATTTCAATTAACTCATCAAGCTTTGTCAGGCTGATTGTTCCATTTGTACAAATAATCTCGACAGGCTCACTTACGATTGCTTTCACCTTTCTTTTATCCGAAGTACCCTCTACAATAATGACCTTCTCTGGAATTGTTTCATTCATATTCATCACCTGAACTTGAGTTGGGTTTTGGGATAACCCTAATATGTTAGAAAGGAAAATCCAATTGATATTTATCACTTTATCATACCATATTCAATATTCGAGATAATGGTGTTGAACTCCTGCCAATTAAAAATACTATAGTAAATAAGCTTGCTTGTATTCAGTATATCCATTTATCTCATCTGCTTAAAATAAATAAAACAGCGGAAATTCCCGCTGTTTAAACTAACACCAGCCACCCTCGTCACAATCTGTATAACGTGCTTGCGGACTTTCTGTTGTTGTTACATGCTGGTATATCTTTTGCATATCTGTTTCAAAATGATGGTCCATCTGAATGGAAGGATCTTTAGGCAGACGAATGCTCCCAATTCTTTCATTCTCTAAATAAAGTTCAATTTCTCCATCCTTCAACTTTCCAACAACACGATCAGTAATATCAATTTTATTATTCTTTAATCCCACAATAACCATCCTTTCTCGTTCTAATGATTATAGTGTTTCCCTTTCTAAAGAAATAAAAAAACCAAATAAAGGGAGGTGCCGCCTATGCAGCACCTCCCATTTCATTAGTCTTCTTTAACCATTTCTTCGTATTGTTCAGCAGTCATTAAGTTATCAATTTCACCTGCATCAGATGGTTCAACAACAATCATCCATGCTTTCTCATATGGAGACTCATTAACAAATTCAGGGCTGTCGCTTAAATCCTCATTAATAGCCACAACTTTTCCGCTGATAGGCGCATAAAGCTCAGATACCGTTTTAACGGATTCTACACTTCCAAAAGGCTCATCTGCAGTCACTTCATCTCCTACCTCTGGAAGCTCAACGAAAACGATGTCTCCAAGCTCAGATTGAGCAAAGTCAGTAATCCCAATACGAACCTGCTCACCTTCTGTTTTTACCCACTCATGCTCTTCTGAATAACGCAATTCCTTTGGTGTATTCATTCCTAATCCCTCCATTTTTTTATTTCAATCTATGATCGTAGTATCGATCTCTTTTCCATCATGGCCATCTTAAGCAAGCCATGTTTTTTCATAATCCTCTTCTTTAAAGCCAACCGTCACATTATTCCCATCCGTTACTATCGGACGTTTAATAAGCATGCCATCGGTTGCCAAAAGATCAAGAAGCTCATCGTTTGACAATGACTTCACTTTATCCTTTAAACCGAGTTCCCGGTATTTCTGACCGCTTGTATTAAAGAACTTCTTAATATCTAAGCCGCTCTTTTCATACAAACTTTTTAGGTCACTCGCAGAAGGCGGATTATCTGCAATATGTATCGCCTCGTAAGCCAAATTATGGTCATCAAGCCATTTCTTCGCTTTTCGGCATGTCCCGCATTTCGGGTACCAATAAAAGGTTAGACTCATTGTTTCACCACCTAGATTATCATGTCCCATTTTAAAAAGAAAGTAACAGTTATCAAAATAAATACTATCATAATTATAGTATATTTCATAAAGAATGGCTCTAGATGATAATTCGACAAAATTCTCTTTTATCCTTCTATTTTAAAAAGATATTCAGAAAAAATACTGGGATTCTAATTCTATCGAGTAACTCTTTGCATTTATCTAGCAGCTAAACAATGTTATCTAGCATTTCAAATATATCGCATTCAAAAGCTCCCTCCATTAATGAAGGGAGCCGAACTTTTATAAATTAATTATAGAACAAATTTCTCTGCATCAATTAATTTTTCAGATGCTTCACGCTTCTTCGCAATGACGTTGATTGGTGTATGGCGCGTAAATTTGCGTAAAGATGAAAGCATCATGCGCAATGTATCGCCAGTTTCAACAGCAACAAGAGTTTCTTTCGCATCTTGTTCAATTTTATTGAACGCTTCTTGACAGAAAATTTGTGTATAAAGAAGCTTTTGCTTGCTCTTTTCTAGGCCGTCTTTTTCGATTGCTTTTTCAGTGCGAAGTACTGCTGATTCCATTGCATATGCATTTGAAACGATATCTGCAATGTTCACTAATACTTCCTGCTCCTGATCTAATGCTTTGCCATATTTTTGAGCAGCTAATCCTGCAGCAAGCAAGCCGATTTTCTTAGCGTTCTTCACTAAATATTTTTCTTGAGCTAATGGTGCATCACCTGGCTCTTCTGGCATCATCATCATGAGCTCTTCTTGCAATGCCATTGCTTTTTCGAATAATGGAAGCTCACCCTTGAATGCTTTACGCATGAAAGTACCAGGTACTAATAAACGGTTAATTTCATTTGTTCCTTCGAAAATACGGTTAATACGGGAATCACGGTAAGCACGTGCAATTTCGTATTCTTCCATGAAGCCGTAGCCGCCATGTAATTGAACACCTTCATCCACAACATAGTCAAGAACTTCCGTATTGAAGAATTTACCTAAAGAACATTCGATTGCATACTCAGCAATTGATTGAGCAACTGCTTTACCAGTTTTCGCCTCTTCATCAGATAGCTTGCTCATACGATCTTCAAACAATCCTACAGTTCGATAAATAGAACTCTCAGCTGCGTATACTTTAGAAGCCATTGTACCTAGCTTCTCTTTTGTTAAGTTAAAAGAAGAGATTGGTGTTTTAAATTGCTGGCGTTGGTTTGTGTATGGAATTGTAATTTCCAATGCACGTTTGGAAGCACCAAGTGCACCAACCCCTAATTTGTAACGGCCAATATTTAAGATGTTAAATGCAATGATATGCCCGCGGCCGATTTCTCCAAGCAGGTTCTCAGCTGGAACTTCTGCATCTTGAAGGATTAATGTACGAGTAGATGAGCTCTTGATCCCCATTTTTTCTTCTTCCGCACCCGTTGAAACGCCAGGGAATTCCTTTTCTACGATGAATGCAGAGAATTTATCGCCATCAATCTTCGCATACACAACGAATACATCAGCAAAACCTGCGTTTGTAATCCATTGTTTTTCTCCATTTAATACATAGTGTGTTCCAGCTGCATTTAATTTTGCGACTGTTTTTGCTCCTAGTGCATCTGATCCAGAGCTAGGCTCTGTTAATGCATAGGCAGCAATTTTTTCACCTGTCGCTAAGGCAGGAAGATATTTTTGCTTTTGTTCTTCATTTCCGAAGAGGACAATTGGAAGAGAGCCGATCCCAACATGTGCGCCATGTGTAATTGAGAATCCGCCGGCAATAGACATTTTTTCAGCGATTAATGCTGAACTTACTTTATCTAAGCCAAGACCGCCATATTCTTCTGGTACATCAACGCCTAATAATCCAAGCTCACCAGCTTGATGCAATAATTTTACTGAGCGTTCGAATTCATGCTTTTCTAAATATGGAACTTGCGGCAATACTTCATTTATTACATAGTCTTCTGTTGTTTTCGCAATCATTTTATGTTCATCTGTATAATCCTCTGGAGTAAATACTTGGTCATATGTTACATCTTCAATTAAAAAGCTTCCGCCTTTGATCATTTTATCTGTTTGGTTAGTCATTTTTCTTCCTCCATTCTCATATGAAGGGAACCTTAATTGGCCCCTTTTTTAGTCAGTTTTCACAAACATAGTTGGGTAGAGGTTGACTTCCGCTTCAGGATGCTCGCTTTCCGCTCCAGTCAACCAAACTTTTTTCGAATAAAGTTAATTAATACATAGATCAGAAGCAAACCTCTTATAACAATTCAAATACTCCAGCAGCACCCATTCCGCCGCCGATACACATTGTTACTACGCCAAACTGTTGATTTCTGCGTTTCATTTCGTGAATGAGAGATAGGGTCAGTTTTGCTCCTGTGCATCCTAGCGGGTGACCAAGTGCGATCGCCCCACCGTTCACATTTACCTTTTCTTCATCAAGTCCAAGCTCACGAATGATCTGGATCGATTGAGAGGCAAACGCTTCATTTAGCTCAAATAGGCCAATGTCTGAAAGCTCTAAGCCTGCAAGCTTAAGTGCTTTAGGAATGGCCACAATCGGTCCGATCCCCATTACTTCAGGCGGCACACCGCCAACTGCAAAGGATCTGAACTTTGCCATCGGCTTCAAGCCTGTGCTTTCCGCTTTTTCACGGTCCATAACCATAACAGCAGCAGCCCCATCGCTTGTTTGTGAGGAGTTTCCTGCTGTAACTGATCCTGTCACTGAGAATGCTGGGCGGAGCTTCGCAAGCGCTTCTACAGTTGAGTTCGCACGAACCCCTTCATCCTGGCTGAATTGAATCATCTTTTCTACTAATTTATTGTCTTTACCCACCGATCTTAAAGTTACATCTACCGGAACAATTTCATCGGCAAACTTTCCTTCTGCAATTGCCTTAGCCGCTTTTTGATGGCTTCTTACTGCAAAGGCATCTTGATCCTCACGTGAGATTCCATACTTTTTTGCTACTTCCTCTGCTGTATGCCCCATTCCCATATAATATTCCGGAGCTGTTTCAGCCAGCTTCGCATTTGGACGAGTCACATGTCCCATCATGGGCACAAGGCTCATTGATTCTGCTCCGCCTGCAATGATTGTATCTGCGTGGCCGATCATAATTTTTTCAGCAGCATAGGCAATGGCATTTAGACCTGATGAACAATAACGATTAATCGTAATAGCTGGAACCGTGTATGGCAGACCAGCCAAAGCCCCAATATTACGGGCCATATTTAACCCTTGCTCTGCTTCTGGCATGGCACAGCCAATAATTAAATCATCGATATTGCCTTCATAATTCCCTGCACGCTTTAACGTTTCTTGAACGACAAGTGCACCTAAATCATCCGGCCTTACATTTGCTAATGTGCCTTTCTTTGCTTTTCCAACCGGAGTACGGGCACCCGCAACGATTACCGCTTCTCTCATTTCATTCCCTCTCTTTCCTGCTACAATAAAATAAATCCTCTGACTCTATTAATCTATTAGTTACGCAATGGTTTTCCTTTTATTAGCATATGCTGCATGCGCTGCTGCGATTTTGGATCGGCAACTAGGCTTAAGAACGCTTCCCTCTCTAAATCCAACAAATATTGTTCATCCACTTCCGTGCCATACGGTACTTTTCCTCCTGCTATCACGTAGGCAAGCTTCTTCGCAATTTTCAAATCGTGTTCAGAAATATAACCAGAATACATCATGGCTTGTGCACCTAATAGCAAAGTTGCATAGCCTGTTTCTCCGACAACAGGTACTTTCTTATGAACCGGAGGCTTATAGCCCTTTTCATAGAGAGTTAGAACTGCTTGCTTCGCATCATAAAGCTGATGATCCCCATTAACACTAATGCCGTCAGCAAAATTTAAGAAATTATTATCACGCGCTTCTTCTCCAGAAGTAGAGACCTTCGCCATCGCAATGGATTCAAACACTTTATTCGCTACCTTTTGTAGGTCAAATTCTACACCGCTCGGCATGGAGTTAAGATGCTTTATATAAAGCTCCTTGTTCCCTCCGCCGCCAGGGATCAGACCTACACCTACTTCTACTAGACCCATATATGTTTCACTAGCTGCCTGAATATGTGCAGTCGGCAGACACACCTCTGAACCCCCGCCAAGTGTCATTCCAAATGGTGCAGCAACGACTGGTTTTGAACTGTATTTAATTTTCATCATTCCTTGCTGGAAGTGACGAACAACCATATCAAGCTCGTAAATATTATCATCCTGTGCTTCCATCAAAATCATCGCAAGGTTTGCCCCAACGCTGAAGTTCTTTCCTTGGTTGCCGATGACAAGTCCCTTAAAATTTTTCTCCACTTCATCAACAGCAAAGTTAATCATTTGAATGATATCTAAGCCTAACGCATTGCTCTTAGAGTGGAATTCAAGAAGTGCTACTCCATCACCAAGATCAATCAGGCTAGCACCGCTATTCTTCTTTATCACGCCATTTTTCTTTTTCAGACGCTTTAAGTTAATTACCTTTGCATTCTCTTTAATTTGCTTATATTCACCGTTTTCATAGAAGAATAAGTCTCCATCTTCTTCTTTATAGAAAGAAGTAAAGCCATTTTCAAGCATTTCCTTGATCCAAACTGGAACTTCAAATCCTGCTTCTTCCATTTTCTTAACGGATTTATCTAGGCCGATTGCATCCCATGATTCAAACGGGCCAAGCTCCCAGCCAAATCCCCATTTCATCGCACGATCGATTGCGACGACATCATCGGCAATATCGCCAAGCAATTGTGCCGAATAAATAAGCACTGGGCTTAATATATTCCATAGTAAATGGCCAGCACGATCATCAGCATAAACAAGCGCTTTCATTTTATTGGCTGTGCCTTTTTCCTGCTTGCTTAATTCAGTAGCAGCAGTTTTCAGCTTTTTGCGCGGACCATATTCTAAGCTTTTCGGATCAAGCTCCAATATTTCTTTCCCTTGTTTTAAAAAGAAGCCTTGCCCTGACTTACTTCCTAGCCAGCCTTTGTCAAGCATCGCTTTCATGAATGGCGGAACTTCAAAGACTTCCTTTTCCTTGCCTTCAACCTGTTCATATACGTTATTCGCTACATGAGCAAAAGTATCGAGACCAACAACATCAAGTGTTCTGAAGGTCGCACTTTTCGGACGGCCAATCATCGGACCTGTAATCGAATCTACTTCCCCAACACTATACCCGCCTTTTAGCATTTCCTGAACAGTAACTAGAAGTCCATATGTTCCAATACGGTTAGCGATGAAGTTTGGCGTATCCTTTGCTTCAACAACACCTTTTCCAAGAACATCTTCTCCAAATTCTTTTATGAAAGCCAGTACAGCTGGATCTGTATGTTTCGTAGGAATTACTTCTAATAACTTTAAATAACGCGGAGGATTGAAGAAATGTGTTCCAAGAAAATGCTTCTGGAAATCTTCAGATCGTCCTTCCGCCATCGCTTCTACCGAAATCCCTGAAGTGTTAGAACTAATAATGCTGCCCTTCTTACGGTATTGGTCTACCTTTTCAAAAACTTGTTTTTTAATATTGAGATTTTCAACAACGACCTCAATAACCCAATCGACATCCTTAAGACGCTCCATATCATCATCGAAATTTCCTGCTTCGATTAATGCAATGTTCTTTTTAGAAGTAAGCGGTGCTGGCTTTTGCTTTAATAATTTTTGTTTACCTGATTCGCTGATGCGATTGCGGACTGCTTTATCTTCAAGGGTTAACCCCTTTGCTTTTTCTGCATCCGTTAATTCCCGAGGTACAATATCCAATAATAAAGTTGGAATTCCAATGTTTGCTAAATGGGCGGCAATACCTGAGCCCATAACACCAGATCCTAAAACTGCCGCTTTCTTAATTTGTTGGATCAACTTCTTTTCCCCCTTTTGTCATTTTGAATGAATACTCATTCATTTTTCTGTCAAAAAAAATTGCTCGAATGAGTTCTGTTATCTATAACTATAAAATATTTGAAAAATTTACGCAATCTTTTCCTAACTGAAATTAGGAAATTTTTAAAAAATTATTATTGTAAATTTGTTTCTTTAATTTTGGATAGGCTAAAAGTGGAGGTGAAGAGCAAATGGCACGAAGAAAGAAGAACCCTTCCAAAGCAGGGGTTAGCGCAGCTAGTGTAAAAGGAGATGCTGGACCAACAGTAGAGGCAGATGGCGGCGGGAAAGTGAACAGCCAAAATAATCAATATAAAAAGCAATAAAGGAACTTGTCATAAAAGCCGTTCCTGTGATTTAGGAAACGGCTTTTTTGATTGCAATATTATTACTTTTTATTTCTATATTGTTCATTCCGGACTTTAATATCTGCAATCATCTTTCTCATATCTTCCTTCGCATCAGGATATGCACTGTTCCAATGCTGTACGAGCGGTGGCATCGATTTAGCAATGTGAGAATAGAGAACCCATCCTTGCACTTGCTCCTTCAGCTCCGGACTCGTTTCGCCAAACAGCAGCTCTGTATACTTTTCTAACAGTCCATCCACTTGTGCCTTCAATTCCTCATTCATTCGATTGTTCTTCCCTTCTTTGCATCTCACTAACAAATGCAAGTGCTGTACAAACCTGCGGGCATGATGTACAGCGTTTCTTCGATCTTGTTAAGTAAGAATAACAGCAAGTTTTTCTCGGTCTAACCGCTTTTTCATATTCTTCCATATATATATGCTCATTATAATATTTCTTTAGCGGATTTTCGTTATAGCCGCCAAATAATGAACCAGGAGCCTGAAAAAGAAGATATTGAAAATCTTCCTTTGAACGGAGTATAACTTCCTCAGTCAATTCTTCCTTTTGTAAAATGGTTTCATATAACCAAACAATATATATGGAGATATTTTCCCATAGAATTAATTTAGATACTTTCGTTACTCTTGAAAGGCAATCGAACAGTGGGTATAAGTGGTTATTGAATAAAGTATAGATGCATGTTTCTCGCCATGTTTCTCGATTTCCTATCAATGTTTCAATATGAAAGTCATTCAAGTAAAAATTAGGCAGCCATAATTCGTCTTTTTCATCTGTTTCAAGCGAGACATTCTCGAATGAAATATTAAGCTTCGCATTTTTCAATGTCATTGTATATAAATAGGCAACCGCTAGAAAGGCATATCGTTTTATAAATATGGATGCAGTTACTTTGTCATTGGCAGCTCCGATATGCTTGCCAAGCTGTGCTAGATATCGTCTCATTGATTGTTCGTCAAGGAGCTTGTCTATTTGCACAGAAAGGGCTGATGAAGTTCTATTCGTTGTTACACGAAACTGCTTAAGTTCAATTCTCTGATAGTCAGAAAGTATGTTATCCATTCCTAGAAAGCCTTTTCTGCTTTAAAATACAGCGTCCCTTTCCATAAGGAATACATAAAGGTGTCCCAAATAGAGGATCCACCGTGACCTCACATTCCATTTCGAATACATTCTTCACTAAACTGCAATTAATAACAACCTCTGGTTTCCCCTGAGCATAGATTTTTTGATCTTTAATCGCAACAACATTATGTGCATAGCGGCATGCAAGGTTTAAATCATGTAATACCATTACAATCGTTCTTTGTTCTTTTTCATTAAGCTCAAACAATAAATCGAGAATTTCAATTTGATGGGTCATATCCAAATAGGTTGTCGGTTCATCAAGAAGGATTGTATCTGTATCTTGAGCAAGCGTCATTGCAATCCAAGCTCGCTGCCGCTGTCCGCCTGAAAGCGAATCCACGGCTCTATCTTTTAATTTCACTAGGCCCGTTGCTTCTAATGCATTATTCACCTT
This sequence comes from Cytobacillus massiliigabonensis, assembly GCF_900199725.1. GTDB lineage: Bacteria > Bacillota > Bacilli > Bacillales > Cytobacillaceae > Cytobacillus > Cytobacillus massiliigabonensis. The sequence goes on along the minus strand of NZ_LT904904.1, from coordinate 867,732 downwards.
TTCTTCATCTTCGGATGTCCATTGTTTCAGCCATGTTTGATAGGGATATCTTCCCTGTTTTACTAGTTGAAGAACGGTCAATCCTTCTGGCGCAGCTGGTGATTGCGGAAGGATCGCCATTTTTCTCGCTACATCTTTCGTCGATAACCTGGCAATAGCTTCCCCATCCAATAACACTGCCCCTGATTTAGGCTTAAGGAGACGAGCAATAGAGCGAAGTAAAGTTGATTTCCCACAGCCATTTCCACCGATAAAAACAGTGATTTCCCCTTTAGGAATTTCCAAATCAAGCTCATTTATGATAATGGTGTCCCCATATGACAGTGTTAGTTGTTTTGTTGAAATCGCTTGGTTTGTATTCATCGTCTGCCCTCTCCTTTTTGCAGTTTCATATGTTTAGGAATAACATATTTACTTATTTTGCAGCAATATTATTTTTTATCCATTTCTTGTTTTAAAAAGCAAGTAAATAAAGTATGGTGCACCTATGCTTGCTGTAAAGACTCCAGCAGGAATCTCGAGCGGAGAAAATAATGTTCGCCCAATCAAATCTGCAATCATAACAAGAATACCACCGATTAATGCTGAGGCGGGAAGCAATGCTCCGAAAGAGGAACCTACCAGCCTTCTTGCCATATGGGGTGCCATTAAGCCAACAAAGCCAATTCCCCCAGCAAATGCAACTGAACCACCAATTAAAGCGGTGCTGACCATGAGAAGGAGAAATCTATATCTTTGAACATTGCTTCCTACTCCAGTGGCAATATCGTCACCAAGTTCCTGGATATTTATATTTCTAGCTAATATGAATGCCACAACACACAATATTAAAATCCACGGAACTAATATAGCTACATTACTCCAGTTCGATCCGTACACCGTTCCTGTAATCCAAATATTTGCTTGACTCGCTTGATAAATTGGACCTAGAAGCATCATCAGTGTAGTCAATGCTTTCATTAAGCTGTAAAGGCCGATTCCGATCAAAACTAATCGAATCGGTGAAACGCCATCCTTCCATGATAGGAAGTAAACAAGAAAAGCAATGATAGTTGCTCCCGCAAAAGCCGCGACCGGAAGCCATTGGATACTCACAGTTAAAGAATTGCTTTCATCACTAAAAATGGCTAAAAAGCCAACTACTGCTACGGATGCCCCGCCTGTAATCCCTAAAATATCCGGAGAAGCGAGCGGATTGCGTATAATTCCTTGAAGTATTCCGCCTGCTACCGCGAGCCCGATTCCTACCATTAATGACACGATAATTCTTGGTAAACGGAAAGACTGGACAACAAGCTGTTCCATATCTGTGCCGCCCCCAAAGAAGACTTTCACTACATTTATCGGGCTAATCTTCATCTCACCAGTCCCCGTACTAAAGATGAATACACCAGCCATAACGAATAATAACAAGACAACAACTGCTAACGCCTTTCGATCAATTAAAAACGAAATTTTCTCTTTAAACACACGAAAACTTTGATACTTTCTCATTATTTATTGAACCCCTTTCTTGCGATATATACAAAAAAGGGCGTTCCGATAACCGCCGTCATTACACCAACTGGCACTTCCTGCGGCATAATAATAAACCGAGAAGCCGTGTCAGCTATTAGAAGCAGTATTCCGCCAAAGATAGCTGAAAAAGGAATCACCCAGCGGTGGTCAATTCCTACAACAGCACGTGTGATATGCGGGATGACAATTCCTATAAACGCAATTGGACCTGCTACTGCTACTGCTCCTCCAGATAATAGGACGATAATCACGCCGGACCATATCTTTATCATGCCAGTCTTTAATCCCAGACCTTTTGCAATATCTTCACCCATTGATAGGATATTAAGCTTATTGGAGATAAGCAAAGCTAATCCCCAGCCAACTATTAAATATGGAAGAACAGAAAGAAGCGTTTCCAGTTTTCGGCCAGCTACAGAACCAGCAAGCCAGAAAAGAACCTGTTCGAGTGCCGTTTCGTTAATAACAAGAAAGCCCTGTGTCATTGATGCAAACATAGCACTCATTGCCGCCCCAGCCAAGGTTAGCTTCATCGGGGTTAATCCATCCCTGCCAATGGACCCAATAATATAAACAAGAATAAAAGACACTGCTGCACCAAGGAAAGAAATCCATGTGAAAATCTGAAGATTGCTCAAAGAAAAGAGTGTAACTGTCACGACAACCGCAAATCCAGCACCAGCATTAATTCCAAAAATCTCTGGTGCTGCCAGAGGATTTTTTGTTATTGTTTGCAACAAAACACCTGCGATTGCAAGGCTTGCTCCAACTGAAGCAGCAATAAGCGCTCGAGGCAGCCTTACTGATTGGATGATGAGATGTTCATTAGACCCATCAAAGGCTGTAAATGCATCAATCGCCATCTTCCAGGTTGTATCTGTATACCCATATACAATACTTACACACATTAATAATAATAAGAGGATCACAGCAAACAATAACCCGATCCATTTTTGCACATTTGATTTTAATAACATAGCGGAACCGTTCCTATCTAAAAATAAATGTATTCCCTTTTTCAAGTCTATTAGAAGGAAAACTACCTGTCAATGAGTTTGAAAATCATTTTCAATTAAATGATTGACATATTTGCGAATGGAAATTATGATAAATTAGTAATTGAAAATCATTATCATTGGTATAACAAATTAGGAGGTTCCACCATTGAAAAACATTAAATTTTTAATAGCTGTTATTTCCATTATACCCCTGCTCCTTTTAGCAGCATGTGGAAATAATAATGATGAAAAAGCAGAAACGAACAACGATAAAAATACTGCTGGAGATGCAGGCTACAAAGTTGAGCATGCGATGGGCTCAACCACAATTAAAGAAACACCAAAGAAAGTGGTTATTTTAACAAATGAAGGTACAGAAGCACTTCTAGCTCTTGGAGTGAAACCAGTCGGAGCCGTTCAATCTTGGACAGGTGACCCATGGTATCCGCATATCGCTGATGAGTTAACAGATGTTCAGGTTGTTGGTACTGAGAGTGAAGTAAATGTCGAGGCAATTGCAGGACTTCAACCAGATTTAATCATCGGAAACAAAATGCGTCAGGAAAAGATTTATGAACAGCTAAGTAAAATTGCCCCTACTGTATTCGCCGAAACACTTCGAGGAAACTGGCAAGAGAATTTCGACTTATATGCAAAAGCATTAAATAAGGAAGAAGAAGGAAAAAAGGTCATTGATGACTATAATCAGCGTATTGCAGATTTAAAAGAGAAACTGGGAGATAAAGTCAATCAAGAAATATCTATGGTCCGCTTTATGGCTGGAGATGTCCGAATCTACCATAAAGATACTTTTTCTGGTGTAATTCTAGACCAGATCGGCTTTGCGCGCCCTGAAAGTCAAAACGTAGATGACTTCGCAGAAAAAAATGCTACGAAAGAAAGAATTCCTGCAATGGATGGAGATGTCCTTTTCTACTTTACTTATGAAACAGGGGACGGCGAAGCAAGCACCCTTGAAAAAGAGTGGATTAATGATCCATTATTCCAAAATTTAAATGTGGTTAAAGAAGGCAACATTCAAAAAGTAGATGACGTTATCTGGAATACTGCTGGCGGTGTGAAAGCTGCTAACTTAATGCTGGATGATATCGAGAAATTCTTTTTAGAATAATTAATGATCGGCCCGCAGATAATGCGGGTTTTTTTATTTCCTTTCATCATTCTTTTTTGGGTATGATTCATAAGATTTCCAATTACGGTAACAATAAATGTAATGCCAAAACTGACGGTGATTATGGATGAAAAGATGGATGAATAAAAAACAGAATGAATCAAATCAAAATAAAGAGCCTTGGGAAAAAACACTAGAGAAATCAAATGATTTTACAAAATCTAATTATATTAATCAGAAAAGCAATATTCCCTTTTGCCTAACCTTCATGGCTACGTTAGTAGATGAGCAGATTATCCAACAAGGCGTCCTTCCTTTTTTATTAGAGGAAGAACTGAAAATACTCGAGGATATTAAGAAGACTGTGCCATCTGCCGATATAGAAATTTCCAATGACCATTCAGTGATTGAAAAAAAACTGCTTAATGGATATATCATGCTGACATTGGATTCTGAACCAGAACGGTTTGCATTTATAGCCACTCAAAAAGAGATTGTCCGCAGCGTGAGTCCTCCTGAAATTGAGTTCTCCGTCATTGGACCGAAAGAAGCATTTGTTGAATCTCTTGGGCAAAATTTGAACTTAATCAGGAAGCGGCTTCCAGTTAAAGAACTTATTGTCGAGGAATACACTTTAGGCAGCCTGTCCAAGACAAGGATTGCTGTCTTATATATGGAAGGAATTACAAATGAAGCAAATATAAACACAGTGAAGCAGAGGATTAATGAAGTAGAATTTGACGCCATCACAGACAGTTCCTATATTGTTCAACTTATATGTGATAATTCGAATTCACCTTTTCCACAATTATTGGATACAGAAAGACCTGACCGGGTCGCAGGCATCCTAGCTGAGGGGAAAATTGCTATTGTAGTTGATGGGTCGCCACATGTACTAATTGCTCCAACTACTTTAATCGAATTCTTTGGTTCATTTGAGGATTACTTCTTAAATTGGATCCTCTCTACTTTTTTCAGGTTAGTCCGAGTAGGTGCTGTATTGTTCTCTCTGTTGATTACACCTATTTATGTGGCCGTACTTTCTTACCACTATGAATTAATTCCGAGGGATTTACTTGGGACACTCGTTACCTCAAGAAGGGTCATTCCACTCCCTCCTATCCTAGAAGCGTTATTTCTAGAATTAACCATTGAACTCTTAAGAGAGGCGGGAGCAAGATTGCCTACAAAGGTTGGCCAGACGATCGGTATCGTAGGAGGAATTGTAATTGGGACCGCATCTGTTGAAGCAGGTTTAACAAGTAATGTTCTATTAATTATTGTTGCCTTGGCCGCACTTGCTTCCTTTACGACACCAGTATATAAAATGGGCAACACCATTCGACTGCTGCGCTTTCCATTCTTGCTTTTCGCAGAGCTTTGGGGGTTACTTGGCATTGTCTTTGCCTTCTGTATTTTATTAACTCATTTAATACGTCTAACTTCACTTGGAAGGCCATTTTTAGCACCTATTTATCCTCTTAGAGTAACTGACTTAAAGGATTCATTTATTAGACTTCCATTTAAAAAACAGTCCTTACGTCCAAGTTTTTTAAGAACACAAAATCGTGTTCGTTTTAGTAAAGAAAAGGCAAACATCAAAAAAGATATTGATGAGTGAGAGGGGGAGAAAATAATGCAGGAAATCATACCGAACAGAGTTAAAATTTCTCCCTTTCTCGTTTTTTACTTGGTCGTATCTATGCAAGTAGGAATCGGTGTACTCGGCTACCAGCGGATTATTGCTAAATATGCCGGCCAAGATTCCTGGATTTCTGTATTAATTGCTGGACTTTTTCTGCATATTATTACTTGGATGATGTATAAGATTGCAGAAACAGTTGATGGGGATATTGTTTCTGCCCACCAATATATTATTGGAAATATTGGTGGCAGGCTGTTAAGTTCCATTTTTATTCCTTATTATTTTATCTTTTCTCTAACTGTCCTGCTAACCTACCTTGAGATTATTCATGTTTGGATGTTTCCAAGCTTAAGCACTTTTTGGTTTACATTCGCCCTTATGCTGATTTGTATTTACATCGTCTATGGAGGATTTCGAACAGTTGTTGGCATTGCTTTTTTCGGGATAACACTGCCGTTCTATCTATTTCTTACTTTTGGTGATACGCTAAAATATGCCCAAATTGAAAATATTCTCCCGATTTGGAGTCACTCTATTAAAGACTTGCTTTTAGGAGCCTATCAAATGTCCCTAACCTTTATCGGTTTTGAGACTATTCTGTTTTTCTATCCATTTATTAAAAACCCGAAAAAGTCGAAGAAATGGGCTCATTTAGGTCTATTATTTACAACTTTACTCTATACAGGATTTATGTTAATAACCATCTTCTATTACTCATATGATGAACTTCAAAAATCAGTATGGGCGACACTGACAATGTGGAAAATTGTTGAATTTCCTTTTGTTGAACGATTTGAATATATTGGCATTGCCTCCTGGTATCTCGTCATCCTCCCTAATATTTGTATTCCAATATGGATCTCTTCAAGATTATTAAAAAGGATTGTTAATTTGAGACAGAAAAAGGGAGTGCTGCTAATTGCCATTTCCATATTGATTGCCGTTTTATTATTTGATACACGAGATAGAATAAACGTTCTTAATAATTTCACCGCAAAAATGGGATTTACTTTTATTGCTCTTTATATTCCAGTCTTATTCATTTGTGTCATGATTAAAAAGAAGGTGAAAAAGCAATGAGGAAATGTACCTTAGTCCTTTTCATAGTGGCACTTTTAACTGGTTGTGTCCAAAAATCGATTATTGATGATATAAATATTCAAGTTGGAGCAGGATTTGACGAGTCAGGAGAAGATGAATTCGTTGGTGCGATTCTCGTTCAGGACTATCTTCCTGATAAATCGATAGTAAATAAAATTTTTACAACAAAGGGGAAGTTGCGAAAAGATTTAAGAATGAACACCCAAAAAAAATCTGATCGTGATATAGCAGCAGGAGGACTGTTGTTTGTTATTTTTGGAGATGAACTTGCTGATAAAGGGATCATAAACTTTATAGATAATTTCAAACGCGATCCTAGTATCGGTGCAAGAGTATATTTATCTACGGCTAATACAAGTGCCGTAGAAATTATCAAGGGGGAATATGGACCACAGGGTACATCCAATTATTTATATACGTTACTTGAGCATAATATTGAGGAAAGAGATGTACCAAAAACAAATTTGCATATATTTTTCCGCGATTATCACCAAAAAGGAACAGACGCCTATCTTCCAGAGTTGAAACAATTAAGCCCAACAGAAGTTGAAATAAGCGGATTGAGTATTTTTAAAAAGGATAAAGAGGTAGATGTTATTCCTCCAGAGAAAATGTTCTTTTTTAAGCTGATGGTGGATCGGTATAGCAGGGGATCAATTAGTGTTAAATTAGATAATGGGGAATGGGCAACACTCAGGAGCATTAAGTCTAAACATAAATACAAAATAATAAAAACAAATCCTTCTCAAGTTTCCCTTGATCTTAAGATACAGGGAAGCCTTGTTGAATACACAGGTGAGAGATTAACACCCAAGCTCATAAAAGAAATAGATAAAGCTTTTGAAGATAAAGTCAAAAAAGAGTGTCTGGCTCTCATTAAACGATTTCAGGAGAAAAACGTCGACCCCCTTGGTTTCGGTAAACTTCACAGAAAGCAAGTCCGTGGATTTGATTTTAAGAAATGGGAAGATGATTATCAAAAACTACAGGTAAAGATTAAAGCAGATGTTAAGATTGTCGAATCAGGAGTAATTGAGTAGGAGGGGATTCTCCCCGACTTTTCACACACTTCAAGACTTTTACCTCCTATAAGCTTGCACCCATGCGGGTGCGTAATTAAAGAGCGGGCCTTTTGGCTCCGCTCTTAATCATTGTTTGAGAACATATATTTTTTATGGTGATAGCTAATCGAAAAAATCAAACTCATTGCAAGCATATTCCCCATCAAGGAACTGCCGCCGTAGCTTATAAATGGCAGCGGAATTCCTGTAATCGGGAGCAGCCCGATTGTCATTCCAATATTTTGAAAAACGTGGAATGTAATCATACTAATAACACCTATACAGATGTATGTATAGAAATTATTTTTCGTCTCCATCCCTACTCGTGTTATATGATAAATAAGTAAGAAAAACAAACTGACTAATATACTTGCTCCGATAAATCCAAACTCTTCTCCCACAATACTGAAAATAAAATCTGTATGACTTTCAGGCAAATAGACTTCCCTTGTCCCATAGCCTTTTCCCGTTGTTTCTCCTGAACCAATTGCAAGAAGTGATCTTGTTAATTGAAACCCTGTCGAGCTCTGATAATTATAAGGATCAATCCAAGAGTAAATTCGGGCAAATTGATATTCCTTTACACCTAAGTATTTCTCTAATACCTCAGGCTGCCAAAGAACAAAATAAAAAATAACAGAAATCAAGGTAATGCCTGTTCCAAAAATTGGTGCCAGCAGCTTCCATGTAATGCCGGAAATAAAAATCATTCCGAGCATAATCGAAATGAAAACTAGCCCTGTTCCAAGATCCGGCTGCTGCATGACAAGTAAAAGCGGCAGCATCGTAATAAGTCCAATTTTGCAGAGCAGCCAAAGGTCCGTCTGTATCGTTTTCATCCGATTCTTTTGATGATGATCATCTATGACCTTTGCAAGCGCTAAAATGATAAAGACTTTAACTAGCTCAGATGGCTGGAGCGAACCCATGCCAGGGACTCTGAACCATGCTTTCGCCCCATTAATGACAGGTGCGATGCTGCTTGGAGCAACAATTAAAAAACCGAGCAGGAACACCCCAAAGCCATACGCATACCAGGATATCTTTTTTAATTGATCGGAATCCAATGTGATGACTGCTGCGATGATCCCTGTGCCTACCATATACCAAACCATTTGCTTTAAGAGAAAATTTTCCTTATATTGTCCTGTCGTCTGGGCACTGTATATCGAAATACAGCTGACCAAAAATAATAGAAATAAAATTAATATTAACCCAAAATCAAGCCTAGGGGGTGATGTCGTTTTATTTGAAGTCATATCGTTCTCCCGTTAGTCAAAATCCTTAAAGACAAGCCAAGTTAAGAACACTCCTTTGTCCAAAGTTCAATTATATTTTTTACAGGAGCAAATCTCAACTATGAAGAGGCGAATGGTGATAATTTCTATATCCCGTTTTTTTATAACAGTAAATTATCGGTCGATGTCCTAAACAAGCCTTTATGACGTAAGGAATAACCAGCGCAGAGAAGGGCGTCGGCCGATATTTGCAAGCTTGTTCTATTTATTAAAGTATTTCTCCTGGATATCATTTTTCATCCATTCTATATTATTTGGAACTTGCGGGATAAAATACCCTATGAATAACGGAGTCGTAATAAATCTTGGAACAATTTTTGCATAAATTTGCCCATTCCATTCGTAGAAAAATAAATTATAGCTGCTGCAGCTAAAAGGAAAGGCATTCAAAATATAATGTGCAGCTGTCTGAATGTAAGCAGCAAACGGTCCAATGTCCTGAATATCGCCAAGCTTCACATTAAACTCATAAAAGCCCAATCTTGGAGAGGTAGAAATAGAAAAAAACGTCCCGTTCCTCTCAGCGATTGTTATGCCCTCAAAATCACTAGCCTGAACTTTTTCTTTATAATTTAGATTGCTTAATCCGATAATTTGCATATGAGGATGTGCGATCGTTCCTCCGGATAATGGACCATGGTTTTTAAAGAAAATGACCGATTGATATTCACCAGATTGTGCCATTTCAAGCCAATGTGTTAAACCAAAGCGTATCAGCTTCATTAAATGTTCCTCTGGATACATAGATAATTCTCCATCACATTGATCCGTCTCAATTAAAACCGTTTGATACGTATCTTCTAAAACAGGAAATTTATTTTTCAATAAAATGATTGGACCGTCAACCGCTAATAGATCTGTCAGCTGATCTCTAGCGCAAAAAGGGCAGCTTTGCTCTTTATTGCGGATACTATTTGGCTTCTGTCTGCCAATCCCAGTATTAAAGTGTAAATGTGTATTCGTCATTTTCCCCACCTGCTTTTCTATCTGTCTAGCTTTATTTTAATTCTATGCAGTGGAATTGGCGAGAAGAAAGCTTTTATATCTAAGAAAAGCGCACCAAAAGATGCGCTTTTCATTTGTTTATTCAACTGTCACTTCAATCTCTGTATGTTCATGAAGTCCTGCATCATTTTGAACATGAATCGTTACTGCATATGTTCCGCTGGAAGGGAATGTATAATTTCCTGTATATTCTCCTTCAGCTGCTTCCTTCATATCCACCCAGGCAGGATTCGAGCCTTGCTTCGTAATTTCTAATCGAACCCTTGCATCACTAAGAGGGCTTTCTTCTTTTTCCAAAAGGACAGTTAAGGGGGTTTGTCCTTTTGCCTTGATTACTTCCGGCTTTTCTAATTGGATCCCAACTTCTCCATGATGGTGATGCCCCTCTTCAGCAGCTTCATCGCTATGCTCAATCTGAGCTTCCTCAACTTTGCCAATCTGGATAGACTCCGTTGGCATTGTATGCATATCTCTTGCAGTTACATGGGATTGAACATGATAGAGTCCATCTTCTAAAAATGTATAAGCAATCGTATACTTGCCATTCTCTGAATGCTTAGCTTCTACCTTTTCACTTGCCTCCTTTTTGCCTTCCTTCCATATTTCAAATTTCACTTCATTTGCATCTTCAACGGGCTTTTTTCCCTGTGAAACTGTTACTGTAATGGCGACTTCTTCATTCGGCTCCCCTTTTTCGGGCAGTTCGATAACCGCATCTATCGGAGCAGGAGCCTCTTCCTGCTTCTCGCTTGTATGATCTTCACTTGTCTGCCCGCATCCTGCTAAAACTATAAAGGCCATAAAAATGGCAAAGATTGATTTTTTCAAGTTTACTCCTTCTTTCTTTAGGATTACTCTCTTCACTTACGTTACTATACATGGGAGTTGTGTTAAAAGAATGAAATAGACTCCATTTGTCCTTTAAACATTTTGAACAAATTGTGACAGCATCATACAAAAGTCAACAAAACTTAATAAAACATAACAAAAGTCACAGTAGGTTATCCATATTTTCTGTATTTTAAAAAAGGAGTAAGGGAAGGTGATTATGATACACGAAAAGACTTATACCCCAGATGAAATTGCGAAAATGTTTAAAATTTCCAAAAACACGGTATATGAGCTGATTAAACGCGGAGAGCTACATGCTTTTAAAGTTGGGAACAAGATGAGGATAGTGGAAAGTGAGATTACTAGATTTAAAGAAGCCGGCAGACCATCTCCAGCTCCACAATCAGCAATCATTCCCTATCGGGATCAGTTATTGCATATTGCAGGCAGCCATGATTTCATAATTGAACAGCTCATCAAGTATATTACGAACCATTCACCTGCAATCACAATCCAGCCAACCTATATCGGAAGTCTTGAAGGGTTAATGATGCTCTATAAAGGAAGCTGTGACATCGCAGCCATCCATTTACTAGACCCTACATCAAAGGAATATAATCTTCCTTTTATTAAACAGCTCTTCATCCATGAAAGAATTACTGTATTGCGGCTAGCAGGAAGGGAGCAAGGCTTAATTACTGCAAAGGGGAACCCGAAAGCCATTCATAGCATTAAAGACCTTACAAGGAAAAATATTCGTTTTGTGAATCGTCAAAAGGGTGCGGGCACCCGCTTCCTATTTGACTCATTGTTAGCAGATGAAAGCATGAATCCTTTTGATATTGTCGGCTATGAGCTTGAGGAGTGGAACCATTTAGCAACTGCTTCCTATATTAGCGGTGGAATAGCCGACGCAACTTTCGGCATTCGTTCAGCTGCAAATAAGCTGGATTTACACTTTATTCCGATCGCAAAGGAAAAATTTGATCTCGTACTTAGATGGACGAATGAAAATGAGAAAGCCATGGAGCACTTGATTGATATTCTACAGCTAACCAATTTTAAAGAAAGCATCAGCAGTATGGACGGCTATGACGCTTCAGAGCTAGGACAAATCATATATGAAACAAAAGTTTGGAGGAAAACAAAATGAAGTTAAAACAATTATTCTCATTCAGTTTGATCGCCATGCTGATCTTTATGATGACAGCATGCTCAAACTCTACAGATGAGACCAGCAGCAAACAAGAACAGCCAAAAGCAGCTGAAGAGGTGAAGGATTTAATTTTAGCAACAACAACAAGCACACAGGATAGCGGCTTGCTTGATGTATTAATTCCAATGTTTGAAGAAGAAAATAATATAAATGTACAGCCGATAGCAGTTGGTACGGGGCAAGCTCTAGAAATGGGAATAAAGGGAGAGGCTGATGTACTCCTTGTTCACGCACCCGATTCAGAGCAAGAGCTTGTTGACAGTGGAGATGCCATCAATCGAAAACGTGTTATGTACAATGATTTCATTCTTGTTGGTCCGGCTAATGATCCATCAGGTGTAAAAGGAATGGAAGTAGGAGAAGCATTTCAAAAGCTATTTAATAATGGAGCGATCTTCATTTCTAGAGGCGATGATTCCGGCACACATAAAAAAGAATTAGATATTTGGAAGTCACTTGAACTTACTCCTGGGGACAATGCTGGCTATGCAGAAACTGGACAAGGAATGGGAAATACTCTTCAAATTGCTGCTGAAAAACAAGGATATGTCATTACAGATCGTGCAACATACTTAGCACAAAAAGAAAGTTTAGATTTAGAAATTCTTGTTGAAGGCGATGAAGACTTATTAAATATTTATCATGTGATGCAGGTAAACCCTGAGAAGCATGACAAAGTATTTAGTGAAGGCGCAGAAAAATTTGTTGAATTCATGATTAATGAAGATACACAAAAGGTTATCGAAGAATTCGGTCAAGATGATTATGGCGAGCCTTTATTCTTTCCTTATACAGAATAAGGACCAAACACCTTGTGGACAAAACTGCTCGTTTTGTCCACAAGGTATTGTCACACTATGTTAGAAAGCTGGAATGATTATGGATCTTTTAATAGAGGGATTGAAAAAGGCAATTGAGATGCTAATTTCAGGTGATCCTGAAATCTTTGAGATTACTTGGCTGACCTTAAGAGTATCCTTAACAGCCGTCTTAATCAGCACGTTCATTGGCATACCCGCTGGTGTCATCTTAGGGCTGACATCTTTTCCAGGAAGACGGTTTGTTCTTATATTAATTAATATCGGTATGGGGCTTCCCCCTGTTGTGGCGGGATTATGGATTACGATGTTATTATGGCGTTCAGGTCCTTTAGGGTCATTCTCTCTATTATATAGTCCATTTGCCATTATCATGGCACAAATTCTCGTTTCACTTCCCATCATCATTGGACTTACCTGCAGTGCCTTTCAGCAAATTGATGAAAAGATGCTGCTGCAAATTAAAGCTTTAGGTGCCACACGGCTTCAAACCGTTCGTTTATTAATTAGAGAAGCAAAAATTGCAATCCTTGCTGCAGTGATAGCTGGATTTGGGCGTGTAATAGCTGAAGTGGGAGCGGCAATGATGGTTGGAGGAAATATTCGCGGAGAAACACGAATATTGACCACGTCCATTGTCATGGAGGTGTCTAAAGGAAACTTCGATGTCGCATTAGCTCTTTCTTTCCTATTAATGAGCTTAGCATTTATAATCACCTTCCTCTTAACAAATTTACAGCAAAGGAACAGAGTGCGATGAATCCAATGATCCGTCTAGAAAATATTCAATATGCAAAAAAGGATCGAACGATTCTCTCTGTCCCATCCCTTTCCATTCGGCAAGGAGAGATTCTTGGAATGATGGGACCAAATGGCGCAGGAAAAAGTACGCTAATTAAAATCTTATCCTGTCTGGAGGCACCAACTGAAGGGAAGCTGTATTATAAAAATGAAGAATTACCCGTTAGCAGAATCCCATTAGAGCAAAGAAGAAAATGGGCAGTCGTTCTGCAGCAAACCTTAATTTTTGATACAACTGTATTCCAAAATGTTGCCGCTGGTTTAAAAATCAGAAAGGTTTCTAAAACGCTGATTAAAGAGAAGGTTCATTTCTGGCTTGATCAATTCGGCATCGCACACCTTGCAAAAAAAAATGCTCATCAGCTATCAGGTGGCGAGGCACAAAGAGTCAATTTAGCAAGGGCATTAATTCTTGACCCTGAAGTACTTTATTTAGATGAACCATTTTCAGCTCTTGATTACCCGACTAAAGTGAAGCTGTTGAAGGATTTCAAAGCAATCATTAAACAAACAGAAACAACTACTATTTTTGTCAGCCATGATGTCACAGAGATTCAATTTATGTCTGACCGATTGGCGATCTTAATGGATGGTAACATCGTACAGATTGGCTCAACCGCTGATGTATTGAATAACCCGAACCAATATGCCGCTCCATTCATTCATGATATGAGCCTGCATATTGAATAAAGAAACAGCATAGATTCAACTAGGCTGTTTCTTTATTTGATTGGAGGCAAGAATTAGGATGGGTATTCCTCTTAAAGCTCCCCTTACCGGTTTTCTCTTGACGATTATTTCAACGCTTATTGTGTACATTGTTCTCGGGCTGTCCAGTTTAACGGTTGTTTGCTTCATAATCGGCATCCTATTAACCGTTGTCCATTTTATTAAAGATGAATATGACTTCTACAATCAAGCTTCTAGTGATTCCTCAAAGGCTAACAGTTGAAAAAAAAATCCTCGCTGTGACACCAGCGAGGATTTTCTGTTATTGAATTAATCTCAAAAACTGTTTCGTTCTTTCTTCTTTTGGAGAAGTAAATATATCGTCTGGCTTTCCTCTTTCAACAATAAATCCGCCATCCATAAAAATAACTTCATCTGCTGCCTCTCTTGCAAAACGCATTTCATGAGTGACAACAATCATCGTCATTCCTTCATTTGCAAGGTCCTTCATTACTTTTAGCACTTCCCCTACAAGCTCTGGATCAAGGGCGGATGTTGGTTCATCGAAGAGCATCACTTTAGGCTCCATCGCAAGCGCTCTGGCAATACCAACACGCTGCTGCTGCCCGCCCGATAATTGGAATGGGTAATAATCGAGTTTATCTCCTAAACCAACTTTAGTTAAGAGCTGTTCTGCTTTTTTCCTAACAGCTTCCTTGGATTCTTTCTTAACTGTAATGGGACCTTCCATTACATTTTCAAGAGCCGTCATGTGAGGAAACAGATTATAGCTTTGAAATACCATTCCCGTCAGGCGGCGAAATGGAGGAATAGCTTTTTTAGATACTGAGCTGGAAAAGTCTAAAGTTTGATCTTCAATTCCAATTGATCCGGAGGTTGGCGTTTCTAATACATTCAGACATCTAAGCAGCGTCGTCTTTCCTGATCCTGAAGGACCAATCACGACAACAACCTTCCCCTTTTCTACTTCTAAATCAATTCCTTTTAAGACTTCAAGCTGATCAAATCTCTTGTGTAACCCTTTAATACGTATCATTTAAATACTCCTTTATCGAAAAGCGCAAGCGCCTTGGTCATCGCCGTACGAACGCAGAGGGACTCTTCCTTTCGATAAAGGAAACACGGTGAGCGTAAGCGAACCGATGTTGACGCAATCGTTACGGAGAAGACCCGAAGTTTGTTAGGCGATAGGCACTGGAGCTAGACAATTCTCAGACTCTAAACTTATATATTTTGATATTATGAAACAAACCGATCCATTCTCTTTTCCAATCTGCCTTGAACAATAGATAGAATAAAGCAAATAACCCAGTAAATGAGGGCAACTTCTAAATAGAGAAGCAGGAACTCATAATTGGTTGCCGCAATTTCTTGTGCTCTTCTAAACATTTCTGTTACTAAAATCATAGCTGCTAATGACGTATCCTTTACTAGACTGATAAAGGTATTCGACAGAGGCGGCAATGAAACCCTTGAAGCTTGAGGAAGAATAATGCGCTTCAGCGTTTGTGGATAGGACATGCCGATTGAATATCCTGCTTCCCATTGTCCTTTAGATATGGATAAAATGGCTGCACGAATAATTTCAGATGCATACGCACCTACATTTAATGAAAAGCCGATCACTGCAGAAGGAAATGGATCGATCACAACACCGATCGTAGGCAGCCCATAAAAAATAATAAATAATTGCACTAGTAACGGGGTTCCTCTGATCGCTGATACATAAACCCTCGCGATGATTTGCAGCGGCTTGACTGACGATATACGCGCAAGCGCCGTTAAAACAGCTAAAATAAGTCCACAAACAAACGTAATGAGCGTTAAGGGAATCGTATATAAAATGGCTCCCTTCAGCAAAGGCTGAAGGGAACTTTGAGCAATATCAATGAGCCGTGAAACACGCTCTGGATCAGCAATTATACTATTTAAGAACATCTTCACCAAACCATTTCTCTGAGATTTCTAAATATGTTCCGTCCTCGATCATTTCTTTCAACGCTTTATTTACTTCATCAACAAGCATCTCACTTCCCTTTCTGAACATTAAGCCGCTTTGGGAAGCATCATCTAATGTAGCAGCAATTTCAACTGGAGCATCAGGCTTATGCTTTTTAAAATCTAGAAAAGAAAGATTATCATTAATCGTAACATCTGCTCGCTTGGAGTTAATTAACTCAATCGCTTGGTTAAAGCCTTCAACCCCTACGATTTCAGCGCCATAAGATTTTGCGATATCTGCATAATTGCTTGTCATTGATTGTGCTGCCTTTAATCCTTCAATATTTTCAAAGCTTGTAACAGCTTCATTATCCACATGCTTAACTAATACACCTGCTGATGTAATATACGGATCGGAAAAATCATATTTCTCTTGACGGTCTGGACGAATCCCCACCTGGTTCGCAACGAGATCAAAACGCTTTGAATCTAAGCCGGCAAACATCGCATCCCATTGTGTTTCCATAAATACCGGCTCAACTCCTAGGCGCTTTGCCACCTCTTTTACAATTTCTACATCGAATCCAGTTAATTCCCCTTTATCATCATGAAACGTAAATGGAGGGTATGTGCCTTCTGTTCCCACCAGCAGTTTCCCTTCATCTTTTACTTTTGCTAACAGATCTTCCGTTTGTGTATCTTGTTTTTCTGCATTATTGCTTTCCGATTCCGGATTTGCTTTATTTGTACCGCAAGCGGAAATGACTAATACAAGACTAAAAAATAGTGCTAATAATGAAAACTTTCTCACTTTTAACCCCTCAATTCCTATAAGTTTTATTGGTAT
Organism: Cytobacillus massiliigabonensis; assembly: GCF_900199725.1. Classification (GTDB taxonomy): domain Bacteria; phylum Bacillota; class Bacilli; order Bacillales; family Cytobacillaceae; genus Cytobacillus; species Cytobacillus massiliigabonensis. The sequence continues at coordinate 850,830 of NZ_LT904904.1, read as the reverse complement.
TAATAATATTAGTGTATGGGCACGATTCTGTCAAAAGAAATATTCTTTCCTCTTTATCTTTTCCAATCCTGTTCTTATTACTACTTCATCCATACATAAAATCCATCAAGCAGAAGAAGAATAACTATGAAAAAATGGAAGGGGGAGCAACGATGACAAAAAAGTATAATAAAGGGAGCCACAATCAAAATTCTCCAAGAGGAAATCAATCTGAAGTTAGTGGAGATAATAGCAAAGGAAATAAGAGAAATAAAGACCAGCATGCAAAAACGAATGACGAATAAAGACCCGGCTTTCATCATGAAAGCCGGGCTTTGTTTATTTCACTTTTATTTTCACATCTCCTTCAATCCAAGCAGGAAAAGCTGACAGCTTAAGCTCTAGTGGGCTTTTATACGAGCCAGTCGGGAACTCTACTCCAATCTCTCTTTCCCCTTGATTATCTCCTGTCCAATAGAAGGAACTGCGATCAATTTCTTTTCCGTCTGCATCTTTCATTGAAATAAATAGGGAATGATTAAATGCCTCTTCCGTATTCAATATAAAAGAAATTCTTCCATTATCGACCTTCAAATTAGTAAGCTTATTCCCTTTTGGCTGATTAATAATTCTCTCATTTTCCATATCAACCTTCACATAAGCATCTTCTTGATCAACAGCCTGCAGCTTGTTCATCACAAGATATAACTCTTTAGGCTCTTTAAAATAATTGCTTTGCAAATAAAGAATATGCTCATTGTCACTTAGTTGACTAGCAGTAAACCCATTTGCGATTTTCGTCCATGCTTCTCCATTTTCATCCACCAAGCGGATATCCTCAAACGTAAAAATCTTCTTGCTGTTTTTCGGATCCATCACAACATGCACTGCCACACGTAAAGGATAGATCTTAATATTTTTGATGGTTATTTTCTGTCCTTCAATTGTAACCGTTTTATTCATTTCAAATGTCTTTGTTGCTTTTAAAGGCTTCTCCAATGTAAACAGAAAACGGAAATCTTCTTCATAATCATTTGTTTCGACTGTGAAAGTAACAGTAAATTCCTTTGTTTTCAATGGTTCTTCAAAAAAGAAATCCATTGTTGCCATTTCCTTTTTCCTCAATTCTCCATGTGGCTGATGGGTACCATAGCTATAGCTTCCTAAATGGAGTTCCGTCCCATCCGCTGATTCAAGCTTTAAATCATTTACGTAAAATTTTTCTTGCTGCTCTTTCGCTTCGATCGTCTGAAAAATCACCATTCCTTTTTCATCGGCAATGACCGAATCAAAGGTCACCTTTAATCCATTCTTTTCTTGAGTGGCATTGATTTCTTGTACATATTCATTCTCAACTGCCAGCATTAAACCTTTATTATCACTAATTAGCTCAACCAATTTCTCCATGCCGGGAATACTTGAAACATAGCTTGCAAAAACAGGAGAAACTCGAATACTTGTGAGAAAGCCTATGATAAGAACAGCTGCTGCTATTCCAGACAAGAACCACTTTTTTCGGCGAGGCTTATATTTTACCGTAGGCTCATTCATTGCTTTTTCAAAGCCTGAAAGGATTGCCTCATCAATTTTACTTTCAGGAAATGGCAGGTCCTCATACATTTTTTTCAATTGGGAAAGACCCTTTTCTTCCTTTTCAAACATGAGAGATTCCTCCCTTTTCATCCAGCTTTTCGCGTAAGGATTTTAATGCCTTAAACAGCCATGTTTTGACCGTACCCTCTGGACAATCAAGCGTCAGGGCAATATCTTTTATCTTTAAATCATGAAAATATTTCAATGTAATAATTTCGCGGGAGCGTTCGTCCAATCTTTGCATTGCATCTTCAATCTCTAGCAGGGAATGATTTTCTGTCTCTCCTTCAGCAAGCAAAAGTTCTTCATTCAAAATGATTCTTCTCTGCTTCTTTAATGTATCATTGCAATAATTAATCATAATGCGAATGATCCAAGTTTTAAAATAGCCTGGCTCTTTAAGGCCTTTCATCCCCTTATAGGCACGGTAGGTTACTTCTTGTATCGCTTCCAATGCATCCTCTTCATTCCGCAAATAGGCTAAAGCAGTTTTATACAAATCTATTTTCACCGTTTGGATGGCTGCAAGAAAGGACTGGTCATCCCCACGAATGGCCTTCTGCACAACTTCTTCAAAGCTCACATCATGCCCTCCCCAAGTTCGTTCTATGTATTAGACTTTGTTCTATGCAAAAAGTTTTATTAATTTTTTAATAATTTCCTTTACAATAGAAGTGATACAGGGGCAGCTCCGGAGACAAGGGACCTGTCCACCTGTCCTAAATAAGCCTCTAGTCTTAGAGGCAATTCGTACTGCGGCTCAATGTTTTCATCATTTCTATGTCATACAATAAGTGTAACAAAAACGATTGCAAAGGAAAGTTGGGATATCATTGAAAAGAATTTTGCTCATTTTTATTATTTTGATCGGCGTCTATGTATTGCTCACTTCAAATATTAGAAGCTGGCTGCCATTTGCGAAAGGAGAAGCAACTTCAGCAGCGGCAGAAAATATTAAGATGGTTGATATTAACCTATCCGCTGTAAAGGCGACAATTATTCCTGAAAAAAGAAATGATGTTAAAGCAGACCTTGATGGCAAAGGCGAGGTCACTGTAAAGAAAAATGGGGACAGCATTAAGATCGAATATAGCCGCAAATGGTTTGATGGCTTTAAGATTTTCAATCACACGCCAGAGCTATACATTTACATTCCTGAAGATTATAACCGCAAAATGGCGATCGACGTTGGATCTGGCTATTTAAATTTTGAGGGTTCATCAGTCGAACTAGAGGAGCTAAAAATAGATATGAGCTCTGGAAAGGTTGATCTAACAAACGTAACAGCGAAAGATTTTATCCATAAAGGGTCATCCGGCATGATTGACATTGATACACTCATTACTAACTCAGGTACGATTGATATGAGCTCTGGGAAAGTAAAAATCGAGAATTATCAAGGAGAGCTTGAAGCTGAAGTTTCATCTGGGCAGCTTGACGTTCAATTGAATAAACTTGTAGATGATATTCATTTAAGAGCAAGCTCAGGACAAATCAAGCTTGATCTTCCTGAAGACGCCGACTTCAAGTTAAATGGAAAATCTAGCAGCGGCTATATTGACTGTGATCTTCCGCTAACTGACAAAGTCGTTGAAAAAAGCAAAATTGAAGGGGTCATGGGATCTGGAAAGCATAGTATAGATGTTGATATTACAAGCGGAATGGTTAAGATTTATTAAATAGTAGTAAAAAAACCGGATGAAGATACCTCATCCGGTTTTCCTTTATTCATTTGTACTTCTTTTAAACGGCCACCAGTTGGCTGCTCCGAAGTTTTTAACCATTACTGGAATAAACAGCGGAAGCATAATAAATGCATATAGGAATAACCCAACAATGACGATGGAAGCAATTTGCAGCAGTGATAGCATGCCAGATGGCATCATCGCAGCAAATGTTCCTCCCAGAATGACCGCAGCTGAGATAATGACTGTGCCCATTTTTTTCATAGCAAGAAGCATAGCTTCAGCAACAGAAAAATCTTTGTATTCATTAAATCGATCCATTAAGAAGATGCTATAGTCGACCCCAAGGGCAACAAGAATAACAAATCCAAAGAAAGGAACTGCCCAGCTAATGCCTGTATAGTCTAATATATTGACAAAAATAGCTTCATTGATCGCCATTGATGTAAAGTATGTCAAAATTAACGAGCCAATGATATATGCTGGCATAATAATGGAACGGAATAAAAATACTAATATAATCGAAATTCCGATTAGCATGAGGACGACTGTACGGGAGTAATCTTGATCAGACATCTTGCTTAAATCTGCATTTGTGCTCGTGATCCCGCCTACTGCAATTATTGCATTCTCAAGCTTCGTATCCTTTGTCGCTCTTTCCACTGCAGCTTCCATTTCCTCAACTTGGCTGATCGCCTCATTAGAATACGGATTCGCGTCTAAAATCACATCTATTGTCATCACTTTACGATCTTCGGACATATACACGTCGTATACTTGGGCAAACTCTTCACTTTCCAATACTTCTGCCGGCAAGTAAAAACCATCCATATTCTCAGATTTTGACAATCCTGATAGGTAATCCTGTGCAGATTCTAATCCTTCAGAAACTTTATCCAAGCCTTCAGCACTTTGATCCAGACCATCTGTTAACTGGCCAATTTGACCGCCAAGATCGCCAAAACCTGCTAGAAGCTGTTTCTGCCCATCATTCACACTATTTAACCCATTGGTTACCTTTGGCATATTTTTAATGATTTGTCCTTGCCCATTAGCTAGCTGATTGAATCCTGCTTGCTGTGCTTCGATGCCATTAATTAATTGCTCTAATCCTGCTGCAAGGCCGCCTTGACCGCCCATTGCCTTTTCAAATCCAGCATTAGCTCCAGCCATTCCTTCAGTTACTTTTCCAAGTCCTGCATTTAATTCACTGATATTAGCAGATAAGCCGCTAAGCTGTCTAAGCAAGCCCTGCTCACCTGAAATGGTTTGCTTCATCGATTGATACTGAGTATCCGCCGTTAAATCTGTATATTTATTTTCCAAATACCCATACATACCATCATTTGCCTGTGCAAGCCCACTAGATAATGCAGTTAAACCCTGGCCAACCTTTTCATAATTGGCTGTTATTGTTTGCAAGCTTCCATGCAAGTTTTGGTATCCGCCGAGGAGCTCCTGATAACCTGCAAGTAAATCCTCCGCTCCTTTTTTAGATTGGGCTAAACCTGCTTTAATATCATCTGAGCCTTTTGTTCCTTGGCGAATGCCATTTTCTATCTTAGCTAGATTCGTTTGAATCTCCTTTAAGCCTGACTGTAGTTCGCCCGTACCTGAAATTAAGTCATTAATGCCATTTGTAGCTTTCTTTAATTCCGGCTCTGATTTAGCTAATTCACTGCCAGCCTCATTTAAACCTTCGCTTATTTTATCAAGACCTTCTTTTCCTTCTCCTAAGCCCTCTTCAAGCGTTTCCGCCTGCTTCGCAACAAAGAAGTCCTCAATTGGTTCACCGGTTGGTCTTGTAACTGAACGTACCGTGTCTACCAGATCAACCTTTTCTAGCTCTTTACTAATCTTTTCAGCTAATCCAATATATTCAGCTGAATCCATTTCCTCATCATTTTTAATAACGACCTGTGTAGGCATGGATTCACCTGGTCCGAAGCTATCGGCAATCGCATTGAAAGCTTTAATGGAGTTAACATCCCCGCTAATTTCCTCTAATGAGTTATAAGACAGCTCCCCATCATAAGTAACTAGGAATGGTACACAAACTGCAGCAACAATCAGTAAAGCAATGAAAGGACGGGCCAATGAAAATCTTCCAACTACACCCCAAATCTTGCTTTCCCCATGCTCTGCTTTACTTTTCGATGGCCAGAAAAGCTTCTGCCCTAATACAGCCATGAAAAATGGAACTACTGTAAATAATGCAATAAGCAATAACGCTACACCTACCGCAACTGCAGCAGCTGATTGATAAAGAATAAATTGAGAAAATCCAATCGCTGCAAACCCGATCATAACTGCAACACCGCTAAAGAATACTGTGCGCCCCGCATTGCGGTATGTTGCAACAATTGCTTCAGATACACTTTCGCTCTGTGATAATTCTTCTTTAAAGCGGCTCAGCAATAAAATACAATAATCTGTTCCAATTCCAAAAAGAACAGCAACTAAGAAGATTTGCGTGTAATTGGATAGAGGAAAATCAAACCGATCAACTAAAAAAGATACGATTGATTGTGAAGCAAGATAAGATAAACCGACCGTCACTAATGGAATAATCGGTGCAATGACAGATCTGAATACGAGCAATAATACAGCTAGGATAAAGACAACAGTAATCCCTTCTGTTTTCTTTAACCCTTCCTCAGAGCTTGCCATCAAATCTTCATTTATTTGCCATTCACTTGTATAGTAATGATCAACCTTTATATCTTTAATCGCTTTATATAATGCATCATTTACCTCACTTGGCTCACGGTCATTCCAATTGAGCGTGATGGAAGTAAGAATCGACTTTCCATCTTTTGAAACAAGCTGATCCTTTAAAGATTTTTCATTAAAATGAGTTAGAATTTCAGTTATCCCTAAATCCTTGTCTTTTTCAAGGATTTGTATCGCTTTTTCCGCTTCCTTCATGTCTTCTGCTGTTAGCTTTTTTTCATTATGAAAAACGAGAGCTACTTGGGTTTCATCTCCGCCGCCCTCCTGCTCAGCAACATCATTCATAATTTCCCCAGCAATTGTTGACGAGTATTCATCAGGAACGGTAATCTGTCCCTTTTCACGGACAAGCTCCGCCATGTTAGGCGCTGCTATAAATAGACCAACAGCAATAACAATCCAGGCAATGATGACGATCCACTTATTTTTTATAATCTGATGCATCCCTATTCCTCCATCTTATCGTCTTTACTCTCTATTAAAATTTGGTTCAATTTTTCATACGTTTCAAGAAATTGCTTGATTTCCTTCGGATCAAACTGTTTGATAAATGATTCTACAAGTTTGTAAATCCTTTCCTCACAATTTACATATAACTGATTGCCTTTATCTGTTAATGTAAGATAAACTACGCGGCGATCCTTTTCATCACGTGTTCGCTGAATCAGCCCCTTTTCCCACATTCGGTTGATTATGGCTGTTATTGCACTCTTTTTTACATCGAATTCTTCAGCTAATTCCGATGACGTGCATGATTTTACTTGACTGATGTACCTCAATATATAATGCTGGTCATTTGTAAGATCACTTCCGATTTGATCCCTAATAAGCGATTCGCCTTTTCGATGAACAGAAAATGACAAATCGATATATTGATCAATTAGCTCCTGTATATTCTCTAACAACGTTACCCTTCACCTCTAGTCAAAAATTGATTCTCTTGTTTAATTGTTCAACCCATTAACTATTAACAGATTTAACTTTACTAAATAGATGCTTTTTTTGTCAATAAGAAAAGCGGAAGCGCCTTGGTCATCGCCGTACAAACTGGAAGAGCCGCGACCGAGATAAAGGAAACACGGTGAGTGGGAGCGAACCGATGTTGACTTATCGTAGGGAGGGAATCTGAAGTTTGATAGGCGATAGGCGCTGGAGCTAGACAATTCTCTAACTCCAAAGTAATAAATTCTGATACAATAAAAAAACGAACGATCCTAGGGTTTCGGAAAGTTCGTTTTCAGTTGCCAGGTCGGTTATTTAATTTTGTTATTTATTCCGCGGTTTTGGTTTGTGAAATAACCCGAGCTCCCTTTTCTCCTTTGATAAAGAACGATATAGAGAAATCATCATGAGAAGCATGATAAACGAAAATGGAAATGCAGCGGCAATTAACGCATTTTGAAGCGCTTGCAGCCCTCCGCTATACAGAAGAATTAAGGCAACGGTTGATTGTGCAATCCCCCAAGTTAATTTCACATGATTTGGCGGTGTAAGGGAACCATAGGTCGTTTGCATGCCTAGAACAAATGTTGCTGAATCGGCAGACGTAATAAAAAATGTACTAACAAGAATAATAGCTACGATTGATAAAACCATTGACCACGGGAATTGGCTAAAGACAGCAAATAAGACTTCTTCTGTCGCAAATTTCGTTAAATCAACCTTTCCCGCATGTTGTACCTCAATAGATGAAGTTCCAAATACAGCAAACCAGAAAAAACTAACAAGAGCAGGGAGCAATAACACCCCGATGATAAATTCACGAATGGTTCTTCCTCTTGAAACTCGCGCAATAAATATCCCAACGAACGGGGACCATGAAATCCACCAGGCCCAATAGAAAATCGTCCAATTATTAATCCATGTGCGATGCTCATCATTAAGAGGGGCTATACGGAAGCTCATTTGAATTATATTTTGAATATAACCCCCAATCGAATCAGTAAACATATCAAGAATTAACAGTGTCGGTCCGATGATAAACATTAATACTAATAAAGCAACAGCTAACAGCATATTGGCATTGCTTAAATATTTGATTCCTTTTCCCAGTCCTGACCAAGCAGAAATCATAAATAGAACGGTTACTGCCGCAATAATAAGAAATTGAACGAAAAAATTACTTGGAACCCCAAATAAATAAGATAATCCCCCATTGATTTGTGCCGCTCCAAAGCCTAAGGTTGTTGCCACCCCAACTACTGTTGCAAAAACAGCCAGAACATCAACAATTGTACCTAGGACCCCTTCCATGCTTTTCCCTAAAACTGGCTTTATTGTAGCAGAAATAAGTCCAGGCTCGCCTTTGCGAAATTGGAAGTAAGCTAATGCGAGAGCAACTAACCCATAGATCGCCCATGCATGAATCCCCCAGTGAAAAAAAGTATATCTCATTGCTTCTTTATTTGCAGCTGCGGTTTCGCCTTCGGCTAAGGGAGGATCAATGAAATGGGACAATGGTTCTGCCGCACCCCAGAATACAAGTCCGATCCCCATCCCGGCACTAAATAACATCGCAAACCAAGAAATCTTTGAAAACTCCGGCTTTTCATCAGGTTTCCCTAATTTAATGGCACCTACAGGGCTAAAAATGAGGAATAGACAGAACACCACAATGATTGTTACTAAAATTAAATAATACCAGCCAAACGCGGTTGTGAGAAATGCCTGCAGATTGCCTGTGGCTTCTTCAAAGGTTTCCGGTGCGGTCGCTCCGAAAATAACAGCCGCGAGAATAATGGCTACTGAAATCCAAAAAACATTTGATACCCTCTTCATTAGAATTTCCTTTCTGTCTCTAAACTTTTCTCTTAGTATGCTTACAATCCCTTATATTTAGTATTGAAATAAATGAAAAAAGGCATGCTCTCCTATTAGGATTGCAGTGCCCTTTAAGTTCCCATTGATTTATGAACATCATTTATTTTCAACTTAGAAATATAAGCAATTTTTTCAGTACCATTGAAAAAGACCTGATATGTTTCACCGGAGGATACAATTTTTGTTATCTTTTTTAAGTTAACTAAAAAAGATCGATGTGTTTTGTAGAAATGGCTTGGCAGTTTCCCTTCAAGCTCTTGCAGTGACTCTGATGTTTCAAAATGGCTATTTATCGTATGAAGAATTGTTTTTCTTCCTTCTTTTTCTGCATAAAGAATGTCATCAACTGAAAGATATAAAAATGTATTATTCGATTTAATTGCCAGCTTGTTTGCCTTTTTCTGCAAATGATTTGAGCCGTTATTAAATTGAATAAGTTTTTTTGCCTTTTCCAAAGCCATAAATAATCTTGTCCGTTCGATTGGCTTAACAATATAATCCGCTGCCGAAATATTAAATGCTTCAACGGCAAATTCATCATAGCCAGTTGTGAAAATAACCTGTAAAGACGGATATCTTTCTTTGCAAATCTTAACAGCTTCCATTCCGTTTAAACCAGGCATATTTATATCAACTAGCACAATTTCTGGCTCTTCCCTCATTACTAACTGAATGAATTCTTCCCCATTCGACGCTTCCTGAACAATTTCGTATTCCGGAAGAATCTGGATAAAATGCATCAATATCATTCTTGAAGGGTGATCATCATCTGCGATTATTACTTTATATTTCTCCATTGTCATCCCCTATAAAGACCTGCATGTATAATTTATCGTTTTCAAATATAAAAAATAATATTCCTGTACATCTTTATACATCCACATAGAATATCAGGCATGCCGGAAATTGTCCAACCTCTTAATTTATCATCTTAATTAACTAGGTATTTTTAACCACCATTAAAGTATTTTGTCGTGAAATGTCTTAAAATCGTTTTAATCTGCCTTAAAAATAGTCCAAACGACCCTATAAACGACACTTCATGCCTTTAAAGCGTTCGACAGAATTCGGGATAAAAGTTACATTAATTATATTATTTAACAATAAGAAGAGCATTGGAAATAGAGGGATATAAATGAGTATCGATAGGTTAACACGAATAGAAGATCAGATCATTGAAATTGTATATCAGCCAATGTGGAACTTAAATAACTGGAAGGTATTTGCTTATGAAGCACTTCTAAGATTTCCAAATGGAGTTTTCAGCGGGAATATCGAAAAAGCATTTGAATTAGCAAGAGAAAACGGCTGTTTATATGAATTAGACACTAAGGCGATTATACATGCAATAGAGAGCTTCCCTATCGATCGCTTTCAAGAAGAACTGTTGTTTATTAATATCTATCCCTCGACAATTCTTCACGAAAACTTTGAACACTTTATTCAACTACTGCAAGAGAACTACCCCCAAATTGAAAAAAAGATCGTCTTTGAGCTAAGTGAAACAGATAAAGAAGAATCCATTTGGGAGCTTTCTCAATTTAAAGAGAAAATAGCAGTTTTTAAAGATTATGGCTTTCGTATTGCCATAGATGACATTGGAAAAGGCGGAGCATCTTTACGCAAAATTATTGAGTTTTCCCCTCATTTTATTAAGCTTGATCGTTACTTTGCAAGTAATCTGCATAAATCGAAGGAAAAGCAGCAAATGGTTACCCTGCTGCTTCAATATTCAAAGCAAAGAATGGAGCTGATTTTAGAAGGGGTGGAGAAAAATAAAGATTTAGCTCAGGCAATAGCCTTGAACATCTCTTTTGCTCAAGGCTATTTACTAGGAAAACCAGAAACTATCTAAATTAGGAGGCTATTACGTGCGAAAGGTTTGGTCAGATGATGAACTCCTTTTTCTAGAAGATAACATCGGAATGTATAAAGTATCAACCATTGCCCAAAAGCTAGAGCGTTCATATGAATCTGTTCGTGTAAAGATGACAAGGTTAAAATTATCCAATACGAGACAGCATACAGGTCTTGTTACAATAGGGGAATTAGCGGCAATATTAAAAGAAGATCGGGCTATTGTAAGAGGGTGGACAAAAAAACACGGTTTGCCTTTTTCCCAGAAGATTACAAGGCAATCCAGAAAGTTTTGTTTTATTGACCCCACTGATTTTTGGAATTGGGCTGCCCTTCATAAAGAGAAAGTACAATTTTCAAATATAGAGCCACAAACTCTTCTGCCTGAACCTGACTGGGTGGCAGAAGAACGAACAAAGGATAAATGCATAACGAAGAGAAGAACGTATCAAACATGGACAACTAAAGAAGATCACAGACTTTTAGAATTACGGTCTCAAGGGTATAAATACAAAGAAATCGGAATGTTAATGAATCGAAGTGCAATAAGTATTGAGCGAAGATACAAAAGAATTCACGCTCGACAAGCTAGCCATGCAGAGAGTGTAAATCCATAAATTAAAACGCTAGGTACACATTAGTATTTATGTGCACCTAGCGTTTTTATATTATTTGTCCACTTATAAATATTTTGAAATCGTCTCAAGAAATGTAGACACTTGAATAGGCTTTGTTATATACTCCTTAGCTCCTTTATCCATTGCTTTACGAATATCATTTAGCATCGCATTTGAACTTAAAGCTATAACTGGAATGTGATTTGTATTAGGATTTGCCATTAGCTTGTCCAACACATCAAGTCCATTCATATCAGGGAGATGAATGTCCAATAGGATTAAATCTAACTCATTTTTATAAGCAAATTCCAGTCCCTTTTTGCCCGTTTCAGCTGTGAATAAAGTAATTCCTTGTTCGTTCAATAGAATTTCAGATACAAGCTCCCGATTAGAGGAATTATCTTCAATATATAGAATTTGATAGTTTTCATCTTTTTTTAGGGATTTGTATTGAAAATCAGAGCCAATCTTTAATTCAATCATGCCTGTTTTTTCAATTGGGAGGCTAAACCAAAAATCACTGCCTTCGCCCACTTGACTATGAACACCCATTTTTCCACCCATTAAATCAACAAGCTGTTTAACAAGCGCAAGACCGATACCCGCTCCTTCAATTGTATAATTATGGTCTAAGCGGTAAAAAGGCTCAAAGATTCGCTGCTGCTCCTCTTTCGGAATGCCAATCCCATTATCGATTACGTGAATAATTAGAAGTCCTTCATTATATTCACATGATATTGTAATTCTCCCATTTTCATTATTATATTTTATTGCATTTTCTAATAAGTTTAATAGGATCTGTCTAAAGCGAACTTCATCTATAAACACATATCTGCCATCACAATCATGAATTTTCCTGATTTTAATGCCTTTTTTATTGGCTGCTGGTACTAATAAATTTAGACAATCATCAATCAGCACAGTTAAATTGACTGTTTCATTTGTAATTTTAAATTTTCCTGCTTCGATTCTTGAAAGGTCTAATATTTCATTAATTAAATCTAATAGATGTCTTCCGCCCTTTAAAATTTCCTTAACAAACTTTTGCTGCTGTTCACCCAGCAGTTCGTCTATTTCCAATAATTTGGAAAACCCTAATATACCATTTAATGGTGTGCGTAGCTCATGACTCATTTTTGAAAGAAATTCAGATTTTGCTAAATTAGCCTTAATTGCTTCCTCCTTTGCCTTAATTAATCCTTGTTCCATTAATTTCCGTTCCGTAATATCTTCAAATGTCCATAAATGCCCCTTAATTTCTTCATCCATGATAAAAGGAAAATAACTTCTTTTAATCATTCGGTTATCGTTCACTTCAATTTCATCAATAACCGGTAGCCCATTAGATAACATATCATCAATATTCTCCTCATTATGCTTCACTTTTGAAAGGATATATTGATAGAAAGATGATTGGCTATTACCAATAATATTCTGTATTGGCTCCTCAATCTTAAATATTTGGCATAACGGCCGGTTCAGAGCTGCTATATTCCAATCATTATCAACCACTAAAACACCTATCGGCAAACTATCGATAAGAGTCTTTCGTAAAGCCTGAGACTCTCTTAATTTAATTTGCTGTTTTTTTAGTGCAGAGATATCTGACATCGTCATCAGAACCCTCGGAATATCCTTTCCATCTGCTGGGTTAATAAGTTTTGTATTGATGGAATACCAGTTTATTCGATTCTCTTTTTTGATCCCAATAATTTCTCCTGCAATTGTTTTGCCTGTTTCAAGTGTCATACGAATTGGAATCTCTTCATTAGCTAAAGGAGAGCCATCCTCCTTGACGAGGGAAAGAGTATGCTCGTAAATCGTTTGTTTTTGTAATTCCTCTTTTTGCATATTAAATATTTGATAAACACTATCATTTAAACCAATATGCCGATCGTCTGCCCCATAGACGACCACTGCCTCACTCATCATATTTAGTATATTTCGATACCATTTTTCATTGTCTCGCTGAATTTGCTCTGCCCTTTTTCGCTCTGTTATATCCATTCCAGAACCAATCACTTCGATTACTTCACCATCTCGAAATACAGGACTTAAATAAATATAATAGTCAATCCCATTTGTTTTTGTCTCAAACTTAGTAATTTCCCCATCCCAAGCTTTCTTATATGCCTGCAGACTTTTTTCAGCCTCTTTTACCGAAAGAAAATGATGCAGTTCCTTTCCAATCACCTTCTCTGGAGTTAACCCTACTCTATAAAGCAATTCCCCATCACATAATGTATGAATAAAACGATTTTCAAGTTTAACAAATTTAAAAGTCAATCCTTGCTGTTTCTTTATCGTGTCAACTAATTCCCTTTGAGCCTTCTTCATCTGTTCCTTGTATTCAATTAATTCTGTATTATCCCTTGCCACCACAAATATTCCGATGAGTTTTTTATCTACAATAATCGGAACAAAGGTTATAGCAATTGGAATCCATTTGCCTTTTCCATTTTTGATCAGTGCTTCAAAATCGTTTTGATTCTTATCCTGCAGTTGATAAAATTTATGCTCTACCTTCTCTCTATCATTATCATTAAAATAGGAAAATAGATTTCTAAATAAAATTTGCTCTTTGCTTTCCTCAAGCATCTCTATCCCTTTTGCATTTACATTCGTAATAACACCATTTACATCCACACTAAACACCAAATTCGGATTGTGTTCAACAAGTGATTTATAGTGAGCATTTGAAAGCTTATGCAGTCTTTCCGCTTTATTTTTATCCAGAAAAGCTAAAGAAATGACCGCAATGATAATTACGATGACAGCAATAGCTAGCCCATAGCCTAAAGCTTCTGTTGAAATTTGATAGGGTGCTTGATCAAAATGTGTCATATTCTCGTCTTTATATGATAATGAGGTCCCGTTTAGCGTGATAGCCTGCATCGCCGTGTAATGAGTACCTACTATCCCGCTTCCTAATATAAAAGAACTAGCTGAAAGCTTTAACACCTTATGATTGTTCATTTTTTTATGAAAGAATAAAAATAAGGCAGCCCCTGATGCTACTAAAGCGATAAGCATGGATAAAATAATAAATAAAGACTTATAGCTTATATCTACATTCGTATGCATGGATTTCATGCCGATATAGTGTATAACAATGATTCCAATTCCAAGGATTAATGTACTAATGAAAAGAGAAGAAAATTTCCTTTCTGAATGTATAGCAATATAAAAACAAATGAGAGAAACAGCCATTCCTAAAAGCAATGTGAATGCATTCAGCTTTAAATGGTAAGTAACTGGCGCATGCATGTCATAGCTAAGCATCCCAATAAAGTGGGTTGTCCATATTCCCAAACCCAGTATATAAGAACCCGTCAATAACCAAAATACCTGATTATTCCCCTTTGATAAGGGGATTCTGGAGAAGATATTAAATGAAGCATATGAAGAAATAATTGCAATGAATATTGATAAAAGGACAAGTTCTTCATTATAAAGTCCTATGTATGTCACTAAACCACCCCTTATATTTCACCGCATTCATCATATAGGATTCCTTTTAGTTAGACAATTGGTGTTTTATTACCAAAAAACACACTAGAAATTCCCTGGCATATAAAGAATCAAAGCAAATAATATCTAAGTACTGATATAGTCTTTTCAGTAAAAACGGTTCGAATGATCAGGCTATTGCATCTTCGGAGAATGAATTGAATATAGAGGTCGTCTGTGAAGGACTGAAACAGCAAATCCCCCTGTAACTTTAGAGATAGGAGGATTTGCTGTTATATATTTAATAAGGAGAATTGTTTTTACTATATTGCCGTTTTGCAAATTCCTTTAGATCTCTAATCATTTCTTCTCTCTCAAGTTCATCCATTAAAAAATGAATGCCATAGAAGAAGCTATTGATTGCGTTTTTCTTCCACATGACTTTCCCTTTAATGCAGTGTTCTAATTGAGATAATTTGAATCTGACAGTAATCTTTACATCCTCTCGATTTGACATCAGGATATCAAACGGAATGTTTAATTTCATCCCATTTGGACTTAAATCAATCAGCTTTGCCTCCCCTTCTGACGTTCCAACCATTCCGTTCATTTCATCGATCGTAAAGAAAACAGGTAGTGGTGTGCCAAATGAAAAACGAAAGCCTTCATCTCTTTTGAATCTCATACATTTACCGCCCTTTATACTTTGTCATAGAACATCTATCATTTTACAAAAAAATGGGTAAATTGTGTTCTATTTCTTCATAAACTTTGATTCTGTTCCTTGAGTAATAAATGCCCGTACTTCCTTCGCAGTAAGACCCAGCTGTTTCGCCTGAAGAATAAGAGCAATCCATTCTTTGTCTAGCTCTTTATGCTGCACGTTCTTCATCGAATCCATCTAACTCTCAACCCCTATGATCGTTTTCCTAAGCTATTCTTGTTTATAATTCCATTCAAGAATATATCAACAATCTCTTCAGCAAGTCTATTCGGTTCCTTTAAACCGGGTAATAATTTAGTAACAGTCAAACGTTCAATGATTCCAACAAGACTTTCTGCAAAAATGCACATATCAATTTCCGGACTAAAGTAGCCATTTTGTACTTCTGATGTAAGATTTTCTTCAATCTGTATGGCAAGTTCCCTTTTCATCTCTTCGGCAATGTCAGATTCATAGAATCCGATTTTCGTTAAATCAGGATTTTCCTTGAAGAATGAAAAAATTCCTGCTAAACCGTATGCAATCCGTTCAGATAAAGAGGCTAATTCGATTCCAGGGTCCAGACGGCTTTTCCTTGTAAGGCTAAGCAAGTTCTCTCTAAACAATTCGACTAATTCTCGAAAAATCGCTTCTTTATTTTGAAAATATAAATAGAAGGTTGGCTGAGTCAAACCAGCTCTTTTTACAATAGAACTAATCATTGTATCATGGTAGCCATACTCTGCAAACTCATTTGCAGCGATACTTAGCAGAAGTGCTCTGCTCTGTTCTCCATTTGATCCCTTTTTTCTCCCTCTTTGACCCATTAATGACATCTCCATGCTGTAAATGTTTTATATTACTCATGAGTATTATTATCTTATGAAGCACTATGCTTAGTCAATATTATTTTGAATTTATGGTAAATTTAGTCATCCATATTTATATGCTTCCTGTTGAATCTTTTCTAACTTTGCAAAATTTATTGGAAACAAGATACAATACGATTGTGTATCTACAATATTTCAATAAAATGAGTATGGAGGTGAGCAAGTGGCACGTGAGCGGAAATTTTCAATGGATGAGTTATTTTCATCAGCAAAAGCGCTTCTTCTTAAACATGGCTATGAAGGATTTACCTTTAGTTTGCTGGCAGATCAATTAAATGTTTCTAGAGGGGCATTATATAAGTACTACGAAAATAAAGAAGAGTTAATTACTGACTATATGATTGCTGAATTGAACCAATTTTTAGCTGATTTACAAAAAATTGAGCACTGTCAAGGATTTGAAGCACAGTTTGATTTTCTTATGAACCTTATTTTTGACATGCCAGAGGTTCAGCAGCTGATAAAAATTGCAGTGCAAATTCCTGTAAATGTGAATAATAAGGTTAGAGAAAATAAAGAGCATTTAGATAAACTCCATTTGGATATGTATAAACACTTGCAGAGTTTTATTAAGCTAGGTAAAAAAGAGAAGAATTTAAAAGCACATATTGCTGATGGGTTAATTCTCGGTTTTATTTTTCAAACCATTGCCATTCCGAATCATTTCGGGATTCCACATGCTGAATGGGTTGCATCTATTAAAGAAATTATCAGTCACGGAATGTTCACAAATAATTAATTGACACTTGTGTCACTTTTAAAAGATAATGACAGTGACAATCGTGACTTTTTATTTTCACCAAAGTGACACAACTGTCACCTTTTTATATAGACATATGAAAGGAGTAAACATATGAAAGCAATTTTACAGTCCATTACTGACCGTGTCACAACGAAAAAAGGAATGTGGATCACTTTATCTATTTGGTTAGCAGCCACAATTTTGCTTGCCGTTTTCGCCCCAAGCGTAAAGGATTATGAAGTTTCAAGGGTTGCTTCCCTGCCAGAAGATGCTCAATCTGTTATTGCACAAACCAAGGTAGATGAGTACTTTAAAGACAATGATGGCACTCCAGCTATTCTTGTCTTTCAGTCTAATGAAGGAGAAGTGAAACTTCCAGAGCTGGCTGAGCTCTTAGATAAAATAGAGAGTGAACATATTGAAGGCGTCGAGCAAGTGATTCCTTTATCCGCTTTGCCTCCTCAGGCTGCAGCTGGATTTTTTTCAGAAGATAAGACAACGGCTCTTATTCCATTAACCTTTGACTCTTCCTTAGAGACAAAAGAACTAAAAGCTTCATTAGAACCTATTCAGGAGATTGTTAAGGAATCATCTAATTTAACGTTATATGTGACAGGACCAGCAGGAATTGCCACAGATTCGCTAGATTTATTTTCCAGAGCAGATGTTGTCCTGATCTTATCAACAGTAGGATTGATTCTCATCCTTCTAATTGTCATCTACCGTTCGCCATTGTTAGCGCTAATCCCGCTTCTTGCAGCTGTCTTTGTTTATGAGATTGTTATGCAGACACTTGGCTTAATGGGAAAAGCAGGATTAGATATTAGTAATCAAACGATATCCATTGCATCGATTCTTTTATTTGCTGCTGTCATTGATTATTCGCTATTTGTCTTTTCCCGTTATCGTGAAGAGCTAAAGGAGCATGATGATAAATTCAGTTCAATGAAAGCTGCGATGAGAGAAACGGGTATGCCTGTCTTCTTCTCTGGGGGAACTGTTTTAGCTGCCATGCTTGTATTATTCTTTGCAGGATTGGGAGATTATCGCAACTTTGCACCGACCTTTGCAACAACCATGGCGATTATCATGCTGGCGTCTATTACCCTTGTTCCAGCATTGTTTACCCTGTTCGGAAGAAAGTCCTTCTGGCCAAAAATTCCGCAAGTAGGGGATGCTAAAGTTAAAACGAATTCCATCTGGAGTAAAATCGGGCGTTTTGTCGTGAAAAAACCTGGATTATCCGTTGTAGTTATTGGAGCCTTTCTCCTTTTATCTGCAAGCAATATGTTTAACCTGAAATATGAATTCGATACAATGAAGTCATTCCCTGAGGATATGCAATCACGGATGGGGTATGAAATTTTAGAGGAAAAGTTTGAAAAGGGCGATTTAGCACCGACAACCGTATTATTCGAAGCAAAGGATGAAATAATCGCTGAGCAGCAAGAAGCATTAAAAGATGCACTTATGGATCAGCCGCTTGTCAGCAATGTTCGAATAAATGGGATAACTGGTGATAATAAGGCAATTAATTACAGCCTGACCTTTAAAGAAAGTCCATATTCAGTTGAAACAATCGATGCATTGGAAACAATTATTGCAGACGCAGATCAGATTGTTGCAGACAGCCATCTTAACGGAGAACTATATTTCTCAGGAGAAACAGCCACGAAAGTAGATGACCGGTCTGTTAATAATAAGGATGTCCTTCTGATCGTCCTGCTGGAAACCATTTTAATCTTTATCATGCTAATTGTCTTAACGAAATCAATTAAGATGCCGATTTACATGATGGGAACGATTCTTGTTTCCTTCCTTGCTGCCTTGGGCTTAGGCATGTTCTTAACGAATTTAATCTTTGATATCGACACCATCAGTAACCGAGTTCCGCTTTATGCTTTTGTTTTCTTAATAGCACTTGGAATTGACTATAATATTATTTTAATTTCAAGATTCCAAGAGGAACGAAGAAACCATTCTGTCAAAGAAGCTGTAGAAATTGCCGTTGCCAACACAGGCGGAGTGATTTCCTCAGCAGGAATTATCCTTGCTGCAACCTTCGCTGTTCTCATGACACAGCCTGTTCAATTGTTATTTGTCTTCGGCTTCATTGTTGCGGTGGGGATTCTGCTAGATACATTCTTAGTTAGAGGTGTTTTATTGCCTGGGTTAATTATTTTGTTTGAGAAGGATAAGGATAGCAAGAAAGAGACAGCGCATTAATTAAACTATGTTGAAACTGCATCCCAATCGTTAAATAAAACTAACAATTGGGGTGCAGCTTTTTTATTCGTCAAAAAAGTCTAGCTGATACACTCTCCCCTTATTCATCCCCGAATAAGGAATATTCATTGAATGCAGAATTCTAGTTGCAGTCGCTGCTGATTTAATTTCTAAAAAGTCTCTAAGCTGGCTATTCGTTATGTTCTTGCTAATCAAGAGTCTATAATCGTTTAATGCAGCTTTATGTGCATGACTGCATTTCTCCAGGCAGCCTAAACAAAACCATGTGCCATGCTGTCTTTCCATAGGGAGATGCAGACAATTTTTGCATAAGACTCCCTTTATTAGTTCATCCTTTCTTATATTGTATTTATCCATAATAGAGGTATCTAATTCTGTATGCTGTTTTTTTATGATGCGTATTGCCTTTTTCAATTCTTTTTCGGAAATACATGTATGAAGGGAATTTTCGAACTGAATGATTCTTGAGGGGAGAGCTTCGCGGTGCATAACTTTCTGGCTAAGCAGGCTGTTTTCGGGAGTTGTGCGAATTACTGTTTGCGGATGGCTAATCACAACGAAAGAGTGGATTGGCATTTCACTTAATCCATTTTTTCTGAGCCATTTTTTCAATTGTAGCTCATGGCGTTTTACTTGTAACAGGGGATCTGGAAAAGCTATTTCCTTTCCTTCTTTTATTCTAATTAATTGATTGAATAAAGGATCAAAATGGATCGTACCAGCTATATTTTTTACTTCTATGATTAAAAGATAGCTCTTAGTTACGATTAGTATATCGATTTGAAAGAAACGGGAGTCTTCCTTTAAACGCAGATCATGAAAAATAAAGTATTGTTTCGGGTCAAGAAATCCCAAATAAAAGTCGAGAGAGCTCTCACCTTTATAACCTGCCATTTTTTTATTAAGTTCCTCAGAAATTAAGGGGATTTTTGGATGATAAGGTGGAAGCCTGCGTATCAGTGCTTCAAGTTTTCGTATTGAAAGAGGAATTTTGCGGGGCTTGACGATCATTTTACCACTCCTATTGTAATTTCGAATAATAGATTCGCCATTCTAAGCAAAATTCCTTCTATCATTTTCCTGAAAAATAAAGATATCTGCGACATTTGAGTTTATATCTACGAAAAATTCATTTTATCTACGAAATCAGTAATGATATCTGCGAAATTTCAATTATATCGATTTTTCGACAAAATTGCACAAGAAAAACGTTCAGAAAGCTCCCTTTCTGAACGTTTCACACTGTTTTTACTAATAAATAAATGAAATATGGTGCACCTAAGATAGATACAACTAAGCCGACCGGCAATTCCATTGGTGCCATAACGACTCTCCCAAGCGTATCAGCTGTGAGCAGCAATAATGCACCAATTGCCGCAGTTAGCGGGATAATCTTTGTATGTCTTGCGCCAATAAGGCGCCTTGCAATATGCGGGGCAATTAAACCTAGGAAAGTAATACCTCCCCCGACTGATACACTGGCTCCTGCTAATGCAACAGCGACAAGAAGCAAGATCACTCTTTCCTTCTCAATCCGAACGCCAACCCCTATTGCCACAGGATCACCTAAGCGCAAGACATCTAAAAATCGAGCTTTATACAAAGCAAATGGAATAAGAATAAGCAGCCAAGGCAGTAGCGCCCATACATAGGTCCAATTCGTTCCCCAAATCGTCCCTGAAATCCATATGATCGCTTTCATAAAATCAATCGAATCCATTTTCATTTGGAAAATGATCAGACCTGCACCAAAGGCAGCATTGATTCCGATTCCAACTAATAGTAGGCGAACAGGCGTCACTGATCCATTTTTCCAAGAGAGCAAGTAAATCAATAACGCAGCAAGAAACGCCCCAGCCAAGGCTGTCAGCGGCATGATAAAGATTGAAAGCATCCCTGTAAAAAATGCGGTTCCTTGAAAGAAAAACATATACAATACAACTGCAAATCCTGCACCTGAATTGATGCCAAGAATGCCCGGATCTGCAAGCGGATTTTGTGAAACACCTTGGAGAATCGCGCCTGAGACAGCAATTCCCATCCCAACTAGAAGGGCCATAATAATTCTAGGGAGGCGGAAATCGAATATCGTCAGTTCATTATTCGGTGTCCCTTGACCAACGAGTGCAGCAAACACCTCATTCATGGGAATTTTAAGATACCCTGCATTTATACTAAGAAGAAAAACAATGACTATTAAAATGCTTGTTACAATCATAAGGATTTTAAATTTATGCTGATTTTTCGATAAATGCATTATAGACCTCTCCCTTCTTTACGGGCTAAGTAAAGGAAGAACGGCACACCGATTAATGCAGTTACCGCACCGACTGGTGTTTCAAAAGGAGCATTTACCATCCGTCCGACAATATCGGCAACAATTAACAAAATCCCCCCAAGAATAGCTGAGCAAGGGATAATCCATCGGTAATCCACCCCGACTATAAAACGGGTAATATGCGGGATAACAAGGCCAACAAATCCAATCATTCCTGCAATTGAAACAGCTGCCCCTGTTAGAAATAACACAACAATCGTTCCTAATAATTTTATGAGTCGTGTATTCTGTCCTAAACCTTTAGCAATCTCCTCACCTAAGCTTAAAATCGAGATCGAACGAGAGATGAGTAATGCTAGGATTAATCCGCCGGCCACAAAAGGAAGGACATACATTAATTGCTGCATTTGTACGCCTGATACACCACCTGCATACCAGTAACTAATATCCTTCGACACATTGAATTTAATACCAATAGCTGTTGATAGCGCACTAAGCAGAGAAGCGATGGCTGAACCGGCAAGAGCAAGCTTTACAGGAGTTACTCCCCCTTTAGATAAGGAAGAAATCCCAAACACCAAAGCAGCACCAAGACCTGCTCCAATAAATGAAAAGGAAATTAAGCCTGAATATGAAATCGCTGGCAGAAAAGCAAAGGCAATGGCAATCAGAAACGAGGATCCTGATGTAACACCCATGATTGAGGGGTCAGCAAGCGGATTTCTCGTCATTCCCTGCATAATCGCACCTGAAGCTGCCAGCGCTGCACCAACTATTACAGCTGCAATCGCACGTGGAAGCCGTAATTCACGAATGATGACATGTGAGGAATTTTCACTGTCAAAATGAAACAACGCGTTCCAAACCGATTGATAGCTAAGATCTGCTGCACCAAAATGAATGGATGCAATGACTGAAAATAACAGCAAAATAGAACCGCCCAATAGGATGAGCGATCCAAATAACCGGTTACTATGTATCCTATTTTCAACGAATTCAGTATGTTTTTTTTCTCTATGACTCATAATAAGTAAACTTCTTCCTTCAAATATTGTCCACATTTAATTCATATATATTATTGACAAGTTGATGGTTTTATATTTTAATTGAAAGCGATAATCGTTATCAATTAATAATTAACAATTGTATTTTAACATAATTTTAGGAGGATTCCAATGAGTAATATACTAACTAAAAAGAAATTCATTCAGTTAATGGGTGCTGGACTTGTTGCATTGTCACTTACAGCTTGCGGAAATGCTGACAAGAGCACGGATCAATCCTCTCAAGAAAAAACGGAGCAGCAAGATAAAAATAAAGAAGCTGCAGCTGAACGGACATTAACAGATGCGATGGGAAATGAAGTCGTTATTCCAGCTAATCCTGAACGTGTACTTGCATCGTATCTAGAAGATAATTTAGTCGCATTAGGCATCAAGCCTGTGGCACAATGGAGTGTAAATGATGGAGCAAGCATTCAGGGCTATTTACAAGGGGATTTAAAGGATATCCCAACGATTCCTCATGACCTTCCATTTGAAGCGGTTCAAGAGCTTTCACCAGATTTAATTATTATGGATTCTGCGAGTATGGTTGAAGGCGGAAAATACGAACAATATAGCAAAATTGCTCCTACATATGTAATCGGTACAGAGGTAAACAATGACTGGCGAGATGAGCTTCTGCGTGTAGGTGAAGTATTTGGCAAGGAAGATGAAGCCAAGAAGGTATTAGAAAATTACGAAACAAAGGCTGCGGAAGCAAAGAAAGAAATAGAAGATAAAGTTGGTAATCCTTCTGTTGCAGCTATTTGGCTCGTAGGCGGAAAATTCTTCGTCGTGAGTGAAAACTTATCAAGCGGTGCAGTTATGTATGAGGATTTAGGATTAAAGGTGCCAGAAGTGGTGAAAGAAATTTCAGCTAGCGGCGAAAGCAACTGGAATGCGATTTCTTTAGAAAAGTTAGTTGAACTTGATGCAGATCACCTATTCCTTATTAACAGTGATGCTGCGAGCGGTTCTGCTTCCTTAAGCGATGCATTATGGAAAAGTGTTCCTGCAGTGAAGGAAGGAAATGTATATGAATTTTCTCCTGATGAAAGCTGGCTGTACACTGGTGCTATTGCAAATGAACAAATGATCGATAACATTTTAAAAAGCATCGTAAAATAATCGATAAAAGGGCTATCACATTCATTGTGATAGCCCTTTATTTGTGTTTTTTCTAAAAAAAGCCAATGGTTTACATGTGAATGGGTTTTATTCGAACGAATAACGTAATGAACATGTATACCATTGGCGATTTCTTGCATGAATAATATTAGTTTAGTTTTCGGCGGATCTCTTTGTTTCGCTCCTTAAAAACAGTATTGTGAGTCGAGACCATTGCTGTTTTGCGTGCCTTTGGATCGATAAATTGTGTCAATTCATTTACTGTATTGGCTGCATCTTGAAAGGCACCGGTGATTAAATTTAGTTTTGCGTCATGCTTAATAATATCACCTATCGCAAATAACCCAGGCACAGAGGTTGTCCCGTTTGGCAGCCCATCAATATAGCTATTTTCTACTGTTTGTATCGGAAGCTGGCAGTTTCTAAGTAAGGTAAAATCCCTGTCATAGCCTAAATTAATCAGCACTTCATCCACTTGATGTGTTGTGCTTTTTTCCTTACTCTCGCATTGTAACGCTATTATACGACTGCTATCATTTATTTCAGCATGGGTAATCGCAGAGTAATCAAAAATGTCTACCGCTTTCTCCGTTAATTGTGTTAAAAGCTCTGAGGGAATTTTTTCCTTCCCTTCTGAAATAATAATCGTTACCTTTTGCGCAACATCCGCCAATGCATTTGCCCAATCAAATACCGAAATTCCTTTACCAGAAATGGCAATTCTTTTATCTTTATAAAAGCTTGGCGCCTTTAAAGTGTAATGCACATTTTCCAGATGATTTTCAAATATCGTCAGTCTTTGCGGGGAGAATATTCCACCGCCGATAGCCAGGATAATTGTTTTAGAATAATGTTCCCCTTTGTCAGATCGTGCAATAAATACATCTTCCTGCTTTTCAATACTTGTTATTTTTTCATTCAGGCAGAGAGTCGGATTAAAAGTTAAGCCTTGGCGAATAATTTGATCAACAAGCTTACAAGCTAAAGTAGGTGGCTGCCCCCCAACATCCCATACCACTTTATCTGGATATAATTGCATCTTCCCGCCAAAATAAGGCTGTGCCTCAATAATTTTTACTTTTAGTTCTCTTAATCCGCTATAAAAAGCTGCATACAATCCCGCTGGTCCCCCGCCAATTATCGTTACATCAAATATTTCCATGGTGCAGTCGCACTCCCTAAAGTCTATTTATGATTGATTCTCATTATCAACTAGTATAAGATGAATTTAGATACAACTCAATAATGAATGAAAAGAATTCATGAAGGAAGGCTTTGGCATGAATCGTCTATTAACAAAAGATTTATCTGTCGGCTATCAAGAAAACATAATTGTTAACGAAATGAATATACAGTTTATTAGCAATGAAATTACGACTATCATCGGTCCAAACGGCTGTGGAAAATCAACTTTGCTAAAGGCCATTACACGTATTATCCCCCATTCTAAAGGTAGTATCTTATTAGACGGGCAATCCATTGCAAAGGAAAACACGAAAAAACTGGCGCAAAAAATGGCTATACTCCCGCAAACCCAAGATAGTGCATCTGGTCTAACGGTAGGAGAGCTCGTTTCATATGGAAGATTTCCCTATCAAAAAGGGTTCGGAAAATTATCACCTGCCGATTATGAAGTCATTGATTGGGCTTTACAAGTAACAAATACATTTGATTACAAATTTCGGACGGTAGACTCCCTTTCAGGCGGTCAAAGACAGCGTGTATGGATTGCTATGGCACTCGCACAGGAAACCGAAATTATCTTCTTAGATGAGCCTACCACCTATCTTGACATGGCCCATCAATTAGAAGTACTCGAGCTCCTTAAAAACTTAAACGAAACACAAAATCGAACCATTATCATGGTTTTACATGACTTAAACCATGCCGCCCGTTTTTCCCATAACATGATTGCCTTAAAAGATGGCAATCTTATTAAAGCAGGAACAAGTGAAGAAGTTATGCAGAAGGATATATTGCAAAAAGTATTTCATATCGACGCAGAAATCAGCCGTGATCCGAGAACAGGAAAACCGATGTGTGTAACGTATGATTTGATTAAAAAGTAAAATAGGATTAAAAAACTGCAGAGAAATCTGCAGTTTTTTTTTGACTCTATACTATCCATTCCTCTCCACACAAAATTTCTCCATTATTTAATCAAGTGCATAACTTGGAAGAATTTATGGGATAACTAAAAAAGGCTGTCATTAAAAGGGATTTTTTGTAGGAGGAAATATGGTTGGTGCGTCGTGTGAAAAATTTACTTAGAAAAAGAAAAAATCAGTCACAAACAGAACCATTGGATATCCAAATTTCACTGTCAAATAAAATTGATGAAAATATCGAGTATTTTCGTTCGATTTATACTAATTGCTCGGATGTTGTGATTCGGCCATTTTTAATTGGAGGAATCATTCCAGCCTATATCATCTATATCGATGGAATGGCGAATGTCGAAGAAGCGGATGAACAAATTCTTCATCCATTGATGAATACTACTGTTGAAAATTCAACCGAAATAATGAATATGCTCGAAAATAAAATTCCTGTTACCAACATACAAAAACTTCCTACCCTCTCCAAATGCGTTGATTCTATTTCTACAGGAAATCCCTTGCTGCTATGTGATGGAATTAGTATTGGTTATTCCTTTTGTTTAGCTAAATGGGAAAAGCGAGGCATTGAAGAGCCTTCTGCTGAAGTAGGAATTAAAGGGCCAAGGGAAGGATTTACGGAAACAATTGGGGTAAGTACATCCCAATTACGGCGAATTATCAAAAGCCCTTCCCTCAAAATACAGGAATTAACGATTGGAGAGTTTACAAAAACAAAGGTGGTTATTACTTACATAGAAGGACTTGCAGATTCCAATCTTATTGAAGAGGTTCACAATCGTTTAGAACGGATAAAAATTGATGGCATTTTAGAAAGTGGATATATTGAAGAATTAATAGAGGACAATCCCTACTCCCCTTTTCCACAAATATTAAGTACAGAGCGTCCGGATGTTGTTTGTTCCAATTTGCTAGAAGGCAGGGCCGCTATCTTAGTGGATGGGACTCCATCTGTAATAGTTGTCCCTACGACATTCTTTTCGCTTTTGCAATCACATGAAGATTATTATCAGCGCTTTCTAGTTAGTACCGCCATTCGTTGGCTTCGTTATTTATTTCTATTGATCTCCCTATTACTGCCATCATTATATGTTGCTATTCTAACTTATCATCATGAAATGGTCCCTACAGCCCTCCTATTAAGTGTAGCTGCTTCAAGAGAAGCCGTTCCCTTTCCTGCCCTTGTAGAGGCTCTTATGATGGAGGTTACCTTTGAAGCCTTAAGAGAAGCAGGGATTCGATTGCCAAGGCAAGTAGGTGCTGCAGTCAGTATTGTTGGTGCATTAGTTATTGGACAGGCGGCCGTCCAAGCGGGGCTTGTATCCGCACCAATGGTTATTGTGGTAGCTATTACTGGCATCGCCTCATTCATGATTCCCCGATATGCGATGGGAATCGGATTCCGAATCCTGCGCTTTCCTATTATTTTTTTGGCAGGGGCGTTAGGTCTGCTTGGAGTTATGATGGGCATTATTGCAATCGTTGTTCATTTATCAACCATTCGCTCTTTCGGAGTACCCTATCTAAGTCCTTTAGCTCCATTGAAAAAAAACGAACTGCAAGATTCATTGATAAGGTCACCTTGGTGGAAATTAAATACACGTCCGCATCTTACAGGCAACTACAACAAGTATCGTCAATCTCCTGGTTTAAAACCTGATCCGAATAAAGGAGGGGAATAGCCTCATTCTTATTTGCAAAGGAGAAAATATCAAATGAAACGTTTTTTCCTCTATCTTTCTTTTTGTCTATGTATTCTTTTGTTAAGCGGTTGCTGGGATCGTGTCGAAGTAAATGATATAGCTATCATAACAGCAACTGCCATTGATCAAACGGAAGACAATTTGATCAAAGTTACCGCTCAAGTATTTATCCCCAGAGCTCTCAGTGGCGGCGGCGGGATGGGGTCAGGGGGCGGAGATTTGACATTGATCAGGACGGGGATTGGCACTAACATGGCGGATGCTGTTTCTAAACTCCAAATGGCTTTGCCTCGAACGATCTTTTGGGGACAATGTAAAGTCTTCATTTTTGGACAGGGATTATCTGAAAAAGGAATTCAGCAACAGCTTGATTACTTAGTGCGCCATCCTGAACCGCGCGGCAGAGCGTATATGTTCGTTAGTACAGCAGACACAGAAAAGGTTCTGCAGTTAATGCCTCCTTTGGAACGGTATTCAGGGGAGGTACTTAAAGAGCTATTGGATTTTAATATTGGACTTCAAGTAACAATGAAGGATTTAGATGTAATGCTGACAAATGCTGCCCAATCTGCTGTCCTTCCGCTTATAAAAATTTATCCGCCAAGCGAAGGAAAAATGGAAAATGAAACAATTCCTTATCTTTCAGGGTCTGCTATATTTTCTAAAGACAAGATGATTGGCACGATTGGGGAGTATGAAACACGTGGAATCATGTGGATAAAAAATATGTTGAAAGATAGCACGATTACCTTCAAACCTAAGAATGAAGAGGGAAAAATATCACTTAACCCTGTTCGATCAAATATTCATTTAGTACCCAAGATTACAAATGGACAATGGAAAATGACAGTCAAAGTTCGAGCAGAGGGTGATGTAGTCCAAAATGAAACCAATCTTAATATCATGGATCCAAAGATCATTAATAGATTAGAAAAGGACTTTGGAGAAAATATCAAACATCGGATTGAAGTAGCGTTAAAATCACTTCAAACAGAGCTGCATACGGATGTAGTTGATTTTGCTACAGAATTCCACAAGCATTATCCTAAAGAATGGAAAAAGGAGAAAAATCATTGGCATGAAAAATTCCCGCAAGTAGAAGTAAATATAGATGTTGCTGCCTATATTCGCAGACCAGGGTATACAAATGCACCTAGCGGAGTGCCTGAGGATGAGGTGAAAAAGAAGTGAAATGGGGAATATTCCTTTGCGTCCTGCTAATTATTGTTTTAATCGTCATTTTTGAATGGAAAAAAATTAAAAACTGCCCTAAAAAAGATAAAATCACTTTTTTCACGCTGCTAACTGTTGTTGGAGCACTTTCCCTTTTTGATCTTCCTAACCTGCCAGGACCAGTAACACTGCTTGAATACATATTTAAACCGTTTGGGGATTTCATGGAAAATCTTTAGTAATTACAACCAACTTTGAATCATTATTGAATGGAGGCATTGGAATGGAAAAGGGCAAGATTTCTTCTTTGCAAATGGGAATGATGATGTATCTGACAATTATGGCCTCAGCAGTTTTTACCGTTCCTGCCATCACTGCAAAGTATGCAAAGCAAGATTTATGGCTCTCTCCCATCTGGGCCTCGCTCATTGGGTTATTAACCATATTTATCGTAATGCGGTTGTATAAACATTACCCGCAGCAGTCTTTTTTTCGTGTATGTGAACATACAGCGGGACTTTACATTGGGAAACTTTTAGGTTTTGTTTATGTATGCTTTTTGGTTAATTTTACAGGGCAAATCATTCGGGGCTACGCAGATTTTATACTAGGTGTATATTTTCCTAAAACGCCAATAAGTGTCATTATTATTTCTATTACGATCCTTTCAGCTTTAACAGTGATTGGAGGATTAGAGGTAATTGGGCGAGTATCTCAAATCTTCTTTCCTGTTTTTATCTTTTCTATTTTTATTATTACTCTTTTATTGCTCCCTCAATTAAATCCAAGTCATTTACTTCCTATTATGGAGGATGGAATCTTTCCGTCTTTAAAAGGAGCGATCATCCCTCAAGTATGGTTTGGCGAATTTTTTATCATTATATTTATTCTCCCATTTTTATCCGATCAAAATAATGGGATGAAATGGGGGCTCCTAACTATCTTCATGGTGTTATTAACATTTATAACAGTAAATTTAATTGTTCTTTTCACCTTAGGACAAACCATATCTGGTACTCTTTATCCATTTTTAAATGCTACTCGTCTAATTAACCTAGGTGATTTTATTGAAAATTTGGAGCCAATTATCATTGCTATATGGATTTTAGGTTCGTTCGTAAAAATCACTGTCTTTTACTATGTGACTGCATTAGGAATAGAAGAATGGCTGAAATTGACTGACTATAAACCGATCGTTTGGCCGCTTGGCATTCTGCTTATTTAAACAAGCTTTTGGTCTTTGCCAAATATAATGGTATCCAGCCATCACGATAAAATCGCCACTCCGTTTATTGCCATTTTGATGCAGACTTTGATCCCATTACTGTTATTAGGCATTTCAAGCATCAAAAAGAAACTAAAACCTATAAATGTATAATTTTTCAATCTTAATATACAACTGAAAGAAGTGGAATGAATGGACAAAGGGAGAATTTCCTCCATGCAAATGGGAATGATGATGTATTTATCAATTATCGCAACAGCGATTCTAACAGTTCCTTCAATTACAGCTAAATATGCAAAGCAAGATTTATGGCTTTCTCCCATCTGGGCTTCAATTGTTGGTTTTCTTACGATTATTATTATCATTCATCTGTCTAAACGTTTCCCGCAGCAAACATTCTTTCAAATCTGCGAACAGACAATTGGTAAACTCACAACAAAGTTTCTCGGTCTTCTATACTTTATCTTCTTCCTTGTTGCAACCGGACAAATCACGAGAACATATGCAGAATTCATAAAGATATTCTTTGCAAAAACGCCTGTAAGTGTCATCATGATTACCATGCTTATTCTTTCAGCATTTACAGTCATTGCTGGAATTGAAGTGATTGGTAGAGTTGCTCAATTCTTTTTTCCTATCTTTGTCTTTTCAGTATTTATAATTATTTTCTTGTTAATTCCCCAGCTAGAACCTAATAATCTCTTGCCAGTATTGGAAAATGGACTCCTGCCATCATTAAAAGGAGCGATTGTTCCTCAAATATGGTTTGGCGAGTTTTTCATCATGATATTTCTTCTCCCCTCTTTGTCAGATTCAAGAAAAGGAATGAGGTGGGGAATCATAACGATCCTTATGGTATTAGTCACTTTTATCATAATAAACCTTACTGTTCTGTTCATATTGGATCAGAACACTGAGTTCTATGTTTATCCTTTTTTGTCAGCGACACAGCTAGTAAACCTTGGTGACTATATTGAAAATATCGATCCGATAATTATTGCGTTATGGATATTAGGGACTTTTATAAAAACAACTGTTTTCTACTATGTTACAATTTTAACAGCTGCACAATGGTTAAACTTATCAGATTATAAACCCCTTGTTTGGCCGCTTGGCATTTTAATAGTGGAAGTGAGCTTTTGGGCTGTGCCAAATTTAATGGTTAACAGTCATTTAGATATAGCTGTTTTCCCACTCCTATTTCCAATCATGCAGACAATTATTCCATTAATGTTATTACTGGTGGTTTTGATAAAAAGAAAATTAAAAAATTTAGAATCAATAAAATTACGGGGGTACGAATAAAGGCGCATTCCCTAAGGAATGCGCCAAGAGAATTTATATGATCGTTAGTGTCCCCCATATCCTCCGCCGTCTGAAGAAGTAATTTCCAGCATCTGACACCCGACAGCTGACCCCTATCTGTATACACTCCAAAATCTTTTAAACTTGATTCCACTTCCTTTGAAATAACTGTTTCCGAACCAAGTACTTACATATTCGCTTCATTTATATATATGCAGAAATTATGCACAAACCGCAAGTAAGCTTTTCCCTGCATAAATTCTTCACACATTTAGAGTAAAATAATAGTAATTGATTGAAATTAGGTGAGT
This sequence comes from Cytobacillus massiliigabonensis, assembly GCF_900199725.1. Taxonomy (GTDB): domain Bacteria; phylum Bacillota; class Bacilli; order Bacillales; family Cytobacillaceae; genus Cytobacillus; species Cytobacillus massiliigabonensis. Next base: position 819,231 of record NZ_LT904904.1, on the reverse strand, counting down.
AAATTGAAAAAGCTCTCTGTAAAGCTCGGGATATTGTTTTTCTTGATTATATTTGGCTTAATAACTTTCATGTTTTTCTTTTTGCATATGGGGATTGCTGATTCTAGAGTGGAAGAAGAGCTTAAAGCCTTGCAGGCAAGGGGAAATTCACATAGAGCCATCCTTGAAAAGCATTTCGATAAAGAAACCATTAATCACGTTGTTTTAATGGAATCTGAATCACTGACAGATGTAATTATCACTGATAAAAATGGGAAGGTGCTCGATTCTTCATCTGAAATTGCACCATTAAAAAAATACTTGAAGATACCAGATTCCCCAATCACATCTGAGGGGCAAATCGTTGAAGACAACTGGAAAGATGAACCTTATATTGCCACCATTAGTCCTGTAGAAATCAACGGACAGCTAAAAGGCTATGTCTTTATGTTTGAAAATACGGCATCTGTACATTCACTCATTCAAGGACTAAATGAGCACTTTCTTTTAGCTGGATGGATTTCCGTATGTCTGACCATTATTATTATCATCTTTCTTTCAAAAGGAATTACAAAGCCGCTTATAAAAATGAAAGAAGCCACGACACAAATGAGTAAAGGTCAGTTTTCAGTCTCCTTGCCTATTGCTTCTGATGATGAGCTAGGGGAATTAGCAAAATCCATTGAACTATTAGGTAGAGATTTGAACTATTTAAAACAAGAAAGAAATGAATTCTTGGCTAGTATTTCCCATGAACTAAGAACACCTTTAACATATATCAAGGGATATGCAGATATTGTTCATAAACGGAAACTCCCTGACGATGAAAGAGAAAAATATTTAAATATTATTGTGGAAGAGACCAATCGATTATCTGTATTAATCAAAGAACTATTTGATCTAGCAAAAATTGACCAAAATTCATTTGCCATCCAAAAGGATTGGATCGATTTAAAGCCGTTCTTTACAAAAATGGAACAGAAGCTATCCCTTGCTTTTCAAGAGAAAAGAATAAATTTTGAACTGCAATGCCCGCAAAATATATTTATTCAAGCAGATCCATTGCGACTTGAACAGATAATACTCAACTTGCTGGACAATTCCATTAAGTATTCTCCAGCAGGAGCAGACATAAAACTGAAAGCTTGGCAACATAAAAAATCGGTTCATATTTCCCTCCAAGATAACGGAAAAGGAATACCAGAGAAGGAGATTCCACTCATCTTTAATCGTTTTTACCGGGTCGAGAAATCAAGAACACGCTCTTTAGGGGGCACTGGACTGGGACTGGCGATTGTAAAAGAACTTGTTCACGCGCATGGAGCGGAAATACATGTGAAAAGCAAAGAACATGCAGGAACCAAGGTTGAATTAATCTTTAAAGGAGAAATGAAACGATGAAGACGCTTTTGCTCGTCGATGATGAATCAATGATGCTTGATTTATTATCTTTATACTTATCGCCTATTGGGTATCATTGTATTAAAAAACAATCTGCCCGTGAGGCAATTACCTATTTAGAAGCACATCCGGCTGATTTAATTCTTTTAGACATTATGATGCCTGACATGAATGGATTAGAAGCATGTAAGAAAATTAGACAAACGTGGGACACGCCTATTATTATGCTGACAGCTATGAGTGATAAATCGGATATAGTAAAAGGATTAAAATATGGGGCGGATGACTATATTTCTAAACCTTTTGACGAAGAAGAGCTGATCGCAAGGATTGAAGCCGTTTTAAGGAGACAAAAAAGTGAAACGGGAAGACTTTCATTTCGCGGCCTCTTTCTTGATCAAAACTCCTATGAACTCCTGTACAATGGGGTGGAGATATTATTAACACCTAAGGAATTTGGAATGATGGGCTTATTTCTAACAAACCAAAACAAGGTTTTTACGAGGGAGCATTTAATTACCTCTATTTGGGGATATGAAGTTTCAACAGAGGATCGTACAATAGATTCTCACGTCCGAAATTTACGAGAAAAACTTCGCAAAGCCGGATTTCCTGCTGATCATCATCTGCAAACCGTTTGGGGTGTCGGATATAAATGGGCGGGGAAAGTATAACACATGCCAAGTTGATAAAGTAACTCGACGAATGAAGTGCGCCGCTGCTAGTAGAGGCAGCGGCGCACTTCAACATAGTATGGTATTCTGACTTTTAGTTTACTGTTCTAGTTTATTCAAACAATAAATTCATTTGCTGGAACATCATTCGCTTCTTTTTTACTATAATATTTTCCTTTTGTAGCAACAGCTAATACAATAGTCAGCACAAATGCTAAGATTGCTGCGAAAAATGCAGCTACATTTTGTAAAAAAGCGCCTAAATAGCCAAATGCGGCAATTGAGCCCACAACGCTTGAAATAATTAAAGAAACGACACCAACAGGATTCCATGCATATAAATATTCTTGACGATGTTCAAAATAATTTGGGCCAATTTTCAAGAGCCTCTTAACGACAAGAGCATCACAAACTAAAATTGCACCCCACGAAAGCAGAAATACTCCCTGAAAGGTCAATAAACTACCTAAATGATCCATTACTCCACCAAGCATTAATACAATCGCAGCAATAGATGTAAACACTACCCAAAATGGTCTTCCAGGTTTAAACTTAAATATATTTTCAAAGAAATTAGCTAATGATAATGATCCACTATATAAATTAGTAATATTAATCCTTAGTTGGGTTAAAATCGTGAATAAAGCTCCTCCAACCCCTAAAATTTGTACAAAGAAAACTCCTGGATTCTCCTCTGCCATCCGAACACCAAACCAAATTCCGATAATCCCCATTATTAGGAAACATACGAGTTGAGGGATAAATCCAACTGCAAATACACCTATTTTAAATTCTTCCTTTTTTATAAATCTCGCATAGTCCGACACAAGCAGTGCCATGATGCCAACCAAACCATTCATGATTCCAATACATGCAAGGAGACCTGCTCCGCCAACTTGGGCACCTTCAGGTAAATACGTCCATACACTGCCAACAAATTTCGGTGTCATTTTTAGAGCTAAAATAAATGCAGCAGCTAACAGAACAATAAAAATTGGCATAGACCATTTTTGCAGTTTATCTAACTGCTTAATCCCAAACCAGTTTAAAGGAATGACGAGCAAACCAAATATAACCATAAGAAGCCAAATAGGGATAAATGGTAAATATTCATGTACAGCGAATGCCATAATTGCCCCTTCAATTGCACAGTACATAATAAAATTTAATGCGTAAATAAGGGACGTTATGGAGGCCCCTAAATAACCAAAACCTCCACCTCTTGCCAAGAGATTTACATTTAATCCGGATTTGGCTGAGAAGTAACAAATTCCTATCCCTAATGCACCTGCAACAATAGTTGCATAAATTTCTGCCAGCAAAGCATTGACCGCACCAAAGCTTACTGCCATCAAGCTGCCCATTTGAATAAATAGCATTGCGGTTGCAACACCCAAAGTAACATTAGTAATACTCTTCCAACCCATTGTTCTTCCTTCTAAAGGAACCTTTTCCAATGCAAAGTCATCTTTCTTTTTCTCTTTACTAATGCCGTCATCATCCATTGTGACAGTTGGTTTAGAAATCTCAGCCATAAATCCCACCCCTTATCTCATATATGTTTTTTTACAATAAGGGCGTGCTGCCCTTATTGTTTGAACTTACATCCAATAGGCTAGTGAACGCTTCTTCATTGATTCTCGAAATTGTTCAGTAGATTTTAATAATGCTTTATTCGTAGAATAGTCCATAATCACACCATATTGGCGAATAACATCTAATTTATCAATCACTTTATTTTGGAACATTTCTTGAACAATGAGAGGATCTGTATCTAACCACTGCTTCCTGTGTTTTCTTATTGAGTCTCTCTCTTTTTCCGTTGCTTCAAAATCCACTTCAAATAAATCTAGATCTCGGTCTATTTCTACAATCACAACACCATAGTCTTTCTTTGCTCTTTCGATGGAAATATATTCATCAATTACGTCTTCCAAAATGGCCTCTGGTTCCCTTTCTAATGGATCACCTAATCCCCCGCCACCTGCAGAAGGTCTTACGAAAGAATCACCGCTTTTTACTTTTACATTTGAAAAAATAGCCCCTAAATATTGTTCATCCTCTTTACCAGGGTTAAGCCATGCTCCGTGTGGATAAGATGGGAGTCCCCCAAAAATCCCCCATGTGACTGAACGGGAACGATCACAGCAATAAGACATAACAGAGTTACCTATACTGGATAAAACTCCGCCTTTTTCAACACCGCAACCCCCTCGGTATTTCCCTGGTCCTGCAGAGTCTGTAATAATCTGATGTTTAGTTGTAATGACAGGTGAAAGTCTTTCTTGTCCTTCACATGGCTGTACACTTAAACCGACACCAAATACCGGAGAGGTTGCGTTTGCGCCATCACGATCATTACGGCCGCCATGCCCTCCTGCCATCCAGTCATACCACATAAAATAACTATTTCGATTTGTTCTCTGATCATTGCCTCCGATTAAAAGGTATTCCAGGTTAAAGGAACAGGCAATCGCTCTTTCTGGCATAATATTTGACCATAGCTCGAAGCAAGCATTCATGATTTTTTCGTAAGCTCCTGAACAGAAACCAGTTACAGCTATTGGTGCAGGAGCATTCACAACGGAGTTCTCTGGAAGCTTCACTTTTACTACACGATAAAAACCTGAATTTAATGGGATTTCCGGAAAAAATGTTTTCGTACCTGCATAAGTCGCAGACAACGAACCACCGAAACCTGAGTTCAAAAAGCAGCTAATATATGGATGAGATCCTTCAAGATCATATAGTATTTCATCATCTGAAATTGTCATTTTAACATGGATAGGGATTAAACCATCGCCAATTTCAGGATCCATGTCAATATAATCAACGGTTTCCCAAGTACCTTTAGGTAAAGAAGATATTTTGGCTTTAGCCAGCCTTTCTACATAATTTTGAACCTCATCAAAGGCAGTGAGTGTTGTTTCGATCCCATATTTATTTACGATTTCTAGCAGCTGCGTTTGACCAACCTTCGCTGCCTCTACTTGTGCGCGTAAATCACCTATTCTCTCTTCTGAAACACGCATATTGGATGCTAGGACATTAACAACATCTTTTAAGAAAATCCCTTTGCTATAGATCCGTACAGGCGGAATCCTAACCCCTTCTCCATAATGTTCCCTTGCGGTAATATCAAAAGAGCCTGGAGTAGATCCGCCCATATCTGCCCAGTGACCATTTGTTTGCATCAGGGCAATTAATTTACCCTCATAAAATACGGGCAACACAACACGTGTATCATTAAAATGTGTCCCTCCCCGATATGGATCATTCACTAAGAAAATATCTCCAGGATGGATGTCCCCATGAAAATCCTCTAAAACTGCTTTTGCTGTTAAATGCAGCGTTCCTACATGGACAGAAATATCTTGTGTCCCTTGCATAACCGTATTTCCGTCAGCATCACAAAGTGCACAGCTAAAATCACGATTATAAATAACAAATGAATAACAAGTTCTTAAGATTTGCTCAGCCATTTGGTCAACAAGGTTGACGAAACCATTTTTCAATACTTCAAAAGTAACTGGATCCAATTGGTTTCCCTGTGCCTGTTCTGTAAAATGATTTAAACTCATAATCATTCACCTCTTTTATTATTTATTTAATGTGATAATTAAATTGCGGTACTCATCAACAAATGCCGTAAATTCTGGCGGTATCACAGTTGTTGAATCAAGCTGATCCACAATTGCTGGACCTTGGATCTCTGAGAATACTGGAATTCTCTCACGATCAAAAACTTTAGTAGCCATAAATTTATCATCAAAATATACTTCTCTAATTTCTTTTAAGGCATCTTCAAGACTTCCGGATGGTATATGCTTTGGAAACTCCGGCTTTGGTACGGTCCCGAGCGCCGTTAAACGCAAGCCATATATCTCCACCGATTGTTTACGGTCTGAAAAGGCAAATTCCCGTTCATGTTCCAGATGAAAGGCTTCTAGTGCATCTTCTAATGATTGCGCTTTCAAATTAATTGGAATGGCTAATGAACGCCACTGGCCGCTATATCTCATATCAATAAAGCTCATAAGTGTTGAATTTTCTTTCGCCACTCCCTCTTCCTCTAATAAATCCTTTGCCTCTCTTTCCATTTTTAACAACTCAAATTCCAACTCTTCAAGATTCACATCTTTAAAATCCTTAACATATGTTTTTGAAATGTCATGGCGTACATCAACAAGTAAGCATCCCATTGCTGCCGCCACTCCTGGGTGGGGAGGAACAATAACTGTTGGAATTCCCATGTCCTTTGCCAAATATGCCCCATGTAACGGACCTGCCCCTCCAAAAGCAACAAGTGCGAATTCTCTAGGGTCATAGCCTCGTCTCACAGAGATCAAGCGCAAGGCATCACACATGTTTGCATTGGCAACCTCGATAATTGCATTCGCCGCTTCAACTGTTGAATAATTAAACTCTTTCGCAATCTTTTCAACAGCCTCTACTGCTTTTCCCTTATCAAGCTGCATTTTTCCATCTAACAGATTTACTCCAAGACGGCCAAGAACTAAATTTGCATCTGAGTTCGTTGGGTCTTCTCCCCCGCCCTGATAACATGCCGGTCCAGGAGTTGCACCTGCACTTTGCGGACCATTCCGCAGTGAACCGCCATCATCCTTCCAAGCTAAACTTCCCCCACCAGCCCCGATGGTCAAGATTTCAATACTCGGAAACCCAATTGGGTATCCGTACTCGATATACCAATCTTTCGTAATTCTAATATCGCCATCATACATTAAGGAGATATCTGTACTCGTTCCCCCCATATCAAGACCAATTGCATGATTAAATCCACATAGTTTTGCAATATGTTTACTCGCTATTGCTCCTGCGGCAATTCCTGAGCTGGCAACCCTTGCTGCAAAACGAGGAACGGTGCTTGACGTCATTACCCCGCCCCCAGAGTGGAGAACAAGAATATCGTCCTTATAACCCTTTTTCTCCATTTCCCCTTCTAAGGTATAAATATATTTACTTATAATCGGACCTAAAACAGCATTAATGATGGTAGTGCTCATTCGTTCATGCTCAAAAATTTCCGGCAGCACTTCACTCGAAATACAGATGTACACGTCCGGGAGTTCATCCTGAAGAATCTCCTTTACCTTCAGCTCATTTTCCCCATTGACATAGGCATTGATAAAACATACAGCTATTGACTCTGTTCCCCGCCTTTTTAATTTCCTTGCAAGCTCACGGACCTCTTTCTCTTCAATGTCAATCATTACATTTCCGTTATAATCAATTCTTTCATTTACTTCAAAGCGATCACGCCGCTTGATATATGGTTTTGCCGTATCCTCATAAGCATCCCATAAATCAAGTTTTGTTCCGCGGCGGATTTCCGGTACATCGCGAAACCCTTTCGTGGTTACTAATGCTGTTTTAGGCAGTTTCCTTTCTATTAATGCATTCGTACCAACAGTAGTTCCATGTGAGAACATCTTTATGTTTTCCCCTTTTAATTGCGCCTTTTCAATCCCATCTAGTATGCCGCGTTCTGGGTTCGATGGGGTAGATGATGTTTTCATAACAGAAATTTGTCCCGTGTTTTCATCAAAAATAAATACATCCGTAAATGTTCCGCCTACATCAATTGCCAGTCTGATTTGTTTCACAACGAATTACCCCCTCAACAAGTAAAAAATAGTATTTGTTATTTCGTGAAATATAATGAATATTCAAAATATTTTATTGATAATATATTAACTAATGAAAAATTATTTAATCTCTATTAACATCTACTTCCGTTTATACTATTCTAAAAATACTAAATATTATTTAGGAGAGATGAGATGAATACAATCTTCATTGCTGGTCATGCTAAATTACCCGCAGGAATGGCAGCTAAAAATGTTTATGAAACCTTAACGATTACTGCAGAAATTGATAAGAATTATGGGGTTATAGTTGATGCTTCCTGCACTTTGGCCACTGAACATGGGAGAGACTATATTTCAAAGCTCTTAAAAGGTCATAGTTTAAGAGATGGGATTGATAGACCCCTTGATCAATTGAGAAAAGGCTACTTAGGAAAAGCAAATAATGCCTTAATCGCAGCATTAAAAGATCTTCATAAACAATATGAGGGATACTTTCAGTAAACATTTATAATTTCTGGGGATTCTCATGTTGAGGATCCCCGCTTTTTTATAAGAGTGATCAAATTCTATTAAATTTGAATGCCTACCAGGTTATGAAATTCCAATGGATACATACTTCATTTCAATGAATTCATTTATCCCTTCTTTCCCGCCTTCTTTCCCGAAGCCAGATTCCTTCATTCCACCGAATGGTGCTTCAGCGGTTCCAGGAAACACATCATTTATTCCGATAATTCCATATTCCATCGCTTCCATAATTTTAAAGGCACGATTGGTACTTTCAGTCATCACATAGGCTGCTAGACCATATTGTATATGGTTAGCTTTTTCAACTGCCTCCTCATCCTCCTCAAATATTTGGATAGGAAGGACTGGACCAAAGGTTTCCTCATTCATAACTTTCATTGAGTCTGTTACCTCTACTAGAACCGTTGGCTGATAGAAATAGCCTTCGGCCGGTCCATTCCATTGCTCACCGCCAATGGCAATTTTCGCTCCCTTTTTTCGAGCATCTTCAACATGATCCTTTACCTTTTCAAGTGCCGATTGATCTATTAGCGGGCCCATAGTTGTTTCCTTGTCTTTTCCATTTCCTAACTTCAATGTCTTTACTTTCGCAGTCAATTTATTTAAAAATTCATCTGCAATCCCTTTTTGGACAAATACTCTGTTTGCACATATGCATGTTTGCCCGCTATTTCGGAATTTGCTTGCCATTGTTAATTCAGCCGCTAAATCTAAATCAGCATCATCCATCACAATAACTGGAGCATGACCACCCAATTCTAATGACAGTTTTTTTATATGTTTGGCGCTTTTCTTCATTAATTCTCTTCCAACTTCGGTTGAGCCTGTAAATGTAATCAAGCGAACATTAGGATGATCTGTTAAGGTTTCAGCAATTTCTCTTGCATCCCCTGTTACGAGATTTAACACTCCTTCAGGCAGCCCAAGCTCATCAAAAATTTTCACAATGGCAATAGCCGTTAATGGCGTCTGGGATGCAGGCTTTAGGATAACCGTACATCCAGCGGCTAGTGCAGGGGCAAGCTTTCTAGTTACCATGGATGCAGGAAAATTCCACGGTGTGATTGCAGCGATAACTCCAATTGGCTGGGGGACTACGAGCAGCCGCTTATCTGCTTTTGACGAAGGAATGATTTCTCCATATACGCGGTTAGCTTCTTCCGCATACCATAATAAATAACTTGCAGCTGACTCAATTTCCGCCATCGCTTCAGACAATGGTTTCCCTTGCTCAGCTGTTAGAATAGCAGCTAGTTCCTCTTTCTTCTCTATCATTTTTTCGTATCCCTTATATAAAAAACGGGAGCGTTCTCTCGCCGTCTTTTTAGCCCACATTGGAAATGAAGCATGTGCGGCAGAAATCGCCTCCAGCGCTTCCTGTTTTCCTCCGTAGGATACCTCGTTTATCAGTTCTAAAGTAGCTGGATTTATAATTCCCTTAGTATTTCCATCTGCAGCATCAAGCCATTTTCCATTGATATAAATCCCTTTTTCCTTTCGCCCCGTTATCAGCACATTTCTCCCCCCGATAAACTGCTTTGTACGGATATAAGTGCATCCCGTAAGATAGATAGCAGTTCGTCAATTTCCTTTTGATTGATAATAAGTGGCGGCGAAAAGACGACTGTATCCATCCCTTCAAACACAACTGTTCTTATAATTAACCCCCTTTTTGCCGCTTCTGCACTTACTTTAGGTGCAATAGGGGTCGCAAATCTTTGATTTGTAATTGGATCCATGATTTCAATTGCTCCGATTAAGCCAAGTGCCCGAACATCCCCGACAATGTCAATTTCCTTTTGAATCTTTTTAAAGCCTTCTAGCAATTTCTGCCCCATAAGGCGAGAATTCTCAACCAATTTTTCTGTTTCGATTATCTCGATATTTTTTAAAGCAACCGCACATGCTGTCGCATGACCGCTGTATGTGTACCCATGCAGAAGGGTTCCATCTGAATGATTAATAAGTCCTTGATGGATCGCTTCCGTTACTACTACCGCTCCAAGCGGAATGTATCCGCTTGTAATCCCTTTCGCAAGCAGCATAATATCTGGTACAATGCCGTAATGTTCACATGCAAACATTTCTCCCGTCCGACCAAATCCTGTAATAACCTCATCTGCAATGAACAAAATATTATATTCGTCACATATTTTTCTAACTTCCTGGAAATATCCTTCTGGAGCGATGTTAACTCCACCTGCACCTTGAACAGGCTCAGAAATAAAAGCGGCAACTTTATCTGCACCTTCTCTTTCAATACATTGGCGGAGCATCTCTGTTGAACATTCATCTACATGGAGAAAATCTGGCGCCAAAGAATTAGTCATCTCTTGGAAAGGCATAATTCCAGTTGCGCTTGTTGCCCCTATATTGACACCATGGTAACCTTTCTTTCTAGAAATAATTTTCGTTTTTTCGGGGAAGCCTTTAATCTTCCAATAATATCTTGCTAGTTTGTAAGCGGTATCATTTGACTCGGACCCGCCAGATGTAAAGAAAACAGCGTTTAAATCCCCCGGCGTCAGCTCCGCAAGCTTTGCTGCAAGACGTATGGCTGGCTCATTGCTCATGGAAGAAAACGAGTTTGTAAAAGCCAGCTTCTCCATTTGCTCACGTGCGGCCTCTGCTAATTCTTTTCGCCCGTAACCTACATTTACATTCCATAATGATGCCATTCCCTCTATTACCTTTCTACCGCTTATATCAGTTAAATAGACACCTTTCCCTTCTGTAAAAATAAATGGTGCACCTGTTTCCTGCTGCTGTTTCAATGATGAAGTAGGATGAATAAAATGCTTTTTATCCAAATCAATTAATTCTATTTTTAAATCTGCTTTGATCATAACTATTCACTCCTTAAAGGTTTGTTCTGTCATGCGATTTGTGCTTACCCCTTTTGTATTTGAAATTCTGACAAAGAAGAATAAACCAAAAATCCACCATACGCCAAAGATCATCCATTCATATGGCCAAACGAGAGATGCAGGCATTCCCGGCATATACAAAATGATAAAACCAATGCTCAAGATTGTGGCTAATATCCCAACGATATTACTCTTGCCAGCGCGAAAAGGTCTTTCTAAATCCGGCTGATTTTTGCGGAGGACAAGGAAGGATACTGAAACAATAAAGTAAGCGATTACAATTGAAAGCCCACCTGCATCGGTAAACCAAACAAGGGCTGGGCGGCCAAGAAGAGGACTTAGAGTTGCTAATAATCCAATGATTAAGATTGCATTTCCCGGTGTTTTATATTTAGGGTGCAGCTTCCCAAACCATTTTGGCAGCATGCCATCCTGAGCCATTGCGTACATGACACGGCTAGCCCCAATAATAAATGCATTCCAGCTTGTTAAAATCCCTGCAATTCCTCCAAGTATCAGAATTTTTGAGAATACTGCGGAGCCAAATATAGCTCCCATTGCATCTGCTGTTGGGAGACTTGCCGATTGAAGCTGACTTCCATTTAACGAGAGGGACACACCTAAAATGATAAATATATACCATGCAACTGCCAATCCGACTGATAATAACAGAACTTTTCCTACCGTCCTTTTAGGAATATTCATTTCTTCTGCCATTTGCGGAATAACATCAAACCCAACAAACATAAATGGTGTCATAATCATGACAGCCATAATGCCTGCTATTCCCCCTTCAAAAAGCGGAGATAAGTTGCTCGCTTCTCCCCCAAATGCGGAGCCGAAAATTAAACTCAAACCGACCAAAGCTAAGAGAATTGTCAATACTAACTGAAGAAAGGCTGCTTGTTTCACCCCAATCCAGTTAATCCAAGTAACAATAATGGATCCAGCCATTCCAACTGCGACCCACGATAAATATACATCCCAGCCTGCAATCGTCCACATATACCCAATTTGATAATTTGGAAATATATATTCAATAACAGTTGGAAGAGCTACAGCTTCAAATGCAACGACTGAAATGTATCCTAGTAAAATAGACCATGACACAACAAACGCTGCCTTAGGTCCTAGAGCTGCTTGGGCAAAATGATGGGCACCGCCAGTTTTTGGCAAGGCAGTTGTTAGTTCAGAGTAGACCAGACCCACAAATATAACCATGATTCCACCAATAAGAAATGCAATCATCGCACCAATGGATCCTGCTTTCATGATCCAATCGCCAGATAACACAACCCACCCCCAGCCAATCATGGCACCGAAGGCTAACACAATCACATCGGCTCGGGACAAAACCTTCGAAAACTCATTATTTTGGGACATCCCATTCCTCCTCCAATAAGTCGATTTTTACTGCCATATGAAAGACTTATTCCCTCCCTCTAAGAAATCATTTTTATCCAATGCCTTGAGAATAGAGGAAGGGAATTTGACGCAGGATCTTTAGATGGATTGTTGTTAATGTCTAGATTAACTGTTTACCATATCTTTATTTTGCTCAAACGGCCATGCGGGCAGCGGATTATTTAACGGTTTATCTTCCCGGTAGCCTAACACATATTCTCCTTGCATGATGGTGTGGATTTCACGTGTTCCTTCATAAATGACTGGTGCCTTAGAATTTCTTAAGAAACGTTCAACAGGGTATTCGCTCGAATAACCATAAGCTCCATGTATCTGTACCGCATCATCCGCGGCTTTATTAGCAAAATCACAGGCCTGCCATTTTGCCAATGATGTTTCTCTTGTATTGCGTTTGCCTTGGTTCTTCAGTTCGCCAGCCCGGTAAACAAGCAATCGGCTCATTTGCAGACCAGCCTCCATATTCGCAAGCATTTGCTGGACAAGCTGGTGTTTTCCAATCTCCTTCCCAAATGTTTTCCGCTCATGACAGTAATTTACACTCTCCTCTAGACTGGCCATAATCAAGCCAACCGCCCCAGCAGCAACTGTAAAACGTCCATTATCTAGTGCAGACATGGCAATTTTAAACCCTTCTCCTTCTTTACCAAGCAAATTTTCTTTCGGAATTCTCACTTGATCAAAAAATATTTCACCGGTATTGCCTGAGCGAATTCCTAGTTTTCCTTTAATTGCACGTGAAGAAAAGCCTGGCATCTCGCGTTCAACGATAAAAGCCGAAATCCCATGATGTTTCTTTGTTTTATCGGTATACGCAAATACAATAAAATGATCAGCAAGATCACATAAAGAAATCCATGTCTTAGAACCATTTAAGATGTAATCGTCCCCATCCTTTACAGCTGTAGAAGAAATGGCGGCAACATCCGATCCCGCTCCAGGCTCTGTCAAACCAAATGCTCCAATTTTTTCACCTTTCGCTTGCGGGACAAGGTATTTCAATTTTTGCTCTTCAGTCCCCCACTGTAATATCGTTAAACTATTCAATCCTGTATGAACGGAAACTGCTGTACGAAAGGCTGTATCCCCTCTCTCCAGCTCCTCGCATACAATGGCCAGCGAATTATAATCCATCCCGCTTCCACCGTATTGCTCTGGAATACAAACTCCCATTAAATTTAATTCTCCTAAACGTTGTAAAATGCTCGGATCAAATTGACCCCTTTCATCCCATTGCTGAATAAAAGGGATAATCTCTTTATCTGTAAAACTTCTAACCATCTTTCTTAGCATTTCTTGTTCTTCTGTAAATTCAAAGTTCATTATTTATCCTCCTCTAATTAATCGAATAGTCTTAGGTAATAAGTTCCCTTACACAATCCTCTCCTGTTTCATTTTTCCAATTTCCTCTGCTGAAAATCCCGCTTCCTTAAGGATTTCATCCGTATGCTCCCCTGCCATTGGCGGATGGCGTTCCATTTTCACTTTCGTTCTTGAAAGTTTTATCGGAGATCCAACAAGCTTTACCTTGCCTGCCTCTGGATGATTAAAATTGACAACCATATCACGGGCAAGAATTTGAGGATGATTAAAGACTTGATCCATTGTTTGAATTGGCCCACAAGGAATTTGATGCTGTGAAAGGACTTGCAGCCAATGCCCAACAGGATTTAATATCAATCTGCTTTCAATCAGTCTCGTAAGATCTATGCTATTTTTAACCCTGGCATCATTTGTCTTATATTTCTCGTCATCCGCCACTTCAGAAATTCCTATTATTTTGCACAAGGAGGCAAACTGGCGGTCATTCCCTACTGCGATAATTATTTCCCCATCCTTCGCCTTAAAAGTTGAATAAGGAACAATATTAGGATGATCATTCCCGAGCCTTTTTGGTATATTACCGGATATTAGATAATTACTGGCAACATTGGCTAGCGAACTAACAGCAGTATCTAAGAGGGACATATCTATCTTTTGCCCTTGTCCGGATTTCTCTCTCTCATACAATGCAGCCTCAATGGAAATAGCAGAATATAATCCTGTAAGAATATCAACCATTGCTACCCCAATCTTGATTGGGCCGCTTTCCTCGTAACCGGTAATACTCATAAGACCGCTCAAGCCTTGAATGATATAATCGTATCCAGGTAAGTGACGGTCTGGTCCTGTTTCACCAAAACCTGTTATTGAGCAATAAACTAATCTTGGATTGCTGGAGTTTAATGTGTCATAGTCGAGCATCCACTTTTCCATTGATCCTGTTTTGAAGTTATGGATGAGCACATCGGCCTCTTTAGCTAGTTTTCGAATGATCCCCCTTCCTTCTTCAGTTTTCAGATTGACAGTCATGCTGCGTTTATTACGGTTTGCGCATAAATAATAGGCACTGACTCCATTTTGAAATGGCGGTCCCCAGCTCCTTGTTTCATCACTGCCCCCTGGAGCCTCTACCTTAACCACATCTGCTCCAAGATCTGCCAGAATCATCGTACAGTAAGGACCAGCAAGCACTCGTGTTAAATCCAAAATTTTTATCCCGTCTAATGCAGCCTTCATGGTAAACACCACCTCCCAAAAGGTTCCTGAAAACTACAAAAGCCAGCCCTATCACACAAAAATGTGGTAAGGACTGGCTACATGATCCATAAGAACCATCCGGCATGGATGGACGTGGAAACTTATCAGTCAAATATCAAATTCAATTCATAATACTTCTCTGCCTTCTGCCGGAAAAACAGATAGGGGAAGAATTATTTTTAGTTTATCTTAATTTTCTGAATCTTACAAGTATTATTTTGAACCTATTTTTAAATCTTTATTTCCTCTTCCTTATAATTTTCTATATCGATTAGCCTTAATTTATTTTACCTCTTGCTTATTCCATCTTAATACATAATTCTTTACCGGATTAAGCACAAAATGATCAAGGATAAGTATGATTAAAATACAAATAATCGTCCAAGCAAATACTTTTGCTGTGTTTATATTTACTCTTGCCAATGCCAAGGAATAGCCTATCCCTGAATTAGCACCTAATAATTCTGCCATTATCGTAATTCGTACTGCCGAACCAGCCGCTAACGAAAGCGCTGAGATAATGGGGACTGCTAATCCAGGCAGAATAATGTGCTTTAAATTTTGAAATGGCGAAGTTTTGTAAATGGCCCCCATCTCAAGTAATTGCTTATCAATATTTCGCCAGCCATCTGCCGTATTTAAATAAATGACAGGAAAGACTAAGACACTTACAACAAAAATTGGGACAGCTGTGCTTGTTCCAAACCAAACCATAGCTAATACAACGACAATGATCGGAGGCAAGCCCATAATCATAGAATAAATGGGACGAAATATTTCATAGACAACTTCAAACTTTCCTGCTATTAAACCGCTAGAAATGGCAATTATGATGCCAATCGCAAGCCCAATCAGCATGCGGAAGCCAGACTGAGCTAGCTGGCTGATTAATTCACCATTTATGATTAATTTTACAAGTTCATCATACGTTTCGATAGGTGAAGGCAATAATATACTAGGCAAAAAATAGGAGCAGATTTGCCAGATACAAAGTATAAGGAAGATGACAAATGTTCTAATGAATCTTTTTTTATTTTTCGTAATAGAAGCCTGCATCCGGCAGTTTCCCCCCAATAATTTCAGGAGAAAGTGTTGAAAGCTCGTTAAAGAAAAACTCTAAATCGTCTTTTGCATCTTTTGCTGAAACAAATTGTAAATTTAGCGAAGGAATGACCTGTTCAATTATCGGCTTTGGTACATCCTCATTCATTTTGCCAATAGTTGCTGCGGCTTCTGACGGATTTTCATTTGTAAATTGAACACTTTGTGCAAATTGATTTTGTATTTCCTCTACCAATTCAGGATGGTCCTTTACTAATGAATTTGAAACGAGGATACCTGCTTGTGGAATAAAGGAATCCCTTCCTGTTGCTTTCTTCCATTCTTCCTGCAAGTTCATAATCTTAGCAAAGTTCTTTCCTTCCTGTTTCCCCTTTACAACCGATAGTGTTGCTACATGTTCAGGTACAACGGCATATTTTGCCTTCCCTGCAATCATAAGCTGAACAATTTCTTGCGGAGAAGAAACATACTCTATCTTAATGTCCTTTGCTGGATCCATGCCGTTTTTATTTAATAAATATTGAAAAACTAGATCAGGCATATCGCCTTTGAAAGGAACATGAATGGTTTGTCCCTTTAATTGATCCCAGCTCACTTGTTCACCATTTGGACCTACAACATACAAAATACCCCAAATTAACACATTCATCAGCTTTACATCCATCCCGCGATTATATAAATTGGCACCAACATATGTTGGGACAGCTGATATATCTGCTTGATTGGCACTGATACGCGCGCGAAGCTCATCCGGATTCTTCCATGGCATATAAATTAGTTTATTCGTATATTCCTGCAATTTATTGTCGGCAACTACTTTATAAATAGGTGCAGCAATTGAGATTCCCAATGGTGCTTGTATGGTTAGTTCACTTAACTTCTCTTCTGTTTCTTCTTGCTTACCTGGCTCCTCATTTCCTTTAGCAGCTGACTCCTGTTTAGCTGATTGTGAACATCCTGATAATACTACTGTGATTAATAAGAAGAATACGAGTAGATAATGAATTTTGTTCTTATATTGTTTTTTCACGTTAAATCCCCCCAACCCATTGCTTGAGCTCTAGTTCAGCTTGTATTAGAAATTCGTAGTCTCTTTCTTTTCTTTTTTTCACAATTTCCATTTCATGTATGATTGAGCAGCCTTGACCTGATAGCACTAATATTCTATCCGCAAGTCTCAGCGCCTCCAATGGATCATGTGTGACATAAATAATTCCGATATGATTTTCATCAATTAATTGAATGACATCTTGCTGAAGTTCATTTTTTAATTTAGGATCAAGTGCGGAGAATGGTTCATCCATTAATATAAGTTCAGGATTGGTTGCCAGTGCACGAGCAATCGAGACCCGCTGTTTCATCCCACCTGATAATTTAGAAGGATAATAGTCTGCAGCATGGTCTAATCTAACCATCCTTAATATTTCAAATGCCTTCAGCTTTTTGTCCATTTTATTTTTTTCCTTCATAACAAATAAAACATTATCGATAACTGTTCTCCATGGAAGTAATCTTGGCTCTTGAAATACATAACCAAACTTTTTTGTATGAACGCTAACCTTCCCTTCCATTTCATTTATCAATCCTGAAGTCATATTTAATATGGTTGTTTTCCCACAGCCAGAAGGACCTAATAACGCTATCACTTCCCCTTGATTCAAAGTAAAAGTTAGACTTTTAATGACCTCCTCCTCGTTAAACCTAACTGATACAGAATCAAACTCTACCAAAACATTCATAACCAATCCCCTAAATGATAATAATTTTCATTCGCATCTAGGATTATAATTGATAATATTTCTCAATACTTATGATAGCAATCACACCTTGCATATAAAACTATGGCGAAAATGTGACAAAAAATAGTAATTTTCCTTGTAGGGTTTCACCTATTTCCATTCGTCTATTAAGTGGAAGACTAAAGATTCTAGAGGGAGATTAACTATGAAAAAAGGAATATATCCATTTTTATTTTGGACAATGCTCATTTTTTATCTATTTTTATTAATAGATTTGCTATTTTTATCGAGGGGCAGCTATAGAAGCATTAATCTTACCCCATTTGAAACCATCCGCAGTTATATACATGTTGATGATGGCATCGGCACCAAATTAGTAGATGTGAATGTGTGGGGAAATATTCTTATGTTTGTTCCTGCAGGAATCTATCTGATGATTTTTAAAGGGAGAGCGATTAACACATTTTTCGTCATTTGTGGTTTGTCCTTAGGGGCTGAAATCATTCAATATCTATTCGCTATTGGTGCAAGTGATATTGATGACCTCATATTAAATTCTCTAGGGGGATTAATTGGGATCGTGATTTACTTAGTATTGGAGAAAGTTTTGAAAAATGGGCATCGAGTAAAAAAGCTAATAACCGTTGCTTCCGCTTTAGTAGGGGTACCGGTTCTATGTATTTCTATCCTGGTAACAATCGCTAATTGATGTTTGTTTTTCAATTAGCGATTGTATTATAGAGCACAAAGCTTCCCTATTTCGATTCCTCACAACAAATTGCTTTCTTATTATAGTTTACACTGCACACACCCGTTTCCGGCAAATCAAGTTCTACTTTTTGTGCAGACTCCAGATCTCCGCAAAGATAGGCTACAACTGATCTAACCTGTTCATATCCTGTCGCCATTAGGAATGTTGGCGCACGTCCATAGCTTTTCGCACCAACGATATAGAAATCTTTATCAGGCTGGCGGAGCTCTTTTTCTCCATGCGGGCGAACCGTACCACAGCTATGAATATTCGGATCAATAAGCGGTGCTAAAGCTTCCCCACTTTCCGTAGCTGGGTCTATTGAAACTCTCACTTCACTTAAAATTGATAAATCTGGTCTGCTGCCTGCATTTACAATGATTTCTTCAATGCCCTTCAAAATGCTTTCCTTGCCATTCTTAATACCTGTAATCTCTATTCCTTCTTGGGATTTTCTAACCTCCTGAATTCGGAAAGGAGTAATTACTTTAACCTTCTGCCTATCAACTAAATGATGGATACGACTTCCTAATTCACCGCGAGCAGCCAGTGCATCCTTTTCTTCCCCGCCATAGGCATCTTCAACCTGTTGTTTTCTCATGATCCAATAAATTTCAGTCTCAGGGTACCTCTTTGCAAGCTCTGCTAAATCCAGTATTGTATTAATCGCCGAATGTCCACCGCCTACAACTGCTACACGTTTATTTCCATACCGCTTCTCTTCATTTCCTAATACATCTGGGATTCCATAAAAGATTTGTTCACGGAGTGATTTCTCCTCCTTTAGCCATACACCGCTTGAGTTTGCAGGGTTCGGATTCCCCCATGTTCCCGTTGCATCAATGACAGCTCTAGCTTCAAATGTTTTATATATTCCATTTGAATCAGTATGAATGATAAAAGGGACATTTTCACGATTCAGCGTTTTCATTTTGTCTGTATCTTTTTTTCCAATCGATACTACCTTTGTTTGCAGCTGAATATAAGGCTGGATTTCAGCAAGATTGGCAAATGGCTTTAAGTATTGTTCGACAAGCTCTTTCCCTGTTGGCAATTTTTCTGATTCAGGATGTGTCCAATTATTCTGTTCCAACAAATTCTTTGCAGCTTTATCAACGTTATAGCGCCATGGAGAAAATAATCGAATATGTCCCCAAGTTAAAATATTGGCTCCCACTTGACTCCCCGCTTCTAACAAAATAAAAGGCACTCCGCGGCTGGCCAAATGAGCTGCAGCAGCTAACCCCACAGGACCTGCACCTATGATGGCAACTGGTAATTTATCATTTTTTTCGGTTTTCATGCTAAGGGGTGATGTTTGTGTGGAACAGCATCCTTGTGTATGAATAACATTTGACATCGTATTTCTCCTCATTTCATTTGATTTATTTTTTTACTATTAACGTTATTTGCAAAATGCAAGTATTAGATCATGAGGAATTCCCTCATTGGGGCGTACAGCAATTACTTGTTTTCGCCATCGCCTCATTTAATAGTTTAATGGAACGAATGACAGTTTCTTTTTCAAATTCATTCATATGTGAGAATACATCATTCAAATATGTTTTCATCTGCTGATCAATTGTAGCTGCAACATATTTTCCTTCAACAGTTAAGGAAAGATTATAAACTCTTTTATCATCTGGCTGCGGCGTCTTTTTTACTAAATTCATTTTAACTAAAGCTTGGATTTGCCGGCTAAACGTCGTAATATCTGTCCCTAATGTTTCTGCCACTCGCTGCATGGACGGATGGTGCTGTTTATCGATCTCGTATAAAATATGGCTATGAATAATTGAAACATCTACTCCGCCAACACTGCAGCAGTTTTTATCTAAAAATCCAAAACGTCTCGTCATAATCTGAAATAATTCACGAAGATTTTCCACTTTTTATCACCTCTAAAACCTTATTTGTAAAGCCAATTTTCAAAGCTGCTACTCCAATAAATACCAGCATTCTAATAATTATAAATATACATAAATAATTTGCATTTTGCAAGTAATTTTCAAGAAAAGAAATTTTTCCTACACGCAACTTACTTGCCTCTCACTTACTTATGTTAAACAGTACAAAAAGGTTGCTCTAGACCCACCCGTATTTTAAGTTGTATCATGGTCAAGGGTTAATGGGGGGCAAAGAAAATGGAAGAGCAAAAATATAAAGATCTAAAATTAGGAGAACGCGGGGCAATTATTAGTATTCTCGCTTATATTTGTCTATCTATCATAAAATTAGTTATTGCCTATATGAGTGACTCTGCAGCATTAAAAGCAGATGGGCTTAACAATACAACCGATATCGCTGCATCGATTGCTGTCCTCATCGGACTGAAGTTATCACAAAGACCGCCTGATAAAGATCATCGATATGGTCATTGGAAAAGTGAAACGATTGCCTCAATGGTCGCCTCTTTTATTATGGGTGCAGTTGGTCTGGAAGTGTTGATTGATGCGATCACTTCCATTTTTCAAGGAGAAAAAGAAACACCAGATATGATGGCGGCTTATGCAGGTATTTTTTCTGCACTAGCAATGTATATTGTATACCTTTACAACAAAAGGCTAGCCAATCAAATTAATAGCAAAGCCGTAATGGCAGCCGCAAAAGATAATCTTTCAGATGCGTGGGTAAGTATTGGGACAGCCGCAGGCATACTCGGTTCTCAATTAAGAATGCCCTGGCTGGATACGGTAACTGCTATTATTGTAGGACTTTTAATTTGCAAAACAGCCTTGGACATTTTTAAGCAAGCTTCTCATGAACTTTCAGATGGATTTGATGAAAAGAAAATTCAGCTTTATCAGGAAGTAATCATAAAGGTAGATGGTGTGAAAGGAATAAAAGAAATTAAAGGAAGGTACTACGGGAATAATGAGGTTATAGATGTTGTCATTCTTGTAAATTCCACATTGGATATTAAAGAAGCACATGATATCGCTACCCATGTTGAAAAGGTCATGATGCGGGATTACGGGGTTTATGATGTACACGTTCATGTGGAGCCGAATTAAACGAATAATTAAAACCTTTATCCTAACACATCTAAACAAAAAGCTATGTGAATATCATTTTCACATAGCTTTATTAAAATCGTAGTGAGATTTAAATTGCTCATCCGGTGTAGGAGTTGATTCTACAATCCCATCATATTTCTTCCTGTTTAATATGAATAATTAACTTTTCAAGCCACTCTATCGTATGCTCTGTTCTAGTTGAAAAATAGCCACTCAAAAATTCTCTAATTTTCTCCGAATCATCGCCAGTCTTTACATGCTCAAAATGATTGAGTTTCTCCGAGACAGTCTTGATATTTTTTAATTTTCTTTCAAGTATTTCTGCTACTTGATCACGATTCACATACTTCATGTTTGCTAAGCCAACGACCATATCCTTCATGTCTTCTGCCTGTTCAAACAGTTTGTAGATTAATGTCGGCAGTGCTTCACGACCTTTTTCCGTAATAGCAAATACTTGCTTATCTGGACGGTGCTCTTCCTTTATAATTTTGACTGGCTCAATTAAACCTTTCTTGGCTAATGAATCGAAATGGTAGTACAACTTGCTTTCTGTCAGCCCGCCTAGTTCATCCAATGGAATAGGCTCTGAAAGCTGTTTCTTTAATTTATAGGGATAATTATTATCCACCATTAGTTTGCTCAATATAAAAATTTGAATGGACATACTCGATGCTCCTTCAAGAAGAGTTTCCTCTTATTTTAGCAAAACTAAGCTGTAACTTCAGCTGCATTCTTTACATCTTCTGTTTCGGTCTTTGCTTCTAGTTCCTCAACTGGCATTGGTTTATGCAAGAATGTGACGATAGCGATATTAATTAACATCGCAGCTGCACCAACTGCGACCATAGACCAAATATAGGGACTTGGACTAATGCTGCCGTATAAGTTTGCGAAATACGCTTGTACAGAGTAATACATTGGTGAGATGTAGCTCATCCATTCATATGGAAGGTACATCATTTCACGTGTAATGGTTGCGCCATTTGCAATTGTTTGTATCAATAAAATTGGCAAGTTTAAGATCATCCCGCCCTCACCAACTAAGAAAATTAAAATCGCAGTGAAGTTAAAGGCAACCATATAGTTTAAAACTTGTTGTCCTAACAGGCTAAAGAACAGTTCTCCACTTGGTTCATTCACTAAGTAGGCTATGCCTGCAGCAGCTAATGATGATACTGCCGCAATCAATAATGCAACTAATTGTACATAAATGAATAAACGAGTTTTACTTGCTTTTCCGCGGCTAGCTTTAAAAGCACTTACTAATTGCATCGCTCCGATCATCGCACCAACATAGCCTGCCATTGTTAAGAACATTGGAAGCATATTATGATGCATTCCATTTGGAATATCATTAATAGTAACAATTTTTCCCACATAAGCTGTTTCAATCTTTTCTGCCAATTCAGCAGCTTGCTTTTCTGGTACATGTAAATTCATTAACACACTTTGAGCTGTTTGCTGCGTGAATTGTGCGCTAATCTGATTGTTAATTTGTGTGACGATGGAATTCATACTAGAAGAAACAACCGTTGCTCCTGCCTCATTCATTGTAAAGTCGATACTTGATGACGTTTTGCCCTCTTGCATATCCGCAGAAAATGTTTCAGGGATGTGCACGACTAATGCTAAATCATTTTTCTCTAAATCTTTTAAAGCTTGTTTATTTGATAAATCTGTATTGATTTCTTTAAACGGTAAATTTTCCTGTAACTGATCGGCAATCTTTGCCCCGTATTCCCCAGCATCATCATTGACAATGGCAATCGGCAGCTTATCAATATTTCCAGGAATTGCTGTATAACCTGGCAAAAAGATGCCTAGCATGGCAAGAGAATAGAAAATCCCCATGATAATAGCAGCAATCGCACCTTTTGTTTTTATGAATTGAGTAAATTTCATGATGTATCCTTCCTTAAACTGAATAGTTTTCTATTTCAATCAAAGTACTTTAATTAGAGTACTTAAATTAAATTACTTTCCTATTTTATTCTATGTTCAAATATAAAGTCAATCAATAAATCTTATTAATAACATTTTTATAGGTAAAACTAGTTTTTAATTTTAATAGCAATCAATTCCTTCAAAACTTTATTTATGATCTAATTTCCCACTTGAACCTACAGCTACGTTAGGTTTTATAATAAACCTATACTTTCATAGGGGAGGAATTTTTGATGAAAGGAAATGCTACGTTTTCTATTGGAGAATTCTCGGAAAAAACAGGAATATCCATTCGTACTTTGCACTACTATGACGAAATCGGTCTTTTACAGCCAGAAAAGAACCCAACGTCAGGACATCGAATTTACTGTCACCAAGATATCCTCACTTTGCAGAAAATTGTAAGTCTAAAGTTTCTTGGGTATAGCCTGGATAAAATCCTTCACTTATTACATGAATCAAGCTTTACTGATGATTTAAATGAAACGTTATCTCTCCACTTACAAGCATTAGAAAAGGAAAAAGAAAGAATCGGACAATCAATAGCGGCAATTAAGAGAGTTACTAAGTTACTAAGGGAAGAAGAGGAAGTAGAAAGTGCCATCTTATTCAGCCTCATCCATAGCATGCAAACGGAACATATACAAAAGGAATGGATGGAGCGGCACATGCAAGCAGATATAGTAGAAGAATTGTCAAAAAAAACGGAAGATGAGAAAAGCACCTTAGATCAAACATTTATTCAACTGGCTAAGGAAGTAAAACAGCTTTACGGCAAACCTGTAGAGGACCCTAAAGTACAAGAAATGATTAAAACATATATTGAAGCATCTTTTGCATTTCTTGGTGAGGATTTAATACAAAAACTAGCTGATGCTGACGTTGAAGAATTCGATATTCAAGAACTTGAAAACATGACCCCTTCCCCATTTACAGAAGATGAGCAGCTATGGCTTAACCAAGCAATGGAATACTGTATGAAACAAACAGAATCGAACTAGAAATATAGAGTACCTTTGGTGTTGTCACAATTTGCAAATCAGTTTTGCGGCAATAAAGATAATACTTTACAACAAAAAAAGAGAATCATGAGCGCAGCCATGACTCTCTTTTTTATATGGAAGCGTTTAGTGCACCTGCAAAGCGCTTGATTCCTTCTTCGATAGCCTTCTCATTTTCTCTAGCAAAAGTAAATCGCACACACCCTTTTTTGGATCCCATTGTAGTCCCAGGCACGTAAATGACTCCACGCTTAATCGCATTTTCCAATAACTTTATTTCATCTGCGTCTCTTCTTAATTTACACCAAATATGGATTCCACCTTGAGGAATCGTATATACCACTTGATCTTTTAAATAGTAATTAAGGCTTGAGACAATTTGATCCCGCCGCTTCTCTAATTCCTTCACTAATTTCTGAATATGTGAATGGAAATGTGCTGATTCTAAAAAATCGTTAGCGATCCATTGAGTAAAGCTTGCATGTCCAAAATCAATTTGCTGTTTGGCATCAGATAATCTTTCTATTACCGATCTCGGACCAATAATCCAGCCAATTCTAAGACCCGAAGCAACAACCTTTGATAAAGAACTAATGTATAGGACATTCCCATGGGTATCCATCGACTTTAATGTTGAAACTCTGTCGCCGTTAAAAGACATTAAACTATATGGATCATCTTCCACTACAGGTATGCCATGTTCAGAGGATATTTCCAAAATAGCTTTCCGCTGACCCTCTTTTAGCAAAGTGCCTGTTGGATTTTGAAAAGCTGGATTTAAAAATATCATTCGAATGCGATGTTTTTTATGTAATGCTATTAACTCGTCAGTGTCTATTCTCTGATCATTGACTGGTAAATAGTACGTTTTTATACCTGCTGTTTGAAATATTGGAAGATTGTAATGATAGGACGGGTCTTCTATTAACACTGCATCCCCAGGCTTTAACAAACATTGAACGACTAAATGCAAAGCTTGCTGTGCGCCAGAAGTAATTAGAATAGAAGAGGGATTTGTTTCAATATCGCGAAACTCCTTTACATGCTTTGCAATGGTCGTCCTTAATCCTGCATTCCCTTGGGGATGATCATAACCTAACCGACCAATAAAAGAGCGAGTGGACGTAATTTCCCTTAATGTACTTGTTGGAAAGAGATCCTCTGATAATTCACCGCTGGCTAAATTGATTAGTTCTTGCTCTTCCATCTCTTTGCGTATTCTTTGGGTGAGCGGCAGATTTGGCAAAAATGAACCAGCTTCAATATATCTGTTCCAGCTAGGGATACGTTTTTTTGTTATCCCCCAAATATCCTTGCTTATCATCGTGCCGCTTCCGCGAACTCTTTGAACTAAACCATTTGATTCAAGCTCATCATATGCAGCTACAACTGTACTCCTATTGATATTTAGTTCTTTCGCTAAGTATCTTTCCGATGGAAGTGGTTTATCTGGCGGAAACGTTCCATCAGCAATTCCATTTTCAATATAAACAGCAATTTGTTTATATATTGGCTTTTTAGCTTTTCTATCAATATTCCAGTCCATTTCATTACATCTCTTTTCATTCAAAATTATAACCTTATTTTCATTATTTCCATCTATTATAACGATAATTAGATCACAAATTGAACGATCCTGCCCATACTTGATTAAGTAAAAAAGCTAATGTACACTCCGAGTGCGGTAACAGATATGAGAATAACCGCAACATATATTAACGTTAAGTTGGCCGTATTTTTTTTTGCCGTTTCGCTATATTTTTCATCCGTCTTTCTCGTTACCATTAACGTCCCAACCAAGGCGATTAACAAAATAATAAAGACAAAAGCTATTAGAATTTTCATCGTCCACCTCTATACAATTATCAACTATATTAAGTAATCAGTATAAAATAGATCAATTGGAATTTACCGATCCACTTTAGAATAATTTTCACCATCCACTATATAAATTTAAGTTCTAAGAGGAGTTGACACCCATACTTTCCTTGCATAAAAATCCTCCAAAGTTTGTGCTAAAATAAATGCAGTGACTATTTCTACAATAATGAGGGATTTCATGTATAGGATAATGATTATTGAGGACGATGAAAAAATTAGAAGGATTGTCGCTGATACGCTAAAAAAGTGGCAGTATGATGTGGTGGAAGTAACCCAATTTGACCAGGTGCTTACAGCATTTGAACACAATAATCCGCACCTCGTTCTTATAGATATTAATCTTCCGGTTTTTGATGGGTACTACTGGTGTCAGCAAATACGTTCGATTTCCAAGGTTCCGATCATATTCCTTTCATCCAGAAATCAAAATATGGATATCATTATGGCGATTAATATGGGTGGGGATGACTTTATCCAGAAGCCTTTTGATTTAGATATCCTAATTGCAAAGATCAGCGCGCTCATCCGCCGCAAATATACCTATGAGGGCGATAAGAATATCAGCTTCCAGCATCGAGGCTTGAAGTTACATGTAACGAATTCGACCATTGAATATAATGGACAAACGATTGAATTAAGCAGAAATGAATTTATCCTTTTACAATTAATGATGCGGAATCTCGGGAAGATTGTTTCGCGTGAAGACTTAATGCAGTCTTTATGGAATGAAGAACAATTCGTCGATGATAACACACTGACCGTAAACGTGAACCGGATGCGAAAAAAAATTGCTGCGCTGGGACTAGAGGGCTACATTGTCACCCGAAAAGGAATGGGGTATTTAATCGAATGACCTTTCTGCGCTATTTAACCTATGAAAAGCCTTATATTTATTTGTATCTAGCTAGTTTCTTGATCTCGGCTGCAGTATTCTTCACTGATGCCGACGGAAGCTGGACATGGGAGACATTCATCTATGCCTTCACCCTATCCTCGATTGTGTTACTCGGTTTTCTATTATTTCGCTACCAGCAGCATGTACGTGTAATCCGGCAGATGAATAGTGAGGATTATGAAAGTTTGTCTCTGGAAGGAGAGTTTGCAAAAGCTCACATTGAAGAGCTAAAAAAAGAGCATATCCGTGAGATGAATCAGATTCAGGAAAGAAAAAATGAACATTATGATTTTATCGTCTCCTGGTTTCATGAAATAAAAACACCGATTGCTGTTCTTCGCCTACTTCAGCAAACCGATATGAACGCAGATAGTTTAAGGGAAGAAATCACGAAGATTGAAAATTACGTCGATCAAGCTCTCTATTACGCCAAGCTCGACAGCTTTAACCAGGATTACGATATACAAAAATGTGATATGATCAAAATTTCAAAGGAGATGGTAAAGTCTCATTCGAAAACCTTTTTTTCAAAAAAAATCCGCATTCACTTCCTTGCAGACCAGCTGGAGGTTCAAAGTGATCCAAAATGGCTTCAGTTCATCATCAATCAGCTGTTGACGAATAGTTTAAAATATACCCAGCCTGGTGGGGAAATCACTATATCTATATCCGAATCTCCTAAAGAAAAACAGTTCCTGATTCGGGACAATGGGATTGGCATCAGCCAGAAAGATCTTCCGCGAATTTTTAATCGCGGCTTTACCGGAGAAACGGGACGTACACATGCAAAGTCGACAGGAATGGGTTTATATTTAGCGCAGCAGTTAAGCAACAAATTAGGACATTATATTAGCTGTACGTCGAAAGTGAAGGAGTTCTCCGAATTTATCATTCACTTCCCGCTTGATATCGATCCATATGTACTGCTGAAAAAAACACACGGTGAGTAAAATCTCACCGTGTGTTTTTTTCACTGATAATTTTATAGTAAATGGATGCAGATGATACGTAAAAAATGAGATACGTCAACACATACAATCCCATAACAGAAAAAATAATTGTTGTTAAGGATGGTAAATCTTTTATCGCCAGGATAGCTGAGTAATATAGGAGAAACCAGCTATGCACTAGCCCAAGTATAAGTGGCGGTAAAAATACAAACAGCAATTGTTTCCGAATAATCTTTTTTATTTCTTTATCATCAACACCCATTTTTCGTAAAATAGCATAATGTTCCCGCTCTTCCGTAGCTTCACGCAGCTGTTTAAAATAAATGACACTTCCTAAAGCAAACAAGGCAATGACCGCAAAAAACGCAACAGAGAACAATACTAGAGAGGACGACTCTGTATCCGTAGAATGCATATCGATATAGGCTGAATAATAAGTTCCTTCTGCTTGCATCACGATATCATATATTTTTCGTGATAGGTCATTCGATGTTTTCGGATCTTCAATTTGATAAATTTCATAGGAAGAGAGCGTATACTTTTCTTTTAAGTTCTCGAAAGCTTCGTCTGAGATAATGAGTACAGAAGGCTGAAGATCGGTATCTCCACCAGGCTTTGTTGGGATACTTAACAATGGGTATCTTATTTTCTCCGCTATATGAAAGGTATAGCCGTCTAAAACGGTCATTGTTGGCTCAGGACTTTTATATTTGACCGGGTCATCGATTCCTCTCGTTAATACAATGGCTTCTTCCCCTTTTAAATCTACTTTTTCACCCACTTCACGCAATTCAACAATTGCATTTAATTGTGACTCAGGGAAAAGGTAAAACTCCTCTGTGTAATATTCAGGATGGCTTAAAAACGTTTTTCTATTTTGGATTTTTTCTGTTTGAATTCCTGTAATGGTTTCATGACCGATAATTGGGTGTGAGTCATCCATCAGTTTCTCAATATACTTTTGTGTTTCAGCATCCTGCGTCGAAAATGCAAAATGGTTAGGAAATTCTTTTTTTACAACCTCCCCTTTTACGGCGTAATCGACAGCAATAAAGCCAACTGTAAAAATGACAATCGCACTAATTAGCGAATTAAAAGTAAAGTTTACAGTATTTCCGCGAATGGAAAAACGAAGGGAGGAAATCCATAACATTTTATTGCCATGAAAGTAATTTTTGCTTTGGCTCATTTTTTGCAAAAGCCAGCCGGAAAACTGACGAAAAAATAAGTACGTTCCCACAATCAATGCCACTGTTGTAGCAATTAATGCTTGATTGAAATAATCTTTCCATATGTCTGTGCTATCTGCTATGGTAATCATGTAATAGGAAGCTGTAATCAATAGGATGGATACTATCGCCAAGACACGAGAAAAAGTTAGCGGTTTGTCCATTTTATCTTTTGCATGAAACAATTCAACTAATTGGACACGACGCACATTAAAATAACTTTGGATCGTAATAATGACGATTAATAAAGCAAATAAAGCAATAGTTAAGCCGATTGCTTCAAGCGGAAAAGCAAAAGAAATATCGTCATTGTAATGCATTAAGTTCATTAATACCGCACCGAAAAATTTAGATAGTAAGCCTCCGATTAAGATGCCGCTAGAAACAGAAATGGCGCTTAGGAATAACGTTTCAAAAAAGACCATTGCCGCAACTTGCCGTTCCTTCATCCCATAAAGTAAATACATCCCAAATTCCTTTTTCCTCTGCTTCATGAAGAAAGAGTTAGCATACAAAATAAAGAACACAATAAACAAAAAAACGATAATAGAGGCAATGAAAATGACCATTTTGTAGTTTTCTTTATTTTGAATCGCTTCTACAACATCTTCGTTAAACATTAAGCCTGAAAAGGTAAAGTAAATGACAACCCCGACAAGCATGGAAATAAAATATATGGTATATAAACGGAAGTTCCGCTTCATATTCCTCCATGATAAATCAACTATGTTCATCGCCGGTCACTTCCTATAGCACTTTGAATCGTTAGGATTTTATCAAAAAATTCTTTTTCCGATTGTTCCCCTTTAAACATTTCATTTACGATTTTTCCATCACGAAGAAAAATAACACGCTGGCAGTAGCTCGCTGCATACGGATCGTGTGTAATCATCAAAACGGTTGTCTTAAACGTTTTATTGAGTAATTGAATTTGTTCTAACAGCTGGGTGGCAGACCTTGAATCAAGTGCACCTGTTGGCTCATCGGCAAACACAATCGCCGGATTGGTTATGATTGCCCTTGCAGCAGCTGTACGCTGCTTTTGACCGCCGGAAATTTCAGATGGATATTGATGTAAAATCGATTCAATATTTAACGCTTCAATCAAATTCGCTAGTCGCTCCTCCATTACACGGGCAGGTGTTTTTTGCAGCGAGAGGGGCAGCAGGATATTCTCCTTCACCGTTAAGGTATCCAGCAAATTGTAATCTTGAAAAATAAATCCCATTCGCCTTTGGCGGAATTCTCGTAATGCTTTCTTTTTTAAATCTAACAGCGATTGCCCCTCGATCCAAACATCTCCTCCATTAAAGGAATCAATCGTTGAAAGAGTATTCATTAATGTCGTTTTCCCTGAACCGGAAGGTCCCATAATCGCAGTGAATTCCCCTTGCTCAATTTTTAAATCAATATTCTTTAAGACATGCGTCTTTCCATAAGATTTCGATAAGTTTTTTGTTTGTATAATTGCAGTCATTTGATCCATCCTCCTTCTCCACTTTAATATACCGGCTAATTTTCCTGCCAACCATCGATTTACCAATGTCTAAAGTGACATTTTTGTCATGTTGAGAAATAGATTTTCTTGAATTAGGCTTGCACTAAGCATTAATTATAAAACTGGTACCTACAAGGTTTGTTATGATATCCAATACAAAAGATAATACGTATAAATAATTTTCATAAAAAAACTTGACTCTAACCTTAGGTAATACCTCATAGTTGATGTCGAAAGGAGGAAATAATGAAATTAACAGTGAAAGATTTATCACGTATAGCTGGTGTTTCCATCAAGACCCTTCATCACTATCATAAGATTGGCTTATTAATTCCTAACGAAATTAGTGAAACAGGCTATCGGTATTATGGGTTAAAAGAAATAAATAGGCTACAAGAAATTCTTTTTTATAAAGAGTTAGATATTCCTTTGTTGGATATAAAAAATTTACTGGGAGAAAACTCAAATAGAGTCATTACTTTAGAAAAACAGATGATTCTTTTTGAAAAGAAAATTTGGAGATACCAACAATTAATCAAAACAATTACACGTTCAATAGAATATACAAAGAAGGGTGAAAAAATGGACAATACATTAATGTTTAAAGGCTTTGAAACGGAGGAAGAATGGAAAAATGCTCTTGAACAGCAAAATAATTATTTAAAGGAAAACTATAATACAGAAATTAATACCACCTCTATTAACATTAGCGAAATGAATATAATGGCAATTGAAGCAAAAAACTTCACAGATAGAATGGCGGAATTTTTAAGAAATGGAGTAAAGTATAACGATTCAAGTGTACAACATGCCGTTAACCAGCACCTCAAGTTTTTAAACAAAAACGGCCATCCTATCAGCAAAGAAGATTACGTTAATCAAACTAAGTTTTTCCTCCAAGATGATTTTCATAGAGACATGTTAGAACAACAGCAAATCGGACTAACATACTATTTAGTAGCAGTTGCAGAAAATTTATTAATAAATTAAGACAGCAGGAAAATTTCCCTGCTGTCTTTTTTGATGAGTTCTGAGGAACTATTCTATTCTGTAGCTTTGATGTGCTGCCCCTATATCTTGCTCATTTATCTTCTTTCTTTGACAAGCCTATCTGCATCTATAAAAGGCAGCAGTGGCTGTATTTCAGAAAATCCCTGTTTTTCAAGCGCATCCTTAGCCAGTTCTTGCAAGAATTCATTATCAAGGAATGGTGCGGCGCTGCAGATTGAAGAGAGGCCATTACGTTCACAGCTTTGCTTACTAATCTCCTCCATGCATTTCTTGTTTAAAAAGGGAAATAGACCATTCAATTCACGAAGACCATTTTTCGAGAATTCCTTCTTTGCGATATCTCCAATGCTTTCTTCAGAAAGAAAAGGAACAAGATACTTCAGTGCCTTTATTCCGTTCGACGCATACTCTCTTTCTGCTAGGTTTGACAAGTACTCCTCACTTAGAAATGGAAACAGCTTCACTAAATCATACAGCCCATTCTCTTGGTAAAATTCCTCAACTAATTCTTCCAAATACGCTTCGCTCAAATGGGGTGCAAGCACGTTCAAATCAGAGGTTCGGAGACTTTTCTCATTCGGCTTTACCGAGAGATCAACTTGATTAACTGTTAAAATGGGAGCCAGTGTCTTAATTTCTTCAAGGGGAATATCGGCTGGCTCCCCCTCCTTTTTCTCAATTAACTGTTTAACCGCAGCTGTCTCTTTTTGATTTAATAGCAGTTCATCAATGCTAACGCCTAATACTTCAGCTAATTCAGGCAGCTTTGTGATATCCGGCATAGTTTCCCCACGCTCCCAATTGCTGATAGCCTGGTATGTAACGCCTAACTTATCTGCCACCCCCATTTGCGTAAACTGATTTTCTTTCCTCAATTTTGCAATTTGCTTGCCAATCTTCTTCATATCCATCGCTTCTATCACTCCCTTTGTTTGAATAATTTAAGTCTAGACAATCAAACGAAGAAAGTATATCAAGTTCTCATTGAGTTGTTTGTTTCCCTTCCAGAAACCCCTTTGCATCAGATTATTTTGACTAATTAGCTAGGCAAAATACGCCAATTAGCCCAACTAAAGGAACGCTTGAGTTAGGCATCAATTTCCACAATTTCTTCTTCCTCTGTCCTCCCATTAGCAAAAATCCTTACTCCAAAAAATAGCCTGAAACGAAAATAAGCGCTGATCCTTATTACTGGATAGCGCCAGATTGCAGAAGAAATATTCATAATTACTTCCAATATTTTTTAAACTATATACAAGTTCAGAAAATTTCTTTCCTTCAATTTCAACACTTCAACAGTATCTATTTTTCTGCCTCCAAGTGATTCATAAAACTGACGAGAAATATTATCTTCAAAAACAACTTATAATTTTCCTTGTACCTATCACTTTTATTCAAACTTCCGTTTTCACAGATAAATCAACACTAGCCTCTGAAGAGCTTAGATTACAGCTTTAAATACCACTCCTGAGCCTTTTCTACTTCATTCATGGTCAATTGATGACCTCTATTCTCCCAATGAAGTTCTACATCCGCATTTGCTTTTACTAGTAAATTTTGCAATTCCACTGACTCCTCCGGTGAGCAAATCGGATCGTTTGTTCCTGCCGCAATAAAGACGGACTTCCCAGATAGGTCTGGAAGCTCGATTCCTCTTCTTGGTACCATAGGATGGTGAAGAATCGCACCTTTTAATGCATTTTGGAAATGAAATAGCAGGCTGGCTGCTATATTTGCTCCATTTGAATAACCGATAGCGATGATGTTATTACGATCAAATTCATACTTTTCTGCAGCCTCCGTAAGGAAATCATTTAATTCCCTCGTTCGAAAAATTAAATCCTCTTCATCAAATACACCTTCTGCTAATCTGCGAAAGAATCTAGGCATTCCATTTTCTAATACATTTCCGCGGACAGCTAACACATTTGCTTCATCATCTATTCTTCCTGCTAGCGGCAATAAGTCCAGTTCGTTCCCACCGGTTCCATGCAGCATTAATAACGTTGGTTTTGCTGGATTTTGCCCCTTATTAAATATGTGTTTCATTATTTATCCCCCTCTAGTACACGTACCTTCACATCAGGTAACATTTCCTCTAATTCTTCTCTTTTCGGTTCCAACCAGGATGGCAGCATCAGTTTCC
Source organism: Cytobacillus massiliigabonensis (assembly GCF_900199725.1). GTDB lineage: Bacteria > Bacillota > Bacilli > Bacillales > Cytobacillaceae > Cytobacillus > Cytobacillus massiliigabonensis. The sequence continues at coordinate 785,041 of NZ_LT904904.1, read as the reverse complement.
CTCCAAGCTGGTCAGCTGGTTCATCTACCGTAAATCCAGGAGGGTCTGTTGCGATTTCAAAGAGAATGCCGCCGCCTTCATGAAAATACAGTGCTTTGAAGTAGTTCCGATCAAGGATCTCTGTTGGATAATATCCTTTTTCAAGGAGCAGCGTTCTCCATCTTTGATGCTCTTCTTCATCTTTTGCTCTCCATGCGATATGGTGAACCGTCCCAGCTCCCATTAACCCTCGAACAGCTGGTTTTAAATGGATGTCAATGATATTTCCAATATGTGCATGAGACTTGAATCTAAGAAATTCCTGTTCTTGTCCGATACATTCCACTCCGAGAATATTTTCTAAAACATCCGCTGTCTTATGTGGCTGTGCAGAATACAATACTGCTCCATCAAACCCTTTTATGGCATTCTCCTTGTGAACGTCTCCAAAGCTCCAAGTATTTATCGGTCCTTCCTCGCGCTCAACTAATTCAAGATGGAGCCCGTCTGGGTCATTAAATTTTATATAGGTTTCACCAAAACGATTCATGGTGGTGTATTCCACATCAAATTTTTTCAATCGGTGTTCCCAAAATGATGCAGATCCCTTAGGTATGGAATAGCTAGTAACACCTACCTGGCCTGTTCCAATTCTTCCTTTTAGCTGTTTCGCCCATGGAAAGAAAGTAATAATTGTACCTGGTTCTCCCGTTCCATTTCCAAAGTATAGATGATATACTTCTGGGCGGTCAAAATTAATTGTTTTTTTGACAAGCCGTAACCCTAGTACCCCTGCATAAAAATCAATATTCCGCTGTGCATCGTTTACCATCGCTGATATATGATGAATACCTGCTGTATTAAGCATATTTTTTCGCTCCACATCCAAATTTTGAAATCATCCTATTTCGGTCTTTCTATTTCGAAAATCTCTCCAATTTTTGCGTAAGATTGTCCTGCCAATCTGCTTATGGCTGCTAGTCCCTTAGGATCAATTCTTCCTTTATCATAAATCCCATCTTCTATATGAAATTGTACGACTCTTCCAATTACCAGATCACAGCCAGGAGTATCTGTGCCCCCTAATTCTAAAGATTGCTCTACTATACATTCCATTCGAATTTTCGATTCTTTCACACCCGGCACGGATATCCGCATACTTTGGACAGGTGTTAGATCCACTGCCTCTACTTCACTTTGTTCAGATGAGAGGCTGGCCGCTGTTTGATTGATTTTTTCTACATTTTGTTCATCAACTATGTGGATAACAAATTCTTTTGATTCCAAGATATTTCGGGCGGTATCCTTCATTTTTCCGTTTGAGCGTTGAATGGATAACGATATCATTGGAGGATTTGATGAAACAATAGTAAAGTAGCTAAATGGTGCACCGTTCAAAACTCCATCCTTCGACATTGTTGTAACAAATGCAATCGGTCTAGGAATTATACTTCCTATCAATAATTTATAGTTTTCCCTTTCAGACATGGATTCTGGGTCAATCGATAGCAAAGTGATCATTCCTTTCCATCAATTAATCTAACTCTCTCACTTCAATCGGAATCAATGTTCGTTCAAGCTGTTCTCTATATTGCTCATACTGCTCAGGCAACATTAATTTATCACCCATCGTTTCATGGGATTCATCGTGTGAAAACCCTGGCGGATCCGTCGCAATTTCGAACAGAATTTCTCCATGCTCTCTAAAGTAAATCGCATTAAAATAATTTCTATCCCTTACAGGAGTAACACCATACCCATTAGCCGCTACATACTTCTGCCAATCTAATTGATCCTCATCATCTTTTGCCCGCCATGCAATGTGATGAACTGTTCCAACGCCCATTTGCCCACGGCCAGTCGTTGTCAATTTTAGGTCAATGATATTTCCTATTTCAGCCGTTGAACGAAAACGAATAAAGTCTCCCTCTTGACCCACTTCTTCTAGTCCCATTACTTTTTTTAATAATTCTGCTGTTTTGTCCGGTTGAGCAGATAATAGGGTAGCTCCACCAAAACCTTTGATCGCGACATCAGGTGTTATCTCTCCAAAAGTCCAAGGGTTATTTTCCCCTGCTTCTCTTTCAACCATTTCCAAGTGCAGACCATGAGGATCATCAAAGGCCAAATACTCTTCTCCAAAACGTTCCATGATCGTATAATGAACATTAAATTTATCCAATCTCTTTTTCCAAAATTCCAATGAGCCCTCTGGAATAACATAAGAAGTAACCCCTACTTGTCCATCCCCAATCACCCCTTGGCGAGCTCCTGCCCATGGGAAAAATGTAATAATCGTACCAGGCTTTCCTCCTTCATTTCCAAAATAAAGATGGTAGGTTCCTGGATCATCGAAATTGACTGTTTGTTTCACTAAACGCAAACCTAATACTCCAGCGTAAAAATCAATATTTTCTTGCGGGTGTCCGACAATTGCTGTAATATGGTGTATCCCCATTGTTTTTTTGCTCATTTTTTTCACTCCATCTGCACTTATTTATCTTTAGCATAATTACTGAGCACATCCATCAAGATTGTTTGATAATGATCTGCTCAACCTTCATACTTCTTTTCATGATTGTTACTATATACATGTGCATAGATTATACACATGTATATAGTATATTTTTAGTTAGATTTACTAAAGTTTATCGGATTGTGAATAATGCTTTTGACCAAGGAAGTAATTGATCTAACATTTGGTTAACTGAATCCTCTTGGACTGCCTTTGGTTTAAAGTCAGTACCGTTTTCAAAATCAGTAAATAATGACAGTGCTGGATGCACACGAACGTCAGCAACTAGCAATTCTCCTAAAATGCCACGTAAATGTTCTGCTGCACGAGCACCGCCTACTGAACCGTAAGATACGATTCCAGCTGCTTTGTTATTCCACTCGTCACGAAGATAGTCTAATGCATTTTTAAGTGCACCAGTAATGGAATGGTTGTATTCTTGAACGATAAATACGAATCCATCTTGAGCTGCAATGATTTCTGACCATGCTGCTGCACCTGAAGCGTCTGCACCTGCTTCACCAAGTAATGGCAGTTTGTAATCTGCAATATCAATAACTGTATAGTTAGCGTCACCGCGTTTGTCTGCGATTTCTTTTACCCATGCACCTACTTGTGGACTCACTCTTCCTTCACGTGTAGACCCTAAAATAATACCAATGTTTAATTTTGTCATCGTTTCTTCCTCCTCTTGTTTTGCTCCAAATAATTTAGTTAAAAATCCCATTTTATTTGTTCACCTCCTTACAAGTATTCCTTGTTCATTTTCAATTTATAAATTGCATGAATTTGGCTTACTAATGTTCAATTTATTTACTGCTTATAATTGCAGAACCGTGATGTAGACCTTTTTAAGTTTATGCGCCCATGAATAATCTCTCTATTTAAGTTATCTCGGATTTGAGATTTTACTATAAAAAAATTAATTGTTTATTGCTTTACAACCTACTCGCTTTAATAATTCAATTGTTTGATTAACCTCATCCGCATTTAAATCATTAAAAACTTCTTCAATTTTGATTGCATGCTGTGGGATGATTTCATCCATTAATGCTTTGCCTTCACCAGTTAAAACTGCATATATAACTCGTCGATCTTCTGGACATCCTTGGCGTCTTACATACTTTTTTTGCTCAAGTTTGTCTACAACATAGGTGATGCTGCTGCTGGAAATAAGAACCTTCTTTCCAATCATTTGAATGGGTTGGTCCCCCATATGATACAACAGTTCTAAGACCGAATATTCCGTAGGATTTAACCCATAATTTGCTACATCTTTTCGAATGACTTCTTGAATAGCTTGGGAGGCACGAAGTATGACAGTTTCGGCTTTCAATTCATCACTAGCTCTACCCATTCATATCACTCCTTAAAACAAGTAAATGATTCTGAACTTATCATGTAAATTTCAGCTTCATCCCTCAAGCTTTAAAAATACTAATTATGCTGCTGGATTTACTTCTAATTCAACTTTAATTTTGATATCTTTTCCCACTAAGACGCCACCTGTTTCAAGTGCTGCGTTCCATGTAAGACCAAATTCCTCGCGGTTGATTTTTGTTTCTGCTTCGAAACCATACACTTCAACACCCCATGGATTTGTTCCTTTGCCACCGTATTCAACATCGAATGTTACTTGTTTAGTTACACCCTTGATTGTTAAGTCACCAGTTACTTTGTAGTCATCTCCATCTTTTGTAATGCTTGTAGAAGTAAAGTCAATGGATGGATTACTCTCTACATCAAAGAAATCAGCTGATTTCAAGTGATTATCTCGATCTTCATTTTTTGTGTTAATACTAGCAACATCAAACTTGAATGAGATTGAAGCAGTTGTTAAATCGGATAAATCAGCTGCTTCTACATTTGCTGTATAAGAATCAAACTGACCTTTTACTTTTGATACCATCATGTGTTTTACTTCAAATCCTACTGATGAATGTGATTGATCTACTGTCCATTTTGCCATTTTAACTTCCTCCAATTTGTTTAGGATAATTTTTATCTTGAATTCGAGATATGTGTTCAAAAAAATAAGTGCTTCATTTTTATTCGAATTAAAGTATCTTTAACTCGAGATAAATTTATCACATGTACTTATTCATTGTCAACATTTTTAGGTAATATATTATTTCAGTTTTTTTTCCTATTTCCAAATTCATTTATACTCAACCAAAATTAAGGAGGTTCCTTACAAAGAAACACCCCTTTAAAGAAAAAATCCAAAAGGGGTGAGACTGTAACTTTATTTTATGTTTGAAGCATATTATTCGCTTATCCAATCCAATTATTGTAAAAATATATGAGTGATTTTAAACTCACAAAATAAAAAACCACCAAATATGTATTTGGTGGAGACGGAGGGAGTCGAACCCTCGTCCAGAAACATCGGCACTTAAGCTTCTACGAGTGTAGTCGACATATTCGCATTTCGCCGATCCTTCTGCCTATCGACAGGCGTCCGGTCAGCTAGTCTGGTTGTTCTCTTCCTTTTTCCTCAGACGGTGGAATCCGGCGTAGCCCACTTAGAGTGAGTCCGCTACCCTACCACATGGGCAATGGAGGGGCGAACCGCTAAGCGCTATTAAGCAGCTAAAGCGAAGTTGTTTTGTTGTTTGCCAGTTATAGGCTTTGACGTTTTAACGAGGCCGATCCCCTCGACTCGCAACCTAAGCTCGAACTATCCCTGTCGAATCCGTAGCGTCCCCATTATAGAAATGCGCTAAGCGCGCCTAGTTATCGGCTTATGACCTCGAGCCGATGATGCCTAGAGCTGGACAGCTAAGAAATATCAGCGGTGAATCTCTTCGTCAACGAAGGTCGTCAGCATCCTCTCGTACAAATACGTACGCTCCGGGACTTCCTCAATCGTTTCCTCGATCTAATTGCCGCTTTTTTTCAATGATGTGCAGCGAATTTTTTACGCTGACGACATCCGGAATGCTCAAAGAGCTGAGCTAAAGATTGTTAATGTCACTCGCTGTGACATTTATTATTATAGCATATATAACTGCAAATTCAATTGTAAGTTTTTGTAATTACATTTTCTGTCTTTCTCTAAAAGCACGCTCCACTTCGCGTTTTGCTTCTTTCTTCTTTAAATCCTCACGCTTATCATACTTCTTTTTCCCTTTAGCAAGACCTATTAAAACTTTTGCGTATCCATTTTTCAAGTAAAGCTTTAATGGGACAAGTGCGTAGCCAATTTCTTTCGTTTCTCCAATGAGTTTGCTGATTTCTTTATTATGCAGAAGCAGCTTTCTTTCTCGGAGCGGATCATGGTTGTAGCGGTTGCCCTGTTCATATGGACTGACGTGCATCCCGATTAAGAACACTTCTCCTTTATCAATTCTTGCATAGGAGTCTTTCAAATTCACTTTTCCCTGTCTAATCGATTTAATTTCCGTACCTTGCAGGACTATCCCAGCTTCATACGTCTCTTCTATTGAATAGTCATGATAAGCCTTTTTATTTTGCGCGATCATTTTCCCTGCGCCTTTTGGCATTGCCATTCCCCCTTGCTTCTTCTAATCTGTCAGTTCATTTTGGGGGCTGTCAGATAGAATAAAGTTTTTTATATTGTACCAAAAAAATAGAGTCCTCTCAACGAAGAGCCCTTCCAATCTAGGGGAAAGCCTTACTTATGCAAGGTCTTTTTAGTTAACAGTTTCCCTTCTAGTGACCATATTTTCGCTTTTTTATTCTTTTCGGGCACAATCCAGACTCTTTCGTGACCGCGGCCTCGCTTTTTTACTCTTTTCGGGCACAATTCTGCCTCTTTCGTAACCGTGGTCTCGCTTTTTTACTCTTCTCGGGCACAATTCAGACTCTTTCGTGACCGGGGTCTCGCTTTTTTACTCTTCTCGGGCACAATTCAGACTCTTTCGTGACCGGAGTCTCGCTTTTTTATTCTTCTCGGGCACAATTCTGCCTCTTTCGTGACCGCGGTCTCGCTTTTTTACTCTTCTCGGGCACAATTCAGACTCTTTCGTGACCGCGGTCTCGCTTTTTTACTCTTCTCG
>NZ_LT904904.1:765107-775370 GCF_900199725.1 Cytobacillus massiliigabonensis | reverse complement strand
GCGCCTAGTTATCGGCTTATGACCTCGAGCCGATGATGCCTAGAGCTGGACAGCTAAGAAATATCAGCGGTGAATCTCTTCGTCAACGAAGGTCGTCAGCATCCTCTCGTACAAATACGTACGCTCCGGGACTTCCTCAATCGTTTCCTCGATCTAATTGCCGCTTTTTTTCAATGATGTGCAGCGAATTTTTTACGCTGACGACATCCGGAATGCTCAAAGAGCTGAGCTAAAGATTGTTAATGTCACTCGCTGTGACATTTATTATTATAGCATATATAACTGCAAATTCAATTGTAAGTTTTTGTAATTACATTTTCTGTCTTTCTCTAAAAGCACGCTCCACTTCGCGTTTTGCTTCTTTCTTCTTTAAATCCTCACGCTTATCATACTTCTTTTTCCCTTTAGCAAGACCTATTAAAACTTTTGCGTATCCATTTTTCAAGTAAAGCTTTAATGGGACAAGTGCGTAGCCAATTTCTTTCGTTTCTCCAATGAGTTTGCTGATTTCTTTATTATGCAGAAGCAGCTTTCTTTCTCGGAGCGGATCATGGTTGTAGCGGTTGCCCTGTTCATATGGACTGACGTGCATCCCGATTAAGAACACTTCTCCTTTATCAATTCTTGCATAGGAGTCTTTCAAATTCACTTTTCCCTGTCTAATCGATTTAATTTCCGTACCTTGCAGGACTATCCCAGCTTCATACGTCTCTTCTATTGAATAGTCATGATAAGCCTTTTTATTTTGCGCGATCATTTTCCCTGCGCCTTTTGGCATTGCCATTCCCCCTTGCTTCTTCTAATCTGTCAGTTCATTTTGGGGGCTGTCAGATAGAATAAAGTTTTTTATATTGTACCAAAAAAATAGAGTCCTCTCAACGAAGAGCCCTTCCAATCTAGGGGAAAGCCTTACTTATGCAAGGTCTTTTTAGTTAACAGTTTCCCTTCTAGTGACCATATTTTCGCTTTTTTATTCTTTTCGGGCACAATCCAGACTCTTTCGTGACCGCGGCCTCGCTTTTTTACTCTTTTCGGGCACAATTCTGCCTCTTTCGTAACCGTGGTCTCGCTTTTTTACTCTTCTCGGGCACAATTCAGACTCTTTCGTGACCGGGGTCTCGCTTTTTTACTCTTCTCGGGCACAATTCAGACTCTTTCGTGACCGGAGTCTCGCTTTTTTATTCTTCTCGGGCACAATTCTGCCTCTTTCGTGACCGCGGTCTCGCTTTTTTACTCTTCTCGGGCACAATTCAGACTCTTTCGTGACCGCGGTCTCGCTTTTTTACTCTTCTCGGGCACAATTCAGACTCTTTCGTGACCGCGGTCTCGCTTTTTTACTCTTCTCGGGCACAATTCAGACTCTTTCGTGACCGTAATCTCGCTTTTTTACTCTTTTCGGGCACAATTCAATCTTTTTCATGACCGGGGTCTCGCTTTTTCACTCTTCTCGGGCACAATCCAGACTCTTTCGTGACCGTGGTCTCGCTTTTTTATTCTTCTCGGGCACAATTCTGCCTCTTTCGTGACCGCGGTCTCGCTTTTTTACTCTTTTCGGGCACAATCCAGACTCTTTAGTGACCGCGGTCTCGCTTTTTTACTCTTCTCGGGCACAATCCAGACTCTTTAGTGACCGCGATCTCACTCTTCACTCTTCACTCTTCACGGGCACATGGTCACAGCATGTTTACCCATGTGCCCCTCATTTTCTATTCTCATAGCGACTTATCTTTGCTCAAATACCAGATAACTAGCGTTTCTTATTTTTCCGCTTTGCTTTTGGAGCATTTTCATAATACTTTCTGCTCTTTTTAGGCTTTTTCTTTCCATCGCTAGCCCCAGAGCCTGTACGGCTGCTATTTCTTCCGCCTTGTTCTGATTTGCCTTTACGAGGCTTGCGCTCACTGCTGCCAGTACGAAAAATCTTTGGCTTGTCTCTTGTTTCTTCTCTGCGCGTTCCTTTCATGCCGACAATTTCAAAGTCAATGGAGCGCTCTTCTTTATTCACTTTTACAACACGGACGGTAATTTCATCGCCAATGCGGAATACATTGCCAGTCCGCTCGCCAATCATTGCTAAATGGCGCTCATCATAACGATAATAATCATCAGTCATATAGCTTACATGGATGAGGCCTTCAATGGTATTCGGAAGTTCAACGAACATGCCAAAGTTTGTGACAGAACTAATCATCCCGTCATACTCCACGCCAATTTTATCTTCCATATATTCCGCTTTTTTCAGCTCATCTGTTTCCCGTTCTGCCTCGACTGCTCTCCGCTCCATGTTCGAAGAATGCTCGGCAATATCAGGAAGCTGGGCATTCCATTTTTCCCTTGTTGCTTGGTCAAGCTTGCCTTCAATTAAATACGTACGGATCAGCCGATGCACAATTAAATCCGGATAACGGCGGATTGGTGATGTGAAATGGGTATAAAATTCTGTTGATAGTCCAAAGTGACCCAAGCTTTCTGGATCGTACTTTGCCTGTTGCATAGAACGAAGCATTACTGTTGAAACAACCATTTCTTCCGGCTTTCCTTGCACTTCTTCAATAATTTCCTGCAGGGCACGCGGATGGACAGAATTCGCTGTTCCTCTTACAATATACCCGAAATTGATAATAAACTCGAAGAATCTTCTTAGCTTATCTTCCTTCGGATCCTCGTGGATTCGATAGATGAATGGGACCTCCATCCAATGAAAATGCTCGGCAACTGTTTCATTTGCTGCTAGCATAAATTCTTCGATTAATCTTTCAGCAACAGAACGTTCACGAATAACAACATCGCTTGGCTTGCCTTCTTCATCAACAAGCACCTTTGCTTCTTTGAAATCAAAGTCAATGGCTCCGCGCTTCATCCGCTTATTTCGTAAAATTTGTGCAAGCTCTTCCATTAACTGAAACATTGGAACAAGCGGCTCATATCGCTTCATGAGTTCCTCATCTTGATCCTCAAGAATTTTATTCACATCCGAATAAGTCATTCGCTCCGTTGTTTTAATCACGCTTTGAAAAATTTCATGCGAAACAACCTCTCCAGAAGGAGCAATTTCCATTTCACATGATAATGTGAGCCGATCGACCTTTGGATTCAATGAACAAATTCCATTCGACAAGCGGTGAGGAATCATTGGAATGACCCGATCCACTAAATAAATACTTGTTCCGCGCTCTTCTGCCTCACGGTCAATCGGTGAATCCTCCCGAACATAATGGGTAACATCTGCGATATGTACACCAAGCTTATAGTTGCCATTTTCAAGCTTTGTTACAGTTACTGCATCATCCAAATCCTTCGCGTCTGCCCCATCAATTGTGACGATTATTTGATCCCTTAAATCCCGGCGGTTTGCCAGATCATTTGGATCAATTGTTTCTGGCGTGTTTGTTGCCTGTTCCAGCACTTCATCCGGAAACTCCATTGGCAGGCCATGCTTATGGATAACAGAAAGAATATCAACACCTGGATCATTTTTATGACCAAGAATTTGTACGACTTCCCCTTCCGCACTTTTTCTTCCTTCCGGATACGTTGTCAGTTTAACAACTACCTTATGCCCCTCAACCGCTCCAAGAGATGCTGCTTTCGGAATGAATATATCGCTCGTGAACTTCTTATCATCAGGAAGCACGAAACCAAAATTTTTACTTTCTGTATACGTCCCGACAATCTGTGTAATTCCACGTTCTAAAACACGTACAATTGTGCCCTCTCTTCTTTGACCTGAGGTTTCCGAACTGACACGCGCAAGAACGATATCTCCATGCATGGCATTATTCGTTTCATTTGGAGGGATAAAAATATCATCCATCCCCGGCTCATCTGGAATAACAAAGGCAAAGCCTTTTGCATGTCCAGTCAGCTTCCCGCGTATGAGATTCATCTTCTCTGGCAGACCGTACCGATTGCTTCTTGTTCGAACTACAAGACCCTTTTCCTCCATCATCACTAGCGCTTTTACAAAATCTTTAAAATCGGAAGAATCCTCAATTCCAAATGCGGATTCCAATTCCTGTACAGTTAGCGGCTTGTAAGCCTCATCCTTCATGTAGTACAGGAGCTTATCTATAATTTGCTGAATCGTATTTTCCATTCAATAGCTCCTCCTTTTCTTTTATTCTTCCCAATCTAGCTTTTCTAAAAACTCGTATACATCTTCGTGAAGCTGATCCCGCTCTTTATCAAGAGTGATCACGTGTCCTGATTCCTCAAACCATTTGATTTCTTTCAAATCCGACTCCACTTCATTATAAATAATGTTCGCACTGTCCGTATTAATCATATGATCCTCTCGCGCTTGAACAACAAAAGCAGGAGAATAAATCATATCCACATGATTACGAACATCTGCAATCAGTTCTTGCAGCGCTTTTAATGTATTCATCGGTGTCTTTTGAAACTCAGCCATCTCTTGTTCAATTTGTGCTTCAGATTTCCCTTCCAGCTGCTTATATTGCCGGGCATATTGCAGAATCCCTTCATACATGACTTCTTCACTTTTAATATACATTGGCGCACACATAGGGATAATTCCCTTAACAGGTACAGTGTAACCTAATTTTAATGAAAATACGCCTCCTAATGATAGCCCTGCCACAGCAATTTCCTGATGACCTTTATTTTTCAAAAATTCATACCCGTCCATCACGTCTTTCCACCAGTCTTCAGGCCCGGTATGAACAAGCTCCTCTGGCGGAACTCCATGCCCCTTGTATTGCGGCGCATGGCATGTATAGCCTTTCCCTTCTAAAAAACGCCCCATCATGCGTACATCCGCTGTATTTCCTGTAAAACCGTGCAGCAATAGCACTGCTCTTTTTCCATTTCCAAAAGTAAACGGCTTCGGTGTAACAATTTTCATCTATAATATACTCCTTTAAGTAAAATTCTCTTATCTACTATTTTTCACAATCCAAACGAAAAAAACCTGACCTAATGAAGGTCAGGCAATTTTTTATAAAGCGAAATAGGATACTCCAATAGTTAAAATAAAGAATAGGACTGAAAGAACAATTGTAATGCGGTGAAGAATTAAATCCAGTCCGCGTGCTTTTTGTTTTCCAAAAAGCTGTTCTGCTCCCCCAGAAATGGCACCGGATAGACCAGCACTTTTACCTGATTGCAGAAGGACGACAACAATAAGTCCGACAGATACAATAATTAATAACGTGATTAATAGTGCATGCATAAAAGCCCACCTCCTGAAACGAACCTTTTACAGTATCACTAATTTTATCATAGTTGTGTTTTATTGGCAATAGAATTCAGAATTTGGTCATAGTTGCAGGAAGGTCTGGATTATGTTACGGAGAAGTCTATTAAGAAAAGGAGTGATTATTTTGATTGTAAAAGAGTTATCGAAATCAAATAATGTTTTAAAAATGGAAGCTTTATTAAGGCGCACACCTAATGATTATTTTAGATATGAAGAAATGAAGGAAGATTTAAGGAAAAGATTAGCTGGTTACAATGGGGAGCGAGCCATATCCTATTATTTAGATTACCTGCCTGATAAGGATTACTTTATTTTTCATGATATGCGGTTTCCCAGCGGCAATCACTATTTTCAAATTGATTATCTTGTTCTTAGCCCTCATCTTGCTTTAATCCTTGAATGCAAAAATTTCTATGGCACCCTATTTCTCGAAGATTCATTTAACCAGCTTATTCGAACAGCAAATGATAAAGAAGAAGGTTTTCATAATCCCCTTGCGCAAGCCAGATGGCATCAGCAGCAATTAAGCACATTTTTTAGCAGTCATGGCTACTCTCAGATCCCCATCGATTATTTAGTTGCCTTCAGCAGCCCCTCAACCATTCTAAAGACCAATTCTCGTGATCCTTCTATTTTGAAAAAGATCGTGCATGGATACAATTTGCTGGAACGTCTTACTGAAATTGAAAGAGTATATAAAAATGAGGTAATGGATATGAAGAGCATGCGGAAATTATCTAAGTTGCTGCTTAAAAGTCATGTTCCAGGTGATCAAGATATTCTGCAGAAATATGGGGTAGCTAAATCAGAGGTGATAACAGGGGTACAGTGTCCAAATTGTAAAGCACTTGGGATGATACGTGTGCGCAGAAAGTGGTTTTGCGAAAAATGTGAGTGCTACGATAGCGATGCTCATATTGATGCGGTGAAAGATTACTTTTTCTTGTTAAATTCAACGATATCTAACAAGCAATTTCGTGAATTTACTCATTTAACATCTGTAGATATGGCATCCAAGCTATTAATGCGGATGAATCTGCCAAGTTCGGGAGCTAACAAAGGGAGAGTGTACCACCCTCATTGAGATATTCGCCGTCTTCCTACTTTTATTGGACAAAAAAATGATATATTCGCCGTCCACCTCGATATATTGGACAAAAATCAAATATATTCGCCGTCACACCGATTATATTCGCCAAACCCAACAGAAAAGGCGGCCTCAAGGGCCGCCACTCAACTTACTTCTTCAAATTATAAAAAGACTTCAACCCGTCGTACACTGCTAAATCCCCAAGCTCATCTTCAATACGTAGAAGCTGGTTGTATTTCGCAATACGGTCTGTACGGGACATGGATCCTGTCTTGATTTGGCCTGCATTTGTTGCAACAGCGATATCGGCAATGGTTGCATCTTCTGTTTCACCAGAACGGTGAGAAACAACTGCCGTGTAGCCTGCACGCTTCGCCATTTCGATAGCATCAAATGTTTCTGTTAATGTACCGATTTGGTTTACTTTAATTAGGATTGAGTTTCCTACGCCTTGCTCAATTCCTTGTGCTAATTTCTTAGTATTCGTAACGAATAGGTCATCACCTACAAGCTGTACTTTGCCGCCGATGCGTTCAGTAAGAAGCTTGTGACCTTCCCAGTCGTTTTCGTCCAGGCCATCTTCAATAGAGATGATTGGGAACTCATTTACTAGCTCTTCATAGAAGTTTACCATGTCTTCAGAAGTTAAGCCTGTGCGGCCTTCACCTGCAAGATCATATTTGCCTGTTTCTTTGTTAAAGAACTCAGATGAAGCAACGTCCATTGCAAGGTAAATATCTTTGCCTGCTTCGTATCCAGCGTTTGTGATTGCTTCAATAATTACTTCTAACGCTTCACGGTTTGAACCTAGGTTTGGAGCGAATCCGCCTTCATCACCAACAGCTGTATTCAAGCCTTTGCCAGATAAAACTTTCTTCAATGAATGGAATACTTCTGCACCCATGCGGATCGCTTCTTTAAAAGTAGGAGCGCCAACTGGCATAATCATGAATTCTTGGAAGTCTACGTTGTTATCTGCATGAGATCCGCCATTAATGATGTTCATCATTGGAGTTGGAAGCTGCTTCGCATTGAATCCGCCAAGGTAACGATATAGTGGAAGACCTACTGATTCTGCAGCTGCATGCGCACATGCCATTGAAACACCAAGGATTGCATTGGCACCAAGCTTGCCCTTGTTTTCCGTTCCATCTAACTCGATCATTGTGCGGTCGATGCCAACCTGATCTGTTACATCCATGCCGATCACAGTGTCAGCAATTAAGTTGTTTACATTGTCTACCGCTTTTTGAACCCCTTTACCAAGGTAGCGTGATTTGTCGCCATCACGAAGCTCAACTGCTTCATATTCACCAGTTGATGCACCAGATGGAACCATCGCACGGCCAAAGAACCCTGATTCTGTTAAAACTTCCACTTCTACTGTCGGATTTCCGCGAGAATCTAAAACTTCACGAGCATATACATGTTGGATAAATGGCATATTTATTCTCTCCTTTAAATTCAACTTATTTTTTTATTAATGTAGTTCCTGTCATTTCTGCTGGTTTTTGAAGTCCAAGAAGGTCTAGCATGGTTGGAGCAAGATCTCCAAGAATGCCATCCTCCCGCAATTCTGCACCATTCTGCGTAATAATCACTGGTACAGGATTCGTCGTATGGGCGGTCATCGGCTGCCCTTCTAACGTAACCACTTCATCCGCATTCCCGTGGTCTGCTGTAATAATGGCTTTTCCGCCCTTTGCTAAAATAAGATCAACAATTTTCCCAAGGCATTCATCAACTGTTTCTACTGCCTTAATTGTTGGCTCAAGCATCCCGGAATGCCCGACCATATCTGGATTAGCAAAGTTTAAAATAATCGCATCCTGCTGATCCGCTTCGATTTCCTTCATTAAGGCATCCGTCACCTCATATGCACTCATTTCCGGCTTTAAATCATATGTAGCAACCTTTGGCGAGTTGATTAAAATCCGCTTTTCACCTGGAAATTCTGCTTCACGGCCGCCGCTCATAAAAAAGGTGACATGCGGATATTTTTCTGTTTCTGCAATGCGAAGCTGTTTTAAGCCATTTTGTGATAATACCTCTCCTAGTGTATTATCCAAGTTGCTTGGTTCAAACGCCACATAGCCGTCAACCGTTTCACTAAAATGCGTCAAGCAAACAAAATACAGTTGATCAGGGTGTTTCGGACCTCTATCGAACGAACGGAAATCTTTATTCGTAAACGTATTTGATATTTGTATTGCCCGATCCGGTCGGAAGTTATAGAAAATAACAGCATCATTTTCCTGAATGGTTGCAACAGGCTCCCCATCGTCTCTTGTAATCACAGATGGAATGACGAATTCATCAAAGATTCCATGCCGATAATTATCCTCTACTAAATCAATCGCATTCGAGTATGTCGGACCTTCCCCATAAACCATGGAGCGATATGACTTTTCTACACGCTCCCAGCGCTTATCCCGGTCCATGGAATAATAGCGGCCAGAAATCGTTGCGAACTCACCAACGCCATATTCCTTCATTTTTTCCTCAGCTGCTTTAATATATCCTTCAGCCGTTTGTGGACCAACATCTCGTCCATCTAAAAATCCATGAACATAGACATTTTTGACGCCTTCTTCTGCAGCTAAATGAAGAAGTGCATAAAGGTGATTAATATGACTGTGCACACCACCGTCTGAAAGCAAGCCCATTAAATGAAGACTTGTTCCATTTTTCTTCACATGATTAATGGCCTTTAAAAACGTCTCATTTTTTTCAAACTTGCCTTCACGAATCGCGACATTCACTCTTGTCAGACTTTGGTAAACGACCCGGCCGGCACCGATGTTCAGGTGGCCAACCTCTGAGTTCCCCATCTGTCCTTCTGGCAATCCGACCGCTTCCCCGCAAGCTGTTAAGGTCGCATGCGGATAGGTATTCCAATAGCGGTCAAAGTTTGGCTTTTTCGCATGGGAAACAGCATTACCCTTTTCTTCGTTTCTCAGCCCAAAGCCATCTAGGATGATTAATGCAACAGGTGATTTACTCATATTGCCCTGCCTCCAATAATTGCAGGAACGATTGTGCTTCTAAGCTAGCGCCTCCTACTAAAGCGCCATCGATATCAGGCTGAGACATATATTCTTTAATGTTTCCAGGCTTCACACTGCCGCCATACTGAATGCGAACAGACTCAGCCGCTTCTTGAGAAAATTGCTCCTTCACCACTTGGCGAATATGTGCACATACTTCATTTGCATCTTCAGCAGTAGAAGATTTTCCTGTGCCAATTGCCCAGATTGGTTCATAAGCAATAACCGTTTGTTTCACTTGCTCTTCAGTCAAGCCTTGCAATGCCTTCTCTATTTGCGAACCAACAAATGCCATTGTTTCGCCGTTCTCTCGCTGTTCAAGCGTTTCTCCGCAGCATACAATCGGAGTTAAGTTGTGCTTGAAAGCTGCCAATGTTTTTTTGTTCACTGCTTCATCTGTTTCATTAAACATTTCACGGCGTTCCGAATGGCCGAGAATCACATATTTTACACCGATATCTTCTAGTGCCGCCGGGCTGATTTCCCCCGTAAAAGCACCGCTTTCTTCAAAATGCATATTTTGTGCACCGATGCCAACTTTCGAGCCTACTAAACGCTCTAAAAATAATGCGGGCGCACAAACAACCGTTTCAACTTTATCCGTATCAGGGATAGAGCCCGTAATTTCATCTAAAAAGGTTTTTGCCTCTGGAAGAGTTTTATGCATTTTCCAGTTTCCTGCAATGATTGGTTTACGCATAATGGTACATCCTTTCATGCAAAATTTTTAGGTAAGCCGAGGTATCCAGCTTCCGCTTTTCTTTGTCTAGCTACAGCGCCTAGGGGCTCGAGGTCATAAGGCAGTCCATCAAGAAGGTTAAAGTACAACCTTCCTGCTGGACTGCCTTATGCTTGTCGCCCCTGATCAAGCCGCTTCCGCTTTTCTTTGTCTAGCTACAGCGCCTAGG
>NZ_LT904904.1:733323-760652 GCF_900199725.1 Cytobacillus massiliigabonensis | reverse complement strand
GCTTCCGCTTTTCTTTGTCTAGCTACAGCGCCTAGGGGCTCGAGGTCATAAGGCAGTCCATCAAGAAGGTTAAAGTACAACCTTCCTGCTGGACTGCCTTATGCTTGTCGCCCCTGATCAAGCCGCTTCCGCTTTTCTTTGTCCAGCTACAGCGCCTAGGGGCTCGAGGTCATAAGTCATTCCATCAAGAAGGTTAAAGTACAACCTTCCCGCTGGACTGCCTTATGCTTGTCGCCCCTGATCAAGCCGCTTCCGCTTTTCTTTGTCTAGCTGCAGCGCCTAGGGGCTCGAGGTCATAAGTCATTCCATCAAGAAGGTTAAAGTACAACCTTCCTGCTGGACTGCCTTATGCTTGTCGCCCCTGATCAAGCCGCTTCCGCTTTTCTATTTGTCGTTCAACGCTACTACACCAGGTAAAGCCTTGCCTTCCATAAACTCTAGGGAAGCACCGCCGCCAGTGGAAATATGGCTCATCCGGTCTGCAAGATAGAATTTTTCTACAGCTGCTGCAGAGTCCCCGCCGCCAATAACGGAATATGTATCATTAGCTTCTGCTAAGCTTTCCGCCACTGCTCTTGTTCCTCCAGCAAATTTATCCCATTCAAACACACCCATTGGTCCATTCCAGATGACTAGCTTTGAATTTTGGATCACATCGCTGTAGATTTCGGCCGTTTTCGGTCCGATATCAAGGGCTTGCCAATCGGCTGGAATTTCATCAATTGCAACCGTTTTTGTGTTTGCTTCTACGGAGAAATCATCAGCAATGACAGCATCAACTGGCATATAGAAGTTAACTCCCTTTTCTTGGGCTTTCTTCATAAATGATTTTGCCAAATCTATCTTATCTTCTTCTAAAAGTGATTTTCCTATTTCATGGCCATTTGCCTTTACGAACGTATAAGCCAAGCCGCCGCCTATGATTAAGTTATCTACCTTTTCAAGCAGATTATCAATCACGCCAATTTTATCCTTTACTTTTGCCCCGCCAATAATCGCTGTAAATGGGCGCTCTGGATTAGATAGAGCTTTTCCTAACACCTCTAGCTCCTTCTCCATTAAAAGTCCTGATACAGCTGGAAGATGATGAGCAATTCCTTCTGTTGAAGCATGTGCACGGTGTGCTGCTCCGAACGCATCGTTCACATAAAGATCAGCTAATTCAGCAAATGCTTTCGCTAGCTCAGGATCATTTTTCTCTTCGCCAGGATAGAAACGAACATTTTCAAGAAGCATAACGTCTCCTTCGTTCATTGTTCCGATCATTTCTTTAACCGCATCTCCATATGCTTCATCTGCTTTTTTCACTTCTTTTCCAAGAAGCTCAGACAAACGAGCAGCGACCGGTGTCAGGCGCAATTCATCGACTGCCTGTCCCTTTGGACGTCCAAGATGACTGGCTAGAATTACTTTTGCTCCTTGATCTGTTAAGTATTGAATCGTTGGCAGTGCAGCGCGGATTCGTGTTTCATCAGTCACTTTGCCATCTTTCATCGGTACATTGAAATCCACACGGCAAAATACCTTTTTCCCTTTTAAATCCACATCTTTAACGCTTTTTTTGTTCATCGCAAAATGACCCCCACATGTTTACAAATAAGTAGTACTTGCTTAGGCTTACACCCATGCAAAAATAATTGCGAAAACTCTTCATAGAAAAAGGAGAGGGGTTTGTTCCCCGCTCCCCTTTACCATATATCATTATAGACGTTTGCACTTTCAATTTCCAATATGTTTAAAACATTCCAAGGAATTTTATCACGGATTAACAGGCAGTAATTCCCCTACTGATGGAAGATTCACTTTATAAACCTTTTTGTGCGATGTATTCTACAAGGTCAACCACACGGTTTGAATAGCCGCTTTCGTTGTCATACCAAGAAATGACTTTAACCATGCTGCCTTCCATCACCATTGTAGATAGGGCATCAATCGTTGATGAAGCAGGGTCTCCATTATAATCTCCAGATACAAGCGGCTCTTCGCTGTATGCTAAGATACCTTTTAATTCACCTTCAGCCGCTTCTTTAAATGCTGCGTTTACTTCTTCAGCTGTAACTTCTTTTTCTAATTCAGCAACTAAATCAACTAAAGAAACATTCGGCGTTGGCACACGAACTGCTCCGCCATTTAATTTGCCCTTCAATTCAGGCAATACAAGGGAAACAGCTTTGGCAGCCCCAGTTGTTGTTGGAATGATATTCTCCGCAGCCGCACGAGCACGACGGTAATCTTTATGCGGCAAATCAAGAATTTGCTGGTCATTTGTATAAGAGTGAATCGTTGTCATCATTCCGCGCTTGATGCCAAATTTATCATTCAGCACTTTCGCAAAAGGCGCAAGACAGTTTGTTGTACATGACGCATTTGAAATGACATGGTGGTTTGCTGGATCATAGCTTTCATGGTTTACACCCATAACTACTGTAATATCTTCATTCGTTGCAGGTGCAGAAATAATAACTTTCTTTGCCCCAGCTTCTAAATGCTTTGCTGCATCTTCACGCTTCGTAAAACGGCCTGTTGATTCAATAACCACTTCAACGCCTAAGTCTCCCCATCCAAGCTGAGCAGGATCACGTTCTGCGATTACTTTTACTTTATGTCCGCCAACAACAAGATAATCCCCATCAACAGATACGTTTTCATTTAATGTTCCGTGAACAGAATCATATTTTAAAAGATGTGCCAGCATGTTTGCATCTGTTAAATCATTTACTGCGACAATCTCTATATTCGGGTTCTTTAATGCTGCACGAAAAACTACACGACCAATTCTTCCAAATCCATTAATACCAACTTTTACTGCCATTTTAACTTCCTCCCTTGTAGGATAAAATTGTATTGAAAAAGGGATTTACCCTTCTAATAAACATTTCGCTGCACCTTCATCCGTAACGAGTACGGTTGATTGCGGTGCTTGTTTCATATAAGCGGCAATCGCTTTTGCCTTTGTTTTTCCTCCTGCAACTGCAATGACATCCGGAATAGCAGAAAGATCCTGCAGCTGGAGTCCAATCGTTTGAACTTTATGGACGACCTCGCCATTTTTATTGAAATAATAGCCGAAAGCTTCCCCTTCTGCCTGTGCACCTTTAATTTTTGCCAGAGCTTCAATGCTAGATTTTCGGCGTTCTGCCATTGTAATAGCGTCTCCAATCCCATGTAAAACCATGCTTGCTGACTTGATCATTTTCAGAACTTCGCTAATTTCCCGTTCCTTAATAATAGATTCATACATCTCCTTACTTACTTGATCGGGGATATATAGGACACGGTGTTTAGAATTCGTCCGGTCAGCCATTGCTGCACAGATGGAGTTGGCTTGATTTTTTACATCCTCACCGATTCCGCCTCTAGCAGGGACAAATAGACAGCTTTGCGTTGCTTCTAATGGGGTTAACATATCTGCTACGGCCGCAATGGTTGAGCCGCCTGTTACAGCAATAATATTTTCCCCTTTAAGATTGGATTTCATCCGATTGGCAGCAGCTCTGCCCAATTCTGTTTTCACCCAAGGAGATTCATCGCAATCACCAGAGACGATGATAACCTTCTGAATGCCTAGCTTACGCTGCAAATTCTCCTCCATGGCACTAATGCCCGAAATTTCTCTAATGACACTGCTTAGTTTATCAAGCAATTCCTTGCCATCTGATGTCAGACTCATTCCTGCGGTTGATGAGGCAATTAGATTTTGGTCTTTTAAAAATTCAACCTCACTTCTTAATACCCTTTCCGTTAAGCCTAAACTCAGACTTAAGCTTCTTCTGCCTACAGGTTCCATTAGCCCAATATAGTGAAGAATATGATAGCGTTTTTGCATAACGATTAATAAATCAGGCAATAATCTTTTTTGAACATCAATTAAAGAGTACATTGATTTCATCCTCCTGGACATTTTTTGTCCCTCGTAGACATATTATGTCCCGATTGAAGCAAAAAAAATCACTCCTGCTATAACTACATTTTAACAGGAGTAATAAGTGAATTCAATTAAAAAGATTTACTTTTTTCTGAAAACGCTTCACTAATGGTTAGATAATCAATTTGTCCATATTGAATTTCTTTCCCATCGATTTCAACCACCGGTATCATAATTCCATACTTTTCCGTCAATTTATCGCTCGTATCAATATCAATTTCTTCTAAAATAAAATTCCATTCTTCCTGTAATTCTAAAATGATCTTTTTTGCTTTATCACATAATGAACAGCGGCTTCGTGTATAGAGCACTAGTGTACGTTTGTTCATTGTTATTCTCCCTTCATTCATAGCGTTTTCTTTTAGATGAAGAAGGAATTCCGAGCTGATCCCGGTATTTCGCAACCGTTCTTCGCGAAACAACCATCCCCTCTTGCTCTTCCAGCAACCGAACGATTTCCTGATCAGACAGTGGCTTTTGTTTATTTTCCCCTTCCACCAATTGACTGATGATCGTCTTTACTTGCTTTGACGAGGTATTCTCATCTGATGTCGTCTTTATCGTGCTGGAGAAGAAGGATCTTAATTCATACGTGCCAAACGGGGTTTGTGCATATTTCTCTCTGACTGCACGGCTAACCGTAGACTCATGAATCTCCAGCTCATCTGCAATCTCCTTCATTGTCATCGGACGTAGATATGCAGGTCCATTCATAAAAAAGTCCCGCTGTTTTTCCACTATCTTCAAAGAGACCTTTGTTAATGTTTCTTTTCTTTGCTCAATGCTCTTCATGATCCATTGATAATCCTGCTGATTTTCCTGAATAAAACGATTGACTGTCTTATCTTGATTAGAAGAAAACTTTTCATAGTACGCACTGTTAAAACTAATTTTCGGCAATGCTTCATCATATATACTGACTGTAAAGGATTCCCCATTCCATTTAATCACAACATCCGGCACTATGTAAGCAGACTTTTCGTGTTGAAAGGAGGAAGCTGGTCTTGGATTTAATGTTTGAATAAAATCGAATACCTCTTGAATCTCATTCAATTTTACATTGAGAGTTTTTGATATATCCTTCCATTTCTTTTCAGCAAAAGGAAGGAAATGCTTTTCTACGATTTCTTCTGCAAGAACATACCTCTTCTCACAGCGCCGTAATTGCAATAAGAGGCATTCCTGCAAATTGCGGGCGCCAATCCCAGCGGGTTCTAATCCTTGCAGTAGGTTAAGATGTTCATAGACTTCTGCTTCCGTTATATTAAAATGAAGGGCTACTTCGCTTACCTCCGCACGAAAGTAACCGTTTTCATCGATACACTCGATTAAATAGTCAAATACTATTTTTCCATTTATAGTTAATCGATTGAGATCTACCTGTGACTTTAAATATTCGTCTAAATACGTCACAGTTTCCCCAATCTGTTCAATCCAGTTTTGTTTATCTTTATCCACTTTCTTGCGAGTTGGCTTTACTCGATCCTTCCGGGGGTCCATGGCTTGCACATTGCCAGGCTCAATCTGCAATAAGGGGTTTTCCAATGCTTTATTCTCTAAAAATGCAGAAAGCTCCTGTGTATTGTATTGCAGCAATGCAATTGCCTGCGTTAGCTCTTGCGTCATCGTTAGCTTCAAAGTTTGCTGCTGCCATAACCCTGCTTGTAAGTTCATTTTAATCCCCCCTCGTGTTCATTTTACAATAACGTGAAGGAATGTTGTATGGAAAAATATTGGCATGGGGATCTGTTGAAAATAAAATGTGATGGAGCGGGTGCTTCAATCACTTTATAATAATAGAGAAGATTCTTCAATGATTTAAGCATACAAGCCCTTTTTTAATAGAATTTTTCAAACAAGAGGAGGAAAACAAATGGACTTCATTGCGATTGATTTTGAGATCGCCAATAACCACATGAACAGTGCATGTTCTCTAGGAATGGTATTCATTCAGAACAATGAAATCATTAACGAAAAGTATTTTCTCATTCAGCCGCCTTCCCTTGAACTCGATCCAGAGATGTCAAAAATACATGGTCTTTCTTTTGATGATTTAAAGAACGCACCAAAATTTGATGAAGTGTGGGGGGAGATTAGCCATTATTTTCATAATGAGAGTTTATTTGTCGCACATAATGCGCAGTTCGATATGAATGTTTTGAAGAATTGCTTGAAAACCTATTCCATTGAAGCTCCTGAATTCGACTATGTGTGCAGCATTCCAATAAGTACTCGCGCCTGCAGCGGTGAAGGCATTGGCAGCTCATTAAAAGACCGCACAGAAAGATTTGGCATCACTCTTACTAATCACCATAACGCTTTAGATGATGCGAGGGCATGTGCGGAATTAGTTTTAACATGCATTGAAACCAAAAGAAGGAAATCGATCCATACCTATATTAGTACGTATAATTCAATACCGGTAAAGCGATTCTCAGAATTAAAGATTCAAACTGAATTTAAGAAGAGAAAAAAGAATTTTGCTAAATTATCCACAAAAGACATGGTTCCATCTACGAACGATTTTGATATCCACCACCCTTTTTATGGGAAGAATTTCGTTTTCACTGGTGAATTAAAAATGAATCGTGAGGAAGCCATGCAAAGAGTAGTGAACTTAGGCGGAATCATTAAAAGTGGAGTAAGTTCTAAAACAAATTATCTTGTAGTTGGAAAACAGGATCATTTCCTTGTTGGAAGCAGCGGTTTAAGTACGAAGGAAAGAAAGGCTTATGAGTTAATTGAAGAAGGGAAAGAACTTGAAATTATCACCGAAACTAAATTTAGAAAACTGCTGGATTGCCGCTTAATTTTATCGTCTATCGTACGAAAAAAATATGTAATAAACTAGGCATACTCCTTTTAGTAAAAAATTTCGAAAAATAACTGAAAAATTCCGGTTAAGTCGGGAAATACACATATTTCCTTAATAATAAAGGGAGTTTTTCCGCTTATATTATTCAAACCTTTGGATTTTGACTTTTTTAGAGCAGTTAAGCGGAATATCTCCGCTTATATCTGCCTTTTAAGCTTCCTCTTTATATATTAGGCGGAAATTCTCCGCCTAATATATACATGAAAATCACCAATAAAAAATAACAAAGCCTAGTAAAAAGCCGAAAACCCATGATTTGTTTGGGCTTTCGGCTTTTTGTTATGACATATTGATTTTAAACTAGCACCCTCAGCAGGAATCGAACCCACATTAAGAGTATAAAAAATCTATACAATAGTAGGTAAACAACCCATATTTTAAGATTGTTATTAAAGGAAAGTAACCCATTAGCTTAAGTACAAAAATTCACATTCTAACTTTTTTAGATAAAAACTATTACTAAAAGTTTTATATTATATAAATATTTTACACGTAAAAAAGCTTACTCAAAGAGTATGCTTAACCTCTATAAACACTATCACATGTTCCAGGTTTTGGTTCATAAAAACAATGGTTTTTAAATTGACCAGTATGAGGTTGATCATACCATGTTGGAGGACATGGCCCATAGGGATTGAAATACCAAAGGGCATATCTAGCCGGATGCTGTCTCCAGTGCTTCAAATTCTGTTCTGCCAATCTTCTTTCAACACCTCTCGCTCTTTGATAAAATACATTCCCTTTTTGAACAGCTTCAAAAGCATAATTATTTCCTTGTACTTGATAAATGACCTGTGGAATTGTTCTTAAACCTATAAAGTCTATACAATTAGCTACAAGTCGATTCACAATTACATTTCCAACATATAACATTCCCTGTTGCCCTTCACCTTCGGCTTCTGCTCTCATCATCCTTGCCATTAAGTCAACGTCTGAACTTCGGTATTTTGCTCTTGCCATTTTTCCACCCCAAAAATATAGTATGAAAAATAACCTACATTCATGTCATTATTTATGTAATATAATTACTTAGTTATATACACTTAAAGCTTTTAAAGAAGCGATGGATATAGACCTTATGCATAAGAACCCTGCATCAAGAGTTAGTTACCCCAAAGAAAGAGTCAAAACAAAAAAGAAATTTCTTGAGTTAGAGCAGTATCTTGAATTGATCCAGCATGCTAAAAAGGACTGGCTAATTGAATATCCAACTTATATATAACTTATCTTTTAGTCGCTACAGGAGCCCATATTAGCAAAATTTACGCCCTACCGTTAAATGATATAGATTATAGAAGCCAATAGTTAAATATTGATAAAACACTTGTTAGAGAGTCTAAAGAGTATGTTGTAAAAACCAACTACGAAAACAGGAGAAAGTGGAGAACAAGTAATTGCACTTGATGACTTTACAATTAAGAGATTAAAAGAATGGAATAAAATTCGGTCAGAATGGGTTATGTACATGAAAAAACGACCCAAATTTCTATTTTCATTTTATGAGTGCTTGGTTAGAGAAAATAGAGTGAAATAAAATATGGGTTTTTCAATATACTCGGACAAAAGTTGGACACTCCTAACCGAAATACTTGAAAAACCCATACATATCAATACTATAAGCGCCCTCGGCAGGAATCGAACCCACATCTTAAGAACCGGAATCTCACGTGCTATCCGTTGCACCACGAGGGCATTGTGTAATTTGCATTTGCGTTACAAATATAGATTATATGCGATTTTTTCAAACTTTGCAAGGAATCTTTTGTTTAAAAAACGGAAGAGCGGGAATGATGGAAACGGAGATATAGATTAGAAGGAAGATGTCGAATAATAATCCTGATTTGGTGAAGTGTATTGTTTGACCTTTATTGACCAACAGTGTATCATGAGATTACATACATCAATGGAAAAATATATGGCATTTGTATGTTACCCTTACTTAATTAAAGGAGGAATAATAAGATGAACCTAATCCCTACAGTTATTGAACAAACAAACCGTGGAGAGCGCGCTTACGATATTTACTCCCGTCTTTTAAAAGATCGCATTATCATGCTTGGCAGTGCAATCGATGATAATGTTGCCAACTCGATTGTAGCACAATTATTATTCTTAGAAGCTGAAAACCCTGAGAAAGATATTACATTATACATTAACAGCCCGGGCGGAAGCATCACGGCTGGTATGGCAATCTATGATACAATGCAGTACATTAAAGCAGATGTATCAACGATTTGTACAGGTATGGCTGCTTCTATGGGTGCATTCCTGCTTGCAGCTGGTGAAAAAGGCAAGCGTTTCGTTCTTCCTAACAGTGAAGTCATGATTCACCAGCCACTAGGCGGAGCTCAAGGGCAAGCAACTGAAATTGAAATTGCAGCTAAACGCATTCTTTTCCTTCGTGATAAGCTAAATAAAATTTTAGCAGAACGCACAGGTCAGCCGCTTGAAGTGATCGCTAAGGATACAGACCGCGATAATTTTATGACTGCTGAAAAAGCATTAGAATACGGATTAGTGGATAAAATTATTACACGTAATCCTGCTGCGGATAAGAAAGATAAATAAAAAAAGACACATGAGATTTCGTGCACGAATTCTCATGTGTTTTTTTATCTCTTTTTTTTAGAAGTTTTTTAATTCCATCGAGCATCCACGACGTTTATCTAGCAACTTTCTCATTTTACCGAAAAAAAGAGGCTGTCCAAAAAGGGCGGATTATTAGAAAATTTTAGTACTTCTATTAATTTATTCATCTCTCCTTTTAGGCTATTTGTTCGATCATGAGCACGATTACACACTTTTCGTTGTCGCTTACAAAAATTGATCATTTCGAGGAATCAATTGGCCTTATTGAGTTCAGGTTATTCTAAAATTGACCATTTTCGGGAGCCAATAGATCTTATTGAGTTCAGTTCATTCTAAAATTAACTATTTCCTGGAGCCAATGAACCTGATTGAGTTCCGTTTGAACTAGAACTGACCTTTTATTTGAATATGAGCATATGATTGTACTCGTATAGGACCTTCATTAAATAAAAAAAGCGCTGTCCAATAGTCTGAATATAGACTTATTGGACAACCGCTCTTTTACAAAAAAATTAATTTTCCTTTTGAATATAACTAGACAGCTCTTCAAGTGCTTCTGCTTCATCTTTACCATCTACAATTAAAGTAATGACGGTTCCTGAGCTGACAGCAAGACTCATCAAGCCCATGATGCTTTTTGCATTTACCTTTTTTCCATCCTTTTCAAGAAAGACATCCGATGAAAATCGATTGGCTTCCTGCACGAAAAGTGCCGCAGGCCGTGCCTGCAATCCTGTTTTTAATTTTACTTCAACCTGTTTTTCCAACATTTCTTCCTTTCCTCCCATATAGAATCAAAATTTTTTAAAGCGATTCCCCTGCTCGCAGTTTGTCAGCAATTTCATCTATTTTTCTTAAACGATGATTAATGCCTGATTTACTTATATTTCCCCCAGAAACCATTTCACCCAGCTCTTTTAAAGTAACATCCTGATAGGCTACCCGCAGTTCAGCAATTTCCCTTAGCTTATCTGGCAATATATGTAGCCCAACGGTTTCGTCAATATATCGTATATTCTCGACTTGGCGAATGGCAGCACCAATTGTTTTATTTAAGTTCGCTGTTTCACAATTAACTAGCCGGTTCACTGAGTTTCTCATATCACGGACAATCCGTATATCTTCAAATCGGAGCAGTGCATTATGAGCCCCAATAACACTCAAAAACTCAGTAATTTTTTCAGCTTCCTTTAAATACGTAATGAAGCCTTTTTTTCGCTCAAGCGTTTTACTATTCAAATTAAATGTATTCATCAATTCACATAAAGAGTCGTTATGCTCCTTATAAAGTGAAGAAATTTCTAAGTGATAAGATGAAGTTTCTGGGTTGTTGACAGATCCTCCGGCCAGAAAGGCGCCGCGAAGATAAGAACGCTTACAACACTTCTTTTTAATCAATGATTCCGAAATATTGTGGGTAAAAACAAAACCCTCGCTTATTATTTTTAAGTCATCCAGAATTTCTCTGGCCTTCTCTGATAAACGTACAATGTAGACATTATTTTTTTTCAGCCTCATTTTCTTTCGAACGAGAAGCTCTACTTGTACATGATAATTCTTTTTAATCAGGATATAAATTCTTCTAGCAATCGCTGCATTTTCTGTTTGAATATCAACGATTAATTTTCTGTTTGAAAATGAAAGCGAGCCATTCATACGTATAAGCGCTGACAATTCCGCTTTTCCACAGCAATCCTTTGCCTCCAGATTCGTTAATTCCTTTTTCGTTTCCGAAGCGAAAGACATATTCTCACCACCCTTTTAGAAAAGCGTAGGGCGCCCGCTTATCGGCGACAAGCATAAGGCGAGCCGGCTGGAAGGTTGTTCTTTAACCTTCTTGCCGGATTGACTTATGACCTCGAGCCGATGGCGCCCGGAGCTAGACAGATAGAAAAGCGCAACTTCCGCTAATTCATCTAGTTCATATTTCTTTTTTTCATTTCATCCATAAGTAATGAATATAACATTTCTGCGACGACTTTTGTATCATGGCGAATCACACCGGCTTTTTCACACACGATTTCCCCTGGAATGACTTCCAGTCCTAGCTCCTGAAGACGCTCTGTATCAAAGATAACTGGCTTTGACATTTCTTCACTATAGCGCTCCTGAATATCGACCGGAATATCCTCGCTATTGACAAGAATTGTGTTCATAAAAGCACAGCTCATATGATCATAAATCGCTTTTACATGGTCGCTAGCTGTATAGTTAAATGTCTCTCCTGCCTGGGTCATGAGATTGCAAATGTACACCTTTTTCGCCTTGGCACGGCATACTTCATGCCCAAGCTTTGGAACGAGCAGATTAGGTAAAATGCTTGTATATAAACTTCCTGGACCAATGATGATTAAATCAGCTTTCCTTATTGCCGAGATCGTTTCAGGAAGAGGTTTAATATGTTTAGGTGTTAGAAATACTTTTTTAATTTTTTTCCCGGAGTAAGGAATTTTGGATTCTCCAGACACGACTGTCCCGTCTTCCATCTCCGCATGTAAAACAACACTTTGATTAGCGGCAGGTAAGACTTTCCCTCTAACGTTCAATACTTTACTCATTTCCTGAATCGCATGAACGAAATTCCCCGTAATCGAAGTCATTGCTGCTAGAATTAAATTTCCAAGTGAATGCCCAGATAGTTCATTAGACGTCTTAAAACGATGCTGAAACATTTCTTCAATCAGTGGCTCCACATCAGACAGTGCTGCCAAAACATTGCGTATATCACCGGGAGGAGGAATGTGTAAATCATTTCTCAGTCTCCCTGAACTGCCTCCATCATCAGCAACAGTTACGATAGCAGTTATATCAACAGGATACTGCTTCAGTCCCCTTAATAGAACAGGTAATCCTGTTCCTCCTCCGATGATGACAATTCTTGGCTGTCTGTTTTTCATCTCTCTTTTTCCCTTCTCCCCTCAATATCACGATGTGTAATCCGTGTGTGATACTCATTCTTGAAGAAATCCCCAATATATTCTGTCAGGGCTACCGAACGATGCTGACCGCCAGTGCATCCAATGGCAATAACGAGCTGGGCTTTTCCCTCTCTTTTATAATGAGGAAGCATGAAACTTAGAAGCTCGGTGACCTTTTCAAGAAACTTCTGTGTTTCTGACCACTTTAATACATAAGTTGAAACTTCTTCATCCAATCCCGTTTTTGGCCGCATATGTTCGATATAATGAGGGTTTGGAAGAAAGCGCACATCAAAAACTAGATCAGCATCGATTGGAATTCCATGTTTAAAACCAAATGACATCACGTTAACAGTAAATAAGGTTGTCTTATTTACGGAGAATTCCGTCAGTATCTTTTCTCGAAGTTCTCTAGGCTTTAATCGCGTCGTATTATAAATGAGCTGTGCTCTCCCTTTTAATTCCTCCAAGAGCTCACGTTCATGCTTAATTCCTTCAAGAGGAAGCCCAGAAGGTGCAAGCGGGTGAAATCTCCTTGTTTCCTTATACCTTCTAACTAATGTGGAATCATCTGCATCTAAGAACAGAATTTGCGGGGTGACCCAGGAAGTCTCTGAAAGGTCGTCAAGCGCTTTGAACAGGTGATCAAAGAATTCACGTCCCCTAAGGTCCATTACTAATGCAACCTTATTCATCTTATTCCCTGATTCCTTCATAAGTTCAAGGAATTTAGGCAAGAGTGTTGGCGGCAGGTTATCCACACAAAAGAATCCTAGATCTTCAAAGCTTTGAATGGCAACTGTCTTTCCAGCGCCTGACATCCCTGTAATAATGACCATTTGCGTTTCATTCACTGCGCCTGTACTCATTTATGTTTCCCCCTGTATATCAATTTCGCCTTGGCGTAAATGTGCCCAGATTTTTTATCAAGCATGCTCGATACCATACCATTTCACTAAAAAACCTAAAGGCTCGCCGGAGGCTCTAACTCGGATCTAATCGATAACTAAGCAATTCAAAATTTGGCGTATAGGTGAACGTCCCGTAAATCATTCCATTTCCATGAATCATGTATTCCAGAATATGATAGTCGCCTGCAGCCATCGGAAGGTTCTTGATTTCCTCGAATGGATGCCAAAGAATTTTCCCTTCTTCCGACTCATCCAAGTTCAGCCCATCTGCCTCTGTCGCTAAAAAAGTAAACATCATCCATTCAGAAAGAACCTTTTCGCCCTCCTTCATGATAAAGGTGAAGATCCCCTTTATATTCGGATTGCGCAAGTATACCCCGGTTTCCTCTCTGAATTCCCGGATACATGAGTCTCTCACTGATTCTCCTGGCTCCATTTTCCCTCCTGGAGCTACCCACCAGCCTCGACTCGGTTTTTGCAAAAGCAATACTTGATCATCTTTTAACAATACACAGTTAGTGACTCGCTGCAACTTCTTCGCACCTGCCTTCCACCCCGTCTGCTTATTCCTTTTATTATACTATTTTTGCTACATACCCACAACGAATTGAAGATTCTTACAAAAGAATATATAGTACTCGCCAGCGTTCATCGCAATTATAATATTCCGATTATTTTTAGACAAAAAAAAAGCACAGATTCACTGCGCTTTACAAAGGATTATATCTTTAAAAGGGGGTCAATTTCTATTATTAGAATACCTGAATTTTATTGCACCACTGTTACAGGAAAATTAAAAGAGAATTACTTTTTGTAAATATTATTTTAAAAATAAAAAAACCGCACAATCATGCGGCTTTTTCACATTTAAGCTTTCGTCTTTAAGCTTTCTTTTAATTCTTCGATATAATGTTGAGCACTTTGGGCTGCAATGCTTCCATCTCCAGTTGCAGTGACAATTTGGCGAAGCATCTTTTCACGAATATCTCCAGCTGCAAAAATCCCAGGAACTTTCGTTTCCATTTGCTCATTTGTCTCAATATAGCCATTTTCATTCGTAATCCCAAGGCTTGCAAATGGCTTAGATAAAGGAATCATTCCGATGTATACGAAGACACCATCTGTTTTGAATTCCTGCTCTTCACCTGTTTCAGTTGATACAAGCGTTACGCTGCCAACCTTGCCATCTTTATCATTGATTTGCTTAACTGTATGATTCCAAATGAAATCAATTTTTTCATTATCAAATGCACGCTGCTGCAGGATTGCTTGAGCACGCAGCTCATCACGGCGGTGTACAATCGTTACTTTTGATGCGAAACGAGTTAAGTACACACCTTCTTCTACTGCAGAATCTCCGCCGCCGATGACAACAAGCTCTTTTCCTTTAAAGAAAGCTCCGTCACAAACTGCACAATAGGAAACGCCGCGGCCGCCGAGCTCTTTCTCTCCAGGTGCACCAAGCTTCTTGTACTCGGCTCCAGTCGTAATAATGACAGCACGAGCTTTATATTGCTTGGATCCGGCTACAACTGTTTTGTACTCTTCGCCGTCAATAATTTCCTTAATATCGCCATATGCGTATTCTGCACCGAATTTCTTCGCATGCTCGAACATTTTCGTCGATAAATCAGGTCCTAAAATATGATCAAAACCTGGGTAGTTTTCTACTTCTTCCGTATTCGCCATTTGCCCGCCAGGAACGCCGCGCTCGACCATTAAAGTTGATAAATTTGCCCGAGATGTATAAACAGCGGCAGTCATTCCAGCTGGACCAGCACCTGCGATAATGACATCATAAATTTTCTCTTCTGTCATGCTACTTCACTCCTAAGAAAGGGATCTTTATTCTATTATGACCATCTACTCATATCCTATAAAAATAAGATCGTTCCGTCCAAGTATTTGCTCACAGAAAAGCGGAAGCGCCTTGATCATCGCCGTACAAACTGGAAGGGCCCCAACTGAGATAAAGGAGACACAATGAGCGATAGCGAATGGATGTCGACTTATCGCAGGGAGGGGACCTGAAGTTTGATAGGTGATAGGCGCTGCAGCTAGACAAATCGAAAAGCGGAAGCGCCTCGATCATCGCCGTACAAACTGGAAGGGACCCGACTGAGATAAAGGAGACACAATGAGCGATAGCGAATGGATGTCGACTTATCGCAGGGAGGGGACCTGAAGTTTGATAGGCGATAGGACGCTTGCGCTAGACAATTCTCTTACTCAAAAGTTTTCTTTTTTCTCTCAAGAAAGGAGATTTTTTACCATTTTTACATACTTTTGCATGGTTGATGAGGAAACCCCATATTTACTAGCCATCTGCTGCTGAGAAACCTTTTCTTCTCGCATTTTCATCCAAACATATTCAACTGCTGCTGCCCATGCCTTACTATTTTTAATCGAAAGGCTGCCGCTTTCCATTTTAACAAAGACAGCAAACCACATTAAAAACAAGCCTGCTTCGACAGTGCTGATTGGATGATAATTTTGATAAAGAAGAATGGCTGTTTCATGAAGAGCCTGCTCGGTCATTTCTTCTTTTGTCCGTAAAAAGGATAAATATTCTCGTTCTAAATGTGAGAACCTTTGATTATTCTTTATTTCTTTTGAGGCCAAGATCTCATCTTTTCCAGCTGACATAGAAGTTAAGAATAAGGCAAAAAGGCGTTCTTCAATATAATCGCTTTCTAATTTTTTCAGAATGGACGATTGATGATTCTCAAAGCCATCAAGAATAGACTTCTCCTCGTTCCAAGGCTCGTGCCCTTCTTTTTCAGGATTCAATTGGACCGCTTTTTTCCATGCGGATTGAGCAATGGCCTCTCTGCCTGTATAGTATGCTGCATAGGAAAGCCAATAAAAAAAGGTGCCATCTCCATCAAATCCTTTTTTCTGAAGGCTGCGCAGCAAAGAAAAAGCTTCATCGTATTCACCTGTTAAAGCAAATGTGGCCCCAAGCTTAAATTGATGCTCTATTGAAATCGGCTTGATCTTTTTCAGCATGTCCTTTAGTACTTTGACTTCAGCCAGATCATGCTGGTAAAACGCAAATACGAGCTTATTGCATAGGGCGTGCAGGTTGCCAGGGTTTTCACGAAACACCTTTTCTAAAATATCAGCAGCCTTTTGATTTTCGCCGAGGTAAAAATAGGCAAGCGCAAGATTGTTATATGCAGACCAATATTCGGGGTACTCATCAATTACAGAATTAAGAAGTTCCACCGCTTTTGGAAAATGGCCTGATTCAAGCAATTCCCTTGCGTGCTCCTGCTTTGTTATCAGATCATCCTGATCATATAACTCCTCATCCATTTCTTCCGCTTCCATTGTCAGCAATTCAAGTAAATCCATCGTGTTATCGACGAATTCCCCATCCTCATCCAACTCCAAATATAAATTGGCATGATGATACGCGTCCTTAAAGAAGCCTAAATGGGCATAATTGTTTGCGAGAAAATAGTGGCATTCCACCATGTCTGCATCCAATTCCTCCAAAATCGTGTGAAGAAGCGTGTTTGCCTCCTGATAGTCACCTAATTCCGAGCAAATAATTGCTAATTGACATACAATCATCGGTTCTCCAGGCTCTAGCTGCATCGCTCGCTCGATATATTTTTTTGCTTTATATAGATCCCTTTTATGGTAAGCCTTTAGTCCCTTTGCAAAATAATACTCACCGGTCGGGTTAAATGTTAATAATTTTCCTTTTGGTTGTCTTGCTTTAGAGTCTTTGCTCATGAAATCCTCCATCTTTCTTAATCAACTCAAGTAGTATATCACATGAGCAACCTTATGGAGAAGGGATTGAGGAATATTTGAGACTTATCTAGCCTGGACGAATGATAAAACCTGTTCTTTCTTGAACCGGTATAGGGCAAATTCATGGGTAATAACGTTCGATTGGCAATATAAGGAGAAGATAAATGAAGAAAGTCACGAAATTTTTGATCAGATAAGGAATCAATGTACTCCCTTTCGCGATTTACGGGCCACTTATTATCATTTATAGACCACTTTCACGATTTACGGGCTACTTTTTACAGTTTACAGGCCACTTTCATTATTTTACGGACCACTTCATTAATTACCTTACATTTGCGAAAAAAACCAGCCTCTACTCGGCCGGTTTTGGTTCATGTCTTTTTTCCAGAACCTTTAATATTTCGCTAAACGGCAGGTCCTGTTCTCTTAGTAAAACGAGAAGGTGGTAGATTAAATCGGCTGCTTCCCATTTGAGCTCTTCTTTATCTCTATTTTTAGCAGCGATAATCACTTCAGCTGACTCTTCTCCTACTTTTTTTAGAATTTTATCGAGGCCTTTTTCAAATAAATAAGTTG
The DNA here is from genome assembly GCF_900199725.1 of Cytobacillus massiliigabonensis. Lineage (GTDB taxonomy): Bacteria > Bacillota > Bacilli > Bacillales > Cytobacillaceae > Cytobacillus > Cytobacillus massiliigabonensis. The sequence continues at coordinate 743,090 of NZ_LT904904.1, read as the reverse complement.
TATAGGCACCTTCTGGCCGGTTTATTTCACGATCTTTAATGACTTGTTCAAGCTTGAAAAGGATCATTGGATCAGAAAAACAGCTTGTTTCTCCTGTATGACAGGCAGGCCCAGCTGGTTCGACCAGCACAACCATCGCATCTTGATCGCAATCCACTTTCATTTCAACTATCCTTTGGATATTGCCGCTTGTTGCTCCTTTATGCCAGAGTTCCTGCCGCGACCTGCTGAAGAACCATGTTTCCCCCGTCTCAATCGACTTTTCAAGCGATTCCTCATTCATATAGGCAAGAGTCAGCACTTCCTTCGTACGTGCATCCTGAACAATCGCTGGGATAAGACCCTTTTCATCAAACTGGACATTCATCGGACAAGCCCCCCTTTTTCTTTTAAAAATGTCTTCACTTCTGCAACAGATGTCTCTTTATAATGAAAAATGGATGCGGCAAGGGCTGCGTCCGCTTTCCCTTCTGTAAAGGCTTCAGAAAAATGTTCAGCACATCCAGCTCCGCCAGATGCAATCACCGGAATGGGTACTGCCTCGCTTACTGCTCGTGTCAGTTCGATATTAAAACCCTTTTTCTCCCCATCAGCGTCCATGCTTGTAAGGAGAATCTCTCCTGCTCCAAGCTCAGCCGATTTCTTTGCCCATTCAATCACTTCTAAATCTGTTGATGTTCTCCCCCCATGTGTATACACACGCCATGATCCCAGTTCTGGATCAAATTTTGCATCAATTGCCACAACGATGCATTGGGAACCGAAGAAATTTGCCCCCTCCGAAATTAAACTTGGATTTTTTACGGCAGCCGTATTTAAAGAAACTTTATCCGCACCTGCTCTTAAAATTCCCTTCATATCCTCCAATGAGTTGATTCCGCCACCTACTGTAAAAGGAATAGCCAATTGGGCTGCGACCGCTTGAACAACTTCAATCATTGTTTTCCTGCCTTCAACAGAAGCTGAAATATCAAGAAAGACGAGCTCATCTGCCCCTTGTTCATCATAAAAGCGTGCCAATTCAACAGGGTCTCCTGCATCTTGCAGCCCAACAAATTGAATGCCCTTCACGACTCGTCCATCCTTTACATCAAGACATGGAATAATCCGCTTTGTCAGCATGAAACATTCACCCCGCTTAATGCTTCCGATACGGAGAAGCGTCCTTCATAAATCGCCTTTCCAACAATGGCACCAATTACGCCATCATGATAAAATTCCTTCAGCTTACTTAAATCAGCAAGACTGCTGACTCCGCCTGAAGCAATGACATGTTTTCCGGTTTCTTGTGCCAGCTGCCTTACCGCTTCCACATTTGGTCCAGAAAGCATGCCGTCCGTAGCAATATCCGTAAATATAAAGGTTTCTGTACCTGCATCTGCAAAGCGTTTGCCGAGCTCAATTGCTTTTACCTGTGATGTATGTAGCCACCCTTCTGTTGCGACATAGCCGTTTTTCGCATCAAGCCCAATTGCTATCTGGGAGCCGTATTTTCGAATCATTTCAATCGCGAAGGCGGGTTCTGAGACAGCGACACTTCCAAGGATGACGCGGGTAATCCCATTTTCTAGATAATGAGCAATATCTGCTTCCGTTCGGATGCCCCCGCCAATCTGGATTTTTGCTGTTAACTCGTTTGCTGCCTTAACGACAAAGGAATCATTCACCCTTTTTCCATCCTTCGCCCCGTCAAGATCGACCATGTGAATCCAGCTTGCTCCAGCGTTTGCAAAACCTCTAGCCATCGCAAACGGGGAATCCCCATACACAGTCTCCTGGTTATAGTCTCCCTGCAGCAGCCTGACACATTTCCCGCCTCTCATATCAATCGCTGGAAAAATGGTAAAGTTCATCATGTAGTCACCCTTTCACGTGCGAGTTCCGTAAAATTACGCAAAAGCTTCATGCCAAGTTTGCTGCTTTTTTCTGGATGGAATTGCATGCCGAATAAATTGCCGCTGCCAACAACTGCAGGAACTTCCACATCGTACATACACTTTGCTAGTAAAGCATCCTTATCTATACGGTCAACATAATAGGAGTGTACAAAATAAGCGTAATCCTCTTCCACTTGCTGCAAAATTGAAGAAGACTGCTCCCATTCCAGCTGATTCCACCCCATATGCGGCACTTTATATCTCCCGCCATCCGCTGTTACTCCTGGAAATTTTTCAACATACCCTTTTAGCAAGCCTAAGCCAATCGTCTCTCCGTTTTCTTTGCTTCCTTCAAACAAAAGCTGCATGCCTAGGCAGATGCCAAGAAAAGGCTTTCCCATCTCCGTAAATTCTTTAATCATAGCCGATAAGCCAGTCGCGTTTAACCGCTCCATCCCATCTTTAAAAGAGCCAACTCCAGGAAGAATTAATCCATCGGCTTTCTTCAGCTCTTCTGCTTTTTCCGAAATAAAGTAAGGAACATTTAGCCGCTCTATCGCCTTGCTCACACTAAACAAATTGCCCATGCCATAATCAATGATGCCGATCATTTTATAACATCCCTTTCGTTGACGGAACTCCTTTAATTCTTGGATCAATGGTTGTCGCTTCATCTAATGCCCGTGCGAGGGCTTTAAAAATTGCTTCGATAATATGATGCGTGTTTTTCCCGTAATGAACGATGACATGGAGATTCATCCTTGCCTCTAGCGCAAGCTTCCACAGAAATTCATGAACAAGCTCTGTATCAAATGTACCTACCTTTGCACTTGGAAGCTCAGCACGGAATTCCAAATGCGGGCGATTACTTAAATCAACCACTACCTGGGCAAGCGCCTCATCCATTGGAACAAATGCATTCCCATAACGCTTGATGCCCTTTTTATCTCCAAGCGCTTCCTTCAGCACCTGTCCAAGGCAAATGCCGATATCCTCAGTTGTATGATGATCATCGACCTCTGTATCGCCATTCGCATGAACAGTTAAATCAAACTGCCCGTGTTTAGCGAATAAATCAAGCATATGGGTTAAGAACGGGACACCCGTTTCAAGTGTGCTTGTGCCCTCCCCATCTATATTTAATGAGAGTTTTATTTCAGTTTCATTTGTAATTCTCTTAATCTCAGAAACCCTGGACATGATTTCACCCCTTTAATCTCGTTTCAACCGCACGTGCATGCGCTTCAAGCCCCTCAAGGCGGGCAAATGCAGCAATTTTTTCGCCATAATCCTTCAATGCCTTTTCGCTGTAATAAACAATACTAGATTTTTTTTGAAAATCTTCTACATTTAGCGGGCTAGAAAATCGAGCTGTGCCGTTCGTTGGCAGCACATGATTCGGTCCGGCAAAATAATCGCCAACCGGTTCAGGACTATATCTTCCAATAAAAATTGCACCTGCATGTCTGATCTGCCCTAAAAGCTGCATTGCATGTTCCGTGATTATCTCTAAATGTTCAGGCGCAAGAAGGTTAACTGTTTGAACAGCCTCCGCCATCGAATCGGTTACATAGATTGCACCATAGTTTTCAATCGATTCCCTAGCAATTTCCTGTCGGGGAAGGGTTGCTAATTGTTTTTCCACCTCATCGGCAACCGCTGCAGCGAGAGCTTCTGAAGGCGTAACTAGTACACTGCACGACAACCGGTCATGCTCCGCTTGAGACAATAAATCTGCTGCCACTTCATTCGGTTTGGCTGTATCATCAGCTAAGATAGCTATTTCACTCGGTCCTGCGATCATATCGATATCCACATCACCAAACACTTCTCTTTTCGCTAAGGCTACATATATATTCCCTGGTCCTGTAATTTTATCGACAGGAGCAATGGTCTCTGTCCCGTATGCAAGAGCAGCTATCGCCTGTGCCCCGCCAACTTTATATATTTCTTCTGCCCCTGCCTCTTGGGCAGCTACAAGAACGGCTGGCGGCAGCTTCCCTGTTTTTTTATCAGGAGGAGAAGTAATGACAATTCGCTTAACTCCAGCTACCTTTGCGGGAATAACATTCATTAAAACGGATGATGGATAGGCTGCTGTCCCCCCTGGCACATACAGACCGACAGAATCAAGTGGTGTCACCTTCTGTCCCAGAATTGTGCCATTTTCATCGGTTGTCATCCAAGAGGTACGCAGCTGCTTTTCATGAAATAAGCGGATATTAGCGGCTGCTTCTCTAATAACAGCAAGGTTCTGTTCATCCAATTCTTTGTAGGCTTCCCTTTTCTCTTCTTTCGTTACGGCGAAGTTCTCTAGTGATATGCCATCAAATTCAAGTGAATAGGCTATCAATGCTTCATCTCCGACTTTTCGGACCGAATCGATAATCATTTTGACTGCCGCTCGCTGTTCCTCTGTCCCACTATCAACTGACCTTTTAATTGAAGGCTGATCACTTACTTTAAAGATTCTCATTCTCGAACCCTCCAGTCTTTAACTTGCTTAGCCGTTCGACAAGCTCATTGATTCGCTCATCCTTCAAACGAAAACTTACTGGATTCACAATCAATCTGGAGGTGATTTCCACCATCTGCTCATACTCGACCAATCCATTTTCCTTTAACGTTCTTCCAGTTGAAACAATATCGACAATTCGATCGGCGAGCCCAATGAGTGGCGCCAGCTCAATCGACCCATTCAGCTTAATAATTTCGACCTGCTCTCCTTGCTCTCGAAAATAGGCAGCAGCTACATGCGGATATTTCGTTGCCACCTTTGGCGCTACATCATTTATTTTTGCATTGGGCAAGCCAGCAACAGCGAGATAGCAGGCACTTATTTTTAAATCCAGCAATTCATAAACATCCCGCTCCTCCTCAAGCATGACGTCCTTCCCCGCAATCCCAAGATCAGCCACCCCATGCTCTACATAGGTTGGGACATCCATTGGCTTGGCTAAAATAAAGCGGAACTTTTCTTCAGGCACTTCCAGAATCAATTTCCGGGAATCATCAAATTCAGGCGGCAATTGGAAGCCAGCCTGTCTGAGCAATTGGACGGCATCCTCAAATATCCGCCCTTTCGGCATCGCAATCGTTAATAAATCCTTCATTTTAACGCCGCCTCCTTTCCTGCTTTTCCGACTAGAAAGGTAATATCCACGTATTGGCTTGTGCAGGCATCGATATCCTTGACTCCGCTTATATCCTGCAGAACGACTTTATTTCCTTGTTTTCTCTGCTTTTGTGCATATTCAAAAGCTTCCCGCCGGCGTTCAGGACTAAATAACACACAGGAGGCATGTTCAAATTCCTCCTCATCGCCATCTAACGCTTCTAAAAGCCGATCCATTCGAATGGCAAAGCCAGTCGCACCTGCCTGCTTTCCAAACTTCTGCAGCAATAAATCGTATCTTCCCCCATTGCCGATTGGAAAGCCCACGTTTCCTGCGTATACCTCAAACACGACCCCTGTATAGTAGCTCATATGGCTTACCAATGTGAGATCGAAGGTCACCTTTTTTTCTAGACCATAATCAGAAATAAGTTCCCACAGCTGCTGCAGCTCGGTTACTGCTCTTTTTCCAATGTCATTCTCAAGCAGGCTAAATGCCTTTTCAATTACTTGACTCCCGCCTCTAAGGGTTAAAAATTCTAGTAATCTTTGTTTATCTATCGATGATAGGGCTAATTCATTTACATGCTCCCGATAGCCTACATAATTTTTTTCATATAAATATCTCGTTAATGCTTCTACTCTTTCTTCCGTTCCAAGAATCTGCAGGAAAAATGTCTGCACAAATCCAATATGCCCGATAGAAAGCCGGAATTCCTCTAGCCCGGCTGCTTGTAATGAGTTGACCATTAAAGCAATTCCTTCTCCATCCGCGCTGATTGTGGAATCCCCGATACACTCCACACCTATTTGTTCAAATTCAGCGGGGCGTCCTGCTTCCCTCTGCTGGGCTCGAAAGACGTTTGCTGAATAAGCTAAACGAATCGGAAGATCATTTTTTAATAGCTTTGATGCTGCCACGCGTGCAATCGGTGCTGTCATATCCGGCCGCATGACAAGCGTTTGCCCCTGCTGATCAAGCAGCTTAAATAGCTGCTGATCTAAAGTGGCGGATGCAGCACCGACCGTTTCATAGTATTCGAGTGTTGGCGTCTCCATAAACTGAAATCCCCAGCACTTCATCTCATTTTCTATGGATAATCTGATTTTTTGTTTTCGATCGTATAGAACTGGTAATGTGTCTCTCATCCCTAACGGTTTTTCAAACATAAATAAGCGGGTCAATGACATTCACCTCAAAATCCTTTAGTTCGCTAATATGGTAGTAAATTAAAGATATATGTATTTTACCTCCCTCTCCTATTTACGTCAACAAATAATTCTGAAAATAATTGCTAGTATACTAGTATGATAAGGAAATTCTAGAATACAATGCTGCTAGATAACTTGATCAGGACTTAAATGGGCTAAGTAAATTTAATTTGGATGATCAGTTTTCTTCTTTACAGAACAAAAAAAAAAGAGCCCTGCAGGATACAGGACTCAAAATTATGCTTTTTCCTTGCCGTAGATGGGATCTTCTGCCCATCTTTTCGCCATTTCTTCTTTTGTATATATCACCCGCATGGGATTTCCTCCGACAAAGGAGCCTGGCGGGACATCTTTATGTACGAGCGTGCCGGCTGATACGATGGCTCCGTCCCCAATTGATACGCCCGGAAGGATCGTAGAATTGGCGCCAATCATCACTTCGCTGCCAATTTCAACTTTCCCAAGGCGATATTCTTTAATTAAATATTCATGTGCTAGTATCGTCGTGTTGTAGCCAATGACTGTATTGCGGCCCACGCTTATTTTTTCCGGAAACATGACATCGAGCATGACCATAAGGGCGAAAGACGTTTGATCGCCCACCTTCATTCGCAGAAAGGTTCGATATAGCCAATTTTTCATCCCTAGAAAAGGGGTATATCTTGCCAGCTGAATCACAACAAAGTTCTTAACGACTTTCCAAAAAGGGACGGTTTTATATACATGCCAAAGAGAATTGGCACCCTCTACCGGAAATCTTTCAGTCTTTCTCATTTTTTCCAACCTCAAGAATATCAAGTAAATCTGCCATGTTTTCAAGCATATAATCTGGCTTAAATCCAAGTAAGAACTCTTTTCCCTTCGCACTCCAAGCAACCCCAGCTGTTTTCGTGCCTGCATTTCTTCCGCCAAGTATATCATGGGAATTGTCTCCAACCATGATTGCCTCCTCAGGCTTTGATCCTAAAAGCTCTAGCGCTTTTAAAATTGGCTCTGGATCAGGCTTTGGCTTCTTAACATGATCCAATGCTACAATCACATCAAAGAATTGGTCGAGCTTAGTCAGCTTTAAGCCTTTTTCAACGACCATTAACACCTTTGTCGTGACGATACCTATTTTGATGCCTGCCTCCTTCAATGAACGGATGGTTTCAAATACCCCATTAAATTCCTTCACAAGCAGATCATGATTTCCAAGATTAAATTCTCTATATACTTTAATCATTTCCTCCACCTTATCAGGAGCAATCGACTCGAACGTTTCCGTGAGTGTTGGTCCTAGGAAAGGAAGAACATCCTCCCGCTTATAACGGTCAGGATAATACTTGCCTAACGTATGCAAAAAGGAGGAAATAATTAATTCATTTGTATCTATTAATGTTCCATCTAAATCGAATAAAACCGTATTAATTTGTGTGCTCATATGCTGCTCCCTTTCTTTTAGCCATATCTATGCGGTTCCATATAAATGAGACAATCAGCGTTAAGAGAATCGCGACACCTAAGCGAATGAGTAAAAGCGGCAAAACCGGAATGCCCAATGGAACAAAGATCAGTGTATCCTCAACAACAGCATGGCAGGCAACAAGAAAGATAAATGCGATCGTAACATCCTTCTTGCTGACACCGTCCTCTTTCACTGCCTGGATCATAACCCCAGCTCCAAATGCAAGACCGAACAGCAAACCAGCTGCAAGTGTGGTTGATGTATTTTCTTTCATGCCTAACATTCTTGTTACTGGTGCCATCCATTTTGAAAAAACAGCGAGCCACTTTAAATCCTTTAAGATTTGAATGACGATCATAAGTGGAATAACAATGATTGCCAGTTGGAAAATACCTAGACCTGCCTTCTCTAATGCATTCAATAAAATAGCAAGCCAACCAGTTACTTCTTCTTCTTTTGCTGGAATCATTCCGTACTTAGCGATTTCCGATCCGCCTTGCCAAACAAGATTAATCACAATCGCAGAAATGAGCGCCAGTCCCAACCTCACCGCGACACCGATCCAAAGCTTCACACCTACTTTAACGGCTACACTCGATTCAATTAGCATATTATGGGAAAAAGAAAGCATGACGGCAACGATAAATACCTCTTTTACTGTCAAATCAAGCGTCAATATCGCCCCGATTGCCGCATAAAGATTCAAGAAGTTCCCTAATACAAGCGGAATAGCTGTATCCCCCGACAAGCCAATTAGATTCATTAGCGGCGTGATTAGCTTGATCACCCATGGCAGCACAGGTGTATGCTGCAGCAAAGCAACGATTAAGGTAACGGGAAAGATTATCTTTCCTAGCGTCCAAGTCGTCTTTAAGCCAACCATGATCCCCTTTTTGGACGATTCGACCAGCATCTCTCTTCCCCTCTCCTATGTAGTTTCGCTAGTAAAATTAAACACTTTTATCTAAATAACGTGCATCTGCATACCCCTTCATTCTTCTTAAAATCAGAAGAATGACGGCACCAATTATTAGTACAATCGAAATGGTTTGTGCCATTCTTAACTGCCCTTCAATTAGCCATAAACTGTCTGTCCGCATCCCTTCAACAAAGAAACGCCCAATTGAATACCAGATTACGTATGTGAGGAAAAGCTCCCCGCGGCGTAAATTCACTCTTCTAAGCAGAATAAGTATAATAAAACCAACTATATTCCAAATGGATTCATATAAAAAAGTAGGGTGATAATATGTACCATTAATGTACATTTGGTTAATGATGAACTCTGGCAGATGAAGATTTTCTAAAAATGCCCGTGTCACTTCTCCACCATGGGCTTCTTGGTTCATAAAATTTCCCCAGCGGCCGATTGCTTGACCTAAAATAATACCTGGCGCTGTTATATCAGCAATTTTCCAGAAAGAAACGCCTCTTTTTTTTGCAAAGACAATCGCTGTTATAACTGCACCAATCAATGCTCCATGGATTGCAATGCCGCCTTCCCATATTTTAATAATCTCGCCAGGATTCTGGGCATAATACTCCCATTGAAAGATAACATAGTAGATGCGTGCTGAAATAATGGCAATCGGAATTGCCCAAAGCATTAAGTCAGCAATTAGTTCCTTTTTAACCCCTCTTTTTTCTCCTTCCCGCATGACAATCGTAAGGGCTAATGCAATACCAATACCGATAATTAATCCATACCAGCGAATATCGATGGGTCCAAGGGATATGGCGATCGGGTCAAGCGGCTGAATAGTCGATTCCATAATCACTGCTCCTTTTCCTCTTTCATTTTTTCTATTTTAATGCAAAAAAACGAGAATACATATATTTATTCATGAAACATTATTGCGAAGTTTTCGCTCTCTTGCAATTGCTGATGCTTTTTTGCAAATTCTCATTTTTATTTGCAATTGCTGATGCTTTTTTGCAAATTCTCATTTTTATTTGCAATTCCTAATGCTTTTTTGCAAATTCTCATTTTTATTGCAATTCCTGATGCTTTTTTGCAAATTCTCATTTTTATTGCAATTCCTGATGCTTTTTTGCAAATTCCTATTTTTATTTGCAATTGCTAATGCTTTTTTGCAAATTCTCATTTTTATTTGCA
>NZ_LT904904.1:581258-732472 GCF_900199725.1 Cytobacillus massiliigabonensis | reverse complement strand
CTTTTTTGCAAATTCCTATTTTTATTTGCAATTGCTAATGCTTTTTTGCAAATTCTCATTTTTATTTGCAATTCCTGATGCTTTTTTGCAAATTCTCATTTTATTTGCAATTCCTGATGCTTTTTTGCAAATTCCTATTTTTATTTGCAATTGCTATTGCTTTTTTGCAAATTCTCATTTTTATTTGCAATTGCAGATGCTTTTTTGCAATTTCCTATTTTTATTTGCAATTGCCGATGCTTTTTTGCAATTTCCTATTTTTATTTGCAATTGCTAATGCTTTTTTGCAAATTCTCATTTTTATTTGCAATTCCTGATGCTTTTTTGTAAATTCTCATTTTTATTTGCAATTGCCGATGCTTTTTTGCAATTTCCTATTTTTATTTGCAATTCCTGATGCTTTTTTGCAATTTCCTATTTTTATTTGCAATTTCTAATGCTTTTTTGCAAATTCTCATTTTTATTTGCAATTCCTGATGCTTTTTTGCAAATTCCTATTTTTATTTGCAATTGCTAATGCTTTTTTGCAAATTCTCATTTTTTTTTGCAAAATCTAGTTATTCGCTGTCTTCGATAACGTCAGCGAGGCGGTTTGAGAATTGTTCGGCTGCGTTGACGCCCATTCTTTTTAACCGGAAGTTCATGGCTGCTACTTCAATGATGACAGCTAGATTTCGGCCAGGGCGAACAGGGATTGTCAGCTTCGGCAAGTCCATATCAATGATTCTCATTTTTTCCTCGTCCAGTCCAAGGCGATCATATTGTTTGTTTTGATCCCACAGCTCTAAATCCATCACAACTGAAATTCGTTTATAGCTTCTAACAGCACCAGCACCAAACAAGGTCATGACATTAATAATCCCAAGACCACGAATCTCCAGCAAATGTTCAATCAGCTCTGGAGATGTTCCAACTAACGTATTTTCATCTTCCTGTCTAATTTCCACACAATCATCAGCGACTAGGCGATGGCCTCGCTTTACAAGTTCCAGTGCCGTTTCACTTTTACCCACACCGCTCTTTCCCGTAATGAGCACACCAATGCCATAGACATCAACGAGCACACCATGAACAGCTGTTGTTGGAGCAAGCTTGCTTTCAAGGTAGTTTGTTAGTAAACTCGAAAATCGAGTCGTTTTTTGCTTTGTTCTTAATAGTGGAACAGACTCTCTTTCTGATGCCTCCACTAAATCATTCGGCACTTCCATATCCCTTGAAATAATTATGGCGGGAGTTATATCTGTACATAGACGTTCAAAGCGGTCTTGCCGATCCATATCATTTAATCTTTCAGTAAATGTTAGCTCTGTTTTGCCTATCAGCTGGATTCTTTCAGCTGGGTAAAAATTAAAGTATCCTGCTAATTCAATACCCGGTCTGGATAAGTCACTTGTAACAATCGGACGATTGATTCCCTCTTCGCCGCTAATAAGCTCGAGTTCAAATTTTTCAATAATATCTTTTGTGCATACCTTAGCCATTTCATTTCCTCCTTTGTCAGGAAATTGCTATCACGTTGCTTCCATTTTATTATGGCAGTTTCATTTCATTTTAGCACTTTTTACCTCAGAACCAAATGAATCAAATAATAAATATGCCTTTTTTCTATATTATGCATGTCCTTTGCTAAGCTTCATTCATATGTTAAAGATAACGAGGATTTCATTTTTGCAGCAGATCATTTCTAACGGAAGGAGCGAGAGTATGAAAATTATGCTGGATGCGGGTCATGGGTATACAACTGCTGGGAAGCGGAGCCCAGATGGCATGCGGGAGTATGAATTTAATCGGGTAGTTGCTAATTATGCGAAGGGGCTTCTAGAAGACTACCAAAATGTAACTGTTTATTTTGCACACTCAGACAAACGGGACGTGCCCCTTAAAGGACGGACAGACGAGGCAAATCGGCTAAAGGTTGATTGTTATGTTTCTATTCATGCGAACGCCTATGGCTCAAATTGGAATGATGCAAACGGGATTGAAACCTACGTACATCCGGTGAGACCGAAAAAAACAACCGAATTGGCCAAAAAAATCCATAGAAACTTAGTCATCGCTACAGGTTTAAAGGACCGGGGACTTAAAGAGGCTGATTTCCATGTACTAAGAGAAACGGAGATGTCAGCTGTTTTAGCAGAATGCGGTTTTATGACAAATCGTGAGGATGTTAAGCAATTGCGCTCTGATACATTTCGAAAAACTTGCGCTGAAGCCATTGTCAAAGGAATCGCGGATCATTTTAATTTGAGGAAAAAGACGGATGCTGGAACAAGCCCCTCAAAGAATCCTGCTCCATTACCATCCAAAAAAGGGCAATACAAGGTCCAAGTAGGCGCATTCGATGATAAAAAGAATGCGGACGAGCTTGTAGATCAATTGATAAAACGCGGTTTCCCTGCCTATATACTTTTCGAATAGAAAGAAGCCAGCACGAATTATGGTGCTGGCTTTTTGCCGATTGTTTTAAAGCTTTGCAGCTTTTCCTTATTTATTCTTATCCTTCTCAAAGACAACTTTTTGAATAATTATGTTCGCAATCGCCATAATAACCGCTACTAGCAGAGCTGTACCAAAGCTGGCAATTTCAAAGGAACTGCCCATAATATTGTCCGTAATTTGCAATGTGATCGCATTAATGACAAATAGAAATAATCCTAGTGTCAAAAATGTAACAGGCAGAGTTAGGATAATTAATATCGGACGAACAAGAATATTTAATATGGAAAGGATAATGCTTGCTCCAATTGCTGCGCCAAAGCTAGATACATAAAAGGATTCTTCTGCAAATCCAGCAATCGCCACAAATAGGATGGCATTAATTAAAATGCCGATCAACCATCTCATTTACTTTACACCTCTGTTCTGGCGGTGTGAATACTTCTTCTAGTGATTAGTGTTAACCATTTCTGTTAAAGTACTACTGATTTTGTCTTTTTCACGTGAATGGATCCTGTTTTTGTTTCTGCTACAATCCTCAGTGCATGATCAGGATTGTTTAGTGATTTAAAGCGCATCACTTTCTGGATCACATCGCTTTTTTCTTCCACCACTTGAATCCCTTCAAGATTTACATTAAAACCGCCAAGATTTGTTTTCAGTTCTCCCTCTAACGCTGCTGCTTGATGCGGAATTTGCAGCTCGATGGCACCAGTAGCCGCTTTAGCATTTATAAATTCACAGATACCCTCAGTGAATGCACAGAAAATGTCTCCATTGAAGGATTGTAAATCAACTTTTCGGTATTCACCATCAAGGGTAATTGCCCCATTTAGCGTCTCTGCTTCTAGTTCACCAATGATGCTACGTTGAACTAAAATTTGCCCATTTGAAGTTTCTGCTTCCGCATAGCTCCCTTTTATATCATTAAGGGTGATCTTCCCGTTTGCCGTTTTCGCTTTATAGCTCTCTGCTGTTAAACGTTCACTTTCGATCGATCCATTGAACATGCGGATTTTTATATTTTCATACTCTGTTTGAGGAATGTAAATAACTGCTTCAATCTTCATCCATTTTTGTTGAGTTGAAAACCGCAGCCTTTGGCTGTCAATCAAAAAGACGACTTCGTTTAAGAATTTTCTTCTTGCCTCATCCTGTGTCTCCACACGATAAATCTTTGCTTGGCAATCAATACGAACATTATTTTGATCCCATGGAAGCACCTTGACCATCCCGTTGGCAAGATCAATATCTATCTCCTTCAAATCCACATTTGCTTGCTCAAAGACATGTGAAATATCAATTGATTTGCCAAAATTAAAATCAAGATCAAAATCCTTAATTTTTTTATAAGCTTGATCAACAAAGTCGATGATTTTATCTTTTGCCGACTGGAATTTATAATTAAGCGGATCTTCCTTTTTAGCCTCCTCGAATTTAACAGTTGAAAGCTCTGGGAATAGGTCATCCTTTTTATCTTGGACTGCTTTATTTGATTGATCTAGACCTTCTAATAATAATAATGCTTCCTCAACCGTCAGCTTGCCATCTTCAATCATCTTCAGTATTCTTAAACGTTCCTCTTGCATACCAATCTCCTCCAGACGTTTTTATTTTATATACGAAATCTGATAAGCGAAGGTTTCAAATTTTAAATTAATTTTTAGCAAAAAAGAAGCAGCACCACATCGTACTGCTTCTTTAACATTACACATTTGATACAGTTGCTTCTTTTTCTTCTATTTCTTTTTTCATTCGTAAGCGGTCACGCTCTAATATTGGTTTTAAATATTTTCCTGTATAGGATTCAGGTGTTTCGGCAATTTTTTCCGGTGTGCCAGTTGCTACAATGGTTCCACCTTTATTCCCGCCTTCTGGACCAAGGTCAACAATATAATCCGCCGTCTTAATGACATCGAGATTGTGTTCAATCACAAGGACGGTATCCCCATTTTCTACAAGGCGCTGCAGTACGATGAGCAGTCTGGATATATCGTCAACATGCAATCCGGTTGTCGGCTCATCAAGAATATAAAATGATTTGCCATTTGAACGACGGTGCAGCTCAGAGGCAAGCTTAACACGCTGAGCCTCTCCTCCTGACAGCGTTGTAGCGGGCTGGCCAAGCTTTATGTATCCAAGACCCACATCATAAATCGTTTGCAGCTTTCTGCTGATTTTTGGAACGTTTTCGAAGAATTCAACTGCATCCTCTACAGTCATATCTAAAATCTCTGCAATGCTTTTTCCTTTGTACTTCACTTCAAGCGTTTCTCTGTTGTACCGTTTTCCATGGCATACTTCACAAGGCACATATACGTCAGGCAAGAAATGCATTTCGATTTTTATTATTCCATCGCCTCGGCATGCTTCACAGCGTCCGCCTTTCACATTAAAGCTGAAACGGCCTTTTTTATATCCTCGAACCTTTGCTTCATTTGTTGTTGAAAAAAGATCACGAATGTCATCAAATACACCTGTGTATGTAGCTGGATTCGAGCGCGGTGTTCTTCCGATCGGAGACTGGTCAATGTCAATGACCTTTTCTAATTGCTCAATTCCTTTAATCTCTTTATGCTCACCAGGCTTGCTTTTAGCTCGATTAAGCTTTTGCGCCAATGTTTTATGCAAAATTTCATTAATAAGCGTACTTTTTCCTGATCCTGATACCCCAGTAACGGCAATAAATGTACCTAATGGGAATTTTACGTTTACATTTTTAAGATTATTCTCTTTGGCACCTTTTATTTCTATAAATCTTCCATCATTTTTACGGCGTTCAATAGGAAGCGGGATATATTTCTTTCCTGCAAGGTATTGGCCTGTTAATGAGTTTGGATCTTCCATTACTTCATTTGGTGTTCCAGCTGAAATAATCTCTCCGCCATGAACACCTGCCCCTGGACCAATGTCTATTAAATAGTCAGCAGCAAGCATGGTATCTTCATCATGTTCAACTACAATTAACGTATTTCCGATATCCCGCATATTTTTAAGCGTTTCAATCAAACGGTCATTATCCCGCTGATGGAGACCAATGGATGGCTCATCAAGAATATAAAGCACACCAGTCAGTCTTGAGCCA
The DNA here is from genome assembly GCF_900199725.1 of Cytobacillus massiliigabonensis. Classification (GTDB taxonomy): domain Bacteria; phylum Bacillota; class Bacilli; order Bacillales; family Cytobacillaceae; genus Cytobacillus; species Cytobacillus massiliigabonensis. The sequence continues at coordinate 726,951 of NZ_LT904904.1, read as the reverse complement.
ATCTGGGTTGCCAGCCGGATCCGCTGAGCTTCTCCGCCTGAAAGTGTTCCAGCCGCGCGGCTTAATGTTAAATAATCAAGTCCGACATTTACTAAAAAGCCTAGACGCTCCTTGATTTCACGGAAAATGAGATTTGCTATTTTCATCTCTTTATCTGTTAATGACAGGCTATCAAAAAATTGATGTGCTTCAGCAATTGATAATTCGGTTACTTTACCAATATGCTGACCTGAAATAAGAACGGCAAGCGTTTCCCTTTTCAGACGGTACCCCTTGCATGTTGGGCAATCATGCTGAGCCATATACTTCTCCATTTGTTCACGAATATAGTCAGAGCTTGTTTCTTTAAATCTTCGCTCAACATTTCGTATAACACCCTCAAATTCAATCGTCGTTTCTCTTACTTGACCGAAGTCATTTTCGTAGTGAAAGAAGATTTTTTCTCCGTTTGAGCCATATAAAACCTTATCGAAGAGATGAGAAGGAATATCCTTAACTGGGATATCCATGTCGATTCCATAATGAGTGCAGACAGCCTCTAGCAGCTGCGGATAATATTGTGAGCTTGTTGGCTCCCATGGTGCAATGGCATGCTGCTTTAATGATAGATCTCGATTCGGAATGACAAGGTCTACATCCACTTCAAGCTTGGAACCAAGCCCGTCACATTCAGGACAAGCACCAAATGGACTATTAAAGGAAAACATTCGCGGCTCAAGCTCCCCAATAGAAAAATCACAATGCGGGCAAGCATGATTTTCACTGAATAGCAGCTCTTCCTCGCCAATCACATCGATCAGTACTTTTCCCTCTCCAAGCTTCAAGGCAGTTTCCATGGAGTCTGCAAGACGTGCAGCAACGCCGTCCTTGACCACAATTCGATCTATCACTACTTCAATGGAATGCTTTTTGTTCTTTTCAAGTTCTATCTCTTCTCCAAGGTCATGCATTTCCCCATCAATACGAACACGGACAAATCCCTGCTTTTTGACATCCTCAAGAATCTTCACATGTGCCCCTTTTCGCCCAGATACAAGTGGTGCAAGGATTTGCAGCTTTGTTCGTTCAGGATATTCAAGAATTCGGTCAACCATTTGCTCGATTGTCTGTGACGAAATTTCAATATGATGAATCGGACATGTCGGACGGCCGACTCTTGCATATAATAACCGCAGATAATCATAAATTTCTGTCACTGTTCCAACTGTTGAGCGAGGGTTTCTGCTAGTCGTTTTTTGATCAATTGATATCGCCGGAGATAAACCTTCGATCGCATCTACATCTGGCTTGTCCATTTGGCCAAGGAACTGGCGTGCATAGGCGGATAATGATTCCACATATCTGCGCTGCCCTTCCGCATAGATCGTATCGAAAGCAAGAGAGGACTTTCCAGAACCGGAAAGCCCCGTTAAAACAACAAGCTTATCTCTCGGAATGGTGACATCAATATTTTTTAAATTATGGGCTCTGGCGCCTTTTACGATTAATTTTTCCATCGCCATTTGTACGTCATCCTTCCGCTTTCAACTCTAATAATAAATCACGAAGCTCTGCTGCGCGTTCGAAGTTGAGCGCTTTCGCTGCTTCCTTCATTTCTTTTTCCATATTTGTGATTAGTTTTTCTCGTTCTTTCTTATTTAGCTTGCCAATTTGCGATGAAGCCTTATATTCTTCTTGTTCCTCAGCAGCATGAGTGGCACGAATGACTTCGCGAATATCCTTTTGGATCGTCTGCGGTGTGATTCCATGTTTAAGATTGTGTTCCTCCTGCAGTGTGCGGCGCCGTTTCGTCTCACTGAGAGCTAATTCCATTGAATTGGTGATTTTGTCTGCATACATAATGACATGCCCATTTGCATTTCGGGCAGCCCGGCCGATCGTCTGAATTAGGGAACGCTCCGAACGAAGGAAGCCTTCTTTGTCAGCATCTAAAATTGCCACTAATGAAACCTCCGGAATATCCAGCCCTTCTCTTAAAAGGTTGATTCCGACGAGAACATCGTATGTTCCAAGGCGAAGCTCGCGGATAATTTCAATCCGCTCTAATGTTTTTACCTCTGAGTGCAAGTATTGAACTTTAATGCCAATTTCTTTTAAATAATCGGTCAAATCCTCAGACATTTTCTTCGTCAAGGTAGTAATCAGCACCCGCTCATTGCGCTTAATTCGATCTTGGATTTCACCAATCAGGTCATCAATTTGTCCTTCTATCGGACGGACATCGATCGTTGGATCAAGCAGTCCGGTTGGACGGATAATTTGCTCGATCATTTCTGGTGTATGTTCAAGCTCGTATGGACCAGGCGTTGCAGAAACATAGACAATTTGATCGATATGCTTCTCAAACTCTGGAAACATTAACGGCCGGTTGTCTAATGCTGATGGAAGACGGAAGCCATGTTCAACAAGAACTGATTTCCGTGCTTGATCCCCATTGTACATTCCGCGAATTTGCGGGAGCGTCACGTGGGACTCATCAATAACGATAAGCAAATCCTTTGGAAAATAATCGAGCAATGTGTATGGAGTGGAGCCTGGAGGTCTCAATGTTAAATGTCTGGAATAGTTCTCAATCCCTGAACAAAAGCCCATTTCCCTCATCATTTCGAGATCATAACGTGTTCTCTGCTCTAAGCGCTGTGCTTCAAGCAGCCTGTTATTTTCACGTAAATCCGCTAGCCGTTCTTCCAATTCCTTTTCGATATTTTGAATGGCCACAAGCATTTTTTCCTCACGGGTAACGAAGTGAGAGGCTGGGAAAATAGCGACATGCTCTCTTTCACCAATAATTTCTCCAGTTAGTGCATCGACCTCACGTATCCGTTCAATTTCATCCCCGAAAAATTCCACGCGCAAACAGTGCTCATCCTTCGAAGCTGGGAATATTTCCACCACATCGCCGCGAACACGAAATGCCCCCCGCTGAAAGTTCATGTCATTTCGATCATATTGAATATCTACCAGCTTTCGCAGCAATTGATTTCTTTCAATTTCCATTCCAGTACGAAGAGACAGCACTAGCTCTCTGTACTCTTCCGGTGATCCTAAACCATAAATACAAGAAACACTGGCAATAATGATGACATCCCGGCGTTCAAATAATGCAGATGTTGCCGAGTGACGGAGCTTATCAATTTCATCGTTTACACTTGAATCCTTTTCTATGAAGGTATCAGTGGATGGTACATATGCTTCCGGCTGAAAATAATCATAATAACTGACAAAGTACTCTACCGCATTATCAGGAAAAAACTCTTTAAATTCACTGTAAAGCTGACCAGCCAATGTTTTATTGTGAGCAATAATCAAAGTTGGCCGATTGACTTCTTTAATCACGTTTGAAATAGTAAAAGTCTTTCCTGTTCCTGTTGCTCCTAAAAGCGTCTGATGCCGTTTTCCCGCTTGAATTCCTTCAACAATTTTTCTGATTGCTTCTGGCTGATCGCCTTGTGGGGAATACTTCGAGACTAGTTTAAATTGGTCCTTCACTAAAAAGCCTCCAGTTCATTTATACTTTTCTCTATTATCAATCAGCTTGAATGTATAGGACTGGCTGTTGGCTGATTTGTCATTTTTTAACTTTATTCTTATATAAACATTCTACCACAAAATAGTTAATACAAACCAGCAATATGCGAACGAATATTCGTTTATTTTTTCCGCTTGCTGATCTTTTGATAGGAGTAATTATCGAAAATAGGTTCATATTGCCGAATTTTTATTAATCAAACGTTTGATTAGTTACGCAGCAAATTGCAGCTTATGTAAAAAGCAATTATATTTTCTCGACAATTTCCCAAGAAATATGAGCTTTACTTAGATTAAAGGATTAGCATTTCTCGCAAATAATGGAGGAATAGGGCGAAGCAGCATTAATCAAACGTTTGACTAAAATAGCTAATGATTGAACGACGATAAAAAAACCTGTCGAATACGCATCGACAGGTCTGCAATATGTTTTATTCAGGACTTTTTCTGAAAATTCTTTTTCATCCGCTGTGAGTACCAAAATCCAACAGTCAAAGAAAAGGCATCAACGACAATAAGCCAGAATGAATCTGTGTAGCCTTTATAAACAGAAGCTGCAATTAATGCTACCGTCAGGACAAGGCCAATCACATGATTATATGCCACTCTTGTAAACAGCACTACAAGCAAACCTGGAATCAGCAAGGCCGATAAAAATTTTAATCCCAATCATTACACCTTCTTTTACTAATTTCACTTATCAATAGAATAGCGTATTTTGGTAACATGCACCACCGATTTAAACGAATGATTCTAGGCATGTGATCACATGATAATCATAAACATTTCAGGGAGGCTTACGTACGATGGCGAGAAGAAAGCGGCGTCCGCTCGTTCCAGAATCACGGGGAGCATTAGATCAGTTGAAAAATCAAGTAATGAAAAACAAAGGATACCATATCAATCAAGAAGATCCCGACCATGTGAAATATGAGGTAGCAAATGAAGTGGGTGTTCCGCTTCAAAAGGGGTATAACGGCAGTCTAACTTCTAAAGAGGCAGGGAAAGTCGGAGGCGAAATTGGAGGAAACATGGTGAAAGAGCTTGTACGAATGGCACAGGAACAGATGCGGAGATAACATTGTTTTGGGGAATTTAGGGATGCAGACTCAATATCCATCTCCTGTACCAATAGAAGACTATAAAAGGTGTTCCGAATCTATCGGGACACCTTTTGCCTCTATAAATTTGTTTCTTTTGGTTGTGCATGCTTTTTATGCGGCCGCTTTTTCCGCCTTCTTGAAAATTCGGGCTCCTTCTTCTTTCTATGAGAATATGTTTTTATTTATTTTCTGCAGCTTTTCTCTCACGGAATTCTTCTTTTATAGCAGCCAGCCGCTCAGAGTTAATTATTAATTCCAGTCCAGTCAAGGCAAGCGCCTTCGCTCCAGTAATTAATGCTTCATCACCCTTTTTAGAAGCAGCTGCCTCTCTAAATGGAACTGTATGACCAACGAGATCATCTGCACCAATTTTAATATATGGATGGATCGTTGGCACAACTTGGCTGATGTTCCCAGCATCTGTAGAACCAATGCCATCCTTATCATCTAAAATAACCGTTTCCCCTAATTCCTCGATGATGCCATGGAATACTTCATCAAACTTCCTATTTAATAGAAGATTGTCAACTTCATTTTGGAATGCAATGATGTTTAGCTTTGCACCCGTTGCAAGTGCTGCACCTTCAGCAATCGCTTTTACTTTCTTTGTTACTTCATTTAAATGTGCTCTCGTTGCTGCACGGATAAAGAATCTTGCTTTTGCATATTCCGGAATGATATTCGGCGCGTCCCCGCCGTCTGTAATAATCCCATGAATGCGGACATCATCCTTTAGCTGCTGACGCAAGGCATTGATTCCATTGAATAGCTGAATGACTGCATCGAGTGCATTAATTCCTTCATGTGGAGCAGCTGCCGCATGTGCCGGCTTGCCAATAAACTCAAAGTCAAGCGGATCAACCGCTAATGATGTACTCGTCAGCCTTGTTTGATTGGAAGGATGAATCATTAATGCAGCATCTATTCCTTCTAATAGCCCATGCTTCACAAAGCTTCCTTTTGCACTTCCATTAGGACCGCCTTCTTCGGCAGGAGTTCCTAATACAACAACCTCTCCTCCAGTTTCATCTAATGCCTTGCTTAAAGCGATCGCAGCTCCAACACTCGTTGTTCCAATGATGTTATGGCCGCATGCATGGCCAAGCCCAGGAAGTGCATCATACTCAGCTAAAAACGCAATGGTCGGTCCTTCTAGGAAGGATTTTTTACGAGCCAGGAAAGAAGTATGGTGTCCTGCTACTGCCCTTTCTACCTCAAATCCTTCTTTTTCAAGAATGTCAATCAGAAGTCCTGATGCAAAAAACTCCTCATTTCCGATTTCAGGCTTTGCATGAATTTGATGGCTTGTTGAAATATAAAGCTCCTTGTTGCTTTCCACATTCTCGATAATCGCTTCTTTTAACTCATTTTTTGTTTTTAATGGTGTTGACATGGTTGTGTTCCTCCCTAATGATTATTTTTTGTTAGTTATAATAATTGAGCCTTTAATATAAACGTCGAATGACTAACGTAATGAACAGGTATATTAAAGGCGATTGAGTGCACCAACAATATCTTTTTACAAGACCTTATTTTTTAATAAATTACCAGCCAATATCACTTAAAGGAATAAATGTCGGAATGGAGTTTCCTTTGTATTCTTTTTCAATAAAATCAGCTACATCATCCTCTTGATAAAGCTCAGCCAATCTTTTTAGATGTTTGTTGTCCTTGTCTTCTGCTTTTGTGGCGATGATGTTGACATATGGAGTAGCAGTCGCGCTCTCATGGTAAATCGAGTCCTTTGTTGGATTGAAGCCTGCGTCAACTGCAATTCCGTTATTAATGATGGAAGCTGCTACATCTGGCAAAACGCGCGGTGTTTGTGCCGCAACCATTTCAACAATTTCAAGATTTTTAGGATTTTCTACGATTTTATCTAAAGATCCATTGCCATCGTAATCGTCTGTCAGTTTAATCAGACCAGCTTCTTCAAGAAGAAGAAGTGCTCTTCCCATATTGGAAACATCATTTGGCACCGCAATTTTTCCTCCCTCAGGAATATCATCAACAGACTTGAACTTTTCAGAATAAATTCCCATTGGTGCAAGAACGGTCGTGGCAATTGGCACTAAATCTAAATTATGTTCCTTAATAAAAGAGTCAAAGTACGCAACGGTTTGAAATGCATTGGCATCGAGCTCGCCTTCAGCAAGGGCAATGTTCGGCTGTACATAGTCAGAGAAACTGATTATTTCTACTTCAATCCCTTCCTTCGCTGCCTTTTCTGCTACGAAGTCCCAAATACGGTTATCTGATCCGCTAACCCCAATCTTCACCTTTACTGATTTTTCTTTTCCGCTTGTTTCGCTAGAGCATGCTGTACTAAAAACGGCCAGCGTTAAAATAATTAGTGCAAAAAATAACTTTTTCATTGTTGTCATCCTCCTGATTATCGTCTGCGAATTCGTTTTGATAAAATATTGCCAAAGGTTTGCAGCCCTTGAACCATTACGACTAAAATACCTACAGTGATCAGCATGACCATTGTATCGAACCGCTGATAGCCATATGTAATAGCCAAATCACCAAGCCCTCCCCCGCCAACAGCTCCAGCCATTGCAGAAGCTCCAACTAAACCAATGGTTGCAATCGTAAAAGCTAAAACTAATGAACTAAGCGCTTCTGGAATAAGAAATTTGAAAATGATTTGTGCTGGTGTGGCTCCCATCGCTTGTGCTGCTTCAAGGACACCTGGGTCTACTTCAAGCAAGGAATTTTCTATTAATCTTGCAATATATGGACCAGCATAGAATACGAGCGGAACGACTGCTGCCGCTGTTCCGATTGATGTACCTACAATCAGCCTTGTAACCGGGATGATTGCCACCATTAGAATAATGAATGGCACCGAGCGGAAAATATTAATAATTCCATTGATTACATTAAAAACTGGCAGATTTTCCAGCAAATGTCCCTTTCTTGTTATGACAAGAAGAATTCCTAGCGGCAGACCAAGAACAGCAGAGAATAAGAGAGAAAATGCCACCATCTGAATCGTTTCAATCAGTGCTTCTATAATTTGGTCTGAATTAACTAGCATGTGCTTTCACTTCCTTTACTGTTACTTTCTCTTGGCTGATAAACATTAACGCACGATTGATTTCACTTTCAGCCCCTTGAAACTCAACAATTAAGTTCCCGAAAGGCGTGCCTTGCAGCTCGGTTATATTTCCAAAAAGAACATTGATGTGTATATCAAACTTCTTTGCCAGCTGGGAGAGCAGCGGCTGTCCAGCTGAATTGCCGATAAAATTAATCCGGAATATTCTTTGAAGCCCTGCATTTTTCTCAACAATCTGCTTAATGGAGTCAGGGATCTGATCATTCATGACAGAGCTGACAAAGTTTCTAGCTGTTTCTGTTTTCGGTGAAGAAAAGACATTGAAAACAGTCCCTTCTTCAATGATCTTTCCGGCTTCAATAACCGCAACCCGATCACAAATTTCCCGGATGACTGCCATCTCATGCGTTATGATGAGGATTGTAATGTTGTATTCCCGATTAATTTTTTTCAATAAATCCAAGATCGAGCTTGTTGTCTGCGGATCAAGTGCAGAAGTTGCCTCGTCACATAGGAGAATGGATGGCTGTGTAGCAAGTGCCCTTGCAATGCCAATCCGCTGCTTCTGCCCGCCTGACAACTGGTCAGGGTAATTATTTGCCTTATCTGACAGGCCAACAAATTCTAATAGCTCACCTACTCTTTTCTTGATTTCCTCTTTTGGCACCTTAGCTAAAATTAACGGCATAGCTACATTTGCAAACACTGTTTTTGAGTTTAGGAGATTAAAATGCTGAAAGACCATTCCGATATTTCTTTTTACTTCGCGGATTTCTTTCGCCGATAACGCCGTCAGATCATAGCCATCGACAATCACACGGCCAGATGTAGGCTGTTCGAGCCAATTGACGCAGCGGATCAGTGAGCTTTTCCCCGCCCCGCTAAACCCAATCACACCGAAAATCTCCCCTTTATTGATCGTTAAATCAATTCCATTCAGCGCAGCAACCTGCTGTCCGCCGCTGTTATATACCTTTTTCAAATTTTGAAACTCAATCATTTTGTCCCTCTCCTCCCGATGTATTTTTGAAACTGCCTACGTTATGCGCAAGGAAACGATTCGTCATTGTTCGAATACCCAAAACCCCTTTGAAAAGGAAATAAAAAATCCCCCTTCCGAAAAACAAGAAGAGGGGCATGCCTTTATTAACAAATAAAGGTTAGGGGGTCTCTTCTTATCTCTCAAGCTTTTCGCTTGCTGGATTTGGCATAGATTCCAAAATGGAATCCGCTGCCGAGGCTTCATCGGGCCAGTCCCTCTGCCTCTCTCGATAAGAATGTGTATTTTATTTTTATTATTCCAATGCGAAAACTATGTTTATCACGCAAAAAAACATGAAATCTTTTCTTTTGTCTTTACAACAAAAAACCTCTTCTTAAAAAGAAGAGGACAGAATTCAACGTTTGCGCCTCTTCTTATCTATCAAGTCATGCTTGCTGGAATTGGCACGGTGCAATAAGTCCGTTGCCGAGGTGTCATAGGGCCAGTCCCTCAACCTCTCTTGATAAGAAGTACATCACATATTCGATTTGGTTAACTTGAAATATACTTTACATTCAATAAATTAAAAAGTCAACTACTTTTTTAAAATTTATGAATGCAGTGATCAATGATGCGTTTTTGAATGTTGAGAAGATTGGTCTATTGACTTTATTTCTGTTCCTCTTGTTCCTAGGTATATTGCTCCTAACACACACATGATTCCAATCAGCTGATTCAAGCCAAACGGTTCTTTTAATAGGACAATGCCCACTAATGTAGCCGTAATTGGAATAAACCCTGTAAAGATCCCCGCAAGATTAGCACTTACATTAGCGACCCCCTTATACCAAAGAACGAATGAAAGCACACTCGCAGTGATCGCATAATAAACGATAAGCAGGTATACAGTTAGGTCTAAATCTATGAAATTATAAGTGACAGCCTCTTTTATCGAAAAAGGCAGAAATAAAATAAAGCCTATCATGTTCACTCCGGCAGCCATTTGAATCGGTGTCAGCACAGTGGATAGCTTTTTGGCAAAAATGGTAAACAAGGCCTCTGAAATTACTGCACCAAAAACTAGTACATTTCCAAGGAGAAATGAGGTACCTTCTAAAGATGAAGAGTTCATCTGAAAGGTAATAATTGATATCCCCAATACTGCTAGACAAATAGAAATTGCCTGTGGAGCAGACATTCTTTCTCTTAAAAAGAAAAATGACAAAAGGGCAATCACTGCTGGAACGGTGCTCGTAATAATGCCTGCCGCTGTAGCAGATGTGAAACGTACCCCATAAAGCATGAGAACACTAAACAAGAAGACCCCAAAAAAAGACTGCAAAACTAAATAGCCCCAGTGACTTTTCTGCATCTTCACCGCTTGCGGCCGGCTGATCAGCAGCATTGGAACTAAAAAAAGTAAAGCAATCAGGAACCTTATTTCGGAGAAAAGAAAGATCGGGACCTCTTCAACGATTATCTTGCCAACTGCGACATTTGCGCCTACAAAAGCCATTGATAATGCAAGCTGGAAATAGGCTATTCTCACTGCTCTCCCCCCTGCTTCTATTAACATCGAACCAAAGCTTTAGAAGTATTAAGCAAAATATACTATCTTCATTCCTTTGATTATAGAGTTTTCATTGTGTCGTGTAAATCATTAAAATCAGAATTTTTTGTATTTATCAACAAGAATTTCTTCCAAAGAATCATTCGTGCAGCATATGCTGAAAAGGTCATTCCGGTAATCTGAAACTGGCTTTCAATCACTTTTTTGTCATAATACAGCCCCTGATACTTATACGGGGTATATTTCATATAAAAAAAAGCGTGCTAAACTTTTAGCACGTCTACTTGCATATCATTAATTTACATCATATCCTTGATCATCGATTGTTTCCTTAATTTTATCTAGAGAGACTTCTGTTGAAGTATACTCTACATCTACTGTTCCATTTTCAAGGTGAACCTTGACGTTAGAAACACCTGCTAATTCGCCTACACTTCCTTCGATTGCTTTCACACAATGTCCACATGACATGCCAGCTACATTTAGGGTTACCTTTTCCATCTTTAACACTCCTTATTTTTTCATCAATTTATGAATGGTTACTAGAACCTCATCTAATACTTCCATATCGCCTTCTTGGAGACGGTCAACCACACAGCCCTTTAAATGCCCTTCAAGAAGAATTTTTGCAACGCTATTCAGCGCAGATTGAGTAGCAGAAATTTGCGTAATTACATCATCACAATAAGTGTCTCTTTCGATTAAGCCTTTTATCCCGCGGATTTGTCCTTCAATACGGTTTAATCGTGTCACAAGATTACTTTTCACCTTATCCGAATGATGGCTCTTTCTTTCACTCCCGCTTGAACAGCAGTTTTCTTCTTCTTGCAGCATTGCATCTTTATCTAGATCGAAACCCATATGGTTTTCCCCCTTGAAATTATTATATTATACCCCCGTATAGTATGTAAAGGAGCATTTCATTAAAAAATGTGAATTTTTTTTGACGATTTATTTATATTATAATACATTCCTTATTTGTAACAAAGCCGCTGCCTTTAATAGGCAACGGCTTTATAAACATAAACATATTGAGTAATTTTCCGTATACTTATACCGCTTCACTGCCCCTATTCCTCTCCTCCTGCACGAAGAGGATGCCAAGCTCATGATGATCTCCTTCATATAGAGCTCGTTGGGCAAAGCGAATTTGTCCATTTGTATCTAGCACTTCCAGCTTGCAGTGGGCGCGATTTTTCAGAAGTGCTTCATAGAAGCCAATTTTGTCATGAACTAGAATCCCGTTCACTTTCGTCACGATTTCCCCAACCTTTAATCCCATAAGACTTGCAGGAGATTGCGGAATAACCCCTAACACCATCACGCCATGATTTCTTTTTGAAAAAAAGAAAGGACGGTTTTCATCTGCCATTCGCTGCCTTAACGTAATGATCTCCCTGCCAACAATGGCAATAGTTACGACCGCAATGGAAGCAATTGGGGACCAATAGCCCGATATCGAGAAGAGTAAGATAATCGAGCCAAGCCAAATCACCTTTTTCCCAGTCGCCTTTATCGCCTCCATCGGAAGGCTGCCTTGAATTTGCTGGAAGAAGCCAATGGCAAACGGGACGAGAAGGATAGAATAGGAATGCCCAGCAATTGAAAAAACTGGCCACCATTCAAAAGGACTTTTAAGTACCTCACCTGGAACTACTAAGAGCAACGGGACCATCCAAAGCCGCTTTACTTCATGTACCCCAACCCTTTGCCCCCTTTTGCTTTTTATCAGCTTAGGAGAAGTTCCCTTTCGTCCGTTTTTAAAAATAAGAATGCCTTCTCCGATTAAAAGCAAAGCTAGAAGGACGGCGATAGCTGGAAAAACAGATGGTTTCGCATCAGATATAGATGTAAAAAAAGATGGGAGCGACCATTCTTGTTCGACCGCAAAGATCGTCGCAAAAAAGGCAAACCCTAACGTATAGGCAGGTGCCATCCAGCGAATCTTTGTAGTGAAGCTCCATAAAATGGTTAACGCCCCAGTAAAGACAATTGTCTCCAGCGGGATCACAAGACCTGCCGCAATGGAAATCAGAGACAAAATAAGCCCAATCAATAAACCTAGCGGAAGGAGCTGTCTCAGCTCAAAATATGCATTCTCCGCTCGAACATGAAAATTGCCCCGCTCTCGTTTAACCCGGGAAACACCTAAAATAGCAGCTAAAAAGAAGAGATAATAAAAAACAGGATGAAGAAAAAACTTACCCGCTCCCATGACGATTTCAATCAGCCATTCTTGAGCCACCATAGCCACCAACCTCTATTAATAAATTTCCATAAGAAATATTCACTGTCCAATATCTATTACTCTTTATTCTACCAAAATGTCCACACAAAACCTATTGCAATATGAAATAAACGAAAAAACATTCATGAGCATCTTTTTACAGCCCACTTATGTAAATGCCGGTCATTGCGCTGGGTTATTGCTTCGTTACATTAAGGCATATTCGATTAGTCAGACCGATTCTTTATTTTTTCACATACAAAAATAAAAAATAGCAAGAGGATGCTCCCTTGCTATTTAAAACGAGACAATATGAAATAGTCATTCTATTAAATGTCCCCACTCTATAATAAAATGCATTTAACGTGCAAGGAATCTTAGAGCGGTTTGAAGCTGGGTATCGTTTTCTTCTTTTTTCATTTCATCAATGATTGCATTTTCTAATGCAGAAGCAGTCTTTTGATCAATTTTCCCACTAGCATGGAGACCGGAATGCTTTTGGAAAGCCTTAACGGCAATCATAGTAGCTTCATTAAAATATCCATCTTTTCTCCCTGGAGAAAAGCCTAATCCATCAAGCATTTCCTGCGCATTCTTCACCTGCTCATTATTCATGTCCTGTACCAATGTCTCTTCCAATTGCAATGGATGTGTATTAAAAATTTCAGGCTGCTTGACTTCAAGTGTCGGCTGAATGCCTTTGTCATGAATCCAATTTCCATCAGGGGTCAGCCACTTAAATATCGTCAGTTTTATATTGCTCCCATCCCCCATTGGCACAGGCTGCTGCACCGTTCCTTTTCCAAATGTTTTTTCCCCAATCAGCGGGTATCCTTCTGCCTCTTTTAGGGCGCCAGCTAAGATTTCAGAAGCAGATGCGCTGCCTTTATCAATTAGGACCGCAATTGGGTACTCTTTCTCCTTAGTTAAGCTTGAGAAATATCTTTTCTTCTCGCCATTCCGCCGCTCAATTTGAATAATAGGCTTTTCATTTGTAACGAGGCCTTTCAAAATCTCTTGGACGGATTCCAGGTAGCCGCCTGGGTTTCCGCGAACATCGATGACTAACCCCTCAAGCCCTTTTTTCTCAAGGTCATCAAGGTTTTTTTCAAATTCAGATGCTGTATCCTCTGAGAAAGATGTAATCTCTATATAGCCAATGGCTTTTCCATTTTGTCTTTTCAACTCAGAATAGACGGTAGTTTGCGGAATTTCATCCCGTTTGACTTCAATAATTAGAGGGTCAGCCAATCCTTGGCGTGCAATTTCAAGTTTTACTTTTGTGCCTTTTTCTCCTCTAATTTTTAATGTAGCCTCAAATAAGTCAAGTCCATCTATACTTTCACCATCGATCTTTAAAATTTGATCCCTCGGTTTTAGCCCAGCTTTTTCTGCTGGAGAATCCTTAAATGGCGCAACGATGACAACCTTCCCTTCATCCATGCTTACCTCTGCCCCGATTCCTTCAAAGGAAGATTCCAGTGATTCATTAAATTGTTCAACCGTTTCCTTATCCATATAAACGGAATATTTGTCCGAAAGCGTTGAAAGCATACCTTCAATGGCGCCTTCTACAAGCTGTTCCTCCTCTACTTTTTCAACATAGCTATTTAATATTAAATGATAGGCCTTTTCTACCTTTTCTAAATCCCCTGCCGAAATGGGGATTTGCCCTTCCGCTGTTAGTGCAGGCTGATTTTCAACACTTACCTTAGGCTCACTTTTATTGACCCATTGCATTCCAGCATATGTACCGCCCGCCCCAGTCAAGAGAGACCCAGTCATTATCAGGACCATCCACTTTCTGTTCATCCCCATCTTCCTTTCCTTTGATATGACCGATATTTAATCATTCTGCCGTTTACTTGATTCACCTTTTTTAGGGATGCTACTTCAATATATGAAAAAATGGGACGGGTTATGAGAATTTTTTTGCAATAGAGATTTTTATATGGGCAAATTTGCAGATCAATGGATTTTATCTAGCATTTTGTATTTTTTGCAACAAAAAAAAGGAAGAAGCTAAGCTCCTTCCTATCCTTATATTTTAAGAAATTTACGAATAGACATCATACTGCCCCATACTCCAATTAATGCACCCATTAGGAGCAATAATCCGGAAACTTGGTATACGAATGGACTAAACTCAAGAATTTCCATAAAGTTTCCTTGCAGCTTCGGTGCCAGATAGTCATAAATGTAGTTATACGATGTCGCAATAAGTGCGATTGGAAGAATGGATCCAAGGATGCCAAGCCATAAGCCCTCAAGGAAGAATGGCCAGCGAATGAATCCGTTTGTCGCCCCTACTAATCTCATAATCTCAATTTCTCTTCTTCTGGATACAATTGTTATTTTGATCGTATTTGAGATTAAAAACATAGCAGTAAACAGCAAGCCTACGATCAGAACAAGCCCAACATTTCTTGCTCCATTAAGGAAAGAGAATAGCTTTTCAACCTCACCCTGACCATATTTTACTTTCGCTGCATAATCCATTTTTTCGATTTTTTCAGCAACCTTCATGACATCTTCCGGATCTTTTGTTTTCACAACTAAGACATCATTTAATGGGTTGTCCTGCTCAAATAGTTTATAGGCTTCTCCTTCTTCACCAAAACTTTCAATGAGGTTATCAAGCTCCTCATCCTTTGGAGAAAACCGAACAGTTTTAACTTCAGAAATGCCTTCAATCTTCTTTTCCAGCGCCTTTTGATCTTTTTTATTGGCCGCGACATCAATATGAACACGGATTTCTACTTCCTGTTCAAGGGTTGTTGCTACTTTATTAAGATTCATCATAATGACGAAAAATACGCCAACCAAAATAAGCGTAACAGTAACCGCACTTGCTGATGCAAACGTCATCCAGCCATTTCTTCCGAGACTTTTTACACTTTCTTTTAAATGACGGCTCAAGGTTCTAGCTTTCATAGCCATAGTCCCCCCTTTGCTCGTCACGGACAATTCTTCCACCTTCAATTGCGATTACTCGGTGTTTAATTCTATTTACGATTTCTTTATTATGTGTTGCCATAACCACTGTTGTTCCTCTTGTATTAATTTCATCAAAAATACTCATAATCTCCCACGATGTTTCCGGATCAAGGTTTCCCGTTGGCTCGTCCGCAATTACTACTTTCGGTGAGTTCACGATTGAACGGGCAATCGAAACACGCTGCTGCTCTCCTCCCGATAATTCAGTTGGCAGCATCCGCGCTTTATGCTTCAAATTAACAAGATCCAATGTTTCCATAACCTGCTTTTTAATATACTTCGGCTGTTCCTCTGTCACTTCAAGTGCAAAGGCTACATTTTCATAGACAGTTAATGTTGGAAGTAATTTGAAATCCTGAAAAACAACCCCGATATTACGGCGAAGCAAAGGAACCTTGCTCGTTTTTAATTTTGCAAGATTGATCCCATTAATCATAATCGTTCCACTAGATGGCTTTTCTTCTCTATACATCATTTTGATAAATGTCGATTTGCCAGCACCGCTCGGGCCAACCACATAAACAAACTCTCCAGCTTTGATTGATACGTCAATGCCGTTCGCAGCAACTACTCCATTTGGATATTTCTTAAATACATCCTTCATTTCTATCATATCTATCACACCCAATATCTTTTCTGTTTATATATAAATTGTTCGCAGTTTCGACTCACGAATCAATATCTTTCAATTATCAAATTATTTTAATTAAAGAGAATTTACAGTTTCGTCAAAAAACGACATCTTCCAGACAAAAAGGGATAAAAACCAACTTTATTTTCATTCAGCTTTCATTATAACATCAACATTCATTAAAAATCCCTGAAAAATTATTACAGTTTCTTTTCAAAGAAAAAACAGAAAAAACGTTCTGCCAAAAACAGAACGTTTCTTGTAGAAATTATTTTACTATTACTTTTTAGCAGCTAACCATTCAGCAACTTGAGATGCTTCATCTCCGCTAAGCAATCCAGCTGGCATTGCACCTTGTCCATTAGCAATGATTGATTCAATATCTTCCTTAGAATGAGTTGAACCAGCTTTGTCAAGAGCAGGGCCTACGCCGCCTTCAAGGTTACCGCCATGGCAGCTTGAACATTTTTGATTGAAAAGCTTTTCGGCATCCCCAGCATCAGCTGTAGTTGTTTCGCCGCCTGTTGTACCTGTGTCCTTCTCTTTCGATGCGTCGTCATCCCCGCCGCCGCAAGCAGCAAGAGCAAGAACAAGAGAAGACCCTAAAAGTAATGCTAGAAGCTTCTTTTTCACTTAAAAATCCCCCTCTGGTAATATTACATATCACAGTTACATTATACCAATATTAAGCGCGATTGAAACCCTCTCCAAGCACCTCCGATGCATCGGTAACAATGATAAACGCTGTCGGATCAATGCTTTTGACCAATTGTTTCAATTTTGTGAACTCCGTTTGGTCAACGACACACATGAGAATTGGGCGCTCATTATCAGTATATCCACCGTATGCTGTTAGTTTTGTCACACCTCTATCTATTTTATTCAAAATTCCTTCACGAACTTCCACTTGTTTTTCCGTAATAATCATCGTCATTTTTATTCGGCCTAGACCTACTTGAACAAGATCAATTGTTTTGCTAGTCACATACAAGGCTAGCAAGGCATATAAACCTCTTTCGATATCGAACACAATGGCTGCTGTAAGAACGATAAGGCCATCAATCATCGCCACACAAGTACCTAACGAAAGTCCAGTATATTTATTAATAATTTGTGCTGCAAGGTCTGTTCCGCCTGTTGATGCCTTCCCTCTAAAAACAACACCAAGACCAAGGCCAACGCCGATTCCGCCAAATAATGAAGCAAGCAAAGGATCATTCGTCCATGCCTCAAAATCCTTTGTTAAAAATACAACAAACGGCAAAAAAATGGTTCCAGCAAGCGTTTTAGCACCGAACTGCTTGCCAAGCAGCACAACACCAGCAATAAAGAGCGGAATATTAAAAGCCCACTGTACATACGCTGGCTCCCACCCAAGAACGGCATCCAAGATCGTACTAATTCCGCTTACTCCCCCAGAGGCAACCCGATTGGGCAGTAAGAATACATTAAAAGTAATAGCAACAATCGCTGCACCTATTAGCACATACACATACTCTTTCAAAATTTCCCTTTTTGAATATAATGCAATCTCTCGCTTCTGTTTTTGCATCAAATTTTTCTCCTTTGCAGTGTCAGCCACTACCCCGATTTTTAGCGAATAATCCCATGACTTTCGACATATACCGACAGTGAGTATAGCATGGAGCTATTTAACTGTAAATGCCAATAGTGTGCTGTGTTAAAGGGATAAATAGCTATTCTTAGGTTGTGGATCTTTGCCATGAACTATGAACAAAGATGAGAATTGTGTGTTGAAATTAGTGGTATAATGTTATAAAAGGAGGTGGTGGTGAGAGAATGGAAAAATTGTTAATGGAAATTTTGGAACAGGTAAAAGGACATTCTAAACGGTTTGATGCAATCGATTCAAGACTTGATAATCTTGATGAACGAATAGGAAATGTGGAAAATCGATTGGACAATGTGGATAATCGTTTGGGAAAAGTTGAAAGCCGATTGGACAATGTGGATAATCGTTTGGGAAAAGTTGAAAGCCGATTGGACAATGTGGATAATCGCTTGGGTAAAGTCGAAAGCCGATTGGACAATGTGGATAATCGCTTGGGTAAAGTCGAAAGCCGATTGGACAATGTGGATAATCGCTTGGGTAAAGTCGAAAGCCGATTGGACAATGTGGATAACAGCATTCACAGACTTGAAGAAACAATTAATAACCATGCTACAGAATTTAGAAGTCACTTTAAGCAAATAGAAACAAAACTTGATCAGCACGAGGAAACTTTCCGAATAGTTTCAAATGAATTAACGGGAACAAAAATTGATATCAAGCATCTCAGTGAAAAAACCGGAGTTCACGAAACAGAAATTAATCAGCTAAAGAAAAGAATCCACGTATAGCACCCCTTCAACTCTCACTGGCAAACGCCATATTTTCAATAAAAATAAGCCTTTGCCGATCTGAACGACCGTGCAAAGGCTTTTTATTTCCCGAATTTAGCTTAACTTTGAACGAAGGTACGCATCAATAAACTGGTCAAGTTCTCCGTCCATCACTGCTTGTGTATTTCCACTTTCTGTATTCGTCCGGTGATCCTTTACCATGGAATACGGGTGGAAAACGTAGGAGCGGATTTGACTGCCCCAGCCGATTTCTTTTTGCTCTCCGCGAATTTCTGCTAACTGCTGCTCCTGCTCTTCAATTTTTCGCTGGTAGAGCTTTGCTTGCAGCATTTTCATCGCACGATCACGGTTTTTAATTTGGGAGCGCTCCGTTTGACAAGTAACGACCACTCCTGTTGGCGTATGAGTGATTCGGACAGCTGAATCCGTTGTGTTAATATGCTGTCCGCCCGCACCGCTTGCACGGTAGGTGTCTATTTTCAAGTCTTCTGTACGGATATCTATTTCGATCTCATCATTAAATTCTGGCATGACTTCACATGACACAAACGACGTATGACGGCGGCCAGACGAATCGAATGGCGAAATGCGCACAAGACGATGCACACCTTTTTCTGCCTTTAAATAGCCATATGCATTATGACCTTTAATGCTTAGTGTAACACTTTTTATCCCAGCCTCATCCCCAGGAAGATAGTCAAGCGTCTCCACTTTGAAGCCTTTTTTCTCTGCCCAGCGTGTATACATGCGCAGAAGCAATGAACCCCAATCCTGTGATTCGGTTCCGCCAGCTCCTGGATGCAGTTCAAGAATCGCATTATTTTTATCATAAGGCTCGCTCAAAAGAAGCTGCAGCTCAAACTCATTTAACCGTTTGGCTAAATCCTTTAATTCTTCCTCTAGCTCCGCTTGTAGCTCAGCATCTGCTTCTTCCTTCACGAGCTCGTACGTTAATTCAAGGTTTTCAAATGTTTCATTCAAATCATAAAGCTCATGAACCTGATCCTTCAGCCCATTAAGCTCCCCGATGACCACTTGTGCCTTCTGCTGGTCATCCCAAAATCCTGGATGGAGCATTGTATCATCAAGCTCCGCAATACGAGCCTCTTTGTTTTCTAAGTCAAAGAGACCCCCTAAAGTCCGCTAATCGTTTAGCCATTTTCTCTAATTCATTCCGAATATCTGCTAATTCCATGCTTTCACCTCTAAAAGTTTTTAAGCTGCTATTCGTTCACTTTGTCAGCCTTTTTTTATTATACTGTTCTCGTTCATACTTTTACACCCTATAAGAAAAAAACACCGGCAAAGCTATTCATTGAACAGCTTGCCGGGCTTTTTTGAATTATCCAATTCCACAGCAGTTCTTATATTTTTTCCCGCTTCCACAAATACATGGATCATTGCGGCCGACATCAAGCTGTTTGACAACAGGCTTTTTCTTCACCTTTTCCCCGTCTTCCTTCGGGTTGACCGCTTGGCCTTTTGCAACTTCTTGACGCTCAAGGTTGTTGCGGATTTCAGCCTTCATGATGTATTTTGCAACATCTTCTTCGACTGCTGCAATCATATTTTCAAACATCGCAAAGCCTTCCTGCTGGTACTCTTGAAGCGGGTTGATTTGACCGTATGCACGAAGATGAATCCCTTGACGGAGCTGATCCATCGCATCAATATGGTCAATCCACTTCGTATCAACCGCACGAAGAACGATGACTTTTTCAAACTCACGCATTTGCTCTGGCTGAAGAAGCTCTTCTTTTTCGTCATAGCGTTCTTTCACCTTTGCATAAATGGCCTCAATGATCTCTTCTGTATCCTTGCCTTTAAGATCATCGACAGTAATATCTCCCTCATGAAGCAGATTTCCATTTACGTAGTCAATCAGCCCTTGAAGGTTCCACTCATCCTCATCCCCGCTCGCTGGTGCGAAGGCATGAACATTGCGCTCGAGTGAAGTCATCAGCATTTTCTCAACGATTTCACGAAGATTTTCTGATTCTAATACTTCATTACGCTGCCCGTAAAGGATTTCACGCTGCTGACGAAGAACATCGTCATAGGAAAGAAGCTGTTTACGCGCATCAAAGTTATTGCCCTCTACTCGCTTCTGAGCAGACTCAACCGCTTTTGAGACCATTTTACTCTGAATCGGCTGGGTATCATCCATGCCAAGACGCTCCATCATCGATTTCATATTATCTGAACCGAAGCGGCGCATTAATTCATCTTCCATGGAAAGGTAGAATTGCGTTATCCCTGGATCTCCCTGACGGCCAGAACGTCCGCGAAGCTGGTTATCAATCCGTCTGCTCTCATGTCGCTCTGTACCAATAACAGCTAGTCCGCCTAATTCTTTAACCCCTTCACCTAGCTTAATGTCCGTACCACGGCCCGCCATGTTTGTCGCAATCGTGACTGCACCTTTTTTACCGGCATCGAGAATGATTTCTGCTTCTCGCCCGTGGTTCTTCGCATTCAAGACATTATGGTGTACGCCTTTTTTCGTTAAATATTTAGAGATAATCTCCGAAGTTTCAATGGCAACTGTACCGACAAGGACCGGCTGGCCTTTCTTATGACGCTCAGCAATATCCTCCACAACCGCACGGAACTTGCCATCGATTGATGAATAAATTAAATCTGCTCGGTCATCACGGGCAATTGGACGGTTCGTAGGAATAACAACAACATTCATATTGTAAATATTGCGGAATTCCTCTTCTTCCGTTTTCGCTGTACCAGTCATTCCCGCTAGTTTTTCATACATACGGAAGTAGTTCTGGAATGTAATCGTCGCTAAGGTCATGCTTTCATTTTGAATTTCTAAGCCTTCTTTTGCTTCAATTGCCTGATGCAGACCATCGCTATACCGGCGCCCCTTCATCAAACGGCCAGTAAATTGGTCGACGATGACGATTTCGCCTTCTTGAACAACGTAATCCACGTCAAGATGCATGCTTGAATGCGCCTTTAACGCTTGTGTAATATGGTGGTTCAGTGTGACATGCGAAATATCGAAAAGGTTTTCAATGCCAAAAGCCCGCTCTGCTTTCGTCATTCCTTCTTCTGTCAGCTGAACACCTTTTGTTTTCTCATCATATGTGTAATCTTCATCTTTTTTCAATGTACGGACAAACGCATTAGCCTGAATATAAAGAGCTGTCGACTTTTGCGCTGTTCCAGAAATAATCAGCGGGGTACGTGCTTCATCGATTAGAATGGAGTCCACTTCATCGATGACCGCATAGAAAAGCGGGCGCTGAACCTTTTGCTCTTTATAAAGAACCATGTTGTCACGAAGATAATCAAAGCCTAATTCGTTATTTGTGCTGTACGTAATATCAGCTGCATAGGCTGCTTGCTTTTCTTCCTTTGAAAGTCCATTTAAGTTTAACCCAACTGTTAGTCCTAAAAATTCATAGAGCTGCCCCATCTCAGTAGCATCACGGCTAGCAAGATATTCGTTGACTGTAACTACGTGAACTCCTTTACCAGAAATAGCATTCAAGTATACTGGCATCGTCGCAGTTAGCGTTTTACCTTCCCCTGTTTTCATTTCAGAGATGTTTCCATCATGAAGGGAAGCTCCCCCCATCAATTGAACCGGGTATGGGTACAAGCCAAGCACACGCTTTGCGCCTTCACGCACAACAGCAAATGCTTCAACAAGCAAGTCATCTAATGTTTCGCCTTTTTGATAGCGTGCTTTAAATTCTTCTGTTTTGCCGCGCAGCTCATCATCCGTTAATTTTTCCGTATCAGCCGCGAGTGCTTCAATTTGTTCTGCAATTTTTGTGAGTCGTTTTAGTTCGCGTTTATTTTGATCAAACACCTTATTTAAAATCCCAAGCATTTAAAACGCTCCTTTATATTGGATAGGAAAAGATTTTCAGTAAAAATCTCCCATGAAATCTCATATTATACCTATTAATATTACCACTTTCACTAGGGGGTGACAACTTATGAGGGTGTGGTGAATAAGTGCAGTAACGGAACTACCCTTTTAATTCAGTAATATTTTGATAATCTGAAGCAGGAAGGTAAACTCTTCCTTTTGTAGCACCTTTGTTAGGCAACGGCATTCCAGCCAACAATTTTTTAACTATATCTGCTGAGGAAAGATGGAGAAAATGACGGAACTGCTTATTAGTAATGGGCGAATCATTTGTTAGAAGAAAATAATCATTTATTGCTTTGACATGAGCTGTTTTATCCTTTGTCCCGCAATTCGTGCAGAACCAAGTTCCATGGTGTCTCTTCAGAGCTATAGGGGATGGGCAATTAGAGCATAGAGCACCAGTGAGGATTTCATGTCGAGGAATTTTGTAAAATTTTAGAGCATCAAAGGTTTCTGGTGAATGTTCTTTTAATAGAATTCGGCAAACTTTCTTGAGCTCTTTTGTATGGAGTACTTCTTTTTTATAAGATGAACCTATTTTTTCGATCCTGCTTAATAGAAATTGCAAATGGAGAACCTTTTGCAGCATGTTCATGTATCCATGAGATGTTTGGATGATGGTAGAGGGCTTGCTAATAACAATTAGGAAATCATTCGGAATAGAGATATTACGTTTTTTCAGCCATTTTTTCATTTCCATCCGCTGCTGGCGAGCCTGTTCAATTGGATTGGCATATCCCTTAACTTCCGGTTTGGGGTGGTTTGAATGAGCTGATTCAGTAGGGGATCAAAGTACAGCGTTCCCGTATAATTTTTCACTTCAAGAACGAGTGCAAAATAAGTGGTGAGGAGTAAAGTGTCTATTTGGAAGAAGTGTTTTCCGTTGGAAAGGCGTAGACCATGGAATATCATAAAGTCCTTTTCGAGAAGCTTGCTTAGAGGAAAGTCTAGAGTCTGTTCTCCTCTGAATCCAGCCCATCTTTTTGCTAGATCTGCTTCCATTTCAGCTCTTTTCCAATGACTTTTTGGGATTCTTCTTAAAAGCGCTTCGATTTTTTGAATCTTGATTGGAATTGTACGTTCTTTTACAATCAATTTCATCGACTCCTTTAAAAATTTTAGTATCTACTTTCTATATATCATAAAGAACTCCTTCCTAATTTCTCATATTTACTTTTTTATTCACATTTTTCATGTAATCCGGTCAAAGCTTTAATATTCCGGTCAATTTCCTCATTATTCCGGTCAAAATTATGGTATTCCGGTCATGTTCCCGTATATTCCGGTCAACAACATTAATTGCACCAAATCACCGAAGAGCCCAATGTTCTCCATAGCGATGCAAGATCGCAAAAGCAAATACCCCTTCCTCGTAATCTCGCGAATGTTCAAAAAGATCGACAGGATACTGCCTACCCGTAAGTGTATCTTCAATAATAAGACGATCCTCCCGATATTCCTTTACAATTCCTGCGACAGCATAGCCTTACTGCCAAGATTCAAGGATCTTTCTCACTCTTGTGTGCGAAACCTTGTGAAGTTTATTCTCAATAAACTTCTGCATAATGGTTTTTTCATCTTCCAGCGGTTCAAATACAAGAAACCAAAACGGGTGCAGAAATTCATAGAAATCCTCATCTTCCTTATCGGCATCCTCTAGTACTTGAAGAAAGTCTTCAAAAACGTCGTTTATTTCATATCTATACCGCTGCATAGCAAAAATTCTCGCTTCCTATTGCAGCTCCAGCACTTCATGATCAATCACATCTGTTATAGAAATGGCATCCTTGTTCCCACAGCATTTTTTTTACTTCTTCCCTCTTCCGCACGGACATGGTTCATTCCGGCTTACTTTTACAGTAGTCATTTTTCAGCTTCTCCCTTATCCCAATGGAATCTGTTTATATTCTATTCTTCTATTCTGATCTATTAGTTTTGACAGATTGATTACATGTAAAACCGCTATGATTGACATATTCTCGTTCTCTTTATATAATGTGATTATAAATTGAATAGTTGTTCTCCTAAAGGGGAGTAGCTTTTACAGCATTGTCGTCATTTCAGAGCATTTGCTCTCGGCATTGTTGGCAGCCTAAAAATTGTTAGCCAGACCTTTACCAAGCGGTAGAGGTCTTTATTTATGACCTTTACCCATCGCGGTAAAGGTCTTTTTTCATCTAAAATTATTCTGTTTATGCACTAAATCGCCTTTGATATACGTGTTCATTACATGTTTTCATTCGAAAAAAAACTTTATGAGCGGGTACATCAAAGGCTCATCCACTAAAAACTAAGTATATTGGAGGAATTCACATTGAATAAAAAAATCAGATTCTCAATTGAGGAATTAACAAAGAAGAACAAAGAAGAATTATTAAAAGACAAGCTTCAAATGGAAAAAATCGAAAAAAGAATCGATGAAAAACACGCAAAGACAAAATAAGGCACCCCACATATAATAAAGGAGGAATTTGCGGTGTAGAAACTCCCTCTTACTTTAATCAAAATTATACAAAAAGAGGAGAAAATAGTTAATTGAAAACCGCAGCATTACAAAAATGGCTTTTAATCTTTACTTTTTGAAGTATCCTAGAGACAACATATACATCAGCAATCACTTCAGAGGTAAAAAATCCGCCAAGAATTCAAATTCAGGCAGCACAAATAATATCTGATTCTGATCAGCGTGCATAGGAAAACCCCGCTTTTGACAGCGGGGTTCCCTTATTTATTGTGCTTCAATTAGACCATAGCGGCCATCTTTTCGCTTGTAGACAACATTTGTTAAGCTTGTTTCTGCATTTGTGAACACGTAGAAATTGTGGCCCAGCATATTCATTTGCAGAATCGCCTCTTCACTATCCATTGGCTTTAGATCAAAGCTTTTTTGACGTACTACTTCCAGCTCCTGATCTTCATCTATCGGTGTTCTTTCAGAGTCATCAAGCGTAACGAACATATCTGGCAAATTGCCTTTTTCACGGAATTTGCGGTTTACCTTCGTTTTATGCTTACGGATTTGGCGTTCTAATTTATCAGTAATCAAGTCAATTGCTGCATACATATCATCATGAACTTCCTCTGCACGAAGGACTAAATTCGGCATTGGAATTGTTACTTCTACTTTGGAGGTTTTATCTTGGTACGTTTTTAAATTCACATGTACGGTTGCATCTGGAGACTCGGTGAAATACCGCTCCAATTTTGCAATTTTCTTCTCTACATATTCTCTAATTGCTGGAGTTACCTCAATGTTTTCACCACGAATGTTAAAATTCATAAGCGAACTCCTCCTTTTCATTATACAAATACTGCGTGCCTTTTCTCAGCCTAACAGGCTTCCTTTGTAAAAGACACTTAGCCTTAATAAAAGACTATATACTTACATTTCTATTTTACCCCATAAATCTCCTGCTAGTACATGAAAAAAGTTTGAGAATTTTGTCGGATTGGTGAAGGATACTTTGTACCTATCTTTTGTATAATGAAGAAATTTAACGTTGTGAACAAAAATATACTTTCCAAAAAAGCAGCAGAGCAACTCCACTCATTTAGCCACGAAGGGAAAATATAGATTTTAATTTTTATGTGTACCATTTTGTTTCTCACAGAAAAAAACACCTGCTACAGCAAGGGCTTTTAATTATTAACTTGATATTCTCTTATTACTGCGCCTTGCCTAACAAACCAACTGCAATTGTTGCAAGAAAGGGTTTAATATTTTTTGTTCTCTTTTTCACAATTTTAATCTCTTCCAAAAGATTTTCAAGCTCTTGCGGAGTAAACTCATCTATAATCCAATCCACTAATTCAAAATTTTTAATGGAATAATCTTGAGTTGGTATTTTGATAGATTTTATTGTTTTAATTTCATTTTTCAGCACATTTTTATGATAATCGTATTTGGTTAATATCATTCTTTTTTCTATATTACTGCAAGCAAATTTCACAGAGTTCATAATCAGTCACCTTTGCACTAGTAATTTATACCCATATATTATTTTATTATAATTCTCCACTGGTTAATATACCCATGAATTCCAAAAATGTCAATATAGTATTTTAGGTTAATAGGTCCTTTTACCTCTTTTTTTGAAAGTAGTATAATTTCAGTATTTTTTTTTGAATTAACATGGTAAATTTAGACGGGATATGTAAATTTTGTATAAATATGTCGATTATTGTAATGGGGGATTAGGATGGAGGAAGTACAAATATCATTTGATCTTGTTGGAAGCGAGCTCGGTGAAGACATTTTTTCTGAACAGGGGATATTATTATTAAAAAAAGGAACAATTTTAAAAGAAATACATATTCTTTTACTTCAAAAATACCGCTTTGGTGCAAAAGTTTCAGTCAATTTTAATACAGATAACTCACAGAATACTATACCTTATCAATCAATACAGCTCTATGTTAAAGAAGCATTCCAAAATCTTTTTTTTAATAATGAAATTGATTTGTTAGAATTGAGAAAGCGCTACCATGAACTAATTAATATATCACTTTACGACTCTTCAATCCTAAAAGTTGTGCAATCAGCAGGAACAAAGGGTTTGCAATTATATCAACATAGTATAAATGTTGGAATACTCGCTGCAATTATAGGTAAAATACTTGACTATAATAAAAAGGATTGTTTGTTACTAGCAGATATGGGGCTATTTCATGAAATCGGAATGCTGGAATTTGACAATGAAATCTATCATAAAATGGCATCTCTTAATAATCAGGAACTTGAACACGTTCAAAAACATACTGAAATTGGGTATAGTTTATTAAAAACAATACCAGAATTAAATCCACTTATCCCACTAACTGCTCTTCAACACCATGAGAGAATAAATGGAAGTGGATATCCAAATCAATTAAAGGAAGCGGATATTCCCTACTTCGTACAAATAATTTCTGTAGCAGCTGCTTTTAATACTAAATATATGAATCTAAATAATGATAACAACAATGATACCCATTTTTCTGGTGTTTATGAGCTTGTAGAAGCAGCTCATAATAACCAATTAAACCCAGCTATCGTCATTCCATTTGTTAGGTACATAATGAGGCAGAACCTTCATCAAAAAGTATTATTAAATAACGGAAAAGAAGCACAAATTATATTTATTCATGACAATGAACCATATCAACCTTTAGTCAAGGCAGAAGAGGAATATATTGACTTGCGGAGAGATTCTTCATTAAGGATAGTGAGCCTGCTAGATGAATCGCCTGAGAAAATATTAAATTACAATTAACATATTAAAAACCAAAAAATACTTTCATATTGTTTCCAAACTAAAAGGAGCAACCTAATGGCTGCTCCTTTTTTTTGTTACCCTTTTAAATCAATGTTTCCACCAAGATGCGGCTGCATAGTGCGTTGCAATACCTGCAAATTTGATCCTTCCATCATCTGATGAATAAAATCAGCCTTCCCCTTTGCTTGATCCATTACTTTTTTCATCACTGATATTGAAGCCTGCTGCTGAACTTGTCCTTGGCTTAACGCCATTGATAAAATTCCAATATCCATACAAATACCAACTCATTTCCCATATCATTCTTTAATAAGGGTAGAAACATTTAATCATTTATTACTCAATTAATTTTTCTTATCATAAAATGCACCATCAATTGTAAAGCTTTCATAAGGATTCGTATACTTATTGGATGATTTTTTCTTTGCATTCAATTCATTGATATCTCGTTGAATTTCTTTCTTTTGTGAAAGCAAAAGCTCATCCACTTGCTTATTCAGCTGCAACAGCTGCCTTCCCACCTTTTTTTCCTTTTCTGAAAAAGGTGGGTGAATGGACCCCATCAAAATTTCGCGTCGATCAAGTAACTGACTAATTTTATTTATATTTTCTTCTCGGTCCGCCTTAAACATATTCGATAAAAGACCAACTAACTCCACAGTTAGTGCATGAAATTGCTTAAGCTCCTCCATTACGCCCGACCACTTTGTGCAAATTGTTTTTGACGATTCATCTGAATCGCTTCCTTCCATGTATCACGGAAATCCGTAATCAGTTCTTCAACCTCATTTAAAGCAGAAATATCATTTTTCATATTTGCTTCCATAAGACGACGATTTATAAATTCATATAATGTCATCATATCTTGTGAAATAGCTACATCCATATTCAAGGTAACCATTAATTCTCTAATAATATTTTGTGCTTTTAGAAGATTAGTATTTTTATCTTCAATGTTCCCCTTTTCTATTGCTTTCTTTCCTATAGTAATAAATTTAAGACAGCCATTATAAAGCATTAACGTTAGCTCCCCTGGAGAAGCGGTATTTACAGAATTTTGTTGATATGATTGATATGGGTTATTGATGGCCATTTATTAACTTCCTTTCTAATTAACCTTATCCAAAGTATTGCATAAGTGAAGCACTTTGGCTGTTTGCCCTTTGAATCGCTTTTTCCATGGCAGTGAACTGGCTATAGTATCTATTTTCAAGTTTCGTTAATTTCACTTCAAAAGCGGATATTCTTTTGTTTAAATCATTAAGAGACTTTCCAATTGTAAACTTATCATTAACATAGCCTGTTTTTCCAGCTTTTTCAGTAATTGATTTCATCGCTGAATCTAAATCACTTCTTAAGCGGCGAGCTAAGCCTTGTGTCTTCGGATCAATCGGGTTTGTCTTCTCATCAAACGGTTTTGTCTGATCAACCGGTTTCCCCTCTGCCATAAATAATTTATAAATTGCACTAGGGTCTTTAGAAATTGCTTCTTTCAGCTTTTTCTCATCGATCGTCAGCTTGCCACCCTCAAGATAGTTTTTAGTTGTGGTAATTCCAAGCTCACTTAAGTTTTGTATACCTGTTGCCCCACTAACTGAAGTGTACAAGGATGTTCTCATGGTAGATAATAAACTTTTCAGCGTAGAGTCTCCTCTTAAAGTACCGCTCTTTGCCTTTTCTTCCCAAAGTTTTATCTCATCTTCAGACATTGCTTTCTTTTGTTCAGCAGTCAATGGTGCAAAATTTCGGTTTTTAGGTTCCGTCGTTTTATCGCTAATTTTTTCAATTAATTCATTGTACTTATTTACAAATTGTGTGATTGTATCTAAAACAGCATCTACATCAGTTGTAGAGGAGAAGGTGATCGGACTGGTTGTTTTTTCCTTTAAAGTAAATTCTGCGCCGTTGATGGTGAAGACATTCGATGTCCGTTCAGTTTTTACGCCATTATAAGTGAATTCTGCATTTAACCCTGGCGTACTTATTTTGTTAGTAAATACTTTACCCAAAAAGTCTCCACTCACAAATTCAATTCCCTTATCATTGTTTATGTCTATATTGCCGGATATATTTCCCGTTTGTTTAGATGTAAATGATAGTTTTTGAGTCTTCTCATCAAAAAAAGCTGTCACACCTGTCTCAGAATTTATTTTATTGATCACACTATCCATCGTATCGTCAGCTGTAACTTGAAACTTATATTCCTGCATTTCTCCTTTTTCATTTATCGCTTTTATGATGTTTTCTCCTGGATTTATCCCATAAGCTGATAGTTTATTTGTAGCATTATCAATTGCAGTATCACCTATTACCGTCGATGATGAAGCTAAATTTTTCACTTCCATCGTTCCTGAAAAATTACCAGTTGCATTAACACCCTTTACTGACAAAGCATTCGGATTTGACACATTTACTGTTTTCTTCGCAAACGAACTTTCCTTACCAATTCCATCAAAAATAAACTTATCGAATTCTAGCATAGCTGAATTCAATGATCGATAATCATCACGCTGCCATTCTGAATACTGCTTCTTCTGATTCATTTTATCAAGCGGCACTCTTTGCGCCTGCATCATTTTACTAACAATGTCATCAATATCCATTCCACTTGCCAATCCACTTACTCGTACCATTCCCAATCACCCACTTATATTTTTTCGTCTACCATCAGCCCGACAAACTCTGTCATTGCCGCGTAAAAATCCAACAACTTTTTCGAAGGAATTTCTCGAACTGTTTCCTTTGTAGAATCATCTACAATTCTTACATAATACTCATTCAATTTCTCATGATACTCAAACCTTATAGAAGTCTGCGCTGGTTCTAGGAACGAATTCATACTTTCTACAATTTCCCGAACTTCCTTTTCTTTCGGTTGATATCCCTTTTCGTTATTCAGTTGTTCTGAATAAGCAATCTTATCAATTTTCCCTTGGTAATATGAACTTATTCCTTCTGAAGTTGTGTTTCTAAGCTGTGAGGAAAGGACGTTAGTTGAAAGACTTTCTAGCATCACTCTTGCCTCCAATAGATTTAGTCACTTTTATATCGGAATAATTGACAAAGAATTTAATAATAAAAGGGGAATTCCATCGAATTAGTAAAAAAATTGTAGCCTTTAATGGAATTCAACTTTCATTTCTTTATTGTGATAGTTGATATCCACTTTTAGATAAAGCTGTCATTCACGCTAAGGATATCAATTTATATTTTTGAAACTTTAGATTAAGTAGATAATTATAGACAAGGACTTAGAGGAATATCTAGTAAGTGTAGAGGTGATAAATGGGGAATTGTCAATTGAAGAAACAGATAGTTTGAAAAAAACGTTTTATGAAAATTTTTTATAAAAAAAGATAAGTATTACACTAGTAAATTTAAGCGCTCGAGCTTAAGCTCGGCGCTTTTAGTGAAATAAGAGCCTCAATATTGGTTTCCTTTAGACTATCACCAAACGATTCAGCAAGTCTAAATAGTAGTGAGGAGCCTTTTTCCATCTTATATAATTATTCACAAATACCCACAATTCTAAATGCCACTGAACATAAAACTATTTTAGCTCTTCAGTAACACAACCATATGAGCCATCGTTGTATATCCATTATCAGTTAATAATTTCTGGACATTTGTTAAATATTGAAGGTTATGATCCACTGTTTTAGAAAAAGATTGAATTAACTTAATTACCAATTCAGTTGATAGTTTATCATTATACTTGGCAATACCAATAAGGTGCAGCTTTAGTAAAGCAAAATTCACTATCAACATCACATAACTATCGAAGAAATTTTTTTGATCGTATGGAAACAAGTTTTTAAAAATATAATTCACTAGGAAATTCTCTAATATATATGAATGTTGTTCAATAAATGGCATATAATGATTTTCATAAGCATCCTTATAACTGCTCATAACTACTTCTAAATTAGCACTCTCGTTAAATTTCAAACCTTCTAGCATTTCTTTCACGCATTCAATATACCTTTTACTAGTCACCCGTGAAGAGAAACGAAAATTAATTAAACTTTTGCAAACACTTAATTGAAAAGATATATTACTTGGAATATTTCCAACGGAGGCTAAAAAGGCTCCATTCGATATAGATGAAAAATATTCATCCATAATGATCGGTAGTCGGTCTTTCAAATCATGGGTTGCTATACTTGATATTTTTTGAAAAAACAATCCTAAAATAATTAGTCTATTTTCTATAGAAGTTGTTCTATCTTGCATAATACGGATGGAGAATATCCGTAAATCCCAAAATAATACATTATCTTTATCAGTAGAAAATTTTCCATCAATAAATCCAGGTGTATCTCTTGGTTCCTCCTCTTCTAAAAAATGAATTCCCTTCCCATTAAGGAGCGCTAATCTTGCCGCTTCTGGACAAGATAAAGTAGCACTTTTCTCAACAGTATTATCTACTTTATTTAACACTCTTGGATAAATAGCACATGTATTAGATAAAAATTCTTGACCTAACTCTTTTTGAATCTTACATAAATGATCTTCATCTAAAAATGTACATGCTCCCCCTTTATCCATTTTTATTTTCGCATAATTATCCGAAGAACTATTAGATCGATTTCTAGTAACATTCTTTTTCAATTGATCTTTCAAAACTGGGTTTGTCACTTTTCTATAACTAGTAAACGTCTCTTTATCAATATTAACATTCCATCCCGCACAGCATGTATCTTCACATGCTGAACCAATACATTGAAACTCTTTCATATACTCAGGAATTAAAATTGGTCTTGTATTCGATTTCATTCACATTGCCTCTTCACTTTTAGATTACTAACACTTTAAAGTTTTTCCAACTCTTTTGTAAAGCTATAAATCTATTTACGCTTTGGTCATCTTCCACTCACACAACAAAAAATCCTCTTCTGTATCAATATCATAAGATCTACTTTTTGACATAATAAATGCTGTAGTTTCTTCTGTTACAAATGTTTTTGTTTGAAGTAACCATTCTGTTTTTGCAACGTAGACTGCACCATTCAACATATAAACAGACGGTAAATCCTGACGCGGTACGGCCACTTCTTTTTGAGGGATGAACGGTTTCATCCCTCCATTCTCTAAAACTATATACATCCAGTAAGGTGATTTTTCTGATTCTGTCACACTGACACAT
The DNA here is from genome assembly GCF_900199725.1 of Cytobacillus massiliigabonensis. GTDB lineage: Bacteria > Bacillota > Bacilli > Bacillales > Cytobacillaceae > Cytobacillus > Cytobacillus massiliigabonensis. The sequence continues at coordinate 694,186 of NZ_LT904904.1, read as the reverse complement.
GCTGAGGACTTTGTTCTCACCAATTGCTCAATGCATCCATCAATATCCTCTGCTAAGCGCAGCGGCGATGTCGGCTGCAACAAAACCACATAATCATAATCGGGTAACTCTTTTAAGGCATGGATCACTGGGTCTATACCTGGTGTCTTGTCCTCTGCCAGATGTTTCGGACGAATAAAAGGGACATCTGCTCCATAAGCTTTTGATATTCGAATTATTTCAGAGTCATCAGAAGAGACAATTACTCGATCAATATATTTCGATTTTTTTCCAGTCTCTATCGTCCAGGCGATTAATGGTTTACCTGCCAAATTACGGACATTCTTACGTGGGACCCCTTTAGAGCCTCCACGTGCCGGGACAATAGCTAATACCTTTTTATTGTTAATCATAGAAAGCCTCCACTGAATTCATAATTGGCCTTCTCGTAATCATCCATACGGCCAATATCAAGCCAGTACTCCCTCAATGGAAAAGCCGAAACTTCTTTTTGTTCATTCATCAACTGTTTAAATAAGTCCGGCATATCAAAAAATTCATTTTGAGGAACAGATTTCAGGACATCTGGACTCAATACGTAAATACCGGCATTTACAAAGCTTTTATGAACCGGTTTCTCTTCAATCGACAGAAGACGATGATTCTCTGTTGCTAAAACACCATACGGAATTTGATACTCATATTCACGAACACACATCGTCGCAACTGAATCCGTTTCATTATGAAAGCTTAGCAGTTGCTCATAATTAATTTTTGTCAGGAGATCACCATTCATGACAAAAAAGGGGTGACCAGGTTTGTCTGATAAAAGTGATAAGGCTCCTGCTGTTCCAAGTCTTTTTGTTTCTTCTATATACGATATATTTACACCAAGATGTCTACCATCCTGAAAATAGTCCTTAATCATTTCTTTCTTATAATTCACTGATAAAATAAAATTAGTAAAACCAAAACCTTTAAAACTATCAATAATTGTTTCTAAAATGGGCTTGTCCCCCACTTTCAACATTGGCTTTGGTACATGATCCGTCAAAGGCCGGAGTCTTGTACCAAGACCACCTGCCATTAAAATAACCGTATTTTCTTTTTTAAATGCTTGCTGATCTACATCATCTAAAAAAAGGATATCTTGAATCTGCTTTTCCTGATTCACTATCGGTAGTTGTTTCAGTTTTAGCTTTTTCATCAATTCATAATAATAAAATCGTTTCTTTCCCATTTGTTCATACACAGGTAGATCGTTCATAGCTTCTTGAATCGATGTGTCTAAAGACAACCCTTTCAATAACCCGCGTCGAATATCACCATCAGTTACTGTCCCTAGTATACGAGTATATTCATCAACAACAACAGCAAATTGCAAGGTAGTTTCATCAATTATTTTCATCGTATTCATAATAGATGTATGCGGACTAATCAATATATCTTTCCAGTTTTCCATCATCTACACTTCCTTAGCAGGCACCCCGAAAGCTTTGCTATTATCTCCTATAGTCCGTAGCACAAGCGATCCAGCACCGATTAATACTTGACTGCCAATCTGAACATTTTGAATGACTGTCGACCCTGTACCGATATGTGTAAGATCACCCACGGTTACATTGCCTGATAGCGTCGTACCTGGTGCTATGTGGCAATGCTTCCCGATGCGACAGTCATGATTAATGCTAGAAGAGGTATTTATAATAGTATTATCGGCAATTTCTACAAAAGCTTCAGTTACAGTTCCTGCCATTACTTGCACCCCTTCTCCTAACATGCAATAGGGAGAAATGACTGCACTTTGGTGAATAACTTGAGAAAACGTGTAACCTTTTTCTTTAAACTGTAGAAATATTTTTTCCCGTACCTTTGAAACAGCGATTGAACCTAAACCAAGTACAAGTTCAATATCATCGCTATTATATGAATCGATGACATCATCTGTACCTAGGTAAGGAATTCCAAATCGATTTTCCTGAATTGAAGGTGCTGTGAATCCAATAATCGAACAGTTTTGCTGCAGTAAAATATCTGTTAGTACAGTCGCATGCCCTCCATTTCCAATCAAAATAACTGGTTTATTCGCCAATTAGCTCATCCTCTTCATAGCTTTTCGATGCATTCGTTCCAATAATTGACCAATATTGAGAAGGGGACATTCCACTGCCTGGACGCTTAACAGTTACGTTTTCTTCCGTAAAAATTTCTCCTACTTCAATCGCCTTTGCAGCCACTAAGCTTTTACGTGCAGCTATTTGGTTTCGTTGCTCACTCATCGTCGGCTTCTTATCACCATTTCCTAACGATTGCTCAATGTTGCGAATCGTTCTTACCATTTCCGATAATTCATCCGGGTCTAAAGAAGCACGATGATCTGGACCTGGCAAAAGGCGACTGATAGTAAAATGCTTTTCAATCACTTTGGCGCCACGGGCAACTGCTGCAATTGGAACATAAATACCTACTGAATGATCAGAAAAACCAACATTAACTTGAATTTCTTTCTTTAAATGGTCCATCGCCCGCAAATTAATATCGGAGTATGGCGTAGGATACTCAGTCGTACAATGTAAAATCGTTACATAGTTCTTTAACCACTTCTTCGCTTCATCCGTATGATAAAATTCCTGAATAACTTCCTTTTCCACTTGTTTATCTGGATAGGCTAGACCGTATGCCATAAAAGACAAAGCTTCATGGATATCTCCCATCGTTGCCATACCTGTGGATAAAATAATCGGCTTTCGTTTTGTTGAGATATAGTGAACAAACGGCGCATTCGTTAATTCACCTGAAGGAATTTTCACTGTACGAATCCCTAGATCATCTACCAAAAAGTCAACACTTTCACGATCAAAAGGTGTCGATAGAAATTCAATCTTTTTTGCGTCACAGTATGATTTAAGCTGCATAAACTCTTCATAAGAAAGCTCTAATTTCTTCAACATGGCAAATTGAGACGTTTCTTCTCCGATATTATTCACCTGATAAGCAGCCTGCTTTGCCTTTTTCGTTACAAGATTCTCTGTCTTAAAGGTTTGAAACTTTACTGCATTTGCACCAGCTTTTACAGCTGCATCTACTAATGCAAAAGCAAGCTCAAGAGAACCATTATGATTCACACCCGCTTCGGCAATTATGTATGTTTGTTTATTCATAAGTCATAAAACTCCTTCTGAATCCAATAGGAAGGCACTTCTTTGAGAATGTCCACTATCTTCTGAGAAACATTTCCGTCACCAAAAATCTGTTCATAATCTTTATTAAATTGCAGAGCTTCTTCAATGCCTCTTCTAATTGACTCTTCTTTTAACTCAGTATCAAAAACAGAGGATGGTCTTTGTCTCCCAGCCTGACGATCCCCACAATTCACAGTAGGAGACTGAAGATATGGTACTTCAATAAGTCCACTAGATGAATTACCAATGACAGCATCAGCATGTTTCACTGCACTTAAATAGCGCACTTGCCCTAGCGAATCAAACAAATAGGCATGTTCGTTCTGTGCAGTATACCTTTCTATTGCCTCATTAATAAGTCTACCACCATTATCTGCATTGGACTTTGTAAAGACAAGATTCATATTAGAATATCCATTTAATGCTGATAGCAACGAATAAATTCCTTCTCCATCCCCATTCGTTTCAGGGTGATACGTAATAAGGAAAAGTGATTTGTTTTTATCGAGATTTAACTGAGTGTATAACTCATCCTTCGATAAAAGTGGCAATCTTAAAATATTCTCAATTCCCAATGCTCCAACATTCCAAACTCGATTTGGTGATTCACCAAGTTGAATCACTCGTTTTCTATGTTCATTAGTACTGGTAAAGTGCCATGTCGCTATTTTCGTAATCGCATGACGAATCGAATCATCATAAGCTCCGAATGTTAACTCTCCACCATGTAAATGTGCGACTGGGATACCCATAATTAATGCCACTTGTGACACAGCTAGCATTTCAAATCGATCGCCTAAAATCACAAGTACATCAGGCTCCAATCGATCAAGTGCATCAGCAAATCCGATTGTTGCAAGTCCCATCGATTTCACTACACCAACAGGAGTGTCTGATGATAGAAGCATTTCTACTTTCTCATCAATGACAAATCTATCTTTCTCAATCTGCTGATAGGTCAACCCGAATTCAGGAGATAGATGCATTCCTGTAACAATTAACTGTAAATCCAACTCATTATCTGCTTGGATTTCTTTCATCAGCCAATATAACAATCCATATTCTGCCCTAGTTGCTGTGACAACACAAATCTTACGTTTGTTCATTTTATCAGTCTTCCTTTATTGGCGTAGATGGAATATTAATGATTCTTTCGTTTAGCTCATTGGTCACTGATAAATCACCTGCTGGGCAATTTTTATACGGCATCAATTCATTCATTGGCACCCATATCGGTCTAGTCATTACGCCTTCGCTATTTAAAATCCCAAGCACCGCATCTCTGTTATGTTTATGCGCATCCAATATAATGGTTTGAAGCCAATAATTACTCGTCCCCAAAAAAGGTTCAGTAAATAATGTGATTCCTTCTATTGATTCAAATAACTTTTGATATCTCTGTGTTAGTTTTCTCTTAGAAAGGATAAACTCATCCATCTTCTCAAGTTGTGCACATCCTAATGCAGCATTAATATTTGGCATCCGATAGTTAAAAGCTATTTCATCGTGACGGTATTCCCAAGAATGAGGAATTTTAGCGGTTGTAGTAATATGCTTTGCATAGTCAGCTAATTTCTCATCATTCGTTAATATTGCTCCTCCTCCACCTGTTGTCATAATTTTATTGCCATTAAAGCTGAGTGCACTGACCGCTCCAAATCCCCCGGTATGCTTTCCTTTATAGAAAGAGCCTAATGATTCTGCTGCATCTTCGACAAGTACAAGATTATAACGATCACAGACATCTATTAATTCATCAAGAGCAACAGGATGACCAAATGTATGCATTGGAACTACTGCACGAATAACACGTCCAGTCTTTTTATTAATGAGTTGGCCATTTTTCATTTCACCAATTTCACGAATATGTTCTTCAAGCTTTACTGGATCCAATCCTAATGTTTGTTCTGAAACATCAACAAAATGAGGAACTGCTTGCAAATAAGAAACAGCATTTGCGGTAGCAATAAACGTCAGTGCGGGCATAAACACTTCATCATTTTCTTGTATTCCTACGGCTTTAAGCGCGATATGAAGAGCGGCTGTACCATTAACAACAGCAACCGCACGTTTCACCCCTGTATATTCTGCAAGTCTCTTCTCAAATTCATCTACATATTTCCCAACAGATGATACCCAGCCTGTTCGAATACAGTCTGTCACATACTCAATCTCTTTTTCATTGAACGTAGGCTCATGTAAAGGGATAAATTCTTTATTTCCATAAATTCCTTTTATACTTTGAGCTATTTCCTGCCACTCGCTACTCATATGTTGTATACATCTGCCTTATATTGAGATAAATTCTTCGGATTCGTAAACCATTCAGCCGTTTCTTTCAAACCACGCTTAAATCCATCCATTCCACCGTATAACGGCTCCCAGCTAAGCAATTCTTTTGCTTTTTGGTTATCTGCCCATAATCTTTCGACTTCGCTCTTTTCTGGGCGCAGCCGGATTTCATCTGTTTCAATTTCTACTTTTTTCCCCATCACTTCTGCGATTGCTTTAGCTGTTTCACCGATAGTAACTTCATAGTTACTCCCTATATTAATAACTTCGCCAATTGATCTTGCATTATTCATAACTGCGATAAATCCACTTACGGTATCCTTCACATAATTAAAATCTCTAGTAGGGCTTAATGCACCGAGTTTAATTTTCTCTTTACGAGAGGCAAGCTGTGTAATAATTGTTGGTATGACTGCACGCGCCGATTGTCTCGGTCCATATGTATTAAACGGACGGATAATTGAAACAGGTGTCTCAAATGACCGATAGAATGATAATGCCATTTGGTCCGCACCAATTTTTGAAGCAGAATAAGGCGATTGACCTTGTAAGGGATGCTCTTCATCAATGGGAACATATTTTGCTGTTCCATACACTTCACTTGTAGAAGTATGGACTACTTTAGAAACACCCAAATCCCTAGCAGCCTGCAAAACATTGAGAGTTCCTTTTATATTCGTATCGACGTAAGTATCTGGGGAGTGATAGGAATAAGGTATAGCTATAAGAGAAGCTAAGTGAAGTACAATGTCACACCCCTTCATCGCTGCCTTTACCCCATGCGGATCACGAATATCACCTGCAAAGATCTCTATCTCACTTTTTATTTGATCTGGTGATGAATCTAACCATCCCCATGAGTTAAATGAGTTATAGTATACAAATGCTTTCACCTCATATCCTTGCCTCACTAACTCCTCTGTTAAATGAGAGCCTATAAATCCATCTGCCCCTGTAATTAATACCTTTTTTGCCTTCATTTTTTAAAACTCCTTTACAACATATAAAAGTTTGTAAATCACCATACATATTTTTCCGCCCTTACCATTAAACTATCCTTATTTTTGACGATATAATAAATGGTTAGAAAATACTATAAAAGGTGGGAAATCAATGAAAAAGCAACACTACATAAGAACTATACTTTTAGTTGTAGCTCTTATATTCAGCTCCATTCTACCATACTCTGCAAATGCAGCAACACCTTCTGGAAGTGATCTAATGAAGATCACAAAAACAGTTGATGTTAATAGTTTGGTAGAAAACGATATTGCAAATGTAACATTATCAATTAAAGGAACTCCACAGGATTCCACAATTGTTAGACCAAATGATGTCATTTTAATTGTTGATAAATCTGGAAGTATGCAAAGCGACAATCGCTTAACTGCAGCCAAAAATGCAACAAAAGAATTTATTGATTTAATGGATCTAACTAAACATCAAGTGGGAATTGTTGATTATAGTGACACAGCATCTTCATTTCCTTTAACAACTGATGCGACAGCCGCAAAAGCATATGTAGATACAATCCAACTTGGCGGGGGAACAAATACGGGTGATGCAGTAAGAAAAGCAACTGCAATGCTAGCAAACCATCGCCCAGAAGCACAGCCAACGATTGTAATTCTTACAGATGGCGCTGCAAATAGTACTCCTGATGCGTTAGCAAGCGCAAAGGCTGCTAAAGATGCTGGAATTATTTTTTACTCAATTGCATTATTAGGAGCTAATGAAAACCCAGATACAAGTGCACCAAACAAATTATTAAAAGATATGTCTACATCAGCAGACCACCATCATTTTGTACTAGGTTCAGTTGGTTTATCTGATGTATACAAGAAAATTGTAGAGGAAATTGGATTAGCAAGCGCCTATAATGTGAAAATAACGGACACTGTTTCGCCTGAATTTGAAATCGTTCCTGGTTCATACGATAATAACATTCCAAAGCCTACAGTTAATGGAAACACATTAGAATGGGATGTACAGGAATTAAAATCAAAAGAACTAACATTTACTTATCAAATTCGTGCAAAGTCTACAACAAAAGCAGGAAAATATCCTTTAGGAAAAACATCAACAGTTTTTGAGGATCACCAGAAGATAAGCTATTCATTAGACACTGTGAATCCTACTATTGAAGTTCTTAACCCAAAACCAGTTATTTCAGCGATTAATCCTGAGAAAGGACTAACGACTGGTGGGGAAGAAGTTACGATTACAGGGAAGAACTTCCTACCAGGGGCGAAAGTTTATTTTGGTCAAAATCAAGCAACGGTTCTTTCTGAATCTCCAGATAAGCTTATTGTTAAAACTCCTATTGGAGCCCAAGGAGCAGTTGATGTAAAAGTAGTTAATAGTGATAATCAATTCGCTATCGGGTCGTTTATGTACTATGCTGAGCCAACTCTTTCTTATGTAACACCAGCAGAAGGAAAGATGGAAGGGGGCAATCAAATAGCCGTATTCGGCTCTAACTTTATGAATGGTGCGAAAGTTATTATTAATGGAATAGATGCATCTACAACTTTTGTCAATGCAAGCAAACTTTATGCGGTTGTTCCAGAATCGAAAACAGATGGTCTAGTCGCTGTAAAAGTGGTAAATCCTGATGGAACAGAAGTAGAGAAAGCTGATGCCTATACCTATTTAGTACCACCACCGCCACCAGTCATTCAACTAAACAGTCTTTCCGCTAATTCTGGTAAATTAACAGGTGGTGATACTGTTTATCTATTTGGCGCTAATTTTGATAGACAAGTTAAAGTTTATTTTGGGGATCAAGAAGCAGTTGTATACTCCTATGTAAATTCAAGTAAAATTGGAGTTACCGTCCCTGCATCAACAACTGTAGGCTTTGTTAATGTTAAAGCAGAAAACCCAGATGGTACTATCGCAGAGTTAACAAATGCCTATGAATATTTAGCACCACCACCGCCACCAGCACCAGAGATTACCCGATTATCAGAATCAACAGCATTAACTGGTGAACAAAAGATTATTTTTTTATTCGGCAAAAACATCACACGAACGTCTAAAGTCTATTTTGGCGATGAAGAGGCAGTCATAGATTTCATCACTACTAGCAAAATACGTATTAATATCCCTGTGAGCAATCAAGGTAAAACTGTTGATGTGAAATTAGTAAATCCTGATGGGCAATCTGCAGTACTAACCGGAGGATTCTCCTATACGGTACCAGTTATGGATCCTGCACCAACCATCACATCACTTTCAAATAATTCAGGGACTATTGCTGGAAATGAAGCGATCACGATTACCGGAAGCAACTTCAAAAAAGGAATGAAAGTTTATTTTGGCAATACTGCTGCTACGATTGTTTCAATGACTGATACAGAAGTTCAACTTATAACTCCAGTTTCTTCTGTTACTGGTTTAGTATCAGTTAAAGTAGTAAACCCAGATCAGCAAGAGTTCATCCTTACTGATAGCTATGAGTATATCCCAATTCCCATTACTGTTACAAGGCTTTCTGTAACTAGCGGCCCTGTAAAAGGCGGTAACGTAGTTTATATATATGGAACAAATTTCAATAATAAAATGGCTATTACTGTTAATGGACAAGCAGTGGATTATACGTACTACGGAACCACTCGCATCCGTATCACAATGCCAGCAGCTGCAGCAGCGGGCACAGTTGATATTACGGTTGACAAAGAAGGGGCTCAAGCTTCCATCCAATATACTTACAATTAATGAAGTATTCTCTTTGAAGAAGCTCTACGAAATAAAAAAGACTGGACTATTTATAGCCAGTCTTTTTTATTTATATTTCATTAATCGTTCATCCGCCAATAGCTGATTAATATATGTATTAACCAGTTCATAAAAGCGATTTAATTCATGAACAAGTTCGAGTAAATCATCACTTGAATACTTCCCTTTATCATCAAAATAAGCAAACTTATTAATGATTGAATCAAACATAAACGTGACCCTAGATAAGATAATGTCTTCCAACAGTTGATGTTTCGCCACTTTACGGAACCGTTTTACAACTTTAATCATATCATCTGGGGAAACCAATCCAATCTTTATATATCTGTTTAAATGCTTACTAGCTTCACTAACCTCTATTTTTAATAAGTCTAATTTGTTTAGAAACTCAGCAATCGAAACATTTAAATCTTTATCAATAGAAGGTTGAATCGTATTTCTTTCAAAGATGATGGATTTTTTAGGCTCGGTTAGTTCTATCATATTGGATGAAACATATTTTGTTCCTTCAATTTTCGCACCAAGTTTTGATAAATTATAGATCTTTAAACTTTCTGGAAGTGTTTTAATAAGTGATTCAAAAGATTCCAAAAAGATCTTTAATGCTTTCGTTGTTCCAACTTGAACACCTTGATTATTCTCTACCCACAGTTCATCTTTTAAATCTTTCATCCCTGAATGGTGCTTAACTCCCTCAGCATAGTATGCTCCACCAATTAGCGCTAAATCTTGACCTACTAAATATACTTCCGAAAAACCTAAGTAAGCTATTACTTGCAGCGTATAAATAGCTACTGAAGGTGCTGCATTTGGAAAAGGATAAATATCTTTAAAGAAGTGTGACGTTACATTATCTGTTAATGCTCTCGAGACAACAAGCGAGCCTTGGTGATGCTTTTGAATATTCGAATTGGACATTGTTTCATAAATAAGTGTCCCTTTATAATCTAAACCTTCAAAATGCGTTGCATAATTCAGATTACTTGCATCAACACTCAATACATAATCAGGGTGAATTCCGCTTTTTAACAATGCCCTTAATGCTGAGCCTACCGAAAACAGGTGATAGGAATCTTGCCTTTCCTCCAAAAAATCCATATGTTCTTTAAGTGATGGACCAGCTGCTATTAGAACCGCTCGTTCGCCTTTAAACTTCCCTTGAAGGGCTTTAATATTAATTGACTTTGAAATATGTTGGATATTTAATAAAGGCTCGACAATCCAATCTACTGCAAATTTCATTTCGGTATTATTTAATATTTGCTTCGTCTCAGTACCCTCATGGATAATTTTCAAACATTCTCTAACCGTTTTCTGATTAGCTTTTAAATAGTTAGGATGCGTTTGAATACATATTGGTATTGAAATATATTTTGATATAAATTGAGCAAATATAAGGGAAGTAAAATCCTTTAAATAAAAAAAGGATAATTTATTCGATTTCGAAATGCAGGATAGATGTTTTTCACTAAGTTTAATTTCAGAAAAAGGCTCGATAAAAAGAAAGTGCACATTTTTTTCAAACACTTTGCTTTGCATGAGAGTATCCAGAAGAACCCCATTACCAACCCCAATAAAAACGATAAATTGTTTATTTAGTTCACTTAGTTTTTTTAAATATCGCTGAGCCTCTTTCACCGGTGAATAAAGTGAATTTAATGGAACAATCGTTTCATTTTCTTCATATATAAATACGTTATGTCCCGAATCTGATAGTTGTTCTCTAATTTGGTAAACCATACTACATTTCCTCATTAATTTCATCAACAAATTCATTAAGAACAGGAAGTAGTTCATACTCCATTAAATCAAGTAAATACTCTAAATTGCCCATTTCCATTTGTTTAAATGCCTTCTCTGTAATGCTGGTCAAAACAATTGGGTCCATTAAATCTTTGTGTAAGAAAGTAGACACGCTAGAGAACTCCATTAAAGCTTCGATAACCTGCACAAAACTAACATTTACCGTAGAGAAATCCTCTTTATCCCTTGTGTTTTCAATATACTCATCGACTTTCTTAATATATAACTGCAATTCCGCTCTGAAATCTCGAAGAAGAATAGACGTATGAACAGCTTCGAAATAATGATCACTTAACGTTTCCGATAGTAATTCAGCTTGCTCTTCTGGTCCTAATGGTTGACCCTCTTTATCAACTAACACTAATTTCTCTCTAACCAAATATTTTTTTACGATTTGTTCAACCTCGATTGGATCCGTTTCGTTTGTAACTAACTCATCATTAATAAAAATCATTTTTGCTCTCTCCAATTTAAAAAATAGATAGCCGGATTCACGGCTATCTATTTATTATTTTTCATTTACCTATTAACGAAGTAATTGAAGTACACCTTGTGGCTGTTGGTTAGCTTGTGCAAGCATTGCTTGAGCTGCTTGAGAAAGAATAGAATTCTTCGTTTGGTTCATCATTTCTTTCGCCATATCCACATCGCGAATACGTGATTCAGCAGCAGATAAGTTCTCAGAAGAAGTACCTAAGTTATTAATTGTATGCTCTAAACGGTTTTGAAGAGCACCAAGATTAGAACGCTCTGCAGATACTCGACTAATCGCTTTGTTGATAGCAGAAAGAGATTTGTTAGCTTCTTTATTATCAGTAACAGCTAAAGCATCTACACCTAATGCACCTGAACTCATACTTTCAATTTTTAATGTAATAGTTTGAGAAACGTTCGCACCTACTTGGAAGATTGTATTTGTAATTCCGCCACTTAATAACTTCTGAGTATTAAATTCAGTTGTAGACGAGATACGATCAATTTCATTTACAAGTTGATTGATTTCTTTATCAATTTCCGCACGGTCTTCTGCTGTGTTTGTGTCGTTCGCACCTTGTACAGCAAGCTCACGCATACGTTGTAGGATTGAGTGTGTTTCATTTAATGCACCTTCAGCTGTTTGAATGAAAGAAATTGCATCTTGTGAGTTTTTAGCAGCCATATCTAAACCGCGGATTTGTCCACGCATTTTTTCAGAGATCGCTAGACCTGCTGCATCATCACCTGCACGGTTGATTTTAAGACCTGAAGCTAATTTCTCCATTGATTTAGCTTGAGCGTTGCCTGCATAACCTAATTGACGGTGTGTGTTCATTGCTGAAATATTGTGATTGATAATCATGTTTGTTTCCTCCTTGAGTGTTATATCCCACATCCATGTGGTTTTTAAGTTAAATAAGACAAAAGTCGGCCGCCTTATTCCTTATTCAACTTTACATTACTAATATCGACACGACCTGAGATTTATTTAGCAAAAATTAATTATTTTTTTGTTTGAAATAATTACCAAGGTCAGTAAGTAGTTTCGTCTCCGTCTTAATCGCATGCGTATTTTCTTCTTGAATCGAAAGATAGACTTCTTTTCGATGGATTTCAATGCTATTTGGTGCATTGATACCTAATTTTATCTGTTCCCCATCTATTGATAACACAATGATTTCTATGTCATCCCCAATAATAATTGATTCCTTTTGCTTTCTTGTTAATACTAGCATTTATTCCCCCTCCTGTTGAGTGCTCAGAGGTTCAATAAAAAGATGTCTAGTTGTGTAAGATGTATTGTTTAGAATTACTTGTTTCCCCTGCTTTATTGTCTGATTAATTATTATGGGCGCCTGCAAATTAGCCGTCGTTTGATGAAATGGATCTTTTATAGTTAAAATAACAAATACAACAACATCCTTTTCTGCTTCCACTTTCAGAGTATCAACTAGATCCTGCGGCAGTTCAAATTCATATTGTGGGAAAAAACTAAAAGGGTCTGTTATGATAAACGCAACCTCTTTTATATGAATCGATTGCAAAACAACCAGAGCCGTTTCTTCAAGCGGAATAAGGTAAAACTCCTTTTCTTCTAAAAAACCAGGAATGCCTGCAGGAAACGATATGATTTTTTCTGCTTCAATTTCCTGATCCCCATGAAATTTTGTTTTTATAATCATTTTTTCACCACTTACTTATTTTTTTCGGGAAACAAATTGACAAAGTCGATATCCAGACTGTTCCACTCCAATACTCCAACAGTTGTTTTACCAGGAGTATAATTATGGATTGGTTTTTGGACTTGTACATTTATAATCGGCTTTTGTGGTTCCACATGAATATTTACCTTTGCGGGTTCATAGTTCAGCTTTACACTAAAATGAGAAGGGATCCAGCCAATATTAAACTGCTTCATTGGCTTTTCACCATTTTCTTTCCCTTGTGCAGCAAGCGGATTCCCTTTGTTTTCAATTCTCATCAACTCATCCCCCTGCACCATTCTTCTTTGTATTCCCTTTAACGAATCACTGTATCCACTTTGAGCAAATTCCCTAATTCTAACCGCAACACTCTTTAAATCCATATCTGCACGTGCTTTTGTTTGATCAATTGTTAACCTGCCAGGTGTTGTTTTGATTTCTACAATGGCCTTCGGCTGTTCAATTGATTGAATCGCCTTTGGCTGTTCAATTTCCTGTACTGGATGTTCAATATTTAGCCCAATTTTAATAAAGTTCGATTGGAGCCTAATTTGAGGTAACTGCATATAAAACACTCCCTATAAAAAAAGCTATCTATAAAAATAGATAGCATTATCTTAAAAAGTCAACTAATGTCGGCTGAATGATTCGAGATCCGACACTTAAGGATGCACGGAGGACGCTTTCTGCCGTAGTCATTTCAATGATTGCCTTTTCCATATCAAGATCTTCATTACTAGAAAGAATTTGTGTTGAGAATACTTCCTGCTGTCCGAGTCTTTCATTCATCATCTCTACCCGATTTTGTCTTGCTCCAACTGTTGCACGTTCGCTGAGAAACTTATCTATGTGGTCATCAATATTATCTAGCTCACCGGTAATATCCTCGCCAGTTCCAGTTCTTATCTTATTAATCAAATCATCAAGATACGAATTTATTGGCTGTCCATTAGTTATATCTGTACCTCCAACTAATGGTCCAAATAGGTCTTTACCAACAGTGTTAATTGGCAATGTAATGCCTGAGAATACTTCTAATCTAATTTCTCCATCGCTATACCCATCAGAAGGTCTTTTATTCGTATCCTCCCCATTGAATATATATTGACCCCCAACTTCTGTGTCACCAATACTCTCAAGCTGACCTTTCAACTGCTCAATTTCCTTTGTAATTGCTTCTCGCTGGTCTTTTTCATGCGTGTCATTACTTGCTTTCACAGTAAGTTCTCTAATTCGCTGCAATGCAGATATTGCATTATCTAATGCGCTATCCGTACTATCTACCCATTTCTGTACTTCACCAATATTTCTTTGGTATTGTTGGATTCTTGATAAATCCGTTCGATATCCAAGCCCTAACATTGCAGCGACTGGATTATCTGATGGCTTTGTGAATTTCTTTTGAGTATTCATTTGCTCTTGGAGTTTGCCAAGTCTGTTATAATTATTATTTAAGTTTCTTAGCATATTATTTGAAAGCATTGTCTGAGTTACGCGCATTATTTAATATTCACTCCTTATCGTCCAACTACACCCATACCATTAATTATTTTATCGAGCATTTCATCAACCACAGTAATGTTTCTTGCTGAAGCATTGTAGGCATGCTGAAACTTGATCATATTTGACATTTCTTCATCCATGGATACCGCACTAACTGATTGTCTATTTACATCAACAGCATCTGCTAGAATCGCTGTATTTTCAGTGTTTTTAATTGCCTTTTGTGAATCGACCCCAAGTTTTCCGATGATTCCAGAATAGAATGTGTCAAGGCTCCCTGATAGTTTTCCAGGATTACCAGTGAGATAAGAAGAAAAATTTTTGGTCTTCAAGTCTGCTAACTCCTGTGCATTTCCGTTATCACCTGAAGCTCCACTTTTTTCACCCGCTGCAATTAAGCTTGGATTTTTAATTATGTCAGCATTCACTTTAATTAGTTGGGCGTAGTTACCAGTATTAGGAATATTTTTATCCCAAACAAAAAATTCAGGTGCTGGCTCGATGTCTCCTAATGTATGACCACCCATATGAATACGATTAAATTCTTCCACAAATGCAAACGTCATCTTATTCAAATTATCAATCATCTCTGGATAAGTTCCTTTGATGTCCCCAACTCCATCTTTATACCCATAGCTTTCAATTAATCCTGCAAGATCTCCTTTAAAGCTATTATCTGTGACTAGCTGTCCATTTCCAAATCTAACTCCTGTTACAGCACCTTTTGGATCTTTTGTATTTTCAAATTGAACCGATACTCCATTCGTTCTTTTAATACCTGATTTAGTCACACTCACTAGGTCAATAGGCGGATCGTAAGATTTGCCATCTTCCTTAACAACTTCAATATTATATAATCCTTCAGCAATCTCTTTGGCATTCCCGTAATTAGTCGGTTTAACATTTGTAACTTTAATATTAATTAGTTTCGAAAGATTATCTACCAATAAATCGCGTTGATCATATAGATCATTTGGCAAATAGCCATTTGGTTCTACTTCAGAAATTTGTTGATTAACTTGTGCAATGCTATCAATAAGGGTATTAATTTCTTTTGTTTTAACTTCAATTTGCTTTCCAACTTCGTCTTGTACCCGGGTTAAAGAGTTATAATAATAATTCAGTGTATCCGCAACCATTTGACCTGATGCGCCTACTACATCACGAGCACCTGAATTATTTGTATGGCTAGAAAGATCTTGCAAGGATTTCCAAAACTTCTCCATCACAGAGTGTAAACCTGAATCTGAAGGTTCATTCATAATCCCTTCCATTTTCGAAAGAGATTCGCTTAATGTGCCGTAGTAGCCAAATTTACTATATTCCGTACGGAACTGTGCATCAAGGAAGCCGTCTCTAATTCTTTGTATCGATCCTGCCTCAACACCGGTGCCCATTTGGCCAGGTAAGTAAGGACTATTCATACCTACCGGTGGATAAGGCAAGGTTGGCTGAAAGTTAACTCTTTGTCTTGAATAACCCGGTGTATTTGCATTTGAAATATTATGTCCTGTTGTATATAAAGCGCTTTGCTGGGTGAACATGCCACGGCGGGCTGTTTCTAGTCCCATAAAGGTTGAACGCATGTTTGTTCCTCCATCCTCTTATGCTTTTGAGTTAAACATTCCTTTGGCATTTTTGTTGTAAGGGTTGTTTGATTTTGTCGGTGGTCCATAATTTATATTTTCCGGCTGTGGCCATAGTAAGCTCATAGAAACATTGACGAATTGCAGTGAATTATGAACGAGCTGCTGATTTAAATAATTCTGTTCCTTTAATCTCAAGACCAGCTGGATAAGTTCATTTGTTGCGTTCATTACTTTTTCTTGTTCAGCAGCTGCAAAATTTTCTATGCAATCTGATACTGTTGGTTGATCAATATGTGGAACAATGACCTTTGCTAACTTTTGGCGTTCCTTTTCCATTCGATCAATGGCAGCGATATGTGACTGCTCATCTTTTAATAATTGGTCAAGGGCGTCCATGTCCCCAGTTTTGATGATATCCGTTTTTTTTATTGCAAGTTCATATAAGCTTTTATGAAGCTTGCACAGCTTTTCCATTGATGCAATTAACAATTCAGCAGACATGTGAACCCCTTCCAATCATTATTGTTTATAGAAATTGAGGATGCTTCTTGCTACCTCATTTGGGTTGATCTTGTAAGTACCGTTCTCCACTTGGATTTTTAGCTCATCTACCTTTGTTTGGCGATTGACGGCATATTGGGAGACTTGCTGCATTTCTTTTGCTGTTGATGAAATTTCTATTTTATCGGTTGCATTTGCTGTTGTTCTTGCAGCATTTTCAAGTTTATTCATTTGACGTTTATACGGGTTCACACCTGAAGTGCCAAAGTTATTGATTTTCATTGATATCCCTCACTTTCATACCGAGCGAATTTCTATATAGTTATTATCGGTAAAAGTGTAATGTTTTTAAATATTATTTTTCGATTAGCCGAAATCACTTCTAATTACCTATTGAAAAGAAAGATGATTTGTTTATTTTGAACTAGTAAATATCAACTTTTGAAATAAAAAACCTGTAAGATATTCAAGCAGATCATCAATCCTCTCCATATCCAACAGGTCATTTTCAATATGCTATTTTCTCCCTTTGATCTTCTCATCCATCGCAAAATAAGTTGCATTCTTCTTTCTTCTCTCAATTTCCAATCTCCGCTCTTCTTCCATTGCAAAAATATCAAGCTCTTTCCGAAGAATCTCCGCACAACTATCACAAAGCTTTCCAGTACGAATGATCGCCCCGCATTTATCACACGGGTATCCAAGATTTGGAAATTGCGTCAATTTAAGTCGGCCGGTTTTGATGAATTTTAAGATTAGTTCTTCTTCTACTTCTGTTGCATTTACGACCTGTTCCATTGTTGCTGCACGGTTTTCACGTTTGCGGATGAATTGGTAAACAGTTTCATATGCCTTTTCTTCCTCTTTCCAGCAATTTTGGCAGATGTCGCGGAATTGTGTTTTTACAAATATGTCATTACAGTTTGGACAGTTTGTCAGTTCAGACACGCTGGCTCCTCCTTATTATCTTTAAAATCATTTTTCCACATTATAGCCCTAATGCCGGAATTAGGAAATGTCAGATTTGTGAAATTCTGTTATCCTCTTGCTATCGTGAGCGAGGCTATTGATCCGGCACCTGCATCTTTAAGCACTTTCGCGGCATGTCTAATCGTAGAACCTGTAGTATATATATCGTCAATAAGGAGGATTTTTTTATTTGGAATATTTATCTTTGTTTGAAAAACTTGTCGAAGATGAATTCGTTCTGTGCGGGATTTCTTTGATTGCTTTTCTGAATGGGTTCTTGTAAGGAGGTTGTTGGGCTGATAACCGCTAGCCGCAATCAAAGCTTCTGATTGATTGAAGCCCCGTTCATAGAGGCGTTTCTCGCTCAGCGGGATCGGAACAATTGTGTCAAAGGGGATCGAGCGGAGCTTTTGCTTGATTAATGGTGCAAATATATATGCAAGCATATAATCCCCGCGGTATTTGTATTGGGCGATTACTTCCTGTGCAAAATCGTTGTACTGAATAAGAGAATAGTTCCTTTCAAGCGTACCTGCCCATTGGTCATCCGCCTCCCAGCGAATACAATCCAAGCATCGGTTATCCACTATATATTGCGGTTCAACTCTTGCTAGTGGGCGATCGCATGTCTGGCAGGTTACACCTTCTATTTTTTCAAATTTTGTGTAGCATTCCGTACACATGAAGTTCGATTCTTCTTTAGAAAATAATGCAGTCCACCCCATTTGAGGCATTAATTCTGAAAAGCAGACAAGACAATGTTCAATAATCAATCAGTCCTTTCTTTCGCGCTTCTTCATTCATTTTTACGATTTTATTTTTCGCGCGTATCATTGCTTTTGTTTTTCCATAGTGAAAAAAAGTGATCTCTCCGCTTGGAGCCTGCCAACTCCTGCCCACACGGCCGGCAATTTGAACGAGGGCACTTTCTGTAAATATACGATCCTCTGCACCTAATACGGCCACATCAATATTAGGGAAAGTTACTCCTCTTTCTAAAATCGTAGTAGTTAGCAGCATAGGGGTTTCTTTGTTCCGCATCGCCATTACTTTTTCCTTCCTTTTTGGATCTTCTGCATGGACAGCCTCTATATTCGGGTTCAATGTTCTTATAAGCGGAAGAATTTTTTCCATTTTATCAATTTTTGGAATGAAGAGGAGGCATTGTTTGTTGGCGTCCAGACGTTTTTTTACCCATTGAAGGATATTTTGAGGAAGACGATTCTTCTTAAGCAATTTCTCCCAATTGCCACACCATTGAAAACGTGGGACCGGCAGTGGATGACGATGGAAGCGAGCGGGAATTGTAACAATTTCCTTTTTTCCTTGAAGGCATTCTGTTTGCCATTTTTCATTTGGAGTAGCAGTAAGGTAGATCATAGAGGATGACTGTTTCCGGGCTTGTCGGACCGCATGCTGGAGAGTTTCTTCCACAGAATAAGGAAAGGCATCGACTTCATCGAGAATGACCGTATCAAAAGCCTGGTAGAATCGCAGAAGCTGGTGGGTTGTTGTGATTGTTAGAGGGGCATTCAAATGGCGATCTTCGCTGCCCCCATAGAGTGAAGCAACCTGTATGTTCGGGAAGACATTTTTTAGACGAGGGGTCAGCTCAAGCACAACATCTGTTCTTGGCGTTGCCAGGCATACTCTTTTCCCAGAAGTTAGCGCAGTGTCAATCCCTTGAAAAAGCACTTCGGTTTTCCCAGCCCCGCACACAGCCCATACGAGCAGCTCTTTGTTTTCATTGATCGCCTGAACCACTCGTTGTGAGGCTGTTTGCTGTCCTTCAGATAGGGAGCCGTTCCAAGAAAGCTGTGGGCTATTCATTTCCCATAGTGTCGTTGGTCCAGTCCAGCTGATTAATGGGGTACATGCACTGATCCTTCCCATCATAATGCATTTCCGGCAGTAAAGGCAGTCTTCCCCGCAGCGGGAACATGGGAAGTGAGCGAAAAAGTGTTTATCTTTATTGCCGCATCGTGTGCAAGCAGGTTTGTTTTTTTCAATTGAAATTCCTTTGCGGTAAATGAGGCAGCCATTTTCGTAGTGTTCTTGGAGTTCTTCGATGGGAAAAGCGAGATCATCCAGCAATAGCTGTTTGCCTATTAACTGTTGTTGGAGTTCTATGTTGTAGGAGTAATTTAGATTCATTTGATTAAAGGGAATTTGATCGATAGATGAGATTGGGAGTGTTATCTCAGGGGATGTAAGGAGTTTATCAGGAATGAGTTTCGAATGTACAATTGCAAATCTCAAAGAAACACCTCATTTATAACTATATGGTTTTTGTTAGTCACAAAATAATCTAACAGCCGCCTTATTTTAATAACTAGTTTTGAATAAGACGACCGTTATCTTTATTGAAATTACTATTAAACCTATTAGGTTATTCGTAAAATGCTTTTTCTTGCTTCATGAACGCTTCTTGGCTGCCAGTTTTTCGGTCTTAATCTTTTTCGGGCGGCATGAACGCTTCTTGGCTACCAGTTTTTCGGTCTTTCTCATATTCGATCGGCATGAGCACTTCATGGCTACCAATTTTTTCGGGCTTTCTCTTTTTCGGGCGACATGAGCGCTTCTTGGCTACCAGTTTTTCGGGCTTTCTCATATTCGATCGGCATGAACGCTTCATGGCNTCCCCGCGGTATTTGTATTGGGCGATTACTTCCTGTGCAAAATCGTTGTACTGAATAAGAGAATAGTTCCTTTCAAGCGTACCTGCCCATTGGTCATCCGCCTCCCAGCGAATACAATCCAAGCATCGGTTATCCACTATATATTGCGGTTCAACTCTTGCTAGTGGGCGATCGCATGTCTGGCAGGTTACACCTTCTATTTTTTCAAATTTTGTGTAGCATTCCGTACACATGAAGTTCGATTCTTCTTTAGAAAATAATGCAGTCCACCCCATTTGAGGCATTAATTCTGAAAAGCAGACAAGACAATGTTCAATAATCAATCAGTCCTTTCTTTCGCGCTTCTTCATTCATTTTTACGATTTTATTTTTCGCGCGTATCATTGCTTTTGTTTTTCCATAGTGAAAAAAAGTGATCTCTCCGCTTGGAGCCTGCCAACTCCTGCCCACACGGCCGGCAATTTGAACGAGGGCACTTTCTGTAAATATACGATCCTCTGCACCTAATACGGCCACATCAATATTAGGGAAAGTTACTCCTCTTTCTAAAATCGTAGTAGTTAGCAGCATAGGGGTTTCTTTGTTCCGCATCGCCATTACTTTTTCCTTCCTTTTTGGATCTTCTGCATGGACAGCCTCTATATTCGGGTTCAATGTTCTTATAAGCGGAAGAATTTTTTCCATTTTATCAATTTTTGGAATGAAGAGGAGGCATTGTTTGTTGGCGTCCAGACGTTTTTTTACCCATTGAAGGATATTTTGAGGAAGACGATTCTTCTTAAGCAATTTCTCCCAATTGCCACACCATTGAAAACGTGGGACCGGCAGTGGATGACGATGGAAGCGAGCGGGAATTGTAACAATTTCCTTTTTTCCTTGAAGGCATTCTGTTTGCCATTTTTCATTTGGAGTAGCAGTAAGGTAGATCATAGAGGATGACTGTTTCCGGGCTTGTCGGACCGCATGCTGGAGAGTTTCTTCCACAGAATAAGGAAAGGCATCGACTTCATCGAGAATGACCGTATCAAAAGCCTGGTAGAATCGCAGAAGCTGGTGGGTTGTTGTGATTGTTAGAGGGGCATTCAAATGGCGATCTTCGCTGCCCCCATAGAGTGAAGCAACCTGTATGTTCGGGAAGACATTTTTTAGACGAGGGGTCAGCTCAAGCACAACATCTGTTCTTGGCGTTGCCAGGCATACTCTTTTCCCAGAAGTTAGCGCAGTGTCAATCCCTTGAAAAAGCACTTCGGTTTTCCCAGCCCCGCACACAGCCCATACGAGCAGCTCTTTGTTTTCATTGATCGCCTGAACCACTCGTTGTGAGGCTGTTTGCTGTCCTTCAGATAGGGAGCCGTTCCAAGAAAGCTGTGGGCTATTCATTTCCCATAGTGTCGTTGGTCCAGTCCAGCTGATTAATGGGGTACATGCACTGATCCTTCCCATCATAATGCATTTCCGGCAGTAAAGGCAGTCTTCCCCGCAGCGGGAACATGGGAAGTGAGCGAAAAAGTGTTTATCTTTATTGCCGCATCGTGTGCAAGCAGGTTTGTTTTTTTCAATTGAAATTCCTTTGCGGTAAATGAGGCAGCCATTTTCGTAGTGTTCTTGGAGTTCTTCGATGGGAAAAGCGAGATCATCCAGCAATAGCTGTTTGCCTATTAACTGTTGTTGGAGTTCTATGTTGTAGGAGTAATTTAGATTCATTTGATTAAAGGGAATTTGATCGATAGATGAGATTGGGAGTGTTATCTCAGGGGATGTAAGGAGTTTATCAGGAATGAGTTTCGAATGTACAATTGCAAATCTCAAAGAAACACCTCATTTATAACTATATGGTTTTTGTTAGTCACAAAATAATCTAACAGCCGCCTTATTTTAATAACTAGTTTTGAATAAGACGACCGTTATCTTTATTGAAATTACTATTAAACCTATTAGGTTATTCGTA
The DNA here is from genome assembly GCF_900199725.1 of Cytobacillus massiliigabonensis. Lineage (GTDB taxonomy): Bacteria > Bacillota > Bacilli > Bacillales > Cytobacillaceae > Cytobacillus > Cytobacillus massiliigabonensis. Next base: position 671,860 of record NZ_LT904904.1, on the reverse strand, counting down.
AAATGCTTTTTCTTGCTTCATGAACGCTTCTTGGCTGCCAGTTTTTCGGTCTTAATCTTTTTCGGGCGGCATGAACGCTTCTTGGCTACCAGTTTTTCGGTCTTTCTCATATTCGATCGGCATGAGCACTTCATGGCTACCAATTTTTTCGGGCTTTCTCTTTTTCGGGCGACATGAGCGCTTCTTGGCTACCAGTTTTTCGGGCTTTCTCATATTCGATCGGCATGAACGCTTCATGGCTGCCAGTTTTTTCGGGCTTTCTCTTTTTCAGGCGGCATGGGCGCTTCTTGGCTACCAGTTTTTCTGTCTTTCTCTTTTTTGGGCGGCATGGGTGCTTCATGGCTACCAGTTTTTCGGGCTTTCTCTTTTTCGGGCGGCATGAACGCTTCTTGGCTACCCGTTTTTTCGGTCTTTCTCATATTCGTGCGGCATGAACGCTTCATGGCTGCCAGTTTTTTCGGTCTTTCTCTTTTTTGGGCGGCATGGGCGCTTCATGGCTACCAGTTTTTTCCGCCCTCACTTTTTCGAGCGGCATGGCCCCTTAATCCCCTTGAACCAATAACTTATCTCTTCTTCACCCAGCCAAGTCCCATGGAACCCTCACCAAGATGGGTACCGATGACAGGACCGAAGTAGCTGATCATAAATTCAACATTCGGGAATTGAGCTTCGAGCTCATTTTTCCACTCATTTGCCTCTTCTTCCCGGTTGGCATGAATAATTGCTGCCCGATAAGGATCACCGCTTTTGGCGTCTTCTTCAAGCAGTTCGACAATTCTTTTCATTGCCTTTTTACGTGTACGGATTTTTTCAAACGGGACAATGACTTTCTCTTCAAAATGGAGAAGCGGTTTTACTTGAAGCAAGCTGCCAATAAGTGCTTGGGCACTTGAAAGGCGTCCGCCGCGCTGAAGATGTGATAGATCATCGACCATGAAATATGCTCGAATAGATTGCTTCATTTCTTCAAGGCGTTTCATTATTTCCTGCGGTGATTCTCCAGCTGCGGCCATTTCCGCTGCTTCCAGTACATAAAAACCTTGCACCATGCAGCTGATTTCGGAATCAAATGGATATACCTCGATTCCTTCCGCCATACCGCCAGCTGTAACCGCACCTTGGTATGTACCGCTAATCCCGCTTGATAAATGAACGCTGATAACAGCATCGTATTCCTTCGATAGTTTTTCAAAAAGCTCTACAAACTGCCCAACAGGGGGCTGTGAGGTCGTTGGAAGCTCTTTATGCTTTACCTCTTCATAAAAATCAGAAGCGCTTATATCGATTTCTTCCTGATATGTTTCATTTCCAAAAATTACACTGAGCGGAATCATATATATATTTAATTTTTCCCGTAGTTCCTTTGGGATATAGGCTGTACTATCCGTGACTACTGCCGTTTTCATATTTGGGATACCATCCTTATTCATTTTCTATTTCCCATTTTATATGAAATTGATAGGAAATGCATTAAATTTGGGGTGATTTGAGGGTATTACGATGAATAGGGAGAAATTCTTATGTGTGCAGGAGCTTTTGATGACAATATCTTTAATAGCACAATGAAAATAGTAATAAAGAATGTAACATAGAGGGAGCCCTATTTTGGAGAGATCTAGACTGAGGAAGCGGAAAATGAGGTTAATTCAATTGTTTTTCATAAGAAACATCTAAGCCTCTTTTATTAATTTCTAATAACAGAAATTCAATAAATTTTGGTTCAAGATCAATGGCAACTGCTTTATAGAATGTTTCAACTAATAATAGATCAGGCAGCTTCTCTAAACTAGACATATCCACTCACTCCTTGTAAGTATATATCCCCATTTTGGTTAAATATACCTGTTTTGTAAATAGGTATAAAGTAAGTGTCATGAATTTTACATTTTCTCTTGATACTGGGTATGCGCTCTCTACATTCTTGGCATGATAGTACAAGAATTATCTAATAGGGTGGCGTTCTATATGCACAAAAGGGCCTACGTTAATTTGCATTACCTGGGGACAGATCATGTGAAAAACATTCATACATTTAAAAATATAGTAAAGGCATATAAGTCAATTAGAGTTTCTACTATTAAGCATTCTATTACTGGGGAAGAGCTAGCAGATTGGCTCGCTGAAGTTTGTACTCCACAGGAAATAGAAGAAGTTCTATTTATGATTTACTGTGCACAGAAAAGAGGCTCGGAAATAAGAAATATTTTACAGACGCTTGCAACTGCAGTTTTAAAATGATTATGTTTTTTTAATAGAGTGCTTTGTTTTTTATTTGCTAATTTACTTTTTAACAATATTTTAGATCGATTCTTGTATGGAATTGATCTCTTTTGATTTCACCCTACTTGTCCGAATTCACCCCTTCTTCGGACTCGTTCGACCTTAATTTCAGCATTCCTTTCCGAACTTGGCTCTTCTTCGGACTCGTTCGAACTTAATTTCAGCATTCCTGTCCGAACTTGGCTCTTCTTCGGACTCGTTCGCTCTTGATTTCAGCATTCCTGTCCGAACTTCTCTCTTCTTCGAACTCGTTCGCTCTTAATTTCAGCATTCCTGTCCGAACTTGGCTCTTCTTCGGACTCGTTCGCCCTTAATTTAAGCATTCCTGTCCGAACTTCACCACTCTTCGGACTCCTTCGCCCTTAATTTCACCAATCCTGTCCGAACTTCTCTCTTCTTCGGACTCGATCACTCTTGATTTCACTAACCTTGTCCGAAGGCAAAAACATTTCTCCTCCTAACAACATTAGAAAATAATCACCCGCGATACCCGCAAAAAAAGAGCCATTGCTCCACAGCAACAGCTCTTTTCCAAAAGTAAATACTATCTGACTTCCACCCAGCCATTTTTAATCGCGACTACTACCGCTTGTGTACGGTCGTTTACGTTCATTTTTTGTAAGATATTGCTGACGTGGTTTTTAACTGTTTTTTCACTAATAAAGATAGCTTCACCAATTCCGCGGTTGCTTTTTCCGTCTGCTAGCAGCTGGAGCACTTCGCATTCACGGCGAGTCAGAAGGTGAAGAGGACGGCGAATTTCTACGCGCGGCAAGTGGGATTGACCTTGTCCAGCTTCCTCCAATGCCAGTCTGCGGTATTCGTTTACCAGATTATGAGTTACCTTCGGGTGTAGGTATGAACCGCCATCAGCTACTACTTTGACAGCTTCAATTAGTGCGTCTGCATCCATTTCTTTCAGCAGATAGCCGCTTGCGCCTGTCTTTAGTGCATGCGAAACATAGTTTTCATCATCATGGATTGAAAGAATAATAACCTTTGATTCAGGAAATTTTTCTATCAGCTGGCGTGTGGCTTCTACTCCATTGATTGTTGGCATATTAATATCCATAATAATTACATCTGGACGGAACTGTTCAACAATGGATACAGCCTCACTTCCATCATCCCCTTCAGCTACTACCTCAAATGATTTTTCAAAATCTAAAATGCGTTTTACGCCTTCTCTAAATAATTGGTGGTCATCAATTATGACAATCTTTGTAGTCATTTCTTCCCCTCCTAAATTCTTAGCATAAACTATATCTGAATAATTGCTGGTGTTTAATATTTGCATAGGACTCATTTATCTATCACTTATCATTCGAGTCACAAATAATAGGAACCTGAATGAGCACAACTGTCCCTTTTCCTATTTTTGAATCAATGGAAAGCTCGCCTTCTAATAGCTCTACCCTTTCTCTCATGCCGATTAGGCCAAATGAATTGGTCTTTTTCTGAGAGGTATCAAAGCCGGTTCCATCATCTTTAATAACAACTGAAACCTTTGATTTATCAATTTCCAACTTTACTTGTATTTCAGATGACTGGGCATGCTTTATCGCATTTTGGACAGATTCTTGGATGAGACGAAAAAGGGCCACTTCATAATTTGCTGGGAGTCTTTTTTCTTCTTTAAGATTGGCAAAGACAATTTTTGTTTTCTTATGATATTCTTCGGTTGTCTGCAAGTATTTTTTGAGGGTCGGAACTAACCCTAAATCGTCAAGAGCCATCGGACGCAGGTCATAAATAATCCTCCGTACTTCATATAGTGCATTTCTGACCATTTTTTTCAGGTCGCGAATTTCCTTGAACGCTTCATCGCTGCCTCTTTCCCGATACACCCGTTCAATTAAATCCGAACGCATCATGACATTTGCCATCATTTGTGCAGGACCATCATGAATTTCCCTTGATACACGTTTTCGCTCTTCCTCTTGCGCTGCGATAATTTTCAGCCCAAAGTCTTGTTTCAACTTGGCATCCTCGAGCATTTCCCCCACTTGCTGAAGATCACTAGTTAAATAATTCATTACGACCGTAATCTGGGAAATGAGATGCTCCGCACGCTCAATCGTTTCTTGCAAGCCAATAAGCCTTCTCTCAATATCATCGCGCCGATCCCGAAGCTGCTTTTCTATTTGCTGGTTCATGGAATAATTCATTTGCAGCTGATGGGCTTTTTCATAGGCATCGCGGACTTCCGCTTCCGTATAATCCTTAAAATGCATGCTGACTTCAGAAAGACGTTTTCTTGCAAAACGAGTTTGAACCTCAAGCCTGTCCCCTTCGCTTATGGTCTTTGCAACTAGTTCCTTCATTTCTTTTAGCTCATCACTTAAGGTCACATGATCTTTCCGGCATTGCTCCCCAATGCGAAAAATTTCATTCTTGCTAATGTCAACCGTGTCAATCATTTTTTCTAATATTAAATCAAGCGTTTTTGTATCAAGTTTCTTTTTTTTGCTCATTCAATATCCTCCAATCGAAAAGCATTCCGCTTAGCGACCTATGGACTGTATAGCATGTGAAAAAAGCTTATGTACTGTAAATGCTTCTCTTCTACCCAGCATAGACCTACTTCTAAACAAATTTTCTTCCACTAATCCCCTTTATTCTAGCTTGAAATTGGCGGTTATACTATCTCTGAACACCTAAAAATAGGTGAAAAAGGGCAAAATTCCGTAAAAAGACTTAGTATTATGTTTCAAACACATGACTTATATCCTATAATATGACCATGAATTATCGTTATTAGCCATCAATATTCTGCGAAAACTAAAAAGACGAATTTTCACCATTTGAATATTGTTATTATAACACGGAGACTTTTTTACAATATTAAAGTTTCATTACATTCAGCTTATAATTGAAGTTTTACAACTTGTCGAATTATAATGAAGAAAGGCGAAAACGCCTCGATCTTCGCCGTATAAACTGGAGGGTCTTATTCTTTCGATAAAGGAAACACGGTGAGCGTAAACGAACCGATGTTGACGCAATCGTTGCGGAGGAGACCTGAAGTTTGATAGGCGATAGGCGCTTTCGCCAGACAATTCTCCAACACAATATTAATATTTTTTATCGCAAGTATAAATTGCCGAATTAGATTGGAAAGGAGCGGTTATATGCTGCCCCGTTACTATACTGTAAAAGGTTACGGAGAACATGAAATTATCATACAAAAATCGCGATTTATCGCTTATGTCGAAAGAGCGGAATCAGAGGAAGAAGCACAAGAATTTATCCAAAAAATAAAAAAACAGAATTGGGATGCGACACATAATTGCTCTGCCTATATGATTGGAGAAAATGATCAGATCCAGAAAGCAAACGATGATGGCGAACCGAGCGGAACTGCAGGCGTTCCCATTCTTGAAGTACTCAAGAAAAAGCAATTAAAAGATACGGTGGTTGTCATTACTCGATACTTCGGCGGAATCAAGCTTGGAGCCGGCGGTCTTATCCGCGCTTATGGAAAAAGCACCTCTGAAGGAATCGATGCAACAGGCGTTGTTCAAAGAAAGCTGATGCGAGTCATGCATACGAAAGTGGACTATACTTGGCTTGGAAAGCTCGAAAATGAACTTCGCTCCTCCGTTTATGCACTGAAGGAAATTCATTATTTAGATACAGTGGAAATCGAAACATTTGTGGAGGAAGAACAAACAGCTGCCTTCACAGAATGGATGATCGAGCTAACAAATGGACAGGGAGAAATCACTGAAGGCGATGTTGTTTATTTGGAGGAAGTCGTGGAAAAATAAACAATTTACGAATTTGACCAATAGTTGTAAAATAGTAATGGCTTATCTAAAATTTCAACAAATTTAGTCAAAAAACGCAGTATACAATATGTTTTGATAAAGGAGAAAACACATGTCTAATACTAGACAGACTTATAAAGTACGAAAAAAGCGTAAGAATAGAAGAAGAATATTCCTATTTTTGGTTGTACCGATATTAGTTCTTGTATTAGGAGCAACCTCATATGGTGCTGTTCTCTATTTTAAAGCACAATCAGCCATGGATAGTTCTTACACTCCTATTGAAAGAGAATCAAAAAAACGGGAACAGCCTGTTAATCCACATGTAGATAATGTTTCAATTTTAATTATTGGCGTGGATGATAGCGATACAAGAAACTATAAAAGCGGATCCAGATCAGATGCACTTATGGTTGCTACCCTCAATGAGAAGAAAAAGTCAGTGAAGCTATTAAGTATCCCGCGCGACTCATATGTCTATATTCCTGAAGTTGGCTATGAAGATAAAATCACTCATGCCCATGCATTTGGAGGAGTCGAAGCATCTATCGAAACGGTGGAAGAAATGTTAGATATCCCGATTGATTATTATGTAAAAATGAATTTTAATGCATTTATTGATGTCGTAAACGCTCTAGACGGAATTGAAGTTGAGGTTCCATACTCATTAAGTGAAAAAGATTCAAAAGACCGCAGCCATGCAATTAATTTAGAGCCAGGGCTTCAAGTACTGGATGGAGAAGAAGCTTTAGCACTTGCACGTACAAGGAAAAAAGACACCGACTTTGAGCGCGGAAAACGTCAGCAGGAAATTTTAAAGGCGATTGTAAATAAAGCTATTTCAGTAAAAGGCTTCACAAAATACGGAGATGTGATTAAAGCTGTTGGTGATAATATGTCAACTGATTTATCCTTTAGTGAGATGAAATCATTCTTTGACTATGCTGCAGCAGGTTCTGGTTTAGATATTGAAACCATTAATTTAACTGGGGAGGATTCTTATATTAATGGGGTTTATTATTACCAGTTAAGTGAAGAATCTTTAGACGAAATACAGCAAACACTGAAAACTCATCTTGAGGTTTCTAGTGATACAACAAACAGTACGGATAGTAATCAAACAGAAACGGATGAAAATTCGGATGAATAAATTGAAAGTCCAATCAAATTGATTGGGCTTTTTTATTTAAGCGGATACTGGAACTGTAATTTTCACCAAATTTATAGAAAAGCGGACACCAAGTACCGCTATTTACGAAATAAACAATGAAATCACTGCAATTTTTCAAATTAGCTGAACGTTTGTCCGTAAACATAAGGTATTAACCCATTCTGTCACAAATAATAAATGAGCGGGTGTCCTCCAAGCAAAAAGACCAAATCGTATACGATTTGGTCTTTTGCTTATTCATTATCAGGACGTTGACCTTGCATAAATTTGTGCAGCGGGCGATGGTCTTTCCCCATTAACCCTACTTTTTCCGCAAATACCTCGATCAGTAAAAGAAGTACTGCAATGACGATTAGTGCCCACCATACTGTTGCTTGCGAGAAGATGACAGCTGTAAGCCCAAAGAATGCAGCAATTGCATAAATGATGAGTACAGTCTGACGGTGTGAATATCCTAAGCCCAGCAAGCAATGATGCAAATGCGATTTGTCAGGTGCTGACAGCGGCTTCTTATTTACAACACGGCGAATAATCGCGAAAAGTGTATCGGAAATTGGAACGCCGAGGATAATAATAGGAACGATTAATGAAATTAACGTAACGTTTTTAAAACCTAGCAAGGCCAAAACAGAAATCATATATCCTAAAAACAAGGCACCTGTATCACCCATGAAAATTTTCGCAGGGTGGAAATTATAAAATAAAAATCCTAATGTGCTGACCAATAAAATGGAACCAACAATAACAACGTAAGTGTCCCCCATAATAATGGCCATTCCAGAAATAGTTATTAAGGCAATAGAAGAGACTCCGGCAGCCAAGCCGTCTAGTCCATCAATTAAATTGATGGCATTTGTTATGCCGACAATCCACAAAATGGTCACTGGGATGCTAAAGTATCCGAATTGCAATTCTCCGCCAAATGGGAGGTTAATGAATTCAACAGACACGCCGCCCCATACAACGACAATAATCGCGGCTACCAGCTGTCCAAGCATTTTGACCTTTGCTGAAATTTCAAACATATCATCCAGTATACCTGTGATGATAATAACAACACTACCTACAACAATGGATATTCCAATGGCAGGTCCATTAGGGTCTTCTGGCTGCAAAATAAACATGCCGATGATGAAACTTAAATATATCGCTAAACCGCCTAAACGCGGCATAATCTTTTGATGTACTTTACGCTGATTGGGTTTATCTGTTGCTCCAATTTTAAACGCTAACTTTTTAACAAGCGGTGTTAACAATATTGTTGCCATAAAGCAAACAAATAAGGTCAAATAAAACATGCAGACCCTCCTTAGGAATATCATGCCCAATTCTTCTTAAGTAAAAAACAAGCAGATCATTGATATTAATCAACAAACTGTTTTTTGTAACAAATTTTACCGATAAAATATAGCTGACTTGTTCTGGTATAATTATAGAATAGTTTGCAACTAGATTCGCCAGATTGAATTATAACACATGAATTGAATTATTGGGAGTAGGAAACATAATATGATAAAAATCTACTAAACTCTCCAAAATATAATATTAAAAACTCAAAATCTAGCCTTTTTTGTTATAATCTATTTATACCATATAATTCATGCTTAGGGGGATTTTTCATTGAAAAGAAAAAGTACATTTTTACTTACTGCTGGGTTGGCTTTATGTATTACTTTAGGCTTCGGAGCTAAGACATTTGCAGACTCTGAACCAGTCATTGCAAGTGTTGAATGGGTCATGTCAAAAATTAACCCTTTAAGTCAAAAAGTTTCGAACTTAGAACAAAAAGTCACTGAGCTTGAAAGTCAAGTAAAACAGCTTAAAGATCAAGTGAACAACAAATAAGGATGGATTCTTTTATGAAAAAGTCACCTTTCTATTTAGTAGTTTTTGCCTTTCTTTTATTCTTTTCTCCAAATATATTTCATGCATCTGGAGATAGTGTACCAACACCTGCAATCAACTATTTGACGGAAGTAAAAGTGAAATTGTTACCTGATTCTACAAAATTTTCAGTTACACCTAGAGGTAATTACGAAATTGTGAACGTGGATACACAATCACTCGTTCCATTCTCTGCTTCTGCATCCTTTGAAATGGTAAGCGGAAAAGTCCAAATGATTTCAGGGTCAGAAAAAATAGCTTCTGCAAAAGGGTTTCTTATTAATGAAGTGAAAAGTGATGAATCAAATGAAGTGAAAGTAAGCAAAATACAAACGGCGAACGGAGTAGCTGATACAGCCTATCGCGGTTCATTTGAAATCAAACCAGGACAGAAGGTTCCTCTTCTTATCAATCGATTAGATATAGAGAATTACTTAAAAGGTGTCGTGCCAAGCGAAATGCCTACTAGCTGGCATATGGAGGCACTAAAGGCACAGGCAGTATCAGCCCGGAGCTATGCCTACACTCAAATTAAAAATAGCGCAGGCAATGGTTACCTGGAAATGACTGTTTCAAGCCAAGTATACGGCGGAAAATCAAAAGAATCTGACCGCGGAAATCAGGCTGTAAATGAAACAAAAGGAATATATGCTACTTATAATAATGTACCCATTAATGCTTTCTTTCACTCCACTTCTGGAGGACATACGGAAGACAGTGAAAATGTTTGGGGAAGTGCAGTTCCTTATATAAGGGCAGTTGATGATTCCTATGATAAGATGCCAGGGAATACTCATTATGGCTGGGAAACAATTGGGAAAACATCTGTTATCAGCCAAAAACTTAAGCTTTCTGGCACCCAGGTTCTAACAGGATTAAAAGTAACTGAACGCGGGTCAAGCAATGCGGTCACTCAAATGACAGCCACTGTTTATGATAAGGCAACGAAGCAAAAAACCAATATTGCATTAAAGCCAAGCTTAGTTGCCACACCAGATCGACTACGGTCCTTTTTTGGTATAACACTAAAAAGTATTAAATTCAATGTGTACAATAATGCATCATCTTTAATAAAACTTGCAGATGGGACAGAGAAAAAAACCACTCATCTTGTCGGCTATAAAATTCAAAAAGCCGACGGTTCAACAGAATATATTGAAGACAGCAGCTTAAACGTTCGTACAAAGTCAAGCACGACCCTTGTTAATACTGTACCAACTGAGTATACATTTAAAGGAGATGGCTGGGGACATCTTTTAGGCTTGAGCCAATGGGGAGCAAGGGGAATGGCAGAAGCAGGCTACGGCTATGAAGAGATCCTTAAGCACTATTACACAGGTATCGAAGTGAAAACGATCAATTAATGCCAGTTTTGATTACAGCATAAAACCAGCAAGCATTTAAAGCTTGCTGGTTTTTTTATGAATAATTATTCTATTTTAATGCACGATATAAAAAGACGGAGAATTGTGATCGTTTTGTTGGCTCATATGGTTTAAAGTAGCCTTCGCTGCCCTTTGCTACACCATGCTGTGACACAGCTTGAATATAAAGATATCCATCATCCGATTTAGGAACATCTTTGTACCCTTCATACGGATCAGATGTAGGCTCTAATTCAAACGAACGCTGCAATACAACTGCCATATGCTTTCTTTTCATTGGATCATTTGGCATAAATTTATTGCCGCTTCCCTTGAAATACCCTTTTTCTACTACAGTCATAATGGCTCTGCGAGACCAATCTCCATTTTTCACATCAGAAAAAGAAGATGGCGTATCACTTAAAGGCAGCTTTAGTGCTTTAACAAGCATAGAGGCTGCTTGAGCGCGTGTAATTGAATTTTCTGGCAAGAACTTTTGAATATCCGTATAACCCGAAATAATCTTCTGATCATACATCTTCATTATTTCTGTGAATGCCCAGTAATCTGGCTTTACATCAAGGAAGACACTTCCTGAAGCAGGCGGAACTGACGGCTCAGGCTGTCCATTTCCGTCCCCTGGATCCGTTGTTCCGGGTGGCTTTCCGAGTAAAGCATTTACTTCATTCTGAAGCTCTTTCGTTCTTGCATCCAGATCAAAAACTTGTCCATCAACCTTTGAAAGCTCGTCCTCCGTCCATTCAACACCTGCTGCCTCTAAAGCTTCTCCAGCATCAGCCTCTTTACTTGAACATCCAGTCACAACTGTAAATAAGAGAAGGAGAAGGAACGGAATGATACCTTTTTTCATTGTTGTATACCCCCAAAGTGAAAATCTTCTATCTTATACATGTTTCAGATTTATGCCTTTCCTCTTCCAAGAACCATCTTAATTTCTGGAAACTTTAACAGCTTTAGAAGCCCAGCAAAAGTAAGAAGGAATACAACTCCTCCAATAATCATATCAAGCCATGCATTTCCAACTAATAAATACTTTGACGAAATAAACATGATGCCTATTATGAAAGCGTAAAGAATAAGAGATTTGCCAATTGACCGGAAGTTTTCAGTCATATTTAATTTTAACATGAATTTTGCTAAGAAGACCATAAGTATAAAATTGACAATTGAGCTAATCGATGTACCCCATGCAATTGCCTCAGCTCCAAGCTGATCCTTAAATGCTACGATTATTCCAATATTTATACCAAATACACAAGCAATGCTAATGATAACTGGCATATAGGAGTTTTCCATCGCATAGAAGAATCGAGTAATATATACATTACCAGCCAATGCGAACATAGACAGTGAAAAAATTTGCAGCAGCGGAGTCGTCATCCGGGTAGACTCTTCTGTAAAGTTCCCATATTGAAAAATAATCTGGACAAATTCTTTTGAATAAAAGAAAACATAAATCGTAACCGGGATAAGCAGCAGCCCTAACAAGTTTAGGCCTCTTTGATAAAGAGCAGCTATACTTTCCTTCTCATTCGCCGCTACCTTTTTCGCAAGCATCGGGTAAATAACCGTTGTTACTGCTGTCATAAGAACAGCCTGAGGAAACTGAGTCAGCTTGGAAGCATAGTTAAGAGCAGCGATATACCCTTGAAAATCATCTGCAAAGATCCTTTGAATAAAAGCATAGAATTGAAGAGCCGCCCCGCCAAGCATGATCGGCGAAGCAATAATAATTAGCCGTTTCAAATCATTGGAATAGCCGAAGTTAAATCGAAAGTATTTCAGATGCTCTTTTCTTAATCCAATTAACAGCATGACCACCATAATGATTGATGCGACTAGTGCCCCCACCCCATAGGAATCAACATGCATGAGGGGCGTTAGCACAACTGCAATGGCTACAAAACAAAAGTTATACAGCAAGGTAGAAAAAGAAGATAAATGAAATTTGTCATGAACATTCAATATTCCGCTCAGCCACATCGACAGAACTAAAAAGAATGTCGAAGGGACCATCCAATAATAGAGACCTTTTGTTAACTCAATTACTTCATCCTCTAGATCGCCAAAAAACAAATGCAAAATCGGCTCAGCAAACACAGTAAGAATGATCGTTAAAAGCCCAATAAATAACGTAATATATGTGAAGGTGGAAGAGATAAACTGCTTCGGATCTTCCCCTTCTAGCTTTTTGCTATAAACAGAAATAAAGGCGGTTGTAATTGCACCGCCGATAGCAATATAAATAAAGTTTGGAATTGTATACGCAGTAGTAATACTATCTGCATAATCTGATGTTCCATATTGGTAGCCAATCACCATTTCTCGTGCAAATCCGATTAATCGGGCAAGAATATTAATGACAGCAACTGCTCCAATAATCTTTAATAATTTGCCTTTCATACATCCACAACCTTTTCAGCCACTCCACTATAAATGGAGCCTCTGATTTTCTAGTCTACTTTTTCTTTACTTGATTATATATGTCTTGAAGCTTCACAATTAGTTTCTTTTCATCGTTGGCAGCTGCCTTTTTTTCTCCATTTTGGATCAGCATATCCTTCACAGCCTCATGTTCAATAACCTTTAGAATGCCTTCAGCCAAGCTTGCCGGATTTTTGGGCGCTGACAGTATGCCGTAATCATCCCGCAATAAATAGCTTAGACCGCCAACCTCGCTTCCAACGACAGGCGTGTGGCAGGACATCGCTTCAACGGCAACTAATCCAAAGCCTTCTATATGTGAAGGCAGAACAAAGACTTCCGCAGCTGACATCCATTTAGCAAGCTCCATTTGAGGCAATGGATCTTTAAAGGCAACCGTCTGAAGCTCCTCGCTCTTGATGATCTCTTCAAGCTCCTGACGATAAGCTTCATTTCGGCTAGCACCAATTAAATAGAGCGCGGCTTCCGGCACCTTCTCCTTTACCGTTTTAAAAGCCAATAATAATTCATTCAATCCCTTTTCACGAATCATATTTCCAACGAAAAGAATGGGCTTTTCATTTTCATTGATCCCTAGCTCCGCGCGAATATCCTTCTTCGGATAAGGCTTGAACACGTCACGATTCACACCCATATTCAGAATCGAAAGCCGATCCCTTTCAACGCCATATTGTTTATTTATTTCCTCATACAGAGCATCCCCTACCGCAATGACATGGTCTGCTTCTCGAAGAATGGCCGTTGTCCACCCGCGAATTCGTGCATTTTTCTTCGCCATCCGGTCGATATCTCCTCCATGGGAAGTGACAACAAAAGGCGTTTTCCAAAGCTTCTTGTAGGCACGCGCGAGCATGCCAGACGGAAACACGTAATGCGCATGAACAACATCATATTTTTTCCCTTTAAAAAGAAGATTCAATACGGTCTGAAGAAACCAGATGATATACTTTTTTAATACGCGCAGCTTTCCGTTTTTCGGATCTGTAATGGCGATAACATCCACTTCATCCCCCATATTCTCTAAAGCCTGCACCTGGTTTTTTACAAAGATTCCAAATGTCCGGTTCTCTGCAGTTGGATACATATTACTAATAACAAGTATTTTCTTCCCCATTATTATCCCCTTTTTTTCGGCAGCATATGGAATTGATCCAGTCCTTTAGCAGCCTTTGCCTTCAAACTGGAAGAAATGGCCTCTGCCTCCTGCTGAACAGCATCCCATTCGCTATCCATCCGTTCAATAATCGCAGAAAACTGCATAGGATCAGAAGATAGCTCGTCCATTGATAAGCATTGGTCTTCCTTGCCAATCATTTGCATGAAATGCTTTACTTTATGATGGTACGCAACTCCAATGACAGGTGTTTCAGCATCTAAGGATAGAATAATCGAGTGCAGCCTTGTCCCGATCACAACATCCTGCTCGCCGCACACATCAATTAATTGGGCTGGGGAAAGATGTTCTTCATTCATAACAGCATTTTCCTTATGTTCCATTGCTTCATAAATATCTTTAGTTACCCACACATCCTGTGGATATTTTGTGGAAAAGAACGTGACCTCCACGCCTTTTTTCTCAATTAATTGATCTAGATTTCTAGCCATGCCTGTTACATAGGCTTGATACTTTGCCTCATCCGCTTCCGGCCAATATTTAATATTGTAGTAGGGAACAGCTGTTACACCCACTTTTTTTATCGACTCTGATTTCTTGTGCTTGTTGACAGTCGTTAATGTAAAAGCTGGGTCTCCAATAATTTGAATATCCTTATTAATGCCAACAGATTGAAGCAATGCCTTTGATTCTGGATCTCGAACAGAAATCGAATCAGCCGCCTTAGCCAATCTTTTAATAAAAAACTTTCCAATGGAAGAGGTTAGTGGTCCCGCACCGCAGCCATAAACAACTACCTTTGCCCCTGCCTGCTTGCCCATGAGTCCATACGTTCCATAAAGAGGGGCTTCCCTCTTATACAGATCCATAAGTATGCCTCCACCGCCAATAATCACCACATCGAGATCTTTTATATACTTTCGGCTTTGTTTAACGGTTTCCAAGAATGTTTTTGGTGCAGAACCTTTTTTATAATACAGCGGAAAAGATTTTACACCGTATCTCTCTTGAGTTTGTTCAGGATTATTGCTGAAAACAGTGATTTGTTCTCTTTGAATGTCAAAGTTTGCAGTCAGCTGCGTGATAATTCCTAATAATATTGCTTCGTCCCCATTATTGTTATTGCCGTAATTACCTACAATTCCTATATTCATATGATTACTTCCTTTACTCACATTAATAAAACGCAACCCTTATTATATCATAGATAGAAATAAGGACGAAAACTGAAACTGAGATCTATTTATAAAAAAAACTTTCATGAGCATCTGCTTACAACTAAGTATGTAAATGTCGGTCTGCTTAATTTCTCTGCTCTGGTTATTACTTCGTACATAAAGGCTTGTTCAATTAATCAGACCGACAAGTTACTTTTTTATACAGAAAAATGCCAGGCATTTATTGCCTGGCATTCCCTTACTTCACATAGTAATTCTTAACTCCTTGGTAGATCGCCTCGGCATATTTATTTAAATATGTCTCAGATGTTAGCTTGCTGCGATCCTCACTGTTCGATAAAAACCCTAACTCAACTAAAACAGCTGGAATTTGATTGTATTTGATAACATAGAAGCCGGTATCTTTGATTTTTCTATCAGTCATATTTGCTTGACTGACTAATTGCTGCTGAATTTCATGTGCAAGCAGCTTGCTTTGTGCACCATTTTGATTATTTGAAGTATCATAATATGTTTCCGAACCTTTTGCTGAACTGCTGCCTGCTGAATTTACATGGACACTGACAAAAATTTCGCCGTATACAGATTTTGTGAAATCAACACGCTCCTGCAGCGTTAAGAAATTGTCTGTTTTCCGTGTCATTACAACATTGGCACCAGCAGCCTGCAGCTTTGCAGAAACTCTTTTTGCAACATCTAAGGTAATATTCTTTTCATAAAAACCGTTGCTTGATGTTCCTGGATCATGTGCACCATGCCCGGCATCAACTACGATGATGCGATCCTTTAATGGGTATCGGCTATCATTCGATTGAAGCTTTAAATAGGATTTATGGACATAGCCGACTTTCCCATTGTAGCTTATTTTCGCCCAATAACCATCAAATGCATAAATCGTTACCTTTGTTCCTTTTTGCAGGCTTCCAAGCTTCGCATCTTTGTCTGATGGACCTTGTCTGACATTTAAAGGAGTTGAAGATGTAACTGTTCCCGTAGAAATTCCATCCCCTTCAACTACTTCGTTTCGGTCAGGTACTGATAACTTAAATTGATCATCAATCGCTCTTGATAAAAAGGCAGTAAACTGCGCTCTCGTAATTTCATCCTCAGGAAGGAATCGGAAATTATTTCCGTTTGAAATTCCGTTATAATGCACCTTTTCAATATACTCGTAAGCCCAATAACTGCGTGATACATCGCTAAAAACCGGAGATCCTGGTGTATAGCCGTTGTAATCAAGGTTCCAAGCTTCTACAAGCACTTTAGCCATTTGCGATCTTTTTAACGTATTATTCGGTCCGAATGACCCGTTTTCATAGCCTCCAAAAACGCCTAACTGATAGGCACGATCAATATATCCAGCAGCCCAATGATTAGCTGGAACATCATTAAATCTGGCCTGTACATTTTCAGTTGGCTTCTCGCCTAATGCTTCAACTACCATCTTTGCAGCCTGAGCTCTAGTAACCTTATCATCAGGAAGGAAATAAGAAGTGCCTTCTGGATTCTTATATCCGCTAATAATCTCTTGTCCAGAAAGGTGCTGGATATTGGTATATGCCCAATAGTCGCTTGGAACGTCAGTAAAGCTGACAGCCATTGTTTGAACGGCATTGCTGTTCATGCGCAACTGCATCGTCTGTTCATCTGAAGAAGCTGAACTTTCCAGTTCTGAATCAACCTCTTCCATATCAAGTTCCTCCAGCTCCACACCTTCGTACTCAACTACTTTCACTAATTCCCCTTGACCTTGATTCTGCTCAACATTTGTTTGGTCTCCTGTTATGTTCGCTTCTTCTGCCTTCACCCAGTTAGATGTGAGGGGAGAAAAAATAAGAAGGGAACAAATTAAATAACCAAACAATACTTTCCTCGACATATTTCGCCTTCCTTCCTGCTAAAATTATCATATTAATAGAATAACAGAAGTTTTTGTCAAGGAACATAACTTTTTGTCAGAAAGTCAGTCCCTCCTATACATTTCACTTCTCTGCTCTATTACTTTCACAATCTATTATTTCGTCAAAATCCGATACAAAAATGCACTGTATTGCGCTCTAGTAACTGTATCGCCTGGTTTAAATGTATTATCAGGGTATCCTGTAGTAATTTCATTGTAAGCTAAAGCTCCTATTGCCCGATACGCCCAATAACTTGGCTTAACATCTGCAAAGTCTTTTGAAGGCATCCCTTGAAGCTTATACGCATTTTGCAAAATCCCTGCCATTTGTGCTCTCGTTAGTTTTCCTTCAGGGTCGAAGAGATTTCCTTCTTTCCCGCCCATAATTCCCGCATTTGCAACGGACGCAATAATGGAATAATAACGATGTGTTTGAGGAACATCTTTAAATCCAGGATCTTTAATGTTTGCTGTGTTTAAATTTAACGCTCTTGCCAAGAGTATCGCTGCATGGGAACGCGTTAATTGGTCTCCCGGTTTAAACTCCCCTGTCGGATACCCGCTAATAATCCCCTTGTCAGCTAAATACATGATTTCTTTGTATGCCCAGTATTTGCTGTTTACATCTTTGAATGTGCCATTATCAGGTGTTGGTGTTGATGCCCCATTCACCTCAACAGGAATAGACTTTGATGACTTACCGATGGTCGCTGTTATTTTACCAGTTGCTGTTTCGCTTCCAGCAGTGAATAGACCATCCTTTGTGATCGTGCCTATATTTCCGCTCACAGACCACTTCACTTGGGATTTATCATAAATAATCGCTTTTCCAGCACTATCTTTTCCAGCAGTTGTTAAAGCTTTTGTTTGTCCAGCTGCCAGTTTTAAACTAGTTGGCGCAACTGAAAACTGATCAATTGTATCAACTACGGTGATAGGAAGGTTTTTTACCGCATTCCCGTATTTACCGGTAATCATCCCTTCACCTTTTTGCTTAGCTGTAAATTGGTTTCCTGTCATCTCACCGACATTATTAGAAACAGTGAGTGCCAGCTGCTTAGGATCCACACTTAATGGATTGTAATATTGATCAAGAACATAGTTCGTATTTACAGCTACTGAGGATCCTACCATCACCTTTCCCGCTGTTTTTTGCGAGATTGATAGAATAGATGGCTGACCTAATGGGGCTGTACTAATTGCCTGCAATGTCGTCGAAACTAAACGTTCAGATCCGCCAGATGGTTTATTGACAAGCGACACTTGAGCATTGCCATAATTTCTTACCGCCATAGCCGTCGATCCGCCACCATCAAGATTAAGCGCACGATCCACACCTAAGCTAACTAAATATTGAGCAAACTCACTTAAACTCATGCCTGTACTAAATCCAGGCTGACGGCCATCCACCGTAACGAAAAAGACCTTTTTCTTCGTTTTATCAATAGCTACAGCTGTTCTAGGCGCCTTTTCCTTTGCCCTTGGGCTGTTTGGGTCAATTGTTAAAAAGACCTTCCCATCCTTCACAAGCATCGGACCGCTTGCCATCATATATTTTGAATTTTGCCATTTACTATCAATATTAACTTGGACTTGAACAGCATCGCCCACCTTCATCGCTTGAAGCTGATCCATCCATTTGGTGCCGTTAACAGATAAAACAAACTCATTTTCACGTACCAGTGTGTTCGTTTTATCGCCATATTGCCTAATTGCTCGAACTTTACCGCTTAGTATGTCCCCAAATTGAATCGGTTTATTTATTTTTGTATCAGAAGTGATAATATATTCCACACCATAGCTATTCGTATTTGTATAGCCATTTCCATAACCAGGTGTATAAATGATCGCCTCATTCGCATCTCTCATGCGATTAAAGCCAGACAGCTCAAATTTCTTCCCATTAAAGGTTAATGTGTTTTTAAATTGGTACGTATCAATTTCAGCCTGTCCATTGTTTAAAATCCCAAAGGCAATTGGCTCACTTACGTATTTATCTTTTCCCTCTGAAATTAAGCCCCCATTTACAATTCCGTTATCTTTCGCTAACAAATACATTGGAAGCTTCGTTGTCATATCGAAGAAAGACCCATTGATCGCTCCGACTACTCGATGACCATCGTAACTATTAGCCTGTGCGGCCTTTGTTGTAGTAGCCAGCTTACTTACTGGATTGGGAATCCCCACTTCCAAAGTAGTATAAGAGTCCGCTAGATTCACTTCCATTAAGTTGATCGATTGCTTTACAGATGAATTTGTCAGTTTAATATTTTTGTAATCAACTCCAGGTGACACTTTGAACTGCTTATTAATGGTACTGCTTGCGGCTTCAGCTGGTGATCCTGCAAAGCCGAAAGACATAACCTGCACTAAAAGGATAATAGCTGCTAAGCCTGATAGTTTTTTCCTCACGTCCTGTTCCTCCTTCTGTCAAAACTATATGTTTTTATGTATCTAACACACTATTACATATGTTAACAAAAACCGCCAATTTTCTCTATCATTCTATTATCCTTTTTTAAATCGACTTAGATATATTGCTCATTGCGTAAATATAACAGTTATAAGCATTTAGCTCACAGCCGCGTATGTAAATGTCGTTCTGCCTAATTTCACGGCGCTTGTTATTACTTCGTACATAAAGGCTTGTTCAATTACTCAGTCCGTCCATTTATTCTTCAAAAAAAAAACTGCTATCCGAATGGATAGCAGCAAATGAGTGATTTAATTTTTCCTGTAAAATCCTTTAAGTGATGCGTATGCGCCAAAAATCAGGAAGAAATAAAGGGTATACACCTTCAGCTCCCATATATTGTAGTACATCCCGCTTACGCCAGTCGCAAACCACAAAGCAATCATGAACTTTGGAAAATTGCCTTCGTGACGCTGTTTCCAAAACATCCAAACCATAAGCAGAAGAAATGCAGCAAACAAAATAACTCCAATGGCTCCTGTTTCAGCTATGACCTGAATATATTGGTTATCAGAGTAAAAGTATTTTCCACCATAGATATCTGAGCGAATTCCGTATTCATCGTAAATAGGAGACCCGTACGATAAGGTAGCTGAACCGCCAAAAGTTCCAAATCCCGTACCAGTTATTGGATGATCTTTAAACACTTCGAATCCCTTTTTAATGTAAAAGAACCGGCCGCTTTGTGCCATTAATTCCAAATTCTCTTCATCAAAGGTTTC
Organism: Cytobacillus massiliigabonensis; assembly: GCF_900199725.1. GTDB lineage: Bacteria > Bacillota > Bacilli > Bacillales > Cytobacillaceae > Cytobacillus > Cytobacillus massiliigabonensis. The sequence continues at coordinate 651,538 of NZ_LT904904.1, read as the reverse complement.
CTTAAAACGATCTGTTAAGCCGCCAGCACCATGCCCGCCACCGTCAACTCCAAGCGATTGAACAAGTCCGACACCAGCGTTAACAGGAAGATAGATAAGAACAAAGCCAAGAACGGCGGTAATAAGAAGCGGCTTCAATAGCTTCCAATATTTAGAGAGGATAAAGAACAGGACCCCGCCAGTAATAATTGAAATCCAAGTACCTCTAGAATACGTTAATAGAAGCACACCTATAAATAAAGTTAAGCAAGCATAAAGCCATTTACGTTCTTTTCCTTTTGCCATTTCCAGCAGAAAAAGAACTAAAACAATTGTAAATCCTAAAAATAACGCAAGTGAATTCGGATTGCCTGGTAATCCATATATCCGAACAAAATTGGTTGCAGAGAGCATTTTCTCGCTCCACGCATCAGGCAATAGAAGCTGCCTTAGGGACAGTTTTTCAATAATCCCATGAATACTAATCAACACAGATAACCCAATAGTTACCCAAGAAAAGTGAAGCATATCTGCTTTATCAATCTTCATGCGTGAAACAATATAGTATAGAAGATACATAATCACAAATGTACGGATCTGAAATACTAGGGCTGCAATTGAAACACCTGTGGCAAAACCAATGGCTGTCCCAAACGCAAGAAAAGCAAAGAAGGCCCATTCAAATGTTTTGAAGCGGAATAAGCTTTTCCAATCTTTTCTTGCATCGTAAAAGATGCGCAGCAGCAAAACAAACGTGATTGCGTCTCCAACAAGCTTAAGACCTGGATTAATTTCAATAAGAAATGGACGAATAGGTACATAAACTAGTAAAAGCAGAAGACCTTGTTTCGGCTGGAAGAAGGATAATATCGTTAATATCCCTGTTACTAACACTAGACTGATCTTATTAGGTAATATCAGTCCTACTAATAATAGTAGGAATCCGACAATTACTATACGATATGGTTGAAGCTGTAATTTCATCGTCAAATCCCTTTCCTGGATGAGTAATTCTTGCTTATGCTATTCATGCAGTTATTTCATTCTTTTCCATCTTACAAAATTTCAAGGCCGCAGTCAAAGCTAATATAATTGGTAATTTCCCATGCTAGATTCCAATTCCATAAGAATATAGCTCATTCTGAATATCGCTAGGAATTGTGAAACCTGCCGCTTTTAAATATGACGTTTTCGATACTAAAAAGGTTTCAATCATTTCAAGCTGAGATTGGTCAATTTCGGACCAAAGACGGTAGGATTTAAGCAAATCTTCAACCGTTAATAGCTCATAGTCTCTTCCTACAAACGTAAGATCAGGATTTACTTTATACCAAGTATCCCCATCTTCTCTTAACCATTGTTTCCCTAGACCATTTATCCCTTCTTGAACAACTTGTGCGCCTTCTAAATATTTTTCATCCTTCGTAGCTAAATAGGCTTCCAGCAAAAGATTCATCCCGCCTAGTCCATGATTTAAAGAAGTATGCGTTAGAATAGGGTCAAATACAGCGAAATAGTCAGGAATAAGCGCGCCTTTTTCATTAATTCTTATTACATTATCTGTTTCAATTTGCTCTAATAAGAAATCTGCATAAGTAAGAAGCGGTTCTGTTAAGGCATCTAATTGCAATTCCTTGCCCATATCTCGCAAATACAATGCAATGTATTCATTAAATCTTGTATCAATAAAAGGAGCCGTAATATTATACAAACTTGTTAAATACGTACTTGTTACCTCTGTTTCCCAAAACTTTCTTTCTCCTCTGAAGTTCAAAAGATCCGCAACCGAGTTAAGCGCTAAATTATAATAATAGCGTTCATTCGTACGCTTATATCTTTCTAATGCTTCAGCTTCGCGGAAGGTCAGAAGTGTTCGCCCGTAACCCATTTTTGACAATGGCTGCGGCTCAACAGTCAAAACCATCTTGTTATAGGGACCATCTGCTGTATACCATTTATTTGTCTTTCGATAGTTTGCTGCACTATATTTCATCCAGTTCGTAAGCTCTTCTTTATTTTTGAAAAGCTGCTCATCTGAAACCATTAGCCATTGCTCAACAATATCCTTGCCAGAAGACTGCAAGGAAACAATCATTTGCTTTTCTGTATTTTTTTCTTCAATAGTAAGCGCGTCTGATTCCGAAAACAGCTCTCTTACTACACTTTTATTTACATTTTCATATCTTTTGATTAGCTCTCTGGAACGGTAAGCCTTCCCTACCATAACTTGCTTAACATGCTGACCGTCTTTCGTGATTTCTAACAATCCAGTTGGATAGGAAGTCGGATCCTCTCCCATTGTAGTTGAAGTGCCTGTTGGTTTTGGAAAAGTGCTAAATGGAACTAAATTTGTCTCAGTTCCTTCTGGAAGCGCCCATTCGATTTCCATATAAAAATCAAATAATTTATTATTATCTACTTTAGAAAATAAGAAATAATCGCCATTGTTAAATTGGCGTTTAACAATCTCAAGCTCGCCAGCCTTTGCATTAAAGCGTTTAATTGAATATGTATACGTTGTCTCTTGGACATTTGGGTACTCATCCGTTGCTTTCTTCTCTAGTTCGATTGGATGTGTGGTCCTTAATAATATATGTTCACCATCAGAAACTGGAAGATTTGTTACATGATACGTTTCCTGTCTATTCGCTGCATATGCCTCATCTGAAAAAATTCCTGCAAAAAGCAGCAGCCCTACTAACACAATCCATCCTTTCAATCTCACAAAACCACTCCTATATGTCTATTTATATGCAATACTCGCAAAGCAAGCAAAAAACTAATAATAATAGATTATAGGAAATGATGGAAAAGTTCAATCTATACGGGAAGATCGTCACATGCAAAAAGCCCCGCAGGCATTATCCTGCAGAGCCTTTTAAGAGATTCTATTCCATTTGTTCTTCAATCAGTTCTTCCTCATCAAAGGAAGGAAGATTATAATAGATTTTCCATGCTCCACTAGCTGAATCCTTTTTCAAGCTATATACACTATCCATTGGAATCGTCATATCAAAGTTGAAGCTATCATCTGCACTTTTAAATACAAAGGTTCCAACCATGCCAGTAACCTCTACAGTTGCAAATCTATCAGACTTCGATAGAACTTTTAAGTTTAGATTCGCATCATCAATCGTAGAAGTTAGTTCTCCTTCTTCATCAATTGGAAAAGCAGAACCGCCTAGCTCCGTTCCCTCCATCAGATAGTACCCAGTGCCGTTCTCTTCATAAAGCTTAAGAAGATCTTCCGTAGAATTTGATTCTGCTATTCTGTTCTCACGAATAATATGATCTTTCAGGAACGCTGTAATTTCTTCATCTGAAGAGACATTTCCTTGCTCCTGCTGTAAAGCTCTATGAATCATCACAATCGCCTGTGCTCTTGTAGCAAAGTTCCGCGGTTTAAAAATCGTATCATACCCTTTAACAATCCCATTTGCAGCCGCTTTGTTTACATACTCATAAGCCCAATAGTTCTGATCTACATCTGTAAATGTTTTTGTCGCTTCAGCAGGAAATTCAACCGTCTTTTCAAATGCAAGCACAATCATCTTTGTCATTTGATCACGTGTAATATTTGCATTAGGTGCAAATGTCCCATCATTCTTCCCGCTAATAATCCCTAAGCTGCTTGCAATAGTAACATACTCATAATGCCAGTTATCCTTTTTCACATCAGTGAATACTTTTCCGTCGCCTTCAGCCTTCAGCCCAAGAGCATTCACCAGGATTTTCACAAACTGTGCACGCGTAATTTTATTCTCCGGCTTCACCGTCATATTCAAATCTTCATCCATGTAGCCATCGATAATATCCGCATTAATGAAATTATCGATTTCCTCATACGCCCAATACGACTCATCTATATCCATTGGAATATAATGATCGAATGTTTTCCCGCTAGCAGCGGATGCAGAATGAAATGGAATAAATGCAAAAACCAAAACTAGCAGAAACTTTAGTCCCTTCAATTAGTGTTTCCCCTCTCGCTGTTAAATTATTTGTGTACTGCTAATTTAATTATAATAAGATTTAGAATTTAAGATAGGTGTAAATAGTGGAAATAGGTTGGGGGATTAATAGCAGTTACAGATTGAAGGTTTGATGGGTGCAAAAGGCTTGGGATCCATGGCTAAAGAGATTTTTTTTACTGATACAAATATCTGTTGGAAAATATGAATGGTGAAAAATCCTTCTTAGGGTGTTCTTAATTTTGGGGATTTAGTGTTGAAAGTCAATTTTGCAAGCTCTCATTCATTTTTTGCTATCTTTGATAAAAAAAGGGTCTTGATCTGCTTGCCTATTCTTTTAGTTTAGTCATCATTTCACTATGTATTGAAATTTGGTACTAATGCAAGTTATCTAGTCTTGTATCCATTTGGTCTATCCTTACTTCCATATTAGGTTGCTTATATATAAATTTCCTACCATTAAAATTAATTGATAACATACACTCAAGCTAGTCTAAACAGATTTCATCTATCTTCCCCCATTCTATTAGATATAGATACTACACGTTCGTTCTTAAAAATTTCCAAAAATCGTATTTACAGGGATATGCTATAGGAAAGGGTGGACATTTCTAAAATGAATGTTATTAATTAATACCTTGTAAACTAAAAAGCCCTGTGGAGAAGAAACTCTCAACGGGACTATCTAATATGAAACATTATTGTGTAACACGATTTTAGAATGGTGATAGACACCCTACCTAATCACTCTAATAGATTCGGCATTGAAGACAAATAAGCCCTTAAAGAATATATCACTATAGAGCCTCTAGTATTCATTATTCTGGGACTAGGTACCCGTATCCCTTCTTACCCTTAAATTCATAAAAAAAGGAAAGCCCATAAGAGCCTTCCTTTTAACTTTGGGAATAATATCTTTTCCCTAATATTTATTTATCTACTATATTAATAATTAGTTTAAAGTAATATCTGCAGTGTTGATACGATTACCTTGAGCATCAACTAGGTTTAGATCATCTGTAGCAACCAACTTAACTGATTTTCCAGCTGCGATTGCTGTAGATAAATCTTTATTGATTTGGAATGTAACTGTTGTAGTTGCAGTTGTACCTTGGTCACCAGTTACAGTAATAGCTGGAGTTTCAACTACTTTTACACCATCAATATATAGAGCATAATCATCTGAAGCAGTAACTGAAGTTTCTTTTACTGCTTCGTTAAACGTTACAGCAACAGAAGTTGATGTACCAGCTGTAAATGTAATAGCTTTAGAAGCAACTTTTGCTCCAACATTTTCTTGGATAACTAATGGGTTAGTTACAGCATCCATTTCAGTCACACTAGAAGAGTAACCTTTAACACCTTTAACTGTTACATTGTAAGTACCAGCTGTAGTGATTGTATCATTAGTAAGGTACACTTTTACTGAAGCTCCAGAAGTACTGTTGCTTACTAATTCTACATTAGTTACATTAGAACCTTCAACTGTGTAGTTAGAAAGTGTTTTTGCAGATGTAGGATCAACTGCAGATGCAAAATCAACTTGTACGTATGCACCTTTCTTAAGATCAACGCCATTTGAAAGAGGTGATCCAGTTAGTGCTAACTTAGTAGAAGTTTCTTTAGAACCTGTGTTAGTAAAAGTAATAGTTTTTGCAACTGATTCATTTTTGTATAAATCTTCGAAGTAACCTGTTCCAAATTTAACAGTATAAGTTTCATCTGTTGGAATAGCTACAGGAGTACCAGCATTGTCAAATAATTTAACTTTAACAATACTTGCATCAGTTGTATCCACAGAAACATTTGCTGCAGGAACTGTTTTTGTTTGAGCTACACCAAACTTATCTTCATAGCTCATTGTTAAGTTAGTAACATTTCCAGGAGTTGTAGTATTTAAGCGTACTTTTTCGCTTAATTGAAGCACTAAGTAGTTATCACCACTTGCATCAGTTACCACTTTAGAAGATTCAATAGTTGGTGCTACTTTATCTACTGCAAAGTTGATTAAATGAGATGAAGCTACAGATGTGTTTCCACTTAAATCGGTTGTAGCTCCAGCTGCTAGTGCAAGATAACCAGCTGTTGTTTGTTCAGCAGGCAATGTTACTACATATTTAGTTTGTGTAGTATCGCCTGATACTGGAAGTACTGAAGTTACAGCAGCTCCATTATATGTGAAATTTGCTGCAGTAACTGTAACAGCTTCTGAGAAAGTTACTTCAATTGTTTCAGCTGATGTTGAAGCTGCTGAAACAACTGTAGCTGGAGTTTTATCTGCATCAGAAACAGTTACTTTTTGAGTTAACGGAACTGATACATTACCTGCTAAATCAGTTAAAGCTGGAACTGATAGATTAATTTCTTTTCCAGCAACGATTGTTCCAGTTAATGTTACACGAATTGTTTTATTATTATCACGTAATGTTGCACCAGCTACAGAACCAGCAAATGTAGTTCCATCTGTATATGCTGCAGATACTGCACCAGTTGAAGCAACTGGTTCACTTAAAGTAATATCAAATACATATTTGCTAACTTGCTTAACACCAGTAATTGAGGCACGAGTTTCATCTTTTACATTGATAGTAGTTGTAGATGCTGCAACAAACTTACCAGTAGTATCTGTTACTTTATCTTTTGTTACGTTGAAGTTGTAAGCTCCAGAAAGAGCTGATCCAGTATAGATAGTTAATGTTTTACCATCTAATTCGGCATTCATACCGTTTACAGCTACAGTACCACCAGCAGCTGTTGTCAAAGTGAATACTCCATCAACTAATGTGCCTTGGCCTGCACCTGATTGTTCAACAACAGTTGATTCTTTGATAGCTTTATTAAAAGTTACAACGATTGTACCAGCGTTAATCGCACTAACACTCTCAACAGCTGGAGCAACCGCTTCAACAGTTACTTTTACAGCAGCTTTAAGCTCAGTTCCTTCTACTGTACCTTCAACGTTGTATACGCCTGGTTTTGAGAAGTCAGTTTCTTTCCAAGTTACAGCAACTTCTTTTTTGCTGTCGTCTTTGTATGTTACTTCAACAGTTTTAGGAAGTTCTACTTTTTCGCCTTCTTTAACTGTGATGTCTTTTAAAGAACCAATGCTTGCGATTTCTTTTACTACAGTGTCAACGTTCATTGCACGGTATAAGAATGTTGCGAAGTGTGCACGGCTTACGTTGCCTTTAGGGTTGAACATGCCGTCGTTTGTTACTGTTACTTTGTTTTGGGCAAGAATGATTACATTTTCACGGTGTGAAGCACTGATTTTATCTAAGTCAGCAATTTCAACTTCTTCGCCAGTGTTTTTAAGATCAAATGCACGTACTAGTACAGATGCCATTTGCTCACGAGTTAATTGATCAGCAGCACCGAACTTGCCGTTGCTTCCGCCGAAGATTCCAGCTGCTTTAGTAGCTGCTGCACCTTCTGCAAATACTGAAGCTGAGCTTACATCGTCGAATGCTTTAAGATCAGATGGAATTTCAAGATCTAATGCATTTGTTAATAGGTTAGCAGCTTGTCCGCGGTTTAAGATTAATGATGGACGGAAAGTTCCATCTTCATAACCATTTACAACGCCAGCTTGAGCTAATGCGTTAATCGCATCTGCAGCCCAGTTTCCTTCTACATCAGAGAAAGATTTTGATTCAGCTGCACTTACAGCTGGTACGATTGCTGAAGCAACAACAGCTGCTGTTACTGAACCAGCGATGAACTTGTTTAACTTAGACTTAGAAGACATTAATTAGTTCCCCCTGTGTATATAGTAATATATGATTCAAGTAATTTATTGGTCGCGGACGTTTTACAATATTTGTAATCCGTACCCCGCTGACAAACTTATAGTAACATGAGATAATACTGAAACAATAGCGGTTAATTATGGTAGTCAAGGAAGTAATCTGAAATAATTCCGCAAAAATGGCTATAAAATCCAGAATTCTGGCAATTTCTAATAAGATGTTCCTAGATGGCCATAAAATTCCAAAAAAATGGATGCACCCTATTGCTAAGTCAATCCTTCAGTTAAAGATTCATATATTATAGAAGGAAAAGGTTAACATGATTATTGATTAATAATAATTAATTATTACTATTGAACCTATTACCCTACTATATAGTAAATAAACGCAATTAAATTTATCCTTTTTTATGTGAATAAAATATAAGAGTGACTCAATTAATATCATTTGAAAATAAAAAAGGGACTATCCCAAGTGGAATAGCCCCTAAACACAAGGTTGTCTATCTAATAAATAGGCATCCTCGGTTGGTAACTTAATTTTACCTTTTCGCTGCCAAAATGCATACATGAAAATTATGGAATGAAATTATACTCCTCTGACCGTTCCCATTAAATCAAGGCTTCTCTCCAAACGATTTCCACATAATCACTTTCCTGCCAAAAATATTAGAATGAATATTATTTATATCTGAGGCTATAATAAAGCTACGATAAGATTTTGGTTGGTAAACCAGCCAATCTTTCCTTTTTGCCCACTGCTGGTAACAGTGGGTCTTTTTTCTGTTTATAAATAAATAGTCGGTCTGATTAATTAAGCCTTTATGTGCAGACCGGCATTTACATTTGCATCCATAATAATGGGTGCATTTTTTTATGGTCAAATATCTTACTTATTCAGTACTTCCTTCCTATCTATTAATTTCTCTCCCCCTAATACTAGTAAAATCTGTCAGATTTACGATAGAATAAGGGAGTTAGGATCTGACCTACAATCTAAGATGCGAGGGATTTCATTTATGATCTATCGAATAAGGTTTTTGAAGGATATTCGATATCCACAAACGTTCTTCTATCAATTAAAAAATGCTGAAATACACAATGGGTTCTGGTCCCGATTTTCTTTGTTAGCTCTTGTAAGTATAGCGATTTCATTCATCTATGCTTATTACGGCATTGGGACAGAAGCCATTTCTAAAGAAATTTATCAGCTTTCAGGCTCAGAATTTGAAATGAAGAAGGCTATTTTTGCTGCTGGAAAGCTGCTTTTCGGGCTTGTCTATCCATTTTTAATTGTTTTCCTGCCTAGCCTATTTTTTTGGAGTGTAACAGATGGTTCTTTTAAGAAAATCGCCATCATTCAGGTGTTTGTTTTATTAATAGTTTTAATCGAAAAAGCACTTTTTATTCCATTTGCAATTTCTTTAGGCATTCATCCCGAGTCGTCCCCCTTCACATTAGGCGTGATTATGCAATACATAACAAATGCAGATATTCTAATCTATTTCTTCGGTATGATTTCCATTTTTAAAGTATTGGCAATGGTTCTTCAATACTTTGGATTAAAAGAATTAACGAGCAAAGAACCAATATTCATCTTTTGGATGGTAATGGCGATTAATGGCTTCTTTTGGTTAGTTTCCGCTCTTTTATCCTATATAAAAATTGAAAATCTCCTCTAAAGGCGGTGTACTCTTATGAAAAAATGGCAGCTTTTCTTATTAGCAAGTGTTATTTTTATGATGATCAATATCTTTTTTATTATAAAAAGCAACAGTAAAATCGAGCATACACAGTATGTTAAGAAATGGACACCCGTTAAACAAGAGGATATCGTTCAAACACTTAGTACTTCAGGTGTAGGAAAACCAACTGAGGAATTCCATTACTATTTCGATGAGAAAAATGGCTCATTCCATCAATTCTTAGTTAAGCAAGGGGATACAATCGAAGCAAACACGCCATTATATATGTATACGTCCCATAATATTGATTTAGAAAAGGAAAGATTACAGACGGAAAAAGAGGAGTTAGAAGGAAAAATTGACAGCCTTGAAACACATATCGATCGGCTGTCAGACTATCAATCATCTGTTGAAACGAACAACAAGTCAGAGGAAGAAAAAGACTCCGGACAACAAATCGTTTCTCACTCTATCGAACAAGAAATATATGACAAAGAGTTAGAAATTGCCTTCTTTGAAAATGAAATAGGAAAAATTGAACAACTGCTTACAAGCTTGAATAATAATGTGGCAGATCTCACTATTCAAAGCCAAACAAGTGGAATTGTAAAGGAAATTCGCTATGATTTGCAAAATCCGGTTCTTACGCTTATGTCAGAAACCCCATCTGTTTATGGAACACTTTCTGAGAGTGATGTCTTCAAAGTCGAAGAAGGAATGAAGGCATTTGTATACAATAGCAAAGCAAAAGAAAAAATCACAGGTACCCTGTCTTACGTTCAAACATTCCCTGAAAATGAGCCCAGCGTAGACAAGGAGAGCAGATTTCCTTTCACTGTTCATTTTGAAGGAGAGGAAGAAGGACCTTCTGTTGGAGCCCATTCAAAAGTAGATATCGTAACCAATGAAGTGCTAGATGCATTAATTGTCCCTAAAGAAAGTGTGCACAAGAAGAAAAAGAAACGTTATGTTTGGCTCTTAACATCAAGTGGGGAAATTGAAAAACGTAGTGTAACAACGGGTTTGAAAGAGCGTGGAATGATAGAGATAACTAAAGGGATAGAAAAAGGTGAGAAAATCATCCCTCATTCAGCCAAAATCCATGGAAACAATATAAGCATTTTTACTCCCTTAAAGCTTGAAAAACTGCAGAAAAGTGATTTGAAAAATACGACAAAAAAAGAAAAAGCAAAGTATTTGTTAGCTGGATTTTTGAATTAACCTTGGAAAATGCTCCTAAATTTAGGGGCATTTTTTCATTCCTCTAAAAATACGACAATTTTCGTCTAGTCCTGTCTCTAAATAGAATGCTATGATAGTAGCAGCTAAATGAAGAGAGAGGAAGAGTTTTAATGTTCAAGCGTCTATGTCTGACATTTATTGCAGGAGTATCCATCCTAGCCTTTCATCAGCCAAAAATAGAAGCATCGGCTGCGATTAATTACAACCATATTTTGCCTCTATCAAAGCTTTATATTGGATCCCCTTATCAATTTGGCGGGACTAGCCCTGTAGGCTTTGACTGCTCCGGCTATATCCAATTTGTTTTTAAAAAAATGGGTGTACAGCTGCCGCGTACGACGGCTGATCAATATCATTTTGGCAAAGATATTGATCGGGCTCAGCTTCGTGTAGGGGATATCGTATTTTTTGAAACATATAAAGATGGGCCTTCACATGACGGCATTTACTTAGGCGATAACCAATTTATTCATGCTTCCACATCAAAGGGAGTCATGTTTTCTAGTTTAGACGATCCTTATTATTGGAAGGAACGATACATAGGGGCAAAAAGAGTATTGGATTACCAAATGCCACTCGGGCAGTTCAAGGACATTCCTTCTAGTTTCTGGGCAGAATCGCAAATAGCTGATTTAAATAAGCAGGAAATTATTATCGGTTATGAGGGAAGTCAATTTAAACCCGATCTCCGAATCACTCGCGGAGAAGTAGCCGCATTGCTTGCTGAAGCCTTCGAGCTTCCTGTTGCGGACCGTTCAAAAAAATTCAATGATGTAACAGAAGATCATTGGGCATTAGGTGCCATCAATGCTGTTGACAAGGCTGGCATTATCAAAGGGGATGAAGCTGGCAATTTCAGACCAGAGGAAACACTTTCGAGAGAACATCTAGCGATAATTTTTTCCCGTGCCTTTGAACTGGCACCTGCACAGTCAGCCGTATCTTTCACTGATATCCCACAAGGCTATTATGCAGCAGATGACATACAGAAGTTAGCTGCATCCGGTATTACTACAGGCAAAGAAGATGGTTCCTTTGCACCAAAAGAACTCGTGAATAGAACGCAATTTGCCGTATTTCTATCCCGAGGGATTGATAATAAATAAACATTTGCACTTGAGGATAAAAGGCATCGCCCATATGGACGATGCCTTTTATTTTTCTGCCCTTTTATGCTTATTCAGCTATAACAGGCGCTCCAGTTTTTGTTGCTAAATCGATAATACGGCCTTCGATTTTTGGTTCCACTGTTTTTAACTTGATTACATAATCTCTTAAGTTTTCCCAATCAGCAAATCCTAAATCTGTTACGCGGCCTTCCTTGTATGCTTTACCAAGTGCCTCATAGCCCTCTTGGCCTTTTGCCGTAAAGCCGTTTGTTGCAACGACATATTCCTTTTCTTTATCTAGCGGTGTGAATTCGCCGGCTTTTTCAGCAACCTCAACAGTGACAATTCTTTCACCTGCTGGTTTTGAACTGTCATAAGTAAATTTCATTCCTGATACATGCAGGAATCTGCCATGTTCTTTCGGTGCCTCTTTTACACTATGCTCTAGCGTTTCTAAAATTTCTGCACCCGTTAATTTCACTGTTGCCAGCGTATTGCCGAAAGATAATGTAGTCAGAATTTCACCTAAAGTGATTGGTCCTGCATCAATAGCTGCTCGGATTCCTCCGCCGTTTTGCATAGCAATAACCGTATTCGGATTAAATTCCTTCGCTTTATCTAGCATCCCATCAGTAATTAAGTTTCCTAATGCCGTCTCATTGCTTCTTACACTTTCTAGCGAGCCCGAACCTTGACGAGGATTTGGCAATTCTACAGCAGCAACTGCACCGACTTCTTGATTCTTAATTACTGCAACTTTGCTTGAATATTGTTTAAGCATTTCTGCTGCTTCTGGATCTTCAGCCTGGTCTGCGACCTTAATCAATTCCCCAGCTTGTCCAACTACTTTTCCATCCTTATCAAATTCAACATCAAGTGTTCCAAGGAAATCACTGTATTGGTATGCTTGAACAATGACAGTAGGATCTTTTTCTTTCCCGCTCTTATCCTTCTCAATCACGACTGGCTCATCTAGTTGTGTATGGGTGTGTCCGCCAACAATGATGTCGATGCCATCTACAGCAGCTGCTAGCTCAAGATCATTGTCATAAGCAACATTATCATCATATCCGATATGGGAAACAGCGATAATTTTGTTAATTCCTTTATCCTCGAATGCTTGAACCGTTTGTTTCGCCTTTTCTAGATAATTTTGGAATTCAACTTTTCCTGGGCTTGAAATTTCAGCTGTCTCTGCTGTTGTTATACCAAAGATCCCAACCTTTTCTCCATTTACCTCTTTCACAATACCGCTGAAAATGGTGCCTTCTGCTGGAGAATCCGCAATGGTTCCGCCTTTATATACATCTTTAAATAGCTCATCCTTTGAGAAATCAACATTCGCACTTACAAATGGGAATTTCGCTCCTTTGATGAACTCTGCTAATGCCTTATGGCCATCATCCGAACTGCCTAAGTCAAATTCATGGTTCCCAAAAGTCATGACATCATATTTTAAATAGTTCATGAAAGCTAAATCAGCTTGTCCTTTAAACTCATTAAAATAAAGTGTTCCTGTCAGAACATCCCCTGCATCAATTAACAAGGCATTTGGCTTTTCTGCTCTTACATTTTTAATAGCTGTTGCACGTTTTGCTATCGTATCTAAATGGGCATGTGTATCATTTGTATGCATTAAAGATAACTTATACGTATCCTCTGGCTTTTCTTGATTTGACTTTTCAATCGCACGATACAGGAATGTCGCAAAAGTTGCACGGTTAACGGATGCTTTCGGATCAAATGATCCATCTTCTTTTCCAGTTGTAATTCCGTTTTGTGCAAGGATTGTTACATTTTCCTTATGTGATGCACTAATTTTATCCGCATCTGTGAATGTAACTTCCTTATCTGTAGCTTTCAAGTCAAATGCACGGACTAAAACAGTTGCCATTTGTTCACGCGTTAATACGTCTGCAGCTCCAAATTTATTGTTGGATCCAGTAAAGATGCCCGCTTGCTTCGCTGCTGCTGCACCATGAGCGAAAGAAGACTTCTCGCTTACGTCTGAAAACGCCTTCAAATCAGTTGGAATTGGAAGCTTCAATGCCTTAGTTAATAGATTAGCCGCTTGCCCTCTAATGATCGCAGTACTAGGTTTAAAAGTACCATCTTCATAGCCGCTGATCACACCGCTATCTACTAAACTATAAATTTCTTTAAAAGCCCAGAAATCTCCCTTTACATCAGAAAATTGCTTTGTTTCAGCTGCATTGGCAGCAGGCGCAGCAAGCGAAACTACTAGAGCAGCCGCTGAAGCTGTTGCTAAAAACTTTCGATAAGACTTTGGTAAATAAGCCATCCAACTATTCCTCCTCAAGATTATGTAATTTTCTGCCAGAACATTCTGACAGAGAAAAATAGTTTATAGAATCTCTATAAACCTTTAATTCTATTTTAACAGAAGTGGACTGAATACTAGCAAATTAATTTAAATTTTAATATTTAGCAGGACAGGAACCTGGTCCCGCAACATAGCAGTTTTAAAAAACCAACATCTTACTATAACTGGCAATACTAGTAAACTCTCTCTGTTCCCTAAGTAAAAGGTAATAGGTGTGATAGGTTTGTTTTGACTAGATTTTTATCAAATTGTTAACAAAAATTGGTTATAAAGGTGTGATTTGTATTTTTAGTAGACCTATTTTTGTTATTTCCGCTTTATTTCCCGCCAAAACGCGCTATAATTTGGTGGATTTTGTTAAATTTTAGTGTGAGGGGAAGAAAAATGTCGAATACGAAGGATGTTCAAGAAAAGATGCTTTCTCGGTCTAAGCATTATAAAAATAGGAGACGAAAAAAAAGGAACTTCTTATTCACCTTTATCATGCTTTTCTTTTTAATCAGTCTTTTTGTAGCCGTACCAATTATTTATTCAAGTTCGAATCAGCTTTTTCAAAGTGAGGAAGAAATTAAGCCATCAAAAAAGAATGAAAATCAGGAGCAAGTTTTAGCTTCAGCAGAGAAACAGGAGTTAAAAACTGAAATAAAAGTAGACGCTATACAGACAAAAGCAGAGAAGAAATGCACTTGTCAAAATGTAGAGAAAAAGAAAGAAGACATTCGTGTGATTGAACATGAAGTGAAGAAGAAGGAAACACTTTTTAGTATTACTATGCTCTATTTTTCAAGCAGTCAGTATCAGAATAAGATTGCTTCTTTTAACGGGATTACAAATCCGGCAAAAGAGATTCGTGTAGGGACGAAGCTGAATATTCCTGATCCTGAGTTTATGTTTTATCATACGGTAAGTAAGGGTGAAACATTTGCGAGTATTTCGAGGAAATACTATGGAAACGCTTCCTATCGTGTGTCATTAGCAAATTTTAATGGAATCAATAATCCAGACCAATTGAAATATGGGGAAACACTGCAGATTCCAGGTCCTTATGTATTGCAAAAGATGTCAGAAAATAAAGATAATAACAAGTCGACTGCCGGGTACAGCCTTGTCATTTCAAAAAAAACAAACCAGCTTCTTGTATATCAAGACAAGAAAGTAATAAAAACTTTTTCAGTAGGAACAGGAAAAAATTCATCATTCACACCTGAAGGAACGTATAAAATCATTAATAAAATCGAGAAACCATGGTATAGCACAAAGGGAATTCCTGGAGGCGATCCAAAGAATCCTTTAGGCAGTCATTGGCTTGGTCTCGATGTACCAGGAACAAAGGGAACAAAATACGGGATTCATGGAACGAACGATCCATCCTCCATTGGAGGCAACGTCAGTTTAGGATGCATTCGAATGTTAAACACTGATGTGGAATGGCTATACAAAAATTTACCGCTGCAAACGGAAGTTACAATCAATTAATTGAGGGTCAGAGGGGCAGGAACCTTGTCTGGAGTTAATAATAGAAACAGAGAGCCAAACATTATCGGCTCTTTGTTATTCCAGAATGTTACTTAACAAGGTATCGGGACGAAGGGCCAGCCCCCGTGTCCCTTTATTCTCAATATAATATATGTATGTTTTGGATAACATTTTCAATAAGCAAGATTCGTTTTTTTAACACTTGTTTATTGCGTAATTCAACTAGAAAATCAAGAAATTCTGATTTTGCAGGAAGTCCTGGTATAGCATAAGCAAATCTATTATTTGCTGCTTTCTCCCGGACATGCTTTTCTAATGCATGAATGACAGTTGCTTCATGCTTCTCCTCTAAAGAGGTCCACCTTTCTATGTCATCCCATGAAAAGTTTGACCTTACGAATAATTCGTCCCATCCGTCTGTCACAGGAAATGTCACATGGTTCTCCATCCAGGAAATCACATCCCTCGAATGAAAATCACCAAGATGAGAAAGTGCTTCATACCCATTTAACTTTTTAATAGCTTGTTCAAGAAAATTCAATACGAAGGGTAATCCTTTATCTTTACTTATACACATAGAAGTTAAGTACGAACGTAATCTAGTATCGATATGATCTGGCTTCGCATCCCAGAGGCTGGTAACCCATGCCTCAGCGTAAAATCCTAGAACTCGACCAATAATCTCACATATTAGTTTCTGTTCTTTAAATGTTCCTTTTAATTCTGTTAATAGGAACTGAAATAGTTCATGTCTATTAAATTTCATGAAAAAATCGATTGTTTCTTCATCTATTTTCCCTCGATAGACAACAAAGGCTGCTAGCTGTTCCATATTATTTTTCACATCTTCTAATGCTGTCTCTGAAAATGTCTCAAACCATTGCTTCCACTTTACAGCTGCTAGACTTGCAGTATCCAATCCCGAATCGCTTAGAAAATATTCAAACTGCCATTTTTCACTGCCAACACACCCAATTTCAGTAATTTTCAATAAATAATCGATAAATGAATCGGCAATATAGTTAACCGTGTCTTCCTCATGATCCCAATAAATAACTGGCTTTTCATCTCTGTCAACAGATATATCGAATGCATAAACATCTCCATTACCGGCGTGAGCGAACTCTAATTTCCCTCTAAGCGTTTCTCCGTAATCTTCTCCATCCTCCATTAGTTGGTCAGCTAACCTAGTTAAATTCTGAAGACAGTCGATATTCCAATGGATCTCTCCTGAAAATATTTCGCTAAATTCACTGGGAATCATTGTATCCTCAGAAAATGAGTAATAAAAAGAGAGGGATTTTCCTATGTTTTGTACTATGTATTTATATGAAGGAGGCAATTGACACCCTAACTCCTTTTCTTTCGCCTCAATCTCCTGCTGTGTTGCCTTTTCGCCAATTTCCATTTGGTAGACTTTGCCGTTATTCTTCTCTAATTTTTGCAGTATTTGTTTCCATCTTGAAATAAGAAATTGAAGATCCTCCATTTTTCAGCCTCGCCTTCCACGGCTAATTTTTGTACATGCATTCTTGATTTAACCATATAGGTCAATAACTACAACGAAAAACAGCGTTCATTCTTCATAATCAACGCCCGCAAACGCCGCAATCAAGTTCTTTTTCATTTGTTCTATGTCTATTGTTTTTTCGGCTCCCGCTTCCTTCTAAAATACACCTTGGCAATGGCAGGTCTAAAATATGGTTCATCACATCAAGCTCTTCCGGATAATGTACGATCATTCTCCCCGTTCCGGGTAATGATGTTCGCTCTGCCACGAGATCAATCCTTTGCAAAAATTATCATTGGCAGGCATTCCGATTCGATTGAACTCCTCTTCTTTTAAAACGTATCTGGCTATCTGATATAGCCCATGCGCTTCTGTACAAAAGCATTTATAGATTTTAGGGCGATCCATTCTTGTCGAATATTTACATACATCACCCAATGCTTCCGTTGCTTTTTCCATATCATTATTCGATAGTGCCATTAGATAGGAAACAATTGCTTTTTCCCATATCCCCTTCTTTTGACTCAAAAATTTTTCTCCTGCCGGATAAGCATGCTCCATCCACTGCTGATTTTTATACCATAATGACATAAGCAAATTACTGGCAACTACATAAAAAGGATATCCATTCTTGCATAGCCCCAACTCCTCTGGCAAACACTTCTCAATAACCTCTTTGTAATTACAGACCATGCTATCCATCACTTTCCAGAAATATAGACAATGATCATATCCGCCAGCTTTCATATCTAGTAATCTATGTTTGCTGTAATGATAAATGGCATTATTCAGCAACTCATAATCATTATTCTGAAAAGCTTGAGACAAACCCAATAAATATGGATTTTTTATTAAGGCTAAATATATCGTGATATCCGAATCTTTTCTTCTTTCGTTAATTCTTGCGCATGTCTCAATTTGCTGGTTTAAATATTCTTCCCAATCTGCATATGTATAAACATCATTCGTCTCAGCAGGATTACGATATATTTTCAGATATTTCTTTGCTATTTTCTCCATGCGGACTCCTCTTTTCAAAGAATATTCCTGGTCACCATCCCAAAGAAACATGTATGTTCCTGCCTGCTTCTCTTGAAGAATAAAAAATACTATTGTTCTATTTTTATGTCAGCTTAATTAGGCAGATTATTTTGCCACTCTAAGTTCGATTTTAATACCCACCATTTTTTCAACTAGTTTCTTTGCCAATCCGTATGGATATTCCTCTGCCACAATAAATGGCAGGTTTCTTGATCCCTTTAGTAAATCAGCTGCAGTCATTTTTAATCCAAAAACACTTTTAATCTTCAATAAATCCTTCAATCCGCCATTAGGCATGTCTATTAAAACGATTTTACAATTAAGAGATGTGGAGCCGCTGTCTTCTGTTTCATCTGTTTTAATTAAGAATCCATTTTTAACCCATTGAGTAAAATCTGAAGTAACTAAATCAGCATGTTCAGGAGTCATATCTCCAGAATCAACGATTAAAACCCTTTTTTCCTCATCCCCTTGGTGCATAAGAAAAACTCTTCCGCCGCTATCATCACCAATAGCAATATAATCTTGTGCGTATACCTTCGTCTCCCACGTTGCATTTCTTTCAATCATATCCTCGGTTCCATAAATGACGATCCCTTGTTCAGTTAAAATGCCATTTGAAATTTTTAGTAATTGTATATAAGAATGTGGCAATTTGGCATTCCACTCATTTTCGACATTCAAAATTTCTTGATCGCTTGCCGAGGGCCTTAACAGTAAGTCACTTATATGAGGAATATCCACAAAAATCCCCTCGCTTCGTAAATTAATTTAACTTGCAGCGATGCAAAGGATCATTATGCATCGCTGCACCAAAGAGATTTAATGCCCATGCTCCGCTGCCATTGCATCTGCTTTTGTTCGATGAACTGTACCCCATGGATGTTGAGGAGGAGCATAGATTGAATACAGCTTTAGCGGGACATTCCCTGTATTCGTTACATTATGCCATGTTCCAGCAGGGATCATGATGGCATCATCATCATTCACTTTTCTTCTAAAATATAAATTGTCTTTCCGGTTTCCCATTTGAACAATCCCCTGCCCTTGTTCAATCCGCAGAAATTGATCAAGGGTTGGATGCCTTTCCAAGCCAATGTCTTCACCAGCTCTAAGACTCATCAAAGTAACCTGCAAATGCCTTCCTGTCCATAACGCCGTACGATATGAACGATTTTGCTTGGCAGCCTTATTGATATTGACCACAAATGGCGCTGAACCATAATCCTTTAATTCAATACGATTCCTTTCCTCTAGTGATTGCATGGGAAACCATTGTGTATTTCGATCCATATTCCAGTAAACAGGATATCCTGGTTGCCAGTAAACATTATAGGGATATGGGACATGATACATCTTTCTTCAACCCCCTTTCAGATTTATAAAATCAGTCTATGCACTCTGTTAAGGGGTGTTATGCTTTTTTAATGGCTTTGTTATGATTCATTGTTTATTTTCGTGTTGTATGAGAATTCATAAGCGGAGATTTTCCGTCTAATTGATAGAGTGGAAGCTTAATAAGCAGATATAAGCGGAGATATTCCGATTATCTGCTCAGTTTAAGGCAAAATCCAGAGTATTGGAGAATATAACCGGAAAAACTGCCTTTATTTTAGGGAAATATAGGTGTTTCCCAATTTAAACGGAATTTTTCCGTTTATTTCTCAAACACCGTAAAATCAAAATTCTGTTATACCAGAGTCTTTTTAATAGCAATCCCAATTATAGATAACGTTTGAAAAATTCAAGTTGAGTAAATCCTCTTTTCGAATGAAAAAGTTTGCTATGCCACTGTCTCCCGTACATGAGCTTTCTATTAATGGTTCCAGTATATAACAATTTCTCGCCTCCTGCCCATAAACCTCCAATTCTATTTTTAATCCTCACACCCGATAAACCATATTGCCCCTAACGATTATTTGCTTGTCCAGCTCTAATTCGAACAGCTGGTCCATAATGTCTGTGACGTCGAGGTTTAATTCCCTAGATAGCTGATGAATCGTTGCGGGAGAGTTTGAAAGGAGTTGAAGGATAGGGCTTTTGGGGATTATAGCCGCTAATGAGGGGTTGCTGTGTTCTTGATTTTCTTTATATGCTTGCAGGCTTTGAATCCCAAGATATGGCGGAATTCCTTGAGCAAGCAAGCGGTTCGTGCCTGCCCCTTCTTGGGAATCAATTCGATTTGGAACCGCATAGACAGGTTTGTTGTTCTTGATGGCAAAATCGACGGTCCAGAGAGCACCGCTCCGTTCACCTGCCTCCACAATGACAAGCTCTTGAGACCAAGCACTAATTAGCGCATTTCTTGCGAGAAAGTATTTGGGGGATGGCAGTGTTCCAGGCGGGTACTGCGAGAGAAAGACACCCCCATTTTCTAAAATTTGCTGATAAAGGATTCTATGTTCCCTTGGGTAGCAAATATCTGGTCCACAGCCGAAGAAAGCGATGGTGTATCCTCCTTTTTTGCTGCAGGCAGCTTGTGCGTAGCTGTCAATTCCTTTAGCAAAGCCGCTAACGACAGGAGTGTTAATGGCTGCGAGTTCTTCCCCTATTTGTTTGGCGATTTTTCTTCCATAGGGTGAGCATCTTCTTGCGCCAACGACACCAACTGTGGTGTGGAGCGGCTGTAGTTCCCCTTTGTAATAGAGAAGAATTGGGGATTGCTTGCTCTCTTGGGCAAATTTTGGGTAATATTCACTCGTTAAAGTAAGGAGGTTCACTCTTCTGCTTTCTGCAGTTTCCAGGATATTTTCTGCATCCTTTAGACAGCGGTTTGAGAGAATCGACTTCCTTGCACTTTTGGTTAGTTTAGGTATTTGCAAGAGTTCATCCTCTATTGATTCATAAACCGCCTTGGGGGTCTGGAATTGTGCTAGCAGCTGTTTTTGCCATACGGGTCCTACATGCTTTAAGCGGCTTAACCATATCCAATAGATTTCCATCTTCATCCTCCTATATAGGTTGATTCTTTTTCAATATCACGGCTTAAGAGACTCTTCTTCAGATGATGAATTTGTATTTGCTCCTCTCCGTCTAGATCTGCAATGGTACGGGCGACTTTAATAAATTTATGCAGGGTGCGCCCGCTATATCGGAAGCGGTGATACACTTTCTGCAGCAATTCTGTACATTCACTGTCAAGCGGGCAATATTGATTGATTAGGGAAGGCGTTAACTGCGCATTGCATGTAATTTCAGGCAGTATTTTGTACCGTTCCTGCTGAATAGATCTTGCTTTTTCCACACGGGTTCGAATATCCGCTGAACTTATCCCCTCGTCCTCCTTATTAAAAAAATCAACTGTTCCCACATATTTTTGAATATCCATTCGATCCATAATCGGACCGGAAAGTTTTTGGCGATATTTTATGATTTCGTAGTCTGTGCAGCAGCATTTCTCCTGGTCAAAGTACCCACATGGACAAGGGTTCATTGCACCAATAAGCATAAAATTTGCTGGATACGTATTTGAGCCCCACACTCGCGAGATCGTTACTGCATGATCTTCAAGCGGCTGTCTCAGTGAATCCAGCGCCTTTTTACTAAACTCAGCGATTTCATCTAAAAATAAAACACCATGATGAGCAAGGGAAATCTCGCCTGGCAGCGCATGCGTTCCGCCGCCGATGAGCGCGTTCGTTGAGGCGTTATGATGAGGGGAACGAAAGGGGCGCTTCGTGATGAGTTGGTCTTTATTCTTCAAAAGATTGGCTACGCTATATATTTTCATAACCTCGAGTGATTCTTCCTCTGTCATTTTGGGGAGAATGGTTGGAATTCGCTTGGCAATCATAGACTTTCCACAGCCTGGAGATCCAACCATAAGGAGGTTATGCCCACCTGCTGCAGCGATGCTAATATAATCAACGAGTGAATGGAGTCCTTTTACATCTTTGAAATCAACGGAGTACGTATTTGGTGAGGCAGGATTGACCATTTCTGTTGCGGGAGGGGGCTGTTTGCCCGTGAGGATATGAATAGCTTCTTTGAGTGTACGGCAGCCGATAATCTCTATTCCTTTAATAAACTGGGCTTCCTGTACATTTTCTTTTGCAAGAATTAATCTTTTTAATTGGCACTCTCTTGCTTTTATAGCCATTGGGAGGATACCGGATACGGGGCGGATAACTCCATTGAGGGATAACTCGCCGATCAGTCCTGTTTGGGAAAGAGCGACTGGACGGATTTGATTTGTTTTAAGTAAAAGACCAATTGCCATCGCGAGGTCAAAATGGGTACCAGTTTTTTTCATGTCAGATGGAGCTAAGTTAAACACGATTTTTTGCGGCGGAAACTTGTAACCAGCGTTTTTAATCGCAGCTTCCAAGCGCTCCTTTGCTTCCTTAACTGCCTTGTCGCCGAGACCGACAATGGATACAGATGGCAAGCCAATGAGTGTATCTGTTTCAACCTCGACGAGATGGCCGTCAATACCTGTAATAGTGAAGCTTTGTACGGTTGATGCCATAATTTTGTCTCCTTTTTTAGGATTTGCGATTTCGGGTTTTTTCGTTGAATTCTTAAATGGGGTGAGCACGAGGAAGTGAAAATGCAGGGAAAGAGGTTCTTCTTTTAGTATACAGCATTTATTCTATTCATTCGCTTCAATTATGGACAATTTTGTAGAAAAATATTGGGCGATATTCATTTTACAATTATCCTTAAAATGACCACGGGTGGTCCAGTAACCGCCCACGGTCATTATAAAGTTCGTTGCTATTAAGGATTATATGTTTTACTAGAGGAATTCAAATCAAACACAGTTAACTTTGATTTACGTTAACTTGTCTGGAAGTTGCTCCAGGTTCAGACAGGATTGCCTTTGGATTTATCAAAACTGTCGGAAGTTTGCTCTCGTTCGGACTTCTTTGCTCTCGAACTCTGCTATCCTGTCCGAACTTCACCCTTGTTCGGACTGCTTTGCCCTTGAACTCTGCTATCCTGTCCGAACTTCATCCTTGTTCGGACTGCTTTCCCCTTGAACTCTGTTATCCTGTCCGAACTTCATCCTTGTTCGGACTGCTATCCCCTTGAACTCTGCTATCCTGTCCGAACTTCACCCTTGTTCGGACTACTTTTCTCTTAAACTCTGCTATCCTGTCCGAACTTCACCCTTGTTCGGACTGCTTTGCCCTTGAACTCTGTATTCCTGTCCGAACTTCACCCTTATTCGGACTACTTTCCTCTTGAACTCTGTATTCCTGTCCGAACTTCATCCTTGTTCAGACTACTTTTCTCATAAACTCTGCTATCCTGTCCGAACTTCATCCTCGTTCGGACTACTTTCCCCTTGAACTCTGCTATCATGTCCGAACTTCACCCTTGTTCGGACTGCTTTCCCCTTGAATTCTACTATCCTGTCCGAACTTCATCCTTGTTCGGACTACTTTCCTCTTGAACTCTGTATTCCTGTCCGAACTTCACTCTTGTTCGGACTGCTTTGCCCTTGAACTCTGCTATCCTGTCCGAACTTCACCCTTGTTCGGACTGCTTTGCCCTTAAACTCTGCTATCCTGTCCGAACTTCACTCTTGTTCGGACTGCTTTGCCCTTGAACTCTGCTATCCTGACCGAACTTCACCCTTGTTCGGACTTCTTTGCCCTTGAACTCTGCTATCCTGTCCGAACTTCACTCACTGGCGGGTACAAGGAACCGCACCTGGACAATAGAGCAGCTATTGCTGTAACCGGTAAAGCATAGTGACAAGGTGCGCTCTCGTCATTGTGTCCTTTGGCTTATAAGATTCATATGTCTTTGGATAATGGCCCTTTTCATCCAAATAACCATTGACAATATTTTCTGCATAGAGCCATTGAACAGCTTCCTCTTCAGTCATGTCTTTATCGGTGAAGTTTTTTGCAAGAAGTACTGCTGCTTTTCCTCTTGAAAGTGCAGCATCTGCCTCTTCAGATACTTGTAACCCATATGATTGAGCAAGTTCATATAAATTTTTTAGAGACTCATCTTTCAGCTCGTCCCCCAACTTATAGCGTAAAAAGGCTTTTAAATATTGGCTTTCAGTCATAGGCTGATAAGGCTTCAGTAATTTTTCTGCTTTAAAGCCTTCAATTATCCCTTGATTAACAGCCCATTGAAAGGCATCTGACCAATATAATCCTGGTGTATAATCCTTGTAAACGGATAGGTCAACAGTTTCCGTTTCCTTTATTGAACCCGTTTTAACCCATTCAGCAATATCATCTAGAAATTCGACTGGGACATTGCCAGGTGTCATATATTCAGTTATCCCATTCGGTTCACCTTTCATATTTACAAGCATGTGCATCATATCTGGATACAATTTATACTGCACATCGTTTCGGTCCTTTAATGCGGTTTTCCAATTTTCCAAGTTTGAAGCAGGCACCTGAATGTCTTTTCCTCCCTGCAAAAGAAGCAGTGGAACATTTTGTTCCTTTATAAGGGATGTTGGTGCATAGTCCCTTAAATCAAACCACCAATATGCATTTGGAATCTGGAAAGCTGGCGGAATATTGTCCTTCGAATATTGTGGATCATCGAGAAGCTTAAACTGTTCTTTTAATACATCCAATTGAACTTGAGCTGCTTTAATTTGTTCTATTGGCATATTCATGCTTTTAGCCCTTAAGATGGACTGTTCTGTCTGCCAAATTAACAGCTCATGGAATTTCCCAGTTGGTCCTGCAACACCAATTGCTCCTTTGATATCCTTCTCCTTATCATTTTCAAGAATAAGAGGAAGTGCGTAGCCGCCTTGGCTATGTCCTAAAACAAAAATGTTATCCCCATCTATTTCTGGAACTGATTTTAACGCTTTTACAGCATCATTCGCATCAAGCACCGTTTCCTCCATGATGGAGAACTTCGGGTTCATACTCGACTTGATTGCATGAGTATTCGTTCGTTTATCATAGCGCAGAACGGCTATTCCATTATTCGCAAGCCCAACAGCTATATCCCGAAAAGGCTTAAAGGCATAAGCCGTTTCATCCATATCATTTGCTCCTGATCCATGAACAAGCACAACCACCGGAAATGGACCTTCCCCTTTAGGTACGGTCAAAACACCTGGCAGAGAGAATGTCCCTTCCCCAATGGTCATTTTCTTTTCTGTGTAGTTTTCTGGGGTGTTATAATCAGGATTTAAAAATTGGCTAGGATCATAAGCGGCCTCTGTATGAAAATCATCTACCTTTCCATTTTTATCAAAGTTTACAACGAGAAGAAACGGGCCTTTCTCTGCAGTCAATAGGACAGTTGCCTTCGTATGTACACCATTATCCCGATAACTTTGTATTGCTGTTTCTTTAATTGCTCCATACGGTGATGTTAATGCTGTCCAAAGCTGTGACAATCCTTCTTTTGAAACATGTGATTGAAGATTTGCACTTAATAGCGGCATCAGTTCATCCCATTTTTGAGATTTAGCTAATGCAAGAAAATCCTTTGTTGCCTTTTCAAAATCTGCTTCGTTTACAGACTGCTCCGCGTGCACCTGCTGCACAGGAATAGAAATCCCTCCACTAATCGCTGCTGCACCAATTGAACTAGCTAAAACCCATTTCCCTACCACTTTTCGTTTTTTCACAACCTGCACTCCTTTCTATCATTCATACTTTCTATTACGCACTTGTTTCCAGAATGTTTCATCTTTTTAAAAATTATAGGAAGAAAGTTATTAATCAAACGTTTGATTAATAAAACAAAGGCACTGCCAATGTTGTTGCACGGCAGCGCCTTCCAGATGATATAAATTCTTAGAGTGACCTGAATCCACTTTTCATTTTCGGGACGCAGGACCTGCCCTCCCTTTCCTAGTTAGCAGGCTCTGAATAAAACTCTTCTACTGTGTATCCCTTTTCTTTTAAGTGGAAGAGAATGCTTTGAGGTGTCAGGAAGTGACCTGCTCCTACAACAACAAAGTATGTGCCCTTTTCATCCGATTCTAAAAGCTTCGCGATTTTCTCAGACATATTCTTATCTCTTTCACCGAAAAGCATAGAGTTGAATTCATTTGATTCTTGTTCCTGAGTATTAAAGCTTTCTGCAAATCCTTTAATATCCCCTTTGTTCCAATGGCCAAGCCATTCTTTCACAAGGTCGCCTTCTTTAACTTCGATTGAATCTGGATCTAGAATGCTATCAAGGGTTTCAACTAAATATTCTTCCTGAGCCTCAGGCGATAGTCCATCAAACATATCTGCCTGTGCCTTTATTCCCTCAAGCTCGATTACTGGCTTTTGAGATAATAGGGCATTTGTAAGGAAGTACATATCAATGCCTGAGTTTGCCATTATATCAGCCGGTATCCCGCTAGATTCACTTAATGACAGATTGGCAAAGTAGCTTGCAAGAGTCCAAGGCTTGAACTGAGCAAAGGCTTCTGCAGGCTCGCCATATTTTTCAATCACTTTAAGCAGCTTCTCATAAGTCTTTTGACTCACAACATCCTTTATCGTTGTGCCATCCTTTAGCATAGAAGCTTCTGTAAAATATTGAAGACCTTCCATATCCATAAGGTTTGCTTCAACTAGCAACGCATCTGCTTCATAAAAAGCAGTTAATAATTTTTTATTCATTGGATAGATATCAGGTGTGCCTACATGGACTGAGCCTAGTAAATAGACTTTATTCCCGTTTTTCTCAACCTTCCAGGCAACACCTTTTGAACCGGCTTGAACCTGATCGTACGTATCCCTTACAAATCTAGTTGCAAATATTACTGCATCCTGTGTAGTAGCATTTCTTTCTAATTCTACCCCTTTAGCAGAACCTCTAAGAATGCTGCGTTCCTGCATATAGGCTACAGCAGAATCTCCTACAGGCAATTCATATTGAGAGATGATTTTATAGAGCTCATTAATAATGTTTCCTCTTGATGTATCGAGGCTGACATCCTCAGGAGTATAATTTTCTCGCTTAGTAAGTCCTAATGCTGCTATTTTATCCTTAGTTTTAGCTAATAAGGCATCAAGACGTTCTTTTGAAATTTCTGTCCTAAAGCCATCATAGTACCATTCCATTGGGAAAATGCCATATTTCTCACCTTCGGATAGCTCACCTATTGCCCATGCGCTGATATCCGGGGTTTTCGGTTCTTCCGCTTGAGCAGGTACGATTGACGTTAGCATTAGCATGGTCGCAAATAATGCTGCGAATGCACCCTTAATCATTTTTTTCATTCCCTGCAAAACCTCTTTTCTTCAAAATTTATCTAGTTATTAAATTACTAAACAGATAATCCTATCTAGGAAAATAGAATTATCTTGGTATTTTACTATTATTTTCCACAAGGGGTGATTTGTCAAATTTGTTATGGCAATAAAAAAAGAGAGTTCCTAAATAAGGAAACTCTCTTTCATCTTGTCCGTGGATACTCTATTAATCTACTGCACGGTCTTCAAAGTAGTATTTAATAATTCCTGGTGTCTTCGGATCTGTAATATGGTAGACGGATGAGCCAACAATTTTCGCTACTTGCAGAAGCTTGTTCTTGTCGATTTTATCCAGTGTGTCTGTCGGCTGGTGGTACCAAGGCTCGACTGGTGAGTGGATAAATAAAGCAGATGGAATGCCTAGGTCATGGAATGGCTGATGGTCGCTTCGGCCAAGCTGTCCATAAGGAAGAACCTCATTAAAAATATGATAGCTTGAAGTCGCCCCTAAGTCGGTTACAAGATTTTTCTTGCCATCAATTGTGTACATGATTAATCCGCCAGCTTCGTTATCTCCCCCAGCATCACGACCGCCGATCATGTCCATTTGGAAGTGTGCAACCATTTTATCAACATCTGCTTTTGGAAGTTTAGATGCATAATAAGACGAGCCAACTAGCCCTCTTTCCTCCGAGCCAAATGTAAGGAAGCGAATTTCTGTATCTGTCTTTTCCTTCGCAAACAATCTTGCTAATTCAAGAACAGCAGAAACTCCTGATGCATCATCATTTGCACCTGGTCCACCAGGCACTGAATCATGGTGTGCACCAACTGTCACGATTTGTCCTGTATTTTTCTTCTCTGTCGCCGGTTTCGTTGCAATGACATTGTAGGAAGTCTTTTCAATCTTTTCGATATCCACATCCAATGATACGGAAATCTCTTTCGCCTTTAGCTGGTCAACCAGCTTCAATCCGTCTGCTTTTGTAATCGCAACTGCCGGAATGTTTTGCCCATCTGCAGCTTGTCCGAACGAGTTGCCTTCATCTGCGTTGTTATACATCAGGACGCCTACTGCCCCTTTTTCAAGGACATTGCTAATCTTTTCTATGAAAGAGATATCTCCGCGTTCCACTAAAACAATCTTCCCTTTTACATCTCCAACCTCTTCTGGTGTTGCCTTTCCAACATGTACAAGCGGAGCTGTTACTTTGCCGCTCGCACTGCCGCTAAATGCATGAGGAGTCCCGCCTAGATCAGCATCGCCAATTTTCACTTTTACATAATTTGTCTTGAAATCGTAAATTGGGAATGGCTGAATTTCTGTTTTGTAGCCTAGCTTCTTAAATTCTTCCTCTATGTATTTGACCGCTTTAAGCTCTCCTTCTGTTCCAGCTTCCCTAGGTTCTTTAGATAACAATTCAATCGTTTTATACATATTGTCTGCACTGATTTTCTTCAGAAAACTATTTTCTATCACTACTTCATATTGTGTGCTGGGACTGGCCGCCATTGAAGCCGTTCCACTAGATAAAACTAAACCTGCTGCTAAAAATAATGCTGCTGTTTTTTTACTCAATCCAATTCCTCCTCTAATTTAAAGTTAACTCTATTATCAATATATTTAAATATTTTGTAAATTGAAATAGTTTTACAAAAAATACTATTTTTCAACAATAGAGGCTTTTATTTTTAATAGACCTTTATACTATTTATAAAAGTAATCACATTCGAAAATAATATTTCAAAATAATAATTGACTACAATATACCTAGCTGTTTTTTCAGATACATTCCTGTTCCTAGTTCCTGCCGATTAGTAAAAAGAATACTACTTTCAATGTCTAACAGCTCTGCAACAATCGACAAATTTCATCTATTTCCTCTATGATCCGAGGTAGAACTAATTTTTCAAACGGTTTGAAGGGGATTGCTAAAAGGATTGAGAAATATTGTACAGCAGGCTGCTTAGCAGCTATTCTACAAGGCTCGTAAAAGGATGGATGTTAGTGTCTAAAAAGTTCTGGTTCAAGCTAGTCCCCATCGTATTAGTTATTTTCATAGCCTATTCAGGAGTTAGTATTTGGTCTTTCAGCGGCAAAGTGCAATTAGTAAAGACGGATGTGGCTGTAGTACTTGGTGCAGCGGCTTGGGATGATGAACCATCTCCAGTTTTACGTGAAAGGGTAAATCATGCGATCTCCCTATATGAGAATGGGTATGTAGATAAAATCATCTTTACCGGCGGGAAAGGAAAAGGTGGAAAATTTGCAGAGTCAGAGGTTGCGAGGGATTATGCAATTAAAAATAATGTTCGGGCGGAGGATATTTTGATTGAAACGAACTCTGCGATCACTGAGGAAAACCTAAAATACGCCTATGACATTGCAGTAAAAAATGACTTTCAAACATTTACCATTGTTAGTGATCCATTGCATATGAAAAGGGCTATTTTAATGGCAAAAAACACGGGGATGGAAGCTTATTCTTCACCAACGCAAAGCTCCGTATATAAAACATTGGGCAGTAAAATTCCTTTCTTCTTCCGTGAGCTGTTTTTCTATGTCGGTTATATGATCAGCCTGCCATTTAGGTAAAGTAAAAGGACTTGAATGCTCAAGTCCTTTCTTGGATTATTTCACACTAATTTCCAGATACGATCCTTTAATCATTGATTTATTTTGCTTACTGCTCCAATGAGGGTGAATGATTAGCAAGTATCTCTCATTTGATTGCAAGGATTTTTTTGGTGTCACTTTTAGTGTTCGATCATCTATTATTGTTAATTCGGTCTCTACTTCGTGACCGCCTAGCTGAATAAGCTGCACATCTTTAGTAGAAAGGGCATCCCAATTCATGCCAGTTGTCATTTTAATAGTAAAAGTTTTCGTTGTCGGCACATTATTCAACGCAGCAAGCTTTGAATATTGATAATAGCTTTTTAATAAATGATCTCGATGGGATACAGCCAGCTCTTCACCAACATTTGTCTGGATATTCGGTGAAACACCCACTTTATTGATCGCTGTCCCCTTTGGCGAGAAAAATTTGGCTGTAGTAAGTTTAAGGACACTTTGATCACTTAGGATAAACAAAGTCTGCATAGAACCTTTCCCATAAGTTGTTTGCCCGTATAACACTCCACCATTTTGTTCCTTTACAGCTGCAGAAACCATCTCAGATGCACTCGCACTATTTTCATTTACAAGCATATGAATGGGATGAGAGAATTGCGTAGGTTGTGGCAGCGCCTTATAAACTTCTGCCTTTCCTGCTTTCTCACGCAATTGGAAAGACAAATGAACTTTTGGAAAAAGCCCTGTAACTTCCTGGGCAGCTGATACATAGCCGCCTCCATTATCTCTAAGGTCCAGGATATATCCCTTCGCACCACTCAATGACTTGATTGCTGATTGAAGCTGTTCGGCTGCATTCATCGAGAAGCTGTGAAGGCGAATATAGCCGATTTCCCCGCCAAGCATGTCTGCCTCAACGTTAGGAAGAGAGATTCTTTTTCGTTCAATTTTCTTTGTTATCAAATTACCTGTTTCTTTCTGTAAGAAAGTAATATCAACAAACGTATTTTCCTCTCCACTCATATAAGAAACAGCTGCTTGCATCGACTCACCTGATAGGCTTTTCCCATTCACATGAGTAATAATATCTCCAGGACGGATCCCTGCTTGATCTGCGGGTCCTTGTGGAATCGTCTGTATCACTTTAACTCCCTGTTCATTTTCCTCCAGTACAACCCCAATACCTATAAGCTCCTGATTAACCGTATTCGAAAACCTTTCAAACTCTTGTTTAGTCATATAAACAGAATAAGGATCAAGCTGCTTGGTCATTTCATGAATGGTTGGCAAGTTTAGCGTCGATGCAGGCACGTCCTCAACATAGTACGTTTCAATTAAATCCCGTATCTCATCAATCGGCTCTTCAGCATGAACAAATGAAACTTGCGAGAATACTAATATGGCTGTAAACATGAAAAATAGGAAGCTTTTCAATCTATTCATTATCATTCCACCTTCTTTTAGTATGATTCGAGAAACAGAGATCGTGTAATACTATTCAATTATTATACTAAAAAAAGATACAGTAATTCATAAAATTAAGAAAAGGCTGGAGTGCACACGACTCCAGCCTTTTCTATTAAATCACTTTTTTTATTTGTTCAAAATGATGATTGTCATGCTCCGCCATGCCTTGGAAATAGACTGCCAGCGAAAGGGTAGACTTGCCAATCACTAGCTCCTTGGACCAAAGTTCTTCATCCATATCCTTTAACGCGGATAGGAGTGTTTTTCTGACAGCTGCAAACTTTTCAATCGTTTCTTCTTTTGTTCGCGCTCTGCTTTCAGAAGCTGCTAGGTCATTGATTGCTTGAGCATCTGCGCTTTTTGGCAAATCGATATCCTTAAAGAAGTATGGGATTCTGTCATTTACAATAAACTCATCCCACGGAATCAAATGGCCAATGATTTCTGCAATGCTCCACTTTCCTTCTTTGACCGGCATTCGCCATTGCTCCTCCGATAATTTTTCTAGATCCTTCACCCATTGGATGGATTGTTCGTAATGCAATAGAATGTGCTCTTTTTCATTTTGCAAACGGTATGCACTCCTTTTTAGGATTTTGTCGAAAAATCGATATATTTGATTTTTTGATATTTCGTAGATATATTGCCGATTTCGAAGATAAGTTACACTTTTTCGCAGATATATCACTTCTGTCCGCCCCACGCGTGGCCGTTGTGATTATTATTTTATCGCAATATAAATGTCGACTTGTGCTTCAAGTGGGTTTGCACATCTTTCGTCATATACTTCGAAATCACCTGTATAAGCTCTTGTAAAATCAGATTGCTCAAACCATGTCCAGATTTGCTGCCATGCTTTGACGACGATTTGTGCGATCGGTCCTTTTTCAGTTGTGAAGACAACATATTTGGCAGCGGGAACGGTTTTCGCAACGAGCCCCTCTGGCAATGATGCATCAGCACTTCCTTGCAATCCGATTGTCATACTATATTCCCCGTCCACTCCATCTATGTAGTCAGAATACAGACCATATGTAACGGCACCAACAGGATTTGGAATTTGCTCATATACCTTTTCCTGATAATACTTCTCCCACATTTGCGGAATTTTCGCATCTTGAGTCATTTCATTGACATTAGTCGTTCTTGCAGTCATGCCAATGATGGCAAACGCCTCTTTTTCCATTATGACAGGTTCATTCATCTTACTGCTGCCGCTCCATCTTTTTAATGTTGGCAGGAAGTTAGTCAGAATCGTCCGAGCTTCCTCTTCACTTTTTCCATCCTCTTTCATAAAAGGGACACAAAGATCAATCATGTCTTCCATTGTCATGTTTGGCTGCTTGAATTCGCCCCCTTCATAACAATAAACACAGTACTCTCCGCTTTTTCCTCCATCAATCTCCGTACCAAATTGCTTTTCATCATTCATCGGCATTCCACAGCTTTGGCAAAAAACAGCATTCATCAAAAACACACCTTTCATTTGTTTGTACTCACTATATCAAGGGAAACTTGACAGCTGTTTGTCATATTTACAGATAACTTTCCAAAATTTCTTTTGCGCGTCTTGCTATTATTTCCCTTATATGTAGAGGCTCCAGCACCTCTACCTTATTGCCAAAGCTTAAAATAAACCCGTATAGCCACTCATCCTCAGGAGTGTCAACTTTTATAATCGAAGAATCGTCCTCTATTGTTTCGATGCCGAACATTTCCTCCATCATTAGCCGGTGTTCAGGCTGAAACGCCAGCTTTAACTGGACCGTATTTTCTGGTGCATTCCATTCCTTGTCCCACGGACGCTCGGATATATCTATTTCTCTGCGGGTAAACTTTTCTGCACAGCCTTTAAGTTCTTTTATTCTCGCAATCTTAAACAAGCGAAAGGCTTCTCTTAATTGACAATAGCCATAGACATACCAAGATCTCCCTTTTTCAACAAGCGTATGGGGTTCAATCGTCCGAACGGATTGTTTTCCGCCTGCGTTCCCGTATGTAAAAGTAATGCACACTGAAGATTCAATTGCCTTTTTAATCACTGTCATTTTTTCCTTCAAAAATGTATTCGTTCCCCACGGACTATAATCAATGAAAATATAATCTGAGGTATTTTTGACCGCTCCTTCAGCAATCCCTGTAATTTTTTCAAGTACGGCCTCTGCATGAGGATCCTGGTAAGAGGTAAGCACACTTTTTAACGCCATCGAAATGGATGCTAGCTCCCCTTCTGTAAGCACCTGCTTATCCATACGATATCCCTCAATTAAACTAATTCCTCCATTTACTCCTTGAAAGCTTACAACAGGAATCCCCGCCTGACTGAGCGTGTCCACATCCCGATAGATGGTTCTTACAGAAACACCAAAAAGCTCAGCAAACTCCTGAGCTGTCACCTTTTTCCGGTTTATTAAAATCATCGTCATTGTTAAAAGACGGTCTAGTTTCATGTTTTTACTTCCTTTTTAATTAAAGTGCTAACATTGTAAAATTCTATGTTCCTATTGAAAAAACCTTTGGGAGTTTAGAGATACACGAGAAATTTGTTGGTTGTTCTTGGATTGCTTTGCTTGTTCCTGTCTCTTCTATTTTTCCTTCTCTCGCGGGCACAAAAAAAGGAGAGTTGATCTTCCACAATCAATCTCTCCTACAGTGTCGATAAAGCTTCTACTCCTGCGATTTCTTCAACCTTCCAGCCTTTTTAGCTGCATCACGAAGAAGAAATTCAATATGGCTATTTACACTTCTAAAATCATCAGCCGCCCATTTTTGTAAAATCTCATAAAGATCAGGGTCTAATCGTAATGGAAAACTCTTTTTCTTAGACATAGAGCTCACTCATTAATATAGTGTCCCCGTATTAATAACAGGCTGGGCTGGTTTTTCCGCTACAATCGCAACTAATAAGTTATTTACCATTTGCACTTTGCGTTCATCATCTAAATCAATCGTTTTATCCGCTTCTAATTGTTTAATCGCCATTTGTGCCATTCCGACAGCACCTTCAACAATTTTCTGACGGGCTGAGATGATGGCAGTCGCTTGCTGACGCTGCAGCATCGCTTGGGCAATCTCAGTTGAGTAGGCAAGATGAGTCAGTCTTGCTTCAATCACTTCAACCCCAGCCACATTCAGGCGGTCTTGCAAATCAGCAGTTAGTTCATTGGAAACCTCTTCTGCATTTCCTCTTAATGTAAGGTCTGCATCTTCAAACGTATCATAAGGATACTTCGTTGCCACATGACGAATCGCTGTTTCACTTTGAATCTCAACAAATTCCTCATAATTGTCTACATCAAACACAGCTTTAGCCGAATCGACAACCTTGAAAACAATCACCGCTGCAATCTCAATCGGATTCCCTTCCACATCATTTACTTTCAAACGCTTGCTATTAAAGTTTCGAACTCTCAACGACACATTGCGACGCAATGAAAGCGGCACAGTCAAGTAAAGTCCATTGTTGCGAATCGAACCTAAATACTTTCCGAAAAAAGTAACGACAGCTGCCTGGTTTGGCTGGACAATCGTAATTCCGCTTGCCAAAAGAACAGCTACAGCAATTAATGGAATAGCAACGGCAAATAGCTCCTCAGTAATTAAAAGCCATACACCAAGTCCAAGCAAGGCGACAATCGCTAAAATTCCAATAAACCCATTTACCTGAAATACGTTTTTATCCCTCATTTTGCTCACTCCTCACAATATCTAACTTATATTATTATGATATCACTTTTAGGAAAAATTGTAAATAAAAAAAAACCACCCGTTAAGGTGGTTAATAAAATCATACGGTTGAAAATTCTTCATTTGAGGCAACAATGATAATTTTTCCTCGATCCAGCTCCGCTTCATATTGCTCAGCCTCAAATTGGGTTAATCCTAGTGTTTCAAATTGGCTCCGCAGCTCATTTCCGCGTGACTTAAATAGATTGGCAACGGTATCTACTATCCCTTTTTCTTCTAATCCCACGCTTTGAGTGGAAGTGTCATCCGTTAATTCTTTGGAGTAGTCTTTATCATGTGCAAAAGTATATATTTGATCCTTCGAATACCCTTCAGCAACTAGTTGAGAAATTTTTTCTTGAACCTCGATCGCATTAGTGGCTACTAGTACTTTACGCATAACTATCATCCTCCAAGTATTTTTTATTATTTAGTTGTCTTCTATTACATAACCTTTTTTGATAGATTTGAAACATTTTTTCATAGAAAGACCATCTAATAAACATATAGGACTTGAATGAATAAAACTCCAATTTTGTTTAATGGTAAACAAAATTGGAGTTTTTTATAGACAGTTTAAATTATTGGATCTCTAGCTGGGATAAGGAACCTGTCCCTCTGTCCCTCTGTCCCTCCCAGCATGTTAATTTGTTCTATTATTTTTATAATCTTCGCAGTTTCTACAAGAGGAACTGGTGATAAGCCTGTATTAAAAAATTTCACGATTTCTGCTAATAGGTTTGCATAATACGGTCGTTCATCCTGCCATAGCTCGAATGTTTCTGCACGATCTTTGTAGTGAATGACGCCCCCAAAACGGTTGTGCCAATCATAATCTCCTCGCAGGATTACTTGGCGGCTGTCAGAATATGATAACGTTAGCAACTCATATTTTTCATCAAATTTCTCTTTTTTGACCATTTGGATATCCGTTCCAAAAAGCGTTACAATCATCTCGATCAAATGTATCCCATACCAAAAATATCCCGGCATAGCAGTCTGCTGCGGCAATGGACCATATATATATGCACTAATAAATCCGCTTGAATCTATATTTTTGATAGATTGCGCATAGCGCAAAGAGGAAGAGCTCATGATCGGTGTTTGATGGTTTTCACTGAGCTCCATCACTGTCTTCATTTCCTTGCTGCTCATGACGATTGGCTTATCAATGAATATTGGCTTTTTGTATCGAACAATATTCTTTAACCAAGACAGGTGATTCCGGCCATCGACTGTTGCCAATAGAACAGCATCGACACTTCTCATGAACACATCTATGTCTTCTACAATCTTTACTTTGTATTTGTTTTCAACGATATTCTTATAGTATGGAAAGCGATCCCTGCTAATTGGCAGATCCTTTGAAAAGATTGGGAGTGCATGTGTGATTCTTCCTGCCTCAAGATGGCTGGGATCACTTGTATCATTCAGCAATCGAGTGAAAATTTCACTATGAGATGTGTCTAACCCCATTAATCCAATTCTCATCTTCACTACTCCTCATTAGTAATCATTGAAAAAACTTGACGTGGCCGCCCCCTAGTTGTGAGCTTTTCTGTCCCTGTCACTTCTACAATATTAATATCTAACCAAGCCTGTAGAATGCGATGGGCACTTCTAATAGTAATTCCTAGCATATTGGCAACATCCTGTGCCGTAAATTCATTGAGCCGATTCCTTTTAATCATCGCTAATGCCTTTTCTAAATGAACCGCATTAATTCCTGATTTCTCAGCCAACTCAAGAAGCTTCGCATCTGTTACAGAAAGCGGGTAAGTAATTGGAGAAATAAGATCAATCGGTCCAAAGACTTTCCGGTCTTCGCGAACAATGAATCCGCATTGCCCGCCATAATCCTGTGCCTGGTAAAGAGCAAATCGAGCATTTTTGCCGGATTCAATCGCTGTTGACCCGAACCCTATTCCGATGGATAGATGAATATTCAGCGACTTTTTCATTTCATTTAATAAGGGCAAGAATTTGTATCCTTCAGTAATTCGTTCAAATGTTCCGCGATTCGTAACAAATATATATTCAGCATCATTTAGGGCTGTTAAATAGGCATCAAATTGCTCCGCAAAATGTAATAAAGTTTTATAAATATCATGAATACGTTTTTGTAATTGTTTTTCTGTAGCAAAGTCCTTCAT
Source organism: Cytobacillus massiliigabonensis (assembly GCF_900199725.1). Lineage (GTDB taxonomy): Bacteria > Bacillota > Bacilli > Bacillales > Cytobacillaceae > Cytobacillus > Cytobacillus massiliigabonensis. Next base: position 614,375 of record NZ_LT904904.1, on the reverse strand, counting down.
TAGAGCTGATTGGTCCACATAAATTCTGCCAAAAACAATCTGTGTTTCCTTTTCCTTTCGCTGAGTTGTTGACAGCAAGAGCCGTTCTAAAATGACAATAATATCTTCTTCTGTTGGCTTCAGCCATTCATTGGCAATCCCTAGCTGGCTTAATTTTTCACTTATTAGCTTTAAACTCGTTATAACGGCACGATTTGGATTATTTTCAACAACTGATAGATGGTGTTCAACTACCTCATCTACATTATCTGCGTGGACTAATTCATTAAAATGGGTATATGTGAATGATTCCTGGAGTGATTGTCTCGTATTCTCGATATATGGAACTTGAATGCCGTCAAAACTTATATGGGACAAGGGTTGTTTTTTGTTTAGTAAATAAAGGGCACGATATAACCCCGAACCTTTCAAAGGAACGTAAAAGGAAGGAAGCTGTGCTGGAATCTCCATTCTTGCAGTTAAATAAGGGGCTCTTCCCGAATAGAGTAAACAATCCACCTGTCCTCGAAGCTCCTTAGTAAATACCAATGCATCACTTAACTGATTGGAGAGGCGATAAATTGGTGTCATCGATGGAAATAGATCAAAGCATCTTTGGAAAATTTCCTTAATCCAAAGTGGACCAATCACTCCAACTTTAATATGTACGTCCAATTCAACCACTCCTTTTCGATTATCAAAAAAGGCACACCCGAAAGAATGTGCCTTTCTATTCATTATACATGAGCTTCTTGCGATAATGTGAAACTTCCATCAGTGGGGGTTTTCCGAAGCATAGGACTTGCTAGTGCTTACGTTGCCATAGGAAGCGGCATTCTTATCCGGCTCTCATTCCTCACTGATGATTAGTTAAGCCAATCGGGCATTTACGGGCAGTTGATCCCCCACTAACGCATCTCGTTTCCTCGACTTCCTTTTCGTTAAGGATCTTACTGCCCGCTAATCTGCGATAAAAAGGATTTAATAAAAGAGTCGTCATTGAGCTCTGGGTATACGGCAGTGACTCGGCTAATTTCTTCACTTTGCCCATCGCTCATTACTTCATGATCGGCTAAGCACCAATTTCCTTGAAGCAGTCCTTGCCTTTTTAACACTTCATTGATTCCTGAAATACTTCCTTTAAATTGATTGGCAGAATCAAAAAACGCTGCATTTGCATCTGTCACTTTTTGGGCAATTGTCAGCCATTTTAAATCGATGGTTTCTTTTCTTTTTGCTTCTTTTATCGCTTTAAATAATTGAACAGCACTTTTCGTCCAAACAGACCAATGGCCAAGTAAGCCTCCAACTATTGGCTTTTTCACTTCTTGCCCGTTTATATTAAATGCATATGTTGTCAGTAAATCTATGACAATATTATCATCATTCCCGGTATATAGCGCAATTTCCTCTCTTCGCTTGGATTCACAGACAGCTCTTGCGACATCAAGTGTTTGATATCGATTAAAAGGAGCCATTTTAATTGCAAGGACATTTTTAATATCGGCAAATTCCTTCCAAAAATTGTAGGTGAATACTCTTCCTCCAACCGCAGGCTGCAAATAGAACCCAAAGACTGGAATAACTTCGGCAATCAATTCCGTCCGTCTTAGCAAGTCGGCCTCTGTGTAATGATTTAAACCCCCGTTGCTTAATAAAACAAGGTCATAGCCCAAATTTCTTGCTATCTTTGCTTCTTCAACCGCCTGCTCGGTTGGTCCGCAGACCCCAGCGATTTTTAAAAAAGGACGATTAAGCTTTGCTTTGTCCACTTCTTCAGAAGCTATTCTCAGCACATCTTCGAACAGGTTGAATTTCGGATCACGAATTTCAAACTGTGTTGTATGGACTCCGACAGCAATTCCATCCACACCCGCTTCCATATAATAACGGGTTAATCTCCGTTGGGAAGCTTCATCTAATTGCTTCTGTTCGGTTAAAGCTAAGGGATGGGCTGGGATGAATGCACCATCATGCAGCAGTGTCCATTTTTCAGGTGAAAGCTCCATTAAAATTGCCCCTTCCTTTCCTGAAAATGTGTGGGCTTGTTAATTGTTTCGCCATCATTCATGACCCAACTTGCTGTCCAATCAAGCATTTCATGAATGGATACACTTGGATAGCCGAATAATCGATGCGCTTTTCCAGCATTATTTAGCAGAGCAGTTTCTTGCTCCTGTCCTTGAAATACAGGCTCTTTTCCAAACCTTTTTGCAAATTGCTCTGCAATCCAGCGTACAGGCAATGTTTCAGGACCAGTTACATTTAAGATGGCTGGAGGCGAGCTTGCAATCAATAGGGAGCGAATGGCATATTCATTTGCGTCCCCTTGCCATATAACATTGACATGCCCCATCGACAAATCGATAGAAGTAGAATGATAGACAGCTTTTGCAATTTCGAGAAGTACTCCATATCGCATGTCAATTGCATAATTTAAACGAAAAATTGTAAGTGGCGTCTGATCTCGGTGAGAAAAATAGGTTAAAACTCGTTCACGGCCCAAGGATGATTGACCATATTCCCCAACAGGATCTACTGGATGGGATTCATCGCACCCTCCTTTTTGTACTGGAACAAGCGGATAGACATTCCCTGTAGAAAAGGCAACAATGCGGGAGCCGCTGAAATGTTCGGCTATTCTTCCCGGTAAATACGTATTCATCGCCCAAGTATAATGTTCATTTCCAGACGTTCCAAATTTATTCCCAGCCATGTAAATAACATTGGGCAGCTTTGGCAAAGCTGCCAGCTGTTCTTCATCCATTAAATCAGCTGTAATTGTCTCAATGCCTGCTTCCTCTAATTCTTCTTTTAAATTCCCAGAAGTAAACCTTGAAACCCCTATGACTTTTTTGTTAATTCCTGCTTCGTCAATTGCTCGCTTGGTCTTCTTGGCAAGTGTGGGACCCATTTTCCCGCCTACCCCGACTATTAAAATATCGCCTTCTAATTTCTTTATGTCCTCTATTAAGGCGTTGGACGGTTTTGTCATTAATTCTTCTAATTGCTGTACATTTTGCATGAATTACAACTCCTTATGGTTTAAGAAAGAAAGATATTTTTGAAGTTATTAAATGCTAGGTAAAGTAAAACTAGCAACCCTAGAATTCCAAATAGATTACTAGTTAGTCTATTTTTTAAAGCTCCCATAATTTTTTCATCATTTGCTACAACTAAAATACAAATGGCGATAAAGGGAACAATAAAAATGGTAACGGCTTGGGCGAAAACGATAAGGTTTACTGGTGCAGACCCAAAAATAATGGCAACGATTGAACCAAATAGGATTACGCCAACAATGGCAATTTTCACTTTCATATTTGAGAGTTTGCTGCCAAAGCCCAATCCATCCGCTAACATCGATCCGCCAATTGTCGCATTCCCTATTAGTGATGAATAGGATGCGCCCAACAGCCCAATCATAAATACAACGGTTGCCCATGAACCAAATAAAGGTTCAAGGGATGCACCCATTTCTGAGGCGTCGTTTACCACTAATCCTTGTGGCTTTAATACAGCTGAAGCAACGACCATAATTAAGAATGAAATGAATCCTAAAATGAAAATCCCTAAATAGGACTCTCGTGTACTGCTTTTCGCATCTTTAATCGTCCAGCCTTTTTCTTGAACTAAATAAGATTGATAGACAGCACCTACGATAGAGAAACTTGTTGCAAAAAGGGCAATAACTAACCCAATGCTTCCTGAAGGAATGGCTGGTATAAATCCGCTGAAAATATCCGAAAAGGATGGTTTGACTGCGATAAAGGTGATTAAAAAAGCACCCAGCATAACTAAAACAAGCCCAAGCATAAGCTTTTCTAAAATCGCATAAAACTGTTTAGCAAATAATAGGGCAATGGCAAGGATGGACATGAGAACGATCCATACAGTTGAATGAACACCTGTCAATGCTTTCATCGCAATTCCTGTACCAATCGAATTACCTGCTTGGAAAGAGGCTGTTACTAAAAAGGCTCCTACACCTATTAGAACAGATACCAGTTTCCCCCATTTATTCAGCATGACATGAATGAAGCTTTGATTGGCAGCAAGACCAATTCGTGTGCTCATCTCTGTGTAGCACATCATAAAGATAATCGCAGCGAAAATTGCCCATACAAGATCGGTGCCGTATATCGCCCCAATTTTTGATGACAGCGTCACACTTCCTGGACCTAAAACTAAGGCAGAAGTAATAAATGCAGGACCAAGATACTTTAAAATATTCTTCTTCCCTCCATTTACATGTACACCAGGTTCTGTCCCTTCATTCTCCAACTTCATTAAACTCGCCTCCTTTTATTATCTGAATCTTCTATATAATCATAAAACAGAAGGTGTTTAATTGACATGTCTTTAATATGTCTTTAATTTGCTCCCGGCAAATAAAAAAAGAGACTGTATACATGTCCCTGTGTCTAAAATAATACCTTGGTGTCCTACAACATGTTAAAATAGGAATATACTACTAGATAAGGAAACTCCCATATTATGAATAGGATTGACTTCATATGATATATAAAGAAATATTACATCGCCGAAATGCGATTCTTTTTAGTTTGATTGTTGTATTTTATTTCATTCAAGTGTCCATTAATGTATTAATTGAGGGCGTTGCTAGTGTTTTTCCTCCGGTAATCATATTTATGATTGCAGCAACTATCCTGCTGCTGTTTATTATTAAAAAGATCAACCCCGTTTTAACTATGTATACAGTAATCATATTTACATATCTTTATTTCTTTTTTCTGCTGACGGATTCTCCTTATTTAATAAACTATTTATTTATGTGGCTGGGTCTTCCTTTAAGTGCTGTTTACCAAAATTATCGCGCAGTATTGCTTGCAGGGACAGGCTCCCTGCTTCTTACGTTTTATGCATTCTTTTCTTTTCGAAATGAGATTTTTCCGAATGTGGCTAGCGGAGATTTTGTTTTCTTTCTCATTTTTGGATTATTTCTGATGGGATTCTTATTCCTATTTATAAAAGTAACCCATCTTTTATGGAAGCAGTCAGAAGAATCTAGCAATAAGCTGAACCATGTCCTTCAACAAACCGATATTATTACATGGTCATATGATCCATCCACTGATAGATTATCCCTATCAAATAAAATACCTAACTTGCCGGAACTGCCAGATACACTGGAGATTAGCGGCAAATGGATGATCGATAACTGCATACATTCCGAAGATAGCAGCATTCTAAGAAATGCATTTTTTGCCATTAAAAAAGGGGAAGCTCAAACGGCTGAATATCGAGTTGTAAACAGTAAAGGAGACATTACATGGCTGCAATGCCGAGGTGTTTCTTTCTCTAATGAAGAGGAATCCGCGTCAAGGGTAGAGGGAATCTTGATTGATATAACGAAACAAAAACAGATGGAGGAGCATATTAAGAAGCTAGCTTATTATGATTCATTAACAGGGGCAGCTAATCGTTATAAGCTTAAGCAAAATTTTGAAAGCCTGCAGAAGATGGAAAGTACATTAGCGATTCTATTTATTGATATGAACGCCTTTAAGCAAGTAAATGATACGTATGGCCATGAGGCAGGTGATCTTCTGCTTCAAAAGGTTTCTGCTAGAATTCAAGAGGAGATTGCTGAAACAGATTTATTATGCCGGATGGGCGGAGATGAATTTGTTATCCTATTATCAAACGTGGATGATGCTATGACAAATTCAGCCATCCATCGAATTCAGGAGGCGCTGAGTTGTTCATTTGAAGTAAAAGGCATTTCTATCAGTGTTTCAGCAAGTATTGGCAGGTCATCTATCGTGAAAGCTTCTCAGGCTAATCTAGATCGTTTGCTGCAGCAGGCTGATAGAGAGATGTATTCAATTAAAGCAAGAGAATAAATTTGTAAGAATGATAGATCCCGAATCTGCTATATAAGATTCGGGATCTTTTTTTAATTTGCTGCACCTTCCACGTTCGGACGGTTATTCTCTTTGATGAATAACACTGATATTGTACCGATGACTAGAAGAATGCCTGCGAAATAGAATCCAGCATTCAATGTGCCTGTGACATCTGTAAGGAATCCAGTAATATATGGAGCCAATATGGATCCGCACATTCCGATAAAGTTGTAGAAGCCAAATGCTGTACTTAATGCATGTTTTGGCGCGTTATCAGCTACGACTGCGACAAGCACGGGGTTCGTGCTAATTTTACCAAATATCCCGTAGCCGATTAAAGCAGCATATAGAACCCACATACTATCAAATGCAACGATAGATACAATTGCAATAATAGAAAGTGGAAGCATCACTAGCAATACTGGACGGCGTTTTCCCATTCTATCCGCAATCCAGCTAAAGAGAATGGACCCTGGAATGGCTGCCCATGGAACTAATGAAGAAACAACAGCAACCTCTGTTCCATCAATTCCTCTTGCATGCTGCAAATAATATGGAATCCAAGTAACTACTACGAAGAATGCATAGATCGCACAGAAAATCGTAATGTATGCAAAAACTAAGTTTCTGCTAAATAGCTCTTTCATTTTGAGCTTTGGTTTCGCTTCTCCAGCTGAATCTCCTGCAGCTGTTTTTGGCTTGTCTTTAATAACCCACCACATAGCCAAGCCGATAAGCACGACAGGTATTGCAATGACATAGAATGGAGCTCTCCAGCTCATTCCAAGTGTACCGACTGTGTAACTGGAAATGAAGTAACCAGCTGATAAACCAAATGCCATTCCGCTGTTAATAATTGCACTTCCTACAGTAATATGCTTTTTGGGAATCGCTTCAGATGATAACCCGTACTGTGGGCCATAATAGAACCCTTGAAAGATCCCAACCAACAGCCAGGCGATCATGAAAAGTGTAAATGAAGGCATCATGCCTGTTACCGCTGCCATGATCCCGAACAGAATAACTCCAGGAACAAGGACTTTTTTCTTTCCAATCTTATCTCCTAGTATTCCTGATGGAACGTTTAGTCCGGCATATCCAATGAAAAAGATACTGCTGATTAAACCTAATTGTGCCGCAGATAAACTAAACTCTGCTTGAATATTGTCCATTACCGGGTTAAGAATTGCCCGTGTAGCATAAAGAGCAACCCAGCCTAAAAAGAAGACAATCGTGATTTTAACCCAATACGGTATTTCACCCTTAGATACAGGTACTGGCTCATCTTGATTTAAAACTTTTGCCATTTTGTTTTCCTCCCAATTTAGATTTATTTGTATGGATCTTAAGTAAAAATTAATATTTCAGCCTCACCCAAACTATAGGATAAAAAGCATTACAGTCGAATAAAAATGAAAGGGTTTACATTGCAAAAAGATTAAAATGCAGGTAAAAGTCATTTATAAAGAATGTCAGTCTGCCTAATTTCAACTGCACGGGTTTTACTCCATACATAAAGGATTATTCAATTAATCAGACCGGCCATTTATTTTTTCACACAAAAAAGCTGACTCAAAATGCCGTTAAAAAACGAACATAATAAGTCAGCTTTAATAATTTCTATTCGTGCGGAACGCTCTTCAGCATATAGCCAAGGCCTGGATAGGTGACAATATATTCCTCTTTATTGTGCAAATGCTCCTTTATTTTTCTGCGGATTCGCGCAATCCCCACACGCAAATATTCGATGTCATCTCGATATTGCGGTCCCCAAACCTCTGAAAGCAATATTTCATGCTGAACCACTTTATCAAGATTGAGGGCTAAAATTTCCATTACCGAATATTCGGTTTGTGTTAGCTTAAACTCCTCATCGTTGATCCAGCAGCGTTTACTTCCAAGATCAATTGTTAATACGCCTGTCCGGATAACTGGTGTTGCCGCAGTTTGCGGATCTGCACTGGACTGGGTCCTTCTTAAAACGGCATTCACTCGTGCAAATAGTTCATCTAATGAAAACGGCTTTGTTAAATAATCGTCTGCTCCAACATTTAATCCCTGCACCTTATCCTTGGCATTGCTTCTAGCAGTAAGCATGATAACAGGTACATTTGAGAACTTGCGCAGCTTTTCTAACACATAAAAGCCATCCTGTCCTGGCATCATAATATCCAGCAGAATTAAATCAGGGGAAATTAGATCGAATTTCTCAAATAATTCTTCTCCTGAGCTAACAGTCGATACTTCGTACCCGATAGATTTTAAGTTTGCGGAAATAAATCGCAGAATTTTCGGTTCATCATCAACGATACAAATCTTTTGATTTTTCATCTATGTCCCTCCCGCTTTTATTGGGAAAATTTAAGATAAATGTACTTCCTTTTCCCGGCTCACTAATGGCTTCAATTTTTCCTTCATGCGCCTCCATAATTCCAACACAAATCGCAAGCCCAAGGCCTGTCCCTCCTGTCCGCCTTGTGGCTGTAACATCGACCTGATAAAAATGATTGAAGATTTTCGTTATATGATCTTCTGAAATGCCTATCCCATTGTCGGAAACGGCTATTGTGATAAAATCATCCGTCCGATCTAGTGTTATATCAATCTTCTTCAAGCTCGCATCATTATAACGAAGGGCATTGGTCATTAAATTGACGAGCACTTGCTGAACGCGAATTTTATCGGCATAAAAGGTGAAATCTTCTCCAAGCTTATTATGAAAATGGAAGCTTGCATCTTCACGCAATGCAAGGGGGATTTGCTCCATTGATTTTTCTATGAGATAGCTTGTACGAACCATCTGACGTTCGACATACATCGTTCCTGATTCAATCTTCGAGATGTCCATCCAGTCATTTACTAAATGGAGAATCCTTTCAATATCTTCATGTACACCCTCTAACAGCTCCTGCTGAAATTCTGGTTCCCATTCAACCTCAGGACGGAGCAATGTTTCTACACTGCCCTTAATATTGGTAATCGGTGTTTTAAACTCATGAGAAGTAAGAGAAATTAAATTATTTTTTAATGTATCAATTTCTTCTTCCTTCGTGATATCGCGCAATAATAAGCCTTCGCCAATTTCATCCTCATCAAGCATGACCGAAAATTTATGAAGAATATAATATTTAGGCTTCTTTTGCCTAGCCTTGTATTCTAATTTTAATTCTTTCTTTTTATTAGCAAAGAAGGCAGACAGCTCTTCACGGTCAACAGCAAAGATGTTGATAAATTGTTTATAAACATCATTAAAGCTAACCAATTCTTTCTCTTTTCCAATTTTAACGGCAGAAAGAAAGAACTCGTTCACATATTCAACCTCTTTTTGGTTATTTACAAGCATTAATCCTTCAGACATACTTTCCAATACGGCAGCTAACACGGCATGCTTATTGCGGATTTGTTCAAATAGGAATTTATTTTGCAGCATGACCGCTAATGAGCCGGCAAAGGTACGGAGGAATTCCTGCTGGCTCGTTGTGATTGCTTGCTTGTTCATAAGGTCAACAATTAAAAAGCCTCTATTATTTTTTTCAATCTGAATCGGCTCGATATACTGCTGTTCGCCAACTATATTTTTGCTAAGATACTGCAATAGATTTTGATTCGTATGGATTGTATTCGTTGTTACAGCTAAATCGTGAAAGAACACATGGATGGAATAATCCATGAAGGGCTCTATTTCTTTTAAACAATGCTGAATAAAATGAGCTAAATCCTTATTGGAAGAAACAGAGGTAATTAGTTTGTTTACCGCTTTAAGCTCTAAGTTTTTATTTTTCAACGTCGTTGTTCGCTCTTCGACTCTCGCTTCAAGCACTTTATTTAATTCAATTAATTCTGTTCTATTTTTTTCCACTTCATCAATCATATGGTTGAAATAATAGAAGAGCTCTTCCATTTCTTGCGGACCTTGAATTTTCTTCTTTACCGTTGTATCCTCCTTGATGCCTTTCGTATAGTCCTTTATATAATTTAATAAATATCTCATTGTCCGTTCTAAGCGATCTGTTAAGAAAAGACTGACAATGACCATGATAATGGCTGTAATAAGAAGGAAAATGGTAATTAAGAGAATGGCATTTTTATAGGTTGAAGTAATGGCTTCCGTTGGCTTGCTTATCCAGACAACCCAATCAAGATTGCTTATTTTCTCATAGGTAACAAATACATCCTCATGCAAATTATCCAATTCAAAATAGCTGCTGCCGCTTTTATTCTGCTGTTTCTTAATATATTGAACGATAGCTGACTGACTAAGATTCACTAACTCTCTTCTTGTATCGACTTCAGGGTGAACGATGACATTTTTCTGCTGATCAATAACAACAGCATATCCGCCATCCCCAAAGGTGCGGTTTTTTATATGCTCGCCTAAAGCATTTAAATCTAAAGCCCCCAGGACATAGCCAATCATTTCTCCTTCATCATCCAAAATAGGAGAAACAATCGAAACTAATAGCATATTTGTCCCGCCTCTGCCATGGTAAACGGGGGAAATCACTGTGTCCTTTGTTTTTAATAATTCTTTATAATAATAGCGATCACTGAAATTATGATTCTTCCTTTTAACCCCGTCGGTATAGGATTCTGGATAAAAAACGATGGACTGCCCTTTGCTGTCCCCTACATACATATTAACGAAACCGGGATAATTTGTTTTTATGTCCTTCAATTGCTTTTGAACCCCGGAGATATCATTATCTAAAAAAGGCTGTTTCACATTCAGTGCTTCTGTTTGAATGGCTTTTTTATAGTCTAAAATATAATTATCAATATAATCTGCGAGATATTTTGCCGTCTGTGCCTGATATCTTTGATTCTCTTTAATTAAAGAAGATAATTGATAGATTTGAAAAATCCCAAGGATGGCAATTGAAAAAAAGGCGATGGTTAAAAAGGAATAAATGAGTTCTTTTTTTAAGGAGCGAGCCTTTCTCATGATTGGCCTCCTTTCTATATCAAATGAGAAAAATGGTATCTGTGCCAGCTTTAAAAACTAGCACGGATACCATATTATATAATTAATTTTCATTATTTCGTAATTTGCGTTCCTGCTTTTCCTTCCATTGCAAGATCTGCTTGGTCTAGTGAACAAATGATGGCTCTTCCGCCAAGCTCAGCAAATTTAATGGCAGCCTCCATTTTCGGTCCCATGCTTCCAGCCGAGAATTGCCCTTCTTTCACATATTGCTTCGCTTCTTCTAATGAAATATGTGTTAAAGCCTTTTGATCCGGCTTGCCGTAGTTTACATATACATTTTGTACGTCTGTTAATATCATGAAGGCATCTGCCTGTACTTCCTCAGCTAACTTAAATGCACTTCGGTCTTTATCAATAACTGCTTCAATCCCTGTGAGCGAGCCATCCTCGTTCTTTACGACTGGAATTCCGCCTCCGCCAGCAGAAATAACTATCGTATTTCCATCAGTTAATTGCTTAATTGTCTCTGAGCCTAAAATCGATTTCGGCATTGGAGAAGGAACAACACGTCTCCATCCGCGTCCTGCATCCTCTTTTACAATCCAGTTCTTTTCCTCAGCTAATTTCTTTGCTTCTTCTTCCGTGAAAAATACGCCAATTGGTTTTGAAGGATCTTGAAAAGCAGGATCTTCAGCTGATACTTCTGTTTGCGTCAGCATGCTGACAACAGAATGATCTAAGCTGAGCTTTTGCAATTCGTTTTTCAATGTTTGATCCATCATATAGCCAATGAATCCTTGTGATTCTGCACTGCAAACATCTAATGGGAATGGAGGGACAACTTCCTTCGCTTCCTCATTTTGGCGCAAAATATTGCCTACTTGGGGACCATTGCCGTGTGTAATAATAACATTATGGCCATTTTTGACGATGCGGGCAATGATTTCACTGCTTTTCCGCACATTTTCTAATTGATTTTCATAGGTTGCTTCTTGCTTCGGCTGCAAAATGGCATTACCGCCTAATGCAATGACTACTTTTTCTGCCATCTATTCTTTCCTCCAGTTTATCGCTGCTAATAGCCCAATTAATAGCCCGAAGGCTGTATCTATTCCTGAGCTATGACCAACGGTAAGTAATTGTGATAGCTGCTTTTCTATTTCTTCCGTTCTCTTCCTATCTGTTAAACAATTTAAAATATTTACGATGGTTGAGCTGAACGCTCCTTTTAATGCGTAAAGCAAGTATTCTCTTCCAATATCTGTAGTGATCGATTCATGCAGCAGAATTTCCTGAATCGTTCGCAGAAAAAGAGGGCTGCATATGCCAGTGATCGTATGAATAGCTAGTAAACCAACAAGATGATCATCCCCTGATGGGGTTAAGCCTCGCCCTCTTCCTAAAAAATAGCGGACAGCTCTGTCTATTTCAGATTGGTCTTGGGAAGAGATTGCCATCAATAAACGGTAAACTTCGATCGTATTTGCAGGAGGAGCAGATTGTTCTTTTTGTATACGAAGGTATTCAAGAAGAAATTGGTTAATCTCAAGATCTAATCCTGTTCTTTCTCCTTCAGCAGCGAGCGTTTTTATGAATGCTTCTAAGTGTTGAGCGGTTATCTCATTCTTCGGATACTGAACAATGTTCGAGTAGGGTATGCCTTTTTTAAAATTTACTGCTATATTGCCAGTTTCAAAGGTTAGCTGCTTCGTGACTTCATCCCACTGGACAGCAGCTGGCGTTTGAATGGAAGACAGCAGTTTCTGAACGGCTTCCTTTTGAAGGTGAATCCCAAATGGAAGCTTCCCATTTTTATCAGTACCGATAAAAAACAAGCGCTCCCCCATTAGTATGTTCAGCCCATTTTGGAAGAGACTATGAACAGATCCTAACGGGTTTTTTATAAGGAAGAGAGGAATCGAATGTTCATATTCCTCCACAAATATTGTTAGGGAATTCTGCATGGGCAAAATTAGATGAGACCCAGTTTGACCGCATATGCTTCAAGCGCTTTCTCAAAGCATTCCTTTGGTGCACGAACCGTACCTGCACCAACTTGTCCGACGCCCGCTTGTTTATGAGCAATTCCTGTGTTGATGACTGGTTCAATTCCTGTTTCAACAACTTTACGTGCATCAATTCCGAGACAAGCACCTTGGAAATCCCAAGTTGGAATCGTAAAATTGCTGTTTTGGTCAATACAAATTTCCATCATATCGTTGCTTGTTGCAAGCGCATCACTGAAACCGCCAGCACCAACGAAACGAGTGACACCTGGAGCAGCGATCATCGCCATCCCGCCGACACCAAATGTTTCGGTAATCGCACTGTCCCCGATATCTGGGTTTGCATCGTCTTGAGAATAGCCAGTGAAAAATAGTCCCTGTGGTGTATTAACTGGAGCAGTAAACCACTCATCACCCATGCCGCTAATGCGAATGCCAAAGTCCTTCCCGTTCCTGCACATCGCTGTAACAACTGTACCTTCTTCAATTTTTCTTGCCCCATCAAGGACAGCCTTGCTTGTTGCCATGGCAATATTTAAGAAGAATTGATCCGTATCAGCCAGGAACTGAATAACATCCTTTAAATCTATTTCATTTATATCTTCTACCTGCACAATATATGGACTGATTTCTTTAAGGAAGATAAGGGATGCTGCGATATTCCGCTGGTGGAACTCATCACCCATTGTGATCGCCTTGGCAATCATGACATTTAAATTCAAGCCATTGTCCGTTAGCTTTAATGCTTTTGAAAGTGTTGGACCTAATACATTTTTCTGCCATTTTAAGTGAGTAATTACTTCATCAGAGTAAGCGCCGAAACGAAGGACTTTTCCAATTCCTTCATTCATAATGCAGTATGCTTCATTTCCTTCTGAACGATTTTCTACGACAAATACCGGCATATTTGCTGAAGTAATTCCACCCATTGGGCCAACAGCATTTACATGATGGCATGGAATAAAAGTAACTTCGCCATTTTCAAGCATTTGTTTTGCTTCTTGCTCCGTTGCAGCCCAGCCTTCAAAAAGGGCAGCACCGATGCAAGAGCCCTGCATGGGTCCTGTCATATCGTCCCATTTAATTGGCGGTCCAGCATGCAGGAGGACTTTCCCTTCCGTTAATTCCTTGATTTTATCCTTCGCGGGAACGACATCTACAAGGAATGGCGCAGACCCAGAGATTTTTTCGATTACCGCTCTGTTTGCTTCATCGATTGAATTGTATTTCATGTGAAATCCTCCTCGAATAATGGATTGGTTTTTTATTTTGTCTCTGTTAAAACTGAATGTTGATTTTGCGGTGTTTGAGAAATAAACGGAAAAATTCCGGTTAAATTGGGAAATACCTATATTTCCTTAAAAATAAAGGGAGTTTTTCCGGTTATCGTATCCAAATCTTTGGATTTTGCCTTAATTGGAGCTGTTAATCGGAATATTTCCGCTTATATTTGCTTTTTAAGCTTCATCTCTGTAAATAGCCGGAAATTCTCCGCTTATGAATTCTCACAAAAATCAACAATGAATAATAACAGAGCTTTTATTTCAATAGAGCCAAGATTTTTCTCATTTTTTCATTTCCGCCAGCAATCGGTCTCCAATCAAATTGAACGGCACGGCCGCCATACGCTATGATGGAATCTGTAAAGCTCTTTAGACCTACATTGATGACACTTGGTTTATTGTTCACTAATGCTTCCATTTCTTTTGATACGGCTAAGTCGAATGTTTTTGATGGTTCTTTTGCATCGACATGAGTTTTTTGTACGTCATTTACTTTTAGGCCTACGATTGCTAGGGCTGTTCTTACCGCTTCATTATTGCTGTCCTTTACGATAATTCCTGCTTCAGCAAGCTTTCTCTTTTGTGCTTGGTAATCTTGCGGATCCGTTTCTGTTCCACAAACAGAAGCAACTACATGCAAGGTACGGCCTTCTTTTTGAGCATGAGAAACGGCTTTTTGAATCGATGGCAAGAGGGCACTTGCCATATCATCATGCGAGCCATAGCCAAGTACAAAATCAAGAAGGATAACCGCTGTTTGTTCGTCAGCGCCAGCTTCATCTATAAATCTAGCTCTCGTTTCAGGATCAATCATTGGATGCGGCTTCCCTTGTGTGTATTTGTCATCACCAAGGTCAACGACAATGTGGCCATCCTTCTTCAGGACATAGCCATCCTCATTCGTAATGGCTGAGCCCAGTCCCAGTGCATCTGAAATGAGCACAGCTGCTTCTGAAGCTAAAGTTCCGCCAGAGAAAAGTCCTTTAATTGTTCTTTGTTCTGGTTTTAAATCTGTATTAGCTACTTCAAAATTCCCCTGATTGTAATCAGCTTTCATTTCATTTCCTTTCGCTAGGTCAACAGCCATGCGAGCTGTTTCTTCTAACGTGTAAGCCTGGTATACATTTCCTTCATATTGCGTTGGCTTTTCACCAAGGAAAAGGGTTACAACTGGTTTTGAAACACTATGAAGCAAATCGACTACTTCATTGCGTACTTCTTTTGCTGGCGGCTTAGAAATAACAACAATAATGTCTGTCTGCTGATGATTTTCTAATGCGCGGATGCCGTCCATCATGGTGATGGCGCCGACAGGTTCCTTTAAGTCGCGGCCCCCTGTGCCAATCGCATGACTAACTCCTTCACCAAGGCGGTCAATAATCGCTGTTACTTCTTGAATCCCGGTTCCGGAAGCACCAACAATTCCAATTCGTCCTTTTTTAACAACATTCGCAAATGCAATTGGGACACCATCAATAATGCCAGTTCCACAATCTGGTCCCATCACGAGCAATCCTTTTTCATGCGCCTTTTTCTTAAGTCTTACTTCATCTTCAATTGGCATATTGTCACTGAAGATAAATGTATGCAAACCAAAGTCCAATGCTTTTTCAGCCTCTTCAGCCGCGTATTGGCCAGGAACAGAAATTAGAGCTAACGTCGCATCAGGCAACGCTTTTCTAGCTCGATCCCATGTGCGGACCGTTTCATAATCATTTCCTTTATTGCTGATGGATTGATCCTTCAAGTATTGCTCAACTTTATCTAGAACCTCGTTCATTTTGTTTTCATCATCTGTATCAACGACAATCGCCATATCGTTCGATTCCGCTGTTTCCAATTCTTCCGTATACAATCCTGCTGTTTTAAAAATATCCTTATTCGCAGGGGTACCCATCATGATTTGCGCCTTGTTGACGCCTTCAATCGCAGAAATTGAATTTGTTAATAACATTAGATTAATAGAGTCTTGATACGAGTTCTTTTTTACAATCGTATAAATCACTTGTTATCACCTCGGTATTATTTTTGATGCGTTTGACTAAATATGGATGCGTTAGAAAGGCTCCCAATTGTGTGGCAGGCAATGAAATGGTTTGGATGACTGGAGCGGGAGGTGCGAGACTCCTCGAAAATGCTGTCGCATTTCCTTCGTGCGGATTCAACGTCCTGCGGGAGGAGTGGGACAGCTGAGACCCCACAGGCACTAGCCGAAGAGGCTCAGCCCCCACCCCGCGAAAAAGCGAGCATCCTGGAGCAGAAGTCAACCTCTGCCAAACATTGTTTTTGAATGAGCCTTAGGTAAATAGATAAACAATAACTTAACCTCAGTTGCATTATAGGAAATCAGGCATAACAATCGAATAAAATTGAAAGGGTTTACATTGCAAAAACATTAAAGATTCACTCGATTTATTTGTTTCTAGCATCGGTGTACTATAATTTAAATCGTTAACGAGCGAATGAAAGGAAGGATATGGAATGAAGACAACATTTATATATAAGGAAGTGGATGGCTGTAAAATTAAAGGAGATTTTTATGCCATTGAGGAGAAGCATGCGCCACTCATTGTTTATATTCACGGGGGAGGATTAATCTTTGGGACAAGAACGGATATGAAAGAGGAACAAATAAATCTTTATTTGCAGGCAGGCTATAACGTATGCACGATTGATTATCGTCTAGCACCAGAATCCGAGCTGACAGCCATTAAGCAGGACATTGAGGATGCTCTTATCTGGCTGAAGGAACAAGGAGCAGGTACGTTTGGCTTCGATCCTGATCGAATGGCTGTAATTGGAAGTTCTGCAGGCGGCTATCTTGCGCTATTGTCTGGAACCTTTCAAGTTCGCCCGAATGCGATTGTTTCTTTTTATGGCTACGGGGATATTGCTGGGGATTGGTCTCGACAGCCCAGCCCATATTTTTCAAAAATGACGGCTGTTCCAGAGGTTCTTGTACATCAGCTCATTCAAAAAGAGGCCCTATCCGAAGGTCCAATCGAGCGCCGCTTCGCCATATACTTATATTGCCGTCAGCAAGGCAAGTGGATCGATTATTTAACCGGCAACAAGGAAGAGGCTCCCGATGTATTTTGTCCATTGAAAAAAATAGATAAAAACTACCCGCCAACACTTCTTTTGCACGGAGATGCAGATGATGATGTTCCTTATGAGCAGTCCGTATTCATGCGTGAGGCACTGAACGGTGCAGGTATTAAGAATAAGCTAATTACTATTGAAAATGGCAAGCACTCATTTGATGAGAATATGAAAGATCCGGCAGTTGCGGAGACATTTAAAGAGGTACTTAGATTTCTAAAGGAGAGCCTATAAGAAAAAGAGAAACTTCAATCAGCGGAGGGTCTGTCTGCGATAAATTCAAATTTTCTGTCTATTGTGTATTTACTTGATTTTATAATGGTATAATATGGGTAACTACCTAAGGGGAAAGGGGGAGTTTCCGCTGATCAATAAGACAAGAATCTTTATTAGCTCCGCATATGAGGAGGATCTTAAAGGACCAAGAAAGCTGATTAAAAAGCATCTTGAAGAAAGCGGACATGAAGTGCCGATTTTTGAAGATGGAGACTTTGGCACTTGGGAAAAGGATACGTTAAAACAATGCCAGGATGTTGTCAAGTCCAGTGATGTATTTGTTTTGCTGATCAATAAGAGATCAGGTGCCAGTCGTTCGCTGCTGCGCGGGAATGTCACACCGACCTATCTTGAATATAAGGCGGCACTATTAGAGAAAAAGCATATCCTCGTTTTTGTATCACCAGAGATCAAAAATAACTTTAAGCTTTTACAGAAGGAATTTAAGAATTTATATGAGATCTATTTAAGGGATCATCACAGGCTTCCTGGGTCACCGTTTGACCCGCTAAAGGACTGGATAAATGAACAAGTGAAGCAGGATGGAATAGCGAAAACCCTGCTGGAGGCTGCAGATCCATTTGTATGGGCCTTTCTTTATGATATTTATTCCAATGGAAAATGGCTTTATGATTTTAATATCTCCCGTTCTGAAAAAGAAGCAAGCACAATTTCTGCGATGCTTAGCACGTCACTAAGGTCAGTTGTTGGTCTTATTGAAGAAAGAGATCAATTGGAGCAGCTCAAAGGACAAGCATCCTTTTTGTTAAATTATGCAGATTATACGCTAATTATGCTGGATAAAAGAAATTCCATTGTGCAAAATACGAAAAGAGCATGGTCAAACTTTTTAAAAAGCGGTTTACTGTTTCTTGATGAACCGAGAGCGATCGTACAAACGCCTGATACAAACCCGATCCACGTAAACACTGTTTCTGAATGCTTAGCGGCTTCCCTATATAAATACGATGGAAATTGTTTAAAGCGAATGGCTGAATTTGGTGAAATAACTGCACCTGACTTTTTTGATTTGACCGAATCAGAGGATGTTTTTGTCGTAGAGGCATATAATAATCAAGAACGGCTCATTGCCTTTTTAGAAGAAAAACAGACGCTCTATATTACCGAACCAATAGGTGAATATGTGCTCTGCCTCCATTTTACGTTCCTTGACTGGTGGTCTAAAGAACAAGTTCGCGCATATTCAGATGAGATTGAATATGCTATAATAAACGAAAGTGGACATTTCTTTCAATTTTTGATTATGCTGATAGGAGGGACAAAATGAGCAAAGAACGAGTAAATTATCATAGCTCTGGCACAATCGTTGCAAGACGTTCCCCAGCAGGAAAAACCATTCAGAAAAATAAAGGGAAAATCCTTGGCCCACGGAGCTTCAGTGATTCCGTTGCTAACAACATTGATACACTAAATAAAGTACTTAAAGAATCAGATAAAATCATGCCTCGTCCAACGAGACTATTTAGAAATGCATAGAAAATTGTAGAGAAGATATTCTTCGCTACAATTTTTTTTTGTAAAAGTTTATCCTAAGTTTGCGGGGAAAAGCTGGGTGTGTCTGATGATTGTTCTAGTTAGAAACGACCTAGAGAAAAAGCCTTTTCGTGTCCGGAGGGTGTTATTGTTCGGACTCAAACATGCGCAATCAGCTTGTTCCTGTCCGAACTTGACTATTATTCGGACTTGATCATGCACATTTAGCTCGTTCCTGTCCGAACTTGACTATTATTCGGACTCGATCATGCGCATTTAGCTCGATCCTGTCCGAACTTGGCCATTGTTCGGACTCGGTCTTGCACATTCCGCTCGATCCTGTCCGAACTTGGCCATTGTTCGGACTCGGTCATGAGATAAAAACCATTTCAAGCTCAAAAGCACAGTTCAAGCATTAAAGTAAACTAAACCCTAATCACTCAAACTCCATTCATCTTTCCAACCTTCTCCAATTCACTCAAATACTCAAACAGCCCTATCTGATTACCCCAGGGGTCCGAAAAAGTCCCCCATTTTACAGGCACTTCTGGTCTTTCATATATTTTAAAAATATCTATCTTTAGTTCCTTCACTAATCTCTCCCGCTCAGCTTCTATATTCATCACACCTAGTCTAAGGGGGCCGCTGCTTTCTGCAGGTGTTCCTTCAGCTACTTGCAGCCAGCATTTAGGAATAAGCTCCCACTCTGCGAAGCCTTCATGCGGGACAAAATCGGGCTCTCGACTTAATAATGTTTGATACCACCCTTTTCCTTCAGTAATATCAGTTACTCGAACCTGAAAAGTCACTTCATAGATCATTTATATCACTCCTGCGAATAAATCCTCTTTAAGAACAATCCCGTGCTCTAAATAGATTTTTAATAAGGTCAAAGCTTCTCCCCAGCCAATCGCACATTCGATGCAAGTGCCAATATCTTTATTTGAATACCCATGCTCTTCAACAGCTAATAATGTTCCTTCCCTAAATGGCTGTACATTGAATTTCACAGTTGTTTGGCTTTCTCCAGGGCACCATTGGAAAATAAAAGATTCATCAGGGGTAGCTTCTATTATTTTTCCGCCATCTTCAATCATTTTCTCCCTATTAATAGCCCATCTTAGCCGGATTTCACCTGTTCCATCCTTGTTCCACGCAATGGTTGTCCGATCCGTAAACCAAGCATTCCAACCATCAGCGGTTGTTAACATTTGGAATACTTTCGCTGGCTGCGACTTAATATACGTTTGATGCTTAATCACAGGCATCATAACAACTAGCTGGAAAACTCGACGATTTCAATTTGATTTCCTGCTGGATCCTTAATAATCGTATAGCGCCCAGGCGGGCATGGCTGGGGCTCATCAAAAAGAATTTCTGCACCTTTTGCTTTCAGTTCATCAACATCTTTATCAAGATTTTCCGATAGAATTCCTAATAAAACACTTTGACGTGCCTCAGTACCAATCGCTTCTGTTTCTTCTAATACAATGGGCATATCATTATGCACTAAACTAACAAGCTTTTCCCCGTAATACTTTGAAACTTTGAAGGACAGCACTTGTGTATAAAATTCAACTGCCTTCTCTATATCGTCTACCTTCACTGTCAATACACACACTTGATTTAGCAAAACGATCCCTCCTAGTAGTTAATACCCTTAATTTAACAATAAAAGGCATCGGAAATTTCTTCTAGTTTGCTTTGTTTTTTACTTTTTCAAATAATAGCTGGGGGAGATTAATTAAGATTGGCGGATCATAGGGCATAGGATCTCTAAGCTTGATCTTCACTTCTGCCGCTGTTCCTTCTGTAACTTCAATTGCATGATCCGACTTGCCCCTTAAAGATGTATCTAAAAGAAAATAGTCTTTTGGATGAAAGCTTAGAGGAAGTGCTGCGGCTAAAACATAGTAGGTTCCTAATGGCACAGAGGAGAACACGCAGTTTGTTCGATTATGAGTAATGGCTGTTCCAGCGACAGGCCTTTGGTCTGGAATCGGGCGCGGGAATAGTCCAATAAAAATGAGACCTTTAAAACCTTCAGGAACTTCTAGGTGACAGGTAACAACTGGAGGAGAAAGTTTATTCTGTTCAAGCTTATCCTGGCGTTCATATTGGTTAATAAATTCGTGCAAGTCTTCCGTACGCAGCTGAAATTGCTTTGGGGAAAGACCAACAAATTGCTTGAATTTCGTGCTAAATGTTCCCATGCTCCTAAATCCAATTGTAAGCAGTGTTTTTAATATAGATGAAGAGGATGAATCCACCAATATTCTCTTCCCCGCCTCTATACGTAAGGCAGATAAATAATGCCGGGGTGACACGCCTGTGACCACTTTAAAAAATCTCGAAAAATGATAAGGGCTATATCCTGCGAGAGAAGCTAGCTCTTCTGATGTGATTTCTTCATCTAAATGCTTTTGCATATATTCAATTGCAGCAATAACTGCTTTCACTTGATCATTCGAATTTCGCATCTCAACGTCCCCCTATCTATTTATGTTTATACATCAAAATATTATAATTTTCAAAAAATACGAGGCGCAAAATTAATCAAACGTTTGATTAATAATGTGGCGAAACCCTCAGACGGACAATGTAGCCGTTACTTTGATTAAATGACTGTAATTTACGGCTGAACGGATACCTAGTACGTTATTTACTAAAATTCACTTGAAAATCACTGCTTTTTATTAAAATAGCGAAACGTATGTCCACAAAGAAAAAGAATCAGCAAATTTCTTCAAAAATAAGGGAACTGGTGTCCTCAAGTTCAAGGGATATTACAATAATAAAGGACCAAATCATGTGCGATTTGGTCCACATAAACTAAACTACTTTTTTTCCATGACAGCAAAGTAATTTCCTTCTGGATCGGCAAAGTTAAATACCCGGCCAGACGGCATTGTAACTAGCTCACCGACAGTTACACTTTTAGCAGAAAGGTCTGTATACAATTGATCGAGGCGTTCTGTGAAAAACATTAATGAAGGAGTGCCAAGATTTAATTCGGGCTCCATTTTTGCAATAAATTCCTTGTTATGGAGAATAATACTCGTTTCCGCATCCATTGATGGGGCAATTTCAATCCATCTCATCCCTTGACCATTATCTTCTTCAGACTTGACGATAAATCCAGCTTTATCTGTCCAGAATTTCAAAACCTCATCTTGGTTATTAACATAGAGCATAATTTGACCGATTTGTTTAATCATGTTTTCACTCCATTTCATATGAATATTTTTCCACTAGCTCTTTCTATTATGCCTGACCCGTCTTCAAAATGACAATATTAAATAACTTATTTTAGGTATCTTCTAGCACCAGCAAACTCCGATTTATAAGGTTCGGTATTGATCGAGACAATTTCAACTGCTCTTGAAAAATTAGGAGCGTGTATCATTTTCCCATCCCCGATATACATGGAAACATGATGAACGTTCCCTTTCCCTTTATTATGGGCAAAGAACATTAAATCGCCAGGCTGTAAGTTATTTTTCGTAACTGCTGCTCCTTGTTGTGCCTGAACAGTGGAGTCTCTTGGAATTAAGATTCCATGCTGCTTATAAATACTATGCGTGAAGCCAGAGCAATCAAATCCATATGCTGAATTCCCCGCCCATAGGTAAGGCAAATTCAAGAATCGCTTTCCTGTATCAACTAAATCCTTTTGTAAAGGCTTAGGAATACTCTTGTAATTCGCAAATACCTTTACATCTTGCTTTCTCATATACTTCACTTCATTTGTTGGGGTCTGGACTTGTAACCAATTATTCTCTTCCTTCATAACTGGCAATATAGTATTAAAGCTTACTTCTAAAAATTTACTAGCAGCAGCTTTCGTATTATATAAAGAGGCCTTATTTGCACTCACGATGGCAATCTTGCAATTTTCATAGTTTGGATAATACTCTGTTATATGAGATTTTGGCACCCAACCTGGATATCCATTGCTATTTTTAGGAGAATATTGGTCTTTAACTGCAATCTTGTACCAATTTCCGCTGCTTTGTAAAATCGTCACCTCCTGGCCATATAATGCCTGTGAATCAATTTTGCCAAGCAGCCAAGTTTTTTGCGGATAGTTCATACTAGAAATCCATTTCGTGACATTTACATGACTTGATATGGCAGGCTCATCGATCGCTCTTGCACGATCTGGCTTTTCCCAAAGCGTGGTTACTGCAACATTCACAACATGTTTCTTCTCATTGTTCGGTTTATAGCATGCGTTCACTTCTTTAAAGTTTGGATTTAAAACCCTCGCCAAAAATACAGCAAATTGTGAACGCGTAATCGATTGATTTGGCTTAAACGTATTATCAGCATATCCTGTTGTAATGCCGTTATGGAATAAGGTTTTAATAGCTGCAGATGCCCAATGCGAATCATCCACATCGCGGAAGGAATAGGCTGCTTTTCCCTTCAATTGAAAGGCTTGAACAAGAATGGCAGCCATTTGAGCCCTCGTAAGCGTATCTGACGGTCTGAACTCATCTTGTTCATTTCCGCCCATTATTCCTTCATCTGCTACTGCTGCAATTAGTTCGTACCCAGCATCATCTGCTTTAACATCTTTAAAGTTTGGATTCGGACGATTGCTTGTATCCAAGTCTAGTGCACGAATAATCATCGCAGAAGCCTGTAAGCGTGTAATCTTATCATTTACACCAAAGCTGCCATCGGGATATCCGCCAATAATCCCCTTCTTTGCAAGGTATTCAATTTCGGCCTTCGCTGAATAACTGTTACTAAAGTCACTAAATATTGGGGATGCAGACGCATTCCCTGTAAAAGAATAAAAGAATAGTAAGGCCAAAAGCCAAACCAAGGTCTGTTTTTTCAAAATAGCCCCTCCCTAAGAACATGCCGGCATTTTTTCTAAGCTTCAAAGCTTTTCACTCATTATTTACTAGCCTTTTATCGCAGATTTACGGGCAGTAAGACCCCTACCTCAAGAAAGGCGAGGAAACAAAGAAGTTTAAGTGGAGGATCAACTGCCCATTTGGTTCAACTAACTATCAGTAGGTGATGAAAGTCGAATAAGAACGCCACGTCCTGTGGCAGCATCGGCACTAGCCCAACCTATGAGTTGGAACTCCCCCGCTGATGGAAGTTTCACTTTATTATTCAAACCTGAAACTATCCTCAACTATTTCAAGATTGGCTATCATCTCCTGAATATACTTAAGCTTCTTTTCGTTTTCCGGCTTTAGCAGCTCCTCACTTGGTTCAACCGCAACAGATATAGCAAAGGTTTTCCCGTTATTTGCTGCTAAATATCTCATCATTGGATGATCCCATTGTTCCTCTTCTGCAACGTAATCAAAGACAACAATGCTAAATACATTCTGATCGATTTTATCCTCTATGTAATTAATATCAATCGTTGCTTCTGCATCACCAGCCCAAGACCCTTCACTTATTTTAATATATTGATCCCACTCACTAGGATAGGTAAAAACAAAGCCGTATTCGTTATTACGATATGTACTTCCATTTGTTAAAGTCTGTTCAGATGACGGCGAATCACTATTTTCATCTAGCTGTTTCTCCTCAGCGTTAATCCTATCAAGATTGCTAGTTTGCAATTCGGAAAATACAAATTCCCCTTCATCCTCTAAATAGAATACGGTTTTAATTAATCCTGCCTTTGGAGCGTAGTATTTAACTACTTTATGTTCGCCCGATTTACTTTTGGCAATATTCGTTACCTCAATACAGTGATTAAACATACCCGCAGGAACCTCAATATCAAGACCTGTTTCGGTTAAATAGCTTACTGAATCATCCCCATCACCCGTTTTCCACTCAGGCTGAGCAGTTAACTCTATAACGTCTGCTTCCTCATTTTTGAGCGCATTCATTAAATAGACAACCCGAATCGAATCGTTATTCACTTCGTATTGAGTGATTTTCTCACCTGCTAGGCTGCCAGCTTCCTTTATGTAGATCATTTCTTTTCCAGAGGCATCTGTCTCTGAAACAACTATGTCATTCACGGTCGTATTTTCCCCTGTTGTCCCATACTGAATATAGGATCGTTCTAATCCAACCTGGGGAAAGTAGTCAGATATAACTAGTTTATCAGCTTCTTTAGAAGAGACAGTTTCAGTCGACGAACAGCTTGTAAGCAGTGAGAGTATAGAAATAAAAAATATGAATACTTTAAACTTTCCCATTCGCAAGACATCTCCTTTCTAGTATTATCATACGACAAGAATGACGAGATTCCTATATTCTATATGGAGAAAAAGACATCCTCTTCTAATTTATTGTTAGGTCATTTTTCCTGTTTAAATACAAAAAATCACCGTGAAAAGTCTCTCCTTACGGTGATTTCAAATTGAACCAATGAAACGAACTTAAATTCTAATCGTCATTTAATGCCTGTGCAAGAAAGATAGAAAATATTGCTCTAGTCACATAATTCGATGGCTTAAAAGCGCCATCCTCATAACCATTAGCCATTTTATTTTTTCGCTACAGTATTAATATCAGATGATGGCTAATTGCTGGAAGGGACATCAATATATGCTGGCTGCTTATCAAAAGGAAGATTAAAGGCACGTCTAATAACAATAAGGTGAACATGATAGCAACTTTAAATAAGCGTTTCACTCATATCTCCCCCATAAATTTTAATATCCTTATTTTAATAGTCCTCGAGACTCACTCCATATTTTGAGAATATTAGATATTATTTGTCAAAATCAGACAAAAAGCCGATTTATTTTTTCATTAGTCCAAAAAAAGCTCTTACCCTAGGGGCAGAATACCCATAAGTTGGTGTCAGGCTCCATTTTATATGATAGAATATGCATAATATAGATTATTATGGGAGGGTTGTGAGAAAAATGAAGAAAAAGGTCGCAACATTTGCAACTGCTGCTCTCTTATCGGCAAGCTTTACTACAAGTGCCTTTGCTTCTACCTATACGGTACAAAAGGGGGATACACTTTCAAGTATTGCCAAAAAGCACAATACGACAGTTGGTGAGCTTAAATCTTTAAACAATCTATCAACAGATTTCTTAGCTTACAAGCAAACGCTAAAAGTTGCACAATTCGTTGCCCCCGCTGCTCCGAAAACGGAAAAAGCTCCAACTTTAACACAAACTGTACAAGCTTATACAGTCGTTCAGGGAGACAATCTCAGCAAAATTGCTGCAAAGCATGAAATTAAATTGGCAGATCTCATCGCCTGGAATAACTTAAAATCCGATATGATTTATCCAGGGCAAAGTTTGAAGGTATCTGCATCATCCGCTCCACCACCGAAGGCACCTGCGGAGGAATCCCTGCCTGCACCTGCCCCATCGGTAAACAACAATCAGACAGAATACATAGTAAAAAGCGGGGATAGCTTATCGAGAATCGCAGTTCAATTTGGGACAACCGTTCAACTGCTGAAAAACGTAAATCATTTAAAATCGGATTTAATTTACGTCGGACAAAAATTACTAATTAACGGGAATGGGAAACCTGCTGCAGAAGAAAAGCCTGCTGTCAACGGACAGGAAGAACCCTCAGCTGAGCAAAAGCCTAGTGGCGGTGACCAAGTCACAAATACAGATCTGCCTTTATTAAGCGAAGCACTTAAACTAATAGGCATACCTTACCAATATGGAGGCACAAGCTCAACTGCATTGGATTGCAGCGGATTCATCTATTATGTTTTCAACAAGGCTGGAAAAGCGATTAACAGATTGTCTTCTGAAGGCTATTATAGCCGCTCCTATTACGTGGATACCCCTCAGCCTGGAGATTTGGTCTTTTTTGAAAATACATATAAGCCAGGAATCTCCCATATGGGCATCTACATCGGGGATAACCAATTTATCCATGCCAGTTCATCAAATGGAGTAGGCATTAGTAAGCTTAGTGAAGCTTATTATCAAAAGCATTTTGATGGGTTTAAGCGATTCTATTAATTTATGATTACATGAGAAAGGATCAGCCAGGCTGATCCTTTTATTTGTCCGCGAGCAATGGAAGGCACCAAGGAAAGACAGCTACACTCCTATTATTTGGATATGAGTTTCTTCTCCATTTTTAAATACACGAAGAGACTCAAAGTCTTTTAGCTGGTGAATCTCGTATAATTTATGCTGCACTTGATTTTCCTGCTCTATATCGGAGGTCTCATTCAAATAAATAGTGAGCGCACCTTCTTCTTTTTTCACCTCAATTTGCCCAAAGCCTTTCCCTTCTTCAAGAAATTCTTAGCTTAAAAACAAATAAAACTTATCCTTGCCATCATTAAGTACATATATCCCGTTGCTTTTAACATAATTAGGTAGAAGTTGATTTGCGCTCCAGAATGCTCGCTTTCCCCGAGGTGGGCGCTGAGCCTCCTCGTCGCTAACGCTCCTGTGGGGTCTCACCTGTCCCACTCCTCCCATAGGAGTCTCGCACCTTCTGCTCCAATCAACTAGTCTTTTTGGTAAACTGAAAATTTCTCTAAAAACAACAGTTTTTTAGAAGACAGCCTTAATTTTTAAATAACCGTTGCCCCCAGTGACCCTTCAAAATGACTCAATGCCCAGTCATGACCAGCTTGATTAAAAGATGCCACTGCATCTTTATGAACGACTATTTTAAATCCCTTGTTATAAGCATCCACCGCTGTATGCAGCACACATATATCAGTACAAACACCAACCAAGTGAATTTCTTCAATCCCGCGCTCATGCAATTTAATTTCTAAATCTGTACCAGCAAAGGCTGAATATCTTGTTTTATCCATAAAATAAACATTCTCCGCTCCTGCGTTTGCTTCATACAATTCTTTTAGACTTCCGAATAAATCTCTGCCTTTTGTATGACGGATGTTATGAGGAGGAAATAATTTTGTCTCTGGATGATAAGGATCACCTTCCTCATGTACATCAACTGCAAAAATAGTAAATTCCCCATTTAACATGAATTCCTTTGTTAATTCAGTAATTTTCCGCTCGATTGCCTGCCCTGGTTCTCCGCAAGTTAATGCTCCATTCGCTGCGACAAAGTCCTCTGTGTAGTCAATATTAATTAATGCACGTTTAGGCATAATGACACACCTCTTTTTTCAATATAGTTTGTTAATTACAATTACTAAATAAATGGTAATCCAGGGGTGAGTTTTTAGCAACTTTATTTCAGGGGGATAATGAATATAATCTATAGAAGGAAATGGTTTGTGTACTATGCTTTTACTAGTGGATTGTTTCTGATCCGCTGGAATCGGATTGTTTGCTAATTTTTATAATTAAACCGCTTTTCTGTTCATTCATACTAAACCCTCTGCTGTTTATGCGAATATTTTACCGAACTATCCAGTAACAATGAAAAAGAGAGAAGTGTTCGGACTTCTCTCTCGTTAAGCATTTATTCTTCCTCTTCTTCAAATGTGAAATCCTCAGGTACGTGAATGACAATATTATAGTATCCCTCATTCACTCCATGCCCTAAGTCCTCGGTTAAATACTGGTACTCCATATAAGACTGCTCATCATTTTCTAAATCGATAACTACCTCAAACATTCCTTCTTTTGTTACTGCCTCATTATCCTCATCAAATGAAATCTCCGCAGGATTGATTATTTCATTTCCATAATCGGTATATTTTATTTGCCACCAGTTTCGAGTGTACTTATTTAACATCTCTGATTTAATCGTTACTTCCTCTAATTCTTTAGTACTTGACGGTAATGTCTCAATGTATTCCTGAGCAACTTCACTTCTCCATTCATTTACCTGATCAGTAAAGACAGCTTTCTTTTCTTCATTTATTTCTTTTAATGTCATACCCGTGATAGTTAAAAATAAAATGATTGAAATGGAAAGCAGCATGATATTTACTTTTGATTTCCATAGAGAATATGATATTCCAATAAAAGATACTATGAGTATGATGCATAGTAATATTGCTAATGGTGTATATCCTGTACTCCATGGTAAACTGTCTAGTTTAATTTCTTTTCCTTGATCGATTACCTCTTTTATTGACATTGTGGTCTTAGCTCCTCCTCAAAAATATTTCCTTTGGCATATTCCGCCACACAAGTGCATTTAAGTCCAGGGTCTGTTAAAAAGCAGCAGCTTTATCGTTCCTTATCTCAGTCTTCCATTTGGACTTATTTGTCAATTCTAGCATATGTACTTCTTTATTCTAACGGGCATTGATTACATAGGCAAGAATGTGAATACATTACATGATTATTTGTGATGCACGCACTGCATATGACAGGATGACGAGATGCCTATATTCTCTGCATTTTAATCAATTGCATAGCAAATGAATTGCTGGGATAAGATTCATGTCCCTATGTCCCATTCACACATCTTTGTTTATATCTAACCTCCTTTTATTGTAAATTAATTAGAATATTATTGAAATTATTTAATATACAGGTATCATTAATGGTGACAAATACCTATGCATAATATTGGAGGAATCATAGGATCGAAGCTGGTTTTGAGTTATCTTTTATTTAATTTATCACTAATATTGAAAACAGCACGCAAAAGAATACAGAGCAAACGGAGCAAAATGTTGAGAGCCTTGAGAAGGCAGAAACCGAAAAAATGGAGCAGCACCTGATTCATGCTAAAGAGTCCTACTATAAAATAGTTAGCGATAGGATATTAGAATTCGGCATTTTAACTGAGGTTTCTACTGAACACAAAGGGCTAGCATATGCTAGTTTAATTGACTTTGTGGTGATAGCGTGCCTGAATTGTACTTAATTTCTTCGCAACATGAAAATGAAACAAATTATAAATAAGGATCTGCAAGAATACAAATAATTACGGATTAAATAAAGCAATTGAATGCACAGCGGGAACCAATCACATTCAAAAGGAGGTGAATATAGCAAGGATTAATCTTCTAATCATTGCTATGCAAAGGAATGAGCAGACAGGATTTCGAACTAGATATATTTAGAAAAGAATTGGCCCAGTTCTTTTCTAGTCATAAGTACTTTTATGTTGAACTGGAGGGATCAAATAAAGGAGAATGTGATCATATATACTTAAGGCCTCCGCTTCATACATTGTTAGTGAAACAGGATATTCATTTTACTAGCAATACCTATACTTTTGGAGCTATTCAACGTGACAAGGAAAAACTTCGTCTACGGTTTTACAAACGAAATATTGATCATTATAAAGGTCTCAAAAGTGTATTTGAAAAATATAAATTGAAATCTCCCTATTACAATTCTAAAGATTCTAGAGAGGCATACTGTTTCGATTTTCATTTTATAAATGAAAACAAAAAACAGCTTATTATTGCTGATCTTAACGTGTTGCTCGAATACTTTAGAAGAATCATTGTGCTTGCCAAAAAATCAAGTTAATAAAACAAGTAGAAGGAGAGGAATCTTTTAACTGATATACCTTCCTTCTATTTTTGATTTTCTTAAAATTGTTAATGATCTTATTCTACGTAAATAACTCGAAACACAGCTACTAATCAAACGTTTGATTAATAGCTGTGTTCGTAGTTTAGAAGGAACATGCAACAAAGTGAGACAAGGATTCTGTCCCCTCTTCCCACCTGCTCATGGTCTAAAACTCGGGTGATTACATATATAATCTAATGAAGATTTTTGATTTAAAGGTTTTCGAGCGGAAAACAAACCAAACTTGGTCAAGTGCAGTATACAAAGAAGCTGTCACTGAATATGTTAATAAGAAGTGGATGGGATTGCAACTGACTTGAAAAGGAGGTTTACGAGTGGTTAAAATCTTTATTGATCCAGGACACGGCGGTGCAGACCCAGGGGCAGTTGGGAATGGACTGCAGGAAAAGGAACTTACATTGCAAATCTCAAAGAAAATCCGTGATTTACTTTTACAATATGAAAATGCACAAGTTAGATTAAGCCGGGACTCAGATCTTACGCTAGGACTGAGCCAGCGGACAGATATGGCAAATGCGTGGGGAGCAGATTATCTGCTGTCAGTCCACATCAATTCAGGCGGCGGAACAGGCTTCGAAAGCTATATTCACAATAACCCAAGCAGTGCATCCATCGTCTATCAGAATGTCATTCATCCTGAAGTCATTAAGCAAATCGATTTAACAGACCGTGGAAAGAAAAGAGCAAATTTTCATATGGTCAGAGAGTCAACAATGCCAGCTCTGCTCACTGAGAATGGGTTTATTGACACTCCAGCAGATGCAGTTAAATTAAAACAGGATGCTTATTTAAATAGAATTGCCTTAGGTCATGTAAATGGGTTAGTTAAGGCATTTGGATTAAAAAGGAAACCAAATACATCTGGAAATAAGGAGGAGTCTAAATTGTATCAACCAACATCCAAATCATTAATTGATTTAACGGAAAGGGTTTTACAAGACCTTACAGATGAAAACAAGCATGGAGACAAAGCCTTAAGTAAAAACTGGCTCAATCAGCTGAGAAAAGGCGAGCTAACAGAATCTGATGCGATCGGCTTACTGTATGCCGCGATCGAGAGAGGATTGTTAAAATAAAAGCAGATAAAGGAGAGTATGAACTGCCCCATAAATGTTAGACATCAAACTAACATTTATGGGGGTTTTTTAATGGCTAAATTTACTGCAGAACAAAGGATTCTAATTGTTTCAAGGTATTTAAATGGGAATGAATCTATCAATGAGATTGCGCGGGAGGTTCAGGTAAAACCAACTATTTTGAGTGGATGGATTCGCCTATACGAACAACATGGCATTGAAGCTTTTCTAAAAAGCTATACAAGTTATTCAACTCAGTTTAAAATGGATGTACTAAATTATATGATCGAAACGGGTACATCTTCTATTGATACAGCTGCGATATTTAATATTTCTTCTCCTGGAATGATACGAAATTGGAGATTAAAGTTAAATCGAGATGGATTAGACGCCCTACAACCAAAGAAAAAGGGGCGACCATCTATGAAGAAAGAAACAAAGAAAATTGATTCAAAGAAAGAAACACCAAAACTAGTTGAAGATACGGTAGAAGTACTACAAGCGAAAATTGAGCGTTTAGAAATGGAGAATGCCTACTTAAAAAAGTTGAACGCTTTAGTTCAAATGCAGGAAAAATTACAAACAAAATCAAAGCGCAGGTAATTTTTGAACTAAAGCATATGTATGAAGTTGTAGATTTAGTTGAAGTCGCTGACATTCCACGTAGTACGTATTATTATTGGGAGAAAAAATTAAATCAACCTGATAAATATGCGAACGTAAAAGAAAGTATTAAAGAGATTTTTCATGAACATAAGGGTCGTTATGGACACCGTCGGATCACGAAAGAACTAGAGAAACGAGGGTTTAAACACGATAAAAAAACCATCAATCGTTTAATGAATGATATGGACTTACTATGCTTAGTCCGCATGAAAAAGTACCGTTCTTATAAAGGTAATGTGGGAAAAGTTGCTCCTAACATCCTAAACCGTGATTTTTCTGCAGAGAAAGTGAATCAAAAATGGGTAACCGATGTGACGGAATTCCACCTATTCGGTGAGAAACGTTACCTCTCTCCAGTACTTGATTTGTGTAATGGTGAAATCATTGCTTATAACGTCATGAAACGTCCTGTTTATAAATTGGTCGGAGAAATGTTAGTCCAAGCAATAGAACGTCTTCAGCCAGGAGAGCAAGTGATTCTTCATTCAGATCAAGGCTGGCATTATCAAATGAAACAATATCAAAAAACATTAGAACAGCACCAAATTACGCAGAGTATGTCTCGAAAGGGAAACTGTTTGGACAATGCAGTCATGGAAAACTTCTTTGGCTTATTAAAGTCCGAACTCCTTTATCTACAGGATTTTGACAGTATAGAGCATTTTGAAAAGGAATTAGCTGATTATATTCACTATTACAATCACAAACGAATGAAGGCAAAATTAAAAGACCTGAGTCCGGTGGAATACCGAACTCAAGTCTTAAAAGTTGCATAAAATTATTTGTCTAACTTTATTGGGTCAGATCAGTATGCCATTAAAGTAAATGGCTGCTCTCTATTTTTTTTACATTGGAACAACAACATAAATCAGGAATTGAAGGAAATAATGGTAATCCTGTATACAAGCAGTTCTTACAGAAGGAATGTTTTCTGGACAAACCTCATAAGGATGAATGAGCATCTTTTGTTTTGAAAATATGGGGTGATCAATATATTGGGGAGAATAACTGCTGTAGTAATTGGGAG
>NZ_LT904904.1:467475-580428 GCF_900199725.1 Cytobacillus massiliigabonensis | reverse complement strand
TGAACTGCCCCATAAATGTTAGACATCAAACTAACATTTATGGGGGTTTTTTAATGGCTAAATTTACTGCAGAACAAAGGATTCTAATTGTTTCAAGGTATTTAAATGGGAATGAATCTATCAATGAGATTGCGCGGGAGGTTCAGGTAAAACCAACTATTTTGAGTGGATGGATTCGCCTATACGAACAACATGGCATTGAAGCTTTTCTAAAAAGCTATACAAGTTATTCAACTCAGTTTAAAATGGATGTACTAAATTATATGATCGAAACGGGTACATCTTCTATTGATACAGCTGCGATATTTAATATTTCTTCTCCTGGAATGATACGAAATTGGAGATTAAAGTTAAATCGAGATGGATTAGACGCCCTACAACCAAAGAAAAAGGGGCGACCATCTATGAAGAAAGAAACAAAGAAAATTGATTCAAAGAAAGAAACACCAAAACTAGTTGAAGATACGGTAGAAGTACTACAAGCGAAAATTGAGCGTTTAGAAATGGAGAATGCCTACTTAAAAAAGTTGAACGCTTTAGTTCAAATGCAGGAAAAATTACAAACAAAATCAAAGCGCAGGTAATTTTTGAACTAAAGCATATGTATGAAGTTGTAGATTTAGTTGAAGTCGCTGACATTCCACGTAGTACGTATTATTATTGGGAGAAAAAATTAAATCAACCTGATAAATATGCGAACGTAAAAGAAAGTATTAAAGAGATTTTTCATGAACATAAGGGTCGTTATGGACACCGTCGGATCACGAAAGAACTAGAGAAACGAGGGTTTAAACACGATAAAAAAACCATCAATCGTTTAATGAATGATATGGACTTACTATGCTTAGTCCGCATGAAAAAGTACCGTTCTTATAAAGGTAATGTGGGAAAAGTTGCTCCTAACATCCTAAACCGTGATTTTTCTGCAGAGAAAGTGAATCAAAAATGGGTAACCGATGTGACGGAATTCCACCTATTCGGTGAGAAACGTTACCTCTCTCCAGTACTTGATTTGTGTAATGGTGAAATCATTGCTTATAACGTCATGAAACGTCCTGTTTATAAATTGGTCGGAGAAATGTTAGTCCAAGCAATAGAACGTCTTCAGCCAGGAGAGCAAGTGATTCTTCATTCAGATCAAGGCTGGCATTATCAAATGAAACAATATCAAAAAACATTAGAACAGCACCAAATTACGCAGAGTATGTCTCGAAAGGGAAACTGTTTGGACAATGCAGTCATGGAAAACTTCTTTGGCTTATTAAAGTCCGAACTCCTTTATCTACAGGATTTTGACAGTATAGAGCATTTTGAAAAGGAATTAGCTGATTATATTCACTATTACAATCACAAACGAATGAAGGCAAAATTAAAAGACCTGAGTCCGGTGGAATACCGAACTCAAGTCTTAAAAGTTGCATAAAATTATTTGTCTAACTTTATTGGGTCAGATCAGTATGCCATTAAAGTAAATGGCTGCTCTCTATTTTTTTTACATTGGAACAACAACATAAATCAGGAATTGAAGGAAATAATGGTAATCCTGTATACAAGCAGTTCTTACAGAAGGAATGTTTTCTGGACAAACCTCATAAGGATGAATGAGCATCTTTTGTTTTGAAAATATGGGGTGATCAATATATTGGGGAGAATAACTGCTGTAGTAATTGGGAGTATGCTGTTAGGGATTGGGATTAACGGCTTTTTAGTTCCGCATCATTTAATAGACGGGGGAATAATCGGTCTAGCACTTATTTTGCATTATTATTTTGATCTTCAAGCAGGGCTATGGTCTGCTTTGTTAAGTGTCCCATTAATCCTTTTTGCTTGGATAAAAGACAGACCACAGTTTCATGGCAGTGTTTACGGGATGATTATGACTGCTATCTTTATTGACATACTGGCACCTATTCGATTTTCCCTGCCGATATGGGCGAGTGCCATTTTAGGAGGAGCCATTTGCGGGATCGGTGTTGGCTTGATGCTTCGATATAAGACAAGCACAGGAGGAACTGACTTGATTGCTTATTTTATAGCCAAGGTTACTCCATTGAGTATTGGTCTGATCATCGCTTTAATGGATCTCTTCATCGTCTTACTAGGGTATCAAACACTAGGACTTCAGAGTATTGTGTTTTCAAGCATCACTATATTAACTGCTGGTGTCCTTGCGAATATTTGTTATGAAGGATTCTAATTGCCTTGTGCCCCTTTGTATTTTAAAGCAGAATTTAGTTATTTCAGATATTCCCTAGATGTTACTATCATTAAGCAAGAAATGGAGAATGTTCGGCACTCATTTCCTATACAAAAAAACCCCACCTAGGAAGGTGAGGCAAACATAATATTATTTTGTCATGTGATTTTTTATGAAGCAACCACAGTCTGCAGCTTTCCGATTCTTTCATCTGGATCTGGGTGGCTAGAGGCAAGGTTGGCCCATAAGCCCTTTGATGCGCTTACTTCTAAGCCGTTAAAACTGTCAATCACATGAATTAGTTCGTCTCCATACCCGCATTTAGCGGCAAATTGGTCTGCAGCATATTCATTTTTTCTTGATGAATGCATCACTAGAACCATACCAAACTTAGTCCATAGCCACATTAAGCCGACGAGGACTACATCGATAAAGAAAGTCATCAACAGTGTACCAATGCTGCGGTTAACAACCGCTGACATCATGCCAATCACATTGAAGATAATGCGGTAAATAACAAACATAACCGTTACAATCATATTTCCTACAGCAACAATTAAAACTAAATCTGTATCTTTATTTGAAAGATGACCAAATTCATGGGCTAATACAGCTTTAATTTCCTCATCACTATAGCTAAGCAGCCCTTTATTTACACAAATGGTTCTTCTTCCTGTTGCGAATGCATTCGGACTGTTATCGTTATTTAGGAATAGCTTTACATCATCAGCAATCGTCGGATCGAGTTGTTTGGCCTTTTTGTAAACCTCATCAAATAATGGCATTAATCTTTCAATATGCTCTTTGCGGCTTAGCTGTTTACACCCTTGCTGTATCCGTAAAATCCATTCGCCAAAAGGTGATAATGCTAGTGCCAATGAAAATACGTACAAAACTAGACCTATAATCGGATCCTGAAATATAAGCATTAGTAAAATCGTATTTAATAGAAGATAGATGGAAATACTGATATTTCTCATTTGTACAAGTCTTTTTACGAAATCAATTAAATACACAAAAATTCCCCTTTATGTTAAAACTTTTATTAACAAGAATCAGTACTTTTTATAAAGTGAAATGGCTGCAGCGCTGCTATCGGTTCGATTTTCTTGCAGGCTTATTTGCACCCTATAGTCCTTGTTAAGTTCATAAAACAAATTTAATACCGGCGGATCAAATTCTATATCTTCTTGCTGGCTATCTGGCTCACCCCATGAACGAATGAAATCATCGCCGGTTAATATTCTTTCAACAGGCAGCTTGCGAATAACCGTATAAATTTTATCCCCCTCTTCTTTTAAATAGGGAATGGCATAAATAAACTTTTCATATTCTAGATGTTTCGCACCCATATATCCAAATTCACTGATTTGGTATTCACCTTTAAGCAAATTAGCAATCTCCTTGTTAGAGTCAGATAATTGCACCTTTGATCCGGGCATGCGGCCTTTCTTTAATTCATCTAAATATTCACGCGATGCAAACCACTTTGAGTCGCCAATCGTATAGGTAATCATCTGGTCAAATGGATTTTCTCCAAATTCTATCGTTTCTCCGAGATCACTTTCTGACACGATGAATGTATCTGGCTCATCTGCCTGCTGCTGCATGCTTGTCCTAATTTGGAAACCGTACAAAGACAAAGGTTTCTCCGGTGTAAACTTTATGACATCCCCGGGCTGCACATCAAGGATTTCTCCATTTGGGATGCTTGCTGTAAGAGGAGCAGCATCATTCTCCTTGTTATAAGTAATAACGAGATCACTTTTAGCGGATGATTGCTTTAACTCTGTTGTATGTGTAACGTCGTCCAACTCGTAGGTATACGTTTCAACTGTATGGGCATCTTCGATAATTAATTGATTCTTTTCCACACGCACTTTTCCATATTGTGTGGCTGTGCTATCGACCCGTTCTATTTTCAGCTGCTGATCTTGAACAGAGAGAACAAGGATGCCCGTTCGGCCGCCTTCTGCCGCATGTTCATAAATCTCAATGGCCACCCTTTCACTGCCTCCATCTAATTTAAGAGATCCTACAAAATTAGCTGGATGAGAAAGGAATTCATTTTTAGCCAATTCCGTTTTCCATTCATCTGCTGATTCATCAAATGTGGCCAATCCAAACCAAGCCGTTTCACCTTCTAAAGAGACATCTCCATTATGATGACAAAAGCTGATAATAGATGGCCTTTTTTGATCGGGCTCTAAATAAGCTGTCGTCATCTCTACTGATAATCGCGGACAGGCTTCTGCCATTTTTGCGGACATATCGACTTCTTGCAATAAATCTTCCAGCTGTTCATTTGTTCTTTCAATTGTTTTTTCCTTGCTTTCCTCAACCGCTGGAGCGTCAGGCTGTTTCGCTTCCTCTTTTTCCTTTGATGATTCCGCACTGCAGCCAGTCATCAGTATTGCGAGTAAAAATATATAAAACCACTTCATTCCTCCACCTCATCTTGTTCATTTTTCATGCTGAAGACTGACTCTGAAATCGAAGTCAGCTGAATATAATTAGAATAAGCATTATGCCTTTCTAGCTCTTTCTTATATGCGGCAATGACGTGAGATATCTTTTCCGCATATACGAATGGAGGGAGTGAAAACCTCAGCCAGCGCTCAAGTTCCTTTCCATAATCAACATGGGGAAACTTCTTAGGTTCAAGCATATGCTCTATGAATATTGATTTAATTTTTTCGACTTGCTTTTGCTCTAGAGACGGCGACTTCATTTTAATATATTGATAAACTTGTGACGCCCGCAAAATGACTTGATCACTTTCATTATTCATTCTAACCGTGTCATTTGCGATCACAACGATCGGGTCAATATGAATATAAGATGTATACTCCCCAAAATTTTTTAGTGTCTCATTCAGAAACCTCTGCTTAATGCCCACATGTCGATTTACTTGACTCGCAACATCCTTCATTGGCTCAACACTGCCATCTGGAAGAACCTTTTGCCACTGTCCATCTTTCGTAACATGAATCATGTATTTACCAGAGCTGCTGAAATTCTTTGCCTCAATTGAAAAAACACCATTCTCAGAAATTATGATTGCATCTGACTCTACTGAGGTCTCCTCTGTTTCAATTCTCACATTATATAAAGTGTGCCAAACATCGCGGTACACCTCTAATTCATTAAATAATTTCTGTTCACCCTCCAAGCCCTTGTCGATGATATATCGTTCATCCCGAATCTTTTTCAAGATAGCCGGAAGAAAGCCTGAATGATATGGCTCAATCCAATTAATCGTGTTTTTGATATATTCATAATCTAATTCATTGCGGGTAAATAATGCTTCAATGGCTCTTACATCGCTTGCATCACGATTATAGATATTGACATCGAATAATTGCACACTAGCTCGATAAAATAAGTGATCAAAAGCTTCTTCAAGCTCTTTCATATTTTCTGCAGACTTTAAATATGAATAATGGGCGATGACCGTCCGGTTAAATACCATCAAAAATTCATCTTCCAATTGATTCAAGTAAGCCATTCTTTCTTCAAGATCATGATAGACAACAGCTGATTTCTGCGGTATTCCGCTATTAAAATAGGCATCTGCAAGTAATTTCTGCTGATATTTCTGTGCTAATTGAAGTTCTTTAAAAATTGCTTGTTCCACATGATCGATATGGTCCATCGGCCATCGTTCAAGCATTTTCTGTGCCACAAGTGCCTTTTTCTTTATCCGTTTTCTCCAAATGAAAAGTAAAACGGCCAATAAAATAATAGGTATAATAACTTTGTAGTAAATCGAAAAAAGTTCAAAAGTAAAATATAATGCGACAAGAATAATAAGGGGAGTGAGACAACCATCATTACTGCTCATATGTATCTTCCCTTATTATTATTTGAAGGTTTGGGAGCACTCGCCTGTTCCAATTCATTAATTTTCCCAATCCCCATTAGCTGCTTCGTTTTTCTTCAAATACCTTAATCTTTTATAGGCATTCAATAATCCAATAATCCATCCAAGGCAAATTGTAGCAATAAATGCCAGGGCAAAATTCAGCATTGTGATTGATAGAGCCGTATAGCCATGTGCTCTGCCTTTCGCCCAATGCTCTCGGTCGCTGCTTCTTATCCGGTTATATAAATTTAGAATCTCTCTCCAGCCATATACAATCCCAATTGGATAACAAGCGATTGCCAATAAAATTAAATAATCATTCGTGCCAAATCTTATATGGGAACCTGAATAATTTTTGATCGCGTAGATACAGAAAATGACTGCCAATACGACGCCAATTCCTGCTAATATAAGGATCTTCCTCCATTCCTTTTTATAAGCCATCTGATTTCCTTCCTTTCAAGCTTTTGCTCTCTTAATTTCTTTTACAGAATCATCCAAATTCTTTTTCGGCAAAAAAAGCCATAGCAAAATAGGCCATGGCTTTCTACTATGGCAACCTGACGATCATAGCACTATGATTTAGTGCCTTAGACTCATGGCTTTGCGTCCTCCTCTTTCAAGCGAGTTTGCCTTTATCAATATTAAACTATTAATAGGTCGGATGATTCATCCGGGAGTTATTATATAAGAAAAAAGTACTTTGGTAAATATATTATTTATAACTATTATTTTCATGAATATAGTATTAATTCCCTTTAAATCTAGTACTTTCCATGATTTTACTTACATTTTATACCATCAAAACCACATTTTACACATTGCTCCTAAAGACAACTCCCTATATTATGACAATGTACCTAATTTATCCTATTCTGGAGGGAATATATGTGAAAAGAAGTAGTTTAGTAATAATGTTTGTTATTGCCTTTTTAGCAGGAACACTCGTTTCTAATACGTCTGTAGGGGCAGCAGTATCTGTATCATCTCTTCAAAAAGAAATTCAATCATTAAAAAACAAACTAACTGCTAAGGATAAAGAAATTAAAAAGCTAAAAGCTGAGGTTGCAAAATATAAAAAGGATGCCGACACATATAAAGCAAATGCTGCAAAAGCAGTAAAATCAAATGTTGGCTATCAAGGCAATATTTTAAGCGGCAACTATCAAAGTGGGAACAAATCTGTTCCGGTATTACTTGATTATCGCGGAGTCAGGTATGCGCCTATTGATATGGTGGGATCCCTATTAGGGGAGAAAACAGCTTTCGACAGATCGAAAAATACGTATTATTTCGGAACAAAACCAGAAGGAAGTTATTTGTCTGATTTAATGAGTCCCTATAAATCTTATAGAGGAGTAGACATTAATGAGGAGATGACGGTAGCTGGAGAGAAGTATAATAAAGGGTACAGTATGTATTTTGGTTATGATGGAGTGGGCTATTCCTTGAATTTAAAAGGGAAGTACACCCAGTTAACAGGAATTCTAGGATTTGAAGATGAATCTGCATACTATGCCAACATGGAAATTTACGGGGATGGAATTCTGCTCGCTACCTATGAATTAAATGGTGGGGAATTGCCGAAAGAAGTGGATCTCGATGTGACAAATGTCCATAATTTAAAAGTAGTTGCAGAAAAGGCTAGCGCTGGGCCAACTATTGACTTTGTAAATATAGTGGTGCGTTAGACTCATTCTTAAAACGTTTATTTTTTATAGCAAAAACTGTGTCTCGTTCTCTAAATAAAAGAGGGTTCCAACAGTATTAATTGAAACTGTAGACCCTCTTTTTATATTAGCTAAATTTCAAATTACACTTTTATTTATAGTAATACTCATACAAGAATAAAACCTCAAGCATCGTATCCTCTGTTAATTCTACCTTTTTAGTAATTTCATTCGGTTTGAATTCCACAGTTATTGACTTTTCCCCTTTTGGCGCTAATCCAAAGGACTTAAATTTCAATGGGTAAGGATTTTCCTTTGTAAAAGCATGGCTTGCGATTTCTTCTGATTCAGCATATAAAGTGAATCTAGAATTCAGCTCTGTAATATAGTGGTTGGTATTATTATAGATAACTAAGTTAGCTACAAGATTTCCATTAGCCTTGTATGAAGCGCTCTCTATAACAGCGTTTACTCCCGGTCTGAATGTTGGTTCCATGATTCGGGCAAGGAATACAGAGAACTCTGCACGTGTTAATGGTTTATTCGGCTTGAAGTAACCATCGCTTCCCACTGTAATATTATAATTAGCAAGTGCCTGAACAGGCTGATAAAACCAATCAGATTTTTTAACATCTTTAAATGGAACAGCCATAGCTGGTACTAATTCAAATGAATCAGCAAATACTTTAGCCATTTGTGCACGAGTCATACTTTTTTCAGGTTTAAAATACTCTGCTTGGTCAAATAGTCCATATGCAACACATGTGGCAATTTCCTTATAAGCCGGATGTGTAACTGGAACATCCTTAAACCCTGGATCCGGGACATCAGCACTATCTAATTCTAAAGCTCTATATAAAATAACAGCTACATGAGAGCGCTTGACCGGGTCGTTAACCCCGAATTTCCCATTTGTATACCCATTAATAATGTTTAAGTTTGCAAGATAATGAATCTCATCTTTTGCCCAATACTTGCTGTTAACATCCTTAAAGCCTGCTGCATCCACCTTTGCTGCAGGGGAAATCAATGAAACGATAAGTAAAAATGCTAAAGCTAAAACAGAAATTTTTTTCATGATAAACTCCCTTCAATCATTATATAAGGAGTATATACATACAATAAATGGATTTAAAGGAACTAAATACCTATTAATAAGGAGTAAAAAACCAATCCATTCGTTGATTTAGGGACCTTTCTCTCATATGAGCTAACAATGCTAAGGGAAAGTTTAAAGGTACGAGATTGTTAGAAGAATCACGAGCTATCGATCTATTAATCAAACGTTTGATTAGAAAAAGCCTCCTTCATATATCCAGAAATTTTTGGTAATATTCAGATGATGACAGTCATCGTTTAATGTTAGTATAGTAATTAATAGTTGCCATAAAAACACAATTAATTAAGGAGCTGTTATTCTATGAAAAAGTGGCTGGCTGGAGCTGCTGCATTCTTGATGATATCAGGATTAACCCCGGCAAAGGATACGCATGCTGACCGCCTTCCGTTTAAGGATATCCCTCAGGATCATCGCTTCTGGGCTGAGGAAGAAATTGGTTACTTAATAAACGAAGGAATTATCAGCGGCTATTCAGATGGAACGTTTCGCCCCAATGACACGTTAACGAGACAGCAAGCATCAGGTTTAATTGTCCAGGCGCTTGACCTTAATTTAGCAGGTCGCCCCGATCCAAACTTTAAGGATATTAAAAAAGGGGCTTACTATTATAAAGCAATTGCTGCAGTAGCTGAGGAAGGATTAATACGCGGGTCAAACGGAAACTTCCGGCCGAATGAATCGATCACAAGAGCACAAATGGCAGCCATTCTCAGAAGAGCATTTGCCTATAAGCCAGTGAATGTTCAAAAGTTTATTGATATTGAGAAAACGCACTGGGCATATTTAGACATAAATTCTATCTCGGAAAATGGCATCACTTGGGGAAAAGGCAAACTGCAATATGATCAAATGGTCCATTACTTTGTTCCAGGTGAAGCTACCACTCGTGCTCAGTTTTCTGTATTCCTTGCTCGGGCTTTAAACAGTGATTTAAGCATTGCTTCGGGTCTGGGAAGTATTAATGGGAATCATACAGAAAATAAATTCCCTAACTTAGGAGATTGGGAGATTAAAGTAGATAAAACTAGCGTTACCGC
Organism: Cytobacillus massiliigabonensis; assembly: GCF_900199725.1. Classification (GTDB taxonomy): domain Bacteria; phylum Bacillota; class Bacilli; order Bacillales; family Cytobacillaceae; genus Cytobacillus; species Cytobacillus massiliigabonensis. The sequence continues at coordinate 570,539 of NZ_LT904904.1, read as the reverse complement.
ACAGAATAAAAAAACAGGTGAAGAAGACATTATTGTAGATGAAGGCCAGCTGTTTAACTGGTATAGACATGATTTGAGAAATAGGATGAAAGATAGCAGCACACTAACCGTAGAATTGGATGCTTCAACAGCTAAGCTCTCTAGCCAAAATTATTTACAAATGCCGGTCATTTTAAAAGGGGGTTCACTTCCTAAACCAATCCGCTCCTATCTTTCAATCGAAATTTCAGCAGATGCATTAGGTACTGAAACTGAAAAACCAGTAATTAACTATCGGTTAGACCCCTTCAATGACTACAGCTTAAGCAAATATAATCAGCATCAGATTATCATGGACCGTTTTGTCGGCAATGTAAAAAAGGCTGATAGTAATAATGTGACAATTAGTATATATCGAGGGAGATATTACGACAATCAACTGTTTAAATTGTTCGATGTTCTCATAAAAAACGACCGCACATCGACAGGCTACAAAGACCCAGAGTATAAGGATTTCACTTCTATTCGGGCTGATGGAAGCCGTTATTTCTATTACAATACGAATGGCTTATACAGCATGTACCACGATGGAACACAGAAAAAGCTGCTTCTAAAAGGGAATATTCATTCCTTTAAAATCGATGGAACGACCATTTATGCTGAACTTGAAAACGGTGCTAAATATAAAATGTCCTACACAGGGACCTCCCTGCAAAAGGTGAATTAGCTGAGAATGGTGTTAGGCTGCACTGTCTAAAATATAAAAGGCACATGATGATTTCATGTGCCTGCTATTTTGCAATTTATTGTACTTTTACTTGTTTAGTTGAACTCTTATTTCCAGAAGAGTCCTGTGCATATATCTTTAAGATCGTTCCCTTCGCTTGCGGTTTAATACTTATTTTATAGATTCCGTTTGCCGCAACCTTTGCACTTCCAATTTTCTTGCTTCCTTTATACACGTGAACAGTGGCACCCGCTTCCGTTTTCCCGGTAACTGTCTTCGAACTTTTCGTTACATTATTTACTGTTGGAGCTGCTGGCGGTGTTTTATCGACAACAGTCTTAGTAACTATTTGAGTCCCATATCCATTTTTTGCACTGATTTCAATCTTTGTTCCTGCTTTTTGCTTTGGAATAGTGATTGAAAAGATCCCCTTTGAATTCGCTTTTTTCTTATATTCTTTGCCTGATATCTTTACGATTACTTCTTGATTTACAGCAGTCTTCCCTGTAACCGCCTTCGCGTTATCCCCAATCAGGTCAACCGAAAGTGGTGCTAGAAGATATGGTGCCTTTACATTTAAAAGATATTTTCCAGTTTGTCCGCCCCAGCCGTCATAAATTTTTAAGTAATAGGTTCCTTTAGTCAGTGTAACGGGTTGATGGTATTTAGCTGGATTTTTTGAGCTGCCATGTATATTATCGCTAAAAACGCTATCATTCTCTATGTCTAATAACTGAATATAAGTGCTGCTATCGACATAAGATGTTAAATTAATGAAGATCTCTCCGTTTTTTGGTACCGTGATTTTATAAACATCAGTAGTATCGTTCCATGATAAGAATCCTGTTTTTGTTTGAAAAAAAGGCAGTGTTTGAGCTTCTACAGATCCGTTATTAGGTTCACTATCATGATTATTAGCGTATGCTATGGATGTTTTTACAAGGTATTTACCTGATTGCCCACCCCAGCCATCATAAATTTCTAAATAATAAGTTCCAGGTTCTAAATCTACCGAATTTACATATTTTGCAGGATTTTTGGAACTTCCTTTAAAGTTATCACCAAAAACCTTATCATTATTATCATCTAATAATTTGATATATGTGAGATTATCCACATAGGATGATAGATCAACAGTAAATCTTCCTGCCTTAGGTACAGTAATTTTATAAACATCCATATCATCATTCCATGATAAAAATCCTGTAATCGCCTTATCAAATGGCAGCGGCATTGCCTCGACCGTACCGTTATTAGGTTCGATTTCATTATTTTTTGCTGAAGTAAAACTTGTTTTTATCTTGTAATTCCCTTCTTGGCCACCCCAGCCATCATAAATATCCAACCGATAGGATCCAGCTTCTAAATCGACCCAATTAGTGTATTTAGCTGGACTTTTTGAGCTGCCATAAACATCATCACCAAAAACCTTATTGTTATGATCGTCAAATAATTTGAAATATGTAAGATTATCCACATAGGACGTAAGATCAAATGTGACTCTTCCTGCCTCATCTAATTTTATATAATAACTATTGCTCGTGATATCTTTTGTCAATTCTCCATTTGTTTCCTGATTAAACGGCAGAGTAACTTCCTCAGCCGAAGCCTTTTGGCTTATACCATTGAATCCAATTAAGAAAAATAGTGCTACTAGCAGAAATCTACAAGATTGATAAAATGTATTTTGCATATTCAAAGATGTCCCTCCAATTAAACTGGCATTTTATATAAAAGTAATTTAAAAATAAAAAAATCCATCCCCCCTGCAGATAAATTGAATGAAATCGCAGGAATTGATGAATGAGCTTGCTCTCTATTCATTGAATAAAGGCAACCCGGCTATCATAGTCATTAGACTTTAGACCCGCGGCTTTGCGTCCCTCCCTTTCGAAAGGTTTGCCAATATAATAATTTACTTAAATGATCGTACCATTTTACTAAGAGTTTGGATAGATAGAAAAAAATATTTCTATCTTGTTAATTTAGGTATACGTTTAGTGGACCGCTAATCCTATGAAAAAGCAGAGAATGGCTGCTCAGCGTGGCAGCCATTCCTATTTATCTCGTTCATTTATTTCAATTGCCTTATTCATCTTCAGTCCATCCGCATACGTCTTTTTCTTTCTTTATTTGCAGAATTTCATCAGCTTTGACATAGCAATTGACATCATTATTGTGATGGTTAATGAATATTGTACAATTAAAAAAGCCGGACCGCACTTATCAATTTAAGTACCCGAGCTGATAAATAGGCGGAGAAATTCCGCTTAATTGGTGATTTTTATTAAAAAAAGCATAAATAGGCGGAAAGATTCCGCCTATTTACTCAAAAAATTTGAAAAAAGGGGATTTTTCTTTGCATAAGCGGAAAATCTCCGCTTATATCCCCCGAATTGAGCTCCATTTTGAATATAAGCGGAAAATTTCCGCTTATTTTACTTTTGCTGGTTACTCAATCAAAACTAGACATCTTATTTGTATAAATATCAAAAGATCCGGCCAAACCTCGACTGACCTAGTTTACCGATTGCAAACGGCCATCCATAATTTCCGTTGCATTGATTGTTTTGCCTGCTTTCTTCATTTCACGCAGGTAATCAGCAAATAGTTCACGCTGGAAGTCAGGCTCATCTGTCCATTCCACTTCACCAAATGTGAAGTAGTCATCCCCTTCACCAGTTGACAGGAAGTTGTTCGTCACAACTTTAAATGTTCCTTCAGCAAATTTGCCTTCTTTATACAATGGCGTACCATCTGTTAATTCAATGTCAACGATTCTTTCACCAAGAGGCTTTGTTTCATCAAATTTCACTTTTAGTCCGCCAAATTGAATGCTTAGGAAGTTCCATCCATCTTCTGCTGGTCCTTCTAAGATTTCTTTAATTTGCTGTGCTGTCATATCAGCTACTACATTATAGTTATCAAATGGAAGTACTGCGAATACTTCTCCGTAAGTGATTTCTCCAGAGTCAATATTTGTACGGATCCCGCCTGCATTTTGGAATGCAACCTGTGCTTTTGCTCTTTCAAGCATCGCATCGCTAATCATGTTTCCTAATTGGCTTACACCAAACTTGCCTTCTGATAGATCTCTTGTTAGTTCTCCTTCAGTTATTGAAACGATTTCACTTTTAATTTCATTTACTCTATCTTGATGCTTTTTAACAATATCAGCTACAGCCTGGTCTTCTTTTGTTAAGCCTAATTTTGTTTCTAAAATCTCTGATTCAGAAGAATATACTTCCCCTGTTTTGCGATCGATAAATAATTGGATATGCCCCATTGCTGCCGTATAGCTTTGCGCTTCAACGACAGGAATATTATTCACATGACCAGCCACACGTTTGTGTGAGTGTCCGCCAACGATTGCATCTAAGCTTCCATCTGCATCTTTTGCTAAGTCTGCCAATTCACCAATGATCGCATCGGATTCTTTAGCAACCTCACCTGGTAGATGAGAAGTAACGATGACAAAGTCTGCACCTTTCGCTTTCATTTCTGCAGCTAATTCTTTAGCAATTGGAGCTGGAGTTGGGAATGATAACCCTTTAATATGTGTGGCTAACGTTGTTGAAGGTGTCTGTGGAGTAGCAAAACCGATAATTCCGATTTTATAACCGCCCTTTTCAACGATTGTATAAGGCTCTGCCCAATCCACACGCTTATTTGTTGCTTCATCATAGATGTTCGCACCCAATACCGGGAATTCTGCTTGCTCAATACGATCTTTTAGAACTGGAATACCAAAGTCAAACTCATGGTTTCCGATTGCTGCAGCATCGTACTTAATCTCATTTAATGTTTCGAAAGTGGATGCCCCTTCAGTAGAGTTAGAGATTAACGTCCCTTGGAAAATATCCCCTCCATCTACAACAACCGTTCCATCAGGGTTCACATCACGGAAGCCATTCACTAAGCCGCCAATAATGGCCATGCCGCCATTTTGATATTTTTCATTAAACTCAATATTTCCGTGAATGTCATTTGTGGTTAAGAAATCAATCACATCAAAAACAACTGGCTTGAATGCTTTTGCCGCTTCTCCGCGAGTCATAGGCGCATTTGGATTAAAGTCCACACCATGTTCAAAATCAAAGGCACCCTTTAAAATCGAATAAGCAATAAAAGGCTTCATTTCATCGCTCATTTTGTCTGCATCAGTAAAGTTCTTTAATACAGAAAGATCAACATCAGGCACTTTGCCTTCTGTTTGACTTAACGTAAACATTTTCGCAAATTCTTGCTTTGTAATAATAACATTGGGACCAAACTTATCTTTATTGTCGCCAGTTACTATTTTGGCATGAACGGCTTTTGCTACAGTAGATTTATAGCCTTTAGGTACATCCTTAAAAGTAATGTTTGCTTCTTTGGATCCTAACTCTCCAGCATTTTCAAGCATCCAAAGCAAGTGCATGCGCTTTAACGGCTGATCAGCACCTAAATCCCCATTCGGATACCCTTTAATAATGCCTTGATCCTTCATTAATTCCATTGGTGATAATTTAATCGCATCGAAGTTTGTATCAGCTGAAGCCGTGCCTATCCCAAATAAAGATAGTGCGATTGCCGGCGCAGCAAGTGAAGTGATCAGCTTCTTTTTTCTCATTGAATCTCCTCTTTTCATATGTAATGTAGTTGTTCATATGCTTAGATGAAGAGCTAGAAAAATAGCTATCTAAATTCTTTAACTATGTATTTGATACCAAACATTTATGAAACCGCTTTCAAAAAATAAAAAAAAATATAATCGCTATCATTCTAGCTTCATATGCAATGAAACTATATAATTCTACTATTTTTCATAGAATTCAGTCAAGGGTGACAACCATTCCTTATGTAATCCCTTGCCTTTCTAGCTTGAACTTTCCCTACTACACAGTCCCCAAAAAGAGCAACGAGCTTAATAATAATCCAGATTAAAAGTAACTAGCTTAATTCCTTCCATCTTCTTAAAATATAAAAATTGTATGGATCTTCTTCATTTTTCCTTCCAACCGGATTCACTCCATTTTCTAATAAACTCCATAATGAATAACTGGAAGGTCTTTTGTCATAAATTTAAAAACCATATAGGTTCAATTCTCTCGATATTCAGGACTTTCATAGAATTGAATTTTGCTCAGATGAAGTCCAACCTCTTCTCTGAAATCAAAGGACATGATCTTTTCTTGCTGCTTTAATTCTTAATAAATTTTGTAATATAGTAACTATAGACTAGTTCTATCATCCTGATTTGTTCAGAATTTGTTTAGAATAATATGCTACTCTTGAAATATATTTCAATCACTTTGTAAAGTGATTGGAATATTAAGATAGTGAAACAAAATGGAGGATAACATCATGGAAAAACTTGCGATAAATCATATCGCCTTGAATCGCTATTTATCAGTGATTCTCATTTTCACACTAGTAATATGTCTGATTCCTCAGCACCCAGATATTGTTAAAGCTAAAGGTTCCGCGGACATTGTTACATTTCAGCCAATTGAGGAAGACAAAGGTGCATATGATGGTGAACGTGTATCTGCCATTGCTCCAGGAAAAAGTTTCATTGGGGTTAAAAGTGTTGATGATCAAAATGGCCAATGGCAATGGTTTAATGGTATACAATGGCTGAATATTTCTGATCGCCTCGCTACTGACTCATTCCTTCCTTTATCAGCTGATACGAAAATAAGATTTTCTGCAGTACCGAATTGGAATGGAACAACTACCATTAATTATGTTCATTACACAGAAGGATCAACAGACCCGAGCAATATAGACAACTATGAGCTGGAGCTCAAAACAGCTCAGCTGACAGTAACACCTATAGGAGATGTACCAAATTTGACAGAAGCTGGCGGCAATAATTATCTTGGTTTCAGTAATAATTATGCACATGCTACATACCCAAGTATGGATATTTATTCAGATTCCTTTTCTTTTGAAACCTGGATAAAAACCCCTACGATACAAAATGCCTGGGAAAGAATTTTCGACACCTCTTACGGACCGGATAACTTTAATCTCCATTTAGCATTCCAAGGAGGAACTGGGAAAATGGTGCTTGAAGCACTGCCGCAAAATGGGCCGCGTAATGAGTTCTACCTAGCCGTAACTTCAGAACCCTTTCCAATAAACCAATGGGTACACGTGGCTGTTGTTTACAATCATACTCAAAAAAAGGCATATATCTATTGGAACGGCATACTGAAAGCAGAAGAATTTATGGATCTCACAAATATGGGTAATGGAATTATCCAAAATGGAGCAAATGCAAGGACAAACAACTACTTAGGCAAGAGTACTTGGGCTCAAGACGGATATTTTAAGGGCAGTATGAAACATGTAAGATTCTGGAATAAAGCAAAACTCCAATCCGAAATCATTGACCAAATGAATACGGGTTTGACTCAAACTGAACCGAATCTCCTCGTCCAGTATATGTTTAATGAAGGACAAGGAACGACTGCAGCAAACACTGGAAATATAGCCGTACCTTCAGTTTTGAATAATACAACCTGGCTATCCAATGATGGGTTTATTTACGGGGTTACAGGAACAGTAGGTTCAACACGAGTCAAAGAATTTACCGTTTTAGATAATGATATAGGAGACGTGAATCAAATGAGCATTTCGGCTGTCTCCGAAAATGAAAGTGTATTGCCAAACAGTGACATTCAAATTACTGGAACTAGCACAAACCGAAAGATCATTATGAAGCCTGCACAACAAGGGCTGTCCAAAATTACTGTCACTTTAAATGATGGAGTACATTCATATGAAAGCAGCTTTTTATTAAGCGTAACTTCATTGCCTGATGGGGAGCAACTTGATGAACCAGTGCTAACTCCTGATCCTGGAACAAACCCTGACCCAGGAACAAATCCTGACCCAGGAACAAATCCTAATCCCGGAACAAATCCTGATCCCGGAACAAACCCTGATCCCGGAACAAACCCTGATCCTGGAACAAATCCTGATCCCGGAGCAAATCCTGATCCCGGAACAAACCCTGATCCTGGAACAAGTCCTGATCCTGGAACAAATCCTAATCCTGGAACAAATCCTGATCCAAGACCTACTCCAGGAGATGATTCTGCTACAACTAATACAGAGATCATCACAGTTGACGTAGATGGCGAAAGCGGGAAGAACTTAAATAAGACACCAATCAAACGGACAACAGAATCGAATGGCACAGTTAAAGATTATGTATCAATGCTTGATAGCATTGCAAAAGATACTGTAATAAAAGCAAAGGAATTTGGAGATGATACAGCTCGTATCATAATTCCTGATGCAAAAGATATCGTTTCCGAAACAAATGTTGATGTTCCAAAGTCTGCACTCACTGAGCTGAAGAGCGGAAATTTGAACCTTGAAATATTCACGGAAAATGCGACGATATCCATTCCAAAATCATCATTAACTGACTTCAACGATGATCTATATTTCCGTCTGGTTCCTATCAAAAAGGATTCTGATCGAAAGCTTGTGGAAGAAAGAGCCAAGAAAGAAGAAGTTGTTAAAGAAGCACTTGGGGATGGGTCCATTGAAATAGTGGGACGTCCAATGACCATAGAAACAAATTTAAAGAGCCGAAAAGTGGATCTTATTCTCCCATTACTAGGAGTGACTTTACCTGAAGATGCAGTTGAACGCGAAGACTTTTTGAAAGAACTAGGGGTATTTATTGAGCATAGTGATGGAGACAGAGTGCTAGTAAAACCTGAACCTGTAGAGTACAAAAAAGGAGTACTAGGACTTAAGTTTACGATAGAAAAGTTCAGTACCTTTACGATTGTGAAAATGGAAGGATTAGAGGAATATTTCAGCGGACAGAATCCAAAAACCCATACTCCATATATTAAAGGGTATGAAGATGGATCGTTCCGTCCTGAAGCATTTGTTACTCGTTCACAGATGGCTGCGATGCTCGCAAGAAACTTGCCTGCAGACATCGTTTTGAACTCCCAAACAAACTATCGTGATGTTAGTACCCGGTACTGGGCATATGAAGAAATCATGAAAGCCAAGCAAACTGGCATTATGATAGGTGTTTCAACCGAGAAATTCCTGCCGGAAGAAACTGTAACTCGTGCTCAAATGGCAGCGATTGCCTACCGTTGGATCAAAATGGGTTGCGAAAAGGATGCTGAAGCGTTTGACAGCTGTTCCTCTTTGGCAAATGAAAGCATTATTGATTACAACGATGTTAAGAAAGACCACTGGGCTATCGAAGCCATTAGCTTTATGAAGGCTGCAAGAATGATGGAAGGCTATGATGATGAGAGCTTCCGTCCAAATGAGAAATTGACCAGAGCTCAAGCAGTTAAGGTGCTAAACCGCCTATTTAATCGTGGCCCATTACATGGAAATATTGCTCCTACCTTTAAGGATGTATCCGAAAAGCATTGGGCGTATAGGGAAATTGAAGAGGCGGGCCGGACACATAGCTATACCAAAAATGATGCAGGCGAAGAATTGATCAAAAATTGATGGTGAGATTTAACCCTGCAGCCTGTCTATACTAGGTTGAGCTGACCCGCGAAAATGAGACATAGAAAAAACACCTATGCTACCTAGCATCCATATTCAACTGGAGCTAGGTAGTTTAATTTTGCCTGTATTCGTTTTTCGTTATAGTAACACATAGATTGATTCGCAATCTCTCTTACTCATGTACGGAACTGATTTTATAAGCGATTATCTCATTATTTTACAGATCCATTATAGTTGATAGAGAAAGCATGGAAGAGCCGTCTGGCAGGTATGTACTATCTGTTGCCCACTTTTCATTTGGTCTATTTGTCTTAAAGTTCCGGTTAAAAATATTGTCTGCAAATATTACTTTCTCCATTTATTTCTGTCTTTTCACTTTAATCTGGCATTGAAGATGGAACTTTGCATAATCCCTTGTATTGTCTTGCAATCTACATGAATGTTATAACGCCGCTTTAGAAGTATTACGTAATGCTTGAGGTTTATCCTGACTTTCTTGACCTTTCCTATAGTTGTACTGTTTCCTAACAGGCTGATCAAAACGAATCCCCTTTATGCTCCCAGTGCATCCATGTCTTTATTTATGAGAGATTCTTTATCCCAACTTCCCCCAAAATTACTGCGTTCGTAAAATTTATTCTTCTTCATTTCAATTGCTTTTATTTTAGTATCTGATGGATAATGTACCTTCTTTCCTATATAAAAAAACACCCTCCAGAAGTATCGAATAGTTTCTGACTAAATACGATACAAAGGGGTGTTTTTTCCTTGTCTCAATTTAATTTACTGGGTCACTCTACAATGTGTAGTTTTTTGTTGAAAAAGGTCGAATTTGTTGAGAATTTGTTGAGAATAAAATGTTATGATCACTTCTAGCAATTAGGTAAAAAGCTCTATTAAAGTTTATAAGATCATGCGAAGAAAAGTGGTGAACCTTTATTTAATGTACTAATCCATACATAACTATGCTGTTGTTTGAAGTTATTAAACTAGCAATGCACTCCACTTAAAAAAACTAATGCAAAATAAAATGTAAGGAAGTTAACGATGCATATAAAAAAGACCTTTAATTTATTTTTAATTTTTTCTATTTTAATCACAATGATTTATGTCCCTTTTGATGTGAAAGCTTCGACACCAACTATGCAGGATGAATTCCTTGGGACTAAATATGCAGCCGTAGATGCGGAAGATAACCTTTATGCTTTTATAAGCGATAATCTTGACGGAAAAAGCGACGGGAGTGAAGGACATCTAGGTTCTAAAATTAAGAAAATGGATGGAAATTCAGGAGCTATTACAACTGTGCTAGAAGGAATTATGGGAGAAGCTACAACCTTTACAGTCAGTCCTGCAGGTGACATATTTATTTCTTTTTATAAAAGGGATTTTGAAAACGGGAATACAAGTGAAATCAGAAAATATGATTTGGACAATCCTGAAAATAATACCATAAAAGATCTTGGTCACATACAGGTAAGCAATTTAGCGGTTGATGAGGAGGAGAATATCTATTTTACTCAATTGAATGATCCCTGGGTAAAAAAGATAAGTACAGATGGCACAATTAGGGATTTAGGCAGCTTCGACATGATCATGCCAAGCTATATGCCAGTCTATAAGCTGCTAAATGATGTACAGGGAAATATCTATATCGTAACAAGATTGATTTACAATAATAATACAAACAACATATATGTAGCAAAAATTGCAACAAATGACGAGATTTCCAGCTATACTTTACCGACAAGTGAATCCACACTTAATTTCGGAATGACAGTTGATAACGATGGGAATCTATATGTTCCTAGAACATTTTCATATTTAAAAATCAATTCGAGCGGAATTGCCGTTAAATCATTAGACAATACAACAATGGAATTCCCTTCTCTCAGTACGTTAGCGATTGATACGAAGAATAACCTCTATATTGTAGATCGGATTATTCTTGACTTACCCGGTGCTCCTTATTCAACACATACGATTAAGCATGTCAATGTTTCTGCACCGGCAAACACGAACAGCCCTGCTGTTACACCATCTGCAACAGCAGAAGATTCGCCAACAACAAATGGTTTAGTCATTACAAGTAATGCTGCGGATGGATCAAATGTAACACATTTTAAAATTACGGATATTATCGGCGGAAAGCTCTTTAAACATAATGGGACATCAGAAATTAATAATAATGACTTTATTTCATCTGTAGAAGGCGGAGATGGTTTGCGATTTATCCCCTCTCCAGATGCAAATAGCCAAGCTGGTGATACTTTTTCTTTCCATGTACAAGCATCATTAGATGAAAATGGAACTGGTTTGAGCAGCGCTGTACAAGCAGCGATTACTGTATCGGAGGTTAATGATCGTCCGACAGCTGTAAATGACGTCCTTTCTAATATAGAAGAGAATGCCGGGGAGGTAACCATTCCAATCTCCTCTCTACTAGGCAATGATGGACCAGGACCTAGCAATGAAAGCGGGCAAAGCTTAACTTTAACAAATGTTGAAAGGATTGACGGCGGAGATGTAAGATTGGAAGGTTCCAATGTCCTCTTTACACCTGAACCGAACTATCATGGATCTGCCTCTTTCCGTTACACAATAGTTGATGATGGCAAAACAGCAGGTGAGGAAACGCCTCAATCTAGTCAAGCCGTTGCAAGTTTTCAGATTATAGGACGAGCAGACCAGCCAACTGTAACTCATGCGGAAACAAAAGAAGACACTCAAACCTCAAGTGATCTGATTATTACACCGACAGCTGCTGGCGGCGCAACAACCACTCATTTTAAAATTACGGGGATTACAGGCGGCATACTTTATAAAAATGATGGAACTACTCCGATAGCAGATGGTTCATATATAACCGTAGATGAGGGGCAGGCAGGTTTAAAATTCACCCCAAATGATAATGATTACGGAACAACCGGTTTTGGGTTTATGATACAGGCTGCTCCTGGAACAGGGAACACACTTTTAAGTGACGCGATAACAGCTAGCATTATTGTAAAGGAAGTCAATGATTCACCAGTAGCAATGGATGATACATTGACAGCAAGTTATGTAAATTCTATTGAACGACTGATTGATAGCAGTGTGCTGCTCGGCAATGATTCACCAGGCCCTGAAAATGAAAATAATCAAAGGTTATCAATCGTTTCTGTAGAAGACGCAGTAGGAGGAACCGTCCGTTTAGACAATGGACAGGTTTACTTTACACCGGCTCAAGATTTTACAGGGACAGCAAGCTTCCGTTACACAGTAGAAGACAATGGAACAACTGAAGGCAATGCGGAACCAATGACTGGACAAGCAAGTGTATCCTTTCCTGTTATTTCCTTGCCTGTAATGGGCGGGATCGTAAACATACTAGGTGATTTGAAATTTGGAAGTATGCTAACAGCAGACATAGCTGGAGTAACATATACGCCAAACACTACTGATGATGTTCCAGCATATCAATGGTTCCGTGGCGAGACACCTATTCTTGGAGCTAATTTATCGACCTATACACTAGCAGAATTAGACATTGCAGAAATAATCAAAGTCAAAGTGATCGCAGATGGAATCCATGCAATAGGCAGTGTAATCAGCAACGAAACAGCAGCCGTTCAAAAAGCTGATAGTTTATTGCCAGCCCCTCCAGCCCTTGATAATAAAACAACGACAAGCATTACGTTGGTTCCTATTCCAGGACAAGAGTTCAGTATTGATGATGGTGTCAATTGGCAAGATCGTCCGATATTTACCGGATTAACACCAAATACGGAATATCCTTTTATTTCAAGAATTAAAGCGACAACAACAACTAAGGAATCCGTGAACAGTGAAGTTAAACAATTTATGACGGATCCTTTAACTTATTCTGTCATGTATATGGGCAACCATCACACTGGAGGGACAGTCCCAGCAGATCGTCACGCTTATCAGCAAAATGAAAATGTATCTGTATTAAACAATACAGGAAACCTAGTACGATCAGGATATACATTTACTGGATGGAACACGAAAGCAGATGGCAGCGGAACTAAATATTCACCAGGCTCCAGCTTCTTAATGGGCAGCGATTCTGTGACGCTATACGCAGTGTGGGAAGCGATTCCGGCTAATAATGATGGCGGAAATCCTTCAAATGGCGGCGAAGAGTCCTCAAACCAAGGACCTACAACAGAAGTGATTACAGTTCCAGTTGAAACAGGAACTGTTGGTGAAGGAGATACCGTAGCACGAACTCCTATTACACGGACAACAGAAGCAAATGGAAAAGTAAAAGATGACGTCATTCTAACACCTGAACGGGCAATGGATTCCATTAAAAAGATTGTTGAAGCAGGTCAAAGCACTGCTCGCATAATGATTCCAGATGAGAAGGATAAAGTTTCTGAAGTGAAGGTTAATATTCCTGCTGAAGCAAAAAAAGTAGTAGAAGATGCAAATATTAACTTAGAAATTCATACAGAAAACGTTAGAATTGCGATTCCACAGGAATCGTTAAAAAGCTTCCAGGATGATCTATACTTCCATTTAATTCCGATTAAAGAGGAAGAACAGCGTAATGAAGTAGAAAATCGGGCAAGAGTCGAACAAATTGTTAAAGACATGGCTCAAGATCAAAGTATTAATGTTGTAGCCCGCCCGATGACAATTGAAACAAACATGCAAAGCAGACCTGTAACACTTACCCTGCCATTACGAGATGTTCAACTTCCTAGCAGTCCTTCCGAACGAGAACAGTTCCTGAAAGAGCTCGTAATCTTCATTAAGCATAGTGATGGTGAAAAGGAGTTAGTAAAAGCAAAAGTAGTAGATTATAAGAAAGATCAGCTTGGATTAGAATTTGGCGTCAACAAGTTTAGCACATTCACGATCCTTCATATGGAAGGCTTGGACGAAGATGCGAATGAGGATAAGACGCATACTCCTTATATAAAAGGATATGGCAAGGAATTCCGGCCAAACCACTCCGTTACACGCGGACAAATGGCAGCCATGTTAGCACGAAACTTAGCAGCAGCACCTTCTGCAAAAGCTTATACGGATATCCCAGCGACACATTGGGCGTATAAAGATGTAATGGAGGTAAAAGGTGCTGGCATCATGACAGGCAGAAATGCCACAACATTTGACTCAGCTGGCCACGTAACCCGTGCGCAAATGGCAGCAATTGTGTATCGCTGGATTAAAAACCAATGTCAGACCGATGACAAAGCTGCAGCCTGTGCCAAGTTAGCAGCGAACGAAAAGGCAAATTATAAGGATGTTTCAGCAAATCATTGGGCATCTGAAGCCATTGATTTTATGAAGGATACCGATTTTATGGTTGGATATGAGGATCATACATTCCGGCCAAATGAAAAACTAACAAGGGCTCAAGCAGTTAAAGTATTAAATCGCCTGTTTAATCGCGGGCCATTAACCGGTTTAAAAACAGCGACATTCCCAGATGATGTTCCTACCACTCATTGGGCATTTGAAGAAATAGAAGAAGCTGCAAGAAATCACTTTGTTATTTTTGATGAAAATAAGAATGAAATAATAAAGGAATAAAAGAAAAAGGATTGAATTGAAGATGCTGTCTTCAATTCAATCCTTTTCTATTTCATAAACGGCAATGTACCGATTTGGAAATACCCAAACTGCTTCTGATTCATTCATTATCCGGTTAAATGATTTGAACTCTTAATAGAAAAAAACTTACAAACTTACATACTATATTTTCCTATCCAATTTCCGCAATTGAACTAAACAACCGCTTGAATTCTTTCTCTAGCTGATCTCTATTTTTTTTTGGAATAAGCTCGATGTTAATATCGCGCTTGTTGATTTTTAAAGTTTTGTTCAATTCTACTTCTTGAATATCCCTTAATACTAGCTTCTGCTTGAACGAGAGCAAATTATGCCAATAAATGTGCCGAGTGGTGATTAAGAAACCATCCTTCGCACTGCCAAATGCCGTATTATCATATAACAAGATAGGCTGTTCATCATTTTCCAGCTGGGCGTAGGAGGATAAAACATTCGAAAACTTCTTGCCTGATTTCGAATCCTGTTGGCGATAGAGATAAAATAAATCTTTTACATATCCCTGAAGGTTATCATAAAAGGCTGTTACTAGCTTTTCAATTCGTTCTTGAACTGACTCCTGATCTTGTTGCTTGGAGCTTGCAGCTGGCTCCTTCTTCACTTCTTTCTCAGGTCCACTTTGTTCTGTTTCTTCCTTTTTTGTGCCTTCCAAACCAAAATGCTCATATAGCTTTGCCTGCCCCTCAGAAAAACCCCCTGTTAAGGCAGATAGTTTCCAGTCTCTACCCTTTCGGTATACTTCAGCAAGCACAATGGCATTTTCCACAGTAAACGAGCCAAGAGAATAAGTATATAATTCGTTCTGAGAATCTTTATCCACTACTTTCAAAAAGCCATTTTTCATTTGTGAAAAGGTTTGCCCCTTCTTCTCTCCATCATCTATCGTCAAGGTAAAGACAAGCTTGTCTATACTAGAAGAAATCCGATTGATATCAATATCAAACTGGTCGATATTTATAGCGGTACCCGTCAAAACGGAATGATTGATTGAATGATCCGCTGCTGTTGGATTTCCGTAAAAAATAATGGACTTAGAATCAGGACATTTTCCATCAGCCCCAACCATAAAAACAGAGGCATCGATTTTTAATGATTCATCTGGATCCCAGCCAATTTGCACCCATACATTCTTTAAATTCGGATCAAGTTTCGTCAGTTCTACCCTAGACCCTTTAACAATCGTTTTAGAATTTGTTTGATTAGCAGTTGTCAGGGATGCAGCAGCAGGATTCATCCCATGCCTCGAATTTTCCAATGCATTCGTACGTATGGAAGTTTTTGTGCTTTCCACCTCAGCATCTGTTTGGGGCGCCTCCACGCTTTCAACCGCAGCAGCGATTTCTGTCATAGCTTTATCCGGTGCATTTTTTTCAATATATTCACGTAAAACATCCTTCATGAATAATACAAATTTACCTGCATTCATAAGGTTTCTTGTGTATAACCTTTTAGGTTCTGCCTGATTTTTAACCAAAACATATACATCGTAAGTATCTTTCAATTGAAGATCTACTACATCCTCAAAAAGAACAGGCTCCGTCCACCCGTAGGAGTAGATGGCCTTCGAACTAATGACAAAGCCCTCTTTTGGGTTAATAAAAGATGTATTTTCTTTGCAGCTGAAGATGAGCGTATCTTCCAATTCCTCTCTTTGTTTAGAAAAGTCATGAATGAATCGGCCACAGTCAAAGTATTTATACTGATAACTGTTAAACTCATTTCCAAACAGGGTGCTTTCAAGATTCCTATACTTTTTCATGGTCTCTTCAATAAAATGCTGTTCCTCTTTTTCAGCCTCAGTCATGGATAGAATACAGCCAAATAACTTCTCTTCAATTGTATAAAAGGTACCCTTTGCAATAATTTTGAGGCTCTTTAATTGATTCAAAATCGTTTGCAGCAGTTCACCTTTCATGCCTAAATATTCAACCCGATCTAACACTGAGATAAAATAATCCCTTTTGTATTCCCACTTCTTGCCGGTAAAATCAGGAGTATTATAAATCCTCCCTAGTACAGCCGCTTCATATATCATGCGATCCATTTCATTGATTTTATACTGGTCTTCAAGGCTTGCAAGCTTTTGCTTTAAAGCAGCTTCTCCCAACTTATGGTCAACAAGGGCGTCCATTTCTGATAAATAGTTCAGTATCCGTTTCTCCTTAGAAATGGATTGAAACTTTTCAAAACTTGGAGATTGAGTGATCATTTGCTTCGCTGCCTCTGCTGGCTTCTCAGCAACAGGCTCCACTTTTTTAATCTGAAACTTGCTTGCCCCCTTCCAGATTATCTCTATATCTTTTGGCAGCGTATGGGCACAAATGAATTCAGCCATTTGCCCGGGACCAGCCTCCTCTGCCTTTTCTCCATTCATGCGAATTTCTTTAAGCTTCATCGAACTTTTTTCACCGGTAAAGATGATATCTCCCTCACGGAAATATCCCTTTTCAACCTTTCCAGTCAGCTTGTTTTCCAAAATTCCCTCAACCTGAACATAAAAAGGAAGGACATCCTGTTCCCCTTTTATTTTATTAAAAGAATCCTCTAAAGCCAGTAAATATCGATGGGCTGAATGATGATTCCGTTTCACCCATCGCTGATAGACATGTGGAGCCATTTGATATTTTGATAGAAGAACACTTCCGATTGTCAAAGAATCTAGAAGAGATATAACATCATCAGAATCGGTATGCAGTGTCAGTGTTAGTTCTTCATACGTTTCTTGCTCTACATGGCTGACAATCGTTTTGCCCAGCATCTGAAGGTTACCGTCAATTGTCGCTTGGTCACTTGTGTATTTACGCAAATAATACACAGCCTGCTCCTTCACCTTTGTAAACGTGGCATCTAAATCCCTTGGTGTCTGCATAAAGTCTGCTTGATATGCCGTTTGAAGATACTGCAGCTTTCCTCTAACATCCTCACCCTCTTCAGCCGCCTGTTTTAAACAGGAAACTGCATTGATGGCATCACCGATCTCGATAAAGCAGTTTGCTTTATGCAGTAAAGAAGTTCCGGTATGTGCTGGGCTTGAAAGGAGCGGATAGGTTTTTAGTGCAGCTTCATACTGGCGGTTTTGATAAAGAATTTCACCCAATCCCATCTTGATCTTATCTTCATAATAGGCAAACTCATATTTGATCTTCTTATAAGGGTCCATATCCTGCTGATCAGAATACTGGAAATAATCCTGCGGTGCTATACGGTATTGATCATTGCTCCCAGTTAGCGATACCTCCCGCGCCTCTCTAAAAAGCGGCTCCGCTTCTTCCACTTTGTTTAAGTTAAGCTGGGCAAAGGCTTTTTCTACTGTGCTTTTCTTGATCCCAAGGACATAATCAAGAGCATACTCAGCATCTTCCTCAAATAATAATGCTTTTTCATAATAGGAAATGGCCTGATCAAACTCACCCATTTCCAAGTAGGCCTCTCCAATTGAATACAGCACATAAGAGTCTGCCGGATTACTATTCAATATTTCCTGATAGAGTTCAATCGCTTCATCATAACGCTTATGATAGAGGTAAAGTGAAAATGCCTTTGATTGAACTGCCAGGAGTGAGCGTTCAATTGAAAGTGCCTGATCATAGCAATTAAGTGCTTCATCAAAGCGTCTTTGCTCTTCGAAAACTCTTGCCATTAATAAGAATAACTCCTGGTTTCTCGGTTCCTTCCCGATTTGAAATTCCAAGAGCTCAAGTGCTCCTTCATATTTCTTCACTTCCATTAGCGACTTAATTTTATGTATCATCCGATCTCCTCTTCCCTAATTGAAAAATAGTTCTAATTACTTTTACCTAGACAAAAACTTCAAAGTTTGTAAGTAAATTATACCACCGGCGATAGATAGAATGGAGAATTTGATAGAGTATTTATCAGGAAGGACCTTTTGAACGAATTGCTGGAGCATGCGAAAAGATCACTAAAAGATGTCACGCATAGTGATGGTAATTTGCTGTAGAGGATTCTTCTGAGGATTAAATGGAATCGAATTGGGAGAGGAGATCATTTCAAACTTGAGAGCATGTTTTTGTCATACGAACAGCATGAAGGTGCAGGGGAATAGTGAAGGAAGGGTCTGCGGGGAAATCTCCCCGCAGACCCTTCCTTTCCTCTATCAGTCTACTAATCTTCCGACAGAAATTCGAGTGCTGACAGGCATTGTTCCAACCCTAGACTCTAAATAGAAATCACAAACCCCCTTACTTCCTCCTATCAAATAACTCCTGAATCACCCTAGTAACTGTCCCTTTTTTCCCTTCGCTAATAAGGTGATTATCCACCCAATAAATCGGCATGATTTCCAATGTTGTACTTGTAATAAATAGTTCATCGGATTGGATCATTTCTTCTGGTGAAAAGTGCCTTTCAATTAATGGGATCCCTGCGTCTTCAGCTATGCTTTTCACAGCCATTCTCGTAATTCCAGATAAGATATGCTTTGAAAGCGGTGTGGTTATGATGGATGAATCTTGAACAATAAATACATTAGAGCTCGTCCCCTCTGTCACCTTGCCATTCCGTACAAGAACTGCCTCTAGAAACCCCTTCTCATGCGCAGTTTGTTTCGCAAGAATATTTGGCAGCAGGTTCAGTGACTTAATATAGCAGTTTTCCCATCGTTCATCAGGATGCAATGTGACGCCTGCCCCCTTTTCACCTACTGATGAAATATGTCGAAACGGCTTAGCTGTCATTGAAATGGATACAGGTCTTTCTGGGAATAGGTGATTTCTTGGTGCAATCCCTCTCGTAATTTGCACATACAGATCCAGGCTGCTTAACCCGCTCTTATGTATGAGGTTCCATATCGAATCTTTAAGCGTATCTTGATCAGAATCTACACATAATTTGATAGCAGCAGCGCTTTGATATAATCGTTCGATATGCTCATCCAGCATAAAGGGCTGCCCATTATACACTCTAATCACCTCATAAACCCCATCCCCAAACTGATGGCCACGCTCATCTATAGGTATGACGGGCTCATCACATGTAACGAAAGCTCCATTAAAATAGGCCGAAAACATCCTAGCTCCTCCCTTTAAGAGAATGACCCTATTAAAATATCATAAGGGATTGCTTCTCTTATTCTTCCTTTATTCCCTTCAGCAGCTACTGCCTTGCAAATAGAATTCCAGATCGCTTCCTCAACAGCATCAGCAGTCATTTCAAATAATTGCGAAATGGATGGGCCGTCTTCTCGCATAAATGTATACGGCATGTTTTCCTGATCAGCCGGGATGTCATGATACACCCGATGTGCAGTAGAAAAGGCAATTACAATATCCCCGCTTCCATGGGCTGCATAAGAGCCTGTCCTTGAAAGACCGAAAGAAGCACGTTTGGCTAACCGGCCCAGCTGCCTCTCATTTAGAGGCGCATCTGTTGCAATGATTATCATAATGGACCCATCAGGCATTTTCTCTCCTTCTTCTGCTAGCTCTAGCCATCCTCCATTCGGTCTGCGCAAATTCTTCTTTTCGCCAAAATTGCTGACTACTAATGATCCGACCGTGTAGCGTTGTTCTCCGAAGCATGCCACTCTTGAGCTAGTTCCAATCCCGCCCTTATAGCCGAAACATGACATGCCGGTTCCAGCCCCAACGCTCCCTTCCTCGACTGCGCCAGATTTCGCAGCAGAGATTGCTTGATATGCATGCTCTGGCCGAACATGCAGCCCGCGGATATCATTAAGATAGCCGTCATTGCATTCGCCAACAATGACATTAACTGTGCCTGCTGTATCGCCGATTTGCGGATTTTGTTCAAGAAGATACTGGATCGTTCCTTCCATAACAGCAGGAACTGAGAGAGTATTGGTCAAGAGAATAGGACTTTCTATAACTCCTAACTCTTGCAGCTGAATTGTACCTGCTGTTTTACCAAACCCATTTATTATGTAAGAGCTGCCTAGCACTTTTTCTTCGAACATACTTCCTGAGTGCGGAAGAATAGCAGTTACTCCAGTTTGCACCATACGGCCATCTTCTTTTCTCTCAGAAAGAGTAACATGTCCAACCTTGACGCCACGTATATCTGTAATAGAATTACATTCTCCGGTTTCAAATCTACCAATGGCTATGCCTAAATCACGAAGCCGAACTCTATTCATTCTTTACACCACCAAAATTGTTCTTGTAGTATATCTAGTTATTTTCCAGACGAAGCTTTTCTAAAAATAATTCCCCTTTTCTTGAAATCGTTGTTCCAGATCGCCCTTGACGGACATTCAATAATTCTAGCTGATTTAAAACTTCTAATCTTAATCGCAATTGCTGTTCGGTTAGAATGATCCCTTTGCTTTGAAGCATCTCTCTAACAACGGTACGGCCAAAGGATTTACGCTGTTTCTTCCCTTGCTCGAACACTTCAAGTATGGCTAAGCTTTCTTCTAAAAATCCATGCCCTTCAATGCTTACTACTAATTCATCTAATTCAGGCTCTGACAGTTCTTGAGGAGGGGCCAATTCTGCATTATTTTTTCGAAGTCTGCCTTTAATATAGAAAGGCAGTAATTCAAAAGATAACTTCTTTCCCTTTAAACAAGCCATGTATGAAACGGCATTAAATAGCTCTTTCACATTGCCAGGCCATGAATACTGCATTAACAGCTGAATCATATCTTGAGGAATATTTAAATCATTTCTCTGTAAGTGAGACTTTAAATAAATTTGTATAAGCGTTTCAAAATCTTCCTTTCTTTCTGAAAGAGAAGGAATCTTGCAAGTTAATGCAGCCAAGTAATAAAATAAATCCCTGCGAAATTTATTTTCATCTACCAATACAGAAAGGTCAGAATGACTAGTAGTGATCAATCTAACATCAATAGGAATAGGTAAATGGCCGCCAACCCTTATTATTTGTCCCTCTGCCAGCACCTGCAAAAGCCTGCCTTGCAGGGAAAGGGGGATTTCATCAATTTCTTCTATACATAATGTTCCCCCACTTGCCAGTTCAAACAAACCTGGGGAAATCTTTCCGTCCATCTCTGAACCAAATAAATCTCTTTCTAGCACATCCAATGGTCTTGCCGCACAATTAATGTTCAAATAAGGCCCTCTATTGACTGGTGAATCATTATGAATGGCTTGTGCAAGCATTCGTTTCCCAGTTCCGGTCTCGCCAAAAATATGAACAGGATCATGTAACCCTGCAAACTTCTTTAAAATGTATAATGCATCACTCATTGCCTGGCTATAAGCAATGACATCTTCAAAGTAATAGTTTGCCGTTTTACTTACTCTATGTTCATCCCATTTATTGAACGTAGAGTCGATCTTCAAATTCTTATTTTGATTAGATAGGGCCACTAAAGATTTCATATAACGGTTCGTTAGAAAGGATTTAGAAAAATCGAGCTCTAATATATCAAATATTTCAAAAATTGTATCTAGAGATATAAGTCTATATCCAATGTCAATAACCTCTGCCAGCCCCTCTGGGACAAGCTGCATTTCCCCTGGAGTTAATACAAAATCAAATTTTTCAGGTATGGAGGCGTCTGGATAATACGCATAATATTCATGTTCAAATACTACTTCCTTAAGAGATTGAATCGTTTCCTTTGTTGTCTGCTCCGTATCATTGACGACTAAGATTTTTTTCCCTTTTGGTGCAGATAGCAATTTTCCCATATTAACATAATTAAAACCTCTCTTACAGATAATATATCTACCCTCATCAGGCAAAAACGGGGTAACCAGCGGCAGAATAAAATCTGTGCCTAATAAAACAATTTCATCCTTTGAAATCTTCTCCCGCGCGAGATTTTTAATGGTTATTGGGCGTATTCGCACCAAATCTCCTGCCAATTCTGTCATTTGTTTCGATATGATTGACAGGTATTCATCCTGTATTGAAATAATTGTTATCGTTTTTTCAGCCAAGGCTTCTCACTCCTACTTATTGCTCATAAAGAAAGAATACCCCATTACTCATACAAATGACAGGCTGAAAAATGGCCAGGTTCAATTTCCTTTAGCTCAGGCACGACTGTTTTACAAATTTCCATACATGATTGACAACGAGGGTGAAAGGTACACCCAGATGGCGGGTTAGACGGGCTAGGTATATCCCCCTGCAAAACAATTCGTTCCCTTTTCACTCGAGGATTTGCCACAGGGACCGCGGACATTAGCGCTTTCGTGTATGGATGCAATGGATTGGCATATAATGACTCCTTGGGAGCAATTTCAACGATTCTTCCTAAGTACATCACACCCACACGATTACTAATATGTTCCACTACGCTTAAATCATGAGATATAAAGAGATAGGTTAAGCCAAACTCCTTTTGTAAATCCTGCATGAGATTCAGCACTTGAGACTGAATAGAAACATCTAATGCTGAAACCGGTTCGTCCGCAACAATTAGCTTGGGGTTCACCGCCAATGCTCTTGCAATTCCTATACGCTGCCGCTGGCCGCCGCTAAATTCATGTGCATAGCGATTAGAATGATAGGAGGTTAAACCCACATATTCCAGCAATTCATGTACTCGTTTTTCTCTCTCTTTCTTCGCCATCAGATTATGAACGATTAAAGGTTCTGCAATTAAATCCCCAATGGTCATTCTAGGATTTAAAGAAGCATATGGATCCTGAAAAATCATTTGCAGCTCTTTTCTCGTTTCACGCAATTGATTGTCATTTAATTTGCTGATATCTTTTCCGTTAAACCAGATTTCTCCCTCAGTAGGTGCCAGCAGCCTCATAACCATCCGGCCCGTTGTCGACTTTCCGCATCCGCTTTCCCCTACTAATCCCAGTGTTTCGCCTTTTTTAATCGATAGAGAGACTCCGTCTACCGCCCGTACATATGACTTTTTCTGGCCAAATAAACCTTTTCTAATGGGAAAATGTTTTTTTAAGCCTTTCGCTTCGATTAATAATTCACCCATTTATTTCGCCTCCCTTGCCATTTCATGCTGATATAGGAAACAGCGGCATTTATGCCCTTGTTCCATTTGAATCAATTCGGGATCTGCTTCTTTGCAGACTTCCATTACAGATGAACAACGCGGAGCAAACTTGCAGCCTGCAGGCATATTGGCTGGAGTAGGCACGTTTCCTGGAATAGAATCAAGACGATTCATTTTCTGGCCTAATTTTGGAATAGAGTTAAGCAGCCCTTGCGTATATGGATGCTTAGGATTTTCAAAGATTTCAATTACCTCCGCCTCCTCCACCACCTTGCCAGCATACATGACCACGACTCGATCACACATTTCGGCGACAACACCTAAGTCATGGGTAATTAGCATAATTGCCGTTCCTTTTTCTTCTTTCAATTTCTTCATAAGCTCTAGTATTTGAGCCTGAATCGTCACATCTAATGCAGTAGTAGGCTCATCCGCAATTAATAATGTAGGATCACAAGACATCGCCATAGCAATCATGATTCTTTGCCTCATTCCCCCTGATAATTGGTGCGGGTACTCATTAATAATTTCTTCTGCACGAGGGATGCCTACTAGCTTTAGCATTTTAATAACATGCTCTGCCGCCTTTTTTTTATCATATTTTAGATGCAGCTTCACAGCTTCAGCAATTTGCTCACCAATTGTATACACAGGATTCAACGAGGTCATAGGCTCTTGGAATATCATCGCAATTTCATTCCCGCGAACTTCTCTCATTTCTTTTTCAGACAAAGACAGAAGGTTTCTTTCCTTAAAGCGGATAGAACCATCTACTACTCTTCCTGGCGTGTGAGCAAGCAGTCCCATTACGGAGAGGGAGGTCACGCTTTTCCCGCATCCAGATTCACCTACAATGCCAAGTGTCTCCCCTTCATTGATAAAAAGATCTACGCCATTGACCGCAGGAACTTGACCATTGTCGACGAAAAAATACGTTTTTAAATTATCTATCTCCAACAGCTTATTATTCATACAATCGCTCCCTGTCTATTAGTCTTTCATCTTAGGATCGAGGGCATCACGCAATCCATCCCCCAGCAGATTAAATGCCAGTACAGTAACAAAAATAGCCAGCCCTGGATAAATCGTTACATGCGGCGCAGTATTCAGGAAGTCTCTTCCAGAACTAAGCATTGCACCCCACTCAGGTGACGGAGGCTGTGCACCTAATCCTAAGAAGCTGAGACTGGCTGCCGTCAAGATTGATGTACCAATCCGCATCGTGAAATACACAATGATACTCGATATCGTCCCAGGAAAAATATGCTTCCATATAATTCGTTTTGCTGGGGCCCCAATCGACCTGGCAGATTCCACATAAACCGTAGCTTTAATCGAAAGCGTACTGCTGCGGACAATCCGGGCAAAGGTTGGAATTCCAAAAACAGCAACCGCAATAATCACATTTCCTAAGCCCGGTCCTAAGATGGCAATGATTCCAATAGCAAGCAAGATTCCAGGAAAAGCGAATAACACATCGCAAAATCGCATGATCAAACTATCCAGCCTTCCCCCATAGTATCCGCTAACCAATCCCAAGACCGTCCCTGCAACTGCCCCTACAAACACAGAACTTAATCCAACAAAAAGGGAGATTCTAGTCCCTTCAATAATCCGGCTAAAGATATCTCTTCCAAATGCATCTGTCCCGGCTAAATGTTCAATTGATGGAGGGCTTAATATATTTTCATAGTCTGGTTCAACTGCCGAATAAGGCGCAATAATCGGACCCAATAGAGCAACCGCAAATAGAAAGATAATAAAACATGCCGCAATCATGGCCATTCGCTGTTTTTTAAATTTTCGCCAGAACACTAAAAATGGGGTTCGTGCCTTTTCCGCTTCGTGTCGAATAACTTGTTCTTCTGATTGAACAACTACAGTGCCATTTTCCAATTCGTTTCCCCCTCCTTACTACTCATAACGAATCTGCGGATTCATTACACCATACAAGATATCAACAATTAAATTGATTAAAATAAACTCTAATGCAAACAGCAGCATTTCCGCTTGAATGACAGGATAGTCCCGAAACGAGACAGAATCAATCAGCAGGCGGCCCAAGCCAGGCCAGCTGAAAACAGTTTCTACAACAATGGATCCGCCAAGCAGAAACCCAAACTGTAGACCTGTCATCGTAACAACTGGGATCATCGCGTTCTTTAACGCATGTTTCCATACGACCGCATTTTCCTTTAATCCTTTTGCTCTCCCAGTACGAATATAGTCTTCTCGTAAAATATCCATTAGGGAGGAACGGGTAAAACGTGCAATAACCGCTGCTACCCCTGCGCCTAGTGTAATAGAAGGCAATATATATCCAGTCCAAGAGTCATTTCCTCCAGTTGGAAACCAGCCTAGCTTAACGGAAAATAGCTGGATAAGCATTAAGCCAAGCCAAAAGGACGGCAATGAAATGCCAGATACAGCGCTGAACATCCCGGTATAATCTTGCCATTTATTCCGCTTTGTTGCTGAGATTACTCCAATTAGAAGACCAAATATAATAGCCCAGGCCATGCTCCAAACAGTCAGCCAAAATGTCGGCATGAATCTAGCGGCAATTTCTTCAAAAACAGGCCGCTTCGTTTTCATAGAAGTGCCGAGATCCCCCTGAACTAAATTGCTAATAAAATTGAAGTATTGTGATACAAGCGGTTTATCTAAACCTAATTCCTGACGCACAAGTTCTACATCCTGATAACTTGCATCCGGTCCAGCCACAAGCCTGGCTGGATCCCCAGGTATCATATGAACGAACAGAAAGATGAAAATAGAAACGATTAATAGAGTGGGGACAATTCCCACCAGCCGCTTAACGATGTACCGAAACATAGCCCGCCTCCTTCTCTTCTCCTTTATTTAGATGAATGAGCGCTAATTTATCATTAGCGCTCATCTTCAATTTCGTTATTGTTTTATTTCAGCTTCTCTTGCACTCATCGATCCGTCAGGAAGCAAGTAAACGCCTTGAAGATAGTTCTTCTTCCCTGCCATTGTATCTTCTACCGATAGAAATGCCCAAGGTGCATCTTCCCACATTATTTTCTGTACTTCTTCATAGGCTGCTTTACGCTTGTCTGGATCTGCTGTTTGCAGAGCTGCATTAATTAATTCGTCTGCCTCTTCATTTTGGTAATAGGAAACATTATAGGATTTAGGCGGAATTGAATCTCCGGCTAATAATGGACGAATTCCCCAATCCGCATCACCTGTTGAAGAGGACCATCCACCATAATAAAGCTCCACTTCAGCATCTGCTTCATTTTGCACAGACCAAATCTTGTCAGAAAGCGTGCCCGACTCCATTGGAACAACATTGACTTTAATGCCAACGAGGCTTAATTGCTGCTGAATAAACTCCATTGCTTTAATTGCATCCGAGTTATTTCCACCCCAGACAGTCGTTTCAAATCCATTTTCATAGCCAGCCTCTTTCAATAATGCTTTCGCTTTTTCTGGATCATATGTGTAAGGTGATTGTTTCGAGTAAAATTGGAGTCCCTCTGGGATAATGGAATCCATTTCACTTCCATATCCGCTGTATACCACCTTTATGAATGCCTCTTTATTAATTGCATAGTTTATTGCCTGGCGCACTTTGACATCATCAAATGGTTTCTTTGTCGTATTAATTGACATGTACCGTGCGACAATAGATGGTCTATTTTCAACCACAATTCCGTCTGTTCCATTTAATGATTCTGCCTGTTCAGTTGGAATTGGATAAATGAAATCAGCTTCTCCTGTTTGCAGCATGGCAACACGTGTACCATTTTCAGGTACAGGCTTGAATTTAATCCCATCTACCTTTGGCAAACCATCCTGCCAGTATTCAGGATTCTTTTCAACCGTTAAATGGTCACTTTGATCCCACTCAGAAAACTTAAATGGACCTGTCCCAACAGGATGCATGGCGATGTCTTTTCCATATTTATCAATAGCCGCTGGACTAACCATTCTTGCTGCAGGGTGAGCGAAATTATTCAGCATAGCCCCAAACGGTTCCTTTAAGGTAACTTTCACAGTATACTCATCTACTGCCTCTGTCTTTTCTACAAGTTCAAACATGCTGTAGCGTTTTAATTTGTTATCTGGATTAGAGACACGATCAATGTTTACTTTTACTGCTTCAGCATTGAATGGGGTTCCATCGTGGAACGTAACCCCTTCCTTTAATTTGAAGGTGAATACCTTTGCGTCATCACTAGCTTCATAGCTTTCGGCTAACACAGGAATCATTTTCATATCCTTATCAAAACCAACAAGACCCTCTAACATAGTCGATTGAATCGAACCTGATAACGTATCATTTGTGTCATGCGGATCCATACTTATGAGGTTATCCTTGATAGCAATAGTTATCGAGTTTCCTTCTTTTTTTGCAATCGGCTGTTCCCCGGAATCATTTGTACCTTTTTTCTGTGCTGATTCATTACTGGATTTTTCAGTACAGCCAGATAGGACAAGGAAGACTGCTAATAAAGTAGTTAATAAGGTTCCTACATACTTTCTTTTCAACATTTTGTATCCCCCTTACTCATTTTTATTTACAATAGTGCGCGTGCACTTTTCGTAACGTAAACGCTGGAACTAATTCACCAATACTTTCTTGGCGGGCATTTTTTAATACTGGCCGGTAATGATGCATCAAACGATTGATCTGATCCTCTCCCATTAAGCCAGCTTGTCTTAATGTTTCCAGTGCTGCAGGATACACGGCACGTCCATTCCCATCTTCCATCTTGATGGCTATCCCTATTCCAGTCTCTTTATCTCCAATTAAATAGACTCCTTCAGCACCTGCCTTGCCAAATAGGCGTCCATTGGATTCCTTCATGAAGTCTGTGCAAAATCTCCCGGTACCCCCAACCATTTCAGGATAATCCATCATCGCTTCAGTAATTCTATTAACAGCACTGGCTCTTTTCTCTCCTAAGGTTTTGGAATCAGCCATTCTAGCAAATCCATAAGCTAGCCTTTCTAGCGGCAGTGCATGTACAGGTACTCCGCATCCATCTGTTCCAATCTCGATCTTTTCCAGCGGGTAATCTGTTACTTCTGAAATGGTCTGCAAGATTCTTTGCTGTACTGGGTGATCTGGCAAATAATAATCTTCTACCGTTTCATCCATAAACTTAGCCGTGATCAGCATCCCTGAGTGCTTGCCTGAGCAATTGTTATATAAAGGAGTTAAGTCTTTTCCCTGAGCGAGTAAGCTCTTATATGTATCTTGCGCATGCGGGATATGCGTACCGCATTGTAAAGCTTCATCATTCATTCCGGCTCTTTTCAGAATAGACTGCACTCTGTCTGTATGCTGTGCCTCTCCGCTGTGTGATGCACAGCATAGAGATAAATCTGGTGCACTTAACTCGTAGTAGTCAGCAGCACCTGTTTCAACCACCGGAATTGCCTGAATGGGTTTAACCGAAGACCTTGCATAGGTAACCCTATAAGGATCTCCAGCTGAATAAAGCAGTTCACCCGTTGAATTAACTACCGCAATATGTCCACAATGTGAGCTTTCTATTCTTCTGCCACGGTATACATCTACTAGATTTGTAGAAGACATCTTTCCACCCCTTTTGACAATTTAGTCATTTCTGAATCTTTTGTTAAATTATATTTCATGAAACAACCTATTTCAACCTATTTTTTTAAAAATAAAGGAACTTAATTAACCCTTCTAGAATTAGAGAATATGACGCATCTTAATAAATAGGGTCTAATAGGAGGAATTCATGTTGAAAATCTTTATATCTGCGGACATAGAAGGTGTGGCTGGAGTCGTTCACCGTGAGCATACAGCTAGAGATGGAAAAGAACATGATCGTGCTAGAATGTTAATGACTCAAGAGGTAAATGCATGTATAGAAGGAGCTTTCGCTTGCGGGGCAGCTGAAATAGCCGTAAATGATTCACATGGTACGATGCGAAATTTAATTCCAGAGCTGATCCATCCAAAAGCAGAATATATAACAGGATCACCAAAAATGCTGGCCATGATGGAAGGCATTCATTCGGAATTCGACGCAGCCATCTTCTTAGGGTACCACTCAAGAATGGGGAATGAAGGGGTATTAAATCATACTTTTCACGGAGGAGTGATTCAGAATATCAGGATTAATCAAAGAGATATGGGCGAGTTTGCGCTTAACGCAGGGATATCTGGGTATTTTGGCGTTCCAGTTGTTTTGGTCACAGGCTGCCAGCATACAGCAAACGAGGCGCATGAATTCCTTCCTGGCATTGAAACAGCGATTGTCAAGCGCACGATTAATCGCCAATCGGCACGTCATTTAAGCCCGCAAAGTGCACAAACCTTAATAAAAGAGAAAACGATCACAGCCCTATCCAATCTCTCAAATTTTCAGCCGTTATTAATGAAGGGGCCTTTTCTAGTGGAAGTCACCTATCTCCATTCAGGATTAGCAGATGCAGCAGCAATCCTGCCAATTGCAGAAAAAGTAAATCCCATCACCCATCGCTTTCAAACAGATGATTTTATCACTGCCTTTCGATATATTCGCAGTTTAATTGCGATAGCCGGCTCATTAAGTTGAAAAAGAAGGAAGGTTCCCGCGTTTCAATTAGAAACTTGAGAACCTTCCCTTTGTTTATACAAAATCTCCTTTTATTTTCCCCGCACCCTGTCCTTTCCCACCCTTAACCCATATGTAACAAATAAAGGGTGGTGCATGTAAATGAATTTAAAATCAGGTCCAATCAAGCAGTTTGAGTCTTTTTCACAATTTAAGAACTTAGAGGAATTTAATACGCATATTGAAATGTGGATGTCGGTTCATAAGGACAAGCTTTCCAAGGGAGAGCGCGTCGGATTGAAGCGGCTTATTCGCTTTGCTGCGAAGGTGCCGGGTGTGTGCCATGCGAAAATTGGGACAGTTTTAAAGGCGATCCATGAGGAGTTCAACGGCAATGGGATTTCCCGCTCAACCTTCAAAAGGATGATTGTTAAAGTCACGGAACTTGGCATCTTAACCATCTATGAAACAGAGAGAAAGAATGGATCTCAGTCCAGCAACCTGTATGTGTTCAATCGTTTTCCCAACAATGAACCACCCAAGAAGGAGAAAATGGACCCCCTTAATAAAACTAGTAATCTTTCTAAAACTAATCATAACAATTTTAATAAACGTAACGCGGGTGATACGGTTCTAGACCACACCTTTACAAGTGACCGTGTGCCTAAAGCCTTTGTACAAGCGGTGAAGGTCTTTTTCCCTGAGGCAACATGCATTGAGGAATTCTGGAGAATGGCAAGCATAGCTGCTTATCGCAACAACCGGGAAACAGAAACGGAACAAGTACTATCTATCGCTATCCATTCCTTTAAACAGCTTATTCGAAAAATGAAAACAGCAGCCAAGATCTCCAAGCCTATTGCCTATTATTACGGCATTCTAGATAAGAAATTCAGAGATCTTTATTTCGAAGAGCTAGGCGAGCTGGACTTCCCTTCTAGCCTAGCTGCAAGAAGACCTCTACCCTCAAGCTGGCTGGATGAGCTCTTTCACTCTGTCATGTTCGATTCTTCTGCCCGATAAGCAACAAATCACCGTTCCATACATTTAGCATAAAACAGACCCAATTTCTTTAATATGTATTCAATATTCTCTTTTGATACGGCTTTATGAGCTTTCCCCCCTATTTTTGACTGTAAATATGGAATAGGGCTGTTCGCTGGTTCAAATGTATTTCGGTATGGTGTAGAAAACCCGGGAATACATGGCAAAGCGCGCTTTTGCGAAAGGATTTCTAATGGAAAGCTTTGAGCAGATTTCTAGTCAATATACACCAATGATTTACAAGATCATTTCGTCTTTGAATATTTACAAAAACAAGGATGAGTTTTTTCAGGTTGGGCTGATTGGGTTATGGGAGGCATATGAACAGTTTGATGAAAATAAGGGAAACTTCACGAGTTACGCTTATTCGTATATTAAAGGGAGACTGATGACGGAATTGTCGAGAATAAATAGACACGCAGAGAAGACGACCCCAGTAGAGGAGGAATTTTGGGAATATATCGAAGACGGGTTTAGATTCTGCTCCATGGATGAATCAATTCTGCTGTCCTATTGTCAGGCTGGAGAATTAACAGATAATCAAACCAAATGGGTCGTTTATACATTCTTAAAGGAACTAACTGTTATGGAAATTGCAGCAATTGAACAGGTTTCGCCTTCTGCGGTAAAAAGTTGGCGTAAAGGTGCGAAAGAAAAACTGCGGAAGGCATTAAGCAGCTATTAATCGTACTTTCATGGGGAGCAAGGTGCCTATACACTTGCTTCCTATAATGGTCTAGATTTGTCATAAGTATGTAACAATTGCCCAGGATCTCCTCTTAACTCTTATAAACCTATATATATCAATGTATACCGATGTTTACACTCCTCCATTTAACGCTTTTTCTGTCGGTCTTCTCCTTAGTTTTCCCCAAAGGAAACATATGGGAACTGCACGGTATTCCAAACATTGACAGATTGTGCTTCAATAGTCCTAAAAAAGTGACTATTTATGGAAGATTACAAATTAAAGTACATAGGCCCTACTTTAAAGCGATTAAGAAAAGCAAAGCTTTTAACACAGGAGGATCTTGCCGATAATAGTACTGTCCACAGAAAAACAATTAGTTTACTAGAAAACAATTTGCAAGAGCCGCTCCTAGGCACCATTAGTTCTCTCGCAGAAGGATTAGCCATCGATCTATCAGACTTTATTAAAGAAGTCGAAGAGGATGTACTCAATGGAAAGTATCGTTAATTAAAGGCAGATGCCTGCTAAAGGAGTCGATTTACTTGTTTATATTATCCCACTATATTATCAGGAAAGAGCTAATGTATATGAGAGGTATTTTTGACCGTCATGGAAAAATGTGCACACTCGTTAAAGAAACAAGGAAAACGTTTATCGTTGATCAATCCCCATTAGAGATTCTTGAAGAAAGCATTCGCCAGATTGGCTATAATCTAAGCGGTGCCATGGAGACCTCCAAGCTGCTGCTGGGAAATATCCATCATTGTCCCGTTCTAGTCAATCCGATTCAGCGAATTGTCCTATTTCCAACGAGATCACCTTTCCATGAAGGATGTATCTGGTTTAACCCCGCTCACACAAAACGAACAACAAGCCTCAACCGAAAAACTCACATCACGTTTAGCAACGGGAAAACCTTGATCTTCCCTGCGAAACTATCTTCCTTCAATTGTAAAATCAAACGAGCTGAGCAGCTTGAAGAGATAACTCGGGATTCTATTTTCATTATTTTGAATGGACAACGTTCTCCTTTTAAAAAAAGGAAGAGTAGGAAATGATCTTTTGCCTTAATTGTACTTTAGATTATCATTCTTGAGCTCTCTATCTTTAAACAATAGTCCCTTTTTTTGAACTAATATTTCGAGCTGCTACTGATCAAACGTTTGATTGAATTTATTACTTAGGATACTTCAAGCAATTTCCCTTTATCTATGCTTCCGGCATTCTTTTTTTAAAATCACAAAAGGAAAGACCCTGCAGAGATTTCTCTCTACAAGACTTTCCTTCTAAATCCGGTGGGGAAATAAAACTGCAAAAATACTCACAACAACTGGAGGGTTACAGGAGACCCTTCTTAGTGAGTAGGAGCTTTTTTCTCTTATACTTTTTTATTTTAATTTCCTTTCAGATTTAAAAGGTTTTTTAATTTCATCGATAAATGCTACGATAATGGTCACTATAGTTGTATAAATTTGTTCTTCTGATGTTGGAGTAGGTAAGAAAAAAGTAATAACTACACCACTCAATAAAAAGATACCAAGTTTATCTACTTTTTGTTTTATGGTTGTATTTTCAATTAGTACTAAGCCTAACGTTATAATAATTAAACAGGGGTAATTAGGAAACCAGATTATTAATAAAAAGGAAATAATGATCGCTAACCGAAATAATTTATTTGTCTCTGAGTTTAATTTCATGATAGTTCCCCTCCTTAAAACTTATTATCGATTTTTATACTAGATTGATTAAAAAGTATTTACTTTCTTTTTTATAGTTATTACGAAAGATACACTAACATCCTTCTATTTGGTTATTATTGTAAGTTACTATTTTAGTATAGATTAATTGTAAAATATTGTAAATATTTGCATATTTTCAGCTATAGACAATACTAGAATAGGAAATTCAAATTGATAATATTGTTCATTAATCCCAACAAAAGAAATTACTGATCTACAACAAAGTATTCCTATAATAAAAAGCCCCATTTCTCAGTTTTAATAGAGAAATAGGGCTTTTTCCTTACGATTGAGTTGAATTTGTTTGTATATTAAACTTCGAGACATTTTCCTGCATTTTTTTAGCTAATTGTGCTAATGATTCACTGGAATTGGCAATTTCATAAATAGAGTTTGTTTGACTTTGTAAATATGCGGCAGCTTCTTCCGTACCGGCAGCATTTTCTTCCGAGATGGCAGATAGGCTTTGTAAAATATCTATTACTCCGTCTTTCTTTACATCCATATTGTTGCCTAAGTTATATAAATCTCCAATTACTGTTTTTATTTTTTCAATAGAATCCGCAACGTCTTCGAATTTGCCATTCGTAGTTGCCACACTTGCAGCCTGTGAATGGACAATATTATTCACTTCTTGGATCGTTTGTACGGCTTGTCCAGTTTTTCCTGTTAAATCTCCTATAACAGAAGCGATTTCCTTAGTAAATTGATTAGATTGTTCTGCCAACTTGCGTATTTCGTCAGCAACAACAGCAAACCCTTTCCCTGCTTCACCCGCTCTAGATGCTTCAATCGCTGCATTTAATGCTAATAGATTTGTTTGTTCCGAGATGGTCCGTATCATCTGGCTTGCATTTTGAATTTTTCCAGCGCTTTCATTCGTCGTGAGAATGATATCATATATTACTTTTGCTGCATGATTATTTTCTTCTGTTTTAGCAACAAGCTCTTTTAATATGAGTAAGCTTTCATCCTTTATGTTGCTTACTTCATCTACAAATTTATTCAGGTTTTCTAAATAGACCTGATTATTTTCAATTAACTCGCCTAATTCTCCAATACTTTCAGTCCCGCATTCAGTATCTTTCGCTTGTTCCACAGCACCCTTAGCAATGTCTTCCACAGCAGATGATAAATCCTTTGAAGACTCTAAAGAAATACTGGTTGCTTCTTTAAGTTCTTCTGATGATGAAGTAACCAAATTCGAAGTTAAGCTGATTTCATTAAGCAAATCAACAAAGTGATTCTGCATCTCATTCAAGGCATGCGTGAGCTTGCCTACTTCATCGTTTCTGCTTGTATATTTACTGTTGATTAGCTCGGTAAATTCTCCCTTTCCCATTTCATTGCATTTATCCACTGCTAACAGCAAAGGTTTGAACATTTTATTTAAAATAAAGATCATTAGAATAATGAATAAAAGACAGCCAATAGCAACTGTAATCATTTCCCGTGTTAAAATTTCATTCGTTACCTTTGTAATATCCCCCTCAAATATCCCTACATCCATGGAACCGTAAAGCGTATCATTTATGTAAATCGGTACCATTATATCGAAAGTCCAGCTTTTCTGAACATCAGCATAAAATCTGCTTGTCATCGTCTTCCCATTTTTTGCTCCATCTACAGAGTAGGCATCATCTTCATAGCTTTTACCAATCTTCTCCTTATCACTGTGAGCAATTGCGGTGACATTATTATCAATAACAACAGCATATGCAATTCCATTTTGTTTCACTTTGTTTTCAACAAAACTTTGCAATTCCTCAGTGGGATTAGACGCAGAAACTAGAATGTCCTCTGCTTGACGCGCAATTTCATTGACCTGCTGTACACTCTTTTCTAAAAGCGCATCCGAAACATTCTCTTTAACTGTCTTGATATTCAGATAGGAACTAATACTAATAATTGAAATAAATAGCAAAAGAGATATACCGATAATCCGATTTTTCAAGCTTCCTTTTTTAACTTTACCACTTGGTTGTTGATTCATAGATGCACCTTCTTTTCTTATTATTCTTATAGTTTCAATTAATTATAGTTCTTTAGATATAGAGAAATCAATCGCATTTCGAATTGGGCTAAATTACCAGATGGAATGCCATTCCTGCTCCTTTACCAATTATATTCATTAGGCTCTGTTATAACTGATTGTTGATTTTTTAAAAAATAAACGGAAAAATTCTGTCTAAATTGAGAAATACCGATATTTCCCTAAAAATAAGCGGAATTTTTCCGTTTATAGGATCCAAATCGCTGGATTTTGTCTAATTTAGAGGAATTTCTCCGCTTATATCTGCTCCTTAAGCTTCCTCTCTATATATTAGACGGAAATTTTCCGCTTAATGAATTCTCATACTTACACAAAAGTCAACAATGAGAAATAACAGAGCCATTCATTAAAGGAATTTTCGTTATTAATAAGGGATAAGGTAAATTTTATACTTCATATTGTTATTACAAACACTTCTTTGAAAGTAAAAAACTGTCTAACCAAATTTATTATTAGTTAGACAGTTTTTATTGATAGTATCATTCCATCCTGTTTGTTTTAGAGTTTAAACTTGGAAATCAGTGTGTTTAATTCTTCTGACATAGAAGAAAGGGATTTGGCTGATACAGAAATATCCTCCATTGTAGCTAACTGTTCCTCTGATGATGCGGCTACTTCTTCCGACATCGCTGCATTTCCTTGTGCAATGGCAGACATCTCATTCGCTGTGGAAGTAATTTCTTGAATAGCTGCTGACATTTGTTGGGCAGTAGCTGAGATATCCTCCATTTGTGGAGTAACTTCTTTTGTACTTTGAAGAATGAGATTAAATTTCTCAATCGCTTCATGGGATACTTCTACCCCTGTCTGGACATCATCTGTCACACGAGCCATGATTTGAACAGAGCTTTCTGTATCTCTTTGAATTCCTTGGATAATCTCATTGATTTGTCCCGCAGAGCTTTGGGATTGTTCCGCAAGTTTTCGCACTTCATCCGCCACAACCGCGAATCCCTTTCCATGCTCCCCAGCCCTTGCTGCTTCTATCGCTGCGTTTAAAGCAAGAAGATTGGTTTGTTCCGAAATTCCTGTAATTACATCCAAAATAGACCTGACCTCTTTAGAACGTTCATGCAAAGATGTAATCATTTTATTTGATTCCTTTACGGAGTCATGAATAGAATTCATTTGAGCCACCGTATTCGTGACTGCCTGTCCTCCCATTTCTGCTTGAACCGTTGTATGATTAGAAAGTTCGGAAACCTTCATCGAATGGGATGCAATAAGAACGGCATTTTCAGAGGCTCCGGCTAATACTTTTGCAATTTGTTCGACTCCATCTGTTTGTTTTTCCGCACTGCTAGCAACCTCTTGAATCGAAGCGGCTACCTGTTCTGTAGCATTTGCTGTTTGTTCCGCACTTGCAGTCAGTTCTTCTGCAGAAGCTGAAACCTGTTCAGCATGCTGTCCAACTTCCTGAACTAAGACACTGAGGCTTTTCTGCATATCATTAAAAGCCATTCCTAATTGACCAATCTCATCATTGGATTCAACAGCAACATGCTGGGTTAAATCTCCTTTACTAATGGTAATCGCCGTTTCTTTTAACTCCTTAATCGGTTTAATAATCGATTTGATAATAAATAAAACAACAAATGCACCAATTACTAAAGCAACTGCGATAACTAATATTGTTTTTTGAAAAATGGGTGCAGCTGCAGCACTAATCTCTGCAGTATAAAGACTTCCGCCGATTTTCCATCCTGTCATCTCGTTGGTCACAAAATTCATTACTTTATTTTTACCATCTAGCACATAGTCAAACTGATCTTCCTCTTGCTCAAACATTTTATTGTAAAAGCCTTCTTTCGCTTCATCTCCAGCGCTGTTTGTCGGATGTGCAATGAATTTTTTATTTTCATCTAGAATCAGTGCATATCCCTCTTCACCAACCTTTATTTGCTTTGTAAGCTCTTGCAGGTAACTTAAACGGATATCAACACCCAATACACCTGATCCATCTTTTGTTGTTTTAGATACCGTTACGACCATATCTCCTGTACTTGCAGCAATGTAAGGAGCTGAAATGACTACTTCGCCCTTTTTCTCAATCGATTCTTTATACCAATCTCTTTTTCTTGGATCATAATCATCCGGCATCTTTACTTTCGGTTCTCGTATAAATAATCCTTCATCCGTACCAACATACATGCTTAGAGCTTCTGGGTGCAATTGTACATACTGTTCTAATTTTTCACGTATGTCGGGACTGCTTGCCCCTTCATACAATAGTGATGTGACCGATTCTGACAAAAACTTAACATCATGCACTTTAGGCTGCAGGGTGTCATCAATTGTCAGATTTAATAAATCAAGACTCTCCGCAATTCCATCTAATACCTGATGTTCAACTGCATCTCTTGCCGTTATATAAGCGATTGAACCAATACTAATGGCAGGAATAATCAGTATGAGGGCAAAAGCTGCTATTAGTTTTGTCTTTATATTTCTAAAGTTGTTTTTTATCATAAGGGGCCTCTTTTCGATTTCAATTTCGTCCATGTACTTTCTTACCTATTTTCAGAAACATTTATCAGTTTAGCTGCCAAACTATACAATAGTTTGAAAAGATCTAAGTGAATCCTAATTAACACTGTCATTTTTGAATCCATATACAATCTCGTGATATCGTTCTCTTTTTAAAATAAAAAACTATTCTCGGTATCGTGAATAGCCAAAGATTTTAAATAAATAATTATCAAAGGTTTGATACCAAGCAGTTATTTGCTTACAAGGCATACGCTTAACTCAAATGTTATATACAGCATCACT
Organism: Cytobacillus massiliigabonensis; assembly: GCF_900199725.1. Classification (GTDB taxonomy): domain Bacteria; phylum Bacillota; class Bacilli; order Bacillales; family Cytobacillaceae; genus Cytobacillus; species Cytobacillus massiliigabonensis. The sequence goes on along the minus strand of NZ_LT904904.1, from coordinate 531,990 downwards.
TATCATGAGTCTTTATCCCTATAAAAATATAGGTATAATTAACCATTAATAGAAGTATAAACTGGCTTTCCTGATTTTTCAACAAGTTTCAATACACTTATCTAATAAAATACTTATCTTATTAGGTAAGTAGTGAAAAAGATATATTCAATGAATGCTACTTTGGTTTAGAAGTCTCTCAATCTTTTGTATTTTCCTGAAATGGTCTCCATGTGAACACACTCCTATGAAATCAAACAATTTTTTTCACTTTGTCAAAATACATGGGTTATTTGTCTTTTATTTTTGTGAAAAAGTAGAAAAAAGGAGAAATAATACAAAAAATGGAGAATTTTAGGTAATTCATGGAAGATTTCGAGAATAACCCCCAAATATAGTAGTTTTTGGTTTTTTCCTAATTTTCTAATTTGGTATACAATTCTAACTATACGAACGATATGTTGGTAGAATGTTAAGGGGGATGAAATTTGAAGTATCCATTAGTTCGAAAGCATTTAATTATGGTACCTTTTGGTCAGAAACTTTCAATAGGAACAACTCCAAATACAGCTATTGAGATAGAAGATCCTGATAGATTAATATATTCAGTTCTTTCTAAATGTAATGGAGAAACTACAGTTGAGGAAATACATAATAATATAATAGAGGATTTTCCAAGTATATCAATTGATGATGTAAAGGATATTATTAAACAAGTTGCAGATATGCCATATATAATGGAGGATGCTGAACTTGCAAATCATTCAAATCTTAATGAATATTATCGGGAAAGGCATAGTAGAAATATTAACTTCTTGTCAAACTTTGACCCTAAGGGAACTCAAAAATATGAGTATATGGAGAAGATAATTAATACAACGGTTATATTAATTGGGTTAGGTGGTGTAGGTTCTTCGATACTGTATAACTTAGCTTCACTGGGAGTAAAGAAAGTTATTGGTATTGATTACGACACTGTAGATTTATCTAACTTAAATCGTCAAATCTTATATAGAGAAAAACATATTGGAATGAACAAAACCGATGCTGCTTCTGAAACAATTAGAGAATTTAACTCTGATGTAGAATTTATACCGGAATATAGAAAATTAAGTGGCTATGAAGATATATTAAACATAATAAAAACGCATAACGCAGACTTTGTTATCTGTGCTGCAGACAAGCCGCCTTTATGGATTTACCGTTGGACTAACCAAGCTTGTTTAGAAACAAACACTCCTTGGATATATGGTGGTAATAGTGAAACAACTTCATACTTCCAAACAATAATCCCATTTGAATCTGCTTGTTACCAATGTAAAGAAAAATACATATATGCGAATTTTCCAGAAGCAGTTGAAAAATATGAATCTATATTGGAAGGTGGTTATGATGCACAGAACAATTGTCTAACTGCATCATCAAATGTTCTAGGTTCCTTCGTTATTTTTGACTTTATTAGAACAAGGACAGGTATTGAAAAGCCCCTTTCAATAAATAAGTTAACTTATTTTGACTATAAGACATACAAAATAGATAGCGAAAGTGTTCCTATAATGGAGACTTGTAGTTGTCATGATATGCCCTTGAAAGGGGGTGAAACCAATGAAAATCACTATCAAAGTACTAAATGACGTAGAATTAACAAAACGCGGTGGACGAAATACTTTAAATCCTGAATCTTAATTAGCAAGCTCAAAGAGTTAGACTATTGAACTGCCATTCAATAGTCTACTCTTATATTTAAGGGGGAAGTGTATTGTTAACACTAAATAAAAATATTATTTCTCTAAAAACCGAAAATCATAACTATCATTTAAAAAATATTATAACAGGACAAGGCATAGAAATAAATCAGGAAACGTTAGAATTTATCCGACAGTTCGAGTTAGGATTAACTCTTGAAGATATAGAAAGTAAGTTTGGATTAGAAAAAGAAGAAATCGAACCAATAGTTAGTACTTTGATTAGATTAGGTATTCTTAATAGTGATAGTGATACTAACCAAAATGAAATAATTAATGATACATTTTTCGAGAAGAAAGGTTCAAATTTTTCATTTTTTGATAGTGCAAATGAACCAATTAATGAATCCCAAATTGGATTACTTGGAATTTCATATGATGGAGCAGTAACAGGTATCTCAGGAACTAAACTAGCACCAAATAAAATTAGACAGTATACATCTGGATACACATCTACCATTACTAATATAGATGAGGTTGACAAGACCTATACCTTGACTTCTTCCATTTATAACAAAAGTTTAGTTTTTGATGCGGGAAACATCCTATATGTACCCGGTGAATCATCATATAGTCTACATAATAGAGTAAAAAATGCATACAGTTTTCTAAAAAATACATATAATAATATTTTTTTTGCTATAGGAGGAGATCATTCTATTACAGCTCCAATCCTAGAATCATTTGATACAAAAGAAGTAACATTAGTTAAGATAGATGCACACTATGATGCAGTAATTCCCTACAAAAACCAACCTGTAAATCATAATAATTTTATAAGTAAAGTGCGGGATCAACCAAACATTAAACAAATTATTCATTTAGGAGTAAGAGAATCATTAACGCCCTCAATGGAATTATTAAATGATAAAGTAATTACCGCAGAAGAGATCATACAAAATCAATGGGTTGATAAACTACAACAGTATTTAGATGTAAACGATAATGTTTATATTTCAATTGATGTTGATGTTTTAGACCCTTCTGTCGTACAAGGTACAGGCTATCTACTGCCGTTCGGGTTAAAATTGGAACAACTAAATGATTTAATCGGATATTTTAATCAGTTCTCTATTATAGGGCTAGATATAGTAGAATTTAACCCTTTGTTAGATAAAAATAATCAAACTTTATACGCCATACTAAATATTATTGAGAATACAATAAGACAACTTATAAAAAAGGAGGCTTATCAATGAAAGCACTACTTGTATTAGATATGCAGAATGGGATGTTGGAACGCAAGGATTTTAGTGAAGTGAAAGAAAAAATTAGAGGAATTGTAAGTGAGTTTAAGAAGTCAAACAATTTGGTGATATTTACTAAACATATTGATTCAGATCCAAATAGCATAATAGCTGATAATACTGAAAAGGGAGAAATTGAAAAGGAGTTTGTACATTTCGCTGATTTTATATTAAATAAAATAACAGGCAGTGCATTTTATAACACTGAATTAGATGCAATTTTAAAAGAAAGAAATATTGACCATCTATATATAACAGGATTTAATACTGAATACTGTTGTTTGTTCACTGCTATAAGTGCTTTTGATAGAGGTTATAAAGTTACATTTATTGAGGATGCTACTGGAACTGTCAATGATGAAAATACATACGAAATGAAAGGATTAGATATAAACGACTTTATTGGGTGTGTATTAGATTGGTCAGGGTCTGTCGAGGTTTTATACTATGAGGAGTTTTTAGAGCAGAATGTCAAATGCTAACGAAAACATTATCTCTTTGCTTGATAATGAGGAAGACATAAGCTGTCAGTTTTTTGAAGACTTAGTAATATTTGATGAAGGAGAAGATGAAATTTATATTGGCAGAACATTGATAAATCGCTTTATTTTAGTTCCAAAAATAGCTGGATATATAATTAATGAATTAAGAAACGGAAAGACATTAAGCGAAGTCAAAACTGATTTGAATAGTAAAGATATAGAAGTTGATTTAGAAGACTTTATATTGAGTCTTCTAAGCATTAATTTTGTAAAAAAAGTAGGAGAACATGTAATACCGTCTGAAGAGCAAGAAAAGAAGAACGGAATCACATTTGAATTTGTGAAGCAAAAGCACGTTAAATGGATATTTTCTATACCTGCTGCTATCGCCTACTTTATTTTTGTTTCTATTGCACTTTTTTTATTACTTAGTGGAAAGACTGGCTCAATTATCCCTTCTTATGATGAGGCGTTTTGGCACTCGTCATTATTAGTAGTAGTATTAAGTTTAATAGTTTTGGATATAGTTTTTAATTCTTTCCACGAATTGTTCCACTTTTTCTCTACAAGAGCAATTAGTGGTGGTTTAGGCTTTATGTCATTAGGGAGAAGATTAACCCATCTTGTTTTTCAGACAAAAATTGAAAATATTTGGGTTATACCAAGAAAAAAGAGATATATTATCTACCTATCTGGAATGCTATTCGATATATTCCTCATTTGCATATTTACTTATATCGCATTTTTTCAATTCGAAACACAAGGATTACTATATCATTTTTCAAGGTTTGTAATACTCTTATTACTAATTGGATTGGTATTTGAATTCAGATTTTATATGAAAACGGATCTATACTACCTAATCAGTGACTACTTAAAGTATCCAACTTTGTTCGAAGAATCATATGATCTATTTAAAAGCCTAATTAAATCTAGAAGTACTAAAGGAAAATATCCTAAAAAGGTTTGGATTTATGGAACATTTATGGTTTTAGGAAGTATCATTGATATCTTGATTACTTTCAATTATATTATCCCTGTGGTCGTATCAGTATTTACAAATATAAAATCATCCTTTGAATCTGGAACTACGGGAGAAATAATTTCAAATGTTTTGACTATAACATTGATTATTGTTGAAACTGCCTTAGTAATATATTTCTTTGTTAGGGATAAGTATTCGAAGCAAGAGAAAAGCTTCTCTGTTTCAAACTAAATTGTTCATACAAAGATGTATACATTTCAGTTGGTAGGCAAAGTGATATTATCCATCAAGGATTGGAATTGACTTTGTTGAATAAATACAATGAATTTAAAATAAATAAAATTAAAGCTGATAGGCGATTTCCTCCTATCAGCTTTTTTGTACTAGATTCTACGATAATAACTAAACATAATCACTTAGGTAGTCCATGTAATAAATATGCTTATCGTCTTCTACATGAATTTTTCTGTATAACATTGTTTGTGTGCTATTAATAAAATTCCCATTTGTAAATTCTTGTTTAGCTCTATCAGTTTGTTTTGGTGAAGCAGCGACATTGTATGCAGGTAAGAGCAAACAAATGATTATACAAATAATGAGAGCTTTGCTATTTCGCACCCCATTCATCCCCTTTGAAAAAAGTTCAAAAAATCTCCCTTTTTAGGTGCCTGAAATACTGATCATTAAAGGCCGCACAAAGTTTCGTATGAATCTGAAGACTAAATCAAGAAAAAGACCTTGGAAAAAATCCGGATCCCTTACTACTTATAGGAAATTTTTAAAGTTATTTTAGCATAGATTTTGTAGGTGGGATACTGTATAGGATAAAGGAATTAGTGATTTTATTCAGAAATATATCATCAATATTCCTGATAAAATCAAAGTAATTGGAAGAGGCACGTAATAGTAAATCTGTGGGCAGTATCTACCTTAAAGTGATCATAGAAATAAAAAATTGAAAGCTTTGTAAAAAGACAAATCAAGCGGTTATTATTCTAGCATAAAGCAAGCCAAGTTTCCTTCATTGTATTCAACGTTCTCTTTTGGTGCTGTTTTATGTGATTTACTATTGTTTTTGACTGTAAATTAGGGCTAACCTAGAGCATTCTTCTTTAGCATATGATCATTTCTTATAGTTCCATTGTATACAATTATTTCTGACTATAATGATATTTGTAAAACAAGAGAGGCAGTTATATTATGGAATAAAAGAAATACTAGTCTTTCTAACAAACTTCGAAGAATCCCTTGTTACACAATGTCACATCATTAAAGAAGACTGCCTGAAAAAATCAAGCAATCCTCTAGTTTATTATTTCTTTAACACTTCTTTTTCAGACTCACTAATTATAACTTGGCTTGCTCTCTTGCTGCTTATTCAATTTAGGCTAATGCCCAATTAGTGACTTATAGATGTTTCACTTGTAGAACCGAACAGGAAGCCTGATACAATTGAGCGGAGGGGTACGAGTTCCACTAATATCCCCATTCCCGTGATAAATCCTATGAGCAAATGAATAAACTAGAAATATTACATAGCACAATAATCGCAAGAAGTAACTTCCATCAAATACCCAAAAACGTAAATATTTATGATATGATTAATAGGTAAAATTACACAAAAGGGAGCAAGGGTCAATGAAAAAATTCTATGCAATATTTACGATTATGCTTCTGCTATTTGTAGCGGCTTGTTCAAACGGAGAACATGCGGGAAGCTCAGAGTCTTCTGGAGGGGCTACAAAGTCAGAAGATAGCGGGAAAAAAGAGGAATCAAAGGAAGAACCTAAGCTAGAGGTTGTAGATTCTACAGCTAGTTCATGGAAAAACTCCATCGATACAGTATGGGTTCACTCTGCTGCAGTCTATAAAAATACAGGAAACACACCTGTAGACATTGGAGAAACACAGATAACTTATAAAGGACAGGATGATAGCGTGTTAGGTACTTCAACAATGATCTATTCTGTACCTGAAGTTGTGCAACCAGGTGAAACGGCATTTATTGTGGATTCAACAACTTTGGATGGACAAGCGGATCCAGCTATATTTAAAGAGTCAAGTTACAATTATGGTTTTGACGAAACAGACAAAAGTAGCAACCTTTTAGAAACTAGTGGGGTTAAAGGGATTGCAGGGGATTCGTTTTCTCCTTACAAAGTAACCGGTCTTGTGAAGAATATAACTGATGCTAAACAAGATGACATTCGGATCGCTGCGGGGCTATTTGATGCAAACGGGAAACTGCTAGGCGTTTTAAAAGGTTCTGTTGATGTAGGCTTAAATGCTGGTGGAGAATCTGGTTTTGAATTAAGCTATCCAGATATTCCAGCGTCTATAGTTCCAAATATTGCTTCGGTTGAGGTAAAGGCGTTTGCGTGGAATTGGTAATATAAACTCAGGGAGCGGCTGTAGAGCCCTCCTTATTTAATTGAACATAATATAATTACTCGCTTTATCCATACACGTATAAGGTTACAATTGGGGAAGTGAGGATTCTTAAAGAAGAAATTAAATTGATACTACTTCTAACGTTTTCGCATTATTTTTATCATTTTGTAATTATACCCTATACAATAATATTAAAAGAGAAAGACAATCAGGAGAACCGTATTTTGTTTTCTTATCTAACATAAATACTTAGTAAACTAGAAAGAGGCTAACTATTATCTCACGATATCGCTTTGAATAGTAGAAAAAAAAGATATTTTAATACTCTATATTATTTTAAATAACTAAAAGAATCACACGAACAGTCCCTATATTTCACTTTTCGGACCATTAACTTCCATTTTTTGATTTACATTCTTATTAACCATAAGTTTAAACAGTCCTTCCAAATAAGTTCAATTAGAATTAACTTACCACCGTTATTATTCTTTCTTGCGTGTATCTGACCGATATGATCATTTTCCAAAAATGAAAGGAAAAACGATATGCTAATCTCTGCTGATCATAAAGCACTGCGTGTGTTTGTAATCTACCCATCATTTAAACGTACCATGCAAGATAGAACCCTAGTCCTGGCTTAAATCCCTTTACTGCATTATCCTTATTTGCATATGAACGTAATGATACAATAACATGAAAAATATCCTTAAAGCTATAATTGCCTTTCCCTTAAAAACTCCTTCTCATTAATAATTGATTTGACATAAACAAAGATCAAGAAAAGTCTATTTTTCACACGAAGTAATATTACCATTTCTATCCTATTTGGAAAACAAAAAATAGTGCAAATTAGCACAATAAAAAAAGTGTTTGGTATCTACTCCAAGTGTTTGGTATCTACTCCTTTTTGTTATTTTAATGCCCTCTTACTGAATTTCTTCACAAAACGCTATAATAATGAAGTTGTTTTATATGGCAGAATGAAGAAAGACGACCACCTAATAGTGACCGCCTCTCTATGTTTCATCTATTTAATAGTATCGTTGTACTATACAGCAAACCAATGTCTATTTTATCAACTTGTTTCAGGAAAACTCCCTATTGTTGAACAATTATTCGATACCTCACTTGTGATACTGTTCACCGGAACGGTTAAACAACAAAAAATGCTATCGATATAATTGCCCTTATAAATTGCTAAATTGACTAACTACTAATCCAGTTATTATTAAAACGCTCTCTAAATTCATCAATTACCTCTTCAAACCTTATAAATCCATTTTCTTTCATATGTTTTGCAAATTTTGTGCTTTTTTCAGTACCAACTACAGCTGACCAAAAATAGGCAATCATTCCCACAGCATTTCTTTCTTTTAACCTCATGATTGTATAGCGAATACCTTTTTTTAAAATTTCTGATGCATTGTTGGATTGAAGTAATGGATCAAAAACCTTTCTATTTAAAAACTCTAGAATTTCTTCTTCTTTGGTCATTACTACACCACCTCTTAACAAACTATATTATCTTGAAAAGAAACAACTACATATTCTTTAATACATCCCAATTATTTAAATGGTTAGTTACATCTACGGTATTTTCTCTTACCTCTTTTGCTTTTCCATCCTTAACAATGAAGTAAAGGTGAAGAATATTATTACTACTACTTGGTCGGTGATCATCATAATACATGCCTATCTCTTCTTGATTATATAAGAAGTAATTCCAATCCCCTTTCGAATCAACAAATGAAAGTAAACAATAATCAATAGGAGTCGCAATCACATCATCTAAACGAACTACATGCCATCCATGTTGACCGTGCCGTGAACGATGTTCCTTACTATGGTAAAATTTAATAAATGTTGGTTTTTTAGAACCAGATTTGGGAGATATTATTTTTATTCCACTCCCCTCTTTCCGGGAAGCCTTTTCCACTATATACTCAGGAAATTTTTCTTTAATTATATTAATCGCCATATCTCGAGCTTCTGACCGGGTTACTTCATCTTGTTCACCAACTTCATCATCTTCATCAAAATCAACTTCAAAATCAGTTTCTAAAATTGATACTTTTTCATTTAACAATGACACTTGCTCTTCCATAAATTGAATGCGATTCATTAACTCTAAGATAATTTTATCATAGTTCAAATTAAACACCCCTTTTTCATCTTAATTTTATCATAAACAATTACCCGTATTTTGTAAATGATAAAATTTGATAAAATAGATAAATTTAAGATAAAAAGGATAAAACGGCGAGGATAAGAGATGTAATTTGGAATAATACCATAAAGGGTGTAATATGTCCCATATAACTACTTGTAAGTTTAAATGCATTATGTCACCTGATCCTCTAAAAATGAAGACCTTATTGCTCAGTAAGAGCTACTACGTAATATAAAGTTGCTCCACTCTCTGACCCTTTTCTTGAAGAAAGACACTTTGCTTATTTTGAAGTGACCCCGAAAAGTTAGACATACTATTAAATTAAGCTGCTATGGAGGATTGAATTCGATACTGTACCTGACTCAATCCTCTTAATTTTCCTTTGATACGTTTGTGATTGTAATACTCGATATACAAGTTCAAGCTCATGCTTAAAGTGAACCGTACTCTCAAATTCTTGTATATATAATAGATCAGATTTTAATAGACCAAAAGTGTTCTCAATTACTGCATTATCTAAACAGTTGCCTTTACGGGACATGCCTCGGCTAACACCCTGTTGTTTTAAGGCGTAAAAGTATTGTTTCATTTGATAATGCCAACCTTGATCCGAATGTAAGACAGGGGCATCTCCTGCGGATAAGCAGTTAAAAGCTTTATCTAACATTTTCGAAACCAGTTCATATGTAGGACGGCTTTGAATATTAAAGGTAATAATTTCACCGTTAAATAAATCTAGTATAGGGGAAAGATATAACTTCTCACCAAATAAATGAAATTCAGTTACGTCCGTTACCCACTTTTCATTTGGTTTTGTCGCTACAAAATCACGTTTAAGAATGTTTGGCGCAATTTTACCTACTTTGCCTTTATAAGAACGGTATTTTTTCATGCGTACAAGCGATTTTAAACCTAATTCCTTCATAAGGCCGTTGGACGGTTTTATGATTAATCAGGAATCCTTAATTACATAATTCTTACGTTATTCGCCGATAACCATATCTTCCCTTATGGTCATGATAGATAGTAGTAGTCATCGATTTCATTTCTGTATATTTATCAGGTCGGTCAAAGCGACTTGTCCAGTAATAATATGTACTACGCTTGATGGCGGCTAATTTTATTAACTCTTTTACGCTAAATTGATTTCTTTGTTAATAGACTACTTTTGCCTTGTCTTTCGTTGTAATGTTTCCTTTTCTTGAAATAAGGCATTCTCCATACGTAAACGTTCATTCTCTACTTGTAATGCCTCTAAGGAACCCTCTTCGAAGATTTGATTCTTAGCTTTTTTTGGGTTGTTTATCTTCAAAAGTATAACGTGTATAGCTCTTTTAAAAGATTCTGGTCCGTGGAAATGATATTAGTCGTTGGTCTGGATATTCTAAAGGAGAAAGTCAGGTCCAAACCTTTTTGGATAAAGTCAGCCCTATCGTAAGAGCTTTAGTATTAAACATACTCTAGATCGTTTAGGAGGTTTATTAGAATTTCTAAAAGAGATTGAGAGACTGGCTGATGGAAAGCAACCTACGGTTATTTTAGAATCTACAGTCCAGTACCCTATCCCTGTCATTCCATTTTGGGAGGAACAACAGTATGTCTATATTATTGTCAACTCACTTGTCTCTCATCGAGCTAGAAGTACAAATTTACGAAAGGTAAAGACAAGTGCCATCGATGCCTAACATCTATGTGAATTGTATTAAAAGGAAGAGTTAGAAACATACAAAAAAAGAGGAATTCAACTCTTAAATCTTCGTAATCTCACGAGACAACAAGAAACGATTTCAAGCACAGCTGCACAAACGAAATTACAGCTACAATCGATTTTAGATTAGATATTTCCTGAATATAGAGGCGTCTTTGGGAATCTATATTCAAAAATCTCTCTACAGATTCTATCACTCTTTCCGACTTCTGAAGTGTTCTAAGTGTCGGTGAATGTGATCTTACTAATAAAAATCGCAGAATTATGTACAACTCGTTCAGAAAAATGGGCAAAGGAAAAAGCTCATAAATTGAGAGAAGCTGCATTACGTAATCCGTTTCAAAACAACTTGTACCAGAGCCATATCTTTAACCTATAAATGTTTATCAACTTTGTTCTTCAATATCAAGAGTATCTATCAAAGTTAGCAGCTGAAATAGATGCCCTCGCGAAAGAAATTGAAGAATATGAGATTATCCAGTCTATCTTAGGTATTAGAGAAAAGATTTCGGCAACAATCATCTCAGAAATTGGAGAGATAGATCGGTTTAACCATTCTAAAAAGCTAGTGGTATTCGACGGGAGAGATCCTAGCATTTACTCTTCTGGTAGGTATACTGCTTCCATTTATCGCATAACCAAAAGAGGTTCTAGCAAACTAAAGCAAGCTTTGTTCCTGGCTGTACAATGCGGTGTAAGAGATGCACGTAAGAAAAAAACAAGTGATGATTATCGCTAGAAATAAATGATTAAGAGAATTCTACGATAAAAAACGAGAAGAAGGAAAACCTTTTAGAGTAGCCATAATTGCCTGTTCAAATAAGCTTTTACATTGGATTTATGCATTATTAAAAAGGAAAATGACCTTCCAAAATGCAGCTTAAAAATCAAATCTAAGTATATAAAAAAATACCTTCCAATTATATAAAGGAAGGCTTATTTCTTGTACCCTTTTTTTAGTATATCATGTCCGTTTTATATTTTTTATTGAAAAATCTTGACAAACTATTAGCTGGTTTTGTGGAATAAAGTGACTCATATCTAGTCAGCACTGTAACTGTTAATTTTCTGTTACAAAAAAATAAAGGCTCTGTGGTGATGAATATCTCCACAGAGCCTTTCCTAAATGCCTTTCGACATTATTCTTGTTATAACAGACACTAATATTAGTTAAGTGTTAAAGTTGGAGCAGCTGCACCATTAGCAGTTTTGTCTGTTAATGTGATTACACCAGTTCCATCTACTGCTGTTGCGAAACGAGTTTCTGTTCCAGCAGTGATTGCAGCAGTAATTGCAGTAGCTAAATTAGCTTGTGTAACTTAGTCTTCTACATCAAGTAGATAATCATAAAACTCTTCATGTAAAGCACCATTTGTTTTCAATGACTTATTGTTCTTATCAATTACTAAATCAACTGTATATTTGTCTGCTAAGTCATCTCCACCATCTACCATCACTAATATAGAGTGAATAGCACCTTTAATCAGCTCATTTAATACTCTCTCATATGCTTCTTTTTCTTCATCTTTTTTTAATAAATGTTGTAATTTTTGATACTCTTCTTCATAATCAGACCAAATTAAGTCAGCATTTTCATCTAAACTTTCTAATGAAGTCTTCACCCAATAATCCTTAATAGATTTTAATTGCCTAAACAATTGCTTTTTTTCTTCCACTACAACCCCTCCTAGTTATTGTGCCAATACTTTCCGAATTTACTCTCAATAGTATTTGCAAAATCTATTATATCCTGTGAAGTAGGTGTTCTCCCTAGCTTCTTATCCCATTTACTCCATTCATTTGTTATTTTTGAATGTATTTTTGGGTCTATACCTTTTAAATATTGTACTTCATGAATATTAATTCCTGCATTTTTCATTATTCTTTCGTATTTTTGTGGTAAAGTATGATGAACTTGCCAGCCTTTAGGTAAATCTGGAAATTGTTCTAAATACAACTTTCTGTAATTATTTTTAGTTGCATTGGTTATACCCTTAGCAACCTTTCCAGCTTTTCCAACAGCAACGCCAGGAATCATCCCCAGTGAAGAATAAAAACGCTGTTTATTGCTTAGTGAGCTATCTGTCAAAAGATCGTGACCCATAGAAGCTTCATAAGCACCCTTTATGAATCCAATACCTGGAATAAAGGTTAACCAGTTCGACCAATCTTCAAGATCATTATGGATATCCCATAAACTATCATCAAATTCAATAGGACTCATGCCACTCGGGTCATAAAGATTTATAGGATCGTTATAGGAGTAAATATAAGGATTGAGCGAAATAGGATTATCTCTTTCCCCTTTATATGGGTCTTTTGAAACAAAGCGTCCTGTTTCAGGATCATAGTGACGTACATTAAGGTAAAGTAGTCCAGTATCACGGTCTGTGATTGCACCAGTAAAACCAATCGGTTGCGATAGTTCCCCTTTTATAACCTTCATCTTCCCAAAAGGACTATATTCGTATTCTGCAGCAACCGCACCAGCTTCATCAATGACTTGGATAACACTGCCTTGCCCATCTTTTAATAAATAATAAGTTTTCTCACCTTGTTCCATGATTGTATTATTTATAAATTTGGAGGTTGTGTTCCCGTTTTCATCAATTACAGCTAGAAGTTGTGCATCATCACTTAGCTCATTATAAATATAAGTTTCAGTCTTTCCGTTAACTGTTTTTTGAACAAGACGCCCTAAACCATTATATTTATATGAAATATCGTGTTCAGGTGACGTATAACGAATAAGCTGACTTTCATTATTATATTGAAGGACATTGTCACCTTTTTTGACCACGTTACCATTTGAATCGTACTCCAGATTGATCTGTTCATTACCAGTGTTACTGTTAATTTTCAGTAGCTGACTGCCGTTATTATAATCATAGCTTAGAACACTGTTAACGGTTTTAAGTTCTTTTCGATTCCCTATTTCATCATATTGATACTCATTATTTGTTTTACCATTCTGAAACTTTATTAGCTGCTGTAACTCATCATATGAATAGAAAGTTTCTTTTTGTTCTTGGTCAACAGCTTTATTCCATTGGCCTAGATTATTATACTCATAGGCTCTAGAGAAAAGAGATTGGCTTGTTTTCTTATTTTCTATGGTTTTTATTTCAGACAGGTCATTGTAAGAATAGTTGGTTTCAACTCCATTTGGATAAATCTCTTTTTCAACTAATCCGTCTACACTTCGACTTAGTTTAACTTCTTTTCCATTCCAGTCTTTTATTGAAGTAACTAATCCTGACGCATCTCGTATATATTCCACTTTTGTTTGATCAGGGTATACTAGCTGTTTTACGTTCCCTTGCTCATCATATTCATAACCTACTGATATTTGATTAGGGTAAACAACTTTTGATATCTGATTTAATTTATTGTATTCATATACAGTTGTTCCAGATGCATCAGTCATTAACTTCAAATTGCCATTATCATCGTATTCATATTGAATTCTATCTTCAGATTCTGTTTTTGCTATTAACCTATTATTTTTATCATACTCATATTGTATTAGTAATTTTTCATTTCGCTTAACTGCTGTTTGATTACCAATAGCATCGTATTCATAGGTCGTTTTATTATTTAATGAATCAATTTCCTCAATTAATTGTCCTGCTTGATCATACACATATTGAGTTGTTTGGTTCTTAGCATTTGTTGTTTGAATTAGTTGGCCTAATAAATCATAAGAATAAATTGTCTTATTTCCTTGACCATCTACTACACCTACTAGTTGATTTATGTCATTATACTCATATTTAGTTATCTGACCATTAACATCAATAATATCAGTTAATTGACCAAGTATATCATATTGGTATTCTACTTTACGATTAAGCCTATTTGATTCAAGAATACGCTCGTTTCGTTCATTGTATTGAAAGGATAGTGTAGAATCTTCTTCAGTATTAACAGAAATTTTAGGAATAGGTGAGAATTCTTGTGACTCTTGGTCCGCTAATTTTACTGTTATTGCATCTGTTGTTTGTTCACCATTATTATCTGTTTTTACTTTTAATAATACAGCATTTCCTTCAAAATCTTCAGAAGATGTTAACTTTATTTTCTCTATTCCAGCTTCTAAAGAAACCCAATCACTGTTCGACTGATTTGTATTGTATATAGGCTGCCATGTTCCATCTTTATAGCCTAAAATCGTAACTAATCCTTTTGTGATTGTTGCATCAATATATAGGTCGCTAATTAATGTTTTCGATACTGTGGCTGATAGATTTTTTGCATCTGTTTCTGTTTCAAGATTTCCATTGGCATCATAAGTTTTCTTCTCTGCTCTATTTAGTGAATCTACCGATAACACCAATTGATTAAGCTCATTATATTGATTATAAATAGAATAACCATTTGGGTAAGTTGTTTTTACAAGATTTTGATTTCCATCGTAAGTATATACAGTTGTATGACCCTCTTCATCAGTTTTAGATTTGAGCTTATTATTCCAGTTATAGGTCATACTTGTTTGATTATTTTTTGCATCCGTTCTTGTAAGTATGTTTCCATTTCCATCGTAAGTATATTTTATTGAGGTTTCATCAGGTAATGATTCACTTACAAGGTTGTTTTCCTTATCGTATTCATATTTGGTAGTATTCCCTTTTGCATCTGTTACAGATAGTACTCTTCCTAATTGATCAAATGTTTTTTTAGTGGTCCGATTTAATGGATCCGTACTTTCTATTAGATTTCCAAAACTATCATAATTATAAATAGTTTTTTCTCCAAGCTCATTGGTTACTGATGTAACTTTTCCAGTCTCATTGTATTCATATATTTTAGTTATTGACTCTGTTGATTCGCTTTTCCTCTCGGTTTTTAATAGATTTCCTCGATTATCGTATGTGTAATAGGTTATTTGACCTTGAGGATTCTGTTCTTCGATAATCTGATTATTATCATTATACGTAAGGATGGTTTCAGCCTGTTGTTTACCAGGCATTATCTGTTTAGTAATATTTCCGTTTCTATCGTAAGAAAATAGTGTTGTATTGCCTTTATTATCAGATACCGATATTTTATTCATTTGATCATCATACTTGGATTCACTAACAAATCCTTTCGCATTGGTGACCTTTGTTACCCTGAAATACTCATTATATTCATATGTTGTTGTATTACCCTTCGGGTCTGTAACAGTATTTAATCTTTTCTCTGGGTTGTAAGTAAAAAGAGTAATATTTCCAGCACCATCAATTTGTTTAACAACACGGGACTTTTCATCATACGTATTATTAATAAATTGATTGCCGTTTTTATCCGTAACACTGGTTATTCCGTGTTCATCATAGGTATAAAGAGTACTGTTTCCATTTCTATCAACTGATTCTACTAACTGTTGCTTTTCATCATATTTAAATTGTACTATTTCTCCTGATGGATCTGTTACATGAGTAAGTTTTCCCTCATTATTATACTGTAGATGTATACTTCTCCCCGTGGTGTCATTAATATTAACAAGTTGATTATTATCATAAGTAAAGACTAACTCATTTTCATTTTTATCCTTCATGTTAATGAGCTTTCCATCACTACTATATGTTAGTATCATTTGGTTTTTAAATCTTAATTGGTATCCATCTTCTGTTTGAGCCAATTCTTCTGTAATACCAGGTACAGGTCGAAATTCTCCATTATAGTTTTTGAAAATAACTACTTTTCCATCTGGGTATTGTACACGGAGTGAGGAATCATCAGTTTTCTCTATAAAACTATTAAATGTGTGACTCCACCCTTTTCCTAGAGAAGTGGCTTCTTGACTAATTGAATTATAGTAACGACCAAACTCTAGTGGTATTCCAATACTAGGGATCGAAAAGTCAACTTTTTGATAAATGTAGTTCCCATTTGTAATGTTTACAGGATCAGATACATATTCTCCATTTGAAATATTTCCATAAGTTGAATCTACGATTTCTTTTTCTACAAAATCCTCGTGAATATTATCGTTAAAAGAATAATAATGACCCTATAGAGTTAGCCTCTGGGAGCTGCTATTAACTTTGATTGAAGAACCGAATGGAACATTTATATATCCTGATTTAGTTTTTTGCGTTCCTTCACTAACCACTTTACCGCTCTTTATAATTTCATAAGTAAAACTAGTGTCATTATCTTGAAAATTTAGCTTTTCGGTACCTACATTAGTGTTTTTAATAAGATAATTTTTATTTGGTGTGAGAACTCT
The DNA here is from genome assembly GCF_900199725.1 of Cytobacillus massiliigabonensis. Lineage (GTDB taxonomy): Bacteria > Bacillota > Bacilli > Bacillales > Cytobacillaceae > Cytobacillus > Cytobacillus massiliigabonensis. The sequence goes on along the minus strand of NZ_LT904904.1, from coordinate 515,069 downwards.
TTGGTATAAAGAATTATGATTTACTTTTTCAAAACTAAATGAAGAATTTGCACCATAAACTAGCATTGTTTCTGGACTTAGGTTTGTTACTTCTGCAAATCCACCACTTGTTACATCTATATAACTAGATGTTGACTGTCTCTCAGCTGTTTCACCTGATTTATTTTTATAGTAAGTAGCTGAATGATGGGTTTGTGAACGTTTTTCTTTATATATATCATTTGTATGTTTACTACTTAAATTATTAAATCTATAGGTTTGCAAGGAGCCTACTTTTTCTTCAAATAGTGCCTTTTTTTCAGTATTTTCAGCTTCGAAAATACCATTATGCCCGTATAAAATGATATTGTGATCTGCTCTATTGCTAATGTGAGCATAACCACTACTTGGAATGTTTATACTGCTGAAAAGAGTACCTGAAACTTTATATTCTAACCGTGACACTGATCCGGAACTGTTATAACTAACATAATCATACCCATCATCTCTAGGTTTTAATGAATAGGAAGTTGTACTCTTTAACTTGATAATATTGTTTTCACCTGGTGATAATATCACCTTTGATAATGCAGGTAATGGATGATTTTCTATCTTAAGGGCTGAATATGGAGCATAAATAGTCAAAGGGCTTCCTGAACTATTAGTTAATATGGTATACCCACCATTTTTATTCACTAATGTAGAACTTCTTGAAGAATTTACCTCTATTTTATCTGGAGAACCATCTGAAAAATATGATGCGTATTCATATCCCTCGTTCTGAATATAAAGAGACCAGTATTCTGCATGAGCATTTGTCACTTTGACATTATCATTTGGTGCCATTTTTTTTATTTCCAGAGCTGGCGTATCACTTTTATTAACAGACACACTCTTTCTTTGAACGTTAATCTGTGCATTCTTTTGACCATAGTTAGTTATTACCATCATACGATTAGGTCTAAGAAATTCGGTTTTAGAAGAAGTATAGTAATTTCCACTTTTCACTTGACCATTTTCAAAATAAGCTATACCTGTATCACTACCAATAATATCTACATTTTTCGTCATTATACTATCTTGATTAACAATAGAATAACTCTCGTTTGGTGCAAGACTAATCTTATATACAATCTCTTGAGAATTTATAGAATAACTCCAGCTCTCTGGAATATTTATAGAAAGTAAGCCTTTATTTGCATGGAGTAATAGTTTTTTGTCTTCAGAGAGAACTAATAGTAAGCCAGATTCCAAATTATAATCTCCATCACTACTATTATTATGACTTGATTCAATTACAAAATCATAATTAATGTCACTGGCTCCAGCATTTGAGATAGACATGCCCATATCTTCTGTTCTTGAAGGAAGTATCTCAATTGTTTGTCCACTACTGACTAGAATACTTTTTGTTGGGGGATCATCACTAGTATCATTAGTCAATTGTTCATCCGCAGCAAATACAAGGGTATTTCCTTTCAAAAATAAGAAAAAGACGAGTACAGACAATAAACACAGTTTAATAGAATAGTATAAATAATTCACAAAAAACACCTCCTAATTTTTGACTACAATGTCATTTTAATGCAATTATTGTTAGTTTTACATAGCGTAACTTAAAACAGAACTTTAAACCCAGATGCAATATTTTGATAAATAAATGTAGAAAAATAGACATAGATGTAGATATATGGCACCTAGAAAATCATAAATTTACATCAATTCGCTAACCATAATTAGGTAAATGGGAATTAATACAAATATACATTCAGGTCTATTTATTTACAGTATCTACAATTCTTTTTGTGAATATTCAGGAAATTAGATCTATGCATTTTGCTTCGCAATTTATTTGTTTAAGTTCAAATTTAGTTTTTACAATGATCACTTTGTAAAAAGACAATAAAGTTATTTAATCAAAATAGTCAAATAAGAATAACCCCGTTCTAATTTAGGACGGGGTTAAAAATATAATTGTTTAATTTTTGAAGAAAGGTACTTCACTATACTAAAACATAATAATAAAGTCGTTTAAATATCAAAGGTTTATTCTACCATAGCGCCGGATTGTTGAATAACTGCTAGTTATACTGAACAAAGATGCAAACGAAAATAGGGATGATACTTTCAATCTAAAAATCATAATCGAAATACTGTTTAACAAAATCTGGCATAAGGTTACTATCATTTTCATCTCCAATATTATCTAAATCAAAATCATAAAAATATAAATATGCAATACTCTGTTTCTCATTAGATGTTCCAATCATACCAAATGATTTTAGAAACTCATTTCCTTCAACTACTTTAAAAGAGTAACTATTTATTGAAAATTTATATTCAGGGGTAATCAATTCATCTTTAGTAGTAGAAGTAATGTTTAAAAATGTATAGTTTTCTGCTATTTTTTCTTTTTCACCTTCATATGTTTTATCATCATATTTTACAATAAGTGCAATAGAGTTAGATTGAAACATTAAAACTGTTTTATTCGTATATCTATATTCGATATCCTCATATTCAGGTAAATAATCAAGAGTGGGCATCATTTCTTTTGCATGTAATCAATTTCAGTTCCAGTGTTAAGATAATTTTCTATATCCGAAGTTGTCTTGCTACAACCTGTCAAAGCAAATAAAAATGGAATTACTATCAAAATTTTTACAAATAACTTTTTCCCTTTCAGAATTCCCATTTTGCTCCACACTTTGGATTCTCTCCTACTTCAATATATAAATTACATCTTTAAATTAAACGGACTGTATCAATACAGCCCATCGCTGTTCGATTCTCGTGCCCTTTAATGGAATAACTACAATATGAATTCAAACTTGAAATCAATTAATACTTGTTTAACTAAGGCTACTTGTTCGTATAAGATTTATTTACTTTAATTTCATACAAAACATCTTTTATTGGGAGTTAAAAATCCTTAGAAGCTTATAAATAATCTATCTCAGTTTTTAAGTCTTCATTAGATATTTCAATGTCCTTAGAAATAGTTATTTTTAGTACTGGTTTTGGTTCAATAGAAGGATAATGCACTTGAACTCTAGTATAATTTTATCTTTTATGTAACTAAAAACAGCGCACTCACTCAGTGACATAGTACGCTCTTTCTCTAACTCTTGTTAATTTTTTTGAAAACTTGTTCTAAAGCGTTTCTATAGATGGATATTAACTGTAAATTAGTAAAAAGATGTTTCCGTCACAGTTTTCCTATTAGGAATGTGGTAAAATCGATCTGAAAATAATACGATAATAGGATTGATTATAAAATGCATTACCCTACCATAAAGTGTTTGAAAGATCAACGTGTTCATGCTGTAAAAAATAGATATTTATGTGCCTGTGGTACAGCAATNGTAATAGTTTTTTGTCTTCAGAGAGAACTAATAGTAAGCCAGATTCCAAATTATAATCTCCATCACTACTATTATTATGACTTGATTCAATTACAAAATCATAATTAATGTCACTGGCTCCAGCATTTGAGATAGACATGCCCATATCTTCTGTTCTTGAAGGAAGTATCTCAATTGTTTGTCCACTACTGACTAGAATACTTTTTGTTGGGGGATCATCACTAGTATCATTAGTCAATTGTTCATCCGCAGCAAATACAAGGGTATTTCCTTTCAAAAATAAGAAAAAGACGAGTACAGACAATAAACACAGTTTAATAGAATAGTATAAATAATTCACAAAAAACACCTCCTAATTTTTGACTACAATGTCATTTTAATGCAATTATTGTTAGTTTTACATAGCGTAACTTAAAACAGAACTTTAAACCCAGATGCAATATTTTGATAAATAAATGTAGAAAAATAGACATAGATGTAGATATATGGCACCTAGAAAATCATAAATTTACATCAATTCGCTAACCATAATTAGGTAAATGGGAATTAATACAAATATACATTCAGGTCTATTTATTTACAGTATCTACAATTCTTTTTGTGAATATTCAGGAAATTAGATCTATGCATTTTGCTTCGCAATTTATTTGTTTAAGTTCAAATTTAGTTTTTACAATGATCACTTTGTAAAAAGACAATAAAGTTATTTAATCAAAATAGTCAAATAAGAATAACCCCGTTCTAATTTAGGACGGGGTTAAAAATATAATTGTTTAATTTTTGAAGAAAGGTACTTCACTATACTAAAACATAATAATAAAGTCGTTTAAATATCAAAGGTTTATTCTACCATAGCGCCGGATTGTTGAATAACTGCTAGTTATACTGAACAAAGATGCAAACGAAAATAGGGATGATACTTTCAATCTAAAAATCATAATCGAAATACTGTTTAACAAAATCTGGCATAAGGTTACTATCATTTTCATCTCCAATATTATCTAAATCAAAATCATAAAAATATAAATATGCAATACTCTGTTTCTCATTAGATGTTCCAATCATACCAAATGATTTTAGAAACTCATTTCCTTCAACTACTTTAAAAGAGTAACTATTTATTGAAAATTTATATTCAGGGGTAATCAATTCATCTTTAGTAGTAGAAGTAATGTTTAAAAATGTATAGTTTTCTGCTATTTTTTCTTTTTCACCTTCATATGTTTTATCATCATATTTTACAATAAGTGCAATAGAGTTAGATTGAAACATTAAAACTGTTTTATTCGTATATCTATATTCGATATCCTCATATTCAGGTAAATAATCAAGAGTGGGCATCATTTCTTTTGCATGTAATCAATTTCAGTTCCAGTGTTAAGATAATTTTCTATATCCGAAGTTGTCTTGCTACAACCTGTCAAAGCAAATAAAAATGGAATTACTATCAAAATTTTTACAAATAACTTTTTCCCTTTCAGAATTCCCATTTTGCTCCACACTTTGGATTCTCTCCTACTTCAATATATAAATTACATCTTTAAATTAAACGGACTGTATCAATACAGCCCATCGCTGTTCGATTCTCGTGCCCTTTAATGGAATAACTACAATATGAATTCAAACTTGAAATCAATTAATACTTGTTTAACTAAGGCTACTTGTTCGTATAAGATTTATTTACTTTAATTTCATACAAAACATCTTTTATTGGGAGTTAAAAATCCTTAGAAGCTTATAAATAATCTATCTCAGTTTTTAAGTCTTCATTAGATATTTCAATGTCCTTAGAAATAGTTATTTTTAGTACTGGTTTTGGTTCAATAGAAGGATAATGCACTTGAACTCTAGTATAATTTTATCTTTTATGTAACTAAAAACAGCGCACTCACTCAGTGACATAGTACGCTCTTTCTCTAACTCTTGTTAATTTTTTTGAAAACTTGTTCTAAAGCGTTTCTATAGATGGATATTAACTGTAAATTAGTAAAAAGATGTTTCCGTCACAGTTTTCCTATTAGGAATGTGGTAAAATCGATCTGAAAATAATACGATAATAGGATTGATTATAAAATGCATTACCCTACCATAAAGTGTTTGAAAGATCAACGTGTTCATGCTGTAAAAAATAGATATTTATGTGCCTGTGGTACAGCAATAAATTGGGCCTCTCGTAAAGAAAAAAGGATTCTAAAACAAATTGTCTTTAGGAAAATAAATGAAATTAATTGTTTTGAATGCAAAGAGAGAATCAAAAAGTTATAGATAGAATACTTTCAATATTTTCGTATTAATCATGATTCTGTACCAGTATTCCTAGAAGCAAAAAGGAAAAGCTGAACCTCCTTTAGGGGGCATCAGATTGTGAAATACGGAAAGGTTTTTTAAAAAAATAGAAGGAAACATCAATTTTTAATAGAATGTAAGCATTTTAATTAGAGGAGGATGATCTTGTTGGAGAGAAGAGTTTTACTGGTATCTTCATTACCAGAATATGAAGAACAGATTGGCCGATTGCTATGGTATTTAGATAACTCATATGAGCGCGATAGTAAGGATATACTTTAAGCGTTATCTCATATAATCCACCAATTCCATATACCTGTTTTATTTTAAGGATTTCTGTGTCATATGAAGCCCAAGTAAGATCATTTGGTGCATTTTTGTCGTCTTTGTAGATTTCAACAATTGCTTTATCAACTGGTTCTCTTAGGCTACTTATAAGTGCCATTTTAAACGTTTCAGATAATTCCGTATCGGCTGCATTAATTGTTTCTGTTTTTGCATTTACTGTTCTATTAAATATTACTAAGAGCATTCCAACTATAAACAAAACTGCAAATTTTTTAATAATTATTACCTCTTTTTAGTTTCACAAAAACTAAAATATTTTATTCAAGAATATGACTCTTTACATAAAGAAAGAGCCAAATTCATTGTTGCAGAATTGCGCCCTTTAATAGAATAACTGAATAGGATCTATTGTAGCTTTGGAATAAAGTTTGATTAAAAGCAACAATCAAATCCACATTTTACGATAATTGAAAAGAACCCTTTTTGAAAAAAGATTAATCAAAACGGGTTCTTCCTTTGTGAAATACTGTGAAACTTTTTAAAAAAAGTTTGATCATTTTCTACTGTTGTTTTGCAGCAATCGCGTCCGACTGTGGAATATTAAAAATGCGAAAGTGTAGCCCACAATGACTGCTCAGTAATTTTACTAAAGCTTCCATTCAATAACATTAATCTAGTAAAATTAAACTACTAGCTGATCATTTAACATATTAACTTATATTTTAAAGGTCAAAAGACATTTGTTCATTAAATAAAATTTAAGCTAGACACTGACTCTAATTTCAATTCGTAAAATATTAATTTATTTTTGCAGAATGTATTATTTCTTTATTCCCATATCTCCTTGACCAGAGTAATATGTATTCCATATTCGCCCATCTACACTGTTATTATAATTTGTTCGAAATCTTTCATCTTCAACCATCTTCATTCTACGTTCTTTCTCTATTAACATTTGGAGATATTTAATTTCATCATTTTCAATATTATCCCTAAGTGAGGTTAATAATGATTCAATATGATGAATTTCCCTTTTTACATTAGGTGATTGTATGTCCAGATTTATATAACCAAGGGTTTCAATCATACAATCAATGTTTAATTTAATACCTTCAAAATCTTCTTGAATATTCTTAGTTGTTGAGTTCAAAATATTTCACCTCATTTACATTCCTAAGTATCTTTTTATTTCTTATAATTAATTAAATCTAAAAATTTTAAAACTTCGGCAATGCATCAACAGCATCGGTCAAATCACTATATGAATCTTTCAAATATATACTCGTTGTTGCTATATTACTATGCCCGGCGAGCCGTCTTACTTTTTCAATATCATTTTTTGTTGCCTTCAACATCCATTTACAAAACGTATGTCTGAACATATGAGGAGTTAGCTTTTTCTTAGGTAAGCTGTATCCCTCAATCATTGTCTGGATCCCTCTAACAGTAAATTTCACAGACCGTTGACTATAAAAGACATAGGGGAAATCTTCCACATATGCTTTCTGTTTTGCCATTTCAACCCGAAATACTAACCATTCCTGAATTTCCGCAAGCAGCATATTAGAAATTGGAATTGACCTTACCTTCATCCCTTTCCCTACGATACGAATACGTTTCAGCTCTAAATCAATATCCGTTAATTTTAAATTAGAAAGCTCATCCACTCTAAGGCCAGCATAGGTAAGTAAGTAAATAATCGCTCGGTCTCTTCGGTACTTTTCGTCAGGATTGACTCCCCTACTTTTGACGGGTTTCTTCCTTATAATATAGAGCAGATTTTCAAACTCTTCTTCTGTCAGCCACATGATTTTCTCATTATCCTCATCAGCTGTTTTTAAATCTTGAATATCGTTCATTGGATTATGCTGAAGCTTGTTATTTTTGGCTGCCCAGGTATAAAAGCTGCGCAATGAATTTAGGCGCCGATTGATCGTTGATATTGCCACTGGTTTTATGTCTATTGGATGCAGCATGTCATGGATCCATTTGCGAACATCTGCAGCCGTCACAAAATCATCGGGTCTGATATGTAATTGATCAAAAAATGCGTTCAGATCATTCGTGTAGGAAATAATAGTATTTTGTGATTTTCCTTTTTCTAAAAGATGAGAAATGTAGGCCGGTAACAATTCATACACGCTCCTTAACTTATATGCTGAGTTTATCTAATTAAAAAGCAGTTTAATAGATAAGCATTTTCTATATTATATGATGAGTATAACACTAGTAAAAGGAAATGAACGTGTATAATGTATATTATATGTCTAGTATAACAATAAATAAAAAAGGATTGAATAAAGGAGAAGCCATGAATGACTTTAAGACCACTAAAACTTTCCTAATGTTGTTAAAAACGGGGAAATCGTCTTGAAAATGGGCTTAGCGTTGTAAATCCGCATTTTCCTGACGCTACCCCCTACCCCATAAAATAATATTATTGGAATCCGCAAGTTCAATTGCAGATTTTGTGAATTTACTATTAGTTACTACTACTCCTTTTGTTAGTTTATAATGCTTAAGTCAGTCCGCAAACTTTACATATGGCTAATGTGTAATGCGGGCATGTGCCGCCACAATCTCCATCTTCACAACCTTCATAAAAATCATATTTAACTAATGCCATAAGATGACCTCTTTCCTTGATGAACTAAATTTAATATTTAATGTATGCACAAAGAAAAGGGTCTTACTGGTAATAGTAAGACCCTCTAAGATGTTATTTTCTTTTAGTATTTTTCTTTTGTTTTTCATAATTGTAAGGTAAAGCCATGCTCTTATCAAATGGAACTTCTGTTGCTTTGAATGTTGTTTCAATTGGATTGCTTGGATTGTTTAATGAAGCAACTCTTTCAGAATTGGTCATTACTGTATACTTATCTTTTTGTTTTGTACCATCTGCGAATGTAGCATCAGTATAGTACCAAGCTCCACCAAGTTTAACAGCATTCCAAGCATGAGCATCCCCTGTTACTAAGCGAGACTCTAAGCCAAAGCGAGTTAATAGTTCAGCCATTAAATCAGTATAGCCAGTACAAACAGTGTTTTGACCCCAAAGCAAGTATGGATGTCCTTCTTCAATAAAATCTCCGTATTCAAATTGATTAGTAACAAAATCAATTAGAGCACTAACTACATCATAATCGGTATTTAGAGTGTAGTTATCTACAATGTATTTTTCTGCTTTATCCATTTTCTTACTGTATTCTAAATCATCTTCCTGTTCACGTGTATTAGCTACTGATAGATAATTTTTGTATTTACCATTTTCCTTTTCCACATAAAGAGACACTTGTCTTCCAAAGAAAGAATAACCTGGAAGGTCTTGACTTATATCCTCAGTTACGAGATAGTCTAGGAATTCATCATCGAAATTCTTAGAAGTATAGAACACTATTTCTTCAGGTTGGTATAAAGGACTATTATACAAATCTTTAGCCATTTTCTTTATCTCTTCGAAAGTCTTGACTTCACCAGTTTCTACCTCTTCGTTTTGCATGTTACTGATACGTAAGATAAAAGTAGATAACTGATTTAAAGTAACTTTATTATTTGGCTTGAAGTTACCTTTACCGTCTCCAACTGTGATACCATTACTAGCTAAAATGTTAATTTGTTTGTAAGCCCAGTGCTTAGAATTAACATCTTTAAAAGTCATCTTCTTATCAGTTTTTAAATCAAACATAATAACAAGAATCTTAGCCATTTGAGCACGAGTTAATTCTTCCTTAGGAGCAACGTTTCCTTTAGCATCTCCGCCGTATAAACCTACTTCGTAAGCCCAGACAATTTCCTTATAATTAGGAGTCTTCTTGTTTAGGTCTTTAAAGTTATTTTTGTAAGTACGCACTTTTTTCAAATCAGTGTATTGAGCTAGAGAATGTAAAACTACACTAGCTTCGGCGCGTGTAACTTTTGCACTGCCATTTAATTTAGTTCCTGTTTTGTAATCAAAAACATCTAATGCATTTAAATATTTTACAGCTTCAGCGTGTGTTTTATCACTGTCTAAATCAGTAAAGTTCTTTGCCGCAAATGTAGAACCACCTGAAAAACCTAACCCACTTGCAAGTACAACACTTGCTATTAAACCTTTAATCATTTTGCCTTTATTCATTCCAAATCCCCTCTTCCCCATGAATCTAAAACTACTAATTGGTACTAATTACATCTAGATATACCCTATATAGTTATATATTACCATATACTAAAATACCTTAGAGGCTTTTTCTAATTCAGAAATCTTTATAACACCAAATTTGACTTTGATTAACGAAGCTTTATCAAGAAAACATTACAGAACTACTTACCGTGAGTTTTTCTAAACTTCAAGTATAGTTATATATGAATACAAATAGCGCCTTAACCTTTTAAGTCTAATTGATTTGATAGATTTAGGAGCTTTTTCTTCCTTATCTTCTATGTGCTTTTTATTGTTTAATAGGTATTTAAAACAATTAATCAAAATATCAATTTGTGTGTGTTTTTCAAGTTTATATGTATAAATATATATGAGTCTATTTTTTGAAAGGGAGTCATAATGATTCAACTTCAATCATAACGATATATACGAGTCGCTATTTAATACAGAGTAAAAATAATATAAACCAATAAAAAATTAGATAAAGTTAAAAAAATGGGAGCAACGGATGCTTCCATTTTTTTATTTAAGGGAGAGGTTTACATGTATAAAGAAATTGATATTGATCTTATGTTTAAGCATATTGGCTTTGAGTACGAAAACAATCATATGCAATTTGATTTTTTGGACAATGAAAACTTGGATCTTTATGATGAAGAATTACGTGATTTAGCAGAAAGTTATTTGGATGCCGAATCTAATTGGGATCAGGATGAGGAAGAAGAGCTTAGAGGACATTATGGAGCTAAGAAAGAGGAACCTTTCTTTGATGATTATAAAGGATCTTCACTTGAAACTATGGAAACGATTGAAGTAGAAAATCAAAATCCTAAGCTACGACAGTACCAAGGGTTTGACCGAAATAGAGATGTCAGCATTCAATTAAAAGAACGTTATCAGCACACCTGCCAAATTTGTAATGGAAACAGACTAGAGACTGCCCCAGATGAATTTTATACAGAGACACATCATCTACATTCAATTGGCGAATTGGGCCCGGATATCCCAGAAAACATGGTCGTTACATGTCAAGATTGCCATAAATTATTAGATAAGGGAAGCATGTATATTGAACCAGAAACATATAGAATCCAACACTTTGATACCTTGAGCGTCTATCATGGTATGAAGATTAAGCTTAAACATGACATAGGCGCGGATTCCTTACTTTTTCAAAAAAGGAAGTTTATAGGCTTTAAGGATTTGTAGTAACAAAATTGCTGGCCTGATCAACGAAATGGTCAGTCACTTATTATTTTTAAAAAATTATAAAGTTACAAAAATGTTATAACGAGTAAGGATATGGAAGGATAGGAAAAGTATAGATTGTTACATAGGTTAAAATAACCGTTTTTTGACATTTTAAAAGTAATAGATTTAATTTATTCCATAATATGGTATTATTAATCTGTAAAATATTCCAGATGAAAGGGTGTTTTGTAAATAAAGTCAAAAAAATGTCCTTTTTTCTCACAAAATGGGGTCTGGTTCTATTTGGGCTGATGTAAAAGGGCAAACTCCATCTCCTGCCAAAATCAATGTTGCTGCTTGGCGAGATACTCTTGGACCTGATACTTTAGCTGGTGAGACGGGTGTGCAACCCTCTAGTACACTAGAGTCTAAGACTTCTTTTGAATTACCACTAGGAGTTGAGCCTGCTGATGAATATTATTTGAGATTTGATAAACATGGTTCACATGATGATGGCTGGGATCTAAGAGGTAGTGGTAAATTTGAAAACGACTATTAAGTTATCAATAACAAGAGCAGTTTTATTTTTGCTCTTGTTATTATTCTTTACAGAAAGGAATAAGACTTATGCTTATAGACTTTGATTTAATATCTTATCTTATAGGTTTTTTGATTTTATCTGGTTTAGTCTTTTTCTTGAAAAAAACATATAAAAAAGGCAATATTTATATTTTGTTTTATACAATTTTCTTTTTCTATATTTTAAATGTAATCAAATATACAATTTTCCCAATCGAAATAGGTACTCTATTTGTAGAGGAATTAAAAGAGCAGCTTTCAACTTTTTCTAGAACAAACTTTATTCCTTTTAAGTTTCAAAACTATGAACAAACTTTTTTAAATATCCTCTTAACAATCCCTTTTGGCTTTGGCTTACCATATTTGAAGAGGGTTAATATTAAGAGTGTTTTTTTAATAGGTTTGTTATTTTCTCTTTTAATTGAAATTACTCAATTTATTATCTCCTTGGTAATTGGATATCCTTATAGAGTTACTGATATTAATGATATTATGGCAAACTCTGTAGGCGTTTTAATAGGATATTTACTGTATAAACTTTTTTCTAAATTAGCATTAGTGTCTTGCACAATAAAAAAAAAGCTAATTCTAAGCTAAATCCTTTATTAAATTATATATATCAAGTAGCTAAGTAAAATTAATCTGTTTGTATAAATTTTATTGCTATCTTTGTTTAAAAATTCAACCTGTGATATATAAAAATAGCAAGAGATTCATTATGTCCTCTTATTCAATAAAATCAAGCCAATGATTCCCTAACATAGGAAATATCGGCTTTCTTTATATCGAATAAAGTCATACCTTTTATAAAGAAGACCTAATGTAGTTTTATAAAATAGATTGATTAATTGGAACAAAATTCGATCATTTAAAATAAAGATTGATAATTTTTACTAAAGTTTGATTAAAAATCCTGTGTTAATTTTTCTACGCAGGATTTTTTCTTATTCCACAATAGGGTCAAATTGTGGAGTAACTCATTTTAAAATTCAATAGATATTTATGAGTAAGATTGTGAATAATGTACAATTATCAAAGTAGATTTATAGAATAAGGAATCGTAAATAACTTATTGCAAACAAATTCTTCCAATTATTTATTTTACGTGTTATCATTTATTTACCGACCGGTAAGTAAGTGATGAGGTGATGATATGAGGAATAGGGAAGAAACATATGGTCTTATTATAGACTCAGCTTATAAAATGTTTGCGGAAAATGGATTTGATAAAACGAGTTTATCCATGATTGCTAAAGAAGTAGGCATTTCAAAGCCTGCGATTTATTATTATTTTGACTCGAAAGAAAAACTAATTGATGTTCTATTTAGGGAAATTTGTAAGGAAATTGTAAACCAATATACATTTCCGGTTGATGATTTGACAGCTACTAACTTTGAACACTATCTGCTGACCATTGGTTTTGAAATGATTGAGGAACAGGAAAGAGATGTTTATTTTAATAAAATATTTAATGAGTACATCCTTTTAGCAACAAGGAAAGATAAATACATGAATGAATTAAATAAAATACAGATGGGTTATTTTGAAAACTTTAGTAAGGTCATGAATCATGGCGTTAAGATTGGTGTCGTTGACGGGGAAAGGGTAGAATCTAAATCTAATATGCTTGTAATGGTTATAGATAATATCGGTAATTTTATACTGACAGGGCTAGAATTAGATTACAAGACGATATGGGAAGAAGCCGTGAAAAGTGTGCTTAGAGGTGTAAAAAATGACTAAACATCAAATCACAAATTGGCGGATAGAGGGATTGGATTTTGCTAGAGCCTTAGCATTATTTGGAATGTTCGTCGTGAACTATAAAGTAATCGTGGGGGCTGAGGGGAATGGATCAGAGTGGTTATTTTGGTTTACAGAACTTTTTCAAGGAAGAGCATCCGCAGTTTTTGTTTTGCTGGCTGGAATTGGAATATCCTTAATGACTAAGAAAGCTAGAAATGGAGATTCAAATATAATAAGGATAAGCAAGAAAGATATTTGGAAAAGATCTGCTTTTCTATTTTTATTAGGTATGGTTTTATATGTTGTAGGTTGGACTGGAGATATTCTACATTACTACGGTGTATTTATGTTTATCGCTTCATTTTTAATTGTTACTTCTAGCAAAATGATTATTATTATTTGCTCCCTTTTTGGCCTAATTGCACAAATTATGCAGGTTACAAGTAACTATTTAAAGGGATGGAATCACGATAGTCCATTTATAGAATACACAGACTTTTGGACTGTCGAAGGGTTTTTGAGAAATTTATTGTTTAATGGATATCATCCTATATTTCCTTGGATCTGTTACTTTTTATTAGGTATGATAATAGGTAGACTCGAATTGACAAATAAGAATTTAATAAAAAAGATGGGGAACATATCCTTTTTACTTTTACTATTTTTTGAAATTACATCCAGAGTTCTTCTCCAATCCTCGCTAAAAATACTAGATATAGAAAGTGCAAATTATCTATTTCAAACAGGTCCCATTCCTCCTAATTTATTCTACTTAACTTCCAATGCTTCTTCAGCTGTACTTATCGTAGTCATTTCCATTTATGTTACAAGGAAATTCTCGGGGAATTGGCTGGTGAAGGTCTTAATTAACACGGGTCAACTATCATTAACTCATTATGTAAGTCACGTATTTGTTGGTATAGGGATATTAGTTTTATTAGGTAGATTGGTAAATCAGACACTTGAATTATCACTGATATTTTCCATCTTGTTTTTTGTAGGGAGTATGTTGTTCACAATAATATGGAGAAAGAAATTTAAAAGGGGTCCAATTGAATGGATGATGAGAAAGCTTGTAAACTAAAATGAACTTGTATTTTGGACTTTTACAATCAGTCAATAGTAAGGTGCTAATGGTACAAATGCTAATTTAAATATGTACAAAAATGATTAAATAAAGGTGTACAGTTTTGACTCGGTTTTTCATACTAATCTTGAGGTGATTAGTATGTACATAGCGTTGAATATCCAGACAGATTTTGAGATTAATAGTCTTACAGACTTACCGAAACTAAAAATACTGATGGAGAATTTAAATATGCGAATTAATAAGAGTCAATTAGCTAGGGAATTAAATGTGGACCGGAGGACCATTGAAAAGTACCTTAATGGGTTTACTCCAAAGAAAACCAAGAATAAAACTTCGAAATTTGATAAGTTCTACGGAGTTATTTCACTCCTCTTATCAAAAGAATCAAAACAAGTATTTTATTACAAAAGAGTGCTATGGCAATACCTAAAAGATAATCATGGATTAGATTGTGCAGCTTCATCATTTCGTAGATACATCCAAAGTAAGCCGGAGTTCCAATCTTATTTTAGTGAAGGAAAGAGAACGAATCCAACACCGTCTAGTATTCGATATGAAACACCGCCTGGGGAACAGGCACAGCTGGATTGGAAGGAAAACCTTCGGTATGAAACGAAAGATGGAGAAATTGTTTATATCAACGTAGCTGTCTTATTACTTTCTTTTTCAAGATTTCGTACTTTTTATATGAGTATATCGAAGTCACAAAGTGTACTATTTTCATTTTTGACAGAAGCCTTTGAAGCTATCGGGGGCGTTCCAAAGAAAATCATGACTGATAATATGGCAACTATAATGGATGATGCGAGGACGAAACATTTCAAAGGGAAAGTGAATAAACGTTTCGCTCAATTTGCAGAAGACTTCGGATTCAAAGTACATCCTTGTATCGCAGGAAGGCCAAGAACAAAAGGGAAAATAGAATCACCCATGAAATATCTTGACGAAATCTATGCCTATCAAGGGAAACTTAGTTTAGAAGAACTTCACAAGTATGTACAGCAACTCGGAGAAAGAATCAATAATAGTTATCATCAGGGGACTGGAAAAATACCGATTTTAGCCTTAAAACGAGAAAAGAATCTCTTACTGCCCCTACCACGGCAACAAATAAGAGATTCTTACAGAATCAACCATACACTAGTAAAAGTAAATTCATCCAACATGGTATCCTATAAATCCAATCAATACTCAGTTCCAGCTGAGTATCGAGGAAAGACAGTTGGTTTACAAGCATATGATGATCAATTATTCATTTATTATAACACGGAGTTAATTGTCCAACACAAAATAAGTCATCAAAAAATCAATTACAAGGAAGAACACTACAAAGATGAGCTCAGTAGAGCTCTTCCCTACTATCCTGATATTGATGAATTGGCAAAGAAAAATCTAGAGGCAATTGGAGATGTGTATAAAAATGAATAATTCTTACCAACAGTTAGTGCAAAATCTTGAATATTTGAAACTCAAGCAAATGATCCAGCATTTAAGTGAAACCATCGACTATAGTGTAGGCAATCAGGTATCCTTCGTGGAGACACTCGTAAAACTTACAAACTATGAGATCGATGTTCGTGAGAAGAACATGATGCATTCCATGGTAAAGGTGGGGGCATTTCCCCACCTTAAGGAAATAAATGAATTTGATTTTGATTTTCAACCATCCATTAATAAACAACAAATACTTGATTTTCTTACTTTGCGTTTCATAGAAGAGAAGGAAAACATTATCTTTTTAGGACCTAGTGGTGTAGGAAAAACTCATTTAGCAACGTCAATTGGAATAGCCGCTGCCAAAAAACGAACAAGTACCTATTTTATTAAATGTCATGATTTACTACAACAATTAAAAAGAGCTAAAATTGAAAATCGATTAGAAGCAAGGTTGAAACATTATACCAAGTATAAGCTGCTTATTATCGATGAAATCGGATATTTGCCTATTGATGCTGAAGATGCAAAATTATTCTTTCAACTAATCGATTTCAGGTACGAAAAAAGAAGTACTATCCTAACCACCAATATCAATTTCAAGTCTTGGGACGAAATATTTCAGGATTCCAAACTAGCTAATGCGATCTTAGATCGTGTTTTACACCATGCAACGGTAGTTAGTATTGTTGGAGAATCTTATCGAATAAAGAATCATCTTGCGAAAGAGCCCGAGTAATTTTGTACATATTTAAACGATCAATTATGTACATGTTTAGGTTGACATTTATAAATGGGACAAAATCCATATACTAAGAGGACAAAGTACCTAGAAAACTTTGTGAAGAAATATACCTAAGCCCTTGATGGCTATAGTGCAACAATCGGGCAATTATTAAGCAATACCATTAGGAAAAAAATCAAACTTTTTTATAAAATCGAAGCTTTGATCCACTGATAAAGAATCCACTTTGATCAATCTTTTTTTCAAAATGGATTCTTTTAAATTATCGAAAAATGCCGGTTTGTGAGATTTTTTTGATCGAACTTTATTCCAAAGCAACAACCGCAAGTTCCTTTCATCATACGCTCGACTCTTTCCCCCTTCCCCTCTCCCAACCCCCGTCAACGCTGAAGGATTAGGATGGGGGACTTTTATGCATAGTGAAGAACAAACCAAACAAGTAAAACACTGCTCCATCAATGTTTACGCCACCTGTATAAAAAGCTGTATAAAGAATGTTCAACCAAAAAACACGAAACGTTGATGTCACAACATTCGTAGCTTTTTGGTGTGTTTCCAAACTTGCATTTGGGAACGTTGTTTTGTATAAATTTGTATATAGTAATATTAGATATTTTGTTTATCAGATAGAGGTTTTTAAATATTCTTCAAAATCCAGAGATTCTTCTGAACTTGATTTTTCTATCAAACAAGTAAGAGTATTTCAGAAGATGTACAGTCATCTTTTAATTTAGACCTAACTGATTATGATTTGGTTAAATTCCCAGAGTTAATAGAAAATGAGGAATATTATAATCTTGCTGATATACTTATGGAGGTAATGATGGAGCAAGGTGAAGGCGATATTAAACCATCCCTATATATTAATCAGGAAGAGGCACTAATTTTAGAGAAAAAAGTTGATGGAGAAAACCTTTATCACGAACTAACATTTGATAAAGAGACTAATACATGGGTTAAAGAATTAGAAAAAGAAAAAATGGGGAACTTATTGATTCATCCAAATGAAAATGAAAGTAAAAATTAATTAAATTTTAAGTCTATTCATAACATGTTTTCTTATCAAGTTATGAATAGACTTTTCATGTATTAAAGGTTAAATAATATTGAACACATCACTTGATTGCTTTCGATACATTAGGTCATATTGTATATCAGCCTTTGTCTTTTTCTCTTTGTTTTAAACATATCTTTCAGATCTTGTTGATAAGAGACCAGGCTAAAATCTAAGGATTTATGATATTTAATATAATCCTGCAGCATTTTTTCAGAAATAAATTCGTTAATATTAATACTTGTTTGATCTATTACAAATGAACAAATTCTGCTTAAAGATTTCTGGATATGAGTAATCTCTATATCTGTTTAAAAATATCTCATTATTCTTTCCTTAAACATTCTATCTGCTTAACATTTTCGCTTGTCTGATAGATCTATTAGCTAGCAATAATATACTTCCTTAAATCCTACATTTATTTAATTTTCTGCTATTCGATTATCCGAAGCGTCGAGTCCTGAATAAAAATTCTCCAAGATATAACCCTTTGAAATATTATTAAATACAGAATGCCAAAACCAATATTCTTCAATTTCATCAGAAATATTTGCCATTAACTGTGGTAAGTTTAGAAAATCATTACTTATTTCATTTCTATATTTTTCTGAAGTAAATTGATTTTTCCCAGTATCCAGGATGTATCTATGTAATATCATCTTGTATCCATTTCTTCTTTGGTTAGCAGAAAGGTTCTTCAGCTCTTCGATTAAATCATTAAGTGTTACCATGTACATGTCCCTATTTTGCTCCTGGCCCCCTTCTAAACAAACAAGTTCTGGATAATAAAAAAATGAAATTTCAACGTTAATTAAATTCTTTATCTCCTCTAGCTCTTTTTCTATTTTAGCCATTCGATTTTCTATCATTTTGTATTTATTAGAAAAATAGTCGATACTCATTATTTGCTGCAGCAACAAATAATTAGATTCTAATTTGCTTATTTGCTCTTCAATTGTTCCTTCTCTTTGTAATTTCTTGGGTTACTCCACAATCTGCCCGATTGTTGAAGAAACATGACTGACTTTTCCCCTGTACTAAATACCCTCTATCATTACTATAAGAAGGTAGCTAAATTAATCATAACATTTTTTAAAATCCCCTTCCTTGAAAGGCTTATTTGTTATGCCTTTCTTTCTTTTTTATTTCAGTTTTCGTCCTTATATAATTTATTTTATTCGTATAAATCTGTTCAATTTTGTCAGAATAGAATAAGTGTATTCGTAGAAATTACCATAAAAATCGATGTGGATTGAGTATTTGAAGGGATAACATATTAATTCATCATCATTAAAATATTAAAAATTTTGCATTCTATTTGATTCAGTTTCTAGCAAAAAGAAAAACCCTGCAGAGAGCTTACTCTCTACAAGGCTTTCTTTAGAAACCCAGCACATACGTGCTTTAAAGGTCTAGGGTCTATCCCCAAATCCCTGTGTATCAATAATTAATTCCAAGATAAAGTTGGAGCTGCAGCATCATTAATAACTTTATCAGTTAATGTAATTAATCCAGTACCACTTGCTGCAGCAGTTGCAAAGCGAGCATCAGTAGCTTGAATTTTTGCTGCTAAATTAGTAGCCGTTGCAAGAGGTGTAGATCCAACTACGAAGTCAGTACCTGCAACATAAACCTTACCATTTAATGTAATTTTGTCACCAACTACTAAATTAGAATTAATAGTGAATGTGTAAACACCAGCTTGTGCAGGAGATACACCATCTACTCCACCAGCAAGAGTGATTGTTACAGGAGTTGCAACATCTGCAAATGTCAAAGCATCACCTGTTAGGCTGATTTCAGAGAAATCGATGCCACCATGATCTGGAGTAAGACCTTGAATAGCAGCATTAATAGTTGTCAAATCATTAACAGTAGCAGGATTAGTATATAATTCTACCGTAATTGTTTTTGTAATTGTATCATAACTAGCAGTTGGATCAGTTGCAGCAAGAGCACCATTTTGCTTAACTACTACTTTAACACCATTATACTCTGCTTGATTAGTTTCAGTAGTAGCAACTACTAGGTTTACTGTCTTAGTACCAACTGTTACAGATCCTTTAGCATCTACTTGAGTAACTGCAGTTTGGTTCTTAGTTAATTCAGTAAGAGTAGAAATCTTGCTTGCTCCAGGTTGAGTAATAGCAATAGTTGAAATAACTGCATTAGAAGTACCATCTGTAAATATAACTTTATCAGCAGCTACTCCTACTGTATCAGTAGTATCAACATCAGTAGTAGTACCATTAACATTTAACACTACTGTATTTCCAGTAGCTGATGCTACAGAATTTACAGTACCAGTTGTGATTGAGAAATCAGCTAAGTCAATAGATGAAGTATTTAAATTCTTATCAAATGTTAATGTTAATTTTTTGCCATCAGCAGAAAGTATAGCAGTTGTGATTGTTCCAGTTCCAGCTACTGGAGCACCACTAATTGACTCAATTTCAAGAGTATAAGTACCATCTGCATTCTTAACAGCTGTTACTTCAACTTTTTTCTTAGCAACTAAAGCATCAGATACTAACTCTTCAAACTTAGATTCATTAATTACAACACCTTGTTCATTCTTGAATGAAGAAGTTGAGTAAGTAATTGCATCGTATCCAGCAAATGTCAATTGATTTTTAGTTACATCAATAGATGTTACTGGACCAGTATATACAGCTGGTAATTCAGTACCTTTTGTAAATGCAATTGAAGCTGATTTGTTTGGTAAGCTTACTTGAGACGCAGAAGCATTAACAGTTACATTAGATGCAACGTTTTCTGATTTCACTTCAAGTACTGCTTTACCAGCAGAAGCATTAACTTTTACAGTTTCAGTTGTACCTTTTTTAACTAGTTTAGATCCAAATGTTCCGTTAACTGTTACATCAGCAAAATGAGCTGTTACTTCGTAAGATACTTCATAAGAGCCAGTACCTGCATAGTAATCAAATCCATTTTGGTCAACTGAGTTGTAGTGGAAGAATGCTGATTGTGTAGTTGGTAATGTAGTTACCTCTTTACCAGCTGCATTTTTAATCTTAAGGTCAGCATTGTTAATTACTGCATCTACAAAGTAAGTTGACTCAGCAACAGTTTGTAAATCAGCTTTGTCTAATCCAGCTTCTTTGCCAGTTTCAAGGTAAACAGTTGGAGCAGCATAAGCATCACGCTCACCTACTAGAGTAAATTTAGCTTCACCCTTAGTACCAGTAACCTTGATAGCTTGAACTGTGCCTTTTTTGATTTCAACACGTGCATTGTTAGCATCTAGAATATATGCTTTTTTATCAGTGCTGTAGTTACCTTGTTCAAAAGTAACATATGCAATAGTTCCAGCTGGAGCAACTTTACCATCTTTATCAGTAACAGTTACTGTGTATTCACGTCCACCTTCACCAGTACCTTTGTTATTAGCATTTCCATTGTTAATTGCAGCAGCATTTTGAACACCTTCAGCTTTAACAGCTAATCCAAGTGTATGGCTTAATGCAAATTTAACAGTTGGTGCAGCAGCTTTTAATTCAGTTGCTTCATGCTTACCACGGTTAGCACTGTTAGTATAAGTATCTACAAATACGATAGGTGTTACTGAAGCACTTGAACCTGTTAAAGTAAATGTTGCTTCACCTTTTGCATCAACTTTTACACGTACTTCATTAATTCCACCAGTTGTTACTTGAGATGGATATTTAGCGTTTGTAGATACTCCTGTATCAATAACTTCTACATCACGTACAAGTTTATCTGGAGCAACATCTAAGTTTTCAGCAAATGCTACGTTTACATAGTTGTAATCAACAGTTTTGCCATCTGCAAGATATTGAGTTGCATAGCTGTCTGTTTTAACTTTGTAAACTTTCTTAGCTCCGTTAGCTAGTTCATTACCAGTAGTAACTTCAGTAATAGTTAAGCCTTCTGCCCAGTAAACTTTACCAGAAGCATATACTGAAGATTTTTCAGTAGCGTAAGCAGTTACGTTATCGTTGTTCTTGTAGTAACGAGTGTAAGTGTAAGAAGCTTCACCTTTATCATTTGTATAAGCAACAACTTCAATTTTGTTATTTAAGTTAGAGTTGTCATTTACAATGTTGAATGTAACAGGAATACCAGCTTTAGATTGACCATCTGGAACTGTTACTTCAGCTTTTACAGTTACTTCTTTACCAATTGTTCCTTGAAGAGATGGAGTTGTAACTTTAATAGCTGTTGGAACTACAGCAGAGATTCCTTTGAAAGTTCCAAGTTTGTCAGAACCTAATTTTACTGTGTAAACTTCATCAGCTGTTTGAGCAGCAGTAGTTAATACAACAGTTTTGCTGTCAGTTTGCTTAAGAACAGCGTTTTTCACTTCAAGAGCTTTCGCATCTTTACCTTCGATAGTGAAAGTACCAAGATCTTCTACTTTAACCGCTTCTTTGAAAGAAACTTCAACAGTAGTATTGTTAATCGCCTTTACACCTTCAACAGCAGGGTTCTCAGCTAGTTTACCAGCTTGAACTAATGCACGGTGTAAGAAAGTAGCGAAGTGTGCACGGCTAACTTTAGCTTTAGGGCTGAATTCGCCTTTTTCGTTACCAGTTGTGATTCCGTGTTGAGCAAGTATTTTTACGTTTTCACGGTGTGAAACGTATACTTTGTCAAGGTCAACAAGGTTAACAGTTTTTCCGTTATCCTTTAAGCCGAACGCTTTAACAAGAGCAGTTGCCATTTGTTCACGAGTTAACTCGTCTCCAGCTCCGAAATTTCCGTTAGTGTATCCACCGAAGATTCCAGCTTTTTCTACTGCTGCTGCGTATTGAGCAAAGTAAGAAGTAGATTTAAGATCCTTGAACACGTTTAGGTTTTCAGGAATTTCAAGACCAAGAGCATTTGTGAAAAGAGCTGCTGCTTGACCACGGTTTAGAAGTTGGTTTGGTTTAAATGAACCATCTTGGTAACCGTTAATGATTCCTTGTTCTACTAATGCAGTAATTTCTGCATGTGCCCAGTGACTTTTTGGTACATCTGGGAAGCTAGCAGCTGCTGCTGCTCCTACTGGTGCTGCAAGTGCTGAAGCAACAAGTGCTGTCGTTACAGAACCAGCGATAAATTTACGATAAGACTTTGGTTGGTAAGCCATCTTAATTATTTCCTCCTTTAGTATGTTCATAGGTATATAGTAACTATGTCTAAGAGTTTCATAGGATCCTTAATCTATGTATAAAATCCAACTCTCAAACCTAGCTAGTAACAAATACAAGTTTTATTATAATTTTGGGGTGACTAAAAGTCAACAAGTAAAGGGTTAATTTATCCCAATTCTTCCTATTTTTTTGCATCAAGGGATAATTTAGCCACATTTTACACCTTTATCTCCTATTATTCTACCTTATTTTCCATAATGTGCAACTATTTTCTTAAGAATTATGTAAATATTTAAAAAACTATTATTCAATAATCCTATTTTGAAAACATAAATATGCACGCTTATACAATGAAAAGGAAATTTATATAATAGGAAGAAATAGATGTTTCTTGGCTATTCTTCGTATAAACTTCGCCCTTCTTCTAATAGAATCGACAGAATTAGCTAGTTTGCCCGATCCCCATCATTCAATTTTAACCCACAAAGTCTAATATATGCAGAATACTACCAAAGTATTCCTCATTCGACAATTTGTTACTAAACTGTAATACTACAAGACCTTTCCCTATGTTAGACTGTTTTCATAATCAAAAAGTTTCATACTTTCGAAAATTTTAGTTCGACAAATTTTTCACTTGTTTAAAAGGTAGAAAAACATGTCGGATAGTCTTATCAAACACTCAATAAAAAGGAAGGAGATGAACCAATGAGAAAAGCCCTCACTGCGCTTTTCGTATTCTTCCTTTGCTTAGTCACTACATCAACTTTTGCCTCAGCAGCCAGCGAAGGAAATTATGACCGCCTGATGGCACAAGCAAAAAAGTATATTGGATTGCCTTATAAGTATGGAGGAACAACTGCAAGCGGATTTGATTGTTCTGGTTACACGCAGTATGTGATGAAAGCGCTTGGCCTCAATCTTCCTCGGACAACCTCTGGTCAGTATGGTGCTGGAGAATCAATTAGCAAGGATAACTTGCGTATTGGAGATTTAGTTTTTTTCGTAACATACAAAAAAGGACCTTCACATGTAGGTATTTACATAGGAGATAATCAATTCATCCACTCTTCCACATCAAAGGGGATTATCACTACAGACTTAGATGATCCGCATTATTTCGGACCGCGATACATAGGTGCAAGACGTGTACTTACATATGATTTGCCTGTAGGCAAATTCCATGATGTCCCGAAGGATTTCTGGGCTTTTGATTCCATTAAAGACGTAAGTGAGGATCATTTGTTCCTTGGCTATGAAAATAGTTATTTCAAGCCTGATGAAGAGATGACCCGTGCCCTTGTTGCCTCTGTTATGGCACAAACATTAGATTTAAATATGTCAGACCGCAACGAAGTATTTTCAGATGTGAAGAAGGAATTCTGGGCAAGCGGTGCCATTCACGCTGTAAACAAAAAAGATCTTTTTAAGGTTAAAGGAAAAGAATTCCAGCCAAACAATACCATTACACGCGGGGAAGTAGCAGTTGTTCTTTATGAAGCCTTTAATCTCAAGGCAGGAGGAAAAGAAACCGCCTTTACGGATGTGGATAAAGGAAACCCTGCATACGCAGCCATTCAAGCACTAGCTGCAAACGATATTGCAGCAGGATTTGAAGATGGAACCTTCCGCCCTGATGAAAAAGTAAACCGAGCACAATTTGTCGTCATGCTTGACCGAGCGAAAGATAGTAAATAACAAAGGCCGTGAATTCATTCGGATTCACGGCTTTTTATGTACTCTAAAAATTTTACTCTTCTTTAAGCTCCCTACTAATTTAATAGGGAGCTTGCGTAATTTGAGTTCATTTTGTTACTTTTCTATTTTTTAAACCAGCTGCATACAAGCTCAGTTGATTGGAGCGGAAGGTACGAGTTCCTTGAAAATGCTGCCGCATTTCCTTCGTGCGGTGACTTTTCAATGATGCTTATTCAAGTCCTGCGGGAGGAGCGGACAGGTGAGACCCCACAGGAGCGACAGCGACGAGTAGGCTCACCGCCCACCCCGCGGAAAGCGATTACCTGAAGCGCAAATCAACCTCTACCATCTAAATATATATTAGCTAGTAACTATTTTTACAAAAAAGCCAAAAGTTTTATCACATACAAAACGTATGTTCACTTTAAGCCCCAAATGAAAAACTGGGCATTTACCCAGTTTTCCTCATTTAATCCTTTATTCAATTATTATCGATCAAGAATCCGCTTCAAGAACAAAGCAAATTGCGATCTAGTTACCGAATCACTCGGTCCGTAAGCATCACGGACAGTGATTTCATTATAAGCTAACGTATTAATATCTGCATAATTCCAGAAGCTTTCATCAATATCTGTGAATTTTGCTTTTGTTGTTGGCTTGGCAAGCTTAGCCTCGTATGCTCTTACAAGCAAGGATGCCATTTGTGCACGGGATACATGCTCATTCGGGCGAAGTTCTCCGCCTTGTCCGATTAATCCATTTGCTTCTGCGATGACCATTGCCTGGTAGCCTAAGTCACCTGGCTTCATATCCTTCGCGTTCGACTTGTAGCCGTCCGGTAAGGTTAACCCAAGCTCCTTCACGAGCATGGCAGCCGCATGTCTGCGCAGAATCGGCTCGTTCGGATGGAAATTTCCATCTGGATAGCCATTTAAGATATTTCTAACCTGAAGGTAAGCGACCGCTTCACGAACTTCCTCACGGTTAATATCCTTGAAGACCGTCACTGTTCCTTTATGAATGAGAGAAGAAGCGATATAACCGCTAACCTTTGCTCCCTTCACTTCATAATAAACAAAGTGATTATTGGCATTTGCTGATTCATAAGGTCCTGACACAATCGTTAATGGTGTAAAATGCGGAAGCGATGCGATGCGATTGCCGTCTACTTTGTCACGGACATTTGAAGTCGACTGCATATCATTCCACGTATAGACTGCATCTCCTTTTTGATACAGATGGCTTGTCTTTGTGTCCATCCCTTTCCACTCATATTGAAGCTGATCCTTAGGGAAGCTCATAATTTCTGGGCGTGCTGGATCTGCATAATTCACTTTAAAGGATGGAATCGCTGTTAAGCTGACTAAGCTATTATCCTCGATGATTTTAAAGATTTTCTCCTGATATGGAGTTGCACCAAGGTCATTATTCGGATCATTCCGTTTAGACAATCCATTATAAGCCATAATCGCAAAATACCAATGCTCGATTATTTCTGGATTATGGTCATTGATGCGCGGGATAAAAGTCCATTTCCATTTCTCTTGTAAAATTTGTGCACCTACTTCGATATTATAAGCAGTATCTGAAATGAGCTTTTCCTTCGTAATCCCTTTAGCAGCCATTTCTTCATCTGTTAGCGTAACCTGCATGATGCCCATCCCGCCATCATCAGTAATGAGAGGCGTGCCATCCTTCTTAAATTGGTTCATCCCTGATTCATTATAGGCAATAGCCTTTAGCACTTCCGCAGGAATTTTGTATTTTTTCGCTGCTGCAGATAGCAGCTCCTTTTTCTTTATCATCGAAAGCTCTTCATTGGCTGACTGCTTTGACTCTAAAGCAGTCTCTTCTTCCATCTCAACTGCCGCCGTTTGGCTTGCAGCTACATCTTTATATGAAACGGATAAAGTCTTTGACCCTTTATTAAAGCCATCATCCTCATGCTGAAGCAGACGGAAATGTGCTCCTTCAATCTTTATTGAGAATATCCATGATACTGTAGTAGGAAATTGATTGAAAGAATACCAGTTTTTCAGCTTCGTTCCGCCCAGTGTTCCTAATTGAACCGGCTGATAGAATTCATTCATTGGCTGACCTGTTAGATAGGCATGGTTAGCCGTTTTGCTATCTGTTTCCATCAGAAGATCCCATGCGTTAGAGTATGTCTGTTTGAAATCTGTTAATTTTAAGGCTAATGGATTTTCTCGCTCAAACCCATTTGGCAGCATCTCTCCCCAATAGTCCTGAATGGATGGGAGATCAAATGGAGTCGGAAGACTTCCATTATATTGGGCCATCTTCTTAACTGCTTCTTCACTGCCTAATAACTGAACATAATCTTCTGCTAACACTTCTGGTAAATACCCTTCATACGCACCTTTTCCATTCATATGTACTTGTGGGTATTTAGAAAGCTCTCTTGCTTTTCCATATTTCGAGGTAATCCATTCATCTGGCGGCAGGTCTTCTCCCTCAATTAATAAATAGAATGTCATATGGTGCCCATATTCATGAGAGAGCGTTCTTGCTAAACTGCTCACACTTGTCTGATCATCTCCTCCATACAAATGGATGATTCGATCAGGGTATAGCTGCCCCTCTCCGCCTGCAAACTTGTATTTCGCAAAGTATTGCCCCTGCACCTGCTTTCCTGCAGGATAATCAGGATAGATCATAATTTTGCCAAGTTTCTGTAATTCTTCCCCATGCTTGTTCTTCAGCAGCTCCTCTTCTAGTGCTGCTAGTTTAGCAGAGTCTTTCCATGGTTTGCTGTAGCTGATAAATTCAACTCCGCTCTTTCCTTTAAAGGTTGCAACCGGCTTGAGCTGGGTTTCTTCCCCATCTACTTGATAGCGAACATTCATCCCACTGGATTCATCGACGACATCTGCCTGTACCTCTGAACGCACATGTAAAGAAACTGCCAATACAAGGATAAATAACAGGATTCCTTTTCTCATTCTCACCCTTCTCTCTTTAACATTATCACTCTTGTATCTTATCATTTTTTTCTATTGGAGTCTTACTCTATCGTAAAGGAGTATTTTCCTATTTATAACAGATTCAATTGATGATCATTCAATTAAAAGTACTATTTTCTAAAAGATTATTGTTTCAGAACCAACTATATGAGGTAGAGGTTGATTTCCGCTCCAGGTTGCTCGCTTTCCGCGGGGTGGGCGGTGAGCCTCCTCGGCACATACGTGCCTGCGGGGTCTCACCTGTCCACTCCTCCCGCAGGAGTCTCGCTACCTTCCGCTCCAATCAACTATACTTTTTTTGCCAACGTATTTATCAAACATATGTGAATTAGCAATTGAAAAAACTCGATTTCACAAGAAAATCGAGTTTCTTCATTATATATATTACTTTTGTTTAACTGTTAGCTTATATGCTTCATCACTGCTGCGGGAATCAGCATCTTTTACTTGAATATAGTAATCTCCCTTTTCAAGGTTCAATGTTGAAAGTTCCTTGTCACCTAATCCGTAATAATTAAGTTCCTTCACAAGTGCACCTTTGCTTGTGTAAATAGAGACTACTCCGTCAAGATCAAATGGCACATCTAAGCTAAATTCGTATGAACCAGCTTTAGGCGCTGTGAATTTATAATAGTCTTCATCTCCGCCAAGAACGCCAATGTTCAGGTAACCTGAAGCCGAAGACGCTTTTCCGTCTTTCTTAAGAGCAAGCGGCTTGCTTGGGATATTGTTCTTCACCACTGAAGCTGCATCCTCATCCTTCACATGCTTCATCGCATTTACTTCTAAATCATATGTCGTAAAGTTGATTGGGTTTCCGATGAAATCCTGCACTTCAATGAAGTAGCCAATTTGTTCTTTCGCTTTAAATGTCGCTTTAACTGGTTTGTTAATCGCGTTTACGGAATCCAATAGTTCTTCATAACGCAAGTAAGCAATTGCTTTGTTCTGTTCAGCCAGATCAAGCTTTCCATTTCCATTCGAGTCCTCATGAACAATGAGTACAGGGAAGATTTCCTGCGTTACTTCTTTTGGAAGACGAAGCTTATCATTGAAGCTGACTGGATTTGGTGATGCCTTCACATGAATATAACGATCCTTATCATTGTTTTTGAAGTAGAAAACTTGTCTTTCATTCAATAGAGCAAAGTTTCCAGTCACCTTTTGATCTATGGTTAATTCTGCTGCTTTTTCATAATTATTATTGCCTTCAAAGTCTGCAGCAGGGATATCTGCTACCTTGGCAACTTTTATATCATACTGTTCAGCACTAGCCGTATAGCCATTATCAAGCTTTACAAAATATTGTTTTCCAGCCTTCAATGTCGCAAACATTTCAGGATCTGTTCCTTCGCCATACATAGAGTAATTCGCTCCGCCCCATGCGATTGGCTCAAGATTATTAAACTTTTCACTGTATTCAAACAGCTCAAAGTTTGGTCGAAGCGTGTCTGTTTTATTCGTTGTAATTTTGTAAAGAGCCGCTTCCTCTGCTGTAATGGAGAACCAATCCTCATCCGCTTCAAATTGGAAATACCCATTAGCTGTTTTGTTTAATTCAAGCGGTCTAGCAGCCTCAACAATTTGTGTGGTGATTTCTTCAGGGAAGTAGCGATAGCCTGTGAATTCCTCATCAGATTCGTCACCTGGTTCTTCAATTGGCTCTTCTGGCTCCTCAATCGGCTCACCAGGCTCTTCAGGTTCTTCATCAATTACATCTTCAAGAAGCTGGCGTTTCTTTGCTTTGTATTCCTCTATTGTGATTTCCTCTTCTACAAGCAATTCTTCATCAGTCAGTTCTTCTGGATACAAATCTTCATCTTCAGGCAGTACCACTTCATTCATCGTAAAGCTGTATGGTACTAATGAATTCGTATTAGCCCTTTCAAAATCAATTCCTTCCATGAAGAACATGAATGGATCGAAATAGCCATTGCTTCCAGTTGATGACACCTCAATGACATATTCCATGTCAGGAATCGCTTCAAAAGTTAACGCTTCTCCTTGGCTTGCCCCATTCCGATCTGCACTTGCGATCGGCGATGGTATATACATCATCGCTTCCTCAGCCGATAAATCCTCTGGAACCTCCATCAATAAATCATCCTTGAAGTACACACTGAGGGAAGGATCTACACCAGGAACAGCTGAAAGCTTTAAGTCAAACGTTGTTGGTTCTGCAACACTAAATGAATAGTAATCTTTAGCTTCGCCTTCTGGTGAATAGAAATAGCCTTCTTGCTTAAATGGCAATTCCTTAATTGTAATTGGAGCCTCTTTGGTAGACTCGTTCTTTTTCACTTCTTTTTGGATTAGAGTTAGTTCATATTGTGAACGTCCCGCTTCATTATAGGCACCATTATAATCTGTAACAGCTACAACTAATGTTCCAGATTCCTTCGGCGTATAGACATATCCTTCTGTTCCACCGGCTTTCGCATCATTGATCTCAACTGGCGGCAATTCGCTGCGGTCCTTTCCTTCTGGATAGAAGTGCAATGCCGCTTTATAATCAAATTCTTTTGCTCCTTTCAAAATCAATTGAACAGGAACACCTTTAGTCAAATTGATCTTGTAAAGCTTTTCCTCTACCGGCTTTGTCAGCTTTCCTTTTAATGACAGCTTGCCTTCTTCAAGAACGGCCTCTTCTGCTGCTTGAAGGCGTTCTTTCTCTGTCAGCTTTTCTTGCTTTGGCAGCTTGCTAATATCATAGGATAACGCAGCAACCGGATTGACTAATCCATGAGCATATTTTAGATCATAGCCTTTTTCACCTAAATCAGAGGCTGTACGTTCTAATAGAGTACGAACTTGATAAGGTTTCAGATCAGGATATTTCGCTAAAATGAGGGATGCAACACCTGCAACGACAGGAGAAGCCATTGATGTTCCGCTCATTTCTGTAAAGCTTGATTGATTCGTTGAAATATAGTGAGTCGTACTATAGACGTTCTCACCAGGTGCAACAATATTCACTGACGGACCAAAATTCGAGAAGCCTGCCAGCTCCTTCTTATCATTTGTCGCCCCAACAGAAATGACGCCGTCGTAAGATGCTGGTACAGAATACATATCTGTTTCTTCATTTCCAGCAGCAGCAACAATCGTTACCCCTTTATCGATCGCCTTTTTAACGGCTGCTTCCATAATTTTCGATTCGCCATAGCCGCCAAGGCTCATGTTAATTACTTTCGCTCCATGATCAACAGCATACAAGATTGCTTCTGCAATCACGTAGTCAGATCCAGAGTTAAAGCCATCAAATACATTGATCGGAAGAATCTTCGCATTTGGATTGATGCCATAGCCTCCAAGGCCGTTATCCTGATCCCCGGCAATAATTCCTGATACATGTGTACCATGCGATTCCTTTGTACCTGGCTTTGCTGGGTTAGCCACATTATAAGCTGGCAGCATTCTTGACTTTAGCTCTGGGTGATCAGAATCCACCCATGTATCAATTACAGCTACGACTACTTCTTTATTTCCGGCAAGCTTAAGTGCCTTATCGATGTTCATCTGCTTTAAATGATACATCTCATTCGTTTTCGGATCTGCAGCCGTTTTAAATGGTTTGATAATGACGCTTGGAGCGACACTTACAACTTGTCCATTTGCTTTGTAAGCCTGAAGGGCCTTTGATAGCTTGGAGCCCTTATTTAATTTCACTACATCATATCCTAGATTTGGATAGGATTTAACGAGCGATGTGCCTGCACGGCGGTGATCCGCTGCAGTCAATTTCTTTGAATAGTTAATAACAAGTGTATCCTTGCTGTAGTATTCTTTATTTACTTCAAATTTTGATAAATCTACAGCTGATTTGCTGTTCTTGTTGTAAGTCGTTTTGTAGCTTGCATCTGCACCTGCAGCAAAGCTAGGAACAATTAATGCTGAAGCAACACCTAATGTAAGTGCTTGTTTTTTCCACTTCTTCAACTGACTTCCCCCTTACCAATTATGTAATGATGAAACTTGCATCTACTTCCATATCTACTAATAGACGTTTTAGTTAGAAAAAAGTTTCATATTTTTCCCAATAAAAATGAAAATTTTGGGTAGAATACCAAATTAAACTATAAATACATTTCTACCATAACGCATGAGGCGGGATATTGAAAAGGGATTTTCTACTGTTTTTTTCAACATTTTATTACAAAATTAAGAATTCATTCCTTATCAGTCCATTCATATTCTTCATCATTGTATTCTAGATAAAAAATAGCCGGGCTGATCTATTGAACAAACATTTATATATGAAGAAATAATAAGCACAGTGAAATGAAACAGACTGACATTTACATACTTGGCTATAAACAAATACTCATCATTGTATTCTAGGTGAGAAAATCGTCGGGCTGATTCATTGAACAAGCCTTTATGTACGAAGGAATAACCAGCGCAGTGAAATGAAGCAGACCGACATTTACATATTTAGCTGTAAGCAGTTGCTCATATTTGTATTTTTTTGTCTAAAGGTGAAAGTTTAAGTAATGAATGTTATAATGTTAAAGGCTATTTACTAAACTTAAATGTAATGTTTCACTACTATGAATAGATGTTAACATCCGCAGGTAATAAGGGGAGAATGGAATGCTAACCTACTTTAAAAAAGTAATCGGCGACGAGCAGCAGCGGCGCTTGAAAAAATATGTGAAAATGGTAGAAAAAATTAACGCATTAGAAGCTGAATTCGAGAAGCTTACGGATGATGAACTCCGGGAAAAATCAGCAGCATTTAGAGATCAGATCGAAGGCGGCGCTTCTGTTCTTGATGTAAGAATTGAAGCCTTTGCTACTGTCCGTGAAGCTTCTAAGCGTGTATTAAATATGCGGCACTTTGATGTTCAGCTAATTGGCGGACTTGTGCTGAGCGATGGAAATATTTCAGAAATGCCGACCGGGGAAGGTAAAACACTTGTCGCTTCCCTTCCAAGCTACTTATACGGATTAACCGGAAAAGGGGTTCATGTCATTACCGTTAATGACTATCTTGCGAAGCGTGATAGAGAGCAAATTGGACAAATCCATGAATTCCTAGGACTAAAGGTTGGACTTAATATTTCTGGATTATCTGAAGCGGAGAAACAGGAAGCTTACTTAGCTGATATTACTTATGGGGTCGGAACAGAATTTGGCTTTGATCACCTCCGCGATAAAATGGTGTACAACCCAAGTCAGCGTGTGCAGCGCCCGTATCATTTCGCGATTATTGACGAAGTCGATAGTGTTCTAATCGATGAAGCGAAGACACCGCTCATTATTGCTGGAAAGACCAACGTCAGCAAAGAGTTTCACTTCTTATGTTCACGAATCGTTAAGACCTTTGTTGAGGATGTCGATTACAACTTTGACCGTGAAACGAAAACAACGAACTTAACGGAGGACGGAATTACGAAGGTTGAACGCGGCTTTGGCATTGATAATATGTATGATCTGGAGCATCAGACTTTGTATCATTATATTATTCAAGCACTGCGGGCTAGAGTCATGTTCCAGCGTGATGTCGATTATATTGTCAAAGATAATAAGATTATGCTTGTTGATATGTTTACCGGCCGGATCATGGAAGGAAGAACATTAAGCAATGGGCTTCACCAGGCGATTGAAGCAAAGGAAGGCGTCGAAGTAACAGAAGAAAATAAGACGCAGGCATCGATTACCATTCAGAACTACTTCAGACTTTATCCAAAGATGTCCGGAATGACTGGTACGGCAAAGACAGAGGAAAGCGAATTCCGTGAATTATATGGCATGGATGTGATTCAAATTCCGACGAATCGCCCGATTGCCCGAAAAGATCTTCAAGACAGAGTATATCTGACAACAGAGCAAAAGTATGCAGCCGTTACAGAGGAAGTAAAAAAGGTTCATGCTACTGGACAGCCGATTCTTATCGGAACAACGTCCATCATCCAATCTGAGGAAGTGGCAAAGTATTTGGAAAAGGCTGGTCTCACATTTGAGATCCTCAATGCCAAAACAGTAGAACAAGAAATTCGTCTGATCACACAAGCTGGGCAAAAGGGACAAATCACAATTGCTACGAATATGGCTGGACGTGGTACGGATATTAAGCTTGGCGATGGCGTCGAAGAACTTGGCGGACTATATGTACTTGGAACGGAACGGCATGAAAGCCGCCGGATTGATAACCAGTTAAAAGGCCGTTCTGGACGTCAAGGGGACCCAGGAAGATCACAATTCTTCATTTCGATACAGGATGAGATGATTACCCGCTTTGCTTCTGAAGATTTAGAGAAAATGGAAGGGAAGTTTGAAGCGGACGAGCATGGAGAAATAACCGGGAAAAAGATTCATGCCTTCATTGACCGGGTACAGCGTGTATGTGAGCATAGCAATTATTCCATCCGTGAGTATAACCTGAAATTAGATAATATCATTAATGAACAGCGTTCGGTTATTTACCAGCTTCGTGATAAAGTCCTGCTGACAGATGATGTGATTTCCATTGTTGAACCAATGATTATGGACTATACGAAACATATTGTGAAGAGCTACTGTGTAGAAGATGTCGTGCCTGAGGAATGGGATATTTCAGCTCTTGCCGAAGAAATCAATCGGATTCTTCCAAGCCAGCTAGTTGTTTTCGAGGAGCCTGCTGTCTCTGAATATGAAACAGTAGAAACGGCCATTTTCCCTGTTATCAAGGAATATGTGGACCAGGTAAATGAACTAAAGGAAAATGAAGAGCTCCAGTTCACTTTAAAGACGCTCGTTCTCGGTGTAATCGACAATTCCTGGATTCTCCATCTAGAGGCGATGGAACGCTTAAAGGAAGGAATCGGTCTTCGTAGCTACAGTCAGGAAGATCCAATGCGCCAATATGCAAGAGAAGGCTTGGAATTATTTGAAATGATGTACAAAAAGCTTGAGAGAAATGCCTGCTACCACTTAGGTTCCATGGTGGCTGCAGATAACTTAAGAAAAGAAAATGAAGGAGGCAATAAGTGATGTTCCCTTTCTGGAGAAGAAATAAAAATAAAAAAATCGTCACGAAAGAAAGTGTTGTATCATCAAAGGATCTGACGGGAAAGGCAGACGCTGCATCAGCTGAGACCGAAGTTTCTCCCGTGATTTCCTTTCATCCTGATTGGAATCAGATCACAGATGAAGATCGCTATGTGTTTCAATTTTTAAATAATGAATTGCCGCCTTTAAAGCCTTCACAATTATCGCTATCAGGCATTGATCACCAAATTGAGCCGAACAACGGCAGCCTGATTGTCAGCGCCTTTTTGCGAAATAGCTTGAATCAGCCATTCACATTGAAGGAAACAGCGTTAATTTTATTAAATGAAAAAGGAGAAAAGGTTGCTCGAAAGACCTTTGACCTTTCTGAGCTTGGACAGCTTGAACCGAGAACAAGCCGTCCTTGGCATTTTGTCTTTGAACATAACGTGATCAATGATGATTTCATGCCACTAGGTGAAAAGGAATGGAAAATCGCCTTCGAAATTAAGCCGAAGCATAAGCTTGATTTGCATAAAAGCTGGGAGGAAAAGCTCCCGAAGGAAGAAAAAGAAAAATTAGCTGCATTAGTTGAGGAGAAAATTCCTGCACCGAAGGAAGGCGAAATGAACTTCATGGGACTGCAGGCAAATTTCAATGAAGAAAATCTTCACGTCACATTATTAATCCGCAATGGATCTGACAAGAATGTAGCGATCCAGCAGCTTCCATTAGTAGTAGAGGATGCTGCTGGAGAAGTTGTAGCAACTGGCGGCTTCAAGCTTGAGGATTTTGAAGTAAAGGCTCATACAACCAAGCCTTGGACCTTTATCTTCCCTAAGAGCTTAGTCCAAAAGGAAAATCCAGACCTCAGCAAATGGAAAGCTTACGCGAAACAATAATTACAAAAGCGGAAGCGCAGGTTCTTTCGATAAAAGAAACATGGTTAGCGCGAGCGAATCGATGTTGACGCAATCGTTGCTGAGGAGACCTGAAGTTTAATAGATGATAGGATCTGCAGCTAGATTCGGATAGCCTATCCAAAGAGAAAAAAAGCCTTGAAAGATACAATGTTCTTTCAAGGCTTTTTCTCGTCTGCTTATTAAAAATCAGGAGAAGAAAAACACCTATCACAAATTGTGACAGGTGCTCTCCTGAAGGCTACCAACCGAGGAAAAAATAGCTAATATCAAAGAAGAAGGAAATAATTCTCTCTATTTCCATTTTAACACCTTAAGAACAATGATACAATTTGTTTTTTGCCATTTTTACAAAATTGTATCATTCTACTAGCATTTGACTAAATCATTTCACTCTCTATTCCCTTGACTTGCTAGTTAATACAGAAAATAGAAATTTTGGAAGCAGGAGCTGACGTTTCCAGCGCCACGGTTCCTTCACTAAACGATAGAACCACTCCAGCCCCATTTTTTGAAACATCTCAGGCGCTCGTTTAATGCGTCCAGAAATAACATCAAACGACCCGCCCACTCCTTGATACACACTTGGGGCTAATTCATTCATATGCTCAATTATCCAATTTTCCTGCCTTGGGCTTCCTAGAGCAACAAATAGAATATCAGGATTCGCTTGATTAATCCGTTCAGCAATTTTTGTCTGATCCTTTTCATAGCCATCCATCACACCAGCAATCTGGATGCCTGGGAACATTTCCATCAGCTTATTCTTTGCTTCTTCAGCAATCCCCGGCTTTGCGCCATAAAGGAAAATCCTCTTGTCATTTTCCTTCGCAAGCTGGCAAAGCTTAAGCATCATGTCAATTCCAGTTACCCGCTCGCGGATTTTCCCGCCCTTAATTTTCGATGCGATAACAATTCCAATGCCATCTGGAATTTGATAGGTTGCTTTATTTAAAAGCTCCTTTAAGGAAGGTTCCTCTTGTGCCTTAATAACCTTTTCCGGATTAATTGCAACAATAAAGGATTTCCTGTCCTCATTTATATCTTCTAATAATTTTGCGGATAGCTGTTCATACGAATCACCGCAAACATCCACACCTAAAAAATGTTCTTTCATCACTGTCACCGGCTTATTGAATTCCAGACTGATGCTTTGAATCGCCTAGCGCATACAGTTCAAATCCTGCTGCTTCCCACTTGCTGCGATTCAAGCAATTTTTTGTATCAAAAACGATTCGCGTGCGCATTTTACCCGCCAGCTGAGCAGGGTCCATTTCTTTAAACTCTGCATGGTCCGTCAGAATAAGAATCATATCTGCATGGTCCACCGCTTCTAAAATGTCCTGTGTTTGGCGCGGATGCTTGTTTTCTTTAATATGCGGATCATAGGCAGTGTAATCAGTTGATTGACTTTCCAAGTGTCTAAGGACATCCATCGATGGGCTTTCGCGCATATCATCAATATTCGCTTTAAACGCAAGACCAAGAACGGCAACGCGCCCCTTTTGAATTCCCTGCTTGTTTAATAATTCCTGCACACGATTGGCTGTATGCTCAGGCATTCCGTCATTCGTGCTTCTTGCAAGATGAATCATTTTCGCAAGATCAGGCTGCAGCTCCACTAGGAACCAAGGGTCAACAGCGATACAATGTCCGCCTACACCCGGTCCAGGCAAATGAATGTTGACGCGAGGGTGATAGTTCGCAAGCTTGATTGCTTCCCATACATTTACATTAATCTTTTCGCTGATTTTTGCCAGTTCATTTGCAAAGGCAATGTTAATATCGCGATACGTATTTTCAATGACCTTTACCATTTCAGCTGTTGTTGCGTCAGTAATGTGAATCGTTCCCTTTACAAACGTACGGTACAGCTCTTCAGTTAAGCGGCTTGATTCTTCGTTAATGCCCCCAACAATGCGGTCATTATTGACAAGCTCTTCAAACACCTTCCCTGGAATCACACGTTCTGGTGAATGAGAGATATAAAGCTCTTCTCCAAACACAAGACCTGTTTCCTCTAATACAGGCATCATCACATCTTCAACCGTCCGCGGAGGAACAGTAGATTCCAGAATGACTAAGTTCCCTTTTCGTACATATGGAACAATCGATTTTGTTGCTGTACGAACATATTCAAGATTTGCTGTTTTATCTGCATTGATTGGCGACGGAACCGCAATAATAAAAATATCTGCTTCTTCCGGTGTAGTTGAAACTGTTAGGTTACCGCTGTCAATCACAGCATTTAAACGCTCCTGCAGCCCATTTTCTTCAATATGAAGCTGTTTATTTCGAATCATGGTGACTGCCTTTTCATTGACATCCATGCCATGTACTTGTAAGCCATGACTTGCAAACATAACCGCAGTCGGCAGCCCAATGTATCCAAGCCCAATCACACATAACTTTTTTGACATAGTGAAAACTCCTTTTCTTAGAAACGTGCAAGGGTAGCTCCTGTCTGAATGATTCCCCGCACTAAATTATTTTCAAGCTTTCTTTGCTATATATGGATATGAATTTTTTTTATAAAAAACCTATCCTTTATTATACCCAAAAAGGATTCAGATGAATAGCGTTAACCTATATTCTGCGAAAAAGAGGTCATATTTAACTTTTTCGCCATATTATAGAATAATAGACAATTTAATAGTAAAATAGACATATTACGACCGTTTGAAAGGATTGTTTGAAAGATGAGGCAGATGAAATAAATCGGGGTTCCTGCCATTTGCTGCAGTTTTTTATTTGCGGGATATCTAATTAGGAGCAAAAGTACAAAAAATTATGCAGAAAAAGTCATTAGTAGGTACTGGCTATCTCTTTAATGAGACGGGATTAGCGGACAAATGGTTTTCTTCAAATGAGTCAAAGACAGTAACCGACGGTGCAGATTCAGGCGAAGATAGTGGAACGTTAGGGAATAATGTGCCACAAAATGAAAAAGGTCAAAATCGTGTGAATGAAGGTGGAACAGAAAAGTCCACTGGTGCTTTTGAAGTGCTTGAGATCAAGTAAGATAAACCTGCCGCAGCCAAATGGTCCGGCAGGTTTTTTTGATTCTTATGGAGCTGGCTGTTCTTTTGGAGCTTCTTCTGGCTTTTCATTATCACTTTTTTCTTGCTCTTTGGCTGGTTCTTCTTTTGGCTCTTCTTTTGGTTCATCATTTTTTGGAGTTTCTTTTGGTGTTTCCTTTGGAGCTTCTTTCCCCTCTTCTTCTTTCGGCTTTTCATTATTTTCTTTTTCTTTATCTGCTTTTTCTTTTTCAGCTTTTTCTTTTTCAGCTTTTTCTTTTGCTTCCTTTTCTGCTTTTTCTTTTGCCTTCTTCTCTTTTTCTAGAGCTTTTTGGGCTTCCATTTCTTCTATTTGTGCTCGGATAGCTGCCAATTC
Source organism: Cytobacillus massiliigabonensis (assembly GCF_900199725.1). Classification (GTDB taxonomy): domain Bacteria; phylum Bacillota; class Bacilli; order Bacillales; family Cytobacillaceae; genus Cytobacillus; species Cytobacillus massiliigabonensis. Next base: position 476,083 of record NZ_LT904904.1, on the reverse strand, counting down.
ACTCTGAAGCTGGCTAATGCTAGACACTAGACTAGATATTTCTGCATCCAGTTCGGATATTCTGCTGCTTATTTGAGAAAGCTGTGCTGTGTAGTCGATCACTTGGCTTGATATTGTTCCTAGCGTTTCTTCAGCAGTGGCTATTTTATCATCAAATTGCACTAATAATTCATCAATACTACGAATAGGATCGTCAAAGTCTTTATCCTCATAGTTACAATCTTCAAGTGCTACTACTTTATAGGCTTCGAGCTCACTTTTCAGATTTTCTATTTCTATGACTCTCGTTTTCGCATGTTCTACAGCCGACTGAATAGCCGCTTCAGCCTGACTTAATTGAGCAATGGCACTAGTTAATTCCCCATTTAGTGTGTGTAATCTTGACTGTTCACTTTCAGCAGCGGAAATTTGACTTTCCAGCGCATTAATTTGTGATGAAATTTGTGCACTTGCTCCTTCTAGCCCATCATATGAGGCAAAACCAGAGTCCGCTGAAACGAAATATGAACTCATGACGGAGGCAGCTCCAGATGTATCGACTGGCTGGATTTGATCCGCTTGCTGCAAAGCTTGATTCAACTCATCCTGAATTTCACCAAATATCTTTTCTGCATCTTCCTGAAATTTTGCTATTGTCTTAGGGAAAATAATGCATGCCTCGATAGCTAACTCCTGGTCATCAATATTATTAAAGCTGGCATATGTAGGCGAAAACAAATGGGCACCGATGACAAAGGAAGTGGAAGCTGCTAATCCTGATGCAAATATTTTTAGAACCCGCCCCCTTTTATTCCGCTTTAACTTTTTTAGCCTTACTTTTCTTGGTTCCAGATTTGAACACTCCCTTCATTTTGTTTTTTTGTTCTTATTTATGAATTTTTTCACTATTGTTTGTTCGTTATAAAGAATATATTCTCATTATAGGTCTTTTTACTCCAAAATAAAAATCCTGATAATGCTTGTTTTATAAACAAAAAGGACAATAATCTTGATTTTCCTCTCTTTTCCTTACTATTTCATTTATTAAGGGAGATTTTAGGCTAGGAAACCTATTTAGCCGTCTGCTTGCTTCTCGGGGACAAGCACTCGCCCCACCATTACCCAATAAACAATTTTCCTTCCCTCATTCTATTTAAATTGGAAAACTAGATCGGTCATGCACACCCGTGCCAACCCTCCTAATAAATGTTATAATTAAGGAATATGCTTTTGTGCCTGATGTCAGTCTTGATTTTCAAAACTCGGCTGGCAAAGGCAATCGGTGAGGAGGTTTATCTATGACTGCAATACCTGAGCGCTACCATGAACCTTTGCAGTTTGCGGCGAATGAATTGATGGAGATTTTGCATGCAGAAAATCCTGATCATGAGCGCCTGATTCAAAAAGGGCTGATGCTGTTTCGGCAGGGGCTTGTTTATCAGCTGCGGTTTGATGGAGATGAAATAAATGCGACGGTGCAGGATGTAACGCCAGCGAAGGTTCAGTTAAACCTTAATTTTATCCAGTTAAGCACGTGTTCTTGCCCAGCCGATGAATTGTGCCGCCATCAGCTGGCTGTCTTTTTCCAGCTTCTTTCTCACGCGAGAAGTGTCAGCACTTGGGTCGAGGAATGGCGGAAGCCGCTGCGGGAAAAAAAGATCGCGAAACAGCTGGGCATTCAGAAGGCTAAGGATTTATTGCAGTCAACTGGACGGCAGAAGCCTGATTATGATAGATGGATTGCTGCCTTCGATGAAAGCTTTCACACGATTTTGGAAGGGAACGGCGAGCCAAAGCCCTACGTGATCACCGAACTTTACAAGGTGTATACACGAAGAATGAAGGCTAATGCACCCTATGAGCAGGAATGGAAGCTACTCTATTTCCTTGTCGGGCATGTTTTTTCTTTTAAAAAGCTAATGGGAGTAAGCGTGAAATATGGGCATTCCGCCGAAATGATTCATCGCTATTATAAACAGCTTTTCTACGAAATAGCGGATGAGGTAGCCGAGGTCATAAACTCCCTATCTGTACATTCCTTGCCGTTCGCTTTTGATGAATTTATTGAAAAGCTGAAGGAGGATTCCTCCGGGCTCATTACGGCTGATTTCCCGCTTGAATTTGAACGGATTCATTTGTATCGCATTTTATGGACGAAGTTTTTCAAGAAAAAGGAATGGTACCTAGAGGAAATGAGGAAATTAACGGCAGTTGAGGAAAAAAGCCGCTCCCTTCTAATCGGGTTAAATCACCTTCATTTCCTTCAAAAAGAGGATGAAATTATACTGGAATACTTGACTCGTACAGATAAATCGATCACGCCTTTTATCACGTATTGGATTGAACTCCTTACTGCACAAAAGGACTGGAAACGTGCCGCACCTTTTATCGAGGTGTATATTAAAAAGTTAAAAGACTATCTGTCCGTAATCAACGACTATTATGAAAAATTGAGTTATTCGCGATATAGCATCAAAACGATCAAACCATATTGCACCGAAGCAAACCGGCAGGATCTCTATGAAAAGGCCTTGATCGAAATGCTGCCATACAGCTATAACGACTATGAATATCTCCTTTTTGACAATGAGGCATTTGATCGCTGGACCGATTTACAAGCCTATATGGGTCTTGATATTGATAGACTGGCAAGCGATCGGCTCAAGGCACTTGAAAAACAAAGTCCCGCTCTGCTGCTGCCGCTCTATCATCAATCTGTCCAAGATCATATTGCACAAAAAGGCAGAGATAATTACCGCCAAGCTGTCCGAAAGATGAAAAAACTCCGCACCTTGTACAAGAAGTTAAAGCGGCAGGATGATTGGGCGTACTACTTGGAAGCACTGCTTGACAAAACGAAACGACTCCGCGCCTTTCAAGAAGAATGTAAAAGGGGTAAGCTGATTGATGCTTAAGACTAGACATATAACCATTATCGTACGGAATATCAATACAGATCTCTATTATCTCTCTGCCCAAAACGAAGAGGGACAGTTCCTTGCACCCGATGCTTGGATTCGGATTCTCTTTCATCATCATGAAGAAAGCTTCTATGGAACGCTATTCGATGAGAAGGAAATTGTTGACGGCAAAGAGCTTCCCATTAACGGCTGGCAGCTCGTCACCTTGTTTGCCCGAGAGCAGTTCAATCAATTGATTGAGTGGGACTGGGATGAAATGGCGCAAATTTGCTTAGCCGCCGCACTGCCGATGTATGAAGCCATTACCGAAAAAGAATGGATTCCCGATTTTGCTTCTTGGGAAAATGACGAGTTTCGCTGGGCATTGCCTGATCGGGTCATGAATGAATTTACCACGCACTTCTGGGAGCAAATCATTGAGGAAACGCCAGTTAAAGACTTTATCCAAAAATGGTATCACCATTCATTGGATGCCTATTTGGAGCGAAACAGCGAAACGAAGGCTGTATTAGGTGAAAAACTGAAGGCACTTCGCAATGATCAGCTCTCCCCTCGTGAGCTTGCTGCCTATTTTGATGAGGAAAGCTGGCAGGAATGGATTGGCGTAAAGGAAAATGATGTGCCTTTTACCATCGGGCTCAAATTGGAAGAGCCTGCAGAAATCTATGACCAATGGGATCTCAGCATTTTTCTTCGCGGGAAAAATCAGCCTGATTTGCTTGTTGATCGAAATGATTATGCTAACTACCCGCGAGGCTGGAAGAAACATGAAGAGGCGATTGAAAAAGAACTGCAGCGATGGATCAGCGTATATCCTTGGCTTGCCGGTGAAAAGGGGCTTGCAAGCAGGCTAACGGAAGAGGAAGCATGGACTTTTTTAACGGAGGCAAGTGAAACTCTGCTCTCCCTTGGCGTTGAAATCCTTTTGCCAGCTTGGTGGCAAGCGATGAAAAATGCCAGCCTGAAAGTAAAAGCACGGGTGAAAGGGCAGTCGAACCATCGCCCTTCCTTCGTTGGTCTTCAAGCGATGCTTGATTATGATTGGCGCATTTCTATGAACGGTGTAGATCTGACAGAGGATGAATTCAACAGCATGGTTGAGGAAAAGCGCCGGCTTGTCTATATTCGCGGACGCTGGATTAAGCTTGACCCTGCCTTTGTCCGGCAAATTCAGGATTTAATGAAAAAGGCGGAAAAAGAAGGGCTGCATGTACGTGATTTAATCGAACAGGAGCTTCTTCAAGATGAAGCAGCTGAAACGGATGATCTCGAAAACCCGCAAGCCTTTGCGAAAATCCAAATCGAACTGAATCGCCAATGGAAGCAAATGGTGAAGCAGCTTCGTGATATAAAGGACATTCCGCTTGTGGATGTACCCGCTCATTTCCAAGGGGATCTTCGTCCTTATCAGAAGCTTGGCATGAGCTGGCTCTTCTTTTTGCGTAAGTATGGGTTTGGCGCCTGTTTAGCAGATGATATGGGGCTCGGGAAAACGATTCAGCTGATCAGTTATCTTTTAAAGGTAAAAGAAACAGAAAAAGAGAGCGGTCCTGCACTGATTATTTGCCCGACCTCGGTATTAGGAAACTGGCAAAAGGAGATTGAGCGGTTTGCTCCTGATCTTAACGTTTACCTGCATTATGGCGGGAATCGAATAAAAGAAGAGGCATTTTCAGAAAAAGCAATGGCTGCAGATGTCGTTCTCACTTCTTATGGGCTGACCCATCTTGATGTGGAGGATTTCGAACGCATCGAATGGAGTTCGATTAGCATCGATGAGGCGCAGAACATCAAAAATGCCCAGACAAAGCAATCCAGGGCTGTTCGCAAGCTAAAAGGAAAACACCATATTGCCCTAACCGGTACACCGATGGAAAATCGCCTGTCTGAGCTATGGTCGATTTTCGACTTTACCAATCATGGCTATCTTGGCAGCCTTGGTCAATTCCAAAAGCGCTTCGTTCTGCCCATTGAAAAGGACGATGATGTGGAAAAGGTTCAGCAGCTTCAGGCTTTCATTCGTCCCTTCCTCCTTCGCCGGACGAAAAAGGATGAGGAGGTTGCCCTCAATCTGCCAGATAAGCTTGAGCAGAAGGAATATTGTCCGTTAACACCTGAGCAGGCGTCATTGTACGAGCAGCTAGTAAAGGATACCTTTGCACAAATTGAGCAGCTATCCGCTTTTGAGCGACGTGGATTGATTTTGCAAATGCTTAGCCGCTTGAAGCAGCTTTGCAATCACCCGGCACTCTACTTGAAAGAAGAGAAGCCAGCGAATATGCTTTCACGCTCAGCAAAGCTTGAGAAGCTGAGTGAGCTGCTTGATTCTGTCCTTGACCAAGGAGAGAGCTGTCTTATTTTCACGCAGTATATTGAAATGGGCAACATGATCCGCAGCATGGTGAAGAAGAAATTCGGGGTAGATGTCCCATTTTTGAATGGCAGTGTGCCGAAAAATGAGCGGGATCGGATGATTGCCCAGTTCCAGGAACGTCAATTTCCTGTCTTTCTTTTATCATTGAAGGCTGGCGGAACCGGTTTAAATTTAACTGCAGCCAACCATGTGATCCACTATGATCGCTGGTGGAATCCTGCCGTTGAAAATCAGGCGACCGACCGTGCCTACCGCATCGGGCAGAAGCGCTTCGTTCACGTGCATAAGATGATCTGCACAGGCACGCTCGAAGAAAAAATTGATGCGATGCTTGAGAAAAAACAATCCTTGAACGACCAAATCATCCAAAGTGAAAGCTGGATTACCGAGCTTTCAACGGATGAACTGCGAGATCTTGTCTATTTATCATAATGATCAGCCACTAAACATTGTTTTAGTGGCTTTTCTTTTAATCTGCAGCCTCCCGCTCTCGTTTATCTTCGAAAAATTGATTTTATCTACGAAATTTCTTATTTTATCAGCGAATTTTTAAATTTATCTACGAAATCGGCAATATATCGATTATTCGACAAAAACCTACTAAAAAATCCGGCACCTTATTTGTACCGGAGAAAAATGAGGGAACTCGAGGAGTTGAATTGAATTTTTATATAGAAGAAGGTGGGAGCGGGGATTTTCGAGAAGTTTAGTTTGTCAATGCAGCATGAACCTCCTTTATTGGCTCTGATTTGTAATCTTGCAAAACCGATTCGCGGACAATTTCTTCTAGCTGGACAACCCTTCTTGTTAAATCATTGACTCTTTCATTGGATTTTCCAAGCATTTTAATGAGTGCTTCTACTAAGCATTCCATTTCTCTTTCCAAAGACTACACCTCCCTCCCCGCTGATGCAAACGTTTCATCCGGCTTTTTTTGATCGAGGAACTTGACACTATCTGCCCATACTTCAGTTACGTAGACTCTTTTTCCTGCTTGATTATCGTAATGCCTTGTCTGAATTCTGCCGGTTATTCCGATTAGGGAGCCTTTTCGGCAGTATCTTGAAGTATTCTCTGCTGTTTTTTTCCAAATTGTGCATTGAACGAAGTCTGCATCAATTTCCCCTTGCTGATTTCGATAATGTCGATTAACTGCAAGTGTTACATTTGTAACGGGGGTTCCTTCCGCTGTTCTTTTCAGTTCAGGATCCTTAGTTAGCCTGCCTACAAGCGTTACTTGATTAATCATCTGCCCATTCTCCTTTCTATAGAGTACAGCCCTATCTTAACCGCTGAAGTACAAATGCGTAAAAGACTGAAAATACATTTTTGAAAGGGACAATAACAAAGAAACAACCATTTTTAGGTAAAAATACCTATTTAATGACATTTAATGTTGTCTATAACTTTATTTCGAGTCTTTCTGCATATATTTTTCGACATGGGTGCGGTTTCCGTTTCTATCTTCCGCTATGTTATAATCTGGATAAGAGTTCGTTCGTAAAAATGAATCTGAAACAGGAGGAAGAGGATGAAAACATTTAAGCTGATCTCGCTGCAGATCGTTGAGGATGACCAATTGGTAGATATCGAGCTTGATGATGGGTTAATCATTAGTCAAGAAAATGATCAAAGCACATGGCTGATTGAAGCCTATATCAACATTTCATATGATGACTATTTTCAGAAGCTCGCCAAAAAGGATGAAGATTTAATTGTTCAAGTCGTGATTACGAAGAAAGAAAACAGCCCAGCTGCCTTTCAGACAAAAATTGTTACCATCAAACACATTGAAGATCATATAAGCATTCTTCTAAAAGGACAGTTAAAGAAAACAAATTTTGATTATGCAGAAAGTGTTCTGAAGAAATTAATTGCCCAAGGTCTTTCTGGAGAAGAACTTTTAAATGAATTTAATCAGATGATGCACAGCAAGCCGAAGCTGACGGCTGCTAAAGAATGACTTATTGCAAGGGAGGAGACCCGAAGTTTGATCGGCGTTTGCGCTAGACAAATCTCTGACTCAAAACGCTGTCTTCTTCTTTTAAAATAAAAACTCCTGCCACTGCCGCAGGAGTTTTTTATCTATATTAATTAATGTACAAGAGTGTCAGCAAAAGGCTCTTTGCCTTCTGTTAATTTTATATTTAATTGCTGAATAATATATTCAACATCTTGCTTGCGGTAGTCTAGGATTGGGAGATCTTGTTGATAAGCTTGATAATATAAAAGGGCTGCTTGTATAAGTTCATTTTTCGTTGCAGGCATTAGCTGTTCTGCTTTTTTTTTAACTTTTCCTTTAACTTCTCAATTACGTATTTTGCTTCCATTTTACAAGAGTAGCCAACTTCCTCGTGAAGCTCTTTTTGGAGGTTATTTATTTCCTCGATCTGTGCGGGTGACGGTTCTTCAGATAAGATTTTATCTAAAGTGCCATTGATTTTATCTGCAAGCTCTTCATGAAAAGTCGGGTTTATTTTCATGTCATCGCTAATTTGACTGTACCATGACGAGTGATTATTAATATAATCGCGCCACTCAGCCACAAAATGATTCATATTAAATTTATTTTCATTCCAATCAATTTTACTCATATATTGTTCAAATGATGTAGTTATGGAACGAGAAATACTGATTTTTACACCTTGTGAAAGATTTTTAAACATCATTCTAGTAAAAGTACCCCCCAATTTTTAACAAGTTAATCCTTATTAAGCTATATCTAAGTAATTATAACATAAATACATTACCATAATTCCAATAAAAAATAAAATATTTGGCTATATTATTGAAAGAGTACCAAATTTTATAGGTATAGTTGCTATTATGTATAAATAAGTTATTTTTATTCCTATATTGAAAAAACTTCACCTTTGTCATTTTATTATAAAAAAAGGGACAGGTGCAGTTTTTTTATGGCCAAATATTCATTTGAGTTAAAACTTGAGGCGGTATTAGACTATTTAAATGGAAAAGAGTCTATTCGAGCAGTTGCTAGGCGTTTCAATGTAAGTAAAACCCCCTTAGAAACTTGGATAGCTCAATATAGAGAAAATGGTGAAAATGGATTAATTTCATCCTATACAAACTATGATATTCATTTTAAAATGGACGTACTAAATTATATGAGCGAACTTGGAGCGTCTTTTAAACAAGCAGCGGCTGTGTATAACATTTCTTCTCCTTCTACAATTCTTCAATGGCAAAGGCAGGTTGAAGAATCAGGTGTGGACGCTCTATTTCCAAAGAAAAAGGGGCGTCCATCCATGAAAAAGGAAACAAAAAAATCATTACCTGTAGAGGGTTCAATGGAGGCATTACAAGCTGAAAATGA
>NZ_LT904904.1:456700-465033 GCF_900199725.1 Cytobacillus massiliigabonensis | reverse complement strand
GTTATGGTTACCGTCGGATTACATTAGAATTACGCAACAGAGGGTATGTAATCAATCATAAAACGATCCGACGTCTAATGAATGAGCTGGGATTAAAATGTCTCGTTCGAATGAAAAAATATCGGTCATACCGAGGACAAGTAGGCAAAACTACAGCTAATATATTAGAACGGGATTTTCATGCATCTAAGCCTAACAAGAAGTGGGTGACGGATGTGACAGAATTCCACCTGCATGGGGAAAAGCTATATTTATCGCCCATTCTCGACTTATATAATGGTGAGATAATAGCTTATAATATAGAGCAACGCCCTGTATATCCACTTGTTTCTAAAATGTTGGACAAGGCCATTGAGCGATTAAACGAGGGAGAAACCCCCATCCTCCATTCTGATCAAGGCTGGCATTATCAGATGAAGCAGTATCAATTTGCATTAAAAAAACATGGTATCATTCAAAGTATGTCCCGTAAGGGGAACTGCTTGGATAACGCAGTCATGGAGAACTTCTTTGGCTTATTAAAGTCTGAATTGCTTTATTTGAAGAAATTCGAGAGTGTGGAGCATTTTAAAATAGAGTTAGAAAAATACATTCACTATTATAACCACAAACGGATTAAGGCAAAGTTAAAAGGCATGAGTCCAGTGCAATACCGAACTCATGCCCAAGTAGCTGTCTAAACCCCATGTCTAACTTTTTGGGTTCAGTTCAGTGCCCCTGTCCCTTTCTACAATAATTATCTGTCTTTGTTATCATTATCATTTTGATCTAAATTATCCTCAATTAGATCTTCGCCAGCATCATTGTTGTCTTCCATGATGTCCCCATCATTACCTGTGTTAACATCATTGTTATCATTATTTAAGCCATTGCCGTTGTTATTATTTAAATCTGTATCCGTGCCCGTACCGTTTCCATTATTCATACCATTGTTGTCATTGGTGCCAGGCTCATTGACATTGTTGTCCTCTGGAGGCGGCTCTTGGTCGTTGTTTGCACAACCAGTTAACAGCATTGCCGTAAGCAGGGACCCTCCAATAATGCTTAATAGCTTTTTATTCATGAGAAAAACTCCTTTCCTGAATGTTTTTTGTGACCTCTTTTATAGTGGTCTCCTGTTAATGTTCCCAAAATACGCAGCAACTTGCATAAAAAATAAAGCCAACCCTTTAAGAGGCTGGCTTTATCACATGGTATATCTTGGTTTTCTGCTGGAATATTGATTATTTCAAAGCAAACGTAATTTCTGCCTCACAAACGAGTTCTCCGTCAACCGTAGCAACAGCTTTCCCTTTGCCAACCGGTCCTTTCACACGGATGATTTCAACTTCTAGGCGCAGCTGATCGCCAGGCAAGACTTGTCTTTTAAATCTGCATTTATCAATTCCGCCAAAAAAGGCAAGACGGCCGCGATTTTCTTCTTTAATTAACATAGCAACAGCTCCAACCTGTGCCAACGCTTCAACAATAAGCACACCTGGCATCACAGGATACTCCGGAAAATGCCCGTTGAAAAATTCCTCATTTGCCGTCACATTTTTGATTCCAATCGCTTTCTGCCCTTCTTCTACCTCAAGAATTTTATCAACAAGCAAAAAGGGATAGCGATGGGGAATGATTTCTTTAATTTTCGTAATATCCAACATATTAGTACCTCCTACTAGTAATAGGTTATATCTTATTTTCATTTTACTAAAAAAAACAGTGCATGTATAGATTGGAGGCTAGCCAACCATTTTTCCGTTACAAAAAAATGAGAGGCAAATGCCCCTCATCTCTCGTTTTACGTTATTCTTTTTCTATCAAATCAACAATATGCGTCCATGTTGATTTCTTAAAAATATCCTTTGCTTCTCCATTCCCGACAACACCGTAACCGACAGCCGCACCAGCGATGAGACTTAGAAAAATTAAAACCGCAACAATGATAATCCGCAGCCAGATCGGCAGGATGCGCACTCGAATGCGTCGTCTGCGCACTTTCGCCGGTTTGAGGTTATTCTCTTTTTTGAATTGCTCACGCGATTTCGCTGCTTCTTGATTATTGTTGTTTATCGACATTTTATTTTCCCCTTTTTCGCTGATGGACGTTTCACATTAACGAATTCCGTTCACTAATCCCATCATTTGATCTGCAATTGAAACGGATCTAGACTGGAACTGATACGCACGCTGAAGATTAATCAGATCTGTCATTTCTTTGGACATATCTACATTTGATTGTTCCAGTGCACGCTGCTGAATCGAGATTTGATTACGCATTGGACCGTTCAGCTCAGTCAAGATTTCATTCATAGGCACATTTAATTCTGCCATATTCTCCGGCAGGCCTAAAAGGTTGCCGCCTTTTTGCTCAAGGAATTGCGGTTTATTTAATTGAACAACACCTAGATTGAATTCACTTGTCCCGCCATTATCCATTTTTGCAATTAAACGCCCATTTGTCGTGATTTCATATTCATTTACTTGTCCGTTTATCGTAATCGGATTATTATTTTCATCCAAAACCGGAAAGCCATTCCCCGTAACAAGCATGGTTTCTGTATCTGAGAGCGGGGACAAGTAGAAAGCACCGTCTCTTGTGTAGCGAATGGCTGTCCCGCTTTCACTTTGCTCCAGCACCCGGAAATATTGACCTTCCTTTGTGAATGCAGCATCAAGGGCACGATCTGTATTTTTGATGCTTCCTTGTGCCATAACGATCTTAGATTGAGCAAGCTTTGCGCCAACCCCTTGTCTAATCCCATTTGGCGTCAAGCGGTTTGCTTCTGCATTCGCATTTTGCTGATTATTAAATTGCTGAAACAAAAGATCGGTAAAGCTTGCCTCTCTGCGCTTATAGCCAGCCGTATCAATATTTGCCATGTTATGGCTGACAATATCCATCTGCTTCTGCAGCTGTGAAAGCGTGTTCGTCGCTGTAATCATTGTTCTATTCATCGCTCATCCTCCTTCCCTTAAAACAAATTAGCCGATTCTGCCAACTTCATTTGCCGCTTTCTCCATGCTTTTATCATAAGCCTGCAATACCTTTTGATTAGCTTCAAAGGCACGGTAAGCTGTCATCATATCTGTCATCGTTCTGCTTACATCCACATTAGAGCGCTCTACGTAGCCCTGCTGCAGCTTAAATTGCGCGCCAGCTTCATTATAAGCATTTGCTAACGCATTTCCATCCTCCGTTTGATACAGCCCGTCTCCGAGCTTAATAAGACGGTTTGCATCTTCGGCAAAGCCGATGCCAAGTCTTGCTGTTACGCCGCCTTCACCGGAAAGCATGCCATTTTCATTGACTGTAAACTGATCACTAGTCAGCTGGATTGGGTTTCCAGCATCATTCAATACCCGCAAACCGCTTGCAGTCGTTAAAAAGCCTTGCCCATCAACAGTAAAGTTGCCGTTTCTTGTATACTGTGTTTCCCCATTTGGACCAGCTACCGCAAAAAATACAGAGCCATTCACAGGCATTGAGACGTCTAAAAGCGCCATATCTGTCCCGAGTCCTGTTTCCTTTAAATCGCCTTGCTTAAAGGCAGGGATCGCCTCTTGCATGTAGACACCTGTGCTAAGAGAGCCAATTCTTTTATTAAAAGGAAGATTGAGCCCTTTTTCAGTTGGAATATTCACGCCTTGATCATCCATTCGCTGTAAAAGCATCTCAGGAAATGCTCTTAACGATGCTTGATCTTCTTTAAATCCTGGTGTATTTGCATTTGCCATATTATTCGTCAGCATTTCCGTCCTTCTTTGCTGCGTAAGCATTCCGGACGCAACTGTATAAAATCCTCTGAACATCAATGTTCACCTCATCATATTAATCGATTAAATATGTAGATTAATCGCCTATTTGCAAAACTTTTTTTGACATTACCTCTATTATAAAAAAAATCCGCAAAATATACATTAAAATTTTACAGGAAAAAGTATGAAATAGGAGATTTATGCAAATTCGTTTCGAAATGATTTCTCCAATCTCGTCCATTTCCAGAAAGAACTTCAATTCCTTCATCGAAAATAGCCTGCCATAAAAGGCAGGCTATTTCACATTATCCAAGCTTTCTTCTAGGAAGCTTATCGATGTTATCAAGCATGATTCCGGTTCCAATTGCCACACAGTCCATTGGATTCTCAGCAATTAAGACCGGTACCTTTAACTCTTCAGCAAGCAATGTATCAATGCCATGAAGCAAAGCACCGCCGCCTGTCAGGATGACACCGCGGTCGATAATATCTGCTGAAAGTTCAGGAGGTGTGCGTTCTAGGACGCTTTTTGCAGCCTGAACGATGACAGCAACCGACTCTCTTAGTGCAAGTTCAATCTCTTCTGAACGTACAGTAATCGTTCTTGGAAGACCAGAAACCATGTCACGGCCGCGAATTTCCATTTCTTCACTTCTTGAACCTGGGAAAACCGTTCCAATATTAATTTTAATATTTTCAGCTGTTCTTTCCCCGATTAGAAGCTTGTACTCACGCTTAATATATTGAAGGATTTCACTATCAAAAGTATCCCCCGCCATCTTTATCGATGAAGAGGTAACAATATCGCCCATTGACAATACAGCTACGTCTGTTGTTCCTCCGCCAATATCAACAACCATATTCCCGCTAGGCTGGAAAATATCCATTCCAGCACCGATTGCTGCTACTTTCGGTTCTTCTTCTAAATAGATTTTTTTGCCGCCGCTTTTTTCGGCTGCTTCTTTAATTGCCTTTTGCTCAACGCTTGTAATGTTAGTTGGGCAGCAAATTAGAATGCGAGGCTTAGATAAAAAACCTTTCACATTTAATTTATTTATAAAATGCTTTAACATCGCTTCTGTCACATCAAAATCTGCAATTACGCCGTCCTTTAATGGACGAATAGCTGCAATATTTCCAGGTGTACGCCCGACCATGCGGCGTGCCTCTTCACCTACAGCTAAAACTTTATTATTGTTTCTGTCGATCGCTACAACAGATGGCTCATTCAATACAATGCCACGGCCCTTTACGTGAATAAGCACGTTAGCCGTTCCTAAGTCAATACCAATATCCCTCGCAAACATTCCTACTCTTTCCTCCTTGCACTTTTGGCCTTTCTTGTCCGCCCCGGCTCATAAGAAAAGCGCTAGGCGTCTGCTTTTTAAAGAAAACCAGCCAAGCACAATCTCTTATGTTTAAGCTATTTTAAGCGAACTTCGCTTTTATTATTTGTTGCTTCATAGATGCTCATTTGATTATACGAACCAAGTTCTATCCTAATTTTATATTCTACCACACTCATTGGGATTTAAATAATGATTTGTCAAAAATTGTTGGGATTTTTGCTGGTTTTTGTCGGAGGGGGTAAAAGAGAGGAAATATGTGAATTCATTTTTCTAAGTTTCCCCAATAAATAAAAGCAATTAGCCCATTGCCAATTGCCCTTATTGCAGCTATTTTTAATAGTGATTGAATTTATCCATTTACTTAATGGGCTCCCCTTCCATCTCCTCCTTTTTGTATTTCATTTTTGTCGCTTCTCCCCCTCTTAAGTGGCGGATTGATTTATGATAATCTAGGATTTCTTTCACCTCAACGGCTAATTCGGGATTGATTTCAGGAAGTCTTTCTGTTAGATCTTTATGGACTGTACTTTTGGATACGCCAAACTCCTTCGCAATGACGCGAACCGTTTTTCTCGTCTCCACGATATACTTTCCAATCTTGATAGTTCTCTCTTTGATGTAATCGTGCACACCACTCGCCCTCCCTAAATTGGATGTGAGAAGTGTGAAATGAGACTCGCTTTTCACCTTGACCGCTACACCATTCCGCACGTTTTCATTATTTAAAAATCAATTCTTCTTATTCCTCCATGCGGCAGAAGCAAAACGCCTTCTGAACTTGCGATGAATAAACATGTCCTAAAGCATATGCACTATTATTTCTCAAACGACTCCTCACCTCAAACACTCTCTTTGTAAGGTTAGTAACAGTCTATTAGCTTGGTTGCTTATATATGCATGAAATACATAATAGGGACAAGGTATTCGATTAATTTTTTGAAAATTTGTTCAATAAACCAAAATACATTTCAAGCACCATTTTTACAAAAGAAAAAGGAATTTGACGAAAAACGGTTATTTCCCAAGAAATTTGTCAATAGACGTCAGATTTTTCGTTTGACTTTTTTAAAAAAAAATGTCTTTCTAATTAACTTAGTTCATATTATGATTAATCCATTAAAAAATAGCGGTTTTTGTCGAAATATTAATTAGAGAACTATTTTGGAGTGATACATGCATCTGAATGCACACTCTAAAGCCACACATACATATCGTGAAGGCATTTTCGAATAAACATTAAATACACTCATCAGTGAAGGAGAATGCAGGAATGAAATGGTCCATCCGCAAGAAAATCGTTATCATCTTCGGCGTATTTTTATTGTTAATAGGAGTTATTTGTGCGTTATCATTTACAACTTCATCAAAATTAAATAAGAATGCAAATGTAATTAACACAGAAGTTATTATTGGTATTAGACAAATTGACGATATACAATTTACTACAGAACGTTATTTTTCAACTGCTCAACAATATTTATTGGCGAGCGACTCAAAGCATAGCAATAAATTTTCAAAGAAAATGGATGAGGTTGAATCAACAGTTAACCAAATGTTTGATGATTATGAGAAACAAAGCTTAAAAAGCGAAGAGGCTAAGGCTATCGGCAAAAGCCTCCGCAAAAAATGGGAAACATTCTTAAAGGCAACAAATGAAGCACGCGAGCTTAAGATTAATAACCAAGTGGATAGTGCCATATTACAATATTATGATGCTCAGATTTTATATGAAGCAATGGATAAAGATATCAATAACCTCGCCTCTATGCATGAAAAGCAAGCATCTACAATTGAAGAGGAAGGAACTCAATTATACAAAAATAACACTATTATTATGATAGTATTGGTGTTTTTTTCTATCCTTTTCGTCATATCAATGATTATTTTCATCTTACATCTTATCCAAAAACCAATTGTTAGGTTGGCTGAGAAATTCACACAAATGGCTACAGGCGATCTAACTGTTGGCGAGTTAAAGATAAAGAACCGTGATGAAATTGGTGAGATGGCGGGAAGCTTTAACCAAATGCTCGACAAATTAATAAAAATTGTTCAGAGCATTGATTCAAATGTAGTACTGGTTGCATCTACTTCAGAAGAGCTTGCTGCAAGTGCTGAAGAAACATCAAATTCTCTGCAACAAGTAACAGAAGCCATTATGGAAATATCAGAGGGCTCATCCGTCCAATTAGAGAGCACCCATACGAGCCGCAAAGTGATCGAGGAAATAGGCAAAGGGATGAATCAAGCCTCTCAATCTGTTGCCAATGTATCTAATCTGGCCGTTGAAACGACAGAAGCAACGGTTGAAGGAACTGCAATCATGGATAACACGATGGATAAGATGGTTGATATTCAGCATTCTTCAAAGTCAACAGCGCAAATTGTCAACTCCCTTGAGCAAAAGTCAAAGGAAATTGAGCGCATTGTCACATTGATTACTGATATTACAAATCAGACAAACTTGCTAGCATTGAATGCAGCCATTGAAGCGGCACGTGCTGGAGAACATGGAAAAGGATTTGCTGTAGTTGCTGATGAGGTTCGCAAGCTAGCAGAGCAGTCTAACGGTGCAGCTGGCGAAATCAGCAATCTGATCGGGGTCATTCGTCAAGAAGTGATGGAAGCGAATCAAGCTATGGAGGAATCCCTTCAAAATGTGGAAAATGGCATTGAGATGGCTAAGACGACTCAATCCAGCTTCCAGGAAATCGCTCGTATGGTTAGCGAGGTCTCCGCTCAAACGGAAGAGATTTCTGCTGTAATTGAGCAAGTGAATGCAAGCACGCAAAATATGCAGCATACCATGGATGAAGTAGCACATCTTTCAAATGAGGCTTCTGAACGGTCTCAAAACGTGGCTGCTGCTGCAGAAGAACAAAATGCAACCATGGAAGAAATTTCATCCTCTACAACAGTCCTCAGTCAAATGGCTGATGAGCTTAGAATGATTGTGAATCAATTTAAATTATAGACTTTGTTGATTGAGAATTTTTAAGCGGAGAATTTCCGGTTAATATAGAGAGACGAGGCTTAGGAAGCAGAAATAAGCGGAGATATTCCGCTTAACTGCTCTAAATAAGACAAAATCCACCGATTTGGCTACTTTAACCGGAAAAACTCCCCTTATTTTTAAGGAAATATCGGTATTTCTCAATTTAAGCGGAATTTTTCCGTTTATTTTTCAAACAACGTAAGAACAGAGTCAAATGATAAGCAAAAAACCCGCCATTGGCGGGGTTT
>NZ_LT904904.1:220411-455959 GCF_900199725.1 Cytobacillus massiliigabonensis | reverse complement strand
TCAAATGATAAGCAAAAAACCCGCCATTGGCGGGTTTTCTTATGCATCTGCAGATTCTTTTGTATCTTGTTTTGTATCATCTTCCGTTTGGTCTTTTTCACCTGAATCTTTTTCTTCATCACCAGTATTTTCACCTGATGATGGATCCTCTTCAAGTGATTTTCCATCTTCTGATGATTGATCTTCCTCAAGTGACTTTCCATCTTCAGCGGACTGCTCATCTGAAGCTTTGTCCTCTGCTGCCTTTTCTTCATCAGCTGCTTTTGCATTGTCTGATGTAGTGTCCTCTTGCAGAGAGCTTAACGGCTTTTGGAAGTAATTATGTGGATTTACTGGTACACCATCTTTGCGAATTTCAAAGTGTACATGTACACCCGCTTCTTCATCAAACATGCTTTCTCCGGCTTTTGCAAGGACTTGTCCTTGTTTAACTGGATCGCCAACCTCAACATTCATCTCTGTAACAGACTGATATTGTGTTACAATTCCATTGTCATGTTCAATTTCAATGACATTTCCCAATAGTACATCTTCAGCTACTTTTGTTACGGTACCGCTTAGCGCTGCAATCACATCAAATGTTTCGCCGCTCTCAATGCCAATATCTACTCCAGTATTTTGATGGTAACTGTTATTGTAGAATACAAGAGCTGCTTCTTGTTCTTCTGCTTTGCCATTCATATCATAGAAATGTCTTTGAATGACTGGCGAATCCTCCTCTTTCACAGGCATAATGAAGTTTTCCATTTGACGGTTTACTTCAACTGCTGGTTCATTGATATTTTTTCCTGGAACATCAGTCGCATTATAATCAAAGTCATCTTGATTCTTCGCGCTATTGCTGTTCTGATACCAAAGGACCGCACTTAGAATGATTGCTGCACTTGCAATGTAGATAGCTGGGAATGCCCAACGCTTCTTGAAAAAGCGCTTAAAGCTGGAATTTTGAGAAGATCGTTTCTTTTCTTCCTCTCTCATTATCATCACCTCAGCAATCATTCTGAACAGAATAGGAGAAATATATACACGTGGAGAAAAAAATTTTTTTAGATTATTTTTTAACAAGCGCGTGGAAATTATTCATTTAAATTAAATTATTTTTTAAAAGGAGTTTTTTAACATGCGGAAATGGATTTTCAGGGTTCTTCCATTCTTATATATGGGGGTCATTTGGACGCTTTCAAGTTTTCCTGCTAATGCAGTGGTAGAGCTTTCAGATTTGTCGCTAGACAGATTTATTAAGGAATCCATGCATTTGATTGAATTTGCCATCCTTTATTTATTATTTGTCTTTGCGATGCATACAACAAAGGTTCCATTTTCTAAAAAGATCAATTTTGCTTGTGCTGTCATTGCCTGCTTGTATGGGATCACGGATGAAATCCATCAATCCTTTGTACCTGCTCGGTCAGCTACATTGATTGATGTAGTCAAGGATGTAACTGGCGTAGCCATTTGCTCGTTTTTCATTGACCGCGCCGCCTTTCATAAACGCTTCTCTAAGATTGCAGCGTTCCTCCGTTTTCTGAATAAAGCTTAAAAAAGAGAGTTATCGCCTTATTTAGCGATAACTCTCTTTTAGTACAGAATCTATTATTTTTTAGCAAGCACCTTTGTTAAGATATTATCAGAAGCGGTTACTTCTACCCCTTTATAATAATGTGCAATGATGTCTTTATAGCTTTTTCCCTCTGCAGCCATGCCATTTGCGCCGTATTGGCTCATTCCAACCCCATGGCCATTTCCCTTTGTATTAATGATAATTTGGTCCCCTTTGCGCTCCCAGGTGAAGTCTGTAGACTTTAAACCAAGCTTATCTCTTATATCTTTCCCTTTTATCGTCTTTCCGTTGATTTCAACTGCTCCTACCCGTTTGCCAGCTGTTCTTTCTGTTACATTTCCGATCGTGCTGTCTTCTGGCAGCTTGACGCCGAGTTTTTGCTCAAATTCCGAGACTGTAAATACCTTTTGACCAGCAAATTTAGGTGACTCAAGATCCCAAGGGCTTTCTACACTTTTTAAATAAGGAAGCGGCATTAGCCATATCTCTTCTGGATTTTCCGTATAGCCATTGCTTGTTGAAAAGAAACTCGCATCGATCGGTGAACCATTATAGGTGATAATTTCTCCGCTCGTTTCGCTTACAGCTTCTCTAATTTTCTTTATCGCCCAATTATAGTCATCTTTAAAAACCCTTCTTAGCTCTGCATCATCCTTATATACTTGGTGCTGGATTGTATCCGTTACAAGCGCTCCATCCGGCAGCTCCGATTTATTTCCTTTCAGCATTTGATTGACAATATACGTTCTTGCAGCCAAAGCCTGTGCCTTTAATGCTTCTTTCTCAAAATCTCTCGGCATCTCAGATGCAACAACACCAACGATATATTCTTCAAGAGGAAGTGTTACTGTTTGCTTCTTCTGCATTTGGAAAACAGCTACCTCGACTACTGGACCAGAAGACGTGACCTTTGTTTCCGCTGGGCTTTCCTCCTTTTTCAGCTGCTCCCCAAGCTTTCCGGTTACCTGATCCTCTGTGAAAGGAAGCACGACCAAGGATGGAATCATAAGTGTGATGACAAACAATAATGCGCCTAGTACGATGAAAAGTTTGAATTTTGGTGTGTTCATGATTTAAGCCTCCATAGGAATGTAATCTTAAGACTCCCGATGAGTCTGTCTCCATTCATTCTTATGGGATTGGACAAGCGATTATGACAAAATTTTTGAAGGAGATATTGAAATTGGAGATAGAACGTTATGACTGATTTACGAGGGAATAAACGATATTTTTTGGGAAATATACGATAATCTAAGGGAAATACCACCGATAAGCCGTTTAAACAAAGTTTTCATTAAACGGAAAAAATCCGTTTAAATAGGGAAACATCCATATTCCCTAAATTTTTCCGTTTATAGTATCCAAACCTTTGGATTTTGCCTTATTTAAAGCAGCTAGCCGGAAATTCCCCGCCTATGATTTCTCATACATAAATAATATAAAAAACGCATTACTCAACCAGTCAGATGTCTGACAGGTGAATAACACGTTTTTTAGAAATTTATGCATTCATATCTGTAATATACGCTTCCTCTATAACAGATGTTTCTTCTTGCTCTGAAATACGTTCAATATCTGCACCTAATGCAGCAAGCTTCTGATGGAAGTTAACATAGCCTCTGTCTAAGTGCTTTAGTTCAGTCACACGAGTAACCCCGTCTGCTACTAATCCTGTTAGGATTAATGCAGCCGCTGCACGTAGATCTGTTGCTGCTACTTCCGCTCCTTGAAGATTAGATGGACCATTCATAATCACTGAACGTCCTTCAATTTTAATATCAGCATTCATGCGGCGGAATTCTTCCACATGCATGAAGCGATTTTCAAACACAGTTTCTGTAATCATACTTGTGCCGTTTGCATGAAGCAATAACGCCATCATTTGTGATTGCATATCTGTTGGAAATCCTGGATGAGGCATTGTTTTAATATCGACTGCTTTTAACTTATCCGGTCCTAGAACACGAATACCTTCCGCTTCTTCGATAAAAATAACGCCCATTTCTTCCATCTTTGCGATTAAAGAAGTCGAGTGCTCTGGAACTGCACCCTGTACAAGGACATTTCCGCCTGTAATCGCAGCGGCAACCATAAAGGTCCCAGCTTCGATGCGGTCAGGAATAATATTGTGATCTGCACCAAATAATACATCGACACCTTCAATACGAATCGTGCCTGTTCCAGCTCCTCTTACTTTAGCACCCATTTTATTAAGGAAGTTTGCAAGGTCAACAATTTCTGGTTCCTTTGCAACGTTTTCTAAAATAGTTGTTCCTTTTGCAAGGGTAGCAGCCATCATAATATTTTCAGTAGCTCCTACGCTTGGAAAATCAAGATATATTTTCGCTCCGTGCAGACGTCCACCAGCAGCTTCTGCTTCAATAAAGCCGTTGCCAACCTTAACAGTCGCACCCATTGCTTCAAAACCCTTTAAATGCTGATCAATCGGGCGAGAACCAATTGCACATCCGCCAGGCAGCGCTACTCGTGCACGGCCATTACGCGCTAATAATGAACCCATAACTAATACGGAAGCACGCATTTTGCGTACATATTCAAAAGGTGCTTCAACACTTAACTCTCGTGATGCATTTACAGTAACAGTGTTATCTTTAAATGTCACTTCTGCATTTAAGTAGCGTAATACCTCATTGATCGTATATACATCGGAGAGAGTAGGTACATCACGAATTACGCTATTTCCATCACTTGCTAATAGTGTTGCGGCGATAACCGGTAAGACAGCATTCTTTGCTCCTTCTACTTTGACAGTACCGCTTAGCCTATTGCCGCCGCGGACGATGATTTTTTCCAAAGTGTATTCCCCTCCGCGTCCATTTTCTCTATATTAATATTCAATCGTTATAATAGGTGTGCCAACTACAATGGTAGTCTTTCCGCCCATTCCTTGATTTCGTATTCCTAGTTGTAGATTTATTTCTTTTTCTCCAGCTTCAACAGATTCTGAAAACATTGTCGAATAAGCTGAGCTAGAAATAAAGGCATCTTCCTCTAATGCCTCGACTTCTTTTGCTTTAAAAACAGCTAATAAGTGCTTTATTTCTAATGGCAAAGTCTTATCTATTTTATCATTGAATTCGCCTTTGATACAAGAGAAAGTTGTGGCATTTCCTCGAAATATGTCAGTTATTCTGTTGGTCATTCTTTTTGAAAAAGATTCCTCTGCCTTCTGATCCCAACCTTGTCCTTTCACCTCATAAATCACATACGTTTGAAAGTGGCCTTTTATGGGGGTAGATAGAATTTTTATTGTTTCTGTTTCACTTCCATGTTCAAAAATGGCAACAGCTTCAAAATGACCTTCTTTTGATTGTTCCGACCAATCCCAGTCAGGAAATTGCTGTTTTAGCTCTTCCGTATAATCTTTAATTTCCTTCACCTTATCGAGCATTTCCATTTTTTCTCTTGCATGTAAAGACCATTCATTGATTAAAATATTCTCGTCCTGTAAAACGGACGCTATTTTCAATAAGTCAGGCTCCCCAACTGCTACTGTCGTTTTATTCCCAAGATTTACTAACATAAAACCAATTAGAACGACTATTACTAAAATTTTATTTGTTTTTTTCAATTGTAACTCCTCCCCTTACTACCATTGTTGCCAAGGAGAAGAGGAGCATACGCAGGAAAAGTCGTCACTTTTTGACAAAAGCGATTAAGGGCATCTCGGAAGTAAATTTGCCATTTCACACCAGTCAAACACTCGTTATAAAACTGGTTTCGTTATTATATTCATCATTGAATAAATTGGGATTACTTCTTGATTATTCATCATGAAAAATTAAGCATAACAAATAGAATTGTACTTAATAACGATCTAAAAGAAAACATGTACGAAGACCTATATTTATGGGGCATAAGAGGAAATCGGCAAGTGAGCCGATTTCTTAATTGCTCTCTTAAAATACGATTTGCATAATAAGCGGAAGCTGCTGGGACCAAAGGAGATAATCAAGGAAGAAATTACTAACAGATGATCCTATAACAATCGATAACAATATGTATAAAACTCTTGCCTGAAATACGTGATTTGGCTTTAATATTTGGTCAATGCGCAATGCCTGTAACGCCCACCATGCAAGGGCTATAAACGCCAAGTGGGATATAATGCTGATTAATGCCTGCTGTCCAAATCCAGAAATCATGAAAACACTCCTTTCAAAATGAATATACCCGGTGCATTCCCAACTTCCATATTAGCATATTTTCCACATTCAGCATTGTCCCAAGTATTAGGCGTATTTCATACTTGAATCGTTACATAAATCCGGGATATTTCATCCATCAACTATCGACATTCCTTTTATTAAGAGAGTACTTTATCTCAAACCGAGCTTTATTATTTGGCCTACCGTAATAAGAGACCAGAATATGTCCTCTTACATTTATTTTTGATGGTCCATCCCCTATTTCATTTCCGCCTCTGTTCCATTTTAAATGACTGCCTGCAGAAGTTTTTCATTATTGAGAGGAATTTGACATATGTTTTTAAAAGTGATAACTTTATACATACCACTGGTATGTATAAAGGAGGCAACATGGCTCGTAATAAATATCCTGAAAAAACCATTGAACAAATCCTATCCATTTCCTATCGATTATTCTTAGAAAAGGGATATGAACAAACAACCATTCAAGATATTATTAATGAATTAGGCATGAGTAAAGGCGCTATTTATCATCACTTCAAATCAAAGGAAGAAATCTTACACGCTATTGGCGATAAGGGTTTCTATTATCGAAGCCCAATTGAGAAGTTCAAGAATATTGACCATTTAAATGGACTTCAAAAGCTAAAAAAGATTATCTGCACTGAATTTGAGAATCTTGAAAAACAACAATTTGATAAAATGGCCATATCTTTAACAGAAAACCCCAAATTCGTAAGTATCTTATTGAATGGCACACTAAAACATGGTGTACCGATCTTCCAGCAGCTAATCGAAGAAGGGAAAAAAGATGGCTCTATTTCTATTGAGGATAGCAAAAGTGCGAGTGAAGTTATTTTGCTTTTAAATAATATTTGGCTAAGTCCAATGATTGGTCAAGTAAGTGAAGAAGATTTAGAACGTAAAATTTTGTATTTAAAAAATCTTACTGAACTTATGGGTATTCCATTTATGGATGAAGAAGTTCTAGCTGCAATGAATAGCTATTTGAAGAATATTTTTAAATAATGAGCTGCCTGTCAAAAGGCAGTATATTATTTAACATATACATACCGCTGGTTGGTTTGTAAAATATATAGATTAAGAGGAGGAATTTAAATGAAGGTACGTACGTTATTTCAAAAGGATTTCACACTATTGATAGTTGGCCAGATTATTTCTTTATTCGGAAATTCTATTCTGCGTTTTTCACTTTCCCTGTATATTTTGGATGAGACAGGTTCTGCTGCAGCTTTTGGGGGGATGCTTGCTGTATCAATGATTCCTACAATTTTATTATCGCCATTTGGCGGTGTTCTAGCAGATCGGGTGAACCGCAAAAAGATTATGATTTGTTTAGATCTTCTCACATCACTAGTGTGTTTCTTGTTTCTTACACAATTGGGGACCAGCCAGATTGTCTTCTTAGTGGGAAGTGTAATGATTGTTCTCTCCATTATTCAGTCAATGTATCAACCAGCTGTTCAATCTAGTATTCCGTTATTAGTAGATAATAGGCATTTGCTGCAAGCAAATGGAATAGTTGTCCAAGTGAATGCACTTGCTAATTTCTCAGGACCGATATTAGGTGGAATATTGTATGGATTTATGGATTTAAAGGTAATTATTATAGTAAGCGCAATAGCATTCTTTATTTCAGCACTTTTAGAAGTATTTATGCGTATACCTTTTATTAAACTCGAATCGAATGGAAGAGTAATGAATACTGTAATTATGGATTTAAAGCAGGCTTTAACATTTATATGTAAAAGGAATCCAGTATTATTTAAGGTTTTAATAGCAGTTGCTTCAATTAATTTATTTTTCTCATCTATGATTATAGTTGGCTTGCCCTATATGATTAAAATTCAGCTTGGTCTGAGTTCGCAGCTATACGGCATTGCTGAAAGCTTCTTGGCGATCGGTTCCATTGGAGCAGGTCTATCAATTGGCTTTATAGGCAAAAAATACAGCATCCATCATTCATATGTTTTCATCCTGTTAGGAGGAGTAATGTTACTACCCATAGCGTTTGTATCAGGTTTACAAATAGAGCCGATCATTGCTTATTGTGTCATTTGTATAAGTACTTTTTTATGTGTGGCTTCAGTAGGCATATTCACCATTTTTGCTCAAACATTTATCCAAACAGAGACACCCCATGAAATGCTAGGAAAAGTAAGTGCGGTTGTTGCAACAATTGTGATGTGTTCTTATCCCATCGGCCAGTCCTTATATGGTATGTTATTTGATCGATTTTCAGATCAAGTATTTGCCATTGTATTAATTGCAATCTTTATCGAGATCCTCCTAGGTATTATGACAAAACGCTATCTAACTAAGCTAGAGGTGAAGCCTTTAACTGCAGTAAACGAATAAGAATTCTTTTGCTGGAGCTGAATAAAAGTGAGAAGAGGGTGAAATCTATTCGATTTCACCCTCCTCCTCTATTTCAAACCCCTTATATAACCCTTTGTTCAGATTCAGGAAATTACTTTGCTAGCTTATTCTACTGAAAAAAATCGCTGAACTGATTGAAATTCCCTTGTAAGAAATCAAGTGCGATGTTTGGCGCTACACCAAATAGAATGGTTGCGAACACACAGACACCAATGACAACACCCAGTCCTGCTGGAAGCTTGAATTTCACTTCCACGTTGGCTGCTGGTCTAAAGAACATCTGAACCATGACACCGAAGTAGTAGAAATACGAGACAACCGTTGTCGCAATCATAATCGATACAAGCACATAGTGTGCTGGTTCAACAACTAGGGCACCCATGAAAATGTTTAGTTTCCCGATAAAGCCAGCCGTTCCAGGAATCCCTGCTAATGATAGGATAAATACAGCCATTGCAATCGCCAGGATTGGCGCTTTTCGATATAAGCCGGCAAATTCCGTAATATCCTCAGAGCCTGTTTTCTGTGTGATCAGCTGGATGATCGCGAATGCTCCCAGGTTCATGAACAAGTATGCCCCTAAGTAGAACCACAGCGTATCAAATAAGAAGGCAGACATGGAAGCTACGACGACAAGCAAGTAACCTGCTTGCGCAATACTAGAATAGGCAAACAGACGCTTAATGTTCTTCTGCCTTAATGCAACTACGTTCCCAATGATCATCGTTGCTGCTGCAAGGAAGGCGATATAATCCTGAACCTTGATAAGCAGCGGCATGGAGCCTGGCCCTTCAGTTGGAATGTTGTAGAAAATCACCATTAAAATCCGGACAATCAGTATAAATCCTGCCGTTTTCGACACAACACTCAAGAAAGCCGTAACAGGTGTTGGTGCTCCTTGATAAACATCTGGCGCCCACATATGAAAAGGTGCCGTTGCCACTTTAAATGAAAGACCAACGAAAATCATAAAGAACGCAAGCCCTAAAAGGTAAATATGCTGTGAGTCCGATAATGTGACCACATGACGAGCCATATCCAGCAAATTTGTCGTTCCAGTTAGGCCGTACACATAACTCATTCCAAAGATTGTTATGGATGTGGAGATTCCGCCATTCACGACATATTTCATCGCAGACTCATTCGAGCCGCTGTTTTTCTTTCTAATGCCTGCAAGAATATAAGAAGAAATCGATAGAAGCTCAAGCCCGATAAATAATGTAATTAAATCACCGCTTGAGGACATCATCATCGCACCAAGCAAGGCAGCTAAGAATAAGTAATAGAATTCTCCTCTATATTCGTTTAACCCTTCCTTTGGCTCATAGCTGATCGCAATCAGGAAGACAAGCGCTGCTCCTATTAATAACAGCAGCTTGAACGCGATCGCAAAGGAGTCCAAACGGAATGTATCATAGAGAATCGACTCAGGACCGTTGCCCATTAAGGTAAGCAATGAAACAAGCGCTCCTAAAATGCCTGCTAAGCCCAGCCAGCCAAGCAGCTTCCGATTCACACTCTTTGCCATAAATAAATCCAATAATGAAAGTAAAGTGATTACACCGAGGATGATGAACTCAGGTGTCATGATGCTCCATTTAAATGATAGTAATGTTTCGAGATCCATCCTTCATCACCCTCCAATCCCAAGCATGATAGTTTCAAGTGCAGATGTGAGCGGTTCAGTTAACACACTTGGATATACGCCAATTAAGACAATCATCCCTATTAGAACTAAAGCAGGAACCCATTCGGCTTTCCTGAGATCTGTAATTCCGGCAAACTCCCGGTTAGCTTTGCCATAAGTAATTCCGAGAACCGCACGCAAAAGGTAGACAGCAGTTAGGATGATACCGAGTGCACCAACTGCAGCTAATACTGGCATTTCCTTAAACAATCCAAGGAAAGCCATGAATTCACTTACAAATCCTGACATACCAGGCATTCCTAACGAAGCCATTGCTCCCGCAAGCAGGAAGCCAGCCGTAATCGGCATTCCCTTCGCCAATCCGCCGATATTTGGAATATTTGATGTTTGCAGACGCTCGTAGAATACACCGACAAGGAAGAATAACAGTGCAGCAATTAGTCCATGTGAAACTACTTGGAAAATCGCCCCTTGAATTCCAGCCTCATTTAAAGCGCCCAAACCAATTAGGACAATCCCCATATGAGAAATGGAAGAATAAGCAAGTACCATTTTGAAATCTGTTTGCACAAGTGCAAGGAATGCCCCGTAAAGCAGGTTCACTACTCCTAGAACCGCGATTAATACCGCTAGATCTTGGAATTGTTCAGGGAAGATGCCCATTCCGAACCGGATAATCCCGTATGCACCAATTTTCAAAAGAATCCCAGCGTGAAGCATCACGACAGATGGAGATGCCTGAACGTGAACACGCACCATCCAGCTATGCAGCGGGAAGATTGGCAGCTTTACCCCAAATGCAATCAGCATGGCAATGAGCAAGCCCATTTTTCCACCGGCTGACAAAACAAGATGATCGGTGTCTGCAGCAAGAATCGAAGTTAGCGCTTCAATATTCGATGTCCCAGTACGTGCAAACAGCACCATAATAACAATGAGCAGTACAGCAGAGCCTAACCCATTATAAATTAAGAAGCTAAATGCAGCTTTCTCTTTCTCAAAATAGCCCCATTTCCCAATAAGGAAGAACGTCGGAATAAGCGTAATTTCGAAAAAGATAAAGAATAGAATTAAGTTTTCAGCAGCAAATACGCCAAGCATTCCAATCTCTAGAAGAAGGAATAGCATAAAGTAGCCTTTCCATTCTTTTTTAATATACATGGAAGCAATCGCTGCAAGTGTAGACAGGATGGCTGTTAACACAAGCATGATTAGCGAAAATCCATCGACACCTAATTCATATTTAATAGAAAACAGGCCTCTTAGCAGGTTAGGATCACCGAATTGAATCCAGTTGACCGCTTCATCTAAACGCTCAAGCGAACTTCCTGATCGATATTGAAAATATGCCATCAAGGACAGCACGAGAGCGGGAAGAGTGGCTAGGAAACCAACCGTTTTAATGACAGATTCCTTTGCTTTCGGAACAAATAATAAAGCGAATATACCGAGTAAAGGGGAGAAAACTAAGATGGATAAATAAGCAAAGTTCATTTCAAATACCCCCCTGTTACAGCAAATACAACGACTAGGATCGCTAAGCCGATAAATGCGACCGTTCCATATTTTTGGATCTGCCCATTCTGGAATCTAGAGCCTATGTGACCAAGTCCCGAAACCGCTCCTGCAACACCCTTAACGATTCCCTCAACGATGAATGTTTCAATGAAACGGAGAACAAGACTAAGTCCTTTTGTTATTTTCAAAATCGTTAACTCGTAAAATTCATCTATATAATACTTATTGTATAAAAGATTATATAGTGACGAAGCACCGAGCCAGTCACGTGATAGCGAACGCTTGCTGTAAATGAGCCAAGCGAGGAAAATTCCTAATAAAGAGACAACCGTTGCAACAATCATGATCCATGATGGACCTTCAATATGCCCGTGCCCAAGAGCAGGATTTCCTTCTGTCAGCCAATCTCCAAGAAAAGTCCCAAACCAAGGTGTATTGACATACCCTGCTACTACAGCAAGAATGGCAAGTACAATCATCGGCACGGTCATCACACTTGGCGACTCCTTCACATGCTTCATTTCACTGCGTGATTCACCAGTAAATACCATAAAGAAGAGACGGAACATATAGAATGCTGTGAAGAAAGCAGCAATTACTGCCAGCCAGAATAACACCGTATTTCCATGTGCCCAAGCTGCAATTAAAATTTCATCCTTACTAAAGAAGCCTGAAAATAAAGGGACACCGCTGATCGCTAATGTTCCAATCAAAAATAATGGACCTGTTACACGAAGCTTTTTCCATAAACCGCCCATTTTTTCAATATCCTGCGTATGCACCGCATGGATCACACTGCCTGCCGCAAGGAAAAGCAATGCTTTAAAGAAAGCGTGAGTCATAAGGTGGAACACACCAGCAACATAGCCTGCAGATCCAAGTGCAAGCATCATGTAGCCTAGCTGGCTGACTGTTGAATAGGCAAGCACTCTTTTTATATCCTTCTGAACAAGCCCTATGCTTGCTGCGAAGATTGCAGTGAATGCCCCAATGATCGCAACCGTCATCAGCGCTGTCTCGCTTGCCGTAAAGAGCGGGAACAGGGATGCCACTAAATATACCCCTGCTGCAACCATCGTTGCGGCGTGGATTAAAGCAGAAACCGGCGTCGGACCTTCCATCGCATCCGGCAGCCATGTATGAAGCGGGAATTGACCTGATTTTCCAACAGCTCCTACAAAAATTAGAATGGCTGTTAATGTAATCATTGTTGAAGAAACTGCTCCAGCCTCGACAGCTGCAAAAATTTCATCATACTCGAAGCTTCCAACTTGCCAGAATAATAGAATCATTCCTATTAAAAGGCCAACGTCCCCAATACGCGTCATGATAAACGCCTTCTTGGCTGCCTTTTTGGCTTCTTCCTTATAAAAATAGAAACCAATTAGCAAGAAGGAACCTAATCCAACAAGCTCCCAGAAAATATACGTTTGCAGAAGGTTTGGCGAAAGCACTAAGCCTAGCATCGCAAATGTAAATAAGCCTAAGTAAGCATAATACACATGGAATCGTTCATCACCGTGCATATATCCCTTTGAATACGTATGTACAAGGAAACTGACAAGCGAGACGATTACAAGCATTAATGCATTTAATTGATTGACTTCAAAACCCGCTGTTAACTGAACATCCCCTATCGTCAGCCAAACCGACTCTGCCTTATGTGTGGGTGATGTAAATCTTTCGAACAGCACCAATAAGGAGTAGACGAACGATGCAAGCGAGAGCAGGATTCCTATGTATGCACTTGCTTCCTTCAGTCGTTTGCCAAAAAAGATAAGGAACAAAAACGATAAAAGCGGGAAAAGCGGTATGATCCATGCATTCTCCATCAATATCACAATCCCCTTTTTGAACACGTTTATAGTTTTGTATAGTCAATAGAGCCAACGTGTTAGATGACTAGAGGCGGGAGGTCAGACGCGAGATTCGCACAAAATCAGCAAGTGAGCCGATTTCTCCTTCTTTCACATGCATCTTTTCCCTTTTTCTAGAAACCTCTAGTGTTTCAATGTGTTCACTTCATCAATATTAACTGTATTCCGATTACGGTATAACGCAATTAATATAGCTACTCCGACAGCAACTTCTGCAGCCGCAACAGCCATTACGAAAAGTGCGAAGATTTGTCCTGATATGGATGGCATCACACCGAATTTACTGAACGCTACTAAGTTAATGTTCGCTGCATTGAGCATTAGTTCAATCGAAATAAGAACAATGATGATGTTTTTCTTTGTTAAAGCACCATATAAACCGATACAGAATAGAATTAAACCCAGCGCCAGGTAGGCTGAAAGTGGAACTGAACTCATTCCTTCTTCGCCTCCTTCTCCTGATCATTCTTTGACAGCACAATCGCTCCAATAAGCGCAGCCAGCAATAAGACAGATGTTAATTCAAATGGAATAATATATTTTGAATAAAGCGCAATCCCAATCTGTTCAGTGTTATTCTCATGTAATGTTGCTGCTGCTTCACCAAAGTCAAGATTGTAAATTCCAATGTAAAAGGCGAATGCAAACCCAAGAATCCCTAAGAAGAGAAGCAGCTTTCGCAGGCGTCCCGTCTTCGGCACATTCGTATCATCGTGGCGGGTTAACATGATTCCAAATAGCATAATGATGGTAATCGCCCCAGAATAGATGAGTATTTGAACGGCAGCAAGAAACTCAGCTGACAGCAGAACAAAGATCCCCGCTATACTGACAAAAGTAAAAACGAGCGCAAGGATCATGTGCACGACCTTGGTAAGGTTTAATAGGAGCACGCCGCCAATTACTGCAACTAAAGCGAGTGAAATAAACGCTAAAAATTCACCAGAAAACGTCATGCTTTATTCACCTTCCGTATATTCTCGTCATTTTCATCCAGCCATTCGAGATTTTTAAATAGCTCATCACGGCTATACTCAGCGAGTTCAAAGTTATTAGACATAATGATTGCCTCTGTCGGACAAACCTCTGTACACAGATCGCAAAGAATACAAATTTCAAAGTTAATATCATACGTATCAATAATTTTTCCCTTTTTGTTCGGATCAGGGTGTTTTTTCCCCGTCAGCTGGATGCAATCAGTCGGGCAAATATTCGCACATTGATTACAAACGATGCATTTTTCCGGATAAAACTTTTGAATCCCCCGAAATCGATCTGGCAATGGGAGTGGCTCATTCGGATACTCATAGGTTGGTTTTTCTTTCGTTAAATTTTTCAGGGTATACTTTAAGCCTTTTGCTAATCCAAATCCAAGCATGTTTTCACCCCTTGCGGTTAAAGTAGACTTTTTTAAGATAAGATAATAGTAGTAACTTTGGTGTTAGAGAATTGTCTAGCGCAAGCGTCCTATCGCCTATCAAACTTCAGATCCCCTCCATGCGATAAGTCAACATCGAATCGCTCTCACTCTTCGTGTTTCCTATATCTCTGTCGCGACCCTTCCAGTTTGTACGTCGATGACCAAGGCGCTTCCGCTTTTCTACTGTCTAGCTCCAGCGCCTATCGCCTATCAAACTTCAGGTCCCCTCTCTACGATAAGTCAACATCGAATCGCTCTCACTCTTCGTGTTTCCTTTATCTCAGTCGCGGCCATTCCAGTTTGTACGTCGATGACCAAGGCGCTTCCGCTTTTCTTATAACAGTTTTAAAATCTCCTTGATGATGGCTGTCAGGAAAATATTCGCTAACGCGATTGGCAAAAGAATTTTCCAGGCAAATTCCATTAATTTATCTGCCCGAATACGCGGGAATGTGCTTCGGAACCAGATTAATAAGAAAACAACAAACATGAACTTAAGCGCAAACCAGACAGCACCTGGAATAAAGTCTAGGAATGAGAATAGCGGCAGCCATCCTCCTAAGAATAAAACCGTTGTTAAGGATGCCATCGCAAACATATACACATATTCTGCAAGCATGAAAAATGCCCAGCGGAATCCAGAATATTCGACATGGAACCCTGCCACAAGTTCGTTTTCAGATTCAGGAAGGTCAAATGGAACACGGTTTAACTCAGCCACTGAAGCAATGAGAAAGACGATAAATGCAACAGGCTGAAGCAGGATATACCATACATTTTCCTGAGCTGCTACAATATCATTCAAATTTAAACTTCCAGTTAAAAGGATAACTCCCAGCACTGACATAACAAGCGGAATTTCATAGGAAATCATCTGTGCAGCTGCACGCATTCCCCCAAGGAGGGCATATTTATTGTTGGATGCCCATCCTCCGGTAACCATCCCGATTGTTGTTAATCCTGAAATGGCAATATAGTAAAGCAGTCCAATATTTAAATCTGCAAATTGCAATTTATCTGTAAATGGAATCGCTGCGATGACTATAAAGGATGGAGCAAATGCGATTACTGGCGCTAAAATAAACAGTGGTTTATCAGCAAGCTTTGGAATCGTATCTTCTTTTAGCAGAAGCTTTAAAACGTCTGCAACGGTTTGCAATAATCCCCAGCGCCCGCCGACTTGGTTTGGACCTTGGCGGAGCTGCATAAATCCCATAACCTTCCGCTCTGCCAGGATCGCATAGGTTACGAATCCTAAAATGACTAAAAGCAAAACGGTTGCAAGTAAAAAGAAAATCCCAAAGTTTAAGATCCCCGGCTGGGAATGCAATAACTCTTCAACCATTAGCCATCCACCTCCCCTAGGATGATGTCAACCGCTCCTAGAATGGAAATTAAGTTTGCAATTGTTTCTCCCTCTAACAGCTTAGGGAGAATTTGTAGATTATAGAATGATGGTCTTCGAAACTTCAGACGATACGGTTCTTTTTTTCCATCACTTGCAATATAACAGCCGATTTCTCCCCGAGGAGACTCAATTCGTACAAATGCCTCTCCCTTAGGCGCCTTAATAATCTTTGGCACCTTCGCTAAAATTTCACCTTCAGCAGGGAACTGTTCACATGCCTGTTCTAGTATTTTCAATGATTCCTCAATTTCATCAAGCCGGCAGTGGTATCGCGCCCATGCATCCCCTGTTTCACGGGTAACCACATTAAAATCAAAGCGATCATAGATGGAATAAGGCTCATTTTTACGCAGATCCCATTTTACTCCTGTGCAGCGAAGATTGGCTCCGCTAAGTGAATAATTAAGCGCATCTTCCTTCGTGTATGTACCAATTCCTTTTACACGGTTCATAAAGATTTCGTTCCCTGTTACGAGCGTATGATAGCCCTTTAATTGTTCACGCATATAAGGGACGAACTCTCTTACTTTATCAATCCAGCCTTCTGGCGCGTCCCATTTCACTCCTCCTACACGCATGTAGTTAAATGTTAGACGAGCACCTGACAGCTCATTAAGCATATTGATAATCATTTCCCTTTCACGGAAAGCGTAGAGAAGCGGGCTCGTTGCCCCAAGGTCAAGCAAGTATGTACCAAACCAGACAAGGTGGCTTGCTACCCGGCCAAGCTCCATGGCAATGACACGTAAATATTCCGCTCTCTCAGGAATTTTAATATCCATCATTGTTTCAACTGCATGACAAATGACATAGTTATTCGTCATAGCAGAGACGTAGTCCATCCGGTCAGTATAAGGAATAATTTGTGTATATTGAAGATTTTCTGCCAGCTTTTCTGTTCCGCGATGAAGGTAGCCGATGACTGGCTTTGCTTCTACAATGGTTTCTCCATCAATTTTTAAGACGAGACGAAAAACACCGTGCGTACTTGGATGCTGAGGTCCTACGTTCAAAAGCATTTCTTCTGTTCGCAACATTGGTTACACCTCCACATCATACGGTTCATAGTCTTTCCTAAGTGGATGGCCAACCCATTCTTCACCAAGCATAATGCGGTGCAAGTTCGGATGATTCGTAAACTTGATGCCAAGTAAATCATATGCCTCACACTCTGGCCAATTCGCGCCTGCCCAAAGCGGCTCCAATGAATCAATTGTTGGTCCATCACGGTCAATCTTCACTTTTAATGCAACGGATTGACTATTTTTATATGAATATAAGTGAACATACACTTCCATATGTGTTTCAAAATCCGTTCCATGCAGCTCTGATAAATAATCAAAACCTAATTGCTCGTTATATTTTAAAAACTCTGCAATTTTATAATAGCTTTCCGGCTTTGCAACAAGTGTTGGCACATCTTTTGAAAGATTATTAATATAGTAATCTTCTATATAATCCTTTCCAAGATGCTCCTCTATGACTCTAATATATTTATCAAGATATGGCTGATTTGGTGATGGCATTGCTTCTTCCGCTGGTTCAGACTTTGCACTTCCACTGCCTGCCTTTGCTTTGGCAGCGGCGGCAGCGGCAGCTTTTGCCTTTGCTGCGGCAATCGCTTTTGCTTTTTCATCGTCTCCTGCAGCGCCTCCAGCTTTTGCTGATGCAGCAGCTTTTGCCTTAGCAGCTGCGGCGGCTTTCGCCTTAGCGGCGGCAATCGCTTTTGCCTTTTCGTCATCTCCACCGGATTCGCCTGATTGCTTTGCCAGTGCAGCGGCTTTTGCTTTCGCTGCAGCAGCAGCCTTTGCTTTCGCAGCGGCAGCAGCTTTTGCCTTCGCATCGTCCCCAGACTCACTTGATTGTTGTGCTTGAGCAGCAGATTTTGCTTTCGCGGCTGCGGCAGCCTTCGCCTTCGCGGCAGCAGCGGCTTTTTGCTTAGCGATGTCAAGGTCTTCAGCTGGTGTTTCTTCCTTCTCTTCACCTTGTTCCTTCGCCTTCATTTTTGCTAGTGCGGCAGCCTTTGCTTTCGCGGCAGCAGCGGCCTTTTGCTTGGCGATGTCAAGGTCTTCAGCTGGTGTTTCTTCCTTCTCTTCACCTTGCTCCTTCGCCTTCATTTTTGCTAATGCGGCTGCCTTTGCTTTCGCAGCAGCAGCAGCTTTTTGCTTGGCTATGTCAAGGTTCTCAGCTGGCGCCTCTTCCTTTTCTTCACCTTGTTCCTTCGCCTTCATTTTTGCTAGTGCAGCAGCCTTCGCTTTCGCAGCAGCCTCTTTTTTGAGCTGTTCTAAATCTTTTTCACCGCTCATAGGTTAGATCACCTTCTTCCCAGTCTTAGCCTCGTAACGGATCTTTTCTTTCAATTTATTGATTCCATAAATTAATGCCGCTGGATTTGGCGGACATCCAGGTATGTAAACATCAACAGGTACTATTTGATCGACGCCTTTAACAACTGAATAAGATTTCACATAAGGTCCGCCAGCTGTTGCACAGGAACCCATAGCAATTACCCACTTTGGTTCTGGCATTTGATCATATAACCTGCGAAGAATAGGTGCCATTTTCTTTGTAACTGTGCCTGATACGATCATTACATCTGATTGGCGGGGGGAATTGCGATAGAATGTACCGAAGCGTTCTAAATCATAGTGCGCATTACTTGCCTGCATCATTTCAATCGCACAGCAAGCAAGACCGAAAGTCATAGGCCATAACGAGTTGCTGCGAGACCATGCTTTAATTTGTTCAAGCGTTGACATAAATACCGTTCTTTGTATCTCCTGCATATCCTCTTCTGGGATGTTTTCGATTCTTAGATCCATTTCAGCACCTTCTTCTTCCAAGCATAAATAAGACCGATAACAAGCATAAATACAAAAATTAACATCTCAATTAATGCAAAGATTCCGAGTTTTTCGTATGCAACAGCCCAAGGATACAAAAACACTGTCTCTACATCAAAAATAACAAACATAAGGGCAAAAATATAATAGCGCACATTGAACTGTACCCTTGAATCACTGAATGGTTCAAGTCCGCTCTCGTACGTGGTGTACTTCGAATCATACGGTTTATAAGGCCGCAAAAGCTTCCCTAAAAACAGCGCCACCACAGGTAACAAAATCCCCAGACATAGGAATACAAACACGATCAAATAGTTATTTTGATATAAATTTAGCATTTCCATGTCTATCCCCTCCAATGTTGTAAAATTTTTAATTCTTCAATATTTGTAACCGTAACCATTATAGCACTCTTCCAAATATGTGTCGACAAGCCCTAGTATATTATTGGAAAATCCCTCACCTGCCAAATAAAGAGTTATTTGCGTTTGGGAGCTCGCTCACAAAAAGCGAATAACTCTTTATTTGGCAAGCTTCAGCGATAGCTGAAGCCGGAGGTGCGGCAGCACATCCGGGTGAGGGATTTTCCAGCTGCCACACCCGGACGTCCACACATATCCCCCTCCACCTGAGCATTTGCGCCATCTCCCTGAAACAACTCCCCGATTACTCCCCGAGATGGCGCAAATGCGAACTGACATCCTTATTACATTTACTAGTCTTATAACTCCAGCATTTCCACAGGGTGGGGCAACAGACCGAAAGGGAGTTCCCATCTACCACACCCGGATATCGGCACATATCCCCCTCCACCTGAGCATTTGCGCCATCTCCCTGAAACAACTCCCCGATTACTCCCCGAGATGGCGCAAATGCGAACTGACATCCTTATTACTTTACTAGTCTTATAACCCCAGCATTTCCACAGGTTAGGGCAACAGACCGAAAGGGAGTTCCCAGCTGCCACACCCGGATATCGGCACATATCCCCCTCCACCTGAGCATTTGCGCCATCTCCCTGAAACCACTCCCCCGATTACTCCCCGAGATGGCGCAAATGCGAACTGACATCTTTATTACATTTACTAGTCTTATAGCCCCAGCATTTTCGCAGGCTGGGGCAACAGACCGAAAGGGATTTTCCAGCTGCCACAACCGGATATCGGCACATATCCTCTTTTTCCAATTTCCACCCCAGTCCATCTCCCATTAAAGGTCAATTTCAACTTTCTGTCAGTGAGATATGTCAACAAATCGTCATTTATTTTTCTCGGACAGAACGTCTCTTAAAATAAATCTATTCATTTCCTTAAAAATAAGAAGTTATTTTGAAAATACATAGATTTATAGTTAAATTTGCATCAAAATTCCTTTGGTACTGCAGGATAATCATGCTCATCTTTTATTTATCAGCCACTTTTGTTAATTTATCGACCACTTTTCTATTTTACGGGCTACTTTTCCGCATTTATCGGCCACTTTCCTATTTTTATAGGCCACTCCGCTCCATTGAGAGATTCTTTAAAATTTTTTCAGGAAATACTATTAGCATTCTATTTAAAAGACTTCAGCCTAGTGTATTTTTGATCTGAACCTCAGATTTAATTACTCTCACCTTCCAGTTACTGTCTATTTTTATGTAATCTGGTCAAACTGGCCATTAATCCGGTCACTTTCCTCCATATTCCGGTCAAAAATCCAATATTCCGGTTACTTCATCCATATTCCTTAAAAATACAAAAAAACACCTCCCAGTTACAACTGGGAGGTGTGATTGATGATTAAAATTGTCTTTCAGAAACATTAATACGGTTTAGTGCACGCTGTAGTGCTAGTTCAGCACGCTTGAAGTCGATGTTTTCACGTTTCTGATCGTTCAGACGCTTTTCCGCACGCTCTTTTGCACGAAGTGCGCGATCAACATCAATTTCATCCGATTGTTCAGCAGATTGTGCCAAAATAGATACTTTGTCTGGACGAACTTCTACAAATCCGCCGCTTACTGCTACGATGTCTGTTTTGCCTTGCGTTTTTAAACGGACGGCTCCAATCTGTAACGGTGCAACCATTGGAATGTGACCTGGTAAAATTCCGAGCTCACCGCTCTCGGCCTTTGTACTTACCATTTCCACATCTGATTCATACACCGGGCCATCGGGAGTAACAACACTGACTTTGATCGTCTTCATTTTTTACCCTCCTGGTCCGAGATTAGACTTCTACACCCATACGTTTTGCATTCTCAATCACGTCTTCAATGCGGCCAACTAGACGGAATGCATCTTCTGGAAGGTGATCATATTTACCTTCAAGAATTTCTTTAAAGCCTTTAACTGTTTCTTTAACAGGTACGTATGAACCTGGCTGGCCAGTGAACTGTTCAGCCACGTGGAAGTTTTGTGATAAGAATACTTGGATACGACGCGCACGCTGTACAACAAGCTTATCTTCATCAGAAAGCTCGTCCATACCAAGGATTGCGATAATATCTTGTAATTCTTTATATTTTTGCAATGTTGACTGTACTTGACGAGCAACAGCATAATGCTCTTCCCCAACAATTTCAGGTGACAATGCACGAGAAGTAGAAGCAAGTGGATCCACCGCAGGGTAGATACCCATTTCAGAAAGCTTACGCTCAAGGTTTGTTGTTGCATCTAAGTGAGCGAAAGTTGTAGCCGGTGCCGGATCCGTATAGTCATCGGCTGGTACATAAATCGCTTGGATAGAAGTAACAGAACCTACGTTAGTAGATGTGATACGCTCTTGTAATTTACCCATTTCAGTAGCAAGAGTTGGCTGGTAACCAACGGCAGAAGGCATACGGCCAAGTAGCGCCGATACTTCAGAACCTGCTTGAGTGAAACGGAAGATATTATCCATGAAGAAAAGAACGTCCTGTCCTTGGTCATCACGGAAATATTCAGCCATTGTCAAACCAGTCAAAGCAACACGCATACGTGCACCTGGCGGCTCGTTCATCTGACCGAATACCATTGCTGTTTTCTTAATAACGCCTGAATCCGTCATTTCATGATAAAGGTCGTTACCTTCACGAGTACGCTCACCTACACCAGCAAATACCGAAATACCGCCGTGCTCTTGAGCGATGTTATTGATTAATTCCTGGATTAAAACGGTTTTACCTACACCAGCACCGCCGAATAGACCGATTTTTCCACCTTTAATATATGGAGCAAGCAAGTCTACTACTTTAATTCCAGTTTCAAGAATTTCTACTTCTGTTGAAAGCTGCTCAAAATTAGGTGCTTCTCTATGGATAGAGTCGCGACGAGCATCTCCAGTAATAGCAGGATCCAAGTCGATCGTTTCACCTAATACGTTAAATACACGGCCAAGTGTAACATCACCAACAGGTACAGAAATTGGTGCACCAGTATCAATTACTTCACTACCGCGAGTTAAACCGTCAGTAGATGACATTGCAATGGTACGAACTGTATCATCACCTAAATGAAGGGCAACTTCAAGGGTTAAGTTGATGTCAACTTCAGATTCATTACGCGCTTTATTTACGATTGTCAATGCGTTATAGATCTCAGGAAGTTGTCCGCTTTCGAACTTTACGTCAACAACTGGACCCATAACTTGAAGAACGCGTCCTTTGTTCATCTTTTTCCCTCCGTTCATTTCAACACACAAAAGAGCAAGGGACCAGCTTGGCCCTTCTCTTTTGGATTTATATTTTATTTTTAGTCTAGCTTAAGCATTTCATTATTCCAACGCGGCTGCTCCACCGACGATTTCGGTAATTTCTTGTGTGATTGCCGCTTGACGAGCGCGGTTGTAGATTAAGCTGTATGAGTCAATAAGCTCTTTCGCGTTGTCAGTTGCACTTTTCATTGCGCTCATCCTTGCAGCATGTTCACTAGCCTTGCTGTCTAAAAGTGCTCCAAAGATTAAACTCTCTGCATATTGAGGCAATAAGACATTTAAAATCTCTTCTGCAGATGGTTCAAATTCATAAGATGTCAGTTTGTTAGATGTCGCAATATCGGTTAGTGGAAGAACTTTCTTCTCTGTAACATCCTGTTGGATCGCACTGACAAAGTGATTGTAGTACATGTATAGCTCATCAAATACCCCATCAGCAAACATATTCACTGTTTTATTTACAGTGTCTTTAATATCAGCAAATGTCGGCTGATCAGCTATTCCAGTAATGTCGAGAATAACGTTCATATCACGTTTCAAGAAGAATTCACGGCCCATCTTCCCTAAAGCGATAATCACATACTCATCTTTTGATTTGTGGCGCTTTTGAATGGTTTGGAATGCTAAACGCAAAACGTTACTGTTAAATGCACCTGCAAGACCACGCTCACCAGTAATAACTAAATAAGCTGTCTTTTTAACAGGGCGAGAGCTTAACATCGGATGCGTTGCATCTTTACTTCCTAAGGCTATGGATGCTGTAACCTCTTGAATTTTATCCATGTAAGGAACGAATTTCTTCGCATTCGACTCCGCACGGTTAAAGTTAGAGGCAGATACCATTTCCATCGCTTTCGTAATTTGGCTCGTTTTCTTTGTGGATGTAATCTTATTTTTTATATCTCTTAATGATGCCACAGGTTCTCACCACCTTATTTCAAAGTTTGTCAGACCCCGATTATTCGGAAACTGCGAAAGATTTTTTGAATTCGTTGATCGCAGCAGCCATATCATCATCAGAAGGAAGTTCCTTCGTTGTAGCGATATGGTCTAACAAATCTTTGCGGTTGTGGTCTAACCAAGAAAGGTATTCGGATTCGAAACGACGAATATCCTGTACAGGAATATCATCAAGGAAGCCACGAGTCAATGCATATAGAATCGCAACTTGCTTTTCAACTTTTAATGGTTTATTTAGATCCTGTTTTAATACTTCTACTGTACGAGCACCACGGTTAAGTTTTGCTTGAGTAGCTTTATCAAGATCAGAACCGAATTGGGCAAATGATTCTAATTCACGGTAAGATGCAAGGTCAAGACGCAGCGTTCCTGCAACCTTTTTCATCGCTTTAATTTGTGCGGATCCACCTACACGTGAAACAGAAAGACCTGCGTTGATCGCTGGACGTACACCAGAGAAGAAAAGGTCAGACTGTAAGAAGATCTGTCCATCTGTAATAGAGATAACGTTTGTCGGAATATATGCCGAAACGTCACCTGCTTGTGTTTCAATAAATGGCAATGCTGTGATAGAACCAGCACCTTTAGCATCACTTAACTTAGCAGCACGCTCTAGCAGGCGGCTGTGTAAGTAGAATACATCCCCTGGATATGCTTCACGGCCTGGAGGACGGCGTAATAATAAGGAAAGCTCACGGTATGCAGCAGCTTGCTTTGTTAAGTCATCGTAAACCACTAATACATGCTTTCCATCTAACATAAATTCTTCTCCCATTGAAACCCCAGCATATGGTGCTAAGTATAACAATGGAGCTGGCTGTGATGCAGAAGCTGTTACAACGATGGTATAATCCATTGCACCGTTTTTGCGTAACGTTTCAACTAATCCACGAACCGTTGATTCTTTTTGTCCGATTGCCACATAGATACAAATCATATCTTGACCCTTTTGGTTCAAGATTGTATCGATAGCTACAGATGTTTTACCCGTTTGACGGTCACCGATGATTAACTCACGCTGTCCGCGTCCGATTGGCACAAGCGCGTCAATCGCTTTAATTCCTGTTTGAAGCGGCTCGTGTACAGATTTACGATCCATAACACCGAAAGCCGGGCTTTCAATTGGACGAGTTTTTGTTGTATTGATTGGACCCATGCCATCAACCGGCTGTCCTAGCGGGTTAACAACACGACCGATTAACTCATTCCCTACAGGAACCTCCATGATGCGTCCCGTACGGCGTACCTCATCCCCTTCACGAATTCCAGTGAAAGGTCCTAAAATGATAATCCCGACGTTATTTTCTTCCAGGTTTTGCGCCATACCCATAACGCCGTTTGAAAATTCAAGAAGCTCCCCAGCCATGACATTGTCGAGACCATGAGCAAGAGCAATACCGTCACCAACTTTGATAACTGTACCTACATCACTCACTTGAATTTCTGACTGATAATTTTCGATTTGCTTTTTTATCAGCGCACTGATTTCTTCAGCTTTGATGCTCATGAGTTTCACCCCTATCTACGAATCTTATCCTAATAATTGACGTTCAAGACGATCTAGCTTACCGCGCAAGCTGCCGTCGAAAATCCGGTTTCCGATTCGAAGCTTGATGCCGCCGAGTAAATTAGTATCTACGATATTGTCAATGCGAAGTGATTTCTTGCCAACCTTTGCTGCAAATGATGATGACAGCGCTTCACGTTCCGCGTCTGTTAACGGGCGGATTGAGTAGACCTTTGCCTCTGCAATGCCTCTTGCATCATTTGCCATATTTACAAAGTGATCCGCCACATCAGATATTTCATCTTCACGATGGCGTTCAATTAAAAGCATTAACGTATTTAAAACGAATGTATTTACAGATGCAAATGCATCCTTTAAAATCTCCTTCTTCTTTTCAATTGAAAGCTTAGGAGACTTAAGCACTGCATGTAATTCGGAAGTTTCATTCATTACTTGTTTCACTGCACGAAGCTCTTCTTCCATTTGGTCAAGAAGCTGATGTTCATTTGCAAGCTGGAAAAGAGCTAACGCATAGCGCTTTGCTACCATAGAGCCCGTCATTGCTCTTCTCCTGCCTCTTGAATGTATTCGTTAATAAGCTTCTCTTGGTCCTCTGCACTCAATTCCTTCTCAATAACTTTAGAAGCAATTAATACAGATAGTGAAGCCACTTGTTCGCGAATAGCTGCAACTGCCTGTTCTTTCTGCTGTTCAATCTCAACCTTAGCAGATTGCTTAATGCGCTCAGATTCTGCACGTGCAGCAGCAATGATTTCCTCACGCTGTACATCGCCTTGTTTCTTTGCGCTTTCAATTAAGCCTTGCGCATCGTTGCGTGCTTCTTTCAGAAGGTTTCTTTGCTCTTCTAAAAGTTTCTTCGCTTCTGTACGGCTTTGTTCAGCCGCTTCAATTTCATTTGCAATATGTTCTTCACGTTCTCTCATGATGCCCATTAATGGACCCCATGCGAACTTTTTAAGCAAAAGTAATAAAATAATAAACGCAATCAACTGATAAATCATATCTCCACTGTTAAAACCGGTTGATGCACCTAATACTAAACTGTTTGATAACACCCTCGATTCACTCCCTTCAAGAGCTATAAGAAATGCAATAACGATGTTTCATATATTTAAATCTAAGATTTTTCAAATTAAAGGCACAAAGGAATGGCGAAGGTCCTCATCGAATGATCTTCGCCATTTTCAAATTGTTTAACTAGGAGTTACTGTCCAACAACCATGAATGCGATAACTACCGCGATGATTGGTAGTACCTCTACTAGACCTACACCGATAAACATTGTTGTTTGTAGCATTCCACGAGCTTCAGGCTGACGAGCCATCCCTTCAACTGTTCTTGAAATGATAAGACCGTTACCGATACCAGCACCTAGTGCTGCTAAACCTACTGCGATTGCTGCTGCTAATAGACCCATTCTAAATTTCCTCCTTGAATTGTATAATTAAATTTTTTTATTTGTGTTTTGTTCAAAATTGAACAGGGTATATATTAATGGTCTCGGCTCACTTTGTGTGCCATATAAACCATAGATAACATACAGAAGATAAACGCTTGGATTCCACCGATAAAGATCGAGAATCCTTGCCAAGCAACCGTTGGAATGATTGCCGCAAATTTGCCGGCCCAGCTGCCAGCAGCTAGAGTGCCAACTAGTAATGAAAGGAGAATTTCTCCAGCATAAATATTTCCATAAAGACGAAGACCTAATGTGAGGGCATTGGCAAATTCCTCAACAATCTTAATTGGAGACATGATCCAGAATGGCTTAAGGAATTCACGTCCATACCCGCCTGCTCCTTTTGCCTTAATCCCAAAGAAATGCGTTAAGGCTAGTACCATTAGAGACAAGGTCAATGTAATTGCGGGATCAGCTGTTGGTGATTTCCACCAGAGTTCCCCGTTATAAGTGATTGAAAATGGCAGACCAAGCATATTGGAAACAAAAATATACATAATCAATGTTAAAGCAAGCAGATGGAATCGTCCGCCATCCTTCCAATCCATCGAACTGTTAATAATGCCTTTAACAAAAT
This sequence comes from Cytobacillus massiliigabonensis, assembly GCF_900199725.1. GTDB lineage: Bacteria > Bacillota > Bacilli > Bacillales > Cytobacillaceae > Cytobacillus > Cytobacillus massiliigabonensis. Next base: position 428,916 of record NZ_LT904904.1, on the reverse strand, counting down.
CCATTACCCATTCAAGTATATTTTGCATCCCTGTAGGTTTCATGGCTAATTTCCTAGTAGCGAGAACAGCTATAATAAACACAACTGCACTAGCAATCGTAATCATCATAATATTCCCCAAGTTAAAGGTTAAGCCCATAAACTCAACTAAAGGAGCTCCATGATGCATTAATATTCACCTCTCTTCCCCGCTATTTACGTAAATGAAAAGTTTGAAGAAAAAAATCTATCATAATGACAACATAAGAAGTCATTAATCCAAAAACAACACTGATCAGATGAACCTTCTCGGGATATTCCATTGCGACGAATACAGCAAGCACTGCCATTGCCATTCTGGAAACCATGCCGAGTGAGCGTATCTTCTCACCGTTAGCGACCGCATTGCCAAATTGCTCTGTTTTTCTTGCTAAAAGCCACAAGTTAAACAAACTACAGGAAGTACCCAATACTAATCCAAGAAAGATAGATTGGTAAGAAGTAAATCCCCAGCCAAGAACATAAATTGACAACAATAAAAATATGTATTTTCGTTGTCTCACATAGGTAGCTTTTAATTCTGGCATTATGATTTATTCTCCTGTAAAAAAAATGATGGACTGCTTTGTTTGGGTTGCGGTCTTTTGATGCATAAAAAACGCATTCTCCCTCGCTTTGAGGTGAATGGTAAGTGGGTTTTGAGGTGTTACTAATTACTATTAGCAACATGCAGACGTGGGAATAATGACTGCCCAAATATTATGAAAACCCTATCATATTATACCCTTTGTAAGCATACAATAGGGGCTTGTCAATGTCAATGCATTTAAATTGAAAAAAGTCATATATATCAAGGGAAAGAAAGTGTGTTCACATTATTTTCATAATAATTTGAATCTTACCTATTGAAAAAGGGGTGATGTTCTGCTACACCCCTTTTATCAAGCATTTCAAGGTTTTCCATCCATTAAAAAAGACATTCATTTTAACAGCAATTTTTAAAAAACTTCACTTAAGCAAGCGAAAAGCTGAGACTTCCATTTCACCATTTGGCAATATATACAAATAGGATTCAAGCGCATCCTCTCTCCCTGCTTTTTTTGCAAAGACCTTAATTTTATAAAGACCTGGCTCTGGGAGCTTATCACTTTTTATTTCCTGCAGCAGCTGTCCTTTTCCTACCCCTCTTTTCCAATCAAGAAAATCTATGAAACGCAGGCTATCCGCATCAAACATGGCAATGCCGAATTCTTCCGCTCCTCCTGGCAGATAGACCTCATATCGGTACGTATCCGGTTTGTCTCCCTTTCCAATCCCAAAACCCATTACTCTTGGATAATTCGGTTCCTCAAGAACATAGATATAAGGAATATTGATTTCTTGTGATCCAGCTTTTAATTTAATGGTTCCATCATACACTTTCTTTTTAAAAACTTTCGGGTCAACTGCCAGTTTCAGCTCTAGCCGTTTTTTTTCTCCCGGCTTTAAATAGAAGGAAAGAGGCAGCGTCCAGCTCAGACCATTTTCAGCATGCGGAATGGAAAATGAGTACGAAAGCTGGGAATCACCTACATTTTCTACCGTAATATATCCATTATGTTCGTGCATGCGATCAGCTAGTTGAAACTTGCCAAACTGTAATGAGGCAGGCATAACGAGCGAATTCGATTTTAACGCCTTTTCCATTTGAATCCTTCCTGCTCCCTGCTCATATGCCCGGTATGGCTTTCCTTTCTTGTTTAAGAGCGGTTTTGCTGTATTCATGAGCGCTGCCTTTATTTTATCTGGACCCCAATCAGGGTGGGCTTGCTTGATAAGTGCACTTGCTCCTGCTACATGCGGAGCTGCCATGCTCGTTCCTTGCAGAGGCAAATACCCCCCTGGTACCGTACTATTTATAGCGACTCCTGGCGCAACGATGTCAGGTTTGATCTCCCAAGTAGAAGTCACTGGACCACGAGAGCTGAAATCGGCAAGAACATCCTTTTCTTCTATTATATAGGTCCTTGCAAAAACTTTTTCTTTAGATAGCTTTTTCCTTAGCTGCTCCCCTTTTGTTTTTGACAAAGCAGTTACCGGAATTGGCAGTTCTCTTTCTAAATTCCCGAAAAAGTTCCCCTTTGTATTATTGTAAATAATGACTGCTTTTGCGCCTGCTTCGTATGCGTTTAGCCCCTTTTCTGTAAAGGTAAGCTCTCCTCTTTTCAATAGAACAATTTTTCCTTGAACATCCTTCAGTTCATCCTTTCTTCCTAATCCGGCAAAAACCATTTCATGCGATTGGCTGATATCCCAATCAACCGAACCTTGCAGCGGTTCAAGCCTTAGCTTCTGACCCAATACCTCCAAGAAAGGAATTTTTATGTTTGGCGTGGATGCGCCAACAGAGATTGCCTTTGATGCCGTTCCCGGCGAGCCGACCGTCCAATGATTCGGACCGGAATTTCCCGAGGAGGTAACTGCTGTAATTCCTTTATCTACCGCTTTATTTAGTGCCATGCTTATCGGCAGATCCGGACCGTTCACGTTATTGCCAAGTGATAGGTTTAATATATCGACTTTATCTTTAATCGCCTGATCGATGGCGGCGATGACTTGTTCTGTTGTCCCGCTGCCTCCGGGACCAAGCGCGCGATAAGCAATAATCGTTGCTTCCGGAGCTACCCCTTGAATTTTCCCATTTGCCGCGATAATGCCAGCCACATGAGTCCCGTGCAGCGTGCCTTCTCCATTTGCCGCATTCGTTTCCATCGGATCTGTATCCCCATCAACTAAATCATGCCCGCCTCCATAGTTGACTCTTAAATCTGGGTGAGTGTAGTCGATTCCTGTGTCAATGATCCCAACCTTTACGCCTTTCCCTGTTAATCGCTGATTTTTTTGATCAAAAAATCCGCGAACCTCCTCACCGCCAATCATTTTTATATTCTCTTCCGCATGAACCTTATACGTATTAACCGGGGAGATGATTGTAGTGTTCACTCTTTTTGAAAGCTGCTCAATTTCTGCCTGCCTTCCCTTTACTGAAAAGCCCTGTAGAGCGTATTTATAAATATGACGAAGCTGTAAACGGGGAATTGAATGAACGAGTTTCTTAATTTCTTCCTCACTTTTTTCTTCGGATAAAACAATAATTGCAACGTCCTCCATATCAGAAGGCTCCATTGGAATTTGCGGGTGATTTAATGTTGATGCAAATACAGATGACTGAGATAGAACTAGGAGGATAACTGTAATAGCAGAGATGATTTTGTTCATGGAAAGCACCCTTTTTTGTTATAGGGTTTTCATTTTAATGAGGGAATATGTACAAATAAGAAAGGCTAACCTAAAATTAGGTCAGCCCTTCTTTGTTAAAGTGGTATATACTCTTTTGGACGTTCAACGGTTTGCTCGAAATAGAAGCGAATAGCCTCGCAAATCCTTCTGGAAGCTTCTCCATCCCCGTATGGATTGACAGCCTTTGCCATTTTCCCGTATTCTGCCTGATCCGTTAGAAGCTGTGTTGCAAGTGTATAGATTTGCTCCTCTTCCACACCAGCAAGCTTCAATGTACCCGCGGCAATTCCTTCAGGTCTTTCAGTTGTATCACGAAGAACAAGAACTGGAACCCCAAGGGATGGCGCTTCCTCCTGCACACCGCCAGAGTCTGTCAAAATCAAGTAGGCTCTTTCAGCAAAATTATGGAAATCAATGACATCAAGCGGTTCAATTAAATGAATGCGATTATTATTTCCAAGAATTTCTCGAGCAATCTCTCTTACAGACGGGTTGAGGTGCATCGGATAGACAACCTGAATATCTTTTTGCTCCTCAACAAGTCTTTTAATTGCCCTGAACATGCCTCTCATTGGTTCTCCAAGGTTTTCACGGCGATGAGCAGTTAAAAGGACAAGGCGGTCATTCCCGATTTTATCAAGCACTTCGTGATGGTACTCATCCTTAACTGTTGTTTTTAATGCATCGATAGCCGTATTCCCTGTTATAAATATCTGCTCTTTTTTCTTATTTTCATTTAGCAAATTTTCCGCTGATTGGGTTGTAGGAGAGAAATGCAAATCAGCAATAACTCCGGTCAACTGACGGTTCATTTCCTCTGGAAATGGCGAGTATTTATTCCATGTGCGCAGACCAGCTTCGACGTGTCCAACCACAATCTGATTATAAAAAGCTGCAAGTCCAGCAATGAAGGTTGTAGTTGTATCCCCATGAACTAAAACAATATCCGGTTTTGTTTCCTTCATTATTTTATCAAGACCCTCTAAGCCGCGAGTAGTCACATCTACAAGCGTCTGCCGATCCTTCATAATATTTAAGTCATAATCCGGACTAATTCCAAAAATAGTTAATACTTGATCCAGCATTTCTCGATGCTGTGCAGTTACTGTAACGATTGATTCAAAATGGTTCGGGTATTTCTGCAATTCAAGGACAAGAGGAGCCATTTTAATTGCTTCCGGCCTTGTACCAAAAATTGTCATCACCTTAATCGGGCGATCCATTTTATACACCATCCTCTAATATTTTTGTTCTGATGTAAATAACGATCTTCTAAGTGGCATTATTCATGATCATTATAGCACTAGAAGGCGAGTAAGGTTATATCTCGGATCAGATTCCGGCACTAATTGACCAATTTCTACATTTTTTGTATTACTTCGTCCCGAATAAACGATCTCCTGCATCTCCAAGGCCAGGCACGATGTATCCATGGTCATTCAGCTTTTCATCAAGAGCAGCAATGTAAATATCTACATCAGGGTGCGCCTCTTTCAGCACTTCCACACCTTCTGGAGCAGCAACTAGACACATAAATTTAATATTTTTTCCCCCGCGCTTTTTCAAAGAGTTAATCGCTTCAACCGCAGAACCACCTGTTGCCAGCATTGGGTCAACAACGATGAAATCTCTTTCTTCAACATCGCTTGGAAGCTTTACGTAGTATTCGATTGGCTTTAATGTTTCAGGATCACGATAAAGTCCAATATGCCCAACCTTTGCTGCTGGGATAAGCTTTAATATCCCATCGACCATTCCGATTCCAGCACGAAGGATTGGGATAATACCCATTTTCTTTCCAGCCAAAATTTTTGACTTTGTCCGGCTTACAGGTGTATCAATTTCAGTATCCTCAAGCGGCATATCTCTTGTAATTTCAAATGCCATTAATGTAGCAACCTCATCAACAAGCTCGCGGAAGTCCTTCGTTCCTGTCGCTTTATCACGAATATATGTAAGTTTATGCTGAATAAGTGGGTGGTCAAATACGTATACCTTTGCCATGAATATTCTCTCCTTTTCAATCTGTAAAATGGTTCGTTCTAACACTTCGTCTAATTTTACAGAAAAAAAATAATCAGAGCAACTCCAAGCTTAAAATGTTTGAGAAACGTTAAAAGTTTTTTTCATATTCGTATTTTCGGGAGACTTCATTATAGTGAATTTGAATGAAAAAGACATTTTTTTGCGGAATTGGCAGTTTTTTCGAAGCCACTCCTAGGATATTTGCAAATCATGCTTTTTATTTGCAGCTCCTCCTAGGTTATTTGCAAATTACGCTTTTTATTTGCAGCTTCTCCTGGTTATTTGCAAATTACGCTTTTTATTTGCAGCTTCTCCTGGTTATTTGCAAATTACGCTTTTTATTTGCAGCTTCTCCTGGTTATTTGCAAATTACGCTTTTTATTTGCAGCTTCTCCTGGTTATTTGCAAATTACGCTTTTTATTTGCAGCTTCTCCTGGTTATTTGCAAATTACGCTTTTTATTTGCAGCTTCTCCTGGTTATTTGCAAATTACGCTTTTTATTTGCAGCTTCTCCTGGTTATTTGCAAATTACGCTTTTTATTTGCAGCTTCTCCTGGTTATTTGCAAATTACGCTTTTTATTTGCAGCTTCTCCTGGTTATTTGCAAATTACGCTTTTTATTTGCAGCTTCTCCTGGTTATTTGCAAATTACGCTTTTTATTTGCAGCTTCTCCTGGTTATTTGCAAATTACGCTTTTTATTTGCAGCTTCTCCTGGTTATTTGCAAATTACGCTTTTTATTTGCAGCTTCTCCTGGTTATTTGCAAATTACGCTTTTTATTTGCAGCTTCTCCTGGTTATTTGCAAATTACGCTTTTTATTTGCAGCTTCTCCTGGTTATTTGCAAATTACGCTTTTTATTTGCAGCTTCTCCTGGTTATTTGCAAATTACGCTTTTTATTTGCAGCTTCTCCTGGTTATTTGCAAATTACGCTTTTTATTTGCAGCTTCTCCTGGTTATTTGCAAATTACGCTTTTTATTTGCAGCTTCTCCTGGTTATTTGCAAATTACGCTTTTTATTTGCAGCTTCTCCTGGTTATTTGCAAATTACGCTTTTTATTTGCAGCTTCTCCTGGTTATTTGCAAATTACGCTTTTTATTTGCAGCTTCTCCTGGTTATTTGCAAATTACGCTTTTTATTTGCAGCTTCTCCTGGTTATTTGCAAATTACGCTTTTTATTTGCAGCTTCTCCTGGTTATTTGCAAATTACGCTTTTTATTTGCAGCTTCTCCTGGTTATTTGCAAATTACGCTTTTTATTTGCAGCTTCTCCTGGTTATTTGCAAATTACGCTTTTTATTTGCAGCTTCTCCTGGTTATTTGCAAATTACGCTTTTTATTTGCAGCTTCTCCTGGTTATTTGCAAATTACGCTTTTTATTTGCAGCTTCTCCTGGTTATTTGCAAATTACGCTTTTTATTTGCAGCTTCTCCTGGTTATTTGCAAATTACGCTTTTTATTTGCAGCTTCTCCTGGTTATTTGCAAATTACGCTTTTTATTTGCACCTCCTCCTAGGTTATTTGCAAATTACGCTTTTTATTTGCAGCTTCTCCTGGTTATTTGCAAATTACGCTTTTTATTTGCAGCTTCTCCTGGTTATTTGCAAATTATGCTTTTTATTTGCAGCTTCTCCTGGTTATTTGCAAATTACGCTTTTTATTTGCAGCTTCTCCTGGTTATTTGCAAATTACGCTTTTTATTTGCAGCTTCTCCTGGTTATTTGCAAATTACGCTTTTTAATCGAAACCCCAATTTTTTCCAATAAAAAAAACTGCCCTTCTTTTTGAAGAGCAGCTAATAAGATTACCTTTGCGGATATAAAGTAAAGTTGCTTGTTAATGCTTCTACACGCTTGCTTGCTTCTTCAAGCTTGCTTTCATCTTCATGATTTTTCAATGTAAAGGCAATGATTGAAGCGATTTCTTCCATTTCCTTTGCACCGAAGCCGCGAGAAGTAACTGCAGCTGTCCCGATACGAATGCCGCTTGTTACAAATGGGCTTTCCGGATCGAAAGGAATGGTATTTTTATTTACTGTGATGCCCACTTCATCTAGTACTTTTTCTGCGATTTTACCAGTTAAGCCAAGTGAGCGAAGATCAACAAGCAATAGATGATTATCCGTACCGCCTGAAACAAGGTCAAGTCCTTCCTTCTGAAGACCTTCTGCTAGATGCTTCGCATTGGCAATGATATCGCCTGCGTAGCCTTTGAAATCATCCTGAAGCGCTTCACCAAACGCGACTGCTTTTGCAGCAATGACATGCATTAATGGGCCGCCTTGAATACCAGGGAAAATCGACTTGTCTATTTTCTTCGCATATTCTTCTTTACAAAGAATCATCCCGCCGCGTGGACCGCGAAGTGTTTTATGTGTTGTTGTTGTGACGAAATCAGCATAAGGAACTGGATTCTGATGAAGACCAGCTGCAACGAGACCTGCAATATGAGCCATATCGACCATTAAATACGCGCCGACCTCATCAGCAATCTCACGGAAACGTTTGAAGTCAATTTCACGCGGGTATGCGCTCGCACCAGCAACAATTAATTTTGGTTTATGCTCACGTGCTTTTTCAAGAACAACATCATAATCAATCGTATGTGTCTTTTCATCGACACCATATTCAACAAAGTTATATTGAATGCCGCTAAAGTTAACAGGGCTTCCATGTGTTAAATGTCCGCCATGGGAAAGATTCATACCAAGAACAGTATCGCCTTGCTCTAAAATTGTAAAATAAACAGCCATATTCGCTTGTGCACCTGAATGCGGCTGTACATTTACATGCTCAGCACCAAAAATTTGCTTCGCACGATCGCGAGCCAGATTCTCTACGACATCCACGTGTTCACATCCGCCGTAATAGCGTCTGCCTGGATAGCCTTCAGCATATTTATTTGTCAGCACAGATCCTTGTGCTTCCATTACCGCTTCACTGACAAAATTTTCAGAGGCAATTAATTCAATCTTTGTTCTTTGACGTCCTAACTCATCTTGAATCGATTGAAAAACCTGTTCATCCTGTTGTGCTAAATGCTTCATTATAGAATCCTCCCTTTTCGACTAAACTATTTTCAATAGATATGTAACGTCCTATTTTGAAAATTCTATTATATCTTATCATGTTTTTGTGATGAAAAGAAGAATAAAAGAAAGCCATTGCGTTTAGCAAAGGCTTCTATTATCTGCATGACTCATTCGCTTGGCTTCGTTCATATACAGCGCGGGCGCCGCCAATTAGCTTTGGCCTTGTTTTTGCCAATGTCACATGGGCTTCCCCAATACATTTCTGTGAGGTTCTTATCGGGACAGCTACATGCTTTAAGTGCATACCGATAAATGTATCTCCAATATCCATGCCTGCATCAGCAGCAATATGTTCAACCATAACTGGATCCTCAAAATGTTCAAAAGCATAGGTAGCCATTGCACCGCCTGCCTTACGGACAGGGATCACACTTACTTCAGAAAGCTGTCTTTCTTCTGCTGTTTTTCGTTCAACGACTAACGCCCGATTCAGGTGTTCACAGCATTGGAAAGCAAGTGCAGCACCTGTTTGCTCGCGGAATTTTTTCAGCTGGTTAAAAATCATTTCTGCCACTTGCTCCGTACCTGCTGTGCCAATTTTCTTTCCAGCCACTTCACTAGTACTGCAGCCGACGACAAAAAGATGATTGTCTGTCAGCTGAACTTGATCAGCAAATTCACGAAGAATTGTATGCAGCTGTTCTTCCCACATCTGAATGGTTTCCGTCATAAAGGCTCACCCTTTCGGAAGCTTTGTTTCTATTTGTTTTCGTAGTCTTTAATTTTTCCAACACGGTTTTCATGGCGTCCGCCTTCATAATCCGTTGTTAGCCAAACCTTGGCAATTTCCCTGGCCAGTCCCGGTCCGATGACACGTTCCCCCATAGCAAGCATATTGCTGTCATTATGCTCACGCGTTGCTTTTGCACTGAATAAATCGTGAACAAGCGCGCAGCGGATGCCCTTTACTTTATTAGCCGCAATGCTCATGCCAATGCCTGTTCCACAAATCAAAATTCCTTTATCAAATTCTCCGTTTGCGACCTTCTCCGCAACAGGAAGTGCATAATCAGGGTAATCAACAGACGTACCGCATTCACAGCCAAAGTCTTCAAAATCAATGCCCTTTTCTTTCATTAAATCTTTTATTTCCTCGCGAATATTTACTCCGCCATGGTCTGATGCAATCGCTACTTTCATCTTTAATCCTCCTAAAAAAGGTCTGTTTTCACAAACATTGATGCTAAAAAATGAGTTGGTAGAGGTTGACTTCCGCTTCAGGATGCGCAGCGACCCGCGGGGTGGGCGGTGAGCCTCCTCGGCATTGCGTGCCTGTGGGGTCTCACCTGTCCCACACTTCCCGCAGGACGTTGAATAAGCTACAGTGAATAGTCATCACACGAAGGAAATGCGTAAGCATTTTCGAGGAGTCTCGCACCTTCCGCTCCAGTCAACCAATTTTTTCAAAAGTGTTTATCACACAACTTGGTCAAAACAACAATCATTTAGAAAATAACTACTTTTATAACCTGCCCTTATTTTGGCACAAAAAGCAAATATTATAAAGAGGGATTGACTTGTAAAGCTAATAGAACATAAAAAAAAGCCTTCATAAATGAAGGCTGCATTGGATTAAATCTGAAATCTCGTAATGGTATTTTTCAATTTTCCCGCCTGGCCTTTAAGTTCATTCGCCAGGCTTTCTACGTTGGCCATTACTTTTGTTTGCTGTTCTGTTGCCGTTGCCACCTCTTGGGCGCCTGCAGAGGTTTCTTCTGCAATGGCTGCCACTTCCTGTGATTGTGTGGAAGTGTGCTGAATACTTTCCATTTGACGGTCTACTAATATCGTTATCGTTGAAACTGACTCTGCCATTTCGTTCACGGTTTTTGTCATTTCTTCAATGACTTCATTTGTTTCTGTTCCTTTTTTCGCTTCACTGTTTGCCGTTTCGACCTGCTCTGAAATTTGGCGCACGACATTCTGGACTTCACCTTGTATGTTTTTAATTAATTCTGAAATGCCTTGGACAGCTGTGGCGCTCTCATCTGCAAGTTTGCGGACTTCCTCAGCAACAACCGCGAAGCCTTTTCCATGTTCACCTGCACGTGCTGCTTCAATTGAAGCATTTAATGCAAGCAAGTTCGTTTGCGCTGCGATGTCACCAACAAGCTGGATGATTTGTTCCACCTTTGCCGCATTCTCTTCTAAGCGTTTGACTGTTTGAAGAGATTGCTGGTTTTCCTCGGCAAGCTTTTCAATCCCTGAAATGAGATCATGAATAACCTTCTTAGAATTATAAAGATCCTGAACCATTTCCGCAGATACTAATTCAGAGGCCTTTGCCTTATCTTGAACTTCTTCGGCAATCCGAATCACATCTTCAACCGATTCAGCTGTTGATTGGATGGATATCGCTGAATTATCTGCACCTAAAGAAATTTCGTTGATTGTTCTAGAAATTGCATCTACTTGATCTGCTGCAAAAGAAGATTCCTTTGAAATGGCAATGACTTTATCATTTGTTTCACGGAAGTTCTCATCGATTTGATGGACCATTTCCCTCAAGTTTGAAAGCATATCATTGAACGCCATGCCAAGCGAACGAATTTCATCATCTGATTTAGCAAGTTCGACATCTTCTTGAATATTCCCTTGAGCTGCTTTTAAAGCCATTTTCTCTAACTTTTGTAACGGTTTTATAATAAAGCCAGCTGCGAAGAAAGCTAATATCCCTGACCAAATAATCCCAAGGCTAAGTGTGATAATTGTAAACCACACTTCCCCAAACGGAAGGGATTCCTGGATCAGCGGGTATAAAAAGTAAATAAAGAAAGCACTTGTTGTGTAAGTAATAATTGCTAGAGTAGTAATAAACAGTACAAGTTTTTTTCTTAAACCAAATTTGTATCTATGTTTCTCCTCCATTATTGTCCCCCTGCTTACCTGTTTTCTTTTTGTAGCCGTTGAATCATTTTTATAATCATGTCATTCATTTCATTATAGGTTTGTCTGTAATGTTCAATTGAACCGCCAAAAGGATCGGCAATATCCCCATTGCTATTTCCAGCTGCAAATTCCTTTAAGGTAAAGGTTTTTCCAGCAGTCTCTGGAAACATACTGATCACCGCTGCTTTGTGGCTTGCTGTCATTGTGATAATATAGCTCGTCCAATTCACAAGCTCATCATTTAGCATCGATGACTGATGGGAATCAAACAAAATCCCATTCTCAGCAAGGACTTTTCTTGTATTTTCCGATGCTGCACTCCCATCCATTGCATACACACCAGCTGATTTCACTTCAATCCCCGGGAGATTCCTGCTTTTCAAAATGGCCTCAGCCATCGGGCTCCGACACGTATTTCCTGTACAAACAAATAAAACGCGAGTCATAGCTGTGCCTCCTTTCCACCATTATAAGTCAAAACTCCCAGATTCAATAGTATTCTTCGACAAATTTTTTTAATACTTTACTAAAAATCTCTATTGAAACTGAATGTTGATTGTACTTTGTTTAAAATAACCGGAAAATTTCCGTTTATTTCGGGAAATAACGATATTTCCTTAAAAATAAGGGGAGTTTTTCCGGTTAAAGTAGCCAAATCTTTGGATTTTGTCTTATTTAGAGCAATTAAGCGGAATATCTCCGCTTATTTCTGCTTCTTACGCTACTTTTTCTACATTAGGCGGAATTTTTCCGCTTATGTATTCCCATATCTACGCAAAAAGCCCTACAAAAAAAGAAAGGGAGCAGATTTCCCTTTCTTTACAAAGAAACTTCGGCAGAATCTTAAATGTCTATCTTAGACACAAACTATACAATTTGCAGGCAGGAGCATCTCCATGCACGGCCCGCTGACACTTCTTTAGCCTAGAAGCAGTTTGATTCCGAAGGCGAGGAGGATGCTTCCACCGAGGGCTTCACTGTATGATCCCAGCCACCCTTGCACCTTCCTGCCAATCAGTAAGCCGAGCCATGTAAGAATTGTTGCTGTTATGCCGAAGCATGCGAGTACAATAACGGTTTGTGCCCCATAAATGCCGAGAGTCAGCCCAACAGAAAAGCTATCTAAGCTAACAGTAAAGCCAAATAGAATTAAACCCCATCCAACTGGAGTGATCAGACTATTGTCTTCTTTTTTAAATCCTGACCAGATCATTTGAATACCTAACAGAAGAAGCAATCCCCCACCTACATATGTAGCGAACTCTCCAAACTTTTCGGATAAGAACTTTCCAGCAATCATCCCTAAGAGAGGCATCCAAATATGGAAAAAGCCTATAATCATACCAATTTTAAAAATTTGTCTAAGGCGAAGTTTAAACATCCCCATCCCCAGACCAACAGAAAAGGCATCCATCGCTAAAGCAAATGCCATTAAGCTCAGTGTGAATACTACACCAAACATTTCTCCCATTCTTCCTCCCCCTTGGACTTGCTATTTCAGCATATGCACGTCCTAAGGATTTTAGAAGAATAAACACATTAAACGAAAGGATAATCCCATAAAGTTATCCACAAATAAAAAACCGTTCCTTCAAAAGGAACGGCTCAGCTGTTAATTACCCGGTGCCCAGCTGCCTTCATGAGGCGGTTCATGATTGCATGTCCCACACCCTCTTGCGGAAACATCTCACCAAATAGGACATCGGCATTGGTATTATTAAATTTCCTTAACGCATCATACAGAGAACTTGCTACATAATCTAAGTTATCCCGTTTTCCACAGGCTATCACATAGTCAGCCTGATAGTAATCGAGATTCTCTTCAGTTGTTAAAATACCCACAGATAATCCTTCTGCCTTCTTTTTATTCACAAGTTCCTGAATAAACTCCTTTGTCCCATTCACAAGAGTAAGCGGCGCATCCGGAGCATAATGGCGGTATTTCATTCCTGGAGACTTCGGAGCCTCGCTCTTATCCACAAGTGCTGGATCAATGCTTACCTCACCAATCACCGCTTCAAGCTGCTCTTTTGTTACACCGCCTGGCCTTAAGATAACAGGAATGAATTCTGTGCAATCAACTACAGTTGATTCAACCCCCACACCGGTCGGTCCACCGTCGACTACCCCTGCTACTTTTCCATTCAAATCCTCCCACACATGTTCAGCTGTTGTTGGACTTGGTCTTCCAGAACGATTAGCACTTGGTGCAGCAATGGGAAGCCCTGATGCACTAATAATCGCTAATGCCACTGGATGATTTGGCATTCGGACCGCAACTGTGGATAACCCAGCAGTTGCTTTATCGGAAAGTGCTCCCTCTTTCTTTTTAAAAATAAGGGTTAACGGTCCTGGCCAAAACGCCTTCATTAATTGTGCGGCCTTCTCAGGTACTTCCTCTACAAATGCATTCAGCTGCTCTTTTTCAGCAATGTGGATAATTAGCGGATTATCACTTGGTCTCCCTTTTGCTTCAAAAATTTTTGCGACTGCGTCATCATTTTCTGCATTTCCACCTAATCCGTATACTGTTTCAGTTGGAAAGGCAACGACTTCATTGTTTATTAAAAGATCGGCAGCCTGTGAGATTTGTGGATAACTGCATTGATCATCCACATATTTATCCACCGACCATCTTTTTGTATTCATTCTGCTCCACCTTCATTAATCACGAAAATTAAAATGGATGAATCCTTTATTTCCCGTGATTTTTCTGTTATTTACTTTTGAAAGTATAAAAGAAGATAGAGGATAACTCAAGTATTATCCACAAATTGTGGATAGAATAAGCGTTTTTGTGAATAACTTTGGAAAGATACCCACAATTTAGATGGATAATTTTAAAAAGAAGGAGTTGTCCACAGTTAAAATGTGTTTTACATGCTCTGACTGAAAAAGCTCATCAGGTAAGTTTTCTATTATTTCCTCAGTAAATCCAATCAAGCGAAATATTTCAAGTGAGCTCTTTTTATTGGAAGCTAAATACAATGTATTTAACTGTCTGTCCCTTGCTAAAATTAAAATTTGCTCAAAAAGAAGAGATAAATCTTTTTCCGTTCGATCCGGACGCATGGCAAGCGAACGAAGCAGACCAACTTTTCCAAGCGGTTCAATCCCTAGTGTTGCCTTAATATCCCCTATTTGATTTTCCATTAGCAGAAAATAGTCTATTGATGCTTGCACGCCATCCTTGCTTAATCCTGCCTCTTCTAAAAATAATTCCACTCTCGTACTATCCTCTTCTCTTGCACAGCGAATGATAGTTTCCACTTAGACCCACCCCATTTTTCATATTCTATTTCTATGAATATGGAAAAATAGAGAAAGTAGAACTGCTATTTAACTAAAAATATTCATGAGCATTTGCTCACAGCCAAGCATGTAAATGTCGGTCTGCCTCATTTCACTGCGCTTGTTATTACTCCGTACATAAAGGCTTGTTCAATGAATCAGACCGGCCATTTTTTTACACAGAAAAGCCTTGCACTTTCTGAAGGCTTTCAGCTAAACAGATTGTCCCAAAGCTCTTTTATAAAAAACTTTACTTCTACTGGCTTCTCGTCCTCTTCTACATATACTGGGGGTTCTTGCTCTTCACTTTCTTCTTTTACTGGGTCTGGCTGTTCCTTCTTCTCTTCCTCTTTTGTTTTTTCTAGTGCTTCTGGTTCTATATGATTCGCTGCCTTACCCTCTGTTTCAGCGCTCATCTTTTCTTCCTCTTCTGTTATTTCTAGTGCTTCTGTTTCTATATTGCTCGCTGCCTCTACCTCAGTTTCAGCGCTAACCTTTTCTTGCTCTTCAAATCCTTCGCTTACTGCAACGCCATTTGAAAAGTCCAGGAAGCATAGCGGCGGGAATAATACACACCACCAGTTAGCTCCATCTCCTTCTCCAAGGGTGATTAAAATCGCTTCATATTCCCCAGCGGGATAAAGAAATTGTCCATATAATTTTGTAGGGAAATCTACCTTTCCGAATTCCGCTTTTACAGATTGCGATGATTGTTCCTTTTCTACTACATTTTCTGCTATCTTTTGAATCTCTGGCAATCGTGAGCGAATTAAATCACGAGCCTCTTCAATTGACGTTAATTCAGCTACCCATTTTGTAATTTCTGCATTGACCGCATCCCTGACAAGTCTCTTAATTGCCTGATCGGATTCACTATCACTATTTGCTAGAATCCGAAGCCTAATTGCCTCATTAGGTATAACAAGCGGCTCATCCGCTATCACCTCGTTTTTTGGCATATACAAACTCAATATTGTTCCTAAACATAAAATAATAATATATAAATTCACTATGATTTTTGTTTTCAATTTTGCCACCGCCCCTTCACTAACCCAGTGTGGACAAAATGACAGAATCTTAAACTAGTAAAATAAAAAAAATGAGTGCCTGATACCGCAAAAGAGCAAACCAGCTATAATTGCTCTTTTGGGAAGGACACTCATTTATTTTTAAGAAAACCTGGTTGTCTATTTTCACAAACGATCCCTAGCCCCGAATTGTTGCAAAAACGATTCGGTCTTTCCCGTTAATGTCATGAACAATCTCTATATCTGCCTGTGGAAAAGTTTGCTGGAGTAATTCGGCAACCGCCTTGCTTTGCCCTGCCCCGACTTCAAATCCGACTAGCGCCTTATCCTTTAATACTTCAGGCAGTTCTTCGATTAGCCTTTTGTAAATATCAAGACCATCCATACCCGCAAACAATGCGCGATGGGGTTCATGCTCTAAAACGACCTCAGACATCCACTCCATATCCCCAACAGGAATATAGGGGGGATTCGAAATAACAGCATCAAATTTTTCTCCCATGGCAATTAACGGCTTAAGCAGATCCCCTTCAACAAATTGAATATCCGCTTCAAGCGATTTTGCATTCTTTGCTGCTAAAACTAATGTAGGTCGATAAATATCTGTTGCCGTTACAAGCAAATCCGTATTTTCAAGCTTCAGTGTAATGGCAATCGCACCGCTGCCTGTCCCAATATCAGCTACTTCAAGCGGCTTCCGTCCGCCAAATAGATTATTCAGACGCTCCAAAGCACCGTAAACCAATTCTTCTGTTTCCGGCCGCGGAATTAGAACATCCTCATTAACGAGAAAAGTGCGCCCATAGAATTCTTCATACCCTATAATATATTGAATCGGCTTCCCTTCTGCATGAAGAAGAACAGCCTGTTTAAAATCTTCAAAAATATTTGTATCTAATTCATCGCGAAGACTTGCCAGAAAGCTTGCACGGCTCATTCGCATATAATGCTGCAACAATAATTCTCCCGCATTTTCGTCCCGATTCTTTTCTTTTAAAAAAGAAGAAGCCCAATGGAGGGCTTCATATACTTTCATAGGTGCATTACTCATTAGAAGCACTTTCAAGCTTCGCAGATTGTTCTTCAAGAATTAATGCATCGATGACTTCATCTAGCTTTCCTGAAAGAATTTGATCCAGCTTTTGAATCGTTAATCCAATGCGGTGATCGGTCACACGGTTTTGCGGGAAGTTATACGTACGAATTCGTTCAGAACGATCTCCTGTACCAACAGCTGATTTACGCACTTGGTCATATTCCGCCTGTGCTTCCTGCTGGAATTTATCATATACACGGGCACGCAATACTTTCATTGCCTTTTCTTTATTTTTAATTTGAGATTTTTCATCCTGACAGGAAACAACGGTTCCAGTCGGCAAGTGTGTTAGACGGACAGCTGACATGGTTGTATTAACACTTTGTCCGCCTGGTCCGCTTGAAGCAAATGTATCAACACGAATGTCCTTATCATGTATTTCAATTTCCACTTCTTCCGCTTCAGGAAGAACCGCAACAGTTGCTGTTGACGTATGAATACGGCCGCCAGACTCTGTTTCAGGCACACGCTGTACTCGGTGCGCACCATTTTCAAACTTCAATTTCGAATAAGCGCCATTTCCGTTAATCATGAAAATGATCTCTTTATAACCGCCAACACCTGTCGTGTTCGCATCAATTACTTCTGTTTTCCAGCCTTGCATCTCTGCAAAACGGCTGTACATACGGTATAAATCGCCTGCGAATAGAGCAGCCTCATCTCCGCCAGCAGCTCCGCGGATTTCCATAATAACGTTTTTATCATCATTCGGGTCTTTCGGAATGAGAAGAATCTTTAGACGCGCTTCAAGGTCCTCCACCTTCTCTTCAAGCTCACTCAGCTCTTCCTTTACCATTTCACGCATATCAGCATCTAATTTTTCCTCAAGCATTGCTTTCGCATCTTGCTGCTGTTCGCGCACCTCTTTATATTCACGATATACCTCAACAGTCTCTTGTATATCGGATTGCTCTTTCGAATACTCACGCAGCTTTTTTGGATCATTTACAATATCCGGATCACTCAAAAGCTCATTTAATCTTTCGTAGCGGTCCTCCACTGATTGAAGACGATCAAACACAGCATTTCACCTCAATTTTTTCATTCATCCTCGGATGCTATTTCCGGGCAGTCTATATAAAGTAGTTTATTTTTGTTCATTTATACACAAATCCATAACATTCTAATTATAGTATAGGTGAAAGATGCAGTCAAAAACAAATTAAGAAAGGTTTAGTCTCTTATTAAAGGGTTATCTAGCAACTTTTTCATTTTATCGAGCAACTATTCCCGTTAATCGAACATTTTTTCAAATTTATCTAGCAATTCCCCTTATTTATCATGCATTTCACCTTCTAGAAAAGAAAAAAACCTTCCGATTACTCAGAAGGTCTCACTAAAAGAGTTTAATCAAAACAGTAATGAATCTTTTGGAATCCAGACCGCATTTCAATCACACGTTTTCGAATATCCTCAACTGTATCTCTTCCTTCTAAGACACGAACGATGTAGTCGGCGATGATGTCCATTTCAGCTTCCTTCATTCCCAAACGAGTAATTTCAATTGTTCCAATTCGTAAACCGCTTGGATAATCCCAGTCTTCAGGCTTGTCACTAGGAATCAAATTTTTATTCGTAATAATATTGGCTTTCGCAAGTTTGTGTGCCACATCTAAACCGCCGCCAAAACGTTTCACATCAAGAATCACCTGGTGTGTTTCTGTAAAGCCTTTATGAGAGCCGAGTACAGTAATGCCGCGATCATACAAAGCTTTTGCTAACGCTTTTGCGTTCGCAACTATTTGTGCCATATACTCGCTGCCAAAAGCTAAAAATTCAGCAGCAGATGCGGCTAAGGCAGCTACACGGTTTACCTGATGTGTTGCGGCAAGCGCAGGGAAAATCGTATCACAAACAGGCTGTGTTAATTCAGGATCATTCCAGACAATGATCCCGCTTTGTGGACCGCTAAATGTTTTTCCTGCGGAACCAGTCATAATGCAAGCACCCTCATTTAGCGGATCTTGGAACTGTCCACCGCCAATAAGGCCAAGCTGGTGGGCACCATCAAAGAAAATCTTTCCGTCCCACTCTCGCACAATTTCGGACATTTCCTTTAGCGGAAACGGAAATAAAGTCATCGAAGCACCGAGTGTTACTAACTTTGGTTTTACTTTTCTAGCAATCTTTGCAAACTCATCAATATTAACGACTAAGTCGATTGGATCCATTGGAACATCGTAAATATTCAAACCTCGAATCCCTGCCGGACCATCATACCGGTTACTGGAGTGACCGCCAAATGGCTGTGCAATGGTTAAAATATTATCCCCCGGCTTCGTTAAGGCTGCATATACAGTCATATTTCCAATCATACTTGCGACTAAGCGGTGATCTGCATACTTGCTTTTAAAGACTTTTTTCAGAAGCTCCACACAGAGGGATTCAATTTCATCAATATATTTTGTACCAGCAAACCATCTTTGTGTAGGACCGATATGCCCTTCTGCAGCTCGTGTGCCTACCTCAGATGCAAGCAATTGCCGAACCGTCGGACTTGTAGGTGCTTCGGGTGCCAATAAATTGAGACATTCCTCACCTCTCCAAATCGCATTCCGATCGACAGCATTAATGATCTCCTTCTGGATCAAACGAGGGGAAGAGCTTTTTTCAATTATTTCTCTTGCCCAGTCTAACACTTTAGAATCATGAATTTCATAGTTTTCAGCCGCTTTTGTCACAGAATTCATTCTAACATTCCTCCTCAGTTGTTTTCTTTAAAACAATAGCTATTCTTTTGCTTAACCTGTAAAGAACCTATGATTCTAGCAAGTTAGGAGGATGATCTAGGAATGAAAGGATCTAGAAATAGGCTCTTTCTAAAAACCAATATATCGCATTTTGGATTAATGGTCAATATACTAGTCAGATTATTCTGTGTTTAAATATAAAAAAGAGCATAACCTTCGTTATGCTCTCCCTACTCATTATTTTTTATGTTCCGTATCACCAACAAGAATTCGTCCTAAGCTTAGCCAATTTTCCTCTACTAAAGAACTTGCTAAGGTGGGATCCTTTTTTTGGCATGCTGAAATAATCGCTTTATGTTCTTCAAGTGATTGTGCTGCATCAACTGAGCTGAATTTTGAAAACTCAAGCCTTCTAACCTTTGATATGATTCGATCCAATGCCCGTTCAATTTCATCATTTTTTGAAGCCTTTAGCAGAACGGCATGAAATTGATCATCTGCTGCCACTGCTTGAATCACATCTTTTTTATCTAAAGCTTTCTGTAATTCTGTGTTTCTTTCTTCCATTAATTGAATGTCTTCATCAGAAATGATGGGAACTGCAAGCCGAGCCGCTAAACTTTGTAGTGCAGCAACAACGGTAAATGCGTTCTTCGCCTCCTCTAAATGAATTTCTGTAATCCGTGTTTGGGAGCCTGGAAGCGACTCAACAAGCCCTTCATCTTCGAGTCTTTTAAGCGCCTCTCTAACGGGAGTCCGGCTGACGCCAAATTCAGCTGCCAAATCCTTATCTTTAATGCGCTGACCCGGTTGCAGCTCCAAAGTAATAATCGCCTTTTTTAATGAATCATAGACTTGATCTCTTAACGCCGGTCGTTCAATCGTTTTTATTGTTTTCATGAAACCAATATATCAATCAGAGCTATATAAAGTCAATTCCAATTAAACTGACTTATATTTTGCGATTGGAAGCTTAATCGGAATCTCTCTTTGTGAAACATAGCTATGCGAAACCATGCCAATAATGACAAGAAGCATGCCAATCCATGATAAATAGGAAGGCAGCGGTGCAGATAGTATCAGCCATTCACCTGATACAGCAAACAATACTTCAAACGACTGAGTGGCTTCAACTGCAGCCAATTTAGGCATATTTCCCTTCACTAAATCAGTTGCTTTGAAAAAGAGGACAGTTGCAATCACACCTGAACAAACCGCGACGAAAAGCGATTGAATCGCTTGGTCCATGCTAGGCAGACCGACCGTTACAGCGCCATAAGCAGAAAGAAGAAGCCAAAAGGGCAAACTTGCTATCGTCATCCCTAATACACGCTGATAGGCATCTAATCGATTTTCACACACCTCCATCATTTTCCGATTCCCCAGCGGATAAGCAAAGGATGCGATGACTACCGGCAGTACGCCCCAAATAATCGCTTTTGCCGAAAGATGACCGGCGTGCTCTATTTGCATGACTCCCACACCTACTAAGATGAGGATAGACATCATCAAGCCAGCAACTGGTATTTTGCTTCGAACCCGGAGTGGACCACTTTCCGTTTGCCTTGTTTCGAAAAATAAAGGTGCAAGCAATGACCCCGATACAATGGTTATTTGCCAGGTCCCAGCAACAAGCCAGCCAGGTCCATAAGCGGCTGCAAAGCTTAATGGTGCATAGAATAACCCAAAGCCAATAAAGCTCCATACGAGCCAAATGCCCGGCTTTCTTTTCATCTCCAAGAAAAGAGGCTTTAAATTTCTTCTGAACATCACAATAATGAGAAGAAATGGAACCATAAATAGATAACGGAGTGAAGCACTCCAAATCCAGCTGCCACCTGAAAGCTCCATCGATCGATTAAATATAAATGTAAATGCAAAAAAGAAAGCAGCAAAAATACCTAAAATGATCGGACGCAATTCATTTCACCTCTAAAGTTATAAAATTTCGTCAATTTTTCATATAACTAATATATCGCATTTTGGTTTTTTAGCAATATTTTTTTAGGAAACTACTCGAACTCTTCAACAGCTTTTCAGCCATACCTTCTTTTTCCCAAAAAAAAACTGCCTGAAATCATTCAGACAGCAATAAATAATATATGATTTATGAAATTGAATTTGTTGTTTCTTTCCCATAACTAATACTAGGAGATTTCGGAACTTCATGATGGTGACGGCAGCGAGGCTCGTACGCTTCTGAAGCACCAACTAAAATGACAGGATCATCATAGGATGCTGGTTTGCCATTGATCAAGCGTTGAGTACGGCTCGCTGGTGATCCGCACACCGCACATACTGCCTGCAGCTTTGTAACCAATTCTGCAATAGCCATCAATGCTGGCATCTGTCCGAATGGCTCTCCACGGAAATCTTGATCAAGTCCAGCTGCAATGACTCGGTGGCCGCTATTAGCAAGGTGCTGAATCACCTTCACAACCTCTGAATCAAAAAACTGGACTTCATCAATAGCAATTACATCAATTTCTGAATTAATATGTTGAAAAATATCAGTTGAATGGGAAATAGGGATTGCAGTAAAAGCAGTCCCATTATGAGAAACAACTTCTTCATCACTGTAGCGATTGTCGATTTGCGGCTTAAATACAACAATTTTTTGTTTAGCAAATTGGGCTCTGCGCACGCGGCGGATGAGTTCTTCTGATTTTCCAGAGAACATACTTCCACAAATGACCTCTACCCACCCATGATGCTTCATCACATACATGAACGGCCTCTCCTCCTTACACTGTTGCAATATATATTATCTCTAAGTACCTTCAAATGACACATTTATGGAGAAATTTAAGTATGAAAGGCAATAAAAAACAGGCAAGAAAGAAAACTTGCCTGTTTTGGTTGTTATTATTGTTGCTTAATGCCGTATTTTTTATTGAAACGATCAACACGTCCGCCAGCTTCAGCGAATTTTTGACGTCCTGTATAGAATGGGTGGCATTCTGAACAAGTTTCAACACGGATCTCTTTTTGAACAGAACCTGTTTCGAACTCGTTACCGCAAGCACATTTCACCATTGCTTTATTGTAATTTGGATGAATTCCTGCTTTCATTCTTTTCATCTCCTTCCGCCCTGAATCATACTGAAACAGAGTATATAGTACGGGCATTCATGATGATGCCGTATAATCTAAAAACACACTGGAATTATTATAACAAGGCCAAACCTATTTTGCAATATTTGATTTCTCGATTCCTAAGAAAGGGAAATAATTGGTTTAAAATAAGCGTATGTTATTTATTTATTCCGTTTTTCTTTGCCTTCATTTCCTCAGAGAGATTGGCGAAAAATTCTTCGTTCGATTTTGTCTGTCTTAGTTTGCGCAAGAACTTCTCAGCAAAATCAGGAGAATCTGACATTGATTTTCTAATTGCCCAAAGCTTGTCCAGATGATCCTTCTGGATGAGAAGCTCCTCTTTACGTGTTCCTGAACGGCGAATATCAATAGCTGGGAAAATTCTTCGTTCAGCAAGCGAACGATCTAGGTGAAGCTCCATATTTCCTGTCCCTTTGAATTCCTCATAGATAACATCGTCCATGCGTGAACCTGTATCGACAAGAGCAGTAGCTAGAATCGTTAAGCTTCCGCCTTCTTCAATATTACGTGCCGCACCAAAGAACCGCTTTGGACGGTGGAAGGCTGCTGGGTCAATCCCCCCTGATAATGTTCTTCCGCTCGGCGGAATGACAAGGTTATAGGCTCTTGCTAACCTTGTAATACTATCCATCAAAATGACAACGTCGCGCTTATGTTCAACAAGACGCATCGCACGTTCAAGCACAAGCTCAGCCACTTTTATATGATTTTCAGGAACCTCGTCAAATGTCGAACTAACAACATCTCCTGCAACAGAACGCTCAATATCTGTTACTTCCTCTGGACGCTCATCAATTAATAAAACGATTAACTCCACTTCTGGATGATTCGTCGTAATACTATTGGCAATCTCCTTTAAGAGCATCGTTTTACCTGCCTTTGGCGGAGCAACAATCAATCCGCGCTGACCAAATCCTACAGGTGCAAGGACATCCATAATTCGAGTGGACAGATGCTTAGGCGTGGTTTCCAGCTTCATCTGCAAATCCGGATATAAAGGCGTTAATCCAGGGAAATGGACACGTTCCTTTGCCGTTTCTGGGTCATCTCCGTTAACAGCTTCCACTTGAAGCAGGCCAAAATATCTTTCATTTTCTTTTGGAGGGCGCACTTTTCCAGAAACCTTATCTCCATTTCTTAAATCAAAGCGGCGGATCTGAGAGGCAGATATATAGATGTCCTCAGAGCTTGGAGAATAATTGATTGGACGCAAAAATCCAAAGCCTTCTGACTGAATGATTTCAAGGACACCTTCCATAAAGAAGTAGCCTTCCTTTTCAGCACGTGCCTTTAAAATGGCAAATATTAATTCTTTTTTTGTTAATTTACTGTAATAAGATACTTTATATTCACGAGCAAGCTCATAAAGCTCTTTTAGCTTCATATTTTCTAAACTTGAAATGTTTAATCCCATATAGACACCACACTTTTGAATTTTCAATCTCTTTTTCGATATACGTACAAATAAACCATAAATATGGAAAAGAAAAAGGGATTTTGAGGTAATGAATTCTACTAAAAGTAAATAAAGAATCGAGGATAGATCCGGAAAAGGAGCTATTTTTCTATCATTAACTAAGTTGAATGGTCATTTTTTGAGGATTCCTCTACTACTTGAAAAACAATTTCTATTTTACCCCTTAATAAGAGGTTTCACAACTATATTTTGAATGAAGAAGTAAGGAAGGAGTAATGAAATGATAGGCCTGGCTCTTCACCAGACCTTTTTCATTTGATGTTTTCTATTTAATATTCTCTTACATAGATTAACGAATCACAAGATTTGGTTTCTTCTTAAGGCTATGACGACCTTCGATAAAACGTACCGTTCCTGATTTTGCACGCATGACGATTGAATGAGTGGATCCGTAAGAGCCTTTAAATTGAACACCGCGTAAAAGCTCGCCATCGGTTACACCAGTAGCAGCGAAAATGGCATCATCGCCTTTTACTAAATCTTCCATAAGAAGAACTTTATTAATATCTAGCCCCATTTTCTGACAGCGCTCAATTTCAGCATCATTTTGCGGAATAAGCTTTCCTTGGATTTCTCCACCTAGACATTTCAAAGCCACTGCTGCCAGAACACCTTCAGGAGCTCCGCCAGAACCAAACAAGATGTCTACTCCTGTATGATCAAAAGCTGTATTAATCGCACCAGCCACATCGCCATCATTAATCAGCTTAATTCTTGCACCTGCTTCACGAAGCTGGCTAACAATATAGTCATGTCTTGGGCGGTTTAATACAGTAGCAACCACATCTGAAATATCTTTATTCTTTGCTTTTGCAACAGCTTTTAGATTATCAATTACTGAGGCATTAATATCAATTTGGCCTACTGCTTCTGGACCTACTGCAATTTTGTCCATATACATATCAGGTGCATGAAGCAAATTACCATGATCAGCAATAGCCAAAACGGCTAAAGCATTCCATCCGCCAGATGCAACAATATTTGTTCCTTCAAGGGGATCGACAGCTACGTCTACACGTGGACCATAGCCAGTACCAAGCTTTTCTCCAATATAAAGCATTGGTGCTTCATCCATTTCCCCTTCCCCAATAACAACCGTTCCTTTCATCGGAACCGTGTCAAACACATCGCGCATAGCAGAAGTTGCGGCATCATCCGCCTCATCCTTTTTCCCTCTTCCCATCCAACGGGCAGACGCTAGGGCAGCACCCTCTGTTACACGGACAAGTTCCATTGTTAAACTGCGTTCCATCTATATTTCCCCCTCAACCTCTTAGCTGTATTCTAATTGTTTCTCTAATGTCCAGCTCCGGCTCCTAGCCCCTCGAGGTCATAAGCCGCTCTAACGTGAAGGTTAAAGAACAACCTTCTCGTCAGACCGTCTTATGCTTGTCGGGGCTAAACAGTCGCCTCCGCTTTTCTGTATTAAGCGTTTTTGATTTGCTCTTGCTCTTCTTGTGTTAAATTTTCACGCCAAATAGTTGCTCCCAGGCCATTTAATTTTTCAACTAAATGGCTGTAACCACGGTCGATATGCTCGACCCCAGTTACTTCTGTAACACCTTCAGCCATTAAGCCTGCAATCACCAAGGCAGCACCAGCACGCAGATCACTAGCCTTCACTTTCGCCCCTTGGAGCTTTACCGGACCGTGAATAATTGCTGAGCGGCCTTCAACCTTAATGTTTGCATTCATTCTTCTTAATTCATCTATATGCTTAAAACGGGCACTATAAATCGTATCGGTTACCATGCTTGTCCCAACTGCATTCGTTAACAGCGTTGTAATTGGCTGCTGAAGATCTGTTGGAAAGCCAGGATAGACAAGTGTTTTAATATCTACCGCCTTCATTTGATCTGCCGGTCCGACAAAGACTTGATCATCCCCTGCTTCAATTTTGACACCCATTTCACGAAGCTTGGCAATCAATGACTCAAGATGCTGAGGAATCACATTATCAATTAAAACCCCTTCGCCTACTGCGGCTCCAAGAATCATGTACGTTCCTGCCTCAATACGGTCAGGAATAATGGTATGCTGACAGCCGTGGAGCTGGTCAACTCCATCAATCCGAATAACATCCGTACCAGCGCCCTTTATTTTAGCGCCCATATTCGTTAACAATGTGGCCACATCAATAATTTCAGGCTCCTTAGCCGCATTTTCAATGATCGTTCTGCCTTTTGCTCTAACAGCAGCCAGCATAATATTGATTGTTGCACCAACACTAACAACATCCAGGTAAATTCTTGCGCCAATCAGCTCTTCCGCACGCAAGTATATTGCCCCCTGCTCGTTTGTCACCTTTGCACCAAGCGCTTCAAAACCTTTAATATGCTGATCGATTGGTCTTGGACCTAGATGGCATCCGCCCGGAAGGCCAATGACTGCCTTTTTAAACCGGCCAAGCATAGCACCCATTAAATAATAAGAGGCACGCAGTTTTTTTACTTTTCCATTCGGCAAAGGCATGGAGATCATAGAAGATGGATCGACAGTCATATCACCATCATTAAAGCTGACAGTCCCCCCAAGTTCCTCAAGCAGTCCCTTTAAAATTTGAACATCCGAAATATCTGGCAGCCCTTCAATCGTGACGGGCGAATCAGCCAGTATCGTAGCCGGTATTAAAGCCACTGCACTATTTTTCGCCCCGCTAATCCGAACCGTTCCTTTTAAAGGATAACCGCCTGCAATCATAAGCTTTTCCATTGTTAACTCCCTTCTAAGCCGTATGTGTAAGCAAACACTGTGCATGTTTATAGTAAATGTAAATAGGCTTATCCTAATTATGCACTAGATCAATAGTAATCAGTCTACCTAAAATAAGCATATGGATAATACTACCAATTAATTTTCGTCTATTCCGACAGTATTCACATCATCTAGTTTACACGAAAAAATAAATCTCATGTATCGATATGCAAAAAAGTTAAAATTAAGCCTAAAGACCCAGCTAGAAAAGCGCAAGCAACTTGGTCATCACCTTACAAACTGGAAGGGCCGGTTCTTTCGATAAAGGAAACACGGTGAGCTAGCGAACCGATGTTGACTTATCGTAGAGAGGGGACCTGAAGTTTGATAGGCGATAGGACGCTTTCGCTAGACAATCCGAAATGCGGAGGCGGCTTGCCCAGGGGCGAAAAGCATAAGACGAATCGTCAAGAAGGCTGCTTCTTTGCCTTCTTGATGAGTTGACTTATGACCTCGAGCCCCTAGCCGCTGGAGCTAGACAATTCTCTAACTCCAAAGTTATAAATTCTGATACATAGGAAAAATACTTTTTGTCCCTTTTCTAAAGAGAAGCTGTTGTTCCTTTTATGAACGGGCATTCCAATCTGCAAGAAATGCTTCAATCCCCTTATCTGTTAATGGATGGTTAAATAATTGCATAATTACTTTATAAGGAACGGTTGCAATATGAGCTCCTCTTAATGCAGCATCCGTCACATGCTGTGGATGTCTAATAGATGCAGCAATGATTTCTGTCGGGATATCGTGAATAGCAAAAATTTCTGCGATTGTAGAAATGAGGTCAAGTCCATTATGGCCGATATCATCAAGTCTTCCAAGGAAAGGTGAAACATAGGTCGCACCTGCTCTTGCTGCAAGCAATGCTTGGTTCGCACTAAAGATGAGTGTTACGTTTGTTTTGATGCCTTCTTTTGAAAAAGCATGAACAGCTTTTAATCCGTCTGGAGTCATAGGAACTTTTATTGTAATATTAGGGGCAATCGCTGCTAATTCCTTCCCTTCCTTGATCATTCCTTCTGCATCAAGTGCGATGACCTCAGCGCTTACTGAACCCGGAACAAGTGCTGTAATTTCACGCAGACGATCCTCAAAAGAAACATTTTTTTCCTTTGCTACGAGAGATGGATTGGTTGTTACACCTGCAACCACACCTAAAGAGAACGCTTCTTTAATTTCTTCCATATTTGCTGTATCAATAAAAAATTTCATTAGTAATTCCTCCTATTATTATTATTTTTCAAAAAGGCTATTTTCGTAAACATTGTATTTAAATACAATGTAGTTGGTAGAGGTTGATTTGCGCTTCAGGTCGCTCGCTTTCCGCGGGGTGGGCGGTGAGACTCCTCGTCGCTCACGCTCCTGCGGAGTCTCGTGCCTTTCGCTTAAAAAAGAACCTTCAAAAATGATGACAAATGAATGGAAACCGCCTGCTGAATAAGAGGCGGTTTCCACTTCAAATAGATGTTATTAAGCTTTGCCAGAAGAACCGAATTCACGCATTTTTCCAATGACTGTTTCCTTAATTGTATCACGTGCTGGTCCTAAATATTTGCGTGGATCATACATATTTGGATTTGCTGCAAGAACTTCACGAACCGTTTTCGCAGAAGCGATTTGGTTCTCTGTATTTACATTGATTTTTGCTGTACCTAGAGAAATCGCTTTTTGAATATCTTTTGTTGGGATTCCTGTTCCGCCATGAAGAACAAGAGGCACACCTGTCAGATTTCCGATTTCCTCCATCTCAGCAAAGCCTAAATTTGGCTCTCCTTTGTACGGACCATGCACAGATCCTAATGCAGGCGCTAAGCAATCAATTTTTGTACGCTTAACAAGCTCGTCACACTCTTTTGCATCCGCATAAATGACGCCATCAGCTACGACATCATCTTCCTGTCCGCCAACCGTACCTAATTCTGCTTCAACAGATACGCCTTTGGCATGTGCATATTCAACTACCTTTGAAGTAATTGCGATATTTTCTTCAAAAGGATCGTGTGAAGCATCGATCATGACAGAAGTGAAGCCTGCATCAATCGCTTCTTTACATTTATCAAAGCTTGATCCATGATCTAAGTGAATCGCAACTGGAACGGTAATTTTATAATCATCAAGTAAGCCTTCTACCATTTTTACAACCGTTTTAAATCCACCCATGTAACGGGCTGCACCTTCAGAGACACCAAGAATAACAGGGGATTTTTCTTCCTCTGCTGCTAGAAGAATCGCTTGAGTAAACTCAAGATTGTTTAAGTTAAATTGACCTACTGCATAGCCCTCGGCTTTTCCTTTATTAAGCATGTCAGTCATTGAAACTAAAGGCATCTTTTTTCCTCCTTATAAATAAACGGTAAATTTTGCGCGGATTCTTATTAAAGTCTTTCCTTCATATGAATCGAATATGTACAAAAGTCCGCGCTCTAAGTAAAGCGTATCCTTTGGAATTCATTTGTATCATACCAAAACAGAAAAAGAATTGCTATTAATCGGCTGATTTTTGTTTTTACTATTTTAGTAAAGAGAAAAGAAGCCACATTTAAATGGGCTTCTTATAAAGTATTTGGTAAAGGCAAATATTCCTTAACAGCTGAACGAATATCATCAATATCGAAAGGCTTAGCAAAATGGGTAAGGGCACCTAGGTCCTTCGCTTCCTGAATCATATCTAATTCTCCGTATGCTGTCATAATAATTACACGAATTCCCTTATCGATGACCCTCATTCGCTTTAATATTTCAATACCGTCCATTCCTGGTATTTTCATATCTAGCAAAACTAAATCAGGTGAATGCTTTGAGACAATTTCGAGTGCCTGAATGCCATTTGCTGCCTGGTATGTATCATACCCTTCCTTCTGTAAAACCTCATTCAGTAAAATCCGAATTCCAAATTGATCATCAACAATTAAGATTTTCCCCTTCATTAAGCCACCTCTTCCCTTCGTAAAAACGATTGTTCTTTCTTCAATTCTATGATGTCCTGCTGGCTATTCCTTTACTCCCCTTCTTATAATTCTACTCTAAACTTGCCAATTCCTGCCTGTTTAATTATTTCTCGGTCATAATTTTACCTTTTTATCTACATTCCCTTATAATAGACATGATTTATAATGAAACATTTTATAAGGAGAGAGAAAATGCTAAAAATGTTTTCTACCCAGCTTTCTGGGTTGTTTAAGAGAATACAGGATAAAGAAGAATTGGCAATGGAGGACAGTGCTCGATTGCTTGCTCAAGCTGTAGTCGGAAGCGGAAATCTATACATATTTGCAGCAAATGAAATGAACGCTGTTGCTTATGAAGCAACAAAAAGCCAGGAGCCGCTAAGAAAAGGAGTCATTTGGAATCCTGATGATCACTTTAATGACATTTCAGAAGCCGACAGATTTTTACTTGTTTCCAGATATTCAACAGATGCTGAAGCAGTCAAAGTAGGCGAATATTTAGCAGAAAAGCAGATTCCTTTTGTTGCGATCTCCACCGTTGTATCTGAAGAAGATGATAGCTTAGTTAATCTGGCTGATGTCCATATTGATTTATCACTGACAAAAGGGCTGCTGCCTGATGAGGAAGGAAACCGCTTTGGCTTTCCAGCATCAATGGCTGCTTTATTTGTTTATTATGGAATCCGATTCACCATTGAAGAAATACTTGCAGAATATGAGTAATTCATAAGCAAGACTCTGGTCAATCTATAAGCTATAGGCCTCATTTCTGAATTTACGGACCACTTTTGGAGAATAACGGGCCACTTTCATTGATTTACGAGCCACTTTTGAAATTTACAGACCACTTTCATTGTTTTACAGGCCACTTTTGAAATTTACGGACCAAACTCGCCTATAGTGAAACCCCCGCCAAGTTAGCGGGGGTTTTCTCTTACTTCTCACTAAATTGTAATGCTGCACCGACAAATTCACGGAATAATGGCTGTGGACGATTTGGTCGTGAAATAAATTCCGGATGGAATTGAGATGCTACGAACCATGGATGGTCTTTGATTTCAATAATTTCAACTAGGCGTCCGTCAGGGCTTGTCCCAGAGAATACAAAACCTGCCTCTTCCATTTCTTGACGATAATGATTATTGAACTCATAGCGATGACGATGGCGTTCATACACAACTTCGTCTTGATACGCATCGTAAGCCTTCGTTTCTTCAATTAATTTACAAGCTTGTAATCCAAGTCGTAATGTTCCGCCAAGATCCTCTACATCCTTTTGTTCTGGCAGAAGGTCAATAATCGGATGTTTTGTTGTTGGATCAATTTCCGCTGAATGTGCACCTTTAAGATTCAGTACATTTCTTGCAAATTCAATGGATGCCAGCTGCATGCCTAAGCAAATACCAAGGAATGGCTTTTTCTGTTCACGTGCATATTGAATGGCAAGGATTTTCCCTTCGATTCCTCGATCACCGAATCCGCCAGGCACAAGTACGCCATCTGCATTCTTTAATAAATCTGCAACATTGCTTTCATTAACCTCTTCTGCATTAATCCAATCCACTTCAATATCTGAATCATGTGCGTACCCAGCATGCTTCAATGCTTCAACGACAGAAATATATGCATCTTGCAATTCAACATATTTACCGACAAGTGCAATTTTTGTTGTCTTCGATAAATGAGTTACTTTTTCAACTAATTGCTTCCATTCTGTCATGTCCGCTTCTCCGCAATTTAGCTTCAAATGATCACAGACAATCTTATCAAGATTTTGATCCTGCAGAGCTAATGGAATAGAATATAATGTGTCCGCATCACGGCATTCGATTACCGCATCTTTATCAATATCACAGAATAAAGCAAGCTTATCCTTCATATCTTGAGAAATCGGCATTTCTGTACGAACAACAATGACATTTGGCTGGATGCCCAAGCTTCTTAGCTCTTTTACACTATGCTGCGTTGGCTTTGTTTTCATTTCTCCTGCAGCCTTAATATACGGCACCAATGTACAGTGCACATACATCACATTGTCACGGCCTACATCGCTTTTGATTTGACGGATAGCTTCTAGGAATGGAAGAGATTCAATATCTCCTACTGTACCGCCAATTTCAGTGATGACAACATCTGAATTTGTTTCATGGCCTGCACGGAATACCCGGTCTTTAATTTCGTTGGTAATATGCGGAATAACCTGAACCGTACCGCCATTATAATCTCCGCGGCGCTCCTTCCGCAGCACAGTTGAATAGATCTTCCCTGTAGTTACACTGCTGTATTTTGTTACATTGATGTCCACAAAGCGTTCATAGTGCCCTAAATCCAAATCCGTTTCCGCTCCATCACCCGTTACGAAAACCTCTCCATGCTGGTATGGACTCATTGTCCCTGGGTCTACATTTATATAGGGATCAAATTTTTGGATCGTTACGGTCAATCCTCTATTTTTCAATAATCTTCCTAGAGATGCTGCTACAATACCCTTTCCTAGTGACGACACAACGCCGCCTGTCACAAAAATATACTTCGTCATCATAATTCCCCCTTAAGTATCAGTTTGTACATATTCGCCTTTATTTAAAGACATAATTAAAGAAATCATCATACCGGATCCACGGCTTGATGTTTCTGGTTTCACAAACATTGCTGCTATTTATTGCATCATAGTTGGCAGAGAGGCTGTTTTCCGCTCCAGTCAATTTTCGCTGCCAAAGCTGATTCAAAACTAAGCAAATAACAACAATATTCTTGAAAAAAGTTTTGATTTAGAGGGTCTAGCGATGCAAAAATCAAATGCGCAAGCTCCTTGCTCACCCCCGACAAGCACAAGACGAGCCTTACAGAAAGGAGCTCTTTTCCTTTCTGTAAGGATTGCTAGAAAAGTGGAGGCGACTGCCCAGGGACGACTGCATAAGACAAGACCTGTAAGAAGGTGTATTTTACCTTCTGAAAGGGATTGGCTTATGACACGAGTCCCTAGGAGCCGCAACTAGACAAGCTTGTGACCTCGAGGGGGTAGGCGCTGGAGCTAGACGTAGCTACCCCATTATAAAATTTGCACACATCATTCGATTATATAATTTCTTATACAGAAAAAATAAAAAGCGCTCCGCTTACTTAATAAAAAGTAAGGGAGCGCTGTACGTGTATAATGAATCGTTCCTTTTTAAAAGGAGCCCAAAAATGATTCTACAAGCCTGCTAGGAAAAAGTCAAGATTATAAATCTTCTTCGTCCTCTTCATCAAGATCAAGCTCGTCATCCTCTAGTTCCTCATCTTCATCATCAAGATCGAATTCTTCATCTTTATCAAGAAGATCATCCTCTAAATCCTCTTCATCTTCGATTAAATCGTCATCATCATCTTCATCAAGTAAATCTTCTTCTAAATCATCAATATCATCATAATCAATATCTTCTTCATCTAAATCATCATAATCGTCAAGGTCTAAATCTTCATCATCCGAAGCCTTTTTCGCCTTCTTCTTCTTCGGCTTAATATCTGTTACCACTTCTTCTTCCACTTGATCGATTGGATACCAAACACGGAGACCCCATGTGTTATCTCCCAAGCCCAAGAAACGGCCATCAATATTTAAATCTGTATAGAATTGCGCAATTTTTGCTCTAACTTGTTCGTCTGAAAGATCAAGAAGATTTGTTATTTCATCCATAATTACTTTGAAAGGCAAAGCTTCTTTTCTTCCCTTTAATAACTCATATGCGATTTCAATTAAAGACATTTCCTGCAATTGTTCTTTCGAGTATTCTTGTAAACTCAATATTTGCACGTCCTTTCTCTATGTAACCCTTCAGCGCTTTCTTTAAAGGGGAAATAAACCAAAAAAATATTACTAAACATATTGATTCTGCTTCATTCGCATGGTCTAAAATGCATATTCTTCATTATAAACAAAATTTTTCTGTTTATGCTAGCTATATCTGTCGTTTTTCTTCTCTTTTTCTTCTTCGTCACATTGATTTGGTTTTTTTGAGAGCTGTTTGTAGGCTAAAATAAAGAAATAAATGGATATTAATAAAAACGGGATTGCCCCTAATTGCCTCTGATATAGATAGACTGTTCCAATACAAACCCCTAATAGTCCAATAAAAACAAAAATCCGTTTCACTTATTTCACACCCTGCTCTATCAAATCTGTGAAGTACACGTTTTACTATATTCGATTATATCGGATTCACAAAGGAAAGTATAAGCAAGGAAAGAAATTTTTTGAAAACCATACATACCTGTGACTGCTTGCCTGACTGACTTATGACCTCGAGGTCGACAAAAACGCGACGTCCTGTCGCATGGTCGACACTAGTACGTCCTGTACGTCGCCCCTAGGAGCCGCAGCTAGACAAACTGAAATGCGGAGGCGACTGTTCAGGGGCGACAAGCATAAGACAGGCTGGATGGAAGGTTGTTCTTTAACCTTCTAGCCAGACTGACTTATGACTCGAGCCCCTAGGAGCCGCAGCTAGACAAAAGGAAATCGGCTGCAGCACCGATTTCCTCCTCCTAATCTCCCATTTAAAATTACATATTCCTTCTATACTGGCCCCCAACTTCATAAAGCGCCCTTGTTATTTGACCAAGACTTGCTACTTGGACTGTCTCCATCAGTTCGGCAAAAATATTTCCGCCGCTGACCGCTGTCTCCTTCAAGTGTTTCAGAGCAATATCTGTTTTCCCTTTGTTTCTTTCCTGGAAGCTGCGCAAATTCTGGATTTGTGTTTCTTTTTCTTCCTTCGTGGCTCTTGCCAGCTCCATATTGTTCATCTCTTCCTCTGAAGGAGGATTTGGATTTAAATATGTGTTAACGCCAATAATTGGCAGCTCACCAGTATGCTTTCGCATTTCATAATACATCGACTCATCTTGGATTTTTCCTCGCTGGTATTGTGTTTCCATTGCACCGAGCACACCGCCGCGATCATTGATTCGTTCGAATTCTTGAAGCACCTGCTCCTCAACTAAATCTGTTAATTCATCAATAATAAATGCGCCTTGCAGCGGGTTTTCATTTTTTGTTAACCCATGCTCTTTCGTAATAATCATTTGTATCGCCATTGCCCTGCGGACAGATTCCTCTGTTGGCGTTGTAATTGCCTCATCGTACGCATTCGTATGCAAGGAATTACAGTTATCATGAAGAGCCATTAATGCCTGCAATGTAGTTCGAATATCATTGAAATCAATTTCCTGCGCATGAAGCGAACGACCTGATGTCTGAATATGATACTTTAGCTTTTGGCTTCGTTCATTCGCTCCATACTTATCTCTCATTACCGTAGCCCAAATGCGGCGCGCCACACGACCAAGCACTGTATATTCAGGATCCAGACCATTTGAGAAGAAGAACGATAAGTTTGGTGCAAAATCATTAATATCCATGCCTCTGCTTAAATAATACTCCACATACGTAAAGCCGTTAGCAAGTGTGAAGGCAAGCTGTGAAATTGGATTTGCTCCAGCTTCAGCAATATGGTATCCGGAGATGGATACCGAATAATAATTGCGAACCTTTTGATCGATGAAGTATTGCTGAATATCCCCCATCATCCGGAGAGCAAATTCTGTCGAGAAAATACATGTATTCTGGCCCTGGTCTTCTTTTAAAATATCCGCTTGAACGGTTCCCCTAACGGTTTGCAAAGTAAGTGCCCTTACTTCTGCAAATTCCGCTTCCGTTAATATCCGGCCAAGTTCTTGTTCCTTCGCCTCGATTTGCTGTTCAATCGCCGTATTCATAAACATCGCAAGAATAATTGGCGCCGGACCATTAATGGTCATCGATACAGATGTAGATGGATGACAAAGGTCAAAGCCTGCATAAAGCTTTTTCATATCATCTAACGTACAAATACTAACTCCGCTTTCCCCTACTTTTCCATAAATATCTGGACGGTAATCTGGATCTTCTCCATAAAGAGTAACCGAGTCGAATGCCGTGCTTAGACGCTTTGCTGAATCGTCCTTTGATAAATAATGGAAACGGCGATTTGTTCTTTCCGGTGTTCCTTCTCCAGCAAACTGTCTCTTCGGATCTTCTCCTTCACGCTTGAACGGGAAAACGCCTGCTGTATATGGGAAGGATCCTGGAACGTTTTCTCTGTACACCCAGCGGATGATTTCTCCATAATCCTTGTATTTCGGCAATGCGACCTTTGGAATTAACAGACCTGACAGGCTTTTTGTCTTTAAAATCGTCAAAATTTCTTTATCACGTATTTTCGTGACAAATTGTTCGCCCGTGTACTTTTTCGTTAAGTCTTCCCAGCCGTCAAGAATCTTCTTTGTTTCTGATGTGAGCTTTGCTTCAGTATCGGCTTTCACCTGTTCTAATGATGCAAGAACTTCCTCGTTTGCACCCTGCTCTTTCACTGCAAGAATGGCCCCTTCAAGCTGGAACAGCTTGCGGGCAAGGTCCGCCTGTTCATTTGCTTTCTTATGATAGCCGCGAACAGTCTCAGATACTTCTCTTAAATAATAGCGCTGCTCATTTGGAATAATGACGTTTTGTTTTTCGACTAGCGCATTTTTAGAAAAAGAGGTTTGCCAATCTGTTCCAGACTTTTCATTAATCTTTTCAATTAAGGCTGCGAAAACAGCATTTGTTCCCGGATCATTGAATTGACTGGCAATGGTTCCGTATACCGGCATTTCATCCATTTCTTTTTCAAACAGCATATGGCTTCTTTGGTACTGCTTCTGAACTTGGCGTCTTGCATCCTCTGAGCCTTTTCGTTCAAATTTGTTAATGACAATTAAATCGGCGTAATCGATCATATCAATTTTTTCAAGCTGTGATGGGGCACCAAATTCACTCGTCATCACATACATTGAAACGTCGCAAATTTCAGTTATTTCAGCATCCCCTTGCCCTATTCCGCTCGTTTCAACAACGATGAGATCAAAGCCTGCCGCTTTGACGACAGAAATGGCATCCTTAATGGCGAGTGATAGCTCGCTTTTCGATTGTCTTGTTGCTAAGCTTCGCATATATACGCGAGAATTAAAGATGGCATTCATGCGGATGCGGTCACCAAGAAGAGCCCCGCCTGTTTTCTGTTTCGTCGGGTCGACTGATAGGATTGCGACCTTCTTTTCTGGAATTTCATTAATAAAACGGCGAATTAATTCATCAGTTAATGAGCTTTTTCCCGCTCCTCCGGTACCTGTAATTCCTAAAACCGGAACAGATTTTTCTAATGTTTTTACCTTTTCCATTACAGAATCTAGTGCGGCAGCTGCTTCTTTTTCCATGCTGACATGGTGCTCTGCAAGTGTAATGAGCTTCGCAATCGCATTCACTTGCCCGTCTTGTAATTTTTCGATTTGCTCTGTTGCTTCTGTGTTGAACGTCGGGAAGTCACATTCCTCAAGCATCACATTGATCATGCCTTGAAGCCCATTTTGCCGCCCGTCTTCAGGAGAAAAGATTCTCGCGATTCCGTATTCATGCAGTTCCTTCATTTCTTTCGGAATAATAACGCCGCCCCCGCCGCCATAAATTCGGATGTGCGGCGCGCCTTTTTCCTTTAAAAGATCGTACATATATTTAAAGTATTCAACATGTCCTCCTTGATAGGAAGATATCGCAATCCCTTGAACATCCTCTTGAATGGCTGCATTGACCACTTCTTCAACCGAACGGTTATGGCCAAGATGAATGACCTCTGCGCCGCTTGCCTGAATAATTCTTCTCATAATATTAATGGAGGCATCATGACCATCAAAAAGACTGGAAGCTGTAACAAAACGAATATGATTCTTTGGCTTATAAACTTCTGGATTACTCATTCTTCTCCCCCTCAATTCGATTGATTCCATATCTAGCATGTTTCATGGTTTATCGAGCAACTTTGTTCAGTTATCTCGCACTGTTTATCTAGCAATTCTGAAAATTTTTCAGCCATTTCCCTCTATTTCTGCTTAACCTTTTCATTGATGATTCCTTGAAAAAGCAAATCAGTTTGCAGCTTAATGTAATCATCGATTGTATAGATTTTTTTCAAAGACCAGCGGCGGAATGCCCACATTTGCCCTTGAACAAAGATGTTGTGAGCAATCATTTTGACCTGCTCCTCCGTTAAGTCTAATTCCCCATTTTCTACACAGCCATTTATGACCTGCTCAAACATATCAACCATTTCAAGTTCCTTCTTGAGAACATAAGGCAAGGCATCCTTTGATAGGGATTTTACCTCCTGATACATGACGAGAACCTCATCCTGCATCTCATCAACCACCTTGAAATATCCCGCAATGCCAATCCTTAAGCTTTCAAGTGTTCCCCGGTTTGTATCGAGATCTTCCTGCAGGCGTTCGCTCACCTGATCATAAATGCTGTCACACACAAGATATAAGACATCTTCCTTCGTCCGGATGTATTCATATAAAGTGCCAATGCTAAATCCGGAAGCCTTGGCAATTTCCCTTGTTGTTGTACGGTGGAACCCTTTTTGAATAAAAAGGGTTACCGCACCTTTAATCATTTGATCCCGCCTCTTTTTAACGAGCCGTTCGTCTTTCACAGACGCTTGTACTTCACGTTTTTTCACTTTACCTACCGCCTTTATCAATCCCCAATTTCAAGTATGCCTTTAGGGCAAGTTTTCAGCAGGTGTGGCAGACTTAGACGATCTAGATCTTCGAGGAAACCCCGCTTTAAAACTCTTTTTGCATGCAAGCCTTATTTCGTCAGCATGCGAGAAATAACGAGACGCTGAATTTCTTGTGTCCCTTCATAAATCTGTGTGATTTTTGCATCACGCATAAAGCGCTCAACTGGATAATCCTTTGTATAGCCGTAGCCGCCGAAAATTTGCACAGCATCTGTCGTTACCTTCATTGCCGTATCTCCTGCAAGCAATTTAGACATCGCTGATTCCTTTCCATACGGCAAGCCTTCAGATTCAAGCCATGCTGCTTGATAGGTTAATAACCTTGAAGCTTCCACACTTGTAGCCATGTCTGCCAGCTTAAAGCCAATGCCTTGCTGGGCTGCAATCGGCTTTCCGAATTGTACGCGTTCTTTCGCGTATTCAATCGATGCATCTAAAGCTCCTTGTGCAATACCAACTGCCTGTGCAGCAATCCCATTACGGCCGCCATCAAGTGTCATCATCGCGATTTTAAAGCCTTCCCCCACTTCACCTAGCACATTTTCAACGGGTACTTTGCAGTTGTCAAAAATGATTTCTGTTGTTGGTGAAGAACGAATGCCTAGCTTTTTCTCCTTTTTGCCAACTGAGAAGCCTTCGAAGCCTGCTTCAACAATGAATGCCGTTGTTCCTTTATGCTTTGAAGACGGATCTGTAAGCGCAAATACGACGTAAATATCAGCAATTCCGCCATTTGTAATAAAAATTTTCGATCCATTTAAAATATAGTGGTCCCCTTCAAGACGAGCAGTCGTTTTCATTCCGCCTGCATCTGAACCGCTTCCAGGCTCTGTTAGGCCGTAACCGCCAATTTTCTCTCCTTGAGCCATCGGTCTTAAGTATGTTTGCTTTTGCTCTTCACTGCCAAACTTATAAATAGGCCAACCTGCAAGTGAAGTATGTGCAGACAATGTCACACCTGTTGAAGCACATACTCTTGAAAGCTCTTCAACAGCAATACAGTATGCTAAATAATCGCTTCCTATGCCGCCGTACTCTTCTGGCCATGGAATGCCTGTTAAACCAAGCTCAGCCATTTTATCAAAAATCTCACGGTCAAAACGCTCTTCCTCATCACGCTCAGCTGCGGTCGGAGCTACTTCATTTTTCGCAAAGTCACGTACCATTTTTCGGATCATTTCATGTTCTTCAGTTAATTGAAAGTTCATATCATCTATCCTCCATTATTGATGGGATTTGTTTTATAGCTGTTTACTAATGACAATACGCTGAATTTCGCTTGTTCCTTCATAAATTTCAGTAATTTTTGCATCACGGAAATAACGTTCAACTGGATAGTCCTCCGTGTACCCATAGCCGCCAAATACTTGGATTGCATCTGTTGTTACTTCCACCGCTGTTCTTGAAGCAAAAAGCTTGGCCATCGATGCTTCCTTCCCGCATTTGATCCCTCTTTGGCGCAGGTCGGCTGCACGATAGATTAATAGCTTGGCAGCTTCCACTGCAGTCGCCATATCTGCTAGTTTGAAACCGATGCCTTGCTGAGCGGCAATCGGCTTGCCGAATTGAACACGTTCCTTTGCATACCCGGTTGCAGCCTCAAGCGCAGCCTCTGCAATTCCTAATGCCTGGGCTGCAATTCCGATGCGGCCGACATCAAGGTTGGCCATCGCAATTTTAAACCCTTGCCCTTCTTCACCAAGAAGATTTTCTGCCGGAACACGCATATCTTCAAAGCTCAGCTGTACCGTTCTTGATCCATGCAGCCCCATTTTATGTTCATCTTTCCCGATTACAAGACCTGGCGTATCTTTTTCAACGATGAATGCTGAAATACCCTTGCTGCCTAGCTCAGGATTGGTTGAAGCAAACACGATATAAATATCCGCTTCCCCGCCATTTGTAATAAATACTTTGGAACCATTGATGATATAGTGGTCGCCATCTTTACGCGCTTTCGATTTTAGGCTTCCTGCGTCCGAGCCTGCACTCGGCTCAGTTAAGCAGAACGCGCCTAAATATTCGCCGGTTGCCAGCTTTGGCACATACTTTTGCTTTTGCTCTTCCGTCCCAAAATATACGATTGGGTTCGTTCCAACAGATGTATGAACAGATAAAATTACACCTACAGTCGCACTCACTTTTGAAAGCTCGTTAATAGCAATAATATAAGAGGTAAAATCCATTTCAGATCCGCCGTATTGCTCAGGAATCGGTATCCCCATCAACCCTAGCTCACCCATTTTGCGCAGAATCTCACGCGGGAACTCTCCCTGCTCCATTTTTTCAACGAATGGCGCAATTTCTGTTTGTGCGAAGTCACGCACCATTTTTCTCATCATTTCCTGCTCTTCAGTAAATCTTAGGTTCATTTAAATCCCCTCCGGACCTCATTCTTCGGTGTTATATATTAGACTTTTTTCTGATCGCACCTATTTATCTGCGAAAACAGATAACTTATCTGCGAAATTTAAGATATATCTACGAAAATCATTCATTTATCTGCGAAATATCTGATATATCGATTATTCGACAAAAGACAACATTCTCTTATGCGTATTCGTAAAAGCCTCTGCCTGTTTTCTTTCCAAGCCAGCCTGCCTTGACATACTTTCTTAATAATGGGCATGGACGGTATTTGTCATCGCCGAAGCCTTCATGAAGCGTTTCCATAATATACAGGCACGTATCGAGTCCGATGAAATCAGCCAGAGTTAATGGCCCCATTGGATGATTCATGCCAAGCTTCATTACCTCATCAATCGCTTCCTTTGTTGCAACCCCTTCGTATAGAGTAAAAATAGCCTCATTGATCATTGGCATTAATACTCGATTAGAGATAAATCCCGGGAAGTCATTTACTTCAACTGGAACCTTCTTTAACGTCTTTGTGATATCTTCGATTGTTTGGTAGACTTCATCAGCTGTTGCCAATCCACGGATAATTTCAACAAGCTTCATCACCGGCACCGGATTCATAAAGTGCATGCCAATCACCTTTTCAGGGCGTTTTGTAGCTGCTGCAATTTCTGTAATTGGCAAGGAGGAAGTATTGCTTGCTAAGATCGCATGAGCTGGTGCAATTTCATCGAGCTGACCGAAAATCTTTGTTTTAATTTCCATGTTCTCAACTGCAGCCTCGATGATTAAGTCAACGTCCTTTGCATCTGTTAAGGCAGTCGATGGCGTAAGATTGTTCAAAACCTCTTCCATTTGCTGGGCTGTCATCCGCTCTTTCTCTACTTGGCGATTGAGGTTCTTTTTAATAACACCAAGCCCGCGGTCCACAAACTCCTGTTTCAAATCATTTAATAAAACATTGTATCCTGCTTGGGCACATACTTGTGCAATCCCTGATCCCATTTGTCCAGCACCGATTACCATAATTTTTTGTACGTTCATTTTCTCTGCTCCCCCAATTTGCTCGTTGAATAATGTATTTCAAATTTAGTCAATTTACGTAGATTTCAGATAATAAAAACGAAAATTTTTTCAATAGGTTAGATAGCCACCTATTGTTTAGGCACTTCAATCATAATCGCATCGCCTTGGCCGCCGCCGCTGCAGATAGCCGCAATGCCAACCCCGCCGCCGCGTCTTTTCAATTCATGCATTAATGTTAGAATGATTCGCGCCCCGCTCGCACCAATTGGATGACCAAGGGCAACGGCACCGCCATTGACATTGACCTTGCTTTCATCTAAGTTTGCAATTTTTCCGCTCGTTAACGCTACTGCCGCAAAGGCCTCATTAATTTCAAATAAATCAATGTCTTCAACAGATTTCCCTGTTTTCCGAAGCAGTTCATTAATCACCAGACCTGGTGTTTTCGGGAAGTCCTTTGCTTCTACCGCAATAGCCGCATGCCCCAGAATAATCGCTTCCGGCTTTCTTCCTTCCCGCTCTGCTCGTTCTTCACTCATCAATACGAGTGCTGCAGCCCCATCATTCACTCCCGGTGCATTCCCTGCTGTGATCGTTCCACCTTGACCGAAGGCTGATCGAAGCTTCGCTAATTTTTCAAGAGATGTGTCCTTTCGAGGCGACTCATCCTCAGCCACAATAATTGGCTCACCTTTTCGCTGTGGAACCTCAACAGGAACGATCTCTTCTGCCAGCTTTCCAGACTCCATCGCTGCGATTGTCCGTTCGTGGCTTCTTAATGCCCAGCGATCCTGCTCTTCCCTGCTAATTTCAAGCTCTTCTGCTACCTCATTGCCATACGTACCCATATGGACACCCGTAAAGCTGCAGCTCAAGCCATCATGTGTCATCAGGTCTTTTACCTGCGCATCGCCCATTCGCAATCCCCAGCGGGCATTCGGCAAGAAATACGGCGCATTGCTCATTGACTC
The DNA here is from genome assembly GCF_900199725.1 of Cytobacillus massiliigabonensis. GTDB lineage: Bacteria > Bacillota > Bacilli > Bacillales > Cytobacillaceae > Cytobacillus > Cytobacillus massiliigabonensis. The sequence goes on along the minus strand of NZ_LT904904.1, from coordinate 386,262 downwards.
CATTCCGCCTGCAACAATAACCTCTTCATCCCCAAGGCGAATAATTTGGTCACCGAGTGTCACACTGCGCATACCCGAGGCACAAACTTTATTTACTGTTTCCGTCTTCACTTCCCATGGCAATCCAGCCTTTCGTGCTGCCTGCCGCGATGGAATTTGACCCTGACCCCCTTGGAGAACAGTACCCAGAATCACCTCACCTACTTCTTCAGGCTTCACACCGGCACGATTTAAAGCCTCCTTTACTGCAATGCCTCCAAGATCAGATGCTGAAAAGCTGCTTAATCCGCCTGCAAATTTGCCGAAAGGCGTTCTTGCCCCGCCTACTATTACGGTCTTCCCCATTCGAATCTCTCCTTTTTTCAATTAAACTTAAATATTCAAAATCCACTCATAAATAAAATGTGTAAATGTCGGTCAGCATACTTCTCTTCGCTGGTTATTCCTTACGTCATAAAGGCTTGTTCAGTACGCTGACCGACTATTTACTTTTGTGCTTAAAATTGGAAGAAAAATAAAGTCTAAGTAGATATTCTTGATGAAGTTTCAATTAGTGGACTAGGTAAACGACTGAACGCTCGCTCGAAAAGGATATAAAAAAATTTACATATTCCATTTCAATAATTGTAAGCGCTTTATCCTATTATTCTATTTTACTTTAAAAATAGCAGAAATTGAAACACTTTACCCAAAATTCATAAAATTATATTATGAATTATGCTGTGTTTCAATTTCTACTGATTATAAATTACGATACAAGTGTCTGCTGTTCGCCAATGACGGATTTCTCTAGAATTTCAGCTACGTCGTACGTACCTACTTTTTCTTCTACTTCCTTCGCCTTTGTCCCATCGGAAAGCATCGTTAAGCAATATGGACAGCCAGAGCTGATGATGCCCGGGTTCACTGCCAATGCTTGCTCTGTCCTGGAGACGTTAATGCGGTGGCCTGTTTCTTCTTCCATCCACATTAAACCGCCGCCTGCTCCACAGCACATCGCTGTTTCACGGCTTCTCTCCATTTCTACGAGCTTCACGCCTGGGATCGCTTTTAAGATCTCACGAGGCGGATCATACACTTCGTTATAGCGTCCTAAGTAACAAGAGTCATGGAAGGTAATTGTTTCGTTTACTGCATACTGCGGCTTCAATCTGCCTTCTTTAACAAGATCATAAAGAATTTCTGTATGGTGGTACACTTCGGCTTCTAATCCGAAATCAGGATATTCATTTTTGAAAATGTTGTAAGCATGCGGATCGATTGTCACGATCTTCTTCACTTCGTTTTTCTCAAACTCTTCAATATTTTTCGTTGCAAGCTCTTGGAAGAGAAATTCATTTCCGAGACGTCTTGGGGTATCGCCAGAGTTCTTTTCTTTATTTCCTAAAATCGCAAACTTAACGCCTGCTTCGTTCATTAATTTTGCAAAAGAAAGGGCAATTTTTTGGCTGCGGTTATCAAATGAGCCCATCGCGCCAACCCAGAAGAGATACTCGAATTCTTCTCCAGATTTTTTCAATTCCTTCACTGTTGGTACATATACATCCTCGCGCGCTTCTCTCCAGTTTTCCTTTTCCTTGCGGTTAAGGCCCCAAGGGTTGCCCTGGCGTTCAATATTCGTCATCGCACGCTGTGCATCTGCATCCATTTTTCCTTCTGTTAAAACAAGATAACGGCGAAGGTCAATAATTTTATCCACATGTTCATTCATGACTGGACATTGATCTTCACAGTTTCGGCACGTTGTACATGCCCAGATTTCTTCCTCCGTAATTACATCGCCAATTAAGCTTGGGCTGTAGGCAAGTCCTGCTGCTGCCTCTTGCGCCCCTTTACCAGATGCGGCTAAAGCAAGCTGGTTGCCTGTTGTGTTCGAAAACGCAAATGTCGGCACCCATGGCTGCTTAGATGTAACTGCCGCGCCATGATTTGTTAAATGATCACGAAGCTTTAAAATTAGATCCATTGGTGATAGCATCTTGCCTGTGCCGGTTGCTGGACACATATTTGTACAGCGTCCGCATTCCACACATGCATAGAAGTCAATCATTTGCAGCTGATTGAAATCTTCAACTTTCCCAACACCGAACGATTCCTGTGATTCATCTTCGAAATCAATTTTCGTTAATTTCCCTGGATTCTCTAAACGGTTAAAATACACATTTGCTGGTCCAGCAATTAAGTGTGCATGCTTGCCCTGTGGAACGTATACAAGGAATGCAAGCAGGAATAGCAAGTGAATCCACCAAGCGATATAGAAAACGACGACAGATGCTGTTTCCCCCATCCAGGAGAATGCTCCGGCAATTAAAGATGCTACTGGCTCTGTCCAAGCGCCTTCATGTCCGTGCCAGATCATACTCATACCATTTCCGAGCAATACGGAAAGCATTAACCCGCCAATAAATATAAGAACAAGACCTGACTTAAAGCCTCTTTTCAAGCGGACAAGCTTTTCAATGTATCGGCGATAGAATGCCCAGACAACCGCTACTAGAATCGTTAACGTGACAATTTCCTGGAAAAAAGTAAAGCCTGGATATAGTGGGCCTAGCGGCAAATGTGCTCCTGGCTTGATCCCTTTAATAATAAAATCAATTGCGCCGAATTGAACAAGAATAAAGCCGTAGAAGAACATAACGTGGATTGCTCCGCTTTTCTTATCCTTCATAAGCTTTTTCTGTCCAAAGACATTCACCCAGATTTTTCCGAGCCGCTCTTTCACATTATTATCGAATTCAACCTTTTTACCGAGCTTGATATACGCTATTCTTGTCTTAATCACATAGACGAACAAGCTAATAGCGTAAGCGGTTACAAGGAGAAATGCGATTAAGTTAATCCATAATAACCCATTCATTATATAAAGCGCTCCTTTCTTGGATTCCTAATATACGTATTAGTCTAAAATTTTTAATACAATTTAATTTTCAGATATTATTACTTGTATCTATTATATAATGAATGAGCATTCAGTCAACCAGTTTTTTCTTTTTCAGCAAAATTAATTATAGAATACATCTGCATGGAGATAATAATTGGAAACTAATTTCTGGGGAGCACATAGCAATGACGATCTTTCTGACGATAGCTGTTTTCATACTAATTATTGCTCTTTGGATTTCACTTGATTTTACCCTCGGGAGAAAAAAACAATTGCAAGGCTTAAAGCGAATAGACTCCCCTTTTCGGGTAAGCAATATCGATATTTTCACTCAGGGGCCAGAGCTATTTGCCGACTACTTTTCCGAGCTAAAAAAGGCAGCACATCATATCCACATCCTCTTTTATATTGTAAAGGACGACAATATTAGTAAAGAATTCCTAAGCATATTAAAGAAAAAGGCGGATGAAGGAATAGAAGTCCGCTTGCTTCTCGATCGAATGGGGAGCTTTCCGATTAAGAAAAATACAATTGAATCCCTAAAGAATCATGGGATTCATTTTTCCTTTGCCCATACACCTAAACTTCCCTACCTGTTCTATACATTCCAAGCTAGAAATCACCGGAAAATCACAGTTATTGATGGGGAAATTGGATATATTGGCGGATTCAATATTGGCAAGGAGTATATAAATTTAGATCCTAAATTAAGCCCATGGCGCGACTATCATTTAAAAATGGCTGGTGAAGGTGTCGCAGATCTGCAGAAGGAATTTTTGACTGACTGGCATAAAGAGACCGGGACCAATCTATTAGCAAATAACGCTTATTTTCCTCCACTGCATACTGGAAAGATTCAGCATCAAATTATTCCGTCAAAAGGTGCCTTTTTGGAAGACACCTTTTCCTCTTTAATTAATAGAGCAAAAACTAAAATATTTATTGGTACGCCCTATTTTATACCTAGTGAAAAATTATTAACTGACTTAATCGCTGCACAGGAAAGGGGAATTGCATTAACCATCCTTGTTCCAAAAGTTTCCGATCATATCCTTGTAAAAGAGGCATCCTATTCATCTTTAAGGAAACTTCTTGAAAATGGCGCTACTGTATATGAATTTCAAACTGGCTTTTATCATGCCAAAACAATGATTATTGATGATGAGGTTTGCGATATTGGCACAGCAAACTTCGATAGGCGCAGCCTTTTTATCAACTATGAAATTAACTGTTATATTTATGATCAGCCTTTCATAAAAAAAGTACAGGATGTCATTAAAAAGGATATTCAGGCTTCCAGGCAATTATCCTTAACCGAATTAAATCGCAGGCGAAATTTAAAAGAATATGCTGCCAGGCTCGCTGCACCGCTTTTGTAAGCTCCTTTAAAATTAATTGGTTCAAAAACATAAAAAGCTGACTCTATAGCAGAGTCAGCTTTTTCGATTACATTTTTTCCGGAGCAGATACACCGATTAAGGCAAGAGCATTTTTCAAGGATGTTTGAACAGCTTTGATTAATGCCAAGCGCGCTTTCGTCCGTTCAGGATGATCCGCATCTAATACTTTTTCAGCATTATAGAAGCTGTGGAAAGTAGATGCTAATTCAAAAATATAGTTTGTGATTCTGTGCGGCAAACGCTTCACAGCTGCTTCTCCAACAGCCTGAGGGAATTCGCCTAATTTTTTCAGGACATCCATTTCCTTCTCTGAAGAAACTAGTGAAAAGTCAGCATCACTGCCGACAGTCATACCTTGTTCCTCCCCTTGGCGTAAAATGCTTGAAATACGCGCATGTGCATATTGCGCATAATATACAGGGTTTTCATTTGATTGAGAAACTGCCAGGTCTAAATCGAAGTCCATATGTGTGTCTGCACTTCTCATAGCAAAGAAATAACGGGTGGCATCAAGTCCTACCTCTTCAACAAGATCACGCATTGTTACAGCTTTTCCTGTCCGTTTGCTCATCTTCATTTTTTCGCCGTTTTTGTATAAATGAACAAGCTGGATGATTTCAACCTCTAATGCCTCACGACGATAGCCAAGCGCCTCGATAGCTGCTTTCATCCGAGGGATATAGCCATGATGGTCTGCACCCCAAATATTAATCAGCTGTTCAAACCCACGCTCAAGCTTATCCCGATGGTAAGCAATATCTGGTGTTAAATATGTGTAAGAGCCGTCATTTTTAATGAGAACACGGTCTTTATCATCACCAAAAGTTGTTGAACGGAACCATGTCGCTCCATCTTCTTCGTAAATATGGCCATTGTCTTTTAATGCTGTTAACGCCGCATCAATTTTGCCGTTATTATAAAGAGACGTTTCAGAGTACCATACATCAAATGGGACACGGAATTCTTCAAGATCTGTCTTTAGCTTCGCCATTTCTACCTTTAAGCCGTATGCACGGAAAAAGTCAAAGCGCTCTTTTTCGTCTACATGGACATACTTGTCACCAAATTCCTCAGCAAGCTTTTTGCCGATGCCAATAATATCTTCGCCATGGTAGCCATCTGCAGGCATTTCTTTCTCCATGCCGAGTGCTTGGAAATAGCGGGCTTCTACAGACCATGCGAGATTATTAATCTGGTTGCCCGCATCATTAATATAATATTCACGCGAAACGTCATAGCCAGCCTTCGCTAAAATGTTGCATAAAGAGTCTCCAACTGCCGCTCCGCGGGCATGTCCAAGATGCAAGTCACCTGTCGGGTTCGCTGACACAAACTCCACTTGAACCTTTTGCTTGCCGCCGATATCTGTTTCTCCGTATCGATCCCCTGCTTCTAGAATCGCCGGGATTAAATTTGTTAAGTAGCTGTTATCCATGTGAAAATTTATAAATCCCGGTCCTGCAATTTCAATTTTTTTAATGGACGCTTTAGAAGAATCAAAATTCTCGATTAAGCTTTCAGCTATTTGTCTAGGCGCCTTTTTTGCAACACGTGCCAGCTGCATCGCCATATTCGTAGAATAATCCCCATGTGATTTATCCTTTGGCACTTCTAGAATGACAGCTGGAATTTGGTCTTCAGCTGCTAAATTCGCTTTAAGAACAGCATCTTTGATTTCTTGTTTTAATTTACTCTGCATTTGCTCAACACTATTCATTTTTCTTCCTCCTTTTGAAATGTTATGACTAAATGATATGTACCTGAATGTGCACCTTGTATGCTCATTTCATATAAAAGATCAATCGATCCAATATCTGTCTGTTCATCAAAATGATGGACAAACCTTTTTGTTAAAGTAGCTGTTTCAAATACTCCATATGGCGTATCATAGCGGCCACTAAGCTTTTTATTCATTTGAAAAGGAAGTCTCATTTTTACTGCACCACTGCGTAAAATTAGACCCTCCTGATCGGAAAGTTTAATAATGGTCTTTACGGTGCCTTCTTCCATTTCCTCATTATATTGCAGAAAACGGGCATTTTCCTTTTTGTAGTATTGTCCAAAAGCTGTAAGTTCAAAAGTATCCTTACTGCCCCCATCGCGTATATCCGTTTTCACCTTTATTTTTACAGGCACTTGTTCCACTTGTTGGCCACACATCCTTTTCATTTCATTATAGTAGAAAACGATAACTGGTGCTAGTTGACAGTCATAACTGAACGGAAAAAAACGGAGACAGCGGGTCTCCGTTTTTGTTTTAACATTGTTGCTAAATAACACATAGTTGGCAAAAGTTGATTTCTACTCCAGGATGCTCGCTTTCCGCGGGGTGGGCGGTGAGCCTCCTCGTCGCTAAAGCTCCTGCGGAGTCTCACCTGTCCACTCCACCCGCAGGAGTCTCGCACCTTCCGCTCCAAACAACCAATTTTTCCATTTGCACAACTAGTTTTATACATCAATCTTTTAGAAAAGTGCTTTATTATTAAACCCAGCCAAGGATCATTTCGCGAATGAGTTTGCTTGCTGTATTTGCCGTTTGTTCAGACGGGTCATAGATTGGCGCGACTTCTACAAGATCTGCACCTACTACATTAATTTCTGAACGGGCAATTTCGTGGATAGAGGCAAGCAGCTCTTTAGAAGTAATCCCTCCTGCATCAACCGTACCCGTACCTGGTGCATGCGCAGGATCGAGGACATCAATGTCGATTGTGACATAAACAGGACGTCCGGCTAATTTTGGCAGCACTTCTTTTAGAGGCTCAAGCACTTCAAATTTTGAAATATGCATGCCCACTTCTTTTGCCCATTGGAATTCTTCCTTCATTCCAGAACGAATGCCAAATGAATAAACATTCTGTGGCCCAATTAATTCAGCTACTTTGCGAATAGGTGTTGAGTGGGATAGCGGCTCCCCTTCATAATTCTCACGCAAATCCGTGTGTGCATCCATATGGATGATGGCAAGATCGGGATATTTTTTATACATCGCTTTCATTACCGGCCAAGAAACTAAATGCTCTCCGCCCATTCCTAATGGAAATTTATTTTCTGCTAAAACCTTATCAACAAATTCCTCAATTAAGTCAAGACTTCTTTGCGGATTTCCAAACGGAAGCGGAATATCGCCTGCATCAAAGTATTTTACTTCTTCTAATTCACGATCCAAATAGGCACTGTACTCTTCAAGGCCGATGGATACTTCACGTATACGAGCCGGGCCAAAACGGGAGCCTGGACGATAGCTAACCGTCCAATCCATTGGCATTCCATATAAAACGGCTTCACTTTCTTCATAATTTGGATGGCTTTTTATAAATACATTGCCTGAGTATGCTTCATCAAAACGCATGCCTGTCATCCCTCGTTTATATGTATTTGGAGCATGAAGCTCCTTTGGTCTTTTTTGCAAAAAGGCTGGATTTATTTGCAAAAGGTACGCTTTAATTTGCGGTATTTCTATTATTTTTGCGGGATCCAGCTTTATTTGCGAAATTCCCTTTATTTTTGCAAATTCCTAACTTTATTTGCGAAATTTGCCTTTATTTTTGCAAATTCCTAACTTTATTTGCGAAATTTGCCTTTATTTTTGCAAAATCTCAATTTTATTTGCGAAATTAACATTATTTTTGCAAAACCTCATTTTATTTGCAATATTACCTTTATTTTTGCAAATTCCTAACTTTATTTGCGAAATTAACATTATATTTGCAAAACCTCATTTTATTTGCAATATAGCCTTTATTTCTGAAAATCTAGGTTACTTCACTAAATCCTGCACAAATTTTGGCAAGACAAATGCTGCTTTATGAAGTTCCTTCGTATAATATTTTGTTTCAATTTCATGGAAGCGTTCTTCACTAACCGCTAATGGATCATATTTTTTTGAACCAATGGTAAATGCCCACATGCCGCTTGGATAAGTAGGAATGTTTGCAACATATAGGTTTGTAATTGGGAAGATTTCCTTTACATCCTTTTGAACATTGCGGATTAAGTCTGCCTTAAACCAAGGGTTGTCCGATTGAGCAACGAAAATGCCATCTTCCTTTAGCGCTTTAGAAATCCCTGCGTAAAATCCTTTTGTAAACAGGTTAACAGCAGGACCTACTGGCTCAGTTGAATCAACCATAATGACATCGTATTCATTTTCACTTTCAGCAATATGCATGAAGCCGTCTCCAACTTGAACGTCCACGCGCGGATCATCCAGCATGCCAGCAATTTCCGGTAAAAACTTCTTCGAATACTCGATTACTTTTCCATCGATATCAACAAGTGTTGCTTTCTTCACACTCGGATGCTTAAGCACCTCACGAATGACACCGCCGTCGCCTCCGCCTACTACAAGGACGTTTTCTGGATTAGGGTGTGTAAATAATGGCACATGCGCCACCATTTCGTGATAGACAAATTCATCTTTCACAGAGGTCATAACCATGCCATCAAGCAAAAGCATATTTCCCCATTCTTCTGTTTCAACCATTTCAAGCATTTGAAAATCTGTTTGCTCTGTATGTAAAGTCTGCTTAATTTTCATTGTAATTCCGAAATTTTCTGTTTGTTTCTCAGTAAACCATAATCCCATTTTAGAATCATCCCTTCTATTTAAAAAATGACATGTATTTAAATAAGAATTTTCTTGCGCAGGCGGGCTATCGTCTTTCAAACTTCAAGCATCTTAGTTTGTACGGCATTAACCAAGTCGCCTCCGCTTTTCTTATAATTCCCTAACACCATAATTACAAACATGAGAAAAAGTATAGATGAATCTAGCGAAAATGCAAGAAAAAGTTACATGTGTTTGATAAAAATGTTTAAAATCCCGCCATTTTTTCAATACTAGATAAATAGAAGTGATTTTCCAGCAATTTTGCTGAAATTCTTTAGGTTCGTCTAGAAAGGGGGAAGCACCGAAATGGAGATTATGACAAATCAGCGATTTAGAAAAGCAGGGAAATATTTTCGTGCCTTCTTTATTATCAGCTTAATTGGACTCGCATTAGCCGTGCTTATTGGTGCTGGTATTTTGCTCTATGCAAAAATACTAGGTCCCCCGCCGCTGGCCGTTCCACAATCAACACTATTTTATTCAGATGATGGGACAGTAATCGGAGAGAGCCATAATGGGCAAAAGCGATATTGGGTAGAACTTGACCAAATCAGCCCCCATTTAATCGACGCTACCATTTCGATAGAAGATCGAAAATTTTATTCCCATCATGGGTTTGATTATAAGCGGATCGTTGGTGCTTTAATTGCAGATATCAAAGCAATGGCAAAGGTTCAGGGTGCAAGTACCATTAGCCAGCAATATGCCCGGAATCTATTCCTGGCACACGAAAAAACATGGAAGCGAAAAATACTAGAAGCCTTTTATACGATACGGCTGGAAATGAATTATACGAAGAAGGAAATTTTAGAAGGCTATTTAAATACGATATATTACGGGCATGGCGCTTATGGAGCGGAAGCTGCCAGCCAATTCTATTTTGGAAAAAAAGCTGGCGAGCTGACTCTTGGCGAAGCTGCTATGCTTGCTGGCATTCCAAAGGGCGCTGGCATCTACTCCCCATTCAACTCAATGGAAAATGCCAAGAGCCGCCAGAAGCTGATTTTACAAACTATGGTCGAAAACAAACTCATTCACAAAAATGTGGTTAAGGATGCCCTAAATGAACAGCTCACTTTCGTTGGAAAGCACCTCCATACAAAAACAAAAACGGCACCCTATTTTCAGGATACCGTACGTCATATATTAAAAACGGAGCTAAATTTGGACGATCGGGTCATTGAGCTTGGCGGGTTAAAAGTTTACACAACCATCGATTTAAAACAACAAGAAATTGCTGAACAAACAGTAGAGAAATTGATCTCTAAAGAATCAGAGATCCAAACAGGACTAGTTGCGATGGATCCTAAAAACGGCTATGTCAAAGCAATGGTTGGCGGAAGAAGTTATGAGGAAAGCCCATTTAACCGGGCTGTACAGGCGGTTCGCCAGCCTGGATCTACCATAAAACCGCTCCTATACTATGCGGCTCTTGAGAAGGGTTTTACTCCTTCAACGGTTATGCGCAGTGAGCAGACAACCTTCCGTTTTGATGATGGAAGGTCTGAATACTCGCCGAAAAACTTTAATAGCCAGTATGCAGATGGTGATATTACAATGGCTCAGGCACTTGCTTTATCTGATAATATCTTTGCTGTGAAAACACATTTATTTTTAGGCGAAAATACACTTGTCGACACAGCGAAAAAATTCGGTCTCACGACAAAAATGGCTAACGTTCCATCATTAGCTTTAGGAACATCCGGAGTAAGGGTCATTGAAATGGCGAGTGCCTATAGCATCCTGGCAAACGGCGGGAAAATGGTTTCACCTGTTATGATCACAAAGGTTGAAGATCATCAAGGGAAAGTCATTTATCAGCATGATAAACAGGCAATTCCGATTTTAAAGCCTGAGTTAGCTTATGTTACGACACAAATGATGACAGGTATTTTTGACCCAAAACTGAATGGCTATACGAGTGTTACAGGGAGTACAGTCATTAATAATTTAACACGTACGTATGCGGGAAAATCAGGAACGACAGATACGGATAGCTGGATGATTGGATATTCTCCACAGCTCGTCTCTGCTGTTTGGACTGGGTATGATAAAGGTAAGGCCATTACACGTTCAGCAGACAAATCATACGCAAAGAATATTTGGGCGCGCTTTATGGAGGATACTCATAAAGGAAAACCAGCAAAGGGCTTTAAGCAGCCGAAAGGGACAGTTGGTGTATACGTGAATCCTTCAAATGGAAAGCTTGCCACCGACAATTGTCCAATCAAGCGATTTACGTATTTTGTCAGCGGCACCGAACCAACCGAATACTGTACAGACCATTTGCCATACACAGAGGAAAAACCAGCCAAAAAGGAAAAAGAGCCAAAAAAACCTTGGTACAAGAAACTGTTTGATTGGTCATAGGTTCTGGACAATCGTTATCTTTTCGGAGTGAGTGCACACCTGTGAAGAAACGATAAAAGATTAACAATTCCATCATATAGTTGAAAAAACTCGGAGGAGTCCCCCCGAGTTTTTTCGTGTCCTAGTATTTATATAGTGTCTTCACACTGTTTATAAGTTTACTTATTTTATTGGATTTGAGCAAGTAGTTAAAAATTTTAGTCAGTAAACTGTCACAATTCCGACAAAATCCATGCACCTTTTCAATTAATTTGCTTGCAAGTCGTCTTTGAGCTGCTGTATGGAACGTTCCCACATTCCAAGATTATGATTCTGCAGAAACTGAGCAAGAACTCCTTTTGATTTCGGATCCATATGATCAACAATAATATGCTTCTTAATGGACTTATCCATCCGGTTTACATGCTCTGGCAAGGACTTATATCCTCTGCGAATTTCCCTGTCTACAGTCATCTCACAAGCTGTCACACCTGCATAGTATGGGCCTTCTTCCTTGCGGTCTATGGTCACCCAAACAAGCCAATAAGGTTTTCCATTCGGAACCTCTTCCTTGCTTTTTAAAAATTTTATTCCCTTTTCCACAGGGCTGCGGGCATGCATCGCTCCAACTTCTATTGAAGCCTCTCCAGCATCCACATCAATAATGACAGGAGACACATTGTCTAGGCTTAACGAGCCTGAACCAAACCCTCCATGCCCCTCTGTCGGATCATTCTTTATAATATTAAACCCAATGTCTTTCTTCTTTTTCTCTTCCAAAGGGATTCCTCCTTACTAGAAAAGCGGCAGCGCCTTGCCCAGTGGTGACAAGCATAAAACGAGCTCTTGAGAAGGCTGTTCTTTAACCTTCTTGACAGCTTGGCTTATGACCTCGTGCCCCCGGGTGCTAGAGCTAGACACCTTCAGCATTTCTAAATATTTTATATCTAATATAACTTTACAAAAATAATCGATAAAAGAAATCGCCTAATCCGTCAGATAGAATCGGCAAAACCGTGCTAAAAATTGGCTGTATCGTGTATTGATCAAGCGGTGTGATTACAAGTATAAGAAAAATGACAGAGCCGTATGCTTCAAATTGAGTAAGCTTCGGACGCAAATGCGCAGGTGCCAAGTCCTCGACGATTCGATACCCATCCAATGGCGGAAACGGCAGCAAATTAAAAACAAACAAAACTAAGTTAAGATGGATAAATATATTCAAAAACTCCGGTACAAACGCTGGCAGACTTGCAGCAGCACCCATTCCAAGCATTGCATACCAAACAATAAATCCGAGAATCGCCATGAACAGATTGCTTATCGGTCCGGCAATCGAAACCATGATTCCCGCTAATCTTGGATTCTTAAAGAAAAAACGATTAACTGGGACTGGTCTTGCCCACCCAAAGCCTGCAATAAAGATTAAGATGGTCCCGAATGGGTCTAGATGATGTATTGGATTTAACGTTAATCTTCCCTGCTTTTGTGCGGTTGAATCGCCAAATTTATACGCTACAAACGCATGGGCAAACTCATGGACCGTGAAAGCGATCATTAACGTAATCGCAACATATGGAATTTCCCTAAGTGAAAAGGCCAGAAATTGTTCCAAGCACACCAAACCCCTCTTTCGAACTGTAGATCCTATCTAGGGAGTGTATTTCCCCTTATACATTATTTAAAAGTATACACGACTTTGCTATGAAAGTGAAAGTTAGACAATTTCCCCAGTACTTGCACATTTTTCCGAAATATGAAAAGCTACAATTGATATAAAAATAACAAGGAGATGTTATTTATGCCATATGTAACGGTAAAAATGCTTGAAGGACGCACAGAGGAGCAAAAGAAAGCACTTGTGGAAAAAGTAACAGCAGCAGTAAACGAAACTACAGGAGCACCAAAGGAAAATATCGTTGTCTTTATTGAAGAAATGACAAAGAATCATTATGCTGTTGGCGGGGAACGCCTTAGTGATAAGTAAAGCCGAGCATTAGTGCCCGGCTTTTTCTCTTAAATTGGCAATATACTGATAAGCAGTTTCTACCTCTTCATCGGTGTAGCGCTGCTTGCTTTTTAACGTAAAGATTTTTTCCTTCACTTCTTCTTTCGGAAGATTGTCAAAATATAGCACCGTCGAAACAAGCTCAAGAAATCTGGCATTTTGACAGTTCATATCTGTTAAACATTCTTGAAGATTTGGCATAGACACTTCATTCAGGCTTAAAAACTCCCTGCCATTTTCCGTTAGCGTATATCGGTACTGATAATATCCGCCCTTTTTTTCCTTCACTTCATCTAAAAAACCCATATTGCAAAGCTCTTCCACACGTAATGTTAATTCCTCAGAATAAGGGCCATAAAAATGAAATTGAAATCGCTCCTGAAAAGGGAAAGCCAGCTTTTTAGCGATATACACCATCTTCTGCAGCTTTTTTCGTCCGATAATTTCCTCCGAAGCGGCAATCGCATGAATGATTTTGGCATGATCTTTTAACAAGCTCTTCATCTCCTACTCCGTTTAGTCCCATATCTTAACTTGAAATAATCATAAATTTATAATCATAACCTAGGATGCAAATGTCGGCCGGCATAACAACTCTTGCGCTAGTTATTCCACACGTCTAAAGGCATGTTCAGTACACCGGTCGGCCATTTACTTTTACATATAAAAATCTCTATTCCATTTCCAATAGCTTACGAATTTGCTTCTTAATCAGCGGCTCGGACGAATCATCCTGCAGGATATCCGCTGGATAATACAATTTATGATCGGTCCGTCTTTTCCCGGAGATCGCGTCTACAATCTCTGATTCTCTTGAAAGCTCTCGAATCTCTTTGTTTTTCATTAATAATTGGATTGGTAGCCGCTCTTCCTCTTCACCTGGGCGATAGAAGTCATACGGCAAGTCTGATGATGAATCGACCACAAGATAATAATCAGGATCAATTCCCGCTTTTTCAAATAAGACAGACAGCTCTGCAAGCTTCTTATATTCCCTCGCAGGCTCAAATTCCGCGTACTTATATAAATTACGGTTCATAAAGCGGCAGCATAAATCTCGGAGGATTGGATCTTCCTCCTCCTGCCACATTTGAAAGTAATAAAGAATAATGGCTTCATCAAGCTTAATATAATCCTCTAGTGTTATTTCCCCATTAAACATAGAATAAAAATGAATCGGCTGTGATTTAAAGAAATATCCATGTTCATGCAAATATTTAGCCCGATGCAAAATTTTCGTCAAAATGACTTCCGCACTCCGGGTAACTGGATGAAAATAAACCTGCCAATACATTTGATATCGGCTCATTATGTAATCCTCAACGGCATGCATTCCGCTTTGCTTAATGACCACTTGATCCTCTTTCGGCTGCATGACACGCAGAATGCGTTCCATGTCGAAATGACCATAGCTAACCCCAGTAAAGTAGGCATCTCTTTGAAGATAATCCATCCTGTCCGCATCAATCTGACTGGAGATAAGGCTGACTACAAGCTTATTTTTTGACGTTTTCGCAATAACCTCAGCTACTTTTATAGGAAAATCCTTTCCTACCCTCGATAGCACTTGGTTCACTTCTGTTTCTCCGAGAATGATAGCTCTCGTAAAATATTCATGATCCAAATCAAAGACTTTCTCAAAGGAATGCGAGAAAGGACCATGTCCTAAATCATGAAGCAATGCAGCACATAAAGAGAGGAGGCGGTCATCTTCATTCCATTCCGGCCTTCCATTAAACACATCATCAGCAATCCGTCTGACAATCTCGTAAACACCGAGCGAATGATTAAAACGGCTATGTTCGGCTCCATGGAAGGTTAAATAGGTTGTTCCAAGCTGCTTAATTCTTCTTAGCCGCTGGAATTCCTTTGTGCCAATTAAATCCCAGATGACCCGGTCCCTCACATGAACATACCGATGAACAGGATCCTTAAACACCTTTTCTTCACGCAGCTTCTCCATGGAATATGCCATCTTTTACCTCCGATTTTCCAACTTCCTTCTATTATATCTTGATTTCAAACGCAATTCACTACACATTTTCTGATATTTCAGCTATATTCGACAAACATTAAAAGTGAAAGCCCCTTGATCATCGCCGTACAAACGCAGAAGGGCTCAGCAATCTAGCTGTTTCCGCTAGACAGCTCCCAAATTTCAAAAAATGTTATACTGTCCTATTTTCCGACACTGGCTAGACACAAAATTTGCTTGAAAACAAAAAATCACCTTAGGACACTCTTCAAAGGTGATTTTTACTTTTTCAGCTTTTTATTTATTTTTTCCTTTAATTCTTCTTCCGTTAGACCTGCTAGCGGACGATTATTTACAAACGCGAATGTTTTCTTCCTGCCTGGCCCACAATAGGATTGACATCCTATTTCTATTTTTGCCTCTGGATCTATTTCTTTTAAAAGAGGAATTAATGTTTTTAAGTTTACGCCTAGACAATCATCGCAAACACGAAATTCGTTTGCCATCTATATTACAACCCTTTCTGCGGTCTAGCATATTATCTATAAGTTTTGCCGATGCTAGTTATTCTTATTCACTTGGCTCAAGCTGTATTTTACAGCTTTACCTTTTTCTTTGCAAGCCGTTTTACCCCGCTAGCAATATGGAAATTTATATATTTTTTGAACGCTGTTTCAAGCAAATTACAAGTTCTATTTTATCATACCTATCTATTGTTTTTATAAAAATCTACTATCCTTTTAATCCAATTTGTATAAATTCACCCAAAGTTGTCCATCCTTAAACTAAGGTTTTAAAAAAATTGCAAAATTAAATTGGGAGTTGAGGAAATGAAAGTTCGTCAAGATGCATGGACAGATGAAAATGATTTATTGCTAGCCGAAACAGTATTAAGGCATGTAAGAGAGGGCAGTACGCAATTGAACGCCTTTGAGGAAGTTGGCGATAAGCTTGATCGCACTTCTGCAGCCTGTGGATTTCGCTGGAATGCTGTTGTTAGACATCAATATGAGAAAGCGCTCCAGCTTGCAAAGAAGCAGAGGAAGCAAAGACAGCGAATTCTTGGAAAAGATCAAGGCGGAAAGAAAAAGCTTCTATATTCACCGCCAGTACCAGAATTAACTGAGATTGAAACTACTACTATTCCATTGCCAGAGCCAGTTTCAGCAAATGAGGACTACATTGAAGAGTATGCTGAAGAAATAATTGAAGTGAAGTCTGCACCAGTCTATAATGAAGTCCAAAATTATCCTGTCAGTTCAGAGATCAATCTCGATCGTGTTATTTCATACTTACAATCTTTAAAACACTCGAGTATTCAATTGGATATTTTAAGAAATGAGAATGAAAGATTAAAGCGGGAAAATGCCCAGATTAAGAGCCGAAATGATGAGCTTGAAGGGAAAATTGGCCAGTTAGAACAAAATACCGTAACCATTCAAGAAGATTACGAGACCTTAATGAAAATTATGAATCGCGCTCGCAAACTTGTACTCTTTGATGAAGAGGAAAGACCTGCAACCAAATTTAAAATGGACCGAAACGGAAATTTAGAAAAGGTCGCTGAGTAAGACCATGTATCTAGACAGAGAGAGGTCTTTCACTTGTCATGTGGAAGGCTTAGACAGTAATAGGAGAAGGTAGGCAGCATGCCTCGATTAAGAAAAGCCGGACCTCTTCCCGAGGTACGGCTTTTCGTTATTAGTTCTCACCGAGTATTTTTACATTCCGCTGGACGACACGATCATAATAAGCTTCATATAATTTATGTTCCTCTTCAGTCAGCCCGCCTGAGAATAAATGATTGCACCTGTTTTTCAGACTAGTTAAAAACCGGAACATAACATCCTGCACTGTTAGATTTATATTCAATAACTCTGACAAGGATGCCATGACGGATGGTTTAATCACAGGATATTGAAATTTAGTTTCTGAATTCTTTCTTGCTATTTGATAAAATTGTTCAATTAACTCAGCCCTGCCGCTGCCGCTTCCGTCTACACAAAGATAAATTTGGACAGCTACCCCGCCGCGGAGCCGTCTTTGAGAAATGCCAGCAAATTTTTTACCGCCAATGCTAAGATCATAGCTCCCTGGACAATAAGAACCAACGATCTCTTTTGCTTCAATGTCTGCTTTAAAATCTGAAAACATTTCTTTAATAAGCATCCACATCGCATCATAGCCGCGGTTAATATCAATGCCTTTTTCTCCTTCTGGAAAGATGAGTGAAATATTTAACACGCCTTCATCCAGCACTACTGCCAACCCGCCAGAGTTTCTGACAATAACCTGATAGCCTTCGCTATTTAGAAAATCAATGCCTTCTTCCAAAAAAGGAAGCCTTGTATCTTGGATGCCTAATACAATAGTCTTTTCATGCACCCAGCTTCGAGCCGTCGCTGGAACCATACCGCCTCCAACTGATGCACATAACGTATCATCTATTCCAAATGAGTGCAGTGCAGGCAAATGTTTGCCCAAAACCGATTCATCAATAACTCTCCATTGCTCTTGCTGTAATATATCTTTCATCTATTGTACTCCTCTATCTGAAGGAGGCGATCTGCCTGCCTTAATTTAATCAATGATTGGACGGCTTCAGTATTTTATTCGCCGTCCGCTTACCTTTATTGGACAAAATTTTATTTTATTCGCCGTCCACCGACTTTTATTGGACAAAATTCCATTTTATTCGCCAAATGTAGCCGTATATTCGCCAAACCCATTATATCAAAAAGAGCTAGACATAAGTGACTAGCTCTTCCCAATTTTTTATTGATTTAATGCCTGTGCGGCTGTAATTAAGGCTAGCTTGTATACATCCTCTTCATCACATCCGCGGGACAAATCATTTACCGGGCGGTTTAATCCTTGTAAAATCGGTCCAACTGCTTCAAAGCCGCCAAGGCGCTGGGCAATTTTATAGCCGATGTTTCCAGCTTCCAAGCTAGGGAAAATAAACACATTGGCATCCCCTTGGAGCGGAGAATCCGGCGCTTTCTTTTTTGCAACAGAAGGCACAAATGCCGCATCAAATTGGAACTCTCCATCCAAGACCAGCTGCGGATCGCGTAATTTCGCCTCCTGAACAGCAGCGGTGACCTTCTCTGTTTCTGGCGACTTTGCAGAGCCTTTCGTTGAAAAGCTTAGCATAGCTACACGAGGTTCGATATCAAACATTTTGGCTGTTTTTGCACTTTCAATCGCAATTTCAGCCAAGTCCCGGCTATCGGGTGAAATATTGATTGCACAGTCTGCGAAAATATACTTTTCTTCTTCACGAACCATAATAAAAACACCAGAGGTTTTGCCAACGCCATCCTTAGTTTTAATAATTTGAAGAGCCGGGCGTACTGTATCTGCTGTTGAATGTGCAGCACCGCTCACTAACCCGTCTGCTTCATTCGTATACACGAGCATCGTTCCAAAATAGTTTTCATCTAATAAAATCTTCCGTGCATCTTCTTCAGTCGCTTTCCCTTTTCTTCGTTCTATAAAGGAAGCCACAAGCTCATCCATTTTTTCATAGCTGCTCGGATCATAAATCTCCACAGCTTCTAATGAAATATCCAGTTCCTTCGCCTTTGCTTCAATCGACTCAACATTCCCGATTAAAATTGGCATAATCATTTTTTCAGCTGCTAATCTGCCTGCCGCCGCCAATATCCGCTCATCCATTCCTTCTGGAAAAACAATCTTTAAACCCTTTCCACTCACTTTCTCTTTCAAAACTGAAAATAAATCACTCATAAAAGCTCCTCCTACTATTCAATTATATACAGTTATCTATGATTCCCCATTTAATCAATATAGCTTCCTCTTTTAGAATACGTTACTAAAGTAAAATATCAAGTTTGTTTTATCACATATAAAAAGTCTTTTTCTCAAAAGATAAGAAAGTATAACTTTGGAGTTAGAGAATTGTCTAGCTTCGGCGGCTACCCCCTCGAGGTCATAAGCAAATCTGGCTAGAAGGTTAAAGAACAACCTCCCACCCAGCTCGTCTTATGCTTGTCGGGGGTGACACCAAGGCGCTTGCGCTTTTCTTATGTATTTTCCAATTGTTACTCATTTATAAACATTAACGCCCCTTAATATTTGCTTCTTGTAACAAAATATCCACAAATCTGTCATATTAATCGATAACTATTATTTTAACGAGTTTTATTCCATTATCATTTGGGGAAACTATGATATAGTTATGGTGTGATTATTCGCACATATACATATTAGGAGTGATAGTAATGAGTGAAGCAGCAAAAACGCTTGAAGGCTGGTATAGTTTACATGACTTCCGTGCAATCGATTGGACATCATGGAAGATGTTGTCAAGTGATGAGCGCCAAGCAGCTATCCATGAGTTTTTATCCCTTTTAGATAAGTGGAACACTACTCAAAGCGAGAAAAAGGGAAGCCATGCATTATATACAGTTGTTGGCCAGAAGGCTGACTTTATGCTAATGATTCTAAGACCGACACTTGAGGAAATAAATGAAATTGAAAATGAATTCAATAAAACGAAACTAGCAGAGTACACAGTTCCTACATTCTCTTATGTTTCCGTTGTTGAATTAAGCAACTACCTGCCTTCAGATCAGGATCCATACCAAAGTCCAGAAATATTGGCACGTTTATATCCTATTCTGCCTAAGTCCAAACACGTTTGCTTCTATCCAATGGATAAGCGCCGTCAAGGAAATGATAACTGGTATATGCTTCCAATGGAGGATCGCCGAAATATGATGCGCAGCCATGGAATGATCGGCCGCCAATACGCAGGAAAAGTAAAACAGATTATTACTGGTTCTGTAGGCTTCGACGATTATGAATGGGGAGTAACTTTATTCTCTGATGATGCCCTTCAATTTAAGAAGCTTGTATATGAAATGCGTTTTGATGAAGTAAGTGCAAGATATGGAGAATTCGGTTCATTCTTCGTAGGAAATCTTCTTGAAGAAGATCGTATTGCACAGCTTTTACACATAAATTAATTATTAGCTTGCCTTCTTTGCATCATGCAAAGGAGGCTTTCTTTTGGCTTTTTTACTCCAAGTATACTAAAACAATTTTCTTGATTAGAAAAAAAGCATAAAAAAACATGCCTATACATACTAATGAATTAGTGAGTATTTAATATCCATATCGTTTTCCATTAGTCTATTAAACCCCTATTCTCCTGAGCTTTATATGAAGCTTCACTTTGATTTCTAGGAGGGAAAAGTGTGAGTCAAAACTTTAATCAGTACACAGCCAACCCATACTACGGGTATCAGCAGCAGCCATATACAGGAGGAACTGCAAATTCTCCTGCATATAGAGTGCAGCCAATTACCTTTCCGCAAATGCAAACTGTACCATTTCCGACAACAGGAGGCGGCAGTGCCCCCTCACAAGCTCCACAAGTTCCAGGCATGCTTCCGATTGAGCAATCCTATATCGAAAACATTCTGCGTTTAAACAAAGGAAAACTTGCTACGGTTTATGCCACATTTGAAAATAATCAGGAGTGGAATGCCAAAAAATTCGAAGGCATAATCGAAGCTGCAGGCAGGGATCACGTAATCTTAAGCGACCCGCAAACAGGCATGCGATTCTTAATTCCAATGGTTTACTTAGACTATGTCACATTCGAAGAAGAAATCGAGTATGATTATCCATCATTCGGTGGTGCACCAAGCCTTTCACAATATAGTCCGAGATAAGAAAAACGCATAAGCTACTTGCGCTAGGCCATTCTCAAACTCGAAAACACAATTCTGCCTTATTATGTAAAAAAGAGCTTTGACGAAAAACGTCAAAGCTCTTTCTATTCCTATAAATGCTTTACTGCTGCGATGATTAACAATACCCATGCAACTAAGAAGCAAACACCGCCAATTGGTGTGATCGCACCAAGAACTCCAATTTTCGTTACCGTCAGTATGTATAAGCTTCCAGAGAAAAAGATAATCCCGATTAGCATCATCCACCCTGACCAGGATAATAAAGCACTTGCTGGCAATTTCCCTAGAAGGACACCTATTACTAATAATCCTGTCGCATGGAACATTTGATAGGTGACACCTGTTTTCCAGATTTCTAAATACTTCGGTTCTACCATTTTTTCAAGGCCGTGCGCACCGAACGCTCCTAGAGCAACTGATAAAAAAGCATTAATTGCACCAAGAATAATAAATAATTTCATTTAAATTCCTCTTTTCTTTATGTCTTTTTTAACTAACATTGTTGGTGCAGCCAATTGCCTTTGATATACCCGTTCATTACGTTATTCATTCGAATCAAACCCATTCATGTGTATATCAAAGGCTTATTTTTAACAGCAAGCAGCCATTTTTCAGAAATCGAACAATGAATCTCCATTTGCATCATCTTCCATTTCTAGACGTTTAGGCTGCTGAATACTAACTGGCTGTGCATGATGAGCTGGTTGTTGAGAAACAAATGTATTTTTTTGAGCAGCTGGCTGAACCTGTTCGTCTAGTATGAGCTCACATAGTGATTTAATCGAATAGATTCTTTCTCTTATTCTAGCCTCATTCGTATTTCCTTTAGCTTCATGCAATTCCTCTTCAATTTTCCTTAGCAATTGCTGGACGGAAATGTTCAATATTTTCACCTCTATTTATCGGTACATAATTGGATCCTATTGACTCACGAGCTTTCGCTTATAACCTAATTTGAAAACTTAAAGACGAACTATCATTTATCAGCTTTTTTTTCAAATCGTAAGCAAGGCTCACCTGATGCACGGAGTACTTCTACTGATGGGAGCTTTGCTGTTTTAAATTGAAACGCTTTGCAGCCCTTTGGAAACCTTTGATCCCACGTAACATAGAAATATTTACATTTGAAACAATCAATTCTGGTTTTCTCCATTTTTCCCATTCCTCATTTTAATTAAGTTTCATTATACATGAACTAGCTGATTTTTTCGATCCATCCTTCTTATTCCTCTGCTACGGCTCGTATAATGACAAATGCTGTCTGTTTCACGTGAAACATCTCATTTCCTGGGGAATATTGTCGTACAGAAAACTTTTACTTATATGTAAATACCGGTCTGCCTAATTTCACTGCGCTTGTTATTACTCCGTACATAAAGGCTTGTTCAATTAATCAGAACGACAATTTATTTTTTTACGTAGAAAAAGCCCTGACCAATATATAGTCAGAGCTTTACTATTACCCGAGCAGTCGCTGATAAATTGTTTTTGCTTGTGTTAAATCTTTAGTCCCATGTATAAGTGCACGTCCATCATTGAAAATAACAAGACGCTGTTCATCTATCTCAATAGATAATAAATAAGGGTTCCCCTTCACCCTATATCCAAGTTCTTTTAATTGCTGGGATAATTCATTTAACTGGATATTCTTTTGTTTTGGCGGGCGTATCTGTACCGTGTCTCTTCCGCAAAGAACAGTTGACTTAGTCATATTCTCACTATCTAAATATGGATAGGTTCTATTTTCCCCACATGATAAACAGCCTGCATCCTTCGCTTTCGAAACCTTCATGCTCGTATATTGATTTCTCCATAGATCAAAGCTAACAAATGTCGTACGAACAGCTTGCCAGTCCTCAACAAGGATTTTCAATGCTTCAGCTGATTGGTGTGAAATAACCATCTGAACAGCAGGACCAATGATCCCGCCTGTATCACATGTCATTCCCTGAATGGGGATCTTTTTCAGAATACAATTTAAGCAGGGCGTCTTTCCTGGAAGAATGGTTAAACTCATGCCAAAACTGCCGACACACGCTCCATAAATCCAAGGGATCTGATATTTCTGTGAGACATCATTGATCGCCATTCTCGTTTCAAAATTATCTGTTGCATCAATGATTAGGTCCACACCTTGAACAAGCTCCTCCAGCTTCTCAGGTGTTGCATCCGTAATAAATGCCACTATCTCTACATCAGAATTAATCTTCTTCAGCCGTTTTGCAGCAGCTGCTGCTTTAGGCAGCTTTTCTTCTACATCTCGCTCAGTATACAGCTGCTGACGCTGAAGATTGCTAGCCTCTACATAGTCCCTATCAACGATAGTCAGCTTGCCTACTCCAGCCCTTGTTAATATTTCTGCATTGCCTGAGCCCAACGCACCTGCACCTATCATCAATACATGCTTTGAACAAATTTTCTCTTGTCCCGCTTTCCCAATAGGTGAAAACAGTGTTTGCCTAGAGTACCTTTCATCCATGTGCCCTACTCCTTTCAGTAAGAAATGCGGAAGCGCCTAGGTCACCCCCGACAAGCACAAGACGAGCCTCACGGAAAGGTGTTCTTTACCTTTCTGGGAGGCTTGGCTTGTGACCTCGAGGTCGACAAAAACGCGACGTCCTGTCGCACTGTCGACACTAGTACGTCCTGTACGTCGGGGTAGGCGCTGGAGCTAGACAATTCTCTAACTTAGAGATGGTTTCTTACTATTTATAAAAATGACATCTTTTTCTCCCTTATCAGCCACCGCTAACTGGAGGAATAAAGGCTATTTCATTTCCTTCATGAATGATATCCTCATCCGAAGCAAATTCCTCGTCAATAGCTGTCATTACATTTTCAAGGCTGACTGTTTGATATTTTTCCAAAACCATCTGTTTCAAATCTGCTATCGTTTTTCCTTTTGCATCCATCATGATTGACTCTTCACCGACAGTATCACGTAAATGAGCAAAAAACAAAATTTTATTCATTTAAGTCACTCTCCTCCGGTTTTCCTTTTGGATAGGCAACTGTTTCTAGCTGATTTCCAATCCATTCTTGCCCGTCTTCCCAGTGCTCCTTTTTCCAAATTGGCACAATTTCCTTAATCCTCTCAATCGCATATCGATTCGCTTCATATGCATCTGCACGATGGGGAGTTGAAACGGCAATGACTACGGCTACATCTGTTATGTCCAGCT
The DNA here is from genome assembly GCF_900199725.1 of Cytobacillus massiliigabonensis. Classification (GTDB taxonomy): domain Bacteria; phylum Bacillota; class Bacilli; order Bacillales; family Cytobacillaceae; genus Cytobacillus; species Cytobacillus massiliigabonensis. Next base: position 362,126 of record NZ_LT904904.1, on the reverse strand, counting down.
TCCCTACTCGATGGGTAATCGCCACCTCTGATCCGTGCCAGCGCTCTTTAATCTCATTTCCTATTTGTTCGAGCTTTTTCACAGCCATCGATTCGTATGCTTCGTATATTAAATACAATGTTTTCTTCCCATGCGTCAATTCGCGAACCGTTCCTATAAAGGTAGTAATCGCACCTGCTTCACGCTGTACAACTTTATCAATTACTTCCTGTACGTTAATTGGTTCCTTCGAAATGGCATAATTCATTTAATCAACTCCTTTTTGTTAAAGGCTTTTTTTCGTAAATACAAACCTCAGTTGGTAAAGGTTGATTTCCGTTCCAGGCACTCGCTTTCCGCGGGGTAGGCGGTGAGCCTCCTCGTCGCTTTCGCTCCTGCGGGGTCTCACCTGTCCTACTCTTCCCGCAGGAGTCTCGTGCCTTCCGCTACAATCAACAAATAAATAATCAACATCCAGTATTAACACAGACTTTTGCTAAAGTAGATTGGATTAGGATTCCTTTCTAGAAGATACCCGCCAATTCCTTCTACTTTTTCGATAAACTCTTCCGACTGTATCGCATCGATTAAATCCTTGCCCTTTTGGCTTTCGAAGAATTCCTTTGTCATAAGTAAATCATAGTGTTCATCCGCAACAGGGAGAAAATCAAGCCCCATTGCATTTGCGGCTGGATAGATTCCTAGCCCTACTGCATGCTGATTTCCTTTTACCTCTGCCGCCACACTTAAATGGGAGAACATTTCCCTATCATAGCCTATAATGGCTTCCGACCCAATCCCTTCTTCTCTTAAAAGCATGTCAAAAAGAATTCTTGTGCCTGCCCCTTTTTGGCGGTTAACGAAATGTGCCTGTTTTTGAACAATATCTTTTATAGATTGTATATCAAGTGGATTGCCCTTCGGCAATAGCCAGCCTTGTTTTCGTTTTAAAAATGGATAAAGAACAACCTCTTTATCAGCCAAAAATCTTTCAATATAGGATTGATTATATTCCATTGTTTCTGGATCAAGAAGATGGATGCCGGCCACATGTGCCTCTCCCTTCTTAATTGCCATTATTCCTGCCAAACTTCCGACATGAGATGACATAATCCTTGAATCTCTTTTTACTTTTTTCAGATGTGATGAAAGGAGGTCAATCGTTAAATCATGACTTCCAATACAAACGATTGATTGCTGAATTTCTTCTAACGGCTTATACAATTCAACTTCTGCGTATTCGCCTTGTTCATACCCTAGGCTAGTAGGAGGTATTACTAGAATACCATCTGCCCGGACTAACGACATAGTTACTCCAGCGGCCCTAGGAAGCGGATTCGCGATATATTCTCCATCTACAAATCCAATATTCATTCGGATAAAATCCTCTGCCCCCATTGTCCCAACGATACGGCGTCCAACTTTCACCTTAAGCTTTGGCCTTACTGGCTCAGGTATTTGCAATACTTCATAAATTAATGGTCTGACAAACCATTCAAGCGCTAAGTAGGCAGAAACAGGATACCCAGGAACCCCAATGATTATAGTATCTTCGATTTTCCCTATGATTACAGGCTTGCCTGGTCTTGTTGCCACTCCATGAGTAAAAACCGCTCCAAGCTCTTGAATCATATGGACGGTGTAATCTTTTGATCCTGCCGAAGAGCCTGCATTAATAACAACCATATCAGAATGTTTGACAGCCTCCAAAAGAGCCGCCCGCAATTCCTCCGGTTCATCTTTCACGATCGGGTGCAGGCATGGTTCTCCGCCCCACTCATGTATATAATTGGCAAATACAGTGCCATTAAATTCAATTAATTGGCCAGCAGAGACAGAGTCAACCGCGGAAACTAACTCGTTCCCTGTTGGAATAATGGTGACGATCGGCTTTTTCACTACTGGAACGGTCACCGTTCTTGATGCAAGTAGAGCTCCGATATCAACAGGCCGTATACGATGACCTTGAGGAAACAGCATCTCCTCCTGTACAATATCCTCTCCAATAGGCCGAATATGCTGCCAAGGTACGGCAGGTTCAATAATCTCAATTGTATCTTCCGCAAGCTCATTTACTTGTTCAATCATAATCACTGCATCAAAAGGAGAAGGAACTTCATTTCCTGTATCAACATATACAAAATCTTCATTTCGTTTTAACTGAATCGGCTGCTGCTCATGTGCTGAGAAGGTTTCCTCTGCAATTACAGCAATCCCGTCCATCGCAGACGCATGGTAATGGGGCATGGAACTGTTTGCAAAAACAGGCTCAGCTAATACTCTTCCTAGCGAACTTGAGCTGTCCAGCCATTCGATCTCTTGCTTTGATTCAAAATGGGCAAGCATTTGTTGAACTGCCTCATGCCGTGGCTTGTCCTCTAAATATACCTTCCTCTTGAAATGGAATGTTGACATCTAATTCCACCCCCTACCTAAAAATTCTTACTGGAACGAGTTCTCCCTTTTGAACACCTTCACGCCTTGCTGTGATCTCGATCATTCCATCACTTTGAACGAGAGTAGAGATAAGACCGGATTTTCCAATAATCGGATCGGCGTACCAAACATCATTCTCCTCAACCAATCGTACTCTCACATAATCTGTCCGTCCTGGTGATGAGGGAATATTCTTCGTTACTTTTGCAAAAGTCAGCTGTTTTTCTCGCTTTCTTGCTCCATGCAGCTGTTCTAAGATTGCCTTTCCGAATAGGTGGAAAATAATAACAGCTGATGCTGGATGACCTGGGAGACCAATGACAGGCTTTTTATCAGCTAAAGATAAAATTGTCGGCTTTCCAGGCTTAATGGATATCCCATGCACGAACACACCTGGTTTACCAAGTGATTGAATCACGTCTGCTGAATAATCCTTCGTGCCGACTGAGCTGCCGCCAGATACAATTAAACAATCTGTTTCTGCCAATAGTTCTTTGGCCCTTCGTTCAAACTCTTCGCGGCTATCTTTGACAATTCCCCCATACCGGAAGGCGTATCCCCACTCGGTCACAAGAGCACCAATTGTTATCCCGTTCATATCTCGTATTTCGCCTGGGGCTAGGCTTTCTGTTTCGATTGGAACAATTTCATCACCTGAGGAAAGATAGCCGACTACCGGTTTTCTTATCACCGAAACCGCTGTTATTCCTTGAGAGGCAAGTGCGCCTAACTCCTGTGAACGAAGCTTTGTCCCCTTTTCTAAAAGAATGGTCTCTTTTCTAATATCCTCTCCGACAGAAATGACATTCTCTCCTGGGGCTATCTGCTTGAATACATTGATTAATCCAGCCAAATCTTCACAATGCTCAATCATCACCACCGCATCACTGCCATCAGGGAGCATGCCTCCAGTAGGCACATACATCGCTTCTCCAGCTTGCAGCGCTCTTGGAGGAACTTGACCCATTTGAACTTCTCCTGCAAGAGTAAGAAAGCCTGGCAGACTTTCGGATGAACCAAATGTATCCTTTGCTTTAACAGCAAATCCATCTACGGTCGAACGGCGAAAATCAGGAACATTTTCGCAGGCATAGATATCTTCAGCTAAAACGAAATGAAGCGCTTCAAAAAGCGGAATGGTTACAGACTCTTCTAGCGGTTTCACATATTTACTAATCAAATCAAACGTTTCTTCTACAGAATTCACTTGGAAAAATTTCATGATAACTCTCTGCTTTCTTTTTGATGTCCAGCTGCCATTTTTAGGGCTTCCTCAAATTCATCCGGATGATTCATATTAAAGAAATGATGGGTTTGATAAGGAAAATGCAGCTTTTGGAGATCTTCTTCTAAGACAATTTTTGTATTTATCTTTTGAAAAAATTGCCTGATACGCAGCTCCTGTTTCTGTAAAGAATGGCTAATTTCCTCGTGAACATCTTTTCGATAAGCTGCAAACAATGGATGAAGCTGATCTGAAATATTTGGAACAGCTGCATCAAAATCCTCTAGGAAACCTAGTAAAATTCCTCCTAGTTCTGAGGAAACAAATGGCATATCACATGCCACTACAAGGTTTTTATCCGTTTTAGATGCTTTTAATCCTGCATGAATGCCTGCAAGCGGACCCATTCCCTTCCACTCGTCCTCAACCATTGGAAGATTAAGAAATTGATAATCTTCCAATGTATTTGTCACAATCATCAGATCCGACACAGTCTTTTCAAGCTCTGCTGCAATATGTTCAATGACCGTTTTTTCACCTATTTTTAATAGAGCTTTATTCTTCCCCATCCTGCTTGACTTGCCGCCAGCCATAATAATTCCTGTCGTCCTCATTTCTTCTCACCTGCTCCTGAAAATTAGTGAGTCCCTTTACCTGAATCCTCTAAACCGCCAAAGCCCTTTTCTTGAGCAATATAATCGAGATGAATGCTTTTTACATCTAATAGGGTTGGAGATTCCTTTTTAAACATCTTTCTGCTATCAATGACTTTAGTATACCCTTTACATTTATGACATGCATGAATTTCCGCACTTTCGTCGCCTTCTACTTTAAGGATTACCAGCTCGTCCTCTGATCCGCAGTGCGCACAGCTAATTTTCTTTTCCTCCCATGCATGTAGACATCTTGGACATGTCAGCTCCTTCTTGCCTTTCTTGTTAAGTAAGGCAAAGCGTGCAGGTTCACCACAGGATGGACAGCTAGAAGCATGGTTCATCTCCTTTAACTGCGGTTCCAATCGCACGGTTGCCTCTTGTAAAAAAGGACGTGCTGCTTGTTCAGCAAGGAAAATAGGAAGCCATACTGGAAGATTATTTTCATCTGCATAGTTATTAAAGTAGAAATGGTTCACAACGATTGCTTCTTCAAACCATGTTTGTAAGACATCTATCGTTAATAGTCCTCTTATTTTATCTGCTAAATGAATCATACCCTCATTATTTTGACCAAGGAGGTGCAGCAGCTCTTCAATAAATAATTGATATTGGCTGAAGTCAATAGAAAGGTCTGCTTGAGGAAGGATTGGTGAACCGTTCTCCGCTGCATCCCCTATGCAATTTACTGATAAATTGGAGATTTCTCTTCTCCATTTTTCACTTAATGTCTGAATCTCCTGCTGCAGTTTTTCATAGTTTTCATCAAGAACATTCATTTTTGCCATCGAAAACACCACTTTCATTTAAGAGAGTAAAGGCTACCCTTTATCCAGGGTAGCTCCTCTCTATTATTATTCGGTTATCAATTATCCCAAGGATATGAATGGTTACGCATGTTTTTTCTTTTTCGGTTGTGCCGCTTGAAGCTCATCATACCAGCGGCCATGGTGATCCTTCGCATATTCCTCGGATACATCCCCTTTGATAATCCCCCTCATTGAAGGTTTTGCTGTAACAAGAGACATATAAATATGACCAACAGCAACAGCTGCAGCCAGACCTAAACCAATGCTATGCATTGGATATGCCCACATAATGATTCCATACGAAAAGTATTGCGGGAACCACATGATTAGTCCTGAACAGATCAGCATAATTGTTGTAATAATCATTAACCAGGAATTAATTTTTTCACCTGCATTAAAGAAATCTTGCTTCGGCACCTTTGCTTTCATTCCGAAAAACTCTTTAATAAATTGGGGGAAGAATTGCAGGTCATGCTTCTTCCAAGAGAAAATATTTTTCGCCCAATTACTAAAACCTTTCCAATCAAAAATAATCATAATTGGCAGTGGAAGCATAAAGGCAACTGCCGCAATTCTATGCACGAGTCTAGCACCTGCAGGTCCGCCAAAAACAGGATATAGCCAGTCAAAGAACTCGGTATACATTGGCAAGGCTGAAATATATAGAACAAAAAAGGCTGCTGCATTTACCCAGTGTGAAATTCTGAAGCCCAAATTAAAACGTTTAACCGTTTTTTGATTTCCACTTTTATTCATGGCTCTGGTCTCCTTCACTGGAATGGTTCTTCTTGTTTAAATTGGTTGCGATGAATGAACCAATAACGGCCATTGTTGTCGCACCAAGCATCATTTTTCCAATTGGCTGTGCATAATCCTTCCAAACTATTTGCGAAAGAGCCACTTTAGGGTTTTCTGGTAAACCGTATGTTGTCGGTTTATCAGCAAGGATATACACCGTATTTGTTCCGCTAATGCCTTGTGGATTGTATATGTTTGCATTCGGGTAACGCTCTTTAATCTGCGCTAAACGATCCTCAGCTGAGGAAAGAAGTTCATCCTTATCCCCATAAACAATCGCTCCTGTATGACAAGCAGTTGCACACGCAGGCTGGAGCCCTTCCTCTAAACGGTCCGTACATTGTGTACATTTTTGTGCCTTCCTGAACTCTTTTCCATTTTTATCTACATATGTTGCTAGATTGATTGCATCAAACCCACATGCCTGTACACAGTAGCCACAGCCAACACATGTATCATAATCAACAACAACTGATCCAAACTCTGTATGGCTAATCGCATTTTCTGGACAAGCCTTCTCACATGCAGCCTCCGTACAATGCAAGCAGGAGGAATGGCGGAAAAGCCAGTCAAGCCCGCCATCACTTCTTTCTTGTTCATTAAAAGTTAAGACATTCCATGTATTTGCCGTAATCTTTTCATGAGATTGATAGCTTCCATGGAAATCCTCCATTTCAGATGGGAGATCATTCCAGTTCTTACATGACACCATGCATGCACGGCAGCCATCACATTTTGTTACATCCACTAATTTAATTGTTTCAGCCATTATTTTGCCCTCCTAACATCGCAAAGGAATGCTTTGTATTCTGGTATTGTTGAGTTTGCATCTCCAATATGCGGTGTTAAGCGGTTTGCTGAGCCGCCTGTGACAATGCCTTTATATCCAAAATGCCATGGCATACCGATATGGTGAACCGTTTTATCCTTTAATTTGTATGGTTTAAAACGCTTCGTCACCATTGCATAAGCATTAATTTCACCACGTGCGGATGAAACAATGATTTTATCCTTATTTTTAATGCCTTTTTCTTTTGCCAATTCCTCACTGATCTCTACGAACATATGAGGAACAAGCTCTGCCAGCCATTCCTGGCTTCGCGTCATCGCTCCAGATTGCCAATGCTCGGATAGACGATAGGTAGTTGCAACAATTGGATACTTTGATACATCCCCTTGTGCATTCATTTCTTCTTCACCAAATTGCACGGCTGGATTCAGCTGAACACTTGAGAATGAATTTGACATCGGATTTTCATATGGCTCGTAATGTTCAGGAAGCGGTCCTTCGTTAATAGAAGCAAATAATGCTCCTTTTCCTCCTGCCATCATAAGGAACGGATCAACAAAAGTTGGATCATCTGGTCCCTTCGTTACAACGAAATCTGGAACGTCATTTCCCTTCCATTTTCCTTCAGCAGCATTCCATTCGATGCCAACTCTTGTCTTGCTCCATGCCTTTCCATTCAGGTCCGCACTTGCACGGTTATAAAGGATACGGCGATTGGCTGGCCATGCATATGACCAATTCAGGAAATTGCCCATTCCTTCATCTGTGCTGTCCCGGCGTTTAGCCAGGTTTTCATTTTCAGGGTAGAAACCGCAATAGATCCAGTTACCACTGCATGTAGATCCATCATCCTTTAAATCACCAAATATTTTTACTTGTTTTTTCGTTTTCATGTCATAGCCATTTATTTCTCTGCAAACGAGATCAATATCAGGGTGGTCACTTTCACCGTAGTCCCATGTCATTGCCTTCATTGGCATATCTGCTGGATTTGAGCTATTTTTATACATATCCTTTAAACGACGCGCGAGCATATGCACAATCTCTAAATCCGCCTTCGATTCACCCTTTGGCTTAATGGCTTGCCAGCGATATTGCATCCAGCGTCCTGAATTCGTAACCGAGCCTTCTTTTTCAAAAGAACCGCTTGCAGGAAGGAATATAACTTCCGTCTGAATCGACGCTGGGTCTGCTCCTGCTTCTTTTTGCCAGAAAGAAGAAGTTTCTGTTTCGAAAAGGTCTACTGCAACCATCCACTTTAGATTGCTGAGAGACTCGATTTCTTTCCCTGCATTTGGTCCGCCAACGGCAGGATTTGATCCAAATAACAATAAACCTTCAAGCTCTTTCCGATGCATCGCATCAAACAATCGCATAAATGAATAATTTTTGCCTGCTGCAAGCTTAGGCAAGTAGTGATAGCCAAATTCATTTGCCTTTGTTGCGTTGTCCCCATAGAAGGATTTCATCATGCTTGTGTAGAACTTCGGCTTGTTTACCCAATAGCCGTCTTTAGGGGTGATCCGGTCAAGGAACCCTTGATAAGTAAAATCTGTTTCTGCAGTTGTAGGAACTTGCATGTATCCTGGCACATTATCATATAAAAGACCGAAATCGGTTGAACCTTGAACATTAGATTCTCCGCGCAATGCATTCACACCGCCTCCAGAAATTCCAATGTTTCCAAGAAGCAGCTGAAGAATCGCATAAGAGCGAATGTTTTGCGTACCTACCGTATGCTGTGTTCCACCCATTGCATATAGGATTGTACCCGCTTTTCCTACTTCACCAGTTGAAGCGTATGTTTTGCATATTTCTTCGTACGTTTCCTTCGAAGTGCCTGTTACACCAATAACGGTGTCAATATCATAACGGGAAAAATGCTTCTTCATCAGCTGGAACACACACTTCGGATCTTTTAGAGTTGGATCTTTAAGCGTTTTTCCATCCTTATCCGTTTTGAAAGCCCACTTCGTTTTATCGTAGCTTCTCTTTCCTTTATCATAGCCGCTAAACATTCCATCATTAAATGAATACGTGTCTTCCACAATATAAGAAGCATTTGTATAAGAAGCGACATATTCTTTATGGAATAATTCGTTCTGCAGCACATAGTTAATCATCCCTCCGATAAAGGCAATGTCCGTTCCTGAACGAAGCTGGCCGTACACATTTGCCATTTGCGAGGTTCTTGTAAAACGCGGGTCAACAGAGATAAGCTTCCCGCCTTTTTCTAGTGCTTTTAATATCCATCTAAAGCTAATTGGATGATTTTCAGCGGGATTCGCACCGATAATCATTAATACATCGGCATGCTGAAGATCATTCCAGTGGTTTGTCATTGCTCCACGACCAAATGTAGGTGCCAGACCGGCAACCGTTGAACTATGTCATATTCGGGCCTGGTGTTCAATATAGGTGAGTCCGAGTCCAGCGCGGAACAATTTCTGCAGCAAATGGCACTCTTCGTTATCTAATGCTGCACCGCCAAGATAGGCAATAGAGTCTGTTCTATTGACTGTCAGTCCATTTTCCTTATGGATAAATGTACGGTCACGTGTTTCTTTAATATTTTTTGCTACCTTTTCAAGCGCAAAGTCCCAATCTACTTCTTTCCACTTATCACTTCCAGGTGCACGGTACATCGGTTTGGTTATCCGTTTTTCACTTGTATACACCTGTCTTACAGTTGTTCCCTTGCTGCATAAGCTTCCTTCATTGATTGGATGATCCGGATCCCCCTCCGTATACACCACATCATCGCCTTTAGAATAAACTAAAATACCGCAGCCAACCGCGCAATAAGGACAAATGGTTGGTGTAGGCTTAAGTTCTGCAATCTTGAACTCTCTTGTTTTTGCTCTCGCTCCTTTATCGTCGAAGCCAAGCTCAACAACCGCGAGAGTTGCTGCCACAGCCCCGGTCAATTTCAGAAACTGCCTTCTTGTAAATTCCATCTATATTCCCCTCTTTTCCATAAATAGAACATATATAAAACCCAATTAGTTTGGATGAACCCCCGCATTTTTTTCTTCCAGATCGTTAATGACCCTTCCGAATGACGTATATAAGATAGCCATTCTTCCCCTTAAATAGCCAACTACCTCAATATTTAGAAATTTCGCTAACTGAATAGCCTGCTTTGTCGCAGCTGTTCTTGATCCAATAACAGAAAAGCCAAACTTTGCTGCTTTCGAAAGCATTTCATAAGAAACCCTCCCAGTTGTCAGCAATATCAACTCTTCCGGACTGCACTTTTTCCTGATCGCATGTCCAATAATTTTATCAACCGCATTATGCCTGCCGATATCCTCACGAATCACTATTTCTCCATTTGCATGAACAATACAGGCACCATGCATGCCCCCTGTTTCCGTATACAATGGAGAGTTTTTAGCAAATTCACTGCGCTTCTTCAAAATGTAGCTTAATAGATACGTATTGTTGGATTGCACCTTATTAAATGTCTTCACATCTGTCATGGAAAAAAAGGTTACTCCTCTTCCACAGCCAGCCGTGTAGTGCTTCTTCTTCGAAAACATTATTTCAGGATTAAACCCTTCCCTTAAAATGACTGAAAGTGTTCCAGAGCCTTCTTCACAAGCAATAGACTGAATATCCTCTGCTTCTTCTATCATTCCTTCAGAAAATAAATAGCCGTAAACCCAGTCCTCCAAATCTTGATTTGTCAGCTGGAAAACGGCTACCTCATACCCATTTATTATGAGAGTAATCGGATACTCCTCAGGACATCCCTTTTTATTCATCGTTTCCACCCCTTTTGCTAAAGGAAGCGTAAGCCATATCATGTGTATACGGAATGATCTCCCTTTTTATTATAAGAAGAACCGTTTTAACTCTTCTGCGACAATTATCACGAAAACTTGCAATAAAATATGAGATTAATGTGAAAATTTATTCTTACAGTATTTATAGTAAAAGGAACAAGCTATAACGGCAGTAACATTTATCACGTTTAGATAGTGGCAATTTAAAGAAAGATCATTTGTTCAATAAATTGTTGAAAATTTTTGTGAAAAATTAGTGAAAATTACTATACTACTTTCCCAAATACAAAAAAATCCTTCCAAAATTGGAAGGAGCTAAATTTCTTTTCTTTGAAAATATATAAATCCCGATAGGAAAAACAAGATAAAACTTCCCAATATGACAAGCAGCAATGTCTCCATCGTTACATTCATTGCTCCAAATCCATCCTGTCCTGTTGGAACCATTGCTAAAAATGGCTGTGCCCACGGATAAAATGGACCATATTTTTCTGAGTTTACCACTAACATATTTGGCAGTGTAAATATAACATTAATAGCTAATGGAGCAGCAAAACTTGACCATGCAACAGATACAAAGATTTGCAGAGCAGCAAGCGGAAGGCAGGCAATCAATCCTCCTAACGAGCTTATTGCTATCGTCTTCCAAGGAATCGCTTCTTCGAACCCTTTTAATTGTCCAACAAGCAATACTCCTGATGCAAATAGAAGCTGTGTGATAGCAAGCAGGCCAATGACGATCAGGAATTTAGCGATAAAAACATTGCCTCGGGAGACAGGCATCGCAAGCAGCTGCTTCCAGCCTCCTCCAATATGCTCATACCGGCAAATAAAGGCTGAAAAAACACCAGTTAGCAATGGCAAAAATAAGAGAGCATGTATAAATGCCATATAAGTGACCGCCATCTCCCATTTATGTGGGATATCCTCCACGGATTCACCAAGGCCAACTAAAAAGGATAGAGCAGGACTAATAAAAATTAACAGCCATATGGCTGATTTTCTCAGTTTTAAAAACTCAGACCTCAATACCTTTCCCATTACTTCACATCCTTTCTTGCAAAATCAAGCAAACCAATCAAGTAAACGGCCAATCCGCAAGCAAGTCCAAAAATGACGGAATACAAAGGATCATCCCAGCCATTATTTAATGATGGCCATTTCCAAGGCATCCAATCAGGGAACCGAAAGGACATCAAAGATAGAATCGTACCAACAATTCCGATAACCAAAGGGATGGCTTGATTTTTCATTGTGACGGAAAGCCAGATTTGCAGGGCGATAAAAGGCATAGCCGCAAGATAAGGATAGTAAGACATTTTAAGCAAAGAAAGCAACGGGAGGTCTGTTCCAAATTTAAGAAAGATACCGAGTACAATAATCCCTGCTAACAAAAACGTGCTTGATACAAAAAGCAAAAGGGCTGTTAAGACAAACTTCCCGGTGAAAACCTGCAGCTTTGAAACAGGCAATGCAAGAAGCTGCTTCCATGCATTTGTTTGATGCTCAATGTTAGAAATCATCGACGCAATAAGCGTCAGCCCAAGCATAAGGGCAGGAATGGCTAAATAGTTTGCCTCGCCTATCAGTCCCGCCCATAAATCCTTTTCATGAACCTTTGTTAAATAGTCATACCGAAGCCCAAAGTTAACAGCTTCGAGTGCTACAACACCGAAAGGGCCAAGAAATATCAAAAACCAAATCATCTTTCTTTTTATCTTGATAAAGTCCGAAGCTAGAATGCTCAGCATTACAGACTCCCCTCCCCGCCAGTAAGCTCCAGGAAAATATCTTCAAGCGATTTTTTCTCTTCCTGGACTCTGTACACAGAGAAGTCGTCATGAACAAGGTCACTAATCACAGCAGAAATTTCTTCATCCGATGTATGAGGAAGATATATTTGATTGTTATCCATTTCTGCCTGCCTCCCTTTTGAGAGAAGCTTTCTCCATGCAAGCTCTGTTTGATCTACTTTAATAGCAATTTTACTTTGTGCTCTTTGTCTAAGCGTTTCAATAGAGTCTTGAAAAATCATTTTTCCTTTTGAAATGATCCCAACCTGGGTTGCCATCTGTTCCATTTCTGATAATAAATGGCTTGATACGAGAATCGTCATGCCATGTTCTTTTGGCATACTTTTAATGAGTTCTCTTATTTCAAGGATACCTGAAGGATCAAGTCCATTTGTTGGTTCATCCAAGATAAGCAGCTCAGGATTCCCTAAAAGTGCAGCTGCAATCCCTAATCTTTGCTTCATTCCTAATGAAAATCCTTTAACTGGTCTCTTCGCCTCATTCGATAATCTTACAATCGAAAGCACTTCATTAATTCTTGATTTAGGCACATCGAGCAGAATACGAATAGCCTCCAAATTCTCGTACGCATTTAAATGTCCGTAATAGGATGGATACTCTACTAAAGAACCTACTCTTCTTAAAACATTGAGTTTTTCGTTTTTCATATCCTTTCCAAATATATGAATAGACCCTTTTGTCGGTTTGGCTAATCCAAGAAGCATCCGAATCGTAGTTGTTTTCCCTGCTCCATTGGGACCAAGGAACCCGTAGATTTCTCCTTTTTTTATTTTGAGATCAATATTCTCTACCGCATATCTCTTCGAAAATTTCTTCGTTAATTGATTTGTTTCAATAATAAATTCACTCATCTCCATCACCTCGGTATCCATCATAACCAGCCTTGGTTAAAACGAAGGGCAACGAAGTTTAAAATTCGTTTAAAAACCTCATGTTTTTTCCATTTTTAATATTTATCAGCCAATTTCAGTCCTTTATCAGCCAATTCTACTAATTTATCAGCCAATTTCGTGTGTTTATCAGCCAATTCTGACCTCTTATCAACCAATAAAAAAAAGCCAACATATAGCCAGCTCTTTTCTATCATTTACACATTATTCGAATCATTGTTCCCTGCTCGCCTGTTTCCGTTTCCCACTTAAGCTTCATGTCCTTTAACATCAGAGAAACGATGGAAAGCCCAATTCCTGCACCTTTTTCAATCGATTCCCCTCTCATTCCTGGACCATGGTCTTCAATAATGATCTGCTGAAGATGAGCATCGATCTGCACACCAATATACGCACCTTTACGTGCATGCCGATAAATATTTTGGTAAAAATTATCTAACACACGTTCCATCCTTTGCGGATCAACCTCCCAATAAAAGGTCTCTTCCGGAAACTCCACATGCATTTGAAAACCTGCTCCTTCAAAAACTGGGTACCACGACGCAAAAGATGTCTTTACTAAGCGGACCATATCTGTCCTCTCTGGATAATACGGATACTTTCCTGTTGTTAATAATGTATAAGAAAGGAGGTTTTCAATTAGCTGCCCTAGATAGCCAATTTTATTGTCGATTAAATCGAGTGATTCTTTGCCTTTATTACTCAATTCTTCTTTCTTCAAGCTGAAGGCATGCCCTCTAATCGTTGTTAACGGTGTTCTTAAATCATGTGATAAATTTGCAATTAGCTGTCTTCTAAGCATTTCTTCTTCCTTCTCACGGATTCGGCTGATTTCAAGCTGATGAATCATTTCATTAAAGGAAACTTCGAGCTGCCCAATTTCATCCCTTTTATCAACACTGATTGAATCCGGAATGCCGCTATCTGTTGGATTGGACATAGCCTGCTGAAGCCGTAAAAGGCGCTTTCTAATTTTGTAAAAGAAAATCCATGAGATAAATATAAAGATTGCTAATACAGCTACTACAGCAAGCATAATTGCATAGCTGTACCGTTCCTGCAAACTTTGTCCAGTAGATAGCATAGCTGAACGCGGGACTTGAAGAACCATAAATCCCTCATCCTTTTTCGTGCCAATTAAAGCCACGACTGTAAACGGATCAACCTCTAATCCGCGATTTTTTTTCATATAATCAATCGTAAAGGCTTGTGACCATGTTGCTGGAACAGAAATGTTTTCAGGCAGCCTTTCTCTCGTCTGCCCCGTTTCATCTACCCAAAATATCGATGCCTCAGTATACTCATTTTTTATTTCCCTTAGCCTTTCGTTTATTTGTATATCAGAAGCACCAGCCAGGCTTCGTGCCTCTTCATGCCACATCGTTTCTAAATCCGTGCCATTTTGATATTTATTCGGCTCCTCATTAGTAAAATAGGCATTCATAAATAACATGGAAATAAATAAAAAGGAAATCGGCACGATCATGATAGCGAAAAGGATAATTAATAGATACTGATTTAATAGTGAGTTTTTCAGTTTCATTGCTTCACCCTATAGCCAATTCCTCTGATTGTTTCTATTATTTCAGGTGCACTTGGGTTTGTTTCTATTTTTTCACGAAGATAGCGAATATGAACCATCAAGGTTTTGTCGCCTTCCATGTACTGCTCCCCCCATACGGATTCATAGATCTGCTCCTTTGTTAGAATCTGGTTTGGGTGCTTAATAAAATGCATAAAAATCTGATACTGCTTGCCAGTTAAAATAATTTCCTCTCCATTCCGCTGATCAATAATCGTATTTTCGGAAAGATTCACACATAAATGACCTAGCTTTATCTCATTTGAAACCGATAGACCAGATCTTCTTAACAATACCTCAATTCTTGCAGCGAGCTCATCTGGATGAAAGGGCTTTGTTACATAATCATCAGCGAATTGTAAGCCTTGCAGCTTATCATCTACAGCTGTACGTGCCGAGAGCATTAGTATCGGGACATATGGTGCCTCTTTTTTAATCCGCTGTCCGACAGTAAAGCCGTCAAGTCCAGGAAGCATCACATCTAATATGACAAGATCACTATTGATAACTGCTTTTTCAGCTCCTTCGCCTGTTTTCAGCCATTGGACGTTAAATCCTCTCTGCACTAGATCCTCCTGCACCCAGCTGCCAATTTCTAAATCATCTTCTATGTATAGTATTCTTCTCATTTTTATCACCTACGTTTATAATAGAGAATAGCAATTGGGAATAAAAGCCTTTTGAATTAAAGTTTCTCGTAAAAGTGATTATTGTTATAATAGAAAAAACAATGCCATCTTATTTAATGAAGCAATACTTCAAGGAGGAATTTGCAAATGACGATGAAAAAAGTCTTAACTATTGCTGGATCTGACACAAGCGGAGGCGCAGGTATCCAGGCTGACTTAAAAACATTCCAGGAACTAGGTGTTTATGGAATGACGGCTCTTACAACCATTGTAACAATGGATCCAAAAAACAACTGGAATCATAATGTCTTTCCAATTGCCCTTGATACATTAGAAACACAAATAGAAACCGTCTTATCCACAGGAATCGATGCAATGAAAACAGGCATGCTTGGTTCGGTTGAAATTATCGAACTTGCTGCTAAAGTGATAGACGAAAATAAATTAGATCGGGTAGTTATTGATCCTGTATTAGTTTGTAAAGGAGAAGATGAGGTGCTTCACCCGGAAACAGCGGAAGCATTACGAACGATTCTTGTTCCCCGTGCAACGGTTGTCACCCCTAACCTCTTTGAAGCATGGCAATTGGCTCAAACGGGACCGATCAAAACCGTTGATGATATGAAAGAAGCAGCTGTAAAAATTCATGAGCTTGGTGCAAAGTATGTCCTTATTAAAGGCGGGAGCAAGCTGCAGCATGAAAAAGCTGTGGATCTTTTATATGATGGAAAAGAATTTAAACTGTTTGAAAGCGATCGAATTGATACTACTTACACTCATGGCGCAGGCTGCACGTATTCATCAGCCATTACTGCAGAATTAGCAAAAGGGAAAACAGTGGTAGAAGCAGTGGAAATTGCAAAGGATTTCATTACAGCTGCTATAAGCCATGGATTTAAATTAAATGAGTATGTTGGACCAACGATGCATGGGGCATATCGCCGCTTTGGTGCAGGCCGCTTGGAAGAAGAACAGCTTAATTCATAAACAGAGCCCAGCGGCTCTGTTTTCTTTTAACGTACAAGAAAGCACTCTAAAGTTAGAGAATTGTCTAGCTCCATCGCCTATCGCCTATCAAACTTCAGGTCCCCTCCCTGCGATAAGTCAACATCGAATCGCTATCGCTCTTCGTGTTTCCTTTATCTCAGTCGCGGCCCTTCCAGTTTGTACGGCGATAACCAAGGCGATTGCGCTTTTCTAGTAAGCATGAATTTCGCTTTTCCATTCCTTTTTTAGTAAAATAAAAATTGAAATTGAGATAGAAATGGGAATAACGTACGAAGAAGGTGGATTAGGATGGAACCGGTAATTATTGATCACGTACAAAAAGAATTGGATCGCTTTGCCCAAAAGGAAGTGTATATCCATTTAGAAACAACGAACGGGGCATATGCTTCTCATTTCGATGAGTCCTTTTTCTCTTCAGGTGCATATATACGAAATGCACTTTTACAATATGAGCATGGGAAAATAACAGGAAACGGACCTTTTCGTGTTGGTCTGAAAATGAGCTTTGGCTGGGTGTACGCGGAAGGAATTACCCATTTTGAAGTGGATGATAAAGGAAGGCTGCTATTAGCCGGACATGACTTTAGCGGCAAACTGGCAGTCTCTTTGCAATTAAGCGAACAGCCCTTTTAGGGTTTATCGGAACATAAAGTGAAAGAAAGGAGAATAGACATGGAAAAAGAAAGACATGTATTAGTCGTCTTCCCTCATCCAGATGACGAAGCATTTGGTGTTTCAGGAACCATTGCATCCTATACAAAGAGTGGGATCCCTGTAACATATGCTTGCCTGACACTTGGAGAAATGGGCAGAAACATGGGAAATCCTCCGTTTGCTACGAGGGAAACCTTGCCGGAAATTAGAAAAAAAGAGCTGCAGGACGCTGCAAATGTCCTTGGCATCAACGATTTACGCATGCTCGGCTATCGGGATAAAACAGTAGAGTTTGAAGATGAAGCTGTATTAGCAGCCCATATGGGATCAATTATTGAGGAAGTAAAGCCTTCTTTAATTATTACGTTTTATCCAGGCTATGCCGTACATCCTGACCATGATGCAACCGGTGCAGCAGTCATTAAAGCTGTAAAAGCTATGCCTGAAAACAACCGTCCGAAGGTTCATTGTGTTGCCTTTTCTAATAATTGCGAAGAGGAGATCGGGCAAGCAGACATTGTTAACAATGTAAGTGATGTTGCTGATTTAAAGCTTGCTGCCATTAAAGCGCATGTTTCACAAACACAGCTGATGGCGGCAGAAATGGAAGAAAAGCTAAAAAATCAAGATCCGGCAGTTATGGCACGGATTCATAATGAGCGTTTTTGGACCTATAAGTTCTAATAAAAAAGGCAGTTTTTCACTTTGAATTTGTGAAACACTGCCTTTTCTTATGGGATTTTTGCACAACTTGCAATTTATTTTGCAAAGTCAGCCTGATTTTTGCAAAAAAGAATTATTTTTGCAACTTCTAGATCCTTTTTTGCAAATAATGAATTATTTTTGCAATAGCCAGCATTATTCTTGTAAATCGCTAGTCTCTTTATTTTCCGACTCTAGCATATTTTTTAAATTCTCAAGCTGGTAGCCGTCTTCTTGCTTGACCATCTTGACAATCATCGGCCTTGTTAATTTCATCCGTAAACCGCTTGTTTTTATTAATGCCTCAAGCTCGACTTGTGTTCCTTCCTCAATTTCATGGAAAACATATTTATACTCAACGATTAATCCATTCGAATTGCTTCTTGACGTAAAAGTACGGTTCTCCTCATATTGAATATATTCAACATCAGCAAAGATTTCCTTTCCTCTAACCAACCGCGTTTCCTTAAACTTAGTCCCTTTTCCAATCTCTCCTTCTGTTAACTTTTCCATTTTTGCAACAATGGGCATGACCTCATGGACATTTTCCATGCCTGCCATATATTGAAATACTTCTTTCACTGGTTTATGAATGATCACACTAGAACGAAAGTCAGCCATAATTACACCTCTATTAAGTACATGCTTTTTTCTTTATTATAACAAAAAACAGAATTCTTTCTCATAGAATCCTGTTTTAGAGATTTATAATTTTTGATGAAAAAGGGAACAGAATTTACACCAATCAGTGATGACAATAGTTTTCCCTTTAATTTCGATTATTCCATCTTTTTTAAGCTTTGAAAATACTCTGCTGACACTTTCTCTAGATGTGCCTACTAAGGTGGAAAACTCTTGAACAGTAATTGGGAGCTCAATATACATTTTATTGCAGCGATTCGCTCCAAATTTATCAGCTAGCCGCTCGAGCGTTCGAATCGTTTTCATATAAACGTCCAGAAGGGCAATATCTCTTAAGATCGATGTCATATCTCGAAGCTGTTCACTCATATATCGGATAATCTGGACAGACATTTCTGGGGATAAGATTAATTCTTGCTCTAAATCTTCAGTATTTAGGAAGTACACTTCCCCTTCCTGAATCATTGTTGCTGTTGCCGGGTAGCACATGCCTTCTGCATTAAACAAGCAAGCTTCTGCAAAAATTTCCCCCTTTTTCTTAATACAAGTAATGATCTCATTCCCATGTTCATCCTGCTTCGTTAACTTCACAATACCTGAGTACACAAAGAAAACACCCTGAGCCTCTTCATACTCAGAAATAATTTGCTCACCTTTCTTATACGCCTTTT
This sequence comes from Cytobacillus massiliigabonensis, assembly GCF_900199725.1. Taxonomy (GTDB): domain Bacteria; phylum Bacillota; class Bacilli; order Bacillales; family Cytobacillaceae; genus Cytobacillus; species Cytobacillus massiliigabonensis. Next base: position 343,056 of record NZ_LT904904.1, on the reverse strand, counting down.
TTACAATCCGTTTATCAATTAACTGAACCGATTGCTTTGGGAGGTTTTTAAACACTTCAATTTGACCTAAGAACTCTTCAATATCTGGCTGCTGAGCTGCATTTGGGTTGTTCATGTTCATTTCCCACCTTATCAAGTATTTCATATTTATATTTATTCTATCTGAGCTTATGGATGTTGAATGTGACATTTTTCACATGATCACCCCACATCCACTTTCTCATAAAAGAGCTCCAATACTGGATTTGTATTAGTAAATGTATGATTTAATGGCGTTTTTTGATCCTTTTGGTTTTCAATCGTCACAAATTCTTCACTCCCCAGTCACAGAACCTCCACAGCAGAACAATTTAAATGTGAATTTAATCACATATCACCTCTCCCCCCAACGATAGGATAATAATGTAAAAACATACAAAAAGGAGGGAACAACTTGAAAAAGCCTTTTATTATTTTTGTCATTAGCGCTCTAATCGGCTTAGGGCTTGGTTATTTAGTATTTGATGTAATAGCACCTGGTCAATCACAAACAGATGTTGCTTTAAATGATGAGAAAGACTCAAAGCCTTCTGATACTCCTAAAGAAGAAGACACTAGCAAAACGGATGATACAACAGCTGTTTCTGGTGATAACATTCTCCAGACTAAAGGATGTCTAGGCTGTCACGCAGTAAATGGGTTAAACCTCGAGGGTGGTGCAACTGGTCCAGATTTATCTCAAGCATTTAATAATGTTGAGGGGAAACATGGCAAGCCGCTTGCTGAATTTTTAAAAGAGCCTACTTCAGCTGTTATGTCTAGCGTTATTGGCGGGAACCCATTAACAGATGAAGAAATTAGCCAAATTGTGGACGCTCTTAAAAAGGCTGCGGAATAATATTTTATCCTCTTAAAGAACTAAAAAAATACATAAAGGCGGTGCAATGATTAATGAAAAATTGGATTCCTGCTACAACAGGTCTAGTTGCTGGTGTATTGGCAGCAACAGTATTTTTTGCAGATTTTTCATCTGGGCCATCTGGATCTGCAACTAATGAAAACGCAAATAAAACGAACGCAGAAAAGGTTTACGTCCCATATGGAGAACACGATGATTATTATATGCTTTCTTCTGGGGGACACTCCGGTCAACTATTTGTATATGGAGTACCTTCAATGAGGAAACTCCGGACTGTACCAGTTTTCACACCAGATCCAGCTACAGGGTATGGATTCGACGATGCCACTAAGAAAATGTTAGGCGGTTATACATGGGGTGACTTCCACCACCCAGCAATATCTGAGACAGATGCTGAATATGATGGAAAGTTTGTATTTGCTAATGATGTTGCCAATAACCGAATAGCTGCTGTCGATTTAAAAACATTTCATACCGCAGATATTATGAGCCTGCCTAATATGGGTGGCCCTCATGCAGGTACATTCGTCACACAAAATACTGAATATATTGTTATGCCGACTCGTTTTTCTAGACCACTTGGCGGTGATTATGCATCACTAGACCAATTTGAAGAGAAATATAAAGGAATCGTTTCAATGGTTAAATTTGATCAGGATAAAAAGAAGTTTGATTTAGGGTATCAAATTATGCTTCCGCCTTGGTCCTACGATCTATCCGATGCAGGCAAAAAGGTTTCCGGCGATTGGATTGTCATGACAACATATAATACTGAATTTGCAACAACTAACCTAGAAATTAATGCTTCACAAAACGACCGTGACTACATTGTATTGCTTAATTGGAAGGAACTTGAGAAAAAGGTTGCTGATGGCCAATTCGAGGAAATTAACGGTGCAAAAGTGATTGACCCAACAAAAGTTAAAGGATCGATTTATGCAATTCCAGTAGCTAAGTCCCCGCATGGAGTGGACTTTACACCTGATGGAACAAGATTCATTGCTTCTGGTAAACTTGCTCCGCTAATGACTGTTTTCTCCTTTGAAAAAGCTATGGAAGCAGTTAAAAATGAGGATTTTACGGATGAGAAATTCGGTATTCCTGTTCTTCCATATGATAAGGTGATGGAACGTGAGGTTGACCCTCCAGGAGCATTAGGTCCACTTCATACCCAATATGACGACAAAGGAAATGCCTATAATACGATGTTTATTTCTTCAGAAGTGATTAAATGGAAAGTTGACACTGGTGAGGTTATAGATCGAACTCCTATCCACTATTCACCAGGACACTCTTCTGCTGCTGAAGGGGATACGGCTTCTCCAGATGGGAACTGGCTTGTATCATTAAATAAAATTGCAAAGGATGCTTTCCTATCAGTAGGACCTTCACATCCCGAATCTATGGAATTAATCGATATTTCCAAAGATAAAATGGAACTGGTTTATACAAATCCAGTAGATCCTGAACCGCATTATGCACAGATTATTAAAGCCGACAAAATTAAAACCATACCAATTTATGAAAAAGATGAAAAACGCCCTAATTCTGTATGGAGCCAGGAAGAAACAAGGATTGAAAGAAAAGGCAATGAAGTCCATGTATACGGGATTGCCATGCGTTCAAAATTCATATTCGATGCAAAATCAAAACGCCCGGATGAACTCACTGTAAAACAAGGTGATAAAGTCTTTATTCATTTGACAAACATTGACCTTGACCAGGATATAACCCATGGGTTTGGCATTATGGACTATAACTTGAATTATGAGGTTCAGCCAGGACAAACAAATACATTGGAATTTACAGCTGACAAAGCAGGCACTTTCCCTATTTACTGTACAAACTTCTGTTCAGCACTGCATCAAGAAATGAGCGGATATTTATTAGTTGAACCTAAATAGAACATTGTAACTATCAAACTATAATTTACTTTTTGGAGGGTATTGGTACATAACAAACAATACCCTCCTAAATTTGACACCATTAAGAATCTATAAAAAATGGAAGTTAAAAATATAGGAGTTGAAAGGCATGTCTAAGAAGCTCTCAATTGGTTCGATGCTTAGTTTAATCATGGCGGCAGCCCTTTTAGTTACCTCCATGTTTTTCCCTTGGTGGGGAATGAAATTTTATGCACCACAATATCCTGAAGGTCTCGATATTATCGTTTACCCTTACACATTAGCTGGGGACATCGATATTGTTAATGGGTTAAATCACTATATTGGCATGACGGAATTTAGCAATGAAAGTTTCCCTGAACTCCCATATATGAAATACCTTGTTATTGGTCTAGCTGTCATTATTTTATTGATAGGATTACTTCGAAGAAAGAACCTTCTTTATGTCGGGATTGGTTTATTCGCTATCGGAGGTATCCTTGGTATTTACGATATGAAAAGATGGCTGAAGAAATTTGGCACTGAGCTTGATCCAAAAGCACCCATTGAATTAGACCCTTTTGTACCGCCAATTATCGGGGAAAATACCATCGCTAATTTTGTGACTAACAGTTATTTCACAACAGGTGCGTTTATACTTGGGGCTGCTTTTATTTGTACCCTTATTCCATTGTGGCTGGAGCGAAAGAAATGAGGTATTTCGTTTTATTGTTTGTTGGAATAGGAATCTGGACATTTGCCTATTCCCCTGTCTCTGCCGCTGCTCCCTTGCAGCAACTGATTGATGATACTCCGATCAATGGCATATTAACACTCGAAGAGGAAAAGTATGATGGAAATATTAAAATCAATAAGCCAATAACAATAATTGGAAAGGGAAACACAGTCATACGCGGAGATGGAGAAGGCAATGTTGTAACAATTGATGCTTCAAACGTTACACTGAAAAATTTGACGATTGAGCACGGAAGTTTAAGCAGAAGCTCAGATGAAGAGTTTTCTGGTATTCGTGCAAGGGGAGATTATCATCAATTCGTTAACATTGTTATTCACGATGTTTACCATGGATTGTTCCTGAATAAAGCAAATCACGCAAAAGTAAAAAATGTTTCAGTGACTGGACAAGGAACTGGAAAGCTTGGCAGCCAAGGAAATGGAATTCAGCTTATTCGTTCTTCCGATATTACCATTGAAGATTCATTCATCACTCAATCGAGAGATGGCATCTTTTTCGAATTTGCAGATCGAGTAGAAGTGAAAGATACCTTTGTAAGCAGGACCCGTTACGGTCTTCATTATATGTACTCAAATAACAACAAGTTTATAAATAATCGCTTCATTAAAAATACGGGCGGTGCAGCTATTATGCACTCGCAAGGAATAATTTTGGAAGGCAATCAATTTTCCTTCAATCAAGGGTCCCGTTCGTTTGGTCTAATCATTCAAACAAGTGAAGATAATATCATTAAAAATAATGAATTTTACCTAAACCAGCGTGGAATATACTTGGAACAATCGAATCAAAATCAAATCATTGGGAATAAATTTTTCCATAATGATATTGGCATTGAATTGTGGTCTTCCTCATCTAATCAGACATTTACAGGTAACCACTTTAAACAAAACGTGGCTCATGTACTAGCTGTTGGCGGAGAGGCTACAAATCATTGGTATCATAACGATCGCGGAAATTACTGGGGAAACGAACGATCAGGTTTTGATTTAGATCAAAACGGTATTGGTGATTCACCCATTGAGTATAAATCTTCTTTATATAAGTTAGTTGACGAAAATGAGCTTGCTTATCTATTTTTGAAAAGCCCATCCATTGGTATCTATGAAAAAATTAATGAAGTAATGAATACCCAGGATGTAATGGTCAAAGATCAATTCCCATTAATAGAAAAACAAAAACGTCAATCACCTAGTTGGCTGCTGCCAATACTATTTTCCATTCCAATACTTTTGATTGGTATGTATCAATTTTATAAATTTAGAAGGAGCCGTTGACAATGAATTACATTTGGAAGGAGTGGCATGAACAATCGCGTGGAAAAGGTTTATGGCTGGGGCTTGCAATGGTAATGCTTACCTCCATATTTTTATTAGTAGAGGCTCGTTCTTATCCAGATGAATTGGGATTTGATGCCTTTCTCCTTTCCCTTCATGGTATGAATGTTTATCTCATTCCGATTTTTGGTCTCTTTCTGTCATCTTTTTCAATTTTTCAGGAAAGAGAGTTAAAAACATCGATGATTCTTTTAACAAAGAAAGAATCCTATCGGACGCTATTATTTAAAAAGAGTCTAGCCATTCATTTTGTTATTGTGGTTGTTTTTGTCGTTTGGTATTTTGTTCTAGCCATTTTTATGAAATGGTTCCTGCAATTCCACCTGGCTAGCTTTCTATTTTTTTTAGGAACTGTGATTATTCTATTGCTCATTTTCAACCAGATTGGATTATTCCTCGGAAGTGTTTGTAATACAAAAATGCAGCTGATTGGAGCCGTGATTTTCACTTGGTTCTTCTTTATTTTTCTTATTGATCTTGTATTTTTGCAGTATGTCTCATCTGTTTCCTATGAAAATGTAAAGCTGTTTTCCTGGTTATATTTTTTAGATCCAATCCATACGCTTCAACTCTTTTTAGAGACATCGTTAGGACTGTTTTCCTTAAATAATATGTCCCGTTTAATGGAGAAGATGATTTGGATGGAACCATGGAAGTTTCTTCTAATCGATATTGGCTTATGGATGGTCATTTTCTTCGAGATGTCCATTCTGCTGAGGCGCAAGGGGGAGAAATCATGATTGAAATAACCGGGCTTTATCAATCCTATAAAGATAAAGATGTATTAAAAAATATAAATTTAATCATTGAAAAAAATGAACATTGCGCATTAGTTGGACGAAATGGTGCTGGCAAATCAACATTAATCCATTCTATGCTTGGTCTGCTTCCAGTAAAAAAAGGAACCATTCAATTAGGCGGATATTCGCACAAAAGAGGGGAATGGAAAAAAATAGTTTCCTATTTACCTGAAAAATTCCATCTTTATCCGCATCTGACAGGGGAAGAAAATATGCGATTCTTTGCTTCTCTTTGTTCAAAACAAATTGATGCAGAGAAAATGGAGGAAAAGCTGAAGCTTGTTTCTTTATGGGACGACCGCCATCATCAAATTAAAGGCTATTCAAAAGGGATGCTGCAGCGTCTTGGTCTAGGAGTGATGCTTTATTACGATACTGATATTTTAATCCTAGATGAGCCGACAAGCGGACTAGATCCAATTGGCCGTAAAGAAGTACTGGATATCCTTAAATCCTTATCAGGAAAAACCATATTAATGTCCTCACACCATATGGATGAAATAAAACAGACTTGTACAAATGTTGCCTTTCTAAATGAAGGAACAATTATTAAATATACTGTCGATGACTTTATGAAAAACCATTTGCAGGAGGTTGGAAAAAAATGAGGAAGCTTTTTTCTATAATGACACTATTACTTATCCTTCTAACAGGCTGCAGTTCTGGCTCTAATTATGAAATCTCTATAGAAACACCCCCAACGTATAATGGGGAAAGTGAATCACCCATTATTTTCAAAGTATCCGAAGATGGAAAACCAGTAGAGGGATTGGAAGTCGTTGCCTATCTCGAAATGGCGAAGATGGACCATGGTGAAATCCATGTAGAATTTCAAGATAAAGGAAGCGGTCTATACGAATCGAGTGTAGAGTTACCAATGGCAGGGGAATGGATTGCCAATATCGAAGTGGAAAAAGATGGAGAATCCTTTGAAGAGGCAATTATATTTGATGTTGATGAGGAATGAGAGCATGTGTAAAAAAAGATTGTTCACTATCTTGCTAATTATAAATGTGTGCAGCTTTCTAGCTGGCTGCCAGATAAATACTTCCTCAAATCCGAGCGAAGAGAAAAAAAGTGAAACCGAAAACGAAGATGTGAGTTTGGAAAAGCTAACAAATGAAGACAAAGTTGTTACAATTAATGGAATTGCCCACACATATGCTGACCTTAAATTTTTTGAGTTAATGAGTAAAGTTGAGATTGAATTGAATCGGCTTCAAGACCAGCAAAGCCTTACAGGTAAGAAATTAGAAGACAAACTTAAATACTGGGATGAACAAATCAAATATCATGATAATTATAATGTCAATCTATCCAAAATGATTGAACAGTACTCCATGTCTCTTCTTGCAGAGGAAAAAGATCTAAAAGTAGACGAACAAAATTTACAAAAAAAGATCGATGACTTTACACAAAAGGTAGATCAAGCAGAATTAGCTAAGAAGCTAATAGAATCTATCTCATCAGACGAATATAATACTCAATTAAATACTTACTTTCAACAAAGAATTTTAACAGAGGAAATTTATAATATACTGAAAGAAGATGTTAAAAAGGAGAATCCAGATGCGGCAGAACAAGAAATATCCTATTTAACTGATAAGAAGTACGAAGAGCTCTACATGTCACAAATAGAATCATTAAATTTAACTATTGAATCACCCTAGATAGATCAGACATTGAATGTGGCAAAGTTGAGTTACTCGCACACAAGCAGTGGAAATATAAAAAACGAGTGTTAGCCTTATCCAAAGTGATAGGGCTTTTTGTTTTCTCTTACTCTTCGTGTTTAGCTTTTTTACAAATATTGATATACTAGCACAATATGTTATTAAAAATTTGGAGGTTTTTATGCACGAGTATTTTGCATTTGCCTTACTTGGGTTTACTTCATTCTTTACTCTTATAAATCCTCTTGGTGTTATGCCTATTTATCTCTCGATGACATCTGATTTAGATAAAGAGATGAAGAAACGCACAGCAAGAAAGGCAACGATTGTTTCTTTTCTTATTCTTGTTTTGTTTGCAGTAACAGGACAGCTTATTTTCAAGTTTTTTGGGATTACAATCAACAGCCTTAAGGTCGTTGGCGGTGTCATTTTCTTTCTTATGGGGCAGGATATGCTTCAAGCAAGGCTTGTTCGGGCTAAAATCAGTGAAAAAGAGGTTAATAGCTACACAAATGATATATCCATCACACCTCTTGCCATCCCTATGATTTGCGGACCCGGGGCGATTACGAACGCAATTCTCATGATGGATACGGCAGAAAGCTTCGTATTTCAAGGACTCTTAATTATTATCATTTCCATTGTCTGTTTTGTAACCTATCTCATTTTAGTAAACTCAACGCGTATTTATAATCTTTTAGGAGAAACCGGAAACAATATTTTAATGCGATTAATGGGGCTGATCGTTATGGTTATTGCTGTTGAATTTATTGTAAACGGACTCACTCCAATTATTCGAACGATCCTGAAAATAGAATAATATCTAAAGACAAAACTAATTCTATTTTTAAATATAAGGACCCTTCTATCAGATGAAATGAGGGTGGTAACCTTATTTTTATTCAAAAGTATGTAAAGCCGGCGAAAATTTACTCGTCGTAAGATTTCACCGGCTTTATCTTCTTAGATATGGGTTTGTCCCAACCTCTTATGAATGGGATTTTTCGTTTCCTTTCCCATGGTCTTTCTTATTTTCATTGCCTCTATTTTGGCCGTTATGTTTCTTTTCATTTGCTTGTTGTTTATCATCTTGCTTTTCTTGAACTTTTTGCTTTTTAGCAGCACCTGTTGCCTTACTTTCAGTACGTTTTTCTGCAGCCTTAGCCTTTGCTTCTTCTTTCTTAGCTAATCCTGGAGCAACAACAGCAGTTTCTTTAGTTTCTTCTGTAACTTCAGTCTCAGCTTGTTCATCTTTTACTGGTTCTTCTACCGCTGTTTCCTCTGCTGCTTCTTCTACTACTGTTTCTTCAGTTTCTGCTTCTTCAACTGCTGTTTCCTTTGTTGCTTCTTCTACTGAGGTTTCTTCTGTTGCCGCAGCTTCATTATCTGCTGCTTCCTCAACTGCTTTATCATCAACAGTAGTTTCAACTGCGAATTTTTCTGCTTTTGCTTCAAGCTTTGCAAGTTTTTTGTCTAATTTCGCAAAAGACTTTTGAATATTTTTCATTAATGCTAATTGAGCTTTCGGGTTTTTAACATGTGACAATGCCGCAGCTAATGCATCAATGTTTTGAGCAAGTTTGACTTCTACTTCATCTTCTGTCTTTTCATCTTCTGCCGCAACTTCTTTGCCTTCCGTTGTTTCTGCTGGTGCTTCCGTGTCTTCAGCTGCCTGATCTTCAGTTACTTCAGTTTCATCCGCAGCTTCCTCCGTCACTTCTGTATCTTCACCAGCAATTTCTTCTGATTCTGCTAGACTGTCAGTAGCTTCCTTTTGAGTAGCAATTGCCTCTTCTAAAAGTGATGTTGCCTCATCAGTTTTGCCCTCTGCAAGCAAAGCATTTGCTTCCGCAATACGCTCAGCAGCAAAATCAGCTAAAAGACGAGCTTCCTTATAATCATCAACTGTGACAGCAAGTCTTACTTTTTCCATCATCGTTTTTACAAAGTAGAAGAAATCTCCAGGAACCAAATCCGGTACCTCTTCTTGCTTTTGATCCGTTTCTTCTGTTGTTTCTGTGCCATCTTCTTCAGTAACAGGATTTTCTTCAGTTGACTCTTCCTCTGTTGCAACTTCCTCATCCACAGCCACTTCTTCTGCAGTAGCTTCTTCATCAGCTGGATTTTCTTCTATCGCTGCTGCTTCATCGTTTACATCAGCATTAACTGCTTCTTCTGTATCTGTTGTGACTGGATTAACTGCATTCTCATTTGCATATGCAGCGCCAGTTCCTAAAGTAGAAAGAAGAAGTGCTGATGCTGCTGCACCGCTTAGTAGTGATTTTTTAATTTTCATAGATGTTTCCCTCCTGATCTGATTTTCAATATACCCTTCGACAAAAGCAGACAGGTTTGTGGCGGTAAATCTGAAAAAAATTTATATAATTTCTCGAAATTTGAAATGTAAATTATTTTACAGCAAGACAAAACCTGCGTACAAAGTATTCAGCAATTCAAAAATATAGAGAAGTTTTCCATAGCTTCGCTAAATACACATTGTTCCATATGCACTAGCTCTTTATAGTTGATCTTGTATACCTCGCTCACTTAATTCACCACGTTTTCCAAAAATCAAAGTTCTCCGGCGGAGCCATTCATTGCCACTTTTTTTGTTTAAACCACCTTATACGCGGCGAAGTCATACTTCATAAGAGATATAATCTTACAAAAAAGATCTTTTTTTAGTTTTGAAAACGAACCTAATTTATCTATGATTGGTCGAGTTTTCCGGACCGATTGCCTCTTGCACTCAACCGTTTGCAAAAAATAAGAAAATAACCGAACCTTTTTCTAATAGAGAGACAATATAGTGTGTAAGCTGCTTACTCAGGAGGGCCCTCTGAATGCAAAGTGAATATATGTACCAATTACTCACAAAAATGAAAGCTGGGGATCAACAGGCATTTCATACGATATATAATGCAACCTATCAGGATGTCTACCGGACAGTCTGCTTTATGGTGGATCATCCGCAGGATCGAGAAGATGTCATGAATGAGATCTATATGCAAATGTGGACCTCACTTTCTAACTACGATACGAACCGTCCTTTCCACTTTTGGCTACACGGATTGGTAATCCGTCAAGTGCAAAGATTTCGGGTCAAGAGCTGGCGGAGATTCCGAATTTTTGAACGCATCCGTGGCTTCTCACAGGAAGAGTCTCATTGGGATCAACCTGCAGTGTTGACAGATGGGACAAACCAATTGATATCGCAAGCACTCCAAAAACTGACCGACAAACAGCGAGCGGTAATTATCCTCCGCTTTTATCACGACTATACTCTTGAGGAAATCGCGACATTGCTCGATATTCCGCTGGGTACGGTCAAGTCCAGATATCATGCGGCACTTCAGTCGCTTCGAAAAAATAAAAGGATTCTCCCCCCGGAAAGGATGGAAAAGATCAATGACTATTGAACGCAAAATCCGTGAACATCTGCACAAACAGGCAGAAACTATGGAGTGCCCTACGGCCATTTCCAAACGAGTAGAACATTCATATTCTCAATATTTGCAACGAAAAAGGAGAGAAAAAACCATGAAAAAACGATTAATTGGCGGCATAGCTGCTGCTGCAATTTTGATACCAACCGCTGCATTTGCGGCCCCTCCCCTGATTGAAATGCTTACAAGAACACCAATGACCGCTGAACAAGTCAAGGTGGATGAGGTCGGCGAAGCAACACTTGAAAAGCTGTATAGCGCATTTCCTGAAACAAAATCGTTTGAGATTATTGATGCAAGCTACGTTCAAGGTGTCCAAACAAGCATCATCCTGCAGGAAAAAGGCGGAACCAGCAAAAAGCTTACCCTTCATACAAACAGTATTACGGGTGAGATTGAACACGTGAATCAAGAGAATTGGGAGCCTAAAGAGAAGCCACTCATTACTTTAACTGATCAGGAAATCAAGGCGAAGGCAGATACTCTCATTGAAAAAATGTATGGCAACATCGAAGAGTACGAGTTTACTATGGAGCAAATGGAGAACCCGGATCAAAAAACATTTATGTTGAATTACATTAAAAAGGGATCAAAAACACCATTCTACCAGGTATTTGTTCAGGACAATACAATCAGTGTTTCTCTTATCGGAGGTGAGACAACAACTTCAAACATTCAAGTAGAAGGTTTCTTCTCATTAAATGGGAAGCCTGATTATACTGCTGATGCCTTTATAAATGATGAAAAACTCTTTTCTTTACTAAAAATGAACCCGACAGAATTAAAACAAGAATTAGCAAAAGGGAAATCTGTTGTGGAGATTGCAGCATCTAAAAATGTCTCTAAACAACAAGTGATTGACGTGATTGCAAAAACACAGGCTGAAAGTCAAATTCAAGCTGAGCAAGATGGAGAGATTCCTAAAAATAATCAACCAACGGAACAATTATTAAAAGCGATTGAACCGAAAGTATTACAAGTTATCGAACACAAAACTTAAACACCATGGTAGACTTAACAAGTCAATGTGAATGTGGCTGGCAAAACATCGCTTGAGAAGCTGTATAGTGGTAATCCCGAAACTTTCATTTTAAATATAGATATGGGGCAACGGTAATAACCAGATAAGTTTGCCCTATATCCCTTTGATGTTCTAATTATAACAATGAGTGGAGGATCCTTCTTGGGGCAGCATCAAGGAATGAGGATTTTCAATAATAAGGAAATTACAATAAAGCAAAGCCCAAGTTCTCAGAATAAAACTGAGAACTTGGGCTTTGTTCTTTCTTCAAAAAAGCGTCTGATCGTTTGCAAATTTCTTATATACATCATTCCCTTTTATACTTGCTGAATTTTAGTTTTATTATTACTGTTAATGACCAAGTTAACAATTAGCCATACAACTTGAATGATTACCGGGAATATAAACGCGATTAATAAAACGATAAATGAAGCTAATTTTGCCTCAAGCGTTTGAATAGCACCTGCGCCATCAACCTCCCTTAGCCAAACGAAGGCTGTACCTGCTACAAAAATGGCAGCCCAAAAAGTGTTAGCAATCCACCAAAATAGCCATAGCTTTTTCATATTCTCACTCCATATCTTTCTTCATAATTATTGAAAGTAAACCAATATTGAAATTTTTATTTTATATACATTCGTCCGCTGCTTCCTTTATATTCCTATCTTACTGTGCGAATGAAATCCTGTTAATGGACCTGAGCTATATTTTAAGCTAGGGCTTGAGATGTATAAAACTCAGCTGTTTCCTTCATTGTCATTTCACAATATGGCCTTACACAAAGAAAGAGTGCAATTCTTGCTGCAGAATTGCACCCTTTCTTTGTGTAAGAAGTTCATTTCTTTCATTTCATTTTTCTCAATTGGTTTATTACTTTTATTAACATAAACCTAACTCCTTTTCTTTCATAGGAAAAGTCATTAAACGTACCAATTATATAAGTTTCTAGCTTTGGGTGATAAAACATATATGCTCCTGTAGCACCTGCATGTCCCCAAGCATTAAATATTTTTGGCATGAGCAGTGGAACTGTTTTAAATTGCATAATGCCATAACCATACTCAATTCCTACACCATACTTCGCTTTATCGTTCATCATCTTTTCAAGTGTTTCCTTTTTCACTAATTGATAGGATACTAACGCTTTCATAAATTTCAGCATATCTTCTCCTGTAGATACTACACCACCGCCAGCATAGTCTAGACCCGCATATCCTTTGTGATTTGTTATGCTGGTTTTATTAACATAAAAGTCTGCTACATGCTGGGTATCTTGGTCTAATGGATGAGAATAGTGCAGTACAGATGAATTCATCATACCTAGGGGCTGAAAAATATATTGTTTCATCACTTCATGAAAAGGGATACTTGTTATTTTTTCTATAATTAATCCTAATAGATGATAGTTTGTATCGGTGTATTTAAAACCGTTTCCGGGAGGAAAATGAGGTTTTTGATGTGTTTTTGCCCAAATGATTGCTTCTTGTGGGGTTATATTAAAGTCTGGATCATCTAGAACTTTTTGCAGTAATGGGCGGAAATTATCATACAAACCAGACGTTTGATTTAGGAGATGTTTAATTAAAATGTCATTCGTATAATCCTTTCCTTTATAAACATGAAGGTCTTTGACTAATTCTCGATCTAAATATTTGATAATACCGTCTTCGAATGATAATTGACCATTTTCATATAAAATACTAATCAATACTGACGTGAATATTTTTCCTACGCTTGCCATATAAGCTGGCTGTTTTGGATTCATTGCCCCTTCTGCAATATTTAAATGGATGCCTTTCTTTTCTGAATGAATTAGTAAAAATGCACTCTTTAAATTTTTGTCTTTTTGTACTTGTTTTATGAATGACTTTTCAATTGAACGGATACCTTTTTCACTTTGTTTTGTTTGCACAGACATCCCCCATTATTTGATATTCATTAACCTTCCACGTTGCTGAAGTTCAAAAACTCATTGTCTTCAATATAATTATGATTATTCTGCAATTTATTTTTTCAGTACTATTGCTCAGATCTTCAATCTTCAACAATCCGTCCCGATTATGGAACAAGAAAAAATCCTGTATATCCACACAGGATTTTTAATCAGCCTTTATTTTCTACATCTGCTTGGAAAAGAACATGCCTTTTCTTAAAGTTCAGCTAGCGGGATTTGATAAAGCTTGTCATCCTTCTCCAGAGGAGTGCCGCGTCCATCCGTATTATTGCTGACAAAATAAAGGAATTCGTCCTTTATATACACATCTCGAATTCGGCCGAGACCGGTAATTACTTCTCGCATCTTCTTCGATTTTAAATCAAATTCTAACACGACATTGCCCCTCAGAGCAGCAACGTATAGCTTCCCTTCATAAAATGCCATGCCAGAAGGTGCCCATGTGGAGCTGTCACCTGAAGTAAACAAAGGGGTCTCCATCCCCTCTTTGCCCTCTTTTCCTACAATTATCGGCCAGCCGTAATTATGACCTTGCTGAATGAGATTCACTTCATCATTTGCTGAGGGCCCATGCTCACTTTCGTATAGCGTCCCGTCTAGTGCCCATGTCAGTCCTTGTGGGTTTCGATGTCCATAGCTATACACGTATGACTCTTTTATAGGATTATCGTCAGGAATCGTCCCATCAAGATTCATTCTCAAAATTTTCCCGCCTAGAGATTGGATGTCCTGTGCAATCTCTGGTTCATAGGATGCATCACCAGTTGTGGCATAAAGTTTGTTATCTGGTCCTATCTCAAGTCTTCCCCCGTGATGAAACTGACCGCTTGGTATTCGGTCCATTAGAAGCTTTGTTTCCTTCCAAGTTCCATTGTCTAGCTTTAAAAGGATGATTCGGTTATACTGACTTGAGCCGTCCGTATATGTATAATAGGCAAATGCTTCTTTTGTTTTGGAAAAATCAGGTGACAATACAAAACCTAACAGTCCTGCCTCTGCAGCGGTTGCCAATGGCTTCTCAAGAACTGCCTTCTGACGTTCCGTTCTGCCATCTTCTATTCTCACAATATGCCCCGGTCTTTCGGACAGATAGAAGATGCCTTCACTTTGATCAATCGACCAAGGAATTTGCAGCTCATCTGCAATCACTTCCGGTTCCTTATAAGGAAGGCTGGCTTCTCGATCCTCTTCCAATCCCCTCTCTTCTGTTTTTGAACAGCCCGCTCCAACCATAGCACATAAAATGATCAAGCCAGATAATACACGCTTCATTCCTTTTCTCCTTCTAAAACATCCCAGATTGCTTTAGCAACTCCGCTTTCCTCATTTGTAAGTGTAACTTTATCACACTGTGTCTTAATGTTCTCATCTGCATTCCCCATTGCAACGGATAAGCCAGCCAGCTTGAACATGGAAAGATCATTGTAATTATCCCCAATCGCCATCGTGTCTTTCATTTCAATCCCATTTGCTTGCGCAAACTTTTTAAGTGCAATTCCTTTTTGGGCGTTTATGCTTGTCAGCTCTAGATTTTCCTCTCCAGATGAAGAGACCGCTAAGCCTTCTGTCTTTAATAACTCCTTCTTTGCACTAGATAAAATGTCTTGTTCAAAAGAAAAGGCTAATAATTTATAGATTTGATGTTCATCATTATTAAAAAGCAGATCATAGCTCTCCACTTTATGTACAAGCCCTTTAGTAATTCTCTTCTCCGCCACTTTCACTACTTCATTCATATCCGCCTCTGGGTTTGCACTCATATAGATGTCAACCATAATCGAAACAGCCTTATCCTCGTCCAATGTATATGTTCCGTTATTTGTATATACCTCATAATAAAGTTTATTCCTGTCAAGAATATCAGCAATCTTTCTAGCTGTGGGTTTATTTAATGAATTGGTCGCAATAATGTCTTTATGTACAGATCGTACCTCCGCTCCATTTGCACATATCATCGGACAAGTTAAGCCGGCTTCATCTAAGACAAAGCTAGCTTCTGTATACGATCTTCCTGTTGCAATAACCACCTCTACTCCTTTGGATTGAGCCCTACGAATGGCTTCAAGGTTTTCAGGTGTAATCTGCTGAGCAGCTGTTAAAAGTGTTCCATCCATGTCAATCGCAATGCATTTAATCATGTTTTCACCTTTTTCTTTTTAATATATTTCACTTAAAACATGAGGCTATTTTGCAAACACTACTGATTAACTACTTAGTGGTGGTAGAGGTGGATTTCCGCTCCGGGATGCTCGCTCCAATCACCAGCCTTTTTGGTCAACATCCTTCATTCACATAGTCTATTCAAAAACAACAAACTTTTAGAAAAGAATCAAAATCTAAATATATTTACTTCCTTCCCTGACACTTAAATTTGGCAGGGCTGTTGATTCTATAAATGTTCTTACTGATGCGGGATTTGTTTTTGAGTATTCGCGAAGTGCCCAGCCAATCGCTTTTTGGATAAAGAACTCCTTGCTCTCCTTATTTTGAACGATATAGCGGTATAATAGCTCTTCATCTGTATGAGCTTTATATTTAAGCTGAAAGAGGATAGACGAGCGGCGCAGCCATAAATGATCACCATAGGCCCAATCTTCTATCCTTTCAGCAATGACATCCGGATGCTCGGAAGCAATGGCTCCAACAGGTTTGGGTGCAAGGACATCCACCGTATCCCACCAAGATTTAGTGGTAATTAGTTCTTCCAATAAAGGGAGATGGTGTTTCTCCAGCTTCTTTATTGAATGAACGATATAATCGAGTGCAGCATACTGATACTCTCTTTCTTTCATTTGCCATAGGGACCGGACAAAACCTTCCTGAAAATCTTCCTTTAAGATCCCGCTTTCTTTAAAAAATTGTTTCACTAACCATCTTCTTTCTGGTGTTTTTATCCCGAGAAACGGAAAATGATTTTTCATATAATTTTGCATGGGAATCGCCTTTTCCTCATCCCTATTTTGCTCAAATATATAAACTAATACGTGCAGCATCGCTACTTGCCCCTTTTTCCTCATATTCATTCATTGTAGCTACAAATGATATAAATCATTCACTCATAATAAGAAAAAGGCATCACCGCTCTTAGCAGTCACGCCCTATCAATTAAAACGGTCCATTAACATGGTCATTTTTTATATTATTATACATATGGGATTCGATATAGGCTCTCTCCGATTCTGAAATATGCTTCGCATTTTCTTCAGGATCAAAATTCTTTATTCCGTGCTTTTTATTCCACCAGTCTACAAGAAAACCGATACCAAGCAAAGAAACACATAGAATGACTAAAAACCACATTATCATCACTCCCTCTCCCTTATTATAACACTTTTCTGAAAATAATGATGAACAAAATGTAAATTTCTGCTTGCTTCTCCCGTTACGTTAGGTTTTATGATAAAAGTATAAAGAGGATTGGAGGCATAATCATGGCTGAAAAATATTCCATTGGTGAGTTTGCAAAAAAAACTGGAACAACCATCCGAGCTCTTCGTTATTATGATGAAATTCATTTGCTTAAGCCAACTTTAGTCTCTCCTTCCGGGAGAAGATATTATTCGAATAATGACATCATTCAATTGCAAAAAATTGTAGCACTGAAATTTTTAGGCTATTCCTTAGAAAAAATAAATGAGTTCCTTCATTTAAAAGATTGGGATTTAAAGGACTCACTTGCATTTCAAAAACAGGAAATGCAACAGAAAAAGAAGCATATTGAACGTGTCATCCGTGCATTAGACCAGGCACTTCATATAATGGAAGACCAAGGGACGGTTAACTCCTCCATTTTTATATCATTAATTAATAATATTCAGATGGAAGATGAGCATAAAGAATGGCTGAAGGGACTGATTCCTGAAAGTACGGTTGAAGGATTGTACGAAATATCAGAGGAAAAACAACAGGAGCTAAATACAAGGACAGCTATTCTTTTCACTAAAATGAAAGAAGCGGTTGGAAAAAATCCCGAAAGTGACGATGTACAAGAGTTGATTCAGCAATATATGGACATTACGGAAGATGTATTAGGAGGATCGTTAGAGCTGATTCAGGATTTAATTAATAGCCAGGTCGAAATTGAAGATGACCCTAAATTATTCCCCTCTCCATTTACTTTTGAAGAAGAAGAATGGGTTGGGAAAGCAATGGAAGTTTATTTAAAAAGGAAAGGTGTGCTATTTGATGGAGACAAAACCAGCTAATAAAGAGATAACCTCTACCAATTGGAAGGCGTTCTGGCAATTATTAAAAGATGCAAACCCGCCAAAGTGGATTTTTATTCTCGCTATTTTATTAAGCTTAATCGAGACCGGAGCAGGTTTAATTGTCCCGCTTTTTACAAAGTCACTTGTTGATCAGCTGGCAGCATCTGCTCTTGAAGCCTCATTAATTATTCTGCTGGCAGCTGCTTTTATTATCCAAACCGTTTCTTCCGGGTTTTCCTTCTACTTTATGACTTATATCGGGGAAGCGATTGTTTCATCCATAAGAAAACGGCTATGGGAGCAAGTGTTATCTCTTCCTATTCCGTTTTTCGACCAGCATCAATCTGGTGAAACGATGAGCAGGGTGACACAGGACACCAACATTGTTAAAAATTTAATCACGCAGCATTTAATCACTTTTTTAACTGGGCTTATATCTATTATCGGTTCCATCATCATTCTCCTTTTAATTGATTGGAAAATGACGCTTATCATGATTATCTCCGTACCTATTTCAGTCATTATCATCATGCCGCTTGGACAAAAAATGTATAAAATCTCCAAGTCTACTCAAGATGAAATGGCCGACTTCTCAGGAAACCTTGGGCGTGTTTTGGCGGATATTCGCCTGGTGAAGGCTTACCATGCTGAGAATACGGAAAAAGTGAAAGGGAATCAAGGCATCCAGCATCTTTTTCAGTATGGTCTCAGAGAGGCAAGAATTCAAGCAGTCATTTCACCATTTATGACGTTTATTATGATGCTAGTTCTCGTCATTTTAATCGGTTATGGCGGCGTTCAAGTAGCATCTGGCGCCCTCTCAGCAGGCTCCCTTGTTGCAATTATTATCTATATGTTTCAAATCGTTGTTCCCTTCACACAAATGGCCTCCTTTTTTACCGCTTTTCAAAAGGCCGTTGGGGCAACAGAACGAATCCAAGAGATTCTTGGCGTTGAGAAAGAAGCATCATTACAAACTCGCACTGTTGAAAATTCAGCGCAGGACCTTACCTTTCATAATCTTTCATTTGCCTATAAGGAAAATCCTATTATTAAAAATATGAGCTTAACTATTCCATCTGGAAAAACAACAGCTTTTGTCGGACCGAGCGGGAGCGGAAAAACCACTTTATTTGCACTGCTTGAGCGATTTTACAAGCCAGAATCTGGGGAAATCCTCCTTGGCGATACAAACATTACTGCCTTTAATCTCTACTCTTGGAGAAGCCAGATTGGTTATGTTTCGCAGGAAAGTCCTCTCATGTCAGGAACGATAAAAGAAAATATCTGTTATGGAATCGAACATCAAGTATCGGATGAAGAAATCCAGCATGCAGCCGAGCTTGCCAACGCAGCAGAATTTATCGAACGGCTGCCGAAAGGATTTGAAACAGAAGTTGGGGAGAGAGGAATGAAGCTTTCTGGAGGTCAGAGGCAAAGAATTGCCATCGCGAGGGCTTTAATTCGAAACCCAAAAATCCTCCTTCTAGATGAGGCTACCTCCAATCTTGATAGCGCCTCAGAACATCTCGTCCAACAGGCCCTGCAGAAGTTAATGGATGGAAGGACTACACTTGTCATCGCCCATCGTTTATCGACAATTGTTGACGCAGACCAAATTGCAGTAATTGAGGACGGATGTATTACAGGTACAGGTTCACATCATGAATTGCTTGAAACACATGCATTGTATAGGAAGCTGGCAGAGCAGCAGCTTAAAGGGGAGATTTTGGAAGTATAAGAGCACATCGATGGAAATCAAACTCACAGCTTTTTACAAAAGGCTTAAGGAAAAGCTCATCTTTCCCTTAAGCCTTTAACGGCTGATATCCATCCTGATAGATACGGCTAATAATGGATTCAATCGCAGGCTCTTCCACCGTTAAATCTTTTACACTATGAGTCTTTGTAATTTGGGCAATTAATTCGGAAGCAGATACTTCATCACGATTAAATTTAATCCAATAGCGGTTTCCTTCCGCTTTACATACCTCCCCACCCATTAGCTGTAAGCTACGGGAAGGCTCCTCTAGATCAACAATAAGTGTACGGATTTTGCCGAACCTCTCCTTAATCATCGATATTTCCCCGTCATACACCTTCATGCCGTGGTCAATTAGAATCATCCGTTCACAAAGCTTTTCAATGTCCTCCATATCATGGGTCGTTAAGATCACCGTAATTTTCCGCTCTTGATTAATCTCTTTAATGAACGTCCGCA
The DNA here is from genome assembly GCF_900199725.1 of Cytobacillus massiliigabonensis. GTDB lineage: Bacteria > Bacillota > Bacilli > Bacillales > Cytobacillaceae > Cytobacillus > Cytobacillus massiliigabonensis. The sequence continues at coordinate 322,861 of NZ_LT904904.1, read as the reverse complement.
TTTTCTCTTTTGCAACCACATCAAGACCAATCGTCGGTTCATCAAGAAACAAAATAGGTGGATCATGCAGCAATGAGGCAGCGATATCAGCCCTCATCCTTTGTCCAAGAGATAATTGTCTTACAGGTGTATTCAAAAATTCATCCAATCCAAGAATTTCTGTAAATGTGTTCATATTTTTCTTATAACGCTGATTGGAAACTTGATAGATTTCTTTCAATAGATCAAAAGATTCAATCGTTGGCAAATCCCACCATAGCTGTGATCGCTGTCCGAAAACAACGCCAATGCTTTTCGCATTTTCCTGCCTATTTTCATATGGAACAAGCCCATTAACTAGAACATTTCCCGAGCTTGGGACGAGAATTCCAGTGAGCATTTTAATAGTTGTTGACTTTCCGGCCCCATTTGGACCGATATAGCCGACAATCTCACCTTCATTAATAGAAAAGCTAATATCTTTAACAGCCTCTTTTTTTATATATTCGCGCTTAATTAGACTTTTTAAAGCCCCCATCATCCCTGTTTCTCTTTTTGCAATCATGAAGTCCTTTCTTACGTTCTCTACTTTAATAATCGGCATCCTTACTTCCTCCTACCCTTATGAGCCTGTGCTCTTATACCGGCTTAATCCTAGCATCCAAACACAATAGGCAATAATAAAGAATACAATGCCTACTAGTGGAGAAAAATAGCCGATACTTGCAGGGAAAAATGGCGTTCCTTTTTCTAAAATAACTGCAGCAGGAAAATAGTTTACAAATCCAAATGGGACAACAAACGCGGCAATCCATTGCACAATTTTCGGATAAATAACTAGCGGATAGTTCGTTAGATTTCTTGCCGGATACATGACAACCCAGTAGAATTGCTGAGATTTCGTTGTCCAAAAGGAAATCGCCGAAATCAATACGAGCATCCCCCCTTGGATGAGTATGCCCCCGATAATGGAAGCGAGCAAAAACAGCACTTTTCCGCTGGACCACTCAATTTGCAATTCAAGACTAACCCAAATAAAAATTAGCAGACTAAAAATAAACTGTCCGAATGAGGCCATATCAAACTTCATCGCCATGAAATGAAAAAAGGGATTAATCGGCCTGACTAAAAAGCGGTCGAATGTACCGTTTAAAATATATGTATCCAGACTGCGAAAGTGTAAAAATAGGATGACACAAAAACCCCAAGAGAGGATAGCAATCGCGTATAGGAAAAGCATTTCAAAAAAGTTCCATGAACCTAGCACTTGAAACTGATAGAGCATCACCCACATTGTCACTGCCGTGCCCGTATAAGCTGTAATCAAACCGATTATCCTCATGATAAAAGCAAACCTGTACTGTAACTGGGCACGTATTCCTGCCGAAACTAACTTAAAGTAGAGATTTACATATTTTAAGGCAGCCATTCGTTAACCTCCCTGTACAACAACTTTATGTGAGGCTCTATTCCAAACAAGTCTTAATAGGAAATAGCAAATAAACACCCAGAAAATCTGCAAGCCAAGAGAGAGCAAGATTTCTCCTCCAGTAATTTCCCCAATAAAAATAGCATTTGGTATGTAATAGATTCCTTGAAAAGGCAGATAGGCCGCGATTTTTGCCAGCCACTCAGGGAAAAACCATAGAGGAATGACTGAGCCTGAGAGCAGGGACATCGCAAAGTAAAAAATATCCTCAATCCCTCCAGTTTCCACTAAAAAGAAGGAGAGCAGACCGAAGGACATTTCGATGCAATACCGGATTAAAAAGCCGATAAACGAAGCGGCAATAAAGCCAGCCCAAGTAAATATATTCCCAGGGAGCGTAAAATCCATAAAAATAAATAAAATCGCATAAATAGGCAAGAGAGCTGTAACGATATAAAAGGCGACACTGCCAAAATCAGCAAATAAATATCTTAGTGGAATATTGAAAGGTCTCATTAATTCAAGAGCAATGTCTCCTGTTCTAACCTTCTCTTGTATTTCCCATAGAGGTGTACCTGCCCCATTCACTCCAGTCAAAAATTGGCTGACAACAATATAAGTCAGCATAGCTTGAAAGCTAATGCCGCCTGCTTCTTCCCTTCCCGCATAAAGGGCAGTCCAAATCGAACCCCACATGAGAAGGAAAATAAGATTAGAGCCTAACCTTGACCAAACATCAAACCGGTACACGGCTGAACGAAGAAAAGCCTTTTTCGTAAAGATCCAGTAAACATGAAATCTGGACACCTCCCCATCTCCTCTATCTGATTTTTAAATATTTTAACACAATTCAGTCTGATTAACACAATAGACATTTTTTATAAATAAAAGGAGGGAAACTGTGGAAGCTAAATAAAAAAGGTTGGCATTTCTATGAATATGAATTAAAATGAGTTTTGTCTTATAAATATAACTAACAAAGGTGATCGTTTTGATTGACACAACTAGAAAGAAAGTCACTCCTTTAGATGTATTAAAATTTCTTATTCCTTCCCTTATCGGGATTAGCTTATTTATTGTTCCGTTAAAATATAACGATGAGATTACCATTCCGATTGCAATTCTTTCAGGGTGGATTCAAGATGTACTTGCTGACTATCTGCCAGCAATTATGACTGTCATCATTATTTTGACGCTGTTAGGTACAGTTATCGCAAAACTCTTCAAACCGGCATTTATCATTAATCGTCCTTTTTTCAATATTTTATTTAATGTACCAACTGTCTGGTTTGGAGCAAGAATACTCGGGACTCTTTTTGTGATTGCCGCATTTTTTAAAATTGGCCCTGAGTTTATTTGGTCAGAAAACACGGGTGGCTTACTGCTAAATGATTTGCTTCCTGTCCTTTTCTCTGTATTTTTATTTGCCGGCTTGTTTCTTCCTTTATTATTAGACTTCGGTCTTCTAGAATTTTTCGGTTCCATGCTGACAAAGGTGATGCGCCCAATTTTTAAGCTTCCAGGAAGATCATCTATCGATTGTATTGCTTCATGGCTAGGTGATGGAACAATTGGTGTCTTGCTTACGAGCAAGCAATATGAAGAAGGATATTACACGAAGAGGGAAGCGGCGATTATTGGTACGACGTTCTCAGTCGTTTCAATTACATTTGCCCTTGTGGTAATTTCTCAAGTTAATTTAGGTCATTTATTTGGTCCTTTTTACTTGACTGTGACTTTAGCAGGATTAGTGGCTGCCATTATTTGTCCAAGAATTCCACCCCTATCAAGAAAGCCAGATACGTACATCGGAGACCAAAAATCAGAATTGGACGAATCCATTCCAAAAGGGTACACAGCATTTAGCTGGGGGGTTGTCCAAGCTGTTGATAAAGCAAAAGGGAACCAAAGCATTAAAAGATTCTTTGAGCAAGGATCAAAAAACATTCTGGATATGTGGATGGGTGTAGCCCCCATTGTTATGGCACTCGGTACGATTGCCCTGATTCTAGCAGAGTATACACCGATATTTAAATTTCTTGGCATCCCGTTTATTCCGCTGCTTGAAATTATGCAGGTTCCAGAAGCAAAGGCTGCGTCTGAGACATTGATTGTCGGATTTGCTGATATGTTTCTCCCATCAGTCATTGGTGCATCCATTGAGAGTGAAATGACCCGCTTTATTGTTGCGGCTGTATCTGTTACACAGCTTATTTATATGTCAGAGGTTGGCGGACTTTTACTCGGTTCAAAAATACCCGTTTCATTAAAGGATCTGTTTATTATCTTTTTGGAAAGAACAATTATTACATTGCCAGTCATTGTATTGGCTGCACATCTTATCTTTTAAGAACAAATGCGCAAGCGCCTTGATCAGCCTCAGGCATAGCACAAGTCGTGCCTCACGGAAAGGTGTCCTTTACCTTTCTGGAAGGTTTGGCTTGTGACCTCGAGGGGGTAGGCGCTGGAGCTGGATGCAGACAACATGTCACAAAGTTATCCGCAACATTCATTTTTTTATTTCCTAGAATATGACAAAAAGACGGACTCTTTAGAAGTCCGTCTTTTTGTTTAATAGCATTGGAAAGAACGGATTCTGTTAAGATCTGTTCCATAAAATACCCAGCGGAAACCTCTCCAGCGCCAGCCAGCTACTGAAGTTCTTCCTACAAATGTTGGGAAAAACCAAAAGCTCCGCCCGTTTTCAAGCCAGATGAAAGTAAAACGGCGTAGACAGCCTCTAATAGCTCCTGGATCTACTGCAAATGTACCAAAAGATGCTTGCTGCTGCATTTGTGGTGTAAAGGATGGCGGGGGTGATGATGGCGGTCCATCCTGCTGCCCCCCTCCGCCTTGCTGTTGACCAGGCTGACCCTGCCCTGGCGGAAATCCTGGCGGAAATCCAGGTGGGAATCCCGGCAGTCCGCCTCCACCACCAGGAAATATTCTGTCATCCATTATTGGACCTACATTATAAGGAAATGAATAAGGATAGTTTCGATAATCCATTGATTTTTTTCTCCTCTCTTCATGCATTCCATTTAATGTATGCCAGTAGCCTATTTTTGTGTTTGACTGTTTCTATTTAATTTTAGATATAATTTATTGGTTAATTCCAAAGTTACAAATTCAGTCCATTTGTTCACGAACTGTGACTGGCGCCATGTTGGAGATCTCTGTTCGGATGTTGTTTTTTATCCTGTCCACGACTGAGAAATCCATTGCATCTATATAAATCGCTTCTAATTTATCACGGTATTCCTTTGCCTGTGCCAGGAAGAAAATAGCCTCTTTCATTTTTGCTTTATACTGTGTGCTTATCTCGTTAATTTGTTCTGCAAATATCTCATCCGTTCCTGGTGTGACAAATTCTTCATACGTATCGATTATTTCATCCCCGGCCAAACTTGGAAAATATTCATGTGGACTTGTGCTATCAAATATCGCTAAACCAAGCTCACGAATAATTAACATATCTAAGCTATGAGGATCGAAACCACAATGGTAAATTTCAATATCTAATCCTCTATATACAGCCTCAGAAGCAAGTTTTTTCAGCATAGTTGATTTTCCTGTTCCCGCTCGGCCTTTTATAAAATACCGCTTTGGCAGATCTTCTGTTAGATTGGGGACAAAATCCACCGCACCCTTCGGTGTTGCTGCTCCTAAAAATCGATGCCTCACATCTGATTGCTTATTTAAATGGATATTTCCATAAAAATTAGCGATCAACTTATTTGTAAGCTGATCCGCCTTACCAAAATCCATATGATCAAAATAAATATTTTCCCAGCTATCATGTATTTTTAATGCTTCTCCAAATGTACTGTATGCAGCTTCAAACGATTTGCTTACCTCCTTGCTAATTTGAATAATCGTTTCCTTCTGATTAGCAAGTGCCTTTGAATCCCATGCCTCCCCAAGATTCACATATTCCTCTATCGCTCCAGGCGCCTTAGGCTCTATGATATGCGGGGCTGTTCCATCAACGATGCCCACTTTTAGTTCCGGGATCAAAACTCCATCAATGGAGTCATTATCTGAAGAACAATGAAGATATTCTATATCATAGCCCTTATCGGACCATTCTGTTCCAATTGCTTTCATTAGAGAGGATTTCCCTGTCCCAGGACCGCCCTTTAGTATAAAAATGCGATTGAGCCCTTGCAGATTCGAATCATACAAGCTATAAAAACCACGGGCTGTATTTCCGCCGGCAAAGTAATTTTTTATCTTTCCAGCCACTTTTACACGTCCTTTCCCGTTCTTTAGCTAATTTGTTTTCACCTTTACAATATGCAAGATGAGTATCATGGGTGAATGCCCAGTTAAAATAGAATTTGCATGCATTCAAAAAAAAGAATGCCTGCAATTCTTGCAGGCACCCTCTAAAGGAAATTTTCTATTCCATTTTACAAATATCCGCTTCTTTTCCTTGAATGACTTGAATTAAGTCATAAGGATTCATTTCCATTTGTAAGCCTATTTTCCCTCCGCTAACAATGATCCTTTCCAGTTTTAACGCCTGTACAGCAATAAATGCTGGATATTGCTTTTTCATGCCAACTGGTGAGCATCCTCCGCGAATATAGCCTGTTAGCTTCTGGATATCCTTAACAGGGATCATTTCCATCTTTTTTTCTCCTGCAGCTTTTGCTGCCTTTTTCAAATCAAGCTCGTCCCCTACTGGAATGATGTAAACATATACTTGTTTACTGCCTCCACAAGCTACAAGTGTCTTATAAACTGATTTAGGATCCCGATTAATTTTTTCTGCAACTGACAGCCCATCGATTTTCCCATCCTGATTATCATAGGTAATTAATTCATAGGATACTTTTCTCGAATCAAGAATACGCATGGCATTTGTCTTCCCTTGCGCCATGTTGCTCCCCCCTTTATGAAAGGAATAGTTAATTTAGAAAATACTCGCAAAAATTAATATGTATACTTTGAAAATTTTGACTTATATTTAAGAAAAAGTGCTATCATAGAAGTTGACATATTTATAATAGTAGCTTATCTGTCATATCCTTGTCTAATTAACTTTGATTGCCATAAAACAACAAATGAGGGGTACATATGAATGCTGGGAAAGATTACTTTAGATCATCCGCAATTATTTATCCAGGCTTTTGAGAATTCTGCAATTGGAATGGCATTAATAGCAGCAAATAGCGGAGAACTATTAAAGGTAAATCAAGCTCTTTGCTGCATCCTTGGCTATGAAGAACAGGAGATGCTGAAATTAAAAATATTTGATATCACTCATCCAGACGATTCAGCACACGATTTACATATTGTACATTTATTATTAGATGGGAAAGAGCATTCCTACCATTCAGAAAGACGTTACATACATAAGGAAGGGTATGAAATATGGGCATTAATGAGCGTCTCTTTAGTAAGAGACGAGCAGCAAAACCCCATTTTTTATATTAGTCAAATCCAGGACATTTCTAACAGAAAGCGAACAGAGGAAAAGCTCCGAGAAGGGGAAGATAGATACCACCGGATTGTAGAAGAATCCCCTGATGGTGTGATTATTTTGCGGGAAGAGCGTTGTCTCTTCATTAATCAAACGGGTGTTGAAATGCTTCGTTTAAAAGGAAAGAGTGACATTGTTGGAAGACCTATTTATGACTTTGTTCATCCAGATGATCACCAGCGCTTAAAACAGCGTGATATGCATAAGGATTTAATTGGACCCATTGAAAAACGCTTTATTCGTATGGATGGAATAGTAATTGATGTGGAACTGAAAACAATCCCAACCATCTACCAAGACATGTCAGCGGTTCATGTCATTATGAGAGATATTAGTGAACGAAAGCAAACCCAGGATTTAATTATTAATTCCGAAAAGCTGACAATCGCCGGGCAATTGGCTGCGGGCATCGCGCATGAAGTTAGAAACCCCTTAACTGCCATTAAAGGTTTTTTCCAAATGATGGAGAGGGATCTTAAAGGCAATAAAATGTATTTTGATGTGATCAGTTCAGAGATCAGCCGAATTGAAACCATTCTTAATGAACTATTAGTACTTGCAAGACCACAAAAAATTAAATATGAGCTTCAGAATATTGAGGTCATTATCAATCATGTCATTACACTATTAAGAACACAATCCAATTTAAATAGCATCGAATTAATCAAAAGCATCGAACCTAACTTGCCTCCCATCAAATGTAATGAAAATCAATTAAAACAAGTGTTTATCAACTTTCTAAAAAATGCAATTGAAGCGATGGAACAAGGCGGAAGAATAACGATTGATATCCGTAAACATTATTCAGATACGATAATGATTCAGATTATTGATCAAGGCAGCGGTATACCTGAACACCTATTAAGCAAAATTGGAGAGCCTTTTTTTACAACAAAAGAACAAGGAACAGGTCTTGGCTTAATGATTTGTAAAAATATTATTGAGGAGCATAAAGGAAATCTAAAGATTGAGAGCTCTTCCAATGGAACGAAAGTAGAAATATTTTTGCCATTATTATAAACTTGCTTGCAAAGGACTGGCTGCCTGCGAAATATCTCCAAATATATAACAAAAGCTATTAACAAAACATCTGCAAACAGCTTAAGCGCAGCAAGAGTGCTGCGCTTTTTTATCTTCTGCAATGAATAAACTATCCCTTCAAAAGCCCCTGAATAACAAAATTTGTAATATTAGGGACGATATCCAATGAATAAGCCATTTCCATTCGCTCTAGTTTTTTATGGGCATCCACACCATAGGGTCCAATATTTATGACTGGTACATTTAATTTTCTAATATCATTGTATTCAACAAAATGCTTTGTTCCCCATCCAGGATTATTATCGGAAACAGCACGTATTCCTTCTTCATCATCGCTTAAAGCAACAAAGCTCATGTCCGAAATGTAGGGGAAGAAGTTTCTAGTCACAATCGGATGCGGATATTCAGGCTGTACTTGTTCAACTGCCTGCTCTAACGCTTGAATCAGCGCCTGCTCTTTATCTGTTTTTCCTGTTAACTCAATTCTTGGTGAATACAAGGAGGAGTAGAAAAGAATAATTGCTGGACTTTTATCGGCCATCCACTTCCACGCTTCCTCTACTACTCTCGCTGCAAACATACGTGTATCCAAATCAGGATCCTGCATAAGTGATTCTTTAAAAGCAGCCATATGGCTCACATACGCATGCCCATTTTCCTCAATAAGCATTTGTTCCATTTCTTCATAGGTATAGACTCTTGAACGCCAAGGGATGTTTCTATAAGGTTCTCTGCTTTGCTCACAATACTTTTTATATCGTTCATCAAATGTGGCTAATGCATGATCAAAAGCAATAGAAGCTTGCTCTTTCAGCTTAATTAATACATCCTTTGGTGTCCATGAATGAATAAAAAAATTGTAATAAACATAGGCAGATAATGCCGTTTGAACAGTATATGATGGTTTTAAATCCGTCTGCTTTAACGAAACCGGCGGAACGGTCGTTTCTCCATTTGCTTCATTGCAGAGGTCTGGATTATAATCAATCTGCTTGGTCAGCTCTGCTGTAATGAAATTTGGATCCAACCCCTCAAAACAAGAACCAACATGTGTTTCTGCTCCCGTTATGAAAAATGAAGGCAAGAGCTTGCCTACGGTACCTTTATAGATATAACGGTTCGTATCTCCTTCATACCTTGGCGACACGAAATCAGCATTGATTGCCGCCACATAATCAAATCCATGTTCTTCTTTCCATGCTTGGAATATTTTCAATGCGGATAACACACCGTGAGAGCCATCTTCTTCATCACATTCTGCTAGAAAAACAATATTTCCATCCAGCTCTTCAGGATGCTGAGAGTAATATTTTAGCAGATAAAGATTGCTCGCTACTCCGCTCTTCATATCAAGGATGCCGCGCCCAAACAGCCATTCACCCGATTCCAAATGATCTCTGGCAGAACTCGGCAAATCTTCTGATTTCAACGCTTCCATTAATTCATCCGGAGAACAGGCAAAGTCCTTCAATTGGTTAAAATCATCAATTCCAACTGTATCCATATGCCCCATCAATATGATTGTACGATTGCTCTTTCCCTTTGTTCCCTTAACAAATGCTAACACATTGTATCTTTCATTCGTATCGTTTATTGTTCGATCCATCCTCACGTGTGACGGATGTTCAGCGAAATATGGAAATGACGAAATCAAAGTAAACAAGGAATGGGCAATGACTTTTTCTCCATCCGTATTCACAATGCTTTCAATATTGACGAGCTGTTTCGTCAGTGCTAGTACATCTTCACGGCATTGAAGCATCCTTTGCATCCCCTTTTTCAAAGTCTTTCGTAAAAATGTATATCAAGTGAGAAATATTCGTCAAGACCTAAATATGAATTTAAAAAAATATTAAAATAGTATTGCAAAATAAAAAACACCCATCTATAATGGATATTAATTCAAAAGACTGCATATTAAATCCTCATCTTTCAAAGCTTTGAGATGGGGTAGAGGTCGCGATTTATATTAGTAGCCTGTTGGAGATTCAGTGAAATCTTTGAAGACAGGAGAAAGGATAAGTCGCCGAAGCGTCTGAAATCACTGTTTTCAGAAAGCTGGGGCTGTTCTCGAATAGGGACAGAACTGCCGCAATCCAAAAGATTACGGAGAGCTATCTTTACTCAAGGCTTATTGATGAGGGTGCTGAAAACACCGTCATATTCAAAATATAACGGTGTTTTTTTATTTTCAAAAAGCAGTTTACTACGTTATTTACAGGAGGAGAATTGACAATGAGGAAATTACTGATTTTATGTCTGGCATTCTTGCTTATGATTTTAGCTGCCTGCGGAACCAAAGAAAGTTCAAGCACGGAAAAGACTTCTAGTAGCTCAAATGAACAAAATGCAAATAAAGAAACCTTTTCATTTGCCATGAGCGGTGTTTACCCTCCATTAAATTTTAAAAAGGATGGAAAATTAACTGGCTTTGATGTCGAAATTGGAATAGAAATTGCGAATCGGCTAGGAATGGAACCGAAACCAGTGACCAATCCATGGGAAACGATCATTCAAGGATTAAAAGCAGATAAATACGATGCAATCATCGGAAGCATGACTGCTACGCCAGAAAGGGACAAGCAAGTTGACTTTACAAATCCATACTACCTATCTGGCGCACAAATTTTTATTGCAGAAGGCAATAATGAGATCCGTTCAAAGGAAGATTTAGCTGGAAAAACAATCGGTGTCATTCAAGCATCAACTTGGAAAGACATGGCGGAGGAATTATCCAATCAAGTAAAAGGGTATCCAGGTGATGTAAACGCCCTTCAGGACTTAGTAGCTGGCCGTGTGGATGCTGTCATAACCGATAAGATTGTCGGTCTAAATGCCAAAAATGAAAAAGGGCTAAAAATTAAAGCAGTCGGTGAATTACTGAACGAAGACCGGGTAAGTGTAGCTGTTCAAGAAGGAAATACTGAGCTTGCTGAAAAAATAAATAAAGCGGTTCAATCGATGATCGATGATGGCACATACGAGGAAATCAGCATGAAATGGTTTAATGAAAACATCATGAGCAAGTAGGAGTGCCCAAAGATGCACTCCTCTTTATGAAAGAAGGAGGGAGCCAATAATGACACTTTTTACAAACATAATGGATATCATAAGCGATCACGGCATTGCTTTTTTGAAAGCTTCATGGATGACGATCTCAATCACAGCCATCTCCCTGCTCTTCGCAATGATTATCGGGCTTATTTTTTCATCCTTTAAAATTTCATCTAATAAAATGTTGAATAGGATTGCTGATCTATATATCGGCGTCATTCGCGGAACGCCATTAATCGTACAAATCATGTTTTTGTATTATGGAATTGCAAACTTCGTTACATTAAGCAGCTTTACGGCAGGTGCACTCGCATTAGGCATTCATACAGGCGCTTACATTGCTGAAATTATTAGAGGAGCTGTTCAATCGATAGACCGTGGACAATTGGAGGCTGCCAGATCACTAGGTATGCCTAAGTCATTAGCCATGCGAAGAATTATTTTCCCACAGGCTTTCAAAAGGGCTGTTCCTCCCTTAGGCAATCAATTTATTATCAGCTTGAAGGATTCTTCCCTTGTTGCCTACATTTCTGTAACTGACCTGTATAACACAGCATTGACCGTTCAAGGGGAAAACTTCATGCCTTTTGAAACCTACTTTGTTGTCGGTCTTTATTACTTAGTCATCGTATTAATCTTTACCTTCCTTACGAATAAAGTCGAAAAGAAATTGGATGTAAGCAAACCGAAGGAGGCTGTTCCTGCATGATCGAGATTAAACAATTATCAAAGTCCTTTGGTTCATTACAAGTATTAAAGAATATTAATTTAACTATTAAACCGCAAGAGGTTGTTGTTCTAATAGGTTCAAGCGGTTCAGGAAAAAGCACGCTTCTTCGCTGCTTAAACTTCCTTGAAACAGCAAATAGCGGAGAAATTATTATCGATTCTGAATCCATTAATCCCGCTATAACAAACTTAAATAAAGTACGGGAAAAAGTAGGCATGGTGTTTCAGCATTTCAATCTCTTCCCTCATAAAACGGTTCTTGAAAATATTATTGAAGCGCCAATCTATGTAAAGCGGGAGAAAAAAGAACAGGCGATACGAAAAGCACAAAAGCTGCTTCAAAAAGTGGGGCTGGCGGATAAGGCAAACTTTTATCCTGAACAATTATCTGGCGGACAAAAGCAGCGGGTAGCTATCGCAAGAGCTTTAGCGATGGAGCCACAGGTCATGCTATTTGATGAACCAACCTCTGCTCTTGACCCTGAGCTTGTAGGAGAAGTACTCCAGGTTATGAAAGAACTTGCCGGGGAAGGAATGACGATGGTAATCGTTACACATGAAATGGGGTTTGCAAAAGAAGTTGCCGATCGAATCATTATGCTGGCAGATGGATATATAATAGAAGAAAATCATCCGAACGAGCTATTTTCAAATCCACAGCATGAGCGAACGCAAAGGTTTTTAAGCCAAGTTCTGTAAATGCTTTCCTATTGAAACAAGGTGCTAGTTTCACGAACCAGCACCTTGTTTTATTATTTATGATTGTTTCTTAAATGTACTTGGCATGACTACAGCAACGACTTCTCCACGAGCACATACATCATCATTGGCAAATACCTCAACATCGACCTTCCATTTCTTTGGATGGATTTCTGTCACTGTCCCTACCGCATTTAATGGCACACCATCTGGAGTTGGCTTTACAAAGTCAACCTTCAAGGATGCTGTTACAAAGCGAGGCGGTTCAGCACCATCCCCTGCTTCATGGCCGTTTTTGCGATGGAGCGCTAATGATGCAGAACCTGTTCCGTGGCAATCAATAAGAGAAGCAATTAATCCTCCATAGACAAAGCCAGGAATGGCTGTATGTTCCTTTTCTGGTGTATAGACAGTCAATGTTTGTTCCCCTTGCCAGCCTGTACGGAAATGATGCCCAGCCTCATTCAGACGGCCACATCCATAGCACCAAGCAAAGTCATCCGGATAAATATCTTGAACAGCATTTACAACTTTTTTCTCCATTACACTACCCCCTTTTCAGAATAGTATAACATATCAAACCCTTTTTTCTTTTTTAAAATTTGGATAGCCAATGAGAATCGCTACTACACCACATATTCCTATTAGAATCGGATAATAGGAGAAGGGCAGTATGCTTACCGGTGAAATACTAGCAACCCCTGCAGCAACCAGGATTTGTGCTCCATATGGAATTAGCCCCTGTACACAGCAAGAGAATATATCTAAAAGACTGGCCGATTTACGCGGGTCAATTTCATATTGATCGGCAATATTTTTTGCAAGCGGTCCTGCGATCAAAATGGAGATGGTATTATTCGCAGTTGATAAATCAGTTAGTCCGACAAGCCCCGCAATGCCAAACTCTGCCCCTTTTTTGGATTTGATATTTCGAGTGACGATATGAAGCAAGAAGTCGATTCCGCCGTTATGCTTAATCACCTCTACCATACCTGCTATCAGAATAGCCAAGAAGGAAATCTCATACATTCCAGCCATTCCTTCTCCAATCTTTTGAACGAGCGGCATGATTTGATAGCTTCCATCTGCCAATCCTACCATTCCAGCAAGCCCGATCCCTAAAGCGAGTACAAGAAAAACATTCATTCCGATTAAAGCAAAAATGATGACTAAAACATATGGAAGGATTTTCACCAGATGATAGGAATGCTGCGCAATCTCTGCATTCTCTCCCATTGTCACAATGCCTAAGATCACACATGTAACAATGGCTGCCGGCAAAACGATCCAAAAGTTTACTTTAAATTTGTCCTTCATTTGCGTATTTTGCGAACGAACCGCAGTAATGGTTGTATCTGATATAAAGGAAAGATTATCACCAAACATGGCTCCGCCAATCACCGCTGCCATGGAAAGTGCCAATGAAATATCTGTTTGCTCACTTATACCGACGCCGATTGGAGCCAGTGCAACAATCGTCCCCATCGATGTTCCCATCGAGAGCGAAATAAAGCAGGCAATGATAAATAACCCAACCATTAGTAGATTTTGCGGAATGACTGATAGTGCAAAGTTTACTGTTGAATCAACTGCACCCATTCCCTTTGCCACTTCTGAAAACGCTCCTGCAAGGAGGAAAATAATCACCATAAGCATCACATTTAAGTTTCCTGCTCCTTTGCAGAAAATATCTACTTTATTACTGAACGTTTCCTTTCGATTCATCACTAATGCAACCGCACCAGATATCGCAATAGCAACGATGACTGGAAACTTATAAAAATCTCCCGTCACAATCCCTGTTCCAATAAATAATATTAAAAAGACCACAAAAGGCAGAAGCGCCCACGGGTTCCCCTTTTTACCCATTTCCATGAAACACACCTCCGAAAAAATTTCCTTCCTAGACAACAAAAAGACCTCTTCTTACCACAGCAAGAAGAGGCCTTATAAACGAATTTATAAAACACTCCTCTTATCTCTCAAGCACATTTGCTTGCTGGATTTGGCACAGCAACTCTAGTTTCCTACAGTTCCGCTGCCGAGATATCATCGGGCCAGTCCCTCCATCTCTCTGGATAAGAAGATATAAACGATCTATTTGAATAAGTAACAGATTACAGGATTTCTTGTATTCATGCAACGGTAAATTTTTGGATATTTCTTGTGATCCATGTTGATAAAGGTTCTGCTGCTGCCACTTATTTCATTTCCCACACATTTGCAAGGAAATAAATTATAATTAAGTAGAAACTTTTCATAGAGAATTAATGTATATAATATATAGCCCGTTTCAATATTCGACAAGGAGGATCCATATGGCACATATAAAAGAAAAGAACGCAGCCAAGGAGGAAATCCTTGCTGGAAGCAGAGAGGCTGCTGCATCCATAGCGATGGGAACGAGAAAAAGATCTTCTATCCCGCTTCCCTCCTTTGGCAAGTCTTTTAAGTTACGAGTTTTGTTGATTGCTATTATCGTTTTTTTAATAGGAGGCTTAGGTGCGTTTACCTATTTTAAATTATTTTCCGGCAGCACTTACCAAAGCGAAACGGTTAATATTGTTGAAGGTGTTCAAGAATTGGCAACCTTAGCTACAGCCCAGGCTGTTGTCACAACAGTGATTAAAGAAGAAGATAATAAACTATTTAATAAAGAAATCAGTGTGAATTTTCCCGGTACAAAAAGAACAGTCCTTCTCATTGTTCCTGCAACAGTACTTGCTGGAGTCGATCTTCAATCTGTTACGGAAGATAACATTGTAATGGATGAGGAAAACAAAGAAATTAAGCTAACTCTGCCGCATGCTGCATTGATCCAAGATCCATCTATCAACATGGACAAAGTACAAACTTACTCTGAGGAAGGTCTGTTTAGAAGTAAAGTGAAATGGGACGAGGGGTATGACCTTGCAGCAAAAGCACAGACTGAGATTATAAAAGAAGCTGAAAATATCGGATTATTAACGAAAGCAGAAGACAGTGCAGTAAAGGTATTAAGTCAATTCTTTCAACAGCTTGGCTATAAAGTCCAAGTTGAATTTAAATAACATAAGAAAATGGGTGGTGCGTTGAGCACGACCCATTTTTTATACTTCTACTAAACTTATTTTTCCTTTCACACGATTGATGCAATGGCGCGTCCTGCTACCCGCCCTGAGAAAAGACACCCGCCGACAAATGTCCCTTCTAATGCACGATAGCCATGAATTCCGCCTCCGCCAAAGCCAGAAACCTCTCCTGCTGCATATAGCCCTGGAATGGCTTCCCCTGCTGCATTCAATACTTGACCCGAGAGATTAGTTTGGAGCCCCCCTAGGGTTTTGCGGCTAACAATATTTAACCGAACAGCAATAAGAGGACCATTTTTAGGATCAAGTATTTTATGTGGAGCGGCTACACGAATTAATTTATCCCCTATATATTGGCGGGCCCCTCGAAGAGCTGTAATTTGCAGATCCTTCGTAAACTTATTGTCAATTTCTCGATCCCTAGCCTTAATTTGCCGTTCAATTTCTGTATATTCCAGCAAATTTTCGCTAGTTAGTTTATTCATCCCATCAACAAGTTCGGATAGATTTCCTGCAATAACAAAGTCTTCTCCTTTATCCATAAATGCCTGAACAGGACCAGGAGCCCCAGGCAAAACTCTAGACAATACCTTTTTAATACTTTTCCCCGTTAAATCTGGATTTTGCTCTGAACCGGAAAGTGCAAATTCACGTTCAATAATTTTCTGGGTCAAAATAAACCAAGAATAGCTATATCCTGTCTTTTGGATCGCTTCTAAAGTTCCTAATGTATCAAACCCTGGAAAATTTGGGGCTGGAAAACGCCTCCCTCTTGCATCCAGCCAAATGGACGATGGCCCTGGGAGAATCCGAATTCCATGCTTACTCCAAATAGGATCCCAATTCTTTATCCCTTCGGTGTAATGCCACATGCGATCACGGTTAACAATTCTTCCTCCTGCTTCTTCCGTTATCGACAGCATCCTGCCATCTACATGTGCTGGTACACCTGACAGCATATGCTTTGGTGCCTCCCCAAGTCTGCTGGGCCAATTTTTGCGGATGAGATCATGGTTCCCGCCAATACCGCCGCTTGTAATCAGCACTGCCTCAGCACGGTATTCAAACTCGCCGATAATCTCTCTTGAGCTTGCTTCCCCGCGGGCTGCTGAACTAGGCTTAAGAACAGATCCGCTCACCCCAACTACAGAAGGACCACTATTTAAAAGATGGTCGACCCGATGGCGCGAGCGAAACTCAACCAGCCCTTTCTCCATATGTTCTCTCACACGCCGTTCAAATGGCTCAACAAGACCAGGACCCGTCCCCCATACAATATGGAATCGGGGTACAGAGTTCCCATGCCCTTCTGCCAGATAACCTCCCCTTTCGGCCCATCCGACAACCGGAAAGAAACGTACCCCCATATCATATAGCCATGCACGCTTTTCCCCTGCTGCAAAATCTACATAAGCCTCTGCCCATTTTCTTCCCCAATAATCCTCATCATCCTCTCGGTCAAACCCAGCAGTTCCTAGCCAATCCTGCCATGCCAGCTCCTTTGAATCTTTTATGCCTAATCTCCGCTGCTCTGGTGAATCAACAAGAAACAATCCGCCAAAAGACCACCAGGCTTGCCCCCCAAATGAGGATTCCGGTTCTTGGTCTACTAGCAGCACCTTTTTACCTGCATCTGCCATCTCAGCTGTCGCTGCCAAACCAGCAAGACCAGCTCCTACTACGATTGCATTATATTCCATTCGTAACAGCCCCTTTTTATAATCCGGACATTTTTTATCTATTAATATATTAACTGATTTTTCTAATAATTAAATCAACTATTTGATTCTTTTGTTAAAAAGTTTGCTGCGTTTTTATTTAGCCTAATGCTAATGGTATAATTTTCATGACGATTGGAAAAAAGTTATTTTACTGGAGTGAACTTAATTTTGGAAACGAAAAAAGCTTTGCCGATTCTTTTTGCTATCATGTTTCTTGTCATGGTTGGCTTTGGCATTATCATTCCTGTCATGCCATTTTATGCGGAAGAAATTGGTGCTACACCAACTGAATTAGGATTATTAATGGCTGTTTATTCCCTTATGCAGCTTCTCTTTGCACCAATGTGGGGCCGAGTTTCTGATCGTATCGGCAGAAAACCTGTCATCATGATTGGGATATTCGGGCTCTCTCTGTCTTTCTTTTTAATGGCTGTTTCGACACAGCTTTGGATGCTTTTTGTCGCACGGATTTTTGGAGGGATCTTGTCTTCTGCTAATATGCCAACTGTTATGGCCTATGTGGCAGATATTACTTCAGAAGAAGACCGCGGAAAAGGGATGGGGATCATTGGGGCTGCAACAGGACTGGGATTTATTTTCGGTCCAGCTATTGGCGGAATCTTCTCTGAGGCAAGCTTACATATTCCTTTCTATATCGCAGGCGCCTCCTCTTTACTCACATTTTTCTTTGTTATGGTTATTTTAAAAGAATCATTAACACCTGAACATAGAAAGAGTAGAACAAACAAGAAAACATCCATATTTAAAGCTTTCAATGGCTCTATTTCAATTCTGTTTATCCTGCAATTGTTTGTTTCTCTATCCTTATCAGGCCTCGAAGCCACTTTCGCATACTTCGCTTCTGAAAAGGCGGGTTTAGGTGCTGTTAAGCTTGGCTATATTTTTATGATTATGGGGTTTGCTTCTGCTATTGTACAGGGTGGATTGGTCGGAAAGCTGACAAAAAAGTTTGGCGAAGGATTTGTCATTCAGCTTGGGATTATTATTTCAGCAATCGGCTTTGCTCTCATTCTATTCATTAATAGCTTTACAACCGCAGCCTTATTTTTAACGATATTCGGGATTGGCAATGGCTTCATCCGTCCAAGTGTCTCCTCCCTGTTAACAAAACGATCGAAAACGGGACATGGGAGCACAACCGGACTTTTATCCTCTTTCGATTCTCTCGGCAGAATTGCAGGTCCTCCATTAGGCGGTTGGCTCTTTTCCGTTGCAATCGGGATGCCTTATTATTCTGGCATCGTCCTGTCGATCGTTGCCTTGCTTTTATATCAAGTATATCGAGTCAAGGCAAGACATGTAGAGGCAAGCTAACACCTTGTCGTAACTAGTCTTGCTGCTTGTCTTTATTTTTGGTCGTCATGAAGGGCACATGACGGCCAATTTTTATTTTTCCTCCTGATTTTGGATGCAATGATCGCATCATGGCTACCGATTTTGCTTTACCCTCCTGATTTCGGGCGCTATGGCCGCCTTATGGCTACCGATTTTGCTTTCTAATTCTGATTTTGGGCGCCTTGACAGACTCATGGCTACCGATTTTGCTTTACCCTCCTGATTTCGGGCGCCATGACCCCCTCATAGCTACCAATTTTACTTTATCTTCCTGATTTCGGGCGCTATGACCGCCTTATGGCTACCGATTTTGCTTTCTAATTCTGATTTTGGGCGCCTTGACCACCTCATGGCTACCAATTTTGCTTTATCTTCCTGATTTCGGGCGCTATGACCGATTCATGGCTACCGATTTTGCTTTATAATTCTGATTTTGGGCGCCTTGACCCCCTCATGGCTACCAATTTTGCTTTACCCTCCTGATTTCGGGCGCTATGACCACCTCATGGCTACCAATTTTGCTTTCTAATTCTGATCTTGGGCGCCTTGACCACCTCATGCCTACCAATTTTGCTTTCTCTTCCTGATTTCGGGCACCTTGACCACCTCATGGCTACCAATTTTGCTTTACCCTCCTGATTTCGGGCGCTATGACCGCCTTATGGCTACCGATTTTGCTTTCTAATTCTGATTTTGGGCGCCTTGTCCACCTCATGGCTACCAATTTTGCTTTACCCTCCTGATTTCGGGCGCTATGACCCCCTCATGACTACCGATTTTGCTTTACCCTCCTGATTTCGGGCGCCTTGACCACCTCATGGCTACCAATTTTGCTTTACCCTCCTGATTTCGGGCGCTATGATCCCCTCATGACTACCGATTTTGCTTTACCCTCCTGATTTCGGGCGCCTTGAACGACTCATGGCTACCAATTTTGCTTTCTCCTCCTGATTTCGGGTGCCATGAACAGCTTATGACTACCTGTTTCGATGCAATATCCTAATTTCAGGCTTCATGAACAAATAATCTTCCAAATTTTTATTGACCTAAAGGCAGTTTCAATTATAATAAAAGTGAGTAATCACTCACTTTATATAAGGAGGCATACAAATGGCTTCAACCATTGTTATTAAAGATGTCAGCAAAAGCTTTGGCAAAAAGGCTGTATTAAACAATATTAATTTAACGGTAGATTCCGGACAAATATACGGTCTTATCGGACCTTCCGGCTCGGGAAAAACAACCTTAGTAAAGTTGATTGTTGGAATGGACCGCCCGTCACAAGGACATATCCATGTATTAGATACTCCTATTCCAAACTTAAACCTGCTGCAAAAAATTGGCTATATGGCACAAGCCGATGCCTTATACACGGATTTAACGGGAGAAGAAAACCTTGCCTTCTTTGCTTCCCTGTTTAAATTAAATAAAAAAGACCAAAAAGAGAGAATAGCCTATGCTGCAGAGTTAGTGAATCTTACCCCCCATCTAAAAAAGAAAGTTCAAGACTATTCTGGCGGGATGAAACGGCGATTATCCCTCGCTGTTGCTTTAATTCAAGACCCGCAAGTTCTCATTTTAGATGAACCTACTGTAGGAATTGACCCTGAGTTAAGACAATCCATATGGGCAGAAATCCATCGATTGAAAGAAACCGGAAAAACGATTTTGGTAACTACACATGTAATGGATGAAGCTGAAAAGTGCGACCGTCTGGCAATGGTAAGGGATGGAGAAATTCTCACAAGCGGGACGCCCGCAGAGTTGAAGGAGCATTACAGAATTACTAGTCTAGAGGAAGTATTCTTAAAAGCTGGGGGGAAAAAGGAATGAGAGTATTAGCGTTAGTGAAGCGAATTTTCCAGCAAATGATACGTGACAAAAGAGCACTTGCTCTAATGATGGTCGCCCCCTTACTGATTCTTACTCTGCTCGATTATTTACTTTCAAGCAATGAGGTCACTCCTAGACTTGGTGTCAATCAGGTGGATGAAGCGCTTATCGAACAATTAGAAAATATGGATGTAACTGTTCTGCAGTATGACCAACTAGATAGCATAAAGAAAAGCATGACTGAGGATAATTTGGATGGTATTGTTCAAATGAAAGATGAGGACATTCAATTAACATTAAAAAATTCGAATCCCTCCACTGCAAAAGCTTTGCAGATGAAAGTACAACAAGCCATTGCAGCTGAAAACGCCAAGGAACAGGCAAATAAACTATCCCTTTTTATACAAGAGTTTCAGGATAAAGTCCCTGGAGATTTAAATAAGCTCGAACAGGCAAAGCCACCAGAGATTGATACAGCTTATATATACGGCAATAAGGATACAACCTTTTTTGACCAGTTAAGTCCCATATTAGTCGGCTACTTTGTCTTCTTTTTCGTCTTCCTTATTTCTGGGATTGCCTTGCTGCGTGAGCGGACATCTGGTACTCTTGATCGCTTGCTGGCAACACCCATTCAAAGAAGAGACATAGTTTTTGGCTATTTATTAGGATATGGTCTATTTGCTATCATCCAAACGATTATTGTCGTCTTTTATGCGGTTAAAGTTTTAGACATAACGCTCGTCGGGTCCTTATGGAATGTGATCTTAATTAATTTGGCCATCGCTTTAGTTGCGCTGTCATTAGGCATCCTTTTATCAGCATTCGCAAATTCAGAATTCCAAATGATGCAGTTCATACCCATTGCGATCATTCCACAAATCTTTTTTGCTGGGATCTTCCCTGTTGAAGGAATGGCAGACTGGCTTCAAGTCATTGCAAAAGCAATGCCGATGTACTATGCCGGCAATGCATTGGTAGATGTCATGTACAAGGGATTAGGATTAAGTGACATCACGTTCGATTTGCTTGTACTAATAGGTTTTGCAATTGCATTCATTATTCTAAATATCTTTACACTGAAAAAGTATCGAAAAATCTAAACGGTTTATACACTTTTCCATTTCCGCTAAAATGATTTAAAATAAGTATATGGAGAATGGAATTTAAAGGAGTAAACCATGTCTGAAGAAGAATTGATGATTCAACAGCTATTTAATGAGGAAAAATTAACTGACAAGCAAAAAAAAATAATCGTTGCCGCCATTGAATCTTTTTCAGAAAAAGGGTATTCAGCTACATCGACGAGTGAAATTGCCAAAAAGGCAGGGGTAGCAGAAGGAACGATTTTCCGGCACTATAAAACAAAAAAAGATTTGCTGCTGTCGATCGTTGCCCCCCTTATGACAAAGCTGATTGGTCCGTTTGTAGTAAATGATTTTAATAAAGTGCTTGACCGAAAATATGATCGTGTGGAAGACTTTCTGAAGGCAACGATTGAAAATCGGAGAGAGGTTTTAATAAAACTGCTGCCAGTTGTTAAAATCCTCCTTCAAGAAATCCCTTTCCAGCCAGAATTAAGAGAACAATTTTTTGAACAAATAGCTAAAAAAATATTTGATCGTGTCTCCCTTATCATTAAGGGTTATCAGGAAAAGGGAGAATTGATTGAGATGCCTCCTGAATCTGTAGCAAGATTAGCTATTACAAGCATACTAGGCTACCTATTTTCCCGCTATGTCTTATTCCCTCAACTAGAATGGGATGATGAACTTGAAACAGAGCGCACCGTCCAATTTATCATGCATGGTTTAGGGAAAAAATAAAAAGTCCAATCAGTGAATTGGACTTTTTTCTTCATTTACTTTCCTTCTTTATCAGCCATTCCCGCGCAAAGTCAATGATCGGACGCTGTTTTATCAGTTTGCATTTAGCTGAGCCAATCTCAGCATTTTTCACAGCATGTGTCTTCTCAAAATCCTCGCCAAGAGCTGCAAAACAGTCAGAATCATACACAATCTCTTCATAGGCTCTCCAAACACGCTCATTATTTTCAAAAAGTGCGGTTCCCTTTTTAGCCTTTTCCCTATCTGGGATGGCGTGTTCGGCAAAATGCAAGGAGGTATTGCTGTCGTGCCCTACACCTAATAATAAGATATGTCCATCCAATTCATATATTTTTGCTAAAGGAGATTTTGGACCAAACCCTTCTACTAATGGCTGCTCAGATAAAATATAATCGGCTTCCTTTCCCCATGCTGCAAAGGAATAGGTTGGGTGTGAACTTCTTTTTACCCCCGGAAACGTTCTAAAGGCCTCAACGATTTTCCCCATTCCCCTTGTAGGGGTTATTTGCGGATCGTATGCTGGCATATGTTCGCGGATGATCGGCCACCACTCCTTTGGTACAGGAGGCATTTGCCATTCAGATGGATCAGAGACATCTGCTGTTTGAGTGGGCATCACAATCGTTCCCTCAGAACCTACCGTATCCATTAGCGCTTGAACAACCGCAATGGCTCCTCCACAAACCCAGCCAAAAGCGCTTAATGAAGAATGGACAATAATCACCATTCCTTTTCCCACTCCAAGACCTTTAAAATTTTCATGCAGACTGGCTCTTGTATGCGGCTGCTTCAATTGATTAATTACGTCCGCTTCCTTCATTCCCATCCCCCTAAGCATCTCGTTTAGAAAAATTGACTCCATGGTTTCTTCTCCCTTTAAATTGCTTGCACTTTATGTCTAATTATACCATCCTCACTAATATATTCGCCGTACCATGGCTTTTATTGGACAAAAAAGTGATATATTCGCCGTCCACCTCGATATATTGGACAAAAACGAAATATATTCGCCATCACACTGATCATATTCGCCAAACCCAACAAAAAAATCTGACACCATCTTAGTGTCAGATTTCCATTTCTATTTAAATTGGTTTGTTTGGCTGATAGGTTGGCTGCTGATTTTTGGCTTGGTTTTGTATACTTTTAGCTACTGCTGCCTGCACATTTTCATCCAGAGAAAATTCCGTATCTGTTTGATTAAATTGCCCTGCCTGGTTTTGTGCTGCAATCACTTTTTCATGCTCTTGTGCTTCATTTTGGCGCTTTTTCAATTTATATCTCTCCTTTTTATCAAAAGTACATATGTAGATTTCCCTAATGTAAGTACTTTATTCAAAGAGTATAAATTCATGAAAAGCAAACAAAATAATACAAATTAACTCATCAGCTGCTTGACTAATTCTTTATTTCGCTTCTTGAAAACATCATTATGCGAAGAAACCATTCCGAACCCTTGAGCATCAGGCTGGAGAAATTGCTTTGCTTTATTCACAGCGTTCACTGCATCCTGGAAGGCGCCTGCAATTAAATGTACTTTTCCTTCATATGCTAAAATATCTCCAGCAGCGTAAAGTCCTGGAACGGTCGATTCGCTGGTTGCATTCCCTGAAATATAGTACTGATCTGCCAAGTCAATATTTAATTCACTGTTATCAAGTAAGGCGGCATCCCGTTCAAACCCGTGATTAATAATGACGTCATCTATAGGCAGATAAAAGACCTCACCCGTTTCCATATTCGTAAGCTCGACACGTTCAATGACCTCATGTTTGGCATCAGCGATCAGCTTTGTAATCTCCGTATGGAAGAAACAGGTAGCAGAGCTGCTCAATAACTGGGAAACTTGAGCTTCATGTCCTTTTAAAGCATCTTTTCTATAGGTTACATACACTTTCTTCGCAATTGTCACTAACTCATTTGCCCAATCAACCGCAGAATTGCCTCCACCCGAAATAATGACTGTCTTATCCTTAAAACGTTTTAAAGATTTAATTGTGTAATTTAAGTTTGATACTTCAAACCTTTCTGCGCCTTCGATTTCAAGCTTAAGCGGCTTCAATATCCCGCCGCCTACAGCAACAATGACTGTTTTCGAAAAATGCCTATGACCTGATGCAGCATGCAGGATGAAGCATCCTTCTTCTTCATCGCGAGTGATGGAGTGTACTTTTTCATTTAATACAACGGTTGGATTAAATGTTAACCCTTGCTCGACAAGCTGTTCAATTAGCTTTGCACCTGGAATTGGCGTGATCCCTCCAACATCCCATATCATCTTCTCTGGATATACATGAATCTTTCCGCCTAATTGCGGCTGAAATTCAATCAGCTTTGTTTTCATTTCTCTCAATCCACTATAAAAAGTTGAATAAAGGCCTGCAGGTCCTCCTCCAATTACCGTTACATCATATATTTCCCGATTTTCCATCTCCGCTCACCCCAAACCGTAAATGTTATTGATTATCATTCTCACTAAACTATATCCCCTTTTCATTATTTTCGCAATAAAAAAATAACGATTGACAAAAGAAAAAAATAGAATTATAGTTTTTGTCAGAAACGATATTGATAATCATTATCATTTATTTTCAGTCATATACTTTCCTAGAACGGGGGTTACATAATGGTTCGCCTATATACAAACAAATTAAATATTGGCTATGGGGAACAAAAAATTGTAAAAAATCTTAGTCTAACAATCCCAGACAAACAAATTACAACAATTATCGGATCAAACGGCTGTGGAAAGTCCACACTTCTAAAGGCCATTACTAGAATTATTCCACATCAATCAGGGGCTGTTATCTTGGACGGAGAAAATATTGCTAAGGAACACACAAAGATCCTTGCGAGAAAAATGGCAATACTCCCCCAATCTCCTGAAAGTGCAAGCGGGTTAACAGTTGGGGAACTCGTTTCCTATGGCCGCTTTCCCTATCAAAAGGGTTTTGGGCGCTTAACAAAAAAAGATTATGAAGTAATCGATTGGGCATTGGAGGTCACAGGAACAACTGATTTTAAATTCCGTCCTGTGGATGCCCTCTCAGGCGGGCAAAGACAAAGAGTTTGGATTGCAATGGCCCTTGCGCAAGAAACAGATATTATTTTCCTTGATGAGCCTACCACTTATTTAGACATGGCACATCAGCTTGAGGTACTAGAATTATTGCAAAAACTAAATAAAGAACAGGAACGTACGATTGTCATGGTTTTACATGATTTAAATCAGGCTGCCCGATTTGCTGATTATATTATTGCCTTAAAAAACGGGGAGATTGTAAAAGCTGGAAAGTGTGAGGAAGTGATTCATCATGAGGTGCTTAAACAAGTATTCAATATTGATGCTGAAATTGGAAGAGATCCTCGAACAAATAAACCGATGTGCATTACATACAACTTAGTAAAAGGAGCTAAGGAAAATGAAGAAACTGCTACTGCCATTTTTGCTATTGCTGGTGCTGCTAATTAGTGCCTGCAGCAGCCAATCAGCCGGAAAAGAAGAAAATAAAGAAGCACCTAAAGATGAAAAAAAATCAGAAACAATTACATATCAATCTGAAACTGGACCTATTGAAGTTCCTGCAGACCCGCAAAGAGTTATTCTGCTCTCTGGATACACAGGGAATGTCATAAGTTTAGGTGTAAATATTGTTGGAGTGGATGTTTGGTCCAAGAATAATCCAACGTTTGCAAAAGAACTAAAAGATGTAGAAGAGGTTTCAGATGAAAGCTTAGAAAAGATTATTGAATTAGATCCTGATTTAATTATCGCTGGTTCTACTAGTAAAAACATCGATAAGTTAGGTGAAATTGCGCCTACTGTCACTTACACATGGGGAAAAGTAGATTATCTCACTCAGCATATTGAACTAGGCAAGCTCCTAAACAAAGAGAAGGAAGCAAAGAAATGGGTAGATGACTTTAAAGTTCAAGCAGAAGCAGCTGGCGAAGAGATTCGAGCTAAAATTGGTGAAGACGCAACCGTTACTGTCATCGAAGGCTATGATAAGCAGCTTTACGTCTTTGGGGATAATTGGGCACGCGGCACCGAAATCTTATATCAATCTATGAAGTTAAAAATGCCTGAGAAAGTGAAGGAAATGGCATTAAAAGAAGGCTATTATACATTATCAGCTGAAGTACTGCCAGAGTACGCTGGAGACTACATTGTTTTCAGTAAATATGCAGATGCCGATTCATCATTTCAGGAAACTGAAACATACAAAAATATTCCTGCTGTTAAGAACAATCGTGTTTTTGAAATGGAGGGAAATGGAGCTTCCTTTACCGACCCTGTTACACTGGAAAAACAGCTTGCCTTCTTTAAGGAATCATTTTTAGGCAACTAAATGTTCATGGGGAGTTCTTTTTGAAAGAATTCCTCTTCCCTTAATCTATGAATAGAAAAGATGAGGACACAATGATAAAAGAAACTCAACGGACGACACCTTTTGTAATTAAATTTGCTGCTGGAATTATTCTATTTGCAGGTATGTTTATAATGGCCTGTGTCTTTGGAGCAGCAGATATTTCTGTGAAAGATGCATGGTTGGCACTAACTTCTGATGCAGCAGGCGACAAAATTTCTATTATTCGTGAAATCCGCTTGCCTCGTGAGATTGCAGCTGTATTTGTAGGTGCCGCACTCGCTGTTTCTGGTGCCATTATGCAAGGGATAACAAGAAATCCACTAGCTGATCCAGGTTTACTTGGATTAACTGCAGGGGCAAATGCGGCACTTGCTATTTCAATTGCCTTCATCCCTGCAACCAATTACTTCGGGATAATGATTGCCTGTTTTATTGGGGCTGCTGTTGGAGCTCTTATGGTTTTTGGGATTGGGGCAATGAAAAGAGGCGGCTTCTCCCCTTTGCGGATCGTATTAGCAGGGGCTGCTGTATCTGCCTTTTTATATGCAGTCTCAGAAGGAGTTGGAATATACTTCAAAATATCAAAGAATGTATCGATGTGGACAGCCGGTGGTTTAATTGGGACCTCCTGGGTACAGCTCCAAGTAATTATTCCGTTCATTTTAGCAGGAATGATTGTTTCTCTCTTCTTTTCAAGGCAGCTGACGATTCTTAGTCTAAATGAAGAAGTAGCTGTTGGATTAGGGCAAAAGACATTGCAAGTAAAGATTGTCCTATTTATTGTTATTATCCTGCTCGCCGGTGCGGCTGTCGCACTTGTCGGGAATATGGTCTTCATTGGATTGATGGTTCCTCATATTGTTCGTGCAATTGTTGGGACGGATTATCGGTTTATCATACCTATGTCAGCGATTATCGGAGCTTCTTTTATGCTGCTGGCAGATACACTTGGCCGTACCATCCATTCACCATATGAAACACCGATTGTTGCGATTATTGCTATGATTGGTTTACCTTTCTTCCTGTTCATTGTACATAAAGGAGGAAAAGCATTCTCATGATTCAGCCAAACTTAATCAAAAGACAGCGAATTCTATTATTTGTATTACTTGCACTAATTTTACTTACTATCTTTATTGGCATGGGGCTAGGGTATTCTTCCATCTCCTATAACCGATTCATGCCCATTTTATTTGGTCAGGGTACATTTAAAGAAGAGTTTATCTTATTCTCTATTCGATTGCCTCGAATAATCATTACTTTGTTAGCTGGAATGGCCCTTGCTTTATCAGGAGCAATTTTGCAAGGAATTACACGGAATGACCTTGCTGATCCTGGCATTATCGGGATTAATTCAGGAGCCGGTGTAGCAATTGCTGTATTCTTCCTGTTTTCCCCAATAAGTGCTGGTTCCTTTATTTATCTGCTTCCAGCCGTTGCTTTTATAGGTGCTTTAATTACAGCATGTTTAATCTATCTCTTTTCGTACAATAAAAAGGCCGGACTCCAGCCTGTTCGATTAGTATTAATTGGGGTTGGATTTTCAATGGCTCTATCTGGGGCCATGATCGTTCTTATTTCTTCGGCTGAACGGGAAAAAGTTGATTTCATTGCCAAATGGCTAGCCGGTAATATTTGGGGCTCAGACTGGCCATTTATTATGGCAATCCTTCCTTGGCTAGTCATACTTATTCCGTTTACCTTGTATAAGGCAAATCGATTGAATCTTCTTGGATTAAACGAACCAGCAGCCATTGGAGTTGGTGTATCTATTGAAAAGGAGCGTATCGTTCTCCTTCTGACAGCAGTAGCATTAGCCGCTTCAGCAGTTTCAGTGACCGGTGGGATTACATTTATCGGTCTGATGGCTCCACATATAGCAAAAGCTTTAGTTGGTCCGCGAAATCAATTATTTATCCCAGTTGCCATACTGATTGGCGGGTGGCTGCTTTTATTCGCAGACACCGTTGGGCGTAACTTAGTTGAACCAGACGGGATTTCAGCAGGGATTATGGTTTCATTGATTGGCGCTCCGTATTTTATGTACTTATTATTAAAAAAATAAAAGAACCCCCTTGAAAATAGGACATTTTCAGGGGGTTCACATCTATTCTTAACTAATCTTTTCTATTACGCCCATACCTTCTAATAGTACTTTCGCGTCCTTATTTAAATATTCAACAACATCTCTTCTTAGTAACAATTTTGCTTTATCTTTTACAATTAACTTCATAGACCGAATATCAAATTTCGTTGCATATGAATTTAAGGCAATGACCGTAGCCATGTCCTTCCTGGAAATGGGTTCATACCCTGCATCTAGCCGATCTGTAAGCATTTTGAGCAGCTCTCTAGCATTGCTTTTCAATAACACCTTATGCTTGCTTAAAACTTCTATATTCTCCTCAATCAATTTCCTAGTCGTTACAAAATCTAATTGTTCTACATTTTTATTGACTTCCTGTATTAATTCCTCGACCTTCAAAAATATCACCTCTAAAAAAAAGTAGGGCAAAAGAAAAAAGCTATTCCCCATTCGTGAATAGCCAAAAATTTCAAATAACCCATTCAAAAATTTGGTAACCGGCTGTCATAGTTAATTGGTTAGCACTAAACCACTACCTTAGACCCATAGCTTTGCGTCCTATCCTTTCGAATAGTTTGCCTTTAAACTCATTTATGTAGGACTTTTTATTTAGGACTTTTTAACCTCTAATTCTTATGATAATTCATTCTAATTCATAATTCAACAAGATTCGGCAAAATTCTACATAGGAAAAAGGATCTATCTAATCTATTTCCCTATATCTTGTTTAAATGGAACCCTTTGCTTCTTGGCGCTCCTCCTTAATCAAAAGCCCGCCAGCCAAGCCTAGCAAGGAGAAAATGACTGGGATAATAAAAGCATAGAGATAGCCTACATGGATTGGTGCAGCATGAAAATGATCGAGTACCTTTCCAAAAATACTCGGCAAAAGTACAGCACTTAAAAACCCGCCAGTATTCGCAAATCCAGAAGCTAACCCGACCTCTTTCCGATCAAATGATTGGCGGACAACAGCAAATGTTAACGTATTTGCCCCATTGCAATACCCAATGATAAAGAAAAGGATAATAAGCATGAAAAAGGGCGGCTCTCCCCCAAACGATAGAAGCACGGTCCAGCATAAGAATGAAACGAGATGAATAACTGTGTAGGGCTTTTTGATTGAATCTAAACGCCCTGCAATCCAGCTCGTGATCGGAGCACCGATAATTGCTCCAATTAATCCGATCATAATAAGCTGACTTGCATCTGAACGGGTCATGTCATATACATTCATTCCATATGGAACAGCCCATGACCCGATGAATCCAACATATGTGCCGACAACACCAAAGTGACATAAGAAGGTTGCCCAAGCTTGGCGGCTTGAAAGAATACGAAGCAGCAATGATAATGTCTTTTCCTTTACCTGTTCCTCTTTAGGCGGGTTTATCTTCTGTTCCTCATGGCCGTTAAAAAGCTGCTTTGGTTTTATCACAAGGATGAAGTAAAGCAAGATGCCTAGTACACATAGAATAATCCCTACTAATAAAAACGGAATCTTCCAGCCCCATAAAGAAATCGACCAGGAAAAAGGCACCGTTGCCAGCAGAAACCCAAAACTCCCCGCCATCCCAGCTATTCCAATCAATCCAACAAATTCATTTCCTTTAAACCATATGCTTAAAATTAAAACCAAGTTAACCCAAATGGCAGCATCTCCGAGCCCCACTAATAACCTGGCAAAGAGAAGGAAAAATTCATTTGGAGCTAAACTATATAATACTGTCCCTAAGCCATTAAGAATGGTTCCAATAATAAGGAAAAAATTAGGACCGTATCGATCAGACAATAGCCCAATTGGTATTTGCAGACTTGCGTATGCAAGAAATTGAATGCTTGTCAGTAATCCAATCGTTGAAGCTGTAAGATTGAAATCCTTCATTAATTGATCTGTAATTAATCCTGGGGCCGTTCTTTGGCTAACAATTAGAAAATAAGTAAATAAAACAGTGCCAAAGACTGCCCATCTGTATTTGCTATTTTGTTTTTCCATTGGTCACTGCTCCTGTTAATACTTAATAAAACTCATTATACGCTAGTTTTCATATATATTTATTAGGATTTTTAATGAAGGCGTTTTCAATTTGAATTTCTTTTTCATAACAAAAAGAAGAAGAATTTCACCAGACTTTGGTGTCTTCTTCTCCTCTTTAGGCAGAAGTGATTCTTATCCTTTAACTATAAAAGATAGCTAATCACAACTTTATCTTATTTCTACTAGATTTTAAATCTTCCAATTAAAATCTGTAAATCTTCAGCTAAATTTGATAATGATTGGGCAGATATGGATATTTCCTTCATAGAAGCAAGCTGTTCTTCCGCTGATGCCGCCACATTTTTAGAATGGTCAGAAGTTCCTGATGATATTTCTGTAATACTAGTTACCGTCGCAGACACTTCTTCAATACTTGCGGAGACCTGTTCTGCAGTGGCTGCCAAATCATGAATTTTAGCTGCAAGATTATCCATAAAATGAAGAATCTCGTTAAAGCTCCCCTCCGTTTGTTCAACGATCTCAAGCCCTGCCTTAACATCCCTCGTTACTTGCTCAATAGATTTGTTGGAATGCACCATGTCCTGTTGAATTTCAACAATTAAGTTTGAAATTTGGGCAGACGATTGCTGCGACTGCTCTGCTAATTTTCGAACCTCATCAGCAACGACAGCAAATCCCTTTCCATGCTCTCCCGCTCTGGCTGCTTCAATCGCTGCATTTAATGCTAACAAATTCGTCTGATCTGAGATGTCTGAAATAACCTTCGTTATATCTCCAATTTCCTTTGACCGCTGATCTAACGATTGAAAGACTTCCCCGCTTTCATTCACTGAATGGCTGATTGCATTAATTTGCTGAACAGTCCTGTCCACATATACACCGCCATCCTTCGCCTTTTGTGAAGCCTGAGAACTAGCTTCAGAAATAAATGAAGCCGTTTCTGCAATAGATTGTACCCCTTTTGAAACCTCCTCTAAAGCTACTGCACTTTCCTGTACACTTACCGTAGAATGTTCTGCTCCTTGCGCTACAAGCTGTATGGTGTCGGTAATGATTTCCGTTGCCTGGCTTGTCTGTTCGGCACTAGCTGTTAACTCATCCGAGGAAGCAGCAACTTGTTCGGAAGCAACATTCACTTCATTTATCATTTGTTTAAGGTTTTCTGCCATTCTATTGAAACTAATAGAAAGATCATTTAATTCATCTCCCGTATAATCCTTGATATGAGAGGTGAAATCCCCATCCTTTGCTAATTCAAGAGCTGACGTAATATTTGCTAGTCTTTTTTTCATTCTTTTTGTAAACCAGTAGGTAGCAAGAGCAGAAACAACGATGACTACACAAAGAATAGTAATAAATTTCACTAAGAAACTAGATAAAATGCTTTCAATAATACTTTGAGAGGCACCCACGTAAAAAATACCTATGATCTCCCCGCTCGTATTTTTAATTGGCATGTAGGCTGACTGATAAATATGTCCTGCAGCATTCGCTTCCCCATAGTAATGTTCCCCGTTTTTTAGTACAACATCTGAGACCTTTTGTGATACTTGTGTTCCAATCGCACGCTTCCCATCTTTCATGACATTAGTCGAAACACGTGTATCCCCTTGAAAGATTGTCACTGTATCTTCAGTATCGCCGCCGATTTCATCGACTATATCATCATTTTCATTTATTAGAGTCGTCCCCTTGTAGAGCTGCCCATCCTTAATTGTCCATTCTCCCGGATATTTAACATCAATATATTTATATGCTAAAGTTAAATCCGCTTTTGCCTTTTCTATTGCAAATTGCTTAACTCCCTGTGTTATTTCATGATTAACAACGATGCCTATAATTGTTGATAATGAAAGAATAATGGCCAGAAACATTAAATTTATCTTCATGCCTAGTTTTAATTTTTTCAATTTGATCACCTATTTTTATTGGGTTTGGGTTTGAGATTATACTAAATTTACAGTGCTCCCTCCATATTTACATGATTTAATTCATTTTCGAAATAAATAAAGAGAAGGAAATTCATTTACAGCTAATGAATGTCCTTCTCTTTATATCGACTTTATTTGACATAGTTTGACATGGTTTGTTAAAAAATTCAGATTTGTTTTAATGTACGTTTTAAAAACTCTCTCGTACGCTCCCCAGTTGGATGATTAAAAATCTGTTCTGGGCTTCCTTCTTCTGCTATAACCCCTTTGTCCATAAAAACGACTCGATCAGATACTTCCTTGGCAAATTCCATTTCATGCGTAACGATTAGCATCGTTAAGCCTGACTCAGCAAGCTCTTTCATCACCTTAAGCACTTCTCCTACCATCTCAGGATCAAGTGCAGAGGTTGGTTCATCGAACAGCAGCACATCGGGTTCCATCGAAAGGGCTCTAGCGATAGCGACCCGCTGTTTTTGCCCGCCAGACAGCTGTCTTGGCTTCGCATTCACAAATCTGTCCATCCCAACCACTTTTAAGTATTTCAGCGCTACCTTTTCTGCTTCTTCCTTTGAGCGCTTTAATACCTTCATTTGGCCGACAACACAATTGCCTAATACATTATGATTATTAAATAAGTTAAATTGCTGGAATACCATGCCTAATCTTCTTCGGTAGGCATGTATATCATGCTTATCATCGAGAATATTTTCTCCATTATAAATAATTTTGCCGCCGCTCGGTTTTTCTAAGAGATTGACACAGCGAAGAAGAGTGGATTTTCCCGAACCTGAAGAACCAATAATACAGACAACTTCTCCTTTATTCACTGAGAAATGAATGTCTTTTAATACTTCATGGTCTCCAAAGGACTTGCTCAAACGTTGAATATCAATGACTGTTTCCATATTGTCCTCCTTCTCCATCATTGCCCAATGCCTTTATTTTCTCCTGCTTCTATCTGAACTTGATTGCCTACGACCGTATAATTATCCGGACCATCTAGCTTTCTTTCAAAGTAGCGAAGAATTAAAGTAACTGCATATGTCAAAATAAAATAAATGATACATACAATAAAGAATGCTTCAAAATATCTAAAGTTATTGCCTGCCACTGTCTTTGTCTGGAAAAATAACTCGGTAACGGAAATGACACTTAATACCGCCGTATCTTTAATATTAATAATAAATTGATTGCCTGTTGCCGGTAAAATATTGCGAATAACCTGCGGCATCACAACATGTGTCATTGTTTGAAAGTGATTCATGCCAATGGCTTGGGCTGCTTCATACTGTCCTGCATCAACTGAAATAATTCCTCCGCGGACAATTTCAGCCATATATGCCCCAGTATTGATTGCTACAATAACGATCCCTGCAATAATCGGATTCATTTGCCAGCCAAATGCTGCAGCAGAACCATAGAAGATAACCATCGCTTGTACAATCATCGGTGTGCCACGGAAAAACTCTATATACGCGGATAGAATGATATTAATGAATTTTAAGAGGCTTTTCTTCGCCCCTCTTTCAGGGATTGGAATGGTGCGGATAATCCCTGCCAATAACCCGATTAATGCCCCAAAAAGTGTTCCGATCAATGCAATTAAGAGGGTTACGCCAGCTCCGCGCAGAAACATCGGCCAGTTTGTTTCAATAATTTTAATAATCCATTCAAAACTCAAATCCATTCGTATCCTCTCCTTAAACTTGGAAACCGACTACATTGCTGATGCAGCCGGCTTCACAAACCATTATTCTGCTGCTGGCTGATTTTTAATGGCAGCATCCATAATACCGATGCGATCTTCTTCAGAAATTCCAGCTAATATTTCATTAATTTTTGCTGTCAGTTCACTGTCTTTTGCAACACCGACCGCGATTGCCGTATCATCCTCAGACGTCTCAAATCCTTCTGTGAATTCAACCATCGCAAAGTTATCATTTGCAGCTGATGCACTAACACCTTCTGGACGCTCAGAAACATATCCGTCAATTACGCCTGATTCCAGCGCTACGCGCATCGCTGGGAAGTTATCCATTGCTGGCTTTTTTTCCACTCCATCAATTTGATCAATGACTGAATAGTGGAATGTATTTAACTGTGCCGTTATCTTTGCACCTTTAAAATCTTGGATCGAAGTTGCACCTTCATACTTTCCGCCTTTTTTTACAACCATAATTAAATCTGATTTGTAATAGTTATCAGAGAAATCAATTGTCTCTTTACGTTCTGCTGTCGGTGACATCCCTGCAATGATTGCATCAATTTTCCCTGAAGTTAGTGATGGTACAAGTCCATCCCATTCTGTTTTCACAATCACTAGCTCTTTGCCTAAGCCTTCAGCAATTTTCTTTGCAATTTCTACATCGTATCCGCCTGCATATTCTGCATTGCCATCAATTTTGACCCCGCCATTTGAATCATCCATTTGCGTCCAGTTGAATGGTGCATAGCCAGCTTCCAATCCTACTTTAAAGGTATCTTTTTCTGATGATGATCCTGAGCCTTCTGTCTTCTTATCTGAACCACCGCTTGTTCCACAGCCTGCTAATAGAATAATGGCTGAAAGAGCTATCGCTAAAAATACTGATAATTTTTTTCTCATGCTATTTTCCCCCTATTTATTTGATTTAATAGTCTAATATATGCTTGACCTCTTGCCTTTAGGCATTTTACTAAAAACAAAAAGCGACCTGAGATGAACTCAGGTCGCAACGTTTATAGTTTGCCCCAAAATCCCTCTTCTTTCCCTAAATGAGATAGCACAACTCAACAAACCGGGTAAGTTCGTTGAGACAGTCCTGCAGCTCTTAACTGCAGACCCAGCAAGCAATACTGAGAAATATTACAAGCTTCGGCGATATTTCCTTCTCTCTAGCATCCTAGCTTCTCAAGCTCCACTAAAGACTATTAAATACCGCGCCTCTACCTCATCAGCAAAGATGAGGTCTTATTAAATTATATTTATTATCCTACAGTAGTGAGTTAATTCTGTCAACTCAAGATAATTGGAACATGATTCCAAAGAACTAGATTTGCTGAACTCACCAGCTTGCCTCATGATCCTCTGCCCACCCTACAAAGGATTCAATCATTATCGTTTCCCCTTCATTCGTTCGAATATACCCGTTAAATGTGCCAATCATTTGGTGAACGGCGGAACGAATAATCCAGGCATTCGTTGCTGCTTTTCGCTCAAACAATGGCTGAAAAGTTAGAAGAACTTGATCAGTCCTATCTGTTCTCAATGTCCAAGGCTTCATATAGTTGCTGCTATCATAATCCCAAATGATATCTTCATTTATTTTGCTAAGCCTGCTGTCGACGACAATCCCATTTTCAGTCTGTCCAGTTCCATCGGTCCATTGACCGCCAAAATTGAGTCCAACCGATCTGCCATTGACAACCCCCGCAGCTTGCGCCCAATTCCATGTCGAATGATAGGGCCAGATTCCTCTGCCAAAATCCAGGCAGCCAAAGGCATTATTGCTTTTAAATATGTATTCCTTCCCATTCCAATGGACTGTTCCAGCCGCGGGAAGTGCTGTTTGTTTTGAAGTAAACTGAAATCGTGTTTCACTCCACGGCACAACGACATTAATCGATTCATGTCCTTCTGGGCGTTCAACTTGTACATCAGCAACTAACGGCTTATCCTTCCCGCTAAAATGCGGACAATGGACATGTATACTTGTGGAATCTCCCTTTTCTTCAAATGAAATAGCCATTTGCTTTCCTTCAAATTTCACAGAGGCATTCACCTCTACTGGCATCCTGCAGCCAAATCCAAAAGGAACGAGGGTTGTCTGCTCCTGAAAGCTAAGATTCTGTAAATCTAGCACATACACAAATACAACAGCAGCATAATCCAAATGAGAAATGGTAACTGAAAACAAGAACTCTGGGCTTGTTACACACCAATAATTCCACTTCTTCTTTCGCAAGAAACTTCCAGACAAATTGCAGTTAAACAGCGGATGCCTTGCCCATCCGATGCTGTTTTTGGTCAATCTGCCTTTCTCATCACACATATCTGCTCGTTCTGTTATTTCTCTTGCCATCCTCTTAACCCCCATCTCTATGTATACCTCATTCTGGAACTCTACTATCTCTTGCAGACTTAAAATGAATTCAGTTTTCGAAGCTGAATATTATTCTGGCATTCGTACATATTAATATATATTCTCGTTTTATCGGAGTGATCAGTGTGTATAATTCATATTGGTTTCTAGCTCTCATCTTTTTAAGTATTTCCATTTTTATTTTTAATCTTTTTAAAAAAAGAAATACAGGAACTCTCTTCCTTTTATTAGCTATGATTGGCATCGGCTTTATTATCGAAACGGTCATTTTTAGTTTTTTAGGAAGCTATGAATATTATCCTAAATTCGTCAAAGATCATCCCTTTTATGACAGTAACTTAGGTGCCTTTGCCTCAAATGCATTTGCTTTGCCAGTTATTGCAACCTTAATTGCTACGTTTCATTTAAACTGGATTTGGATTTTCCTTTTTGCCGGTATTTTTGTCGGCATTGAGTGGCTTTTTCTAGAACTGCAAATCTATTCGCATAATTGGTGGCGGTTAGCATTTACAGGGCTTGGGTTGCCATTCTACTTTGCAACTGCAAAGATTATTTATCAATGGATTTTAAATCTTTCAAGCAGATTTAAACATAACTTGATTCTTTATTTAGCCATTGTTTCTATTTCATGCAGCGCCCATCTTCTGCCAATTATTTTTTTCTCAAATCGTATATACAATCCTGGATGGTTTGAATATCTGGAACGAGATACCATTGCTTTTGCAGATATATTCTTTTTAATCGATTCTTTATATTACTGCCTAATTATTCATATCAGCAGGAAAACGAAGTGGATAAAATATGCTTTAACAAGTATCCTGATGTTTACAGTCAATCAGCTGCTAATAGCTGCAGGCATCCTTCAAAGTCTTGTTTGGTGGGATCAGTTATATTATATTGGTTTGTCATTATTGCTGGTTCTGCTTACAAGTGTCATTAATAAAAGATTATCCATGACATCATACCCTGAATAAAATGTAAATAATTGTAAAACATTATGTATACCCAGTGTAAAGCTACTTCCGTAAGAGGTGCTCTAATAATGATGAATGAACACGGCCCTTCACTTGCAAGAATGAGTGTATTTGGAATCACGCATCTTCAAAAGCAAAGTCCCCTTCTGATCGCATGGTGGTCTGCTGTTTTTCCTGGTTTTGGGCATTATTTCCTTAACCACTACATAAGAGCAACCTTTTTATCACTTTCTGAGGTTTTTACTAATACGTTTGCTCATATTAACGATGCAATGATTTACTCCTTTTGCGGGAATTTTGAACTTGCACAATCGGTTGTTCAGCCTAAATGGGCATTTGGCTATCTGATTATTTATATGATAAGCATTTGGGATAGTTACCGCCTGGCTATTTACCAAAATAAAGTATATGATTTAACTTGCTTAAAAAATGATCAAATCTCGCGTATTGGCATTTTCCCTTTGGAAATTCAATTTTTAGATAGGAAAAACCCAATCGTTGGCGCTCTTTACTCTTTTCTATTTCCAGGATTAGGGCAGCTATATGTTCACCGGTTTGGGTTAGCCTTTTATGCAATGATTTGGTGGTGGATTTATCTATACTTTTCAAGGCTTCATGAATCTCTTTTACAATTACTTCTTGGGAATCTCCACGCTTCAAACTTAATTCTGCAGCAGCATTGGTTATTATTTATGCCCTCTGTTATGGGCGGAGCCATCTATCACGGCTATGTTACAACAATTGAACATAATAAACTTTATCGTATTTCACAACGTCAGTATCTTACAAAACGTTACGGAAAAGATAGTTTTCTTATCTTCCATAAGCAGGTGTAATTCAAATGATCATTATCGGGATGTTTGAACAATCAATTGAATTAGAGCAAGTATTAACTATTTTGGAGAACAGCTCTATCTCAAAGAATCAGATCCTTGTCATATTTATGGATGATATGCCTTCGCC
This sequence comes from Cytobacillus massiliigabonensis, assembly GCF_900199725.1. Taxonomy (GTDB): domain Bacteria; phylum Bacillota; class Bacilli; order Bacillales; family Cytobacillaceae; genus Cytobacillus; species Cytobacillus massiliigabonensis. The sequence continues at coordinate 284,203 of NZ_LT904904.1, read as the reverse complement.
CATTCAAATTCCAGGAAGAACTCAAAATATCCACTCAAATGCTTTTGAAATTGGCATGGCAAGTGCTACAGGCTGTGCAGTTATTGGTGCCAGTGTTGGATTTAAGCTGTATTTAGGACCCATTATTTGCGGTCTTCTTGGTGCAATTATTGGATTCGCCATTGGGTATGCCTTATATTTTTTTCCAAATAAAAACAAACCCCGCTCGAAGAAAGTGAAAAAATCAGCTGAAGTTGCTGTCATTATTCAATGTACAAAAAGTCAGCTTTCCTGCATTGAGGATACCTTGTGGAAATACAAAGCAATTTCAGTCGGGAAATCGGATTGAACTGCCTGTTCTGGGGAAATTCCATGTCCCACCTGATTTAATTGGGACGACACTCCTGTCCCTCTATCCCATTAAACCTTATTGGAAGCAAAAAGTAGAAGCAGCTGCCTTCCCCTTTTATGCTCTTTACCCCAATAGTTCCGTTATGATATTCGACTATTTCCTTTGCTATCGCTAATCCTAACCCTGATCCGCTATGTGATTTCCCTTGATTTCCATTCTTATAAAAACGATTAAATACCAACCCAAGCTCTTCCTCTTCAATTCCTAATCCGTTGTCCTTAACTTTGATCATCATTTTCTCATCCGGTTCATTCGTTAGCTCTAAAACTATCTTCCCATTCTCATGAACGAACCTTTGTGCATTATTTAATAGATTGACAATCACCTGTTCAATCCGGACCTCATCTATAAGGACGAATCGATTTTCCTCTTGATCGGAAAGTGAACTTTTGTATTCAAAATTAATTCCCTGCTTCTCCAAATCCCATTTATACTTTTGGTATAATTTATTGCAGTACTCCTGAATATCTACATTTTTCATATCAAATTTTATTTGTTTATTTTCCATATCAGTCATATCATGCAGGTCATGCAGCATCCGAGATAAATACAAGCTCTGTTCATAGACTAACTGTATATAGTTTTTGTCACTTTGAATGACCCCATCCAGCATCCCCTTTGTATATGCGCGGATATTTGTTAAGGGACTTGAAATTTCATGAGAAATATTATGAATCCATTTGCTTCTCGATTGATGAGCCTCATTTAGCTTTTGATTTGCGGCTTGAAGCTCTATATTCGCATGCTGCAGCTCCATCGTCCGGTCATGCACTTGCTGCTCCAATGACGCATTAAGGATGGCTAAATCCTGAGACAGTTTTTCCGTTCGCAGAAAAGACATAGAATATTGCTTGGATAAGATAATTGATTGAGTAAATAAAAAGAATAGCAGACCAACAGAGGTTAGTTCAGTTGTTTTTATGACATTGTTAAAATACAAAATATCATTGATCACTGTTCCAAATAACATTAGAATAGCGATCGTATTTAATAGAGAGCTCTCCCGTTTTCTTAAAATGGCAGTGACATAAACGGATATTAAATAAAGAAAAATAAGAATGATGAGCACCTGAAAATGAATCATTGTTCTTGTAAATACAACTGCTGGGGTCAATATAACGAATAAACTGTATACAGACATAGCAGCAATGATTGCATTTCTAAGCTTTTGATTCATGTCTTTAGCAAATTGCGTATATGTAAACAGGGAGACAAACAAGACACCAAGTGATGCTCCTAAATATTCTAGCTTTACTGCGAGTTCCCAAGATAAAAATGGAAGGATATAAGAAGCAAGTCCCTCCTCGAGAAGCGTAGCGCGGATCGCAATAAAAAGGCATACATTTCCAAAAAAGAATAAGGAGTGCTCTTTTTTTCGGAATAAAAATAAAACAAGGTGATATAATCCCATAGTAACCAAACTCATGACAATAACCGTACGGTAGATAATCTTTTTATCCCTAAATTGAAGAACCATCTCTGGCTCTCCAATTAAAATCGAATCAAATATTCCTGCTTTACGCTGGGAATAATTTGATGTTTGTATAATGAGTTCGACGCGATTGGACTGAACTTCAAATGGAACTACCTTTGGCGTATTTACTGGTTCCATCGAATCCCTGCTTTTTCCCACTACTCCATTTTTAGATGCTTCAATCCCGTCAATCCATAATGTATAGGCTGACGATATGTTAGGAACGTACAGCGCTTTTGTCGTACCTGTCTCTTCCTTTGGTAAATTAAGATACAATCGATACGTTGCATACCCCGTCATCGGCAATGCTTCTCCATCGAGAATATAATTACTCCATGTATTGGGGACCTCAACTATTAAGGGTGATTGGCGAACAGTGTCTCTTCTGAAATCGCCAGGTGTATATAATTCATGCCAATAAAATTCCCAATCTCCATCCACTTGTAATAATTCTCCATCCGGAAAACGGCTGATAGAATAGATTCCCTCCCGCGCTGTCCCATTGGAACTCGCCATTGCATTAGCACTATTTAGAAATAACCCAATAAGGACTAGTACAAAGAGTAATTTGCAATTTTTTGCGTTCATCATTTACACCCTTTAATTCAATATGTACACCTTTCTCCTAATCATACTATGTATTTGCACTCACTTAGAATTCTTTTCTGAAAATTACAATAGAATTATAATATAAAGAGCAACGGGGACACGATAACGATAGAAAACATTCTCTCCTATATGATATATTGAGATTAAATTGGAACTTTTTTCAATAAAGGGGGTCTTATAGTGTGCATTCAATTAAACTTCTAATTATTGAGGATGAATATGCGATTATTAATATTCTGCGGCTTTACCTTGAAAAAGAAGGCTATACAGTTTATTCATCATTGAATGCCACGGACGGGTTACGATTAATGGAAGATATAACACCAGATATCGTTTTATTAGATATTCATTTGCCTGATAAAAACGGGTTTGAATTAGCTCAAAGATACCGTGAAATGTCTGATGGAATCCTTATTTTCCTTACAGGAGAAAGAACAAAGGGCACCATTATTCATGGCTTTGAAATCGGCTGTGATGACTACATAACAAAACCGTTTGATCCTCCAGAATTAATTGCTAGAATTAAAGCTAATTTAAGAAGAAGCAGGATTACTTCTTCAAATGTATTGCATGCAGGTGATTTATCCATAAACTTTTCTGATAAAAGCGTGCATAAGAACGGAGAAAAGATTGAGCTTTTTACGAAAGAACGGATGTTACTTTTCTTTTTAGCCGAATATGCCAATCAAGTATTTAGCGCCGAGCAACTATATGATTCCATATGGGGGATTAATTCGGATGCGGATTTAAAGACGGTTCTTGTACATTTAAGCACGCTGCGGAAAAAAATCGAAGATGATCCAAGAAAGCCAAAATATATCCAAACCGTTCGGGGATTTGGATACAAATTTTCAATTTCTCATCCTATAAAGACAAAAAGCCGCCAATTTTAGGGGAGCAAGTTTCGCTAATATTGGCGGCTTTTATTTTCTGTTGTATATTACAAATTATCATGCATAATCTTAATTTTGTGACATTTATCATATTTTAACTTAATTTTAACCTTTTCAGGATAAAGTAAGAATAGATTATTGACCTTTTAACTCTTCAATATGATATCTATGAGCAGGAATAAGGAGTGAAATACTTGTTAGATCAAGAATGGGTGAAACTGATACTAGAAGCTAAACGCCTAGGATTATCCGTAGAAGAGGTAAGAGACTTCCTGTTAAGAAACCTTAAAGCAACCTCATAGCCAAATACAACAGCCTATTTCCACCAGCCGATATGGAGTTGAGTGGATTATTTTTTTCGGGAAAGAGGGACAGGTTCATTGTCCCTCCTGATTTCTTTAGGGACGGAGATCCTGTCCCTTTGTCCCATTATTCAAAGTATGCCCATTTGTACTGAACATTACCTAATCCAGAGACATATACGCCCTTTAGATTATCCTTTTTTACGTATACACTAGTTTTAAAGTAAAATGGAATAACAGGCATTTCATCCATAATAATCGCTTCTGCTTGCTTGAATATTTCTTTTCGTTTACTTGGATCAGATTCTAGAGCAGACTGATCTAGCAAGGAAGCATATTCTTCATTCATCCAGCCGGTATGGTTATTCCCAGCATCGGTTTTGAATATTTCCAAGAAATTGATTGGATCATTAAAGTCCCCTGTCCACCCCATTCGAGCAACCTCGAAATCGCCATTGATAATTCCTTCATAGTAAACAGCCCACTCTTTATTACTAAGCTCCACATTTATTCCTAAGTTTGTTTTCCACATATCCTGAACGGCTTGCGCTATTTTTGCTTGAGCTGGATCCGTATTATAAGAAAGAGTAATGACTGGCAAGTCCTCAACACCAGCATATCCTTCTTCTCTTAATCCCTCTTCTAGAAGTGTTTTCGCTTGTTCAATATCCCCATCCTTGAAATATCCCTTCTCATTTTCCGGAATCATTGAATTTGGAACAATCGCAGTTGCAGGGATTTCTGCACTTTGTGTAATATTATCAACAATAGACTGACGATCAATTGCATAAGCCAGCGCTTTTCTAACTTTCACGTTATTAAAAGGCTTTTTCTTTATGTTAAATTCATACCAATACGTACCAGCTGTTGGTGCAGCCTCTAGAGTGCCCTCTTGCTGTAAGGCAGGAATCGCTTCTAGCGGCAAACTGCCTGTCGGAGCACCTGCCCAATGTAATTCATCAGAATTAAACATGTTTAGCTCTGTATTTGAATCATTTAACATCACCATTTCAATTTTCTCTAATTTGACGCTTTCCTTATCCCAATAATATTCATTTCTTTCAAGAATAACTTGATTTTGATGATCCCATTTCACCATTTTAAAAGGACCATTTGATGTATAATTCTCACTTGCCTCCTTAGCCCAATCTGGATGATCCCCAGCAATTTTACTATTAACTGGAAAGTAAGTATAAAAGGCTGTAAGCTCTAAAAAGAAGGGTGTCGGATTTTCCAGTGTCACTTCCAAAGTCTTTTCATCAATCGCTTTTACTCCGACCTCATCAAGAGATACTTCACCTTTATTAGCTGCCTCTGCATTTTTTATATAAAATAATTGATAAGCATATTGTGATAGATTCTCTGGATTTAACACCCATTTCCAAGCATATTCAAAATCTTGCATTGTTAGCGGGTCTCCGTTTGACCATTTTGCACCATCTCTTAGCGTAAATGTATATGTCAGAAGATCATCAGATACAGCAATTTCTTCTGCCATGGCATTTTCAGGCACCCCCTTTTGGTTAATACGGGTCAGCCCCTCAAACGTTTGCAAAAGGATGTTTGATGACCAAACATCTGTAGCCAAACTAGGATTGAGAGAGGATGGCTCTGTAAAGTTATTTACCTTCAGCACTTGCTCTTTACTTATTGTTTCTGTTCCCTCTTCGCTCTCTCCAGCCTGGGAATCACTTTCTTTTGAACTGCAAGCACCAAGGATAAACGCCAAAAATAATACCATGCATACCATCCACTTTTGATTTTTCATATGACCCTCCCTATTTTTTGAAAAGTTAAAATATTTAATAATTAACATTATACACATTTTGGAATCTATGTATATATATTTCAGTTTTTGCAATAGAAAAAGCCGCAAACAATAACGGAAAAATTGCTCTCCGCTAATGTTTGCAGCCTTTTGTGTATTTTTCATAAGCTATTAAAGTGCAGATTACTTTTTATTTGCCCGATATAAATCTCTGCTCTTAAAACCTTTTTCTAAAATCTCCTTCATTTCCTCACGGCGTTTTGCTTTCGTTGCATCTTGTTTCGCACTATATACAAAGCGGGCCCAGTCTTTACGATATCCTGGAGTGAGGGATTGATAGAAGGCAAGTAAATCAGGACGATCTTGTAAATCCTTTTCTATTTCAGGGATCATATCTATATAATCGTCCACACATTGACTTGCTTTTGTTGATACAATGTTTTTACCCTTGGAATCTTCTTTTAAACCGACAACCGTAAAGACATCATCCAATCCGACCATGCGGGCAAATTTAATGTTGCTTGTTCCTACATAGCCATCATCATCTGCCCCTAACCCTGCCAGCAAATCATCACGATGGATAAAGGTCGGGTATACTTTATTCCCCTTTTTCGGATAAGCCAAGAAGATGTAGCCATTTTTATTTAAGTAATTGTTATTAATGACGTCGTTTACAACACTCTGCAAAGATTCCATATCCAGCACAAATGCAAAGATTAGATCATATGTATCAGTGAGCTTTTTGTCATAATCTGTCAACTCTGCTAAGTAGTCCGCACCTTCCGGTAAGTTCAAAACAGCTGCCTTTTTATACTTTTGCAGGTTTAGTTTTTCTACAATTGTTTTTGCCACCATAATCCACCTTTCTCGGATAAGGGGACAAGTTTACTGTTCTTACTGATTGCTTGAAAAACCTTTGTCCCCGTTTACCATATCTTTTAATTGTAAGCTAACATGAGTTAATTCGGCTACTGCTTCATTTATTGAAGTAATTAGATGATGTTCATCTTCTAGTGTTGCCACTATTTCTTGAGTAGAAGCCGAATTTTCTTCTGAAATATTAGCGATATTTTCAATTTGTTCTTGAATATGTGTAAAGTTATCTGTCGCTAATTTAATTTCTTCCATTCCCTTAGAAAGTTCTGCATTTGTCTCTTGGAACGAATCTTTTATCTCAGTAAAGAAGGAAGAAACCTCATTCAATAAATGCTGCCCTTCCACAACTGCATGTTCCCCTTCAATAGACTTTACTTGTGCTTCCTTGGACTTATGGAAGAGTGTATTTGTCACATCAGAAATCGATACAGTAATATTTGCACTTTGCTCAGCAAGTTTGCGCACCTCATCCGCTACTACCGCAAAGCCCTTCCCATGTTCCCCTGCACGAGCAGATTCAATAGCAGCATTGAGTGCTAATAAATTGGTCTGATCTGCAATCTGTTTAATGCCTTCTAATAATGAGTTCACTGTTTCAAGGCTTGTTTGAAGTTCTGTCACTGTTAAAGCAGTCGTGCTAATAGCAGAATTGACTGTTTCCATATGATCTGTGACTTGATTGATCTTATTCCAGCCATCCTGGACTTTCACATTCATCTCTTCCGACTTTTCCACAATCCCTTGGGAAATGGAAATGGTATGATTGACCCTTTGGAGCGAATTTCCCATCCATTCATTTACATGACTGATATTGTTCGCTTCCTCTTGGATCCCTGAAGCCATTTCCTGAACAGAGTCAAGGATATGATGACTCGAATCATAAATCGTTGTTATGTTTGTATTAAAATGATTGATATTGCCTTCTAAAGTTGTTGTACCTTCTTCTATGGAAGAAAATGTAACTTTTAGTTTTTCTAATAAATTTTTTGCTTCAAGTTCCTTTTTATAAGATTCCTCAATCAGGTCTCTTCCCCATTTTGTAATATAAAAGAACGCGCACATAATTCCATTGACAATGAAAAATACTGTAATAAATGCTTTTAACCCCTGTTCACTTCCCAATAGCCCCGATGGATTGAAAAAGTACATTGAAATATAGGCTGCGTTTACGAGTAAACTAAATACAAGAATTAATTCCTTTTTCAAATAAAGAGTGACCATCGCAATCGTTAATAAAATTAAATAATGCTTATTTAATGCAAAACCATCTAAGTTGAATAGAGCCATCACAACTACGTTCGGCAGCAGAGCAAAAAAGAGCCCCTTCAAATATTCAGGTATAGGCAGAAAGTAATTTACAGCCGATAAAATCAAAACAAGAGCCCCTGCAATCATGATCCCAACACTATCAGCAGCGCCTCTTTCAAAAATAATTGGGACGACGATAAGAAAAACTAGCGCTGTTAACAGCACTAAATTTACTTTATGCACCCTTTGTGTATTATAAGTATCTTGTTGTTTCATTAAGATCTCCCTCTCACTTTTAAGGAAAAATATAGTAGTAATAACCTTATATTAATACAAATTTCCTATATTAGGAATATTTGTTTGAATAATAATTTCTATTTCGATATAATTTTTAATATAAAAGTACTATTATTACAAATAATCAATCATGTTTTTATAGGAAAGGATACTTAATTATGAGAATAGCAATCATGGGGGCTGGATCTTTAGGTACAATCATTGGTGCATTTCTTTCTAAAGGGAAGGAACATGTGGAGTTAATCGATGTGAACGAAGAGCATGTAAAGGCACTAAACGAAACTGGTGCTGCTATCATTGGAACGATTAAAGAAAATGTTCCAGTAAAGGCGATAACACCTAAAGAAATGACCGGAGCATATGACCTTGTTTTATTATTAACAAAACAAGTTTTTAATAAAGAAGTATTGGCTAACTTAAAACCCTTTTTAACAGAAGACAGCATAGTCCTCTCACTGCAAAACGGCGTGCCAGAAGAATCTCTAGTGTCTTCATTAGGAAACAGCCTTGTGATTGGCGGGTCAGTTGAATTTGGTGCGACTTGGGTAAAACCTGGTGTCTCCGAATTAACAACGGCAATGGAATCTTTTAAAAACAATGCCTTTCAAATCGGGGAATTAGATGGAACAATAACGGATCGGATTCACACAATTAAAGAGGTATTAGATCTAGTTGGCGGCACTGTCGTTTCTACTAATCTAGTAGGAACTAAATGGTCAAAGTTACTCGTTAATGTGGCAATGAGCGGCATGTCAGCTGCCCTGGGCTGTACATATGGCGATATTCTAAAAAACGAGACCGCCGTAACAAGCGCCGTAATGCTTGCTGATGAAACATTGCAGGCAGGAAGTGCATCAGGTGTGGAATTCACAGAGCTAGCTGGCATTCACGTTGGTGTTTTTAAAGTAAATGAGGATAAAAGCAACCTATCAAATGTGATCGGTTTAGCTAAGAAAATATTTGAGCCGCAAGCCCTTCTAAAAGCAAGCATGCTGCAAGATCTTGAAAAGCAAAGAAAGACTGAAATAGATTTCATCAATGGCGTTGTATCAGCTAAAGGAAAAGAGTCTGGGGTACGCACTCCATTCAATGACTTAGTTGTACGCTTAGTCAAACAAGCGGAGGATGGAAAAACCATTCCAAACTTTGATGAAAATATTGTGTTCTTTAAAGAATTAATTGAAAAAGAAGTTTAAAATATAATTTTTCCAGTTGAAAAGAGCATCTAACGATCACTAATAGTTAAATGCTCTTTTCATTGTCCATCTAAGCTTTCCCTGCTGATCTAAACAGGTGTATTTCTTTTAGGTATCTCTAGCTACATTAATTTATTTAATATTTCTCGAATAAAGGCAGGTTCATCCTTTGGTGTTCTAGAAGTGATGATATTTCCACTTACAACTACTTCTTCATCAAGATAGGCAGCCCCGCTATTGATAACATCGTCACGGATGCCAATATAGCTTGTGCTTTCCTTCCCTTTAAGGATATCAGCACTAATCATCACTTGTGGACCATGGCAGATTCCAGCAATTACTTTTGATCTTTCATTTAAACGTTTTACAAGTTGAACTACTTCCGGATGTATTCTCAATTCTTCAGGTGCACTTCCACCGGGGATGACTATAGCATCTAACTCATCTGCATTTACCTCTGAAGCAGCCATTTCAGTTACATACGTTACTGTATTTTTTTTACCCGTGCATTCAACTCCCCGTTCATTCCCGATAATAATCGTCTCATGACCTGCCTTTTTCAATTCATCATATGGGTTTTTCATTTCTGAGTCTTCAAAATCTGGCGCTAGTAAAAATGCGACTTTTGCCATTTAAATCCCTCCATTAAGTTATATTGCTATAAAGCAGACTAAAACAGGAAAGCTTCTACCTTATCCCAGTAGAAGCTTTATGACAATCAATAGTACAGTGCTATTACAAAGCTTAAACTTCATTCTTCACATTTTTTGCATCTAAGAAAAATTCATATGCTTCTATATCTGTGTAACCTTCATGTACTACCTTTGTAACGGCTTGAATCATTTCCTCAGGGAATTCGGATTGGAAAATATTCCTTCCCATGTCAACCCCTGCTGCACCTCCTTGAACAGATCTGTATGCTAGAGTTAACGCATCCTTTTCATGAATTTTCTTACCGCCAGCTACTACTAACGGTACCGGACAAGCCGAAGCGACTTTTTCGAAGTCATCACAATAGTATGTTTTGACGATGGAAGCCCCAAATTCCGCTAGCATTCTTGTTGCTAATAGGAAGAATTGAGTTGTACGCTCCATTTCCTTCCCTACCGCTACGACACCCATTGTAGGAATCGAGTATCTTGTTCCAAGATTCACCGCCTTATTCAATTGTTCAATCGTTTCTTTTTGCCCAGCCGCACCTATGAATGTTTGGATCGCTATTGCACTTGCATTCATTCGGATAGCATCCTCGATATCAACAACCATTGATTCACGGCTTAAATCATCTTGTAATATACTTGAACCAGATGAAGCTCTAAGGGCAATCGATTTATTAAAACTTGGCGGCACGCTGCTTCTAATCGCACCTCTAGTTCCCATTAAGCAATCTGCATATTTTGCTAGTTTAGGAATTAGAATATCTAAACGTTCTAGCCCAGATGTAGGTCCCATGAAATAGCCATGATCAAATGCAAGCATAACTGTCCTTCCACTTTTCGGGTTGAAAATTCTTGATAGTCTGTCTTTCATTCCCCAATCTAAATTTGCAGCACCCTTCACATGGAAATTCCCATTGTTTGCAAAAGGAATACTCTCTGCAAAATTTTTCGCTGCTTTGTTTCCAATAATATCTGCCATATTAATCTTCCTTCCCTAGTTAGTAATCTAGTAAATTTCTTATTTATAAAACAGAATAGTGTTCATCAAAAATCGTACTCTTGCGTATTTGCTTTCGTGAATACAATTCGTTCAGGCAATACAATAATTCCAGAGTCTTCTGCTTCATAGTCATAACCCTGAACAGAGTTTGGCTCGACCTTTACTTCACCAAGCTCAGGTACATCAAGAGCATCACCAACTTTAAGTTCATTGCCTAATGCTAAATGGTAAGCAATATACACAGCTAGAGCCCCTTGATCTTTTACATCCCATAAACCGTGATTTTCAATTATGTCATTTTCAATATATTGTCTCATTGAGTTTGGTGATGCAAAACCTGTAATAATGACCTCGTTTTTATCTAACCCTTTATTTTGTGCAGCTTGCGCCATTGCTGGAAGAGCAGTGGAGTCAGGACAAATAATGACATCAATGTCTTGATACGTATCAAGGATACTCTCTCCTACTTGTAAAGACTTTTGCTCATTCCCTTCACCAAATTGAGTTGTAACTACTTCCCATTTTGGATATTTTTCTTTCATATACTTATTTGCATATTCAACCCATGAATTTTGGTCAGGAACCGTTGGACTTGAGTAGAACCAAGCTACCTTTTGTGCATCGTCAGGATTATCAAGCTGTCCTGCAGCCATATCAACGAGCATGGAACCTAGAATATCAGGGGTACCTTGGTTGATATATACAGATCGATATTTCGGATCCACATCTGAATCCCAAGTCACAACCTTTATCCCAGCATCTAACGCTTTTTGTAATGCCTGATTAAGACCATCCGAAGATACAGACGAAATGGCGATTGCATCTGCACCACTATTGACAGCACTATTAATGATTTGTACTTGATTGGCAACTGTTCCTTCAGGCGCCCCATCATATTTAACATTAAACCCAATTTTTTCGGCCATTTCTTGGGCACCATCATTCCCAGACTCAAAGAATGCATTTCCAGTCATTTTGGGGATAAATACTACTTCAACATCACTAGGATCTTTATCTGCCTTTTTTCCAGCTTCCTCACTATTACAAGCTGCCAAAACAAGAGTTGAAAGTGCCACACCGGTTAATATTTTGAAAAACTTTGATTTACGCATTTAGTTTGCCCCCTCTATCCTTTTTAATAGTAACTAACCGTTTCATATTGGACTTGAAATCTGGAACTCCTAAGAATGCAACTGAAATAATCAATAGTAACCCTGTTGCTAATCCGATATATTGCGTTTGTATGCCCCCCATTTGTAAGCCAAGCTTCAAAAAACCGATGATGATGCTTGCAAGAGCAGTACCGACAACACCCCCTTTACCGCCTGTTATTAATGTTCCTCCTAATACAACAGCCGTGAGAATGGGCATTAAATATTCTGCACCAAAATCCGCACGCGCACTGCCTAGATACGAGGTTAGAATCACCCCAGCAACACCTGCACTTAGCCCCGATAATACATACGTGCTTGTAATAATTTTCCTCGTGTCAATCCCCGAGTACTCTGCAGAATTTTGGTTAATCCCAGTTAAATAAATGTATCTTCCATATCTCGTACGATGGAGCAGAAGATATGCAAATATCAACAATACTAAGAAAATGACAACTGAATGCGGAATTCCAAAGATCTTTCCATTTGCTAGATTAATAAACCCTTGAGAAAAGCCTGAAATTCCTTCATACGTACTAGCACCGGACAGCCCAACCAACACGAGGGCAACACCACTATATAGAAGCATGCCGCCAAGAGTAATAACCATCGCCTGCACTCTTGCATAAGCAATGAGTACACCATTCAACAACCCGCATAAGCCACCAACTGCTACCGCCAAAAGGACAGCAATCCAAATATTTAACCCTGCCACTTGTGATAAAATCCCCACAACAACAGAGGTTAATCCAATAATTGCACCGCCAGATATATCAATTCCGCCTGTAATAATGACAAATGTAACGAAAAAGGCAATAATAGCAATTCCGATAAAATCATTAAAACTATTTAAAAGAACATGTATGTTCCAAAATCTAGGGTTCAGTAAACCAAAAATGATCATTTCAGTGACCAAGATAAGGAGGAGAATGAGATTCCATTTGGGTATTTTTCTCAGCATCCCTTTTCTACGCCCCTTCCTGATAGTTTAGGATTCTAGCATTTAACCGTTCTTTATTTGCCTTTTTGTTTGCCCGACGCACAATCAGGACATCTGCTACTACGATGATTATTAGGAGTAAGCCTGAAATTGCTGAATTCCAAAATGCAGGAACCTTTAAAAATACAAGAGCCGAATTAATAGAGCTCATAATAATCGCTCCAACCGATGCACCAATGACAGAACCTATTCCTCCACTTAAAGAAACTCCCCCCAGAACAGCCGCTGCAATGACTGTCATCTCGATCCCTATCCCAGCAGTTGTAGAAATAAATCCAACTTGACTCGCAAAGATCAATCCTGCAACAGAGGCACAAATCCCCGAAATAACAAAAGCAAAAACCTTGTATTTCTTCACAGGTATTCCGATTAATACCGCACCATCCTGGTTATCACCAATGGCAGCGAAATACCGGCCCTTTCTGCTATTCACCAAGAACAAGTGAATGAGAATAACAGCAGCAATCACAATAATTCCGATTGTATTAACACCTAAAATACTACTCTGAGATATTTGTTTAAACGTTTTCGGGAGATTCTCTACCCATTTCCCATTTGTGAAAATGACTTGAACAACTCTAGCAATCTCAAGCATTCCTAAAGTCATAATAAAGGAAGAGATTCTTAACTTTGTAACCCCTAAGCCATTTATTAGCCCAATAACACCGCCAATTACAATTGCTATGAGAACAGCTAGAAATACACTCCCACCATCCCGTAAAAACATTCCGCTCACAGCAGCACTCAAGCCTAAAATCCCTCCAACCGAAATATCAATCTCACCCGTTAGCAGGACGAATGTTATTCCAACTGCAAGCACAATATACAGCAAGCTATTTTTTACAGCATTCTCAATATTGGATATAGTTACAAAGTCTGGATTGACCATTCCTACAATTAGAAATAGCAGCAGCAAGAATAGAACCGTCCTAATTTCCCGATGCTTTGTTATGCTAATGAGCCTAGACATAATTTTCACTTCCTTTATAGGTGCCAAAGGCTGCTCTCATTACATTTGTTGCATTAATCTCTTCGGAATCGAGACATACATTGCACGTTCCTCGATAAATCACGTAGATTCGATCACTTATTCGCTCAATCTCTTCTAAGTCAGAGGAAATAAGTACGATCGAATAACCTTGCCCCTTTAATTGAGTAATAATGTTATAAATATCACTTCTAGCCGCAGCATCAATCCCTCTAGTAGGTTCATCCATAATAATTAGCTTCGGATTCGTTGATAAGATTCTTGAAATGACAACCTTTTGCTGATTCCCCCCAGACAATGATCGAATTTCATCCTCATGGCTGCTAATTTTAATACTTAGCTTGCTAACATACTCATCTGTAATTTCTTCTTCAAATTGTTTATTTATAAAATACTTGTGCTTCTTAATGACTTGAGCTGTCACATTACTGCTGATCGAGCTGATCGAAAAAATCCCATTCAAAAAGCGATCCTCGGGGATATAGGCTAAACCGGTTTCAATTGTTTCCTTCACACGTAAGTGAGTAATATCTTTCCCGTTTAATATAACCTTTCCGCTCTTTACTTGAGTAACCCCATATATCGCCTCAGCGATTTCTGTTCTTCCAGCTCCTACAAGACCCGCTAACCCGACAACCTCTCCTTTAAACACCTCAAAACTAATATTCTTGAAGCCATCTCCACATAAATCTTGCACCTGTAATATCTTTTCTTCTTTCAATCGATCGATGGAATGCTTCTCATACGAATGACTGCCATCTTTTTCACTATCCATCGGCAGCAACCCTTGAATCAGCATTTCCTTTGTAAACTCATTAATCTTTCCTTTTAACGTAATTTTTCCATCTCTTAAAATCACTGCATGTGATGAGATTTGGAACACTTCATCTAACCTATGTGTGATATAGAAGATTCCAACTCCAGCAGTCTTTAACTGTTCAATCAACTTGAATAAGGATTCCGTTTCTGCGAATGTTAAGGAAGATGTAGGTTCATCTAAAATTAATACCTTCGAATCTCTTAAGAGTCCTTTAATGATTTCGACCTGCTGCTGCTCAGCGATTGATAACGAAATAGCGTATCGATTCAAATCAATCGTCCAGCCTAGTTGTTCAATTAGTTTTTTCGCTGATTCTCTGACTACCTGCTTCTTCTTATGAAAACCAATTGTTAAATTTTGTTCAATCGTCATATTAGGGAATAGTAGAGGTTCTTGAGGGACTAGATAAACGCCTTTTTCATGAGCGATGGATGGATTATAATTCGTTACCTTTTCTCCATTAATTTCGATGCTGCCTTCATCTGGCTTATAAACGCCGGTAAGAATTTTCATTAGTGTACTTTTCCCAGCTCCATTGCCGCCAATAATTGAGATTACTTCGGACTGATTAATTTCCAGCGATACACCTTTTAACACCTTGTTTTGGTTAAATGACTTTTCAATATGATCTAACTTTACTAACTGTTTCATTTCCCCCATAAAATACCCTCCATACTTGAACTTTTATCTATGTATGCAGAATTTTTGTAACCGCTTTCTCTTTGATACAAAATTATAATTTAAAACATTTTATTAATCAAGCATCATTTTATTTTTATTTTGATAATTTAAATTATTCGAAAAATAATAACATCCTCTTCATAAAATATATGAATCACAAATACATTTATTGTTATAAATATTATTATTTTAGAGGGTTTACTTAGTTTCACCCAGCAATAAAAATTAAAAAATTACAGATATTGACGAACAAATTATTAGTTGTTATATTAACTTTAATATCCAACAAATGTTTTACTATAAATATTTTGTAAAACAAATTTAATACAAAGAGTGATTATGATGATGTATGAAAATGATTTAATCGTGAAAATTGCGTGGCAATATTATATTGAAGGGAAAACTCAAAATGAAATCTCTGAGTCTTTGAATCTTTCAAGAATGAAGGTTATTAAATACCTTGAAAAGGCAAAAACCAATAATGTCATTCAATTTAAAATCAACTTAGAAAAACTTGATAATATTGAGCTTCAAAATAAAATAAAAGAAAAATACAGCTTAAAGGACATTTACATTGTCCCAACCTCCCATGATACAAATGCAGACAGTCTTCCCATCGCGGCTGCTCAATACATTGAAGATCGCATTACAAGCGACACAATGATTAGCATTGGTTACGGAGAAGCCGTATCGAAAACCTTGGGTCACTTACGAATTTCGACTAAATATAATGTTACCTTCGTATCCTTATCAGGCGGTGTGAAATTCTACATGCCAACAGCTATCGATACAAGATCAGACTATTACACGAATCCAAATTACAATCACTATATTGTACCTTCTCCATTACTTGTATCATCGAAAGAAATTGCCAGTCATCTATTAGAGGAAAAGCAGGTAAAAAAAATACTGGATATGATTCCGTATTCCAATATTACTGTTATAGGAATTGGCGCCTTAAATGATCGCGCAACCTTAATTAAAGAAGGGTACATGGACACGAATGATTTTGAAATCTTAAAATCAAAAGGAGCTGTGGGAGATCTATTAAGCCAGTTTTATGATATTAATGGGAATATTTTGGATTTAGATTTTCATAATATGCTAATTAGTACTGATATAGATGTACTAAAATCACTTCATAATGTTGTCGCCGTTGCAGGTGGTTTAGCTAAAAAGGATGCCATCATCGGCGCTTTAAAAGGGGGGTACATTGATGTATTAATTACAGATGAATTAGTCGCTCAGAGTTTGATTTAAGAAGCTTTTCGTTTTTTGAGGGGATAAAACACCGGACATGTGCATTACTTACGCCCCTAGTTTTGCATACTGATCATTTCACATGTTCGCTACTGTGTTAATTTTCCCCCTATGCTTTTTTCAAAAAAACATACGAAAGGTAGAGAATGATGGATAAATACCTAATGGCTATTGATGCCGGGACCGGCAGTGTAAGAGTAATCTTATTTAATACTTTGGGGCAGGAATTAGGTGCAGCGCAATCTGAATGGACACACAAAGAGGACCCGAGATATCCTGGTTCTATGGATTTCGACATTGTTCAAAACATTAGCATCATTACAAGTCTAATTAAAGAAATAATTGCAACATGCAACATCGATCCAAAAGAGATCATAGCCATATCTACCACAAGCATGAGAGAAGCAATCGTATTATACGATGAAAATGGAAACGAATTATGGGCATGCGCGAATGTAGATTCACGTTCCAACAATGAAGTTAATAATTTATATAACATGAGTGATACATTAGAAGCGAATCTTTATAAAATTTCAGGTCAAACCTTTTCTTTAGGAGCGATTCCAAGAATCCTCTGGGTAAAAAATAACCTCCCTGAAACGTATCTTAAAATTAAGTATGTCTCCATGCTGAATGACTGGATTACATACCGCTTATCAGGTGTAATCTCAGTAGAGCCTTCAAACGGGTGTACCACCGGTCTTTTCGATCTAACGAAAAGAGTTTGGGACCCTAGCATCGCAAGCCAAGTAAATCTTAGAAATGATATTTTTCCAGTAGTCCATGAAAGCGGAACAGTAATCGGAAACGTGACCAAAGAAATGTCAGCGCTTACAGGGTTGAGTACAAGTACATTAGTTGTAGCTGGAGGCGGTGATGCCCAACTTGGCTGCATCGGTGCCGGAGTGATCAGCGAGGGAGATGCCGCCGTATTTGGCGGGAGCTTCTGGCAATATGAATACACAACCAATCATGTACAAATCGATGAAGAATGCAGGGTTAGAATCAACTGCCACGCAGTTCCGAATACATGGCAATATGAAGCCATCTCTTTCTTCCCCGGCTTAGTTATGAGGTGGTTTCGAGATAGTTTCTGTGACCTTGAACAATACATCCAAAGTCAAACTGGTGAAAGCATTTATTCCCAAATGGAAAAACGTGCACGTAACATCCCAGTTGGCAGCTATGGCATGCTTTGTACATTCTCCGACATCATGAACTATAAATCTTGGAAACATGCAGCTCCAAGCTTTATCAACTTCAAACTAGACCCCGATAAATTTAACAAAGCAAGTTTCTACAGAGCAATTATGGAAAATGCAGCCTTTGTTACAAAAGGAAATATCGATTTGGTCAACAGCATTACAAATACATCTCCTGAATCCATTGTGTTTGCTGGCGGAGCATCAAAAAGTGAGCTCTGGTGCCAAATCGTTTGCGATGTTCTAAACATTCCACTAAAAATCCCAGTCATAAGAGAATCAACTGCTTTAGGCGCCGCAATCTGTGCAGGAGTGGGTGCTAAAGTCTACCAAAATTTCAATGATGCTATCTCAAAAGTAATTACTTTCGAAAAGACTTATCATCCGGATCCCGAAAACAATGAAGTATATGAAGAGCTATTTTTGAAGTGGAAGGAAGTCTACAAAAAGCAACTTGAATTAGCAGACAAAAAGCTAACAGACAATATGTGGATTGCCCCTGGATTAAAATAAATAGATACGGAGTGAAGCTCATGACAATTGTGAACGAAAAAGAAAGAGAATATCGATTTGGAGACAACGGTCCAAAATATCTATTACGTGGACCGCGGATGAACTTCGGGGTTGTCGTCTTAAAACCCGGACAGGATTTTCCAGCCCATTATCACAATATTATGGAGGAAAATTTCTTCATTCTTGAAGGAGAACTTGAAATCCATATCGAAAATGAAATATTTCATTGTAAAAAAGGCGACCTTATCCACGTAGAACCAAAGAAAGTCCACTATCTCATAAATAAAGGCACGACAGACTTTAAAGCAGCATTTATGCTTTCCCCCTTTCAGGAGAAAGACAAGGTAGAAGTAGATTATCGCCCATATAATTGATTTTTATAGGATCAAGTTTATTTTCGGTTTAAAAAATTGGGAAACAGATACCAAAGGTTTTACTGATAAAATTCATTAAACATATAGAGCATCTTCTATTAGCAAGATGCTCTTTCTCATTTTTCCTCTCTCATCTAAATAACATTATTTACAACGATCTGAATGATAAGAGCAATGGTGACTATCCGCAAGATAGGTTTAACATAGCGCGGTTTAAGCTTTTTGGCTATGCGTACACCAATCTGCGCACCAGCTACAGACCCAATAAGAAGCGCGAGTGTTAATGACCAAATAATTTTATCTGTTGCAATATAAGTGACTGCCGCCCCAAAACAGCTTGAAAAGGTAGCAAGACGGACCAAGCCAACCGCGCGGATATAAGAAATTTGTAAATACCCAAATAAATAGAGCATCAATGTTCCTTGACCAGGACCGAAGAGACCATCGTACATACCAATTCCATAAAGACCTGGAATACTTACCTTATTCATTTTCAATTGGGCATCTCCAGTAAAGTCCTTTTTTCCAATAAACGAAGTAATAAAAGCAAATAGAAGCAAGCTAATCGCCACGATATACATATTTTCTTCTGAAATTCTTGATGCAATAAACCCGCCGCTTATTCCTCCGCCAACACTTACAGGAATGATCCATAATGAATCTTTAAGAGAAATATCTCCTTTTTTATATAGATGGAAAAAGCTCGAAAAGGAGCTAATCGTATTCGACACTTTGTTAGCACCGATGGCAGAGTGGACAGGCATCCCCATAAGCAGCATGGCTGGCAGACTGATTAGACCGCCGCCACCTGCCAGTGTACCAATGGTTGTTGCACAGATACCAATAAAGAAAATGATCACATACTCCATACTTACGCCCCCCTCATCTAAAGTATATTCTCATATGATACATAAATAAATTTAATAGTTATTATAGAAATTGATAAGATAAACTTATTGAGAATAAAAAATAGGCAAAACATTTCGTTTTGCCTACCCTTCAATCATTTAGATTTTAAACTGCACAACAATATTCTGCAGTTCCTCAGCCATCTTAGCTAATGCTGCAGAGGAAGCAGTAATTTCCTGAATCGATGCCAATTGTTCTTCCGTTGCAGCTGAAACAGCTTGTGTTTGTGCAGCAGAAGCTTCAGCCACTTCATTCACAATTTTCATTGAATCATTTACATTTTCTGTTCCAGAAACTAATTGATTTAACGCCTTTTCCACACCTTGAGTTTGAAGTACGATCTCTTGAATCATTTCTTCAATTTGATTAAACACACTTCCTGCTTCTTCAACAACATAAAGCCCAGCATCTACTTCTGTAGCTGTTACTTTCATTGAATCCAGCGTATTTTTATTTTCACTTTGAATAATGGAAATCAATTGATTAATCTGTTCTGCAGAGCTTGCTGACTGTTCAGCTAATTTCTTCACTTCTTCAGCCACCACGGAAAATCCGCGCCCATGTTCTCCTGCTCGAGCTGCTTCGATTGCCGCATTTAAAGCTAATAAATTTGTTTGTGCAGCGATATCTGTAATCACCGCATTGAATTTACCAATCTCCTGTGAACGCTCATTTAGAGCACTGACAGCTGCAGATAAACCATTTACGTTCTGATTAATTGTATTCATTTGAGTCTTAACCTTTTCAATTGACTGCTTCCCTTCTCTGGATTTCTCAGTCGTTTGGTTAACAGTTGCTGAAACCACGCTTGTATTTTCAGCAATTTGTTCAGTATGGTTCGTGATTTCCTTAATAGCATTATAGCTATCTTCTACACTTCTCACCTGATGCTCAGATCCGCCAGCAAGATTTTCAATCGTTGTCGCAATATGTTCGCTCGCTGAATTGCTTTGTTCACTGCTAGCACTTAATTCCTCAGAGGAAGCAGCAAGCTGCTGGGCTGTTTCACTGACCGTTCGAATTATGTCATTTAAGCCGCCAATCATCTTGTTAAAGGATTCAGTTAGTACTCCTAACTCATCTTTTGATTCATACGTCCCTTTTACTGTGAAATCTCCCTGTTCAGCCTTTCCAAATAAATCCTTTATCTCTTGCAGCGGTTTAGCTATCATTCGTGAAATTAGAAATCCAACAGATACAGAGAACAGGATTGATAGAATAATAATGATTACTAATAGAATTCTGATCTTATTTGCAGCTTCTGCATTCTCCTTCTCAAGCTTGTTTGCAGCCTTTTCATTAACCATAAAAAGCTCTTCCAATAAAGAGTTAAAATCAATCCTTACCTCGCGATACTCTCTATTATAAATGGCATAAGCCTCACTATTTTTATTCTCCTTCGCTAAATCAAGTACACCCTGCCTTGTATCACGGAGTTCCTTAAGTTTTAGTTTGAATTCTTTATAAATCTTTTCTTCCTCTGGAATAAAACTTATTTTTTCATAGTTTTTTAGGATATCATTCGTTTCCAAACCGCTTTTCGCAATACTATCTATCAGTTCAATATTCCGATCATGATCGGTTGTAACCAACAATTCCAAAGTAAAGGCATCCACTTTACGGTTATTCGTCATTACTTGCCCTATCCATTTAGTTGGAAGTAACCGGTTATTAAACATTTCTGACGTTCTGTCAGCCATCTGGTTCATGTAATAAAGACCAATAAAGCCTACCCCGGTTAAGAATAGTGAACTAACAATAATTAAAACAAGTATTTTTTGTGAAATTTTCAAGTTGCGAAATACACTCATGCCATGCTCCTCTTCCCATTATAATCTACATATTTATACATAATTTATCGGGTCATATTAATCGAAATGCAGTGGTAATATATTCTATTAGATCCCTTTTTCGTTATCCACAAAAAAACCTGTCTCCCTTTACAATGAAAGAAGAGACAGGTTTCCTTTGATACATATGAGTTAATAAATATTCTTATCGAATGATCGTCGGTCCAACTAATGATTTTGGGTCGGTGCCCATTGCCAGCTTACAAATATTTGCGTAGCTAATTTGCTTATAGTTTGCCAGCAGCTGCTTCAAGTCGTGAAATTTACTGTCTGTTTTTAACTCTTTTATTTCTCTTTGGTAGACAGATAGTACATACTCATCCTGCGATGCTGGATGGAAGCTGCTCGGATCTTCCTCTGTAATGAGGCAGCCCATATATTGAAAACCAAACTGTAATTGATGTGTTAAACGAATGGAATTCATAAATTTTTGAAAAAGTGCCGGCTGTGTCGATTTTAAAGTTTCGATCGCCCCTTTTGCACTTTGCAGTTCATTAATGCTTGATGCGATCAGCATGTAAATCTCCCCTTTAACTATTAATCCCAAGGCTTTTGTAAAGAAAGTTTAGAGATCAGTTCAATGTTTTGCTTTCTTTTCAATTTGCTTATTTTCGCCCGTTCTTTTCCTGTTTCAAAGAGATACTTTTCTTCCTCTGATTCAGGAATGACTTTCGCCACTTCTACCGGCTTTTTATTTTCATCCAAGGCAACGAAGGTAAGAAAAGCAGTAGCTGCTAATCTGCGAATACCTGTATCTAGATCCTCAGCGATCACTTTGCAGAAAATCTCCATTGAGCTTTTTCCAGTATGAGTAACAAATGACTCAATACAAACAGAATCACTCTGCCGAATCGGTTCAATAAAGTTCACAGAATCTGTTGATGCTGTTACACATTCTTTTATCCGGGAGTGTCTTCGGGCGGAAAGGGTTGCGCATGCATCCATCTTCTTCATAAGAACGCCGCCGAATAATGTATGATAATTATTTAAATCATTAATAAGTACCTGATCTGTTTGAACAACACGAGTATCTTTAATTTTTTTTGGCTCCATACATCCATCTCCTTATCTATCCTTGCATATTTGAAGAAATGAGCCTTTGTGCAATCATTTTTATCACAGAGACCATTATAGTACCCGTGTTCGATCGAAGTACAATGCCAATCATACATATCTTTCATAAGAAAATGTTATGAAAGCGCATGCAATTAACCAGCCAAAAAAGGCCTCCCCCTATATGGGAGAAGACCTTATTCTAATGATACTTTCGCCATCACATATTATTCTGGATGTGGGACAATTTATCTCTTGCAAAACTAATAAATTCCTTGTTCATTTGAGATAAATATTCATCCCTTTTCCAAATGATCGCAAGACTCCATTCAATCTCAGGATTCGTTACCGCAATGGTCTGAACGTCTGCAGTCAGTTCCTTGCTTGTACTTTCTGGCAGAAGTGTAATGCCCAAATTAGAGGCAACCAACTCTTCAATAAAATCCAATTGCGAGGTTTCTGATATTATTCTCGGCTGGAAATTTGCCTCTTTGCACGCCTCAAGGATCAGATTTCTCAGTTCAAAGTCTTGATTAAACATAATAAATGCTTCGTCTTTTAATTCATGCAAGGCTACTTCCTGTTTACCAACTAAATGATGGGATGAAGGAACAATAAGTGTAAGCTTCTCATTAACAAATGTATAATCATCTAATCTATTATTTTTCTCGGACAAAACAACAACACCAAAGTCTAGTTTGCCGCTCATAATCTTCTCTTCAATCCGTTTAGATCCATCCTCTTCTAGCTGAAATGTAACCTCAGGATATTCTTGATGAAAGCTCGCAATGAGCTTGGAGAAGAAGAAAGAGTTCACAATCGTAGGCAGCCCTATACGAATATGACCCTTTTTCAATTTAATCATACTAGCAAGTTCCGTTTCCAAAAGCTGAAGCTGTTTTTCGATCACCTGTGCATGTTTATATAGAACATTTCCAGCATCCGTTAACATCAGCCTTTTCCGGGAACGAATGAAAAGAGGAGCACCAACCTCAGCCTCTAGCGATTTAACAATTCTGCTTAATGCAGGTTGAGTGATGTACAAGTTTTCCGCTGCGTTCGTAAAGCTGCCCGTACGTGTAACCTCCATAAAATACTGCAGATGTTTGATGTCCATTGATGGTTCCGCCTTTCATTCATTCATGTTAAACAAGAGTTTCAATTTTACTATTTTACCATATTGGTATGGGACACGGGGACAGGTTCTTTGTCCCAGTTAATTGAATGTGGACGAGGGAACTGTCCCTCTGTCCCATTATTGTCTTTCACCAGGTCCAGGGAATTCCACTCCTAGCTCCTTAAGCTGTTTCTGGACCTCTTCCCGAGTAATTGTTCCAGCTCTTTCTTGTTCCATAATGACCTGTACTTTTTCTCTTGTTTCTTCATCTAGATCACCAAACATTCCACTCGGATCTCCGATTTCAGGTCGATTTTGACCCCCAGGAGCACCACCCGGTCCCCCTTGTCCACCTGGACCAGCGCTTCTGCCTGTTGTAATTCCTGATTCATTTAACCATGTGACAGATTCCGAAATTGTAAACTCTACCACTTCTGCACCGCCTTGATAGTTTCCAGTTTTGTAAAGACCATCTGACTCACTGCCAGATGATGACCCTCCTGCGTATAAAACATAAGATGCATTCTTTGATAATTCTGGCGAACTGATAAAGACAGATTGATAATCTTTTTTCGGTGCGAAGGTTGTAATTGTATTCCCCTCACTATCCTCTAGATGAACGATCGTTCCTGCTTTCTGTGTTTCAGGGTAGGTCATCAAAAAGGAATTTTGTGCAGATTGTTCAGATGTTGCTTGAACCATTCCAGAACTTCCAGCAGCAATTAGAAAGCCTCCGCTCATATCAAAGCTTCCATCATAATCGAGCGGACCATTGCCATCAGATGTTGGACCGTTTACAATAACTGTTCCATCTGTCATTTCTATCGATCCATTCGAATCTAATCCATCCCCATCTGCATCGACAGTCATATAACCGCCATTTATATGAAGCATATTTTCTTCCGTACTTGATTGGGTATCACTCGCTTCAGCATCAGTTTTCTTTTCATTACTTGGCTGTACCTCCTTAGCTTCAGTGCTAGCCTGTCCATTATTTTCAGGACTGAATGGCATACGGAATCCAGAGCCATCATTTCCTCCGCCTACATTGATGCCATCATCACTAGATACGACATGAATTTCACCTTCTGAAATGGTTATTTCTTCACTCTCCAATCCTTCATAGCTTTTTGCTACGTTGGTTTTTCCGCCTTTTATATGAAGTGAAGTATCTGCGTGAACCCCATCATCTCCTGTAGCAATCGTTAGCTCACCTCCTGCAATCATTACCGTCTTGTTGCTGTGGACTGCATCATCAGAAGAATCGATGTTAAAAGTCCCTCCGCCTACAGCCAATTCTGCTGTAGCTTTTAGCCCTTTCGCACTTATTGTTTCTGTGTCCTCTGTGTTCTCTTGATTCGTTTTTCCATTCGAATTCAAATTTGGATCTGTCTCTGGATTTACAGGATTTCCCCATGGCTCAGGTGCGTTTTCGCGATTATCTATCGCTTCTGGACTCCCGCCTCCAGCGGTAATTGTGTAAGAACCGTCAGCAATCCATAAAGACGAAACAGCATGTACTCCGTCACTGCCTGCTTTGATGTCATAGGTTCCCCCTTCTAATGCGATGTTCCCATTGGATGAATCCTTGTCATTTGTTGACTTGATGCCATCTCCTCCTGCTTCAATGGTGAGTTCTCCATCTTTGATTGCGACTAGATCCCTGCCCATTAGTCCGTCATCTACTGAATGAATTTGAATAATTCCGCCAGTTATTTTTAAATCATCCTTACTGGCGATCCCGTTATTATAATTAGCCTGAACAATTAGCTTACCAGATCCATTTATTGTTAAATCGTCCTTGCTAAAAATTGCAGCATTTGGTTCATCTGAGGTTGGATCGCTCAAAAGATATTCTTTTCCATCTGAAATACGATTCACTGTATTTTCCTGAAGGGAAATAATCGTTTTTTCTGCATTAATAATATTTATAGCCGCATTTTCTGTATTATTTATTTCCACTCCATTTAAAACGAGCCGAACTGAATTTTTATCTTCGGAATCAATCGCGATTTGACCATTATCCCATTTTCCGCTTAAAACATAGACACCGCCAGTTTTTATCGTTAATGTTTTACCTTCTAGAAGAACTGCTGCAGATTGATCGAATTCCGCTTCTGTTCCATTTAGTTCAATATAAGTAGGATTTTCATTTTTCCAATCCGTGTAATCATCTTCTTTTTTATAAGTCACTCCGCTAGCAATTTTATCCACAACTTCCTTACTGCCGCCATTGTCAGCTGCAGTATCTGAATGATTGCTGCAAGCAAACAATACACTTGTGGATAACAGTGCAGCAGCTACTTTTAAGTATCCCTTTTTCATAGTCGTCCCCTATTCTTTATCAATATTCAGCCTTCTGATCACATTATTAAGGACAAACCTTAATCCAACCTTAAACATCCAATTTTCTTAAAGACTGTTCACCAAAAGATTATTGTTCAAAATACAATGTAGTTGGCAGAGGTTGATTTGCGCTCCAGGTTGCTCGCTTTCCGCGGGGGGGGGGGACGCCGAGCCTCCTCGGAGCAACCGCTCCTGCGGGGTCTCACCTGTCCCAAACTTCCCGCAGGACTTTGAATACGCTTCCTGAATAAATACCGCACGAGGAAATGCGGATGCATTTTCGAGGATCTCGCACCTTCCCCTCCAATCAACTAGAAATTTTCAGCAAGAACCTTTTTAAAAAATAAAAGTATTTTGCAATTGATTAGATTCAGCCTATAATCTAAGCATTAATAGAAAGCAAAAAAGAAAAGGGGAACATCATGAAGTTATTAATTATTGAAGATGATAAATACCTTTCTGAAACGATACGTGAAACAATTGGGGATGTATTTGAGACGGAGCAAGCGTTTGATGGCGAAGAAGGACTATTTCTTGCTGAGCAAAATATCTTCGATTGTATCATTTTGGATATTATGCTGCCCGGTATGAATGGCTATGAAGTTCTAAAACAGCTGAGAAAAAACAATATTGCCACACCAGTCATTATGCTGACAGCTAAGGATGGGATTGACGATAAAATTCAGGGCTTTAAAGTTGGGGCGGATGACTATATCGTAAAGCCTTTCCATCGTGAAGAGCTATTGCTGCGTTTAGAGGCAATCATACGAAGAGCTGGAGGAAAGCTTGAAGAAAATACGATTTCATTTAAAGAATTAAAACTGCATTTAAAAAATAAAACGGCCTCAATCAAAGAGGAAATGGTGAATCTTAACGGGAAGCAATTCGACTTGCTGGAGTATTTAATCAATAATAAAAATACAATCGTAACGAAAGAACAGATCTTTGACCGAATTTGGGGATTTGAATCAGATACGTCTACAACTGTTGTTGAGGTGTACGCAAGCAAATTAAGGAAGAATTTGAAAAGGTTTGGCTATGATCAATACATTAAGACCTTCCGGGGCCTTGGCTATATGCTCTCTGAGAATGGTGAAGGCAATGTTTAAAAAAACGATTTTTCGTAAGCAGCAATTGAAATTTATGATTTTTAACCTTATTGCTTTTACGGTTATCTTTACAATTTTTGGTGTTATTATTATTGGACAGGTGCAGCAGACATTATATTCTAAATCGGATAAGGAGCTATTATCATTTAAAGAAATGATGATTGATCATCCTTCAAGATTACCAGTGCCAAATGAAAAGATGGATCGGCTCCCTCCGTATGCAGAACGGCAAAAAGAACACCCAAACCCCCGCATTATTGTACTTAAATGGAGTAAAGAGGGAATAATTATCAATCAAAATGAAATTGGATCTTCATTTTATGAAAGTTTTTTACAAGACTATACATTGGATAAAACAAATATAGACATCATTACAAATACTGCCATTCATAATCTATACCATTTTAGGTATCTTCTATTTGAAACGACGGATGCTAATGGTGATAGAACCTATATACAGCTAATGATTAATACAGATGCAGAGCAAACAATTATTGATAACTTCGAAAGACTTATTATCATTTGCTCCATTATTTTCATCATTCTATCCATCACAGCCAGCTATATTTTATCAAGAAAAATGATGGGACCTATTATTCACTCCTGGAACAAGCAGGCAGAGTTCGTTGAAAATGCCTCACATGAACTTAGAACGCCATTAACAATTATTCAGAACAAGTTAGAACTGCTGCTGACCGAGCCTCAGGAAAAGATTATCAATAAATTTGAAAACATTGCACTTAGCTTATCAGAAACAAGGCGGTTATCGAAGCTTACCTCTGATTTGCTCACCTTAGCACGGGCTGACTCAGCTGAAACGCAGCTTGCAAAACAGATGATAGATGCTGACCACTTTATTCAAGGGGTTTGCGCTCCGTATATGGAAATAGCAGAGTCACAGGACAAGCATTTTTGGCTGAATTTAAACTGTAAAGTAACTATAGAAGCTGATGAAGTCCGTCTCCACCAGTTACTGGTCATTCTGCTTGATAATGCATTAAAATACACAGGCGATGATGACAGTATTGGCGTTAAAACGTATGTGGAGGACCATAAAGTTATTTTAGAAGTCAGTGATACAGGGATTGGCATTAAGGAAGAGAACATGAAATATATCTTTGACCGCTTTTATAGAGAGGACAAAGCCCGATCACGGGAAACAGGAGGGATTGGATTAGGTCTCTCCATTGCGCAGTGGATTGTTGCTCAACACAACGGGGCAATTGCTGTATTTCAAAATAAACATAAAGGAACAACCTTTAAGGTAAAGTTGCCAAAGTAGGAGATCACAGACTGTGATCTTCTTTTTTTACAGAATAAAAAAGAATAACTTTTGAACTTGAAAATTGTCTTGCTCCAGCGCCTATCACCTATCAAACTTCAGGTCTCCTCCGCAACGATTGCGTCAACATCGGTTCGCTTGCGCAAACCGTGTTTCCCTTATCTCAGTCGAATCCCTTCTGCGTTTGTACGGTGATGAGCAAGACGCTTCCGCTTTTCTATGTCTTTAAGGTTTGTTTAAGGTTTGTCCGTAATAATGTGAATCACAGTGCTAATCGTACAGGAGGAAGATGATAAACATGAAGGCGATGACCTTAAATGGGGTACAGGGGCGTAATGAATTAAAGCATGAAATAACAAAAATAGACTGCTACCTTCTAAGAAATAGACTAAAGCATTACATGGAAACCGATCCCCATGCAAAAAACGACGGAAAATATCTCATTCGAAGCGTTTACTTCGATAACTTCGACAATAAAGTGCTAACTCAAAAAAAGGAAGGGCATTATGAACGCGATAAATTTCGGGTTAGGCTCTATGACTATAATCCAGATTATCTAACGCTCGAAAAAAAGAGCAAACGCAATAATCTAACATACAAACAAAAATGCCGAATTCATGCAGGCGAATATGAACGCATCAGACATGGGGACATTCTGTGGATGGAGAATGATGCGAGGTCCCTCATACAAGAGCTGTTCATACAAATGAACCTTATGCAATTAAAACCGGTGACGGTTGTTGATTACGAGAGAGAAGTATTTATTTATCGCTATGGTAATGTACGGGTAACCTTCGATAGCTCGATTAAAACGAGCTTTCGCAACAATGATGTTCTAAATCCTCATATTTCCATGGTTGAAACCAATCCCGGCATCGTCATCCTCGAAGTAAAATTTGATGAGTACCTTCCTAACGTTATCAAAAAATTACTTCAAATCGGTGACAGACGAAAAGGAACCTATTCAAAATACCAAATTAGCAGAATGTATGGATAATAGCGGGACAAAGGGACAGATTCACTGTCTCCTATAGCAAAAAACTGAAATAGTTGGAGGAATACGTAATGGATAGTGTAAATTTTAGCGACATTTTTAAATCTAGCTTTTTAGAAAAAACAAGCAGCTTTTCAATCATTGATTCACTTGTAGGGTTATTAGTAGCATTTGCAGTTGGATTATTCATTTATTGGGTTTATAAAAAGACCTTCACAGGTGTCATATATTCACATACCTTTAATATCTCATTAATCGTGATGTCGATGGCGACCGCATTAATTATCATGGGGATCTCATCTAATATCTTACTATCGCTTGGTATGGTCGGGGCTTTGTCGATTGTCCGTTTCAGAACTCCTATTAAAGATCCTATGGACATTGTTTATATTTTCTGGGCGATTGTGTCAGGTATTTTATGTGGCGCAGGCTTTATTCCACTTGTCATTATCGGCGCAATTCTAATTGGAGTGGTATTACTTTTCTTTATCAATCGGATTAAAATTGAAAACCCATATTTATTAGTCGTTAGATATAGTGACAGTTCGATTGAAAATCCTTTAGAACATGTTATATCCGAGAATGCTATGAAGCATTCGATCAAATCCAAGTCAATTATGCCCGGAGATGATCATGAAATCACTTATGAAATCCGGATAAAAGAACATAACATGAGCTTCATTAATCATATTTCGGACATGAAAGGTGTAAAATCAGCTATCATGTTAAGCTATGATGGCAATTTTACCGCGTAGGGACACAGGGACAGGTTCACTGTCCCTTTTTATTTAAGCTGGGACAAGGAGAATACACATGAAAAAGATATCTACTAAAATAATTATATTATCATTGATTAACTCCATGATTGTAGCTGCCATCAACGTTGGCGGGGCACTTTTTATGAACGGAAACCAAGAAAAAGCACCCGTTGCAGCGAATAGTAATGGTTCCGCTATACAAGAAGGGATACACTTTTTAATTCCGGTCCCTATCTTAATAGGGCTTGCTATATCTTTAATTATTGGAATCATTCTATCTTACTTTTTAGGAAAAACGATTTCAAAACCAATATTGCAAATGACCGAAATTGCAGAGAGAACTGCAAGATTTGATTTACGTGAGGATAATCGTTTTTTTGAAAGCATGCACAAGCATAAGGATGAAATTGGAAAGATGGCTAATGCACTCTGGGAGATAAGAAAGGGGCTAAGGGATTTTGCTATTCAGTTGCAGGTTTTTTCATCAGCCATTGCCTCACATTCTACTCATCTCACAAAGAACACAGAAGAAAATGTACATGCCATCACACAAGTAGTCGCCACGATTGATGGCATCGCAGCCGGAAATACGGAGCAAGCTCAAACCATTAATAATATTAATGCCACCTTATTAGAAGTTGTCCATCTCATCGACCAAATGACTAATGAAGCATCAACTGGCGCAAAGCATGCTGCGTCTTCCCTAAACGCTGTCCTAGAAGGGCAAAAAACAGTAGACTTGCAGACAATTAAAATGGATCAAAATATTGAGGTATCTACTGATGCAAATCAATCGATCAATGAACTGAGTCAAATGATTGATCAAGTAAAGGGGATTGTTCATATGATCACTTCAATCGCAGAACAAACAAATCTTTTAGCATTAAATGCATCGATAGAGGCTAGCAGAGCAGGCGATGCAGGGAAAAGCTTTGCTGTTGTAGCAGGTCAAATCAGAAATTTAGCCGAAGAGTCTTCAAAGGCAGCTAAAGAAATTTCGGCTCTAATCTCTAAAACAACTGAAAAATCAAACACATCTGTCGAAAAAATTAGCAAGGCTGGTTTGCTTATTAATGAGCAAAAGGATGCACTAAAAATAACGGAAGATGCATTTGGAAAAATTAAAACTACTTATGATAATATTGTTGGAAGCTTTACACATACCGCTTTCGCCATTGAAACGATCAATCAAAAAGCGAAACAAATATCCAGTCAGCTTCAAGGGATGGCTAAAACTGCTGAAAATTTCGCTGCAAGCACAGAGGAAATCTCTGCCTCAGGACAAGAACAGCTTGCATCAACAGAGGTCGTATCACAATCCTCGAAGGACATGAATATATTAGCTGACAGATTAAATACAGAATTAAACCGATTTAAGGTCTCCTAGCAGGAGGTTCCTTGTCCCAGCAGACTTCTTGGGGACAAGAGACATGTCCCTTTGTCCCATACCTCCGGGACACGGGGACATGTTCACTGTCCCATAATTATTATTTCTTAAAGGACTTTTCATGCTGAAGCAGCCATTCTTTTCTCCATAACCCGCCTGCATAGCCAGTCAATTTTCCGTTTGAGCCGATAATGCGATGACAAGGGATAACAATGCTTAATTTATTCTTTCCATTCGCACTTCCAACTGCTCTGATCGCTTTTTCATTCCCGATAGCAACCGCGATATCTTTATATGAGCCTGTCTTCCCATAGGATATGGTCGTTAATGCATTCCACACATCTTTTTGAAATACTGTCCCTTCAAATATGTATGGAAAGGTAAATTCATGGCGCTCCCCTTTAAAATATTCGTCAAGCTGTTCATAGCAATCCAGCAATGAGTTTGGTGTATCGTCATTCTTAACATTCACTGGCGTTTCTTCATCAGTGAATAAAATGGAACAGATGGCTTCATCTGTTCCAGCTATTTCGAGAACACCAACCGGAGATTTGTAATCTAATTTATATGTGGGGCATGAGGATAGGTTCCTCCGACCCGTTTGCTGATTATTCATATAACGACCTCCATAGATAAAAAGTTGCGTAGGCTTCCCAGCCTTCCCAATTTGCTGCTATATGATTAATTTCCTCTATTGTCGGCTTTTGCGCAAGCCCAAGCTGCTTCTTTAGTGCATTATGCAGACCGACATCCGCAATTGGAAAGGCACAAGTGTAATGCAAGCATTTCATCAAGACATAGTCTGCTGTCCAGGCTCCTACACCCCTAATTGCCATTAATGATTGTTTTGCTTGCTGATAATCTAGTTTCTGAAGCATGTTTTCTTTTATTATTTCTCCATTTAACATTGCCTTGGCAACGCCTATGATATATTCAGCCTTCCTGGCAGTAATTTGAAGACTTTTCAAATCATCAATATCTATACCTGCAATTTTTTCAAACGATGGAAACAGCCAAAATTGTTTTCTTTCGAAGGAAAGACACTCTCCGAATTGTTCCACAAATCGTTTCTTTAAAGTATAAGCAAAGGTTAAATTAATTTGCTGCCCGATGATCGCCCAAACAAGAGCTTCAAATAAATCAGGCATGCATACCATCCGAAGCCCATCATATTTATGGACAAGCCGATTCAAAATATCACATCTATCTGCAGCTTCATAAAATGATGGCAAATCTTGTCCCATATCAAACCATTCCCATACATATGCAGCCGTCGCTTTTCGAACATTCTCAGATGGTCTATTTACTGGAAATTCCACCTGTATTGAATGTGGGGTATACCCTATTTTTAATAGTATGAATTCTTTCTCCACTTCAATGAGCTTATATAAGAAACCATCCATCATTTGATGCAGGATCTCTTGGTCTGACCTGTTTAAAAACATTAAACATTCCTCAAAGCTGAATTCACGCGGCGGGTAAATTTCAAGATAAGATTCATAATCCATCCAATTCAAGATTCCATCCCCTTACCTATTAAGGCTTCTATATTCACTGGGAGAATAATTTTTTAACCGACGAAAGACTCGATAGAAATTAGATGGGCTTTGGAATCCGACTTCATAGCAAATCTCTAGATTTGTTCGATCCGTGCTCGTTAGAAGGTATGCTGCCTTATCCACACGTATTTTTTCCAAATAGGTTCTTGGAGTTTCAGATGTTTCCTGTTTAAAAATTCGTTCAAGATAATAGGGACTTATCCCGGCATGATCAGCAATATCCTGTAATACAAGCTGCTGTCTATAATAATTCACTAAAAAGGAAATGATTGTTCGAACTAAACCTATATGCGGGGAATGCTCCACCTCTGGCTGGCATCTTTTACATGCTCGAAAACCAGCCTGTTCAACCTCATTGATATCAAAATAAAAGACTACATTCATTTTCTTCGGCTTTCTAGATCTGCATGAAGGGCGGCAATAGATCTTGGTTGTTTTCACCGCCGTATAAAATAATCCGTCATATTTACGATCACAGGCCATAATTTTCTCCCACATTTCATCAAATGAAAGACAGATTGCAGTCACCATAGATCCCCTTTCCCTTTCCAGGCAAAATGAAAATTCTTCAATTACTTCTATTTTATCAATGCAGCAGCATATATTGCATCCTCATTCTTGCTGTTATGGTCTAAAACAAATAAATAACCCCCAATCTGGTATTCTTACCACTACCAAATTGGGGGTTATTTAAATAACTACAACTTCAATAAGATACGTTTATCTTGTTCTATTGGGTCTGCCATTTGGGACAGTAAACGTATCCCTCTGTCCCACCAATCGGAACAATAGACCTTTCCCATTATCTATTAAAATTGACGCTTTCTCTTGCTTGGTTGAATGTTATAGTCGTTTCACTTGGTTTTGTTTCTGCGATTATTTTGCCGTTTCTGAAGGAGTATCTAACTGATGCTTGCTTGCGAATCGCTTCATATTCGTTTTCTGCAGACAGCACAATAAAGTTTGCTGGCTTTCCTTCTTCTATTCCGTAGACTTCCTCAATTTGCAATGTTTTCGCACTATTGCTTGTGATCAAATCAATCGAATTTACAATTTGTTCATAGCCCATTAATTGTGAAGCATGGATACCCATATGCAATACTTGGAGCATATTGCCTGTTCCTAGCGGATACCATGGATCAAAAATATCATCATGGCCGAAGCAAATATTTAATCCTGCTTCTTGAAGTTCTTTTACTCTAGTCAGCCCTCTTCTTTTCGGATACGTATCAAATCTCCCTTGAAGATGAATATTGACAAGCGGATTCGATACAAAGTTAATAGATGAAAGCTTTAATAGTCTGAAAAGCTTATATGTGTATGCATCATTATATGAACCCATAGCTGTTGTGTGGCTTGCCGTTGTACGCGCACCTATTCCACGCTCATACGCCTCTTTAGCTACAACTTCAATAAAGCGCGATTGTTCATCATCGATTTCATCACAATGAATATCAACTAATCGATCGTATTTTTCTGCCAGATCAAATGCTATTTTTAATGACTCCACTCCATATTCACGAGTAAATTCAAAATGAGGGATTCCCCCAACCACATCTGCCCCCATCTTTAATGACTCTTCCAGCAGTTCCACTCCGTTTGGATAAGAGAGAATGCCCTCTTGCGGAAAAGCAACTAGTTGAATATCTACATATGGAGCCATCTCTTCTTTCACTTCAAGCATAGCCTTCAATGCTGTAAGCTTTGGATCTGTTACATCTACATGTGTGCGGACATGCTGAATCCCTTGTGCGATTTGCCATTTCAATGCAGTTTTCGATCTTTTCTTAACATCTTCAAATGTTAAAGTTTCTTTTCTTTGTGACCATCTTTGGATTCCCTCAAACAACGTACCGCTTTGATTCCACTCCGGCTCCCCTGCGGTTAAAGTTGTATCTAAATGGATATGCGGTTCAATGAAAGGAGGAAGGACAAGCGCTCCCTCTACATTAAGGATTTCATGACCAGAAACCTCTTCCAAGGTTTGCGTTACCTTGCTGATCTTTCCATCTTGAACAACAATATTCCACAATCCATCTTTTCCTCTAAGCTTTGCTTGTTTAATAATCATTTATTTCCCCGCCTTTTCTAATATCCAAATGATTAACTGCATCTTCACGCTGTGGAATAGATTTCATTAGAACAGCGTAAAGAATTGCGGTTCCTACTAGGCCATTAATCGGCGGAATGCCTGGAATAAAGTTCGCTGCCGCCACTCCGCCTACCCATGCAATAATCGCAAGCCAATTCACCGCTTTAAATTTCATTTCATTAAACGGCTTATACTTTCCACGCTTTAATAAGAAATAGTCAACTAATACGATCGCTCCAATCGAAGGCAATGTAGATCCTAGTATAGTTAAGAATCCAACAAAGTGATTGTATAGCCACATCGCTGTGATTGTTCCAACTGTCCCGTTGAATACAACGATCTTCCTTTTAGAGATTTTTGTGATATTGGCAAACCCTAAACTTGAAGCATATAAAGCATTTTCATTTGTCGTCCAAATATTTAAACCGAGTACAATAATAGCCGGTATAATTAATCCTTGTAAAAACATCACATCGGATATATCCGATTTATTATAGACAATGGCTCCTACTGCACCAAACAAGAACATGAGTGAATTTCCGAGAAAGAATGCAATAACTGTTGAAACTACCCCAGAGCGTGCAGTCTTTGCAAACCGGGCAAAATCGGGAGTAAGTGTCCCCCCGCTAATAAATGAGCCGATGCAAATGGTGATAGCTGTTGCCAGTCCCATTGCTTCAAGCGGCTGATAATCCAAAAGACCTTGAATCCCGCCAGCCGTTTCAGTTGCCTCCAAAACAGAATAGCTTCCTAAAATGGCGATCGAAGGCACTGCAACAACTCCTAGTATAGCTAATGCTTTTATTCCGTATATCGCTGTAATCGTCATTAAAATTCCAGAAACGATGATTAAAAAGTACACATTGAGACCTGTTGCCTTTTGAACCGGCACAGCAAACATTGCCACCCCTACTCCAAACCAGCCAACTTGTGTAACACCCAGCAAAAGAGAGGATAAATAAGAACCTTTTTCACCAAAAGCATATTTAGTGAGCAAATGAGTTGATAATCCAGTTTTTGCCGCAATGTGCGCTAATGCACCTGTATAGATTCCAAGAATTAAATTACCTGCTAGTACAATCCAGATAAAATTAATAAATGATAGACCGTTCCCTAATGTTCCGCCTGACCACATACTTGCAGAGAAGAATGTGAATCCAAGCATAACAGCGAGGATCTTCCAAAATCCCGTTCGATGTTCCTTTGGTACAGGCTGTAGTGAAAACTCTAAATCTATCTTTTCCATGCATATTCCTCCAATTTTGTGTTGAAATTGGTCCTCGAATAAGCTCGGACAAAACAAAAAAGGGGTTTATCGCCATATCTGACAATAAACCCCTTTCGTTCACAATAAACACAGGCTGCACGATATGCGCATCCCATGAATAATTGTTAAACTTCCGCTGTCCTTGTCAGCCTCTCTGGACTGAATTAAAGGTACCAATATTTAATTGACTTTATTATTACAGGAAACTATTTTATTGTCAATGACAATATTTCCTATGTTAATAGTAATAAATAGAATCTTGTAATCCTTAAAAACGAAGGGACAAGGTTCCTGTCCCTCTGTCCCATAGTTATGCCTGAACTGTTTCCTCTGGCTGATTAATAGATGAGTAATACTCAACCTTTTTCTTAGAATCAAATCGGCCTTCCCATTTAGACATGACAACTGTAGCAAGTGCGTTTCCGATCACGTTTACGACTGTACGTGCCATATCAAGAAGTCTGTCAATTCCCGCAATAAATGCAAGTCCTTCTAAAGGAATGCCTACTGTTCCCAGCGTTGCCAGTAATACAACAAATGATACTCCCGGTACACCAGCGATTCCTTTTGATGTCACCATTAATACTAATACTAGAGTAATTTGCTGTGTAATACTTAAATCAATATTATACATTTGCGCAATAAACAATGCTGCTAGCGCTTGATATAGTGTGGAACCATCTAGATTAAAGGAATAGCCCGTAGGAACAACAAAAGATACTATATCTTTTGGACAGCCAAACTTCTCCATCTTCTGAATTACTTTAGGCAATACAGTTTCCGAACTAGAAGTTGAATAGGCTAATAGCAGTTCGTCCTTCAAAACTTTGATAAGATGGAAAATGTTGATGCCAACCAGTTTCGCAATACCGCCAAGCACGACAACAATAAAGAAGGCCATCGTTACATAAACAAGAATCATTAATTTCCCTAATGGGAGCAAGGATTCTAATCCAAATTTTGAAACCGTTACACCAATTAAGGCAAATACGCCAAATGGGGCAAACTTCATAATCATGTTTGTCACCCAGAACATTGCCTCTGCCATCCCCTCGAAGAAAGCAAGAACCGGTTTCCCTTTTTCACCAATGGCTGCAATTCCTAAACCGAATAACACGGAAAAGAAAATAATCGGCAGCATATCGCCTTCAGACATCGATTTAATCACATTACTTGGAACGATGTCGACAAGGATATCCAAAACTCCGTGGCTTTCACTCTGCACTTCTTCTGTCGTTTCAACATATTGGTCAATGTCCCCCTTTGAAAGAGACGACATGTCTATTCCTTGACCAGGCTGGAAAATATTCGCTGCTAATACACCAACAATAATGGCAATCGTTGTTACAACCTCAAAATATATTAGTGTTTTCCCGCCAAGCTTCCCTAGCTGTTTGATATCCCCTGTTCCAGCAACACCTAGAATTAAAGTAGAAATAATGATTGGCACAACAATCATCTTGATCATATTAAGGAAGATCGTACCAATAGGCTGTAAATAAGTTTCTACAGCAGGATTCCCGTAGAAAATGGCTCCAATAATAATCCCCAGTACGAGACCGGTAAGTATTTGATATGCCAAAGAAAATTTAAACTTTTTCTTCATCAAGAAGTCACCCCTTTTATACGAATGAAAACGCTTTCTCTAGCTGAGATAGCTTATTAAAATAATTGTATGGGGGACTTACTCAATCCTACAGAATCCGACAATTATATTTTTTAATAATTTTAAAATGAGCCATTATTTAACTAACTTTGGCTGTATTTTTCCAGTGTTTCTAAATAAAGTACTTGAAGAAACTTTTTGCTATTAATTTTGATCCTTACTAGCTCCTCTTTTCCTTCTTGAATCAATATCATTTGCTTTCTTATTTCCTGAAAGTCAAAGTACCTGGGAGCATAATATTCAAACTCATGATTCGTATAATCAATAGCCCCTAATGAAGCCAGGTTATTTGTTGCCGTAAGAAGTGTTCTGCGAATTCGCTGTTCCATTGCTTTACTTTCCTTACTTATATCTGAATCAGCAAATCCCTGTTTTTTAGCTAAAGCCTCATAGATATCTTTTAAAGGCGGCAGCTGTGCAACTTTATTTTCCTGACTCATCAAAAATTCAATGATCGCGATAATATCATCACTTCCTGCCTCCCCAATGATTCCCATATCATTTAAAATCGTTAAGACAATCTCCTTTACACTTTGCTGCCTTTTCATTTGATTCGCTAATCCGATATTGGCTAAAGACTCCTGAATTGTTATCAATGAACCTTTTAGCCGGAATTGTTCCGCTGTTTTCTTTAAGATGCTCTGCACTTCCATACGGTTAATTGGCTTATGAATAAAAAACTCGATTCCTTTTTCATATGCCTCGCCAACCATTTCTTTGTTTTCAATTTGAGAAATCATAATAAATTGTCCCCGAAATCCCTTCATTCTTAAAAGCTCAATCGTCTCAATTCCATCTAGCTCCGGCATTAATAAGTCAATTAAGACAACATCCGGATTGATCGTAAGGATGGTCTGAATTCCAGCGGCACCGCTTTCTGCTTCACCTATGACAACTCCTAAATCCCCATCGATAATTATATTTTTCAGCATCGTTCTGCTTGCTGGATCATCATCTACAATGAAATAACGCAGGGTCATTCAACTCACTTTCGTATATTTATAATTGGAATGCGGATTTGAAAAACCGTTCCCTTATTAGAAGTCTCCACTTGAATTTTCCCTTCTAGCTTTTGAACTATTTCGCTGACATGGGATAGTCCAATCCCTGTTGCAGCAACACCATCATCATCAAATTTTGTTGTATAGCCAGGTTCAAAAATAATAGATACATCCTCTTCCGCAATTCCTTTGCCTGAATCTTTAATATCAAAACAAATATGTGGCGATTCTTCCCAAATATCAAAATGAATTTCCCCATTTTCAGCAATGGACTCGACAGCATTAGCAGTCAGGTTATTTAATAAAGCAAGAAGCGGAATAAGCTGATTCGTTTCAAAATCAACGGATAAATTTACATAAAAGGTGATCTTTTTCTTTAACAATTCACCATACTTTTCATTTGCTATTACAACAAGGTTCAGAACATCAGCGAGAAAAAGAGTGTCACTTTTTTTTCTTCCCGTTACTTTTGTTAGCCCGGCTAAAATCCTTTGCGAATCCTTCTTCACTTCATGAATTTCTTGGGCAATGCGAAGAGCCTGAACACTTAATGGGTGCAGCTCATTTTTTTTCAATTTCCGATATAAATCAAAGCTCTCAGCAGTTATTTGCTCGATATGGTTCATTGATTTCTGCAAGTAGAGCACTTCGCCATATAGTTCAGAACCGACTCCGAGCATCTCTTGCATCCTTTTCTTTTGCTCCGAAACCGTAATGGAGCTATATAAACCTACCGCAAAATAGCTGCGGAACAATGCCACCCCAAATAATAATACCCAGTCCCTGAAATCATTCGTTTGATGCAGCAGCCCGTGTCGCATGATGTATTCTAAAACATTTCCGATCAATTCAAAAAGGGAAGCCCAAGCTCCCAAAATAAGCGGAAATGTTTTATACCGTTCGATTTTAATCGTATGTAAACCAAGTGCAAATACAAAATAAAATAATAGGGCAGGCAAATGACTAATTAAGCTTGCAGAAATAGTTATGTCACTAATGAAATAATCTTCAATCAAGCGGAATCCTACAACTGTTATCCCTGTAATAACCCCTGTGCGTATAAGTGAAACCGGTGGCCAAATGAGAATAAGCAGAAAAAAGGTAATGCTTCCAAGACCAAAGCGAAAAGCTTCTCCATCGAAGGGAACTACCTTCACTTCACTTAGAACTGCCGTCAGCAAAGCGGTAATAACTAATATGAATCCATCCGTTTGATTAAAATGCTTGCTTAAATGATGTTTTGAAAAAGACATTGAAATCTCCTGATTGCACTTTTTTAAATTATTATAGCATCTCTATTTTCTCTTAAATATTCCTTATTAACAAACCTTGATTCTTACCTTAGTGAATCCCTCATAGATACATTTGAATGAAGGAAATTATGAAATTTACAGAAAAGGATTAACTTGTAATCCTTTTTCTTTTTTTAGGAGGAAAAAACAAAAGGACAGAGAAGTTAATCTTACAGCAGCAGCCTTAATACTCTCGCCTCTTAGACGCCACAATCGCTTCCATTTTATAGGTTTGAAATCACACATATGTACAGCTAGTTAGAATTAATCATATTAAAGGAAAAAGGAGAGTTTTTTCATATGACGGAACCAAATGTAATGAGGAAAGATGCCTTTCAAGTAATTGGTTTTCAGTTTGAAGCCAATCTGCGGGAAATAGAAGAAGGAGAGCTAGGTAAGAAAACACTTGCTAGATTACAAGAATATGCCGACCGCATTGTGAATAAAAGCGGCAGTCACGTCTATTTAATTCAGCGATATCCAGCAAAAGAGGACTTTAATGCCTTAGAGGATAAATTCACACAAATCATTGGCTATGAAGTATCTAATGCAAGTGAAGTCCCTAAAGGAGCCATTCTCCACACCATTCCGGAGAATTCCTATGTTACTTATACTCATCAAGGACCTGAGGCAGAATTGTATAAAACATATGATTACTTATACGGGAAATGGCTTGGGGAAAACGGCTATGCACCACTAAAATATGATATGGAACGATGGGATGAACGATACAAGCCGTATGAATCTGACAATGAAATTGATATTTTTATTGCAGTTCAGAAAAAGTAAGGAGAAAGATTTGTGAATGCAGGAACTTAAACCATTATAGGTAAACATACATGATAAAAAGCTCTATCCAAAAATGGAAAGGGCTTTTTATTATGTATTCTCCCCATTTTATAAAACAACGAATTTTCCAAAATATACATAGATGCTCATTAAATAAAAGCGCTTGCACATTTAAGCATCACAGTTATATACTTGTATACAAGTATACTTCATTAATTGAAGAAGGTGATTTTATGACAGAACCGAAAGAATCTCTCTATCCAGAAAAATGGCTTTCTAAAGCTTCAGCTGGTGATCGTGTAGCATGTGAGCTTCGAATGCAAATTATTTCTGGTCTCATTGAAAGCGGTACCATTCTATCTGAAAATAAATTAGCTGCTGATTTTTCTGTAAGCCGCTCCCCAATACGTGAAGCATTAAAAATACTTGCTTCGGAAAATATAATCCGATTAGAAAGAATGGGCGCCGTCGTTATTGGCTTAACTGAAAAAGAAATTGAAGAAATATACGATGTACGTTTACTTATAGAAACATTTGTGTTTGAACGGCTTGTCAAAATGGACACTGAAGAGTTAGTAAATGAACTGAGCAAAATCCT
Organism: Cytobacillus massiliigabonensis; assembly: GCF_900199725.1. Lineage (GTDB taxonomy): Bacteria > Bacillota > Bacilli > Bacillales > Cytobacillaceae > Cytobacillus > Cytobacillus massiliigabonensis. The sequence continues at coordinate 242,432 of NZ_LT904904.1, read as the reverse complement.
TGAAATGATGAAAGTTGCTATCAAATTTAAAGATGCGGATGAATTTTCTTATCAAGATGTTTTATTTCATGAAACAATTATTCGTGCCATTAATCATTCATATATTCTCATGATCTGGAACAATCTAAAACCAGTTATGGAATCTTTAATCCTCTTATCCATGCGTGTTCGCTTTAAAGAGAAATACGAAGACTTCACACGGATTGTGGAGAATCATGAGCTTTATATTGAAGCAATAAAAACGAAGGATCGAACGCTTATGGTTAAGTCTTTACACCAAAACTTTGACGATGTCCAAGGAAAGGTTGAGGATTTATGGATGTCCCAACAAATGCTATCTAAAGGAGTCGAGCTAGAAAATGAGTAGCTATATGTTAGGTATAGACATCGGCACGACAAGTACGAAAGCTGTTTTATTTACTGAAAAGGGAGAGGTCATCCAACAAGAGAATATTGGGTATCCTCTTTACACACCAGATATGTCTACAGCTGAACAAGACCCTAAAGAGATTTTCCAGGCTGTTCTGAAAGCAATTTCGAATATAACAAAGAATCATCCGCAAAAAACGCTATCATTTATTTCATTCAGCAGTGCCATGCATAGCGTGATTGCGATGGATGAAAACGACCAGCCGCTAACCCCATGTATCACTTGGGCAGATAATCGCAGTGAAGCGTGGGCCCATAAAATAAAGGATGAGCTGAATGGACATGAAATATACAAACGTACAGGCACACCCATTCACCCCATGTCACCATTAACAAAGATTGCTTGGCTTGTGAATGAGCATCCTGAAATCGCTGGCAAAGCTAAAAAGTATATTGGAATTAAAGAATATATCTTTAAACAATTCTTTAATCAATATGTTGTCGATTACTCCCTAGCTTCAGCGATGGGCATGATGAATCTCAATACTCTAGATTGGGATGAGGAAGCTATCGCAGTTGCTGGTGTAACACGTGCCCAACTATCTGTGCTTGTACCAACAACTAAAATATTTCAGAACTGTCATCCTGATTTAGCAAAACAGATTGGGATTAATCCACAAACCCCATTTATTATCGGGGCAAGCGATGGTGTACTTTCTAATCTCGGTGTAAATGCTATAAGGCAAGGTGAAATTGCGGTAACAATTGGGACAAGCGGTGCCATCCGAACAATTATTGACGAGCCGCAAACAGATGAGAAGGGCAGAATATTTTGCTATTGCCTCACCGAAAAGCATTGGGTAATTGGCGGACCGGTGAATAATGGCGGGATGATCCTTCGCTGGATAAGAGATGAATTTGCCTCTTCAGAAATTGAAACAGCAAAAAGACTTGGAATTGATCCTTATGAGGTATTAACGAAAATTGCTCAGAGAGTAAGACCAGGTGCTGATGGATTATTATTCCACCCTTATCTTGCTGGTGAACGCGCACCACTTTGGAATCCGAATGTGCGAGGCTCGTTTTTCGGTCTAACACTTTCACATAAGAAAGAACATATGATACGCGCAGCATTAGAGGGTGTTATTTACAATTTATATACTGTCTTTTTAGCTTTAATGGAATGTATGAAAAGTCCTGTCACACGAATTCAAGCAACTGGCGGCTTTGCCAGGTCTGAGGTATGGAGGCAGATGATGTCCGATATCTTTGAATCTGAGGTAGTCGTTCCTGAAAGCTACGAAAGTTCTTGTTTAGGTGCTTGTATTTTGGGGCTTTATGCGACAGGTAAAATCCAGTCATTTGAAGTAGCTTCTGAGATGATTGGCAGCACTTTTAAACATACACCCAACGAGGAAGCTGTTAAAGAATACCGGCAATTATTGCCGATTTTTATCAACCTTTCTCGGGTATTAGCAAACGAATATACACAGATTTCCAGCTACCAGCGCGGTTTAATAGACACAAACAAATAATTAGGAGGGGTATATATGCCATTATTCATTGTAGCCATTGGGATCATTGCATTACTAATATTAATAATGGGACTTAAATTAAACACCTTTATATCATTAATAATCGTTTCATTTGGCGTTGCTTTAGCTCTTGGGATGCCGCTTGAGGGAATTGTTAAAACGATTGAAGCAGGACTTGGAGGAACGCTTGGCCATTTAGCGCTAATCTTTGGACTTGGAGCAATGTTAGGGAAGTTAATCGCTGATTCAGGCGGAGCCCAAAGAATTGCGATGACCCTCGTCAACAAATTTGGAGAAAAAAATATTCAGTGGGCTGTCGTTGTTGCCTCATTCATTATTGGGGTAGCATTATTTTTCGAAGTAGGACTAGTTCTATTAATTCCAATCGTTTTCGCCATTTCAAGAGAACTAAAAGTATCGATTCTATATCTCGGTATTCCAATGACTGCCGCTTTGTCTGTCACCCACGGTTTCTTGCCGCCACATCCGGGACCAACCGTTATTGCTGGTGAATATGGAGCAAACATTGGCGAAGTTTTGCTATACGGTTTTATTATTGCGATTCCAACCGTTATTATCGCTGGACCTATTTTTACAAAGCTGGCTAAAAAGATGGTTCCTGAATCATTTACAAAAACAGGTAATATCGCTTCGTTAGGAGAGCAAAAATCCTTTAAATTGGAGGATACTCCTGGATTTGGCATCAGTGTTTTTACTGCGATCCTTCCTGTTATCCTTATGTCGATTGCAACCATCATTACGCTTCTTCAAAAGACAATGGGATTTGAAGACAATAGCTTCCTAGCTGCAATCCGGTTTATTGGTGAAGCAGGTACTGCTATGCTGATTTCCTTATTAGTTGCCGTTTATACAATGGGACTCGCAAGAAAAATCCCGATAAAAACGGTTATGGAATCATGTACAACAGCTATTACACAAATTGGGATGATGCTCTTAATTATTGGGGGAGGCGGCGCCTTCAAGCAAGTATTAATTGATGGCGGTGTAGGCGATTATGTGGCTGAATTATTCAATGATACTTCCCTATCACCTATTTTACTAGCTTGGATCATCGCAGCCATCTTGCGAATTTCTTTAGGATCTGCAACAGTTGCTGCTTTAACAACTGCTGGTTTAGTTATTCCAATGCTAGGACAATCTGATGCGAACCTTGCTTTAGTTGTACTTGCAACGGGAGCGGGCAGTTTAATTGCTTCGCACGTAAACGATGCTGGCTTCTGGATGTTTAAAGAATATTTTGGATTAAGCATGAAGGAAACATTTGCCACATGGACGTTGCTTGAAACAATTATTTCTGTAGCTGGATTAGGGTTCATTCTACTGCTAAGTTTATTCGTATAATTTTTTTCTAAGGGCAACATAAATTTATCCTTTCTAGGCAGTAAAACCTCTCGATTGAATAAGAGTTTTACTGCCTATTAATCTAAAGAACAAAGGAGCTCAGAAGAATGTTCAATACAATCGGTATGATTGGTTTAGGCGTAATGGGCAGTAATCTCGCTTTAAACATGGCAAGTAAAGGAGAACAAGTAGCTGTTTATAACTACACGAGGGATTTGACCGATCAGCTTGTTCAAAAAAGTGAAGGACAGCCGATCCATCCATACTACGAAATCCAAGAATTTGTCCGGTCATTGGAAACGCCAAGAAAAATCTTTCTTATGGTTACAGCAGGCAAACCGATTGATTCAGTGATTCAATCATTAATGCCAGTGCTTGAAGCAGGCGATATCATTATGGACGGCGGGAACTCTCATTACGAGGATACGGTACGAAGATATGACGAGCTGAAGTCTAAAGGAATTGACTATTTAGGAATTGGAATTTCTGGCGGCGAAGTCGGTGCTTTAAAGGGGCCATCTATCATGCCAGGCGGAGATAAAGAAGCCTATGAGAAAGTTGCTCCTATTCTTACAAAAATAGCCGCACAAGTAGATAACAGCCCATGCTGTGTTTATATGGGGCCAAAGGGATCTGGCCACTTTGTAAAAATGGTACATAACGGGATCGAATATGCCGATATGCAATTAATTGCAGAAGCCTACACTTTTTTAAAGGACAGGCTCCATTTGAGCGTTCACGAAATTGCAGACATTTTCGACACATGGAATCAAGGAGAACTTAATAGCTATTTAATCCAAATCACTGCAGACATTTTAAGAAAAGAGGATGAATTAACGGGACGCCCCCTCATCCATGTCATTCTTGATAAAGCAGGACAAAAGGGAACTGGAAAATGGACAAGCGTTCAAGCAATTAATAATGGAATCCCTTCATCCATTATTACGGAATCGTTATTTGCAAGATATCTATCTTCTTTAAAAGAAGAACGAGTAAAAGCAGAAAGCATCCTATCCGGACCTGACATGGATCAGCAGCCCTTAGACAAAGATATGTGGATTGAGTATGTCAGACAAGCATTATACATGGGTAAGGTTTGTGCCTATACACAAGGATTCACACAGTATAAAATGACTTCTGAACTGTACGGCTGGGATTTGCCATTGAAGGATATTGCCCTTATTTTCCGTGGCGGCTGTATCATTCGAGCAGATTTTTTAAACGTGATTAGTAAAATATATCAAGAACAGCCGAATTTATCCAATATGCTAATCGCCCCATATTTTGCTGAAAAAGTGAAAGGGTATCAAACAGGATTGAGAAAAGTAGTCTCTGAAGGCATTAACTCCGGCATCTCGTTCCCTTGCTTAAATGCCTCACTTACCTACTATGACAGCTACCGCACTGGCAGATCAAATGCTAGCCTATTACAGGCACAACGCGACTACTTCGGCGCCCACACATATGAAAGAAATGACAGAGAGGGCATTTTCCATACAGAATGGCAGGTAAAATAGGGATCCTGTCAGCACTCAGAGTTACTTCTGACTCAATTCAGACTATCTCTGCTGTTCCTGTCAGAACCCGGGGACATGGGGACAGGTTCACTGTCCCTGTAAAGCAAGACAGACATTTGCTTTATCAAAAATAGTCCGCCCGAATTGGGATTGGACTATTTTTATTTAGGCATTTACTAATTTTCTCACACAAAGTATTAAAAAGTCCCCAATACCAAAAGTAAATTTATGTATATACTATGCTAAATCTTCTCATGCCTTTCAACTCTTGTATGCGGACTTTTCCCTTCTGCAATAAGGTGGTTAATCCTCTCGACTAACTGCGGCAGTTCGCTCATTGATTTCAATGTAAAATCAGCCCCATTTTGGATAAAGGTTTGTTCGGTTCTAGCGATAGCTGCTTCTTGATCCTTCTTTGATAAAGCATTAAACTCATCTAAGCTTAATCCTAATTCAGAGCTGCCTATGATGACACCAACAGACCAAACCCCCGCATTAACCCCTTCTTTAATATCTGAAACCGTATCACCCACTTTGATAACCTTCCACGCAGCAGAAAGTTTCAATGCCTCCATATTACGATAAATCATATAAGGATACGGTCTTCCAAGATAATTTGTTCCATCAGGAGTAATATAGAAATCAGGGCTATAGCCTTTACTCGCTGCATGGGGAGCAACAACATCCATCATTGATTGGGTATACCCTGTTGTCGAACCTACTTTCAGTCCCATCTCCTTCAACTTTTGTACGGTCTCTGCCACCCCAGGAATGGGATCCGTATATTCTTTTAAGGAGGACATTAATGCAGGCTCAAATTCGGCATATAAATCCTCTACATCTTGCTCTTGGAATGTTCTCCCAAACTCAGCTTCCCATAATCCGGAGACCCTTGGCATCATTAGCATTTCACGAATATGATCAATCTTTAGCATGCCCATTGGCGCTCTTGCCTCTTCCATCGTTACATCAATGCCCTTTTTCTTAAAGATGTCAATAAATACATTTACAGGAGCAAAGCAGCCAAAATCAATAGCTGTTCCAGCCCAATCCAAGATAATACCTTCAACCTTATGCATGTTGGCACACCTCCATATAGTCTTCAATAATATTGCATAATCCCTGTATATCCTCTTCATAAATTTCTCCAATATTGCCAATACGGAATGTATCCACATCAGTTAGCTTTCCTGGATAAAGGATAAAGCCTCGTTCTTTCACATACAAATAGAAATCTTCAAAGCGGAATTGTTCACTTGGGAAAAGAAAGGTTGTAATGATCGGTGACTGTTTTTCTGCTGTAATATACGCATGAATACCCAGCCTTTCTAGTCTATCCCGCAAAATTTGGTTATTATTTTGATAGCGTTTCTGTCTGGCTGAGATACTGCCTTCTGCAAGCAATTCATCAATAGCTTTCGAAAAGGCAGCTACAACATGTGTTGGGGATGTAAATCGCCATTTTCCATCCTTGTCCATTTCCTTCCATTGATCAAATAGATCTAATGATAAGCTACGTGCGTTTCCTTCACAAGCTGCAAGTTTATCCCGTTTGGCAATAACAAAGCCAAATCCAGGAACCCCTTGAATACATTTATTCGCACTGCTAATTAGATAATCAATTCCTAGTTCAAGAATATTTATATCCACCCCGCCAAAACTGCTCATTGCATCGATGATTAACGTTTTGCCATACTCCTTTGAGAATCTTGATATCATCTCAATCGGATTTAAAATGCCTGTCGTTGTTTCACAATGAACCATAACCAAATGGGTAATCGCTTGATCTTCTTCTAGAATTTCTTTTATTTCATCTTCATTCGGGAACTCATTATAGGCCGTACGGTATTCACGGTAATTAAGCCCGATATAGTGAGCCATTTTTACAATCCGCTCTCCATAAGCACCGTTCGTCACTATGAGAACCTTATTATCATCTGATATGGCTGTTGTCATGACCGCTTCTACCGCAAATGTGCCGCTTCCCTGCATGAGCACAACCGTGTAATCTTGCTGCGATACACCAGCTAATTCAAGCAGCTGTGTACGAATCTTTTGCGTAATCCCTTTATAATCATCATCCCAAGTGCAGCGGTCATAAAGCATTTCCTCTTTCACTGTACGAGAAGCTGTTAATGGACCTGGTGTCAAAAGCTTATAACTATGCATGTTTCTTCACTCTCCAATTATTATTTTGCTGAAGTAAAAAATGCTTGGTGATGTTCCAATAGCTCCACTGTTAAGGATTGGTCGAATGTCATCGAATGTGCCGGCTTGTTCACCTCATCAACTGTCTCCCCTTTGTAAAGCTCAACCGGATAGGACGACAATAATTCCTTCCTTGCGTCGCTAATAATTACCTCTGCCATCTTCATAGCTAAATCTGTTGTTTCACTCTCTTTGTCGATAACCGCAATCGATTCAGTAAGAGAAAAGTTGCCTTCCACTGGATCAACATAATCAATCGGTGCACCTGATTCCTTCGCTTGGACCGCTTGATGACGAAGCCCAAATCCTGCTGCCACTTCTCCAGCCTGGACTTTTTTAATAGGACCCGAGCCAGAGCTTTCTAAGTGTGCACCAACATTAGCGATCAAATCATGAAGAATCGTTTTTCCTTCTTGTTCCCCGTACTCACTTATAATCGCTTGAATTAACAGCCAGCCTGTTGAAGAATCAGCGATATTCGGAATAGACACTAATCCTTTAAATTCTGGTTTTGTTAAGTCCTTAATAGATGCTGGCGCTTCCAGCCCTTTTTCCTTCAGTACTTCCGTATTGACAAAAATGGCACCTGTATTGGATAAAATCGGCGTATAAAAGGATGGATATTCCACTAATGCCTTCGGGTCAAAAGCTAAATCCTTAAACATCGCATGCTCCTCTTGTGAGCTTTCAAGAAAATAAGAACTCATTGTTACTAAATCAGCTTCGATTTCCTTCCCCTCTGCTATTAACTTCCCTCCTAATTCAGACGTTCCTAATGATTGAAAGACATACTCTCCCTCATACCCAGCCTTATTTAAGGCATTTTCCATTGCCGCAACAGCTTCTTCGTCCCCATTCGTATAAATAACGACTTCCTCTTCTTTTTGACTGTTACAGCCTGCTAATGCAATCACAAAACCTAAAACGAATAGAATTAGAATCAATTTCTTCATCATTATGCTGCCTCACTTTTTCTATATATTTTTTTACCATTTACTGCTTGCCTTTTCTGCAAATAATCACAAAGGAGTTTGATCAATAGATTAGTAAAAAAGATGAGTAATGATAAAACAAATATTTCATTAAATTTTGCAAAATGCTGCAGTTCTTTTATTTTGCTCGCAACTAATGAAGTTTGAGCGGTAACTAGAAAGATAATTCCGCTGATCGTTACCATTGAGTTAATAAAATAATAACTAAACATTTCAATGACAGTAGATACGGAGTTTGGCAGAATAACCCGATAAATGGTCTTAATCCAGCTGTCTCCAAGTAACTCTCCTGTCGTTTCCCAAGATCGATTCATTTTTGATAAGGAGTTTTTGGCCATTAAATAGGGAGTAGTAAAATAGTGAACGATATTACATAGGATGATGATAATAAATGTTCCTTTTAAACTACTGCCATTAAAAAGCAGCAAATACGATAAACCAAGCACCATACCTGGAACAGTATTTGTAATCATTGATAGGACATCGATAGCTGCTCTTCCTTTTAATTGCGTGCGTACATTTAGAATCGCAGAACTATAGGCAATAACAGTGCCAATAAAGGCTGTAAAAACAGCAACTACTAATGAATTTTTGTAAACAGCAACTAAATCACTCGATTGAAAAACATTCGAAATGTGTTTAAAGGTAAACGATAGATTATAAGGAAAACTATTTAGAAATGGCGCGATAAACATAACGGCAAAAATAGAGAGGATCCCTACTAAAATGATCGATGAAATAATTGCTAGGAAAGTATCCCGATATTTATTTTGCATCCACTCTATATCGGTAATCTTTTCGTATTGAAAGTTAAATTTTTCAAGGAAATATAACAGAAAAACGCCTAGCACTGCTGGGAATAACATAAGGACAGCAATGACAGCCCCATGATTAAAGTCAGGAATGGACCCCAGCATCACTTGATACAGTTGAGTGGAAACAACAGAATACGTTCCCCCAACCGATGCGGGTATTCCAAAGTCTGTAAAGCTCAAAATAAAGGAAAGAACAAAGGCCCCGCCTAATGTTCCGATTAATGGGCGAACAATCGTATTTGAAAAACTTCTTAACGTCCTATCACCCATTAGCTTGGAAACGATGATAAATTTCTTATCAACATATTTAAAGGAATTATTGATAAGAAGAAATGCTGCTGGCAATGTATAGATCACATAGCCGATTAATAAACCATTAAAGCCGTATATTTCAAAAAATCCCTGACCGATTAATTTTGTTATTAACCCTTGGTTTCCAAAAGAATACATAATAGCAAATCCATATGTAATAGTAGGCAAGAGCATCGGGAGAATAATTACCGTTCCTATTACTCTCTTTAATGGCCGATAGATTCTCGTACAGTTAATCGAATAAGCAAATATAAATGCTAGAATAGTCGTTATCACAGCTGTAGCGCTAGAAACTTTGAAGCTATTTCCAATTGATTCCATCATCTCTTTGTTCGACAGAACCGAAAGATAATTTGAAAGGTCAAGCCCGCTGCTCGTTTCAAACGATCGAATCAATAAAGCGGTCAAAGGCAATAATAGAAATACAGCAAATACTAATGCTATTAGTAAATAAACGACCCGCATTTCTGATCTTACATTAGGCATACTTCTCACCAAATAAATTGAATATATTTTGCCGTTTTATTTGCAGCTGTTTTAAGATAAATTCCTTTACAAAATCATTACTTGGCTGATTAATTATCTCCTTGGAAGTACCAAACTGCGAAATATTTCCCCGATTAATGATTAATACTTTATCAGACAGTGTTAATGCTTCTTCCGGGTCATGTGTAACAATAATTGTTGTAAGCTTATACTCTTTTGCAATGGATTGAATACGCTGCTTAATTGATTCCTTTATTACCCCGTCCAATGCACTCAACGGCTCATCTAACAGCAAAATTTCCGGCTTTGTTACTAGTGTTCTAGCTAGTGCAACTCTTTGTTTTTGCCCGCCTGATAACTCCCCCATTTTCTTTGCTAAATGCGGCTTCAGCTCCAAAAAATCGATATATTCCTGAAGCTCCTTTTCAGAAACCATGCCCTTCTTATTTCTTAATCCATACACAATATTTTCATAGGCATTTAAATGAGGAAAAAGTGCATAGTCTTGGAAAACAATATTAAATCCCCGATCCTTCATTGGTACATTGCTTATATCCCGCCCATTAAAAATGATTTTTCCTTCATCCATTTTTGTTAATCCGAGAATAATATTTAATAATGTTGTTTTTCCACTTCCGCTTGGACCTAGCAGGGAAACAATCTCTCCAGTATTTATTTCAAGATTTATATTTTCTAAAACGACCTTTTGATCGAATTGTTTGCTTATATTTTGCAATTTCAGCAAACGGCTCACCTCCCTGAATACAACCTAAGTATAAAAATGATATGTAAATTTGAATAAAGACTTTTGTATAGTTTATGTAAATTTTGCCTATATCTTTACTAACTTAACACTATATTATTACTAACTCTTACTAATTTCCTTGTTGTTATTTATGTAAATCTATTGAGTACACCGAGATTTATCAGTAAACTGGAATTACTGAAGCTGCATCTAATTAAATTTAAATGGGTGAAAATATGTTTCCACTTGAAAGGCAAAAAAAAATTATTGAAATATTAACGATAAAAAAAGTCCTCAAAATATCTGAACTAACGGATAAACTAAACGTTTCCGTTGATACGCTTCGCAGAGATTTAAATCTACTTACAAAACAAGGGAAAATTGAAAAGATTTACGGCGGGGTTAAGATCGTAGAATCAAAATTTGGCGAATCTGCGATCGATGAACGAATGATCAGTCACTTAGAGGAAAAGGAGCGCATTGCGAAAACATGCAGTGAATGGATCAATGATGGAGATTGTATATTTATTGATAGCGGCTCAACCACTTATCAAATTGCAAAATACATTAAAAACAAGAAAAACTTAACTGTAGTCACAAATTCCATTCCTGTAATAACCGAGCTGATGAATACAGATGTTGAACTAATCATCATAGGCGGAAAGATTAGGAAAAATGAGCAATCAGTTGTTACCTTTGATTATTTATTTAATTTTAATGAATTAAATATATTGAAAGCATTTATTTGTACAAGCGGTATTACACTTGAAAGAGGTATTTCCGACTATAATGTGGAAGAAGCCCTTACCCGGAAAAAAATCATTGAACGCTCCAAAGAAATATATGTTGCTGCCGATAGTACTAAGTTCGGAAAAGATGTCACCATTGCAATTGCTCCTATTGAGCAAATTAATTACATTATTACGGATGAAAACGTTAATAAAGATTTGATTAATGAATTTAATAAAACAAACACCGAATTAATTATTTCAGAATAAAATAGATAATATGTAAATAACAAAAGCTGAAGGATACAATTTTCAATTGAATCTTGTATCCTTCAGCTTTTATAGAGGCTGCTATTTTCAATACAACACGAAAATAGCTCCTAGAATAACAATCCATAACATCGGGACTAAGTTTACAATAATAGCCACTCGTCTTCTGCGTACATGAAGAATCCATGCGATAATACTGCAGATAAGGACCGCAACAGGATACAAACCTATTCCTAATACAAAACTGACATTCCCCAGTCCAAAACCACTATCAAAGCTCATAAACGACATTCCCCAGATCAAAAGCCATGGCAGTGTACAAAGTAAATAAAGAATTTGACTAAGAATCAGATATATTTTCATTAAAGTTCCTTTCCCCTTACCGCACTTCTTCACTAAGTGCACATACCAAATTTACATAAGGTTTATTTAAATCCGTTATTCATTAATTTAAAAATAATTTCATTAAAAAGTACATTACTTTATTGAAAAAAGTGATAGGTAAATGAATATCTACAGTTTGTACTCCTAAGTAGATCTATTGGCATTGGCAAAAATTAATTATATACTTGCTATATATTTTAATAAGTAAAATACTATAGTAGGCTGTGATCCAATGGCAAAAAATGAAGAGTTATATAATGTGGAAATCATAATGAAAGAAATGCTTGATATACAACAAAAGTCTAAAATGTTTGTCAACCTGCTATCAGAAGGAGAGTCACTCACTCAGAATCAGCTTATCCTTCTGCTTCAGCTAAAAATCAATAATGGCATGAAAGCAACTGAAATTGCTGATTTCTTTAATGTAACTCCTGGAGCTGTTACATCGATGTGTGATAAACTGGAAAAATTAAATGTAGTTCAGCGTATAAGAGAAAGCGATGACCGCAGAGTCGTAAAAATGGTCTTGACGAAGATGGGGGAAGAAAAAGTTCATGCCATCTTTTTGAAATTCTCATCAGAAAAACTAACAGATATGGCAAAAGTATTAAAAGAAGTTAATACATTAATGAGTGCCATTTTTTAAGGATTTCACCTATAATGAAATCCTTTTTTTGTTGTTTAATTATGACATCCTATACCCTAATACAATCAGATAGAACGGTTCGACGATTTTTTCCCTTCTTGACAAAGCATCAAAGATTATATTTTAATTAATATATATTTTAATAATTAAAATATATATTAATTAAAATACGGTGGTGTTTAGGAATGCTAAATGAACGGACTCAAAAGAATCACAGCATCACACTGACAAGAGGGAATATCAAGGAATTAGCTAAAGACTATGAACAATTAAAAATTCGTGGTTCTGTTGCTTTACATCAAGAAATCCATCTCAAAGAGATCTCTTCTCATGGCTTTAGTACCTTTCATTCTCATGTTGCAGCAAATCTGTTAAAAAGCTCTGGATCATGTGCCATAAAGGGCAATTGCGAGGTAAAAGAGATCATAAATGCCGGAAATTTAAAAATGAAGAATGTACGTGCAGCGAAGCTCCACAGCTCAGGAAGGCTTACCATCGAAGAAACGCTACATTCAGAACACCTTGATTCCATTGGAATCATTACCGCAAAAGAAATTCAGGCAAAACATTTTCACTTAAAATTATCAGGTGAGAGCATAATTAACCGGCTCATTGCGGATGCAGTGTGTATAGAAAAGGATAGAAAGTCCATTTCGTTAAAGAAAAAACTAGTCTGTCAATTTATTAAAGGAAAACAATTGCAGCTTGCCTATACAGATGCTGAAATCGTTGAGGGGGATGTTGTGGTTGTGGGCAGCCAGTGCAATATTCAAACACTTACCTATACAGTAAGCTGTACCATCTCTCCGAATGCTAAAGTCCAACAGATTATACGGAGTGAAAATCCATGAACATAAAAAAAAGGGTCCTTTCCTTCTTAATGTCGTTAACAATCCCTGTCCTTTCTGTCCTTTACCTAGGAATGATGTTGAGTGCACTAATCTCCATATTCGCCGGGATTTTACGAACAATTGGTTTCGAACAAATTAAAATGAGTATTTGGCATGGCATTGATCTTCCTATCGCTTTAAGCATTCCAGTATCACTTATTGTTTCGTTTTTACTATACAGAGGTTCACTTTATGTAAAGCGCTCGATTAAATTTTGCTTTCATACTCTTTTCTCCCCTGCCCATCCGCCCATGAAGTTTAAATAATTTCATTACTATATAAGAAAAAGGCAGCACCTATAAAAATAGGAACTGCCTTTAACAATTACAGCAAACTTTCAATAAACAAATAAATACCAGTAAACAATAAAATAATATACGTGAAGATACGGAAGATTTGCTGGTTAATTCTTTTAAATAAGAGCTGACCCACATACAAACCGATAAATACTAGTGGAAGTGCAGCAACGCTTGATACCCAGACTGTTTTATTCGTTCCAGCAAAAATAACCTGGATAACTAAACTAATCAAATAAATAAACAAATAAAATGCCAGCGTAGTCCCTCGCAGCTTTTCCTTATGCGTATCTGTTCCTGAAAAATATAACAGCAATGGCGGTCCAGGCATGCCTATACTCGTTGTAAGGGCACCTGAAAGTCCGCCGACAGCTAAGTCTCTCTTCTTTCCCTGTTTCATGCGAAACTTAAGGATAAGCAAAATAGTTAATGCCAAAATAATAAGGCTTATGACCAACTTTAATTTATTTATATCTATTAACATGAAGATGATGATTCCTATCGGCAGGCCAATTCCACTTCCGATCACAAACCTTTTCAGGATTCCAAAATCAATATCCTTTCTAACCTTCCTAATTAAAGCAATAGAAATCACTAGCGATAGAAGTAAGTTCATTTGTATCGCTTCGGCTGGTTCAAAGAGTAATAAAAGAAAGGGAGTAGCTAATATAGAAAAACCAAAACCTGTACTTGTTTGAAGGATGGAAGCTGTTAGGATAATGACGACAAATAAAAATAAGTTCATATAGCACCCGCTTTTTTACTTTATTTCCCATAAACACATTAAAGTTCTCCTTACCTTTAATGATATACCTTTTCCTGAAACGAGAGAAGGGTTCATAAGAAGAGATCTCCATCCCCATTGAATAATTGGACCTACACAGACAATGATCTCTTATGTAAAAGTTTTAAGTTAGAAGGCTAACTTTCGAAATATCTATGATAAAATGGAACTTTCTATCGCCGTTCTGCCAGACAGACCGTGATTATTTTGTATTCCGTAAATTTAGAAAAGGGTGATGTGAAGTGGAGGTAAAAAAAGACCAGTGGACATCCAAGATTGGATTTATTTTGGCATCTGCCGGGGCGGCTATTGGTCTTGGCGCCATATGGAAGTTTCCGTATGTAACAGGAATGAGCGGCGGGGGTGCTTTCTTTCTCATATTCGTCGCATTCACTTTGATAATCGGCTTACCTCTGCTTATTGCCGAATTTATTATTGGCAGAGGGTCAGGCAAAGAGGCAATCAGCGCCTATAAAAACCTGGCACCTAACAGCCTTTGGGTATGGGTTGGACGACTTGGAGTCCTCGGCTGCTTTTTGCTCCTATCCTTTTACAGTGTCGTTGGCGGATGGGTTCTTGTATATAGCGGTTTATCTATTCTTGGTCATATTATTGCTGATGGGGCAAACTATCCTGATTTATTTAATTTAATCATTGGAACCCCATGGATTACGATCGTTGGCTTGTTTATTTTCTCATTCATTAACATTCTCGTTATTTCGCTTGGTGTCTCAAACGGAATTGAAAAAGCGAATAAATATATGATGCCGCTATTATTTATCTTTTTTATCATTTTAGTTGTACGTGCCTTAACCCTTGACGGAGCAATGGAAGGAGTGAGGTTCTTTCTCTCGCCCGACTTCTCGAAGATAACCGGTGAATCCATTCTATATGCGTTAGGACAATCATTTTTCTCACTAGCAGTTGGATTTTCCTGCATGGTTACCTACAGCTCTTATCTAAAAAAAGATGTAAGCTTAACGTCTTCTGCCAGCGCAGTTGTCGGTATGAATATTTTCGTTTCGTTATTAGCTGGACTTGCGATTTTTCCAGTCGTCTTTGCTTTCGGATATGAACCCGCAGAAGGTCCTGGTTTGCTGTTTATCGTATTGCCATCCGTTTTTTCTCAGCTGCCATTAGGCGAAGTATTCTTGTGCCTGTTCCTATTCTTATTCTTGTTTGCTACATTGACCTCATCCTTTAGTTTGTATGAAATTATTGTAGCTGCTTTTACAGCAAATGGTAAAAGGTCAAGAATCAAGGTAACATGGGTCTCTGGGCTCATTATCTTCCTGGCAGCCATTCCAGCAGCTTTATCTTCTAGCATTCTAGGCGATTTAATGATTTTTAGAAAAAACATTTTTGATGCGACAGATTTTCTTGTCAGTAATATTATGCTTCCATTCGGCAGCCTGCTGATTTCATTTTTCATCATCTATAGAGCTGATCCATCACTCATTAAAAATGAATTTGAATTAAATAGTACAGCAGCACCAAGGCTATATCCCGCTTGGCGCTTCTTGATGACCTGTGTGGTTCCCATTACAATCATCGTTGTATTTCTGAATACGCTTGGGATTATTTAGTTTTACAGTACAGCGGGACATGGAGACAGGCTCCTTGTCCCAAAATGATGAATCAAATCGAATAAGGCTATATAACAACCTAGAATGTAATTTCTCCAGAACTTTTCACTTTGCCTCACTTATCATTTTCCACAACTTAACAACAAATGATGTTTTTCCTAACGAACTCTTCACTTCAATAAGTCCATCATGTAATTCTACAATACTTTTTACAATGGCTAGTCCTAAACCCGATCCCCCTGTATGTTCCGATCGAGATTTTTCTACTCTGTAAAACCTTTCAAAAATATGCGGGATATCAACATCTGGAATGACCTGACCATAATTAGCTATTTCAATCTCAATCATTTCATCTGAATCAATCCATTTTATATCAATGTATTTCCCTTCCTTCCCATACCGAATCGCATTTTGCAAAAGGTTTTCAAAAGCTCTTGCTAGTTTATTCCCATCTCCCATGACTACCGGATTCATTGCGGAAGCTAAGAATAGTCTCATTTCCATACCTGCATTTTGAACTTGATATTGATGCTGAATGATCAGCTGATTTAACATTTCTTCTATATTAATAGGCACTTCATTCATAAGAGCTTCCCTGTTTTGAACGAAAGTATATTCAAATAAATCATTGATTAGATGATGCAGACTTTCTGCCTTGTTATGAACAATTTGGATGTAATGACGCAGTTCAACCTCATCTTTATATTGATCTTCATTGATCAGGTTCAAATAACCGACAATGGAAGTAAGCGGTGACCGCAGATCATGAGCCACATTCGTAACCAAATCATTTTTTACTTGTGCAGATTTTTTTTGATCTTCTACCGCTTTTTCTCCTTGGAAAACAATATTGTTAATTTTTTTACCTAATTCACCTATTCTCTGTTCGTCCTCAATGGTTACTTTTTGGCCGAAATGACCTTCTGAAATATACTCGACTTCTTCGATCATTTTATTAAGTAAGTACTCGTGATATCTTTTTCTTTCATATAGGAAAAATGGAAATAAATAACTAATAAAAATCACACTAAAGATGAGTACTATAGGCGCTAAACCGAAAGAGCCAACAAGTTCAATTAAATCTGACACCCGTGATGACTCCGTTTCTAAATACCTGATTGTCGGAATGAATGCCACAGCTGTTACACTAGTCAAAAGGGATGAGAGAAGAATATATAAGGGAAACTTCCATTTAGGAATAAACAGGATGACTTTTTTCAATTTTATACCCCACTCCCCAGATGGTTTGAATGACTGCTTCTCCTGGTATCACTGCTTCTATTTTATCGCGGATATTTTTAATATGGACCATAACGGTTTTATTCGAACCGATACTTTCCTCCTTCCAAACTCTTTCAAAAATCTCCTCCGAACTGAATACTCTTCCTTGATTTTTAGCTAAAAAATATAAAATGTCGAATTCAATGGACGTTAATTTGATTTCTTTCCCGCCTGCAGTCACCTGATGACTTTGCTTATCAATTTCTAGTGTATGAATTTGAATAGCTCCTGTATTTTTGGCAGGATTATAATTTACCCTCCGAAATAATGCCTTTACTCTAGCGGTCAATTCCAACGGATTAAAAGGCTTAATCATATAATCATCGGCACCTGTCATTAAACCCATAATTTTATCCATGTCCTGTACTTTGGCACTTAGCATGAGGATGGGCACCTGATTATCGGTCCGAATCTGTTTACATAATTCCAGCCCGTCCATATTAGGCATCATAACGTCTAATACAATTAAATCCACTCGATTCAATGAGAGTACCTTTAATGCTTCGATTCCATCCTGTGCTTGAAGGATTTGATACCCCTCATTGCTTAGGTAAACTTCAACAAGCTTTGCAATGTCTTTATCATCATCGACAATTAAAATCGTATTACTCAAAGTTTTGCCTCCTTAAGCACATGTACGTTCTTACATTCCTTTTTCTAAGCTTATCTTATGAAGAATGCGAATAACTATCTGGACATGTGACAGTTTTTTTATTAGTAAAAACCCTACCACAGCACCTAATGTATTGGCAATTAAGTCGTTAATGTCTGTACTTCTCCCATTCCCAAGTGTGACTCTTATTAACAGCTGAATGATCTCGAAAGTTAAACTGACTAAGAACCCTATATAAGCTGCTTTTTTAATAGAATGATACTTCTTATTCAGTAATGGCAAATACATGCCAAAAGGCAGCATCATGATTACATTTAAAAGAAAAGTCGTGATATCAATTGTTAATATTGGGATAAAATTTATTGATTTGTACCAAGGAGTCAGGTTTGCGTATTTCCCAATGTTCACTTCGATTGGGAAAAATACTAAATGAATCATGCATAAGAAGTAAATGGCAAACGATGTTAATAGGACAGCTTGCCCTAAACTGAACTTATGTCTTAAAAGCGCTGCATAAGTTATATATAGTAAAAAAATAATCAATGCTGGAACAAGAATATATGCTGAATCAATTGTAAACATGATCGATTCTTCCATCTGTTTTCCTCCTACAGTTAAATTAATAGTTTTAGTATATTGAGTAAATCTAAAGTTTTTTTAAAGAAAATAGAAATGATTTCTTAAAAATGAGAAAAACGTATACTCAAATCGAATATACGCTTCTAAGCATTTTATCTTTATTCGTTCACGTTCATTAATTGATCATTGATCATAATCGCTTTAATCTTTGATTTTTCTAAAAAGACGCGGTTTCCATCTTGATCTAAACTGTATTGCCATTTAAAGCCAATGTCAGTAGTGCTTGTTGAGCTCGATTTTAATTCAATGATTGTATTATCCTTTGCTATTGCCTTAACAATCGGGGCATGTTCTGGCAGAAAGTCCGTTTTTCCGTCTACACGTTTCCCCTCAAGGCCAATTCCGATCGCTGAAACATATACCGTTTTTAACGCTACTTCCTCGTTTTGCTGTTTCATTGTTAAATCAATATCCATTCGATTGGAATGATCTTGTACTTTAAACGTATGTTTAAATGGTCCTTCTTCAACTATCTCATCCGTTTCCCCATTAATAATTGCATCTGCCCTTAGAGTCACCTTTTCACCAGCTAGGCTGCTTGTTGAATCTACATCAAACATTGCAATAAGCTTCTTGCCGTCCTCTGTTACTTGCTGATCGACCATGTAACTTGCCCCATTTTTCAGGTCTAATTCTAGAGTGGCGATGGCTGCATCTTTAGGGAATAAAGATCCATCTTCTTTCTCAAAGGAGGCAATGATAATCGCACTTTTTCCTCCACTCATACTTTCTTCTACTTTCATTTTAATCCCCGATACAATGGTTACTTGATCTGTTATTTGACTACCCATCTCTTTCACACTAAAAAACATCTTAAAATAATCCGTATTCTGGGCGGCAGCAACAGTAGTAGAAGTACCTATAACAAGTACTGCTGCCGCAGCTAACATGCCTCTTTTCATATTCTTGAGCGGCTTTTTTCCTGCTTTGTCTTTATTCATCTCTCATTTCCTTCCTTTCTTTGCTCCAACTGAACTGCATTAGATCATTTGAAATTATTAGCTTACTACCTATCCCTCCCCTGCTTTGTAAAATTCATTTAGGTCTAAGCATCTATTTGCTTAAGCCTATGTCCATAGTATATTTTTCGATTTTAAAGATTTTTTAAAGGAAGAGCTAAGGTTCTCTTAATAATTGTCATGATTTTCACTGCTTAGATAACTTGAACATAAGAGAAGAATAAGACTCCTTTCAATTTGTTGAAGAAAGCTAGAGAACTAAATATAATTTAATTAGTCTAATAATTATCTGAATTTTAAGGAAGGAGGAATTTAGTGTGTTGCATTTAAAAACAATAACGAAAAACAATTGGCTCAAGGCCATTTCGCTGCGTGTCCGGGACGACCAAGTAAAGTTTGTTGCTTCAAATGCAGTATCCCTTTCTCAATTGAACTTTCTAGAAAATTTCCATGCAAAAGGAATCTACCATGGAGAGGAAATGATTGGTTTTGCGTTATATGGAATTGATGAAGATGATCATGAGTATTGGATTTATCGCATGATGATTGATCATAAATATCAAGGGCAGGGATATGGGAAGGAAGCGGTCAGACTAGTTATAGATGATATAAGGAATTTGAAAGAGGAGCGTCATAAAACGATCACACTGTCCTATGAACCAACTAATGTACATGCAAAACGTGTTTACGAGAAGGTTGGTTTCCAAGAAGTAGCTGGGCTGATTATTAGTGATGAACAAGTCTCCCGTTATACGTTTTAGCTCCCAAAAGCTGACGAAGTGGATATAGGCTAGTCAGCTTTACTTTTATAGTTAAACCTCTAAGAAGATAGGAAGTTTGCCATTACTGGTTAGTTTAAACGAGCAATTGTTAACTGAATAATCATATTCTCTTAAGGAAATCTAGATGTTCTTTTATATAATTAAAGAAATATTAAGAGGGGAGAATGATCTCATGCTGCTTAAGGCTCGAGAAGAATCAAATGAATTATTGATATGCCGAAGTTTAAACAAACGAATGAACTTAACTGAAAAGGAAAGGCGTCACTATTTAAACCTTGAAAAAGGCTATGAAGGGGAGATTCAATTTGATAAGCTAAGCGAGAATCTTCACGAAGAAAGATACATCATCAATGATTTACTGCTTGAGGTGAACAACTCCTATTTTCAAATTGATACATTAATTATTTCACAAGGTGCTATTCACCTCTTGGATATCAAAAATTTCAAGGGTGATTACTACTTAGAATTGGACAAACTCTATGCTGTCACAACCGGGCGTGAATATAAGAACCCTGTAGACCAGCTAAAAAGAAGTGCTGCACTTTTCCGCCAATTACTCCAAAACCTCAAACAAAATTACCTCGTTGAAACTTCCGTTATCTTCGTGAACCCTGAATTCACTTTATATCAAGCCCCAATGGACCAACCATTTATTTTTCCAACCCAGGTAAATCGTTTTCTAAGAGATTTAGATAAAACTCCCTCAAGGTTGAATGATGGACATAGAAAGCTCGCTCAAAAATTAATTTCCTTACACCAAACAGTACATCCATTTATGAAATTGCCAAAATATGATTATGATTTTCTTCAAAAAGGGATCTATTGCAGGTGCTGTCATTCTCTCATGATTTATAGAAAAAATTATCACTTTGAATGCGAAAAGTGTGGGGAACATGAAGAAATTGAATCAGCCATTTTAAGAAATGTGGAGGAGTTTAAGCTGCTATTTCCTGATCGAAAGGTAACTACTCAAAGCATTTATGAGTGGTGCAAGGTTGGTTTAAACAAGAAGACAATCAACAGGATTTTAAGGAAACACTACACTACATTCGGAAAAACAAGTGATACTTTTTATGAATAAGGCGGTCTTCGGACTTGATTGGAGCCTTTTCTTTTGGTCTTGTCCGAATTCGGGTGGACTTCGGACTCGGTTGGAGACTTTTCTCTTAATCTTGTCCGAACTCAAGCGAAATTCGGACTCGTTTGAAGCCTTTGCTCTTTATCTTGTCCGAACTCGAGCGGACTTCGGACTCGTTTGGAGCCTTTGCTCTTTATCTTGTCCGAACCTGGGTGGACTTCGGACTCGTTTGGAGCCTTTTCTCTTAATCTTGTCCGAACTCGAGCGGACTTCGGACTCGTTTGGACCTTTTTCTCTTAGTCTTGTCCGAACTTGGGGGAACTTCGGACTCGCTTGGAGCCTTTTCTCTTAATCTTGTCCGAACTCAAGCGAAATTCGGACTCGTTTGGAGCCTTTTTCTCTTAATCTTGTCCGAACTCGAGCGGACTTCGGACTCGGTTGGATCTTTTTAACATAATCTTGTCCGAACTCGGGGGAACTTCGGACTCGGTTGGAGCCTTTCCTCTTAATCTTGTCCGAACTCAAGCGGACTTCGGACTCGTTTGGAGCCTTTGCTCTTAATCTTGTCCGAACTCGAGCGGACTTCGGACTCGGTTGGAGCCCTTTCCTCTTAATCTTGTCCGAACTCAAGCGGACTTCGGACTCGTTTGGAGCCTTTCCTCTTAGTCTTGTCCGAACTCAAGCGGACTTCGGACTCGTTTGGAGCCTTTTCTCTTAATCTTGTCCGAACTCGAGAGGACTTCG
>NZ_LT904904.1:91297-218708 GCF_900199725.1 Cytobacillus massiliigabonensis | reverse complement strand
GGACTTCGGACTCGTTTGGAGCCTTTCCTCTTAGTCTTGTCCGAACTCAAGCGGACTTCGGACTCGTTTGGAGCCTTTTCTCTTAATCTTGTCCGAACTCGAGAGGACTTCGGACTCGTTTGGAGCCTTTCCTCTTAGTCTTGTCCGAACCTAGACGAACTTCGAACTTGGTTCAACTTTCTCCCTTTGATCTTGCCGAACCAATAAAAAGGACTATTCGGGCTGTAGTGACAAACAACCCGAATAGTCCTTAAAAATTCCTATTTAAACGCTGGAATAGCCGTTTCATCATAATTCTTTTCTAAAAATTCGCGTACCTCTGGGCTCGTCATTGCTTTAGCCAGCTTTTGAATTGCCTCAGAGTCAGCATTATCTTTTCGTGCTACAAGCGTAATAGCAAAGTCATTTTCTACTCCTTCTGTTAGGAGTGCATCGCTTTTAGGTGTCAATCCAAGCGGTGCAGCATAGGCAGGTGTCATAACAACGGCATCTGCGTCATCATACATTCTTGCCAGCATCAGCAAGTCCACCTCTTCGAATTTATAATTCTTAGGATTGTCGGTAATATCCGCTTGTGTATAATATGGTCCTGTTTTTTCCTTAAGCGTAATGACCCCATGCTGAGCAAGTAAAGATAAGGAACGATCTATATTGGAAACATCATTTGCAATGGCAATGACAGCACCTTCCGGAAGTTCGTCCATTGACTTGTATTCTTTTGCATATACACCATAATTAGCAAAATAAATAGGAACAATTGGAACTAACTCGGCATCGTTGTTTCTATTGAATTCCTCCATATATGGAACATGTTGAAAGAAATTTGCATCTACTTCTTTTGCAGCTAAAGCTGTATTGGGCTGCACATTATCACCTAATACTACCATTTCTAGGTTAATGCCTTCTTCTGCTAGCTTTGGCTTAACAAGCTCAAGAATTTCCGTCATTGGCGGAATAAGCGAAGCTACTTTTAATGTCACTTCTTCTTTAGCGGGTGCAGCTTTTTCACTGCCATTATCTTTTGTTTCATCCTTATTTTGGCCACAGCCAGTTAAAATAAGCAGAAACATGGCTACAAGTAATACTAATTTTTTCATTTGACTTTTCTCCTTACTATTATCTTTTATCAATCAATCTAGATACAGTTGTACCAGTGAATTGAATAAGCTGTACTAATATTACCATAATAACGATCATATAGATCATTAAATCTGTTTTAAATTGCTGGTAACCGTATCGGATCGCGAAATCTCCTATCCCGCCGCCACCAACTACGCCCATGATCGTCGAATAAGAAATGAAGCTAATAATGGATGTAGTCAGCCCTAGAACAAGACCAGAGCGAGCCTCAACAAAAAGGAATTTAAAAATAATTTCCTTAACAGATGCTCCCATTGAAATGGCTGCTTCCATCACACCTTTAGGTACGTCCAATAAAGATTGCTCGACTAAACGTGAATAATGAGCAATCGCGATGATCGATAATGGTACAGTTGCAGCTGCTGTACCAATTGCCGTCCCAATAAGTAATCTTGTAAATGGGATTAAAAAAACAACAAGCAATAAAAAAGGAAAGGAACGGATTGTATTAACTAATAGATTTAAAACTGAAAAAACAAACGGATTTTCCAGTATTTTTCCCTTCCTGCAAAGAAACAGCAGCGTCCCTACTGGCAGTCCTATTAGGACAGCAGCAGCAATAGAGACACCAACCATAACAAATGTTTCGATGATTGCCGTCCAAATTTCGGCTTCATATTGAACTAAAATTTCAGGCATGGCTTTTCTCACCATCCTTTATTAATTGTTCGGTAAACCAATTTGGATGATCACTTAACTGTTTGATTCCCTCTGGTTCAATAGATACGGTGTCATAGATTTCACCATTCGCCATGACAGTTACTCGATTACATATGCTTTTAATTACTTCCATCTCATGGCTGACAATAACAATCGTCACACCGAGACTTTTATTTACATTTTCTAATACACCTAATATTTCAGCCGTTGTATTAGGATCAAGAGAGGAGGTGGGCTCATCACATAACAAAACTTGCGGGTGATTCGCTAATGCCCTAGCAATAGCCACACGCTGCTTTTGTCCCCCGCTTAATTCAGCAGGATATTTATCCAATAAACTCTCCAATCCAACAAATTGAAGACACTCAACTACCCGATTGCGGCGTTCTTGTCTTGGGACTCTTGCTAGTTCGAGAGGGATAGCCACATTGTCATATACCGTTTTATTTGCTACTAAATTGAAATGTTGAAAGATCATCCCGATCGATTGACGGGCTTTCCGAAGTTTTTGGCTGTTCAATTTGGTCAAATCTTGACCATTCACTTCTACTTCGCCCTCATCAGGTGATTCCAATAAATTCATTAGCCGCAGCAATGTCGATTTTCCTGCCCCACTTGCCCCAATGATCCCATATATCTCACCTTTATTAATCGATAAAGATACCGATTTAATGACCTGAAACTGCGAAAAACTTTTACTAACCTTATGTAAATGAATCATAAAAAAACCCCTTTCCACTGTTTGAAAGGTGATTAGAACTTTATCATTATAGCCTAAATAGACTGGAGTGTCATTTTGACAATTCCCTCCTTTTAGGTGCAAGTTAGTAAATTAAAAATCTTTTTTATAGTTTATTCTTTTATATGCCCTAACTAGGCAAATCATATAACAAAGGTTTCCGCTCCTTTCCATCTATAAAGGCAAATGATAAACTAAATAAGAATTTTATATAAAACTTTTTCGTAAAGGAAAGTATTCCATGCCTACAAAAAGAAAAGACCCTCGCACAGTGCGAACACAAAGTTTATTGAAGCGTGCTTTTATTGAGTTAATGGAAGAAAGAGAATTCGAGCAAATTACTGTTGCGGATATTTCGGAGCGTGCAACAGTGAAACGAGCAACTTTCTACCTTCATTATAAAGATAAGACCGATTTAATGAATCAATGTATTAATGAAACCCTAAATGATTTACATGAAAAGGTGAGCAAACAGGTATCATTTCTAGGTAATTTTGATTTTCTAGAAGATCAGCCACATCCTAGTTTTGTTCAATTATTCCATCAAATAGGAATAAATTATCCTTTTTACAGAGCATTACTCGTAACTAATCGCATCCCGTCTTTGACTACAGGACTATTAGCATTTATCCATGAGTTTATTTCTGAAGGAATTAATCAAATTGAACCTAACGATCAAAATCTAACAGCCAATCGAGAATTAATTATTAAATATGTGGAATCTGCTTTTTTAGAAGTAATCATTTGGTGGGTAGAAAGAGGTATGCATTTATCTGAGGAAGAAATGGCCTTTCAATTAATGAATCTATCTATTAAAGGACCTTATAATCATAATCCGATGAAGGACAGACTTTAAAAAAATCCTCTCAAAGATAGAGAGGATTTTTCTTATGTGACCATTATAGAGCTGTCCAGCCGCCATCAATGACAAGTTCTGCACCTGTCATAAAGCGTGATTCATCCGACGCAAGGAATAATACACCGTAAGCAACATCTTCTGGTTGTCCGAAATAAGGAAGTTGTGTAAATGTTTTATAGAAAGGCAGTGCATCATTGAAAGAGTCAGCTGTCATTGGTGTTTCAATAATACCAGGGTGAACAGAATTTACCCTAATTTTATCCTTCCCATATTCTACAGCAGCTGATTTTGATAATGCTCGTAAAGCACCTTTTGCAGCTGTATATGGGCTTGACCCAGCCATTCCAACAATTCCTCCAATTGAGGAAATATTAATTAGAGAACCGCCGCCTGCCTTTTGCATTTCTGGAATTACATACTTCATTCCAAGGACACAACCGTTCAAGTTAATATCCATAACTTTATTCCACTCAGCCATTTCCATTTGTGCCATCGTTTTTGGACTTGCAATTCCAGCATTATTTACTAAAATATCCACTTTTCCGTACGCATCAACCGCTGTTTGAATAACATTCTTCCACTCTTCTTCTGAAACAACATTGTGCTTCAAGCCAATAGCTTCACCGCCGCTTGCTTTGATTTCATTGATTACTTCCTGCAGCACATCATCTTTAATATCCGTCGCTACAACCTTCGCTCCTTCTTTTGCAAAAAGCTTTGCCTCAGCTGCTCCCATGCCTAATGCTGCACCTGTAATAATCGCTACTTTACCTGATAAACGTCCCATTATAATCTCCCTTTCATATAGAAACCTCATATACTTATTTTTCAAAAAATTCATTTTAAAATGAATACCTAGGATAAAATCATTATACATAATTACGTCTAATTTGTGAAGTTATATACATCACGTCAAGAAAATATTCTCTGTTTTTAATTCAAAACGTTGTCACACCAATTCACCCATTATCGTCTTGAGTTATGAAAGAACAAAAGGAGGTTTTTATATGACACAAACATGGGATGTTGTCATTGTTGGCGGGGGATTGGCAGGCTATGTGGCAGCCAATTATTTAATGAATACAAATTTATCTATTTTAATTTTGGAAAAGGGAAAAAGTATTGGCGGAAGAGCTAGAACAAACAAGATGAACGGACAGTATTTTAATCTTGGTCCGCATGCCCTTTATAAAAAAGGAAAAGCCAGGCACATTCTCGAATATTTAGGAATCCATCTTAATGGGAAATCACCCAAACTAGGCGGCATCCTTATGGAGAAAAATGTTGAATACACTGCACCTTTTTCTCCTCTAGAACTATTTACAACTGGTCTTTTACATTCGAAAGAACGGCTGGAGTGGATTGCCATTCTATTGAAAATCTCACGTATCAATCCTGAAAAATTAGCAAATCAAACTTTCCAGCAATGGATTAATCAAGTTACCCAATCAAAAACCATTGAGTTATTGCTATACACACTTGGCAGACTTGCCACCTATTGTCATGCTCCAGAAAAGATAAGCGCAAGCGTAGCAGTATCGCATATAAAAGATGCGATGGGAGGCGTCCTATATCTTGATGGCGGCTGGCAGACGATCATTGACCAGCTTCATAATAAAGCAATTGTCTCCGGTGTTCATGTTCAATCACATACTCTTGTAAAACAAATAGAATGCAACCACACAGAGGACCCATTTAAACTTGCTTTATCTAATGGCGAAGAAATTTTCGGGAAATATGTAATTTGTACAACTGGTCCGCACGAACTTATTCATATGTTAGGGGAAACAGCGAGCCTTCCTAATCGGGATTTCCTTGCTCAAATAACGCCAGTAAAGGGGGCAACATTAGATGTCGCTTTAACACAGCTACCTAATCCAAAGAAATTGTTCGCTATGGGGATCACGGACCCCCTCTATTATTCTGTTCATTCAACTTACGCACGCCTCTCTGATCATTCAAAAAATGCAGTGCTGCATGTATTTAAATATCATCATCTAGATGAAAACGCTGATGGACCAAGTGTAAAAAACGAGCTTGAACAATTTTTAGATAGGCTGCAGCCAGGCTGGCAGCAATATGTCATTTCAAGACGATTTATCCCTGACATTACGGTTAGCCAGCGCTTACCGCAAATAGGAGATGAACTAAAGCTGCAATGTTCTAAAACAGAAATTCCCCGATTATATATGGCAGGAGATTGGACTTCTCCCCACTCGATTCTGGCGGAAGGCGCAATCAGCAGCGGAAAACAAGCGGCGAAAGAAGTCATATTAAATGAGGAGAGGCAAAACTATGCAAATTACGACGGAAGAGTATCAGCTATTTAAACCATTGTTATTTTCATTAGGCTATCGGATGTTAGGATCAGTAGTGGAAGCAGAAGATCTTGTTCAAGAAACATTTCTCAAAGCCTACCAAATAAATGGGGACGATATTAAAAATAAAAAGGCCTATCTCTGCAAAATGATGACAAACCTCTGCCTTGATCTACTAAAGTCGGCACGGCACAAACGAGAAAATTATGTAGGGCCTTGGAATCCTGAGCCGTTATTACATGAGAAATTACATGCTTTCGATCCATCAGAAATGACTATTCAAAAAGAAGGATTAAGTATCGCTTATTTACGGATGATGGAGCATTTGAGACCAGATGAACGTGCAGTTCTCCTTTTAAGAGAGGTGCTTGATTTTCCATATTCAGAGATTGCAGCCATCATTGAAAAGAAGGAAGAAAACTGCAGAAAGATTTTTAGCAGGGCGAAGCAAAAGATCACTCTTGCAGAAGGGGAAAGCTTAAACTATGAGAAAAATAAATCTATCATTTCTCGCTTTATCCAGGCATTTCAAACACAAAACATGGATGACTTATTAGAGCTTGTTTCTGAAAATGTCACGCTATACTCTGATGGCGGAGGGAAAGTTCATGCTGCTGTTCGTCCAGTTATATCCGTTCCAAATGTTTTAGCATTATTATACGGAGTCATAAAAAAAGCGCCTGAAGACTTTTATTTTGAAGTTAAAAGTGTGAATTGCCAGCCCGCCATTATGATATACATGAATGGCAAACTTCAAAGTATCCTTAGTTTTGATATTCGGGAGGAAAAAATTAACGAAATCTATATAACAATGAATCCGGAGAAATTACCTGCTTATTAATAATGATAGAGATCGGGGAAGACTTAATTGTAGTTCTTTTAGATTTATAACAAAATTATCCCTAAAAGGTACTCATATGAATACCTTTTAGGGACAATATTTTTTCTTCTGTTAAAAAGAATTAACTATAAACCAATTCCTTTTCACCTTTTTCACTTAAACCAAGGGTCTGAGCTGTTGATGTATGAATCTCCTGGAAAAGCTCAGGGTTGTCCGTTAATGATACACCATAAGAAGGAATCATTTCTTTTATTTTCGCTTTCCATTCAAACATATGCTCTGGGAAGCATCTTTCTAATACCTCCAGCATGACGTGTACAGCTGTAGAAGCACCTGGGGATGCGCCAAGAAGAGCAGCAACAGAGCCATCCTCAGCACTAACTACTTCTGTACCAAATTGGAGCGTTCCTTTACCTGCATCCGTAT
This sequence comes from Cytobacillus massiliigabonensis, assembly GCF_900199725.1. Taxonomy (GTDB): domain Bacteria; phylum Bacillota; class Bacilli; order Bacillales; family Cytobacillaceae; genus Cytobacillus; species Cytobacillus massiliigabonensis. Next base: position 211,725 of record NZ_LT904904.1, on the reverse strand, counting down.
CTTTAATGACTTGTACACGCTGGCCAGCTACAACGATATCCCAATCCTCAAGCTTCGCATTTGGAATAAACTCGCGTAATTCTTCCAATCGCTTTTCATTCGATAACATCACTTGCTGGATCAAATATTTGGTTAATGCCATCTCTTTTACACCTGCTGCCAGCATCGTGATGACATTATTCGGTTTTACAGAACCGATCAAATCCAAATTTGAACCTGTTTTAAGGAACTTTGGCGTGAAGCCGGCAAACGGTCCAAACAGCAATGATTTTTTATTGTCAATAAATCTCGTGTCCAGATGCGGAACAGACATTGGAGGAGCTCCAACCTTCGCTTTCCCGTACACTTTTGCATGATGCTGTTCAATTACTTCTGGATTATTACATACCATAAATAATCCGCTTACCGGGAATCCGCCAATATGCTTCGATTCTGGTATGCCAGTTTTTTGAAGTAAAGGCAGACTTCCGCCCCCACCGCCAATAAAAACGAATTTTGCAGTATGAGATTCGGTTTTTCCTCCATCGATATCACGAACTTTCACTTCCCACAAGCCATCGTTCGTACGTTTAATATCCTCCACACTATGCTTATAGTTGATCTCAACCTTGTTATTCATTAAGTGGTCAAACAGCATGCGTGTTAATGCTCCAAAATTGACATCCGTTCCAGAATCAATTTTTGTTGCCGCTATCGGTTCATTCGCTGTACGGCCTTCCATAATAAGCGGTATCCATTCCTTCAGTGTTTCAGGATCATCGGAAAATTCCATTCCTTGAAACAGAGGATTGTTTGACAGCGCTTCCAATCGTTTTTTCAAATAGGTTACGTTTTCTTCCCCTTGAACTAAACTCATATGCGGGATTGGCATAATAAAGTCCTGTGGATTACGAATCAGATTGTTGTTAACAAGATACGCCCAATACTGTCTTGAAAGCTGGAACTGCTCATTCACCTTTATCGCTTTGCTAATATCTATCGATCCGTCTGGTTTTTCGGATGTATAGTTAAGCTCACACAGTGCCGCATGACCCGTCCCCGCGTTATTCCACTCATTCGAGCTTTCTTCCCCTGCTTTTGCAAGTTTTTCAAACACTTTAATTTCCCATTCCGGTGCTAATTCTTTCAGTAAAGATCCTAAAGTTGCGCTCATAATTCCGGCACCAATTAAGATAACGTCTGTTTTGTTCTGTACGCTGCTCATAATAACCTTCCTTATCCGCTATATTCGCCAAAAAATGTAGGCATTGCTGCATAGGTGGCAACTAATCTCGGAGCCACTTAGGAACACACCTTTTCTGTCTTAAATAATTTACTATCTCATAGTCTATTATAATTATTAATAGATTAAAATATCTACTAATTTCTGATAATAATAAACTATTTAAATTTGGCAAAAAGATGGGGGGTCCTTCCAATTGCTGAAATTATGTATATCTTGCCCCTTTTCTAGATATAAAAAAGAGTAGGGAGGAACCTACTCTCAACATTACTATTTTTCCTTATTTGCTTCTTTACGTTCTTTTTCTGCCCGCTTTTCTGATTCGTCTTGCTGTTTCTCTTCAGCCTTTTTTGCTTTTTCTGCTTGTTTCTTTGCTTCTTCTCGCTGCTTTTCTTCAATCCTTTTTGCCTCTTCTTTTGCTTTCTCTTCTTGCTTCTTTATCGCGTCCCGCTGTTTCTCTTCAGTCTTTTTTGCTTCTTCTCTTGCTCTCTCTTCAGCTTTTTTCGTTTCTTCTTTTGCCTTCTCTTCTTGTTTCTTTACCGCTTCTAACTGCTTTTCTTCAGCCTTTTTTGCTTCTTCTTTTACTTTTACTTTTACTTCTTGCTTTCTAGCCGCTTCTCGCTGTTTTTCTTCAACTTTAGATGTTGTTTTTTCTCGTTCAGACCCATTATCTTTATTCTCTTCGTCATCATGATCTCCTTCTGCAGCTTTATCTTTATCGGTGACCGTTGTTGCATCAGTCTCTTCTTCCTGCACCTCAGCTACCTCTTCGTTAAGCTCAGAAGTTTCCTTTTCAGACTCTTCCTGAACAGCATCTCCACTAGCTGGTTTTTCTTCTAACTCATTCTGTTTTTCTGCTGTTTCTTCATCGTTCTCTTGAAGTTTAGCCAATGCTTTATTCAGTTTCTTTTCTAACTTTTTCTGTGCTTTAACGATGTTCTTTTGAATAGCCTCTTTTGCTTTAGGATTCTCAACTTTTTCAAGAACAGCCGTTAATACGATAAGATTATTAGCTAATTTCGCCTCAAATTCTGCTTGAATCGAATCAAGCGGGGGTTGAGCTGCCTCATCGTCAGCTTCTTCTGATTCAGATTTTTCATATGCAGCAAGCGCTTCTTCCTGTTGCTTAAGTGCTTTCTCAAGAATTTCTTTTGCTAGTTCTTCTTGGTTATCGTCAATTAATGCTTCTGCCTCTTTAATACGTTCTTCCACAAATGAAGCAAGTAATTCGGCCTCTTTTACTTCATCAAATGTGAATGCAAGCTGAACATTTTCACGAAGAGATTTAAAGAAATAAAAGAAATCCCCAGGTAGTAAAGCTGGCTCTTCTTCACTTTCTTCTGATTCGTCTTTACCCTCTTCATTTAATTCCGATCCTTCTTGATCAGCCTCTTTTGTCACCTCATCCGTATTTGCAATTTCTTCTGTTTCACTTTCTAAAACGTTTGTCGCTGAATCTTGAGAAACTGCTTCATCAGATACTGCTGATTGGTTTCGTTGGACAGTTTCCTCGATTCGATTCGGTTCTACCAGCTCATCAGCAAAAGCTTGTCCTGTTCCAGTAAGAGTAATCGCAGCGGCAACAACACTTGTTGTAAGCACATGACGAACACTTTTATTTCCTTTTGACATATAAAATCCCTCCAAAATAATTTTGAATTAGGAAGAATCTCGAATAAAACTCTACAACTTTTAGTTTTTTCTCCATTCTTCATTTGGCAGTTCAGCCACCATAGTGTCTTTTTCTAATCACCGTAGGTCTGTGACTTTGCGTCTCTACCTTTCGATAGATTTGCCCTTTACAAACGAGGAACATTTTTCCGGTCCCATCATTAACTTAAATATAAATAGTATGTATGATAAAAGATATGTGTAAAATTTCCCAAGGAGATTCTATTTAATAGAATAGCAGCATTCATCCTCTTTTAAATAAGGATTCAAAAAATCACACATACCATATCCATTAAAAGTCAATCGGAAATGAATAAAAAAAACTTTGACATCCTACAAAAAATGATGTAAATTGTAAAAATCACGAACATTAAATAAAAATTAAATAATATTATTCGTCTTCTTGATTCTTCGTATAAAGTTGGAGATATGGTCCAAAAGTTTCTACCAAACTACCGTAAATAGTTTGACTATGGGGAATGACAGATTACGGCAAGTGATGAGCACTGAATAAAACCTTTATTCGGCTATTTTCCGTTTTTTGTTTTTTCTGTACGTCAAACTCTAGTTCATTTAACTAGAGTTTTTCTTTTGTTCTCACTCCTATTTATACGATTTATTTTAAAAAGATAAACTCAGCAGGAGAGGAAAATAGAAGATGAAAAATACAGAACAGCATCGATCCATCGCAGAAAATATCAAAGAGAATTATCGTTTATACTTGGCAGCTCTCGTGATCGTTCTCATTGCAGAAATGATTGGAATGAAAAAAATCCAAGCAGGTTCTGCATTAATCATTATTTATCCCATGCTATTCGCTATTGTTATTAGTGTTTTACTTGGACGGGATATTTTTGGTTTTTTTAAAGAAAAGGAAGCAAAAAAGGCTTCATCTCTTGTTCTCGTAGCCATTACACCTTTCATGGCAAAAATAGGCGTGCTTGCTGGATCAAATCTTCCAAAGCTAGTCGATATTGGTCCAGCATTAGCTTTTCAAGAACTAGGCCATGTTGGAACGATTTTTCTAGCCTTGCCAGTTGCATTATTGCTGGGCATCAAAAAAGAAGCAATCGGCGCAACTAGTTCTACATGCCGGGATAAGGATTACGGATTGATTTGTCATCTATACGGTGCCAACTCACCTGAAGCAAGGGGAGCACTTTCCATTTACATCATCGGATTTTTAATCGGCACTATTTACATTGGATTTTTGGCAAGCATCGTAGCGGCAACTGATATTTTCCATCCATTAGCACTGGCTATGGCTTGCGGGATAGGGAGTGGTGTGATGATGGCAGCTGCATCTAGCACACTGGCAGCCATCTATCCTGAATATGCTGACCAGATTGTAATGCTTGCTGGGGCAAGTGACATGCTAGCAGCCATTGTTGGAATCTACTTTACCTTATTCATTTCACTTCCATTGACTAGAAAATTGTATTTTTTCCTTGAGCCAAGAATTAGTCCAAAGCATACAAGGGGCACCGAACAAATAAATACAATGAAAGCGGGTAATTGAAATGACAATGAATATGCGTGATTGGACTGTATCCCTATTACTAACATCGGTAATCACAACTCTAGCAGCTAATCTGATAGGAAATCATATATCCATTGCAGACTCTATTCCAGGTGTACTGATTTTATCGGCTATCGCTTTTATTGGGATCTTTTTAGGAAAAGTTATTCCTCTAAAAATTCCTGCCATTGTTTATGTCGTTCTTACAGGCGTTCTTGTGGCAAGTCCTATTTCCCCCATCTCTCAGCCGGTTATTGATTACACGGCCAAAATATCTTTTATGGCTCCTATAACAGTCGTTGGTACTCTTGCTGGAATTGGTCTTAATTTTAAAGCCTTTATTAGCCAAAGCTGGAAAATGGTCATCGTGGCGCTTTTAGTTTTTACAGGTACTTTCCTTGTCCAAGCCATTTTTGCTGAGGTGTTCTTGAACTTAACGAATGCGTTAGATTCATTCTAAATAAATCAAGGGGGAAACTCCCCCCTTACGAAGACATCTAAGGAGGACGATTATGGAGATTAGGGAGTTTAACGCTGATTTAATTATTAAAAACTGTTCCATATTAACCGCTGATTTTAACATATTAAATGACCAAAACGTAGTAATTAAGAATAAAGCCATTGTAGATATTGGAAATGCCGCCTCACTCTCCAATATGTATCAAGCACGCGAAACCTTCGATGGAAAAGGCAAATTAGTCATGCCCGGACTAATTGATGCGCATACTCATACATGCCAGCAGCTTCTGCGCGGAAGAATCACCGATGAATACCCTATGATTTGGACACGAATCATGGTTCCATTTGAAAGCACTCTTCAGGAAAAAGATGTTTATATAAGTTCTCAGCTAAGCTGTCTTGAGATGATTAAGTCTGGCACAACTGCATTCATCGATGCAGGCGGAAGACATATGCATAAGGCAGCGGAATCTGTTTTGGAATCTGGTTTAAGAGGTGTTATTACTTGTTCCACAATGGATTATGGCAAGGATATTCCTGATACGATGAAATCGGGGGCAGAGGAAAATATTCGCAGAAATCTGGATTTGTATAACCATTTTCATGGGGCAGGTGACGGAAGAGTGGATGTATGGTTTTCACTAAGATCCATTATTACTTGTACACCTGATTTAATCCAGAAAGTTTTTGAAGCAGCAAATGAATGCTCCACAAGTGTGCAATCCCATATGAACGAATATACAAATGAAATCAGTTATTGCTTAGAAAATTTTAAAATGCGCCCATTTGAATATCTTGAATCTTTAGGTGTCCTGGATCAAAACTTCCTAGGTGCCCATAGTATTCTTCTTTCCGAAAACGAAATGGATATTATCAAAGCACACAACAGTAAGGTGGTTCACTGTCCAATCAGTAATTCAGGGAAAGGGATTCCTAAAACACCTAGCCTACTGCAAAAAGGAATAGGTGTTGGCTTAGGAACAGACGGAGCCGGTCATTCCGGATTGAGCTTATTTGACCAGATGAAGGTATTTAAATCCCTCGTACGAGCTTTTTGGGGAGTACCGATCTTTGATCCTGCAGCAATGCCCTCCAAAAACATTATAGAAATGGCAACATTAGGCGGAGCTAAAGCCATGTTCAAGGAGCATCAGTTAGGAACACTGGAAGTTGGCAAAAAGGCGGACATGGTCTTAATTAACATTGATCAGCCCCATATTCAGCCCACTCATCATTTGTTAAACACCCTCATTGAATCTGTTAATAGTAATGATATAACGGATTGTATAGTTGATGGAAAAATATTAATGAAAAACAGAGAAGTGCTGACAATGGATGAAGAAAAAATAAAATATGAAAGCAAGCTTGCCATGAAGGAGCTTTCTATACGAGCAAACATCTAACCCTGTCTTCATTGTTTAGGGTGAATAATAATTGAGGTCTTATACATGTTCACAAACTTATTTCTTTTTAGCATTGTCATATGTTCCAATTTAATTATCGGTGTTTTACTAGGAATGTCAGGAATTTCCGGATTTCTGCTCCCTTTAATTTATGTAGGTTTTTTAGGGATGCCTGTGCATGATTCTCTTGCACTAAGCTTCCTATCCTTTGCTGTTTCAGGCATAATTGGGGCCTATTCCTATTGGAAATCCAAAAACATGGATTTGAAACTTGCCATATTCCTGAGCATCGGAAGCCTTCCAGGAGCGTTTCTAGGTGTGCAAATCAATGTGTTGATTTCTGATTTCCTGGCAGAACTTCTTCTCTATCTATTTATTCTGCTAGCTGGATTATCTATTCTATTTAAGAAAAACAATGAAAATACGATTACAAAGCAATCTATTCTATTAAATCAATCATTTATTGTTATTCTGCTTGGATTCCTAACAGCGGCTATTTGCGCGCTAACAGGTGCAGGCGGTCCAATTTTATTAGTCCCATTACTAGTTAGCCTTGGAGTCCATATTCGGGTGGCAGTTGGGGTGAGCCTATTAAATTCCGTAGTCATTGCCATCCCATCCATATTTGGCTACTTTGCCCACGCCAATATGGAAACCACCTCTACGTTAATTATTGCTAGTTTACTTGGGACAATTATTGGAATACTCACCGGTGCTCGCCTCGCAAGTAAAGTACCTATTCATCATTTAAAAATAATGATTGCTGTCATAACCATCCTCTCTTCCGTTTACATGCTGGTTATGCTAAAAGTGGGGGCCTGATCCCCACTCTTTTTTATACAGAAGCCACCTTTTGATAATAAGGCACTTCCGCCATTTAAGATTGACAATTGAAGGCTTTCTTCAGTATTGAAAAAAGTAACCCCGAATCACATCCTCAATAAATCAGCACAGATTCATGTTCATCATTATTCGGAGTTATCCGCCCTAACTCTGCTCATGAACTCCTCTGCTGCACTATATCCTTGCTGCTTCAAATACCAGTTATTTGCAGCTGCCTCAATTAACCCCGCCACATCCCTTCCAGGCTGCAGCTGGATTTCAATAGAAGGAATTCTAACCCCCATATAATCTGTATAATGAAATTTCTGATCCAAATCGTTATAAAGGGCATCTTTCTCCCATTTCGTCAAATGAATATCAAGAGCGATACGTGTCTCATCTTGAAATGCCTTACGCCCATACAAACGAACTACATTAAGCAGACCAATACTTCGAAGAGCCAAAAATTCCTTCGTTTTTTCATCATGCGTGCCTAAGATTGTTTGGGGGCTTAGCTTCTTTAGGACAACGATGTCATCAGCAACAAGACGATGTCCACGGCGAATTAATGTGTGTGCCGTTTCACTTTTCCCTACTCCCGAGTTCCCGCGAAGCAAGATTCCAATGCCCGAGACGTTCATACAAACGCCATGTACGGCAATTTCCGGAGCTAATTCCTTTACTAAATACGCATCTAATCTAGTAATAAACTCTGAAGTTGTCTCAGATCTTTTTGCCACTAACAAAGGAATCCCTTGTTCGAGGCAATGATGAGTTAAGTAGGTAAGGTCTTCTTCACCTGCCGTGACAATAAAGCATGGAGGATGATAATGAACAATGTTCCCGATTCGGATTTTACGCTCCTCTTTACTTAACTTATGTAAATAAGTAATTTCCTTTTTCCCTAGAATTTGAACTCGTTCAGTCGGAAAAAAATCAAAATGGCCTACAAATTCCAAGCCTGGACGATGCACCCGTGACTGTGTAATTACTTTTTGAAGCTCACTATGACCAGCTACTACTTTCAAAGCAAACTCACGAACCAATTTTTCAACGGTTATCTTCTTCATCCTGCTCTCACCGCCCTACTCGTTCTTCTTATAGTTGAATTATACTGAAGTAGAATGGAAACGTCATCCATTTACCAGCTTCTTAGCTAAATGAGAATGGAATATTGTATTTTGCAATCATTTTCCCCTTGCATATCGGTAGAAAAGATCAGAGTAAATAAGTATTTTAGTTATAAAATTACTATTTAATTAAAATAATTATTGCATTTATGTTGACATTAATAATTAAGCCTATATAATAATTAATATAAACAAGAAATTGTTATAGATAGATAACTTTTCTCAGTACCCAATGAACAACCTATCTATAATTTTAATACAAACTTTAGGAGGAATTTATTATGTCACTTATCGGAACAGAGGTTAAACCATTTAACGCACACGCATATAGAAATGGAGAATTTTTCGAGGTTTCTGAAGCAGATTTCAAAGGTCAGTGGAGTGTTGTTTGTTTTTATCCAGCAGACTTTACATTTGTATGCCCAACTGAGCTTGAAGATCTTCAAGAACAATACCCAGCACTTCAAGAACTAGGAGTTGAAGTATTCTCTGTTTCTAGAGATTCTCACTTTACACATAAAGCATGGCACGATTCTTCAGAAGCAATCGGCAAAATCACTTATACAATGATTGGCGACCCAGCACATGTAATTTCACGCAACTTTGATGTTTTAGTTGAAGAACTAGGACAAGCAGATCGCGGTACATTCATCATCGATCCAGATGGTGTCATCCAAGCTGTTGAAATTAATGCAGATGGCATTGGCCGTGACGCTAGTACACTAATTAACAAAATTAAAGCAGCACAATATGTTCGCAACAATCCAGGTGAAGTTTGCCCGGCAAAATGGAAGGAAGGCGCAGCAACGCTTAAGCCAAGCCTTGACCTTGTAGGCAAAATTTAAGGAGAAGATACAAATGATACTAGAAGCTGATATTAAAGCACAACTTGATCAATATCTTCAATTGCTGGAAAACGATATCCTGCTCAAAGTGAGTGCAGGAACGGATGAATTATCAAAAGACATGTTAGCTTTAGTTGATGAGCTTGCAACGATGTCCTCTAAAATTAAGGTTGAGAATACAACATTAGAAAGAACACCTAGCTTCAGTGTTAATCGCATTGGCGAGGACACTGGGGTCACGTTTGCTGGGATTCCGCTTGGACATGAATTCACTTCCCTAGTGTTGGCTTTACTGCAGGTAAGCGGAAGAGCTCCAAAGGTTGATCAGAAAGTAATCGATCAAGTAAAAGGCATTAAAGGGGATTACCACTTTGAAACATACGTTAGCTTAAGCTGCCACAACTGTCCTGATGTTGTACAAGCACTGAACGTAATGAGTGTTCTTAACCCTGGCATTACACATACAATGATTGACGGTGCAGCTTTCAAAGAAGAAGTAGAAAGCAAGAACGTAATGGCAGTACCAACTGTTTTATTAAATGGAGAAGCCTTTGGCAGCGGCCGTATGACATTGGAAGAAATTCTTGCGAAAATGGGAAGCACTCCAGACCCTTCAGAGCTTTCTGACAAGGATCCATTTGATGTACTTGTTATCGGCGGCGGCCCATCCGGTGCTAGCGCAGCAGTTTACGCAGCACGTAAAGGCATTCGTACAGGTATTGTAGCAGAACGCTTTGGCGGCCAGATTATGGATACGCTTGGCATTGAAAACTTCATTAGTGTTAAATACACTGAAGGTCCTAAGCTTGCTGCAAGCCTTGAAGAACATGTAAAAGAATATGACATTGATGTCATGAATTTACAGCGTGCAAAACGTTTAGAAAAGAAAGACCTTATAGAAGTAGAACTAGAAAGCGGTGCTGTTCTAAAAAGTAAAGCAGTCATCCTTTCAACAGGTGCTCGCTGGCGCAATGTTGGCGTCCCAGGTGAAGCTGAATTTAAGAACAAAGGTGTGGCTTACTGCCCGCATTGTGATGGCCCATTGTTTGAAGGAAAACATGTTGCTGTTATTGGCGGCGGCAACTCAGGCATCGAGGCTGCCATTGATCTTGCAGGCATTGTAAAACATGTGACTGTTATTGAATTCGCACCTGAGCTTAAAGCCGATTCTGTATTGCAGGAACGCCTTTACAGCCTGCCGAATGTAACGGTCATTAAAAATGCACAAACAAAAGAAATTACTGGTACCGATAAAGTGAACGGCATTACTTACATTGACCGTGCAACAGAAGAGGAGCATCATGTTGAACTGCAAGGTGTGTTTGTTCAAATCGGTCTTGTTCCAAGTACTGAATGGTTAGGCGATGCGGTTGACCGCACTAGAACCGGTGAGATCATTGTAGACAAGCGTGGAGCAACGAATATTCCTGGCGTGTTTGCTGCAGGCGACTGTACTGATAGTGCCTATAAGCAAATCATTATTTCTATGGGATCAGGTGCAACTGCAGCCTTAGGCGCATTTGATTATCTAATCCGAAATTAATAGATTTCAAGCTAGATGGGACATGTCATAACTGATATGTTCTATCTAGCTTATTTATTTATTACGGATCAGCAAGAAATCCAGTTCTTCATATTCAAAATTACGATTGCTATCAATCTAACTTATCGATAAATTGAATTGCCTTATAACATAAAAATAGTTAAATTAAAGAGTAAGTATGCCTGGAAACCACCTAGGCATTTTTTTCTGCACAATTATTTTAGAAATATTCTAGAGAGCGTTCTCATTGTGTGTATCTGAAGGACTGTTTCTTTAGTTGCTATAAAAGGGAGAGTTACATTCCATGAATCTTTATAAAAAAGTCTTCAAAGAGTATTGGAACCCATACATCGCCATTGGTATTGCAGGTCTGGTCAGTGCTTTGTATTTTGGGATTACTGGTACAGTTTGGGCCGTTACTGGTGAGTTTACGAGGTTCGGCGGGCATATTCTAGAATGGTTTGGAATGGATGTGTCGCAATGGGCGTATTTCCAGCTAGTGGGTCTCGAAGGAAATCCAATTAGCAGAACAGATGGCTGGATTGTCATTGGGATGCTTGTTGGCGCAATGATTACAATTTTGTTAAGCAGCAGCTTTAAAATCCGCGTACCGAAACAAAAGAGGAGATTACTCCAAGGATTCATTGGGGGAATCATTGCAGGGTTTGGTGCACGGCTTGCTCTTGGATGCAATTTAGCTGCCTTTTTCACAGGTGTACCCCAATTCTCGTTCCATGCATGGATCTTTATGGTGACCACAGCCATCGGAACCTACTTTGGCGTCAAAGTTGTAAATACGAAATGGTGGCGAGGAAAGCCAACTATGATAAAAGGCCGGATAAGCCCAGGTGGAAAAAAGAACACCTCAAAAAGGAATATCCAGCCCATCCTTGGTCTTATATTTGCCATTCTATATCTAGCAATCATTTTTTACTTTTTCGCAATTGGCAAGACCCTTCTTGCGGTTGCTTGTATCGCAGGAGCCTTGTTTGGTATACTCATTGAACGCGGGCAAATTTGTTTCACTTCTGCTTTCCGTGATTTATGGATCAGCGGCCGTGCAGTCATGTCAAAAGCAATTGCAGTTGGAATGATGATCAGTGTTGTCATTACATTTTTCTATATTCAAAGCGGTTCTATTGCCCTTATCAAAGTAGCTGCTCCCAGCACGGCGATCGGCGGCCTCCTCTTTGGATTTGGCATTGTACTTGCAGGTGGCTGTGAAACTGGAATGATGTATCGGGCAATGGAAGGTCAATTGCTATACTGGGTAGTAGGTGCAGGTAATATTATTGGAGCGACCGTGCTTGCCTATGGCTGGGATCATCTCGGCATTTACCATGCCCTTGTGGAAAATTGGCCGAAAGTAAACTTAATGGAACAATGGGGACCGATGGGCGCCTTATTTGGAACAATGGCCATGCTGGCTGCCTGGCTTTTATTCTCAAATTGGTGGGAAAAGCGATTCCGTTATGGAACAGGAATCAAACAGCAAAAAACGGAACGGATTTCTCACGCTACCGAGGAGGTATGATTCATGTCCCAGATAATAGATGTCAACTACACTTTAGACATTCGCGGTGAACCTTGACCATATCCTGTTATTTATGCGCTGGATGCGCTAAAAACAATGAAAATTGGAGAGATCCTCCAAGTAATCGCAGATTGTCCGCAATCATTTCGAAGTGTTCCCGAAGAAGCTGTCAAACATGGTTATCAGCTTCTAGCAGAGCCAGAGAAATTTGGACAGGATATCTATTTTTATATTAAAGTCGTTCAATAGTTTTCATATTAAATATTGAAAAGTCCCCTGTAAGTAGATGCGAATAACCTACTTACAGGGGACTTTTTTGTATTTCTTTTCAGTTCGTTGTGTAAAGGGAGTAACTTCAATCTAGGGGCTCCTTCAGATGATTTAATCCCACCAAAAGTACCACACCGATGAATGAATGAGTGTTCCCGCTAAAGCATTTACCGTCCATATATCTTTTCTAGCCTGTTTATTTATATTATTTCCCCCCGATTTTCCACTATTTTATCCATCACCCAAGATGTTCTAGCACCAGTCACCCCTGTGCTTGGGACTTGACTAAATCCTTTTGTTAAGTCTGCTACAATTCTTTCTACAAGGGGCTGATGAACATGTTGGAGTGCTGGAAAATCCCATTGTTCAATCCCGCTGTCTGTCGTTAGCAGAACCGGATCATGACCAAATGTAGAAAAGGTTATTTTCCCTTTACTGCCGATAATTTCATTTAAATCTACAGATTCATAAGCTGAAAAACACCAAGCTCCAACACCATGGATGCCAGATTCAAATTGATAAATGCCTGTTACGATATCCTCAGCATGATAGTATCCGGCTTGATTTGCAGCAAATCCATGCACATCTTTTATTGGTCCCAGCAAGAAGTCTAATATATCGAGTGTGTGGCAGCCTAAATCAAAAAATAGCCCCCCACCAGACAATTCAGGCTGGATTCTCCAAGGGGGATTTTGTTTATTTCTTACATCCCCGGCGGCATTTTGATAGTGTGTGGTTGATACGAAACGAACATCTCCAATCATATGTTTATCTAACAGCTCTTTAATTTTAATAAATTTAGGCTGTGCCCTCCGGTAATAAGCAACATATAATGGAACTTCGGCAGCCTTGCAGACAGCAATCATTTCATTGCATTCTGCAAAATTAAGTGCCATTGGCTTTTCTACATAAACTGGTTTCCCTGCCTTAGCCGTTTTAATGGTATATTCTTTATGTGAACTAGGTGGAGTTGCGATATAGACAGCATCGACCTCTGGATCGTTAATAAGTTCATCTGCATCATCGTACCATTTCCGCACATTGTGTCTCTTGGCATAATCTTCTGCTAGCTTTCCTGTTCTCCTCATAACAGCAACCAGCTCGGAGTTTGAAGTTTTTTGGAATGCTGGTCCACTTTTCACTTCTGTTACATCACCGCAGCCAATCATTCCCCAACGAACTTTTGCAAGCTCCATTGTCCTATTCCCCTTTCTGCGATACAGCATATTTGAAGTCCGATCTTAGCCAGAACAGTTTCCTCCATTAGTATCAATAACCTCTTTATACCAATAAAAGCTTTTCTTCTTTATTCGGCGGAGGTCGTGATTTCCTTCCTCATGCTGATTCACATATACGAAACCGTAGCGTTTTTGGAAGCCATTTAACCAGCTTAATAGGTCAGTGAATGACCACACGCAATAACCGAACAGATCAACTCCATCTGAAACGGCTTCTTGAATAGCAAGGATATGTGAGCGGAGGTACTCAATGCGGTAATCATCATTAATGACATCCCCCTGCTCCACCTGATCATATTCACCCAGCCCATTTTCACTAATCAATATCGGCAAATCATAACGGCTAGTTATTCTGCGTAAGGAAATTCGTAAACCTTGTGGATCAATATTCCAATCCCAATTTGTCCTTTCCACATTGGGATTCGCTGTCGTTTTAAATAATCCAGGTATTCCCGAATCCTTTGAAGTCCCTTTTTCACCAGTTGTATTCATTTTCCCCGCGCCGACACCGCCTTCTAAGGGATTGACTTCAAAAGTTGTTGACTGATAATAGTTTACTCCCATAAAATCTGGCGTACCTGCTTTCAGTAATTCGAAATCTCCTTCTTCAATAGCAGGGGCAACCCCCTTTTCCTGCAAATAGCTCCATGCCATTTTCGGGTATTTCCCCCATGCATAGATATCCATCCACCAATAACTGTTTAACTCTTCTGCATCTTCCGCCGCTAGGACGTCTACTGGTTTGGAAGACGCTGCATAAGCAGGTGAGTAGGCAAAGCTGGGGCCAATTTTTCCATCCGGAACATATTTGCGAAACTCCTTTATGACACTGGCATTGGCAAGATTGGCGTGATGATTGACCTGGTAAAATAATTTTTCATCATTCATCCCTGGCGGATGGGTAGCATGAAGATAGCCGTGGCTCGTGAATATATTTTGTTCATTTAAACTAACCCAATATTTCACACGATCACCAAAGCGTTTAAATAATTCAACACTATAATTTGTAAAATCCTCAATTACCCTTCTTGATTCCCAGCCTCCGTATTCTTCCTGCAGTGACTGTGGCAAATCCCAATGATAGAGGGTCAAAACTGGTTCAATGCCATTTTTTATTAATTCATTAATTAAATTGTTATAAAACTCTATTCCTTTTTCATTCACTTTCCCTCGCCCATTCGGAAAAATTCGGGTCCAGGCGACAGAAAAACGATAGGCTTTTAATCCCATTTCCGCCATCAATTCCACATCTTCCTGATAACGATGATAGTGGTCTACAGCCACATCCCCTGTTGTTCCTTTATACGTTTTTCCCGGAATCCGGACAAACTGATCCCAATTCGAGATCCCTTTTTCATCTTTATCCCAAGCACCCTCCACTTGATAAGCCGCAGATGCTGCCCCCCATAAAAAATCCTTAGGAAAACATTTTAGTGTTTGATGACTCATTTCACACGCCCCTTATTCATTGAGAATGGCCTCTCTTTTTTCATCGGCAGATTGCCTTTGCAAGAAATGATACAAGGCACCAATTAAATTGGAATCATTGCCAAACTGACATTTTTCAACGGTAATTGTTAAGTCATTTTGGCTGCGCTTCATCTGGGATAGTATTTCATTAATCTGTTCAATAAAACCTTCACGGCTGCTGATGGCTCCGCCAATCAAAATCTTCTCCGGATCAAGCATATACTGCAAATTATATATTCCAACAGCGATCCGCTTCATGAACCTTTCTACTTCATCCTTCACCTCTTCATCCCCATTTTCAGCTAATTGGAACACTTTTTTGCCAGTAAGTCTAGCTGGGTCCATTCCTTTTCGCTTGGCTACATTGTTAATCAATCCACCTACTGCAGCTAATGAGCTTAATGTTTCCCCATCTGGCTTGTCGAGGTAGTCCTCCATAATCATATAGCCAAATTCTCCACAAAATCGGTTTTTCCCATGGCGAATATTTTTATTAAGTACGACTGCACCGCCGATGCCAGTACCAATCACAAGACACAAGTAATCCATGACATCCTTTGCAGCGCCAATCCACCCTTCTGCTAGTGCTGCACAATTCGCATCATTTTCCATTTCAACCGTTAAATGTGTTCTTTCCCGGAGAAGTTCCTTCATATTCGGTCCATGGATATAAGGAAGTGCACTTAGTCCAGCAATATACCCTGTTTTAACATTCACAGCACCTGGCATACTAACGGCCATTCCTTTTACCTCATAATTTCTTTGATAATCCTTCACAATAAAATGCACTTGATCCAAAAACAAATCGAGACTCTCTTTAGGAGTCGGAACAGAGGATTTTTCGATAAACTCCCCCAATTCATCCATAAGGGCATATTTAATGGAGGAACCTCCAACATCTAGAACCGCATAGTAATTCACAAAACAACCTCCTATCAACCCTTTAAAGCAGAATGTCTATCCATGAGGTCTTGCTAAGAACGGGATTGAAACGTCACTCTTTCGTACCGCATGACTCACGAATAATTAATTCGGAGTCAATTAATACAGGCTTTAATTGTGACTCTCCATTTATTAAATCATTCAGCATATAAGCTGATAGTTTTCCAAATTTCTCTTTATCTTGCTTAACTGAAGTAAGTTTTGGGTCACTATAGCGGCATGCCGCAATATCATCACATCCGATGATCCGAATATCGTGAGGGGCATGAAGTCCCTCCTCCTTCAATGCTCTTAATGCACCAAGTGCCATCAAGTCAGAGATGGCAAAGATAGCTTCTGGATACTCTTCGCACTTTAAAATTCTTTTCATCGCTTCATATCCGCTTTCCTCATGAAAATCACCGTACTGAATCCACTCATCACGAACGTCTAAACCGAATTGATTCATTGCCTCAAAGAATCCTTTATTCCTTAAATTCGATATCGTTGAATCCCATTTTCCTCCGATATAACCGATCCTTTTTAAAGAATGCAGATACAAATACTCAACTACTTTTCTCGATAAATCAATATTATCCGTCATGATGTAACTAGACTTCGGACCATTCAATTCAATATCAATTCCGATACAAGGGAAACCTTCCTTTGCTAAATCAAAGACAGCCTCCTCTACTTCCTCCCCAGCAATGACCAAACAGCCATCTACATGGAAATGTTTGCAGCGTGCAAGATAACTCCCATTGTCTGATTGAAAAAGCTCATTGGAAAACATTAAAATATCATAACCTAGTAAACCAATATTTTTTTTAAATGATGAGATAACTTCGTTGAAGTAAGGGTGTGTCATATCAACATTAATTTTCCCTGCGTAAATAAGACCGATAAGATTAGACTTTTTCGTTGCCAATGTTCTAGCAGAAAAGTTAGGCTCATACCCCATTTTTGTAATGACATCCATTACCTGTTTCTTCGTTTTCTCACTAACGCCTGCATAATTATTAATTACCTTTGAAACAGTGCCTTGAGAAACGCCTGCCATTTGTGCGATATCTTTAATAGTTAAATTCATCTCTAATCCCTTCTATTTCATAAGAAAATAATTGATAATCTTTGTTAGATTATTTCGCTATGGCTTTCTACTTCACGGATCCTTCGGTAATACTCGAAATGAATAGACGGTTAAACAATAAGAAAATAATTAATAGCGGCACAGTTGCCCAGAATACTCCAGATAAAATCATTCCGAAATCAACATTCTGTGTATTGCTCAATTGTGCTAGTGCTACTTGAATCGTATATTGTTCCGGATCCCTTAAAACAGTAAACTGCCAGAGGAACTCTCCCCATGCTGCCGAAAACACAATTATACCTAGAGTAGCAAAGGCAGGAAGAATAATCGGAAGCACAATGCTTCGATAAATTTTAAAATTGGAGCAGCCATCTAATTTCGCAGCTTCAATTAACTCATCCGGTACAGATTCACTAATATATTGCCTCATTAGAAAAATACCGAGCGGATTTAGGAAGAACAATATCATCACGCCTGGCAATGTATCGAGTAATCCTGCCTTGGAAATTAAGAAATACTGCGGAATTAACCCTAATTGCGGCGGAATAATCATCGTTAAAAGGATGGCCATAAAGAGAATATTTTTCCCTTTAAATTTAAATTTTGCAAAAGCAAATCCAGCTAATGAACTTATAAATAAAACAACAATAGTGACAATTGAACAGACTACGAAAGAATTCCACATTGACTGAAAAAAATCAATTTTATCTAGAACCTTATGAAAGTTTTCAACTAATAGTTTCCCTGGTGTAACCGTTGGCGGAATAGAATTATAGGCGGAACTAGGGCTTGTTGCCATGACAAACATCCAATAAAACGGAAACAATGAAAATAATGACACGATGGACAAAAGTACATAGATGAGGATTCTGCTAACAGGGGTACTTCTTCTTTTATCTAATTTACTCATGCGTTTTCACCCCGCTTCTTTCTGCCACCCTTCGCAATTAATGATGTATTAATCACTGCAAATACGGTAATCAGCACTAAAAGAATAATGGCTGTTGCAGATGCAGTACCAAAGGATTGCAATTTAAAGGCATCCCGATACAAATACATAACGATTGTCATAGCCTCATCTCTCGTAAATGCACTATTTCCTAAAAAGACGGTAGGTTCAGAGAATAGCTGCAATGCTCCAACAGTCGAGGTGAATACAGTTAAGATAATAAATGGCTTCAGCATCGGCATCGTAATGTAAATCAGCTGCTGGAATTTATTTGCCCCATCAATCGTAGCCGCCTCATACAAGTCATTTGGAATGCTTTGAATGCCAGCAAGGTAAATAATTGTGTTATAGCCTACCCATCTCCAAAATACCATGATTGAAATAGCAATTTTTGTTCCCCATTCAGAACTGCTCCAATTGACTGGATCAACACCTGCTAAACTTAACAAATAATTGACCAAAGAAGACTCGTGATCACTAAAGAGCACGCTGAAAATAAGGGCTACAGCCACCATCGATGTAATATATGGCATGAAAATTGTTACTCTGAAGAAATTTCTAAACTTTAAAAAGGCCAGATTCAGCAAAAAGGCAAAAATGATTCCAAACACTAATTGTGGAGCGGTACCCATAATTCCCATAACAATTGTATTATAAACCGATTTCCAAAATAGAGGATCTGTTAAGACAATTTTAAAATTTGATAATCCGACAAACTCCATTGGACTTAACCCATTCCACTTTTGAAATCCTAAATAAATACTAAATAACGCTGGATATAAACCAATAATAGAAAAAATGATAAAGAAAGGTGCAATATATAGATAGCCTGAAATCCTATCCTTTTTTTCTTCAGACCTGTATCGCTTCTTTCTTATCTTCGTTGGCATTTGATAGACACTCACATCTCCCTTCTCCCTCACCTTTTCCTCATTGCTTTCAGAATGCATTTTCACACCTCTTTTCCGATCAATAGGCGGAAAGTGAAGCCTTTAAGCTCCACATCCACCTCTAATAAACCATTAATCTATCGATTTAATAAATCCTTCGCCCGCTTAATAGCTTCTGTCCACTCTTTTTCTGGATCTGCTCCCTTAGATTGGACATTCTTTAATGCATTCAGCACTTCCTGGTAAACTGGGAAATATTTTTCCCCTTTATAAATGGCACCATTGATATCTTGGGCAGCTTTTGCAAAAACAGGTGCTGTTGCCTGCCCGCCAAAGAACTCATCTTCATTATTCTTGAATTCATCCATATCATAAACAGATGGTGCTGATGGGAAGAGTCCCTTTGATTGGAATGACTTTAATTGGTTATCTGGTGAAACTAGCCATTCAACAAATTCATATGCTTCCTTCGCATTTTTTGTTTCCTTAGGAATGGCGATAAAAGAACCGCCCCAGTTTGCAGCAAATTCTGATGGCAATGTAGCCACTCTCCATTTTCCTATTGCTTCTGTAGCATTGCCTTCCATCCAGCCCTTCAGCCAGCCTGCACCTAACTCTGCTGCAAACTCCCCTTTGTTTACTGCATTTGCCCATTCTGGCGACCACATTTCAAATTTCCCAACAATACCTAATTCGTTTAATTTAACTGCATAGTCATAGGCGTTTTTAACTGCATTTCCGTCCTCTTCTAGCAATAATTCC
Source organism: Cytobacillus massiliigabonensis (assembly GCF_900199725.1). Taxonomy (GTDB): domain Bacteria; phylum Bacillota; class Bacilli; order Bacillales; family Cytobacillaceae; genus Cytobacillus; species Cytobacillus massiliigabonensis. The sequence goes on along the minus strand of NZ_LT904904.1, from coordinate 191,987 downwards.
CCTTCAGGATTAAGGAAGGTTTCTTGTGCTGCATCTAAATAAGCTCTGAACGCCATTTCAATACTATCAATAAACGGTTTGCCCGTTTGTTCTTTGACCTTTAAACCCGCTTCTTCAAATGCCTGCGGTGAACTAATTAAACTAGCTACTTCTTCTGGTTCAGTCGGCAAGCCCGCTTCTTCAAACACATCAACGCGGTAGTATAAAGCTTTCGGTCCAATATCCGTCGGTAAACCAATTAAGAAATTACCATCATTGCTTTCACCAGTATTCCATTTCCAATCCAAGTATTGATCTTTAATATCCTTCGCACCGAGATCATATAAGTTTTCAAAACGATCTTGTGCTGCTTTAAAACGGTCCAGCTGGTCAATTTCTAGCATTGATATATCTGGGGCACCGCTCCCAGCTGATAAGGCGGTAAACAATGCATCATGGTGCTCTGCTGTTTCAGCCGCTCTTACTTTTATTTTTACATTCGGATTTTCTTTTTCGTATTCTTTAGCTAAATCTTCATAGCCAGTTGCACCGAACGTCCAGAAGTCTAAGGTAACTTGTTTATCTCCGTTTTCAACATCATCAGAAGATGACTTTTCATTGTTATTACAGGCTGCTAATGTAAATGCCAGGGCTGTCGATAATCCTATAGCGAACAGTTTTTTCAAGCTTCTCACTTTTCATTCCCCCCACTTTTTTAGCCAATAAATACTTGCCATTTGAAAGCTCCACCCAAGATTCTTTCTCCCTTTTTTGTATCATTCACCTTCTTTTTATAAAATTTGATTCAAAAAACTAAATTATTGCAAGATAACTCGGAAACCGATTTCTAAACTTCTGAGGAAATTTAGTCTTTTTTATGAAGGAAACCGCTTTCAATTCAGATTATAAAACTAATATTCAGAAAAATCAACCATTTTATCGAAACCGGTTTCCTTATTTACCTCAATATATTTTTAATAAAAAAGAGACCGTCTACTAAAGACGGTCTCAAAATATTGTTACTCAGTGAAATTATTTCCTATAAAATTCTTTCTTTTGATATGGATAAGAAGGAATTTCTGCCCGGCTCCAGTATCTCACTAAGTTCGAACTCTTCTAAGGCAATGCTCTTAACTAAATCCAGTTGTTTATCAAAATCCATCAATACCGCCACCTGAGTTAGATGAAGATGGCGTGGTCATTTTCGTGCCATTACTTAGTCGATTTTCACCATTACCTAGGTCATATGATGCAACTACCCAAAAATCATTATCTACAGAGATGCCAGTTAGTTCTACTGATTCAAACGATCCATTGGAGTTAACTTCAATATAATTTACCTCAGTACTACTATTTCTTAAAGATTCGTGATTATAAACAATAATCTCCATGGCACTATTAGCCGCCCCTTCTTCACCTTCAAGATAGTACATACCATTATTTTCAGTAATCCTCATCTTCTCAAGTACTGGCGCTGGATAAATTATGCTATTCTCGCTTTCACCCGTTTATCATAGGTTTATAACGAGCCTTCACCGTACAGGCGACTTTCATCGCATACGGCGATCCGTCAATATATTGCTCTATTATCATTATCATTTCCCCAAATACCTTAATCAAATGTTTGTAGAAGGTTACATTTCTTGAAAAAACTAATTAATGATATGATTTCCATAAAAATTAAGTGTTCCTTTCGGGTAAATATCCCACTCCCCGATATCAAAGGATTTTGAACCTGTATAAATTCCTCTCTGTCTTACAATTGTTCCGCCATCCTTCATAAATGGTTCAGAAGAATTTACATCTCCTAAAATATCGATGATTTGCCCATTCCTTTTTAAGACAATTGCTGTGGTGTAAATCATATTAGGCTGATATAGGAATTCCTCATCGTTATAATACCAAACGTTCATAATATCAAAGAAATCATAAAATATACTGTTCATAAAGTGATAGGTCATATTAGGCGTTATTTTAAGAATTGGCTTTGTGATTATACTCTTTGATTTTGTTTCCTGCATATATCGATGGATTTCTAATTCATACCCAGTAATCTCTTGTCCAGTTCCATTATCTTTATGAAAGACTTCCAAAGCTATTCGTCCATCACCTGCATCCATATATTCTGAAAAAAATGCTTCTGGCTGACCTTGGACCACTGACGTTATATTGACATTAAAGATCTTATCATTTGTTGATATATGCAATATCTGGGTACCAGCATTTTCAGGAATGAACTTTAGCAGTTTCCCATCCAATGATGCATTGGCTGTTTCAGTCAGTGTCAGGTCCCCATTATTATATTCAGTCATATATGGAGATAAATTAATAGTCACATTCGCATTTCGCTGTTTAAGCGTAAAATTAAGATTTTCGACCGTTTTCGTTGGTGCCAGCGTAATTGTATACGTTTTTACTGTCCCATTTTCCGCCATTACAGCAATAACCATCCCGGTCTCTATATCCATAGTACTAGATAATTCAGTTGCAGCATTAAATTCCTCAGCATTTGTAACCGTATTTGTTGATGAAAGAACTTTTACTGCTGCACTGCTTTTGTTAGGCACTACATCTGATTTTAAATCAGCTACTTTCCCGGATGGTACGTTTGTAATGGTTCCGTCACCAATCGTATAGCTAGTTTCTGCCGTATCTGATAATTTGATAGTGGCATCACCTTCTAGCATTTCTAAACAATTCACATTGAACGATTGGTTGACTCTTCCGCCATTTCCGTCAGATGCAGTAATTTTTAAACGAGTAGTCCCTATTTTTTTTGGTGAAATAGTTAATGTATCACCAGTGACACTAGCATTAGCAACGGTAGAATCAGATGAAGTAACCGTATAGGTCAATGTATCTCCATCTATATCACTAAAGGCATTTCCAACCTGCAGAGTAAGACTGCTGCCCCCTACATAAAGAGTTTGATCTTCTATCTGTCTCTCCATAGCTGGTCTATGGTTGATAACTGTTGGCTGGGTTGATGCAGGAGTTTGGCTTCCACCCATTGTTGTGACTACTCCGTTTCCTAGAAGATCAATGCCGTTTGCATTAATATTTAATGAAGTCACTGTACCATTAACGGTTAAAGATGTACCTGTTGCGCTTTCAGTCAATTCCATATTGGTTACTACGGCGCCTTGTCCTATTTTAACAATTGCCCCTGTACTGTTCACCGTAAGATTCTCAACTGTTTTGTTCTCGGCAATGTTTAAATGAGTATTGGGATTGGGATCATTGAACATAATGGAATTTCCATCGGCAAACTCATTCCAGGTTCCTGAACTAACATCATTAATTGTTAATTCTCCAGTCACTCCGGCGTAATTATTTACTGTTGCGTTCGGAGTTGTAACTGTTAAATTCCCAGTAATACTTCCATTGGAAAAGGTTAGCGTTCCTGCCTCATTTGTATTGACTGTGACATTACCTGTTAGTGTTTTTCCGCCAAAATCAAAATTCACCAAACGGTTTAGGCTGCAATCTATCGAAATATCAGATGTTAATGTAATTTTCTTTACGTCTGAATTTGAAATAGCATTTTGTAGTTCTGTTGCATTTGCTACGTATACTTCGCTATCCCTTGTCGTCTTAACCCGCAGCAGGTTTGCGACTGGTCTACACCGCACAGGCGACTTTCATCGCATACGGCGTGCCATCAATAAGATGTACTCTTATAATCAAATGATATTTTTCGACCCTTTTATCATTGTAAGTTCTTCAGCTTAGAATTCAGTTTATGGACACATCATATATTCATTGTTAAAACTATTTGACTATCTATATTTCTATAATTTGCCCTTCTACAAAGTTACGACATTGATATTGGGGAAATAAGTCGTTATAAGAGCAATAACAATTGACTGGGTCCCTTCGCTCCTGCTAGTTTTTTCCTCCTTATATGTTGCCATACAAGTCCAAACGGCTAGCGATCCTCACTACTATAAACCCGCAGCCACTTTATTAGCGTCTCTGGTGCTAACCCACCTCTTCTAATAAAGCTTCAAACGTTCCATCATAACCATCCCTGCTTTTGATGACCTTAGGTTCCCACTATTCAGGAGTAAGAACGACTCGTTTAACAGTCCAAATTATTCGAATCGCCATTCTCTCATTACAAAGAGAAGGATAAGCACTAAACCCCTAGCGTAGCCTATTCGTAGTACTCATTACCTTACCCTGCCTATACGTGGATTCGTCTCCTAACCATAGCCATCTTTTAAGGAGCCCCGCACTGACAATCTCAGTTACGACTTCACCTGACTTCGCCCCTTCTGTGTGTTAGCACATCATCGGACGCAGGAGGATTAGGCACTTGACTATAAAGACTGTTATCAAGGATAGGACTTTCACCTATCAATTGGTTGTGACAGTTAGAAGGGATATTAGAATCCCTCCCACTTATTTCACTAGATTCTAGCTTATAAAGTAACGTTTCGTTTAGTTTTCTTAAGGGGTTTGTATGTTTTGTATTTCTATATCCTTAGGCTGTGAGTATTGCTCACCTGGTACCAGCTGTTGCTGCTGCTTCGCTTTGTTGCCACCTAAATCCACTATGGAAATATTATCTCCATTAGAACTCATTGTAATGGTTGTACCATGTGATAGCTTGCTTGCTGTTTCAGACCCTAGTTTAACTGTAACGACATTACCAGTAAATGAAATCGTATCATTACCATCAAAATCAAATTCTGATGTGTTTTTTAACATGAAATCATTTACTAATCCTTGATCAAGAACATCGATAGATTGAATATTTTCTGAGAATGTTATCTTTATTAAATCTTCAGCATCAATACCGTTTGCATCTTCATCATGGAATGTTGATTCTATAATGACTGGTGCTGCTCTATCTATTGCTTGTACATTAATTCCTGTAATTTCGGCTCCGTTTTGCCCTCTTATAGATCCCTGCTGAATGACACGAAGATTAGGTGAAGTACCCGTTACAGGTGAAACTTTAATCGTTATATATTGCTCTTCTCCCTGTGTAAAAAGAGCATCTAAACGTGTTCTTCCATTTTTATCTGTTACTTTAATTGATTCAATGTTTCTTTCAATACTGTTATTATCAATTACTTTAAATGAATCTGCTCTTACTGAAGCGGGATCAATATTTGATGAAAATTTCAAACGAATCGTTTCCACATTTCCGTCTTGTGGACTGACACCTGATTTTCCATCTAACATAACTGTTTCTATTAATTGAATCTCTGGCTCTGTAACCGCAGTTGCTTGACCAACTTTTTTAGCCTTCTTATCTGTTGCATTTCTTTCGACGATAACCACTATTTTTCCGTTGGCTGCTTCTACAAGACCATCATTCGGTAGGTTTGTCCAGCCGTCATTTTCATTTACATCTGCATTCAATACTGGTTTACCTGAATTGGCCTCATTTATATCGTTAAATATTTTATAAACATATTCATTGCCAGCATCTGGTCTTTCATTGACGCTAATACTTGTTTTGTTATCACTGTTGTCATCGTCCGTTGCAGAAACAGTTAAATTTCCTAGCCCCTCAATATTAATAGGTGCTGATTCCCCAGCAGAAACTACTTTTCCATCTTTAAACCCTATAGCCACTAAGCGCTTATCATTATTTTCTGCCGTCAATGTTGGTTTTGATGATAATAGTATTCCACCTAATGCATTTGCTACATCTGATTCAGTTGTATTCGTATTCCAAGAGCTTATTTCTGCTCCTTTTGACTCACTGACAAGCAGGTATTTAAACGTTGCACCGTTTGAAGCTGTATCTCCAGAGATCACTCCTGTGTTGTCTACCTGTATATTCAATGGTATTACGTTTTCATCAACTATGTTAGCCGGCGGGATGCTCACTCGTGTTCTTAAACTCTCAGCACATTGTGTTTTTTGATCTGATATTTTTACTATTGCTACATCAATTTCAGTAAGACCATCGAGAAAACCGCCATCAAATTGAGCATATTTTTCCCCATTTGAACCCCAAATTACACTATAGCCTGATAATGGTCTTCCAGTTATATCATATAAACTAATGGAATAATCTGAAGCTGGAGTTGGTAATTTTACTGTTACAGTGTCACTTCCACTCAGGGTATTTTTTACCACAATATCATTAAGTGTTGGGGCATCAGGAAAACTAGTAGGAACTCCTTTTTCTGCTCTAGAACTCTCTGCTTTTCCACTTTCCGTCAATGTTACATAAACCTTATTAAGATTTCCATTAAAGCCATTTGTAATTTGAACTGTAGCTATGCCAGTATTTGTGGCTGTAAAGCTTCCTATTAAATTACCATTCGAACTGGCATCGTACACCTTGACTGTCACACCAGCAGGAACATTATTTACAAGAACCTCGTCATGACCTGCTGTATAGTAATTAATAACGGCTATTTGTGTAGGTGCTTCTGTTTGTGCTTGATACGCAGAAACCGACACTGCTGTTGCTTGACTCGCAGGTACGCTTCCAGCCGCCGCAATACGGACCTCATAGCTGCCTGCTGCTAAACCAGTAATTTCGTTTGATGATGCAGGGACATTATTCCAAGTTGTAGCTGCTGCTAATTTATATTGGTATGACTTATTTCGATCTAATCCAGTGATTTTTCCGTCATTTAATAAGATTGATGGTGCTACACCTTGCAACCCTTGAGGTGCAGCTGGAGCTGAAGGTGTTACAGTTCCGCTATCGCTTGATCCTCCACCATTGTTGCCGGAAGGAGGTGCAGGTGTTGTATCTGGATTCTTTGTTCCGCCAACTTGTTCTACATTTTCTTTTACAGAATCATAGTTTCCAATGATATCAGAAGGCTTTGATCCTGATGGAACGACTAAATTGCCTACCTTTGTTGCTGTTCCTAGCGTGATTTTTGTTTCTTTATTAACTGTTTCTAAAGTACCTACTTTTCCTTGTGTTTGAATAGCTACATTTGCATTTGTTTTTACGGATAGATTGGCAATGTCACCTTTACCAGATAGTTTTATTTCACCAGTAGCAGTCACTTGTAAAGATGTTACATTTGAGTAAATGGCAACTTCTTTTGCTCCCTGAGAAATACTTACTTTTGGAAGCGTCACTGATTGATCTGAAGTTAATGTTGCATTGCTATTAACTACGATTTCTCCCACTAAAGATGTTCCAGTTGTTTTAGATAGGAAAATAACATCTGCATTCTTATCGATATCCACATTGCCTAATTGGAATTCACTGAATACGACTCTTCCTCTAGCTGCTGTTTCATTTGCAGCTGCCAGGAAGCTATTAGCAGCTGCAAGCTTAAATCCTAGCGTTTTATAAGCTGGGCTTGTTTGATTTACAGATTGTAAGGAATCATCAATTGTCGTTTTTCCTTCTACTTTTGTAAATTCTGAGAAGAAGGAGCTTTCGACACCTTTACCAACATGCAAGTCTCCGTTGATTGTCATATTTTTCAGTGTGAAGTAGTCGCCATTCACGGTAATATTCGCATCTACTGTTGCACCTTTTCCATCAAAAACAACATGGTTCGCATATGGATTAGAGAGATCTGTACTTATAGAACCTTTTGCGGTTAATTCGATACGTTCAATTTTTTCAATTTCATTCTCTTTTGCAGCTAGTTCAATTACAGCTCCCTTTAAAGCTGCTAGATTACTAGGGTTGATCCATTTTTTCTGTTCATTTGAAAGGGTATATATTCCCTCAGATGTGACAAGTGTTTCATTTGTAATATTTGAAACTGTCTCAGTTATTTGAACAGGTGCTGCCTTTTTCTCACTGCGATAGACAAATGATGCGATTTGCCCGCGTGTAACATGTTTATTAGGTGAAAATGTAGTCGGAGTTGTTCCAGTTGTAATTTCATTTTTGAACAATGCTCCAATATAATCGGCTGACCAATCACCTTGTTTAACATCTGTAAATGGCAGTTGGTTTGAATCATTGTTTTGGAAATTATATGCTAATGAAATAATCTTCGCCATTTGTGCACGGGTTAAAGGATCATTCGGCTTAAATTCATCACCATAACCTGCAATGATTCCTTTATCCGCTAATGAACATATATATTTATAGGCAAAATCCCCCTTAGGAACATCTTTAAATCCCGGGTCTTTGATATTTGATGTATCTAAATCTAATGCAAGTGCAATTATTTTTGCCGCTTGCGCCCGAGTTAATCGTTCATATGGGCGAAATGTACCATCATCATAGCCTTTAATAATATCGCGCATATGTAAACTATTTACTGCTTCATAAAAGTATTCATTTGACTGCACATCTTTGAAATTAGCTGCTGCAGCATCAGCACTTGGAGCAAGCACTACTATAGCACTAGTTGCAACAGATGCTGTAATAGCAGTTGCCATTATCTTGTTGAAATTTTTATTCTCTTTTGACATGCTATGTCCCTCTTTCTCTAACTGTGATTGTAAATTTTCCACAATAAAAATAATAACTAGTAAAGCAATTATCAATAGTTAGATGCTAAATCCACACCTTTCTTACTAGTTCTAATTACACACTGTAGCTTACCATTATGTTCTCAACAAATTCTGAACAAATATGAGTTATTTTGACAAAATTCGACAATTTTATATATAAAAAAAGAAGACAATTGTCTTCCCTAAAATAAACGCATTTGTAAATGTGCTTGTTCTTCACTATTTTTTCTAGATTTCAGTCTTTCCAATGCCAACATTGCAATTGGCGCAGCAACAGCTTTCGCTAACAGCACTGGAACGGCATTGCCAATTTGTTTGTATTGTTTATCCAATCTGTTATTTAGAGATCCTTTTGTATTGTTTCCATTACTAAATTCGAACCAGTCAGGAAATGTCTGAATACGTGCAATTTCTTTTATCGAGAGCCTTCTATGCTTCTCTTCTCCACCAGGCAAGAGCCACTCATCTTTCCCAAGCTTCTCCATTGCTGGACCGTCGGGATGTAAAGGAGCTTGTCTGCCTGATGCCTGTATTGTAAAACTTTGCTCTTCCCAAGCCTTTTTCCTATTTCTTGACAAGTATATTGTTGAATAAGAACCTGTAAAGTATGGTCCTGGGTCTTCACGTAAGTCATAAATAGCATCTCTTAACGTATTATAAGGAATTAAACCTTTTTTCGCTCCATGTGTTGAGGCTGGATATTTATAAGAGAAACCAAGGCCTTTTTTCACTCCAACAATAAAAACTCGTTCTCTTAATTGAGGTACTCCATAGTCTCTGGCATTTAATAATTTATATTGAACATCATAACCAGCAGAGGCAAAATCCTCTGTAATTTGTTTAATTACTTCTCCTTTTCCGAGAGTCAGCATTCCCTTTACATTCTCCGCTACAAATATCTCGGGCTGGGACTGCATAATACTTCTAATAAAATGAACATATAAGAAATTCCGATCATCATCAACGAGACGGGGACCTGCTTCACTGAAACCTGGGCATGGAAAGCCGCCAATAATAATATCTGCTTTAGGGAAATATTTAACTTTCCGTATATCCTTCTCATGCTGTAAAGCATGATCTAAAAAGTTCAGCTTGTATGATTCGTTCGCCTCTTTAAACATATCATTCGTATAGACCGTATGAAATACACTTTTATCTCTGACTTTATTATATTTTTCTTCATCTTTAAAAGCTTCGAGTGCTTCTGCTTCTCCAATGACTGCTGCAAGACCAGCCAATTCAAAACCTAAATCAAGTCCTCCGCATCCAGAGAATAAACTGATCATATTGAACTTATTTTTTTGGTACCTTATTTTACCCAGCAATTCGATATCACTGTCATCTTCATATATTCTTGAGGCTTCTTCAGCTATTTTTTCAAATAATATGTTTTTAACATCGTCAACGGAATAATCAGAGGCAGGTTTATATTTCCCACGTCCTCTTTCGTTTAGCTTCATGAATTCAACCTCCTAAAGGTCCATTATAACACCAACGATGTAATTGTTCATCGCTGCAAATTGGCAAGAAATCAGCAGATTTTAGAGGAAGATATTATTATTTCCCCAATTCCCCATCATTCTTAGAGACAATCTCCAATCATCCAAAGTTGACTGAAATGGCTCAGATAATCATTTACAACAGGATGCTCATGCGTAAAATGGAAACTATTAATATCTGAAAAAGTATTTAATATACTATATTTCTCCTGTCCTACTTGATACCTCATTTCATAGTCTTCTGCCCATGCAAACTGGGTAGATGTCAAATTGGCTGTGGTAACAAGCAGATTATTGTCAGCAATCATAAATTTGTCATGGATAATTGGGAAAAGAACCTTCTGTTCTATATTCCTAAAACACTTTAAAAACTGTTCTGCTTTGGCTGTTCGATCGCCCTGTTTTTGATGGTTAGATCTAGTTTGTTTTATCACTTTAATATCCAAAGAAGGGTTAGATCCAGCAATCTCTCCAAGCTCACTAACAATGTTTTGAGCTTGCTTGTCAAACGAATTTATATCGCTAATATGCTGGAAGCAAAAATACAGCCTTTGTCTCGCTGTCTTCATGAATTCAATGATCTTATTTTGAACATAATGATTACTCCCTGCTCCATTATACTTAATAAAAGGCGCAGTAAAATAACATGTGCCGTATTCATCTTGAATATCTGAAGGCTTCGTTACATATTGGAAATCATAAGACTGCTGGCAAAATTCTCCGTACTCTTTCAGACTTAAAGATTGTTTATGCAATAAATCAAAATAGGTATGAAACATATGAATATCTTTCTTTCTATCAGTGATAAAGAGATTTTCACTATGTGGCGGGTCTCCTAATGCCATATTAGATGAGGTTGATATGCATTTATAAGATCCGTCTCCATTTTTGATTAAAATGGATTTGCTATGTAAAGCATACGAATCTAATCCGCGAGAGGTCTTTTGAACGTACCAAACGTTCGTATGAGGAATATATCTTAATTCAATAGGGAGTTTACTATTCATTACTCTTTGGACAATTTTCTCAGCATACTCATATTTAGAATAGTGTCCTTTTTTTCCGTTTGGCAAAGTGATCTCTTTCTTTCTCCTATCATACCCGCTTAAGGGAATTGTGTAGATAATAATATGGCATCCCTTAACAGCTAGCAGCTCTATTGCCTTATGTAAATACGGATTATTGTAAAGAAAAAAAGAGATTTTGATTTCTGCAGCTCCCTGCAGCTGCTCAATTAACTTATCTAATAGCTTTGGTGAACTGCCCTTTGTTGACTTTGTTTTTACATCAATAGGGATTTCAAAAAAAGCTAAAGTTTTCATTTAATTTTTACTCTCACTTCCTATCATCCTATAATAAAATCTTCACCGTAATACCAAATTCCTATATTTATAATACCGAATCCATTAGTACTTATTAACCACAACATTTGACAAATAAATGAATATAACTTCAGAAAAATTATTAAATGTTTTTTTCTCAATAGAAAGGGTATGCACAAAATAATATTATATGGAGGAGGATTCTTGTGGAAAATAAAAAGACTGAGCAATTAAAACAATACATCATGGATAATCAACGAAATCATGCGTTAACAACGAACCAAGGATTGAAAATGGCAGAGGATGAATTTTCTTTAAAGGCGGGATTTAAAGGTCCTACACTCATGGAGGACTTTCATTTTCGTGAGAAGATGACCCATTTTGACCATGAACGTATTCCTGAACGCATTGTTCATGCACGCGGCGTTGGTGCACATGGTTTTTTTCAGCTTTATGAATCCTTAGAGGCATATACGAAAGCAGATTTCCTTACAAATCCCTCCAAAATAACCCCCGTTTTTGTACGCTTTTCAACTGTGCAAGGATCAAGAGGATCGAATGACACCGTAAGAGACGTTCGAGGATTTGCCGCTAAATTTTATACGGATGAGGGCAATTACGATTTAGTCGGCAATAATATGCCTGTATTCTTTATTCAAGATGCGATTAAGTTCCCTGATTTTGTCCATGCGGTCAAACCAGAACCACACAATGAAATCCCTCAAGGGGCCAGTGCTCATGATACCTTTTGGGATTTTATTGCACAGAATCCTGAATCGGCTCATATGGTTATGTGGCACATGAGTGATCGCGCTATTCCGCGCAGCTACCGAATGATGGAAGGCTTCGGCGTTCATACATTCCGCCTCATTAATGCAAAAGGTCAAGCCCATTTTGTGAAATTCCACTGGAAGCCAGCACTTGGCGTTCACTCATTGGTCTGGGATGAAGCCCAGAGGATTGCTGGAAAAAACCCTGATTTCCATCGTCAAGATTTATACGAAGCGATTGAAAAGGGGGATTATCCTGAATGGGAGCTTGGATTACAGTTGATCCCTGAAGAAAAAGAGCATGCATTTGATTTTGATATTTTAGATCCTACGAAATTATGGCCAGAAGAAGAGGTACCCGTGAAAATCGTCGGTAAAATGATATTGAACCAAAATGTCGACAACTTCTTTGCTGAAACAGAGCAGGTGGCCTTTCACCCGGGACATGTTGTTCCCGGCATAGATTTTTCCAATGATCCTCTTTTGCAAGGCCGATTATTTTCCTATACTGACACACAATTATCGCGATTAGGCGGACCTAATTTTCACCAAATTCCAATCAATCAGCCTGTTTGCCCTTTTCATAACAATCAGCGTGAGGGCATGCACCAAATGACGATTCACCGTGGCCAAACAAGCTACCACCGCAACAGTTTAAATAATAATCAGCCAGCACCCATTCCAGCAGAACATGGTGGATACGAGCATTATCAAGAAAAGATTGATGGGCAGAAAATTAGAGGCCGCAGTGATAGCTTTCTAGATTTCTACTCCCAGGCCAAACTATTCTTTAACAGCCTGGCCTCCTATGAACGGCAGCATGTAAAAGATGCATTTAGCTTCGAACTCGGCAAATGCAAATCAGCTATGGTGAAAGCTAATGCAGTCGCTCTATTGAATCATATAGACCGACAATTAGCCCAAGAGGTAGCTGACAATATCGGAGCGCCATTGCCTAAGGAAAATTTCGAAATGCAATCAGATAAAAAATCTCCCGCACTTAGCATGGCCAATACGATCTACAAACCCGATTCCAAGAATGTCGCGATCGTATTGAATGGGAAGCCCAATGTATCTCTTCTGTCAGAATGGATTAAGGCTTTAGCAAATCACCGGATAAATTATAGCATCATCGATAAAAAGGTTTCTTTTTTTGATGATTTCCTAAAGGTTACCGATACTTATAACACAACAGATCCCTGCCTTTTTGATGCTGGATTAGTCATCAGCACTGAATCTCTTATACAGACACCTGTCCTGGAATTCATAGAAACAACCTTTAAACATTATAAACCATTAGCCCTTGCCCTTAGTGATCCTCGTACATTACATTCCAGCAGGGTGGAACTTGAGGGAGCGGGTGTTTACAATTTATTAGACTCCACGATTGAATCATTTATTAAAGGCATTGCCAAAGGCCGATTCTGGAATCGGTGAGATAAGAGACGGCTCAAAGCTACTAAACAAGTTTTATCCATGGAAAAAAGGGTAGTTTATAAATGAAGGAGCTGAGTGGAATTGATTAAAAAAATTGCTGTTTTAGTAACAGACCATTTTGAGGACTCGGAATACACCGAACCAGTAAAAGTGTTTAAGGAAAAAGGATATGAAGTAACAACTATTGAAATGGAAAAAGGAAAAAAAGTAAAGGGTAAACAAGGACATAGTGAAATCATCATTGATAAAAGTATTAGTGATGTTTCCCCCGAGAATTTTGATGCCTTATTCATCCCAGGCGGATTTTCTCCAGATATTCTTCGTGCAGACGAGCGTTTTGTTCATTTCAGCAAAGCATTTATGGATGCTAAAAAACCTGTTTTAGCTATTTGCCACGGTCCTCAGCTGCTGATTACCGCAGAAACACTCGAAGGACGAGATGTGACCGGTTATAAATCGATACAAGTTGATTTAAAGAATGCCGGCGGAAATTTCCATGACAAAGAAGTCGTCGTATGTCAGAATCAGCTAGTTACCAGCAGACAGCCGGATGACATCCCAGCATTTATTCAAGAATCGCTGCGAATATTAGGATAGCTAATAGGCAGAAGGAGCTTCCTTCCGCCTATTTTATTTTTTAGGCTCTGTAATAACTGAATGTTGATTTTGCGGTGTTTGAGAAATAAACGGAAAAATTCCGGCTAAATTAGGAAATACCTATATTTCCTTAAAAATAAAGGGAGTTTTTCCGGTTACCGTATCCAAATCTTTGGATTTTGCCTTAAATGGAGCTATTAATCGGAATATTTCCGCTTATATTTGCTTCTTAAGCTTCATCTCTATAAATAGCCGGAAATTCTCCGCTTATGAATTCTCATACAAACACGAAAATCAACAATGAATAATAACAGAGCTAATTCTAAAAAGAAAATAGCCATGCAGAGAGGATTAGAAAATGAGAAAACCTATATTTGCTATCATAATCATTCTTCATTTATTTCTTTTCGGCATAATTAATGGAGCTGAAGCTGCGGAACATCAAGAAACTGATAGAAAGGTTATACTTGTCTCTTTTGACGGAATGAAAAATGACTTCACAAATAAATATGTGAAGGAAAATAAATTGCCTCATATCAAACAGCTGCGAGACAACGGGGTTTCAGCAAAAAAGCCCTCTACTATTACTCCTTCTCTTACAGCGCCTTCACACGCAGCAATTGCCACTGGAGCTGCACCTGATCAGACTGGAATTGTAAGCAATCATTGGCACGAACCTAATAAAACTTTAGACAATGATGATAGCGGTTTCCAAGAGAAAAGCCAGGTCCCTCCATTGTGGATCGAGGCTAGAAAACAAGGGAAAATAACCGCCACTATTGCTTTTCCAGGTGCTAATCCTAAAGAGGATAAACAGGGGAATTATTCTATTTACTTTGAAAAAACATGGTCTCCAAGCAATTTAGAGCCACTAACCTTTACAAAAGCTGCCGAATGGGTTCATTCTCCCAAAAGCTTCACTCCTTTACAAGAAGCAAAACTCACACTCAACATAAAAAATGAAAGGGATCAGCTCATCCACATTTTAGCGATTGACTCAACGGATGATCAGCAGCAAAACTATGACACTTTTATACTATCTCAGGATAAAAAAGTAGATCCTGCTGACTCGATTGTAAAAGGAAAACAATGGGGCTCTCTTTCATTACAGATAAACGATCAGAAAACTGCAGGTTTTTGGTTCAAAATGAAAGCAAATAATAAAGATCTTCCCCTTCCTGCACAGTTGTATCGGACAGCAGTCACTTCCGGCCAGTTTAATGGTCCTAAAGGATTTGCTGATGAGATACAGGAAGAGTTTGGGTTTTATCCGGCTCAAGATGATGATACTGCACTTAAAAAAGGATGGATTACGAGAAAAGAATATAAGGAGATAAGCACAAGATTTGTCATGTGGATCACAAAGGTTTCTCTCTATATAAAACAAAAATACAATCCTGATTTACTGATGTTCTATACCCCCCAGATTGATCATGAGCAGCATAAATATTTATTAATAGATCCCAGGCAGCCAGGATACTCACCTGAAAAGTCAAAAGAATATATGAGTTATATCGAATGGTCCTACCAGCTAGCAGACAAGGTGGTCGGTGAAACAATGAATTCCCTAAACGAGAATGACTATTTGTTTATAGTCTCCGATCATGGGATGGAACCTGCTCATTCCACTCTATCACCGAACAAAGTATTAAAAGATGCCGGGTTATTAACTGTAGATCAAAAAAATAAGATTAACTTTACGGAATCAAAAGCGTATGCCATTCCAAGCGGATCAGCCGCACATGTATACATTAACTTACAGAACCGTGAAAAAGATGGAATCGTGCCTATAGGAGAATATGAAAGTGTCCAGGGTCAGATTATTCAAGCTTTTAAAGAAGCAGAAATTAAATATAAAAGAGGAGAAGATATTGAATATGATATGAAAGCAATTATGTCAGCCATTCATACGGACAGCTTCTCATTCCGTAAGCTTCAAGAACATGTTAAAGATTTTTGGAAACACCTTTTCAGACAAAAAATCCATCCTTATGAAAAAGTAATGAAAAATACAAATAAAAATAAAACACTTTTGGACCATCAAAATTCAGGGGATGTTGTGTTAATTGGTGCTCCAGGCTATGTGATGGGCAGCGGTATTGCAAAAAATGTCTCTCCGCCAATTGAATTAGGAACACATGGGGGAGATGCAGACAGAAGCATGCTTAGACCTGTTTTTATGGCTACGGGAGCAGACTTTTACAAAGGGAAACAGATTAGCTCCATGTCTAATTTAGACATAGCTCCTACGATTTACGATTTACTAGAGTTAGATATCCCTTCATTTGTAGAAGGCAAAAAGATTAAAGGTATCTATAGGGATAGAACGGACGATAAAATTCCCCAATAATCTAATTTCCTTTAACTATCATACTTTAATGAAACATCCCCTTGTCTATATTAATTATAAATAGATAAGGGGAAGAGAAATCATCTTCGTTTATTAACTTGGTGATATATCCTATCTGAACCACTCCCAAAAATATAGTAGACACTTCGTTATTCCTTTTTGCATTTTACTTTAAATTAATTGCAGTTTATTAAAATAACATCAGTGTTAAACTATGTAATAGTATTTTTGTAAGGGATGTGTCTTATATGGACTTTTTCCAAGGCCAAGAAACACTTACCAGCTTTGAGTGGATACTTCGAGCGGTTGTGGCTTTTTTCTTTTTATTAATGGTAACGAGAGTATTGGGTCAGCGTGCCATCTCCCAGTTAAGACCTCTCGATTTTGCAATTGCATTAGTCATCGGAAACATTATTGCTCATCCTCTTTCAGATGAAAATCTGGGGTTAAAAGGATCTATCATTACAACCCTTGTATTGGTAGTGTTGTATCTTGGAGGCATTTTTACGATTCTCAGATGGCCATGGTTTAGAAGGCTGATTACCCCTGACCCAATTACTATCGTTAAGAATGGAGAAATCATCTATAAAGGATTAAAAAAGGCAAGAATATCTATAGATGTGTTATTAGAAGAATTACGGGAAGAAAAAATAGAAGATGTAAAAAAAGTAGCTCTAGCTATTTGGGAAGCTGATGGGAAGTTTTCTGTTTTTTTGGATCCGAAATACGAACCTTTAACCCCTTCGTCGATGCAGATGGAAGTACAGCCATTCGATTTTCCCAAGACCATTATTAAAGAAGGGAAGATTAATTCCGAGGAATTAAAACGAATTCAAAAGAGCGAAGAATGGATTATTTCAAATTTAAAAAGTCTATATCAGACTGAAGTGAAAAATGTTCTGTTTGCCACACTGGATAGTCAAAATAATCTAAAAGTTTTTCTATACAAATAATATATATAGAAGCTTACATGCTTCTATATATCCATTCATAACCCTCATTATCATGATTGCACCATGACGCGTCCACACAATCATCGCACCACTTTTAACTATTTTGCTATGAGATATTGTAGAAAGTATAAAAGGTTGAAACCTATTATATATACTTTTTAGTTTTAAGTCATGCTGGCATAATCAAAAAAAGCACGCTGGCTGCGTGCTTTAAAGTCAATTTGATAAATCACAATCCTTTAACGGGATCAATTTTGTTTTTTTCGTAAATTTGTATCCAAGCCATAAAATAAGGAATAAAGGCAATCCTATATAAGAAACCAATATACCGTTCCAATCAATATGATCCCCTAAAAACGCTGAATAGTTTTGTCCTAATACAACAAAGCCACAAACTGCGAAGGCAAAAATAGGACCAAATGGGAATAATTTCGCTTTGTATGGCAAGAGGTTTAAGTCTTTTCCTTGAGCAACAAATGCCCGGCGGAATCGATAGTGGCAAATAGCAATTCCGAGCCATGCGATAAAGCCTGACATCCCTGAAGCATTTAGCAGCCAAACATAAACAGTACCATCACCAAATAATGAAGCCAAGAAAGCAAGTGTTCCGACTAATGATGTGATAATCAAAGCATTTACAGGAACCCCTCTTTTATTTAGTTTCCCAAGAAACTTAGGTGCTTTCCCTTCACGGGCTAAATTCCAAAGCATACGTGTGGAAGCGTACATGCCTGAGTTTCCGGCAGACAGCACGGCTGTTAAAATTACTGCATTCATTACGGAAGCAGCAAAGGCAATTCCTGCTTTTTGGAAAACAATCGTGAATGGGCTAACCGTTACATCACTGCTTGCAAGATTTTCATTTGTATAAGGAATGATTAAACCAATTACAAAAATCGCCAGGATATAGAATAAAAGGATGCGCCAAAACACTGATTTTACAGCTCTTGGAATTGCTTTACCTGGATCATCGGTTTCACCCGCAGCGACTCCAAGCAATTCTGTGCCTTGGAAGGAGAAACCAGCGGCCATAAAGATTCCAAGCATTGTCATAAAGCCGCCATGAAACGGGGCATCTCCTACTGTAAAATTCTTAAAACCAATTACCTGGCCACCCAAGATTCCGAAGATCATTAATATACCAGTAATAATAAAGATGATTACAGTAACCACTTTAATTAAAGCGAACCAATATTCCGTTTCACCAAAGCCTTTTACTGATAAATAGTTTAATAAAAACATGATTACTAAGAAAATGGCACTCCAAATAATAGAAGGTGTATGAGGGAACCAAAACTTCATAATCATCGTGACAGCTGATAATTCTGCTGCAATGGTTATCGCCCAGTTATACCAATAGTTCCAGCCAAGAGCAAATCCAAGTGATGGGTCGACAAATTTGGTGGCGTATGTGCTAAAGCTTCCTGCAACAGGCATATAGGCACCCATTTCCGCAAGACTTGTCATTAAGAAATAGACCATAATCCCAATCACAAGATAGGATAGAATTGCTCCTCCGGGACCAGCGGAGTGGATTGCGCCGCCACTTGCGAGAAAAAGGCCTGTCCCAATAGTTCCGCCCAGAGAAATCATTGCCAAGTGACGTGACTTTAAACTGCGTTTTAATCCGGTTGTTTCAGTATCAGTATTGAATTTATCTTTTCTTACTTCTGCTGTTTTCATCGATGTAACTCCTTTTCTTCAATTTTTCTAGCCCAGAGCCATAACTAAAAGACCCATCAGCTTTTCTAATCTGGAAGGAGTTTGGAACAAAAAATGCCACCGAAGTAGATTCAGGTGACATGATAAATAGCCCGCATCATACCTTCCGAAAGATAGCCCAACACGAATGGCTGGTAAAGCCAATCGTGACAGTTCTGTTCCTATTCGGAGACAGCCCCAGCATACTTAACCAGAGAGACAAGCACACTTCGGCAGCTTTTCCTTTCAAACGGAGTCAAGTGATGTCTCTGCATCTCGTCCGCCTTACTGATAAAAACTGCAACCTCTACCTCATCGGTTTGGATGAGGATTTATTATATAAAATTATTACGTTCCTTACTTTATAATACTATTTTAGAATAGTCAATATCTCGTTGTTTTCTCCTATTTCAAAACCCAGTATTCAAGGGATGGTTATTATTTACCAATCTATTCGTATGTTAATTCAATCTGCCGTGTTTCTTTTCCTAAAAACGCAAGTACAATTACACCGACGACGATACTTGCGCAAAACAAGGCAAAAATGAAACCAATAGAATTACCTGCAGCAACAAGTGAGCCAACAAGGAGCGGTCCAAGAATCCCGCCTACTCGTCCAATCGATGCAGCCATACCAGCGCCTGTCCCACGAATGACAGCCGGATATTGTTCAGGCGTATATGCGTATAAAGCTCCCCATGCACCGAGGTTGAAGAATGATAAAAAGATACCTGACACAATGAGAACTGCAGTTGTTTCTGCCTGACCGAAAACTAGGGCAGAACCCGCCGTCCCTAGCAAATAAGTGACAAGCACAAACTTTCTCCCCATTCGTTCAATGAGCCATGCAGCTGAAAAATAGCCTGGCAGCTGAGCGAGAGTCATGATCAAAACATATTCAAAACTTTGAATCATACTAAATCCTTTCATTACCATCACACTTGGCAGCCAAAGAAACATCCCATAATATGAGAAAACAACTGTGAACCAAACAATCCAAAGGACAAATGTGGAACGTGCATATTTCTTCGACCAAACTTCCCGGACATTTTGAGCAATGGACCGTTTCTCCGCTTTCTTTGGTGAAAATGCCGGAGAATCAGGAAGATTCAGCCTTAAATAAATCGCATAAAAAGCAGGTATAGCGCTAAGAATTAAAGCAACCTTCCATCCAAATGACGGAATAACAAAATATGAAATAAGTGCTGCAATGAGCCAGCCAAATGCCCAAAAGCTTTCAAGTAAAACAACTACACGCCCACGCTCTTTTGCAGATACACTTTCTGAAACAAGAGTTGAAGCGACAGGTAATTCTCCACCGAGCCCCATGCCAACAAAAAAACGCAGAACGAGAAAGGCAAAAAGGGTAGTTGTCAATGCGGAAAGCCCGCTCCCAAGCGAAAATAATAGCAAGGTGATAATAAATATATTCTTCCTGCCAATCTTATCTGCCCATAGACCAAAAAGAAGTGCGCCAACAGCCATCCCAATTGAGTTTACACTTCCTATCCACCCCATCTGTTCAGGGGTCAAACCCCAATCTGTTTTAAGTGCTGCAATAATAAACGAAAGCATCCCTACATCCAGCGCATCAAACATCCAGCCGAGTCCTGCGATGCCAAGAAGCTTTCGCTGTGAAATTTTATTTTCTGCCACAATGTTTACCTCCAGTGTCTTGACAGTTGTCATTGCTATTTCACTATAATCATCTTCAATTAAAAAAACAAGATTTATTTTCTCTGTAAAGGCTTTAGTATGCCCTTTTCATCTACATATATTATTATGAGGAACTCCGAGCTTTCTAAAACAAATGATATGAATTCCAAGGATATCTAAAGGAGTCTGGCATTAAATAGAGAATATTCTATATTAATAAAAATTAGCTTATAGAAAGGTGTGACAAATTGAAAAGATTGTCTTTGCCATTATTCATCTTAATCACGAGTGCATTATATATTTTTATCATTCCTGATGCACCTCTTCTTTTTAATCTTCCATTCAAGTTAATTCCGATGTGGTTAATCATTGCTTATGCATATATTCAAATTCGTGGAAGGCATTCTTTCACCAGTTCGATTATTTTGGTAGGATTAATATTTTGTATGTTTGGTGATGGTTTACTTCATTGGTTTTTGATCGGACTTGCAGCCTTTTTAATAGGCCATATTTTTTATATCATTGGATTTTTTAAAGAATGGCGTTTTTCCCTTATACGTGTTTTATCAATTATTCCAATCAGTTTCTACGCCATTTTTATTGGGCATCTTCTTACCGAATCTCTTATTGAAAAGGGAAATAATGCTTTAATCATTCCAGTTTGTTTATATACAATTATCATTTCTACAATGGCCTGGTCTGCCATTATGACCGGCAATAAATGGACAATTACAGGAAGCATCTTATTCGTTATTTCCGATTCCATATTAGCTTGGAATCGGTTTGTATTTGACATCTCTTACGCATCTGTCCTAATCATGATCACCTACTACACAGCCCAGTTCTTTATCGCTCATAGTATTAAATCATTTCAAAAAGGACCTAATTTATAAATTAGGTCCTTTTCGATGATCAATTAAACCATCCATTTGGTAGTCTTCAATTTTTCTTATCATCCTATTTGTTCCACGTGGAACAAGCCAGGCAAAGGTATTTAAAACTCATTCACTACTATGCTTAGGCATACTGATGATAGATTTAAATAAATCCCCATCAATTTGAATCATAAATGTCCCTTTCTGTATATCGATTAGGCTCTTGGCAATGGAAAGCCCCAATCCACTGCCTTGGCTAGATCTAGATTCATCGCCTCTTTTAAAACGCTCCATTAATTCATCAGCTGAAATATTTAATTCGTAAGCTGAAATATTCTTGAAGGTTAGAAGGATTTCATTTCCTAAATCCTCAATATTAATATAAACCCTTGATCCTTTAAGAGCATACTTAAATATATTTGATAATACGTTTTCAATAGACCTCCATAATAATTTTCCATCAGCCGTTACATAGACTTTATCATTTGAATGGTTGAACCTGAATTCTAAATCTAGTTCTTCAATCTTCTCACTCACTTCCCCAAGCCCCTGAGTGATTAATGATACAATATCAATCTTTTCGAGCTGGACTGGAATATTTCCGCTTGAAGCTTTAGCAGCTTCAAATAAATCATCCGTTAGGAGCTTTAGCCTTTTAGACTTTTGATCTAGTACTTCGGTATATTCCGCTATCTTTGATAGGTCCTTTTCTTTTTTAAGTAAATCGACATATGTGATAATGGATGTTAACGGTGTTCGTATGTCATGAGATACATTGGTGATGAGTTCTGTTTTTAATCTCTCACTTTTTAGCTCGTTATCTACTGCATTTTTCAACCCATCGGTAATGCTGTTTATATTGGCAGCCAGGCTAACAAACTCACCCTTCCCATCAATTTCAATGCTGTGATGGATATCTCCATTTTTTATTCTTTCTACTCCATCTTTTATTGCCTTAAATGCTTTAACCTTCTTTAAGGCAAACCAGGCAGCGATCCCTATGGTTATTGGAAACATAAAAAATGTTAAAGCAATCAATAGCGGATACCCAATAACAATCATAACTGTCTTTACCCCAACATTTCCGCTATCATAAACATTTCTTACAAATTGGATAAGTCCTTTGATTATTTGATAGATCAGGGAATGCTTAAAAAACGTTCGATTCTTAAAATGTCTCACCATTGATAAAATCAGTGCAAAAAAAGCAGCTGAAAATGGAATTGTGATTGGAATGACCCATTTTATGTTATGTGGCAGCTCCAAAAGATCAAGTAGAATAACCCAAAACGTTATAAGTCCTATACATAGCAAGATGTTCAGATCAATATATAATTTATCGACTGCATGCAAGCGCAGCTCTTCATCCTTAAAGGACTTTCTCCCGCTCACTAATGCCAGGTAGAAAAGAGAGAGGATAAATCCTGCTGAAAATCCTAATAAACGATAAAAACCCTTTGTGGCATTCACTTTATTTTCTTTCCACTCACTTATTTTAGAATCTAAAAACTCCTTTGAAAAAGCTACATAAATGGCATGGTTTTCAGAGCCTAATTCATCCATTTGCATAGTAATCCAATTTAATTGTTTATTTTCCTCTACTTCTTTTGGATAGATCTCTCTTTTATATCCCTCAAACACCATGTAAGATGGATAAGCTTTAAATTGTTCTTTTTCTTTCATTGTACTATTCGTATACACATTTACACCGTCACTGACATAATACAATGGATCTTTAACCTCTTTGATATTGTTCAATAGGTAATGATATTCTTTTAAATCCCTCTTTATCATTTGGTCCTTTATCTGGGCAATTTTATCAGCATAATCCACTTTAAACTTCTCATAATTTTCTGTTTCACTTAAATTTGGATTATAACTTTTGGATTCATACTGATAATCTGAAAACAAGTTCTGTTCTTCCATTCTTAGTTCATCTTTATCGATTGTCTCACCCTTTAATACATTTGCCTCATTCTTATATTCACCCAGCAGCCTCGTAAGATCACTTATAAGACTTTCGCTTTCTCTCACATACGACTCGCTAAAGAAGTAATTATCTTCAAAAACGATTCCAACATCGCCATCATTCACGGAAACTAAATGGGCAATTGATTGCATAACACCTGAAAAGCATGCAAGCATGATCATAAATACAATCAATTTTGTTGCCATTGAGTGGCTATATTTTTTCAACCTTATATCCAATTCCCCACACCACCTTTAAATATTTTGGCTCTTTCGGATTGATTTCTATTTTTTCTCTAATTTTTCTTATATGGACACTTACTGTATTCTCCGGGCTAAAGGCTGTTTCATTCCAAACCTTTTCATAAATCTCCTCTATAGAGAACACCCTTCCTGCATTTGCGGTCAAAAATTTTAATATCTTGTATTGCACTGGAGTAAGCTGAACCGCCTCTCCATCAACAGTAATTATTTTACTTTCATCATCAATCATGAGCCCGCCTGTTTTATATACATTACTCTTTGTTTCAAGGCTTCCTAAAGTTGTATACCTTCTCAGCTGGGATTTAACCCTTGCAATAAGCTCCAAAGGATTAAAAGGCTTCGTAATATAATCATCTGCGCCTAGATTTAATCCTAATATTTTGTCGTAATCCTCCGCTTTAGCGGAAAGCATAATCAACGGGATGTTGTTTTCTTCCCTGATCTTCATGGTCGCTTTTATTCCATCCATCTTTGGCATCATAATATCCATAATAATTAGATGAATTTCCTGATCATCGATCATTTTGATTGCCTCTAAACCATTAAAAGCCTTAAAAGTGGAAAAACCCTCATTTTCTAAGTAAATTCCTATCGCATCAACAATTGCTTTATCATCATCACAAACCAATATATTCACTGCGTTCACCCCTAAAATAAACTACATGCCCTGCTCCTCCCTCTATTATTCGTTTTTAGTTGATTTTTTTGCAAACATAAATAAAAGCCGGGGGAAAATTTAATGGAACATAATGGATTCTCTCGATGCGGAAAGTTTTTGAGAGCCGCTTTTTCATTTGTAAAGAATATTGAAAAGCAATGAAATACCCTCCTGGCTTTAATGAATCTATCACCTGATTCAGTAATCTTTCACGCAGTTCCATTGAAAAATTAAAGAAGGGCAGTCCGCTAATGACACAATCTAATTGCTTAATATCATGGTGGTCCATTATATTCAGTAATTGAACAGCATTCTCATAACACAGGTAACCTGGGAATTCCCTCTGAAGATTCTCATTCATTTCTCCATCCTTCTCAAACAGAAGAACGGTTGCCTTTTTTGATGCATGTGATTTGATCTCTCTTGTAATCGCACCCGTTCCAGAACCAAGCTCTGCTACCGCACCAACTTCTTCCCATGACACTTGCTGGACCATTTTTCTAGCCAAAAAACTTGAGCTTGGCCATACACTGCCAATTTCCTTTGGTCTGCGGATAAAGGATTGTAAAAATAACAAGGAATTGTGATTATTCAAATAACTCCCCTCCACTGACTTATGGTCTTGCTTTTTGCTGATGAGGTTATCTTAATAAAAAAATCTTAGAAATTAGTGGATAGGTTTCTTAAGATTTTCTTAAGTTTTTTATTAGGAGAGCTGTTAGTGATAAGAAGGGGTAAAAAAAAAAACAGTCTACTTTTATTCATAGACTGTTTGATGCGATATATAAAAGTTTCACTTACTTCGATAGTGTATTACTTTTTTTTCGCTTCATGTACTTTCAATAACTTACCTTTTATGGTTGTATTCTTCATCCGTTTTAACACCATCGGACCTTTATCATTTAATATTTCAACATAAGAAACAGTATCTAATATGGTAATGATGCCAATATCTTCTGCTGTTACTCCGTCAATTTTGGCAATTGTTCCAACAAAATCTACTGCCCTAAGTTTCTTTTTCTTGCCGCCATTAAAGTACAGCTTCATAATCTGCTTATTTAATTCTTCACTTCTCGCCTTTTTAATCGTTGGTTCCACATTCATTTTTGCTTCAAAATCTGATTTCTTATTTGAAACTTCCTCTTTTGAAGGAGCAGCCATACTTGGAATCGCAAAACCAATATATTCTTCAATTTCATTTAAAAACTTATCCTCAAATGGGGTAACAAAAGTGATGGCTTTCCCCTTTTGACCTGCCCGTCCTGTTCTTCCCGTACGATGGACATAGCTTTCTTTCTCTAAAGGAAGGTCATAGTTAATAACATGTGTGATATTATCAATATCAATTCCTCTAGCGGCTACATCCGTAGCAATTAAATAGCGGAATTCTCCTCTTCTAAAGTCATTCATCACATCAAGCCGATCTTCTTGGACCATGCCGCCATGAATTTTATCGCAGCTATAACCTAAATCCATTAACTGATCACACAAAGTATCTACTCGATCTTTTGTTCGGCAAAAGATTATGCAGCTATCTGGATTTTCAACAATTGTTACATCTTTAAGCAAAGAAAATTTATGGTCTTCTGCCACTTCGAAAAGAGAATGATTAATTTTATCAGTCGTGAGTCCAGTCGCCTTAATTTCAATATCGATAGGTGTTTTCATATAGTTAAGTGCTAGGTTTTTGACCCTTTCTGGCAAAGTAGCTGAAAATAACATGGTCACCCGTTTTCGTGGCAGCTCTTTGATGATCGCTTCCACTTGTTCAATAAATCCCATGTTTAACATTTCATCCGCTTCATCTATAACAAGATAGTTAACCCGTTCTAAAGGCAGAGTACCTTTTTCAATATGATCTAACACGCGGCCCGGAGTACCGACGACTACATGCGTTTTTTGCTTTAATTCTGTTTTTTGGATGGCAAAAGGCTGTTTTCCAAAAACTGCTGCAGCTTTTATCCGTTTAAATCTGCCTATGTTGATGAAATCCTCCTTTACTTGAACAGCAAGTTCTCTTGTTGGTGTCAAAATTAACGCTTGCGGTTTATTTTCCTTCCAATCAATTAATTCACAAATTGGAATCCCATATGAGGCAGTTTTCCCGCTTCCTGTTTGTGATTTTACGACAAGATCCGTTTTCTCTAACACAAGAGGGATAACCTTACTTTGAACGGCTGTTGGATTTTCATAATCTAAACTATCCAGCGCATCCACTATTTCACTGCTTAATTTATAATCCTTAAAACTTTCTCTGCACATAACTAAGCCTCTTTTATTTTGAATTATTTACTTTATTATCTTGCATATAGATCATTTCCTTATACAAACTACCATTATACGCGAAGTTCTATTTTATTACTGATTCTTCAACACTTCGGCAAGTTCATTCAAGGAATGGGATTGTTTAATATGATAGTTCCGTCCATCCTTTTTCAAGTAATTTTTAGCGCAAAATTGTGTAAGTACGTGCAATAAGTGCCGATAGGATACCCCTAAATAATCACAAACCGTTACATGTTTCTCTTTATAAATTCCTTCATCAGCCGTTTGCAAAATGAAATCCGCCAGCCGGTTTTCAAGCGGGAAAGCGAGACTTTGTGAATACTTTGCAGCCATATGTGTAGCTTTTATACTTAAAAATTTGGTCAATTCACGGAGAAATTTTGCATCATCCAGTAGTTGTGTGCGATATCGATGAATTGGAATCGCAAAACAAACGGTCTTTGTTGATGCTTGAATCCCCTTTGTATAATACACATCATTTAATAATTCCATTTCCCCAATATAATCATGAGCATTGATAAAATTAATTAAGGATACTTTCCCATTTTGATGTGTAACATATATTTTTGCTTTTCCTTCCATTACATAAAATAAAAAATCCGGTCGCATGCCCTCTTGAATGATCCATTCATCCCGCTGGTATTCATGCACTTCCATAAATGCTTCGACTTGAAAGGAAAATAGATGCGCGATTGAGTTATACTCCAAATACAGCCTTTTTTTCTCACCTTTGTAAACTTCCATATGCCACCTCAAAAATATGAGATATCTCATATTATTCCTCTTTCATCCAATGATATCATTCATTCGATGAGGAGGATACTAATGAACACACAGCTCTGGATGAGTACACGTTTTTTTAGCTTCTTTTTGACATGGGGCATATTTCTGCCTTATTGGTCAGGATGGATGATTTATACAAAAGGAATTACAGTCTCTCAAGCTAGCTTAATCATGAGCTTTGGTTTAATTGCGAGAGGCTTGTCCACATTATTTGCATTTCCTTATTTATCAGGGAAATTTAGCAGTAAAGTCCTTTTAAAAGTGGCAGGAATAGGCACACTGGCTGCTATTCTTTGCTATATTCCAGCAGACTCCTTTGCTGGCTTACTAGTAGTAACGATCGTTTTGCACCTATTTTATCCTGCTCTGATGCCTGCTTTAGATAGTGCCGCCAGTGTCCTTGTACAAAGCAAACAATTAAGGCACTATGGAAGAAGCCGTCAATGGGGATCCATTGGGTTTGTCTCAGTGGGCATCATTTTAACCATTTTTACAGGAATGTATGGAGATGAGGTAATTTTCTGGTCACTATTACTTGGAATGATCGGATTTGTATGTCTTAGTTTTATGCGTGCACCAGAAGTTTTATCAGAAAAGCCGCAAGTAAACCAAGCGCAAAAAGCTGGGATGTTCCATTTATTCCGGATCAAACACTTTGGTTTGGTGCTCATGATTGTCATTTTACTTCAAGCAGCACATGCTACTTATTACAATTATGGCTATATTTTTTTACAGGATATCCATGCACCCATTTACCTGATTGGTCTCATTATTAATATTGCTGTCATTGCAGAAATCATATTCTTCTCTATTGCAGATAAAAGCTTTAACAAATTTTCTGTAGGCACTTTACTGACATTAGCAGCAATTGGTTCTTCCTTTCGCTGGATACTAGTGTTTGCCTTCCCAAATGTACTTGTTTTCTGTCTTGCACAAACTTTACATGCATTTTCTTTTGCTATGGGGCATTATGCCTTTATGAAATACTTAATCAACAACATTCCACATACGCAGATACCGATAGCACAAGGCATGTATTCCGCGCTTGCACTTAGCTGGAGCACTGCAGTGTTTACAATCTTTGGGGGCTACTTATACGAAATTGAGCCAAGATATGCCTTTATAGGAATGATTATTTGTACTCTGCCAGCCATGCTGATTGCGCTTGTATACCGAAAACTAGAACGTAGAAAGGAAGTCTTCATTTCTATTTAAATCTCTTGTCTAGTTCTTACAAAGCTGATTCAATTTTCTGCCGTTCAAACATAGCCATAACAAAAAAGATGAGATTTACCTGATTTCGATAAGTCTCATCTTTTTTTTACATTGATTCAACCAATAATTTATCACTTAGCTATCTCCATTTCCTGGGAGGCAGCTAGCGAGTAATCTAATTCCCTTCTCAATCTCTTCAATTGATAATCCGCCAAACCCTAACATGATATAGGATTGTCCTTCCGGGTTTGGATTTAGCCAAAAGCTTAACGGAGAATACACTTTGACTCCCTTCTGCAGACTTTTTTCAATCAGCTCATGGGTGGATATGCCTTTTAGTTTCAATAAAATATGCAAGCCCGACTTTTCTCCAACGATTTTTACTTGAGTGCCCATATATTGATCGATACTTCTTAGCAGAGCTTGATGTTTTCTTTGATATATTTTGCGCATTCTTCGAATATGCCTTTCGAATTCTCCGGACTGCATGAACAGGGACATCGCTCTCTGAATTATAGGAGAGACAGATTGGTTATAAGCCGGGAACTTTCGTGAATATTGAACCATTAATGACGGTGGCAATACTATATAACTTAACCGAGCTGAAGGAAGAAATGATTTAGAAAATGTACCTAAATAAATGACCTTTTCCTCTTCATCCAGGGATTTCAGCGAAGGAATTGGCTGCCCCTGGTATCGAAACTCTCCATCATAATCATCCTCAATAATGTATCCCCCCGTTTGATATGCCCACTTTAATAATCGCATTCTTTTCGAAATGGACAGAATCATACCAAATGGAAATTGGTGAGAAGGCGTTACATATACGGCATTTGCCCTGCTCGTTTGAATGTGCTCCACTGACAATCCGTCCTTTTCAAGAGGTATAGGATCAATATAGCATCCCTGGTCTTCAAAGACTGTTCGAACACCGCTATAACCTGGTTCTTCCATGGCCACTGTTTTTCCCCCGAGTCCTAAAAGACGGCAGATCAACGTCATGGAAGTTTGTGTTCCGGCCGTTATCAGAATCTGTTCTGGTGTAGAGCGTACACCTCTGGATTGCAGTAAATGGTTTGAAATCTCCCGCCTCAATGCAAACTCACCTTGTTTTTCACTATACTGAAATAACCAGTTGTTCTCTTGATCAACTGCGTCTGACAAACATTTCTTCCACTGCTTCAAAGGAAATTTGTCAAGATCGACATTTCCATATTCAAAATCCACAAGAACTTCGCTTGAAGGCTCACATTCCAGCATAATCGGATGTTCCACTACAAACGGATGCAGTGAAGGTTTTTCAATCTCAGCTACCCATATTCCACTTTTAGGGATACTTTCAAGGTATCCCTCTGATTGCAGCTGCTGATATGCAGACTCAACCGTATTCCGGCTGACCTTTAAATGAATGGTTAGCTGGCGAATGGATGGCATCTTCATTCCTGGCAAGAGCCTGCCTTCTTCAATTTCCTTCTTAATCCAATGATACAACTGGCTGTATAAATGCTCTGGCAGCTCTCTACGTAAAAATGGGGTAAGTTCCACTGTTAACCCTCCATCTGTCCCTATTAAACTTTTTAATTCTGTCACTTTCGTCATGTACAGAAATTTCTTAAAATGATTTTAACATTTATAAAGAAAGATGGGATGAAGAATGCATAAGATCCGCCAAGAAAAATTAAAATGTACAGATGATAAGCGTATTGATCAGTTTTTAAGCAAAGCTCGGACGGGTTATCTTGGATTAACGGATGGGGATCTCCCTTATGTTGTTCCTTTGAATTTTATCTGGATGAATGAAGCCTTGTATTTTCATGGTGCCGCAAAAGGGAGAAAAATCAATTTGATTCATGCCAATCCCAACTGCTGTTTCGCAGTATCTGAAGATTACGGAACGATGGTAAGCCCTATACCCGCAAAAACAGATACTGCTTATATGAGTGTGATGCTGTTCGGAGTACTTGAAGAGGTAAGCGATCTAACAGAAGCGACCGCGGCAATGCAAGCCATGCTGGATAAGTACGTACCCGGCTACTACGATAAAAGCCTTTCACAATCCCATGTTGAGAAATATCGCTCCTCTCTAGGAAGTCATACAATGGTTTTTAGGCTTACACCCAGCATACGAACGGCAAAAGAAAACCAATTGAATCCGCAATTGTCATTCTACCCAGGCAGGAACGTTGAGATGGATATTTAAATTTTCTATAGGCTAGACAACATTTACAATAAAA
Source organism: Cytobacillus massiliigabonensis (assembly GCF_900199725.1). GTDB lineage: Bacteria > Bacillota > Bacilli > Bacillales > Cytobacillaceae > Cytobacillus > Cytobacillus massiliigabonensis. The sequence continues at coordinate 161,028 of NZ_LT904904.1, read as the reverse complement.
AAATCGTAAAAAGGCAAATGATACAAGGAATAAGACTTGAAATGGAGCCAATCCTGTACGATACACTGGCTCCATTTTTTATGTCAAAACCTCTTTTACTTATGATAAGGGTCTCTCGTTACTATTATTCATAAAATTCTGCTTCTCCAAGTAATTCAGTACTGTCTGTGAAAATTCGATGTGAGATTCTTGCGTATATTTGGCAATGGTATAGACTTGAGCCAGATTCTTTAATCCCAGCCGTTCTGTCATTTCCTTTAGCCTAGGAATGTCCATATAGCGTTTCCATCCCTTTTCATTTCTTTCTTTGTAGATTTCTAGAATTTCTTCATCTGAATAATCGCGATACTGATCATAGTGAACCATTCCATGCCTCGGCAATCGATCTCTTGGAGCAGGGTTTTCTGCAGGATATCCTAATGAATAACCCACAACTGGTACGACATTTGGCGGCAAGTTCAGCAGTTTACCAATTTGGTCACAATTCGCAAGTGTTGAGCCCATATAACAAATCCCCAGACCAGCATTCTCTGCTGCTAAAGCACAATTCTGTGCCGCCAAAGAAGCATCAATAGCACCTATCATAAAGCTCATGAAATTATCAAAATGCACAGGTGCATCATTGAGCGATAGCCATTTTCTCATTCTATTAAAATCAGCACAAAAGGTTAATAGGACAGGTGCATCAACAACCATCGATTGTTCCATATGTGCGGTGTACAATTTTCGCTTAAGCTCTTTGTCTTTTGTGACGATAATCGAATACGTTTGCATATTGCCGCTTGAAGAGGCACGAATGCCTGCATCTATTATTTGCTCTAGCAGCTCTTGACTTACCTCCCTATCTTCATATTCTCGTATGGATCTATGTCCGAATATCACATCATTTAATTCCAAAGCACTCGCTCCCTATTCATCGTTTATGTAAGAGTTTAAACAATTCATTCTTTTGTTTATTAGCATAAATTAGGTGTTTATCTCTTAAATAAGTAGTCTCTGATAATATTATATCATTATTTCCAAATAATCTGATAAAACACAAAAAAGGGTTTTCATTGATGATGCTATTAATGAAGCGGTTTGAAGGATGGAGTAGTAAAGCACACTTAACTCGTTTAATAGATTTATATTAATAGAGTTCTTTATTATAATTAACCTACTACTAGTTAAAGAGAGGATTTTAGGAAATGGAGATAATAGATTTTTCTAGTGAAGCAGTTACTTCTGAGCAAGAACTTAGAGAAATAATAGGGATTCCTCATGAATACTCGTAAAAAAGGAAATTTCAATGCTGGATGAGCATTGTAAAAGGTTCATTTCCATGTCACCACTATTTTTCCTCTCTACAGCAAATGCAAACGGAACATGTGATGTTGCACCCCGAGGGGATTTGCCAAGCAAAATACTAATATTAAATAATCATCAATTAGTCCTGCCTGATCGTCCTGGCAATAAACGAGTTGATTCCTTTGAAAATATTTTATCGAATCCACATGTAGGGCTCGTTTTTCTTATTCCGGGGTTAGATGAGGTACTGCGCATAAATGGAAAAGCAACCATTATCAAAAATAAAGAAATCTTAGAGAAAATGAGTTTAAACGGAAAACCGCCATTACTTGGAATTGCCGTGGATGTAGAAGAATGCTTCATCCATTGTTCTCGAGCACTGAAAAAATCAGGAATTTGGAGCCAAAATACATGGCAAAACCAAGAAACATTGCCTTCAAGTCTTGAAATATTCCATGCCCATCTCAAGATTAATGGAGTGGATATAAAGAAATAACCTCCTTCTGTTCTATATTGAAGGATAATAAATAATAGCCAAAAATAATCAAGTTTTACTCTTAACTTGATTATTTTTGGCTATTTAATCGAAGGCTGAATTTTCCTTACTAAATACTGAAAGTTAAATAAAAATAATACTGATACAAATGCTATTCGGTTTTCAAAAATTTCTCTCCTGACTAGCAGCTGGGCAAACTTAAAATCTATAGAGGTTTTAACTGGCACTAATTATGGGCAGTATAGAAATAACCTTTTCTGTAAACCTTCCAAGACTTCTTCTGGCATTTCCCTGACCTTAATATCCCCACCTAGAAAAAGCAGCCAATTCGTTATTTCGGTCAATTCTTCTGGATGATTAACATGGATAAAAGTCTTTAGAATGGCTGTGGTTTGGTAAGGATTCGTATAAGAGATTGAAACTTTTAAAGGATGGTATTTTTTATACTGTGCAATCGCCTTTGGACCGAGTTCAAGGACAAGGTTGATTACTTCTTCCTGCTTACTTAGTTTTTCTAAAATCTTTTTCTTGCTTACTCTTTTTTTCGTCGGGTATGGTTTCACATCGGTTAGATTGTCTACCGAAAAAATTTGCCTCTTTTCTTCCTTTAGGTCAAAGCCCTCAATCAGCCAAAGGCTTTTTTCACGGTAAAGGTGCAGGAGATAAATGGGAAAAGACTTTATTTCTTTCTCTTCTTTGATACTAATCAATAAATAGCTATCCAACAGAAGAATTTGAATAAGTTTTTCTAACATCGGATGGGGAAGGTCTGACAGATCAAGCAAGTCGGGATTATGAGGGTTAGTTCCTTCAAAAAGCAAGATTTGATTTAAAAGAACAAGGTCCTCTTGCTGGTTTTCTGAGATGAGGCCCAGTAACTTTTCAGCTAAAGACTGACGGCTCTTTAGATAGGGGAGCTGCTGATTTCTTGTAGCCATAAATGCAATAAAAAGAGCTTTGATCTCATTATCAGTAAAGCGAACAGTAGGCAGGACAGAGTTGCTCATGACAAAATATCCGCCATCCCTTCCAACTTCAGCGACCAGCGGCATCCCCATGGCTTCAATTTCTCTGATATCTCTAATCGCTGTCGAACGAGAGATGTTAAATTCCCGCATGATTTCAGAAATTGTAAAGTGGGCGCGGTTATTGATATACCGCATGATGATATTAATCCGTTCAACTTTTTTCATCGGGGCCTCCTAAACAGTATCATTTTTTGACATGATTTAAAGCTATTATAAACTCATCAAGTGAAAAGACAAATCATTTGATAAATTTATTTAAAAAGGAAGGTTTTGAAAATGACAAATTATACTTTAGAAGAAAAAGAGAGCTTTACCGTATTAGGAATTGGCACTGAACTTACGAGTGATTATACAGACTATGCCGGTATTAATAAGGAAAAGGCAGACTTTTGGCAGGCAGTTAAAGAGGACGGAAGGCTTGAAAAGTTAAAATCCATCGCCACAAATGATTACATCTTTGTTGTGAATGAAGCGGTGAATAACAAGATGATGCATTATGCTGGCGTCATGACAGAAGAGTCACTGCCAGAAGCATCAAGAGTAATTCAATTCCCTAAAGGGGAATACATCGTTGTTAAAGGGGAAGCTAAGACATCTGAGGAGTTAAGTAATATACTTACTGGCATGGCCTTTGGTCAAGTGTTGCCAGAAGCAAAAAATGTCGCTTATGTTGGAGGACCAAATGCAGCGGTTGAGATGGGGCAGAAAAACGGTTTAGTATTTGGTGAAATGTGGATTCCTGTTGTTAGGAAATAAAGATATAAAGGAGCATAGAAATGTCCTATATCGTTGATTTTAAAAATGTATCTGCGGCTGGTTTAGAATCTTCACCTGTAGCAGAAGCGCTTGCTGGTTTACGTGCGAATGAAGCCCGTTACTTTATGAACAAATATAAGCATGAATTTACGGTTGTCCCCGCCAGTGATAACCAGGACACACTTGATTATGTAAACAAAATTTTGAAAGAAGAACGTGACATTGAGTTTGCTGCCAAACCTTTAGAAACGTCACGTTTTCAAGTGGAAAATATCAAATGGGCCTTTGTCTTTTTTGAGGATGGTCTTGGGGTCAATGTCATGTATACAGTTGATGACCCTAAGAAACGGGCTGTTGGTTTTAAGCTTTCTGAGGGGATGGAGGTTCCAAAGGAATTAGAAGGGAAGTTTAAATTTGCCAGGCAGAAGTCTAAACTAGCTGGAACCATTCGGGGCTCATTTTTTGTAATCAAAGGTGAATATTGAAGGAAGCAAAATCGCTAGAGCAAATACAGCTTTTCATGAAGCAAATGATCATCTAGCTATTCAAAACAAAACAGCACCTTTCCAGCCAATTAGAAGGTGCTGTTACTTTTTTCGCAAAAACGGTTCTTCTTGTAACAATAAATTATTCTTTAGCCTGCATCAGCCTTTAGTTTAGTAAAGTCTAAATTCTTCAGACGTTCTTTTTCGATAAATATCATTAATTTATCACCGTCATGCCAGCACCACTCTAGATCATCATCCGAATCAATCGTTAACAATGAGATCCAATCTGCTCCAGGCGTTGGATTATATGCTAGCGTATAATGAGAAGGATAACCTAGAAGATAGTCTGAACTTTTATGTAAAGAATCACGTACTTCCGAGTATGAGTCGCTCTGATCCTCCTTGAAAGGCCAATCCCTCAACTGATATTCGTCATAAGGAATATCAACTGTCGGGGAAAACTCAATCACTGCAGCCTTGCCGATATCTGAATTTGGCGGGCATATAGTCTCTAAATTCACAGAATCAGGAATATATATAGCATGAATATATCCGTCCTCAAACGCCTCCAAATAATCACCATCATCAGGATTATCATCTGCCACAAAAAGACTCAGAAGTCCCTTCGATGGCAGACTTGCTTCGATTGATGGAATTTCTGAAAAATTGATTTGGCCAAGAAAGCGATAAGGCTTCATCCCATATGAAGGCCATTCGCTGCCGGCTGGTAAATCAGATGCTCCTCCAAAACGGCTACCACCCAATCGTGGCTCGGCATCTTTATTCTTAAGTATATCAATCGCTGGTCTTAAAACTTGGCACAGATACTCCTTATGGTCTGCGATTTCGGACTGTTCAATCATCTTTAGAAATTCGTTCCTATTCATTTTATCCTCCCTGCATGTGATTTTCTCTCTCTTAATTATATTTCTACTAAACTGTTACAGTCCATTTGTTTTGGCATTTAATTCTCTCCGTATTTCTTAAAGCTTCCTACTAAAAAAGAGAAATCAGCTATTCTCTAACATCCACAGAAAAATTCTAAATAACTATAGAGGCCGTCTATTATCGACGACCTCTTTGTTATAAATATTTTACTATCATTTGAAGACAAGGCTTAGTAGAAAGGAAAGTGCGAGAACCGTATCTGTGCTTCCATTTCATTTCATTTCCAACATACTTCTCTTTGCAGAAAAATGATTTTTAATAAATAGGATAACAAATCTATCAAGACCGTAGTAATACCTTCCTTTTCCAACAATTAATAGAATCATTGCTGCTGCGAATAGCTTTGAATCTAGACTAGATAATCCCATCCCCGCCATTATAAAGTTCAAATTCATAAAGGCACCGGCAATTAATGCCGGAACTGTCGCTAACCCTAAAATTAATCCTAAGCCCGCTAGAAGCTCTCCCCAAGGAATAAGGATATTAAAAAGCTCTATATTTGGTAATGCAACTCCTTCGAGAAAGCCCGCATACCAACCTTGAACTGTTGGGTGATCTCCACTTGCATTTGCAATTGCTCCCTGTAAAAATCCACTTGCATCAAAGCCAGATCTAATTTTATTATAGCCTGCTTCGATCCAATGAAATCCTAACCAAATACGTATTATAGTCAAAACGAGTGCCATTATTGGTCCATTTATATGTTTTCTCATCATAAGTTTCCCCTTTTTATTGTGAAATATTTCACAATTACTATTAAATTTTTTAGATTGAACTGCAGATTTTCGAGAAAGTTTGTGAAATATTTCACTTATTTGTCTGCACATATGAATAAATCTCTTAATCTTCTCTTCCCCAATCTGCCAATCATACTGATTATGTATCTGCTGAAAGAATCATGATGTTCGGTCTCCTTTTTCATTTTTATGTTCTTATTTTAACAAGCTTATTTATTCTTTGCCTTGATTTAAATCAATACTTTGCAGGGTTTTTTTTGGAACTACTGGGGGTTCTAGCTTATTAACTGAAAGGAATATACGTAGAGGAAGTTGGAATATTATTTCACGGATTATATAGAGGCACATGTAAAAGTAATAAAAGGAGAAGAGAAATCATCATCAGACGATCCCTCTCCTCCCTTAATAGAAAAATACTACTTGTAATCATTTATTGGCCCTTTATCCATTATAACTTCTACCATATTTGAACGCCCCATCCTAAGTATAGGTCTGCGTTCTGAGTTCGGTGCACTATAAAGCTCCAATGGACTTATTATCACTCCATCTTGCGTATTATGAAGTATTCCTGGCACACAAGAATAAATTCTATCATTATTATTTGCATTCTTGGCGAAAATAGTAACAGAGGTTCCATTATGATTATCTATACTCATGGACACTTTGTATCTGTAGAATGAGCCTGTTCCATTTGACTGAGCAGAATAAACGACTGGAACAACTGCAAGAATATCATTATTTAACCTCAATTTTATTACTTCTGTCTTAGTTGATCGATTATTCCTCCTAACATCCCCCATATGTTCCACTGCTCCGTTGCCAAAACTCCTGAGGGGAGGTGTTCCTTGCGCCCCAAACATTGCTACATCTATCTGCTTTCCATTCCTTGTATAGACCAAAGCATATATATCATAATCTGTCCCAGACTTCCAAGATACCGTAGCAGTAATTTCTGGTGTTTTCTCAATGATAACTGGCTTTTGACCTTTGTCTAGGCTTATTTTACCCTTTACCTTTTCAAGGCTTATCGGCGGCAGCGTGTTTTGTTTATTTTCATTTTCAGGAACAGTTAAAGTCTTATTAGGTTCTGTTGGGGTTTGTTTTGGATTCGTTATAGGTTCAGATGGCATATTTTGCTCATCAGATTCAACCTCAACACCGTAATTTTTACATAACCCTTCAAGCCCAGAGTAAAATCCGCGCCAGATTGATTTTGCCTTTATCTGCCCATTCCTTAGATATAATTCTAATACGACAATTCCATTTTCATTTGTGAAACTAGATGGCGTTAACTGAATAATATTATGATCGGTCCATATTTCGGCCTTTAAATTCTTTACATTTGAAAATCCCGTGCTATTATCCTCTGTAAGAGTTATAGCTATTTTAGTAATGCCTTCAGGGACTTTTCTCATGTCAAAATTAATTTTGTGTACTTCTGTGTTGCCTACTTTCTCAGATGGTATAAGGGTAGCTACACCAGAAGAGGTCGTTGGCTGATTATAAAATATAATTCCGCTATCTCCTTGGACCTTATCTGAATCAGTTAAAAGGAAAGCGGTTAAGGAAATATCTATCAAATTAGAAATTTCGTAGCTAACAGTAATAGTACCTTTTGGGGAACTTAAAACAGTGTTCGCTCCCATCTGCAGCAGCTGATTCATTTTAACAGCCACTCCTTCCTCATCTATGCATTGATTACCTACCTTGATTTAAAAACCGCATTTATTTATGGTATGGTACTCCTGATTGATACGAAATAGAATTACTTTCCTATCATTTCATCAAAAGCTGCTTTAATCAAACATAAAAAAATAGATTTTTCTATTAAGTGATTCTGAACTTACGAATTAACTCATTTAATTCTTCCGCAATATTTGTTAATGCATAAGCAGAAGAATTGACTTCTATCATGGACGCTAATTGTTCTTCAGATATAGAAGCGACCTCATGCGCATTTGAGCTCGTTTTTATCGCTAATTCTGCCATTTCATTTACGGATGTGGAAACCTCTTCTGACCCTGCACTTATTTGTTCAGAAATTACATGAATTTCATTAATTTGCTCAGCAACTTCTTCCATGCCATTTAAAATTTCATTAAATTTTTGTGCTGTTTCATTAGTAATTTTGATTCCTTCATTGACCTTCCCTTTCACTTCATCCATTGATTTAACAGATACATCCATTTCAGTTTGAACATCAAGGATAATCTGATGAATTTGACCTGCAGAATTGGTTGTCTGTTCAGCTAATTTCCTTACTTCTGCTGCTACAACGGCAAAGCCCTTCCCGCTTTCCCCTGCTCTTGCTGCCTCAATTGCTGCATTCAATGCCAATAAGTTCGTTTGGTCCGCAATATCGGAAATCAATTTAACGATATCTGTAATTTGCTTTGACTTTTCATCAAGTGCCGCAACAGACTGATCTGTAGTTTCAACAGCTTGTTTAATGGAATCCATTTGTTTAACTGTCTCTGTTACAAATTTTTGACCTTCCATTGCCTGCATTTGCGTCACATTTGTAACTGCTGTTACTTTTTCTGCCCCTTCTGCTATTCGAATGACTCCAACTGCTGTCTCCTTCACTGCTTTAGCACTTTTTTGTGTCATGAGATTTTGATGATCCGCTCCACTTGATACTTGCTGGATTGAGCTTGTAATAAGTTCTGTTCCTTTACTGGCTTCATCTGCGCTAGCACTTAATTCTTCTGCGGAGGCAGCTACTTGTTCAGAAGTATTTCCGATTGTACTTATGAGTTCTTTGAGGTTTTCAACCATTTGATGAAAAGCGGTATTAAGATAATAAATTTCATCCTTCGATTTTACGACTATAGTTTCGATGGTTAAATCTCCATCCGCCACCGATTGAGCATTTTGGGCAATCCGTCTTACGGCAAGTGCCATTTTATTCGTTTGAATATAAACAAGCACACTTGCAATCAATAGTAAAGCTATTAAAGAGATAATTGCAAACATCTGAATAAATGAAATTTTACTTTTTAATTCCGATTCACCAAGAAGATACATATCATTGGTAAGCCTATTTAATTGATAAATATCATTTAGAATCCCTTTTGTTCGTAATGCTTGCTTTTTAGATTCTGCTTGGTCTTTTCCCGAAATCGCCTTTTCACTTTCCTCTTTTAAAGAACCGAACTTTCCTTTAATTTTTTCAACTAGTTCCTTCTGCTCTTTCGTATTTACTTGATCAAACCAATTAATTAGCTTTTCTGTCTCTTTTATATAAATTTCAACACTTTCTGCATTTGCATCAGATGTACTAAAGGAGAAATTTATAAGTGATGATTGAACCGAGACGAATGAGCCATTTAGTTTTTCCACATTCGTTAGTTCTTTAACGGTCGAAGAACTGTTCGATTGTATTTGGTTCATTTGAAAGATAATTGCTCCAATAATCCCTCCAGAAAGGATTAACGGGATTAAAGCTACTAGCAACAATTTTTGTTTCATATTCATGTTGTAACTCCTCGCTAGCTGTTATTTTTCATTTACTGACCTACTGCCATTTGTTATTTCACTTTTCATTTTGTCTAATTGATCTTTTTCTTGCTTATTTAATTGCAAAACACGGATAGGTGCTACATCTACTCCATTTTCAGCTACACCCAATAATTGGTGTTTTTTTGCAATCTTTTTATTTTCAACAAGCTGTTTCGCAATTTCAAACATTGCTACATCTACTTTCTTTAACATGGAAGAAACAATCGTATCTTCCGCTAAAAAAAATTGATCACTATCGACTCCAAATGCAAATACCTTGTTCGACTGAGCAGCCTGAATTGCTCCAACCCCAGTAAATCCAGCTGCAGGATAAATAAAGTCCGCTCCACTTTGAATCATTTTTAAAGCAATCACATTACCCTTTTTACTGTCTCCAAAATCACCTGCGAATTCAACAAGAATTTGTGCACTTGGATTCACATCCTTCACACCTTGTTCAAAGCCAGCTCTAAATTTATTTATTAATGGAACATCTACTCCTCCAATAAAGCCAACGATATTTGACTTTGTTTTTAATCCAGCAATAACCCCTAATAAATAGGAGCCCTCATGTTCTTTAAAAGTTACATTATAAACATTTGGTAAATCAGAAACTTCATCTACTAATAAAAAGGTTTGATCCGGATAATCCTTCGCTACTTTTTCTATCGCTTCTTTCATAGCAAACCCCAGGCCTACTACTAGATCATTCTTCTGTTTTACTAACTCTTTTAACCCATTTTCATAGTTTTTTGTATCTTTTACCTCTCTGTAATCAAATGTAACTCCTAGTTCATCTCTTGCTTTTTCTAAACCTATAAAGGCAGAATCTGAGAAGGATTGATCCCCCAGTCCAGCATCTGATAACATAATGCCTATTTTTAAATTAGGCTTTTCCTGAACAGCTTGTTTTTGAGCAGGAACACACCCTGATAACATAAAAATAAATATAACTATAAAAATGAAAATACGATATTTATTCAATTCCCTTTTCCTCCTGTTGCAAATCAATATCAATGATAGCGGGTTAAGTGTATGTACGAACTGCATTTATATCGACATTAAAAGGCGAAAATTAAACTATATACCATTTCCTGAATTTTAAAAAACAAAAACGGATACCTGTCCCACACAGATAATCCGTTTTTGTCGGCATTTTTCATCAAACTAATCTTTAATAACTCATCTGTAAAATAGACATTTCACTTTTCACTCTCTAACAGGATGAACTATGAAAGGCAAGCGTTCATGGCCTTGATTTAAAGTTTCAAATCATTATAATAAAAGGTTTTCATGCATCCCCTGGAGCATTCCACCATCAGGTTAGCCCCCGAGCAGCGGCAGCTGACGCCTTTTTACTATATAGTCACACACGAATCATTCAGTTCAAAATACCACTCTAGGAAGGAGTTAAAGCTTTCCCATTGCGAATTCAATTTACCGGCAAAAAAATCCTCCATTTGCTGGCCTAACCCTAAGCCTAACACTTCATCTGTGTTCTTATTATAAAAAAAACCGAACTCCCCTTCAAAGCTATCCAGCGGAATATATTCTTCAGGCAGGTTTAAAACGACATGAGTTCTCTCCATGCCTAACATATAATCAGAAGAATTGATCATAAACCAACAAATCTGATAGATTTCACGTCGTCTATTAAAGAAAGTCGGCCCATCCTCTGCATGCAAATAAAACGCAGCAAAATCTGTATCCAAATCGATGCCTAACTTTACTAATGCTTGTTCATACTCCTCTGTAATGTCTTCAAACCACCAGTTTTTGCTTTTGCAATAATTGATCACTTTTTCCGATAGCATCTCGACTACACCTCCGATATAAAATAAACGATCTAAATTATTTTCCTAAGTATGCGACACACATAAGAGGACGGTATTTTTGAGTGATACGCCATTAACATCGGGATATATCCTACTTCGTTTATAACGCAACCCTCCAGGATCAGTTCAATGACTTTGCGTTCCCTGCGCTAAATCATGAGAATTGCCAAAAACCTGCTACTGGATTTTGTATTTCATTCATTTCAACTTTAGCAAAAATATAGAGAGATCCAAAACTAAAAGGATAACTGTAACCGTCTTGAAGAAGCGTTTCGGGGTAACCATCTTCATCTATTTGAAATAAAAAAGAAAATGATTCCTCCGTCAGCTTCGTAAAATAATAGTCTGGATTTTGAATTAGTCTCGGTTTTCCCCCTAGTTTGATCAAAAAAGACTGATCCATAGATTTTTCGTCATTGCTTATTTCCCCGTCTGAAATTGCATGTTTTATTAGACCTGGATTAGTAAACATATCTCTGACGCTTTCCGTTGAAGTTGGATGCTCAATCACCTTTATCGAGCAATTAGGATAAATATTGTTATCCAAATATTCCTCATAGTCCTCTGGGATGAAGATTGAAATCATGCTCTCAGATTTAAAGGGATGGACGAGGCTCAAGTAAAAATAATATCTTTGGTTTCCTTCGTGGATATGGTCTTCTTGATCATCAAAGAATTCAGGTGCATTCCCTCCAATCCAGCCTGTACTATGTTCGTTCGATTGGCCTGGTCCCGCATAATAAAGAATACAGTCTGTTCTCTCAACTAAAATATTCATGCAGTTCTTCATTTACAACTCTCCCTCAAGAAACTTTATGAGGTGCATTTCAGGCTGCGCGAGGAACTCTGTAAAACTGCATAAATCCGCATAAGTCTGATGCTCCACGTCATAACAGCCTATCAAACCTTTTTTCTTTGGATTCCAGACTAGCTGCAGATCGGAGTAATTACCGATATCAGCTGATAGACGCAGCAGCTTTTGCCTGCCAAATTTCATCTCAATCGTATCGGTCAATGTGAAAAAGTCGATATACTTGATTTCATATTCATTTTGCACTAGCTCAAGGCACAGATTGTCTCCGGTAAGAAAACTGACCAGTTCATCAGTTAATTTATATTTTTTTAGCTCATACTTTTTATTTTCCAGATTATGCATATCTGCCGGCTCCAGCGATTTTAAATAATCGGCCATGACTGTATTCTTATTACTAACCGCAATCGTATAAGGCCGCTCGCCGTCCTTCTCCGCTAAAGTAACGTCCGCGCCGTGTTCAATCAAAAATTTGACCATGGCCATATTACCCATACTTACAGCAACGGTTAATGGAGTCGCTTGATAAGGATAGACCTTATCCGGTTTGTTGTAATTGATGTCCACGCCATGATCGAGCAAATACGTAAGTGTCTTAAGATCGTGGTCCGATGCGGCTTGACGCAATACAGCGCCGCCATGCAGCTTGATATCTAATCCCAGCTCATGAATAAGCGGGATGTTCTTTTTGTTGCCATAGTAGGCTTGTGAATATGCGCCTGAACCGGTTTGATTAAGCTTATCCATCTTGCCTCCTTGCGCTGCAATATAGCGAACGATGTCCTCCTTGCAATAACGAACAGCTCGCAAAAAGGCCGGATTATGATTGACATTCAGGTTGACGCCGTGCTCTACCAGCAGCTTTACAACATTCATTCTCTGCGATACAAGCCCCAGATCCAACGGACTTAATGTGATATGCTTGCTAAGTACAATACCATCCTCAATATCCCAGCCTGCGGCAATTGCAGCCTGCAAAGCCGGAATATTTCCTTCGTAAATATGCATGGCGATTTCCGGCAGCTCCTCAAACTTCCCGATATCTTTCAAAACGATCATCCCAAACCACTCCTACATCTGCATTATGAGTTACTTACTTTTCAAATTGTGAATCACAGCCCCGGTCTCTTAGTCCGCCGCATCAGCCAGCCATGCTTGCATAGCTTTTTAGTCCCCAAGCGAATTACACCGAACGAAAGTGCCTTTTTGAAACGGCCCTTCAGCGCGCACACTATCTGGCATATTGCAAATCGATCATCCTGCATGGGAATTATAAATATATCGCCTTCGTTAAATTTCTTTTTCATGAGTTCCTTAGAATCTTACTTCTTTAGCTAAATATTTCTACACTCCCCAAATGAATTAGCAAAAAATACCATCGTCTTAATCTGCTGATATAACTACTATCAAACATTATTTCTTTTCTGATTGTATGTACCATCACAAGTGGTATGGTTTACCGTAACGTATATAATTGAGGTTTTCTTGATATAAAGAATGCTTAAATCAAAGCACCCTTCTTTGTTAACAATACAAATATTAAAAACTATCCGCTTTCATTTAAATATAAATCCTATCCTTAATTAAGCAACCAGGGAAAGTAAAATAAGCGTAGAATATCCGGTTATTTTCTGAATGAAGCACGTTTCGGGATAAATAAGGGGAGTTTTTCCGCTTATACAAAGCAAAATCGCCCATTTTCACGTTTTTAGAGTCCATAGGGGTAATTTCTCCGGCTATTATGGTTTTTTTCAATACTATTTACTAAATAAGCGGATTTCTTCCGTCTATTTCATCAGATCATATGCTTAACCTGATCCCCCAACCTTAAGGTGAGGCATTTGACTAAAAAACTCATTTATTTATGGTACAGTTCATCGAGGCGCATCAGGTTTTTATTTCACTAGAATTTGCCGTTCAAACTTGACATCTATAGGGCCTCCTTTGGATTACACCTACACAGGAAAATACCGATAAACTAGGCTGCATTTTAAATTTTTTCCATCACCCAACGATTTTTCTATATGTAATTTCATCACAGATGATAAACAGGTTGGCATCTTCAGGGATTTTTTCATTATGGCGGCGGGCAATGTCTAGGGCACTGCCATCTGAAATTAGTGTTGCACCCATATTAAATAGTTCCATGGCTGCATCTCTGTATGTATTCCAGTGTGCCTTCGTCTTAATTTCATATAAATTTTCACCGTCAGCGCTACTTAACATCTGATTGAATAATTTACTTGAACCATGGTGAATGGCTGCCTGCGCCATAAGCCGGGAAACAGAATCATTTGAAAGGATGACTTCATCGACATTTGCATGCTCAAACAACGCGATATGCTTGTCCTTTTTTATTTCTACAATGGTATAGATATTTTTATCATATTTCTTTGAGATATGTTCAACCCTGGAAGCAGTAAGCAATGTTTTTCCATCAGCGTATTCCGCAAAGTCATTTCGATCATCCGAAAAGATTGCCACCGATTTAGCCTCAAGGATATTCGCCTTCAACAACACCTCTTCCTCAGCAGGGTTGCCGCTAACAAAATGCACTCGATTTTGTTCTATTGGTGTCCGTTCAGCATGATCCACAATGACAACATCACATGTATCCCTGCCATTAAAAATTTCTTCCACGACATTTTCTAATTTCTCCTTTGATGCACCAATTAGGATGTAATGACCCTTTCCTGAATAATTCAATTGCCCTTCCTCCTTCAACTTTCGATATATGCTGAAGCTTTCAAATACCTTCCCGATAATAACACCCATTGCACCAATCCCTACAGTGTAGATTAGAATCATTGTGAAAATTCTTCCAATATCACTTTTCGGAAAATAATCCCCATATCCGACCGTAACAAGCGTGGTCATGGTCCACCACACTGCATCAATAAACCGCGGAAATGTCTCCGGCTCTGCCAGTCTCATTGTTATACTACTTATAATAATCATCAGCAGCGCAAGAACAGCAGCGTGCAAGAGGCTAATCTTCGTTAATTTTGAAAAGATTTTATGCAAAATCCACATACTCTATTTCTCCCCTTTTAAGAGCCCCACAGGTAAGTAATAAGAAAGGTTATTGGTAATAGTACCTCCTACCCTATATCCAAGTGCTGCCGGTTTTCCGTTCAGCAGAAAGCTTCCAAGCAAAAGCTGGCCATCCTGTTTTCCCTTTTCACAATTAAAAGTTATGGTTGGATGCTCGACATATTTCTGATAAACAGGGACGTATTCTGAATACGAACTCTGACCATCCTTGTATATTAATTGACCATCCTTATTAAATATTTTTACCGTGTCCCCTTCTCTCCCAAAGGCAGGTTTTTTTACATAAGAAAGACCATTTTGTAAAAAATATTCAGATTCAAAATAGGTCGGAAGAAAGTATTCATCTATCCACATATGCTCTTCATCTGTAAAAAAAGGATGATGCTCTTCATGCAATCCCCAAATAACAGCCTGAACCGCTTTATTTTGTAATAAAAATGCTGAAGGGGGATTAATGACAGAAAGCTTCCCCTCTTCAACAAGTTCTAATAACCATAGTCCGATTGGATTTCCTTCCTCGTCTACATCTGCTATCAAACTCTCTATCGGGAAGGTTTGCCGATAAAGGATATCTATTTTCATTCCATCCTCATCAAAAAGACCCACACCTTTATGAATTTGCAGCTTATGGAGCGGGGTAAATTTAGATGGTATAAAATTCTGAAGATAGAGCACGGTTTCGCGATCTTCGATGTTATCCTCGTGAGCAGTAAAAACAATATGAGGGGATTCCTTATCTGTGCATTGGAATATGATTTCACGAACTGCTTTTTGTAAAAGCCGATCCATTCCCTCATTCGGATTCTCCACTCCGAATTCTCTGCATACCAAACCATTTATGTGAAAAAGCTCTTTAATAAATGTAGGGGTATCAGCATTGATTTCAATGCATTTAAAACTATCACCATATGGAATAAGGTCAAGCCGGGAGATAACACTCTCGGATGGAAGTGTTTTAAGCCGAATAAATGTGAGTGTTTCCTTTGGGAAACCCATTTCCAAAAGGGTTTCATCAGGGGCCCTTCGAAGCAGGGAGGCTGTTTTTATAAAAATGAATCCAATACGCTGACTTATCAGCCTAATTTGAGAAACATCTTCTTGATGTAAAAGTTTTATATCATAAAGTGCATATTCCTCTCCATAAAGATTGGCCCAAAAGCCTTCTATTTTCCCGTAAAACTGCTGCCGTTTTGCATGATACGCTTGCCCGCTCAATCCTTTTTCTCTCCTAAGTCCTTGACGTATAGTACATACACTCCCCGATCTTCATCAATCTCCGTAGAGGTTACACACATTTGTCCAATACCTGGAACATCCACAACATCCTTTAAGAGAAAGCGAAGGACATCAAAGTGAGTATGACAGGAAATTCTGGCGAACAGTTTAAAATTTTCACTTTCTTCAGGGCTGCGAAACTCGATATGCAATCCATTGCCGCGATAACTTATTTCCTTTTCTCCCGGCAGATTCCTTCCTATTTCTTTAAGTACCAAAATGTCCTCTTCTCCATTCATCTCATTAGAAGTAAGCTCGTATTGGGTACCTCTCATAATAAAATACGTACATAGCTGTCTGGCATAAAATTCGTCCTCGCCAACATTCGGAATCGTATATTCATAGAACGGCTCATAATGGCCATTTCCTTTATCTATATAATAGGTTAATTTCTCCAATGTACTTCCCCGCCTCAAGTTAGTAAGATAGGCATTTTGCTACAATCCAGCCGATTGCTAAAGATAAGGATAATAGCAGGGTACCCACTGCCCGGTTATCCTCGATGATTGCTTTATGAATACTGAAACGTACAGTGATGACCTCTGCAAGAATAAAGACAATAATTTGGGACAATATCCCGATGCCCCCCCAAATGATCATATCAATTAGTGACACTGAGTACTCAGCAGCGGCACCTAAAACAATGGCAAGGCCAAGGATTTTACCTCCGAGGGACAATGCTGCCGTTATGTTTTTTTCAGCAATCAAACGAAATTCTTTTATCTTTGGTGTGCTGATTGTAAACAAAATAACTCCCACGATAAGGAGAAGCAGGGCAACCCCTAAATAAGATGCAAAATTAATATATAAATTCACTTATGATCCATCCTTTCCTCTTTATCCTTCATCATGTATGGACGTTTATCCCCCAATACTTTTCGACCCGCTGCCAAATCCAGAGCTAGTCTTGCCCCCTCCTTTAAAAGAAGTGCTATTTTTATAGCTCTTGTAGGAATCACTCTTTAACAGTGCGCTTTTGCTTCCATAATAATAGCCGCCATAATAATAATGACCATAGTGTCTCGAACTGCTGTCTTCACATGCCCAGATCCCATCATCGGAGTCCCATTCCCAATCATCACAATTCGGATCATTTGGGGGAGAAGGGACGTCAGCATTTTGCGAACTGCATCCAACCAGACCAAAAGTGAATGCCGTTGTTATGCCTGCCATTACTTTTCTCGTTTTTCCCAATGTATTCACCTCGTTTCCTTTATACACTATGCTTACGAACAGATTTTATTAAGGATTCATATAATTAAACAATCATGTTTTTACTTTACATTATCTTTCATGAAGAGATTCATGTATGCAACAATATTCCAGATGATTCTCTATTATGTAAAATATTGGTTTAATCTACCATTTATTGTGTTACAATAACATACGAAATGTAAGAAAAAGTTAACACTAAACAAGCCTTTTTAACTGTACCAAAGAATAACATGGAGAGGAACGTGATGGTTTGAAGACTTTTCTAATTATTGTGGGAATTATTGCAGCAATTGTAATTTTACTTATCGTAGGTTTGATTACAGCGAGCAAACGGATTGAGAATAACAACAAAAAAGCGCGAGGAGAAATGGAGATGGCGAACACTTTGCCGAAGGAGAAACAGCATTTGCTTGCCTACGGTGCCAATCTCTCTCTTTACCGCTCTGAGTCGCCACGGATACTGCCGGTGAAGGTAGATTATGAAACCTTGAAGGAAGGTCTTTCTTCATCCTGGGACGTTAGTAATACGGAGGAGGCCGTACAAACCCTGGAATGGCTACTTACGGAAGGGCATCGTGCAAGGTATGATCAGCTTCTTATAGCGTTAAAAGCTGGTCAGTCTTTTACAGAGGAGGAAGTTGGGAAATCCCAGCAATGCTATGAAGCAGCCCAAGAAGCGATGATGAAAAAGCTTTCCTTTACGAAGCCCGATTTTGATCAGGTAGACACCATTGCTGCATGGGATTTTGACCGAGCTGTAAATATTGCAAGATGGAGCTACATACTTGGTTATATTACCGAAGAACAGGCATGGGGCTATGTAGAGAGAGCAGCTGATGATGCCAGCCAATTCTTCGGATCCTGGAAGGACTATTTTATATCATTTGCATTTGGCCGAGCCATTGCTTACGAGGGTGACATTTTCGATATTCTTTGGAATGGAAAAGAATTGCTGGATGAAAAGGACTCGATCTGGAATGAATTTAGCATTAAACGATCCGGAACAAAAAGCCAAATAATTTAGGAGTGGACAAGGTCTGAGAGAATGTGATGCTTGCTATACATAATAGCCGTCAACCATAGGGCTAGAATTACCTATAAATCATCGCCGTCAACCATAGGGCTAGAATTACCTATAAATCATCGCTCTCACAGACCTCTGGCCCTATTCCCCCAATTTTTTGCCGTTACTTATGGTACTGTTTCCCCGTTATAGTTGTTAATGAGGTTTATTTTGTATTTGCAATTTTCCCCTTTTCTATCATGCTACTTATTCATTTTATTAAGAAAATCCCCTAACAGACTGTCTAGATCATTTTCCATGTCAGCCTGTTGCTCTTCTGCTGTTATCGATTTATCTTTTGTTACTTTTTTCCAATCAAACGTGTCTAAATCATCCATAGTACTTAAATCTTCGGCGTCAGCTTTTTTCTCAAAAGTACTTAAATAGTCACTCGCTAAGGATGCTTCCGTATCAGGTACCTCTTCATTCGGCAATTCTTCTTGCAAATATAAGGCCTCATTAATATCTAGAGAATTACTATTTAACGATGCAAGCAAGGCAGTTGTACGAATGGGATCCGTTAAAAGCTGGTAAACAATCGAACCCAATACGGCCTCCGAATGCTCATGTTTTAACCAATCTCGTTGTGACTTACTTAATTTATGAGGAAGAGGAACCGTAATCGTTTCCCGTTCCTTCGAAAAGGATTGTCCAACCCCTTGTAACACAAACTCGGCAATCTTACTCGAAAAATTCCTTCTTTCTAATTCCTTTAGCCTTTGTAAATGCCCTAATAGATGATCAGGGGTATCTGAAGGGATACGAAATGAAATGGCTTGCCCTCTCTTAATCTCCTTTGAACTAGAGCTTTTCATATCATCACCCTATTATTTCTTTACAGGTTCTTGGGATGGCTTAGACTTTTCATTCTTCCTCACAAAATCAGTAATAAGCTTATAGTAAGCATTCGCCATCATCCAAATACTCTCTTTCTCATCTTCAAAGAAATCAATATTATACCCATCTAGATTATTATTCAATGTTTTAATATATTCTTTTAAAACATTCGCTCCCCCACCAACAAAATAGCAGATTTCTGTTTGTGAATTTTTCTGCCATACATTTCGTAATAGACGATATTGTTTTTTTGCTAGTTCAAGTAAGATCCGATCCGTAATATCATGGACACTTGTCCGACTTCCCTTCACCATAATATGATTCCGGTCATTTTTTCTCGTGATAATTTCGACAACATCACGACGGCTATCTAATTCGATGGCATGTTTGGATCTGATTTCTTCTCTAATAGCCTCTAATGATTCCGATACACCTAGATTAAATCCTTGTGCCTTATCATCATCAACATTTCGATTCTTAATGACAGCAATATCTGTCGATAGTCCCCCTATGTCCTGAATGATTATTCTTTTATCAATTAAATCTTTATTAATGATTTTTAGCTGGTTGTCCATGACAAGATTAATATAAGCAGCAAACCCTTCTGGATAAATCTTCACTTCATTAAACTTAATATTCACTTTTAGACCTTGATATTTAGGAGTAACAAGGAATTCCACCTGATGGACGGAACCAACCAATTTGGAACGGTATCCAGCGTCCTTCCCTTCCTTTACTTCACGTAGTGGGAGGCCAGTTCCAAGTGTATAATTGGCATCGATAATATTTTTTACTCGTGGGAAAGTATTGCTATTCTCCTCATTTACGGCATCTAATGCTAGAGTGGCAAAAAGCATGATCAATGTTTGATCTTCTTCGGATTTAGCACTTCCTGGATCTAGCTCTGTTGCATTGTCACTTTTTGTTGCCAAATGCCCTACACGGTAGATGGCATTGTTGTCTTTCAATGCAGGGGAGTGAACCTTAATATGTATTCCTTCTAACGGATTTTTATTATTTAATTCTTCTATTCCAATCACAGGACGATCTTCTGTGTCTATTCCTACAATATTAGGAATATTTAATTCGTACTCTAATTCACCAAAAATGGCCTTAATGGAGTCATTACCAACATCTACAGCTGCAATTCTAGAGTTCATCTTTAATCAATCCTTTTTATTTATTTCTTTACTATAAAAAGGCTATAAGAGATTACTAGATTCCACAATGAGCTATACCCAAAAGATATACAACTGTAAACACTTCGTAAACTATGGCTATTTGTAGACATTTCCGTAATCTTTAGCAACAAACCCGTATACATCTTGCCGCTATAGGATGTATACGGGGTTGTTTACTTGTAAACGCTTTTGCATACAATCTGATTACAAAATGTAGACATGTAAACAATTTTGTATACTTCATTTTTTTTGTAAATGATTGAGAAATTATCAACCTCTTGAAAAATTGAATAATTGTCATTCTTTAATTTGATCTAAACAATTTTTCCATAAAATTACTATATAAGTCACTATTACTATTAATGCATACAAACAATTATCCTGCCATTCAGCCTCTATTTTTGTTCATTAATCCCAAATTTTTCTTACTTACTTT
Source organism: Cytobacillus massiliigabonensis (assembly GCF_900199725.1). Classification (GTDB taxonomy): domain Bacteria; phylum Bacillota; class Bacilli; order Bacillales; family Cytobacillaceae; genus Cytobacillus; species Cytobacillus massiliigabonensis. Next base: position 140,080 of record NZ_LT904904.1, on the reverse strand, counting down.
CACTGAAAGTGTCTAAATTGTCACCTTCATTTTCACTTAAAAGTCATTTTAAACAGCTACAATGATATTTATTCTATTTTACGTGGAGGAAGGTAAATGAAAAAGCAACATTTGATTACCACGATTACAATTATATATACGGCTCTTACTTTATATTTTATGTTTTTAGGTTTTAATCGCCTAGAACATAGAAGTAATTACATGGATGCAGGTTATGAATTTCTAATTATTCCATCAAGCGTCCCTTTAAAATTCCCTAGTTTCCGGTTTTCTTGGTTGTACGACTTAGGAAATATAGCGGCATTCATCCCCTTTGGTATCCTGTTTCCTTTATTAAAACAAGTTAACTTTGGAAAATTTTTAAGCTGGTTTATTATCGTAATTCTTGGATTAGAAATACTCCAAGTTTTAACATATCTCGGAGCCTTTGATGCTGACGATATTATTTCAAATACAATAGGTGCAATAATAGGCTATGTTGTCTACAAAGTTGGTTTCACACCAAAATTGACTTGTATGAAGCTCATTGTTTCTTGCTCAACAGCTACTCTACTGTTAGTTTGTGTAATGTGCGTCTCTGAAATTTTAGATAAGCGCGTAAGTTCTAAACAGCCTTTACAGTATATCGAGGAAACAATGGGGAAGAAGCCACTAACGAAAGATATTCCAAACTTCACTATAACTGGCGATACAATAGAACCCCAATTCAACTTGTACAGTAATGATAGGAATACTAGCCAAATCTATACTTATAATGTTGAAGGGAAAGAGGAGCTAATTTTTTATCTAAACCTTGGCATTCCAGATTCTGAGGAATTTAAGGGTAAAGTAACCATATATACGGATGATAGGGTAAGAATTCAAATAGATGAGAAATACTTAATAGAACAAGGAACAATGGAAATGCCATTAGAAATCCCACTATTTAACGAGACGAAAGAAATAACCATAGCTATTACTGGTAACATAAAATTATGGGATGTAGACTTCACAGAACTAAAGCATTGGTGGGAGTAGTCTAGTGACTAATACCGATGTATGGCTGCGGTAAATATTTAAAGGGATTGGACGTGTCCAATCCCTTTAAATTCATAAAAAGCCGACCTTATTATGTTAGGATGCTAAAAGTCCCTTTCCTTTAACTACACTTACTTATGATACGGTTCCCCCCGCAAAATCCGAAACGCCCGATAAACCTGCTCAACTAGTATCAAACGCATTAACTGATGAGGAAACGTCATCTTCGAAAAACTCAGTTTCTCATTGGCACGCTGCAAGACCTCAGAGCTCAATCCAAGCGATCCGCCGATCACAAATGTAACTTTGCTTTTGCCATATGTAGCAAGCTTATCTAGCCCATCAGCCAGCTCCTCTGATGTTTTCATTTTTCCCTCAATTGCAAGAGCAATGACATGTGCATCTGGATGGATCTTTGATAGGATCCGTTCGCCTTCCTTTTGTTTCACTTGAAGCATTTCTGTTTCGCTTAGTTCTTCTGGGGCTTTTTCATCTGGAACCTCGATGATTTCCATTTTTGCGTATGCTGATAATCTTTTTAAATATTCATCGATTCCTTGCTTTAAATATTTTTCTTTTAGCTTGCCAACCGTTATTATTGAGATATTCACAGGTCATCCTCACTTTGTAAACAAGATATCCACACCAGTTATCCACATATCCACATTTTCTATCCACATCTTGTGTGAGATCATTCGTTCGCCACAATATATACAGCGTTATTTCGACAATATTCACAGGTTGTTGATAACTCTTGTTCCTTTGATACTTTTGATAATTGTGGGAAGGTTTCGTACTCATCAACCACTGTATCTATTGCTATATCAACGTGTTCTTCGCAGCTGTAAATCATTTATGTATTCCTTCTTTCTTCATTTTTACTTATGATTATTATTTGAATTGTGGATAATTTTCATTCCACTCACATTTCCTACTTATCCACATCCCATCTTATCAAAACAATAAAAAACAGGAAAGCCCCCACTGTGCTTTCCTGCTTTAAATCAGCTATTTAGAATGTCTCTCCGCTCAGTTTGATCGTTGCTTCCTGGAGCTTTCCTGCTCGGTAAAACTTCACTTTCATTTGATCGCCGACTTTTTTCTGATTATACAAATGCTTTCTTAGCTGAATGACATCAGCAATTGCTTCGCCATCCATTTCAACAATGACATCCATTTCCTTTAAGCCTGCTTGTGCTGCAGGTGAATTCGGCTCAACAGATGTAATCGCAACTCCAGTTTTCACATCAGCCGGAAGCTTTAATGCCTCCTGCTGATAATAGCCAGGGATTTCACTTACTGATGCTAATTGAATACCCATATACGGTCTTCTTACTTCACCGAACTTCTCTAGGTCCTCAATAATTGGCCGTGCATAATTGATTGGAATAGCCAATCCAATACCTTCAACTGCCGATTCAGCAATTTTCATTGAGTTAATCCCGATGACTTGGCCGCTAATATTAATTAATGCTCCGCCGCTATTCCCAGGGTTAATAGCCGCATCTGTTTGGAGAACCTCTGCCTGCCAATCAGCGGTCCCATTTTGATCAATATCAACTGGTACCGTCCGTTCTAAGCCAGAAATAATCCCTTGTGTGACAGAGCCCTCAAATGTGCCTAATGGATTTCCAATTGCAATGACTGGTTCTCCTGTTTTCAGCACACCGGAATCACCAAATTCGGCAACCGTTTTAATATCCTTTGAGTCCACTTGTAAAACGGCGAGATCGGTCCAAATATCGCTGCCCACAAGCTCTGCCGGTATTTTTGTTCCATCAGCGAGACTTACTTCCAGCTGCTGTGCCCCTTCGACCACATGATGATTCGTGACGATAAAGGCATTTTTCCCTTGTTTTTTATATATGACACCTGAGCCAGTTCCAGCTGGTACGCCATCCTCCCCAGTCTCTCTGGACCAGAAGCCGGCTGCTTGTATATTTGTTATACTAACGACAGCATCCCCCGCTTTATCAACGGCTTTCGTTACATCTGTTACGACGTTAAGGGATACATTTTGTGTAGGAATGTTTGCATTTTCGTTGCTTGCAGCTTCCTCTTGCAATTGGTTATCCGGCTCAATCGAATACGGCAAAACATTGTAAGCTGCGAGCTTAGGGATTGCAACAATAACAAGAATGGCGCCTAGAATGACACCTACTAGGCTTGCTAAAAAATAGCCGCCTTTATTTCCTTTTTGTTTATTGGATCGATTTTGATAATCTTGATCATAATAGCCCACATTGCACCAGTCCTTTCATTTCACGTCTAATTAAAGAATGAGAGAGCTACATGTCTTCCCTTTATGTCATGAATTGTCCTAAGATTTATTCTTCCTTCTTACCCATTATTATACTCCCTCATTTTTTATAAGCTAAACAAAAAGTGATTATTAAAAGCATTCTTACGACTTTGTTCATAAATTTGATGAATTTTGTTAAGAAAAGCGCAAGCGCCTTGATTATCGCCGGACAAACTGGAGGGGCTCTGACTGAGATAAAGGAAACACGATGAGCGAGAGCGAATCGATGTTGACTTATCGTAGGGAGGAGACCTGAAGTTTGATAGGCGATAGGCGCTGGAGCTAGACAATTCTCTAACTCAAAAGTTACACTTTCTTTGTTAAAAAAAATGAGTACCGCTATCAAGCGGCACTCATTTCATGCATCTATTCCACTATTAAACCGCTGTTAAAGCAGTTGGAATTTTCGGGTCTGTATCAAACAGGTCAAACTGCTCCCCTGCTCTAATCCCTCTGCTCTCAAGTGTTTGTGCAACAGCCATTCTTGCTAAATCCTTCATATTATTATCCTGACTTAAATGAGCCAGATAAATGCGCTTTGTTCGATCTCCAGCTACCTCACTCATGGCAATCGCCGCATCCTCATTAGAAACATGACCAACATCACTTAAAATTCTTCGCTTAATACTCCAAGGATACCTTCCCATTCTAAGCATTTGCACATCATGATTGCTTTCGAATACATACGCATCCGCATTGGAGATAAGACCTTTCATTCGGTCACTTACATAGCCAGTATCTGTTATTATAACTACCTTTTTTTGCCCATGATGAAACACATAGAACATCGGATCTGCCGCATCATGAGAAACACCAAATGATTCAATATCTAAAGAACCGAACGTTTTTACCGTTTCCATATTAAAAAGAAACTTCTGCTCAACTGGTACTTGTCCAATTAAGCCATCCATTGCCTGCCATGTTTTCTCGTTTGCATACACAGGCAATTTATACTTTCTAGCAACGACCCCGACACCTTTAATATGATCACTATGCTCATGTGTAACTAAAATGCCTGAGAGCTTCCCCATATCCCGGTCAATTTTTTGAAATAAGGCTTCCATCTGTTTCCCGCTTAGACCAGCATCAACCAAAAATGAATGATCCTCCGTCTCAACATAGATCGCATTCCCGGTACTTCCGCTTGCGAGAACACTAAATTGCAAGGACATATTCTCTCACTCCACTATTTTTTTCTCTTCATTGTTTAATTGCATAATCTGCCCCTCGATCGCGTGGACAAATAAATTCTCTTCATCACTAATGACAAAGCGCCAAGCTGGCGTCAGCACCTGAGATGTACCTGTATGAACAAAGGTAACATAGCCTAGCTCAACTTTTGATATTTTGCTTTTTGGCTTTAATGAGCCTTTTTCATATAATGTTTCAATGGCTTTAAGCGGCTGAATTATTTTTTCTTTTTCCGACAGTTCTTCGATATTTTCTAATATTGTTTGCTGATAGGAAACGATATCATTTTCAGCATTTAGCCAAATCGTCAATTCACCGCTTATATTTTTATAGAATACCTTATCCTTGAACTGCTGATAATAGGTAATTTTGTTTTCATCTTTCCCCCAGAAACGATACTGATCGCCATAGATCACATGGTTTTTAACAAAAGAATTAATCTCTGACGTATCCAGCTTATCATTTAACTCATATGGCTTTTCAAGAGTAGCAGTTAAAACCAGCCCATCATTCACTGTTACTTGCTGCCCTTTTAGCTTGGGATCTTCTAAGCTATCATCATTCGTGAAATTTTTTGGCCTCGCACTTAAATAGTTATCTTTCTGAAAGTTTTTCGGAAGTTCAATATACTCAATTTCATCTGCTTTCAGTCTTTTATCAAATGAAGGCTCCGCAATTACTTCTAATTGACTGGAATCTTTTAATTTAAAGAACTCATACATTAAGTAAATATCGAGTACAAGGAAGGTCAAAATAAAGATTGTTTTAATTTTACTCCAATCCATGATTGCCCCCCTCTATTTCATCGAAGGATATTTTATTCCATGTATCATTGTATTCGTAGTACCAAGCTGGTTCAAGATAAACTAATACATTGTGTAAATCCTTTTTCATCGTATACCCTATCACAATATTCTGCACCTGGTTAAGATGAACGCCTTCCATTCTTTCCAATTTCTCAATTACCTCTTGTCCGGATTGGAGGGTTGTTTCTGAGGAATCTGTCTGAATGCCAAATGAAAAATTACTGCGAGAATACTCCAAGATCTCATTTTGCCCCCAAGTATGGCTGATTTCAGAAATTCCATTCGCATCACTAAACACAGGATATCCATTACTCTCATAGAGGCGGAACAATACCCGATAACTTGATTCATCTACCTTTACATATTGGTAATTTCCTGTCCATCCCCCGTGTTCATTAACAAAGTCAATGCTCCTTTTCAAGAGATTATCTGCAGGAAACGGCTTCTCATTGCTTTCAGCCGGGTTCACATATGAAAGTGTATTTTTATCATAATTCACCCGCATCAAACTTGAATAATCCTTAAATTCTACTCCAGAAGATTGATGATTCTTCTGAACCACACTCGGATTTGTAAATAAGGCATTCTTATATTTTTCATAATCTAATGGCTTTGTTATATATTGATACCTTAACATCTTTGTTTCATTCGACGGCAAAAATAGTACTCGTTCATTTGAAACTTTATATGGAAAATAAGATAAATAACCAGAATTGTATTCCACATTTTTAAAGAAAGCATTATTAAAGTTATTGACGAACGACGAAGCAACATGGCTTCTAAATGCCTTTTTCTCTTTAGCTGATATGAAATAGACATAGCTTTGTTCCTTCGACGTTCCATCTACATCAATAACAATACGATCAAATTGAAAATTTGGAAGTTTTTTATCCTTAATATCGATAATCGATCGGTAAAGATCAATAGGAATCAAGTCTGGAAATTCAATGACTGCTTTTCCCGAATTATGGATAAAGGAGGAGAAATTCTCAATCCCTCCTGACATATTTTCAAAATCAGCATAATTCCATTTGCTAATTTCAGCTATTACCTTATTAATTTCATTTGTATTAACTGTTCCGAAATGCTTCTCTTTATCCAAATGATAAAAAATCCGGTCTGGTTTAACAATTTCCCCGACATCCTTTTTGTCGCTTATTGCTACTTTTTCAACCGTATTCTGTTCGGTCATCACTTCTAAATTTGGCTGGTATGTCCAAATGCTCCATGTCAATAAAATACTAAAACACACTAAAATGACTAATATGACTGATTTAATATTTTCATATGTCATTCCCAATCATCCTCTTCAGTACGAGCAAAAGGCAGACTGAAAAAGATCGTTGTTCCTTTTCCCTCTTTACTCATTGCCCATATTTCACCGCCATGTGCTTCAACCATTTCCTTAGCAATAGCAAGGCCAAGACCTGTGCCACCCAGCTTTCTCGTTCTAGCTTTGTCTACTCGATAAAATCGGTCAAATATTTTATCAATATTTTCTTTTGGTATTCCTACTCCTTGATCAGAAACACTTACAATCATCATATCCAGCTTTTCTTCGACACGGAATGTAACCTTTCCGCCTTCTGGAGAGTACTTCAGTGCATTGGATATGATGTTATCCAGCACTTGTGTAAGCTTATCCGCATCAATCTCAACAAATGCAGCCTGATTAGGCAGTCTTCGGTCAAAAATCACATTTTGATGCTTCGTTAATTCAAATCGATCGATAATCCGGTTATAGAAGGAAATAAGATCGATCCACTCTTTTGTCAGACGGTAATCCTTGCTGTCCATTTTTGATAATTGCAGCAAGTCATTCACAAGACGAATCATCCGCTCTGTCTCATTTTGTGTTACTTCTAAAAAATTCGGTGCAATTTCTTTATCCTGCCATGCACCATCTGCAAGCGCTTCTAAATAGCTTCTCATCGTCGTCAGTGGTGTTCTCAATTCATGAGAAACATTTGCAACGAATTCCCGACGCTCCATCTCAATTTTTTCCTGCTCTGTAATATCATGAAGCACAGTAATAAGGCCGTTTACAAATCCAGTTTCCTTTTGAATAACAGAGAAATTTGCCCGTAAAATTAACGTTTTTGAAGGTTCACTGTAATCTAAAATGACTGAATCCCGTTCTGCAAGCAGCTCATCAAAGGTATAGTCTTCCTCCAGACCAAGAAGTGGAACGATTGGAGAGGATAAAACTGTTTCACGTGAAACATTCAGCATTTCTGCCGCGGGTTCATTTATTAAAATGACACGCCCCTTCCGATCAGTCGCAATCACGCCATCCGTCATATAAGAGAGAACAGAAGAAAGCTTTCGCCTTTCCCCTTCAGTTGTTGCCTGTGCCTCCTGGAGCTTTTTCGTTAAATTATTAAATGTCATGGCAAGCTGACCAATTTCATCATATCCATAAACCTTAACTTTTCGTGAAAAATTCCCTTTTGTCATCGCAAGTGCCTGTCTTCTCATATCTGACATTGGCCTTGTAATTGTTTGTGCCAAAAGAACACCTAATACTGCAGTTATTGCAAGCGCAATAGCTGTACCAGTAATAAATATATTATTAATTTGCCTCATTTGCTGAAAGACATTTTCTATTTTGGCAACTAAATAAATAGCACCTTTTACTTCGCCTTTATGCTTAATCGGTGTAACTAATACCCAGATGCGATTTCCCGAACCATCTATCCGTTCCTCGCTCGATTTCTGAGCGGTTGCAAGCGTCATCCTTATAAGGGTATCTGTTGTCCTTTGTGTCACAACGCCTTGATTATCCGGATCGGATGTCCCAAGAATCTTCAGTGAATCGTCAATGACCTGTACTTCCGTAATATCTGGCGAGTAAAAATCTCTCAATAATTTATAGACATCGTCTTCAAGGGTAGTCTCCTCATCAGTCAGACGATCCTTCGTCATTTGTTCCTCGACATAATACGCAAGCAATTTCACACGGTCTTGAATGGTTGTTTTAAAATTATCCTTCAACGTAAACTCTAATTGCCGTACAAAGTAAACGCCAATAATTTGCATAGCAATCAAGATTAAAAGGACATATATAATAACAAATTTAAGGTGAATCGAACGGAAAAAGCCTACTTTTTTCATTGATGCTCCTTACTCCTGTTCAGGATTTCGCAAGTAATACCCTACTCCTCTTCTCGTAACAATCCAGGTAGGATGACTTGGGTTATCTTCAATTTTTTCTCGAAGACGTCTAACCGTTACATCAACAGTTCGAACATCTCCATAATAATCATAGCCCCAAACAGTTTGAAGGAGATGTTCCCTGGTCATTACTTGTCCAATATGCTTCGACAAATAATGAAGAAGTTCAAATTCACGGTGTGTCAGCTCGATCGTCTCTCCGCGTTTAGAAACGATGTAGGCATCTGGATGAATAGTAAGCGAGCCTACCGTGATTTCATTCGACTCATCCTCCTCTACCGCGTTTGCAGTGATTTGCTGGTGTCGTCTTAGATTCGCTTTAATACGCGCGATCAGCTCTCTCGTACTAAAAGGCTTTGTTACATAATCATCTGCACCAAGCTCAAGCCCGATGACCTTATCAATTTCAGAGTCTTTTGCCGTCAGCATAATAATTGGCATATCGTACTTTTTTCTAACTTCTCGGCAAACCTCAATTCCGTCTCTTAGAGGAAGCATAATATCAAGAAGAATCAGGTCAGGTTTAATCTCCTCCACCTTCTCCAATGCATCGTTTCCATCATAGGAACAGATAACATCATATCCCTCTTTCTTCAAGTTAAATTGCAAAATATCAGCAATTGGTTTTTCATCGTCTACTACTAGAATTTTCTTCTCCATATGGCTCTCCTTTTTCTATTGGATTATTTGGAAGGAAGTGTATTTTCATTATTATTCATATATGTTCTCACTTTTACTTTACCATTTTATAATTGAGAATACACGTATTAGAAAGATGTTACAGTATACATTCAACAGTTGCTATTAAATAGCAGCATCTTTCCAAAAAGAAATAGTAAAAAAATCTCTAGTATGTTGAACTAGAGACTTTTTCATGTCGAACTATTAGCGAATATAATTTAATGGATTTTGCAACTGTCCATTTTTGTGAATTTCAAAATGCAAATGAACGCCTGTTGAGTTTCCAGTAGAGCCCATAACACCAATTTTTGAACCCTTTGATACGGTTTGTCCAACATTTACATCAATAGATGAAAGGTGGGCGTAAATTGTTTTAAAGCCATTATTATGGTCAATGACAATTTTATTTCCAAAACTTCCATCATAGCCTGCTGATACAACCACTCCATTGTCTGCCGCTTTTATTGTACGATTGCTCGGTCTTGCAATATCAATTCCCTTATGCATTCTTCCCCAGCGATGACCAACCTTACTTGAAATATATCCGCCATTTGCAGGCCAGATAAAGCTACCTTCTCCACGAGATGGAACTACTTTTGTCCCTTTTACTACAATATGTTTAACTGGCTCTTGAAGTATTTCTTCTTTTACCAGTTGCTTTGCAATGACTTGGCCATTCTGTTCAGATATATGATAGGTTGCTGCTCGCTTGCCATCTTGTCCTTCCTGTTTAACCTTTGTGTCTCCTTTAAACATAGAAGAATCTTCAACAACCTCTTTTTCAAATGGTACATGTTCTTTTGTAAAATATTCCTTTTCAACAACTACTTGAACATACGGCTTCAAAACAGTAACGTTTAATTCCTGATCAATTTGAAGAAGCGAATCTTCCGTTAACTCTGGATTAATAGCAAGCAGCTGTTTTGTATCAAGGTTATGCGCATGAGCAATTCCTCCAAGTACATCCCCTTCTTTAACTTTATATTTCACTTCTTCTACTGAACCCTTTTCAAGAAGTTTGATTGCGTCCGCAACGGATAATATTTTCCCTGGTTCAATTTTCTCATTGGAAACTGTCACTTCTTTTGATAAACGAACGTCTAATATACGAGTTTCATTTTTCTCTAAAGGGGGTAATGAATTACTATCAGAAGCTTTTCGTGCCTCTAATGCTTTTAATTGATCTTCAGATACATATTTTAACTTTAATTGGTCTATTACGGTCTTTGCCATCTCTGCATTTTCAACATAAGCGACTGGATTTCCATCGATTACTAACGCGGAAGCATCAGCTTTTACACCAATCTCTTTAATCACTTGTTCTGCAACCTCTGAATTATTAGTAGCAGCATTTGAATGAAAGACCTGTTCTGGAACATATGTAACCTCAGACGCTACAGATAGATTAAGATTCTTAAATGCATCTTTTGACTCAGATAATTTTTCATTGACTATATTTTCGATTATACCTTTATCTGAAACAGTTCCTATGTATTTATCATTCATGTAAACATAATAAACAGTAGTTAACTTTTCGCCATTTGCTAAGGCAGAAGCACCTCCTGCAAACGAAAGTGCAGCTACAGCTACCGCTGTAATTGCTGTCTTTTTAAATCCTGCTGTCATTTTCTTATATGTATAATTTTTTAACGATATTATTTTTTTAATTGAATCTTGCATGTTACATCCTCCTAGACTACGGTACCAAACACACTTTCATATAGTGCTATGTAACTATTTTTTGATTCCTATAAAAATTCACTTCTTTACTTTATCATAAAAGCCCCCTCATAAATTAATAGACTTCATAATGTAACAGAATTGTATAATAGATGACATTTTATTACCATTTATCCTAGAAAAGAAGAAAAGCATAGCAGGAATTGTCGAAATAATAAATCATACATTCAAGTATAAAATGCCTATATATCACAGTTTTCAAAAGTTTCTTGATCTTCATTGCAAAAAATCAAAAAAAGAGGTAGAGCTCCTTCTACCTGCAAAAAATTACCCCAATATTACAAATGTGTAACAAAAAAAGGGAGTATGATTGAATCATACTCCCTTTTTGCTATTTTTTTGATGGCTCAGGACGGAATCGAACCGCCGACACAAGGATTTTCAGTCCTTTGCTCTACCGACTGAGCTACTGAGCCATATATAATATAGTTGCCTAATTTATTATTCCAGTTCAAATCTGTGCGGCAAAGCCCTTTGGTCTTTGTTGCAGATTGGAAATTTTCTATTCATAGATGTCAAGCTTCGCAGGCAAATTTTCAATCCTCTACCAACTGAGCTACTGAGCCATATATAAAATATGACAGTCAGCAAGGAGGCTGTACTTGCCAGCCGCTTACTGACTGTCATGTGCCATGACCCCTACGGGATTCGAACCCGTGTTACCGCCGTGAAAGGGCGGTGTCTTAACCGCTTGACCAAGGGGCCATTATCAAAATGGTGAGCCATGAAGGACTCGAACCTTCGACCCTCTGATTAAAAGTCAGATGCTCTACCGACTGAGCTAATGGCTCGGTATAAAATTTGTCATCCTAATCTTTGACTTCAGTTTTACAGATGTTCCAAAGCTCTGCGTTCTTTGTCACAGATTGCTATTCAGGATGTAAACGCTCTGGACTGCAATCTGCTCTACCGACTGAGCTAATGGCTCGGTATAAAAACTCATTGTGACGACGTTTTTTATAATATCATATAAACTAGGTTTATAGCAATAACTTTTTAACTTTCTCCTAAAAAATACAGAAGCCCTGATACGATTCAGGGCTTCTTTTATTATTAATTTTGACGCCAAGGGCTTCTTACAACATTTGTTTGTGTACGGTCTGGACCAACTGAGAAGATTGATAGCGGAATTCCTGTTAATTGAGATACACGCTCTAGGTAATGACGCGCATTTGCAGGAAGCTCATCTAAAGTCTTGCAGCCTGTAATATCCTCTGTCCAGCCTTGCAGCTCTTCATATACTGGTTCACATTCAGCTAGCACCTTCAAGCTTGCTGGGAATTCTTCAATAACTTCACCTTTGTAACGGTAAGCTACACAGATTTTCAATGTTTCAATTCCTGTTAATACATCAATAGAATTCAATGAAAGGTCTGTCAGTCCGCTTACGCGGCGAGCATGACGCACAACAACGCTATCAAACCAGCCAACACGGCGAGGTCTGCCAGTTGTTGTTCCATATTCACGGCCAACCTCACGAATTTGGTGGCCAATTTCATTATCAAGCTCAGTAGGGAATGGACCATCACCCACACGGGTTGTATATGCTTTAGAAACACCAACGACATGCTTAATTTTTGATGGACCTACACCAGAACCAATTGTTACGCCGCCTGCAACAGGGTTTGAAGATGTAACAAATGGATATGTCCCTTGATCAATATCAAGCATGACTCCTTGTGCACCTTCAAATAGAACTCTGCGTCCTTCATCAAGTGCATCATTTAGAACCACGGATGTATCGCATACATAATGCTTAATTTGCTGTCCGTATTCATAATACTCATCTAAAATATCTTCAATTTTAAATCCTTCTGTTTCATAAATACGATCAAACAGACGATTTTTTTCTTCAAGATTACGCGCAAGCTTTTCTTCAAATACTTCACGGTCTAAAAGATCAGCAATTCGAATTCCTATTCGTGCTGCTTTGTCCATATAAGCAGGGCCAATTCCCTTTTTTGTTGTGCCAATTTTGTTTGCACCTTTGCTCTCTTCTTCTACTTCATCTAATTTTAAATGATATGGCAGAATGACATGAGCGCGGTTACTGATTCGGAGGTTATCAGTTGTTACTCCCTTTTCATGCAAATAAGCTAATTCTGTTATAAGCGCTTTCGGATCTACAACCATTCCGTTTCCGATCACACAAGCTTTATCCTTATAAAAAATTCCTGATGGAATTAGGTGAAGCTTGTAAGTTTCCCCATTAAACTTAATTGTATGTCCCGCATTGTTTCCACCTTGGTAACGAGCAATCACTTCTGCATTTTCAGAAAGAAAATCGGTAATTTTCCCTTTCCCTTCATCTCCCCATTGCGTTCCAACAACTACTACTGATGACATAAAAAGCACCTCCGAGATCTTCATTATTAAAAGTATTAGTATACATATTCATTAATTTTTTCAAATAAATCTTATTATATCCCTTCAAACATTCCTATTTTATCAATAATCAAAGCAAAAAGTCAATAAAACACGAACATTTTATATGAAAATATGAAAATACGTTCGTCTAAATAATAAGATTTTTCACCAAAGTTACTACAATGCTCCATGCCTCTAAAAAATTAAAGAGGACTAGCATATTACTAGTCCCCTTCATTTATGCGCCTGGCGGCATGGACGGATCATCATACCGCCGCTCTAAGTTTACAAATTTATTATACTCTTTAACAAAGGCTAATTGCACTGTACCTACTGGACCATTACGCTGTTTGGCAATAATAATTTCAATGATATTCTTATCCTCTGATTCCTTATCATAATAGTCATCACGATATAAGAAAGCCACAATATCCGCATCCTGCTCAATACTCCCTGATTCACGGATATCTGACATCATCGGCCGCTTATCCTGACGCTGCTCGACTCCACGGGAAAGCTGAGATAGGGCGATAACAGGAATCTGAAGTTCACGTGCTAACGCTTTTAACGAACGTGAAATCTCTGAAACTTCCTGCTGGCGGTTTTCTCCTGAACGTCCACTGCCGAGAATCAGCTGCAAATAGTCAATAAGGATCATCCCAAGTCCATGCTCTTGCTTTAAACGGCGGCATTTTGAGCGAATTTCAGTAATCCGGACACCTGGTGTATCATCAATAAAGATACCAGCATTTGACAAGCTCCCCATAGCCATCGTTAACTTGCCCCAATCATCATCTGTAAGTGATCCGGTACGAAGTCTTTGTGCATCAATATTTCCCTCTGCACAAAGCATACGCATCACTAGCTGTTCAGCACCCATCTCAAGACTAAATATCGCGACATTCTCTTCTGTCTTCGTTGCAACATTCTGGGCAATATTTAAAGCAAAGGCCGTCTTACCAACTGAAGGACGGGCACCAACAATAATTAAATCGTTGCGCTGAAAGCCTGCTGTCATTTTATCAAGCTCAGCAAAACCTGTTGGAATTCCAGTAATGTCCCCTTTTCGATTATGCATCACTTCAATATTATCGTAGGTACGAACAAGAACATCCTTTATATTATGAAAAGCTCCTGCGTTTTTCCTTTGGGCTACTTCAAGGATATTTTTTTCAGCTTCTCCAAGTAAGACCTCAACCTCATCCTCACGGGCATATCCGTCCTGCGCAATACTAGTTGCTGTTCGAATGAGCCGGCGGAGCAAAGATTTTTCTTCAACAATTTTTGCATAATATTCTATGTTTGCCGCAGTAGGAACCGATCCTGCAAGCTCACTTAAATAACTGACCCCGCCAGCATCTTCGAGAAGTTTAGCTGCACTTAATTCCTCTGTTACCGTAACTAGATCAACTGCTTTTCCTTGATCGTTCAGCTTCAGCATGACATTAAAGATCTTTTGATGAGCAGCGCGGTAAAAATCCTCTGGAATTAGAATTTCAGAGGCTAATGTGAGGGAAGATGGCTCAAGGAAGATCGCACCAAGAACCGCCTGCTCCGCTTCAATGTTTTGAGGCGGAAGACGATCTGCAAATAAATCACTCATCAATAAAACCTCCTTATATTAAAAGCGGAAGCGCCTTGTTTAGGGGCGACAAGCATAAGACGAGCCTCACGGAAAGGTGTTCTTTACCTTTTTGGGAGGATTGGCTTATGACCTCGAGCCCCTAGGCGCTGCAGCTGGATATCGTTAAAAGCGGAAGCGCCTTGACCAGGCACTGAAAATTAAAATCTATTAATCAAATCTATAACATTATCATTTAGACCAAGCACTATCATTACATACAAACACCTAGAAAAAATGTGATCAGCAAGAACCGATCACATTTTTTTCAACTCTTCTATTTTATCATGTTTATGTGTAAATGGAACTTCCAAATTTAGTTTGCTTCTTTTACATGAACATTTAGTGTAGCTGTCACTTCAGCATGAAGCTTGACAGACACCTTTGTATAGCCTAGTGTGCGTATCGCATCAGGCAGTTCAATTTTCCGTTTATCCACTTTTAGATTATGAGCTTTTTGAAGTTCTTCGGCAATCTGTTTGCTCGTAATAGAACCGAATAAACGACCGCCTTCTCCTGCTTTTGTTGAGAATTCTAAAGTAATTTTATCCATTACTTCCTTTAGTTTTTTTGCATCTGCAAGCTCTTCAGCAGCAAGTTTTTCTTCTTTTTTCTTTTGGGCATTTAATGTGCTGACGTTTGCCTGGTTCGCCTCTACTGCTAAACCTTGCTTAATTAGGAAGTTTTGTGCATACCCATCAGCAACATTTTTCACCTCTCCTTTTTTTCCTTTACCTTTAACATCTTTCAAAAATATAACCTTCATACTTTCTTTCTCCCTTCTATATACTCATCAATTACATGCTGCAAGCGTTCTTCTACTTCATCTAGTGAAACATCTGAGAGCTGAGTAGCTGCATTAGTTAAATGCCCTCCGCCTTCAAGATTTTCCATTATGACTTGCACATTTACATCGCCTAGCGAACGCGCACTTACACCAACTGTATATTCTGACCTTTTGGAGATGACAAATGAGGCAATGACCCCATCCATCGTTAATAAGGTGTCAGCCGTCTGTGCGATCAGTACTTGGCTATACTCTTCATCAGAATGCCCCTTTGCAATGGCAATCCCGTCTCGATAAAAGTATACATTCTCAATGATTTTTGAGCGTTTAATATACGTCTCTACATCTTCTTTTAAAAACTTCTGCACAAGAACAGTATCGGCTCCAAGCGAGCGCAAATAAGAAGCTGCATCAAATGTCCGTGAACCTGTTCGTAGTGAGAAGCTCTTCGTATCAACAATAATCCCTGCCAATAATGCAGTAGCTTCAAGCATTTCGACCTTCACATTCTTTGGCTGATATTCAAGCAGCTCGGTTACAAGCTCTGCTGTTGAAGAAGCGTATGGCTCCATATAAACAAGCAATGGATTTTTAATAAACTCTTCAGCACGACGATGATGGTCGATTACAACAACATGTTCAAGCCTATGAATAAGCCTTTCCTCAATCACCATCGAAGGTTTATGTGTATCAACGACAACTAATAATGTATCTTCAGTTGCAATTTCAAGTGCCTGTGCAGGGGTGATAAACTTTGCGAATAATTCTTCCTTCTTTTGTATTTCTGTCATTAATCGCTGGATACTTGTGTCAATTTCCTGGAAATTCACAACAATATACCCTTCACGTTTATTCATTTCTGCAATCTTTTGAATACCAATTGCTGCCCCAATCGCATCCATATCCGGGTTTTTATGTCCCATGATAATAACTTTATCACTTTCAGTTATTAATTCCTTCAATGCGTGGGCAATAACTCGTGCACGAACCCTCGTCCTTTTTTCAACTGGATTTGTTTTTCCGCCGAAAAATTTCACTTTTCCATTTGTCTGTTTAATAGCCACTTGATCTCCGCCTCGTCCAAGTGCTAAGTCAAGACTGGATTGGGCAAGAACACCAAGCTCTGGAAGCGATGATACACCCGTTCCCACACCAATACTTAAGGTTAAAGGGATATTTTGTTTTGATGTTGTTTCTCTTACCTCATCAAGAATAGTAAATTTCCCTTTTTCAAGCTGCTGAAGTATTTGCTCATTATAGACAGCTATAAATCTTTCTGAAGAAACTCGTTTTAAGAATACACCATTATCAACTGCCCACTTATTTAAAATGGAAGTCACCATATTGTTCATGCTGCTTCTCGTCTGGTCATCCATCCCCTGTGTCAAATCATCATAATTATCCAGGAAAATTATAGACAGCACAGTTCTTTCTTCCTGATACATTTTTTCAATTTCTGTTTGTTCTGTTACATCGAAAAAGTATAACAGCCGTTCTTCAAGTTTTAGAATGACACGAAATTTCCGATCATGAAGAGTAATGATTTCGGTTTCCACTTCCTGCTTTATTAAGGGTATGAGTAAATCCCCGACATCATAAAGCGATCTTCCCACTAACGTATCTTCATCAAAACAGGAGGCTAGAAAGGGATTGGTCCATTCGATGAAATAATCATCATTAATCAGCATAATCCCAATGGGCATTTCCATCAAAGCCTCTTCACCGACTTTTTTGACCCGATAGGATAGAGTGGTTATGTATTCTTCTGTTTCCTTCCTCTGCATTGCATCCATTTTTAAAATATAATAAAAAGGAAGAAAGGAAAGAAATACCCCTATAATACTCAAAAGCCAGTTATAATACGCTAATACTCCGAGAAGCACCACTGTTATGCCCATCAGCCCAAAAATGGGATAGCGAATGGACCGCTTTTCTATATAAGATGGCATTTTTTTCAGCTCCCAAACAGTAGTGTTAGATGACATTCAAAAAGTCTCGATTTCCTTTTGAACACTCATTTATCCATTTTTATTTTCTAACCTTTTCCTTAATTCAAACCCTAAGTCAATTATACCTAATATCCTAACAATAGGAAGGAGAATTGGGGGAAAGATTGTGAAGACTGCTGCAATAATAGGAACTGCTTTAGGTATGCCTTTCTTATGACAAATATAGAATATAAATGCCAGCCCTTGAACAACCATACAAAGCTGAAGGATAAACGACAGATTGACCAATGCTAAATACCAATAATCTCCCTCTTCAGGTTTTAATATAAACGATGCCAGCATAATTACCAGGTAATACCAAAGGATGCTTTTTGGCAAAGTAATTTCTTTAAAGAGTGTTCTTTGTTGTGGGATCACCCCAAACCTTTTTACGATCGGAAAAGAAACTAACTCGATCAATAAAACAGCAGCTACAGAGGTCATAACGAATAAACTGGGTGTCAAGGACTCAATCATGTTAATCATTGCTTCAAATTGTTCCATAGCGGCCCCATCAACATTTCGGCCCAACATTTCAAAAATTGCCGCAGATTGATCGAGAGAATCCCTCATCGCACGAATCAATTCTTCAATGATATTCATCTTAAAAATAACAGCCAATACGGCATATTCTACAATTAAGGTCATTAAAAATACTAGCGTAGAAGCAATAAATGAAAAAGCTCTGCTCCTTTTTTCTTGGATAAAATGCCCGATTACAAGGCCTGCTATACCATAAGATAATGTAAATGGAATGGCTAGAACCGTTCCTACCATCATAGACAGAATAATCGCGGCAACGAGGAAAACAAAAGAATCCATTCGGGTATTCTTAGCGGCAAATAATATAAACGGGACTGCTAAAAATAAGTTCGTAACCAGCCCTAACACGGGAATAAAGATCGTGATTAATATTAAAACAGCAAAAATAGCTAAACAAAGTGCTCCTTGCGTTAATTTATGTGCATGATTCAAATTTCCACCCCCTAGATGGGCACTCATAAAGTCTATTTTAGCTAGTAATATCGAGAGTTTCAACCATGCGGCACTTTGCACAGGGACAATGCTAGTATTAAGTAGTCGACCTATTTATTTTTCAGAAAAATCTGATTCTAATGGAAAAGGGATATCATTTCAATGATATCCCTTTCTCTCTTTAATTAATTTTAAACTTTTCTACAATATCTTTTAGTTCATTGCTTAATTCCGTTAATTGTTCCGCTGATTCAGCAACTGACTGAAGTGCATGAAGCTGTTCATCTGTAGAAGCACTTACTTCCTCACAAGATGCGGCTGCCTGTTCTGCCATCGCAGCCATGCTATGAATGCCGCTTACTACATCTTCTTTACTCTCAGCAAGGTGAATCATCTCATTGCTTATATAAAGGATAGAGTTTCTCATTCTCTCAACAAGTTCGGATATGTTTTCGAAGCTTTGCTCCGTTTCACTTACCACTTCAGATTGCTGATTAAAGGTTTCCTTCGTCTTATTCATTGATTCAACAGCTTGTAACGCACCGTTTTGGATATCAGTAATAGTCAACTTCACTTCATCCGTAGCTACAACTGATTGCTCTGCAAGCTTCCTTACCTCTTCAGCTACAACTGCAAAGCCCTTCCCATGTTCGCCTGCACGGGCAGCTTCAATACTAGCATTTAAAGCTAATAGATTCGTTTGTGAGCTTATTTCTGTAATAGTAGTCATAACCTTTTCTATCTTTTCAATCTTATTTTCCAAATCAGTGATCACTTCTTCCATGGAGCCAAGGTATTCCCTTGATGTCGTAAATGATCCTTTTAAATGGCCAATTTGCTTGATTCCCGATTGATTAATATCATCAGCCTTTTCAGCTAGTGAAGTCATCTCAGTCGCTTTTTCGCTAATATCATTAATTTGATTACTTAGCTGACTAGACAATTGATTCGCTGATTCCGCTTCTGCAGCAGATTGCGTAGCACCCTTGGCAATTTCATTAATAGCAGCGGCCATTTCCTCACTAGAAGCATTTGTTTCTTCAGAAACAGCACTTAAACTTTCCGCAGATTCTTTCACATTATTAACAGATAGATTTACCGCGGTCAGAATCGACTTCATATTTTCTACCATCGTATTAAAATGACCGCTTAATTCACCAATCTCATCCTTAGAAGTTACATTTACTTTCACCATCAAATTTCCATCTGATACTTGATTAAATGCCTTTTTAAGCACTGTGAGAGGCTTTGTCAGCCCAACAGCAACAAAATAAGTAATGGCTATAGCGACTATAAGACCGATTATTGAAATAAGGACAATACTGTTTCTAATTTTTAGGGCTGTCACCATTAAATCCTTATCGGAATAGGCTGCGCCCACCTTCCACTCTGTATTTGGTACAGTATCAAAAACTAACTTCTTATCTGCACCTTCATACACGTACTCAATAACTCCGTCGCCCTTTTGATGCTCATACATTTCTTTAATAAATGAAAGGTCCATCAAGTTATTGCTTCTCTCTGTCGGATGGACGATTGCTGTACCTTCCCGAGAAAAGACAAAAGGATATCCATTGTATCCGATTCGTACAGAACTAATCATATTTGTTACATCAGTAAGCTTAATATCTAGTCCGATTACACCAATTACTTTAGATCCTTCTTTAATAGCATAGGAAGCCGTAACTACATATTCCTTTGTTGCCGCATCTTCATACGGCTCGCTCCATAATACTTGATCCGGATTTTCTACAGCTTTTTTATACCAATCCCGAGAAGTTGGATCGAAATCAGGTGGTAAATCAGCTTTTGGCATAATTTTTAAATCTTTATTCGCACTCGCTGCATAAATAGATGCAACATCTTTATTTTTATCAAGGAAATTAGTAAAATCTTTTTCTAATTCAATGTTTGCTTTTTCATTTTCAGCCGACTTAATATAATCCTTCACACGCTGGGATTCCGATAAAAATTGCATGTTCGAAGAATATTTTTCTAGAAATAATTGAAGTGAATTATTCATTTCAGCAACAATGCTCTTTGTTTGACCAACTACTTCTTTTTCAATTTCATGATCTGTCTGCTGATATACAAAAAAGCCAACTGTTAAAAGAACTGCAATAAATAAGCCAGAAATCAGTAAAATCAGTTTGCCTTTAATTGACTTTAACACGATGTTTTCCCCCTTTTTTAGACTAAATTTTTTTTGAACAATATCTTTGTATGTCCCTTAATTATGGAACTAATTCCCATGCGCCTCACATTTCGTTATTCCTATTCTCTTTCTCCCCTTATTCCATCAAAATAAGTAATCAGTCATTATTTCGACATAAATCTACATAGTTTTAATATTTTCATATAATTTTTTTCTGGATATTTGAAAGTTTTTTACACTTTTGGATATTTATTACACTTACACATTAGTGTAAATATTTATAATTTTCCACACACAAAAAAGACACCGAAGATTCGGTGTCTTTATAAAAATTATTCACCTGAAACATAAGGCAGTAATGCCATTGTACGTGCGCGCTTAATAGCAGTTGTTAATTTACGTTGGTATTTAGCGTTCGTACCAGTTACACGACGTGGTAAAATTTTACCGCGTTCTGAGATGAATTTTTTAAGAAGATCTACATCTTTATAATCGATGTGTGTGATTCCGTTTGCAGTGAAAAAGCAAACTTTACGACGTTTTGCACGTCCTCCTCTACGTCCTCCCATAGCCATGGATTTTTCCCTCCTTTATATTGTATGATAAAATAATCGGTTTTTAGAACGGCAGATCATCATCTGAAATATCAATTTGACCGTCATTGGCAAATGGATCTTTGTCTACACGTGTATATCCCTGATTATCTCGGTTGTACTGCGGTTGTTGATTCTGATTGTTGTTGTTCCCAAATGGGAAATCCTGTTCCCTAGGAGAGCCGTAGC
The DNA here is from genome assembly GCF_900199725.1 of Cytobacillus massiliigabonensis. Classification (GTDB taxonomy): domain Bacteria; phylum Bacillota; class Bacilli; order Bacillales; family Cytobacillaceae; genus Cytobacillus; species Cytobacillus massiliigabonensis. The sequence goes on along the minus strand of NZ_LT904904.1, from coordinate 118,494 downwards.
CTGCGCTATCACTTCTATTACTATTGCTGTTGCGCGGTTCTAAGAATTGAACACTTTCAGCCTGAACTTCAGTCACATATACGCGCTTGCCGTCTTGGCCTTCATAACTGCGTGTTTGAATGCGTCCATCAACGCCTGCAAGACTTCCCTTTTTCAAGAAATTTGCTACGTTTTCAGCTGGCTTTCTCCAAATCACACAGTTAATAAAGTCTGCTTCTCGTTCGCCTTGCTGATTCGTAAATGTACGATTCACTGCAAGAGTAAAAGTTGCAACTGGCACTCCATTTGGGGTATACCGCAATTCTGGATCCTTTGTCAAACGTCCGACAAGAACAACACGGTTCATCATTAGAATCAACTCCTTCCAACCATTGTTCCACATGGAACATTTTGGTAAAGCAATCTATTATTTTTCGTCTTTAACAACGATATGACGGATAATGTCTTCGTTGATCTTAGCTAAACGTGTGAACTCATCTACTGCTTTTGCTTCAGCATTCACGTGCATTAATTGGTAGTAGCCATCGCGGAAATCATTGATTTCATAAGCTAAACGACGCTTACCCCATTCTTTAGAATCAGTCAATTCCGCACCGTTATCAGTTAAGATTGTGTTAAAACGCTCGATAAGAGCCTTCTTAGCCTCATCTTCAATGTTTGGGCGGATGATGTACATAATTTCGTACTTTCTCATCACTTTCACCTCCTTTTGGTCTAAACGGCCCGACTATACGGGCAAGGAGCAATTATTCATTACTCACAAGATGAAAGTATATCATATAAGTTCAACTTTTGCAATGCAGGTCCTCTTTACTTATCAGGCTAAGGTCTAATCAGCAAAAAACACTGCAGATAGAATCTGCAGTGTTTTTGATTTCGTTCATTATTAAACATTGAAACGGAAGTGCATAACATCGCCATCTCTAACGATATATTCTTTTCCTTCTAAACGTACTTTCCCAGCTTCCTTAGCTGCTGTCATACTTCCAGCAGTTAATAAATCGTCATAGGAAACAGTCTCAGCACGAATAAAACCCTTTTCAAAATCAGAATGGATCACGCCTGCACACTGAGGAGCCTTCATTCCTTGACGGAACGTCCAGGCACGAACCTCCTGCACACCAGCTGTAAAATAAGTAGCTAAGCCAAGCAGACTATATGCTGCACGAATTAACTGATCAAGACCTGATTCTTCAATTCCAAGCTCTTGAAGAAACATTTCCTTTTCTTCTCCTTCAAGCTCAGCAATTTCTGACTCAATCTTTGCACAAATAACAATAACCTCTGCATTATCTTTTTCAGCAAACTCTCTCACTTGCTTTACATATTCATTGGAGGAAGGATCAGCTACATCATCTTCGCCAACATTTGCTACATAAAGTACAGGCTTAATCGTTAACAAATGAAGCCCTTTTGCTACCTTCATTTGTTCTTCTGTAAATTCAACCGTACGCGCAGGCATGTCTGCTTCGAACGCTTCCTTTAATTTTTCAAGAATCTCCATTTCAAACATAGATTCTTTATCTTTTTGCTTCGCCATTTTCCCCACGCGAGCGATGCGCTTATCAACTGTCTCTAAGTCAGCCAAGATTAACTCTAAGTTAATAATCTCGATATCATCAATCGGATTTACTTTCCCAGATACATGTGTAATATTATCATCTGCAAAGCAACGGACAACTTGACATATAGCGTCCACTTCACGAATATGTGATAGAAATTTATTTCCTAGTCCTTCGCCTTTACTAGCCCCTTTTACAATTCCGGCGATATCCGTAAATTCAAAAGCAGTAGGAACTGTTTTTTTAGGTTGAACAAGCTCTGTTAGTTTGTTTAAGCGGTGATCCGGCACCTCTACGATTCCAACATTCGGATCAATTGTACAGAACGGATAGTTTGCAGATTCTGCTCCCGCCTGGGTAATTGCATTAAATAATGTAGACTTTCCAACGTTCGGCAATCCTACAATCCCAGCTGTTAAAGCCATTATTGCCACTCCTCTATTAAAAAATATCTATTAAAAATCATATCGTTTCATTCAGGTAATACCCTTCACAATTATAGAGATATAAGCGGGAAAAGACAAGCACTCGGCAAAACCATGACAGATGAACGTTATTCCTCGCCTTTCACAAGGATTTTTTTCATTTTACGTGCAAATTCCCTGCGGGGAATTAACACACTATGTGCACATCCCTCACATTTTATGCGGATATCTGCCCCCATCCGAATTACTTTCCAGCGATTCGTTCCACATGGATGTGCCTTTTTCATTTCAACAACATCATTTAAATTAAATTCCTTTTGCTCCACTGCTAACCCTCCCAAACGTAGTGCTCTTTTACTTTATTTAAGCTTAAATGAACAAAATTATCAAAGGCTACCTTCTATTAATTGTATATTCTTAAAAATCACAGGTCTTTTCACCTGGATTCCACTTTTCATTTAATCGGTACGTATACATTGCTAAATTCTTCCGTATACTGTTACTACTAATCGAAATGCGATAGCACCTCGTCCCCCGTCAAGCACAAGACGAGCCTCACGGAAAAGAGTTTTTTACCTTTCTGGGAGGGGTTGGCTTGTGAGCTCGAGGTCGAAACGCGACGTCCTGTACGTCTGAGGCGGTAATGTAGCTGGACAACATGAAAGTTCATAGATATCTGAGTTAATAGAAAAAGGGGTGGAACCAATGAATTTACGAAATAATCTGTTTGATAAAAAAGACGGTGCAGCGAGAATTCCTTATGACGAGACAAATGCAGCTGCGGATTTAGCAAAGGCAATTAAGCATCTATTGCCATCAGGGGTCACTAGCCGCCCAGTTGTCATTGTCTGCATCGGAACAGATCGCTCAACTGGTGATTCATTGGGACCACTTGTCGGAACATTGCTTGAAGAGAAAAAACTATCCTCTTTTTTTGTATACGGCACACTTGAAAATCCCGTCCATGCAGTCAATCTTGCCGATAAATTAGACGAGATAAAAAAGACTCATTTCAACCCGTTTATTATCGGAATTGATGCTTGCTTAGGCCGTTTGAAAAGCGTTGGAATGATTCAAGCTGGAGAAGGTCCAGTAAAACCTGGAGCAGGTGTAAATAAAGATCTTCCTGAAGTAGGACATATTCATATAACAGGAATTGTCAATGTAAGCGGATTTATGGAGTTTTTTGTTTTACAAAATACAAGGCTTCATCTTGTACTAAATATGGCTAAAACGATTGCTAATGGGATTTATAAAGCAAGCTTAGGATATGATTCCAGTCCAATTATATCTGCATTTAAATGGGAATCTGAAAAAGAACAGGATATTCAAGGCAGCATTGGAAAAGCATAAGCGCCTTGAACATCGCCGTACAAACTGGAGGGACACTTCCTTTCGCTAAAGAAAACACGGTGAGAGTAAGCAAATCGATGCTGACCATCGCAGGAAGGAGTCCTGAAGTTTGTACGGCGATAGTCTGCTTGCGCTCGACAATCCCAAAAATCATGGTAACTATTTGCTAAACATATAAACGATATAAATAAACGATTGTTACAATTATTCCTGTTACTAGAATAGCCGGAAGCAGATTTGCTACGCGAATTTTTGTTATTCCTGCTAAATTCAAACCAATAGCAAATATCATAACTCCTCCTGTAGCAGTCATTTCTGTAATAAAACTATTCATTAGCTCTGCTGGTACAAACCGATCAATTTGTGTGGCAAAAAGTGCAATCAATCCTTGATAGATAAACACAGGGAACGCAGAGAAAAGAACACCAATCCCAAGTGTCGTAGCTAATATTAATGCAGTAAATCCATCAATAATTGACTTCGTATAAAGCACATCATGATCGCCTCTTATCCCGCTGTCTAATGCACCAATAATAGCCATGGCACCGATGACGAAAATTAGGGTTGCTGTTACAAATCCCTGTGAAATACTGCCCTGATCATTTGAACCAAGCTTTTTTTCAAGCCAGTTTCCGAGTGCGTTAAGTTTATCCTCTAATGCAAAATATTCACCAATTACCGCACCGAAAACGAGGCTTAGAATGACAATTAAAAAATTTTCGCCTTTAAGTCCCATTTGCAGTCCGAGGACCATAACAGCGAGTCCAATTGCATACATGACGGTTCCCTTCATATTCTCAGGTATTCGATTAAGCCGCTTACCTATTAATGTTCCAATGATAATCAATAATCCGTTGACAAGTGTGCCTAGTAAAAACATCTTCTTCACCTTATTCAGTTTATTTCGAAAATCGAATATTTTTAAAATACACTAACATGTATTGGTCACTCTTTACAACCCTTTTTTTTAGTTTTATCTTTTTCAAAGCAAAATATATAAAAGAAAAAACCATCTATCTGATGGTTTAAAAGAACTACTTTTTCTCTAAAAGTTCTATAATTCTTTCTAAATCTTCCTTTGAAAAGAATTCTATTTCAATTTTCCCTTTATTCTTTGATTGCTTAATTGTCACAGTTGTTCCAAATCGATCTCGTAATGAGGACTCCCGTTCTTTAATAAAAATATCTTTTTGTTGTACCGGCTTTTTTGTTTCACGTGGAACATCATTCAACTGTTGAATAAGCTGTTCAAGCTGGCGAACATTTAGGTGATCTTTTATTGTTTTTTCTACAACTGCTTGGAGCTTATCCTTGTTTCTTAAGCCTAAAAGTGCTCTGCCATGCCCCATGGAAATTTCCCCATTGGAAATAAGCGCCTGCACTCTCGGAGGTAGGGATAATAATCGAATATGGTTGGCGATATGAGGTCTGCTTTTCCCAAGACGCTTTGCCAGTTCTTCTTGGGTTAGCTTCAGCTTTTCCATTAAAAGCTGATAAGCAGTTCCTTCTTCAATAGGCGATAAATCCTCGCGCTGTAGGTTTTCTAAGACAGCAAGCTCCATCATTTGCTGTTCGTTTAACTCTCTGACAACCACAGGAACAGTTTCGAGCTTCGCTTCCTTTGCTGCTCGGAAGCGTCTTTCACCCACAACAATTTCATAGCCTTTAATGCTTTTGCGTACAATGATCGGCTGAAGAATGCCATGTTCAATAATTGATTGCTTTAGCTCTTCAATTGCTTCCTTGTCAAATACTTTCCGTGGCTGATAAGGATTGGGCCGCAGCTCTTTCGTTCGAACTTCTTGAACCGTTTCTTCCTTCACGGTTTCCATGTTTGTAAAAAAAGCATTTAGTCCTTTTCCTAAGCCTTTAGCCATTCGAAACCACTTCCTTTGCCAAATCAATATATACTTCTGCTCCACGGGATTTAGGATCATACGTAATAATTGGCTCACCATGGCTTGGTGCTTCACTTAGACGAATATTTCGAGGAATAATCGTTTTATACACTTTATCTTGGAAATATTTTTTCACTTCTTCAATGACTTGTAATCCTAAATTCGTCCGTGCATCAAGCATGGTTAACAAAACACCCTCAATTTTCAGTTCATGATTTAAGTGTTTTTGAACGAGACGGACAGTATTTAATAGCTGACTTAATCCTTCCAATGCATAATATTCGCACTGAACAGGGATTATAACTGCGTCTGATGCAGTCAATGAGTTTAGTGTAAGCAAACCTAATGAGGGAGGACAGTCAATGATGATATAATCATAGTCTTCCTTAATCTCTTCCAATGCCCTTTTTAATCGTACTTCTCTAGAAATCGTCGGTACTAACTCTATTTCTGCTCCTGCTAACTGAATGGTTGCAGGAATTGCATATAGATTTTCAACAGAAGTTGGCATAATTACTTTAGAGGCTTCCACATCATCTACTAGCACATCATAAATACATTGTTCAACATCTGCCTTTTCAATCCCAACTCCGCTCGTTGCATTTCCTTGCGGATCAATATCAACGACCAGGACCTTCTTGCCTATGTATGCCAAACATGCACCAAGATTTACTGAAGTAGTTGTTTTGCCAACTCCGCCCTTTTGATTCGCAATGGCAATAACTTTGCCCACGATATCACCTACCTTCATCTTCTAATTAAGGTTATTAAAAGCATATATGTGAAAAATTTCAACGTTTGAGAAATGGAGAATCTGCCATTATCGAAAAATGACAATCACGTAATCTATTTTAACATGAAAAAGGATAGAGAATATTCTTTTTGTTAAAAATATGGAGAAGGAAAAATGTAGATATGTAAAAGCCTGTGGTGCACACACTCAGAAAGTGATCCAAAAGAACGATCAAAGTTCTGAACGCATACTCCACAGGCAGTATACTAATCCATATCAATAATTTATGAAAGCTATTTCTTCTTAGGAATTTTTATTGTGATTTGATAAAATTCATCAAATTCCTCTTCTTTGGAATCTAGATTAATCCCACTATCTGATACCATTGACAACGATTGGCGAATCGTATTGACTGCAATTCGCATATCCTTGCTGAATGCCTTTCTTTTCGGCTTTGGCTTTGAATGATTTTGTTCAAGAAGCCTAACTACACGATCCTCTGTCTGCTTAACATTTAGATTTTTTTCAATAATTTCTTCTAGCAATTTTACTTGTTTTTCAGGATTCTTCAATGGAATCAATGAACGGGCATGACGTTCTGTAATTGCTTTGCTTAATAAAGCATCTTGTACAGGCTGAGGGAGCTTTAATAGTCTGAGTTTATTTGCAACTGTAGACTGCCCTTTGCCTAGACGCTGAGCTAATGCCTCTTGCGTTAGATTATGCAATTCTAGAAGTTTTCCGTATGCTACCGCTTCTTCAATCGGAGATAGCTCTTCCCTTTGGAGATTTTCAATTAATGCAACAGAAGCTGTTTCCGTATCATTTAAATTTTTTACGATAGCTGGAACCTCGTCCCAGCCAAGCTTCTTCATTGCACGCCATCTACGTTCACCAGCAATAATTTCAAACTGGCCATTTTCGAATTCTCTTACAACAATCGGTTGAATAATGCCGTGTGTATGAATGGTTCGTGACAGTTCCTCAATTCGATCATCATCAAATACCGTTCTTGGCTGAAAACGGTTAGGAACAATAAGGTCAATGGGGATTTTTTTTACCTCTTCATATTCCCCAATCCTCTCTATATCCACTTGTTCTTCGATCTTTTCCGCTTCTACTTGCTCTCCCTTTTCGCCTAGGCCAAAAAAGCGTGAGAAAGAATGCTTCATCACCCTGCACCACCTTTACGAAACTCCCTATTACATATTCTCTATAAAAATGACAAGTCCTTCCGAAATATCAATATAACCTATTTTTCAGCACTGAAATTGTGAACATTGCTGCTCCTTTTACAAAACCTCATAGCTGTAACCCATTCATTATGCCATATTTCTATGAAAAACGTAACATTATTCAATTGGTGTTTTATTTGGTGTACCTGGCTTTCTTGGGTACTTTTTCGGAGTGGATTTTTCTTTTTTGATAATTAATATATTCCGCTCACTTTCTTCTTGTGGAAGAGTGAAGGAGTATGATTGATCAAGCTTGCCACCCAGGACAGCAATCGCCTTTTTCCCAGCATCTAATTCCTCTTTTGCACTTGCACCCTTCATAGCTATAAAAGTACCGCCAACTTTAACAAGCGGCAAGCAAAGTTCGCTAAGCACAGATAGTCGAGCTACAGCCCTTGCTGTAACTGCATCATAAGCTTCACGATGCTCCTTTTTTTGACCAAAGGTTTCTGCACGGTCATGGATAAATTGGACATTCTTCAAACCCAATTGATTTGAGAGATGCTCTAAAAAACCAATTCGTTTATTTAATGAATCGACGATAGTAACATGCAGTTCTGGAAAAGCAATTTTAATTGGCAAGCTAGGAAATCCTGCCCCAGCTCCTACATCACAAATATGTAAAGGCTCTTTAAAATCAAAATAAAAAGCAGCCGTTATCGAATCATAAAAATGCTTTAAATACACCTCTGGCTTGTCAGTAATAGCCGTTAAGTTCATTTTTTCATTCCATTCCACTAATGTAGAATAGTATGTTTCGTATTGTTGAAGCTGCTGAGGCGAAAGTATAATCCCCTTCGCACTCAGCATATCAATAAATTGTTCTATATTCATCGCCTAGTCCTTTCCAAATATCTCGCTCTATTCGTTTGAAACTCTTGCGATTCGCCCCTGCTCAATATAAATCAGCAAAATTGAAATATCTGCTGGATTTACACCAGAAATCCTTGAAGCCTGCGCAATGGATAAAGGCTGAACTTCTTTTAAATTATGCTTCGCTTCTGTAGCAAGTCCATTAATTGCATCATAATCGATATTCTCTGGAATCTTCTTATCTTCCATCTTTTTCAAACGTTCAACTTGCTGAAGGGATTTTTCAATATATCCCTCATATTTAATTTGAATTTCTGCTTGTTCTTCAACATCTGGATCCAGCAGCTCTTCACTAGGAACTAGCCTTTGAATATGTTCATACGTCATTTCTGGTCTTTTTAACAGATCAGAAGCCCGGATCCCATCCTTTAATTCACTTCCGCCTAGACTGTGAATTAATTCTTGAACTTCGGCAGTTGGCTTAATGATTGTTTTTTGGAGTCTTTTAATTTCGCCTTCAATCGATTGCTTTTTTGCTAAGAATTTTTGGTAGCGTTCTTCTCTAATAAGACCAATTGAGTAGCCCAATTCAGTTAAACGTAAATCAGCATTATCATGACGCAGCAATAAACGATATTCTGCACGTGAAGTAAGTAAGCGGTACGGTTCAGAAGTTCCTTTTGTGATAAGGTCATCAATCATAACGCCAATATAAGCATCTGAGCGGCTTAATATAACCTCTTCTTTTCCAAGTGCCTTTAATCCTGCATTAATTCCAGCCATTAGACCTTGTCCTGCTGCTTCTTCATAACCAGACGTGCCATTAATTTGACCAGCTGTAAATAAGTTTTTCACTTGTTTTGTTTCCAAGGTTGGCCATAGCTGAGTTGGCACAATTGCATCATATTCAATGGCATAACCAGCACGCATCATTTGCGCATTTTCTAACCCAGGTACACTTCTAATTAGCCGATGCTGAACTTCCTCAGGCAAGCTTGTAGAAAGGCCTTGAACATATACTTCCTGTGTATTTCTTCCTTCAGGCTCTAAGAAAATCTGATGACGAGGCTTATCATTGAAACGAACAACCTTATCTTCAATGGATGGACAATAACGCGGACCTTTTCCTTGAATCATTCCTGAATACATTGGTGACCGATGAAGATTGCTATTAATAATTTGATGTGTTTCTTCACTCGTATACGTTAACCAGCAAGGCAGCTGATCGGTAATATACTTTGTTGTTTCATAGGAAAACGCTCTTGGTGTTTCATCGCCAGGCTGAATTTCCGTTTTGCTATAATCAATGGTATGGCTATTTACGCGAGGAGGTGTTCCTGTTTTAAACCGGACTAAATCAAAGCCAAGCTCCTGAAGATGTTCAGACAGCTTAATAGAAGGCTGTTGATTGTTCGGACCGCTTGAATATTTTAATTCCCCTAAAATGATTTCCCCTCTTAGGAAAGTCCCTGTTGTAATAATAACTGTTTTAGAAGTGTAGACAGCACCCGTTTGGGTTACGACTCCTTTACAAACACCATCTTCTACAATTAATTTTTCGACCATTCCTTGAATGAGTGTCAAGTTCTCTTCTTCTTCAAGGATTTTCTTCATTTCGTGCTGATACATAAATTTATCAGCTTGTGCCCTCAAGGCACGGACAGCTGGTCCTTTTCCTGTATTCAACATCCGCATTTGAATATGGGTTTTATCGATTACCTTTCCCATTTCCCCGCCTAACGCGTCAATTTCCCGGACAACAATTCCTTTTGCCGGTCCTCCAACTGATGGATTACATGGCATAAAGGCAATCATATCTAAATTGATTGTCACAACTAATGTCTTTGCACCAAGACGTGCTGATGCAAGGCCAGCCTCACAGCCTGCATGACCTGCGCCAACAACGATGACATCATAATTTCCTGCTTCATATGGCATGATGCTGCCTCCTTTATTACATTTTATATATAGGACTGCCTATAAGGCACTTCCGCTTTTCTCTTGTCCAGCTCCTACGCATAGCCCCTCGAGGTCATAAGTCCATCCATCAAGAAGGTTAAAGAACAACCTTCCGCTGGTCGCCTTATGCTTGTCGGGGCTGAGCAAGGCGTCTCCGCTTTTCTTTGTCTAGCTCCGGCACCTAGCCCCTCGAGGTCATAAGTCCATCCATCAAGAAGGTTAAAGAACAACCTTCTCGCTGGCTAGCCTTATGCTTGTCGGGGCTGAGCAAGGCGCCTCCGCTTTTCTATTTCCCTAAACAAAATTGGGAGAACAGCTGATCGATAAGGCTCTCATGGACACTGTCTCCAATAATTTCGCCGAGCAATTCCCATGTTCTTGTTAAATCGATTTGGACAATATCAATGGGTGTCCCCATTTCAACGGCATGTATCGCTTCTTCAATCGAATGTAGGGCTTGATTAAGCAGGGCTATATGACGGGTGTTGGATACATAGGTCAAATCCCCCGTTTCAATGGATCCTTCAAAAAATAATGATGCGATCGCTTCCTCTAATTCATCTACTCCTCTATCTTCTAGTAAGGAGGTCGTAACAAGCTTATGATTTTTTGAAAGTTTATGGACTTGGTCCATGTCAATCATTTGAGGCAAGTCTGTTTTATTAACAATTACGATAACATCCATGCCTTCTACAGCTTTAAATAAATTCTCATCCTCTTTCGTAAATTCATCTGCATAATTAAGAACGAGTAAAATTAGATCCGCTTCCTTTAATACTTGCCTTGACCTTTCTACACCAATGCGTTCCACAATATCCTCTGTTTCACGAATCCCTGCAGTGTCTAATAATCGGAGCGGAACCCCGCGTACATTAACATACTCCTCAATCACATCTCTTGTTGTTCCAGGAATATCCGTGACTATTGCTTTATTTTCATGCACAAGACTGTTCAGCAAAGATGACTTTCCTACATTAGGCCGCCCAACGATTACAGTTGAGAGTCCTTCCCGCAAAATTTTCCCCTGCTGAGAAGTGCGGAGCAGCTTTACAATCTCCTCTTTTACATAGGTGCCTTTTTCTAACAACATACGATGTGACATTTCCTCTACATCATCATATTCAGGATAATCGATATTCACTTCAACGTGAGCTAATGTTTCTAATATCTCTTGACGAAGCTTCCGAATAAGTTTAGATAACCGACCTTCCATTTGACCTAGAGCCAAATTCATCGCACGATCTGTTTTAGCACGAATTAAATCCATAACTGCTTCGGCTTGAGATAAATCAATACGCCCGTTTAAAAATGCCCGTTTTGTAAATTCCCCAGGCTCAGCTAGTCTTGCCCCATTCGTTAGCAGGAGCTGGAGCACGCGATTAACAGAAACTAAGCCTCCATGACAATTTATTTCAACAACATCCTCTTTCGTAAAAGTTTTTGGACCTTTCATAACGGATACCATTACTTCTTCCGCTACTTGCCCCGTCTTTGGGTCAATAATTTGACCATAATGTATCGTATGGGAGGAGACTGTTTTTAGCCTTTTTCCACCTATCCCCTTGAATAATTTATCTGCTATAGCAATTGCCTGATCACCACTTAATCTTACAATGGCAATGGCTCCTTCACCCATTGGTGTAGAAATAGCCGCAATTGTATCAAATTCCATTTAAAACCCACCTCACTTACTGCCTCACAAAATCCGTTCATCCCAAATAAATAGAATAGCACATGCTTATTTTTAAGAAAAGAATGGAGTACCGCTAATACTCAATTATCCACAAGTCTTTTTTAACAAGTCCCTATTCCTTTTATCCACATTCATTAAAATTATTATGCTTTATTTTAACTTATCCACATGTGAATAACAATAAAACCAGATGATAATTCACATTCAGGCATTTTAAACATAAAACATTTATTAGCAGTTGGTCACAACCAGGTATGTAAATTGCCGTCTGCATCATTTCACCGCGCTGATTATTACTTCATGCATAAAGGCTTGTTCAATAAATCAGACCAACAATTTATATTCGTAAAAGTAGGTATAAAAAAACTCCCAATCCTTTGATTGGGAGTTTTTTTATTTGTCCAGCTCCAGCGGCTACCCCCTCGAGGTCATAAGCCAGCTGGTCTTATGCTTGTCGGGGTGATCAAGCCGCTTTCACTTTTCTATTTTATTGGTGAAATAACAAGATGGCGATGCGGGTCATTGCCGCTTGAATAGGTTTTTACTCGCTTATTTTCTGCTAGAGCTGCATGAATTACTTTTCGTTCATATGAAGGCATCGGTTCTAATGAGACATTTTGACCTGTTCTTAACGCCTTTTGTGCTAAGCGCTCCGCTAATTGTGTAAGGGTATCGTTACGTCTCTTTCGATAATCTTCTGCATCAAGCAAAATATTTATATATTGATCTGAGTAACGATTAATAACAAGTTGCGTTAAATATTGTAAGGAGTTTAACGTTTGTCCCCTTTTTCCAATTAAAAGAGCAATCTTCTCTCCTGTTAAGACAAATTGAATATTTCGGCCTTCGCCAACAACTTCTATTGCAATTGGAGCACCCATTTTTTCACTAATATCCAACAGGAACTTCTTTGCTTCATCTATTGGATCTTGTTTCAAAACAGCTTTCACAATTGCTGGTCTAGCACCAAAAATACCGAAAACACCTTTTTTTCCTTCATCAACAATCGTAATTTCTACGCGCTCTTTTATCGTTTGTAATTGAGCGAGTGCCGACTTTACTGCTTCCTCGACTGTAGTCCCCGTAGCAGTTACTTGTTTCACTTTTTTGCTCCTCCTGCATTACCGGCAGCTTTCGCATTCTTAATCTCCGGTCCTTTAATAAAGTACGTTTGAACAATCATAAAGATATTTCCTACAACCCAGTATAATGAAAGAGCAGCTGGGAAGTTAATAGCAAAGATTATAATCATGATCGGCATTAACCAGAGCATCATGGCCATTTGCGGATTTTGGTTCGCCGTTCCAGCCATCATCATCTTCTGCTGAATAAATGTTGTTGCCCCTGCAATTAATGGCAATAAATAAATAGGATCTGGCGCCCCAAGATCAAACCATAAGAAATTATGGTCGGCAATCTCTCTTGTACGAGTAATTGCATGATAAAAACCAATTAAAATCGGCATTTGAATTAGCAATGGAAAACATCCTGCTAAGGGATTCACACCATGCTGCTGGAATAAAGCCATTGTCTCTTGCTGCAGCTTTTGCTGAGTCTTTTGATCCTTTGAGCTGTATTTCTCTCTTAGCTTTTGCATTTCAGGCTGAATTGCCTGCATTGCTTTTGAGCTTTTCGTCTGTTTAATCATGAGCGGCAGCAAGAATAAGCGAATAATAATCGTAACGATGATTATCGAAAATCCAAAGCTACCACCTGCAAATTCCGCAACTTTGATGATAAACAGTGAAAGCGGATACACTATGTACTCGTTCCAAAAGCCTTCACTCTCAGAAGTAATCGGCTTATTGATTTCCGTACAACCCGATAAAAGAGCTATTATGAAAATCAGACCAATTACTAGAAACATTCTTTTTTTCAAACGTTTTTTCCTCCTAACTGCTTAGAAAATAATTATCATTATTTTTTCCATGCATAAAACACAGACTTACATATATTTTAACATTTTTGCTAACTCATGTCTTTTAAAATAAGACAGGCTAAAACACATCATTTTACTTGATTCTAAAATTCTGTTGTCCATTATTGCCTGATTTTTGTTTTTTCAAAACCTTTGAAAGCTTTAATACATGGGTCAGACTTTTTTTTATTTCTTCTAATCCCATCTCAGCTACAGGTTTTCTAGCAATAATAATATAATCAAATGGGTTAAGCACTTCATTCTCCATTTCATGAAAGGCCTGGCGGATATATCTTTTTATTTGATTTCTAGTGACTGCATTCCCTATTTTCTTACTAACTGAAAGACCAATTCGAAAATGCTCCTGCTCTGGCTTTTTTAGCGAATAGACTATAAATTGGCGATTTGCAAATGACTTTCCTTTCTTAAAGGCCTCTTGAAACTCTTTATTTTTTTTCACACGATACTCTTTTTTCACCGTCATTTACACCACCTTTAATCCAATACAAATTTCTATGATTATGGAAAAAAAGACCACTGACGTTTCAGTGGTCTAAGCAGATAATACTTTTCTTCCTTTACGACGACGACGAGCAAGTACATTACGTCCGTTAGGCGTACTCATACGACTACGGAATCCATGAACTTTACTTCTTTTACGCTTACTTGGTTGGTAAGTTCTTTTCATTATATGACACCTCCCTGAGGAATAGCTGCTAAAGACAGTCTTAACTATTATAAAGATGCTACTAGAAAATTGTCAACTCTTGATTGAAGAAGCTGAAAATATTTATTTGAAATTTGAAAAGATCTACTAGGAGAGTTTACCCTTTTTTCTGCAATCTGTCACTCAAAAATTTATATTTTAATAAAGTAAATTTCTCCAAGGGAATATTGCCATTACAGCTTGTGGATAAATTTTCGACAGTTTTTTCATTATCCACAACACATATTGACAGCTTTTTCACATAATCCTATCATGTGGACAATTTTTATGCCCAATATGTTATGCTTGTGGATAATATCTGAAAAACCGTTGCACCTCCTAGTATTATCTGTTATCATAATTGTGTTTTCACTCTTGATAATTTATTGTGTATAACTCCTTTATCCACAGATTGTGGATATTATGTGGACAGTTTATTCAAACAGCTTGTAAAACGTTGTCCACAAGTAGTGGATATTGTCGAAACCCTACTTTACTTCCTTATTATATATTTTTCCACATTTTCGTTTCGATAGATTCTAATAAATAAGCTCACTAGCTTTAGTGTTAAACAAGAATGAAGCAAGACTCAAAACATAAAGATGTTCTACTAAATATAGGTTGTACGGCTTGTATAACCTATATTTTTAATGCGGAATTTAGCAGCATCAATAAAGGCAAAAGGAGGGACAATGGTTGGAGAATATATCGGATCTTTGGAATAATGCTCTTGCTAAGATCGAGAAAAAAATAAGCAAACCAAGTTATGAGACATGGTTAAAATCAACAAAAGCTCACGCCCTTCAAGGCGATACTTTAGTCATTACAGTTCCAAATGATTTTGCCCGTGATTGGCTTGAAGAGCGTTACTCCAAACTGATCTCAGAAATTGTCTATGAAATAACTGGAGAAGAATTAGGAGTAAAGTTTATAATCCCGCAAAATCAGGCTGAAAATGATATGGATTTTCCTAATCCGCCAAAGAAAGGGAAAAAAGAAGAGGAGCAGCCAGAACTGCCTTCCATTATGCTTAATCAAAAGAATACGTTTGATACTTTTGTTATAGGTTCAGGAAATAGATTTGCACATGCTGCATCTCTTGCTGTCGCTGAAGCACCAGCAAAAGCTTACAATCCTTTATTTATATATGGAGGAGTAGGTTTAGGAAAGACACATTTAATGCACGCAATCGGACATTACGTTTTAGATCATAACCCGTCTGCAAAGGTTGTTTATTTATCATCGGAAAAATTCACAAACGAATTTATTAACTCCATTCGTGATAATAAAGCGATTGATTTCCGAAATAAATACCGTAAAGTAGATGTACTTCTAATTGATGATATTCAGTTTTTAGCGGGAAAAGAATCTACACAAGAGGAATTTTTCCATACTTTTAATACATTGCACGAAGAAAGCAAGCAAATTGTCATTTCAAGTGACCGGCCTCCAAAGGAAATTCCAACACTTGAAGATCGGCTTCGTTCTCGATTTGAATGGGGTCTTATTACCGACATTACTCCTCCAGATCTTGAAACAAGAATTGCTATTCTTCGAAAAAAGGCTAAAGCGGAAGGTCTGGATATTCCAAATGAAGTGATGCTTTATATTGCTAATCAAATTGATTCAAATATCCGTGAATTAGAAGGAGCACTTATAAGAGTAGTAGCTTATTCCTCCTTAATAAATAAAGACATAAATGCTGATTTAGCTGCTGAAGCGCTAAAAGATATCATTCCTAGCTCCAAACCGAAAGTAATTACCATTCATGATATTCAGAGAGTTGTAGGAGAGCATTATAATGTAAAGCTTGAGGACTTTAAGGCAAAGAAGAGAACGAAATCAGTTGCTTTCCCACGACAAATTGCTATGTATCTATCAAGGGAATTAACGGATTTTTCACTGCCTAAGATTGGTGAAGAATTCGGAGGAAGGGATCATACAACTGTTATTCATGCCCATGAGAAAATTTCTAAGCTAGTCCAAACAGATACTCAATTCCAGAAACAGCTGAGAGAAATTCATGAAATTCTAAAAGTATAATGTGAATAACTCTATTCCGCTTACACACAGTCTGTCCACATGTGGATAGGCTGTGTTTCCATTCAATAAACAGAGTTATCCACATATCAACAAGACCTACTAGTACTTCTATTATTTTTTTAAAAGAAAATATATAACTATACACCATAAAAAATTATATCGGAGGATTAAAAAAATGAGATTCATAATCCAACGGGATCGTTTAGTTCAAAGTGTTCAAGATGTTATGAAAGCTGTGACAAGCAGAACAACAATCCCTATTTTAACGGGAATCAAAATTGTTGCGACTACTGATGGAGTAACATTAACGGGCAGTGATTCAGACATTTCAATTGAATCTTTTATCCCTAAAGAAGAAGCTGGAGATGAAATTGCAGAAATTAAACAACCAGGAGCCATTGTTCTTCAAGCCAAATTCTTTAGTGAGATTGTAAAAAAATTGCCTACAGATACAGTTGAGATTCATGTTGAAAATCAATTGCAAACTGTTATCCGTTCAGGAAAATCTGAATTTAAACTGAACGGCTTAGATGCTGATGAATATCCACATTTGCCGCAAATTAAAGAAGAAAATATTTTTAAAATCCCAACAGATTTATTAAAGGCTATGATTAGACAAACGGTATTCTCAGTGTCCACCTCAGAAACACGCCCCATCTTGACAGGTGTAAACTGGAAGGTTGGAAATGGTGAATTAACCTGTGTTGCAACAGATAGCCATCGACTAGCATTGAGAAAAGCAAAAATTGAGACAGAAGCGGATGAAAGCTATAATGTGGTAATTCCAGGGAAAAGCTTAGGTGAGCTAAGTAAAATTCTAGATGACAACAATGATTTAATTGACATTGTTATTACAGAAAACCAAGTTTTATTTAAAGCAAAAAATCTCTTATTTTTCTCAAGATTATTAGAGGGCAATTATCCTGATACTTCAAAATTAATTCCGAATGAAAGCAAGACGAATATTGTCGTCAATACAAAGGATTTCTTACATGCGATTGACCGTGCTTCGCTGCTTGCCAGAGAAGGAAGAAATAATGTCGTTAAATTTACAACTATTCAAGATGGAATCATTGAAATTTCTTCAAATACACCTGAAATTGGTAATGTAGTTGAAGAACTTCAAAGCCAATCGATTGAAGGAGAAGAATTAAAAATATCTTTTAGTGCTAAATTTATGATGGATGCATTAAAGACACTTGAAGGATCAGAAATTACGATAAGTTTTACAGGTGCGATGAGACCATTTGTCATACGGCCAATCAATGATGATTCAATTCTTCAATTAATTTTGCCTGTTCGAACATATTAAGATAAATTAAAAAGCTGCTCGTGTGTTGCGGGTAGCTTTTTAATTTAATAAGGTTACCTTTGAATATTAATCAGTTATTTAGTAGAATAAAGTATTAGAGGCTATTTTTAGATGAAGAAAGAGTGAAATGATGACGAAAATTAAAATTGATTCTGAATATATAACATTAGGGCAATTCTTAAAGGCTTCGGATGTAATCCAAACAGGTGGAATGGCGAAGTGGTTTTTAAGTGAATATGAGGTATTTGTTAATGGAGAGCAGGATCAAAGAAGAGGAAGAAAGCTTCGTGTAGGGGATAAAATTGATATTCCTAATTATGGTTCCTTTGAAATTATTTAATAAACTTTTTCTGAAGTGAAAAGTTTAGTTTTAATTAAATAAAGCAATTGACTGAAGCTTTAAAAAGCTAAAAGGATGTAGCGTCTATGCACATAGAGCAATTACTTTTGAAAAACTATCGCAATTATGAAGATTTAGAGGTGCACTTCGAAAATAAAGTTAACGTTATACTAGGTGAGAATGCTCAAGGGAAAACAAACGTGATGGAATCCATCTATGTGTTAGCCATGGCGAAATCTCATCGAACATCAAATGATAAAGATCTTATACGCTGGGATCAAGAGTATGCTAAAATAGAAGGACGGATACAAAAAAATTATGGTTCATTGCCTATGCAACTAGTGATTTCTAAAAAAGGGAAAAAGGCTAAATGTAACCACATTGAACAGAAAAAGCTAAGTCAATATGTAGGAAATATGAACGTTGTTATGTTTGCTCCAGAAGATCTTCATCTCGTAAAAGGCAGTCCACAAGTAAGACGCCGTTTTATTGACATGGAAATTGGCCAAGTATCACCTGTTTATTTGCATGATATCAGCCAATACCAAAAAACATTACAACAGCGCAATCATTATTTAAAACAGCTGCAAATAAAAAAACAAACTGATCATACGATGCTTGAAATCTTGACAGAGCAGTTTATTCATACTGCCGTGAAGATTGTATCTAAGCGATTTGAATTTCTGAGGATGCTGGAGAAATGGGCGATGCCGATCCATGAGGGCATATCTAGGGGATTGGAAACGCTGAAAATAGAGTACAAGCCGTCAGCAGATGTATCAGAACAGCAAGAATTGTCGAAAATGATAAATGTATATGAGGAAAAATTTGCTAAAATGAAAAATAGAGAGATAGAACGCGGAACTACTCTATTTGGACCACATCGGGATGATCTTCTTTTTTATGTGAATGGCCGGGATGTTCAAACATTTGGGTCACAGGGGCAGCAAAGGACAACCGCTTTATCTGTTAAGCTGGCAGAGATTGAACTCATTCATTCAGAAATTGGTGAGTATCCGATTCTTCTTCTTGACGACGTTCTTTCTGAATTGGATGACTACCGTCAGTCCCATTTATTAAATACAATACAAGGGAAAGTCCAAACCTTTGTAACAACAACGAGTGTCGATGGAATTGATCACCAAACATTAAAAGAGGCAGCTGCATTTAATGTTAAAGCTGGCGGTATAACTAAGATTCAATGAGGTGAGTGTTTGTATATCCATGTCGGAGAAGATATTTTAGTTCGTTCAAAGGATATCATTGCAATTTTAGATAAAGAAAGTGTCAACTCTTCTAAGTACATAGAAGAGTTTTTAGAATGCCAGAATGATTCTGTTGTAAATCTTTCTAAAGGGTCTTTTAAATCAGTAGTAATCACTTCAAAGAAAGTCTATTTTTCCCCACTAGCTTCAGGAACATTAAAAAGACGCACGAAACAATCAGTTACCCACGATTACTAAAATAATAAGAAGCTAGTAATAAAAATAACCTGACATTAAACGTCAGCTTTTATATAGATGATTGATTTGTAAGTTATGCATAATGAAAGTGTAGGTGATCGATGTGTCAATAGAGCAAAAGGCTGCACAGGAACAGTCCTATGATGCGAATCAGATACAGGTGCTAGAAGGTCTTGAAGCAGTAAGGAAGCGTCCTGGAATGTATATTGGTTCTACAAGTGCTAAAGGTCTTCATCACCTTGTATGGGAGATTGTTGATAATAGTATTGACGAAGCATTAGCCGGATATTGTTCAGAAATTAATGTGTGCATCGAAAAGGATAATAGTATAACCGTAACGGATAATGGCCGGGGAATTCCTGTAGGTATTCATGAAAAAATGGGTCGCCCAGCTGTTGAAGTTATTATGACCGTTCTGCATGCTGGAGGGAAATTTGGCGGCGGCGGATACAAAGTTTCAGGCGGATTACATGGCGTAGGAGCATCAGTAGTAAACGCGCTATCCACGGAACTGGAAGTGTATGTCCACCGTGATGGCAAGATTCATTATATTAAGTTTGAACGAGGAGTTCCTTGTGCGGATCTTAAAGTAATTGGTGAAACAGATCATACTGGGACAATTACTCACTTCACGCCGGATAGTGAAATCTTCACGGAAACAACTGAATATGATTATGACACACTTGCTAATCGTATTCGTGAGCTCGCATTCTTAAATCGCGGATTAAAGATTACGATTGAAGATAAGCGTGAAGAAAATAAGAAAAATGAATACATGTACGAAGGCGGAATTAAGTCATACGTTGAGCATTTAAATCGTACGAAGGATGTTATTCATGAAGAGCCGATTTATATTGAAGGAGATCGTGACGGTATAAATGTTGAGGTTTCCATGCAGTATAATGATGGATTTACTGGAAATATTCATTCCTTTGCTAATAATATCAACACATATGAAGGCGGAACGCATGAAGTAGGTTTTAAAACCGCTTTAACTAGGGTTATTAATGATTATGCTAGGAAAAATGGCATTTTTAAAGAAAATGATGCCAATCTTTCTGGAGAAGATGTACGTGAAGGGTTAACTGCAATTATCTCTATTAAGCATCCTGACCCTCAATTTGAAGGACAGACTAAAACGAAGCTTGGGAATTCTGAAGTTCGTGCCATTACAGATACTATTTTTTCAGAAACACTTGAAAAGTTCCTTTTAGAAAACCCAGCCGTTGCCAGAAAAATTGTAGATAAAGGACTTATGGCAGCGCGTGCAAGGCTTGCCGCAAAGAAAGCACGTGAATTAACAAGAAGAAAGAGTGCGCTTGAAGTCTCAAGCTTACCTGGGAAATTAGCGGATTGCTCTTCTAAAGATGCTTCTATATCTGAGCTTTATATCGTTGAGGGTGACTCAGCGGGCGGTTCAGCTAAACAGGGGCGTGACCGACATTTCCAAGCGATTCTCCCTCTAAGAGGGAAAATTCTAAATGTGGAAAAGGCAAGATTGGATCGTATTCTTTCAAATAATGAAGTTAGAGCAATGATTACAGCAGCAGGTACCGGAATTGGAGAAGATTTTGATATCTCTAAAGCAAGATATCATAAAATTATTATTATGACGGATGCTGATGTAGATGGTGCACATATTCGAACTTTACTATTAACTTTCTTTTACCGATATTTAAGACAGATTATTGAGGCTGGATATATTTATATTGCACAGCCGCCGTTATATAAGGTGCAGCAAGGGAAGAAAATTGAGTATGCGTACAATGATCGTCAGCTAGAGGAAATCATGAATAGATTGCCAAGTCAGCCAAAGCCAAATGTACAGAGATATAAAGGTTTAGGGGAAATGAACCCAGATCAGCTTTGGGATACAACAATGAATCCTGAAACAAGAACGTTATTGCAAGTGAATTTAGAAGATGCGATTGAAGCTGATGAGACCTTTGAAATATTAATGGGCGATAAAGTTGAACCACGTCGTAATTTTATAGAAGAAAATGCACTATATGTAAAAAATCTAGATATATAATAGGATGCCAGGATAGACTCAGGATTATTCTATCCTGGTTTTACATAGAAAAGCCTAATGATAAGCATATAAACATGCTGGAAGTTTCACTTATAAGGGAGGTTCTTTAAATGGCCGAAACTCCGAAGTCTCAGATAAAAGAAAGAAATATAAGCACAGAAATGCGTGAGTCATTTCTTGATTATGCGATGAGTGTAATTGTATCGCGTGCATTACCTGATGTTCGTGACGGTTTAAAGCCGGTTCACCGTCGAATCTTATATTCAATGCATGACCTTGGAATGCATTCAGATAAACCATTTAAAAAGTCCGCTCGTATTGTCGGGGATGTTATTGGTAAATACCATCCTCATGGCGATTCAGCGGTATATGAAACAATGGTCCGGATGGCACAGGATTTTAACTATCGCTATATGCTCGTAGATGGACATGGAAACTTTGGTTCTGTTGATGGGGATGATGCTGCGGCAATGCGTTATACAGAAGCTCGGATGTCTAAAATTTCAATGGAGCTTCTGCGAGATATTAATAAAGATACGATTGATTATCAAGATAACTATGATGGAGAAGAAAAAGAACCTGTTGTTCTTCCTGCACGTTTTCCTAATTTATTAGTTAATGGAACGTCAGGAATTGCAGTAGGAATGGCAACAAATATTCCTCCACATCAGCTTGGAGAAGTAATCGACGGTGTCTTAGCAGTAAGTAAGGATCCCGAAATTACTATTCAAGAGTTAATGGATATTATTCCTGGGCCGGATTTTCCAACTGCAGGTATTATTTTGGGGCGCAGCGGTATTCGTAAAGCTTATGAAACTGGAAGAGGCTCTATTACTATAAGAGCGAAGGTAGAAATTGAGCAAAAGCCAAGCGGCAAGGAAGTTATTATTGTCAATGAAATTCCTTATCAAGTGAACAAAGCGAAATTGATAGAAAGAATTGCTGAGCTTGTTAGGGATAAAAAAATTGATGGCATTACTGACCTTCGAGACGAATCAGATCGCGATGGAATGAGAATTGTTATTGAGGTTCGTAAAGATGCGAATGCTAATGTTTTATTGAATAATTTATATAAGCAAACAGCTTTACAAACAAGTTTTGGTATTAATTTACTTGCCTTAGTTGATGGAGAACCTAAAGTTTTAAACTTAAAGCAATGTTTAGTTCATTACTTAAACCATCAAAAGGTTGTGATTCGCCGCAGAACAGAGTTTGAGTTAAGAAAAGCAGAAGCTCGTGCTCACATTCTAGAAGGTTTGCGTATTGCATTAGATCATTTAGATGAAGTCATCGCATTAATCCGCAGCTCTCAAACAACAGATATCGCCCGTGAAGGATTGATGACGAAGTTTAATCTATCCGAAAAGCAAGCACAGGCTATTCTTGATATGCGTCTTCAGCGTTTGACTGGATTAGAACGTGAAAAAATTGAAGAAGAGTATGCTAACTTAGTCAAACTAATTGGCGAGCTTAAAGCTATTTTAGCAGATGAAGAAAAGCTACTAGATATTATCCGTGAAGAATTAAGTGAAATTAAGGAACGATTTAATGATAAGCGCCGCACGGAAATTGTTGCAGGCGGAATTGAGCAAATTGAAGATGAAGACCTTATTCCGCGTGAGAATATTGTCATCACTTTGACTCATAAGGGGTATGTTAAGCGCCTGCCTGTATCGACCTATCGCTCTCAAAAACGAGGAGGTCGCGGGATTCAAGGAATGGGAACGAATGAGGACGATTTTGTCGAGCATTTAATCACTACTTGTACCCACGATACGATACTTTTCTTTACAAACAAGGGAAAGGTTTATCGTTCGAAAGGGTATGAGATTCCTGAATTCAGCAGGACAGCTAAAGGAATACCGATCATTAATCTCCTAGGAATTGAGAAGGATGAATGGGTAAATGCTATCATTCCGGTAGAAGATTTTGTTGATGACTGGTTCTTATTCTTTACAACAAAAATGGGAATTTCCAAACGTTCTCCATTAAGCTCATTCGCTCATATTAGAAACAATGGATTAATTGCATTGAATTTAAGAGAAGATGATGAATTAATTTCTGTCCGCTTAACAGATGGCAATAAGGAAATCATTATTGGAACAAGTAATGGATTGCTTATTCGATTCCCTGAGACTGATGTCCGTTCAATGGGGCGTACTGCAACAGGCGTGAAAGGAATTAGTTTAAATGGCGATGATGAAGTTGTCGGAATGGAAGTTTTAGAGGAAAACTCTCAAATATTAATTGTTACTAAAAATGGTTATGGCAAACGCACACCTTCTGAAGAATATCGAATTCAAGGAAGAGGCGGAAAAGGAATTAAGACATGTAATATAACTGAGAAGAATGGTAATCTTGTATCCATGCGTGCAGTAACTGGAGAAGAAGATTTAATGTTAATTACAACTGGCGGAGTCCTTATTCGTATGGCAGTAAGTGATATTTCAACAATGGGCCGTAATACCCAAGGGGTAAGACTCATTCGTTTAGATGAAAGCCAAAATGAATATGTTGCTACTGTTACGAAGGTTGAAAAAGATGAGGATAAAACAGAAGAAGAATTAACAAAGCCAATTGAAAGTGCTGATCCACACCTTGAAGATGATGAGGTTAATGAGCAGGAGTAATAATAAAGAGGAGGAACACAATTTAGTGTTCCTCTTTTTTATTAAAATGGAGTAGAATAGTAATAAGGACTCATGACATTTGAGGTGTAAAAAAATGCGTGTTAATATAAATGAACTTCTAGAAGGGTGTATTTTATCGGAGGATATTTACAGTCTGACAAATCGCCCTATCGTTAGTAAAAAGACAATTATTACGAATGAATTAATTGGAATATTAAAAGCCTTTTTAATTAGAGAGGTTCATGTAGACAAATTGATGGTTAATGGTTCACCATTTCAGCCTAGGGAAATTCTAGATGATGATGGGATTGAGCAAAAAAGTGTTCCAACTATAATGGAAGCTAGTCTGGAAGATGCCTTTTTAATTGGTGTCCGAGATTATAAGAAGGAATTTAAAAATTGGCAAGCAGGTATCCCTATTGATTTTTCAAAGATTAGGAATATCATGATCCCTTTAGTAGAAAAGTCGGAAGTAACCCCATCTGAATTATTCTCCTTGCACCACCTATCAACGCAAGATGAGTATTTATATCAACATGCGGTTGCAGTGGGACTTATTAGTGCGTTTATAGGAAAAAAACTTAAAATGAATAAGGGTGACATTGTTCAGCTTGCTATTGGGGGATGTTTATCTGATGCTGGAATGGCAAAAATTAAACCAGCTATTTTAAATAAAAAGTCTACATTAACAAAACAGGAATTTGAAGAAATGAAAAAACATACAACCTATTCGTATAAAATGGTTCAGAATATTTCTCTTTTAAGGGAAAGTACAAAGATTGGCATTTTACAGCATCATGAAAGATTAGATGGCAGCGGATATCCTTTAGGAGAGAAAAATAATAAAATTAATATTTTTGCTAAAATCATTGGTGTTGCTGATACATTTCATGCTATGACATGCAGCCGATTATACAGACGGAAGCAATCACCGTTTAAAGTATTAGAGATGATGCTTCAAGATATGTTTGGAAAATATGATATTACTGCAATGCAAGCTATAGGATCAGGTATAATGACCTTTTCAATTGGAAGCAGTGTAAAATTATCTGATGATCGTGTAGCAGAAATTCTCTTTATAGAAGAAAAGTCACCAACGAGACCACTTGTGAAAATTACCCAAACGGATGAGATTATCCATTTAGAAAAGAATCGCCAATTATTTATAGAAGAAGTACTAAAATAGACCGTATTTGTACGGTCTATTTTTATATTTACTAAAAAAACACTTGCAATTATTATAGTAGGTTGATATACTTATTCAAGTCAGCAAGAGAAAAGATTTCACAAAAAAATCTTTGTTGACTCTTCAAGAAATATATGATATATTAATAAAGTTGCTTCTGAAAAAGAAGTTAAATTTATTTAATCTATTGCTCTTTGAAAACTGAACGAACAAAAAACGTCAACGTTTATTATTTTGCCTTTTAAAAAAAAAGGTATTTATGAGCTAATCAACTCACAATTTATTGGAGAGTTTGATCCTGGCTCAGGACGAACGCTGGCGGCGTGCCTAATACATGCAAGTCGAGCGAATCTGAGGGAGCTTGCTCCCAAAGATTAGCGGCGGACGGGTGAGTAACACGTGGGCAACCTGCCTGTAAGACTGGGATAACTTCGGGAAACCGGAGCTAATACCGGATAATTCTTTTCCTCACATGTGGAAAAGCTGAAAGATGGCTCCGGCTATCACTTACAGATGGGCCCGCGGCGCATTAGCTAGTTGGTGAGGTAACGGCTCACCAAGGCGACGATGCGTAGCCGACCTGAGAGGGTGATCGGCCACACTGGGACTGAGACACGGCCCAGACTCCTACGGGAGGCAGCAGTAGGGAATCTTCCGCAATGGACGAAAGTCTGACGGAGCAACGCCGCGTGAGTGATGAAGGTTTTCGGATCGTAAAACTCTGTTGTTAGGGAAGAACAAGTACCGTTCGAATAGGGCGGTACCTTGACGGTACCTAACCAGAAAGCCACGGCTAACTACGTGCCAGCAGCCGCGGTAATACGTAGGTGGCAAGCGTTGTCCGGAATTATTGGGCGTAAAGCGCGCGCAGGCGGTCTTTTAAGTCTGATGTGAAAGCCCCCGGCTCAACCGGGGAGGGTCATTGGAAACTGGGAGACTTGAGTGCAGAAGAGGAGAGTGGAATTCCACGTGTAGCGGTGAAATGCGTAGAGATGTGGAGGAACACCAGTGGCGAAGGCGACTCTCTGGTCTGTAACTGACGCTGAGGCGCGAAAGCGTGGGGAGCGAACAGGATTAGATACCCTGGTAGTCCACGCCGTAAACGATGAGTGCTAAGTGTTAGAGGGTTTCCGCCCTTTAGTGCTGCAGCAAACGCATTAAGCACTCCGCCTGGGGAGTACGGCCGCAAGGCTGAAACTCAAAGGAATTGACGGGGGCCCGCACAAGCGGTGGAGCATGTGGTTTAATTCGAAGCAACGCGAAGAACCTTACCAGGTCTTGACATCCTCTGACAATCCTAGAGATAGGACTTTCCCCTTCGGGGGACAGAGTGACAGGTGGTGCATGGTTGTCGTCAGCTCGTGTCGTGAGATGTTGGGTTAAGTCCCGCAACGAGCGCAACCCTTGATCTTAGTTGCCAGCATTCAGTTGGGCACTCTAAGGTGACTGCCGGTGACAAACCGGAGGAAGGTGGGGATGACGTCAAATCATCATGCCCCTTATGACCTGGGCTACACACGTGCTACAATGGATGGTACAAAGGGCTGCAAGACCGCGAGGTTTAGCCAATCCCATAAAACCATTCTCAGTTCGGATTGCAGGCTGCAACTCGCCTGCATGAAGCCGGAATCGCTAGTAATCGCGGATCAGCATGCCGCGGTGAATACGTTCCCGGGCCTTGTACACACCGCCCGTCACACCACGAGAGTTTGTAACACCCGAAGTCGGTGGGGTAACCGCAAGGAGCCAGCCGCCTAAGGTGGGACAGATGATTGGGGTGAAGTCGTAACAAGGTAGCCGTATCGGAAGGTGCGGCTGGATCACCTCCTTTCTAAGGATGAAATGAAGTCTAACTTCATTAAAAGACGTTTCATTGTTCGTTCAGTTTTGAGAGAG
>NZ_LT904904.1:83677-89120 GCF_900199725.1 Cytobacillus massiliigabonensis | reverse complement strand
GCCCGTAGCTCAATTGGATAGAGCGTCTGACTACGGATCAGAAGGTTATGGGTTCGACTCCTTTCGGGCGCGCCATTTAAAAACGGGAAGTAGCTCAGCTTGGTAGAGCACTTGGTTTGGGACCAAGGGGTCGCAGGTTCGAATCCTGTCTTCCCGACCATTCATATCTAATGGGGCCTTAGCTCAGCTGGGAGAGCGCCTGCCTTGCACGCAGGAGGTCAGCGGTTCGATCCCGCTAGGCTCCACCATAACATTTAAAAAGTTATTGACTTAACATTTTAAATGTAGTAATGTTTTAAAGTCGCCTTGAGTGACGAAGAAATAAAAATATTGCTCTTTGAAAACTGAACGAACAAAAACGTCAACGTTTATTATTTTTAGTCTTTTATCAAAAAGACATTTATGAGCTAATCAACTCACAATTTATTGGAGAGTTTGATCCTGGCTCAGGACGAACGCTGGCGGCGTGCCTAATACATGCAAGTCGAGCGAACTTGCGGGAGCTTGCTCCCAAAAGTTAGCGGCGGACGGGTGAGTAACACGTGGGCAACCTGCCTGTAAGACTGGGATAACTTCGGGAAACCGGAGCTAATACCGGATAATTCTTTTCCTCACATGCGGAAAAGCTGAAAGATGGCTCCGGCTATCACTTACAGATGGGCCCGCGGCGCATTAGCTAGTTGGTGAGGTAACGGCTCACCAAGGCGACGATGCGTAGCCGACCTGAGAGGGTGATCGGCCACACTGGGACTGAGACACGGCCCAGACTCCTACGGGAGGCAGCAGTAGGGAATCTTCCGCAATGGACGAAAGTCTGACGGAGCAACGCCGCGTGAGTGATGAAGGTTTTCGGATCGTAAAACTCTGTTGTTAGGGAAGAACAAGTACCGTTCGAATAGGGCGGTACCTTGACGGTACCTAACCAGAAAGCCACGGCTAACTACGTGCCAGCAGCCGCGGTAATACGTAGGTGGCAAGCGTTGTCCGGAATTATTGGGCGTAAAGCGCGCGCAGGCGGTCTTTTAAGTCTGATGTGAAAGCCCCCGGCTCAACCGGGGAGGGTCATTGGAAACTGGGAGACTTGAGTGCAGAAGAGGAGAGTGGAATTCCACGTGTAGCGGTGAAATGCGTAGAGATGTGGAGGAACACCAGTGGCGAAGGCGACTCTCTGGTCTGTAACTGACGCTGAGGCGCGAAAGCGTGGGGAGCGAACAGGATTAGATACCCTGGTAGTCCACGCCGTAAACGATGAGTGCTAAGTGTTAGAGGGTTTCCGCCCTTTAGTGCTGCAGCAAACGCATTAAGCACTCCGCCTGGGGAGTACGGCCGCAAGGCTGAAACTCAAAGGAATTGACGGGGGCCCGCACAAGCGGTGGAGCATGTGGTTTAATTCGAAGCAACGCGAAGAACCTTACCAGGTCTTGACATCCTCTGACAATCCTAGAGATAGGACTTTCCCCTTCGGGGGACAGAGTGACAGGTGGTGCATGGTTGTCGTCAGCTCGTGTCGTGAGATGTTGGGTTAAGTCCCGCAACGAGCGCAACCCTTGATCTTAGTTGCCAGCATTCAGTTGGGCACTCTAAGGTGACTGCCGGTGACAAACCGGAGGAAGGTGGGGATGACGTCAAATCATCATGCCCCTTATGACCTGGGCTACACACGTGCTACAATGGATGGTACAAAGGGCTGCAAGACCGCGAGGTTTAGCCAATCCCATAAAACCATTCTCAGTTCGGATTGCAGGCTGCAACTCGCCTGCATGAAGCCGGAATCGCTAGTAATCGCGGATCAGCATGCCGCGGTGAATACGTTCCCGGGCCTTGTACACACCGCCCGTCACACCACGAGAGTTTGTAACACCCGAAGTCGGTGGGGTAACCGCAAGGAGCCAGCCGCCTAAGGTGGGACAGATGATTGGGGTGAAGTCGTAACAAGGTAGCCGTATCGGAAGGTGCGGCTGGATCACCTCCTTTCTAAGGATGAAATGAAGTCTAACTTCATTAAAAGACGTTTTATTGTTCGTTCAGTTTTGAGAGAGTAATCCTTTCTCTATGTTTAACTAAATAATATTTTTCCGTTATATGGGCCTATAGCTCAGCTGGTTAGAGCGCACGCCTGATAAGCGTGAGGTCGATGGTTCGAGTCCATTTAGGCCCACCATTTCATAACGGGGCCTTAGCTCAGCTGGGAGAGCGCCTGCCTTGCACGCAGGAGGTCAGCGGTTCGATCCCGCTAGGCTCCACCAACATAACGAATCCGTTCGTTATTTTTTGTTCCTTGAAAACTAGATAATGTATATAAAGAAGAATAACCGAGTAATCGCCATCTTAGTTTTCTCTTATTAAATGATTTTTTATAATCAAAATAAGAGCACAAACCATGAGGGCAACAAGAAGCAAGTAGTTCAAGGAAA
The DNA here is from genome assembly GCF_900199725.1 of Cytobacillus massiliigabonensis. Lineage (GTDB taxonomy): Bacteria > Bacillota > Bacilli > Bacillales > Cytobacillaceae > Cytobacillus > Cytobacillus massiliigabonensis. The sequence goes on along the minus strand of NZ_LT904904.1, from coordinate 86,706 downwards.
CGATTGAGGAAACACCGGAACGTGCGTAGTTGGCACGTGAGGATGTTGACGAATGAGTTGACGCAGAAATACGCAGCTGATTGTTGACCGAAGTAGGTTAAGTTAGAAAGGGCGCACGGTGAATGCCTAGGCACTAGGAGCCGATGAAGGACGGGACTAACACCGATATGCTTCGGGGAGCTGTAAGTAAGCTTTGATCCGGAGATTTCCGAATGGGGGAACCCTCTATCCGTAATGGGATAGAATCTTTACCTGAATACATAGGGTAATGAAGGCAGACCCGGGGAACTGAAACATCTAAGTACCCGGAGGAAGAGAAAGCAAACGCGATTCCCTGAGTAGCGGCGAGCGAAACGGGATTAGCCCAAACCAAGAGGCTTGCCTCTTGGGGTTGTAGGACACTCTACACGGAGTTACAAAGGAACGAGGTAAATGAACAGGTCTGGAAAGGCCGGCCAGAGAAGGTAAAAGCCCTGTAGTTGAAACTTCGTTCCCTCCAGAGTGGATCCTGAGTACGGCGGGACACGAGAAATCCCGTCGGAAGCAGGGAGGACCATCTCCCAAGGCTAAATACTCCCTAGTGACCGATAGTGAACCAGTACCGTGAGGGAAAGGTGAAAAGCACCCCGGAAGGGGAGTGAAAGAGATCCTGAAACCGTGTGCCTACAAGTAGTTAGAGCCCGTTAATGGGTGATAGCGTGCCTTTTGTAGAATGAACCGGCGAGTTACGATTACATGCGAGGTTAAGTTGAATAGACGGAGCCGCAGCGAAAGCGAGTCTGAATAGGGCGAATGAGTATGTGGTCGTAGACCCGAAACCAGGTGATCTACCCATGTCCAGGTTGAAGTTCAGGTAACACTGAATGGAGGACCGAACCCACGCACGTTGAAAAGTGCGGGGATGAGGTGTGGGTAGCGGAGAAATTCCAATCGAACTTGGAGATAGCTGGTTCTCTCCGAAATAGCTTTAGGGCTAGCCTCATGTAGAAAGAGTCTTGGAGGTAGAGCACTGTTTGGACTAGGGGCCCCCATCGGGTTACCGAATTCAGACAAACTCCGAATGCCAAAGACTTATCCATGGGAGTCAGACTGCGAGTGATAAGATCCGTAGTCAAGAGGGAAACAGCCCAGACCACCAGCTAAGGTCCCAAAGTATACGTTAAGTGGAAAAGGATGTGGAGTTGCTTAGACAACCAGGATGTTGGCTTAGAAGCAGCCACCATTTAAAGAGTGCGTAATAGCTCACTGGTCGAGTGACTCTGCGCCGAAAATGTACCGGGGCTAAACGTATCACCGAAGCTGTGGATGGACATCTACCGATGTCCGTGGTAGGAGAGCGTTCTAAGGGCGTTGAAGCTAGACCGCAAGGACTGGTGGAGCGCTTAGAAGTGAGAATGCCGGTATGAGTAGCGAAAGATGGGTGAGAATCCCATCCACCGAATGCCTAAGGTTTCCTGAGGAAGGCTCGTCCGCTCAGGGTTAGTCGGGACCTAAGCCGAGGCTGAAAAGCGTAGGCGATGGACAACAGGTTGATATTCCTGTACCACCAAACTCCGTTTGAGCAATGGGGGGACGCAGGAGGATAGGGTAAGCGCACTGCTGGATATGTGCGTCTAAGCAGTTAGGCTGCAAGCGAGGAAAATCCCGTTTGCGTGAAGGCTGAGCTGTGACAGCGAGGGAAATATAGTACCGAAGTTCCTGATTCCACACTGCCAAGAAAAGCCTCTAGCGAGGATAAGGTGCCCGTACCGCAAACCGACACAGGTAGGCGAGGAGAGAATCCTAAGGTGAGCGAGAGAACTCTCGTTAAGGAACTCGGCAAAATGACCCCGTAACTTCGGGAGAAGGGGTGCTCTTTGGGGTGTTAAAGCCTCGAAGAGCCGCAGTGAATAGGCCCAGGCGACTGTTTAGCAAAAACACAGGTCTCTGCGAAGCCGCAAGGCGAAGTATAGGGGCTGACGCCTGCCCGGTGCTGGAAGGTTAAGAGGAGGGGTTAGCTCACGCGAAGCTCTGAATTGAAGCCCCAGTAAACGGCGGCCGTAACTATAACGGTCCTAAGGTAGCGAAATTCCTTGTCGGGTAAGTTCCGACCCGCACGAAAGGCGTAACGATCTGGGCACTGTCTCAACGAGAGACTCGGTGAAATTATAGTACCTGTGAAGATGCAGGTTACCCGCGACAGGACGGAAAGACCCCGTGGAGCTTTACTGTAGCCTGATATTGAATTTCGGTACAGCTTGTACAGGATAGGTAGGAGCCTTGGAAGCCGGAGCGCCAGCTTCGGTGGAGGCATCGGTGGGATACTACCCTGGCTGTATTGAAATTCTAACCCATGCCCCTGATCGGGGCAGGAGACAGTGTCAGGTGGGCAGTTTGACTGGGGCGGTCGCCTCCTAAAAAGTAACGGAGGCGCCCAAAGGTTCCCTCAGAATGGTTGGAAATCATTCGAAGAGTGTAAAGGCATAAGGGAGCTTGACTGCGAGACCTACAAGTCGAGCAGGGACGAAAGTCGGGCTTAGTGATCCGGTGGTTCCGCATGGAAGGGCCATCGCTCAACGGATAAAAGCTACCCCGGGGATAACAGGCTTATCTCCCCCAAGAGTCCACATCGACGGGGAGGTTTGGCACCTCGATGTCGGCTCATCGCATCCTGGGGCTGTAGTCGGTCCCAAGGGTTGGGCTGTTCGCCCATTAAAGCGGTACGCGAGCTGGGTTCAGAACGTCGTGAGACAGTTCGGTCCCTATCCGTCGTGGGCGCAGGAAATTTGAGAGGAGCTGTCCTTAGTACGAGAGGACCGGGATGGACGCACCGCTGGTGTACCAGTTGTTCTGCCAAGAGCATCGCTGGGTAGCTATGTGCGGAAGGGATAAGTGCTGAAAGCATCTAAGCATGAAGCCCCCCTCGAGATGAGATTTCCCATAGCGTCAAGCTAGTAAGACCCCTGAAAGATGATCAGGTTGATAGGTTTGAGGTGGAAGCGTGGTGACACGTGGAGCTGACAAATACTAATCGGTCGAGGACTTAACCA
>NZ_LT904904.1:62419-81537 GCF_900199725.1 Cytobacillus massiliigabonensis | reverse complement strand
GAAGCTAGACCGCAAGGACTGGTGGAGCGCTTAGAAGTGAGAATGCCGGTATGAGTAGCGAAAGATGGGTGAGAATCCCATCCACCGAATGCCTAAGGTTTCCTGAGGAAGGCTCGTCCGCTCAGGGTTAGTCGGGACCTAAGCCGAGGCTGAAAAGCGTAGGCGATGGACAACAGGTTGATATTCCTGTACCACCAAACTCCGTTTGAGCAATGGGGGGACGCAGGAGGATAGGGTAAGCGCACTGCTGGATATGTGCGTCTAAGCAGTTAGGCTGCAAGCGAGGAAAATCCCGTTTGCGTGAAGGCTGAGCTGTGACAGCGAGGGAAATATAGTACCGAAGTTCCTGATTCCACACTGCCAAGAAAAGCCTCTAGCGAGGATAAGGTGCCCGTACCGCAAACCGACACAGGTAGGCGAGGAGAGAATCCTAAGGTGAGCGAGAGAACTCTCGTTAAGGAACTCGGCAAAATGACCCCGTAACTTCGGGAGAAGGGGTGCTCTTTGGGGTGTTAAAGCCTCGAAGAGCCGCAGTGAATAGGCCCAGGCGACTGTTTAGCAAAAACACAGGTCTCTGCGAAGCCGCAAGGCGAAGTATAGGGGCTGACGCCTGCCCGGTGCTGGAAGGTTAAGAGGAGGGGTTAGCTCACGCGAAGCTCTGAATTGAAGCCCCAGTAAACGGCGGCCGTAACTATAACGGTCCTAAGGTAGCGAAATTCCTTGTCGGGTAAGTTCCGACCCGCACGAAAGGCGTAACGATCTGGGCACTGTCTCAACGAGAGACTCGGTGAAATTATAGTACCTGTGAAGATGCAGGTTACCCGCGACAGGACGGAAAGACCCCGTGGAGCTTTACTGTAGCCTGATATTGAATTTCGGTACAGCTTGTACAGGATAGGTAGGAGCCTTGGAAGCCGGAGCGCCAGCTTCGGTGGAGGCATCGGTGGGATACTACCCTGGCTGTATTGAAATTCTAACCCATGCCCCTGATCGGGGCAGGAGACAGTGTCAGGTGGGCAGTTTGACTGGGGCGGTCGCCTCCTAAAAAGTAACGGAGGCGCCCAAAGGTTCCCTCAGAATGGTTGGAAATCATTCGAAGAGTGTAAAGGCATAAGGGAGCTTGACTGCGAGACCTACAAGTCGAGCAGGGACGAAAGTCGGGCTTAGTGATCCGGTGGTTCCGCATGGAAGGGCCATCGCTCAACGGATAAAAGCTACCCCGGGGATAACAGGCTTATCTCCCCCAAGAGTCCACATCGACGGGGAGGTTTGGCACCTCGATGTCGGCTCATCGCATCCTGGGGCTGTAGTCGGTCCCAAGGGTTGGGCTGTTCGCCCATTAAAGCGGTACGCGAGCTGGGTTCAGAACGTCGTGAGACAGTTCGGTCCCTATCCGTCGTGGGCGCAGGAAATTTGAGAGGAGCTGTCCTTAGTACGAGAGGACCGGGATGGACGCACCGCTGGTGTACCAGTTGTTCTGCCAAGAGCATCGCTGGGTAGCTATGTGCGGAAGGGATAAGTGCTGAAAGCATCTAAGCATGAAGCCCCCCTCGAGATGAGATTTCCCATAGCGTCAAGCTAGTAAGACCCCTGAAAGATGATCAGGTTGATAGGTTTGAGGTGGAAGCGTGGTGACACGTGGAGCTGACAAATACTAATCGGTCGAGGACTTAACCATAAATGATTACTCAACTTCTTCTTTAACATTATCTAGTTTTGAGGGAACAAACTCTCATCATAAATAGGTCTAGTGGCGATAGCGAGAAGGTCACACCCGTTCCCATCCCGAACACGGAAGTTAAGCTTCTCAGCGCCGATGGTAGTTAGGGGCTGTCCCCTTGTGAGAGTAGGACGTCGCTAGGCAAATGAAAAGAGTACCTTTATTGGTGCTCTTTTTTGTGGTCTAGGAAATTATAAAAACGATTGCAGTGGATAACTTTGTGACAGGTTGTCTGCATCCAGCTCCAACGCCTACCCCCTCGAGGTCACAAGCCAATCCTCCCAGAAAGCTAAAGGACAACCTTTCTGGGAGGATTGGCTTGTGCTATGCCTGAGGCTGATCAAGGCGCTTGCGCATTTGTTCCTATATACAAGTACATGATCTATAAATGTGTAAACGCGTTATGCTAGTTTTTCTTTCATTAAAAATTGATAAATTAAGAATGGCCCCTTACCAGTTGTAGTATTAAGAAAGGATTGGATAAAGGGATAATCACGGTTTGGCATCATTTTTATTATTTCGCTCCACCATTCTGTTTCATAGCGAGCAATCATGCTTAAATTGTATAGAAGTAAATAATGAATTAATAATTCAGGATAATTGTTTAATATGCTTTTTTTTAATGGAAAAACAAGTTGACTATCTTCTAATGAGAATTTTATAGGAAGAATATTGTCAGTATGTAATTGAGCATATTTAAAGTGAATAAAATTTTGGTCAGAATCCTCAATTAAAACTTCTGAAGCTGATTTTGCTTTCCAGTAGTCAATAAAGCGGGATTCAGTCATATGGTATTCATCTAGAATACATTTCGATATTGATAGCAGATCTCTTTGTTTCTTTAATTTTATAAAAGTATTTTTCCTTTCCATTGTAGAAAAGAGCGAACTTAGTTCAGGTAATTGCATAAGCAATTCTTCCATTGTCGCTTTTTCCCCTTCCAATTGTTTCATGTGAAACATTTTCTCTGCCATGTACGGAAATAGTCCACTTTTTTGAAACCTTACCTCGTCCTGAAAGAAGTGGTAGTGTTGTTTCTTCTTTTTCCTTGTGGAAACACCATGTGCCAAAACCGATGTTGTTTCAGGATAGTTTGGGTCAATTGTTAATATACAGGCTTTAATTAGGTGAACGAGTCCATAAAAAAGCAGGATTGGCTGGATGATTAAGGGGGCTAGTTCTGCTTGTTTGTAATATATTTGTCCATGTTCAAGATAATATATAAAGGGATAGCTTTTTTCGTAACTATTAATTTCCGCCTTTTCAAGATTTCGTTGCTGATAACAATTTTTCAAATAGTCTTGAGTGTAGTCTGCAGAAAAAAAGGGAAGAAATGAATTCCAATTTGTGTATGTAAACACTGAAAATGTCCCTCCTTAATTATTAGAAAAATCTAACATATTGAACTTACCTTGACAGTATTTTGTCCAATTGATAACCTACTAATAATATTTTCGAGTCTAGGGGGTAAAAAAGATGTGGGAAAGTAAATTTGTAAAAGAAGGTTTAACATTTGATGATGTATTGCTTGTTCCTTCAAAATCCGAGGTTCTTCCAAGAGATGTAAATCTAAGTGTCCAATTAACGGAAAAAGTAAAGCTTAACATCCCGATTATTAGTGCCGGCATGGATACAGTTACTGAGGCGGATATGGCAATTGCAATGGCTCGTCAAGGCGGACTAGGAATTATTCATAAAAATATGTCCATTGAACAGCAGGCTGAACAGGTTGATAAAGTTAAACGTTCAGAAAGCGGCGTTATCTCAGACCCATTTTTCCTCACCCCAGAACAACAGGTTTTCGATGCAGAACATTTGATGGGGAAATACCGAATCTCCGGTGTTCCGATTGTAAACAATCAAGAAGAGCAAAAGCTTGTTGGTATCTTAACAAATCGTGATCTTCGCTTTATCTCTGATTTCTCAATTATTATTTCAGATGTGATGACAAAAGAAAATCTAGTTACAGCTCCCGTTGGTACAACATTAGCTGAAGCTGAAAAAATTCTTCAAAAGTATAAAATTGAAAAGCTGCCTTTAGTAGATAATAATGGCATTTTAAAAGGGTTAATTACAATTAAAGATATAGAAAAAGTTATTGAGTTTCCTAATTCTGCAAAAGATCAACATGGGCGCCTTTTAGTGGGAGCTGCAGTTGGTGTTACGAAGGATACGATGAAAAGAGTTGAGATGCTAGTTAAATCTCAAGTTGATGTGATTGTACTTGATACTGCACATGGACACTCAAAAGGTGTTTTAGATACAGTTCGTGAAATCCGCAGCAGCTATCCTGAATTAGCTATTATTGCAGGAAATGTTGCTACTGCGGAAGGAACAAAGGATTTAATTGAAGCTGGGGCAGATATTGTAAAGGTCGGAATTGGTCCTGGTTCTATTTGTACGACACGCGTAGTTGCAGGTGTAGGCGTTCCGCAAATTACGGCTGTTTATGATTGTGCAACAGAAGCGAGAAAACATGGAAAAACGATTATTGCTGATGGCGGAATTAAGTACTCAGGGGATGTAGTTAAGGCACTTGCTGCAGGCGGACATGCGGTAATGTTAGGAAGCTTACTTGCTGGAGTATCAGAAAGCCCTGGAGAAACGGAAATTTTCCAAGGTCGCCGCTTTAAAGTATATCGAGGCATGGGATCTGTTGCTTCAATGGAAAAAGGTTCAAAAGATCGTTATTTCCAAGAGGATAATAAGAAATTTGTTCCAGAAGGAATAGAAGGCCGCCTGCCTTATAAAGGACCTCTTTCAGACACCATTTATCAACTTGTTGGCGGTTTGCGTTCAGGAATGGGATATTGCGGTACAAAGGACTTAGTGGAATTAAGAGAAAATGCCCAATTTGTTAGAATGACTGGTGCAGGATTACGAGAAAGCCATCCGCATGATGTACAGATTACAAAGGAAGCACCAAATTATTCATTATCATAATACGATAGAGCAGGGAAGAAAAATTCTTCTCTGCCTTTTTATTGTACTTAAATGGACGTACAGTCTAGCTACTCCACTCTGCGTATAGTGGGCTTCGGTCCCTTCCACGCGCAAGTCAAAATTTAAACACTATCGTACAGCATGTTTCCTTTATCATAGTCAGAGCATTCTAGTCCATAAAGCTTCTGCTTTTCTAAATAGGTAATCATCTGCCTATTTTTTATGGGTGAGTTATGTTAAAATAACAAAAGTGTACTAATATGTTGGAGGGCTTTATATTGAAAATAAAACAATATCGTAAATATGTTGCTAGTTTCCTTGTGTTAATAATGGTATTAGGAATTTTCCCAAATTTAAATAGAGCTCATGCAGAGGATGCTTTGAATATAAATGCAGACGGTGCTATTTTAGTAGAGGCAGAGACAGGAAGAGTGCTGTATGCTAAAAATCCCGATCAAGTACTTGGCATTGCTAGTATGACAAAAATGATGACTGAGTATCTCCTGCTTGAAGCGATTAAAGAAGGACGCGTGAAGTGGGATCAGGAATATGCAGTAGATGAATACGTTTATAAAGTATCTCAAGATTATCCGCGTTTATCGAATGTTCCATTACGCAGAGACGGAAAATATAGTATTCGTGAATTATATCAAGCAATGACCATTTATTCAGCAAATGGTGCAACGATTGCGATTGCTGAAACAATTGCTGGTTCAGAAGCCAATTTTGTTAAAATGATGAATAAAAAAGCGGAAGAGTTAGGATTGCAGGATTATAAATTTGTTAACTCTACTGGATTAAACAATTCAGATTTGAAGGGCTTCCACCATACTGGAAATCTTGAAGATGAAAACGTTATGTCTCCAAGAGCGACAGCAAAGCTAGCTTCACGTTTGATTAGTGATTTTCCAGAGGTTCTTGAAACAGCAAGCACACCAAAAATGAAATTCCGTGAAGGTACGGATGACATGATTCAAATGGAAAATTGGAACTGGATGCTTCCAAGCCTTGTTTATGGCTATGAGGGTGTAGATGGTTTGAAGACTGGAACAACTGATTTTGCCGGGCTATGTTTCACAGGTACTGCGGAGAGAAATGGAACTCGCTACATTACCGTAGTTATGAATGCAAAGGATGAAAATGGAAAGAATACAGATAAAAAGGTTCGTTTTGATGAAACAAGAAAAATGTTTGATTACGCCTTTAGTAATTTTAGTAAAGAAGAATTATATCCTGAAAATTATCAGGTAAAAGGGAAAAAAACGTTACCTGTAATTAAAGGAAAAGAGGATAAGGTAAAGATTCAAACAAAAGAACCGATTTCCATGGTTGTTAAAAATGGGGAAAAAGAAAATTATAAGCCTGAGCTCGTTTTAGATAAAAAGAAGTTAAACGATGAAGGTGAGTTAACAGCACCAATCAAAAAGGGAGAAAAGATTGGTACGTTGACATTAAAAGCATCAGATGGACAAGCATTAAACTTTTTAACAGAAGATGGACAAAAAAATATTTCAGTCGATGTTGTCGCTGCTGATGATGTAGAAAAAGCAAACTGGTTTGTGCTTATGATGCGCGGAATAGGCAGTTTCTTCGGAAATGTATGGGGCAGTATTTCTTCAACAGTAAAAGGCTGATTTTAAAAAACAAGGGTTTCCTGTCTTGACAGGAAACCCTTTTTGTTGTTTATTTTCATTAGGGAAAGGTAATTATTCCGATTGATTTAATAAAATATTTTCCTTGCCCACATTTTTTATCGAATCACCCATCCATGGCTGATGGTATAAGACAAAGGGGGAGCACAATGAAGACAGGAACAGATCGAGTAAAAAGAGGAATGGCAGAAATGCAAAAAGGCGGCGTCATCATGGATGTTGTTAATGCCGAGCAAGCAAAAATTGCTGAAGAAGCAGGTGCGGTTGCAGTAATGGCATTAGAAAGAGTTCCATCAGATATTCGTGCTGCAGGAGGCGTAGCAAGAATGGCTGATCCTCGTATTGTCGAGGAAGTTATGAATGCAGTCACAATTCCAGTTATGGCTAAGGCACGTATTGGTCACATTGTAGAAGCGCGAGTACTTGAAGCTATGGGTGTAGATTACATAGATGAAAGTGAAGTATTAACTCCAGCAGATGAAGAATACCATTTAAATAAAAAAGAATATACAGTTCCTTTTGTTTGTGGATGCCGTGATCTAGGTGAGGCTGCACGCCGCATCGGTGAAGGTGCAGCTATGCTTCGTACAAAAGGCGAACCAGGGACTGGAAATATCGTGGAGGCTGTTCGCCATATTCGTAAGGTTAATGCACAAGTTCGTAAGGTTGCAGGGATGAATGAAGATGAGCTAATGACAGAAGCTAAGCTGCTAGGAGCACCGTACGAGCTTCTTCTTGAAATTAAGAACCTTGGACGTCTTCCAGTCGTTAACTTTGCTGCAGGCGGCGTAGCAACCCCTGCTGATGCTGCTCTTATGATGCAGCTTGGTGCAGACGGTGTCTTTGTTGGGTCTGGCATTTTTAAATCCGAAAATCCAGCTAAATTTGCTCGAGCGATTGTTGAAGCAACTACCCATTTTCAAGACTATAAATTGATTGCAGAGCTTTCAAAAGAGCTTGGGGCTCCAATGAAAGGGATTGAAATTTCATCATTAGCTCCGGAAGCTCGTATGCAGGAGCGCGGCTGGTAAGGAGAGAATACTGAATGATTAAAATTGGGGTTCTTGGCCTTCAAGGTGCCGTAAGGGAACATGTAAAGTCTATCGAGGCATGCGGTGCAGAAGCGATTGCCATTAAACGTAAAGAACAATTGGATGAAATAGATGGTCTAATTCTTCCTGGTGGAGAAAGCACCACAATGCGTAAGTTGATTGATAAATATGACTTTATGGGGAGTCTGAAGGAATTTGCTGAGTCAGGCAAGCCGATGTTTGGGACTTGTGCAGGCTTGATTTTATTAGCAAAAAATATTATCGGTTATGATGAACCGCATATCGGTGTTATGGATGTGAAGGTCGAAAGAAATTTTTTTGGACGTCAGCGAGAAAGCTTTGAAGCTGATTTAGATATTGCAGGTGTAGCAGAGGACTTCCAAGCTGTCTTTATCCGTGCTCCACATATCGTTCAAGCCGGAGAAAATGTCGAGATCCTCGCTAAACATAATGAACGTATTGTAGCAGCTCGTGAGGGGCATATTCTTGGCTGTTCCTTTCATCCAGAGTTAACAGATGACCACCGTTTAACCGAATACTTTATTGATATGATAAAAGAGGCGAAATAGTAAATATTTGAATAATATGGTTGCAAAACGTTCATAATTGTAGTAAATTATGAATTACTTAAATTCTAATAGTTCAAAAGCATTGAGAGGAAGTAGTAACAGGATATTCATTCTTTAGAGAGCCGATGGCTGGTGAAAATCGGTGAATGCTGCTTGTGAATCCATCCTCGAGTAAAGTATGGAAAGCCTATTTAGGTTAGTAATTACTTTCGGTTAAAACCGTTATTATTTTAAGGTGGAAAGCTTCTGCTTTCAACTAGGGTGGCAACGCGGGTAACTCTCGTCCCTTTTATGGGGACGGGAGTTTTTTGTATTCTGCGGGTCATTGAAATATGGTTTTTATCGGAAATGGTAAAAATATTTTTAATTAAGAAGGAGGAGTTTTTCATGTTAGATATTAAGTTTTTAAGAGGAAATTTTGAAGAAGTGAAAGGGAAATTAGAGCATCGCGGGGAGGATTTAGGTGATTTAGGCAAGTTTGAAGAGCTTGACGGAAAGCGCCGGGAACTAATCATACAAGCTGAGCAGCTGAAGAGTAAAAGAAATGAGGTTTCACAGCAAGTCGCAGTATTGAAACGCGAAAAACAGGATGCTGAACAGTTGATTACAGAGATGAGACAAGTTGGCGATGAAATTAAGAAACTTGATGATGAACTTAGGGAAGTAGAAGAGACTTTGGAACACTTAATGTTAAGCATCCCAAATATACCGCATGAAAGTGTGCCTGTTGGGGAAACTGAAGATGATAATGTGGAAGCTTGGAAATGGGGAGAAATTCGCGAATTTAACTTTGAACCAAAACCACATTGGGATGTTGCTGATGACTTAGGAATTCTTGATTTTGAACGTGCAGGGAAAGTAACGGGAAGCCGCTTTGTTTTCTATAAAGGTCTCGGTGCGAGATTAGAACGTGCATTGTTTAACTTCATGCTTGATCTTCATACAGATGAGCATGGATATAAGGAGGTCTTGCCGCCATACTTAGTTAACCGTGCAAGTATGACAGGTACTGGGCAGCTTCCTAAATTCGAAGAAGATGCTTTCCTTATTGAAAACGAGGACTACTTCTTAATTCCAACAGCTGAAGTACCAGTTACAAACATGCATCGTGATGAAATTTTAAGTGCTGAAGATCTACCTATTAATTATGCAGCATTTAGTGCTTGCTTCCGTTCTGAGGCAGGGTCTGCCGGACGAGATACACGCGGACTTATTCGTCAGCATCAATTTAATAAAGTAGAGCTTGTAAAGTTTGTAAAGCCTGAAGATTCTTATGAAGAATTGGAAAAGCTAACAAAGAATGCGGAAAAGGTGTTACAGTTATTAGGGCTGCCATATCGTGTGCTCCTAATGTGTACAGGAGATCTGGGCTTTACTGCTGCGAAAAAGTACGATATCGAAGTTTGGATTCCAAGCTATGGCACATATAGGGAAATTTCTTCTTGCAGTAATTTTGAGGCATTCCAAGCGAGACGTGCGAATATTCGTTTCCGCCGCGAGCCAAAGGGCAAACCAGAAGCGGTTCATACATTGAATGGGTCTGGCCTTGCGATTGGCCGTACGGTTGCCGCTATTTTAGAAAACTATCAGCAGGAAGATGGAAGTGTCATTATTCCTGAAGTTTTACGCCCTTATATGGGAAACAGGGATGTCATTAAACCTGAATAAGTTTAAGTTTCTGAGCGGGCTAGCCCGCTCAGAAAATATAATTTTAATTGTGTTGACTTCATATTAAATAAGTGATATAGTATTTCTTGTCGATACGGAGGAATACCCAAGTCCGGCTGAAGGGATCGGTCTTGAAAACCGACAGGCGGGTCAAACCGCGCAGGGGTTCGAATCCCCTTTCCTCCTCCATTTAAATTGACATCAACATGCGCATAAATTGGAGATAAAATCGTTACAAGAGCTGTAACGGTTTTTTTTTATTATCAAAGAAAAATAGTCGCCGGGATTGGCGACTATTTTTTTAATAATTGAGTTTGCCGTAAAAAATCAGAGATGCGTTCGATAACTGGCTCAACAGAATTCTCATGATTGATAATATCATAATCATTTATATTAAGCCTTAGAACAGGGCAGGCATTGAAGGTATTGATCCAATTTTCATAACGCTGATGCATTTCTTCCCAATAGGAAATGGGTGTCTGCTGTTCCATTGGCCGTCCTCTTTCTTGAATACGTGAAAGAATATCTTCAATAGAACCTTCAAGATAGATAAGAAGATCAGGATGAGGAAAATAAGGTGTCATAACCATAGCATCAAAAAGACTTGTATACGTTTCATAATCAGTTTTTGACATCGTCCCTTTTTCAAAATGCATTTTTGCAAAGATGCCAGTATCTTCATAGATGGAACGATCTTGAATAAAGCCCCCGCCGTATTCAAAAATACGTTTTTGCTCTTTAAAGCGCTCTGCAAGGAAGTAGATTTGCAAATGGAAACTCCAACGGTCAAAGTCAGCATAGAATTTATCTAAGTAAGGATTTGTATCAACCTTTTCAAAGGAGGTACGGAAATTTAGCGCCTTTGCAAGCGCATTTGTCATAGTTGATTTCCCGACCCCAACTGTTCCGGCAATAGTAATCACAGAGTTTGCGGGGATCTCGTATTTATTTCTTAAATTCATGATTGAATGCTCCTCTTTTTCAATAATGTGGATAGCGTATCAAGTATATAGGATAAGTCATTTTTATTTTTTACAAAATTTAAATGATCCCCATTGAATCGCAGTACTGGAATGTCCGGGTGCTTTGCTTCAAAGTCATTTATGGCATTCTCGTAGTCAATGGATAATTGCTCTAAATACAAAGGACTAATATTTCTTTCAATCTCCCGTCCTCTTAGCTTAATGCGGGTTAAGAGTGTTTCAAGGCTGGCATGCAAATAAATGACCACATTTGGTTTAGGCATATCACTTGTTAATATTTCATAAATTTTTAAATATTTTTGGTACTCGACTGTATTTAATGATCGGCCAGCAAATATTAAATTTTTAAAAATATGATAATCAGCAACAACAGGTTTATTTTTATTTAAAAAGTGATTGTTTATATCACCCAGCTGTTTATAACGATTACAAAGAAAAAACATTTCTGTCTGAAAACTCCATTCTTCAATGTCCTCATAGAATTTCCCTAAAAATGGATTCTCATCAACAATTTCCTTTAATAATGCAAATTGAAACTGTTCGGCTATCTCTTTAGCAAGAGACGTTTTCCCGACACCAATTGGCCCCTCTACAGTAATAAAAGGTGTTCCCCCCATAGATTGCCCTCCTACTCTTTTGCTCTTTACTATTTTATTTTAATAAAATTGCATCTGTTAGAATTCACTCGTTCATTAATGACACAAAAAATATTTTATCACACTATTAGGTGGGAGGGATATGGAATTTCAATGGGGGAAGGCAATGAAAAAACAGCTGTGCAAATAGACAGCTGTTAATGGAGAAGATTATTAAGCTATTTTGTTAAGCCCTTTTTACTACATTGAAGTTTTCTGTGATTAAGAGCCAGTTTTGCGGAAAAGACAAGCCGAGTTTCCAATAGCTCATCCCTCTTAAATTCAGTTCTTTCACTAAATTAAATTTAGCTTGAATGGACCTAGCGTCTTCAAACCAAACTTCATGCTGCTTTCCTTCACTGTCTGTATAGCGGAAAAATGGCGCCTGAGCTGTATAATCATATTGGATAGCTGCGTTGTTGTTTGCTGCAATCTGAATTGCTTGCTGTGGACTAACTGCTCTAGCTATTGATCCTTGTACAAATGGCAATGTCCAATCATAGCCATATAAGTTTTGACCCATCATAATTTTTGTAGAAGGCATTTCGGTTATTGCATACTCAATAACATCTCTTACCGGTCCAATTGGAGAAACAGCCATAGCTGGACCACCGCTATACCCCCATTCATATGTCATGATAACCACAAAGTCGACAATTTCGCCGTGTGCTCTGTAATCATGTGCTTCATACCATTCCCCAGGCTGATCTGCCCTCGTCTTAGGTGCAAGCGCGGTAGAAATCAGCCACCCCTCTTGCTGGAAGCGTGCTTTTGCTTTTCGAAGAAATTGATTATAAGCTTCCCGGTCTTCTGGTCGCAGAAACTCGAAGTCAAAATGAATATCCCTAAAGCCATATTTCTTTGCTGTCGTAACGATATTATTTAGAAATCGATTTTGTATAGGCATATCGTTCAAAAGAATTCGCCCAAGTTCAGCATTGAATTGATCATTTTCCTGATTTGTAATGACCATCATTAATACATTGTTATTTGCACGAGCAATGGCAGGGAAGTTGTTAAGCAGCGGTTCCTTCAGTGAGCCGTCACGGAGCGCTTGAAAGCTGAAGGGGGCTAAATATGTTAGATACGGTGCTGCCTCTCTAGCGCTAGCTTCTAAATTAGGAGCAACTGTTGTACCTCTCGGCTCTACATAGGCGTTGAATTCCGCTCTTGTTTTCGGGCGGGGAGGAATATAAAGCCGAAATCCGATTTGAAGCGGCTGATTTACAGAAATGCTGTTAACAGAAGCAAGTTCTTGAAATGAAAGACGAAATTTCCTCGAAATTGAATATAAGCTATCGCCAGGTTGGACCCAGTAAAATTGACCAATAATTGGAATAACAAGGGTTTGACCGATTACAAGATTGTTTGGATTCGGAAGTTCATTCGCTTCTACAATATCACTAACGCTTGACCCGTAGGCTTGCGCAATCCCATATATGGATTGGTTTTGCTGGACAACATGAATTTGCAAGTTATTCCCTCCTATAATAAACCCAATGTGGAAATAAATAGATGAGTAGAATCGTCAGAAATTAGTCACTACAACATTTTATGAATGAGAGAATAAAGAAATGATATAATTTAAAGAGTAATACGCAAAAGGAATGAGATAGATGCTGCAAAATCTAGACAGAGATGAAACATACATGCTAGAAGCAATAAAAGAAGCTAAAAAAGCGCAAGAAATAATGGAGGTTCCGATTGGGTCAGTTATTGTTCTGAATGGAGAAATTATAGCCAGGGCACATAACTTAAGGGAACAAAACCAAAATTCAATTGCTCATGCCGAGCTGCTGGCTATTGATCAGGCTTGTCAAACACTCGGAACATGGAGATTAGAAGATGCCGTTTTATATGTGACACTTGAACCATGCCCGATGTGTGCTGGTGCTATCATGCTGTCGCGAATAAAAAAGGTCGTCTATGGTGCCAGTGATCCAAAGGGCGGCTGTGCAGGCACGTTTATGAACCTGCTTCAAGATGAACGGTTTAATCATCAAAGTGAGGTTGTACCTGGAGTATTAGAAAAAGAATGTGGCGAACTTTTATCTGCTTTTTTTAAAGGGCTGCGTTTGCGTAAAAAAGAAGAAAAAAAACGAAGAAAAAGACAATTGGAGATAGATGCAGGAATTAACAATGGATAAGCATTGATTTTTACAAATGATATTAGTATACTTATATTGTGTCACTCAGATGACACCTAAATATGGTTTCAACTTTGCCGTGCTAGGCGGGGAGGTAGCGGTGCCCTGTACTCGCAATCCGCTCTAGCGAGGCTGAATCCCTTCCCGAGGCTGATGTCCTGTAGGGTCTGCCTTAAGTAAGTGGTGTTGACGCCTGGGTCCTGCGCAATGGGAATCCATGAACCATGTCAGGTCCGGAAGGAAGCAGCATTAAGTGGACACTCTCATGTGCCGCAGGGTTGCCTGGGCTGAGCTAACTGCTTAAGTAACGCTTATGGGCGTCAGTCGACGGAAGGTGCACGGCAGTTTAACTATAATAAATGAAACTCATCTCATTTGAGATGAGTTTTTTATTTGTTTCCTTTTAAAAAAGAACTGGGATACGTTATAATGGTTGAAGAGTGCACAGGAAGGGGGCGTGTCGATGAGTTATCAAGCTTTATATCGCGTTTGGCGGCCGCAAAGCTTTATAGATGTTGTTGGACAGGAGCATGTAACGAAGACATTACAAAACGCCCTGCTTCAGCAAAAAATATCGCATGCTTATTTATTTTCTGGCCCCAGAGGAACTGGAAAAACAAGTGCGGCTAAAATTTTGGCAAAAGCCGTTAACTGTGAAATGGCCCCAGTGAATGAGCCATGCAATGAGTGTGCATCATGTAAAGGAATTACAGATGGTTCGATTCCAGATGTGATCGAAATTGATGCAGCGTCAAACAATGGTGTAGAAGAAATAAGGGATATTCGCGACAAGGTGAAGTATGCGCCGACCTCAGTGAAATATAAGGTCTACATTGTTGATGAAGTACATATGCTTTCCATTGGCGCCTTTAACGCACTGTTAAAAACACTTGAAGAGCCTCCAAAGCATGTTATTTTTATTTTGGCAACAACAGAGCCGCATAAGATCCCGCTTACAATTATTTCTCGTTGCCAGCGATTTGACTTTAAACGCATTACGGCCCAGGCAATTGTCGGAAGAATGAAGCTGATTGTCGAAGAGACTGGGGTTCAATGTGATGAACAAGCACTTCAAATTGTAGCAAGAGCGGCTGATGGCGGGATGCGTGATGCATTAAGCCTACTCGATCAAGCCATTTCCTTTAGCGAGAATCGGGTAACTATAGAAGATGCTTTAACTGTTACAGGTGCTGTATCACAAGGTTTTCTTAATAAATTAGCAAATGCAGTTCTCGAGAGGGATGCTGCAGCCGGCTTGGAATATCTTGAGGAACTGCTTTTTCATGGAAAAGATCCTTCCCGATTTATTGAGGACTTTATCCTTTATTATCGAGACATGCTGCTATTTAAAGCTGCACCAAGATTAGAGGAATCGTTAGAAAGAGTCATGCTTGATGATGATTTTCGAACGCTCGCAGAAAAAGTAAAACCAGAAGAGCTTTATAAATTAATCGATGTATTAAATAGGGCACAGCAAGATATGCGGTGGACGAATCACCCACGAATTTTTCTTGAAGTTGCAATAGTTAAACTCTGTCAGCTTGAAGGAGGATTACAAGCAACGCCAACTGGCGACCTTCAACTATTACTTAATAGAATTAATCAGCTTGAACAAGAGATAAGCGATCTAAAACAAAATGGGATTGCGATTAGTGATGAAGCCCAGCCGGTTGTTCAAAAGAAACCGCAAAGAAGCTCAAGAAAAGGATTTCAAGTCCCTGTTGGTAAAATCAATGAAATACTAAAGCAAGCTACAAAAGGAGACTTGAAGGATATCAAGAGCCAGTGGGGCGATATGCTTAATCGGCTCGTTCATAATCAAATGCGGTCACAAGCAGCTTTATTAAATGAAGCGGAGCCTGTGGCAGCATCTCAAAATGCTTTCATTATTAAGTTTAAATATGAGATTCATTGCCAAATGGCGATGGATAATGCTAAGTTTTTAGAAACATTAGCTAATATAATGAATGAATTATTAGGGAAACGAATGCAAATCGCGGGGGTTCCTGATGAACAATGGCAAAAAATTAGGAAAGACTTTCTCCATACTCAGCATGATGGCGAACCTGGTGAGGGTATAAACCAAATGGAGGAAGAGCCGCTGATTGCTGAGGCTAAGAAGTTATTTGGAGAAGGTTTAATAGAAATTAAAGAATAGTTATTGGAGGAAAAGACAATGCGTGGAATGGGAAATATGCAAAATATGATGAAGCAAATGCAGAAAATGCAAAAAAAGATGGCTGAAGCTCAAGAAAAGCTTGGAGAAGAAAGAATTGAAGGAACGGCTGGCGGCGGAATGGTTACAGTCGTTGTTTCTGGGCACAAAGAGGTGCTTGAGGTGAATATCAAGGAAGAGGTTGTAGACCCTGAAGATATTGAAATGCTTCAAGATCTTGTTCTGGCGGCTACTAATGATGCTTTGAAAAAGGCAGATGAATTAACAAATAATACAATGGGTCAATTTACTAAAGGGATGAATCTCCCAGGAATGTTCTAAGACAGAATTGTCTAGCAAAAGCGCCTTAGCACATAGTAAACCTCAAGTCTGCTCCATACAATAAGGAGACATCCATTTGCTATCGCTCATTGTGTCTTCTTAATCGAAAAAACCGGTCCTTCTGTGTTTGTATGACGATGACCAAGGCGCTTACGCTTTTCTAGGAGGAATAGATATGCATTATCCTGAACCGATATCAAAGCTGATTGACAGCTTTATGAAATTGCCAGGTATCGGCCCGAAAACGGCCGCACGTCTGGCTTTTTTTGTATTAAGTATGAAGGAAGACACTGTACTTGATTTTGCAAAGGCTTTAGTCAATGCTAAAAGGAATTTAACGTACTGCTCCGTTTGCGGTCATATCACAGATCAGGATCCTTGCTATATATGTGAGGATCAAAAGAGAGATCGAACGGTTATTTGCGTAGTCCAAGATCCAAAAGATGTGATAGCTATGGAGAAAATGAAAGAATATCATGGTCTGTATCATGTGCTTCAGGGAGCTATTTCTCCGATGGACGGTATTGGTCCAGAGGATATTAATATTCCAAGTCTCTTAAAAAGACTTCAAGATGATACAGTACAAGAGGTTATCCTAGCAACAAACCCGAATATTGAGGGAGAAGCAACAGCGATGTATATTTCAAGGCTTTTGAAGCCATCAGGTATCCGTGCCACACGTATTGCCCATGGGCTGCCAGTTGGAGGAGATCTTGAATATGCAGATGAAGTAACACTTTCAAAAGCATTAGAAGGAAGAAGAGAAGTATAAGAATAATGGAGGCGGAATAAATGTTATTTCGCAAAAAGGGCTGGCTTCGGAAGGAATTTGATGATCAGCTTTTAGAAAAGGTAAATGAGTTGAAGAATTCTTGGAATAGTCAACGGCAGCTGCTTGAAAAAAGCTTTGACCCATCCGCAGAAGCAATCAGCCAGGCAAAGATTGCTGAAGCGAAATATTTCTTTCTCTTTAAAGAAGTGAGGAAAAGAAAGATAACGATAAGAAAATAAATAAGCATGTCCTTCTTTCTAGGTCTTATTTGTACTTACATATCATAATATGAAAGTACAAGTATCTTGAGAGGAGGACTTTTTGTTGGAGCCTGTTGTAGTAATCTCCATATTAGGAGGATTAATTATTTTACTTTTATTTATTGGAACCCCTCTAAAGCCAGTAAGATTTATTGGACAGGGCGTAATTAAATTACTTATTGGCGCACTTTTTTTGTTCTTTTTAAATGCGTTTGGCAATCAATTTGGCATCCAAGTACCTATAAATCTCATTACATCTTCTATTTCCGGTTTTTTAGGGATTCCCGGTTTATTTGCATTAGTAGCTATTCAAACATGGGTTATTTAATGGACAGCTGATTTTTTAATGAGCTGTCCAATTATTTATAAAAAGGTATTGACTATATAGTTATTAGGTGATAATATATTAAAAGTCGTCACTACGACATAGTCAAAATAACTTTAAAAAGTTATTGACATTAGAATTGATAAATGATATATTAATTAAGTCGCTTAACTGCGAACAAAAGAAATTGCTCTTTGAAAACTGAACGAACAAAAAACGTCAACGTTTATTATTTTAGCCTTTTTAAAAAAGGTATTTATGAGCTAATCAACTCACAATTTATTGGAGAGTTTGATCCTGGCTCAGGACGAACGCTGGCGGCGTGCCTAATACATGCAAGTCGAGCGAATCTGAGGGAGCTTGCTCCCAAAGATTAGCGGCGGACGGGTGAGTAACACGTGGGCAACCTGCCTGTAAGACTGGGATAACTTCGGGAAACCGGAGCTAATACCGGATAATTCTTTTCCTCACATGTGGAAAAGCTGAAAGATGGCTCCGGCTATCACTTACAGATGGGCCCGCGGCGCATTAGCTAGTTGGTGAGGTAACGGCTCACCAAGGCGACGATGCGTAGCCGACCTGAGAGGGTGATCGGCCACACTGGGACTGAGACACGGCCCAGACTCCTACGGGAGGCAGCAGTAGGGAATCTTCCGCAATGGACGAAAGTCTGACGGAGCAACGCCGCGTGAGTGATGAAGGTTTTCGGATCGTAAAACTCTGTTGTTAGGGAAGAACAAGTACCGTTCGAATAGGGCGGTACCTTGACGGTACCTAACCAGAAAGCCACGGCTAACTACGTGCCAGCAGCCGCGGTAATACGTAGGTGGCAAGCGTTGTCCGGAATTATTGGGCGTAAAGCGCGCGCAGGCGGTCTTTTAAGTCTGATGTGAAAGCCCCCGGCTCAACCGGGGAGGGTCATTGGAAACTGGGAGACTTGAGTGCAGAAGAGGAGAGTGGAATTCCACGTGTAGCGGTGAAATGCGTAGAGATGTGGAGGAACACCAGTGGCGAAGGCGACTCTCTGGTCTGTAACTGACGCTGAGGCGCGAAAGCGTGGGGAGCGAACAGGATTAGATACCCTGGTAGTCCACGCCGTAAACGATGAGTGCTAAGTGTTAGAGGGTTTCCGCCCTTTAGTGCTGCAGCAAACGCATTAAGCACTCCGCCTGGGGAGTACGGCCGCAAGGCTGAAACTCAAAGGAATTGACGGGGGCCCGCACAAGCGGTGGAGCATGTGGTTTAATTCGAAGCAACGCGAAGAACCTTACCAGGTCTTGACATCCTCTGACAATCCTAGAGATAGGACTTTCCCCTTCGGGGGACAGAGTGACAGGTGGTGCATGGTTGTCGTCAGCTCGTGTCGTGAGATGTTGGGTTAAGTCCCGCAACGAGCGCAACCCTTGATCTTAGTTGCCAGCATTCAGTTGGGCACTCTAAGGTGACTGCCGGTGACAAACCGGAGGAAGGTGGGGATGACGTCAAATCATCATGCCCCTTATGACCTGGGCTACACACGTGCTACAATGGATGGTACAAAGGGCTGCAAGACCGCGAGGTTTAGCCAATCCCATAAAACCATTCTCAGTTCGGATTGCAGGCTGCAACTCGCCTGCATGAAGCCGGAATCGCTAGTAATCGCGGATCAGCATGCCGCGGTGAATACGTTCCCGGGCCTTGTACACACCGCCCGTCACACCACGAGAGTTTGTAACACCCGAAGTCGGTGGGGTAACCGCAAGGAGCCAGCCGCCTAAGGTGGGACAGATGATTGGGGTGAAGTCGTAACAAGGTAGCCGTATCGGAAGGTGCGGCTGGATCACCTCCTTTCTAAGGATGAAATGAAGTCTAACTTCATTAAAAGACGTTTCATTGTTCGTTCAGTTTTGAGAGAG
>NZ_LT904904.1:0-57500 GCF_900199725.1 Cytobacillus massiliigabonensis | reverse complement strand
GTTGATATTCCTGTACCACCAAACTCCGTTTGAGCAATGGGGGGACGCAGGAGGATAGGGTAAGCGCACTGCTGGATATGTGCGTCTAAGCAGTTAGGCTGCAAGCGAGGAAAATCCCGTTTGCGTGAAGGCTGAGCTGTGACAGCGAGGGAAATATAGTACCGAAGTTCCTGATTCCACACTGCCAAGAAAAGCCTCTAGCGAGGATAAGGTGCCCGTACCGCAAACCGACACAGGTAGGCGAGGAGAGAATCCTAAGGTGAGCGAGAGAACTCTCGTTAAGGAACTCGGCAAAATGACCCCGTAACTTCGGGAGAAGGGGTGCTCTTTGGGGTGTTAAAGCCTCGAAGAGCCGCAGTGAATAGGCCCAGGCGACTGTTTAGCAAAAACACAGGTCTCTGCGAAGCCGCAAGGCGAAGTATAGGGGCTGACGCCTGCCCGGTGCTGGAAGGTTAAGAGGAGGGGTTAGCTCACGCGAAGCTCTGAATTGAAGCCCCAGTAAACGGCGGCCGTAACTATAACGGTCCTAAGGTAGCGAAATTCCTTGTCGGGTAAGTTCCGACCCGCACGAAAGGCGTAACGATCTGGGCACTGTCTCAACGAGAGACTCGGTGAAATTATAGTACCTGTGAAGATGCAGGTTACCCGCGACAGGACGGAAAGACCCCGTGGAGCTTTACTGTAGCCTGATATTGAATTTCGGTACAGCTTGTACAGGATAGGTAGGAGCCTTGGAAGCCGGAGCGCCAGCTTCGGTGGAGGCATCGGTGGGATACTACCCTGGCTGTATTGAAATTCTAACCCATGCCCCTGATCGGGGCAGGAGACAGTGTCAGGTGGGCAGTTTGACTGGGGCGGTCGCCTCCTAAAAAGTAACGGAGGCGCCCAAAGGTTCCCTCAGAATGGTTGGAAATCATTCGAAGAGTGTAAAGGCATAAGGGAGCTTGACTGCGAGACCTACAAGTCGAGCAGGGACGAAAGTCGGGCTTAGTGATCCGGTGGTTCCGCATGGAAGGGCCATCGCTCAACGGATAAAAGCTACCCCGGGGATAACAGGCTTATCTCCCCCAAGAGTCCACATCGACGGGGAGGTTTGGCACCTCGATGTCGGCTCATCGCATCCTGGGGCTGTAGTCGGTCCCAAGGGTTGGGCTGTTCGCCCATTAAAGCGGTACGCGAGCTGGGTTCAGAACGTCGTGAGACAGTTCGGTCCCTATCCGTCGTGGGCGCAGGAAATTTGAGAGGAGCTGTCCTTAGTACGAGAGGACCGGGATGGACGCACCGCTGGTGTACCAGTTGTTCTGCCAAGAGCATCGCTGGGTAGCTATGTGCGGAAGGGATAAGTGCTGAAAGCATCTAAGCATGAAGCCCCCCTCGAGATGAGATTTCCCATAGCGTCAAGCTAGTAAGACCCCTGAAAGATGATCAGGTTGATAGGTTTGAGGTGGAAGCGTGGTGACACGTGGAGCTGACAAATACTAATCGGTCGAGGACTTAACCATAAATGATTACTCAACTTCTTCTTTAACATTATCTAGTTTTGAGGGAACAAACTCTCATCATAAATAGGTCTAGTGGCGATAGCGAGAAGGTCACACCCGTTCCCATCCCGAACACGGAAGTTAAGCTTCTCAGCGCCGATGGTAGTTAGGGGCTGTCCCCTTGTGAGAGTAGGACGTCGCTAGGCAAATGAAAAGAGCATCTTTATTGGTGCTCTTTTTATTTTTTATTAAAAATGATGGAAAAATAAAAAAGCCCCATAATGGAGCTGTTCAAGAAAAAATCTCTGGATTTGTTATTTTTTTTAATTGTTTTAAGAAATGTTTATATTTAGGATTGCTTGTATCTGTGGAAACTAAATCATTTTCGCAGTCTGTACAGATAAAAGAAGTGTATAGATGTATTCCTTTTCGTTTTGCTTGCTCGCAAATGACACACTCTTCCCCAATATGCTTCTTTGCCATTAGCATCCCCAACTACTCCACCTCCATACACCTAGTCTGTCCGATTCTTTATTATTGTATACAACCTTTTGAAAATTCAATTTTAAATTCCGTCTATAAACTATTGTATGATTTAAACTTAATTTGGTTGTATGTCTATTATGTAATTCTTTTATTGCATATTAATTTTAATAAATCCTGCAGTATCACTTTAAACGGCTATTTGGTAAAATAAATGGGACTCTAACAAAGATAAATGGTGATTAAAAATGAATCAAACAAGAATGCCTTTATTCGAAAAGTTAAAGAGGCATGCCGATCAAAATCCAGTGTCGTTTCATGTGCCTGGTCATAAATATGGAGAGCTCATTACAGGAGATATAGAAAGATACTATAAACAATTGCTTAGGCTTGACGCAACGGAGATTAATGGATTAGATGATTTGCATTCACCTGAAGGAATTATTAAAGAGGCAGAAGAACTTCTAACTCAATTATATGGAGTGAAAAAAAGCTTTTTCTTAGTAAATGGTTCGACGGTTGGAAACTTAGCAATGATCATGGCAGCAGTTAAGGAAAATGATACGGTTCTTGTGCAAAGAAACTGTCATAAATCCATTCTAAATGGGATCAACCTTGTAAAAGCCACTCCTATTTTTTTAGGTCCAGTTTTTGATGAGGATTGGGGGATTGCAGGAGGGGTGTCTGTAAGCATGGTTAAACAAGCGATAGAACTGTACCCCCATGCAAAGGCGCTCATACTTACGTATCCTAATTACTATGGAATGGTAAATAATTTAGATGAGATTATTAAAATTGCCCATTGCCATCACATTCCTGTTTTAATTGATGAAGCACATGGGGCTCATTTTATTGGGGGAGAATATTTTCCGCCTTCTGCCGTACAGCTGAATGCTGATATTGTTATTCAATCGGCACATAAAACATTGCCTGCAATGACAATGGGAGCGTATTTACATTTTAATAGTGATTTCCTTTCGCTAGTAAATGTAAGCAGTTTTCTTCAGATTTTACAATCTAGCAGCCCTTCCTATCCAATCATGGCTTCTTTAGATATTGCCAGAAACTACTTAGCCACATTTACAGCTAGAGATGCGAAGTCACTTCAGCAAAAGATAACTGAATTTCGAAATGGGCTACAGCAGCTAAAAGAAATTAGGGTGTTAACATATAAAGGGGGGATTGGTGACCCTTTAAAGGTAACAATTCAATCGACTACCTCGTTAAGCGGGTATGATCTCCAAAAATTATTTGAAAGTAAAGGGATATATACAGAAATGGCTGATCCTTCTAATGTTGTTTTTGTATTCCCATTATTAAAATATGAAATGGCATATCCAATAAGGGAAATCATTACGCGCTTGCAGTCTGCATTGAAATCGGCTGCTTATTACGAAATAGGTAAAGAAAAAGTTTCATGCGGTAAGCCTGGTATTTCCAGATTAGCATTAAATGCGGATGAACAAGCAAAAATAGAAAAAGTGAATATCCCGATAGAGGAAGCAATCGGAAAAATATGTGCCCAGTTAATTGTTCCATACCCACCTGGTATTCCCTTATTATTTCCTGGGGAAATAATAAGGGAGGAAGCAATCGAACAGATACAATTACTTAAAGCATCCGGGGCCAGATTTCAAGGTGATGAGATCTTACAAGATGGGAAACTAATTATTTACTCAACTTAGCACATTATTACTATAACTGAATCATCATGGGGGTTAACGAATGAATAAAGGAATTTTTATTACGGCAGAAGGACCGGAGGGAGCAGGAAAGACAACGGTGATTGGGATGATATCGCAAAAGCTTGAGGAAGAAGGATATCCGGTTCTCCTAACAAGAGAACCAGGGGGGATTGAAATTGCTGAGCAAATACGAAGGGTCATTCTAGATAAAAAAAATACTCAAATGGATGCCCGAACAGAAGCATTATTATATGCAGCTGCAAGGAGACAGCATCTAGTTGAGAAGGTTATCCCTGCTCTAGAAAAAGGATATATCGTGCTATGTGATCGATTTATTGATAGTTCCTTGGCCTATCAGGGCTATGCACGAGGGTTAGGAGTAGAAGAGGTGTTTTCCATTAACCGCTTTGCAATAGAAGATATGATGCCTCAGCTGACATTGTATTTTGATATTAAACCAGAGATTGGACTTGAAAGAATTAATAAGCATAAGAATCGGGAAGTTAATCGTCTTGATTTAGAGGATCTTGAATTTCACCATAAGGTTCGAGAAGGATATGCTATGTTATTGAATGAATATCCGAAGCGAATGGTTAAAATAAATGCGTCTCAGCCAGTTGAATCAGTTTTGAAGGAAGCAGAAGGGAGAATAAAAGAGATTATTCAGCTAGAAAGTAACAAGTACCTTAAAGAATAGACTTTAAGGCTTTTTTTCTAGTCCAATAAAATTCCCATTTATCTACAATGAATAAAATATGTTTGTTCCCTTATTAATTGGTATAATGTAGATAGGAATAATCATTGAAAAATGAAGGGGGCTGAAAATATGAAACTTATATTAGCGGTTATTCAAGATCAAGACAGCAATAAATTATTAAAAGCATTGGTGGATCATAACTTTCGTGCGACTAAATTAGCAAGTACAGGCGGTTTCCTTAAGTCAGGAAATACAACTTTCATGATAGGCACAGAGGATATACGTGTTGATAAAGCATTGCAAATAATAAAAGAAAATTGTCAGTCAAGAGACCAGCTAGTTGCCCCAATCTCCCCAATGGGAGGGAATGCAGATTCGTATGTACCATATCCAGTAGAAGTGGAGGTTGGCGGTGCAACCGTATTTGTATTGCCAATTGAAAATTTTCTCCAGTTTTAGATGAATGGATATCGTGGAGGATTATAATGAAAATTAATCAAGAACTTCGTTTGAATTTGGATAAAGCTAGACCTGAACAAAAACATTTAGTCAGTAGTGGTGCTAAGTTTTCTGGTTTAGTTCAAAAACAAGATCAAAAAATGCAAAATATGCAGCTTCAGCAGCTGCTAAAGGATATTAATTTAGCTGGAGACCGGCTTGGACGTTCAAGAACTTTTAAAGATTTAGCTAAATTTAAAACGTTAGTGAAACGATTTGTGAAAGAAGCCGTTGATTATGGGATGGAGTTAAAGCAATCCCACAGCTGGAATCAATTTGGTCAGGGAAGATCATTACGTGTTGTTGAAACAATTGATGATAAGCTAGTAGAGTTAACAGAGGAAGTTATGAAAAAAGAAGAATCTTCTATAGATATATTAGGGAAAATCGGTGAAATAAAAGGGCTTTTGATCAATATATATACGTAAGTGGTGATGAATTTGGCAAAAACATGGGAACAACTTCAAGAAATTCAGCCTGTCGTTTTGAAAATGTTTAAAAATAGTATACTAAAAGGGCGGCTTGCTCATGCCTATTTATTTGAAGGAATGAAGGGGACTGGAAAACGTGAGGGGAGTACGCTCTTGGCCAAAAGTGTATTTTGCCAATCCCCTGTAGAAGGTTATATCCCATGTGAAACCTGCCTAAACTGTAAAAGAATCAACAATGGTAACCATCCAGATGTACATGTTGTTGAGCCGGATGGCCAATCAATCAAGAAAACTCAGATTCAATCTCTGCAAGAGGAGTTTTCAAAAACAGGGGTTGAATCGAACAAGAAGTTATATATGATTGTACATGCGGACCGAATGACGATAAATGCAGCAAACAGTTTATTAAAATTTCTCGAAGAGCCACATCCTCACACCATTGCCATTTTGATGACAGAACAGTCTCAACAAATACTCCCTACTATTCTTTCTCGCTGCCAAACTATTTCATTTAAGGCTCTTTCTTCTTATCAAATGATTGAAACGCTTACATCAAATGGAGTAGATCGATTTACGGCGCCAATACTTGCCCAGATTACCAATAATTTAGATGAAGCACTCGAATATAGTCGAAATGATTGGTTTGTACAAGCGCAAAAAATAGTGTTAAAATTACATGAAGTGCTTAAAAAAAACCCGCTTGAAGCAATGGTAACCCTTCAGGAGGAATGGTTTTTACACTTTAAAGAGAAAGAACAAATGGATTATGGTTTAGATCTATTATTACTTATTTTTAAGGATTTATTATATATTCAATTAGGCAAACACGATCAAGCTGTTTTTCAAAACGAAAAAATCCGCTTTGAGCAGTTTGCCTTGCAATCCTCGAGCAGGCGTATATCGGAACAGATGACAGCCATTTTAGAAGCAAAAAGGAAATTGCAAGCAAATATGAATCCGCAGCTGCTAATGGAACAGCTTGTATTGAAATTGCAGGAGGGGTCTTCATTTGTATGATGTAGTAGGAGTCCGCTTTAAAAAAGCGGGTAAGATATATTATTTTGATCCCGGCGGGTTAATGATTATAAAGGATGACTTTGTAATTGTTGAAACCGTTCGAGGAGTGGAATATGGGAGGGTAGTGGTAGCCCCGAAAAAGGTTGATGAGCATGATGTTGTTCTTCCATTAAAAAAAGTCCTTCGAATTGCGGATCAAAAGGATCGAATGATTGTTGAAGAAAATAAACAAGCAGCAAAGGAAGCCTATGAGGTTTGCTGTGAAAAGGTAAGTACGCATCAGCTTGATATGAAACTAGTTGATGTTGAATATACATTCGATCGCAATAAGGTGATATTTTTCTTTACTGCTGACGGAAGAGTAGATTTTCGTGAATTAGTAAAGGATTTAGCAGCCATTTTCCGGACAAGGATTGAATTACGCCAAATTGGAGTAAGAGATGAAGCAAAAATGCTCGGGGGAATTGGTCCATGCGGAAGAATGCTATGCTGCTCCACTTTTTTAGGTGACTTTGACCCCGTATCAATTAAGATGGCGAAGGATCAAAATCTATCATTAAACCCAACCAAAATCTCAGGACTATGCGGAAGACTAATGTGCTGCTTAAAATATGAGAATGATGAATATGAGGCGGCTAAAGAGCAACTGCCAGATGTAGGTGAATGGATCGAAACACCGGATGGACCAGGAAAAGTAGTTGGTTTAAATATTCTTGAAAGAGTGCTTCAGGTTGATGTAACCTCACAGGAGCGAGTGCTAGAATACACACATGATGAAATATTAAAACAGGATGCTGTATCAGTTCAATCCACAGATTAACGAGGTGGAACACGTGGATAAAAAAGAAATCTTTGACTCAGTAAGTAGTATGGAAGCCCAAATCGGACATTTATATCAGCAGCTTGGTGAGTTAAAGCAGCATTTGGCAGAAATACTTGAAGAGAATAATTCTTTAAAACTGGAAAATAATCATCTAAGACAACATTTAGAATTACACACTGAAAAGGTAGAAAAGCCGAACGAAAAAAACAAATTAGCGACTGCAAAGGCAGAGTCAGCAGCGGAAAAACTGATTGATATAGGGGAAGGCTATGATAACCTTGCCCGTTTATACCAAGAAGGCTTCCATATTTGTAATCTTCATTTTGGAAGCCCCCGAAAAGAAGGGGACTGTTTGTTTTGTTTATCCTTTCTTAATAAGAAATAATGATGATGGCCTTCCTATAAAAGGAAGGCTATTTTTAAAGAATAGAAATAAATTTGGAGGAAAGTGAATGGATTTTTTACAAGGAGATGAACGCCTAGATTATTTGTTGGCAGAGGATTTGAGAATCATTCAAAGCCCATCAGTCTTCTCTTTCTCACTTGATGCTGTATTATTATCAAGATTTGTTTATGTACCTATTCAAAAGGGAAGCATAATTGATCTATGCAGCGGAAATGGTGTGATTCCACTATTTTTAAGTGCAAGAACAAAAGGAGCAATAACGGGTGTTGAAATTCAAGAGAGATTATACGATATGGCGAAAAGGAGCATAGAGTATAATAATCTTCAAGAACGTATACAAATGATTCATGGGGATATAAAAGAAATGCCTAAGGAATTAGGGTATGGGAAGTTTGATGTTGTTACTTGCAATCCTCCATATTTCCCCACTCCCTCCGCGGAGGAAAGAAACGAGAATGAGCATCTAGCTATTGCAAGGCATGAAATCTTATGTACATTAGAGGATGCAATTCAAGTTTCAAGTCAGTTAGTAAGACAGGGAGGGAAAGTGGCGTTTGTCCATCGCCCTTCAAGATTTCTCGATATCGTGACTTTAATGAGAAAATATAGACTGGAGCCAAAAAAAATTCAATTTGTCCATCCGAAGCAAGGAAAAGAAGCAAACACATTGCTAGTTGAAGCAACAAAAGATGGCAATCCTGATTTAAAAATATTGCAGCCGCTTATTGTATATAATGAAGAAAATGAATATACCCCAGAGTTGAAGGAAATTTTATATGGAAAATAGTCATCATTATTTTTACGTATTGCACTGTAAAGACAATAGTCTATATGCGGGTTATACAAATAATTTAGATAGACGAGTAAAGCTCCATAATGAAGGCAAGGGTGCCAAGTATACGAGAGGAAGAGGACCGGTAAAGCTGGTCTTCTCAAAATCATATGATAATAAAAGTGAGGCACTAAAGGCAGAATATGAATTTAAGCAATGGTCTAGGAAAAAGAAAGAAGACTTTCTAGTAAAGGAATCAGGTGGAATATATGTGGCAGCAAAAGAGCTTTAATAATGAAGGGCAAAAAGGAATATTGTATTTGGTTCCGACCCCAATTGGCAATCTGGAAGATATGAGCTTCCGTGCAATTAGAATAATGAAAGAATCCGATTATATTGCTGCAGAGGATACGAGAAATACGAAGAAGCTTTGCAATTACTTTGAGATTGATACGCCTATTCTTAGTTATCATGAGCATAACAAGGAAGTGAGCGGGCAGAAACTGTTGGAAAAACTAGCGGCTGGTGCGAAGATTGCTCTTGTGAGCGATGCAGGAATGCCAACGATCTCAGATCCGGGTTTTGAACTCGTTGCAGCAGCGACGGCTGAACAATTAACGGTTGTTCCTCTCCCAGGTGCAAATGCTGCATTGACCGCACTGATTGCATCTGGTCTAAATCCGCAGCCATTCTATTTTTATGGTTTTTTAAATAGGCAAAAGAAGATCAAGAGACAGGAGCTTGAAAAGCTTGCTAAATTTACGGCAACTACCATTCTGTATGAGGCACCGCATCGCTTAAAAGAAACGCTTGCACTGATTGATGAACAGATGGGTGATAGAAGAATTGTTCTTTGCCGCGAATTAACGAAGAAATATGAAGAGTTTATTAGAGGGACGGTAAAAGAGGCATTGAATTGGGCAATAAATGAAGAAGTACGGGGAGAGTTCTGCTTAATCATCGAAGGTTCTTCAGAAGAAGAAAGCGAGGATAAAGATATATGGTGGGGAGAAATGTCGATTGAGGCTCATGTTACTCACTATATAACCGTT
The DNA here is from genome assembly GCF_900199725.1 of Cytobacillus massiliigabonensis. GTDB lineage: Bacteria > Bacillota > Bacilli > Bacillales > Cytobacillaceae > Cytobacillus > Cytobacillus massiliigabonensis. The sequence goes on along the minus strand of NZ_LT904904.1, from coordinate 48,155 downwards.
AATGGAATGACTAGCAAGGATGCTATTAAGCAAACGGCTAGTGACCGTAATATGAGTAAAAGAGATGTCTACAATAAATATCATATTAAAGAGTAAAAAAGCTTCTCAAATTTTGAGAAGCTTTTTTTATTATACTAATTCAAATCTGTTTTGAATTTCTTTTAATAATTGCTCTGCACCTTCACGGCTAACAATTAACTTGCCATTAGCTAAGGTAATATTATCATCTGAAACTTCTCCAGTTACTTGGCATGTCATGTTTGGCTTGTACTTTTTAAGGATAATTCTTTCATCATCTACATAAATTTCAAGTGCATCCTTCTCAGCAATATCTAATGTACGTCTTAATTCAATAGGAATAACCACACGTCCAAGTTCATCAACTTTACGAACAATACCTGTAGATTTCATTTAATATTCTCCTCCCGAAATATATGATTCTATTTTTTCTATTTATCATTGATTCGTCATAATTCGACAAAATTCATTGTACCTCAATAATACCAGCCATTCCAAAAAACGTCAATTATTTTATTTTTATTTTGTTTGCCAAATTTATCCTATCACTTCATCGCTTGATATAATTAGGTTTCTTATGTATTTTGAAATAATTTACAGGGGTTAAATGGAAGTTTGATTAACAGTTTACGAAATGTGAAATAAATATTATTCGACAAAATTCTAATGCGAATTTTCGACATATACTATAGTATTCGTAGAGAAGTATAGTTTTATAGGGATAGTTAATAAGGTTTTGATACAAATAATAATTGCGAATTTATATAAAAATATACTTGCCGTGATTTGTATGGCATAATATGTGCATTTTGTTGCACAAATGCTAATTTTTAGGTATATTTTGATGATATAAGAGGTAAAGATGACGAATATAGAAACGTGTATCTCTATGCGTTAATTATCGATATCTTGAATATTTCATTCACGTCTTGATTTGATCGATTTTAATATGGAGAAATATTACTTTTAATGAGAGAGTTGATATTAAATCCAGAGTTTAAGCTTTTATAGGGAGGGAATTTTCATGGAGGAACAAGCAAAAACCTTTTATTTAACTACACCAATTTACTACCCAAGCGGAAATTTACATATAGGTCATGCCTATACGACAGTTGCTGGAGATGCAATGGCTCGCTATAAACGCCTGCGTGGCTTTGATGTTATGTATCTTACAGGAACAGATGAACACGGTCAAAAGATTCAGGAAAAAGCAGAGGAAAAGGGTGTTACACCACAGCAATATGTAGATGAAATTGTCGAGGGAATCCAGGAGCTTTGGAAAAAACTCGATATTTCCTATGATGACTTTATCCGTACAACACAAACTAGACACAAGGAAGTTGTTGAAAAGATTTTTGCCCAATTAGTAGAACAGGGTGATATTTACTTAGGGGAATATGAAGGATGGTATTGTACACCATGTGAATCCTTTTTCACTGAACGTCAGCTTGAAAATGGGAATTGCCCAGATTGCGGAAGACCTGTAAATAAAGTGAAAGAGGAGTCGTATTTCTTCAAGGTAAGTAAATATGCTGACAGATTGCTTCAATATTATGAAGAAAACCCTTCGTTCATTCAGCCTGAATCCCGCAAAAATGAAATGATCAATAACTTCATTAAACCAGGATTAGAAGATCTTGCCGTTTCAAGAACAACCTTTGACTGGGGAGTAAAGGTTCCTGAAAATCCAAAGCATGTCATTTATGTATGGATAGATGCATTATCCAATTACATTACTGCACTGGGATATGGCACAGAGAATGATTCTAAGTATAAAAAATATTGGCCGGCAGATGTCCATTTAGTTGGGAAAGAAATTATTCGTTTCCATACGATTTATTGGCCAATAATGTTGATGGCGCTAGATCTTCCACTTCCTAAAAAGGTGTTTGGGCATGGCTGGCTATTAATGAAAGATGGCAAAATGTCCAAATCAAAAGGGAATGTCGTTGATCCTGTTACATTAATTGACCGGTATGGATTAGATGCTTTGCGTTATTATTTATTGCGCGAGGTTCCTTTCGGGTCTGATGGCGTATTTACACCAGAAGGGTTTGTTGAAAGAATTAATTTTGACCTTGCAAATGATTTAGGAAACTTATTGAATCGAACATTAGCAATGGTTGATAAGTATTTTGATGGTGTGATCCCATCTTATAAAGGTTCGACTGGTGAGTTTGATCAACAATTGCTTCAAGTAAATAAAGAGACAGCAGCTAAATATGAAGAAGCAATGGAAAATATGGAGTTTTCAGTTGCACTTACAGCAGTATGGCAATTAGTAAGCAAGACGAACAAATATATTGACGAAACACAGCCTTGGGCTTTAGCAAAAGATCAATCCCACAAAGAAGAGTTAGGCAATGTAATGGTTCATTTGGCAGAATCTTTAAGAAGAATCGCTATTCTATTGCAGCCATTTTTGACAAGAACGCCAAAGGAAATTTTCACCCAGTTAAATATAAATGAAGAAGGTTTAACTTCTTGGGAGAGCCTTGATTCGTTTGGTTTAATTCCAGAAGGAACAAAGATTGCCAAGGGAGATCCAATATTCCCTCGTCTTGATTTAAAGGAAGAAGTAGAGTATATAAAAACAAAGATGCAAGGCGCTGCTCCGAAAGTTGAAGAAGTGAAAGAAGAAGTAAAACCGGATAGTGAAGAAATAACAATTGATGACTTTATGAAAGTGGATTTACGGGTAGCTGAAGTCATTCATGCGGAAGCAGTGAAGAAGGCAGATAAGCTGCTTAAGCTTCAATTAGACTTAGGATATGAAAAACGCCAAGTCGTTTCAGGGATAGCTAAGTTCTATAAACCTGAAGATTTAGTTGGAAGAAAAGTGGTTTGTGTAACAAATTTAAAGCCTGTTAAGCTTCGCGGAGAACTTTCCGAGGGAATGATTTTAGCAGGAAGCAAGGATGGAGAATTATCACTGGCAACGATTGCAGAGTCACTTCCTTTAGGATCTAGGGTAAAATAGCAAAAGTGAATAACATAGAAATGTTTCACGTGTAACATTTTACGTCGAACATTTCTATGTTTTTGTTTTATCAAATAGCTTTATGGTTGGCTGCTTGTTGGAATACTAAGAAAGAAACACTGTAATTTACTATTTTCACATAGCTTCAATCAAATTAAAGTGTTATATCAGAGAAGGTATATTATTTTTGTTAAATAAATGATAAAAATGTAATAAAAAAATAATTTTTGATAAGAAGGAGTATTTTGATGTTATTTGACACACATGTGCATTTGAATGCAGATCAATATAAAGAAGATTTAGAAGAAGTAATAAATAGGGCATTAAACGAGGGTATTTCTCAAATGGTTGTAGTTGGATTTGACCGTCCAACGATTGAAAGAGCAATGGAATTAGTGGAAAAATATGATTTTCTTTATGCAAGTGTTGGGTGGCATCCTGTTGATGCTATTGATATGAAGGATGAAGATCTTCTTTGGATCGAGGAGCTTGCAAGTCATCCGAAAGTAGTAGCAATTGGAGAAATGGGATTGGATTATTATTGGGACAAGTCCCCAAAGGATGTTCAAAAAGAGGTGTTTAGAAGACAGATTCAGTTAGCTAAAAGGGTTAAATTACCAATTATTATACATAATCGGGATGCAACGGCAGATATTGTAGAGATTCTAAAGGAGGAAGAGGCTAAAGAAGTTGGAGGAATCATGCATTGTTTCAGCGGGAGTCCAGAGACTGCAAAAGAATGTGTGGAGATGAATTTTTACATTTCCCTGGGAGGACCTGTTACTTTTAAAAATGCAAAAAAACCAAAGGAAGTTGCTGAAGCAATCCCATTAGAAAAATTACTTATTGAGACTGATTGCCCTTATTTAGCTCCTCATCCATATCGAGGCAAGAGAAATGAGCCTAGTTATGTAAAGTTAGTTGCAGAACAGATTGCAGAAATAAAAGGAATCTCATTTGAAGAAGTAGCAGAAGCTACAACTGCAAATGCCAAAAAAATATTCGGCATAAACTGATAAGGAATATTGTCGTTTTTTTAGAAAGCTTGTCCTAATTTTTTCTATTTCTAAGAAGTTCTACATTTCCTTCTCCTTTCATAGGATAACCATGTCGATAAGTCTCTCTTTCCTTTCTTTTGAAGTTTTTGCATAATAGGGAATAAGTTTGAGAGGGGGCTGGTTATTCTACTTGGAAAGAAAGATTACGGCTAAATTGTTCAACCATTGTCTGTCTCCTTTGTGTAACATTTGTAATTGATGTCTAAATGCCAAGGAGTTGACAGCAAGCTCGATAGTCTATATAATCACTCCGAGAGAAAAGGAGGCGTTTTTCATCGTATTCAAAAACATGAAAAACCTGTTATCCAAGTCTTTGAGTAAAAAGAAAATAGCAATTATTGCTGCTAGCTTTCTAGTTTTTGCTGCAGCTTTTGGCTTCTTAATCTTTGAAACTACTAAGAAAACGGTAGCATTAACATTAGATGGGGAAGAAAAAAATATTAAAACTCATGCGGCAACGATAGGCGAGTTATTCGCTGAGCTAGAAATTTCTTTACACTCAGAAGATTATGTGTATCCTGCAAAGGATACGAAGGTGGAAAACAATTTAGAAGTTGTTTGGAAGCCAGCTAAACAGGTTCACATTGTAAAAGACAACGAGAAAAAAACGATTTGGACAGTATCCGAAACAGTTGAAGAGCTTTTGAATGAACAGAAGATTGCCTTATCTGAACATGATAAAGTTCAACCAAATCTCGAGGACAAAATTAAAGATCAGTTAAAGATAGAAATAGATAAAGCATTTCCGATCACATTAATGGATGGCGGAAATAAGAAACAGGTATGGTCAACTTCGACTACGGTCGCTGACTTTTTATCGCAACAGGGGATTACACTAGGAAAGTTAGATCGTGTTGAACCGAAAACAGAAGAAAAAGTCAAAGAAAATGACATTATTCATGTCATTCGAGTAGAAAAGGTCACCGATGTAGTGGAAGAACCAATCAAGTTTGCTGTTGTTACGAAGAAGGACAGCAGCATGAAAAAAGGCACAGAGAAAGTTGTTACACAAGGGAAAGAAGGTCTTCTAAGCAAGGAGTTTGAAGTTGTCTTAGAAAACGGCAAAGAAGTTTCCAGAAAATTAATTAGTGAGAAAAAGGTCAGAGAAAAGACAGATAAAGTAGTTGCTGTAGGATCAAAGACAGTCAATTATGTTGTGTCCCGTGGCAACGAATCGGGCGGCAAAGAAATATATGTCTCATCAACGGCATATACAGCGAACTGCAATGGCTGCTCAGGAAATACCGCAACAGGCATTAACTTGAGAGCTAATCCGAACGTAAAGGTGATTGCAGTGGACCCTAGAGTCATTCCATTAGGCACGAAGGTATATGTTGAGGGCTACGGATATGCTGTAGCTGCTGATACTGGATCCGCGATCAAAGGAAACAAAATTGATGTATTCTTCTCATCTAAAGCTGAAGCTTACCGTTGGGGCCGTAAGACAGTTAAAATTAGAATACTAAATTAATATTATTATTCACAATGCAGGGGGTTTTAAAACCTCTGCATTTTTTGTTTTTTTCCATTCTGGGATTTTTCATATATAATAAAAGTCATTATTTAATGTTCATCTATATAGACGATTTACATTACAAAAATGTTTCAAGTTTTTATCAAATATTTTATTTAAAGTTAAGATAGATAACTTTGGAATTAGAGAATTGTCTAGCTGCAGCGCTCTCGAGGTCATAAGCCAAACAGTCTAGAAGGTTAAAGTGCAACCTTCCAGCCAGTTCGTCTTATGCTTGTCGGGGGTGAACAAGGCGCTTACGCTTTTCGTCTTAAGGAGGAAATATGAAAGTTAAAGAAATTATTGTTGTCGAAGGAAAAGATGACACAACTGCAATTAAGAGAGCAATAGATGCAGACACGATAGAAACAAATGGGTCAGCCATTAATCTTGAAACAATTGAAAAGATAAAGCTTGCACAAGAAACGAGAGGGGTTATTGTCTTAACGGATCCAGACTATCCAGGACAAAAAATACGCAATACAATTAAAGAACAGGTTCCAGGCTGTAAGCATGCTTTTATCGAAAAGGAAGACGCTATTCATAAGCACGGAAAAGGTGTTGGTGTGGAACATGCATCCCCTGAAACGATCCGGAGAGCCCTTCAGGCTGCCCACGTGATGCGGGAAGAGACCGTGGAGGAGATTACCCAAGAGGATTTAATAACAGCAGGTCTTATTGGTGGAGAGGGAGCAAGAGAGCGCAGAGAAAAGCTCGGGAAGCTCCTGAAAATTGGCTTTGCAAATGGAAAACAGCTGCATAAAAGATTAATGATGTTCCAGATTAGTAAGGATTCATTTGCTGCTGCTATTCAAGTTATACGTCAGGAGGAAGACAATGCATAAAGATATTGCTACACCCATTAGAACCAGGGATATTCTTGAAAAATACGGCTTTTCTTTTAAGAAAAGCCTAGGACAAAACTTTTTAATTGATACAAATGTTTTAAATCGAATCGTTGATCATGCAGATCTAACGGAGGATTCAGCAGCGATTGAGATTGGACCGGGAATTGGGGCATTAACAGAACAGCTTGCCAGAAGAAGCAAAAAAGTGGTTGCGTTTGAAATTGATCAGCGTCTGCTGCCAATATTAGAAGAAACATTAGCTCCATATCCAAATACAAAGGTCATACATGAAGACATATTGAAAGCGGATGTAAAAGGGGTTATTGAAAAGGAACTAGGTGAAATAACAGATTTAATGGTTGTGGCGAATCTCCCTTATTATGTAACAACGCCAATCATTATGAAGCTGCTTGAAGAAAAGCTGCCGATTCGAGGGATTGTTTGTATGCTCCAAAAGGAAGTGGCTGATCGAATAGCTGCAAAGCCAGGAACAAAGGATTACGGCTCCCTTTCGATTGCCATCCAATATTATACAGAGGCTGAAACAGTAATGATTGTTCCTAAAACTGTTTTTGTTCCTCAGCCAAATGTGGACTCAGCAGTCATCCGATTAACGAAAAGGAAGGAACCAGCTGTATCAGTAATGAATGAAAGTTTCTTTTTCCAATTAATAAGAATAAGCTTTGCACAAAGGAGAAAAACATTACTGAATAACCTTACGAATGGGCTGCCTGATGGAAAGCAGAAGAAGGAAGAGATTCTTTCTGCATTGGAACTAGCGGATATTGATCCAGGAAGAAGAGGAGAAACTTTATCAATTGATGAATTCGCCCGTTTAAGTGATCATCTTTCTCCGAGCTTTGCATAAGGTCTGCAGATTGCAGGCCTTTTTTGAATTGTCTAGCGCAAGCGTCCTATCACTTCTTAAACTTCAGATCCCCTCCTTGCGATAAATCCACATCAATTCGCTATCGCTAACTGTGTTTCCTTTATCTCAGTTGGAGCCCCTATAGTTTGTATGGCGATGATTAAGGCGCCTCCGCTATTCTAACGCACATGTTTATGGACGTATGCATATTTTATGAAAAGAATATTATTCGATAGATCGCTCTTTATATGTATAGGGCTAAATGGAGTGACAACAGTGAGCATAAACATCATGGATATTGTCGGAAGAGTCTCTTATCAATGTGATATTATGTTTCGGGTGATTGATATACGAGAGCAAGAAGGCAAGAAAATTGCTATTTTATATGGGGAAGATATTAGGCTAGTTGCGGACGCTCCACTTGAGGATTTACTCGCAGTTAGCCAGTCGATGAGAGAAAAGAAGGCGAAGGAAATCTACACAAGAGAAGAACAATCTCTTCAACTATTTCAGCAGGATGTAGATTTGCTTAAGCAGAGACAAGAGTATGAGGCAACAGATGGGTACAACAAAGCTTACAATTATTTTCAGATTCCGGGAAGAGTGCTGCATTTAGATGGTGACCCCGCCTATTTGGAAAAATGCTTGTCCTTATATGAAAAAATCGGCGTTCCTGTAACAGGTATCCATTGTAATGAAAAGGAAATGCCAGTCAAAATTGGGCAATTAATTGATTACTACAGGCCAGATATTTTGGTTATTACAGGGCATGATTCATATTCAAAGGCAAAGGGGAAAAAAGCAGATATTAATGCATATAGGCATTCAAAACATTTTGTTCAAACGGTCAGAGAGGCAAGGAAAAAGGTCCCTCATTTAGATCAGCTCGTCATTTTTGCAGGTGCTTGTCAGTCACACTTCGAATCCATTATTCATGCGGGAGCAAACTTTGCAAGCTCACCTTATCGGGTTAACATCCATGCACTTGATCCAGTTTATATTGTAGCAAAAATCAGTTTTACTCCCTTTATGGAGCGAATCAATGTTTGGGACGTCTTAAGGAATACATTAACGGGAGAAAAAGGATTAGGGGGAATAGAGACAAGAGGGGTGCTGAGAACAGGCATGCCTTATAATAGAGAACAAATTACTGAATCATGATTTTAAGCCGTTCTGCATAAAACGGTTTATTTTTTTTTGCATGAAGAGAATGTTAAGTAAACTTACATATTTCCCTATGTATAAGGGCAACCTATAAATGTTGAAAAATAGAAGAAATTGCGGATTAAAATATATTGACAATCTTTTTTATTTCCTGTTATAATTTATATTTTTAATTTGACTCCATTGTGTCAACGTGATATACTTAACATAGTGAGGTGGACCGAATGGGAAAAACATTAAATGATATCAAAAAGGCTCTTGATTCAAACCTTGGGAAAAGACTTTTGCTCAAGGCCAATGGCGGACGGAGAAAGACGATTGAGCGTTCAGGTGTTTTGGCTGAAACGTACCCATCCGTATTTGTTATTGAGTTAGATCAGGAAGAAAATGCGTTTGAACGCGTATCTTACAGCTATGCAGATGTCTTAACAGAAACGGTTCAAATTACATTCTACGAAGATACAACAGGACAAGTTGCTTTAAATTAATAGATGTTTTTGCTTCACAAAGAGCCGCTGAAATCAGCGGCTTTTTTATTTGGTCTTTTAAATAATAGGACACATTTATGTGAATAAAGATATTTAGCAAAAAAGCTTTCGTTGACCGGAGTGGAAGTTAACCTCTGTCAACTATATCTTTCATGAAAAAGAAAATTTGTTCCATACTAAACATACACAGTGTGGAAGGGGATGTTAATCATAGGCAGAAGAAGAGGGGTTATGTCTGAAGGGTTTAAAGAGGAGCTTGCGAAGGAATTAGGCTTTTATGATACCGTCCAAAAAGAGGGGTGGGGCGGCATAACAGCCAGAGATGCAGGAAATATGGTCAAAAGAGCAGTTGAGATTGCACAGCAAAGTCTTCTGAAAAACCAGTAATCTTTTTAATGGCTTTTTCGTTTGCTTAATTATTAACTAATTTGAAAACACTGTGTAAAACCGGGGTTATACGCCTCGGTTTTTTGTTTTGAAAATTCTGTGAAACAAATAATTTGTGACGAAAGTTAGATCAGAGGTCTTACTTTTGTTGTTTTGTGGTAAAATAGGACAAAAAATGGAGTCGTTGAAATATATAAAGTAGGTGGAAATGTGAAGCTTTTGGTGAAGGCACCGGCGAAGATCAATTTATCATTAGATGTTTTACATAAACGGGAAGATGGCTATCATGAAGTTGAGATGATAATGACAACAATTGACTTAGCGGACCGCCTAGAATTAACTTTATTAGAACAAAATGAAATAAAAATTATATCACATAATCGATTTGTACCGGATGATCAGCGGAATTTAGCCTACCAGGCTGCTCTCCTTTTAAAAGAACGATTTCATGTGAAAAGCGGAGTAGAGATTGCCATTGAAAAAACGATTCCAGTAGCAGCAGGCCTTGCGGGCGGCAGCAGTGATGCTGCTGCTGTATTAAGAGGGCTTAACAAGCTTTGGGAACTTGGACTATCTGCTGATCAGCTTGCTGAAATAGGTGCAGAGATTGGATCAGATGTCTCCTTCTGTGTGTATGGGGGAACTGCCCTTGCAACTGGCCGCGGAGAAGTAATAACGAAACTCCCGGCTGCTCCGACTTGCTGGGTCGTATTGGCAAAGCCATTTATAGGCGTTTCAACAGCAGATGTGTATCGAAGGCTTAATATAAATGGGATTCACCATCCGAAAACAAAAGAAATGATTCGTGCGATTGAACAGGGAGATTATGAGGGTGTTTGCGGACATGTTGGCAATGTTCTTGAAGATGTAACATTTGCTCTGCATCCTGAAGTTGCTCAAATTAAAGAGCAAATGAAGCGTTTCGGAGCGGATGCAGTATTGATGAGCGGCAGTGGGCCGACTGTGTTTGGGCTTGTTCATCATGATTCAAGAATGCAACGGATTTATAATGGGCTAAGAGGTTTTTGTGATCAAGTTTTTGCGGTTAGAATGCTTGGTGAAAGACATATGCTTGATTAAATCCGGATAATAATGATATATTATCGATAAAATATTCGGATTTATTGGGGGTCCTATGATGAAATTTCGTCGAAGTGAACGTTTAATTGACATGACGAATTATTTACTAGAGCATCCACACCAATTAGTTTCTTTAACATTCTTTTCAGAAAGATATGGATCAGCCAAGTCTTCCATTAGCGAAGATTTAGCTATTATTAAGGAGACATTTGAACAAAGGCACATTGGTACTTTACAAACAGTGCCTGGTGCTGCAGGCGGGGTACGGTTCCATGTAAAGGTGTCGGATGAAGAGGCTAGGTCATTTATTAAAGAGCTTTGTGAGTTAATTGCCAGTCCTGAAAGGCTATTGCCCGGCGGATATTTATATATGACAGACATATTAGGTGACCCAACCATTGTCCAGCGGGCAGGCCGTTTGTTTGCTTCTGCTTTTGCTGATACAAAGATTGATGTAGTTATGACAGTTGCTACAAAAGGAATTCCTTTAGCCTACGCAGTGGCAAATTATTTAAATGTTCCTGTCGTCATCGTTAGAAGGGATAGTAAGGTGACAGAAGGCTCAACTGTAAGCATCAATTATGTATCAGGCTCTGCCAAACGTATTCAAACAATGCTGCTTTCCAAGAGAAGCCTTGAAGAAGGTTCAAGGGTTTTGATTGTTGACGATTTTATGAAGGCAGGCGGGACAGTCAATGGGATGGTTAGTATGCTGGAAGAGTTTAAGGCATATGTTGCCGGAATTGCCGTTTTAGTTGAAGCAGAGAAAGCGGAAAAGAGGCTCGTAGATGAATATCTATCCCTTGTTAGGCTTTCAGATGTTGATGTAAAAGAGAAAAAAATCAATGTAGGTGAAGGTAATTACTTCAAAAGATCTTTAGAAGGGGGAAAATCAGTATGAAAGCGATTCAAACAAACATGGCTCCAGCAGCAATTGGTCCTTATTCACAAGGAATTATAGTAAATAATTTGTTTTATAGTTCTGGACAAATTCCGCTTACGGCTGAAGGTATAATGGTTGAAGGTGATGTAAAGGCTCAAACTCATCAAGTATTTAAAAACCTCAAGGCAGTACTTGAAGAGGCTGGAGCTTCCTTAGATACAGTTGTAAAAGCAACGGTGTTTATTCAAAGTATGAATGATTTCGCTGCTATTAATGAAGTATATGGAGAATACTTTCATACCCATAAGCCAGCTCGTTCTTGTGTAGAGGTGGCTAAACTTCCTAAGGATGCATTAGTTGAAATTGAAGTGATTGCTCTAGTTAAATAAATTGCTGGTCTAAAAACAAGCTTAATTTATCAGATAAGCTTGTTTTTTCTTTTATTAGCTAAAGGTGTATGGTTTTTATAGGACGAATTATTTATAAATTAAAATATTTTTGTATATTATTACAAGAAACTAGTCATAATGAATGAGGGAATATAAGGGAAAATATGACATCTTGCTCTTTCAACTGAATAATTCGAAAATTTTTTTCGACTTAAAGAAGGAGAAACAAGAATTATGTTGAATTTATACACTAGGTTTGTATCTTCTCGTAAAGGTGGTGAACAGGATGGAAGTAACTGACGTAAGATTACGCCGTGTTAATACAGATGGTCGGATGAGGGCTATTGCATCCATTACTTTAGATCATGAATTTGTTGTTCACGATATTCGAGTGATTGATGGGAATAACGGTCTATTTGTTGCGATGCCAAGCAAGCGTACTCCAGATGGTGAATTTAGAGATATCGCTCACCCGATTAACTCCGGAACTAGAGGCAAAATCCAGGAAGCTGTATTATCAGAATACCACCGTTTAGGTGAATTAGAAGTTGAATTCGAAGAAGCTGGAGCTTCCTAAACAAATAAACATCAAGGGCCTACTTCCAAAGTATGGCTCTTTTTATTGGCTCTTTTTTTAAAAGATAAAATTCACTTCTCTCCTTTTCTATCAATACCCCCTTTTGTTTCCATCTAAACCTGCCCTCTTGAAAAATGTTCATTAAATTGACAAATATAAGTAGTTTTTTTCCTTCCTTGAAATAGATGCTTAATTAAGATATATTTTTAATGGATAAAAAGGATATCATTGTGATGGCTTTTCGAGTTAAAGATATATTTTGGAATGGAGGCTGCGTTTATGTCTAATCGTTATGCGGTTATATTAGCCGCGGGCCAAGGGACAAGAATGAAATCAAAACTTTATAAAGTCCTTCATCCCGTTTGCGGTAAACCAATGGTTCAACATGTAGTTGATCAAGTTTCAAAGCTTAATATAGAGGAAATAGTTACCATTATCGGGCATGGAGCGGAACAGGTTCAGACACAGCTTGGTGATAGCATATTGTATGCCTTGCAGAAAGAGCAGCTGGGAACAGCTCATGCTGTTATGCAAGCAAAGGATATACTAGGAGAAAAAGAAGGAGTAACGATTGTTGTATGCGGTGATACACCGCTGATTAAACATGAAACAATGGAAGCACTCCTTAACCACCATGAAAAGACAAAGGCAAAGGCTACGGTCCTAACTGTATTAGCGGATGATCCTTCTGGGTATGGTCGCATTGTTCGCGGTGAAAATGGGCATGTAGAAAAAATTGTTGAACACAAAGATGCAACAGAAACAGAACGAGAAATTCAGGAAATTAATTCAGGAACCTATTGTTTTGACAATAAGGCATTATTTAGTGCGCTAAATCGAGTAAGCAATGATAATGTACAAGGTGAATACTATCTTCCTGATGTGATTGAAATATTAAAAGGTGATCAAGAAATCGTTACGGCCTATCAAACGGAAGATTTCGAAGAAACACTTGGTGTGAATGATCGTTTAGCACTTTCCGATGCAGAGAAATTTATGAAAAAACGGATCAATGAATTTCATATGAAAAATGGTGTGACAATTATTGACCCATTAAATACATATATCGGTCCAGATGTTATAATTGGAATGGATACAATATTATACCCAGGAACAATCCTTTCTGGAAATACGATAATTGGCTCTGATTGTGTGATTGGTCCACATAGTGAAATTGCTGATTGTGAAGTAGGAGATCATACAGTTATACGTCAATCCGCTGCATTTAATAGTCGAATAGGAAATGATGTGCAAATTGGACCATTTGCTCATATTCGTCCAAAATCTGAAATTCACGGCAATGTAAAGATCGGCAACTTTGTTGAGGTGAAAAAGGCTATCTTTGGTGAAGGAAGCAAAGCTTCACATCTAAGTTATATTGGTGATGCTGAGGTTGGCAGAGATGTGAATATTGGCTGTGGTACAATAACTGTTAATTACGATGGGAAAAATAAATTTTTGACAAAAATCGAGGATGGCGTTTTTGTTGGCTGTAATTCCAATCTTGTAGCACCTGTAACGATTGGCAAGAACGCCTACGTAGCAGCTGGTTCTACAATCACAGAAGATGTACCTGGGGAAGCGTTGTCAATTGCGAGAGCGCGTCAAGTGAATAAAGAGAATTATGCAGAGAAACTGAACAGAAAGAAATAATCGATGGAGGCTCAACATGTCTAATCAATATTTAGATCCTAATTTAAAGGTTTTTAGTCTTAACTCAAACCGCGGCTTAGCACAGGAAATTGCAAGTGTAATTGGAGTGGAATTAGGGAAGTGCTCAGTACAGCGTTTTAGCGATGGAGAAATTCAGATCAACATTGAAGAAAGTATTCGCGGTTGTGATGTATATGTAATTCAATCAACAAGCTCTCCAGTAAATGAGCACTTAATGGAACTTTTAATTATGATCGATGCTTTAAAACGCGCTTCTGCTAAAACAATTAATATTGTTATGCCGTATTATGGATATGCTCGTCAAGACAGAAAAGCAAGAGCACGTGAACCTATTACTGCTAAATTAGCAGCTAATCTTCTTGAAACTGCTGGAGCAACTCGTGTGATTACTCTTGATTTACATGCACCTCAAATTCAAGGATTCTTCGATATTCCAATTGATCACTTAATGGGTGTGCCAATTTTATCAGAGTACTTTAAGAAAAAGGCAATGGATGGAGATGTTGTCATTGTATCTCCTGACCATGGCGGAGTAACACGTGCACGTAAAATGGCAGAGCGCCTAAAGGCTCCGATTGCGATCATTGATAAGCGCCGTCCAAAGCCAAATGTTGCTGAAGTGATGAATATCGTAGGTAATATTGATGGAAAAGTGGCGATTCTAATCGATGATATCATCGATACAGCTGGAACGATTACCCTTGCTGCCAATGCGCTAATCGAAAATGGGGCATCAGAAGTATATGCATGTTGTACACATCCAGTATTATCAGGCCCTGCAATTGAAAGAATTCAGAATTCAAATATTAAAGAATTAGTGGTTACAAATTCAATTGCTCTCCCTGAAGAAAAGAAAATTGATAAAATTGTTGAGCTATCTGTAGCACCTTTAATTGGAGAAGCGATCATTCGCGTTCATGAAGAGCAATCAGTAAGCACGCTTTTCGATTAATAGAAAGAAAAGCGTAAGTGCCTTGCTTAGCGTCGTATGGACTGGACCGCTCCGACGAGACAAAAGAACACACGAAGAGTGATAGCGATTCGATGTTGACTTATCGTTGAAGGGGGCGGAAAGTCCAATAGGCGCTATGCGCTGGAGCTAGACAGTTCTCCGCTCGATAAATGTAATACTTTCTTATCCGATAAAAATCAGCAGGCCTGCATAAGTGTAAGCCTGCTATTATTGCATCTTTTGATGTCTCTGATTTTGAACTTGAAGGTTTAGTTTTCCTCATTTTAGGGCATTTTTTATATAGAGTGTCTTAGATTATAAAATGAGGAAGGGGATCAATTGATGACAACTGTATTGCAAGCACAGGAGAGAAAAGAATTTCGAGGATCTGCTTTAACTCGTATACGCCAGGATGGAAATATTCCAGCTGTATTCTATGGAGCAAAATTGGACAGCAAGTCTATTTATGTAAGCGAAGCTGATTTTACTAAGGTCATTCGGAAAGTAGGAAGAAATGGCGTTATTTCATTAGAATTGGATGGGAACAAACATAATGTAGTATTAAGTGATTATCAGGCAGACCCGATTAAACATGAAGTAATCCATGTTGACTTTCTTGCAGTGGATATGTCGAAGGAAATAACAGCCAATGTGCGAATCAATCTAGTTGGAGATGCACCAGGAGTTAAAGATGGCGGTGTGATGCAGCAAGCTATGCATGAGCTTACTGTTACTGCAACGCCTGATAACATTCCTCAATCGGTTGATATCGATGTTTCGAATCTCCAAGTAAATGAAACACTTACCATTGCTGATATTCAAACGAATAGCGGTTATACAATAACTGATGGCGACGAGGAAGTTGTTGCCTCCATCCTTCCTCCTAGACAGGAAGCAGAAATAAATAGCGGCGAAGAACAAGAGCCTGGAACTCCTGATAATGAGGAAGGCAGAGAAACGAAAAGCAGTGAAGAATAAAGGCTAGAAGGGATAAAGCCTTGCCCGATAAGAAGGGACTGGCCTGAAATAATTGGTCAGCCCCTTCTTTTTAGGCAATATATATAAAGATGGTGGGAAAATGAAACTAATTGTTGGACTAGGAAACCCAGGAAAGCAGTATGAAAAGACAAGGCACAATATTGGGTTCGAGGTAATCGATGCACTTTCTGATCGATTGAATATTCCGCTAAACCAGGCAAAATTTCAAGGAGTCTACGGTGTTGGTCATGTACATGGGGAAAAAGTATACTTGTTAAAGCCTCTTACCTATATGAATTTATCAGGGGAATCTATTGCAGCTCTAATGGACTATTTTCAAATAGAAGATGAGGAGCTTGTTGTTATTTATGATGATTTAGATTTGCCAGTAGGGAAAATTAGATTGAGGCAAAAGGGCAGTGCGGGCGGTCACAATGGAATAAAATCAACCATCGCCCATTTAGGAACACAGGAGTTTAACAGAATAAGAGTAGGAATTGACAGACCCCCTAGCGGAATGAAAGTTCCAGACTATGTATTAGGGAGATTTACGAATGAGGAGCAGGAAGTATTGGCTGGGGTTATTTTAAAATGCGCAAATGCCTGTGAGGATTGGATATCCAAGCCATTTCTACATATCATGAATGAATATAATCAGTAATCCATCATATTTTTTTATTAGTATCATAAAATAATATATCTTTAAATTTAAGAATGCTACTGTATGCTAACTGTACCCCTAATGAATAAGTTCATACCAATGCGTTCATACTAATAGTATTGAACTGTTTGGCAGGGAGGGACAGGCATGGCTATACATTATCATTGCCGTCATTGTGGAGTGAAAATAGGAACAATTGAAAATACAGCGATAAACACGGACTCTCTAGGATTTCATCTACTAAATCATTCTGAAAGGCAGGAAATGATTTCATATGATCAGTCAGGGGATCTTCAAGTAAAAGCAATTTGCGAAGATTGCCATGAACTGTTAGAGCGCAATCCTGATTTTCACGAACATGACTTCTTGATTCAATAATAGGCTTTGGACGATCATCCAAAGCGTTTTTCTATTTCTAATTATTGTGAATTGTTGGTGAAAGCGGACTGACAAGCCGATTGCGAGTTTCAGTATGATAAAGTATACCATTTTTAATTGGGATAGCTGTCTAGCTGCAGCGGCTAGACCCTCGAGTCATAAGCCAATCCGTCAAGAAGGTTAAAGAACAACCTTCCAGTCGTCTTGTCTTATGCTTGTCGGGTCTGACCACATTTCAGATTGGAGGGTAGCCATGATAGGGCTTAAACATATGATAAGTCAGCAAGATGATGTAAAGTCCGTCTTGTCTGGTATAAAAGAAGGACTAAGGGAGCAGCTAATATCTGGCTTATCCGGTTCTGCACGTACACTTTTTCTTGCCTCTGTTTATGAACAGACACGAAAGCCGATGCTTATTGTTACACATAATCTGCTTCAGGCACAGAAATTATATGAGGATATTGTTAATTTAGCAGGGGAATCGGAAGTATTTTTATATCCAGCTAATGAGTTAATCGCTGCAGAAATTAGCATTGCAAGCCCAGAATTAAAGGCACAGCGAATAGAAGTATTAAACTATTGGAGCAAGAGTAAAAATGGAATATTAATTGCTCCGATGGCAGGATTGAGGAAAATTCTCCCGCCTGCATCCCTTTGGAAGGCTTGCCAATTAACATTAAAGGTAGGCGATGAACTTCTTGAAGATCAATTCCTTCAATTTGTTCAAATGGGATATACACGGGTTGGAATGGTCTCATCCCCAGGTGAATTCAGTGTAAGAGGCGGGATTATTGATATTTATCCTTTAACAGAGACAGACCCTATTCGGATTGAATTATTTGATACAGAAGTAGATTCGATCCGTTCTTTTTCACTGGAGGATCAGCGTTCAAAAGAGAAACTATCAGAAGTGACAATTGGACCTGCAACAGAATATCCTTTGCGGGCTGATCATTTTAGTAAAATTATCGAAAAACTAGAAAAAGGTTTAGGATCAAGTCTTAAAAAGTTAAAAGATGAAAAAGCAAAGACACAGCTAGCACAAAATATTAGCTTTGAATTAGAACAATTAAAAACGGGCAGTAAGCCTGACCAACTATTCAAGTATCTATCCTTTGCATATGAGGAAAGAAATAGTTTAGTAGACTACCTTCCTGAGAATGGCCTTATTGTTATTGATGAAATTAGTCGTGTCCAAGAGATGAATGACTCTTTGGAGAAGGAAGAAGCGGAATGGTATACAAGCCTATTAGGTGAAGGTCAAATTATCCATGATGTAAAAATTTCTCATGACTTAAAAGGGTTTTTAAATAAGAAGAAGCAGCCAGTTATATACTTGTCTTTATTTTTAAGACATGTACCGAATACGAGTCCTGAAAATATTATTAATGTAACATGCAAGCAAATGCAGAATTTCCATGGGCAGATGAATGTGTTAAAAGGTGAACTGGAACGCTGGAAAAAAGCGAACTATACGGTAATTTTATTAGGTCCTGGAGAAGAGCGGGTAAAGAAGCTCCAAAGGGTATTAGAAGAATATGAAATTGACACGCTGTTCGTTGATGAAAAACAGCCTCTTCTCTTAGGGAAGGTTCAAATCTCAGAAGGAAATCTTCATACGGGATTTGAACTGCCGATTCAAAAGCTTGCCGTGATTACGGAAGAAGAGCTTTTCAATAAACGGACAAAAAAACAGCCCCGTCGCCAAAAACTTTCAAATGCTGAACGAATCAAGAGCTATTCAGAATTAAAAGTCGGTGATTATGTTGTCCATGTAAATCATGGGATTGGGAAATATTTGGGGATTGAAACGTTAGTAATTAATGGCGTTCATAAAGATTATCTTCATATACGCTACCAGGGCAGTGATAAGCTTTATGTTCCAGTCGAGCAAATTGATCTTATTCAAAAATATGTTGGTTCAGAGGCGAAAGAGCCAAAAATATATAAATTAGGCGGAAATGACTGGAAGCGGGTTAAAAAGAAAGTTGAATCCTCTGTTCAAGATATTGCAGATGATCTAATTAAACTTTACGCGGAACGAGAAGCCTCGAAAGGACATGCTTTTAGCCCGGATGGAGAGATGCAGCGTGAATTTGAATCGGCATTCGCCTACCAAGAAACAGAGGACCAGCTTCGCTCGATCCATGAGATTAAACGCGATATGGAGAGAGAGCGGCCGATGGACCGGTTGCTTTGCGGGGATGTCGGTTATGGAAAAACAGAGGTGGCCATCCGTGCCGCTTTTAAAGCAATTGCGGATGGCAAGCAGGTGGCGATTCTTGTACCCACTACTATTCTTGCTCAGCAGCATTATGAAACTATGCGTGAAAGGTTTCAAGATTTTCCGATTGAAATTGGTCTCTTGAGCCGTTTTCGGTCAAGAAAGCAGCAAACAGAAACGATTAAGGGGCTAAAGTCTGGTGCTGTTGACGTTGTTGTTGGTACGCATCGTATTTTATCAAAGGATATTTCCTACCGGGATTTAGGTCTATTAATCGTTGATGAAGAGCAGCGCTTTGGTGTGACACATAAAGAAAAGATTAAACAGCTAAAGACGAATGTTGATGTATTGACGCTTACTGCAACGCCAATTCCGAGGACTCTTCATATGTCTATGCTTGGTGTACGCGATTTGTCGGTTATTGAGACACCTCCTGAAAATCGTTTTCCGATTCAAACATATGTCATGGAATATAATGGCGGGATCGTCCGAGAAGCAATAGAAAGAGAACTTGCGAGAGATGGACAGGTGTATTTTCTCTATAACAGAGTTGAGGATATTGAGAGAAAAGCTGAAGAAATTTCTATGCTTGTACCAGATGCGAAGGTGACCTATGCACATGGGAAAATGACAGAAAATGAGCTTGAATCTGTTATGCTGAGCTTTCTGGCAGGAGAATTTGATGTTCTTGTGAGTACAACAATTATTGAAACAGGTGTTGACATTCCGAATGTGAATACATTAATCGTTCATGATGCTGATAAAATGGGACTTTCACAACTTTATCAGCTGAGAGGAAGGGTTGGCCGTTCGAACCGGGTAGCCTATGCTTATTTCACTTATCGGAAAGATAAAGTATTAACGGAAGTGGCAGAAAAACGGCTTCAAGCGATAAAGGAATTTACAGAGCTTGGATCCGGATTTAAGATTGCCATGCGTGATTTATCGATAAGGGGAGCAGGAAACCTGTTAGGGGCTGAACAGCATGGCTTCATTGATTCAGTTGGATTTGATTTATATTCGCAAATGTTAAAAGAAGCTATTGAGGATCGAAAAGGCAATTTGAATGAAGAGGTTAAGCCGCGAACAGAAGTAGACCTTGAAGTGGATGCCTACCTTCCTGATGCTTATATTAATGATGGCCATCAAAAGATTGAAATGTATAAACGATTTAGAGGAGTTTCTTCACTGGAAGACCTAGAAGAATTAAATGAAGAAATGCTTGATCGATTTGGTGAATATCCAGATGAAGTATCTTATCTATTCCAAATGACTGAGATGAAGGTTTATGGAGAAATGACTGGAATTGAAGTGATTAAGCAAACTAAAAATGAAGTTTTAATTCTTTTATCTGAAAAAGCTAGCTCGCGAATTGATGGTCAGAAAATCTTTGAAGTCACAAGTAAATATGGACGAACAGTTGGTCTTGGAATGGACGGGAAAAAACTTAAGGCTGTTCTTTATATTAAAGGGATGAAAACTAGCGAGTGGCTGAATATTGCCTTTGAAATTGTCCGTGGTCTTTATGAATCAAGAAAAGAGGAGCAGAGTCAAACAACTTCATAGAAGATGTTTGACTTGCTTAGGATGAGGGTATTTCATAAGTGAAACTGCTTGTAATGTTTAACCATATTTGGTTAACCCCAACTGCATGAGAAAAAAATAATTGAATGTGTATATAACTTTCCAGATGAAAGATACTAAGTTCAAACATGGCGATGCATTCATTTTCTCCCAATTAAAGCATTGCTAAATGAAAAGCAGATGCGTCTTAAGTTTAGACAGCTGACTAGCGCAGTCGCTTTTCGAAATCATCAGATGAAAGTGAGGCAACATTAGATGAAAGCAACTGGCATTGTTCGTCGAATCGATGATTTAGGTCGTGTAGTTATTCCTAAGGAAATACGCAGAACATTACGTATTCGCGAAGGAGATCCTCTTGAAATTTTTGTAGACCGTGATGGAGAAGTCATTCTAAAGAAATATTCACCAATCAGTGAGCTTAGTGACTTTGCTAAGGAGTATGCAGAAGCATTGTATGACAGCCTTGGCAATCCCGTATTAATTTGTGACAGGGATACGTTTATTGCTGTTGCAGGCGGTTCAAAGAAGGATTATTTAAATAAAAATATTAGTGAACTTGTTGAGAAAACCATGGAGGACCGCAGTTCGGTTATTATGAATCAGTCAGGTAATATCTCCTTGGTTGAAGGAAATTCAGAGGATTTAACCGCTTATACAATTGGCCCTATCATTGCGAATGGAGATCCAATTGGTGCAGTAATTATTTATGCAAAAGATGGTTCCTTAGGTGATGTAGAACAGAAAGCAGTGGAAACTGCTGCGAGCTTCTTAGCAAGACAAATGGAATCTTAAGAAGTGCGCCAGCCTTCTAGAATTTGCAAAAGAATATACTTGAAAAAGGGGTAGCGATATGCTGCCTTTTTTCTTTGTCTTAAGCTTGTCGGGGGTGAACAAGGCACCTCCGCTTTTCTATGTTATAATACTTCTGAATTATTGCTGATTGTGTTTTGGGAGGAGTTGGGCTATGAGGCCCGAAAAAGATTCTAGAGATCTCTTTAAAGGAGCACTCATTTTAACGATTGCTGCTTTAATTACAAAAGTATTAAGTGCGATGTATCGCGTACCATTTCAAAATATAGTTGGAGATGTTGGATTTTATATTTATCAGCAGGTGTACCCATTCTATGGTGTTGCATTAGTATTAGCGACGAATGGGTTTCCGGTTATTATCTCTAAGCTTTATGCAGAGCAGGCAGTAAAGCAGGGAAAGAATGGCATACATCGTTTATTTGCCATTTCTGCAGTTGTTTTAATGGCAATTGGTTTTTCCGGCTTTTCGATTCTTTACTGGGGAGCTGAATGGCTTGCAGCCTTAATGGGAGATCAAGGGCTTGCGCAATTGCTGCAAATGATATCGTTTGTCTTTCTGATTTTTCCGATTGTATCCGTCCTCAGAGGGTATTTTCAAGGAACTGGCAATATGATTCCGACCGCAGTTTCTCAGGTTGCCGAACAGTTTGTTCGTGTTCTTACCATTTTGCTAGCTGCCTGGATTCTGACAAAAAAAGAGTACAGCTTATACATAGTTGGAAGTGGAGCCGTTCTTGGCTCAATAACCGGTGGAATAACAGCTGTACTGGTATTGAGCATATTTTATTGGACTAGAAGAAAACGAACATTCCTCTCGATTGAAAAAATAAATTGGAGAGAAAGCGGAAAAATTGCTAACGCGCTTCTGTTTCAAGGTTTTGCTGTTTGTATCAGCAGCATGCTTCTCGTTTTTATTCAAATGGCTGATTCATTGAACCTATATTCCATCCTTCACTCTTCCGGATTTACGAGTGAAGGGGCAAAGGGATTGAAAGGAATTTATGACAGGGGACAGCCATTAATACAGCTTGGGACGGTTGTTGCAACTTCTATGTCGTTATCTCTCGTTCCGATGATAACGAGTGAAAAGCTGAGAGAGCAAGTGGAATATATGCATGATAAAATTCGCCTTGCCCTTCAAATTGGTTTATTCATTGGGGTTGGTGCAACATTTGGCTTATGGAGTATTATTAAACCTACTAATCAAATGCTATTTGAAAATAGTGAGGGTTCTGAAGTGCTTGGAGTATTATGTTTGCTGATTTTATTTACCTCCATAATTATTACTGCAACCGCTATTCTTCAGGGTTTAGGCAATTTCCTATTCCCTGCTTGTATTATTCTCGGCGGATTTGGAGTCAAATATGGTTTGAATATGGTTCTTGTCCCGTTCTTTGATACGATGGGAGCGGCAATTGCTTCCATTATCACGTTATGTATGGTGATGTTCTTATTGTTATATAGGCTTCGAATAGTATTAAAAACGTCGATTTTAAGCATACGATTTATCCTTGTTGTAAGTGCAGCAGCACTTGCCATGACGTTTGTTTTAAAGCTTTATTTATATACAACAGGTCTATTCCCAACCTTTGATCATGATCGTCTGTTTGCAGGCTTTCAGGCAGTAAGTGCTGTAATTATAGGAGCAATCGTATATTTATGGATTGTTATAAAGGGAAGGACTTTTAAAGAGGAGGAACTTGCCATGCTGCCTTTTGGAAGCAAGCTATTGTTTTTCCTGCCAAAAAAGAAATAGGAGTTGAAGAAGCAGATGAAAAAAATTCGTATACTCGGGCTTGGCGCAGGAGATTTGGATCAGCTTCCACTTGGTGTGTATCGGGCATTAAAGAGCGCGGACCCACTTTTTTTGCGTACAAAGGAGCATCCAGTTGTAAATGAACTAGAAAAAGAGGGGTTGAGTTTTACATCTTTTGATTCTGTTTATGAAAGCCATGATCAATTTCAAGCAGTATATGAGGAGATTTGTCATAAGCTTCTTGATGAAGCGCTATCTAATGGAAATATCATCTATGCAGTGCCAGGTCATCCGCTTGTGGCTGAACAAACTGTACAGCTTTTACTCGAACAAGCACCTGGAAAAGGTGTGGATATAGAAATTGGCGGCGGTCAAAGCTTTCTTGATGCCCTATTCCAAGCATTAAAAATTGACCCTATCGATGGCTTTCAGCTTCTCGATGGTACAAGCCTGAAGAAGGATGAAATCGAAGTGAAACAGCATGTAATGATTGGTCAGGTATATGATCAATTTGTTGCTTCAGAAGTAAAGCTTACACTTATGGATATCCTCCCGTATGACTATGAAATATATATTGTGACTGCTGCAGGCAGCCAATTCGAACGGATTCAAAAGGTTCCGTTGTATGAACTTGACCGTGAAGTAGAATTAAATAATTTAACGTCCGTATACATCCCGCCAGTCAAGGATGAAGCTATTTTATATAAAAGGTTTTCCAAGCTCCGTCATATTATTGCTGAATTGCGTGGACCTAATGGCTGTCCATGGGATAAAAAGCAAACGCATGAATCTTTAAAGAAGTATGTAATCGAAGAGGCGTATGAACTTATTGAAGCGATAAATGAAGAGGATACTGATCATATGATTGAAGAGCTTGGCGATGTTCTTCTTCAAGTCCTCCTGCATGCACAAATTGGCGAGGATGAAGGGTTATTCTCAATAGATGATGTCGTTGAAGGTCTGTCTGAAAAAATGATTCGCCGTCATCCGCATGTATTTGGTCAAACAACAGCGGAAACCGAAGAAGATGTTTTGAAGAATTGGGAGGCTATTAAACAAGAAGAAAAGGGGATAGAAGAAGAATCACTCCTTGATCAAGTAGGGAAGTCCCTTCCGAATTTAATGGCAGCTGCGGAAATTCAGAGGAAAGCGGCGAAAGTTGGCTTTGACTGGGAGGAAGTAGGACCAGCTTGGGAGAAAGTAAAAGAAGAGATTCGTGAATTCGAATTAGAAGCAGCGAATAGCAGCGAAAAAATGGCAAATGAATTTGGTGATATTCTCTTTGCCTTTGTTAATATCGCCAGGTTTTACAAAATTGATCCTGAAGAGGCACTATATGAGACAAATCAAAAATTTAGACGCCGCTTTTCATATGTGGAAAAAAAGGTAAAGGAAAGCGGAAAGCCCTTTGGAGATTTCCAATTAGAGCAGCTTGACCAATTTTGGGATGAAGCAAAAGAAAAAGGTCTATAAATAGAGGAGTGGTATGCATGAGATTAGATAAATTTTTAAAAGTATCACGGTTAATCAAAAGAAGAACGCTAGCGAAAGAAGTGTCTGATCAGGGGCGTATTTTAGTTAATGGCGGGCAAGCAAAAGCAAGTACTACCGTGAAAGTTGGAGATGAATTAGTTGTTCGCTTTGGTCAAAAATTAGTGACTGTAAAAATCGATCGTATACAGGAAACAACAAGAAAAGAAGATGCTGCTGAAATGTACACGATAATAAAAGAAGAGAAGGTAGAATCGGAAGGCTAAGCAGGCACCTCCGCATTACATGATGTCCAGCTGCGGCGGCAAGGGGCTCGAGGTCATAAGCCAACTCGTCAAGAAGGTTAAAAAACAACCTTCCTGCCGATTTGTCTTATGCTTGTCGCCCCTGGTCAAGCCCCCTCCGCATTACATGATGTCCAGCTGCGGCTCCTAGCCCCTCGAGGTCATAAGCCAATCCGGTTAGAAGGTTAAAGAACAACCTTCTACCCGGCTCGTCTTATGCTTGTCGGGGCTAAACAGTCGCCTCCGCATTTCATTGTTCTATTCTATCCTTTTCATTCATAAACATGTACAAAAAGCTTGTACTTTGTGAATGTGAGGGATGAATGAATGAGTCAATTTTATGAGACAAATTCAACAACGAAAACAAATGTTCAGGAACATGATGTCATCATGCGAAGCAGAAGGCTGTTAGACATTACTGGGGTAAAGCAGGTTGAAAGCTTTGACAATGAAGAGTTTCTGTTAGATACAGTTATGGGTTTTCTAGCAATAAAGGGCCAGAATCTGCAAATGAAGAATTTAGATGTAGATAAGGGAGTTGTCTCGATTAAGGGGAAAATCTTTGATCTCGTCTATCTGGATGATCAGCATGGAGATAAGGCTAAAGGATTCTTTAGCAAGCTATTCCGATGACATTAACAACTCAATTCATTACCATGCTGGCTATGGTTGGCATGGGTTGTGTATTTGGCGCTGCCCTTGATACATATAATCGATTTTTAAAGCGGACAGAGCGGAATCGCCTGATCGTTTTTATAAATGATATCCTTTTTTGGATTGTACAAGGGTTAGCGATTTTTTACATTTTGTTTTTAGCCAATAAGGGTGAATTAAGAGGATATATATTCCTTGCCCTTTTATGCGGATTTGCGGCCTACCAAAGTTTATTTAAGGGAGTCTATCTCCGATTACTAGAAATCCTTATTTCAATGGTTATCAATTTTTACCGCTTTTTGTTGAAATTATTTCATTTTGTTATTTATAAGCCGATTCGCACATTAATTGTTGCGATTATTTCTTTATTTATTTTATTAGGAAAGGGTCTTTTATCACTGTTAAAAGCAGTGCTAAAACTAGTATTATTTATATTGAAACTCATTTTACTGCCTGTAAAGTGGCTTTTTTTGCTAATTTGGAAACTTTTGCCGAAACATATTAAAAAAACAGTCGATAAGATATATAATAGATTGGCAGGAATTTTTAAACAAATAAAGAATTTCTTCTTTAAGTGGATTTCTAGATGGAATAAAAATAAAAAGTAAGGGAGGGTGCGAAGTGAGTGCCATCAAGAAAAGAAATGTAGCCAAAATACAGACAAGCTATGCAAAACAGCAAGAAGTAGCCGAGATTAATGTAAATATGAAAAGAAAACGTCTATTCAGAAGGTTAACCGTGTTTTTTTTAGGAGCAGCCGCCATTTTAGTTTTCATGATCTCTACACTCGTTTCGCAATCCTCTGTTCTTGATGAAAAGAGAGCAGAAAAAAAGAAGCTTGATCAGGATTTAGCCTTGCTAAAGAAACAAGAAGTGATGTTAGAAGAAGAAATCGTAAAATTAAATGATGATGAATACATTTCTAAGCTTGCCAGGAAAGATTATTTCCTTTCCGAAAATGGGGAAGTCATTTTTAATATCCCCGAGAATAAGGAAAACGAGGACAAAAAGGGAAAATCAACTAAGTAGACCTTGTATTGAACTCTTTTTTCATATTCTGTATAATATATAGTAAGTATGATTTTTTATATAACTCAAGGAGGCAATATCTTTTTATGTCAATCGAAGTGGGCAGCAAGTTACAGGGTAAGGTAACAGGAATTACAAATTTCGGAGCGTTTGTGGAGTTACCGGAAGGCTCAACAGGTCTGGTACACATTAGTGAAGTTGCAGACAATTATGTAAAGGATATTAATGAGCATCTTAAGGTCGGTGACCAAGTTGAGGTTAAAGTCATTAATGTCGAAAAGGATGGAAAGATCGGTTTATCCATTAAAAAAGCTAAAGACCGGCCTGAAAGAACAGAGCGTCCTGAAAGAGGCGACAGAAGAGAGTCAAGGGGACATTCACATTCTCAACGTCCACGTCAAGGCAGATCAAATGATAATCGTCCTTCCCGAGAAAACTTTGAATCTAAAATGGCTCGTTTCTTAAAGGATAGTGAAGATCGTTTATCATCTTTAAAACGCAATACTGAATCAAAACGTGGGGGAAGAGGCGCTAGACGAGGGTAACTTGCTGCTTAATTGATATACATTTTATATAGCAGGGTTTATCGTTTATTATTCCCATAGGCAAAAGACAAGTCTGACACAGACTTGTCTTTTTTTTATCTAAAAAGCTCCATCAAATATTAATGAAATTCAAGCTGATGAATTTTTTATAGGATTATGTCGCATGGGAAATATTCGTTCGTCAATCTTTTTAGTATAAAGGCAAATGAGATATTTGATTTTGCAGCTTCTTCGTTTTTATGCCTTTAAAGAAGGGGAAAATGAATTGGCATGTGTCAATCATTTGATTATTTTTGTTTACTTATTAGATATTTCAGGGAAATAAGTCGAACGAAAAAACAAGGCATGTCCACCATTTTGACAAACTTCTTTCCATTTCAAACTTATAATGATGTGCAACGATAAAAAGTGGGGAGTGTAGTTAAAATGGCAAATAGTGTAGAAAGGAATGTAGTCCATCCGCTTGGAGAAGTGAATTTTACTAAACCTAAATGGGAACTTACTAAAGGATTAAATAAATTTCAGCAAATGTGTGAGACTATCTTTCTTAAAAAGGGCTATCTCCTTTTATTAATCGGATTTTTACTTGGTAGAGCGCTGATTTTAGCCCAGCTGACACCTTTTAGCCTTCCTTTCTTCGCGGCAGTATATTTTTTAAGAAAGGAAAAGGCGCCGATTGCTCTTATAGGATTAATTGCTGGAGCTGCAACCATCTCTATTTCTAATGCTGTAACTTCATTTGGAATTAGTTTTTTATTCTTAATTGCCTATCGAATAGCAAAAAAATGGCTCGCTAATGAGTTAAAGGCCTTGCCGTTTTTTGTGTTTTTTACAATCGCAGCAGGAAAACTATTGGAAGACTTTATACGAATGAAACAGCTGACACTTTTCGATGGAATGATGGCTGGTGTTGAAGCAAGCTTAGGCTTTATTCTCACACTCATTTTTGTTCAAAGTCTACCGTTATTGTCTGTTAACAAGCGAAAGCAATCGTTGAAGATAGAGGAAATTGTTTGTTTAATTATTATGCTTGCTACTGTTATGACTGGAACGATTGGCTGGACGGTTTATGGGCTTTCTATTGAGCATATTCTGTCTAGATACTTAGTGTTATTGTTTGCGTTAGTTGCCGGAGCGACAGTGGGCTCTACAGTAGGCGTCGTAACAGGTCTAATATTTAGTCTTGCCAATATAACAAGCTTCTACCATATGAGTCTGCTAGCTTTTGCAGGTCTGCTTGGTGGTTTATTAAAAGATGGGAGAAAGATAGGTGTGTCTGCAGGACTTTTAATTGCCACCCTTTTAATTGGGATGTATGGCGAAGGAGGCGGCACTCTTTATAAAACGTTATTAGAGACAGCGGCAGCTATTTTCTTGTTTATTTTTACACCTCAAGCCTTATTAACAAAGCTTGCAAAGCATATTCCAGGTACGGCAGAACATGCTGCAGAACAGCAGCAATATATGCGCAAAATGCGCGATGTTACTGCACAGAGAGTCGCACAGTTCTCAAACGTATTTCAGGCCCTTTCAAAAAGCTTTTCATCACATGATGAGCCTTCGGAATGGGAAGAGGATGAGGGAGCAAGAGAAATCGATTATTTTTTAAGCAATGTTACAGAAAAACATTGTCAAATGTGTTTTAAGAAAGACTTTTGCTGGACAAGAAACTTTGATACAACTTATGACTACATGAAAGAGATTATGACTGAAATGGACTATAATCATGGCGATCTATCACCAAAACTTTCGAGAGAATGGGATAAATATTGTAATCGGGCAAAAAAAGTGACTGATACAATCCAGCAGGAGCTCACTTTCTATCATGCAAATCAGAAGTTAAAAAAACAGGTAAAAGAGAGCAGAAGATTAGTAGCTGAACAATTACTTGGTGTATCAGAGGTGATGGGTGATTTTGCAAAGGAAATTCAAAGGGAACGAGAAAATCATCATAAGCAGGAAGAACTGATTTTAGAAGCTTTACAGGAGTTTGGTATCCAAATAGAACAAGTGGAAATTTATAGCTTAGAACAGAGAAATGTAGATATTGATATGACCATTCCATACTGCAACGGGCATGGGGAATGTGAGAAATTGATAGCACCGATGCTGTCCGATATTCTTGGAGAATCGATTGTTGTAAGTTCAGAGGATTGCTCGGCATATCCTAATGGTTTTTGCCATGTAACTTTCCGTTCTGCTAAAGCCTATACCGTTGAAAGTGCGGTTGCCCATGCGGCAAAAGATGGCGGATTTCTTTCTGGAGACAGTTATTCAACGATGGAGCTTGGCTGTGGAAAATATGCTATCGCTATTAGTGATGGAATGGGGAACGGAGAACGGGCACATGTAGAAAGTAAAGAAACACTTCAGCTGCTTCAAAAGATTTTGCAATCAGGGATAGAAGAAAAGGTGGCCATAAAGTCGGTAAATTCTGTATTATCATTGCGCACAACTGATGAAATTTTTTCAACATTAGATTTGGCGATGATTGACCTCCAAAATGCGGGGGCTGAATTTCTGAAGATTGGATCGACACCAAGCTTTATTAAGAGAGGGAACAAGGTAATAAAAATACAGGCAAGCAACCTTCCAATGGGGATTATTCAAGAGTTTGAAGTAGATGTTGTTAGTGAGCAGCTTAAAGCAGGGGATTTATTAATTATGATGAGTGATGGGATTTTTGAGGGGCCAAAGCATGTAGAAAATTTCGATTTATGGATGAAAAGAAAAATCCTGGAATTGAAAACAGAGGATCCGCAGGCGGTAGCTGATCTGATTATGGAGGAAGTTATTCGATCAAGATCCGGGTTTATTGAGGATGATATGACAGTTATTGTTGCAAAGATTAAACATAATACACCAAAATGGACAAGCATTCCTGTTAAT
The DNA here is from genome assembly GCF_900199725.1 of Cytobacillus massiliigabonensis. GTDB lineage: Bacteria > Bacillota > Bacilli > Bacillales > Cytobacillaceae > Cytobacillus > Cytobacillus massiliigabonensis. The sequence goes on along the minus strand of NZ_LT904904.1, from coordinate 17,993 downwards.
AAAATAAGAAAAATGGCTAACTAGTTAATTTAACCCAATATCAGATAATATATGTATATTTCCCTTCTTGCCGGTCGAAAATGGAAACAACGATGGTATAGGAGGGGCGTTTCATGAAAACGGGAACTTTGAAGCAGATTTTATTAATTACGGACGGCTGCTCGAATCAAGGAGAGGATCCAATTGCGATGGCCGCGCTGGCAAAAGAGCAAGGGATTACGGTGAATGTCATTGGTGTGATGGAACATGATGTCATCGATGAAAAGGGAATGAATGAGATTGAGGGCATCGCGATGTCAGGCGGAGGCGTCAGTCAGGTTGTTTATGCAAAACAGTTGTCGCAAACCGTTCAAATGGTTACGAGAAAGGCAATGACACAAACATTGCAAGGGGTAGTGAATCGTGAGCTGCAGCAAATTCTTGGCAGCAGCAAAAAAGTCGAGGACCTTCCGCCGGATCAAAGAGGAGAAGTGATGGAGGTTGTCGATGAGCTTGGGGAAACCGTTGAGCTGGAAGTGCTTATATTAGTGGATATGAGCGCGAGTATGAAGGAGAAACTTCCAACTGTAAAGGAAGCGCTGCTGGACCTATCCTTAAGTTTAAATGCCCGTTCAGGCGATAATCATTTTAGCGTTTTTGTCTTTCCAGCTAGAAAGAAAGAAGTTGAGAAGGTGCTGGACTGGACTCCGAATCTTGGCTCGCTCACAAGTGTGTTTGGCAAATTAACAACTGGCGGAATTACGCCAACCGGTCCAGCCATTCGTGAGGCATTAAGTTATTTTAAGAAAAAACGATCATTAAGGAGTTTGTTCTCTCGTGATGATGAATCATTCTTTGAAGAATCAGTTTAATGTAAAATCAGGAACACTAATAGAAGGAAAATGGCACCGTAATCAATATAAAATTATCAGGGAATTAGGATTTGGGGCTAACGGTATCGTCTATTTAGCGCAATTTCGCAATCAGCCAGTTGCGCTGAAAATGAGCGATAACGGCATGTCCATAACTAGTGAAGTGAATGTTCTAAAATCCTTTGCAAAGGTCCAAGGGTCTGCCCTCGGGCCTTCTTTGCTTGATGTTGATGACTGGCAGCAAAGGGGCGGGCAAATTTCCTTTTATGTCATGGAATATATCCAAGGTCCAGATTTATTAACCTTTATTCAGCAAAATGGGCAAGTATGGACAGAGGTGCTTATTTTACAGCTTTTAAATGATTTGCATACGCTTCATCAAAATGGCTGGGTGTTCGGTGACCTGAAGCCCGATAACTTGATTGTAACAGGACCGCCTGCGCGTATACGCTGTATTGATGTCGGTGGAACGACTATTCAAGGAAGGGCAATTAAGGAGTTTACAGAATTCTTTGATCGGGGGTATTGGGGACTTGGATCAAGGAAGGCTGATCCGGGCTACGATCTTTTTGCAGTTGCCATGATTCTTATTAATATCTCTTACCCAAAGCGGTTTAATAAAACGTCGGGTGATCTGAAACAGCTGGAGGCCATGATTAAGGGAAAAGATGAACTCAAAAAATATGAAAGCACCTTATTGCATGCCTTAAAAGGGAATTTTTCAAGTGCGAAGGAAATGAGGTCAGCGATGCTGCAGCTTAATCAGCCCCAGTCCGATCATAAAACACGCCATCCCCAGAGAAAACAGACTCAAACAAGGCAATCAATTAGAAGGGTAAGCGGGCAGAATTATACTAGAAAAAGGAATCGAAGCGGTCTATTTGAAACCATTTTAATTTTTATTATTATTTCTCTTCTCTACCTTTTCTATATTTATGGTCAATTAACGTAAAAATTAGTTATATATGCTATGCTCAAAGAAGACTATATTTAGACATGATATTTTTTTATGATAAGGAAGAAGAATATGCTGGATGCAAAGGTTAAAGCTTTTTTACAGCGAAAAGATATTGATTTAAACAATAAGAGACTTTTAATTGGAGTATCAGGCGGCCCTGACTCGCTAGCTCTGCTTCATTATTTCTGGAGAAAGAAACAATCATTCAATCTTTCCATTGTTGCTGCACACGTGGATCATATGTTTAGAGGGGAAGAATCTTTTGCTGAAGCACAATTTGTTCAGCAATTTTGTGAGGAAAGGAATATTCCCTTTGAAATGACGAGAATAGATGTTCCTGAATATATTGAAGAGACTGGCAAAAGCGCTCAGGCAGCATCTAGGGAATGCAGATACCAATTTTATGAACAAATGATGGAAAAACATCATTCCGACTACCTTGCTCTCGGTCACCATGGAGATGATCAGGTTGAAACAATTCTTATGCGCTTAACTAGAGGAAGTTCAGGGGATGCGAGAGCGGGGATCGCTTTTGCTAGACCGTTTGGAAAAGGGTATATCCTCCGGCCTTTTTTATGCTTGAATCGATTGGAAATTGAAGAATATTGCACAAGTAATCAACTTAATCCTCGCAGAGATCCAAGCAATGAAAAAGGATTGTATAGCCGGAATCGGTTTCGGAAGGAAGTCATGCCCTTTTTAAAAAAGGAAAATCCTCATGTTCATGTGCATTTTCAGCGTTTTAGCGAAGAAATTCAAAGTGATGAAGCTTTTTTGCAGGAATTAACGATCCAAAAAATGAATAAAGTAATGGAAAAGAAGACAACTGGGGAAATAATAATAAATATTAAAGAATTTCTAGCAATGCCAATGCCTTTACAAAGAAGAGGGATTCAACTAATATTAAACTATCTTTATAAGGAAAAACCTACATCTTTATCTGCCTTACATATTGAGAATGTTTTTGCATTAATGAACAGTCCCCACCCATCCGGAACACTTCATTTCCCAAACGGTTTGAAAGTTGTGCGTTCATACGAGAAATGTCAATTTCTTTTTCGTCTTCAACCAATACAATCCTATCGTTTTGAAATGAATAAACCTGGAAAAATTGAATTACCTAATGGCAGCAGTATGATGCTCGAATTTACAAGCTATCCTGAAGGTTCTATTCAAGCAAATTCCCTTCTTATACAGCGGGATGAATCCTTGCTTCCTCTTGTTATTAGAACGAGGAAGGATGGAGACCGCATGACATTGAAAGGAATGCAAGGGTCGAAGAAGGTAAAAGATATTTTTATCGATAATAAAGTGCCTTTGCAAGAGAGAAGTTCATGGCCAATTGTTACAGACAGAAATGGTCAAATCTTGTGGGTGCCAGGATTAAAAAAATCTCATTCTTCAATTGGGCAGCAGTCGAATGCTAACTTTATTCTTTTAACTTACATAAGGCAATGATTCTTCTAGGAGGCACGCTAAAATGAAAAATGATATCGAGAAAATTTTAATAACAGAGGAAGAGATTCAAGAAAAGATTAAGGCTCTTGCTGCAGAGCTAACTGAGGAGTATAAAGATACCTTCCCCCTCGCTATTGGCGTTTTAAAGGGTGCTATGCCATTTATGGGTGATTTGTTAAAACGAATTGATACGTATCTTGAAATGGACTTTATGGATGTATCCAGTTATGGAAAGTCAACTGTTTCCTCAGGTGAGGTTAAAATTGTTAAAGATCTTGATACATCTGTAGAAGGCAGAGATATCTTAATTATTGAAGATATCATTGATAGTGGTTTGACTTTAAGCTATTTAGTTGAACTATTCCGTTATCGCAAGGCAAAATCAATCAAAATTGTAACATTACTGGACAAACCAACTGGACGTAAGGCAAATATTAAAGCAGATTATGTTGGATTTATTGTTCCTGATGAGTTTGTTGTTGGGTATGGTCTTGATTATGCTGAGAAATACAGAAACCTCCCATATATTGGCGTGCTAAAGCCTGAAGTATATAGTGATAATAATTAAGTCAATAATTATAAGAAGAAACATCCAAGAATGATCCTTTCTACAAAAAGAAGTGAACCAGTTTTGTCAAGTGCAAATCCTTGTATTGGCACGATTTTCTATGATACTATACATTATAGTTTGTTTACCGTGGGAGGAGGTAAAGGATGAATCGGATCTTCCGGAATACCATCTTTTATTTATTAATATTTTTGGTAATTATCGGCGTCGTTAGTTTCTTTAATGGGAACAATGAGCCAACGAAACAAGTATCTTATGATGAATTTGTTACTCATTTAGAAAATGGTGACATTAAATCCATTACGATGCAGCCTGAGAGAGGCGTATATGAGGTAAGAGGTCAGCTTGAAGGCAGTAAAGAAGGAGCGGAATTTATTACTTATGTTGTAAACAGTGATAATATTCTAGACCGTATTGATGCACTTGCTGCACAAAACGCTAAAGTGGATTTTCAGCCAGCTAAAGAAACAAGCGGCTGGGTAACATTCTTTACTTCAATTATCCCTTTCATCATTATCTTTATTTTGTTCTTCTTCTTATTAAACCAAGCACAGGGCGGTGGAAGCCGTGTGATGAACTTTGGTAAAAGTAAGGCGAAACTATATGATGATAGTAAAAAGAAGGTCCGCTTTAAAGATGTAGCAGGAGCGGATGAAGAAAAGCAAGAGCTAGTTGAAGTGGTTGAATTTTTGAAAGACCCTAGAAAGTTTGCAGAACTAGGAGCAAGAATTCCGAAAGGTGTCCTTCTTGTAGGACCTCCAGGGACGGGTAAAACTTTACTTGCGCGTGCTGCAGCTGGTGAGGCTGGTGTCCCATTCTTCTCTATTAGTGGTTCGGACTTCGTTGAAATGTTTGTCGGTGTCGGTGCATCACGTGTTCGTGATTTATTTGAAAATGCGAAGAAAAATGCACCATGTATTATATTTATTGATGAAATTGATGCGGTTGGACGCCAGCGTGGCGCTGGACTAGGCGGCGGTCACGATGAACGTGAACAAACGCTTAACCAATTGCTTGTTGAAATGGATGGATTTGGCGCCAATGAAGGAATTATCATTGTTGCTGCGACAAACCGTCCAGATATTCTAGACCCAGCATTGCTTCGTCCAGGACGTTTTGACCGTCAAATTACGGTAGATCGTCCAGATGTCGTAGGACGTGAAGCGGTACTTAAAGTACATGCTCGCAATAAGCCTTTAGATGAGGGAATTAATTTAAAAGCTATTGCACAGCGTACCCCAGGATTTTCTGGTGCTGATTTAGAAAACTTATTGAATGAGGCAGCACTTGTTGCAGCCCGCCGGGATAAGAAAAAAATTGATATGACCGATATTGATGAAGCAACAGACCGCGTAATTGCAGGTCCAGCGAAGAAAAGCCGTGTTATCTCTAAAAAAGAAAGAAATATTGTTGCCTTCCATGAAGCTGGTCATACGGTTATTGGTGTAGTCCTTGAAGAAGCAGAAATGGTTCATAAAGTAACGATTGTCCCTCGTGGGCAAGCAGGCGGATATGCCGTTATGCTACCTAAAGAAGATCGCTTCTTTATGACTAAACCAGAGCTTCTAGATAAAATTGTCGGCTTACTTGGCGGTCGTGTAGCAGAGGAAATTGTGTTCGGTGAAGTGAGTACTGGTGCCCATAATGACTTCCAGCGTGCTACAGGCATTGCCCGTAGAATGGTAACAGAATTTGGAATGAGTGATAAGCTTGGTCCATTACAATTTGGTCAATCCCAGGGTGGTCAGGTTTTCTTAGGAAGAGATTTCAATAACGATCAGAATTACTCTGATGCAATTGCTTATGAAATTGATCTGGAAATTCAGCGTATTATTAAGGATTGTTATGCAAAGGCGAAAAAGGTCCTTACTGAAAATCGCGATAAGTTAGACTTAATTGCTAATACGCTGCTAGAAGTAGAAACGCTTGATGCAGAACAAATTAAACATTTAATTGATCATGGCACTTTACCTGATCGTTCTGTTAAATCAGAGGAAAATACTTCTGGAGACGTTAAGGTGAACATAAACGTGAATAAAGAAGAACTTCCTGAAAAAACGACAGAGGCAAAAGAAGATACAGCTCCTACTGCAGAAGAAACGAAGGACGATAAGAAAGAATAATGAAAAAAGCGCTCTTATTCGAGCGCTTTTTTTGTGCGAAAATTCACTTCATGTTAATTCCGATTACACGTTGCAAACCGAGTTATGTTATGATGTGTTCAGTGAAAAATATTGTCGAATTTAACTTTAAAAAAAGTGGTGAGAAGATTGATATTCGTATTTGATATAGGGAATACAAATATGGTTCTCGGTGTTTATGATGGAGACGTATTGAAATACCATTGGAGAATTGAAACGAACCGAAATAAAACAGAAGATGAATATGGCATGCTGATTAAGTCACTGTTTGATCATGTGGAGTTAAAATTTGCTGATATAGATGGAATTATTATTTCTTCGGTTGTCCCACCAATAATGAATGCACTTGAAAGAATGTGTCATAAATACTTTCATATAAAACCGCTGATCGTGGGCCCTGGTATGAAAACGGGGTTAAATATTAAATATGAGAACCCTAGGGAAGTTGGAGCAGACCGCATTGTGAATGCAATTGCAGCCATTCACGATTATGGCAGTCCGCTTATTATTGTTGATTTCGGAACAGCGACTACTTATTGTTACGTTAATGAACATAAACAATATATGGGCGGTGCGATTGCTCCAGGAATTGGTATTTCAACCGAGGCCCTATATTCAAGAGCTGCCAAGCTGCCGAGAATTGAAATTGCACGGCCTGATGATATTATTGGGAAGAACACGGTAGCTGCGATGCAGGCTGGTATCCTATTTGGCTATGTAGGACAAGTAGAAGGAATTGTTAAGAGAATGAAGGACCAGGCAAAGGGAAATCCTACCGTTATCGCAACCGGTGGATTAGCTAGCTTAATTGCAAAGGAATCGACGATTATCGATATTGTTGATCCATTTTTAACTTTGAAAGGTCTTCAAATTATCTATAAGCGTAATATGGAGACATTAAAATAACAGACAACATGAATGGACAAATGAAAGGAGTTTACAAATGAGCGATTATTTAATTAAAGCACTTGCTTATAATGGACAAGTACGGGCGTATGCTGTTCGGACAACGGAAACAGTTGGGGAGGCTCAGCGCCGTCATCAAACATGGCCAACAGCTTCTGCGGCATTAGGAAGAGCAATGTCGGCTGGTGTCATGATGGGTGCCATGCTTAAAGGCGAGGAAAAGATAACCATTAAAATCGAAGGCGGCGGCCCGATTGGTCCTATTCTAGTAGTTAGTAATTCAAAGGGTGAGGTTAGAGGATACGTAACAAACCCGCAAACTCATTTTGACTTAAATGAACAAGGAAAACTGGATGTTCGCCGTGCGGTAGGGACATCAGGTACATTAACTGTTGTTAAAGATATCGGAATGAGAGAGCATTTTACCGGTCAGGTTCCAATTGTATCAGGTGAATTAGGAGAGGATTTTACCTATTATTTTGTTACTTCAGAACAAACTCCATCTTCTGTGGGTGTTGGAGTGCTTGTAAATCCTGACAATACGATTCTTGCTGCAGGCGGGTTTATTTTGCAGCTTATGCCGGGAACAGATGATGAAACGATTACAGATATTGAAAATCGCTTAAAACAGATTCCGCCTGTATCTAAATTAATTCAGCAAGGGCTGTCACCAGAGGAACTTTTAAATGAGTTATTAGGAAAGGAAAATGTGAAGGTCCTTGAGAAGTTGCCTGTGGCTTTCACGTGTACATGCTCAAAGGAAAGATTTGCAGATGCGATTACTAGTCTTGGGAAAGAGGAAATCCAGGATATGATCGATACAGACGGCAAAGCAGAGGCGCAATGTCACTTCTGTAATGAGTTGTACCATTATTCAAAGGAAGAATTAGAAGAGTTAAAGCAAGAGGCAAAGTAAAAAGGTAAAGTTTTTAGGGGGAGGACAATGTGAAGAGGGAGAGGTTAAAGAGAGAGATACTTTGGATTGTGATAGCTGGACTCATTTTGCTGAACTGCTTGACCGTAGCATTTTTCATTTCTAAAGGTGGTACAGGAAATAGTGAGGTTGTTGCAAAGGTAGGAAAGGAAAAGATCACACGGCAAGATTGGCTAAATGAGATGGAATCAAGATATGGAAAAGAAATATTAAGTGAGCTAGTTGACCAAAAGATTATTGAAAATGCCGGGAAAAAGTATGGAATAAAAATTTCCAACCAAGCGGTTGAACGGGAACTAATGGTTATTAAAACAATGTATGGATCCTCTGGCGGTTACCAGTCCGCTGATGAGGAAAAAATGCGTGAGCAAATAAAAAGCAACCTGATGCTTGAAGAAATCTTAACAAAGGATGTTAAAGTATCAGATAAAGAAATGAAGAGTTATTACGAGCAAAATAAAAAACAGTTTCATTTGCCTGACTCCTATCATATTTCTAAAATTGTTGTCAAAACAAAAAAAGAGGCTGATCAAACATTGAAGGAATTGGAGCAAGGCTCCAGCTTTGCTGTACTAGCAATGGAGCGCTCAATCGATGAATTTACGGCTAACCTTGGCGGTGATGCTGGCTATGTAAATAAGGATAGCGAACGTTATTCAAAGGACTTCCTTCAAACAATTGAAAAGCTAAAGCCGGAAAAATGGAGTAAACCAATAAAGCTTGAGGATAGCTATGCGATTGTTATGCTCCATGAGGAAGTTAAAGGCAAGAACTATAAATATAAGGATGTAAAAGATCAAATTAGAAGGCAAATTGCATTAGAGCAAATGGAGATCCCTGTTTCTGCGAAGCCGCTATGGAATGAAACAGATATTGAATGGTTTTATGGAGAACTTGAAGCACAATAGGAAAATGAATGAAACACGGACCAAGTCCGTGTTTTTTCCTTCCGCTTTGTACGGCGACGATCAAGGTGCTTCCGCTTTTCTTAGTATGTAAGGGCAGGTTCATGAAGATTAGGCAAAAGTATGAAATATAATTGAAAATTTAATTTTTTATTGCAAAACAATTGACTTTATAGGCTTTACTTGGTAAGTTTTAATTAAACCAATAAAAATACTCGGAATAAGAGGTGGGGCAAGTGGTACGTATAGCAAATTCGATTGCAGAATTAGTAGGCCAGACTCCAATTGTGAAACTTAATCGCATCGTTGATGAGAACAGTGCAGATGTGTTTGTTAAATTAGAATATATGAATCCTGGGAGCAGTGTGAAAGATCGTATTGCTCTTGCGATGATTGAAGCGGCAGAAGAAAGTGGAGAATTAAAAGAAGGAGCAACCATCATTGAGCCGACAAGCGGGAATACAGGAATTGGCCTGGCGATGATTGCTGCTGCAAAAGGGTATAAGGCGATATTAGTTATGCCTGATACAATGAGTATGGAACGCCGTAATCTCCTTCGTGCTTATGGAGCAGAGCTTGTTTTAACACCAGGAGCGGAAGGAATGAATGGTGCGATTCGCAAGGCGGGAGAGCTTGCAAATGAGCATGGCTATTTCATGCCTCAGCAATTCCAAAATCCTGCTAACCCAGAAATTCATAGGAAAACAACTGGAAAAGAAATTACCGAACAGCTGGGTGACCAGCTAGATGCATTTATATCAGGAATTGGAACTGGCGGTACAATAACTGGAGCTGGTGAAGTTCTTCGTGAAACATATGAGAATATTAAAATTTATGCGGTAGAACCAACTGATTCTCCAGTTTTATCGGGAGGAAAGCCTGGTCCGCATAAAATTCAAGGAATTGGTGCAGGATTTGTCCCAGATACTCTTAATACAGAAATTTATGATGAAGTCATTCAAGTTACAAATGATGATTCATTTGAGTATGCTCGCCGTGCTGCAAAAGAAGAAGGGATTCTTGGGGGCATTTCATCAGGGGCAGCTATTTATGCTGCATTAAAGATCGCGAAGGAGCTTGGAAAGGGCAAGAAGGTGCTTGCAATCCTTCCAAGTAATGGGGAACGCTATTTAAGCACACCATTGTACCAATTTGAAACGGAATAATATGCAGAAAGCAATGGTCATTTTTGACTGTTGCTTTTTTATTTTGCAATTACGCATTTGTTTAAATTTTTTAAATTAAAATGAAAGAGAGTCGTTCTTCATGTATGATGAAAAAAGAGAATACATAGGGGTGACCTTCTAATGAAAAAATACTATATACATGCCAAAAAAATTCCTTTCAATGATAGTCAACTTTTTCAGCAATACCGCCAAATTTCCTTAGAGAAAGAGCATCATATTTTATTGGAAAGCGGGCGCGGCGGACGCTTCAGCATAGCAGCTTTTGATCCTGAAACTGTTTTAATCGGTAAAAATTCAAGATTAGAAGTCATACATAAGAGTGGCAAACAAACCCTTGAAGGAAATCCGCTGCACTTGCTTAAAGACTGGCTCAGCCAATATGAAGTGGATAGGCATGAGGAGTTCCCTGATTTTCAAGGAGGCGCAATCGGTTTAATTAGCTATGATTATGGGCGTTATATTGAAAATCTGCCGAAAGCAGCAAAAGATGATCTGCAAATGCCTGACATTCATTTTTTAGTTTTTAAAGAATGGTTTGTATACGATCATAAGGATGAAGTCTTGTGGCTTATGTTTCTATACGATGAGTCAGAGGATAGGGAAGAATTAGAGAGTAAGGCAGAAGAATGGAAGAGGCAATGGCAAAATGGATATTCTTCTCCTCTAAAGTCAAAAAAGACTGCTGAAATAAACAGGCAAAAGGATGTCTCTATGAGTGAAGAGGTGTTTATTCAGGCTGTTCAGCGTGTTCAGCATTACATTTCACAGGGGGATGTTTTCCAGGTGAACTTATCTGTCCGTCAAAGCCAGCCGATTTCACTATCGGCAATAGATGTTTATGAACAGCTTCGAGTGTTAAATCCCTCTCCCTATATGGGATATATCCATACACCCGAGTATCAGCTTGTCAGTGGATCACCAGAGTTATTGATTAAGAAAAAAGGCAGAGAGGTTAGCACTCGGCCAATCGCGGGAACAAGGTCACGCGGAAGAAATGAATCAGAAGATCTGGAACTGGCTAGTGAGTTAATTGAAAATGACAAAGAACGGGCAGAGCATGTGATGCTCGTTGATTTGGAAAGAAATGATCTTGGACGTGTTTGCGCATATGGGACTGTTCAAGTGGATGAGTTTATGGTGATTGAAAAATACTCTCATGTTATGCATATCGTTTCAAATGTAAGAGGAGAACTAGCGGATGGCAAAGATGGGTTTGACTTAATTGATGCTGTGTTCCCTGGAGGAACGATTACAGGGGCACCGAAGGTAAGAACAATGGAAATTATCGAGGAGCTGGAACCTGTTACGAGAGGGCCATATACAGGCTCATTTGGATGGATTAATTTTAACGGAGATCTTGAACTGAATATAATTATTCGGACAATGCTTGTGAAAGATGGACTTGCTCATGTTCAGGCTGGTGCAGGTGTTGTTATTGATTCAAATCCCCAAAATGAATATAAAGAGTCATTAAAAAAGGCAATTGCTTTATGGAAGGCTAAAGAAATGGCTGAACAGGAAAAAGGTGATGAATAATGATCTTTATGCTAGATAACTATGATTCATTTACATATAACCTCGTTCAATATCTAGGTGAACTAGGTGAGGAATTAGTTGTTAAAAGAAATGATGAAACGTCAATCGAAGAAATTCGTGAATTAAGTCCAAAGTTTTTAATGGTTTCTCCTGGTCCTTGCAGTCCGAATGAAGCAGGGATTAGTCTCGAAGCTATTAAGGCATTTGCTGGTCACATTCCGATTTTCGGGGTATGTCTTGGTCACCAATCAATTGCCCAAGTTTTTGGGGGAGAGGTAGTTCAAGCAGAGAGATTAATGCATGGGAAGACATCTGATATGCACCATGATGGGAGAACGATCTTCCAGGGCTTGCCAAACCCTTTCCCGGCAACGAGGTATCATTCCTTAATCGTCAGGAAGGAAACATTGCCTTCTTGTTTCGAAGTATCTGCATGGACGGCTGAAGGTGAAATTATGGCTATTCGCCATAAAGAACTGCCTATAGAAGGTGTACAGTTTCATCCGGAATCGATTATGACAACAGCAGGAAAGGATTTGCTCAAGAACTTCCTGAGACATTATTCAAAAATGGAAAGTACTAAGGAATGATAGAGCTATGTATATATACTTGAATGGCAAAATAGTTCAGAAGGAAAAAGCTGTAATTTCGCCTTTTGACCATGGATATTTATACGGATTGGGTCTTTTTGAAACATTTAGAGTTTATGAGGGGCACCCTTTTTTGTTGGATGATCATTTGGAACGGCTAAATCATAGTCTAGAAGTGTTAAACATGAATGTTTCTTATTCAAGGGAAGAGATACTGCGCGCGCTTCGCCCGCTTTTAGCAAAAAATCATTTAACTGATGCCTACATTCGTGTAAATGTATCAGCTGGCATAGGGGAAATCGGACTGCAGTCGGATCCTTATCTTCATCCTAATTTGATTATTTTTGCTAAGCCTCTTCCTCCTGCAATGAACAGACAGGAAAAAAAGGCTGTTATACTAACTTTGAATCGAAATACCCCTGAAGGTGTCGAGCGATTAAAGTCACACCATTTTTTAAATAATATTTTAGCAAAAAGGGAAATAGGGGATATGCCTGACTGTGAAGGGATCTTTCTAACAAAAGAAGGGTTTTTGGCAGAAGGAATTGTCTCAAATTTATTTTGGCTAAAAGAGAATGTTTTGTACACGCCAGCGATTGAAACGGGCATTTTAAATGGTGTTACAAGGAAATTTATTATGAAGTTAGCCCAAAGGAAAGGAATAGCTGTTGAAGAAGGTCTCTATTATGTGGCTGATGCAAAAAAGGCAGATGAGGTTTTCATTACGAATTCCATCCAGGAAATTGTTCCGATCTCTTTATTTGATGAGAGTGAGATGCCAGGGAATAACGGCAGCTTTGTGCAAGATCTTCAAAAGCAATATAAGAACCTTAGCGGGTACTTATGGAGCAGGAATGAGTGGTAAAAGGAGGCAAAGACACATGTCTACGATTATTCAATGTGGCCCTTATTCATTGGATTACAAAAAGAAGACACTAATTATGGGGATTTTAAATATTACGCCTGATTCTTTTTCCGATGGGGGCAAGTATAATCACTTGGAGCAAGCGGTGGAACGGGCTATGCAAATGGTACAGGATGGGGCAGATATTATTGATATTGGAGGAGAATCTACCAGGCCTGGATTTATTAAAGTATCTGCTAAAGAAGAAATTGAGCGGGTCATTCCGATTATTCGGGCGGTTTCAGAAGCAGTAAATGTACCTATCTCAATTGATACATATAAGGCAGAAGTGGCAATGGAAGCAATAAAGGCAGGAGCTCATATCATAAATGATATTTGGGGTGCGAAAGCGGATAAGGATATGCCTAGGATTGCTGCTGAACTCCAAGTTCCAATTGTGTTAATGCATAATCGTACAAACCAAGATTACTCCGCCTTTTACCGCGATGTGGTTAACGATCTGTATGAAAGCATCTCACTAGTGAAGCGAGCGGGAGTCAAGGATGAGAATATTATATTAGACCCGGGAATTGGCTTTGCTAAAGACTTGAATTATAATCTAGAAATGATGAGAGACTTGGACAAGCTTGTATCCCTTGGATATCCTGTTTTGCTTGGAACTTCTAGGAAATCTATGATTGGCGGGGTGTTAGATTTGCCGGTTGATGAGCGGATGGAAGGTACTGGGGCTACCGTTTGTTACGGAATTCAGAAGGGATGTCACATTATGAGAATACATGATGTGAAAGAAATGGCTCGAATGGCTAAAATGATGGATGCACTAGTTGATAAGGGAGTTTATCATGGATAAAATTATTTTAAATAAGATGGCTTTTTATGGATATCATGGAGTTTTCCCTGAGGAAACCCGTCTAGGACAAAGGTTTATGGTTGATTTAACTGTAGAAACAAATTTAAGAAAAGCTGGAGAAACGGATCAGCTGGAGTACTCGGTTAATTACGGTGAAATATTTCAAGTGTGCAAACAGATTGTTGAAGGAAAACCATATAAGCTTGTTGAAGCGGTTGCTGAAAAGATTGCCGGGGAAATGCTTTCCCGATATCAGTCTATTTCCCAAGTGACAGTAAGGGTGATTAAACCAGATCCGCCTATTCCAGGACATTATGAATCAGTTGCAGTAGAAGTAACAAGGAGCAGGATCTAATGAATAATGAGGCTTATATTGCTCTAGGTTCCAATATTGGAGACCGTTCCAAGCATTTAATGCAAGCGATCGAGGAGCTGAACGCTCTTCCAGAAGTGAAGGTAGTAAATACCTCATCCATTTATGAAACGGATCCAGTTGGGTATGAAGATCAAGACCAATTTTTAAATATGGTTATACATGTAAAAACAGGATTAAACCCAATTCAATTATTGGAAGCATGCCTGGCTATCGAAAAGGAACTTGGGAGAAAAAGGGATATTCGCTGGGGTCCTCGAACGATAGACCTTGACATTTTACTGTATAATCAAGAAAATATTAAGACAGAGAAGTTATTAGTTCCTCATCCTCGGATGCAAGAGAGAGCTTTTGTTATCATCCCTCTACTTGAGATTCAGTCTGGCATCAAGCTTCCGACGATGGAAAAGCCTCTTCAAGCATGTTTAGAGGATATACCTGATAGAGAGGGAGTTCGGATATGGAAGCGGAAAAATGGGGAAGACGTATTCGCGCTTTTCGTAAACTAAAAGGCTTTACACAGGAAAGCTTTGCCAAGGAGCTTGGTGTATCAGTATCGATATTAGGAGAGATTGAAAGAGGGAACAGAATGCCTGCTGCAAACTTTTTAGAGAGGGTTGCTTATATGCTAAATATTACCGTTGAAGATCTAGCACCCCCAGAGGAAAGTAGAGAATAGGTATCTTTTAAAATTAGAGATTAATTATATGGTTAGATAGATGTAAACTGCTGCGCCTTGGGATGAATGACTAGTGTTATACTTGTCGCCCTAATCAAGGCGCTTTTGTATTTTGAATTAGGAGGTTTGGTATGTTTAAGATTGGCGATATAGAATTAAAAAATCGCGTCGTACTAGCGCCAATGGCAGGAGTTTGCAATTCAGCATTTCGGCTTACTGTCAAAGAATTTGGTGCTGGATTAGTATGTGCGGAAATGGTCAGCGATAAAGGAATCATTTTAAAAAACGAAAAAACAATGAATATGCTTTATATTGATGAAAGAGAAAAGCCGCTAAGCTTGCAAATTTTTGGCGGTGAGAAAGAGACACTGGTTGATGCGGCGAGATTTGTTGATAAAAATACAAACGCAGACATTATCGATATTAATATGGGCTGTCCTGTTCCGAAAATCACTAAATGTGATGCAGGAGCAAAATGGCTGCTTGATCCCGATAAAATTTATGAAATGGTTTCAGCTGTAACAGATGCAGTTGAGAAACCAGTTACCGTTAAAATGCGTATGGGATGGGATGAAGACCATATTTATGCTGTTCGAAATGCACAGGCAGTTGAACGTGCGGGAGGAAAGGCAATTGCACTTCACGGACGTACACGCGTACAAATGTACGAAGGAAAGGCAAATTGGGATATTATTCGTGAAGTGAAGCAGAACATCAGTATTCCGTTAATCGGAAATGGTGATGTACAAACGCCTCAAGATGCAAAACGTATGCTTGATGAAACAGGCTGTGATGGTGTCATGATTGGGAGAGCTGCATTAGGGAATCCGTGGATGATTTACCGTACCGTAAAATATCTTGAAACAGGCGAATTAATGGGTGAGCCGAGCGTGCGGGAGAAAATTAATGTCTGCATCCTTCATTTAGATCGTTTAATTGCATTAAAAAACGAGTATATTGCAGTTCGCGAAATGCGTAAGCATGCTGCTTGGTACTTGAAAGGGATTCGAGGAAATGCAAAAGTGCGTAACGGTATTAATGAATGTCATACAAGAGAAGATCTTGTTACATTATTAAATGTGCTTGTAATAGAAGCCGAGGAAAAAGAACAGAGTCAAATTCAAGCGGGATAACCAATTGTGATGTTTGACTTTGAGATTTTCTTTATCTATAATACGTTTGAATGAACAAGAACTGCCAGTGACCTGCTGGCAGTTTTTATTCTATTTATTCATATTATTGATGTCTGTCTGGTCCACATTGTGTAGAATAATAGAAGTGAGAAATCTTTTATTGTGCATATAAGCTTTACATAAAAAGATTTACAAAATAATGGAGATGATACAAGTGAGTCAGAGTCATGAAGAATTAAATGACCAATTAATCGTGAGAAGGGAAAAAATGACTAGCCTGAGAGAAAAGGGCTTAGATCCATTTGGCAAACGTTTTGACCGTTCTCATCAATCTAAGGAACTAATCGAGAAATATGAAGCACTTGAAAAAGAAGAGATCGAAGAGAAGAATATAACGGTTTCTCTTGCTGGTCGTATCATGACCAAGCGCGGAAAAGGAAAAGCGGGTTTTGCGCATATCCAGGATTTATCTGGACAAATTCAAATTTATGTTCGTAAAGATGCTATCGGTGATGAAAAATATGAAATTTTCGAATCGGTAGATCTAGGAGATATCGTGGGTGTTTCAGGGATTCTTTTTAAAACAAAAGTAGGAGAACTTTCTGTAAAGGTTCAGGAATTTGAACTTTTAACGAAAGCCTTGCGTCCACTTCCTGATAAATTCCACGGCTTGAAGGATGTTGAACAGCGATATCGTCAGCGGTATTTAGATCTAATCATGAGTGAGGAAAGCAAAAAGACATTTGTTGACCGCAGTCGTATCATCCAATCCATGCGCCGTTACCTAGATAGCCAAGGGTATTTAGAAGTGGAAACACCGATGATGCACTCAATTGCTGGAGGAGCTTCAGCCCGTCCGTTTATTACACATCACAATGCTCTTGATATGGAGCTGTACATGCGTATTGCAATTGAACTTCATTTGAAGCGCTTGATTGTAGGCGGTTTAGAGAAGGTGTATGAAATTGGCCGTGTTTTCCGTAATGAAGGTGTTTCAACACGCCATAATCCAGAATTTACGATGATTGAATTATATGAAGCGTATGCTGACTATCGTGATATTATGAGTTTAACCGAAAACCTAATCGCGCATATTGCACAGGAAGTACTGGGAACGACTACGGTACAATACGGTGAATATGAAGTAGATTTAAAACCAGAGTGGAAAAGACTTCATATGGTAGATGCGATTAAGGAATATACAGGGGTAGATTTCTGGAAAGAGATGAGCAAGGAAGAAGCGCAGCAATTGGCGAAAGAGCATGGAGTGGAAATTACTGAGCATATGCTTTATGGTCATATTGTAAACGAGTTTTTCGAGCAAAAAGTTGAAGAAAAATTGATTCAGCCAACATTCATTTTTGGACACCCTGTTGAAATTTCTCCACTTGCAAAGAAAAATGATGAAGATCCTCGGTTTACAGATCGCTTCGAGCTATTTATCGTTGCTCGTGAGCATGCAAATGCATTTACAGAACTTAATGATCCTATTGATCAAAGACAACGCTTTGAAGCGCAGCTGAAAGAACGTGAGCAGGGTAATGATGAAGCGCATATGATGGATGATGATTTTATTGAAGCATTAGAATATGGAATGCCTCCAACGGGTGGACTTGGTATTGGCATCGATCGCCTTGTTATGCTTTTAACAAATTCTCCTTCTATTAGAGATGTTTTATTATTCCCGTTAATGCGTCATCGTTAAATAAAATTAGAGGTAAAGCATGTTGTGTCATGTGCTTTACCTTTTTTGTATTTCAATAAATTATATGAATATTTTTTCTTTAAAATCTAAAGATAAATATTGAAAAAACATATTGCATCCATATTAATATGGTGGTATATTAATATCTGTTGTTGCGAGACAATAGCTTTTGAAAAAAGAATTTTAAAAAGTTGTTGACTTAAACAAACAAGATGTGATAGTATTTAAAAGTCGCCTTGAGTGACGAAGAAATAAAAATATTGCTCTTTGAAAACTGAACGAACAAAAACGTCAACGTTTATTATTTTTAGTCTTTTATCAAAAAGACATTTATGAGCTAATCAACTCACAATT
>NZ_LT904903.1:1070164-1086731 GCF_900199725.1 Cytobacillus massiliigabonensis | reverse complement strand
TGGTAATTACGCAGAGGACGAAGGCGAGCGCTGAGAATGCGATTAGTAGTTCGTTCATCCGAGCCGCACCGCCTTTATAATAGGAAGTTGTTGCGTTTGACTGGCGTCGTAGTTTCGGACACCGTCGTGCTTCAATCGATCAACTTTTCGCTCAAATGTGGTTTTATTTTCCGTGATTGGGGCATAATAATTATTAACAGCGCAATTTTGGCGCATCACGACCGACCTCCACTTGCTAATTTTGTCGAATTGCGTTAATATTACAGTTGTGTAAATTGCTATACGAAAAACCGTATAACGTTTATAATGTAATCGAGGGAGTAGGACACAATGCCTAAGCGCCCTATTCCGCTCATAGATTAAAGCGCAACTAAATAGTCTTGGTAAGAACCGAACTGTTTAGCTTGTTCAAATTTGGCGGCCAGCCGTTTGAATGTGCGCGAAACTGCCGAGTGGTGGATACCTAACTCATCAGCGATTGATTTCGCTGTTGGAAAACTCCATGTGCTCTTGCCGGAGCAATCGAGTTTTAGGAACGTTTGGATGATTCCCGTCACCCTTTCGTTTTCACCGCTCAAAAGAAAGTCGATCAGTTGCCGCTGGTCGGCTTCTTTTATTGCTGTTATATGTTCCTCAACATTAAATTCTGATGCAATTTCGAACGTTGCCGCGTCCTCATCGCTATTTTCTACTTCGTAGAATTCGTATTTCCTGCGTGTTCTTAATTTTCTTAATAACGTCTTTTGCTCGTTATGCAACATGGTAGTGAACAGTTTAACGAAATCTCCGTTTCGTTTACCGAAAGTGGTCAATGCCTTTATTACTGAATCATCGAACACAGCCTGTATCTCGTGCCTTCCTGCTAATATGCGGGTTTGCGATATCCAATAATCTAATTTCGGTTGAGTTACTAATAGTAAATTTCGGTATAGACTTTCGAACACTGCCTCGTCTTTCGCATCGATATACTTCGTTGCTAACTCGTTAATATGAAATTTTTTAAGTTCATTCATTAGTTTAATTCCTCCCTTTGATAGGTATGACGTGCTCAGCTTTAAAGTTGCGCACTTATTACAAAAATATTTTTAAAGATACGTAAATTAAAGTATTACTTGTCCTAATATTATCACCATTTTTTTCAAAACTCTGGAAAGTTTAGTGTTTTTCCAAAAATAAAAAATACTAAAATCTTTTATGTACAAAAAAGAAAAGGAGAACCTCGGGCTCTCCTTTTGTGCTTGGGGTTATATTAAATTTTAATGACCGCCACCGCCCGGGTCAGCAGAGTTTACAGTTATTCCTCCGTCGTTTTTAATAATTGTGTCTGCGGAAGCACCTGTAGCTACGCATCCGAATAGTGTTACTGCTAGTGTTAGTGCGGCTAGTAATTTCTTCATACGTTCAACCATCTCCTAATTTTTAATTTTCTTCATCAATTAATAGGGCTGCCATTGATTTGAATGTTTCATCTTCTTTTAGGTACTTGTAAGGAAGATTAGCGTAGAACTTATCACCATTCTTACTAAACATAATTAACGATTTCATAAATAAAGAGGCATCATTAGTAGCTAATGCTTTATAGTAAAACTTAAAACCGCTAGGCTTTCGCCCCTCTTTTTCCTCATTTTCGATCGCTTTATTGATTAATTCTAACGCTAGTTCCTTATTCCCTACTACAGCCTCAAAGTGTGCTAATTCGGAAATGTCGTTTGTGTTTGGTCGTTCTTGTTTTCTCCAAACATTATTTATGAAAGGTATATCGCAATTATCTATAACCTCTAATTCTTTTAACCTTCCTGATTCAACAAGTAACTCCCTATGTCTCTCGATGTACCCCAAGCACTTTTCGTAGTTGTCAAACAGGAACGACATCCCTAATATGTATGACGCGCTTGTTGTGAAAGTTGCGCTACAGTTTGAAAAAATAATTTTTTCTGCAATCTCTCTAGCAAGTGTAATGTTATTAAATTTGTAAAGGTTAACGTAAGCAAGTACCTCGTTCAGTCGTATTCCATATGAATCTCGTATAAAGTCCTCATTAATTTTATTGATTGCGTATTCCAGCCCGCTTATTAATAAGCTCATTGTTTTAAAGTCATTCAACTTATAACGGCACCATACCTCAGTTATTAGAGCGAGAATTTGCATTTCTTTCGTTTTAGGTGTGAATCCTCTTAACTCGTTGATGATATCTTCTGCTTTCTCTCTTTTTAAATAACGAGATAAAATTGAGTATCCTTGCGCCCATTCCTTCATTGTTTGGTCCGTTCGTTGCTTGGTTATCTTCATTATCAATTCGTCTAACTCCTTTAACTGACGATTGACAGCTAAATACTCCAGTGCAAACCGTAAATTTTTAGGTGAGTCAAAATTTAAACACCACTTTTTAAAACGATTAATATGCTCATTTTTATAAATAAATTTTGCAATTTCTAGAAGGGTAGGGAACTTCATTTCAGCTCCATTTTTTAGATTAGTTAATGATCCAGGTGATAATTTAACAGCAGTTGCTAGGTCTTTCCAAGTAATCTTTTTATCTAACAAGTCCATTGATTCTTCTATTTCAGCTGCGATCAACACTATCCCTCCCCTTTAAACTCTATTATTGTCTTTGTTTTGGGTTTTCTTGTGTTTTATCAATAACCCAAACATTTCCGATTTTCTTTGCTTTGACTTTTCCTTGGGCGCACAAGTTTTTAATGTAGCTAGCTTCCAAGTTCCACAGTTTCGAAGCCTCTTTAACACCAATAATATTTTCAAGCATGATAGCCCCTCCTAATGTGCGCTTTCGCACTTATTAACTAGAATATATCACATGCGTAAGCGCATGTAAAGAAATAATTGTAAAAATAACCAATTTAATATAATATGAAACATGCATCCCCTGTTTAGGAGGTGTTTACTACGTATAAAGTCGGAAGGTGCCGTATTCAAGAGTTACTTGACGCTAAAGGGATGACGCAACAAGAACTCGCGGCGAAAACCGGTATGAGTAAATCGTTCATTAACGATAAAGTACGTAATCGAGGCAGCCACGGAATGTGGATAGATAGCGCAAAAACTATCGCAACTGTCCTCGACTGTACTATTGATGAACTTTACGAATGGTTACCGGAGGGTAAGAGCGAACGATAGCACTAATCGCGCGCCTTACCGCAGGCATGAGTACGTTATTTAACGTATTTTCACTTTAAGTCCGCCAACACTTTCCGACTTTTCAAACGCACTCTGCAACGCTCCCACTCCGCGCTTACATAACGCCTCATTCGCGTCCTTAAACTCGGCATCTATATACGCTTGCCTAATGCGTACATATCCCGTTAATAGTTCCTCGACTTGCTTTCGTAATTTCACGCCAGCATTATCGTTATCCGTTGCGATAACTAATTCCTCGATCGTCGACCGTTTGATTATGTCCGCTTGAACTTCACTGAAACTCGCCCCGCCTATCGCTATCGCTGCGTATCCTGCCTGTCGCCAACTCATTGCATCAATTTCCGCTTCACACAAGATTGCCGTCTTATGTTTCGCTAATTCAATTCCGAAAACTAGCTCGCGAATAGGCGTCGCCCCTCGATGATACCAAAACAATTTCCCGTAAACTGTGCGAAATTTCACACTACGCAAGCGCCCGTTTGCATCGCGCCACGGAATGACCGCCGCCCGACTTTTTGCGTCATACAGCACGCCTGCCTCCGCCTGGACTTCCGCACTTATTCCACGCGACTCTAAGTAGATATAGTCCGCTGTGAATCCGTTTAGTTCCGCTTCTGCCAACGGCTGCCTAGCCCGCTGGACTTTTAGTCGCGGCGATATAAGTTTAATATCGGTCGAGTCCTGCGAATATCCATAGGCGTTTAGCAGGTATTCTTCCGTTTCGCCGTAGGTCTCATTACGTAAAAATGAAAGCAGTTTCACGAGGCCGCCGCTTGCCCATTCGCTGTCGTACGCGCCCGAATCGCTCCAAGTACCCGCCGGATAATCGCCATATGGTTCGAGTCGGACGAAGAAACTCGGCGTCTGATCGTAGCGAAACGGGCTTGCTGCGAGTAGTTTGTCGCTTGTCCATCGTGGTCGCGTCCAGTTGAACTCGCGCAGCTCCGCTTCGACATCGATTTCTACCGGTTGATTACGTATGTGAATCGTTGCCATTTGCGCCCTCCTTTAGAATCCGAACTGCCCCGCAACTGCCGCGCCCGACTCCGGCTGCTTGACGATGCCTACTTGCGGAATGTAAAGGATTTCCGCCTGCTGTCCTTCGCCGCCGTCGCGCCCTTTGTTCAATCCGATTAGCCCGCGCCCTTGCTTGTAGTCCGTATCGACTCCGATAAGCAAATAGGCGTCCTGTAGCAGCTGTTTCGTTTTCGCGACGTCCTTTCGCTGTGGCAACTCAAGTTCGCGGTTCCCTTCTTCGTCCTCGTTGGCGCTTGTTTCGTCGGCCTGTGTTATCGCGAATATCACGGTCTGTGTCGAGCCGGCAAGTCTGCGCAACTTTTGCGAAGTAGCAGCCGCGTCGCCGCCCGTTGTTTTCGAAGTATTGCGCTCATAGTCGAGATAATAGAACGGGTCGATCATTACGACGTCGGCTTTGGTCGCGAGTATGTCCGCTTCAAGGGCCGCAAGGCTACGGTTTGCAAAGTCGTCATCGTCGACGGCTCGTAGCGTAATATTGCCTGGCACATAATCGTTCAACTGTTCGACGAACGCGCGAAAGGCAACTTCGAACTCCGGCGACAGTTTGCCGTGGCGCAGTGCTGTCGAGTCAAAGCCTGCCGCCATGTCCAAACCTTGCACCTGCGCAGTCGTTAGCCCGCGCCTTGCAGATATGCTGACGAATATACGCACGAGGACTTCGTACCAGCCCATTTCCATCGCCCAAATAAGCACGTTCGCGCCCTGAAACGCTGCTTCGATACATTCTTCGAGCGTGATAACGGACTTCCCGCGCCCCGACTTTCCGTAAACAGTGTAGACGTTCGACGACACGTAGCCGCCGACTTGTTCGTTAATAAACGCAAATTTCGACTTCCATATTCGGAACGATTCGCCTTTTTTGCGCCGGTCCATTTCTGCGAGGAACTTGTCGCCGTCGTGCTTGACGTCCGTTCCTATTTTATCTCGAACACTTGTTCTTAGTTTAATACTTTCTATGTCGGAAATCAAGCCGTCCAAGAACGAAAATATATCTTTCCGCCCGTCCGTTTCGAATTTCTTGCCGAGTTCCTCGTTAACAAATTTCGCGAACTGGACTTGCGCTGAATGCTTTTTGATCTCGCGAGTTAGATATTCGTAGCTGTCGCCGACCTGTGGCGTGTACGCAAACGCTGGGCATTCGGCTGTGACTGTTGCGTAGCTTGGCGCCTGCCCGCGATTACGTTCGGCATAGTCGGTGATAAAACGATAGATTTGACGCTCGCCTTCCGTGGACAGGTCGCGTTCGCTAATGCCGTGCTTGGTTAGCGCTTGAGCGTTATTCTCGTCGACTATTTTCGAGAATAGTAGATTAGCGTATTGCATGCGTTCGCCTCCTTGTTTGTTATAGTAAACTTCTACGCTATTAGATTACAAGTAGCGTATTTTTGCGTTGTTGCGCTTTTTCATCGAAATGTGCATTACAAGAAACGTTCATTCCAAGCTTTAATCGCTTCTTCTCGACTGTCGTAAAGGTAAACTCCCACAGTGCCACCATCTTCTTCGAAATTCGCTATCGGGCAACCTTTATTACTCTCATGACCATGTTGTATCTTGAAGGAAAGCCCAGACCACGGGTCATTTTCATATTCTTCATTACGGTTATTACCTTCGTCATCACTAACAGAAATATTTGCTTCCCCGCCACAAAACGGACATTGTTTAAGAATTTTTGATTCTTGCATATTTCAATCTCTCCTTAGTTTACAATTTTTGTCTTTTCGCATTGCGGGCTTAATTTTCTTCCATATCATCAAGAAATTCTTCAAGTATAGACAGCCTACCTTGCCAATAACCTAAATCCCATCCACCATGATAAGTGTGTGTGAGACTAGGCGTATCACCATGCTCTGCCTTTAAAGATTTGATTTTATCTTTAATACGAGCAATTTTTCTTTCTAATCTCTCCTTCGAGTACACTGTTTTTATCGCCCTTTCTTTACTGCACATTTTTTGTCAAAAGCGCACCATCACTTTATTTTTCGACAAATTTCCGCAATTCCGCCTCAATCTCCGCCAACCTCTCGTAATACTCCGCATCGCCAAACGTATCAGCCAACGCCTTGTAATCGCGATACTCGTCCAACAATGCGTCAATCTGCTCCACCCGCGTCGGCTCATACGGAAAGCTGACGGTGATTGTCTCCGTTCCATACACCGCAGGAAACAGCCATGCTTCGTTATGCCACTCGATGCCGCCCTCGAATTGGTAAACGTAAATACCGAGGTTCTGTACGAATACGCTTCGGCTGACGGTTTCATATCGTGGCTCGCGAACCTCGTGCGCATCCATGCCGTCGAGGACGTACGGGTCATAACCGATAACTAGGTCTCCAGGCTCGTATGCCGGCTCGAGGGGCTTGCGTTTGAACAATCGTTTGAGCCAGTTCATTCGGACGCCTCCTTTTGAGTAATCCATTCATTAAATTGTTGTTCGGTATTGTCACCATATCCATATTCGTTATGAAACTCTCTGTGACAACTCTCGCATAATGTTGCGCCATTATCTACGTCATACCTGTGCGTTATACACCAATTAAATCCGTCCTTATGATGTGCGTTAAGATTTCCGCCTGAATCATCGCCACAAGCAATACAGGTGTAGTTATCGCGTTGATAAACGCCCTTCCTCCATGCGTGAATTTTGTCATCATAGCGTCTATCCTTCGCCCTTATTTCGTCGGGTAAGTCGTGATTATAATGTGCGCTAAGTTTTCCTCGACTTTTATCAATTGCGCAAAACCAGCAACCATGTCCATCACGTAATGAATCCGTAGTTATTCTAGTGTCCTTTTCTTCGTGATTAGGGCAAATATACCTCATTTGGGTTGCGCTGTTGATATACTCCTCTCCTGATTCTATGAGTATATATCCCTTAGACTTGAAGAGTGATCTTACCTCATCGAAAGGAAGTTTTCTGGCATCAATAACGCAATATCTACAACCACTACCGCGCTTCAAATCGTTTATTCTAATTTTTTGAATCTTGTCTGGGTGGTTGGGGCATAGGTATGAAAGTTTATTTTTCGCTCCCGAATAAGTCTTATCTAGAAGTACGTAACCTCTCTTTTTGAATTCATATTCAACCTGCCTATAAGTTAACCTTTGCATTACCGCTTGTGCTTTTAAATTTTCGATACTTCTTTCTCTACCACAAAATCTACACCCATGCCCCATCACCAAATCATTCAAGCGTATAAATTGTTCTTCATCGTTGTGTATTCTACATTTATAGCGAAGCGTTTGTTTGTTATTTTTATAAGTTCTTTCGAGCAGGTCATATCCTTTTTCGTTAAAAACTGCCAACACTTCGTCAAAGGTCTTTCTTTTAGGCAATTCTCTACCTCCTCATCCCTCGATTAGATTCACCGTCAAAAAGTATGACTAAGCAAAAATCTCTTACTCTATCATACAGTCGCTTATCAAAAACAAACTCCATTTCTGTTATAGGCAAGTTACTTGTATATACGGACGGCATCTTATTTGTAACTCGATGATTAATCACTGAATGCAAATCAGCTTTAAACGGCTGTGAAGCGTCTCGGATTCCCAAATCATCAAACACTACAAATGGCGCAGTTTTAGCATATTTCATTTGCTTATAATACTCGCGACTGGCGGTCTCCGCTATTTCTCTCGGAATATTATTCCTGTTAAACTCGTTATATAGAGTCTGCCAATTATTAACGTCCAAAAAGTAAGCCGGCTGCTGTAACGGTTGCAGTCCCAGCCGAAGGCTGCCGATGTAATGTGCGATCAGCCATTCGTTCAGCAGGACGGAAGCAGTCGTTGTTTTTCCAGTTCCAGGACTTTCGCTGAAAAGGTACAAACTTTTTATACGTTCGCCTTCCGCGTCAAACTGGCGCTCGAACGTCTTGATATACGCATCCACCGCGCGATAAACCGACGCTTGCTCCGCACGGGCTGGCGAATTGCTTGCGGTGACTAGCCGATAGTCGCGCGGTGTGCCAGCCGTTGCCACGCGCCCGCTGACGCCATTTAGCCCGTGCAATGCGATGAAGTGCGGACAATGTGCGTTGCATGATTCGGAGTTTGCGAGTTTACATTGCGTAGATAGAATACATTTACTTGCGTGATTCATTCAGTTCACCTCCGCTCTACATACCGTGCTAATTCATCTAAACGCTCGACCATTAATGTCGCCTTTTCAGTTACTTCTATCGCAAAGTCAATATCGACGGTCTTGTGTCCGTTACGTTTTCTCTCTTTTAAAATAGCCAACACTTCGTAGTATGTTCGTAATACTTGTTTATTCAACTCGCCACTCTCCCTTCCGTTCAGCTTCCGTCATGCCTACGTCGCGATAACTGACCGCATGCTTTCCGATAAAATTAATTGGCGCCAGCTCGGCGGCCGTGTAACGCTTGCCTATTGCGCTCACGGCCGCTGACGCTCCGTTGGTTAATGCGCGGATTGCCTCGACTAGTGTCATCGTTTAATCACCTTACATATAGCGATGATAGTCGAGCCGAGTCCTACTCCTGCGAAAAACCCGATAATTAATTCGGTCATTTCGTCACCACCTCCGGTTCATTTTCGCGAGTGTCGTCGATAATCGGAAGTTTTGACGAACCACCTCCAAATGTCGCGTAAGCTTTTGTTCCGACATATAATCCGTCATCGATTTCGTCCTTAACGATTGTCAGTTCACCTTTTTCTACCGAATCAACGCGATAACAAATTTTCCCGTGCCAACCCTCGTGGTCTTTTTCCGGAAATGTTACAACGTCGCCCACCCGTACTTCTGTCGGCTGTGGCGCGCGAAGGTAAACTTCGGGCACTTCGAGACCTAACGCTCGGCGAACCGCAATAGCCTTTCCGATATGAGCGTTAAAGCAGTCGGTCGGAGCGCACTTGGCGATTCCTTTTGCGCGAACCTCTTTCGAAACATTACCGCGAATGAGTGCCACAACAGTACGCTTTTCGTTATTGACGATAAACTCTATTGAGTAATTGTTGAGTGTTATTCGTCCATACCCGAGCATATGCGGTACGTCTACGCCTGGTTTATTCGTTAGTTTTCCCGCCACGTCGCGCTTTGCCTGTTCGATAATGCGCTCACGCGTAAGCACGTCGCGAATTTCCTGCGGAGTGCGTCCGACTGGTACAATCGTTTCGCCTTTGTGTAAAACTGCGGCATGCCCTCCGGTTGGGTAGCCAGCAATCTCCGCAAGCATTTGAAAATCAACGTTGTTCACCAACGGACCAGCTTCGCAAGTATATCCGCAATCTACTAAACTACCGACGATTTCCTTTAACGACTTAACTTTCACTTCGCTCGCCTCCGTAATAACTTCGTATTCTTCGTGCCATGCCATTAGCGACTTTCCGCTAAAATTCGCCCTCACTTCTTTTCTGCCTACCCGCGTTACAACACCGATGTCCCCGACTTCTATCGCACCTACTACTACGTCAGTAATCAAAATACGCTCCCCTACGTTTGCTTTGCGTTTTACCGTGTTCATTCCGATTCCTCCCCGATTATAATTTGCGTTACAGCCATCCGATTTCTTCTTCCGTAATTGGCGCTGCTATTGCCTGCGCCCGCTCTCGCCGTGCCTGTTCCGCAAGAATCCTCGGCAATATCCGCGCCCTTTGGTAGCTGTACATGAACGCAAAATTCAAGCCGGGGTATTGCGGCGTTGGCCGATATTCCGCGAAACACGCATCGATAAACTTGCGCACGACCTCGGCGCCATGCTCGGCAATTAGCGTTTTGAGCCAGCGTCCTTCAATCGCATGATTACGCGTGACGTACGAAATGCCGTAACGCCTTTCGTGTTCGTCGAACAAGTACGCGCGAAAAGTCGTTACCGTCCATTTGTCCGCTGAAAAGTTTCGCCAGTCTCTTACGCTAGGCTTTTTCGTTGACATCATAGCCCATCCTTTCGTGTCGTGTTGCGTAATACAATTCCGTTTGCAAGCGTTCAATCTCCGCTAATAACATTGGCACATCATTGCGAGCGTTAGCGATGAATTCTCCGTCATTACTTCGCAGTACATCTGCTACATACCTCGCACTAAAACCGTGACCTACGTTTATTTCTACCGACTCATCTATTCCGTATTTTACCCACCAATAACCTGGCGTCGCCCTTTCCGTTCGTTCGCGTATTGCGTTCAGTTGTTCGTTTGTAAGCATCGTCATTCCTCCTACATTTTCCTTGCATTTTAACCGTTTAACCTCCGCCTAAGGTATTTCTATTACTACTTCGTTATCGCGCCATCACCGCGCTAATTTCGCGCCGAATCGCTTGTATTTCCCCTAGTAGTTCCGTAATGGACTCCGCATTGCTATCACGCTGTGTTTGTTCCGCAATCCAATTCAACGCCTGCTCGACCGTTCGGCAATACGCAACCTCGCGCCATTCAATGCGTGGCTCGCCGGATTTTCCTTCCGCTTTCATTCGTTCCCAATTCGGAGCTTTCGTTGGGTCAACGATGTGCTTGCGGTTAACAATGATTTGGTACGAGTCGGACGTTAGTTTGTACGTGGAATTTACCGTTAAATTTAGCGACATTTACCTTCGCCTACCTTTCGTATTAGTTCGTGTTTAAAGCGTCTATTATAACGGGAAAACGATGGGGAAATTAAGCGTATGTTCATGCGTTAATACCTTCGATTGTAATTCCGAGAATATCGAGCGTTTCTCTGACGGACTGCCACCCTTGCCTAAACTGCGACCCGCTTTGTCCTCGTAATTCCAGCGAACATTCAGTCCCTTTTAAACCGTAATAGTAATCGCGAATCTTTTCTTCGGGTGTCTTTTCGATTTCGTAGCCGTTGACGAGTGCGGACATTAATGTTTCTAAATCAACTTTATAAAATGCGTTATATTTCTGTGTCCATCCTATAAATTTCGGATTACAGTACGTATGAAGCAACGTCTTTTTATCGAACTCTCCTAAATACATCTCGATTGCCTCCGCGACTTCGCGTGGTAGCGTTACCTTTTTCGTCATATTAACGTTTCCCCTTTCGTTTTTTCGTTTTCATTACCATGACGCTAATGTTTCATCGATATCCAATGCATTACATCTCAACGAAACAAATGCTCCATAACCCCAACCGCTACCACTGCCGGCATTGCTTTCGATTGTAGCAAGTGGTTTTGATTCCCCGAAAAATGTAATTACTGATGAGTCATCGTCGTAACTTTCGCTATCTTCCCGCGTCACGTTAGTGATAACTGGATTCCGTAAATCATTCGGTAGATAGAGTAACTTAGTTGTAAAGTCGGCAAAACCGCAGCAATCCCCATCATCAGAAGTAATTTCTAATTTAAAAACCTCAGCACCTATCTTCACTTCAATACATTCGTCACCTACGTTAACAATTTGTGCCCCTATTAGCTTTTCAAACATACACATCTCATCTCCTAATCATATTATTAGAATGGAAAACCTTTGCGCTATTCGCATTCGCTCATAACGCTACGCTTGTACTACTTTTCGCGATAATAGATATTAATAGAATCGTAGCGTCAATGTAATGAAATGGAATTGGCGCAATGTATTTATTCTTTTTAAAAGATTCTTTTTAAATACTTCTTTTTCATTAACGCTAGCGTAGAGATAAATCTCCGCCAACGTAGAGCTAATCAACACACCGATAGATTAACGCCTTTCTCCTTACCGAGTAACTTGCCGATCGAGCCGCCCTGCCTAACGACGACTTGCCGTAAATCCTCGGCTATCTGCGTCTCATGTTCGCGAAATTGCGCGCGCTCCAACGGGTCATGAACGATATAGTAAATCTTGTCCTTTCCGCGACCGCTCGGCTTGCGTTCGATCGTCACCAGTCCGCTCGCTTCGAGGATTTCGTCGAGTATGGGCAGCGTCGAAAATGAAAGCTGAAACTTTTCCGTTACCTTACTGCGCCCGTTCCACGCCTTGCCTTGGTCGAAACTTGTGACATCGTTGTTTCGGTAGCGCAACAGGTACAGATAGTACAGCGTTGCCTTGTCGCCAATGTACGGATGGTACAAATCGAACAGTTCGTGGAACATTAGCGAGAAGCCGGTGCGTGTGTTGCCTGTGCGGATATATGCGTTAGATTGCGTCATATTTGCGCGTGACCTCCTTCGTGGGCGGTTCGTTTGTCTAGCGCTTGCCTATTGCGTTAGACTTTAGCTTTTTCTGCTTATGAGGCAAGTCGTATTCCCCGAATATACGCGGTTTCTCCGATAGCAGTCTGTGTTACAACGGGAATAATCCGCATAATTGTTTCTACGAATGTTCCCCGACCTAGTAATTCTTGTTGATTTTCGTCCGTCCACTGTTCATATGCCTTATATAATATTTCTGATTTCATCTGTGAGTCACGCTTAATTTTACAATTTTGTTCGAGGAATCTCTCAACTTGTGCTTTTGCGTATTCATTTCGATTTCGCACTCGGTCTACTAGAGGCATATCGCTTGTAAATGTTTTTTCTTCGACCATATACATTTCCCATACTATTCCGCAGTATGCTTTCAATTTTCGCTCGAACTTCTTGTACTCAAATTCGTCTCTACGCATGTCTACAAAATACTTAGCACGTGAGCGCTCTCTTATCCCTTTCATAACATAGTTGGATAGTTGCTCGCTTCGTCCTCGCTCACTACTTGCGTTAGGGTCTGATTGCACCCAAATCAGTCCATCACGTATGAATCTCCCTAATGCCGTCGCTGCTCCCGCATTAAATTTAGGAAAATCTTTCGTGAAAAATCGTTGTGTTTCTCGCTTATATACTGCTGGAATGCTTTCTACCATTGTTAGGGTTTTTATTATCGCAGGAAACTCTCCTGTGAAAAAACTTAGAGTTGAGCGCTTGAATATTTCGGATGAGGTTACTTCCGACGTAAAATACATCGCCCGACCCATCTCATCCTGTTCTCGATACCTTTCTACTTTTTTGCGAACTGTTTCTTCGACCGTAGTATTTTGTAACTCCATAGCACTAACACCGAATTGTTCTTGAAACACTCGTTCTGCAATTTGCATGCTTTCATTAATCATTAACAACAACCTCCGTCGATATATTTTGGTCAATTACAATAACGCCATTTCTCTCGTCGATTAGTGCTAGTACATGTTCGACTTTAGCTAACGTTCGCCTTAATTGCGTTTCTAAGGAGTCGACTGTTGTCTGTTCAGCACTAGCAATCGTAGTCGAGGTGAATTTTTCATTGAGTGTAAACGTATCAAAATATCGGTTTGACGTTTGTAAGGAACGGATTAAATCGTACATAGGTGATTCTTCTTGTACCCTTACCGTCTTTTCTAATTTTTCTAAGTGTTCGATACGCTCATAAGTCCGTGATAATGATTGCTCAAGGAGACGCCGCTCGCGCTCCGTTTCCTCATACTTGCGTTGATTTTCTGTTATTTGCTGCTGAACTTCTGGAGGCACGACCTCCTTAACCACTTCGCGCTCAACAACTTGATAAGGCCGTTTCTCCGCTTCCTCCAACCGTTGTAACGCAATTTTCTCGCTCCGCTCCGCTTGTTCACGTCGTTTACGTTCATCTTCTAATTCAGATTCCTTGGCTTTCAATACCTCTTCAAAATCACCTTCCTGCTCGGATTGCTTTCGTATTTCTTTCGCTTCAACAACGGATTTTTCTCCGAGTTTTTCTCCGAGCGCTTCGATTAATATGCGTTGATTTTCCGGAGTAATATACGCATACTGTTCCGCCGCTGTCGTTCCAACAATTCCCTCTGATACCAGTGTTTGTATTTCGGGAATTAAGTCGTTTAGTTTCATTAGGCGTCGTGTGGTTTTTTCGGACTCCCCGATTGATTCCGCTATGTCTGTAGTTGTTTTAGCAACTTGTCCATTATGTCCAGTTTGCTTAAATTGATTACTCCCATTTCCTCCACTTCTAACACCCCAATACTCTTTCAAAAACTGCGCAATACGCGCCTTCTTAATCGGATCTGTTTCGGCCTGCCCTCGTCGCTCTACGTTTTCTGCAATCAATAGATACTCCGCTTGCCACTCGTCAACGTCGAGTATCTCGACAGGAACCCTCGTTAAGCCGAGTTCCTTTGCAATTCGTAATCGCTGGTGTCCACTAATTACCGTAAATGCAGTAGTACATTTTATTGGGTCGCGAATTCCATTGACGTCAATACTTCGTTTTACTTCTTCGAACTTTTCACCGCTTATATCCGTGAAGTAATACGAGTTTTTCGGGTGTTCCTTTAATTTACCAATAGCGATCTTTCCGCTCATTTCGTAAAGCACCTCCATTTGTTTTCTGTATGTTATATATGCGTTGGTGTAGATTACTTGGCAAATAAAAACGCCTTATACTACTAATGACGTGCAAGGTGGTAAAGTTGCGCACTTAAATCGAAAATAATTTCGACTTATACAATAACACCCGCGAGAATTATCATTCGGACATCTTCGCGAAACCTTTTCCGCGTCTTCACATAAGATATTCGCTCACACCTCCGCAAATTGGTTCACTTTCGCAAAAGTTATTTCGCTTATATTTATTAGGACGCCAAACGAAATTAACTTCGCGCATTTTTACGCAAAAAAAATCGCCAACCCCGAAAGGCTGACGATAATAGTACTTATTTTCCGTAATTTCTTTTTTTCAACGTATTAAGTGGCGAAAACTTCCGGTGCTGTTCCTTTACATCTTCCGCGAACAAATTTACGTAAGTACGAACCATATCAAATGTAGTATGCCCAAGTATTTGTTGTAACTCGAATATTCCAGCGCCATTCTTAACACTTAGTTTCGCGAAAGTGTGCCGGAAAGTGTGTGGCGAGCATCTGACGTTATCAATTTGCGCCTCTTTACCATAACCATTAATGCGTGATTGTACTTGACGCTTTGTTAGGGGCGTATCGTCTATCGTAACAAACAATGCGTTACAGTCAACAATCGAGCCTCTTATCGAAATATACCTACGTAATGCTTCCTTCATTGTTGGCGATACCGGTACATAACGTTGCTTATATCCTTTTGTATTGCGAATAAGTAGCGTCGACTCATCCCAATTAATATCGTTTACATTAACCCCAACAAGTTCATTCGCGCGAATGCCGGTTTCTAATAGAAGTAACATTAACGTATAGTCGCGCACTCCCGTAAATGTTTTAAGGTCGGGTTTACTTAGAATGTCGTTGAGTTGTTTTGTAGAGAAAGTCGCAATGACAGATTTCCTATCGCGAACCAAGCTTAAATTTTTGACGGGGTTCATCGGGATATAATCGTTCTTATATAGGAAATTGAAGAACGCCCGTATCGCGCGTAATCTCGTATTAATTGATGTGATTTTTAGTTGCTTAATGTCCCGCAAATAAAGAATAACGTTTTCTTGGATAATAGCTTGCGTTATTTCGCCAGGTGTAGTCGTTATTTCTTGTTCCTCTAATATGCGTCGAAATGTCGTAAGCTCATTCCGGTAATATCGAATTGTATGTTCGCGAATATTTCGCATTTCGCCGTCCTTAATAAACAGTGATAATGCGTCATCGAAATCGAGAAAGTCCGCCCGAAGGCTGCCTCGCAATTTCGATAAATCTTCCGTGGCTAAATCGTTAGTACGTCTTTTCCGTGTCAATTTCCGCAACTCCTAATCGGATAGATTACCCGACACAGTGCGTACGACTCACCGCGTACGATTTATTCACCTAAAATCGTGCGCATACAACGAAAAACGACGACCCATCATTACGATAGATCGCCGTTAAATCAACGTTTATTGATACCGGTGGTCGGGGTCGAACCGACACTCCAGAAGGAACACGATTTTGAGTCGTGCGCGTCTGCCAATTCCGCCACACCGGCATATTAAATTATTTCTCGAAAAAGTGCCGAGGACCGGAATCGAACCGGTACGGTAGTCACCTACCGCAGGATTTTAAGTCCTGTGCGTCTGCCAGTTCCGCCACCCCGGCGTATCTATTTCATAAGTAAAGATTAGTAAGTTATGGAGGCGGCAACCGGATTTGAACCGGTGATCAGGGTTTTGCAGACCCATGCCTTACCACTTGGCTATGCCGCCATAAAATAAATTGGAGCGGAAGACGGGATTCGAACCCGCGACCCCCACCTTGGCAAGGTGGTGTTCTACCACTGAACTACTTCCGCAAAATGGCTGGGCTAGCTGGATTCGAACCAACGCATGTCGCAGTCAAAGTGCGATGCCTTACCGCTTGGCTATAGCCCATTAGTTATTAATATCATATGTTTTGAATGACGGTTTTGTGAATCCTATGTTATGGGGCGACTGATGGGAATCGAACCCACGAATGTCGGAACCACAATCCGATGCGTTAACCACTTCGCCACAATCGCCATAATTACATTTATTACTCATAAAATTATGGGGCGGCTGATGGGAATC
>NZ_LT904903.1:1064049-1066549 GCF_900199725.1 Cytobacillus massiliigabonensis | reverse complement strand
TGTTATCCCCGGGGTAGCTTTTATCCGTTGAGCGATGGCCCTTCCATGCGGAACCACCGGATCACTAAGCCCGACTTTCGTCCCTGCTCGACTTGTAGGTCTCGCAGTCAAGCTCCCTTATGCCTTTACACTCTTCGAATGATTTCCAACCATTCTGAGGGAACCTTTGGGCGCCTCCGTTACTTTTTAGGAGGCGACCGCCCCAGTCAAACTGCCCACCTGACACTGTCTCCTGCCCCGATCAGGGGCATGGGTTAGAATTTCAATACAGCCAGGGTAGTATCCCACCGATGCCTCCACCGAAGCTGGCGCTCCGGCTTCCAAGGCTCCTACCTATCCTGTACAAGCTGTACCGAAATTCAATATCAGGCTACAGTAAAGCTCCACGGGGTCTTTCCGTCCTGTCGCGGGTAACCTGCATCTTCACAGGTACTATAATTTCACCGAGTCTCTCGTTGAGACAGTGCCCAGATCGTTACGCCTTTCGTGCGGGTCGGAACTTACCCGACAAGGAATTTCGCTACCTTAGGACCGTTATAGTTACGGCCGCCGTTTACTGGGGCTTCAATTCAGAGCTTCGCGTGAGCTAACCCCTCCTCTTAACCTTCCAGCACCGGGCAGGCGTCAGCCCCTATACTTCGCCTTGCGGCTTCGCAGAGACCTGTGTTTTTGCTAAACAGTCGCCTGGGCCTATTCACTGCGGCTCTTCGAGGCTTTAACACCCCAAAGAGCACCCCTTCTCCCGAAGTTACGGGGTCATTTTGCCGAGTTCCTTAACGAGAGTTCTCTCGCTCACCTTAGGATTCTCTCCTCGCCTACCTGTGTCGGTTTGCGGTACGGGCACCTTATCCTCGCTAGAGGCTTTTCTTGGCAGTGTGGAATCAGGAACTTCGGTACTATATTTCCCTCGCTGTCACAGCTCAGCCTTCACGCAAACGGGATTTTCCTCGCTTGCAGCCTAACTGCTTAGACGCACATATCCAGCAGTGCGCTTACCCTATCCTCCTGCGTCCCCCCATTGCTCAAACGGAGTTTGGTGGTACAGGAATATCAACCTGTTGTCCATCGCCTACGCTTTTCAGCCTCGGCTTAGGTCCCGACTAACCCTGAGCGGACGAGCCTTCCTCAGGAAACCTTAGGCATTCGGTGGATGGGATTCTCACCCATCTTTCGCTACTCATACCGGCATTCTCACTTCTAAGCGCTCCACCAGTCCTTGCGGTCTAGCTTCAACGCCCTTAGAACGCTCTCCTACCACGGACATCGGTAGATGTCCATCCACAGCTTCGGTGATACGTTTAGCCCCGGTACATTTTCGGCGCAGAGTCACTCGACCAGTGAGCTATTACGCACTCTTTAAATGGTGGCTGCTTCTAAGCCAACATCCTGGTTGTCTAAGCAACTCCACATCCTTTTCCACTTAACGTATACTTTGGGACCTTAGCTGGTGGTCTGGGCTGTTTCCCTCTTGACTACGGATCTTATCACTCGCAGTCTGACTCCCATGGATAAGTCTTTGGCATTCGGAGTTTGTCTGAATTCGGTAACCCGATGGGGGCCCCTAGTCCAAACAGTGCTCTACCTCCAAGACTCTTTCTACATGAGGCTAGCCCTAAAGCTATTTCGGAGAGAACCAGCTATCTCCAAGTTCGATTGGAATTTCTCCGCTACCCACACCTCATCCCCGCACTTTTCAACGTGCGTGGGTTCGGTCCTCCATTCAGTGTTACCTGAACTTCAACCTGGACATGGGTAGATCACCTGGTTTCGGGTCTACGACCACATACTCATTCGCCCTATTCAGACTCGCTTTCGCTGCGGCTCCGTCTATTCAACTTAACCTCGCATGTAATCGTAACTCGCCGGTTCATTCTACAAAAGGCACGCTATCACCCATTAACGGGCTCTAACTACTTGTAGGCACACGGTTTCAGGATCTCTTTCACTCCCCTTCCGGGGTGCTTTTCACCTTTCCCTCACGGTACTGGTTCACTATCGGTCACTAGGGAGTATTTAGCCTTGGGAGATGGTCCTCCCTGCTTCCGACGGGATTTCTCGTGTCCCGCCGTACTCAGGATCCACTCTGGAGGGAACGAAGTTTCAACTACAGGGCTTTTACCTTCTCTGGCCGGCCTTTCCAGACCTGTTCATTTACCTCGTTCCTTTGTAACTCCGTGTAGAGTGTCCTACAACCCCAAGAGGCAAGCCTCTTGGTTTGGGCTAATCCCGTTTCGCTCGCCGCTACTCAGGGAATCGCGTTTGCTTTCTCTTCCTCCGGGTACTTAGATGTTTCAGTTCCCCGGGTCTGCCTTCATTACCCTATGTATTCAGGTAAAGATTCTATCCCATTACGGATAGAGGGTTCCCCCATTCGGAAATCTCCGGATCAAAGCTTACTTACAGCTCCCCGAAGCATATCGGTGTTAGTCCCGTCCTTCATCGGCTCCTAGTGCCTAGGCATTCACCGTGCGCCCTTTCTAACTTAACCTACTTCGGTCAA
>NZ_LT904903.1:1055683-1061881 GCF_900199725.1 Cytobacillus massiliigabonensis | reverse complement strand
TGGTTAAGTCCTCGACCGATTAGTATTTGTCAGCTCCACGTGTCACCACGCTTCCACCTCAAACCTATCAACCTGATCATCTTTCAGGGGTCTTACTAGCTTGACGCTATGGGAAATCTCATCTCGAGGGGGGCTTCATGCTTAGATGCTTTCAGCACTTATCCCTTCCGCACATAGCTACCCAGCGATGCTCTTGGCAGAACAACTGGTACACCAGCGGTGCGTCCATCCCGGTCCTCTCGTACTAAGGACAGCTCCTCTCAAATTTCCTGCGCCCACGACGGATAGGGACCGAACTGTCTCACGACGTTCTGAACCCAGCTCGCGTACCGCTTTAATGGGCGAACAGCCCAACCCTTGGGACCGACTACAGCCCCAGGATGCGATGAGCCGACATCGAGGTGCCAAACCTCCCCGTCGATGTGGACTCTTGGGGGAGATAAGCCTGTTATCCCCGGGGTAGCTTTTATCCGTTGAGCGATGGCCCTTCCATGCGGAACCACCGGATCACTAAGCCCGACTTTCGTCCCTGCTCGACTTGTAGGTCTCGCAGTCAAGCTCCCTTATGCCTTTACACTCTTCGAATGATTTCCAACCATTCTGAGGGAACCTTTGGGCGCCTCCGTTACTTTTTAGGAGGCGACCGCCCCAGTCAAACTGCCCACCTGACACTGTCTCCTGCCCCGATCAGGGGCATGGGTTAGAATTTCAATACAGCCAGGGTAGTATCCCACCGATGCCTCCACCGAAGCTGGCGCTCCGGCTTCCAAGGCTCCTACCTATCCTGTACAAGCTGTACCGAAATTCAATATCAGGCTACAGTAAAGCTCCACGGGGTCTTTCCGTCCTGTCGCGGGTAACCTGCATCTTCACAGGTACTATAATTTCACCGAGTCTCTCGTTGAGACAGTGCCCAGATCGTTACGCCTTTCGTGCGGGTCGGAACTTACCCGACAAGGAATTTCGCTACCTTAGGACCGTTATAGTTACGGCCGCCGTTTACTGGGGCTTCAATTCAGAGCTTCGCGTGAGCTAACCCCTCCTCTTAACCTTCCAGCACCGGGCAGGCGTCAGCCCCTATACTTCGCCTTGCGGCTTCGCAGAGACCTGTGTTTTTGCTAAACAGTCGCCTGGGCCTATTCACTGCGGCTCTTCGAGGCTTTAACACCCCAAAGAGCACCCCTTCTCCCGAAGTTACGGGGTCATTTTGCCGAGTTCCTTAACGAGAGTTCTCTCGCTCACCTTAGGATTCTCTCCTCGCCTACCTGTGTCGGTTTGCGGTACGGGCACCTTATCCTCGCTAGAGGCTTTTCTTGGCAGTGTGGAATCAGGAACTTCGGTACTATATTTCCCTCGCTGTCACAGCTCAGCCTTCACGCAAACGGGATTTTCCTCGCTTGCAGCCTAACTGCTTAGACGCACATATCCAGCAGTGCGCTTACCCTATCCTCCTGCGTCCCCCCATTGCTCAAACGGAGTTTGGTGGTACAGGAATATCAACCTGTTGTCCATCGCCTACGCTTTTCAGCCTCGGCTTAGGTCCCGACTAACCCTGAGCGGACGAGCCTTCCTCAGGAAACCTTAGGCATTCGGTGGATGGGATTCTCACCCATCTTTCGCTACTCATACCGGCATTCTCACTTCTAAGCGCTCCACCAGTCCTTGCGGTCTAGCTTCAACGCCCTTAGAACGCTCTCCTACCACGGACATCGGTAGATGTCCATCCACAGCTTCGGTGATACGTTTAGCCCCGGTACATTTTCGGCGCAGAGTCACTCGACCAGTGAGCTATTACGCACTCTTTAAATGGTGGCTGCTTCTAAGCCAACATCCTGGTTGTCTAAGCAACTCCACATCCTTTTCCACTTAACGTATACTTTGGGACCTTAGCTGGTGGTCTGGGCTGTTTCCCTCTTGACTACGGATCTTATCACTCGCAGTCTGACTCCCATGGATAAGTCTTTGGCATTCGGAGTTTGTCTGAATTCGGTAACCCGATGGGGGCCCCTAGTCCAAACAGTGCTCTACCTCCAAGACTCTTTCTACATGAGGCTAGCCCTAAAGCTATTTCGGAGAGAACCAGCTATCTCCAAGTTCGATTGGAATTTCTCCGCTACCCACACCTCATCCCCGCACTTTTCAACGTGCGTGGGTTCGGTCCTCCATTCAGTGTTACCTGAACTTCAACCTGGACATGGGTAGATCACCTGGTTTCGGGTCTACGACCACATACTCATTCGCCCTATTCAGACTCGCTTTCGCTGCGGCTCCGTCTATTCAACTTAACCTCGCATGTAATCGTAACTCGCCGGTTCATTCTACAAAAGGCACGCTATCACCCATTAACGGGCTCTAACTACTTGTAGGCACACGGTTTCAGGATCTCTTTCACTCCCCTTCCGGGGTGCTTTTCACCTTTCCCTCACGGTACTGGTTCACTATCGGTCACTAGGGAGTATTTAGCCTTGGGAGATGGTCCTCCCTGCTTCCGACGGGATTTCTCGTGTCCCGCCGTACTCAGGATCCACTCTGGAGGGAACGAAGTTTCAACTACAGGGCTTTTACCTTCTCTGGCCGGCCTTTCCAGACCTGTTCATTTACCTCGTTCCTTTGTAACTCCGTGTAGAGTGTCCTACAACCCCAAGAGGCAAGCCTCTTGGTTTGGGCTAATCCCGTTTCGCTCGCCGCTACTCAGGGAATCGCGTTTGCTTTCTCTTCCTCCGGGTACTTAGATGTTTCAGTTCCCCGGGTCTGCCTTCATTACCCTATGTATTCAGGTAAAGATTCTATCCCATTACGGATAGAGGGTTCCCCCATTCGGAAATCTCCGGATCAAAGCTTACTTACAGCTCCCCGAAGCATATCGGTGTTAGTCCCGTCCTTCATCGGCTCCTAGTGCCTAGGCATTCACCGTGCGCCCTTTCTAACTTAACCTACTTCGGTCAACAATCAGCTTCGAATCTCTGCGTCAGCTCTCTCACTCCGCTCCTCACGTACTGAGTACGCTCCGGTGCTCGTTCGGTCGCTTCCTTGATCTTCTCGCTGCTTGTTGCCCTCATGGTTTGTACTCTTATTTTGATTATAAAAAATCATTTAATAAGAGAAAACTAAGATGGCGATTACTCGGTTATTCTTCTTTATATACATTATCTAGTTTTCAAAGAACAAATTTATATGAGAGAATTGCTCTCTCAAAACTGAACGAACAATGAAACGTCTTTTAATGAAGTTAGACTTCATTTCATCCTTAGAAAGGAGGTGATCCAGCCGCACCTTCCGATACGGCTACCTTGTTACGACTTCACCCCAATCATCTGTCCCACCTTAGGCGGCTGGCTCCTTGCGGTTACCCCACCGACTTCGGGTGTTACAAACTCTCGTGGTGTGACGGGCGGTGTGTACAAGGCCCGGGAACGTATTCACCGCGGCATGCTGATCCGCGATTACTAGCGATTCCGGCTTCATGCAGGCGAGTTGCAGCCTGCAATCCGAACTGAGAATGGTTTTATGGGATTGGCTAAACCTCGCGGTCTTGCAGCCCTTTGTACCATCCATTGTAGCACGTGTGTAGCCCAGGTCATAAGGGGCATGATGATTTGACGTCATCCCCACCTTCCTCCGGTTTGTCACCGGCAGTCACCTTAGAGTGCCCAACTGAATGCTGGCAACTAAGATCAAGGGTTGCGCTCGTTGCGGGACTTAACCCAACATCTCACGACACGAGCTGACGACAACCATGCACCACCTGTCACTCTGTCCCCCGAAGGGGAAAGTCCTATCTCTAGGATTGTCAGAGGATGTCAAGACCTGGTAAGGTTCTTCGCGTTGCTTCGAATTAAACCACATGCTCCACCGCTTGTGCGGGCCCCCGTCAATTCCTTTGAGTTTCAGCCTTGCGGCCGTACTCCCCAGGCGGAGTGCTTAATGCGTTTGCTGCAGCACTAAAGGGCGGAAACCCTCTAACACTTAGCACTCATCGTTTACGGCGTGGACTACCAGGGTATCTAATCCTGTTCGCTCCCCACGCTTTCGCGCCTCAGCGTCAGTTACAGACCAGAGAGTCGCCTTCGCCACTGGTGTTCCTCCACATCTCTACGCATTTCACCGCTACACGTGGAATTCCACTCTCCTCTTCTGCACTCAAGTCTCCCAGTTTCCAATGACCCTCCCCGGTTGAGCCGGGG
Organism: Cytobacillus massiliigabonensis; assembly: GCF_900199725.1. Classification (GTDB taxonomy): domain Bacteria; phylum Bacillota; class Bacilli; order Bacillales; family Cytobacillaceae; genus Cytobacillus; species Cytobacillus massiliigabonensis. Next base: position 1,057,697 of record NZ_LT904903.1, on the reverse strand, counting down.
GCTTTCACATCAGACTTAAAAGACCGCCTGCGCGCGCTTTACGCCCAATAATTCCGGACAACGCTTGCCACCTACGTATTACCGCGGCTGCTGGCACGTAGTTAGCCGTGGCTTTCTGGTTAGGTACCGTCAAGGTACCGCCCTATTCGAACGGTACTTGTTCTTCCCTAACAACAGAGTTTTACGATCCGAAAACCTTCATCACTCACGCGGCGTTGCTCCGTCAGACTTTCGTCCANTACCGTCAAGCGAAAGCAAATTCCAAAGATTAATTTCCAGTGTCAGAAACATAAAATGACCAGCTAACTGTTTATTAGCTGGTCATTTTATGTTTCTGATTTTTAGAAATTCTTAGATTTAGATTTTGAAGGCAATATATATCCTTCTCCTTTTTCATATAGCTTCAATAATTTCTGAATGAAGCTTATCTTAGGGACAACATAGTAAACAATAATTGCTGTGATAATGCTTATTAATGCTCCTGCAGCAACATCAGCAGGATAGTGCACGCCTACCCACATTCTTGATATTCCTACTAAGATAGCGGCTATCATCCATAAAAAGCCATACCCCTTTTTAAAAAGCCAAAAGGTCATACAAAACGAAAAGAACAGTATGGTATGGTCACTTGGAAATGAGTTCCCGACGGTCTTTTCTATTAATTTATTCACGTTTGCCAGTTCAGCAAAAGGCTGATAGTTTGAATGGAATGTTCCTGCTAGTTTTCCTATGATTTCAGCAAATATAAAAGTAATCATCGCACTTATAACCATCATTCTATTCTTATACTCACGAGTAAACCAATAAATGATGGTAGCCAGCGCTAAAAGGTAAACTGTATATTCAGCAATGAAAACAAATGGAGGATTTAAGAATGTGTATTCTTTCCCTAAGTCGTTAATCATTCTGAATATATTTATGTTCGTTTCTGTAAATGACATTAGCTGGTTTCCCCCCTACTTCCTTTCTTATACTACAATTATGTCCCATGCGCTGTAAATGGAAAATTTGTTTACCTTACATTAGCTTACACTTTTGTAAGGTAAGCGTTTAAACCAATAGATTAATTGAAAGTATTAAATATAGCATAGATAAAGTAAAACAATTAAAAAACGGATAACTAACTATATCTCAATGACATGGTTAGTTATCCATTTTTTATCGGCAATGCCTAAAAGAACTAGGCAAAACTATCTATTCATAAATGATGGGCCTAAATGGACTCGAACCATCGACCTCACGCTTATCAGGCGTGCGCTCTAACCAGCTGAGCTATAGGCCCGCATTATGGGGCGGCTGATGGGAATCGAACCCACGAATGTCGGAACCACAATCCGATGCGTTAACCACTTCGCCACAACCGCCATAATTAATGGCAGGGGTAGTAGGAATCGAACCCACACTGAAGGTTTTGGAGACCTTAGTTCTACCTTTAAACTATACCCCTATAAATGGTGGAGGGGGACGGATTCGAACCGCCGAACCCGAAGGAGCGGATTTACAGTCCGCCGCGTTTAGCCACTTCGCTACCCCTCCGAAAACTTATGAAACATGCCGGCCAGAGGACTTGAACCCCCAACCTACTGATTACAAGTCAGTTGCTCTACCAATTGAGCTAGGCCGGCATAATATAAATGGTGGCTCAGGACGGAATCGAACCGCCGACACAAGGATTTTCAGTCCTTTGCTCTACCGACTGAGCTACTGAGCCACATAAAATTTTGTTTCCTAAACCTTAATTACAGAGTGACCTTTGTTCCAAAGCCCTGTGGTCTTTGTCACAGATTGCTACTCGTGGAAGTAATGCTTCGTACTGCAATCTGCTCTACCGACTGAGCTACTGAGCCACTATGTATAAATGGCGGTCCGGACGGGACTCGAACCCGCGACCTCCTGCGTGACAGGCAGGCATTCTAACCAACTGAACTACCGGACCAAATTGCGGGGACAGGATTTGAACCTGCGACCTTCGGGTTATGAGCCCGACGAGCTACCGGACTGCTCCACCCCGCGA
>NZ_LT904903.1:1036518-1054765 GCF_900199725.1 Cytobacillus massiliigabonensis | reverse complement strand
CAACAATCAGCTGCGTATTTCTGCGTCAACTCATTCGTCAACATCCTCACGTGCCAACTACGCACGTTCCGGTGTTTCCTCAATCGTTTCCTTGAACTACTTGCTTCTTGTTGCCCTCATGGTTTGTGCTCTTATTTCGTTTTAAAATTAAAACTTTAATAAGAGAAAACTAAGATGGCGATTACTCGGTTATTCTTCTTTATATACATTATCTAGTTTTCAAAGAACAAATTCATATGAGAGAATTGCTCTCTCAAAACTGAACGAACAATGAAACGTCTTTTAATGAAGTTAGACTTCATTTCATCCTTAGAAAGGAGGTGATCCAGCCGCACCTTCCGATACGGCTACCTTGTTACGACTTCACCCCAATCATCTGTCCCACCTTAGGCGGCTGGCTCCTTGCGGTTACCCCACCGACTTCGGGTGTTACAAACTCTCGTGGTGTGACGGGCGGTGTGTACAAGGCCCGGGAACGTATTCACCGCGGCATGCTGATCCGCGATTACTAGCGATTCCGGCTTCATGCAGGCGAGTTGCAGCCTGCAATCCGAACTGAGAATGGTTTTATGGGATTGGCTAAACCTCGCGGTCTTGCAGCCCTTTGTACCATCCATTGTAGCACGTGTGTAGCCCAGGTCATAAGGGGCATGATGATTTGACGTCATCCCCACCTTCCTCCGGTTTGTCACCGGCAGTCACCTTAGAGTGCCCAACTGAATGCTGGCAACTAAGATCAAGGGTTGCGCTCGTTGCGGGACTTAACCCAACATCTCACGACACGAGCTGACGACAACCATGCACCACCTGTCACTCTGTCCCCCGAAGGGGAAAGTCCTATCTCTAGGATTGTCAGAGGATGTCAAGACCTGGTAAGGTTCTTCGCGTTGCTTCGAATTAAACCACATGCTCCACCGCTTGTGCGGGCCCCCGTCAATTCCTTTGAGTTTCAGCCTTGCGGCCGTACTCCCCAGGCGGAGTGCTTAATGCGTTTGCTGCAGCACTAAAGGGCGGAAACCCTCTAACACTTAGCACTCATCGTTTACGGCGTGGACTACCAGGGTATCTAATCCTGTTCGCTCCCCACGCTTTCGCGCCTCAGCGTCAGTTACAGACCAGAGAGTCGCCTTCGCCACTGGTGTTCCTCCACATCTCTACGCATTTCACCGCTACACGTGGAATTCCACTCTCCTCTTCTGCACTCAAGTCTCCCAGTTTCCAATGACCCTCCCCGGTTGAGCCGGGGGCTTTCACATCAGACTTAAAAGACCGCCTGCGCGCGCTTTACGCCCAATAATTCCGGACAACGCTTGCCACCTACGTATTACCGCGGCTGCTGGCACGTAGTTAGCCGTGGCTTTCTGGTTAGGTACCGTCAAGGTACCGCCCTATTCGAACGGTACTTGTTCTTCCCTAACAACAGAGTTTTACGATCCGAAAACCTTCATCACTCACGCGGCGTTGCTCCGTCAGACTTTCGTCCATTGCGGAAGATTCCCTACTGCTGCCTCCCGTAGGAGTCTGGGCCGTGTCTCAGTCCCAGTGTGGCCGATCACCCTCTCAGGTCGGCTACGCATCGTCGCCTTGGTGAGCCGTTACCTCACCAACTAGCTAATGCGCCGCGGGCCCATCTGTAAGTGATAGCCGAAGCCATCTTTCAGCTTTTCCACATGTGAGGAAAAGAATTATCCGGTATTAGCTCCGGTTTCCCGAAGTTATCCCAGTCTTACAGGCAGGTTGCCCACGTGTTACTCACCCGTCCGCCGCTAACTTTTGGGAGCAAGCTCCCGCAAGTTCGCTCGACTTGCATGTATTAGGCACGCCGCCAGCGTTCGTCCTGAGCCAGGATCAAACTCTCCAATAAATTGTGAGTTGATTAGCTCATAAATGCCTTTTTAAAAAAGACTAAAAAATAAACGTTGACGTTTTTTGTTCGTTCAGTTTTCAAAGAGCAATTTGTTTACATCGCTCAGAAGCGACTTTTTAAATATATCATGTGTTAATATTCAAGTCAACACTTTTTTAAAATCATCCGTCAGCTGTGAAAATGTTTTTCTCGTACATCGCAGCGACGGATATTAATATACCAAGTATTTTCATAAAGGTCAATATCTTTTATTATTTTTTTAAGATAATTTTTTCCCAAGCATATAGTACCGGTGAAATACGCCTTGTCCTTTTGTTTCTTTCATTACTACTTCAATAATGCCTTTATCAATTAAATACTCAAGAAGCATAGTCAGATCTACACTATATAGATGGACTTCCTCATGGCTAATAATTTCATTAATGGACCAAAACTCTTTTTCAGCAAGCACATCAACTAAATGCTGTATTCCGCTTTTCATTTTGGAATGGATTAAAAACTCACTCGCCAAGAATAGCAGTTCCAGCCGTTTATCAAGTGGCTCATGGCTCGTAACCAGTTCTTCATATAACTTAGTTATTTCAGGATCTATTTGTTTCACCTGCTGCCAAACTGTCACTTCCGGATGAAACCCTTGCTCTATCACTGCCAGTCTTGCCAAGTGATGAAGTGAATGGACAATATGATTGTAGGCATCAAGATATTGATCATTTTCAAAAAAAGCTTTGCCATCCATATAGCGGCGAATAAGCTTTGCAAATTCCAGACCCATTTTCAGCTTTCTCCCATAGAACGGGAACTCCATTAATTCGGTTTTTATGTTCTGGATATATTCATTGCGGTCAAATAGGATCTTTCCATTGTATAGCCAATCAAAAATTTTCTTATTTGATCCAAGTAAAAGCCATTCATTCAGCTGCTGTTCAGTCACAATATACAAGGCGGCTTTTTTATCGTGATACGTATAATGCTTAATCGATACGGCTGAATCTGCTTCAGCTACTAAAACAAGCAAAACCGCATCAAATGTGTCTGTAACGGGAATATCCTTTTGTCGTTTCTTTATCATTAGTACGCCAAGCGTGTTCGCCTGACTTGCACGTTCTTGATAAATAGGACGGAGAATGTCTTCCATCATCATTCCTCCAAATTTATTAATGAATATATCTTCGACAATTTTTTATTATTTTCCTTCCTCTTATCACTTAAAATCTTTTGTATTATTATTAGTATGTAAAATAGAGAGCAAAAAATAAATTGTCGGTTTGATTATATGAACAAACATTTATGTACCGAAGTAAAATTTGTGCAGTTGAAATTAGGCTGACCGATATTTACATACCCTATCGTCAGCAAGTACTCATGGCTTTTTTTATTTATCTTCTATCTAATGATGTGATATAGTTATTCTTTAGGAGGGACATGGATGGCTAAGTATACAATGTATTCCAGTAAAATTAATAAGATCCGTACATTTGCCCTGGCATTGATATTTGTTGGATTTATCGTCATGTACATAGGTATTTTCTTTAAAAATTCCCCTCTACTCATGACAATCTTTATGTTTTTAGGTTTCGTATTCATGATTGCAAGTGTCGCAGTATATTTTTGGATTGGGATGCTCTCAACAAAAACCGTCCAGGTCGTATGTCCGAATTGTAAAAAGCATACGAAAATACTTGGACGTGTAGACATGTGCATGTATTGCAATGAACCATTAACACTTGATCCAAATCTTGAGGGCAAAGAGTTCGACGAAAAATATAACTCAAAGAAAAAACAGTAAAAGCTTGGCTCTAATGCCAAGCTTTTCTGCTTCAATCCGTTCAAATAAAAAAGCTAGCAGCCTTATAGGCTAGCAGCTTCATTACGGCAATATTTATTAATGAGCTTCTTTACTAGCACAATCTGGACAAGTACCGTATATCTCCATCCGATGATGACTGATTTTAAATCCTGTCACATGTGATGCTAAATGTTCTACCTCATCTAGACCTGGATAATGAAAGTCAACAATTTTTCCACATTGCTCACAGATCACATGATAATGGTGAGTCGTGACAAAATCAAAACGGCTTGATGCATCGCCATAGGTTAACTCTTTTACAAGTCCAACCTCACGGAATACTCTCAAATTATTGTAAACAGTTGCAACACTCATATTTGGGAATTTTCCTTCAAGAGCTTTATAAATATCGTCGGCAGTTGGGTGTGACATTGAGTTAATTAAATACTCAAGTATCGCATGACGCTGTGGTGTTATGCGCACTCCAGTATCCTTTAAGGTATCTAACGCTTCCTTTAATTCAATATGTGCCACCGCCATGCACCTCTTTTCTAAAAAGAATTCTTATTTTATAATCTTTATAAATAGTGTACTAATTTATTATTACTTTTGTCAACATAACTAACACACAAACAGCAAGTTTATTCCATTATTAACTTTTCCGCCTGTACTCCATCCCCCTTTACTGTATCATTCTTCTTATTAATATATGTATGAGGTTAATAATTAAAAACCACTATCTTTTTTAGCAAAAAAAAAGCAAATCTGGGTAAGATTCGCTTTAAAAGTATCTGAGGAGGTATGCCCTAATAAAATGATATTCAAAAACCACTCAAATGAATGGACATAAGCCTTGATACCAAAAAATAGGCTGGAATCAAACTCCCATGTATTAGGAAAGGCTGTCCTCTATAAATTGAAGAGTTTCTTCAACATGTCCCTTCACCTTAACTTTTCTCCATTCCTTTACCAACTTACCCTCTTTATCAATAATAAAAGTCGCGCGTTCAATTCCCATATATTCTTTCCCAAAGTTTTTCTTCAATTTCCAGACATCATACGCCTCGGCAGCCTGATGATCTTCATCAGTCAGCAAAACAAACGGCAGATCATATTTTTCAATAAATTTCTCATGCCGGTTGAGCGGATCAGGGCTTACACCTAAAATAACGGCATTTAGACCGGAAAAGCTTTCATATTGATCTCTGAAATCACAAGCTTCGGTTGTACATCCCGGTGTCATATCCTTAGGATAGAAATAAAGGACTACATTTTTGCCACGATAATTGGATAATTTAACGGTTTCTCCATTGCTTCCTTTTAATGAAAAGTCCGGAGCAAGTTCTCCTACTACAGCTGTCATTCTTTATTCCCTCCTGATTCTTTACAATAGCTGCTTTAAGCAACTGTTTTTATAAGCCTATCCAATTTCTATAATAAAAACAACTAATCTACTTCGTCTCCAAATCAAATACGGCTCTAAATACAAAAGCAGCCGGAATTGTATAGCCGATTAACGCTTCAAGAACAGCAATCATTCTCCCTATTCCAATTGGGGAAATATCCCCATACCCAACCGAAAACAAAGTGACTGCGCTAAAATAAAACCCTGTTTCAAGCCGATTAAAAAAGTTTTCATACCACGCATCTGTCTCTTCCAAAAACACATTAAATCCATTCAATTCAAGAAGAATATAAATGAGGCCGAATCCAAGCATGACCGTTACATAAATAGAGGCTAAATATAGAAAATTCTCAAAGGATACTTTCTTCCCTTTAATTTTATGCGGCAAAAACAAAGTGCGTAAACTCATCACCATGCAAAATACGATTACTACCAGGGACAAATAAAATAGCATATGGCTCCCTCTTTTCCCTTCTATACTATTTATTTATACGCGCTTTGATTATTTTGTATGACAAGCTTAGAGGATAGGCAAAAAAATTGTCGCAATTATAAGTTACAGCATTCTCAACTTGAAAAATGGTAAGATAATAAATGCGAGAGACTATAGTGATTTTATTTTTGTAAGGAGGATTTATATGCAATTCACAAATTCAGAACGGATACATACAAAAGCACTTGAACATATCGTAGGGGGGGTTAACAGTCCATCCCGCTCTTATAAAGCGGTTGGCGGAGGTGCACCTGTTGTAATGGAAAGAGCGAAGGGCGCTTATTTCTGGGATGTGGACGGCAATCAATATATTGATTATTTAGCTGCTTACGGACCAATCATTACGGGTCATGCCCATCCACATATTACTGAGGCAATTAAAACAGCAGCAGAAACAGGTGTGCTTTACGGAACACCCACACCACATGAAGTAAAGTTTGCTGAGATGCTTAAGGAAGCCATGCCAAATCTTGAAAAGGTCCGCTTCGTTAATTCAGGAACAGAGGCAGTCATGACAACCATCCGTGTGGCAAGGGCATACACAGGCAGGGATAAAATCATAAAGTTTGCCGGCTGTTATCACGGTCACTCTGATCTTGTGCTCGTTGCAGCCGGTTCAGGACCTTCTACACTTGGAACACCTGATTCAGCAGGCGTGCCAAAAAGCATTGCCCAGGAAGTCATTACCGTTCCATTTAATGAGATCGAACCATATAAAGAAGCATTAGAAAAATGGGGCGACCAAATTGCTGCTGTTCTCGTGGAGCCGATTGTTGGAAACTTCGGGATTGTTGAACCAAAGCCAGGCTTTTTGGAGCAAGTCAATGAGCTAACGCATAAAGCTGGAGCACTTGTTATTTACGACGAAGTCATTACTGCATTCCGTTTCATGTATGGAGGGGCACAGGATCTGTTAGGAGTTACTCCAGATTTAACAGCAATGGGGAAAATTATTGGCGGAGGTCTGCCAATTGGCGCATATGGCGGCAAGAAAGAAATTATGGAGACCGTTGCCCCATTAGGACCAGCCTATCAGGCAGGAACAATGGCAGGGAATCCAGCATCGATTCTTTCAGGAATTGCTTGTCTTGAAGTATTAAAGCAAAAAGGCGTGTATGAATACCTTGATCAATTAGGCGCTATGCTTGAAGAAGGAATTGCAGCTGCAGCGAAGGAATTCAATATACCGATAACGATTAACCGCTTAAAGGGCGCATTAACTGTTTATTTCACAAAAGAAAAAGTGGTAAATTATGAGCAGGCTGAGAATACAGATGGCGAAATGTTTGCCAAGTTCTTCAAATTAATGCTGAAGCAAGGAATCAATCTTGCACCTTCAAAATATGAAGCATGGTTCGTCACCATTGCTCATACAGAAGAAGATATCCAAGCAACCATTCATGCAGTCCAGCAAGCATTTGAAGCATTGAAAAACGAATAATATTTTGGAATATCCAATCATTGAAGGAGCGATTTATCGCTCCTTTTTCCTATGTCTTTAAACGTAAAATCCAGCTTCAGTAGAAAGTTCAAAAAAATGCCCATTGTGCTTCTTCGGATATCCATGTATAGTACATTAATGTCATAGACTTAACAAAAGCTAGAGGCACAATCAAAAAACTTTATTCGATTCTGTCGGATAGGGTAGTATTATTTAAAAAGAAAGGAAATAAGTACGTATGAAGCTTGGCGCCCGCATATTGAAAACGGGAATCGCAATTATTTTATCATTAGTATTATCAGAATTATTTCAGCTGCCTTCACCTGTCTTTGCAGCAATCGCAGCGATTTTTGCTGTACAGCCGACCATTTACCGGTCATTTTTATCCATAATTGAGCAAATTCAAGGGAATGTCATTGGGGCAATCATTGCCGTTATTTTCGTATTATTACTCGGAAACCATATGGTCATCATTGGACTTGCGGCGATTATTGTGATTACGATTAACCTGAAGCTGAAAATCGAAAATACAATCTCACTCTCTCTCGTTACAATGATTGTAATTATGGAAACACCAGGTGATGAGTTTATCCAATTTGCACTTATTCGCTTTTCAACCATCATGCTTGGTGTATTATCTGCTTTTATCGTAAATTTAGTTTTCTTGCCTCCAAAGTATGAAAAGAAGCTATATTATAAAATTTCCGATATAACAGAAGAAACGACCAAATGGATTCGCCTCACGATTAGGCATGCATCAGAGCACCGACTGCTGAAGAATGATATTGGAAAAATGAAAGAAGCGGTTAGAAGTCTTGATCATTTATATGTCATGTACAAGGAAGAACGCAACTATTTCAAAAAAAATACGTTAGTGAAATCCCGGAAGCTTGTCATATACAGGCAAATGATTTCCACTGTAAAAAGATCACTTGAAATGCTAAGAAGATTGCATCGATTTGAAAATGATCTTCAGGAAATGCCTGCTGAATTCCAGCATGCGGTCCAGCAGCAATTAGATTGTCTCATTCACTACCATGAACATGTGATGCTTAAATTCATCGGAAAGGTGCGCCCAAATGTCACGTTTGAAGAAGGCGACATTATCCTAAACAGCAAAGAATTGCTCAATCTCTTTTTTGCCAATCAAAAGGAAGCAAAAATTGAGGATGAAGCAACGCTATCACATACAGTACAAATTCTATCAGCCATTATTAATTATGATGAACAAGTCGTCCATCTTGATAAACTAATTACTAGTTTCCAAACATATCATAAGAAAACGAGCGAAATAATGATAGAGGAGTAAAAGCAGCTGATCATCAGCTGCTTTTCTTATTGAGTCGCTATTAATTTTTCATCCGAGGATCGAGCGCATCTCTGAGGCCATCCCCCATTAAGTTAAAGCCTAATACCGTCAGCATAATCGCAATCCCAGGGAAAAACATCGTCCAAGGCGCTTGCATTAAGAGCGGCCTTGCATCTGATAGCATTTTTCCCCACTCTGGATTAGGAGCAGTCGCACCAAGTCCAAGAAAGCCTAGAGCAGCAGCTTCAATAATAGCTGTCGCGATGGCCAATGTTCCCTGCACAATAATCGGAGCCATACTATTAGGCAGCACATGACGGAATAAAATCCGGCTATCCTTCATTCCGACCGCTTTTGCTGCCATAATATACTCTTCCTGCTTTACACTTAACACACGGGATCGGATTAACCTTCCAAAGTTCGGAATATTAATAACAGCAATCGCAATTAAGGCATTTTTCAAAGATGGGCCTAATACGGCTACAATCGCAATCGCTAATAAAATACTTGGAAAAGCAAGCATGATATCAAACAGACGGGAGATAAGAGTATCCACCCATTTCCCATAGTAACCTGCTATGATTCCTAGAAAACAGCCGACAATAATGGACCCCATAACTGCAAGAAATCCAACCCACAATGAGATTCTTGTCCCATAAATAACCCTTGAAAAAATATCTCTTCCAAAATCATCCGTACCAAACCAATGCTCACCTGAGGGCGCCTGCAATCGTTTTGAAAGCATTTGCTCATTTATTCCTTGGGGAGCAATCACTGGTGCAAATACTGCGATGACGATAAAGAATAGAACAATTAATGTGCCAATCAGGGCTAATTTATTCTTGCGAAAGCTTCTCCAGGCCTCAAGCCAAGGGGAAACGACCTTGTCTTCTTCAGGTACAAGCTGCGGCTGTAAATCTTTTCGAGTAGAAAGTTCCAAGTGTGTTCCCCCCTAATTATATTTAATCCGCGGATCAATTGCTGCATAGAGCAAGTCCACAACTAAGTTAATCATGACGAAAATAAAGGCAATGATTAATATCCCAGATTGAATAACAGGATAGTCACGGGCATTAATTGCATCGTAAATATAACGTCCCATTCCCGGCCAGCTAAAGATCGTTTCTGTTAAAATCGCTCCTCCCAGCAAAAGACCCGTTTGAAGACCGATAATCGTAAGAACTGGAATAATGGCATTTTTTAAAGAATGCTTATAAACGACCCAGAACATCCGTAATCCCTTTGCTCTTGCTGTACGAATGAAATCAGACCTCATCACTTCAAGCATGGAAGATCTTGTAATCCTTGCAATTATTGCCATCGGAATAGTCGCTAATGCAAATGCCGGAAGTATCAAATGCTTCACAACATCCCAAAATTGATCCATTCTTCCTTGCAGCAATGTATCAATCATATAGATATTCGTGATCGATGTGACTGGATTTCTGACCTCCTCTCTTCCCGATGTTGGAAGCCAGTCAAGATTAATCGCAAACACCCATTGCTCCATTAATCCAAGCCAGAAGATTGGCATGGACACCCCGATAAGAGCAAGTACCATTGCAATATAGTCAAACCATGAATTTTGGTACCAGGCACTAATGATGCCAGCATTTACTCCAATAACAATCGCGATCACAATCGCACAAAATGATAGCTCGATTGTTGCTGCTAAATACGGCCAGATTTCTTGGCTGATCGCCGTCTTTGTCTTAATCGATTCACCTAAATCCCCGGTTAATAAGCCCCCGAGATATGTAAAGTACTGAATATACCAAGGCTGATCAAGCCCCAGCTGCTTTGTTAAGTCTGCAACAGCCTCTTTTGTTGCTAATTGTCCAAGAATAATTTGTGCAGGATCCCCCGGAATTGCCCGAATCATAAAAAAGACAATCAAGGATAGACCAAGCAAAACCGGCACTAAGGACAATACTCGTTTTATCGTATAGGAAAACATCTTTTTCACCTCACTCCAAGGTTGTCCAAAAGTCAATTGAGCTGGAATAGAAAAGGGAGTCACTGCTGAACTCCCTTCTCATAAGTCTTATTTTAATTCAACATTAGAAAGTAAGTCAGAGCCTGTTGGGTGCGGTTTAAAGTTAGAAATACCAGCTTTACCCGCTAGGATTGGTCTTGAGTGAACAAGCGGAATCCATGGAGCATCATCTTTAATAATGACTTGCGCTTGCTTATAAAGCTCTTCACGTTCTGCTTGATCAGAGCTAGCTTGAGCCTTTAATAATAATTCATGAACCTTTGGATTTTTGTAGTACGTATAGTTATTTGAGCCAATTGCATCCTCATCTAAAAGAACATATAAGAAGTTGTCAGCATCCCCGTTGTCACCAGTCCAGCCAAGCAAGAATGAATCCGCTTCCCCTTTATTCGCCTTTTCTAAATACGTCCCCCACTCATAGGAAACGATTTTTGCTTTTACCCCAATCGCTTCAAAGTTTGCTTGTAATGCTTCAGCAACCTTTTGTCCATCAGGCATATACGGACGCGGAACAGGCATTGCCCATAGTTCCATTTCAAAACCGTTCTCATAGCCTGCTTCTTTTAACAATTCCTTTGCTTTTTCCGGATCATACGGATAGTCTTCCACTGCATCATTATAGCCTGCTACTACTGGAGGCATCGGATTAATTGCCGGATCAGCTGCTCCAGCATAAAACGCGTCGATTAACGCCTTTTTGTCAACTGCATGATTAAGCGCTTGACGGACAAGCTTATCCTGAAGCGGTCCGCGCGTATTCGTTAAACCAAGATAAGCAACGTTCAATGTTGGACGTTCGAATACTTGTAAATCTGGGTTTCCTTCAATTGTCGCTACATCGCTGAAGTTCACTCCATCGATTAAATCAACCTCGCCTGAAGCTAAAGCATTTAGACGAGCAGAGTTTTCCGGAATGGAGCGGAAGATCACTTGATCTAGCTTTGGAAGTCCCTCTTGCCAATAATCCGCAAACTTTTCAATCGTAATCCGGTCATTACGCTTCCACTCTTTAAATACGAACGGACCTGTTCCAACTGGATTTTCAATAAACTTTTCTCCATGCTTTTCAATTGCTGCCGGGCTTGCAATGCCAAATGGCGACATTGCCAGGTTTTTGAAGAATGGCGCAATTGGTTTATTTAAATTAAATTCAACCGTATAATCATCAACCGCTACAACACTATCAATTTTGTCGCCAAACTGAGAGTTATAGTAATAGAATTGCTCCGCATTCCCTGCTTTCCAGCGCTCAAAGTTAAAGACAACAGCTTCTGCATTAAAGTCTGTTCCATCATGGAATTTAACGCCTTCACGAAGCTTTAATGTATGCTTTAATCCATCTTCACTCGTTTCCCATTCAGTAGCAAGTCCTGCTTCAATCTCAGTATCTTGCTCCCCAAAGTTAATTAATGTTTCAAAAATGTTTTTTGTAACCTTAAATGCTTCTCCTTCAGTTGTCACAGCTGGATCAAGAGAAGTTGAATCTCCGCCGCGGCCAAATACTAATGTACCGCCACCTGCTCCCTCTTCTGTTTCCGTTGTCCCTTCTTCTGTCCCTGTATCTTTTTCTTCCTCTTCCTTCGTGCCCCCTGTTGAGCTGTTGCCACTGCAGCCAACCAATGCAAGAGATAGAAGCAAAGCAAAAACTAGAAATAAAATCCCGCGCTTTTTCATTGTTTTCCCCCTTTTTTCTTTCACCAAAGAGTAATAGACTTCTGGCTTTTGTCATCTATCATTCACGCAGCATCTCCAAATGATTGAGATCAACTCTTCTTATACAAATGGCATGCCGCAAAATGACCAGGTTCAATTTCCTCTAATTGAGGCCTTTCCGTTTTACAAATGTCCATGCACTCTCTGCATCTCGTGTGAAATGCACAGCCAGATGGCGGATTTGAAGGACTTGGAATATCACCTGTTAAAAGTTCCCTCTCCTTTTTCAATGTAGGATCTGGAACTGGAACAGCACCTAATAAAGCCTTTGTATATGGATGGAGCGGATTCTCGTATAATTTCTCAGCTGCCGTAATTTCTACTAATCTTCCAAGATACATCACACCCACTCGATCGCTAATATGCTTAACAACCCCTAAATCATGTGCAATAAAGATATAAGTAAGCTGGAATTCCTCTTGCAGGTCTTCAAGCAGATTTAATACCTGTGACTGAATAGAAACATCCAATGCTGAAACAGGCTCATCAGCAATAATAAGCTTCGGCTTTGTCATCAATGCTCTAGCAATCCCAATCCGCTGTCTCTGTCCGCCGCTGAATTGGTGCGGATAGCGTTTTGCATGGTAACTGCTTAGACCTACAACCTCAAGCATTTCTTTTACCCTTTTTTTCCGCTCCTCTTTATCCCCAATCCCATGGACGATGAGCGGTTCTTCTAGAATCTTTTCGACTGTATGGCGGGGATTTAAGGAGGCAAAGGGATCTTGGAAAACCATTTGCATTTCCTTGCGCATTTTTCTCATGTCCCCATCAGACAGGTTTGTTAACTCTTTTCCTTCAAAGAGCACTTTCCCTTCCGTTGGTTCAATCAAGCGCATTAACATTCGCCCTGTCGTTGATTTCCCGCAGCCTGACTCCCCAACAAGACCAAGCGTTTCTCCTTTGTTTACGAAAAAGCTAATGTCATCCACTGCTTTTACTTCCCCAACTCTTTTGCCGAATATTCCCCCGGTTATTGGAAAGTACTTCTTTAATTGATTAACCTCTAACAGGACCTCAGCCAATTGCCGCACCTCCCGATTCATGCAGAAAACATCTTACTGTATGCTGATCGGCACCTTCTACCTTGTACAATGAAGGGGTGTCTGAGAGACAGCGTTCATGAACGAATTCGCATCTGGCTGCAAAACGGCAGCCCTTCCTAATGGATCCTGGTTTTGGAACATTGCCGGGAATCGAAAAGAGACGTTCTTTCTTTTCACGGACATCTGGCACCGACTGCAGCAATCCAAGCGTATATGGATGCTTCGGATTTTTAAAAATCTCTATTACTGGCGCCTCTTCCACTATCTTCCCTGCATACATAACAATCACTCGTTCACACACTTCCGCTACTACACCTAAATCATGAGTAATTAATACGATGGCTGTGTCTAGCTTTTCATTCAAATCTTTCATTAAGGCTAGAATTTGTGCTTGAATGGTTACATCTAATGCAGTGGTTGGCTCATCTGCAATGAGCAGCTTTGGATGGCAGGAAAGCGCCATCGCAATCATGACCCTTTGCCTCATTCCTCCAGAGAGCTGATGAGGATATTCATGCATGATCTGTTCAGCCCTAGGCAAACCGACTAGCTTCAGCATTTCAACTGCTTGCTGAAATGCTTCTTTTTTTCCTGCTTTTGTATGTATTTTGATGCCTTCAATCAGCTGATTGCCGATTGTGAACAACGGGTTTAATGAAGTCATCGGCTCCTGGAAAATCATCGCTACTTCATTTCCCCTAATTTCACGCATTCTTTTTTCAGAGGAATGAACAATATTCTCTCCGTTGAGCAGGATTTCTCCACCGACAATTTTCCCTGGCGGCTGAGGAATCAGCTTCATGATTGATAATGAAGTGACACTTTTTCCGCAGCCAGACTCTCCTACAATCCCTAGAATTTCTCCCTTATTTACCGAAAAGCTCACTTCATCAACTGCAGGTATTTCTCCATCCGCTGAAAAAAATGATGTCTTCAACTGCTTTACATCTAATACTGGAGCTTGTGTCACAGTGATACTCCTTTCTAGGTGTCCACCCATTGGTTAAATTCCGAAAAGTCGGAATTTATAATCGCTTGCTTTTTATTCTATTAAAAAAGTTTCTCTAAGTCTACTGATTTATTTAAATTATATGAATATATCAATAATTTTATATTTTCCGACAAAAATATGTATAATCTGACATGGTTACTCCAATAATCTCTACTATCATATGTGTTAGTTAGGCAATAATGACTATTTAAGACAAAAAGAAAGCTGACCCTAAAATTAGGATCAGCTTAACGTTTAATGCTCCAATTGCTGTACTTGGAACAGCTTATAATAATTTCCTTGTTTCTGCATTAATTCTTCATGACTTCCTACTTCTACAATTTCTCCGTGCTCAATGAGGATGATGCGATCTGCATGTGTGATCGTGGATAAGCGGTGAGCAACAATAAAGGTTGTCCGGTCTTTCGCCAATTGTTCAAGCGCCTCCTGAATCAAATGCTCACTTTCTAAATCTAGTGCGGATGTGGCTTCATCTAAAATCAGGATCGGCGGATTCTTTAAAAAGATCCTCGCAATCGCTACCCGCTGCTTTTGCCCGCCTGAAAGCTTCACACCACGCTCTCCTACTTTCGTCTCATAGCCATCTGGCAAATTCATAATAAATTCATGGGCATTGGCAGCCTTTGCTGCTGCAATGACTTCATCATTCGTTGCTTCTGGTTTTCCTAATAAAATATTTGTTTTAACCGATTCACTAAATAAAATATTATCCTGAAGTACCATTCCGATTTTGTCTCTTAACGAGCGAACTTTAAACGAGCGAATGTCCTCTCCATCCAGAAGAATCCTTCCGTTCGTAACATCATAAAATCGCGGAATCAATCCAACAAGGGAGGATTTCCCACCTCCACTCATACCTACGAGAGCGATCGTCTCTCCTTTTTGCACATGGAGGGAAATATTTTTTAAGACAGGCTCTTCCTTTTCACTATAGGAGAAGCTTACCTTTTCAAAATCGATATCTCCGTTCACATGTTTACATTCAATCGCATTTGGCGAGTCGTCAATATCGTATTTCTCATCGATTAAATCGAAAACCCTGTCCATGGATGCGATCGCTTGTGTCATTGTTGTTGAAGAATTTACTAGCCTTCTAAGCGGATTGTATAACCGGTCAATATAGGCAATAAACGCCATCATCGTCCCTATGGAAAGATCCCCTTGGATTACCTGGTACCCCGAATACCCGATAACGATTAATGGAGCGATATCTGTTATCGTATTCACAACTGCAAAAGCTTTCGCATTCCATTTCGTATGGTCGATAGCCTTTGTTAAGAAATTACTATTTTGCTTATCAAATTGTGTTTGTTCATAATCCTCGATCGCAAAGCTTTTAATCACAGCCATCCCTTGTACTCTTTCATGAAGATAGCCCTGTACCTCAGCAAGTGCCTGTGACCGTCTTCTTGTCAGCTTTCTTAAATTGCCGAAGAAGTATTTCACTGAAAATCCGTAGAAAGGGAATAAAATTAACGAAACAATTGTTAGAGTCACATCCATTTGCAGCATGATAACCACTGCGATAATGATGGTTGCAATATCTAGCCACAGGTTCATTAATCCTGTGATCACAAATGTTTTCGTTTGCTCGACATCGTTAATAACTCTTGATATAACTTCCCCTGCTCTTGTATTTGCGTAGTATTTAAAGCTCAGCTTCTGAATATGCGTAAACAGCTTATCCCGAATATCGTATAAAATTTTGCTTGCCACCCATTGCGCAAAGTACTGCCGGTAATATTCAATCGGCGGTCTGACAACAACAAAAATAACAATCATAATGCCCATAATCATAAACAGCTTGCTCGATTGTTCGGCGCTGCTTAAAGATGTATTGCCTGCTATATCATCAATTACATACTTAATTAACAGCGGAATCATGAGCGGGATGGCAAACTTAATAATCCCAATGATAATGGTTACAATGATTTGAAGACGATACGGTTTAACAAACTGCATGTAGCGCTTGATGCTATCCAACTTTTTCCCCCTCTTATTTCGCAACTTGCTCCAAGACATATTGGCTAATAGATATGCATCGTTCATTATTTTCCCACATAAAAACCTGTTGATCTAAGGCTCAACAGGCGTTACGTCCGACACATTCATCCTTGTCATTAGCGTCTGTATGTTAAATATCTTTCATACCACATATCAATAAAATCCGGAGCAAATGGACCTTTTCTTTGTCTAATCCAATGAATTAATTGATCCACATTATGCTTCAGAATCCGATCGATCGGCTCTGGATAATTCATTTCCTGACGATGACGCTCATATTCATCCTCATCCAGCAAATTAAAGGTCATGTCTGGAAACACTTTAATATCAAGATCATAATCAATATACTTTACTGCCTCTCCGTCAAAAATAAATGGAGAGCTAAGATTGCAATAATAATAAATGCCATCCTCACGAATCATGCCAATCACATTAAACCAATATTGTGAATGAAAATAACAAATAGCTGGCTCTCTGGTAACCCATGTCC
Organism: Cytobacillus massiliigabonensis; assembly: GCF_900199725.1. GTDB lineage: Bacteria > Bacillota > Bacilli > Bacillales > Cytobacillaceae > Cytobacillus > Cytobacillus massiliigabonensis. Next base: position 1,038,203 of record NZ_LT904903.1, on the reverse strand, counting down.
TGCCATCTGATTCCGTAACAATCGTCCGATCGTTTCCGCCAATTACTAGATTTTGCGTTCCTTTTAATATGGTTGTTTCATCCCAGACGCGATGGATGTGCCCATTATGTTTATAACTATGAATTTGTATCGGTTCTCCTTCTATGGGTACGGCCATTCTTTCTCCCCTACTTTCATATACCCGGGCTTTGAAACCTAGCTGAAATGCGTAAGCGCCTTAGAAACAAGCAAAAACTGCTTGTTTCTGCGAAGTCTAATCTCTAAGCAGCTTTCCTTAGAGCCCAGAAGCGACAAACATAAGACAAGCCGGCAGAAAGGCTGTTCTTTAACCTTTTTTTCGGATTGGCTTATAACCCGAGCCTCTATGCGCTGAAGCTAGACATCGCCTAATCATCCAGTTGCTATACGAATTTCAAATTTCTTAATAGTCCTTAAATTAATTAAAGGCAACAAAGTACGAATCCTTTTTCTATTTATTATAACGGTTTCAGTAGAAATTTAAAACAAAGAGCCATTGAAAATCCTCAATGGCTAGTAGAAAAAATATAATTAATTTTCAATTCCAACCTTTTATACTGAAACTTTCACCTCTTGATAAGAACGAATGACTTCCTCTGTCTGGGATTCAAAAACGCGATGAATTTCTCTTAACTCTTTTTTCATATTAGCAATTTCCGTTTGAAGACTTTCTAGTTCAGTCTCCTGCTGGAGCGATTTTAGCTCTTCTTCGATTTCTTCACAACGCTCAAGCTCACCTTGAAGATATAATAGTTTTTCCATTGTTTGCATTTGTTCAGTTACTAAAAGGTCAAAGCTTTTCATCATCCGAGTATCACCGTCCTGTTTGTTTTATCTGTATTATGTATTCTCTCACTAGGACATGATTCCTTTGACTACTTCTGTTGAGCAAAGGGAAGTTTTGTCGAAAGGAACATGTTTTTTCACATACTCATTATTGCCTTAATTGGTCAAACTAAACGAAAAAAGCTTTAACTTCCTCTCAAATGCAAAGAAAAAGCGTGAACTTGATTTAGACAAACGAAAAAGGCACCCTTCCGAATTGAAGAGCGCCTTTTTTGAATATTACTGACCTTGACGGCCTGAATTTTTCGCTTTACGAGCTTCTGCTTGTTGGTTTTGCTGTCTTACCTCTTGTGCATTTGTTTCGCTAGCAAATTCTGTTCCGAATTGACCAGCTCCTGCACCAGCACCAGCTGATTGAGCATTTTGCTGTCTTACTTCTTGAATGTTTGTTCCAGCTTGAGATTGATTTGGTTGTTTTGCCATTGTTATCACCTCCACGCCTATTAATTTGTCCAAGAGCAGAGGAAATATCCACATATTTTTTAAAAATAAATTTCAAACTGGCCATGCATATTCCAGCAAGTAATCGTTCTTCTATTTCTCTTGAATTACATAAAAACTGGATTGAAGTTAAGGCTGGTTCGGACTCCATTGTGCTGGAATCCGGCTTTCCTGTCCGAAGTTGACACTAGTTCGGACTCGATTGAGCTGAAATCCGGCTTTCCTGAAGTTGCCCCTCGTTCGGACTCGATTGAGCTAAAATCCGGCTTTCCTGTCTGAAGTTGACCCTCGTTCGGACTCGATTAAGCTGTAATCCGGCTTTCCTGTCTGAAGTTGGGCTTGGTTCGGACTCCATTGTGCTGGAATCCGGCTTTCCTGTC
>NZ_LT904903.1:725849-1034352 GCF_900199725.1 Cytobacillus massiliigabonensis | reverse complement strand
AAAGGCTGTTCTTTAACCTTTTTTTCGGATTGGCTTATAACCCGAGCCTCTATGCGCTGAAGCTAGACATCGCCTAATCATCCAGTTGCTATACGAATTTCAAATTTCTTAATAGTCCTTAAATTAATTAAAGGCAACAAAGTACGAATCCTTTTTCTATTTATTATAACGGTTTCAGTAGAAATTTAAAACAAAGAGCCATTGAAAATCCTCAATGGCTAGTAGAAAAAATATAATTAATTTTCAATTCCAACCTTTTATACTGAAACTTTCACCTCTTGATAAGAACGAATGACTTCCTCTGTCTGGGATTCAAAAACGCGATGAATTTCTCTTAACTCTTTTTTCATATTAGCAATTTCCGTTTGAAGACTTTCTAGTTCAGTCTCCTGCTGGAGCGATTTTAGCTCTTCTTCGATTTCTTCACAACGCTCAAGCTCACCTTGAAGATATAATAGTTTTTCCATTGTTTGCATTTGTTCAGTTACTAAAAGGTCAAAGCTTTTCATCATCCGAGTATCACCGTCCTGTTTGTTTTATCTGTATTATGTATTCTCTCACTAGGACATGATTCCTTTGACTACTTCTGTTGAGCAAAGGGAAGTTTTGTCGAAAGGAACATGTTTTTTCACATACTCATTATTGCCTTAATTGGTCAAACTAAACGAAAAAAGCTTTAACTTCCTCTCAAATGCAAAGAAAAAGCGTGAACTTGATTTAGACAAACGAAAAAGGCACCCTTCCGAATTGAAGAGCGCCTTTTTTGAATATTACTGACCTTGACGGCCTGAATTTTTCGCTTTACGAGCTTCTGCTTGTTGGTTTTGCTGTCTTACCTCTTGTGCATTTGTTTCGCTAGCAAATTCTGTTCCGAATTGACCAGCTCCTGCACCAGCACCAGCTGATTGAGCATTTTGCTGTCTTACTTCTTGAATGTTTGTTCCAGCTTGAGATTGATTTGGTTGTTTTGCCATTGTTATCACCTCCACGCCTATTAATTTGTCCAAGAGCAGAGGAAATATCCACATATTTTTTAAAAATAAATTTCAAACTGGCCATGCATATTCCAGCAAGTAATCGTTCTTCTATTTCTCTTGAATTACATAAAAACTGGATTGAAGTTAAGGCTGGTTCGGACTCCATTGTGCTGGAATCCGGCTTTCCTGTCCGAAGTTGACACTAGTTCGGACTCGATTGAGCTGAAATCCGGCTTTCCTGAAGTTGCCCCTCGTTCGGACTCGATTGAGCTAAAATCCGGCTTTCCTGTCTGAAGTTGACCCTCGTTCGGACTCGATTAAGCTGTAATCCGGCTTTCCTGTCTGAAGTTGGGCTTGGTTCGGACTCCATTGTGCTGGAATCCGGCTTTCCTGTCCGAAGTTGGGGCTCGGTCGGACTCGATTGTGTTGATATCCTGCTTTCCTGTCCGAAGTTGACCCTGGTTCGGACTCGATTGAGCTGGAATCCGGCTTTCCTGTCTGAAGTTGACCCTAGTTCGGACTCGATTAAGCTGAAATCCGGCTTTCCTGTCTGAAGTTGACCCTGGTTCGGACTCGATTGAGCTGGAATCCAGCTTTCCTGTCTGAAGTTGACCCTAGTTCGGACTCGATTAAGCTGAAATCCGGCTTTCTTGTCTGAAGTTGCCCCTTGTTCGGACTCGATTGAGCTGGAATCCAGCTTTCCTGTCTGAAGTTGCCCCTTGTTCAGACTCGATTGAGCTGGAATCCAGCTTTCCTGTCCGAAGTTGACCCTAGTTCAGACTCGATTAAGCTGAAGTCCGGCTTTCCTGTCTGAAGTTGACCCTAGTTCAGACTCGATTAAGCTGAAATCCGGCTTTCCTGTCCGAAGTTGGGGCTCGTTCGGACTCGATTGTGCTGAAATCCGGCTTTCCTGTCTGAAGTTGACGCTAGTTCGGACTCGATTGAGCTGAAATCCGGCTTTCCTGTCTGAAGTTGACCCTAGTTCGGACTCGATTAAGCTGAAATCCGGCTTTCCTGTCTGAAGTTGACCCTGGTTCGGACTCGATTGAGCTGGAATCCAGCTTTCCTGTCTGAAGTTGACCCTAGTTCGGACTCGATTAAGCTGAAATCCGGCTTTCTTGTCTGAAGTTGCCCCTTGTTCGGACTCGATTGAGCTGGAATCCAGCTTTCCTGTCTGAAGTTGCCCCTTGTTCAGACTCGATTGAGCTGGAATCCAGCTTTCCTGTCCGAAGTTGACCCTAGTTCAGACTCGATTAAGCTGAAGTCCGGCTTTCCTGTCTGAAGTTGACCCTAGTTCAGACTCGATTAAGCTGAAATCCGGCTTTCCTGTCCGAAGTTGGGGCTCGTTCGGACTCGATTGTGCTGAAATCCGGCTTTCCTGTCTGAAGTTGACGCTAGTTCGGACTCGATTGAGCTGAAATCCGGCTTTCCTGTCTGAAGTTGACCCTAGTTCGGACTCGATTAAGCTGAAATCCGGCTTTCCTGTCTGAAGTTGACCCTGGTTCGGACTCGATTGAGCTGGAATCCAGCTTTCCTGTCTGAAGTTGACCCTAGTTCGGACTCGATTAAGCTGAAATCCGGCTTTCTTGTCTGAAGTTGCCCCTTGTTCGGACTCGATTGAGCTGGAATCCAGCTTTCCTGTCTGAAGTTGCCCCTTGTTCAGACTCGATTGAGCTGGAATCCAGCTTTCCTGTCCGAAGTTGACCCTAGTTCAGACTCGATTAAGCTGAAGTCCGGCTTTCCTGTCTGAAGTTGACCCTAGTTCAGACTCGATTAAGCTGAAATCCGGCTTTCCTGTCCGAAGTTGGGGCTCGTTCGGACTCGATTGTGCTGAAATCCGGCTTTCCTGTCTGAAGTTGACGCTAGTTCGGACTCGATTGAGCTGAAATCCGGCTTTCCTGTCTGAAGTTGACCCTAGTTCGGACTCGATTAAGCTGAAATCCGGCTTTCCTGTCTGAAGTTGACCCTGGTTCGGACTCGATTGAGCTGGAATCCAGCTTTCCTGTCTGAAGTTGACCCTAGTTCGGACTCGATTAAGCTGAAATCCGGCTTTCTTGTCTGAAGTTGCCCCTTGTTCGGACTCGATTGAGCTGGAATCCAGCTTTCCTGTCTGAAGTTGCCCCTTGTTCAGACTCGATTGAGCTGGAATCCAGCTTTCCTGTCCGAAGTTGACCCTAGTTCAGACTCGATTAAGCTGAAGTCCGGCTTTCCTGTCTGAAGTTGACCCTAGTTCAGACTCGATTAAGCTGAAATCCGGCTTTCCTGTCCGAAGTTGGGGCTCGTTCGGACTCGATTGTGCTGAAATCCGGCTTTCCTGTCTGAAGTTGACCCTAGTTCGGACTCGATTAAGCTGAAATCCGGCTTTCCTGTCTGAAGTTGACCCTAGTTCGGACTCGATTAAGCTGAAATCCGGCTTTCCTGTCTGAAGTTGACCCTAGTTCGGACTCGATTAAGCTGAAATCCGGCTTTCTTGTCTGAAGTTGACCCTGGTTCGGACTCGATTGAGCTGGAATCCAGCTTTCCTGTCTGAAGTTGACCCTTGTTCGGACTCGATTGAGCTGGAATCCAGCTTTCCTGTCCGAAGTTGACCCTAGTTCAGACTCGATTGAGCTGAAATCCGGTTTTCTTGCCTGAAGTTGACCCTAGTGCTAAAGAATCCAACTTTATTTTCAGAAGCCCCCTCTAGCTCGAACTCGTTTGCCCTGGAAGCTTAAACAAGCAATGATATTCCCCCATCAACGATAATGGTTTGCCCGCGAATCATGCTTGATTCATCTGCAAGCAAGAACATGACTGCATTGACCATGTCATCAATTTCAACCATTCTTCCAGCAGGGGTTTTTTCTCTTGCCTCTGCCAGCAATTCTTCACGGTTAGGGAAATGCTTTAGGGCCTCTGTATCGACCGCTCCCCCAGAAACTGCATTGACCGTAATATTTTTTGGAGCTAATTCCACAGCTAAATATCTTGTTAACGCTTCTAACGCTGCTTTTGATACCCCAACAACTGTATAATTTTCTAGGTATCTGATTGAACCTAAAGAGCTGATGCTGACGATTTTTCCGCCATTATTTTTTTCCATGAGCTTGGCCGCTTCCTGTGCACAAAATAAAAGGGCTTTGCTGTTAATATTCATCGTCCAGTTCCAATGTGATTCTTCAAGCTCCATCACAGGCCGTTGTACTCCTGATGCAGCATTATTAACAAATACATCAAGTCTGCCGAACTCACGATCAATTTCCTCAAATAGGAACTTAATTTTTTCCACATCGCCTACATTTGCTTTTACTGGCAAAGCTTTTCTGCCGAGTGCTTCAATTTCTGCAGCTGTTTCTAACGCTGCAGTTTTGCTTCTCGCATAATTAATAACAATATCATATCCTTCTTTTGCCAGCCTCAATGCTGTTGCCTTTCCTATACCTCTGCTGCTGCCTGTTACTAATGCTACTTTTTGTGTCATTTAAAAATTCCTTTCTATTATAGCGATCTCAATATTTGCTCTTTCTTTTGCCTATTTTATCTTTTCCATGTATACCAAGCAATCCAGTTCACAACAATAAGAGTACTATGATTTTGAAAGGAAGTTGCTTATGTATAATGGACGGGATATGACTGAATTATCGATGATGTCAAAGATGGACTGGAAAAATGATGAGCTTGCTTTCTTTCATCACTCTTTCCAGCAAATTGTCCCCTATTTGAATGCAGAAGGTCAAGCGATTCAAAAAGAAATCGTTGAAGAGATCCAAAATCGGGGAGGATTAAAAAATCTTAAGAATGAATGAAAAGGGGTTAGACCCTTTTCATTCTGCTTCACTTTCAATAAACTTCTGAAATATTTTTTGATGGGATACTGAAAAAGAGAATTCTTTCAATTCCTCCGCAGTTACTAATCTTAAGTCCTCTGCTTCCTTTTCCATAAAATGAACTTGTCCCTTATATGCATTTATATTCCATGTTAAATGCGAAAACACATGCTCAATTTGGCCAATCATCTCTTCAATTTGAATGTCCGTATTGTATAATTCCTTAACTGCATCCTTTAACTGTTCTTTTTCATTGATATGGGGCAGAAGCACTTCTACATTTGGAAATTCCCAAAGGTTTGCCAACAGCCCTTCACTTGGTCTTTTATGAATTAGAAATTTCCCTTCGTTATTTGTCAGTACCGCAGCTGCAATTTGAACATGCCGATGTTTTTTCGTTCTCGTCTTAACAGGCAGTTCTTTTTCTGTGCCTTCATGAAAAGCATGGCAATGTTCCCGAACCGGACATAATAAACAGCTAGGTGATGTAGGTGTACAAATTAAGGCACCAAGCTCCATTAAGGCCTGATTAAAAAAGGAAGGATTGCTGTGAGAAATCAGCTTTCTTACTGCCTCTTCAAAAACCTTTCTCGAGGATGCTTTAGCAATATCCTCCCAAATGGATAAAATTCTTGAAAGTACCCGCATTACATTTCCATCAACAGCTGGTTCAGGAATGCCATATGCGATGCTTAAAATTGCTCCTGCTGTATATGGACCTACGCCTTTTAAAGAAGAGATTTCCCTAGGTTCATTTGGCACTTTTCCATCATATTTCTCGTGAACTTCTTTTACAGCCGATTGAAGGTTTCTGACCCTTGAATAATAGCCAAGTCCCTCCCATGCCTTCAAAACCTTCTCTTCATCTGCAGCAGAAAGGGCTTCAATCGTTGGAAATTGTTCAATAAAATTCAGGAAATAGGGTATAACAGTATCAACACGTGTTTGCTGAAGCATGATTTCAGATACCCATACTTTATAAGGATCCTTATCCTTTCTCCAAGGCAAATCTCTTTGTTCAGCTTCAAACCAGCCGATTAAGTCTTGCTGAAATCTTGCAATATCTATCTTGTTCAACTGGCTTATTTCTTTTTTTATCAAGATTTTGTTCCTCCATCTTACTTTGGATATCATTATGGTTTATTGGGAAAATAACTACAGTTCCTTTTTATCTTTCTTTAAAAATTACTCTTTTCTTCACTAGTGTTTCAAGAGCAATAAGGCTAAAATTATAAATAAGGTATTTAATAAATATTTTTCGGTCCCTTTTTGAACACCCTCTAAATGAAGGAGGTCATTCCCCTTGGACACAGGTACACACATTGTTATGGGACTTGCACTTGCAGGCATTGCAACGTTAGATCCAGTAGTTACAGAAAGTACAGCTGCAACAACTAGTGTCATGATTGGAACGATTATCGGTTCACAAATACCCGATATTGATACCGTTTTAAAATTGAAAAATAATGCAGTTTATATACGAAATCATCGTGGGATTACCCACTCCATACCAGCTGTTTTACTTTGGCCTATTGCCTTAACAGCGGTTATATATCCGTTTTTTCCTGAGACAAATTTACTCCATCTATGGATATGGACCTTTATAGCTGTTTTTCTGCATGTATTTGTCGATATCTTTAATGCATATGGAACGCAAGCGTTACGGCCTTTTTCTTCAAAGTGGGTCGCACTAGGTGTCATAAACACATTTGATCCGTATATTTTTGGGATTCATATTATCGGTCTGCTCATTTGGGCATTAGGCGCAAATCCAGGATATACATTTATTTCGATTTACGTCATTTTATTTATCTATTATATCCTACGTTTTGTTGCACAGCGTAAAGTAATGAAGGAAGTTAAAAAAATGATTCCTGATGCAACTGAAATTATCATTGCTCCAACAATGAAATATAAGCAGTGGCGTATTGCTGTGATGAATAAGCATCAATTTTTTGTCGGGCGAGCGATCGACAGCAGCGTGACTATTTTAGATCAATTTAATCGCGTTCCCGTACCGGAAACACCCGTATTAGAGGCGGCAAAAAAGGACAAAAATTTATCTGCCTTTTTATCTTTTTCACCAGTCTATCGCTGGGAAATTGATGAGTATGATGACTATTATGAAGTTCGTTTCATCGATCTTCGTTATCGCAGCAATGATTATTATCCCTTCGTTGCAGTCGTCCAATTAGACCATCAGCTAGAGATATTAACATCGTATACGGGATGGATTTTTAGTGAAGAAAAGCTCCGGAAAAAGCTAGAAATCATTCCAGGTTAAAGTGAGCAGGCTGTCTCATGTGAGACAGCCTGTTTTATTAATGCAGCTTGCTTTGATCCTCTGTAAGTAAATGCTTATACTTCGGATTATTAGCCACAAATTCATGGAGCTTGTCTCCATAATGCTCAATCCATTGACTAACTACCTTTTCAGTCATCTCGCTCCCTTTATACTCTCTGCCTGCTTTAGCATATGTTGCCTCGAAATCCTCCCATAAAAGCTCAACCCATGTTTGAGCTTGATTTGCTGAAAGCTGATCATTTAATTCAAGCAAGCGTTCGTATAATCTTTTCTGGTTATCATTCATTTCTTTCACCTCATTTCCAATAACAATCCATCATACCTTTTTAAAAACAGCAAATACTATATTTACGTGAGAGCATTTATGTTTTCACGGTTATGAATGAAGGTCCAGGAGGTGCGTATATGCGAAACAAAGCAAAGAACTTCCCAAACCAAAACAATAATAAACTTGAAGGCGAGCCCCGTGCAAAGGCTGAGTACAACTCACTTAGAGCAAATGGGACAATCAATACCCATCCGCAGGAAAGAATGCGGGCTTCAAACAATAGAGACAGTGATACGCCTGATTTTTAACCAAAGCTTAAAACGAGGAGGGCTTGATTAATGGGAAAACCAAAAAACTTCTTCCATACAAAATTCAATGCACCAAATTTTAGGCCAAAGCATGCACACTCGCAAATAAATGGAGAAACTCAGCTATCCCAAAACCTAGTTATATTAGAAGCACAAACGAGAAAAAGGTCATAACTTCAAAAGTGAGAAAGAGGATCAACATCCTCTTTCTTTACTTTTTCAACATTGAGATCGGGATCGCTTCTTCCGCTTTATCCCCATTTAGGCGGAAGCCCCACGCAAAGACACCGTTCATATAGTCGATTTTAAAATAGGAGCCTGGATCGCCTTCAATTTCATATAGCTCTCCTGGTTTATAATCATCTGGATTTAATAAATAGGATTTTGCCATAACTGCCTTTCTTTCCATCACAGCAAACTCATTAACCATCCCCATTTGTTCTGCTTTTCTTGCCTTTTCATTTAAACGTGCTATCTCCTGCTGCAGCTCATATTTTGACATTTCACTATATCTCTTTTCTGGCATGATCCTTCACCCTTCCCAACTTTTTCTTATCGGTGTAACATTAAAAGTGCAAAAATGCTCACTATATACTTGAAATGGACATATTAAGTATATTGAATTGTGAGCGCTTAGAAAAGCATTAAGTTATTTACATAAAGGAGAATACAAATGAAATCGATTATCATCACCGGCGCAGGATCTGGTTTAGGAAAAGAGCTGGCTATACGATATAGCAGACAGGGATATCATCTTCTGTTAATCGGAAGAACATTAAAAAAGTTGAAGGATGTTGAAGCACAAATCCAGGCTGAAAATAGGCAGGCTGACTCCTTTGCTGTAGATATTAGCAGCCCTTTAGAAATCCAGACATTCATGAGGAAAGCAGCAGAAGATTTCAGCATCTACGGTGTAATCAACAATGCTGGCATTGGTCATTTTGGTCCTTTTGAACAAATGCCTCATGCTGAAATAGAGGAAATGTTTCGCATAAATGTATTAGGAACCATCTATATATCACAGGCAGTCATGCCATACCTTGTAAAAAATAACGAAGGATTCGTAATGAATATTATTTCAACTGCTGGTCTTCGCGGAAAGAAAAATGAATCCGGATATGCTGCGAGTAAATTTGCTGTTCGAGGATTTACTGAAAGCTTACAGATTGAGTATTCGCAGACAGGTGTAAATATAAAAGCGGTCTACATGGGCGGAATGGACACACCATTTTGGGATCATAATAACTTTATTACAGACAAATCCAGGCTTCGATCTCCTGCTGAAATTGCAGATATCATTTTAGCGAATATCGAAAAGGATAAAATTATTATTGAATCGGATAAGTAGTTTTTCAAACATAAAATCACATGGCACAGCATGTGATTTTATGTTTCTTTATATTCAGATAAGACCTGTTCAATCAGTTCAAATGCAAAGCCTTTTCGGAATAGCGTTTGTTTCATTTTCTGTTCATATTCAAAGCCTTCTAGGCTGGCATATTTACGATGGGCTTTTTCTGCATGTTTGCGCAAGGCTGCCAATTCCTCATCCTCCGCTTTTTCCATGTCCAATTCAGATAGAGCAGTCTGAATGATGCTTAAAGAAAAACCCTTTCTGAAAAGCATTTGTTCTAGCTTCTGTTTCATGACTCTTGAGGAATCTCGTGTGTTTTTTTGGACAAACTTCTCGCAAAGCTTAATCGCTGTATCTAATTCTTGCTCAAATGGATATTCCTTCAGCGCACGTTCTAGGATATTTTCCGAAATCCCCTTCTCTTTTAATTCTCTGCGAATCAAGTCTGTCCCCTTATCAGTCGTATTCATCGCAGTTCGTACAAAAGCAATCGCAAATTCTTCATCATTTAAAAAACTGTACTCAAATAATTTATGAATCACCTCTTGAATGATGCTTTCATCGACTTCTTTATCCTTTAGCGCTTTTCGAACTTCAGCTTCAGACCGCATTCTTCTGGCTAAATATTGAATCGCTAAGTTGTAGGACTTCCTAATATCATCCTGATAGGCAATTTCTGAAAGCGAAAATTCATCCAGCTCCATCCCTTTTTTGAGCTGATGCTTAATTAACACATCCTCATCCACACTAAAAGCATATTTTTCGTCTAAAAAAATGTTATATCGATCCGTCTTTTTCTGCTGTACTGTAATTCTTGTTATCGTAGGCATTTTCCTCACCTCCCCATTAATGTATCACATTTGTAAAAGGGTTTCTGGCTTAATCTATCGAAAATATATAAACAAATAAATCGAAAACTTCAAGGAGGAATAGAAATGAAAATAGCAGTGACCGGTGGCACAGGTTTTGTCGGTCGTGCGTTAACGAAGAAATTTGTTCAGAATGGACATGACGTATATATTTTAACAAGAAAAATGGATGCAAAGGAGAATAAAAAACAGATAACATATGTTCAGTGGTTAAATGATGGAGACCGGCCATGGGAAATCTTAGAAGGTGTGGATATCTTCATAAATCTTGCAGGCGAATCAATTAATAGCGGCAGATGGTCAGAAAATCGGAAGAAAAAAATTTTAGAAAGCAGGATTTCAGCGGCAAATGAAGCTGTAAAAATATTAAGCAGGCTTCAAAAAAAGCCTGATGTCCTCATACAGGCGAGTGCGGTCGGCATTTACGGCATATCAGATTCGGAAACCTTCACAGAAGACTCTAGTGGGGCAGGCACTGATTTTCTTGCACGAACGGTTCAGCAATGGGAAGCAGCTGCCAGTAAAGCCGAGGATTTAAACATTCGAACAGTTTATTGCCGATTTGGCATTATTCTTGATGATAAAGATGGAGCCTTGCCGCGAATGGCCATGCCATATAAAGCCTTTGCTGGAGGCACTGTAGGATCAGGAAAGCAATGGGTTTCATGGATCCATCTTAAGGATGTCGTAGATGGCATACTGTTTGCCGCTGTAAATAGACAATTGAAAGGGCCTATTAACTTCACTGCGCCAAATCCAGTACGGATGAAAGAATTTGGTCAGACGCTCGGAAAGGTTTTACATCGTCCTCATTGGATGCCAGCACCACAATTTGCCATAAAAATGGCACTTGGAGAAATGAGTATTCTCGTACTTGAAGGACAAAAAGTTCGGCCACAAAAGCTTTTAGCACATGGATACCCATTTTTATTCGAAGACTTACCCATTGCATTAGAGGATATTTATTAATATTTAAAGTATCATTCTTATTTAGAAAGGGAAAAATAAGGAAGATGTGACAAAAACCTTATTTGGAAAGGATGATCGCAGTGGATAAAAAAACAAAGGATAAAAAGAAACGAACATTATCAAGCATGCAAGAGGTTAATTACGCACGTGAATTTCAGCGGGCTGATCGTGCAGGCGGGTATGTTGACAGAAATACAAAACATTAATTTCCAATCATAGAGTCATTTTTTACGGAAAAAATAAAAGTACGGAATTGTTGAGCATTCCGTACTTTTATTTTTGAAGGGAGTTTTTACAATGGGCCGTTCACGCGGACAAAGATCTCGGGATAAAAACAAAGCATCGCTTCCACAAGTTCCACAAAATATGAAATCTGATGGTATTGATGAAGAGTATTCAGCTGAGCTAGCTGATCAAGCGGATTTAGAAGCACAAGCTCGTGCCAACGCTGCCAATCAAAGAGTTAAAGGAAAGCAAAGAAGAAGTTAAGTACAATAAAAAAGAAGCAAGTTCCCTTTACGAGGAGCTTGCTTCTTTATATATTAGTGATTTTGTGCTGCATTATCTGCTTCATTTCCACGCTTTCCAATAAGGTTTTTCACATATGGGATGGCAAAGCGGTCAACACCCCAGAAGTATGCTCCGCTGCCTGTAAATAGTAGGATAATTGCTGCTGTATAAAGGATCGGATTAGTGCTGACAGTTCCTGCTAATAAGAAGTTAAGATTCATAAATGCCCCTGCAATTAATGCTGGAATAGTTGCTGCGCCAAGGATTAGCCCAATTCCTACTAGAACTTCGCCGTATGCAACTAATGTGCTAAATAGATCAGCATTCGGCAGTGCGAAGTTTTCTAGAAATCCGGCATACCACCCTTGCACTGCGGGATTTTCACCAGCTGCTTTTGCAATGGCGCCTTGCATAAATCCACTGGCATCAAAGCCATCAACTACCTTATGCCATCCACCTTGAATCCATTGTATACCTAGCCAAATTCGTAAAATTGTCCACGCTACCGCTGCTTGAGGAGTTTTCCACCATTTCATAGTAATCATCTCCAATAAATTTATTATATTGTGATGTTATTCACAATGCGATTTAAAAATTTTTACCCAACTTTGGGTTCAAGCCGGCCAGCTTCTTGTAGAAAGCACTTGAATCTTTGTGAATCTTTTCACTTTCTTTCTACACTTTTAATATACGCTATTCTTACTTAATTGACAATCTACTTCACCAATTCTTCACAAAACTTCATATGAATTTGTATAACTTGTGAACTGGCGTTTATCCACATTTCGATAACAGTCTAATTTACCCTGTTTTCACTGATAATAAGTTTGCAGATAAAGCCCTATAAGCCTTCATTAATTTTCAGAATACTTATTTTCAGCTTTATGGTACATTTAAACTAATACATGTCCAAATGAATCAAGGAGGAAGCTTATGAGCACAATTAGCCTATTAAAAAAATCGGCACAAATCGTTCTTGAGAAAAGGAATTTAACAAATGTAACAGCAAGGGTCGCACTCGTATTAGATATTTCAGGATCCATGCGCCGCCTATATAAAAACGGAACCGTTCAGAAGGTAGTTGAAAGGATTCTTGCTGTCGCCAGCCAATTTGATGATGATGGATCATTGGATATATGGGTATATGATAATGAGTTTTCCAGATTAAAGCCGGTTACTGAAATCGACTTTGAAGGGTATGTTGATCAGTATATTTTAAACAACTCGTTAATTCATAAGTTTGGCAGAAATGATGAGCCGCCTGTTATGGAGGATGTCATTCAAAAATATACGGTGGAGGATCCCAGTTCAGATCCTGCTTTTATCGTATTTATTAATGATGGGGGCTGCAAACCTGCAATTAAAAAGCCGGTCGTTTCTTCCTCTGATAAACCGCTCTTCTGGCAGTTTGTTGGCATTGGGGATTCTAATTTTGATGTCCTTAAAAAGCTCGATGAAATGGAAGGCCGCTTTATTGATAATGCAAATTTCTTCCATATACAGGATATTGAAACCATTTCTGATGAAGAGTTATACAATCTGCTTTTGAATGAGTTTCCAGAATGGCTGAAAGAAGCGAAAGCAAAAAGAGTGATTTAATAAAACTAACGAAAAAACCTGTGAAATTGAGCAGCATCACAGGTTTTTCTCTTTTCATCAGGATGTTCTTTTATTTTTGCAAGTTCTGCAAGTAATTTTGCATTTATACTATTTTTTTTGCAACTTTTCATTTATTTTTGCAAGTTCCGCAGGTAATTTTGCATTTGCACCGTTTATTTGCAACTTTTCATTTATTTTTGCAAATTCCTCAGGTAATTTTGCATTTGCTCCGTTTATTTGCACCTTTTCATTTATTTTTGCAAGTTCTGCAGGTAATTTTGTATTTGCACTGTTTTTTTTGCAACTTTCCACTTATTTTTGCAACTTCTGCAGGTAATCTAGCAATTAAATCAGTTAATCGAGTATTTCAGAGAAATTAGGTTCCTGAAGCAGATGCTTTCCCATGTAAATGATAGTAAAACCCTTTTTTCTTCAGCAATGTATCATGATTGCCTTCTTCAATAATTCTTCCTTCATCAAGGACAAATATCCGATCTGCATTTTGGATCGTATTTAACCGATGGGCGATCACAAAGCTTGTTCTCCCCTTCATTAATTTCTGCAGAGCAGCCTGTATCTTTAATTCTGTAACCGTATCAATGCTGCTCGTTGCCTCATCTAAAATTAAGATCGACGGATTGGCGAGAAAAGCTCTTGCGATAGATAACAGCTGCTTTTGTCCTTGGCTGATGCCGCTTCCTTCCTGATTCAAAACGGTATCGTAGCCATCAGGAAGCCTGACAATAAAGGAATGGGCATTTGCAAGCTTAGCTGCTTCCACCACTTCATCATCGCTTGCCGCAAGTCTTCCATAGCGGATATTCTCGCGGACCGTTCCCTGAAACATGAACGAATCCTGCAGCACGAAGCCCATATGCTGGCGCAAGCTTTCCTTTTTCACTTTTGCAAGATCATATCCATCAATAAAAATACTCCCGGAATCCACATCATAAAAGCGTGACAGTAAGTTAATCATCGTTGTTTTCCCTGCACCAGTAGGTCCGACGAATGCGGCGGTCTCACCAGGATATACATGGAGGTCAATATTCTTAACAGTTTTGCTCTCCTCCTCATAGGAAAAGGTCACATTCTTAAATTCTACTTCTCCTTTTACTCGCGGAAGCTCCGGAAGCAAGCTTTCATTTTTAAATTCTTCCTCTTCATCTAAGATCTCAAATACCCTTTCAGCACCTGCAACAGCAGATAGGAGTGTATTAAATTGATTGGCAAGATCATTTAATGGACGGGTAAATTGACGGGAATATTCAACAAAGATCACGATCACACCGATGGAAATCATCCCATTTAAAGCGAGGATGCCTCCAATCCCGGCAATAATTGCAAAGCTCAAATTGTTCAAGACATTCATTAGCTTTGGAATAAAGCCAGAATAGGTTTGGGCCCAAAAGCCGGCAGCTTTTAGCCTTTCACCCTTTTCTAAAAATTCAGCGACAACTTTCTTCTCTTGCGAAAACGTCTTAATAATTCGCTGCCCTGAAATCGTTTCTTCAATAAAGCCATTCAATTCACCAAGATTTCGCTGCTGTTCTTTAAATAATGGGCCAGTCCGTTTGGTGATCCACTTCATGCCGAAAAACATGAAAGGAACGATAATCAAAGTTAATAAGGTCAGCAATGGACTAAGCCAAAGCATGACTGCCACTGTCCCAATAAGGGTAAGTATGCTTGAAAATATTTGAATGACAGAGCTGTTTAGTGTGGAGCTGACATTTTCAATATCATTTGTGATCCTGCTCATTAATTCGCCATGCTGGCGCTTATCGAAGAAGGGAATTGGCAGCTTATGCAAATGCTGAAATAGCCTCATCCTCATCGTATAGACTGTATCTTGCGCAATTCCAATCATCCAGTAGTTTTGGAACCAGATCGTTAAGGAATAGAATACATAAATCACTCCGAGGCTGCCTAACAGAGCTATGAATCCCTCCATCTTTCTTGTAACAATATAATTGTCTATCGCCACTCCTACTAAATACGGACCAAGCAATCCTAAAGCAGAGCTAAGAAATACCATGAGTAAGACAAGAAATAACAGTCCTTTATTCGAAGAGAGAAAATACCAGATTCTTTTTAAAGTGCCAAAGTAATTCTTTGATTTTTGTTTTTCACTTTGTGTTTCCTCGATATTCAATTGAATCATTTTCTTATATTGAAAAGGTTTGATCATCTGTTTAAGCATAGTTTCTGCTCTCCTCTCTCGATTGGGAGCTGAAAATTTCATTATATAGCTTCGAGGTTTCTAACAAAGACTCATGTGTCCCTTTCGCTAATAATTTTCCATTCTCTAGAAGAAGAATCTGATCCGCTTCTAATGCCGTGCTAATTTTCTGCGTGATGATTAAGGTTGTGCATGTATATGCTTTTAATGCCTGAAGCAATTTTGCCTCTGTTCTCCTATCTAACGCACTCGTGCTATCATCCAGAAGAAGTATTTTTGGCTGTCTAATTAAAGCCCTTGCGATAGAAAGCCGCTGTTTCTGTCCGCCAGAAAGATTCACCCCTTTTTGTCCTAGCTTTGTTTCAAATTGAGTTGGCAATTTCTTAATCGTTTCATAAATTTGCGCATCTTTTGCCGCTTCAATCATTTCCTCCATGGAAGCATCCTCTTTGCCCCACCTAAGATTTTCTTTTACACTCCCGGAAAATAACAAAGCTTCTTGGGGGACAAAGCCGATTTGCTTTCGCAAACTCTCCATCCTCATCTCGCGGACATCCATGCCATCAATGAATACTTGCCCGCTGCTCACATCATATAGCCGAGGGATCAGCTGAAAAAGCGAGGTTTTCCCAGAGCCTGTCGCACCAAGAATAGCAACCGTCTGCCCTGGCTGAATGGTAAAGCTCACTTGATCAATCGCAGCCGTTTCAGTTCCAGGATATTGAAACATGACATTCTTAAATTCAATTTTCCCTTCCTTCAAAGCAATGGCTGAATCGGCACCATCTCGATCTAGAAGATCAATCGGCGTTTCCATTACCTCCACAATTCGATTGGAAGAAGCCCGTGCGCGTGAAAAAGCCATAATGATAAAAGAAAAGATGGAGAAGGCCGCTGTAATCCTAGTAGCATAGTTAACAATTGCTACAACTTCTCCTACCTTTACTTCACCTGTATTCAGCTGCAAATTCCCAAACCAAAGAACGCCAATAATGCTTACATTCATAATAAATAACAATACTGGCATCGTTACTTCCATGATTCTTAATGCTCTAGCCGTCCGATCCTTTAAATCCTTGTTCGCCGCAGCAAAACGGCTAACCTCATATTTTCGCCTGATAAAAGCTTTTATGAGACGAATGCCAGTCAGCGTTTCTCTCATGACGCCGTTCACCGAGTCTAATTTTTCCTGCACATTCTTAAATAAAGCTCCCCCTTTATTCATCACCCAAATAAGAAAAATAAACAAAAAGGGAATGACCGCTGATAAAATCAATGCAAGCTTTACATTTACGATGAATGCCATCATTAACCCGCCAATGATTAGCAAAGGTGCACGAAGCATGATCCTTAAGCTCATAAATACTGTGTTTTGAATTTGTGTAATATCATTCGTCATCCTTGTAATTAAAGATGATGCAGGGAATTGATTGAAATTCGCAAATGAAAAAGATTGAACTTTTTCAAATAAAGCCTTCCTTACATCGAATCCAAAGTTTTGACTTACATGTGCTGCATAAAAGGAGTTAATCACTCCAGCTGCAAATGAGATAAATGAAAACGCGACCATAATACCGCCCCATTTTATTACTGCGGACAAATTGTTCACTAGAATGCCATCGTCAATAATCTTTGCCATAAAAAATGGCTGAACAAGCTCTACCCCAAGCTCTGTCAGCATTAATATAAGTGCAATGACTACTGCAATCCTGTATGGCTTTAAATAGGTTATGACCTTTAACATTTGTTATCCCCCAAGCTGTTTTTCCTTCGAATCCCTAAATAAATGATTAGTATTATCATATCTCCTTTTACGGAATTTTTAAATAATTTATTTTGAAAAACAGATGAAAATAAAGGAATAGCTTGTTTCAATAGCCTTTTAAACTAGTTAATTCATATTATTTAAACTTCCTTGAATAAATAAACTCCGTAATTGGAAGTGTAACAAATGTAAGACCCACTACAATTAGCAAAGGATAGTTCTCAATATCATTTAATTTAGATACACCTTCTGAAATAAACAGAATGATAGCAGCCAAAATCATTAACACAAAATACCCGATCTTTGCACTTTGGGTTTCAATATGCTTGTCTAATTCGTCTTTCTCCCCGCCGCCGTCATGGCTGCCCCAATTAAGCCAATTAAAAAAATACGATAATGCAAGAAAACTGAAAAATATAGAACCTCCATCTATCGTTCCAAAGCGCACCCATTTGTAGAATGTGAAGCCTGTAAGCATACAAAAAACAGCAAAAGCTAAAACTGCTATGACTTTTCTTGAATTATCCATTCTTTTTTCCTCCATTCTCTGAATACATAAATAAATCCTCTATCATTACTTGTAAATTCCTTGCAAGTTCAAATGCTAACTGTAAACTCGGGTCATACTTATTGTTCTCAATCGCATTAATGGTTTGCCGGCTTACATTACATAATTCGGCTAATTTCCCTTGTGAAAGATTGTTTTTTTCTCTGTACTCCTTAATTCTATTATCCATTCATTTGCCTCCACATTCGCAAGGTGTAAAAAACCTTTTACACCTATATGATAAAAAAAGCCAAAGTAGATGTCAAACACATTTGACACCCACCTTAGCTTTTACACCTATCACTAACTAGATTTCCGTCCAAGATATGCTTCCATAATACGTGGATCATTCAGCAAATCCTGCGATTTTCCATCAGCAACAATTTTTCCGATTTCCAGTACATAGCCGTAATCAGAAATTTTTAATGCTTGCCTTGCATTTTGTTCAACAAGCAGGACGGTTGTTCCTGTTTCATTGATCTCTTTAATAATTTTAAAAATATCTGCGACAATGAGCGGTGCAAGTCCCATGGAAGGCTCATCGAGCAGCAATAGCTTCGGCCGGCTTAAAATGGCCCTGGCTATTGCCAGCATTTGCTGCTGACCGCCAGACAAGGTTCCACCGAGCTGTTTTTCTCTTTCTTTTAAAATCGGAAATCTCTCTAATACTTTTTCTAGATCTTGTCCAATTTCGTTATCCTTCCGGTGATAAGCCCCCATCTCCAGGTTTTCCATGACGGTCATGCCTGCCAATATTTGCCGGCCTTCTGGCACAAGGGCAATGCCTTTTCGCAAAAGCTGGTCCGGTCTTAATCCAGTTACATCTTCCCCAAGAAATTCAATCTTTCCTTTCTGGGGTTTTAACAGTCCTGCAATCGTCTTCATCGTCGTTGTTTTTCCTGCGCCATTCGCTCCAAGAATGGTCACTATACTTCCCTCTTCCACATCCAGATCAATATTTTTTAGTACTTGTATATTTCCGTAAAACGCATGAATACCGCTTACATTAAGCATATAGCTCATCCTCCTCACTGCCGAGGTATGCTTCAATTACTGCTGGATTACTCTGAATTTCAGCAGGTGTTCCTTCTGCTATCTTCTTTCCAAAATTGAGAACAGCGATCCGGTCGCATAGCTTCATCACAAGCGGCATGTCATGCTCAATGAGAAGCACGGTTATTCCTTTGGATTGGATTTTTTTGATGAGCTGGAATAAATCACTTGTTTCCGTTTCATTCATCCCTGCTGCAGGCTCATCCAGCAGAAGCAGCTGCGGATCACTTGCCATCGCTCTAGCGATTTCCAATCTTCTTTGCTGCCCGTATGCCAGATTTTCAGCTGCAACATCTCCATATTCCAATAAACCAACAAATTCGAGTAGTTCATTAGCTTTACTGCGGATTTTCGCTTCTTCCTTCCGCTGAAATTTCGTCCCAAACACACTTCTGAATACACCGGATTTCGTCCGGCAATGCTCCCCCACCATGACATTTTCTTGAGCTGTCATTTGCGGGAACAGCCTGATATTTTGAAATGTCCGGCAAATTCCCTTTTTCGTGATTTGATGAGATTTTAGCCCATTTATTGTTTGACCCGAGAAAACGATGTCACCTGATGTTAATGGAAACATGGAGGTAATTAAGTTGAACATCGTCGTTTTTCCGGCACCGTTCGGTCCTATGAGCCCAAAGATCTCCCCTTTATTGATTGAAAAAGAGACATCAGACACTGCACTAAGACCGCCGAAGTTTTTACATACTTTTTGTATTTCCAGTACCATGCTTTTGCCCCCTTTTCCTGCCTTTTGTCTTCACCCAATTTAGAAGATTTACATCAATTAATCCTTGAGGGCGAACTGCCATCAAAATAATAATAATTAGACCATAAATCATATAGCGATATTCACTAATAAATCGCAGGACCTCTGGCATTAATGTTAAGAAGAACGCACCGAATATGGGTCCCCAAATCACTTCACTGCCCCCAAAGACAACGAAAATCAGAATTTCAACCGCCCGGTGATAGGCAAAATCAGCAGGACTTATGTATGCAAGAACATGTGCATAGAGTGCACCCGCAAACCCTGAAAGCAAGGCGCCCTGTGCAAAAGCAAGGACCTTATAGTACGTAATATTAATTCCCATCGATTCTGCCGCTTTTTCATCGAGCTTAATTGCTGCAAAGGCACGTCCCACACGCGACCGATGCTGTCTCCTAAAGAACCAAATGACGCCAATTGTGATGATGAATAACAGAAGAAAAATCGATAGAAAAATAAATTGGTTATTCTGTAAACCAAGAACCTTTGGATCAAACCCAAAGCCTTTTAACACGCGTAATATTTCCCGACCAATATGCGGAATGCCTGAGATCCCCACGGACCCTTTCGTTAATGACTCCCAGTTGATAAAAACAACCCGGATCACCTCTCCAAATCCGAGGGTCACGATTGCCAAATAAACCCCTTGCAGTCTCAGCGTTGGGATTCCGATTAATATCCCTAATAATGCCGCTACCAGCGCTCCAGCCATAATTCCTAATACAATGGGCAAATCAAAGTGTATGGTCAAAAGAGCCGATGTGTACGCCCCTATCCCCATAAACCCTGCATTTGCAAGTGAAAGCTGCCCGGTTGACAGAGTGATATATACACTGATTCCTAGAATAATATTAATCAGAATAAAGGAAGCTACTTGAAAATGATATGGATTAATTAGTTCTGCTAGCATTGGCTCACCTTCTTACGTTGAAATTTTTTGGCCAAACAATCCTTGTGGCCGAATGAGGAGTATGACGATAATGGCCAAGAAGGCAATTGCATCTCGGTAGCCCGAATCGCCGTAAACAACAATAAAGGTTTCTGCCAAGCCAAGGATTAGTCCTCCTGCCATCGCTCCTTTCACGTTGCCCATGCCTCCGAGGATGATTATTGCAAGCCCCTTTAATCCCATTGATAATCCCATTTGCGGAGTAACAGAGTTAAAGGCCATCCCAACAAGAATTCCGGCAATTCCTCCCATTGCTGAAGCGATAATAACAGTCATTGTAATAATTCTTTTCGTATCTACACCAAGAAGGCTTGCTGTTTCAAGGTTTTCTGCAGTTGCTCGCAATGCCTTGCCAGCTTTCGTTTTTCCTAGCCAGAAAGAAAGAGCCATCATCAAAATAACTGAAATGACAAAAATAACAATTTGAACTAAATAGATTGTAATGGAACCAATTTGAAAATTGATCTCAGCGAATGACGCGCGAAAAGGGTGATTTCCTGCTCCAAATAAATGGTGGGAGAGATTTTCCAGTAAAATGGAGACCCCGATTGTACTTATCAAAGGCGCCAAATGCGAAACACCTTGCTTGTGGCGGAGCGGTCTTAATGCAAAGCGCTCCAGCATATAGCCCATGATGGATGTGATTAGGATGGCTGCCAGAAATCCCAGCCAAAGCGGCAATTGCAGCGAGGTTGTAACAAGGACACCGATAAAAGCACCAAACATAAAGATTTCCCCATGTGCCATATTAATAATGCCGAGTACTCCAAAAACAAGGGTAAATCCTAAGGCAACGATCGCATAAATACTGCCAAGAGTTATTCCATTGATTAATTGTTCTATTAGCATGCTGTCTCACCTTCTTACACTATTTTTATCAATCTCTCGAATATGGAAAAATGACCATCAGCGAGGACTATTTTAAGACTCGCTAATGGTATTTTTATAAGTAATGACTATTCGAAAATTTTAAATGCACCATCTTCAATCACTAATACTGTAGGATCCATCACAACATCTCCCTCTTCATCAAAGGAGAAATTCCCTAGGATTCCTTTGAAGTCTTTCACTTCTGCTAATGCATCACGAAGAGCATCACGATCCGCTTCACCGGCATTTTTTAACGCCTCTGCCATAATATACAGCGCATCATAGGCTTGCGCTGCGAACTGGTCAGGCTTCTTGCCGTATTCTTTTTCGTAATTGCTAACAAATTCTTTTACTTTCGGATCGTCTTTTTCTCCATACCATGGTGTTGCAACGATTAATCCATCAGCCGCATCCCCCGCAATTTTGATGACTTCTGGAGAATTAAAGCCATTTCCGCCTACAAACGGAACATCAATGCCCATTTTACGAGCTTGGTCCATAATAACTGCCCCTTCATTATAAAGAGCCGAACAAAGAATCATATCAGGGTTTAAGCCTTTAATTTTTGTTAATTGTGCATTATAGTCAGATTGGCCTTTTTGGAATGTTTCAATCGTTAAAACTTCAAGTCCCATATCTTCTGCGGCTTTTTTCATTGTGTCAAAGCCTGACTTTGTAAATACATCATCATTTCCATATAATATAGCTACTTTTTTCGCATCATATTTCTCTACAGCCTTCTTCATGGATGCAGGAATGGCTAATGCTTCTGGAATCGAGTTACGGAAGACATAATCACCAATTTGCGGAATGCCATCTGCCGTTGTTGATGTTCCCATAATCGGCACACCGCTTAAATCTGCTTCAGGTCCAACTACATTCATTTCCGTGCTAAGTGTTGGTCCAATAATCGCCGTTACATTTTCAGAGTTTATAAGCTTTTGAGCTGCTGTTAAAGCTTGATCCTGCTTTCCAGCAGAGTCCTCAATGACAAGATTAATATCCACTTCTCCCTTTGCATTAATCTCCTTCTGTGCTAGTTTAAGCCCGCCAGTTATCGCTTCCCCATATGCCGCACCAGGGCCGCTGATATAAGAAACAACTCCGATATCGGCTTTTACTGCACCGCCGCTTCCGCCTTTTCCTTCTTTCTCCCCAGCTGCCTGCTCTCCCCCGCCGCTGCATGCTGATAGAATAAGCATGCTGGATAATACGGAGAACTGGAACCATTTCTTCATCTTCATTGTCGAACCCCCTAGTTTTTCAAATAGTATTAATTTTCAAAATCATATAACTATTAAATTACAAAACTAGTAAAAAGTAAACAGATTATTCTACCATTTATTGAAAGTGACCCTAACTTGCAGAGTGAAAAGGGAGTTGATAAGATTTAATTAAGGAAGAACACATAAGAAAGGAGGGATTTTTGTGAAAGAACAGAAGGAAAATCAAACGTATACGTTAGAAGAATTTTTCCAATTTGTTGGGGAAGAACGAATGGAATTATATGAGGGAGTTCCTATTTCAATGTCTCCTGCAGCATTTGAACATGAAGGGGTTATTGCCAATTTAATAAGAGAGATAGGCTCTGCCCTAAAGGGAAATACATGCCAAGTTTTTGGCAGTAATCTTCAAGTGATCTTCTCATTTCAAGACGAAAAAAGAGGAAAAGAAAATGTGACTGTCCTCCCTGACATATCGATTATTTGTGATAAGAGCAAATTACGCAGCAAACGCTGCTATGGTGCTCCTGAACTGATTGTTGAAGTGTTATCCCCCAGCACAGCTCGAAACGACCGTCTGCTTAAGCGGAAATATTATGAAAAGGCAGGAGTCAAAGAATATTTGATTGTTGATTATCAAAATCAATCAATTGAAAAGCATGTTTTACACTCAGATTTCTTTCAACTAGAAGAAATCTATGATCAAGAGAATCATCCCTTCACCTCAACGATATTTCCTAACGTTAGTTTCTCCCTTCATGATATATTTTCTTTTTTAGATATCGACTAGCTCTACTAGGTTCTGCTTAAGTTTTATTGGTCTGATTAATTGAACAATCCGTTATGTATGAAGGAATAACCAGCGCAGTGAAATTAATCAGACCAACATTTACATAATTAGTTTTGAAGAGATTCTCATGAAAGTTTATTGTAATTTAATATATCCGATTTCCTCCACAATCCGCTGTCCTTCTGGACCTGTCATCCACTCGAGAAAGGGTTTGATCATTGGATTTGGATTGTCCTTTAAAGTAATGGCATACAAGGAAGCAGTGAATGGATAGCTGCCATTTGAAATATTCTCTGGACTTGGCTCGATTCCATCGATAGAAAGCAGTTTAATATCAGGATTAGGATTCATTCCTGTAGCAAAAAAGCGGAAGGAAAACCCAATCGCATTCTTATAATTGCGATAATCAGCCACCTGTTCCATTATTCCGCCCATACCTGCTGGAACCTCCTCCTTTAACGGCTTCATTATTTCTGTATCCCCCATAATTTTTTCCAAAAGGGTTTGACTGCCTGAATTTTCAGGACGCTGAAAAGCGATTATTCTTTCATTTTTTCCTTTCATTTCAGACCAATTCTTAATTTTTCCAGAATAAATGCCTTGAATTTCATTAACAGTTAAATTGGCTATTTTATTATCAGGATTAACAAAAAATACAAACGCTTCTTTTCCAATCGGTGTCAATACTAGTTCTTTCCCTGCCCTTTCTGCCATTTTCTGCTGCTCAGCAGACGGCTCCGCGCCGAAATATATATCTACATCTTTTGATAGCAGGCGTTCGTATGCATATATCGTATTTGTAAAGGTAATTTTTTCTCCACTTAAATTACCTTTACTGATATTTTCATAGGCTGCATTTGCAAATGCGGAGTAAACTGGAAATGCAGCTTCAGCACCATCTAGAACAGGCATATCCTTTTGATTCTTTATCGTAAATGCAGAAGGTGAATCAAGTTTTGGCAGAATATTATGCGGGTTTGTTACTTCATATGGGGTTAAATCTGTACTTGAATATCCCCCGCCATGGTCAAATCCATATGATGGCAATACCGTTTGACTACGCTTCCATTGGATGGCTGCACCCGTTCCAAAGCCTAATAATAAGATGACTGTAATCACCAATAATTGCTTCATCTTAAATACTGGACGTTCTTTCCTTAAAACAATAGCCAATAGGATCCCAAATAAGAATGACAGCTCATATGCTAATGGAGCCCAAATAAATAAACCGCCTACCCCCAATAAGGAAGCCATAAAATAGATTGGTGCATAGGCAATATGGGAGAGTGCAAAAATAAACCACTCATCCGCTCCATAAAAACCGCTGCTAATCACCATAAAAATAGCCCATAAAATAGCTGTATATGCAATTGGAATACAAAATAACACGTTTTGTTTCTTTTTCACAGCGACTTTATAACCGCCAACACCCCCGCCAATGACAAGAGGTAGTATGGAAGCAATTATTACTTCGTTCAAGCCAATACTCATGAATGCAAATGTTAAAAATGATAGCCCAAATGGGATGAAACCAAAATACATAAGCAATAGCCAAGCATTTTTCATCAAACAGGCACTTCCTCTCTACAGGAAAATATTAGTGTAATATTACACTAAATAGATATGAATTACAACAAACAACTGAGAATGGAGAAAAAAATTGCCACAGATGGTCTGTGGCAATTTCTTCGATTTATATTTTTATAGTAAGTTTTTTCTTAATTCTTCAGCTGATTTTGGCGACAGGTACACTGGAGGGACTTCAAATACAGATTTTGCCCCAGCCTGGCCTTCTTTATTTAATCGATAGGCTGCACGTGCATAAGCAACGAGCACACTTGATGTAAACTCAGGATTGCTGTCTAGGTTTAACGAATACTCGATGATTTGCTTGTTTCCTTCTCCTGATTGCCCTCCGCGAATGACAAATCCGCCATGCGGAAGCTTTGAATGCTTTTCTTTTAATTCCACATCAGAAATAAAATTCACTTCTGTCTCATAATCTGCAAAGTAATTCGGCATGGTTTTAATCTCTTTTTCAATTTCTGCTTGATCATAGCCTTCTTCTGTCACTACATAGCAAACACGAAGATGCTTTTCTGCTGTAGATAATTCTGGATTTATCCCGCTTCTTACTTTTTCAACAGCTTCTTTAATCGGAACAGTGTATTGCACAGCCCCCTTTACACCTTCAATTCTGCGAATGGCGTCTGAGTGACCTTGGCTAACCCCATTTCCCCAAAAAGTATATGTTTCACCAGCTGGCAAAATAGCCTCAGCCATTAAGCGATTAATCGAGAATAGACCTGGATCCCAGCCGACAGAAATAATACTAGTCTTGCCGTTTTCTCTCGCTGCTTTATCAACTGAACCGAAATATTCAGGAATTTTCGCATGCGTATCAAAACTGTCCACCGTGTTGAAAGTTCTCGCAAATTGCGGACCTTGCTCTGGCAGATCTGTAGCTGAACCGCCGCATAAAATCATGACATCAATCTCGTCCTTATACGCTTCTGCTTGGGAAATATGCAAAACTTTCAAATTAGGATTATCAACAGAGATACTTTCTGGTGCTCTTCTAGTAAATATACCTTCCACTATCATGTCGCTGCTTTGTTCAATTGCTGAAACTACGCCTCTTCCAAGGTTTCCATAGCCAACAATCCCTATTTTTATTTGTTTGTTCATCTTTTTCCCCCCGTATCTCGATTCATTCTAGGATACTAGTTTCCTATTTTTCTATGTTACCTTTTTTTAATACGTTACTCAATAAAAGAAATTCAAAATTCTCAGCAAAATTTTACTATATTACAATATTTAATGACAAATAAAAGTGCCTGCCAAATACTATACATTTACGCATAGCAAGGCAGACACTTAGATTTACAGCAGCAAAAAAGCAATGGGTGTAACGATTATTAATGTAAGTATGACACGCTGAACCCAAATAACAACGAGCTGTGGAATAGTTATAGGTATTTCTGTTGATACGATGCATGGGACAACGGCAGAGAAGAAAATAATACTTGATACAGAAACAACAGCAATGACAAACTTTACTACTAATACCGATTCCGTTACGAGCATCGCTGGCAAGAACATTTCTGCAATTCCAAGTGAGCTTGCCTTCGCAACAAGCATCGGATCCGGCAGCTGCAGTACCCATGTAAATGGATAGAAAATGTAGCCAATCCAATCAAAGATCGGTGTAAACTCTGCAAGGACTAGCCCTAATAATCCAATCGATAGAATCGATGGAAGAATAGCCATAGCCATTAGAAGTCCATCTTTAATATTTATCCAAATATTATCAATTAATTTTGGAGCAGCAGCAACCGTTTCTTTCGCTTCTTTCCAGGCTGCCGCAAATAGATTTCCTGTCACCTTTACTTCCGGCTGGGGGGTAGAGCCTTCGTAGTATTCATCTTTTATTTTGGACAAAGGCCAGATTCTAACGGTTACAGCTGTTACGAGGAAAGTCACAATGAGTGTAATCCAAAAATAAGTATTCCAAATATCCATTAATCCTAAGGTTTTTGCAACAACAACCATAAAAGTAGCTGAAACGGTAGAAAAACCAGTTGCTATAATAGCCGCTTCTTTCGCTGTATACTTTCCTTCTTTGTAAATACGATTTGTAATAAGCAAACCCAAAGAATAACTGCCCACAAACGAAGCTACTGCATCAATAGCTGATCGTCCCGGTGTTTTCCAAACCGGCCTCATAATCGGTCTCATTAAAATGCCAATGTATTCAAGCAAGCCATATCCGACCAGCAATGCGAGGAAGATCGCCCCAATTGGTACGAGCAAGCCAACAGGAATGACAAGCTTGTTAAACAAAAACGGTCCCATATCTGGATCAAACAGCCAGGCTGGTCCGATATTAAACATTAACATTATCCCTACAATCAGCCCAATCGCTTTAAAAATAGAAAATACAATATCAATGGCTGACTTTTTCCACTTCCCCGATAAAAATGGGTAAACAGCACCTGCTGCAATCACAGCCAATGCATAATATGGTACAGCTGATGCAGCATTCGTCTGAATATAGGAAACGATATGATCTAACATAATTGAATTTTTCCCACTGATTGTAACAGGTACGAAAAACATAAATGCACCGATAAAACTATAAATGAAAAATTTCCACATCCCTTTAGAATGCTCGGCACTAACCTTTGCTTTCGACTGAGTCTCTTGCTTTTTTGCCATTCCCATTTTCTTTTTCGCCCCCTAATTTTTTGTGAGTATTATCTTTATTTTCATCTTATACTAAAAATTCAGAATTTATATTATGTAATATTGATATTCTTATAATTTTTAATCATTTGAAATCTCGCGTCATCTATAATTATGAATGATTTCAGTAATACACTTAAAAATATACCACCTTCACCTATTTCTCCCATAAACTTATGACTATCGTTTTATTTTAATCTTTTAAATCGAATTCCTGGTCAAAACAATGTATAATAGGAAACTGCAAGATACTAGATTCAAATAAGGAAGTGTCATAAACAAATGGGTTGGATGTTAGGTATTTTATTTGCGGCAGCTATTGTTCTGCTAATATTATCGTTTCTTCAAACAAAGCAATCAGCTGCAAAATTAGAGCAGCATATAGATCAAGTATCCTTTTCATTAATGGACGAAGTGAATCAGCTGCAGCAGCAAATTCGCAATGTTGAGTTCGATACTGAAATTATTGTTCATGAAACAGGGATTTTAGCAGATTCTCCTGAGCATCGGACTTTATTGAAAGAAATGCTTGATCTGCAAAAGCGCGGTTACTCATTTGAAAGTATTGCAGCGGAAAAACAGCTAACAATAGAAGAGGTAGAGAATTTCCTTTCTCCTTTTATAAAAACAAGGGATGAAAGGAGCAATGATGGAAATGAAGGCTGAGAAAATGCGCAGCTTTGCAGCTGGTTTAATGATCGCAGCAGGTCTGTGTGGGGCTGTCTATTACTTAGGTTCAGATGAAACAGGAAGTAAGACTGTAACTGCAAAAATGTCAGAGAAAGAAATGAAAAGCTCATTAGCATCAAAAGGGTTTGTCATTCACACAGAAGAAGAATGGAATAAGCAGCTTGCAGACGCTAAAGCACCTGAACAGAAGCAAAATGAAGAAAAAGTCGTTTACAGGACAGTTCTTACAGTAACTTTAGGGATGACAAGTATTGATGTTGGCAAGGTGCTTGAAAAAGCCAACATCATTAAAAGCTCCACTGAATTTTCTAATATAGTAGATAAACGCGGCGTGTCAACAAAGCTGCGTCCTGGCGTCTATGAGCTAGACAGTGGAATGACGAAAGATCAAATCATAAAAACTATATTTAAATAAAAATACAGCTGAATTTCAGCTGTATTTTTTTTTAGTCTTAAATGGCTAGAATTAATCAAATGGGAAAAATTAATAAATATGCTGCATGCTGAAATGGAGGACTACATCGTGGACTTATCTTGGATGGCCTTTGTTATGATTGTCTTAGCAAGTTATCGATTAACCCATTTAATTGTTTTTGATAAAATTGCCGAGCCAATAAGAGATATTTTTTTAAAGAAAACAGAAACGGAAACTCATGAAATTAAAAAGGTGCCGAAATCAATGTTTGGCTATTTGTTAACTTGCTACTGGTGTACGGGGGTTTGGACTGCCATTTTTCTCGGTTTTATGTACATCATTATTCCTTCCATTGCTAAATACCTTATTTTTATTCTTTCCATTGCTGGTGGTCAAGCGATATTAGAAACATTTGTTGGCGTCAATATAAAGAAAACAGAGATGTATAATGAAAAAATTAAACAAAGCAAGGAATAGTTTTTGCATATATTGCCATTTTGCCCTATACAAATGACAGAATATTCATTATAATAATTCGAATACCGGAAATCAGAAAGAGCACAGACGTATTGCTACATAAAACCGCGGATTATGAAAGGCTGGTGACTAAGGGAAAACATGTTGAAAGGGAAAATCCGATCTGCTAAAAATGAAAAAACCCTGCTGGTCGCCGGGATTATTTTTATTGCGTTCACTTTAAGACCCGCTATTACTGCCGTTGGTCCTTTAGTTGGCTCCATTCGTGCCGATACTGGCATTTCAAATGGGCTAGCTGGTTTACTTACTACTCTCCCGCTGCTTGCCTTTGCAATCATGTCGTCTTTTACCCCAAAGTTTGCCGAGAAAATCGGCAATAAATGGTGTGTGCTTATTGGCTTAGTGACACTGGGTACTGGAATTATTATGCGCTCCGTTGGTATGCTTGTTTTTTTATTTTCCGGAACTATTTTAATCGGCTTAGGCATTGCCATATGCAATGTTCTTTTACCTGGCATTGTTAAACGGAGTTTCCCAAGAAAGGTAGGATTATTAACTGGAATATATACACTCTCTATGGGATTATGGGCAGGAATGGCCCCAGGTCTCAGTACACCGCTTGCTGAAGGAATGAACTTAGGCTGGCAAATGTCTCTTGGTGTTTGGACCATTCTTGTGTTCATAGCCATTATTATTTGGATCCCACAATTAAAGAGCAAAAAGCTTTCTGCAGCTCTTCCTCCTTTAGAATCAGCAAACTCATCCATTTGGCTCTCACCTATTGCCTGGCAGGTCACCTTTTTCATGGGGCTTCAATCAATGATTTATTTCAGCTTTACTGCTTGGCTGCCTGAAATCCTTCATAGTGAAGGCATGAGCATTTCTGCATCAGGCTGGATGGTCACACTTCTTCAATTCTCTGGTTTACCTGCGAACTTTATTATTCCTGTTCTTGCTGACCGCCTTCCTAATCAAAAAGGAATTGCCATTGGCATCGGTGTCTTTTGTTTCATCGGCTTAGCCGGTCTTCTTTCGAGCGGAAATACTATCATTTCTACGATTAGTATCATTCTTATTGGGATTGCCCTTGGAGCCGCAATAAGTCATTCCTTAACCCTTATTGGTCTTCGCGCAGCAAATGCGAAACAAGCCGCAGACCTATCAGGCATGGCCCAAAGTGTAGGGTACTTGCTTGCTGCCCTTGGTCCATTTGTTATTGGCTATCTATTCGACTTATTTCATTCATGGACCATTCCTTTAATCCTATTAGGAGTTATTTCATTATTAATGACCTTTGCCGGTTTTGGGGCCGGCCGTAATCAATACGTACTTCAGCAAAATAGAAAAGAAGCCTCGACAACGATCGCCTAGTCGAGACTTCTTTTCATTGGAATAGTATATTGTCGGTCGGTATGCTGAACAAGCCTTTATGACGCAAGGAATAACCAGCGCAGTGAGGCATGCCGTCCGACATTTACATGCATAGTTGGGAGCAGTTTCTTTAAATAAGTTAATTATAGAGAATCTATAATCGATTTTGCCGTCTTTTCTCCATTTTCAATACAGTCAGGAATGCCAACACCATAATACGAACATCCAGCAAGGGCAATCCCAGGATATGCGGCTTCTAGTTTCTTCTCTAAAGCTTCAACACTTTGACGATGAGTGATTAAATAGTTCGGCATTTGATCGGACCAATTCGTCACAAGACTAGATACTGGCTCCGCATCAATCCGCAAGCTTTTTCTAATATCCTCTAGCGCCACTTGAAGCAATTCCTCTTCATTCAGATCCTTTAATGAATCAAAGGCAGAATGAACACTTTTATAAAATAGTCTTACTAGTAAATTGCCATTTTCCGAGGTATGCCCCCACTTCCTGCTTGTCCATGTACAGGCATTGCACTTAAGTTCTTTATCATCTGCTGCAATAAATCCCGTTCCGTCCTCTGGAAGAACATGATCAGGTACATCAAAGCCAACGTAAACACTAATAAGTGAGCTATTTTCTAAAGCAGAAAATTCACTTTTAATCGCTTCATCATCCATCAATTTCTCTGCAGCTGAATGCGGAATAGCCAATACGATTTGATCAGCTTCAATAACCTCTTGATTATTAAAGGTAACTTGGTAATGATTGTTGACCTTTTCAATTTTTCTTGCTTCCATCCCTTTAAAGATTTCAGCTTGCTCAAGCTTTTGTTCAAATGCATCAATGAGAGTGCCTAATCCATTTCTAAAAGAAATAAATTTTTGCCCGCCACCGCTTTGGAATTTCTTTTTATTTGCTTCAAAGCCTTTAATAATACTTCCGTATTCTTCCTTATAATCAAACACATAAGGGAGAGTTGAGAAAATCGTTAAATCGCTGAGTTTTCCGGAATAAACGCCTGAAAGCACTGGAGCAATTTGTTTTTGAACGATTTCCTTTCCAAGGAAAAACTCTAGAAATTCACCTATTGAGTCATTTTTTGTGAATGTTTCATTTTTCGTGTAGAAATCCTTTAGCGCTTCCACTTTTCCTTCTGCAGAAATAAGCGTGCTTTTCGCTAAAGATTCGATGCTGGCTGGAATGCCAAAGACGGCATCTGATGGAATCGGCTTTATTTCTCCATCCGTATAGATAAACGAACGGCCGGATGCATTATAAACAATTTCACCTTCTAAACCAAGTTCTTCTATAAATGACATCATATTTGCTTTTCGCGTAACGATAGAGTCTGCCCCAGCTTCCATAAGAAAGCCATGTTCGTTAATGGTGCGTATTTTTCCGCCAAGGTCACTTGACGCTTCTGTAAGAATCAGTCTTACATCTGATTGGTTTGCTTTCTTCCACTTATGTAACTCATATATCGCGGATAAACCAGTTACACCTCCGCCAATGACTAAGACTGTTTTCATTTATGCACACCTCTATTTATATACTGAGTTCGACCGCTATATTATACCATAAGATATCGGATACACTTCGTGGACATTTTTTGACGATTTCATATGAACCCACACTGAAACCTGTATTGATTGTCCTTCTCCATGCATACAGTTGTAATATGGAGGGATGTACATGACTACCGCATTTTCAGCAATACATTTGATTCGATACTTGGTTGCCTATGTTTTTATTACTTCTGGCGTGATGAAATTAGTTAGTGATGAGCTAGGCAGTTATTTTATTAGTCTAGGGCTGCCCTTTCCTCTCTATCTGATGTATGCCGTTTCACTTATAGAGATTATCTGCGGCATTCTTATCTTGGCTAATAAACAGGTGAAAAATGCGGCAATTCCTTTAATCAGCATCATGATTGCAGCGCTGCTGCTAACAAAAATTCCAATCCTTCACACCGGTTTCATCCCATTTGCTTTCAATGCCAGGCTAGATATCATCATGCTCGTTTTATTATTCATTCTATATAAACGTCCATAAATACAAAAAAGGCTCAGTACTATAACTGAGCCTTTCACATATTTACCCTAATTAAATATAGGCAGCGTAACAATCACCATCATAACAAATAAGATCGTTATATAATTAACAGAGTATAAGAAGTTCATCTGTGCCCACTTCATATCATCTTTTGTAAAAAATCCGCTTATACTTACAGCAAGCCAGCCAAGATTAATTAATGTCGCAATCACCATAAATACTGTTCCTAGAGAGGCCAAGAAAAATGGCAATGGAAGCAAGCAAGCGATATAAATAACCATTTGCCTTTTTGTCATTTCAAATCCATAAACAACTGGAAGCATCGCAACCTTTGCCGCCTCATATTCTTTATGCTTCTTCATAGCTATCGCAAATGTATGCGGCATTTGAAAAATAAAGAGAATAAGGAATAATACAATAGGAACTAATTGAAAACCAGAATCGATGGCAGTCCACCCGATTAGAGGAGTAACTGCACCTGAAACACTGCCGATAACCGTATTAAGTGTGTATTTTCTTTTTGACCACATTGTATATAATACAACATAAACGAACCAGCCAATAAACGCATATATGACCGCTTCAATGGTTGTAAAAAACAAACAGATAAATCCGATGATGGAAAAGGAAATCCCCATTGCCAAAACTACTTTTAAAGGAATATTCCCCGTCACAGTTGGACGATGTTTTGTCCTGTCCATAATGGTATCAATATCCACATCGTACCAATTATTAATAATAAGTGCACCAGCCATGACCAGTGTACTTCCGATCATTGTCAGCAAAAATAATTGCCAATAATCTACGAAAGAAGCACCAGTAAAATACAGCGCAAGCCAAAATCCGCTAAAAACTGGCAGAACATTAGCGACTAAAACAGGTGCTTTAAAAAGTGCTCTAAGATCAGCAAGCAGCGAAGATGTATGTTGATTATTTGTTAGAGCAGCCTTCTGTGGAGATGGTGCTATTTCTTTATTCATCTATATCCTCCCCAAAGAATTTGTTTTAAAAATTCATATACCATGTTACTTCATTTTAAGTAAAAAGTCATTTTTATTCGACTAAAATTATGTTTTTTCCATGTATTTTTTAATTCCAATTTTTAAAGTAAAGATGATCATCTATAAACGATATTGATATATTAATAGTTTATTCCGCTAGATAGATTTTCTAAATAGAAATCTAATTCAAAAAAACAGGCATAATTGCCTGCTTTTCTCATTTATTATAAGTTGTATGCTTCCTCCAGTGAGCAAACGAATGTTCCTTTAAAGTCCACTTCTTTCACGCATTTTTCAACTTGTTTTTTTAAAGTCTGAGAGGTTGGATTAACAATAATTAGCTTTTTAAACTTAGCTCTTAAATATATATTTAAGACAGCAATAATATCTCCCATTACGTTCTTTTCAACTGGTTCTTGTTCGCGAGCATCCACAATTAATGTATAGTTCGAGGGATCTATCGTATTTACCATTGTTTGAAACTCACTTAAGTATACTTTCGCATCTTCTTCTTTAAAGAAGCCTCTCACTTTTACAAATAACGTATCTTTCTCATCCTCTAAAGTAATATCGTACAATTTACCCAAGTCTTTTCCTCCAAAGATAACGCCTAAATTTAAATATTTAGTATTATTATACATAAAACCGCAAGTTTCGACAAATTCCCCTAAAATTCTATATAAAAAAGACCCGTCATACATATGACGAGTCATTAGTAAATAGTTATTCAGTCCCTAGTTTTACACCTAGTTTTTTTAGATACTGCCGATAGGCAATACTCATTCGGTCACATTTTAATGAAAGTTCTACTTGCAGATCAAGCGGCAAATCCTCTGGTTTCTGATTTTCGACGATTGGCTTATCCTGAGCAAAAATCATATCCTGAAAATCAATAATTTCTTGGTCAGTCGTACCCGTTTCATAGTTAAATGACATGATTCCATAGGCGATAGACTTCCCTTCTGCAACCGGAAGGATAGTAAGTAAAATCGTCATCTTATTGTCCGTATCCGGATCCCTTTTTGTGAAACGAACAGTTAAAGGACGAATAATTTCATATGTGTAGTACACATCCTTTGATTGTCCCGTACCATCTGGGTCAGGCTGGAATACAGCAATTTCATCTGAGAATATCCGATCTTCAGCACTATTAACATTGTAATCACTAATAACTGGGTGCTCTTGGACACCAAGAAATCCTTCATGTATAAAAGATAAATGGCCCACATCAAGAAAGTTTTCAACAATTCTTGGCGGATTGGCATTTACCTCTTGTGGTCCCCATAGTACATTTCGATAGCTATCATCTGTAAATTCTGGATACGAGAAGAATGCCGGATTGTTGTTATTAAAATTCACCCAAACAAACCCGTATGCTTCTTTGCATGCATATTTTATCGCCTTCGCCTTTAATGGGATCGATCTCCCCTCTGGCAGCTGAGGAATTTTTGTGCATGTCCCTTCAGAGTTATACTCCCATCCATGATAGGGACAAACTAGATTTCCATCTTTTACACATCCAAGTGAGAGTGCTGCTCCCCTATGAATACATAAATCCTTGAAAACATGGATCCCTTTATCATTTCGGAACAGAA
Organism: Cytobacillus massiliigabonensis; assembly: GCF_900199725.1. Classification (GTDB taxonomy): domain Bacteria; phylum Bacillota; class Bacilli; order Bacillales; family Cytobacillaceae; genus Cytobacillus; species Cytobacillus massiliigabonensis. Next base: position 999,399 of record NZ_LT904903.1, on the reverse strand, counting down.
CAATTCTTTCTCCCATTACTATTGCCTGTACAGGTTCTTCTTTTATATCAGCTGATTTACAAGCAACAATCCAATCACTGCGTAAAACGTTATCTTCTAGAATCATTTTTACCTTCCCCTTCGCTGCTTATGATACCTCTATTGTATGGAGGTCAACTTCTAAAGTCAACACGAAACACGAACATTAAAATTACATTTTTAATAAACGTACGTAATTTATATTTACTTTTACAACTTCCTTATTTATAATTCAATTATAGTTTTTAATACAGAAGCAGTGTTTTTCTTATGGAAAACCGAGAAAATCCACCGTTTATTCAGGATTGATCTCACTTCACTACATTTTGTTATTCTTTATTTTTTTCATATATTAATCAAAACTAGTTATGGAGGAGATTGGTTCAGTGGAAGAAAACAGACAAAACACGAACAATATCATTGGAGTAGATGAAAAAATTAGCTGGGGCAAGGCTTTTTTACTTGGTATGCAGCATGTACTTGCGATGGATTTATATATTGCTCCCATTATCATTGCTGGTTTACTCGCATTGGATTCAATGAATACGACCTTTTTCATTCAAATGTGTTTTCTCGCAGCCGGTCTTGCTACACTAATCCAAACGATCGGAGGTCTTCGCTTGCCGGTAGTCCAAGGTCCATCATATGTCCCGATTGGGGCATTGGCAGCAATCGGCGGCAAGCTTGGACTTGGTGCTGTATTTGGAAGCCTGCTTCCAGGGGCATTAATTATCGCTATCCTCGGATACCCGTTAAAATGGTTCGCTAAAGCTGTACAGAAGATTATCCCGCCGCTAGTTGGCGGAACAGTCATTGTTATTGTCGGAATCTCATTAATGCCAAGTGCATTTAACAGCATCTATAGTGCACCAGGAAATGTCGGGCACAATGTGTTAATCGCGTTTGTTTCTGCAGCCGTTTTAATTATTTGTATTCTTCTTGGCCGTAAGAAAAAGGGATATGGAACATTCCTCCGCTTAGTTTCCGTTATTCTTGCAATCATCGCTGGGACGATAACTGCTTCCTTTTTCGGTTCAGTGGATTTCTCTTCTGTTAAAGAAGCAGCTTGGTTTTCACTTCCTAGCTTTTTCCCATTTGGGAAACCAATATTTGATTTACAAGCGATCCTAACCATGGTATTTATTTATTTAGTTATTTTAATTGAGACAACTGGAACATGGTTTGTTGTCTCAACCGTAACTGACAGTAAATTAGATGACAAAAGATTGAATCGTGCATCTTTCGGAGAAGGAATTGGCTGTTTCGTCGGGTCACTTTTTGGCGGAACTCCAATGACTGGGTATTCCTCCAATGCTGGAATTATTGCTATTACAGGAGTAGCAAGCAGAATGGCAATCATCAGTGCAGGGATCATACTAGTCGCATTAGGCTTAATTCCAAAATTGTCTGCTGTTATCACATGTGTTCCTGAACCAGTCATCAACGGAATATTCGGTGTCGTTTGCGTGGCGATTGTCATGAATGGATTAAAGGTCATACAAAATGTGGTGATCGATGACCGCAATATGATGGTAATAGGCGTTCCAATCCTATTAACAATCGGCACAATCGTTCTACCAAAAGATCTTTTAAATAGCGTACCAGACTTTTCTAATTATATTTTATCTTCTGGAACAGCTGTTGGAGCAATCGCTACGGTCATTCTTAACTTGATTATTCCAAAAGAACGAGAAAGAACAGCTGCTGCAGGGGAAATTCATTAAACAAATAAAGAAAAGACAAGCTACTATTGGCTTGTCTTTTCTATCATTATTCACCTACATTCAAATCGGTTAAAACAATGACATTCGGGTGCTGCAAAATACTTGTTACTGGTATCTCCTCCGTTATCTCCCCTTTTAATAATGCTTCCATTGCAAACCTTTTTTTCTCACCAATAGCAATAAGAAGGATACACTCTGCCCGCAGGATGGTGGAAATTCCCATCGTAATAGCCTTTTTTGGCACCTCTTCAATTGAATTGAAAAAGCGTGCATTCGCTTCCCGAGTTGATTCAGCCAATTCAACAACATGTGTTTCACTATTAAAAGGAGTCCCAGGTTCATTGAAGCCGATATGGCCATTTTCACCAACACCTACAACTTGCAGGCTAACCGTTAACGATTTTAATAATTCTTCATAGTTATTTGCTTCCTGCTGTATATCTATTGCTTCTCCGTTAGGAATATATGTCACTTTAAACGGCTTCTTATTAAAAAGCTGCCTCTTCATATAAGAATGATAGCTTTCGTGATGTTCTTTCGGAATGCCGACATATTCATCTAAATTAATGCTTTGGCAATGGGAAAAGTCTAAATCGCTGTTCCTTAAACGTTCATAAAGCGGAAGCATAGTTCCTCCAGTTGCTAATCCGAAAGTTTCTGCTCCATTCTTTAAAGCATTTGCAATAATTTCAGCTCCCCGATTGTACAATTTTTCTTGATTTTGAATGATTTCTAGTTTTATAGCCACCTTCTCCTTCCTTCATTTTGAAAAATTTCATAATAGTGCTACATATCATTCCATACTAATACATTAAAAAGGATTGAGCAATCAAACTTATGCTCAACCCTTTTTTGCTCATCAATCGTTTATTTTTACGAAACTAAATGATTCCCATGGCTGGATTTGATCAAGTAAAAAGTGTTCCTCAGGCACTACTTTTGCTGCAATATTTGTACTGCCAGCGTTTGGCATGGCTTTTAAAGCAATTTGCAGCTCCCCTTTATACCGGATATCTAAATTATTATCAATCGTGATATCCCCACGTACTATATTTTGTGTATCATGAGCCGGAATGGATTCCTTCTTATATTTTACTCGTGACTGTGTACTTCGAATAACATATTCCGATACATCACCGCGATTAAAGTGTGGTTCCTCGAATATCACTTTTTCTTCCAATACACTTGTTAGGGATAATGTTTCAGCCCTTAACTCAAGCTTATTGCGATTCAATCGCCCTAATGCCTCAATCTCTTTCTTAGAAGCATACATATTTCCAATAATTAAATCATCAATCAAACCTGTATGCCATAAATCCTTCGCTTGAACAATGATTGGCAGATCGCGGTGCTCCTCTAATGTTGGCAATCCATATGGGGTTTCTTCCCAAGGACCAAATTTCGCGTCCTTTGAGGAAATCATTGCTGCCGTCCGAATATGATTCTTTTTAAAAAGCATAGAACTATTAATAAAGTGACTGCGTGAAAGCCCTGTATACTTCCGTGGATAAAAGTTATGACAGCCAACAATATTGTCTGGATTTGGCTTATAGGATAAAACATTATCCACGTATTTTGTTCCGTTGCTAATATTTAATTCTATTTTCATATTTGAAGCATCCAGAGACATGAAAGCTTCTTCCTGCCCAGAAAAACCCATATCTAATCGCAAACCATCTAGATGATAGGATTCCTTAAGCTGGGAAATTTCCCGAAAGGTTAATCCTAATTCCTTTAGGACAGCAGGAGCAACATCGGCAAAAATTTCAAATCCAAGTGCATGCGCAAATTGATTTAGCTGCTGAAGCTTTTCTCGCTCTTCATCATTTTTTAGAGACATTAAGCAGGTAAATATTCGGTCAAAGCCATTCGCATGTGCCAGTTCTATATAATCCTGTATGTCTTTTAATGTGCCATGCTGCGAATAAATTGAAATTCCTAATCTTCTCATGTTATACCCTCAAATTAGTCGACGCCTCGGTCTGGCTATCTTTTGTTTTCCCTGTTTTGGCTGCCTTATTAGCCATTGCAACAAACGGCAAATAAATGAAGACTGCAACTGCGATTAGAACAATACTTAATACTGCTCCCTGCCAAGATTGTGTCACTAAGAAGCCATTAATGATCGGCGGCGTTGTCCAAGGTGCAGCAATAGTTGCCGCTGGAACTAAACCCACTTTTGTTGCAAAATAAGCAATAGAGACATTTATCATTGGCGTCAAAATAAATGGGATAAACAGTACAGGATTCAATACGATTGGCAATCCAAAAAGTAAAGGCTCATTAATATTAAATAGACCTGGTCCAGCGGATAAATTTCCGACCGTTCGATAATGTTTGTTTTTTCTAGCTATTATGAACATTGCGATAATTAACGATATGGTTGTACCTGATCCGCCCATATTAACAAAGGCATCAAAAAATGGTTTATTAATAATATATGGTGCTACTTCCCCAGCTGAAATTGCAGCAACATTCGCATCAATGGCTGGCAAATTAATTGTTTGCATAAATGGATCGATGATGTTGGCGCCATGCACACCGAAAGTCCATAAGAACACAGGGATAAATGCAAGAATTAGTGCAGCAATCCATGTATTTGTTAATCCCATAAATGGTTCTTGAACAGCTGTATAGAAGGAACCAATAATATCTGGAATGTTGAATCCTGCTGAAATAATTGTACGAATTAATGCAAAGACTGCCACAGTAATCATGGCTGGAAGCAATGCTGCGAATGACTTAGAAACAGCTGGAGGGACACTATCAGGCATTTTAATCAAAAGGCGGGGATTTCCTGTTAACCGTGTGAACACTTCAGATGATAGGATAGCGATAATAATTGCGACAAATATTCCACCCGTGCCCGTTGTTAGCCCCGATAGCCCACCTTCTCCAAACGTACCAAAAAGCAAATATGTCGATAATCCAATTACCCCTGCTGATAAACCGTCCTTGTCATAGCTTTTTGCTAAATGATAGGCAATTGAGAAGGCTAACAAAAGAGAGATAATCCCGAAAGAAGCATTCCACATATTCCCCCCCCACTGTGTCCATGTACCATGATCCCAAATGGAGTCGAGTAAATTCTGATATGCTTTAATCGGCAGGTTATTTATTAATACTGCAAAGGACCCAATAATCGTCAGCGGCATAATAGTAATAAATCCATCACGAATAGCCACTAAATGACGCTGATTGCCTATTCGTGCTGCAACTGGTATGAACCTTCTTTCTAAAAAACCGAACATTCCCAACACACTCCTTTAAATTTTTTATATGGCTAACATCTAATTTAGATGTTATTCCTCTCCCAATCTTTCATATAATTCAATCATTTCCCTCGCTATGTCGCGGAAAGTAATCGAATTCATCAAATGATCCTGTGCATGAATTAACATCATGGACACTTCGACTTTCTCGCCTCTTGCTTCTTGTGTCAGCAATGCTGTTTGAGAATGATGCGCTTCTATAAGTGACTGATTAGCGAGGTCTATTTTTTCCTTCGCTCCTTGAATATCCCCTTTTTTTGCAAGCTGAATGGCTTCCATACAATCGCTCTTTGTATTGCCGCTATGCAGAATTAGCCCCATAATCGCTTGCATTACCTCTGACTCTTCCATTATCTTTTCACCCGCCTTAGCCAATTAATGTTAGAGCATGCTTTAAGACATTCGCCCCATTCATCATTCCATAGTCTGCCATATTGATAACCTCTATCGGAAAATGCTTATCCTTATATTTCATTTCAAAAGAACCCTTTAAATAGCGAACTTGCGGTCCGAGTAATAGCACGTCTACAACTTTACTTCCTAAAGTTTTGTCAACCTCACTTTCTGAGATAGCAAAAATTTCAGCTTCTATCTTTTGCTCCTCAGCTGCTTTTTGCATTTTTGATACGAGTAAACTCGTGCTCATCCCTGCAGCGCAAACTAACATAATTCTTTTCATATAAACCGCCCCCTTGAAGGTTGTAATCGCTTTCTTAGATTGAGAATATCATCTATTGGTATATACCACAATCTATTTTTCAGTATATTCCTTCTACTTTTCTAAGCTGTAAAATTGGACTACATGCTAAATCATTGCTATCTCTGCTAATTAAGTAAACTGGTATAGTCCACAAAAACGTGTAAAATTTTTTTGCAATCCTAAAAGTATTCATAAAAAACAGGCGGATTAATTGGAACTGCAGATTTCCAATTTTCCTCTGCTTCTTTCCCTAACGGATCAATCGCATAGTTTAGTGCCTCAATAACAGATAAATATCCAATTAACATCGCAGATACTATCGTAATTGGCAATGATAAAATATGTTGCCTTTCTATCAATCTATGATTAATAACTTCTACATCCCCATCTTTCGAGATGTGAAATAAACATTCATTCCATGGGGCAAAAGGGTCATGAACCGATAAATACAAGGAATCTTTTAAATGGCCCCATGAATACTTCGTAAGGAAGGCGTTAACATCAACGATCCTTACCATTACATCTTGCGTAATTTCCTTCTTAAATTGCGGCTGATCAAATTGAAATCCAAAATGACTTGCTGCAGAAGTTACCCCTTTAATCACATTCACACTTGCCTGATGAGAGGCAATAAAGTTCCAAAGGGGCTGTTCAGCCTGCCGGCTATCTGCAACAAAGTCTCTAATGTAAAATGTTAAATCCTTTATTTCATAGCGTATATATCCTGCCATGGACTTACCTATTGTGTAATAAGCAAAATGGCTGTCTGGCTCTCTTCTTGCAAGTCTCTGCCACCAAGCAGCATCTCTTTGCATTCCCCCATTTGTCCTCATGGCATGTTTATTATGATATTGCAGGATTTTATTAAATCCCTCTTCATCCAGCCATTCAAAGCTAAACCTTTTCATCCTATTTGTCTGAATTAGAAATTGCGGAAAGGATTCTTTTGGTATGGAATAATGCAGTTTATCAAAAAATAGCTCCCAGCCAAAATGACGATAAAATGAAACAGAAAATGGGGCTAAAACAGATATAGATTGATTATTATTCCGCATTTCAGCCAAAGATCTGACAATTAGCCTCTTCATGATCCCTTCGTTTCTATATTCCGGGTATGTTGCTACAAAGCCCATTCCGCCCATCTCGTAATTGACACCATGTACCGATATATTTAATGGCAATATAAGGAGTTTTCCTGCCAAATCCCTCTTATCATAAGCACCAATGACCGTACTATGCCGAACCCAATATTGAAAATCATCCCGGCGTGCCCCTTTATATTTACTAGGAAAGCAATAATCTCTTAAACGATGTACCTGCTCTTCATCTTCTTGTGAGACAAGCTTAATTTCAATTTCACGATTCATCCCATTAGCCCCTTTCGAAGCTGGAAACACTAATTTTCCTCTCCAATTCCTTCTGTGGTTATAACATCTGTCAACTTCCCAATTGCAGCCTCCTCATCTTTTCCTTTTGCTGAAATCATTACAACTGCTCCCGGAGGTATCCCTTGAGCCATTACACCCATAATTGATTTTAAGTTAACTGTTTTTTCATTATAAGTAAGCTGTACATCTGATGAAAAAGGTGTCGCTGCTGTCACTAATAATGTACATGGTCTCGCATGAAGACCTTCCTGTGCCGTAATTTTAAATCTTTTTTCCATGAAAATACCTCCCCCTATTTCATTATTAAAAGTCAATACGGTCTTTGTACTGATTAATTAGAGCCATATTGGCCGAATGATTAGCTGAAACATTCGCACTCTGAAAGACTGGCAATCTATCCATATCTAAGGATTCTATCACTTGGCTAAATAATGCATGCAATAAAGCAGAACCGATCACAGTAGAAGCCGGTCCATATTGTACACCATGAAGGCTTAATATCCCGTCCCCAACTGGTATATGTGTATTTAATACGAGGTCAACAACTTCTTCCAGCCGATGCCCGCTTTTATGCCGTGATAGCTGTTCACGATACTCCAATGATTGAAGGGATATAACTGTTATCCCAGCTTTTTTACCTAATAGGGCGGCATCGATTGGTGCAGGATTACACCCAGAGGTTGATATAACGATAAGTACATCCCTTTTCTTAAACTCAAAATTCTCCAAATGCTTTTTAATAAATGCTGGGTCCTTTTCATTTTTTGAAGAGGCCAAAGCACCGTAATGAAGCATTAATGGTTCAATAGTTATTGGACGAACAGGTACAAGCCCTCCTGCCCGATAATAAGCATCCTGAGCTAATAAATGGGAATGGCCGCAGCCAAATAATTGGAGAATCCCCCCGTTTTGAAAACACGCTGCAATTATTTTCGAAGCGCTTTCAATTTGTTCTTGTTCCTGCTCGCATACTTTACTCAAGAGGCGCTGGATCTCCGCGAAATAAGACTGCATTCTGTTCACCTCTTAATTTCACTTATAAATTTATAGCGATCAGCACGATACGTACTGCGTACTAATTCGAATGGAACACCATCTGTTAGAAAACTAGTCCTTTTAATAATGAGGACGGCCTGTGAGGTACTAATTTGCAAATATTTGCTGTCTTCCTTCGTAACAATCGCTGCCTCCATTTGCTGAATCGCATTTCCAATTTTCTGATGAGAACGCGCTTCAATTAATGCATAGAGAGAACCCATTATTTTCTTCTCGTCTAAATCCGGGAAAATTTTCACAGGAATATAGGTCCTTTCAATTGCCATCGGCTTTAAATCTGCATTCCGTATACGAACGACATGGAAAACGAGCTCATCTTTTTCTAGCTGCAACTCTCTCGCTATATCAACCGGTGGAATCATCTTCTCAAAATTAATTAATTTACTGCTTGGTTCCATTCCTCTGGCTCTCATATCCTCCGTAAAACTAGTTAATCCATTTAAAGGCTGCTCAAGCTTTGGATTAGCAACATATGTGCCTCTCCCCTTTTCTCGATATAATAGTCCACTATTCACAAGATTTGTTATGGATTGTCTGACAGTCATACGGCTCACATTTAACTGTTCAGATAACTCACGCTCTGAAGGGATATTTTCGCCAATTTTATATTCTTCTAGATAAATGCGCTGCTTTAGCAACTCCTCAATTTGGAGATAGATAGGCACACGAGATTCTTTATCTATCAAGCCTTTCTCATTCCTTTCCTTGCAAATAACTATCATTTATCATAAACAATACGTCCGCGGCAGATTGTTTTTTGTACATTTAAGGACTGATCCAATATCACTAAGTCTGCATCAAAGCCTTCTGCGATATATCCTTTATTAGAAAGATTCAGCTGTGCAGCCGCATTTGCAGATGACAAGGAGACAAGCTCTTGTAATGAACAATTTGTAGCCTTTTTTATGTTGCGAATAGCTTGATCCATTGTTAGAACACTCCCGGCTAAAGTCCCATTGGCGAGGTGGGCACCATTTTCCGTAACTGTCACCGATTGTCCGCCTAAATCATAAGAGCCGTAGGGGAGCCCTTTTGCACGCATTGCATCCGTAATCAAGATGATTCCTGAAGCTCCTTTTAAACGGAATGAAAGCTTCAAAGCATCTGAGTGACTATGCAAAAAATCAGCTATTATCTCTGTTTTGACCCTTTCATCAAGAAGCATTGCCCCAACAACACCTGGTTCACGATGATGGAAAGGACGCATGCCATTATATAAATGGGTTGCTTGTTTTACTCCTAGCTCAACTGCCCTTTCCGCTTCCTCAGCTGTTGCATCTGAATGGCCAATCGAAACAAGAATTCCCATTTTACTTAATGCTTCAACAAATTCAAATCCATTCGTAACCTCTGGCGCCACCGTTACTTGTTTGATCCGATCCCCGCTAAGCTTTTGCCATCGGTAAAACTGTTCAATAGATGGCTCAATAATATGGTCCTCAGGCTGGGCACCAGCCCATTTACTTGATATAAAAGGACCTTCGACATGTATACCTAACAGCTCTGCTTCATCCATATTACTTTCATAATGACGAATATTTTTTAACGCATTTTCAATCGCATCAATCGATTGCGTCATCGTTGTTGCTAAAAAACCTGTCGTTCCTTCCTTAACTAAGGAATGAGCCATCCCCCGAATTGCCTCTCTGGTTGCATCCATCGCATCAAAGCCCTCTGAGCCATGAATATGCATATCAATAAAGCCAGGAAACACCAACCATCCTTTTGAGACACCATCCAGATGTTCATCCACACTAACTTGTAAATCCCTGCCTATTTTTTCGATTTTCCCATCCTTAAGCAATATACTGCCAACAAACTCCTCTTTATCATAGTTAACGATTGTGACATTGGAAATAAGTATTCTTCTTCCCATTTTAACAGCTCCTAAAAGGCTAAAAATAAGACGTAATCCATTAGCCTTCGATGTCTTAACATCCCTTAAACAAATCGTCCTGTATTAATTGGTATAGTTGTCTATACCAATTATAGGTGATTCGCATTAAAAAGAAAAGTCTAAATTTTTAATTTCTTTATCTTTTTTTTTATGAAACATATATTGGACTTGTTTTTTAATGGTTATAATGAGTTTGTACTATAATGACTATTTTAGAGGAGTGGTGAAGTTGGCTGTAGAAGTCTACCTAACTTTTAATGGAAATTGCCGTGAAGCTGTAGAATATTATGCAGAAGTTTTCGGAACTGAAAAACCGCACATTATGGCCTTTGGTGATTCAGAGCCAAACCCTGAATATCCGCTTCCAGAGGAAGCCAAAAATTTAGTGATGCATGCACGTCTAACAATTAGCGGGAGCACCGTTATGTTCTCTGACACTTTTCCTGGATCACCTTTCACCCAAGGAAATAACATTACCCTTGCCATTGTCAGCAAGGACATCGATGAAATTAAAACGGTATTTAATAAATTGAAAGAAGGCGGGACAGTCGGCATGGAGCTTCAAGAAACTTTCTGGAGCAAATGCTATGGTCAATTAACTGATAAGTTTGGCATTGGCTGGCAATTAAGCCATGACAGTGGAGAAACAGGCATGTAAGCTATCGCTTGAAAAAAGGAAGGAGCTGTCCAAGAAGTCTATTTTCAGACTATTGGACAGCTCTTTTTCTTATATATTGATGGTACTATAAGAGTGCAATCAGATGCTCATAATCAAACAAAAGGCCAGTTTAGTTCAAAATGAACTTAATAGAGCCTATTGGTTCCCGAAAATTAGTAATTTTAAAATAAACTGTACTCAATAGAGTCTATTGGTTCCCGAAAACGGGTAATTTTGGAATAAACCGAACTCAATAGAGCCTATTGGTTCCCGAAAACGAGTAATTTTAGAATAAACTGTACTCAATAGAGCCTATTGGTTCCCGAAAACGGGTAATTTTGGAATAAACCGAACTCAATAGAGCCTATTGGTTCCCGAAAACGAGTAATTTTAGAATAAACTGTACTCAATAGAGCCTATTGGTTCCTGAAAACGGGTAATTTTAGAATAAAATGAACTCAATAGAGCCTATTGGTTCCCGAAAATAAGCAACTTTAGAATAAAGTGAACTCAGAATAATAGAAGAACCTAAATTGTTTAAGAATCCTCCCTTTTGGGTCAGCCTCTTACTTTTTCTATTTCTTATATGTTTTTGTTCATACTGCTATTTGGATTCTTCACCTGAAGTACTCCCTTAATAGATGGCCATATGCCGATAAGCAAGAAAAGGATTCCTGCAAGAAGAGAGAGCAGCGTCCAGAATGTCATGCCAAAACCAATTAACTCATATGCCCCTTCATAATAATTGACGTCAGGCGTATTTATATATGCAGATATTATTGCAGCTGTTATATGTTTCGCCGCATACAAAAAAGCAGCAATTGCGATAAAAAAGCAACCGAGAGCAGTTATTCCCTTTTTCACCTGTATTCACCTCAACTAAAATTTCCATTGTCAAATGTACTGTCATTATACAGGAAGAAAAGAGATAAAGGTTGTGTCTTAAAGCTTTTAGTCCTTTTTCCTTATACGGTTTCTGCTCTTTGCTTTAGTTTCGCTTCGGTAAGTTCAGGATGTACTTTCCTAATGATAGCAGGTGGAAGCAGCCATTCGATATGCGGAAAAGGCAATGGAAAATTACAAGCCGCTGCCAAATACATTGTATAAAGAGTTCTGCATTAGCACCTATCAAAACATAAAAAAACAAGCAGAAGAGTAACTTTCTTCTGCTTGCCTCACTTATGTTTCCAGCTGCTTTCCATCCTTAAGAAGAGGAAGACAAACAGTAACCACTGTGCCTCTATTTAACTCTGAATCAACGATAATTTCCCCTTTATGCAGTTCGGCAATTTGCATAGCGATGCTCATTCCTAATCCAGAGCCCTCGACCCGTTCATCTGTATTCGTTCCTCGATAGTAGCGATTAAATAAATGCTTTCTAGTCTCTTCATCCATCCCTATTCCGTTATCTTTAATGATGATCTTGAGCTTCCCGCTTTCCACATCTGCTTCTATTCTTACTCTGATAGAAGTTCCAGCCGGATTATGAATAATTGCATTATATATTAAATTATCTATCATTCTTTCAAACCAGCGTTTGGCTACTTGAAGAGACAGACTATGATTTAATGGATGAAACGATAGCTGGTAGTCTGCTAATGTCCTATCCTCATGAAACTTACTAACAATGCTCGATAGCAGATCATTTACTTCAATTAGCTGAAAATCAACAAGCGAAGCATTATTCTTTAATCGAAAGCTTAAAGAGAAGTCTTCAATAAGGCTTAGCATATAAGCACTTTTTTCGCCAATTGTTTTCCCTATATCCTCAAGCTCTTGTTTTGACCACTCATATTGTCCCCTTTCCAATAGCGTTCCATAGCCTTGCATCGTCGTTAAAGGGGTACGAAGATCATGAGAAATGCCAGTCATCCATTCCTCCCTTGTTTTTTCAAGCTGCTCCCTCTCCTTTGTTGATGCGGCTAATTTTTCTGCCATCGCATAAAACGCTTGAAAAACCTCTGCATATAAGCGATATTTCAGCCGAACCTTCCCGTTTTTCCGGAAAATAAGCTTCTTTTCCTTTTCTGTTAATACTTCATTGTACTTGCCGGTCCCCATCCGGCTAAGCCAGCTGGTAAAAATAAAAAGCGGATTCCCATAGCGGAAGCCATTCCAAAAGGAAATAATAATGGTGATCACAAGAACACCTACACCTGATGCAGCAAACGCAATAATAATGTCCTTCAATGAATCGAACTTGATTTCCTGCTTATTTTCATTCGGTGTGTAGAGAACCCATAGGGCTTGCGTTTGCGGATCCTTCACTATCGTTGTTTTCGTCGAATACGTGTCAGGAGCTACTTTCCGGATAAATATATCTAATGGCAGCTCTTTATCAAGATCTAACTGGCTGCCGATCGATTGGACTAACTTTTCGTTTGCATCATAAATTTTTAACAATCCGTCAATGGATGAAAGTTTATCCTCCGCATGCTTCACATATGCTTTCGGAACCATACCTTCTTTTCCGTAGTCAGCAGTCATTTGCTGCAGCAATTTACGCGCTTCATCTTCATATCCTAAAACAAATAAATAAGGCTCTTCATACAAAGTTTCTAAATAGAAGGAGAGGGAATATCCTTGAAGCTCGTTTGTTTCCTGTATGTTATGTAAATCATGCTGGCTATATTGATTAGGAATCGTATCCGGAACATTGCCTGATTCAATCACATCCCCTTTATGATCAATGATTTGCACCCAAATCCCTTCCTCAGCCAAATCCTTATCCCAGCCATCAAGCATCGTAACTTCTTTCAAGGAATTTCCAGTATTCATCGAAATGCTTTCAATTTTCGTCTGATAGTAGTTATACTTAGATTCATCCTTCGTTATCCAAACGACTGCTATGAGTAAAATAAAAAAGAATAGAATGATAATTGCAACTGCCAATGATATAAATTGTAAAGAGAAATGGAGGAATAGCCGCCTTCTTAATCGATTCATAATTTTTTCCCTTTTACAAGCTTATAGCCTAGACCCCTGACAGTTAGCAGAAAATTAGGATTGCTTGGATCTTCTTCAATCCGCTCTCTAATTCTTCTAATATGAACAGACACTGTGTTGTCATCTACAAAGTGTTCAAATCCCCATACTGCTTCCAGCAGGGTCGCTTTAGAAAGAACGATATTCGGATGTTTACAAAAATAAAGGAGCAATAAGTATACTTGTGTAGGACATGGGACTGGCACTCCATTAACAATTAATTCTCCGGCACTCTCATCTAAAATAAATCGTCCAAAATCATATAATTTAGTAGTCTTAGATACGGGCTGTTCCTTAGCAGCAGGCATTCTCCTTAGATATGCTTTTATTCTGGCAGCTATTTCAAGCGGATTAAATGGTTTCGTGACATAATCATCCCCGCCGGTTGCAAATCCTGTTAGCACATCAAGATCAGAAACCTTGGCTGTTAAAAATAAAATATATGCATTTGTTTTCTCACGAATTTTCGGACAAAGCTCAAATCCGCTGCAATCAGGCAGCATGACATCGAGAATAATAATATCAATCTTTGCCTTTTCTATGATCGCAAGCGCCTCACTGCCTGTATGGGCTGTATAAATATGCTGAAACCCTTCCTTTTTCAACATCAGCTCCAGCATTTTCACGATTGCTTTTTCATCATCCACAATTAAGATGTTGTTTGTTTCCATGTGTATCCACCTCCCCCATATCGTAGCATAGCAACTTTACGAACAGTTGAACGAAATGGAAAAAATTAATCCAATAGTAAAGTTTTGTTCATTGTCTTGAAAGCTGAAAAAAGTAGAGTAGGAGTATGCAGAATTGATTAAAGGAGAGGTATTATGAAACAAAGGCTAGCAATGATTGATGGGATTAGAGGGTTTAGTTTAATCGGCATTTTAATGGCAAATATGCTTATTTTTCAATACGGGATATGGGGAATGGATGAGCTGCAGCACTTCAAATTATTTACCGGTGATGAAGCGGCAAATATTTGGCTAAAGGTATTTGTGGAAGGCAGCTTTATGCCAATTTTTATGTTTTTGTTTGGATATTCGATGATTAAAATGAAGGAAAAGCTTGAAGAAAATGGCGGAAAGGTAAAACGGCATTTCGCACGTCGTTTCTTTCTATTAATCGTTCTTGGGCTGCTGCATTCCACTTTTGTGTGGGAAGGCGATATTCTATTTTCTTATGGCTGCTTAGGCTTAATTATGATGATTTTCTTAAATCGCAAGCCAAAAACCATCTTCATTTGGGCTGTTATATTGCTCATTTTATCATCGCTCATCGGGTTAGGAAATATGATGGAAACACCAGAAGAAGCAGAAAGAATAGACTCATACGTTCAAAAGGCAAATCTTATTTATGCAGATGGCAGCTATTCTGAGATTAAAGATTTCCGGAATAGCGGAGAGGATCCGCTTGGTCTTCCGCCTGAAGCCTACCTACTTGTTATTCTTATTACGCCGTTTATGATGTGCCCATTATTTTTACTCGGGATGTATACGGCAAAAATCCGCTTGTTTACCCAGCCAAGCGAAGAACGGAAGCTGTATGTACGCTGGGCAAGTATACTCATCCCTATCGGCTTACTTCTAAAGAGCATTCCTTATTTACTGCCAAATACTGCTTGGGTAGGTATGGCAGAAATGCTTGGAGCGCCATTATTAGCCATCGGTTATATATTTGCATTTTCAATGTTTTATGCAAAAGGAGTAAATCCGGTTTTTCTAAAACTATTTGAAAATGTTGGACGACTTTCCATGACTAACTATTTACTTCAAAGTATTATTTGTACAACAATCTTTTATGGGTATGGGATTGGATTATTTGGACAAATCGGGGTGTTTAATGGAATATTATTAGCCATTTCAATTTACGGTCTCCAAGTCCTCTCCAGCCATTTATATTTAAAGGTTTGGAAGGTGGGGCCTTTTGAAAAATTGATGAGAATCGGAACGTATTTAAAATGGAGCGGAAATACGAAGAAGAAGGCAGAGCCAATACCTGATTACTCACAAGTTAAAGAACAAATATAAAATGATTGTATGAAAAAAGGTCAGTTCTACATTTTTTGTAGAACTGATCTTTTTTCATCTATATTAATCATTCATTCCCTCGTGATTTCCCTAGATTTTCTTCATTTTTGTGAACCATTACTTGATGAGGGTATGGGATTTCAATACCATTCTCATCAAAAGCCGCTTTAATAGCCTTGCGAATCTCTCGCTCTACCGCCCATTGTTCTCCATTCTCTGTTTTGGCAATTACTCGCAGCACTACATCGGATGCTCCTAAAGCTTGAACCCCAATGACATTTGGACCTTCCACAATGACTGGATTCTCTCCAGCCATCTGATCGCAAACTGCCTGAGTCACTTCAATCGCATGATCGATGTCCTCATCATAAGCAATTCCAATATCAACTAGCGCACGCATGCTTCCACGGGAATGATTTCTCACAGTCAAAATATCTCGGTTCGGGATATAATTCAATGTTCCATCAAAGCTTCGAAGCTGTGTCGTTCTCAGGCCTACCGCCTCTACTACTCCATCAATATTGCCGATTGTAACATAGTCATTTACATCTAATTGTTTTTCTAATAATAGGAAAAAGCCTGTAACTACATCACTAACAAGTCCTTGCGCTCCAAAACCAATCGCCAGTCCTACCACTCCTGCACCTGCAATTAAGCTTGCAACAGGCAATCCAAAAGCATTAAACAAGGAAGCAGCAAGAATAAAAATTAAACTATACGACAATATATTTTCAGCAAGCCTATGCAGGGTTAAAGCACGGCCTTCCGAAATATTCTTCCTCTTGCTCATGTTAAGAAATGTCCGGTCTAAAACCTTTCTGCCAATCTTCTTAACGATGACAAAAGCAATTAGTATTCCAATAATCTCCAAAGCCTTTACTCCGGCATCTATTAGCAAACCTTCCCAATCAAAAGTCTTAAAATTAAACAAACGATTTCACCCTTCCTTCTGATGCTTTTTCACAATGTTTATCTTAATGGGTTTCCCCTTTTCATTCAAATATTTTCTATATAGACGGAAACAATCCATTTTTGCTCTGCGCATTAAAATGTGGTGTTACTTGATAAACCTAATAGTGTAGTATAGAAAATGTAGAGTTTCTTTTGATATTCTTTTTTACAGCTAATAATTTAAAAAATATAAAGGAATATGTCTCGGAATGATGAAACCAATCAATAAGAATAAATGGATCGCTATTATTATCATTTTCGTCATTTTCATTTCTGCTTTTCGCTTAACCTGGATAAACTTCATAACTAAGTTTGATTATGAAGATAATCCAATAGCTGAACGCGGTGTACTTGATTTACGCGGGACAAAGTTTACTGCTACCCAAACACTTACGCTGAATGGCGAGTGGGAGTTTTATCCATCCACTTTTCTAACTCCCGGTCTACCGAATAACGCCCTTGATGAGGAAAAGAAAAAATTTCAGCATGTTCCTGAAAATTGGAACGATGCATTTCCTAAGGATCATAAACCTTCTTATTACTATGGCACCTATAAACTGCGGATTCTGCTTGATGACCATGACTATCAAGTATACGGGCTGAAGTTAGATTATATTTATAATGCTTCCGCTGTATACGTGAATGGTCAATTTATCGGACAAACTGGACAGCCAGCAACTAAGCTAGAAGACCATTATGGCAATAACATTCCCTACACCGTTACATTTAAACCAGTTGATAATGAAATAGACTTAGTTATTCATGTGTCCGCCAACGCAAAAAAAGGCGGTATACTCAAACCGCTTCGCATAGGGACAATTGAAGCAATTAATCTAAGAACCTATCTTTCAATCGGATTACAGCTGCTGTTATGTGTTGTTTTACTTTTACATAGTGTATATGCACTCATTGCGAATTTTATCGGATCCAAGCCAAACAAGGGATTGATTTACTTTTCCATCTTGCTATTATTCGCGATTCTCAGTGTGCTAGTGTCTGATGATAAATTATTATTAAAATGGTTTTCGTTTGAATACGAATGGTCATTAAAAATCATTTATTTTTCCTATATTGGTGTAAGTGCATTTATTCCATTGGTAATCAATAGCCTATATCCTTTAAAAAAGAAAAATAATTTCGTGCTGGGCTATTCCTATTTTTGTATACTCTATTTCTTATTTGTTCTAATTGCAGAACCTAAGTACATTATCATGACTTCTAAAGTCTTGCTTAGCTCAGCTTTAATTTTCTCTATCATCGTTTCAATCGCAACAATTATGCTGCAAAAGTCACAAAAAAATAATAAAGAACTTATTTTTTTGCTGCTTGGATGCATAAGCATTGGTGTAAATATTCTTTGGACAATTTTGGCACCGATCAACATGCATTATCCTTTTGATCTCATTTTTGCCGTTCTTGCATTTACTGCATTTTGGTTTAAGCGCTATTTTTTAGTAACTGCCAAAGCAGAGCAGCTGACTAAAAAGCTGCAGCTCGAAGATAAACAGAAGGATGAGTTTTTAGTTAATACATCCCATGAATTAAGAAATCCATTACACGGGATTATGAATATCGTCCAAACAATTTTGGAGGATAAAGTTATCTCCCCAAGCATAGAGCACAGAAAACGGCTAGAAATATTAATGGATGTCAGTAAACGAATGTCATTGATGTTGAACGATTTGCTTGATGTGAAAAGATTGAAAGAAAAGACCGTTCAATTAAACGTTGGAAAGATTAATATTCATGCAATTGTAAATGGTGTTCTCGATATGACAAAGCTAATGGCTGAAGGAAAACCTCTTCAATTTCACGTGGTTATTCCTCATTCATTTCCCGCAATTAAAGCAGATGAGAATCGTTTAATTCAAATTCTTTTTAACTTAATTCATAATGCAATCAAGTATACAGATGAAGGATCGATCACTATTCGTGCTGAAACAAATAATGGGTTAGCCTTTATTCACGTAGAAGATACTGGCATTGGAATTGAAGAGCATGCATTAACAAAAATATTCAATCCTTATGAGCAGACAGCAATAAATTCCTCTAGTGTAAGCGGAGGATTTGGACTTGGATTAAACATTTGTAAGGAATTAGTAGAATTACATGAAGGAACATTGACTGTTCGTTCAACTATTGGAAAAGGTTCTATCTTTACCTTTTCACTTCCTATAATGAATGATATATTTTACGATGAAGAATTAAACAATATCTCAAAAACGAATAACTTTATTGATATGACAGCCGCCGCAATCGAGCCATCGGATTCAGTTCAGCTATCTCTTAAGCAAAGGAATGCTTCAAAAAAGAAAGCAAAAATTTTGGCTGTCGATGATGATACGGTTAATTTACATGTACTCACACAGATTCTCGAAGCAGAAAATTACGAGATGATCACAGTGACAAGTGCTCATCAAGCTATGGCTAAGCTGAAAGAAGACCATTATGACCTAATTATCTCTGATGTAATGATGCCTCAAATATCCGGCTATGAATTAACTGTGATGATCAGGGAACGGTATACTATTTCGGAACTGCCTATTCTGCTATTAACGGCACGGGCTCGATCAGAGGATATATTAACTGGTTTTCAATCAGGAGCAAATGACTATGTGATGAAACCTGTTGATGCTTCCGAATTAAAAGCACGAGTTAGAGCATTAACAGAATTGAAGTTATCAATAGAAGAGCAGCTGCGTATGGAAGGTGCATGGCTGCAATCACAAATTCAGCCGCATTTTCTTTTCAACACGCTCAATTCAATCGCCGCTCTTGGAATGATGGATGTTACTAAAATGCAGGAGCTTCTTGAAGAATTTAGCAATTATCTGCGGTTAAGCTTTGATTTTGAAAACACGAATCCATTCGTACCCTTAGATCATGAACTATCTCTCGTACAATCCTATTTATTTATTGAAAACGCACGGTTTGGTGATAGGCTTAACGTACAGTGGGATATGGATGATAATATTGATATAAAAATACCTCCGCTGACCATACAGCCGTTAGTAGAAAATGCCATTAAGCATGGAATATTACAGCGTACGAACGGCGGAACATTATCTATTCACATAAAGAAACAGCCTGAATATATTAAAATCTCCATTCAAGATGATGGAATAGGTATGACCGAAAATAAACTTGAACAGCTTTTCAAAAAAGAAAATGAGTCACAGGAAAGAATGGGTGTAGGGATAAGAAACACGGATCGCCGGATAAAACAGCTTTTTGGAGAAGGATTAAAAATTAAGAGTACGCCTAACCTCGGCACCGTCGTCACCTTCCATGTGCCAGCTAAATAAGGAATGAACCATTTTTAGGTTCATTCCTTATTTTTATTCTTCCAATTCATATACCATTCGATGATTGCTGGACTCGGCTCTACATTTAATTCTTCCATTAATACAGTTTTTAAACGGCGATATTGATAATGAACGGATGCATGGTTATTCGTAATATCAGCATAGAGCTTCATGAGTAAAAAATAGGCTTCCTCCACTAATGGATACCGATTACATATATCCAAGCCAAGTATGATTGCTTTTTCTAAATCATTGTTTGCATGATACCATGATAGCATTTTTAATGAAGTACCTACCCATAGGAGCTGAAGCCTTTGGCGTTCGCCTTCTGCCCATAAATAGTCATATCCTTCCAAATAGTCACCTTTAAACAAACTCATTTCTTGTTCAAAAACTTCTATTGATTTATGAGTAATGTTTAGACCTGACTGAATAAAATCATCAAACCTGTCAACATCTAATGTGACATTCTCTAATGTCATGACATAGCCTTCTGTGGTATTTCTGATTAAAAAATGGTTTCCGATTGATTCAAGTGTTTTTCGCACATGATAGATAGACGTATATAACTGAGCATAAGCCTTTTTGGGCTCATATTCCCTCCATAGTAATTCGATTAACTCTGACTTACTTACAATTTTTCCACGGTAATGAACCAAATAGAGAAACAGCTGCTGTACCTTCGTCGTTCGCCATTGCAGTGGAATAGGCTGTTGTCCTTGAAAAATAGAAACCTGCTGAAGCAAGTTCATTTCCAGTGTAGTCCGCTCCTGTACGGAAGTAACAAATTTGACTTCCATTCTATGTTTAATTCGATTAATCGTTTTCAATATGCGTTCTCTCAGCACAGGCTTTAAAATATAATCAAGAGCATTCAGTTCAAATGCTTGAATGGCAAAATTATCATATGCTGTCACAAAAACGATATGTAAATTAGGCTGTCTTTCCAAAAGTTTTTCGGCTAACTCGATTCCGTTAATTTCAGGTATATGAATGTCTAGAAATACAAGATCTACATCATTCTTTTCGATTGCTTCTTTTCCACGTATTGGATCTGTAAACTTACCGATTATTTCCACACCATCAATAGTTAGCAGCTGGTGTTCTAGATAATTTAATGCTAAAGATTCATCATCTATTAATACAGCTTTCATGTTTCTACCTACCCTTTGGAATACAATGTTTCATAACGATTGTACGAGCAATTCTAGCTTTCTATGTCTCTGAAATGTTCTATGTCTATCATAACATTTATTTATTCATAGCCCTATATAGAATTGCTCTGGGTATTCGATCTAGTTTTAAAAGTGAGCGGAATTTCAGCCGATTAATTAACGGCTAAACCTTCAAACTTTTTCACTGTTCTGCTGAAATCTGATTGAGAATCTGTGACTGTTTTTTGTAAGCGATCAGTTATTTCATTAACATGTCCTACTTCTTTTGTTATGTTTTCAACTTTAATATTTATCCTTTTAATTGCCTCATCAACACTTCCTGCTAACCTTCTTACTTCATCCGCAACCACTTTAAATCCTCTGCCATGCTCTCCTGCCCGTGCTGCCTCAATGGCCGCATTTAAAGCAAGCATATTCGTTTGTGCTGAAATATTATGAATCAAATTAGTCACCTCACGAATAGACTCGGTCTGATCCTTTAAATCTTCTAAAACCTGAATATTTTCTTGTATATTTCCTATGACTTTATTGACCAAATCAACAGGGATGTTCTTTAATTCAGTCATCAAGTTTATCGTTTCATTTTCACGTTGTGTAATATTTGTGGCTATTTTTAAAACTGCATTTACCTCTCCTGCATCAGAGATGATTGGAATATAAGTAGCTTCAAGGACAATGACATCTCCCCTTTTACCTACTCTTTCGATTTTATCTTGAAACTTTTTCCCTTTACGAAGATTGTTCCATAAGTCTGTGTATTCCTTACTGTTTCTATATTCTGGTGAACAAAATTGTCTATGTTTCATATTGATCATTTCATTTACTTGATAGCCTAATGCTTGAGCAAAGTTTTCATTTACCCAAATGACTTTCCCAGCAGAATTAAATTCAATCATCGCTAGATTACATTCAAGTGCAGATAAAACAGCTTTTGAATCCAATACTTGTGTCATTTTATTCATTAATATCACTTTTATAACCCTCTTTTTCATATTGCGTGTTTTGTACAAACAGAATAATCTTGATCCTTTCATCAAACTCTTCGCCTTTAATAATTTTTTATTAAAGTCTTAAAAGAGTAGTCCTGCTTTTTAAGCCAAAGAGTAATCAAAAATAGTCTTAAAGATCAGTAATAACAATGTTATTACTGTGAGTATTTTGAATTAATTATTATGGCATACCAAACTATACATTTTCTCTACATAGTCATTTCCGGCTGCTTTATAAGTAACAAAAAACCTCTGTTCATAAAAAAAACCGCTTGCCATAGTTCAAATCCTGTGACAAGCGGGTTTTCCTATTTTGTTAACAGAAATGAGTATTCCTTTACACCTTCAATAGAATTAACAACATTTTCATATCCTAATTCTTCTAATTGCATGGCAACATCCGCACTTCTTGTGCCCGTATTGCAATACAAAGCAATCGTTTTTTCTTTCGGAAGCTTATCAAGGTTTTTATCTACAGTGTCGGATGGAACATTTATTGCCCCTTCAATCATACCTTCTTCTTCAACTTGCTTTTCTGGTCTAACATCTACTAGAATAATGTCTTTATCTCCATTAACCATTTCTTGGAACGCTGCTCCTCTAATATCTTTATAATACACCAAATCATACTCGTATTCTTTAACCCCTTGTGCATTTATAATATTAGTAAACCCGTTGTTTGCTAGAGTTTCTGCAGCCATTCCACTCCTATTGCCTGTGTTGCAATATAAAATGATCGGTTTATTCTTATAGTCCATGATCTCCTCAAGCCGTTCCTCTATTTCATCTAAAGAGATATGAATGGCATTTGGAATATGGCCGGCTTCATATTCTTCTGCAGAACGCACATCAATAATAAGGACATGATCCTTTTCATTTGCTGAATTTTTCTCTTCAAGCTCTCTTCCTGTCATTAGATGTATTTCAGCTGCTCCTGACTCTGTGCTTTCCTGTATTTCTTCGCCCTTAGAACAACCTGCAGCCAGCATGATTAATATAGCTAGAACAAACACCATTGACTTAATTGGCAGCTTACAAATTTCCACCTTTTTCCCTCCCTGGAATGAAATTGTCCTTCCCCCATGTAGAAGCTAACATAGCCTTGTATCCTTTTCAATATAAATTAAAAAAATGAATCCCTTATAGATGCAGTGTAAAGCGGGACATGGGGACAGGTCCTTTGTCCCAATAAAAATATAAATCCGAGTTTCATCAAAGAAACTCGGATTTATATTTTTATATTTATCTTTCAAAATCTAATCATTATGTTTCTTCAATTAAAAAGGATTCGTTCCAATAAGTGTTGCCGTTTTCACATAAATGCGCGGATGCAATTTTAATTGTGATACAACAAATTCCGCAATGTCTTCTGGCTGCATATATTTTTCTTCGTTTCCGTTGATTAAATTGCTTTGGACAGCAAGTTCAGTAGCAACTGTGCTTGGAGCCAATGCTGTTACACGAATATTGTTTCTGCGAACTTCTTGTGCCAAAGATTCAGTTAAACCAATCAGCCCAAATTTGGATGCACTATAGGCACTTGATGTAGCTGCGCCATTTAACCCATTCGTAGAAGAAATATTAATAATGTCCCCGCCATTCTTTTCAATTAATTGCGGAAGAACCGCACGTGTGACATAATACGGACCCATTAAATTAACATCAATCGTTCTCTTCCACTCTTCTGGATCCATGTCTAATAGAGACGCAAATTGCCCTGTTCCTGCATTATTTACAAGGATATCAGCTGTACCAAGCTTGCTTGTCAATTGTTTAACTGCTTCTTCAACCTGATCCATTGATGAAACATCGACAGCTGCATATGCCGCTTTTACACCTAATCCCTCAAATTCAGCTGCTGCTTCTTTTAAAGCATCTTCAGTCCTTGCAAGCAAACCAACATTTACTCCTTCTTTCGCTAACGCAGTCGCTATTGCTCGGCCGATCCCTCTTCCTGCACCTGTTACAATTGCTACTTTTCCTTTTAATGATTGCGACAATATAAACGTCCCCTTTCCATTTCTATCTTGCTCTTCTATTTCATTATCCATTATAGAAGAAGATTTATATATTTTATTCCTTCCTATATATGTAATCAAGTAAGTTGCTTTTGGGACAAGTAAATTAGACCTCTTTGCAAAATTCCAAAGGAGAATGTGAGCTGCTGTACTGTAATTAACGGTCCAGTTAATTTAACAAGAAATTATCCCAAACAATATCTCAAAAAGGTATGATTGGATTAAACTAAAGTAATCAGCTGCCATTTTTGGCAATTTTTTATTACCTGAAAATTTTTAACACTTAGACTGTAAGATGGACTTTAAAATTCCGTCCTATTATAAAGGGGGGAAAGCGATGGATGCCGGCCGGCAAGTGGAACAATGGTTTCATGAATACGAAATAGATATTACCAATTATTTGGTGTATTACACAGGATCCAAAGATGTGGAGGATCTTGTACAGGAAACATTTTTAAAGGCTTTTCAATCCTTCGGGCGCTTTAAGTTTGAGTCTAACCCAAAGACATGGCTAATCAGTATTGCTCGTAATACAGCGATAGATTTTTATAGAAAAAGAAGTATTTTGCATAATCTTAAGGAAAAGCTTTTACGGCAAACTTCTGATAAAGAATTATCTATCACAGAAGAAATTGTTATCCAAAAGGATGAATCCGCCCGATTATTAGAGGCTATCCATGCATTGAAAAATAATTATCGTGATGTAGTCCTTCTTAGAGGAATTGCTGATTTGTCTGCTGAGGAGACGGCACAAGTATTAGGATGGACGGATAATAAAGTAAATGTCACTTTTCATCGTGCAGTAAAAAAACTAAATTCGCTTTTAAAGGAGGATGAACAAGTTGACCCATCTTTCAGATAAAGAGCTTCTAAAGAAGATGAAGGAACTCCCTGCGTTTGAACTGAATAGGGAGCAAAAGACTAGAATTATTAAGAGTATTCGGGAGCATAAGACGCCTAGAAAAAGATTGGGCTTTTCTTTTCAGCGGGCTGGTGTGTTGGGGGCTCTATTTGCGGTATTAATTATTGTTCCTATTTTATTTTTAGAGACTATGGATTTGCCTGAAACGAATTCCTCCGCAGGTGTTGAAAGAGCAGAGAGTGGTGAATATTTTGCTCTATTTAACGAAGCAGGAAAGCCAATTTATCTAGATTCAAACTATGGGATACCTGAAAAAGTGAGTTTATTACGTCCTGTTGAATGGGTTGCAGAAGATTATAGAGGCGTAGCAAAAATAATGGTTTATCTTTGGGGCAATCCAGATGACCTTGTTAATAAGGATATGAAAATAGAGGGTGTGCATGTTGACAGCGGCTATACTCAGGAAATAGCTTCTTTCACATTAAGTAATGGCATGTATGGCTCTGATGCCCACGCCTTAACAAGTTTTAAGCCTTTTGAAAAGCATGGGTATTGGAACCTGAAGTTCATATTTGGAGAAGGAACATTTGAAGAGTTCTCAGTCTATGTGAAGGAACCTTATGTGGAGATTGGTAAGGCCACACTACTGATTTCTAAGGAGGATTTAGTGGCAGGAACTTTTGAGGATGTGAATCTTGATGTTGAAGGAGAAGATCTGCCTGAGCAAGTAAAGCTTAGACTGTATAGTCTAGAAGATGGTACTACAGAAGTATTCACATTTTCTGATAGGATGGATTTTATAAAAGCTTCAACTGGAAAAAAAGGAAGCAGTTTTACAGGCGACATAGTTTTAAAGAAAAGCGGTAAATATTGGATAACCGTTCTAAATCAATCAGTGCTAGTTGAGGTGAGGAAATCTCAGCCTCCTGCAAATGAATAAATTACAGGCATGTCATTAAATGAAATGAAGAATATTTTACAATTGCCTATAAAAGAAAAACTTAGTTCTGTTCCCGAATTAAAAAGAACTCTATTAAATTATAAAGAAAAAGTTATATCTCAAATACATGAGCTTCAATGAATTGCGGACTTTATTGATGCTAAGCTGGAAAAAGACGAGACTCTATTTAGGCCACAATAAAAGGTTTTAAAATCTCCTTTTACACCTCGCCAAAAAGCCTATTCTCACATTGAGAATAGGCTTCTACTTCATTCTTTTTCCGTCAAAATGTTATTGTACTGTATATCCACCGTCTACTAGCAAGCTTGCTCCAGTTACAAATGAGGCATCATCACTTGCTAAGAACAATACTGCTTTTGCAATTTCTTCTGGTCTGCCAAGTCTGCCAATTGGGTGCAGAGAAGCAAGATATTCCTTCACTTTTGGATCAACCCCACCGATTAACGGTGTATCAATATAGCCTGGACAAACAGCATTCACACGAATTCCATGCTTTGAATAGGCAGCGCTCAAATTCTGAGTTAATAGCTTAACTCCGCCCTTTGCAGCTGAGTAGGCCGTTACATTTGGTAAACTCACATGACTATGAATAGAGCCAGCATTAACAATTGCCCCGCCTGTCCCTTGTTTAAGCATTTGTTCAATCGCATATTTATCAGAAAGAAATACACCTGACAGATTAATATCAATCGTTCTCTTCCATTGCTCATAAGATAGCTCATGTGCGATTGCATCATTAGCAATCCCCGCATTCGCATACATAATATCAAGCTTTCCGTATTTATCGACAGCTGCAAAAATCATATGTTTTACTTCGTCTTCCTTTGTTACATCTGTTTTGACAAACAATGTATCATACCCGTTTGCATTCAGTTCCTTAGAAAGCTCTTGTCCGCGATCAGAATAATCGGCAATGACTACTTTTGCACCTTCTTCAGCAAATAAACGAACGGTTGCCTCACCAATTCCACTTGCTCCGCCTGTAATAATCGCCACTTTATTTTCTAGTCTCATCATATGTCACTCCAATTTAATATTCTTAAGATTTTCCAATTATCTTGCTGTTGCTCCACCATCAATGACAAATTCTGCCCCTGTTGAAAAGGCGGACTCATCTGAAGCAAGGAATAGAACCATATTAGCTACATCCTTCACAGCCCCTAGACGTCCCAAAGGGAATAAATCTTTCCCTAGTTGATCTTTTGAGTTACCTGTTACTTGGGAAGCATAGTCTGCCATACCAGTATCAATATACCCTGGATGAATCGAATTTACTCTAACTCCAGCTGCAGCATACTCCATAGCCGCATCCTTCGTCATCATTCGGACAGCTCCTTTACTTGCCCCATATAACACATGGCCAGGAGCTCCTGTTAAACCGGCAATAGATGACGCATTAATAACAGATCCTTTTTTGTTTATTGCTATTAATGGCATAATATGTTTCATCCCTAAGAATACGCCTGTTACATTAATAGACATGAGACGATTCCATTCCTCTAATTCAATTTCAGCAAGCGGTTTAATCATATAAATCCCTGCATTATTGAACAGGACATCCACTTTCCCAAAACGCTTAATGGTTTCTTCAGCAACTAGTTTCCAATCCTCTTCCTTACTTACATCATGACGGATAAATAGAGCTTCTCCTCCATTTTCCTTTATTTCATTTACTGCTAGTTGTCCAGATTCTTGGTTTATATCAGTGATAACAATTTTGGCTCCTTCTTTTGCGAATAACAATGCGGTTTCTTTGCCAATCCCTGTTCCACCGCCAGTAATAATGGCTACTCTATTATCAAGTCTCATTGGAATCACCTTTCCTTTTCTTCATTTTTATTAAATCCACTGTTAATCACTTCATTCTCTTTAATAAGTAGACTTAAATGATCTATTTATGAAAGAGTCACTATTGTTATAATTCAATTTTACTACTGCCGCTTTGAATTACTATCCTCCATATTGCTGTATAATACATAGAAGATTATCCTTCATCTATAGGGTTAAATTGTTTTAAGGAGAATGAATTGGTATGAAGCAGCAATCCCATGACTATGAAGAAATAGATTTTGAGCAATTCATCATCTTTATTAAAAGTCATAGCAAGCAAATTAGAGAAAATATTACGATATACAAAAACCTAGAGCCTAATATTATTGAAGAAGATCGAATACTAATTGGTACACTGCTAGACTCTTTTATACACTTTTTGTCTCATTCAGATATTGAAGATATCAGCAATGATTATGAGGATCATTTAGATACTTGGCTGCAATCACAAATAACTATTTTGAATACAAGAATTTTCAATTATTTTTTCTTTATTTTTGAAAAATCAGTCCTTACTTTAATGGCGAATGTAAAACAGCATAACCGCAATATTCCCATTCTAATGTTTCTTTCATCCGTTTTTTCCCATCTGTTTCACAGCTATAGCAAACGCAGTGATACTGAAACGGAACATACATTTTCTAAAAAGGCAGAGGACAACGAGGAACTAAGAAGACTATATTTACTAGATCAATTGAACGAGATTCTAATCAGTACCTCAGGCAGTAGTAATCTTGCACATATTCTAAAAAAATGTGAGGATATCTTTCACTATAAAAGATGTGTATTTTACGCCTACATTCCTTGGTCCAATCAATTTTACGGGGTCATTGGATCTGAACTAACAAAGGTTCAAAGCATGAGAGGACAGCTTAATAAGCAGAATACTTTTTTTAATATGAAGGGGCCAATATTTCTTAAAAATCCTCATAATTATGTAAGGGAGGAACATATCAAGCTGTTCAATCTCTCTTCAGTTATTTTTGTTCCTATATTTAATCAGCAGCAATTATTAGGCTGGTTAACATTTGATCAGTTAGGGGAAGAATTTGATTGTTCGAAGGAAGAGTTAATCTTACTCGAACAGGCCGGAAAACGGATTGGACTATACCTTTCAAGAAACCATGATGAAAGAAGCAGAATAGCAGAGATTCAATTGACTGAACGAGAAACAATGATCCTAGACTTGCTTGCCGATGGGCATGACAACAAAAAAATGGGAGAATTATTGCATTTAAGTGAACACACCGTCAGAGACTATATTAGCAGCCTGATGACGAAGCTACATGCCAAAAATCGCACTCAAGTCGTTGCCTCCGCTTTCCGTCTCGGTCTAATCGAATAAAACATCCGTTTTCCCAGATGGCTCGTAGACACTATCCTCTTGAAGGTGAAAAAGGAACATAATAAGCCAGACCCTGTTGGGTCTGGCTTATTATGTTCCTATCCCGACTTCCACCTTATATTTCATGAAGAAGAATTTCAGCCAATTCCTCATGTTTTGAATAAAAAGGAGAGTGATCTGTATTCAATGTGAACACCTTTTTACATGGTAAAGCATGATACATATTCTGCTGGCACTCTTTTGTGATAGCTCTGTCTTGGAGACATTCAATATAATAACGAGGAATTTTTCCATATCTATCGTTTGTTAGGGATAACCTCTCCGAAAAAACGGCTAATGGCTGTGATGTTATACGAGTCGTTGCATTTTCAATATCTTTCTGATCACAGCTTCCGTAGAAAATATCTATCAGTTTGTCAGATTTTAAATTAAAGGCAGTACCTTCATTGCAAGGAATTAAGTTAGGTGCAATCAAGGATTCCTTATCTGTTCTAATAATATCCAGCATCGTTTCCCCATCTTTAAGCATGTAAGCTGTAACATAAATAAGTGATTTGATTTTTTCTGGATGACGTTCTGCTGCTTGAGAAATTGCAATCCCTCCCATGCTGTGCCCAACAAGGATGACAGGTTCATCTGCTTTAGCAATCACACGTAAAACTGAATCCGTATATTTGCGTAAATTAACAGATGAATCGCCAGTTTTATCTAAATCTACTCCTGGTAAATCCACTGTCAAAACTACATGTCCCTGTTTCTCAAATAATGGTATGACCTTTTCCCAGCACCATGAGCCATGCCATGCACCATGTACGAATACGTATGTTGCCATTACCTTCACATCTTCCCTTATGTATAATTTATTTTTTCATCTTTCTCCATCAAATAATTATACGAAAATCAGTAAATGAATGAAAGTATTCCCGACAGCTGACCATTACGACTCAACAGCAGAAAAAAGTCTCTACTCATTGAAGCTCACAGTTTGATCCTTTCAGATTGACTCTCAGTCTGAACGTTCTTATAATCAGATTAACTAATATAGCTATTTTAGCTAATAACTGGAGGTGTCGAAATGATTATTAACTCAACAGAATTACAAAATAATTTTGGCAAGTATTTA
The DNA here is from genome assembly GCF_900199725.1 of Cytobacillus massiliigabonensis. GTDB lineage: Bacteria > Bacillota > Bacilli > Bacillales > Cytobacillaceae > Cytobacillus > Cytobacillus massiliigabonensis. The sequence goes on along the minus strand of NZ_LT904903.1, from coordinate 969,118 downwards.
ATGCTTGCGGCACAAGAGGATATTGTTATTACACGGAACGGAACAGAAATCGCCAAGCTGACTTCTGTAAAAGATACATCGGCAGCAATTAGTCCTGTAATATCGGAGCAAGTGCACGAAAAGGAATCGGACTATTTCACTGATGGAAAAAAGGCTACTTTAGAGGAGTTTCTTCTATTGCATCAGGAAACTGAAGAAAGATATGAATATATTGATGGAGAAATCTATTTACTCTCTTCTCCGAGAACGGCTCATCAAATTGCTTTAACCGAGTTATTTGTCATATTCTATAATTTTTTTCAAGGGAAAAAGTGTACTCCAATGATTGCTCCCTACGATATAGAACTTAAAAGATCGGCAGAAAGCTTAAATATTGTACAGCCAGATCTTATGATTATTTGTGACCTTGAGGAAAAGTTAAATAAAAATGATTATTACAAAGGCGTCCCATCCCTCGTTGCCGAAGTTTTATCAAATGGTACCCGAAGGAAGGATATGATTAAAAAGCTTGATCTTTATATGTCTTGTGGGGTACAGGAATATTGGATCGTTAATCCAGATAACAAAGAAGTGACCGTCTATCTATTTGAAGACCAAAATATCAGCACCTATTCCACCTATAAAAATAATGAAGCAGCCCAATCCTTTATTTTTGAAGGGCTTCATGCAGGGATCCAAAGGATATTTAGAATGTAACATGACATTTTAAACGTTCTGCATATAATAAAAAAACCTGAAACAATTTGGAAGCATCCACCAAATTGTTTCAGACCTTTTATCGTACCTCTAATTGTTTTTTATTAATACCCGATCTTTTACAATAGCTCACTGATTACAATCATATGTCTGATGATTCATTCTGTTCGTTTGCCTCACCAATTGCCTTCACTGCTATTGGACTGATAGCAGCTAGATTGTTATCCGAAATCTTCACATTCACAATTTCTGCATTGGGTTCTACTACTATATCTGCTTCTGATATATTTTTGACTTCTATTTTCTCTTCCTTATAATAAATTTCCAAGTGCTCTAGAATTGAGAGTTTCGTCATGTCTATTTCATTTGAAACCACTATAATTATTTCATCTGAATTAGAAATCTCTCCATCATTATTAACATCCTTGTATGTTATCCCGGTTGCTTGAAGTGTCATCGTTTTGGCTATTCGTTCTGCCTCCGCACGCTCTGCTTTTGCCTTTTCTTCTGCTATTCTTTTCCTCTCTGCTTCTTCCTTTTTCTGTTGGGCGGCAAGTGCCTCTGCTGCCTTTTCTTCCTGTATTTGCTTATAAATAAGCCCGCTTGCTCCTCCAAGAATGACTAAGCTCATGATAACGATCAAACTCGATACCACCGTTTTTTTATTCTTGTATACAAATTTGCCTAAAGCGCTAAGCTGCTGTAATTTGACTTCCTCCATTGTCTTTTTGATCATTGGATGAATAGCTTCCCATCTTTTTTCAATCCTTTTATCACCAAAAATCACTTTTGCATGCGTGCTCATATAACGCTGAACGGAATTTTTAAAAGCAGGATCATTTACCTGCGATGTTCCCCGCATTCTGATAAAACGCTGCAAAAAACCTCTCATTTCTTCCAAGCCGCCATTTGAATCAACAAATGAAAACATTTCATCATAGCGATAGAAAGTATCCTTTCCATGCCCTTTGTTATAAAAGCATAAAGCAATCCTGTCCGTCTTCTCTTCTAAATGGCTCGTTGGCATTAACTTGATAACGATTGCTTGCAGTTTGCCGAAATGAGAGTAGTTAAAATATCGTTCTGGATTAGAGAAATACCTTTTCTCCATAATGTCATGAACTAGATGGATAAGTTCGACCTTTTGCTTAATCTCAGCAGTCATGCATTCCTTTGGAATATGATTGGCTATGACAGCAGCTTGATCGAATTCCTCTGGACTTAGCAACTCTATCTTTAAGCCGCGCATCACTTCTATTGACAGTTCCGTCATCATATTCTTTTTAAACCATTGAATGCTATCTGCGAGACTTCTGGTTCCATTTAAATTTTTCTGCACCTCATAAAAGGCTCTTAATCGGTTTCTTTCCTGTTGAAAAACTATGATAAGCCTTTCTTTAGTCAGCCCATTAATCACTTGGTTATCAAATACCTCTGGATACTGATCCAGCCAAAATTTAATTTCTCCTATTACCTCTTTTAATGTTGTCATTCGATTCAAGCTCATTTTCACATAAGCTTCTAGAATAACTGGCACTAATTTTGGGTTTTTCAAAATAGCAGCATTCACATTTTTAAACAGCAGCGGGTTTCCTTTTAGGTGTTTATAAACATGGTTTAAATAATTTGAATCATTTGCTCCATGGTATAATGCCCTAATTAAATATTTGTAAATTTCTCCGAGATCTTGTTGAGCAAATAAGGAGGCTAGCTGTAAAATCTCAACGATTGTTTCATCTTCAGGCAATTCACTCTTTGAGATTTTTGCTGCATCATCTTTTACTAGTTTCACTAAAACATGGTACAACTCTGTTTTTTGCGTGATATTATCACTCGTTAAAAATGAACGAAAACTTTTATATAGGGATGACTGTTTATTGTTTGAATGGCTATAGGTTCCTTCTTTAATAGCATATAAGGCGATTAAATCATTATAAGACTGGAGTGAAGGGCTTTTTTGATCACATAGAGCTGTTTTCGCAAACGTATAAAAATCTGCTAGCTTTGAAGGTGCATGCTGTAAATTTCTATATACAAACTCAATAAAAGGCTGATGATTTAAATTTTCGTTTGCATTGATAAAATGATTAAAAGCAAAATCAAAAACGTAATCCTTGCTTATTAAACTGTCATTTGGACGGATGCTTCCCTTTTCAACAAACATGAGGTTAATATTCTTTTTACTTTGGGGTTCTGCAGCATAGGAAATAAACCCAAAATATCTCCTTAGTTCAAATGGAATACATTGGAATAAATAATAAGTTAAATCAAAAGCAGATTCACTTACAGCAGCGATATCGCCAGGTAAAGACACATATACTTTTTTCTTCGATGTTAATGAAGAAAGCAGTGCAAATACCAACTGCATAAATTGATCAGTCGGAATATTATTATCGTTCAAAACAGCCTTTAATGGCTTGATATTCCCTTTTATAAAAGGTAAATGATCTAACTCTTCCAGTTCGCTCCCGTTTGCAAGTTCATAGCCCGTACGGAAAGGGAGACTCCCAAAAACTGTATCAGCGGAATACAGATACTCCTTCGCTCTTTCTTTAGGGACAATCATATTATGAGAAAAAAAGGTTTCCCTCTCTCCTGTATAGTCCGATTCTTTATATACACTTTGTCCAAAAATCAATTCCCCTGTTTCAGTAACCATAATAAGCTTTGACTTTGGATACTTTCCTTCATCTCTTTCCCCGCTATTCGAAAGTTCCCTAGGAGGATAATAAGAACATAGAGGGTGGATCACCTTTTTAATAAAATTGTTATCCAGCCCTTTTGATTTAGCAATCGTATCGTATCCAGGAGTGGTCGTAAAAATTCCTGCCCTCTCCCTCGTGTACATTTGCTGCTGAATTTGTAACATCGCCTAGTATTCCTTTCCTTCAATATAGCCTAGCTGGTTCAATAGCCATATGACTGGTTCGTCGACACGAATCGGATTGACTACTCCCGCTATTTCCTTATTTACTGGATTCGTACCTAATGCTGATACAGCAAAAAAAGCGGTGTTTGTGAAGTAAACATCTAAAGCATCTTTAAATGGGCGATCAATTTTCTCAATAAGCCTTCTGACTTCCCCATTAATATTTTCGAATTCTATTAAATTTAACGCGCCTGTATGTACATAGTTATTAAACAAATTACTGTTCGGCTGAATATAGGCACCATCTTCTTCAGCCAGTGTGGTTAATAAATCACTCTTTGTAAGGATAACAGCCGTCGGAATAGAGGTTTTCCCTTTATCCTGATGACCAATAAAATTCTCAAACAAATTTAGAATGACATCTCGAGGTTCAGCATATCGCTCAGATAAGTCTCCACGATTATCTAAATGAATGAGCATCCGTTCCCGGATCGACTTGATTTGTAATGGGTCGACCAAAAATAAGATCCCTGCAGAATTCTTAATGTGGGATGCAAAAATAGATAGAAAATCCTGGTCAACCATCCCTTCACCTGGAACATCAAAAAAGACTAAAGTGAGCGGTGCTTGCTTTTCATTTTTAAAGATTAATTGAAAAATATAGGGCTCCTGCAGCTCTAATCTCGTAGATTGCAGCATTCTGCCATTTTCAAAAATAGGATTTTCATATTTTTCTTTGAATTTACGGCTGACATCTGCATTTAACGGCATACATGCTGCATTAAAATTATAGGCAGTCGTGTTTTGGAGTGTATGAATTAAAGAAGTCATATAGACAGATTTGCCTACTGAGGATGCTCCTACAATCGAGATAATATTGCTTGGCACCTTGCCGGCATTAATAGGCAGTTCGTTATGGCAGCTAGGACAAAGGCGCTTTCTCGTAACCATCCCATGTGAATCTGTAATGGCAACGAGTACGCCGTCGGCATACATTTTATCATCATCATGAATGTATTTTGGATGCAGCACCGCTTCCATCTCTGGTGCAGAGTCCATGCCGAATTTTGCCCGATATTTATTCAGCTCTTCATCTTCCTGAAGTGCGTAATTTTCATCATCTTCCAAATGATGCGATGCCCGGAATACTACATCTTCCGGCAGAAACTTTTCAAAGCAATAAGGACAGACGATATCATAAAAAGGCGGCTTTACTTTAACTTCTTCTTTCTTAAACAAATTCTTAAACATGCTGATCATCATACATCCTCCTATTCTGGAATGAGTTCATATAAATCACCATACTGTTTTCCATTAGTAAAAAAGAGACGAATATAGTCATCCTTATTAACTTGAATTTCCGGCAGAGAGGTTTGACCTGGCTGAAAGTCATTTACAAAATGATAAATGGACCCATCGAATGTGCTTGCAGGATGACTATCCTTTTTTTTGACATAGCATAAGGTTTCTTTTGGTATGAATAGTTCAGATGTAATAGTGATTTTCACCGTCTTTTTTGGGCTAAACCATCCCTTTTTATACTTTATCGAATAATAAATCTTCGCTTTTTGTGCTTTAATGGTTATTTCATTGTGCTGATTATCCTGATTCAGAATAACTATGTTACCATCTTCATACATGGCCGGGTAGATTTTATAAACAATTTTCCCTATTGAGTCAACAGTATCCATATAACCAGCATTTGATTTATATTCTTCTCTGGTATAGAGCTTCATAGGAATAGAGCTTTCCTCACCAAAGGAAAGCCCTTCCTCTTCCGTCGATTTACAAATATAAACAAATTCTATATTCTTTGGCCATTGCCAAGATAGGATGACAGCATGATCTTGCATCCTTACCTTTGGATCTCTAATCCAGAGATTGGACTCTGCATAACTCCAATTCATGATGAAAACTCCTTAATAAAAAGTTTTGCTTGTATTTTTCTTTTCAGATTCAGCAAATGATTTTCTGTTATACAAACTAACATCCGTCCTGTTCTTTCCATTTTCAGCATTATACATTCTATACGGTACGACAGCAGAGAATAAACTTACTATGACGGCAAGGATGATATCACTCCAAATCCTAATATAAATTCCCTTTAGGAAAAGACTTCCGAATCCCCATTCTAAAATCAAGCCTGCAAGCACTCCTGCAGCTAAACCTCCAATAGCAAAGCTTTTTGCTAAGAAACGGTTATCAAACATCAGCCCTAATGCTAATCCCAATCCCACACCTATTAAAGCAATAAATAGGATTCTAAGAACTTTATATAGAAGCATATATTGAGCAGCACCTTGACGTTCACCAATGAGGAGCCGATCCTGTGAATCCTTTTGAATGTCTTGAAAAGCGCTCGAAAGCTTATTTGCATCATTGACGCTATAATAAGATCCGCCTGTTCGTTCCGAAATATCGTGTAATAGATCTGCACCTTCATTTCGTTTTTGGCTTAGTCCAACTGTATTAATAACAATTTGTTTATCTTGAAAGGGTTTTACAGATTGTGCAACATCCATTTCACTAAACCCATCTGATAAAAGAACCGCCATTGTCAGCCTGTCATCCTTTATGCTGTTAAGGTATTCCATAGCATCAGATAAAGCGAGTCCGATATCTGTCCCGCCTTGAAAACGGATGGACTTCTCAAAGTCATCCCCAACCTGTTTTTTCTCGCTATTATTTTTCAAAAAGGTAAATGATTGAAGCATCTTAGTTTGATCATTAAAGACCAAAAGAGCACTTCTTTGATTTCCATCTACCTTCATTAGAAACTCTTTCACTGCAGCGACTGTTTTATTTTCCGGATCCGTTTCCAGCATGCTTTCGGATATATCCACAATCAGAATAATATCTTCTGGCGACTTCGTATCCAATGCTTCTAATTCATAGATAAATTGAAGAAGTGTACCTGCAATAAACGGGAGAATTACCATGACCGGGACGAGCAATTTTAATGAAAAGGACGCATAAGATGATGCCCAGCGCAACCCATTTAATCTAGGATTCAATTTTTCCGCAATGAATGCCATTAAGCCAATCCATAGCCCTAGCTGACCGAAATATACCCCTACCAACATACTATTAGGAAGCTGACCTCTTAATTCAGAGAGTAATGCCTCTCCAGTAAATGCACCAATTAATCCTCCAATAGCTGTTAAAATAAAGAGAAGAAAATTAAAATTTCTTACCTTCATCAAGTTACCCCTTTCAATCAAGTTGATACGGAATTTGACTCAGGGTGGAACTCATATCCACTTTCTTGATATTTTTCATAATATCGAATATTATTTTGATAAAATCTTAAGTCCTCAATTGAAAACCCACCCATTAAACTCAGCTTCTCAATCCCGCTTGCTCTATTCTCATGTATACAGCCGAGGCGGTATGGGCGATTATCCTTGTCTATTCCTAAAACATATTGGATAAAGCTGCTCTGAAAATCGCCAAGGTAATACTTCTCTTCATACTTATGTTTCTGGGTATAATCTAATAAATGAATTTGGCATGCAGAATCCTTTTCTAGCAGCTGGTATAGTTCATTAAATAATTCTTCCTTTGTCATAACCTGTGAATCCCCATAATCAACCATCACATTTCCTCTTGCTAATATTTCTTGTTCGAATGTTTGATCTAGCTTTCCTGATTCGAATATGAGCCTTTGGCACATCTCTATGACTCGATTCGCAAACAGCCCCTGTTTAAGAAGAAGGGAATAGTTTGCCAAATTCTTTTCTTCAAAATAAAATTCTGCAGAACGTCTTTCCTCTAAATCTTGAAGAATGGATGTAACCATCCTCTCATAATACTCAGGAATATTTTGGTTAATCTTATTTTGATAACCTGAAGTCACTTCAGCCTTTATGCGGTGCAAATTTATTTCCAAGCTATTAACGGCATCAATCTGCCCCTTATACTCTTCATGACATTCTTCAAGAATCAAAATATAATAGTTAACTAGCTCAAGCTTTGCATTCACTAGTACATTTTTACACTTAAGCTGGTAGATTTTATTAAGTAAATGAGAGATGAAATTCCTTGTTGTCCGCTTCTTGGAAAATGGGTTTTTTCGGAAATTCTGCTGACCCCCATATTCACTGTAAATCGCGTTTAACTCTTCTTCAAATAACTCAGATTGATGGGCATACTCAGAACGAAGCCGGAGCAGATAATGGACAAATGGGTCACCTGTCCATCGATAAGCGCAATAAACTCCATAATTGGAGTTTTCCTCCACTCGCTTTTGAAGCAGTATTTTTAGCGGTCGTTTTGAATAATATCTCTTTATATTTTCAGAAAATGGGTTCAGCAAATTTTCTTGAAAAAAAACCTTTGCTGAGCTCCCAAACAATAATTCTTCTGCTTCTTTTAAAGGCAGATTTTCCAGCTGACTATACGTATAATCAGCGGGCATTAAACCAAGCATCTCTTCGATGATTTCATTAGGGGGTAAAAAGGAAGTAACCCTGCTTTCAATAGAGGCATTGTCTAGTTCAAGCAATTCAATCACTTTTTGATGGTCCAAATTCTTTGCACGATCATGGATAACCCTATTTACATGTTTAAAAAAATAATAGAGAACATTTATGACAATGGCTTCATTCGGACGGCTGACCTTTGAAAATCCAGCTGAAACAAATGCAGGTATCCGTTCATCATTTTGAATATTTTTTGAGAAATGGACATTATTGTACATTTCATTGCCGGGAAAATGTTCATGTTCATTCACTTTTTTATTTTTTATCAGGTTAATCGCAGAAATAATTTCCGCATTCTTGCTTATGCTGTTTTCTATAAATCTCCCACGTTCGTCTTTATTACTCAGCAGGTACACAAGATCAAATAAAGGTCCCTTCCTTGTAACAGATAACCTAATTTTATCCTTAGTCACAAGAATCTCTTTTGAAAAGGAATATTGCTGTTCTTGCAAATTCTTTAGTTCCCGAAGAAAACTCAAGCCTAGCACTGAGGTGCCCTCGTCTGCTGCTCTTTCTTCCAGTAAACAGAAAGCATCTATGTAGGTCATCGTGAATAAATCCCTTAAAGAGTGTTCAAGTAAAATCGTTAACTCAGGTAAAATAACTGTAAGTGAATCATTTATCTCAGTAATGACAGAGATATTAATCTTCTGAAAGGAAGCAAATTTATTCCCTAGTTCTGCAAAACGGACATTTAATTGGCGCAAAAGCTGGTTATAATCAACCAGCTTTTGCTCATCTTGATAAAAGGCTTCATATAATGAAGGCCTGCTTCTTTTTCCTGTTGTATCCATTTCAGAAGCTTTAAATGAAAACACATTTTCTGCTGCCCATGTTTCTTTCAAATGAACATGAAGATACATGATTCCGTCATGGTTAGCCCACTTTTTTTGATTTAGCTCATAGATTGCCTTAAGGGCGGACAGAGACTGGTCACCAATAAATAGGTAAATGATCGGATTGCTGATCATTCGTCTTGCATCCTTACCAAGATGGCTATTTTCAGCCTTTAGAATATAATCTTCGATGATTTTTTCTAATAACTTTTGCATTCCATTTTGGCCCCTTAAAGGTTATCTAATCACCTTAATTAGACTATTTACCTTTTCAAGAATTTGTTTATAAAATGTATACAATTCTTCCCCGTTGAGGAATTCTTTTCGATCATATTCTAATGTCGATTTTGCTTCTAAGGCTGCATCACTTAATGATTCTAATCTACTTGTTAATACCCCGGTATCATCGCTCATCGACAAGTTCGTATTTCTTCGATCTGCTTTCTTATTAATAATTGCCTTTCGCTTTTCATTAAGGGAACGGTAGACTTGGTAAAGCTCAAATTCAATAAACTTATTGACCTTTGTTAAGTTAAGGAAAGGCTCCCAGCTCTCTTCTTCTGCATCGTGATCATAGACATAAACAGCGCCTTTTTTCGTAATGGTGCTTGTATATAAAACTTCAATGAACTTCTCTATATTCACAGCTTCATCTTGATAGGATTTTAGTGAAGCTTCAAGTTCATAAAGCACTTCCTGAATTGATTCGTACTTTAGAACTTCCTCTCTAACAGAATGGATGAGATTCGGTGTACGAACAAAATTTTCGATCGCCATATTTTTATTGCTGCTGCCAAAGATATCTCTTTTGGAAACAATAGGAAGCTGCTCTGTTAAAAGTCTGCGAAGTTCTCCAATACACTTTTTCACTTCACCTAAGTTTGGCTTGTCAGAATGCTGTTCCATTTGAAATCGGCTTAGGATTTCTGAAAGATTAAATTCTCCAGAAAGAATGATTTCAAATTTATTATTCGTGTTTGCATATTCTCCCTTATCCTTGATCACACCAAATTCTATTGCTTTAGCAAATAATTCTCTTATTCTGCGGTTATAATCTTTAAGTCTCGTATTTTCATAAATGTCGCCCCATGACATTTCCGGAATAGGCGATGGAAGGTATGCCCAATTATCCTTTTCCGATTGAGAAAGGTGGCGACCTACCCCTTCTTGTTCGAATATCGTGCGTTCATAGCTTTGTTCATAACTAGTAAGAGGTGTATAGACAAATAACGGGACTCCATTTTTCGTGTTTAACCAGAAAATCCGGTTTTTCACTTCACTTTCCTTGACAGTGAAACGAGCACCGCTTACGGAAGTTCTCTGAAAATCCTTTATCCCTTTTAAAATATTTGGCGCTTTATGAGGGACCGAGACAAACCCCCAAGAAGGAAAGACAAGATTCCCTGCACTATTGTTTAAATGGAATACCGGAACAGCTTCATCATTAAGTAATTTTGCAATTTTTCGTTCAATAATATGCTCGATCGATTCATCCTCCCCGTATTTCATCACGAGAAAGTCTTCCATCGATTTCGTAATTAAATCACCAAACTTTTCAGAGAGGAATTCAGAAATGGAACTGACAATATCTAAATCCTGTTCTTTTACCCACCGATTTGATTGGTCTAGCAAATCCTTTGTAAAATCTGCAATCATATCATTTCCATCTTTTGTTTCCATAATTTCTGTTATTTTTTCAGCCATGTCAGGAACACTAACTACATTCCAGTAATAGGTTTTGTTCCCGATTCCATCCTGAGTTTCTTCGCCGCGAATTAAGATATCCCCGTTTTTTTCAAAAATCATATTTAATGTATTTAATATCTCTGTTACAACTGCATACATTTTATTATTTTCTTCATTAATCATCGCGTGGATATCTTGATAAAAATCAATCATATGCTCCATGCACTCTTTATCTGCACGAAGGTGATATTCATCAATTTTCGTCGCTATGTAGCCGTTTTTCTTTTTATCCTTGGAAAATAGCGCACTTTTTGCATCGGCTAGCCTTTCTGCCCCTTGCTGCGCCATATCGTTTATTTCCACTGGTTTTCGATAAACCTGTTCTTGCAAAAATTCAATATAGGACTTTATTAAATTTAATAAACTATTTCCTTTCGCTGTGAAAATTAAGCGGGAAACAAAAAAGGGACCCTGCTCCGGATTTAAAAATAAACGTTTAATTTGTTCCTTGAAATTTTCAAGCAGCTCTGCCGGATATTGCTTTTTTAACTTAATATAGTTTTCTCTTGCCTTTGAAAGATACCCTTGTTCTAGTTCTTGATCTAAACTTATTGATTGCTGCTTAATCACATTGTTAAAGTTTAAGCGGTCGCTGTTTTCATAGCCAGGAATCGGTTCAGGGACCTGCGAATTGAACTTTTTATGTACGGAATCAATATCAAGACCCATTCGATTCGCAAATGTTTCAACTTCCTCTTGAGTAGGAGAAGCAGGAAACATTTTTTCCATCTTCTTAAATACTTTATAGGCTAAGTAGGTCGTCATTTCTTCAACAGGCAAAATCGCAGATGATGCTCCAAGAATGTTATAGGAATAGTTAGCTGCATATGCTTTATGCATCTGCTTGATATTCGTGCCGATATTACTGATATAATCGTGAATGGCAAATTCCTCTCCCGATTGCTTATCCTCATTTGCCATGAAGTTTGTAATATTTTCAGCTGTCACATTCATTGTGTAGTCATACGCATTTTCAAGCAGTTTTCCGTCTAGATTCGTCGCAGAAATGAGATGACACAGATTATAAGGAGGCATTGGTGAATTAACAGACAGGATATTTCCATACTGCTGTTTAAAGCGCTCATTCCGCTCATCCACATTCATCCAATAATCAAGCTCTTTCAAAGCTGCAAATCCATTTTTCTTGATGTATTCACTTGTATGGGTATTTAAGCTTTTATTCGATAAATTGACATCCGGGGTAAATAAGTACCCAAGAATACTTACTTTATCAATACCTGCTGAGCCATGTTCCTTTTCCATAATGCCGCGAATAATATAGGAAATATCCAGGAAGCAGCCTGAACCTGTTCCTCCAGAGATACCTGTTAGGATGAACACGGACATCCTTTTATTTGTCCCTTCAGATAAAACCTTTATTTTCTTTTCAATGGTTTGTACGACTTGATTAATTTTTGTAAATAATAGTAATCGCCCCGCCTGTCTTATGCCAGATGCTCCACTAATCCCATCGGTAATCAACAGTTCTGGTGAGAGCCAATCTGTAATATAGGAAGGAAGTGTGCTCCTATTTTGCAATAGACTCCCAATTTCGGGATTTGAGAGAAGGACAAATTCTGTTACAGGGTCTAGCCCGATTCCTTTGTATTTTTTAAAACGGTCCTGTTCATTCGTTTCAAAAGCGAGAAATTCTATATTGTTTGGTTTCTCCTTCTTCTTCTTGGAAATTGGATCTGCCGGAAGCTTAAACCTTCTATTCACCTGGTATTTCAAACGGAGAAGAGCATCAATTCCTGTCCCTCCAAGTCCAATGACAAGCATTGGATTATCTATCGTATCCACACGGATTTTCTCACTAACAATACCGCCGCCTAATGATACGTCTAACTGCTGGATATGCTCTCTAACTGTTGCTTTCATGCCGTATACCCCCTATATGAGATAATCAAGAGAAATCGATTTGTTCACTTTATTTAGCTTAGCCTTCAGCCTATCATTCTTCTTAATCGTTATTCCTTTTGAAGCATCTACTGCTCGCCCAGCCTTCTCAATGATTACATCCCCTTTATTAAAAAGAGTGAGTGTGTCATTTTTCCCTGGCACGAGAATAATAGATTCCGTTTCAATGTATTCTGGTGCAAGCTGAAGAAGCTGGTGGAGTTTAATCTTTCCTTTGAATGTATTCAACTTGCGATATTGTGGTGTTGTTTTCTCCCCTGTATTCTCATCTCTGATTTCAACAACAATCTGCCCGATAAAACCTTTGTTTGCCTTTTTAATCAGTGCTAGAATATAGAAGGCAAGAATCAATAACAAGATTACGCCGATTCCAATCAAGACGTACAATACCCACGGGAAATCTTTTTTATTCCCCTCTTTCTCAGGGGCAGCAGAGGCAGCAGCCATTACACTGGCATCAATGATAAACGGATCTGTTTCACGGTAAAAACTATTATCTTCTGCTACAACTTTTAATTCATATTTTTTATCCTCTGGAATGGTAAATTCTCCATGAAAGCTTTTTCCATCATTCGTAAGAGAAAGTTCGCTTTTAGTATTCGATGCGGTATCGCTAACAATCAGTTTCGCGTTCATCGATTGATACAATTCAGGACTATTCACCTTCTGTCCATTTGATTCAAGAAATGACAGAATTTCTATCATGTCACCCTTTTTATAGTTCGATTTCGCAGGCTCTTCTAGACGAAGCCCTAAATCATAATTAAAAACCATATTAATGTCAATTTTATCCTTTTGTACACCCTTAACTTGAACCTTCCAATTCCCAGACTTAGGTTTAATTAATTTAATTAATGAATAGGCTTTTGACTTTGAATAGTAAACATCATTTGATGGGATTTCTACTTCCTTTCCATCTGGTGAAAATAACTTTGCTTCAATCGGATTCCCTGATGTAATTGAAATGTTCGCCTCCATAACACTGCTGTTTGGAATCTCGATCGTTACATCTTGAAATTGACCGTTTCCTGTTAAATTTGTAATGGGTATTACTTTTAACTTGAGATGGTTAGCGAATATCTCACTTAATATTCTCGGAAGGTCATCTGCCGTTGTCGTAGTAAAAAATTTGCCGCCTGTCTCTCCAGATAGCTTTTCTAATATTGTTTTATTTAACGTGCCATCTGCATTTAAACCGATTGTATAGATAGGATATCCCTCTGCCTTCGATTGCCTTATCGCTTCATTCAGTTCCTTGTCAGACAGCTCCTCTGTTCTATCTGAATTTGGATTCAAATAGTTATTCCCATCTGTTAATAAAATAATTAAAGGTGTATGGTCAGCTTCCTTGCCGGCATCAAGGATTTTAACCGCTTCACTGACACCAACCGCAATATCTGTATAAGCTCCAAGGGATAATGTATCTATATATTTCTTAAAATCATTTTTATCATCATCTGATCCGATCTTCATTAAGGCTTTTTCCCGAATAATTTGGTCTGTGTAGGCGACCATTCCGACCTTATCCCCATTTTTCGAAAGCATATCAATGAACATTTTCATTGCCTCGTTGCTGATTTTGTTTTTATCACTGTCCTTCATAGAATTGCTGACATCTACTACTAATACAGCATCCATCTTTTGAGCATCTGCAGCAATATTTGCTGCAGCAGAATCTGGTAGAAGAAGTGAACTTAACAATAATAGGCATAATAAGAAAAAAGCCGCATACTTATGCACCTTCACCAAAAAATCCCCCTTAAAATATGAACATTCCCCAATTATTTACCTGAAAAATCACCATATATTGTAATTATCCTGGTTATTTATAGAAAAATTACCTTATTTTAAATATAATTAATTTATCGTATATTGTAAAGTTTTGAATATTTTTGTTATTATAGAAAGATTTAACATTTGAAAAGGAGGAAGAACTTTGCTTCCATACTATCTGCCTTTACTCATTTTTGTTTTTTGTTTTATATGGAAATCTTTTAAACTATATAAATATAAAACTGCTGCTATTAAACAAGAGGATGCTGATCGCTTCATCTATAAATATATAAACAATAAACAGGGAGGAAACTTATCTAATGAGTAAAACTCCTGTCAAATTTAGCCCTTTTATGTTTAAGGAGAAGTTAACAAACCGATTATATGTATGCAAAAACTGCAGCGGATACACCTTGCTGCATATGGAACATTGCAGTCATTGCTCCCAGGCAAAGGGGTATTTTACAATGGAACAATTTATCTCCAAAAAATACCGGCTTACATTTCAGAGTGATATTTTCCTATTGCTGTTCCTCTTATTCATAGCTGTTTTCTTTACCTTTCATCTTAGTTCAATAGTAATCATTGGAACGATTGGGGCTGCAGCCATTATCTTCTTTAGTATTTTTAAACTGCTCATGCGCAGTTCTGAAAAAAAACATTTCCTCATGAACCAAGTCATCGCTGATAGGGAAAAAATAAAGAGAGGGATTCAAGTAAACAAGAAATTTGCTGAGAAAAAGGTACAGAATTCCGCCTACCTTGAAGCCTATGAAATCTTAAGAATCATCGGTTTATTTTGGAATGATGACTCTATTAAAGAACTAAAATTAATATGCTTAAATACTTTTATTATTCGAAAAGATATGCAATTAGAAATGGATACAGTTGTTCCAAATAGGTATAGTAAGGAATTTATTACGTACTTAGGTAGTGCAGCGAAAGTACAGCGGCATCTCGTCAATAAGAAGATATTAGATTATGTCGTTACTTATGAAAGACAGATTCAAGAGCATTTTTCTAATGAGATTTTTATTACCGTGGCTGGGTCAGCTTTACGAATGAAACAATACTTTTTAATCTATGAAGATTTTATTATGAAATATGTTGATGAGATGCCTAGAGAACGAGTCATACGCTTGTATCAGCTTCTTGAATCAATCAATTCTTACGAAATAGGAGAATCAAAGAAACGGGCACATCAATTATTGCTCTCAAAATTTAATGAAGATCCATTCGCAGCGGCTCTCCATTAGGAAGGACAAAGGTATGAAAAATACTCTGTGGATTAGAAACGGTTTATTTCTTCTGTTTGTCATTTCAGCAGGACTTCTTGGATACAAGGCTTATCTTGGTTACGAAAAAGTAACTGCATCTAAAAAGGCAGAGCATTTTTATAAGTCACAGCAATATGTAAATGCTGAACCCTATTATAAAAAAGCTATGAACAACCGTTCCATTCTATACAAAGAGAATGAAATCCAATCGAACTATACTATGCTTTCAAGCAGCAATAAAGAAGTATCCGCTTTATTAGAAGAGGCAGAAGCTTCTTACAGAAATGAAAATTATTCTAAACTGATCAATACCTATAAAGGCTACCTTGATCTAAAAGAAAAGAAACGAGATGATCCTATATTTTTAGGTTACGATCAGCACTTCAATGTACAAGAGGAATTTGATACCCTGCTTTCCAATGCGAAAGAGAACTTATATAAGCAAATGGATGCGAATATAAATAATGAGATGTTTGAGAATGAACATTTCATTGCTATTTTAGGAGAAATGCCAACTAAGGTTTATGGGAGTGCAGACAAAAAAGCAGAAGAACTAACGAGCCATTTTATCAATTATGATAAAAGGAAATATTCGTTATTGGAGAATATACTAAGTTACAATCAGCTAAAGAAAACGATTAATCGCCAAGTTTCTTCCTATTATAAAATAGGCATAGAGGCCTTTTGGCTAAAAGAAACACTCAAGAAGATTGAAAAGGCTCATGAATTAAAAATGGCTGCTTTAGAGGAAGAGCGCAAAAGAAAAGAGGAAGAATTAAAGAAAGCAATGGAAGAAGAAAAAGCAAAAGACCCTGCCTTCCAGGAAGAAATAATGACCATTGTCAATGAGTACGTGATCGGATGGATGGCTGCCTATAATCAACTAGATCCTTCCTATTTTGTTCATATTTCACCTGAACTATTGAATTTCTTTGATGAACGATTTGAGGAGATCAAGTCAAAACAGACAATTTTCACGGGAGAACTTTTATACACTGAATTCGACTTAGATAGTTTTAAATATAGTATGGATGATGAAGAAAGTGTTGAGCTACATGTTGTTTTAACAATGAATTCAGCTACCTATAAAGAAGGGGAAAATTATGAGATGAAGGAAACCGCCAATCCATGGCATTACAAGCTGATTCATACAAGCGATGGCTGGAAGCTGAGTGAACGAAAAGAAATTGTTAATTTCAATTCTGCAAATACCCAAATTTATGAATTCGGATATTACTAATATGCGGGGACAGGGGGACAGGTTCCTCATCCCATTAAGAAATACCATACTGCTTTTTGTACGGTATTTCTTTTTTGCTTCATCGTTCCTTTATAGGTATTCGGATCACGTAATTCTTAAAAAATGCCGGACCCCCGATAAATTTCTTATAATGGGGTTTCTTTAATATTCTTATACAGTTTTAAATCCACCCTTTAGTTTTCGCCTTCTCAATTGCCTGCTGCCTAGTCGTAACCTCTAGCTTTTGGATGGCAGAAGATAAATAATTTCTAACCGTTCCATCTGTTAAAAATAAGGTGTTAACAATTTCTCTTGTTGTCATTCCATCCTTTGCGAGACGGAGCACATCCATTTCACGATCCGTTAAAGGATTCATCTCTTTTAGAAATAAGGCTGCCGCTAAGTCTGTACTTAGTACACGTTCACCCTTTTTTACCTTTCGAATGGCTTCAATTAGGAAATCGATTGGTTCATCTTTTAGTAAATAGCCATCTACTTGCACATCAATTGCTTTTTGTAAATAGCCGGGGCGAGCAAATGTCGTGACAATAATAACCTTTGATAGATGATTCTCTTGCTTAAGTTTTTCTGCGATTTCAAGACCTGACATCGAAGGCATCTCAATATCCAATAAACACACATCAGGCTGATATTTCATAATCGCATCCCATGCCGCCAAGCCATCTGCAGCTTCTGCTACGACTTCTATATCATCTTCCAGCTTTAATAATGATGTTAATGCCCCACGAAGCATTTTCTGATCTTCTGCAATCACAACGCTAATCACTTGATCCTCTCCTCCCATTCACATGAATCGGTACACTCAATGTGATCATGCTACCGCCTTGGGAATTCTCACAGATCTCCGCCTGTCCTTGAAGCATATCGATCCGCTCCTTAATAGACTGTATCCCATTGCCTTTCCCCTCCCTTATTTGCCCACTTCCGTCATCCATAACCTGAATGCAATATTCTCCATTCTTTTCAAACTGAGTACATGTACAATGCTTAGCCTTACTATGCTTGACAATATTCGTTATCGCTTCTCTTACAGAAAGCGCCAGCATGGTTTCCGCAACATTTGACAATAGCGGCAGCTTCTCTTGTTTCTTATGAACCATAGCAATGCCTGCAGTTTGTAAGACTTTCTGTGATTGATCAATTTCTTCTTCAAGCGAGACAAACTTCATATCTGAAACGAGTTCCCGAACTTGCTTTAACGCAAAACGGGATGTATTTAAAATATCATCTAACTCCTGCTTTGCCTTATCTGCATCTTTTTCAATTAACCTCTTCGTTAACTCGCTTTTCAGTTTTATCATCGTTAATGTTTGCCCAAGTGTATCATGTAAATCTCTCGCAATTCTCTGCCTCTCCTTCTCCAAAATAAGCTGAGCGGTTGCTGTATCAAGTTCCTCTTGAAGGACATTTGCCTTTTTACTTATAAAAATAACTGCCGGCACAAGCATTTGTACAATCATAATGGGGAGATGCCACATTTTAATAAATGCGAACGGGCTCCCTTCTGATATTAAACCGAATAAAACATGCATCACTGCAATGCCAATAATCCCGATTCCAAGATCTACGTTGCGCTTTGCTTTTCCAAGCAAATCCGAAAAAACAAATCCGAAAAGCAAAATCCATTTATCCACATAAACAGCTAATAGCATAAGAATGAGGCAGCCTGCAAAACTAGCTGCAGAAAGCCTCCAGTCCTTGTGCCACAGGCAGATATAAAAGCATAGTAAATACAAAACGACTAATAAAAACTGCCCTGGATAACCAAGTGCTCCATTCGTAATGCTAACTTTATAAATTAATACCACAATAACAATCACATCAATAAGCAAATATTTTTGAATCTGATCGAGAGGATAAAGTTTTTTTAGCATTACGATCATCTCCTTTATTTAATCCCTGCTAATCTCGAAGTATATCTCCTAGCAGCTTCCATAGGACCAAACTTATAATGCTCCAGCCAAACATTCGCAAATAAGACTTGAATCGTGCTAATAAATAACCAGATAAGAACAACCGCTGCGGAATTTATTTTTCCGCCTAGACCAATGCCCCAGCCGTAAAAAACAATCGCTGAGATTAAATTTTGCACCACATAGCAGCTAAGCGACATCTTTCCTACCTTTTCAAGCTTTCCCCAAAGCCAAAATGACTGGGTTCTTTCCACTGCTCTAGCAATAAATGCGATATAGCCTAAAGATAATATCGGTGCAAAAAGATAACGGACAGGAAAATCAAAGATGCCCCCTGGCACAAAAATTAGTAAATTTAGCGGAACGCCTGCATACAAGCCTAATTTAAATAATTTTTTCCGCTGTTTCTTGCCATGTTCATCCGAAGAAAAAACGCCGGATCTCATTAGGCGAATGCCAAGCAAAAAGAGAAATATATTCATAGGAATAACAAAAATAACCTCTGTACGTAAAAATACAAAATTTAATAGACGATATTGAATCTGCTCTATCCAGCTTCCATTCTGATACAGTAATACAATTTCTTTCATATCACCGAATGAAACAGCCGAAGCTGAGAATCCAAGAACCATTCCCTGCACTAAAAGCAGCAGCATAAAACCGCAGTGAAGTCCGCCAATCATCTTCATCGCCCTGGCAATCACCAGATCTCCGCCCTTTACAATAAAGGAAACAATGATCGCGGTTACCCCATAACTCATTAAAATATCGTATTCCATGACAAGCGTGAAATGAATGAAGCCCTCCATCATTAGAATAAAGGAAGTCCATATATAAACACCTGGCCAAGCATTTCCTTTTCTTAAAGCCTGCTGATATTTTAATTCGAGACCTACACCAAACATGATTGTTAATAACCCCAGCATCTTTCCATTCACCAAAAATAAGATAAGTATCCTGATAAAGTCTTGAATTGAATCCCACCATGCAGAATGATCATAAGTGAAAATATATGACAAGTCCCCTAAGTACGCAAATATCCATATATTTGTACCTAATGTCCCAAGCACAGCAAATCCTCTTAGAATATCTAACAAACGAATTCGTTTATTGTTTCGATTCATGAATATCCAATTCCTTCCTATATGTGATAACTTTATTTTAGCTGTGGAAATTAGCAATCAATATTCACACATATCAGGAGTTTTTTATGACAGGTGTCATATACAAAAAAACGGACATGCTCATGGGAGCTAGTCCATTTTAAATCTAATCTATATGTAAAACTCCATTAATCAAGAAAATCCGAGATCTCGATAAAGAGGCTCGGATTTTCTTAGATTTAGAAGTCAACTTGAACATCGCCATCATTGGAAACGATATCTAGCTTATTTTCAGTGTTTGCCTTATTCGTTGCCTTTGCTTCGAAATGATTATCATTAATGGAAATATCTCCGAATTGGTTGCGGATCGAATAGCTTAGCTCTGATTCTTTATTAGAAAGCTTCAAATCAATGTCCCCAAAGCTTGAATGAATGACGGAATTTCCAAGAAGCTTTCCTTGAATCTCAATATCTCCATCATTGCTTTTCATCGTTAGCCCTTGACTTGTCAATTCTCTGAAGGTAATATCACCGAACTTATTATTAACATCGGCAGAAGCAGCCTCTAGCTCCTTAAACACCGCATCTCCATCATTCATTTCGACTTGCAATTTCGCTGTTTTCACGTTGCTTCCTGTAATATCTCCAAATCCATTTTCAATTGTTAATTCATTGGATTGGAAATCCTTGATTTCAATATCCCCATCGTTCGCATTAATGTCCATTTTATCCACTGCCATTTCAACTAGGCGAATATCTCCAAATTTGTTCACTAACGAGATATCAGAGAATTTCGCGTCCTTTGGAACGTAAATCTTAATAAAGGGCTTTGGGATGTTTTTGAAAGATAAATTCATCAAAAATATCGAGTCAGACTTTTGATGTTCTCCTGTTAGAACGAGGGTGTCATTCACTACTTCATGCTTAACCTCTGTCCATTTTAATCTTTCAATTTCGAGTTTGTATTCATTGGAAGGAATAATCTCTATATCAGCATCCTTAAAATCAACCTTCATATTTTTAAATGAAGGTAAAGAAAATTCCTCATTTATGCGATCTTCTTTTTTAATTACCTTTATACCATCTTTCGTATTTGATATAGACAACTCTGCCCCAGCTGAAAAGCCAACCACTCCAAAAATAATTCCGATAACAATCATACAGCTTGCAATAAACGTTATTTTTTTTCTGGAGACTTTCATCTTACACACCCTCCTTACGTCTATTTGTGATTTTATCTAATAGCCTTTTCAGCCATTTGGCTAATGAATTGCTCATACTCTTTGTTACTAATATAAGTGGCGGATATAGAAGTATCCCAATACCAGAGGCTGTTAAGCCAATGCCAATAAAGAAAAGGGACGTTTGCCAATGCTGTGCAATAACAGCCAATCCCGCTGCTATACTAAAAATCCCTCCTAAAGCTAAAGAAAAAGTAAGAAGAAAGAATGTTAATAAAAAGGTTCCACAAATAAGAACGAGAGTAAATATGAGAATGATCACAAACAGCAGCAAAGGCAGTGCAATCGGCGAAGCTAGTATCGCAAGAATAATAAACCAA
Organism: Cytobacillus massiliigabonensis; assembly: GCF_900199725.1. Classification (GTDB taxonomy): domain Bacteria; phylum Bacillota; class Bacilli; order Bacillales; family Cytobacillaceae; genus Cytobacillus; species Cytobacillus massiliigabonensis. Next base: position 947,682 of record NZ_LT904903.1, on the reverse strand, counting down.
ACAGCCGACAAGCCTTTTTTGGCTGTACTTTCTTCGTTGTCCAAGCCTTTCACAGCATATTCCGCTAAAATTTGCGAGGACACAAGTGCTGGTGAGCCTAGTTTAGCAATTACTTCAGCCGTATTTTCTGGTCCAGCTTCTTCAAAATATTCATTATAAAATTCTAAAGCAGCATCAATTTCTTCATTCGGTAGCTTTTTAAGCTTTTGCCTCAGTACTTTTAAATACTCTTCCCTAGTCATCATTTATTCCCCCTAATAGGACTGAATCAATTTTTTGCTTATAATCTATCCACTCTTCAAACAGTTCCTCATACTTGGAGCGGCCGCTTGCAGTAATTCGATAATACCTCCGATTTCTACCTTGAAAAGGCTGATCATAGGTTGTTAAATATTCTCCTTTTTGAAGCCTTCGCAAAACAGGGTATAGCGTCGATTCTGAAATATCCATTATCTCGCGCACTTGCTGTGTAAGAGAATACCCATAGGCATCCTCCTTCGCTAATATGGCAAGAACACAAGCATCAAGCAAAGAGGAACCAAGCTGAAATGACATAAAGTACACCTCCATGTGTTATACATTAGCTCATATTATATATCGTATAGTATTAGTGTCAGACATATTATATGATGTATAATATGTTGTGTCAACGTATATTATTGATAAATTTTCCCATTTTAGATTAATAAGGAGTACTAAGGTCAAATCCTGCAAGAAAAAAAATAAAAGAGAACACAATTATTGAATTTGTGTTCTCCTGCTAATTTGGCTTATATTTCCCCGTGCCTAATATTTAAGCGCAATATTTTTAACTTGTGTGTAATTTCGTATAGCTTCCAGTCCCTTTTCTCTTCCAAAACCGCTTTTTTTATAACCGCCAAACGGCTGGGCAATACCTCCGCCAGCACCGTAATGATTGATGAAGACTTGTCCGCATTGAAGCTCATTTGCTACACGATGTGCACGCCCGGCATTTTCAGTCCATATGCCTGCAACAAGCCCATATGGCGTGCCATTTGCTATTTCAATTGCCTCTTCCTCGCTTTCAAAAGTAGTAACTGTCAGAACAGGACCGAAAATTTCTTCTTGTGCAAGGCAATGGGATGACGGAACATTATCAAGAATTGTTGGCTGTAAGTAGTACCCCGATTCACACCCTTTTATAGAAATACGTTCTCCACCCGCTGCAATTTGGATTCCATCTTTCTTGGCAAGATCAATAAAACCTTGAATCCGTTCAAATTGTTTTTGCGATAACACAGGACCTAAATCATAGCCATCCATCCCTGGTCCAATCGAAAGACTCTCCATTTCCGCTGCTAATTTTTGGACAAAATCATCCTTAATTGTTTTTTCAATTACTAAACGAGAGCCAGCAGAACAGGTTTGGCCCGCATTTTGGATAATTGAGCGCATCACCCATTCTAATGCGTTTTCCTCATTGCAATCTGCAAATACAATATTTGGAGACTTTCCTCCAAGTTCAAGTGTTACAGGAACAATGTTTTGAGCTGCAGACTCCATCACTCTTTTTCCAGTCTCCACTGAACCGGTAAATGTTATATGGTTTATACCCGGGTGTGAAGATAGTGCCGCACCTGCTTCATATCCATAGCCTGTAACTACATTTATTATCCCTTTTGGAAGTCCAAGCGGTTCAATGATTTCAACTAGCTTTATGGTTGTTAACGGAGTATCCTCAGCAGGCTTAAGTACAGCTGCATTTCCTGTTGCAATCGAAATGGCAATGCTCCTGGCTGCGATTTGCAGCGGATAATTCCATGGAATGATATGTCCAACAATTCCAAGCGGTTCACGGACCGTATAATCTATAATTCCCGATTCAACCGGAATCGTTTCTCCTAAAATTTTGTCGGCTGCACCTGCATAAAACTCAAAATAACGAGCAGCAATTTCTACATCCGTTTCTGATTGAGCAAATGGTTTTCCCACGTCCATTGTTTCTAATCTAGCAAACTCCTCTTTATTTTCACGGATTAATTCAGCAATTTGATAGAGAAGCTTTCCCCGTTTATATGGCTGGAGTGATTGCCATTCTGAAGAAGAAAAAGCCTCTTTTGCTTTTTTAACAGCCAGGTCAATTTCCCCCTTATTCCCTCTTGGAACAAAGGCAATCGTTGACCCATCCGCTGGATTTTTCACTTCTATTAATTTCGTCTCATCTGGGACAACCCATTCTCCCCCAATAAAACAGCCAAGCACATTCACATCTGCTGCTTTCACTTTATATTCCCCTTCCGCCATCGACATTTAAAACGGAACCCGTTACAATTGAAGCTTCCTTCGAACATAGGTAAACAAGGGAATTAGCAATATCAATCGGATTGATGAGCCTTCCTAATGGGACACTCTTCTTGAAAATGTTTTCCTTCGTGGATTCCACATCCGCATCCTTTGATGTAAATTGGCCAAGCATATTCGTATCTGCTGGACCCGGATTCACCACGTTTACTCGGATTCCATAATCAGCAAGCTCAATAGCTAATGCCTGTGAAAAAGAAACAGCCGCTCCTTTTGAAGCAATATAAGCATTTAAACCTGGACGCGGTCTGACCATTGATATAGAGGCAATATTCACAATCACGCCTTCTCCTTGCTGTTTCATATAAGGGACAGCTTCACGGCATGTGAGAAAAAGAGATGTCGCGTTCACACTCATCAGTTTTTCCCAATCTGCCAAGCTTACCTCTTCAATTTGTGTCGCTGCTTGAGCAATCCCGGCAATATTCACGAGCCCATCTAAACGGCCATATACACGTTTAACTTCTGAAAAGACTCGCGCAACATCTGCTTCACTCGTTAAATTAGCTGCTATCGGCAGAAGCCGATCAGACTTCTCTATTCCATCAACATTTAAATCAACAGCAGCAACATAGGCTCCTTCTTCTAAAAATCGCTTCACCGTTTCTCTTCCCATTCCGCCTTTTGCACCAGTGACAACAAAAACCTCATTTTCTAGTCTCATCTATGCGTTCCCTTCCTTCACTAATAGGATTTGCTGCAAGGCACCACAAATGGCAGTGCCCATTTCACTTGTAGTTGATGTTCCGCCTAGATCAGGTGTACGCACCTCTTTCTCTAGCAAAACTCTTTCAATCGCCTCTACAATTACATCTGCTAAATCTGCTCTCCCTAGATGCTCAAGCATAAGAGCCGCTGACCATATTTGTGCAATTGGATTGGCGATGCCCCTTCCTGCAATATCAGGGGCAGACCCATGTACAGGCTCAAACATAGATGGGAAGTCTCCTTCTGGATTAAGGTTAGCAGATGGGGAAAGACCCAATCCGCCAACAACAGCCGAGCCTAAATCACTTAGTATATCACCGAACAAATTGGAGGCAACCACCACTTCGAAATCCTTAGGTCTTGAAACAAAGTAGGCTGCAAGAGCATCAATATAATAGCTATCTAGTTTTATAGCAGGAAACTCTTGAGCCACCTCTTGCACAACCTCATCCCATAGCTTCATGGAATGAATAATCGCATTCGATTTTGTTGCACTTGTAACCGACTTTTTCCCATTCTTTTCTGCATATTCAAAGGCAAATCTTGCCGCCTTGGCCGTACCATTTCTTGTGAAAATTGTATTTTGAACAGCGATTTCCTGTTCAAGCCCTGGGTATAATCTTCCTCCGCTGTTTGAGTACTCCCCTTCCGCATTTTCACGGATAATGACAAAATCTATGTCTCTCCCATCAGCTAATGGAGAAGCTGCACCCTGCAGCAATTTTACCGGACGGAAATTAATGTATTGATTAAATTGCTTCCTTATCGGCATGATCAACTTCCATATAGTTATCTCGTCAGGAACACGCTGGTCCCCGATTGCCCCAAATAAAATGGCATCATATTTTTGTAAAATGCCCAGACCATTCTCTGGCATGATTTCTCCGTGCTTAAGATAATATTCGCTATTCCAAAGAAATGTCTCAAATTCCATATGTAAAGTGGGATCTAGCTCTTTTAAAAGCTCTAATACTTTAATTGTTTCATTTACGACCTCCGGACCAATTCCGTCTCCTGGTAAAACAGCTATTCGATAACTTTTCATTTTTTCGCCACTTCTTCCCATTCGAATATTTTCCCCGGGTTTAAAATATTATCCGGATCAAATGATCTCTTAATTAATTTCATCATTTTTAATGAGGTGCCTCGTTCTTCTTTAAGAAATTTCATCTTCCCAATCCCAATTCCGTGTTCGCCTGTACATGTTCCCCTATGTTCAAGTGCAAACTTAACTACTTTCTCATTCAACGCATGAAAGCGGGCCATTTCATCTTCATCATCTGTATTTAATCCAAATACTGCATGAAAGTTTCCATCCCCTACATGGCCAAGAATCGCTCCATCCATCTCATATTCCTTTAATAATTTTCTTGTGTAAGCAATGGAAAGCGCTAATTGTGAAATAGGAACACACACATCTGTTGATACAAGCTTCCGATTTGGCTTACGGCCAACTATGGCTAGCGCAGCCTGATGCCGGGCTTCCCAAAGCTGTGCTCGTTTAATGGAATCATTCTCAAACTCAAAATGGGTTGATCCTGCATCCTCCATTAATTCCTTAATAAAGGTGATTCCTTGCTCCGTTGCTTCTGCAGTTCCGTTATATTCTAAAAAGAGAGTTGGAGTTTCCTTAAAGTCAGTCCCCTTAAATTCATTAACCGCCTGAATCGTCGCTGCATCAACAAGTTCCATTTTTCCAATGCCTACGCCCGACTGGAGAACTAATTCGGCTGCCTTTCCTGCTTCTTCAACGGTCCCAAAGGATGCTTTTGCTACCACAGTTGCTTCTGGGATACCGGCAAGCTTTAACGTAAGTTCAGTGAAAACACCTAATGTTCCTTCCGAACCAATCAATAGCTCAGTTAAATTATAGCCAGCTGATGATTTAATTGTTTCCCCGCCTGTTGAAATAAGGCTCCCATCTGCCATGACTACTTGAAGGCCAAGCACATTGTGCTTCATTGTGCCAAACTTTACCGCATTCGTCCCGCTAGCGTTTGTTGCAGCCATTCCGCCAATCGTCGCATCTGCACCTGGATCAATAGGGAAAAACAAGCCATATTTTTTTAAATGTTTATTTAATTGCATTCGCGTCACACCAGGCTGAACCTTAACGACAAAATCATCCGGATAAACGGAAATCACTTCATTCATAAGGGTGAAATCCATACTGATGCCGCCAAAGACTGGCATTAGATGTCCTTCAATGCTGCTTCCCGCACCGAAAGGAATGATCGGTATTTTTTTTGCGGCCGCATATTTTACAATCTCAGCAACCTCTCGCTCCGTTTTAGGAAAAACAACTATGTCCGGCTTTTTCCTTTTATGATAATCTGTACCCCCGCTATGATGCTCCAACACTGTTTCATTAACACTTACACGCTCTGAGTCTTTTAAAATAGATAATAAGTCTTCGTACATATTTTTCACCTCTATTTATCTAGTAAAAACAAGCTGATTGAAGGGATAAAACTTAGAATAAATACATCTACAATTAAAATAATCAAGAATGGAATAATTGCTCGAACGATATGCTCCAGTCGAATCTTTGCGATATTAGAAGCCACAAATAAATTAATTCCAACTGGCGGTGTGATCATTCCAATGGCAAGATTGACAACCATAACAACGCCAAAATGCACAAGATCGATTCCTGCAGCAGATGCGATAGGAACTAAAATTGGCGCCAAAATAACAATGGCTGCTGATGTTTCAAGAAATGTTCCAACGATTAACAAGATGATATTGATGATAATTAAGATCATAATCGCATTTGTTGTTATGCCAAGCATCGCATCCGTTATTTGCAGAGGGATTTGTTCCCTTGTTAATATAAAGCCAAAAATCGATGCACATGAAATGATAAAGAGAATGACAGCCGACGTCACACCTGAAGAAATAAAAATCTCAGGCAAATCCTTCCACTTAATCTCTTTATAAATAAAAAGACCGACGATTAACCCATAGACAACCGCAACGACTGAACCTTCTGTTGGAGTGAAAATCCCCCCATAAATCCCGCCAAGAATAATTATTGGCATTAAAAGCGCTAAAATTGCATCTTTAAAGGAAATAGCGATTTCTTTAAAAGAGCTTTTTTCCTCTTTGCCATAGCCTCTTTTACGGGAAATAAAATAGGCAACGAAAATTAAAGAAATTCCAACAAATATTCCTGGCATTATTCCAGCAATGAAAAGATCTCCAATGGAAGCACCCGCAATAACCCCAAATAAAATTAATGGAACACTAGGTGGAATCATGACCCCAATCGTTCCGCCAGCAGCTTGGATCGCTGTAGCAAAACTCTTGTCGTAGCCTTTTTTCACCATAGCTGGAATAAGAATACTCCCGACAGCAGCCGTTGTTGCAGCAGCAGATCCAGATACAGCCGCAAAAAACATACAAGTAACGATAGAAACCATCGCTAATCCCCCATGCATGCCTCCAACAAGGGAACCAGCAAAATTCATTAAACGCTTTGAAATGCCGCCTGTCTCCATTAATTTCCCTGCTAGAATAAAGAATGGAACAGCCATCAATGTAAATGAATCGGCCGAATTAAACATTTTTTGCACTACAACCATTAATGGAACATTATCCTGAACCATAAGTACAATCATTGAAGCAAGCCCAAGCGCCACTGCCACTGGAACGTTAATTAGAAACAGAATGATAAGGACTCCAAATAATAACCAGGCCATTATTGATTTGCCCCCCTTCTCCATTCAGTTACAGAAACCTGAAGAAGATTAATGATAAATAGAACACTTGAAATCGGGATGACTGTATAGACAAGTCCCATCGGCAATTGCAGAACAGGTGAAGTTTGTGTCATGCTGCGGCTGATAAATTCGAAGCTGTTCACGATAATTTGCCAAAAGAAAAAGAGGATGAGTGCAGTTGATAGAACAATTAGCCCCTTTTTCAATAAGCCTCCTGCTTTTTCAAAGAGCAGCTCTATACTTGGATGTGCCTTCACGCTCATCCCATAGCCTGTACCTAAAAAGGTGAGCCAAATGAGCAAATATCTGGACAGTTCCTCCGTCCAAGCAAGCGGCTGATCCACAACAAATCTAAAAATCACCTGTAAAAATACGGCAATAACCATGAGAAAAAAGAGAAGAATTACAACCCATTTAACGACATTATTTATCGCATGAATAACATTATTTAGCACCATTCATTTCTCCTTATGATCAAAAAACTTGGGTTGTACAGGAAAGGTTTCCTGTGCTCGCCAAGTTTTTCAATAAAATTATTTTGTATTTAAAATGGCGTCGATTTTTTCTTTTCCAAATTCTGATTCATATTTTTCATATACTGGCTGAATAGCATCACGGAAAGGAGCCACATCAACATCTTCAATAATTTCCATTCCTTGCTCTTTGAGAACCTTTAATGAGTCTTCATCAGATTTCTTAATAAGTTCACGAATTTGATCGCCAGATTTTTTCGCCTCTTCACTTAAAATTTCCTGATATTCAGCAGGAAGCTTGTCCCATGTCGTTTTACTGAACATAATAACTGCAGGAGAATACAGATGACCTGTTAATGTCATATATTTTTGGTTTGCATCAAAAAGCTTGTACGTATCTGCAACAACGATTGGATTTTCCTGCCCATCGACTACTCCTTGCTGAAGAGCAGTTAGAGCTTCCGTCCAAGCCATCGGAGTCGGTTTTGCTCCCAGTGCATTAAAGGCATCAAGATGAATCGGATTTTCCTGTGTACGAATTTTAATTCCCTTTAAATCTTCCGGCTTTGTAATTGGGTGCTTCGCATTTGTAATATGGCGGAATCCATTCTCCCCCCATGCAAGCCCGATAATTCCGATGTTCTCCATTCCTTTTAGAAGCTCTTGTCCAATTTCCCCATCCAAAACTTTATAGGCATGTTCCCTTGATTCAAATAAAAATGGCATATCAACAATACCGATTTCTGGATAAAAGTTTACAATGGGTGCAGTTGATGAAACAGACATATCTGCTGTTCCAAGTGTCAAAGCTTCAGTCAACTCGCGTTCTGCACCGAGCTGGCTTAACGGAAATACTTCAATTTTCACTTTTCCGTCTGTCCGCTCTTCCACGTTTTTAGCCATTTCCAGTAATCCAATATGATACGGATGATCTTCTGTCAGCGAATGTCCTGCCTTTAAGGAGAATGTTTCCCCACTTCCCTTTTCACCCGAATCCTTATCTGCCTCTCCCCCAGATTCATTACTTTTGCTGCAGCCAGCTACAATAAACACAAAAGCCGCTAAAGCTACTAACCAAAACCGTTTCTTCTTCATGTAAAAAAGCCCCCTTTTTGTCTATAATTTTTAGAATATTGACATTATAACACCTTCTACGCTTTTATGTACTAAAAATTGTCGATTCATTTTAAAAAATTCTGTCTATTCTACATCTACAGGATAGAGGAACAGAAAACATGTCCTTCGAAAACAAAAAAGAAGCTATTGATTTTATTAGCTTCTTCTAATGAAATAATTTTCCTGACTTAAACCACTTCCTGCATTTAGCCTGCAATTTCAGCGGAAGTAAGATCTCCATGAATGTTTCCACTTACAATGATCGAATGTCCCCAAAACATATCCCCATCAAAAAAGAAAAAATTAAAGTCGCCATCTGAATAAACACTTATGCTATTTAATTCCATCAGATCCATGAACATTTTATTTGTAATTTCGTCTATCTCTGCCTCCTCATTATCCTGAAGCCAATCATTTGCTAATTCTGTCAGTTCTTCTGCAGCATACCTTCTAATTTTCATGTTCCATTCCTCTTGATTTTCGAAAAGTGCATAGGCTGTTTCCAATGCAGCCTTCATCCCGCTCTCATCTGCATCCCAGTCAAAATACAGATTGCCTTCTTCACCAGCCCATAATACTTTCTTTTCAAAAGTCTTCACACTTTTATCAAGTTCAAACTCACCTAATACCTTGTCCATGTAAAAGACTGGCTTCAACGAATCCTGCAGAATCATTTCCAACTCATCATCTTTATATGCTGCCTCTAAAACCTTAACAAGCATCATTGAATGTTCCGACCTTCGCACTAGTAATCTTACAATTGTATTCTTTTTCAAAATATCTTTTGATCGTTCCCATTCTTCATCATTCACTTGCCACTCTAACCGTAACTCTTCTATTTTCGTTTCATTAGATAATACATTTTTCCATGCAATTAATGGAATAGATGCATTCCACAGCTTAGCTCCACCACCTCTTCCTGCTCCGATTCCTGATGCCCCTGTAACGGCTGCAATTTCGGTAACATCTTCAGTGAATCTGCTCTCAAATTTATTCTTTTCGCGCGATAAACTCATCTGAATAACATTCCTTTCACCTATAGTAACTTTTTCATATACTTCACCTAAAATATACCATTTGGATGATTCCCATGTTCCCTAGTTTCTTATAAAATCTTTGTAACGGGACCTTTGAAAATATTTACTTATTAGATTTGTGCCTATGAACTTTTTAAACAGTTCCTCATAATTACATTATACAAAAAATTGGAAACAGGAGAATGATTGATGATCGTTAGAACAAAGCCTTTAAAGGTAAAACTTAAAGCAACAAACAGCCCTCTAGAGGATTTTATGACAATAAATAATAAAGAGTCCGTTACAAAAGAGGTTCTTTTTATAAGATATATTGGTATTCCTGAATCCATTAAACACTACACAGACATGATTCTAAAGATTGATCAGCACATGTCCGCTAAACCTTATTTACGAATACAAGGGCTTGAGAGAATATCAAATAGCAATGATATTAACAGACTAGCAAATGTTTGGGAGAATTGGCAAACAGTGGTTTCCCCTTCAGGAATTAACTCAAATTCTCTTTATCAAGCAAATTTGTGTGCTCCATTAAATAACGATACCCTTGAGTGGACGAAAAAGCTTACCTTTATGCAAGTTCTATCAATGTATACACAAACCCATCCAAATACGAATCCTAGTTTAACGAAGAACTTCGTCATTAAATTTTTACATTGGATGGAAATCTATTTGCCGAAGCTCTTTACTACCACTGGAACATCCCCGAAAGTCATTTTTATCGGGGATATTAAACAGCATGAATTATTATTTTTGTATTTCTTATCCAAGCTTGGCAGTGACATTTGCTATATGAATCCTAAAGAGGATATAATCCATTTGCATCCTGAATTAGAAACGTACTCAACGCTATATAAGTGCAGTACTTTATATTCAGAACCTATTAAGATACCTGATTACTTACCAAAACCTATTGCAGAAATTACGTCCGTGCCCTCTAGACCAAATATAATCTCTCAGCCAAAGATAGCTAATCCTTTAAAACAAATCCAAAACCGAGTGCCGGCAGCAGAAATGAGTTATGAACAGCTGGCTGCCCTATCAAACTCAGTTGTTATGATTAAAGTGTATGATAACGAAAATAAAGTTGTATGCTACGGTTCTGGTGTGGTCATTCACAGTAAAGGGTATATTTTGACGAATTTGCATGTGGTTGAGGGCGGGCATCTTTTTTCAGTGCTCTACGAAAATGAAACGGAAGAATATATGACAGACCATTTCATTAAATATCATCAGCAATTTGACCTTGCCATTATTAAAGTGGATAAACAATGCTCCCCTTTAACTGTTAAGGCAGATGGCGAACTCGTTCGGGGCCAAAAAATTGTAGCCATTGGCAGCCCATTAGGATTATTTAATTCTGTCTCGGATGGGATTGTTTCTGGTTTTAGGGAGATTCATCAGTTATCCATGATTCAATTTACTGCACCGATTTCTAATGGGAGCTCTGGCGGTGCTTTGCTCGATATGTTCGGAAGACTGGTAGGCTTGATCACCGCAGGGTTTGATAGTGGGCAAAATCTAAATTTAGCCGTACCCTCACAAAAAATATACTTATTTGCTCAGAATTTTATTGAACATACGAACTAGCATATTAAAATCCACCGCTTAAACGAAGCGGTGGATTTCCTTTTTCTCAAGCGGGTGCTTTTTTCTTCTATTATAACTTCTTAATTATTTATTTTTTCCGTTTATTAATAAGGAAGATTACTATAATGACAATGACTAAAACGACTCCGCCCCATATAAACAGTTGGCTTCCACTTTGCTTAGCCCTCAAATCAACTTTCTCAGCAGGCGCTCGCCCTTCACCTAATATTTTCAAGTCTTCCTGTGAAAACCTCCATTCATTTGTTCGATCACAAATAGTTGAGACAAATGATTTTCTGCCATACAAAGTGGAATCCTTCGCGTAAACCAAATATTCTTCTCCTTCTTTAAAATCAATTCCACAGTCACCTCCACCTTGACCAGTTGTAATGATTATTTGTGATTGATTTACACCTTTCCAGGTGTTCGTTACTTCAAAAAGAACAGACTTGTACAAATATCCTTTTAAACTTCTTTTCTCCCTTATGTCGGCAACCTTGCCACTGAATACTGCTTTTGAACTTTCAAATTCAGCTTCTACATTGGGCAGTTCTGCACATTTACAAGCACTCGCCATAGATGGAAATGACCCAATTAGTAATAAACTTATGAAAAAGAATGCGAGAAACAGAGTCCCTTTTTTCAATATGAATCACCTCAATCATTCAGATAAGCAGCATGTTCGTTGGAAGACTCGATTTAAATCAAATGTTCACCTGGGGTTTTTAATCGCTATTATTTTTCTATACATCCCATTTAGCATAATCGGGGAATCTGTTTGAATGGATATAATCTTTGCGAAAGGTTTGGACAATGATTCAAATTTTATTCCAATATCCGTTCCGAACACAGAGATAATTGGCCTTGCCAGCTTTTTCAATAAAGACAGTTCCTCGTTCCTCGGGACAAATTTATCAAAAATAATTATTCTCCCCCCAGGTTTAACTACTCGAATCATCTCTTCCATACATTTTTGCGGATTCGGAACAACAGATAGAAGTAAACTTGCTATTACGATGTCATACGTTGCATCAGGAAATGTTAAGTTTTGCGCATCCATTTGCAGAAATGTAATACTCGCATGAGGAAATTTCCCCTTTGCTTTTTCAAGCATCTCACTAGAAAAATCTATAGCTGTTATCTTCATATTATTGTGTGGAACATATACTAAATCCGCACCAGTGCCACAGCCCACAAAGAGAACTTTTTCCCCATTCATAAATTCTATATCCTTAAAGACTTCTTTTCTTGCTTTTAAAAAGATACCCTTATTGAAAAAACGGTCATAAAATGGCGACCAGACTTTATAGATTATTTGATTCCATTTATTATTCATTTTTGAACCCCTCTTATATAGCCTCTCATTTAGTAACCTTATTCTTTGAAAAACAAGGAAATCCTTTATTTTCAGGAGTTCTTATTAAAATAATAATCTTACCCTAACATTTAATAAAAAATGGAGAGCCTGAGCTCCCCATCATGATTGAAAGATTAAGTATATAGCTATCATGCCTCTTTAGGTCTAGCAGCTACAGCAGCCATCTCTGTTGCTGCCACATACCCGAAGACCATCGATGGACCGATTGTTGCACCAGGTCCGGGATACGTTTCTCCCATTACAGAAGCGGCACAATTTCCAGTAGCATATAGTCCTTGTATCGGCTGTCCGTTTTCATGCAGGACCCTCGCCAAATCATCCGTGACTAAACCGCCTTTTGTTCCTATATCTCCAGGATAAATCGGAATCGCATAGAAAGGTGCTTTATCCAATGGAGCTAGGTTAGGATTTTTTAAGGTTGGATCCCCATAGTAGCGGTCATAAGCGCTTTCTCCACGGTTAAAGTCTTGATCATGGCCGTCAACTGCAAATTTATTAAAGCGTTTTATCGTTGCGGCTAGTTTTTCCGGTGGAATGCCAATTTTTTTAGCTAATTCTTCCGGTGTTTGTCCAACCTTTACATACCCTGTTTCGATCCATGTTTTTGGGAATGATTGCCCCGGCATGATACCAAAGACAAGATATCTCTTTTTCACAGTTTGATCTAATATCATCCAAGAAGGGACGGTTGTTGCCTCTGATTGGTTATTCTCATACATTTTATCAACAAACTCATGATACGGGACCGATTCATTTAAATAGCGCTCCCCTTCACTATTTACAATAATCAAACCTGGCGTTGCACGTTCAGCAACTGGCATAAATGCTGGAGAACCAGGTGGAATAGATGTTGGTGTCCCCCACATTTTATCCATTAAATCCAATTTTGCCCCTAATTTGCGGCTTACTTCAATGACATCTCCCGTTTGTCCTTCAGATGATAAAGTCCAATCTGTATTCGAAGGCTGCGGCAAGTATTTTTCGCGGAGTTTGCGATTGTGTGAAAAGCCTCCAGAGGCAAAAATAACCCCATATCTTGCTTCAATATTCACTTTCTTTCCCTTTTGTTCAACGACAATACCAGACACACGATTATTTTCAAAGACAAGATCATGAAAAGGCGTCGACAGCCAAACTTCCCCGCCAGCTTCCTTCAAAGAAGCATATAACCGCGCAACAAGCGCCTCTCCAAGAGTGGTAGGATTATATGAACTAAGCTTCGTACGAATAAGGCGCATGCCTACTTTCAATGAAGTCTTTTTGCCAATCCATGTCCTTGTTATCATATTTACTTTATGAAATTCGCTAGACTTCAGTACCATCCCTTTCGTTGGCAGTCCAGCTTTTCGCAGATTCTTTTCATCTTCCCCTAGTTTATTGAGATCAAATAGCTGTGCTTCCATTGCACGCCCGTTTGGTTTTCCGCCAGGAAGCTCAGGGTAATAATCAGAATATCCAGGGGTATATTCCCATCTGACATGTTCCGTATTTTCGTGGAGGTATTTTATCATCTCCGGTCCTCTTAGCAGGTAAGCATCCTTTAAGTATTTCGGTACGCGATTACCAATCGTTGCATCCATATAAGCACTTGCCAGCTCATAGGAATCTCCTACCCCGGCCTCTTCAAGATAAAAGTTATTTGGCACCCATACCGTGCCGCCTGATTTAGACGTAGAACCGCCATAAAGCTCAGTCTTTTCTACAACTATCGCAGAAAGTCCCCGCAATCTAGCCGTTAATGCTGCCGTCAGCCCTCCTGCTCCTGAGCCAACGACGACAACATCATAACTGGAATCCCATTGTTTACTCATTGTTCAATCCTCCCCTACAAGTTTATCCAAGTTTAATCATAATATGGTATAATACAATTCTAAAAAGAGGGAAAATTCAATTAATTATAAGTGCTATAGATCCCCTTTTTACTACTATAATGTTCTTTAGTCAAGTGAATCAATCAGTAAAATTCTATCAATTGTATAGATAAACGACAGATGTTATAAATGTGTTTAAAAAAAGTAGAGAGGGCTGAATGACAACATGGATAAAAATGTGGACAGAAGAGTGCGGAGGACGAAAACACAATTAAAACAAGCCTTTATCAAATTAATGGGGGAAAAAAACTATGACCAAATTACCGTAACGGACATTGTCAATCAAGCGGATTATAATCGGGCTACCTTCTACCGGCATTATAATTTTAAAGAAGAACTAGCAGAGGAAATCATCTCTGACAAAACGATGGAGCTTATTGAAACATTTAAATATCCCTACAAAAAGAAAAGTCTCATACACCTAAATTCCCTATCTCCTTCAGACATCATTGTTTTTGACTATATTATGGAAAATAAGGATTTCTACAAGCTTTGGGGAAAATTTGAATCCATCCCTCGATTTGAGGAATCATTTTTACAATCCATTGCAAGGTTTTATAAAAAGGAGATTATTTTATTAACTCCCAATGATTCAGAATTAGATGATGATCTTTATACATCTTTCTATGCCAATGGCATTTTAGGAATGATTATGGACTGGATAAAAAAAGGGCTGGAACCAGACCCCGGCTATATGGCCAAGCAGCTTATAAAAATATTAAATTACTATCCAGCAGAATCATTTATAGGAAACAGGGAGACTGGTGTTCTCCCTTAATATATCCTATTCAAACGGATTATAAAAACGGCTTCCATCATGAAACGTCACAGCCATCCCAGCCACAAAAATGATTCCAAATGCTGCTAGTGTAATATAATCTCTTGTCTGAAAGGGGCGAGCGCTATACCAGGTCCTCTTGTTATTTTTTCCAAACCCGCGCAGTTCCATTGCATTGCTAATTGTCTCAATCTTATCTAGGCTCGATAAAATAAGCGGAAATATAATAGATGCCGCATTTTTTATACGGATTGGCAATTTTTCTTTATTGGACATATCAATCCCGCGAGCTTGCTGTGAAACAGCAATGGTTCGAAAATCTCGCTGAACATCAGGGATATAGCGAAGAGCCAGGGCAACAGCATAAGAAATTCGATAGCTTACCCCAATTTTATTCAATGATGCTGCAAATTCACTCGGATGAGTCGTTACAATAAAGAGCAATGCAACTGGGATGACAGCAAAATACTTTAACGTCACATTACTTTGGTAAAATATTTGTTCCAATGTAACATTATATCTCCCTGCTACCTCAATTAAGACATGACTGCTTCCATAGATTTTCACTCCCTCCTGAGGAGAGAAGAGGTAAATAGCGATATTATTGATGAACAAAAAGAACAAAATAAATAGAAGAACAAATGAAACTTCAGATACTTTTATCTTTGAAACAATGAAAATGACAATACTTAAGACAAAAAGAAAGGCAAGTATACGAGTATCATACGTCAGCATAGCAGCAGATGACCATACAATAAAACAAATAAGCTTTGTAACGCCAGTTAGCTGATGAATAGGAGATATTCGGTCAATATACGATAGCATCTCTACTGCCATTGCTTTCTAACCTCCCTATCATATGCAATAAAATGTTCAACAAATTCCTTTGGTTCCTTTATTCCCAATCGTTTCGCCAGTACTAGCAAAGAGGTTTCCTTTAAATTCGCCTGACGGATAATCTCTGAATCTGTCAGTATCACTGATGGTGTATCATCAGCAATGATCTTTCCCTTATCCATTACGATCGCACGTGTCGTATATTCAAGCATTAAATGCATATCATGTGTGATCAGCAAGATCGTCATTCCTTGGCGATTTAAATCTGCCAAAAAGTCCATCATTTCCGTATAATGCCGCAAATCCTGTCCAGCTGTCGGCTCGTCCAATATCATGATCTCAGGCTCAAGCACGAATATCGCTGCAATGGTTACCCGTTTCTTTTGTCCAAAGCTTAATGCTGATATTGGCCAATTTCTGTATGGATACAAACCGCAAACTTTAAGGGCTTCCTCCACTTTCTTTTTTGCCTCATTCTCAGGGACACCGCGAATAACTAGACCTAATGCTACCTCTTCAAAAACGAGATGCTTGGAAATCATATGGTTCGGGTTTTGCATGACCATTCCAATCCTTAGTGACCGTTCCTTAATCGTATCACCCGTTATGTCTTGTTCATTCAATAAGATCCTCCCTGAGCGAGGTTTTTCAAATCCGCATATGATCTTTGATAAAGTTGACTTTCCTGCTCCATTTTTGCCAACAATGCTTACCATTTGACCTTTCTCAACAGATAAAGAAATTCCCCGGATTGTTTCATGACGGGGTGCATAACTAAAAGATATATCTCTCAATTCCAAAATAGGTGATTTTCTTTCCTTTGGCATCGCTTGATTCCCGGTACGAACCCAGTCCAGAAGTTTATCTTTGCAGTTTTCTATGGAAAATGAGTGCAGCTGTGAAGGCTTCATGTCCTCCGTCACTTCACATCCTGCATATTTAGCCGCCTTAACATATAATGGCTCGCGAATATGGCTAGCTTCCAAAATTGGACTAGATAATAGCTTATCTGGACACATATCTGCAGCAACACGACCATCATCCACAACAATTATCCGGTCAACATGACGATGCAGCACATCCTCTAAGCGATGTTCAACAATAACGATTGTCGTATTCGTTTCTTGATGAATTCGATCAATCAATTCAATAGCATATTTGCCAGTCGCAGGATCAAGGTTTGCAAGAGGTTCGTCAAATAAAATAATCTCAACCTTATCTACCATCACTCCTGCAATTGATACTCTCTGTTTTTGCCCACCGGATAAATGGTGTATAGAAGATGTCAGATATTCATTCATCTCCACCATTTTGGCTGTCTCCTCAACAAGGTTCTTCATCTTTCCTTGTTCCGTACAGTCATTTTCCAATGAAAAGGCAATGTCCTCTCCTACAGTAAGTCCAATAAATTGTCCATCAGGATCTTGCAAAACAGTGCCGACGATTTTCGAACGTGAAAAAATATCTAAACTGTGTGCATCTTTTCCCATAATCTTTAGGCTTCCAGTCACTTCACCTTTATAAGAAAAGGGAACAAGCCCGTTGATGCAATGACCAATCGTGCTTTTCCCCGACCCAGAAGATCCTACGATTAATACCTTTTCACCTTCGTATACAGTAATATTTATGTTATGAAGGGTTGGTGCTGCCTGACTATGGTACTTAAAACAATAGTTGTTAAATTCAATGACTTTCTTTTTCATTTTTTTCTCCTAGCCACTCTTTTTTAGCATTAGCAAATAATAAATCTATAATTCTCTAGTCAAACTATTGCTTCGACTGCGTGTTTTTGCATAACCCAATAATAATAATGTTCCGATCACTCCGACTGTTACCATATTTGATACACCTGCAAAAAGACCTTGCATGAAAACTTTGTTCGCTGGCTCCGCATAGATTAAAATATCCAATGCCGGTGCAAGTAAAAACCATCCAATACCTTGAGCGATCACCTGAACAATATTAAAGGTAATGATCTTTTTTGTATTAAAAACCCCTGATTCAATATCAATTTTCTTAGCCGCAAAACCAATTAATAGTCCAACAATCATTGATACGGCCACCCAGCTCCACCAAACAGAACCATACGATATCGCATCATTAAGCGCGTGCCCGATTAAGCCAATTAATCCGCCTGCAATCGGTCCAAAAACAACAGCCATTAATGCTAAAAATGCATATGATGTTTGAATCGACGTATTTGGTACCGGTGACGGAATGGCTGCAAATTTTGCCAGAATAATAAAAACTGCTGCTCCTATTCCAATCGCCACAATTGTTCTAATAGATAACGGATTTCTTTTCAACACCCACATCCCCTTTATAGTTTAATTAATAGCTAATTATATGCAATATTCGAAACTTTTTGTATAGAAATTTTCCAATTCGCACCTGATTGAACATGATAAGCCTTTGCAAAAGATCCTTGATTCAATGCAACGCCTATTTTATCGAGTGAATTAACATAAAGCAGCGGTTCACCTAAATGACTATCCGCAAATGATCTTCCAAATGTCATAATATTTTTATACACTTGACGTGTTTCATTCTCGATCTTTACTTCGAAAGAATCACCATATTCAATTTCCAATAGCTTAAATAGCTCTCGGTCAATATTCGTCCAAAGATTCCCGAATCGAATATCAAGAATATCAATGTTCCCCGTAATTTTCCTGTTATTCAAGCCTGCTTCAGTCAATGGCAGCTCAATAATAGAGCCGACATCAATCTCAGGACCTACTTGTTCAAAAGGAATGATCCCTGATGAGAGCCTGGCACCAGTAAAAGCATACACATCCCGGCCATGGAATGTATAAGACTCCCCGGACTTTGGCAGACGATTTACATTTTCGTCAATGACTCTAGCCTCTACTATGCCAATGTGCTTCTTTATCTGTGTAAGTGTCCCATTGTCAGGCGTAACGATGTATTGATTTGTTTCCGTTTTTGCAACAATACTTCTTCGCTCAGACCCCACCCCCGGGTCAACAACAGATACAAATACTGTACCTTCAGGCCAATAAGAGATGGTTTGATATAAGCGATAGGCTCCTTCCCAAATATTATACTGAGGAATATCATGAGTGAGATCAAACACTCGAACGGAAGGATCTACTGACAATGCAACACCATACATCGCGCTTACTGCACCATCGCCCGTACCAAAATCTGATTGTAATACTAAAAAATTATTCATGTTAGCTCCTCCATTCATCTTTTTTGAAAATAAAAAACCACGTCAATATCCAATTGGATAAGGACGTGGTTTATTCACGCGGTACCACCTTACTTTACTGTTTGCTCACACATAACAGCCTTAACTAGTGCTCGGGCATAACTATCACCCTAAATACTGTGGTATGGATAACGAGTACCAAATCTCGCCGGAACCTACTCATACCTCTCGATACTTTCAGCACGGAACTCAGAGGCCATTGTTCAGATCAGCATTTTTGCTTCTTTTCAGCTACCGAAGCTCTCTGTGTAAAATAGCGTAACCCTACTTTTTCTCTTCATCGTTTTTAGTTGTTTTCATAATAATTAAATAATTTGAAATTTATTATTTTTGATTATAATTGATGCTTTTATATTGTGCAAGTGATTTTAAAATATACTGGCTAAATGAATGATAATTTAAAACGTCTCTACCATAAAGTAGAGACGTTATTATCACTTACTGCTGTGATTGTGATGCAGGCTTGCCTGCTTCTATTAGAATTTTGCTTCGCCCTAAAAAAATCGCAAGTATAGTCATGAATACGCCCGTTCCTATTAGCAGCCATTCGATTTTAATAAAGTCCGCGATTGGACCGAATATAAGCATTCCAAGCGGCATCATTGAGGTTGAGATCATTCCCATTACCCCAAAAACTCTGCCTAAATAATCCTCTTCTATTTTCTCCTGCAGCAAAACAGTAGCTGGAGTATTAAAAATTGGCATAGCCACGCCAAACAGAGCCATGAAAACTAAATAAATCCAAAAGCCAGGTACGATCCCAAGTGCAAATGTACATACTCCCATTATCACACTTGCAAACCCCATTGTCTTCACTTTGTTTGAAAATCCTCCCCAGGAAGCGATCACTCCGCCGCCCACCATCATCCCAATGGAGAAGGCAATTTCAATCGCAGTCAGCCGCCATACGTCATCTCCAAAGCTGCGTGTCACCTGCAGTGGTGTGAGAAAGGCTGCAGGTGCCATCAGTACAAAAAAGACAGCAAAGAAGAGGAAAAATTTCTTCAGAAAATCATGCTTATTTACATATTGTAAACCTTCTTTAAAGTCACTGAAGTAACTCGTTGTTTGTTTCTCTGCTGCTTTCTCATGCACAGATATTTTTAAAAAGGCAAGAAGTGTGACAATCGCGATAGCTGCAGTTATGACATCAATAAAAAATATGATTTCAATTGATGCCATTCCTAATAAGGCTGCGCTCACCATCGGAGATACAAACATGATCACCGCTTGAATACTGCCATTTGCTCCGTTCACCTTTGTCAGTTTATCCTTTGGAACAATCTGAGGTAAAATTGCCCCAACAGCAGGCGTTTGAATGCCTGTTCCAAGAGCACGAATTGCTGCCATTACAAAAAGCAGCCAAATTGCGTCATATCCCATTAAAAAGAGAATAGCAAGAATGAATGTTGACAATGCAATAAGACCATCCGCTAATATAATCAGCATTTTTCGATTATATCGATCCGCCCAAACCCCAGCAACTGGGGATAAAAGAAACGTTGGTATAAAACCGCAAATAATATACAGCGTCATCATCATCCCTGATTCAGTCTCTAAAGTGATATACCACATAATGGCGTATTGAACTAATGATGACCCAAATAGTGAAATCGTTTGGCTAGTTAAAAAGAGAATGATATTCCTTAACCAATTCTCCTTCGTATGATTACTTTTTTTGTTCATTGATTAACAACCCATTTCCTATAAAATTTTTCAAATAAATGCTTCACCTACATCCATAAGATTGTACCGCTCTAATTATGACAATAACTTTTTTAAGACAACAAAAAAGAGGGCAGACTCATCCCCTCTTTTTTAAATAACCGTTTAATATAGGTTTCCTTAAAAATAGACAGACCAATCCCGTTGCTCTGAACATAGGCAGAGCGATCAAGCGTATTCAATTAACGAATGATAACTGGGAATCTCAATCTCATTGATGCTGTCAAAAGGAAAACCTCCATTTCATTTATAAGTGTTTTTATCATAACAAAAGTGCCTCTCTGATACAAATACTTTTTTACCTGCTCTAAGCCATTCATTATTAAACATTATTTTTAATTAAAGGGATAAAAATTTTTCCCTCCTCATATCTTTCTGCGAAGGAATATCGTTATATTAGTGAATAAGTCAATTTTCTTAAAAATAAACTGGGCGGAGGAGAAAAATGAAGATTCTTATATTAGGAGGCACTCGTTTTTTAGGAAGAGCTTTAGTAGACGAAGCAATAGCAAGAGGGCATGAAGTAACCTTATTTAATCGCGGTAGTAATAAAGAAATGTTCCCACAGGTTGAACAAGTAATCGGTGATAGAAATAGTGATGCAGCACTGCTGAAAGGAAGAAAATGGGATGTATTAATAGATACATGCGGCTTTGCTCCTCATCAAATAAGAAAAGCTGCAGAGGCTCTGGGGGATAACATCGAGCATTATACATTTATCTCAAGCATATCTGTCTATAAAGATTGGATTCCACTTAATATTGCGGAAGACTATCCATTACTACCCATGCTGCCGGAGGATAAATTAGCTGATGTCGAAGCAGGCAAACTCTCTCCTTACGAATATTACGGAGAGCTGAAAGCATTATGTGAAGCAGAAGCAGAGAAACATTGGCCTGGCAGCGTGCTGCATGTTAGGGCAGGTCTGCTTGTTGGCCCATTTGATTATTCGGATCGTCTTCCATATTGGGTTCAGCGTGTTGCAAGAGGTGAAAAAGTTTTGGTGCCCGGACGCTCATCCCGCCCTGTTCAACTGATTGATATTAAAGACATAGCGTCATGGGTGCTTACTATGGCGGAGAAGAGAACAGCAGGTACATTCAATGTAACTGGTCCTAAGAATATTTTGACTATAGAAGAACTTTTGAACACATGTAAAGCTATTTCTAATAGCAATGCCGAATTTGTATGGGCAGAAGAGCCATTTTTATTGAAGCACAAAGTGCTGCCGTGGACGGAGATGCCTCTATGGATCCCTGAAAGCTCCCCATTAGAAGGGGAAGCAAAACCGTGGAAAGGTGCATTTTCTTTCAATATTGAAAAAGCTGTTCATGCCGGGCTTTCCTTTCGCCCTCTGGAAGATACGATTTACGATATCTATCAATGGGAGAATGCAAGGACTAACGATGAACGAAAAGCAGGAATATCACTAGCAAAAGAACAGGAGCTGCTTGAGCTTTGGTTACAAGAAGTTAAAAAGGGGATCATTTGAAAAGATTAAAAACCTATGAGGAAAAATTGGAGCATGTCCCCTTAAAGATGCGGGTACATGCACCAATGCTATGTTAATCATTTATCCACAATTCCATTACAGCATCCAGTTCCTTATTTAACTCAAGCTTCCTTTCATACAGCTTATTTAACTGCTCGTAACCCATCGGATCAGCTGACATGGTTAAATCAAGCTCCATTATTTCTTGTTCCAGGCATTCTATCTTTGCCAGAGCCTTAGCTTTTGCTGCATCCTTCTTAGGGTTTTCTGCAAGATTCGTTTGTTTTTTTACTTTCTCTCTTTTTACAATAGTCTCTTTCTTCTCTTGAAAGCTTTCATTTTCTTTCTCCGCTTTAAAATGATCATAATTTCCAGAATAGCTTTTTAATGAGTGATCCTCTAAAGCAATCACTCGTTCACAAATTTTATTAATAAAGTACCGGTCATGGGAGATAAAGAAAATGGTGCCATTAAAGTCTTCCAGTGCCTCTTCAAGGGTTTCAATAGAATCGATATCTAGATGATTTGTAGGCTCGTCAAGTATTAATAAATTTATATCTTGAAATAATAGCATAGCCAGCTTTAGTCTAATTCTCTCTCCCCCAGATAAGTGTTTTACTTTTTTAAAGACACTGCTTTTATAAAACATGAACTTAGAAAGATATTCACGTGCCTTGCCTATGTCTATTGAAATATTCTCCCTAAAGGCTTCTAACAACGTATGCTCTTCATTATTAAAAATGATTTTCTGGGGCAGATAGGCACTCATCACATTTGCCCCTAGTTCAATGACTCCATCATCTGGCTGCTCTTCACCTAGCAGCATCTTTAGGAAAGTCGTTTTCCCGCTGCCATTCGGTCCAATGAGGCACACTCTTTCCCCAAAGGTAATGAGTAAATCAGCTTCCTTAAAAAGCATTATTTCTTTATAGCATTTAGTAAGTCCGATTGCCTTAATGGTTTCATTTCCTGACCGAACAGCAGCATTCAGGCCCAATTTCATATGACGCCTTTCAAAAAGTGGCTTTTCGATTCTCTCCATCTTATCCAGCTTCTTTTGGATACTGGCAGCTCTGCGAAAAAACTTGTTATTATCAGCCCTCATTGCCCAGTCTCTCAGATTCAAAACAGTCTTTTCCATGCTATTAATCTTTTTTTGCTGCTCTCTAAAATGCTCATATTGAATCCGCATATTTTCTTCTTTTTGATTAACAAAGGAAGAATAATTGCCTTTATAGCATTTTGACTCCATATCCTCTATTTCTACGATTTTAGTAACTACATTGTCTAAAAAATACCGGTCATGGGAAACGATTAAGACAATTCCCTTGTAGTCTTTTAAATAGCCTTCTAGCCATTCAACGGAGTCCATATCCAAATGATTCGTAGGCTCATCCAGAAGCATTATATCCGGATGATGAATCAGGAGCTTTCCAAGGACGACCGTCGTCTTTTCCCCTCCGCTTAATAAATCAAACTCCCTATTTAAAAAGCTCTCATCAAACTGTAGACCTGTACAAACCTTGCTTACTTTTTCTTCCCGTTCATATCCGCCTTTGACTTCAAATAATTGTACAAGGTCACTGTATTTCTTTAAGGTTTTTTCCAACGGTTCTTCTTTCAAAATCTTCATTTGCTCTTCTAATTCGCGCATTTGCTTCTCAATTTGGTCAATTTCCTCAAAGGCCAGGTTTAATACATCGATCACTTTTAAGCCTTCTGGAAAATTTGGCATTTGATCAAGATAAGCACTCGTTGCTCCTCTTGGCAATTGAATCAGACCTTCATCATATCCTGGGCTGGAGGTTTGCGGGTAACCTGGGTAGTAATTCATCGGCTCTTTTCCTGCAATTAATTTAAGAACCGTACTCTTTCCACATCCATTTGCTCCTATAATTCCAACCTTTTCCCCTTCATAAGCTTCGAAGGTAATATTTTTCACTACAAGCGTTGCTTCCATAAACTTTTTCACGCTATTTAATTTCAGTTCTAACATCATATTTCCTTCTTTCATCCATAATGTATGTTATGCCTTTTATGGATAGCCAAAGAAGTGCACTGTACTATTTATTATATAAATAAAGACCCTGTTATAACTGATTTTGCTGTATATGAGAAAATAAGCGGAAGAATTCCGGTTATTTTGGGAAATAGCTATATTTCCTTAAAAATAAAGGGAGTTTTTCCGGTTATCGTATTCAAATCTTTGGATTTTGTCTTAATTTGAGTATTTAAACGGAATATCTCCGCTTATTTCTGCTTCTTAAGCTTCCTTTCTTTAAATAGCCGGAAATTCTCCGCTTATAAATTCTCATACATACTCGAAAATCAACAATGAAAAAATAACAGAGCCTAAATAAAAAAAGACCATAAGAAGATCATTCTTCTTACAGTCTAATATTCATAGAAAATAATTTACGTAAAAAAATTCTGCATACATTCAGGTGCAAGAAAGCACATTCCTATGCATCTAATTTGCACCAGCTAGATTGTATACTGACAGAATAAATTATTATCTCGATTAGCAGTAAAGTAAGTACGTACCTTCTAAAATTGCCGTGATTCCATAAAGAGCATAACAAATAAACCTAACTCAGCTAGGTAAATGTCACTCCACTATAAAATCTGTATTAATTTAAAAAATAAATTAAAATTAGCAATTAGTTGGTTCCATATACTTACTTTCCTCCCTTCGAAATTTTCTTTATTATCCCATTTTTCACTCTCCTTGTAAATAACTGATTTCTTTCTATCATTTAATCCATGCTTACTTTTTTCCAATAAGAATACTTTCCAGTCTTTGAAGCTTCTTTTTCAGTTCCGGATGAATTTGATTCTCTTCTTCTAGTATGAAAGAATCTCCCTCAGTATCTTTGAACAATTCATGAATACCCTTTAGCTGATTCATTTGCTCAACTGTAGGGGGATTTATCACCATTTGGTTAAGTAAATCATATACACTGCTTAAAGAAACATTAAGCTCTGGATTTAATTCACTGACTGTATCAAACAATCGCTGTGCATTTCCAATATCAGCAACAATTGGGTCAATGATGGCAGCCCGATCATTGAGTTCCTGAAGTTTATTTTCGCTAGCTTCTAAAGCTTTCAAAGTTTTATCTGTAAATGCTTGCTTCATTATTTCGTAAGCGTCATTAAAAAAGGCGTAGGAAGCATGCTGGTTATACTGTTGCAACGGATTCTCTCTCTTATACAAAGTTTCTTTTACAAATCCTTTAGCTTCATCATCATAGGTAAATTTGTAAACAGCTTTGTCAGAATGCCACATCTCTAGCATCACAATACTCTTTTTGACATCAAAGGCTGCCGTACTAAAATCGATTGATCCTAATTGAACATAATTGTCATAAAGCGGATAGGTTTTCTCGCCGTCTTTTACTGCCAGCAGCCAAGTCTGTCCATCATCCCATGCAAACAAACCATTTTCCATTCTCTCTGCATTCACATACAGTTGAATCATTTCATCTTCTCCGTCCATATCAATATCAAAAGCTGCTTCCTTATAAATGGAACGCGGATATTTTTCAATTTCCCTTGTAAGAATAATAGCATCACCAAAGAGCGTCGCTTCCTCAAGTGCTTTTTCTTGTTCTTTCACCGTATTTTTCAGGGTTTTATTTTCGTGTGAAAGCAGTTCATTTTTCTTTTTTAATTCACTTACTTCACTAGATTTACTTGCAGCAGTTTGATTCGTGCAGCCTGCAACCATCCCAGCAATAACCATAAATACGATATTCAATAAATATCTCTTCACCTTTCCTTCCTCCTTTTACTGAAATAACAACTTCTATCCATTCAGCAAATTTATATATTTATCCTAACATAATTTATTTGAATATTATAAAATAACAGATAATTATAATGTTTGACTTTACATTTTTTGTCCATAAAAAAAACTGTACCACTTATATTAGCCACTGCTAACTACAAGGGTACAGTTTTCTTATAAAGGACTGCGCTTTATGCTGCTTTTTTTATCTCAACTTTTTTTCCTTTTTTACGCCATTCTTTATATTCAGCTGATGCTGTGAAAAGAACGTCAGTAGAAGAATTAAGCGCTGTTTCAAATGAATCTTGCAGCACACCGATAATAAATCCTACTCCGACAACCTGCATAGCCACATCACCTGGGATTCCAAACAAGCTGCACGCTAGAGGAATCAATAATAACGATCCGCCTGCGACACCTGATGCGCCACAAGCACATACGGCTGACAGAACACTAAGGATGATCGCTGTAGGAAGATCGACTGAAATTCCAAGCGTATGAACCGCTGCAAGTGTTAAAACAGAAATCGTAACAGCCGCACCAGCCATATTGATCGTTGCACCTAATGGAATGGAAACAGAATAGCTATCTTTATTTAAACCAAGATCTTCACATAATTTCATATTTACCGGAATGTTTGCAGCCGAGCTGCGTGTAAAAAATGCTGTAACTCCGCTTTCCTTTAAGCACTTAAATACAAGCGGATATGGATTTTGCTTAATAAATGTAAATACAATGATTGGATTAACAACTAATGCAACAAATAGCATACAGCCAATTAATACAGCTAGCAGTTTCCCATAGCCAAGTAATGCATCCAATCCATTTGTTGTAATAGACTCAAACACAAGGCCCATAATTCCTAATGGTGCAAGCTTGATCACCCATGTAACCACTTTAGAAACAGCATCTGAAAAATTACCAATTAATGTTTTTGTTGAATCTGCGGCATTTTTCAAAGCTACCCCAAAAAGAATTGCCCAAGCCAATATCCCAATATAGTTCGCATTAACAATAGCATTTACTGGATTATCAACAATGTTTAGCAATAATGTTTTTAAAACCTCTACAACACCGCTTGGTGGCGTTACTCCCTCTGCCCCTTTAACAAGCGTTAAGCTTACCGGGAAAACAAAGCTAACAATAACAGCAATTAATCCAGCTAAAAAAGTTCCTAAAAGATAAAGAATAATAACGGATTTCATATTCGTTTTCTTGCCGCTTTTGTGCTGAGCAATTGCTGACATGACCAAAAAGAGTACAAGCACAGGTGCAATCGCCTTCAAAGCACCTACAAATAAAGAGCCAAAAATAGCAACCGGTTTTGCTGCTTCTGGGATCGCTAAAGCAAGAATAATACCGATTATTAAGCCAATAATGATTTGTTTTACTAGGCTCACTTGATTCCACTTTTTCAATAAGCTTTTCATAGATGTTCCCCCTTAGTAAACATTGCGATAATGTCTTTGTTTTTAATAGAATTTTTCATCAAATAAAATATTATGAGTAAATAGATAGCTGCTATACAATCGCTTTAAGTTATAGAGGTCTATCTAAAAGTTCTGCTTACTGTAATCATACAGATTTCTGGGATTATTCACTCTTTATATTATTGGACACCTCCACAACATTCCACCCCAGAAGGACAAGTGTCCTCTGTATAAATAGTATTATACTTACTTTTTTAATATATTACAATACTATTATTCAATTATGATTCATTTTAATTCATAAAACATTCGAAAAATATAAAATAAACCTTTATCCATTAACTTTTTCTATAAATATTTTTTTTGAAATTTTTATATTCATGCAATAAAAAAACAGCGTTTTAATCATAAAACACTGCTCCATTCAGAACTCAATAAATATTTATTTATTTCTAACCTTTAGGTATTCTTAATATAATTGTCGTACCCTTTCCCATTTCACTCTCTACGATTATTTTCCCCTTATGATCTTCGATGATTTTTTCACAAATTAATAAGCCTAACCCTGTTCCTTCCTCCTTTGTTGTGATAAAAGGCTGTCCTAAGTTATTTAGTATTTCCTTAGGGATGCCTGGACCTTCATCCGCTACATAAATATGAACATGATCAATTAAATCCTTTGCAGTAACCGTTATAAACCCTTTTTCCATTGCTTCTATGGAATTTTTAATTAAATTTATTAATACTTGCTTCATTTTCATATCATCACAAGTAATTAGGATGTCATAATGATCATACTCTAATTGGATTCCTATATTTTTTTTAACAGCCTGAGGTTCCAAGAGTAATTGGACGCTCTCTATTAAATGAACGACATTGATTTCCTTCTTATTATCTACATGAGGCTTGGATAGAATCAGGAATTCAGATGATATTTGCGCGATTTTTTCTATTTCCTCGCTAATGATATGCAGAAATATTTTATTCTTGCTTTCTGTAGCTTCAATTAGTTTAAGAAAGCCTTTTATAGCCGTTATTGGATTACGAATCTCGTGAGCAATTCCAGCTGCCAGTTCTCCTGCAATAGAGAGTTTTTCCGAACGTATCACTTGGTTCTGTGCCGCTTTTTCTAATTTAATTTGTTCCGAAATAGCTGGGAATAGGACTGGCTTTTTCTTATACAAGTTAGAAGTTGTTAAATGGGTATCAGTCATATGGTATTCATGTGTTTGTAATATTTCACAAAGAATGGAAGAGGACAGTTTGAATCCATCATAAGCACAAACAGATATAAAATTTTCTAATTTACTTACAAAGGAATCACAGCCACACTCATATAATTTCAAACGAGTCATTAAGCTATTCTGGTTTTGTTCTTTCCATGTAACAACCCCCCATGTACGTATAACTCTATCTTTTAGATGAGGCTCTAGTATGTCCATAAAATTGGCCATCACTTGATTTATATTAAAAACATCATGCGTTTCATAGAAATCATCCGTATCAGCAAAAATGATTTCATTTAATTGTTTCTCAGAATAATCGGCAAGCTTAAGCTTATCAATTATATGCTTATAACGGTCTGGTTTATCAATATAAATGACTACTTGGCTTTTATCAAGACCCTCAGTTATATAGGAAAGCGCGTTTTCTAAATAGCAATTCATATCAGTGTATGTATAAACAATGTGACACCCAGCTGATAGTTCAATATTTGTAGTAAAATTAACTTTCTTCCCAACTTCTATACTTTGTTCCACCTTGTCACCTTTTTCTAATGTAGAATCATTTCTAGCGTTCAACCATTCAGAATAGTCAATTAAATGATAGTTTGTATACTAAGTCTATCATTTTTTTATTACATTAACAATTTAGCCAGATAAAGCACACCTATTTTAAATGTGCTTGATTATTTAAGAATCTTACTATTCTTAATTTCTCTCTAATTTCTACTAAATGTTACCTGTATCACCAGTTGCGAAAGCATATCCTATATTAATAGGCTGATTAAGGAATCCTTTTAAAAGGTTCGATATAAGACCACCATGAGGATTAATGATAAAAACCTTTAGTTCTCATTGCAGCCAACCGTCATAAAATTAATGCTTCTAGCAACATTCTTATATAACTTTTATTCATTCCTTAAATGATAAACCTTCTTCTTGTAAGGAACTTCTCATAATCGGTAAAGAAGCAGGTCCAATACCATGGAGTTTTAAAATTTCCTTCTCCGTGTAATTGGATAGTTCATGCAAGGTGTCAATTCCGTTATGAACCAATGCATTTCTTGCAGGTGAACTAAGTTTAGAAAGGAAGCCGCTTTTAGGCTTATTCTCTTTATTACAGGTAGGACAGCTTGGACAATCGGTGCTTTTATAATACTTATGGCCCTTTTCACATACTCTTACACTTTTTTCTTCTATCACTATAATTCCTCCATTCATTCCATTTTTAATATTATATATATTGTATACTTATTTTTTCTATCGAATATACGCTCCGCATGTCCAATATTGTTAAAAGACTGTATTGAATATGATTGAAAGAAACAGAAAATACTTGTATTAATAATGAATTATCATCCTATCGGAAGGTGGCGTTTCTACAAAATGATGATGGAGCATTTTATCCTGGCAGCTATGTGGATATTCGGTTTTATTGGTTTCATCCTGTTTATTCCACGCAAAAATCGGCGCAAGGGGATTTTTGCATTCATGATATTTCAAGCATTCATCTGGCTTTGCGACATGCCTTCTTTTAAGTTTGGCTTATTAAGTGCACCTGTCCGGGAATTCCCGAAAGCTACAGATCTAGCCATTACAATCGATTATTTTTTTTATCCCGTATTATTCTCTATCTTTTACGTTAGCCAAAAACGTCAGGGCACTAAATGGATGAAATTTATATACTCTTTAGTTTGGATCTCTGCGATCACGCTATTTGATATTGTTATCGAGAAATATACAGATTTATTAGAATATGGACGATTGACATGGTACGGGATGTGGCTTTACATTGGGCTTCTCTTTTTTGTGAGTCTAACCTGCTGTAATTGGTTCTTTAAAGACAAAGCCTTGTTTCAATCAGACCAGCGGATCACAAATAACTAGAGTGTTTCAATGAAAAATTCATTTTTTTAGGGGACTTTATGCAAACATTGTTTGTTGTGTTTTTTATTATTATTCGTTTGTTCTTTGGAGTTTGGAAACGCTTAAATGAATTTTACCCTATTCTAATTGACCATCTTATTTTTCCTACCCAAACGATTATTGCAACTGCTATCGCATTTCTAATTTACCAATCCGTTATTGTCTTAAGAAAAAGGAACGAAATCCGATTGATTCGTTCCTTCACTTCATGATTATTTGGATTGCAAAAATGGTTTGGGACATGATTCCTGTCCCTTGTCCCACTAAACAGTCATTTTCCAGTTTGATAAAGCTAGCCAGTTTTCCTTGTCTTTATAATCGGGCATAATACTGCCAACAAGTCGCCAGAAGGAGCGGTCATGATTTAAATGGACTAAATGACACATTTCATGAACAACTACATAGTCGATTACATCGCGAGGTGCCATTGCTAACCGCCAATTAAATGTTAACTGCTTTCTTGAATCACAGGTTCCCCAGGTAGTTTTGCTATCTGATATACGAATAGAACGTGGTTTTTCTTTCAATCTGCTTTGATAGGAGACGATACTCTTTTCCACTAAAGTCTTACACTGCTGGTAATAAAATCGTTTTAAGGCCTGTTTTATTTTTTCATCCTCTAGATGTTTCACATATATATGCAACGTTTCTGCTTTAAACACTACATGATCCTGCATTACATTACTATCTTGGAAAATCTTTATTGGATAGCTTTTTCCTAAATAAAGAAAATTCTCGCCATGCTCATACACCTTTTCCTGTGGTCCAAGCTGCCTATCCTTCATTTCATTTATTTTTTGCTGAATAACGTCCCAGTTTCCCTCTATTAATCGCAAAACTCTTTCATCAGTTGTCTTTTTCGGTGCTTGAACTTCCACATTTCCATAGCTATCTATCGAAATTCCTATTGTAGTTCGGTTTTTGTACTTTACTTCAAATCGTATCGTTTCACCTAAATAGGTATGTGTCCTCATATTATCCTCTATATTTGATTGCCAATCCTTTTAAGAACTTCCTGGCAAATTTATCTCCACACTCTTTATAGTTCTTATGCCCTTCTTTTCTTAACAAAGCACCGAGTTCTCCTTTTGTTACAGTAATCCCAGCTTTATCGAATAGTTCGAGCATATCCTCAGTAGTTAATGCCAGCGCAATTTTCACTTTCTTTAACAGGAGATTATTAACGCTTGCATTTTTCATTGGACCTGATTCTGCTGTTTCAGGCTTACCTGGTTTGGGATCTTGCTTCCCTCTCTTATATATAATCAGGCCATTTAAAAAGGAATCAAACATACTATTATTGCACTTTATTTGTTCCTCATTTTCATCATCTTCATCTGTTTTTGTTAAGACCTGTATCACTTCTGGTACAGTTACTTCCACTCCGCCAAGTTTGAAAATCTCCGCCATTTCCTTATTCTTTAATTCCAGCGCATATCTCAAACGAATGAGTCTATCGTTATTATCCATTAGTAGTCCTCCTAAGTAGTTTTTGGTGCCTGGCACCACTCATATTTGATAATTATAGTCAGAACTTCGAGTTTATCTTCTATCTACTCGTGACTCTTTATCCAATTTTCTTTCGCCAATTTCATATTGATAGAATCAACCCATTCTCCATCAAACTCTAAATCGTTTTTATCGATACTGTCAAAAACAAAACCTATTTTTTCATATACATTTTTTGCTCTTGGATTGAATTCAAAAACACTTAAGGTCAGCTGTTTTATTTCAGTATTGCTAAAAACATAATCAATCATAAGTTTAGTCGATTCCGTCCCTAGCCCTCGATCTCTTCCTCTTGGCCCAATTAGAATTCTAAAGTTCATACTTTCATTTTTCTCATCATAAAGATTGACTACTACTTCACCAACCAAAATATTTTGGGATCTATCAACAATTGCAAGGTCCAGACGATCTTTTTGTTCATTTCTCGTATTATACCAATTAACCGTTGCCTCTCTGTCATATTCTGAAGATCCCCCTGTCAGTTTAATAACCTCAGGGTCCTGTAAACATTCTTCAATTTGAGGGAAATCTTCAGCCATAAAGGGTCTCAGAATGACTTTCTCTCCTGCGATAGTCGGTTTATTACTCAAATCTATCATAGTCTTTGCTCCTTCAACTCACTAATACTTTCTTTTCGTTTTCTCGTACTTAAGCCTTGTATCCATATCAAAATCATAAAGTTTAGCTTTGCTTATTAGCCAGTAATTGTTGTGCCGCCAGTTGATTAACCAAGTTTTTCGGAGTTATGTTTTCAAACAAAATCTCCGCTGTTTCTATCCTACATTAGAAAATAAGAGAATGTCATTTCTTTTTCTAATTTCTGCTTATAAAAAAAAACCTGATAAAAAGGGGATCAATCAATATCGTATTAATTCAAGCAGCTATTCAATTCTCGGCTAGGTTTTGTCTGTTTCCCGGCGTTTTTCCTTTATGGATATGACGCCAGCCAAGCCAATAATTGAGAAGATAACTGGAGTGATGAAACCGTAGTAATATCCATCACCAATATTGCTTGAAGCAGTCTGAAAATGATCCAATACGATACCAAAGATACTTGGCAGCAGGACCGCACTTATAAAACCGCCCGTATTTGCAACACCTGAGACAACGCCTGCTTCCTCTATCGGAAAGGACTGACGTACAACAGCAAAGGTTAAGGCACTGGCTCCATATCCAAAACCAATAATAAAGAAAAGTATATAAAGAACGAAAAATGGAGGATTTCCTTTGAAAAATAAAAAGGTGCACCAGCTCAATAATATAGCGATATGCACAACAGCATAAGGTCGTTTGATTGTTAACAATCGGCTAGAAATCCAACTCATCACTGGCGCACCAATAAGTGCCCCAATAAGACCAAACATAATGAGCTGACTCGCATCTGAACGTGTCATTCCATATACATTCATCCCATAGGGCACTGCCCATGAACCGATAAATCCTACATATGCACCGACAACACCAAAGTGACAAAAGAATAATGCCCATGCCTGCCGATTCGAAAAAATTCTGCGTAATAAAAATGACGTTTTTTCACGTTGCAGCTCATTTTTTAGAGAGACTGATTCATTAAGAATTTGTTTTGGTTTTTTTATGAGTACAACATATAGCAGAATTCCACAAAGACATAATAGAATGCCAGCTAAAAAAAATGCTGCCCTCCAGCCTAGTAAATGAATCCATGCAGAAAAAGGGACAGTCGCTAATAGGAAGCCCAGACTTCCAGTCATTCCGGCTAGACCAATTAAGCGGACAAATTCCTTCACTTTAAACCATTGGCCTAAAATTAACACCATATTGACCCAGATAGTCGCATCCCCCGTACCAGTCAGAATTCTTGCTATGAATAGCACCATTTCATGTGTGCCAAGACTATAAATGATTGTACCTAAACCAGTTAGGATAGCGCCAAAAATAAGAAAAAAGTTGGGTCCATAACGATCAGCAAGGATTCCCATAGGAATTTGCAAACCAGTATAAACAAAAAATTGAATGCTTGTCAGAAGCCCGATCGTTGATGCGGTTACACTAAAGTCCCTCATCACTTGGTCTGTAATCAATCCTGGCGCTGTCCGCTGGCTCGCCATTAATAAATATGTAAACAGAACGGAAGCAAATACAACCCATCTAAAGCTGCTATTTTGTTTGTCCAATGCTTTCTACCCCTGTTAGCTTTTACTCTTATATATATGGGGTTCCTTTAACAGTAGAAACAAATTTTAAAAAATAAAGGAAAGGCAGATTTATTCCGCCTTTCCTTACTTTTCATGTAACTCCATCCAGTTTTTAACTAAACGCTTTGGTGCTGCACGCAAATAGGCTTCTTGAATAAGATCATTCAGCTCGTCCCAGTTATCCAAAGCTGGATTTTGGATCGATACCCAGCCATGATGTCCTATATATGGAGTTTTGTAAAAATACTCTTTCTGCAGTAATATTTCTTGCGTTTCCCGGTCTGACTTGAACGACAGGCTAAATCCTTTTTCGCTTTCACCTGATATGACGAAGGATTTCCCATTAATTTTAAAGGTATTGTGACCAAAACCATCGATTATTTCAACGGCTTCAGGCAGCGCAAGACAGATTTTCCGCACTTTTTCAAGCATGACAGCTGTGCCTTGTAATTCCATACGTTTATTCTCCTATTCTTAATTAACTGCCTACTGTAATTTTCCCAAATAGCAGTGCATCATAATATTTATCTTCTATAAAATAATGGTCTCTTAATCGTCCCTCTAATTCAAATTTGTTTTTTTCAAGTATCCGCGCTGAACCAATATTTGCATCGACAACACTCGCATAAACTTTGTGAAGATTCAGTGATTTAAAGGCAAAATCACTCATTAAAGCTACACACTCTGTGCCATACCCCTTCCCCCAATGATCTTTATGCAAAACATAACCAATTTCTGCTTTATTTGCTTCATGATCAAAATTGAAAATCATTGCTGTCCCAACAATTGCTTCAGTTGATTTTTGAACAATGGAAGCATAAAAGTAAGTCCCTTCCGACTCCCGCTTTAACATGACTTCAATATAGCTGTGAGTTTCACTTAATTTATTCATTAAATTCCAGCCAATAAACCGTGAAACTTCTTCATCTGACGCGTAGCTATGTATCTCTTGCACATCATCTGTACTTAATGCTTTGAAATAGATATTTTCACCTTCCAATGAATGAAATAAACAATGATTCATGTGCTCAGCCCCTTTGAATTTTACTTTGCTTTACTTTCTTATCATTATTATACATACTCCCTTTTGGATATCGTTAAATTTCTTCATAAAAAACTAACAGACCTATCTCTGTGAAGTGTATAGGTCCATTTTAAAACAAAAAAGAATTTGCTAGTTGATCTTCAATTAAAATTACAATAATTTACAAGCAATCTAGTAACCTTTCCTATGATATTATTTAAACGTTGATCTATTTCAGGAGGAAAGCATTCGTGTTCAATTTGAATATATCCTTTAATAAAAAACAAATAGAGATGATGAATCCAATCCATAATAATAATGATCTTCAATATGATCAATTAACTTCTTTTTTAAAAGAAAATGGAGGAAATCATGTTTCGCATCTGATTTACTTAAAAGATAAAGAAATGTTTTGGACAAAAGAGCAAGATGTACTTTTCGTATATCAACGTATTAGTAATAAATTAATAGTTTTAGGGGATCCAATCGGAGAAGAAGCAAAAATACATGCAGCAATTAAAGAATTCTGTGAATTTAGCAAAAGAAAGGGTTTAAAACCAGTTTTCTACCAAATAAGTCCACAGTATATGCAATATTACCATGATTCAGGTTATCGATTCCTTAAGGTGGCGGAAACGGGATTAGTAAATCTTCAGCAATTTTCCCTTGATGGAAAAAAAGGAGCAAAATTACGAACAAAATTGAATAAATTTACGCGAAATAACTTTACATTTAGCGTAGTTCACCCTCCATATTCCGACCAATTTCTTTCAGAAATAAAACATATATCAGATTCATGGTTAGGCAGTCAAAAAGAAAAAGGGTTTTCAGTCGTCTCTTTTAGCAAAGAATATGTTTCGCTTTTCCCTATAGCGCTTTTGCACGGTCCGGCTGGAAACATTATTGCATTTGCAACTTTAGCAACTGATTATAAAAATACAATAACGATTGACCTAATGAGAAAGTACTCGGATAGCCCTTATGGAACAATGGATGTTTTATTTATTCATATTTTTCATTGGGCAAAAAATAATAGTTATCAAACCTGCAGTTTGGGAATGACACCCTTATCCAATGTAGGAACCTGTAAACATTCATTTACAAGTGAGAAACTTATTCGTTTAGTCTATCTTTATGGGAATTCAATGTATAATTTTAAAGGTCTTAAAGAATTTAAAAGTAAATTTACTTCAAATTGGGAACCAAAATATTTAGCCTATAAAAAAACCATACTGCCGCTTACTCTTTTGCAATTACTTGTTCTAATCAACTATAAACGAAGTGCAAGAAATCCTATGAAAAAAAAGAGTAATTCTTTAAAAAACACAATAGCAAATGGTGTATTGAATGACCATAATGAGAGGCTATCTTGATGCTCGAAAGTAAAGAACTATTTCATAAATTTATGAAATATAGTGCTGTTGGCTGTATAAGCACACTCATCTATTTTCTTTCTGTCTTCATTTTTGTAGAAGCTCTTAACCAAGATCCCCTTATAGGATCATCCGTTTCCTTTGGCATCATGACTTATATTTCATTTATATTAAACAAAAAGTTTACCTTTGGAAGCGACTTCTCATACAATAAATTGCTGCGCTTTCTCGCTGTTTCATCCATTGGTTTTACACTGAATTTTTCAATTATGTATTTAATAGTAAATGTCTTATCTCTTCATTATTCAATAGGAGAATTGGTAACGATAATCGTCATTCCAATTATCAATTTTATTCTGAATAACTATTGGACATTTAAATAGGATATTTTTCTGCAGGGATCTTGATAGCTCCCTGCTTTTTTTATACTCTACTTGCATTGTTTTAGCAGATCTCATACGATTATTAGATTAACTGCGACACAATCAACGCTGTCCCCTTTTCTTAAATAGAGAAAAAATTGACAAAAGTATAAGGGATACGGATGAAAACAACCCAGAATTCGCAAATGATGCTTTTTACGAATTCCGGGTCAGGCAAGCAAGAAATTATTTTTTTACACAGATTTTATTTTAACCGTGGATGAATTACGGGAAATTTCTATTTTAAATTTCACCAAAGTTATCAAGCAATGCACGCACTTCATCTGTTGATTTCGTATTCATCAATTGATTTCTTAATTCAGCAGCTCCAGGAAATCCTTTGACATAAATTTTGAAAAAGCGATGAAGCCCTGTCATTGAACGTGGCAGTTCATCCGCATATCGATCTTGAAGATCAAGCTGCAGTCTTAAAAGATCAAGGTGTTCCTTACTGCTATGCTCTTTTGGCTCCTTTTCAAAAGCAAACGGATTTTTAAAGATACCTCGTCCGATCATCACCCCATCAATCCCATATTTTTCGGCAAGCTGCAGCCCGGTTTGACGGTCAGGGATGTCTCCATTGATGGTTAGGAGCGTATTTGGTGCAATACGGTCACGTAATTTCTTGATTTCCGGAATTAGCTCCCAATGCGCAGCTACTTGGCTCATTTCCTCTCTTGTACGTAAATGAATAGAAAGGTTCGCAATATCCTGCTTAAAAATATGCGTTAGCCACTCCTCCCACTCCTGAATTTCCTTATAGCCAAGTCGTGTTTTCACGCTGACAGGCAGTCCGCCTGCTTTTGCTGCTTGAATAAGTTCTGCTGCAACTTCTGGACGCAGAATAAGGCCGCTCCCTTTTCCTCTCGATGCCACATTCGGTACAGGGCAGCCCATATTAATATCGATGCCCTTAAACCCTAACTCTGCCATGCCAATACTCATTTGACGGAAATATTCGGGGTTATCCCCCCAAATATGTGCCACCATTGGCTGTTCATCTTCTGTAAAAAGCAAACGGCCACGCACACTTTTCATGCCCTCTGGATGACAATAGCTATCCGAGTTTGTAAACTCTGTGAAAAATACATCCGGTCGGCCAGCTTCACTTACGACGTGACGAAAAACAACATCTGTCACATCTTCCATTGGTGCAAGTACAAAAAATGGCCGTGGCAAATCACGCCAAAAATTATCTATCATTTCAAACTCAAATCCTCTCACTATGAATACAACTTCAATCCTCAAGAAAAAAATTTTAAGACGCATATTTCACTTCTTTTACACTTATATCATGCTTAATAACTTATTATCAAATACAAGTACATATGGATATTTATAATTTACTAAA
This sequence comes from Cytobacillus massiliigabonensis, assembly GCF_900199725.1. GTDB lineage: Bacteria > Bacillota > Bacilli > Bacillales > Cytobacillaceae > Cytobacillus > Cytobacillus massiliigabonensis. The sequence goes on along the minus strand of NZ_LT904903.1, from coordinate 909,179 downwards.
AGCGACAATGTTTATTTTAACGAAAATCAGTCCTGAATGGAATTTTTATAAACAAAAAAGCAGATGGTATAGAAATCTTCTATATCAACTGCTTTTCGATTATACTAACTCCAGTAACGTGACTGCTTCACAATGTGCTGTTTGCGGAAACATATCCACCGGCTGAATCATTTTCACTTTATAGCTAGAATTTAATACATTAATATCCTTCGCCAAAGTTGAAGGGTTGCAGGATACATAAACAACCTTCTTCGGTTTTACCCTTAAGATTGTTTTTAACAGCTGCTCATCCAGCCCCGTTCTAGGCGGATCAACAATGATCACATCTGGCTTCCAGCCCTCTTTGACCCATTTTGGCAGTAAGACTTCTGCTTTTCCGGTTACATACTTCGCATGATTGATTCCGTGCCTTGCCGCATTTTTCTTGGCATCTTCAATCGATTCAGGGATGATGTCCATTCCTCTAATTTCCGCTGCTCCATCCGCAACCCAAAGTCCGATTGTTCCAACCCCGCAATAAGCATCCGCTACTTTTTCTGTTCCTGTAAGAGCGGCAGCTTTTTTTACTTCATTATATAGCTTCACTGTCTGTTCTGGATTCAATTGAAAGAATGTTCGTGCGGAAAGCTCAAATTGAAGGTCGCCCAGTGTCTCTTGAATGAAGTCACTTCCCTCAAGATTCACGGTTTCATCCCCAAAGATAAGCGAAGTTTTCTGTCCATTGATGTTTTGGATAATCGATTTGACTTCAGGCAATCTCTTCTTTATTTCTTGAATGATCAGTTCTTTTTTAGGCAGTTCTTTTTTCGTTGTAATGAGAACAATTTGAAGCTCACCAGTTTGAATCCCTACTCTTGCTACAATTGTTCGTACAAGTCCTTTTTTTGATTTCTCATTATAAATTGGAACTTTAAGATCTTGGAGTATTCGTTTAACCGTCTTCGTTGCTTTATTTGTTTGTGGGTGCTGCACGGCACATTGTTCAATATTAATTAGACGGTGGGAGTTCATTCCATATAAGCCTGCTAAGACTTTTCCGTCTCTGAATCCAACCTGGAATTGGCTTTTGTTGCGATAACTCCATGGATCCTCCATGCCAATCGTTTCTTTAATCTCTAACTTGGAAGGGTCTAGCTTTGTATGTCTTTCTAATGCTTGAATGACAATATCTCGTTTTTCCTTAAGCTGCTGGTCATAGCGGAGATGCTGAAGCTGGCAGCCTCCGCACTCTTCATAAATTGGACATGGCGGCTTAATGCGGAACTCTGATTGTTTTCGAATCTTTTTTATTTTAGCTTCTGAAAACTTGGGATGAACCTTTGTTGCTTCAACAACAACCTCTTCACCAGGGAGCGCTCCAGGTACGAAAACAACCTGCTTTTTAAAATAGCCGACTCCCTCGCCATTTATTCCGAGCCTTTTAATTGTCAGTGGAAATGTTTGTTTGAGTTTTAATTGATTTGATTGCTCTTGTTTCATGTTGCTTAATCACTCCATATTATTCAATGCTTCTCCATAAATAAAGAGAGGCATAGCTTAGGTAAGGGTCCCAACTTTTTGAAAATGACTCCATTTCCTGCAAGGTTGGTTTTGCTTCTAATTGATAGTGCTTTTTCAACGCATTTTGTATGCCAATATCTGCCATTGGAAATAGATTCTGCCTGCCAAAGCCAAACATCAGAAAGTTTTGCACAGTCCATGGACCAACTCCGCGAAGCTTAATTAATTGTTCAAATACTTCTTGATCAGATTTATATTTTAATTCCTCAAAATTAAGATTTCCTGAGGCAATTTCTGTAGCAATTCCAATGACATATTCCGCCTTTCGCCCGCTAAATTGCAGTTCTCTTAGGTCTTCAACCTGCAATTCTGCTACGGTCTCAGGTCGTGGGTAAAACCAAACCCCGTCTTTTTCAAATCCAAAGGTTTTTACAAATCTCTCGGTCAATGTATGGGCAAAAGAAAGATTTAGCTGCTGGTGAATGATGCATTTCAGCAGGCAGCTATACGGGTCGAAATCAAGAACAATCGGTGTCCCATAATGCTGCTCAAATATTCCTTTAAGATCTGTATGTTGAAAATGCTGATGGATGGTTTCCAGCGGTGTATTCCATTGGAGAATTTCTCCAAGTCTTTCCGCAGCTTTATCTTGGAATGATTCCTCTATTCCTGTAATAACAAATTCCGGCGCTTTAGTTGAACCAATCGCTTTCACTTGAGCAGCCATTGGTGCATTTTCGATCATTAAAGGCACTGATACACTTCTATTTTCTAAATCAACCTGATGAAGCGGATCGAGTGAGAGTCTGTCGAGTACGAGGTCAAAATTATATGGTCCATCAATTTTTATTGTTTCCAATCATGATCCGTCCTTTGACATTTTCTCGTATTATACCATTTTTCACTGTTCACGTCTTTTTAAGCAGGAATAAACCCGAATTGTTAAAAATTCGGGTTCAATCATTTTATTTAAGGTGCATTTTTTAGATCTCGGACCACTTCTATTCTTTTACAGGTCACTTTATAAATTTACGGGCTACTTTTACTAATTTACAGACCACTTTTCAGATTTACGGGCTACTTTTACCGATTTACAGGCCACTTTTCAGATTTACAGGCCACCTCTCGAAAAAACATCAATATCAATACAGCATATTCTCCTCAAAAGCCTGACTCATCATTAAATCATCCAAGCTTTTAAATGTATAGCCTCTTGCCTTCAAATCCTGAATAGCCTTTTCTAGTGCATCCGCATTGTCTTTTGAAACAGTGTGCAGCAAAAGAATAGCCCCAGGATGAATTTGCCTCATAATATTATCGTAGGAATATTGCCATCCCTTTTGCTGATCGGTTAGCCAATCTTTAAACGCTAGTGACCAAAAGATATGTGTGTACCCTTCCTTGTTTGCTAAATGAATCGTCCGCTCACTGAAGATTCCTCTTGGAGGCCGCAAGTATGACATATGCTCGATCCCAGTCAGTTTCTCTGTTCCTTCACGGACTTTTTCCAGCTCTTCAGCTAGCCGTTCTCCGCTAATTCTTGTCATATCTGGGTGGCTCCATGAATGATTCCCAATAATATGTCCTTCTGCAGCCATGCGCTTCACTAGATCAGGCGCACTATTTATATAATGGCCTGTAATAAAAAAAGCTGCTGGAACCTTTTCCTTTTTCAAAACATCTAATATTTGGGCTGTATACCCATTTTCATAGCCATTATCAAAAGTAAGATATATATCCTTTTTCGCTGGATCTCCTTTGTAAAGAGCTCCCATTCGACCTAGCATGTCGTCTAAAGCCTTTCCGGCATCTGCAGGCTCTTCATTTACTCCCTTTTTAAATCCCCAATGTGTAGGGGAATTGGCATAATCAGCATGCGCTGTTGTCGTAAAAAATATGAATATTGCACTTAGAACGACCAGATGTTTGAGTAGTTTCATCTGCGCTCCTCCTCTATTTTTTTCTTATTGTTTGTGTATAGGATGAAAACATTCACCATTGTCCATTCCAAAAATCTCCACAAAAAAGAGAGACCCATTTACAGGATCTCTCTTTTAAAAATTCATTAAAATACTCGCTCTTTAAACTTAGCTAATTTTTCTAATGATGATTTATCTACATCTGCATGAAGGCTGCTTCCATGTGAATCCATTGTAACAACGGCTGTAAATCCTTCTACCTTTAGATGCCACATCGCTTCTGGAATACCAAATTCCATTAAATCTACACCTTCAACTGCTTTAATACAATCCGCATAATATTGCGCTGCTCCGCCAATTGCATTCAAGTACACACCGCCATGCTCTTTTAATGCGGCTAATGTTTTCGGTCCCATTCCGCCTTTTCCAATGACTGCACGAATACCGAACTTTTTCATGATGTCACCTTGATAAGGCTCTTCACGAATACTTGTAGTCGGACCCGCAGCTTTTACATGCCAGTTTCCTTCATCGTCTTTTAGCATAACAGGACCACAGTGGTAAATGACTTGGCCGTTTAAATCAACTGGTGCCTCATGCTCCATTAGATGATGATGGATTGCATCTCGCCCCGTATACATTCTGCCGTTAATTTGAACCACATCGCCAACCTTTAGGCGGCGGATTTGTTCTTCCGTAATCGGTGCTTGCAATGTAATGACTTCGCTTTTCGTTTCTGCTGCAGCAGCTGTTTCCTTCTCTGCTTCTGTTGCTCCAAAGTCGATATTTTCTCCCTCTTGATACATCCACTCATTAATTTCTCCAGTTTCTGGATTGACAGCCACGCCAAGGCGGCGAAATGCCCAGCAGTTATACGCAACAGATACAAAGAAGCTTGCTGGAATGCGGTTCATAACGCCAACTTTACAGCCGAGAAGGGTCGTTTCTCCGCCAAAGCCCATTGTCCCGATGCCAAGCTCGTTCGCTTGATCCATTACATATTCTTCTAATTTGCGAAGTTCCTCATTTTGATTCACATCTTCAACAGAACGGAAAAGCTGTTCCTTTGCAAGATCATACCCAGAAGAGCGGTCTCCGCCTATTCCAACTCCGATAAAACCAGCGCTGCATCCTTGTCCTTGTGCTTGATAAACAGAATGCATGATGCATTTGCGAATGCCATCAAGGTCGCGGCCTGCGCGGCCTAAGCCATCAAGCTCGCAAGGAAGGCTATATTGAATGTTTTTATTTTCACAGCCCCCGCCTTTTAAAATCAGGCGTGCATCAATATAATCTTTCTCCCATTGTTCAAACTTAATAACTGGTGTTCCGCCGCCAAGATTGTCTCCGCTATTTGCCCCTGTTAGCGAATCAACTGAATTCGGACGCAGCTTTCCATCCTTTGTCGCTTGAGCGATGGCATTTTTGATCGCTTCTTTCATAACAAGCTGATTGGCACCAACCGGTGTTTTAATCTTAAATGTCGGCAGACCTGTATCCTGACAAATCGGAGAAACATTATCATCTGCCATTTTAATATTATTCGTAATCGTCGCTAAGCTCATCGCTGATCTCGTACCAGCACTCTCTCTTTCCTTCGCAGCTTTAATTGCCCTGCGCACATCCCTTGGCAGCTTTGTAGAAGTCTCAACAATTAGCTTGTACATGCTTTCCTGAAATTTTTCGATATTCATGACTTGCTAGTCCCCTTTCCCTTTGTTCCCTTATATATCTATTATGAAAATTATAAATTATTTAACGTATATTATTATACCCCTATCATAATAGGTTGGAAAGACCAAGCTTTGGCAGCGCCTATACAGAATCAACGTAAAAAAGAGCCAAAGCGGCTCTTATTCTTCGCGATTATTAAATTCACGGCATTTTGATTCTAGATCATCAATCATATCAATTAAACGGTCAATATCTTCAAGCTCCGTTTCTTCCGGCTCAATTGCTTCCAAAACATCAAGAAACATATTTAACCGCTGTTTCAAAAATGAAACTTGGCTATTTTTATCTTTAATCGGACTACCCAAATCGCTCTCTCCTTTCGTCTCGTTACCATCCTATCGAAAAATTCATTCCTTCGCAAATTTATTTTTTTCATTTCCTTCATTTTAAATTACCTATCTTATCCACTGATAATTCATCGTGTATACTGCACTAACCATGCTCCTGCACGCTCTTCCATTTGTATCCCCTGCCAGCCTTCAGCCAGTTTTGCTTGCTGAGCACGAGTATCGTTCATTTGAATAAAAATGGTTTCCTTATATTCAGGTTCTCCTATTTCCTCTAAGTCTTTTACAAAAATATAGCGCAAACTGCCGCCATATTTTTCTTTTAGCGCTGCAATCTTCATTCCTTGCGCAAATTTATCCTTCAAACTAGGTATATTAAAAGGAGCAACCGTACAGCAAACATAGCGGTATGAATGATTTTCCTTTGCTAGCTCCTGCATAATAAGGCTCGCTAATATTTTTTGCAATTGGTTTCCTCGGAATGCTGGCAGCACATTTGAAATTTCCTGGTAAATAACCTTAGGTAATTCCATTTCAGTTAGCCCGATATCCCTTCCTAAATGCTCCTCATCAATTGGAGGCACTAACAATGCACGAAAAGCAATTAGCTGATTTTCAGCAAATGCGCCAATCATCCACCCATTTCCATCTAAGATGAATTGAAATTCTTCATCTGTTAGCGGCTGGAGCCGTTCCTTATTTTCCAGCTGAAGAATCACTTGATCCTGCACATTCAATATCCCAGGCAAATCTCCCATCGTTAATTTTCTTACCTTAAAGGTGATCTGTTTATTTTTAAGTATTCCTTCGTAAATATAACTCACTCATTCTCAGTCCTTTCAATAAACACTCTCTTGGAAGACTGTCAATTCTATAATCATTTCATCACTCACGTCTACTCCAAGCCCTGGCCCTTCCGTTAGCCGAATATATGGCACATCATAATGAAGATTGCCAACATCCTTTGAGAATTTCAGTGGACCAGTCAGCTCTACACTCGTAATCACTTTTTTTGAAAAAGCAACATGGAAGCCAGCTGCGGAACCGATGGATGATTCCACCATGGACCCAATTTGGCATTCAAGACCTGCAAGCTCGGCTTGATGTGCCAGCTTGACTGCTGGGTAAATGCCTCCGCATTTCATTAATTTAATATTCACTTTATCTGCGGCACGCTTTTGGATAATCTCAAGCATTTCACGTGGCCCCTTTAAGCCTTCGTCAATCATTAACGGAAAAACAGATTTCGCTTTTATTTCAACCATTCCATCAATATCATCTGCCACAACAGGCTGCTCTACCCAATCAAGGTTACAATCCTGCAATTGTTTCAGTGCAGTTAGCGTTGTTGCACTATTATTCCACCCTTGATTAACATCCACTCGAATGGCAATCTCTTCTCCTACCTTTGAACGAACGGCTTGAATCCGCTTAACATCCAAACTTACATTTGTTCCAACCTTCATTTTAAAAGAGCGGTATCCTTGCTCAACCATTGCTCCAGCTTCCATTGCCATTTCTTCAGGCTCAGCAATACTTAATACATGAGTAATCGGAAACTCATCATGGTATCTGCCGCCGATTAGCTGATAAACAGGCTGCTGCAGCTTTTTACCCATAATATCAAAACAGGCAATATCAATAGCTGCTTTTGCAGTAGGAGCACCATAAATCGCTTTATTCATATAATCATGAAGCTTTTCGATTTCCATCGGATTTTTCCCCATTACAGCAGGTGCAAGCGTATTTTTGAGAATCTGGTAGACTCCTTCCCATGACTCTCCTGTCACATGCTCATCCGCTACTGCTTCCCCATACCCAACAATGCCTTCATCCGTTTCAACCTTTACAATAACAGATGGCATATAATCGTAAGTATGGTAACTGACAACAAATGGAACATGAAGTGGTAAATGAATCGCATAAAGATGAATAGCTGTTATTTTCATATAGAAAACTCCCTTATTTTTTAATTTACAAATATTCTATTTATTTGATATAGTTGTCGGTAAATAGTCGTTAATTAGAAAAGTGGAAGCGCCTTGATCATCGCCGTACACACTGGACGCTTGCGCTAGACAATCCGAAATGCGGAGGCGGCTTGCCCAGGGGCGACAAGCATAAGACGAATCTGCAGGAAGGCTGCTCTTTAGCCTTCTTGACGAGTTGGCTTATGACCTCGAGCCCCTAGCCGCCGAAGCTAGACAATTCCCCAACATAAAGAGGTGAACCAATGAGAACAAGAATTGCAGTAATAAGCTCTGCTGAATTTTTCGAACGAATCGAATCTGTCGCTTCTTTCATTAATGAGATTGAATTAGACAGTTACATCTATGAGGATCCTCAACAGGCACCAAGTTTGCTTCATCAACTTAAACCTTGCGATGTTGTATTTTTTTCAGGATCGCTGCCCTACTATTTTTCAAAAAAGGAACGAGAACAGCTGCCAGTTCCAACTCTTTATTTAGCTCAAGATGAGTTAACGATTTCATCTTCTTTATTAGCTGCAATTTATCATAGGCAGGTTTCCTTGGATCGTATTTCAATCGATCTATTCGACAGCATAATCGTTGAGAATGTGCTTGCTTCTGTAGATATCGATACATTTCCTAAGTATGTCATTGATTATGAAGAAATGCTTGATTTAGACAGGTTCAATCTTTCCGAAATTGTATCTTTCCATCGCACCTTATGGGAAGAGGGGAAAATTGATTTAGCTATAACGAGTATTCATGCAGTTTATGATCAGTTGGTACTCCATGCAATCCCTTCAATGCGAATGGCTGATCCGAAAACTGCCATAATCCGAGGACTACAAGAGTCAAAGTCGCTAGCCATGTATAAAAAAAGTCAATTGGCTCAAGTAGCAGTTGGATATATATCTACAAAATTACAAGAAAATGAAATTCAAAAGCTTATAGAAGCGATTGCCCGTGTCATTCACGCATCTGTTCAACAAATCAGCCCTACTGGCTATTCATTATACAGTACTCGCGGCGACATAGAGGGTTTACTAGACCAGAACATTCTCCTTCAGTATTTTTCAGGTTTTCCTCATGTATCAATCGGTTTTGGCTTTGGCTCAACCATTATGGAAGCAGATAAAAACGCCTTAGCTGCCTTGCGTTTTGCGGAAAAAGATCAGAAAAAAAGCTGCTTGTATATTTTAACGAATGATAAAAAGTTATTAGGTCCTTACCCCCAGGAGAGTAAGCAGCAGAGCCTAATCAATGTTCATCCTGAATTGCTTCAAATTGCTCAAAAAGCTAAATTAAGCCCAGGAAATCTCTCAAAGCTTATTCAATTTGGGAAAGAGAGACAGTCCCATCATTTCACTGCTGCTGACCTTAGCGATTATTTGCAAGTGACTAGAAGGACGACCGAGCGAATCATTAAAAAACTGGCTGATCAAGGATACATCCGTATAATTGGTGAAGAAATGACCTATCAGCAGGGACGCCCGCGAGCAGTATATATTTTGAATCTGCCTATTTACCAATAATGCAGGAAAAGGAAAGCTCATGCGAAAATGAACTTTCCTTTTTTTCTTTACCCTTTAAGTGCAGCTTCTTCTTCTTTTTGCAGTGCCAGCTTTTCTGATTCTGTCAGTTTAACAATCGTAAATCCAGTCATAGCAAAGATGATTGAAATGATTGGAACGATAAAATTAAGAACAGCGTACGGTGCATATTGAAAAGCAGATACTCCAAGTGTGCCGAAAATAAAGACGCCACATGTATTCCAAGGAACGAAGACCGATGTTAACGTTCCTCCATCCTCCAGCGCCCGCGATAAGTTTTTCGAATGAAGCCCTTTATCACGATAGGCCTTTGCAAACATACGAGATGGAATGACAATTGAAATGTATTGCTCTGAGCACGCGGCATTTGTTGCAAAGCAGGATGCCACAGTAGAAGCTACAAGTCCCTTTGCTGTTTTCGCTAGCTTTAAAATTTGATTAACAATGGCATTCAGCATTCCTGTATGTTCTAATATCCCTCCGAAGGTCATCGCAACAATCGTCATGGAAACCGTGTACATCATCGAATCAAGACCGCCGCGATTAAAGAGGTTATCCACCATTTCATTTCCCGTTTCAATAACAAATCCGCTTTGCAGTGCTCCAACTGCTCCAGTAAATGATCCGCCTTGAACGATAATTTGTGATAGGAATCCTAGCAAAATCCCAATAATTAATGCTGGAATTGCCGGTACTTTTTTTGCTACCAATATGATTACAAGTAATGGAATAATTAAGAGCCAAGGAGTGATGACAAAGCTATCTTGAAGCACCGCTATCGTTTGATTAATATCTGCCGTATCAACCCCATTTTTCCCAAAGCTTCTTCCCAAGATTGCATAAGTGATTAATGCAATAATTAATCCAGGAATGGTCGTATAAAACATATGCTTAATATGTACAAATAAGTCTGTATTTGTCAGCCCAGCTGCCAAGTTAGTCGTGTCTGAAAGCGGTGACATTTTATCCCCAAAATAGGCACCTGAAATGATCGCACCCGCTATCATCGGAGCAGGTATCCCCATGCTTAATCCGATTCCCATTCCAGCCACACCAATTGTCCCCATTGTAGACCATGAGCTTCCAATCGCTAATGAGACGATGGCACAAATGATGCAAATTGAAACAAGGAAAAGTGAAGGTGTGATGATCTTCAATCCATAATAGATCATTGTAGCAACTACTCCGCCGCCGATCCATGCTCCAATCGTAAGTCCAACAAGCATAATAATAATAACTGCAGGCAGCGCAAGACGTATTCCTTTATACATCGCCTCTTCTATTTCCTTCCACTTGTACCCCGAACGCCAGGCAACAAGTGCAGCAACGGATGTTCCTACTATTAGAGGGATGTGCGGCCCTTGCTCCAATTTAACAACCGTAAAAAACATGACCAAAATCATTACAGCAAGCGGAATAATTGCAACTAAAAATGGCATATCCCTTTTCATAAACTTTCCCCCGTTCCCAAAATACAGTAATAATTAGACAATTTAAAATTGTCGTTAAATAGTCGTTAATAAAAATATAATAAACTTTCATATAGTTGCAAGTCAATTAATTTTTATCCAAATATAATTTCAGAAAAGTTGGTTTTTATTATGGATAATCAGTATCTATTGACAATATAGCCCGTAAAATTAATAATATCAGATGTTACTAGAAAGGAAGAAAAGTATGATAGGAAAGCTAAAGCAAATAAGCCCGAAATATGATCCATGGGAAGCATATATGGACATGGAGGAATATGGAAAGCTGACTCTGTCTAATATTGAATTTACGACCACTGTTTTATGTAATATGAGATGTGAGCATTGTGCTGTCGGCTATACACTTCAGCCCAAAGATCCAAATGCACTGCCAATTGATTTTTTGCTTAATAGACTTGAGGAAGTTCCACATTTAAGATCATTAAGCATTACTGGCGGAGAACCAATGCTATCGAAAAAGTCTGTGGAAGAATATGTTGTCCCACTACTCCGTTACGCACATAATCGAGGTGTTCGGACACAGATTAACTCGAACTTGACACTCGAACTTAGCCGTTATGAGTCAATTATTCCTTTTCTTGATGTTCTGCATATTTCTCATAATTGGGGAACCGAGAATGATTTTATCGAAGGCGGCTTTGCGATGATGGAGCGCAAGCCTACTGTTGAACAAAGAATGAGACTTTTTGATCGAATGATTGAGAATAGCCGTGAGCTTGCAAAAGCAGGTGTAATGGTTTCCGCGGAGACGATGCTTAATAAACGCACCTTGCCATATCTTGAGAAAATTCATAAGCAAATTGTTGAAGAAATGAATTGTGGACGACATGAAATTCACCCGATGTATCCATCTGATTTTGCCTCCACATTAGAAACATTGTCTTTAGAGGAAATGCGTTCAGCTATTCACCATTTACTTGATATACGTAATGAGGATACATGGATGCTGTTTGGCACCCTTCCATTTTATGCATGCAGCTCGAATGCGGATGATTTAGATCTATTAAAACGGCTCTATGCTGCAAAAAATGTAACTGTACGAAATGATCCTGATGGACGCTCCCGCTTAAATGTAAATATTTTCACTGGTGAGGTGATTGTGACCGATTTCGGTGATACCCCGGCACTTGGAAATATTCAGGAGGATACTCTTGAAGAGGTGTTTCAAAAATGGATGGGATCCGATCTTGCAGAATCATTGAACTGTCATTGTCCACAAGTTCGCTGCCTCGGTCCGAATGTATTAGTGAAAAACAGCTACTACAAGGATATTGATTTTCTAAAAAGAAATGCTCAGCTTACTCACACAACAACCAGCCGCTAAAAACGGCTGGTTTGTTTTATTTTCAATCCAAATATTGCAGGGTACATATCGTCCGCAGACAAAGAAAGATATTACCTTGGGTGTTCAGATGCCATAAAACCAAATGAGACATGATCTTGAATCGGAATCCATGCCCCCACACCTTGTGAAGTAACATTTTTAATAATGATCATTTTTTTGTTCCCTTTTAGCATGATATATACTTCTCCATAAGTTACCTTTCCTTTTTCATTGACAGCTGGGGCATAGGCATATAAATAGCCTAAACGCTTTGGCGGAATGTTGTATTTATGATCCTTTTTTGTTCCTCCGCCTATAATTGTTTCAAAATCGAGCGGCAATCCTGACTTCTCCATTGCTTTTAAAAGCATCATCTTTTTAACATCTTCAGTATTTGGAACTTTAGCTGTAAGTCCCCCTCTAACAATTTTTTGAGCCTCTTGAACGTAATGAATTTGATAAGGAGCCTTTCCACCCCGATTATCAAAATAATTTGTATTAATCTTTTGATACTCCCAGTTTGGCGATGTTTCCGACGACTCATAATTCAGCGGCCATTGCCCTAAATAAATAATTGCCCGATATCCAATAGCAAATGGCGTGCTATTTACCGTCGTTTCATTAAGCATTCGAATCAGATCAGGGTTCTCAATCTTTACTTTCGATGAATCAATTAACTTTTGTGCGAGTTCACTAGGCTGCAAAGTTGGCATGTCTTGAGCCGGATTCGGATACGTATTTTCTTTCGTTATTTGCAAAACCGAATTCGGAACCGTTACTCCCTTTGGCTCATCCTTTTTCTGCGCCTTATCTGCCCCAGCAGGATGTTGAAGTGTAAATAAAAGAATTAGACCTAACAAGAAAATGGACAAGTACTTTTTCATGCTGATAAACTCCTTTCAACTCACAATCTTTTTAGGTTTGCTTATAGTTTTTTCGGAGTTGTGCAATATTATCCATTCCTAGAAATAAAATTAAACGTTGTTTCACATATTTTGTAACACTTTTGTAAAAATCAGAATATTTACAAATATTAATAAATATTTTATAATTAATTTACTTAAAAGAAAAAGGAGGGCCGTTAAGTCGATTCGCTTACTAATAAAGGAGGATGGCATTTTTATTGTATAGAAATCATCGTTCCAGCATAGGTTTTATGGTCAAATAACAACATGAAAGTTGGTGATCAATGCCTTTTCAAGCGAGTAGATTGACATTCCTTTTCTAATCGGATAATAGAAAGAAACGACTCTGTGATTGCTGCAGAGTCGTTTTTGTATGTTGAGAAGCTATATTTTAGTTGCCCATTTTTATTTTGTAAAATCTTTATTATTTTTGCAGATACAACCCTCTTTTTTGCATGTTCCTTATTATTCTTGCAAATATTAGCTCTATCTTTGTAAATCTCACTTTAAAGAAGATAAAATCCTATTCCCATTATTAAATAAGCAGCCAGCAATGTTGCTCCTTCAAACCAATTGGTTTCGCCATCATTAGAAATGATAATCATAAGCAAGGCTGCCGTGACCATCGTGATAAGCTCTGGAAGCGTAAATACTAAAGGCATTGCAACAGGAAACATTAAAGATATTAAAACAAGCAAAGGAGCGACGAACATTGCTACTTGCAAGGTTGAACCAATAGCAATTTCAACGGCAATGTCCATCTTATTCTTATAGGCCATAATGATTGCTGATGCATGCTCAGCCGCATTCCCAACAATAGCAACAATGACTACCCCGATAAACAGCTCTGACCAGCCAAAGGTTTCTCCGACAGATTCAAAGGTATGCACTAAATTTTCAGAAACGTAAGCGACAGCTATTGTTGCAAGAAGAAGAACTGTAATGGCTTTGCCCTTCCCCCATTCAGGCTCTTCCTCTTCATGCCGGCTTTCGCTTACATCATCCGTTTGATATACCCCACGATGGGTGACAAGCTTGAAAAATAAAGCAGCTAAGTACAAAACAATCAAGATAATAGAAATCCCAACGCTAAAACTTAATGTTTTACTTTCAGACATCGTCTGCGAAAAAATTTCCGGGATTACAAAAGCAACAATGACACCAAACATAAGCAGCCCCGAATTATGTCTAGCGTCAAAAACATTAAAGGTTTGACGTTTATATTTAAGCCCCCCGATAAAAAAGGATAAACCGGCAACTAATAATAAATTTCCTAAAACGGACCCAGTTAACGAAGCTAGAACAACGCCAATCAAGCCCTCTTTCAGCGCAAAAATGGATATAATCAGTTCAACAGCATTTCCAAATGTAGCATTCAATAACCCGCCAATCCTCGGTCCCGCTACAATTGCCAGACTTTCAGTTGCTCTTCCCATAAAGCTTGCTAATGCAATAATCGTTAAGCAATAAACAATAAATAAGATAATACTTGACCAATGCATCAAGGTCCCGATAACAGATAGCGGAACTCCAGCCAATACTAATACCGTAAATACTTTATTCATTGCATTCAATCATCCCTTCTAGACCTAATTCACATTCCCCTTTGCTTGCTCCACACTTTTTTCACCTTAATATGTCATTTTATTCTTCCCTGACATTTGATTTAAAAACATTATTTTTCTTGCCATTGCCTATTATTCTCGAGTACCATCATTAGTGAGTGAATAACAGAAATAGAGGGATTCAAAATGAATAAAGAAAATACAAGATTTTGGATTTTAGTTAGTATTGTTGCGATTTCCGGTTTTAGTCAAGGAATGCTGCTCCCTCTAATTGCGATCATTTTTGAAAATGAGGGAATATCCTCCAGCTTAAACGGACTAAATGCGACAGGCTTATATATTGGCATCTTGCTCATTTCCCCTTTTATGGAATTTCCTTTAAGAAAATATGGCTATAAACCTGTCATTATTCTCGGTGGATTACTGGTTGTTGTTTCGCTGATTCTCTTTCCACTTTGGAAATCCTTTTGGTTCTGGTTTATCTTAAGACTATTAATCGGAATAGGTGATCACGCCCTTCACTTCGGGACGCAAACATGGATTACTTCCTCTTCACCTGAGCATAAAAGAGGGCGGAATATTTCTTTATATGGATTATTTTTTGGCGTCGGATTTGCCGTTGGACCTTTAATGGCACCGCTTGTCAAAGTTAACGAGGCTTTGCCATTTATCATCTCATCTGCCCTTTGCCTTATTGCGTGGCTTTTTATTTTTACATTAAAAAATGATTTTCCTGAGCAGGCAATTGAAGTCAATTCATTAAAAGAAACTGTCAAGCGCTTTAAAAAAGCTACCAAATATGGCTGGGTCGCATTTTTGCCTCCTCTAGGCTATGGATTTCTCGAAGCATCATTAAACGGAAGCTTTCCCGTCTACGGACTAAGGATCGGGCTGGAGGTATCCAGTGTATCCATCCTCCTCACCTCCTTTGCGGTTGGTGCAATTGTTTTTCAATTGCCGCTAGGGATTCTTAGTGATAAATATGGAAGAAGAAACATATTGATGATCATTTTATTTGCTGGATTTTTAAGCTTTACTGCAGCGAGTCTTTTGGAAGAAAATATGTTTGCACTAACAAGCTGCCTGTTTATTGCGGGGATGGCTGTCGGTTCAACCTTTTCTCTTGGCATCAGTTTTATGACTGACTTAATGCCAAAGAATTTGCTTCCGACAGGAAACCTTCTTTGCGGGGTAGCCTTTAGTATTGGGAGTTTAATTGGACCATATATCGGCGGGGTTTTTATCCAATACTTTAAATCAATTAGTTTTTTCAATATCATTAGTATGATGCTTTTACTCATTTTCTTGATTGTTGTTTTATTTGGACAAAAGCAAGCTGCTGTAAAAAAGGAATCATATTTTAATGGTTAATAAGGAAACATTTCTCTGTTCATTGCATTCCTTATATAGTAAACTAGATTTAATAAACTAAAATGAATATGTGTCTACAATGATTTTTTTGCTGTCGCCTGCGGGCGGCAGCTTTCGTCGTTTTATAGGGCAATTGACGTTGATTATTTTTCTCAACAAGAATAACAAGAGTCTACATTCATCATCCAAAGGAGGAATCATTTTGAGCACTGAAGCTAGAACTTTGTCCCAAAATACAACCTTAACAGAAAACAAAAGCCTTTTTGAAAAAGCAAAGCCTCATGCCGAATTAATTGCTGCACTGCTAAGCGGTGTTCTCATTGCAGCTGGCTGGCTGCTAGACAAAAATGGGCTTGCAGCAGCTTCGATCAGCACTTATATAGTAGCCTTTATCATTGGCGGCTTTGCAAAAGCAAAGGAAGGCATCGAGGAAACCATTGCCAATAAAGAATTAAATGTAGAGATGCTTATGATTTTTGCAGCCATTGGCTCCTGCATTATCGGCTACTGGACAGAAGGTGCCATACTCATTTTCATCTTTGCGGTAAGTGGTGCGATGGAAACGTATACGATGAATAAAAGTCATAAAGAAATATCTGCATTAATGGAGCTTCAGCCGGAGCAAGCTTTACGAATCAAGGATGGATATGAAGAAAAAGTACATGTTTCCGAATTAGTCGTTGGAGATTTCATATTAGTAAAACCAGGTGAGCGCATTCCATCTGACGGTAAAATCGCCAAAGGGCATACTACAATTGATGAGGCAGCGATTACTGGCGAATCCATTCCTGTATCTAAAGATAAAGAGGATGCCGTTTTCGCTGGTACAGTTAATTTAAATGGGGCGATTACAGTTGAAATTACAAAGCCTAACAGTGAAACCCTTTTTCAAAAGATCATCCAGCTTGTTCAATCAGCACAAAGTGAAAAGTCCCCTTCCCAGCTATTCATTGAAAAATTTGAAGGCACATATGTCAAGGTAATCTTAACAGTAGTTGTGCTAATGATGTTTCTTCCACACTTCCTGTTAGGCTGGAGCTGGATGGAAACCTTTTACCGGGCGATGATTTTGCTTGTTGTTGCTTCCCCTTGTGCTTTAGTAGCATCAATTATGCCTGCTACCTTATCTGCAATTTCAAATGGGGCAAGACACGGGATTCTCTTTAAAGGGGGCGTCCATTTAGAAAACTTAAGCCATCTAAAAGCCATTGCATTTGATAAAACAGGCACATTAACAAAAGGAAAGCCTGAAGTAACTGATATCATTGCTGCCGATGGCGTTTCTAGTGATGAAATGCTATTAATAGCTGCCTCCATTGAAAGTCACTCTACGCATCCATTGGCAAACGCCATTGTTAATTATGCAAAAAAGACTTTAGATCGGGCATTGTTTACTCCTGAAAGAATGGAGGATATTCCAGGCTGGGGAGTAAAGGCTTTTATGCTTGAGAATGAGTGGAAAATTGGCAAACCGTCATTTGTTGGGCTTGAAGCAGCAGAAAGCTTTTCTAACGGGGCTTTAGCAGGAATGGCCAGTCAAGGCAAAACCGTTGTTTTTGTTCAAAAGAACGGTGAAATAGCTGCTCTTATCGCTCTTCAAGATGTGGTTCGCGAAGAAACCAAAAAAGCAATTGATCAATTAAAAACGCAAGGAATTTATACAATCATGCTAACTGGAGACAGCCAAAAAACAGGGAAAGCCATTGCAAAAGAAGCCCACTTAGATGACTTTATTGCGGAATGTTTACCTGAAAACAAAGTAGAGCATTTGAAAAGACTTAAGGAAACTCATAGCAATGTGGCAATGGTTGGGGATGGAATTAATGACGCTCCGGCACTTGCCACTGCCAATGTTGGGATTGCCATGGGAGAAGGCTCTGATGTCGCGCTTGAAACGGCAGATGTAGTTCTCATGAAAAACGATTTGCCGCGTATTTCTGATGCCATCCAGCTTTCTAGACGAATGAATCGAATTATCAAGCAAAATGTCGTCTTTTCTATTACCGTGATCATGTTCTTAATCGCATCCAACTTTCTTCAATTTGTGGATCTTCCATTTGGAGTGATCGCACATGAAGGCAGCACCATTTTAGTTATTCTCAATAGCTTAAGACTGTTAAAATCATAAGAGGAGCCCGGGATTCCCCGGGCTTTTCTTAATGATATCCATTTTGTCCGTTTGCAGAACCGGATGTTTTTTGCTTCGGCTTGTTCTTGCCCTTTTGCTTTGTTCCGCCATCTTTTTTTGTTTGCTTTGTCAATTCGATTGCCTCCTTTGAATGAATCATTTCCCCCTGTCTTATTCTTTAACAGAAGCTTATTTTTATCATAGGAAACTTATAGCATATTTTTAACAATCATCACTTTTATATTTACTGAAAATAGCATTGATTTCTCCGCCAAGAATGATGATGACCCCTGTTAGATAAAACCAAATCATCAGGACAATGATCGCACCAATGCTTCCATAAGTGGCGGAGTAATTGCCAAAATTCGTCACATAAAAGGAAAAGGCGAGGGATGATAACGCCCAGCCAACTGTAGCAAATATAGCGCCTGGAATAACAGTTATGCACTTTAATTTTTTATTAGGGGCGATCCAATATAGCCCTGTAAACACAATGAACAAAATAATCGAACTAACGAGCCACCTAAGCGTATTCCATATCGACATAAACTCATCAGAAAGGCCGAACTTAGCAAATAAGTAGATCCCAATCAATTTTCCAAATACCGGAAGAAGCAAAGCAACGACAAAAACAAATAGCATCGCAAAGGTAAATAAAATCGCCATTCCCCTTGCAAAAAGAAAAGGACGGCTTTCCTCTACTTCATAAGCTGAATTCAGGGCTTTGACAATTGCATTAATTCCATTCGAGGCAGACCAAATGGTTGCAATGATTCCAAAGGAAAGGAGCTTTCCATTTTTTTTTGAGAGTTCATTAATGTTTGTTTCAATTAATTGCATGCTATCTCCTGGTGCAAAATCACGGATAACTCCAAGAATATCCTCCTGAGTGATTGGCAAATAGGGCAAGAGCGTAACTAAAAATAAAAGTAATGGAAAGAGCGAGAGCAGAAAGAAATAGGCCAATTGAGCAGCTAGGCCAAATAGATCATTTGCAAATATTCTTTTTACTAACCTCGGAATAAGAGTCTTGATGGCTTGTCCCATTTCAACACCTCCCTCTTTTCACTTACGCTTAATTCTTATCTTCGATTGGCCACTCTTTATAGGACTCATCGAAATCATCTTCCATTCCAGCCATATCTGCTGTCCCTTCCTTTAGTTCTTCCACTTTGCTGGCAATAAAGGAGACATCAGTAGTGACTTGCTCGATCGTTGTTTTCACCTTATTTGTCATTTCCTTCACTTGACTAATCGCCTCGTTGGGATGTTTTATATAATGTGTAATCTCACCCGTAGTCTTTTTACAATTTGCTGCAACAGCTTGTCTCGTGTCCTTATCAAATAAGCTTAATGCACCGCCTGCTATTGCACCTAAAAATACACCTTTCCAAAATAACGATTTCCCCATTTTTTCACACACTCACTTTCTTATATATTATGGTTCCTGCGCACTTCTTTTAATAAATTTGTACAGCCAATTTTCACGAGTTCATATGTTTCCTCAAAATTCCCAGTAAAATAGGGATCCGGGATATTCTTTTCTTGTCTTTCGTCGACATAATCAAGAAGTCTAACAATATGTGCAGAAGATTTTCCCTTGATAAGCTTCTCTATATTTTGAACATTAGAAGCATCCATTCCAACTATGTATTGAAAATCATGTAAATCACTTTCTCGAATCTGCCGAGCCCGAAGACCCTCTGCATCAATATTGTATTTTATTAAAATGTTTCTCGTCCCTTCATGGGGCTGACTGCCAACATGCCAGTCCCCTGTACCTGCTGAATCAACATGAACCTCATGTTCCAATCCTTCCCTCTTAACAAGTTCTCGAAACATCGCTTCTGCCATCGGTGAACGGCAAATGTTTCCTAAACATACAAATAAAACGTTAATCATGTTCCAATTCCTCCTTGTCATCATTTTCTTTCATATCGCTATCTTCTGCAACCCATATCAATATTTACTGTTGACATTTTATAATGAACATGGAAAGATGGGAATATTATTAGAAAAGCAGAAGCGCCTCGGTCATCGCCGTACAAACTGGAAGGACCGCGACTGAGATAAAGGAGACACAATGAGCGTTAGCGAATTGATGTCGACTTATCGTAGGGAGGGGACCTGAAGTTTGATAGGCGATAGGCGCTGGAGCTAGACATATCGAAAAGCAGAAGCGCTTTGGTTTACGGCAAAGCTGAACAATTATTTATAACAGAAAAAATACTAATTTTTTTGTTACAAGCTGAATATGATAGTTCTGGGAGGGGATGTCTGGGTGAATCTTACGATAAAGTCTACTGAAAATGTGGAGTACATGATTGAAGAGATTAAAAATAAGCTGAAGGTATTAAATTTAGGGGCCATTAAACCATCGCATTTCGATGAGGAAATGTACGAGGAATTAAAAGATATTTACGATCTTGTTATGAAAAAGAACTCCTTTAGCCCAAATGAAATGCAGGCATTAGTTGAAGAACTGGGAAGTCTTAGGAAAAACAAGTAAATCTAGCTTGCAGCCTTTATGAAAGGCTGTTTTTTTGTGTGAAAAATAAATTATCGGTTTGATTAATTGAACAAGCCTTTATGTACAAAGTAATAACCTAATAGGAAATTCTTGATATTTTCATCCTCCGAAAAAATCAGTTAAAATAGTCATTATATATGATGATTCGAAAGGAACAAGTTATGAGAGAAATTACTGTTGATCAATTCATTCAATTGAATAATGCAGTGGCAGTTGACGTTCGCTCACCAGGAGAATTTAAGGAATTTCACATTCCTGGGGCAGTCAATATTCCAATATTTACAGATGAAGAGCGCGCCATGATTGGTACCATTTATAAACAAGAAGGAGCAGATATCGCAAAGTGGAAAGCGATGGAATTAGTCTCACCGAAGATTCCTTCGATTTTAATGGAAATTAAAGAGATTCATGAAAAAGGATCTGAGCCAGTCATTTACTGCTGGAGAGGCGGAATGCGGAGCAAGGCAGTGGCAACCTTTATCGCTTTTGCAGGTATTTCTGTTCCGCGGCTTATTGGCGGCTATCGGGCATATCGTCAATATATTCTTGAGAAAATCCCTGCCATGCTGCCAGATAAGGCAGTCACCCTTCACGGAATGACCGGAGTTGGTAAAACGGACGTATTAAAAGGGTTACATGCTAAAGGTTTACCTGTTATTGATTTAGAAGGATTAGCAGGTCATCGAGGATCCATCTTCGGAACTTTCGGTTTGTTCCCTGGAAACAATCAAAAAACATTTGATTCCCTTTTATATAAATCATTATCGGAAATTGTCAACTCTCCCTTCTTTATCATCGAAGCTGAAAGCAAACGGATTGGCAAAGTTGTGCTGCCGGATGAACTTTTAAGGAAGAAGCAGCTCGGTGCCAATATTCATTTACAAGCTTCAATGACCTCAAGGGTGGAGCGTATTTATAATGACTATTGTTTGCCCTACTTGGACAATGAATGGTTCCATGAGAAAGTAATTGAACGACTTTCATACATTAAAAAGCGCATGAAGAGTCATGAAATTATTGCTTGTCTTGACAAAGCAGCTTCTCAGCGTGCGTACAAAAATGTCATTCAAATACTTCTCGAAGATTATTACGACCCCCGCTACGCCCATAAACAAATGGAATATAGCGAACCGTTTCATTATATCGATGCTGAAAATACAGAATTAGCGGTTTTAGAAATCATGAAGAGGATTCATACACAAAATGCTCTAGTCAATTAACCTGGGGCATTTTTGCTGGATAATAATATCATGATTGCTGGAATTTTTTTTATACGGACAGATTCTATGCAGGCACCTCGTATATTTATGATAAGATATTAATATCTTTTCAAACCAGTTGTTCTTAATATGGAACTTTCCGTTGTTTTTTGGTATGATTATATTACATATTATAGTAAGGTGTGTGAGATTGGATGATCGGTGAACGAGTTAAACTACTACGAAAGGAAAAGAAAATGTCGTTATCCGAGCTTGCCGAACAAGCTGGTGTGGCTAAGTCATATTTAAGTTCGCTCGAGAGAAACTTGCAAACAAACCCTTCGATTCAATTTCTTGAAAAAATTGCTGCAGTATTAAATGTACCCGTCGATCATTTAATTCACGAACAGCCTAATAAAGAAGAATTGGATTCAGAATGGATGAAAATTGTACAGGAAGCCATGAATTCTGGCGTTTCTAAAGACCAATTTCGAGATTTTTTAGCATTTAATAAATGGAGAATTGATCAAAATAAATAAGTTCCTTATCATAAAAAAAGGCAGGAAGCTCAAAAATTATTTATAAGCCTCCTTGCCTCTTTATTTTAAAATAAAAAGTATTTCTTATATGAGAGAACTCTCACAAGAAATACTTAACACTTGTCCCCATCATTTTCAGCCCTTTAGAATTATTTCTTTTACCCCACAGTTCATAAAGAAATCCCTAATCTCTTCTTTTTGGATTCCCATTTTTTTTGCCTCAATAATCAGCTCTAGCCATTCTAAATCCATTTCCCCCATAGTCAATTTCATCTCAACCACATAGTTCCCCCCAAAATACGAATCGTATTTAAGGCAACCCAGCCATCTTAGTATTTTAACCTACATACCTTAGACCTGTGACTTTGCGTCCCTGCCTTTCAGCAGGTTTGCCTTTTTCTATATTTTTTATAAAGATTATTTATTCTATATTATGTATTTTATATGATGTATATCACTTATACTGTTGATTTTTGTCTATTCAGAAAATTTTTAACACATTTTTTAAGACTATCTTTCGACATTATTCCTCAATTACATTAAGCAGCTTATTTCGAATTTACAAATATACAAACTTAATACCTAATTTTTTGTTAAATTTTATATAGCATTTTGAGGAAGTTTGTCAATTTATTATTATACACTAGGAAAAATATCCCATTTCCATTATTGACAAAATAGTAAGTACAGTATCTCAAAACTCGATTAAAAAAGAGGGGAAGTATTATCTAAATATCCATACACCATGTAATCCAATAACGATAGTGTAGATTATAGAAGCTGCAATCGACAAACCTTTTATAATACGAGTCGCTGGAAGCTTCTTCGTTAAGATCAGTCCGTAAAGAACAGCTGAGAGAAACAGCTTATATCCTAAAAAAAGCAAAGGACTTATTTCATATAGACGATTCATCAGCGGATTGCTTTCTTCAATCATCGAGAAATGAAGACCCCAATACGTAGCAGCTCCATCAAGTAAATTTAATATGGCAAGGTAAGAAAATAATATTTTCAAATAGACCACCCTTTAATTGGCAGCTTTATAGGGAAGTGCCTGCAATTTTTATCTAAAAATAAAAAGCATTTCCGAAAAGGAGTCCCTTCTCTTAGAAATACTTAATCGAATACTCAATTATTTATACATGATTATTTAAATAGTCCAAGATCTCTTTTTTCTCTATTCCTAAATTCTTTGCTTCGATTATTAACTGCAGCCATTCTTTATCTATTTCTGTGACCTCTATATTTGTCCCGACCACAACTTTCCCCCCAAATAGGAATCTTATACTAGTTAATCTATTTTTATTTCTAAAACTCTTTGTCTATGCATCTTCTATTGGGAAAACTTCTGGATTTGAATGGCTAGTTAACCTGCATTACACTTTCATATAAGCATTACCTTTTCGGTAGGCTTCAACTTTTTTCCTGATCGTTGAATGTTTAATATTTATCCTTTCCAATGTCATCGCATCAAAAATAGGATAAATTGTTAGATCCTGACCGCAAATTGGGCACAGCCATTCACCCTTTTCACTGCTGCTGTATGACGGGCGGCAGCATCGATCACAATTTTTTTGGTACATACTAAAGTTCCTCCTTAAATAAGGATAGACTTGCGGGGAATTTCCAGAATCTCAGTAATGGAATTTTTTTTAAAAAGCGGGTACTGAATCCCACCTTTTGAGTTTGTTTTAATTACTTATTTGAACCATCCTGTTGTTTAGCCTCAAAAGACCAATTAAGCTTTAAAGCATCATTTTGGAATTTGTTTTGATCTTCCTCATTATCGACAAACTCAAATTGCACAGTAAATTTCACATTTTTTGCTCCTGCTGGAAAGTTCTCTAGTATTTTAATTGGATTATCCTTTATTTCTGCTAGAGTATTCTGGAAAATCACTGTATCTTTACCAGAAGCATTGTAAAGGTACTCCACCATAATATGTTCCCCAAAATCCTCTCCAGAATTGTCGCCATTCGCATCAACTACTTCATAAGTGGAGTTTAGCAGGATCTCTTTCATATCAAGTGTCCCATCATTTGATAGCTGGAAGTATCGAAAGAAACGGTCACCTGGCTTAATATTATCAATATTTATAATGGTTTCTTTATCGATTCCTAAATCTAATGTTCCAGCAGCAAAGGTACTATTCGTTGTTTCAACATCGTTAAAGTATGCAAATGTCCCTCCGCCAACTAATGAAACGCCTAGTGCTGCAGTTGCAACTCCTAAACCAATTTTCTTCTTAATACTCATTACTAGAATCCTCCTCATAATCTATATATTTATTTCTGTCCTAAATTATTCATTATTCTGAATTTTATGTCTGTAGAAATAAAGCAAGATACTGCCTGCTATAAAAAGTACACTGCCAATTAGTAAAATGTTATAAGTGTTTGTTGCTGTTTTGGGAAGAAGGTTTTTTCTAACTTCTGGTGAAACAACAATTGTTTCTGCTGGACTATTTGTTTCAATCACTTCGCCATCTGTATCTACTCCAATTTGATCCCCTTCTTCAGGGTTTGCTCCATTCGGCTCCCCTTCATCAGAGCCTCCATTTTCTGAATCTCCTTTGTCCGGATCTCCTTCATTAGTGCTTCCATCACCCGATTCCTCTTCAACTGGATCTCCGCCATTGGGACCTCCTTCGTCAGAGCTTCCATTTTCTGAATCTCCTTTGTCCGGATCTCCCTCATTAGTGCTTCCATCACCTGATTCCTCTTCAACTGGATCCCCGCCATTTGGGTCTCCTTCGTCAGAGCCTCCATCACCTGGGGGTTCTTCACCAGGGGGTTCTTCGCCTGGATTCCCTTCACCTGGTTCACCGCCTCCAGTATCACCTAAGGCTTCAGCAACAAATAATATCTCTACTTCGGCGCCGGAGCTTTGAAAGGCATTTCCTAATTCGGATGGCATCGTAACTTGAAAAAATAAGGTCTCAGAGTCACCTTTTACTAGACTTCTTGGAGTAAATCCTGTAAACTCGTCCATTTTTCCTTCATACAGCACTTCTTCGCCCTTTTTAACGATTAAATCTAGTTCCTCTAACAAACCTTTTACCGATTTCTTTTTACCAAGCATTGCCGTATACCTAAAATCCTGTGTGCCCTCATTTAATATCGTTATATCTCGTGGCATCCAATCTCCAGGTTTTAAATTTCCAACTTCAAAAAAATAGCCGCTGGGATTCATTTTCGTATTTATATCAATCTCATTCCCATCAGCCCTTGCACTTATCTCTCCGAATAATATAAATAAGAAAATGCCGGCTATAATTGCGATAATCTTTGGTTTTGCCAGTATAAATCTATTATTCATGGCATGGCCTCTCCATCTGATTTTTAACAAAAGGCAGGAACGAATTCCTGCCTTTTGTTATTGAATATTATTTAGATTCGCCTTCTCCTTGATGAGCTGTGAATGTCCATTCAAGTGCTAATGAATCCCCTTGGAATTCGTTTTGATCTTGTTCATTATCAACGAATTCAAATGCTACATACATTTTGTCGCTAGTACCAGCTTTTAAACCGCTGTCTTCTCCATTTAATCCTAACAACCATGTAATCCAGTGCTGTAAGTTTTCTGTTGCATCAGGAGTCTGATTTTGAAGGTCATATAGAGTTGTCTCGGAAATTACATCATTGTAGTCTCCAATAACCCAGCCATCCCCTGTTTTGTCTGCATTTTCAAGGAAAAGAACTTTAATATGCTTACCAAAATCATCTTGGTTGTTACCATTAGCATCGTTAACAGTATACTTAGTGCCTAGATCAATCGAAGAAATATCTAAAGTTCCGTTGTTTTCTAGATTAAATTCTCTAACCATAGTATCTCCAGGCTTGATATTTTTCACATCAATAATAGTCGTTGGGTTTGCTGCTAAATCCAATGTACCAGCTGCAAATGTGCTATTCGTTACTTCAGTGTCGCTAAAGTATGCAAATGTTCCTCCGCCAACTAATGAAATACCTAGTGCTGCTGATGCGATTCCTAAACCTAATTTTTTCTTAAAGCTCATTTCCAATTTCCTCCTCTTACCCTTTGGGTATGTATAATTTTTTTATATTGACCCTTGTATTTTTACAAGGAGTACAATTAAATTAAGCTGTTTTTTCTTCGGTGTCTGTTCCTTTCTTTTTTGGATCAAGCTCTTTAAGACCTTGGTAAATGCTGAATGCTGCATAGGCTAAGAGCAATAAACCAGGACCAATCAGCAGGATGGCACTTCCTTCTTTTGACTGAGCAAAGTCGATAAAATAACCTACATAAGGAATAGTAAATCCGGAGTAGATAGCCTGTACGTTATCAGAAAGGACTGGATCCAAGTCAGCTGCATCGTTGTTATCGCCTTTCGTTTCGTACATCACATGCTCTCCGCTAGTTTTGATTCCGATGACCCTGTGGGTAATTAATCTTTCTTTACTATCTACAAAAGTAATTACATCCCCTTCCTTGAGGTTCTTTTTTTCATCCCCCTCAAGTGGTGTGACTGCTATGACAGACCCGGTTAAAAAAGTCGGTTCCATTGAGCCAGATAATACTGTTTTAAGCTGATAGCCAAATGCCTGAGGTTCTCCTCCGGATGCTTTTGAGGAGATTACTAGAATGGCCATTACAATTAAATTAATAAATAACACAGCAGTAATAATATTACTGATGAATTTTCTTGCTTTTTTCCAAGTAAACTTCATCATGTTCACCTTCCTTAGAAAAATAGGTTCTAGGATTATTAGTCCTCTCAAAATATCTGAGTAGATTCCGTTCTTTGTTACTAATTCATTCGTTCTTTTTAACGAACCTTATGAATTGAGTATAGTCCAAATGTAATATTTTGAAAAAGTTTAAATTCGGTCGATTTTGCGTTATAAAGAACGTTTTCCATTTGTTTTCTCATGTTTTCTTTAATTATCTTACTTTTTTGTATTTTTTATTGAACGTTCCGTTCTTTATAATGAAAATACAATATCCTATTTTGGAGGTCATGGGCAGATGAAGATATATAAACGCTTACTTTTATTTGCATCCATAATATTTATACTGGCTGGCACACTACTTATCAGTCTGTCACTATCAGATCTAAATCATAGTGAGGCAGAAACTGAAAATGCATTAACAGAAGCAAAAGAAAAAGTTCGTGATAAGGAAGGCGGAACAATCCTAAGAAAAAACGCTATTATTCAATATGAAAAAGGGGAAGTAATCGGAATATTGGAGATTCCAGGATTAGAAGCAGAGCTTCCGATCATTGAAGGCACACATGAAGATGAACTTGAAAAAGGGGTTGGTCACTATGCCGGGTCAGTTTTCCCAGGCCAAGAGGATCAAATCGTGCTTTCTGGTCACCGTGACACCGTATTTCGCCGATTAGGAGAGTTAGAAATTGGCGATACCTTACAAATAGTTATGCCTTATGGAAAATACAGCTACAAAATTAGTCAATCACAAATTGTTGAGGCGAACGATACATCAATCATTCAATCTACTGCCCCAGTAGAAACATTGATCGTTTCCACCTGTTACCCATTCTCTTTCATTGGAGATGCTCCATATCGTTATGTACTAACCGCCTATCGGGAAGAATCAAAATAAGCGCCGTCCATCCTTTGATTCCACAAAGAATGGACGGCACTGTTTTTGTTACTGGGCTGTACCTTCTAGTTCTATTAAATAATTTGAAACAAGTTCCCCATAATTTACTTGCTGGGATAGAACGTACTCAATGGCTTCTCTGACTGCCCCATTTCCTCCGTGAAATTGACTTACAAAAGTAACGGATTTTTTCACAATATCTGCAGCATCTATGGGGGCGGCAGATATTCCAGCGCTGTTAATTATCGGCAGATCGTTGATATCATCCCCCATGTAAAAAACATTTTTAAACTCAATGTTTAAAGAGGCAGCAATTTCAGCTAAAGCATTCACTTTATGTGTAATTCCTTCATACAAAAAGTCTATATTCAATTCCCTTGCACGGATTCTTACCGCTTCTGATTTTCTGCCTGAAATAATGGCGATTTTTATCCCGCTGAAACGAGCTAAGCTGATCCCCATTCCATCCTTTACATGAAAGCTTTTTAACTCTTTTCCATCGGGACCTATTAATAATTTACCATCTGTTAATACGCCATCAACATCCAATGCAATTAATTTAATTTTATCCTTCATCGTTAAAAGCCTATCTTCGTTATATCATGTAAATGAATCATTGCGATGGGTTCATCCGCATCATTTACTACAGGTAAAACATTTATATTTTTTCTTTCCATCATTTTGAGGGCTTCAATGGCCAAAGCCTCCTGCTTTATTGTAATTGGGTTTTTATTATATATATCTTCGATTGTAATATCTAAAAAATCCAGTTCCAGTGCTAAGAACCTTCGAATATCCCCGTCCGTTATAATCCCAACTAACTTCCTATTTTCATTAATAATGCTTGCCGCCCCTAGCCCTGACTCCGTCATGCAAAAAATAACCTCTTTAATTGTGCTTGATTTACATACAACTGGATTCTTCCTAGTAATCTCCATTATAGTTTGGACAGTAAATAATAATCTCTTCCCAAGCGAACCTCCAGGATGATAGACAGCAAAGTCTTCTGGTGAAAAGTTTCTTGCTTTTAAAAGGGCAATAGCAATGGCATCACCTAATGAAAGCATCAAAGTTGTACTTGTGGTAGGTGCCAGACCAAGAGGACAAGCTTCCTTTACATTCCCGATCCATAAAAATAAGTCTGCTTTAATCGCTAATGTAGAACATTTATTCCCTACGATGGCTATCAGTTTTGCCCCAATTCGTTTTAGAGAAGGTATCAAATGAATAATTTCATCTGACTCCCCGCTCTTTGACAATGCTAAAACAATATCTGATTTTGTAACCATCCCTAAATCACCGTGAATCCCCTCTGATGGGTGCAAAAATAAGGCAGGGGTACCTGTGCTTGATAAGGTAGCAGTTATTTTCCGTCCTATAATCCCTGATTTTCCTACACCAGTAACGATCACCCTTCCCTTGCATGAGAGAATCATTTCTATTGTCATCGCCATTTCTTCATTCACATTGTCAATTAGTTTCAATATTGCCGCTGCTTCTTCCCCTAAAACTTCCTTCATAACGGTGATATGTTCAATAGCAGTGACTGCATTTCCCACCATGAATCATCCCTTCTGTTTTCACCTTTCCTTTAGAAGTCTATCAATCTCTGCAATCGGTTTTAAAAACTCTTCCAGTTCATTTAGTTTAATCATGTTAGGACCATCTGATAATGCCTGGTCAGGATCTGGATGAACCTCTAGAAATAACGCATCGATTCCCACCGCTGTGGCTGCTCGGGCAAGATAGGGAACAAACTCTCTTTTTCCGCCTGTTCTTGTACCCAATCCTCCAGGGATTTGTACACTATGTGTTGCATCAAAAACTACGGGTACATCAAGTTCTCTCATCGTTGGGAGTGAACGCATATCAACAACTAAATTGTTATAGCCGAAGGCAGTGCCTCTTTCCGTTAATAATACTTTTTCATTGCCAGCTTCCTTCACTTTTATCACCGCATTCTTCATATCCCAAGGAGCTAAAAATTGCCCCTTCTTAATATTGATAATCTTATTGGTTTTTGCGGCATTTATTAACAAGTCGGTCTGCCTGCATAAAAAAGCCGGAATTTGAATAATATCTGCAACTTCTCCAGCAAGCTCTGCCTGATAAGGTTCATGAATATCTGTTGTTATAGGAATTTGCAAATCGCTTTTTACTTTCCTTAAAATCTCTAGCCCTTTTTCAATACCTGGTCCTCTTTCCGAATAAATCGATGAACGATTTGCCTTATCAAAGGATGCTTTAAATATGAAAGGAATCTTCAATCTTTCTGTCACTTTTTTAATAAATACAGCTGTTTCCATTACAAGCCTTTCACTTTCAGCCATGCAGGGACCAGCTATTAACACCAATGGGTGATTCCCGCCGAAAACAATGTGATCCCCTAATCGAATTTCTTTACCCATCACTTTCAACTCCAGTTACAGTTTCAACATATTGGTATTTGTTTGTTCGTTTCGAGTATCTTTAACGCAAATTCATAATCCTCTCGCGTATCAATGTCAATTGCCTCTATATCATTCAGTTTTTGAAAATATGGATTGAATCCTATTCTTCTCCCATATGTTAGAAGATGTTCCTTTTTAAACATATAAAATCCGCTTGTCTCCATATAAATTGGCATAATATCCTGCGTGCGCGGTATATTGCTGCTATCATAATTAAGCGGCTTTCCGTCATACCATATAAAGGTCTGTTTTTGCTGAACACTTAAGGCAGAATCATATTTCCCACTTAACATATTTAATAGTGCATTTTCGATGGATTTGGAAGTTAAAAAAGGCGATGTTGTGTGTGCAAGCAAGTAGATATCACCATCGACAAGATTTACGAATGATTGATAGATCTCATGTCCTTGGACCATATCGCCATCAAGATAGCTATCTCTTTGTAAAAATTTCACCCCCTCGGGTATATAATTCATAATTATTTCATCACTGCAAAAGACATATATTTCATCGATCCCTGCCACATTTAATAAATTCTTGAATATATACCAGCTTAGTGAATGATCTCCAAAGGGGAGAATATTTTTGTGCGGTAATCTTTGGCTATTTAATTTAATAGGAACAAATGCTACTACTTTATCTCGCATTTTTTTCACACACTTTCGTAAATATAATTTTCAGTATCTCCCGTAATGACAGCATCTAAATTTACTCTTTCAAATACTTCAAGCATTCCGCCTCTTGTCGCATTAAAAATTTTCACATTGTTCCTGTCTGTATATTGTTTTGCTACCTTGTATGCGGCAACCATTTGGTCATGTGCTAAAGAAAAGGATGGATCCACATAACCATATTCTTTAAAATGGTGGTTCATATCACTTGAATAATTACAATCAGCACCAAGTAAATAGATCTCTTCAAATCCCATATATACAGCAATTTGAATGAGAGAATAGGTAATTGAATAGCCGCTGTAGACAACCGCAAAAGCATCTTCACTAAATTTAGAATGATACTTTCGGTGCTTCATTACGTGATTGAGCAAATTCAAGGGAAATACGTAGTGATCATCTAAAACATTCATTTTTTTTGCTAAATTGTCACTGATAAATTTCCCTTCAACTACTAGTTTTTCGATATCATCTTTCAGACTATTAAATACTTTTATATCCTGAATCCCATAATATGTTGGTCTCCAATCCGTTTCATCAAAGGCTAGACATATTGAATTCATACTAAAAGTAACTTCATTTTTCAGCTTTTCTAAATCCTCTATCGTTAAACTTGGACCCGTAGCTACAATAAAACATCTCTCACCTGAATGCTTGTTTTTAATCTTTTTCAGCTTTTCATACGGGCTATTTTTATAAATTTTTGTTACTCTGCCAATTTTTTTTATATTAAAGACAATGTAATAAATGATTAAATAATGTATTTTTAATACTTGTATCCCAATAAAAAAAGTAATTTTATTCTTTTTCAAAAGATCTTTCAGTGTCATATTTCTCACCTTTATCCATTTTACTTTTCCATTTTAAATACAGTAAATAACAGCAGATATTCCCCCGTATGCTTTTTGGGATATATATTCTGCGATCATATCCACTAATCGTTCCAAACCTTCTTTTAAAATCATTGACACCTTGATCTTCCTTTTGATTTACTTCGCCTCCAAAGTTATACCAATCCAACCCTCTTTTTTTAGCTGATTGTATCTCTTTCCATTGCAGATATTTATTCGCTCTCCCTATTAAGACTCGCTCTTTTTGTGTCGTTTTGGATAAGCGGGCAGATACACCATACAATCCGTACAACTGTTTACATTCTCTATCCATCATCAGCATGCTTGCACATAAAATGTTATTTTGTTCGTCTCTAACAGATGTCAGCATCAGGGAATGATTGTTCCTAATAGCATGCAATTTTTTAATATTACATAGAGGAAGTTTTTTTTCTTCCGCAAATGAATTAAACATTAAAGAGAACTCCCTTATTTGTTCATCAGTAGGATGCTCCTTTTCGATATACATAAAATTATTCACTTCTGCTGCCTTTCTTATATCTGCTCGTGTGCTTTTATGAATTTTTCTGTAAATCTCATCTTCACCCTTAGTTAAGTCTATAAGGAAATTAGGGATGTTTAATTCAAAGGAGTCTTTATGGCTCACAATTGGTGCTTCTGGTGCTGATAGTACAAGATCGAATTTTATAAGGACATCTGCCTTGGGAACGGATTGGTCAAATCCATCATCTTTTCCAATCGATTCAATAATCTTAAAAGGTCCTTTTTTATATTGAAAAGTTAACATGCTTCCGCCCTCTCTATTCACACTTCCTAAACAATTGCTACTCACTTTCAACCGGGATAACAATATGAGAATTCATTCGGTAAGCCGGAAAGAACATCCCATTTGCCTTTCGGGCATAATACTTCTCCCAGCTAGTAACGAGCCAATCATATTTTTCTTTATGGTGAATTTTCCTCCCAACATAAAATTCAAGCGTTTCTTTTGGATTAAATCGATGCTTAAATTGGAATAAGGAATCTCTCCCCACATGTCCCCCGCCTAAATGGAGAGTATGAAAACCATTTTGCTTTGTCCAAAGGGCAATTGAATGAAATAAAAAAACATTTCCACCCAAGGGAAGCATCTCCTGCTTTGAGCAGCCAAGGTGGTAATGCACATTCCCTCCTTCACACAGGCATAAAGCAGCTGAAACCATTTCCCCTTCAAAATAGACTGATGCAATAAATGAATGTTCGTCTAGATTAGTAATTAGATTTTCTACATATTCGATTGAAAAATAAGCGTATGGAGAAGCATTCAATTTATCCATTGTTTCTCTATATAAAGAATAAAAGGCATCGATTTTCTGCAGCGCATCATCTTTTTTATGAACATGAAAGGTTAATTTATTTTTCATCGCTTTTTTAAAATTCCGCTTGTGATTTTTGTGGTATTGTCCAAGGATTTCCTCTTCACCTTGCCGCAGATTAATAAACACGGTTTCCCGGTCAAAAAAAACATCCATTGTATCATCTAAATAATGATGATTTTTATACAATGGATGGAATCGGATAAATTCACTTATAATGTTTTCCTTCTGACAAAAATCCTCAAACGCTTTTCTGAAATCATGTAATAGCTGCACATCATTATTTTCGTAAAAGGGACCGCCATACCCATATGGCGGTGTAATAATATCAAATAACTCTTCATCCAGCTTACCTTCAGCAAATGGCAATACTTGAATTGGTCTTTTAAAAAATGCATAGCAAACCTTACTCCCGTTTTTATCTGTATAGATAAATAAATAAGGATCTCCGTCCCCAAGTGAAGGATAAAGACCGCAATAGGAATGAAAATAAAAAATATCCTTTTCTCGAAAGTGTTCTAATGATTGATCCCATTTACATTTATTTGTATGGGGGATTACCTCATACAACAGTCTCACCCCACTTCATGAATAATTTGGTGACTATCAAACTTGATCAAGATGGACCCTTCTTCATAATTTCCAATTTGAGGTGTATTTGATAGGCCCTTCAAATTGTTAATGATATTTCCAGGAAAATTCTGCCCCAATTCATGAGCATGCGGATACCCGCCGCCAAATCGAGGGTTAATTTCAGATATAATGTAACCCGCTTTCGTTTTAAAGCAATCAATATCTACAGGTCCAATCGGTTTTAACGTGTTTATTAGTTTTTCAACAAGGTTCATTAATTCCTTGTCCTTTACAGCTATCGATTTGTCCGTTTCCCCAGCTCTCATTTTAATTTTTCTTTTTATAAAGATATTCGTCGCTTGTTTAGTTAGTAAATCAATATAACAATCAACACCGTATTCATCTCCATCAATAAATGGCTGTACGATTAAATCCTTATACCTCTCAAATAATCCATTCAGCTCGTTTAGGGAGTTAACCTTATGAATCCCGATACTCGCACTTCCTTTTCTCGGCTTTACAATTAATGGGAAACGAATTCTACCATTAAGCAGATCTCCTTCCACGTCTTCACTATTAATATAGGTAGAGATGCATGGAAGCTCGTTTTCTTGTAAAAAGGTAAAAGTTAAATATTTATCATAGCAAGTATTTACAACTTCCTTGTTTGAGATAATGATTTTAATATTTTCTTTTTCAAATTCGTGTATATTGCTTGCTAAAAGGGATAGTTCAGGATCAATGAGAGAAAGGACCGCATCAATTTGGTATTTTTTGCATATGCCTTTTATCGTTTGCAAATATTCACAATGCTCGATATGTGGAACAATTTCATATGCATCTGCAGAATACAAAGCCGGCGCTTTATTATCGCAATCGACAGCGATAACCATTCCACCAATCTTATTCAATTCCTCTTTAAAATAACTGACAAGCTTTACTCTTCTGCCTGCACTGCATAATAACACTTTCATTTGAGCCACCGCTTTTCCCTTAAGTTAAAAACTATATATGTCCTCATTAAAAAATTCCTTGATTGTTTCTTTTTTTCTAACGGCAAATGTTTGATTCCCATCCAATGCGACAATACTTGGTCTTTCTTTTATAAATGGCGGATTAAAAACGATCGTATAAGCACCTACATTTTCGAAAATAAAATAATCATTTTTTTTCGGCAGATCACCAGCAATATCGTGTGCCAAGTAATCCTTTTCCATGCATGTATACCCGACAATATGATACAAGCCTTTATCTGCTGATAAATGATTTCCTTTCACATGCTGGATAGGAAGATTTCTTTTATGCATAGTTGGTTTAATATTATGGACACTTCCATCTACAAAAACAAAATTTAATTCTCTTATTTGCTTTACTTCAACCACTTTGGCAATAAAAAAAATAGTATTAGCTACCATCGACATGCCTGGTTCTAATACTAGAAATGGTTTTTTCTTAAAAAGGGCAAATTCCTCATTCATAATCCCGCATATAGCTTCGGCATAATCATCGAATGTTGGCGCATCAATCTGAAAGGATTCTGGTATTTCGCCGTAGATTCCACCGCCAATATCGATATATTCAACCGTATCGATCAATTGTTCCTTTGCAATATTACATAAAAATTTAGTTGTTTTTTTATATGAGGAAATTTCCCTATTTTTCGTTGAGAAGTGGCTGTGTAATCCGATAATGCTGAGATTCTTAATGTTCTTTAGTCTCTTTATTGCATAGGATAAGTCCCCGTTCTCCTCACAAATTCCAAATCTGCTTGCCTCATAGCCTTCCTGGAGCAGATTTTCCCCATCTTTTGTAAGATTAAAATTTACTCTTATCCCAATTTTAAATTGTATCCCTTGATGCTCTAAACAGATCCTCTCTACATAATCCACCTCATACATGGAGTCAATGTTTAGGATACTCCCGCTCTTTAAAGCAGTTTCAATATCATCAAAGGTTTTTACTGGTCCATTAAATATAATTTTATTAGCCTTCACGCCAATTTTTAATGCCAGGTCATATTCTAACCTTGATACAACTTCCGCATATCCTCCTAGTTTATCTATTTCCTTACATAAATACGGCAAATAATTTGTTTTATATGAATAGCCAATGAGGAAATTTTCATATCTGCTTTTAAACGCGTTTTCAATTTTTTTATAGTTGTCTCTTAATTTATTTACATGAAGCAGATAGAAGGATGAACCGTATTCCATCTCTAAGTCATATATTCGATTGTAGTTAAAAAACAAGCTCTTCACCTCGATTCCATTACAAAATACTGCGTTGGCTCCGATTTCCTTTAAACTCTGGCATCGTAACATGACCTTCTTGATTAATTCCCTCTGGTTTAAGAAGTTTCCTTATAGTCATCAAAATAATTTTTATATCTAAAATAAAAGATCGATTATCAACATACCAAACATCTAATTCAAAGCGGTTCTCCCATGGAATCCCATTCCTTCCATTCACTTGAGCCCAGCCAGTAATTCCTGGCTTCACTTCATGACGTCTCGCTTGGAATTTAGAATATAAAGGTAAATACTCCATCTTCAGTGGTCTTGGACCAACCAAGCTAATATCACCTTTTAAGACATTAAATAATTGCGGGAATTCATCTAAGCTATATCTTCGCAGGAAGTTTCCAAAAGAGGTGACTCTCAAATGATCTGGTAATTCATCTCCATTGATATCGTATTCATCAGTCATTGTTCGAAATTTGTATAGTACAAATGACTGCCCATTTAAACCAGGACGTTCTTGTTTATAAACTATCGGTGATCCAAGCTTCATTCTTACTAAGATTGCCGTTAAGATAATAAGAGGACAAAATAAAAGGAAGCAAAAAGAAGAAGCCACTAAATCAAATATTCTCTTCATCAAATCCTCTCCCATTTCTTTTTATGATCTCTAATGTATAAGTATATTCAGGATTTTCCTTTAAAATTAATTTTAAGCGTAAAAGGAATAGAAATATTTTCCCCTTCAAACTTTTTGAATAATAGATTCTTAAATCATGGGCATGAATACTGCCAAAAGATAATTTAAATTCATTTATATTTTGACCGCTTTTATCACTTGGATTTAATATTTTCCCGCCAAAGTTATACCATTTGCACCCTTTTTGCTTAAAACTGAGAATATCTCTCCAATGTAAATATCGGTTTGCTCTGCCAATTAAATTTCGATTGTCCACTCCATCTTTTTCAAATCTTCGTGAGGCAGAATAGAGCAAATATCCTTGGGTGCCAGCAACAAAATAGACATGGTAACAAAGTATTCTATACCCGCTATCTTCTATATAGGAAATCACTAATGCCTCCTGATCCCTTAATGCTTTTAATTTAGTCATGTCACATTCTCTAATATTTTTCTCCCTTGCAAAGGGATTATAAAATTCTTTAAAATCATTTATTTGATTATCTGACGGTGAAGTTAATTCTACATAATGCAGTTCATCACGAGTTGCCGCTCTATTAATCTTATATCTTGTATTTTTGTGTATTCTTTTTAATATTTCATCCTCATCCATACTCAAATCAATAAGATAAGTAGGTTCTAATAAAGAAAGTGAATTCTTAGAACTAACTAACTTTATTACTTCTTCCGGCGAAAGCTGCAGTTCAAATTTATAAAGAAGATCAGATGTTACCTTCTCTGATTGATTCACAGAAGGATCTTTTCCTATTTTTTCAGTAATTCGGACAAACCCTTTTTTGGTATGATAAGTAATCATAATACCTCCTTATATCCAATAAAAATTAAGGATGTTAGGATACTCTCTTCCTTTTCCTCTTTAATTCTAGAATAAATTCATCTACTTCCTTAATTTTAATAAAGTATATTAATAAGGAATAAACGGCTATACCGATTATGATAGAGATAAGAAGGGATACACTTAAATGAAGTGTATCTGACAACAGCATATATGAAAATTTCACCATAATCCCCATAATTATGGAGTTGATTAAAACTTTCAAAAATGAAATCATCATTATTTTCACTTTGAAAAATCCTATTTTCTTTCTAAGACTAATGAATAAAAGGATCGTACAAACAATTCCTGAAATACTTGTAGCAAGGGCTAATCCGCCAACACCTAAATACCTTGATAAGATAATATTTAGGACAATGTTAAGAAGCATAGACAACATCGCATTAATCATTGGCGTTCTTGTATCTTGCAATGAATAAAATGCTTTATTTAAGACTTCTCTAATACCAAAGCCAACTAAGCCTAAGGAGTAAAATAGTAAAGCAATCGAGGTCATTTCTATTGCGTCATTAGTAAAAGCGCCTCTGCCAAATAACAATCTAATAATAGGTTCAGCAAGGATAATTGTTCCAACCGTCGCAGGTATAAGAATTACATTAATAACGACAATCAGCTGCCCCAAGGAATTCTTTAATCCGATCATATTCCCCTTTGCAGCCATTTTTGAAATAATCGGATAGCATACTAGCATGATGGATGTAACGAATATTCCCTGAACAAATAAAATGAGCTGATTTGCGTAATTTAATGCTGAGATTCCTCCAATTGCTAAATTGGAAGCTATCGTTCTATCTATCAGTTTATTGATTTGCTCAACTGAAGAACTTAAAATTACGGGTAATGCTAAGATGCACATCTTTTTTACATGTTTATCCTTTAGGTCCAAAACAGGCTTATATTTAAATCCTTTTTTATAAACAAATAGTAATAAAAAAAGAAGCTGTAACAATACAGCTGCTACTTTTCCATATGGAAGGAAATTGATATGAATAATGGAACCTAATATGATTCCCATGATTAATGCCAAGTTTAAAGGCAATCCCATTAGGCTTGGAGCTAAGTGATTGCCTTTTATTTGAAGATATCCGCTAAAAATAAAGACAATACCGCCAAAAAACATACTTGCCAGTGTTATTCTAGTAAATGAAATAGCTAGACGTAACGTCTTTCCTTCAAACCCGGAAGCAAAAACTTTAACTAAAGGTTCAGCAAATATAGCACAAATAATAAATAGGAGCGCTGAGAAAACGAGTATTACATTTACTAAGTTATTAGTAAATATATCCCCTTCTTTACTACCATACTTTTGTTCGATGCTGTTATACATCGGTATATAAGCTGAAACAATTCCTACTCCTATAAATCCGAAGACGACACTAGGTATGACTAATGATATGAGATAGGCATCACTAGTAGAAGAAGCTCCATAAAAATAGGCTAGAATGATATCCCTAAAAAAACCGATCACTTTTGATAAAAATGTTAAAATCATAACGATTATGACAGTCTTTTTCACTTGAATGCATATCCAATCCTATTAGATTTAACAACCGCTTTTTATGCACTTTTGTACTTTTTCAGCATGTTTTTATAATTTCTTAGTTTCATATGTTTAGCTTTATTGCTTAATTGCCTCCATCTATTTTCGTACACATTCATAAAAAAAATATTTAAATAATCATACCGATACTTTTCTTCAAACGTTAGATCAAATATCTTAAACATTTCCCTAAAGTAATGATCGAAAGCTCCTGAAATATATTTCTCCAGATAAAAATGATTGTTATTTATCACTTGGCTTTGAATGAACCAAAAAACGTCATAAACTAATAAAAGATCGTTCGAATATTCAAAGTCTATATAATTGATATCATATTTATTTGACTTTCTAAGCAGAATATTAGGTGCCCAAAGATCTCCATGCATTTTTAGAAATGGGAAACTCTCATTTAGCACCTTTCTTTCGGTCGTATGATGAATAAAAGCTATAACTTCATCTTCTTTATCTAGTATTTTTAGTATTGAGCTTGGCTTTTTTAAATAATAGCTTCCATTATCTTTGCACTTTTTAAAATAGTTAATATAACATTTAAACATATCATCGATGACAAATAACGAATCTTCTTCCGACCATTTATTATTTGTCTTATATTCAACTAATTCTTCAATGAAGAGTAATCTTTCTGAATCACGTGACAGTATTTTAGGGGTTTTAAAAAATTGGCTAAAGTAATGATGATTTTCAATCAATTGCACGTATTTCTTTTCAGAAAAGGAAAATGTTAGTACTTGCTTATTCGAAAAATCAAATGCTTTGGCTGTATTGCACTGATTAATTCCAATGAAAAATACAGTCCCTAAAAAACAATTATTATTTTGTCTCTCGTTTTTAATAACCATATGCCTGTTAAAATATACTCTTTTTATTAAGTGAACAATCCATTTGTATATCGTTTTAGAAAAATAGTTTTTGTCATGAAATAGCTCAAACATGATTTCTTTATTAGTTCCATCTTTTAAGTAGATGAATCTTAATGAATCATCAAATACATATACACCTGACTGAAAAAATTGAGCATTTTCTTTAAATATATGAACCATATGTTTTTTTCTTTTAATAAAGTTAAAAACCTTTTTAAACATTTTCCCCTCCGGTTTCAGAGTGAATTTTGCATGAATTATCCCTTTAATGCCTAGCATATGAATTGCTTTTCATAAATCTCTTTCATTTCCTTTAACACATGATGAATTGAATAAGATTGAATCATTTCTTTATTTCTCAGAGAAAACTCTCGCCTTAATTGCTCTGACTTATATAGCCTCTCAATTGCCCCAGCACAGCCTTCAGCATCCTCTACACTGCATAAAAGCCCATTTACTTCATTAACTACCAAATCTCGATTTCCTCTTACATTTGTAGCAACTAAAGGCAGTCCTGTAGCCATCGCCTCCATTACATTTACAGGAAGCCCCTCTTGTCTAGAGGTGGAGACAGCTGCATCAGCAATCTTCATTAATTCAGAAATATCTTCACGATAGCCTAAAAATTCTATATTTGCTTTTATTCCTAATCTGTTAACCATCTCTTTATAGCTATTTTCCAAAGGACCAGATCCAATAAGCAAAAGCTTTAGATTTGGTATTTTGTCTTTTAATATGCTTACAGCCTTTATTAATAAATCTTGATGCTTCCGAAAGCTTAATTCTCCAACATAGATTAATATAAAATCTTCTAAACGATAGTTATACTCATTTCTCAATATATATTTTTCCTCTATTGTTGGAGAGGTGAATTTTGTTAGATCTAGTCCTACACCATGCACCTGAAATATACAATCTGGCTTTCTAAATTTCAGCCCTTTCGCGATCCGAAAATCTTCTTGGTTCATCGTAATTAATCCATCTGTCCATTTAGCAGACAATCTTTCTAATGTATAGTAAATAGCCCAATTTTTTATTGGGGCTCCTTTAAAAAAGTGAAAACCATGGACCGTATAAAATATACGGATATTTTTCAGCTTTCTGCATGCTAATCTAGTAATGAATGATGCTACAGGCGTATGCACATGGATTAATTCATATCCTTCCTTTGTAACAATCTGTTTGATTTTTTTATAGGCAGAGAGGTTTTCTTTTTTTAAGGGATTTCGATTAAACTCAATTGGATGTATTTTACATGTAAGATTCATCAATTCTGGACTTATATCATCAGAGTTAAAAGCTACTCCTACCTCGTTCCCTTGTTCAATAAGGAATTTCAGATGTGGAATTAAAAATAAATTAACCGTATTGGCTATTGTCGTTACGAATAATATCTTCATCTATTCAAACCTCTCCTCAATACCACTTCTTTCAGATTACTTTTACTGCCGATAGAAACAGAAGAAGCTAATGCTCCCAAAAGCAGCCAAAGTATTCTTGCATTATTCAGCGAAATAGCCATTGATCCAACTAATAGGACAAGAAGAATATCCCTGATCATATCGTTCGATTCCTTGTTAATCATCTGAGCATTTGCAGATTTAACGAATAAATATATGACATAGAAAAAAAAGATAAAGGCTAATGGTATTCCCCATTCAGCTGTTAATTGTAAAAATGTGTTATGGGCAATATCAGTTACTTGGAACACCTCCCATACAACGTTTGTATAGGTGCCTATTCCAACTCCAATAATTGGTGAATGCTGAATAATTTGAAATGCGCCATTCCAAGCCGCATCTCTTTCAGATCCGTTTGAAGTAATGGCTGAATGAAAATCGGTGAATAAATATAGAACTCTTTCTAATGAAGGGATACCAGAAGCGATGTCTTTTACTGCATTTTGAAGTGTATGATAAGAAATTAGAACAATTAATAACATTCCTGCTAATAAAAATAGCTGAGAGATGATCACTCTTATTTTTTTCTTTGAATGAAACGTGTATTCTATTAATCTAAAGATTAAATAACAAAGGAGAGTAATCATTCCTGTTTTAGATCCTGCAGCTAATACAGCTGCTAACGTAACCCCTAAAGCTAAATACCTATAGCTTACTTTCATCTTTTTTACCCTGCTGAAGTAGACAAGTGCAGTAATTTGTAAAACTGAATAGTAATTAGGGTCATTCATTAGCCCTCTATACCTTATATCTGCATAAAACAAAGCGGACGAAAACACATTTATATTAAATACTGTTAAAAATATTCCGAGTCCTCCAATAACCAAGCCAAAAACGGAATACCATTTAATCACTCTAGCCATTTTGCTTAATTTCATCAAATTATAGCCAACAATAAAATATAGGAGAATGGCCGCTAGTTTAATATAATCATTTATCATTCCAGATGGTTCAGGGTAATACATAAATTTAAACGGCACAAAAAAAACAGCAGCACTAAGAACAAAAATAGAAACGAGTATAAAAAAGAGGAACGGAATAATTGGAATGGACAAGTGTCTTTGCAGCATCATATAAATAAATAAAACAAAACAAAATAGGTCTGAAAAGGAAATATTAATACCTAATATTACATTGGATTGATGCAATAAGATCGACATAAGAAAAAGGGATAAGGTAAAAAAATAGTGTCTATTTTTATTCTCAATAGTTAAATTCGTCACTTATTTCCCCTCACCGCCTTTTATTCTTTTCCGTCTGTATTTTTCAAAAATAAAAAGAGATGGTTTTATGAGCCATCTCCTTTTTGTATGTCTGCCTCTTTACGCTTCACAGCAGGACCGAATGAAAGCATGTTTAAACGATTATAATTTTGGATATTCGCAATATAAACTCCATCCGCTGCTTTTTGTGTTTTTAAATATAAAATATGTTCCACTTTTTTTAATCGATCATCTGACACGAGTAAATTTTCTATATTTACAGTCGGCTGAAAACCATAGTCAGAAATGGCAATAAGTTCTTTTCTCCCCGAATTTCTTGTAACCATATTTTCTATCGAAACGTGCTGCTTATTCGTTGCAAACACGTTTAAAACCTCGCCTTGAATCGTATTTGCCTCCAGATATTCAATTGATGCATCGGCTCCCCATAATTCAAGACCTTTTCCATCTGGCTTCGAGATAAAAAGCTTTCTAATTTTTAAATTTGGTTTTTCTTTTCGCTGCTCTTTTGCCGATATCACATACCCTTTCCCATTTAAAAAGTATGCCTCATCAATTGTCCAATTGGCTGAATAGCTTAGGTCTAAATCATTATCCCCATTATTAGCTGAAGATTTCATAAATAATTTCCCAATTTTTAATGTCGATGCATAAGATTGCAATCCGCCAGAAGTGCCTTCCATTATT
The DNA here is from genome assembly GCF_900199725.1 of Cytobacillus massiliigabonensis. Lineage (GTDB taxonomy): Bacteria > Bacillota > Bacilli > Bacillales > Cytobacillaceae > Cytobacillus > Cytobacillus massiliigabonensis. The sequence goes on along the minus strand of NZ_LT904903.1, from coordinate 866,116 downwards.
GATACATTAAATTGATCTATTTCTAGAATCCACTTATCTGCTAACTCTCTTTTTGTGCCGACTGTAAAATCATTGCCCTTTCCATAGGTTGATAAGTAATCGATTCGCTGATAGAACTTCTTTTTTCCCTTATAACCATCTGGTTCCAAGTCTAAGGAATTTTCTCCAGTCCAGTTCCCGTCTACACCACCTGCAGAGTTATCCAAAATAGCTGTTCCTATATGCAATTGATCTACATAATGGATTACTACATTCTTTCTTCCCGCTTTTACCCCTTTAAAATAGTTGATTGTTACAAATTCTGAATAGTTCTCCTCTGTTCCGCCAACAAAGAGATTATCCCCATAAGTATTATATGCGTATGCAGATTCGATAAAAATCCGTTTTGCATCATAAATAAATATTCCATGCATATGTTCATTCCCATTTACAACAGTATGTGCACTCCCATCTACTTCAACACGTCCATATATATTTACATTTGAGACCTCACTTATTACTAATACACGTGTTTTTTGGGGTGCATGATCAACAAGCTTTAATAGAGCCCCCGGCTCAAAATAGATTTTTGCATCACTTGGGATCGAGAGGCACCACCAATCTGAAGAAGTGGAATCTCTGTATTTTAAGGGACTTACTAAATAGGTTTTAGCAGGCACAATCAAAATTTTATTATTTTCTGCAGCATGATCTATCGCCCGTTGAAAATTTACCGTATCATCCGCTATTCCATCGCCTTTTACACCATATTCAACAACATTTATTCCATTTTCTCTAAGATACGAATCATCAGGAACCCACTCGTCTGTATCTGTATTGTCAGCCATATTCGTCTCTTCCTTTTGAATAATGAATACAATAAACAGGATGAACACTGCCATGCTACTAACTATTACTTTTCTACGGTTCACTCCTTATTCTCCTTTAAAATAAAACTGCTAACTTTATATCACGAATAAAAAAGCCCAAATATTTTTTTTCTAATTGGAAGCGGCTTCTGGGTAATAATATGCTGTCCGTTGATAAGCAATTCTGCATTCTCTTTAAAATAATACGTCTGATGGATCCCATATAGATTGGCAATTCGCTCATAGGCAGATTGGAGACAGAAGCCTCTTGTATGAACATTATGAGCATCAGAAGCAATGAAATGGGATAAGTGATGTTCAATAATTTTTTCTGAAAAGGACTTGACCTTTTTGCCAAATTGACCGATCATACTGCCAGCAGTCAGTTGAGTCAATGCTCCCTCCTGAACTAACTCATATAGAAGATTGTTATCCGAAAGTAATCCTCTATTTCTTTCTGGGTGGACAATAATTGGAGTAATTCCTTTTAGTAATAATTCGTAGACTACTTCAAGTGTATAATCGGGAACTTCCCCTGAAGGCAGTTCCAATAATAAATATTTATTTTGATTGCCTAGAGTGAGTACTTCATCTTTTTCTATAGTGTGGAAGATTTCCCTATGAATCCTCAGCTCTTGCCCCGGAAGGATAACAAGGGGGATATTTTCTTTTTTTAAGTACCCATTAAAAAGATCAACATACTTTAATACATCTATTTTTTTATTTTCATATTTTCCATTTAAATGATGCGGGGTCGCAAAAAGACGGGTAATTCCTTCACTTACTGCCCTATTTGCCATCTCTTTAAAGATCATGTAATTATCAGGACCATCATCAACCCCTGATAAAATGTGACAGTGTATATCAACCAATCATACCCAAACTCCCTTCAATATGTTTGCAATCAACCATATTGGCCATAAAATTCAGCCTTTTTGAGTTCCACTCCATTAACAACTACCCCAAGAAGCTGCGTTTTTAACTTGTCTAACAATTCCTTTGCTTTAAAAGCTTTATCCTTCGTTGTTTTCCCACTATATATGACAAAGACAACACCATCACACTTATTGGCCAAAACCTGTGGATCTGTTACAGCTAGAACAGGCGGGGTATCAAAAACAACGTAATCAAACTTTTTTCGCAGTTCATGCAGCAAGACATCCATTGCTTTAGAATTTAAAAGCTCTGATGGATTTGGAGGTATCGCACCGCTTGTTAATACATCTAAATTTGGAATATACGAATTTGATATAGCCTTATCTAAGCTTTCTTTCCTTGCTAGGACACTTGTTAATCCTACGATATTGCTAATATTAAAGGTATAATGAATAGAGGGTTTCCTTAAATCTGCATCTACAAGTAATACTTGTTTTCCTTGTTGTGCGAGGACAATTGCCAGATTTGCAGCTGTAGTCGATTTCCCATCAGAAGGCTCTGGTGAGGTAACCATTATTAATTTTATTTCCTCATCTACGGAGGAAAATTCTATATTCGTTCTAACTAGCCGATATTGTTCAGATATCGCACCTTTTGGCTCATTGTAAGCGATCAATGGGACTGAGTTTTTCTTTTTATTTTTTAAGCTACGACTCAAGGGTTTTACCTCCGTTCATTTGTATTTTTGCTTCAGTCTTTCCTCTTTTTGGCGCGATTTTTTGAATGGAGCCTAACACAGGAAGTCCAAGATATTTTTCAACATCCTCCCCATCCTTCATCGTGTTGTCTAAGTATTCCAAAAGACATGCTATTCCGATTGCAGCCATTACACCAATTACGATCGCTATTGTAATATTCCATAATGGATTAGGGCTTACTGGTTTGGGTGAATTCTCCAATTCAGCTTTTGCTAGTATGTTAACATTATCAACATTCATAATGCTGATAATTTCCCTCTGAAACGTTGCAGAAATTGAATTTGCAATTTCGGCTGCTTTTTCAGCATTCTTATCTTCAACAGTTACCGAAAAAACCTGTGAATTTTCTTGCATGCTGATCGCTACTTTATTTGTAAGCTGTTCGGTGCTTTCTATTAGATCAAGATCATTAATCACCTTATCAAGTACCGCCGGGCTTTTGATGATGACACTATACGTATTTATTAAATCGACATTGCTTCTTAATTGGGTTATATCTACTTCTGAATTTTTTGGATTGACTAAAATTTGTGTTGAAGCCTGGTAAATAGGTGTAATCACATAATAAGAAATAATGAAAGCAGTTAATCCTGTGAACAATGGAATGAGCACAATTAACAGCCAGCGCTTTTTCAGGATTCCAAAAAATTCCTTTAATGTAATGGTTTCTTCCATGTGAACCTCCATATATATTCTTCCTGTCATACATCATTCACAAGAAAACCAGCAATTTATTTGCCTTCAATCGGACTAGCGTTTTCCTTCTGCCACTTAATAAATTCTATCAGCATCTTGTATTCCTGAATTTGGTCCTTTTCAATTCCTAAATCCTTTAATTCATTGAAGATTTCAATCCACTCTTGTTCAATATATTGATGAGTGTTACTATCTCTGCCAGTTTTTAACAGCGTGATTAGGTCAACATTTAAAACAGATGCAATTTTTTGCATGACATCAAGGGATGGATTTTTATTTATATTCCGTTCGATATTGCTTAAATAGGACTTTGATATATCAGCTAGTTCTGCAAACTCCGAAAGGGTATAGCCTCTCTTTTTCCTGATTCTCGCTATATTATTTCCAATCATTTATTTACCTCTTTACTTAGCTTTGTCGTTTATCGTTCACTTCACTGTCCTTAATTTCTCCTAACAATATTAATTTAGGCTGCTTCTCAAGCATTCAATGACTCTCATTTGGTCATCATTAGACATATTCGATCCTGATGGCAAACAAATTCCTGTTTGAAAAAGCTGTTCTGCAACATGCTCCTCTTTGTTATGAGAGTAATATCTGCAGCCTTTAAAAAGCGGCTGCAAGTGCAATGGCTTCCATACTCGTCTAGCTTCAATATTTTCATTTTCTAAGACTGCAAGTACTTCTTTAATTGACATCCCCGTTAAATTCTCATCAACTGTCAATGCTGTTAGCCAGCGATTAGAAAAAGTATTTTCAAGTTCCGGCATAAAATTTACCCCTATCAATCTTCCTAATTCTTGCTGATAAACTTGGAAAATACGCCTTCTTTCGCTGATTCTCTCGTCCAATACTTCTAATTGACCTCTTCCAATTCCGGCGAGAATATTGCTTAGACGATAGTTATATCCTAGTTCACTATGGTGATAATAGGGTTTTGGCTCTTTAGATTGTGCAGCTAAAAACCGTGCTCTTTTTAATGCGTCAGTCTGATTTGAGACAAGTATTCCGCCGCCAGAGGTTGTAATAATTTTATTGCCATTAAAGGAGTAAACGCCAAATTTTCCAAAAGTGCCGCTTGCCTTTCCTTTATAGGAAGCACCTAACGATTCTGCTGCATCCTCAATAATAGGAACTTGATATTGATTGCAGATGGCAAGAAGCTCATCCATTTTTGCAGACTGCCCATAAATGTTAACAATAACCACTGCCTTCGGAAGCTTATTTAGTCTTTCAGCATCTTTAAAAGCTCTGTTCAATGCAGTTGCAGACATATTCCAGCTCTCCGGTTCCGAATCAATAAATACAGGTTCTGCCTGCTGGTAAAGAATTGGATTAGCCGTTGCCACAAAGGTGAGACTAGAGCAGAATACGGTATCCCCTTTTTGAACATTCAATAGAGAAAGAGCCAAATGAATGGCTGCGGTTCCAGAACTCACCGCAACAGCACCTTTGACTCCTACATAGTTTGCTATTTCCCTTTCAAACTCATCAACATTTGGACCTAATGGGGCAATCCAATTGGAGGAAAATGCATCATTAATATATTTAACCTCTTTCCCGCTCATATGAGGAGGAGAAAGATGGATTCTCTTTTTTACTGCGGTATTTGCCAAGATAAACAACTCCCCATGACAATGCGATCATATTAAATTAAATAGTCCGCCTTTCAGTTCTACTCCTTAATTGTCTATTGCGAAATCCTTCTCTCATCCACAACCTGACCTAAATAGGATAAAATATCATTTTGCATATCCTCTCTTTCTAAGGCAAAGTCGATAGTAGCTTTAACAAAGCCAAGCCTATCACCAAGATCATAGCGTTTGCCTTCAAAGTCAAAAGCAATGACCTCTTGTTTTTCATTTAAAAGATTGATAGCGTCTGTTAATTGAATTTCTCCACCTGTCCCCGGTGTTATATTTTCTAATATTCCAAAAATTTCAGGTTTCAAAATATACCTTCCTAAAATTGCATAATTAGATGGCGCTTCTTCAATAGATGGTTTTTCGATTAATTTTTTTACAGAAATTACTTTATTATTATCTGAAAGTATATTCCTTGGTTCTATGATTCCATATTTGTTTACATCTTCTCTATTTATTTCCTGTACCCCTACAACTGAAGTACTATACCTTTCAAAAACTTGCATCAGCTGCTTTAAACATGGTGTAGAGGATCTAACAATATCATCCCCTAATAGAACTGCAAAAGGTTCTTCACCTATAAATCTATTTGCACAAAAAATGGCATCTCCTAATCCCTTGGCCTCCTTTTGCCTGATATAATGGATATTTGCTAAATTTGAGATTCTGGTTATATTATCTAATAATTCATGTTTATTCTTCTTTAATAATATTTCTTCTAGTTCATATGACTTGTCAAAATGGTCTTCTATTGCCCGTTTTCCCCTTCCTGTTACAATGATAATATCTTCAATTCCAGATTCAATTGCTTCTTCCACAATAAATTGGATTGTTGGTTTATCAACAATTGGGAGCATTTCCTTTGGCTGTGCTTTTGTAGCTGGGAGAAATCGTGTACCTAAACCGGCTGCTGGAATAATTGCTTTTCTAACCTTCACATAGACCAACTCCTTTATTCCAATTAGCTAATGAACGACTAACTTTCTCTCACCAGCATAATGATTACTTAGGAAAAGCAGTTTTCCCTTTAAAGTGTCACTATCCATATGTGTATACTCTTCAATTAACTGCATAATCGGATCTGTGCTTTGATTTAAAAATTTCCCAACATATATGTTGGGATACACCTGCTGTTCATGTACTTCATCCGCCTTCAGCAGCTCTTCAAATAATTTTTCACCTGGTCTTATTCCAGTATACTCAATCCCTATTTCTTCAACAGAATGTCCTGATAATCGAATGAGATTTTTGGCAAGATCAACTATTTTTACTGGTTCCCCCATATCTAAAACGAAAATTTCTCCCCCTTTAGCTAATGCTCCTGCTTGAATAACAAGTCTTGATGCTTCAGGTATCGTCATAAAATAACGAATCATTTCAGGATGGGTAACAGTAACTGGTCCCCCTTTTTGAATCTGCTTTTTAAAAAGAGGAATGACACTCCCTCTGCTGCCTAAAACATTGCCAAAACGAACAGCCACAAATTTTGTATTGCTGCTATTCATATGTTGAATAATCATTTCAGCCAATCGTTTTGTTGCCCCCATTACACTTGTGGGATTAACAGCCTTATCAGTAGAAATCATTACGAAAATTCCAACATGATTCCAGCTTGCTGCATTTGCAACATTTAATGTTCCAATTACATTGTTTTTGACTGCTTCTTCTGGATTACATTCCATTAAAGGAACATGTTTGTGTGCTGCTGCATGATAGACAACATTCGGACGATGCTTATTCATAACATGCATCATCTTATCACTGTCCTGAATATCTGCAATTTCCGTACAAAACTCAATGCCCTTATTACCATATGCACCCTCTAACTCCATCTTGATCAAATAAATACTATTTTCACCATGTCCTAATAAAATCAGCTTTTTCGGCTGAAAAAGGGACACTTGCCGACAAATCTCAGAACCGATGGAACCTCCTGCACCTGTAATTAAAATAACTTTATTAGTGATATATTCTGAAACCCCTTCAACATCCAATTCAACAGGTTCTCTTCCTAACAGGTCTTCTACTTGAACATCCCGAAATTGGTTAATCGCAATTTTTCCAGTCATTAAATCCTCAAGCATAGGAATGGTTTGGGTTTTTCGTCTTGTTTTCACACATAGTTGAAATATTTTATTTAATTCTTTGGTATTCAAGGATGGAATCGCTATAACAATATGATCAACTTTGTATTTCTGAACTGCATTCTCTATTTGCTCTCTTCCCCCAATAACAGGAACACCAAGGATATCTAAATGGTGCTTCTTCTTATCATCATCGATAAAACATACAGGCAATAATTCTGCAGTATGATTATGCAATAGCTGTCTGGCTACCATATTTCCTGCAGAACCGGCACCTACGATTAACGTTCTTTTTCGATTATTCATCTCTTTTCTCTTTCTGTTTCTGACAATTCTCCAGCAAAACCTTGATCCACCTATGAGCAATAGATGCAGCATCCAAGTAACAGTAAGTAAACGAAAGTACACAGTCCCATCTATAAAGAATTGAACAGCACCTACTAATAAAACTGATAATGAAATCGTTTTAAAAATAACAATAAGTTCTCCAATACTCGCATACTCCAAGGACTTTTTATAAAGCTTATATCCATAGCTAAATAAATGATATGAAAATAATAAAAAAAAAGCACAAATATATATTGAATGATTTGTACTTTCAAGATTCATATTCGATAAAAAGCTTCCGATAAAAATACCAATAAGTACAATAAATGAGTCAGTAAAGGTTAGGAAAGACAAACGATTTCGATACCCCATCCATATCCCCCTTTCTTCGTATTAAAAGTATTTAACTATAATGTTTTTCTCAAAACATCATAGTTAAATATTTTAATAAATTGGGCATCTAACCCATCCTCACACCACATTCTTGACGACTTGGCGTCTAAGGTTTATTCCAACCCACAATATAGCCGAGTGCCACCATTGATAGAGGTAAGGTGACATCACCTGCCATTGGAAAGAACAAATAATTCTTAATAAAGAACACACGAAGATAAAAAAAGCTATGCCCTTATACATGTACATAGATTTTTTCTACTAATTAATTTATATGTATCATTTTAGTTCATTATAAAGAACATTTCAATGCAAATATTTGTTTTTTTTGCTGGAATAATGAGAAAAGCTAGTCCAGTCTTCTATATAGAAAGATCAGACTAGCCATAATAATAAATGAGACAATTCTCTATTTCTGCAAACTCACCGCAATTTTTGAACCTACTTCAGCATTATGCTTCACTAAAGCAATATTTGCAGTCAAGCTCTTTCCTTCTGTCAGTTCTTTTACTTTGCCTAAAAGGAATGGAGTCACTTTTTTGCCTGCAATATTGTTTTCCTTTCCTTCCTTCAATGCAGATTCAATAACATTTGTAATAAATGCTTCGTCCAGTGCATCTGCTTCTGGAATTGGATTGGCAATAACAAGACCGCCGTTTAATCCTAGCTCCCATTTTGTGCGAATCGTTGCAGCTGCTTCTTCTACAGTGTCTACCCGGTAATTAACGCTGAATGGGCTAGTGCGCGTAAAGAACGCAGGAAGCGTATCTGTTTCAAATCCAACAACAGGAACACCATGTGTTTCAAGATATTCTAATGTTAGTCCAAGATCGAGGATAGACTTGGCACCTGCGCATACAACTGCTACATTTGTTTGGGCAAGCTCCTGCAGATCCGCAGAAATATCCATTGTCGTATCTGCTTCTCGGTGAACACCGCCGATTCCTCCCGTAACAAAAACTTCAATTCCTGCAAGCTGTGCACAAATCATTGTGGAGGCAACCGTTGTCGCTCCGTTTTTCTTATTGGCAATCAAATAAGGAAGGTCTCTGCGGCTTGCTTTTTCGATATCTTTGCTTGTACCTAAAAACTCAAGATCCTCGTCTGAAAGACCAATTTTAATTTTTCCATTAATGATCGCAATAGTAGCTGGCACCGCTCCATTTTTGCGGATAATATCTTCTACTTCCTTAGCCGTTTCAACGTTTTGCGGGTAGGGCATTCCGTGTGAAATGATTGTCGATTCTAATGCAACAATTGGTTTATTTGCTTTCTTTGCTTCTTGTACCTCGGCAGAGTATTCTAAATAGTTTTCGATCATGATGTCATAGCTCCTTATTAAAAGTATTTTTTAAATGTTTCTTGTAATCGAATATGATTCAATGTGGGATTCACTGTTTCATGCGACTGAAGCGTCAGGATGGAACAGGCAATCCCAATCTTACACGCATCTTCTGTGTTTACCCCTTTTAAGTGAGCAAACATAATTCCAGCAACAAGTGAGTCCCCAGCACCAGTCACATCTTCTACGCTCACTTTTGGCGGAAGCACAACACCTGCTTCACCCTTTTTTGTAAAATAGATTAACCCCTTATCACCGCGAGTGATAACAACCTTTTCTACTCCTTTTCCCATGATTATCTCAGCTGCCTTGAAAAAATCACCTTCAGCTTTTATCTTCATCTCTGATAAGGCTTCCGCCTCATCTTTATTAGCGATTAGCCAAGTAACTCCTTGGAGATTCTGTGGAAGCTTCTTAACCTTGGGAGAAGATACAGGTGTAATGCAAAGCGGAATATTTTCTTCCTCACAACGGCTAATCACCTGCTTTAGCACGTTATCTGGAAAATTCGTATCCATGACAACCATTGCCGAAGATGCAATATATCCCCATCTCTTTTCAATAAAATCAAGCTCAACGGAGTCATATATTGCCATATCCGCTAATGCAACGGCCATTTCCCCCTCATTATCCAATATAGCCGTATACGTGCCAGTCGCCGCATTCGGTGATATTTGAGACGGGCTAATGTCAACAAATGACTTCGTATAATCAAGCAGCCATTCGCCCTCATGATCCTCTCCAACAACGGTCATAAGCGCGACATCACAGCCAAGTCTTCCTAGGTTCTCTGCAATGTTTCTTGCCACTCCCCCACAAGATTGGGAGCTTTCAGCAGGATTGGATGTACCAAGCTGGAGGCTGCTTAGTGATTGAATTTTCCTATCAACATTTGATCCCCCAATAGAGACAATATCCTTTCTCTTTGGAAGAACATAGGCTCTGCCAAGCAGTTTTCCTTCTTTCGTCAGAGAGGAAATATATCCTGCTACAGCAGATCTTGATAGCTGTGTTTTCTCAGCCAATTCAATTTGTGAAATAAATGGGTTCGCTTTTATAAGCTGCAATATTAGTGATTCTTTTTCATTCATCGTTAGCTCAGCCCTATCATTCTTAAACTTATGTCTATATTATAAACATATGTTTTGAGGAAAAGCAATATTTTTATTCCTTCATGTAACAAAGCGTTTTCAAATAAAAAACTAGACAATTTTAGAGCAGAAGAATATACTTAGCTAGGTAACTACTTTATCTAGGTGATTTTATGAACGAAAATCAAAGTAAATTCTTTCATTCCATAAACCAATTCACTCGTCACTTTTCTAAATCATTAAACGAGGTGCTTGTCCCTTTAGGCTTATATTCCGCTCAATGGACCATTATCTATCTTCTAAAAACTAACGGACCAGCAACTCAAAAGGATTTATCCCTTTACTTAGGTGTTGAAGCCCCAACCATGACACGTACTTTAGCAAGATTAGAGCTGGCAGGCTGGATTTCAAAAGTGCCTGGAACAGATAAACGGGAGAAAAAGATCAATCTGACAAACGCATCCATCCAAAAATATGAAGTTTGGCTTGCAGCGGTACGGTCATGTGAGAAAAATATATTAAAAAATGTTAGTGACGAAGAAATCAGCACAATGATGGAAGTTATTGGAAGAATGAATGGAAATCTTTAAGTTTGCTTGGCTCTGATAAGATCTTTAGCAATCGGCTCCTCGCCGATTGCTTCTTTGTCCTCGTCTAACCCCTGCTTCAAGCTAACATTCACTCTCAATAAACATCTAGTTATCAAACTTACTTTTTCACGGAGGTCATCATGAAGAAACAACCATTATGGACAAAGGACTTTCTAGGAGTTTCCTTTATTAGTTTATTTTTATTTCTCGTATTTTATATTTTGCTTACGACATTGCCAATTTATGTATTAGATGAATTACACGGAAATGAAACGCAAGTAGGATTGATTGTTGCTGTATTTTTAATCGCAGCCGTTTTATGCCGCCCATTTACAGGAAAATGGATTGACTCGATCGGACGAAAAAAAATCCTGCTCTCTTCCGTTATTATCTTTTCCGTCTCAAGTTTTTTATACGTATGGACAGACTCTATTCCACTGCTGCTTGGACTCAGGTTCTTACATGGAATCGGTTTTGGCATGGCAACAACTGCAACTGGAGCGATCATAGCTGATATTGTTCCGAATGAAAGAAAAGGGGAAGGACTTGGCTATTATGCTTTATTTATGAATTTGGCGATGGTCATTGGTCCGTTTGCAGGTTTAACGATTATTCAGATATCAAGCTTTACGCTTCTCTTTATCGTGTGCACTATCTTAGCGTTCTTTGCACTCCTATTGTCATTTATTGTCCGTATTCCAGAGGCTTCAATTCCTGAGGAAACGGTACATTCCACATTTTCGATTGGCAGCTTCTTCGAAAAAAATGCTATTTCAGTATCCATTGTAGGCGGAATTTTAGCTCTTGCTTATTCAGGAATCCTTTCATTTATTTCTGTTTATGCAAAGGAATTAGGACTGTTTAAGGCAGCAAGCTTTTTCTTTGTCGTTTATGCTGTTGCCATTCTGATATCAAGACCATTTACGGGGAGATGGTTTGACCTGTATGGAGAAAATAAAATTGTCTACCCATCCATTATTTTGTTTGCTGCTGGAATGGTCCTGCTAAGTCAGGCAAATAGCACCTTCCTATTCCTATTTTCTGCAGCTATTATTGGACTAGGCTACGGAAGTCTTTCACCAAGTTTGCAAACTGTTGCCATCAAAAATTCAGTCCCTTCAAAAAGGGGATTAGCAACATCCACATTTTTTACATTTTTTGATTCAGGTATTGGAATTGGTTCTTACGCTCTAGGTGTTATCGCAGTATATACGGATCTATCCACTTTATATTTAGTTCTTGCTGTTGTTGTCCTTCTTGCTTTACTTGCATATTATTTTCTTCATGGCAAGAGATCAACGAGAGAGAATCTGCTTCATTCGGAAGCTGATATTTCATTATGAGGAAAGAGCCCTTTTAAGGGTTCTTTTTTTGTCAATGTTAAATTGCGTATATTTTCTGAATATTTGTTGTATTTTTCGTGAACTTTAGAATATAATGTAAATAATATATTTACAGTGTTTAGGAGGATTTATATGACATTTATTTGGATATTGAATTTTATCATCCCTATTGTTTCATTATTTGGTCTGGGAATTCTAATCGATCATATGACAAAACCAGATAAAGCGGCTAAGCAGGAGATTAATGAATAATCCTTTCATATTTTAGGATGCAGTATATTAGCAGTTTTCCTTATACATTCAAAATTAATGAATGTATATTCTAATCAGCCAAAAAAAGCCAAACCTATTCAGGTTCAGCTTCTGTTCTTGGCAAGATTAAAATCTCTACCCTTCTATTTTTTGCTTTTCCTTGAACTGTATCATTAGAAACGACAGGCTGGAATTCACCAAAGCCTTTCGCACTAAACATCCTTGGATCGAGTTCATCATTTTTTAAAATAATTTTCATAAAATTAATTGCCCGCATAACACTTAGTTCCCAGTTCGAATCAAAAGGAGCGTTTCCGATTGGAACATTGTCCGTATGTCCGCTAATAATAATATTTCGTGGCGGATCCATGACAAGCAGTTCAGCTATTTCGTTTGCAATCTTTAAATCCTCAGGCCTAACATCCGCACTTCCTGGTGCAAATAACACATTATCCCTTATAGAAACCATTAACCCTTCACCAGTTAAAGAGGTTTGCAGTTTCCCTGCTAAATGATTCTCTTCAATATATTTGTTAACTTTCTCTTGGATAGCTTCTAATTCTTCCTGATCTACTTTTTGGAGCAGCTTTTTATCAATCTTCAGCCCATTCGGATCTTCAGCTTCTGTATCCTCTGTCTCTTCATCAGCCTGCATTTGTCCTTCAGGCAATGGACTTGGGAATTCCATCATCCCAGTTCCCCCAGTAAGTGCACTGCTGAACGCTTTTGAAATCGCCTGAAACTTAACAGCATCGATAGAACTTGAAGCAAATAAGACAATAAATAAGGCTAGCAATAAAGTTAGGAGATCAGAATAAGGAAGCAGCCAAGATTCATCCACATGTCCTTCTTCATGATTCTTTTTCTTTTTACGTTTACTCATCCTTCTTCACGCTGCTTTCTTCAAGAAATTTCTTTCTATCCCCAACAGGTAAATATGATGCTAATTTTTGCTCAATCACTCTTGGCGCTTCACCTTCCAAGACAGATAATACACCTTCAATCATCATTGATTTAAGCTTCACTTCTTGCTTTGATTTACGTTTTAGCTTATTAGCAAATGGGTGCCAAAGTACATATCCAGTGAAAATCCCTAGTAAGGTTGCAACGAAAGCCGCACTGATCGCATGCCCTAAAGCATCTGTATCACTCATATCCTTTAATGCAGCAATCAAACCTACAACGGCACCTAAAACTCCTAAAGTTGGAGCATATGTTCCAGCTTGTGTAAAAATCAGCGCACCTGCTGAATGTCTTTCTTCCATTGCCTCAATTTCTTCGCTTAGAACATCACGTATGTAATCAGCGCTCTGTCCATCTACAGCAAGTGACAGACCATTTTTGAGAAAGGGGTCATCTATTTCGCTTGTTTTTGCTTCAAGAGCCAGCAGCCCTTCTTTTCTTGCCAATTGTGCCCACTCAGAAATCATTTTGATTAGATCGATCGGATCCATTTGCTTTTTTTCCTTAAAAATAACGCCAAATAACTTGGGCACTCGCTTGATTTCACTAGTTGGGAACGCAATAATTACAGTTGCTGCTGTCCCCGCAAGGATAATTAGGATTGCCGCTGGGTTTGCTAATGCATGCAGGTCGACTCCTTTTAAAACCATCCCTACCCCTACAGCTATGAATCCTAATATTAATCCAATTAACGATGTTTTATCCATATGTCCTCACCTATTTCTATTAATCTATGAATGATTTTTCCGAACAAAATTGTGTTGCTTACTCCATGATAATATTAAATGATTTCTTATTTCTTATTTCGACAAAATTCTTATAAGCTTTAGGTGAAATTACATATTTAATTTTTTTCATTTATATTATGTATTTAAATAAAGGACAATAAGAAATGCGCAAGCGCCTTGGTCATTGCCATACAAACGCTGAAGAGTCGGTTCTCTCGATAAAGAAAAACGGTGAGCAAGAGCGAGCCGATGTTGACTTATCGCAGGGAGGGAACCTGAAGGTTGATAGGGGATAAGAAGCTAAGCTTGACAATAATATAAAAAGCAGGGACTAATCATCCCTGCTTTCTCCATTCATTAATTAGAACCAGCAGCATCTTCTTCTGCAGCAGTGTCTATTGTTGTCTTCAGCACCTGCTACATTTCCTCTTCTGCAATGATGACCATTATTATTATTATCTTCCGCACCCATCACAAAAACTCGGTTGGCACGAATAATAACTTGGTCAGCATTTAGAACGGGTCTATTGTTATTGTTGTTATCGTGGTTATTTCTATTACAATTTCTGCACATAAAGTTCCCCTCCTTCCCATTCAGTTACTATAGAATATGTAATCAATAAATAATCGAATGGACAAACGTACCAGGAAAGGACATATTTCTTAAATAATGCTATTACCTAGTCTACCTTATAAAAAAAAGTAATCTGCAAATTTATTCTACATAGGTTTTTCAATTATGGGGAAGCTACTTGAAGATAAAGGAAAGGGGTGTTTATTATCGCACGCGGTGAACATTTTAATCATAAAAAGAAAAACCATCCAGGAAATTTCCCTGACATTGCCGAAACTGAAAAACGTGCGTCAACAGAAGCACAGGAGGATGAAGAATTTCTTGTTGTTCAGGAAGCCTTCAAAAATCGTGTCGAGGAAGAGGAAGATAGATAAAATTAGAAAAGAGGGTCTAATCCACTTAGACCCTCTTTCACATTACATTGATTCTATTTTTACATCCTTAAGCCATTCCGAGCATGCTGCAATATCCTTTGAAAAGATACGATCCTTAGTAATGGAAGGAACAATCTTTCGTGCCTCTTCATAAAAGCGCTTTGTTTTAGTTGCCATATTCTCGATTCCTCTGTACTCTACAGCCTGAAGTGCACAGATTAGTTCGATTGCAAGGACATTATTCACATTCTGAATAATTTGATACGCATGTCTCGAACCAATTGTACCCATGCTCACATGATCCTCTTGGTTTGCCGAGGAGGGAATGGAATCCACACTTGCCGGATGGGCTAATGTTTTATTTTCAGACACTAGGGCCGCAGCAGCATATTGAAGAATCATTGCCCCTGATTGAAGACCAGGCTCTGGGCTCAAAAATGGCGGCAAATCACTAAGCTGCGGATTAACAAGACGCTCAAGTCTGCGCTCAGAAATATTAGCAAGTTCCGCAACAGCTATCTTCATAAAATCCATTGCAAGGGCAATTGGCTGCCCATGAAAGTTTCCGCCTGAAATGACATGATCCCCATCATCAAAAATGAGCGGGTTATCCGTTGCGGCATTCATTTCAATTTCTAGCTTTTCTTTTACATAATCAAGTGCCTGCCATGACGCCCCATGAACTTGAGGAATACAGCGGATGGAATATGCATCCTGCACACGAATATCTCCTTGTTTCGTAATTAAAGCACTCCCTGATAAGTATTCTCGGATTCTCCTAGCCGTATCAACTTGCTGTTTATAGCCTCTTGCTAAGTGAATTTTCTCATCAAAAGCATCAATAATGCCATTCAAGCCTTCCATCGTAACCGCAGCAATTAGTTCACTTTGATAGGCAAGCTTCTCTGCCTCCAGATATCCAACAACCCCCATAGCAGTCATTGCCTGTGTCCCATTAATTAAGGCAAGTCCTTCTTTCGCTTCTAATGTAAGAGGCTCAAGTCCTTCTTCTGAAAGAACTTCATGAGAAGACCTTCTTTCTTCTTTATAAAAAACTTCACCCTCTCCTACTAATACGAGTGCAAGATGAGATAACGGTGCAAGATCTCCACTTGCACCAAGGGAACCTTGCTGCGGAATCACTGGATGTATCCCTTTATTCACTAAATCAAGCAAACGCTCAATAATAATTGGGCGTGCACCTGAAAATCCTTTCAGCAGCGCATTTGCCCGTAAAAGCACCATAGCGCGAGAAACAAGTTCAGGGAACGGTTCCCCCACTCCACATGCATGAGAGCGAATAAGATTAAGCTGAAGATCGTTTACATCATTCGGATGAATGAGAACATCACTAAATTTTCCAAATCCAGTATTAATTCCGTATACTACTCTCTCTTCATTTACAATTCTTTTTACAGCATCATGACTCTTTCTAACAGCATCCATGCTTTCCTCAGATGCAGAAACCGTTTCGTTATTAAATAAAACCTTTCTTACTTCCTCCAATGTTAACGTGTTTCCAGATAAAATAACCATTTCCTTCCTCCTCAATACATTAGTGAGATAAAGAAAAGGCTGTACTTCAAACAAGCGTTTGAAATACAGCCTTTTTTGTATGAACGAGCTATTAATTGACAAGTCATAGCAATCATTCCAATCGAAAATTTTCCGAATATAATTAATTTTACGTTTAGAATTTATGAATTGTCAATGAATAATTGTAAAATTTTAACAAGTTAGATTATTAGATTATTAGTAGGGTAAAGTAATAAATACGTTCAAGCTTAACTCCCCTAAACCAAATATATAAATGTCGGTCTGTCTAATTTCAACTTCACGGGTTTTACTTCGTACATAAAGGCTTGCTCAATTAATCAGACCGACCATTTATTTTTCCTTAATCAAATTTTAACCCTTTTAATGCCTCAGCTAATGCATTATTAATCGGTTCTTCTTGTTTATCTTGCTGTTTTAAATATTTTTGCACAGTCCGTTTATCTGCTTTATTGCCAGATTCCCTATTACGGCGAGCTTGGAATGCCGATAGCTTTTCACGATACCCACAAACACAAGCAAAAATTTGGCCTTCTCCCTCCCCACGGAGCTCCATCTTTTTCTTACATTGCGGACAGCGTGCATTTGTTACACGTGCAACATTTTTTCGGTGTCCGCATTCCCGGTCTTGGCACACAAGCATTTTGCCTTTTTTGCCGTTCACTTCAAGCATTGGCTTTCCACAGTCCGGGCAACTCTTTGTAGAAATGTTGTCATGCTTGTATTTTTTATTACTTGATTTAATTTCTGATACAATTTCTTTCGTATATTTTTTCATTTCGCCAATAAAGACTTCTTTTTTTAGCTTCCCTGCTGCGATGGCTTCCAGCTTTTGCTCCCACTCAGCTGTTAGACTAGGCGATTTTAGCTCTTCAGGCACTAAATCCAATAGCTGCCGGCCTTTAGATGTAATATGAATATCTTTGCCGCACTTTTCGATTAAGAATGAATTGAATAACTTATCAATAATATCAGCCCGGGTTGCAACAGTCCCTAGACCACCGGTTGATTTTAACGTTTCTGCTAACTTTTTATCTTCTGTTTCCATATACTTTGCTGGATTTTCCATCGCCGAAAGTAACGTTGCCTCATTAAAACGTGCAGGGGGCTTCGTTTGACCTGATGTTTGAGCAATTAATTTTACATGTAATGTATCGCCTTTTTCGATGCGGGGCAAAAGCTGTTCCTTCAAATCATCTGCAGCATCATCATCTTCAAAGCGATTTTCGTATACTTCCTTCCAGCCAAGCGATAAAATTGTTTTTCCTCTAGCAGCAAAGTACTCCTCACCAATTTTCGCACGAAGGGTTAATTGTTCATACTCAAAGGCTGGGAACAATACTGCTAAGAATCGTTTAACAACTAAATCATAAATTTTGCGTTCTTTATCAGTGAAGGCTGAAAAATTCACGTAGCTTTCTGTTGGAATGATAGCATGGTGATCAGAAACCTTGCTGTCATCAACAAATGATTTAGAAGCTTTTATCGGTTTAGATAAGATTTTATTTGCTAGTGTCCGATATTCCCCGATTCCACATGCTTTTAAACGTTCTGCGATTGTTCCAACGATATCGGAAGAAATATATCGTGAATCCGTCCGTGGATAAGTTAGAACCTTATGCTGCTCATAAAGCTTTTGCATAATATTTAACGTTTCCTTTGCAGAATATCCAAAAATTTTATTTGCATCACGCTGCAGCTCTGTTAAATCATAAAGTCCTGGAGCGTATGACTTCTTCGGCTTTTTTTCCATTTCTGTCACAATGGCATTTTTGCTGCCTAATTTCTTCACAATTAAATCGACTTTCTCTTTATCAAAGCTGCGGCTGTTCCCTTTTACATCTTGCCAAGTCAGCTTTAATTGATTGGCTGTTTGGGCTTCAATGCCATAATAGGTTTTTGCCTTAAAATTCTTAATTTCATCCTCACGCGCAGCAATAATTGCTACAGTCGGTGTTTGTACACGTCCACAATTTAGCTGTGCATTGAACCTTGTTGTTAAAGCACGTGTTGCATTCAAACCGATATACCAGTCTGCCTCTGAACGTGCAACAGCCGAAGCATATAAATTGTCGTAAGACTTACCAGGCTTTAAGTTAGCGAAGCCTGCTTTAATCGCTTTATCTGTAACAGAGGAAATCCATAGACGTTTCAGCGGTTTATTGACTTTTACTTTATCAATAATCCAGCGTGCAACTAACTCTCCTTCTCTTCCTGCGTCTGTAGCTACAATGATTTCATTAACATCCTTTCTAGTCAGCTGACTTTTAACAGCTTGAAACTGTTTCCCCGTCTGCTTAATCACCGTTAATTTCAAACGCTCAGGGAGCATCGGAAGATCCTCTAAATTCCATGTTTTATATTTCACATCGTAGCTCTCTGGGTCGGCAAGTGTAACTAGATGACCAAGTGCCCAAGTAACGATATATTTATCACCCTCAAGATATCCATTTCCTTTTTTATTACAATTCATCACACGTGCAATATCACGTGCAACTGAAGGCTTTTCAGCAATTACAACACTTTTTGCCATATTTAAAACATCCTTTCAAATTTCCGTAAGTTAAATATAGCATACGTCCTTAATGGATTCAGTAATTCTGAATTTATACGTTTTTTTATGAAAGCAATGAGTAATTTCTATCATATTGAAGTTCAGCTTCTAAATGAACAATATCCCCTCTTTTTCTTTTTTGTCATAAATAGCTCGTCTCCTTTCATAGCATGTACTAATTTAATGAAGGAGAGTGATAATATGTTAAATAGAATTGCAGACCGCTTTTCAAAGCTTGCTGAAAGATACCTCCCTGATGCGTTTGTCATTGCCGTATTAATGACCCTTCTAGTTTTTGTCCTCGGATTCTTTATGAAGCCATCTGAACCTGTAGAACTTTTCAAATCATTTGGTGATGGATTCTGGGTCTATCTAGCCTTTACGATGCAAATGGTTCTCCTATTAATGACCGGAATGGCTTTAGCTTCTGTACCTATTGTTGAAAAAATGCTAGCGTTTCTTGCATCTAAGGCAAAAACGGCCAATCAAGCTTATGTCATGACCTTTCTTGTATCATCAGCAGCCTATTATATTAACTGGGGACTCGCTGTTGTTGTTGGAGCCATAATTGCCCGTGAATTAGGCAAAAGGAATAAAAAAGCTCACTTCCCTCTATTAGTTGCAGCTGCCTATACCCCAACTGCCCTTTACACAGCAGGCTTATCAAGTTCAATTGGCTTGACCGTCGCTACTAAAGGGCACTTCCTAGAAAATGTTATGGGAGTCATTCCAACTTCCGAAACCATCTTTCATCCCGGCACAATTATTATTTTCCTCGCCCTATTAATTACACTTCCTATTTTCATTGTACTTATGGCACCTAAAAAAGGCATCATTTCCTATTCTTCTCAGTCAAAAAAAGAAGAAACTGAGATTCAAAATGAAATAGAATCCACTCCTGCTGAACGATTAGAAAATACTTCGTTTTTAGGCATTATAACCGGATTAATTGGGATGGTTTATGTTGTTTATGAATTTATTAATGGAAGAGACCTCGATTTAAATATCATTAATATTCTCTTTCTATCACTTGGACTTATTCTCCATAAATCACTTGGACAATATGCAAAGGCATTTAAAGAGGCAGGGACAGCAATATCCCCAATTATTCTTCAGTTTCCTTTCTACGCAGGAATCATTGCCGTATTAGGCAGTTCAGGACTGGCAGAGTCCATTATTAATGGCATGGCATCTATTGCAAGTAAAGATACATTTGATATCTTTACTTATTGGACTGCAGGTCTCGTTAACATTCTTGCCCCTTCTGGCGGAGGCCAATGGGCGCTGCAAGGTCCGCTTCAAGTTCCGGCAGGCATTCAGCTCGGTGTCGATCCTGCGATTACCGCCATGGCTGTTGGCTGGGGGGACGCATGGACAAATTTAATTCAGCCTTTCTGGGCACTGCCAATTTTAGCTGTAGTTGGCCTTCATATTCGTCACATCATGGGTTACTGTATTTTATTAAGTATTTGGGTTGGGATCTTAACTACTGTCCTTATGTTCTTTGTGTACTAATTATCTTTCATCCAATTTGAATGTTTTGACTCCTTGCTTTTTTCAAATATTTCTTGTTTTTTCCTCAAAATTGGTAGTATGATAGCGTTATTCTAAAAAGGAAATTGAGGAAACAGCATGAGAATTAGAGAGTGGGATTCAAATTTAAAGGTTCGATTATTTGGGGAAGCCGCTTTAAATATTGCCTTTTGGATGTTCTTTCCGTTTTTAACCATTTATTTTGCTGGTGAATTCGGGAAAGACAAAGCTGGCTTGATGCTTATTTTTTCACAAGTATTTTCAGTATTAGCTAACTTAATGGGCGGGTATTTCGCTGATCGCTTTGGGCGTAAAACGATGATGGTTCTTTCAGCTTTCGGGCAGGGGATATGCTATCTTGTTTTTGCCCTAGCTAGTTCTCCATGGCTAAACTCCCCATGGATTGGGTTTATCTGCTTTGCACTTGTCGGTGTCTTCAGCTCATTCTATTGGCCAGCAAGCCAAGCAATGGTTGCTGATGTTGTAGAGGAAAAGGACCGCAGCCATGTGTTCGCTATTTTCTATACATCTATTAATATAGCAGTTGTCGTCGGTCCGATTTTAGGTGCCATTTTTTATACAGATTATCGCTATCAGCTGCTTCTTGCGGCAGGGATTATCTGTATGGTTCTTTCAGGACTTCTTGCCAAAATGACGCGTGAAACAGTTCCAGAACAAACTGGAACTCCCCAAGAAAATAAGAAATGGCACAAGGTTTTAATCGATCAAATTAGGGATTACGGCATTATCTTTCGGGATAAAACGTTTCTGCTTTTTATTATAGCCGGTGTTTTAGCAGCACAGACATTTATGCAGCTCGATCTTCTGCTCCCTGTCTATATGAAAGAATTTGTACAAAATCAGACATTGCTTCAATTTGGGGATTGGTCATTTACTGTTCATGGAGAGCAGGCATTTGGCATCCTGCTTTCTGAAAATGGCTTTCTAGTTGCGTTGTTTACAGTAGTCGTTACAAAAATGATGATGAAGTATAGAGAGAGAAATGTTTTTGTTTTATCCTCTTTAACCTATGCACTAGCTATTTTTATGATTGGTCAAACAAACTGGATTTGGGGATTAATTTTTGCGATGGCACTCTTTACTCTAGGTGAATTAATGGCCGCAGGCATTCAGCAGAGTTTTGTTTCAAAAATTGCCCCTGATCATATGAGAGGACAATATTTTGCAGCAGCAAGCCTTCGCTTTACGATCGGCAAAACCATTGCACCGATTTCAATCCCTCTAACTGTATGGATTGGCTATGACTGGACATTTGTAATATTAGCTGCACTTGCCTTATTAAGTGCATTCCTATATTGGGTCATGTTTGCTTTATCTGACAAAACTGGAGTTTCCCCAACAAAGGAATCTGTGTAAGATTCCTTTGTTTTGATTAGTGAAGCTGACTCATTATGGAAAGTGACCTGTATATTTCAAAAGTGACCTGTATTTCTACCAAAGTGGCCCGTATTTTTCGAAAGTGGTCGATATATCTACTAAAGTAGCCTGTATTTTTTCTAAACAAGAAAATATAATACAATAAGCATAGAAAACAGTCGAAATAGAGTATTTTGTTTCTTTTTTACTATAAAAACGCTACAATGTTAATGAAGATTCTGAAAAAGGAGATTGCATAATGAGTGACTTTCAAAAAAACTTAGAAAAATATGCTGAGCTTGCGGTAAAAGTTGGTGTAAATATTCAAAAAGGGCAAACACTTGTCGTTAACACGACACTTGATGCAGCTGAGTTCGTCCGTCTTGTCGTAAAAAAAGCGTATGAGTCCGGTGCACATAATGTAGTTGTAAACTGGAGCGATGATGCTGTTTCCCGCACAAAATACGAGCTTGCACCTGATGAGGCTTTCACTGAATATCCAGAATGGCGTGCAAAAGAAGTTGAAGAGCTTGCTGAAAATGGAGCAGCATTCATGTCTGTTGTTTCTGCTAGCCCAGACTTGTTTAAAGGAATTAATTCCGAACGCATTGCGAACTTCCAAAAAGCAGCAGGGAAAGCATTATCAAAATACAGAAAAATGATGATGGCTGACAAAGTCAGCTGGACAGTTATCGCTGCTCCATCACCTGGATGGGCTGACAAGGTTTTCCCTGACGCACCTGCAGAGGAAAGAGTTCAAATGCTATGGGATGCAATCTTTAAAGCTACCCATACAAATGTTGAAAATCCCGTTCAATCATGGAAAAACCATGATGAAACTCTTCATGAAAAAGTAAATTATTTAAACAATAAACGGTATAGGAAGCTTCACTATACTGCCCCAGGAACAGACTTAACAATCGAGCTTCCTGACAAGCACCTATGGTGTGGTGCTGGAAGCATCAATGAAAAAGGACATGAATTCATGGCAAACATGCCGACCGAGGAAGTATTCACCGTTCCTTTAAGAACAGGTGTAAACGGAACGGTTTCAAGCACAAAGCCTCTAAGCTATGGAGGCAATATCATTGATCGCTTTACACTCACATTTGAAAATGGCCGCATTGTCGATGTGAAAGCAGAAGAAGGCGAAGAAATCCTTAAGCAGCTTGTCGAAACAGATGAAGGCTCACATTATCTTGGAGAAGTGGCACTTGTCCCTTTCAACTCGCCAATTTCCCAATCCAATCTACTATTCTACAACACATTATTTGACGAAAATGCTTCTAACCACCTTGCCATCGGCAGTGCGTATGCATTTTGTTTAGAAGGCGGCAAGCAAATGTCCAGTGACGAACTGAAGGAACATGGATTAAACGATAGCTTAACACATGTCGACTTCATGATCGGCTCAGCTGAAATGGATATTGACGGCATTACTGCTGACGGCAAAGCCGAGCCTGTCTTCCGTAATGGGGATTGGGCATTTTAATAAGCACACATAAAGATCATGCGGATTTCCCCCGCATGATTTTTTATTTTTTCCGCAAATACATCTGATCAACTTTCCCATCTTTATCTGTCAAAATTTCAATGCTATATTTATCTGCCAAGTAAACAGCAAGTTTTCCATCATTCTTATTTTTCTCTTGCGCAGGGACTCCAAACAATTTTTTTACATTTGCCAATGTCGTTTTAAGCCGTTCCCCTGGGATTGACACGGCGTTAACGATTCCTGTTGCCTCTTCAAAATAATAGGTAATTTCCGGATATGATACAAATGGAACACCATCCCCATCTATCCCCTCATATAAGTAATTCGCATCTGATTTTTTTATATTGGAAATGCTCGTTCCAATCGGATATGGACTTCCTAATGGAATTCCTTGCTTTGCTTTTTCAAGTACTTCACTAGTAAGTTCTATATTTAAGTATGGAAAAAAGTATTCGCTTTTTTCACACCAGCGCTTGTACCACTTCTCCCCTTCTTGGGCTTCCACACGTGTTTCATCATGCTTAAATAGGATCATTGATTCTTTATCAAATCCCCATGTTGTGAATATCCAATCTTCCCTATCTACTAAATGGGCGGTTTGAATGAACTTCTGGTTGATTGCTTTTATTTTGGTGCCAGCAATTGGCAGCATGTCCTCATTTTGTTGAGCCTCTTTAATTTCTCCATCATCTATAAAATAGAAGTTGGGGTGAGATTCTGTATCAATCACTGCTATCACCGTATTTTTCCCTAAATTTAATGGATATGCCTGAACAGCAGAGGAACTAAAAGTTAATTCTCCTTTTTGATCCAACACTTCCTGTTTATACGCGACCGTTGAATCCTTTTCTGCCAAATACATGGAATAATGACCTGTATACAATTGTTCCCCTTTATTGGCACTATCCGAAGGAGCCTCATTCAATCGGCTTTTCTCATCATCGGCAAAGATAAAGACATTGTATTCAAATTCGTCAGCAACTGCTTCAAATTGATAGAGTGCTTTTTCCTTCAGCCAAATTGTCTCCTTCTTTTCTTTTCCGTTTTTATCTACTGCTATTTTTTTATCATTTAATTGCTGGTTTTGTTTTTTTATATCAATATTTTCTATTTTCATTGTTGTATCAAGTTTCTGTGAACAAGCTGCCAAGCCGGCAAGCATGAATAAAGATAGTATATATATAAAATTTTTCATTGAATTCTCCCTAGTATGTCAATCACTATGTTAAGAGTGTAACAAAAGAGCAAGGAATCTACAAATCTCCCAATTTTCTAAAATAAACTAAAAAAGAGTGCAAAATCAATGCAGATTTCACACTCTTTTTATATTAGGATAAAAGGCTTACTTGGTTTGTTTCCTTTTTCCCAGACAATAAACTAACTATAATAAACGCGATCAATGATAAAATTATCGGTAGGGTGACCGTATGCATACCGAAAGGATTAGGAAAATAAAGGTGAATAATGATATATGAACCCGTACCAACCAACATCGATGTAATTGCCCCATATTTATTTCCTCTTTGCCAATAAAGCCCAAGGACAACTGGCCAAATAAATGCTGCCTCTAAACCGCCAAAAGAAAATAGATTTAACCATATGAGCAAATCTGGGGGACTAATTGCCATTAAGAAAACAAGAATTCCTAACACAGTTGTTACACCAAAGCTCATTTTTTTTATGGTTCCTTCACTTGCATTTGGCTTAATATAGTTAATATATACATCCTTTACAACCGCAGAGCTTACAAGAAGCAGGAGAGAATCTACTGTTGACATGATCGCTGCCATCGGAGCTGCCAAGACCACTCCAGCAAGCCATGGCGGCAATACTTTTAGAGCAACTAATGGCATAACTGAATCTCCAACCTCAATACCAGGCATTATTGGCCGGGCAAAAACACCTATTAAGTGCATACCGAGCATAATAGATCCTACAACAATTGTTCCGATAATTATTGCCCGATGCATTGCTTTTGAGTTTTTATAAGACATAGCACGGACTGTTACTTGCGGCAATCCAACAACACCAACACCAACTAGAATCCAAAATGAGGAGACATAGAGCGGTGTCAACCCCCCATCAAATCCATAAGGAGTAATTAAATTCGGATTTTCAGCAGCCAAATCGCTTATAATCTTTGGAATTCCACCACCTGCAATAATAACAGCGATAAGAAGAATAAGCGTACCAATAAACATGATTGCACCTTGAACAGCATCTGTTAAGGCAACTGCACGAAATCCCCCAATAACAACATAAACCATAACAGAAATGGCAAATATAAATAGAGCCGAAATATAGCTAATGCCGGTTAGTGATTCAATAAGTCTTGCCCCGCCGACCCATTGGGCAGCCATTGCCGAAAATAAAAAGATAATAATACTAAAAGCTGACAGCAGTACGACCCACTTGCTTTTATAACGTTCCTTTAAAAAGTCAATTAAAGTAACCGCCTGATATCTTCTTGCCATGATGGCAAATTTTTTCCCTAGGACCATGAGCACAAAATAGCCTGTAACAACTTGTGACATGGCCAGTAGCACCCAGCCAAGACCTTGCGTATAAGCCACACCAGGACCGCCAATAAAGCTGCTCGCACTTCCATATGTCGCCATCATTGTCATTGCTAATATAAAACCGCCAAGCTCTCTTCCTCCAAGAAAGTATTCCTGAAGAAAAGAATTGGAGGAATTCATTTTTTTGCTTGCCCAAAAACCAATAATAAAAATAAGTACTAAAAATATAATGATTGGGGTAATCACTTGCCAATTCATTTTGTTTCGGCCTCCCCTTCTGCATCCTCATCAAAAGAAACATCTTTAAAGAATAGTTTTACTGCTAAAATGACTAAAACGGCCATAACAATAAAGCCTGCTACACAGCTATAAAAAAACCAAGCAGGCAAGCCGAAAATATATCGATAGTTTTCCACACTTCCTGATCCAAGAGGTCCATATGCAAAGCCAAACCACCAGGCAAAATTAAAAAGTACAAGGCCAATCCCGATCCAAGCTTCCTTAACAGCAACTTTAAATCGAGGATCCTTCCGCTGTTTGTTTTTATTCATTTTATCCTCCTAAAGTTTTCTACTTTTAGTATTGTAAAGAAACCTCTAAATATTTCATAGTCAAAAATATAATAGTGATAAATGACTGAATATTCATACTAATAATTACACGATACCCAAACATTCGCAACAAATTCTTTTATAATAGGTCATTTTTCACACGATAACACCTTGCAGTAATTTCCAAAATTTAATAATTAATTCCTTTTCAACTGGCTTCCTTCACTTACACATAGTATAATTACGATAATTTTTTAAAGAAAGGTGCATCTCATCCATGTGGAATGAATTTAAAAAGTTCGCATTGAAAGGAAATGTTCTAGATCTTGCAGTTGGAGTCATCATTGGGGCTGCCTTTGGCAAAATTGTTTCATCACTTGTTGATGATATTATTATGCCGCTAGTTGGGTTGTTCGTTGGCGGAGTGGATTTTTCAAAACTGGCAATAACAGTCGGAGACGCTAAGATAAAATATGGCTCGTTTATTCAGACAGTAGTCGACTTCCTTATCATTGCTTTCTCTATTTTTATCTTTATAAAAATCATTAATAAGCGCTTTAAAAAGAAAGAGGAAGCTCAAACGGCACCAAAAGTGGACAAGAAAGAGGAGCTTTTAACGGAAATAAGAGATTTATTAAAGGAACAGTAACTTTTTTGAAACCATTTTTAACAATTCACGTATATAAACTATAGTTAAATTATTATGAGGAGAAATGTAACTATGTATGCACAACAAACAACTAATCCATATTTGCCATCAGTTTTAAGAACTTTTGCGATTTCTTTAGCCATTGCCTTTGCTGGTACAATGGCAGGTGTTTTTGTTCCACCCGCCATGTTTTTGCCGCTTATGATTCTTGAAATTGGGATGCTGATTTTCGCGTTCATTATTCGCCGCAAGAAAGCAATGTCTTATTCGTTCTTATTTGCATTTACATTTATTTCTGGTATCACCACCTACCCAATCGTTTCACATTACTTAGCGACGATAGGTCCAAATCCGGTTTTACTGGCTCTTGCTACTACAACAACGGTATTTACTGGTCTTGCCATTTACGCATCTGCAACAAAGCGTGATTTATCTTTCTTAGGCGGAATGTTAATGGCCGCGCTGCTAGCTCTGATTGCCATTTCAATCTTCAGTCTATTTTGGCCGCTAAGCTCTACTGGAATGCTGGCTTTCTCCTTCATTGGCGTACTGGTATTTAGCGGATATGTTTTGTATGATTTTAACCGGATGAAGCATTACGGAGTATCAGCTGAGGAAGTTCCTTTAATGGCTCTTAATCTTTATCTAGATTTTATTAACTTGTTTATAAATATTTTACGTATTTTCGGAATTCTAGGTAGCAGAGACTAAGCAGGAGTTTAACTCCTGTTTTTTTATTGCTTTTATCTCCTAAGTCTGATTACTTTATTGTTTATATCACTCCAGATATAATATAAAAACCACATATAAAAAGGTGGGAAACTAGTTGAATTTTCTTTTAGAAACACAGGAGACTAATAAGAACATTACACTGCAAACCGTTATTAATCATCAATACACAATGGTTGTCTTTGTCCGCCATCTTGGTTGACCTGTTTGCCGTCAATATCTTGCGCAGTTGCGTGAGCGAATATATGAAATAACAGAAAAAGGGTTTCAGGTTGTTGTCATTGCACCTTCCAAAGGAACATTTATTAAGCAATTCCTTGATGAATTTGGTCCATATCCTTTCCCAATTCTAGGAGATCCGTCTAGAGAGGCATACAAAGAAATGGGCCATAAAACGATGCCGAAATGGAAACTGCTGGCAAAGGCTGGCTTCGGCTTTATTACCGGACAAGTAAAAGGATTTATTCCTTCTGATCAGAAGCAGAAAGAGTTTGTAATGAAATCAATGAAAACCCAAGATGTTTACATACAAGGCGGCACTTGGCTATTTTCTCCACATGGGAAAATTCTCTGGAACCATATTGATGAATCTCCAGAAAATCATGCGAAAATTGATGATGTGTTAGTGAAAATGAACCACATAAAAAAATAAACGGGTAAAAAAGTTAATCATACTTTTTTACCCGTTTTTTCATTTCCTGATATTTACTAATAAATTCAGACGGTTCTGCTTTAACATGATAGGAAAATAATCCTCTATTTGTGTGAAGATAGAAGAAACCATTTTCAGAGCTTGATGCCCTATAGGAAATATCCCAGATTTCACCAAGAAGAAATTCATTTAAATGGGAAATAATTTTATCATCCGCTAGAAGCAGCTGCTCTTCTTTTTCTTGATAATATTGTTTATTCCAATCAATCGAACGTGACACAATTATATAAGGAAGAGAAGCAATAATCTTCACAGAGAACCTCCAAATTTCTTTACTGAATCCATTGAAACATAAATCACATCTGTGAACAAATATAATAATCAATATGCGTATAGATGCTAAAAACACAGCTAGTCAAAAAAAGGCATACCACTTTATCGTGAGTATGCCCTTATCAGTCTATTCTACAGTTACAGCCAATTCTTTAATCAGCAATGATGGAGAACCAACATTCGACATCGAAAACTCTAAGTCGGAGCCGATCGCTTCAATATTTTTTAAAAGCTCAAAGAAGTTCCCGGCAATCGTCATCTGCTTCACTGTGTTTTGCACTTTTCCATCCTTCACTAAAAATCCATTAGCGGCTAGAGAAAAGTCTCCAGAAACCGTGTCTGCTCCAGAATGCAAGCCTGCTAAATCAGTAATAAGGATCCCTTCATTAACCCCAGCTGTTAGCTCTTCCATGCTCTTATTAGACGGTACCACATATAAATTCGTTGGAGACACAGTTAAGTTGCCTTTATAGGAAGATTTATATGCATTTCCGGTTGACTCAACTCCAGCAATGCCTGCTGTTTTTCGATTATGAAGCAGGGTGACAAGCTTGCCATCCTTTACAATCGCTTTTTTCATTGTTGCGACACCTTCACTGTCAAAGCTTCTGCTTAATAGACCATCTTCAAAAAATGGATCATCAACCATTTGAAGAGCCGAAACAGCAATTGTTTCTCCTTCCTTTCCATTTAACAAGGATCTTCCCTTTTGAGCGTTCTCAGCTGAAAAAATCTCTGAATAGGTTTGGAAAAGTGCCCCAGCAGCATCGTTTCGCAATAATACCGGGTAGTGTTTACTCTCAGCCGTTTGAGCATTCAGCTTTGAGAGAGCTTCCTCCACTGCATACTTGGCAATTTCCTTTGGGGCAAAAGCAGAAAAGTCCTTGGTTGCCTTCACATAAACTCCAGTTTTTGTTTCGTCCCCCTGCTTCACCACAACAGAAATAATCATACCGATATAATTCTGCCTCTCATTCAATGAAAGACCTTTATTATTACTAATGTATCTCTCTGATTCGGCACTTTCCAGAATAAAGTAATTTGTGCCTGCTACTCTTTCATCGTAAGCATATATATGTTTCTCGATTTCTTTTAAAAGCTCAATTTTTTCTGGAACAGTTACCTTTGCAAGTTTATCGGAATAATAGCTTCCTTCCTTGTATTCCTTACTTCCCGCAAAAATCTCTTCTTGAACTTCCTCTTCAATTAATTGCGCATTTTCTTTTGCACTTTCTATGAGAAATAATATGGAATCCTCATCTAATTTCTCTGTAAAAGCATAGCCCATTTTTCCATTGAAAAGCCCGCGGAATGAACTCCCGGCAATTTCAGAAGTTTCATAGGAGTCGATTTCGCCCTTAAACAACCCACATTTAAACTTTTCTTCGCGTTCAAAATAAAGCTCCATATCCGTAAAGCCATGCTCCTCACCCATACCAAAAAGCTTCTGTTGAAATTCTTGGATATTCATTCTACTCCCCCTCTCTACTTCCGCCAACGGTCATTTCACTGACTCGAATCATCGGCTGACCTACATTTACAGGAATGCTTCCACTTAACGAGCCACACATCCCCGCACCATGTCCTAAATTGTTTCCAACCATATCAACGAGTTGTAATGTTTCGGCGCCATTCCCAACAAGCGTCGCTCCTTTAAGAGGCTTACCGATCTTCCCGTCCTTTACAAGATAAGCTTCCATTACTGCAAAGTTATAATCCCCTGTTGCCGGATTCACGGAACCGCCACCCATATATTTTGTATAGATGCCATGCTCGGTATTGGAGATAATTTCTTCAGGTGAAGATTTTCCTTCTGCAATGTACGTGTTCGTCATTCTCGAAGTTGGGGCAAATCGGTAGGACTGCCGTCTTCCTGATCCTGTCGATTCCATTCCCATTCTGCGGCCGTTAAATTTATCGATTAAATACCCCTTCAAAATGCCATTTTCAATTAATACATTTTTGCGCACTTTTTCTCCTTCATCATCGATTGTGATCGATCCCCACTCATTGGCAATTGTGCCATCATCAATGTATGTAACAACTTCCGAGGCCACTTTTTCACCAATCCGATTGGCAAAAACTGAATTGTTCTTTGCTACAGATGTCGCTTCCAGTCCATGACCGCATGCCTCATGAAAAATAACTCCGCCAAATTCATTATCAATAATGACTGGGAATTTTCCGCTCGGACAAGGATCAGCCCCAAGCATCGTTACCGCAATCCTCGAAGCTTCATTTGCATAATGTTCCAGATTTAAGTTCTCAAAAAACTCAAATCCCTTATGAGCACCTGGACCATAGAAGCCTGGCTGCATTTGTTTCCCGTCTGAAGCGATTGATTGAATGGCCAGTCTGCTTCTAACCCTTTTATCTTCAATAAATTTTCCTTCACTATTCGCAATTAAAACATTTTGTTCTTCATCTAGATAACGTACAAGCACTTGCTCAATGCTTGAATGATAGTTTTTGGCAATCTCGTATGCCTTTTTCATTACACTTACTTTACGAGTTTTCTCTGTTTCCCTCGGATGAATAGCAATGGGATGAGCACAAGTTACGATTTCCTTTTGTAGTGGCTGTGGTTGAATAATTGTCTCTCCTGAAATAGCATGTGCCGCATTTCTTGCTGCCTTTAGTAAACCCTCTTTCGAGCCATCAGTTGTATAGGTGTACACACTTTGAAGTCCCTTAAATACACGAATGCCAATTCCGAAATCTCTGCCTGATAAGCTATTTTCGATTTTTCCTCCTTGCAGAGTAAGATTATTCGTATAACGGTCCTCAAGAAAGACTTCAGAAAAGTCTCCCCCAGTTGCTAATGCCGCTGTAAGGACATCTTCAATCACTGATTTTGCAAGCATATGGCCCCTCCTTATAGTTAATTACTTTTTTCTAACTATTCAAATTATACAGGTAAATCCCTTTTCTTACTAATAAAATACGTCCATCATCAATCGTTACCGGAATCATGTAAAAAAACGATCTACGGGAACGATTAGCTATTAATCGTTACCTCATTCTTTTAAAAAAATAATCTGCGGGAACGATTAGCTATTAATCGTTACCTCATTCTTGTAAAAAAGCGATCTACGGGAACGATTAGCGGTTTATCGTTACCTCATTCTTGTAATAAAACTATCTGCGGGAACGATTAGCTATTAATCGTTACCCCATTCTTTTAAAAAAATAATCTGCGGGAACGATTAGCTATTAATCGTTACCTCATTCTTGTAAAAAAGCGATCTACGGGAACGATTAGCGGTTTATCGTTACCTCATTCTTGTAATAAAACTACCTGCGGGAACGATTAGCTATTAATCGTTACCCCATTCTTTTAAAAAAATAATCTGCGGGAACGATTAGCTATTAATCGTTACCCCATTCTTTTAAAAAAATAATCTGCGGGAACGATTAGCTATTAATCGTTACCTCATTCTTGTAAAAAAGCGATCTACGGGAACGATTAGCGGTTTATCGTTACCTCATTCTTGTAATAAAACTATCTGCGGGAACGATTAGCTATTAATCGTTACCCCATTCTTTTAAAAAAATAATCTGCGGGAACGATTAGCTATTAATCGTTACCTCATTCTTGTAAAAAAGCGATCTACGGGAACGATTAGCGGTTTATCGTTACCTCATTCTTGTAATAAAACTACCTGCGGGAACGATTAGCTATTAATCGTTACCCCATTCTTTTAAAAAAATAATCTGCGGGAACGATTAGCTATTAATCGTTACCCCATTCTTTTAAAAAAATAATCTGCGGGAACGATTAGCTATTAATCGTTACCTCATTCTTGTAAAAAAGCGATCTACGGGAACGATTAGCGGTTTATCGTTACCTCATTCTTGTAATAAAACTATCTGCGGGAACGATTAGCTATTAATCGTTACCCCATTCTTTTAAAAAAATAATCTGCGGGAACGATTAGCTATTAATCGTTACCTCATTCTTGTAAAAAAGCGATCTACGGGAACGATTAGCGGTTTATCGTTACCTCATTCTTGTAATAAAACTACCTGCGGGAACGATTAGCTATTAATCGTTACCCCATTCTTTTAAAAAAATAATCTGCGGGAACGATTAGCTATTAATCGTTACCCCATTCTTTTAAAAAAATAATCTGCGGGAACGATTAGCTATTAATCGTTACCTCATTCTTGTAAAAAAGCGATCTACGGGAACGATTAGCGGTTTATCGTTACCTCATTCTTGTAATAAAACTATCTGCGGGAACGATTAGCTATTAATCGTTACCCCATTCTTTTAAAAAAATAATCTGCGGGAACGATTAGCTATTAATCGTTACCTCATTCTTGTAAAAAAGCGATCTACGGGAACGATTAGCGGTTTATCGTTACCTCATTCTTGTAATAAAACTACCTGCGGGAACGATTAGCTATTAATCGTTACCTCATTCTTGTAATAAAACTACCTGCGGGAACGATTAGCTATTAATCGTTCCCTCATCCTTGTAATAAAACTACCTACGGGAACGATTAGCAATTAATCGTTACCTCATTCTTGAAAAAAAACGATCTACGGGAACGATTAGCAATTAATCGTTACCTCATTCTTGTAAAAAAACGATCTATGGGAACGATTAGCAATTAATCGTTACCTCATTCCTATAAAAAACGATCTGCGATACAATTAGTGGATTTATCGAAGCACCTACATTTTTACCGAACTGCCTCCTAGAGTACACCCGAAAATAAACGGGCAAAGGATTCTTTAGATCTTTCTGCAAATCCCCTTTTATAATATTGAACAGGGCTTATTTTCTCACTTTCCTCCATATCTTGTTCGTAATGAGCTACAAGATCACGAATGGAGCTTGTGCCATATAAGAAGACATTCACTTCAAAATTTAAATGAAAGCTCCGCATATCCATATTTGCTGTTCCAAGCGAGGCTAAATTCCCATCTATAATAATAATCTTTTGATGAAGAAATCCCTTTTTATAGGAATAGATCTCAGCACCTGTTCGCAGCAGCTCTGGAAAATAAGATCGGCTCGCATATTGAGTTAAAAATCCGTCATTTACTTCAGGCACCATGATTCTTACCTCCACTCCTTTTGCAGCTGCAATCCTTAAAGCCATCCGTATGCCCTCATCTGGAATAAAATAAGGTGTTGCAATCCAAATAGACTTTTCCGCACTGGCAATCATTGCAAAGTAAAAGTCACACATGAGGCCTTGCCGGGTATCAGGCCCGCTAGCCACAACCTGTACAGCTCCATCAAGAATAGAATCATCTATGTCCGTTTCCCTCTTAGCATATTTTTTCAATACTCTTTCTCCGCTTACATATTCCCAATCCAGCAAAAAAACCGTATGAAGAGAATACACTGCCTCACCTGTCAGCTTCATATGGGTGTCACGCCAAAATCCGATCTTCTTGTCTTCTCCAAGATATTCCACTCCAACATTTAAACCGCCAACAAAACCAATCTTCCCATCAACAATAATAATTTTCCTGTGATTGCGAAAGTTTAACTTTTGATTAAAGAATCCATATTTCAATGGAGAAAATACTTGCACCTTTACCCCTGCCTGCTCCATCAATTGAATGTCATCAGGTGCAATCTTTCGGCTGCCAGCTGCATCGAATATAAATAAAACCTCGACCCCTTGTTTTGCCTTTTCTATTAAGATGCTAATAATTTCCTTCCCAAGCCGGTCCGTGCGAAAAATATAATATTCAATATGAATGTACTGTTCAGCCTCTTTCAGCCTTTCTTTAATTTCTGAAAAAGTCTCCTCCCCATTCTTAAGGACATACGATCGAGATGCAGTGCTTATTGGGGTTGGTGATCGATGGTTTGCAAATTTCGCAAAAGAATGCTGCCCATCCTGTAAAAAAGATAAATCTGGAGATTCGTCCTGTTGAAGGAGCCTTTTCCATTCCTCTCTATCCTTCTTTCTCTTGCTTCTAAACAGATAGCCTTTTAAATATAATTGCCCTGAAAACAAATAGAACAAGTATCCAAGCAAAGGAAAAAACACTAGTACATATATCCACAGGAGTGTATGCTGAGGGGATCGATTTTCCAGCATTAATGAGTAAATACTAACCATAATGGCTGCAATGTATAAGATGAAAAGCCATGTCTTTGCTGCGAGGCTTAGATTGGATAATAGTATCAGCGAAAGAGAAAAGGCTAAAATGAAAGCAATTAAAAATTCAACCCGGCGTTTTCTCATTCTTTCTCCTCCACATAGAAAAAGTATAATTAGAGATTAATGTACATATCATACCCATATTGAATAGCTTTAAAAGCCAGTACCCAACAAATGTTTAACTTGTATAATAAAAAGCCCCTTAATAAAAGGAGCTTCTCCATACTTCATTCCTTATTTTATATAAATTGGCGCTTTAACTTTATTAATTAAAAGTAGTCCATCATACTGGTCTCTAGGGACAAAACTTTCCTCCATAATCCCCCAGCTATAGGCAAAACGCGGTTCAAACATCCATGAACTCCCCCGCTCATTTTGGCGATACCTTATATCAATGAAGGTATACGGACTTTGCCTGCTTCCTAAAATATCTTCAATCGAACCGCTTTTTACAGGAAGAACACTCATTGGATTGCGCATATTATCTGCCGTTTCCCCACTTGCCATGTACAATCCTAACACATAGCTATATTTTTTTATTTCGTCAGGTAATAGCTCTCCCATTAGCTTGACTGGATACGGCGATCCTTGTACTTCTGATTGAGATTTACGAATATGATCATTATGTCCCCAAACGATAAATTTTTCGTTCGGATAGACTTCGGTAGCCAGCCAGATTAAATTGGCTAACATCGCTTGATCACGCCATTCCATTGATTTTAAAAATGATGTGGGATCATAGTTTTCCATCTCAATATTAGATTTTATGTTAATTTCCACATATTCTTTAACGACTCTTACTCTTTCATTTAAAGCCCGTTCCATTAATTTTACAATTTGAGGTTCGTCAGGGTATGCTGTCTTTAACGCTTTTTCCTTTTGTTTCACCTGTGCTGATACTTGTTCATACGTTTGAATCAGATCTGATTTTGCTTTCTGATATCCCTTTAAATCTTTGCTTCCTCCCCAATTCATCAGCTGCTTTTCCGCTTCAGCTAACTGTTTTGCCAATTTTTCATCCTTAAGCCAGCTTGTATCAATAAATTGACCCTGCTGCTGAATATCAAATCCAGCTAATAGCAGCGGCTGATCAGTATTCCGAGTTGTTTTTATGTAATCAAAGAGAGGTAATGTCTCTTGCGCCCACCAAACGCCAAAAATAGAGTCCTTCATCGCCTGCTCTGCAGATAAACGGCTAATTTTGCCTTGAACATTCATCGAATTACTTATTCCGCTTTCAAATGCAAGGACATTAAATCCCATTTCTTCATGCAAAAATTGAATCAATCTTGTCTTTGCCAAGTTAAACTCAGCCACCCCATGTGAGCTTTCTCCCAAGAAAACAATGCGTTTGTCGTGCAGTAAAGGCTTTAGCATGTCTAAATCTTTGAACCGATCCGCAGGAATCTTTCCCTTCACCGCTGCTTCAGGCTGAATGCTAGAAAGGCTATAGGCATGATCTGCTGTCCACTTTTTCCAATCCTGGAGTGTTTCCATGGAAGTACGTACAGATTCACTATTTGCCGCGGCATACACTGCTTGCTGCTTTCTTTCTCCTCCTTCTGCCGATGCTGCATTTAGTCCTGCCACACCAGTAAAGCTTGTTATTACAGCAGTAAGTGAAAGTAAAACAAGCCTCTTCACATGCTTTTTTCCATCTCTAATACTCAAATTCTCAACCCCAATCAATTATTTTAATATAATCATAAAATTTAAAGGTTAAAATTATGATTGGCTTTGTTTAAAATTTGTTTAAAAATGGTAGAATTGAAGAACATTAACAAGGAGGGGAATCTGATGAATATTAGACTTTTATCACCTAATGATTCTGACGCATATAGAATAATGAGATTAGTGGCTTTGCAGAAACACCCTTCAGCTTTTGCGTCAAGTTACGAGGAGGAAAAAGATCGATCAGCAGAATTTTATGGGGAAAGGTTTCATTCTGAGGAGTCTTTTACTTTTGGAGCATTTGAGGAAGAAAAGCTTATCGGGTCCGTGACTTTGCTAAGAGAAACAAAGCTTAAGTTAAAGCATCGTGCTTTAATTGTTGCTATGTATGTTTCAGAGGAAACACGAAGAAGAGGAGTTGGAAAGGCATTAATTTCTGCTGCACTTGAGAAAGCAAAAGAAATTGAAGGGATTGAACAAATCTACTTAGCTGTCGAATCAACTAATGAACCAGCAAAGAATCTATATTTGTCTTTTGGCTTTGAGGTATTTGGAAAAGATAGAAGAGCGATAAAAATTGAAGACAATTATTATGATGAAGAGCATATGGTGCTGTGTCTCTAACAGCAAATAAACCAGGTAATTTACCCTGGTTTTTTTACTGTTATGTTTGCCCTTTAGAACTATTCTTTAGGACTATTTAATTTTTTCTCTTCATTACAATTGATACTAGTTTTATCAGCTTATTTTCTACCTTGCCTTATTGGTACCTCTTTACAATCTCCTGCAGCTTTAAAGCAAGTCCAATTTTTCCATCCACCTTTAAGCCGCCTGTCATAAATGCCATCGTTGTATTTAACTCATCCTTTAACAGCTTTGAAAAGTTTTTATCAGAAAGGATCAGCGTTACTTCTGGTTCATTTGGAGTCCCCTCTGCAATTTCGATTCTTCCATCCTTTAGTACAATTTGAAGTGTGCCGGCCTCATCTAAATTCACCTGAAAAACACGATCCTTTTCACTCTCAATGTGCACAGGATTCTCATTCATTTTTTCCGCTAAATTCTTAAGTTCCGTAATAACTGACATTCGCCATCCCCCTTAGCTTTTAGTTGTTTCTCTTTAAAGTTCAACGATCGATGCATCAATTCCTCTATTTGAATGAATATTCACTCATTTTTTCACGAATAATAAACAACAGCCCCCTCCTGCATGAAGGGTGCTGTTGTTTGTTTATCTCTTATTTCCCTTTAGATCAATCCCAATGGCTGCTCCGTTCCTGCTTGAATCTGCTACACCTTTAAATGTACCATTCTGATGATCAATAAATATACTTTGAACATTCCCGATAGTGACAGGAGTTTTGCCAAATTTATGTCCCATTTGATTCAGTCTATTAATGACCTCTTTAGAGATTCCTTCCTCATATCGGTAAGAATCTAAATTGTTCGTATAGATTCTTGGTTCCTCAACTGCAGCTTTCAGCTCCATATCATATTCAATCGCATGAATTATTGTTTGAAGGACAGAAGTAATAATGGTTGCTCCTCCTGGTGAGCCCACCGTTAATACTGGTTTGTCATCCTTAAAGACAATGGTTGGTGTCATGCTGCTTAATGGCCGTTTATTCGGCTGTACCTCATTTGCGCCGCCAGGGACTGCATCGAAATCGGTCAGCTCATTATTTAGCATAACCCCATAGCCTGGAACCATAATTCCTGTTCCAAATAATTGCTCAATGGTCGTCGTATAGGATACGACATTCCCCCATCTGTCTGTTACAGAGAAGTGCGTTGTTTCCCCATATTTGCGATCATTTGGCTGTTTTGTTTGATCATAATTGGCTAATTTTGATTCATATTTCCAAGGGTCACCTGCTGATGGATTTTTGTTTACTTTATTTAAGCTGATCAGCTTTTGGCGTTCTTTAATGTATTCAGGGTGCAAAAGTCCATTTATAGGTACGTTAACAAACTCAGGGTCCCCTGCATATGCTGCACGGTCAGCATAGGCTAAATGCATCGCCTCAGAAAGGAGATGATATTTTTCCCATGACTTCACATCATATTGTTGAAGATTAAAATCATCCAATATCTTTAGCATCTGCAGAAGAAACACTCCGCCAGAGCTTGGAGGCGGCATACTGGCAATCTCGTAGCCTTGATAGTCACCCCAAATGGGCTTGTCGATTGTTACATGATATTTTTTCAAATCTTCCGGTGTCATCGAACCACCAAATGCTTGCACAGTGTTAGCAATTGCTTTTGCAGCAGGACCATTATAAAATCCTGCAGATCCTTTCGAACGAATAAGCTTAAATGTTTTCGCTAGATCTTTTTGGACAAGCGTTTCTCCTTCAAGTAAAGGTTTTCCGTTTGGCATGAAGACATCCTTAGCAGCTGTTCGTGACAGGACATCCTTATTATCAGCGATTGCATCAGCTAATACTGAATCAATTGGGAAGCCTTTATCTGCAAGCTTAATTGCAGGTTGAATCAGCTGCTGCATCGGACGTGTTCCCCATTTCTCTAAAGCTGTTTCCAGCCCTTTTAAAGTACCAGGCACACCAACTGCTTTCCCTCCAGTTGCCCGTTCAGCAAATGGAATAGGCTTGCCGTTTTTATCCAAAAACATGTCAGGGGCCGCTCCTGCAGGGGCACGTTCACGGCTGTTGATAATGGTGGTTTCCTTTGTTTTCCCATCATAAACCATCATAAATCCACCCCCGCCGATACCTGACATCATCGGCTCTACGACATTTAAGGCAAATTGAATAGCTACAGCTGCATCAATTGCGTTTCCGCCTTTCCGCAAAACTTCTGCACCAATTTCGGATGCTAATGAATGAGCTGTAGCTACCATTCCATCCCTTCCAACATCAACTTGACTGTACTCTTCACCTTTTACATTTTCCCCCTTGGCTTGACTGCTTAATGGCAAGGTTCCTGCAATCAGAAGAATACTAAATAAAACTGCTAAGCTCGCTCTTATCAATCTCCTCATTATTTTCCTCCTTATGTAGACTTGTTCTCATCTACCTTATGAAGCAGAAAAAATGGTTATGTCTCATTCTCCTTTTAAATCGTTTTTTGATAATAACTTCCTACTTCAACTATTTCAAAAGTATGAGATAATTTTTGTTTTTGTAAATTTTTTAAAGTAAATTTCCCTCTAAAACTCTGATATGTTATATTGACGAAATATATATCACTTTTTCAAGGAGGACTAAAATGAGCGAATCAAAGAAATGCAAGGAATCCTTTGTAGTAAAAACAAGTATTGTTTTGCCGCCAGATACAAATGCTTACGGTACATTATTTGGCGGAAAACTAATGGCTTATATTGATGATGTCGCAGGAATTTCTGCTATGCGCCATGCAAGAAAAAATGTTGTAACCGCTTCTACTGATTCTGTGGATTTTTTGCACCCTATTTATCAAGGGAACTCTGTTTGTTTGGAAGCATTTGTGACCTACACTGGCAGATCATCCATGGAGATATTTGTGAAAGTTATTGCCGAGGATTTATTGTCTGGAGAAAGAAATATTTGTGCCATGTCATTCCTGACAATGGTGGCGATCGATGAAAACGGGAAGCCTAGCCCCGTTCCTTCTGTCATCCCAGAAACTGAAGAAGAAAAAAGCTTGTATGATTCCGCAAAGGAACGTGCAGACATTCGAAAAAACAGAAAAAAAGACAGCGAATATCGAGCCAAAAAATATGGGATCAATCAATCGATATAAGAATCTAACTGAGCAGCCCTTCAGCTGCTCAGGCACTTTTATCCATTTGCCACTAGTTCCTTTACCTTTGGACGCAATCGATCCTTCGCACGTCTCATTCTCGTTTTAACTGTAGATATCGGCAAACTTGTCAAATCGCTAATCTCCATTAATGTTTGGTTGTGATAATAGAATAATAGCAAAGGATCCCGATACATTTTTGGAAGATCCTGGAGCGTTTCGACCATCTCTTCCTGACTGCATTTGTTGAGAATGGATTCCTCGGGCTGGAGGGTCACGTTCTTATCTTCTGCATACAGATAAACCTTCTCCTCCCAAAACCGATTGGATGATTTTTCTCTCCTCCAAAAATCCCTGCATTTATTGACCGCTATCTTAAATAACCAATTTTTCACCTTCGCTCTTTCTTCAAAAGATGGCAGTGCTAAATATGCCGAAATTAATACTTCCTGATACAAATCCTCTGCTAGCTCCTTATGCCTTACTAATGAATAAATATAATTAAACAAGGATTTGCCATGTTCTAAAATGCAAGTTTCAAAATATTGATCCATTGATTGTTTGTTTTTACAGATTATCATTTTATATTTCTCCTTAAAAATTTCATCTCTCACATTAATAGACGACTTTTGCTTGCAAAACCCCTACACTTTTTTTAAAAATAATCTTCTATTCTATTAATGAAATCTCTTTAAAGGAGCTAGCAAAATCGTTACACCAATTTTTTTGCAAATGGTCAAGTAATGCATCAGATACAAGACAACTGCTCCTGCATTCATTCCTATGATTACCCCATCCATCTGAAAGGCATGCATCGATCCTAGTAGATAAATGACGGAAAATGAAACGACAGTCGACCAGACAAAATGATAAAGAGCTTCCTTCATTAGACCAATACCAATTAAAAAGGCTTGCATCGGTATGATGAAATAGTGCAAAAGGAAAAATGGCCAAAGCATTTGTAAATACACCGCAGCATCAGGTGAATGGAAAAATATCCTCGTAATCGGCTCAGCAAAAAAATAAAAGAGTGTAACAGCGGGAACTCCATACAAAATCGTTACTTTAAACACTTGCTGAAGTAGACTCTGTAATTTTTGATTATCTTTATCTGCATAAGCTTTTGAAACTGTTGGGATTAACATAATTAAAAACGAATGCGCAATGAATGCCGGAAAGAAACCTATAGTCATTGCGATTCCAGCAAGCATGCCAAAGTGCTCAGTAGCGACTACTCCGCTTACTCCTGCTTGCAAAAGAGCAGCCTTTATTAGAAATGGTTCGATCGCATGTGTCAGCGCATGAAATACCCTCATTGCGGTCGTTGGAATCGATACAGCCATTAAACTGCGTCGGACCGTTTTTCCGCTCATCTCTTCATTAGGCTCCTTTTTAACTTGCTGGAACTGAATAATAAACATATGAAGCAAGTATAAAAAGACAACCACCTCACTGCCAATCAGCGTACAAAAGGCAATAAACACGGAGGTCTTTGTATCAAATTGAAAAAACTGATATAGGAATACAAGGAACAAAAGCTGAAAGAGCTTACGTAAGAAATTATACGTAGCAATTTTCCCCATCTGATTCTTCCCCATAAAAAAACCTCTTGTTATTGAGGAAAAAGAAACGATTGGTATAAACGCTATAACGACCCACCTGAGATATGGGTGGTACTGGTCAAAAACAGTTAGAAAAGGCATGACCAGCATCGCAATCGGCATAAGAACAGCGGTGAAAATCACTGTCAATTTAATCACATGGTTCAGCATGCTTTGATGGTACTTTTTATCCTTTTCAGCAATAAACTTAGAAATCGAAATTGGCAGTTCAAAGCTTGCTAGAAGAACGATTAGAAAAATTGTCGGCAGAATAGACATATACATGCCAAGCCCGTTTTCTCCTAACTCTCTGGCTAAAACCATATTTACTAAAAATTCAATGCATTCACCAGCAAAAGCAGCAACCGCCAGCAACAGTGTTCCTTTAAAAAATGTATTCATCCTGTCTCCCCTTATACATCTGACTCGTTAGACCGGTTTCGCTTTCCGGTACGCATTCTATATAAGATATGAGACAAGTTGTTTAATTATTTTATTGTTTTTCTTTTAAGGGATTCAGATTTTTAAAAAAAGAAAGAGGCCGTCATGCGTAGAAAAACCGCTTGGACTAAAAAATCCAAACGGTTTTATGATTATCATCTGGAGAACTAACTATTTTGTGCTTGCATAAGTTCATATATTTTACGAGAGGTATTCACATTTCTTACTGTCACTTGTTTATACAACTTTGATCCAATGATCTTTGTCATTCCGCTTTTCGTCACATTTTTCTTATCAACGGACCAAAGAATTGCTCCGGGGACATATTTCACC
Organism: Cytobacillus massiliigabonensis; assembly: GCF_900199725.1. Classification (GTDB taxonomy): domain Bacteria; phylum Bacillota; class Bacilli; order Bacillales; family Cytobacillaceae; genus Cytobacillus; species Cytobacillus massiliigabonensis. The sequence continues at coordinate 823,369 of NZ_LT904903.1, read as the reverse complement.
GTATCAATATTTGGTTTGATAACCAAATCCAAAAGTACAGACTCATCATCAATTTCATCCCATAAAAACATGACATCACTTTTCATGTCTTTATCATTTTTCCATGTGTCGGGAATTGCGTCAATGATTCTTTTGATGTCATCGAAACTTCGAATAACCACTTTAATTTGTAATCCGAAATCAACTTGTATCGCCTCTTCCAAAATACGCGATAGTTCCGTTTTTGATGGACCTTCGCAGGAAAAAATAATATTGCCAGTATTGATATATGTCAACACATTATTCATTCCGACCTGTTCAAACGTCTGTTTAAGCAGTTTCATGTCAATTTTATTTTTTCCACCCACATTAATTCCCCGAAGAAGTGCGATATGAACCATAAACATCCCCCTTTCAACTTTTTACTTATTAGTCTTATCTTAATGACTATACTTGCTTTTCTAACCTGTTCATTAACATAGAATTTTTCACAAACGATTACTGAACTACTTAAACATGCCTGTCAGTCTCAAATGGCATTTATTTCTCTAACATCAATTTCAAAATCATTTCATCTGTTTGCCTTGTTCCTTCATTTCCGAGCTTACAAAAGCTTTCAATGCTTTTTTCAACATCATCATGAATGAAGCCATCTGTAGAGCTGATTTCTTGATGGTTTAATGCTAGTAATGCAGATTGGACGGCTACATTCGAGCAGGTTGAGACCTTCATCGCACAGCCTGCCTTTGCCCCATCACAAATCATCCCAGAAACATTTCCGATTGTATTTTGAACAGCTGCCTTTACTTGCTGAATCCCTCCATCCAGCAAATAAACAATCGCAGCACTTGCTCCCATTCCAGCAGCTGTTACACCGCATAAAGCCGACAAACGCCCAAATTTTGATTTGATGTGTATTGTGATTAAATGGCTCAGTGCTACTGCACGAATCATTTTTTCCTCTGAAACTTTCAGCTTTAATGCTGCAGCAACCACAGGTAATGTTACAGCAATTCCCTGGTTCCCGCTTCCCGTATTTGCCATGACGGGAAGGGTAGACCCAGCCATCCTTGCATCAGAGCCTGCTGCAGCAAGAGACATAGCTGCTGTCGCCAAATCATCTGACAAGATGCCTTTTTTCACATTATCCTGAATCGTTTTTCCAACATTTAAACCATAGGTACCGGCTAAGCCTTCCATCCCAATTGCCTGATTTAATTCAATACTCTTTTTTACGAGTGTTAAATCACTTATATTTATCTGAAGAACCCAATCATATATTTCATCGATTGTAAGCTCATCAAGTTCTTCCTCATCCGTTTGGATTCCAATATTTTCACAGCCGCCAAGGAAAACAGCTTTACCATCTACCTCAATTAATGTAATATTGCTATGATTATCAGAAATAACAACCTTACAAATCTGCTCCTCTGTTTCCACAATGACCTCAATATAAAGCCTTTTAGGCGTATCTGCTTGCCCTGCAGTTACCTTTCCTTCTTCAATTAGCCTAATGGCACGCAGCTCATCTTCATTCGTAAGGCCGTCTAACACTTCAAGTTTTTTTGAAGGATCACCTGCAACAGCCCCAAGTGCAGCAGCAAAATCCAAGCCTTTTCCTGTCATTCCAGGGATTCCGACAGACTTAGCATTTTTAATAATATTTCCGCTAGCCTTCACACAGATCTTCTCTATCCCTCCCTTAATGTGACTCTTTGCAGTTGCAGCCGCAAGGGCAATAGCTACTGGCTCCGTACAGCCTAATGCAACAACTAATTCCTTTTCTAATATAGACATGATTTTATTCTTTTCCATTTGACCCCACCTGCTTCTCCATAATGTACAATTATCTAAAATTCTATCATAAACATTGTGGGATTTTTCAAAAAAATATAATTACAGCCATTTCTCTAATTGCTGATACAATACTTCCCTTCTTTTTTCCAAATCCTCTTTTTTCTTATATAATTTTTGCAGATTTTCTAAAACTTCTTCACATTCCATTTCTATCTCTACTAGCAAAAGGGCTGCTTCTAATTCCTCTATTAAACTTTCCAATTCCATCATGTTCTGTTCATTGCTTCTTTGCTTTGTTGTCGGTTCTTTAAGCACACTCTCTTTTCTCATTGGACTTTCTGGAACAATTGCTTTTCTTTGTTCATCTAACTTTTTCTTAGCCCAGTTGTAGTCTCCTGCAAAGAAGTGAACTTGTTTATCATCAATCCAATAAATCTTCTGAAAAATTTTGTTGATAAAGAACCGGTCATGAGATACTGCCAAAATGGTTCCTTGATAATCCTCAAGTGCTTCCTCTAAAACCTCTCTAGATTCAATATCTAAATGATTCGTTGGCTCATCCAATATAAGAAAGTTAATATCCTGATACATAAGCTGTGCCAAGCGGAGCCTCATTTTTTCTCCGCCGCTTAATTGTGAAACCTTTCTAAAAACTGCGTACCCGTAGAATAAGAAACGCGCAAGAATATGACGAGCTTCCCCTTCGGTAACTGATACCTCCTCACGGAACATCTCGATAACGGATTGATCCCTTGCTCCAGCAAAAACATGCTGGGATAGATAGCCCACCTTCACATTGCTTCCTCGACGCACTTCTCCAATATCAGCCTCAATCTCATCAAGAATCATTTTTATCAATGTTGATTTTCCCGTCCCATTATCGCCAATAATGGCAATTCTGTCTTGAAATTGAACATGTATATTTACTCTATTAAATAAGTTCCGGTTCCCAAAAGATTTGGAAACTCCCTTCATATAGACAACATCTTTCCCGCTTCGGTCAGATGAATCTAAATCCATATTCATCTTCTTCCGGTTTATGTTGGGACGGTTTAGCTTCTCCATTCGTTCAAGCGCCTTCTCCATACTCCGTGCCCGGCGATGAAGTCCTGCGTTTGGGGGATTAGCCTGATTGGCCCACTCTTTTAACCGTTTAATTGTTTCTTTCATTTTTTTTATTTTTTTCTGCTGTTCCTCATACTGCTGAAACTCCCTTAACAGCCTCTCCTCCTTCTCTTTTACAAATCCTGAGTAGTTGGCATGATAGAGTGTTAATTCACCATCCTCCAGATCAAGAATTTTATTTGCTGTCTCGTCTAAAAAATACCGATCATGAGAGATGATGACAACCGTTCCGTCATATTCTTTCAAAAATCCTGCCAGCCATTCAACAGCCTTTATATCAAGATGATTGGTAGGCTCATCCAGCAATAGAAGATTTGGACTTTTAAGCAGCATATGGCCAAGACAAATTTTTGTTTTCTCCCCGCCGCTTAAAGAGTTAAAATCCTTATTTAATAGCTCGGCAATATTTAGCCCATTGCTGATTCGGTCGATAAAAGCATCCATTTCATATCCATTTTGAAGAGTAAACTGCTCCTGAAGCTCCCCATATTTATGGATTAGTCTACTTAACTTTTCAGAATTGGTTTCCTCCCCCATTTCCTTCTCTAACTTTTTCATATCTGCTTCCATTTCCACTAAATGTGTAAAGGCTATTTTCAATACATCTATCGTCTTCATCCCATTAGGATAACTTGGAATTTGTTCTAAAAACCCAATTTCACACCCCTTTTGCCAATGAACCTGGCCTGAATCAGGTACCTCCATTCCTGCTAATAGCTTAAACAGAGTTGTTTTCCCGCTGCCATTTCTGCCAACCAAACCAACGATATCCTTTTCATGTATTTCAAATGAAAGATTCTCAAACACAGAATTTCCGCCGTACATTTTTCCAAGCTGTTGTCCACTGCATGCAATCATTATTTATACCTCCGTTAATTTACATATTTAAAAAATTCACAAAAACATTCAAGTGTATCTGCTCTAAATATAAATGTCGGTCTGCCTTATTTCGCTGGCATAGTTATTACTTCGTACATATAGGCTTGCTCAATTAATCAGACCGACTATTTATTTTCTGACAAAAAAAGACCATAGGAATGCATCATCCTATGGCCCAGTGGAATGGTAAAAGGAGAGCATAAAGAAGCCCTCCTTTTACCATTCCTTATTATAAGATTGTCATAAAGAAGTTTGTTCTTCCTCATGTACAACATAAGTGGGTAAAGTGATGTTCTCACTGTTTGGTTTTCATTATGCAATTGCTAAAAAAAGGCACACGTATCCCGTTAAAAGCAGCATCATGAAAAATTGCACGGCAAAGATATAAATGTTTCATTTCTTCACGTGCAAAAACAGCTTGAGTCATCCCTTCTCCACCTCCATTTCAAATTAGTTATGTATATTTTAATATTTCTGCAATTCAAAATCAACAAATTTCCAATTATCAGGACAATAAATTTTGGTCAAATCTATTCATATTTTCAACAGGCAGGTTAAATACTAAAAAATAGGAGAAATACGGAGTTTATTATTATCATTTTTCGATTGGGGATTTAACATTGAGTATCGTTCACTTAACAATTGATTTATTCGTAGGCTTCTTTTTTTTGTTTATCATTATTAAGTTTGTAGGAAGGAAAATTATTAATCAAATCTCTCCGTTTACATTTATTGCATCCATTGTTTTAAGTGAGATGCTCGGAAATGCGATGTATGAAGACAAGGTAGGCGTTTTCTACATTATCTACTCCATGGGACTGTGGGGAATTTTATTATTTACTGTTGAATATCTTGATCGGAAGTTTTTATTTTTCAGAGGAATCTCCCAAGGAAAGCCTATCGCTCTTATAAAAAACGGAGTAGTAGATAAAGATGCATTAAAGAAAGGAAGGTTAAATCTAAATCAGCTGCAAAGTCTCCTTCGCCAGAGCGAAACCTTTTCTATTCGCGAAGTTGCCTATTGCTACTTAGAAGGAAATGGTTCCATCAGTATTCTTAAAAAGTCACGCTACCAAAAAACAACGCAGGAGGATTTTAATCTCCCGGGGAGTGCTGTTCATGTGCCAGTTACACTTATTCGTGATGGGACCGTTTTATGGGATGAAATAAACAATCTTGGTTTTGATGAAACCTGGTTAAATCAGCAGCTCTCCCCATTCAAAATAGCCAATTACAAAGACGTGTTCCTAGCTGAATGGCTGGAGGGTGATGGGATTTTTGTCCAGACTATTTCTTCACCATAAGTATAAAAATTACCCAACACGAACAAAGCTCACAAAAATGTCCACAAACCGTGTCTTGCACGGTCCGTGGACATTTTTATTTCCAAGTCTGAATTTGATCCGTTTCTAATATACCCAAGGTGACATCACCTATATCAGGATCTTCCAGCAATTTATCCCTTACTCTAAACTTTATATCATCTGCATCAGCAAGCGATAACCCTTCAGTTAATTCAATATAGCTTTCTACATGATACTTTCGGCCTTCCTGAAGAATTCTTAAATTTTGAATATCAACAACATGGTCATCAGATAAAATGAGCGCTGCTACACGATCTTCTACTTCTTTTGGTGCGGCTACTCCAATTAAGCCTAATGTGTTTTCATAGCCAATCTTTATGGCTATCCCTACTAAAAGCAGACCAATCAATAGCGTTCCAATTCCATCAAGAATATACAAGCCCGTAAAATGAGCGATAACAATTGATATAAGGGCTAACAAAGCTCCAAATGTAGCAATAATATCTTCATAAAACACCAATCGGGTCGGTGGAGAAGCTAGACGGACATTCTTTATTGCTACAGCAACAACCCCAAACCCTTTTGAAGTGCTTCTTGATTCATGAGCAATTTCTTTCATTGCCTTAAATAGAATGAAACCATCAATGAACACAGCAAATAACATAACAGCAACATTAAGCCAAATATCAGTGGATTCCTTCGGATGCTGAATTAATTCCCAGCCTTTATGTATGGTTTCATAAGCCATAATCGAAATAACAATCACCGCAATCAAAACAAAAAGATTAATGACCCTCCCAAAGCCTGTTGGAAATTTCTTTGTTGGTGCCTTTTCAGCCAAAGCACTTCCCAAAAAAACAAATCCCTGATTCAATGCATCTGCTAAAGAGTGAAGGGTCGTAGCAAGCATTGCTCCGCTTCCGCTAATAACTGCCGCCACTCCTTTAACGATAGCAAGTACTGTATTGCCAAGAGCGGCAATCCCTGAAGACTTATTCCCCTTTTTCAAAAAGCTAATAAATGACATATCATCACCTGCCTCATACTATTTAGCTAAATTATGCTCTATAAATAAATGCCCTTATTTAGTATTCTCCAAATAAAAAAGAGCTATCAATTTAATTAGCCCTTTTCACCTTCAATTATATACTTTTCCTTATTCAGCCAGTGAATGTTTAAATGCGTATATAACAGCCTGGGTACGGTCCTGTACCTGCAGTTTGCTAAGTATGTTACTAACATGTGTTTTCACTGTTTTTAACGCAATAAAAAGCTCATCAGCTATTTCTTGGTTTGTTTTGCCTTCTGTCATTAACAAAAGGATTTCCATTTCCCTGCTTGTCAGCTCTTCATGAGGAAGCTGCTGTGTTTTCTGCCTCATTTTCACCATCATTTTTCCCGTTACCTCTGGCTCAAGTACAGATTGGCCATGAAAAGTTGAGCGGACGGCATCTGCAATTTCACTTGCTTTTGATGTTTTTAGCATATAGCTTGTTGCTCCTGCTTCAAGTGCAGGATAAACCTTTTCATCATCTAAAAAGCTTGTAACAATAATAATTTTCGCTTCCGGCCACTGCTCAATAATATTTCTTGTTGATTCAATCCCATCCATTTCTTTCATAACTAAATCCATAAGGATAATGTCTGGACGTAATTCAAGGGCCAATTCAATAGCCGTTCTCCCATTATCAGCCTCTCCAATGACTTCTATATCCGGCTGAGCGGATAAATAAGAAGAAACTCCAATCCTCACCATTTCATGATCATCAACAAACAATACTTTAATCAATTAGCCTCACCCTCTCCTAATTATTGTCACAATTAGACACTTTATATGATTGGTACCTTCACTTCAAGTCGTGTTCCGTTATTTTTCAAACTAATAATCTTCAGTGTACCGCCAACTTCAACAGCGCGTTCATACATGTTTTGCATTCCATATGAACCTGCTTTTGCTTCCTCAACGTCAAAGCCTATGCCATCATCGACCACTCGCAAAATCACAAACTCGTCTCTCTGAATGAGAAGCACTTCAAGTGTCGTTGATTTAGCATGCCGAAGTGTATTTGATACTGATTCTTGCAGGATTCGAAATAAATGATCTTCTATTCCTTTATCTAATGGAAAATCTTCAACCTTCCATTTTATTTCCATTGTTACTTTTTGTGATAATTCAATTAATAGCTCTTCAATTCCTTCCTGCAGCGTCTTTCCTTTTAACGCAACTGGTCTTAAATGAAGAAGGAGTGCTCTCATTTCCAGCTGGGATTGATGAATCATTTCCTCAACCATTTTCAGCTGCTTCGTTTCCCTGTCATCCGTCCTTGTCTTAGCTTCGTTGATTGCAGACATCATCATGGATGCGGCAAAAAGCTGTTGGCTGACAGAATCATGGAGCTCTCGAGCTAAGCGATTTCTTTCTTGAGAAATGATTTCCTGCATTCGGCTCTCAATATCCTCCGCCTTTTCAGTTGCCAGTTTCTGTGAAAGCTTTGCTTGCTCTGCTATTTGTTTTTGAATTTTCTCTACCCTTGTTGCAATTGATTGAATTTCAGACCCTGCGTTTATTTCACTAAGTTCAAGCTGTCTTCCTTCCTCAATCTGATGAAGCCAGCTATCGATTGATTGGATTTGTTTTTTCCAGTGCATACCTGATGTTAACCCGAAGAGAATACCAATGACGATGCTTAAACTTGGAATAAAAATGATAAAAGGAATATCCATTACATCCGTTTCCCATAATGACCGCCAGTCTGCAAGTGGAAACCGAATAAAAAAGAAAACGGTAAACAACACACAAATCAAAATAGAAAGTCCTGCTCCCCAAAACATTTGCCGCTGTACTGTACTCATACACGCTTCACCTCTAAATCACCAACAAGCAATGAGGTGAAGATTTTGATTCTCTGTTCAGCCTGATTAAATCCAGGTGTTTGGATATGAAGGGATTGATTGAATATTTTTGATTCTTGGAAGTCAAAAATTTCTGTTGCTCCCGCAATAACAGAATGGTTAACACTCACTTCCACATCATATGGAACGAGAATATGAATATTGCCAACAAAGTTCCGGATAAAAATGACTGTTTCACCTTTAGGCAGTACGGTATAGCTAAAGTCGATAATTGTATCACCAATTCCAGCTTGAATATTTATATCGCTCCACTCATATCCCTGCTCAGGTGTTTTTTGCTGTCCAAATAATTGATTGGAAAATAGTGATTCCTTTTTAATCACGGTTTCTTTTTCAATAGATGGACGAGACTCCTTGATTATAGGCTTTAAATGGGCTGGACTCCGCTTTGATTGTACAAATTGAATGAAGAAATGCAATAATATTGCCAGCAGAAAAAACTTAAAAGTCATCATGTTAAAAATATTAATAATTAAAAAAATGAGTCCGAACCAAAACAGGAGCTTCCCAGATGTTTTCGTCACCCGTTTTCTCCCTATGTAAATCATACCGATCGACACGAGAAGAGAGAAAATCAAGCCCCGGTTAAAAAAGAAAAATTCTAACAGCAGAACGATGATCCCTAGCAATATAATCCAACTAGCATATTCACTTTTTACTTTGTTTAACATCGGACTTCCTCCCTTCTGCGAGACCTTTACTTTATGCCAAAAAGGCGCAGCTGTCCTACGCCTTTTTAGAATAACACGTTTTCCTTATGAAATAGAATGAGTTTCTTCCTTTTTCATCTCTTTTTCTAGTTGAGCGATGCGGGCATCGATTGTATTTCGATAATATGAACTGTTTACTTGGTGCTCAAGACGGTCAAGATATGACTCAATTTCCTGAAAACGAGAGTACGATTCATTTGAATATGCCTGATTATCAAGTACCTTATTCATTCTATTGTTCGCTCGTGTTACATTTTCCCGGCCCATTAATTCCATCCGGCGGATATGCATATCCTTCAGTTTATGTTTCATTTCTTCATATTTTCTTTCAAGCTCAGAAAGCTGCTGTACCGTATGATCTAATGTTGCTTTTAAACGAGTAGCTCGTTCCTCATATTGTGCTTGCTCATTAGCAGCAAAAACATAAATTTCTGTTTCTCCTGCCTTCGTAGCAATTTCAGCTTGACGCTTACGCTTGCTCGCCACTTCTTGCGCATGGTTGTACTCACGAGTAAATTCCTCTTTAAGCTGATATTGGCGCTCTACCAACTTTCGTACCTTTTCAGTCTCTGCTTCACATTCACGTAAGTATTGGTTTAATAACGTTATAGGATTTTTCTTCTCCTTTTGATCTAATACCTCATTGATATCTGCTAATACTGTATTTTTAATGCGTGTAAATAAGTTTGCCATGCTTTTTCTCTCCTTAATAAGTGGATTAGTATTTGTTCATATCTGCCCATTGCTTTTCAAAGTTGACAAATGGATCCTTCTCTTCCATTACGACTGATTTAGAGGTATTCCATTTTTTATATACAAGGTAAAGTACGTATGCAGCTGCGATCCCTAAGATTGCTGGGATATTTGAAGCGGAAGCCATCAGTGCAATAAGTCCGATGATTCCCCAGCCAATCTTACCTAAAGTTGACTTTTCTTTAATAAACTGTTTAAACACAAGGTATAGGATTGCTACGCTAATCGCTAGCCCAATCATCGGACCTAAATTTGACAACAGCACGATTGCAGCAATTCCTCCTGCCATTAGTAATCCAAATTTTTTCATCTTCGTTTCCTCCTTTCTTGATTTCATCTTACCTTGATTCCAATTTTCTTATAACGAGCCTGAGCTTTATTTTCATCTAGGGCCTGAGACGTATCACACGTAAGACTGATTTTTTCATAGAAGTTTGATCATTAAACCATTCCATCACATGAAAATTGCGTACCCAATCCATACTAACTTTGGAGGTGTAAGAACAGATGAATTCAGCTTGGTTTTTCGGGTTATTGCTAATCATTCAGCCTATCAATCCTACTGAAAGTTTAATAATTGAAAATCAGGGCGAAATGATTACAACCATACATCGGAATGATTACACTATGTCTTTTCCTGGTATCCCAATAATTGATCTTACAAAATACAATGCGTTTATCGAGAAGTTGGATGAACAAACGTACAAACCGCCAGTAAATGCTTATATAAATAATTTTGGAAGTGTAATTGAGGGAGAACCGGGTAGAAAATTATATCGTAAGGCATTTAATGACTTGTTCTATTCTTATTTTTATAAAACGAATGCTTCAAGAGTTCAGGTTCCGATGCTTCCTATTTATCCAAGAATTGACCGCGACCTATTATTGCGTATATATGTAAAGCAAATTGGCCAATATGTAACTTATTTCAACCGCAATAATACAGCACGCAGCCATAATATTACTCTTGCGTCAGAAGCAATTAATAATTATGTGATCTTTCCGGGTGAAAAGTTTTCTTTCAACCAAGTGGTTGGAAAAAGAACGAAGGAACGAGGTTATATGCGGGCACCTGTAATCGTTAGAGGGGAATTAGCAGAGGACATCGGGGGAGGAATATGCCAAGTGTCTTCTACACTTTTCAATGCAGCTGATCGAGCAGGGTTAAAAATGGTTGAACGCTACTCGCATTCAAAAAAAGTCCCTTATGTCCCTCCAGGAAGAGATGCAACTGTCAGCTGGTATGGTCCTGATTTTAGTTTCATGAATGAATATAGCTTGCCTGTTCTCATCCGCTCCAAAGTTCTAGGAGGACAAATGATTATTCAAATTTTTTCATCGGACGAGATTGATTACGAACCACGTCCAGTTCCAAGTACCAAAAAGGTTCCCTATCTAGAAATACAGAGGGAAAAGGAAATAATCAACAAGATTTCCTTCTCCCCATTGCATCTGTATACAAAAGCTTTTAATAGGGAAAATTGAGTAGAAAAGGCCTTTTATTTAGGAGGAAAAAATATGACATCTATTCACGAAATGCCTCAATACCCTGAGTCTTATTGGAGAGAAATAAATCTGCCTTCATTTGAGAAGCTTTCTGAGCATACATCTGTAGACATTGTAATTGTCGGTGGGGGGATTACTGGAATTACTGCAGGGTATCTACTAATTAAAGAGGGATTCAAGGTTGCTATTTTAGAAGCTGGAAGTATACTTAGCGGAACAACAGGACATACAACAGCAAAAATTACGGCACAGCATGGCTTGATATATGATGAATTAATCAATCATTTCGGGCTTGAAAAGGCCTCTTTATACTATAACTCTGCTAATGAGTCTTTAGAATTCATTCGAAATACGGTGAAAGAAAAACAAATTGAATGTGATTTCAGCCAAGAAGATGCATTTATTTATGCTACAACTGATGAGTACGCACAAAAAATAGAAAAAGAATTAGAAGCATATGAAACCATTGGCATTAATGGCGGTTTAGTGGAAGGCATTCCTTTTAATATTAAAACAAAGACCACATTAAGTATGAGGGATCAAGCTCAATTTCATCCGCTAAAATATTTGGAGCGTTTAGTACAGGATTTCGTAAAAGCAGGAGGAATCATATACGAGGGCACTACAGCAACAGATATTGGCGAAGGAGATCACCCCGTTGTCATTACTCGGGATGGACACCGAGTAAAATGTAAAAACATTATTGCTGCCTCTCATTTTCCCTTTGTTGATATGATGGGATTTTATTTTGCTCGTATGTATCAAGAGCGCTCATATGTTCTTGGCGTTAAGGTCAAAGAAGAATTTCCCGGCGGCATGTATATTAGTGCAGATAGTCCAACTCGTTCCTTACGATATACACCATACAATGATGAAAAGCTAATTCTTGTCGGCGGAGAAAGCCATAAAACCGGGCAAGGGATTGACATGATGAAGCATTATGAGGCACTCGAAGCTTTTGCCAAAGAAACGCTTGGCATAACTGATATTCCATACCGCTGGTCTACGCAGGATTTGATTACCTTAGATAAGCTTCCATATATTGGTCCCATTACGAAACAAAAATCTGGCATCTACGTTGCAACTGGATACAGAAAATGGGGAATGACGAATGGAACTACCGCCGCTTTACTATTGAGAGATCTGATTATCGGAGCCGAAAACCCCTACAAAGAGTTATTTGATCCAGCTAGATTTCAGACGGACCCTAGTTTAAAGGAAGTTATTTCCATAAACACTGACGTTGCCAAGCATTTAATAAAAGGCAAGCTTGAAACTGTATCAAAAGAACCAAGTGATTTAGAAAACGATGAAGGCTCAGTTGTCATGATAAATGGAAAACGGGCAGGCGCTTATAAAGACAAGGAAGGCAAGCTTCATTTGATTGATACCACATGCACACATATGGGCTGTGAAACCGAATGGAATGCCGGAGAGAGAACATGGGACTGCCCTTGCCACGGTTCACGCTTCTCATATGACGGCGAAGTGTTCAACGGACCTGCAAAAAAACCACTAAAAAAGATTGATTTAGAATAAGAAAAGCGGAAGCGGCTTGGTCATCGCCGTATAAATAGAAAAATCCTCTTAATTAAAAATAGAGGATTTTTCTATTTGTTTCATACTATTCTTGACGGCGATTTTTTTGTTTATCATCGCTGCCGGTTGTAAACTCTACTAATTCTGAGCTTGTTCGATTGCCTTTTTTCACATTTTTATTGCGCTCTGCGTTAGCGTTGCCTTGTTTTTGTCTTCCCATTGTACCTCTCCTTTTTTTCACATGTTCAAAGGTAGTATGAGCGGCAAAATGGCTCCTTATTCATCGTGTATTAGCAATTATTTGTGCCCTGGATCAACAATTTTTCCGCCACGCATAACTTTTTTTGCTGCTTGAATTCCGATCTCATTTGTAAATTTTTTCAGATCTCTTTCTTCCCTTTCAGTAACAAGAGAAATGACAGTTCCTTTTGCACCAAATCTGCCAGTTCTTCCGGAACGGTGAACATATTGCTTTAGATCTCGCGGGAAATCAACATGGACAACATGTGTTACACCTTGGATATCTAATCCACGTGCGGCTACATCTGTTGCAAGCAGCATATTCGTTTTACCCGTACGGAAATCCTTTAAGGAATTTTGGCGCTCAATTTTATTTAAGTCACTATGTAAAGAACTAGATGGAATATTGTTATAGGTAAGCTTTTCAGACATGACTGTTAGATTTCCGATATCTTTAACAAAAACAAGCGCTTTTATTTCTGGAAGTCTGGAAATTTTCTCAAGCATCTTAATTTTATCTCTTTGCTCAACAACAAAGTAGATATGGTCAACTGCAGCCGCATCAATTGTCTCATCCTTTTCAACTCGAATCACTTCAGGATTGTTCGTCAATTCCTTAGCAAGGTTTTCCGTTTCCTTTGGAAGTGTGGCCGAGAAGAGAACAACTTGGCGCTCACTTAAGGTTGATTTAACAATGTTTCTAATAGTATCTATATGCTCTGGTACAAGCAGCTGATCCCCTTCATCAAGGATGATCGTTTTTACCTCATGCATTTTAAGCTTCTTTTGCTTAATTAGCTCAAACATCCTGCCAGGAGTACCTAATGCAATATGGGGATGTTTTTTTAGTTTCTCCAGCTGTCTCTTTACGTTTGCTCCGCCTATAAAGGAAGCAGCCCTGATCCCGCTGCCCTCTCCCCATTTCTGAATCTCCTGCAAAATTTGCATCACAAGCTCCTGTGATGGCGCAATGATAACAGCTTGAACGGCTCTTTTTTCAGCATCTATCTTTTCTAGTAAAGGAAGCAAATAAGCAAGAGTCTTCCCTGTACCAGTTGGCGATTCTGCAATAAGATCCTTTCCTTCTATTGCGGCTGGAATCGCCTTTGTCTGAATAGTAGTAGGCTGTGTAAACTCCGACTTTTCCCAAACCACTTGAATAAATGGCTGCAGTTGGCTTATTAATGAATGTGTCATCAGTATCTCCTTTATTTCTTTTAAATTATTGAATCATTCATCTATGTATAATGATTAGTATTCTCAAAAACGAGTTTCGTTATTGATACTATCTTATGAATGGAAGGATGTCTAGTAGCTTATTCCTCCAATCCCTTCTCATAATAAGATTCATTTTGGTCATATTATGAATGAGGTGGTATTTTGATTAATAAGATTGTTCTCACCGCTTTAATCGCATTTTTAATTAACACTTCACACACTCCTGCTAAAATAAACCGATCCATTGAAATTTATGATATTAATCAGGAAATGGTAATAAAAACAATAACAAACAGCCCCTTAATCCGAAAGGAATCGGAATTAATACTTCAAGGAATTAATGATATATATAAGAAGTTTAATCCAATTCCGGAACAAGGATTGCTGGTGAAAGTTCCATTAGAACCAGCTATACATGTGAGTAATCAATGGATAAATACATTAGTGGATGAATTGATTATTTTTTACCCTGAAGACGAAGAACCTTTTATTTTGGTTTATGATGATGAAAATAACACATATTTTTTTACAATTAGTCAAAAATCAGCTGCGGAGACCCTCATTGCATTGTTATTTTCCCATTAAAAGAGGTGCTCAGCCATGCCGAGCACCTCTTCCTTCTATTATGAAACTTTTTCTTTTTCCTCTTTATATCCATCTGCCCAATAATCCGCATTTTTAATACCTAGTTTAGTTGAATTAAATACAGGGTCAAGACCTTGTTTCTTTTGTTTCTCATAGTCCTTCAGAGCAATTATTGCAGGCTTCATAAGTATGAGTATGGCGATGACATTCAGCCATACCATTAAACCTAATCCGACATCACCAAGAGCCCAAGCAAGACCTGCCGTTTTTACAGCACCATAGAAGGCTGAAATAAGGATGACAAATTTCAGAATAAACATTGGCCACTTACTATTTTTAAAGAGATAAGCAACATTTGTTTCGGACATATAATAATATGCCATCAATGTTGTAAAAGCAAAGAAGAATAATGAAATTGCTACGAATCCTGCTCCAAAGCCAGGGAAAGCGGTTTCAACTGCTGCCTGCGTATAGCCAGGACCAGCCTCAACACCAGGTAGATTGTTAACAACCATCGTTTCCCCATCCGGACCGACCGTATTATACATTCCTGTAAATAAAATCATAAATGCAGTTGCGGAACAAACTAATAATGTATCGACATAAACAGAGAAAGCTTGCACTAAACCTTGTTTAGCAGGGTGAGACACCTCTGCAGCAGCTGCGGCATGTGGACCTGTACCCTGCCCAGCTTCATTGGAGTAAATTCCACGTTTAACGCCCCATGCAATAGCACTACCAACAAGGCCGCCAAACATCTCTTCAGCACCAAAGGCACTCTTGAAAATTAAAGCAAAAACACTTCCTACTTCACCAATATTCATGACCATGATAATAAGTGCTACCAGAATATAACCAAGAGCCATAAATGGAACAACTAATTGGGCTACGTTAGCAATACGTCTAACCCCACCGAAAATAATTAAGCCTAATAACGCGACAATAACTAATCCTGTTGCCCATGTAGGAATTTTAAATGCATTTTCCATCCCTAAAGCAATCGAGTTAGATTGAATACCCGGCATCAATATGGCTAAGGCAAGTACAGCTGTAATAGCGAAAAGGACCGCAAACCATTTAACTCCCATCCCTTTTTCAATGTAAAAGGCAGGACCCCCGCGATATTGACCATCTATTTTCACTTTGTAGATTTGAGCTAATGTTGATTCTACATAAGCTGTTGCTGCACCAATGAAAGCCATCGCCCACATCCAGAAGACAGCTCCAGGGCCTCCCATTGCAATAGCAGTTGCAGTACCAGCAATGTTACCAGTTCCTACGCGGCCGGAAAGAGCAATAGATAAGGCCTGGAAAGATGAAACGCCCGCTTCAGAACTTTTCCCTTGAAACATTAGCATAATCATGTCTTTAATATGTCTAACCTGCAGGAAACGAGTTAAGATGGAAAATAATAATCCTACAGCTAGACAAATGTAAATAACTGGTGTACTCCATAGAATGCCATTTAAGCTATTAACAAAAGCCTCCAAAAAAATCCCCCTCTATTTGTATATTCTGAATCTTTTACCTATTAAGAATTATAAAACAGGCATTTAAATAATACAATCATTATTTTTAACTGCTTGTATAAATCTAAAAGAACAGCTGAACTGTTATATAAGAATATTATAATTACCAAACTGTGTTAAGACAATATTTATTTTTGTAAAATTATTTTAATTTAGTATCTTCTAATCATTTGTGTGAATCTCTTCAATTTCTTCTAAAAATCCGTTATACTATTTAGGGAAACGAAATAGTCAATAAGAAAGAAGTGTGGAATACTGATGAAACAAAATTCAAGTCGGAACTTAGTCATCATGTGGTTCGCCAATTTCTTTATTGCTGGCAGCATGACGATGGTTTTGCCATTTATCTCACTCTACATTGAAACATTCGGAAATTTTTCTGCATCGTATGTACAGCATTGGTCAGGCTGGACTTTTGCAATTACATTTGTGACCGCATTTATTTTTTCACCGATATGGGGGAGAATCGGCGATTTATTCGGCCGAAAGAAAATTCTCATTGCCTCTGGAATGGGTATGGGACTATCCATTTTTTTAATGGGATCTGTTACATCTGTCTGGCAGCTTTTTATGCTCAGGCTATTAATGGGGGTTTTTACTGGCTTTGTTGGCATGTCCCAAGCGTTTATCTCTACACAAACGCCAAAGGAGATTGCTGGAAAGGTTATGGGTACTCTTCAAACAGGGAGTATAACTGGCTCTTTGATGGGACCATTGCTTGGGGGACTTCTTGCCGATACATTTGGCTATGCAGACACGTTTAAATGGACTTCCATTTCTATATTTATCTCTGCCATTCTTGTCTTTTTTACAATTGAAAATAAAATAGCATATAAGGAAGGCACAAAAACAAGTTATACAAGTAAAGAAGTCATCCTTCACATTATCCGCCACCCCGTTCTCCTAACTGTTCTGCTTATATCATCCCTTATCCAGATGGCCCATTTTAGCATACAGCCGATTTTATCCTTATACGTCAGTGAATTGCATGGGCCTGAAAATCTTGCTTTCTTCGCTGGAATTGCTTTCTCTGCTGCAGGACTTGGAAATTTATTAATGGCGAGGCGATGGGGGAAAATTGCCGACCAGTATGGCTATGTTAAGATCCTCATTATTTTGTTATTCATGGCTGGAATCTTCTACTTCCCAGGTGGATTTGTAACGGATTTATGGCAGCTAGTAATAGTCCGATTTGCCCTTGGTGTGACGATTGGAGGAATTATTCCCGTCCGTATCGCCTATATTCGGCAGGAGGCTCCTATCGCTATGCAAGGAGAAGTGCTTGGCTACAATACAAGTTTGCGTTTCCTTGGAAATATCATCGGACCAGTTATGGGGGGACTTCTTTCTGGATACTTCGGCTTTACAGCTGTATTTATTTCGACAAGCATTCTTCTGATTCTAAGCGGAGTGATACTTTTAGCAGCCCTGTACAGACATCCGAAATTGTTGAGAGGCTCAGCCTAAACATATAAAAAGCTGTCCAATAGGGCAGCTTTTATCGTTTTCAATTTTATTTTTCCTTATGAATTTTGAAAACTAAGGTTGTTTTTATACGTACATATAAAGGAATAGCATTTATAGGAGGAAAAAGAATGGTCAAGAGAAAATTTGCGATTATGAAGCAATTGGACATGCCCAATTATAAAGCGTATCCATTTATTATATGTATGGGATTAAGTCTCCTTTTTTTAATTCTTTCATTTTTATTGTGGATAATTTCTGCAATCGTAAAGAAGCAATTTATTCTGTCAGAAATGTTAGGTAATTACTGTGGGCTAACCTTCATGCTCTGTTTCACCTTTACCTTCTGCTTATTCCTTATAGGAACAAAGAACATTCTTGGAAGAATTGCATCAATTTTTGCAATCATCATATTCATTAGTGTAGGAACAGATTTTTATCATGCATCGCATCTACTTTATAAAGATCGGATGGCTTATGAAAATAAACAATATGAAACAAAGGTTGGTGTGCCGGTAAAAGTTGAATATGATAACCCTGATTCTGGGCCAGAATGGTTATTTGAATTAGTCTTTAAAGATAAAACTTTATTTGTTCATCATCTCCAAATTAGCCGGAATGACTATGATGCACATTTTAAAGACAAGCCGCTGGAAATCCTATATTTACCCAATAGCTTGTATGCTGTTGAAATAAAAGTGCATACGAATTAGTTAGGTAACCGCTGCTAAATTGAGCAGCGGAAAGCCTGTGTTGATTTTACTTAAACCAAACAGGCTTTATTAATTCAAAGTTTTTATGATCTTCTAGAATTAGATAACTCCGCTCAATCATTTCATTTAAATTATGAGGTGCAACTTTTATCGTCCAGACAATGGCGGAAAAGATACTCATGCCTAAGTAGATTGAATAAAGCATCCAAAAATCCTCAGGGATCTCTTTATTAAAATAGCCATTTATCTGTCCAATGGAAAATGGAATGCTCACTTCACGGCTGAACAAGCCAACTTTCAGAAAATCATGGTACGGGTCTCCCCAATCATATCGGTTAAAGTCAATGATTCCAGCATATTGCCTATCTTTCACTATAATATTGCCTACATGAAAATCATCATGCTGAAACCGATTTGGACGATTTATTAAAAACTGCTCATTTTTATCGATAAATTCGATAACTTCATGATCGCCTCGAATTTTCACTCCACATATACGATAGGCTTCAATATAATCCTGATGTTTTTTTATTATTCTGCTGTACCATCTGTCGACCTTTGCCGGAGCTTGAACAGCATGTATTTTTGCTAAATCAAAGCCAGCAGATAAACCAATTTCATATTGATCTTTAGTACTATAGAATGGCAGTAAATCACGTGCATCTTCCCCCTCAATATATGTGAGCAGATAATAGGAAAGATTTAATTCTGCTATTTTGCCAACTTCAATCGGAAACGGTGCCTGGATACGATAATTTTGTAAATCAGTTATTAGATCAAACTCTGATTTCTTCCTGTCATACTGATCAATTGCTGCTGTCCGTAACAGATACTTTTTACCATCCGCCAGTTTAACAACATACTTCTTATCATTCGAGAAACCTTTATTAATTTGTTCAATCATTGTTGAGGTTTGAAGGAATGGAATCCTATTTTGAAGCTGCTCTAATAAATTCATAAAACCCCTCCGATATTCTCCTAAGAAAAATCTGGTCTATCAGGTTAGAAGGAAATGATCACTCATCCGATAAAATGCCAATGCCTCAAACAAGAACTTTCTATCATACCCTGTTTTTAAATGAATTCTTTCCACCCACTCTTCAATTGTGAGCAACCGATCTTCTTTAAATAATCCTTCACTTGTACTTAAAAAGTAAAGTCTCCATTGGAAAATCGTGAAATTTCATCCACGTCTTTAGAATCTCGTTCGGTACAAGCATCTACCCACCCTCTCCATAATCTATGGTGGTAATTCTCTTTAAGCAGACGAATTTCCTTTTTTATTACTTGCCATTTTTTATTCACCGTTTATCTATGATACATTTAAGAAATAATAGAATTTTTTAAGGAGGGTTCAATATGGAAAGCACTAAGTTGATTGGATATATCGGTACATACACAAAAAGTGAAAGTGAGGGGATATATGTATTTTCATTGAATACTGAAACAGGAAAAATTACGGATATCAAGCTTGCTGCTAAATTAGATAATCCAACTTATTTGGCCATTAGCAGTGATAATCAATTTGTGTATTCTGTTGTAAAAGAAGGAGAAGCTGGCGGTGTCGCATCGTTTAAAATCCTAGATGGCGACCTGAAAATGCTGAACAAACAAATGGCAGATGGAGCGCCCCCTTGTCATGTAAGCATAGATCTCAAAACTTCTGCTATCTTTAGTGCAAATTATCATAAAGGAACGGTTGAATCCTTTTTAGTCGACAACAAGGATGGTTCAATATTACCTCCAAGTTCAGTTATCAAACACCAAAGTCAAGGGGGGGATAAAATTCCACATACTCATTACGCGGCTCCAACTCCTGATGAGAAGTATATTATCACCGTTGACCTTGGATTAGATCAAATGATTATATATGATATTAATGAAGGAATATTAAAAGAGAAAAATAGTGTTTCAGTTAAACCTGGCAGCGGACCAAGGCATCTTGTATTCCATCCGAACGGAAACTACGTCTATATCATGACTGAATTCAGCTCAGAGGTAATCGTATTTACGTATGAATCCAATACAGCCACCCTAACCCATGTTCAGACCATTTCCACCATTCCTGGGGATTTTCAGGAGAATAATCAAGGCAGTGCTATTCATATCTCTTCTGATGGCCGATATATTTACGCTGGAAATCGCGGGCACAATAGCATAGCGGTATTTGGAGTGATTCCAGAATCAGGTGAACTGGAGTTCATTGAGCATGCATCAACTGAAGGGAATTGGCCAAGAGACTTTGCACTGGACCCTACAGAAAATTTCATAGTGGCCTCCAATCAAAATTCCCATAATCTCGTTTTGTTTTCACGTGATAAAATAACAGGAAAGCTAACATTACTGCAATCAGATATTTCTGTTCCTGAACCTGTCTGTGTAAAATTTTTAAATATAATAAATAAATAAATGAAAAGGCCCTCCATTTTTCGGAGGGCCTTAATTTATTGTTGTAATTAACGAGTCAGAATAATTGGTTCACCTTTCGTAACAATTAACGTATGCTCACATTGTGCAACATAACTCTTGTCTCTTGTTACAAATGTCCAGCCATCATCAAGCTCAATGACTTCTTCTGCTCCCGTTGAAACGAACGGTTCAAACGCAAGCACCATTCCATCTTTTAATAATTGTGAATCCCATGGCTCAAAATAATTTAAAATATGATCAGGCTTTTCATGCAAGGAACGTCCAATTCCATGACCTGTTAAGTTTTTAATAACCGTATAGCCATGCTGATTGGCTGTTCTATTCACTACTTTACCAATCATGCTAAGCTTTGCACCGGCTTTTATTTTTTTCAGTCCTTCTTCAAACGCCAGCTGTGCTGTCTCACAAAGCTTCTCTAAACGCTGATCGCCTCCAACTACAATGGATAAACCTGTATCAGCAAAATAGCCATTCTTTGATCCAGATACATCTATATTTACGAGATCGCCTTCCTGAATGACACGTTTTCCTGGTATTCCGTGTGCAACCTCTTCATTCACACTTATACATGTAAATCCTGGGAAATCATATTCTCCCTTCGGACCTGATAAAGCGCCATGCTTTTCAAAAAGCTCCCCAGCATAATCATCTAATTCCTTCGTTGTTATGCCTGGCTTCGTCATTGCAATTAATTCATCCCTAATGAGTGCTACAATTTTGCCAATTTCTTTTAAGCCGTTTAAATCTTCTTCTGTTTTCACAATCATTTTGATTTCCTGCCTTTTACTTTATATATTGTCTCTTCTATTATATTCTAATTCTTATTAAATTGAACTTAAAGCGTTTCAGGACGAATAAAGAATCCTATTTTCCCCATTTGCTCCGCATCCTCTAATCTTTGAAATGCCTGTTCATATTCGCTTAATCCAAAAACTTTGTCGATAACTGGCTTCAACTGATGACTCTCCATAAACTGGAGCATTTCTTTATATTCTTCAGCACTTCCCATGGTGGATCCTAGAAGATTTTGCTGCGCATAAAAAAATGTGCGAAGATTAAAAGTTACTTCGTCTCCAGCAGAAGCACCAAATATAACGATTGTTCCCCCGCTGCGAAGCTGTTCTAGTGACTTATTAAATGTTGCAGCCCCAACAGATTCAATAACCAGATCCATCTTCACACCTTCTAGCGCCTTACCCCAATCCCCATTGCTTTCAATTGCCTTATGTGCACCGAGTTCTAATGCACGATCACACTTTTTCTTTGAACGTGAGCTTACGTATACCTCTGCACCAGCAGCTTTTGCGAATTGTAATAAAAAAGTGGCGACTCCGCTGCCAATCCCTGGTATAAACACCTTCATTCCAGGAGCTACTTTTCCTCTCGTAAATAAAGCACGGTACGCAGTAAGTCCAGCTAAAGAAAGGACACCTGCTTCTTCCCAGGATAAATAGGCTGGCTTTAAAACGGTATTTTCTGCAGGTATGATAATCTTCTCAGCAAATGTGCCATGATCCGGAAGTCCAACAATTTCAAAGCCTGCTGGCGGTGCGTCGCTTTTTTCTTGCCACCCAAGTCCGGGATTAATCATAACTTCATCCCCGACTTGAACCGTATGGACTCCTTCACCTACAGCATCAATGATTCCGGCACCATCTGACCCAATAATAAGAGGGGGATCAGATGGCAAATGACGATTCAAAACAAAAAGATCACGATGATTAAGACCAGCAGTTTTCAGCCGAACGCTTACTTCACCCGCTCCAGGTTTCCTTTCAGCTATTTCTCCATACGATAACCCGCTAAATCCAGCTTTTCCTCCATGTATTAATGCCTTCATCCAATCACTCCTCGTCCTAAATTAATTTTTAGATATGTCCCAAATTAATTTTACCATATGAATGATCGAATTCCTTCTATACTCGGATTCAATAAACTGAATTTTTAATTAATTATTCCCGTTTTTATTGCCTATCTATTATAATAAAGATAAGCTACACAATTATGGACGATATGTGAGGGATTGCCTTGCTTTCAAAAGAACTGCTTAAAGAAATTTCTCTGCCTGCCTTACTTTTAGACTTAGATGCATTTGATGAAAATTGCAAAAAAATTGCTGAAAAAGCAAATGGGAAAACCATTCGAATTGCCACTAAGTCCATTCGCTCTGTTTCTCTTCTAAGAAGAATACTCCATTCAAACAAAGTTTTTAAAGGCTTGATGTCCTTTACCCCACAAGAATCCATTTTTCTATCAGAAAAAGGGTTTGATGATATTTTGCTCGGCTATCCTTGTTGGGATATGGATGCACTTCTAAAAATCGCCAAAATCAATCAAAAAGAAAAGAAAATCATTTTAATGGTAGATTCCCCGAAGCATATCGATCATTTACAAAGGATTGCTTCGGAGACAGACGGAAAGTTTTACGTTTGTATTGATGTTGACATGAGTACTGCTTTTGCCAATCTGCATTTTGGCGTCAGACGATCCCCGCTAAATAATGAAGAATCGGTCTTTCAGCTTGCAAAAAAAATTAAACAATCTACTAAGCTTGAGCTTATAGGAATGATGGGATATGAGGCACAAATAGCCGGTGTTGGTGACCACATCCCTTCACAATTCCTAAAGAACACATTCATTTCTTATCTGAAAAAGAAATCAATCCCTGAAATTGCTGCACGGAGAACAAAGGTTATCAAGAAACTTATGGATGAAGGCATCCACCTATCACTTGTTAACGGCGGCGGAACAGGCAGCCTGCATACGACTGCGTTAGAAGATTTTGTGACAGAGGTAACGGTCGGATCCGGCTTTTACTCACCGCTTTTATTTGATTACTATCAAAGCTTTAGCTATAAGCCTTCCCTCTTTTTTGCCTTGCCAATTGTAAGAAAGCCTTCTCCTCATATATATACATGTCTTGGAGGCGGGTATATTGCATCTGGAGCAGCTGGAAAAGACAAAATGCCAAAGCCGGTCTATCCCATTGGCGGGAAACTCTTGCCATTAGAAGGAGCCGGAGAAGTGCAAACCCCAGTATATTTCGAGGACCCGACATTGGAAATAGGGGATGCAATCGTCTTTCGGGCAGCAAAAGCCGGAGAGATATGCGAGCGTTTTAAGGAAATTATATGTATATCTAATCAGCACATTGTTTATCGGTATGATACTTATCGCGGGGAAGGAGCATGCTTTCTATGATGAAAATAGAGCAAGGCCGTACATGGAAAAACTGGGCACAAACTTTTGAGAGCCAGCCTGAAAAAATTTTTTATCCCTCCTCTATAAATGAGGTTAGCACCATCGTAAAAGAAGCAGCTATAGAAGGTAAGAACATTCGGGTTATCGGAGCTGGGCATTCATTTACAAGACTTGTTGAATCAGACGAATGGCTCATTTCCCTTGATGCTTTATCTGGGATTGAATCAATCGATAAAGACAATGGCACTGTGACTGTCTTTGGAGGTACACGACTCTATCATGTAGGCGAAGAACTAGGAAAACAAGGTTTTTCCCAAGAAAATCTGGGAGACATTAATGTCCAAAGCATTGCTGGAGCCATATCTACCGGAACACATGGAACTGGGCTTCAATTTGGCAATATCTCCACTCAAGCAATTAAAATATGGCTAGTTACAGCAGCTGGCGAAATCCTCCCTATATCCAAAACAGAAAATGCTCAGTATTACAATGCATGCCTTGTATCATTAGGAACTTTAGGAATCATTGTAAAAGTTACCTTAAAAATTATCGAAAGCCCTGTTTACGAATATAAAAGTG
Source organism: Cytobacillus massiliigabonensis (assembly GCF_900199725.1). Taxonomy (GTDB): domain Bacteria; phylum Bacillota; class Bacilli; order Bacillales; family Cytobacillaceae; genus Cytobacillus; species Cytobacillus massiliigabonensis. Next base: position 798,905 of record NZ_LT904903.1, on the reverse strand, counting down.
ATCAAATAGAGTTTTCAATCCTCAAGAAGAATCTCACCCAATTAATCGAATCAAATCGACACTTTGAGTTTTATCTATTCCCATATTCGGATTTAATACAAATAAAAACAATGAATATTTCCGCCCAAAAACCTAAAAACTTACGTCTTCATCACTTTAAAAATTTATTGCTGGAAAATTATTTATTCTTCATTCTATCAGAGGTTTGCCGATTGTTTCCGAAAACATGCCGTTTTATCAGCAGACTTTCTTCAAAAAGCGTTGGCCGAACATCAATTGCAGCACATAGTTATCAGCTATTTGCAACACCAAGAATGGTTAAATTTAGAGAGATTGAATATTGCATCCCGCTAGAGCATCTGTTACCAGCTATCCAAGAGATTCGTGAATGCATCGAAGAGAAAAAGCACAAAGTACATTTTCCAATTGAATGCCGCATGGTCAAAGCTGATGATTTATGGCTAAGTCCATCCTACAAAAGAGATTCTGCCTATATTGCCTGCCACATGTATAAAGGCATGCCATATGAAGATTATTTTCATGATATGGAGCAAATTATGAAAAAATACGATGGCAGACCGCATTGGGGAAAAATGCATAATCGCAGCAATAATGAACTGTACAATCTTTATCCTAAGTTTGCAGACTTTTTAAGCATTAAAAATGAACTGGATCCATATGAATTATTTTTAAATGGCTATTTGAAGGATTTGTTGAATGACAAAGACTTAATGAATATGAAAAAGGTTCAATAGGTACGAAATGATTTAAAAGTAAAAAGACAGACTCCGAAAAGTTTTCGGAGTCTGTTTTTTATTTATTGTTTTACTACGTTAGCCGCTTGAGGTCCGCGAGCTCCCTCTTCGATATCAAATGTAACATCTTGACCCTCATCAAGTGATTTAAAGCCTTCCCCTTGAATCGCTGAAAAATGAACGAATACATCTTGACCTTCTGAAGTTTCGATGAATCCAAATCCTTTTTCTGCATTAAACCATTTTACTTTACCTGTTGCCATTTCTGTTTCCTCCTTGTGTATAGACACACCTTTTGTTTTTACTATTCTTGCTCAAAGTCATATTCAGGCGAAAAGTATCAAACTTATTCTTTCCTTTCATACCGAACAAAAATAATTCTCTAGATAATACCAAATACAGGAAAGGAATGCAAATCACTCTATGTTCCTTTTTTTAAACCATTCCACAAAAAGAGACAAAAAGCTTATGTTTATTTTTGCATTATGGACATATATTTGTACAAATGACCTGTTGGACATAATTACATTCATTTTCAAATCTATTTACATCCAAATGAGAAGCTAAAAAGAAATGAGTGAGTACATCACTTGAAATGGGAGGTTATTCTTTGCTTAGAAGAGTAAAAGTACGAAGGAGACGGAGATTTAAAGGCCCATTGCCATTTAAATATGTATTATTTATTTCATTTATCATTTTTCTATTAATGACGTTCGGAAGTTTAATCATTATTAATAAGAATATTGAACCAACATTAATTGGCATTGCCGAATCAAGGGCCCGTCAATTTGCTGCTCAAGCAATCAACGATGCCATTGACAAAGACATTTCTGAAAGCATCGATATCAATGAATTAATTGTTAAGCATGAAAACGCTGGGGAACCGAGCTACAGCTTCAACCCACAAATTTATAATAAAGCCATATCCGAGTCCCAAAAAAGAGTTCAAAAGTATTTAAACTTAGTAGAGGCAGGAGACATGGAACAATTAGAAAACTTTAAAAACGATATTGAAATTGATGTAGACAAGACCAAAAATGAAACAGGCATTATTTATTATGTCCCACTTGGCATGGCTACAAAAATGACCTTACTTTCAAACTTAGGGCCTAAGATTCCAGTACGATTAGAAATTATCGGTGATGTTACATCTGATGTTGAAGCAAAAATGGCTGAGTCAGGTATTAATAATACATTTCTAGAAGTCTATATCAATGTAAAAGTTCATATGAATGTTATCATTCCGCTAATTGAAAGTCCGATTGAAGTTTCTAATCAAGTGCGCATTGGTGATTTGTTTCATCCCGGCAAAGTTCCTCAATACTATAATGGCTCTGGCCAGGGAATTCCTGCTGTCATTCCGCCTCCACAATAAAGTGAAACTTCCATCAGTGGGGCTCTTACTGCCCGTTAATCTGCGATAAAGCCTGATCCCATTTGAGATCAGGCTTTTGCTTTAAAGATTATTTGTTCGCTTTTCCTTGATTAGATTGATAATAAAATTTTGCTGTTATCGATCCATCTTTATTTTCAACGATATCAGTTACATGGATGCCAGAATCAGCAGGTGTTGAGTTTTGCCCTTTCCAGAAGTAATACGAACCCGTATGAACTTTTCCAGATACAGGTGTCAGCTTACTGCCAGTTTTGAAAAAGTCTCCTGTATCTCCACGATTCACATTTTTCTCAAGGTCATATTTTCCATCTGCCTGAAGAACGGACAATCCATAGTGAGTAACGACTGTTCCGTCAGCGGCTGTTTCAGATTGATTATATTGGAAGCGCTTATTTTGCCAATTCTCTACATTGTTCGGACGGAAACCTGCTGTTTGATAAAGATTGATAATATTTTCATCCACATGCCAGGCGACTAATCCGTGTGCGTCCTCCCCTTGACGAACTAGCCCTTTATTAAATCCATCCTGTTGAATATTCTCAAATAGGAAATACTCTGTTCCGTTTGATCCAGGCACTTCCATTTTAACAATGCCATTTTGGCTGTTTGCTTGATTAATAGGAGGAAGCGTAATGGTCTTTACTCCATCTTCCGGTGTAACTTTCATTGGTTCTGCCCACCCTAAGAAAACCTTTGAGAATGGGTCAAAATGTGTTGGTGAATTTCCAGAATAAGCAGCATGGTCTGGATAACGCATCCATGAACCGCCTGCCATCATTGAATAGTTTCCTACACCTTCTGAAGTGTAGACTGTATCATAAAAGTCCGGCAGCCCAAGGGCATGTCCGAATTCATGAGCATAGACACCTGTCTGTGCAGGGAATGGTCCAGTTTTTAACGATTCACTATAGGAATCTGTTGCTGCATCATAACCAGCAACATTGCCTCCAATTCCAGGCTGAATATTATAGTTATTCACTACTACACCATCATATGTCATCTCTTCAGCAATCGTTTTATTAATCCACTCTTCCTCACTCATTCCAGAATATTCTGGTGCCGTTTTGCCAGTTTCATAGTATTTCCCATAGTATAGAGCACTTAATATATTCCATTTATGTGACCAAAATTGAGCAGGATCACGGCTGAATTCCGCCCCTGTTCCTTCATGAACAACGAAAACATTTGGAACTTCCCCATTTTCTGCATACTTGGAAAAATCGACTTGATCATCAGCAGCTTTTAGCAAATCGCGAATAAATTCACCTGTGTGCGCATCACCATTCACGTTTCCATTTACATACTTGCCATTTTCAGCATATTTCCCCTCTTGATCCAAGTAGTACGAAGCACCATGAGGCAATTCCACCCAAACAAATTCTGTATTTTCCTTGCGTACGAGATTTACCTTCCCATTGCTCGATTCCTTGTAAGCATTCTGCATTGTACGGTCTGTCGGAGCCTTGACCCCGTTATGCTCTGCATACTGTTTAAATTCATCTAATTCATACGGATTATATTGTGTACCAAAAATTAAATCTTCATAATAATGGGCAGGGACTTGTCCTTTCATATCCCCTATAGGCTCATCCCCATCCTTATACTTAGCTAGAAGAACGAGGACAGGTACGTCACCCTGTGCTTGTTTATAAGCAACATGGTTATCCCCTGCTTGTTGAAACTTTTTCCCATTGTTGGCCACTTTTTCGGCAGGGTCTACTTTTGAAAGGTCAATCCCTAACCGTTTTGCCTCCTCGGCAAGCTCTGGTGATACCCCTACATGGTGGGCTAAATTAATATTATATGTACTCTTTTCTCTTGCAGCAGAATCCGCCGAATGAACACCGGCGAAAATCGTGCTGCCTGTTAATGCTAATGCTAATGCTGAACTAGATAATACCTTTAACAAATGCAACACCCCTTTATATAAAAGTTATTACAACCTAAATATTAATTAATTTTCAGTATTTTCTGAATAGGGAGGAAGCACTTTTTTTATTCAGCTAACAAGCATGTCCAATGGTATATTTTTCTGGATTTTTATTGAATTAACCACTTCAAATGGATTCAATTAATGTTCCTTTACCCTTTCTATCGTTCAAGTTCACCTATGCACTCTTCACTATCAAGATGGTCACTAATCAATTATAATTAAATGTATAAACCATACATCAAAGGGAGTATTTAATATGATGGGACTTATTAGTACACAAATTATTGTTTCCGTTCTTTTTATCCTTCTAGGATGGGCGATTCGTTATAAGAAAGCATATTGGCTTATTTCCGGTTTTGCATCTAGGGCTGAACATGAAAAAAAGCAATTAATTACAAATGGTTCACCGCAAAGAACAGGTATGCTGCTGTTGTCAGCTGGTATTGGTATGCTTGTCTTACTCCCACTTCTCTTTACATCTTTTAAATATGCGGTTGAAGTTCAAATTGGCTTTATGCTCCTCTATCTACTAGGAGGACTAGTATATCTATCCAAATTTGAAATTCCAAGTAAACGAAAACGCAGTTATACAATAAGTATCATTCTTTTTATTGCCGTTATTGGATCAATAGGAACTCTAACTGTATCGAGCTATCAAGGTTATGATCTAATAGTAAAAAATAGTCGTTTTGAAATAACAGGCATGTATGGGGATGAATGGAATCTCAAAGATATTAAGCGAATAGAATTAATGGAAGAAATGCCTGAAGTTTTAGCAAGAACAAATGGCGTTGGCCTGCCTGCACTGTCCAAGGGGCATTTTAAGGTAAAGGATTACGGAAAAAGCCTCCTTTTTGTTCAGAAAGGATCTTCTCCATATATTTATATCGAATTGAAAAGCAGAAAAATATTTATTAATGATAAAGATCCAAAACAAACTAAAAATTGGCATGAAAAGCTACAAAAAAAAGTAGGGAATAGTAAATAAAATAAATTTTTGTGAGGTGTTGTATCGCTAATGTCCATCATTCTGTTAATTATCGGATTAGTCCTATTAATAGTTGGAGCAAACTTTTTTGTTGAAGGTGCATCTAAGATTGCTTCATACCTTCATATTTCTCCATTATTAATTGGTTTAACCATCGTTGCCTTTGGTACAAGCGCACCTGAGGCAACTGTAAGTATTCTTGCTGCAATGGCCGGGAACGCTGATGTTGCTATAGGAAATGTCGTTGGAAGCAATATTTTTAATATCACACTTGTTGTCGGTTTAACTGCAATCATCTTTCCATTGAAAGTGGAAAATGAAACCATTCGCAAAGAAATACCTTTTACACTGCTAGCAAGTGTTGCACTAATGATCTTTATTAGCGACAAAGTATTAGAATCTGTCAGCAATAATGTTGTCACACGCGGTGATGGATTAATATTATTACTATTGTTTGCTGTTTTTTTATACTATTTATTTGAAGTAGCACGAAAAGGCCGCAGCAATGCAATGGAAGAGAATACGTCTCGACCAACTGCTGCTGTATGGGGAAAACAAATCCTTTTTACGATCCTTGGACTCGGAGCGATTATTTTTGGCGGAGATTTAGTTGTAGATGGTGCCACAGAGATCGCATTATCCTTTGGAATGAGCAAAACATTAGTCGGATTAACCATTGTTGCAGTTGGAACTTCCCTTCCTGAGCTAGTCACTTCTATCACAGCGGCTATTAAGAAGGAAAGCGAAATCGCTCTTGGGAATATTGTCGGAAGTAATATTTTCAATATCATGTTCGTTCTTGGTGCCGCAGCCACCATTTCACCACTTGGGGTAGATCCAAAGATGTTCATTGATATCACTTTAATGATCATTTTAACAATTTTACTATTAGTCTTTTCACGAACTAATTTTAAAATCGGAAAGTTTGAAGGAGTCTTTCTCGCTGCTGCCTATATAGGCTACTTAATTTTTATTATTGCTCGTAATTAATGGAGAAATTTCACCATACTTTGAATTACTCTCCACTGGAAAATGGAATACTCCCGCTGAAATAAGAATAGATTTTCATGGAAAGCAGCTTAAGAAAATGTTCAAAAGGAGCGGGAATGAATGACAAGTTTTAGCCATCAAGTGGAAGTCAATGTACCGGTACATTTTGTTTGGGAATTTGTTAGTAATATAGATTATTGGGCACCACTTGTACCAGGTTACATTAATCATCATATTTTAACTGAAAAAGAATCCACATGGAGCTTTAAGAGCGACATCGGAATAATGAAGAAGAAAATTGAGTTAAAGGTCGATATTACTAGTTGGCAGGAGCCTTCAAAGATAACCTTTAACTTGACTGGATTAAATGAAAAGTTTTCTGGACATGGTTTTTTCACTGTTGAAGCGATTAATCAACAGAAAAGTCTCATGACCGGTCATCTTGATATCAAGGCGGAAGGAATAATGGCGAAAATGGCGAATGCTATTTTACAGTCATCGCTCCCCGAAACGACAACCGATTTAACAGCAGCTGTCGCAGCGAAAATTCAAGAAACATTTCTAATTAATTCAAAAAAATAAAGCTGGTCAGCACAATGAATAAAGTTCATTGTGCTTTTGTTTTGCTTACTCAGATCATTTTGTATATCTATTTGCGTAACTGGATGCAACAAATGCATCTGGTTTAATCTTCGGCTCTACTCCGATTGATTCCATTCTTGTCACCATCTCGTTTACAAACTCTCTAGTTTTATTTCTTTTACCTGCACCAATATCTAAATGTCCCTCCATCGAAAAAGTTGCACCTTGATAAATATGAGGGAGCACAATGTTAATCATCTCGTTCTTACGCTCTGTCGTAAATAATGATACAATCTCTTCTGTTAAAGAAGTTTCATAAGATATGCGTTCATGTAAATGAAGCATTTTCCGTGGAATGATATTTTTTCGTATACAAGCCCACGCCCCCTTCCCTTCATTTTGAATAACAATCCCTGTAATAAATACCGTGCGATTACAATGGACTTGAGAATCTGTACCAACCATTAACCGGTAATTTCCCCGAGGGTTTCTATTCATGAACTTAAGTATCCGATTAAAGACATCTTCAAATATCAAATGCCTTTCTTGTAAATTTTGAAATAAATACGTATGATTTTGATCAGTATTCACCTGATATCACCACATTATGATTAGATTGGATAGCAAAGCAGCAAAAAAGTTCTCGCAAACTCAGCTAAAATAACCTCCTCGTACAATTAGTATATTGAGCAAAACCGTTCATGTTGTTTGTTTTTTTACTTCTTCTTAAAATGTATTTTTCTCTGTAAGCATTTTTCATTAGATTTATCTTTGGGTATGCTACTATTAAGTGAACAGAATATGAAAGAAGGGGTCACATGAAAATAGAGGTATGGTCTGATTATGTTTGTCCGTTTTGTTATATTGGGAAGCGCAGATTAGAAAACGCACTCGCTCAATTTCCTTATAAAGATCAAGTTGAAGTTGAATTCAAAAGCTTTGAGCTTGATCCTAATTCTCCTAAGTACAGTGGCAAAAATATTCACGAGGCACTTGCAGCGAAGTATGGGATGAGCGTGGAACAAGCGAAGAAGACGAATGAAGGAATTGGGCAGCATGCAGCAAGTGTTGGCTTAACGTTTAACTTTGATGATATGAAGCCAACAAATACCTTTGATGCACACCGTTTGGCAAAGTTCGCAAAAGCCAGCGGCAAAGAGGCTATTCTTTCAGAGAAGCTTCTTCATGCTTATTTCACAGAATCAAAGGAAATTAGCGATCATACTACATTGGCAGATATTGCAGAAGCTGCTGGTTTAGACCGTCAAGATGCTTTAAACACACTTCAAGATAAAAATGCTTTTGCTAATGATGTTCGCATCGATGAAGCAATTGCCCAGCAATATGGCATAAGTGGAGTTCCATATTTTATTATCAATCAAAAATATGCTATTTCAGGCGCACAGCCACCTGAAACCTTTGCAAATGCACTGCAAAAAGTTTGGGAAGAAGAAGCAGCGGCAGTGCCTAAATTCCAAGACCTTTCAGGTACAGATGCAGAGGATGCAAGCTGTGCAGACGGAAATTGTGCGATACCAAATAAAGATAAATAATGGCAAAATAAAAATGCAGATCAATAATGTGATCTGCATTTTTCATTTATAACCTTCTATTCTAGTAACTTAGTTGTATACTGGGCTATATCCTTCATTATTTCTTTGTATGAGATAGAATCCCAAACTACAAAGACAATAAGACAGAGAAAATAGATCGCAGCATACCATTTTAAAAATTTTTTCGACATCAAAAATTTATTAAACAATACAAAAAATCCCGAAGCAAATAGTGAAATTAGAAAAACATTCACCTTCCATAAGTTATTAGCCTGCGTAATCGGCAATACTGCCTGCAATACGTGGATTGCATTGTCCTCTGCAACCTCAATAGAATGGCTTTCCTTCTCCCATACTCCCTCTTCAATGGTCAAGACATTTGAATGATTGTCCATATAATAACTATAGCCTATCAGATTAAAATCAGTTTTCATTGTAAAAAACAAAAGAACAAATAAAAGCACACAATAAGTGATGAAAGGAAAATATCTTGTATCAAACCTGCGCAAAGAACCCCTCCTCATACAAAAAATACAGAATATTCGCAATTATAATTGTACCATATTAGGTTTTTTTGAAAAAATAGGATTAAATACTTACTCTCACTGTTTTTAAGGTTAAAACAATACAAAATAAAATAAATTAAATATGGATTTTCTGTGACTAGGGTCACGCTTAATTGTGTCTAAATTTTGTATTCTAAAATGGCCATAAATGGGGATATGGTGCTCTTTATCAAAATAGTGGAGTATTGGGGGAGGTATTAAAAATGGTTCAAACAGTAGCATGGATTGTCAGTTTAATTTTTATGCTTTTAATCGCAGCAGTTTTCGGATTTGTCGCCTTCAAATCAAAAGAAAAACGTGATTATGAGCCTATCAAAAAGAAGTGGTATAAGGCACGAACTTTTTATGGGGCAACATTAGTTGTAGTCATGCTAGTCATTACAATTTATACACTTCGCGAATTACCGTATAACCAGCCCGCATACGGTGCAGGAAATGACCCTACAATTGTAGATGTCGAAGCTATTCAGTTTGGCTGGAAAATGAGTGAAACGGAATTTAAAGTGGGAGAACCGATAGAATTTCATGTCACTAGCACAGATGTCACCCATGGGTTTGGCATTTATGATTCAGAGTTGAATTTACTCGCTCAAACACAAGCAATGCCAGATTACACAAACAAAGTTTATATTACTTTTGATAAGCCAGGTACGTATGAAGTTCTTTGTCTAGAATATTGCGGATTAGCTCATCATTTAATGATCGGCAAAATCGAAGTGACTGAATAAAAAGGTGGAGGTGTTGAAGAATGGTTACGGCTATAAATAAAGGAGAATTTAAATCAAAAAATAATCTGATAGCAACTTATTTAATCATAGGTGGATTAGTGATTGCTGCTATGATGATTTTTGGTATTTTAATGCTTTTGGCTCAAGGTGGCGTGCTGGACCTTCCCCCTGCAGCATTCTATCAATTCTTAACTATTCATGGAACTGGAATGGTTGGCGGAGCAGCATTAGCAGCTTCAGCAGTTATGTGGTATTTCTTATCAAACTATGTAGAGTTATCTAAAAAAGTATTCAAGTTAAATCTTATATTATCTTTAATTGGCGTAGTAATGGTTATCATTGGTGTATTTTCATTTAAATACGCAAGTGCATGGACATTCCTGTATCCGCTTCCAGCATTGTCTGGAGGAGCCTGGGGTGTTACCGGCGCTCTTTTATACCTTGTAGGGATGCTTATTCTTGGTGTAGGATTCTTGCTTCTTTACATTGATACTGGAAGAGCCATTATTAAAAAACATGGAAGTTTAGGAAAAGGTCTAGGATGGGATGTTATTTCTGGAAAAAGAGCAGAAAAAGACGCACCATCACCAACAGTTGTTGCAAGTACGATGGTAACGATTGTTAACGTGACAGCATTAACTGCTGGAGCAACGGTTTTGATTATGAATATTATAAATGTCGTTAACCCAGCTTTTACATTTGATCCGCTTTTAGCGAAAAACTTAACTTATGCTTTCGGTCATATTTTTGCTAACTCCATTATTTATATGGGTGTTATAGCCGTTTATGAAATTTTGCCGCGCTATACAAACCGTCCATGGAAATCTAATCGTCCATTCCTAATCGCATGGACGATGTCAACAGCATTTACATTAGTCATCTATACGCACCATATGCTAATGGATTCAGTCATGCCAAAATGGATGCTCATTATGGGACAAGTATTATCCTATGCTAATGGCTTGCCAGTTCTCGTTATTACAGCTTATGGCGCATTAATGATTGTTTATAAATCAGGCATTAAATGGGACATGGCATCTGGCTTAATCTTTATGTCCATGTTTGGATGGGTTGTAGGTGTCGTTCCTGCCATCGTCGATGCTACTATTGTTGTCAATCATGTAATGCATAATACGAAGTGGGTACCTGGCCATTTCCACATGTATATGGGGCTTGGTGCTGTCGTCATGATCTTTGGGTTCATCTACTATCTGTCTAAAGTTGATAGCGGCTTACAAACGAATGGATTAGATAAGGTTGGCTTTATCAGCTATACGCTTGGCATTATTAGTGTAAGTGTCGGCTTCTTAATTTCTGGTGCAATAAGCACACCAAGAAGATGGGCAACACATTTTCCTGAGTGGATGGCTCCTGCAGTATTTGGCGCAATTGGCGGTGTTCTTGCTGTTCTTGCAGTTACCATCTTTATTATCCATTTTATTCGCTATGTAAAAGTTAGAGGTACTACAGGAAGCGATATAAATGAGCAAAAATTGGCGTAATACAACAGCGATATTTTTGACTGTTCTATTAGGCTGTGTATTATTTTATGCAGGTACAGATGGGTTTCGGGCATTTACAGCTGAAAGTGCCCGAACCTACAAATTGCTTCAGGATAAACCAAAATTTCCTGACGTTACTTTGGAAGACAGCAAAGGACGCGTATACCCTTTTTCAGAATTTGAAGGAAAGTACATCATGCTTACCTTTATTTATACGGCATGTTCAGATGTATGTCCGAAGCTGGAAATGAATTTAGCAGAGGTATATAACAAAGTTCCGAAAGCATGGATTGGAAAAGATATATTATTTTTAAGCATCAGCTTTGACCCTGATCGGGATGATGCTGCTACATTAGAAAAATACAGAAAAGCTTTTGATAGTGACGGGGAAACTTGGCGAATGGCAAGAATAGCTGACAAAGATGAACTAGACCATTTACTAAAAGAATTTGGAGTCATTGTCATTCCAGATGGCGAGGGTGGCTTTACACATAATTCAGCCTTTTATTTAGTCGATAGAAAAGGCTATTTGGCGGAAGTAATGGACTATACAAAAATTGATGAAGCAGCAAATACTGTAATAACGACACTTAAGAATGATACGGGGGAGTAACTTTATGAAACAAGCAGGATTAGGTATTATCTTGTACGGGATATTAGTCATTCCTCCTGTTAAAGCCTATACTGAGTCCATCATGCTGCTCCATATGCTCGTCCAGCTGCCTCTTCTTATTCTTGCAGGCTGGCTCGTGGGTGATTGGCTCATAAAGAAATTTAATCCTTTTTTCAAAGCATGGAATACAGATGGAGTCCCTGGCATGATCCTAGTTGTCTTTATTACAATGTATTGGATGCTGCCGCGTGCTTTAGATGAAGCAGTAACCATTTACTATATCGAACTATTTAAGTTTATTAGTCTTCCATTAGTTGGGTTATTTTTAAGAGATAGCTGGAAAAAGATGCAAACTTTAGGAAAAGGCTTTATCTTCTTAAATTATTTATCTATGTTTGCTTTAATGGCTTGGCTGTATATCGATTCACCCATTCAAATTTGCAATAACTATTTAGAGACCCAACAAAAGGTATTAGGCTGGGGGTTCCTTGTTATTACCATTTGGATGATCTTATACTTGCTGCAAGCTGTTTTTACTGATCACTCGGAAAAAGCTGAGTAAAAATCGACAGGTGACAAAAGCCTGCCGATTTTTTTTCATACTTCTGCAGAGATTGGCTTTGGGCTATCTGCTTCTTTTAATGACTCAACCAGTATTTTTCTTTTAATATGATATAGGATTAATAAAATGATGCTCATTCCACAAATGGCCATCAATATCCAGACTGGCATTTTTTCCAGCAGAAAGCCAAATATAATGTAACCTAGCGGCGCCATTGCACTTGCGCCCGTTTCCAGCAAGGACATCACTCGGCCTCGATAATCATCTGGCGTGCTTTTCTGCAGAAGGACCATAATTGGCATATTAACAATCATTATGAACGAAGAAAGCAGAAGAACCATAAGAATCAAATACGGAAAGAAAACGGCATTTGAAACACCCATCATGCCAGGAAAGTTCGGAAGTCCCAGCAGAATTAGCACAGTGGACATCGCTATTAAGCCGCCAAAAATGCTCACGTCCTTTCTCTTTATTTCACTTCTTGCTGACAAAATAATTGCCATTAGCATCATACCGACGGAGAAGGTCCCTTCAATAACACCTAATTGAACTGGCTTCATGTTCCTGATAGTTAAAACTAGATATGGCATGGCAACAGGAAATACAGCGAACCAAAAATTTAAAAAGACACTTAAGAAAATTAAATTCTTAATAAAAACCTGATTTTTAACGAAGGAAAATCCAGATTTTAAATCTGTAAATATTGTGCTGTCTCTTTCTTTTTTCTTTTTTTCAGCAAATAAGTCGTACTGAATAAAAATACTGGCGATGCCTGAAATCGTAAATGCGATGATGTTGATGAGCATGAAGGTTGTAATTTGAAAGAAGCCAAAGAACATTCCGCCAAGAACAGGACCTAGTATTGTTGAAAGTGAAGCAGCTGCCTGATTTAATGACATGGCTTTTTGCAGAAAATCTGGACCGACCATGTTGTAGATGGCTGATGTGACCGCTGAAGAATAAAATGTGTTGAGGATGCTTAGTACAGCTGTTGCTGTATATAGAAGCCAAATTTCTGGATAAACGTAGGTAAATAATAGCAAAACAATCATTAACCAGATAGCGCAAGCAAAGTCTGATGTAATAATAATTTTCTTCCTGTTCCACCGATCGCTAAGCGTACCGGCAATCGGTGAAAGCAAAATTCTAGGCAATATACTTAAGATTAAAGTTACAGCAAAATTAAGGCTTGAGCCTGTTTCAGCTAAAATATATAACCCTATCGCAAAGCCATAGATAGACGAACCAAGCACTGCAGTCATTTTTCCAAGGAGAAACAAAATCATATTCCTTTTTACTGCAATCGGCATTTATTTTTCCTCCTCTTCAAGAAGCTTATCAAACTGAAGGGTTACTTGATAAGACGTACGAATGACATCTTCTTTAACCGTTTTCTTTACATATTTCACTAAAAGATTATCGAAATCTGCTTCAAATTCCTTTATCTCTTCATCTGTCAATGAAAGACTGGTGCCCCTTGATCGTTTCCTTTCTTTATCTGGTGTATTTTCATCTCTTAATCTAAATTCTGTCGCTTTAGAGCGATAATACTTTTCAATAATCCCTTTGTTTTCTCTCGTTTCCTCAATTTCCAATATCCCCCCATTAAATAGCTGCTGAATATGATAATGGATACTTCCAGCTGTCTTCCCCATTTCATCCGCTACCTGTTTGGCTGTCATCGCCTTGTTATCCAGCAAATAAATAATCTTTACTCGAATCGGGCTTGAAATAAGCTTTTGCTGCTCCAAATTTATATCCATTGCTTTTGGGCTAAAGTCCATAATAATCTCCTTTCTAATTACATTTATCATTCTAATATGATTATATGTTCTAATTTTTTAGAATGCAATAAAAAAATGGTACATTTTAGAAGTAATTTTAAATTTCTTTTTATTTTTCTGTATTTTCAATTAATACTATTGTCATAGTGAAAATTCTATACTATTATAAAACTGGACATTATTCCCAATACTAAAGTTCTATACTACAAGAAAGAGGGATCCGTTTGATAAGTAAAAAGAATCAGTTCATGCTTATAATTACAAGTCTAGTTCTCTTAATAGCTATCATCATTAACATTAGGGGGAGAACCTTTCAATTATTTGACCATTCTCATGCACTTGGTGAAATGGTCATGTCTCATGATATTGAGAGTCAATTTGGTCTTATACTTACAATTCTTGTTTGCATCCCGGCAATATTCCTTATAATCAGCTTTTTACTATATAAAAAAAATAAGAGCCATCCTCTTATTCCTTATTTACTAACGTTAGCATTAACTTTTGGCAGTATTGCTATTATCTCTGGGGGAAGCGGAAGAGTAGAATTCCATTTTAGTATTTTCATGGTTGTTGCTGCACTTGGGTACTATCAGGAAATAAAATTAGTTTCATTAATGACAGCAATCTTTGCAATACAGCACCTTATTGGCTACCTATTCCTGCCTGAGATTGTATTTGGCGTTAACCGATATTCACTTTCGATGCTGCTGTTACATGCATTTTTTCTAATACTAACTTCAAGTGCAGTTAGTATGCAGATTCTGTCTGGCAAAAAGATTGAACATGCATTAAAGGAAAAGCAGCAAAGCCAGAGAAAGGCTATTATCGAAGAAATTGTTACCCGTTTATCATTCACATCCGATCAAATCTTACAAGTATCTAAATCACTTATACAGCACTCTCGAGAAAATATGGATGCCAGTTTACAGCTTTCTACTGCCTTCCAAGAAGTATCCAGCAGCTCAGACATTCAGAAACAAACAATTGAAAAAAATGTTCATATGATTTCAGATATTCATTCAGGCATTCAAAATATTAATCAAACAGCGCAGGAAGTTACTAAACAATCTAATCAATCAGTTATGCAGGCTGATGAAGGAAGCAATTTAATTAAAAAACTAGCAAAACAAATGAATGATATTAAGTCAGATGTGAATAATTCATTTTCAACGATTCATAAATTACATAATCGTTCACAATCAATTGAGAATATTATTGAAGTAATTGCTAATATCTCTAATCAAACAAATCTATTAGCGTTAAATGCATCAATTGAAGCTGCAAGAGCCGGAGACTATGGACGAGGCTTCTCCGTTGTCGCAAATGAAGTAAAAAAACTTGCAGAGCAATCCTCTGATTCTACTAAGCATATTTCGGAGCTCATCCAGCAGACATTAGAAGAGTCTAATAGCTCTGTTGAATCAATGAAGAAAGTAATACATTCCGTAGGAGCCGGATTGGAGATTATCCACAATTCAAATACCCTATTCGGCGGTATATCTGAGGTGTCCAAAGAAGTTGCAGCTCAAATACAAGAAATATCTTCTCTTGCCATGGAACTGACAACATTTTCTGAAAAAGTTAACGCTTCAATGACTGACATGAGAGCATTCGCTGACCAATCGGCAACAATTACCCAGCAAGTAGCAGAAACTACCGATAAACAATATAAAATTACCGAAAGCTCTTATGCGGTATCCAATGATTTAAACAATTTAACAGCTGAATTGGACGACGTGATAACAAAGCTTAGAGAATAGATATATCCATACATGCAAAAAGCGATCCCCTTTTGGGTTCGCTTTTGTTTTGCTGAAGTTTAAGGTGACTTGAGTTATTCATGGCTACCAGTTTTTTCGTTCACTCATCATTTCGGGATTCATGAACCCTTCATGGCTACCAGTTTTTATGTTCACTCATCATTTCGGGCTCCATGAACCCTTCATGGCTACCGTTTTTATCGTTCACTCATCATTTCGGGATTCATGAACCCTTCATGGCTACCAGTTTTTCTGTTCACCTATCATTTCGGGATTCATAACCGCTTCATGGCTACCGGTTTTTTCGTTCACTCATCATTTCGGGCTCCATGAACCCTTCATGGCTACCGTTTTTATCGTTCACTCATCATTTCGGGATTCATGAACCCTTCATGGCTACCAGTTTTTTCGTTCACTCATCATTTCGGGATTCATGAGCGCTTCATGGCTACCGGTTTTTTCGTTCACTCATCATTTCGGGATTCATGAACCCTTCATGGCTACCAGTTTTTATGTTCACTCATCATTTCGGGCTTCATGAACCCTTCATGGCTACCAGTTTTTTCGTTCACTCATCATTTCGGGATTCATGAACCCTTCATGGCTACCAGTTTTTATGTTCACTCATCATTTCGGGCTCCATGAACCCTTCATGGCTACCGTTTTTATCGTTCACTCATCATTTCGGGATTCATGAACCCTTCATGGCTACCAGTTTTTCTGTTCACCTATCATTTCGGGATTCATAACCGCTTCATGGCTACCGGTTTTTTCGTTCACTCATCATTTCGGGCTCCATGAACCCTTCATGGCTACCGTTTTTATCGTTCACTCATCATTTCGGGATTCATGAACCCTTCATGGCTACCAGTTTTTTCGTTCACTCATCATTTCGGGATTCATGAGCGCTTCATGGCTACCGGTTTTTTCGTTCACTCATCATTTCGGGATTCATGAACCCTTCATGGCTACCAGTTTTTATGTTCACTCATCATTTCGGGCTTCATGAACCCTTCATGGCTACCAGTTTTTTCGTTCACTCATCATTTCGGGATTCATGAACCCTTCATGGCTACCAGTTTTTATGTTCACTCATCATTTCGGGCTCCATGAACCCTTCATGGCTACCGTTTTTATCGTTCACTCATCATTTCGGGATTCATGAACCCTTCATGGCTACCAGTTTTTCTGTTCACCTATCATTTCGGGATTCATAACCGCTTCATGGCTACCGGTTTTTTCGTTCACTCATCATTTCGGGCTCCATGAACCCTTCATGGCTACCGTTTTTATCGTTCACTCATCATTTCGGGATTCATGAACCCTTCATGGCTACCAGTTTTTTCGTTCACTCATCATTTCGGGATTCATGAGCGCTTCATGGCTACCGGTTTTTTCGTTCACTCATCATTTCGGGATTCATGAACCCTTCATGGCTACCAGTTTTTATGTTCACTCATCATTTCGGGCTTCATGAACCCTTCATGGCTACCAGTTTTTTCGTTCACTCATCATTTCGGGATTCATGAACCCTTCATGGCTACCAGTTTTTATGTTCACTCATCATTTCGGGCTCCATGAACCCTTCATGGCTACCGTTTTTATCGTTCACTCATCATTTCGGGATTCATGAACCCTTCATGGCTACCAGTTTTTCTGTTCACCTATCATTTCGGGATTCATAACCGCTTCATGGCTACCGGTTTTTTCGTTCACTCATCATTTCGGGCTCCATGAACCCTTCATGGCTACCGTTTTTATCGTTCACTCATCATTTCGGGATTCATGAACCCTTCATGGCTACCAGTTTTTTCGTTCACTCATCATTTCGGGATTCATGAGCGCTTCATGGCTACCGGTTTTTTCGTTCACTCATCATTTCGGGATTCATGAACCCTTCATGGCTACCAGTTTTTATGTTCACTCATCATTTCGGGCTTCATGAACCCTTCATGGCTACCAGTTTTTTCGTTCACTCATCATTTCGGGATTCATGAACCCTTCATGGCTACCAGTTTTTATGTTCACTCATCATTTCGGGCTCCATGAACCCTTCATGGCTACCGTTTTTATCGTTCACTCATCATTTCGGGATTCATGAACCCTTCATGGCTACCAGTTTTTCTGTTCACCTATCATTTCGGGATTCATAACCGCTTCATGGCTACCGGTTTTTTCGTTCACTCATCATTTCGGGCTCCATGAACCCTTCATGGCTACCGTTTTTATCGTTCACTCATCATTTCGGGATTCATGAACCCTTCATGGCTACCAGTTTTTTCGTTCACTCATCATTTCGGGATTCATGAGCGCTTCATGGCTACCGGTTTTTTCGTTCACTCATCATTTCGGGATTCATGAACCCTTCATGGCTACCAGTTTTTATGTTCACTCATCATTTCGGGCTTCATGAACCCTTCATGGCTACCAGTTTTTTCGTTCACTCATCATTTCGGGATTCATGAACCCTTCATGGCTACCAGTTTTTATGTTCACTCATCATTTCGGGCTCCATGAACCCTTCATGGCTACCGTTTTTATCGTTCACTCATCATTTCGGGATTCATGAACCCTTCATGGCTACCAGTTTTTCTGTTCACCTATCATTTCGGGATTCATAACCGCTTCATGGCTACCGGTTTTTTCGTTCACTCATCATTTCGGGCTCCATGAACCCTTCATGGCTACCGTTTTTATCGTTCACTCATCATTTCGGGATTCATGAACCCTTCATGGCTACCAGTTTTTTCGTTCACTCATCATTTCGGGATTCATGAGCGCTTCATGGCTACCGGTTTTTTCGTTCACTCATCATTTCGGGATTCATGAACCCTTCATGGCTACCAGTTTTTATGTTCACTCATCATTTCGGGCTTCATGAACCCTTCATGGCTACCAGTTTTTTCGTTCACTCATCATTTCGGGATTCATGAACCCTTCATGGCTACCAGTTTTTATGTTCACTCATCATTTCGGGCTCCATGAACCCTTCATGGCTACCGTTTTTATCGTTCACTCATCATTTCGGGATTCATGAACCCTTCATGGCTACCAGTTTTTCTGTTCACCTATCATTTCGGGATTCATAACCGCTTCATGGCTACCGGTTTTTTCGTTCACTCATCATTTCGGGCTCCATGAACCCTTCATGGCTACCGTTTTTATCGTTCACTCATCATTTCGGGATTCATGAACCCTTCATGGCTACCAGTTTTTTCGTTCACTCATCATTTCGGGATTCATGAGCGCTTCATGGCTACCGGTTTTTTCGTTCACTCATCATTTCGGGATTCATGAACCCTTCATGGCTACCAGTTTTTATGTTCACTCATCATTTCGGGCTTCATGAACCCTTCATGGCTACCAGTTTTTTCGTTCACTCATCATTTCGGGATTCATGAACCCTTCATGGCTACCAGTTTTTATGTTCACTCATCATTTCGGGCTCCATGAACCCTTCATGGCTACCGTTTTTATCGTTCACTCATCATTTCGGGATTCATGAACCCTTCATGGCTACCAGTTTTTCTGTTCACCTATCATTTCGGGATTCATAACCGCTTCATGGCTACCGGTTTTTTCGTTCACTCATCATTTCGGGCTCCATGAACCCTTCATGGCTACCGTTTTTATCGTTCACTCATCATTTCGGGATTCATGAACCCTTCATGGCTACCAGTTTTTTCGTTCACTCATCATTTCGGGATTCATGAGCGCTTCATGGCTACCGGTTTTTTCGTTCACTCATCATTTCGGGATTCATGAACCCTTCATGGCTACCAGTTTTTATGTTCACTCATCATTTCGGGCTTCATGAACCCTTCATGGCTACCAGTTTTTTCGTTCACTCATCATTTCGGGATTCATGAACCCTTCATGGCTACCAGTTTTTATGTTCACTCATCATTTCGGGCTCCATGAACCCTTCATGGCTACCGTTTTTATCGTTCACTCATCATTTCGGGCTTCATGACCGCTTCATGGCTACCGGTTTTTTCGTTCACTCATCATTTCGGGATTCATGACCGCTTCATGGCTACCGTTTTTTTCGTTCACTCATCATTTCGGGATTCATGACCGCTTCATGGCTACCAGTTTTTATGTTCACTCATCATTTCGGGCTTCATGAACCCTTCATGGCTACCAGTTTTTATGTTCACTCATCATTTCGGGCTTCATGAACCCTTCATGGCTACCAGTTTTTTCGTTCACTCATCATTTCGGGCTCCATGACCCCTTCATGGCTACCGGTTTTTTCGTTCACTCATCATTTCGGGATTCATGAACCCTTCATGGCTACCGTTTTTATCGTTCACTCATCACTTCGGTCTCCATGACCCCTCCATGGCTACCAGTTTTTTGTTAACCTATCATTTCGGGCTCCATGAACCCTTCATGGCTACAATTTTTTCGTTCTTCTTAGATTTCAAGTTTCATACCCAAACTACGATTCTCTCTGCACCCATATTGCTTTAGTATATGCTATCTTCATTCCGGCTCTTTCCATATTATTTTGGCTAATGCTTGCATACTTTGCTTGACCAACAGCTAGATCGCACGTTTGAAAAGCTGCATGTTGAAGGCATTTATGAATTAGAGCCTGATGCACTCCTTTATTTCTAAATTGCGGAATAGTTGCCGCTGCTGCGAGAGTAGAAATTTTATCCTGCACAAAAATGACCCCAATGCCTGCAGGCTCATCTTCAACCGCAGCAAGATAAAAGGTCCAATTATCAAACCCATAAAGAACAGCATTGTTTTGAGCGATTCCTTCCTTAACGAAATCTGGGAGACCAAAGCTCTTTATATAAATGTCAGCGAAAAGATCAAACTCATTTTTATTTAGCCTACGAATAGCTATATCCGTTGCTTCAGGTTCCTGATCAGGCAAAGCTGATGTATATAAACTTGAATGAAAATCCTTTTGGTAAAATCCCTTTTCCGAAAGGATGGTTAATAACTCCGGAGATACATTTGCAGGGGTTAGTTCAAACCGCGCTGGAATATTCCTTTTATTATAGAAATCTATGATATCATCAATATACCTCTCATCCCCATCAGCTAGTCCCTTCACCGTATTGAAAGATGGTCCAGGTATCATTTTCACAGTAAACGCGGTTGCATTTCCAAATTTCTCAATTTGAACATCCATCGGATTATTAAAAATCCCTTGCACCGCACTTAATCTAGAATGTAGAGCATCTATTTCTGATTGCTCAATTCGATGGGCTAAGTTTTCATTCAAAACTACTGTCATCTTTATCACTCCCTAGTCAAATTTATCACTTTACTATTTCAATTAATCAGTGCCCATTTAACTTAATAAGTCCGCACTGGTGAAATCAGATGAAGATGAAAAGGATTATTTACAGGCTCAATTAAAACTGGTCTCATCGGACCGCCAAAGCTTATTCTGATCTCTTCTTCTTTTATTGCCTTTAAAGCATCAATGAAAAAGCTTCCATCAAGCGAGATACTTAAATCTGTCTCTCCCTTAATCATCTTAATCGTTTGTGTTTCTTCTATTTTCCCTATTTCTGTTGAGTTAGAAGAAATTTTCATTATAGAGCCATCTATGATTTCAAGATTTACATTGTTATTTTTCCATTCATTTGCAAAAAGACAGGCTCTATCAATCCCTTTCAATAGCTGATTAGTGTCCATAATGATTATTGTCTTTGATTCCTTTGGCAATAAGCCTGAAACGTTAGGATAGTTCCCTTCGATGAGCCTTGAAAAAAGTGAGATAGTATTTGACTTAAACACGATATAATTATCTGTTATATAAATATGTATTGGACCTGCTTCATTTTTAAATAGCTTGGTTAACTCGTTTAGGCTAGAACTCGGAACAATGAAGGAACCATTTACATCTGTCCTTATAGGAATTTCTCTAAATGCTAACCGTTGGGAATTAGTTGCTGCACAGGAAAGATGTTTTTCATTGAATGACAAATTTACTCCTGTAAGGACGGGTCTCGACTCACTTTTAGAAACTGCAAATGACGTCTGATTGATTATTTCTATTAATTCCATGCTTGAGATTTTAATACATGTAGTCTCATCAATTTGAGGAAGTCTTGGATACTCTTCAGAATGAAAGCCGTTTAGGGTGGTAATAATCTCATCAGACTGAATGGTAACTAATTGTTTTTCGTTTACTTTTAAATGGATATCTTTAGGCAGCTTTCTGGCAATTTCACTTAAATATTTTGCCGATACTACAACACTGCCTGTATCATAAACTTCCAATACTTTTTCATCATCCATCATTAAAGGAATAATTTTTTCAATAACAATATCAGAATTGCTTCCGACAAGAATTAAGCAATTACTATTGGCAACGATTTTAATACCTGACAAAATAGATAAAGTTGTTTTTAGTGAAATTGCTTTACTGACATCTGTAATTGCTTTGTTAAAACATTCATTATTTATTACAAATTCCATAGTCCACCTCATAAAATTAATTAGTAAACTAATTCGACAAAATGTCTGAAAATTCCTGTTCTTCCTTCCTCATTATAAATGCGTCTCTACGATTTGTAGAAACGCATTTATTCGTTCATGCTTTTACACTATTCTTCTTCTCTATTCGGATAATCAAACTCATAAATTAATTCTCTTCCTGCCCATCTGATACTTATCTCTACATTCCCATCTAATGAAACGAATGTATGTCTTTGTCCATCTGATGCTGTCTTTTTCCAGCCGGATGCAAGAATGGTTTCTATATATTTCGAATACGCCTTATTAGACCCTTCATCCCAATAATAGATTTCCTTATATGAGGTAATTGAGTATGGCTTCAATCCAACTGGAAATGGCATGCTTCCATAACCGTGGTTGACATATAGCTGCTCATCATGACTGTATGGCTTCTTGCCCTCAAATGCCAGCGTTGACATCGCATGAAAAATTTCTGCATATTCAAGCTTCGGATAATCAAAAGTGAAGTAAATCCATTTATCCTTATTCGGAATGAAAAAATGGTATCTTAGTGCCGTATCCATCATTTTCACATGCTCAATATACATCGTTGTTGGATAGGGGAATTGTTCCAGCTCCTCCTCAACAAACATTGGCAATTGTTCCGTGATAGTTTTCATCTCTTCTTCGGTTACTTCCTGCACTGTTCCGACGGGGACTGATTGCTTTTCTTGAAAAAGCTCCAAACCTTCGTCTGCTTTCTTGCTATAGACATCCTCAAGCGCCCAACTAAATTTCTCATAATCGATAGAGGGATTTGCAGCTGTTTGCGGCTCTCCACTTTCCTGAAAAATCAGCCAAAAGAAGCTTCCACTAATTAGAACAAGAAGACAAGCCGTTATTATTTCTTTCAGCGGAAGAAACATGTTAGGTGATTTTTGTGCATGTTCCTCTTGAATCGTTTGCCAAATTCTTTTCTTTATTTGATCTTTTTCATGACTTGGAGGTTTAAATTGCTGGAGCTGCTTCCATTGGTCATCTAAATGTTTGCTCAATTCGCCCACCTCCTTCTTCCTTCCTGTTCATTATTCTAAGTGAATGCATTGCTCTTGATAACGTTTTGCGCACCTTTGCTTCAGACCAATCTAGAATGTCTGAGATTTCTTTTGTGGAGCAATCCTCAACCATTTTTAAAATGATTACCATCCGATAGTTCGGCTTTAATTTTTGAATATCACTCATCAGTTCAAGCACAGCTTCTTTATGCTCAAACAGCTGCTCCACATTTAAAGAAGATGGGATATCCTTTTCAAATGGGAATAATTTTCTCCGCTTTCGTTTACGGATTTCGTCTAAAACTAAATGCCTGGCAATGCTAAAAAGCCATGTTTTTACACTGGAGCGCTGATCGAATCGTTCCATTGCTGTATATGCACGAACAAACGTATCATGTACGAAATCCTCACAAAGCTGTTTATCACCGAGCATATATAAGATAAAACGGTAAACATCATCATAATAGGATTCATACCATTCCATCACGAGATGCCTTCTCTTATTATCCAAATCTCACTCACCTACTTTTAACTGTCATACCGATTAGTCGCATAGGACACATTTTTGTGACACTTTTTTCTTAACAAAAAAACTGCCAAAGCAAGTTTAGCAGTTTTTCGTTCATAACAATTATAATAAATAGCGCTCTTTCAACAATTGACGGTGATGTCGCTCATGTCCAGCTATAATATATGCAAGTGCACGGACTGAAACATCTACATCATTTGCACTCCCTATTCTAGCCCATACTTGATTATCCAGCCCCTTCAGCAATTGAATCGTTGATTGCCGAACTGCCCTTAAATTTTCAATATGCTCTTTAATAGGCAAGCGATCAAAGGATGCATTAATTACATAGGGATTTTCATCAAAACCAGGCAGCGATAAAGTTTCCCCACGGGCAATGCAAAGTAAACGATATGCCATAATCCGCTCTGTATCTGCTACATGCCCAATGACTTCCTTTACACTCCATTTTCCATCCGCATATCGAAATAGGCTCTGTTTTTCAGAGATGTCTTGCAGAAGCTGAATCGTTTCCTCCACTTGCTCCATTAATATATGTATGATGTCTCCATCCGGAACTAAACCAACATATCCGGAATAATAAGGGGCATATTCATTTGCTTCTGGTCTAGACTGCATGTAAACCATCCTCTCATTAAAAAAATTTACTGTCTAGTATTATCTCATTCTCTTACTTCTTACTCTTTTCCTTCTTAATATAGATAAATTTTTTGAAATAAAAAAAGGCAAGGTACAAAATTTCTGTACTTGCCCCTCTTTTTTTAATTTAATGGTGCACGGTAACCAGTATTTGCTTTGACCTTTACCTCTGCATATCGTTTTGCATCCTGTTTGCTGGAAACGAGGGTACCAATAACTGAACCGATAAAACCAATTGGAACAGACAGCAAGGCAGGATTTGTTAATGGAAAAATAGGATTACCTGTAAATAATGCTGCCCCCTCAACTGGAGAGATAACACTTGGACTAATCGCTACAAGAATAAGAGCAGATACAAGACCCGAGATCATTCCTGTCATTGCCCCAGCTGTATTAAAACGCTTCCAATAAATTGTGAAAATGATAACAGGCAGGTTTGCACTGGCAGCCACACAAAAGGCTAGTGAGACGAGAAAGGCAACATTTAAATTTTGTGCAAAAAGTGCTAACAAAATAGAAAACACAGAAACACCCAATGAGGCATATTTAGCAGCTAGCATCTGTTCCCTTTCCGTTGCTTTTCCTCTTTTAATGATTTGTCCATAAATATCATGAGCAAATGCTGAAGCACCTGATAAAACTAAGCCAGCAACTACAGCCAAAATCGTTGCAAATGCTACTGCAGAAACAAATGACATGAGGATATCTCCGCCTAACACCTTCGCAAGTAATGGGGCAGCCATATTCCCAGCTGCATTACTCGCTTGAATAACATCCGCACCAACAAATGCTGCAGCACCAAAACCTAAGAATATTGTCATGACATAAAATATGCCAACGATCCAAGTCGCCCAAATAACGGAGCTTCTTGCTGTTTTTGCATCTCTTACAGTGAAAAATCTCATTAGTATATGTGGGAGTCCCGCTGTTCCAAACACAAGCGCGATCATGAGGGAAATTGTATCTAGTGGCACCTTGTATTTTACACCTGGATTTAAGTAGGCTTCGCCTAACGGTGTCGCTGTTTTCATGGTGGTAAACATTTCGAATATATTGAAGTTGAAACGAGAAAGTACCAAAAAAGAAATAATAATTGTACCAAGCATTAACAGAACAGCCTTAATAATTTGCACCCAGCTTGTTGCTGTCATGCCTCCAAATAAAACATAAACTGTCATCATGATTCCAACAATTAATACTGCCAGCCAATAATCAATCCCGAATAATAGCTTGATTAAAGCACCTGCACCAACTAATTGGGCAATCATATAAAAAATAACAATTGTAATCGTATTTAAAGCGGCAGTTGCTCTTACTTTTTTAGCATCAAAACGGGAGTTAATCATATCCGCTAAGGTATATTTTCCAAGATTTCGCAGCGGTTCCGCTACAATAAATAAAACGACTAAGTATGCAACAAGATAACCTATACTAAATAAGAACCCATCAAATCCGCTTAATGCAATCGCTCCAGCAATTCCAAGGAAAGAAGCAGCAGATAAATAGTCTCCTGAAATAGCCAGACCATTTTGCCAGCCTGTTAATCCTCCCCCAGCCGTATAAAATTCATTTGCTGTATTTGTCCTTTTCGCAGCATAGTAAGTAATGGCTAGTGTCATGGCAACTATTAATAAAAATAAAACAACTACCGTAATATTCACTTTGCTTCTCTCCTATCCAACTCATCTTCCTTCCAGACCTTTTCCGCCATACGATCAAACACAGCTGATTTTTTCATATATATCGTTGCCATTACCCAGGTCATAACGAATAACAGCAGTGCATATATCCATGCCCATGATATGTCCCCAATTGCAGCGTTGTCCAGTGCATTTGTATAGGAAATTAAAATTGGAAATAATAAATACAGTCCTAGAAATACAATAATTGATGGAACTAAAAATTTTTTCTTAGCAGCCATCAGTTCCTGAAAATGACTTGTATGAACAAGTTTCTCAAAATCCTCCCCCTTTTTTGAATTGCTTTTTTGAACCGATTTCCCCATTATTCCATCCCCTTTGTTTCAATTATATTCTAAATAATTAGAATATAAATAAAATTTAATAAAATATAGGACAACTGTCAATTTTTATTTCATATTTATGTCTAAAGTAATGGCACTACTAATCTAAAGATGAAACTTTACTAGTATCCTATCCGTATATAAGGCAATGAAAAATCTTAAAAGGGTGATCAAATGGGACATATGTTATTATTTTCACTAATAATTGGATTAGCCTCTGCACTTGTGCTAATCCCATTTTCAAAAAGTAAAACCGAGGATAAAAAACAGCCAAAGACTAAGTTTCTTCTCGCAGCCATTCTCCTCTTAATCCTAGGCGTTTTTGTCTTCTATTATGCAACAAATCTTGATCGGAATTTGTCTTCGCTATGGATATTAGCAGTCATCATTACTGCCGCTGGCGCAGTGCTTTCCGCTGGGAAAGAAAGAATGATTAAAGCAGTCTTGTTTTTAGCAAGCCTAGCCGTTGCAATTTTTTTCCTTTCCGCCTTTTTATTTAACGCGGATGAAAAATATGAAATGGCCAAAATGAATGTAAAATCAGAAATTGAAACATTTGACGAAAATGAAACACCAGCAAGTGTTCCTCCACAGTTTGCAAGGAATAAAATGAAGAAGGCATTTGGACAAGTTCCAAATACAAGCTATTATGAGCTCGGAAATCTCCAAATTCAAAAAGTAAATGGAGAATATGTCTATATTGCTCCTGTTGAATTTTCCGGCTTTTTCAAATGGCTGAATGGAGATGAAACACCAGGCTATTTTACAATCAGTGCAACTGATTCCTCCGCAAATCCCAAATTCATGAAAGCAGAGATGATTTATACTCCATCCTCCTATTTTAGTAAAAATATTGAACGCCATATTCGGATGCAGTATCCAGAGTATATCTTTCATGGAGATGTTCAATTAGAAATTGATGATGAAGGGAAACCTCATTATATTCGTTCATACGGGGAATTTGTTTCAGCGCGTAATGGATTTGATGTGAAAGGAATCGTTGCTGTTGATCCAAAATCGGGAGAAACAAGGGACTATCCATTAAAAGATGTACCGTCATTCATTGACGGAGCTGTTTCTCCAGAAGTAGTCAGTCTGCAAAATAGCTATTTTGGCAATTATATTCACG
Source organism: Cytobacillus massiliigabonensis (assembly GCF_900199725.1). Classification (GTDB taxonomy): domain Bacteria; phylum Bacillota; class Bacilli; order Bacillales; family Cytobacillaceae; genus Cytobacillus; species Cytobacillus massiliigabonensis. The sequence continues at coordinate 771,389 of NZ_LT904903.1, read as the reverse complement.
GATTTTGGAATAGTAAGTTTGGCAAAAAAGATGTTAAGCTTCCATCAGATGAAGGAACCGAAGCAAATGTCAGCCCCATTTTTGATGAAAATGGAGAAATGTTCTACTTCACAGATTTTACTAGCCCGAAAGAGGGGGTAGACTCGATGCTTGGCTACTCGTTAACAAACTCAAGAACAGGGGAAGCCATTTATTACACAGGAAACCTTGAAGAGTCCTACATGGATTCACAAGGTACACTGCAAATTATCGAGAAAAAGTTTATTGAAAAGAAATGGAGTGGCGAAATGCCTGTTCTCTATAATTTCTACGGAGAAGCTAGCTGGCTAACACCGGTATTGGATGCAAATGGATTTCTGCAAAATTACTTTATTGTTTCTGCTTCTAACCCAGAAATTTCCGTTTATGCATCGACTCCAAATGAAGCATTGAAGATGTATAAAACCGCATTGCAAAGAGGCGGCGGAACGGTCGATGGCAGCTCTAAGGCAGAGGAAAAAGAAATAAGCGGAACAGTCGTAAGGGTATATAAAGAAAAAAATGGCGATTTCACAACAATTTCTTTCTTATTAAATAACAGTAAAAGCTATGTGATTTCTTCTGAAATAAGCCCAATGGCAATTTACTTGCAGGAGGGCGATCCAGTAAAAGTTAAATACCTAGATACAGGTGAATCATTTTTGCCTGCAAAAGAATTAGTGATTGAAGGATTGGAATAATTTATTAAGAAAAACACGATGGTGCTCTATTAGCCAGCCATCGTGTTTTTTACTGTCCACTGGAAAAATGTCCATAAATGCACTTGACCTTGTTTAGTTTTGGAAGCTCCCCAGCATATGGAAAAATTCAATTGTAAATTCATGAAATAGCTTAGCTGTCGGCAGCATTTCCCTGTCGGTTGGGATAATTACGCCAACCGTTCGAGTAACTTGAGGGTCAGTAACTGGAATTTTCACTGTTTGGCGCGGCAAGCTATCGATTAATGTAATTTCTGGAATAACGGTCACTCCGAGTCCAGCAGAAACCAAGCCTTTAATTGCGTCAATGTCTTCTCCTTCAAACGAAACATTGGGCTGAAAGCCTTGCTGCTGACAGGCATTCATAATGATCTCACGCAGAATATACCCGTTAGGAAATAGAACGAAAGAATCGTCTCTCAGCTGGCTTAAATTTAATGACTTTTTATCTGCATGTTTATGCCTATTCGGCAGCAGGGCAACCATTTTTTCAGTAAATAAAATATGCCCATGCACCTTCTTTTCTTCCTTCGGCACTGGGCCAAGAAGGGCCATATCCATTTCCCCTTTAATTACCCCATCAATAAGAGAATGGTAGGAACCTTGACGAAGCTGATATTTCACATCGGGATGCTTCCTGCTAAATGCAGAAATAACAGTCGGCAATGTATAAGCAGCCAAACTGCTCGGAAAGCCAATGCGAATCGTCCCCTTTTCAGGATCTAAATATTCGTCTACTTCACGCCTGGCATTCTCGATCACAGTCATTGCTTCTTCCATATGCTCCAAAAATATTTTTCCTATCGGGGTTAGACGAACATTTCTCCCCTCACGAAAAAATAAATCAACCCCTAATTCCATTTCTAAATTAAAGATTTGCCTGCTGACAGCTGATTGTGCAACGTGTAAGGCTACTGCTGCCTCTGTCACATGCTCTCTTTTTGCAACCTCCATAAAATATTGAATCTGCCGTAATTCCAATACGTTCCCCTCTTTCGCTATTCATCTCATACAGGCATTAGTCTTATCTATTATTCATATTGTTCAGATTATTTTCCTATTATAAAATTTTCTTATTAGAAAATCCAACTTTTTGAGTAATTATACAGTTTCATTTCTATATAGGGGGCTTGATCAGCTATGCAAACATTGGAAGAAGTGAAGAACAGTGAAACAAATACGGCTCTGGAATATGTAAATAATGTGTTTGAAGTAGTCAAATTGCGTAATCCATTCGAATACGAATTTCATCAAGCAGTTGAGGAGATTTTTGACTCCCTCGTACCTGTCTTTTCCAAACACCCCAAATACATGAATCATGGAATCCTTGAAAGAATCGTAGAGCCGGAAAGAGTCATTACCTTTCGTGTACCTTGGACAGATGATACCGGTAAAGTTCAGGTAAACCGCGGATTTAGAGTTCAATACAGCAGCACAATTGGTCCATATAAAGGAGGCATTCGCTTCCATCCTTCCGTAAATGCCAGCATTATTAAATTCCTCGGTTTTGAACAAATCTTCAAAAACTCCTTAACTGGTCAGCCAATAGGCGGTGGAAAAGGAGGAGCTGATTTTGATCCTAAGGGAAAGTCTGACGGTGAAATCATGCGTTTTACACAAAGCTTTATGACAGAATTAAGTAAATATATCGGTCCTGATATCGATGTTCCTGCAGGTGACATCGGTGTCGGCGCAAAAGAGATCGGATATATGTTCGGACAGTACAAGAGACTTCGCGGTGCATATGAAGCTGGTGTCTTAACAGGTAAAGGAGTCGGTTATGGAGGCAGTTTAGGACGAAAAGAAGCAACAGGCTATGGCACAGTTTATTTCGTTGAAGAGATGCTGGCAGATAAAGGTCTTAGCTTCGAAGGAAGCACCGTTATTGTTTCAGGATCAGGCAATGTCTCTATTTATGCGATGGAAAAGGCCATTCACTTAGGTGCAAAGGTTGTTGCCTGCAGTGACTCAAACGGCTATGTTTATGATGAAAATGGGATTGATCTTGAAACGGTGAAACGATTAAAGGAACAGGAAGGAAAACGTATTTACGAGTATATCCATGAGCATCCGCATGCCCAATATGTCGAAGGCTGTTCTGGAATTTGGTCCATTCCATGTGACATTGCTCTGCCTTGTGCTACGCAAAATGAAATTGATGACTGCTCGGCAAAAGTCCTTGTTGCCAATGGAATAAAGGCTGTTGGTGAAGGGGCAAATATGCCGTCCACATTGGCAGCCATTAACGTGTTTCTGAAAAGTGATATTCTTTTTGCACCTGCAAAAGCAGCCAACGCTGGCGGTGTCGCTGTGTCCTCCTTAGAAATGGCGCAAAATAGCGCAAGATTATCCTGGACATTTGAGGAAGTAGATGAAAAACTTCGTGAAATTATGACTGCTATTTACCGCAATAGTATGAAGGCTGCGGAAGAATATGGCTATCCCGGCAATCTTGTTGTCGGTGCGAATATTGCAGGCTTCATCCGAGTGGCTGACGCGATGATCGTACAAGGGGTTGTATAGAAATGCGCAAGACTTTTATAATAGCAGAAAGAAAGGTGTATGCTTTTAAGCTTGCACCTTTTTTCTTGCTTATACATTATGAAAGTTTCTTGATAATAGCTACTTTAAGATAATTTCCTTCTTTAAATTCCTTCATTACCTTAAAATCCTCAGGAAGGCTGTATTCCTCAAGAATTTTATATTTTCCGCCTGTTTCTCTAAAAGCTTTATCAATAAACTCTTTAAATTTTTGCATATTAAAGGTACTGCAATTAGATGAAGCAACGATAATCCCATTCTTAGCTGTAATTTGAATGGCTTGCTCAAGGAGTGCCGGATAATCCTTTCCCGCACTAAATGTATGCTTTTTCGAACGGGCGAAGCTTGGCGGGTCAAGAATAACCATGTCAAACGATAAATGCTTTCGAACAGCATATTTAAAATAATTGAAAACATCCTCAACAATAATGTCTTGCGCTTCATAATCAATCCCATTGATACTAAACTGTTCAATGGTCTTGCTTTTGCTGCGATTAGCGAGATCAACACTTGTGGTTTTCGCAGCACCTCCTAGAGCTGCTGCTACGGAGAAGGCTCCTGTATATGAAAATGTGTTTAATACTGTTTTTCCTTCCGCATACTTATCTCGAATAATCTTTCTTACATCCCTCTGATCCAAGAATACGCCGACCATCGCTCCATCATTTAAATAAACAGCATAATTGATGCCATTTTCCTTTACAATCAACGGGAAGTTAGCCCGCTCCCCTGTCACGAAGTCATCATCATCAATATATGTACCCTTAACAGCAAAACGTTTCTTCTCATAAATCCCTTTCACATCAGCCACGTTTATTAATGCTTGAATAATAGCATCCTTAAAATGATAAATTCCTTCACTATACCAGGTCACTAAGTAAAACCCAGTAAAGTAATCAATCGTTAGACCGCCAACTCCATCGCCCTCACCATTAAAAATCCGGAATGCGGTTGTTTCTTCATTTTCAAATAGAATCCTCCGGTTATCTATCGCCATTTTAATCTTCTTTTCAAAAAAATGCTGATCAATCACTTCCTGCTGATTTCTGCTTAAAATCCAGCCTCTTCCTTTATTTTGTTTCCCATAATACCCTTTTGCAAGGAAACGATTCTTCTCGTCAATAAGATCAATAAGTGTTCCTTCTTTTACTCCATTCGGAAATTCTTCGATTGCATTCTCAGTCACAAGCGGAAATCCAGCTTGAAACTTTTTACTTTGTGAAGATTTTACTTTTATTTGGATTGCTCTATACATACGTTCACCCGATCTACTATTTTTATCGATAAAGTCTTACCCATCATATCAATAAACACCATGAGAGTAAAAATTTCTTAATAAAAGGATTGTCTAATTATTATATAAAAATAATAATAACTCTCGAATTTTATGTGGTATTATATTTTCTATTTATAAAATTTTAATGTTTAATAACATAAAATTATGCATAATAAAACATATATTCTAATACTAAAATCAAGGAAATTAAGTTAATCAAGGCTTTTTTTAAAAAAAATATGTATTTTTTATTAACTTTTACCATCGCATTTTTCGACAGGGGATGTTAGAATATTTATAGTTTTAATTCTATTCTATTTATAGTTTATCTTTTTATTTAAAGGAGGAAATGCAAATGACAGATTCGGGCCTTCAATTAATCTCTATCGGAATTTATATGGTCGCTATGTTATTAATCGGCTGGTATGCATACCGAAAAACAAGCAATTTAACTGATTACATGCTCGGAGGACGTTCACTGGGACCTGCAGTAACTGCCTTGAGTGCTGGGGCAGCCGATATGAGCGGATGGCTATTAATGGGGTTACCTGGCGGAATCTATGTAAGCGGTTTAGCTGATGCTTGGATCGCTATTGGTTTAACACTTGGTGCTTATGCAAACTGGTTTTTTGTTGCACCTCGTCTGCGAAGCTATACTCAAGTCGCAAACGACTCCATCACCATTCCAGGGTATTTAGAAAACCGTTTTAAAGATTCAACAAAATTATTAAGAATTGTTTCCGGAATCGTCATTCTAGTTTTCTTTACGTTCTATGTTTCTTCAGGAATGGTGTCAGGAGCAGTATTCTTTGAAAGTTCATTTAATGTTAACTATCATCTTGGTCTGTTGATTGTTTCAGGTGTTGTTGTTGCCTATACATTGTTTGGCGGTTTCCTTGCTGTTAGTTACACAGATTTCATACAAGGCCTAATGATGCTGCTCGCCTTAATTCTCGTACCAGCATTGGCACTTTCTCATACAGGCGGGTTCAGCGGTACTTTTGAATCGATTCGGGCAATTGATCCAACATTGCTTGATTTCTTCAAAGGAACGACAACATTAGGAATTATCTCTGCCATGGCATGGGGACTTGGCTATTTTGGTCAGCCGCATATTATTGTTCGCTTTATGGCGATTACATCGGTTAAAGAAACAAAAAGCGCTCGCCGTATAGGGATGGGCTGGATGATCTTCTCTTTATTAGGTGCAGTATTTATGGCTTTAATCGGACTTGCTTTTTTCCACCAGAATACGCAGTATACATTGGATAATCCAGAGGCAGTCTTCCTAGTATTAGGGCAAATCGTATTCCATCCATTATTTGCCGGATTCTTACTAGCTGCAGTACTTGCTGCTATTATGAGCACTGTATCTTCACAATTAATTGTTACTTCAAGCGCATTAACAGAAGACTTATACAAAACGTTATTTAAGAAAAACGCTTCAGATAAAGAGCTTGTATTCTTTGGCAGAATGGCTGTTTTAGTAGTTGCAATCGTTGCAGCACTACTAGCATTAGAGCAAGATAATACGATTTTAAGCCTTGTGGCATATGCTTGGGCAGGATTTGGAGCTTCTTTTGGTCCTGTTATTCTTCTAAGCTTATTCTGGAAGAGGATGACCAATTGGGGTGCACTTGTAGGAATGATTGCTGGTGCAGTGACTGTTATCATTTGGAAGCAGGTTGGACTTGGCGACACACTTTATGAAATTGTGCCTGGCTTTGCAATCAACTTAATTCTCTCTGTCATTGTCAGCTTAATCACTTATCGTCACAATCCAACTATTGAAAAAGAATTTGATGAAAGTGTTCGACTGCTAAAAAGTGAATCCTAAAGGATTAAGAAAGAGCATGGGGAAAATCATTCTCCATGCTCTTCTTCTGTGTGAAAAATAAATGGTCGGTCTGATTAATTGAACAAGCCTTTATATACGAAGTAAAACCCGTACAGTTGAAATTAGGCAGACCGACATTTACATACCTGGTTGTGAGCAGATACTCATGTATGTTTTTTTGTATGCTATAGTCCATTAGACTTCTAAAAAGTTTTCAATTTCATACTCTTCAAACTTCTCATCCAGCCAGGCTGTATATTCTGTTTCCATTTTTGAGTCAAACAATGCTGTTTTGATATCCTCTTTTACATCCTCAAAGACAGCTTCTTTCGCTTCTTTTTTATCAGAAACCTTAATGATGTGGTATCCATGCTCTGTCTTGACTGGATGACTGATTTTTCCTACTTCTAAAGCGAAGGCAGCGTCCTCAAACTCTTGAACCATTTCTCCGCGTGCAAAATAGCCTAGATCCCCGCCTGACTCACTGTTAGATGCATCCGTTGAATATTCGGCAGCTAATTCAGCGAAATCTTCCCCTTCTTCAAGTTTTTTATGAACCTCATTAGCGGCAGCTTCATCTTCTACTAGAATATGGCTTGCCTGAACCTGTTCAGCCTGTGCATAACTTTCCTTGTTATCTTCAAAGTACTCTTTCATTTCCTCATCAGAAATATCGATTCTTGGTTCTAGCAATTTCTTTGTTATTAAGTACTTCTCAATATCTTTTTCAACAGCAGCCATTTTCACGCCACTGTTTGCAAGTATTTCCTGAAATGCGTCTTTCCCGCCATATGACTCCATATACGCAGTCATTTCTTTATCAAGCTCTTCCTTGCTTACTTTAATCTTTTCCTTTTTCTTTTCTTGATTTATTATTTTCTCTGTTATTAATGAATCTAGTGCTTGAGATCCGTACTGAGAAACAAGCAGCTCATTTAGCTCTTTTTCACTTATTTTCTCCCCATTTACACTAGCAACATTCTTTTCTGACATAGAAAGGAATGTCACTAAAAGGGCAATGGCAAAAATAGCTGCTCCCGAAATCCAAAGTATTTTCTTCATTCTCTTCTCCTTTACTTGGTAGATTTGCTCGATTTATTGATTACTAGTTAACGTTGCCTCCACGGTTTCCAGCTTTCCTTTACGGTAAAACTCAATTTTCACTTTATCGCAAACTGAATATTTAGTGTATAAATATTTCCGTAGATCATTGGCACTGGCAATTTTATTCCCGCCTATGGAAACAAGAATATCTTCTTCTTGTAGTCCTGCTTTCCCAGCTGCTGAATCTGGATCAACAGTTGTTACAATGGCTCCTTTTGTAACATCGTTCGGTAAATTTTGCAAATAAAACGATGGGATTTCTTCAAGGTCTGCTAACCCCACTCCTAAATAAGGGCGAATCACTTTCCCGTTTTTTATCAGTTCGTTAATAATCGTTTGTACATCATTGATTGGTATTGCAAACCCTAATCCCTCAACACCACTTTCAGAAATCTTTAAACTATTAATCCCCACTAATTCACCTGATCCATTTATTAGTGCTCCGCCGCTGTTGCCGGGATTGATGGCTGCATCTGTTTGAATAACTTCTAAATCCCATTCCCCTGCAGATGTTGATACAGCAATCGTTCGATCAACCGCACTTACGATTCCTTGTGTAACCGTTCTTGATAAATCAAGACCAAGCGGATTTCCAATCGCTAATACTTGATCACCTGCCCGCAGTGATGAGGAATCTCCAAACGCTAATGTTTCCACATTTATATCACCAGTTATTTTCAAGACAGCAATGTCTGTTAACGGATCAGTTCCAATTAATTCAGCCTTTACCTTTTTCCCATCATGGAGAGATACTTCAATTTCATTGGCATTTTCAATGACATGATTATTTGTGACAATGTATGCAGCATCACTCGTCTTCTTAAAAATTACTCCTGAGCCGGTACCTCCTCCTACAGCACTCGTTTGATTAAACCGGTTGGTTTGCTGCTGCATATTCTCAATGCCAACAATCGCCTTTGATGCCTGTTCAACCATATCTGCGATGGAATTTGCAGATACCTGCTGTACATTTAATTTACCGCTTGTTTGCGTGTCGGTATGCTCTTCTGAAACGATTGCTTTTGGCGCTGCCTCGCTCGCATTTGAATTTGGCAAGTACGGCAGGGCTGTCAGTGTTAAAGCAGATCCAATCACTCCAGCCAAAACAGTTGATACAACACCCTTTAATTTGGACCTCTTCACCTGTTTCACTTCCATACGGTTTCCTTCATTAAATCGGTCTTGATCATTCATCGTGAACCCTTCTTTCATTTGTATTTAATCAAGTTTTTCAACTTTCGAAGAATATGTTTTATATGTCTTACAAGACATACTTTAAGGGATCAATGTGTCAGGAAGATGTCAGGATTTTTTCGAACAAAAAAAAACGACTGGATATTTCTATCCAATCGTTTTTTTGTGCTTCTATTTTTTCATGCCAGTGTAAATATGAATGGCATCTCTTAAAAACTCCGCCGTCCCTGGCTGTTCCTTATCATAATAGGCAGTAAATCTTTCATCATCCACATACATTTGTGCAAGACCTGCATGTGCCTCCTTGCTGTATTCATTCCAATAGAAGCATAGCCACTGCTTATGCAGCTCAGCCGCCTTTTGAGCAATATCACTGGCAGGATCGCCTAATGCAAATGCTTGAGCTAAACTTTCTTTGACTTGCTTCTCAAGGCTTGTAACTTTTTCATAGTCCTCCTGTGACATGTTCATCACTTTTGCATTTGATTTTTCTACCGTATCTTCCCCATACTTTTCACGAATTTCTTTCCCATATTTCTTTTCATTTTCATCGATCATTTTCTTCTTAAACCCTTCAAACTTTTCTTTATCAGACATTTTCATTCTCCCTTCTGTTAAAGCAATTGTTTTATCTACATTAGCAATTAATATATCCAGTTGTTCTTTCTTTTCCAGGAGTTTTTCGCGATGCTCCTTAAGTGCCTTAGCTCCATCAAACGAAGGTGCCGTGACGATGTTTTTGATGCTGTCTAGATCAACACCTAATTCCCTGTAAAATAAAATTTGCTGCAATCGATCGACTTCTGCTTGCCCATATATCCGGTATCCCGATGAATTAATTCTTGCCGGCTTAAGAATATCGATTTCATCGTAATACCTAAGGGTTCTCGCACTTACTCCTGCTAGTTGAGCTAATTTCTGCACGGTATATTCCATTCGCTCACCTCCATGAATTAACCTTACACCTTTACGCAACGTGAAGGTCAATGGTTTTTTTATTATTTTTAAGTATTTAAAGAAAACTATTAATAAAAAAAGATGCCCGCTCAAGTAGAGCAAAGGCATCAAAATTTTACATTATTTTTCACTAACTCATCAAAGGCAAGGTTATGCGAAATGTTGTACCTGACGAAGTGCTTTCAATGAGCACCAGATCTCCTCCATGTGATTGAGCGATCATCTTGCTGAATGGCAATCCTAGCCCAAGCCCTCTAATCTTATACTTTTTCCCTTCTCCTCTAAAAAATCGTTCAAAGATTAGGTCTTGTTCAGCAACAGGAATTCCGCTGCCCGAGTCCTTTATATCAATGGTAAGCTCGTTGTTCATTTCAGCAAGGGTTACTATTATCTTTCCCTTTCCATCAATAGCATGTCCCGCATTATTCAGCAGGTTTGTAATAATCTGCTGAAGTCGAATGGGATCAATCTGTACCACTCGGTCCTTCTTAAGAGGAGTAAAGATCAAATCAACCAATTCATCCTCCTGAATAACTTCCCATTGATGAATAAAATCAGCCATAAACTCGTTGATTGAATGATTCTCTTTATTGATCGGGATTGCATTCGCTGCAAATGAATTAAAAGCTAGTAAATCTTCTACCATTTTTTTCATTTTTGTCGTTTCATTTAATGACAGCGCCAAAAATTCCTTTGCATCCTCTCCTGTAACGACTTCATCATTAAGTGCCTGCAATAGCCCGCTAATTGATGTAACAGGTGTTTTCAATTCATGTGTCACCCCTGCCAGCAATTCTGTACGGAGAGTTTCCAATGTTTGCAGACGGTTAGACATTTCCTTGAATGATTGAACAAGGTCATATACTTCCTGCTCCCTCATATCATCCGGAAGATGAATATTATAATCGCCTGCTTGAACTTGTTTGGCGGCTCTTGCCACATCTTTAATCGGATTGGCAAGCCTGCGTGAGAGAAAATAAATCGCTGCCCAGCCTAACAGAGCAAGGCTTATAATCATGATTGCCAACTGTCTGTATTCTTGATTGACACGCGTTAAGTTATCCTCTAATTCAATAATGACAACCCAGCCAAATGAATAATCCTGTGTGACAATCGGTGCCTTCACCACATAAAAATCCCGCCCAGTTTCCTCCAATCTCAGCTTCTGAACATTCTCTTCATTCTGCAAGATGACACGGGGAAACTGCTGAAATACTTGCTTAGACGATCGATTACTCGAAAGAATGGTACCTGCTGTATCAACGATATAAATGGATGGATCACTTTCAATATTCATAAACCTTCCGCGGTCGGTAAGGGATCCTGGCACATCTCCTTTAGACGGACGACCTTCACTAATATCAACAAACCGATCTGCAATTTCCTCTGCCATCAGCTTAGTCATATCTAACCGATTTTCAAGCGTTGTATGCCGAATCCATAAAGCTGAAATGATGGCAATAACAACCAAACCAATACAAAGCGTGATTAAATAACGGCTCGTCCAATATCGCAGCAACGAGATTCGCTTATTGTTTTTTATTAACACAAAATTGATACCCCAATCCTCGAAGTGTTTTAATTTCACCATCTGACTCTGGCCATTTATAAAGTGATTTTCTCAATCTCTTAATTGCTAAATCAACAGCACGGTCACTTCCCTCATACTCCCAGCCCCACACATGCTCAATCAGCTGATCTCTTGTAAACGTTTGATTAGGGTTATCTGCTAAAAACAGGAGCAAGGATAAGTCACGCGGCGTCAATTCAATCTCTTCTTCATTTATGGTTACCCGATGTGACTTGAGATCAATTTGTAATTGACCAAAGCTCTTCACTGGTCCATCATCCGTTTGCGAGCGTCTTAGAACGGCGTTTACTCTCGCAACGACCTCCTCCGCAATAAAAGGTTTGGAAATGTAATCGTCTGCCCCTTCATTTAATCCTGTTAGCCGGTAATTGACGTCACCAAGTGCAGTTAGCATGATGACGGGACAATTACTTTGCTGGCGAATTTCTTTTAATATCGTCCAGCCATCCTTCCCAGGAAGCATCACATCTAATAGAACAAGTGCTGGTTTATGTTCATAAAATTTCTCTATCGCTTCATTTCCATTAAAAGCCTGTATTGTCTTGAAATTTGCCTTTTTTAAATATACTTTTAGCACTTGGCTAATCGGGATTTCATCTTCTACTATTAAAATGGTTTTCACATTCTCATCTCCCCACATAAAAAAGTGAAGTTTGTAAATATATTATTTATGATAACGCCTGCAATTAACTATTGTCTATGAACCCTTTCCTTTTATCATAGCGAGTATATAAGTCAGTCAAATGTCAGCGCATAAAAAAAGACCGTCATCCGACGATCTTTTTGGTTTAGCTATATTGCTTATTGATTATTTAATAATATTTCAAGAATTTCTTCAGAAACAAAAGGCTCATCATTAATAACAGCAGGTACAACTTCAAATGATCTTAAGCTGCGATTAAGGCTATATTTCTCTTTTCCGATAAAGATTTGAATAGTCTGGTTCTGTATACTTAATTCTACCGCAGCGTTTTTGCTGTCCCATTTTACTTTATATCCTAAGTGCTCTGCGACCTTTTTAATTGGCAATAGCTTCATTCCATCTTTTATATAGTAATCATCGCCAACAACCTCTTGCACTTGTTCGAACAATTGGTCTCGATTATCCCATGCGATTATTTTCTTTGGTGTTGTTTGCGCTGGAATGCTTTTAGTTGAGATGTCATAAAAGACGATTAGCTCTTTACCCTGAAGTTTTTCCTTCTTCACTTTATCCCCTTGTTTATTCAAGAGAATCGTCTCTTCATCAATATTCAGTTTAAGTTCATTATCAAGACTAATATACTGATCATCGAACTTTGAAACCTTTACCTGTCCCATTTCTTTCCCATTTACTACAATAATTTCAGGGGTAACCCTTGGTGGATAAATCATGATCATCGGCTTATTTTTATCATAGTAAGCAGTGATCGTTAATCCTTTAACTAAATCATCTTTGTCAAAAGCATCTGTTGTATCACTATTGAACAAAAGAACCTTATCAGATAGCGGGAAATGCATCTCTAAAGAATCATCTTTATTTTCCACAATCAATGTAAGAGATTCTTTATCCTTTTTCACATCTGTAATTAGTCCTGAAAATTTCATGAAATCAGTCGAATCAACAGATTGAATATCCTTTTGCTTTGCAAAGTCATTTTGAGTTTCTTTTAACAAATGACTAGATGCAACCGCAGAATTTGTACTTATCACTAATCCAGTGATTAAAGTTGCTGTTACTAGCGCTGATAGTTTTTTCATTTTTTACCACCTTCATTTATTTAGTTTCATTAAAGTAGGCGAATAAAAAAAGAAAAAGTTACACTTTTTGTTAGATTTTATCAAGATTTCAAATAGATTCAGGGCGCTTATAAAAAAGTTCCCTGCAATCTAGGGAGTTTTTCATAGATTGAATCACACTATCAAGGGGATGACCATATATGTAAGGATAATCAAATTCATCTAATTCACTGCGGATTGGGTAAGCAAGTTTTTCAGGGCTTATGCTAAATTCTGAATACACTCCAGCTTTATTGCCGCGGGGATCCACACGAAACCATTGATCCACATCCTCCAAATAAAGAGCATTTAAACCATGCAAAGCATAACCAGATTCACTTGTGCCTTTTCTAGTCACACGCTGATAGCAAAAACCAGCTGGTATATTCATTCCTCTTAATAATGCCGCAAGCAAATGTGCCTTAGCAAAGCATATGCCCTCTGATTTCTCCAATGTTTCCGATGCTGTTATAGTAATCTCCATACTTTCAATATCAAAGGAATGCTGAATAGAATCCCTCACAAAATGAAATGCCATTTCTGCCCTTTCACTTTTTGTTTTTCCTGCATGCTGAAATTCTGCAATCTTCTTCTGAATTAGCGGATGGCGAAAGTTTATAACCCCAGTTTCGTCTAAATATACCTTTTGATCATCTTCGGTAATGATTAGATGCATACAGATCCCCCCATTATTTTTCGTTCATTATATATTGAAAGAATGAAAACTTCTGTGATTAGCATCAAACACAGCCCGATGCATATTAGTTGAAAACTGTTAATTTAACTAGTAATATAACCCTATAACCATAACGTTACAGTTTGGAGGGTTCATATTGGGAATGCGAAATTAAAAATTGGTGAGTTAGCTGAGATCACTAATGTGACAAAGAGAACAATCGACCATTATACAAACCTCGGCTTGTTGAAAGCAGAACGTTCCAGCTCAAATTATCGTTATTATGATCATTCGTCAATTGAACGCTTAAACTTTATTGAACAATGTAAAAAGGAAGGCATGCCATTAGTTGAGATTAGGAAAAAAATCTTAGAAAAAGACGCTGAGGAAATTGATATTCAAGAACTCAGATTGAAAATGAAAGGGCTAGAAAAAGATGTTTCTGAGGTTTTAGCCTCCCTTGATAAAGGGGATATACAGAAACTTGAATTTGTCAAAAAAAATATTTCACACGAAAGTCTGTCATTGATTCAGACATTGCTTTTACTCTTAAACTAACTTTTTAAAATACTGGGAGGTGTACGTCTTACAAAGGTAAGACTACATATTGACAACTATTAATCTACTTTTAATTATCATTTTAATTGCGTTAACCGCGTTTTTCGTAGCAACTGAATTTGCTATGGTAAAAGTACGTGCTTCAAGATTGGATCAGCTTATTGCTGAAGGAAACAAAGGAGCAATAGCCGCCAAAAAAGTTGTTACTCATCTGGATGAATATTTATCTGCATGCCAGTTAGGAATCACGGTTACAGCACTTGGGATTGGCTGGCTGGGTGAACCTACAGTACAAAAGCTATTGCATCCGGTTTTCGAACAATTACACCTGAACGAATCTGTTTCACATATTTTATCCTTTGTCATTGCCTTTGCTATCGTAACATTTTTGCATGTAGTTGTAGGGGAACTAGCTCCTAAAACCTTTGCCATTCAGAAGGCTGAAACCATTACGATACTTTTTGCTTCTCCAATCATTTGGTTTTACCGAATCATGTATCCATTCATTTGGTTCTTAAATGGCTCTGCTCGTGTGCTGGTTGGAATTTTTGGTTTAAAGCCTGCTTCAGAACATGAAGTAGCCCATTCGGAAGAAGAACTGCGCATTTTGTTATCTGAAAGCTATAAAAGCGGAGAAATTAATAAGAACGAGTTAAAGTATGTGAATAACATCTTTGAATTCGATGAAAGAATTGCAAAAGAAATTATGGTTCCACGTACTGAAATCGTGACTATTTCGATTAATGATTCGATTGATGAAGTTGTAAATATTATTACTACAGAAAACTATACACGCTACCCAGTCATTGATGGGGATAAGGATAATATTCTTGGATTTATGAATGTGAAGGAATTATTATCATCTATCATGAAAAATAAAGATCTTCATTTAAAGAAGGAATCATTTATCAATCCCATCATCCGAGTAATTGAGACAATTCCAATCCATGACTTATTAGTAAAAATGCAAAAAGAACGTATCCATATTGCCATCCTTATGGATGAATATGGCGGTACATCTGGATTAGTTACAGTTGAAGATATTATCGAAGAAATCGTCGGAGAAATCCGAGATGAATTCGATGAAGATGAAGTTCCTAACATTCGTAAATTAAAGGAAAATCATTATATCATCGGTGCGAAACTACTTATTAATGATGTAAATCATTTGCTTGGTACAGCAATGTCCAATGAAGAAATTGATACAATTGGAGGCTGGTTTCTGACCCAAAACATTGAGGCAAAATTGGGAACAGAAATAGAAACAGAGGGTTATGTATTTAAAGTTCATGAAATCGATGGTCATCATATTCAATATTTAGAAGTGAAGAAAATAATATAATAAAAATCCGATTGAACGAATTTCAGCTGTTCAATCGGATTTTTTAGTTTTTTTGCTTCACACCGGAATAGCCACCCAATGTCCCTTCGAAACTTCTACTAACTTAGAATTTTTCAATTGATATTTGTCTTCCTCCGTTTGTTCTTCCATTAGTACCCTTTTCTTCAGCTTCTCAACCTTAGGATCAGGGATAGGTATCGCAGAAAGCAGTGATTTCGTATAGGCATGCTGCGGGTTTGCATACAGCTCTTCACTTTCTGCAAGCTCCACAATTTTGCCTGCATACATAACCGCTACACGGTCACTAATATGTTTAACCATTGAAAGATCATGGGCAATAAATAAGTAAGTCAGCCCTAAACGATGCTGTAAATCCTCTAACAGCTTGACTACTTGCGATTGAATAGAAACATCGAGTGCAGACAATGGCTCGTCACAAACAATAAATTTCGGTTCCACTGCAAGCGCACGGGCAATGCCAATCCGCTGACGCTGACCGCCTGAAAATTCATGTGGATACCGTTCGGCATGAGCCGCCTCAAGCCCAACCATTTCAAGCAATTCTTCTACTCTCCTCTTCCGTTCTTCCTTGCTGCTGCTTAGCTTATGAACATCCAATGCCTGACCAATAATATCAAGTACCTTAAAGCGTGGATTGAGTGAAGCATATGGATCCTGGAAGATCATCTGCATATGGCGGCGCATTAATTTCATCTCGTTTTTTGACAAACGGTTTACAGGCATTCCCTGATATAATACATCTCCGCCTGTTGGCTCATGAAGCCGCAAAATCGCACGCCCTGTCGTTGACTTACCAGAACCCGACTCCCCAACAAGACCTAGGGTTTCCCCTGCTCGAATGTGGAAACTGATATCATCTACTGCTTTTAACACAGTTCCTTTCCCCATATTAAAGTGCTGCTTTAATGATTTTACCTCAAGAAGAGGCTCGTTCGAATCTCTTCCTGACAAAATAAGCGGGGCAGGCTTTTGCTTTTTCTTCTCATCAAGACGCGGCAATGCATGCAAGAGCTTCATTGTATATGGATGCTTCGGATTTTCAAAGATTTCTTCCGTTGTTCCAGTTTCAACAATTTCTCCCTCCTTCATGACTGCTACCCGATCACACATGCCAGCAACAACACCAAGATCATGTGTAATTAAGATGATGGAAGTGCCAAAGCGCTCCTGCATATCCTTCATCAAATTTAATATTTGCGCTTGAATAGTCACGTCAAGTGCAGTTGTCGGTTCATCCGCAATCAGTAGTGTTGGACGGCAGGCAAGTGCAATCGCAATCATCACCCGCTGCCTCATGCCACCAGAAAATTCATGCGGATATTGATTATAGCGCACCTCGCTGTTACGAATCCCAACAAGTCTTAGAATGTCAATCGCTTGTTTTTTCGCCTCTTTCTTAGACAGCTTTTGATGCTTCATTAGGCTTTCAGCTATTTGCTTGCCGATTCGGATTGTCGGATTAAGAGAGGTCATTGGGTCCTGGAAAATCATCCCGATATCCCGGCCGCGAATCCCTTCCATCTCCTTTTCCGTTTTATTTGCAAGATTATCACCAAGAAAAGTAATTTCCCCTCCTTTTAAATAGGAAGGAGGGGATGGAAGCAGGCGCATAATTGAACGAGCGGTTACACTTTTCCCGCTGCCCGATTCCCCGACAATTCCTAACGTCTCTCCCTTTTTCACTTCAAAACTCACTCCACGAACAGCCTCAAACTCATGATCTCGAGAAAGAAAGGATACACGTAAATCTTTCACCTGTAAAATAGTTTCCAAAACTCACACCTGCCAATTATTTATATTTATCGGAAATAATTGAATTTCATCATGCATATATTTTCTTAAAATAAGCTTGGTTAAATATATTATGAAATATTTTCAATTAAAACTACTTATTGACTTTTATATTATCCTAGAAATAAAATATACTATACAGGTCGGAATAATGCAATTTAAAATGAGAGGAGGAAATTAGCAGCTTATGGATGCAGTTAACACTAGCCAGTCTCAAAAAAGATTCAATCTGTCAGCAGCCATTTGCCAGTCATATAGTAAAATACAGCAGCATCCATCCTATAAATATTTGATTTTACTATTGGGATTACCAGTTCATTTGATTGTCTTGTTAGTCTATCTTTCTAAGAAAAAAAATGATTCTTACACTTCAATACTTATAGAAATGAAGAAATCCCTGCTGATATCTGGCTATAAAGAAGAATTGATGCTGGAATATAAAGAGCAAATACGAAGAAAACAGGCTTTTTTTGGAGAGAAAGCAGGAGAAAAGGATTCTGACAAAATAGCAAAGCAATGGGCAGAAGAGCAGTTCCAAAAAACTCTAGTTGAAAAGACGAATTCACAGCTTGAACAGTTAGGCGAGAAAAAAGTCACCTTTGAAGATACCTTTCAAGCTCTCGTACGAAACCCGCTTTTCTTAGTTATTACTTTTATACCGGGATTGCCTATGTATCTATTTATTCTTTTGTATAGCAACGCTTACCTAAAATACATTTTCGATCGGCTAATTATGAGTCTGTTTGTCATTATTGGGGTTGTATTTCTTGTATTTACAATCTTGCACTTATCGCCATTTGATCCTGCAGCAAACATTCTTGGCGAAACAGCAACAAAAGAACAAATAGCTGCCTTTAATCATTTATATGGTCTTGATCAGTCTTATTTTTCTCAATTATGGAATGCGTTGAAAGGAATTGCAACATTTGATCTTGGAACATCCTTTACAGGAAACGAAGATGTTGCCTCAAGTATTGCAAGGAAATTCCCGATCACGCTGACTCTTGCAGTGATCTCACTCGCTATGGCAATCATAATTGCCATTCCAGTTGGGATTATTTCCGCAACTAAGCCAAATTCGTTTTTAGATTATACATTTATGTTTATTGCTCTTATTGGATTATCGATACCAAACTTTTGGCAGGGACTTATATTCATTTTAAACTTCTCCATTAAACTAAAATGGCTTCCGGCAACCTTTAGCCCTGAAAATTGGTTATCTATTATTATGCCAGCAGTCGTATTAGGCACGGGATTAACAGCATCGATTGCACGAATGATGCGTTCATCCACACTTGAGGTAATTAATGAAGATTATATTATCACGGCTAAAGCAAAAGGGCTCAGCCAGCGCCAAGTTCTTTGGAAACATGCAGTGGGCAATGCAATGATACCTGTCATCACCGTCATTGGTCTCCTGTTTGGAGGGATGCTCGGAGGCGCAGCTGTAACCGAGAAAGTCTTTAATATTAGCGGGATTGGAAGTTACATTGTTGATAAGCAATTTATACCTGATATTCCTAGTATTTTGGGCGGAGTTGTCTATATTGCGATTACCATTTCATTAGTCAATTTATTCGTTGATATCTTGTATGCCTTCTTCGATCCTCGCATCCGTTCGAAAATGAAACAATATTAAAGCAGGTGGAATGATGTCCAAGATAAAGGAATTACCTAGTTATCAAAAAAAACATGCACTAAAGTTATCATCCGAATATATGCAGGCAAGCTTTACTTCGATTGTTTCACTTGTACTCACAGTGATTTTACTGCTATCATGCTATGATTTTTCAGCACAAACAATGAAACCTTTTGTTTTCAGCGCGTTTGCAGTATATGCACTTTTTACTTGCATACAGGTTGTCATCACCTTTTTGATAAAAAAGGATCTTCAACAATTTGGCTATCTGCAAACCAGAACAAGAAAATGGGGGTATATTCAGCTGCTAAGTATAGCAACTGGGAATATCTTCATTGTAACCTCAGCCGCTCAATTGATTAAGGAGAAAAAGACAACCGAATATACGATAGCCGTATATATGTTAGTTACACAAATCTTTATTATTGGTGTTTCAGCCCTTAATCTATTTAAGCCCTATGTAGCAGATACGTTTTTATTTGGAATGTTTTCACTTAGTGGAATCACTATTTTCCAGCTGATCGTTCTTATCCTAGTGATCAAATTTATTACTGAAGGGAATCCGATCCCACGCCAGATGGTGTATATCGCGTTTCCGCTTATGCTAACCGCTCTAACCGGAAACCTCTTTGGTCTTTTGCTGGGATGGAACCTAATAAGCAAAATTCGGAATAGCAACAAAGAAAGCACTGGGCAATGGATTATCATTTGGGAGAAAATCTCAAGGAATACAACATCAATGCTAAGTCTCTTTTTTATAGTTTTTGTATTTTCTATTTCTGTGTGCAGCTATCTAACTTTTGATTACTCAATGGCAGTGGAGAATAATTACAGCGCAACACTCCAATCTCCAAGTCTAGCATACCCGCTTGGTACTGATAATTTCGGAAGAGATTTATTTTCAAGAATCATCTTCGGAGCCCGAATCTCCCTGATTGTAGGAGTGATTTCTACGGCAATCCCTTTCATTATCGGCGGAATACTTGGAGCCATTTCCGGTTATTATGGTCAGCGCACAGATAATATCATAATGCGTTTGCTTGATGTTTTGTACGCCATTCCAGGCATTTTATTGGCAATCGTTATAATCGCTGCTTTTGGATCAAACACGATCACTTTAATTCTAGCACTTAGTGTAGGTTCAATCCCAACTTATGCGAGAACGATGCGCGCAAACGTCTTAATGGTATCAAACTATGAATATGTTGATTCCGCCCGTGCACTTGGAACGAGCACCTTATCCATCATTTTTAAGCATATTGTGCCAAATTCAATGGCGCCAATGATTGTTAAATCCACTCTGACGATTGGAAGTGCAGTCATCGCCACGAGCAGCTTAAGCTACCTCGGTCTAGGAATTGAGCCTCATATACCAGAGTGGGGAAATATTTTAAAACTAGGAAGCACGTATCTTGAGTCCCATTCCTATCTAGCAATCTATCCGGGTCTTGCCATTATTGCACTCGTTCTTTCCTTTAACTTTTTAGGAGATGGATTACGAGATGCCCTTGATCCAAAAATAGACTAAATAAGAACAAAGCTATATTAGCTTTTAAATATTAATAGAACCATATAGGAGGAACCTATTGTGAAAAAAACATTTATTCCCCTTCTGTTTGCTTTCATACTAATGTTAGCAGGCTGTGTGAACACAAAGTCAGATGTAGAAGAAGGAAAGAAGTCTAAAAATGATGGTGTCACAAATGATGAAAAGGTTGAAATTGAGATTCTTGGAATGAGCAGCAGTGAAGATGATATAAACATTGTCCGAGACCAGCTTGTGAAAAATGGCTTCAATGTTAAGCTAAATATGCAGCCAGACTACGGCAGCTTTAAAGCACAGCAGGATGCAGGAAACTATGATGTTGCTTTATCCAGCTGGACAACGGTAACAGGAAACCCTGATTATGCCGTCCGCTCTCTTTTCAAATCTGGCGGTGATTACAGTATCATGGCAGATGAAGAAGTAGACAAACTAATTGATTTAGCAAGCACTCAAACACCTGAAGAGTATGCTGATACTTACAAGCAATTAGAACAGCGCCTAGTCTTTGATAAGGCATATATTGCTCCATTATATATTTCCTATAAGGCACAAGGAATAAACAAAGATGTTTTAAATGTGGATACTGTACGTCTTTCAAAATCACGTGCGCTTGCATGGGAAACAATCGATTTTAAAGATACTGCGAAGCGCGATACTGATCCGCTGATTTTACAGCAATCGATCTCCACCCTAACATCGCTTGACCCGATCAAAGGAAATGATGGCTCAATCAATACGCTTAATACAAATATGTATGTACGCCTAATTAATCTGACAGATGATGATAAAATTACATCTGAAGGGTCTTTATCACATAACCATAGCATCGCAGAAGGAAACTCAGAATATTACTTCCTATTAAGGGATGATATAAATTTTGCAAAAATTACTGATAAAAAAGCAGTTGATACTGGAGAACGTGTCGGTGCAGATGATGTTATCTTCTCATTAAATCGCGCTAAAGATAAGGACTCTGTTCCAGATCACCGCACATACAGTCTGCACGAGCATATTAAGGATGCTGAAGTCGTTACAGATCTTAGTGCACTTGATGTGAAGACATCAGGCGGTGACAAAACTGTAAAAGAGGCACTTGAGGATGGACTTGATGTGAAGATATCTGAGCTTGTAGCTGATAAAACACAAGCAAATAATAAAGAAGGTAAATACCAAGTTGTTAAAATGACTACAACAGAACCATTCCCGCAAGTACTAAACTATCTAGCACACCAATCTGCAGGGATTGTTTCCAAGAAACAGGTTGAAAGCATCAATACGTATGATGTCGCTTCATTTGATGTAAACAAAGACATTCCATATGGCGACCAAAACACGGTGACTGAAGGCGATAAATACAATAATACACTGTATGCAAGCGGTCCATACATCTTATCTTATAAAAACGATTATGAAGCTGTTTTCTATAAGAACCCAGGTTATATGAAAGG
Organism: Cytobacillus massiliigabonensis; assembly: GCF_900199725.1. Classification (GTDB taxonomy): domain Bacteria; phylum Bacillota; class Bacilli; order Bacillales; family Cytobacillaceae; genus Cytobacillus; species Cytobacillus massiliigabonensis. The sequence goes on along the minus strand of NZ_LT904903.1, from coordinate 749,373 downwards.
CACAGAAAACGAGCCGAAAATTTCAAATATAACTGTTCGTTTTATCCAAGATGCAGATAGTGCACTTTCCGCACTGCGCAACGGAGAAATTCATATGTACTATGGAGTTCCTGAAACAAAATACGATGTAGTAGAGAATGACAGCAAGCTGCATCTGCAGCGAATTGAAAGCAACGGAGTCAGCTACTTGCTCTTTAACACAGCAAATCGTGAAGTCGCAAAAAGTGATGATTTAAGAAAAGCTGTACTATACTCCATCAACCAAGATGAAATTCTAAGCTATTATCAAAACAATAAAATTAAAGCTGTATCTACTGTAAGCCCAATCGTAAATACAGGAAATGAGCTTAAAGCTGATCCTGCGAAAGCAGAGGAGTTTTTAAATAAGTATAAAGCAAGCAAATAATACGAAGAAAGAGCAGCCGATATGGCTGCCCTTTTCTTGTTATAGATCAATTAATATACCTTATCTCCGTTAAAGATGGAATTCTTCACAACTACATAGTCAACATTGCGGATGGCATCCAGCTTATTTCCTCCAGCATAAGAGATAGAAGATTGGAGATCCTGTTCCATTTCAATCAATGTATCTTCTAATAAACCTTTATGCTCTACATACATTTTCTTGCCTTCTACATTCTTCTTTTCACCTTTTTGGAATTCAGAAGCCGAACCAAAATATTCTTTGTACAGCTTGCCATCTTTTTCAATCGTCTCACCTGGAGATTCTTCATGTCCAGCAAATAAAGACCCGATCATGACCATCGTCGCACCAAATCTTACTGATTTTGCGATATCTCCATGTGTACGAATGCCGCCGTCAGCAATAATTGGTTTACTAGCAGCTTTTGCACACCAGCGAAGCGCAGCTAACTGCCAGCCGCCAGTTCCGAATCCTGTTTTAATTTTTGTAATGCATACCTTTCCTGGCCCAATGCCAACCTTTGTTGCATCTGCCCCAGCATGCTCTAATTCTCTTACTGCTTCAGGTGTTCCCACATTACCAGCAATAACAAAGCTTTCTGGCAAATGATTCTTAATATGTTTAATCATCTCAATCACTGCATTTGAATGACCATGAGCAATATCGATTGTAATATAATCTGGTACAAGCTGTTCTTCAGCTAATTGTTGGATAAAGCGGTATTCTTCTTCTTTAACACCAACACTAATAGATGCAATAAGTCCACGTGATTTCATATCTTGAATAAATGATATTCTTTTTTCCGGTTCAAAACGGTGCATGACATAAAAATAACCATTTTCAGCTAAGTAAACTGAAATTTTTTCGTCAATAATCGTTTGCATATTAGCAGGCACGACTGGCAGCTTAAATGTATGCTTGCCCAGCTTAACAGTTGTATCACATTCAGAACGGCTATTTACAATACACTTCGCCGGAATTAATTGAATATCTTCGTAATCAAACACATTTTCCATCTATTACACCCCTAAACACGAATATTATATTTAATTGGAATAAAAAACGTTCGTACAATAGGTAATTTACATGATTATTATTCGTATGTCAAAGCTTTTTTATGTTTGCTATGAGGATAATGTTTCCTAGCAGCTTTAAATCAGTCTATTTCTCCATATCAAAGAGATTAACTAACCATAAATACATGTTAATTCAGAATATTCTTTCTAGTTTTTCTAACAAATGGTAAAATAAAATGTGAATATTTTTATAGGGGGAGTCCAAATTGAAGACTATTTCCAATGAGGTTGGCATCACTAATACGATTATTATTCATGTACCATTAAGTTTAGTTTGGCATGCATGGACTATTTCTGAACGTGTTTCACTGTGGTTTGCACCAGAAACAATTATAGAAGCTAAAGAAGGCGGAGCGTTTGAGCTATATTTTGTTCCCGGAAATCGAACAGGAATGAATACTAGAGGATGTAAGGTTATTAAGTTGGTTGATCAGGAAGAGCTGCAGTTCACGTGGAAAGGACCAGATCAATTCGAAGAGGTAATGAATAAAGAAGAAGAATTAACGTCTGTAAAAGTGAATCTTGGAGCGATTGATGAAGGATCTACAAAAGTCATTATTGAACATACCGGATTTAAGAATGAAGATCGTTGGGCGGAAGCAATCAAATGGCATCAAACGGCTTGGTCAGGGGTCCTCAGCAGCTTAAAATCAGCTCTTGAAAAAGGCGAAGGAGAATTATGCTGTCAGCCTAATTAGAATAAAAGTCAACTATAGAATCCCAGCTTAGCTGGGATTCCCTTGCGTAATCAATTCTTCTCTTTATCTACATTAAATAAGAAATAGGAGATTCCTCCAGATAATATGGCAGCACCTGCAGAGATTAGTATTCTAATTTGGAGATCAATCTCGGAATAATCCTTCCCTAGCATCCACATAGCTAGAACAGCTACAAGAATCATAATCGGGATGACAAACGTTAACTTATTCAAAATGAAAACTTCCTTTCGCTTTTTATACTACATTAAGCATACTCCACTGTTATATTATAATAAAATAATCCGATTACGACTTGTTTTACTATAATTTAAAAATGCGATCTTCATTATTGAAGAAACGCATTTTCATCTATTTACATCTTGTTTGTTCATTCATTTCTTTATTATCTGCAGGGACCCTGAAAAACCAATTGTGAAAAACACGTGAAATATAATAAGTAACCCATATCGATGAAAAACTCCAATACCATCCCCATTTTTTGTATGTAATCAATTTTGTATACTTCTCAATAAAAAATTCAAGAACGGTAAGTATAGATGTATTTGCGAAATAGTAGAGAAATTTAATCCTTCTATTTCTATTCACAGGATAATATAAATTAAACAATGCACATAAAGATGGATAAACGAAATACTCAAAAGTAAAGCTCGACTTAGTGGCATTTTTAAAGAAAAGCCGGAATGGATATTTTATTTTACCTGTTTGGACAACCAGGAGCCCGAAAAGCCAAGTCATTAATTGTTTAAATAAAAAGGGTGGAATTGCCTCGCGAAGTCTTTTTCTTGGCAAAAATAGAAGCAATAATATTGAAGTGATTACCCATGTTGATATTTCCAGTCTCTTCTCGATTTTATACCCCATAACGGTCCCTCCCATTATGGTTAATTTCCCCAATAATGCTCCCTTCATGTATAAAACACAAATCCTTAAAATAAAAAATATCAGTCCAAACAGATTTTTTTTGGACTGATCACTCTCTTATAGTTCAAGTTACATTCTATTACTCCACTCGTTTTACGTAAATCGCCTGTGAAGAGCTAGTTTTAATACAGCCTTCTAAATCTGACACTTTTAACAATCCTAGATTTATTGCTGACTTTATTTTCTCCTCATCCGGCTTCTTTTGAATTAAATCAAGGAAATTCAATTCTTCGAGCCGATTAACCGTGTCCTCTTGTACATACTTTTCTGTCACTCTTACTTGCCTTTGTAATTTATAATCGCCGATAGATATGTCCCCTCTTGCATCCTTGCCGACTGCCATGTCAAAGTATTGATTAAATACTTTCTTTAGCTCATTTAATTCTGTTTCAATTTCCTTTTTCTTAAGATTTAACTCATGGTAATTAGCAAGCATCTCTCTCGTAATTAAAGATCCAACATTATTTTTCAGCACGATCCCCTCATTCCATTAATGATAGTTCATCATATTGTGAAATAAGAAAAAATATTCCCCTTAATTAGTCCCATGTATCATGCAATGTGATATTAGCGCTAGTTTATGCGGTACCGTGAAAACGCCTTTTACTAAGCACAAAAAAACTACCTTTCCACGATTAGGTAGTTTTTTTAAAATTACATGCCTATGCACTCAATGATGTCACATTCGAATCTTCTTTATTTTTCACAAAAGATAATATGATAATTGTGCTTATAATACATACTGTCCCAAGCCACTCTTCTAATCCAAAGGATATATGGAGCCACACAACAGATAAAAATGCGGCTGATAACGGTTCAACGCTGGCTAATATACTTGTTTCTGAAGCGCTTATATATTTAAGGCTTTCTAAATAGCAATAAAAAGCAATAATTGTTCCAAAAATGATGATAAAGAGAACAGCTAAGAGGGCATTAAACGACCATTGACCAACAAATTTCCAAGGCGGATGAATGAGGCTAAAAGATAATCCCCCTATCAGCATCCCCCATCCAATGACAATGGCTGATCCCCATCTAGCAAGAAGCCTAAGAGGCTGCAAAGTATAGTAAGCTAATGCCACAGCAGAAGTTAGTCCCCAAAATAAGGCAATGCCTGAAATGGATAGACTGCTCATGCTCCCCTTTGTCACGAGTAAGAAGGTTCCTAAAAGAGCCAAAATAACTGCAATTAATTCTTTTATAGTCGGAAGTCTCTTTGCTTTGATAGCAATGAAGCATGAAATCATCGCAGGAGCTAAATACTGCAGGACAGTAGCTGTTGCCGCATTAGAATGTTTAATAGCCGCAAAAAAGGTGTACTGAACGGCGAGCATTCCAAAAATACTAAATAGTATTAGGCTTGACACATCCTTTTTATCTTTCCAGATGTCCCATATTTTCTTTTCACTCTTTAAACTTGCCAAGAATAAGAGAATGGTTCCGGAAATGAGCAATCGTACAACAACCAGCCATTCTGGGCTAAATCCACTGTATTGAAACAGATATTGGGCAACTGTACCAGATATCCCCCATAATACTGCCCCAATCAAAACCATCATGATTCCCTTTGTCCTCATAGAAGCGACCACCAATTTTTGCGCATACATAAGCTTCCCTCTAATAAATGACTTTTTAACTTTCAGTTTAATTAATATGTAGTATATCACATCTTCATATTTCAGCTACCTCATTTTCAAGTAAATCCATGCCACAAAGAAAAAACAAATTTCATACGCTGCAAGCAAGCACTAACCTTCCTTATAAAATGAAAAAGCCAGAAGAATCTTCCTTCTGGCAAAGGTTGAATTATTTATTAATTAAATGATTCATTAATCCCCTAATTTTCTCCACTAAGATCAGCTTTATCGAGTCTTCTATTTCCAATTCATTTATTGTTTCTTCCATTGTACGCATCCAGATTCCAGCTCGCTCTGGTGTTGTTTGGAATGGGTGTCTTTCATTTACTTGTTTGATATTTTTTTCATCATCCGCCGGTGAATCATCTGTAACCAATCGGCTAATAAATGAACGCTGTCTGCTTTTAAGAAGTTCAATATCTACCCCTCTTTCAGCGAACATTGCACTGTAATACGAATCCTTTATTAACTTACTATAAAAACGGTCAACTAATTCATCAATTTTCTCTTGATCTAAAGTGTTCGCCATATATAATACTCCCCTATTCTTATTCATATTTTCAATATTATTATAGTGAATATATAAAAATTATACTGTGAGATAAAACACACCATATTTAATTGAATGCTATTGATTTCCGCTTACAATCAACATATAGGATAATCAACATGCAGCTTTAACAATTAAAATAAAAAGACCCTTTGCTTCTCTGCAAAGAGTCTGAATAGAAATCAACGAGAATGATTACTCCCCGATTTTCTTAAGTTCTAATTTACATTTTCTGCAATTAATTGAATGAATGTCTTTAAAAAGAATAGACCTATATAATTCTTTCCGATTCGTTAGCGTATCATCTCGATATTGTGCTCCGCAAATACAGGCAGATTCATTCATAACACCATGAACTTTTCCCTTTTTACATATAACAGTCGGATATATCATTATTACCCCTTCTTTATTCCAATCTACTGGCTACAATATTAGACGTGGATTAAGAGTAAAAGGTTTCCTTCGAAAATTATTAGCAGAAATTGGTTGTATTAATTATTACTTTCAACCTCTGCTAGTCGAGCTTTTATAGCTAAGTCTTCTACTGTGACTGTCTTGATACTTCTGAAAGATCCAAATAGCCATTCCCAGCCAGCATCCGCTTGCAAAATAACCAGCTACAATATCACTCGGATAATGAACTCCTAAATAAATACGGCTTATTCCAATAGTAAATATCATTAATGCACTGATAATGATTAATACTGTTCGACCAGCCCTTGAAGGGATATGCCGCCACAGAAGAAAAGATATTACTGTATATACTGTAAAGGCATTCATCGCGTGCCCGCTCGGAAAACTGTAGCTTTCGATCTCAATCAGCCGGTGCAGCTCAGGACGAGCCCGCTGAAAGGTGTATTTTAATAGTTGATTGAGAAGGGCGGATCCAATAATTGCAGTAATAAATAAGATTAATTCTATTCTATGTTTAAGAACTACGTATAAGAAAATAATGACAAGTATCGCTAAAACAATAACCGATTTCGTGTCGCCGATAAAAGTAAAAATCTTCATAGCGACGGTTAAGGATGGATTTTCCATTCCTTGAACAAAAGAAATAACCACACTGTCAAAATGAACAATTTTATTGGTACTAACAATAAATGCCATGAAGCTGAACGCCAAAAGAAAGATTATACTTATAATAATAGGGATCGAAAGCTGTGATTTATCAGTCATCCTAACCAGTCACCTCAAATATTTATTTGTTCATATATAGGGTGACAATTATCAGTTCTTTTATTTATGCCAGCAGCTTAAAATGAACTAAAAAAGTGCGCTAGCCCTAATAGATTTAACAAACAATTTTATTTCCATAAATAAATCAATCATTGAACAATAGGCAATATCACTTTCACCGTTGTCCCCTTATTTAATACACTATCAATTTTTAGTTCTCCTTGATGGTCTTCTATAATTTTTTTCGTAACGATAAGCCCAAGACCTGTTCCATCATCTTTTGTTGTATAAAATGGAATAAATAGCTTATCCAACTCTGATTGATCGATGCCACACCCTTGATCAATAAAACTGATCGAGATTTCATTCTTTGATTCATGCTTTAAAAGAATCTTGAACATTCCACCAATATTCATTGAATCGAGGCCATTTTTTATAAGGTTAATAAACACCTGCTTTATCTGATTTTCCACACACTCAATTAGAGGAATCGAATCGTCCATTTCTACTGAAAACGAAATATTTTTTTCAGTAGCCTGTTGTTTCGTTATCGATATCACATAGGAGATAATATCTTTAACACAGCTCTTTTGGAACTGAGTAGATTTGGGTTTTCCAAGTACTAAGAGATCATTTACAATTAAATCTATCCGTTCAATTTCCTGTTCCATAATTGAGAAATATTTTTGATCCTGAATATATTTTTCTTTTTGAAGCTGAGTGAATCCCTTTAATGAAGCAAGGGGATTTCTTATTTCATGCCCAATTGAGGTTGCCATCTGTCCGATAAATGCAAGCTTTTCCTTATGCCTTAATTCCTCGTTTGCAGAGGTTAATGCATGAATATAAGAAAAAAAACGATTTAATAAAATGTAGGCAATCACTGAAAAGGTAATAATTAAAGCAACAGGAATAACCACTACCAATGAATGAATAACTATGCCAACAACTAAATACCTTAAAATAGAAACGACAGTAACAATCCAATAGAAACATTTATTAATAAAAATGGGCGAAAATAAAATGAGAATTAGCTCAGCAGCATTCCCGCTTCGATACACGCCATATTCAGCTGAATACATAATAATATCACTTATTGCTGTAAGTATCATATAAACAAAAATGTAAATATACTTAATTGCTTGCTGCTTTTCCATCCTAACTAAATAATAGGCAACAGGGATTAACCCAAAGATAACCACATAATTCCAATAGCCGAATGGGATATTTAATCCTGGAGCTGAATGCATAATATACTTTGGATACAAATAGTAGTAAAAAAAGTCATATAAAACTAAGGTTATATAAAAGGTTAATAAATAAACTTTTAGTGCACGCTTCTCTTCATGAAGCAGCCAAGTATTGATATTCTGTTTTTTCATACTTATCCTCACAAAAATAGATTATATTTATTATAACCCTTAGGTATAAAAAATCGACAAATTCCTACTTTTATCCTACTTTTTATCTATTCGGAAGATTCTATTTTTTGCTTGACATTATTAATTGTTAGATGTAGGGTATTTATAAATAAATATGCATTTTTCTTATCCAGAGAGGTGGAGGGACTGGCCCATTGATACCTCAGCAACAGACTAGAATGTACTGTGCTAATTCCAGAAGCGTCATGCTTGAAGATAAGAAGAGCCGTAAGCGTGAAAGCCAAACCTCTTCTTGTTTAAAGAAGGGGTTTTTGTAATTTTACATAAAAAACCCCTTAATACAAATTTAATGAGGTGATCTGTATGTCAAATGAGTTAACTAAAGTAACAAACGAACTGCACCAAGCCATTCTGCTGCTTAAGAAAAAAGAATGGGTTGATTTAACCCACACATTCGGTCCTAGCTCCCCACATTTTTCAGCCTTTGATTCGGCTGAATTTCAGACATTATTTAATCATGATGATGGTTTTTTCGCACAAAGCTTTAAATTTGCTGGACAGTACGGGACACATATAGATGCACCGATTCATTTCGTCCGGAATACAAGGTATCTAGATGAATTGGGATTAAAAGAATTGGTTCTGCCGCTTGTTGTCATTGATCGATCAAAGGAAGCTGCTTTAAATAACGACTTTACTTTAACTGTCGATGATATTTATGATTTTGAAGAGGTGCACGGAAAGATCGAGGAAGGTTCATTTGTAGCCCTCCGTACAGATTGGAGCAAACGCTGGCCAGATAAAGAAGCATTCGAAAATAAAGATGCCGAAGGCCAAAATCATGCCCCTGGCTGGTCAGTCGATGCACTCCGATTCTTAATAGAGGAAAGAAATATCAAAGCTGTTGGTCATGAAACATTTGATACTGATTCAAGCATAGACTTTCAAAGAAACGGAAAACTTTTAGCAGAATATTACATTCTTGAGCAGGATACGTATCAAATAGAATTATTAGCAAACTTAGACAAAGTACCTGCAAAAGGTGCAGTCATCTTTAATATTGTCCCAAAACCGGAAAAAGCCTCTGGATTTCCTGTTAGGTCTTTTGCAATCTTGCCATAATAGGAAATGTAAAAAGGCAATGCTTTTGATAGGCATTGCCCTTTAAGTTTTCTTTTTATTTATTCGGAGCATTATTATAATTGCTCCAACAATCAATACAACAAAGAACAGAACGATAATGACATTCTCCATCCAATAATTTGGTGCTTTATGAATAAATACTGCTTTATGCCATACATTTTCTCCTACTTCAACAGCGATGGCTATTTTTGGGGAAATGCCTGTAACTTCATAATACTTCGTGCCTTTTGGATACATATTTGATGCATCGCCAAAATATTCTCCGGTCATATCGTTCGTGCCTCTTCTCACTTTTCCTATGACGTCTCCGATATCACCTACCTTTTCATCAGTTACTTCATATACATTTCCGTTCCATACAACAAAAGGATATGCCCAGTCCAATGCTTGAACAGATAATGGACCTGTATAAATGAAACACAAAAGAAATAAGATGATTTTTTCACAAATAGATTTCATCTTTCTTCTCCTATTCAACCTCCAAAGCAAATGCATAAAAAGCATCGCCATTGGATACATTTTCTTGCTTCTCATCCATCCACCATACCCCATATGAATAATAATATATCCCCTTTTGCGCAGGCGCTGTAAACCCATAATCCTCAACAAAAACCTCTACTTCTTCCAATTCCTCATTTATTTGCAGGAGATGAATACTATTTGGCAATGGTTTGTAATCCATTACAAGTTTTATCCTCTCACCAGGTTTTACTTTAACAGGCACTTCTCCCTCTAACATTTCCACTGGTCCAGCCGTGTCGACGCACGAATTTCCCCAGCAGTATGTGCCTAGTTTTGTATCATATTCCTCTTTAGCAACTTCAATGAAGACTTCCGGAGGTTTAGATGAAAAAAAAACACCGTTCGAACAGCCTGTGAGAGTAAATAGCGGTATGCAAAAAGTAACAAATATCCATTTTTTCACATTGATTCCTCCTGTTTAATAAATAGACGTTTTTTTCTAAAGAAAGTTGCTTATTCACAATAAAAACAACCCATGCTAAACTTCTATTGTCAGAATTTAACGAATAATTAACATGGATCCATGTCAGAAATTAGCTGTCGATTCAAAATAGGCCATATCGTAAGGGAGGGAATTGAAATGAATGGAATTTTCCAAAGCAAACACTTTAAACTTGAAAAGTTGAGAGCTAATGTTTATGCTGCAATAGCAAAAGAAGGCGGAGGAGCTGCAGCAAATGCAGGGTTTGTGGATTTAGGAGAAAAAGTGATCGTTTTTGATACATTTAATACACAACAAGCGTCACAAGATTTAAAGCACCTTGCGGAATCAATCACAAATCACCCTGTTACATGGGTAATTAATAGTCATTGGCATGGTGACCATATTAGAGGGAACCAAACATTTAAAGATCGGATTATTATTTCAAGCGAATCCACATACACAAAAATGAAAGACATTTACCCTTCAAGGATTGCTGCCCAGAAAAATGATATAGATGGACTTACAAATTACATCCAATCATTAAAGGACCATTTTATTCAAAACACAGAGACTCAATTACAATATCAAATTAATTTCTTAAGCGAACTAAAAAGCTCTTTGCCTACTCTGGAATTATCTTTACCTAACCAAACGTTTATTGATGAAATAACTTTTCACGGACAAAAACAGAGTGCAACACTTTTCACATTAGGCGGGGGACATTCTTTATGTGATGCAATGCTATACATTCCAGATGAGAAAGTAATATTTATGGGAGATCTATTATTTGTAAATTGTCATCCGACCTTTTTTGAGGAAACGGATCTTGCTCATTGGATCAATATATTAAAAAAGGTTGATTTTATGGAATTTGATGTGGCAGTTCCGGGACACGGTTCAGCAGGTACAAAAGAGGATATCCTAAAGGTCATCCATTATATATCTGATTTAACTGCCCTAGTTAGAGAAGGTCACCCGATTGAAGAAATTAAAATTCCTGCTAAGTATAGTAATTGGGGTTCATCAGAGGTTTTTCAGCAAAATATAAAAATAGTAGAGGCTTTATTAAACAAGGGAACTTCTATAATGTGAAGTTCCCTTGTTTTAATCACTAAAAGACAATACCTTCCTAGTAAACGAAAGAATCATTTAACTTATTTAACCTTTCATCCCTTTGATAAAATCCTCTAACTTGTCTAGCGATTTAATATTTTGATTGCATTTTTGACTATCTTGGCAAATATAGTTTCCTCTTCTTATATATGTTCCTTGCTCTGAGCCCTTTGTTTCCATAATAAACATGCCTAATTCTTCGTGGCCATGACAAATCGCGCATATGCCTTTTTTGCTAATATTTTTAAAAGAACCATGAAGTCCAACGATTTTCTCGTTTTGCACGGCTACGATATACTTTTTAGTTGAGCCTGTATCATTCCATCCAATATAAGATATTTCCTTTCGATCCATCTGATCTATCGGAGGTACTTTTAACTTCTTAGCCTTAGGAAATAACTTTTTTATTGATTGTTCACTCATATCTTTAAAAGGGATCACATACTGATTTAGTTGTGATAAAAATACCTCTGCTTGCTCTTTCTCTCTAATTTCAACGATCGGATTGAATACTTGTCTTTGCTCTTCACTAAGATCATCGAACAAATGGATTATCTTTTCATCAGTGAGGGTTTTCAATGCCTTAAGAACCCCTTTATCATTGACGGTCGTAAATCCATTAATGAGTATTTGTAATTGATTTTTAATATAGTTAAATTGATCACTTCTAATGAAGGGCTCCATTCTTTTCCACTCCTGTTCAAAAACATATTTCTATTTAACTTTAAAAGGTACACAACAAGCATTCAATGGAAAAATTGATTAGGAAATAAAAACGCCATAGAAAAAAGCACTGATGATAGGATATCAGTGCTTCATTTAGAGTATACAATTTTTTTTATTGTTTCGGATGAAAGATAATATTCTTCAGCTAATTGATCAATGGGTATTCCACCTTTAAACGCAGTTCTAATGGCAGAATTTCTTTCATCAATGGCCTTTCTCGTACCAGAACGCGTTCCCCATTTACGATGGGATGCTTTCTTTTTCGGAATATAAATCGTCTCACCTTGAATATATTTTTGTATTTCTATAATTAAACTTTCAGGTAAAATTGCGTTTGCTTTTACATTTTTCATTTCTGGTTAGCCCCTCATTTATTTTTTTCAAAATAAGGTGCAAAGCCAAATGAATTAGAAAAGCGTACTTGGGCGATTTTTGAATTCAAAGTCTACCCCATGCAAAGTATCGCCTTTCCAAAATTAGGCTTTGCATGAGATGCTGCAGAATCTGGCCATCTTATCGCCAATTCGATCACCTCCTAGTGTAGATTTTAATTATATTATAATAAAAGAACACTCCTCATTGCTAATGGAACATTTTGATCCAAACTCTTCTGCCTAATTTTCCTTGATCAGTTCAATTACTTTCTCTAACTGAATATCTTTATTTGAAACAATTGATTCCCTTGTTTTAGGGACTAAATAGTCTGGATAAATCGCTTCTTTGTAGGTCGTGGAAAGGATAAATTCTTTTGTTGATAAAGACAATTTTATCTGACTATTTGGAAGGACTGTACCGTACCCTTCTCCAAATGAAGAAGGTGCATTTCCTGTAGGTTCACCAACAAGTATACCGATATTATTGTCTTGTATGACACTCGCAAACATATTAGCTGAACTAAATGTATTATTACTTATAAGTACAAAAGTGTTTCCTGTAAAATTCGAGAAATTATTAATCTTTGAAGAATGTATATGATTTATAAAGGCATCAATAACTGCAGAATCCCCCCCTGGATTTTTCCGTAAATCAATAACAATATTCTCTATTCCATCCCTTTTAACTTCTTTAAAAAAGAGACTTACACTTTTCCGGTACTCCCTTGTATCATCACATGCATGTAAATAATAGTATCCAAGATCATTTTCGTGGTCTAAGGACCAGCCAAATGTATTTGAATCGTTGAACCGTTTATACGAACTATACCAGTTATCCTCTGCATCACTTATTTGCACATCTGCTACATCTTTATTTACAAGGGGAATTCTTACCTTCCTTTTTTTTCCCTGAATGTTTTCTACAGTTACTACTACATGATTATGTTTAATCAACGAGAGCTTCTTCAAATAATATTCATCTTTAATTAAAAAATTCGCTCGAAACCTTTTCCAGTAAGGGTTTTCCGCCGAAACGAATTTTCCTAAATCCTTAACAATTTCATCAACTTCCATTCCGCCTAAGCGGACAATGAGATCCCCTTTTTCAACCCCATATCCACTTTCCAAAACTGTCCACCCCTCTTCCGTCCAATCAAGAAGTAATGGCAGTCTTTTTCGATCATCTAGCATCACTAGACCAGTATGGGCATCTTCCATTTCCGCGACAAACTCTTGAAGGATAAAATAAAAATCTGAAGTGCTTTTTTCTGAATCCAGTTCATTTTTTATTTCAGCAATCCGCTTATCCCAAACTTCCTTTGTCATATTTCTTGCTGGATCTGGGTGCTTTGCTAGGATTTCATCTATTAAAAATTGAAAGTCCTCCTGCATTTCCTCTGGCTTTAGCATCACAACCGGATTTTCTTCCTTTTGCCCCCAAATATACCAGCTAAAACAGATAAGAAAGAATAACACACCTATTCCTGCAGCCATTCTGCTCTTATTTTGCTTCCTTTCTAATTTCACCGCCCCCACCCCCTTGATACATATATTACCAATTATACCGACTGTATATAACGCAATTTTCAAACTTATATGACAAAAAATCGACTGTTTATCCTCAACAGTCGATTCAATATTATTATTACTTATTTTGTTCAGGCAAAGGGATAATTCCTCTTCTAATAAAATTTGCAGAGATTGGTTTCTTCCCGATTTCTCTCGCCCAGACAGAAATTTGGCCGATATGATGAATTTCGTGAGCTATAACATGACGCATCACTTCACCCCAGGTAAAGATTTCCGTTCGCCCATCTGGAAAAGAATCATGGAGGAGATTGCTTTCCATGCCTACATCCCAATTTCTCACAAATTCTTCTACTTCCACGCGGAATTTTGCATCAAGCCCTCTTACCTTTTGCAAACTGTTATACTCTTCAAAGCTTTCCTGAAAATCAGGCTTGCCTTGAAGAAGGCGAATCCAGCTCCATTCAACATCAATGATGTGAAAAAGTGTATGCAGGATCCCTCCTACCCCACCCGTTCGGGCTAAAAGAAGCTCCTCCTCTGCAACATCTTCACACCATTGATACCAATCTTCCCTTATCAACCAATTATACTGAAACAACGCTTGCATGAAATCACTCCTGATTGTCTAAAAATTCTAAATATACAAGACAAATTTTATCATAAGTAGGTTTTCTCCGACACTTATATTAACTCTTCTTTCTTATAAACTGGACCAATATATTTTGATTGCGGCCGAAAGATAACATTGTTTTCTGCTTGTTCTAAAATATGGGCGCTCCAGCCGACTATTCGGCTTGCCGTGAAGGTTGGGGTGAATAATTCCTTTTCCATTTTAACAGCTTTCATAATCGCTGCTGCATAAAATTCTACATTTGTATAAAGTGACCTGCCTGGCTTTACCTCTTCAAGAATTTGCACGCCCAGCTTTTCTACTTTCATAGAGAGATCAAGCCACTCATCTTCACCTGAAAATGCCAGGAGTTTCGATTTCAAAGCAACAGATCTAGGATCAACTGTTTTATAAATTCGATGTCCAAATCCCATCAGCTTTTCTCCACGATTTAATTTATTTCTAATAACCGTTTCTGCATCGCCCTGTTCATGTACTTCATTTAAAAGAGAGATTACTTCAGATGGTGCGCCTCCATGAAGCGGCCCCTTCATCGTCCCAATTGCAGAGGTAATCGCTGAAACTAAATCAGACTCAGTAGATGCCGTTACTCTTGCCGAGAATGTAGAGGCATTCATCCCATGCTCCATCGTTAAAATCATATATGTTTCCAGTGCATGAACATGAGCTTTCAGAGGAACTTCTCCATTTAGCATGTAAAGATAGTTCTCTACATGATTTAGTTCAGGCTTTGGCGGGATAAATGTTTTTCCTTCTAGATGTCTTTTTCGATAGGCAATGATTGCTGGGGCCATGGCTGTTATTCTTATTGCCTGTTCAATGGTCGGCTTCCAGCTATAGTCACTTCTTCCTTCAGCAGAAATCACCGTTCTCAACACACTCATCATATTCATGTCAGCGGGCAAGCTTCTAATTAAGTCAATCATATAGCTAGGAAGTTCTCGGTTATCTATTAATGAAGCTTTTAATTCACTTAGCTGCCTATCTGTAGGAAACTCCGCATTCCAAAGAAGATACGCTGTTTCCTCAAAGGAATAGGTTTCTGTGATCTCCCCAATTTCATATCCCCGGTAAATCAGCTGTCCCTTTTCTCCGTCCACATGGCTAATCTTTGTTTCAGCTGCAATTATACCTTTTAAACCGTAATGGATCATTTTTCATTTCTCCTTTCCTTATTTAGGTAAATTATATAAAATAAATATAATTAAAAAAATTAAATGTTTTTAAATATTTTGATTTATTTTTTTAATCAAAAGGAGGGTTAGCGGTTGGAGTTTAGCTGGATCAATACATTTTTAGTTGCCGCTAAAAATGGCAATTTTAGAAGAACAGCAGAATTATTATATATTTCACAGCCTTCTGTAACCGTTCATATTCAAAATCTCGAGAAAGAATTAGGTGTTCAGCTATTTGAAAGAGAAGGCAGAAAAATGAAACTAACAGAGGAGGGCAGGAGATACATTCCACATGCAGAAAAATTGATAGAGATATACCAAAGGGGGATAGAGGATTTGCAATCCTTTAGTCAGGGGTATACTTCAAAGCTATCGCTCGCTATCTCTCCATTGATCGCTGATACCATCCTTCCGTTTGTTCTAAAAAAATATATGACTATCCATCCTCATGTAGAGATTTCAGTAATGGTTCTTGAATCCCTAGATATTGAAAAAGCTGTGCTAAATGACGAAATTGATATTGGGCTTTCCTGTCTTCATAGCACGAATCCAGAATTATATTGCGAAGTTTTGTTTAAGGATGAAGTGAAATTAATTGCCCAGCATGATGGATTGGATGCGGAATCCGCTCCACCATTGGATGAAGAAGAAGTGCTGTTGAAAAATTATCTGCTAACAGATAATCATCCCGTCTACTGGGAGATTCTAAGCCGTGAAGTAAAATACAAGTTCCCATCCGTGAAAATGATGAAGGTCTCTCAAATTCATATTACTAAAAGATTTATCGTTGAAGGATTGGGCGTTTCTTTCTTGCCAGTTTCAACAGTCAGACGGGAATTAATAGAAGGGTGGCTGCTGGAAGTTCCCTGCAGTACTATTACACTGCCAGAAGCCCATACTTATGCGATTATGAAATATAATCATTCCATGCAAAAGGAATTTATGAGGTTTTTAATGAATTATCGGCTTTAGGTCAGGCAAATATGAACCTATATTTCTTTTTTCTGTTTTATTTCATCACTTTCACCCTTATTTCAGTCAGATTTTGATTTATTCGGTCACTTCCTTTCATATTCCGGTCAGATTTTCATTTTTTCGGTCAAATTCACTAATTTTCCGGTCAATCCCCAAAAAGGACCGCTCTTCATTGAAGAACAGTCCCTCTATTCTTTAGTTTTCAAACTGAAGCTTGTACATATCATAATAAAATCCGTGCAGGGCTAATAGTTCCTCGTGATTTCCCTTCTCCACAATCTCCCCATCACGGATAACGAGTATCATATCTGCATTTTCTACCGTTTTTAACCGATGGGCGATGATGAAGCTAGTTTTTCCTTTCGTGAGCGCACTAATGCCTTTTTGAATTTCAATTTCTGTCCTTGTATCAATACTTGATGTCGCCTCATCCAATATTAAAATATCTGAATCTGCTAAAATCGCTCTTGCGATGGCTATTAGCTGCTTTTGCCCCTGGCTTAAATTTGTTCCGCCAGATTCGATTCTAGTTTCATAGCGAGCGGGCAAATGTTTAATAAACCCATGTGCTGACGCTAGCTTTGCCGCGTGAATCACTTCTTCATCGGCAGCATCAAGCCTTCCATAACGGATATTTTCCATAATCGGTCCTGAGAATAAATACGTATCCTGCAGGACAATTCCTATCTTTGAACGCAAGGACTGAATTTTGTAGTCTTTAATATTTCTGCCATCAATGCAAATTTCACCAGTTTCCACATCATAAAAACGTGACAAAAGATTAATGATTGTTGTTTTGCCTGAGCCAGTTGGACCGACTAGCGCAATTGTTTGACCAGCTTTAGCCTCAAGACTGATATTTTTTAGAATACTTTTTTGACCTCCATAGCCAAAGGAAACACCTGAAAATGCTACATCTCCTTTAAATGAGCCAGCTTCAATCGCCTGTTCACTGTCCTTAAGATCAGGAATTTCATCCATTATTTCAAATACGCGTTCAGCACCTGCAATTGCCGATTGAAACGTATTAATTAGGTTAGACATTTGATTGATCGGTCTATAAAATTGCCGAGAAAACGTTACAAATGACGCAAGAACCCCAATAGTTGTCATCCCGCTTATCGCCATCAATGCACCTGCAGCAATTACGATTCCTAGCCCTAGATTGTTTATAAAGTTATTGACAGGTCCTAGAAATCCCGAAGAAATATCAGCCATCATAGCAGAATTTCGCAATCTTTCATTTGCATCTGAAAATTTATTGTAGACTTCCTTTTCTTTCCCGAATAAAGTAATGACTTCAATACCGGAGATTGATTCCTCTACCGTCCCATTCATATCCCCAAGATCTCGCTGCCTTTTAATAAAATTACTGCTGCTGAATGTAATAATTTTATTCGTTGCAAAAAACATCAGCGGAATGACTAGCAGCGTTACAAGTGCAAGCATCCAATTAAGCGTCAGCATCGCAATCATCACACCAGCAACAGTCAGCACAGAGGAAAAAATCTGAATGACACTTTGGCTCAACGCACTATTCAAATTCTCGATATCATTGGTCACCCGGCTCATTAATTCCCCGTAAGCCCGCTTATCGAAAAACTTCAATGAAAGTGCCTGAAAGTGATTAAATAAATCCTGCCTTAGCATTTGAATCGTTTTTAAAGAAACATTGACCATTATGTACGTTTGGAGCCATGTAAACAGAGATGCAGCTAAATAAACAACTCCAAGCAGTCCCGCCATACGAATTGTTCCGCTAATATCTTTTGGCATAATATAATGATCAATAATAAACCCGATTAGCAGCGGTCCCAGCAGCCCGAGCACAGTTGAAATGAGAACCATCGTTATCGCGAGAATCATCGCTGTTTTTTGTTTCTTCATATATTGCCAGATTCTTTTAATTGTTCCTTTTCTGTCCTTCGGCTTTACGATTGGCCCGCTCATTCTTCCAGGACCATTGCCAAACCGAATCGATTTCTCTGTTTGAGCAGTGCTACCTTTTTGCATACTCACTAAGCACCCCTCCTTGCGTTACAAAAATTTCCCGATAAATCATATTTGATGCAAGAAGCTCCTGATGGGTGCCCATTCCTGCAATCTCTCCATCATCTATAACAATGATTTGATCTGCGTCTTTTATTGAAGAGATTTTTGATGAAATAATGATCTTGGTCGACTCTGCATATTCTTGCTTTAATGCGCTCTGAATGGCAGACTCCGAGACTGCATCAACTGCTGAGGTAGAATCATCAAGAATCAAAATAGATGGCTTCCTAATAAACGCCCTTGCAATAGAGAGTCTTTGTTTTTGCCCTCCCGAAAGATTCGTTGCGCCTTGTGTTAATGAATGGTTATAGCCATCATCAAGTTTCTTTATAAACTCTCTTGCACAGGCATTCTCAGCTGCTTGATTTAATTCTTCTGCTTTTGCATGTTCCTTTCCATAATGCAAATTCTCTTCTATACTTCCGGAAAATAAAATCGCTTTTTGCGAAACAACACCGATTGCCTCTCGAAGAGTCTGCAGCTTATATGTTTTAATGTCCTTTCCATCAATCAGAATACTGCCTTTGTCTACATCATAAAGCCTTGGAATAAGCTTTGTCAGCGTGGACTTGCCGCTTCCCGTTGACCCGATTATGCCCAATGTTTGTCCATTACTCACCTGGAATGAAATGTTCTTTAATACGTATTCTCCATTTTTGCTATAGCTGTAACTCACATGGCGGAACTCAACATCTCCGGCAATTTTTTCAGGAGCATACGGATCACTTGGCTCTTTAATGTCTAATTCCATGCCAAGCACCTCTTGAACCCTTTCTGCAGATGGAAAGGCTCTCGTAATTTGCATGAGCACATTACTGCTTGACATTAAGCCATTCAAAATAATATTTAAATAGTTAATAAACGCGAGAATGACACCTACCTGAATGGAGCCATTATTTACTTTTATGACACCCATCCAAAGAGCTGCAATGATTCCCATATTGACTAAAAAGAGCAAAATCGGCATTAATAAAGCTATTAACTGCTCCGCAGAAATATTCACCCTCGTCAGCTCATTATTTGCATTGGCAAACTTTTGCTTCTCAAATGCCTGTCTGCCAAATGCTTTTACTACTCTCATCCCTGCCAGATTTTCTTGCAATCTCGTATTTACTTTATCAATGGCTTCCTGTACCTTTTTAAATAAGGCACCTGACTTCTTCGTAAATAGAATAATAACGAAGATTAGGATTGGAACAACAGCTGCAAGAATCGGAAATAGCTCCCGCGCTGTAAAAAAGACAATAATAATACTGCCGATAAAAAGAAGCGGGCCTCTCACAAAAATTTTCAGGGTCATCATAACCGCTCTTTGCAGAGACGAAATATCATTGGTGACAATGGTGATTAGCTTTCCTGTGCCAAATGCATCAATATTTCTGCTTGAAAACTGCTCAATCCTTTGAAAAACATCCCTTCTCATGTCTGCAGCAAAATGAACAGCAGCCCTCGTGCTATATATCGAGCATCCTATTCCTCCCGCAAGACCGATGATTGCTGCTCCAACCATGAAAAGACCCATTTTGACTGTATAACCAGTGTTATTATTGGCTATTCCATCATCAATAATATGCTGCATCAATGTCGGCTGAATCAAATCCATTGCCACTTCCACAAACATAAAAAATGGCCCTAATATAGCAAACAGCCAATAGGGCCTCATAAAAGACAATAACGCTTTTAATGCCTGCATGTTTTTCCCCTGCCTAACTATTTCACTAATAAGAAAAGCGGATGCGCCTTGATCATCGCCGTACAAACGCAGAAGGTCTCCGTAATCTAGCTGCGTCTCCTTGCCCCTCGAGGTCATAAGATGTACTGCTCTGTGGCAAAATACGCCACGCCTCAGTCCATCTTATGCTTGTCGGGGCTAAACAGTCGCCTCGCCTTTTAATAACTGAGATAAAGGAAACACGGTGAGCGTGAGCGAACCGTTGATGACTTATCGTTGGGAGGGTACCTGAAGTTTGATAGGCGATAGGACGCTTGTGCTAGACAATTCTCTAGCACCAAAGTTATGCTTTCTTATCTTTCAAAAAAACCGAAAAAGGTATTTTTATATAAGTTGATTATACCATTTTCCGGTTTTTTCTAGGCTGTGAAAATCAGGAGCTACATTGTAAAACTATTTTATTCTTTAACAGAAGTTTCTTTTTTCTTCTTTGATAAAAACCAGCCGCCAATCGCAATCAAAATTAATACTGCATAGAAGGTAATTTTCCATTCTGGCGACTTTGCAAAGCCTTCTGGAAGCACAGATAACGCAGGGTGTGAAAGTGTATAAACCGATAATTTCACCCCAACCCATCCGACGATGAGGAAAGCTGCAATTTCCAAGCCCGGTCTTGCATGAAGTAATTTAACAAAAAAGTTTGCAGCGTAGCGCATAATAATTAATCCAATGAAACCTCCGGCGAAGATGACTAGAAACTTTCCTCCATCTAGTCCGCCAATATTCGGCAGCCCTGAATCTGGAAGAGCAATGGCTAATGCGACTGCTGCAAGTATAGAATCAACCGCAAAGGCGATATCCGCTAATTCCACCTTAAAAACTGTCATCCAAAAACCTGCTTTTTTCTTTCCCTTCTCAATGGTTGCCTTTTCTTCTCCTTTTTTGATTATTACTTTTCTAAAAATATGATTGACGGCAATAAACAGCAAGTAAAGCGCTCCGATCGCTTGAACTTGCCAAACATCAACGAGGAATGAAATGGCAAATAAGGAACCAAATCGAAAGACAAATGCGCCTGCAAGCCCATAAAATAATGCTTTCCTTCGTTCCTCTTCCGGCAGGTGCTTAACCATAATCGCTAAAACCAATGCATTATCTGCTGCCAAAAGCCCCTCCAGCGCAATTAATAATAATAATACTCCACCGTATTCTAGTAAAATTGCTAGTTCCATGAAAACATCATCCTTCCAAAATAGATATTTAATCAAATAAGTAAGTGGAAGAGGCTTTGTCAAAAACAGAAAAAGCCTTTACCACAATGGTAAAGGCCCTAAAAAAACAATAAAGACCCTTACCTAAAATTGGTAAAGGTCTTGCTAACAACGTGTATGTTGCCAACAAAGCCGAGAGTTAATCACTCTGAAATGACGACTTTGCTGTAAAAGCTACTCCCCTTTAGGAGTTACTATTTGATTGATTACTATTATTGTAATCAACCTGCTGTTATATTGTCAACAAAATTATTATTCTTGAGTTTGAATTTTTATTGAATGATTGTTAGGAAGTTACCTAAATTGCCTTAGCTTCTTTTTTTCTTTTCATATATTTGTCATCAATCCGTTTTTCAATTTTCTCAAGCTGTTCACGATCCCTTAAAAGCTCTTCTTTATTATTTCTAATCAGATTGGATAACGTCATTCTTTTCCTAGTCATCTCTACATCTCCTCCCTCATGCTGCATTCGTAAGGAAAATTCATTTAATTACTAAACGCTTATACTATAAAAAAGGACAGAAAAGGTGTAGTAATCTCTACCCTTCCCTGTCCTTTGTACCTGAGAGTTTCATCCCATTAATGGGTCCCCTTTGGTGCCGTACAAATGTATACGAGCTCTCCAGAGATGCGTCCTAATTGTGGTTCTTCTACCTGAGAGATTTGTTCCAAGGGTCTTTTCGGAACTTGCCCCTTCGGTGGCCTATAGCAATGCACTCTCCCACAAAAGTCATCCGCTCATATTGAATTTTCATTATATTTAAAATAATACTTATTTACTGAAATGTCAAGCGAAAGGGTCTTTTGTAGGAAGTTGTAGAAAAACCCTGCTATTTTAGTAAATTGACAAATTAGTTCCTTTACAGTAAAATTAAATTCTTTGAGCGATGCTCACGTGGTTCGAGAACCTCCCACGAAAAAAAACTAAGGAGAGAATAGATTATGAATGTGAAAACAATTGTAGGTAATGGAATTTTAGCAGCTTTATATATTGCTGTTTCCATGCTCATCCAGCCCTTTGGGTTTACGGCAGTCCAATTTCGGGTATCCGAAATGTTCAATCATCTAGTGGTCTTCAATAAGAAATATATTTACGGAATGATTCTAGGTGTATTTTTGACCAATTTGTTATTTTCACCAATGAAAGCATATGATCTTATTTTCGGAGTCGGACATTCGTTAATTTCATTATTAATCACGATTGTTTGCTGCCGTTATATTAAGAACATCTGGGTTCGAATGGTTGTAAATACTGTCGTCTTTACTTTTATGATGTGGATCATCGCGCTTGAACTTAACTTAGCTTTCGGGCTGCCATTCGGATTTACTTGGGTCACAACTGCCATTGGTGAGTTTGTTGTCATGGCCGTAGGAATTCCATTAATGTATGCATTAAACAAACGAGTGAAATTTGAGAAATTAATATAAAAACTCATTATATAGCATGTGAAATCTTAAAAAATTTCACATGCTATTTTTTATTTATAAAGCATAATTACCATGCAGCTTAATATGATAGCAATCGAGTAAATGTTTTACAATTTGATATTTTTCTTTTTTAAAATAGACGTGTAAGAGGTAATTTATACTAAACTAGAATGGATTATTCTTTATTTGCTATGATGATCTACATGCTTTCATTCCCTTGATGAAAGACTCTTTACAGGCTAACCGGACATGATCGGGACTTCATAACCTTGATAAAAGGACTTTTTACAAGCTATCCGGACATGATCGAGACTTCATAACCTTGATGAAGGACTTTTTACAAGCTATCCGGACATGATCGGGACTTCATAACCTTGATGAAGGACTTTTTACTAGTATTCGAACATGAATTGGCCTTCATAACCTTGATGATGGACTCTTTTCAAGCTATCCCACCGAATTCGGGCTTTCATTTCCTTGATAAAGAACTCTTTACAAGCTAACCGGACATGATTGGACTTTCATAACCTTGATGAGGGACTTTTTACAAGCTATCCGGACATGATCGAGACTTCATAACCTTGATGAAGGACTTTTTAC
>NZ_LT904903.1:724448-724884 GCF_900199725.1 Cytobacillus massiliigabonensis | reverse complement strand
GGACTTTTTACAAGCTATCCGGACATGATCGGGACTTCATAACCTTGATGAAGGACTTTTTACTAGTATTCGAACATGAATTGGCCTTCATAACCTTGATGATGGACTCTTTTCAAGCTATCCCACCGAATTCGGGCTTTCATTTCCTTGATAAAGAACTCTTTACAAGCTAACCGGACATGATTGGACTTTCATAAACTTGATGAGGGACTTTTTACAAGCTATCCGGACATGATCGAGACTTCATAACCTTGATGAAGGACTTTTTACAAGCTAACCGATCAATATCTATCCTTCATATGTAGTTATCTTTATGAAGAATATAAAAAAAGGCAGGGGGATTTAACAAAATTCCCCTGCCCTTTTTATACTGAACTTCAATGCATAAGGTTTCCATTGCTATTTTCTTATGAGAGCCCGCTATCACAAAAGCATC
>NZ_LT904903.1:676740-722115 GCF_900199725.1 Cytobacillus massiliigabonensis | reverse complement strand
GGACTTTTTACAAGCTATCCGGACATGATCGGGACTTCATAACCTTGATGAAGGACTTTTTACTAGTATTCGAACATGAATTGGCCTTCATAACCTTGATGATGGACTCTTTTCAAGCTATCCCACCGAATTCGGGCTTTCATTTCCTTGATAAAGAACTCTTTACAAGCTAACCGGACATGATTGGACTTTCATAACCTTGATGAGGGACTTTTTACAAGCTATCCGGACATGATCGAGACTTCATAACCTTGATGAAGGACTTTTTACAAGCTAACCGATCAATATCTATCCTTCATATGTAGTTATCTTTATGAAGAATATAAAAAAAGGCAGGGGGATTTAACAAAATTCCCCTGCCCTTTTTATACTGAACTTCAATGCATAAGGTTTCCATTGCTATTTTCTTATGAGAGCCCGCTATCACAAAAGCATCAACTTTTTTGTCCACCACAAGCGATCAAACTTATAGCTTCTGCCCACGCATGCCGCCTGGCACCTGTTCGAAGGCAGACCAGTTAATACATTTTTCTAATAAGATGGATAGAAGTACCCCCATTATTAGGCCATTTGAGATAAATGGCTGGATGAGTACAGGCAGGTTCTTGAAAAGGGATGGCGAGACGTTCATTAAACTGATGCCAATGAGAACTGGAGCAGCCAGACGAAAGATTGTATTTGAGTTAAACTCTTTTCCATTCAAACTGCCAAACGCCGTACCAAACAACTGCAAGTACGCAACAAACAGGACTGCATTCCCAACGGTAATAGGCATTGACGCTAATAATGATCCTAATGCAGGAATTAGTCCAATAACTGCGAGAAGTGCGCCGCCAATGTAAAGTGGCTTCTTTTCTAATATCCGTGTGCTTTGCAAGAATCCGATTGAAGAAGTAAATGGCGTGAATGGAACGAGTCCAAAGCCTGTCCCTACAACAGAAAAAATACAGGTTATAAAAATAGAATGACGGTACTGCTTCTCAGATGCCTTACTATTAAAAAGCTTTTGCGCAGCACTTATGGAAGCAATCGTATTGCTTAAATTTAACATTCCAGCAAAAAAAGCTACTGCTATGATTCCAACCTCTAGATTCGGATTTCCTAATGGGAATAATGTAAAAGCAAAACCAGAAGCTTGTGTGACTGAATCTGCTTGATTAAAAAAGATTAATTCATACAGCCCCCATCCAATAATCAAACCTATTAAAATTGAAAAATTACTGATGACTGTATTGCCCTTTAATTTTATTAGACTCACCAATATGACAATCCCAACGGAAAAAAGGCTAACAGGTATGTCAATCGTTCCTTGCTCTGTAACTTTCAGCATTCCTTTAAAAAAGATAAAAACGAGCTGAAAGGTTAATAGAAATAAATAAACCGACATTACCATCGGACTAAAGATTGATTGCAAAAGAGAAATACCATTGAAAGCTGCAAGAATAATTGTCACTAGACAAGCCAAAAGGACCCCAGTGGCAATCCCTCCGCCAATGGAAGAATAACTCATTCCAAGTGAAGAGGCTGATAAGCCTAAGTTAAGAATTAGTCCCCACATTAAACCTGAATGACCTTCCATTAGGGGATAACGATGTCCTTTCCAGCCCTGCAATATACATGCAAGACCTGTAAAGACAAGTGAAACTTTCAGCATCATCGCCATCGTTTCATGTGGCAGGTGAAAGGCATTTGCCACAGATATCGGAATCATGACTGTATTTGCAAAAATAAAAAACAGCCATTGAACAGAAGAAAATACTGTTATCGATGAAAACCATTTATTCATATTTCCACCACTTTCTGAAAAACAAACTAATAATTTTATAACCTATTTTGCTAGGCAAAAACGGAAAAAAGCCGGCTTTTTCAGCCGACTTCCCTATTATAATATAAATTATCGCAGCCTTAAAATTTTTTTATTGCCAATCCATTAGTCAAAGCCTATTTTCACAAGACATACTACTTACAGTTCGGCAGCTTATACCGTCACAGCAGCAAAAAACTCCTCATAAAGTGCCTGCACTGCTCGCTTTTCATCAATTTCCTTTACTCCAAACATCATACTGACCTCAGATGAGCCCTGATTAATCATTTCGATATTAACGTTCGCATTTGCTAATGCTTTTGAAGCTCTTGCCGTCGTTCCGATATTGTGGCGCATCCCTTCTCCAACGACCATGATTAAAGCAAGACCCCGCTCGATTACTACCTCATCTGTGTGAAGCTCTGTTTCAATCCGTTCTTTTATTTCCTTTTCCATCAGCGGACTAAATTGGTTTTCCCTTAAAATAATGGAGACATCATCAATGCCTGAGGGAATATGCTCATACGATAATCCGAAGCTTTCTAATATAGCTAAAAGCTTTCTTCCAAATCCAACCTCTCTATTCATTAAATATTTACTGACATAAATGCTGCAAAATCCTTGGTCACTGGCAATGCCAATAACCGGTCCATTTGTATTATCCCGTTCAGACACAATCCTTGTACCAGGTGCTGATGGGTTATTCGTATTCTTAATTTGCACAGGAATGCCTGCCTTAAATGCTGGAACAAGCGCCTCATCATGAAGTACCGTAAATCCTGCATAGGAAAGTTCACGCATTTCCCTATAGGTTAACTCTTTAACCTCCTTTGGCCGGCTAACGATGGATGGATTAACCGAATAAACAGCATCTACATCTGTAAAATTTTCATATAGGTCTGCTTTAAGCCCGCTGGCAAGAATAGAACCTGTCACATCCGACCCGCTGCGAGAAAAAGTATACACATCCCCTTCCTTGCTATATCCAAAAAATCCTGGAAAAATTAATATACCAGAACGTTCACGAAGAGAATAAAGCAAATCATAGGACTCGGGAAGGACTTGGGCATTCCCTGGATCTGCACTGACAAATAGACCAGCATCCTTTGGATTCACGTAATGGGCTTCCACTCCCTGATTTTGAAAATAAGCTGCTATCAGCTTTGCATGATTATCTTCCCCGCTCGCTTTTATTAAATCTATGAACTGGCTTGGCTTGCTTCTGTCTCCGGTCAGCCTCGCTGATAAATCATCTTCAATGATCCTAACAATCTCACTAGGAAGCTGCAATTCAAATGCTATAGAGGAATATCTTTCTATTACCCTTTCAACCCATTCTATCGGGTCATTATTTAATAAGCATTGCTCTGCACATTCAATTAATAAATCTGTCACCTTATGATCTGCGGCAAACCTCTTTCCTGGTGCTGAAACAACAATAATCTTTCTTTCTGAATCGGATTGAATAATCTGAAATACCTTCTCAAGCTGTTTTCCAGTTGCTAAAGAGGAGCCACCAAACTTCACGACTTTCATCCATACATCTCCTAATCTCTAAAAAATTTAATCTTAATTTTACTCCTATTCAGAAAATAATCAAGAGTTTTTCTCCTGTATAAACACATTTGTTTATATAGAATGGACAAAAATTCTTCACACTATGAGTAATTACCTATATTCTTGAATAAATCAATTTGAATAATACTTACCTCCATGCCAAACGAATTGTTTTTAAGCGAATCCCTAACGGATGGAGGCTGTTTTAAAATATAATGATAGTATCTAATTCAACCGTATTTTTACATTTCATACAGGAAATTGAGAAAGGAAGCATAAACTCATGGGGATTTTAATAGTAGATGACAATCAATCAAATTTGTTTGTTATTGAAAATATTCTAAAGCGTGCCGGGTACGACAATTATCTATCACTCACATCCGCTAAGGAATTGTTTGCTTACTTCCAGCAAAAGCCGCCATTGCCTATGCAGGCAGACATTATATTAATGGATATTATGATGCCTGAAATGGATGGCATTGAAGCCTGCAGACGTCTTCAGCAAATACCTCATCTTAAAGATATCCCTGTCATTTTTGTAACTGCGCTTGAAGATTCTAACAAAGTCGTAGAAGCGCTTGATGCCGGAGGAATCGATTATGTAATGAAGCCAATTAATAAAACAGAGCTTCTAGCAAGGATTCGAGTTGCATTAAGATTGAAATATGAAAAAGACTGGCATATCGAGAGGGATGAGAAAATCCGAAATGAGCTTGACCTCTCTATGAAGGTACAGACGAGCCTTTTAAGTGAACCTGTAAAAAAAGAAAACCTATTATTAACAGCCTCCTATTTGCCCGCATATAAGCTTGCAGGTGATATGTATTATTGGCAAAAACTTGATGAAGACCGCTATGCTGCTATCCAGCTTGATATGATGGGACATGGGATATCCGCCTCACTCGTGTGCATGTTTATATCTTCTGTCTTAAGAGATGCGATCACATCAGGTTCTGATCCAGAATATGTCATGAAGGAGCTCAATCGATGGATGAATTCACTAAATCAGCGTAATCAGCAGATCCCCTACTACTTCACAGCTATCTATCTTGTTCTAGATACGAAGAAGAAGTGCATTGAATATGTAAATGCCGGCCATCCAACTGGATTTGCCTTAATTGACAGCAACGAGATAAAAGAGCTAGCCAGCAATACATGCGCTGTAGGATTTTTTGAGGAAATCCAAATTAGTAAAACAGTTATTTCCTATTCTGACTCTGTTCAGCTTCTGCTTTGCACAGATGGAGTGGAAGATTCAATTGAAAAATACGAGGAAAATGGATATGAGTTTCTAAAGGAAAAAGCGTCAGTCTATTGGACCGAAACCGATAATTTGCAGCCCATTGATCATCTTTTATCCAAAAAGCAGCAAGCAAACGCTGAAGATGATATGTGTGTAGTCTTCATTCAGGCCAGATAAAAAAGAAGCAAATAATCCAGCAGATTATTTGCTTCTTTTTCAGGAATATTGATTCCATATTTATGATTCAGTTCTTTTTATATATTCCTTCAAGTCATCTTGAATGCTTTCCTTCGCAAGCTCTACATGTGAACGATACGCCGCCCGGTTTAACAAATGCGCTACGACCGGCGAGGTTAAAAACACAAAAAAGATTCCTAGTATTAATCTAATGCTCACGTATCCCTCGGTCAGTAAAAAATAAAGAAAAGTCCCAAATAATATACAAAGAACCCCTATACTCGTGCTCTTTGATGCCGCATGTGCACGAGTATAAACATCAGGCAGGCGGATTAAACCAATTGCACTTAGAAAACTAAATGCCGTTCCGATAAAAATTAAAATGGAGACAATGATTTCACTCAGCATGTTTGCGTTCAATGACAACACCCCTTTCAATGTATCTAGCAAAGGCGATTGTGCCAACAAAGGAAAGAATCCCCAGCAAGAGAATAATATCTAAAAATGCATGTGTATGAAGGAGAATAGAAAGAATAGCCACACCTGCCAAAAGGTTGATTCCAATATTATCTAACGCCATCACACGATCAGGCTTAGAAGGACCTTTTACAGCACGATAGAGTGCTGCGATAATGGAGAGAGTGATAAAAAATAAACATCCCATTAAAAATAATTTGAACATTATCGGGTTACCTCCTTTATGGCTTTCTCATATTTAATTTTCGATTGAATGACAGCATGCTCAGATTCTGGCAAGTTCAACCCATGAATGTAAAAAATCCTATTATCTGAGGAAATCTCCATAACCACTGAACCAGGGGTTAAAGTTAGAAGTAGAGCGAGAAGTGTTATTTCCATATCTCCTTCTAAATCTGTTTCCAGCTTAAATATTCCTGGCGTTACATTGATCTTCGGTCCTATTACTTGGCGAATGACATATATACTTGACGAAATTGACTCACTTATAAACAAGAGAAACAAACTTAGAATAGAGATAAAGCGTTTCATATAAAAGGAAGCGGGAAAAAAGCGCCTCATACTAAACAAAACAAGGATACCAACTAAATAACCGCCTATGAATGATAAGATGCTCCATTCATCTTGAAAAAACATCCATAAAAAAGCGATAAATAGGTTAATTAAGACTTGAATGGGCAATGGTACCCCCTCCTTTCCATGGTCATCAGAAAACTA
Source organism: Cytobacillus massiliigabonensis (assembly GCF_900199725.1). Classification (GTDB taxonomy): domain Bacteria; phylum Bacillota; class Bacilli; order Bacillales; family Cytobacillaceae; genus Cytobacillus; species Cytobacillus massiliigabonensis. The sequence continues at coordinate 716,140 of NZ_LT904903.1, read as the reverse complement.
TCAACTATTAACGAATGGGATCCCCACCCATAACTGCCTCTATATACAAAATCGGATTCAGCATGCTCTCAGTCGCGATTTGTACGTATTCATGGATACCCTCTGCTCCCAATCCAAGAGCAATTGTTAAGGCAGTAAGACAGCCGATTGGCAGCATGGTGCTCAAGCTGGTTGTTCCCTTCTCCATTTCCTTACTTACATACGTTTCTCCCCAAAAGCTATTCATAAAGATTTTCATAATTGAATAAAGAACCATTAAACTTGTAATGAGCCCAATTGCACCAAGCCAGTAGTATCCTGTTTCAAATGTCCCTCGAGTAATGAAGACCTTCCCCAAAAACCCGCTAAGCGGCGGGATTCCTGCAAGGGAAAGCGCAGCAACAAAGAACATCCAGCCCACATAGGGATGATTCCGTATAAGCCCGCTAATTTCCTTCAGCTTGCTCGTTCCGGTAAGATGAATGATCATCCCTCCTAATAGGAAAATAAGCGCTTTAATAACCATGTCATGGATTAGATAATAAATGGACCCCACCATTCCCATAGATGTTAATGAAGCAAGACCAGCGATGATGAAGCCAACCCCGACGATGACATTATAGGTTAATATTTTCTTTATATCCCAATAAGCTACTGCACCAATTGCCCCGAGTACCATTGTAATTGCCCCAAGAATGCCTATAGCTAAATGGGTGATTTCCGGCTCATGATAAAACACGAGTGTAAACAGACGGAAAATCGCATAAATTCCTACCTTTGTCAGTAAGGCAGCAAATATAGCAGCAACAGCTGTCGGCGGTGCACTATATGAACCTGGAAGCCAAAAGAAAAGGAAAAGAGCCGCTTTCATGCTAAACACGATTAAAAACAAAAAGGCAACCGTTGTCATGAGTCCGTCCTGTCCCGCCTCAGCGACACGCAAAGAAAGATGCGCTAAATTCAAGGTACCTGTTATTGCATATAAATAAGCGATGGCAATTAAAAACAAGGAGGATGAAATGACATTAATTAAAATGTACTTGACTGACTCCCTAAGCTGGAGCTTCGTACCGCCTAAAGAGATTAGTACATAAGATGAAATCAGCATGACCTCAAAACAGACAAATAAATTGAATAAGTCCCCTGTCAAAAACGACCCACATACACCTGAAATCAGAAATAAAAACATGGGATAGAAATAATGCTCTTCCCTCTCTCTCCCAATAGATGAAAAGGCAAAGATTAAACAGAAAAAAGCAACTATACTCGTCGTAAGAAGAAGGATAGCAGAAAACATATCAGCTACAATCGTAATGCCAAATGGGGCTTCCCAGCCACCTGCCTGAAGTGTCTGTATTCCTTCATTTCTAATTTGGTTCATCAATAAGATAGATACAGTACCTACTATAAGAATGGCAATGATACTAAACAGCCGCTGAAAACGAATATTTTTTCTAAAGATGACCATTATTAGACCTGCTATGACAGGAATAATGATTGGCAGTATAACAGTATTATTCATCTTCCATTCCCCTTAATTGATCCAAATTATCAGTCCCTAATGTTTTATACGTTCGGTAGCTGAGTACTAGAAATAGTGCAGTGACTGCAAAATTTATCACGATCGCCGTTAAAATAAGTGCCTGAGGCAATGAATCTGTAAATGTAGTGTCATGCTGGCCTAACAATGGAGGACCACCTTTCTTTAAACCGCCCATTGTAAGAATAAGCAAATTCACACCATGACTAATAATGGATGTTCCTAAAATGATCCGAAGCAAACTCTTCGTCAAAATTAAATAGGTTCCTATTGTAAAAAGAACTCCTATAAGAATAGACATTGATGTTTCCATTTTATCCATCCTCACTTATGCTTAAGATAATTGTTACTGCTGTTCCAATAACCGCTAGGGCAACACCAACATCAAATATAACTGCAGTTGCTAGCTCAGTCTTTCCGAAAATAGGAAGATTAAAATAGCCATAGGCTTGATTTAAAAAGGGCTTATCAAACAATAAAGAACTCGCTCCTGTAAAGATGGCAATTAATACTCCAAAGGCTGCCACTTTTTTAAAATCAACTGGGATATTTCTTCTAACCGTTTCAATATCAAAGGTTAGATAAAGAAGAACTAACCCTGAGGCTACGCTAAGCCCTCCGATAAACCCACCGCCAGGATTATGATGGCCTCCGAAAAAAAGGTAAATGGAAAACGTCAAAATAATAAAGACCGCTACCTTTGTTACTGAATGTAGAATGACATCGTTCGGTTTCATTTCTTCTCCCTCCCAGCTAATTGAAGCTTTATTAGTGTGTAAACGCCGAGCCCCGCAATACAAAGCACAAGAATTTCTAGCATGGTATCTAAGCCACGGAAGTCAACAAGAATGGCGTTAACGATATTTTTCGCACCGGCTAGTGTATAGGAATCTTCAAAGTAACCAGAAATCGATTCAAAAAGCCGATGATTATTCGCTGATAATGCAATGAAAGTAAAGACTGTTCCTACTCCCAGTGATACAAATAAATTGGTTAATTTGAACGGAATACTGCTTTTTTCCTTACGCAGCTCTGGTAAATGGTAAAAGCATAATAGGAATAACGCTGCTGTCACTGTTTCAACAACTAACTGTGTTAATGCTAGATCTGGTGCACGGAAAATGACAAAGAAAAGAGAGACAAGATATCCTAATGCACCGACAGCAATAATCGCTGTAAATCTAGATTTAGAAAAAAGCACAGTGAGGGCAGCAATAAGCATCGCGACAATAACCCCGCCTTCATATAGGTGAATGGGTGCATTATTTGATAAATCAAACGAGAGATCGTTCGATAACCAAAGCGACCATCCAAGCAAAAAGATCAAAAACGTAAAAATATACACTAAATAATCTCGGACAAAACCAGTCATATATTGTTTTGTCAGTTTCAGCGAGATTTTTTCCATACCTGCAAGCAAATGGTTATACATTCCATTTAACGTTAGTGCCTGCGGATAATAGCCATAAAGCGGGGACCATTTTTTAATAGAACGATACATAATCACACCAAAACCAACTACACCTATTGTCATAAATAGCTCCGTACTCCACCCATGCCAAGGGGTAATTTTGACCTCAATCCCGCCTGCTCCAGCAAATTGCGGGAGAACTGAAGTCAAAGCAGGCTGCAGCAAATGATCTGAGATTATATTAGGGAAAAAGAAAATAACAATGACTAAACAGCTAAGAATGATCGGTGGAATCAGCATGCCAATCGGTGCTTCATGCGCTTCCTTATCCAGTCTTTCAGGACGGTGTTTACCCATAAATGTTTTAAATACGAGAATCATGCAATAAATAAATGTAAATACACTCGCTGACCATGCGATAACTGGAAATAGCAATCCTAAGCTCTTCATTCCAAACACTGGTGATTCGAAAACCGTCAGGACACTTGTAAAGAACATTTCTTTGCTTAAAAACCCATTAAAAGGCGGCAGTCCTGCCATTGCAAAGCTTCCGATGATTGTTAATGTAAATGATATAGGCATGAGACTCATTAGCCCGCCTAATTTCCGAATATCACGCGTCCCAGTTTCATGGTCGATTATACCGACAATCATGAACAAACTCCCTTTAAAGGTGGAGTGATTAATTAAGTGAAAAAGTGCTGCTAAGACAGCAAAAGCATATACTGATGATTCATCTCCAAACCCAAAATACATAGAAGCCGAACCGATTCCAAGAAGGCTCATGATCAATCCTAATTGACTAATTGTCGAATATGCTAATAATCCTTTTAAATCCTTTTGATTTACAGCGTTAACCGAACCATACAATAAGGTAATTAATCCAATGCCTGATACAATCCAAAACCATTCAGCGATTCCTCCAAAAACAGGAGTCATTCGGGCTACTAAATAAATGCCTGCCTTAACCATCGTTGCAGAATGTAAATAGGCACTTATTGGAGTAGGTGCTTCCATCGCATCTGGCAGCCATATACTGAATGGAAATTGTGCAGATTTCGTAAATGCACCTAAAAGAATAAGAATCATCGCAGGCAGAAAAAGATGATGCTCTGTTATACGATTTGCATGCTCAACCATTTCACGTATGCTGTATGTGTCCGCCATCATTGAAAGCATAATCAATCCTGCCAGCATGGCAAGACCGCCAAAGATGGTAATTAACATCGACTTCTGGGCACCATTTCGTGAATTCTTCCGCTGATACCAGTAAGCAATTAATAAGAACGATGAAATGCTTGTTAACTCCCAAAAAACATATAAAACCAATATATTATCTGAGACTACAAGCCCAAGCATAGCTCCCATGAATAACAGCATATAAACATAAAAGTTATGAAGTGCTTCTCTTTCCTTCGACATATAATAAATCGAATACAAAACAACTAGCGCACCAACACCGGTGATTAATAAACCAAAAATCAGGCTTAGCCCGTCGATATAAGCGGTATAATTTATTCCTAATGATGGCATCCAGGGAAGGTCTAAGCGAATGGTTTCCCCCTTTGAAATAGAAGGAATATACTTTAATAAATATAGAAAGACTGCTAAAGGTGCAGCAAGAACAAACCAGCCGGTATGCACTCTTCCAGAAAGCCATTTATAAACAAATGGGACAAAGATAGCAAAAACAAATGGGATGAATATCATAAGGTGTAACCAGGACATCAAATCCCCCCTCCTGACCATTTAGTCTAAAAAAATTGTATTTTGTTAAATTACCAGTGGTTGATATTGACTGAAACGAGTGCATAAGCTATAGTCATACATAGTCTAACCGTGCCGCCTAAATTTCATCTAACTTTGAGGTGAGTATTAAATGAAGAAATTCAAAGGACGTATGGACGAAAGCATCCTCGTCTGCGTCTATTATGGGCCAAATGGTGAACGGCTCATTCAGCGTGGATGTAATATAGCGCATATGCTTGATTGTCCACTATATATCCTAACCATTGATCGTTTGCCTTTTGATGAGCTGGATGCCGAAAAATCAGATTATATTACAAGATGGAAGCAGTTAGCTGAACAGCATAATGCAGAGGAATTTATCTTAAAAGATAATGAAAAACGGCCAATCGCAAAAGTGATAGCTGAAATCGCAAGAGAAAAGAAAATAACTCAAATTATTTTAGGCCAGACAGCCCAGAGCCGATGGGAGCAAATTGCAAAGGGGTCCATCATAAACTCATTATTACGTGAAATCCCTTTCGTAGACTTACATCTTATTTCCGTTTCTCGTGCACTAAGAGACCAAGAGGGGCAGTTTGAAAAAGGGGTCCGTGCGTATCTGACGAGAGAAGGAGAAGTTTATCGTTTAAGCTTTAACTATACGAAAGATGTTGAATTTGAAGGAATTTTCTTTAAGGACCATGGAACAGATTTTAATAATGGCGTATTTAAATTTATGAGAGATAAAGAGACACTGCAAGTAAATGTAACAGAAGACATTGTGAAGGAACTAAAGCATGTTCGAATGATTGAACCGCTGGACATAGATGATGATGAATGATATATGCTCTTCCACTTACTCATTTGTAAAGGGAAGAGCCTTTTTATTGTATTTATAAATTCACATCTACTTTTATTAACTGCTTTTCGTTCTTCTCAATTCCAATATAGCGTAAGGTTTCTGCTGGAGTATGATGATTATAGATCGACATTAATATAGAAATAGCAATGCCCTTACTGTATGCGTGATAGCCAAAGGTTTTCCTCAGTGTGTGCGTTCCTATTTTCCCGCTGATCCCCACTTCTTTTGCCGCTTGATTAATAATTCGATAAGCCTGCTGACGCGTAATAGGCAGGTTATTTTTCTTGGATTTAAAAAGGTAATCACAATCTTGTAATTTTGAATTTGCTAAATAATTTTCAAGTGCCATTTTTACTTGATTATTAATGTAAAAGCCCTTCTTTTCCTCGCTTTTTTCATCACTTATATAAAGAAACTCTTTCACATATGTTCCATCCCAAACATCACAAACTTTTAGGGAAAGCAAATCATGCACTCTAATCCCTGTATTAATTCCTAATACAAATAACAATAGATCCCTTGATGACTGATTTCGTAAATTCTTTTTTATGGCAAGAATTTTATTTATGTCTCTTATAGGATCGACATATTCCACCGTTATTCCTCCTACCGCCTAATGTTACATAATATAATTTTATCAAAAACTAAGTAACATTACAATTATCATAAATGCAAAAAAAATAGAGCGTAATGAAACACTCTATTTTTCCCTATCCAATTGCAGCCTATTTTAATTTGTTTTTTTTCGAAATATTTTTTCTTTCATATTGAAGTCTTCGAAATAATCGGCTTCTGTTCGAATGGACTCCTTACTCCCTAATCCGAGAAATCCGTTTGCACTTAAACTTTCATTAAATAATTCAAGAACATGTGACTGAAGTTTAACATTAAAATAGATCAGGACATTCCGGCAGATAATGACATGAAACTCATTAAAGGATCGATCAGTCACTAAATTATGCTGGGCAAAAACAACCTTTTCCAGCAAATTTGGATTTAAATAGGCGTACTCACAATCAGCTGTATAGTATTCAGAAAAGGATTGCTTTCCACCTGCTAGCATGTAGTTTTTTGTATAAGCCTGCATTTTTTGCAATGGAATGAGCCCTTTTTCTGCTTTTGATAGCACCTTTTCATTCATATCCGTTGCATAAATCTTTGTCCGGTTCATTAGCCCTTCCTCTTCCAGTAAAATAGCCATGGAAAAGACTTCCTCCCCAGTAGAACAGCCTGCATGCCAAATACGGATTTCTGGCAGCTCTCTTAGATAAGGTACGACCTCCTTGCGAAGGGCATAAAAGAAGGACGGATCCCTAAACATTTCTGTCACATTGATGGAGAAATCACCTAATAGTTTATTTAAATACGTTTCATCGTGGATAACTCTTTCTGTAAGGCTTGCAATGTTTGGCAATCTCTCTTGATTTAAACGGCTTTGAACCCTTCGCATAATTGAAGACTTCATATATTGTCTGAAATCATAACCTGAAAGGCGAAATACAGCCCATAAAAGGATTTCAAGCTCTACTTCTTCCTTATTTACTCTTGGCATTCTAAGCATCACTTCTCCATAAAAAATCTATTTCCTTATAACATTGCTACGACAGCCAAACCCTCATCACTGATAATAGCTGTTCGAGGTTTAACGGCTTGCTGATATAATCAGAGGCACCTGATTCAATGCATTTGCGGCGATCACTTTTCATTGCTTTTGCAGTCAATGCTATAATCGGTACATCCTGATGTTCCTCCATCCCGCGAATCCTCTGCATCGTTTCATATCCATCCATGACTGGCATCATAATATCCATTAACACAATATCCATTTTATTTGTTTCTTCGATTATTCTTAAACATTCCATGCCATTTTCAGCCGTTATTACATTCATGCCCTCCTTTTCGAGTGCATTTTTCACCGCAAAAATATTTCGAAGGTCATCATCAACAACAAGAACCGTTCTTCCTTTTAAAACAGTAGAGTTCTCATCAAAAGGTTCAATTGATTCAGCCGGCTCGTGCTCCACCAGTTCTTCAGTAAGCACGACATCAGCTATAGCAGATGCAGCCTCAACTTTCACTCTATTCTCCTCTATTTCTAGTAGCCCTTCCGGCAAACTAGGGATAAGTAAGGTAAAGCTGCTTCCTGCCCCTTCGCTGCTTTGTACTTTACATACCCCGCCAAGAAGCTGCGCAAACTCTTTTGTGATTGATAATCCCAATCCTGTACCCCCATACTTCCTCATTGTTGCACCGTCCACTTGCTGAAATGCTTCAAATATTTCCTCATGCTTTTCCTCTGGAATACCAATACCAGTATCAGAAACAACTACTTTTAGCCACATATCAGCTTCATTTCCAAAAGATATTTCTTGAAATTCCTGGCTGATTGCTTTTTCTACTGAAACAGAAACAGAGCCTTCCTCTGTAAATTTAAAGGCATTCGAAAGCAGGTTTTTAATAATTTGCTGTAGACGCTGCTCATCTGTAAAAATAGAATGAGGCGCCGTTTCACTTACATTAACTGTAAAGGCAAGATTTTTTTGCTTAGCAAATGGCATGAAGTGACGGTTTAATCGATCGGCAAATTCATTAACATTTACCTCTTCAAAATGAATATCAAGCTTCCCTACCTCAACCTTTGACAAATCCAAAATATCGTTTATTAAATTCAGCAAATCCTGGCCTGATGAGTGGATAACCTTGGAAAATTCAACTTGTTCTTCACTCAAGCCATGGTCTGGATCATCTGTCATCATTTCAGATAGCAATAAAATACTATTTAGTGGTGTCCGAAGCTCATGTGACATATTTGCCAGAAATTCAGATTTATATTTCGAGCTTTGCAGTAGTTCACGTGCCTTTTCTTCTAGACTCTCTTTCGCTGCTTGAAGTTCTTCTGATTTAAGCTCAGCATCCTTCGTCCGCTCTTCAAGCTGCTCATTGATCATGCGGAGTTCTTCTGCTTGTGTTTGCATTTCCTCAGATTGAGATTGTAATTCCTCAGATTGGGTTTGCAGCTCCTCGGATTGCATTTGCAATTCTTCCGTCTTTGCCTGTGACTCTTGAAGCAGACAGGCGATCTCCATTCTTCCAAGAATATTTGTAATAGCGATTCCGAGAGTTCCTAGCACCTCTTCCAAAAGCTTTACTTGTGTAGATGTAAAGGCTTGTAAGCTAGCTAATTCAATAACAGCTAACACCTCATCCTTTAATAAAATTGGCGCCATTAATATACTTTTCGGTTTGATTGTCCCCAGTCCTGTTGAAATCACCTGATAATCTTCAGGAACATCATTTAAGAAAAATACTTTTCTATCATTCGCACATTGCCCAACAAGCCCTTCTCCTTCAAAAAAGTAATCTCTTCCCGCCTTTTGCTCCATATCTGCATAAGAAGCAATGTTACGAAAAACAGGCTTTTTCCCTTCTTCCTTTAAATAAAAGACACCAAGCTTTGCTTCTAACACATTTGCTAAATTATTAATTAGCTCTTCAGCAAACCCTTTAATCGTTACATGATGACTATACAAATGGACAATGCTTGACGAATGAGTTGTTATCCAGTTTTGTTCTGTAATTTCCAAAGTATATTGCATTTCCTTTGCACTATAGGTTTCCAGCGATGAAGCCATTGAATTAAATGCGGACGCAATTTCACCGATTTCATCTTTTGCTTTTACATCAAGCCTCGGAATTCTTGTTAAATTTGCAAAATCAATCTTCTTGATTCCTTTTGTTATCGAATGAATATTTCTGCTTGTGCTTCTAATTAACCAAAGTGTTACAAGTATGATTAATATAAGTGCAACTGCGACTGCAGAGATTAGCACAATTACTAGGGTATTATATGTATTTGTAGCATTTTTCAATGATTCTTCCATTAACGATTCCTGATAATCCTTAAAATCGTCTAAGTTGATTAATAACCCATCTCGATTTGCTCGTTCTTTATCGTATAATGCTTTGAGTTTTTCTGCTTCCCCATTTTTCAGGTCTGCAAGAAATTGCTGTTCCATTTCATAATACGATTGATATGCTAATTCTATTTGATTAACATGCATTCTGCCTTCTTTCGTATTGACTGAATGCTGGAGATCAATAAGTCTCGATTGTATGCCTGCATCGTTTGCTTTCAATGACTCGGAAATAATCGTCGTATCTGTTATTTCTTTATCAACAACAATTCTTAAGAGCTGCCGATCAGCTTGATCAAATAATTGTCTAATTTCCGTTGCTTGCTTCACTTTATAATATCGGTCTTGGACAATTTCTATCATATTTGTTCTCATCAAATTGACCATAAACAAAATCACGAACATTAATAGAACCATACAAAAGACCGTTAAGCCCAATGCAAGAAATTGCTTCTTTTTAAAACTCATTTTTTCCTCCTCCTCCCTGCTAAAATATCATTCTTATGAAACTCTATCGGAATGCATTTTAGAAGGCTGTAGTAGATCAGTGGTGAATTTATTAGATAAGAGACGGAAGTATGATTACTTCCGTCTGATCATGTGGAGTCTTTGTAGTTTTTTCTTACTGATACTGATGGAGTGCTTTACCAGCATTTGTCATCCATTCAAATTGCCGTAGCTTCAGCTGGAAGAGTGTTATCGGATCCCGGTAGGTTTCCGGATTCATTCTCATTTCTCTTAATGATTCTTTATTCCATTCTATTTCTTTATTTGCTTCTTCTGCTGCTTCGTTTAGTACGCAGAATGGATGATCGAAAAACATGTGTATATCTCGATCTAACGCCTTCTCAAACAATTCAAATGGTTGAAGCAGCTGATTTAAAATTGCAGCAGATACACTGCTATAATCTTCATGTTCAATATATTGCTTATACTTATTAAGAATTAAAGCCTTATTCTGCGGAAGAGCGTTAAACAGTTTGCCTGCGCTTTTCAGTAAAAATTGGGCTGGGGTAAATCGCATAAGTATATTCATTTTTTCTAACTGAATCGAACCTCTTGTCATCCGGTCTGCATCCCGCCGCCAATCATCCAATAGTTTAAAGTCACAATCCAGTTTTATTTTCTCATCATTATAAAGGTCATTGAATCCAATACTCATTTCATTCAGGAAGCTTTGACTTTGTTCAAACTCGATCCTTGCATCAGAAATCCAATTTTGAAAAGCATCATGAATGCTCGGCAGTTCTTTTTCATCCATATAATTCTGAATTCTATCATTCATTTCATCATTAAGCTTGATATGGATTTTTCCAAAATCACAGTTCTCAGTAATATGCTCTGAGCATGTTCGCAGTAAACTTGGAATTTCCTCTGTTACTTCTAACTTCATATCATCTACCATTTTTCGAAAAGCTCTCTTGATCGTTCGAATCTTCTCTTCTTCCAGATCATTTAATTGATTCGTTGCCCCGTTAAGCTTTGTTACCATTTCTTCATTCCATTTTATTGAATCAATATAGCTATTTTCCATTTCTACACGTCTTTCTAGCAGATACTTAATCGTTCTTCGGATATATTGATGTACTTTAGATATGCGTTCTTCTTCAAGATTTCGATTGTTTTTTATTTCAGCTATAAGATTTGAGAGACCATTTAACTCGAAATCAGCAGTGGAAATAGCAAGAAGCTTTACTTTCGGGAAATACGTATGCACATGTGCAGAGACTTGGTCAACTACCTCTTGATCGGTGTTATTGATAAGAAAATGAATAGGCAGATTCGGTGCTTTCTCTCGTATCTTTAACGCTGCCTCAAGCTCCTTCTCCGAAAAAAGTTCATCTGAATTAAGAATAAATAATAAGCTATCAGCGAACTGCAAGTATTGATATACTTCATTCCTGAATTTATACTCTCCAGTCATGGCAGGCGTATCAATAATTGCAATTTTATTATCCTGCAAAAAAGACATCGGCTGCTTATATTGAATAATTGCTTGCGGATGGATGGATTGCTCTGATAGATTAGCAATCTCTCTAAATTCTTCATCAGAAATTTCCATTATTTCAGACGTATCACTATCTTTATAAATAGCTGGTATGGAGGATAGATTATGCATCGTTTTTTCGCCAATAGTTGATTGAATAAAATTTAATTTACTTCGATAATCAGTGCCAGCCAGAAGAATATGATGGTCATTCAGATTCAGCAGCTCTTTGACCATCCATCCAAAACGCTTTCCTAATTCAATTCCATTCTTTTTGGCCCACTGAGCAATAGATTCAAATAGAAGATATCCCTCTTCCAGTTCATCTCCATCTCTCGCGGTTTTCTTTAATAAACTTTCTGCTTTATTGATGATTTCTGGTTCAATTCCAGAGGTAAAAATTTCACTCCAGGCCAGGGTGGAAGCAGCGGCAAACAAAGCATGAGATGAGTCAGCCAGCTTCAGCCAATTCGTTAGGTGATCCGGGATAAGGTGAGACAATTCTTTGATTAAATACTTCCCATCGATTAATTCGAAATACGTATGATGATAGAGTTCAGATAACTCATGCCATTTATGCGCCTTGCTCCCATCCTTATGTAGAAGAATTTGATTAATCTCATTAAGCCAAGAAAAATAGAATTCACTATTCTTATAACACTTCCAGAATGATACGGATAGTACTTCAAACTTCATTAAGTCCACTTTATAGAGTGTATGCAGCACCTCACTGAAATCACTTGGAGGCATTTTCATCATTTTTCCTTGTTCAACATATGTGTGGAGAATACCGTACCACCGCAAATCTCCTGTGCGAACAGATTCATTTACCGCAAGCTCCACCGCATTATGCCAATCCTGATATTCCTCAAAAAAGGATCGTGCAATTTCCGTTACTTCCGAATAGTCCGGGTTTAAGATCACAGCTTCTTTAATCACTTCTACAGCCCGTTCAAGCTTCCCCTGCTCAATATAAAGTGAAAACAGCTGCAGAAGTACTTCTGTCTTTAATACATCTGAATCGGTATGAATGGATCGATAAATATCCTCTGCCGTTGAAAGCAGTTCAAGCTCAAAATAGGCATCAGCCATATTTTTCTTCGCCCATGGCTCTAGTTCATTACTTATGTTTTCCCATTTAAAAATGGCAGCTTCATAATCCCGGTTATGGAAATAGAATTCCCCTTGTGAAAAGCGGATATAGGATAAATCAGATAACTCCTTCTTCTGTTCCTCCATATAAAGATCTCCAAGGATTTTCATTGAATGCAAATACTCATTTTCGTTTACCAATGTTTGGTAATAAACTTTCTTATTTAGCTTTTCATCTATTGTCATCATGTTTCCCCCACGAACATTATTTTGAAAGATAAACAAATTCAGCCTAGAAAGCTGAAGGGTCACGGCCACGATTCAACAAATTTCTTCAACTCTTTCTTGTATTCTAACAAATTATCTATATTTTTTTGATTACATTATTGTATTCCATTGTAACAATTTTAATAATAGGAAAATATTCATGCGCTTTTTTATCTAAATAGCCGCTTTTAAATAAAATGAAACATGCATATATAAAGAAATTCGTCAGGATGCAGGTTTTTTTGTCACATTCTGCAGGTTCCTCACATCGTCCCTCATTGATTTACCTAGTAGAAATCAGTAAAATAAAGAATAACTATATATTATAGAAAGGCTGATACAGGTTTGGAAAATAATTCATCCAATTTTATTAAAAATATTATGATTGAAGATTTGGAGACTGGAAAGCATAAAGGAATTATCACTCGCTTTCCGCCTGAGCCGAATGGATATCTTCATATCGGTCATGCCAAATCGATTATTATTAACTTTGGTCTTGCAGATGATTTTGAAGGAAAAACAAATTTACGCTTCGATGATACAAACCCATTAAAGGAAGACCAAGAATATGTAGATTCTATTAAAGAAGATGTCAAGTGGCTTGGTTATGAATGGGATGAACTGCGCTTTGCATCTGATTATTTTGAAGAAATGTATAATCGTGCGGTCCTTTTAATAAAAAAAGGAAAAGCATATGTTGATGAATTATCACAAGAAGAGATCCGTGAATACCGCGGCACACTCACAGAACCTGGAAAAAACAGCCCGTACCGCAATCGTACGATTGAAGAAAATCTTGATTTATTTGAGCGTATGCGCAATGGAGAATTTGAAAACGGCAGTAAAGTTTTGCGGGCAAAGATTGATATGGCCTCACCAAATTTAAACATGCGTGATCCAGTCATTTACCGAGTAGCACATGCTACACATCACAATACTGGAGATAAGTGGTGCATTTATCCGATGTATGCTTTTGCACATCCGCTTGAAGATGCAATTGAAAATGTTACACATTCAATTTGTACCACTGAATTTGAAGATCAGCGCCCGTTATATAACTGGGTTGTTGAGGAATGTGATATGGAAAGCAAGCCGCAGCAAATTGAATTCGGACGCCTGAACATCACAAATACTGTCATGAGCAAACGAAAATTAAAACAGCTTGTGGATGAAGGCTTTGTTGATGGCTGGGATGACCCGCGGATGCCAACGATTTCTGGTTTAAGAAGAAAAGGCTTTACACCAGGAGCTATTCGCGAATTTGTTAAAGCAACTGGCGTTTCAAAAGGCTCTGGAGCTGTCGATGAGGCAATGCTTGAGCATTTTGTCAGAGAAGACTTAAAGCTTGAAGTACCGCGTACAATGGGAGTATTAAATCCATTGAAAGTAGTTATTACAAACTATCCAGAGGATAAGGTTGAAATGCTTGATGCTGAAATCAATCCTGAAAATCCTGAAATGGGTTCACGCCAAATCCCATTCTCGAGAGAAATTTATATTGAGCAAGATGACTTTATGGAAGATCCGCCGAAAAAATACTTCCGCCTTTTCCCTGGCAACGAAGTACGTTTAAAGCATGCTTACTTCATTAAATGTAATGATGTCATTAAAGATGCAGATGGCAAAGTCGTTGAAATTCACTGCACATATGATCCTGAGACAAAGAGCGGCACAGGCTTTACTGGGCGTAAAGTAAAAGGAACAATCCATTGGGTAGATGCAAAAAATGCCGTTCCAGCAGAGTTTCGTTTGTATGAACCGTTAATCCTTGATGCAGAAATGAACGAGGAAATTCCTCAGGAAAAAACATTCCTCGACTATGTTAATGCCAACTCACTGGAAATTGTCCAAGGGTTTGTTGAGCCTAATATGAAGGATGTTCAGCCGCAGGATAAATTCCAATTTTTCCGTCATGGCTATTTCAATGTTGATCCAAAGCATTCAACTTCTGAAAAAACGGTATTTAATCGCATTGTTTCATTAAAAAGTTCATTTAAATTATAATAACATCAAAGCAATTGGAAGAAATAAGGAGGAATTCAGGTGACAAATCAACATAATAATCAAGAACTGCCGCCAAAAACTTGTACAATCGATAAATTAGTAACGGTTCCTGAAGATATAGAAAAAGTGCTTGCAGGCAAAAAAACAGCTACACGCCGCAATGGACGCTATGCGGACATCGGTGAAATTATGACCCTTCAGGGAAAAGACTTTGTCGTTGAAAATGTTTATTCTCAAGCACTTGGTGAGTTAACGGATGAACATGCCAAGCAAGAAGGCTACGAAAATGTAGAGGAGTACAAAGAATCTATTCTTTCTTTCCACCCTGGTATGCCTTGGCTGCCGCAAATGAGGGTGTGGGTACATGAATTCCGTCCTGTTTCGGAGTAATGGATACACTTTACCGATTTATTGTTTACCTGCATGTAGGTAGTGCGGTTTTCTCAATTGGGCCCTTCATTATCTTAATTCCAATTGTAAAAAAGCTTCGTTCTGCCGATACAAATGTGCAGCAAGCCTATATCGATATCATTCGATTTTCCGTCAGACTCGTTAAACATGCTGGACATGTCTTAGTGGGGAGCGGTGTTTTACTTATTGTAATGGGTCCTTGGACATGGAAAGCATCATGGATCATTGCAACATTAATTGTCATGTTTGGTTCAATTTTTTTCTTAGCTCGTGCGTATACACCTACACTTCGTGTTTTTTTTGAGCCTAAACAAGACAAACCTAAATTAGTCAAAAAACTATCATGGTCAAGCTGGCTCTATCTCATTCTTCTTATGATCATGCTTTGGTTTATGGTGGCTAAGCCAGCACTTTGGTAAAAAACCATAATAATGGTCAGTCTCCTATTTAGAGGCTGACCATTTTTTAAAAGATAGGCGTATAACTTATAAGTCAGAGAATTGTCTAGCTTCAGCGCCTGCCCCCTCGAGGTCACAAGCCAATCCTCCCAAAAAGTAAAGAACACCTTTCCGGGAGGATTGGCTTGTGCTTGTCGGGGGTGAACACAAAGGAAAGCTTCTTTGAGAGATCATCGCAGGAACAATCGGAACTTTGATTGTTCCGAAGGCGCTTGCGCATTTCTATTAAGGGATATTATTTTCTTTTTCATAGACTAGTGAACTATAATATACATAGGAAATAACGAATTAGCTGAAACTTTTTACACATATAAACGTTAATTAACTAACTGCACTATTTTAAGGAGTGAATAATTGTGGGCGTTACTTTACGTAAAGGTCAAAAAGTAGATTTAACAAAAACCAATCCCGGTTTGGAAATGGTTGTTGTCGGATTAGGATGGGATGTAAGCAGTGGAGGCCGTTCAAACTATGACTTAGATGCTTCTGCATTTTTAGTAGGTCCTTCAGGAAAAGTTCAAAGTGATTTGGATTTCGTCTTCTATAATAATCCATCTGGCGGAAACGGATCAATTATTTATAGCGGCGATAACAGAACAGGTGCCGGCGCAAGCGATGATGAGCAAATTAAAATTGAACTGAATAAAGTTCCACCTTCCATTCACCGCATCGCCTTCACGATTACTATCCACGATGCCCAAGCAAAAGGGCAAAACTTCGGACAAGTTTCGAATGCCTATGTAAGAATATTTAACGCATATACGAATGAAGAATTAATTCGCTTTGATCTTGGACGTGAATTTACGGTAGAGACGGCCATTGTAACGGCAGAGCTATACCGCCATAATGGCGAATGGAAATTTAATGCCATTGCCAGCGGGTTCCAAGGCGGTTTAGCAGCACTTTGCCGTAATTTCGGTGTGACTGTTGACGATGAGCCTGCGGTACAGCCTGCATTTCAGTCAGGATACCAGCAGCAGAACAGCCCATCCTTTGGCGGCACACAACAGGTATTTAATACTCAGCCAAACACAGCATACAATCAACCAAGCTACGGCCAGCCGACTCACCAGCAAAGTACATTTAATCAGCCTGGGTTTGGATCAAACGGACAATACAATTCTCCGTATAACCAGCCACAAGGGATTGGTCAAGCTGGACAAGCTAATACGTCCTATAATCAGCCTTCTTATGGACAATCCAGCTACTCATCAGCGAGCAACCAATCTACATATGGACAGACAAACTCCTCCTCCCATGCATATGGGGGTGACAATATCAATTGTATTCGCTGCGGATCTTCGAACGTTAGAACCGGAGAAAAGGGCTTCGGCCTTGGAAAAGCAGCAATAGGCGGACTTATCCTAGGTCCAGTGGGACTATTAGGCGGATTTATAGGAAAAAACCAATTAAAATTTACTTGTAACAACTGCAGCCATTCCTGGTCACCAAATCAAACCGATTACGCACAATGGGCAAATCAGCAAAAAAGAAGAGCGCAAGAGCTATTTACCCGCTATAAGAGTCAAGATGTTATGGATGCGGTAGTAGCTGCCTGTGCACTTGTAGCACTTGCCGATGGCAGACTTGATCAGGCTGAGCGTCAAAAAATGATTGAGTTTGTCAACCAGAGCGAGGAATTAAGAGTTTTTGATACAAACAAAGTGATTCAGCAATTTAATTTATTTGTGCAAAAAATTGAAAGAGATTCTATTATTGGACGTGCTGAAGCATTCAAAGCTTTAGGACGTATTCGATCAAAACCGGAAATTGCCAGATTGGTTGCTCGTTATTGTATTGCTATCGGCTATGCAGACGGCCATTTTGATCCAGGCGAGAAACAAATCGTTACTGAAATTTGCATGGAGCTTGGCTTAAATCCGCATGAGTTTTTGTCATAACTTGAAAAGCGGAAGCGTCTGCTTGCGCTAGACTGTTCTCAAATTCTAAAAATAGATAATAATTCTGCAAAAAGAGGGCGATCCTTACTGGATCCTCCTCTTTTTGCAATATTATATAAATGGAGGGATTATGATGCAAAATAGAAAACTAGTGATTACCCAAAATCTTAGTCAAGGACTAATTGAAAAAATTAAAGAGATCATACCAAACTGGGAGCTTGTGATTGGAAAAGAAAAAAGCATCTGGTCCGACCATTTAAATGAGGCAGAAGTTATTGTTAGCTGGAAGAAGGAAATGGAGGGATTGATATCTTCCCACCATTCCAAATTGCGCTGGCTGCAAGCATGGTCAGCTGGAGTGAATAGCTTGCCATTACAAAAATTAGAAGATAAAAATATACATACAACCTCAGCAAATGGCGTTCATGCCTATCCCATCTCAGAAACCATCTTTGCCCTTATGCTTGCATTAACACGGAAAATCCATACATATGTAAAAAACCAGCAGACAAAAACATGGGATCATGCAGGGCTAAATCTTGAAATACACGGGAAAACCATTGCGATTTTAGGAATAGGCGCTATCGGCAAAGAAACTGCAAAAATTGCTAAAGCATTCGGGATGGAAGTCATTGGCTTTCGGCACTCAGGAAAACCTGCGGAATATGTAGATACGATGTATACACTCCAGCATTTAAATAGTGTGCTGCCGCAATGTGACTATGTCGTGGTCACTCTTCCTTACACAAAGGAAACCCATCATCTATTTGGAATTGAGCAATTTAAATTGATGAAGCCCTCCTCTTTCTTCATTAATATAGGCAGAGGAAGCATCGTTGAAGAACAAGAGCTCATTAAAGCTTTGCAAGATGGAGAAATTTCTGGTGCGGGTCTTGATGTTTTTGAACAAGAGCCTTTATGCGAAGGCAGCTCATTATGGGAGCTTGAAAATGTCATTATTACTCCACATACATCCGGGTCAACAGAACATTATACAAAACGTGTGATAGAAGATATTTTCATCCCTAATTTGAAACAGTACATACAAGGAGACACTCCTGCAATTAATTTAGTTGATTATAATAAAGGATATTAATGTCATAGCCTTGCAGAAATTTGCAAGGCTATCTATTATTATCTGCCGGAAAAATAAGACCCATCTCTTTCCTTGCAGCGTCCAAAATCGTTGCAGTTACATGGGAGTTCCTATGGGAATTAATAGAGGACTCTTTCTTTCCTTCCTTAATCAAATCAACAAAAGCCCTAGCTTCATCGTACATCCCATCCCCTTCATGCTTAGTAGAAATAACTTCTTTTTTTCCATCCCGATAACGAATTTCTACATGTCCGGGTTCAGCCATATGATCAATGATCATCGTTCCTTCCTCCCCTTGTATTTCTGAAGGCAAGTTGGAATCCGTTATTTTTGAGTGCATAATAACTGCTTCCATTTCATCATACTTTATAAGGAGGCTTCCCTCTCCATCAACGCCCGATTCTAGCATGACACAAGTTGCCTTTACTTCCTTCGGCTCACCGAATAAGACAACCATTGGGTAGATGCAATAAACCCCTAAGTCCATTAAGGATCCGTTAGAGAAAACGGGGTTAAATGCATTCAAAATTGTACCTGCTTTATATGCGTCATATCTAGAGGAATACTGACAATAATTTGCGGCATATCTGCGGATTTTGCCAAGCTTATACAGATTTTCCTTGATAAGAGTAAAATTAGGAAGGAAGGTTGTTCTCATCGCTTCCATCAGCAGCACATCATTTCTTTTGGCTGCTTCAATCATTTTCTCTACTTCTGCTGCATTTGAAGCGAATGGCTTCTCACATAATACATGCTTGCCATGATTTAAAAAGGTAATTGCCTGACTTGCATGAAATGAATTCGGACTGGCTATATAAACCGCATCCAGCACATCACTCATCGCCATTTCTTCAATAGAAGTAAATGTATTGTGAACCTGATACTTTTCAGCAAATTCACGTGCCCGCTCCGAAGTCCGTGAATAAACAGCAGTTAATGAAAAATCAGTCATTTTCTTTACCGCCTGTAAAAATCGATCAGTAATCCAGTTCGTTCCTATTACTCCAAAGCGTATCATTATCTTTGCCTCCATTCAGTTTGTCGATAGATTATCAATATGTATGCCATTCAATCAAGTTACCACTAGTTTAAGTACTTATCCTTTTTTTAAGCCACTAATTTAATAGATTTTGTCAATTTTAACATTTTTAATCTATGACCACAAAAAAACAGTACCTCCAAGAAGGCACTGCTAATTAAATTATCTAATATCTTGTTCATGATATGCTTGTTTATCAGCCTTAACCTTTTTCGTCTTTTTAGGTTTTGGTCCCATATTGTCAAATCGTGCTTGCTCATAAACAGCTGTGCCTACGATTTCAGCAACATCCTTCAGCTTTTCTTTGCTAATTTTATCAATAGTATCTTCTGGCGTATGGTACCAAGGTTCAGATGGACTATGAATGAATAGAGCAGCAGGGATTCCAGCTTCCGCAAATGGGACATGGTCGCTTCTTCCACCTTGTGAGTATGGAGTTGATTCTCCATTTAATCGTATACTAGAAGCCTGAGCAAGCTCAGTAACAAGGTTCGGCTGTCCGTCTAGAGTTGCCATAATTAATTCACCAGCATCCTTGCTTCCTACCATATCAAGATTAAAGTTTGCAATGATGCGGTTTTTATCATCATCCGAAAGGTTTGCAACATAGTGTGTTGAACCAATCAAGCCTAATTCTTCAGCACCAAATGTAATGAAGCGAATTTCAGAATCAGTCGGTAAATCTTTAAATACACGAGCTAGTTCAAGTGTCATTGCAGTTCCGGAAGCATCATCATTTGCTCCAGGTGCACCAGCTACTGAATCGTGATGAGATCCTACTACGATCACATCATTTGTATCCTTCTTTTTATTCGTTGGTTTTTTCGTTGCGATTACATTATGGGAAACACTCTCCCCCGTCCTTGCACCCTCGATTTTTAAAGCTGCTGTAAGTGTTTCCCCATTACTTAAGGAAGCAGCAAGGGCATCCCCCTCTGCTTTTGATAAAGACGCGGCAGGAACATATTGATCATTTGCCTCTCCAAGCGTACCGTTCATGGCGCCTGAAGTATTATTGTAAATCACAACGCCTGATGCGCCTTTATTAGCGGCATTTAACACTTTTTCCGCAAATGAAATATCCCCGCGTTTAATCAGAGCAATTTTCCCTGTAAGATCCAAACCTTCTAAGTCACTTGCGGTAGCTAATCCGGCGTATACAAGTTCACCTGATACCTCTCCGCTCACTGTATAAGTAAAGGAACCTGGATTTAGCTGTCCATCATAACCGGTTACATCCAGCTCAATTGTATGAGGAGGGGTATAGCCATAGAAAGTAAATGGCTGCAAATCTACTTCATACCCATAGGATTCGAACTGCTCTTTGATAAACTTAACAGCATTATCTTCCGCTTCCGTACCTGCAACTCTAGGAGTCTTTGATAAATATTCAATATTTTTATAAATGTTTTCTGTATTTAACTTGTTGATCACCTTATGATCAAACACTTTAACCGGCTGATTCTCAGCAATTTCTACCGGTTTGGCAAAAACTGCCTGTGAACCGACTGCACCAAATGCTAATGTACTAGCTAGTACTATTGTTAAAACAGGCTTTTTCATATGTTACCTCCTAATAGATTAATAGATTCTAATTAAAATGTTATAATATTAAAATAATTTAAATAAGAGCACTAAATACTAAGTTTACCTAGTTATAAATTTCTAATTACAAACAAATATATACCTATCAGTCCATTAATCATGGGCACGACCACATAAAAAAAACCAGTCTCTACCAAATTGGTATGATACCGGTTTTGAACAAAATATTTATTTCATTATGTCATGGTCAACATAGCGCTCACCATTTAATTCACTTATTACATTAATCGCTACTCTTGCACCATCGCCAGCTGTAATGATTGTGTGCATACTTACACCAGCAACTGTGCCTGCTCCCCAGATGCCTTCGATATTTGTCTTCCCATTGGCATCCAAGTCTAAGATCGTCTTAATACGCGGCTCTGTACCAGGCTTTGTTTGTAAACCAATTTTTTCAGCTAGATCTGTTAGCATCCCAGTTGCAAAGATAACATGCTTCGATTCAAATGATTGATCACCCGTATGAATTGTGAAGCCAGATTCAGCCTTCTCGATATTTTCCACGGTCGCTTCTTTAAGCTCTGCTCCAAACTTAACTGCTTGTTTTTTACCTGTCTCAACTAACTCAGGACCAGTAATCTCCATTACTCCATAATGGTTTTCAACCCAAGCACGCTTTGTGACACTTTTATCACTATCAATAACCAATACTTTTTTCCCTGCTTTTGCAGCAAATAAAGCAGCACTTGCACCTGTAGGACCAGCCCCAATAATTGTAATATCAAACATGCGAATTCCTCCTTTAATATTTTCTATTTATAAGACTATATCAAATAATATTAATTGTAAAACAATGTGTTTTCAGAAAACATTATCCAAAATTAATCCTCATCCTTTACATCTAAATCTTCTGGGATTGGTTCATTTAAGATTTCTTCTACCAATTCCTTATATTTTTCGACTTGCTGCAAATGAGTTGTGAATTGGTCTTTATTGATTAAATATTGTTGTCCGTCATAAATTGCACGAATTCGTTTTTGTTGAACTAGGCTTTCAATATATGATTCTGGATAAGAGAGATATTCAGCTGTTTCTTTAATGGTCAAATACATATTTGTTTCATTCCTTTTTGAAAGTATATGAGTCATTATAACAGAAGAAAATGACTCATTTCGCTGCGAAAAGCCAAAGAAGCATGTATAATCATATGTTGATTCATACATGCTTCTTCATATTACTAATCTCATCCTTTAATTTCTATTAGTTTTTGCCTTAAATCACTTTCCATTGCTGCCAGTTCATTTTCTGCAAGACGGCGTTTATGACGTCCCTCCTCCTGAATTTTCAGCGTTTCCTCCAGGGTGGAAATCAAGCTTTCCTGTGTTTTCTTTAACGTTTCAATATCCACGAGCCCGCGCTCATTTTCTCTTGCTGTCTCTATCGTATTCGTTTTAAGCATTTCAGCATTCTTCAACAGCAACTCATTCGTTGTTTTTGACACTTGTTTCTGTGCCTCTACTGCATGACGCTGTCTAATTAAAGTTAATGCAATTGCCACTTGATTCTTCCAAAGCGGAATCGCGGTCATAATGGATGATTGAATTTTTTCAACAAGCGCTTGGTTCGTATTTTGAATCAGGCGAATTTGCGGAGCACTTTGGATTGTTACCTCTCGGCTTAATTTTAAATCATATAAACGTTTATCTAATCGATCAGCAAATTGGATCATGTCATTTACTTCTTGAAACTTCATTTGGTCATTTGATGCTTCTGCAGCTTTTTTCAGCTCCGGAATCGTTTTTTGATGCAATTCCTCAAGCTTTATCTCTCCTGCAGCAATATAAACATTCAATGCGTGGAAATACTCTTTATTATTTTCATAGAGTTTTTCAAGCATAACGACATCTGATAAAAGTATATTTTTGCTGCGTTCCAGCTTCACACTAATCCGGTCAATTTGTGCCCCTGTTTTCTGGTATTTAGAAAGCGTTTCTTGGATGGAACTCGATAACCTTCCAAACATCCGAGCAAAGAAGGATGGCGGCTGTGCATGTAATTCATCAGGATTGACCTCATTAAACTTTTGCATTAAGTCGCTAATTATTTCCCCAACTTCTCCAATATCCTTCTTTTGGACATGTTCTAACATCGTATGAGAAAAGGTTAATAGCTTCGATTGCGCTGGTGTCCCATATGAAATCATCGCCTGGTGGTTTTTCGGATCAATTTGTTCAGCAAGCTGATATGCCTTTACCCGGTTTTCCTCTGGAATCACATCAATAAGCTTAACAGGCTTCTCCTCTTTCGATTGCATGCTCTGAAGTTCCTGGTTCTCCCCAAACGGATTGGAGAGAAGATCATCCATTAAATTTGCCTGACTTGTATTTTTCAACAGGGATGGATTATTTTCACTCATTTTAATCGCCTGCTTTCATCAAGATTTCGGGAATCTTTTATTGTTTTAATTGAGTGCTTTGCAACATCTATTTCAAAATTCAGGTGATCAATATCATCTGAAATGACTTGATACAAATCTTCCTCTACTAATGAAGAAAGCTGTTCCAATGTCTTACGTGTTTCATATAAAGACTGATCGAGCTCATAAGTCTTTTTGGGCTGAGCGGATAAAAATACATACTTCTCTGATAGCTCCACCGCGGAATCCAAATGAGAAAAATAAAATTGTTCCGCCTTGTAAAATCGCTTCGGCTCTTTTTTTGTTAAGCTGTATATTTTTCGTGTTGTCCGAGTAAACTCCACTCTCTGCTTTAGTGATGGAATATGGCGAATAGAAAGCAGCGATTTATGCAATCGATTAATTTTCCCCTTCGCCTCATCTAAATTTTTCTTAATATACTGGTACTCTTTTCTTGTTAATTGATGCTTTTTCAAAAAACGCTTCTTTAAAACCATCCCACTTATTAAAAAAGTAAGAAATCCAGCAAAAAGCGAAATAGCACCCGAAAGCAAAAAGGTTTGATCGAAGGCGAAAAAGCTTACTAACCAAACAAGAAAGGTCGTAGGGATACTTAGTAACATTCGCAAAACAAAGACTAAGAATTGATTCATCACAATCGACTCCTGACATTTAATCCTTATTATTTATACGTATGAACGAAATCAAAGTTTCAGATTAATAAATAAAAACAATTCCATCCTTACCATTAAAGATACATGATATACACACTCCCTTCCATAGACCACAACCTTAAATCTAACTAAGACTTAAGACGTATTTAAAAGCAGCTCAAAAAATTTCAATCTTGTAATAAATTTTTACCAAAACGTGATGAATTACTAGTATAATTATCACACGAAAGGGGAATTAAGAATGTTTTTCACCAAAGAGAAAAAGATCAACAAAGGCCAAGTACAGCAACTAATTGAACAAGAAATTAAGGACGTCCGCCTTGAACTTGAAAAAGGTACGGATATCGCTCTTCAAATAGAATTAATCGGTTTATCCAAGCAAGATTTGGCCGTATTGCGAGGAATTAAACCTATTGTTGCAAAGTATATTAAAGATATTTATCAAGAGGCGCTCTCCCATCCGCATGAAGGGGTTAGAAAAATTACTGACACTTCTCTTATTGGGATTACTACGGAAATGAGCCAACAATATGTCCTTAGCCTTTTTGAAGGTGTAGTCAATCAGGAGTATTGCCAGCGCAGGTTACAGGTTGGTCAATTATATGTGCAGCTTGGCGTACAAATCCACTGGTTTATGTCTGTCTATAAATTATTACTGACAAGAATTCTTGAATGTGTATTTAGAGAACTTACCCTAGAAGAACATGATACATTCCAAATATTTTTTGCCGTATCAAAGATATTTAACTTAGAAAATCAGCTCGTTATCTCTTCCATGCAAATGACACAACAGCAATTGCTAACCGGAAAAGAACTTGAAGCGAAAAAGTCTATAAAAGAATATGTCGGTGATTTTGTTGAGAATTTAGCGGCAATGACTGAGGAGACTGATGCATCAGTTAATCAAATCCTCCAGCAAACTGTACTTATTTCTGAAACAGCAAAAAAAAGCCTTCAAACATCTGTGTCCATGGAGAACAAGTCTGAAAATGGCAAGGATCAGTTAGACAAGGTTATTACAAACATGCATGAACTGAAAGAAAATGTTCAGCATATTACCAAAACGATCGAAGAACTTGAAAGAAATTCTAATCAAATCGGTGAGATTGTTAATGTAATTACTGGAATTGCTGATCAAACAAATTTACTTGCACTAAATGCAGCAATTGAAGCAGCTCGTGCAGGTGAACATGGCAAAGGCTTTGCAGTCGTAGCTGATGAAGTACGAAAGCTAGCTGAGCAAACAAAACATTCTTCTTCTAGTATCACATCGCTTGTTAAGGAAACAATTTCGCAAATTTCTAATGTAATATTGCAAATGAATACAATTAATCATGTTGTGGATACCGGAAATACAGAACTAACAAACACAACCACTGTATTTAATGATGTTCTGCAAAATAGTGTCGATAATAAAGAAATGAGCCAGAATACAGAAATGGATATTCAGTTATTGTCTAATCTTCTTAGTGAAATTAATGAGGCTGTTTCAAAAATGGCTGTTTCAACTGAGGAATTAAGAACGACGATTTCTAATTTTTAAACATACTGAAAAGTCTCGATAAAGCAGATTTATCGAGACTTTTTCATATCAATTTTTTATTTCAAAATAGAACGATGAATCGCCTCATCAAAAGTATGAATAATATCATCCACATGCTCAATCCCCACTGAGATTCGAACAACTTCTTTTGTGATCCCTAAAGCTTCGCTTGCCTCCGGCGGCAACGCACGATGAGAGGTTGTAAGCGGATGAGAAACCGTCGTTTCAACCCCAGCTAATGTAGGAACAATTTTAATCCAGGAAAGTGATTTGAAAAATTTGTGGATGTCCACATTCTTTGATAGTTCAATCGATACCATTGCACCATAGCCTGATTCTATTTCATGAAATGGATAATATACCTTAGCAATATTCGGGTTCTCTAAAAATGCCTCAGCCAGCTTCCTAGCATTGAATGACTGGGCTTTCATGCGCAGTGCAAGTGTTTTTAATCCCCGGCATGTTAGCCACGCTTCAAACGGGCTTACATTTGCCCCGAGATTCACTACCTTTGCCCGCGCTATTCCAACTAAGTCTTCCCTTCCAACAACCACACCTGCTGTCACATCGCTATGACCGCCAATATACTTCGTTGCACTATGAATAACTAAATCAACACCTAATAGATAAGGCTTACAATGAAACGGTGTAGCAAAAGTATTATCAACAAGGGTGTGAAGATTGTGTTTTTTGGCAAGAACAATCACTGCTTCTAAATTCTCCACTCTTAGCAGGGGATTTGTAATTGACTCTGTATAAAGAAGCTTTGTATTTTGCTTTATCGACTCTTCAACCTTGGAAAGATTAGAAAAAGCAACAAAAGTTGTTTCAATGCCAAGCTGATTTAGCTCCTCTTTAAGCAGATGAAAGCTGCCGCCATATAAATCATCAGCTGCTATAATATGATCGCCGCTTTTCACTAAAGCAAGCACCCCTGCTAAAATAGCAGATAAGCCTGATGAAGTTGCAACACCTGCTGGTGCACCTTCAATCGCAGCAACCGCCTGACCTAGTTCATCTGGATTTGGATTACCTGTACGAGAGTATAAGTAATTCCCTTCTCCTTGATAATACCCTTCTAATTCATCTAAATTATCAAAAGTAAATGCAGATGTTTGATAAATCGGTGTAATCTTGCTTTTAATCGGCTTTTTTTCCTTTTTGCCTTTGCCACTATGTAATAACATCGTTTCAAACTTTTTCTCCAAAACACTCACCTTCCATTTTAGGTGTCTGACACCGCTCTTGATGGGCTAAACATCTAACCAATTGTTTGATTATTGTTTCTATTATAAGCCCAGGGCCATCCTTTTTCATTAATGATAAACGTTTTTTTAAAAAAAGAGTTGCTTTCCTCGTTATCAACTGGCATGCTTAAGAGACTTTAAAGTAAAGAAAAGCAGGTGGCATAAATATGATTGAAATCAAAACATCTGAACTCAGTGATGGGGAATTCAATAGAGGTGTATTTGCAACGCGTGATATAACAAAGGGTGAGCTTATCCATGAAGCACCTGTTATTGCGTATCCAAATAAAGAACATGAATTTATCGAGAAAACGATACTTGCTGATTACGCATTCGAGTATGGAAAAAATCATAGCGCCATACTACTTGGATATGGAATGCTATTTAATCATTCCTATCAGCCGAACGCCACATATGATATAAACTTTGATAATCATACGTTTGACTTCTATGCCTATACAGACATAAAGGCTGGAGAAGAAATCCTGATTAATTACAATGGAGATGTGGATGATACAGATCCGTTATGGTTTAATAAGGAATAAGGAATAAGAAAAGAAGGGACATTCAACATCGAATGTCCCTTCTTTTCTTATATTAATTCTCAGCTAATTTTGTAGTAACTTTTTCTTCTGCCTTTTTCACCATCGGGTCTTCCGCCTGTTTTGCCCGCTTAATAAACAAAGCAAGAACAATGGCAACAGCTGCAATACCTGTTGCAACTAAAAATGCGTCATTAATCCCTTCCAGCATCGCTTTCATCGCTATTTGCTGTTTCATTTCTGCTAGAACAGCTTCTGTAGGCTGTGCAGTTAGATTTTTCATCGCATCTTCAGCAATTTCAGTTGCATGCGTTTCTGTGCGCGTTGACATTACTGTCACTAACAATGCAGTACCAATTGCTCCTGCTACTTGGTTTAATGTATTGTTCATCGCTGTTCCATGTGGATAGAATCTAGTAGGCAATTGATTTAATCCATTAGTAGAAACTGGCATCATAACCATTGACATTCCAAACATCCGCACAGAGTTTAAGATAACTAAATAAGTATACGTCGTTTCATCTGTTAATTGGCTAAAGAAGTAGGTTGTTACTGTCATAATGATCAATCCAGTAACAGCAAGAATACGTCCGCCGAATTTATCAAATAGTTTCCCTGTAATTGGTGACATGAAAGCCATAACAAGTGCTCCTGGAAGCATCATTAGACCTGCGTCCATCGGGGAAATTCCACGAATCGTTTGCACATAAATTGGAATTAATAGCATCCCTGCAAACATAGCCATATTCACAATCATCGTAATCGATGATGATAAGGCAAACATTGGATATTTATAAACCTTGAAGTTAAGCATTGGACGATCCATTTTCAACTGACGTAAAATGAACCATACAAGAGAAATCACACCTACAGCAATTGTTCCATAGACATGAGGACTATCCCATCCCTTGTTTCCAGCAGAACTGAATCCGTATAGAATACCGCCAAAACCAATACTTGATAAGAGCAGCGAAAAGATATCAAGACGGATATCCACTTTTTCCTTTTTATCTTTAAGCAAGAAAAAGCCAATTAAAATAACAACAATAGCAATTGGCGTAACAAAGTGGAAAAGCATTCTCCAATCATAATGTTCAATAATCCACCCGGATAATGTTGGTCCGATTGCCGGTGCAGCCATTAAGATTAACCCGAACACACCCATGGCTGCTCCCCTTTTTTCAACCGGGAAGCTCACAAGCATAACATTCATTAAGAGAGGCATCATAATTGCCGAACCTGATGCCTGAAGCATTCGGCCTGTTAATAATATTGGAAATGAATGTGCGATTCCAGCCACTAGTGTACCTATTGTAAATAAACACATAGCAACTAGGAATAAACGACGTACTGAATATTTTTCAATTAAAAAAGCTGTAGCCGGAATTAAAATTCCATTTACAAGCATAAAGCCGGTCGTCAGCCATTGTACTGTTGAAGCATCAACCTCTAAATCAGCCATAATTGAAGGCAACGCGACATTTAATAACGTATTGTTCAAAAAAGCAATAAAAGCACCAATCATCAGGACAGCTATTATCCCATACGGTGGACGATCAGTCTTTTTTATGGAATGGTCCATGTTGTTTCCCCCTATATACATTTAGTTCATTATTTTGTACTGCTATTTCACATAAGCTATATCATAAACCATGAGTTCAAATTATGCAATTAAAAAATACCGCGATATTTATGTGTTTGTATTAACTATAGAAATAATATACTATTAGTTTTATACAGGTAGTTCAACAATTTTTAAAGGTGATTATATGAACGCTAGGAAAAAACATGTGATAAAAATGGCTCACCAATTATTTATCGACAAAGGCTTTCAAGCAACTTCCATTCAAGACATATTAGAATATAGCGGTATTTCTAAAGGTACATTTTATAATTATTTTTCGTCTAAAAACGAATTATTAATCGCCCTTTTCAAGACAATCTATAAAGATTTAGAAAAAGAGCGGAATGAATTATTAATTGGCAAAGATCCTTCCAATATTGATATCTTTATTAAGCAAATTGAATTACAGCTAAAAACGAATCGAACAAGCAAATTAATCTCCCTTTTTGAGGAGGTCTTTGTTTCCAATGATGAAGATCTTAAGCAATTTATAAAACGCGGCCATTTGCGAATGCTTCATTGGTTATTCCATCGGTTCATTGATCTCTTTGGGGAAGAAAAAAGACCCTATTTATTAGACTGCTCAATTATGTTTATAGGGATTCTTCAGCACAACCTTAAGTATGATGCCTTGGCAAACCAATCACATGCAAGTATTCATAAAGTAGTCCGGTATAGCGTAGAGCGGATTGTTAAGATGGTTGATGAGGTTGCAGATGCTGGGGATCAGTTAGTTCAGCCGGAGCTGATCGATAGCTGGGTTCCTGTTTGCAAGAAACTGGACCAATCGTTCCAGCAAAAGCTATATCATACGGCATTAGCTTTAAAAAAGACTCTCACACATAATGAAGAACACTCGCAGCATATAGAGTTATTGGATTTTATTCAAGAGGAGCTGCTCCAATCAAAAAGTCCTCGGAAGTTTTTAGTGGATAGTGCGATATTATCTTTGAAAACCAATCAGTTAGTTCTCGAAAAAATGGAGCTTCAAAAACTTGAACAGCTTGTTTCTGATTTTTTTGCGCAAATAGAAGAATAACATAATAAATAATTAGGAGCCAGTTGCCTGCTTGTACAAAGCAGAAACGGGCTCCTAATTTATTTATTAATGAAATATTCCACTTTCATTCGACTTCTTCCTTAGTTTATAAGTAATCCTGTTAATAGGCTCTTTCAAAAATACACCTAATAGGATAGCAATAGCAGCGAAGATAAGGAGAAATATGATATCCGTTCTGACATTTTCCCAAACAATCCCTCCAACCGCTTCTCGCATTAGATCAATGGAATAAGTAAATGGCAAAAATGGGTTAATCATTTGAAAAAATCTTGGAATTAATTGCACAGGATATGTTCCGCCTGCTCCTGCTATCTGTAAAACAAGAAGAACAATCGCCATTGCTTTGCCAACATTCCCGAATATCGAAACGAGTGTAAAGACAATCAGAATAAAGACAAAGCTAGAAAGCAGTCCAAATAAGAGGAACCAGCCAGGACTATGGATATATATATCCTTCAATATAAAAATATCTCCTAATGTCACGATCAATGTCTGCAAAAAGCTAAAGGTCCAAAAGGTTAATAGTCGCCCAAAATAGATTTCATGACTTGTATATTCCTCATAATGTGCTGGATCAACAGACAATAGTGAAATTAATAGTAAACACCCAACCCAAATAGCTAAAACAGTATAAAAAGGATTCATGCCAGACCCATAGTTTGGCAATGAAAATAAGAGGTTATTCTCAATTTTCACCGGATTAGCCAGGAAGCTGCTTTCAGAATTCGGATTATTTCGCAGGATGTCTATAATCTCATTAAGATTTGTTTCCTTCTGCAGCCTTTCTATCGTGTCCGCTACCTCATCAACTTTGTTAGCAATCATTGGATATTGCTTATTCGCATTTTGTAAAACCTCCTCCCCTTTATGAAGAGTACCTGCAGCATTATTTAATGCATTAGATATAGAAGGAAGAGTCACAGACAATTCTTCTAATATGCCTTTCGCGTTTTGTAAAGTCTGTTTTGTCTTTAGGACTTCCTCGTTAATAAAGGACTCAATTTTTTGTTTGTCCGCTTCAGAAATCTGATTCACCAATTGCTGCACATTGCTGATAGCAAATTTGAAACGGTTTAATTGATCTTGAGAAGGTACCTTGCCATTTGCTATTAAAGTTTGTAATTCCTCAAAAGCACCTTCCACATTTTCAAAATTTGTAAGAATCTGACTGAGATGGTTTAAATGCTGTTGAAGATCATTCTTTACTTTTTCATTTGCATCGTTATTCTGTGCAATATTTAAGGCTTCATTTAATTTCCTTTGAACATTCCTAGTAACCTCTTCCCCTTTTTTCAGGAGCGGATCAATTTCTTCCACTATCATTTGTAATTTTTGTGGATCCATTTCCATTGCCTGAAGCTGATTGATTTTTGTTTTTGCAGAATCAGTCACCGTTTTTAGTGTTTGTATGTCCTTTTGAATGTTTGGTTTGAAAGTATCTATATCTGCTTCCGCATTACTAATAACCTGATTTGCTTTATTAATAATGCCCATTCCTTCATTTGCTATTGCTTCTACCTTTGGAACAGCTTGCTGAACCTTTCCAAGGATATCGTCTGCACCCTCTGCATAGGACATAGATTGATTGAGCAAAGCCTTTACTTCTGGAAGTTTCTTCTGGAGCTTAAAGATAAATTCCTCAAATTGCTTAATAGCAGGAAGTCTATTCTCCAACTCTATTCCAATCTGATTAAATAAATCAAAAATCACACCATTAACCGTTGCAACAAACTTATTGCTTACCTGCTCAGCAATGGCACTCGCTCCTTTTGAAGTAATTTTGGGGGCTATGGCATTCTTTTTATCGTTCTCATAATACTCAATTTTTGCCTGCTGCTGTTTGTCATTAACAATCGTTGCCAGATTCTTAGAAAATTCACGAGGAATAATAATAGTAGCAAAATACTCCCCTGACAAAACCTTTTCCATCCCATTATTTTTATCAACAAACTGCCAGCCTAAATCTTTGTTGTTCTTTAATTCCTTTACAATCTCCTCTCCTGCATTCATTTGGACTCCGTTGATTTCTGCCCCTCTATCTTCATTAACTACACCAACAAGGATATTTTTTGTATTTCCATAAGGGTCAATCGATGCCTGAATATTAAACCAGGCATATAAGGATGGCAGCAGAATGAGACCGCCGACTAATATAGAAGCAACCCAATTTGTAGTTGTCTTCCTCAGGTCGTTTGAATAAATCCCCCAAATATTTTTCACCTGGCACCATCCCTTTCATCATCCCCATACATTTCCAGCTATTACATTAATGTGCATCGAATATTCACTTTTATACCTTAGGAAAATGCTACAAAAATGAAAAAAAGAGATAAGCTTCAATAAGAAGTTCATCTCTTTTCTTCCACACTTAACTAAATAAATTCTGCAATATCCTTTAACGGAATGCGCGTTGTTTTGAATGGCGATGCTTCTGCTTTACCTAAAGCTATTAACACCATGGGCGTGAAACGTTCAGACACATTAAACCTTTCATTAAATTTCACCTTATCAAAGCCACCCATCGGTACAGTGTCATACCCCTTTTCTTTTGCAATGAGCATAAGCTGCATGGAAACTAATCCAGCATCAAAAGATGCGATATTTTTTCTAGCTTCTTCTGATAGATTTGGGTACAGACTATTTGCATTGTTCATTAATCGGTTCATATTTTCCTCATCCATAAAGCCTGCATCATAGCCGCTTCGATAAACCTTTTCAATATTCTTATGCATTTCCTTATCACCTAACACTGCTATAACAGCAGAAGATGACTCAATTGGTTCTTGGTTATTAGCAATCAAACGCAGTTCCTTTTTTACCTCTTCGTTATCAATGATGATAAATCGCCATGGCTGGAGATTACTAGAAGAAGGCGCTAAGATAGCACTATTTAAAATGTCTACAATTTCTTCTCTTGCAATTTTATAATTTGGATCATATTTTCTAATAGAGTGACGTTCTCTGATAACAGCTGATACGCTTTGATCATTTTTAGCCGACATTCGTATTCCTCCTAGTTGTATATAACTTACTAATAGTAAGTTTAAATATAGCTTACTATTAGTAAGTTAATAGGTCAAGCATAAATGTATTTATGGTAGAATAGAGAGAATGAAGAAATTAAAATGGGGTTTTAATATGACTGAATCAACATTTGGAAATAATAAACAAAAGGATTGCCAGAATATATGCAATGACTTCCATAGCACCATAGAATTTCTTGGAAAGCGTTGGATGGGAATAATTATTTATAGTTTGTTCAAAGGACCTAAACGCTATCACGAAATCCTCGAAAACATTCCTGGCATTTCTGACAGGTTATTAACCGAACGATTGCGTGATTTAGAAAAGGAAGGATTGATTGTAAAGAGGATTCTAACTACCCCAAAGAAGAAAGTTGAATACGAATTGACGCAGTCTGGAAAAAAGCTTGAAGATGTGTTTTTAACAATTGTAGAGTGGACACAAGCTAAGAATGAATCATAAGTTCATTCAAAAAACCTCCTTAATTAATAAGGAGGTTTTTTGAATGATCTATACAATTATTTCTGTTTGTTCTTTTTAGTTAATCTGCCTAATAGGAAAGCTCCCGCAGCAACGCCAAGTACTGTATTTGTCTTCTTATTAAAAACTTGTTTTGCAACAAGATTTAAATTTTGCGGTCTTTCAGCAAGACGTCTCATGAAATAGCCGTACCAGTCTTTTCCAAAAGGTACATACGTACAGAAGTTATACCCTTCGCTTGCTAATTGAAGCTGAAGCTCTTTTCTGAAACCGTAAAGCATTTGGAACTCAAACTTATCATTTGGAATATCATTCTTCTTCACAAAATCCTTCACATGGTTGATGATATTATGATCATGAGTAGCAATAGAAGTGAATTTTCCATTTAATAAATGCCATTCAATTAGTTTAATAAAGTTTGAATCAATTGCCTTTTTATCTTGATAAGCCAATTCTTCCGGTTCTTTATATGCACCTTTTACAATGCGCAGACGATAATTTTTATATTTTTGAATATCCTCTTCTGCACGGAAGAAATAAGCTTGAATTACTGTTCCAACATTATCATATTCCTTTGATAGCTCATCAAGAATATCAAATGACGGATCTAAATGGCCATGGTCTTCCATATCAAAGTTAACAAAAATATCGTAGCGGCTAGCTTTATCTACGATTTCTCTTAAATTATTCAAACAAAAATGATAATCAATATCCAATCCTAGTTGAGTAGGCTTTAAAGAAATATGAGCATCTACTTCATTCTCATGAATCGCTTCGATCACATTAAGAATTTGCTCCTTTGCTTCAGTTGCCTCTTCTTTTTTAAAGACAAATTCTCCTAAATTATCCACCGTACAAGAGATTCCGTGTGCATTTAATTCTTTAATGCTCTTGATGGTTTCCTCTATATTTGTTCCCGCTACGACACTTTGCGCCCCCAATTTTAGCCCGTACTTCTTCGCAGCACTATTTAGAAATTGGTTTTGTGATAGGCCGATAAACAAATCTTTCAACATAGCGATTACTCCCAACTGTTTTATTTTTCAGAGTAATTATATCATACGTATTCGACAAAAATCGATTGCTAAAATATTCAAAAAATATTTATATTCACTCTCCATTTTGTGTTCTTTCTAAAATTAGGAAACTTTAATATCATTTATCCGTAAATGTAATTATATCTTTTACCAAAAAAGGAGGAGCTATGAAAACTTTAGTGCGCGGAGAAAAAATTAAACTCTCAGATCTAACGTCGTTTACGCAATTACAAGTAGAAATTAATGTCACATCCAGCTTTGAAATTGATATTACTTGTTTCGGATTAAATGAGGAAAAAAAACTTTGCGATGATCGTTATATGATTTTCTATAACCAATTACAATCGCCCTCTAACGCAATTCAGCTCCAGGCTCATCACAATGGCGCAGGAACATTCCTCCTTGATTTATCTAAACTGCCAACCTCTATTCAGCATCTTGTATTCACAGCGACCATTGATGGAAATGGGACAATGGGGATGGTTTCATCTGGATCATTCATTATTAAAGCGAACAGTGAACCTATACTTACCTATTCTTTTAATGGCAGTGATTTTAAAAATGAGAAAGCAATCATTATGACAGAAATTTATTTTAAAGATATATGGAGAGTTTCTTCTGTTGGCCGGGGGTTTGATGGAGGGCTGGCAGCGTTATTGAAGGATTTTGGCGGTGAGGTTGCTGAAGAACAATCACAGCCTGCCTCTCATGAAGCACCT
Source organism: Cytobacillus massiliigabonensis (assembly GCF_900199725.1). Taxonomy (GTDB): domain Bacteria; phylum Bacillota; class Bacilli; order Bacillales; family Cytobacillaceae; genus Cytobacillus; species Cytobacillus massiliigabonensis. The sequence goes on along the minus strand of NZ_LT904903.1, from coordinate 680,540 downwards.
TTGCCGACTGCTCCTTCTGCACCGGTCACTAGCAAAAAAATATTACTTGAAAAGAAAATGGAAGTACAAGCACCTAAAATCCTCGATCTTTCCAAAAAGGCTAAGGTTTCTTTAGAAAAGGTTGGGCTGCAAAATCATCATGCAAAGGTTGCTTTATGCTTAGATATATCCGGTTCGATGTCTGGACTTTATCGATCTGGGAAGATTCAAGAATTTGCGGAACGGATCTTAGCGTTGGGTACCCGCTTTGATGATGATGGATCGATTGATATTTTCTTATTCGGCGCAAATGGGCATGAGGCTGGAGAATTAACCATTGATAATTTTAACGGATTCGTCCATCAGCTGATTAGACGTTATCCTTTAGAAGGAAGCACTTACTATGGAAAAGTAATGAAAATGATCCGTCAGCATTATTTTGGTTCAGCCAGCAAGCGTAATCAGCCGATCTCAAAGGAAATGCCTGTCTATGTCATGTTCGTAACAGATGGAGCAACCTTTGATGAGAAGGAAACAATCAACCATATCCAAAACTCTTCCTATGAGCCAATCTTTTGGCAATTTATGGCCATTGGAAAATCTAATAAAGGACTTAAAAGCCGCGGCTTCTTCCGAGCTTTCCAATCAGACTTTACATTCCTAGAGGAGCTAGATAACTTATCTGGGCGATATCTTGATAATGCTGATTTCTTTAGTGTTGAGGACCCTCAGTATATATCTGATAACGAGCTCTATGATTTACTTATGAAGGAATATCCAGAATGGGTGAAAGCGGCAACTGCTAAAGGGATTATCCAGAGGCAATTAAGCCATATTTAAAAAAACACAATCCCTTTTGAATCTTAGAAGGGATTGTGTTTTGGTTTTAATTGCTGGATTAGATCGTGAATTTTTTGATCAGCCCTTTTAAATCCTCAGCCATTTTTGCTAAAACGGATGAAGAAGAGGCTACTTCCTCCATGGATGCAAGCTGTTCTTCTGAGGCTGACGCAATCTCTCCTGTACGTTCTACAGAGACTTTTGCGATTCTTGATACCTCATCTATAGAAGAATTAACCTGTTCCACACCTGCTGACATTTCTTCAGAAATCGCAGATAGCTCTTGAACTTCAGCACTTACATGCTCAATCGATTTCATAATGAAGTCAAATGTTTTGCCTGTATCCTGAACTAAATCCATCCCTTCATTGACCTCATTTGTACTTTTATCCATCATATCCACAACTCGCAGCGTATCATTTTGAATGACATGTACAAGAGTAGCAATTTGGCTAGCTGAGGTGCGCGATTGGTCAGCCAGTTTTTTCACTTCATCTGCAACAACTGCAAATCCTTTCCCATGCTCACCAGCACGAGCCGATTCAATTGCAGCGTTTAAGGCTAATAAATTCGTTTCCTCCGCTATCGCCGTGATCATATCAATAATCTGACCAATCTCTGCTGATTTACTATTTAATTCTTTAATTACTTTATTCGTTTCATCCGTTGAATGGTTTATTGACCTCATTTGCTCAATTACCTTTAGAATGGATTCATTCCCGATTACTGCCTGTTGTGTCGTTTCGGATGCCGATTCTGCCACTGTTGACGTTTTTTCCGCTACTCGTTGAATGCCCATTGCCATTTCATTAACTGCTTTTGCACTATCTCCCGTATTCTTTCCTTGTATTTCAGAGCCGCTAGCGACTTCCTGAATAGCAGTTACAATCTGTTCCGTAGCAGAATTTGTTTGCTGTGCACTAGCTGTCAATTCCTCTGCAGAAGATGCAACCTGTCCGGATGTGTGCTCCACCTGAATGATTAACTCCCTCAAATTTTGGGTCATTTGATTAAACGAATCTGCTAATTCACCAATTTCATCTCTATTCTTTATCTTTACATCATCCACCCGCAAATTTCCTTTGGCAATTTGTTCCGCTGATTTTGAAATTTGCTGAACAGGCTTGGAAATGATTTTGCTTAAATAGATTGCGACACCTATACCAATAAGATATGCTCCCACAGAAATGACAAGTAATAAAGTTTTCATACGGCTTATTTTATTCGATTGCGCTTTACTCGTTTCTTTAAAAGATTCTTCTTGACTAGAAATGGCCTTTTCTACATTTTCAGCAACTCTTCCAGATATAGCATTCCCTTTTATTTTCATTAATCTTGTAATATCATCTAATTGATCTTTCTTTTTATACTCAATTGCTTCTAAAGCAACTTCCTGGTATTGGACTTCCACTTCAATTAAATCTTGGATTATTTTTTTTGCTTCTGAATCAAGATTCTCATTTAACATCTCTTTTGCGCTTTTCACAAAATCATCATGTGATCGATTAAATCGCTTTATATTTGCTTCATCTGGATTAATAATGAAACCTCGCAAAGCAATTTGCTCTGATAATACAGCTTCCTGCATTTTAGAAACAAGATTAATTTTGTTTAGACCATCATCAATCGCTTCCGTATAATTTTCATTAATAGTATCGTACTGTAAATATGAGCTAGTTGAAATGATCACTAATAGCAAAATTATGGATAAAAATCCGAGAATTAATTTTCTTCTTACAGTTATTCTCATTCTTTTGTTTCTCTCCTTGATAAATATTCTAGTTGTTCAAAATCATTATATTAAACTATTTTCTTATGTAATAAATTCGTGCAATCACTCCTAATTCACACAAAAATAACCCTTCTAAATAGAAGGGTCTAAAAAAATGAAAACAATCGTTTTCGGCAACTGGCTGGCATAGCATACCTATCATACTTTAGCCCCTGTAGTTTTGCGTCTCTATTTTTCAATAGATTTGCCCCTTATTATTAAATATTTATTACTATATTACTATATTTTATCACAAATACGACAAAAGAGCAGGATTTTTATCACAATCAAACAGGACAGAGGGATAGGTCCCTTGTCCCGTTTTCAGGTCCAAAGATTAAAATGCTTTGTTCCAAAATTGAAGAAGTACTCATATGGTACTTATAAGACTATTTTGGAGGTTTTTATTATGTATCACCACATTGTAAAACCTAATGAAACACTTTGGTCCATATCCGAAGATTATCGGGTTCCCTTTCAATCCCTTATACAAGCAAATCAAATAGTAAATCCAAATTTTATCCATGTGGGGCAATCCATAATTATTCCAGGACTGCCTGACCCTAATCAAATCCCATATTCTATTCATGTCTCCGTCAAAAATAAAACATTGACATTAATGCGGAATCAAACTCCGGTAAAAACATACCCTATTGCAGTCGGTAAAATTCTTACTCAAACCCCGATAGGCGACTTTGTTGTCATAAATAAGGCTCCAAACCCTGGTGGGCCTTTTGGGACAATGTGGATGTCTCTCTCCAAAAAGCACTACGGAATCCACGGCACAAATAATCCCTCTTCCATCGGAAAAGCCGTTTCAAAAGGATGTATACGAATGCACAATTCAGATGTAGAAGAACTGGCACGTACCATTCCGATTGGGACTAGGGTTTTTATTCGGTGATTTGCTAACACAAACTAGGCTGCTATATATGAATCGAAGTTTGTTCTATTGTTTTTCTAGAATAAAGGACAGTCTCTACATTATCTATATAGGATTTGTCCTTTATAGCACCGATGAACGACCGGTTCCTTTTTTCTTAGCTTGTTGGGACCTTCATAACCTCGATGAACGACCGGTTCCTTTTTTTCTGAGCTTGTTGGGGCTTTCATTCACGCGATGAACGACCGGTTCCTTTTTTCTGAGCTTGTTGGGGCCTTCATTCACGCGATGAACGACCGGTTCCTTTTTTTCTGAGCTTGTTGGGGC
>NZ_LT904903.1:602564-675143 GCF_900199725.1 Cytobacillus massiliigabonensis | reverse complement strand
CGATGAACGACCGGTTCCTTTTTTCTTAGCTTGTTGGGGCCTTCATTCACGCGATGAACGACCGGTTCCTTTTTTTCTGAGCTTGTTGGGGCCTTCATAACCTCGATGAACGACCGGTTCCTTTTTTCTGAACTTGTTTAGGCCTTCATAACCTCGATGAACGACCGGTTCCTTTTTTCTGAACTTGTTGGGGCTTTCATTCACGCGATGAACGACCGGTTCCTTTTTTCTGAGCTTGTTGGGACCTTCATAACATCGATGAACGACCGGTTCCTTTTTTTCTAAGCTTGTTGGGGCTTTCATCCCCCCGATGAAAGACCATTTCCTTTTTTTTCGAGCTTGTTGGGGCCTTCATCCCCCCGATGAACGATCGTTTCTCTTTTTCTAAACTTGTTTGGGCCTTCATCCCCCTATGAACGACCGTATCTTTTTTTCAGCATCGCTTGGCCATCATACACTTAATAGATAAACGTTCTACTGTTATCACCCAAAAATATTAGTCTTAATATGGATACAAGTATAAAAAGGTGAAGATTATTAGATTAGTAGTTTCATAAGATTCCTATCTCCCGCCACAAATCTTTACAATACTAAAACCTTTCCTTCACTTCCCCTTAATATTCCCAATATATACTAATCTCGTAATCAAATTCGGGAGGGGAAAAGATGTCTATTAAAAAATTCACTAGAAAACTAGTACCATTTGCAGTTGTATCTTCAGTTGCACTCGCTGGCTTTAATATTTCCGGATCATTTACTACAGTTGAGGCAAAGGAAAATGACCAAAGCAATGGAAAAGCAAAAAATGTTATTTTTCTAATTGGAGATGGTATGGGCGTATCCTATACTTCAGCTTACCGCTCCTTAATAAATGATCCTAAAACAAAATTTGCTGAAGAAACGGCTTTCGATCCTTATTTAGTCGGTCAGCAAATGACTTATCCAGAAGATCCGGCTCAAAACATTACCGATTCTGCTTCGGCTGCAACGGCTATGGCAGCTGGAATTAAAACATATAATAACGGAATTGCTGTGGATAACGATGGAACAGAGGTAAAAACAGTTTTAGAAGCAGCGAAAGAAAAAGGAAAGGCCACTGGTCTTGTTGCAACTTCTGAAATCACTCATGCTACCCCTGCTTCATTCGGTTCACATGATCTCAGCCGTAAAAATATGAATGCGATTGCTGATGATTATTATGACGAGCTTATTAATGGGAAACATAAAATTGACGTTCTATTAGGCGGAGGGACCGATCTTTTTGTTCGAAAAGATCGCGATCTAGTAAAAGAATTTCAAAAAGATGGCTTTAGCTATGTAACGAACCGTGATGATTTACTGAAGTCAAACGACGAACAAGTAATTGGATTGTTCGCTCCTGCAGGCATGCCAAAAATGATTGACCGTGATAAAGATGTACCATCATTAGAGGAAATGACCAAATCAGCGATCGACCGATTGAATCAAGATAAAGATGGTTTCTTTCTTATGATTGAAGGCAGCCAAATTGATTGGGCGGGTCACGACAATGATATCGTTGGGGCAATGAGCGAAATGGAGGACTTCGAAAAAGCATTCCAGGCTGCAATTGAATTTGCCAAAAAAGACAAAAATACACTTGTTGTTGCAACGGCTGATCATTCTACAGGCGGATTTTCAATTGGAGCAGATGGAATCTATAACTGGTTCCCTGAGCCAATTAAAGCAGCAAAACGTACACCTGACTTCATGGCTGACCTGATTGCCAAGGGTGCGAATGTTGAGGAAACATTAACGAAGTATATCGATTTAGAATTAAAGGCAGAAGAAATTCAATCAGTTAAAGATGCTGCCAAAAAGAATGATTTCACAGAAATCGATAATACGATTGAGAACATCTTTAATAAACGTTCCTATACTGGCTGGACTACAGGCGGGCATACAGGTGAAGATGTTCCTGTTTATGCATTCGGACCAGCAAGTGATAAGTTCGCAGGACAGCTGGACAACACGGACCATGCAAAAATTATTTTTGACCTGCTTCAAGCAAAAGTAGAAATTAATGATAAATAAGCTAGGTCAAAAAAAGTTCCCGTTGAATGATTATACCAACGGGAACTCTTTGTAAAAATAGATGGGGGTTCTGCCATGAAACAAGTCATTTATCTATGTCTATTATTGATCACATTAACCGGCTGTTCCTTTAACAATGAAAAATCTGCTGCAGCAAAAACTGGCTCTAATCATACGATTCCAAGCTACTATGATGATTACATTCTGAATCCGCAAGTATCTGATGACAGGCTGCTTCAAGAGATCGGGCAATTTTCCCGTGATAATCGAGGGGAACTGACGGTTAAGGCAGCAGAACTTGACAGCCATACTTACAAAATTGGCAGTTCAATCGAATTAACAGTCAGAGAAGCAAAGATTCTTCACTTTAAACCAGATTATAGCTTGATAGATTTCTATCATTCCTATACACATGACCAAGAATTTGATTTCATAAAACTTTTTATAGAAATAAAAAACACATCTAATGAGCCGTTAAAATTTGCACCTATCGCCATACTAAATACAAGCTCTGGCGAAAAGAAAATATATGAAGATGATATTTACTTAGAAGAACTGAATGGAGAAATTGCTGCTAACGGAACGAAGAAGGGCAATTTTGGTTTCATTATTGAAAAGTCGAATGCTGATTCCATTGAGATTGTGACAAGCGATGTATTTAATGTGCAGGATAAGAAACTAAATAATGGGGAAAAGTTTAAAATCAACTTTTAAAAAACCATAGAGAATTTTGGGCATTGAACTGCACCCCAATTGTTAGACACCGTCAAACAATTGGGGTGCAGTTCAATGCCCAAAATCTCTATGGCTTTTTCCTATAGTTTTTTCATCATGTAAACTTGTTCAGTCATTGATGTAAAACCCATTTCCTTTAGGATAGAATGGGTTAGTTTGCTTTTTCCTATTGGTATATTTGGAATAACGCGATTGATATCCTCAGTAAACTTGCTGAACACTTCATTAATTAAGTATCTAGTGATAGGCTCCTGATCCTTATGTTCAGGCTCTGCCTCACATTGAAATAAAACAGTATTTATATGCTTTCCTTCAGAATTAAATGTGCGCCGATAATAGGCATACCCGATTGGATTATCATTAGCATCCTTTACAATTAGCGCTTCTCCATCCTTTGCACTTTGCCACTGTGTCTGCCAAGGATTCATTCCTTTATAAAAAGAGATTGCTCCAGCTTGCATGGGAACTGCTCTTTCTACCTTGTAATCTCCTATAGAAATATCAGAGTGATTATTAGCTAGAATCCCATTTAGACCTAAATACTCTAGGTTATCTATTATTTCATAACCCATCTTTTCATATAATGAAATTGCTTTAACATTATCACTTATTGCCTCTAATGAAGCATAATCCACTTTTTCTTCATTAAGAATGGATAAGGTTTCTTCCATCAGCATCTTCCCTATCCCTTTTTTTCTTAGTTCTAAGGCAACGCCAGTGCCTCCATTCCAAGCTAATTTCTGTCCCTTAAACTCACGTATTCCATTTTTTACAATGCCAATTGGTTTGTTATCCATAAACGCAACAATGGAAAGATGTGGTGATAATCCCTCATTTACTAATCTGCTTAGGAATTTATCTGCCGTTGTGGCTGCATCAAAGTAATACCCTTCAAAGCCTGTATTCCAAGCCTCTACGCCTTCCTCAATCGTACAATCTTTTAATCTCTTTATTTCGATCATCGCAATCCCCCGTCCCATATTCATAAAATCAAAAGGCTGTCATACAAATTGGCTTTTGCAAATGCGGGAACAATTGATTTATTACATCCCTATATTCTGGTTTATTTATTTTTAATCGCCCATACTGATACAATTTATCAGCACTTACTGCCCCCATAGCAAGAGAAGATAAATCAGAAATATCAATCTCTAGTTCAACATCTGTACGATTCAGGACATATTCATCTACTGTTAGCTTTCCTTGTTCATAAGAAAGCATCCACTTTTGCGGTTCATCAGAATGGAATGTATCTTTTACAATTAATCGTAGTTTGAAAGTTTTTCCTGAGAAATGTTCGGCAGGAAGCTGTAATAGAAATTTCGGAACATCAATTATTTTATACATTAAACCAATTCCTGATGTCTTTGTTTCATGATAGACACTGGGAATTAAATGATTGCTGCCATTTCTCGATTCACTAATTAAAAATTCAATATCATCATCTTGCGTGTTCAGAATAATTCGGTTTACTTGGTCAGCCTGTGTGTTTAAAAAATAGCTTAACTGAGTAAGTGTCTTTGGTGTTTCATAAATGAACTCTTTAACGATTAAATTATTCATTAAAAAATTTTCATTGTTTATTTTTTTAAAAGTAAAGATAATATAGCCTTGCAGTTCTCCATTTTCCATAAATCCAACTAGTTTGTGATCAGGATTTTTGAACATAATTTCCATGTCGTAATCCGTCTTCAAAATCATGCCATGAGTCAAACAGGCATATCGATTTGCACATTTCTTTATCAATTCTTTATGGGATGAGTCTAAGTACATTAATCCTTCTTTTGTTTCCGCCTTTGGAAAACTAGCCGGTGCAATTTGATATTGATTCATCTTTGTCCCATAGCCAAAGCCCATATTCTTATAAAAATCAGGTCTGAACGGGTACAGCATCACGATTGAGGTTCCCTTTTCTTTGAAATAGGAAATGAAATACTCGATCAGGTCTTTCGCAGCTTTTTCCTTTTTATGAAGCAAATCTACTGCAACCAGCCCAACTCCCCCAGCTTCGATTAGTTTTCCACATACATTCATTGTAAAATGATGAATTCTCATACCACCCATTAATTTCCCATTGCGAAATAATCCATAAAATTGAACCGTATCAACTTTTTCTTGTATGTTTACTAAACTGTCTATATATTGCTGCTTAAATTCAACGGTATTTCTCGTAGTTCCTGGATAGGCGTTTACAACAATTTCAACAAAGCTTGAAAATTCTTCTTTTTCAAGTCTTCTAATCTTGCTTTCCAATACCTTTCACCCCAAAATCTTGAAATTTAATAAGTTTAAACAGCTATAAATCGACCAGTCGCATATGCTCTATAACTATATGTAAGTGGTCAGCATTCTAAAAATCGCAAAATCATATTTTGATAGTTTTCCAGCACGTTAGTATAAGGGTATTCATTATTGATTATCGTATGCAGCATGGCTCCGTCCATTACCGTCCAAAACATATTTGCGATCACTTGAAGCTCAGCATCTTGCCGGAACTCCCCTAATCTCTGACCCTCTTCTATTATTTCGATTATTAATTGAATAAAGAATTTATGTCCTCTCTCTTTGAGAATCTTATTAATTTCTTCACTTCTTGACGAATATAATGTAAATTCCAAATGGACGATAATAATTTTTCTTCTATCTTCTTCATAGGGATCCATTGCTTTATATATCCCAAAAAGATAAATTAGCTTTTCTTTAGCACTTTTAAAATTGCTAAGTTTCTCACGTAATCTTGCATTGCTCGTTTCCGTCTGCTCACGCATCAATTCTAAGTAAATTTCGTCTTTACTTTTAAAATAATTGTAAATGGCTCCCTTACTAATTCCAGAACGTTTAACAATGTCATCCATTGTTGCCACTTGAAACCCTTTTTTTGCAAAACAATCTAAAGCACTGTCTAAAATTTCTCTTTTCTTTTTCTGCTTATATTCTTCTGAAACAATTGGCGGCAAATGATTCCCTCCATGCTATTTAACAAAAACTGTCATTAAATTGATTATTATTATAATAAACCGACCAGCCAGTTTATTTCAAGTTATTTTTTAATATTTCTGAAATTAGTAGCCCTTTAATAAAAAACTGCCCCTATCCATCATATGAAGAATAGGGGCGTCAAATTTTTCGTTAACACTCTAATCCTGATATCCCGATAATTGCTGCTGTGCAGAGTTCAGTGAATTGATTGCATCTTGAATTTTACTTTTATTGTCTTGCTTCTCTGCATGATTAAGTGCTTGCTGCAATGTTTGAACCGTTTCTTGTACAGATGACATTCCTTGATCCACATACTGTTTTGCTTTTTGCATATACATCTCTCCTTTTATCAACGTTCCAAAGTAGTATCTGCATATGCGGTTGGATTCATTCCATTTACAGCCGTACTTATTTTATATATTCTTCCCGTAAAATACTGTATATTTCTAAATCGACGATTCCTTTCCCTGACCATAATGATGCTTGCCGTAAAGTTCCTTCGTACGTTAAAGTATTTTTAAGCAGAACCTTCTTTGAACTCTCATTTTGCGGCATCACTTCAGCCTGTATTCTATTCACTTTCCCTTCCATAAATAGAAATGCTAATAAGGTTCGGACAGCTTCCGTAGCAATCCCCTTTCCCCAATAGGATTCCGCTAAATAGTAGCCAATTGTGCACATATTTACCTTTTGATTAAAATCAAAAGCTTCGATAATACCAACCAGTTCATCTTTTAAAAAAATTCCCCACTTAATTCTTGTTCTTTTTATGTAATCGCGTTCAAAATGTCCAATCATTTTCTTTACTGTATCCTTATTATGCTTAGGTATAATCCCGCAATATTCAAAGACACGTTCATTATTGTAAATAGCAAATACACCATCAAAATCTTGATCCTCTATTCTTTTCAGAAGAAGCCGATCAGATTTTAAAACAGGAAACTCACTAAAAATCGCTGCTACATTCATAATCTTACTTCACCGCTCTCTGTTTAATTGGAATATATAAATCTACCTTGCATTTTCCTTCTGGATCATGCATTGGGTTATTCATACAAAATTCTAAACATGGCCGGTCATCTGCATCATACTCACTATTTGGCAGCCACTGTCCAAATAAGTTTTGATAGGTAATCGCAAACTTATCTATTGTGTCGTAGAACGTGTACAGTGCATAAAGACCACCGGACAATTTCTTAAATTGAACCTCATGATGGTCTTCTTTATTGAATTCAGCTGGAATCGTTACACAGGCATCATAGCGGCATGCGTATTCATCAACCATATTCGGGTCATCCAAAGAAATGCCAATGAAATACTGATTTGCCGGGAGAAGATGATTTATTTCTGCCCATATGCCTAATTTACGCCAAGCGTGATGTGTATCTAAATAACTGCCAATATGTCTGACATAGGCTACTTCATATTCCGGCAACTCCTTTACAGAAATATTCATTTTCCAAATCCTCCATAGAAAATTGTTTTTGTTACTTCTATAGTAATTAAGAGGATTGGATGACTCTTCCTGAATTTTGCTAACTTGTAATGAGATATTGCTATTTTCTTTAAATTCCTTCCTTGCCTCACTTGGTGTTTTATTAAAATGTCTTTTAAAAATAGCATTAAAGTTTGAAACTGATTCAAATCCACATATACTAGAAATTTCAAGAACTGTTTTATTCGTTTCCAGCAGATAATATGCTGCTTTTTGAAGACGTTTTTGATTTACAAATGCAATGGGAGTAAGACCAACGATGGAAGTAAATATTCGTGAAAAATGATATTTTGAAAAATTAGAGATACTGGCTAAATCATCAAGATTAATAGGCTGAAAGCTATTTTCTTCAATAAATTGAATAACTTTTTCTATTCTTTTTATATAATCCTCATTTTCCATCTAACCTTATCCTTTCATATTTTCCTAAATGTTCCATATCCAAATTATACATGGCAGATCAAATGATTTAATAGCTAATTTTTAAGAGAAAAGCCAAAAGGCTCTATGCAAACGCATAAGAGCCTCCTCTAAATATCAAATCAATAAATTACCTGCTCAAAAAAACTTCTGAGTCATTTTAAAAAAATGGATAATATGGATAAAATGGTGGATAGAATGGATAAGGTCTAGGATAAACAAATGGACTCAACAACGCACCTGTCGCAAGCCCTCCTACAAATCCACCTAAAAAAGGGCTGCCAAATCCAAATCCAAACGGTCTGCCGAATCCTGGTCTGCCAAATCCAAATCCAGGACGGAATCCAAATGGCCTTCTTAAATCATTCATCCCATTTCCTACATGCATAAAAGCCCCTCCTTTTCTATTTATACATCAAATTATGCTTATTGGATGTATTAGGTTTGAGACAAATGCCTATTCAGACGAATTGATTATTAACTACCGATTCTGCGCTTATCGAACAACATCCTCAAGCTGATTAAAAATAGAAGAAACGCCCCTCCACCAGTTTGGATCCTCGGCATATTTTCGGTTAATCCACTGAATTGGATCAGCGTCCTCTGGGCGGCCATTACTCACATTTACAATTGTTCGTGCGGCGATTCGGCTTGATTCTGAAATGTTCGTATTAAAATCTTCCCAGCTATGAAATACATTAAAAGGATTATTCGCGATTTTTTCGGCATTCACATGATTTTTTGATACAAATCCTTGCTCTTGTCCAGTGATAGAAAATAATAATAGCGGATGAATATTAAATTCACTCGCAGCTTCAATAATAGAGGAAAAATACGGTTCTTCTGCTAGGATTGAATTCCTCCCATTCAGCCATTCTCTTAATTTCCTTTCATTAATTTTTTCATATTGCAAATAGGAAGGCAGATTATTTGGTGATCTTTGACTAGAAGATGCAGCTTTATTTTCCACTGCTTGCCCTTTTGCGGATTCAAGAGGTTCTTGGACCGGACGCTCCACAAAAATTATCACAACAAATGCAATGCAGACGAATGCTGATACCCCAAGGTAAAGTGATCTATATTTTCGCAGGAAACTTCTTTTATTTGTGTCAGCAAGCTTGTTTTCATTAGTGGAAATACTAGGATGACATACCGGCTCAATCGTATATGTAATTTCATTTTTTTGATAACTATTAAGTAGATCCTCTATGATGTTTAACTCTGTCTCTCTTACGTCTACATCTACTTTCTTATATACCCATTGCGGCAGTTCCTTTTCGATTTCCTCTCGTGTAGCCAGCCCTATGCTAGATTCAATGATGTCATTTGCAGAGATAGACAGCGAGTTGGCAGACAGCTTCTTACTCATCAGCTCCATCCGAATACTTTTTTTCGTTTCCTTCGAAAAGTTTGGCAAGGACTGGTCTATCATTCGATGAATCGTTTTTGCCAGTATACTAGCTTTCTCTTTGGAGCTTAACTCCCCATATTGATTGCTAAGCTGTTCTTTTATCTCTTTAATTCCAGCTTCATTAATCACTTCTATTTTTAATAATTGTTCATTAAACGGAGTCAATTATTCCACCCCAACTACTTGTTCTAAAATCTTTTGTACGATATTATCTGGCAGATGAATTGAGCGGCAATACTAAGATGATCATTTAAAAGGATTCGCACTTAGCGATCCCGTTGGACAATATAATCCAATAATTGCTTTAAAAAACCGATCTTGCGAGGTACATCCTGCAACGCTTCCATTGCTAGGCAATAATGCTCCCACATGGATTTCTCTGCTCCTTCAAAACCTAGAATCGTTACAAATGTTGAATTGCCGTTTTCAATATCTTTTCCCGTATGCTTTCCAAGTAATTTCAGGTCACCTTCAACATCCAGCAGATCATCCTTAATTTGGAACGCAATCCCGGCATGATGGGCGTATTTTTTCAAAGCATCTATCTCTAATTCCTCTGCTTGAGCGAGAATAGCTGGCATAATGAGAGCTGCTTCAAATCCGAGCCCGGTTTTATAAAAGCACATAGTATTTAATTGTTCCAAAGTTAGCTGCTTTCCTTTAGAATCGAGATCCATCGCCTGTCCCTTGCACATATCCTCTGTTATTCTGGAAGAATAACGAATAAGGTTCAGAACTGCTTTGGGATCGAAATGTTCAAGGGATGCTTGCTCCCTTGTCGCTTTTTGGGTTAAAAAAAGTCCCGTTAATTCTGCAATAGCAATGTTATATACTTCATGAAGGGTTGGACGTCCCCTGCGTATAGATGCATTATCCTGAGAGGGCAGATCATCAAAGATTAGAGATGCTGTATGCATATATTCCAAAGATTTTAGAAGCGGCTCCATTGCTGTTTGATTTAATCCATATTCATTCACACCCATGACCCATGTCATGATTGGCCGGAGCCGTTTGCCATCCCCCTCTAGGCTATAATTGGCAGCATCAATAATTGGATCGTCCATTAAAAGATTCTTCTCATTTTTTGAAATAAATAAGACACTGTTAATTTGCGTGCGAACTTGTTCAATCGTATTCAAAAAATCTTCCTTCTCGATTCGATCATTTTTTAAATTGGTTATCATATGATCCCGTAGCAGTTTATCAAAGAAATCTACATCATCCGCTTTTCGAACCATTTTTTGAATCAGCCTATTAAATTCTGGATTTCCTGAAGCAAGTAAGTCCATTATCTCATTGTACTTTTTTATTCCCATCCGTTCTTTAAATCGCTTTAAGCCATTAATCGCCCGATCCAGTATGACCTCACAGGACTTTTGATCTGAGTGATAAACATGGTGTATCAAATTATCAATAACCGTCCAATATAGTTCAAAGGGGTTGATCAAATCTGGGCGCTTATCATGATGTTTCATATAATACGTATACGGTGTTACCGCCCCATCCTCCATATCATCAAACATATCCGCAAAATCATCTGCCAACTGGTTGTAAATCCCATAATAGAACGTTCGATTATCAATATCCTCATCCTCAGCTGCATTAATTAAGGAACGAACAATCAATCGTGAAGAAGAGGACTTTAAAATGACTGGAATATAAAGCTCTTCATTTGTGTAATGCTCATTAGACAAGTCCTTTCCACGATCCACTTCCTGAGAGTGATAAAAGACAAAGGCTTGCTCGAAAAAATGATATTTTTTCTCCTTTTGCTGATGACTCTTCATATACTCAAAAGCGTCTTTAAGCTCTCTATAAATATATCGGATTAGTTTTCTATTCTTCCCTTCCCATTCACCTAATTTGGGCACACTTCCTGTGATGAGAGTAGTACGGATCCAATCTGTATATTGTTTCTCCTCTTTCTCAGATAGTATCTTCGCATCAAGCAGATCGTCAATGAAGGGATAGGTTAGTCCATAGGCATATCCGATTCTAATCGCGCGATCAAGTTTCTGTGCACGCATGTTAGGCGAAGTTTGATCATCCATTTCTTCAATCTCGTTCATCACTACCCCTGCGATAATTTTAATAATCTTTCGCTGGGCATGCGTTGCATCCATATCTTTAGGAATATTGGAGGAAACTGTTTTCAGCTTGTTAATCACCCAGATTACAGCCGATTCAATGCCTTCTTTCTGGGCCCATCTGTACAGCCCTGTCATGTTAAAAATCTCATCTGTTGAACTGGAGGAATTAGTCAGCTGTTTTTTTAATCTGTCAACAATACTCTTTATTCTAGTCTGTGTATTAGATGAGCGAAGCGATTTGCCCAAGTCCCTCATAAAAATATAGGAAGTGCTGCGATCTAGATAGTTATCTAATTTACCTGTGTAATCTAGCCATTGAATATAACTTTTATAGCCTCGATCATTCGGCTTTCCCTTTGTTCGGGAAAATAAGGAAAGCAAGGAATGATGATGAATATGGTTATGCTTCCAGGCTTGGATATCCTTTGTCAAGGTTGGAACATATGTCTTTTGCTTAACCTGCTCTTGCAGTTTCATAAAATAATGCTTTGCTTTCTGCTCTGCTTTTTGGTAGCAAGCATTTGCATTTCCTTGTATATCCTCTTTCATGCAATCCATTCCCTCTATTTAATGATTTCTTAATATATGTAAACAATATCATCCAAATAACTGTAATAATCCAAAAGTAACATCATTCTAACGAGATAGCCTAATATATATTTTTTCTCCAGATTGCAGCAAAGATAGGTACTCACCTATGCTTACCCCTATGAATATCTTAACCTTAAAATGAAATGACGGGGGAAATGTGATGGGATACTTAGTTCCTGTAGAACAAGGTGTAAATTTATTTGTGGAAGATATTAATCAAGGAGGCAGCAAGACGATCGTGTTTATACATGGCTGGCCGCTTAGCCATAAACAATTTGAATATCAGTTTAATATTCTTCCAGCAATGGGTTACCGCTGCATTGGCATAGATTGGAGAGGCTTTGGAAAATCAGATAAACCGATAAGCGGCTACACATACAACAGACTGGCTGATGATATCCGAATGATTGTTCATGCCCTTCAGCTTGACAATTTTGCTCTCGTTGGTCACTCCACTGGGGGAGCAATCGCCATTCGCTATATGTCCCGCTACAACGGACACGGAGTTTCCAAACTTGTCCTGATTGATGCTGCAGCTCCTGCTGGATTTACTAAAGAAACAGCCAATAGCCTATTAAAGGAAACATTAAATGACCGTCCTCAGATGATGCAAGGAATTACAGACACCTTTTTCTTCCAGTATATAACAAATGCATTTTCAGACTGGTTTTTCCAAATGGGATTAGAGGCTGCGGGCTGGTCGACCGCGGCTATTATTAAACTTTTAAGAGATGAAAAGCTTGATGAGGATCTTCCAAAAATAGATAAACCTACTCTAATTATACACGGGATTCACGACAAAGTAATTCCGTTTGCACAAGCCGAGGAGCTTCGCCAAAAAATAAGAAATTCACAGCTTGTTCCTTTCCAATTCAGCGGTCATGGTCCTTTTTGGGAAGAACGCGACAAGGTAAACCAGCTGTTAACCCAATTTATATAATAAAAATCAGGGAGAGTATCCTCTCCCTGCAGGTGAAAACGAATATATTCGCCAAACTTTAATAATATTGGTCGTCAATGGCGATATATTCGCCGTTGCCACGAATATATTCGCCGTCCATCCAAATATATTCGCCCTCATCCTCGATATATTGGACAAACACCCAAAACTTAGCTATTTTCCAAGTTTAGCCCCTTCTGCAAGCCTTACATATTGAGCGCCTTTATCATCCTTAATCACTGCTCCCAGTTTAGCTAAATCTTCCCGCAGATGCTTAGCCTCTTTCTTCTTATTCTCTTTTAAGGCATGTTCCCTGGCATAAAGGAATGCACTAATTTTTTCAGGAAAATCAGGGTGTCCTAACACCCATCGCTGGTAATCGCTCTCAAAAGGATCTTTCTCATTCCATGGATATTGATCGTTCTGAAATGCTTCTCTAACAATATCTTTCTTTGCATCTATAACTTCTCTGTATAATTCAACACTATGCTGTCCGAGGATAATTAATTGCTTATTTTCTAGATATACGGCAGAAATGTCTTTTTTCGCAATCGTCACTACCTTTTCACCAAATTTTAATTTCAAATCATCCTTAGAAATTGTCACTTCCAGACTTTCGTTAAAAATAATAAACGTCAATAGGACACCAATAATAATCCCAATAATAGTCGTCACAATCGAAGCCCAGAGGCTGTTAAATGAGGCAATTATTTCGATAATTATTTCCAAAGGAACTACAGGCAGTTTTAATAACCAGTCAGCAATGACAGGCATAAACCATCCTATAACACCACCTACAATCATAGGGACGAATATAACGAGTGTTTTTTCTAACTTAGTGAGACCAAGCACCGTTTTGTTCTCATTCATATAAATTATCCCTCTCATCATTATTACATATAAATTATTTAACCAGTTTCAATATACTCTTTACTAGTTCTTCATTATAATCTTCGATGCTTACCTTATTTTGAAAGGTTAGCATTGATTCTGATATTGCCCCTTGAATGATCGTTGAGACAGCTTGGAGGTTAAAATCGCTAAATTCATTCGCTTCTTGCCCTTTGCGGAGAATATCTATTAATAAATTGTTTTTCATATCCTCTTCTTCATCGTCAAGTAAATAATAAGGGATATGTTCAGGTGTGCGTGCAATAAAGACAATTTCAATTAAAGCAATGTTATTCGATCGATTCGTTACTTGATAGGCTAGGCTTGCTTCGATAAATGCTGTCAGCT
Organism: Cytobacillus massiliigabonensis; assembly: GCF_900199725.1. Classification (GTDB taxonomy): domain Bacteria; phylum Bacillota; class Bacilli; order Bacillales; family Cytobacillaceae; genus Cytobacillus; species Cytobacillus massiliigabonensis. The sequence continues at coordinate 661,191 of NZ_LT904903.1, read as the reverse complement.
TCTCTGAAAATGTCTTCTTTAGCTCCACTCGTTCATGAATATACCGCCACTCTTGTTCAACTAAATACATTAGTGTATTGTTCATCAAATCCTCTTTGCCAGAGAAATGATAAGAAATGAGACCAGTGCTGATATTTGCTTTTTTCGCTATTTTGGCAAGGCTTGTGCTAACGTACCCAATCTCCTCTAACACTTTTATTGCCGCTTTGATTATTTGTTCCCTTCTTGCTTCTGCTATAAAAGATTGTCTGTCTTCCATAAAATCTCCACCTCCAAATTGATTGATTAATCATTTTTTTGATTGATCAATCAATTAATTTAATTTTATATTTGACTTTCTTTTTTGTCAAACTTAATCTGTGTTCCATCTCTTTCCATCCTTGGCAATTAATTAATAAAAAAACACGAGAAGAACTGGAGCAGTTCTCCAATTCTCACCCGTGTAAAAGGAAATGATTATCCTATACTTTCTCATTTTCACTTATAATATTTAATTTAGAACATAGCTTAAGGACTAGTAAAGCACTTATTAAAAAAACGAGTTTCCGCTGCAAGCTTAGGAACTCGTTCATAATATAGAATCAAATCCGTTCATTTTTCAGATACCGGTATATATTTTGTAAAATAAGCACCTAATATGAACAAAACCACTATAATCGACCAATTCAATAGCCCCATAAAGTTGAACCAATATGCTAAGAGATTTATGACAGCAATGAGATAAAAACATATGGCCGTTAGCATACTTTTGAAACCAGTGATACCAGCCCTTTTTCTCTTTTGAATTACAACAGATATGGAAAATATAAGAGCTACTATTAAAACAATTGATAAAACAATTGGTACCATTTGCTTCCCCCCTATAACTCACCTATCAATTCCTTAATATATACGGTTTTCAGTACAACAAGTTTCATTTCCTTCTTTCCACCATCCACATTTATATTAAAATATGCTATTTCACGGCATTTACACTTTTGGCTGTATGTTTTTAGCCCTATTACTAGTATTTTTTCATTGGAAAGAAACAGCTAAAGTTTACCGTCCGCAATTAATTATATTAATGTGCGGTCAGCTTGTTCCTATTCTGACAGCTTTTATTTATTTACTTGGATTCACTCCCCCAGGAATCGATCCAGTCCCTATGGTTTTATGGATATCTTCACTATTATATTTATGGTCCATTCATTCATCACGCATGTTTACCATTATGCCAATTGCGAAAGACGCAATATTTAATAGCATCAATGATGGTGTAATTGTATTAGATGAAACTAATCGTTTAATCGAACTTAACCAGGCAGGAGGATGTTTCCAAAGTTAGACAAATCAATGATTGGAATGGATTTTAATAAGGTTTGGCTTGAATTATCTGGAGACTCGTTTCCTTCCAATCTGGAAACTATAGAAGCAGGTTATCCCTTATTATTGGGTGCCTGCTTCTTTTTTAATGAGGGTTATATTCGCCGTACTCTTGATTATATTGGTCGTCAGTTTCGATATATTCGCCGTCTATCTCAAAATATCCGCCGTCAAGCTTCATATATTCGCCGTTTTACTTGATATATTGGACAATCTCATATTTAGTAAAATAAGTTCTGCTTCTTTTTAAATATCTCACACTGTTCCACCCAGCGCTGTGCGAGTTCAGGTGCGGAACCAAAGTGGATATGTGTATAACCAGCAACAAGATTATTAAATAAGAAGCCTTCTTGCTTTGTTCCTCTTCTTCCCGTTGTGATGTAGGCTGAAGCATACTCCTGAGATGAATCGAATGTTGAATAATGAAACTCATGTCCTCTTGCCCGGTCATTCGGTCCAATTAAGAAATTCTTGTCCGTTCCCGTTACTTCCCGATAACCAAGTGCGGCAAGCTTCGTATGCATCTTTACCTTGCCGGGAATCAGGCCAGCCATCGAATATTCCACTCTGTCAACCGTTTCAATCGATTCGGACAAGAACATGAATCCTCCGCATTCTGCCACCGTAGGCATCCCGCTTTGAATAGCCTCCCGAATAGATTGGAGGACATCAGTTTGAGCTGATAAAGCTGCTGCAAACTCCTCTGGAAACCCGCCACCAATATATAATCCATTTACATTCGAAGGGACCTGTTCCCCTTTAAGCGGAGAGAAATAGGTAAGCTCCGCTCCATAATGCTCTAACAGCTCCAAATTTTCTGGATAGTAGAAATGAAAAGCTTCATCCTTTGCAACTGCTAATCTTACTTTACTCTCTTGCCTTTGAGATCCAAATAATAAATTCGGGGATTCGATTGTTTCTGACCCCATAATTTGATAAAGACGATCCAAGTCGAAGTTCTTTTGAATCGTTTCTGAGAGTAAGTCGAAAAAAGGCGTAAGTTCTCCACGTTCAATGGAAGGTACAAGTCCAAGATGACGCTCTGGCATGCGAAGCCGATCATCTTTTGATAGATAGCCAATAACAGGAATCCCGCATTCTGATTCTACCGCTTTCTTGATTAACTCGTAATGACCCGCACTTCCCACACGATTCGCCACAACCCCACAAAGACGAACAGCAGGGGATAGCATTTGAAACCCCTTCACTATTGCAGCTGCACTTCTTGCCATCCCGCCACAATCAACAACAAGCAGCACTGGGCTATTTGTAATCATGGCAATTTCCGCAGCACTCCCTGTATCAGAAAGCGGGTCCTTCCCATCAAATAACCCCATTACCCCTTCGATAATAGCCATATCCGCTCCTTGACATCCCCGTATAAAAATCTCCTTTACTGCTAAGGAACTGCACATCCAGCTGTCTAAATTTCGAGATTTTCTGCCTGTCACTGCGGTTTGGTAAGTCGGATCGATATAATCAGGACCGCATTTAAACCCTTGCACCGTATAACCCTGCGCTTTATAAGCTGACATTAGGCCAATAGCTACAGTCGTTTTCCCTACACCGCTTCCCGTTCCTGCAACTACAATTCGGTTGATGGACATAACCATTCCTCTGCTTTCTGCTCATCATAGGCAGGGAAAAGGTCCGGATGAAGCAAAACACCTAGTTTTTGTATTCCGAGTAATAATCGTGGAGAGGGTCTGCAATAAAGGGATTCCTCCATTACTATTATCTTCTCATCCTTTATTGCCTTCATTTCGGGCCAATCTGGCCGTTGTTTAAGCAATTTCGGTTTCATTTGTTTTTCCTTTACACCAACCCATGCCATCAATATATAATCAGGATTACGTTTTCGTACATCCTCCCAATCCGTCTTCACACTGGCCCGCTCGTCATCTGCGAACACGTTATAACCACCAGCTATATGACTGATTTCCGTTAACCAATTCGTCCCACCCGGAGTAAATACCGGCTTAGGCCACCATTCCCAATATACTCGTGGCCGTTCCTTAACCTTCTGTCCAAACTCCTTATACGTGTCCAACAATCTATTATATTTATGGTATGCTGCTTCCCCAAGCACTTCTTGCCCTACCGCTTTCCCCACCTCAAGCATATTATCCCCAACATCTGCTAAGCTCTTTGGATTAAGTGTGATAAAAGGCAGTCCCCTCTCCTCTAAGCCTGCGATGTTTTTCTCCATGCCAGGCACCGATAGTGATGCAAGAACTAAATCTGGCTGAAGGGCTTCAACAGCAGCGATGTCGATATCTAAATCGGAACCTAGTCTAGGCAAACTATTAATCTGTACAGGCCAGTCTGAGTAGTTATCAACACCTACAATATTAGAAGTCAACCCCATAAACCCAAGAAGCTCGGTATTACTTGGACAAAACGATACAATTCTCATTAGAACGGTTCTCCCCTCTTTTTCACACTTTATCTTATAGTTCAATACCCATAACAGCTGGTATTCCCTCGTCATAATAATGCTTTGTCACAGTCACATCTGAAACTAGATCAGCCGCATCAACGATCTTTGAGTGGGCGTTTCTTCCAGTTAGAACAAGATGCATCCCTTGAGGGCGATGGGAAATGAGATCAAGTACTTCTTGAAGCGGCAGCACATCATCAATTGGAAAACTACTGATTGCCAGCGCATTATTGATTTCATCTAAGATGACAAGATCATGCTCACCTGCCATCACTCGCTCCTTCGTATACGTCCACGCATCTTTAAGTGCAGAACGATGCTCTTCAGGGGTTTTTGTCCAAGTGAATCCAATCCCTTTCTGGACCATTTCAATTCCTAGCTTGTCAAAAACAAGTTTTTCCCCGTACGTACGCTGGGGAGATTTGATGAATTGAATCATTAGCACTCGTTTCCCCCGGCCATATGCCCTTACGGCAAGCCCTATCGCTGCCGTTGTTTTTCCTTTGCCATCTCCTGTATAAACAAGTGTTAGTCCACGTTCTTTACTGGGTTTACTCATCGTATCCCTCCTCTTTATGTATTGAACCCAAATCTATTTGAAAAATTAGCAGCTCACTCGTACAACCTTCCAATGTACCGGACAATTATTGAAGGATCTCTATCTTTCCTACTCTCCTCTTTGCAAGATCCTTCCGCTGAGTAAAACTTTCTCCCTGAAGGATAATTTGCGGTAACCCATAAACAGGGTGCTCCATCACTATCGGTGAAGTACCGTAAACTTCCTCAATCAAATCGGTTCGAATGATCTCCTCTGGGGAACCAACTGCTACCACTCTTCCATTATGTAAGAGCAACAACCGATCACAATAGAGCGCAGCTAAATTTAGATCATGCAAAACTGAAATAACTGTCAGATCATCCTCCAGCTGCCATTCTCGAATCCGATCCATTAGCAGTACTTGATGGCCTATATCAAGATAGGTGGTTGGTTCATCAAGCATTAGAAGTTTTGGCTGCTGTGCCATTGTCTTGCCAAGAGCTACTCGCTGCCGCTCTCCTCCGCTCAAGTTTTCAAGATGGCGATCACTTAACTCATTCAGCTCCATTTTATCGAGAATTGCATCGATTAGCCGTTCAATGTCTTTTGTCTCTTCTCCAAGCCAATTTTGAAAAGGATACCGTCCCATCTCAATTACCTCTCTTACTGTAAATCCAATCGGAGGCAGAGATTCCTGCTGCAAGACAGCCAGCCATTTGGCTAGTTCTTTTCGAGTATATTGTTCAATCTGTTTCCCATTTAGTTCAACTTTTCCAGCCGATGTACTTTCCACACCAGACAGCAGCTTTAGTAATGTAGATTTGCCGCTTCCATTCGGTCCAATAATACCCAAGCATTCTCCACGTTTGACAGAAAAGCTAATCTCCTCAAGCACTGATTGGTTATCAAACCGTTTACTCAGCCTATCGACTTCAATAAACATCCATCAATTTCCCCCTGACATTTGCTTGTTTCTGCGAAGCAAGTATGCAAAGAATGGCGCACCNGGCCCGCTCGTCATCTGCGAACACGTTATAACCACCAGCTATATGACTGATTTCCGTTAACCAATTCGTCCCACCCGGAGTAAATACCGGCTTAGGCCACCATTCCCAATATACTCGTGGCCGTTCCTTAACCTTCTGTCCAAACTCCTTATACGTGTCCAACAATCTATTATATTTATGGTATGCTGCTTCCCCAAGCACTTCTTGCCCTACCGCTTTCCCCACCTCAAGCATATTATCCCCAACATCTGCTAAGCTCTTTGGATTAAGTGTGATAAAAGGCAGTCCCCTCTCCTCTAAGCCTGCGATGTTTTTCTCCATGCCAGGCACCGATAGTGATGCAAGAACTAAATCTGGCTGAAGGGCTTCAACAGCAGCGATGTCGATATCTAAATCGGAACCTAGTCTAGGCAAACTATTAATCTGTACAGGCCAGTCTGAGTAGTTATCAACACCTACAATATTAGAAGTCAACCCCATAAACCCAAGAAGCTCGGTATTACTTGGACAAAACGATACAATTCTCATTAGAACGGTTCTCCCCTCTTTTTCACACTTTATCTTATAGTTCAATACCCATAACAGCTGGTATTCCCTCGTCATAATAATGCTTTGTCACAGTCACATCTGAAACTAGATCAGCCGCATCAACGATCTTTGAGTGGGCGTTTCTTCCAGTTAGAACAAGATGCATCCCTTGAGGGCGATGGGAAATGAGATCAAGTACTTCTTGAAGCGGCAGCACATCATCAATTGGAAAACTACTGATTGCCAGCGCATTATTGATTTCATCTAAGATGACAAGATCATGCTCACCTGCCATCACTCGCTCCTTCGTATACGTCCACGCATCTTTAAGTGCAGAACGATGCTCTTCAGGGGTTTTTGTCCAAGTGAATCCAATCCCTTTCTGGACCATTTCAATTCCTAGCTTGTCAAAAACAAGTTTTTCCCCGTACGTACGCTGGGGAGATTTGATGAATTGAATCATTAGCACTCGTTTCCCCCGGCCATATGCCCTTACGGCAAGCCCTATCGCTGCCGTTGTTTTTCCTTTGCCATCTCCTGTATAAACAAGTGTTAGTCCACGTTCTTTACTGGGTTTACTCATCGTATCCCTCCTCTTTATGTATTGAACCCAAATCTATTTGAAAAATTAGCAGCTCACTCGTACAACCTTCCAATGTACCGGACAATTATTGAAGGATCTCTATCTTTCCTACTCTCCTCTTTGCAAGATCCTTCCGCTGAGTAAAACTTTCTCCCTGAAGGATAATTTGCGGTAACCCATAAACAGGGTGCTCCATCACTATCGGTGAAGTACCGTAAACTTCCTCAATCAAATCGGTTCGAATGATCTCCTCTGGGGAACCAACTGCTACCACTCTTCCATTATGTAAGAGCAACAACCGATCACAATAGAGCGCAGCTAAATTTAGATCATGCAAAACTGAAATAACTGTCAGATCATCCTCCAGCTGCCATTCTCGAATCCGATCCATTAGCAGTACTTGATGGCCTATATCAAGATAGGTGGTTGGTTCATCAAGCATTAGAAGTTTTGGCTGCTGTGCCATTGTCTTGCCAAGAGCTACTCGCTGCCGCTCTCCTCCGCTCAAGTTTTCAAGATGGCGATCACTTAACTCATTCAGCTCCATTTTATCGAGAATTGCATCGATTAGCCGTTCAATGTCTTTTGTCTCTTCTCCAAGCCAATTTTGAAAAGGATACCGTCCCATCTCAATTACCTCTCTTACTGTAAATCCAATCGGAGGCAGAGATTCCTGCTGCAAGACAGCCAGCCATTTGGCTAGTTCTTTTCGAGTATATTGTTCAATCTGTTTCCCATTTAGTTCAACTTTTCCAGCCGATGTACTTTCCACACCAGACAGCAGCTTTAGTAATGTAGATTTGCCGCTTCCATTCGGTCCAATAATACCCAAGCATTCTCCACGTTTGACAGAAAAGCTAATCTCCTCAAGCACTGATTGGTTATCAAACCGTTTACTCAGCCTATCGACTTCAATAAACATCCATCAATTTCCCCCTGACATTTGCTTGTTTCTGCGAAGCAAGTATGCAAAGAATGGCGCACCAAGAACGGCGGTTACAACACCGAGCGGAATCTCTGTCGGGCTAAGTAATGTACGGGCAATTGTATCCGCCCAAAGCACATATATGGCACCAAAGATCACGGTCAAAGGCAGTAAAATGCGGTAATCTGGTCCAACCAGCAGCCGCACTAAATGAGGGACGACAAGTCCGACAAAGCCAATCGTTCCAACGATTGACACTGCAGCAGCAGTAATTAGGGTCGAAACGACCAGCACAACCAGCCGTGTCCGCTTTATATTGACACCCAAATGTGCTGCCTGCCGCTCTCCTAATGCGAACAAATTCAATGTTCGCCCATATGAAAGCAATACAACAAGCCCAATAGCTAAATAAGGCATAAGCACAAAGGTATATGACCAGCCTCTAAGGGCTAAACTCCCCATCAGCCAAAAGACGATTTCATTTACCACCTGATCTGACATGGACACCATAAAGGAAACAATAGCACCTAGAAAAGCAGAAACAACAACACCAGATAAAATAATGGTTTCTAATTTATACTTTCCCTGTACATTTGCTAATCGGAGCACAACAAGCAAACTGAGCAGCCCTGTTACAAATGCAACCAAGGGAATCGTCCATGTACCAAATAAAATCGTATGAAACCCAAATAATATTAAGAAAGCCGCTCCGACTGCTGAACCAGATGCTACCCCTAGCGTATACGGATCAGCTAATGGGTTGCGCAATACTCCCTGAAAACCAGCCCCAGCAAGTGATAAACATGCTCCGACAAGGATGGCAAGAAAAACTCGAGGCAAACGGACTTTTAGGATTATTTGCTCGGATGATGACGCCCATGCCGTATCTATGACATCTTCTAAAAACGGAAGTTGATGCAGGATAATTCCCCAAACATGCGAAATAGGCAGATTGGCTGATCCAAGTGACAAACTAACAATCACTGAAAGAAGAAGGAGAACGAAACCCGCTCCCCCCCATAGTGCTAATCTTCTTTTCATTTCTTAAACAAATCCGGATAAATCGCTTGGGCGATTTGGTTAAGAGCATCTGTTATTCTCGGACCAGGTCTAGACATAATGTTCCCTTCAATACCAGTCAAGTTGCCATCCTTAATGGCCGTAATCTTCTCCCAGCCATTTCTTGAAGTAATTAGTTCTTCCAACGGTTTGCCAGACTTATCATCCACAGTACCAGCAGTATACAAAATCACATCTGGATTATCCTGAATGATCTTCTCTTCATTAATTGCGTTCCAGCCTTCCATATCAGAGGCAATATTAATGCCTCCAGCCATCGTAATCAGCTCATCCATAAATTCCCCCTTGCCCACCGTCCAGCCAGGGGAAAATTCGATATAAACTTTTTTCTTATCCTCTTCTTTAATAGTTGCTGCCGCTTCTGTTACGGCATTAATATCTTCCTTCATTTTTGCCACAAGCTCTTCTGCTTTTTGCTGTGTATCTGTAATAACACCAATCTGAATAATATTGTTTAATATATCTTCAATCTTTTTTGGCTCCGTTTTGTATAAAGGAAGGTCTAACCCGCGAAATTTCTCCACAATATCATCTTTCATTGAAATGCCGCCAATTACTAGATCTGGATTTGCTGCAATAATTGCTTCCTCATTTGGCTTTGTGACCCCTCCTACTTTTGGCTTCGTTAACGCTTCTTTAGGATAATCATCAAAATCTGATACACCGTAAACTTTATCGCCCAGGCCTAGGGCAAATAGAATTTCCGTCTCTGATGGAGAAGTGGAGACTATACGCTCAGGTGCCTTTTCAAAAGTTAATTCTAAACCTGTTGCATCCTTCACTGTTAGGGGGTAGACCGTTGCTTTTTCACTTGTTTCCTTTTCGGAATCTCCTTTTTGCTCTACTTCTGACGATGCTTTTTGAGAGGAGCTATCTTTTTCTGCTCCATCATTTCCTGACCCGCAAGCACTGATAGTCATCGCTACCAGTAAAGTCATTAGTAATGCCAAAATCTTTTTCATACTCAATCCTCTTCCCTTCGTTTATGGTTCGAGATGAGCTTGATATTTTGAAGTCTTTCCCTGAACAAGAAAAGCGGAAGCGCCTTGGTCATCGCCGTACAAACGCAGAAGGGCCGGTTCTTTCGATATAGGAGACACAATGAGTGAAGCGAATTGATGTCGGCGCAATCGTTGCGGATGGGACCTGAAGTTTGATAGGCGATAGGCGCTGGAGCTAGACAATTAACTCCAAAGTTATACTTTCTTATTCCTCAACGAAAAAAGCCCTGCTTCCATTCGGAAACAAGGCATGCAAAAACCAGACAAATAAAATAAATTTATACTGATTAAGCCTATCCTTTTCCGCGAAGGATTTCGTTGGCTAGCTAAATAGGCAGGTTTCCTGGCTTACGGGTAACGCGACTTCCTCTCCTTCCCATTCCTTACCTGGAACAGTGGTAATGCGAGGTTATCCCCGAATAACAGTGGCGGGACCGCGCCGGATTTACACCGGCTTCCCTTTTAACCTTATCCAACGACAAGGCACCTACTAGCTATGTAAGATTCAATTGGTCAAGCAATATTCTCAACTCGTATTATAGCATTATTTCGAGTTATTTGAATATGCAGTTTGAAAACACAAATTGAATTAGATTGAAATTTGCATGAAGAAACAAATCTATTCGCCGTGCTCGCGAGTATATTGGACGTCATCAACAATATATTTGCCGTGCTTTCTAGTATATAAGCCGTCATCATTAACATATTCGCCATCAGTCCAATTATATTCGCCAACATCTCTACGAAACTAAAATAATTCTATTAATTCTCATTCCAAACATTAACACCAAAGAAAACATTGATAACTTTTTTCAAACATTTTAATATGATTCTAGAGGAGGATATTTGACCTATAAAAAAGTAAATATTATGCTTTTTGCAATTTTATAAATTTAAGTGATCATACACTAAATGTGTAATCTAGCATTTTAAGGAGACAAATAAAGATGACTGCAGTATTTATAATAGGATTCTTGCTATTTTTATTTTCATTGCTTTACCTATTCTTTCATTTCCTAAGAAAAATTAAGGATAAAAATAGAATTCTTTCCAAAAGAGTCTTTTTCTCAACTTTTATCGGGGGATTATTTCTATTTATTATTGGTGGGACATATATGGACACCGGAGTGCAAAACGACTTAACTGATGCTCTAGCTGCTAATGAAAAAATAAGTGCAGAAAATAAAGAGCTCCATTCAGAAGTTAAAGAGCTCAAATCAAAAAACGTTGAGTTATCCAATCAAAATGAAAAACTAAACAAAGAAATGAAAGATATGTCAACTAAAGTGAAAGATGCCGAAAGTGCTGAAGCTGATAAAACAAATCTTAGCAAACAAATTACAGATCTGGAATCTAAAAATAAATTGCTGGAAAAAGAGGTAAGCAGTTTAAAAAATCAGCTTTCAAGCAACAAGAATACATCAACAGCTAGTTCCAATACAACTATATCATCCAGCAGTACTGCTTCTACTAGCGGAGGAAGCGAATATTTTTCAAATTGTACTGAACTTAGAGAAGTATATCCAAATGGCGTTTCCTCTGATCATCCAGCCTACCAGTCTAAAATGGATAGAGATAAAGATAATTATGCTTGCGAAAGATAAGAATGACCCTTTGGAGATTTTACATTAATAAAAAATAAAGTTGATGTTTTAAAAATCATATTCTAGATGTATAACAAAAGGTGGTATTCTCTCATTTAAGAAATGAGAGAATACCACCTTTTGTAAATTCTATTTGACTCAAGCGAGCCCAGATTTCTTTTTCTTATTTCTTCAAACTCAAAAAACACATATATTTTTTTCATTCAGCTAAAATTCATTTAACATGCGAATTTTATTTTTAACAAAGCTTATCTAGCCATTATTGTTCAAGTATGGTTTTGATTTTAATTAAGTCTTTCATGTTTGCTCTTCTCATCATAAACGTCATGAAAAGGGATACTATCTTGTTGAAGCCTTTTGGATTCCCTTTATTTTGTAAAGTCATTCGCGTATGAGTTTCATCGATTGCTTGCCATGTATAAATAGTCTCCATTGGAAATGGCCCATTTACTGTTTTCATCACAAATTTCTTCTCAGGAATAAATTCTACAATTTCATACACGTATGCAAGTTCCCTGCCAAGAAATTTCGCTTTAAAAGCAATTTGGGAGCCGAGTGTAAGAGGTTTTGGTGTCTTCCACTCTACTGATTGTATATTTACATACCACTCTGGTGCATGATCAGGATTTGTTGCATATTCTGATACTTTTGTAATTGGGCAATTTATTATGATTTTCGTAATTACATCAACCATCTTGGTCTCCTTATTTATCGTTTCTACTTATTTTTTTAATAATATTTCAAGTAAGTATTCTCAGCTATACGTATTATCCTAGAAGCACTATCGGCAAGTTGGAATAAAGTTTCTAGAAAAAAGAGAACAAATAATAATTTGTCCTCTTGCCATTAAAAACATACTTAATTGAATAATCCGTGAATTACTCATTATCCTTTATTTGCTGCAATTTCATACTTTGCTGCCCTTTTCTTTAACCACGGTTTAGATAACCAGCGTCTTAGCGCAAAGATTCCACGAATCCATTCATCAAATCCTTGAGCTATCCAAATTCCCAGCAGCCCTAATCCAAAGATAATACCGAAAAGGTAGCTAAATACAACCGCGACTCCCCACATGCAAATAATGCCTATAACAACAGGAAAACGTACGTCTCCGACAGATTTTAAAGATCCCATCAATACAATGTTCATCGCACGGCCAGGTTCAATAAATACAATGGCCCAGAGAACAGGGAGTCCAATCGAAATAATGCTAGATTCGTCAGTAAACACTGCTAATACTGGCTCACCAGTTAGGGCAATCGCAAGCGACACGACTAACGATACAACCATCGATATTTTTAATGTCTTAAGTCCACGTTTTAAGGTTCTATCATAGTCCTTTGCTCCAATATATCGCGCAATCAGCAGCTGAGTTCCTTGTGCAATTGCCATTGTGAATAAATAGCAAAGCATGGAAAGATTAATAATATATACACGAGCCGCTAACGCATCGTCCCCAATCATAGCAACAAAGCTTGTGATCACAATTTGAGATAGCTGGTAGGAAAGATTTTCTCCAGCTGACGGAATCCCGATGTGAAAGATTTCCTTAATATCTATTTTACTAATTGAAAAAATATCTTTTATAGAAAACTTTAAATATAATATTTTATAAACAAAGTAAAGCAAAGCTAGAACAAGAAAAACCCTCGCGATAATGATAGAATACGAAACGCCTGCAACCCCTGTAACTGGTATTCCAAACCAGCCTTTAATCGCAATAAAATAACCCGTAACACTAATAATATTCATCATAACCGTCATAACCATTGCTTCTTTTGTATGACCATAACTGCGCAAAACAGCACTTAATGCAAGGGAAATGGCTTCAAGTACAAGCGAGATACCTGTAATGGTTAGGAACGTAAGAGCAAAATCATAAATCTCCCCACTTAACCCATAAAATCGTAAAAACACATCACCAAACAAGACAACAACAACAGTCATTACGACGCCAACCCATAAATTTATTCCAAAAGCCGAGCGGGCAAGCTGGCGTGCCCGTTTTAATTGGTTCGCACCTAAATTTTGACCGATTAAAATCATTGCCCCAATGACAGTTACATTAAAAATTAAGATAAAGATATTAATAATCTGATTGGCTACCCCAACACCCGCAACAGCCTTATCCGAATAGCCGCTTAAAATTAATGTCGCAATAATCCCAACACTCATATGCAGAGAAATTTCAATAAAAAGCGGCCATGTAATACTAAACAATGATTGATTTTGATACTTGTTATTTTCGCTTGGCACTGGTCAAACCTTCTTTTCTAAAAGGATATGGAACTTAGTTTACCTAAAATAGGTTTAAAAGGAAATAGACTTGCTTTATGGGACTGGACTTTTGAATGGGTTATCGGGACAGCAAGAGAGTGGAAAAGGAATCTGTCTCATAATATGAGCCTATGAAATAAAGGTTAGTGACAGGAAAAAAGAAATTGTCTCATAGAATGGTTCTACGAGACAAAGTTAATGATAGGAATTAGACATTGTCCCATCGCATGATTCTATGAGACAAAATCAGCTTCTAAAAATTAATGGTCCAGTGTTTAAAAAACTGAACCATTTTAAATCTTTTACTTTTCATTTTTGCTGCTGGATATTATATGAAAAATACTTTGTTATCATGCAAATTTCTTTAAGCGTCCTACAAGAGGAACTACAATTATACCTGCTATTAAGACCTGCATAATGTTTCCAGGGATAGAACCGAATGGCAGCACCCAGTTGCCGTAAATAATTACTTCGGCAAAATAATAGCCAACAACTTTTATTACAAGAGCAGCTGCAACTGCTAGAGAGTTGACTAAGACTCTTTTGCCAGGTACCTTTTCAGAAATAAATCCAGCTGAGAAGCCCATTAAACCAACGATGATGAATGTAAATGGTGCCCATAATGCCCAGCCAGATATAAGATCAAAAAATGCCATTCCAAAGGCACCTGCGATAGCACCTGTTTTTTTGCCGTAAACCAAAGCTGCAATAAATAGGGGCACGTTTCCTAAATGGATTAGTCCTCCATTCCCCATTATTGGGAGCTTTATGTTGATGAACATCGTGGCTACTAGCGTTAATGCAATGAAAAGTGCATTAATAACTAAGATTTTGGTTTTAGCTGTTCCTGTCGTTAAGGATGTTGAATTCATATGATAGACCTCTTCTTTTTTTAAAAATAATATCATACAATCGGATACTTAATAAATAGGAAATATTATTAAGTATCTTCGTATAGATATATTAGTATTTACGCTAAAAACTTAGAACGAAAAATTACATTTATTTGCCGCTTCTTCCGATAGTTAGTATCTACATGTCTGCTATTTTATAATGCCTGTAACAGCATTGAGTATATCTATTGAATTAAATGTGAAAACGGACAAACTTTTATTAAACCACGCCAGCATTTAAGTGTAGCTTAAGCCAATCGCTTTAATAATATAAAACCTTAAAGCGCATCATAGAATGCATTTTAAATTTTGCTGTTAAGAGAAGTCTGACACTATATTACAAAAGTATCGAAAAATAACATTATATTATGACAATAAAAAATATTTAAAATATTCATTTACATTGAAAATAATTATGATAAAATCATAAATAATTTAAGTAATACAGTAATTATTCCTCAATTAAAAGAAAGGAATTAAGTTATGGAAGAAATTTTTCAAAAAATCAAACAATTAAGGTTTGAACAAGGTATGACTTTAAAAGATTTAAGTGAAAAAACAGATCTATCTGTTAGTTTTCTATCGCAAATAGAGAGAGGTACTTCCTCCCTTGCCATCACCTCATTAAAAAAAATTGCGGATGCGTTTGGAGTGAAAATGATTCATTTCTTCGAAGAAACGGAAAGTTTAAATTACGCAGTAAAAAAGCAAGATCAAAAGCCTTTTAAAATAGAAAGTTCAGATTCTACTTATATTAGATTGAGTAATAATTTTACAGATAGAAAAATAGAACCATTTCTCGTAACAATAAAGCCGCATCAAAAAGAAAATGAACCTGTTAAACATCCGGGTGAAGAATTTTATTACGTTCTTAAAGGAGCGGTATTACTCACTGTAGATCAAACGGAATATTATTTACGCGAAGGAGAAGCAGTCCACTTCCCTTCAACCCTTCCCCATATATGGGAGAATCCGCTTGATCAGGAAACAATATTACTCTCTGTGATCACTCCAGTTATCTTTAATTAAATAAACATAAAAAGTTTCAAGGTTTCATGGGACATCTGTTGTTCTATACTACTCATGTTTTAGAATTTTTTCTAACAATCTATTTGAAAAAGGTGGAACTGATGACATTACTAAAAGTGAAAGATTTGACGATAAAATTCAAGTCACGCCAAGGTGTTGTCAAAGCAGTGGACAATTTAAGCTTTGAATTAGCTCATGGCAGTTCACTAGGAATCGTTGGTGAAAGTGGTAGTGGCAAAAGTGTTACCTCCCTTACCATAATGGGACTTTTGCAACATGCTAATGCTGAAATAACTGGAAATATTGATTTTGATGGTGTAGATTTATTAAAAATTTCACATAAGGAAATGAGGAAAATTAGAGGAAAGTCTATATCGATGATATTTCAAGAACCAATGACCTCCCTTAATCCTCTACATACTTGTGGCAAGCAGATCATGGAGCCAATCCTAATTCACCAAAAAAATGTGAGTAAGCAAGAGGCAAAAAATTATGCAATTGAGATGCTCAGAATGGTGGGAATCCCTTCCCCTGAGCAGAGATTTCATGAATATCCGCATCAAATGTCTGGGGGAATGCGGCAAAGAATCATGATCGCTATTGCTTTAGCTTGTAATACCAAACTATTAATTGCGGATGAGCCTACTACAGCATTAGATGTTACGATCCAAGCGCAAATTCTAGATTTAATGAACAATCTTAAGAAAAAAAGAGATATGAGTATTATCATGATCACCCATGATTTAGGTGTTGTGAAAGAAATGTGTGAGAAAGTAGTAGTCATGTACACTGGACAAATCGTTGAAAAAAGTCCAACTGATTTAGTATTTGCTGATCCTCTTCATCCGTATACAAAAGGATTGCTCAATGCTATACCAAAGATTTCCAGTAAAGTAGAAAGACTAGAGGCTATCGAAGGCACAGTCCCTGACGCATTGAAAATGCCAAGTGGCTGCAGCTTTCATCCCCGATGTAAATATGCAACAGAGAGATGCAAAGTAGAAATGCCTCCATTATATCAACTAGAAGATGGTCGTGAAGTAAAATGCTTTATTTATGATGAAGCAGAAAAGGCTGGTGAGGTATATGCAACATAATAATACAAATAGCATAGCAAAAACATCCAATCATGATGTCCAAAAAAACATTCTAGAGGTTTCACACTTAAAGAAGACTTTTCAAATAAAAAGTCCTGATGGAAAAAAGGGTTTGCTTAAAGCAGTAGACGATGTTTCTTTTAAGATAAAAAAGGGGGAAACATTTAGTCTTGTCGGTGAAAGCGGCTGTGGCAAAAGTACGTTAGGCAGAACACTTCTAGGTCTTTATACACCAGATCGCGGATCTAAAATTTTGTTTAATGGCGAAGATAATTCAAATATCCCTAAATCAAAACGGAAAAATTTTGCCAAGCAAGCACAATTGATTTTTCAAGATCCATCTGCTTGCTTAAATCCTCGAAGAACCATCAAACAAATTCTATTAGAACCATTCAAAATTCATAAAATGAAAAATGGTGAAGCAAAAATTATGGAGCTAATGGATATGGTCGGTCTAGCCAGTCGCTTTTTAGATAGATTTCCTCATGAAATGTCAGGCGGGCAGAAACAGAGGGTGGGAATTGCTAGAGCATTGGCACTCGGTCCAGAGCTTATTGTATGCGACGAACCTGTCTCGGCTTTGGATGTATCGATACAGGCACAAGTGATTAACTTACTAGAGGATCTGCAGAAACAATTGAACCTTACCTATCTATTTATCTCACATGATCTAAGCGTCGTTCACCATATTAGTGATCGAGTCGCAGTTATGTATTTAGGTAAAATTGTTGAACTGACAACGCGTGATAATCTATATGAACAAACGCAGCATCCATACACAAAGGCACTCCTCTCTTCTATTCCAGATATATGTGGAGAACCCCGAGAGAAGATTATTCTCACAGGGGATGTTCCAAGTCCATCTAATCCGCCATCTGGCTGCCGGTTTCACACAAGATGTCCAGCAGTAATGGATATTTGTAAAACTAAGGAGCCAGATTTCATTCAAACAAGTAGTAACCACTTTGTTGCGTGTCATATATGTACAAAGTGATTCTATAAATTTTATAGAAAAGGGGTCTTGGATAGTGAAAAAAATTGCTTTATTAGTTATTACATTGATTTTGACTTTATCACTAATCGCATGTAGTAAGAAGGAGGAAAGTGGAGGATCATCTTCATCAAATACCGATACAATCGTTGTAGGGGTAGCTTCTGATTGGAAAACCTTGGATCCTGCTCGTGCTTATGAAGTGTTTGGGAATTTCTATTTTTATGCAACATATGAAAATTTATACATGTTGGAAGGGTCAGATCTCACGCCAAAGCCAGCCCTTGCAAAAGAATACTCTGTAGATGAATCAGGACTTGTGTATACATTCACTCTGGACGAGGGGCGTAAATTTTCAAGCGGAAATGCTGTAACTGCAAATGATGTTGTTTTCAGCTTTAATCGCACTAAAAATATAAAAGATAATGCTTCAGCTCTTGCAGAAGGGGTTGCAAAAGTAGAAGCACCAGATGACAAAACGGTTGTTGTCACACTTCATGAGCAGGATGCATCCTTTCTTGCAAAACTCACAAGTAATGCCTTTGCCGTTGTGGATAGCAAAGTTGTGAAGGAAAACGGCGGTTCAGATGCAGATAATGCTAGCACAACAGATGCGGCATCCACTTTCCTTGATGGAACTTCGGCAGGCAGTGGACCATATGTATTGAAGAAGTGGACGCCAAATACAGAGATGGTGCTTGAAAAAAATCCTAATTATACGGGTACTGTGAATGCGAATAAGATTATTATCAAAGAAATCCCTGATCCAAACACGCAAATTCAAGCGCTTGAAAAAGGTGAAATTGATGTTGCATTAAGTGTTGGACCTGACCAAGTGAAAAATATTCAAGAGGGTGGAAATTCTAAGGTTGTGTCTTCACCAACTTCAACCATTTCATTTTTGCTAATGAATAATAGCACTGAAATAGGTAAAGAAATGGCCGATCCACTTGTTCAGCAGGCGGTCCGCTATGCACTTGACTATGAAGGATTCAAACAATTAGCAGGTGATGGTGCGCTGCTGCCAATGTCATTTGTGCAAGAAGGCTTTGTCGGTGCGAAATCAAGACCAGATAATTATCAAAGTATAGAAAAGGCAAAGGACTTGATGAAGCAAGCAGGGTATGAGAATGGCTTCACGATACCTCTAACAGCCGCTAACTACGATTCTGAAGGGCTTTCATGGGTAACAATAGCTGAAAAGGTAAAAGAAGATCTTGCGAAAATTAATATCAATGTAGAAATTCAAACGGGAGAAGTTGGTGTTGTAATTGAAGACTATCGAAATGGCAAGACTCCATTCCTTGTCATGCATTGGTCACCTGACTACTATGATTTAAGTAATCAATTAGCATTTATCCCTGGCGATATTGTAGGAGAACGTGCGAATTGGGAACCCCAAGATAACTCTGAATTAGTAAGTTTAGCTAAACAAGCAAAAGTGGAAATTGATGAGTCAAAACGTGCAGAAATTTCCGGTAAGATGCAAGAAATAATGGCTGAGAATAGCCCTTATGCATTTTTAGTACAGCACCCTAAATCATTTGCGGTAAGCTCCCGACTTGAAGGTGCTTCTTATAATGATCTACTTAAGCTGCATTTAAATGAATTAAAGCTTTCTGAATAATATTCCGAATCATCAGATAGCTATCCAAGGCAGACAACTGCTCACGATAGCTATTCAGAAGCAATCTTGTTCTTTGTTGGGGGCGTGATCCGTATTGCTTAGATTTATTGGTAGACGTCTATTGTTTCTGCTTTTCTTATTATTTGGTGTAGCACTTTTCGTTTTTATTCTTTCGCATTTAGTGCCTAGTGATCCAGTTGCAGCAAATTTGAGCCAAAGTGCAATGAATAATCCTGAAATTGTTGCTGCTTTTAAAGAAAAGTGGGGACTTGACCGATCTCTATTTAGCCAGTTAATTTTGTACTTCCAACACTTATTGACTGGTGATTTAGGTACCTCTATTCGAACTGGCAGACCTGTGTTGGATGATTTAATGCAATTCTTCCCAGCAACATTTGAACTATCTGTAGTAGCTATGATAATTGCCTTAGTCCTTGGGATTTTATTTGGAATAATTTCTGCTATATTCCGAAACAAACCTATTGATCATATCATTCGTACTGTTTCTATTAGCGGGGTTTCCATACCAAGTTTTTGGTTTGCTTTAATTTCGCTCAATATCTTCTCCTCGGTCTTAGGCATTACACCAGGTCCAGGTCGAATTGATGCAAGATCATCAACTCCAGAAGGAGGAACAGGTCTACTGCTGCTAGATTCACTTGTTAGTGGGGATTTTCAATTATTTGCTGATGTTGCAATGCACTTGATCCTACCAGGGACGGTGCTAGGATTTTTTACGATGGGATTAATTGCTCGTCAAACAAGATCTAATTTGCTTGAAGTGATGTCAATGGACTACATACGTACAGCTAGATCAAAGGGGCTGAAAGAATCAGCGATAATCGTTAGGCATGCAATTTCTAATTCAATGATACCTGTTATTACAGTAGCCGGTATCGGATTTTGTAATCTGCTAGGTGGAATGGTGCTTGTCGAGAATATTTTTGCTTGGCCAGGAATCGGGCAATATGCTTATCTTTCTGCCGTTTCACTTGATTTCCCTGCTATATGCGGCGTCTCATTATTAATTGCTTTTATATATGTTGTTATCAATCTACTAATTGATATCCTTTATGGGATTATTGATCCGAGAGTGAGGTATAGATAATGAGAACATTCAAATCTTTTATCACTCAAAAAGGATTTCTTTTTAAATTTGGATTAATTATTTGTACATTTTGGATTCTTGTTGTCATTTTTGCACCGTTAATTGCTACACATAGTACAACCGCACAAGATCTATCTATTAGATACCAGCCTCCAAGCTTTTCACATTTCTTCGGAACTGACGAGCTGGGCCGTGATGTGTTCTCACGGGTAATGTACGGTTCTAGAATTTCTTTAACAGCAGGTATTATTACAGTGATAAGTGCCTTTTCCTTTGGTATCCTCTTTGGCGGAATAGCAGGATATAAAGGCGGGAAAGTGGACGAAGCAATGATGCGTTTTTCAGAGCTCATTATGGCATTTCCACCACTAATTTTGGCAATGGTAATTGCTGCCGCACTTGGACCAAGTATCATAAACTCAGTACTGGCAATGGCCATTATATGGTGGCCCAATTATGCAAGATTGATGCGATCAATGGTGATATCCTTAAAAGAAAGCGAGTATGTTACTGCTTCTCGTGTGATGGGTGCTTCTCATATTCGAATTCTATTTTTAGAAATTTTACCAAATAGCTTTGGTCCATTATTAGTTATGGCTACGCTTGACCTTGGGAATGCAATCTTGATGTTTTCTGGACTTAGCTTCCTTGGATTAGGAACACAGCCGCCAACACCTGAGTGGGGTTCAATGGTATCAGATGGGGCAAAGGTTATTCAAAATTGGTGGGTTTCCACCTTCCCTGGTTTAGCTATTTTCACAATTTCTATAGGTGCTAACTTTGTTGGTGATGGACTTCGAGACTTCCTAGATCCAAAACTCCAAAAAGAATAGGTGGGAAATGAAATGGAAAAAATCAATGTTAATCAAGTAGAGCCAACTGGCATGCCACTGTATGAAATGAAGAAACTTTTTACAAAACAGGGGAATTTTCAAGAAGTGAACATGAGTGTCATTTCTCTTTCACCCGGTGAACGAATTCCTGCTAAGGGTATGAGTTGTCATGATGAGGATGAGTATTCATATATTTTCAGTGGGGAAATCGAAACCTATTGTAATGGTGAATACAGTGTGGAAAAGGCTGGAGATGCAACGCTGATTCCTGCTGGTGAAGAGCATTGGTGCATGAATAATAGCAGTGAACCATGTATACTCGTTTGCTTTATGGTGAAATAAGACCCAAAGATATATATAAAATAGAAGAAGAGCCAGCATGAGAATGCTGACTCTTCTTCCTTGTTATTTAATATTTTTTCAATTTTACGATTAACACAAAACTTGTAGTTACTTTTGTCCCGGTATAGGTCTTGGTCCACCCTCATAATCAGCAACGACAACCCAAATCGTCACTGTGTTCTCACCATATGTGACGGTCATTTCTGTACGCCCTGCAGCCTTAGCAGTGATTACACCTTCCTTAACCGTCGCAAACTTTTCGTCTGCTACTTTATAAGTAGCTTTGGCTGTTACATCTTCTTCTGTTACTTGATCACCGATTGTTGTAATTTCTGTAGCCTTTACTTCGTGTGTTTTTCCCTTTTCAATGTATACAAATGATCCTTTATCTGTTTCTATTATATTTTCTAGTTTCAAGCTAGTTTCCTTTTCTGGCTCAGGCTCTCCTTTAACCACTTTTACAGCTACCGTTACGGAGTTTTCACCGTAAGTAATTGTAACAGTTGTTTCACCAGCAGCCTTCGCCGTAATAACTCCAGCTTCTGCTGTTGCAATTGTTTCATCTGCTACTGTGTAGGTAGCTTTAGCTGTTACATCTTCTTCAGTTGTTTCGTCGCCAACCTTCGATGTTTGGGTCACTTTAATTGCTGCAGTTTTGCCTTCTTCGATCGTTACTGCTGATTGATCGACCGATAGGCTAATTTCCGGCTCTGGTTCTTCATCAACGACAGTAACGGCTACTTTCACTTCGTTTTTGCCATAGGAAATGGTAACAGTTGTTTTGCCAGCAGCTTTTGCAGTAATGACACCTGCTTCCGCTGATGCAATTGCTTCATCTGCCACTGTGTAGGTAGCTTTAGCTGTTACATCTTCATCTGTTGATTGGTCGCCATCTTTCGTTGTTTGTGTTACTTTTACTGTTGCAGTTTTGCCTTTTTCAATGGTTACATCTGATTTATCTACTGATAGACTAATTTCAGCTGCATTTTCTACAGCGAAATCTGCACTGCCTTTATTTCCTGAAGCATCTTCCACTTGTACTGTCACTGTATCTGCATCCTCAGTTAGTTCGATTTCAAATGTACCGTCTTGGTTTAGTGTTACTGGTACTGCAGTGCCCGCAGTCCCATCCTTTGTGATGACATAAGAAGCCTTAAGCTTTGTATTTAGGTCGTAATGAAGCCCGTATTGCTTAAGAACATCATTGTAATCAATGTACTTATCTGTTACTTGGCCAGTCAATTTATTCTCTGCTACCTTACCCTCAATTTCAGGCTTTGTCGTTTTTACAACAACTGGTCCAACATAATCACTGATTGTGTTTCCTGATACTGCCTGTGCAGTATAGTCAATTGTATAAAGACCATCAGGGATATTTTCTGGTCCAGTTCCACCCCAAGGTCGGTATTGTCCGTTGATTGCTAATTGATAAGAGCCTGCGCCTAAGGAATTGCTAGCATGCAAGTATCCAATATAGCCATCGCCATATTCCCCGCCCTCAGGGTTTTGAATATCCCAAAGTTCAATATAGTTAGTTAAAACATCGCCTGTAATGGTGAAGTAAAGCATAGCCGAATCTTTCACACCGTCTCCATTAAAGGAAAGATCTGTTTCAGTGATTCGCATGTCCTTAATTTGAGTTGCTGGCACTCCGCCGAAGTCAGCGGCAAATGGTAAGGAAACATGGTTTTGTCCACCGTTAATATGGATATAGCCTAAAATTTCATCCCCAGCTTTAGCAGCGTTATTTTCCGATGCTGTTAATGTGACGTTTAATAACTGTTCTCCATTTGGAGCTAATGTAAAGGATGGATTGTCAATTGTGATATTTGCATCAGCAAATGACTTTGTTACGTCTACAGTTACATTGAAGCTTCCACCCGCTCCATTAAGATCTTTCACACGAATTTGCTTCGTGACTGAAATATCCTTGTCCAGTTTTTGCGGACCAAATGTGACTGTTCCTTTAATATTCGGTACAATTTCACCGGATCCATCAAGTACTGCTTCATCTTCAGCATATGCAAGCACGCTTGGGAATGCAGCTGCATATGCATCTACACGGCCCGCTCCTTGAGTGAAGACGTCATATTTACTAGTGTTAAGAAGTTTTGCTGTATTTGAGATCGCAACCTTTACATCAAAGGCATTCCAATCTGGATTTGCTTGTTTGACGAGTGCGGCAATTCCAGCGATATGAGGTGCTGCCATAGATGTTCCTGTGAAACGATCATAGGATTCTTCGTAGCTAGCTTCAGGGAAGTCCCATTTATAAGCTGGCACAGAGGACATAATGTTTGTTCCTGGAGCTGTTACATCTGGTTTTATATCGAAGTTCGGTGTAGATGGGCCACGTGAACTAGAATCATTCACATCGTCACCTAGGGACTTTTCCGAACCATAGTTTCCAAATGTAACTTTTCCATTGCCATTTTTCAATGCATCACGGATTGCTGTTCCATCCGTTACTGACATATCAATCGTTGGAATGAAGGCAAATGAATCGCCCAAAAATACGTTTGATACATCTGGTGCATTTGTTCCACCTGAGAAGTTGTGGATAATTGCTGCAATGGCACCGTTTGCCTTCGCGTTGGCAATTTTATCAACGAATGCAAGACTTCCACGTGCGATAAGGGCAACTTTCCCATTTACATCAATTCCATCATAGTCAGATACAGCGCCAACATTGGGTACAGCAACAAGCTCATACTCGCCATCCAACTGCTCAGCAAGATCCTGGCCAAACTTTGTTCCCATAAATTTCAATTGTTTCGTGTAGTTGTAATCGTCACCTACATTGATTGTAACTAATCCGTTATGTTGTGTTTCTGGATTAGTCGTGTTACCGACTACAATTCCAAGACGTGATGTTCCAGGAGTTGATACTGTTCCACGATTTGGACCTGAGTTACCAGATGAGATAACCGAGATCACGCCTGCCATCATAGCATTGTTTATCGCGTATGATAAACTGTCATTTTCTGAGTTGCTGCCTCCGCCAAGAGAGAGGTTAATCACATCCATTTTTTCATTAACCGCATGCTCAACAGCTGAGATAATTCCTGATGTTGCTCCACTTCCGTATGCACCAAGTACACGGTAAGCATAAAGATCAACTTCAGGCGCGATGCCGCCAATTCCGTATTCATTGGCACCAATAGCCGCAATAGTCCCTGCAACATGTGTGCCGTGGTCCGTGTAGAAGGATCTTCCATCTGCATTGAATTCTGGCTGGCTAGCTGGACGTTCCTTCGGTGACGTTTCACGTGCATCGTCATCTGTGCGTTCACGAGCATAGGTAGAACTGTTTGGAATAAAGTTCTTTCCGCCCTTGTAGATTCCTTGGAATTCAGGGTGGTCCGGATCAATCCCTGTATCAAGTACAGCTACCTTAACTCCCTTTCCTTTGTATCCCTTATCCCAAATCTTCTCAATTCCTAAGAAAGGGATGCTTGTGTTCATCTTTGTCTCGTAATCTACTACTTTTTCAAGGTCTGATGATGAATCCACTGGCTTCTTATCATCTAATGCATGAACGATTGCATCTGGTTCTACTAATGTGATACCTGTAATTTCCAATAGTTTTTTTAGGTCATCCGCTTTTACTTTGGCAGCAAAGCCATTAAGAACAGTATCATAAGCAAATCCTTTTTCGAAAGAGATGCCCTTCACTCTCATTGCTCTGTCTACATCTGCTTGCTGTCTGATTATTTTACTTCTGATTTGTGAAATCTGTGAATTTGATAATGTTTTCCCTTTTAGCTCTTCAATCCCTTTTTCTAATGCTACCGGATTTTCAGATAGGTGGATGATAACTGGAATCTGCTCAGCACCTGATTTATCCTCTAAATCTTTATGCAGCTTTGGTAAACCTTCAGTTGCCTCTAGCTGCTCTGCAATCGCTGCTTTTAGCAGCATGTTTCTTTCGTTCTGTTGCTGTTGCTTAAATTCCTTCTGCACATTTGTTTCTGCTTCAGGTTCCATTTCCATCGCTGATACAGGCAATGCTAGTGATAACACCATTATTAAAGCTAGAATACTACTAAATAATTTCATAAACTTTCTTTTCCTCAATTCACTTCCCCCTTCTCCTCTTTTCCGTTATAACGGACACTATTAATCTATTCACTTACCTAAGAATTAGAATCTATTTCATTCTCTCTAGTTAATGAATGAATAATTGCTCGTTGCTGTTCTCTCGGCTTTAGTGAAAAGATTTATACAAAAGTTTTCGACCTCCTTTGTTTTTTAATTTTCCTGCATTTTAATTACCATATGACCTTCGTTGTTCTTTAAAAAGAACATCATGGCCAAAAAAAATGAAATGAACGTAAATTCGTTTCATTTAATCGAATTATACAGTAATATTCAGAAAATAAAAACAATAAATCGAATATTTTTTCTTAATTGAGAACAAAGAAGTGGCATATAGTAGGAAAGGCTTATTTCTACAGAGTATTAGTTGTGTTTTTATAAAAAGTTCGTTAAAATAAACGATATATTCTTTATTAAGAAAAGGAAGAGATCTAACCAAATACATGACAAACTAGAAAAAATGGATTTCCGAAAAACGATCATTGAAGAGCAAATTTTTTCTAATAGCCATGAATACAAATAAGGATGGTTATGTTTTTCACTAGGATGTTCCTATGCTCCATAGTTTTAAGAAAGTGAAAAAGACCTAATTATAATAAAAGGAGGATGATACGATGAAAAAAAAGAGGTTAATTGGTTCTGTCCTGACAGGGATATTATCAGTTGGGATTGTAGGCGGGATGGGCGCATCGACATTTGCAATGACTACTCAGGAGAACGATAATGTGAAGCAGCCTGCAAATGATGTAACAGATACTATTACGCAAGAAAGTATTCAAAAGATTAAGGATGAGATTAAAGCACTCAAAATTACTTTCCCTGAAGAAGTGGATAGAGATGTATTTCTAGCTAATTTGGATCCAGTTATAAAGGAAAAATTAGAAGCCATCACTGAAGAATTAAAAACGAATAAGTTGACATCAGAGGAAGCTTTGGAAATAAGAAAACAAAGAATCACCCTTCCTAAACAAGCAAAAGGATCCGAAACCTTCGCGAATATGAATGCAGAAACAAGGGCAAAAGCAAAAGAAATTTTGGAAAAGGCAATGACCGGTGCCTTGACAAATGATGAAGCTATCTCACATCTTGAAAAACTAGGAATTCCCATTCCTAATCTAGAAGAAATACGTGATCTGCTTACTCATTTAACTGACCTAGATTTAAATAATATAACTGAAGGTTCTAAAGTTAGACCTCCAAGACTCTAACAGAAAAAGAAAGCCACCTGCTTTTTCATTTTACAAAAATAGAGCCTTAAAGTTTTACTCGAATAAAAAGGAGACTTCCATGAAGTGAAATGGAAATCTCCTTTTTATTGGATTTTACTTAATTTCATATCCTGCGAAACTTAGCAACTCTTTAAAATGAGTTGTGCTACGCACTCGACGTGCATCGTCATCGGAAACATATCCACCGGCTGTACCTCAATTGTTTGATACCCGCCATCTTCCAATATCCGCAAATCTCTTGCTAATGTTCCCGGATTACAGCTGACATAAACAACCTTCTTAGGCTTCATATCAATAATCGTTTGCAGCAGGGCTTCATCACAGCCTTTTCTCGGTGGGTCAACAACTAATACGTCTGCACTATTGCCTTCGCTGTACCATTTAGGAATAACGGTTTCCGCTTCTCCGACAGCAAAGTCAGCATTTGTAATACCGTTGAGGTCTGCATTTCTTTTTGCATCCTCAATAGCTTCTGGAACAATTTCGACACCAAATACCTTTTTTGCTTTTTGGGCGAGGAATAGGGATATTGTGCCGATTCCGCAGTAGGCATCGATGACGTTTTCTTCTCCGTTTAGGTCAGCGTATTCTAATGCTTTTTCGTATAATACTTTTGTCTGTTCTGGATTGACCTGATAGAAAGACCGTGCAGAAATAGCAAATTTTATGTCCCCAATGAAATCGTAAATGACTTCTTCTCCCCAAAGGACTTTCGTTTCTTCACCAAAGATAACATTTGTTTTTTTCGAATTGACGTTTTGGCAAATTGACTTAACCCCTTGAATACGGGAAATAATGTCTTCGATAATCTTATTTTTATTTGGTAAATCCTTTGTTCTTGTAACTAGGACGATCATTACTTCTCCTGTAACAAGTCCGTAGCGGGTCATAATATGGCGCAGGTCGCCCTTATTCCTGACCTCATCATAAGCCCGGACACCGTAGCGGCTGCAAATTTCCTTTACCGCTTGTACGACCTCATCATTTTTTTCCTGTTGAATGATGCATTCCTTCATGTCAATTATTTGATGGGTGCGCTGCTGGTAAAATCCGCCGATTAATCCGCCTTCATGCTCACCAACAGGTACTTGTGCTTTGTTGCGGTAGCGCCATGGATCCTGCATGCCAAGCACTTGATGAACCTTTACATTTTCAAGCTTGCCAATGCGGGTAAGAACATCTCTTACTTGCTTTTCCTTCGCTTTGAGCTGCCCGTCATAGCTTAAATGCTGGAGCTGGCAGCCTCCGCATTCTTTGTAAATAGGACATGCAGCCTCCACACGATAAGGGCTTTCTTTGTACATTTCAATGAGCCGTCCAAATCCATAGCCTTTATTTGCCTTAATGACTTTAATCTTTGCTTTTTCTCCTGGCAGGCCATTTGGTACGAATAATGGATAGCCGTCAACCTTCGCAACACCGGCACCTTCATGAGTTAGATCTTCAAATACAACATCTATATAATCATTTTTTTGAACGGGTACTGTTTTATTCATTATTTTCTTCCTTTACTGATGAATGACTAGAGAAAGTGTATCATAAATTGGGCAGGAATACGAAATGCCGTTAAAAACATTATCTTTTCGAGAAGCATTTTACTATTTGCATATATATTTTTTAATTCGCTAAAAAGTGTCGACCTTTTGCAAACAACAATGAATTTATGGGAAATTCGCAAAAAACTTTTTTAAAGCTCTGTTATTTTTCATATACGAGCATTTTTAAGCGGAGATTTTCCGGCTATTTATAGAGAAGAAGCTTAAGAAGCAGATTTAAGCGGAGATATTCCGGTTAACTGCCCAAATTTAGACAAAATCCAAAGATTTTGGGATTATAACCGGAAAAACTCCCTTTATTTTTATGGAAATATGGATATTTCCCGATTTAGACGGAATTTCTCCGTTTATTTCTCAAGTACTGTAAAGTCAACATTCAGTTATAACAGTGCCTTCTTACAATATCCCTCAGATAAAACGAATTGTTCCTATTCCAAATGAAAAGCCCGCTCCTACTCGGAGCGAGCCTCTTCTTTTCTCCATTCATCAGGTAAATCTTGTTCACGAATTTTATTTATTGGAACAAATACATTTAAATGCCTGTACAGATTTACAAATTCCGCAGGCAGCAGTCCGCCAAATTCACCATCCAAGTTGAGCTGAACCTTTTCGTTCGAATGTACTTTGATCCGGTTTGCCTGGGTGTAGATAACATGCGGATCATTTACATGCTCTCCGCGAATCGCTAATGTAGCTATACGAATAAAATCGGCAAGGTTTGTCTTTTTCAATATTAGTAAAGAGAATAGCCCATCATTGATCGATGAATCAGGTGCTAGTTTTTCAAAACCGCCGACAGAGTTTGTTAAGCCAACGAGGAAAAGCATCGCCTCTCCTTCAAATAGCTTTCCATCATATTCAATGCTTACTTCTGTCGAACGGATGGATGGAAGCATTTCAATTCCCTTTAAATAGTAGGCGAGCTGACCGATCATCGTTTTCAGCTTGCTTGGCACTTCGTATGTTAATTCTGTCAGCCGGCCGCCGCCAGCAATATTAATAAAGTATTTATCATTAATACGTCCAATATCAACAGGAATCGTGTCTCCCTGAACAATAATTTCTGTGGCTGCTACAACATCCCTAGGTATATGAAGAGCTCTCGCAAAGTCGTTTGTTGTTCCAGTAGGAATAATTCCAAGCTTCGGACGATATTCTTGTTCAGCAAGTCCATTGACGACCTCATTTATCGTCCCGTCTCCACCTGCTGCAATCACAAGATCGTACCTGCGTTCTACCGCAACACGAGCTGCCTCTGTTGCATCTCCTTCACATGTAGTTGCATGACAAGAAGCTTCATATCCCGCGACCTCTAATCTTTGCAAAACCTCGGGCAAATGTTTTTTAAATAGTTCTCTGCCTGAAGTTGGATTATAAATTATTCTTGCTCTTTTCATCGCCCATCATCCTATTACTCATCTTAATGTTTTTCTTCATTTCCGTTTTCCCATCATTTAACATCATAACGAAATAGATTGAACTTATCAATTTTTATGCTATTTAACCATAAAGAGAATTATACCCTAAATCCTTCTATCCATTCACTTTAGAAATGTGGAAGCGCCTTGATCTTCCGCAGGCATAGCACAAAGCGAGCCTCTCAGAAAGGTGTTCTTTACCTTTCTGGGAGGATTGACTTATGACCTCGAGAACAACAAAAGCGTGACGGCCGGTCGCATTGTCGACACTAGTACGTCCAGGGTAGCCCACATGTACTAGACAGAAAAATACCCGAATCTTAATCCGGGTACACCTCTATTTTTTATTAATCAACTGTACTAAAACTCAACTGATAGCTATTCGTTATTGTAAGGCTATGATTACCTTTGCCCGTTTGGAATGTCGCAAGCTTAATGACAGGTTCTTCATATGGATGCTCACCCTGCTTTTCTTCTGTCATCTTCCACATTTCACGATTGCCTTCAAATTCTTGTACACCAGTTGCTGTCACTTTCACATCACTGCTGTTCTGAAGCTGAACAGACAAGTTGGAAGCTTGATCGATGGTCCAGTCGCTTGTAAGCGTACGCGGCTTGAGGGTGATTATATTATCATTCCCATTTACTTCAAGCTTTACATCATTCGGAATGAGAAGTGTGGCAGACATTTCTGCGTATCTATCAAATGGTCCAGCCGTTTCACTTGGCAATCCCTTTACCTTTACATAAAGAGTATCGCCTTTCTCCTGAATCGATACATACTCTTCTGCATTAGATAATAACTTTTCTTTCTTCCCTAATAAAGCTCTATACGTACCAAACATCGTAACTTCTTTAGTTGGTGTGCCTTCAATTGTTAATGGATAATGACCAGTATCTATCACTACTCTTTGGACTCCTTTGCTCAGCTGCTTTTCTAATGCTGGCAAATCCATCGTTCTCTCTTCCCGATTTAGCACATCATCCATCTTATCCATAATACCTGTTGAACTAAGTATTGCAAAGCCAATACCAATTGTACCGAGTATCCCAACAAAGAATATGCTTAGAAAATCATATTTTAAAAATGGCTTCTCTTGCCTTGATAGAAATAAGAACAGTAATATTTCAATCCCGAGAACAACCAATATGATTGGCCACCAGGATATCATTACGTGCATAAGGTCCATACTGAAAAATTGAGATAACAGAAGAAATATACCGAGAAAAAGGAGCGAAGCCCCCATAGAAAACGTCCCGACACGCCATGTCCTCATTAAAATCCCGCCTTTCTATATTTATAATTCAAATCCATAACTCTACTCATCCTGCAATTCAACATCCTTCTCCCGCTTGCCAAATAGAAGCTTTAAGCCCCCTCCAATTAAGAGAATACAAACAACACCTGTTTGGAAGTAGCGATCAAACCAATACCTGATATCAATATTAATCATGTCATAAAGCATGGGAGAAATCACTGGCAGCAAAATACTTGTCGTTAAATAATATAATCCAAGCAGCACAAGCCCGATGCCAATCCACTTCTGCTGATTAATAAAATAAGAAATAATCGGTGCATCTTCCATCGGCTCATCACCGTATTTAGAAGCCTTTTGCAGCCCATCAAAGAAGCTATAAAACCATATGATCGGAATTAGGAACAAGAAGATTCCCAAACGCAAAACATCCAATATATAAATTGAAAATAAAAATGCAGCCATCAATTGGATCCCACGGCGCTGCAGTCCCAGATAAAGATGGCCTGCTCCCGGGAAAATAGATAAGAAGGTTGCTATGGATTTGCTTTTCTTTCCATCCTCTCTTCGAGTTTCAAAATCATCAAGAATCGTACGGTCAACAAGTGTTTCCCCTTGCTGCTTGCGATTCAATTGCTGCATTGCATCGAAGAAGCCATACACCCAAATCACAGGCAGGATTGCTAAAAATACTAAAAATTCGCCACGAGAAGTTAGTGCCGTGACAAATAGCACCATAACGCCTAAACCGAGGAACGCAGTCAGTAATGTTATCCCGCGATTCAGTAAACCCAATTGGAAATGTCCAATCCCTGGAATAAATGATAAAAGCAGTGTGCGAAATCGTTCATACTCAAAATCATTCGCTGGTGCAACACTAGATTCTGCAAGCACTTTTTTATGTTGAAAAAGTTTTGATGCGGTGATACCTGTATCAACTAAGTTAATAATGTAGAGGACAACCCCTAGCAATACAATAATAAATGCGGGATCTCCTACCCAACTTGTTATCGCCATAAAGAAAATAGCAATGAGGAAAAACTCCCCAAACATATAAGCAAAACCTCTCAGAATTTTCCCTAAATAGAGCAGTCCTCCTCCAGGGAAAAATGCCAATAAAAAAGCTATAATTGGATTTTTCATCGTTATCTGCCTGCCTCCTTATTTTTCATTTCTAAGGAATCCATCCATGCAAAAGTTTTCTCAACAAGACCTTGTGTCATAGATGGTTCTTCCTGAATATTAGGATTCTGCACATTTTCAGCATATTGTGTAATTGACTGGAATACTCCTGTAGTCATTAATAGAATGGTCACTGCTGCTGCAATTGCATAATGGAATAAAGCTGATTGGTAGATCGGCTTTTTCCTTTTTCCTATCTGCGGCTTTTGCGATGTCTCCATCTTTGCATCTGCAATTTGAGCCATAACCAGATTTGTAAAATCAGCCTCATTAGAAATCATCGGTAACTCTGCTTCCTCCGCTTCTACCGCCATAAGATAACTTTCCAAACATTGGTCACAGCTATAAAGATGATTCTCATACTCCTCCCGGACATCTTTATCCAACTCATTCTTCACATATTTCATCCACTCTTGCTCTGAATAATGCATCACGAAAAGTCGTCCTCCTTCCAATGCTTTTTCATCCATAGACGTGCACGGTAAAGCTTCATCTCTATTGTCTTAATTCCAACATTCTGCTCCTCAGCCATTTGCTGATAGCTTTTTTCAGCTATATAAAAATCATAGATCACATGACGATAATTGGCAGGCAGCTCATTTATCTTTTTGCGTACAAGAGTCCGCCTTTCCTTATTAATGATTTCAGCTTCCACACTTTCACTTTGGCTTTCCTGAAAATCATACTCTACTATTTCCAGTGTATCTTCCTGTCTTCGATCACGTTTTCTTTTCACATCAATTGCGTGATTTACGGCAATTCTTGTTATCCATGTTATAAAGCCTTGATCCTCATATTGGGGGAGAGAGGTATAGATCTTTAAAAACACTTCTTGTGCGGCATCTTCCGCTTCTTTCTGATCTCTTAATACAGCAAAAATTGTCCGGAACAAATCATTGCGATACTTTTCAACCAGTAAGCGAAAGGCATGGTCATTGCCGCTCTTCACTTTTTGGATAAGAACTTGGTCGCTAATCTCTCTCCCCCCCTTTCTTATAGCTTCCACCCTAATAGACGAAGAAAAGAGACAGTATCCCTACACTGAAAATAATTTTTTTATTATTTTTTTTTGCGCAGTTCTTTCAAACAGTAAAAAACGCCCGGAAGATTAAATATTCCTAAGCGTTTCTATCATACATTATTCGCAGTTATCTTTACCTTTTTCACACTTCAATTAAACCAAATATAAAAACCTAATGCAATGAATGAAAGGATGGTCACAATAATATATATTAAAGAAAGATTGGTTGTATTTCTTTTTGAGGAGCTTTCATAATTCTCATCCCCTTTTTTCATAAACACAATGGTGAATATACCTGCAAGTGCCGTCAAAATAATAACTAAAATAATGGCTATTAACATAAGCACACCTCAAATACTTATATTTACTTTCTATTATACTTCTAATTTTAATAATTGCACCCACTTCACCCACAACATGGTAGAATGAAGCTAATTATAGAAAAGCGCAAGCGCCTTGTACATCGCCGTACAAACTGGAGGGGCACTTCCTTTCGATAAAGAAAACACGGTGAGCGTGAGCGAGCCTATGTTGACTTATCGCAGGGAAGTGGCCTGAAGTTTGATAGGCGATAGGACGCTTGCGCTAGTCAATTCCCATTTCAAAAATTAATATACTTACTCTAAAAAAGGATGATAGGATGACTCTAGTACTTTTTCTAATCGCATATTTAGTTGGTTCCATCCCCACAGCGCTTCTTGTTGGCAAGTATGCATTTAATATAGATATTCGTGAACATGGAAGCAACAATCCAGGCGCAACAAACACATTAAGGGTACTTGGAAGAAAAGCTGCCATCGTCGTCCTGTTAGTTGATGTCAGCAAAGGGGTACTTGCTGCCTCATTGCCTGTTTTGCTGGAAGTAGATATTGACCCTCTATTGCCAGGACTTATCGCTGTTGTCGGTCATTGCTTTCCAATCTTTGCAGGCTTTCGCGGCGGAAAAGCCATCGCGACAACTGCAGGTGTCCTGCTTGTGACGAACATCTGGATGTTTTTAGCCGCTTATCTTGCTTTTATTTTTGTTATATTTGTTACTAAGTATGTTTTTTACGGCTCCCTTACTGTGGGACTAACCTTATTATTTTACTCATTTTTTACACCAGGTCTCGAATATGAACTCATATTTTCTATCTTTCTTTTATTGCTAATTTTTCTCCATCGCTCAAATATTAATAATTTCATTCATCACTTAGAGCCGAAAATTAATGACAAGAGCCTGAAGGATGATCGCATCCCTCCGAAGATTAATCGAGTATAAGAGATGCCCGAATATTGGACTAGCCAATACGCGGGTTTTCTTATTTCTTTGACTTAAAGGCACCGCGATATTTAGCTTCGCGCAGCTCAAATGCATAAGCTTCCCAATTCGGCAAACCCATTTCTTTCGCAATCATTAGTTCCTTCTCAACATCATAAGGAACACGAACAATTTCAATTGAGAAAGGAGCAGGTGCAGCTGATAAGTATTCTCCATGCAAGATGGCATATGTAGCTTGTGGAATATCAAGTGAGTTCCCGACACTTCCGCAATTAAACAATGTTTTATATGGATGAACGGGCTCAATTAATGCAGCATGAATGTCCCCGTATCCAATGACATCAGGGACTTTTCCCTCTTTATTCCCGAGGATCCACTCTGTATTTTCGAACATGGCGAGTTTTTCCTCATACGAATCTCGCATTGGTACGACCCTATGGTATATACTTTTCGCAGAAGCATGATAGAGCCGAACATACTTGCCGCTCATATAAAAATCATAGTGAAAGGGAAGCGTTCCTAGATAGGCCAAAGAATCTTCGCTTAACTGATCCTGATGCCACTTAACCTCTTCAAACTCGACTGGCTTTTGAATAAAGTCATCCCAATTCCCTAAGATTACAACATCACATACTTCTCTAATCCGCTCGACCGATCTTTGTGAATTTGGTCCCTTACCAATTAAATCACCCAAGCAAAAGATTGTATGTATTCCACGATTATTAATATTTTCTAATACTGCCTCTAGTGCAGTTAAGTTTCCATGAATATCTGAAATAACGGCAATACTTCCCATCTCTTCTCCTCCTTAGTTATTCATTTATTCTTTCTTCAACAGCTCGTACTTCCCCTCTATTTTATATGTAAAAAGTAAATTGTCTGTCAGCAAAGTTTTCTACAAGAATAATTAAAGTTGATTTTTTCTAGTCCTGTATATATGGTAAAATAACTACAGGCTTTTTTGCCCTATTCTATTTAATCAAGGAGACGGATTATGTCAAAAGTATTTGTATTCGGTCATAAAAACCCCGACACAGATTCCATTTGTTCAGCTATTGCTTATGCAGAATTAAAAACAAAACTAGGCATTGAGGCAGAGCCTATTCGCTTAGGACAAATAAATGGAGAAACAAACTACGCTTTAGAATACTTCAAAAAAGAAGCACCTCGTTTCATTGAGGCAGTTTCCAGTGAAGTTAGTGAAGTCATTCTTGTGGATCATAATGAATTCCAGCAAAGCGCAGATGATATCCGTGATGTGAAAATTCTTGAAGTCATTGACCATCATCGCATCGCAAACTTCGAGACAAGTGATCCATTATATTACCGTGCAGAACCAGTTGGCTGTACAGCAACGATTTTAAAAAAAATGTATAAAGAAAATGGAGTGGAAATTAGTAAAGATACTGCTGGATTAATGCTATCTGCAATCATCTCTGATTCCCTTCTTTTCAAATCACCAACTTGTACAGAAGAAGACGTAGCTGCTGCACGTGAGCTTGCAGAAATTGCTGGTGTGAATGCAGAAGAGTACGGATTAGCAATGCTAAAAGCGGGTGCTGACCTTAGCGACAAAACGCTTGAAGAGCTCATTTCTCTTGATGCAAAGGAATTTCAAATGGGCAGCTACAAAACGGAGATTGCTCAAGTGAATGCGATTGATTTAAATGATGTGTTAAGCCGTAAAGATGAACTTGAATCGATTCTTTCTGATGCAGTAAATAAGAAAGGATTAGATTTATTCCTTTTTGTTCTTACAGATATCCTTAACAGTGATTCCGTTGTTATCGCTATTGGTAACGAAACAAAAGCAGTAGAAGAGGCTTACAATGTAACACTTGAGAACAACAGTGCTCTTTTAAGAGGCGTTGTATCCCGTAAGAAACAAATTGTCCCTGTTCTTACGAAAGTATTATCTGAAAAATAATATACAAAATGAGAAATAGCTAACGCTAAGAAACGCATGGATAATTATATACATCCATGCGTTTCTTATTTATGTGTAATTCTTTAAAATCTTTAAAACCTGCTTATCCTTATTCGATAATAGATTCTTAAACATGTAAGAACCAATCCAATAATGAAAAGGATTGCCAATAAGATCATAGCCGCTGGGTAAAGACCGAACGCATCAATCGTGGTCGAACTGTTATCTTGTAACGTTGGAACAATAAAGAACAACCATCCGATTAATAATGCTGGAATCAGTTGAGGAGTTAGCCGCAGGATAAACCTCCATATAGGATGTTGTTTACGTTTATCTGACCATTTTCTGCTGCGCAGTATTCCTCTGATGCCTAAAAGCAAGTAAATCAACGTGATAATCCCAAGTGTTAAGTCTATTATTTTAGGTACCGGAGCTTTTAATTTAGGTTCTTGTCCATCGGTCAATTTGATAATACCTGAACTAATCTCATAAGCGTGTTCTAAAGTAGGGGTAAAGCTATTTAGTAAAACTGCAATGGCATATCCACTGCTTGGAATAATGTCTTGTTGAGTTTGATACGAAGATACTGCCCCGCTATGAGAAATACGTGCTGGTTTAACTTTCGGTGAACTTAACGACCAACCAAGTCCGCTTTTTTTGCTGCTAAGTTGCGGTGAATAGGATTCTTCCAATAATTCTTTTGATAATAATTGTTCTCCTAACTTATTTTTTCCATCGTTCGTGTGCATAGAAAGCCATTTTCCCATATCTGCTGCAGTTGATATTAGTGACCCTGCCCCCATATTCATCTCTTCAAGTTCTGTCCAAGGTATTGCCGTTCCATATGCTGTTACATATCCTTTGGGCAGCCCTTGTACAAAATCTCCAGAGTTTACAGTTGTGAGTGAGTCACTCATTCCTAATGGTGAGAATACTTTTTGCTTAAGATATTGTGAGAAATCCATTCCACTTATTTCTTCCACTAATCGAGCTAGAATCCAATAATTAGCATTACTATAAGCGTATTTTTCTCCAGGCTTTGATTGAAGTCTCCAATCATGTAAACGGTCTACCCCCGTTTTTAAGTTATTCGCTGGAGGCACAATTATTGGATTGGGTACACCTGATGTATGGTTTAATAATTGACGGATGGTTACTTGTTCCCATCTAGAATCATCAAGCTTCACTTCTGGTACATATTTACATGCCTGGTCATCAAGCTGGATTTTCCCTTCATCAACAAGTTGTAATACAGCAAATGCTGTAAATGGTTTTGAACCAGATGCGAGTCTCATGAGTGACCTTTCTGTCAATGGTTCTCCTTCAGAATCATGACCATATCCCTTTTCGTATACTAGTTTTCCATCTTTTACAACTACAACGGCTGCACCAGGCAGTCCGTTTCGCTTGATATATTTAGTAACAAATTCATCAATATCATCAGTATCAAGCGACTCTTCAGCATGGACTGTTAAATGAAGGGATACTGTGTGCATTAAAAAAATGAACATGAGAAAAATAGTGCTAAGTTTTTTTGGCATATCTTATACCCCACTTAAAGAAACTATAAATATTTATTTTCCACTGCTCTCCATTCACAAATGATAGATAATTGTCCATCATTTAGATGCCCTGAAATCGTCCCATCCATTTTTTCCATAAAACTTTTCACAATTGACAGCCCTAAACCGGTACTTCTACCCGAACGAGATTGATCTGCCATATAAAATCGGTCAAACATTCGATTAACATCTTCTTCCGTTAATGAATGTGCATCATTTTGCACCATTAGTCTTGCCTTTGAATTTTTTTCCTCAAGGCTAATGATAATATTTCCATTTGAATGGGTAATCGTATTGGACAATAAATTTTCAATAACTCTCTTTACTGATGAATCATCAGAGATAATGAATACATCCGTTTCAGGCATGTTTATGATTGGTTCCATATTTTTTTCGTTAAAACGGTCATAAAAACTCATTAATACATCAATTGTAATCTCCTTGAGATTGATTCTTTCAGATTTCAGCTGATGATCCGAGGATTCAATGACGCTCAGCTCAAAGAATTCCCTTAACAAGGTTTCCAGTCTTTTTGCTCGGTTATTTGCAATCGATAGTAATTCATTCTTTTCATCATCACTCACATCTTCCGCTTCAGCCATTTGGATATATCCTAATATTGACGTTAATGGTGTTCTCAAATCATGTGACATGTTTGCAACTGCCTGTTTATGTTCATCTTCAAAACGTACTCTTTTTCTATTCTCTGTTACGTACAAATCAATCAGTTTATTAATTTCTAATCCCAGGTTTTCGATATCTTTATCAATAAGTGCCATATCAATTTTTTTGTTTGTTTTTCGACTGTTATAAAAGTGCAGCTGTTTGCTGATCTTTTTCACTTCTTTTTTTAAAGCGGATAAACGAGAGAGCAATAATACTGTCATAAAAGATAGAATGATTACTGCATACATCAATGCTCTCACCTACTAACTTAAAAATTATTTGATTTCTTTCCGATTGATCATAAACACTCCACATAAAAGGATAATAATCAATGATACGACCCCAATGAAAATAGATTTTATGATATCACCACTTGTCATCGTATGTTTGAATACTGCACTAAATTGGTAAAAGAACGTATTCTCATACAGCATGTTGATAAAAGGCGCAGTAATTAGTTTTTCGACTGCAAACATGACAATGGTTAGTAAAAGAGTAAAAATTATCGTTTTCCCGCTATCTTCTGTTGTAATAGCAATCAATACTACGATCGCTGTAAAACTCAAAAATTGCAGAGCAAATAAACCATATGCTCTTCCTATATATATTAGATTAGTAAGGTTTAATATCTCCCCTTGTCCAAATAAAATGGCGATAATAATAGCAGTTACTAACGGAATCAGGATCGTAACAATGAAAGCTCCAAGTGTAAAAACAAGAAACTTTGCCATAAAAATATTCTTTCTTTTATTACCGCTCAGCATTTGATTTTTGATTACACCACTATGTGAAAACTCAGTCGAGATATAAAAACCAGCCAACGTACTGACTATTAAGTTAAAGAATAATGGGATTGTAAATGGTGATAAAGCATTGAATTCGCTTAACCCAGCCTTATCAAACTCAGTGCCTGATAATAGCCACCAGTCCATTAAAATTAGGCAATGTAACAATGTACTTAAACCTATAACGCTTACAATTAATACACAAAATGTTTTATTCCGTGATAATTTATATATTTCTGCCTTAATTAAATTCGTCATGCTCTACACCTTTTAAAAGCTTTGAAAAGTAACTTTCGAGGCTATCACCCGTTTGTGAGAGATGTTCAATCACAAGGCCATTGTTTGTTAGTGCTCGTGAAACTTTTCTCACATCATCTACATTACTGTAAAGTTTAATCATTCCATCTTGCATAACCTCAAAATCGGCAGTGAATAGTTTTTTTTCAAGTACAGTTGCTCCTCTAGCTGGCTCATCCACTTTGATTCGCAAATGTTGTCTGCATTTTCCATCCAGCTCATTTGACGAGAGTTCTTCTAGCAGATTCCCTTTGTGGATGATGCCAAATTTAGTTGCGAGTTGATGGAGTTCACTTAATATATGGCTTGATATTAAAACGGTAAGTCCTTTTTCACGATTTAATTTTTTTATTAATTTCCTCAACCAGGCG
Organism: Cytobacillus massiliigabonensis; assembly: GCF_900199725.1. Lineage (GTDB taxonomy): Bacteria > Bacillota > Bacilli > Bacillales > Cytobacillaceae > Cytobacillus > Cytobacillus massiliigabonensis. The sequence goes on along the minus strand of NZ_LT904903.1, from coordinate 621,297 downwards.
ATTCCTATTGGATCCAAACCATTTGTTGGCTCATCTAGAATGATGAACTCTGGGTCACTCAATAAGGCAATAGCTAGTCCGAGTCTTTGCTTCATACCAAGTGAGAAGTTTTTCACTTTTTTCTTTCCTGTATCCGTAAGACCTACAAGCTCAAGTGTTTTATCGATACAGTCTTTACCAGGAATCCCTATTTGCAATCGATGAACTTCCAAATTTTCATGGGGAGTCATATTGAGAAATAGTGCAGGGGTTTCTATGATTGCCCCCATTCTTTTCTGTACATCTGTTAACTCTTGGGGGTTATCGTTTCCAAATAGTTCGATTGATCCGCTTGTTGGGAAGGTAAGCCCTGTTACTAACCGTAACAATGTTGATTTACCTGCCCCATTCTGACCAATGAAACCATAAATTTCACCTTTTTTGATCGTGACGTTAATATTTTCAATAGCAAAATCATTTTTATATCTTTTTGAAAGTTTATTGGTTCTTAAAATGTATTCACTCACATTTTTATCCTCCTTTGCTCTTCATTTAGTATAGGAGTTAAATTGTAAGAAAACCTTAAGTCGAACCTTAAGAAAACCTTAAGATTTAAGGCGATAACCCATACCCCATATGGTTTCTATATATTCTTCATTTGGATTTGCCTTGCTGAGTTTGTTCCTTAAATTACTCATGTGAACATTCACTGTATTGTCATCACCGAGGAAAGGTTCATTCCATACAGCTGCAAATAGATTTGATTTTGAGAAGATTTTTTTGGGGGATGACATGAGAATGGCTAATATTGCATGCTCACGGGCGGTCAATGTGAGCTTTGTACCATTTACAACAACTGCTTTCGCTTCTACATCCATTTGAATATCCTTATGGGTTAGCTGTTCTCTCATAGGAGTTTCCTTGCTTAGTCTGTATCTTCTTAACAGTGAATCAATACGTGCCGATACTTCTTCCACATCAAAGGGCTTTGAAATAAAATCATCTGCTCCAGTTCGTAAACTATCAACTTTTGTCTGCTGTTCATTTTTAGCGGAAATAATAATGACTGGAGCAGAGCCTTTCGAGGTGACTTTTGCAAGAATCTCTTCCCCTGTCAAACCTGGAAGCATTAAATCAAGCAGAATTAAATCCCACTTCTGTTTTTCTAAATAAATCAGTGCTTCCGTTCCGGAATAGGCAGGCTGTGGGGAATAATTACTTTTTTTAATTATTCTGCATAGCAATTGATTTATATCATTATCATCTTCAACGACTAAAATGTCTATTTGCTGTTCCACGAATATTCTCCTTTTCTTCTTTACTTCAAATAAAAATAATTATGTTACGCACCAATAGTACGAAGTTGGTAAAGAAAACGATCCTTTTCACGAACATTTTTATTAGTATAATCATTTAGTTTTCCTTGATACACCAATTGAAAGTTAGAAATTTGCTGGAAGTCATTTGGTGCAATCAGGGATAGTGGTTTTTCAAAAGCAATAATGTTCCCTTCCTTTAGAACAGATGCAACAAACTGGGAACAGAAGAATGCCTTTTTTCTTTTAATGGGCTTATTTAATATAAAACCGAAAAGTCCTAAAAAGTTGTAGCGATACTTTTGCTTTTGTGCATCAATATCTTGTATATACCTTTTCATCATTTCAAATTGAATCTCGGTTACTTCAAAAGAGTAGATTACACAATTTGCTTTATCAAACAAGTACGACTTCATATCTTCTTTTACAAATCCGCCGATAAAGGGGTTCCTAGCAGATTTCCTGCCAAAACTATAAACGTCTAATAGTTTAGAATCAAAAGCAATAGAAGCATGATTATATGGTTTTTTCGTATATAGCTTTATGAATTTTGTTAGTAATGAACCAGTATCTGTTAATAGAATATATCCCTTATTTACTGTCATAATCAATTCCCCTCCAATTGTTAAAGAAACATTTTCTATTTTCAATATACAGATCAAAATATAAGAAATACTTAATATATTTCTTAAGAAAATCTTAAGTTTATAAAAAAAGAATTACTTCACACCTGAAATCATCTATTATTTTTCGGATTGATAGTAATGTTAGGCTATGCTATTGCAATTATTATGTTAAAGGACGAAAACCATTAGTATAAAAATTAACAGACCAAATCACCTATTGATTTGGTCTGTTAATTTTTATGATATTTCATCTATTTCTTTATGTGATCTAAATTTCCTTTAGCAAAAACGGCTGCTCCGTTTTCATTTTCCTTCTATAAGTTCCCTCATCAATTGTTTGACTGTTGTTTCCTTCACCATTCTTACACCTTGCCCAGCCCATAGAGACATGAAATCTGGCTGTTTCAGCATGGCAGCCTTCTTTCTAATGGAGGCTGTCAGATCATTTTGAAGCGGAAATGGCAAACTTGTTTGTTCAGCCATCTCATGAATAAAACGATTGCCTATTCCTCGAGCAAGTTTTCCTGAAAATGCCTTTGTAAAGGTTGTTTGTTCTTCCGTGCTATTCAAGAGTGTTTTCTTATAGATCTCTGCTGCTCCACTTTCTTTGCATGTTAGAAAAGCTGTACCGAGCTGTACGCCTGTTGCTCCCAGAGCCATTGCGGCAGCAATTCCTCGTGTGTCCATAATGCCGCCCGCTGCGACGATAGGTGTGTAGACAGCATCAGCTACTTGAGGAATGAGCGCCATTGAACCGACCAATCCGCTAGCCTCCTCATGAAAGGTTCCACGATGGCCTCCAGCTTCACTCCCTTGCGCCACAATAATATCTACACCGCTCACTTCAAGCTCCAATGCTTCCTTTACATTTGTGGCTGTTCCTATAATAACTGTTCCATTCTTTCTAAGCTCTGTCATGACCTCTCTATCTGGAATTCCAAAAGTAAAGCTCGCAACTGGCACCCTTTCCCTGAGAACTTCCTCTAATTGATTCTCATATAGAGCTTTGTAGTTATTCACTTGATTGCTAACCGGCACTTCTATTCCTAATTCTTGTCCATATTGATTTAATAGAACTGTCATCGCTGTTAATTCTTTTTCATCGAAGTGAACTTCCCTCACATTTGGAATGAATAAATTCACGCCGAAGGGCTTATCTGTTAAGCTTCTAATCTGTTTGATTGCTTCTTTAATCTCCTTAGGGTCCATATAACCTGCCCCAAGATTCCCAAGTCCGCCGCAATTTGATGTTTCACTTATTAATTCAGGTGTTGTGATTCCACCTGCCATCGGTGCTTGAAATATGGGGTAGGTAATATTAAGCATTTCCGTTAATTTATTTCGCTGCCAGATCAATGATTATACACCCCACAATGATTTAGCCAACTAATTTATCGCAAATACTATTTGCTACTGCATGCCACAAGTTTTCATCAACCTGATAAGATTTTACTAAAGCTTTGTACATCGCCTTTTGTTTATCAGTAAAATCAGGATCCTCCTGTGCAGGGAGCTTACTCCGCTCTTGATCAACAAGGTCTTGAAGCTGCTTCGCTCGCGGTCCCCATACAGCCTGTTCTTCTCCATCCTTATTGATAAAAATATAGATTGGAATCGCACGTGATGTTCCATTTGTTAAATATTGATCCATCAATTCTAGATTTTGATCTCTTAATAAAAAGCGCACATCCATTTCAATTTCATCTGCAATTTTTAACAGAATGGGATTATTTAAAAGCGCATCTCCGCACCAATCCTCAGATAAAGCGATGACCTTTAATCCCTTTCCTTTAAGAGGAGCCAGCCTTTCCTTTTCTTCAGCCGATAAGGAAAATTGTTCAGAAATCTGTTTCATCCCAGTTTGATTTACACTCATTCCTGAAATATATTGATCAGCTGTCAATCCCTTTTCAAACCATTGATTTAAATTCATAAATAGCCCTCCATTTCTTATATGTATTTCTTCCTTATTATTACATATTCCATTTGTTAATGTGAAGCATGATTCTTGGCTTGAAGACTGTAGAGAATTTTGTCGAAAAGAGCTGTCCTTTCTTGGGAAATAAAGGGATGTTTTGTAAAATGCAAAAAATATGCAGAAAAGCCGATGGAAGATCCATCAGCCAAATTTACCTATTCTAAATTAAATTGTTATCCGACTTACTGATCTAGCCTCTGTATGTAATAGCTAATACATGTGTAGGCTGCTGGTTGCTTATGCAATCGAATTAATCCATCATCCGTTTACGATAAACAACAACTACAATTACATATATCACAGCTATCCATGCAAGAATAACAGCTAAATTAAACCAAACATCTGCTAAACCAGCACCATTTTGAACTTCATTTGCTAAATTAATTAGCTGTGTATTTGGCATATACTCAGCTGCCTTAAGAATTGGGTACTTATCTGCAAAGACAGTTAGCATCGAACCAAATGAGAAGATTCCCATGAACGGCAATATAACAACAGACGCTTCCATTACCGATTTTGTCACTAGACCAAGCACCGTGCCTAGACCGATATAAAAGATAGCAGAAAGTGCAATAGCTATAGAAACGACAAGCATGTTGTCTGGTTTATACTCTGTTAAAAATGCAGCAAAAGCGATAACTAGGATAGTGCCAATAAAGCTTAATAGACTTTTCCCTGCTAGGATTTCAAGCGTACTTGCTGGTGAAAGCATCAATCCGCGTAATGTATTTTTTTCTTTTTCTTCTGCAATAAGCGAGCACTGTACGTAAGCAGCAACTAAACAAAAAGTCATATTGAAAACGAGATAATGCTCATTTATCGTTTCAACACCCATTCGACCGTAAAGTGCAGCCAATACTAACGGCATGAAAACTGACGAGCCCACAAATAAATTTTTTGAAACATCTTTATAGTCTTTTTGAAGAATCGCTATTGAACGTTTGATAGAAAATGTCATGATAATTTCCTCCCTGTTACCTCTACAAAAATATCACCTAGTGTAGGTTCGTTTGAATAGATTGAAACCACTTTATTTTCCGACATATAATTGTACATCGCTTGTGCACCTTCTGGACCGCGATCAATAATCTCTTTACTGCCATCTGCTAGCTCGACCGTTAATGTATGGTCCGCAAATTTTTGTCTTAAAGCTTTTGGCGAATCAAGCAACTGAATCATACCTTCATTTAAAAAGGCTACACGGTCACAAAGTGTTTCTGCTTCATTCATATCATGTGTCGTCAAAAATATCGTTGTTCCTTGCTCTTTTAAATTCTCCAGCCCTCTATATATATGCTTTGTATTGACTGGATCAAGTGCAGATGTTGGTTCGTCCAAGAATAGCAGCTCAGGCTTGTGTAAAAATGCTCTTGCTAATGTAACTCGCTGCAGCATCCCTTTTGAAAGCTTAGAAACTGCCTTTTTCTTGGCATCCTTTAAATTCACCATTTCAAGAACTTCATCTATTCGAGCATGTGGGACATCATAGAGATCACAGTATAGCTTTAAATTATCATGAATGGTAAGTCGAGTATAAAGTCCGCTATTATCTGTCAACACGCCTATTTTTTTGCGATAACGAGCTTCCTTTAGCTTTGAAGCTGGCACACCGAATACGTATGCATCTCCATCTGTTTGGGCTAATTGTGCGGTTAAGATTTTTATCGTTGTTGTTTTACCAGATCCGCTTGGACCTAAAAATCCAAATGTCTCTCCCTTTCTTACTTTAAATGAAACATCCTTTAATGCTGTTTGGTTGGCAAACATTTTCGCTAATCCAGTTACTTCTATAATGTTCTCCATTTTCATCCTCCTGGCATATTTGATTTGTTAGTTATCATGTTAGCATCGGCACTGTTAGGCGCCTTTCGCTTTCGTATGACCTAATCTTATGAAACAAATCCTTGCCATGCACTATTATTTGGATGAAAAGAGCATATATCAGAGTGAATGGAGCATTATTTACTTGGAATGGAGCACTATTTTAGTCCTAGCATGCCCTTTAATTCTGCCATTTTCGTCTTTGATAACGGGATAGATGACTTTTTCGCATCTCCTAATACTAAGGTAAAGCTATTTCTCGTCCAAGTGACTACCTCACGAACCTTTTGCAGATTAACAATGTAAGAACGGTGACATCTAAAGAACCCATATGGATGCAGACGGTTTTCAAGCTCCGTCATTGTAAATACACTTGGATACATATCTCCTTTAATATAAATATTGGACTGCCCATCATTGCTTTCTATGTAATCTATTTCTGGCGGATCAAATAAAACGATTTTGTCATTCACCTTTGTAGGAATCTTTTCAAAGCGAACAGGCTGGATCATTATTTCCTCTTCAATTTTTTGATCCTCAGATTTAAGTTCTTCACTTGGTAATTCATCTGTTGTCTCTTCGTCAGAAACGACATCCAGCACATGCAATCCTGTTTCATTTAAGCGGAAGACCTTATCTGTTACTGCTAGTGCACTTTCCATGTTACTTGTTAGTACAATCACACCCTTGCCTTTTTCACTCAGTCTTCTTACAACCTTCAAAAATACCCGTTTCGTTTCCAAATCGGCATTCTGGTCCGGTTCTTCAAATATAAACAGGGCTGGATTCTGAAAAAGCAAGCGTCCAAAATGCACTCTCCTTTTTTCGGAAGCCGTTAGCCTGCTAAGACGAATATTCCGTTTAGGCTCAAGCTGAGTCATACGTAACGCCTCATCCATAGAAATCGCCGAGCCATATAACTTTTTAAAAAAGGAAAAATGATCCTTTACACTCAATCTCTCGTATAACCCATCATCTAAAAGATACATGCCAACTTGATTGAAGTAAGCTTCTTTTGATTTCGTGAATTCTTGCCCATTAATGCTTAATTCCCCACTTGAAACAGGAAGCTCTCCTAAAAATAGCTTAACTAATACGGTCCGCACATTCGTGCTCGAATGAATAGCTACCACCTCATGCTCCGAAACTTCTAAACTAAAGACAGGAAAAACTAAGGTATGCTCCTCATGTCTTTCTAAGTCATTGATTTTCAAAATACTCACTGTGATCACCTAATGTTCATATAAAATATCAATATAAGTTTTAAAAAGGAAAAAGACAGGTTATTTTACATTTTTTTCTTTTCATTATTATAACTTTATTATTCTACATTTTCACTACCATCAATTAGTTAATAGAACATATTTTTGTAAATTGCTAGCTTTTCCTGGGAAATATTAAGAAAAATTGTCGAAAAAGGACTGATGGAAAAATCCACCAGTCCTTCACTTTATCTCTTCTTGATTTCCTCTAATAATATCTTGTTCACTAATGGCGGGTTGGCTTGCCCTTTAGTTGCTTTCATGATTTGACCAACTAAGGAGCCAGCTGCCTTTTCTTTTCCATTTTTATAATCCTCAATAATTTTTGGATTGTTATCTAATACTTCAGTGACAATTTTCAAAAGTGCGCCTTCATCTGAAATTTGTACAAGGCCTTTGTCCTTTACAATTTGTTCAGCGTTTCCGCCATTCTCAATTAATTCTTTAAATACTTTTTTGGCAATCTTTGAAGAAATGGTTCCGTTCTCAATAAGTTGAATCATTCCTGCAAGACCTTCAGCAGTCAAGGCTGTTTCATCAAGCTCCTTTTGTTCAGCCTTTAAATAAGCTGAAACTTCACCCATGATCCAGTTGGACGCTTGTTTTGCTTCTGCACCAGCATGGACCGTTGCTTCAAAGAAATCAGCCATTTCCTTTGTTACAGTCAAAACAACTGCATCATATGCAGGAAGACCAAGCTCTTCAACATAACGTTTTTTCCGCTCATCTGGAAGCTCAGGGATCTCCGCACGAATTCGAGCTTTCCAATCCTCATCAATATGAATATCTAAAAGGTCTGGCTCTGGGAAATAACGATAATCATCCGATCCTTCTTTCACACGCATCAAGATCGTTGTGTTTGTAGCTTCATCATATCTAAGAGTTTCTTGCCCGATCACGCCTCCAGCAAGTAAAATTTCCTCTTGGCGTTTTTCTTCATATTCTAATCCTTTACGGACAAAGTTAAAGGAGTTTAAATTTTTCAGTTCTGTTTTCGTTCCAAATTCTACTTGACCAACTGGACGAAGAGAAATATTGGCATCACAGCGCAATGAACCTTCTTCCATTTTACAATCTGATACACCCGTATATTGAATGATTGATTTTAATTTTTCAAGATAGGCATATGCTTCGTTTGGTGTACGAATATCTGGTTCGGAAACAATTTCAATCAGCGGTGTTCCTTGACGATTATAATCGACTAATGAATAGCCATTGCCATGCGTCAATTTTCCAGCATCCTCTTCTAAATGGATTCGGGTAATGCCGATTTTCTTTTTATACCCGTCCACTTCAATCTCAATCCAGCCATGCTCGCCAATCGGCTTGTCAAACTGGGAAATCTGATATGCCTTTGGATTATCAGGGTAAAAATAGTTCTTTCGGTCAAATTTCGTAATCGGAGCAATCTCACAGTTCAGTGCCATCGCTGCCTTCATCCCGAATTCAACAACCTTCTTATTTAAAACTGGAAGAACGCCTGGATAGCCAAGATCAATCACTGTCGTATTTGTATTTGGTTCTGCACCGAAGTGATTCGGGCTAGCCGAGAAAATTTTCGAATCTGTTTTTAATTCAACATGGACCTCTAGTCCAATAACCGTTTCAAATTTCATTCTTTCTCCCCCCTTACAATCCAGGCTTTTGCTTATGGAATTCTGTTGCCTGTTCAAATGCATGTGCCACGCGATAGACTGTGCTTTCATCAAAATGCTTGCCTATGATTTGCAGTCCAAGCGGCAGTTCATTTACAAATCCGCAAGGAATAGAAATTCCTGGTACACCAGCAAGGTTTACTGGAATCGTTAAAATGTCGTTCGCATACATTGTTAACGGGTCTTTTGTATTTTCATCTATTTTAAAAGCTGGTGTAGGTGTAGTTGGTCCAATAATGACATCATATTTCTTGAATACTTCTTCAAAGTCATTTTTGATTAATGTACGAACCTTTTGTGCCTTTTTGTAATAGGCGTCATAATAACCGGAGCTCAGTGCAAATGTTCCAAGCATAATCCGCCGTTTTACTTCTTCACCAAAACCTTCTGCACGAGTCTTTTTATATAAATCAATTAGGCTTTCGGCATTTTCTGTCCGATATCCATAGCGCACACCGTCAAATCTGGCAAGGTTTGCGGATGCCTCTGATGAAGATAGTAGATAATAAGCAGCAAGTGCATATTTTGAATGCGGCAGTGATACTTCTTCCCATGTCGCACCTAAATTCTCAAGCACCTTTAAAGCATCTAATACGGATTGACGAACTTCCGCTTGCACGCCTTCCCCTAAATATTCCTTTGGCACGGCAATTTTTAAGCCTCTAATATCACCTGTTAATGATTCAACAAAGCTTGGTACAGCTACACTTGCAGAAGTTGAGTCCATCGGATCCAACCCTGAAATCGCCTGCAATAAATAAGCATTATCTTCAACCGTTCTAGTAATCGGTCCGATTTGGTCAAGTGATGAGGCAAACGCAACAAGTCCAAAGCGAGAAACGCGACCGTATGTAGGCTTCATGCCCACAACACCACAGAATGAAGCTGGCTGTCTAATCGATCCGCCTGTATCAGAACCTAAAGAGAATAATACCTCTCCTGCAGCAACAGATGCTGCTGAACCGCCAGAAGATCCTCCCGGAACCCGATCTAAACTCCACGGATTTCTTGTCTTCTTATAAGCTGAATTTTCATTGGATGAACCCATTGCAAATTCATCCATATTCAATTTCCCAATCGTAATCGTTTCTGCTTGGTGCAATTTATTAACAACTGTTGCATCATAAATTGGATCAAAATTCTCTAATATTCTGCTGGCACACGTAGTGCGCAATCCCTTTGTAACAATATTATCCTTCACACCGATAGGCATTCCAAACAGAAGCCCTTTTTGTTCATCCGTTCCTAGCTTTTTATCCATTTGTTTTGCCGTTTCACGTGCTTTTTCCTCATCTAAAGTCAAAAAGGCTTGTACCTTTTCCTCCACTTCGCTAATGCGCTTGTATGATTCATCGACTAGATCGGTAACTTTCAATTCTTTTTTATGTAATTTCTCATGAAGCTCAGATACTTTATGATCAAATAAACTCAAAACCTTTCCCCCCTTATTCCATAATAGACGGCACTTTCACTTGACCGTCTTGATGTTCTGGTGCATTTTTCAGCACTTCAGACTGCGGCAATCCCTCTTGCGGGATATCCTCTCTCATCACATTTTTCATATCTAAGACATGAGATGTCGGTTCAACACCGTCCGTATTTATTTCATTCAACTGTTCAGCAAAAGATATAATTGCATCCAATTGATTTGTAAATTTTTCTGTCTCTTCTTCCGTAATTGCCAGTCTTGCCAAGTTTGCCACATGCTTAACCTGATCAGCAGAAATTCTAGACATGTAAGCCACCTCCAAATATGTTCTTTTCTTCACACAATATGATTTATCATATCAAACTTTCATGCGTTAAACCACTACCTGATTTGACATAATAACCGATCCTTCTGCCTATTTTAACATGATTTGCAGTCATCACGCAGTTAATACTCAAAATATAAAAAGGCAGGTCCATTCAGGATACCGCTCTTTAGCCGCCGATAATTAAAAACTTATATTTTCTTTGTTCTCCAAGAGAGGTTCATACATCATAATGGCATGATTTTCGGTCACAAACTCATCATTTATCAACTGCTTTTGCCTATTGAACACCCTTCTGTAAATCTCATTGTGGCGCAGATAGCCTCCCCAATAAGCTGGTGTGATTTCGTGACGTTTCTCATATACCTCATATGTATACAATGCAGGTTCATTTGCCCGCCATTCCCCAATAAGATGGGTATCTGTTAGTTGTAGATGTAATTGATAAGGAATGTTCGTTTCATTTTTTATTTGCAAGTCGAGGTAATTATATGCACAAGTTGCCCCGCTTCCAAATGGCTGTGTACGGTTAGAATCTGGGAATACATCATAGCTATGTCGATGTCTCTCAACAACAGTAAGGGGACTATGCAAAGTTATCCAATAAATTAAGTTAGACAGCTGACAAAGTCCTCCCCCAACACCTGTTTTAAACTTCCCATAATAAAGAACCATTCCGTCTACATACCCTTTTTTATAGGTAGTTTTCCCAATGAGCCGCCAATAAGAGAACATCTCACCAGGTTGTATAATTACCTTGTTCACTCGTGGTACAGCTTTTTTCAAATTGATAATTTTATTATGCTGTAAAGACATTTCTACATTCTTTAATTTCCTAAGAAGAATCGTTTGATGCCTTGTTAACGAATACGGAAAGAGTTCATCACTTTTATTTTTGGCATATTTTTTCCCATCAGTTAACCATTCTATATACCTCTTAGCTGTGTAAAACCATGTACCAGCACGAATTCTACTTTTCGACCTTTGTTTCGGTCTTAAATCAACTGGATTCATCCCGTTCACCGCCAACTATCCCTTTTTATTTTTAAAGTAACATGAATATTATGTTTTTAGCAGCTTATTTGCAATCTTTCCTAATTATTTGCAAATTTTCCCCTTTAATCTGCAGATTAACAACGAAAGGAGCCTTATCGGCTCCTTCGTTTAAATACGTTCGAAAGTATTGTAAAGGCACCTTTTTTCTTCTTTGCCTTTTCCTGTTTTTGCACTCCTGTTTCCTTTTTCACATAGATATCTTCTTTATCAATCGCATGGTCATAAGCTAGGACAAGTCCAATTTCCGAGTTATGATCTTTATTCGTTACGATTGTATAATCTACTTTGTAATCTCCAGCAGCTTTTATATATTTAGAAAACTCTCCATAGCTCATATTGCCATTCAAGTACATATGAGCCTTTTGATTTTCTTTCAATGCGTCCTCAACCTGTTTATACGTTCCTGGTTCTCTTACTTGTGATTGAGTTAACGCAATCACAATCCGTTCTCGCAGTGTTCCAAGAAATCTTCTGCGTTCATCTGGCTTCGTTTGTTTTTCCCCATATATCCCTTGCTGGATATAATCATCTACATTTTTTGACAAAGTCACATACCTCCCATTTGTTTAAGGAAAAGAAGGGCTATTACTATGTATGTATTCATTTTATCAGTTGTGCTAGTATAATCATTACCTTTTTATACAAAAAAATCCTCTCTTCAAATGAAGAGAGGTGCATAATAGGAGAAAAAGGTTAAAATCACGATAGAATGGATGAAATAAGTTGAAGGCTCTGAATCCTTCATTTTCAACATTTTGATTGCAAAAGAGCATTACGCCTCTTGCTTTGCTGCAGTAAATTGCTCTTCTTCAGTAGACCCTTTAAGGGCTGTTGTTGAAGAAGTTCCACCAGTAATTGTCATAGAAACTTGATCAAAATAGCCTGTACCCACCTCCCTTTGGTGTCTTGTTGCCGTATAGCCATATTCCTCACTCGCAAATTCCGCCTGCTGCAATTCCGAGTAAGCAGCCATTCCATAATCCTTGTATCCGCGTGCTAATTCAAACATGCTATGATTTAGCGCATGGAAGCCAGCTAATGTAACAAATTGAAATTTATATCCCATTTTCCCAAGCTCCACTTGGAATTTGGCAATAGTTTCTTCATCTAGCTTACTTCTCCAGTTGAAGGACGGGGAGCAATTATAAGCTAATAGTTTGCCAGGAAACTTTTCATGAATCGCTTCAGCAAAACGTCTAGCTTCCTCTAAATCTGGTTCAGAGGTTTCACACCAAACAAGGTCGGCATATGGCGCGTAGGCTAATCCTCTGGCAATCGCTTGGTCTAAACCAGCCTTCGTCCGGAAAAATCCTTCTGGTGTACGGCCGCCAGTAATAAACGGAGCATCATATGAATCTACATCACTCGTAATCAAATCAGCAGCATTTGCATCTGTACGGGCTACAATTATTGTAGGCACACCCATGACATCAGCTGCTAATCTAGCAGCAATTAGGTTTTTTACTGCAGTCTGTGTAGGAAGCAGCACTTTACCGCCAAGATGACCGCATTTTTTCTCTGAGGAAAGCTGGTCTTCAAAGTGTACGCCGCCTGCACCTGCCTCAATCATTCCTTTCATCAATTCAAACACATTCAGCTGCCCGCCAAACCCTGCCTCTGCATCAGCGACAATTGGAGCAAACCAGTCAATCGATTGATCCCCTTCCATATAATGAATTTGATCCGCACGCTGCAATGCCTGATTTATTCTTTTCACTACACTCGGCACACTGTTTGCAGGATAAAGACTTTGATCTGGGTACATGTGACCGGAGAGGTTAGCATCTGCCGCTACTTGCCAGCCGCTTAAATAAATTGCCTTCAATCCTGCTTTCACTTGCTGTACAGCTTGGTTTCCTGTTAATGCACCTAATGCTGGAACGAAATCCTCTTCATTTACAAGCTTCCAAAGCTTCTCAGCTCCCTTGCGTGCAAGTGTATATTCAATGTCAATCGATCCTCGCAGTTTAATTACCTCTTCCGCAGAATAGGGTCTTTCAATTCCATTCCACCGTTCATCCATTTCCCAGCTTTCTTGTAAATGCTTCACTCTTGCTTCTGTCATAATTAAGTTCCTCCTTTAAAAATTCCGATAATTTTTTTGTATGAGTAACTAGCTATGGGTTCATAAAAAGAATGAACATCTTTGTTGTTATAATACAGTTATCAAACTATGTTACTTATTGTATAACAACATTCATATTTTTGGAACAGTTAATTTTTAAATTATCAGAAATTTAATTCGACATTCTTCGATAATAAGAAAAGCGGAAGCGCCTTGGTCATCGCCGTACAAACTGGAAGGACCGGTTCTTTCGATAAAGGAAACACGGTGAGCGAGAGCGAACCGATGTTGACGCAATCGTTGCGGAGGGGGCCTGAAGTTTGATAGGCGATAGGCGCTGGAGCTAGACAATCTTTGGACAAAAAAAGAGTGATCTGCCAAAGGCAAACCACTCTTACGGTTATTTTTTTTACGATTAGAACATCTCAGAAGTTGTTTTTGCTTGCATATGAAGCTGGATGTAGTCAGGACCGCCTGCTTTTGAGTCTGTTCCTGACATATTGAAGCCGCCAAATGGCTGGTATCCAACGATCGCACCTGTACATCCACGGTTGAAGTATAAGTTTCCAACATGGAAATCTTCACGTGCTTTTTCAATATTCTTACGGTTATTTGTGATAACCGCTCCTGTTAAACCATATTCTGTGTTGTTCGCAATTTCAATCGCATGATCAAAATCCTTCGCTTTTGTAAATCCTACAACTGGACCAAAGATTTCCTCTTTCATGATGCGAGCTTCTGGATCAAGGTCTGCGAAGATCGTTGGCTTAATGAAGTAGCCCTTGGAGTCGTCTCCTTCTCCGCCTGTCATTAGCTTTCCTTCTTTTTTGCCAATTTCAATATAGCTCATGATTTTATCATAAGCACTTTGATCGATTACTGTAGCCATGTAGTTATTCGGATCCGTTGGGTCCCCTTGTGTTAATTCATTTGTTAATTCAACTGCACGATTTAACACTTGGTCGTACACATCTTCAACGATGACTGCACGAGAGCATGCAGAGCATTTTTGCCCTGAGAAGCCAAATGCAGAGGCAACGATCGAAGTTGCAGCTAACTCAAGATCCGCTTCCTTATCGACAACGATTGTGTCTTTTCCGCCCATTTCTGCAATGACACGCTTCATCCAAACTTGGCCTTCGCTTAATTTAGAAGCACGTTCAAAAATACGAAGACCTACGTCACGAGATCCTGTAAAGCTAATGAAACGTGTATCCTTATGGTCTACTAAGTAGTCGCCCACTTCTGCACCGCTTCCTGGTACAAAGTTTAACACACCTTTAGGAAGACCCGCTTCTTCCATGACCTCAACGAATTTTGCGGCAACAACTGGAGTAGTTGAAGCTGGCTTTAAAAGAACTGTATTTCCCGCTACGATTGCCGCAACAGTCGTTCCAGCCATGATCGCTAATGGGAAGTTCCATGGTGAAATGATGATTCCAACACCTAATGGAATGTAATCATAACGGTTATATTCATTTGGACGGCTGTTTACAGGCACGCCTTCTTTAATTTTCAACATTTGACGAGCATAGAATTCAAGGAAATCAATTGCTTCTGCTGTATCTGCATCCGCTTCATTCCATGGCTTGCCTGCTTCTTTTGTTAAAAGTGCAGAAAACTCATGCTTGCGGCGGCGAATGATGGCAGCTGCTTTGAATAATACGTCTGCACGTGTTTCAGCTTTTACTTTTTTCCATGTTTTAAACGCTTCTACTGCAGCTTGCATCGCTTTTTCAGCAAGATCGCGGTTTGCTTTAGACACACGGCCAATTACTTCTGTTTTATTAGCAGGATTATAAGATACGATTTTGTCTTCTGTAGAGATGCGCTCTCCGTCGATAACTAGATCGTAATCCTTCCCTAAATAGCTTTCAACTGTTTTTAACCCAGTTAAATAGGCTTGATGATTTTCTTCCAATTTAAAATTAGTAAATGGTTCATGTTTGTATGGTTGTACCAAAGTTTCCGCCTCCTATGTATTAAAACTACACCCTGTTTACCAGATGCTATCCCTTTTAAGTATTAGTATATCTCTTAAAAAGGCTCCCATTCCAACAAGCTTATCTTAACATGATTCATTTCTCTTCTTCAAACATTCTGTGTAAATGAACACTATTCTACACTAATAATTGGAGATAATATGTGATTCTAATAATCAGTCATATTATCTCTCCATTTTCTTATTGATATATATGAACAAATGGCTCGTTTTGGTCTGCTTTACGGACAATAAGCCCTTCTGGACCATTCACAGACGAAATTTCTACTTGTACAGAAATATAGTCAGGAAAATGTTTCACAACAAGGCCGGTCACATATTGTGTAAAGCCAATTCCTTCTGATTTTCCATAGAATTGAATAGGAATATTAATATTAAGCTCCTGTAGCTGTCCATCTGCATAAAACGCCTTCCCTATTACTCCATTAAAATTAGGAAAANTAGGAAGCAGCACTTTACCGCCAAGATGACCGCATTTTTTCTCTGAGGAAAGCTGGTCTTCAAAGTGTACGCCGCCTGCACCTGCCTCAATCATTCCTTTCATCAATTCAAACACATTCAGCTGCCCGCCAAACCCTGCCTCTGCATCAGCGACAATTGGAGCAAACCAGTCAATCGATTGATCCCCTTCCATATAATGAATTTGATCCGCACGCTGCAATGCCTGATTTATTCTTTTCACTACACTCGGCACACTGTTTGCAGGATAAAGACTTTGATCTGGGTACATGTGACCGGAGAGGTTAGCATCTGCCGCTACTTGCCAGCCGCTTAAATAAATTGCCTTCAATCCTGCTTTCACTTGCTGTACAGCTTGGTTTCCTGTTAATGCACCTAATGCTGGAACGAAATCCTCTTCATTTACAAGCTTCCAAAGCTTCTCAGCTCCCTTGCGTGCAAGTGTATATTCAATGTCAATCGATCCTCGCAGTTTAATTACCTCTTCCGCAGAATAGGGTCTTTCAATTCCATTCCACCGTTCATCCATTTCCCAGCTTTCTTGTAAATGCTTCACTCTTGCTTCTGTCATAATTAAGTTCCTCCTTTAAAAATTCCGATAATTTTTTTGTATGAGTAACTAGCTATGGGTTCATAAAAAGAATGAACATCTTTGTTGTTATAATACAGTTATCAAACTATGTTACTTATTGTATAACAACATTCATATTTTTGGAACAGTTAATTTTTAAATTATCAGAAATTTAATTCGACATTCTTCGATAATAAGAAAAGCGGAAGCGCCTTGGTCATCGCCGTACAAACTGGAAGGACCGGTTCTTTCGATAAAGGAAACACGGTGAGCGAGAGCGAACCGATGTTGACGCAATCGTTGCGGAGGGGGCCTGAAGTTTGATAGGCGATAGGCGCTGGAGCTAGACAATCTTTGGACAAAAAAAGAGTGATCTGCCAAAGGCAAACCACTCTTACGGTTATTTTTTTTACGATTAGAACATCTCAGAAGTTGTTTTTGCTTGCATATGAAGCTGGATGTAGTCAGGACCGCCTGCTTTTGAGTCTGTTCCTGACATATTGAAGCCGCCAAATGGCTGGTATCCAACGATCGCACCTGTACATCCACGGTTGAAGTATAAGTTTCCAACATGGAAATCTTCACGTGCTTTTTCAATATTCTTACGGTTATTTGTGATAACCGCTCCTGTTAAACCATATTCTGTGTTGTTCGCAATTTCAATCGCATGATCAAAATCCTTCGCTTTTGTAAATCCTACAACTGGACCAAAGATTTCCTCTTTCATGATGCGAGCTTCTGGATCAAGGTCTGCGAAGATCGTTGGCTTAATGAAGTAGCCCTTGGAGTCGTCTCCTTCTCCGCCTGTCATTAGCTTTCCTTCTTTTTTGCCAATTTCAATATAGCTCATGATTTTATCATAAGCACTTTGATCGATTACTGTAGCCATGTAGTTATTCGGGTCCGTTGGGTCCCCTTGTGTTAATTCATTTGTTAATTCAACTGCACGATTTAACACTTGGTCGTACACATCTTCAACGATGACTGCACGAGAGCATGCAGAGCATTTTTGCCCTGAGAAGCCAAATGCAGAGGCAACGATCGAAGTCGCAGCTAACTCAAGATCTGCTTCCTTATCGACAACGATTGTGTCTTTTCCGCCCATTTCTGCAATGACACGCTTCATCCAAACTTGGCCTTCGCTTAATTTAGAAGCACGTTCAAAAATACGAAGACCTACGTCACGAGATCCTGTAAAGCTAATGAAACGTGTATCCTTATGGTCTACTAAGTAGTCGCCCACTTCTGCACCGCTTCCTGGTACAAAGTTTAACACACCTTTAGGAAGACCCGCTTCTTCCATGACCTCAACGAATTTTGCGGCAACAACTGGAGTAGTTGAAGCTGGCTTTAAAAGAACTGTATTTCCCGCTACGATTGCCGCAACAGTCGTTCCAGCCATGATCGCTAATGGGAAGTTCCATGGTGAAATGATGATTCCAACACCTAATGGAATGTAATCATAACGGTTATATTCATTTGGACGGCTGTTTACAGGCACGCCTTCTTTAATTTTCAACATTTGACGAGCATAGAATTCAAGGAAATCAATTGCTTCTGCTGTATCTGCATCCGCTTCATTCCATGGCTTGCCTGCTTCTTTTGTTAAAAGTGCAGAAAACTCATGCTTGCGGCGGCGAATGATGGCAGCTGCTTTGAATAATACGTCTGCACGTGTTTCAGCTTTTACTTTTTTCCATGTTTTAAACGCTTCTACTGCAGCTTGCATCGCTTTTTCAGCAAGATCGCGGTTTGCTTTAGACACACGGCCAATTACTTCTGTTTTATTAGCAGGATTATAAGATACGATTTTCTCTTCTGTAGAGATGCGCTCTCCGTCGATAACTAGATCGTAATCCTTCCCTAAATAGCTTTCAACTGTTTTTAACCCAGTTAAATAGGCTTGATGATTTTCTTCCAATTTAAAATTAGTAAATGGTTCATGTTTGTATGGTTGTACCAAAGTTTCCGCCTCCTATGTATTAAAACTACACCCTGTTTACCAGATGCTATCCCTTTTAAGTATTAGTATATCTCTTAAAAAGGCTCCCATTCCAACAAGCTTATCTTAACATGATTCATTTCTCTTCTTCAAACATTCTGTGTAAATGAACACTATTCTACACTAATAATTGGAGATAATATGTGATTCTAATAATCAGTCATATTATCTCTCCATTTTCTTATTG
>NZ_LT904903.1:593416-601890 GCF_900199725.1 Cytobacillus massiliigabonensis | reverse complement strand
ATGAAGCTGGATGTAGTCAGGACCGCCTGCTTTTGAGTCTGTTCCTGACATATTGAAGCCGCCAAATGGCTGGTATCCAACGATCGCACCTGTACATCCACGGTTGAAGTATAGGTTTCCAACATGGAAATCTTCACGTGCTTTTTCGATATTCTTACGGTTATTTGTGATAACCGCTCCTGTTAAACCATATTCTGTGTTGTTCGCAATTTCAATTGCATGATCGAAATCCTTTGCTTTTGTAAATCCAACAATCGGACCAAAGATTTCCTCTTTCATGATGCGAGCTTCTGGATCAAGGTCTGCGAAAATTGTCGGCTTAATGAAGTAGCCTTTGGAGTCGTCTCCTTCTCCGCCTGTCATAAGCTTTCCTTCTTTTTTGCCAATTTCAATATAGCTCATGATCTTATCATATGCACTTTGATCGATTACTGTAGCCATGTAGTTATTCGGGTCCGTTGGGTCCCCTTGTGTTAATTCATTTGTTAATTCAACTGCACGATTTAACACTTGGTCGTACACATCTTCAACGATGACTGCACGAGAGCATGCAGAGCATTTTTGCCCTGAGAAGCCAAATGCAGAGGCAACGATCGAAGTCGCAGCTAACTCAAGATCCGCTTCCTTATCGACAACGATTGTGTCTTTTCCGCCCATTTCTGCAATGACACGCTTCATCCAAACTTGGCCTTCGCTTAATTTAGAAGCACGTTCAAAAATACGAAGACCTACGTCACGAGATCCTGTAAAGCTAATGAAACGTGTATCCTTATGGTCTACTAAGTAGTCGCCCACTTCTGCACCGCTTCCTGGTACAAAGTTTAACACACCTTTAGGAAGACCCGCTTCTTCCATGACCTCAACGAATTTTGCGGCAACAACTGGAGTAGTTGAAGCTGGCTTTAAAAGAACTGTATTTCCC
Organism: Cytobacillus massiliigabonensis; assembly: GCF_900199725.1. Lineage (GTDB taxonomy): Bacteria > Bacillota > Bacilli > Bacillales > Cytobacillaceae > Cytobacillus > Cytobacillus massiliigabonensis. Next base: position 600,968 of record NZ_LT904903.1, on the reverse strand, counting down.
GCTACGATTGCCGCAACAGTCGTTCCAGCCATGATCGCTAATGGGAAGTTCCATGGTGAAATGATGATTCCAACACCTAATGGAATGTAATCATAACGGTTATATTCATTTGGACGGCTGTTTACAGGCACGCCTTCTTTAATTTTCAACATTTGACGAGCATAGAATTCAAGGAAATCAATTGCTTCTGCTGTATCTGCATCCGCTTCATTCCATGGCTTGCCTGCTTCTTTTGTTAAAAGTGCAGAAAACTCATGCTTGCGGCGGCGAATGATGGCAGCTGCTTTGAATAATACGTCTGCACGTGTTTCAGCTTTTACTTTTTTCCATGTTTTAAACGCTTCTACTGCAGCTTGCATCGCTTTTTCAGCAAGATCGCGGTTTGCTTTAGACACACGGCCAATTACTTCTGTTTTATTAGCAGGATTATAAGATACGATTTTGTCTTCTGTAGAGATGCGCTCTCCGTCGATAACTAGATCGTAATCCTTCCCTAAATAGCTTTCAACTGTTTTTAACCCAGTTAAATAGGCTTGATGATTTTCTTCCAATTTAAAATTAGTAAATGGTTCATGTTTGTATGGTTGTACCAAAGTTTCCGCCTCCTATGTATTAAAACTACACCCTGTTTACCAGATGCTATCCCTTTTAAGTATTAGTATATCTCTTAAAAAGGCTCCCATTCCAACAAGCTTATCTTAACATGATTCATTTCTCTTCTTCAAACATTCTGTGTAAATGAACACTATTCTACACTAATAATTGGAGATAATATGTGATTCTAATAATCAGTCATATTATCTCTCCATTTTCTTATTGATATATATGAACAAATGGCTCGTTTTGGTCTGCTTTACGGACAATAAGCCCTTCTGGACCATTCACAGACGAAATTTCTACTTGTACAGAAATATAGTCAGGAAAATGTTTCACAACAAGGCCGGTCACATATTGTGTAAAGCCAATTCCTTCTGATTTTCCATAGAATTGAATAGGAATATTAATATTAAGCTCCTGTAGCTGTCCATCTGCATAAAACGCCTTCCCTATTACTCCATTAAAATTAGGAAAATAGGCTTCTACATCTTGTTTAAAATTCAGAAAAGCAGTTAAATCATCCCGATGGCTTTCTGAAGCTTCTGTTGATGGGAATTGGAAATACTCCTCTTTTATTTTTTCCCATCCCTCTAGGCTAGCACTTCCCTTTTCAGCATTCGCATAGGTAAAGAAAGTACCCGGAACAACAGATGTCCTGCTTTGCTGTTCAAATAAAGCAACTGTAATAGGAACATCCTTTAGTTCATCCATTTTACGTAATCGTTTTAATACTTCATCAGCAAGCTTTTTTCCTTCTCTTTCTAGTTCTGCATGATCAATTTCCGTTTCATACCAGGCACCGAATTGAACCTTTTGATAATAATATACTGAGTTCAAGGCTAGACCAACCACTACTCCACCTAATTTATACTTTCCCTCTTCATTTTTCACATAATAATCATGCTCTAAAATATGTGCAAGGTATTTTGGTGTTTCTTCTTTTCCATTATCGAGAGGATTAAGACCGATGTTGTCTTCTTCCTCTAACTTTTTTTCCTTTAATTGCCCGGCCGTATACTTGCGGTTTAGCCAAAGACGAACTTGATCGCTTTCTAAAAATTGGCCTTCTTGAAAGACATATTTATCTGTATCATACATATTCTGAGCAACTCTCATTAGCCCTGTTTCAAATTCAGTAAGATTAAATTTTGAATTAATATTATTAACTACAAGCCCTCTTGATTTACTTGGTTTGAAAGGCAGAATTGTTTGATAGTAACTGTCTGAAATTTTGTAGTTTGGTATGATCGCTTTCTCTTTTGCGTCTTCTTTATCCTGAACAACCTCCTCCTGCTTATTAAAGTTCGGCGCACAGCCTGTAAGCAGAAGAACAAGAGACAGAGATAGCATTATTATTTTCTTCATGGCCTTTCCACCTCTTACACATTTAATTCTTCAATCAGTCTCTCCTCATCCCAAATCTCAATTCCTAATTCCTGTGCTTTTGCAAGCTTTGACCCTGCATCTTCACCAGCGATAACAATGTCTGTTTTCTTGCTGACACTTCCAGATACATTGCCGCCTAGTGCTTCGATTTTGTCCTTTGCTTCATTTCTCTTGAGCTTTTCTAACTTTCCAGTTAGTACAACTGTCTTTCCAGCAAAAATCGATTCTGACTGGTCAATGGATACAGGCTTCGGTCCAGTGTATACCATGTTGACTCCAGCAGCTTTTAATTCATCAATCAGAGCCTTTGCTTCGTCTAGCTCAAAGTAACTGACAATAGAGTCAGCCATCTTCTCTCCTATTTCATTAATGGCCGTTAATTGTTCATAATCTGCATTTATTAATTCATCCATCTGTCCAAATTGCTGGGCTAATGTCTTTGCTGCTTTGGCACCTACATGTCGAATCCCAAGCCCAAATAACAGCTTTTCAAGCGAGTTCACCTTGGAGGCTTCTATCGCTTCCAGTAGTTTATTTACTGATTTTTCTCCCATGCGTTCAAGTCCAATAAGCTGTTCAAAGGTTAACTTATATAGGTCAGCTACATCCTGAATGAGGTTTTCTGAAAATAATTGGCTTATTACTTTTTCTCCAAGACCGTCAATATTCATCGCGTTGCGGGATACAAAGTGGATTAAACCTTCTCGTATTTGTGCTGGACATTTCGGATTTATACAACGCAAAGCTACCTCGCCATCGAGACGTACAAGTTCACTTTCGCATTCCGGGCAGTGAGTTGGCATATGAAACTCAACTTCTTCTCCTGTTCTGCGTTCTGCTAAAACATTTACTACCTCTGGAATAATATCTCCAGCCTTTTTTATAACCACTTGGTCACCAATTTTGATATCCTTCTCTCGAATAAGATCTTCATTATGAAGGGAAGCGCGTTGAACCGTCGTTCCTGCTACACGAACAGGATTAAGAATTGCAGTTGGAGTAATCACGCCCGTTCTGCCCACACTCAACTCGATTGCCTTTAACGTCGTGACGACCTCTTCTGCTGGGAACTTATAGGCAATGGCCCAACGCGGGCTTTTTGCTGTTGTTCCGAGCTGCTCTTGCTGTTCAAGAGAATCTACTTTAATCACAATGCCATCAATATCATACACAAGATTCGGCCGCTCACTTGTCCATTTATCGATATATTCTAGCACTTCTTCTATATTTTCGCATTTTTTCCGTTCTTTATTTGTCTTAAAACCAAGTGTATCCAACAAGTCAAGTGCCTCACTATGGGATTCAACACCTGTCTCACCTGTGTCTGAAACTCCATATAAAAATACATCAAGATTTCTTGAAGCTGCAATTCTAGGATCAAGCTGTCTTAATGAGCCTGCTGCTGCATTTCTAGGATTAGCAAAAGCTTCTTCTCCCTTTTCCGCCTTCAATCTATTTAATGTCTCAAAGGAACGTTTCGGCATAAAAGCCTCTCCACGTACTTCCATGGTTAAATCTTTATTTAAACGTAAGGGTATGGAACGGATGGTTCGTAAATTTGCGGTAATATTTTCTCCTATTGAACCGTCTCCGCGCGTTGCCCCGAGAACAAATAAGCCTTCCTCATAGCGAAGAGAAACAGCTAAACCATCTATTTTCAATTCACATACGTATGACACATTCTCTCCAGCAGACTGTCGAACCCGGCGATCAAAGTCTTTAAGATCCTGTTCATTAAAGGCATTCCCAAGACTTAGCATTTGTGATTGATGCTGTACCTTCTCAAACATGTCAAGAATCTCGCCGCCTACACGCTGAGTTGGAGAATCTGCCGTTTTTAGTTCAGGATATTGGGCTTCTAATTCTATCAGTTCTCTAAGAAGCCGATCATATTCTGAATCCGGGACGGACGGCTGATCAAGAACATGATATTCATAATTATATTCATTAAGCAATGTGTGTAATTCTTTTACTTTTTTTTCAGCAGTCTGAAGGTCCATATATCCAACCCTTTCTAGATAAAGTGAAACTCAATCAGTGGGGATTTTTAGACGCATAAGATGTGCTACTGCGGACGTTGCACTTCACATTTTTAGTCTTCCTCCACTCTCACTGATTGTTAATTGAACCAATCACGTTCAGAAACGCACGTCCTGTGGTCTTCGCCTCACTAGGACATCCTGTCCGTCGTCGGGAATTTACGGGATGTTAGATACCCCACTTGAAATTTTTTGTCCTTCAGCATCTCAAGGAGGATCTTACATCCCGTTAATCTGCGATACAATTAGCCTTTTGTAATGGGAGCAAATTTAGCCAATAACCGTTTAATGCCAATTGGTTTTGGAAAAGCAATATCAAGTTCGGTGCTCTCTCCATCTCCTTTAACACTAACAACTGTTCCTGTTCCCCATTTGCCATGAGCAGCTTTATCCCCAACCTTCCAGCCTATTTCATCCCCGCCGGTTGAATTCATCGCAGGGCGGATAACAGGCTTTCTTTGCGGCTGTCTTGAAGCTGCAGAACCAAATGAAGAAGCTCCAAAAGGTGAAGCTGTTTTTTGAACCGGCTGCAAGCCATCTAATAATTCTTCAGGAATTTCTTTAATAAAACGTGATGGCTGATTCATATTTGTTCGTCCGAACAATGTACGCATCTGAGCATTTGTAATAAACAGCTCTTCTTCCGCTCTTGTAATTCCCACATAGGCGAGACGGCGCTCCTCTTCCATTTCTGCTTCTTCCATTAAAGAGCGGCTATGAGGAAACACCCCTTCCTCTAAACCAATTAAAAAGACAACAGGGAATTCAAGCCCTTTCGCTGAATGAAGAGTCATTAATACAACAGCATCCGCTTTTTCACCATCATCATCTAACTTATCAATATCTGCAACAAGCGCTAAATCGGTTAAAAAAGCAACAAGGCTTTTGTCTTCACTGCCTTCTTCAAAGTTTTTGGTTACAGATAGAAATTCTTCCAGGTTTTCAAGTCTGCTTTGCGCTTCTATTGATTTCTCCGCAATAAGCATCTCTCTATAGCCTGATTTCTCTAATATTTCTTCTACAAGCTCTGTGACAGAAAGGTATTCCTGCATTCGCGTATAGTTTTTGATTAAATCTCTAAATTCAGCTGCCGCTTTTGTTATTTTTGGACTAAGACCAATTAAATCAATTGAATCCAGCGCATCAAACATCGTCATTTCATGGAGCAAGGCGAAATTGGCAATCTTATCAATAGAACCAGAGCCAATTCCGCGCTTTGGTACATTAATAATCCTTTGGAGGCTAATGTCATCATCAGGATTAGCAATTAAACGCAAGTAGGCAAGGATATCCTTAATCTCTTTCCGATCATAGAACTTGATTCCGCCAACAATGGAGTACTCCATATTCGATTTTAAGAGCACTTCCTCCATCACACGGGATTGTGCATTCGTTCGATATAGAATGGCGATATCTGATAGATTTCGGTTTCCCTCACGCATCAATTCTTTAATTTTCCCAACGACAAATTGTGCCTCTCCTTGTTCACTATCCGCTCGGTAATAGAAGATTTTATTTCCTTCCATATTTTCCGTCCAAAGATTTTTCGGCTTTCGATTCATATTCCTTCCAATTACTTCATTGGCTGCTTGAAGAATTCTTTTTGTGGAACGGTAATTTTGCTCAAGCAAAATGACCTGTGCATTTGAATAATCCTTTTCAAATGAAAGGATGTTGGCAATATCAGCCCCTCGCCAGCGATAAATGGATTGGTCGGAATCACCAACAACACAAAGATTTTTAAAACGTGCTGCAAGAAACTTTACAAGCATATATTGAGCCCTGTTTGTGTCTTGATACTCATCCACATGAATATACTGGAATTTACGCTGATAATATTCAAGCACTTCTGGCACCCGCTGAAATAATTGAATGGTTGTCATAATAAGATCATCAAAATCTAATGCATGATTTCTTCTAAGTCTTTTCTGGTATTCAGTATATACATCACTGATGACATTTTGGAAATAGTCACCTGCTGTTTTTGCGAATTCCTCAGGTGTTGTTAACTCATTCTTCGCTGAGCTGATTGATCCGAGTATAGCACGAGGATCAAATTTCTTTGGATCGAGGTTCTTATCTTTTAAAATTGATTTAATAACTGATTGCTGATCCGTCGAATCAAGAATGGTAAAGTTCCGGTTAAAACCAAGCCGGTCAATATCTCTTCTTAAAATCCGTACACACATCGAGTGAAAGGTAGAAATCCAAATTTCATCTGCTGCTCCACCCATCATTCTTTGAATCCGTTCTCTCATTTCTCTAGCCGCTTTATTCGTAAAGGTAATCGCCAAAATATTATAAGGGTTCACGCCTTTTTCAACCATTAAATAAGCGATTCGATGCGTTAATACTCTTGTCTTACCACTGCCTGCCCCTGCCATGATCAAAAGAGGGCCATCTGTTGCCTTAACCGCATGCTGCTGCTGAGGATTTAATCCATTTAACAGTTTATCTGATAAATAATTCATCGACTTTCTTCACCACCATACAAACATATGTTCCTGTTTTTATTTTAAGTCTTCTGCTGCTGCAAATCAAGCTCTCAACAAGTAAACCTAGCTGATTTGTCCAAGAGGAATACTTTTCACTGCAGGTACTGTTTTTAGTGCAGCACTTACATCTGTATATATAATGTTTCCAACAACAATAACATCTCCTGCAGCAGCCATTTCTTTCGCCTGCTCTGCTGTTTCAATTCCGCCGCCGTAAAACAAAGTAGTTTTTTCTAGCATTTTTTTCACTTCTGATACTATTTCTGGATTGCCATATGCTCCACTGTATTCTAGATAAAAAATTGGCAGCTGGAACATTTTTTCTGCCATCATCGCATATGCTTTGATCTCATCTATCGATAATGCGGTTTTCGCATTCGTAAGCTTCGCTGCTTTGCACTCCTCATTAAGAATACAATAGCCTTGGACTAATATTTCTTCCCAATTCATCACTTCGCCGAATTCTTTAACGGCCTCATGATGAAGCCCTGTGATCCATTTTGTATCCGTACTGTTTAAAACAGTCGGAATAAAGTAGAAATCGAATCCTGGCGTAATTGAATCAATCGCAGATACCTCAAGTACACAAGGTACTGTATATCTCCGGATTCGAGACATTAAATCAAGCACTTTTTCTAAAGTAATGCCATCCGTTCCACCAACAATGATCGCATCCGTTCCTGATTCACAAATTTTTTCTAAGTGCTCATCAGAAATACTTTTATTCGGATCAAGTTTAAACACATGTCGCCACTCGCGAACATTATACATCCATACTTCCCCCATTCTAACATTCCATTTCATCATTATATCATTAGTATAATAATGAAAAAAGAAAAGCGCAGGAGACTTAACCAGACCCGATAAGCATAGGATAAAACTGGCAGAGAAGGGATGGTTCTTTAACCTATATGATGTATTGTTCATTCCTCTTATGAGTGACCTTTTTCGGGGGACGCTGTTCGTATATGGGCTTCATTCCTATTATGAGTGACCTTTTTCGGGGGGCGCTGTTCGTATACGGGCTTCATTCCT
>NZ_LT904903.1:568540-591233 GCF_900199725.1 Cytobacillus massiliigabonensis | reverse complement strand
TTCATTCCTATTATGAGTGACCTTTTTCGGGGGACGCTGTTCGTATACGGGCTTCATTCCTATTATGAGTGACCTTTTTCGGGGGGCGCTGTTCGTATACGGGCTTCATTCTTCTTATGAGCGACTTTTTTCGGGGGGCGCTGTTCGTATATGGGCTTCATTCCTCTTATGAGTGACCTTTTTCTTAGGGGTTACAAAGTAAAATAAGCCTGAAACACGAATGTTCCAAGCTTCTTCCCTTAACCTGCTAACAAACTTTTAATAAACTTACTTCACTTTTGCAAGTCCGTTCTAGCCATAAAATTATTCTGCTGTTTCCGCATCTTCTTTCTTTATCCGTTCTAAAGCCATTTCATACGCATCATTTCCATAGTTCAGGCAGCGCTTAACGCGGGAAATTGTTGCCGTACTAGCTCCAGTTTCCGTTTCAATTTTATGATAGGTTTTCCCTTCGCGCAGCATGCGGGCAACCTCTAGCCTCTGGGCAAGGGACTGAATCTCATTGACCGTACATAGATCATCGAAGAAGCGATAGCATTCTTCTAAATCATTTAATGACAAAATTGAATTAAAAAGCTGGTCAAGTTCTTTTCCTCTTAATTTATCAATTTGCATGCATGTATCCCCTTTTTAAATAAAATGAAACTCAATCAGTGGGGGTTTTCCGACGCACAGGACGCGGAATGCTTAGTCGGCCCTCAACACCCACTGATTGTTAGTTGAACCAATCGGGTCTTTACGGGCTGTTAGACCCCCACTTAGAATTTTTTGTTCCCTCAACTTCTTGAAGTTGGAGTATTACAGCCCGTTAATCTGCGTAAAATACTACTCCTTCACATCGAAAGAAACCGTCTGTTCTAGACCTGGAATTGAAGGAATGACATTAATCCATGTCCTTCCGGGTACAAGTCCTGCTTGTTTTCCATTTATGACAGGCAGAATTTTCCCATCGACATTTTCCCATCTTACTTCTTGCCATTTCCCTTTTTGAAGCAAATATGCCCTGCCGCCGGAAGTTAGATCAATCTTTCTTCGACCGGCATTATCAATCACTTTATGATCCGTTTCAACAATAAGAATATTATCCAGCAATACAGGCTCTTCGGACTCATAATCCTTAGTCAGCTCTCCATCAGTATAACGTTTATACTTTTCTAGCGCTTCATCATACTCATAAATGGAGTTAAAAACATTGCTGTTAAAATAGGATACCATGGCTGATGAGGCATCTTCCCCATTTATATTTTCTAATTCGCTTTTATTCAAGAAAGTAAGTGCAGATGGTGCATTATCCATTTCATAGCTTCTTTCCTCTGCTCCCTCAAGGATATTCTCAAATGAAATATAAGAATTATGGGGAGCCTTCCGGAAACTTGCACGCTTAAATAGTGTGCCATCATAAGTAATCCCATTTAAATTATCAATATAGCCATTATCAAGCATATCCTTCGCCTCTGGACTATACCCATGAGCAATATATAGACTGTCATACCCTTTTGCTAACTCAATGTAATAGTCTCTTGCACTTCGTACAGGGCCGATCTTTTCTGGCTGTTCACTCTGGTAAATAGCGAGAAACCGCGTTATATTCCCTTCCGCTAATAATTCATAAACAATATCTGCTTTATCAAGTCCTGATTGCGGACGGGCTTTCGGATGATTATTGATCATAACAGCAACCGCACGGCTATCCGCTTTACTTTCTGTTCCAACACCTGTTAACGGAAATTGATAGGGAAGTTCTTCCACACTAGAAACCTCATTAGATTCGTCTTCTGGAACCTCAATCAATTCATCTTCATTTTCAACAGCTGTATGATCATTCTTGCTGCATCCTGCAATTAAGAGTAAACCAACAATAGAAACAGCCATCCATCTATTAAGCATAGAGCACCTCGGTATTTAATCTCGTCGTCTATTTAAGCTGAATATGTTGCAATTAAATGAATCAATTTTATGATACTCATTAGCAAATCATAAAAACTCTTTTATATTTTAACGCATTATCGTCGGAAAGAGTACTGTTTTATTCATCACATCATACATTCCTTGCTGAGTGATTCGAATATATGGCAAATGAGTCGATGAAAAAAATAAAAGCGAATAAATTGGATCGGCAAATTTGTAGCCTCTTTTTCTCAAATAAGCAAGAAGCTTCTTTTCTTCTTCAATTAAATTTTCTACTTTTTGATCAGACATAACACCTTTGACTTTTAGCGGAATTTCTTGAACAATTTTCCCTTGTTCAGAGACTACAATGCCTCCTCCTAGTTCCTTCATTCGATTAAAAGCCAGTACAATGTCTTCCTTCGTTTTCCCAATCAATATTATATCACCAGTATTTGAAAACGAACTGGCTAATCCATCTAAACGATTAGCAAATCCCTTTAATAATGTATTTATCCGCCAATGCCCATTTTTATCGATTAACATGAAAAAACATTCATCGTTCGTATCAGCCAATCGATCAACTGAGGCATCAATCGATATGGAATACGGCTTTGTAATGACAGCGTTTTCCATTTTTATCCCGAATGGCATTGAAAATTGCAAATCATCCGGATAAAGATTCCATTCAAAAGTTAAAGGTTCAAATCCTTTTTCTTCCCATGAAATTCTGGGATAAGCATCCAATGGCATCCCATCCCTTTTTACCCATTTCCCCTTAGCAAGCACGGAAATTGGCGTTGGATCTGTTTCAGCTTGAAGGAAATTAATATTTGCCACTCTTCCAGTTGCAATCGCTCCATGAAGATGATTGATTTGATAATAACGAGCAATATTAATTGTCCCCATGTTATAAGCATCAATCACCGGTACACCTTTTTCAATTGCAATCCGAATCATTTGATCGATCATTCCCTGCTCATAGAAGGAAGAGGAAGAACCATCCGTTGTAAAAAATATCTGGTCATAATAATCAATGCCAAGCTCATGCATTTCATCCAGCAGGACCGGCAAATCCGGACGAATCGATGAGTAACGTAAAGATACAGTGTAGCCCTGCATTAACCGGTTATATACTTCCTTCCCGCTCATCGCTTCATGATCACAATCTGCTCCCAGAAGCATTAGCTTCGCCAGCGTTTTTTCAGATGCACCTGGGAAATGCCCTTCAATCTTCTTTCTCATTCTCTTCGTTTCCTGAATCCAATGAAGCATTAAATCATCACCAGCTAATAATTTCGGCCAGCCTGTTAATTCTCCTCCCTGCAGAACAGCCTCATGCTCAAGCCATGATTTTACATTTCGATGGGAAAAGATCACTTCTTCCTTTTGGATTTCTGTTTGTGCATCAAATCTGCACCACCAAAACATAGTTGAAGGAAGATTCCCTAATTCACTTAAAAATGAAAATGCTCTCTTTTTATCCAGCTGCAGCGCAAGAACCATATTATCATTAATTAACGTTGTTGTACCAAACTGAGATGCATAGCTCGCAAACGAATGGGGATTATATAATTGAAACGGGTGGGCATGGGGCTCTATATAACCTGGAACAAGCAATAAGCCTTCACAATCCACGACTTCACAATTTTTAATGGTTTCAGGCATCATTTCCCCCACATAAATGATGCGGTCATCATATATCCAAATATTTGCCGTCATCCATTTACGAAAAGCCTGATTAAGATACCGCGCATTTTTTAGAAGCAGCGTCGGAGACAGTTTTCCGTCTAACACGGAAACATGATCACGTATATATTTGTTTTTCCAGCGGTAACGCTGTTCCAGCATAAGAATCCCTCCCTCTAGTTTCTATATTTATCTGTTATAGTGATAGTTAAAAATGGCTTTAAATCAAACAAGAAAGCCCTTTCATAGTTTGTTTTATATTACCATAATTCACTATTTAACGCATTAAAGAAATAGAAAAGTTTGTGATATTTTCTAGAAGAAGGTGAAGGAATGAATATCAAGCCTAATATCGGGACTGTGAATGCACTAATCCGAATCACATGTGGACTCACACTATTAGCGTGCAGTACAGCAAAGCTTACGAAAAAGCCTTGGCGTGAATCTTACATGTTCTTGGCATTTCTTGGGGCAATGAAGGTAGCTGAGGGAATTGTACGCTTCTGCCCAATAACTGCTCTCTTTGAGAATAGACAAGATCTTCTTGGCTCAAAGAATCAAAATGAGAACGGGGAAGAAATCGAAATCAGCGATATCCTTCCATATAACCCTTCGTAAGAAGAAAAGCGGAAGCGCCTTGATCATCGCCGTACAAACTGGAAGGACCGGTTCTTTCGATATAGGAAACACGGTGATCGAGAGCGAACCGATGTTGACGCAATCGTTGCGGAGGGGCCAGAAGTTTGATAGGCGATAAGACGCTTGCGCTAGACAACTTTTTAACTTCAAAGTTACTTTCTGGTATTAAGAATAGCCCCCATCAAATTGGGGGCTTCATAAAAAGGAGCGATTCAAATGTTTTGGGAGTATTTAACTGACATGTCTTTTGTATTGATTGCACTGATTGGCAGTATTGTTGCTTTGCTGTTTGTATTCATTCGAAAATCTAATAAACGGCGTGCTGAATAGCTCGATGCCCAATATCCTTGCGATAGAAGATGCCTGAACAATGAATCTTCTTTAATTCGGCATACACCATTTTTTGTGCCTCTTCCAATGTTTTTGCCTTTGCAGCTGCTAGAAGGACACGTCCGCCAGATGTAAGGAATTGCCCTAGATTATTTTTGTCAGTCCCCGCATGGAATACGTAAACATCCGAATTAATTTTATCTAGCCCCTCCAATACAGCACCTTTTTGGTATGCTTCTGGGTATCCAACGGAAGCTGCAACAACACCAAGCATTACTTCCTCATCCCAAATGATTTCAGGTGTTTTTCCATTGATAACTGCTAGCATCACTTCAGCTAAATCTGATTTCATTCTTGGGAGGATTACCTGGGTTTCCGGATCCCCAAATCGTGCATTAAACTCAATTACTTTCGGTCCAGATTCTGTAATAATTAATCCGGCATATAAAACCCCGCAAAAGCTCCTGCCTTCTTGGACAAGTGCTTTAGCTGTCGGCTGTAAAATAGTCTTCACAGCCTGCTTGATTATTTCATTACTAATTTGCGGCACAGGTGAATAGGCACCCATTCCGCCTGTATTCGGACCCAAATCCCCATCATATGCACGCTTATGGTCTTGAGCAATTTCAAGCGGAATGACGATATCTCCATTCACAAAAGCCATAAGAGAAATTTCCTCACCTGTTAAAAATTCCTCCATGACAACTGTTGATGAAGCATTGCCGAACCTTTCATCTAAAAGCATTTCCTTAAGGCTATTTCTAGCTTCCTCCATTGTCATTGCGACTGTAACGCCCTTACCTGCCGCTAATCCATCCGCTTTTATAACTATCGGCACACCTTTTTCTTCCAAATACACAGATGCTTCTTCATAATTGGAAAATACCGCATACTCTGCTGTCGGAATCCCATACTTTTGCATTAATTCTTTAGCGAATGATTTACTTCCCTCTATGACAGCAGCATCTTTCTTAGGACCGAAAACAGGCATGCCCTCTTTCTGAAAACGATCCACAATCCCTTCTAATAAAGGAACCTCTGGACCAATTACCGTTAAACCAATAGCATTTTCTTTCGCAAATTGGACAAGTCTTTCTTGGTCATTTTCTAGAATGTCAACTAGATGAGAAACATCCTCCATTCCAGGATTCCCTGGTGCAGCAAAAACTTGCTTAACGGTGGGACTTTCAGATAGCTTTCTGCAAATCGCATGCTCACGTCCGCCTCTTCCAATAACTAATACCTTCATTTCCACACCCCCGAAGATTCGATTAATGCTTAAAGTGCCTTACCCCTGTAAAAACCATTGCGATACCATACTCGTCAGCCTTTTTGATCGAATCCTCGTCTCTTACAGAGCCGCCTGGCTGAATGATTGCTGTTATGCCTGCCTTTGCCGCTTCTTCAACGGTGTCATCCATTGGAAAGAAGGCATCTGATGCCATAACTGCACCAGCAGCCTTTTCGCCTGCCTGCTCAAGGGCAATTTTTGCAGCACCCACACGGTTCATTTGACCAGCACCAATCCCAAGTGTCATAGCTGCATTATTTACGACAATTGCATTTGATTTCACATGTTTGACAACCTTCCAGCCAAGCTTGAGCGCCTTCCATTCCTCTTCAGTCGGCTCCCTCTTTGTTGGTACAGATACGCTAGCATGATCGAATGTGAATTGATCATATTGCTGAACGAGCAATCCACCTTCAATCGAAGTTAGTCTTATTTCTTCCTTTCCTTCTGTATGAAAAGGAATGGTTAATAAACGAAGATTCTTTTTCCCAGTTAAAATAGCCAGTGCTTCTCTTGTATAAGCTGGGGCAATAATAATTTCAAGGAAGATTTCATACAGCTTTCGGGCAGTTTCTTCATCTACTTCTCGATTGAAAGCAATAATTCCGCCAAAAATAGAAACTGGATCAGCTGCAAATGCCTTTGAAAACGCATCATAAACCGTTGTCCCGCTGCCAATTCCACATGGATTCATATGCTTTACAGCTACAGCGGCAGGTTCCGTAAACTCTTTAACGATTTGCAGGGCAGCATCTGCATCATTAATATTATTATAGGAAAGCTCCTTTCCATGCAGCTGCTCTGCGTTTGCTATTGAAAATTCTGATCCAAGCGGCATGCGATAGAATGCTGCCCTTTGATGCGGATTCTCTCCGTATCTTAAAGTTTGCTTACGTTCAAAAGTAACTGTAAGCTTTTCAGGAGCTTCTTCGTTTACAAGGTTCGTCATATATTCTGCAATCATCGCATCATAGGCAGCCGTATGACGGAAAACCTTTGCAGCAAGCCTTCTGCGGGTTTCCTTTTCTACTTCACCAGCAGTCTTTAATTGAGATAGAATCGTTTCGTAATCTGCTGGGTCCACAACTACAGTTACATACTCATGATTTTTAGCTGATGCCCTAAGCATGGCAGGTCCGCCAATATCAATATTCTCAATTGCATCTTCTACCGTTACATCAGGCTTTGCGATCGTTTGCTGGAAGGGATATAAGTTAACACAGACAATTTGGATAGGCTCAATATGATGTTCTTCTAGCTGTGCCTTATGGGCAGGCTCATCAAACTTAGCAAGAAGCCCCCCGTGAATCATCGGATTTAATGTTTTTACACGCCCTTCTAATATTTCTGGAAATCCCGTTACATCACTCACTCCAATTACAGGAACGCCACTTTCTTCTAAAGCCTTTTTCGTACCGCCAGTTGATATAATTTCAAAGCCTAACTCATTTAATTGCTTGGCGAATGCTGTTACCCCTTGTTTATCAGACACACTTATAAGCGCTCGTTTCTTCATCTGTCATCCTCCTGATTAGTTCTTTGATAAGGATTTATCCTGTATTTATGAATTTGCAAAATTAGCAGCGGGATATGCAAGATTACATCAATAACTCACTTTTTAAATACTTCCTGCAGGATCTTAGGATATAATTCATGTTCAATTTCATGTATTTTGGCCTGAAGACTTTCCATCGTTTCCTCTTCACTAATCAGAACGGATTGCTGGGCAATAATCGGACCAGTATCCATCCCTTCATCAACGAAATGAATGGTTACTCCGCTCTCTTTTACATTCGCGTTCAGCGCTTGACCGATAGCATCTTTACCTGGAAAGGCTGGTAAAAGTGAAGGATGGATATTAATAATCCTGCCCTCATAGCTCTTAAGAAGCGTTGGACCGATTAAACGCATATAGCCAGCCAGAATGACGTAATCAACCTCTAATTCTTTTAATTCCTGCAAAATTTCTGTCTCATACTCTTCTTTACTTTCATACTCTTTTGCCGAAAAAACAAACGCTGGGATGCACTCTTTTATCGCTCTATCAATACTGAAAGCCCCCGGTCGATCACAGACGAGCAGCTTAATAATCGCAGATAGCTTATCTGCCTTTACAGCATCTGCAATCGCCTGAAAATTTGTACCGCTCCCTGAAGCAAATATGGCGATATTTTTCATTGGTTCCCCCTATATATTTCAACGCCTGGTCTCTCTGTTACTTTACCAAGGACATAAGCTTTTTCACCTAAGCTATTAAAATAGACCATTACTTCTTTAGCTATTTCCTCATCTACTGCAACAACCATACCAGTGCCCATATTAAAAATATTGTACATTTCCTTATGATCCAGTTCACCGATTTCTTCCATCAACCTGAATACAGCTGGCACCTCCCAGTTGCTCTCAATCAGTTCAGCACCTAACCCCTCAGGCAGCATACGGGGGATATTTTCAATAAAACCGCCGCCAGTAATATGGGCCATTCCTTTAATAGGAAACTTATCCAAAGCTGATAAAATTGATTTCACATAGATTTTTGTCGGGCGCAGTAATTCTTCTCCTAATGTGCATCCAAATACATCGACATACTCTGTTAATTCCATATTTGCTTTCTCAAAGAATATTTTTCTAACAAGTGAATAGCCGTTGCTATGGACGCCACTGGAAGCCAGCCCGATTAATACATCACCTGACTTAATCGTTGTGCCATCCACAAGTTTTGTTTTCTCGCAGGCACCGACAGAAAATCCTGCAAGGTCGTATTCTTCCTCGCTGTACATGCCGGGCATTTCTGCTGTTTCCCCGCCAACTAGCGCACAGCCAGCCTGTTCGCATCCTTCAGATATCCCCTTAACAATTGCCTCAATTCTAGCCGGTTCTGCTTTTCCACATGCAATATAATCTAAGAAATACAATGGCTCAGCACCTTGTACCACAATGTCATTTACACACATTGCTACTGCATCAATTCCGATTGTATCGTGTTTATCCATCTGAAAAGCTAACATCAATTTCGTTCCGACACCGTCTGTACCTGAAACAAGAACAGGTTCCTTTAATTGTAAGATCGATAAATCGAACATGCCGCCAAAACCTCCAAGACCTCCAAGCACCCCTGGGCGTATGGTCTTTTGCACATGTTTTTTCATACGTGAAACTGCTTCATAACCAGCTTCAATGTCCACTCCAGCCTGTTTATATGCATTTGCCATTTTATTTTTCCTCCTATTAGAGAAGCTCAATCGCCTTGAATAATGCCGTACAAACCTTCGATAAAGAAAATAAGGTGAGCCTTAGAAAATCCCTGATGAAGCAATCGTTGCGTAGGAGTCCTAAAGTTTGATCAATTATAGTCCGAATGTGCCAGATAATTCTCCAACTCAAAAGCTTTACTTTCTTTTTTAAGGCTATGTTAAAACGGAATGTTAATTTTACGATGTTTTAAAAATAGACGGAGAAATTCCGGCTAAATTGGGAAATACCTCTATTTCCTCAAAAATAAGGGAAGTTTTTCCGCTTATATGATCAAATTCGATGGATTTTGTCTAATTTAGAGCAGTTAAGCGGAATTTCTCCGCTTATTTCTGCTACTTCAGTATGTTCTTTATGTAATAGGCGGAAATTCTCCGCCTATTACTCCTCATACATACATGAAAATCAACAGTGAATAATAACTAAGCCTTTTTAAAAACAAGTTGTTTATACAATTGTCTCTCTTGAAAAGAAAAACGACATCTGTCTTACAATGCCGCTTTCCTTCATATGTCATTAAACAGCAGGAACTTTATCCTCTGAAGAAACAGGGTAAATTTCTGTTGGATACTTACCGGTAAAACAGGCAAGGCAAGAGCCGCGTGTTTCTCCGTCTTCCTTTCGCCCGATTGCTTCCACCATGCCCTCCACACTAAGGAAAGTCAGTGAATCTGCCCCGATTATCTCTCTAATTTCTTCAACAGAGTGATTAGCAGCAATCAGCTCTTCCTTTGTAGAAGTATCAATGCCATAGAAACATGGATTTTTAATAGGCGGTGAGCTGATTAGCACATGTACCTCTGTCGCACCTGCTTCTTTAAGCATCGAAACGATTCTTCTGCTTGTCGTTCCGCGAACAATGGAATCATCTACCATGATGACTCTTTTTCCTTCCACCACACCCCGAACAGGTGAAAGCTTCATTTTCACACCCTGCTCCCTTAACGATTGGGAAGGCTGAATGAACGTACGTCCCACATATTTATTCTTGATTAGTCCCATTTCGTACGGAATTCCAGAAGCCTCCGCATAGCCAATCGCAACCGAAATACTTGAATCTGGAACTCCTGTGACAACATCTGCCTCAACCGGAACCTCAATAGCTAATTGTTTTCCAAGATTTTTTCTAGCTGTGTGAACATTGATGCCATTTATATTGCTGTCTGGACGGGAAAAATAAATATATTCCATCGTACACATGGCGATATTAGAGGCAAAGGCAAACATTTCCGAATGGATTCCTTGATCATCAATAATTAGCAATTCACCAGGCATTACATCACGAACAAACTCAGCTCCAACGATGTCAAATGCACAAGTCTCTGATGCGACAACAAATGCATCACCAATTTTCCCTAATGAAAGAGGCCTCATTCCATTCGGATCAAGGGCTACCATTAATTCTGTTTCTGTCATAATGAGAAATGCATAAGCTCCCTTAACCATGGATAGTGCATTTTTCACCCTATCTTTAAAGGATGAGAATCCTCCACGTTTAATTAAATGAGCCAGCACCTCTGTATCAGAGCTTGTTTGAAAAATACTGCCTTGAGCCTCAAGCTGGCTCCGTAATGCAGTAGCATTAATTAAGTTCCCATTATGGCAAAGAGAAAGGCTTCCGCTTTGAGAGTTGAACAGCAGCGGCTGGACATTTTCATAACCGCCGCCTCCTGCTGTCGCATATCTTACATGTCCGATCGCAGCTTTTCCTTCCAGTTCCTGAATCGCTTCAGAAGTAAAAATTTCTGAAACAAGCCCCTCTCCTTTTTTTCCCTTCAGTTTCACACCATCTGTTACAACAATTCCTGTACCCTCCTGCCCGCGATGCTGCAGGCTATGAAGGCCGTAATAAGTAATTTGCGAAGCTTCTGGATGTCCCCAGACACCAAAGATGCCGCATTCCTCATTCAATCCTTTTATTTCAGCAAGCATGGGATAGCTCCTTTCCAGGCTTTTTTCAATAATTCAACCTGCTCGGCAAGCACAAGCCCTTCCTTGGAAGAAATTTGAAGGATAGGCAAATCTGTCACTTCTCCAATTAACCTAGCGTCTACTAAGCTTTCAAATGCTTGCTGATCCTCTTTTTTCACAGATAGCAGGAAACGGGATTGGGATTCACTGAATAAAGCTGAAACTGTATTTCCTGTAATCTTTATATTTGCTCCAAGATTCCCTGAACCGAAAAGACTCTCCGCAGCAGCAACAGCCAAGCCGCCTTCTGCAACATCGTGAGCGGAAGCAACAAGCCCCTCCCGAATAGCTTGTAAAACTTGATTTTGGTAATTGGCTTCTTTTTCTAAATCAATCTCAGGAGCTCTCCCGAATATCTTTCCAAATGTAAGCTTTTGCAGTTCACTGCCGCCAAACTCATCCTTCGTTTCTCCTAACAGATAAATAAGATCTCCAGCTGATTTAAAGTATTGAGTTGTCGCATGCTTAATATCTGCAACTAGACCGACCATCCCAATAACTGGTGTAGGGTAAATAGCTGCTCCATTTGTCTCGTTATATAATGACACATTCCCGCCAATAACAGGGGTATTTAAAGTACGGCAAGCTTCACTAATCCCATCAGCTGATTTTTCAATCTGCCAGAAAATTTCTGGCTTTTCCGGATTGCCGAAATTCAAGTTATCTGTAATAGCTAAAGGCTCACCGCCAGAACAAACAATGTTTCTTGCCGCCTCTGCTACAGCAATCTTGCCGCCTGTTTCCGGGTCTAAGTACATATAGCGTGAATTGCAATCCGTTGTCATCGCTAGACCTTTCCGTGTTCCGCGAATTCGAAGCACTGCAGCATCAGAACCAGGAGCAACTACTGTATTCGTACGGACCATATAATCGTATTGGTCATATACCCACTCTTTGCTAGCAATCGTCGGCTGCTGAAGCAATTTGATCAGTGTTTCCTTATAATCAGCAACTGTTGGAATTTCATTTTCCATCGCTTGGAACTCACGATAATATTCAGGTTCACAAGAAGGCTTATGATACACAGGTGCCTCTTCTGCAAGAGCATCCGCTGGAACATTTGCTACGATTTCTTCGTTATGAATCAGGCGAAGCATTTTGTCATCTGTAACCTTGCCAATAGCTACTGCTTCTAGATCATATTTGGAGAACAAATCAACAATCTCTTGCTCTCTGCCCTTTTTCACAACAATCAACATTCTCTCCTGTGACTCAGAAAGCATCATTTCATAAGCAGTCATACCTGTTTCCCTTTGTGGAACTAGATCAAGGTTCATTTCAATGCCTGATCCTGCCTTACTCGCCATTTCGGCTGATGAGCTTGTCAGTCCTGCTGCTCCCATATCTTGAATACCTACTAGGGCATCTGACTTCACAAGTTCAAGACATGCTTCAAGTAAAAGTTTTTCCATGAATGGGTCTCCTACTTGAACAGCTGGACGTTTTTCCTCTGATTGATCAGTTAATTCCTCAGAAGCAAAGGTCGCTCCATGAATTCCGTCACGGCCAGTTTTTGCCCCGACATACATTACAGTATTGCCAACTCCATGTGCCTGGCCTTTTTGAATATCTTTATGGTCAATTAATCCCACACACATCGCATTAACTAATGGATTTCCTTCATAGGCTGATTCAAATTGTATCTCTCCGCCGACTGTCGGAATCCCAATACAGTTTCCATACCCTGCAATACCAGCAACCACTTCCTTAAACAGATACTTCGTTCGTGCATTGTCCAGCTCCCCAAAGCGCAATGAATTAAGCATGGCAATGGGACGTGCACCCATAGAAAAAACATCACGGATAATTCCGCCAACTCCAGTTGCCGCTCCTTGATAAGGCTCGATTGCTGAAGGGTGATTATGGCTTTCAATTTTAAAAACAACAGCCTGCCCGTCACCGATATCAACAATCCCTGCACCTTCTCCGGGTCCTTGGAGTACCTTCTCACCCGCTGTCGGGAATTTTTTTAACACAGGCTTCGAGTTTTTATAGCTGCAGTGCTCAGACCACATAACAGAAAAAAGACCAATTTCTGTATAATTTGGCAGACGCCCGAGAATCTTTTCAATCATCGCAAATTCTTCATCCGATAAACCCATTTCCTTGTATACCTTCTGTGCCTTTAATTGTTCTGGATTTGGTTCAAGCATTAACGACATGTGCTTCCCTCCATTGTTTTACGATCGATTGAAAAAGTTTCAAGCCATCTGCTCCTCCTAAAAGCTCATCCACTGCTCTTTCAGGGTGCGGCATCATCCCAAGTACATTTCCTTTATCATTGATGATACCGGCAATATCTTCTAAACTCCCATTTGGATTGCTGCCGTTATAAGTGAAAACAATTTGGTTATTTGCCTTCAATTTTGCAAGGGTTTCTTCATCACAATAATAGTTGCCTTCACCATGAGCGATAGGGATTGTAATCACTTCATTTTTTTCATATGCAGATGAAAACATCGTTTGGTTATTTTCAACCGTTAATTCCACTTGGCGGCAAATAAACTTCAAGCTTTCATTTCTTCTCATTGCACCTGGCAGAAGTCCTGCTTCTAATAAAATTTGAAATCCATTGCAGACGCCTAACACTGGCTTTCCCGCTTCTGCTGCCTTCACAACCTCTCTCATTACATTGCTAAAACGCGCAATTGCACCAGAACGGAGGTAATCCCCATAAGAAAAGCCCCCAGGAAGAAGAATCCCGTCAAACTCATCTAGGCTTTCTTTATCATGCCAGACATATTCTACCTCAGCACCAAGCTCATCCTTCACTGCATGATACATGTCTACATCACAATTCGATCCAGGAAAAACAATGACCGCAAATCTCACTGAGCAACAGCCTCCTCAATTTCATAACGGTAATCTTCAATGACAACATTAGCTAGTAAACGTTCACACATTTCCTTCACCACTTCAGCAACAGGACGATCTGACTCTTCAATGGTCAATTCCATGTATTTACCGATACGGACATCTGAAACTTCATGATAATTTAACGAATGCAGTGAGCTTTTCACTACCGTTCCTTGAGGATCTAAAACACTTTCCCTTAATGTAACGAATACCTTTACTTTGTACATACTGTTTGGCCTCCCAGTCTGGCTAGAATATTTTCATAAGCATCTGTCAAATTTCCGAGGTCTCTGCGGAATACATCCTTATCAAGCTTCTCATTCGTTTGGATATCCCAAAGCCTGCACGTGTCAGGCGAAATTTCGTCAGCTAGCATAATATGTCCATCATGGTCTTTCCCAAATTCAAGTTTAAAGTCGACAAGACGAATGCCTAGCTCTTTGAATAAACTAGATAACACTATGTTTACTTTCAGTGCCTTTTCTTTTAAAATTGCGACTTCTTCCTTGCTGGCAAACTGAAGGATTTCAATATGGTCCTCTGTTAGAAGTGGATCTCCCAGCGCATCATTTTTAAGATAAAACTCTACGATTGGTCTTACGAGCGGTGCACCTTCTTCTACTCCCAATCGTTTGGCGAAGCTCCCAGCAGAAATATTTCGGACAACCGTTTCAAGAGGAATAATTTGTACCTTTTTTACAAGCTGTTCCGTTTCTGAAACCTTTTTAATGAAGTGGGAATCAATCCCAAGCTCTTGAATCTTCGAAAATAGCAAACTAGTAATCTCGTTATTCAAACGGCCTTTCCCAGTAATGCTTGCTTTCTTCTCTCCGTTATAAGCAGTTGCAGAGTCTTTATACTCGATCCAAACAACACCCTGATCATTTGTTTCGTATATTTTTTTAGCCTTGCCTTCATATAGCAATGTTCCTTTTTCCACTTGGAAAGCCCCCTATTTTAAGAAGATTGGGAATTTTATTTTTATAAAAGAGGCAAGAAAAGTTCTTACCTCTTTTATTTTATTAGGTACGAAAAAATAACTTTGGTGTTAGAGAATTGTCTAGCTTCGGCTGCTAGGGGCTCGAGGTCATAAGTCAACATCGTTCCCTCTCGCTCACCGTGTTTCCTTTATCGAAAGAACCGGTCCTTCCAATTTGTACGGCGATGACCAAGGCGCTTCCGCTTTTCTTATAATCCTAAGCGATCAAAAATGGTATCTACATGTTTGATATGATAGTTATAGTCAAAGCAATCATCAATTTCTGCTGCAGAAAGCTTATCTGTGATTTTTTCATCCTGCTCAATAAGACTGCGGAAGTGAACTTGCTTTTCCCATGCCTCCATTGCTTTAGGCTGAACAGTATCATATGCCTCTTCACGAGTTAACCCTTTATCAATTAGCGCGAGAAGAACACGCTGGGAATAGATTAAACCAAGCGTTCGATCCATATTGCGTTTCATATTTTCCGGGAAGACCGTTAAGTTCTTCACAATATTTCCAAATCGATTCAGCATATAATTCAAGGCAATTGTTGCATCTGGAAGAATGATTCTTTCAGCAGATGAATGGGAAATATCACGCTCATGCCATAAAGCTACATTTTCATATGCTGTCATCATGTACCCGCGAATGACTCTTGCCATCCCCGTCATATTCTCTGAACCAATCGGGTTGCGTTTATGCGGCATAGCAGATGAACCTTTTTGACCCTTTGCAAAGAACTCCTCTACCTCACGCGTTTCACTTTTTTGCAGACCGCGAATTTCTGTTGCGAATTTTTCAATTGAAGTCGCTATAAGTGCGATCGTGCTCATATAATGTGCATGACGATCACGCTGCAATGTCTGTGTGGAAATTGGCGCAGGCTGCAGGCCAAGTTTTTCACAGACATATTTCTCAACAAATGGGTCAATATTTGCGTAGGTCCCAACTGCCCCTGAAATCTTCCCAAACTCAACCCCTGAAGCTGCCTCTTTAAAGCGCTCAAGATTTCGCTTCATTTCCTCGTACCAAAGAGCAAGTTTCAATCCAAATGTAGTCGGCTCCGCATGAACCCCGTGCGTACGACCCATCATAACTGTGTACTTATGCTCTTTCGCTTTATTTTCTAAAATCTCAACAAAGCGCTCTAAATCCCTCAATAAAATATTATTTGCCTGTTTAATCGTGTAGGAAAGTGCAGTATCCACTACGTCAGTTGATGTTAAACCATAGTGAACCCATTTGCGCTCCTCACCAAGCGTTTCTGATACGGCACGCGTAAAAGCAACAACATCATGTCTCGTTTCTTCTTCGATTTCCTTAATTCGCTGAATATCAAATGATGCCTTTTCACGGATTTTTTCGACATCTTCCTTTGGAATGTCGCCGAGCACTGCCCAAGCTTCACAAGCTAATATTTCAACCTCGAGCCATGCCTGGAAACGGTTTTCCTCTGTCCAAATGGCTCCCATCTCTGGTCTTGTATAGCGTTCAATCATGTTTTATCCTCCGATCTTTTCTGTCACACCTGACCATATCTTGCTTTCCTCTATTTCAGCAAAAGCTTCTTCAACTGAATCACGTAAAAGCGTGACATGGCCCATTTTGCGTTTATACTTGGCTTCCCTTTTTCCATATAAATGTATTTTCCAGTCAGGCAATGAAGGAATTTGATCGATTATTCCCTGCTGATGTTCTCCTAATATGTTTACCATTACTGCTGGTTTTAATAGCTTGGTTTGCCCGAGCGGCCAATTACAAATTGAGCGAATATGCTGTTCAAATTGGGAGGTTTCACAAGCTTCGATCGAATAATGCCCCGAATTGTGAGGCCTTGGAGCTAACTCATTAATGTAAATTTGCTCATCCTTCGCCAGAAACATTTCTACTGCCAATGTTCCAACGAGTTCTAAGTGCTGTGCAAGCTGCTTAGCTGCTTGCACAGCTTGCTCTTCTGCATATTTTGTTATTCTTGCTGGCACAATAGTCTGATGAAGAATGTTCTCTCTATGAATATTTTCTGCCACTGGAAGCACAGCTATTTCGGCCTTGCTGTTTCTGCAAATAATGACGGAAATTTCCTTTTCAAAGGGAATCCACTTTTCAAGAACACATATGCCTTGATTAAGAAGCTGTTTTGCCTCTGCAATCTCTTCTTTGCTTTTTATCACATATTGACCTTTTCCATCATAGCCGCCTCTGGAAGTTTTTAATACTGCTGGAAGCCCGAACTTATCTATATTATCATAAATTGCCTCTTCCGTTTCGATTACTGCGTATGGTGCAACCACTAAGCCAGCATGTTGGATGGCGGCCTTCTCTTGTATGCGATCCTGTGTAATTTTAAGTAATGCAGTTCCTTGAGGAACATAGGCATTCTCGCATAACCAATTCAGTGCCACTGCATTTATATTTTCAAATTCATAAGTGATTACATCACTCACCTTGGCAAGTTCTTGGATTGAATCAATGCTATGATACTCACCAACAATCTTGTAGTCGGCAACCTGCCCGCACGGAGAATCCTCTGTGGGGTCTAGCACTGCAATTCTAAAACCATTGGCCTTGGCTGCAATGGCCATCATCCGCCCTAACTGGCCGCCGCCAATAATCCCGATTGTCTGACCTGGGAAAATGATCTTATTAGACAAGTTCATCACTACTTTCTAAAACTTCCAGTTTTGTTTGCTCTCTTTTCTGTTCTAGACGATCTGCAATATTAGCATCTTGTGTACCTAAAATCTGAGCAGCAAGCAATCCAGCATTCGCTGCGCCAGCTTTTCCGATTGCAACTGTTGCCACGGGAACTCCTCCCGGCATTTGCACAATAGATAACAAAGAATCAAGACCATTTAACGCTTTGGTTTGAACAGGAACACCTATTACAGGAAGCGATGTTTTTGCCGCGACCATTCCTGGAAGATGAGCAGCACCACCTGCTCCAGCGATAATAACTTTTATTCCTCTTCCTCTTGCACTTTCCGCATAGGCAAACATTAAATCTGGAGTACGATGAGCGGAAACAACCTTTTTTTCGTATTCAATTTCGAGCTCATCAAGTATTTCGCAAGCATGTTTCATTGTTTCCCAGTCCGACTTGCTCCCCATGATTATAGCTACCTTAGTCTCCATTATTCTCCTCCAGTTCATCTATAAAGCTATTATTTTAGCAATTAAATATAAAAAACCCGGACAGATGCTTTCTACAATGAGAGAAAGCAATCTGACCGGGCACAAATAAGCATAATGAATAGTATCCATACTCAAATAGGATATCCTTCTTCATTTGCCGGACGTATCGACTTTCCCTCATAGTCCAATAATTTACGGTTATCGGGTAGAAACTTATGGGCCATATTCCCATTATTATACGAGGGTTATTCAGTTCAATTTTAACTTATATACACATCTTATCAACTTAACATGAGCCATGTCAACCTAAAATCGAACAATACAAGAAGTCATACATCCATTGTTCGTGTTTTAGGATTGGATGACTTTTGCTTCGAATATAATTTGCCGACCTACTGGTTCATAGGTTACATCCGCACCATTTTTGATTTCTTCAAAGATCGGCTTCTCAGTTCTTCTTATTGGCATATAGCCTGCTTTTTTTATTCGATCGAGGCACATATCTATCGTTTCATTTTCCTGTACTTCAAATAACATTTTCTGTTTTCCCTTACTCACGAAACAACTTTCCTTTCTTTACTGATTTCACCCAAAACCCCCCATGAATCGTTTTAGGCTCATATGCGATAATAAACGCCTTTGGATCCAGCTCTTTGATGGTTTGGTAAAGCTTTAGTTCATACTTCCTTGGTGTTAAAATTTGCAGAGCCATGCGATCTCCTTCTAAACCATTTGCAGCCCAATTTGTCACGCCATACCCTTTTTCTCTTAACACCTTCGGAACATCTTTATCATATTCCTTCGTAATTACATTTACCGTAATATAACCAAGAGCAAGCTTCTCTTCAATTTTCATACCAACAATTACACCAATCCCATACCCCAGCGCATACGCAATCAAATTCTGTATTTCATTTAGATTATCAAGAACAAGTCCAAGTCCAATTACATAAATGACTACTTCAATCGTGCTAATAAATGCTGCAAGGTATCGCTGCCCCTTCAGTGTTAAAATCATCCTTATAGTAAAAAAAGATACATACACAATGTTTATCACAAGAATAATCGCGACCATCACAAAACTATTTTCAAGCAATGAAAGGCCTCCTTAGATAGTGTTGAATGACATGAAGGATGAAAATCATTTTTTAGTTGAATCCTATTGAGTTCTTATTTTACAGAATAAATCCCACTATGCGAACCATTTATTACAAACAAGGTAAAAATTTTCTAATTACTTGTTATATTAACCTGAATTACAGCGTGTTAATCCTTTTTGATCAATCCCACGATAGTTCGAAACCCTAAAGGAGAGATAGTTCATGCTTTGCAGCTAAACATGCTAGAATTAGAATAAAAGTAATAATTACATTTATTAAAAGGACGATACAGTTAAAAGAGTAGCATAAATTTATGTTTAGAAGGTGTTGTTTATGCCAGACTGGTCTTATCATCCATTAAAAAAGCTCTTACTAGATAAATTAAGTCCGAAAACAAGCAGGGAGTTTATTCATAAATCCATGAGCACAATCGCGTCCATTCCTGGTGGTCGCAATCTTATTGAATTTTTAGGACATATGAAAGCCCCTCGGGAATTTCAAAAGGATATTCATTATACTAGATTTCCATCTCCAATCGGGTTAAGCGGCCATATTGATCCTAATTTGTCAGGTCTTAACGCCTTCCAAGAATTAGGATTTGGATTTGCAGAAATTGGGCCAATCGTGTTAAAGGAGCCTAATATACAGAACCAGCCTAAAATCGAAAATGATCAAATCCTATTTTCTAATCATTATGAGAAGGTTCCTCTCAAACTAGCTATAAAAAAGTTAACAGCCCTAACCATTCAAATTCCTATTCTTGCTAAAATTGATACACATGTTACAAGAAATGAATGGAATTTAATTGTGCAGCATTTAACCCCCTTTGTGGATGGTTTTATCGGAACAAGGGAGCAAATTAACTCATTTGTTGATAATGATGCTAAAAATTCAGAGTGCTCTTTTTATGTTTCTTTTTTCATTGAAGATAAAGAAAAAATCGAATTAGATAGTAAGGAATTTGTAAAGCATCCATGTATTAGTGGGATAGTCATAAATTCTCCTCGTCGAACGGATGCCGGCTATTGGCAAGAGGATGCAAATGCAAATGAATGTCTAGCTAAAATAGTGAAAGAAGTTAAAGCCCATTCCCCTGAACTAACAGTTATAACTTCGGGTGGAGTGGAATCTCCAGAGGAGGCTTATACTCTAGTCCATGCTGGTGCAGATCTATTGCTACTAACAGATGGCTATGTAAAAGCTGGTCCAGGTTTACCAAAGCGAATTCATGAGCGATTATTATATGAAGAAGTCCGATCGATTAATAAGCAAAAGTGGTCCTGGTCCTTTCTGTTTGGTCTCTCCATCCTAATTGGAGGAATCATTGCCTTATATTTTGCATTTACGAGTGTTATCCTCCCTTATGATGAATCGTTTATCGGATTGACAAGAGCTGCTATTTTCCAAGTCAATCCGCTTATCCTTTCCTTTATGTCACATGATCGAATGGCGTTAGCAGGAACAATGATATCAGGAGGAATATTGTATATTCAACTTGCACGCCACGGAATAAAAAACAACATGCATTGGGCTAAGATTGCTTTTCACAGTGCAGCGATCGTAGGATTTATTGGTATTTTCCTTTTTATCGGCTTTGGTTACTTTGATTGGCTGCATGGTTTATTTTGGCTTATTTTAATGCCGATCTATTATTTTAGCTTTAAAGAAGGAAGAAGAGTCACTGGTTCCCCTTTTTCCAGTCATGGAAAGAATGATCGAGTGTGGAAGTACGGGCTTTATGGTCAGCTCCTATTTATTATGCTAGGATTTTTGATAGTCGTAGGTGGGATCATTATTTCCACCATAGGGGTATCCAAAGTTTTTGTTGCCACTGACTTAAGCTTCTTGTGCATGTCACCTCAAATGTTAAATAACTTTAGCAGCAATTTAATTCCTGTTATCGCACATGACCGAACAGGATTTGGCAGTGCCCTTATAAGTGTTGGTTTACTTGTTCTAATGATTTCCTTGTGGGGCTTTAGAAAAGGGGAACGTTGGATTTGGAATACTTTATGCTTAGGAGCATTACCTGCGTTTATAGCGGGGATTGGAACACATATATATATTGGGTATACAACTTTCATTCATTTACTTCCTGTTTACTTTTTAATTATTTTATATTTGTTAGGCTTACTATTATCCTATCCTTTTCTAAAAAAGAAATAAAAAGGCATATCGGCTTTATGAAGAACCATTTCCTTGTTGCTTGAAATGATTTAGGTCTTCATCGGCTTTATGAAGGACCTTTCTTCTCTTGCTTGGGCTAATTTGGTCCTTCATTGAACTGATGAAGGACTTTTTTCTTGTTTCTTAAGCTAATTTGGGCTTTCATCAATCTTATGAAGGCCTTTTTCCATGTTACATAACACAGTTTTGTCCTTCAATCCCAATATAAGCAGGACAATTAGTCTATTCTCACTCTGGCCATCAACGATTTCATTAAAACTTACAAAAAAAAAGAGTACCCTATGGGTACTCTTTCATCTTGCCTAGCGACGTCCTACTCTCACAAGGGGACAGCCCCTAACTACCATCGGCGCTGAGAAGCTTAACTTCCGTGTTCGGGATGGGAACGGGTGTGACCTTCTCGCCATCGTCACTAGACTATTTATAATGAGGGTTTGTTCCCTCAAAACTAGATAATGCTAAAGAAGAATTTCAAGTAATCATTAATGGTTAAGTCCTCGACCGATTAGTATTTGTCAGCTCCACGTGTCACCACGCTTCCACCTCAAACCTATCAACCTGATCATCTTTCAGGGGTCTTACTAGCTTGACGCTATGGGAAATCTCATCTCGAGGGGGGCTTCATGCTTAGATGCTTTCAGCACTTATCCCTTCCGCACATAGCTACCCAGCGATGCTCTTGGCAGAACAACTGGTACACCAGCGGTGCGTCCATCCCGGTCCTCTCGTACTAAGGACAGCTCCTCTCAAATTTCCTGCGCCCACGACGGATAGGGACCGAACTGTCTCACGACGTTCTGAACCCAGCTCGCGTACCGCTTTAATGGGCGAACAGCCCAACCCTTGGGACCGACTACAGCCCCAGGATGCGATGAGCCGACATCGAGGTGCCAAACCTCCCCGTCGATGTGGACTCTTGGGGGAGATAAGCCTGTTATCCCCGGGGTAGCTTTTATCCGTTGAGCGATGGCCCTTCCATGCGGAACCACCGGATCACTAAGCCCGACTTTCGTCCCTGCTCGACTTGTAGGTCTCGCAGTCAAGCTCCCTTATGCCTTTACACTCTTCGAATGATTTCCAACCATTCTGAGGGAACCTTTGGGCGCCTCCGTTACTTTTTAGGAGGCGACCGCCCCAGTCAAACTGCCCACCTGACACTGTCTCCTGCCCCGATCAGGGGCATGGGTTAGAATTTCAATACAGCCAGGGTAGTATCCCACCGATGCCTCCACCGAAGCTGGCGCTCCGGCTTCCAAGGCTCCTACCTATCCTGTACAAGCTGTACCGAAATTCAATATCAGGCTACAGTAAAGCTCCACGGGGTCTTTCCGTCCTGTCGCGGGTAACCTGCATCTTCACAGGTACTATAATTTCACC
>NZ_LT904903.1:563540-566040 GCF_900199725.1 Cytobacillus massiliigabonensis | reverse complement strand
ATTGGAATTTCTCCGCTACCCACACCTCATCCCCGCACTTTTCAACGTGCGTGGGTTCGGTCCTCCATTCAGTGTTACCTGAACTTCAACCTGGACATGGGTAGATCACCTGGTTTCGGGTCTACGACCACATACTCATTCGCCCTATTCAGACTCGCTTTCGCTGCGGCTCCGTCTATTCAACTTAACCTCGCATGTAATCGTAACTCGCCGGTTCATTCTACAAAAGGCACGCTATCACCCATTAACGGGCTCTAACTACTTGTAGGCACACGGTTTCAGGATCTCTTTCACTCCCCTTCCGGGGTGCTTTTCACCTTTCCCTCACGGTACTGGTTCACTATCGGTCACTAGGGAGTATTTAGCCTTGGGAGATGGTCCTCCCTGCTTCCGACGGGATTTCTCGTGTCCCGCCGTACTCAGGATCCACTCTGGAGGGAACGAAGTTTCAACTACAGGGCTTTTACCTTCTCTGGCCGGCCTTTCCAGACCTGTTCATTTACCTCGTTCCTTTGTAACTCCGTGTAGAGTGTCCTACAACCCCAAGAGGCAAGCCTCTTGGTTTGGGCTAATCCCGTTTCGCTCGCCGCTACTCAGGGAATCGCGTTTGCTTTCTCTTCCTCCGGGTACTTAGATGTTTCAGTTCCCCGGGTCTGCCTTCATTACCCTATGTATTCAGGTAAAGATTCTATCCCATTACGGATAGAGGGTTCCCCCATTCGGAAATCTCCGGATCAAAGCTTACTTACAGCTCCCCGAAGCATATCGGTGTTAGTCCCGTCCTTCATCGGCTCCTAGTGCCTAGGCATTCACCGTGCGCCCTTTCTAACTTAACCTACTTCGACCAACAATCAGCTTCGAATCTCTGAGTCAGCTCTCTCACTCCGCTCCTCACGTACTGAGTACGCTCCGGTGCCGTTCGGTCGCTTCCTTGATCTTCTCGCTGCTTGTTGCCCTCATGGTTTGTGCTCTTATTTCGTTTTAAAACTAAAACTTCCATAAGAGAAAACTAAGATGGCGATTACTCGGTTATTCTTCTTTATATACATTATCTAGTTTTCAAAGAACAAACTTATATGAGAGAATTGCTCTCTCAAAACTGAACGAACAATGAAACGTCTTTTAATGAAGTTAGACTTCATTTCATCCTTAGAAAGGAGGTGATCCAGCCGCACCTTCCGATACGGCTACCTTGTTACGACTTCACCCCAATCATCTGTCCCACCTTAGGCGGCTGGCTCCTTGCGGTTACCCCACCGACTTCGGGTGTTACAAACTCTCGTGGTGTGACGGGCGGTGTGTACAAGGCCCGGGAACGTATTCACCGCGGCATGCTGATCCGCGATTACTAGCGATTCCGGCTTCATGCAGGCGAGTTGCAGCCTGCAATCCGAACTGAGAATGGTTTTATGGGATTGGCTAAACCTCGCGGTCTTGCAGCCCTTTGTACCATCCATTGTAGCACGTGTGTAGCCCAGGTCATAAGGGGCATGATGATTTGACGTCATCCCCACCTTCCTCCGGTTTGTCACCGGCAGTCACCTTAGAGTGCCCAACTGAATGCTGGCAACTAAGATCAAGGGTTGCGCTCGTTGCGGGACTTAACCCAACATCTCACGACACGAGCTGACGACAACCATGCACCACCTGTCACTCTGTCCCCCGAAGGGGAAAGTCCTATCTCTAGGATTGTCAGAGGATGTCAAGACCTGGTAAGGTTCTTCGCGTTGCTTCGAATTAAACCACATGCTCCACCGCTTGTGCGGGCCCCCGTCAATTCCTTTGAGTTTCAGCCTTGCGGCCGTACTCCCCAGGCGGAGTGCTTAATGCGTTTGCTGCAGCACTAAAGGGCGGAAACCCTCTAACACTTAGCACTCATCGTTTACGGCGTGGACTACCAGGGTATCTAATCCTGTTCGCTCCCCACGCTTTCGCGCCTCAGCGTCAGTTACAGACCAGAGAGTCGCCTTCGCCACTGGTGTTCCTCCACATCTCTACGCATTTCACCGCTACACGTGGAATTCCACTCTCCTCTTCTGCACTCAAGTCTCCCAGTTTCCAATGACCCTCCCCGGTTGAGCCGGGGGCTTTCACATCAGACTTAAAAGACCGCCTGCGCGCGCTTTACGCCCAATAATTCCGGACAACGCTTGCCACCTACGTATTACCGCGGCTGCTGGCACGTAGTTAGCCGTGGCTTTCTGGTTAGGTACCGTCAAGGTACCGCCCTATTCGAACGGTACTTGTTCTTCCCTAACAACAGAGTTTTACGATCCGAAAACCTTCATCACTCACGCGGCGTTGCTCCGTCAGACTTTCGTCCATTGCGGAAGATTCCCTACTGCTGCCTCCCGTAGGAGTCTGGGCCGTGTCTCAGTCCCAGTGTGGCCGATCACCCTCTCAGGTCGGCTACGCATCGTCGCCTTGGTGAGCCGTTACCTCACCAACTAGCTAATGCGCCGCGGGCCCATCTGTAAGTGATAGCCGGAGCCATCTTTCA
>NZ_LT904903.1:498376-561410 GCF_900199725.1 Cytobacillus massiliigabonensis | reverse complement strand
ATAAGAGAAAACTAAGATGGCGATTACTCGGTTATTCTTCTTTATATACATTATCTAGTTTTCAAAGAACAAATTCATATGAGAGAATTGCTCTCTCAAAACTGAACGAACAATGAAACGTCTTTTAATGAAGTTAGACTTCATTTCATCCTTAGAAAGGAGGTGATCCAGCCGCACCTTCCGATACGGCTACCTTGTTACGACTTCACCCCAATCATCTGTCCCACCTTAGGCGGCTGGCTCCTTGCGGTTACCCCACCGACTTCGGGTGTTACAAACTCTCGTGGTGTGACGGGCGGTGTGTACAAGGCCCGGGAACGTATTCACCGCGGCATGCTGATCCGCGATTACTAGCGATTCCGGCTTCATGCAGGCGAGTTGCAGCCTGCAATCCGAACTGAGAATGGTTTTATGGGATTGGCTAAACCTCGCGGTCTTGCAGCCCTTTGTACCATCCATTGTAGCACGTGTGTAGCCCAGGTCATAAGGGGCATGATGATTTGACGTCATCCCCACCTTCCTCCGGTTTGTCACCGGCAGTCACCTTAGAGTGCCCAACTGAATGCTGGCAACTAAGATCAAGGGTTGCGCTCGTTGCGGGACTTAACCCAACATCTCACGACACGAGCTGACGACAACCATGCACCACCTGTCACTCTGTCCCCCGAAGGGGAAAGTCCTATCTCTAGGATTGTCAGAGGATGTCAAGACCTGGTAAGGTTCTTCGCGTTGCTTCGAATTAAACCACATGCTCCACCGCTTGTGCGGGCCCCCGTCAATTCCTTTGAGTTTCAGCCTTGCGGCCGTACTCCCCAGGCGGAGTGCTTAATGCGTTTGCTGCAGCACTAAAGGGCGGAAACCCTCTAACACTTAGCACTCATCGTTTACGGCGTGGACTACCAGGGTATCTAATCCTGTTCGCTCCCCACGCTTTCGCGCCTCAGCGTCAGTTACAGACCAGAGAGTCGCCTTCGCCACTGGTGTTCCTCCACATCTCTACGCATTTCACCGCTACACGTGGAATTCCACTCTCCTCTTCTGCACTCAAGTCTCCCAGTTTCCAATGACCCTCCCCGGTTGAGCCGGGGGCTTTCACATCAGACTTAAAAGACCGCCTGCGCGCGCTTTACGCCCAATAATTCCGGACAACGCTTGCCACCTACGTATTACCGCGGCTGCTGGCACGTAGTTAGCCGTGGCTTTCTGGTTAGGTACCGTCAAGGTACCGCCCTATTCGAACGGTACTTGTTCTTCCCTAACAACAGAGTTTTACGATCCGAAAACCTTCATCACTCACGCGGCGTTGCTCCGTCAGACTTTCGTCCATTGCGGAAGATTCCCTACTGCTGCCTCCCGTAGGAGTCTGGGCCGTGTCTCAGTCCCAGTGTGGCCGATCACCCTCTCAGGTCGGCTACGCATCGTCGCCTTGGTGAGCCGTTACCTCACCAACTAGCTAATGCGCCGCGGGCCCATCTGTAAGTGATAGCCGGAGCCATCTTTCAGCTTTTCCACATGTGAGGAAAAGAATTATCCGGTATTAGCTCCGGTTTCCCGAAGTTATCCCAGTCTTACAGGCAGGTTGCCCACGTGTTACTCACCCGTCCGCCGCTAATCTTTGGGAGCAAGCTCCCTCAGATTCGCTCGACTTGCATGTATTAGGCACGCCGCCAGCGTTCGTCCTGAGCCAGGATCAAACTCTCCAATAAATTGTGAGTTGATTAGCTCATAAATGTCTTTTTTAAAAAGACAAAAATAATAAATGTTGACGTTCTTGTTCGTTCAGTTTTCAAAGAGCAATATCAAATTAACACCTTCGCTCAAAAGCGACTTTATTAATATATCATTTATCAAATACGGCGTCAACAATTATTTTTAATTTAACTATTTTTATAACGTTGTCAGCGACCGTTTTTATATAATATCACCTTAATACTTATTTGGTCAACTATAATTTTAAAATTAATTTCTAATTACATAAGCCATTAACTCCCCGCCTCATTTTAATGGATATTGATAACAATCTAAAAAAAGAAACCAGTCATCATTGGCGCGACTGGTTTCTCATTTCATAATTGTTCCATTGAAGACTGCTTATGACTACGGCAAAGAAATTGAAATAATTTCTTTCTCCTTTAATTCAACCATACCAGCCTTTTTAATAATAACTGCTTCTCCTTCTTTTAAATTAGTAAACACAATCGGTGTAATAATTGAAGGTGCATGTTTTTTAACGAAATCAAGATCTACACTTAATAACGGCTGCCCCGCATTTACATGGTCATTTTCTTCTACATTTAGTTTAAAACCTTCTCCTTTTAATTTCACAGTATCAATCCCAAAATGAATCAAAATCTCCCTGCCAGAATCAGAAAGAATTCCTATTGCATGTTTGGTTGGAAAAAGATTTATTATTTTTCCGTCAACTGGAGATACCACTATTCCTTCAGATGGAAGAATTGCAAAACCATCACCCATCATTTTCTCAGAAAAAACTGCATCAGGTACTTCCGCAATCGGCATCACTTCACCTTTAATAGGAGAAATAAATATGTCGTTTTCCCCTTCCGTTTGAAGTGCCTCTGGATTTACTTCTTCAATTTGCTGCTTCACACCATCCTCAGGGGCTTTAACAGCTGCACGTGGTCTTTTTCCATTCATAATATCTTTCATTTGTCCTTTAATCGTTTCAGATCTCGGTCCAAAAATTGCTTGTATATTATTTCCTACCTCAAGCACCCCAGCTGCACCAAGCTTTTTTAGGCGGTTTTTATCTACATGATTAATATCATTTACCGATACCCGAAGACGTGTTATACATGCATCAAGATTTGTTATATTGTCTTTTCCGCCCATCGCCTCTAAAACTTCATATGGCAAATCTCCACCTTTGCCAGTATCCGCAGCCTCTTCTTCCTCCTCTAAATCTTCCCGCCCAGGTGTTTTCAGATCAAACTTCCGAATGGCAAAGCGGAAACCAAAGTAATAAATAACAGCAAATACCAATCCAACTGGGATAACAATCCATGCATTTGTCTGCGGATTAATTAAACCAAATAATATATAGTCGATTAGTCCGCCAGAAAAGGTCATGCCAATTTTCACATTTAATAAGTGCATCGTCATAAATGATAGGCCTGCAAAAATCGCATGTATACCAAATAAGACTGGAGCAACAAAAAGGAAAGAGAATTCAAGCGGCTCTGTGATCCCAGTTAAGAAGGAGGTTAGTGCCGCTGAAGCCATAAGTCCGCCAACAACCACTTTCTTTTCTGGACGAGCTTCATGATATATAGCTAATGCAGCAGCCGGCAAACCAAACATCATGAATGGGAACTTCCCTGTCATAAATGTACCTGCTGTTAAGTTTTGAACATTATCAGTAATTTGTTTCATAAATATTTTTTGGTCTCCGCGTACTACTTCACCTGCTTTTGTAACATATTCCCCAAATTCATACCAAAACGGCGAGTAGAAAATATGATGCAGACCAAATGGAATGAGTGAACGTTCAATGACCCCAAAAATAAATGCTGATAAAGTTAAATTAGCATGTACCATATTTTGAGAAAAAGCATTCAGAGCAGTTTGAATTGGCGGCCAAATAATAAGCATTACTAATCCTAGAAGGACCGCTGTACCTGCAGTGATAATTGGAACAAATCTTTTCCCAGCAAAAAAGCCTAAGTAAGAAGGCAATTCAATTTCATAAAATCTATTATATAGAGCTGCTGCAATAATCCCCACAATAATCCCTCCAAACACGCCTGTTTGAAGAGTAGGAACCCCTAAGACATTCGCATAGTTAAGTCCATTCACATCCTCTGCAGTAATGCCCGCTGCAGTTCCCATCGTTACATTCATAATTAAATAGCCAATTATAGCAGCAAGCCCTGCTACACCATCGCCTCCCGCCAATCCAACTGCTACACCTACCGCGAACAGAACAGGCAGATTTCCGAAGACAATATCTCCAGCATTCTGCATGATAGAAGCAACCATTTTCACACTGTTATTATCTAAAAAGGGGGCTATATCAAGCAATGCCGGATTTTTCAGCGCAGCACCTAATGCAAGCAGAATTCCCGCCGCTGGTAAAAGTGCTACAGGCAGCATCAATGCTTTGCCCACCTTTTGTAGTACACCAAAAGCTTTTTTAAACATACTCAAACCTCCCTAAAAATAAACATACACATAACATCCGAACAATAATTCGTCTAAATAAAAAAGCATAAGTCAAAAGAAATAAAAGAAGACTTTATAGGTATCTTACCCAAAAGTCTCCTAATCATTTACTTTCACCTTATGCATGAATATATATAAAACGGAAATCCTTCATCTTGGATCTCCGTTTTTCGTATTATTGCAAGAAAATAAAATATAGAAGGAAGATGAAAAAGAAGAAATACATAATTGGGTGAATTTCCTTTGCTTTCCCTTTCACAATCATTGTAATTGGATAGAAAATAAACCCAACCGCTATACCCGTTGCAATACTATATGAAAGCGGCATTGTAACCATTGTTAAAAAAGATGGAACCGCAATTTCAAATTTCGTCCAATCAATTTTCCCAAGAGAAGATACCATCAACACCCCGACAATAATTAAAGCGGGAGCAGTTACTGCTGACGTAACAACCTCTAATAACGGAAAGAAGAAAAGTGATAAAAGGAAACATCCAGCTGTTACTAAAGAAGCAAATCCAGTTCTCGCACCGGCTGCAACACCAGCAGATGATTCAACAAAAGACGTAACGGTAGATGTACCAAGAACAGAACCAGAGACAGAAGCAATCGAATCAGACAATAACGCTTTACCCGCGCGAGGAAGCTTATTGTCTTTCACAAATCCAGCTTGGTTCGCAACTGCTACCAGTGTACCAGCATTGTCAAAGAAATCTACGAACAAGAAAGTTAATATAATTCCAAGCATCGTCGCTGTATAAAAAGAACTATCACCAAACGAAGAGAATACTGCACCAAAGGTAGGAGCGATGCTTGGCACACTATCTACTACTTTAGTAGGTACGTCTATTAGGGTGAAAATCATTCCAACAATGATCGTAATGACCATCCCATAAAAAACGCCGCCCTTTACTCCCTTAGTCATTAATATAACAGTAACTAAAATACCAAAAATCGAAAGCAATGTATTAGGGTTTGATAAGTCCCCTATTCCAACTAGAGTTGCATCATTATTTACGATAATCCCAGCACTTTGCAGACCAATAAAGGTAATAAACAAGCCAATTCCTGCACCAACTGCATACTTAAGCTCAATTGGAATAGCATTAATTAATTTTTCGCGAAGACCTGTTAACGTTAAAATTAAGAAGAAGATACTAGAAATAAATACGGCACCAAGTGCATGCTGCCACGGAATTCCGCTTCCTAAAATCACCGAGTAGGCAAAAAAGGCATTTAAACCTAAGCCCGGCGCGAGACTGAGCGGGTATCTGGCAACTAAGCCCATGATAATTGAACCAATCGCTGCGGATAATGCTGTTGCAACAAATACCGCACCATAATCCATTCTCAGTGCATCAGGCAAGTCCGGGACATCTTGCAAAGTTAATGTGATCGGGTTTACAACTAGAATATATGCCATTGCTAGAAATGTTGTAAGTCCTCCCATTATCTCGCGTCGATAATTTGTTCCAAGCTCGTCAAACTGGAAATACTTTCTCACTATTACTCCCCCTATTAAGTCTGTTTATTTTCTTTAAAATTACATTCAATAATATATATATTGCAGAACTTAAATGAATAGCCGTTTAATTCACTAAAAATAGAGAATTTTCCAAAAATATTTTGAAGAATAGCTACCTTTCCTATGCTTCAGCAGCCACCAAAAGGAAACAATAAAAAAAACGCTACGGATTTAATGTACCGAAGCGTTGACAAACAAGATTCATGTAAATTGTACAGAATCTGCTTAATTTAAGAAGATCTGCAAAACTTACACTTACCTCGTAGTCAAGCCATTTACGGTAGCTTGGTAGAAACTTTTGGGCCATATTCCCCAGATTATACGACGTAAAACGACAATATTTAATTCTCCTTTATTCTATCAGCAATATATAAGTTCGTCAATAAAAAAAGCGAACATTTTCATGTCCGCTTTAATAATTGTTCGTATTTATGCGGTTATATGCGCTTCCGCTTTTCCTTTTGTCCAGCTACTGCGCCCAACGACTATTGGACTTCCGTTCCCTCCCTATGATAAGTCAACATCGATTCGCTATCGCTCTTCGTGTTTCCTTTATCTCAGTCGGGAGCCGTCCAGTCCATACGTCGTTAAGCAGGGCGCTTCCGCTTTTCTTATTCCCACTCAATTGTTGCTGGTGGCTTGCTCGTAATGTCATAGACTACACGATTAATGTGATTCACTTCATTTACAATCCGTGTTGAAATAATCTCAAGCACATCCCATGGGATTCTTGCCCAGTCAGATGTCATCCCATCAATTGATGTGACTGCACGGATACCGATTGTATAGTCATAAGTTCTAGTATCTCCCATGACACCTACACTTCGGATATCAGGAAGCACAGTAAAGTATTGCCAAACATCTCGGTCAAGACCTGCTTTCTTGATTTCTTCGCGTAAAATATAGTCTGATTCGCGAACGATTTCAAGTTTTTCCTCTGAAATTTCACCTAATACACGAATTCCAAGACCAGGGCCTGGGAATGGCTGTCTCCATACAATTTCGTCTGGAATGCCTAATTCTGTTCCTAGAGCACGTACTTCATCTTTAAACAAAGTGTTTAACGGCTCAATTAACTTGAATTGCATATCTTCAGGAAGCCCGCCAACATTATGATGAGACTTAATTGTCTGCGCAGTTGCCGTCCCACTTTCGATAATATCTGTATAAAGAGTTCCTTGTGCTAAAAATTCAATGCCTTCAAGCTTTGTCGCTTCATCGTCAAACACATATATAAATTCATTTCCAATGATTTTACGTTTCTTTTCCGGATCAGATACCCCTTTAAGCTTGTCCAAGAAACGATCTTGGGCATCCACCTTGATTACATTCATATGGAAACCATCAGCAAATGTCTTCATTACACTATCAGCTTCCCCTTTGCGAAGAAGACCATGATCAACAAAAATACAAGTCAGCTGATCACCGATTGCTTTATGAATAAGAACAGCAACAACGGAAGAATCTACGCCGCCGCTTAATGCACAAAGCACCTTTTTATTTCCAACTGTCTGACGGATTTTTTCCATTTCTACTTCAATAAAGTTTTCCATCGACCAGTCGCCTTTGCAAGCGCAAATGCCAAAAACAAAATTCTTTAATATATCGTTTCCATAAACAGAATGAAGCACCTCTGGATGGAATTGTACCGCATATAAGCCTTTTTCTTCATTACTCATTGCTGCAATTGGACAAGATGGGTTTGTTCCATCAACCGTAAAACCTTGAGGCGCTTCTACTACTAAATCGCCATGGCTCATCCAAACCGTTTGTTCATCAGGCAGATCCGCAAATAGCTTGGATTGATTTTCAAGCTTTAGTAACGCCTTTCCATATTCACGCTGCTTTGCTTTTTCCACCTTGCCGCCAAAGTGCTTTGTCATTAACTGCATGCCGTAGCAAATGCCAAAAATCGGGAGTCCAAGGTCAAATATCTTTTCATCACAATGAAAAGCTCCCTCTTCATATACACTGTTCGGACCGCCGGAAAAGATGATTCCTTTTGGATTTAACTGTTTAATTTCTTCAGCTGTAATCGTATGTGGATGCAGTTCACTATATACACCAAATTCTCTAATTCTGCGTGTAATTAGTTGATTATACTGGCTTCCAAAATCCAATACAATTATCATTTCCTGATTGTTCCATTCTGTTTTCCCCGTCACACGGTTCACCTCATTATATTAATTAAATTCTTTTAAACATATTTTTATTGTTCACTTTTTTGCATAAAAATATCTTAAAAACTAGTTAAATAAACAAAAAACCAGAATTCTCCCTCACATTATGGCGAAGGCAGAATTCTGGTTCCTAAAAAGAAATAGCAAAAAGAATCATCTGCCTTCATAGTCAGATCATTTACGGTGATCTGGTAGAAACTTTCGAACCATATTATCGAGGATATATGAAGGATACATTTAGTTTTTAATTAAACCTATTGTATCAACAGGTCATTTTTCTGGTCAAGCTATTGTCTTTTTAATTAAATTTTCCCATAATTCCTTCGTTTCCTTCCAGCTTCCCTTTTGGAGATTTCCCCGGTAGACTAGCTGTTCATATCGAGCGGTTAACCTGCCCATTTCTCTTGTTGAGAAGAACTGATCGACATAGTCAGCATAATCTCTAAGTGTTTGACCATCTTTTCGATGCAAACCGTATCGGTTTAATTCTCTTAGAAGCAGCAAATAAGCCTTTTGGAAGTTTTCATCTTTTCTTGTCCATTTGAATCTCCAAGTTAAATAATACGGAAGCCACCTGCCACGGATTCGATAAATGACGAAGGCAAGGACAGCTAGAACAAAAATAACCATAGCAGCCCATTTCCAATAAGCCGCAAAGAAGTTTTTTATTGGAACAAACAACGTATCAAAAGAACTTTCAGAAGAAGCCGCTTCTTCCTCGTTATTCTCTTCTAATTCAGGCTTTTCCTTTTCCACTTCTTCTGGCTCCATTGCTGGCTGCTGGTCAAGGCTTTGTGAAGCCGTATCGAAATTATATTGAACACTATTCGTAAAGCCTTGCGTTGGTTCAAACGGCACCCATCCAATTCCCGGAAAGAAGACCTCCACCCAAGAGTGAGCATTGTTATTCGTAATTTCAAACTGCCGGTTTCCTGATTCACTTATTCCTTGGTATTCACCTTCTGTATACCCTTTCACCCATCTTGCTGGAATTCCGATAGACCTTGCCATTACGACCATCGAAGTGGAAAAGTTATCACAATATCCGCGTTTTGTATCAAATAAAAACTGATCCACATAATCTTCATCTTCACTAGGAACAGCCACATCTTGCTGATCATACGTAAACCCTGATCTGCTAAAATAACTTTCTAGCTCCCGCGCCTTCTCAAACCAGGAATCTTTCCCATCTGTAATCTCTTTAGCTAACTCCTGGATCCTTGGTGGCAAATCCTCAGGAAGCTGTGTATATCTGCTGATCAATTCATCATTTCCAGCTATATTCTCATCTGAACTAGCATCCTTTAGTGCCGTTACACTGTACCTGGGAACTGTATAATCGAGTGTATATTGTTTAATTGGAGCAGGACTATCCCCTTCTAAAGAATGAATTTTCTCAGTTACCATTTCTAACTCAAAGGAGTAAAACGGAGCGGCATTAATTTTCCTTAAGCCCAAAGGATAAATAATATGCGAATCATTTGTCATTGCATTTACTGTACTTGATTCCTTAACTATTTCAACACCTTCTCCAATAAGAAAAGACGTTATTGGAATTTTATCAAAATAAAAAGGTTGTCTTACCTCTCTTGAATCAGATGTAATCCATCCTTTCCCTGTATATACATCCTTCGTCTCCACTTTCCAATAATGACGTGACTCAGTCTCCACAGTGAAAACAACTTGATTATCACCTATGAAAGGTCCGCCAAGACTAGAATCATCTAGTCCATACCCGATTCTCTGAACCCCGGTGCCTTCGCCGCTACCTTTCCCATATGACGTTAAATATGGAACAGGATCAGGCCAAATGGGTTCTGCTTTCGGAGCTGCAAGACCAAAACCTACACTTACAACAATCATGGTAACTAGAGGAACCATCCATTTTCGCGAAAGATTTGTCTCCCTTGCCATTCCTTCTTTATCTAGGAGCCTGAAGAAGGTTAGCATCCCTAATACAGCAAACCCTGAAATAACTGTTCGTACAATCGCCAATCCGGCTTCATATGATGTAAAAGTATCTAACACCGTAATATAGACCAACGTCATGAAAAAAAATATAAATAGCTGCTTACGATTTATTAACCAGTATTGAATCAAATATGTCATGAGCCAAAGAAGAATAAAAAACAAAAAGCTTCTGAAAAGATTGCTTAAATTAGACCAATCTCTTGCAATAAGAGACTGAAAGCTCTCAAAAAAATCGGTAAAAAATATGGATACCCATTCAAATTGTAAAAAGGCTTTGTCGATATATAAAAAGTATAAAGCAGCAAAAATAAATATCCATTTTATGAATCCGCCAATTAAAACAGGAGTCCCTGTGAACGAGAGCAAAAGGGAAATGAAAATAAATAAGAGAAATACCCAGATATTCGAAGTATCAGTTAACTGTTCAAGCGGCCTAAGCCATTCCCAAAGCAGTAAAAAGCCAAAAATATACATGATAAGAGTCATAAAGTCCTTCTGTACCTTCCTAGATGTCATTAACGAATCACCTCCGAAAATACAGAGGAAAAATGTCCGTCATGCACCATGACTATACGTAATCCTCTCGCGTTTGCAGCAGCTTTTAAAGAAAGCTCATTCTGCGATAGAAATTCCTTTTCATTCTTCAATAGAAAAATAGTTACAGCTCCATTTTTCGAAGTAAACCTTCCTGCT
Organism: Cytobacillus massiliigabonensis; assembly: GCF_900199725.1. Taxonomy (GTDB): domain Bacteria; phylum Bacillota; class Bacilli; order Bacillales; family Cytobacillaceae; genus Cytobacillus; species Cytobacillus massiliigabonensis. The sequence goes on along the minus strand of NZ_LT904903.1, from coordinate 550,859 downwards.
TTTTCTATCAAACTTCTAGTCAATTGTGCCGTAATAAGCATCATATTATTGCTTTGAAGCAGGAGATTATGTTCCATTTCGAGCACACGATCAAACGCAACAGGACTGCTATCTTTAACCTTAGCTAAATGATAAAATAGCTGCTGCTGCTGATTTTCTCCGCCTCTAACCGGGAAAGCAATACGCTCAGACGCAGATGATAGAAAGCCGATATGGGCCCCTTTTAAGAGGATCGCCTTTATAACTGAGGCTGAAAAGGAAACAATCGCCTCAAAATGACTGTCAGGTGCACAATCCATTAGAATATACACATCATGCGATTGTCTTTGCTCAAATTCCTTTGTCATAATATCATTCCGCTTTGCGGTTGCCTTCCAATTAATCCAAGAAAAGCGATCGCCTGGCTGATATTCTCTAATGCCAATCGCCATCGTTGTATCCCGCTGCACACGTTCTTTCGAGGCAGTCATCCCCTGATCATATTGATTTTCCATAGTTTTATAGATAATTTCCTCATATGAGGGATAAACAAGTATCTTATCTTCTGCTTGAAGTTGTCTTTCCTTTTCAATCAGTCCAAGAAGGTCACCTGTTTTCATACGAATATTCCGAAAAGCATGTTCACCTCTAGGCAGTTTATCCACTTGATATTCCCAAGTGATTTCTTTACGGATCCCTGGGATTAACATTACTTTCGATCGATTGCCCTGCTGCGAAAAGAAGAGAGGGTCGCTAATACAATCTTCCACGACTAGAAAAAACAATGGAAATGCCGATTTTCTCCTCATTGTTATGGTGATCTTTAATGTTTCTCCTGCATTATATTCGCTCTTAAGGAAGGATCTTTCCATCTCAAAATGACCCATCGGATAAAAAGCAAGGACGAGTGCATAAAGAGCAAATGGAAGGAAGCTATAAAATAAAAACCAGCTGACAAACCCGCCCTGAAACATGGCGTAAGAAAAAGTAATCGCTATAAGCAAAAATAAAACAATTAGTTTCCATACTTTTTTAATGACTGAAAAGAACCGTTTCATATTATTTCACTAGCCTTCGCACTGGAACAGGTACTCTAGAAACCACACGATCAACTACTTCCTCCGCGCGAATCCCTTCAAATTTCGCCTCTGATTTTAAAATAATCCGGTGGGCAAAAACAGAAGGAGCTAAATATTGAATGTCATCAGGAAGAACATAATCTCTGCCATACATAAATGCATAGGATTGCGCCGCTTTCATTAAGGCAATGGATCCTCTTGGGCTTACCCCAAGATAAACACTTGCATGTGCCCTCGTCCGACTGGCCAATTCAACGATATAGCGCTTAATCGTATCATCCACATGCACTTCTTTAATTTGTGTCTGCAGCTCTCTTAATTCTTTCAAATCGATAACTGGCTCCAGCTCATCAATAGGTCTTACTTTCTGCACCCGATTTAAAACTTCTATCTCATCAGCCATATCGGGATAGCCCATTTTCATTTTTAATAAAAATCGATCCAGCTGGGCTTCAGGAAGTGGATATGTCCCTTCATACTCAATCGGATTTTGAGTTGCCATAACAAAGAAAGGCTTTTCAAGCTTGTGTGTAACTCCATCAATTGTCACACTGCTTTCTTCCATTCCTTCGAGCAAGGCGGACTGCGTTTTCGGAGATGTACGATTAATTTCATCAGCTAAAATAATATTCCCCATAATAGGTCCTGGTCTAAATTGGAATTCCATTTCCTTTGGATTATAGATGGACACACCTGTAACGTCTGACGGCAGCAAATCGGGTGTAAATTGAATTCTCCTAAAGTTTGCACCAACTGACTTTGCCAGTGCACGCACCATCATTGTTTTCCCGACACCTGGGACATCCTCAAGCAACACATGCCCTTCTGCAAGCAAAGCAATGATACTTAATTCCGCTACACTTCGTTTCCCAATCATTACTTTCTCTATATTTTCCAATATCTTATCTATCATCGGGTGTATATGTTCATGAGTCATAAAGATCCTCCTGTTTTCTGCCCTATTTTTCTACTTTCATCCATCTATTTAATTCGATATTTTTTGCCGAAATCCTGCGGAAATAAAAATTCCCTGAAAGGGAAATCCTTTCAGGGATATTTTATTTGTATACTTTTAATATAGAAACTTCCAAATCGTTTAAATTATCTTCTCTTCAAATTCTTTATTGTTCATTTCCATATTGCTTCTCAAACCAAGGGCTCCTGCAATGATGTAGAGTACACTCGGTACAAACATAAGAAAAATGGATATCGGAAATGATATGACGCCGCATGTAATCATTAAACCGCCATAAAGTTTATTATCCATTCGATTTACCAGACAGCTCATGATTAACGCGCCTATTTGGATAATAAAAAAGACAAAACTAATGATGCCAACCACCCAAGCGGCACCTGGATCATCAGCTACAAACCCTGCAAAGCTAAAAAAGAAACCGACTAATGACAATAGTATGCCTATAATTCCCCCGACTAACCCTAATACAAATTCCGCTGTTCTATTCATATACTCCTCCTGTTACACACAACAATCTACAATAAGATGACTATCTTATAAAAAATAAGCAATTCCCTTTATCCTATTCACTCTCTAACTCTTTATACCACTTATCCTTCCACGCCTGCACCTTTGCATCAATTTCTTCTTGAGCCTTTCTCGCTTCTGTATCTTTTTCCTCTTTTAGCTCTTTAAAGTGATCACTGCGTAATGCACGCATTTCCTCTGCCTTTTCAGATACTTCCGTTCCATCTTCACGACTAATCAGTTTATTATCCTGTAAATAATGAACTGCCTTTTTTATTCTGCTAGCTTCCCGCTCAGATGCTTGATAAAGCGGTCCATAAACATTGAGCAGTCTTTCTTTTTGGTCTACATAATCATGCAGCTCTACCCCTTGTGTCCCAATCAGCTGAAATATACTTGGTTTCCATTTCTTTAAAATAACATCCTCAAACTCTGATTTATCACGAACAGTGGCATAGTTACCGCCACCAGCTTCAGCAACTTGCTTAAGCTGCTTCTGCCCTTCATCATCAACATCAAATCCAATAATATTTACCTTTGCCTCAATATTGCTTTCATTAAGTTTTTTGGCTGCCTCAATTGGGTTTCCATCACATGTTTCAATTCCATCACTTACGATATAAACAATATTTTTATATTCCTCGTTCGGATAACTAGATAGAAGTTCATTTGCTTTCTCAATCGCTCCCGCCAGTGGCGTCCAGCCGCTTGCTTGAAAAGAATCCATGGCTTTATTAAATGCAGCTTCTTCATATAAGCTTAATGGATAGAGAGCATCAATGGACTTACATGACTTTTCTTTGTCAGAATCCTTTCCGGTACCAATATGGCCATAAGCAAAAAGAGAAACATTCACATCCTCTTCCAGCTGATCTGTAAATTGCTTAATCGTCTCCTTGGCTAAATCCATCTTCACTCCACCATTAACACTTGCTTTCATACTTCCACTCGCATCCATTAAGATGACTACATTTGTTTTCTGTTTTTTAGCAATTTCAATTTCAATTTCATCTTCTCCTTCTGGAAGATCAGGCATGACATAGCCATGTTCATAAGTAACTAATTGGTCATAATAGGATTGATATTGACCTGATCCAAGCTGATAAACCAAATAATCATATATTTGATCGCTCGTTAAATCTTTATTTTCTTTAAAGTATTCCTCCAGCTCTTTGTTGACGATTGGCTGAAAGGTCTCATCAATAAAATTTCTATATTGAAAGTAATCCAGCCCATCCAAAACTTCTAATTCAGGATCGATATGCTGTTCTACTAATACACCAGGTTTCTGGGCAATCATAGCCTCTAAATCAGTCGCAGCTGGCGGGGCTTTTTCCTCAGCTTCTTTCGTTTCAGCTATTTCTTCTGAATCTTCCTTTTCAGCCTTTTGAATCGGTTTCTCCACTTCTTCATTCCCAGAGGGCTTTGCTTTGTCTGAGCATCCTGAAAGAAAACATAAACATAGAATCATTATCAGACTGCCTGCTAAAAAATAACTGCGTTTTCTTCGCATTTCCTGTCCTCCTTATTAGTAATCTTATTGTTTATTTTCCGCTCGTAATTGTTCCATCCGTTCAGCCCAATCATTGATTTTCTTATCAATTCGATTGACTTCATCATCAATTTCCTTTAATTTTTGTTCTTTTAATTGATCTGTAAGCTGGTTTAAACTCTTCCCACGCTCCTCAATTTTCCCTATTAACTTCTCTTTTTGTTCCTCTGTAATTAGTCCCTCAGCAAACATGACGTTTGCAGCTCCCATAAACCTTCCTTGCTCCACATTAATTGCCTGTGAAATTTTTAATGCCATTTTGTGTATATCCATATTCATCCATGCAACCGTAAATGTTCCCTTAGGTGTGGACCACTGCTTTCCGATAATATCAATTAGACCCGGCGGTACCCATTTTTGAATAACAGTGCTCTTTAGCTCCTCCGTATTTTTCGCCGAGAAATATGCACCTTGTCCAGCTTCCGCAACAGCTTTTAGTTGATTCTCTTGCTTTTCATCGACATCAAATCCAATAATATTTACTTTACGATTTTCATGCCCTTGTACAAATTGCTTTGCTTCAGTTATAGGATCTCCATCACACGTTTCTGCGCCATCGCTTACTATATAAAGAGTGATCTCCCCTTCGAGCGATTGACTAACTTCATATGCCTTTTTAATTGCACCTGCTAAAGGGGTCCAGCCTTTCGCTTCGACACCATCAACTGCCTGATAGAAACCTTCCTCTTCATATTTTTGCAGCGGATAGACCTCATCTATTGTAGTACACGACAATTCCTTATCCTTATTTTCCTGTGTTCCTGCATGCCCATAAACATAGAGAGAAACCTCGCTAGCCGAACCAATTGTTTTTGCAAAGCTTCGGACAGCGCTTTTAGCGATTTTCATCTTCTGCTCACCATCTACGTTCAGCAGCATACTTGAGCTTGCATCTAACATGATGATTGCTTTTGAGGGAGCTGCCTTCTCTTGAACTATTTCTTCTGAAACTTTCTCAGGTTCAGGCAAATATGGTTCGTCAAATTCAGGCTTAAATGCCAGTAACTCATTTACCACTTGCTGATACGCACTGTTGCCAATGTAATAAATAAGAGATTGATAAAGCTGATTCACATCATCAGTTTCACCTGCTACTGAGCGCAAATGCTCAGTTAACTCACTCTCAATTCCTTCTAACGTATGCAGACTTGGCCAGGACGCTGTTTCTTTTTCATAGGAAAAATCCGCTGTAAGTTTGCCAGGCTGTGAGTTTGCAAAGTCTTCTATCGTTTCTGGGACTTTTACTGTCTCTATTTCTGTTAATATATTGTCTTTTTTTACCTCTTCCTTTTTCTGAGCATTTCCAGATCCCTCTTGTACAGCCTTCTCTGTTTCCGCTTTAGGCTTTTCATTACTTACTTCATTCTTATCCGAACAGCCCGAAAGAAATAGCAATAAAATTGCAATCATTGAAATTGTCCGTTTGAACACTTTTCCACCTCAATTAATGTTTTATAAAATTATATTACAGGATTCCCCAACAACTTTTCTCAAAATATACAAAAACAGGAAATAAGTTATACGGATAAATTCACCACTTCTAGGAAAAAAGATCGATTTACCATTTGTATTTAATAGGTGTAAATAAACAAAACCCTTGAAAGGCATTAAGCTAGTCAAGGGTTTTCATTTTAATATAGTAATATTCACCTAAAATTTAAGATTACCTGCCTTCCATTGTCTAAGAGTATCTTGCAGAAAACATTCATGAGCATCCGCTCACAACCAAGTATGTAAACGTCGGTCTGCCTAATTTCTCTGCGCTGGTTATTACTTCGTACATAAAGGCTTGTTCAATTATTCAGACCGGCCAATGACTTTTCACATAGAAAAAGGCATGACCCCTATTTTCTCTGTTAATTTTCTAGCGTCTGTACTGCCTTGACGCTTTCATTATTGCACAGATACTCCCACTGCAATTCTAGATTCCCTTGAAAAAACTACTTTAAAGGTGATTCAATAAAATAATCTTCTTAATGAGCATTGACTGGCTTCTTGCTGCAACTCGGGAGCATAGTGGCTTAGCTTTTTTATAAAATAACAAGTCTCAGGAAAATGATGTATTAGAAAGCGCAACGTTTCCTTATTTAAAAGCTTGTTTTCTCGATATTTCATTGTCATAGCGTAGATAAATCCGCTCATTTCGAGTGTAGTTTTTCCAACTTCTAAAGCGAAGTCTGTTTGTCTTGCAAAACCCGGCTCTTTAAACCGTAAATACCCTTTAAAATGATGATTTTGTACAATGAATGCCTGATATTTGCCGATATATAAATCTGCTTGTTTGGATACCATAATTTCAATCGGATCTAGTAGATTTTTAAATAAAACCGCATGTCCCAGCTGGTCCTCCAGCCACAAGTCCATTAAATCGATTAGGCTTAGAGGAACTGGCTCTGTTCCTTTTACCAAGAAAGATAAAATTCTTAAATATTCCTGGTTTTCACTTAGTGTTCCATTCAGATAAGTTGGGGACAAATTTAAATTTACTGCATTCTCAATCCGAAGGGCTTGAAGTGTCCCCTCGAAATCAAAATACCCTTTCACAACGGGCCAAGTCCTTCTTGAAAAGTCTATTAATTCAGGGTTGTTATACAAAATTGCAGGTGACAAACGATTCAATTGTTTCAGCAAATCATCAAACAAATGAATATACTGCTCAGCAGTTTGGACATATTCGACCTCACTCACTGATAAATGATCCCGAACAAAATAAGCATGGTCCTGGAGAATCTCTAACCAAAATAAATGTTCTTCCCATATTGAAATCATTTCTCCCTCCCCCTTCCAGCTGTACCTTATAATAAATGTTATTGCTGTGCCTAGAAAAACTGAACTATTAAGTTGGAAAATCATTATTAATATTTATTCACATAAATATGCATGAAAAAGGAAAATATATATGTATATCATTTTTTAAAGGGAGAATATTAGTTGAAAAAGGCAGATAAACTACTGATGATTTTAATGGGTGCTTTACCTTGGCTTACTATTTGGTTTATTGGCAAGGGAACCCTAAAAAGATTTTTGCCGGGTAGTATTTTTATGAGTTTGTATCTTATTGCAGAAGGTAGATTTGCGGAAAAGAAGAAATGGTGGTGGTTCCCCTACTCAGTCAAACCTAATGTTTTAGCAGAATTGCCATTAATATTTGGTCCTTTTTTAGTGGGTTCTCTTTGGATTTTAAAATACACCTATGGAAAATTTAATCTATTTCTTTTGGTAAATATACTTATTGATTCTTTTTTTACGTACTTTGGTTTAAATTGGTTTAAAAAAATAGGGTATGTCTCTTTAGTTCGGTTAAATAAATTTCAATTATCCATTGTATTTTTAATAAAATCGCTTATATTATATGGGTTTCAAATGGTTTACGAAAAGTGCTACCCTTTATCAAAGGATTCGCCTTCGTGAATTTTCACTCCTTTACAAAAAAAGTGAAGGTCATTTCTCCTTCACTTTTTCTAATAAATATTTTTTAATTATCGTTTATTCATACAGCTTCCTTACCTAGGATAATCCTCCTTACTTCTTTTTAAAGGATCTGAATTCCAATTCAGTAATGGCTTCCTGTGCCGCTTCGTGTATTTCTGCATTAGGGTGTTTAAGATATGAGTTTAAGATGGATAAATATTTTTCATTACCTGAAAAACCAAAAAACGATAATACATACAATAGATCTTCTACTTCAAAGGAAGAACAAAAAGGCAATAAAACATCTAGTAATACATCCCCGGCAATATCCTTATAAACAATAGCGTTGTTGACAGTATGGAGTATGCTTTCTTTTAGAGAGGTATTATTTTCAAAAACTACATTTGATAATAAGAGATTTACGCCTTCTATAACCTCACTTTTATCCAAACTATCATCATATTCAAAGAGATCTCCAATTTTTTCAATACTTCTTTCCTTCTCTTCCTCGTTACTTAATAAAAATATATTTGTTATTTCATCTATTATATTCATTTTTTTATTTACTCCTACTAATACTTTGGATTTTTTATAGGGATATGCGTTCGATTTGCTAAATCCTCATTATAATAAGGACTATTTTCATTGGTTATGCCTGGAGGTTGAAACTCTCCTGTAAGTGGGTCCAAATATTTCTTTCCTTGTTGAACCCTGACAATCCAATTATTTTTCGCATTACTTCCATCAGGAGCTGATGCATCAGGTCCATGGATTCTAACCCTCATTGTTTTCCCATCATCGCTCCACTTATACTCAAATCCTTCTGTTACCTTCCCTTCAACAGGAGTTAATTCTCTTCTAGTAGCATTCTTCGGTATCCTAGATAAAACTTCATCAATTGTTGCGCCTTCCAGCTTAGTGAAATCTCCCACTGCACCAGTGCCAAGTTTAGATACATCTTCACCATATTTACCCTTCGTGTCTTCATTCTCCCCATCCGGGTCCTCATCGTTTCCATTAAAATTGTTTTTTAAATCCCCCGTCACTTGATCAATCGATTGATTAATTTCATTCGCCTTTTTATCTTCATTACCCGCTTCAGTGGCAAATGTTTGGACCCCATCATCAACCGCACCGAACAATTCGGCTATCGAGCTTTTTATGCTTTCAAATTTCTTTTTGATCTTTGAACCAGTTTCTTGAAAATCCTCACCGACGGATTCAAACCAGGAGATGATAGAGTCCCACCAATCGCCTCCATCACTAATACTTGCACTAACGGAATGTAATCCCCCGCTTGTAAAATTGAAAAACGGTGTTTTCTCTTGTGCAGATACTTCCGATGAATGGAAGGAAAACAGGATAATAACTAAAAATAATGGGATCAATCTAGATAAATAGTTTTTCCTCATTTCTCTCAATCCTTCTACTAATTATTTCTGAACCTAATAAATGAGCAACTAATGGAAAATGTTTACTTATCTATTTATTATCACCTGTTTATAATCTGGTCAAATTCCCGTATTCATCCGAATTAACATCATACAACAACATTCTTCCTATCAATCTATCGAGTCAGGATTTTTTTATGAAGCAATTTTACTATTAACAGACATAATACCTATGAATAATTATCTAAAAAACACACGATTCCCTAACTGCTTCATCTGCTTCTCTTGAAAAATACTTATTTAGCAGGTCTTAAGTATTGTTCTCTCGACAAAAAACGTAAAGATTATTAATCATCGGTATTAAATAATAAAACTTATTTCTCTACCACTTTATACAGTTACTGCCACCCTCCAAATTTTTCAATATCCTGTATTAGCTCCTGTATGTTTACCACCTTTAGCTTGTTATTGGTTGAATGATAAGTTCACTCTTCACCCTCTCTCCAAAAAAGAAACCTTGAGAGGCAATAAGCCATTCAAGGTTAAAAGTACTAAAATGATAAACTAATTATCGAAAATTTTACTATTTATCCCGCCAAATATCCTCTATCATCATATTTAAATTCTTTGCATATCGATATTTAGCAATTGGATCATCTGCATTTTCATGGTAGAACAATCCCACTACAATATCTTTGCTTGGATTACACACAACAGCACTAACTCTACCTTGTCTCCAAGTCCTAGGCAACATTTGCCCTTTTAAACTAATAAATAGATTTTCGATACTTTGTTTATCACCAAATAAATTCTTCGCTATTGGGGAGTATTCCAACTCACTTATTTCACCTATACTTTCAACTTCATCATTTTCCATATTTGCTACAACCGTATAAATAATATTATTTTGAGTTACTATTTCTATTAACCTTCTTGGAATCATTTTAATCACCTGCCTATTAAAATCCTGGATCGATCCATACATCAGGTTCAATTTCTATTAATCCTTAACTTTTCCAATACTCCGATTTTTTTCATCTAGACTATTTCCGGCTTTCCATACTATTAAATATTGATTGTTTCTTGAATTTCTAGGAGTATCGCTTTATCAATGTCTTGTCTTCGGCTAATAGAATCTTTAATTTTTTGAAATCCGTTCTTTAAACCCAAGTTTACAACAATCGACAAATTCATATCTGCATCATTCTTCTATATTGTTAAGTCATATTCTAACTTTTCCTCATCCCAAACAAGGTCATGATCATCTACATGTACATGCCATTCAGCGCCTTCTATGCCATTTCGAATGTCCGCAAGCAATGATGCCCAATGATCCACCCCATCAAAAATTGCATTTTCACTATTATCTGGTAATTCAGTTGAACCCTCAAAAATCACATCAGGATCTATCAGATTTTTTGGATCATAGATATAAAAGCTTGTCCAATTATGGCCTACTCCACTCTTCAAGTATTCTTCTATTTCCTCATCAACGGAGTACCTTTCCATTAATTGATTAATTGCATCTTGTTCAGCTTGGGTAAGTTTTTGTTTGCGTGTTGCAGTGTAATAAATTGAAGAACTCATCTTGAAACTCCTCTCTACACTAAAAATTTTTTATTAGTTATATAGGTGAATACATTCCTATTAATTCACGTTTAAAATCCTCGTACATTTCAAAGGCAATCTTCATGATTTCTATTAGTTCTTCATAGCTCTGAAAGAATAATGTAGGAATTCCTTCTATATCATTTGATAATAATTGGTATGTCAACACTAAACTAGACAATTTTTTTAAGGTGTCTTTGCTTATAATCAATCGGACTTTCATATCCGAGGGTTCCGTGAATTCTTATGCTATTAAACCAGTGAATATAGTCCTGTAATTCCCTTGATAATTCTTCTAAACTACTAAAATGTCTGCACTTCACAAACTCTGTTTTGATGATTTTAAATGTCGCTTCAGCTACTGCATTATCACTTAAGGACCGTTGTATATTAAAAGTCTTTACAGCATCATCAATCAATTTATTTTTAAATTCATTTCCACGATCCGTATGAAAAAGCTGTATCTTATTAAGATCGACCTTGATAGAAGCTAGCGCACGATAAACGAGTAATGCATCTTTATTGGACCCTGTACTAAAACCGACGATTTCCCGATTAAAGGGATCGACAAAGACACATACGTAGTTCCATTTTTGGTTGACTCTTACGTACGTTAAATCGCTAACGATTGTGGTCATTTCTTGTTCCTGATCAAATGCACGATTCAGTTCATTCGTTTGTTCTGATTCATTACAGGATTTTGCATGTGGTTTAAATTGTGCGATTGTGTATGAAGAAACTAGACCCTGTTCCTGCATGATGCGCCCAATTCTTCGCCTGGAAACAATATGACCGCGCCTTTTTAATTCTACTTTGATTTTACGTGTTCCATAGTTCTGACGGCTTGCGTGAAAAATATCGATTACATCAGAGGTTACGAGATCCTCTGATACTCTTTCTTTTGCTTCATAATAATAAGTACTTCTAGGAATTTGTAGGACTTTGCACATTGCTGATATCGAGTATTTATGTTGATTATTCTTGATTACATTTACTTTCGTCCTAGTATCAGTGCGGCTTGCTTTAAAATGTCATTTTCCATTTCTAGTTGCTTGTTTCTTTTTCGGAGTTCCATCAATTCTTTTTGTTCATCTGTTAAATTGTCTTTCTCTTTAAAAGAACCTGATTTTTGACTCTTGCTCACCCACTTGTCTAAAGAAGAAGGTGTAAGATCATATTCACGAATATTCTCTTTTCTTGGCTTTCCATTTTGGTACAGCTGCACGATCTGTTGCTTAAAATCTTCAGTAAATGTTCGGCGTTCTCTTTTGGCCATGTAGATTCTCCTCAAATGTATTAATCTGTAGTCTACTTGACCTTAAAAATTCTGTCCAACTAAGTGTAGCCTATCCATCTACTTGTTAATTTACCTCTTAGTTCCTTCACTCTATCAATTATATGTGCTTCTGTTATAGAATCAACAGGTCTTGTCGGATACACTTTACCCGTACCCTATGTTGTAATCTTAAAAGCTATAAATAAAAAAGCCAGCCATTTTACCACCCTATTAAACTACTTCTTTTTCGTGCACTATCGGTAATTTATAGGCTGTTTTATGCTTCATCATTCCATAAACAATATTCACAAGCCTTCTCATAATACAAACCAACGCTTGTCCTTTTGTCTTGCCTTCTTTAAGCTTCCGTTGGTAATATGCATAAAAAACTGGATTCCTAGCTAATTTACTTCCTTTTGCTACTTGCACTTGCTGTACTGCCAAATTATAAAATAAACCATGCAGCGCCCGATTTCCCTGTTTGCTTTTTTGTTCCTTACCTTTCCCACCTGATCCAAAGTAAACTGGCGCAATCCCCGCAAATCGTGCTAATTTGTTGGCATTTGGAAAACGTCTAACGTCACCAATCTCCGCAATTAAAGCGGAAGCTGTCACAAGGTCAATGCCTGGCATAGATACGACCGTCTTTAGTAAAAATACAACCCAAAATTTAAATGCTAAGGCAATAAAACAACTCTCTTTCACTTTACCCATTGTTTATCGCCACGAGCTTTGTCATTCTCGTTAGTTTGTTATCCAATCCTTGTCATAACTACCCCTGCTATGTAAAATGTCATTTCACCAAATTCTCACACTTTTCTTCCTAGCCATGTATTAAAATAAAACTCCTTGATGGTACTACCATCATGAGCTCTCGATTCTCAAACGAATCATTTTCTTTTTGTCTCACTCAAATATCAGCTGATTTAGTATAAATTAAAGTAAAAAACCTTGAAAGGCATCTGCGCCAATCAAGGTTCTCATATTTTTCCTTATGAAAGTCCCCAAACACTTAACTCATAAAAATATTCCGTTCGTTCAATACACAAACCAAAATTAAAATCTTCTGCAATTAGGATAAAATCTCCATATCTAACTGAAAACTTTGTTAACTCAATAATTTTATTTAAGTGACTAAAAACTTCATTAACATTAACCAACACTGCTTCTATTTCATTTTCTCTAAAAAACGTAACAGACTATTTAAATTTTTCCAAACTATAATACGGATTAGAGATATTCTCGCCTACTTCATCTATTGTTTCCTGTATTTCATCTAGGATCGATTTATCTATATCCTTATACTGTTCCAGTGATTCTTTTATTTTATTAAAGCAAATTTCTAGACCGAGATTTACTACAATAGAAAGAATAATATCTACTTCATCATAGGAATCTGTATTCCATAATTTAGAGAGAGTTCTATCAATATCATTTCTTATATCACTTCTTAATAACTCGTATGTCATAACTTGCCTGTCTGTTAGTTGACTAAGCATTAATAAAAAACCATTTTTTTCAATTTTATTATTTCTAAATTGATCTAATACATTTTGAAACATTGATATTAGTGTTTCAGTTGGTATTCTATCAGGTAGATTCTTAATTTCATTTATATCCATATTTTATTTCCCTTCTATCGGAATATGAACCTCATTTAAAGATTGATTTTTTGTCCATGTTCCATCTGATTTTAGCTGTTTATTTCCGATTTTTATCTGTGCAGTCCATCTTGAACCTGATGCTGATCCTGGATATTTGCTTGCCGCTACAGGGTCTGGAGAATGCCATCTAATTATAGCCTTTTGTCCATCGGCAAGTGTAAATTCATACTTTGCACCATCAGTAATAGTATCGGTTGGTTTAAATGAATTTGGAATATTCGAAGGAATCATTGATTCCAAATTAGACATACTAACTTCTCCATTTTTCAGTAGATTTTGAGCAATATGTCTGGCCTGATCTCTGGTCTTATTTCCGATATTACCCGTACCCTTAGTGTCTTCATTCTCCCCATCCGGATCCTCATCGTCTCCATTAAAATTATTTTTTAAATCCCCTGTCACTTGATCAATCGATTGATTAATTTCATTCGCCTTTTCATCTTCACTTCTGGATTCAGTGGCAAACGTTTGGACTCCATCATCAACCGCACCGAACAATTCGGCTATCGAGCTTTTTATGCTCTCGAATTTCTTTTTGATCTTTGTACCAGTTTCTTGAAAGTCATCACCGACGGATTCAAACCAGAAGGTGATGGAATCCCACCAATCGTCTCCATCACTAAGGCTTGCAGTAGCGGGATGTATTTCCCGATTGTAAAATTGAAAAGCGGCATTTTCTCTTGTGCAGATACTTCTGATGACTGGAAGGAAAACAGGATAATAACTAAAAATAATGGGATCAATCTAGATAAATAGGTTTTCCTCATTTCTCTCATTCCTTCTACTAATTACTTCTGAGCCTAATAAATGCGCAACTAATGGGAAATGTTTACTTATCTATTTATTATCACCTGTTTACATTATGGTCAAATACCCGTATTCATCCGAATTAACATCATATAACAACATTCTTCCTATCAATCTGTCAAGTCAGGATTCTTTATGAGGCAAATTTACTATTAAAGCACATGATTCCTATGATTAATTATCTAAAAACACACGATTCCCTAACCGCTTCTCCTGCTTCTCTTTAAAAAACCTTTTTGGCAGTTCTAAAGTATTGTTTTCTCGACAAAAATTGATAACATCTATTTGTAATATTCCTGCCAGATGATTAAGCATATTAAGTTTTTATAAGTGAAGTTTTTGAAAAGGTATCATTTTTGACGCCCCTAAAAAAATGGGATAGCATGAAAATGACAATTCTAAATATTTTTGGAGGAAATCATATTGAATACTCAATTTCAGCATCAATGGAATTTAAGTGAGATGGAAGCCATTGAATTACAGCGGAAATTAGCTGAAAAAGTGATTAAAGAAGATAGGCTTGACCCGATTCTTCATGTCGCCGGCATAGATGTTGCTTATAGCAAAAACAATGACACTCTTATTGCAGCAATTGTCATTTTAGAATTAGATTCATTAAAAGTTGTAGAATCTGTTGTCTATGAAGATACAGTTAGGTTCCCATATATCCCAGGTTTATTTTCGTTCCGGGAACTTCCGCCAATCATTAAAGCATTTGAAGAGATTAAGACCGTTCCTCAGTTAATCGTTTGCGATGGACAGGGCATCGCCCACCCTAGAAGGTTTGGATTAGCTTGCCATTTAGGAGTCCTATATGATATACCTACCATTGGGTGTGGAAAAACAAAGTTGGTAGGCAATTTTACAGAACCCGATCCACATAGGGGTGCCCAGTCCCCATTATTCGATAAACGTGAAGTCATAGGAAAGGTGTTAAGAACGCAAAGGAATATTAATCCCATATTTGTTTCCATTGGTCACCGTATATCCATAACAACCGCCTGCGAATTGATCCTCAAATTGTCTCCGAATTTTCGGCTGCCTGAAACGACTCGGCAAGCTGATCAGCTTGTGAAAAAGTCTATGTCGAATCACAACTATTCTAAATAGCGAAAAAAAGATGGACGAAAATCGTCCATCTTAGTCTGTACAGTAGCAGTTACCAGCCCATTCTCTTAACGGAATAGGTATTTTACTAAGTTCATTTACTCCAAAAGACCTTTTTACAATTATTGCTCCAGTTTGTAACGACTTCTATATTCAGGTATTCTGTCACGAACAACACTATAGCTTGGATCTCCCTCACCTATTTCCCATGTCTCTACTATATCACCTGTTTCGTCATAAAATACTGAAAATATATGAACATTTCTAATCACAATACTAAATGATCTTAATTGACCATTCCTATAGAATTCCTTGGCTCTGCCATTAGTCGTATTATGGTCTGTTTCATTTAATTCCTGTAATTCGCCTGTTGGATAGTATACTCTTTCGATACCGGTTTTAAATCCATCTTGTACCTCAAATTCCCAAACAAGTACCCCCTTGTTATAGTCTACTATTACTCCGGTAAAAGGGACTGTTTTATTCTTATCTATATAAAAGATATGTTCACCAGTTTGTAAGTCATCCTCAAGATAGAGATCACTATATGTCACTTTTTTCATCCAATCACATCCTAACTCTTTATATATTTTTATTTATCACTTATAAATGATTAGTTATGACCAACGTTATTGATCCCATCTGTTAAATAACGGCAATGTTCACAACGAATCTTTGTTACAAGATTACCATTTCGATCCGATTTATATAAATCAATATTATGCAAGAATAACTCGGAAATGGTCGAGCGGCCAACAGGAAGCCCTGCCTTTCTTCTTTCTTTAAATACCTGATCCAATGCTCGTATCTCCGAATGGGCAGCCAATCTATTATCAGCAACCTCAGAAAGTTTTATCTCCCCACTCTCGATTTTACTCTCATATTCTTTTACTAATTCCTTAATTATAGGGTCTGCATCATTATCTAACCATTTTATATACTCTTGTCTCATCGTTGCATTATTTTTGAAGTTTTGGCCAAAATAGGTTTTACCTGTTAACGGGTCGTGAATTCCCGATAGACATGGTCCCATTTCTTTTTTAGAAACTCCACTTTCAAATATTTCACGGGCACGATTAGATGTATCTTCAATAAGAGCTTTTTCAATTTCACTCCTATTAGGTTTTTTATTGTTGGGATCGTCTCCATTGAGGTTCTTTAAATCCCCTGTCACCTGATCAATCGATTGATTAATTTCATTCGCCTTTTCATCTTCACTTCCGGCTTCAGTGGCAAACGTATGGACTCCATCATCAACCGCACCGAACAATTCGGCTATCGAGTTTTTTATACTTTCGAATTTCTTTTTGATCTTTGTACCCGTTTCTTGAAAGTCCTCACTAATGGATTCAAACCAGGAGGTAATGGAATCCCACCAATCGCCTCCATCACTAATACTTGCAGTAGCTGGATGTAATCCCCCGCCTGTGATAAGGTGCATTTTCTCTTGTGCAGATACTTCTGATGACTGGAAGGAAAACAGGATAAGAACTAAAAATAAGGGGATCAATCTAGATAAATATTTTTTCCTCATTTCTCTCATTCCTTCAACTAATTATTTTTGAGCCTAATAAATGAGTGCTAATGGAAAATGTTTACTTATCTATTTATTATCACCTGTTTACAATATGGTCAAATACCTGTCTCCATCCGAATTACCATCATATAACTACATTTTACCTATCAATCTATCAAGGCAGGATGTTTTTATGAAGCAAATTTACTATTAACGCATATTATACCTATGATTAATTATCTAAAAACATACAATTCCCTAGCCGCTTTTTCTGCTTCTCTTGAAAAAAGCTTTTTGGTCGTTCTAAAGTATTGTTTTCTCGACAAAAAACGTAATGTTTATAAACACTGGTATTAAATATAAAGCTTGTTTCTCTCTCAATTTATACAGTTATAATAATTTTTCAATTTTAAACTTCCTTTATTGTTATATCCTTAAAAATTGCCTGCGAATTGATCTCAAGCCCTTATCGAATTACAACTATTCTAATAGAATTTGTTAACAATTATTGCTCCAGCTCGTAACGACTTCTATATTCAGGTATTCTGTCACGAACAACATGATAGCTTGGATCTTCCTCACTTATTTCCCATGTCTAAACTATATCTCCTGTTTCGTCATAAATTACTGAATTTAATTGATCACAAAACTATGTGATGTTAATTGACTCCTATAAAACTCCTTGGCTCTGCCATTAGTCGTATTATGGTCTGTCACATTTATCGCCTGTTGGATAGTATACTCTTTCGATACCAGCTTTAAATCCATCTTGTACCTCAAATTCCCAAATAAGTATCCCCTTGTTATAGTCTACTATTACTCCATTAAAAGGGACTGTTTTATTCTTATCTATATAAAAGATGTGTTCACCAGTTTGTAAATCATCCTTAAGATAGAGATCACTATATATCATTTTTTTCATCCAATCACATTCTAACTCTTTATATATTTTTATTTGTTAAGAACTAATAGTTATCTGCTATCCCTCCTAAAGATGCAGCTTTTATACTTGGTACTTTGATCATTTCTAGAATTTGATCCTTCGTCCCATAAACGACTACTCCTAATATTTCTATATCTTCTATTTTTATATCTTTAAAGGTGCTGTATACTTTCTTATGTTCACTGGAAACACTCGTTTTAAGTAATTCGAGAAACCCATCATAATCAAAGTCTAAATCAGCTGTTGAAGTATAAGAACTATTTATGGAAAAACCTAACGCATCATGTTCTCTAATAAATGTTGAAGACCAGTCATGTTCATTTGCTTCTTTTTGAAATGTTTTTATTTCACTATTTGTATACGTATTTATCCAAAACCAAGTCATTTCAGGAAGTTCACTGATAGGTAATTCATTTGGCTTGTATGGCTTATCAAATGAGAGCGCAACCTCATATATTTTATCTCCCTGCATTCTTTGAATTACATCTTCATCACTCTTGTACTTTTTATATTTAACCATTGGATGAAAAAACATCATTTCTCTCCAGCCGTTTTCTTTATAGGAAACTTGCCAATCTTCTCCAGTGATGCCAATGCTTCCACCTGAACCTCTGGAAATCAAAACAGATGGAATAAGACCAAATGGATATTGTTTTTGTTCAATAACTACTGATTTGATTTTCATGTCTTTTGCCACTTTATAATTGCTTATTCCTCCTAAAAACCCTCTCGAATCAACTGTTTCACTAATATACCCATTCGGCGTACTAAGTCTTATAAAGGCATCCCATTGTTTAAATGTTTTTTGGCTATAATAAGCAGAAATAGCAAAGTTTAATATGTTCAAGATAATAAATACAATTAACGAAATGAACCCAATCGTAAATATCGTCTTCATTTTGCCTTTTTTAATCGCCTTTTTTATCTTCCTCTCATCAAAAAAATCATCTGTAAAGTCATTCATGAAGATTCCTCCATTCCTTTTGAAAATCTTTTCTTGCTCGAAATAAATATGTTCTGATGGTTTCTTCCTTCATTCCTAGTAAAAGAGCCATCTCTTTATAACTTAGTTCCATTTCGTATTTTAATAATAGAAGCTGCTTGAAATTTTCCTGTATACGATTTAAAGTAAGTGCTATTTCTTTATTCAATTCAATAGTTAATACATTAGACTCTGTATCATCTTCGTTGGTAAAATTACTCCAGAAGCGATCATCATCTTTTATCGATATCACTTGTTCTTTTCCTTTTTTCTTTAGATTTTTTTTAAACTCATTCATAGCAATAGAAAAAATATACGAAAGAGCTTTATTTGAAGAAACACCACTGCTGTAAGCTATATATTTTGTATAGCTTTCTTGCACAATATCTTCTGCATCTTCATGACTGCATCCGTTCTTTTTCAAATAAAAGTAAATCATTTTTGCTTGTTTTTTATATAACTCCAATAGCAGCTGAGAATCCATAGCTCCTCCTCTCTA
Organism: Cytobacillus massiliigabonensis; assembly: GCF_900199725.1. Lineage (GTDB taxonomy): Bacteria > Bacillota > Bacilli > Bacillales > Cytobacillaceae > Cytobacillus > Cytobacillus massiliigabonensis. The sequence continues at coordinate 531,562 of NZ_LT904903.1, read as the reverse complement.
CTCTCCTCTATAAGTATAGAGTCCTTTTGCCTCAAAAAGTTTACAGTAAAATGAAAATTAAATTTAAAAAATAAAAACCTTGAAAGGCAATAGCCTATCAAGGTTTTTCGTTGAGCTTACTTATTGTTGAGTGTATGTATGGATTAGCTCCGATTTAAATTCTTCATACATAAGCACTGCCTCTTTTACGATCTCTTCTAATTCTTTATAGCTTCGGTAAACAGGTTTTTTTATTCGTTTACACGGATTCATTAAAAACCTTGAATAGACAGTCCGAGGACTCCCCAATCTTACTCCATTATTGCGATAGACACCCCATATAAACTCTGTCATTCCGTATTCCAGAATGATATTAAACCTAATCATATAATCAGTTGAGTTGTCCTCAACGCATAATTTAAAGATTTTCTCTTTTTTATCAAAAGTTGCCTATATCCAAGGCTAGCAAATATCGCCATTACTTTCTCTATATCATAATCTTCTATCCGATCATTTAGATCATTCGGATTGGCTTTAAAACGATCAGATAATTTCTGATACCTATCTATGAAATTAATTTTTTCTAAAGCAGCTTTGATTTCAGACTTTATTTGAAACTCATTGGTATCCCTACCTATTTCATATCCATCTTCTCATTGGAATTACGTTAAATAGTGAGCGAATCTTGTCTTACTGTTTTTTCTTACTCCATTTAGTTAATGTCTTTTTTTGTGAACCCTAATAATCCTTTATGAGCAGTCAAACTCGATAAGCAATCAATGGCCATCTTCTCGTATAGATTTAACGAATGAGAGGCAGACCATAGTTTAACATACGGGTTTTCATAATCTATTAAACGCATTAATGCACTTTTCCCCTCATCTTCTAAAGATAGTAAAGATTGTTTTATTTTATCTATTATTTTATATTGCTTATTAGCGTCCCTTGAATTCCCTTCTTCAGTAGCCTCTCCGTGTTTGATAGCTGCTTCAGCATATTCCTGCACTAGTAAACTTAGATTTTCCATTTACTGAATCTCCCTATTTAAATGCAATTAGCCCCTATTACACCAAGGCATTCGAAATATCAGATCAATATTTTCTTGATCGCACAAGCAAACTACAACAAAAAAACTGCCACATAAATGACAGTTTTTCCAACTTCTTTACTCTCCTACTATTTTTGCATCCTTTAACATTTCTTCTGTAAGTGTGATTCCTTCCTGCTCAGCTGCAGCCTTGTTAATAACAAGCTCTAAGCTTTCTGGAAAACCAACTGGGATCTCACTCGGCTTTTTCCCTTCGAGTATTTCAACAGCCATTTTTCCAGTTGTATATCCTAAATCATGATATTCAAAGCCATATGAAGCAAATGTTCCGCGTTTAACTGAATCACTTTCCCCAACAAAGGTTGGAATATCCTTGTCGTTGGCTACAGTAATAACGGATTCAAGGGCGGAAACAACTGTATTATCCTTCGGAATATAGAAGACATCCACTCTTCCGACTAATGACTCTGCAGCTTGCTTCACTTCAGAGCTTGCTGATATGGTTGTTTCCACAGCCTCTAATCCAAGTTCCTTTAAAGCCCTTTTCGCATTTTCCACATTAACAACAGAGTTAGGTTCCCCAGAGTTGTAAATCATCCCTACTTTCTTAGCATCAGGAAAAAACCTTTTAATTGCATTCATCGTATTTTTTATCGCGTCTGGATGTGTATCAGACGTACCTGTTACATTTCCACCCGGTTTTTCAAAGCTTTCTACTAATTCAGCACCTACCGGATCAGTGATTGCGGTAAACAGGATAGGAATTTCCTTTGTCGATTGAACAACTGCTTGTGCACTTGCTGTTGCAATAGCTAAAATCAAATCATTGTCATCCGCAACTAGATTTTGCGCAATCGACATGTTGTTGTTCATATCGCCTTGCGCATTCTGGTAATTTAGCTTAAGGTTTTTCCCTTCCTCGTAACCAGCATCCTTCAAGGCAGCAATAAACCCTTCGCGTGCCGCATCTAATGATGGATGTTCAACCAGCTGCGTAATTCCTATTTTGACTGTTTCCTTTTCTTCCTTGCTTCCCCCTGCTTCTTTGCTTCCTGATCCACAAGCAGAAAGCAATAAAAGGGAGCTGCAAAGTATTCCTGTTAATATTTTTTTCAAGCACTTTCCCTCCTTCGACTATTTCGTGTATTTTCTAGTTGAAGGCATGAGGATATGTACATAGTTGCACTATTTGAAAGCATCCTTATGACCAATGCCCCATTCGAATTATTCATAATATTTAGATATTATCACATTTAGAAACATGTAAACAATGATAATTTCTGCTTTCAAAGATTTTTCTTTAGAAATATTGATATTGAAAGGTCTAAATGTCGTTATTACGATTCTCCTAAACGATTAAACCATTTTTGATGAAATTGTAATTGTTCTGCAAAACTAACGCAATTTAATTTGTCATCATATTCGAAAATGTGAACGATATCCTCTGTGGCAGCTGGCTTTCCTAAGGTTAATTGGTAAGCTAGCTCTCCTGTACCCATTGACAATTGCATGGGAGAGGGATAAACATTTTCAGCTGCACCCATTGCACAATATCTGAAGCTGCTCGGTCTCTAACTGCTCTCTAAGTAATTGAAGCGCATGAAAAAAGTTTGCTCCCTGATGACTCATTTTGTTGCTTCCTTCTATTATTAATTCGATCAACACAAGTTCCTCATTATCCAGTGATTCCTCCAACAACACTAGTTGTCCATTAATCAGGTTTCCCTCAAAGTTTTTAAGTTTAATATTCTTCTTTTCTCCATTCACGACGGCTTCCTCCTAAACGATTATCCAATGAAAGATCGTAAGATGAATACATTTAATTCAATACTCAATATTATCTTCTAAAGTATTTCACTTAAAAGGTGTAAATAAAATGTTTGGAAATTTATCTAAGTTTTATTTGCATGTATTAAGAACAAGCAGAGTGCAGATAGTAAAAAACGAAGGCAATCAATTGGAAGGCATTGTAAAATATGATTTTTATCCTCATATCGGTCTTTATCATGTAAGTCAGTACCTATTTTATGCCCAAAAAATAAGCATGATTGAACTATATACCACTTCATTATTTGCCGTATTGTTTGCTATACTCACAGATCTTTATTGGTATTTTACAATAGATGTGGTGTGGGGATGGATGATTGTTTTGTTAGGAGGAAAGCCCCTGCAAATATGATTTTTTTGAACTATTTCCCCAGTCAAGCAAAATGGTTCATAAAACTTGTATACATCCTTATACGAACCATCCTTTTGACCTTATTAGAATTAGGAGCAGATAGGGAAAGTCCTTCACTATGGGCATTGGAATACATCTTATTCTCCAATTAAAAATAATATAATTTAAAAAGCAGCATCAAAAATCCTAAAAATATAAAGAAAAGGCTTCTCATAAGTTAATATAACTATGGAGAAGCCTGCTTTTACTTTCTTCCAGGGCTTTATAGGACACCAGATCCCTTATTCTGACATACTGAATGATTCCTCTTAAGTTTGCGGACATAGGTTCCCCTATCTTATTAAAAAGCAGTGATTTCCTAGTGTGTTTTTGTAAATAACGGATTCAGTGTCCACTTACAATGAGATTATTGAGCAACTGCATGATCTATTCTAACCTTATCATTCTTGCCATGCAGCACATAATAAAGACCAGAAGATACCAAGACGACAATACCTAAAATCATATAAAGTGTACTATAGCCCGTAATTGGTACGAAGAATCCTAATAGATAAGGTCCAAATCCTAGTCCTGCATCAAGAAAAATAAAGAATGTTGACGTAGCCAATCCCATACGATGAGGTGGAGTCAGCTTGATGGCAATTGCCTGGGTACATGACTGCATATTTCCGAACCCAAGACCAATTAGAATGCCAGCCGCTAAGAGCGTAATGCTGTTATGAGCAAAACCTAAAAGCAGCATACCGGCTGTAAAGAAAATGAACGCCGAATACATCACATAGTTTGCTCCTTTTACATCCATTAATCGTCCTGTAAATGGACGTGAGATCAGTACCGCTATTGAATAGACAAGAAAGAAGAAGCTTGCTGCACTAACGAGGTCAATTTCAATGGCATAGAAATTAATAAAAGATAGAACGCTAGAGTAACAAAAAGCGACAGCCAGTGTAATCAATGCAATCGGAACGGCCTTTGGCTCAATAAATTGAGAAAGCTTGAATCCTTTTATCTCATTTGTTTTTGCTGATCCTTCCAATACAGGAACATACACAAAGAAGGCTGTGAACAAACTTATGATTCCTAAAACAAGGCAAAGACTAAAAATGATTTGCGTACTCGTATGCTGGCTCATGTACAATCCGACGAACGGTCCAATTGCAGTCGCCAGCGTTGCACTCATACTGTAATAACCGATCCCTTCACCTCTTCGTGATTCCGGGATAATTTGAGCTACGATCGTACCTGTTGCTGTGCTCGCAATCCCTAGCGTAATTCCATGTAATAAGCGAGTAATGAGAAGAAATCCAATACCAAAATGGATAAAATACAATATTGTTGATAAAATATACAAAATTAATCCAATGAACAAGGTTCTTTTACGACCAATTGAATCAATACTGCGTCCAATAAACAGACGCCCAATTAAGGTTCCTACAATAAAAATTCCTGTTACAAGTCCTGCTTGGCTCGCAGTAGCATGATATTCATCTACTGCATAAACACCTATAATAACAATTAGTAAATAAAAGACTAACGTTAACAAAAAATTGATGCTGGACACAATAATAAAATCCTTCGTCCATAATTTAGACTTACTCACTTTTATTACCCTCTCTATTTAATAGATTCTCATGTATTTTAGGAAGAATGTGAAAGGCTGCCTTTTGGTCGTCTTTTGCTATCCCCTCCATCACACTATTTTCTAAACCAGTTATTTTTTCTCTGCATTCCTGGTAAATCTTATCACCTAATTCAGTTAACTGAATCACTTTTTCTCGTCTATCCTTACCAGGAATTTGCTTCACGATTTGCAGTTCTTCCAAACGGTGAACCCTCCTCGTAATGGTCGGCTTTTCCACATTATATTGAGCAGAAATATCTACAAGTGTTGACGGTCCATTGTTTTTAATATAAAAAATAACCTGCCATAATGAATAGGACAGCTCATAATTGCTCAAAAGTTCATTCAATTTAGTAATTAGTAAGCGATAAAGACTTAAATAGCGTTGAAAAAAACCCTCCATTTTTTTCACTTCCTCTCACGAAATATAGTTACCGTGGATAACTATTACCAAAGGTAACTATACGTTTATTTAAAGAGAATGTCAAGTGACTCTCACTATATGGTAAAATATTCAAACCTTTAAACTTAAAGAAAGGACAATCCCAACATAGGAAAGTAACATCGAACCATTGAAAATTACTTCATAGCCCTTACTGCATCTGGTTATACAGTTGTTGATTTACGAAAAGGAACACCTAAGCGTGAGCATTTTTCCAATGAGGAAGAGTTCACTAGAGGACTAAGAATCCCAGTCGTACTTGTCTTATCATGTACCAAATAAGCAGAAAAATTTATGTTCCACAGTATCTTGTGACTATATGATTCCTACAAATAGGCAAAAGCCCCTTTTTTACAGGGGCTTTTGCTATTTAATTAACTATATGCACTCCTCTATATTTAAGCAGCGATCTGCCCACTGCCGATAGAACTTTTCTTCATGCGAGACTAGTAATACACTCCCTTTAAACTGAATTAATGCTTTTTGCAATGCTTCTTTTGTTTCTGCATCTAAATGATTGGTTGGTTCATCTAAAATAAGAAAATTGGAAGCTAAAAGCAGAAGCAGGCATAGCTTCACCTTAGACTGTTCTCCGCCGCTCAGCGTTGCTATTGCTTGAGTCGTATGTGTATTCTTTACACCACATTGTGCCAATCGGCTTCGTATCTCCTTCAAGCCCAATTTGGGATAAAAATGTGAGATGATTTGGAGCGGTGTTTTCATTCCATCTTCCCATGTTAAATCTTGTTCGAAATAGCCAATCTTAACTGATTCTGAAAATCGAAATCCGCCTGCAACAGCCGGAATACGCTGAACAAGGGTTTTTAGCAATGTGGATTTACCGATTCCGTTAAAGCCTGTAATCACCAGCTTTTCCCCGCCTAGAATATTGAAATTTAATTTTGGCAAAAGCGGAATTCCGTAACCAACCTCAAGGGCTTTTACAGAGAGTGCAACCTGTGCGGATAAATCGATTTCTTTAAAGGTAAAGACAGGTTTATTAGTGAAAGCTGGAGGTGCCAATCGTTCCAGCCTTTCAAGCTGCTTCCGGCGCCCTTGTGCCATCTTCGTATTAACTCCAGCAATATTTTTTCTAATAAATTCTTCTGTCTTTTCAATCTTTTTTTGCTGCGCCTCATATTGCCTAATATAATCTTCCCGCAAATGCTCTTTTTGCTTAAGAAAATCCGAATATTTCCCTGTATACTTTTTAATTGTTCCGAACTCAATATCACATATGCAAGAAGATACTTTTTCTAAAAAGTCATAGTCATGGGATACAACAATATAGGCGCCATCGAAAACGGCTAAATAATTGGCAAGCCATTCTACATGTTCTTTATCAAGGAAATTTGTTGGCTCATCTAGCAATAGAACATTAGGTTTTTCCAGCAAAAGCTTCGCCAGAATGACTTTCGCCCTCTGCCCCCCGCTCAGTTCATGAATTAAGCGATCCGTGCCAATTGCATTTATCCCTAACCCGTATACAACTTTATCGATATGACTGCCTATTGAATAAAAATCATTGGCCTCAAGCTTTTCCTGATACATTGCTGCTTGCTCCATTAGATCATAATTACCAGTATCCGCCATCTGCTGGTAGAGATCATTTATTTTTTTTTCTAGATCAAATAGATTTGCAAAAGCCGTGTTTAAATATTCACTAATTGTTTGAGTTCCATTCATTTCGGCATATTGATCAAGATGCCCTATACGAATGGAAGGTTGCCATTTGATCAAACCGTTATCCGGAATCATTTCTCCCATCAATATTTTTATCAGGGTGCTTTTTCCTGCACCATTTTGTCCTACAATCCCCATATGTTCGCCTTTGTATAAATCAAAACTTGCTTTATCATATAGAACTTTATCTATATAACTGTGGGTTAAATTTCTGACCTCTAGTAAACTCATGTTCATTCCTCATTTCCTAAAAATAAAAAAAAGCAAAGAGACGGCGTTTTTAGACGCCAGCTCTTTGCTTTGGGGCTTTGCTGTAATAGATTCAGCAAAAAAACATTTCAATAAAAAAGCTCATTGAAAAATCCAAAACAAAGGGCCATAGACAAAGCATTGTCTATGGCCCTTTAATCTTTATATCATCGGCAAATAGTCATACTCAAATAAGCATAGTACCCTACACTTTTATCAGCAAACTATTAGCCGATGAATAGAGGAAGCAGCGTGCTTCCTGATTAGGCTCCTGACACAATGCTTCATCGTATACATTTGTGCGGAGCAAATCTCTCTAATGAAAACTCTATTCTGATTATTCATTTTATGGAAGCACCTCCTTTCCTCTTTCTATATTACGATTAATTCATTAGGATGTTCTCTAAATATTGCTTATAATGTCAATCCGCCATCCACAAGAACAACCGAACCTGTCATATAGCTTGCGCGATCTGATGCTAAGAAAGAAACCATTTCAGCTAATTCTTTCGGGTCAGCATAACGGCCCATTCTCATATTTGAAATCTCTTCTGGAACATAACCGCCTTTTTCAAATTGAGTGGCTACACTAGCAGTTAAGGCTGTTTGAACACCGCCAGGACATAGGGCATTAATGCGGATTCCCTTATTAGCATATTCTAATGCAGCTCCTTTTGTAAAGCCTATCACTGCATGCTTACTTGCAGAATACACTGCTACACTGTGCTCAGGACGAACTCCAGCAGTAGAAGCTGTGTTAATAATAGAACCACTGCCTTGCTCTTCCATTACTTTTAACACATATTTCATGCCAAGGAAGACCCCTTTTACATTGATCGCCATAATTCGATCAAATTCAGATTCTTCCACTGAAGTGAATGGAGCAAACTTTTGAATAATACCTGCATTATTGAAAAATACATCTATACGTCCATATGTTTCGACTGCTTTATTTACATAATTTTGTACTTCTTCATCTTTTGAAACATCTGCTTGAACGAAGATTCCTTCTCCGCCCTGTTCTTTAACAAGCTTTAATGTTTCTTCCCCTGTTTCTTTATTAAAATCGACTAGAACAACGGTTGCGCCTTCACCAGCAAGTTTCAAACTGCTCGCTCTGCCAATCCCGCTTCCTGCCCCAGTTATGACAGCAATTTTGTTTGTTAATTCCATTTATAGCTCCCCCTTGTTATTAAATAGTTGATACATCAATTATTTTAAAACTTGCGAAGCTATATTTATTGCAATATTTTACGAATAATAGTATTTTTTTATCATCTTTAATACACAAAATAAATTCAACTAAACTTGAATGGAGCTTGTAATTAAAATGGATACACAAAAAGAAGAATTAAAGGCTATTTGTCAGTTAATTTTCGAAGCTCATCAAATCCCCGTGTATTATATCAATCAATTAGGTGAAGTCGAATATGAACGATCAATGAGTGACATGCGGAGAAATCCATATGATGTCCCATTCAAGCAGCAGATAAGTGTATATTCTAATGAAGAGGATCCCAGTGATTTTCCTATCTTCTTTTCGAATTCTAATTTGAACTTCTTTTTTATTAATTTGAAAATTGAGGATCACTTTTTAGGTTCTATTATAGTGGGACCCGTCCTTGAAACGGAAATTTCTGATGCAAATATCACCAAAATAGTTGACGCCTTTAAGGGAAATGTGAATAAAAGAAAGCTTATTGACTACTATCACTCCATTCCGATTATTGATAAACAGCAGCTGCTGGCGATCAGTTTATTAATGTATTTTTTGATTTACCGTAAAAAGTTAGATAAATCATTTGTCATACAAAACAATCATCAGTTGAACCTGGTTAACATTGAATCAGAGAATTTGGATCTTGAGCTTTCAAAAGGAAGAAGGAATTTAATTTTCCATTCAAATCTTTCATATGAACGAGTTTTGCTCGATTATGTTAAACACGGCCAAAAAGATAAATTAAAGGACATTTTCGACTACTCGATTATCGGTGAAGCAGAATTGGGACTATTGTCAAAAAGAAATCGTTTAAGAAGTGAAAAAAATCTGATGATCACAGGAATTGCCCTTGTTTGCAGAGCCGCAATTGAAGGTGGTTTAAATGATGAACTTGCCTTTACTTTAAGTGATTTCTATATTCAGCAACTCGAGGAATTAGGAAGTTTGAAAGCAATTTTGAAGTTAACAGAAGAAGCCATAAGTGATTTTACCAATCGTGTGCACCAATTAAATGAAGCAAAATATTCGGCACCGATAACTGCTTGTCAGAACTATATTTATAACCATTTGTATGGCGACATCTCACTTGATCACCTAGCAGAAATATGTCATTTAAGTCCCAATTATTTATCCTCTCTTTTTAAGAAAGAAGTTGGTATCCCTATAAGCGAATTTATTCAGCAGCTTCGAATAGACGAAGCAAAAAAGCTATTGGATTTAACGAACTATTCGATTGCCGAAATCGGCACTTTTTTAAACTTCAACGATCAAAGCTATTTTATAAAAACCTTTAAAAAACATACCGGATTAACCCCAAAGCAATATAGGAGAGACAGAGGGACAGAATCATTGTCGCAGTAAGGACAAATGATTCTGTCAAACTTCTAATGGAACAGCAAAAACATTTTCCTTGTCTTTAAAACTCAGGATACTGTAAAAGTAATTTTTCATTTGCACTTTCTATTTGCTCATAATACTTCGCATAAGAAGTACTTAATTTTTTCATTGCAGGAATAAATACCTCATAATAACCACTTATACGATTATATTCTTTCAGTATTCTTTGCATATGATAAACTGGTGATTGTTTATATTCCGCCGATTGCTTATATTGTAAGTATTGTTCTATCGTTTCCCTATTTTCAGTTAGAAATTTCTGGGGATCTTCTATCGATCGTTTTGTGTTCTCTATCAGGTCATGAATATCTTCTGTATTGATATGTTTTGTATTTTCAACTAAAAACGATTGTATTTCTTTAGGAAAGTCTATAGGCGGTGCGTTATCCAAAAATGAAATAATTTCTGCATAAGCAGCTTGCTGTTCACCAGTTGTAATTGGTTCATTCAAAAATCGTGCAAAATGTAAGCAGATAAAGCGGCCGTAGTATCCTGGAAATGCGTTCAATAACTTTTCTGTAATCGTTGCACTCTGCTCAATCGTTTTCAGATCCTTATCAATTTCAGCAAAACTATAGCCACAACTAAGTTTATCAAGAATAGCTTTTTTGGCTTTGTCCCTCCGTAAACTTAATTCCTTCTGAACTGATATCTTTTGAAGCCCAGAACTTGTTTCATCCGCAAATATCATCTTAATTTCTTCTATACTAAGCCCAAGCTTTCGTAAAGCCGAAATTTCCTTTAAGCGTTCAACATCCTTGTCACTGAATCCCCGATACCCATTTTCTAAACTATCAGGAAAAATTAGATCTTGTTCTATATAATAGTTAACAGCCTTTTTAGTCACACCTGCTAATTTGCTTGCTTCACTAATCAACACGTTCTTCACCTCAAAATCATCTTAAACCAACACCTAAGGGAATGGTCAATAGTTCTCATAAAATAACGCTATTGTTTTAAAACATCCTCGCCATCCATGACTTTAGCAGCTCCATCAAGGTGTGGCCATATGGTAATGTCAGTATATAACCATAGGAGGTGATAAGAAAATGACAATAGAAGAGCAAATCAAGCAATTGACGAAAGAAGCTTTTGTCGATTTAGTCCATCTTCGCTACGATAAACTGAAAGAAGAGAATAAATTAAATGAGGAAACGGAAAATTTCTTGAAGGAAGTGTTTCAGGAACAAGGAACCCTCTCATTGCCGCCGGATAACGAAGAAATGGTTATAGATGTGTATGAATATAATGATAACAGCGGATTTTGCGCTGAAATAAGATACTTATGGTTCGACGATGAAGAAAGCCCCATCGTACTATTTTGCCAGGCAAAAGCAAATGAGGAGAGAACAAGAGTAATTAAATTTTATATTGAAACACTTGATGCATAGAGAAAACCCCTTTCGAACAAAGATTGCACTCGAAAGGGGTTCTTTATTTTGAAGTGCAAGGGGTGACCCTACAAGTTTAGTTAACTAATGGGAAACCTCCTTTTTATTGCATCTCTCCTGCTTTTTCAGATGACATAGGTTTTTTAACCGGTGTAAGCAATGTGATTACCAGTGCAACAACCGCTAAAATCATCATGAAGTAGTATGATTCACTTGAGGCAAAAATGGATGCCAGTGCTGCAATTCCTTCTGTCTCACCTTGAGCAGCTAAGTCGCCAGCATAGTCTGTTGCTTTTGATGTATAAATGGTTACGACAACCGCTGTCCCAATTGCCCCTGCAATTTGACGAACGGTGTTGTTAACAGCTGTGCCATGTGTAACAAGATCTTTTGGAAGTGCACTTAATCCTGCTGTATTTAGCGGCATTGTAATAAAGCTTAAACCGATACGCAAGAAAATCGTGCGAATCATTAAGAAAGTAAATGTCGTGTTTTGTGATAAGTCGGTTACAACCCACATGGAAGGAATAACGAAAATTAATCCAATAATGAATAATGGCTTTGCACCGAATTGGTCATACCATTTTCCGGTAACAGGTGAAAGAGCAGCATTGACTAAGGCCCCTGGCAATAATAATAGTCCTGCATCAAATGCTGTAAAGCCGCGCCCATCTTGTAAATAGATCGGCAATAAAATCATATCAGCATATAACATCATCGTTACGATAATGTTAATAAGAGACGTCATCGTAAACGTTTTGTTTTGGAACACTCGAACATTTAAGAACGGATCACTTGCGCGTAATTGACGCGTTGTGAATAACACTAACACTAAGATCCCTGCAATAATTGACGCTAACACCAGCACATCGTCCCAGCCGTGGCTGCCTGCATTGCTGAATCCATATAATACTAACCCAAAACCGATAGTAGATAGGATGAAACTTAGCACATCCAATTCTGATTTTGATCCTTCAGATACGTTAATTAAATATTTGAATGCTAATAAAATGACAATTCCTACAAGTGGGATTAAGCCGATAAACAACCAGCGCCATGATACATATTCAATGACAAAGCCGGATAATGTTGGTGCAATTGCTGGTGCAAAAATCATGGCAAGCCCGATTAGACCCATCGCGCTCCCCCGTTTATCAGGCGGGATAATAAACATAACAACACCCATCATAAGCGGCATGATAATGCCTGCACCCGCAGCTTGAATCATACGTCCTATTAATAAAACCGAAAAATTTGTAGCAATCGCACAAAAAATAGAACCAATTAATAATAATAGCATGGAGCTAATAAATAATTGGCGTGTAGAAAATCGCTTCATTAAAAAAGCGGTTACAGGAATTAGTATACCGTTAACGAGCATGAATCCTGTTGCTAACCATTGTACGGTTGTTGCACTCACATCAAACACTTCCATAAATTTGCTTAAAGCAACATTCAAAAGTGTTTGGTTTAAAATCGATAAAAACCCGCCAAGCAGCAGCACAAATAGCAATACTTTTTTATTTATTTGTTGAGCCATAACAACTCATAGACCTCCTCTTTACTTTATCAACACAGTGACGATAAAATGAATTGTAACAACTTTTAAATGAAGAAACCACCAACATATTTTAAAAAAACGTCAACTATACGACATTTTCCTAAATGGTGTTGTAAAGATAGCCGTTTAATAGATAGAGGGGGCATGAAAATGTCTGCAAAAAAAGAAGATCCGCGTGCCATACGCTCCAAGCGTCTATTGAAGGAAGCGGTTCAGTCAATACTAATTGAATCACAAGATTTACAGGAATTAACTGTTAAAAAAGTAACAGCAAAAGCAGAACTAAATCGTGCTACATTCTACTTGCACTTTTTAGATATGCAAGATTTAATGAAGCATGTCGTTTATGACATTTTCGACGATCTGTCTAAGAAGTTATCACCGTTACTACAGCTAGAATCTGTAAATTCGGATGAACAAATGATTACCTTTTTGGATTATTTCTATCAACATCGAAAATACTTATCCGTGTTATTCGAAGAAAAGGCGTTCCAAAAAAAGCTCCATAACTTTATCGTTGATTTCATTCAAGCAAGGCGCGATTTACGACAAATAGTAAAAGAAAATGCTGTATCAAAAGATATTATCGCATCCTCGATTCTAGGTATTTTAATGTGGTGGATTCGTGATGGAAAACATTATAGCTCTGAATATATTGCGGGGCAAATGTCGGTGTGGATGACTAGGAGATAGGTAAAAATGCCACCTAATTTAGCAGGATTGTCCTTGGACAAAATAAAAAGAAGTAACCGCTCCCAAAGAGTATTACTTCTTTTTGTGTTACAAAGCATATGGTATTACTAATTAGTTTCCTCACCTAAATGGTCTGCTTCCAGACGATTTTGACAGAGAGCAAAAAGCTCGCCAATAAATGTTTCTATGTCTGAAGAAGACTTTGGAATTAGAATTTGACGAATCGCAGGACCAAAGTTCTTGGTAAAATAATCTTTTCTATCTTGGTTTTTTCCGTCCCGCTTAGCCGGGTTATACTTCCAAATAATATATGGGTTTCCATCAACCATGTCTATATTTTTTAATTCTGCCAAGGCTTTCTTATTTGGAGAATAGATCACTAAATAATAATTATCCCCTGTATGTATAAAAGCAAAGAGATAACTCACATGATTGTCTCGTTTTGTAATTTCAAAACCAGCAATCGCCTCTTTTCCCTTTTGAAAGCCTGGAAGGAAATTTTTTACGGTCGTATCTAATTTTTTTATGTCAAACAAAGTTAGGTTGGATTGTTCTATCCCATTTGCCAAGAAAACAACTTGTTCTTTTTCCAACATTCATTTCCCCTTTTGGTTGATATGATAATTATACCACCAAAAGGATTACGTGCACGCGATTCAAAGGAACATGTTATTTGCATGCGAACAACATTACCTCTGCTAACAGTCATTCGAAAAACTTCTGATCTTTCTCTAAAAGCCTTTTACGCTGTATTATTTTTATTATTGGAAATGCTATTAGCAATGCTGCAGCTATATTAAAAAAACCAACAATGAATCCGTAGCTTGGTTTATCCCATAAATTACTGATGTTCGCAATCCCCATCCAAGCATTAATGAAAAAGAGTAAAGCAAAAATATTTAACATTCGTTTATAATAGGCAATTTTCGACTTTGTATCCGTGTAAAGTTCAAATGGGCCATCAGCTGCTGTCTTTTTCATGTATACCCAGCCACCCAATTCATTAATAATTGAAATCCCGCTATCTTTCAGAAATTCAAAGTAATCATTCTTTTCGCTTGAGGACATCCCGCTAATAAATTCATTGCGGTAAATAAATTCCCCAGGCTCACCCCTTGTAAATGTAAAACGTGCGAAAAAAAACTTTTGTAAATGCCATCCTTGTGCTCCCATTTCATTAACCCATTTTTCTTCTTTTTCATAATCCACAAAAAAGCGATACAATACTTTCCTCACGTTAAGTCCTCTCCCTTCGCAATCGCTAAGCCATTATTATACAGCTCACTAAGTCTTTTGATTTCATATTCAACCATTAATTTACCAGTATCTGTAATCACATATTCCTTTTTTCGCCCTTCCTCATCCAGCGGAATAATCCATTTTCTATTAACCAATGTTTTAATGGCTCCATAAATAGTTCCCGCTCCAAGTACAACACGGCCATTACTCAGCTCAGAAACAAACTGCATAATCCCGTATCCATGCCTAGGTTCATACAGAGATAAAAGAATATAATATACACCTTCTGTTAACGGAGCTTTTTCCTCCATCATTACACCACCTATCGTAAACCGTTATATCGACTGCTGATACATTAAGTATATCAGCAGTCGATATAACGGTCAATAATTTTTTGGTAAAATCGTGCAACTCGAGTGGAAGGTTGTCAATTTCCTGAACCGCACGATCAGCATCACAAAAAAATATTACATAGTTTAAAACACACCCATACATCACTTCTTGCCGAGACGGGTTTATTACTTGAACAGATCATAGATCACGCTTCGCTATACCGATGACTAAATCACGAAAAATGTGTGCCAAGCTGTCACGCAAGAAATGAAAAAAGAGGATTCACATAAGTTCAATGAACTTATGTGAATCCTCGATTAATATTATCTATGTTAGCAAGATCGAACAGAATAATTTATTTAAAGCACCCTTTTCTTGAATAAGTAAGAAATCAGTCCGTGTCTCTAACTAACAATCTTATAGTATTCTCTTGCTGTTAATGTGTAAACCATAGCATAAAATACAGCAAAGATGAGTATGGTTGCGGCTGTACAAATGACAAAAAGACCAATATTTGTTAAGTTTAGTAAAGCCAATAGTTTCGTGATCACTTTGAATGCGAAGGCTATGTGAATAACGGCTGCAACAAGTGGCAAGAAAAACACAACGAGTACTTGGCTCTTAATCGATTTTTTAATTTCCTCTTTACTCAAGCCTACTTTTTGCATAATTGCAAATCGTTCTTTGTCATCATAGCCTTCAGATATTTGCTTATAATACATAATTAAGACGGTTGCCATAATGAATAATGCGCCAAGAAATAGACCAAGGAAAAATAAACCTCCGTATAAAGAATAGAAAGATTCTTTTGATTCCTCTTGCCCTTCTGCATAGCCATCGATGGAGGCTTCCTTTAGCTTTAGGGATATGGCCTTTGTTAGGGCAATTTCATTTTCAGTGCTTCCCTTAGCATCAAAGCCTGAAAAATATGATAAATCCTTCCATTCTACTTGCTCCAATGCCTCATCAGGATATAGAGATTTAATCGTTTCTTCATCTTTTACGACGACTAAGTATCCATCTGTTAACATACCGGAACTATCGCCGTTGAACGATAGACCCTTTAACTGGTCTTTAATTTGAAATTCCTTTCCTGATATTGTAATAGTATTTTCAACAGGCTTTCCCTTAAACGTGTAAATTAGAACTTCATTGTCCTCCAGTTTAGCAGACTGTTTTTCCAACTGATTAAACTCATCAAGCGAGATTAGTTCAATCATTGAAATATTTGTAAGTGACTGCATTGTTGTACTGTCTGTTGTAAAAGTATTTCCTCCCCTAATTGCTGGAAAATCTGCAGAACGGTAATGAACCGGGTCTATTATTTCAATTTGATGCTTTTCCGCTTCTTCATGTATTATTTTTTCAACTACTTGTGCCTGCTCTTCGGAAATATTATTGGCTGAAATATCAATTTCCTTCGGATAGCGATTTTCTATCGAATCTTCTATTCCAATGTAAAGGGATACCGTGCTTGACAACATGACCAATACCATGGTGGAAAGAATACAAATATTGGCTAGACCTACTGCGTTTTGTTTCATCCGATAAATCATGCCTGATACACTGATAAAATGTTTAGTTTGATAGTAGTATCCTTTGTTTTTTCTCATCAATTTTAATAGGGCTATCGTACCTGCTGTAAACAATGAGTATGTTCCGATAATGACGAGTAGCACGGCTAAGAAAAACTTATTGAGCGCAGCTAATGGAGATTCAGTTACTAGTGCGATATAGTATCCGGATGCGAGTGCTGCCACCCCGATTATAACGAGGACCCATTTTGTTTTTGGTTCCTTTTCACCAACCTGACCGCCTCGCAATAATTCAATCGGTTTTGCCAGGTGAATTTGCCTTAAATTGTTTAGAAGGGTTAGGACAAAAATGCCAAGAAATAGGATCGATGTAATTCCTATTGATTTTATCGAAACAAAATACGTAAGTGGTACTTCAAAGTGTAAAATATTATTTAAGAGCAAAAACATTAACTTGCCTACAATCATTCCGCTTGCTAAACCAATGGCAAGACTAAAGACAGTGACGAAGAAGACCTCCCAAACAATTACTTTGGAAATATGCTTTTTCTCCATACCAAGAATGTTGAATAGACCAAATTCTTTTTTTCGCTGTTTAATTAAAAAGCTATTTGTATAGAACAAGAAAATAACGGAAAAGATCCCGATGACAATGTTGCCTAAATTCAAAATCGTAATCAAGGCATCACCACCGGACATTTCTTTCAGTCCCGGATTTCCCGACATAAAATGCATCATGTAAAACATAGCAATGGTACTGATACATGTAAGAATATAAGGGATATACGTTTTCCGGTGTTTATTAATATTGGTTAGGGCAAGTTTGGTGTAGAAAAATCTACTCATTTCTATCACCGCCCGTTGCAATGATGTTTAATGTATCCGAAATTCTTTGGTACATCGCTTCATTGGATAAGGATCCTTTATAGATTTGATGGAACACGGCTCCATCTTTAATAAACAGAACGCGGCTTGCATGGCTGGCGGCCTTGGTACTATGGGTCACCATAAGAATTGTTTGGCCTTCTTGATTAATCTGTGAGAAAATCTGCAGTAAATCATCAGCGGCACGTGAATCCAACGCACCGGTCGGCTCATCAGCAAGAACGAGCTTGGGATTTGTTATGAGGGCTCTCGCAACCGCTGCCCGCTGTTTTTGACCACCGGAAACTTCATATGGAAATTTTGTTAAAATATCTTTAATCCTTAAGTTTTCGACAAGCGGCCTTAAACGATTACTCATTTCACTGTATGATGTGCCGGATAATACGAGCGGTAAATAGATATTGTCTTGTAATGAAAATGTATCGAGTAAGTTAAAGTCCTGAAAAACAAATCCGAGATTCCTCCGACGAAATGCAGAAATTTCTTTTTCACTTATGGATACAATATCTTTGTCATTCAGTAAAACTTCGCCACTAGTCGGTTTATCAAGAGCAGCTAATATATTTAATAAAGTCGTCTTCCCGGAACCGGATTCGCCCATAATCGCAACATATTCCCCTTCTTCCACTGAAAAACTAACGTCTGAAAGTGCCTGAACATGATTGCCACCGAACCGAGTTGTGTATACTTTTTTTAAATTTTTCACCTCTAGTAATGCCATGAGAAATTCCTCCGTCTCTTCCTTTAACTACATGTTCAGTATAGCAATGGCTTCATTCACTCAGACATAGCTTTTGCTTACAAATAAGGGCTCAAACTTACAAAAATGTAAGACTGAAGTTTTTCGTTATCATTCCACCCCGATTTCCTTCGTTTCCAAATCAATGATAACCTTTGTTCCTATTCCTACCTCTGATTCAATGGTTATATCGTGGGATAGCTTGGTCAATATTTGTTTGCAAAGATACAAACCAATCCCCGTAGATTGTTTAAAGGCACGGCCATTGAATCCAGTAAAGCCCTTTTCAAATACACGCGGTAAATCTTCTGCTTGAATACCTATGCCAGTATCTTCTATAATCAGTTGTTTATTCTTCCTATAAATTGAAATAGAACCTTCCTTTGTATACTTCAGCGCATTGGATAGAATTTGTTCTATGACAAAGATCAGCCATTTTTCATCCGTTAATACGGTCCAGTTAATATCTGAATAGTTCAGACTGATTTTTTTTCGAATAAACATTTTGGCATTTTTGCGGATGGCTTGTTTGATGATATCATCTAATTCATATTTCTTAAAAACAAGATCATTGGACATATTTTCCAAACGAAGATATTGCATAACAAATTCAACATATTGTTCAATTTTAATCAATTCCAATTCCAATTCGGCCGTTTGCTCCTTTTGTTCCGATTGAAGAAGGAGTCTCATCGCCGCAATCGGTGTTTTAATTTGATGGGTCCACTGCGTAAAATAATCAACTAAATCTTTTTGCTTAATATCAGCTTGAACGGTCAATTCGTTCTTATTTTTATATAAAATTTGCAGCAGTTCTTGATATTTCTGTTCAATTGCATTTTTGGGGGCAGGCAATTGATCAATTTGTACCATAATGGTTTTTTCTGCGTTGTTTAGCCTTTTATATTGTTTTATAAATTTTAAAAAATCAACAACAAAAAAGACGAGGACAATATATGAACATAAAAGGATGGAGTAAAGGATGGGGTCGAGTGGGTGATGGCTAAGCGAAAAAACGATAGTAAAGCATAGGACAAAAAGGCAGAATAAGGCTATCGGTTTCCAGTTTTTATATAAATATAGAAGAAATAAATTTTCTTTATGCTTATTCATATTAGTCCACCAAATAGCCGAGTCCTTTCTTGGTTTTAATAAAATCATTGAGTCCAATTGCCTCTAATTTCTTTCGGAGACGGTTGATATTCACCGTTAGTGTATTGTCATCAATAAAACTGTCCGTTTCCCATAGCCGCGTCATTAGAATATCCCTTGAAACAGCCTTCCCCTTATTTTCAAGTAGAACATTCAAAATTTTTTGGTCGTTTTTGGTTAAATCGATTTTCTGGCCATTAAAGGTAATGGTTGCATCACTTATGTTTAGGATAGCCCCACGGTGTTCCAGCAAATTTGTTTGTCCGGTAAAATCGTAGGTTCGTCGAAGTAATGCTTGTACTTTTGAAGTAAGGATCGTCAAGTCGAAAGGTTTGGCAATAAAATCATCCCCGCCCAAATTAATAGCCATCACAATATTCATGTTATCGGAAGCAGAAGAGATAAAAATAATCGGTACCTTGGATACTTTGCGAATCTCTTGACACAAGGTAAACCCGTTCACAAAAGGAAGAGAGATATCCAATAAAACTAATTGTGGATCAAAAGAAACAAATTGTGTCATGACATTCTGAAAATCAGAAACATATTCCACTTCAAATCCCCACGGCTGAAGATGATTTTTTACCGTTCTGGCAATGACCATGTCATCTTCTACAATGAATATTTTGTACATAAACTTAGCTCCAACTTGTCAGTATTTTAATTAAATCCCCTACTAAATCAATCCAATTACAATATAGTTTGATGTAATCTTAAGGGATTTGTCTTCTTTACTATTATTTGATTAAGATATATTTGGGTTATAGCCAAAGATTCATAGAATAAGATACCTCTGTTCTATATAACAATAAAGTCCCCATTCAACTGCGGCTACTTCACCGCTTTAATTATTTTACAACCAATGCCACATTTATTCTACAAAATGGACCTAAAATGGAAAAAGACGCTGTTTCTTGCCTACTTGAAAGCGGCTGATTTCGGAATTTCAAAATAATTATACTTTACCTAAATAGCTTCTTGTATTATTTGGAATACTATTTTTCCTATTTTGCTGTGTTTTCAATTAAATTCGATCATGCAGCAAAAAATGGATTTACTACTTGTCGGCTTTATTTGGGGAATGATAATCAGATCACAAGAAATGAAAAAAGAAACCTCTCAAAAGTTCGCTGAAATCATGAGAAGCCTCCACTAATTTCCTCAACGTTAGTAAAATGTTAGCATTTTTAGTGTTTCATTTAAGACTTAAAAACTATTTCCATTCTTAGTATCAATAGATTTCTTCTGTTCTATATTTTTGTTTTTATTGAAATTAAATTCTCCCTTCCTCCATCCCACAGATTATTCTTGTTTCTTTCGTTTGAAAATTACCACAGAAATGATGAAGCTTATAATCAATAAAGATCCAAACCAAAGAATGCTTA
Source organism: Cytobacillus massiliigabonensis (assembly GCF_900199725.1). Classification (GTDB taxonomy): domain Bacteria; phylum Bacillota; class Bacilli; order Bacillales; family Cytobacillaceae; genus Cytobacillus; species Cytobacillus massiliigabonensis. Next base: position 510,831 of record NZ_LT904903.1, on the reverse strand, counting down.
ACAAGAAATTGTTTCCAATTGGGACCCCGATAAGAAGTCCACGTAATGTTTCAATCAGTGGAGTCATAGGCTGGTTTTCAGCGAAGGCGTGGAGCCAAGTTGGCATCGTCTCTGTTGGTACAAAAGCACTGCTAACATATGGCAAAAACAGCATCGGAAACGTTGCAGCATTTGAAGTTTCCACACTTTTCATAATTAAACCAATTGCAATAAACAGCCAATTGAGAGAAAACATGAATAGTGATAAAATCACAATCACACCTAGCCATTCCAGTAATTCCGCATTCGGCTGAAACCCAATGAGCAGTGCAACAAGGAAAATTACAGTCGTTGCAATAACATTGCGAATGAACCCTCCTATTACGTGGCCAGCCATTAAAGAAGATGGAAGGAGGGGCATACTTCGAAATCGTTCAAATAACCCGCCAACCATGTCCTTTGTAACACTTAATGCGATTAACGAACTTCCAAAGCCTGCACAGGTGATGATTACTCCTGGAACAACATAATTCACATATTCTGTCCCAGTTTGAATCGCACCTCCAAAAACATAAACGAACATGACCATTATGGCAACTGGTAGCCCAATAGCCATTAATAGGGACTCTGGCTCACGGAAAATATGCTTTAAACTGCGTTGAGACATTACCCAGCCATCTGATAAGGCCCAATATAATTTAGATTTACGCATTGGCAGAGTGCTCCTTTCTTTTACGACTTGTTATATCCATAAAAACATCATCAAGCGTTGGTTTGCGAAAAGTTACAGTGCTAGGCTCAATGCCATGTTCATGTAAAGTATTGAGTAACTGGCGCAAACTTTCTGTTGAACCAGTATGAATCGAAATTCTTCGCTCATTATCATGTACTTGACCTTGTATAAGCTCTTGAGCATTTTGAAATGCATATAAATCATTGAAAGTTAATTCTAGCTTTTCCTCACCTATCATACATTTAAGCTCTTCAGCTGTTCCTTCTTCTACAATCTTTCCATTATCAATAACAGCAATTTTATCTGCAAGCTGATCAGCTTCTTCCAAGTATTGTGTTGTTAAAAAGATGGTTACACCGTCCTTTGCAAGTTGTTGAATCAGATTCCACATATTCTTGCGACTACGGGGATCAAGTCCAGTTGTAGGTTCATCTAAGAAAATCACTTTTGGTGAGGCAAGCAGACTAATAGCAATATCAAGCCTTCTGCGCATCCCGCCAGAATAGGTTTTCACCTGTTTTTTTGCAGCATTCGTTAACTCAAATTGTTCCAGCAGTTCCGCTGTCCGTTTTTTTACTAAATGGCGGCTCAAGTGATTTAGACGCCCCATCATCATGAGATTTTCTTCGCCTGTCAGCAATTCATCTACTGAAGCATACTGACCAGTTAAGCTAATCTTTTGTTTGACAGATTCAGATTCACGATGCGTATCGTATCCAGCAATTGCTGCAATACCACTATCGGCCTGGATTAATGTAGATAGGATGCGTACTGTTGTCGTTTTACCGGCACCATTTTCACCAAGTAATGCAAAGATTGATCCACACTCTACCTCAAAGTTTAATCCATCTAAAACCGTATGCTTTCCGTAGGATTTCTTTAAATCGTGAACAGAAATAATACTTTCTTTCATTTCATCACTCCTTTTTGATTGATTAAGTCAGTCAATTAAAAGTTAAAAACAATGACTGATTTTTGATTGATTAAACCAGTCAATATAAAGGTAAAATATATCCCCTCGTTTTGTCAACAGGAAATTCTGGTGACTAAATCGAGGGGAGGTAAAAACTCGATTAACGTGTTGTAATCATTCTCAAGAAAATGGCAATTTTACGATCCATATTTTCATGCCAAAAATCGGGATCATCTGCCATCACTCCTGAAATAATGGTTAGAAATATTCCAACAAGCTCTTCAGGATCTTCTTGGATCACTTCACCTGCTTCTTGTCCCTCTTTAAAAATTGGAATGAAAAATTCTACAAACATCATTCCTACGTTTTTCGTAAATTCAAGTATATGCCCAGGAACACCTTCCGTATGTTCTAGGTGCTGGATAATGCGAAATATATCACTACTTGTAGACATGCTTGATGAAAGGGCAAACTTAGTAAATTTACGTATTTTTTCTAATGGAGATAATTCCATTCTCGAAAGCTCTGTAAGAAATTTACGCGTTTCATTTAATTCCATTGCCCATTCAAGGCTTTCGTATAACACTTCCTCCTTTGATTTGAAATAATGATAAACTAAGCCATGGCTAATTCCAGCTTCCTTTGCGATTAAAGAAATCTTTGTAAGTTTAAATCCGTTTTCTGCAAACACTTTAATCGCAGCTCGCATAATTTGTATCTTACGTTCATTTCGGATAGTTTCTAATTGATCTTCATTTAAAGGTGCCATGCATTTCAATTCTCCTAAAGTATTGGTAACATGATTCTATCATATTGTATGAAAAAGGCTAAGCAGAAACATAAAAATACCCTATAGAGTAGACTTTTTTAAAGTTTCTACTCTATAGGGTACATTTTATGTTTATTTGAGCTTCAAGAAAGCCTCCGTTAATATCCTCAATGTTAGCATGCCACTTTCACCTTACTAACAAACCCAGTTATATCAAGGGTTTGAGGGCGTTATTACATCATGCCGCCCATTCCACCCATTCCGCCCATATCAGGCATCATTGGTGCTTTTTCTTCTGGCTTATCAGCAACAACGGCTTCAGTTGTTAAGAACATAGCCGCTACAGATGCTGCGTTTTGAAGAGCTGAACGTGTAACCTTAGTTGGGTCAACGATTCCAGCTTCAACCATGTTTACCCACTCGTTTGTAGCAGCGTTGAAACCTGTGCCGATTTCTTCGCGCTTTAAGCGGTCAACAACAACAGATCCTTCAAGGCCTGCATTGTGAGCGATTGTGCGTACTGGCTCTTCCATTGCACGTAATACAATGTTAATACCTGTAGCAACGTCGCCTTCAGCTTGAAGAGCAGCTACTTTTTTGTATACGTTTAGAAGGGCAACTCCACCACCAGAAACGATTCCTTCTTCTACAGCAGCGCGTGTAGAGTTAAGAGCGTCTTCGATGCGAAGCTTGCGTTCTTTTAATTCTGTTTCTGTTGCAGCACCAACTTTAACTACTGCCACACCGCCAGCTAATTTAGCTAAGCGCTCTTGTAATTTTTCACGGTCAAATTCAGAAGTTGTTTCATCCATTTGAACACGGATTTGGTTTACACGACCAGCGATTTGTGCACTATCTCCAGCACCTTCTACGATTGTTGTGTTTTCTTTTGTAACAACCACTTTAGAAGCACGTCCAAGAGAAGCGATTGTAGCAGATTTAAGGTCACGGCCTAATTCTTCTGTGATGACTTCCCCGCCAGTTAAAATCGCGATGTCTTCAAGCATAGCCTTACGGCGGTCACCGAAGCCAGGAGCTTTAACAGCAACAGCGTTAAATGTTCCGCGCAATTTGTTCACTACTAAAGTAGAAAGTGCTTCACCTTCAACATCCTCAGCAACTAATAATAATGGCTTGCCTTGTTGAACAACTTGCTCAAGAACTGGCAATACTTCTTGAATGCTTGAAATTTTCTTATCTGTAATTAAAATGTATGGGTTGTCTAGAACAGCTTCCATTTTTTCTGTGTCTGTTACCATGTATGCAGAAGCATAGCCACGGTCGAATTGCATACCTTCTACTACATCTAACTCAGTAGTGAAGCCTTTTGACTCTTCAATTGTAATAACACCGTCGTTGCCAACGCGTTCCATTGCTTCAGCAATTAATTGGCCTACTTCTTCGTCAGCAGCAGAAATTGCAGCAACTTGTGCGATGGATTCTTTGTTTTCGATTGGTTTAGAAATTGCTTGTAATTCTTCTACTGCAGTTGCAACAGCTTTTTCGATTCCTTTGCGAATACCCATTGGGTTTGCACCAGCAGTTACGTTTTTAAGACCTTCACGAATCATCGCTTGAGCAAGTACAGTTGCAGTTGTTGTACCATCACCAGCAACATCGTTTGTCTTGCTTGCTACTTCAGCAACAAGCTTAGCACCCATGTTTTCGAAAGCATCTTCTAATTCGATTTCTTTCGCAATTGTTACTCCATCATTTGTGATTAATGGAGAACCGAATTTTTTCTCAAGAACCACGTTGCGTCCTTTAGGTCCAAGAGTTACTTTTACTGCATCAGCAAGTGTATCAACGCCGCGCAGCATCGCACGGCGAGCATCTTCACTAAATTTGATCTCTTTTGCCATTTGTAAAAACCTCCTCTAAAATTATGAAAAGTTATCTTTTAGAATCTATTTGCGTATTGTTTATTAACCGATAATAGCAAGAATATCATTTTCACGTAAAATCAAGTATTCTTTTCCTTCGTATTTCACTTCTGTTCCAGCATATTTTGAGAAGATGATACGGTCGCCGTTAGCGACTTCAAGGGCTACGCGTTCACCATTTTCAACGCGTCCAGTACCTACAGCTACAACTTTACCTTCTTGAGGTTTTTCTTTAGCAGTGTCCGGCAAAACGATGCCGCTTGCAGTTTTTTCTTCAGTTTCAACAAGCTCGATAATAATTCGATCACCTAGTGGCTTTAACAAGTGAAACAACCTCCTCAATTTATATGTAATATTTTTATTAGCACTCTATCCATCTGAGTGCTAACACAATTATTATATTAAAGAAAACGAACTCTATTTGCAAGGGTGAAGCTCATTTTTTTACAAAAAATATTTATAGTGAAAATTTGCATCAGTCATTGAAGTTATGACTATCGGACTGTTCTATTTGAAACTACAACCTAATTATGAGTAAAATGAAAGATGGTAAAGAAGCGAGTGAATAATCATCTCGGCCAACCAACCTATTAGAAGGAGACAATACATTGAAAAAAGAATACTGGATCATTCTTATTGCATATATAGCCATGCAATTTTCTGGGATTATAGGCGTTCCACTTCTAATGCTTGCCGGTAACTTTTTGGGCAAAAGTCCTGAAGACATGCAAATGCTTTCCGTTCCCTACTGGATTGTGATTAGCTTTTCAATTACCTTCATTATTGCACTTATGCTATTACGCAAAGAAATGAAAACTGTCCGGGAATTACGGGATGCTTCATCTGTTCCAACTTCTATCGCATGGGCAGTGGGTGGAATCTTCCTAGCTTATTTCGCGCAAATAATGGCGGCAAGTATCGAAAACATGATCGGCATTGAAATGGGGTCAGAAAATACTCAGGACATCCTGATGCTTATCCAAACCTTCCCAGCAGTAATAATTGTCAGTTCCATCATCGGTCCTATATTAGAAGAAATTGTTTTTCGAAAAATTATTTTCGGATCTCTGCATAAGCGATTAAACTTCTTTGTATCTGCATTAATTAGCTCTGTCATTTTTTCCCTTGCACATGCAGAGATTGAACATACGCTCTTATATTCAGCTATGGGATTTACCTTTGCTTTTCTATATGTAAAAACAAAGCGGATTATCGTACCGATCTTCGCTCATGTGACAATGAATACACTTGTTGTCATTCTCCAGCTGAATAAGGAACCTATAGAAAACTGGCTGGAAAAAATAGAAAAAATACAATCTTTTATTGGAGGATTTATATGAGAAGGTCACCTTTATTTTCGGGCATTATCTATATTATTCTCGGTCTCCTCTTTACATACATCGCTATTCAAAATATACAAAGAGAACAAGGCTGGGGAATTTTCACTGTATTTTTAATTATTATTGCAACCTTTGACTTAGGCGGAGGTCTGCGAATGGTCGCTTTTCATTTCAAAATAAAGAATAGCTTAAAAAATAAATGAGTCTCCATTTTGAGAGGCTCATTTATTTTTACCGTTTTATTCTTCTTTTTCATTATCTGTCGGGTAATGCTTTAAAAAATAGATAAGAGACTGTAGCTCTACAGCTAAATCGATATGATGAATTCTTATTGTTGGTGGAACGGATAGTCTTGCTGGTGTAAAATTCAAAATTCCATTTACACTTCCCTGAACGATCCGGTCAGCGATCGATTGAGCAGCAGGTGCAGGAACGGTTAATATCGCCACTTGAATATTGTGTTCTTCAATCACTTTTTCTAAATCATCCATATGGAAAACGGGAACTTCTCCAATTTTAGAACCGACTTTATTTACATCTACATCAAAGGCCACTTCAATTTTTGTATTATTATTTTTCAAAAAGTTATAATTCAAAAATGCAGTACCTAAATTTCCTACTCCAATTAATGCCACCTTTGTCAGTTCATCCTGGTCTAATGTCTTCCGAAAAAAGGTAAGCAAATAATTGACATTATATCCATACCCCTTTTTCCCTAATGCTCCAAAGTAGGAAAAATCCCTGCGGATTGTTGCAGAGTCAACCTTTACTGCCTCACTCAGCTCAGCAGATGATACCCTTTGCTTGCCAGAGGAATGTAAATTCTTCAGAAATCGATAGTACAAAGGGAGCCTTTTTGCAGTTGCTTGCGGAATTTTCACTGATTCATTCGCCATTTTTCATCCACTCTCCCAAAGTTACATTATTATTTAGTGTCTCTTTTAAAGTCTCCATTTTTACCGCCCGTTTTTTCAACTAAATACGTTCTGCCAATAATCATTCCCTTATCAACCGCTTTACACATATCATAAACGGTCAAAGCACAAACAGATGCGGCTGTGAGCGCTTCCATCTCAACGCCGGTGTTTCCTTTTGTTTTAGCTGATGCTGTAATTAATAGTGTATATTCCTCTTGATTAATTTTCCATGAGAAAGAAATATCCACACCAGTTAGCGGAATGGGGTGACACATCGGGATGATTTCCCAGGTTTTCTTGCATGCCATTACTCCAGCTACTTGAGCGACTGCAAGGACATCCCCTTTTTTCATTTTATTAGAAGTAATTTTTTCATATATTTCTTTATTTACAATAATACTTGAGTGAGCAATCGCAGTTCGGACCGTTTCAGGCTTGTCACTTACATCAACCATTTTTGCTCGGCCCTCTTGATTAAAATGAGTAAAATCTGTCATGTACATACACCTCTCTACAAAATGATACACTATTTTTATCCATTTGTATGCAATTTGTACAATCATTCACTTACACAAAAGGCTTCGGTTATTGCCCAACATATATGAATGAGTTACACTAACTCTAGAATATAGAGGTGAAAAAAATGATTTTATTACAAGTAAATCAATTAATTAAAAATTTTGGTGCTGACCCTATTTTATCGAATATAAAGCTTGAAGTACAAACGAGGGATCGAATTGCCCTTGTAGGCCGTAACGGAGCCGGTAAATCTACTCTATTAAAAATTATTGCAGGACAAATGTCTTATGATTCCGGAGAAATTATTAAGCCCAAGGAAGTGAAAATTGGCTATTTGGCTCAAAATACGGGTCTGGAATCCGATCAATCCATTTGGGATGAAATGTTAACGGTATTTGCGCATTTTCAAACCCAAGAAAAAGAATTGCGCAGGCTTGAAGAACGGATGTCAGATCCTGAAGCGATGGGAAATCAGCAAGAATATGAACGGATTTTGTCTGAATATGATAAACGCCAAGTTCAATTCAAAGAGGAAGGCGGCTATCAATATGAATCAGACATCCGTTCCGTCCTCCATGGATTGAATTTCCATTCCTTTAGCTATGATACAAAAATATCAACACTTAGCGGGGGACAGAAAACAAGACTTGCACTTGGAAAGCTATTATTAACAAAACCCGACATTTTAATCCTGGATGAACCTACCAATCATTTAGATATTGATACTTTAACTTGGTTAGAGCAATATTTACAAGGATATGACGGGGCAATATTAATTGTCTCACATGACCGTTATTTTTTAGATAAAGTGGTTTCACAGGTTTACGAACTATCAAGACTTCAGATTCGCAAATATACAGGGAATTACAGTGCTTATCTCGATCAGAAAGCTGCAAACTATGAACGTGAAATGAAAGAATATGAAAAACAGCAGGAGGAAGTAGCGAAACTTCAGGATTTCATTCAACGAAACCTTGCACGTGCCTCTACAACGAAAAGAGCTCAGAGCCGCCGAAAACAGCTTGAAAAAATGGAAATAATGGACAGGCCCTTAGGGGATGAAAAATCAGCCTCTTTTGGCTTCCAAATTGATAGACAATCAGGAAATGAAGTATTGAAGGCTGATTCAATCGCTATCGGCTATCATGGGGAAGAAATTTCAAAAGGGATTTCCTTCCGGATTACAAGAGGGGAAAGCATTGCCCTTGTTGGTCCAAATGGGGTTGGAAAATCTACTCTATTAAAAACAATCATTGATAAACTGTCCCCAATTGCAGGTCATTTCCACCATGGTTCAAATGTTTTCATCGGATACTATGATCAGGAACAAGCTGAACTCTCCTCGAATAAGCGAGTTTTAAATGAGCTATGGGATGAATATCCTCTAAAGCCAGAGAAGGATATCCGGACGGTATTAGGAAATTTCCTCTTCTCTGGTGATGATGTTTTAAAGAATGTATCCACCTTAAGCGGAGGAGAAAAGGCTCGGTTAGCACTAGCTAAGTTAATGATGCAGCGGGCAAATTTTTTGATTCTGGACGAGCCTACTAACCACCTTGATTTAGATAGTAAAGAAATATTAGAAAACGCACTTATCGATTATCCAGGGACCATCCTTTTCGTTTCTCATGACCGCTACTTTATTAACCGAATTACAACAAAAGTAATCGAGCTCAGCAAGGATGGTGCAACTGAGTACCTTGGTGATTATGATTATTATATTGAAAAGAAGCATGAGCAAGAAGAGTTAAAGGCATTAGATTCCATTCAAAAAAATTCTGCACCTCAGCCAAATCAGGAAAAAAACAGCTATCAGCTGGATAAGGAAGCAAAGAAAATTGAAAGACAGCGCCAAAGAAGATTAGAAGAAGTAGAAAAGCAAATCGGTGAGCTAGAGGTTTTAATATCTGAATATGAGCAGCAATTATGTGAGCCGGAAGTTTACCAAAATCATGAAAAAGTTCAAGAGATTACGAATAAAAACAATGAGGCAAAGGTTAAATTAGACGAATTAGTTGAAGAATGGACAGAATTAGCAGATTAAGAAAAGCGAAAGTGCCTTGGTCATCGCCGTACAAACGCAGAAGGATCGCCGACTGAGATAAAGGAGACACAATGAACGATAGTGAATTGATGTCGACTTATCGCAAGGAGGGGGCCTGAAGTTTGATAGGCGATAGAACGCTTGTGCTAGACATTAAGAAAAAGGAACTGGGGATATATACACCCTTTGTTCCTTTTTTATCCACAAAAATATTCACAATCAATCGGTTGAAATGTAAGACTTCCACAGACTTTTCCACATTATCCACAAGAAACGGCATTATTATCCACAATTTCTGCTGTAATTATCTGATTTTTCTATTTATCCACAAGAAAGTCCTCATTTTTCAATGAGGACTTTTTCCTACCTGTTCCTTAATTGTGGATAGTTATATCAAGACCTGGATTTGCATTCAATGCCATAGTTGATTGAACCCCTTTTTCAAATAAAACACTGCCTGCAGCTGCAATCATTGCCGCATTATCTGTGCATAGAGATAACGGAGGAATAACAAGCTCGCAATCAGGCAGTTTATTAAACTCCTCCTGTAAGGCTGATCGCAGCCCCTTATTTGCTGCTACACCACCAGCTAATAGCACCTGCTTCACAGTGTACTCTTTTGCAGCCCTACTTGTTTTTGCCACAAGCACGTCAATTACGCTTTGTTGAAAGCTTGCTGCCAAATCTTCAGGCTTAATGTTCTCTCCTCTTTGTTCAGCATTGTGGACAGTGTTAATAACTGCTGATTTTAATCCACTGAAGCTAAAATCATAGGAGCCTTCCTCCAGCCATGCTCGAGGCAATGATATTGAAGGTTCACCCTCCTGTGCTAATCGATCAATATGAGGTCCCCCTGGATAGGGAAGATTTAATGTTCTTGCTACCTTATCATAAGCTTCTCCAGCAGCATCATCCCTTGTTTCACCAATGACTTCAAAATGACCATGCTCTTTCATATATACAAGTTCTGTATGTCCACCTGAAACAACAAGTGAGAGCAAAGGAAAATCCATTTCTGTTACAAGCCGATTTGCATAAATATGTCCAGCTATATGATGAACACCAACTAATGGGATGCCATGAGCAAAAGCAACTGCCTTTGCTGCATTTACTCCCACTAATAATGCTCCAACTAATCCTGGACCTTCTGTTACTGCAATGGCACTTAAATCTTCGTAACTAATCTTTGCCTGATTTAACGCCTCTTCTAGTACAATTGTCATTTGCTCTACATGATGACGAGATGCAATCTCTGGTACAACACCGCCAAATCTTTTATGGCTTTCAATTTGGGATGCTACCACATTTGCAGCAATTTCTCTTCCATTTTTAATAATTGCAACTGCCGTTTCATCACAGCTTGTTTCTATTCCCATGATTAACTGATCTTTGTTTGTCATAAATTCACCCACATTACTAGAGCATCTTCTTGATTATCCGAATAGTAGTTTTTTCTAATTCCGCCATCTTGAAATCCAAGCTTTCGATAGAGGGATTGGGCAACAGAATTAGAAACTCGCACCTCAAGCGACATCGTCCTCGCTCCTCTCTCTGATGCTATCTCCATTACTTGTCTCATTAATGCCTCACCTAGCTTCCTTCCTCGATACTCCGGCAAAATGGCCACATTTGTGATTTGAGCTTCATCTATAACAATCCAAACACCACAATAGCCAATGACTTTTCTATCTTCTTCTAAGCCAATATACAAAGCATATTGATTCGTCGTTAACTCATTTTGAAATGCCTCTCTACTCCATGGAAGGGTAAAAGATTCATGCTCAATTTTTAGAATGTCATCCACATCATTTATATCCATAAATCGAAAGGTTAAAGACTTATTCATACTGCTACTTCCTTATCTTCTCTTTATTCGCTTTGATCCAATTAGCTTCTGCTTCTGCTAAACGAATGTAATTAGGAACAAAAGAATGTATATCCTCAGCTTCCCTATCCCTGCCCAGTAATGCTAGCTCAGCAGGTCGAGGATTATGCTCTGTTATTTCAGCGAAAACGGCTTGTGTTCCAATTATTTCTTCAAAGGTTTCTTGATGAAGCGGCAAATCATTGCCAAGCAAAAGAACCTTTTCATTTCTTTCTTTCAGTTCTGCAGCCCAATCCTTAGATAGGACCAACTGATCTTTATTCTTTGTGATTAATTTTCCCTCACTGAATTGGTAAAGGCCCGTATAAATTTGACCTCTGCGTGCATCAAATATGGGAGAAACTACACCTTCAAAATAACGACCAGCAGATGCTGCTAATACCTCTAAGCTCGAAACCCCTGTCAATGGAATATTCAATGTCCATGCTAATGTCTTTGCAATAGTCACACCAATTCGAACTCCTGTATACGAACCAGGACCATTAGCAACAACAATCTTTGAAAGATCACTTGGCTTCATATCACAGTCTTTCATTAATGCTTCAATTGCAGGCATTGCACGCACAGAATGATTTTTCTTTATATTTGTAATATATTCACCTATCACTTGGTTCCCATCTAATAAAGCCACACCTAATGCATAATTAGACGTATCGATTGAAAGCAACTTCATTTAAAAAACTCCTTACATAATTCCTCATATCTTTCACCTTTAGGTGTTACAACAATTTTCCTTGCCCCATTCTCACCTAAAAACAAAGATATCAATAATAATTCTTGCGGAAGCTGTTCTTCTATTAAATGTGCCCATTCAACAACTGTAACTCCATTTCCTTCAAAGTATTCATCGAATCCTAAATCTTCAAATGACTCCTCCACTCGATATACATCCATATGATAAAGAGGCATTCTTCCTTGATACTCTTTTATAATTGTGAAAGTAGGGCTGTTCACATTTCTTTTTATATCTAAACCAAGAGCAAGCCCTTTTGTAAAAGTTGTTTTACCTGCACCAAGATCGCCTTCTAATGCAATCACATCACCTGGCTTTAACCAATCTGCAAGACGTTTAGAGAAATCCATTGTTTCTTCGGGCTGATTCGAGATAAACTCAAATTGCTTCATATTAATTACTCACCTTTTTCATTTGGCTGTGTTAAACACATAGCTGTTGATTTTCGCTACAATCAACAAGGATAATTATCGATATACAACTTTAACACAGTCTGTCATTTAAATCTGTTTCCAAAAGGAAAAGCTTTTTTATTTTAAAGTCCAATTCTTCTTATTCTGACAAAAAAACCTTAGGATAGATCCTAAGGAATATCTATTATATGTATAGTCTACATGATTTTTTGTTACTGAGCAAAAAAGCATGAATAAAAATGGACAAAAAAAAAGACGAAACAATGTTTCGCACTTAACTTTTTTGTATAATGGCGGTCCGGACGGGACTCGAACCCGCGACCTCCT
>NZ_LT904903.1:490483-492983 GCF_900199725.1 Cytobacillus massiliigabonensis | reverse complement strand
AATTTCTCCGCTACCCACACCTCATCCCCGCACTTTTCAACGTGCGTGGGTTCGGTCCTCCATTCAGTGTTACCTGAACTTCAACCTGGACATGGGTAGATCACCTGGTTTCGGGTCTACGACCACATACTCATTCGCCCTATTCAGACTCGCTTTCGCTGCGGCTCCGTCTATTCAACTTAACCTCGCATGTAATCGTAACTCGCCGGTTCATTCTACAAAAGGCACGCTATCACCCATTAACGGGCTCTAACTACTTGTAGGCACACGGTTTCAGGATCTCTTTCACTCCCCTTCCGGGGTGCTTTTCACCTTTCCCTCACGGTACTGGTTCACTATCGGTCACTAGGGAGTATTTAGCCTTGGGAGATGGTCCTCCCTGCTTCCGACGGGATTTCTCGTGTCCCGCCGTACTCAGGATCCACTCTGGAGGGAACGAAGTTTCAACTACAGGGCTTTTACCTTCTCTGGCCGGCCTTTCCAGACCTGTTCATTTACCTCGTTCCTTTGTAACTCCGTGTAGAGTGTCCTACAACCCCAAGAGGCAAGCCTCTTGGTTTGGGCTAATCCCGTTTCGCTCGCCGCTACTCAGGGAATCGCGTTTGCTTTCTCTTCCTCCGGGTACTTAGATGTTTCAGTTCCCCGGGTCTGCCTTCATTACCCTATGTATTCAGGTAAAGATTCTATCCCATTACGGATAGAGGGTTCCCCCATTCGGAAATCTCCGGATCAAAGCTTACTTACAGCTCCCCGAAGCATATCGGTGTTAGTCCCGTCCTTCATCGGCTCCTAGTGCCTAGGCATTCACCGTGCGCCCTTTCTAACTTAACCTACTTCGGTCAACAATCAGCTGCGTATTTCTGCGTCAACTCATTCGTCAACATCCTCACGTGCCAACTACGCACGTTCCGGTGTTTCCTCAATCGTTTCCTTGAACTACTTGCTTCTTGTTGCCCTCATGGTTTGTGCTCTTATTTCGTTTTAAAATTAAAACTTTCATAAGAGAAAACTAAGATGGCGATTACTCGGTTATTCTTCTTTATATACATTATCTAGTTTTCAAAGAACAAACTTATATGAGAGAATTGCTCTCTCAAAACTGAACGAACAATGAAACGTCTTTTAATGAAGTTAGACTTCATTTCATCCTTAGAAAGGAGGTGATCCAGCCGCACCTTCCGATACGGCTACCTTGTTACGACTTCACCCCAATCATCTGTCCCACCTTAGGCGGCTGGCTCCTTGCGGTTACCCCACCGACTTCGGGTGTTACAAACTCTCGTGGTGTGACGGGCGGTGTGTACAAGGCCCGGGAACGTATTCACCGCGGCATGCTGATCCGCGATTACTAGCGATTCCGGCTTCATGCAGGCGAGTTGCAGCCTGCAATCCGAACTGAGAATGGTTTTATGGGATTGGCTAAACCTCGCGGTCTTGCAGCCCTTTGTACCATCCATTGTAGCACGTGTGTAGCCCAGGTCATAAGGGGCATGATGATTTGACGTCATCCCCACCTTCCTCCGGTTTGTCACCGGCAGTCACCTTAGAGTGCCCAACTGAATGCTGGCAACTAAGATCAAGGGTTGCGCTCGTTGCGGGACTTAACCCAACATCTCACGACACGAGCTGACGACAACCATGCACCACCTGTCACTCTGTCCCCCGAAGGGGAAAGTCCTATCTCTAGGATTGTCAGAGGATGTCAAGACCTGGTAAGGTTCTTCGCGTTGCTTCGAATTAAACCACATGCTCCACCGCTTGTGCGGGCCCCCGTCAATTCCTTTGAGTTTCAGCCTTGCGGCCGTACTCCCCAGGCGGAGTGCTTAATGCGTTTGCTGCAGCACTAAAGGGCGGAAACCCTCTAACACTTAGCACTCATCGTTTACGGCGTGGACTACCAGGGTATCTAATCCTGTTCGCTCCCCACGCTTTCGCGCCTCAGCGTCAGTTACAGACCAGAGAGTCGCCTTCGCCACTGGTGTTCCTCCACATCTCTACGCATTTCACCGCTACACGTGGAATTCCACTCTCCTCTTCTGCACTCAAGTCTCCCAGTTTCCAATGACCCTCCCCGGTTGAGCCGGGGGCTTTCACATCAGACTTAAAAGACCGCCTGCGCGCGCTTTACGCCCAATAATTCCGGACAACGCTTGCCACCTACGTATTACCGCGGCTGCTGGCACGTAGTTAGCCGTGGCTTTCTGGTTAGGTACCGTCAAGGTACCGCCCTATTCGAACGGTACTTGTTCTTCCCTAACAACAGAGTTTTACGATCCGAAAACCTTCATCACTCACGCGGCGTTGCTCCGTCAGACTTTCGTCCATTGCGGAAGATTCCCTACTGCTGCCTCCCGTAGGAGTCTGGGCCGTGTCTCAGTCCCAGTGTGGCCGATCACCCTCTCAGGTCGGCTACGCATCGTCGCCTTGGTGAGCCGTTACCTCACCAACTAGCTAATGCGCCGCGGGCCCATCTGTAAGTGATAGCCGGAGCCATCTTTCA
>NZ_LT904903.1:465391-488748 GCF_900199725.1 Cytobacillus massiliigabonensis | reverse complement strand
CTTTTCCACATGTGAGGAAAAGAATTATCCGGTATTAGCTCCGGTTTCCCGAAGTTATCCCAGTCTTACAGGCAGGTTGCCCACGTGTTACTCACCCGTCCGCCGCTAATCTTTGGGAGCAAGCTCCCTCAGATTCGCTCGACTTGCATGTATTAGGCACGCCGCCAGCGTTCGTCCTGAGCCAGGATCAAACTCTCCAATAAATTGTGAGTTGATTAGCTCATAAATGTCTTTTTTAAAAAGACTAAAATAATAAACGTTGACGTTCTTGTTCGTTCAGTTTTCAAAGAGCAATTTTGGAGCGGGTGAAGGGAATCGAACCCTCGACAACAGCTTGGAAGGCTGTGGTTTTACCACTAAACTACACCCGCGTTACTATTTGTTAATGAAATCGAATGGTCGGGAAGACAGGATTCGAACCTGCGACCCCTTGGTCCCAAACCAAGTGCTCTACCAAGCTGAGCTACTTCCCGGATTAGATTAAGAGGTCGAAGAGGATAATTTATTTTATTCCTGCTTCTAACTTCCGAATTCTTATAACATAAATGGCGCGCCCGAAAGGAGTCGAACCCATAACCTTCTGATCCGTAGTCAGACGCTCTATCCAATTGAGCTACGGGCGCATTTATTAAAGCAACTTTTATATCATATCTCAGATCAATCTATTTGTCAATATTTTTTTTGGTGCGGCCGAGAGGACTTGAACCTCCACGGGGTTGCCCCCACTAGGCCCTCAACCTAGCGCGTCTGCCATTCCGCCACGACCGCATATAAATAGTGATAAAGTTAATCATATCAACATTTCATATAAAAATCAAGGATTATCAATGCGGGTGAAGGGAGTCGAACCCCCACGCCTTGCGGCGCTAGATCCTAAGTCTAGTGCGTCTGCCAATTCCGCCACACCCGCATATTGTAAATGGTGAGCCATGAAGGACTCGAACCTTCGACCCTCTGATTAAAAGTCAGATGCTCTACCGACTGAGCTAATGGCTCGAAATAAAAATGGCTGGGCTAGCTGGATTCGAACCAACGCATGTCGCAGTCAAAGTGCGATGCCTTACCGCTTGGCTATAGCCCATTAATATTCTCAAAACAAAAATGGCGGTCCGGACGGGACTCGAACCCGCGACCTCCTGCGTGACAGGCAGGCATTCTAACCAACTGAACTACCGGACCAAGCTTATCATTCCACTGCAGTTTAAAATACCAACTGCAACTCTATGGATGACCCGTACGGGATTCGAACCCGTGTTACCGCCGTGAAAGGGCGGTGTCTTAACCGCTTGACCAACGGGCCACATTAAAAAATCAAAATATCGCTGGCGGAGAAGGAGGGATTTGAACCCTCGCGCCGGTTACCCGACCTACACCCTTAGCAGGGGCGCCTCTTCAGCCTCTTGAGTACTTCCCCATAATAAAAATGGCTCCGCAGGTAGGACTCGAACCTACGACCGATCGGTTAACAGCCGATAGCTCTACCACTGAGCTACTGCGGAATAGTGCATATCATCTTTTCGACTCTTCCTATTATAAAAACCTGTCTATTAAAAGTCAAGAATGTTTTTCAAAAAAAATAAAGCATTTTTAGCAGCATGTTACCTTAAAGGAATTACCCTTATATTGTTTCATTTCCATTGATCTTTACTAATCTCCCTCTGCATTTTCCGCAGACGTATTTTTGTGTATTAATATTTCTTCTTCTATGATACCTTTGCCCACAGCTCTTACAAAAATAGATAATATCCCTCTTCTTTCCCTTCCTCTGATAGTCCCCTGGCAGTGGTGAGCAAAAACGAGGAGCTCCAACAGCTTTCATTAATATCTTAAAATCTTGATCCCGGTGTTTATACCCTTTCCCCTCAATATGCAAATGATAGTGACAAAGTTCATGCCTAATAATGCCACATAACTCTTGATGTCCTAATTGCTCTAAATATTTTCGATTTATTTCCACATGATGGGTATTTAGCATATATCTTCCGCCAGTAGTTTTAAGCCTTGAATTAAAGTATGCCTTATGTCTGAATGGTTTACCAAATTCCGCTAAAGAAATTTCCTCTACCAATCTTTGTAGTTCTAAATCATCCATCTTCCTCTTACCCCTAAGAAATATTGTCAACATGACAACCTATTATAGCATACATTATATATACCTTTTGATCCGAGGAGGTACTCATATGCCTGTATGGTTTCAAAATCAAATCCAACGCGCATTCCTTGAAAAAGATCGTTACCAAATAAAATTATTAAACCAATGCTGGTTTTTCTACAGAAAAAAACACTGCTCATAGAAAAGCGGAGGCGACTGGTCAGTCCCGACAAGCATAAGACGAACTGGATGGAAGGTTGTTCTTTAACCTTCGAGCCAGTTTGGCTTATGACCTCGAGGGACTAGGAGCCGCAGCTAGACATATCGAAAAGCGGAGGCGACTGGTCAGTCCCGACACGCATAAAAAAAGCCCTTGCAAAATTCACCTGCAAGGGCCTGGCTTTTGTTTGAGCCTCTACAATTATTACTCATTAGGCGAGAGCATTGTCAACGATACTCTTCCTTTATTTTTGTCAACAGAATCTACCCATACGGTAACTACGTCCCCGACTGAAACAACATCAAGAGGATGTTTGACGAATTTCCGGCTTAATTTAGATATATGAACAAGTCCATCCTGCTTTACACCAATATCAACAAATGCTCCGAAATCCACAACATTTCTGACGGTACCCTGAAGCTCCATTCCCGCATTTAAATCTTCGAGCTTTAGGACATCCTTTTTCAATAAAGGTTTAGGCAAATCATCCCGTGGGTCTCTCTCAGGTCGTACAAGAGCATCAATTATATCCTTTAATGTTAATTCCCCAATCCCTAACTCTTCCGATAACTGTGCAACATTCAATCCAGCTAGGGATTCTCTTAAAGCCGGACTCCCTAAATCAGCAGTAGTAAAGCCAAGATTATTAAGAAGTTTAATTACTTCAGAATAGCTTTCCGGGTGGATACCTGTACGATCTAACGGCTCAGTTCCATCTATGATTCGCAAGAAACCAATGGCTTGCTCGTATGTTTTAGCACCAAGTCTAGGAATTTTCTTTAGTTGTTTCCGGTTCGAGAATTTCCCCTCTTCCTCCCGCTTTTTCACGATATTATTAGCTACCGCTTTAGATAAACCAGCAACATATTGAAGCAATGAAGAAGAAGCCGTATTTACATTAACTCCAACCTGGTTAACGGCTGTCTCAACAACAAAGCTTAGTGATTCGGTTAATTTTTTTTGGGAAACATCATGCTGGTACTGTCCTACACCAACAGATTTAGGATCAATTTTCACAAGTTCTGCTAATGGGTCTTGAAGTCTCCGGGCAATCGAAACAGCACTTCTTTCTTCAACTTGAAGATCAGGAAACTCCTCTCTCGCTAAATCCGATGCAGAATACACACTAGCTCCAGCCTCATTTACAATGAGATAAAAAATTTCTTCATTAAGTTCTTTCAAGATATCAGAAATAAACTGTTCTGTTTCCCTAGAAGCCGTTCCATTTCCAATCGCAACCATTTCAACCCTGTATGTTTTTAATAAATCAATAATTTGCCCCTTTGCTTCTTTCGCTTTCGAGACAGGCGGGTGCGGATAAATCACAGATATTTTAAGAACCTTGCCTGTTTCATCAACAACCGCTAGCTTGCACCCTGTTCGATAGGCAGGGTCAACAGCTAAGACAACCTTGCCTTTTAGCGGAGGCTGCAATAATAAATTCCGTAAATTCTCGGAGAAAATCATGATAGCCTGTTCTTCCGCCTTCTCCGTTAGTTCATTTCTTATTTCTCTCTCAATGGATGGCTGAATAAGACGCTTATATCCATCCTCATAGGCTTCTATCACAAGTGAAGCAGAAGGTGATTGCTCATTTTTAACCCATTTTTTATGAAGGTATCTTAGAATAAACTCTACATTCGGTTTCACGCTTATCCGTAATATATCTTCTTTTTCTCCTCGATTGAGTGCCAATGTCCGGTGCGGAACAATTTTTGCTAGCGGCTCCTCATATTCGTAATACATTTCATACACTTTCTTCTCATCATTCTTTTCATCTTTTACAGCAGACTCGATTGTTCCAGTTCTTATCGTTTCTTGACGAATCCACTTTCTGCTTTCTGCATCATCTGATACCCATTCAGCTATAATGTCCTTTGCTCCTGTAATGGCTTCCTCAACTGTTTTAACTTCTTTTTCTCCTGAAAGAAATTCGGCAGCTTTCTCCTCTATTGGTGGAGAAGCCGGAAAAGTTAGCAGCCATTCAGCAAATGGTTCCAGCCCCTTTTCCTTTGCTACCGTTGCCTTAGTTCGACGTTTTTGTTTATAAGGACGATAGAGATCTTCTAACTCTTGAAGTTTACTTGCTTTTTGAATTTGTCCATTCAAATCATCCGTTAACTTTCCTTGCTCATCAATCAATCGAACAATTTCCTCTTTCCGTTGCTCGAGATTTTGTATGTATTGCCAGCGCTCCATTATATCTCGAATTTGCACCTCATCTAGTGCTCCCGTTAACTCTTTTCGATAACGGGCAATAAACGGAACGGTATTTCCCTCTTCAAGAAGATTAATTGTATTCTTTACCTGTTTTAGCGATAAGGATAGTTCCGATGTAATCTTCTCTAATATTTGCTCTTGCTTATTTATTATTTTCTCCAAGATTTTACCTCCAGCTATTCGGTTATAATCTTATCTTATCAAAATCTCGCTCATGTTTCATACCGTTGAATATTAAAGGCAAATAAGCTTATCCGGTTAGTAAGATAAGCCCAAACAGTTATTCCTGATTCGTTTCATTTGCGTTAATTGCTTCCCTTAACTTTTTTATTGCCTTCCTTTGCAGGCGTGATACATGCATTTGAGAAATAGCCAATTTTTCTCCCGTTTCTTTTTGGCTCATATTTTCTATATATGTGTATTGAATGACACTTCTTTCACGCTCAGTTAATACATGCAATATTTTTTCTAGCACAAGAAATTGGTTTATTTTCTCATAGCCCTCATCCACATTTCCCAAAATATCATGTAATGTTGTTGTACCGCCTTCAGAATCAGCATCAATTGAATGATCAACAGACAGCGCGCGGTAGCTTTTGCTTATTTCCATCGCTTCTAATATTTCTTCTTCCGATACGCCAACAACATCTGCAATTTCAGCCATTTTCGGAGATCGCTGCAGCTGGATCGTTAATTCATCAATCGTTGTTTTAATTTTTGGACCTAATTCCTTTATCCTCCGAGGCACATGAACACTCCATGTTTTATCACGCAAAAAACGTTTGATTTCTCCGATTATCGTTGGAACGGCAAAAGCTTCAAAACTTTTTCCATATGTTTCATCATATCTTCGAATCGCTCCTAATAATCCAATATGACCAACTTGTGTAATATCTTCATGAAAGGATTTCCCTTTCGAATATTTACGTGCAATCGATTCAACCATCTTTCGATAGTGTAGAACTAACGTCTTCTGCGCCTCTTCATCTTTTTCGAGCTGGTAAGCTTTTATGAGCCCATTAATTTCCTCTGGCGTTATCTGCTTAGGTTGAGATTGATTTGACATCCCTCTCCACCTGCTCTCCCTCAAGGTATTTGATCATGAAGACCGTTACACCCTCTTTGTTATGAATTCGAACTTCATCCATTAACGACTCTATTAAGTAAAGACCTAAGCCTCCTTCACGCAAAAACTCAACAGAATCAGTCTCTTCATAACGTCCAATTCCTTCCTTAGCGGATAGAAAATCAAAACTTTTCCCATTGTCTGCAACCATTACTTCTAAACGATTCCCATATAAACCAAAGCCAACAATGACTTCCCCAAGATCATTATTTGTATAGGCATGCTGAATAGCATTCGTACATGCCTCACTTGTAGCAATCTTTAAATCTTCAATCTCGTCATAGGTAAACCCCATTCGGCTTGCAATACCTGATAAAGTTAGCCTGATGACACTCAAAAATTCCGCTTTAGCAGGAATTTTTAATTCAATGTAATCAAACGTTTGAGTCATTTTACTTCACCTTCAATCTTGCTGGAAATATCCATAATAGTTGACAAGCCTGTAATTTCAAAAAGCCTCATCAATCGGCTGGATAGTCCTAAAAGACGCAGCTGTCCGTTATTTGAACGAATATTTTTAAAGACACCTACAAACACACCTAATCCAGTACTATCCATATAAGTAACCCCTGAAAGGTTAATAATAATTACCGATTCCCTTTTTTCTGCCAAACGAAAAAGAGATTCCCGCAGTTTGGGTGCAGTATATGCATCAATCTCTCCACTTATATCCACGGTAGTTAAATGATCTTTTTCTTTCGTTTCAATTGAAATATTCATGACTGACCCACCTTCTTATGCCAATTTGCCTATTAAGTACCCGAATTCTGCGGAAAGTAAACATGTTATAAACAATTAATTTTCAAAAAAGAGTAGCGTGAATTTTCAAAACATGATATTGATAAAAAAGACAAGCATATAATGCTTGCCTTGGGCAGACGATCTATTTTTTATAAATGGTGGCTTTTTTAACCCATATTTGCTTTATATAGCTGTTAAAGATATAAAAACGCTCTTTGACAAGAGCGTTTTGTATTAAAATTCGATGAGACCAAGGCTAATCTGCACGGCTTCATCCACTTTTTCCATCATTTCGTCATCGAGATGGGTAATCTTATCGGTTAAGCGCTGTTTATCAATCGTACGAATTTGTTCTAAAAGAATAACCGAATCCCGTTCAAAGCCATAACGCTTCGCATCAATTTCAACATGAGTAGGCAGCTTAGCTTTTTGAATTTGAGCAGTGATTGCAGCAACAATTACTGTGGGACTAAACCGATTCCCGATATCGTTTTGGATGACAAGCACTGGACGAACTCCACCTTGTTCTGAACCAACAACTGGGGATAGGTCTGCAAAATAAACGTCACCACGTTTGACAATCAAAGGATTACCCTCCGCTTACTAGACGTTCAACTGTGTGTTCTGCCTCGAATTCTGCTTGAAATGCTTCAGATGCAATCGTCAAATTTATTTTCGCCATCTCCATATAGCCACGTCGCATGGATTCACGAATTTGTCTCTTTTTCCGTTCACGCAAATACATTTTGGTTGCTTGATAAATGAATTCACTCCGGTTAACGTTTTCCTGTTTAGCAAAACCATCTAACTCTGTTAATAGATGTTGCGGTAATTTAACCATTATCTCTGTTGTTGCGCTAGACTCAGCCACAAACAAACACCTCCACCATCACTACACACCATTTTATATCTACCAATTTCAATATTATCATCAAACACGCCTTATGCAAAGAGCATTTATCAATTCTTCTGTATTATCGGCTAAAAAATTAAGTTTTTATGCATAATCTTATTTTTCCAGCAAAAAACATATCTTTCAGCTAAACCTGCTTCAGTAAAGAATTAATAATCCTTTTCACTTTTCCATTCTTCATATACACCCTTGGTATTCTTGCTGCAGCCATACAAGTAATTTCGTAATTAATGGTCTGAAGCTTTTCAGCAACTTCATTTACTGAAATATACGACTCTCCCTGTCTCCCAATCAGAGTCACTACCGTTCCTATAGGCAATTCACGGGGGAGTCTAACCATACATTGGTCCATACAAATTCGCCCAACGATTGGTACTCTTTGTCCCTCAACAAGCACCTCTTGGCCTTGTAATTTACGTATCCACCCATCAGCATAACCAATTGGCAGGGTCCCAATCCATTCATCTTCTGCTCCTTCATAGGTGGCACCGTAACTAATCCTTTCTCCTTTACTAATCTTTTTAACATGTACAAGCTTTGTATGAAGAGAAAAAGCAGGTTTCAACCTAAATGGCAAAACTGGTTCAATCTCGGGTGAAGGTGTTAGTCCATACATAGAAATTCCCATTCTAACTGCATTGTGGTGCGATTCAGGATGTATTAATGCAGCTGCACTATTGCCTGTGTGTATAAATTCTGGTCTTGCTTCAAACCAGGAAACCATTTCTTTAAATCGTTCCATTTGCCGTTCAAAATAAGTAAAATCAAGCTCATCTGCTGTTGCAAAGTGTGTGTAAACACCTTCTATATTGAAGCGAGGATCCTTTTTAATTAGCGTTTCCAGCCCTTTTAGCTCATCTCTATTACGTACACCCAGTCTCCCCATTCCAGTATCAAGCTTTACATGGATGGCTAATCTGACATCAGAAGGAAGTAATTCCTTTGCTTCACGCAGCCACTGCTGTTGAAATACAGTTAATGAAATCTGGTTTTCCGCTGCAATTCTCACATCCTCAGGGCGAGATATCCCTAACACAAGGATAGGTGCTGAAATTCCTTTATTCCGAAGTGCTAGGGCTTCATCTAAAAAGGCAACTGCTAAATAGGACACACCTGAATTTAATGCCTCTCTTGCGACTTCTTCGTCACCATGGCCATATGCATTCGCCTTCACTACTGCGAAAACCTTCACATCATCTCCTATATGCCGCCTCATTTCTTCAATATTATATGAAATATGATCCAAGTTTATTTCCGCCCAAGTATCCCTGTAATAAGCCCATTGGCTGTCCACTAAATTCCCCATCCTTTTAACAGTCATAAATATTATTATTATCAAACTCTCTATATTAATTTGTCAAATAAATCTAATTATTGACTGAATATTCACAAACAAAAAAAGGCCCTTATATAAAGAGCCTGAATGCAAATGCCTATTTTACAGAATTTCCTTGCACAGAACGGGCGATTGAAGTTAATTCCTCATCCGATAAATCATTTGATGCAATCAAATAATCTACTCCTTGATGCGTCCACGTAATAGTATTATTAGAAAGAGCACCAATCGTGAAACCTAAGTCTACAGGGTCGCCGCTTACAGTTGTTAATGATGAAGCCGTCATTACTTCTGCTTTTTCCTGAATGAGCGTGAATGACTTTTCACCATCATATGTTAGCACAACCCGCTTCCCATCTTCTGTTTTTATTTCCTTTTCATCGATCAATTCATATTCAGAAACCTCGGAAGGATATTTCACCGAGAATTCTTCATCCGTTACTTCCCCCATAACTTGAACTTCTAATTGCGCACTCGTCATATTCTTTTGCATATCAAAGTCCTTTTTATCTAGTGAAGCATTGAATTTTACATCTGTGAACTCAACTGTTACAAGCGGATTTTTATCAGTATCCATTACTTTCACGCTTACCGGAGATAGATCTGACTTTTTCAATGTAATTTCCTGGGTAGGAAGCATTTGGTTATTTTGATATTTCGTTTTTGTTTCAAATATATAATGCTGTTTAGTAGCTTTAAATGTGGCTTCTTTATCGTCGATGATATCCTTTATTAACGATTCATATAAATAAGCCTGGCTGCTGTTTTTCGGCCACTCACTTTGAAACTTGAAGCTCTTATTTAGTGCTGGAGTAAGAACAAACACTCCTTCATCATTACGAAGAATCATTTGACTTTGGTCTTTTTGGGCATTTTTTAAATCCACCCGATAATACATTGGATCCTTATGCCAAACCTCAATATCATACGTTTGCGGCTCTGTTCCCATCTGTAATGTCATCTTCGCATTTGCTTTATAGCTTTTAATCTCCTCGAGTTTCTCGCTCAGCTCCTTTGTTACATCTCCTTGGGATTTTGTCCCGCAAGCAGATAATGCAATGACAATCAATAGCCCGGCTAACAGCATCAACCACTTTCTTCTCATTCCTTCAACCCCTTTAGTCTCGATTCAGTGTATTGTCCAGCCACTGCACTAAGCCAATTTTCTAACATAAAAAATCAGCTTTGATCGCGCACTCATCGTGGAGGAGATAGAGGCAAGGTTTCAGTAACAAAAACCATAGCCTTGTCTCTCCTATTGCACTATGAATATATGAGACAACCTTTAAGAATATGCTAAAGGGAATGACAAGCTTTTATTTTTCTTTCTGCTCTTGTTTTTCAATAATAACCTGTGCAACGGCATATTCTTTACTATGGGAAATGGAGAGATGAACGCCTTCATTTAATGGTTTAGATATAAACGGCTTGCCGTTCCTATCTTTTTCAATTTCAATATCTAAAAAGGATAAACTCCCGCCTAACCCTGTTCCTATAGCTTTTGAAAAGGCTTCCTTTGCTGCAAATCGTCCAGCTAAATACTCTGCCTTCCTGTCTTCTGTCAAACTGTAAAAGATCTCCTTTTCATTCACGGTTAATATTCTGTCAACAAACTTTTCCTGTCTTAGGTAAATTCTTCTTACCCGACTGAGCTCTACAATATCTATCCCAATACCAGAAATCATTGGACATCATCCTTCTAATTAAATTATCCTATGCATAAACAATTAAGAGAAAAGCGCAAGCGCCTTGGTCATCGCCGTACAAACGCAGAAGGACCGGTTCTTTCGATAAAGGAAACACATAGAACGATAGTGATTCGATGTTGACTTATCGTTGGAGGGGAAGTCCATTATTGCGCTGGACATTTCCCAAAGTACAAATTTTATACCTTTTTATCTTTTAAAATAAGGGAGGACCCTCATGTTTATAAGAACGGAGAGCTTTAAACAATTTCTGCGCTATTACCCAGTAGTTTCTATCATCGTTTTCATTCATATTGTACTTTATTTATTAACCATTCTTCCATTTCTTCCAAACACATGGCTCTTTGAACATTTCGCTGGGGTGAATTTATATATTGTTGAAGGAGAATATTGGCGGCTTATTACACCCATTTTTATGCATAGCGGATTCTCCCATGTGCTCTTTAACAGCTTTTCACTCATTCTTTTCGGTCCAGCATTAGAGCAGATATTAGGGAAGGGCAAGTTTATTTTTGTTTATGCAGCGTCAGGGGTGGCTGCAAATGTGGCTACATTGCTTCTGGAGCCGTTAACCTATATTCATGTAGGATCTAGCGGAGCAATTTTCGGGTTGTTTGGCTTTTTTGCAGCCATCATTATGTTCAGGAAAGACATGATCTCTTATGCAAACTCACAGCTCATTTTAACCATTGCCATCATCAGTGTGTTTATGACCTTCTTGCAGCCAAACATTAATGTAGTTGCTCATTTATTTGGGCTCTTAGCTGGTTTTCTAATCGGAGCTGGCATACTCTCAAATAAAAAAAGACCTGCCTTTTCCTTTAATCGTCCCTATTCCAATCGTTTTGGAAACCAGCGTCCTTCTTTGAAAGAAATCGCACCTTCTAAACTATTGCTATGGGGCGTTATCATTATCCTTGCATTAGTAGGGTTTTTGTTTAGATGATAAAAGCTAAAGCGCACTTTATATTCTGTAAAAAAAGGGGCATTTTAGCCCCTTTTTCCAAATTATTTATATTCCTTATACTCATCCCAAAGTGCTCGGTTTCCCCGATTGCTTAACTCAGCTATTTGCTTAATTCCGCTTTCTAGCTTTTCATCCACAACACTTGCATCATTAATATGTTTAATTATCATTTCATTTGCTTCATCAAAAGTTGATCTTGTTTCTCTGATCTCATTCATTACATCATTTGAGTAATCACGCTGTTCTTCAATGGTGCTAATAACATCCTTTACCTCTGCTTGGACATTGTTAATAACAGACAAAATATAATCAATCGTACTCGTTGTATTTGTGCTTAATTGGATTCCTTCTTCAATTAATCCTGTACTCATTTTCGTTGATTGTAATGAACCATCGATATCCTTTTGGATATTTTGTGTTAGCACACTAATATTGTGTGTGCTTTCCGCAGTATTTTCTGCCAGCTTTCGAACCTCTTCAGCAACGACAGCAAAACCCTTCCCATGCTCTCCAGCTCTTGCCGCTTCAATTGATGCATTAAGTGCAAGAAGATTTGTTTGGTCCGCAATTTCTTTAATTACTTTAACGATCATCTCAATTTCTTTTGACCGTTCATTTAATTGATTCATTTTAACAGAAGTTTCATGAAGCTGTTCGCCTAGCTTAGCGATAAGACCCTCCACTTTGCTGACAGAATCTCTTCCTTCTCCTGATATTTTAACCATATCTATTGTAGATTCAATTAGATTCTGGCCTTTTTTATGAAGTCCAATGGATTTATCATAGGACATTTGACTAATAACATTCACTTTATCAAATCGTTCCATGATTTTCCCGACTAAATCTGCAAGAATGTTGTGCTGGCCATTTACCATTTCATGCTGTTCAATCGCAATGTTAATTTCTTTATTAAAACTTTCTATAAAACTGTTAAGATATTCTTCATTTTGCTGAGCTTTTTCAAATATTGTTTTTAGACGGTTTTTCAGCTCCGCATTTTCCTCTTGAATCTGCACCGATCCTTTTTTTGTTTTAAACATTATAAGTCACTCCATTGTTCAAATTTTCATGCCACTTCGACCCGTTTTTTCTATTATTAAATTTTGCTAGGTCTTTTCCCCTACACCGAAATGGATTCGAAAAATCTGGGAGGGGCAACTCCATTTAAAACATAGTCCATTATTACTATCGGTTATTTTACCTTTTTTTTTATTGATTTGAATCAAGAATCGAAGAATATTCAATAATTTTTCAATTTTTTTCTTTTACTTTGAATATGAATACCATTTATAGATACCTTCTACATCATTCTTTTCCAAATCAGTGACTTTTCCACCGGCTCCACCCGAACCAGACATCACCGTTGCTTCAATCGTAGCCAATTTATTTTTATTTTGAAAATAACTCTCTTTCATCACTAATGATTGAATTCGATTTCTTTTCATAAAAACTGTATTTTTTATAACGGTACGGTATCTTAAAGTCAGCTGCTGGTTATAGATCTCCCATCCTGCGTCTTTAAATTTTAAATACGACAGGAACATAGCAGGGATGACCATTAAAAGTGATAAATATCCCCATGGTCTAAAAAATAGAACGGAAACTGCAATGATTGGGAGCAGATATAATATTCCTCTAAACAAATACCGTTTTAAAGACCTATTAGGTGCAGATAGAACGGAAGTCCCCAAATTATATTCAGGTAAATACGGAGATAAAATAGCCGTAATCATACTCCTTTTTGCGATTGGCAAAAGCATTTCACGTGTGCTTTCCATATCAGTTGCAGATCCGCCCGCACTTTCAATATATACTGTACATAGTCCGAATGGCTGTCTAATGAGATTTTCACTTATTCGTATCGCCTGTATTCGATGCAAAGGAATAGTGAGCTGCCTTTTTTCTAACAGCCCTCTTGTAATAATGAAGTCATCCTCGTTCTTTCTCACCGTAAATCCAGCATACTTAACCATAGTACCAATCAGTGCAGCTGCCCATGCGACCAAAAAGCCAATAAATACGATAAAACTGACAACAAGGACCCCGCTGGAAATAAAGTCCTCTAGCCCGCTAAAAACTTTTTCATAAGGGATAATCTCTTCAAATTGAAAAATAAAAGCGATGACAGCGGAAAGAACTACCCCTACTCCTCCAGACGTAGATGCAAGCAGAAGAAGCTCTTTCGGTGATATTTTATAAAGAGTCATTTCTTGCTCATCTTTAATTGATTCTGCCTCATTTAGAAGGGCTGCATCTTTAGCTGAGGCTAAAGCTTGTTGAATTAAATTTGCTTGGCTCTTTGAAATAGCAGTTAAAACTGCCTCCGCCTCTCCACTTGAACCTGCTGTTTCTACCTTTACCTTTACTAGACCAAATGGGCGCTGTAAAATCCCTTCTGACATATCCAGGCTTTGTATTCTTTCGAAGGGAATATATCTTTTTTTTCGTACAAACACGCCGTATTCAATTCGTAATTCCCCATCTTCCAAACGATATGTAAATCTAAGCCATGTAAGAATTCCGATAATTAATACTAAAACGATGACCCCTAATGAAGCCATTAACTGAAATAAGCCATTTTTGCTTCCGAATACTACAAATACGAGAAATGGAATGATTAATTCCTTTAGCTGTTTAAGACAGTTAATGACAGCAGATATAGGATGAAGCCGTTTTGGTTCAGACATCCTCATCAGCCACCCTTACTAGCTTCGAAATGAAGAACCGGAGCTCTTCCGCTTCATCCACTTCCAGTGCTGGAATCTCATGAACAGTTGCTGCAGTAGATATAGTTATAGTTGCTAATTGATATTTTCGCAAAATTGGTCCTTGCTGTGTATCAACATGCTGAACTCGTATCATCGGTACCAATGTTCTTTTTATGACAAATACACCATGCTGGAGCTCAACTTCATTTTCACGCACCTCATACCGCCAGCGCTTCCACCTCAATGTTGGAAGGAGGATAATAAAAAGATAGGCATACAATGCAAATGCAAGGATGGCAATCCCGATAATCCAGCTCGGCCAATCAAAGATAATTGTAAGGGCGACTGCTCCACCTGATACAAGAAGAGCGAAAAATGAATGAATAGCTCCAGATATTCTCCAAACGGTCAGTCCCTTCGCGGAAATTCTTTTTTGCGGTTCCAAAATCATGTGTAACCTCCTAATAAATAACTACTCTTATCTAGTATACATGACCCCAAAAAGCATGTATAAATTTTATAAATAAAACATATCGAAAAAAAGAGAGCATATCATATGCTCTCTTTTGATTAACGATAACTATTTGAATTAGAACGATTGTTACTGCTGTTGCTATAACGTTTGTTTTGGGAGCCTTGGCGTGATCTTACTGGCGCCTTCTGTCTTCCTCTTTGACCGCCATATGATTTATTTCGGTCATCAAATCTCCGTTCTCTCTTTTGCGGCAGCGGTTTTTCTTCTGTTAGCTTGACAGGCGTTGTATCAGGCTCTTTTGTCAGCATCTTTAATACTGCCTGAACAATTGTTGTGGCATCTTGCTGTTCTAATAATTCTTCAGCAGCTTGTTTATAATATTGCAGATTATTCGATTCAACCGATTGTAAAATACGTTCAATTACCGCTTTTTGCTGACCTTCTAATGCCTCATCTAAAGTTGGCGGCTTCATGCGGTCCATTTTTCGTTTTGTTGTTCTTTCAACTACTTGCAGATACGACTTTTCTCTCGGTGTAATGAAGGTCATCGCTACACCAGTTTTACCTGCACGCCCTGTACGTCCGATTCGATGAACATAGCTTTCTGGATCTTGCGGAATATCAAAATTATATACATGTGTTACACCTGAGATATCCAATCCACGTGCAGCAACATCGGTTGCCACTAAAACATCAATGGAACCTTCTTTAAATTTACGTAAAACAGACATCCGCTTCGCTTGGCTTAAATCTCCATGAATTCCCTCAGCATTATAACCTCTAAGGTTCAGCGCTTCTGCCAATTCATCTACCCGCCGCTTTGTTCGTCCAAATATAATCGCAAGCTCAGGAGACTGAATATCAAGCAATCTTGTCAAAATATCAAATTTGCTTCTTTCCTGCACTTCTAAATAATACTGCTCAATTTGCGATACAGTTACTTCCTTTGTTTTCACACGCACGATTTGTGGTTCCTTCATAAAACGTTCAGCAATTTTTTTGATCGGTCCTGGCATGGTAGCTGAGAACAAAAGTGTCTGGCGCTCTTCTGGAATTTGTGCAAGGATTGCCTCAATATCCTCAATGAATCCCATATTCAGCATTTCATCAGCCTCATCTAGTATCACTGTATGAACATTTTCAAGACGCAGCGTTTTGCGGTTAATATGGTCTAGCAAACGTCCTGGTGTACCTACAATAATATGAGGGCGGTTTTTTAATGCACGAATTTGGCGATTAATATCTTGGCCTCCATAAATCGCTAATACTCTTGTTCTTTTGCCGTATCCGATTTTATACAATTCTTCAGATACTTGAATAGCAAGCTCACGTGTTGGAGCAATGATAATTCCTTGAATTACATCTTGGCTGTAATCAATTTTATCGATCATCGGTATGCCAAATGCAGCTGTTTTTCCTGTTCCTGTTTGAGCTTGTCCGATCAAATCCTTGTTTTCTAGGCTCAAAGGAATGGTTTGTGCTTGGATCGGAGTTGCTTCTTCAAACCCCATTCTCTTAATAGACTTCATCGTTGCAGGGCTAATGCCCAAATCTTGAAACTTTGTCAATGTGTTCATTCTCCTTCTAATCTTCGTTTTCCAATAATACAGGAAAGATATTTCGTGAAATGGGTACGAGGATGATTCTTCATTTGTATTTCAATAGAGAAATCTGTACCTTACATGAAGAAACCCGCTTGAGAGGAAGGATGTGGCAAGGAGATGCATTCCCCTTTAAAGCTAATAAATACAAATTCACGTAATGAATGAGTGAACCGCATCCTACTTAATGCAGTATAAAAAGTGAAAAAAGACATTCTCCAATTGGAGTATGTCCGGGTTTCTAAAGTGTTCCTCATGTTCCTTTAAAAATAATTTTAACATTTTCTAGACACAATTGCAATCTGAGACAGTTACTGGAAGATCATTAATTTCCCTGTTTGAGGAACTGATGCACTTCCGCAAAAAGATCTTCACGCTCCTCACAATGGCAAATTAAATGCTTCGATTTCTTTAAAAAGATTAACTTTTTGGATGAAGTTCCAATCCGATTATATAAATATTGTGCACTCTTTGGAGGAACCACTCCATCAATTTCTCCTTGTGCAATTAAAGTTGGAATTGTCACTTGAGACAAGATAGGCCGAATCGAAGCAACCAATCTTCGAAATTGAATAGTAGCTGTGATAGGGGTGGCCTTGATTTTTCTCCTATATCTAATAAATAGTTCATTTTCGGTTAGACTTCCCTTTGCAGCGTCCCTCAAGATTTCGCCAATATCCTTAAAAAGCTGCTTCGGATTAACATAATAGGCAGCAGCGCTAAGCAGAACTAATTTAGCAACTGGATAATGAACTGACAAATAACTAGCAATAAGTCCTCCCATTGAAAAACCAACAACATAAACGGTTTCACATTTTTCAATCAGCCTTTGAAGTTCCTTTTCTGCATGTTCAATCCATTTCTTATACTCAATTCCTTTTAATTCAAGCTTGTCGCCATGTCCTGGCAAAGTTGGAACAACTATTTCCCAATCCGTACGAGCCTTCAAATAACTTGCGAGCGGCTCCACTTCAAAAGGTGCGCCGGTAAATCCATGTATACACATGCAGCCAATCATCTATGATCACCGCCAAATTTAGTTTATTTTATTTTACACCAAATGCCTTTTTCAATACTATTGATAGGCGCTGGTGCTAGACAATCCGAAATGCGGAGGCGGCTGCCCAGGGGCGACAAGCATAAGACAAATCGGCTGGAAGGCTATGCTCTTTAGCCTTCTTGACGAGTTAGCTTATGACCTCGAGCCCCTAGCCGCCGTAGCTAGACAATTCTCTAACTTCAAAGTTATAAATTCTGATTTTAAAATAAAATCCCTCCAACAAAATATTTTGTTGAAGGGACTCTTTTAATATTTCAGCCATTTTAATATCTCTTTCGGTGAGGCATTTTTACCATACATTAATATACCAATTTTAAATATTTTTCCTGCTAACTTCATAAACAGCCATATACTGATTAAAAGAATTATGATTGAGATAGATATTTCAATCCACGGCCAGCTTTCAAGTACAGAGAGACGCATAATTAATACAGCGGGCGCTGTTATAGGGAAGTACGAGCCTGCTTGTGCAATAATCCCTTCTGGGTCAGATATGACTGGAGAAAACAATGCAGCTGGCAGCCACGGCAATAAAAAAACAATCCCTTGGAAATTACTCGTTTGATCCATATCCTCGAAAGTGGCACCAATTCCGGCAAAAATAGCAGCAAACAGAAGATAGCCTAGAACAGCAATAAAAACGAGCAGCAAAGTTTCTGGCACTAGCAAATATTCTAGAATAGGAAAATCATTTTTCCATATGAAGAATGGAACAACTATTAAAATCCATGTAAAAACTTGAGTAATCCCAAGAGCAAAGTAGCCGATTATTTTACCTTGCATTAATTCAGAGGAATCTACCGAGGAAAGAACAATTTCAGCTACCTTTTCCTTCTTTTCATTAGAGGCACTTTGAAAAATCATCATCCCCGTCATGACAATGGAAAAAAGAATGATCCCTGCAAAAACACCAGGAACAAGTCTTTTCAACGGATCTCCCTTCTCTTCACCTACATCATTTGATAAAGAGACAGCATTAATTGTAATTCCCTGATTAATGATATCTTTCTCTTTCTGTGATAAATGAAGGTTTTCTATTTGCAAGTCTCTTATAGGCTGCACCAATACATTCACTTGCTTTTCAAAATCTTTATCTATTTCTTCATTTGTATAAACAGTCAGTTTCCCTTGTTCCATCAAACTTTCATTGAAAGAAATATAAGCTGTATTTTCTGTGTTCTTGATTAATTCCTTCATACCGCTTTCATCAGTTTCAGCCTCTTGAACATCCCATTTAATCCCTTGTGAGAGAAGCGTTTCTTCAACACTTTCCCACATATTCATTTCATCTTGAATATAAACCTTCACAGGGTCAGATTCACTTTTAAACATATCCATAAATGATGGCAATGAGGAAAAGATAATAAAAATTAGCGGCGTGATTAACAGGGAAATAATAAATGATTTGTTCTTCATATTTTTCTTATATTCCCATTTTGCAACTTTCATACTGTTACGCACTCTTCTCACCTTCTCCCAATAATTTTTTATCTGTCGCGATATCTATAAAAATCTCATGGAGCGAAATTCTGCTTACTGTTAGCTCTTGAATCTGAATCTCTTCTGGAAGCTGCTTTAACCAAGTGGATGGTTGAATATTTGCCTCCAAATACAATGTTGCAAGCTCACCGCTCTGCTCAACTCTTTGAACCTGAGGAAGCCTTGCTAAAATACCTTCCTCATTATTCCCGCGAATCACACATTTATAGTTCGCATACTGCGCCTTCACTTCCTCCATCGTTCCGCTGATAACCTTTCGACCTCTGTGTATCATAAATAGACGATCGCATAATTCTTCAACTACATTCATTTGGTGCGCAGATAATAAAATCGCCGTTCCCTTATTCGCTAATTCTTTAATCTCGCTTTTGATCAATTCTTGGCTAACAGGATCGAGCCCTGAGAAAGGTTCATCTAAGATAAGAAGGTCAGGCTCATGGATGATTGAAGCAATAAATTGAACCTTCTGTCCCATCCCTTTTGACAATTCTTCAATCGAGCTTTTTTCCTTCCCTTCAAGCCCTAATTTCTTTAAGTATGTCAATGCTCTTTCTTTTGCCTTCTTCACAGGATAGTCCTTCAATTCAGCAAAATAGAGCAGGATATCCATGATGCTAACCTTTTTATATAAACCGCGTTCCTCAGGAAGATAGCCAATTCTATAACGAGGAATACTTCCTGCTGAGTGGCCATGAAATTTCACTGTTCCTTCATCAGGATGAAGAATTCCCATGATGCTTCGGATTGTCGTCGACTTCCCGGCTCCATTTGGTCCTAAGATAGCCATTATTTCCCCTTTTTTTACTTCAAAAGAAATATCCTTAATAATTTGTTTATTTTTAAAAGATTTACCAACTTGGTTTACTGCCAAAACAGGTTCACTCATTCCCATTCAGTCCTCTCTCCTAATTATGATGCCTTCCCAATAAGCATATAGGTGATAATCTCTTCTATTTCTAAGTTTTTCGCACGAAGCCATTTTAATTGCTTACTTGCTAAATACGACTCTGTTACCTCTGCACATTTAGAAACTAGGATTCGTTCATTTTTCCTTTCGATTACACCCGGGATGGGCTCGTTTGGAAGGGAATCCTCCATCCAATATTGCTTATATTGACTTGTTAATTCCTCTTTTTCGAATTTCCCAACCAGCTGCCCCTCTTTCATAACAACTACATAATCTGCAAGTTTTCGGATATCCTCAGCCTGATGACTTGAGATAATGATTAATTTTTCTCCTCTTTCCATCCATTCAACAATCACATCTAAGAGCAATTGCTTTGAAGGAATATCCATATGAGCAGTTGGTTCATCAAGTATTAAAATTTCAGCATCTCTAGCAAGTGTTAGTGCAAGATTAAGTTTTTGCTGGACGCCTTGAGAGAGTTTCCCATACTTTTTTGTCAGCGGAATTTGATACATTTCTACTAACTGCTCAAATAACGACTGGTCCCATGTTGGGTACCATTTCGAAACAAGCTCCCTCAGCTGGTTTCCATTGAAAGAATCACATCCTAATAGTGTCTGCGGCAAATAGGCAATTCTTTTTTTTCACCCTTCCGCTTCACTATCTATCAACTGTCCAAATACCTTTATTTCCCCTTCATTTTGTACAGCTAAGCGCATCAAAACCTTCAATAATGTACTTTTCCCAGCACCATTATTGCCGACTACAGCGGTGATAGTGCCAGCCTCAAAGGAAAGGTCAATTGGTCCTAATTGAAAATCATCCACATACTTTTTTAAACGATTTATCTCAATCCACTTTTCCATCGTTATCATGTCCGCCCTTCTCTTTCAAACTAGCGATGATTTCTTGAAAAACTGCTTCTATCTGTTCAATTGTATAATCATGGCGAAGAGCTGTTTCTACAGCCTTTTCAATCGCATGATAAACAGCGGAAACTTTCACTTCTTCCTTTTTAGATGCCTCAATTTCTGCAACAAATGTCCCTTTCCCTTGAGTTGTTCGAATGAATCCCTGGTATTCAAGGTTTTGGTAGGCACGCCGTGTTGTGATCACACTGATTTCAAGCTCCTTTGACAGAACGCGTATAGATGGCAGCGATGTCCCTGCTGGCAGCTGGCCTCCTGCAATAAGCGCTTTTATTTGTTCTTCTATTTGGTGATAAATTGGCTCTCTTGATTCCTTTGAAAGGCGAATAGGTAGTTCCACTTAATCGCCACCTTTCCTATTACTCCATTAGTGTAAATAATCAACCTTATCAATTCTTTTGTAGACGTAGCCTTTGTAATAGAAGAGACCGATAACAGTCATCAAAATTGATATAAGAATTGAAGGGAACGGCCAATCCTTTGCAGCATACATCGTCATTTCGACAATTCCTTTATTAAGCACATTATTAATTACTATTAACACTGCTAGTATTCCACCATAAAATAGGACACTAACTACAACCGCCTTTAATGTACTAATCTTTTCACCGACATCACTTGCCGGAAACATGGAACCGCATAGTACACCAAAACTTAGCCAGATAATTGAAAATACTAGATATGAACCGAACGGCATAAATGCTCTATACTCTGCCGAAAGTGCATAGATAAGAATAAGCACTAATATATTAAAGGGAATGGAAATCGTAAAATAACTAATAAATCTGCTCAATACAAGCACATTTTTCTTAATCGGCAATTGGTTAAGCATGATGAAGTAAGGGGAGACCCAGATATCTCCTCCCATCCTTTTTAATTGGTGCTCCTTCGGTCTGAACGAGGCAGCAAGCACCCAAAAAGTGAATAAATAGAACAAGTCAAAAACAATTGGAACATCTTCCATGATTGTGTTCGAAAATACCTCTGTAAAAAAAAGGGCTAAACCAAATGCTAAAGCAACAAGTGTAATAATTCCCTTCAATGATGCCTTCACTTCAAACATAGCAAGCCACCGCGCTTGTTTCCACTCGCTCATAGATAAGTCCTCCTATAGCTGTTATACTGTTTATATCTATATACACACTATATGATATATGGAAAGTTTTTGCAACTAATTTTTAGTAAAATAAAAACCCCCTGTTTCACAATAAAACTGAAACAGGGGGCTTTTAATATTCTATTGTAATGCCGAGACAACTTCCTCGAGCTTCATTCCTCTTGATGCCTTCACTAGTATAATTGTTTCTTCATTCACAAATTTTTTTAGCTCATCTATAAGCGGCTGCTTCTCTGTAAACGCATAAACACGATTTGCCGGCAGAGAGATTTTTGCCCCTTCAGCAATATGCTTTCCTAGGTTTCCAAATGTAAAGACATAATCTATTTTATTGGAATCAATGGACTCGCCCATTTTGCGATGGAATTCTTCTTCTTCTGGTCCAAGTTCAAGCATATCGCCGAGAACAAGAATCTTATTTTTATATCCAGGAAGATGTGCAATTAATTCAATAGCCGCATGCATGGATGTCGGACTTGCATTGTACGCATCATTAATAATTTTTTCACCCATTTTTCCTTGAAGCAGTTCTGTCCTCATATTTGTCAATTTCAATCCGGTAAAACCGTCATTCATCTTTTCATAAGGTATGCCAAAGAAGTTGGCAACAGCCATAGCTGCCATCGCATTTAATACATTATGCGTTCCTAGGACAGGAAGAAAAAATGTCTTCTCCGACGCATTGATAACAAATGAACTCCCAGTATCATTTTGCTCAATAGCTATCGGATAAAGGTCATTTTTTGTATTTCTGCCAAATGTCTTCGTGACGA
The DNA here is from genome assembly GCF_900199725.1 of Cytobacillus massiliigabonensis. Taxonomy (GTDB): domain Bacteria; phylum Bacillota; class Bacilli; order Bacillales; family Cytobacillaceae; genus Cytobacillus; species Cytobacillus massiliigabonensis. The sequence continues at coordinate 466,357 of NZ_LT904903.1, read as the reverse complement.
AGCTTTTATCTAAGTTCTCTAATCGCTCCGTTAATAAAGGCTCATCCCCATAATAGGCAAGTAAACCAGCTGCCTGCAGGCCATTAACAATCTCAAGCTTTGCTTCCGCAATCCCTTCTCTTGAGCCTAGATCTAGAAGATGAGATTCACCGATATTCGTAATAATAGCTGCCTCTGGACGTGCTAAGCGGGTAAGAAAGTCAATCTCCCCTTTGCTGCTCATTCCCATTTCTAGAACAGCCATTTCTGTATCGCTTTCGAGTCCGAGCATCGTTAATGGAAGCCCAATTTCATTATTAAAATTCCCTTCTGTTTTTTGCACTTTATATTTTAAGGAAAGAAGGTTTGCCGTTATATCCTTTGTTGTCGTCTTTCCATTGCTGCCTGTAATCCCTACTACCTGAACATCCAGCTCATTGCGGTATTTACGCGCTAATTCTTGCAGAGCAATCAATGTATCCTCAACAACCAGAATAGGCAAATGCAATGGCGGATTTGGAACATCCTTTTGCCAAAAAGCAGCCGCTGCTCCTTTTTTAATGGCCTCTTCTACAAATCGATGACCATCTGAATTTTCCCCTTTAAAAGGAATAAACAGGTTCCCCGCAGTTAATTTTCTTGAATCGATACTGACACCGCTAATGGCTGTATCGTTATAAACTGAAACGTTATTCTCGACCTTTATCATCTCAGTAATCTCACGAAGCGTTCGCTTAATCATCCATTTACCTCCTTTTCAGACAGCATTTCCAGAATTAATCATGCGTCCTTATGTATAAAGAGAGCACGCCGAAATATATCGCCGTGTCTCTTTGTAAACTGTCCAGCTGCGGCGACTAGGGGCTCGAGGTCATAAGCCATCTCGTCATGAAGGTTAAAGAACAACCTTCCTGTCGATCTGTCTTATGCTTGTCGCCCCTGAGCAAGTCGCCTCCGCTTTTCGATTTGTCTAGCTCCGGCGCCTAG
>NZ_LT904903.1:404707-464168 GCF_900199725.1 Cytobacillus massiliigabonensis | reverse complement strand
CTAGGGGCTCGAGGTCATAAGCCATCTCGTCATGAAGGTTAAAGAACAACCTTCCTGTCGATCTGTCTTATGCTTGTCGCCCCTGAGCAAGTCGCCTCCGCTTTTCGATTTGTCTAGCTCCGGCGCCTAGGGGCTCGAGGTCATAAGCCATCTCGTCATGAAGGTTAAAGAACAACCTTCCTGTCGATCTGTCTTATGCTTGTCGCCCCTGAGCAAGTCGCCTCCGCTTTTCGATTTGTCTAGCTGCGGCGCCTATCGCCTATCAAACTTCAGGTCCCCTCCCTGCGATAAGTCGACATCTATTCGCTTTCGCCCATTGTGTCTCCTATATCTCAGTCGGTGTCCTTCCAGTTTGTACGGCGATGATCAAGCCGCCTCCGCTTTTCGTTATTCCATCGTATATTTAATATTTTGCTTTTCTGCATGTCTTTCTTTTGCAAGATTAACTAGTTTTTCGATCAGCTGCGGATATTCTACTCCTGTATGCTTCCAAAGTAACGGAAACATGCTAAATGGTGTAAAACCAGGCATTGTATTAATCTCGTTAATATACCATTTTCCTTCTCTTGTCAGGAAGAAGTCGGCTCTTACAAGCCCAGAGCAGTCAAGTGCCTTAAAAGCCTTGATTGCCATTTCCTTCAGTTCATTATATTCCGTATCCGTAATTTCAGCTGGAATAATTAATGCCGTATTGCCGTCTTCATATTTTGCCTTATAATCATAAAATTCCTTCTTTGGAACAATCTCACCAGCAACCGAGCATTCTGGGTAATCATTTCCCATGACTCCCGTCTCGATTTCTCTTGCGGTAACACCTTCCTCAATAATGATTTTACGATCAAATTTGAAGGCCTCTCTAAATGCCTGTTCAAGCTCAGTACGGTTTGTACATTTACTAATGCCAACACTTGAACCAAGATTTGCTGGTTTTACGAAACAAGGATATCCAAGTTCATTTTCCACTTTATTATAGGCATCATCCTTCGCATTTTCCCATTCACTGCGGATAAACCATGTGTACTTCACCTGCGGAAGACCAGCCTGCGCAAAAACGTTTTTCATAATAACTTTATCCATGCCTGCTGAGGAAGCAAGAACACCATTGCCTACATAAGGAAGGTTCATAAGCTCTAATAATCCCTGTACTGTTCCATCTTCCCCATTTGGTCCATGTAATAATGGAAATATTACATCAAAAGGACCGCTTTGTTCTGATGCTTGAAATAAGGTAGGTGCTAAGGCTGCTTGTGGCAATGCTTCAGTTTTTGAAAATGCCAGTTCTTTTACATTTGTCACAGGTCCCATTAATTGCTGACCTTTAATCCATTCCCCGCTTGCCGAAATATATATTGGATGAATTTCAAACTTTTCAAGATCTAATGCTTTTATTACAGCCATTGCCGTCTGCAGCGATACATCATGTTCTGCGGATTTACCGCCATATAAAAGACCAATTTTTGTTTTCATCATTTAAACAAACCTCCATTTGGAATTGCACCTACCTATTTTACCACTTACTTAATTAAGAAAGGGAGTGATTCATATATGTTTATTGAGGAATTTTTTCCCGACAATCTTTCGCCCATATTTATATATGTATGAATCACTAATAAAAAAGGAAACTTTTCTTCGTATTATTTCTAGTTACTTTTTACTTAAATAATCTATTATATATACAATTTCAAAAAAAAGCCGCCTGATTTCACAGGCAGCCTTTTTATGTTGCTATTTTTCTGATTCAACAACTTCAGATTCATTATACTTATATTTTGAACGGTCTACTGGAGTAAAACCCTCAGGCTCATAGAAACGCAATAGATCCCCATTAACGACTCTATCAGAAAGCGATAATTTATGACTCGCACTTTCCTGTAACTTTTCTGCCTCAGGCAATCTGTCTTCTTCCAGCAGCAAACCTGTCTTTGAATCATAGAATTTCCCATCAATAGCGGTTATCGTCGAACTTACAAAGTTGCCATTTCGGAAAGGGACAAGATCATCATGCTGTTCGGATAGTAGATCTGTTCCGAACTGTACATAATCCTTTGTTTCTATTCCCAGCAAATGAAGAAGTGTAGGGAGTATGTCCATTTGTCCGCCATACTCATGGTTCACTCCGCCTTGCATGCCAGGCACTCGAATAAACAACGGCACTCGTTGTAAACCAGTGCTCTCGAAAGACGTAATTTCTTTTCCTAACACTTTTTCCATTGCTTTATTATGATTTTCTGAAATTCCATAATGGTCTCCATACATGATAATAATCGAATTGTCATATAATCCGGATTCCTTCAGGTAATCAAAAAATTGCTTTAATGCTTCGTCAGCATAACGAGCTGTCTGGAAGTAGCGATCAACTGATTTATCTCCAGTTGTATGAGGGGCAATTGTCGCATCTTCCTCTTTAATCGGATATGGATAATGATGTGTTACCGTCATAAATTTTGTATAAAACGGCTGCGGCAATGATTCCAATAGCGGAATAGATTGCTCAAAGAAAGGCTTATCCATCAACCCATAATCAGCTAAGTCTTCAGGCTTCATATCATAATAGCTAGAATCAAAAAACTTGTTAAAGCCAAATGATTTATAAATTTCATTGCGATTCCAGAAACTTCCTGAGTTTCCGTGAAATACTGCAGACGTATAGCCCAGCTGACCAAGAATAGCTGGTGCCGCTTGGAACGTATTTAATCCTTTTGTTGTAAATGCTGAGCCCGATGGCAATCCATACAATGAATTTTCCAGCATAAATTCTGCATCAGCAGTTTTGCCTTGTCCCGTTTGATGGAAGAAATTATCAAAGTAAAGCGTGTTTCCTTCACTCGTCAATGAATTTAAAAACGGTGTGACCTCTTCCCCATGCAGCTTGTAATTTATCAAGAAGTTTTGAATCGATTCAAGGTGCAAATAGATGACATTCATTCCTTCTGCCTTACCAAAAAATGCCGGATTTGGCTTAGCATAATTCGATTGAGTAAAGTTTATAACTTCTGTAATGTCATTGCTATCTGCCATAACCCTTTGGGCAGATGCTTTCGTGCTTTGAACTGCATCATAAATTGTATAATTGTACATCCCCAAATACTTTACAATGTAGTTTCGATCAAATCCTCTTGTTAATAGCTGAGGACGGTCTGCTTCTGCTAAAGCAAGATTTAAACTTGAAATTCCTAACGCTAATGATAATAATGCAGCTACTTTCCTGCGGCCAATATCTTTCACTTCAATTTTCACAAGTTTAAAAGATAGCAAGCCAATCAAAAGAATTAGATCAATAAAGAATAAGAAATCATATGGTTTTAAAAGAGAAGTAATGCTTCCACTTACATCTCCAAAATTTTGCGTCTGCGTTAAAGTTGGCAATGTAATAAAATCGTTAAAGAACCGATAAAATAATACATTGGCAAATAAAAGAAATGATAATAGAAAATCAATAATCATCAGGAAAATATACTTTTTTCTTCCTTTGAAGAAGAAAGCTAGTCCCAAAAATAATAAGGATGACCCTAATGGATTTAAAAATAAAAGAAAACGCTGCATGGAATTTTCAATACCTAAGTCAAACTGTGTGGATTGTACAATATATGTTTTCATCCATAAAAGAACAACTGCTAAAAAGAAAAAGACCACAAATTTATTTAATATATTTTGATCTTTTTGTAATCGAATATTCATTTTTACACCTTCCCCTATTCTTTGCATTACCGTTTGAACATAACTAAGATCGATTAAACCGAAAACTCAAAGAAAGGTTATTTATAAATTGATTGATTATTTTTTTATAATTTTAACCGCGATAAACAATATATCATGTTTTACTAAAAAAATGAACCATTTTGATCTATTTACCAATATCCAGATTATGTCCTAAACATTGAAGAAATGTCCAAATCTCCAAAAAAAACCACGTGAAATAACGTGATTTTTAATGATTTGCTCCAGCTTTAGGGTGAGTGGCTAATCGATCAATTAAGTTCGAGCTGGGTTTATTTAACCCTGATAATTGGACAGTTACACCATGATCTCTCAGCTTTAAAACGATTTTATCAATCGCTGCAACCCCTGAGTCATCCCAAATATGTGCGTGGGTGAAATCTATTTCTACTTCTTTTACATCTCCGTTATATTCAAAAGAAGAGACAAGTTCGTCCACTGAAGCAAAAAATACTTGTCCTTTAACTGCATATATCTTCTTATTTCCTTCTATTTTTGAGTTTACCTGAACTTTAGAGATTTTTGCGACAAAGAAAATGGCACTTAGAACAATTCCTGCAAATACCCCTTTTGAAAGATCGTGGGTGAACACAGTCGTTACCGTTGTCGTGATCATAACAATGGAATCTGTAATAGGCGTTTTAGCTAATCCTTTAAATGATGCCCAATCAAATGTCCCAATTGAAACCATAATCATCACACCAACTAGAGCAGCCATCGGGATCTGAACAACAATATTTCCAAGAACTAAGATCAAAAACATTAAAAATGTTCCAGCTACAAGAGCAGAAAGCCTTCCTCTTCCACCAGATTTTACATTGATAACAGATTGTCCAATCATTGCACAGCCAGCCATCCCGCCAAATAATCCAGCAACAATATTCGCCATTCCCTGACCGCGGCTTTCACGATTTTTATCACTTGCTGTATCTGTCATGTCATCTACGATAGATGCAGTTAATAATGACTCTAATAAGCCGACAATAGAAAGAGCTAATGAATAAGGAAAAATAATCTTCAACGTCTCAAAATTAAATGGCACATCTGGAAAGAAAAATGAAGGAAGAGCAGACGTTAAATGACCCATATCACCTACAGTTTTCACATCACTCTTTGTCATAATTGCAATTATAGTGATAACAATAATAGCAACTAATGGAGATGGAACAGCCTTTGTTATTCTTGGAAAAAGATAAATGATCGCTAATGCGCCAGCTGCCATTGTATACATAACCCATGTTGCACCAGCAAATTGTTCAAGCTGAGCCATAAAAATTAAAATAGCTAATGCATTAACGAAACCAATCATAACGGATCTCGGAATAAATTTCATAAAACGAGCTAATTTCAACACACCAAATAAAATTTGCAGAATACCGGTCAGAATCGTGGCAGCAAACAAATATTGCATCCCATGGTCAGCAACTAATGTAACCATGAGCAATGCCATTGCCCCAGTCGCTGCAGAAATCATTCCAGGTCTGCCACCTACAATGGAAATCGTTACGGCAATACAGAAAGAAGCATATAACCCGACCATTGGGTCTACTCCAGCAATGATAGAAAATGCAATAGCTTCTGGAATAAGTGCTAACGCCACAACAATTCCAGCAAGTATATCTCCTTTAATATTGCCTAGCCATTGTTCTTTAGTTGTCAGTACTTTCAAATAAACACCTCATTCTTAATCATTTTCCAAAAAAAAATGACTTTGAACTCGCATCAAAGTCGGGACCGTTAAAAACATATTGAATCATATCATATTTACGAAGAATGACAAGACTTGATGAAAGCGCTTATTTATCTGCAATTTTTCAATTTCCTTCGTTTTTCTCCTATATACTATAATAAATACCTAAATAATAAAAAAGAGACACGTAAACGTGTCCCTAGGATAAATCACTTTTTGAAATTTGGGTAAGTGCCTGACCTGCCTTTTGATCAGCTTGTTCACGAATCGCAAGATCTCCGAGGGAGACCATCCCAACCAAATTTCCATTATCAACAACAGGCAGACGCCGAACTTGGTGCTGAGACATTAATTGTGCCGCTTCTTCTAAAGATGATGAAGATGAAACAGTTATGACGTTATTAGACATAACACTTTGAATGGAATCATTTGGAGCCCCATTTGTTAACCCTCGGACAACCATATCCCTGTCAGTAACCATTCCTACCACTTGGCTGTTTTCTACTACTGGCATTGATCCAATATTTAATTCCTGCATTTTAGAAGCTACTGTGCTTAAATTGTCTTGGTTGGAACAGCTTTGCACGTTTGTGCTCATAACATCTCTTACTTGCATTGTACTGTACTCCCTCCATTGGTAATGAACCTTACTGGAGTATTATTTGCAAGTTAAGAATTACTATTCAAATGAATGATCTGTTCGTTCCCCCGAAGAAAATATTGACTGATTACATGTGAAATTTCTCCCTTAAACTTAGGACTTAACTCGCTCCAAACATCAAATAGATTGCCCTCTAAATCACTGAATATAAAGTTTTTTCCTGCATGACCTCTATCCTCTATATCCCCAACCTTCATATCGCTTTTAAGAAATTCCGTATGCAATTCCTCTAAAGCAGATAATCCGTTGACCTCGAACGTAAGTGAAAAACGTTTCTGGCCATGATAATCATAGAAATTAGCCGTTTCCTTATCTTTTGCTCGCACCAGAAAAAAACTTTGATTCGCAAAATTAAGAATGGCCTTATCGTCATCTTTATAGCTAAGCTCCGCCCCTAATTTACTGATATACCAGCTCGATGATCTCTCAATATTTCGGACTGGAATATAGGTGGTTCCTACTCTTAAAATTTTTCCCATTCATCTAAACCCTCCGATTAAAATTGATTTCTATCATAGTTCTCTTCGGACCACACAAAAACCTTTTTCATGACATAAAAAAAAGACTGCACTGAAAACAGGCAGCCTTTTTATAATCCTTGAGTGGTGATTATTTTAAAGGGATCCAAATCTCAGAATATAGATCTGGGCTTGAAGGATCTTCATCTGAGTAAACTTCCAATTCAGGCGTTCCCGCATGCTCATATTGATTGGAAGGGAACCACTCTGAGAAAATTTGCTTCCATACTTTTGGCATTGCACCTGGCATAGGTCCATGCACCTCAAATACCCCCCATTTTGATGCTGGGATTTCTAAGGTTAGAAATTCCTCTGTTGCATCTCCTATATGTTCTGTAGCAACCCAGTAATCAATGGATTGTTCGGACTGCGTTAACCTCTTATCTACGCAGACCCCAAGAATCCCTTTAATTTCCCCATTATTTAACTTTGCTAATTTGCCAACCGTTCCATCCCCATTTACTTCATCCCACATTTTAGGGATTCCCTTTAGATTTTCCTCATTTTTTAATGAAAACTCTCTTTTAATGCCTGCCACTTGAAAACTGTCTCTTTCCACAATTTTGTACCTCATCGGTTCCGCTCCTTTCAAATTCACCTGGATGACCAGGCGGTTATAGCAATTTAGCTTTCCATCGTTCTTTCTCGCTTCGCTAGGTGTAATTCCGTGCTGCCTGCGAAATGCCTTTGAAAAAGCCTCGGGAGTATCATAGCCATACTTAAAGGCTAGATCGATGATCTTATGATCCGTATTGGATAACTCTTGTGCAGCTAAAGACAATCGTCGTCGTCGAAGATATTCACCCACAGAGACATCTGTTAGTATCGCGAAGGTTCGCTGAAAGTGAAATTCAGAAGTGTTTGCCTGCTTCGCAATACTTTCAATTGTAATATCCTCTAATATGAATTCTTCCATATAGTCAATAGCCTTCTGTAATGATTCAACCCAGCCCATTTCGCTCACTCCCTAATGAAATAATAGCAACCGCAATACATTGCTTCCTGTCATTTCATGCTTTGTTCTGACCATTTTTAATTAAAAAACTCCATATGCTTTTTTTCCTGTTGATAATAAGCCAATCGATCCTGTAATGTACCTGTATGGAATTCAAATTTATGCCCATCCGGATCGGTAAAATAAATCGACTTTTTATCTTTTACATCTCTTTCGCGGCCTGTAAGAATATGTACATGTAATTGCTTTAATTTTTCATATACTTTTTCAAAGTCACCTTCCTCTATTGAAAAAGCGATATGTGTATAGGATTGGTTTATTTCATTTCGAGGAATATCTATTTCTTCATTTAGCGCAAGCCATATCCCATTCAAATCAAAATATGCCGTGCTTGTCCCTTTTACTAAAAGCTTTGCATCAAAAACACTCTGATAAAATTTGATAGATTCCTCTAAATTGGATACTGAAAATAAGAAGTGATTAATGCCTTTTATATTCACTCTATCACCTCATAACCGGAAAACTTAGTATGAATTGCTCCCCATTTTTCCCCATCTTCCGGCGTCCTGTATCTTTATAACCGACTTTCTCATAAAGTTTCTGGGCAGCAATATTCCTTTTATTCACCGCTAATACAATTTCATCGCATTTTGCAAATTTCTGATTGACAAAATCTTTTATTTGCTCCATTCCTTTTTTCGCAAATCCTTTTCCCTGGTGAGAGTGATTAATGGAAAATGCCGTTAGTAACATGGCATTGGGATTCTCAGAATACTCTTTTACCCGATCACTTGAATGAAGTACAAAAAAACCAACCGGATCATTATTGTTTAAAATGACAATCGGGTGCCGTTCATGAGTCATTTCTAGAGAATGAATAGGTAATGCAGTAAATTGTTCCTGTTCTTCAGGTAATTCAAATCGGCTTAACGATTCTAAGTATTCAGATTTAAAAAATTGCAAATTAACCTTTTTTATAGAGTGCATAAAGGAGACCTCCTATATCTATCTGATAATACCTATTTTAACACAAGAACATTTGTTTGGCGTTGGGTTTTTAAGACATTTTCAAAAATATATAAATTTTACAAAACCACACTTTTGATTAACTAGTTTGATGTTCATTCATCCAACATGGCGGTTCTCTTAAACGGTTGCTAATTATCTGTTAAAAGATTGTACATTCGTATTCACCTAACTAGTTTTCCGCCATTTTAATGCAAATATTTACAACATTCAAACAGATATTGATACAATAGGTATACAGATAGGAGTGGGAATATGGCAAAAATACTTACAGGTAGAAAAGTAACAATACGTCCTATATTGGATGATGATCTAGAGCCGCTATGGGATTATATTTATGGAACAGAAAATCCAGAATGGAAAAAGTGGGATGCCCCCTATTTCCCTCTTGAATTTAAAGAATATGAAGACTTTAAGAAGGATTTCATCAAGATTCCAGACAATGACCCGGTACCAAGAATGGCGATAGAAGCCCATGGGCATTTGATTGGAACAGTAAGCTACTATTGGGAGCATCGCGAGTCCAATTGGCTGGAAGCGGGAATTGTTATCTATGATCCGCAGTATTGGAATGGCGGCTATGGAACAGATGCCCTCTCTCTCTGGATTGAGCACCTCTTTGCATCGCTTCCACTAGTAAGGGTTGGGATCACGACATGGTCGGGCAACAAAAGGATGATGCGCGCTGCTGAAAAAATCGGGATGAAGCTTGAAGCCCGGCTGAGAAAATGCCGGCTGTACAATGGGGAATACTATGATTCTATTCGAATGGGGATATTAAGAGAGGAATGGGAAGAGCAACACCAATAAGCGATGGTCTTTCTCAAATACGAGACTGTTCTACATTTTTGAAGGCTTCAACATTCATTCCATTGGCGACTGTTTTTTCTCTTTTCTGCTTTTTACAGTCGCCAACCTGCTCTATTGGTTACAATACCTTCTCATTTCCTTCTTTTTCGGTAGCTAATTAACCCTATTGGCTACCGAAACTTTCTTTTCCTGCCTTTTTCGGGAACCAATCAACGCTATTAACGACCTTAACTCCCCTTTTCCTCCTTTTTCGGGAACCAATCAACGCTATTGACGACCTTAACTCCCTTTTTCCTCCTTTTTTGGGAACCAATCAACGCTATTGACGACCTTATCTCCCTTTTTCCTCCTTTTTTAGGAACCAATCAACGCTATTGACGACCGAAACTTTTTTCCCTATCTCTTACGGTCACCAACAGTTTTTATAAAAAAAGACCCGCTTCAATTATGAGCGAGCCTAACGGCAATGAGCCATACATCCTTCCAGTATGAGCTCTTTCTCTCCATTATTATGAAGCTTTACAATCGTAAGACTTGTTCCATGTATAAAAGGCGGATCCCATAGCTGATCAATCGATGCATCTCGGCAGAGCAAGTAGAGTGTTTTCAGCACAACCCCATGTGTAACGACAAGCACATTTCCTGACGGATTTGTGTCCATTAGCTCTTCTAAAAAGCTAGCAACCCGATTCATTACATCAATGAAACTTTCACCTTCTGGATTTTCATACATAGAGGGATGATTCCAGTATAAATCGTGCTGTGCAGGAAATAGTGCCTTAATTTCATCCTCTGTTTTTCCTTGCCAAGCACCTAAGGCAATTTCCATTAATCTCTCATCAGTTTCTATCGGAATATGCCTTTTCCCGCAAACATGCATAGCTGTATCCACCGTTCGCTGACTAGGCGAAGAAATAATCCGCTCGAAAACCGTATCCTTCAGCCTCTCTCCCAATAACAGCGCATCATTCTTGCCCTTCTCTGTCAAATCCGAATCGAGGCGCCCTTGCATTCTTTTTTCTATATTCCATTCTGTTTCACCATGTCTAATAATATATAAATGCAGCATTTTATCCCCTTAACTCGTAAAAATATCGACCGGCAATAGCCATCACTTCATCCTTTTTTTCTACTGGATAAGCTACGATAAAGCATGTAGAAGGACCAGATGATTTAAGAAGGTCCAGGTTCGTATCAATCTCATGCGCGGCAAATACTTTATTTGAAAATAAGCCATTCAATTCAAATAAGATGCCTTTCGATCCGACTGGCATGGCAATAACATCCGGCAGCGCACAAATTTGCTTAAACAGCGACAACGGAGCGGCTTCCTCTTCCCTTTCAACTAACTCATTTCCTACTAATGGAACACCGATTACAGCCAGCCTCGTTTGTTCCGAGTACATAGGCTCACACATATTCTCCCTCGTTTTCCCGAGAACTGTAATCCCAATTGCTGACTGGTTCAAGGAAAAATTACTCTCTGTACTTCCGGTAATAGAAATTCCATCTCGTTCAAGTTCAGCAAGACCCTTCCTAACTCCAACTATCAATGCCTGCCATGCCTCTTCCCCGCAAAAATTCTGCAATGTAACAGCAAATGGCTCAGCTCCCGCCGCCATACATTCCATAACTGCCACTCGAAAAGAGTAATAGGAAACCATATCATAGGGGACCTTTACAGCATCTGCCGCTTTCAGACCGATTGCTCCGCTATTATCACTCGCAATAACAACTGATTCTTCATTATTAAAAGGGATAAAAAGAACATCCCTCATTGGCTTGCCCGCTCCTTAGAAATCATTAATTCAACAACTGGAAAGAGCCGTGGAATAATAAGTAAAGCGATGATTGTATTTAAAACAGAGCCAATAAAAAGAGATGGGACAATCGATAAATAAAATGCTTTTCCCATTAAAAATAAAAATGGCAGCGGCGCAGCAAATGTATTTCCTAAAATAAAGAGAATTCCTGCCAGCCATCTTTTCCCGTTCCGATAAAGGAGAGAAAAAACGAAAGCTAAGAATGCCATTTCAATCGCCACAACAAAATGCAGCGGACCAAGTGGCATGCCGCCTAGAAGTGCAGACAGCAAATGCCCCATCCCGCCGACAATCGCTCCAGATGAACCTCCTAAAAGAGCAGCAGCAAGCAAAGCCGGGAAGGCATCTAATGCCACACTTCCGAGGGGGGCAGGTATCTTTATCGCCGCCCCGATGGCAGTCAATGCAACAAGCAGGCTAATTAATGCCAATTTCCTTGATTTCATTATTTATCCTCCTTGCGCTTCCCCTCACGAAAAACCTTCGCACTGCGGATGTACTCGACATCTTTTGTATTCAAACGGAAGTTAATGACTCTTGCAAGAGCAAAAAAATAATCAGATAAGCGATTAATGTATTTTAGGGAAACTTCAGATACTTCAGGGTCTGCCTTCATCAAGGAAACAACTAATCTTTCCGCTCTCCTTGTAACCGTTCTTGCAATATGAATGGATGCAGATGCAGGCGTCCCGCCCGGCAAAATAAACCTTTCTATCTTAGGAGCCTCTTCAGTGAAAGCATCAATTCTTTTCTCTAAATGCTCCACTGCTTCCATCGTTAACTTTAACTCACGTTTTTTTGTTACATTCGCTAAATCCCCGCCGCAATCAAAAAGCTCATGCTGAATCTTCTCCAAGTCTTCCAAAACGTCTTGAAAAACCGCTGGATCTAATTGTGTCATCGCTTGCCCGACAAAGCAATTTGCTTCATCAACCGTCCCATACGCTTCTACACGAATATCATCTTTGTCTACTCGTCCGCCAATAATGCTTGTTTTTCCTTTATCCCCAGTTCGTGTATAAATTTTCATTCATCCCATCCCCTTTTTATTTGATTTTTTGACTGATCCCATACCAGATTAAGTCGACCTTTTCTGCCGTTTCTGCTATATCTTGATAGACCCAGCCAGTTACATCCCGCCATTTACGTTCTTCGGCAAGCATAGGCACAATTCCTTTTGATATATCCGTACCAATTAAAATTAATTTCCTATTCACTGCTTCTTTCTCCCATTGAATCCAACTTTTCAATAGCATTCGCCATTTTTCCCTTATCTCATGAATCGGTAGTTGACCATTCCATTCCTGAATCCATTTTTCAAGCCCTTCAAGGATCACAAACTCCAGCCAGTTTTCCTTATTCTCAGGAACAGGCTTGCCTTGATAGGCTGAAAACCATAAATGAGGAGCAGCATTCAGTTCGTATTGTTCCTTCACCCATTTGGACTTGCCATTAAAGGCACCTCCTGTAACAAAATGCATCGCTCACCCCTCCTTAATCCATCCCGTGTCCAAATCAGTTCGTATCCTTTCCCATGTGGAATATTCCACTCCCAAAAGTCCTTCACATAAGAAGCATTCTTTGTTAAATAATAGCGAATAACCCCTCCATGTGTGATAACAGCAGCTCTATGAATATTCTCTTCCATTATTCTTTTAACTGCCTTTTCCCAGCCACTTTCCACTCTCTGAGAAAATTCTGCAAAGGACTCTCCTTTAGGCGGTTTAATTGTAAACGGAGCATCAAGCCACTTCTGATAATAGGAATCATCCTTTAAATCATCATAGGTCTTCCCTTCCCATTCTCCAAAATTCATCTCTCTCAGTTCGGCTAATTGAACGGGGTAACAGGTTGGGAAAAGGATCTCTGCTGTTTTAAGACATCTGTTCAAATCACTAGAAAACATAAGCTCATAGTTTTCTGCCCGGCAAACCAGTTTCTCTTTTTCTATTAGGCAAAGCGGTGAATCTGTCCATCCAAGATAGGCATGACGTTTATTTGCTTCCGTCAGCCCATGGCGAAATAATGCAATAGCCACAGTGTCATCCATAGCACAAGCTCCATCCCTTCTACACTCGCACCAAGCACATCCCCTGTCATGCCGCCAAACCAGCTGATAATTTTCTTAGAAAGAATGAACAGGAACAGTGTCGATACAATCATGAAAACAATCATTCCGAATAAAAGTTGATTGAATACTATGCCTGCTGCAGCAAGAAGAATGATATAAATCGGATAAATGACAAGTGTTCTTTTATTCGATGCATTTTTAAACAATGTACCTAACCCTTCTTTTTTAGCTGCTTTTACCTTTAAAAGTAAAACACCCATCACCATTTTGCTAAAAAAAGGGATTGTTACAATGAAAAGATACGTTGCAGGAAGAGCCTGCTGCGCAATTTCATTCATAAAGAAAAACTTGGCGGCGAGCAAAACAATGACAGAAAGGACACCAAATGCGCCTGTTCGCGGGTCCTTCATAATTTCTAGCCTTTTCTCCCGATCTCTATATGAAAAAAAAGCATCGCTCGTATCCATCCAGCCATCAAGATGAATTCCTCCGGTGGTAATGATTCCTGCAAGCCAAAGCACCATAGCTGCAGTTAAAACAGAAAACGGCGTCCAATGAATAATCGCGAAAAACAAAAATGCATAAATTCCGCCTTGTATCAAACCTAGCAGCGGAAAGGTCTTAATCGCTTTTTCAAGATGATCCTTATCCATGGGCAGCTCGATTGGAACAGGAATGGAGGTGAAAAACTGAAAATTAATTAATAATCCTTTAATCCATTTCATTTTTAGTTCTCCAGCTAAAAATAATCTCCTTCAGCTTTTCCCAATTAAGATGTTCCACTAAGTGGGCGGCCAGTTCATCATACTTTTGATCCTTCAGCTCACTAATATGAACGGTTCCCTTCAATGGAAGCCCCTTAGCTTGCCTTAGTCCATTCAGCCATTTATTTCTCCACTCATCATTATGAAAAAGGTGATGCAAGTACGTACCGATGATTTTGCCATCTTTCCCGTAATATCCTTCTTCAGTGCCATTATTTAATAGGAGAAAACGATTTTCTTCCTCTTCATCCAGTTTTGTTTTACCTAAGTGAATTTCGTATCCTGAAATCTGCTGCTGAATGCCTGTTCTCGGATGCAAGGTTCCCTCTGCTCTCACTGTAACCTTCTCTTTTAAAAAAGTAGTTGTTGCTGGGATTAGGCCTAAACCTATTTCCTTTAAACCAGCAACTCCGGTATCAGAGCCCTTATCATCTATTAGTAACTTTCCAAGCATTTGATACCCGCCGCATATGCCAACAATATGCCCTCCCCTGCTACCAAATGTGTTCAGCCAATCATTAAATCCAGCGTTCTTAAAAAATTGCAAATCCCGAATGGTGCTTTTTGTCCCTGGCAGTATAACCGCATCTGGATGACCTATTTCGTCAAGACGGCTTACCCAGCGGATTGAAACATCATCTTCACAGTAAAAAGGCTCAATATCACTATAGTTGGATATATATGGCGGCTTAAGGATTACAATATCAAGAAGACCTCTCTCCATCTTTCCTGAAGAAGCAGGCATCGATAGAGAATCTTCTCCATCAATCATATGATTGTCGATATGAGGGACTACTCCAAGTACGGGGATTCCTGTTTTTTCCTCAAGCCACTGCACTCCATCCTTGAACAGCGAAAGGTCACCGCGAAACTTATTAATGACAATGCCTTTAACTCTTGTTCTTTCCTCTTCCGTTAAGAGAGCCAGCGTACCAACAATACTGGCAAAGACGCCTCCCCTATCAATATCTGCAACCAAAATCACCGGAATATCAGCCATCTGTGCGACCTTCATATTCACAAGCTCTTTTTCTTTTAAATTAATCTCTACTGGGCTCCCTGCACCTTCCATAACAACAACATCAAATTGCTGACTTAAGTGGTGGATGGCGGTTTGAATCGCCTTCAGTCCTTTTTCATAGAATAAATCTCGATATCCTCTTCCAGAAAATGTTTCAGCTGCTTTGCCGAATAGTACAACCTCAGATTGCTGATCAGATCTTGGCTTTAACAAAATAGGATTCATCCATACGGTCGCTTTTATTTTTGCCGCCTCGGCTTGAATCCCTTGTGCTCGCCCAATTTCCTTCCCATCAATGGTTACATAGGAGTTATTGGACATATTTTGTGACTTGAACGGTGCCACCCGAATTCCTTCATTGGCAAAGGCCCTGCAAACCGCTGTCGCAATCAGGCTCTTCCCAACATCTGATGCCGTCCCTTGAATCATGACTCCTTTCATGTCCCTCTGCTCCTTTCATTCGTATCGGAATTCCTGCCTCCACAAGATATGCCTCGTTCGCACTTGCTACTATTCGCTGGTGGAGCCTGCCAAGCATTCTTCCATATGTAAAAACAAGCTCATTATTACTGATCTTTTCATTAAGAACTTCATTACTTACAACAATTAGCACTCTGCAGCTCTTCCTAATATGCTCTACTCCTTCGATAATTGAACACAAGATTTGATCTTGAAAGAGAGCTCCCTTCCATTGATCTTCGTTAGTAAAAAATTCATTATTCAGCAATGTTGTTAAACAATCAAGGAGGACAACATCATTAGAAGTAAAAACGCTAGAAAGCCCATTTAGATCCCTTGACCGCTCCCATGTCTTCCAATTTAAACCGCTCTTAGACCGATCCTCTTGATGACGGGCAATTCTTCTCTCCATCTCAGGATCACTCGATTGCCCTGCAGCAATATAATGGAGACTTCCCGCAGTTTGATTTACGATATTGGCAGCAAGCCGCTCCGCAAATCTGCTTTTTCCGCTCCGAACGCCACCGCTTATGAAGATTAAAGATGACTGCTTCGCCATTCTTCAATCGCCCCCATCAATCGGCTATTGTCTTCAGAACCCTTAATCGCAAACCTTAGCCACTCGCCTCTAAGACCTGGAAAGTTCATTGTGTGCCTTGGAATGATGCCTCTCTCAATTAAAAATTGAAACAGCGGCAGCTGATCCTTTAATGCAGGATCCTTAAGCAAGTAAAAATTAATTTGGGAAGGAGAAAATAGAAACCCATTTTCTTTATAAAATGCGAAAAGACGCTTACGCTCTTGTTTGATCATACCTCTCGTTTTACTCATATGCGATTCACTTTCAAGACACCATTCACCAGCCTTTAGCGCCAGCGCATTTATGCTCCATTGAGGCTGAAGATCCGACAGCTTCTCAATCACTGGCGGAGCTGCTATTAAATAGCCAAGTCGTAATCCGGGAATCGCAAACATTTTTGTCATTGATCGAATAATAAGCAGGTTAGGGTAGGGACCTATGTAAGGAACGATGGATTCATAGTCAATAAGAAAATCATAAAAAGCTTCATCTACAATCATAAGACAGTCATTTTTCTCACAAGCTTTAATTAAATCAAGCACCAGCGTTCTCGGATAAAAAACACCCGTTGGATTGCTCGGATTGCAGAAAAATAAAGCATCCGCCTTTTTCAATTTAGCAGTTATTCCTTCCTGCCACTCCCAGCTATCAGGTTCCAATTGGTAATAGTCAATAGAACAGCCATTGATTCGGCATGCTTCCTCATATTCCGAAAAAGCAGGCTGAACGATCACGACTCTTTTCCCAGCCAGCATTCTTCCGATTAGTGAGATGATTTCCGCGCCTCCATTACCGATCAGCAACTGGCATTCATCGATTCCTTCATTTCTAGCAAGCTTTTTCTTTAATTGATTTCCTTTAGGATCAGGATATTCACTAATAACATCAAAAAGCTGATGCCAGTTTTCTTTCAAAATCCCCGGCGGTCCAAGAGGATTAATATTTGCACTGAAATCTATCTTTTGGTCAGGCATCGATATTTGTAATGCTTCAAATAAATATTGCGGGTTAGCCCCATGTGCAGGCCATTTCAATAAGCATCCCTCCTACCCATAAAAGTATTAGAAAAATAGGAACCGTGCGTGCAACAATTGTATTCGCTTTAAGAATATGATTCTTTTCTAAACGAACAAGAGG
This sequence comes from Cytobacillus massiliigabonensis, assembly GCF_900199725.1. Lineage (GTDB taxonomy): Bacteria > Bacillota > Bacilli > Bacillales > Cytobacillaceae > Cytobacillus > Cytobacillus massiliigabonensis. Next base: position 446,936 of record NZ_LT904903.1, on the reverse strand, counting down.
GTCACCCATCTTTGCCCGGTTAGAGACAATCCCTTTATAATAATTAATGCCTCCTAACTGAATGCCAAGGATTGCCGCAACAGCTGCTTCTCCCCAGCCGCTATTCGGACTTGGATGCCTTTTCGCATCACGCCAGACAATTTTCCATGCCTCTCTGACATTCATATGTTCAGGTTGATTGCTGGCAAGCATACAGATGGAAGTGATTCTGCTCGGAATCCAATTCACTGTATCATCTAAGCGCGCCGAAGCCCAGCCAAATTCTTGGTACTTTTCATTTCGATAGCCAACGATGGAGTCACATGTATTAATTGCCCGGTACATTAATGCAAAAGGTGCCCCGCCAATCAATGCCCAGAATAATGGTGCTGTAATCCCGTCACTTGTATTCTCAGCGACAGTTTCAATTGCTCCCCTTACGATTTCAGGCTCATCTAGAGTTTCTGTATCTCTTCCGACAATATATGACAGCTTGAGTCTTGCCTCTTCCATATCTCCTTTTTTTAGAGGAGCATAGACGGAAAGAGCAGCCTCTTTCAAGCTTTTCTGTGCGATAGCAGCAGAGATTAAAATTCCTTCTGCCACGATTCCAGCAAGCGGATGAACCAAATAACAAAAACAAACGATTAGAAGGGAGACTCCGCCAACAACAAGCAGAACTATCAGCAGCATGCTGATTCCTTTCCTTCTTCGTGATGTTCCCTTATTCCAGCTTTTTTCGAGTTTATAAATCAAAGAACCGATCCAGCGAACCGGATGCGGCCAATTCACTGGATCCCCAATTATTCGATCTAGTAAACAGGCTAATGTGATAGCAAATAAATGATAAGTGATCATTTCTTTTTCCTTTTTCTAGACTTTTGGATAGCTTTCATTGTACATTCATAGACGCCTTTTCCAATCAATTTTCCTAGCGGTGTAATCGTTCCTGCATAATCCTGTCTCTGCCCATTTTGAGTAGCTGCAATTAATATGCTATCCGTTGAGGTTCCTGTAGCAATTGTTCCTGTTACAGCATCCATAACCTCTAAATCATGCATCGCTTTTGCCTTTGCCTCAGTAGCAGTCATAATACTTTGGATGAAGGATTCTTCTGTTAATTCCCCATTAACAAACACCCATGTATTAATTGTTCCTGGTGTCATTTGAAAGGAATGCTCCTCACTTCGTGCTGCATCAACAGCATTCCCAACTCCTGCAGTCACAACAATAAAGACAGATAAGCTTTCCGATTGATAGCGTTGATAGCAAACATCCTCGGGGTAAACGGCTGTCATCATTCCAACTGTTTCTCCAGGCTCAAAGTTTTGAGATATTAAATACTCTGCCATTTCTTTTCGATGGTCACTGCAATCATAATCCTTATTTACATGCCTATTTACAAATAGTTGATGCCAGCCCGTTCCGGATCCCGCAACTCCAGAAGACATCGTTCGAAGCGGAATCGGACTCTTAAGTGCAATATATTCCTCTGATACTTCTAATAATAATTCATCAATTGTAAAGTCATCTTTTTCCTCGGATAGTTCTTTTGGGAGCAGGACCATTTGCGGTGCAGGTACTTTTGGATGCGGCTGTTTCTGAATTTTTGTTTGATAGACCTTCCTTATTCGTTCCTCACGGAGAACTTCATTTGGAATATGGTTAATATTAATTTCGCCTTCTTCTAATAGCAGCAGCCGATCACAATACAATCCTGCTAAATTTAAGTCATGGAAGATGGAAATGACGGTTAGTCCTTTTACCTTCGTCCATTCCTTCAGTAAATCAAGCAATTCTTTCTGAAAGGAAAGATCTAGGTGATTCGTTGGTTCATCAAGCAGTAAAATTTCTGGTTCCTGCGCGAGTGCCTGAGCAAGAAAAACCCGCTGCCTTTCCCCGCCTGATAACTCATGAATAGGATGCTCTTCAAAATGAGCGATGCCCGTTTGTTCCATTACCTGCCTCACGATTCTTTCATCATCTGGGGACCATGTTTGAAACCAGCCCTTTTGATGTGCATACCTGCCAAGCGAAACCGTTTCCTTGACAGTATAAGAAAAGCTTTGAGATGTATGCTGAGGAAGAACAGCTATGACCTTTGCTAATTCCTTGGCCGTATACGCCTTAATCGGGATTCCTTTTAAAGAAATTGTTCCTTTGGAAAAAGGCAGTATCCCGCTTAGCATTTTAAGCAAAGTTGTTTTCCCGCTTCCATTAGGTCCTAGGATTCCAAACAATTCTCCCCGTTCCAATTCAAAGGAGACATTTTTCAAGACTGAATCACTTGAATATCCGCCTGTTAATTGCTGTACACTTAGCATCATCTACCCTCTTCTTTCCTTTCTTCTATTCATTAATATAAGCCCAAATACAGGTGCGCCAATTAGTGCTGTAATTACCCCAATTGGCAGTTCAGCAGGAGAAATGATCGTACGGGCCACAAGATCAGCCAAAATGAGAAACCCTCCCCCTGTTAGAATGGAGAGCGGCAATAAATGCCTATGGTCGGGTCCCCATAACAGTCTTGTTAAATGCGGAATAACAAGCCCAACAAACCCAATTGTTCCTGAAACGGCTACAGCAGCACCTGTTAATATAGAACCCGCAATTAATATAATCATTTTTCTTTTTTGGACATTTACCCCGATATGCTGAGCTCTCTCTTCCCCAAATGACATCGCATTCAATTCCCTGCTGTTTATGAGCAAAAGAATCGAACCAATGATAAAGAAAGGAAAGATAATTTTAATATATGTCCAGCCTCTCATTGAAACACTGCCTAGCAGCCAGCTGATAATTTGTCTTAATTCCTCACCCGTAAGCGCAATCATAAGTGAAATAAGCGATCCTAAAAAGGAACTAAATATAATACCGGTTAGAATGATTGTTTCCACTTTCATCGAACGGTCAATTTGCCGTGCAAAAATTAATACCAGAAAAATAGTAATAAATGCGAAGAGAATACTGAATAACGGCAAAGTAAACATGCCTGCAACAGGAATGGAGATACTAAAGAATAATGTCAATACCGCACCAACTGATGCTCCAGAGGAAACACCTAATGTATAAGGATCTGCAAGAGGGTTCCTTAATAAACCTTGAAAGGCGGCTCCCGCAATTGCGAGAGACGCCCCAACTAACCCTGCTAAAATAACCCTTGGCAGCCGAATATTTAAGACAATATTCGTATACATCGGATCCATATTTTCATTTGGTGACATACGAAAAATTTCTGCACCGACAATTTTAATAATGTCCATCACCGGAACGGAAACCGTTCCTATTGATATCCCAAGAAGCATCGCAATGAATAGAAAAGCTGCTGCAATTAAATAGGCAGCAAATTTATTATTTAAATACTTCAGGGTAAATAGCTTTTGCAAGTTCCTCTACTCCTTCAACAAGCCTTGGGCCTGTGCGGGTAACCCTATCATTGTCTACATTCACCACTTGCTTATTCTTAACAGCAGTGATATCCTGCCAGCCATCTCTGCTAGTTACATTTCCAACCGGGTCTTCTGTATAATATCCGTGAGTTGTGATGATTACATCCGGATTTCTTTCAATAATGGCTTCTGGATCCATTTGCAGCCAGTCATCTTCTGTTACAATATTCTTTGCATTGATGATTTGCAGCATTTCATCCATGAACGTATTTTTCCCAGGTGTATAAATTTGTGGAGCAGGTGATACTTCAACAAATACAGTTTTCTGATCCTCTGCTTTAATTTCCTGTGCTTTTGCCTTAATATCTTCAAGGTTACCCTTCATCTCGGCAACAATTGCTTCTGCCTTATCTTCTACGCCATTTGCTTTCCCGATCATTTCAATTGATTGATACACTTCATCGAAGTTCATCGCATCATTCACAACTAGTACCGTAATCCCAGCATCTCTAAGCTGCTGGAGACCCTCAACCGAATTGTGTGCACTTGAAGCATGCGCGAGGACAAGATTCGGTTTTAGAGAAATAATTTTCTCTACATTAAATTCCATGCTGCCAATCTTTTCAATTTCATTTACTTCCTCAGGGTAGTTATCGTAATCATTCACCCCAACAACTTGTTCTCCTAATCCTAATCCAAACGTAATCTCCGTATTACTTGGAATCAAGGAAACAATTCTTTCCGGCTTTTCTTCTATGACAACCTCATTATCAAGCGCATCCTTGATCGTAACTGGAAATGCTGATTCTTCTTTTGTTGCTTGTGACTCCTCACCTGAGGGATTTTCATTTACCTTTTGATTGTCTAAACTTTCTCCACACCCAGCTAACAAACCAACTGCCAGCAAGAGTGCAAATAATAGTGAATAAAGCTTCTTCATTTTCTCTTTCCTCCTAAAACTAAAAAACATCTCCACAATTGATATGGAGATGTTTGAAAAGGCATATCTTCAAAAGAGGTATGAGTCCAGTCAAACACCTCCTATCCTCGTAGGGCGTGGTGTAAAAGATCAGGCAGGTCTCCTGGCTCATGGTCATTGCTTTTCTGCGCCTTCCCATACATGCTCGTACAGTGGCAATTGCAGTAGCTCCCATTTACAGTGGCGGGACCGCGTTGGAATTACACCAACTTCCCTTTTAAGTCTTCAATTCATTGAAAGACACCTATCTTTAAATTTATATATAATTTTCCGCTAATTCCGATTATACACGATACTTTTTAGTATTTGCGATAAATTTATGATTTTGTCCAATAAAAATGTGTTTTGTCCAATATATTCGAAAGAACGGCGAATATAATATATTTTTTGTCCAATATATTCGAGAGAACGGCGAATATAGAAGGTTTTATCGGTCCATACGGTTTATAAAAAGGCCGGCTGCCTTTCTTATCGGCCGTAAATTTTCCATTCCCGTGATTTTTTATCAAAAACAAGCTTGGCTTCACAAGGTTCTTTTACAATATTCTCATATTCTTCGTACATATCGTCCATATTTGAAAAGTCACCAATGGTCCATATCGGTATTTCTATTCTTGTACGATTTTGTTCGATATCTTTAATGGATAAAAGAGCACCCTCTCTCATCAGTGGTTTCAATAGTCTGAGTATATCGCTTGAAATCGGCGGATACGACCTTTTCTTCTTTAACCCAAGCAATGACTTTTCAACCTTAGTCTGCCCCATTTTTTCTGGAATGACTTCACCTAATAAGGAATAAAAATTGCTGAAATCTCTGTAATATGTCTTATTGTACCAACCATCATCATGTGCCAAATAAACATAGTGATTGCTCAGATGATTATAAAAAGGCAGCTTTAGATGTTCTTTTAAATGACCAAGGTAAAGGAGCTCAGCTATTGCCTGACTCGGCAGTTCATTTAATGCCTCTTCCTCCTCAAAATCAATCCAGCAAAAGTCGCCATAGCCATAAACATCGTCTTCCATAAGCTTTTTCAATTTTTCTTTTGGTACAAACTCATGCAATGTATGCATATTAAAATCTCCATCATCATAGCGATGCTTCAGTAATAGGAGATTATTTAGTGTGGAGAACAGCGAATGGGCAAACTGGGCAAACTCAATACCATAGGTAATTGTATAGTGTTCACGTTCATTTATATGAATATAAATAATATCACGAACCCCTTGATTCCTCTTTTTCAATGGTGAAACCTCCGTACAGTTAAGTAACTAATCATAATGATCATATCAAAGTATAGCTTATTATTAATCTAATAATGAATATTTTTATTTATATTAACCATAACACATTTTATTCTGCGGCAAAATTTTTTATAATAAGCGTGGCATTATAATATAGATAAAGGTCCGGCGGAAGGAGTGTGAGAAGTTTGATACACAGCATGACAGAAAATCAGATTACTCTTCACATTATAAAAACATTAAAAGAGAATAAAAAAAAGGATTTTGAATTAATTCTCGATGAACTGCAGCCATATGATATCGCACATATTTACGAAAACCTGCCGGAAAAGCATAAAACTCGCTTTTTACTATTTATGAATATAGATTTAATTGCTGATTTACTCGAAGAGCTGAATAAAGATCGGCAGCTTGAAGTATTAAATAAACTGGGGATTGAAAAAACAGGGAAAGTCCTTGATTTAATGGACAACGATGACTTAGCTGTTCTCTTAGACGATTTATCACCAGAAAAAATCGCTTCTCTTCTTTCCGGCATGAAGAAAAGTGAATCTGACATTGTTCAGGATATTATGAAGTATCCCCCTGAAACAGCGGGGCGTTTAATGACAAACCGCTTCGTATGGATAAGGGATTACTATTCGGTAATCGAAGCTGTTGGAAAACTGAAGTCCTTTGCCGAATTTGCTGAAACAATCAATTATTTATACGTGATTGACCAAGACAGGAAGCTTGTTGGGGTTGTTTCTTATCGGGATCTCCTTATCGCAGAACCAGATGAACCCATTCGAAATGTAATGTATGAACGTGTGATATCAGTAACAGTCACAACCGATCAGGAGGAGGTAGCTAGACTAGTTGAAAAATATGACTTTCTGGCTATTCCTGTCGTAAACGACGATCATGTCCTGATGGGAATTGCGACAGTTGATGATATTATTGACGTCGTTATTCAAGAAGCAAACGAAGATATTGAAAAACTTTCAGCATCGGGAAAATCGATTGATTTTGAAACAAAGGCTTTTGTAGCTGCTTATCGAAGGCTCCCCTGGCTGATTTTACTATTGTTCATCGGATTAATATCGGGAAGTATTATCGATGGATATAAGGATGTTGTTCAAAAAGTAGTCGCACTCACGTTTTTCATGCCAATGATTTCAGGAATGACTGGGAACACCGGAACACAATCACTCGCTGTTGTTGTTAGAGGACTTGTATCAAATGATATTGATAAAAAGGTCATTTTTAAGCTTATCATGAGAGAATTTGGTGTTAGCTTAATAATTGGTACGATTTGTGGAATCTTAATTTCACTTATTGCTTTCTTCTGGCAAGGAAATGCTGTATTAGGTCTAGTTGTTGGCAGCTCCCTGTTTCTGACATTAATCATCGGAACACTTGCGGGGACAATTATACCAATCATTCTATATCGGTTGAAGATTGATCCTGCCGTGGCATCTGGACCACTCATTACAACATTGAATGATATTTTCTCACTTGTCACCTATTTTGGAATTGCTACGATGTTTATTAATCACTTGATGTGAAAAGTTTAGGAAACCATCTCTCTTCTTATTACGTCTTATATAATGTGATTAAATTTACTAAAAAGGAAAACGAAATACATTGAAAGGCTTTTTTTTCTTTGTTACGATGATAGAAAAGCAGAAGTGGCTTGATCATCGCCGTACAAACACAGAAGGGTCGCCCGATATGATATAGGAAACACGAAGAGCGATAGCGCATTCGTGCTTGACTTATCTTAGGAAGGGGACCTGTAGTTTGATAGGCGATAGGCTACTTACGCTAGACAATTCTCCCACTCTAATGTTTGTATTTTCCTATCTGAGAGCAAAGGAATTGAACGGAAATAGGTGCATGGTAAATGAATAAGCCAAAAAAAGTTGCGGAACGATTTGATTGGACACTATGTCTGCTGTTATTTTTATTTTTCCTTATTAGCTGTGTTGCTATTTACAGCGGCCAAGCATCAGGACAATATGAAGGAAACTTTGTACTTGGACAAATAAAAAACTATGCTGTAGGTATTTTTATAGTTGCTGTTGTCATGTATTTTGACAGCGAACAAATTAAACGGCTCTCTTGGGTATTTTATGGGATTGGCATTTTACTACTTATCGGGCTATTTGTACTTCCAGATAGCATTGTTCCTGAGAAAAAGGGTGCATCTCTCTGGTATGTCACTCCATTAGGGCAAATTCAGCCATCTGAATTTGTTAAGGTCTTTTTAATTATTGCTTTAAGCAAGGTTGTCGTTAGTCACCATGAAAAAATTACAACGAAAACGGTAAAAACGGATTTCCTCCTTCTCCTCAAACTCGGAATCGTTACAATCGTGCCTTTAGGATTGATTATAGTTGATGATTTGGGTACGGCACTTGTCATCATTGCGATCTTAGTCGGAATTATTATGGCGTCTGGCATCACTTGGAAGATTATCGTTCCAATGTTCGGAGTAGGAGGAGTTTTTGCTGGAATCATTCTTTATATGGTTATCTATGCCCCTAAAATTCTTGAAAAATATGTTGATACATATCAACTCTTTCGGATTTATTCCTGGCTTGACCCAGTAAGCCATAAACAAGGGGCAGGTCTGCAGCTCTATAATTCATTGCTTGCTATTGGATCCGGGCTTATTACTGGAAAGGGCTTTGGCGACAGACAAGTTTATATACCTGATAGCCATACAGACTTTATCTTTAGTGTAATAGGCGAGGAATATGGCTTTATCGGCGGCAGTATTGTGATTAGTTTATACTTCCTGCTTATTTATCACTTAACCAAAACAGCACTTGATACGAAGGATCCCTTCAGTACGTATATTTGTGTTGGTATCATAAGTATGATTACCTTCCATGTTTTCCAAAATGTCGGGATGACTATACAGGTATTGCCAATAACCGGAATTCCTTTGCCGTTTATCAGCTATGGGGGCAGCTCCTTAATGGGCAATATGTTTGCTATGGGTCTAATCTTCAGTATTAAGTATCACCAAAAATACTATATGTTTGAATCCGATGCAAACTATGTTGCGAAAAAAACCAGTTAATCCAAAAGGAGAAGGGACCCCCCTTCTCCTTTTGGATTTTTTATTTATTTGCTGCCCATAACCTTTTTTTCATTCTTACTTTTATAATCGATCTTATAAAGAAGATTACAGCAAAAACCGCTAAAAGAATAAGGCCAATATAGCTTAATTCCACTAGTTTCATTACCACACTTACCAATGTTGCTAAATATAACGCACCAAGCAATAGGCTAATTTCTCTGTTTTCATAATATTTAATAAGTCTTACACCAATTTGTGAACCAATTAACCCACCTGCTACTAATACAAATCCAATTCTATAATCAATAGAAATTGTAAAAGCGTAAGACAGAAACCCCCACACAACAATTAACAGCACAGCAAACATACTCGAGCTAACAGCTTCCTTAGGAGCTATCCCTAAAAAGGTAATAGCAAGGGGCACGATGATGAATCCTCCGCCAACTCCAAGTGTTGTGGAAATAAAACCAGCAAACAAACCGATTAAGACCATTTTAACAATGGCAGGTGAAGTGGAAGGAAGCTTCCCTTTTGCTTGATTTCCTTTTCCTTGCTTTAGCATCTTTAATGCAAAATAGGCAAGAAGGAAAATGTAAAAAATCGGAATGGCTAATTCATCCCATCCTTTCATTTCAAGAAAGAAGACAAACGGCTTGGCAATTTGTGTAGCTGCCATCCCACTGGTGCCTAAAATCAGCCCTTCTTTCCAAAGAATACTTTTCATACGAATATGTGCGATTATGCTCGAAAGCGAAGTACCAATTGTAAACAATAAGCTTGTCGAAATTGCTGCAAGAGGAGAAAAGCCCAATAACATAAGCATCGGTGTTAAAATGAATCCTCCTCCTACACCAAAAAAGCCTGCTAATACACTGATGCATCCTCCTAATAAGAAAAATGAAATTAATTCCATAAAGAACTCCTAACTTGGTGCATTTTCTTCCTATTGTAAGTTATTTTTCTCATACATGCCTTTAATATTAATTGAGAGGCAAAATATTTAGTTATCGCTAACGCTTATTTATAATAATTATAACTTAGTATTGATTTTAATTTTATATCTGTTATAATGTAATTATAATAAAAGAGGGGGAATGAAGAATGGAAAAATTATATTCAGCATTAAATGTACAAGTTGCTAACTGGAGTGTCCTTTATACTAAGCTGCATCGCTACCACTGGTTTGTAAAAGGACCGCTATTCTTTACATTACATGAGAAATTTGAGGAATTATACAACGAATCTGCAAGTGTTGTGGATGAAGTAGCTGAACGTCTCTTAGCAATCGGCGGTGAGCCCGCAGCCACTATGAAGGAATACATTAACATTGCAACCATCGAAGAAACAAAGGGTGAAACAAATGCAAACGAAATGGTTTCAAGCCTTATCGATGACTATAAACAACTTAAATCCGAATTAAAGGAACTTGCCGAGCTTGCCGAACAATATGAAAATGATGTCATTAACGACCTGGCAGTTGGCCTGCTTGTCAAGCTTGATACACATATCTGGATGCTAAGTGCCTACTTAGGAGAATAATAGAAATAGCAGAAAAAGTCAGTGAATTTTGTCACTGACTTTTTCTTATGTTAAGGTAGAAAGGAATTAGCATCCTAGAAATCATATTGTTAGAATCAAAGAATATAGATTATTAAATTAATATGAAAGGAGAAATAACTTATGCATTTTAAACATACTGTTACTTCTGAGGATGAACTTCGCTCATTATTAGGGACCCCTAGTAAGACAGTCGCAAATAAAACAATTTACCATTTAGATGTTCATTGTAAGGAATTTATTTCTAAGGCTCCTATCATGTTCATTTCTACATCAGATTCTTCAGGACATTGCGATACGTCACCTCGTGGAGATGATGCTGGTTTTGTACATATCATCGATGATCACACCTTCATCATTCCAGAAAGGCCAGGAAATAAACGAATGGATTCATTAAGAAACATCTTATCTAATCCATATATTGGCATCCTTTTTGTTATTCCAGGATTAGAAGAAACATTAAGAATCAATGGGACTGCAAAGATTATAAGAGATACCGATATCCTTGAAGAAATGAATTCTCATGGCAAAACTCCCATGCTTGGCATCGCTGTGCAAGTAGAAGAATGCTACATTCATTGTGCTAAAGCATTTAAACGTTCAAAACTTTGGCAGCCAGATTCTTGGCTGCAAAAGTCCGCCCTTCCCTATCCGCCGAAAATCCTTGCTGATCATATCAATATGCCTGATATCAACAGCGAAACGATAAAAGCAGCGCTAGAAGAAAGCTATTCCAAGCGTCTATATTAAATTAGAAAAGTGCAAGCGTGGTTATCGCCGTACAAACGCAGAAGGGCTTCCCAATCCAGCTGCGGCTCCTAGCCCCTCGAGGTCATAAGCTTGTACTGCTCTGTGTCAAACTGCGCCACGCTTCAGTTCATCTTATGCTTATTGGGGCTGTACAGTCGCCTCGCCCCTTAAAGACTGAGATAAAGGAAACACGGTTTGTAGTAGCGAACCGATGTTGACTTATCGTAGGGAGGAGATATAGGCGATAGGACGCTTACACTAAACAATACTCTACCTTCAAAGTTAACTTTCTTATCTCAAAATAAAAAAGACCTGACTCCATACAAGTCAGGTCTTCTTATTGCCTATTTTAATTCTGCTATAACCTCATTAATTTTCGCAAGCTCAGACTCTATTCCGCCTCCACTTAAGTACCAAAGTGGACCATCTAAATATACGATACGATTATTTTTGTATGCATCTGTTTTCTTAATGATTTCATTTTCCATATCTGTTTCGATGTTTGATTTTTCACCTATGGCTGCAGTACGGTCAATAACGAATAATACTTGTGGATTAAATTCCAAAATTGCTTCAAATCCAAAGTTAGAACCGTGAGAAGAAGATTCGATATCTTCTGTTACTGGTTTAAAGCCATAGTTATCAAAGATATATCCGTAACGAGAGTTTGTTGAGAAACCAGATAATTTCCCTTCATTGTACATCGTAACTAAAGAAGTTTCATAGTTACCAGCTACTGCTTTGACTTCTTCTAATGCTGAATCGATTTTAGCTAATTGCTCCTTAGCTTCTGCTTCTTTGCCAAACATTTTAGCTGCTATATCTACAGAAGCTTCGAATGTGTTCCAGTAATCATCTTGAGACGTACCAACAAATACTACAGGAGCGATTTCTTTTAATTCTTCATAAAATGCAGATTGACGGCCAGAAATAAAGATTACATCAGGATCCATTTCAGCGATATCTTCAAGTAATGGCTCCTTTAATGTACCAATATTTACAAACTTATCAGAAGAGTAATCTTTAAGGTAAGATGGCAAGCTAGTATCTTTAGGAACCCCAGTAATTCCTTCAACACCAAGAGCGTCTAATGTATCTAAGAAACCATAATCAAACACTGCGATTTTTTTGGGCATTTCTTCGAATGTAACATCATCAAAAGTAAATTTCTCACTGCTGTCTCTTCCCTCAGTTGAAGTAACTGTTGGAGAAATTGTCATTGGATAAGCAGCAGCTTGATCCTCCGCTGCGGAATTATTTTCTTTCGCTTGATCTTCAGCTTGAGCAGTATCCTTCGTCTCTTCTTTTGAAGCTTCTTCTTTATTGCCGCAAGCTGTAAGCATTAGAGACAAAGCTAAAAGTGCACTTGCAAACTTCCATTTTTTCATGTTCGTTCTCCCCTTTTATGTATTAACACTCTCTTATTATTAATGATTATCATTATCACTGATAACAATTCTCATTATAGGTTCTTTACACACTCTCGTCAATACCATTCTATAAACTTTTTTGGAAATTTTTTATAATGATTAATATAATATTTTATTAACCTTTTTGACTCATGGTATTTTTCCAAAAAAACACCTAGAGAAAACATTAAACTAATAACCTTCCTCTAGGCATGCTCTTTGTAATTATATAATTGGTTTAAGCATGTGAATTAAAGTAAACACAAATGCGGCATCCATTTTGTTCTTGAATTGGAATATCCATATCGTAAATTTCACGCAATGCATCTGAATTAATAATCTCATTTGTTGGCCCGTTTTTGACTAGCTTACCGTCCTTCAAAGCGACAATACGATCTGAATACACGGAAGCGAAGTTAATATCATGTAATACAATGATAACTGTTTTACCAAGTTCATCTACAAGCTTACGTAAAATCTTCATAATTTGAACAGAATGCTTCATGTCTAAATTATTTAAAGGCTCATCAAGTAATACATAATCCGTATCCTGGGCAATAACCATCGCAATAAACGCACGCTGTTTTTGACCGCCAGACAATTCATCTAACAATTTATCTTGCATCTCTGTTAAGTTCATATATACTAGCGCTTGATCAACGAATTTTTCATCCTCTGCTGTCAGACGTCCCTTCGAATAAGGATATCGGCCAAATGCAATAAGCTCACGTACTGTTAATCGTACATTTAGGTAGTTTGATTGCTTCAAAATGGAAACGCGCTTCGCAAATTCAGATGATTTCCACTTTTTCACATTCCCTTGATCTAGTAATACTTCCCCAGTATCTGCTTCTAATAATCGGCTCACCATAGAAAGAAGTGTAGATTTACCTGCTCCATTCGGTCCGATAAACGATGTAATCGTACCTGGCTCAATTGTGACAGACACATCCTCTACAACAGGCTTTTTACCAAATCGTTTCGTTAAACCCTTGATTTCAATCATCCTGCTGCCCTACTTTCCTTTAATAATAAGTAAATGAAGTAAATACCACCAATAAAGTTAATAATCACACTTAACGTTGTACGTAATTCAAATATATGTTCAACAAGGAACTGACCGCCTACTAATGCAATGATTGCAATTAAGCTTGCACCCAAAATCAATATAGAGTGCTTATAAGTAACTAAATATTGATAAGATAGATTCGCCACGATTAAGCCAAAGAACGTAATTGGACCAACTAAAGCAGTTGATGTTGCAATTAATACCGAAGATAAAATTAATATTTTCATTACCATCCGGTCATAGTTAACACCAAGGTTCATCGCATTTTCACGACCGAGTGACATAACATCCAGCTTACCCATAATGCGATAACCGTAAATAAACGCAATCAGTAAAATACCAATTGAAATATATAATAAGTCAGCCTTTACGTTTGAAAAGGTCGCAAATAAGCGATTTTGCAGACTTAAATATTCAACCGGATCAATCAATACTTGTAAAAATGTTACTAAACTTCCTAAAAGCGTTCCTATAATCATCCCAATTAATAGAAGCAAATAAATAGGATGCTTATCCGCCCGGAAAAGGAAACGATATAAAATGAGTGCAAATAAAACCATTGCGAAAATTGCTGCACCAAAATTCAAATATTTATTTAACACCCATACCGACATGGATCCTGCAAAGAAATAAATTAACGTTTGTACAACTTCATACATTGAGTCAAGACCCATCATAGAAGGTGTTAAGATACGGTTATGTGTAATGGTTTGGAACACGACCGTCGAATACGCGATCGCAATCGCTGTTACTACCATTGCAGTAACGCGAATCATCCGCCTTGGAAATGCGTAATCAAAACCGCCTTTTATATCATAAAATCCGTATAATAAAATACAAATAATTGCTAACACCGCTAAAAAAATCAGCTTTGTACTATTTTTTCGCATATGCTCTCCCCCTAAATAACATAATTAAGAAGATCGCACTACCGATTACTGCCACAGTCACATTAACCGGGATCTCATAAGGGTGAATAACAATGCGTCCTATAATGTCACATATTAATAGAAATACAACCCCTAATACTGCTGTATGTGGAATAGTTTTGCGTAAATTATCACCTAAATAAAGAGAGACAATATTTGGTACAATTAAACCTAAAAACGGAATCACTCCGACAGTTAGTACGACAGTGGTAGAAATAATCGCTACAAGGATAAGACCTATATTCAGCACAAGTTTATAACTTAAGCCTAAGTTTTTTGCAAAATCTTCGCCCATACCTGCGACTGTAAATTTATTCGCATAAATATAAGCTAAAATAACCGCTGGGACACTTACATATAACAGTTCATAGCGGCCAGCAATAACTAATGTGAAGCTCCCCATTAACCAAGAAGAAATATTTTGAAGAAGATCAGCTTCATATGCAAAAAACGTTGTAATAGATGACAAGATATTCCCATACATTATTCCAATTAATGGGACAAAAATAACATCCTTAAATTTAATACGATCTAAGATTTGCATAAAAACAAATGTACCTGCTAAAGCAAATACGAAGCTAAAAATAATTTGCTGCGTATACGTTACATTTGTTAAGAACAGCATCGAGATTAAAATACCTAGTTTTGCGGCATCTAACGTACCAGCAGTCGTTGGCGATACAAATTTATTTCGGCTTAAAGACTGCATAATTAAGCCTGCAATACTCATTCCAGCTCCCGCCAGTATAATCGCCATTAAACGAGGCACTCGACTAATTAAGAAAATTTGTGTCTCGTCCGATTGCCAATCGAGCAAGTCACTTACCTTAATATCAATCGCACCTATAAATAGCGATACAAATGACAGGACTATAGTTGCAATAACTAACATCCATAGTTTCATATGTAGCCCTCATAATATGTTTATTCTCAGCATGACAATAAAAATATGATTATCATTCCAAGTGAAAAATTCCGAGTATATCCCCGATTATCCCCTAATTCTTTCCTAGGGTATTATTTTAGAATTATTCTAATTAAGAATCATTCTCACTAAAAGCCAAAAAAAATATTGATAATGAATTTCACTATCAATCTTAAATATAGTTTAACTAAATTACTGGAAAAAAGTCAATAATTTATTATATATTCACTAAATGTTCATAAAACAATTTTCTTAGCTTATTAAATATTGTGAGATTAATTGGCCAATAGATGATAATGTCTGCCTTCCGTCCTTAGGAGCTCTTAACTGATCAATTAAGACAGCAGCATACACACTTTTTTTCTCGTATTCTATAATCGCACAATCATGCTCAATGCCAAATAATTCACCTGTTTTATTCGCAACCTTGAATGCATCTAAATCAATCTGATCAGACAGCTTATTTTGAAATTGCTGATTTTCCATAATCTCCTTAACCTTGCTCGCACTCTCCTTAGATAAAATCCTATTTTGACCGATCTCCTTTAAGCAGGTAAGCATATCAGATGCAGTCGTATAATTATCTATCCCGTTCGTCAAAGCAGTAAAATCCATCATTTTTCGATTGAGCTCCGTATGCTGCAAATTCAGTTCCCTCATGCCCTGATTAATTTGATCCATTCCGATAAGATCAATTAATAGATTTGTAGCTAAATTATCAGAAACAATAATCATTAACGTCATTGCATCCATTACTTTTAACTCTAAATCTTTTGATAATGCCTGCAATACCCCTGCTCCACCTACTTTTTCAACTGATGCAATCTGGATAGACTGCTGTAAATTGAGAGTACCTCTTTCAGCTTGCCGGAAACATTCGATCAGGATCGGAACTTTAATTAGACTAGCCGAAGAAAACTTTCCTTCACTATTTATCTCAATTCGTTTATCCTCGGCTTCAATAATTAGACCCACTCTGCCCCTACACTTGGAAGCTTCCGTATACACGTTATCTTTAAGCTCATCAAAATTAATCTTCTTCATTTTATTCCCATCGCTTGTGAATACTTTTGACGGCCATCAGTATCTTTATTATACAAATGACAGGCCACAAAGTGATCCGCCTCTGCCTCCTGCCATTCGGGCTTAACTGTTTGACATGCATCCATTGCCAAAGGACAGCGGGTTTTAAATACGCAGCCGCTCGGTGGATTGATTGGACTAGGAAGCTCTCCTTTTAATATCATTCGTTCTCTTCTGTCCTCTACATCCGGATCAGGAATTGGAATGGCTGATAATAGCGCTTGTGTATATGGATGAAGCGGATTTTTATAAAGGTTTGTACTTGCTGTTTGTTCAACAAGATTACCTAAATACATGACCCCGATTCGGTCGCTTATATGTTTGACCATCGATAAATCATGGGCAATAAATAGAAAGGTTAGCCCCTTTTTTCTTTGCAAATCCTTCAGCAGGTTGACAACTTGTGCCTGTACGGAAACGTCAAGAGCAGAAATAGGCTCATCCGCAATAATAAATTCGGGATCAAGTGATAATGCTCGTGCAATTCCAATCCTCTGTCTTTGACCGCCGCTGAATTCATGCGGATAGCGATTGGCATGATCCCGATTTAAGCCTACATCCTCTAATAATTGATAGATTCGCTCCAAACGCTCCTTCTTATCTGGATATAGCCCATGGACCTCCATGGGCTCAGAAATAATCTCTCTTACTGTTGAGCGGGGATTTAACGAGGCATACGGGTCTTGAAAGATCATTTGCATTTTTCGCTGGAAAGCAAATCGCTCCTTCCCAGTCATTTTATGAACATTTTCTCCTTCATATATGACTTCTCCCTCAGTCCGGTCATACAATCCAATTATTGTTCGTCCAGCCGTTGACTTCCCGCATCCAGACTCACCAACAATTCCAAACGTTTCTCCTTTCTTAATCTGGAATGAAACACCATCTACTGCCTTTAATATCCGCTCTTTCCCCAATGAAAAATGCTTTTTTAGATTCTTTACTTCTAGCAGTGCATCCTTACCCATTCTATTTCCTCCAATCATTTACCAAAAACGCCTTGCTGCACATAATTCCTTTTCATAAATCGTATCCTTTAATTCAATTATTTCAATGCATTTTCCTGTATTAGGTGAATGAATTAACTTTCCTTCTCCATAATAAATCCCCACATGATGAATGCTTCCTTTCCCCTCCTCATATGCGAAAAACAAGAGATCTCCTGGCTCTATTTCAGCAAGTGCAATCTCCTTTCCTGCTTGAGCCTGATCATGTGCATCACGAGGAATGATATAGCCATTTGCTTTACACATCGAATAACTAAAACCAGAGCAGTCATAGCCAAAGCTGCTCATCCCACCCCACAAATATGGCAATTGAAGAAATTGCTGACCAGCTGAAACTATATCTTTGCCGCTTCCTTTATAGATCTTTTCAATGGAATCATAAGTACTGACGTCCTCTGCTCTAAGAAAGCCCTCTCCTGTTGGTGTTTGAACTTGAATCCAGTTCTCGTCTCTGCTAATAAGCGGAAGGATTGTTTGATAGCTTAATGCAAATTGCGGCTTTCGGTAATAAGAATAAAGGGCTGCTCTTTTTTCGGAAATCACAGCGACCGGGCTTTCATTTAATGCCCAATCTTCCCGCAAAATTAATTGGTCCTTAGGCATCCAGCCAGGATATCCCCTTTGATCTTTAGAGGAAGACTGACTTGGAACAATAACATGAACCCAATCTCCCTTTTCTTCTATTACATATACTTCTTCTCCATATAAAGCCTGTGACTGCACTAAGTTTTTATTACAAAGCTCTAAACTAGTTTCAAATGTTAATCCATTTAGCCATGCCTCCATATTAACAGGATGGCCAATTGCATTCTGATCTAGTTTTCTTGGTGAATCATTCGAAGTCCACACAGTAGCGACTGCGACATCAACTAGCCATTTAGGATTTTTCTCCAATTGCAAGACCTCCTTCAATATGAACATTCGTTATTCCTAAGCCAGGCTCCTTCGGAAGAGCAATCCTTCTTCCGCTATATTTTATTCCGCCTTCAATCACTTCCTTGGCTAGCATTAAGGGAGCATCAAAATCAAAACGTGTAATGTTTTTCTTACTGGCAGCAAAATGTGCCGCCGCTGAGATGCCAATTCGTGTTTCAATCATACTTCCTACCATACATTCCATCCCGCAAACTTCTGCGAGCTGATTAATAATTTGTGCTTGGTAGATTCCTCCTGATTTCATTAATTTAATATTAATTAAATCAGCGCTTCTCGACTTGATGACATCAAAGGCTTGCTTAGGTGTAAAAACACTCTCATCTGCCATAATTTGTGTTTCTACATTGTCAGTTACTTGCTTTAGTCCTTCAATGTCCCACGCCTTCACAGGCTGTTCCACCAGTTCAATATTTAAATCAAGACTTTCCATTTTTCGAATCGCCTGAATGGCCTCCTTTGGCTTCCAGCCTTGGTTGGCATCAAGGCGGATTTTTATTTTCTTGCCCACCCTGCTCCGAATTTCACGAATACGTTCAATATCTGTTAAAATATCATCTTTTCCTACCTTGACCTTTAAGACGTCAAATCCTTGCTGGACATAGGAAACTGCATCTTCCCCCATTTCCTCTGGTCCATTGACACTTACAGTAAAATCCGTTTCAATTACATCTTTATGTCCACCTAGATACTGATATAATGGCAGCTTGCAAAGCTTAGACAAACAATCATATAGAGCCATATCGACTGCTGCCTTTGCACTTGAATTCCCTATCAAAATTGCTTGGATTCCTTGAAAAATTTCTTCATAGTTTCTTAAATTTTGATTTTCTAAAAATGGTTTTAACACGTGATGAATAGCTGATTCTATGCTTGATAGGCTCTCCCCTGTTATCACAACTGTTGGAGGAGCTTCCCCCCACCCAAACGTCCCATCCTCACATGTGATTTTTACAATGATTGATTCAGCAGTATGAACGGTTCTCAATGCCGTTTTAAATGGCTTCATAAGTGGTATTGCTACCCTGTAAGTTTCAATTTTGTCTATTTTCATTTTCTCCCGCCCTTTTTGAACACTTCCTGTTATTGAACTCCGCTATCAATCATTAATCGTTTTTCAGATGTGTCCATTTCTGCCTGAACACCTAAAGGAATAGAAATATGCGGAGAGCAGTGCCCAAATTTGAATCCTTTAAGTGCAGGTTTGTTTGCTAATTGAGTATAATGAGAGATTACTTCGTCAAGCTCCAATGACAGCTCCCTTTCAGGGACACAATTATTAAAGTCTCCAATGATTAGGCCCGCTGCATCGGCAAGCTTCCCAGCCATATGCAATTGGTTTAGCATCCGATCGATAGACCTAGGTTCTTCATTAATATCCTCTATTAGCAGCAGCTTCCCTTTCGCATCAATTTCAAATGCTGTCCCAATCGTGCTTGCAAGCAGAGATAAATTTCCTCCAGTGATCTCTCCGCTAGCTTTTCCATCAATTAATACTTCCACCTGGGATAGGTCATTTGGATACTGAATCGAGGTTGGTTCAAACAATTGCTTGAAATATTCCTTTGATAGAGGATCTGCATCGGCCTTTCCAATGTCTGATGCAAGCATCGGTCCATGAAAGGTAATAATCCCCGTTTGCTGCCGGATAGCGGTATGCAAGAAAGTAATATCACTATAGCCCCAGAATATTTTAGGATGATTTTTAATCATCTTATAATCTATTTGTGAAGCAATTCGTCCAGTGCCATATCCTCCACCTGCACAAATGACAGCCTTTACTTCACTATCCATAAACATAGTATGTAAATCAGCTAGCCGGTCCTTATCCTTTCCAGCCAAATAGCCATACTGGTCATACACATGCTTGCCAAGCTTTACTTTCAGGCCTAATCCTTCTAAAAATGCAAAGGAACGCTGTAAATTCTCCTGATTTGGCGGACTTGCAGGCGCAATGATGCCAACCGTATCTCCAATTCTTAACCTTTGTGGTTTTACTCCCATGCTGTCACTTCCTTTGTTTTATTGATCTTTCTTTACATCCATATTCAGTAATAAGAATAAATAAAGGTCGTCTACTTGATTCTCTTTTTAAAAAGGGATGTTCAAGCGAACATCCCCATTTTAGATACAAGTTTTCTTAATTTTTATCTGCCCATTTCAGTTCCAAATAGCCCACTGGATGGCGTACGATACCTGTGACAGCCTCATTTTGTAAATACACTTGATTATAGAAATGAATTGGAATAATTGGCATTTCTTCAAATAGAATTTTCTCCGCCTTATACATCATTTCATATCGCTTCGTTTCATCCGCTTCATTTTTTGCATCTTTAATCAATTGGTCATATTCCGCATTGCTCCAGCCCGTACGATTCATTGAATGTCCCGTTTGGAAGTTTTCCAGGAAGTTGATTGGGTCAGCGTAGTCAGCAAGGAAGGAGCTGCGAGAGAGCTGGAATTTCAAAGCTGTTTGTTCCTCAGCAAAAACATTCCATTCCATGTTAGCCAGCTTCACTTCTACACCTAAATTATCCTTAAACATCTGTTGAAGCGCTTCAGCAATTTTCTTATGCGTATCACTCGTACTATAAGTTAACGTCACTTCAGGAAGCTTTTCATATCCTTCTTCTTCCATCCCTTTTGCAAGAAGTGCCTTTGCTTCTTCAATGTCTGTTTTTACAAGATCTCCAGCTGTTTCGCGGAAGTCATTTCCTGCTGGATCATTAAAACCGTAAGCAACAAAACCATAAGCAGGCTTTTCTTTATTTTTTGTTACAAAGTCTACAATTTGCTGCTGATCAACCGCCATTGCAAATGCCTTACGAATATTTAAGTTCTGGAAAGGCTCCATTGTTAAATTAAACCGATAGAAGTAATCCCCTGCCTGATCACCAACCTGCACTTTCCCTTCTGAGAATAGCTGCTCACTTAAATCAGCTGGTATATCAGAAACATCTAGATTTCCAGTTTGATACATTTGATATTCTGTATTTGTATCATCGACAATTGCCCAATGGACTTTGTCTAGCTTTACAGTACCCGCATCCCAGTACTGGTCATTTTTTTCCATTAAAAAGTGGCTGTCATGCTCCCATTCTGCTAGATTAAAAGGACCATTTCCAACAAATGTTTCCGCCTCGGCAAACCACTGTGGATTTTCTGCTGCAACCTTCTCATTAATTGGGAAGAATGCCGGGTTTGTGATCACACTTAAAAAGTATGCCTGCGGGCTCGTTAATGTCACTTCAAATGTTTTTTCATCTACTGCTTTCACTTTTACATCATCTGCAGATCCCGCTCCAGTATTAAATGCTTCTGCACCCTCGATAAAGTAGCCTAAGAAGGCTGCAGGAGAACCTGTCTCAGGGTCTAATAAACGCTTCCATGCAAACTCAAAGTCACCAGCAGTTACACTATCGCCATTTGACCATTTAGCATTTTCGCGAATATGGAATGTATAGGTTTTTCCATCTTCAGACACATCCCATTTTTCAGCGGTCGCAGCTTCAGGTTCATGGTTTTGACCTAAACGGGTTAAGCCTTCCATTAAATTATTTAACCCGCTCCATGAGACGGAATCGAAACCAATCGGAGGATCAAACGAGGTTGGTTCCATCCCATTATTAAGATAGAGAATCTTTTCACTCACTGCCTCTTCCTTTGTACCTTCTTCTTTATCTGTTGGTTTAGGCTCATTCCCTGTTTCCTGTTTGGCTGTACACGCTGCCAGCACAAAAATCATTAAGCACGTTAACAACAAAGATACATACTTCTTCACGCCACTTCCCCCTCTTTTTTATGTTTCTAGCATTTCTAATTTCAGCTATATGATAATGGCTGAAAAAAAGAACAAACTACTTGATACTAGCAAGCATTTTTATGGCGCGCTCATCCTGCAGCCAGCAATCCACGTGATGCTCCTGGCTTAGACGAGTCTTAAATGGATATTTCCGATCACAAACCTCCATGGCATGTGCACATCTGGCTGTAAATGGACAGCCTGTCGGAGGTGAAAATAAATCAGGAGGTGAACCTCCTATCGGCACAAGCTCTGTTTCTTCTATATCAAGGCGTGGAACAGAATTTAACAGCCCCTTCGTGTAAGGATGCTGAGGATTATAAAAAATCTCCCTCCTTGATCCTGCTTCCACTATTTTTCCTGCATACATAACGGCCACCCGATCCGCAACCTGTGCGACCACACCAAGATCATGGGTGATGAGAATAATGGATACGCCTGTTTTACTTTGAATTTCTTTAAATAAATCTAGTATTTGTGCTTGGATCGTCACATCTAAAGCAGTTGTTGGTTCATCAGCAATTAAAACTTCAGGCTGGCAGACAAGTGCCATCGCAATCACAATCCGCTGTCTCATCCCTCCGCTGAATTGGTGGGGATAATGCTTTAAACGTTCAACCGGGTTTGGTATCCCAACAAGATCCAGCATTTCAAGTGCCGCTTTTTTTGCTTCCTGCCTTGTGATCTGTTTATGCTGTAAAACCCCTTCAATGATTTGTTCACCTATTGTGATTGTTGGGTTCAAAGCTGTCATCGGGTCTTGGAAAATCATTGAAATATCCGCCCCGCGGATATTTCTCATTTGCAGTTCTTTCACAGCTGTTAAATCCATTCCTTTAAAAAGTATGGAACCATGAGTAATTTTACCAGGCGGGTTTGGAATCAGACGCATAATACTTTGAGCGCTTACGCTTTTCCCGCAGCCTGATTCACCAACAATCGCTAATGTTTCCCCTTTATATAAATCAAAGGTAACGCCACGAACAGCCTTAACTTCTCCACCATAGGTTTTAAAAGAAACATGGAGTTTTTTTACCTCAAGAACTTTTTCCATGCTGTTTACCTCCTCAGCCTCGGATCGAGCGCATCCTGCAGCCCATCCCCAAGTACATTAAATGAAAACATTGTCAGAGAAATGAAGAAGGCTGGGAAAAAAAGACGCCACCAATGTCCTGATAGAATCGTTGACAATCCATCACTCGCCATGGAACCCCAGCTTGCAAATGGCGGCTGGATTCCTAAGCCAAGAAAGCTCAAAAATGCTTCTGCGAAAATTGCCGATGGAACCGTTAATGTCATTTGGACAATAATCGGACCCATTGTATTTGGCAGTAAATTTTTCTTTATTATTCGTGAGGTTTTCGTCCCGAAGGTTTTGGATGCCAGCACAAATTCGTAGTTTTTAATTTGAAGAACCTGTCCTCGTACAATCCTGGCCATTCCAACCCACCCCGTTACAGATAAAGCAAATATAATGGTAAATAAGCCAGGGCCCATGACCACACTAATTAAAATGACGACGAGCAAATAGGGGAGACCATATAATATTTCTACAAATCTCATCATTACATTGTCTGCCTTACCGCCTTTATATCCAGCAATTCCTCCATAAACGACTCCAATTAGAAAATCAATTAATGCAGCAACACTTCCGACAAATAAGGATATTCGTGCCCCAAGCCAAGTTCTTGAAAAAACATCCCTTCCCAATTCATCCGTCCCAAACCAATGCTTACTGGAAGGAGGGAGATTTTGATTGGCAAGCTTTTGCTCTGCAGCATCATGCGGCGATATGATCGGTCCAAAAATGGCCATCAGTATAAGGAGAATAAGAAATGTCAGTCCTGCCATGGCTAATTTATTCTTCAAAAGGCGCCGCCATGCATCCTGCCAATAGGACAAGCTTGGTCTTACAACTGCTTCTGCTTCCGTTTGATCCTTTGCTTTTGGAACAAACCATTCATCAGGAATATTTGGTTCAATATGATGTTCATTCGGTTTCCTTAGTTCCATTAGCTTCCCTCCTTTTTATGCAGCTTGATCCGAGGGTCGAGGATGCCGTAAGCAATATCTACTAGAAACAGCATCATAATAAGAATCGCGCTGTAAAATACCGTTGTTCCCATAATGACCGGGTAGTCGCGCTGGTTAATGCTCTCAACAAAATATTTGCCCATTCCTGGGATCGCAAAAATCTTCTCGATAACAAAGGTACCAGTCAAAATACTTGCTGCGAGAGAGCCGAGCACGGTTACAACAGGCAAAAGGGCATTCCTTAAAGCATGTTTAAAGATAATTTTTACCGGCGAAAGCCCTTTAGCCTTCGCTGTTCTTATATAGTCTTGCGTAAGAACCTCAAGCATACTGGAACGGGTTAATCTCGCAATAATCGCCATCGGTCCGGTTGCGAGAGCTAAAGTTGGGAGAATCATATGCTTTGGGCTTACCCATGTGGCTACAGGCAGGATTCCCCAATTAACAGCCACCTGCTGAATCAGAAGAGTAGCCATAACAAAGTTTGGAATGGATATGCCGAGCACCGCTATCGTCATCGCCATATAATCAAGAAGCCCGTTATGGCGAAGTGCAGCTATAATTCCTAGCGTAATTCCCGAAATAACTGCCACAATAAGAGTAACAAGCCCCAATTCGAATGAAACAGGAAATCCTCTTCCAAGCATTTCATTAACCGTTTGAGATGATTTTTTGATAGAAGGTCCAAAATCAAAAGTAACAACAGATTTCAAGTACAATCCATATTGGACAATAAGCGGTTCATCCAGATGATAGTATTTTTCCAAGTTTTTCTGAACGGTTTCATTTGTGGCTCTTTCCTCATTAAAAGGAGACCCTGGCACCGAGTGCATGAGGAAAAAGGTTAGTGTAATGATTAGCCAAAGGGTTACAAGCATGGCAATGAGGCGTTTTACAATGTAAGCTGTCATTAATTAACACTTCCTAACAGAATGATGTTCTCATTGCTAATTCAATCATTACAAGCATGGCTCGATATGCCTCCAGAATATCCCTCGCCTGGAAACGCACAATCGTTGTATTTTCTTCTATTTCTGTACCAGGCATTAAATGTGCCCATTCTGCCTGCCCATAGTTGGCAAATTCAATTCTCAAAAGCGGATGATCTGGTGGAATCAGCGGTTTCACTAGATCTTTATTCTTTAATGCGGCTAAAGTCTTTTCTTTTAGAAGTTCTCCTGCCTTAGCCGGTGTCAATGATTTGACAGCTGAACGGGTAATTGTTTCCTTTACAATGGCAGTAGTCACGTTCGGGATAAGCTGTTCTGCCTCCAAGGCTGCACGGTCATCCCCTGCTACGAGAAGAACAGGTACACCATAATAACCTGCAACATAAGCATTGAATCCCATTTCACCAATTGCCACATCATTGATATACATATTTCGAACACCAAAAATCATTGAATGGGACATAACACCTAACATAGAAGCCCTCGCATGATAGCCAATAAACATGGCGCCTGAATAAGAAGAATCAAGCCCTTGGACCATAGAGTATGGCTTCACATCCCCAACTATTACCTTTGCCTCCGGATGAAGCCTTTCAATTAATAGATTATTCATTTTTGAATGGCTATCATTCACTAGTACCTCTTTACAGCCTTCACTATAGGCAGCTGTAATCACGTGATTCGTTTCATCTGTCATAATTAAACGGCTGCGCTCGTAGTTATGTTTGGAAGAGTCTACATGCGTATGATCAGCAAGTCCTGTAATTCCCTCCATATCTACTGAAACATATAGCTTCATTTACATCCCCCCTGTTATTTCATATACTATTTTCCTAGAATCTATTCCTATATTTTGAGCAAGATATCTATTAAATAAAAAAACCAGCTGTCAGAGATAAAACACTAATCTCTAACAGCTGGATTTCATCTGCGATAAACAGAAAAAGCAGCTAATTATTTATTCTTTATTTGCAAATATTTTATATGGGCATTCTTAAACGCAACTATTAATGCTTTTTGTGAGGATCCAAAGTAGCGCTGCTCAATTTCTTCGGTTAATCGATCCACTTCCAAAATAGACATGCCAACAAATAATGAATGGACAAAACGCGTAGTTAAGTCAATGGTTGATGAGCATTCTGCATCAATAATCTTGTCTGTTTTTCTATCAATGACAAGACCTACAAAAAAGGCGTTATATTGCTGCATGATAGGATTGTTGGAAGAAGTTTTGCTATCCCCGATAACATAAACAGTGCCTTGCTGATACATGAACGTGCCTCCTATAGAGCCAAGGATATTACATGAGGTATTCATGTGAATAACATAAACATTCAATGTAATGCATAGCTCTTATAAGAATTGTAATATAACAGAGGTAGGCTTGACAACTACTTTATTTGACTTTTCTAAATATTTTATTAATTCCTCGTTAAGAAGGAAGGCTTATATCCTGCTCCATATATGCTAATCCTTGATGGAATAATTGCTCTGCGGTTATCAGCGCTTCTCCTCCACCTTGGGCAAACAAATCATTTCCACCGCCCTTCCCATTTAGTAATGGCAAAAGTTTATTTGTTATTTCTTTCATGCTGCCATTTGGTGTCTTTCCTTTTGCACAAACAAACTGCAGTTTTTCTTCTGCTGCATTCACGAAAAACACGACAGCCTCCTCTGATTGGACTGTCACCGCTCGAGCTAGCTTCTGTATTTCCTGTATTGATCGATTGTTAAATTGTTTACCTATCATTATGCCGTTGCTTGAAGATTTTCCGTTCGCAAGGAGATCCTTCGCTTCATATGCTACAAGCTCATCTTTCAATTCCTCGATAGATTTTTCAAGCATCTTTTTGTCTTCGATTATTTTTTTCGCTGTGTCCGCAAGATTTTCTTCAGGTGCGTTCAGTATACTCGTCAATCGTTTGATTTCTTTTTGCTTTTGATGAAGCTGGTTGAATACGCGGTCACCACAAACAAATTGCACACGGATCTTTTTCCGCTGTTTCTCCCAATCTAAAATTTTGATAGCCCTTACCTCCCCAGTTGAATGGGGATGTGTTCCTCCACAGCCGTTGTAATCAAAATCAGGAATAATAACGAGACGGATATTTTCGGTGACTGAAAGCTGCTTTCTTAGACGGTAGGAAGATAGCTCGTCCATACTAACCCATTTCGTTTCAATCGAGCGGTTTTCTAAAATGATTTGATTGGCTAAACCCTCTGCTTCTTCCGCTTGTTCGTCTGTTAACTCCTCAATATCCAGGTCAATCGTTAACACTTCATTCCCTAAATGAAAACTAACGGTGGCAAAACCAAATATTTCTTCAAAAGCTGCCGACAGGATATGCTGGCCTGCATGCTGCTGCATATGATCAAATCTTCTTTCCCAATCAATTTCGCCAGTTATTTCTCCAGGGCCGTTTAACGGTTTCTCCAAATAGTGACGGATCTCCCCATTTGTTTCCTCCACATCAGTAACCTTTATCCGATTTAACGTACCTGTATCATGAGGCTGCCCTCCACCAGTTGGATAAAAGGCTGTTTTTTCTAAAACAGCATACAGTCTTCCTTGTTCATCCTTTTGCTGTTCCTTTAAATGCGTTGTAAATGATTTTATGTATGGGTCTTGATAATATAGTTTATTTTTCACAGACGTTGCCCCCGATTAATATGAAATTTTCTATGTAAATAAATGTTTTTGGCAGAAATCTAATTTATTTTGCAAATTCATTACCTAATTTTGCAAAAGTCAATTTATTATTGCATTATTTTAATTTATTTTGCAAAAATCGGCTATTTTTTTGCAAATCTCTATTTATTTTTGCAAGCCCTGTCTTTTCCTCTTCCATAATATTGCTTCATCTCCTCTTCGGGAACCATGCTGCCGCCTGTCCCCCAAACGATATGTGTAGCATTTATCAACGAGGCATCCTGCTTGTAAGTCCCTCCCGCTTGCGCTTTCAATAGTTTTACAGGTCCTGCAAACCCTGCAAGAGCGGATGGTTCAAGATAAATACCTTCCTTATCAGCTAGTATAGTCAGCAATGTAAATAATTTATCATCATCTACTGTGTAGTTCCCGCATATTTCTTTTTCAAGGAATTTCCCAACAAAGCCTGATGGTCTGCCAACCGCAAGTCCATCAGCCTCCGTTAAATTATCTAAGCCAAAGTCTTGAACTGAAACCTGATCATGCATTCCTGTCATTAAGCCAAGGAGCATGCATGGGGAGTGTGTTGGTTCTGCAAAAAAACAATGCACATGCTCTTTAAATACTTGCTTTAGTCCGAAGGTTACACCTCCAGGTCCGCCTCCAACACCACATGGGAGGTAGACAAATAGCGGATTTCCCTCATTAATCCGAATATTCATATCCTCCAGCTGTTTCTTTAAACGAATCGCTGCAACAGAATATCCTAGAAATAGATGACGGGAGCTCTCATCATCAACAAAATACATGTGAGGATCTCCGGCAGCCTGCTTTCTTCCCTGTGCAACTACCGCACTGAAATCTGAATTATGCTCGACTACGTGGACTCCTTTTTCTCTAAGCAAATCCTTCTTCCACTTCTTTGCATCTGCAGACATATGTACATATACGTTAAAGCCTAGCTTTGCGCTCATGATGCCAATGCTTAAACCTAGATTTCCTGTTGATCCAACTGCAATTGAATATTGGGAAAAGAAGTCCTTAAATGTTTGATCTGCAAAGACTGAATAGTCATCCTTCAAGGATATCTTTTGATGCTCCAATGCTAGGTCTTCCGCATATTTTAATACTTCATATATGCCTCCCCTAGCTTTAATGGATCCTGAGATTGGCAGATGACTATCACATTTCAGCAAAAGACTGCCTGGCAATTCAAAGTGATAGATTTGCTCCAGGCTCCTTTTCATTTGTGGGACAGACATAAGAGGGGACTCTATGAATCCGCCGCTGTCTTCTGTTTCAGGAAAAACTTTTGCGATATAGGGTGCAAATCGAACGAGCCGCTCTTCAGCATCCAAAATGTCCTTAACTGTAAGTGAAGATGACTCGGAAATTGTTTGATACATCGGGTTTGTCCAAAAAACTTCCTTAAAATTTATGACTTCATTCAATAACGGGAGCTCTTTTTTCCATTCCACAAGTGTTCTTCCTAAAATAATTTCATCAGACATTTTGGGCACCTCTATTCAAAAATGATAATCTATTAATTCAAATTTGCCTGAAAGGAGTTTATTTTTCAAGTAAGGATAAGCAAATAAATAAAAGCAAGCGATTAGATGGGTTCGCTTGCTTGTTTCTCTTTATATTTTAAACCGATTTGCTAGTTTCTCCATCTCATTTGCTGTATGAACAAGCATTTGAATGGCTGCTGACACTTCTTCCATAGACCCCGTCTGTTGCTCAGATGAAAGAGCAACATCCTGCATTTGGCTAGATATCTCCTTTGATATGGTTGCGATATTGACAATCTGCCTATTTGCAGCACCTATTTCCTCCTGAATATCAACTGTCGATGAAAGGACTTGCTCAACTTTTTCACTTAATCCTTTCGTTGATTCCTTTATTTCATTAAAAGAGTGACCTGCATTTTTCACCTTTTCTATTCCAATCTGGACAATCTTATTTCCTTGCTCTGTTAGTTGAACCGCTTCTGTAGTTTTGCTTTCAATCTCAAAAACAATTGTTTTTATACTTTCAATACTCTTTGATGTTTCCTCGGCTAAGGTGCGTATTTCTTCTGCCACAACAGCAAAGCCCTTCCCATGTTCGCCAGCTCTGGCACTCTCAATTGAAGCATTTAGAGCAAGCAGATTCGTCTGTTTAGACACATTCATAATGATATTCAAAATTTCTTTCACTCTAACCGATTTTTCCTTCAGCTCATGCATCGTCTTAGAGACATTTGTTGAACTTAGCCGGATATCGTCCATCTGTTTAATTGATTCTCCAATAATTACATTCCCATTTACAGCATAATCAGAGACTTCATGCGAGTTTTTTGTAGTGATTTTTATCCTTTCTGCTATTTCATTCGTTTGGACGGCAATTTTTCCAAAGATAGCCTGTATATGTTCAGCTTCTATAGCTTGATGATTAGCCGCTTCAGCAACGTTTTGGAAGGTGGCTGATATTTCTTCTACGATATCTACCACTTCTGAAGTGTTGACGGACAGCTCCTCAGTAGATGATGCGACTTCTTTAGAAGTTGATGCGGTTTGAATGAGAGCACTTTTTAGATTTTCTACCATAATATTGAAGTTTTCATTTAAAGCTCGTATTTCTCCTGTAGCTTTAATAGTGGCTGCATCTTTACTTAGATCCCCTTCTGAAATTCTCTTTGTATATTCTGTCAAATGCTTTAATGGCAGAATCGTCTTCCTTACATATAAAATAATAATTGTTCCAGCTGCAAGCAATGAAATGATTCCAACAATGATGGTTGATGATACCATGCTCCAGGTTCTTTCTGTTAGAATCTCCGCATCGAAATCAATCGCACTAATTGCAACAATTTCACCTTGCATATCATGATTTTTAAAAATAGGTGCATACCCGGTCAAGCGTTTCATGCCCGAATAATCGTAAACATCTGAGAATACTGGAGCCTTCGTTTCGAGTAATGTATTCAAAATATCCTTATCAACAGGTGTCATATCCCCAACCTTGATTCCTTGTTTGTCCGATTTTTCATCAGGAACAAGCACTTCTCCCTTGATTGACATAATATATTGGTTTTCAAAAATGGGCTTATGTGCAGTAGTCCAGTCTATCTTTTCACCAAGCTCTAAAGCTTCTGAAGATGTAAGTGAATTTAGACTGTCAATATCATTTTTTGTTAAAAGACCGGTAGTAATATTCGCACATCCAAACAGTTCAATGCCAGCTGATTCCTTAACTTTTAAATAGGTCATTCGATAATTTGCAAATGAAATAACCGTCAAACTTACGAAGATAACAACAGACACAAGACCAATCAGCTTAGTTAGAATGGATCTTTTCAAAGTAACCCTCTTTTCCACATTTAACATAGTAAAAATTTCCTGCTCTGATTATAAATGATTCATTCTACTCAAACTGTTATAAAAGTCACTACTTTTAAAAAAGTTTGGATACTTTTATCGGATTTTGTCGAATATTTGGATAAAAAAAACACGAGGGTGTTTTCACCCCCGTGTTTTATCATTATAGACTGTTAGATTGACAGGCAATGCCCGTAACAAACTGCAGCCATGCATATACACCTGTTTTGACAGTTTCTCCAACGATTGTGTCCTTGCTTGGATCTAAACAAACAAAATCAATATGCCGTACCGCTGAGTTCTTTCCTATTTCAAGCAGTACATCGAATAGCTCTGATGCAGTAAGACCTCCTGGTGTAGATGCCGGGACACCTGGTGCAACAGAAATATCGAGCACATCCATATCCACTGTTACATATATGCGATCCACCTGCTTGGCAAGGCGCTCAAGGGCATCCTGAATAGTTTTTACTACCCCATCTTTTCGTGCCTGCTTTAATGTCACCATTTGAATCTTATGCTCTTTAGCATAATCGACTAATGGCTTCGCGTTAAAATACCCATGTAAACCGATATTTATTACATTTTCACCCTTGACCGCATTTCCATCAATCAATTGCCTAATTGGTGTTCCGTTCGCAGGCCCTAATTCTGCCGGATCTCTTACATCTAAATGAGTATCTAGCTGTAAAATGCCTATTGTATCTTCTGGAAAGGCATCCTTTACTCCCCTAACAGCACAGGCAGTTGTGGAATGATCGCCGCCAATCATACATGTTAAAACATTAGGATAATCTGAGACTAATATTTTAGTAGCTTCCTGAATACGCTGGTGGGATAAAAGGATATCTGTCGTATGCATCACCACATCTCCTGCATCCCCTACACGAATAGATGTTAAATCAATATCCTCATCCAAATTATAAGTAGCATAGCCTTTCCACATTTTCCGGAATTCCGTCGGATAAAGGGATGCTCCTGAAACACTAATAGATGAACGTGAAATAGGCGCTCCGTAAAGAATGAGGTCAGGTGATTCAGCGAATTTTTCTAATGGCTGAACCCAATGATGAACATATGTTGGTTGCTCTTCCTTTTGATTCCATGACCATTCAGGCTTTTGCAGCCAATTATTTTTCATTGTTATCCCACCACCTGAACACCTTTTTTCCAAACCTTTTTAACATGATTAACACCGAATAAATATTGTAATTCCTGATAATTCTTCACGTTCCATAAAACGATGTCCGCTTGTTTTCCAGCCTCTAGTGAACCTACCAGATCCTGTCGGTTTATGGCACAAGCAGCATTATATGTTGCCGCTGTCAGCGCCTCGGCGGGAGTTAGTCTCATCGATATACAAGCTAAATTCATCACGAGCGGCATCGATGTTGTTGGCGAAGACCCTGGATTACAGTCTGTTGAAATAGCTACGGCAACACCCTCATCAACCATTTTCCTGCCTGCTGCTGCCCCTTCACGCAAATATAGAGCTGTTGCCGGAAGAAGGCAAGCAATTGTTCCCGCTTCCGCCATTGCTTTGATTCCTTCATCCGATGCTTTTAACAAATGCTCAGCTGAAATTGCCCCAACTTTTGCGGCAAGTTCTGCCCCTCCGTATGGCTCAATTTCATCCGCATGAATTTTTGGCGTCAAACCAAGCTTTTTCCCCGCTTCTAAAATTCGCTCCGATTGCTCAGGGGTATACACACCCATTTCACAAAAGACATCATTAAATTCTGCTAATTTTTCTTTAGCAACCATCGGAAGCATATCATTAATGATATGCTCGACAAACTCGTCTTCTCTTCCTTTAAATTCTGGAGGTACCGCGTGTGCACCCATAAAGGTCGGAACGAGATCAATCGCATGCGATTCCTGCAATCGCTTCATCATCCGCAATTGCTTAAGTTCTGTCTCAAGGTTCATTCCATAACCGCTTTTTCCTTCAACCGTTGTTACACCATGCCGAAGAAAAGAATCAAGCCTTCGGGATGTCTGCTCAAAAAGCTCTTCTTCGGTTGCTTCACGTGTCATACGTGTTGTTGCATGAATACCGCCGCCAGCATTCATAATCTCCATATAGGTCGCACCTTCAAGACGCATTTCAAATTCACGCTCACGGCTTCCCCCGTATACGACATGCGTATGAGGATCGACTAATCCTGGAGTGACTAAATGTCCTGTTGCATCAACAATTTCTGCTTCATGAGCCCTTGAAGCGTAGCGTTCATCTAGCTCTATCGTTGTTCCGACAGCTTGAACCTTTCCATCCTCCAGCCATAAGCTGCCGTCCTCAATTAATCCTAACTCAGACATGGCTTCCTTTGAACGTGGACCTTTGCTGTTTAATGCAAGTGTAGCAAGCTGCGATATATGTTTAATCCAAACTGGTTTCTTCATTATTACTCATTTCCTTTATTTAGCATTGGGATGTTAACCCCTTTTTCACGAGCTGTATCTATCGCTAAATCATAGCCTGCATCAACATGGCGAACAATTCCCATTCCTGGATCTGTTGTTAATACGCGCTCAAGACGTGCTTCCGCTTCCTTTGTTCCGTCAGCAACAATAACCATTCCCGCGTGCATGGAGTAACCCATTCCAACTCCGCCGCCATGATGCACAGATACCCATGTTGCGCCACCGACTGCATTGATCATCGCATTCAAGATCGGCCAGTCTGCAACAACATCTGAACCATCCCTCATGGCTTCAGTTTCTCTGTTTGGCGAAGCAACAGAGCCTGAATCGAGGTGATCACGGCCAATGACAATTGGCGCTTTCAATTCTCCGCTTGCAACCATATCATTAATAATTTTTCCAAAACGCGCCCGCTCCCCATAACCTAGCCAGCAAATGCGGGAAGGCAATCCTTGGAATTCAATCTTTTCTTGCGCCATGCGAATCCAGTTGCATAAATGCTCATTGTCGCTAAACTCGCGTAAAATGACTTCATCTGTTTTATAAATATCCTCTGGATCACCTGAAAGTGCTACCCAGCGGAAAGGTCCTTTTCCTTCACAAAATTGCGGGCGAATATATGCAGGAACAAATCCAGGGAAAGCAAAGGCATTTTCTACCCCTTCATCCTTTGCAACCTGACGGATATTATTGCCGTAATCAAATGTAACCGCACCTTTTTCCATCATTTCAAGCATGGCTTCAACATGTTTTGCCATAGAGGCTTTTGAAAGCTTCACATATTCATTCGCATTATTTTTTCGAAGTTCTGCCGCTTCTTTTAAAGACATTTTTGAAGGAACATATCCATTTAGAGGATCATGTGCAGAAGTTTGGTCTGTAAGTACATCCGGAATGAAATTACGCGCAATCATTACAGGAAGAATATCTGAAGCATTTCCGATTAGACCAATGGATAGCGCTTTGCCAGAAAGCTTTGCTTCCTGTGCCAATCGAATTGCTTCATCAAGGGAGTCTGTTTTTACATCTGTATATCTTGTTTCAATGCGGCGATCAATCCGACTTTCATCCACATCAATACCAATGCAAACCCCGCCATTCATCGTAACAGCAAGCGGCTGAGCCCCACCCATTCCGCCGAGACCAGCTGTAACCGTGATTGTATGTTTAAGTGTACCATTGAAG
This sequence comes from Cytobacillus massiliigabonensis, assembly GCF_900199725.1. Taxonomy (GTDB): domain Bacteria; phylum Bacillota; class Bacilli; order Bacillales; family Cytobacillaceae; genus Cytobacillus; species Cytobacillus massiliigabonensis. Next base: position 412,208 of record NZ_LT904903.1, on the reverse strand, counting down.
TGCTGCTTAGCTAGTTCCGCAAATGTTTCATATGTTCCTTGCACAATTCCTTGAGATCCAATGTAAATCCAGCTGCCAGCAGTCATTTGTCCGTACATCATCAAGCCTTTTTTATCAAGCTCATGGAATGTCTCCCAATTTGCATAGGCAGGGACAATATTCGAATTCGCAAGCAAGACACGTGGGGCATCCGCATGTGATTTAAAAATCGCTACCGGTTTTCCAGATTGAACAAGCAGCGTTTCATCATTCTCCAACTCTTTCAATGATTTTACAATCCCATCAAAGCATTCCCAATTACGTGCCGCTTTCCCAATTCCTCCATAAACAACAAGATCCTCTGGACGCTCTGCCACATCTGGGTCCAAATTGTTCATTAACATACGAAGTGCAGCTTCCTGCAGCCATCCCTTCGTATTTAAATCTGTTCCACGGTAACGTACAACCTTATCATTCGAAATCGTTTTCATTTCAAAATCCCTCCCTTTTCTATATTTTTATTTTATAATGAAATTTCGGATAATTTATTATAAATTAAGAACTTTTTTATATTTTATTGCAGTTATTTTTATTATAACGTCTATTTTTATGATAAAATTCAGTTTCTTTTCATTTTAAATGATTTTAGGATAAATATAGATGAAGGGAGTTTTGAGATCCGGTTTTTCATGGCTACTGATTATTCTTTTTCGAGAAATGGGATGTATGTAGTTCTCATGGCTTCCGTTTTTTCTTTTTTTCTTGTAAATGGGTTGCATGAAGCTCTTATGGCTACCATTTTTTCTTTTTCTCTTGTAAATGGAATGCATGAAGCTCCCATGGCTACCATTTTTTCTTTTTCTCTTGTAAATGGGATGCATGAAGCTCTTATGGCTACCATTTTTTCTTTTTCTCCTGTAAATGGAATGCATGAAGCTCCCATGGCTACCATTTTTTCTTTTTCTCTTGTAAATGGGTTGCATGAAGCTCCCATGGCTACCATTTTTTCTTTTTCTCTTGTAAATGGAATGCATGAAGCTCCCATGGCTACCATTTTTTCTTTTTCTCTTGTAAATGGAATGCATGAAGCTTGATAGAATTAAATATCGTATTTATTCATCATCTATTAAATCTGAAAAATAATGCAAAAAAGTATCTTTAACATCAGTAAAAGTTATACCTTCTTCTGAATGGCTTTCTGTATTTGAATCTTTTGTTAAAATATGTTCGTCCTGATCCCACAAATGTTTGCATCCTTCTACTAATTGAATGGTATCCTCGCACCATTTAATATATTGCAGTTCTTGTTCAATTCCACGCTTTAATACTGCCGAACTTACTATGATCCTAGGCTTCATAATATTTCTTTCTTTTATGCTATTCCACTTTTCCTGAATAATTTCTTTCATCTTTTCTAACCTATACTGACGTTCTTTTTTATACATATTAAGCTTTAGCAGAACCTCATCAACTGGAATATTATCCATAAAAAATGTTTGCATGAGAAAGGCATCTTTTAGTTTCGGTTCTTCAATTGGTCCTATTAACCATTCAACCAAACTATTTCTTCCACTTTCTGTAATTGAGTATACTTTTTTGTCAGGCTTTCCTTCCTGTTGAATCAATCTGCTACTAATCAGTTTCTCTTTTTCTAGCTTGTTTAATTCCGGATAAATTTGCGAAAGATGAGAATGCCAGAAAATACTCATAACATCATCAAATTCTTTTTTTATATCGTACCCGCTTGCTTCCCATTTACTCAATAAGCCCAGAATTCCGTACCGTAATGACATTTCATTCACCCTTCCTAATCAAACAGCATTCATATTCTTACTCTCTTTTATATAACCTTTCCCCAGCTTTGGAATAAAATAGATCCCCAAAATACCTATAATTATTAACACCCCAGAAATTCCAATAATCGTTGTCAGCACCCCTAAGTAATCTATCATGATTCCCACTATGAATATACCTGGCAATGCCATTGAACTTGAAATCATATTATAAAAGCTAAAGGTTCTCGTATAATTTTGTTTAGAAACAATTTCTTGCAGATATGTAACAAATGAGACATTAAAACAGCCTAAAGCGATGCCCTGTAAAAAGAAAAGCGGAAGAATGACAACCCAATTAGTTACAAAAAATAGACTCCCTATACTAACACTCAAAGCAAATAATGGCGGAATTACTAACCACTTTCTTTCAATTTTTTTATATAGCTTAGGTACGACCATTGCACCTAAGGCTATCCCAAGAAGTGACGCAGTACCAATAAAACTTAGATTCTCAACTCCGACCGATAAAACATCATTCAAAAAAGTGATTAATAATAAATCTATTGAGGCTGCAAAAAACATCGCTAAAGCTAAAAAAGTAAAAAGAGGCTTCAGCTGGGAATGCTGACCAATATAGCTTATCCCTCCCCTTATTACTTTCCATTGACTTTGTTTTTCCATTTGCTCTTTCTTCACTATTGGTTTGACACGCTTAATAAAAATAAGCGAGACCAAAAGCATGCATACAGATATTATTAATAATGAAGAAGGCGTGTAGGTTAATTTTATCATTAAAGCAGTAAACACCTGTCCAACAATTTTAACAGCAGTAAATCCTAATTGTAATAGACTGTTAGCTGCTGCGCGATTTTCCTCTTCAACAATATGCGGCAAAAGAGATTGATTAGCTGGAATAAAAAATAGTCCTAATATGCTTAAGATTACTAAAAGAAGATATACCCATTGATAGGCTAAAAATGGAGCAGTTACTAAAAAGAGGACCAGCATGATAACTTGAATAAAATTTGAATAGCCCATTACTTTTTGCAGCGTCTTATTTTCAATCCAAGCGCCAATAGGAATGGCGAAAAGTGTCATGGGAAGGTAAAATGCCACATAAAAAAGCGTAAAAGCACTGCTAGAATTGGATTGAATTTCTATCCATTTTAATAATGAGAAAAAAATAACTGAATCTGAAAGAATACTTAACACTCTGCTTACAAATAAATTCCGAAATGCCCTATTGTTTTTAAGTAACATTTTAGAACCGCCCTTCCAAATTGTTACTTTTATTATATTTAATTCGATTATATATGTAAACATTTATATATAATAATTTATATATTACTGAAAAAAATAAGCCGTACGTATACAGCTCATCCAGTAAAAATATCTTTTTTCATCGTTTAATCCCTGTCCGAAAAACTAAAGGTGTACAGCCTGCATACTGTTTAAACTTTGCATTGAAGTACGTTTGATGAGCATAGCCGATTAATCGTGCTACTTCATCTAATGAAATATCTGTTTCCTGCAGCAATCGCTTTGCCTCACGAATTCTTACTTGATGAAGATGAGTGCGGAAGGTTTGTCCAGATTCAGCTGAAAAGCGCCTGCTAAGCGTACTTTTATTCATACGCAGTCCTTCTGCACATGCTGCTAAATTCCACCCAGCATCCCAATAATTCGATTCAATCATTTCCTGTACTTTCTCCACAAGTGTTCGAGGGCCATCTTGTATTTGCTCTTGGACCTGAATAAGCAATCTCTGTATAAATGTTAGGAGCTCTTTAACAATTTGATAAATAACAGACTGATGAACAATTTGCTTAAAAACCTCATGATAGCCCGCTTCAAGAGCCACACTATGAAGATTATATGCTTTCATATGTCTCCGGATTTGAGCGAGTACACTCGTTAATCGGATTCGAACCATTTCCGGGTCTGGATAAGGACGGTCATATGTTAAAAATTCGCGCTCAACCCACTCTCTTATTGCTTTTATATTCCTAGTTTCCAGCATCTCAATCCATTGGCGCTGCTCGAGTGGCGTAAGAAATGGATCCATCTCTAAAGGCTCTGATTGCTTATTTCCCTCTAAAATAATATCATAGCCTTCAAAAAAGACCCTTTTTGTCAATTGTCTCGTTTGCTGACATGTATTCTTTAGCGATCCTCCGGAGGAATCGATATTAATGACAATTGCCAGCGGTTCATCCATTCTCTCTTTCCACCTTGATAAGAAAGAATGGTAAATTTCCCTAATCGATTCTATTTTTTCATTTTCCTGTACGCATAAAATAAAATCAGATAATGCAAAAAGCTTATGCTGAACTGGAAAGGAATAACGCTGCAGGGCATCATAGACAAACGGCAGCGTCTCATTGTTCGGTGTCAAAAAGGCAACCATTGTTATTGGATAAGATCTATTCTTATCTAACAAAAATAAATCAGGGTAATCAATGGCATACGTGTCTACTTTATCTCCTGCCTGATTCGAGAAAAAATATTGTTCATTTCTTGTTTGATAGCGGATTTGCTGAATATGCTTTTTCAAATCATCAGGCGATATCGGACGAAAAATAACATCCTCTGCACGAAAACGGAGTGCACGGTAGGCAGTTTGAAAAATCCGCTCAGAGGATAGGCCTAACCAGCGAATTCTATACCGTTGAAGCAGCTCACAGAATCCTTCACTGCCCTGCATCCAACTGTCCATATCCAAAATAACAAGGTCCGGTCGCTCATTTTGCACTGCTCCTGAAAATGCTTCCAGTGAATCCCATACAGTCAAACGTATACCAGGAAGATGCGATTCAATCATCCACCGAATTCCTTGTGCCTCTAACGTATCTTTTGCCATCATATGAATATTCATAGTATCTCACCTCAAAAACCATTACTAATCAAACGTTTGATTAGTAGATATGTTCGTATTTTTTCTTAATCAAACGTTTGATTAAGGGCTATGTTCGCATTTTTTACTAATCAACGGTTTGTTTAAGAAGCATACTTACAGTAAATAGAATAGCAAATTAGAAAAAAGCACTACACCTAAATGGTGAGTGCCTTTTCTATAGCTTAATAGTTTACATATCTAAGAGGGTTAACAGAGTTCGATCTGCTTCCATTCCATGGTCCGTGATGGATCTCAAAGTGTAAATGCGGGCCAGTTGAATTACCCGTATTCCCCATATACCCTAGCAGCTGTCCTTTTTCTACGCTTTGTCCATTCGACACTGAGAGGGATTCCATATGACCATATACAGTTGTCATGACTTGTCCATTAATAACATGTGTAATCATAACGACATTCCCATAACTATTGTCATAATTCGCTTTAATTACTGTTCCAGCTGCGGAAGCAACAATTGGAACAGCTTCCGTTCGTCCGCCTTTGCCAATATCAATACCTGAATGCAGTCTGCCCCATCTTTGTCCATAATGAGATGTCAGTCTGCCTGTTGCTGGGTTCATAAATGCTCCATTTGTAATTGCTGGAGGAGCACCAACCGTGTTCCCTTGTTTTTTCGCTTGTTCCTCTAGTTCACGCTGTCTCTTCTTCCACGCTGCTAGCTCACGTTCAATTGCTTTTGCCTGTGCAGCAAGAATTGCCTCTTTATCTTCAAATTCAAGAAGCTCTTCATGCATATGCTGTTCTTCTTTTTCTAATTCTTTATAAAGTTTGCTTCTTTCAGCTTTTTGGCCATCAAGCTTCTTCTTCATTCCTTCAAGATCAGCCAATTTTTTATTTAGTTCTTCTAATTGTTTCTGTGCTTCCGCTTCTTTTTTATCAAGCAATGCCTTATCTTCTTGATGCATGCGTAGTAAATCACGATCTGCTTCCATGAACGAAGTTACCGCACTTACGCGGTTAATAAAGTCACTAAAGCTTTGAGCACCTAATAATACATCTAAGTAATTAATGACTCCGCCATTTTCTTGGATGGAACGGATGCGTTCCTTTAATAGCTCGTCTCTTTTTCTAATCTGCTCCTTAAGGATTGCAATCTCTTCTTGGAGTTTCTTAATTTCCTCTTTTGCATCTACAATTTGTGCTTCTTTTTCTTTTATTTTGTTTTCCGTATCTGCAATAGTAATTTCTATCTTATCCAGCTCTTTTTGAACAGCTGATTTTTCTTCCCCTATTTCTACTAGATCTTCTTTCTTCTGATCAATCTCTGATTGAACATTTGAACGTTTTTCTTGTATTTCCTTCTTTTTATCCTCTAGCTGCTTATTTGTTACTGCATAGGCAGTGTTTGACATAGGCATGAGTAAACTGCTGCTGCCTAATAAGATTCCTATTCCTAGAGCGAGAAATTTACGTTTCAATTTGATCCATGTCTCCTCTCTATTCCTTAAATTTATCTATGTACTTTAAGATTCTATTACTATAGAAGAATACACCTCATTTGTCTATTTTTGGCGGAATTTTACGGGTGATTTATGAGGCAGATTGTAGAATGCTGTATATTATTTTGGGAAATTGAGTCATAATTTGTTGGTTATTCACATCTTTTATATTATAGCATTGTCATTTCTAAATTTAATCACCAAAATTATTACATTTATATTTCAATAGATTTCATCACTTGTACAAAGTGGGAATATTTCATAGAATAGTTGTAAATCTTTTGATTGGAGGATGCTGCCTATGGTGATTAAACCTCGTTATGAGTCAGAGGAATTAAAGCTTTATCGGATTTTGAATAGGCGGATGGAGTTATCTGATGAAGAAGTGCAGCATTATTGGAGCCTTGAAAAGGGATATGAAGGAGAGCTTCAATTTGATGCGTGGCTTGCCGACCTGCCAGGATCAGAGAATTGGTTAATCCTAAATGATTTAATGCTTGAATGCAATCGTTCTACTTTTCAAATTGACTCGCTCCTGCTAGTTGACGAGACTCTCTATTTTTTCGAAGTTAAAAATTATGAAGGAGATGTTTATATCGATGGAAATGGAAGATGGCTTACATTAGCAAAGAAGGAAATCAAGAACCCTTTACTCCAATTGGAACGAAGTGAATCCTTACTTAGGCAATTGCTTCAAAACCATGGTATTAAAACACTTATTGAACCCTATGTAATCTTCATTAATCCCCACTTTCAACTCTATCAAGCTCCCCTCGGTCAACCAATTATTTTTCCCACTCAATTGCAGCGTTTTTCGAAAAAGTTACCAAAGTCATTAATAATAAAAGATCAAAATATTAAGTTTGCTCATCAATTAGTTGCACTTCATTTAGAAGAATCTCCTTACAAAAGATTACCTAGATATACTTACGACAATATTAAAAAGGGAATTAGTTGCGTTTCCTGTAAATCATTGAATGTTAATTACGAGATGGGTACACTAATATGTAATAATTGTGCTTACAAAGAAGAAGTGGAGGCTGGTGTTTTGCGAAGTGTAAACGAGTTTAAACTTCTTAACCCTGATAATAAAATAACCACTGCTTCTATTCATGAATGGTGCAGAATAATTGAATCAAAGAAAACTATTCGACGAATCCTATCAAAGCATTTTATACTTGTGCCTCAGGGGAGAACTTCTTATTATGCTGAATCTCATTTTATTTAAACTTTGTTTTTCAAAAATATAATTTTCGTTACCATTGTTGTCCTTTTTCTCTGTTGGCGGGCACATTTCCTTGCTTTTCGTTCCCACGCTTGCCCTTTTTCTCTGTTGACGGGCATGTTTCCTTGCTTTTCGTTCCCGCGCTTGTCCTTTTTCTCTGTTGGCGGGC
>NZ_LT904903.1:377447-403888 GCF_900199725.1 Cytobacillus massiliigabonensis | reverse complement strand
CGCTTGCCCTTTTTCTCTGTTGACGGGCATGTTTCCTTGCTTTTCGTTCCCGCGCTTGTCCTTTTTCTCTGTTGGCGGGCACATTTACTTGCTTTTCGTTCCCGCGCTTGTCCTTTTTCTCTGTTGACGGGCATGTTTCCTTGCTTTTCGTTCCCATGCTTATCCTTTTTCTCTGTTTGCGGGCACATTTACTTGCTTTTCGTTCCCACGCTTATCCTTTTTCTCTATAGGCGGGCACATTTCTTTGCCACTTTGATCATTCACCTTAAAAAAGCCAAGCCGCCCCAACACTTCGGGCGGCTTGGCTCCTAATTACTTACTCTTTTCAATCTTCATCGTTCGTTTAAGTATTTCTATTTCCTGTTTTAGCTTTAAGTTTTCTTGTTTAATTGCTGCGATTTCATCCTGATTGTCTTTCTTGGCTGGGGGTAAGAGAGTTACCTTGTACCAGTTTTTCCCGTCTGAAGTTTCCTTTTGGAAGCTTTTATTAAAAACAGCTTTAGGGTAGGTCTTTTTAATATATTCTGTTTCTTCATTAGATAAGCGTAATTCTCTAATGTGTACACCATCGCCAAATGACTCTGACAAAAACTCCTCGAATTTTTCCACTTCATTCAGTTTCAAAAGATACCCCTCCCTCAAAATACCTCAATCAGCTTTTTGCTTTTTTCACAGCCCCGCCGGAATACTCGATTGATCTCTCAACTAGTATATCCATTGCATCCACACAGTACGGAATCACTTCATCACTTAATTTCAAGCATGAAAGCTCCGTGCAGGCGAGGATCACACAGCTGCAGCCTTCATTATGAACTAGATCCTTTATAATATTTTCAATTACATTCACATCGATGTCCAAATCGCTTTTTACATTATAAATTGTATTCATAATTTGGTCTTGATAGACCTTGTTCGGCTTATACAACTGCATATTGTAAGCGTTGCAGCCTTTTTCATAGATACCGCTGCTCACTGTGCCATTCGTTGCCAAGATACCTACCTTGCTTTGATCTCCATATGTTTGATGAATCGCTTTACATGTCTCATCAATCATATGAATAATGTTGACCCCGGTCATTTCCTGCATCTTATCATAGAAATAATGTGAAGTATTACACGGAATCGCAATATTTGCTACCCCAGCACTCTCAAGCAGCTTAAGATCCGCTTCAACCGCATGTAAAAAAGTATCTTCCTCTTTATTCAAAATCACACTTGTTCGGTCAGGCAATGTAGCATGATTAAGAATAATCATATTAATATGATCTTGATCAGCACCTGCAACTGTATTTTCAATGACCTTTTCAAAAAAAACAGATGTTGCCATCGGACCCATTCCGCCGATCACACCTAAGCTCTTCTTTCCCATTATTCAACCTTCTCAATTAACAATTTTTATTTCTACACTCTATTCAAGTATTTCAATACGAAGTTCATTTTTTTCCCGTAGCAATTGCAAAGCAATCTCAGCCCCATGGTCCATTCCTTGACATCCAGCAAGAAGAACTAAATCCCCTTCTTCCGCCTTATTCAAGGCACGGGCAATCGCATCTGGCAATTCATCATACAAATCAACGCGGATACGCGCATCAGCCATAACCTCTTCAAAGACACGCTGTTCCTCATCTGTCACCTTATCTTTAGCAGTCACATGCGAGACACTCTTCGTCGCAATGATTTCATTCAAACCAAGCTTCGCTGCCCATTCAACAATCGCTTCCGCATTTTCTTGGTTAACTGTTGGTCCGCGTTCCCCTCGAATGGCATATACTATATGAAGCTTTTTGTAATCCATATACTTTAATGTTTGCAAAGTGACATTGATATTCCCAGTATTTGCAAAATGATCATCAATAATCTTTATATCTTCTTCATAAATAAATTCAAATCGTCTTTCTACACCAGCAAAGTTTTTCAATGTATGCTGGAGCGTTGACACAGCTACACCGGAAAGCAGCGCTACCGTAATCGCAACCATTGAATTGTACACAGAATGAAGACCTGGAACAGATAGCTCGATATCAAATTCCCCAGGGATGTATTCAGCACCATTTGCTTTAAATGCCTTCAAAATTTCTACTGTAAATTTAGCTCTTCCTGTTGTTAAATCTAAATTTTTACAATGGATATGCCCTTCTTTGCTATTTACGCCAAATGTAATCACCTTAGCTTTAGTTTGATTGACAAGTGATGCTGAATAAGGGTCATCCAGGTTTAAAACAGCAATGCTTCTTTCACTGGCATTTCGAATGAGACTGGATTTCGCTTCGAAATATTGTTCAAATGAACCGTGTGAATCAATATGCTCACGGCTGACATTGTTTAAACTCACAATATCATAATCAACTGTCTCCACTCGATGAGTCTCTAATGCAGCTGACGATACCTCCATACAAACATGCGAAACATTTTTATCAACCATTTGATTTAAGTAGTTTTGTAAATCCAATGATTCTGGTGTTGTTAGCTCCGCAGGGATTGACATATCATCAATTTTGATTGAAACCGTTCCGATTAATCCTGTTTTAAGGCCTTCATTTTCAAGTATGGCATTGATCATATAAGATGTAGTTGTTTTCCCATTTGTCGCAGTAACGCCAATCATCTTCATTTTTTTCGAAGGATGATCATAGAAGGCATCCCCTAATTGAGCGAGAGCAATTCTGCTGTTCTTCACAACAAATTGCGGGATATCAAATGCTTCCTGCACTTCTTCAACGACCGCAGCGACTGCTCCATTGGCTACTGCCTGAGCAAGGTATTTGTGTCCATCCGTTTTATATCCGCGAACGCAAACAAAAAGATGTCCATTAGAAACCTTTTGTGAATGGTAAGAAACACCGTTAATCCTCATATCTTTGTCATTATAAACACGCTCAACCTTTATCGAACGTAGAAGTTCCTCTAACTGCATCGTTTACTACCTCTTTTCTGCATCTATCGTTTATTTTCTTTTGAGCATCTTTCCGGCTGTCTTCTTGAAAAAGATCATTCCAGGCTTCGGATCTTGCCAATCCCAGATTGCATATGCCTTTTTCTTGAATAGCGATTTAAACACTTCGCCTCTTGTCAGTTGGCCCGTTCGAATATAACCCTTTATCGCTAACATATCCTCATAAGCGTACCAAAATACACGATTTTTATCTTCTTTCACCGCTTTTGGCGGAAGTGGAGAACCGGTTAACTCACGGTAGGTAATATAAGGGAAATTAACACCAACCTTATACAATAGATTGTTAAGGTTGGTAATTCTTGCATTTATCTCGATTAAATAATACTTCCCTGTTTCCGCATCCTTCTTAAACTCAATTTCCGCAAACCCCTTATACCCAATTTCCTCTAAAAACTTTGCTCCGATTTCATAAAGCTCTGGCACATATTTTTGCTCTGTGTAAACAGAAGCACCAAAATTAATTGGATATTGGCGATGCTTTTGGCAGGTTACCCAATGGGTTACCTTAGAATCTTGGTTTAGATACGCATCAAATGTGTACATATGATCATCAAATCCAGGAATAATCCGCTGAACAATTACTTCTAAGCCAGCCTTTTCTGCTTTTGCTAAAGCCTCTTCTAGTTCCGTTTTATTATGAACCTTAAAAATCTTTCTCCTGAAAGTCGCTACAAAGGTAGGGGAATCGGTCGGCTTCACAATGCAAGGATATTTAATGATCGTATCGATTTTTTCAAAAAAGTTTTCTTCATTCACCCGGACCGTTTCTGGCACAAGCATTCCCTTTTCCATTGCCAGTGCATGAAGAGCTTCCTTATTCATGACTTGTGAATACAAGCCTTTCCTCGTTTGAGGAATTAGATAGCTTTCTTTAAGTTCATCTAAATACTCATCTATTACTTCTACATATGAATCATGACAAGGGATAAGAACTGGCTTTTCATTTTGTTTGCTCGCATAATCCATTAAAAATTGCACGAAAGCTTTTGTTTCTTTTTTATAGTGAGGCGCAATTAAACGCTCCGAACAATATTTCGATTCTGCTCCATATGTATCAGCTCCAGCATAATCCACTGCAACTGTATGTATTCCATTTACACCCAAACATCGGATGGTACTCAAACCTATATAATAATTACACCCTAAAATAACAGCTTTATTCAACTTATTCATCTCCTCGAATATCTATTATAACGACATTCATCAATATATTGATATTGACATAGAAATACGTAACCATGCAAGAGATAATAAGGAATTTCGGACAAATTGCACAGGTATTTTATGGATTAAAAAGCAATCTTCACTTGTTAGAAAATTAACTACATTTTCGGTCAATTCAAAAAAGAGCACACCCATTATGGATGTGCCCTAGCTTCCTGAAGATGCAGCTGCAACAGCCGATGCAGTGACAGCTGCAGCGGATGCCTGCTGTGCCTGAATCATTGCATGAATCGCTGCCGTCAATCCAGCAGATGCGTCAATATAATCCTGCGATACAAAGGTTGCTGCTACTGTAATAGCCATCTCCTTATACCATTTAAATTCCTTCATTTCTGCCAGCTTAACAGCAAGGCTTGCTGCTTCCTTTATATTTCCCGTAAGAGCAATGACGCCAAGAGCAGGATAATGAATTTCCTTTACCTTTAAACCGCGCCGAATAAACTCTTCTTTTGTATGGATAACATCTCTCACTAATTCGTGTTGAAAATCTCCGCACATCACAAGCATATTAGCTAAGAATTGTAGGTTGTTTCCCTTCCATAGACCTTTTTCATTTAGCCCGCGATAATAACGTTCGGAAATCTCAATTAGTTCATTGACTCTTCCTTCTCTTTTGGCTATAATCACCGCTGCCGGATAATCATCATAAGAAGTTAGAAAACGGTGATGCTTTTTCATTTCTTCATATATCGCACTGATACGGCTTGCATCCATGTCATCATGTAATAAAAATGCAGCAATATATGTGAAGGCAGATGAACGCATATTTGCCATTCTTAATGTTTTATAATTATGATGCAAGCGGCTAATTTCTGCTTCTGGATGGCTATCCTTCGCCATAATCAGACCAGTCAAAGGAAAGTATATTCCTCTTAGCGGTGAAAACATTGATGTACTGCTTTTCACTAGATCAGAAACTTTAACAAAAGTATGTCCATCAATTTTTTTCCCTTTTGCAGCGAATTGAGCAGCTGTCATAAGCACAAGACGTCGATCCATCCAATTACCAGCTGCCCGACGCAGAACCTCTATATTCTCTTCAAGTAATCTTTTCTCCAATGTTCATCACTCCGATCCCACTATATTATTTGTATTTACGAAATAATAGAAAAAAAGTTCCCATATTATGAATCTTTCTCCTGCACAATTTCGTCATAATGGTTGTAATCCATTTTTTCTCAGACATTTATAAATTGCATAGCAAATAGACATACTTACAGGTATACTTTTGTTTGCAAGGTAAGGAAATCGAATTCTTTAGTTAGAGGTGCTTTTGTATGCAAAAGTGGAATATGAATTTTAAAAAACATATTTCCAATCCTTTTACACTCATTATGTTTGTATTGCTGATTAAAATTACGGCATTTCAAATCGTTATTTTTGATAATAAATCAATTGTTCATATTGTTCTCATTGAGTTTCCTATGTGGGCACTCATGTTATCTGGTATTCTTTTTATTTTCAAAAAGCGTAGATGGCTTTCTATCTGGCTTTTTAATCTATGCTTGTCTGCACTTTTTATCGTTATTATGTATTACACAAGATATTTTTCAACCGTTCCTTCCTACTATGATGTCAAACAAATATATCAATCCAATTCTGTAGGAGGAACAGTTGCCCTGCTTGGCAGCCCATATGACTTCCTATTTTTCTTAGATGTTGTGCTAATACTGCCGCTAATTTGGTATTTTACTAAAATAACTGAGCCGATTTCCTTTTCATCAGTTAAAAAATGGACCATTGCTTTCAGCTGCGTAGGATTAGTTACAACCGTAATCGCATTTTTTTATCCACTAGTGGATGTTTCTTACTTTGCCAAGAAGCATGGCTATATTCAATCTCAATTTGTTCAGTTATATGAACGCGGAATTGGCACTGCTCTTGCAAAGAATGACCATCTATCTGATGAAGAATTAGAGGAATTAAAGGGAAATGATTATGTTCCTCCTTCTGAACATGAAACATTCGGCCTTGCAAAGAATCGCCATGTGTTTACGATTCAAGTAGAATCCTTGCAGGAATTTGTTATAAACAAATCGATTAACGGGCAAGAAATTACACCGAATTTAAATAAGCTCTTAAAGAACAGTGCCTATTTTGATCATGTTTATCAGCAAATTGGCGCTGGTAATACGTCAGATGCTGAATGGCTTATGCACACTTCCCTTTACCCAGAAGGCATGGATCCGACAGTGAACGTGATTGAGGGCAATGATATCCCGTCCCTAATACGTACATTAGAACGAAATGGATATGGAACAGCTACATATCATGCCGATGATATTACATATTGGAGCCGGGATAAGTTATACCCTGCACTTGGATTTGACTATGTGTATACAAGTGAGGAAATTCCGAACAAGAAGGAAATTGGATTTGGACCAGCTGACGAAGTGTTGTTTAGCTATGTAGAAAAGCAGCTTCCTGAGCAAATGGAAGAACATTCGCTCATGTACTCCAATATTATTACATTAACAAGCCATACTCCTTTTGAAATGCCAGATGAATACGAATATCTTAACTTGCCAGATTCATATAAAGGAACATATGTAGGGAACTACCTCCAATCCGTTCGATATACAGATGAACAAATCGGGAAGTTTATACATGCATTGAAGGAACTTGGCATATATGATCAATCAGTTATTCTCATTTATGGGGATCACTCTGGATTGCACGGTGCCCCCGTTACAGAGAAGGATTACGGACTGTTAAAAGAAATGCTTGGGCATGACTACAATTTACATGACCGGTTTGTTGTGCCTGTTATTTTTAACGCACCTGGAATCTTCAATGGGGAAACACACTCTCAGCTTGGAGGTCAAATTGACTTAATGCCTACATTATTAAACCTGCTGGGGATTGAGCATGATTCGCAAATGATAGGACATAATCTTTTTCAATACCAAAAAAACCTGCTCGGTATGCGCTATTACATGCCAGGCGGCTCATTTATCAGCAATAACACATTGTACACAGCACCAAGCGCTAAACTTCCTGCGCTATTGTATAATCGGGAAACAATGAAGAAAACAAAAAATACAAAGAATATGCAGAAAAATATTGATAATACGTTGCAAATTATGCAGTACTCTGACTATATTCGAAAAGAGCAAGAAAAGAAATAATATACCAAATGCAGCCTCCAAATTGGGGCTGCATTAAATTTTTTATGACAGAATACCCACTTCCAAACAAGTAAAAATATGGTATAATCATTACAGTTTCCTTCATAAACATGAACTTTATCTTTTTAACAAACTAAGCTTTATAAAACAAATAGATTACCAGAGTCATTAGGAGGTCAATCGTATGCAACGATATCGAAGAAGAAATACCACTGCATTCACCGTACTAGCCTATTTTACGTTTTTCGCAGGCGTGTTTCTATTTTCCATCGGTCTATACAATGCCGATAATCTTCAGCTAAACGAAAAAGGCTATTACATTGCTGTTATGATTCTTGTTGCAGTTGGAGCGATTCTTACACAAAAAGTTACAAGAGATAACGCGGAAGACAATGAAATCATTGCAGAGCAAGAAAGAAAACAAAACCTTAATAAAATTGATTAATGATGTAAGGAAGACACAAATTCAGGTGTCTTCCTTTTTTCTTTATATTTTTTTAATAACCGTAAACACTAAGAACTTAATTTCATTTATAAATAATTAATTGTTGAACTATTCACCGATTTATATCATAATATATATGAGCATATATTCATATAATAATTTAGGAGGTATCCTTTATGGGACATCACCACGGACATTCACATGGTCATAATCACTCACACGGACATACCGGAAATAAAAAAGCTTTATTTTTATCCTTTCTGCTCATTGCATCTTTCATGATTGTCGAAGTTGTTGGAGGTCTATTAACGAACAGCCTTGCCCTCCTTTCAGATGCAGGACATATGCTTAGCGATGCTGCCGCATTAGGCTTAAGTCTATTCGCCATTAAACTAGGGGAAAGAAAAGCTTCCGCATCAAAAACATATGGGTATAAACGGTTTGAAATTATTGCAGCTGCTCTAAATGGGCTGACACTTATTGTTATCTCTGTTTATATTTTCTATGAAGCATACCAGCGTTTCTGGAATCCGCCTGAAGTGCTAAGTGGAGGAATGCTGATTATCTCTAGCATTGGCTTACTTGTAAATATTATTGCGGCATGGATTTTAATGCGAGGAGATAAAGAGGAAAACCTAAATGTCCGCAGTGCATTTCTTCACGTAATTGGCGATATGCTTGGCTCAGTAGGCGCGATCATTGCTGCTTTGCTTATGATTTTCTTTGGCTGGGGAATTGCTGATCCAATCGCAAGTGTAATTGTTGCAATCCTCATCTTGATAAGCGGATGGAGAGTCACGAAAGAGTCTTTACACATTTTAATGGAAGGCACACCAGCAAATCTTGAGATGGAAAAGGTAAAAGCATCGCTATTGAAAATCCCTGCTGTAGCAGAAGTACATGATATGCATATTTGGTCAATTACTTCAGGTATGGCGATGCTAAGCTGCCACATGGTTATTGAAGGGGAAGGTGTTCACGATACCATCCTCCACCGTGCACAATCGATTCTACATGACGATTTTGAAATTGAACATAGTACAATTCAAATTGAAAAAAAAGAGCATGGCTGCCCGAATCATCACGGAAACTGTAATTAATGATGATTCGCATGCTCGATCGTTTGTCTTAAAATATCCATTACATGCTCGTCATCACATGAATAGAATAAGGAAGTTCCTTCTCTTCTAAATTTAACTAACCGCAGGTTTTTTAGAAACCGAAGCTGATGGGAGACAGTTGACTGCAGCAACGACAGTCTTTCTGCGATATCGTTCACGGAATGCTCGCCATCAAATAATAAATGCAAAATGCGAATCCTTGTTGGATCTGACAATGCCTTAAAGGTTTGTGAAACAATGAAAAGTGTTTCTTCATCAAGTTCTTTTAAATGATGCTGATCTTTTTCCAAATGAATCATCCTCCACCCTTATTATAGCAATACATGAATAGAAGAAAAATCATTGGCTTGTTAAAACCGATGACTTTTCTTCTTTTTTGTGTATCTACTTCTCCAAATACTCCAGATACACATCGGTTCCTTCAATTAATTGAAGGTTTTAGGGAATTCGCAAATAGAGAGCGGATATTCCATTTTTCACCGTGCTATTCTCATTGCTTTCTTTAGTAAATTGACTAATGGTAAATTCATTCTTAATCATCGAAACCTTAATATTGTTTGCTCTGGTGAATGGAACCAAATTATTCAAGTTGAATAATGGAATGTGTCATTTTACCGGGATAATTCTGACAATTAGTATGCTATAATAAGGCAAATAAAGGTTGAAGGACGGAGGGATACAGATGGGTGAAGGAAGTAAGAAAAATGCGGATAAAGTAAAAGAAGATGTTCTTACATACGACGACTATGCTGCAATTGATGATGGGAATCGTTATGAATTAGCTGGCGGTCAACTAGAATTGATGAGTCCAGCGCCCTTGGTTACACATCAGATTGTGAGCTTCGAGATGCAAAAGGCCATTGCTCTGAGTTGTGAATCAGACTATTTAATTTTATACGCCCCTGTTGACGTTATATTGTCGCAAACCGAAGTACGACAACCAGACCTTGTACTTATTCACCGAAAGCGGATAGAAATTATAAGTAAACGTGGGATTGAAGGAGCTCCAGATCTTGTTATAGAGATTCTTTCCCCATCAACGCTAAAGCGTGATAAGATTGACAAAATAAAATCGTATGCACATTTTGGCATCCCTGAATTTTGGATTGTTGACCCTGAGGCAGGTTTCCTTGAACAATATGTGTTGCATGAAAATCGGTATGAACTGATCGATATCTTCCAAAATAACGAATTAGTTACCTCCCCCAACATCCCTTGTGTTTCTTTTACCATGGCTGCAATTATGGACAAGATTCCACCTCTTTCAGATTAAAAATTGATCCTTTATCAAAGAACACTTATTTTGCAAAGTAATCAAGCGTCTCACTTCCATTTATTAACTATGGAGGAAGTAAGCTGCTATTCTACTCCGCTATATTAGGACTTATTCTTAGTGTCTATCGAAGAAAGGATATTGCAGAGCCTACGATTTCAAATTTTTAATTAGGAACATATAAATACAAACCTGTATCGAAAATTCTAATCGATATAGGCTTTTTATTACACAAAGCAACTTGCACTTACTTTCTTTTAGAAAAAATTTCACTTTTCCTTCCATTTAATTGCATCCAGTTGATTTTTCTGATAATATAAACTCCTTGTCACTCACGCTCCTTTGTATTTCTCCATTGCGGCTGAATTTGTAAATGGAAAGGAGATTCAAATGTCATCTCAACAACAGCACCCCGATTTTCAGCACGAAATTCAACGTCTAGAATTTACAAAAAAGTATATTGATGTCGTTATTAAAACGGCTGAAACGAGCAAAGACCAGTTTCTCGAAAATATGAAAGAAGCTTTTCAAGATACGGATGCGCTCGAATCCAGCATGAGCTACTTATCCCTTTTAACAAATGCACGATTTTTTGACATGTCCCGTGAAGAATTGAAAAACTTGAAGGTTGCGAGAAGGAAGCCTTATTTTGCAAGACTTGATCTCTTACGTGAAGGCTTGGAAGAGAAAGAAAGTCTATACATTGGAAAAACTTCCTTATACTCAAGGGAAAATCAAGAACAAATTATTGTGGATTGGCGTTCGCCGATTGCCAATCTGTATTATGAAGGACGGCTTGGTGAAGTTCATTACGAATCCTATGAAGAAAGCTTTAATGGCTATTTATCATTAAAGCGACAGCTTATGATTGATGATGGAAAGCTTGATGAAATTCGTGACATTGACTTAACAACAACCGATGAGCTTTTGCAGGAATCTCTGTCAAAAAGCTCAAGCAACCGCTTGACAGAAATTATCTCCACGATACAGGAGGAGCAGAATAAAATTATTCGGGCTGATCTAAATCGGCCAATTATTGTACAGGGAGCTGCTGGAAGCGGGAAAACAACGATTGCCCTGCATCGAATAAGTTACTTCATTTATCAATATAAAGAAAACTTTGCACCTGAACAGCTGATGATCTTAGCACCAAGCCGCCTGTTCATTGATTACATATCAGAGGCACTGCCGGAATTAGGCGTTGAGAAAGTCAAGCAAACGACTTTACAGGACTATATCCAGGCATGCATTGCCCAAAAGCTGAATATTCAAGATGATGACAAGCTTGTTCGTCTTTTGGAAAACTCAAATCGCAGTGAAACGGAAATCGCCGCATGGGCATCCTCCATAAAAGGCTCCCCTGTTTTTCATCGAATATTAACTAACTATATTACTAGTATTTATGAATCCTTTTATCCTTCAAGGGATTTTACAGTCGATAAATTTCGGCTGTTCAGCTATAAAAAATTCATTCAGCTTTTTAAGGATGATTATAATTACCTTCCTTTGTATAGAAGATTAGAGAAGCTGAAAGCAGTTCTACAGAATGATCTCGCTAAGAAAAAGAAAAATATGATAGAAAAAATCGAAATGTATTACGATGACCGAATTGAACGGGCGATCTACCGAGGAAAAGATCCAGACAAAAGAAGAAAATATGTATCAGAGGCTCTCGACAAGAAGGCTTTAAGGCTTACAGAAATAAAAAAGGCGATTAGAAGTGCGGTTTCTACTTATATGAAGCAGTTTCCAAAAAAGACATTGATTCAATACTATTATTCTCTGTTCAATGATCCGAAGCTGCTTTGCAAATGGGCAGAAGGCCAGCTCACTGAACAAGAAGCACAGAATCTCTGCAATTATAATAAACGGCTATTTGCAAAAAAACTGTTCGAAAGAGAAGACTTGGCACTATTGCTTTATTTACAGGTACATCTCTTCGGAATACCAAAGGAACTGAAAGCGAAAAATATCGTCATTGATGAAGCACAGGACTATAGCTTTATAGAGCTGCTTTCCCTGAAAAAAGCACTTGATACAGATATGTTTACACTTGTTGGCGATCTGGCACAGGGGATACATTCCTATCGGGGATTGACATCATGGGAAGAGGTGGTGAATCATATTTTCCCGCGCGCAACATACACAGAACTGCAAAAAAGCTACCGTACAACTGTTGAAATTATGGAAAAAGCAAACGAGCTTCTGCGGCTGCTCCCCTACTCTTTTCCTGAAGTAGAACCAGTAGTCAGGCACGGAGAGAGCCCAAAGTTTATTAAAAGAAAAAACGGAAAAGAACTTGTCAGCCAAATTGAAAAACAAGTGGCCCGTTTAAAAAAGGAAAATTATAAAACGATTGCAGTCATTGGGAAAACAATGAAAGACTGCCGATACCTTTATAGCCTTTTCAAAGAACATTCCCAGGAGCCTGTTAAATTACTTGAGGAACAAGAAAAAATCCCAAAAGATGAAATGGTGATTGTTCCATCCTTTTTAGCAAAAGGCTTGGAATTTGATGCAGTTATGATCGTTTGTATCGAAGAGACATTTTCAAGGGATTCGGAGCTGGATATTAAACTGCTTTATGTAGCAATGACAAGACCTTTGCATCGCTTGTTCTTTTATGGTGAACAAAGGGAAGACTTCATAATTTAGTTTTCCCTTAGGCAAAAGTGCCTGCCACTCTATATTTTTAGTGGCAGGCGCTTTTCCTATTCTTCTTTATCCTCTTCCCAAAATAAATCATCCAATGTTTTTGATAATGCTTTACAAATTTCTACGCATAAATTCAGGCTTGGATTATACTTCCCTTGCTCAATGAGCCCGATTGTTTGTCTCGAAACCCCTACAATCTTAGCTAAATCATCCTGTGATAAATCCTTTGCGACTCGTGCTACCTTTAATTTTATGTTTTTCATTTCTTTCCCCCGCCTTTTTTAGACTTTCATTCGTCTAAATCCTGTTCAGATGCTTTTTTACTTGCCTTCGCAGCAACAGAAAAGCTGCCAGCAAATAAAACAAGAAAGAGCGGTAGGTATATCATAAGTGAGGCAAAAAATACAATAACGAAATAGAATAGGCTATTCAAAAAACCATTTCCATATAGTAAGGCACTCCGAATTCCAAAAAACAAACCTATAATAACACCTAATCCCAAGCCGATATACACATTTTTTGAACTCATTGGGACTTTGCTGTTTCGATCATGAAGCTCTACTTCATCCGAGAAGATTCCTTTGCTTGCTGCTCGAACAATATAATAAATACCAGACACAAATAAAATAATTAACTCTGTTGTCACTAACTTAATATCTATCCCATACATATAATACTTAATAGCAACCGAAATTAAACAAAGAACCATCACAATCGTGTAAATTTCTTTATAGATTTCGTTTTGCATATTAATCATTCGTTCGTCAGCTATTTTCTGTCTTTTCCAAAGCCATTTCATTCTCGTTCACTCCTTCAAAATACTTCCTATATATCCCATTATATATTATCGCTTACAAAATGCAATATATATATTACATTTTAATTTATATACATTGCATAATCTATCCGAAATAAAAAGAGTCTATTTTGCTTAAAAAACAAAATAGACTCTTACTGCGTATCTTCAACTTAGCCTGAAGTGATTCAATTTAAATTAACGATTTCTTTAAATTACGCAAATAGTTATAGCGGATAAAGAAAAAATAAACGATCTGTGCAGCAAGAAAGCTGGCCAGAACAATTACTATCTCTTTTGCAATTGATAATGTAAAATAGCTCTGCAAAGCCATAAAGGCAAATCCGCTATGAATAAAGGCAACAAAGATAGGAACAAAGAATAATAAAGCTAGCTGTCGAGTTACAATCTTATTCAATTCCTGGTCGGTTAAGCCTATTTTCTTGATGGTTAAATATTGGCGGCGGTCATAATCTAAATCTGCATAGAGACGGAAATAAAGAAAACTCCCTGCGGTGATAAAGAAGACTGCGCCGATTAATAAGGCAACAAATAACATCATCTTAAACATGCTCATTTGTTTATTTAATATAGTACCGCTGACTGTCATCGAATAGGAACGATCATCAGAAGGAAAGGCAACCCCTTCTTCCACTACGTTTTCTGCAATACCCAGCGTTTTTTCAATATCCTTTATATAGAATCCAGTAAATAATTCTGTATTTATTGGTGCAAGTTCTTCATATAATTCATCGCTTACGACAAGCCCTTTATCAACAACAAGCTGCCAAGGCAATACAACATACTCTGTAGACTTTTTAGGCTCAAGTTTTATATCTTCCTGTTTTAATATAAAAGATAAAAAATCGGAACTTTCAAGGGATGATGTCTTCATTTCCAGTGTATCTTGCTCTGCTAAAGGCTTTTCAGTAAAATCATATCCTGCTGCCTCTGCCATTTTTTTATAATTCGAGAAAGAAATAATAGCCAGTTCTTCAGGTGGATATGGAGCTTCTGAAGATGAAGATGCTATTTCAATTATTTTGATCGGTACTTGATTCCTATGATAGCTCAGTTGTTTCTCTTTTAACTCTGACTCTATTTCTTCTAAATTCCTTTGATGAAGCGGCTCCTCATCCATTGCAATATAACTGATTTCCGCAGGGTACTCCGCGTCAATTTGCTCATTCAGCACATTCATTGAAGCAAGTGTACCAACTGCACAAAATGCTACTGTCGAAACAATGGTAACCATAAAAAACATCCTCGCATTATCCTTCAAGCGATAGGCTAGACTAGAAATTGTAATCAAATTTGTCTTTTTCCAGAACAGCAATCGATTTTTCTGCATTAATTTCATAATAAAAACCGATAGCTGGGTATAGAAAAAGTAGGTTCCGATTATTGTCATGCCAATAACAGGCAGCATACGAAACAATAATGAATACATCGTTGCTGTTGCAGCTAAATAATAGCTGACCAGCAGCAGTACAGCTGAAACCAGTGAAAGAAAAACCGATGTTTTCGGCTCCTTTTTCGGCTTTTCTCCTGCCTGAAATAAATCAATCAATTTATTCACTCGGACAAGAACCGCTGTAAATAAGGAAATGCAGAAGAATAAAACTAAAAAAGCGCTTATTGTTATTATTAATACCTTTGTTGATAATATGAATGGCAGAGGTTCTATTCCAATCATCCTCGAACCAATCATTAAGAATAGCTTCCCCGTGATTACTCCAACACCTATCCCTGTTAGAATAGCTGCAATCCCAATAAGCATATTTTCAAAAAACACCAAGCGATTTAATTGATTTCTTGTCATCCCATGCATCATTAATATCCCAAATTCACGCTTTCGTGATTTGAGAAATGTGCTGACAGAATATAAAACAAATAAAAAAGAGAAAACATACATGATCACTTCTGCTGCCGCCATAAGCTGTACAGCAAGCGAAGCAGTCACCCCATTTTTAATATCAGGATGAAAGATAAAAAGTGCGTAGACAAAGAAAATGAGTACGGAAAAGGCGCTGCTTAAAAAATACGCCGCATATGTCCGCTTATTACGGATAACGTTTCTAAAGACGAACTGTGGAAAGGTCATGGCTATCCCCTCCTAACAATGCGAGCATATCAATAATTTTTTGGAAGAAAGCCTGACGGTTATCCCCGCGGTATATTTCATTATATAGTTTTCCATCTTTAATAAAGATGACTCGATGACAAAAACTCGCAGCAACTGCATCATGAGTAACCATTAAAACAGTCGCCCCATCTTTCTCATTTAACGCTGTCATCGTTTCCATAACATCCTTTGATGCCTTTGAATCCAAATTTCCTGTTGGTTCATCAGCTAAAATGAGAGAAGGTTTATGAATAATCGATCTCGCTATAGCTGTTCGCTGCATTTGCCCGCCAGAGATTTCGTATGTCCGCTTTTTCAAAATTTGATCAATCCCTAGTTTTTTTGCAACTTGCTGTAGTCTAGCTTCCATCTCACGAACACTTACTCCATCAAGTGTAAGGGGAAGAACAATATTTTCCTCTACCGTTAATGTATCAAGCAGGTTAAAATGCTGGAAGACAAAACCAAGCTCATGTCTTCTGAATAAAGCTGTTTCTTTTCGATTAAGCAAGTGCGGATTTTTCCCACTGATAAAAATCTCTCCCGATGTTGGGCGGTCAATCGTTGCAATCAAATTTAAAAGGGTTGTTTTCCCGCTCCCAGACGGACCCATGATCCCGACAAACTCCCCTTTTTCAATGGTGAAATTTATATTATTCAGTGCTTTATGGGCTACCTTTCCTTCATAAATTTTTTCTATATGTTTTACGTCTAGTACAGACATCCCGTTCACTCCCTGATTCATTTGTAGAACCATTGTAGCTTTTAAACTATAGCTCGTGCTACGTTGCAAACTTACAGTTAGCTTACAGATTTGTAAGGTAACTCATTATTATCTATCCACAAGCCTGCAAAAATGAAAAAAGCGTCTTCACGCGGTGCTGGGCATCGCGAAAAGACACTAGAAGATGATGCGTACAGTAGTCCCATGAGTAACTTTTGATTCAATTTCGATTTTGTGGCCGAGCTTTTCACAGATTTGTTTTGCCAAGTACAGCCCCATCCCGGTTGATTCTTGAAAATTCCGCCCATTTTCCCCTGTAAAATACGGATCAAAAACACGGGGAATATCACTGCTAGGAATTCCAACACCTTCATCTTGTATTTCCAATATACTATTTTTGCCTCGGTTGTACCCTCTAAAAAAAACCTTTTTATTCTCCTCCACCGTATAGCGGATCGCATTCGTAATCAATTGTGTAAACACAAATGACAGCCATTTTTCATCGGAAACAATTGTTGAATGAACATCTATTTGAATGGACGGAAAAATACGCTTGCGGATAAATAAGCGCTTTTGACTAGAGGTTACCGAACGTACAATTGATTCTAAACGGAGGGTTTCAACATAGAAATCCCGTTCAAATGTTTCGAGCCGCGCACTATATAAAACCAGCTCCAAGCCCTTCTTTAGGCGATCAACCTCATCACCAATTGCATTAAATCTTTGGTCATCCTCTTCCTGGATCATTAAATGAATAACAGAAATCGGTGTCTTCATCTGATGAACCCATTGATTAATAAACTGAATATGATCCTCCAGCCTATATTTGTATTTTTGTAAGTCCTTTTTATACTGACTATATTGATTTTTCAATAGCTGCTGTAAACCTTCAGTAAGTGGAGATCCGGCTCCTTGCGATTCATTTGCTAAATCTTCTATCGAAGCCAGCGGTTTTTCTAACTGCTGATAAAATCCTTTATTGCGTATATAGCGATAAATTAGATACCCTGTAAGAAGACAGATGCTTAGTACGGCGGCATACACACTCACTGCCATATTGCGATAACCATCGAGCCAATAAACAAGTAAGATTAGGAATAATTGCAAAAAATAAATTAGAAGGAGAGGCATTTGTTCCCGGAAAAATAGCTTCATTCATCATGCCCCCAGTTTGAGATGAGACGATACCCTTGTCCGCGTATGGTTTGAAGTGCATTACTTATACGTAAAGCGTCTAACTTTTTTCGAACACGTGTGATATACACGTTTAATGTATTATCGTCAACAAATGCTTGATCATCCCAAATTTTTTCTAGTAATCGATCCCTGCTGACAACACGTTCTGATTTCTTCATTAATTCATCGAGAATTTTTGCCTCTGTATGACTCAGTTCAATGCTTTCATCATTGAATGTGAGCATCATTCGCTCTACATCAAGCTTTAACCCGCCCACTGTAATTGTTCGGCCATTTTGTGAGGCGGCATATGAACCATATGCCCGTCTAAGATGGCTATTAATTTTAGCTATAACAATCTCAAAGTCAAACGGTTTCGTGATATAGTCATCCCCTCCATTTTCCAGTGCCATTACTTGATCCATTTTACTATCACGTGCAGAAATAAAAAGAATTGGGCAAGTAGATAGATTTCTGATTTGACGGCACCAATAATAG
This sequence comes from Cytobacillus massiliigabonensis, assembly GCF_900199725.1. Taxonomy (GTDB): domain Bacteria; phylum Bacillota; class Bacilli; order Bacillales; family Cytobacillaceae; genus Cytobacillus; species Cytobacillus massiliigabonensis. Next base: position 385,770 of record NZ_LT904903.1, on the reverse strand, counting down.
CCATCATATTTAGGCAAATTTACATCCAGCAAAACGAGGTGTGGCTCATATTGTTCAAATTGCGATCGAACAGCATCAAAGTTTTCAACAATCTTTACATCATAGCCAAATTTATATAGATGCTCTTCTAATAAGCTAATAAGCTGCTTGTCATCTTCAATGATAAATATTTTAAACATCTCTTCTCCCCTTTTCTCCTTTTAAAATTGTATCAAAAAAATAGAAGATAGCCTAAAAGCTACCTCCAATGAATTTGTAACCAACAATATATTTCGCTTTTTCTAGGAATGAAGCTGTAACCTCTCTTTCATTAGAAACCTTATTCATATAGGTGCTCTGAGGTGAAAGGTAGGAGAACAGCTGTCCCTCGTATATTAGACTGAATTTCTCACAGTTTGCCAAATCATTCGGTTTTACAAGGCTTGGGTGTTTACTGCTAATAACAATCCCGCCGGAATTTAAAATGGTTGCTACAAATTCCGAACAAAAGAAAGCCTTTTTTCTATTAATCTTTTTATTTAAAAGAACACCAAAAAGACCAATAAAATTATATTTATACGCTTGCTTTTCAACTTCAATTTTTCTAACTCCATTAAGCATCCGTTTATATTCAGAATCTGAAACAGAACATTTGTAAACTGCACATTTTGCTTTCCTGAACAATTTCCCGTTCATATCTTCCTTTACAAAACCTCCGATAAATGGGTTGTTTGCACGTTTTCTGCCAAAGCTATATGTTGTGTCTAATTCTTTTGTAAAGGAAATGGAAGCATGATTTAATGGGTATTTCGTAAACCTTCTAATCATTTTAGTGAATACTGTCCCTGTATCTGTAAGAATGATATACACTTCCATTTCAATTCCCCCTTGCAGCAGCTGCTAAGCTCTCATATATTTTTTTTTAGTATCTATTCTTAATTCTATATTCCTATAAATCCCTTATTTAGAGAACAATCGCGAGCTCTATCTTCATCTAGGACCAGAGTCTTATTATTAATAAAAACGCTTAAAATGGCATTAAAGTTTCACTTTTGATTATTTTCAGTATAAAAAAGAATAAATAAAAAAACCTAAGAAAATTCCTAAAATTCCCTTAAGTTTCCTAAGCTTTTTGATTTTCTTTTTACAATTAGTAAATACTTGTTTAAATAGCAGATTAATCCCCTCAAGTCACTTTATGGACAGCTTTCTTGAATGGGTTTTATTCTGAAAAGGCTCTCGAGGTATGTTTTTGCTGCTTAGTTACTTTCTTCAGTTTAAATACACTGATACCTGCAATCATTAAAGTAAGTCCGACCAATTTATTTATTGTAAATGGAATAGTTTCAAATCCGAACCAACCAAATGTATCAATGAGCACAGCAATAGAAAGCTGGGCTACTAGAACAATGGAAATTGCATAAGCTGATCCGAGCATACGAATCGCCTGCATTATACAATATACAACCCCTACCCCTAGGAATCCACCTAATAAATAGATCTTGTTTACATTTCCAACAGAAAACAGATGTATGTCGTCCATGATGATAAAAATTGGGAAAGATGTAAATAAACCTAACCCCAAGACTGAAGTAGTTGTCGCCCACATACCAACCTTTTCACTTACTCTTGTATTAAAGACCGTTTGCAGGCTAATGAATACACCAGCCATTATAGCGAACAAAATTCCTTTCAAGTTTCTCTGCCTCCTGCCTTATTCGTAAATATTTCCATCAGCCAGTTTCTTCAGTCGCTGTATATCCTTTATATACAACGAACCTTTTTTTCGTTGAATAATTCCTTCCTTGCTTAGTTTGTGAATGACTCGGTTTAAATGACGATAGCTTGTACCAATAAGATCTGCGATATCCATTAGTTTTGATGTTTGCATTTCACTGTAAAAAAGAGATCCTTCTCTTTCTATTGACAGAGACATTAAGTAGCTTGCTAGGCGTATTTCAACTGGATAAAGGATGTTTAAACTTGTTGCATGTGATTCCGTATAGAATTTTTCTGTGACAATAGCTAGTAAAAATTTCAGGAAATCAATTTGATTCGTTGCCATCCCTCTTAATTCAGCAAAATGAACACCAATAACTAGCCCTTCACTAACAGCTTCAACCGTATTGAATACCTCTGTTTTTTTTACATATTCTACATCCCCAATTACAGCTAATGGTGTTTTGAAACGTACAATCAACGTTTTACCTTCTGGAGATGTTGTGAAAATTTTCACCTTGCCCTTCACAAGGAAATACATATGCTGAATTTCTTCTCCCTTCAAACATAAGATTTCTCCTTCTTGAAAGTGATAGAGAGACATTTTACTTTTCACTTCTTCTGAAAATATTGAATTCAGCTCAAACTGCTCCAGACATTCTATTAACTGATTTTTATTTATTATTTCCTTCACAATTTTCTCCTTTTTACAATTTAAATATGGTCACTCCTGCTATCATCATAACCATTCCGATTACTTGTTGAACCGTAACTTGAATTTTGTTCATACCGAAAAGCCCCTTTGCATCCACCATAAAGGCACATAACAGCTGTGAGATTAACAGTATAGCAATCGCCAAAGACATGCCAAGTAGATTAATCGCTGTCATTTCTCCAATAACAATCACAACTCCAAACATTCCTCCAAACACATATATTAAAGGAACCTCCTTAAATCCCTTACTCCCATCCCGAACAAATAAATAGATAATGGCAGAAAAAATAAACCCAACAAGATGGACCATCGTGGTTGTGTGCCATGGGCTAAGCTCCTCACTTACTCTTGAATTAAATACACCTTGCAGAGAAATAAATATTCCAGCAATAATGGCAAATAAGACGCCTCTCACGCTTTCTCCTCCTAACATTTCTTTCTATTAAAATACAGAAGGAAAATATAAAAAAGGACAAATGTCCCTTAGTATAATAAAAGAGGCTCAATTTCAATGTAGAAATGAGCCTCTTTCTGCTTATCCTGCAGCTTTTTCAGAGAATTGACTGTTGTAAAGATCGGCATAGAACCCATTACCTTCAAGAAGTTCTATATGTGTTCCTTGCTCAATCACTTTACCCTCGTTCATGACAAGAATTAAATCGGCATCTTTAATTGTTGAAAGACGATGGGCAATAACAAAACTCGTACGTCCTTCTAATAACCGATTCATCGCCTGCTGAATAAAGACCTCCGTTCTTGTATCCACACTTGAGGTAGCCTCATCCAGTATCATAATTGGCGGATCTGCGAGAATCGCTCGTGCAATCGTCAAAAGCTGTTTTTGACCTTGCGAAATATTAGATGCTTCTTCATTTAATACCGTCTCATATCCATCTGGCAGCGTACGAATGAAGTGATCAGCATGTGCTGCCCGTGCAGCTGCAAAGATCTCCTCATCTGTTGCTCCATCCTTTCCATATCCCAGATTATCTTTAATCGTCCCATTAAAGAGCCAAGTATCTTGAAGCACCATTCCAAAGCTTTTTCTAAGATCCCTTCGTGACATATTCCTCGTATCCTGCCCATCAATCTTTATCTTTCCGCCATTTAATTCATAAAATCGCATGAGGAGATTAATCATCGTTGTTTTTCCAGCACCAGTTGGTCCAACGATGGCAACCGTCTGACCAAGTGATACATCGATATTCATATCTTTAATTAACAGTTCTTCTCCATACCCAAAATCCACATGCTCAAAACTAACAGCCCCCTTTGCACGCATTAGCGTTTCTGACGTTACTTCTTTCTTTTCTTCTTCTTCATCAAGAAGTTCAAAGACACGCTCAGCAGCAGCAACAGTTGCTTGTATAATATTTGCAATATTGGCTGTTTGTGTAATCGGCTGTGTAAATTGCTTGGAATACGTAATAAACGCCTGTATATCCCCAATAGTAATGGCTCTTTGTGTCACCAATATTCCGCCGACAACACTAATGATTACATAGCTTATATTCCCAATAAAAAACATGATTGGCATAATAATTCCCGATATGAACTGTGCTTTCCTTCCTGCATCATACAGTTCCTCATTAACAGCATCGAATTGCTTTAAAGCCTTTTCTTCATGTCCAAATGCTTTTACCACTTGATGACCTGTATACATTTCTTCTATATGTCCATTTAATTGACCAAGTGTCCGCTGCTGGTCTGCAAAATGCTTTTGTGACCTTTTTAGGATTGGTCCGATGGCAAACATGGAAACTGGCAAACTAATAATTGCAATTAACGTCAGGATTGGACTGATTGAAAGCATCATAATAATAATCCCGACAATCGTAACAATGGAGGTAATGAACTGTGTCAAGCTTTGCTGAAGTGTACTGCCAATTGTATCAATATCATTTGTCACGCGGCTTAGCGTTTCTCCGTTCGAACGGCCATCAAAATATTTAAGAGGCAATCTCCCAAGTTTTTCATTTACATCCTCCCTAAGATCATAAACCGTTTTTTGAGCAACACTAGACATGATATATTGCTGCAAATAACTAAACAAACTGCTAAAAACATATAGTCCGGCTAGTAAAAGTATGATTTTTCCAATTTTCATGAAGTTGATTTCAGCTCCAGGAACCCCCTGAAACTTCCCATATGCACCTTCAAATAGTTCCGTTATCGCTGTTCCCATAATTTTTGGGCCAACTATCATGAAGACTGTACTTAAGACGGCCGCAGCAAAAACAGCCGCCAATTGGTACCTTCGAGGCTTTAAATAGGCCAAAAGACGTCTCAATGTCCCCTTAAAATTTTTTGCTTTTTGCCCCATCATTATCATGCTTCCGCCGCCTGGGCCTTGCCCCATCTGTTGGCTATTTTGAGGTTTTTTCTTCTTGCTCATGCGATCTCCTCCTCTGAAAGCTGTGAAAAGGCAATTTCACGATAAACGTCATTTGTCTCAAGCAGTTCCTCATGTGTTCCGATACCAGCAATACATCCATTATCTAATACAATGATACGGTCAGCATCAACGACTGTACTGATCCGCTGGGCGACAAGCAGCACTGTTGCATCCTCAGTTTCATCTTTTAGTGCATGACGAAGCCTTGCATCTGTCTTAAAATCAAGAGCAGAAAAACTATCATCGAATATATATAAATCTGGTTTTCGAACAAGCGCTCTAGCAATTGACAATCTTTGTTTCTGTCCTCCAGATAGGTTAGAACCCCCTTGTTCAATTTCTGACTCGTAACCATCTTTCATTTGCTGTATAAATTCCTCTGCTTGTGCAATTCGAGCAGCATGTTCAATCTCATCTTGTGAAGCATTTGGTTTTCCAAAGCGAATGTTTTCAGCAATTGTTCCTGTAAAAAGCATCGCTTTTTGCGGTACAAATCCAATTTTTGATCGCACTTCACTTTGTGGAGCCTCTCTAATATCAACCCCATTCACACGAATAGAGCCGCTAGTTACTTCATAAAAACGAGGAATCAAATTGACGAGCGTTGATTTCCCTGAGCCTGTACCCCCTATGATTGCTGTTACTTCGCCTCGTTTAGCTGTAAAACTAATGTCTGTCAATGCAGGTTCTTCAGCGCCAGGATAACTGAAAGTCACATGTTCAAATTCAAGCATCCCTTGTTCTTGATCCGCATTCAATTTCCCATTATCAAGAAATGCCGGTTTCATTTCAAGAACTTCATTGATCCGTTTTGCTGATACTGCTGCACGGGGAACCATAACAAACATCATAGAAGCCATAACAAGTGCGAACATAATCTGCATAACATATTGAATAAACGCCATTAAATCCCCTATTTGCATGGCTCCATTGTCAATGCGAATCCCGCCAAACCAGATAATTGCAACAACTGTCAGATTCATAACAAGCATCATTACTGGCATCATAAATGCCATTACTTTATTCACTTTAATTGAGACATCTGTCAGTTCTTTATTCGCTTTCTTCAGGCGCATTTTCTCCTGTGGTTCACGATTAAACGCCCGTATCACTCGAATCCCTGTCAAATTTTCACGTAAAACAAGATTTAAACGATCCAGCCGTTTTTGAACAGTTTGAAAAAGCGGCATACCTTTTTTAAATATAAAAAGGATTGAACCAATCAACACAGGCATTGTGATAACAATGATAATAGATAATTCTGCATCCTTTGAAACAGCCATTATGATTCCCCCGACTAACATAATCGGTGCGCTTACAACCATACGAAGCATCATAATGACTACTTGCTGAATTTGCGTAATATCATTTGTTGTTCGTGTAATGAGTGATGCCGTACCAACCTCATCAAATTCCTGCAGTGAAAATTTCTCCACATGATTAAAAACCTTTCGCCGAATATCACGCCCGAGCCCCATTGCAGCATTAGATGAATAATAGCTGGCAATAACAGAAGCGAAAGCACCTACTGCTGAAACAGCAAGCATCAAACCGCCAATCTTCCAAATATAAGGGGTATCCCCTAAAACAACTCCTTTATCTACGATATCTGCCATCAGTGTAGGCAGAAAAAGTTCAGCCATTGATTGTATAAAGACGAGGCTTAAAACCGCTAAAATAATCCACTTATAAACGGATAAATGCTTCAGTAATTTTATCAATTCATTTCCCTCCTTGATCTTTTACTTGAGATTCTAAATAGGCTGATAGAAGCAAATGTGATTCAATCAGTTCTTCATACTGTTTGTCTGTTAACTGCTCCATAGCTGATTGAAATAGCTGATGAATTCCTCCATCTTGAAGGTGCATCCTTTTTAAAAATGCCTTCCCATTGTCCGTAATCATCAGCTCCATCTCCCGTCGGTTCCCTTCCACTTGCTGACGGCTTAGAAACCCCTCCTGAACAAGACCATCTACAGCATGGCTAAGCGTGCTTTTAGGAAGAAAAGTTTGTTCTCCAACTTTTTTTTGTGTCATTTTCATTTCTTTATGTAGAGTTAGTGTCATCAGTATCGTATATTGCGGGATAGATAGCCCATTTTCAACGGCAATTTTTTGAACGAAGCGCACAATATTTTTCTGCACACTCCAAAATGAACGCAATAATTGTGTTGAGCGTACTAACTTTTGATTTTCATGTTCCATTAAACATACCCCTTTCACCACTGTATGATAGTTCATTAATGAACAGTTCAATATAGGAGTATTTAAATTTACACCTTTTTATTTTTACCGTCAAGCGAAAGCAAATTCCAAAGATTAATTTCCAGTGTCAGAAACATAAAATGACCAGCTAACTGTTTATTAGCTGGTCATTTTATGTTTCTGATTTTTAGAAATTCTTAGATTTAGATTTTGAAGGCAATATATATCCTTCTCCTTTTTCATATAGCTTCAATAATTTCTGAATGAAGCTTATCTTAGGGACAACATAGTAAACAATAATTGCTGTGATAATGCTTATTAATGCTCCTGCAGCAACATCAGCAGGATAGTGCACGCCTACCCACATTCTTGATATTCCTACTAAGATAGCGGCTATCATCCATAAAAAGCCATACCCCTTTTTAAAAAGCCAAAAGGTCATACAAAACGAAAAGAACAGTATGGTATGGTCACTTGGAAATGAGTTCCCGACGGTCTTTTCTATTAATTTATTCACGTTTGCCAGTTCAGCAAAAGGCTGATAGTTTGAATGGAATGTTCCTGCTAGTTTTCCTATGATTTCAGCAAATATAAAAGTAATCATCGCACTTATAACCATCATTCTATTCTTATACTCACGAGTAAACCAATAAATGATGGTAGCCAGCGCTAAAAGGTAAACTGTATATTCAGCAATGAAAACAAATGGAGGATTTAAGAATGTGTATTCTTTCCCTAAGTCGTTAATCATTCTGAATATATTTATGTTCGTTTCTGTAAATGACATTAGCTGGTTTCCCCCCTACTTCCTTTCTTATACTACAATTATGTCCCATGCGCTGTAAATGGAAAATTTGTTTACCTTACATTAGCTTACACTTTTGTAAGGTAAGCGTTTAAACCAATAGATTAATTGAAAGTATTAAATATAGCATAGATAAAGTAAAACAATTAAAAAACGGATAACTAACTATATCTCAATGACATGGTTAGTTATCCATTTTTTATCGGCAATGCCTAAAAGAACTAGGCAAAACTATCTATTCATAAATGATGGGCCTAAATGGACTCGAACCATCGACCTCACGCTTATCAGGCGTGCGCTCTAACCAGCTGAGCTATAGGCCCGCATTATGGGGCGGCTGATGGGAATCGAACCCACGAATGTCGGAACCACAATCCGATGCGTTAACCACTTCGCCACAACCGCCATAATTAATGGCAGGGGTAGTAGGAATCGAACCCACACTGAAGGTTTTGGAGACCTTAGTTCTACCTTTAAACTATACCCCTATAAATGGTGGAGGGGG
>NZ_LT904903.1:370443-372943 GCF_900199725.1 Cytobacillus massiliigabonensis | reverse complement strand
TGTTATCCCCGGGGTAGCTTTTATCCGTTGAGCGATGGCCCTTCCATGCGGAACCACCGGATCACTAAGCCCGACTTTCGTCCCTGCTCGACTTGTAGGTCTCGCAGTCAAGCTCCCTTATGCCTTTACACTCTTCGAATGATTTCCAACCATTCTGAGGGAACCTTTGGGCGCCTCCGTTACTTTTTAGGAGGCGACCGCCCCAGTCAAACTGCCCACCTGACACTGTCTCCTGCCCCGATCAGGGGCATGGGTTAGAATTTCAATACAGCCAGGGTAGTATCCCACCGATGCCTCCACCGAAGCTGGCGCTCCGGCTTCCAAGGCTCCTACCTATCCTGTACAAGCTGTACCGAAATTCAATATCAGGCTACAGTAAAGCTCCACGGGGTCTTTCCGTCCTGTCGCGGGTAACCTGCATCTTCACAGGTACTATAATTTCACCGAGTCTCTCGTTGAGACAGTGCCCAGATCGTTACGCCTTTCGTGCGGGTCGGAACTTACCCGACAAGGAATTTCGCTACCTTAGGACCGTTATAGTTACGGCCGCCGTTTACTGGGGCTTCAATTCAGAGCTTCGCGTGAGCTAACCCCTCCTCTTAACCTTCCAGCACCGGGCAGGCGTCAGCCCCTATACTTCGCCTTGCGGCTTCGCAGAGACCTGTGTTTTTGCTAAACAGTCGCCTGGGCCTATTCACTGCGGCTCTTCGAGGCTTTAACACCCCAAAGAGCACCCCTTCTCCCGAAGTTACGGGGTCATTTTGCCGAGTTCCTTAACGAGAGTTCTCTCGCTCACCTTAGGATTCTCTCCTCGCCTACCTGTGTCGGTTTGCGGTACGGGCACCTTATCCTCGCTAGAGGCTTTTCTTGGCAGTGTGGAATCAGGAACTTCGGTACTATATTTCCCTCGCTGTCACAGCTCAGCCTTCACGCAAACGGGATTTTCCTCGCTTGCAGCCTAACTGCTTAGACGCACATATCCAGCAGTGCGCTTACCCTATCCTCCTGCGTCCCCCCATTGCTCAAACGGAGTTTGGTGGTACAGGAATATCAACCTGTTGTCCATCGCCTACGCTTTTCAGCCTCGGCTTAGGTCCCGACTAACCCTGAGCGGACGAGCCTTCCTCAGGAAACCTTAGGCATTCGGTGGATGGGATTCTCACCCATCTTTCGCTACTCATACCGGCATTCTCACTTCTAAGCGCTCCACCAGTCCTTGCGGTCTAGCTTCAACGCCCTTAGAACGCTCTCCTACCACGGACATCGGTAGATGTCCATCCACAGCTTCGGTGATACGTTTAGCCCCGGTACATTTTCGGCGCAGAGTCACTCGACCAGTGAGCTATTACGCACTCTTTAAATGGTGGCTGCTTCTAAGCCAACATCCTGGTTGTCTAAGCAACTCCACATCCTTTTCCACTTAACGTATACTTTGGGACCTTAGCTGGTGGTCTGGGCTGTTTCCCTCTTGACTACGGATCTTATCACTCGCAGTCTGACTCCCATGGATAAGTCTTTGGCATTCGGAGTTTGTCTGAATTCGGTAACCCGATGGGGGCCCCTAGTCCAAACAGTGCTCTACCTCCAAGACTCTTTCTACATGAGGCTAGCCCTAAAGCTATTTCGGAGAGAACCAGCTATCTCCAAGTTCGATTGGAATTTCTCCGCTACCCACACCTCATCCCCGCACTTTTCAACGTGCGTGGGTTCGGTCCTCCATTCAGTGTTACCTGAACTTCAACCTGGACATGGGTAGATCACCTGGTTTCGGGTCTACGACCACATACTCATTCGCCCTATTCAGACTCGCTTTCGCTGCGGCTCCGTCTATTCAACTTAACCTCGCATGTAATCGTAACTCGCCGGTTCATTCTACAAAAGGCACGCTATCACCCATTAACGGGCTCTAACTACTTGTAGGCACACGGTTTCAGGATCTCTTTCACTCCCCTTCCGGGGTGCTTTTCACCTTTCCCTCACGGTACTGGTTCACTATCGGTCACTAGGGAGTATTTAGCCTTGGGAGATGGTCCTCCCTGCTTCCGACGGGATTTCTCGTGTCCCGCCGTACTCAGGATCCACTCTGGAGGGAACGAAGTTTCAACTACAGGGCTTTTACCTTCTCTGGCCGGCCTTTCCAGACCTGTTCATTTACCTCGTTCCTTTGTAACTCCGTGTAGAGTGTCCTACAACCCCAAGAGGCAAGCCTCTTGGTTTGGGCTAATCCCGTTTCGCTCGCCGCTACTCAGGGAATCGCGTTTGCTTTCTCTTCCTCCGGGTACTTAGATGTTTCAGTTCCCCGGGTCTGCCTTCATTACCCTATGTATTCAGGTAAAGATTCTATCCCATTACGGATAGAGGGTTCCCCCATTCGGAAATCTCCGGATCAAAGCTTACTTACAGCTCCCCGAAGCATATCGGTGTTAGTCCCGTCCTTCATCGGCTCCTAGTGCCTAGGCATTCACCGTGCGCCCTTTCTAACTTAACCTACTTCGGTCAA
>NZ_LT904903.1:361379-363879 GCF_900199725.1 Cytobacillus massiliigabonensis | reverse complement strand
TCCGCTACCCACACCTCATCCCCGCACTTTTCAACGTGCGTGGGTTCGGTCCTCCATTCAGTGTTACCTGAACTTCAACCTGGACATGGGTAGATCACCTGGTTTCGGGTCTACGACCACATACTCATTCGCCCTATTCAGACTCGCTTTCGCTGCGGCTCCGTCTATTCAACTTAACCTCGCATGTAATCGTAACTCGCCGGTTCATTCTACAAAAGGCACGCTATCACCCATTAACGGGCTCTAACTACTTGTAGGCACACGGTTTCAGGATCTCTTTCACTCCCCTTCCGGGGTGCTTTTCACCTTTCCCTCACGGTACTGGTTCACTATCGGTCACTAGGGAGTATTTAGCCTTGGGAGATGGTCCTCCCTGCTTCCGACGGGATTTCTCGTGTCCCGCCGTACTCAGGATCCACTCTGGAGGGAACGAAGTTTCAACTACAGGGCTTTTACCTTCTCTGGCCGGCCTTTCCAGACCTGTTCATTTACCTCGTTCCTTTGTAACTCCGTGTAGAGTGTCCTACAACCCCAAGAGGCAAGCCTCTTGGTTTGGGCTAATCCCGTTTCGCTCGCCGCTACTCAGGGAATCGCGTTTGCTTTCTCTTCCTCCGGGTACTTAGATGTTTCAGTTCCCCGGGTCTGCCTTCATTACCCTATGTATTCAGGTAAAGATTCTATCCCATTACGGATAGAGGGTTCCCCCATTCGGAAATCTCCGGATCAAAGCTTACTTACAGCTCCCCGAAGCATATCGGTGTTAGTCCCGTCCTTCATCGGCTCCTAGTGCCTAGGCATTCACCGTGCGCCCTTTCTAACTTAACCTACTTCGGTCAATGATAAGCTGCGTATTTCTGCGTCAACTCATTCGTCAACATCCTCACGTGCCAACTACGCACGTTCCGGTGTTTCCTCAATCGTTTCCTTGAACTACTTGCTTCTCATTGCCCTCATGGTTTGTGCTCTTATTTTGATTATAAAAAATCATTAAACAAGAGAAAAACCTAAGATTGTTTAAAAAAGAGTTTACTTTATGATGTCTTGTCAATTTGTTATCTAGTTTTCAAGGAACAAGTTTTGAGAGTTAGTTCTCTCAAAACTAAACAAAGCAAGAGACGTCTTTTAATGAAGTTAGACTTCATTTCATCCTTAGAAAGGAGGTGATCCAGCCGCACCTTCCGATACGGCTACCTTGTTACGACTTCACCCCAATCATCTGTCCCACCTTAGGCGGCTGGCTCCTTGCGGTTACCCCACCGACTTCGGGTGTTACAAACTCTCGTGGTGTGACGGGCGGTGTGTACAAGGCCCGGGAACGTATTCACCGCGGCATGCTGATCCGCGATTACTAGCGATTCCGGCTTCATGCAGGCGAGTTGCAGCCTGCAATCCGAACTGAGAATGGTTTTATGGGATTGGCTAAACCTCGCGGTCTTGCAGCCCTTTGTACCATCCATTGTAGCACGTGTGTAGCCCAGGTCATAAGGGGCATGATGATTTGACGTCATCCCCACCTTCCTCCGGTTTGTCACCGGCAGTCACCTTAGAGTGCCCAACTGAATGCTGGCAACTAAGATCAAGGGTTGCGCTCGTTGCGGGACTTAACCCAACATCTCACGACACGAGCTGACGACAACCATGCACCACCTGTCACTCTGTCCCCCGAAGGGGAAAGTCCTATCTCTAGGATTGTCAGAGGATGTCAAGACCTGGTAAGGTTCTTCGCGTTGCTTCGAATTAAACCACATGCTCCACCGCTTGTGCGGGCCCCCGTCAATTCCTTTGAGTTTCAGCCTTGCGGCCGTACTCCCCAGGCGGAGTGCTTAATGCGTTTGCTGCAGCACTAAAGGGCGGAAACCCTCTAACACTTAGCACTCATCGTTTACGGCGTGGACTACCAGGGTATCTAATCCTGTTCGCTCCCCACGCTTTCGCGCCTCAGCGTCAGTTACAGACCAGAGAGTCGCCTTCGCCACTGGTGTTCCTCCACATCTCTACGCATTTCACCGCTACACGTGGAATTCCACTCTCCTCTTCTGCACTCAAGTCTCCCAGTTTCCAATGACCCTCCCCGGTTGAGCCGGGGGCTTTCACATCAGACTTAAAAGACCGCCTGCGCGCGCTTTACGCCCAATAATTCCGGACAACGCTTGCCACCTACGTATTACCGCGGCTGCTGGCACGTAGTTAGCCGTGGCTTTCTGGTTAGGTACCGTCAAGGTACCGCCCTATTCGAACGGTACTTGTTCTTCCCTAACAACAGAGTTTTACGATCCGAAAACCTTCATCACTCACGCGGCGTTGCTCCGTCAGACTTTCGTCCATTGCGGAAGATTCCCTACTGCTGCCTCCCGTAGGAGTCTGGGCCGTGTCTCAGTCCCAGTGTGGCCGATCACCCTCTCAGGTCGGCTACGCATCGTCGCCTTGGTGAGCCGTTACCTCACCAACTAGCTAATGCGCCGCGGGCCCATCTGTAAGTGATAGCCGGAGCCATCTTTCA
>NZ_LT904903.1:357914-360528 GCF_900199725.1 Cytobacillus massiliigabonensis | reverse complement strand
TACCGTCAAGCGAAAGCAAATTCCAAAGATTAATTTCCAGTGTCAGAAACATAAAATGACCAGCTAACTGTTTATTAGCTGGTCATTTTATGTTTCTGATTTTTAGAAATTCTTAGATTTAGATTTTGAAGGCAATATATATCCTTCTCCTTTTTCATATAGCTTCAATAATTTCTGAATGAAGCTTATCTTAGGGACAACATAGTAAACAATAATTGCTGTGATAATGCTTATTAATGCTCCTGCAGCAACATCAGCAGGATAGTGCACGCCTACCCACATTCTTGATATTCCTACTAAGATAGCGGCTATCATCCATAAAAAGCCATACCCCTTTTTAAAAAGCCAAAAGGTCATACAAAACGAAAAGAACAGTATGGTATGGTCACTTGGAAATGAGTTCCCGACGGTCTTTTCTATTAATTTATTCACGTTTGCCAGTTCAGCAAAAGGCTGATAGTTTGAATGGAATGTTCCTGCTAGTTTTCCTATGATTTCAGCAAATATAAAAGTAATCATCGCACTTATAACCATCATTCTATTCTTATACTCACGAGTAAACCAATAAATGATGGTAGCCAGCGCTAAAAGGTAAACTGTATATTCAGCAATGAAAACAAATGGAGGATTTAAGAATGTGTATTCTTTCCCTAAGTCGTTAATCATTCTGAATATATTTATGTTCGTTTCTGTAAATGACATTAGCTGGTTTCCCCCCTACTTCCTTTCTTATACTACAATTATGTCCCATGCGCTGTAAATGGAAAATTTGTTTACCTTACATTAGCTTACACTTTTGTAAGGTAAGCGTTTAAACCAATAGATTAATTGAAAGTATTAAATATAGCATAGATAAAGTAAAACAATTAAAAAACGGATAACTAACTATATCTCAATGACATGGTTAGTTATCCATTTTTTATCGGCAATGCCTAAAAGAACTAGGCAAAACTATCTATTCATAAATGATGGGCCTAAATGGACTCGAACCATCGACCTCACGCTTATCAGGCGTGCGCTCTAACCAGCTGAGCTATAGGCCCGCATTATGGGGCGGCTGATGGGAATCGAACCCACGAATGTCGGAACCACAATCCGATGCGTTAACCACTTCGCCACAACCGCCATAATTAATGGCAGGGGTAGTAGGAATCGAACCCACACTGAAGGTTTTGGAGACCTTAGTTCTACCTTTAAACTATACCCCTATAAATGGTGGAGGGGGGCAGATTCGAACTGCCGAACCCGAAGGAGCGGATTTACAGTCCGCCGCGTTTAGCCACTTCGCTACCCCTCCGAAAAGATATGAAACATGCCGGCCAGAGGACTTGAACCCCCAACCTACTGATTACAAGTCAGTTGCTCTACCAATTGAGCTAGGCCGGCGTAATATAAATGGTGGCTCAGGACGGAATCGAACCGCCGACACAAGGATTTTCAGTCCTTTGCTCTACCGACTGAGCTACTGAGCCAAATATTATTTTATATCCTAAACATTGTTTGCACTAAAAACTGTGCTCAAAAATTCTCACGAATTTCCTCGCAGATCGCCGCTGAAGCTTAGTCATGGATGTTAGCGATCCTCTACCGACTGAGCTACTGAGCCAATTACAAATAAAAAAATGGCGGTCCGGACGGGACTCGAACCCGCGACCTCCTGCGTGACAGGCAGGCATTCTAACCAACTGAACTACCGGACCAATATTTTTATACTAATTAATGTGGAGGAGGAAAGGGGATTCGAACCCCTGCGCGGTTTGACCCGCCTGTCGGTTTTCAAGACCGATCCCTTCAGCCGGACTTGGGTATTCCTCCATACAATAAAGTAAGTAGCGGCAGAGGGGATCGAACCCCCGACCTCACGGGTATGAACCGTACGCTCTAGCCAGCTGAGCTACGCCGCCAAAATATAAATATTAATGTCTATGGTGGAGCCTAGCGGGATCGAACCGCTGACCTCCTGCGTGCAAGGCAGGCGCTCTCCCAGCTGAGCTAAGGCCCCATCTAATATATAAAATCGGGAAGACAGGATTTGAACCTGCGACCCCTTGGTCCCAAACCAAGTGCTCTACCAAGCTGAGCTACTTCTCTTATATAAATGGCGCGCCCGAAAGGAGTCGAACCCATAACCTTCTGATCCGTAGTCAGACGCTCTATCCAATTGAGCTACGGGCGCATTCATCCAAATAATAATGAGAAGTACACTAACCATACGATATTGCATGTTTATAAATTCTATATATTCGTCATTCACCAATATTTTAAATAATTGGAGCGGAAGACGGGATTCGAACCCGCGACCCCCACCTTGGCAAGGTGGTGTTCTACCACTGAACTACTTCCGCATATAAAAGACAAATAATGGTGACCCCTACGGGATTCGAACCCGTGTTACCGCCGTGAAAGGGCGGTGTCTTAACCGCTTGACCAAGGGGCCCATATAAAATGAGACGAAAAAAATAGCCCAACATTAGGGCTTAGCCTGGCGGCGTCCTACTCTCACAAGGGGACAGCCCCTAACTACCATTGGCGCTGAGAAGCTTAACTTCCGTGTTCGGGATGGGAACGGGTGTGACCTTCTCGCTATCGCCACCAGACTATTTTTTAGTTAAAG
>NZ_LT904903.1:275919-357084 GCF_900199725.1 Cytobacillus massiliigabonensis | reverse complement strand
ATAAGAGAAAACTAAGATGGCGATTACTCGGTTATTCTTCTTTATATACATTATCTAGTTTTCAAAGAACAAATTCATATGAGAGAATTGCTCTCTCAAAACTGAACGAACAATGAAACGTCTTTTAATGAAGTTAGACTTCATTTCATCCTTAGAAAGGAGGTGATCCAGCCGCACCTTCCGATACGGCTACCTTGTTACGACTTCACCCCAATCATCTGTCCCACCTTAGGCGGCTGGCTCCTTGCGGTTACCCCACCGACTTCGGGTGTTACAAACTCTCGTGGTGTGACGGGCGGTGTGTACAAGGCCCGGGAACGTATTCACCGCGGCATGCTGATCCGCGATTACTAGCGATTCCGGCTTCATGCAGGCGAGTTGCAGCCTGCAATCCGAACTGAGAATGGTTTTATGGGATTGGCTAAACCTCGCGGTCTTGCAGCCCTTTGTACCATCCATTGTAGCACGTGTGTAGCCCAGGTCATAAGGGGCATGATGATTTGACGTCATCCCCACCTTCCTCCGGTTTGTCACCGGCAGTCACCTTAGAGTGCCCAACTGAATGCTGGCAACTAAGATCAAGGGTTGCGCTCGTTGCGGGACTTAACCCAACATCTCACGACACGAGCTGACGACAACCATGCACCACCTGTCACTCTGTCCCCCGAAGGGGAAAGTCCTATCTCTAGGATTGTCAGAGGATGTCAAGACCTGGTAAGGTTCTTCGCGTTGCTTCGAATTAAACCACATGCTCCACCGCTTGTGCGGGCCCCCGTCAATTCCTTTGAGTTTCAGCCTTGCGGCCGTACTCCCCAGGCGGAGTGCTTAATGCGTTTGCTGCAGCACTAAAGGGCGGAAACCCTCTAACACTTAGCACTCATCGTTTACGGCGTGGACTACCAGGGTATCTAATCCTGTTCGCTCCCCACGCTTTCGCGCCTCAGCGTCAGTTACAGACCAGAGAGTCGCCTTCGCCACTGGTGTTCCTCCACATCTCTACGCATTTCACCGCTACACGTGGAATTCCACTCTCCTCTTCTGCACTCAAGTCTCCCAGTTTCCAATGACCCTCCCCGGTTGAGCCGGGGGCTTTCACATCAGACTTAAAAGACCGCCTGCGCGCGCTTTACGCCCAATAATTCCGGACAACGCTTGCCACCTACGTATTACCGCGGCTGCTGGCACGTAGTTAGCCGTGGCTTTCTGGTTAGGTACCGTCAAGGTACCGCCCTATTCGAACGGTACTTGTTCTTCCCTAACAACAGAGTTTTACGATCCGAAAACCTTCATCACTCACGCGGCGTTGCTCCGTCAGACTTTCGTCCATTGCGGAAGATTCCCTACTGCTGCCTCCCGTAGGAGTCTGGGCCGTGTCTCAGTCCCAGTGTGGCCGATCACCCTCTCAGGTCGGCTACGCATCGTCGCCTTGGTGAGCCGTTACCTCACCAACTAGCTAATGCGCCGCGGGCCCATCTGTAAGTGATAGCCGGAGCCATCTTTCAGCTTTTCCACATGTGAGGAAAAGAATTATCCGGTATTAGCTCCGGTTTCCCGAAGTTATCCCAGTCTTACAGGCAGGTTGCCCACGTGTTACTCACCCGTCCGCCGCTAACTTTTGGGAGCAAGCTCCCGCAAGTTCGCTCGACTTGCATGTATTAGGCACGCCGCCAGCGTTCGTCCTGAGCCAGGATCAAACTCTCCAATAAAGAGTAAGATTAGCTCTTAAGTTTAAAACTTGAATTAACGTTGACGTTCTTGCTTTGTTTAGTTTTCAAAGAACTATTTTCAGCAGATGTACAATATAACATTATACAATCTATCTGTCAAATGTTTTTTTGTAAATCGTTAATGTCTTAGCGACAAATAATATAATATCAACTTCACTTTTATTTGTCAATCAGTTTTATTCTTTTAAAAAAAAAAAAAAAAAAATTACATATTACTAGTTTATTATTTTAAGAATTCCTAACAATAACTATACACCGAGAAGGCAGATCCGTGAAATATAGATCTGCCCATTAAATTATATATTACTATTTTACTTTGATTTCTTTGCTTCTTCTCCGGTACCATTCACAAAAAGCGGCAGTTAGCTCCTGCGGGACATCCTCTACCCCCGCATGGTAGACGGGCTTTGCCCGGTTGATTGTCTCTATTGACGCAAGACCAAACAGTTTTTGAATGATATTCCTCGATACATTTACTTCGATAACCTTTTCCCTTTTGGATATAAATAATGTAGTAGTCAAACTACCTTTTTTGAATTGAACAAAGCAATCATTCAAAACATATTTAGTATTAAAGAAATCCAGCAATCTTGTTATACCGATAACAACTAGCAAAAAAGCAGAAATTATCCACCATGCCTGCTCCATATTTAAAATAACAGGTTTAAAATAATATAGAACAGCCGTTATTAATATCCAAATCCAGCTTGGCCACAGCAAACGTACCCACAAGGATTTATTCGGAAGTCTAACCATCTTTTCTGTTATCTCATATGTCGGCAATATGTCTGAAACGATCTCATATGCACGCTTAATAGGAAGATACGGATAGAGAGAGTTAATCCCATGTTTATCTTCATCGGAACCAAGACCACCCGCACTGGTTAATTTTACTTCAGCAAGACCAAACAATCTTTTTAATATAGATTGTTTAATTTCTATCGCCTGCACCTTTTCTTTTGAAATAGAAAAAGAAGTTTCATTGATTACTCCTTTTGTTATATAGATTCGATCAAAATCTGAGGAAATTTCATATTTTCCATATTTCAGAAATGTCGAAACGATACCAAAAGCTGCAGAAGCAATGAAAAGTACTATAATAATGCCAAAAACAATCCACCAGGAGCTAAAAATCTGAGAAATAATCCCTTCAGCCTCTTCTTCCACATGAAAAATTTCATTTATTTTGAAATAAAGAGAAGCAATGAAAGGAATAAGGAGGAGAAAGCTAAGAGATGTGAAAGAAGCTTTTAAAGTATCGTTTTTTGTCGGTTTAAAATGTATGACCCGATTTGAACTAACCTTTAAGTCATCCTCTTCACATGAGAATGTTTCGATATTCGTGCTGCTTTCCCGAATAGAAGGTAATTCAATATGAACATTGCTAGACAATTGCGCCTCTATTCGATCAGCTTCTATTCTTGAAATAACTTCGAATTTTACCGCTGCATCCTCTCCTTTAATACCTGTCTCAAAGCTGATGGAAGTCACTCTAAATATCCGATGGAATAGAGCGGTGTGCCGATTTATATTTTGAATCTTTGAAAAGGGAATAGATCGCTCAGATTTACTAAAAATTCCTTTATAAAGATAAAAAGATTTATCATCAACTGCATATTTAGTCGTGAACCATTTAATAATTATCGAGATAACCGTTATAATGAATGCCAAAATGAAAATAATCTTACCATATTTAATAAAAGGTGAATCTGAACCTGCCTTGATTACAAATAAAAAAACTACAAAGAAAATAGAGTTCTTTATTAAATTAAATAATTGTAAAAGCATAAGTAAAGGGTTATATCTCTTTGCTTGAATCACGATTCCACTTCCTTTACTTTAGCAAATTGAGCAATTTGATTCCTTAACTCAATAGCTGTCTCTTTCGGAAGTGCGGGGATTGTATGTGTAGATGCCATCGTTTCTACAGATACAGTGTAAAGATCATATCTTCTGAGCAATGGTCCTTGGTTAGTGGCAACCGATTGAATTTTTGTCATCGGGATAAGCTGATTCTTTTCAATTAGTGCACCATGTTTCAATTGCAGAAATTCTTCATCTACAGCATAACGCCATGTTTTATAAAGTAAAAATGGTTTAATAAATGACCAGACGGCAAATAGTACAGAGAGGCTTGCAACCCCAATTAATATCCACCCAATCCACTCTTTCCATGAAAACAAATAATCTAGATAAAATAAAACTCCAAGTACGATGAATCCAATTACATTTTCAATTACTTCACTAATTATCCATACTTTAACCGCTTTCTTAGATAATTGATTTTGGGGTGAGGAGATATGAGAATTCATAAGTCCGCTCCTTTCTTTCTAATCTAGCTGAAACTCTCTAGTTTTATATACGGTTAAAGACGGAAATGGTTCTATTATATTTTTAGATGCATATCAGAATTAATAAAAATCTAATCCTGCAAAAATAAAGAAGGAAGAAAAAAACGAATGACCTGCAAATATAAATCTGCTGGTCATTCCTATCAAGAACAAAATTATACTACCCTTGAATATCCCGCTTTTTATACTGTATAAAGCCCACAGCTATTAATACAATTGCAATAATAGCAAGGAGGAATAGTTTCATATAATCTATTTCTTCAACGGGCAGCTTCGGTATATGATCGTAAGGCGATAGCGCACTCATCCATTCTGGTAATTGAAGTAAGCCCCCTAAATATACAACAAAGAAGGAATAGGCTAAGTAAGCCCAAACTAAGCCAGACAGTTCGGGAGCAACGCCAATCAATAATACAGCCAATCCAATCATAATCCACATTGCAGGCAGATAGACCATAGCTGCACTATAAAGCCTTCCAAAAGCAATTCCTTCCTCCATTACCGAATTCCCGACTGCCACTAATCCGATTGCCGCAAGCGACAGCATGATAAATCCACAAACTACTGAAATAGCAAAATAACTGCCTATCATGCGGATCCGTGATACAGCACGACTTAGTAAATGTTCTGTTCGATTCTTACTTTCTTCCCCTTTAAGCTTTAACATCGCCATTACTGGCGGAATCGTACAAATCATTGAAATAACTGACATTAACATCGTTAAAAACTGCTCCGTTAACGAAAAGCCTTCAACAGGCAGCAATAAATTTTCCATCATATCATTACCAGCAAAAAAAGATTCTAAATCTCCTAAAACGGAACCATAAGACGCACCCAGAATAAATGTCCCCAAAGCCCAGGCAATCAGTCCTGTACGCTGTAGTCTAAGTGCTAATCCAAACGGACTTAACAAAAAGGGGGACGCATTTTCCCTGCCGGTCTTTGCTCGTAAAAACCCTGCCTCTAAATCACGAATCGCATTCAAATAAAGTGAAAGGATAACTAAAATAACTGCCACACCAACTGTTAATATAATTGGCCACCAATAATTATTTACATACACCTCTGAGCCCAGAATCCATCCTAATGGAGATAACCAGGATAGTGCCTCATTGCTGATATCCCCAATGGCGCGAAGCAGATAAGCTATTAGCAAGATTGCAATTGAAAATCCTATTGTCCCTCGAGAACTTTCTGAAAGCTGGGCAAACAATGCCGTTATTGCTGTAAAAATAATTCCTGATGCGCCTAAAGCTGCACCATATAAAAGAGAACCTTCTAAGTCCATACTTTCAATACCTAGAGCATTCAATCCAAATCCAACAGTTAAAGCTAACAGCACATTCGTTCCAAATAAGACTAGAATCGTTGAATGTAAATTAGCTAAACGCCCAGCTGGAAGGGATCGGATGATTTCAATCCGTCCATCTTCTTCATCTGCCCGAGTATGGCGCACAACAAGTAATATACACATGATCGCTACTGCCATTGCTGTGAAAAGCAGCATTTGATGAGCCATCATCGCACCATTTGTATAGTTTTCTAATCCATACCCTTGACCTACCATTGCCGTCATAGCTGGGTTCTTCATAGTTTCAGCTATCGCCTGTCTTTCTCCCTCATTCTTATATAAATCCGTAAATGCTGCTGCAACGATAATCGTAAGAGCCGTTAATGAAACTAGCCACACAGGGATACGGACTCGATCCCTTCTTACTATCAGTCCAGAAAGAATCCTTGTATTTTTGTATAATTGCTTTGACATTACTTAGCACCTCCCACTCCCGCTTTCAGAGTTTTCCCTGCACCTTCATAATGCCGCATAAATAGATCTTCTAAAGTTGGCGGTGCGCTTTCTAAGGATAGAATGCCAAATTGACTAACATACTTAATAACATTATCCAGCTCTTCGGCATCTACCTGGAATGCAAAAGCACGTTCTTTCTTCTCTACACGATGTACACCACTTAATTCATTTAAACCGGTTAGCGGCTGTTTTGTTTCAACTACCAAGCTAGTTCTTGTTAAGTGGCGCAGCTCGCTTAGTGTACCTGTTTCAATCATTTTCCCTTG
Organism: Cytobacillus massiliigabonensis; assembly: GCF_900199725.1. Classification (GTDB taxonomy): domain Bacteria; phylum Bacillota; class Bacilli; order Bacillales; family Cytobacillaceae; genus Cytobacillus; species Cytobacillus massiliigabonensis. Next base: position 350,933 of record NZ_LT904903.1, on the reverse strand, counting down.
TCGAATAATCCCTACCTTGTCACACAATCTTTCAACCTCAGACAATATGTGACTAGATAGGATGACACTTTTACCTGCGCTTTTCGCTTCTAATACACACTCCTGAAATACTCTCTCCATCAATGGATCGAGACCTGATGTTGGTTCATCTAATATATAGAGATCAGCATCTGAAGAAAAGGCAGAAATTAACGCAACCTTTTGCCGGTTCCCTTTTGAATACGTTTGGCATTTTTTCGATGGGTCTAAGTCGAATTTTTCTATTAATTCTTCACGTCTGCTTTTATTGTTTGACCCACGTAACTTTACAAAAAGGTCAATTACTTCGCCTCCTGTCAAATTCGGCCACAAATTTACATCACCAAGAACATATGCAAGCCTTTTATGGATTTCAACAGCATCCTTCCACACATCCATGCCAAAGATTTCCGCTTCCCCTTCAGTCGCTTTCAAAATACCAAGGAGTATGCGTATCGTAGTTGATTTCCCCGCACCATTAGGACCAATAAACCCATAAACCTCACCTTTATTTACTTCAATATCCACTCCATCTAATGCAGTAAATGCCCCAAACTTTTTAATTAAATTCGTTGTTTTTAATACACTCATTTCCATCCTCCTCATCAAATGATTCTTATATAATTATGAAATATTTTAACTTATTTAGTTCATAATATATAAAAATAAACCCCTTTACAATAGTTTATGAACTATTTTATTTGTTTTATTTCATAAATTTCATTAAAATTAAAATGAGGTGAAAAAAAGTGGACGGTTTTGAACGACGCAGAGAACAGAAAAAAATGAATATATTAGAAGCGGCTCTAGCTTTATTTATGGAATACGGTGTTCAAAAGATCTCTATTGCTGAAATAGCAAAAAAAGCTAATGTATCCCAAGTAACGATATATAATTATTTTGACAGTAAACATAATTTAGTTCGTGAGGTTTTTCTTTATTACGTAGACAAGGCAATGGATGAATTTGATCAAATACTTAACAGTGATATTGCTTTTCCTGAAAAAATTAAGCTGATTATTTTCTCAAAAAAAGAAACAGCCAATCAGATTCATGAAGATTTCTATCAATATCTAATGAAGGAATATACAACAGGAGTCAATTATATTGAAAAAATGTATATTGAAAACATCCTCCCTCGCTTGATTGATCTTTTTAACGAGGGAAAGAAACTGGGATATGTGGATCCGAATGTATCTAATGAAGCCATTTTATTTTTTATCCAAGCGGTCCATGAATATATACAACGAGAAGATGTATATCAAAAAATCCTTCCGCTGACTGAGGATATTATGAGGCTTATGTTTTATGGAATCGTGGGAAAAAAAGAAGATTAATGCGCAGTATAAAAAGGAGCATGAAGAAAAGACTTCATGCTCCTTTTATGATAACCCTAGTTTATACTCGTGCTAATCTAATATATTGTTTGTATTTTTCCGCATCAGACCTTTTGCATTCCACAATTAGTTTCGTTCCATTGTCCTCATACTCACTTAATAGTATATGACTATTCTCATTAAAATAAGAAACGATCTCACCTTGCGCATATGGAATGAGCAGTTCACATTGAATAGAATCATTGAAAATCTCTTGACTGATTAATTGAGTTAATTCATTGAGACCTAACCTATTCTTTGCTGATAAATACACACAATTTTGTTGCCTGAACGGATATTCCGCTTCTGTTAAGTCCGCTTTATTATTTGCGTAAATGATAGGAATTCCTTCGATCCCAATTTCTCTTAAAATCTCATTCGTCAGTCTTTTTTGTTCCTCATGATGCGGACTGGAATAATCCAGGACATGAATGAGTAAATCAGCTTCACCGACCTCTTCAAGCGTCGAGCGAAACGCCTTTATTAAGTGATGTGGAAGTTTATTAATGAATCCCACTGTGTCAGTTAATAAAAAGGTCTTGTTTTTTGATAGCTTAATCTTTCGTACGGATGTTTCCAGCGTTGCAAATAGCATATCTTTTTCAAAAACCTGCTTATCCATAGCCTCATTATATTTTTCCAGCATCGCATTCATTATTGTAGACTTACCTGCATTGGTGTACCCTACTAATGAAACAACAGGAATATTATTCTTTTTACGCAGCTTTCTTTGCGTCTTTCGCTGGTTTATTAATTTTTCAAGTTCTTTATTGAGTGCTGTTATTTTTATCTCAATTTTTCGGCGATCCAGCTCTAGCTTCGTTTCACCTGCTCCCCTATTCTTCAACCCTGAGCCACCGCCTTGGCGTCCAAGTGATTCTCGCATGCCGACCAGCCGAGGCAGCATATATTTCAGCCTGGCCACTTCAACTTGCAGCTGAGATTCCCTCGTTTTCGCCCGGTTAGCGAAGATTTCCAAAATAAGCATCGTGCGGTCGATTACCTCACAGTTAAGCTCTGACTCTAAATTACGGATTTGCGAAGGAGACAGTTCATCATCGAAAATGACAATATTTGCATCCTTTTCTTTTAAAAGCGGAAGCAGCTCTTCAACCTTTCCTGCCCCTATATAATGCGACTTATTTAATTGATGTAAATTTTGAGTTACCTCACCAACAACTTCCACATCACATGCCCCAGCTAAATTCGCTAACTCTTCCATCATATATATAAAATCTGACTGAGTGCTATATAGATTCACACCGACTAAAATGGCCTTTCTTTTCATAAATGATTTCCTCCATTTCATATAAATAAAAAGCACAGGCAATCTGCCTGTGCTTAATAAGTAAACGGAAATGGATATGTCTAATAAACCACAAAGATAGCTGCAAAAAAACAACAACTGTCCTAACGGCAAGGTGAAAAGTCCTTCACATAAAGAATGGTCCATGAATCCATCCTTAATATTAGAGAAAAACAAGCTATATTATCTAGCTTAAGATCCTGCAGCATTAAAGATAAATATCATGATATTTAGATAAACTATTTTATTTTTAAGACAACAAAAAGAGAGTGAGTTCGTCATCCCACCCTCTTTTTACATATGCCGTAAAATAAGGTTTCCTTAAAAAAGGCAGACCAATCCCGTTTACTCTGCTCACAGACAGAGCCTTGAACGTATTCAATTACTGGTTCAAAGTTTGGAAACGAAGTCTGCTATATAACACTAAGGAAAACCTCCATTCATTATAAGTATCTTTATCATAACATGCCAAATCAGCTAAAACAACGTAAAAATTCAAAATTATCCCAGTACGATAACAATTGAAAGTAACTAATCAAACGTTTGATTAAGATATTTGCACTGATTTATACTTTCTCCATCTTCACCTTAAACTTATTATTTAATGCACGTTTTTGCCATACAATCGTCGTTGCTAACGTGATCACTAAAAGTATTAATCCTAAAACAAACGGATAAATTATTTTAACATCGTATAGCAGACCAGCAAGGGTTGGTCCTAAAACATTCCCTATACTCATATAAGCATTATTCATTCCCATAGCAAACCCTTGCTCGTTACCTGCCAACTTGGAGATAAGTGTATTCAAAACAGGGCGAAGGATAGAGGTTGCAAGGAAAATTAATAGTGTGATCCCGAAGAAAAGCACATAGCTTGATGCAAATAACGACAGCAGAAAACCGAATGTTGCTACACCAATAAACATAGTTAATACGGTTCCTTCACCAAAACGGCTTACAATGCGATCGACAATAAATAGCTGTACGATAACACTAATAATCCCAGTAGAAGTAACCATAATGGCGATATCCTGTGGAGATGCACCAAACTGATTATCAACAAATAAACCAAGAACCGATTCATAAGCCATTAAACCAAAGCTCATGACAAGCGTAATGATGAGTGGAATAAAATAAGGCATCTTTACAGAACGCACCATTTTTCTTGCCATTGATTCATCCTCAGGAATATCACCCATAGCTCCTGATGGTAGGTCATGCTGGCTTTCTTTAAGAACAATAATTGAGAAAACGACCGCTACAAGTGATACGACTGCCGAGATCAAGAATGGCATCTTAAGACCGAAATCAGCTAAAAAACCGCCAACTCCTGGACCTATAACAATCCCAAGCGACATAGCTGCCGAAACTAAGCTATTACCCTTTGCACGTTGATCCATTGTCGTAATATCTGCTACATAAGCGAAAATGGCTGGGACTAGCAGTGCAGCTCCTACCCCGCCAATAAACCGAGAAATATATAGCCACCAGATAGAATTAGTGCCATAAAACACAAACATAGAAGCAGTCAGGCCTATTAGCCCGTAAATAATCATTTTTCTTCGCCCATATTGATCCGTCCATTTTCCCGCAATTGGAGAAAAGATCAGCTGTGCACCCGCAAAAATGGCAATCATTAGACCTGCAGCTGTTCCGCCTTGATTAATCGACTCCAAATAGGCTGGGAGGATCGGGATGATGATCCCAAAGCTGCCGATGGCAATAAACATATTAATCATCAAAATGGTCAATTTTTTCCTTTGATCCTTCGTCATACAATAAACACCTCTTTCCCTTAAATTCATTCGAATGAGAAGGTTTCTATCTTAGTTATAATCCCTTTACTACTTTAGGAGATTGATAACATAATTTTACAGCCGCTAAAAAGAAAATATCATATCACGATATACAAAAGGTGTCAATACATTTAATTAAAATTGATGAAAATATTATTCCAAACCTTTTATTTATAATCAGCATTCTATTAATCAAACGTTTGATTAATTATTATGTCCTTTAATATTCCGAAAAAAAAAAAGGGATTAGACCAGCCTAACCCCTCTCTCTTTGTTGAAACTTTTAAGAATACTCTTCAATCATTCAGACTTTTGAACATTTATTGCACTTTGAACCTGGCTTACAGCCGTTTGTGCTTGTGCAATTTCTTCCGCTGCCTGTTTAAGCGCCTGTTCAGCTAAGGCTGGGTCTGAAGAAGATTTTTCAATTGCTTGGTTTAATAATGTTTGTGTTAATGTTACATTAGCTTTTGCTTGATTTAATTGATTGACATCCATTTGTTGAGGCACTCAAATCTCTCCTTATCAATTTGAAATTACCTCTTTAGCATAACCACACATAGAACTTTTATTATTAGAAAAAAACACCATGAATTTGTCAATTACACTTTCCCCAAATCCGGTTTTTATAAAAAAGTCACAAGAAATATATTGAACAGTTCCTGCGGTATTTTCCTATTTTTTAGCTACTCTTTTTTTTATGAATAAAACAGCAAATACAATAACTGCCAGCGCTAAGAAAGCATAAACGAGGTTTGAATAGATATCCATGTACTCCACTATCGTTTCCCATGAATCCCCCACTGCTGCACCAACATTCACAAGAATCACATTCCAAATCAACGTTCCTAGAGTCGTAAATAAAAGGAATACACCAAAGTTCATACCGGACATTCCTGCAGGTATAGAAATCAAACTTCTAATTAATGGGATTAAGCGGCAGAAGAAAACAGTCCATACTCCATATTTATCAAACCATTGATCAGCCTTTTGAATATCCTTCTTCGTCAGCCGAAGAATATGTCCCCATTTATCTATGACTTTTTCCATTCTATCTACATCGATCAGACGACCAATCCCGTAAAGGATAACTGCTCCAGCTACTGAACCAATAGTGGAAAAAGCAACTACTCCTAAAACAGTTAAGTCTGAATTTGTTGTCATAAATCCGCCAAATGTTAGAATAACCTCAGATGGAATTGGAGGGAAAACATTTTCCAATGCAATCAGCAGCAATATCCCCATATATCCGAATTCATTCATAATATCAGTAATCCAGTTTTCCATTTATGACACTCCCTATAAAATTTCCTCTTCGATTAATTTATCATCTAACATTCTCTTTTAACTTTCGATAAATCATTGCATCAAATAACTTATACACAAAAAACAATCCCACAAATCCAAAACTATATGCCATAAGAATTGATTCAACAATAAGCATGATGGTGGATGAAGTAAATAAAGTAATCCAGAATAACCCTATAACTGTAAATAAAACGAAGGCTAGGATTACCCAACCAAGTAAATAATAATGAGCATGCAAATTAAATAGTAACGTATTTTTCGATAATGATAAAATCTCTTGAACTTTAAAATGGGTAATTGCCTCTATTGAAGCTTCTTCTTTTGTCTTTCCTTGCTTAATTAAGTCTTCGGCAAAGTCCTCTAAATAAGCTTGAAGCTCCCATTTATCCTCTTGGCTTAACGCAAGCTGAGCAACATAAGCATGAATATTATCTTGTTTTTGGTACATTACATTCATTCGAATATGCCCAATATAATTGATGGCTCCCCATAAAACCGCAATGGAAAAAGAAAGAAGATAGCCAGTGGTTACTATAGCCGAATCAATCAAAAGATCAGCACGATCAATATAAAATATCAGAAAGCATAGAATCATGGATAGCAAAAGAATCCAACTATACTTTATATCATTTAAACTAAATATTTTCCGAATAAACTGACTCATTCCTTATCCCTCCCTCTATATAAACCGATCAACCATCTCAACAGTTTGCTTCCATTCATATATAGACTTTTGCAATAGATTCAAACCCTCCACGGTTACAGCATAGTATTTGCGCCTGCCGCCATGGCTTTCATCGCCCCAATAAGAAGTGATAGCTTGCTGTTTTTCTAATCGTTTTAATGATAAATATAAAGTAGCTTCCTGAATTTCAAAGGTTCCCTCTGTTCTTTCCTTTATCGCCTTTGAAATCTCATAGCCATAATTCTCCTTTTCTTTAAGAATAGAAAGAATAAGAAGATCAATCGTTCCTTTCAACATCTCTTTATTCAAAATCATGACCCCCATAATTACTTAATAAAATTAAGTACTTAACAATCATAAGTTATATTACTTAAAATAGCAAGGTAAAAGAAAAGTGGAAGCGCCCTGCTTAGCGACGTATGGACTGGACGTATCCTGACTTATTGGTGTGAAGAAACGGAAGTACATTAGTCGCTAGAGTCTGGAACTAGACAATTCCCAGATTCAAAAAGATACACTTTTTATTTGCAAAAAAATCCATTGTTCTATTTTAAGAACAATGGATTCCTAATGTTTTAATTACTTTTAAAAGATTAATCTTGTGAACCTAAAATCTCTTGTTTCTGTTCCACTTTCATATTGTATATTGGCAATATGAATAGCAAACCAATAATAAACAAAATTGCTGCTGATTCAAAGATGGCAACTAATGAAAACTGTTCCTTTAGAATTCCTGCAGCACTCATTGTTAAGACCATGGAACCCGTGAACAGCGGACTTAATATCCCGTTGACCCTGCCAATAAACTCCGAATCTGTTCTTTGCAGGATCATCGTATTTATCCCTATCTGAATACACGGAAGCATTAAACCATTTAAAAACTCAGCACCAAGTGTTAACCAAAGATTTGTTGATAATCCCATAACTGCCAAGCCAATCCCATTAGCAAGCATTCCAAATATTAAAAGCTTCTGCGGCGGAACTTTTTTGGCAAATATCATGACACCTGCCCCACCGATAATCATGCCAATCCCATTAGCAGTAAGTAGCCATTGCAGATTTTCCTTTGGTAAACCTAATTGTTCAGTAACAAGAAAAATAGAGAGAGGCTGAACAAAACCAAGTCCAAGTCCAGCAGCTAAAAAGCATAAACCTAATTGGCTTAATTCCTTCTTATTTAACACATATTTAATGCCGCTCTTCATTTCTTGCCATAGTGAAGTCGTACGGCCCTCCTCTTCCATGACGCGATCTTGAGGAAGGAAAGCTAAGGCTGCAGCCGATAGCAAGAATGCTGTTCCTGTAATCGCAATGGAAATATTAATGCCAAATGCTTGAAATGCAAATGTTCCAAGTATTGGACCTAACACCATAAATACTGCAAATACCGTTTGATAAACAGACATCCCCGCCTGAATTTGTTCTTCCGGCAAATGCATCTTAAACAGTTTCATCCCAGAAGGCTGGGAAAATTGCGACAAAATGGCAGATATTAATGTTGCAAAAAACACCACCTGCCATGTTCCGAACATAAGTGTCACTAATACTGCAAAAACAGATATAGCACTTAAGATATCACACCAAACCATTGTTCTTTTCGGACGCCAGCGATCAGCAAATGTTCCTCCGATAAAAGAAAAGATAAAAATGGGCGCGAACTCAGCAACAGAAATCATTGAAACTGCAAAAGGATCTCCCTTTGTCTGCTCCATAACAAACAGCAGTACTGCAAAGTTCCTCACCCATATTCCTATCTGCAAAAATAATCCCGACATTATAATGGCCTGGAAAACCCGATTGCCAAACAGGCTAGATGAATGGCCAGCTATTTGATTTGTTTTCAAAATAAAACCTCCTGTCAATATTCTAGACAGGAGGAGAAGGTACAATACAACACCAAAATGGCATAATACCCCTAATGAAAGGGACACAATGAACATATCGTTTGTAAAAAAATGTACAGACTAATCCTATCTAGAAAAAATGAATCGTATCATAAACGAATTTTTTCTTAACAAATAGGATTAATTGTTCATTGTTCCACGGACACCCTTCCATTTTTTGATATTAACATCATAATTGAAAAATTGTGGGAATGCAACGGTTTCAACATCCTAATTTTTGACAATTTTCTTATTAAAGTTCCCATTCACACTTCATGTTTAATCGATTGTCTTTTAATTCTGCCGTTAGTTTCCCATTCATTTTAACCATTAGACTTTTCGCAATAGATAATCCTAACCCTGTACTTTTTTCTGACCGGGTTTTATCTCCTTTGTAAAACCGGTCAAAAAGCAGATGAATATCTTTTTCGCTTAATTGATGTACAGGATTACTTATTATCAGCTGAACTGTTGAAGAAAGCTGATTAAGCTGTATTTTCACATTCCCTTTTGAATGTTTAACTGCATTAAGCACTAAATTCTCAAGCACACGTTTAACTGCCGACGAATCTGCCTTAATTCGAATATCTTTTTCAGGAATATGAATAGAAGGCTCTAATCCCCTTCTGTTAAATTCCTCATAAAAACCTGCTAAAACAGCAAATATCAAGTTATTCAATGAAATCGTTTCAACTTTTAATGGATAATCGGCAGACTCAATGATTGATAACTCAAAGAAGTCCTCTAATAAAACTTTCAGTCTTAACGCTCCATTTTTAACAATCTCTAAATACGCTGATCGATTCTCTAATGTATGTTCTTCAGATTCCAAAAGCTGAATATACCCTAAGATAGAGGTCATTGGCGTTCGTATATCATGTGAAATATTAGCGATTGCCTGCTTTAACTCATTTTCTGTTCGCAATTTTTCTGCATTTGCCTTTTTTGTTTCATCTATTTGAACATTGATTTCTTTTGCCAGCTCTTCAAGATCCCTATCAAACATAGTATGATTAATTTTTTTCCCAGTTATTTTGCTGTTTAGTTCCCTCAATTGACGGGCTGTACTCTTTATTTCCTTTTTCAAACGATAGTAGCGAGTGAGAAATAAGAGGGCTGCCGCCGTACATATAAACAACATAATATAGTACATATCCTCACTCGCTTTCATCATTATTTTATTTCTTTCTTCTGAAATACCCAGCTGCCTATCATTCCAAAAACTGCAAAGGTTATGATTGGAACAAGCACAAACTTTAGAAGGGTGCCATGACCGATATTAAATTCACCGATTTCTAAAAACAGCTTGAATGCTGAGTAATTAAAGATTTGTTCGATAAAAGAAAACTTTTGACTCAATGCATAGAAGATACTATCAAAAAGAATGAAGAATAAAATAAGAAAACCAATTGTTTTGCCGCTGTCAGTAAATATAATTGAAACCAACGCCATAATGGAAGCAAACGCAGCTGCATAGAGAATTGTTAAACCAAGAGTCTGGACGATGTAATCTAGTGTCGGCATATCATTAAAACCTGATAAAACGGCTCCAACTGCCATTATGACAATTGGGAAAGTTAATGAAATGATCATCGCTCCGATGGTAAAGATCATAAGTTTAGAAAGGTAGATTCGAATTCTGCTATTTCCAGATGCTCCGATACTTTTCATTGTCCCCATCGAATATTCACTGGAAATAAAGAAACCCGCAAGGATACATGGGACTAGTTTAACGATGTAATTATTGCCGCCAAGTGCTGTATAAGCATACAATTCTTTCACAGAAATAGCATCTGCGCCAAATACTCCTTCATTAAAAAAGATCAGCATCGGATAAATGATTCCTGAAGCAAGCAACCCGATAATTAATGTCCAAAAGGAACGATCCTTCCTTAACTTAAATAACTCTGCTTTTACTAAATTACCCATGCTGAGCACCCCCAATCCGATTGGAAAAGTACGTTTCCAATTCTTCCCCCATCGGCATGAATTGCTCGATTATTAATCCTTCATCTGCAAGTGTCTTAGAAACACGGCCAGGAGCATCCAGATAATCAAACAGCCTAATGGTCCCTTCAGGCATGACTTCATATTGCGTTGTCCCAAGCTGCGTTTCAAAAATGGCTGCCGCTTTATCTGGATGATCGACTTTCACATGAATGTACTGCTGGCACCTCTCACTAAGTTCTTTTACAGTCAGCTGCTCCAGCAATTCCCCATTATGAATAATTCCATAATGGGTCGCAAGTAAATGAAGTTCGCTTAATATATGGCTTGAAATCAAGATCGTGATCCCATACTCCTGATTTAATATCTTCAATAGCTCTCTAATTTCCACAACGCCCATAGGATCTAACCCATTTATCGGTTCATCAAGAATTAAAAATTCCGGATCACCTAATAAGGCAATCCCAAGACCGAGACGCTGTTTCATCCCTAGAGAAAAATTCTTTGCTTTTTTCTTCCCTGTTCCTTGCAGACCGACAAGAGCAAGTGTTTTTTCAACACATTCCTTTCCCGGAATACCTTTTAAAAGCCTGTGCACTTCAAGATTCTCCGCTGCTGTCATTTGCGGATACAATGCAGGTCCTTCAATAATGGTCCCAATTCTTTTTCTAGCCTGAATTAGCTCTTGTTCACTGCTTTTTCCGAATAGCTCGATGGATCCGCTTGTCGGATACGCCAGCCCTGTTACTACACGTATGAGTGTTGATTTTCCAGCGCCATTTTGCCCGATAAATCCATAAATGGAACCTTTTTTAATCGTAAGGTCTATTTTATTGAGCGCAAATTGCTGCTTATATCTTTTGGATAAATGGCTGGTTCTTAGAACGTATTCATTCATTTTTTCCCCTCCCTCATGTGATGCTTTTAGTATAGAAAGGAAAACATAAGAAAGGCTTAAGACGATTCTTAAGAAAACCTTAAGATTTTAAACGATAGCCCATTCCCCAAATGGTCTCGATATATTCTTCATTCGGATTAGCCTTGGCTAGTTTATTCCTTAAATTGCTCATATGTACATTAATCGTATTATCATCGCCATAAAATACTTCATTCCATACAGCTTCGAATAAGTTTGCCTTTGTAAAAACTTTCTTAGGTGAAGACAGCAGCAGAACTAATATCGCATATTCACGTGCGGTTAATGGAACCTCTCTTCCATTTACCTTCACTGCTTTTGCTTCTGTATCAATACAAATATCTTTATGCTTTAACTCTGTTTTTTCTAGTGAATCCTTTGACCGTCTATATCTCCGTAAATGGGAATCAATCCTTGCTGCAACTTCCTCAATATCGAACGGTTTCGTTATATAATCATCTGCTCCTGTTCTTAGTGCCTCAATTTTCGTTTTCTGCTCCAATTTTGCGGAGATGATGAGGACGGGAATCGAACTTTTCTTACCAATTTCGACAAGAATTTCTTCTCCACTCATACCAGGCAGCATTAAATCTAGCAGAATCATATCCCACTCTTGTTTTTCTAAATAAATCATCGCTTCAGTACCTGAGAAGGCAGGCTGCGGGACATACCCGCTCCTTTTGATTATGCTGCATAGCAGCTGGCTAATATCATTATCATCTTCCACTACTAAAATGTTTATCTCTTTATCCATTTTTCTTCACCTTTTATAGAGTTTGTATAGCTATCATAATCTTTGGAGTGCTCTTTTTACAATAACTGACTATCTTACAAAAATGTAAGAGACATTGTAAGGGAAAGCAATATGTATTTGTATCAGCCTTCTGTATGATGAACGAAGTCATACTTACAAGGAGCTGCATAATGAAAAAATGAAAACAATCAAACGAATTGATGCACTTGATTACATTCGAGGATTTGCATTGCTTGGAATTATTTTAGTTAATATCCTTGCACTGCTTGATATTTCAATACCCGATCCGCATACGGCGGATGCAGGCTACCAGCAATTTTTATACTTATTTGTAGAAGGTCGTTTTTACTCTATTTTCTCTTTTCTCTTTGGTGTTGGGTTCTATCTATTTATTACGCGTGCCAATGCAAAAGGAAAAAAAGGATATGTCCTGTTTTTGCGCAGAGTTGCTGTTATGTTTGCATTTGGAATTCTTCATTCCATGTTTCATCCGGGAGAGGCATTAATGATATATGCTGTTTGCGGCTTTATTTTATTGCCTTTTTATAAAGTAAATAAACGTTTGAACTTATCAATTAGCATCATACTTATCATTGTGTTTGGCGTTATGGGAATAAAGGCAGCATTGACCCTGCCACTAATTTTGCTAGGGATTGCTTGTGGGCAATATCAAGTATTTGAAAATCTGAAGGAAAAAACAAAACAGCTTGCTATCTTTACAGCAATTATGCTCATTCTAAGCGGAATAGGGCTGTATCTCCAGTACTTAAATCTGCCTGATCAGCCTTTCGAAACGATGATCATGCTAGACGAAGATGGTCCTATCGATCAAGCAAGCAAGTTTCTGCAAATAGGGGTTGCGAACGGCCCAATTATATCAGCTTTTTATATCGGTTTCCTTCTCCTGCTATTACAAACAAAAATTGTTCCATCCAGTTTAAGCCCCCTGAAACAATATGGGCGCATGGCATTCACAAACTATGTTGGACAAACAGCGTTAATTTTACTATCTGACCGTTTATTTAATTTCACGGCCAATCTAACTTATATTCAAACACTTTATATATGTTTAGCCATATATGTCATTCAAATCATCTTCAGTTTAGTTTGGCTGCAATACTTCAGGCTAGGTCCTTTCGAATGGATTTGGCGTATGTTTACGTATTGGCATGCGGTCCCATTAAGAAAGAATATTCGTCATAAAAATAATACTCAAAATATAGGAGGTTTATAGAATGAAAACATCAGTTGTTGACGTAAGAAACATAGAAAAGGTTTATGGAAAAAAAGGGAGTAATCAATCCCATGCCTTAAAAGGCGTTTCGTTTTCCATTCATGAAGGTGAGTTTGTTGGAATTATGGGTCCTTCTGGTTCCGGAAAAACAACATTGCTAAATGTCATATCAACATTGGATAAAGCGACAAATGGCAGCGTCAAAATAGCTGGGATTGATATTACCAAAATGAAGGAGGGCGAGTTATCAGATTTTCGGTCACAAAAGCTAGGATTTATCTTTCAAGATTTCAACCTTCTGGAAAACTTAACTATTTACGAAAATATCGCCTTGCCTCTTTCGTTGCAGGGTGTGCCATCAAGAAAGATTGGGCAAAAGGTTGAAAAAGTAGCCAATACATTAGGAATCTCTGAGATACTTCCAAAATATCCAGCAGAAGTATCTGGGGGGCAAAAGCAGCGTTCTGCAGCTGCAAGAGCGCTTGTCCATGAACCAGCCATCATTTTAGGAGACGAACCGACAGGAGCACTGGATTCAAAAAATGCGATGAGTCTATTAGAAGCAATGACAAGCTTAAATGAAGAGCAGCAAGTTTCCATTATGATGGTTACCCATGATCCTTTTAGTGCAAGTTACTGTCAGCGAATTTTATTTATCCACGATGGAGAATTATATAAAGAAATTCATCGGGCTGGAACCCGTGAACTGTTTTACAAAGAAATCTTAGATGTGCTAGCAGATCTTGGCACACAAAAGGCTTAGGGAGAGGAGGGAAAGAAATGTTATTCAAGCTTTCCATGTCAGGGCTGAAGAGCAAACTGAAAGACTATATTGTTTTACTGGCAGGTCTTGTCATGTCTATTTCAATTTTTTACATGTTCCAAACACTAGCACTTAATAAAGCATTTATCGAAGCGAATTCTGTTATTGACTCGATACAATTTGTATTTCATGCTGGTTCGTTTCTGTTAGCGATTATTACTTTTTTCTATATTTTATATGCCAATTCCTTTTTACTATCACTGCGCCAAAAAGAGTTTGGCATGTACATGATGTTAGGAGCAAAGAAACAAAAGATTACATCACTTATGTTTATAGAAACGATTGTCCTCGGGTTCATCTCTCTTTTACTCGGGATGACATTAGGGGTCGGACTTGCCCAAGGAATTGGCCAGCTGCTAATGAAGCAGCTTGAATTTACAGCAGGCGGTTATCATGCCTTTTACTTGCCATCCATAGCGGTTACTGGCGTCTTCTTCCTTTTCCTATTCATTTTGTCAGCTATTTTGAACGGGATTAAACTATCACGTATAACAGTATTGCAGCTTGTTCATTCTGATATTCAAACAGAACATGCTGTTATTAAAGGAAAAAGGACTGCTTTTATTGCTTTCTTTTCTATCATATTATTAGCTATTGGTTATGCAGCAATGGTAAATATGGGGGATCTTAAAGAAATAGGAATTATCCTCGCACTGGTGACGATTACATCGGGAACGTATTTGATTTTCATGTCTCTTCTTCCACTTATTATTAAGAAAATGAAAGGAAATAAAAAACGGACGGAAAAAGGGATTAATGTATTTACATTTGCCCAATTAAACTTTCGAATCAATAGCTTAACAAAAATCTTAGCAACTGTTGCAATGCTTGTCGCCTTGGGAGCAGGCGCCATTTCTGCTGGAATGGCATTTAAAAATAACATCATGCTGATGGTAAATGGCTTCGAAATCTACGATATTGTAACCCATAATCCTACAGCAGAGGAAAAGGATACATTAGCAAAAATTACATTTAATGAAAAAGATGAGTACCATTATAAAACCGATGATCAGTTCGTGTACTATATAAAGGAAGAGCTTGAGAAGAACCGTCCATTCATTCAGGTATATACGGATAAAGGGAGCTTCGGAAAGCATGAACGAGTTTCGGGGGAGCTGCCAGCTGATGCAGTTGCTTATGCAGAACAAGGAAGTGATCAAATTTTGGTCCCGGATAGTTGGGCACACGCACTAAGTACCATTCAACCCTATTATGTATATCCTGACCATACAATTAAAATTGTCGAACAGAAGAAATATGATGAAATACAAGGAAAGGAAGGCAATGTCTTTATCGGAATCTCAGATGATTTCGAAGCACATAAAGAAGAGTGGAAAAAGCTTGATCTACTTCAGCAAAGTAAGTATGACCATGCAGAATCCATTAATAGCAAATATCGCTCTTACCAAGAATTCTATGGTGTTGCAAGCGGCACTGTATTTATGGGATTTTTCTTAGGGATTGCATTCTTGGCGATGATGGCTAGCTGCTTAATGTTTAAGATTCTCTCTGGTGCCTCTAAAGACATCAATCGCTATCAGATGCTGCGAAAAATCGGTGTCCGTTACAGCTTGCTGACAAAGTCTATTTATAAGGAATTGTTTCTTGTCTTCCTATTTCCAGCCATTATCGGTATTGTCCATGTATTGGCTGGAATGAACATGTTCTCATTTATCTTAATCGATCCGTACTTCCGAGTATGGCTCCCTATTTGTATTTTTATCTTCATTTATGCTGTTTATTACATGATTACAGTTCAATTATATAAAGGAATTGTTCTGCCAAAAGCGGATTAATAAAAACGGACTATCCTTCGTAAAAAATACCCTATAGAGTAGACACTTTAAAAAAAGTCTCTCTATAGGGTGCTTTTTTGTATAATGAATAAAAAATTATCTTTTTTGAGATATTGGGTAAGTCATTTTGTCTAAGAATGTATTTACGGAGAAAGAGACCACTATACTATCTAAGGAACCCATATGAAAAATCGGTTAGTACAAAGGGGATTACCTATTCAAAGGAAATTTAGCATCATTATATGTCGAAATATCAAAAAAAGATGACCCCAGTTCAATACAGAGATCATCTTCTTAAAGCTTCCTGACTTTTTTTAATAGAGGGTACATTTTATTTTTTTGCCGTTATTTTTCCTAAGACATAATCAGAATCGGTGAATGATTCTCTTAAGGAGCAAAAGGAGAAGGAATCTCTTCCCCTTTCGAATTTGTAAATTTAATAGAGGAAGGATCAGCCTTTTTGTCCAATGTCCATAGCAATACATTCTCTGCCCCTCTAATTTCCTCTACCTTATTCGTTTCAATTAGAACTTCCTTAATTTCTGTTCCAGTAAGATCAACAACCGTACCTTTTTGCGCAGAGCTAATAACAACTCTTGTTTTCTTTAAGCCTTCCCCTTTAAGGGTGGCTGATTTTTTCAGCCAAATTCCTTCGGTAATTGTTGAGGTTTTATCCATAATAATTAAGGTATTATCCTGACCGATGACAAGTTTTTTTGCATTGAAATTGACCAGATCGTACACTTTGTCATACTCAGGCTCTTCAGGCTTAACCGGATCTTTTAGAATCGTTTGAATTAATACAGGATCATGGTCGCTTGCACGGCCATGTTCTTCCATAAAGCCTGAATTAATATGAACAATATCCACTTCAGTTGAAGCTGCTAAATTATTCGATACTAAAATATGATCTAAAACCTGTGCATTCCCTTGGTAGTTATAAGTATAGCGCTCTTCTGCTGGAACCTTTTCTATCATATTTGTTAATTCTTGCCCTTTTAATGCTTTCAACGGATTAGAAAATTCAAAATCATTAAAGTCACCGAGCAATACAACATTTGCATTCAGGTCCTTTGATTGAATATCCTTGACAAAATTGTTTACAACTGCAGATATTTCCATCCGCTGTTTTTCACTATTTAAAACTGGAGGCTGAGCTTTTCCAAACAGAGGAAGATCCCCGCCTTTTGAGTTAAAATGGTTTGCAACAACAATGACATTTTCCCCTTTGAATTCAAACTGTGCTGCAAGCGGTTTCCGGCTTGAATTGAAAGCTGAATTCGCAGGGTCAATACGGCCTGGATTAAGTGTAAGCTTGCCATTCTCAAATCCGACTGCTTCAGTTGGAGAGCCTTTTATACCGTCCATTAATGATACTCGTTCAGGATTGTAAAGGAAGCCAACACGAATATTTCCACCTGGCTGTCCGCCATCTAATTTATCTACTGGGGCAATATCTGTATAAACATATGCTGGGCCGCCTAAAGACACTATTTTTGCGATTAATTTCGCCGCACTTTGGCTGGCATCAGTCGTTCCGCTGTCCGTTGGTCCATCGTTATCCTGGACCTCTGTCAAGCCAATAATGTCTGGCTGTTTCATATTCGCCACAATAGCTTCTGCTAGTCTAGTAACCTTTGAATCATCCGTTTTCGTTGAAAAGTTTTCTACATTATATGATGCTATAGTCAGCTTTTCATCTTCCGGTGCGATTGCTGTTGTTTCGCGTTCATTTGCCCCAGGCATCAGTGGTGGCAATTTTGCTTTATCACTTAGGATTTTAAAATTGCTGTAGCCATAGCTTACAACCCCCTGAATAGATCCATTGAAGCGATCCCCCATTTTAGCAACAAATGATTGATCATTAATATCAATTGTCATTCTTTCTGGGTTAAAATCCGTTTCTGTAATGCGTAATCCACCCGCTTTTGTATTTGTGGGAATATTCTCGGGAACAACGATAATTTCTCCATATTTCTGTGGTGCTACAACTATAGGATTTTCAATCTGTACGAGCATTCCCTCAAGGCTCTCAAAAAAGTCAACGCCATCCTCCTCAGGATCAAAAGAAGTAAAACCATCGTTGTCGATCACTTCTAAAGGCGGCATACGATCTGCTCCTATTACAACAGGAGCAGGCAGTTCCTGATTGCTTTCAGTCATTTGAATAGTAGTTGCATTAATTTCAGTAACTGGGAGGTCTGTTTGCAGTTTTTCAGCATACCCCTCTAATACCCATTCTTTCACCTGACCACTAGCTTTTACAACATCCCCCACTTTTACATTATGGGATTTTTTATAAACTAAAATACCTTCAGAAGTGTTTGGGTCGTCATCTGGCTGCCTGTCTTGCATATAAAAATTGCTTCCATCAACTACATAAGTAACGATTCCCTCAATACCTGCCACTTTCTGGTCTGCGTATGGAGAATACTGACCGGCACCCTGAATATCATGAATACGGATCGTATCCTCCTGCTGGATGATATAATTATATTCAGTTACTTCACTGTCTGTCAGACCAGCTTTCACGGCAATCGCTTTGATAGTGACTGGAGCATTTATTTCGATCAGCTCAGTGTAAAGCGTGCTTAACTTAGTAGGTTCAGACCCATCCAAAGTAAAATAGATTTCTGCACCTTTAGTAGCTGTCGCTAATTCAACTTTTGTACCTTTAAAAACCGCACCTCCACCTGGGGAAGCAGTAACAGCTTGAACCTTATCAGGATCCGTGTCCTCGGCAAATGAATAAGAAGTAGGGTTTTTCAAACCTGGAACAGCAAAATAAGCTGTCAACGTACCAGAAATAATAATTTTCTTTCCTAAGTTCTCTGGGTGATCTGCTAGATTCAATGCCGTTCTAATAGAACCTGATGGCAGCTGAACAGGCAAAATTTTTGTTGCATCTGTTTCATCTGCTGAATCTGCAATGGCAATATTGGTGGTAACTGTAAATGGTCCACTATGCTGATAATTAGGACCATTATTTGTGACACCAACAATGTACCCCTCAACCGTGGCCGAACCACTATTATTGGCAATTGCCTCCGCAACTGTTATTGTTGCCGCCGCTTTTGATGTATTCTCATGGAACGGATTAAACAGGCTAAAAATCATTGTAAAAATCAGAATAAGGCTGAAAGTCTTTTTCTGAAGTATACCTCTCATTTGAACTCCTCCAGATTCTATTAAATTATTTATTCCATCTTCTCATTTAGTTAAGCACGCCTCTATTATCTCCACAATTATATTTTTGTAAATTTTATACGAATTACCAAAAATACGAAAAAAAGACTAGACACTTTATAGGTTTAACTACTCAAATGTGTATAAAATGCGTTTATACATTGTTAATAAAAAGCTGCCCAAAATGAAAGCCGCCAATTGACTGGATCTTCAATTGGCGGGCTTTTGAACAATTATTTTTTTACAATCCTCCTGGAGTTCTTACGCTTAACGGAATGTTTTCATATTCTTCTGCGTTTAATTGGTAAACAGAGCCATCTGTCAAACCATTGATAATACCCATTAGGCCCGTTTCAACTGTTTTGACGAGCTGCCCTCTCTTCTTTTGGCCAAAGTTTTGCGTTTGCCCGCTTACTTCGAAGAGAACGGCCCCGCTTCCATTTAATGCAAATGCTCCTAAAGCTGTACCTGGCAAGTCGATGGTTTGGTCATACAACGAAATATTTGTAAATACAGAATTCCCCTTTTCCTGAAGTGCATTATATAGGGCGAGATTTAATTGCCTTGAAAAATCATATTTATAGTTTTCTGCGTATGCAGCATATTTTTCTCCGCCAGGGCTGTTTGGATGCTTAACGAACTTCCCAGAAATTGACATAGTCACACGATCATCCGTCCCCTCTACATATGGGAAGCCTTGATGGTGAAGATCAATGAAGACATCTACTTTTCCGAATTGTTCCTTTAAATCCTTATATACATCTCTAAGTGTTTGCGCTTCAGGTGTAATATACCAGCCGTATTTATTCGATGCTCCAGGAAAATCCTCAGGCTTTGGAACATAGTTTAAGTCTGGATTAAAGTCTCGGTTCACATCAAATCCCGGGTTTAGATCATAATTAAAGCTTCCTGGATAGTTATAATAATTCCAGGAAGGCTGGGCATTTGCTAACTGAGGAAATTTCGCAACTACCTCCGCCCAATCCATGTCATTCGCACGGCGGTCAAGCTCTGAGCCATCAGCATTCATCATTGGAATAACGACGATTGTTAATTCATCCAAAATCTTTTTTGCTTCTTTTGAATTGCTTGAACCAAGATTCTGCAAAATATTTAACAGCGCAACCGTTCCTGTTTTTTCATTTCCATGAATCTCACTCTCAATTAATACAACCTTGTCGCCATGACCAACAGTTACCTTATAGATGTCACGCCCTAAATTTGTTTTACCCGCAGTTTCAACTTTTACTTTCCCTTGGCTCGATTTTTTAATCTGCTCTAATTTTCTTCCTAGCTCTTCATAGCTAATGAATCCCTCAATTGATAAGTTTTCCCCTTGTTGAGGACTTGGACCTGGTTCAGCAAAACCAACATTCGGTACAGCCAATAACGATGCAGCTAAAGCCGTTGAACTTAAAACCTTCCAAAGCTTATTCATTTTCCATTCCTCCACTCTTTTTTTGGTTTATTCCTTGAAATATTTCTATAATCTTTCACTGTTTCCTCTTACTATTTTGAAAATGAATAGTTAAGACTAAACAAGAAAAAAACAGCTTAGTAGCTAAGTATTCATTATTTTCAGATTATTTACAAATGCAAGTTCCATTGAACTATTTCTAATTACGAAAGTTTCAGCTTGCGAAGGTTACTCACTTAAAAAACTCGATGGAATCCCATTCCGCACCCTGATTTCAAAATATCGTCAAGAAATTAGTGTTACGTCAGTCGATGTCTAGACGAGGGAATGGTTGTGAAAACGCACCAATAGAGTCATTTTTGGGTCACTTAAAAGATAAAGCTAATTTTAATTCATGTAATAGATGAACTATGATTGCTTACTATAATCACCACAGTTTTCAATGGAACCTAAAAAAGATGACCCCTGCGTTACAGAGATCATCTTCTTAAGACGGCCAGACCTTTATTTAAAATGTCCTTTAAAGAGGGTAAAGCGATGTCCGTTTTTCGCATTTAGTTATAATCCTTAGAAAAGATAAAAGTAAATGCTGTCCCTTCCCCTAGTTTACTATCAACTTGAATCATTCCATTATGTTCTTCAACAATTGACTTGCTTAATGAAAGGCCAATCCCTACAGAGCCAGATTTCTTGTTCTTCTTCCCTTTATAAAACCGTTTAAAGATATTGTGAATTTCTTCCCGGTCAATTCCTTCTCCTTGATCTTGTATATGTATTTTATATAAAGTGTCACTCTCAGCTAATGTGATTAAAACCTTTTTTCCAGCAGGTGTATGCTCAATTGCATTTTTTATGACATTTAACAATGCTTCGGTCATCCAGTCCGTGTCATGCTTCATATAACATTCTTGCGAGGTCTCTACTTCAACCTGCACTCCTTTTTGCAAAGCTAGCTCTTTTAAAATCTCAGCACTACCTTGCACTGTCCTGTTTAGTGAAGCATTTCTTTTCTGAAATTGAATCGCACCTACATCTAGCTTGGCAAGCTTCAAAAGGCTTTGGATAAGCCAGTTCATTCGTTCCAGCTGCTGTTTGCCTTGTTCCAAAAACATAGCCTGCTGCTCTTTAGATAATTCCTTTTCTGACAAGATCTCATTGTACATTGTTAATGCGGCTAATGGAGTTTTTAATTGGTGGGAAATATCAGACATTAAATCAGCAAGAAATTGCTTTTCCTTTTGCAAGGCTGCAAGGTTCTTTTGAATAACAAAACGCATTCGATTAAAGCTATGAGTAAGCTTAGAAAAATCCCCTTCTCGCATTTCCTGCAATGAAGGGATTGACTTTCCCTCTAATACTTGATCCGCATAGCCTGTTAGTCCCCGGATTCTCGTATACATCTTTCTTGAATATCGATAGTGTACCCAGAATATACAAACAAAGAATAGCAATAAGCCAGAAACTGATACACCAGCCATGGCAAGAAAGTCTTTCGTTAACTGCGGAAAGAATTTCACCGAAAGAGTTGGAGAAACTCCATATTTCGATAATATATTCAAACCCATTCGTTTGTCTTCAACGCTCACTTCGTCTGTAAGAAGTACGACTAGCTCTTCCTGCAGCTCTGGATGCTGCTTAAGAAGCAGTCCGATAATAGCTGCATTTGATTCAATATAATCTCTTTTAAACTGCTCTCCCAAATGATAGGTACCATAACCGATCATAACGATGAACAGCATAAGTGCGGCAAAGAAAAGCCTGCCGGCATTCCTCACCTCTGGGTTTTGCCATAAATCGAAAAAACCTATTCTCTTGTTACTCGTTTGTTCCATTTATAACCTAACCCCCGATGCGTTATAATATATTCCGGGTCAGCAATGTCTGCCTCAATTTTTTCCCGCAGCCTTCTAATATAGACAGATAGCGTATTATCCTCAAAAAAACCGCCGCCCCCCTCTGAAAGCAAATCAAAGATTTCATCTCTACTCAGGATTTTTTCAGGGTTGTTCATAAATATTAGCATCAGCTTATATTCTTGTGCAGAAAGCGGAATTTCTTCCCGATCTCTTTTTAACACAGCCCTATCAATATCAAGTATGATGGAACCGCTTTTAAGTCGGCTGCCAGATTCAGTATTTCCTTTTCTTCTTAACACAGCCCGAATGCGGGAAAGCAATTCTCGCACTCTAAACGGTTTTGTAATATAGTCATCCGCTCCAATATCTAAACCTAATACAACATTCACTTCATCATCCATCGCTGTAAGGAATAAAATTGGGATATTTGATTGCTCCCGAATATGTTTACACACTTCATACCCATTTCCGTCAGGGAGTGTGACGTCAAGCAAGGCTAAATCAAATGACTCTTGTTCAAATACTTTTTTACATTCTTCCACTAAACTAACATGTGTAACATCATAGCCCTCTTCCTTTAATGAAAACTCCAATCCCAGTGCAAGCGATGCATCATCTTCCAGCAATAATATTCGCACCATATCTAATCCCCCATCTCCCTATTCACTTCTCAAGCTATCCTTCAATTGGCCATTTTTAAGCATATTTGAGGAAAGTTTTGCCGATATATAGCAGCTAACTAACAGAACTAGAAAAGCAGATAAATAAAGCTTGATACTATCCGCCCAATCTAGAAATCCTGTACTAAAAAATAATAGAAACTCAATAAAAACTGCAAAAGAAAATCCAATTACTCCACTTATCAATGCGTAAAACATTCCTTCTTTAATAACCATCTTCTGCAGCCCTTTTAAAGACATCCCAATTGCCATTAATGTCGCGTATTCCTGCTTGCGTAAAATAATATTCATTGTAATGGTGTTCATAATATTTAAAACACCTATAAAGGCAATTACGATAACAAAGCCATAGAGTAATATCTTCACTTGAAATAGAACGGAACTTTGATTACGCAGATTTTCCTGTTCATTTACTATTTCTAAATAAGGATATTCCATTGTTATTTGCTCTAGTTCTTTTTCCACCTTATTAACAGCAGCTTTATCCTTTAAATCAATCGAAATATAATTGATAGTTGAAGACGCAGGCTGGCTACCTTCTTTAAAATAATGAATATTCTTTTTTTTAATTTCAGAAATATTGCCCAGTTCCGTCCATATTCTATCGGGAAGACTGACTGACTCCGTAAATTGAATTCTAAAATCATCAGACATTTTGTCCCCTGCTTCGATATCAAACACCAATATTACAAAATTTGAAAACACGGTAAATAAAAAAAAGCTAAGTGATAGAGAAAAGATTACAATAAAGGATTTAAGTTTGTTTCTGTAAATATTTCGTATCGCCATGGTTGATTCTATCGTTACCCATTTTTTAAAGAATAGATATCGTTTGTTTGTCTTAACTCCGCTTGATTTGTTTATCCTTCTCCCTGCTTCTAATGGTGAAGTTCGATTGGCTATTTTATTTGGAATAATTCCTGAAAGGATAAGTGAAAATACACCAATGAAACTGCTTACAATCACAACACCAGGAGAGATAACAATCGGGAAATATAATAGTGAGAATTCAGTTTCCACATATATTAATTGATACAAGCTTATAATTACCCAAAATCCCATAATACCTAAAATAAGCCCAAGTGGGATACTGATAATACCAAAAAAAGCCATTTCATAAGTAATCATTTTTTTAATTTGACGCTTTGTCGCCCCAATTGTTCTCAATAAGCTAATATCACGGACCCGCTCAACAATGCTAATTTGAAAAGTATTAAAAATAAAAGCAATAGTCGCAATAACTACAATTACGATCGGTAATATATAGACGGCTGAATAAAAGATCGCACGATTGTTATCGTCATATTCTGCACCAACTAACGGATAATTTACTTCAATATTTTCCTTAGGTATAAAGGATAATACGTAATTGTAAACCTCTTGGTAGTTTGCAAGCTCTGATAATTCTACATATAAATCCAAATTTATAAGGTTTTGTATCTTATTTTGAATAATAAATGCCTGCAAGTCTTGACCTTCATGGAGATTTTTATTATTTTCAACGATTCTTTTCAAATTGTAGGTATGGTGACCTCCCAAAGCATCTCTCAAAATAATTGGCTGTTCCATACTTTGAATATCCGCTGCTGCCCATTTTTCTATGATTAGCCCATTGTTCCCTTGTTCACGAATCGTCGCAAACGGCAATAAGGAAAAAGCTTCTTGGTCAACTGATTTAATCTCAATCTTTCTTCCATCACTTAAAAAGTATCTCTCTCTTGATAAAGTTCCTACTTTTTTAATTTGAGGATTAGCTTGCAGCCGAATACTCGCCTGATTATTTGCATGCTTAATTTTCAAATGATAGGAGCCGTACTCACTTTTTGTTTGTTTATGCATATAGTCCTGTGAACTTATTAAAAAGATGCCAATTGAAGTAATCAAAGCAATAGATAATGTAATGCCTAACAAGGTAAATATGGTTCTTCTTCGGTTACCCAGTAAGTACTTTTTCGTTATTTTCCGATAGATGGACATGTATATCAATCTCCTTTAATGATAGGACACATCATTTAGAATGGAGCCATCTTCTATTTGAATGATTCGATTCGCTTTTTCAGCTATGCTCATGTCATGTGTAATAATGATTAACGTTTGTTTATATCTTTTAGCACTTAATTGTAAAAGGTTGATAACATCATTGCTCGTTTGGCTATCCAAATTACCTGTCGGCTCATCAGCTAAAATATAGGCAGGCTTATGTATTAAAGCACGGGCAATGGCCACTCTTTGCTGCTGCCCTCCAGATAACTCTGAGGGTATTGCAAGAATTTTTTCCTTTATCCCCAAATATTCAATAATATCTTTGTAGTACTCTTCATCCACTTTTTGATGATCAAGAAGCACTGGAAGCTGAATATTTTCTTCAACATTCAATATTGGAACAAGATTAAAGGATTGAAAAATAAAGCCTATTTTTCTTCTCCTCAATATGGAGATGGCTTCATCCGATAAGGAGTAAATGGACTCTCCCTCTACAATAACCTTTCCTTCTGTCGGAACATCCAGGCCGCCAATTGTATGAAGCAGTGTACTTTTACCTGAACCAGAAGGACCCGCTATCGCTACAAACTCTCCTTCCCGAATCGACAAATTTATGGACTTTAAAGCCTTAACCATTCTATCTCCTTTCCCGTATAGCTTGCTGACATTCTCTACTCGTATTACCTCCAACTTACTCCCCGCTTTCATAATCAAGATTAGCATTAGTATACTATATTGAAACCTGCTTCTATTCTCTTGCTTTGGACAACAATGAATAGGCCTGTCCCTTTCAAAAGGACAGACCTTACATTTATTCTTCGATTCTAACTAGCTGAACTTGTTCAACATCGAATCCTGGCAATTTTTTAGCTGGATCCTTATCATATTTGATAATTCCCATTGCTTTTTCATCCCCTTTGATAACGGAAAAATCAGCATCGTCTATAATTAAGAACATATCCACATAACGTCTTCCATCTCCGATCACTTTGTTCCCTTCATAGGATACGTCTAATTGCATTCCGTCTAAATGAACTTCTGCCTTTTGTTTTGCAAAAAGAACACCTTTTCCTTTTGTCACTTTAGGCAATGATGTAATCGGTTCAGTATCAGTTTCATTAGTTACTTTTTTAATTAGTTCCTTTTCAACTAGGTCTTTTGCCGTTTTTTCATTTAGAAGCAAGATTTTTTTTCCACCATTTTCGACAACTTTAATAGCATATTCATCTTTTTTGATTAGATCATTTTGCTCTTGTTTAATGGAATCGGTAATTTGCTGTTGATCCCCATACAAAATGACTCCATTCGCCTTTTCAAAGACATCCTTAATTGCGCTGCATCCTGTTATCATGGAACTCGCTAGAATGGCTGTCATACAAACACTTAGAATTTTTCTCATTTTTCAAGAACTCCCTTTGTTTATTTATCATAGAATCTTTCAGCTAAATAGCTGAGTGAATAATCTCTTCTTCGACTATTTGATTTAATTGATTGGCAACTTGCTTGCCATTTATTAAAGCGCCAATTATAGCAGCAAAAATCTCAATGACCTTTTTCATTTTTACTACCTCCCTTATAAAGGATTCATATCTTGCTGATGATTTCATTATAGGAAATAAACGAATTCCAACCCATCTATTTAGATGACAGCAGTCTTACAGTTTTGTAAGAAAGAAAGCCGATAAACGACTGCAAAAGCAGTACAATTTATCGGCTTTCTTTTACTTCTTCTCTTCTATACAAATGGAGTCCAAATGATGTTCTAACACACGAACGATTCTCTCCTTGTCAACTCGCTTTGGCTCAAGCAATGCATGGAGTGCAATCCCGTCAATTAAGGCATACAACTTTTCTGTTTCTACAGCTATATCCAGTTCCTTCCGAAGCAGCCCAAACTGATCCATGGAATCAACAAGCTTTTTTATTCCATTAAAGACGCCATCATCCTTTAGATTAAAGATATCCCCCTTATGTCTGGCATGGGCAATAAATGCAAACCATACCTCCATTTCGGCCATTGTTTCCTCATTTATGGGAACCAATTGCAGAAGAATATGTAAAATCATTTCTTTTGGCGGCAAATCTTTCCTAGTAATTTCATTAATACGAACAGTTGCCTGTTCCTTTACAAGGTTCATCGCATACACAAGCAATTCATCCTGTGTAGAAAAGTAATGGCGCAAGGCCCCAAGTGATAGCCCTGCCTCCTTTGCGATATTTCTGACGGTCGCTCCTTCCATTCCTAGATTTAAGATGACCCGCCATGTTGCTTCAGCAATTTGTTTTTTTCTTTTTTCATGATCAACTATTTTCGGCATAGTATTATTCTATCAATGAAAAAGTGATTTTTCAATTTTATAATACAGTTGTATTAAATAAAACAGCATGATAAAATCTTTTTATATAATACAACTGTATTGAAAAGAGGTGCGCGTTTGAATTTCCTTGCATGGATGATTATCGCTTGTGAGATCGGCTTCTGGATCGTTATTGCCTTAGGTTTAGTCACTCGCTACGTATTTAAGTGGAATAAGCTTGGATTAGTATTTTTAGCCTTAACACCTGTTATTGACTTAATTTTATTAGTAACGACAAGTATTGATTTATACCGTGGAGCAACTGCATCAAGTATTCATGGGATTGCAGCCGTTTATATAGGTGTATCAATTGCCTTTGGTAAAAGCATGATTCAATGGGCAGACGAGCGATTTCAATACTATATTACGAAACAGGGACCGAGGCCGGCTAAACGTTATGGGCTTGAATATGCAAAGCATTATCTTAAAGGCTGGGGCAGGCATGTTATTGCATTTCTCATCGGTGCAGGACTTCTTGCCGGGATGATTTATTTTATAAATGACTCCTCCCGAACCGAAGCATTAAGCGGGATATTAAGGTTATGGTCCATTATTTTGGGTATTGATTTTCTAATTGCCCTTTCAAACTTTATATGGCCGACGAAAGCAAAGGATAAACAAATACATTCAAAGGACCGATAAAAATATAAGCGGATTTTCCCCACCAGGAAAATCCGTTTTTTATCATTAAACAATAAAATAAGAGATAATCGATAAACAGATAGAAGTAATACCCATCGCAATTAACGGCTTTAATGCTTTCGTGCGCAAATCGTGAAGGCTGACATTCAAGCCAAGTCCGACCATTGCCGCTGTTAAACACCAAGTAGTAAGATTCGTTACTCCATTTATAAACGATTCCGAAACAGGAATGGACTTGCCAAACACATAGCTGCCGATCACACTCATGATCATAAACCCAATGAGAAACCATGGAAATTCAATCTTCGCATCTGAATTTTTCTCTCCTGCGTTTTTCTTTTTCATCATGTACATAAAAATAAAACATAGAGGAACGAGTAAAAATACCCTGCCTAGTTTTGCAAGCAAGCCAATAGCGAGTGCATCCTGTCCTCCGGGTGCAGCTGCTAATGCCACATGAGCGATCTCATGTAAACTTATTCCTGACCAAATGCCATATTCACTTGCCGTTAATGGAAGGACAGGGCGTAAAATCGTATAGCCAATCGCAAAAATAGTACCTACAAGTGCAATAATCCCAACCCCAATAGCTGTATCCTCATCTTTGGATTTGATAATCGGAGCAATAGCCGCAATGGCAGCAGCGCCACATACCCCTGTTCCTACTCCGACAAGCAATGAAATATTTTTTTCTGCTTTTAACAAGCGGGCCAGCCAAACGGTTAACAAAATGGCAAAGACAATGACACCTGCATCACGAACGAGTAATCCAAGACCATCCTCTAATACCGTTCCGATATTAAGCTTTAATCCATATAGAATAATTGCAAATCTTAAGAGTTTCTTTGACGAAAAACCAATACCTGCGCGCAGAAGCACCGGGTATCCAAAAATATTTCGGTATAAAACCGCAATTACTATTGCGGAAGCAAGCTGACCAACATGGTCAAACCCAGGTAATTTTGCTAATAAGTAGCCTGATAAAGCAATCAAAAATGTAAACGCAATTCCGCCTGCCCATCTTCCGGCAGAAGTAGTTTTTTTATCTGGCTTAAGAGGTTCTTTACCCGATGAATATACTTTAGCGGCTTGTGCTGACATTTCATCACCTCCCAAATAGTTTGTAACTTTAGCATAAAGTTTTCTATACTATAAGGAAAATAATTATTTATAATGTTAATAATAAGTAAATCATATACCAAAGTAGGGGTGATGATTTGGACCAGCAATTAGCTGTCTTTGTCACTGTAGCAGAAAAACAGAACTTCTCACGTGCTGCTGAAGAATTACATATGACCCAGCCAGCAGTCAGCCAATACATTCAAGCTTTAGAACGTGCAATGGGCACCAAATTATTAGAGCGAACCAATAAATATGTCCATTTAAATAAAGCTGGAGAAATTGTTTACCATCATGCCAAAGAAATATTAGGGCTTTATGGAAAAATGCACTATTTAATCGATGATCTGACAAATAATCCAAATGGACTGTTATCCATCGGAGCAAGCTATTCTTTTGGAGAATATATTTTGCCACACTTAATCGCTGACATGCTAGAAAAGTATCCTCAAATAAAACCTGCTATCACTATTGGAAATACGAAGGAAATAGCTGAACTCATACTTGGACATCAACTAGATGTCGGCATTGTAGAGGGACAATACAAGGAGAAAAATTTAAAGATTGAGCCTTTTGCCGTTGATAAGATGAGTATTGTTGCCTCTCCCAAAAATCGATTATTACACATTAAAGGCGAGGTATCTATTGCCGATATCGAGAAAGAAACATGGATTGTTAGAGAAAACGGATCAGGAACAAGGGAGGCGACTGAAAAACTTTTTAACCAGTTTAACATCCCACCTCAAAAAATATTAGAATTTGGGAGTACACAATTAATTAAAGAATCTGTCGAAGCCGGAATTGGCATAAGTCTATTATCTGATTGGGTAATTCAGAAAGAAAGAGAACAAGGCACATTGGCAGTTATTGAGGTGGAGGGAATTTCTCTTACAAGAGAATTTTCCGTTGTCCTGCGATCCCCCTTCCAAACAAAGGCATTATCTGTATTTTTAAAGCTATTAAAAAATGAATAAAGCTGATAAACGGCTCTAAAGGCAATTGTTCATCAGCTTTACTAATTACTTTCATGTGAAAACTAGCTAAAATCAGGTGATTTATAAATCATTGGTTTTCCAAAGTTAAAATCATGTTCAACCATATTTTTATTTACCTGATGCGGATAGAAATTAAGCTTTCCCTTATATACTAATTCCAGCTTGTTAACTGCCAATAAATCTTGGGGTGTACATTGGCTCGGAGTTTTTACAAGCATTCCTTTTTTTTCATTTAAAATGGTTGCAACAAACTGAGAGCAAAAGAAGGCATTTTTTCGTTTAAGATTATATTTTAGCATTATGGCAATAAGTCCTAAGAAGTTATATTTATATAAATCCTTCTTTGCTTCTATTTGTCTAACCTTTGCTTGCATTTGTTCATATTCCAATTCTGATAGTGAATAGCTATATACCTCACATCTTGCTTTTTTAAACAATCCTTCAGCAATTCTTTCCCTAACAAATCCGCCAATAAAGGGATTATACGGCTTTTTGCGCCCAAAGCTGAATATATTCGTTAATTGTTTATCAAATGAAATTGATACATGGTTTAATGGTTTCTTTGTATATAATTTGATTAATTTTGTGAAAAGTGTTCCCGTATCTGTAAAAATAATATAAATCTTTTTCTCCTCCATAAACTACCTTCACTTTCTTCTAGAATTCTAATCAATTTACTCTTCTCTTCTTATAGACGAAATAATACATAGAAAGTGGCCACCATAATACACAAAAAATTGGATAAACCGCCCAAATTGTGTTTGGAGAGGAGACTGCATTCACAGTAATAAAAAATAAAATGATTAATAAGCTAGCATGTACCGAAAATGTGAAAAATGTCTTTTTCAACACATGGTATAATGATAACGGCCACCATAGCACGGCAAATGCGGGATAGATTGCCCAAGGATATCCAGGAGAGATGAGTATGTTCAAGATTAGATAATATAGAATTATACTTATGCTCCCTACCCACGCAACGGACATGGTCTTAGCCCGCTTTCCTAAAATAATCAATATTGGCCACCATAGGATGGGGAAAATGGCATACAAGGACCACGGGTGGACTGGAGAATTAATTATATTTTCAGAAACAAGAAAAAGAATAATGATTCCACTGCATACTAACGAAAATAGCTTATGCTTTCCCTGTTTCCCACAATACAGACCAATAGGCCATAGCAGCAAGGCTAAAGAAGGATAGATAAACCATAAATACTCGGTGCTTGTTATATAATTGACGATCATGAAAAAGAGAATGCTCATAATGCTGCCAGCTGCCGCAAAACCAACATCATATTTTTTCATTTATTTTCACCCCTCATTTAGAACGCTGCCACTTAAAGTACATCGTTAAAGGCCACCATAATACAGCAAAGGTCGGATAAACAAACCAGATGACATCCGGAGAATAATAAAGATTAATAAAAAGAAATAATGCAATAATTAGTGAGCTTCCCCAAATTGAATAGCCTAGATTTAATTTCGTCATATTTTTCTTTACCGGCTGTTTAACCCCCAGTTCCTTTTTCAAATCTTCTATATCCCCAAACTCCACTATGGCTTTATTAATCGCATCTTCCTCTTCTTTCCCATTAGCCTTTAAATCCCAGACTTTTTCTTCAAGATTTTCCAAAACCTCTTGCTTAATCGCGTTTTTTTGCTCGCTTTCTGGAACATCCTTAAACAGCTCATCCACATGAATTTTTAGCTTCTTCACTTTAATCCCTCCATAAATAAATCAATGATTGCCCTTACTTCCTTCCACTCTTTCACCATTTCTTGCAAATAAGCTTTTCCCAGCGTTGTAATTCTGTAATATTTCCTTTTGCCGCCTTGAGAAACTTCTCCCAAGTAAGATTCAATTAGTTCTTTCTTCTCAAGCCGCTGGAACACTGCATATAAAGTTGCTTCTTTTATCTGAAATCGATTGTCTGTGCGTAAACTGATTTCTTTTGAAATTTCATATCCATAACGATCCTCTTCATAAATCAAGCGCAAAATAATCGAATCCAAATGTCCGCGAATAATATCACTTCTAATCATTCTGACACACCCTTGTACGTTCACTATTCTATCTGATAGAGTAATATTAACCGAA
Organism: Cytobacillus massiliigabonensis; assembly: GCF_900199725.1. Taxonomy (GTDB): domain Bacteria; phylum Bacillota; class Bacilli; order Bacillales; family Cytobacillaceae; genus Cytobacillus; species Cytobacillus massiliigabonensis. The sequence goes on along the minus strand of NZ_LT904903.1, from coordinate 318,755 downwards.
ATTACTCTATCTGTCAAAGTAATTTTTATCCCTATTTTAGCTTTTTTTGATTTTTTTGTAAAAAAAAAAGAGCATCTTCTTTTTCTAGAAGATGTTCCTTTTCAAATTTAGATTAGACGAACAATTTGCTTTTTCTTCCACGCCAATCTGTAGTAAGAATAAACGAATGCAAAGGTCACGATGAATGCGGCTGGATAGCCAATCCATATCCCTCTGATGCCAAGAGTGGTGTAACTGGATAACCAATACGCAACAGGAACCTCGATCAGCCAGATCGGAATAATACTTAAAACGGTCGGCCATAGGACGGTTCCGCTTGCGCGCATCGTCGAATTTAATATATGTGCATGCCCGATAATCACATAACTCCATAAAGTAATCATAATCAGGCTATTCGCAATTTCAATTGTTTCTTTAATTGTAATAAATAGCGAGAGAATGTTTTCTGAGAAGATATAGATTAGTATAATCAAGACCCCGCTGATTACATAATTAAATAAGACCCCTGTTCGAATGACCTGCTGTAAACGATCAAATTGACCGCCTCCAATAGCCTGTGCAGCGAACACAGAAACGGTGATGCTTAAACTGATTGCAGGCATCTGTACATAACTCGCCACTTGATTCACTACGCCGTAAGCAGCTGTTGCATCCGATCCATAGCGGTTAACAAATGTGATCACTGCTATTTCAGAGAGTGACAGCAAAATCATGCTAATACTCGATGGAATACCGAGCCGCAAAAGCAATTTAAGCAATTCTTTGTCCATTCGCAGATACTTCCGAATGGACGCATCCATTTGCAGCGGATGCTTTACTTTGTGTAAATAGAAAAGCATGACAACAAAAGTGATGATAGTGGATAGTAAGGAGGCATATGCTGCTCCATACAAACCGAGCTGTGGAATACCAAACCAGCCGAATACTAATGGCGGCAATAAGGCAACATTAAGAACCGTGCTGACAATTAGGAAATAAAATGGCGTTTTCGAATCCCCTGTCCCCCGCATAAAAGTCGTGTATACAGAATACAAAAACAATACAGGCAATGACCAAAACAAAATTTGTGCATACTGGACACTACTATCTAAAATATTGACTGGCGTGCCAATTAAGCGAAGAATATCCTCGGTAAAAACACCTCCGAGAATTGCAATTACGACACCTATAATGAACGTAAATGTTAATGTTGTCCCTATAACAGCCTTAAGCTTTTCTTCATTTCTTGCTCCATAAGCCTGCCCTATCAGGATTGCACTGCCTGATCCGATCCCAATAGCAAAGGATATAAGCAGAAAGAATAAAGGGAAAAATGCCGAGATGGCTGCCAGTTCATTCACGCCTAACCAACGACCAACAATGACCATTCCAAATAATTGACCAACAGATTGTAATATATTGCTGAGAATCAAGGGAATCAGGAAAATAAGCATAGGACGCCATACTGACAAGCTGCTCGATCCTTGCCTTCTAGATATAAGATTTTCATCTTTTATATTTTGCTGTGATTCCAACTTTCATTTCTCCTTTTAGCGTGCCTTCTCCTGATGATATCCGCGTTCCCCGTAAGGCTGAAAGTGATTCAGCCACTTTTCCTCCAGTTTCTCTAACTCTTCCTTCTCATTATAATAGGGATCATCTTTCTCTTTTAAAATCTCTAATATTTCCATTTCAAAAGCGTCTTTACCATATTCGTTCCAGTCTTTCTGGAGAATTTTATTTGAGTAGGCACCATTTTCTAACGCAAATTTTGTTCCATTTAATGTTTTTAAATTTCGTGTGCTGCCGATAAAAATCTTATCATTTTTAATATTTTTAATTTGAAAGATCCCTGCTTCAATTTTAATTTCTTTATACTGTTGCTTTAGTTCTTTTTTTCTGTCCATTTTCTCTTTCCTCCCAATTACTTTTTAAGCCAGTACCCGCTTCCGTCTGCTTTTCGATCTAGAAAGCCGTATTCAATTAGATAGCGTCTTAATAATACATAATCACCGTAAACATCATTTAATATCAGATTAACTTCCTTTTCCCCGTAAATCTTTTCACTATTGAAACGATCGGCTATTGTACGAAGAACGACTAGCCTTTGTTTTTCTTTCGGCGGAAAAGATCTCAGTTTCCCATTTGTTCCCTCAGGAAAAAACTTTGTCAGGATTTCTTCATTTTCTTTCTTTGTCACATTGTATCGGTCATCTACCATTCTTGCTGTTTTATGAATATCAATGAAGTCTGGTTTATGATTATCTCTTTCTTTTAAAAGCTCCATCAGCGTTAAAAACAGCTTTGCCTGACGCTCTTTTTCTTTTAAGACAAAGCGATGGTTTCGAATTGTCGATGCACTGCCAATTCCCATTTCCTTCTGCACTTCAGCATCACTTTTGCCTTCATAAAAAAGGCGGAGAAGACGATTTTGATGATCCGTCAACCCTGTCAACTTTTTGTCTAGTTCAATCAGGTAATCGAATACAGATTCATGTTCAGCTTCTATGTGAAGAGACATATACCTTTCTGCTTCGTAAAAAACATCCTCTGCTTGATAAACAATCCCCTTCTCCGTTGTCTTACCGCATAAAAGACATATATAATGACGATCTTTCTCAATATAGCCTTGCTTCAATTCCTCAATTGAGGCATTCCAAAAAACTTCTGATAAACCCATTTATAGTCACAACCCTCATTCGTTTATATTATAATAGACATTATATGTTTTTGTTTGTGTATTGTCAAACGAATTTAAATTACGTCTATATAACTAGGCATTACTGCAAAATAAAAAGAATCTGATAAAATGCCAGATTCTTTTATTGATAAGCTTTTATATTTAATAATGTTTCTAAGTCTACCATTTCAAAGCCCTTTTCTTGCAATCCTTCAATTAAATCAGGCAATGCCTTTGCAGCTTCTGTCTTCTTCGCATCAGAGTGCATGAGGATGATGTCGCCGTTTCTGACATGATTCATAACATTATTCACGATATTGCTTGCCTCTTTTTGTGACCAATCTAGCGTATCAATGGACCAAAGGACAACAGAATACCCCTGCTGCTGCGCCAACTCTACAACTTGTTTATTCGTCTCACCATACGGCGTTCGGATAATGGAAGGTTCTTTTCCAATAACCGATTTAATTGCATTTCCAGCTTGCTCAATTTCTATTTGAATTTCCTTCGTCGATAACTTTGGCAGTTCTACATGATTATAGCTATGGCTTAAAATTAAATGACCATTGGTATATGCCTTTTTCACAACTTCCGGGAATGCTTCTACATTTCTGCCGAGAAAAAAGAAATTCCCTTTTACGTTATATTCATCTAATATATCAATAATAGCTGGTGTTACTTTCCCATCTGGACCATCATCAAAGGTTAAAGCCACTTGTTTTTTATTTGGACCGTTTATATACACATTCTCATTCTCTTGAGCAAATGAAACAATTTGTTTTCTCCATTCCTTCATGCTCTCCCATGCCGATGCAGAGAGCTGATGGGACTCCCCTTTAATATCAAGTACATACTCATTCTTTGCCCGTTCCGGATTAAAAACAGATAGGTGATGAACGCCTTTTTCTTCTTTTGGAATAATAAACTTCAGTTCGATTTTACGTTCTAATTCGTAAACATAAATTTCTTCATTATTTGTTTCCCTCAATTGGTCTGGCTGACCAAAAAGATCTTCAATCTGTACGGACGTAATTTCATTGAGTTCTTTAGCATAAGATCGAACATCGAATATATCCCCTGCCTCATTAAATCCAAACACAAAACTTTTATTTTGATAAGTAGCATAGAAACCTTTGCCTGCATGATCCTCATTATCCGGCTTACCCCATTCAGCTTTTGCTTCATCTATTTTGCTGTCCAGTACATTGTATGGACTTCCTAAAGTCATTCCTTTTTTAGCCTGTTCCATGATACGATTAAGCAGCTCTAAAGCCTGATTTCCTTCTTTTGGCTGCAGTTCTTCTTCCCTCTGCTGTAATTGATCTGATGTAGCGGGGTTATCCGCATAACAAGCTGTTAATAAAATGAACAACATGCCTATAACAAGTATGCTTTTCTTATTCATGGTCCTATGCCTCCTTAAAAGTGATTTCATCTTATCAGTCGGAAGCATTCAATTAAAAGTTGCCGAAACGTTTAAAATCAATTCTGCAAATATTAGGATAATGCCTTTAAACCCGTTACACCGATTACGATAAGGATTACACTTGCAATTCTTAGCTTGCTCTTAGATTCCCCAAAAATCACCATATTTAACAGAACCGCTCCTGCTGTTCCAATTCCAATCCACACTGCGTATGCGATACTTAACTGTAAATAGTTGAACGAAGTATATAAAAAAGCAAAAGAAGCACCAAATCCCCCTAAATAAATGATTCCATTTTTAATTGTTTTTTTCTGGCTATACAATTTTAAACCTAACACACCAATAATTTCACTTACAGCAGCACATATGACAAACAACCAGCCCATACTTAAGCCACTCCTTTCGACACTGTTTCCTCTTCTTTGTTATCAGCTAGATTCAAACCGATAACCCCCATGATTAAAATAGCGATAAAGAGAAACTTCCCTGTGCTAAAGCTGCCTCCGAAAAGGAAAATATCCATTAGGGCTGTTCCAATTGTTCCTACCCCTGCAAATACTGCATAAACGGTCCCAGTTGGAAGACTTTCACACGCTTTTGGAAGAAAGTGAAAATCAATCAGAATAATTCCAATAATGATTACCCATTGCCACCATGTCTCAGCAACATTAAATCCATACACCCAAATTAATTCAAATAAACAAGTTAAAAAAACATATATCCATGCTCTATTCATTTTTTGCTCTCCTCTTCAATGACTGACTGTCATTCATTTTTGATCATAGGAAATGTAACACTCTATTTTTGCTATTCTTGAATACCTAGTCCATACTTTAAAAATTCTAACACCTCAGCTTTTTGGATGGAAGCTTGATCATCCTGTTTTGAATCATATAAATAAACCTGTTCAGCTGCTGATTCTACTAAGCCGATGAATAGCTTTGCTGTGCGTTCCACATGAAGTGACTCCCGAATCATTCCTGCAGCCTTTGCCTCCTTTAAAAACTGACTGATCCAAGAATAAAAAGGCTCATATACGGTTTCCCATTCTTTAATATGTTCTGTTGATCCCATACCCGCATAGATAAGCGCAAGAATTTCCCTGTAATCACATGTGATCTTAAAAATCGCATCAACTACCTGATTAAGTTTTGCAGTAAAAGAGGCATCCCCTTGTACTTCATTTTTCACCGCCGCAATGGTTTTCTCTACCATTACTTCTGCAATCGCAGGCATGACGGAAAGCTTAGAGGGGAAATACAAATAAAAAGTGCCTTGTGCGATATTTGCTATTTTTACGATATCGGATATTTTTGTTTTCTCAATGCCTTTTTCACGAAAAACTTCAATCGCTGCATGAACAATCTTTTCTTTTTTATTCATAATATATTATCCCTTCAAGAATAATGACTGACTATCATTCATTTTAAAGAAAATAATTCATGCTGTCAAAAACGGAACATCTCGTTTGTAAAGTTATAAAGAGATCACTTTAGTGAAGTTTTAAGAATACTATGAAACGATAAAGATCAGAGGAGTGTATAAAAAGTGTACCCATCTTCCCAAAATTACGGATACCAAAAAGTTTGTAAGGATAAACCCATTACTTTTCCGCCTCAGCACCAGCAAACTCAGCCAGGGCTTGAATATTTAATGGTTCCAAGACCTATCTCAGAGAAATCATCTTATAAAGGCTCCGAAAAACTAAAAGGAAAAGTTGCCATTATTACCGGCGGAGACAGCGGAATCGGCCGTGCAGTAGCCTATGCTTTTATCAAAGAAGGAGCAAAAGTTGTTATTGTTTATTTAAATGAACATAAAGATGCGAAGGAAACCGAGCAAAGAATTAAAGAGCTTGGAGGAGAGTGCCTTCTCATTTCTGGTGATTTAAAAGAAGAGAAAATGTCCCAGGAAGTTGTTCAACAAACATTACAGGCATTTGGAAGAATTGATATCCTAATCAACAATCATGCCATTCAATATGTAAGAAAAAGCATACTTGAAATTACTAAAAAGCAGCTGGAGCAAACATTTCAAACAAATATTTTTTCATTCTTTTACTTAACGAAAGCTGTACTTCCGCATCTGAAGGCTGGCAGCTCCATTATTAATACAGCTTCCATAACCGCTTATGAAGGACATAAGAAACTAATCGATTATTCTGCAACAAAGGGAGCCATTGTAGCATTTACACGTTCATTGTCCCTTTCTCTTGAAAAACAGCAGATTCGTGTAAATGCGGTTGCACCAGGACCGATTTGGACCCCGCTTATTCCTGCAACCTTTTCCGAGAAAGAGGTTATGAAATTTGGACTGCAAACTCCAATGAAAAGAGCCGGCCAGCCATTTGAACTAGCCCCTGCCTATGTGTATTTAGCATCTGAAGACTCAAGCTATGTTTCGGGGCAGGTTATCCATGTGAATGGAGGAACAATGGTAAGCTCCTAATAGATAAAGTTGTTTCAGCGGATCGGTGTTTCATGAGGCTATCTTTCATGATTTTTTTTTGCGTAAACGGTCACGAGTTACTCTTCTCGTGACTGCCTTTTCTTTTTTCCACCTTTTACGGGCATATGCCGCTTTTAATCAAATCCTCATTTATTTCTTGTATAAAGAAATATCCCATTCATTCTCCGTTCACATTCACTTTTTACAATGAAGGCAATATCGAACAGTAAGGAGTTGGATTGGATGCTTAAACCATTTCGTAAGTTAGTTCAATATACAAGCAGTCAAAAGGGAGCAAAGATAACCATTCTCGCCTGGGTCTTAGCAGTTGTGCTTTTAAGCCTGCTAGCTCCATCAGCAAAAGAGTATGAGGTTAATAGTAAAGAAGGAAGTATTAAAGGAGATAAGCCATCTGAAATTGCCCAGCAAATTTTAAAGGAGCAGTTTCCTTCTACTGATGGGCTGCCAGCCTTGCTGGTATTTCACCGTGACGGGGAAATTTCAGAGCAAGACATCAAAAAAATTAATGAATTAAGCGCGTGGCTCGGATCAGACGAAAAACCCGAACAGATTATTAGTGCACTTCCATTTCATGAATTGCCGCCGAATGTTCAAGAACAAATGTTTTCTGAAAATGAGTCTACACTCCTTATTAATCTGTCATTAGAGCCTAATTTAGAGTCTTCTGAAACACTTGCAGTCATGGATAAAATAAAGAAAAAAGCAAATAAAATCGGTATGAACGAAATGCAATTTGAAATTACTGGCCCCGCTGGAATTTCTGCTGATACCGTTTCTCTTTTCAAAAGTGCAGATATCGTTCTCATGCTTGCAACTGTAGCATTAATTTTCATTCTCTTAATTATTATTTACCGCTCCCCCATTTTGGCCATTACCCCATTAATTATCGCGGGTATCGTTTACGGGGTTGTCGATCGAATTTTAGGATTGGCTGGAAAAAATGAATGGTTTACCATAGATAGTTCGGCTATATCTATTATGCTTATTTTGTTGTTTGCCGTCCTAACAGATTATAGCTTATTTGTTTTCTCACGTTATCGCGAGGAGTTAAAGAAACAGGAATCTAAGTATGCTTCTATGAAAGAAGCTATTTTCCACATTTCTGAACCAATTGTTTTCAGCGGTGGAACAGTCCTGCTTGCGATGCTGACATTATTTGTTACTGTTTTTGAGCCATATAACCATTTTGCTCCCGTTTTTTCAATAGCAGTAGTTGTGATTATCATTGCTGGCTTAACACTGATCCCTAGTATCTTTGCCATAATGGGACGCAAAGCTTTTTGGCCGTTTGTTCCTAAGATTGAAAAAGAAAAGAAAACAACTCATGGCACCTGGTCTGAGATCAGTAAGCAAGTGATGAAAAAGCCGGCGTTATTTGCGGGAGTCATGATCATTGTCTTGCTTATCGGTGTGTTCAACTTTACTTCCATTCAATATTCTTTTAACCTATTAAAATCATTTCCAGAGGACATGCCGTCACGGCAGGGATTTGAGCTTCTTGAAGAAAATTACCCTGCAGGCCAATTAGCACCTGTGACAATATTAATTAAGTCTGACAAAGCGTTTCCAGTAAATGCTGAGTTATTCGCTAAAGTCAATCATCTTGTATCCAAACTTGGCAGCAAAAGCAATGTAGTCTCTGTCACTCCGATCATTTCAGATAAGATGATGAAGGATCCACAGTCACTGCCGAGAAATTATTTAGCCGAAACAAACAAAACGATTAGACTTCAACTTGTGTTAGACAGCAATCCATATGAAAAAGAAGCGCTCGATACTATTCAGAACCTGCGTGATTCTGAAGCATTCCTATTAAAAGACAGCGGTTTTTCTACAGCGAATGTTACGCTTCACCTTGCTGGCCAGACAGCTCAGCAGCTGGATATCAATCATATGAACCAGCGAGATATGATTGTCTTATTTTCACTTGTGACGGTATTGCTGACGATTATCCTTGGATTCCAAACAAAGTCGATTTTGATGCCGATTTTGATGATGACAACGATTCTCCTATCCTTCTTTTCAACAATGGGCTTTAGCTGGTTGATATTTAAGCACTTTATGGGCTATGACGCAATCAGCTATCGATTGCCTGTTTACGCTTTCGTCTTCATGGTCGCATTAGGCATCGACTACAATATAATGCTCGTCTCAAGAATTAAAGAGGAAGCGGCAAAACTTCCATGGAAGGAAGCCGTAGGAAAAGGGGTTGCTGTTACCGGAGGTGTGATTTCCTCAGCAGGTTTAATCTTAGCTGCAACCTTTGCCGTCTTGATGACACAGCCATTGCAGGAACTTTTCCTATTCGGATTTACCATGGCATTTGGGATTATACTTGATACATTTTTAATCCGAGGGATTTTTCTTCCATCCATCTTAATTTTGACAGGTAAAAAGAAAAAATAAAAAATAGCCTGATTCCCGCATTTATTCATGGGAGTCAGGCTTTTTTACTCACAAAATTCATTATTTCATCTCTTTTATTCAAAAAAGCCTGGTTTCCTAACTCAATCAGTTTATCCATAAATTTCACTTCATCGAAGGGCATTTCTTCCCCCAATTCCCCATTTAAACGAAAATAATTATTGCCTAGCAGATGATGACAATGATACGTAACAGATTCAGAGGACAATTGCAGAGCCAAATCCAGCAATTTGGGTGTCATTTTCATAGAAGGAAAGTGAAATGGGAGCCAGTGCTTAGCACCCCAATATTTATCTTTTCCTATTGTAAAATCAATGTGCTGTATACCTGTACCAATAGAAAATATTTCAATTTCCCGTATATCCTTTTTAAATTGATGAATACCTTCTGTCACACAAACGAGTGATGGATTATTTGCCCATAATCCTCCATCAATAGACAAGTACTGATTATTGATATTGTTAGGCGGAAAAAAAACCGGTGCTGAGCAGGAGGAAAGAATTGCATCCCACAGCTTAACCGTTAAATCATCATTTTCCAAATGTCCGTAGTTCGACCGATGGATAAAAGGCTTCCCGTTTGTCACATCAACAGCAGGAATAAGAAGCGGCTTATTAATATCTGCAAGCGTAATTTCTCCAAATGCCTTCCGGAAAAAGCGACGTAAATAATGATCACTGTAAATACTTTTAAAAAGACCAACCTTTGCCTGCCGGACAAAAATCTTCTTCCCATACGCTTGATAGCTTTCCATAACATCGTCCATCGGCTTTTTCAAAACAACAGATGCTGCTATAACCGCGCCGGTACTCGTTCCGGCTACAACATCGAATAAATCACTAATCGGACATGTATACTCTTTCTCTATAGCCTGTAAAATAGCTAAGGCAAATACACCTCGGATTCCACCGCCATCAATGCAAAGCATTCTCATCTTTTTCACCTGCAACTTATGTCTTCCATTCTACTATTCCCTAACTAGCAGACCTTTAGAAGAAAATGTTTACGATGAAATTTTTTAAAATGCCCGACCATAAATGGTCAGGCAGGTTTATTAGATTACATCGAGAGTTACTTCCCCAAAATGGCTGAAAACAGCATGATTTACTGTTTCTTGCACTTTCCCCAGTGATAAATAATTCACCTCTCTTCCTGCAATTAAATGATTTTCTATTTCAATCATTCTGAATTTTTATGCGATAATTTATCATTCCTATTGGAGTTCGTGTCCCCATTCTCAATGTCTAATTTGGGAATATTCCTTTTTACCTTCGAAATCAGTATCCTCCCAGCCTTTACAAACATCAACCCATTCTTTTGCAGAGGAAAATTCATAAATCTCATCACACGTTAGCTCAATTGCCGAGTTAGTGCTTCCACAAGCAGGGAATAAAGTCTCAAAACGTTTCATTGAGACATCTAAATAGATCTCCAAATCATTCGCCAATCCAAACGGACAGACTCCGCCAATCATATGTCCAGTTTGCTCTACTACCTCATCTGCTGATAGCATGCGCGCCTTCATTTGGAATGCCTGGCGAAATTTCTTATTATCAATCTTTGCATCCCCAGCAGCCACAACAAGAATGGCTTTATCCTCTTCCCCCCGAAATGAAAGAGTCTTCGCAATTCGTGCAGGAATAACTCCTATAGCTTCAGCTGCTAAATCAACTGTTGCACTTGATGTATCAAACACCATAATATCCATTTCACGGTTCCATTTCCTTAAATGTGCTTTTACACTTTCAAAAGACATCTTATACATCCTCTCTTTCCAAATATTATGTAAGATAATAACATTATTTAATGAAATGGAGCAATAGAAATATCGGATTAGACCAATTCCAATGGGGTATTAGCCATATTTACTCAATACTAAAAGGCAGGATATAACTCCTATTCTTATTACTCCTAAGGATTCATCGCAAATAGCAGTAAGAATTTCTCTAGCTATAGATTCAGATTCAATTTTTAAAAATGACCGTAACTCTGCATTAGTAATATTTGGACCAAACAGTAAAAAATAATCCTCAAGGGCTGAAATATGTGCTTTATTAGAAATCAATTTACAATTTAAGCATCGCCAGGATCCCCAAACTCTTTCAATTAAATAGGACAGACAGTTCTCACAATATACCCCCTTAATAATATCTTCTCTACAGACTTGAAATAGCGATAAAATATCAGGATTATATGGAATATGCATTTTTATTAGCTTCCGGGAAAGCGCGTTCATCTCTTGAGTCGTGTAAAGGATATGTTCATATCTTTTCTCAAGTTCTTCAACTTTTAATGGAAGTGTAGCAGAGTGGATAACATTTCGCAGCAAGTGTGAATGCCGTGGAATTGTTTGAATGGTGGAAGAAGGAGAACTAATAATAACGTATGAAATAACTGGCACATCAGAAAATTTATTTTGAGCTAACCATGATTGAAATTGTTGTTTTTGTCTTCTAATCTGTAATAGCGGGTCAGGAAAAGTATGGCTCTCATTTGGGAGTGTGCGTATTAATTGATGAAACTCCTGGTCAAAGAATAAAGTGCCTGCAATATTTTTAACCTCGAGGACTAGATGAAATTTTGGGGTAAGGATAACCGTATCTATCTGAAAGAAACCCTTTTCTTTATCTCTAAGCCTAAGATCATGCAAAATAAAATAATTCTTTTTAGGCAAAAAAGTTAAATGATAATTAAGTGCTTGTTCCCCGCGAAAGCCCGCTTCAACTTTGGCTAACTCTCTTGTAACAATTTGCTTCTTCGTATGATGTATGGGAACCCTCCTATCCAGTGCTTCTAGTTTCTTTAGTATGATCGGTCTTTTCCTTTCTTTTTTTATCAAATAATCACTCCTTTTCAAAATTTATAACTACCCCATTCGTGAAAAGGTCAAAAAATCCTCTATTTTTTAGTTAAGATTTTTATTACTATTTGCTTATCAGCCAAATTTGATGCTTTATCAGCCAGTTTTAGCAGTTTATCAGCCAGATCAGCTACTTTATTAGCCAATTGACAAATACCAGCTAATTGTATATTGTAAAAATAACTAAAAAACGAAAGGGTGACCCAATTAGATGAAGTTCTAATCCTATTTTTCGAAAGCAATCAATTGAAGACCTGATTTAGTCAGCAGATATCTGCTCTATTTCGTACTGTCTTCAATCGAGGTTTTCAGAATAGGATTAGGTTTCCTATAGTTGGTTTTTCAAAGGGAGAAGTCTCTTTGTGCACCTCTATGCCTCCTATTCTGAATGCAGATAGGAGGCTTTTTTTGTCTCCAAGCACTTGATGAAATGGGGATGATTGTATGATGCTATTAGAAGCGAATCAAATCAAATTATTTATTAAAGACCGTTTATTATTAGATATTGATAAAATACAAATCCAAAAACATGATCGAATTGGTCTTGTTGGCAGAAACGGCTGTGGTAAAACAACGTTATTAGAGGTTTTAGCAGGCAAAACAGTTCCTGATAACGGAACGATCACTACGAATGGCATATGCGAGCTTTTACCGCAGATAAAAAGAACAGATACAACAAAAAGCGGCGGAGAAGTGACCCAGGAATATATTAATGCTGCACTCGCAAAAAGCCCAGCTATTTTATTAGCTGATGAACCAACAACAAATTTGGATACAAGCCACATTGAATGGCTGGAAAAGAAATTCAAAAAATCACACAGTGCACTTGTTCTTGTATCACACGACCGGGTATTTTTAGATGATTTGTGCACGTCTATTTGGGAGCTTGATGAAGGAAAATTGAAGGTTTACAAAGGCAATTACTCCGATTACATGGAGCAGAAGGAATTGGAGCAGCATCAGCAGAAGCAAGCTTACGAATCATATGAGAAAAAGAAAAAACAGTTAGAGGAAGCATTAATTTTAAAAGAGAAAAAAGCAGAAAAGGCGACAAAAACACCCAAAAATGTCAGTTCAATCGAAGCGAGGAAAACAAAGCCTTATTTTGCAAATAAGCAAAAGAAACTGCAAAAAACGGCAAAGGCGATTGAAACTCGTTTAGAAAAGCTGGAGAAAGTTGAAAAAGTCAAAGAAGCGCCTGTCATAAAAATGAATTTGCCTAACGAAGAAACTTTTAAGGGACGAATTGTCCTGCGTGTTGAAGACGCGGCGTGTTATATCGGTCAAAGACTTCTATGGAAAACAGCTGGATTTCATGTGCGCGGAGGAGATAAGCTAGCCATCATTGGACCGAACGGATGCGGAAAAACAACGCTCGTGAAAAAAATAATGAATCTCGACGAAAGAATAACGATCTCCCCTTCCATGAAAATCGGTTATTTTAGTCAAAATATCGATATTTTAAATACAGAAAAATCAATACTGGAAAACGTCAATACAACCTCAATACAGAATGAGACTTTCATACGGACGGTCTTAGCGAGGCTGCATTTTTTCAGAGAAGATGTCTATAAGCCAGTTAGTGTCCTAAGCGGCGGAGAACGAGTAAAAGTGGCATTCGCTAAATTATTTGTCAGTGAAATTAATACAATTATATTAGACGAGCCAACAAACTTTCTTGACATCCCATCAGTGGAAGCACTCGAAGCCCTCTTGCAGGAATATGAAGGAACCGTTATTTTTGTTTCTCATGATCGGCAATTTATTGAAAGCATCGCCACACGGATTTTAACAATTAACAACCAAGAAATCCAGTTGTTTGATGGAACATACGAGCAATTCAAAAACTATACACCAAAAGCTGCACATGATACGAAAGAGGATCAGCTCCTCCTAATAGAGACTAGGATAACAGAAGTACTAAGCCGCCTTAGTATGGAACCTTCTGATGAGTTGGAATTAGAATTTCAGAGGCTTTTGGCTGAAAAGAGAAAATTAGCTAATCAATAATAACAAGGTAAAAACGGCAGAAATCCAACTGCCGTTTTTTTATTATTCTGAGTGGATTTATGAAAATCTAAAATTTATAAAGAAACAAAGCATAAAAACATTTACAAACTCATAGTCTTACTTTAGAATGTAAAACGTAATAATTACGATTTATGCCGCTGATAGTTTCATATACTAGTAAAAAAACGAAGATTGGAGTTACAAATATGAAATTAAAAAAACCTCTTCTCGCCTGCCTATTTACATTCAGTCTTATTCTTGCAGGCTGCGGAAACACAGAAACAGAAAAAAAAGCAGACGAAGAAAAAACAGACAAAGCTGAGGCTAAATTAACGGTTTTAACAACCATTTATCCGCTAGAAGATTTCACAAAAAAAATTGGCGGAAACTATGTTGACGTTAAAAGTATTTACCCGACAAATGTGGATGCTCATTCCTTTGAGCCTTCTACAAAAGATATGATGTCACTTGCTGATTCTGATTTATTCATATATACAGGAGTTGGAATCGAAGGATTTGCAGATAAGGCAACAGAATCATTGAAGAATGAGGATGTTACCATTCTAAAAGCTGGAGAAGGAATCAATCTATTAAAATCAACTCATGTGCATGATCATGAGGGGGAAGATGAACATAGCCATGATGAAGATGCGCACAGCCACGATGAAGATGAACATAGCCATGATGAAGATGCGCACAGCCACGATGAAGACGAACATAGCCATGATGAAGAGCACCATGAGCATGGAGAACATGATCATCACCATGGAGACTTTGATCCCCATGTATGGCTAGATCCGATTCTATCAATTGAGTTAGCTACTAATATAAAAAACTCACTAATCCAATTAATGCCTGAACATGAATCAGATTTCGCGACTAATTTCGAGCAGTTAAAAAGTGAATTAGAGATGCTTGACGAAGAATATAAAACGACAATTGAGAACTCGAAAACTAAGTATTTGCTCGTTTCTCATGCTGCCTATGGGTATTGGGAAGAAAGATATGGAATTGAACAAATTGCTATTGCCGGATTATCTCCAACACAGGAGCCTACACAGAAAGGCTTGCAAAGTATTATTGAAGAGTCGAAGGAGCATCAAATTCAATACGTGATCTTCGAACAGAACCTTTCAACAAAAGTAGCGGAAATTATTCAGAAAGAGATTGGAGCTGAATCTCTTATCCTTCATAATCTAGAAGCAATTACTGAAGAGAATTTGAAGCAAAATGATGATTATTTCAGCATAATGCGAAGAAATTTAGAAACTATTAAGAAGGCATTAAACAATTAAGGATTGATCAATTAAGGAATAAATTCCCCCTTTCCTGCCACATTGATGGTAAGGGGGAATTTTTATAGGAGGAGATCATGAAACGCATTTTTCATGCTAATATCATAGATATAACTGGGGTTCTTATGATTGGACTAGCTTTATTTCTCTTTTCATTTGGCTCTAATGTAAAAGATCTATTTGAAGTCCCAGCTTCTTTTTTAAACATGAATACGATATTTTTGAGTATTTTAATAGAAGCACTACCTTTTGTACTCATCGGAGTTCTTATCGCAGGAATTATACAAATTTTCGTAACAGAAGAACATATTAAAAAATGTATTCCAAAAAATAAATTACTGGCTGTGCTTATGAGCTGTATTGTAGGAGCATTATTCCCTGCATGTGAGTGCGGGATTGTCCCTATTGTTCGAAGACTTATCTCCAAAGGAGTGCCTATCCACGCTGCGATGGGCTTTATGCTAACAGGACCTCTCATCAACCCAATCGTTATCGCCTCTACATACATGGCTTTTGGAAACAACCTTAAAATTGCAGGATTAAGAATGGGCCTAGGTTTTATTATTGCCATTATCATATCTATCGTAATCAGCCTTCTTTTTAAAGGAAATCAATTTAAAATCGCACCCCAGAAGCAAACGATCCATTCACATCCACATACAAAAAAGGAGCCTTTTTTAGATCGTTTTTGGTCCATGCTAACCCATTCGATAGATGAGTTTTTTGATATGGGAAAATACTTAGTCATTGGAGCTTTCTTAGCAGCCTTTGTACAAACATACATGACTGCAAAAGCTCTGATTGAGGCTGGAGATGGAACGGTAGCCTCATTAGTAGTAATGATGGGCTTAGCCTATGTATTATCTCTTTGTTCCGAGGCTGATGCCTTTATCGGGGCTTCCTTTAGCAGTCTATTCCCAACAGCTTCTATTCTAGGCTTCTTAATTTTTGGTCCAATGATTGATTTTAAAAATACAATCATGATGCTTAGCGTCTTTCGATTTAAATTTGTTATGAGTGTACTAGCGTTGGTCGCATCAATTATATTCATTGTCCTTTTACTACTGAGCAGCTATATATAAGGAGGAGGAGAAGTGAAATTCAATTTTCAGCAAGCTGCAAGAGCACTCATATTGTTTGCCTTTTCTGCCATGCTCTTCAAAATGCACTTTACCGGGGATTTGACGAAGTATATTAATCCTAAATATGAGTTATTAAACCAATCTGCTTCCGTTCTATTTTTAATTTTGTTTTTCATTCAACTGACTAGAATTTGGACAGTTAAAGAGCAAGGACATCATTGTCATCATGATGATCATGCATGTACTCACGATCACGGAGATTCCAATTTTAATACAAAGAAGCTCCTCTCCTATGGGATATTAATATTCCCGCTGATTACCGGATTCCTCTTGCCACCCAAAGTACTTGATGCATCAATTATCGATAAAAAAGGCGACATGGCTATCCTATCAAATCAAAAACAATCTGTTCAGAAAAAAGAGGAGACTAATTCCAATCCGGCTGAACAAGCTGATCCTTCAGAGCCTATTGAACATTCTACCGACCAATCAACTTTTGATTTTCCTGAAGAAGTCTCTCAAGAGGAGTATGACAAGCTAGTACAAAACCTTGAACAAAGCGCTAACATTGAGATGAATGACTATGTATTTTCCCCCTACTATGAAGAAATCAGCCTTGATGTCAATCGATATAAAGGAAGAAACATTACTTTAACAGGTTATGTCTACAAAGAGGAGGGCTTTGAACAAAACCAGCTAGTGTTATCCAGGTTTTTAATCACCCACTGTGTCGCAGATGCAAGTATCATTGGCTTTCTTTCGGAGTTCTCTGAGGCCGCTTCAATTGAAGAAGATACGTGGATAGAAGCAACAGGTGTTTTAGATGTAACGACTTATGCCGGAAATGAGCTGCCTATTATTAAAATTACCGATTGGAAGAAGATTAATGAACCAGCAAAACCATATCTGTATCCACTTAATATAAAAGTTTTATAAAAAGGGCTTTTTCCTATATGAAAAGGTATAAACACTTAACGAATTAAGTGCTTATACTTTTTTTCTATTTTGTTTCGCGGTGCAATGTATGTCTCTTTAAACGCGGACAATATTTTTTCAGCTCAATACGATCAGGATTCGTCCGCTTATTTTTTGTCGTAATATAATTTCGATCGCCTGTTTCAGTACAAGCCAAAGTAATATTCACTCTCATTATTCTTTCCTCCTATATTCAGTTTCTTCTACTATAAATGGTGGTAGCGGGTCCTTAAATGTTGACCAATCAGCTAAAAGCTCTTCCTTAGTTAGAAGACATTTCTCTAATGATTCTTCGATTTCATCCCGGTTCATATCAATCCCTATTAAAACAAGCTCTGTTAAGCGATCTCCGTACACGTCATCCCACTTCTCCAGCAGTTCAGGTTCTTCGATTAATACTTGTTTCCTTTCCTCTTCTGGATAGGCTGCTATCCACTCACCAACACCTTGCAGGGTAATAGAAGGTCCTGCTTGTGAGAGAAGTGCTGCTATATTATTTCGTGTGGCTATCCAGATAAAACCTTTCGCTCGAACGACATCAACTGGCCAATCCTCTAGCCATTTCATCAGTCTCTCTGGATGGAATGGCAATCTCCTGCGAAATACAAAGGAAGAAATACCATACTCCTCAGTCTCTGGAATGTGTTGTTCATTATTAAGCTCCTTTATCCAGCCTGCACTTTGACTTGCTTTATCAAAATCAAATAATTTCGTATTGAGAACACAATCAAGCGGAACCTGTGCATGATCTGTTTCGATTATACGTGCTTCAGGATTTAGCTTCTGCAGTACAGCTTTTAATTCTTTAATATCCTCTTGTTCTACCAAGTCGATTTTATTTAACAAAATTACGTCAGCAAATTCAATCTGGTCTATTAATAAATCAACAACCTCTCTCGTATCTGCTTCATCTGTCGCTTCCTTGCGGTCTAACAAGCTTTCACCAGAAGAAAAATCATTCCAGAAACGATTAGCATCAACAACCGTAACCATCGTATCCAGTCTGCATAATGATGATAAATCAATTCCTAGATTCTCATCCACATATGTGAAGGTTTGCGCCACCGGAACTGGTTCACTAATACCCGTTGACTCGATCACAATGTAATCAATGTCTCCTAAAGAAGCTAGCTTTTCTACCTCTTTAATCAAATCCTCCCTAAGGGTGCAGCATATGCAGCCATTTTGCATTTCTACTAGCTTCTCTTCTGTTCTTGAAAATCCGCCTTGTTTAACTAATGAGGCATCAATATTAATTTCACTCATATCGTTGACAATAACAGCAATTTTCTTTTCCTCATTATTTTGCAAAATATGGTTGAGTAAAGTTGTTTTACCCGAACCTAAATAACCACTCAATACTGTTACAGGTATTTTTCTCATATAATCCACTCCCGCTAATCAAAATGATTACGATTTATGTATTAAAAATATCTATTGCAATTACTTTAATACAACAATCCAACCCTTTCACCTCTACTTTTTACATTTTTAGTAATAGTACTTTTTATCCGATATAAATCGGAATAATTACGATTTACCGCCGCTCTTGTTACAATATCATCTCTCTTCCGAAAAAACAAGGGAAATTATTTAATAACCATTTCAATTTAATAAAAAAGCCAAAGGATTCCAGTTCCTTTGACTTTTTTATTAAATTGAATTTCAAATCATTTTTAGTCCAAAAGATTATGAACTAATTTTACCTTCACTCATTTTCATCTCATTTTCCAATTGCGCTATCTTTGCATCAATTGAGCTGCTGTGAAAGGCTCTATTTACTTGATCTTCTAAACGATCAAGATAGCCTTCTATTGCTTCAAATCGAGAATATGGTTTATCGGAGTTAGAAGCTGAATCCAATACTTTGTTTATTTGGTGATTGGCTCGCGTAATATTTTCGCGTCCCATTAACTCCATCCTGCGTATATGCATGTCTTTAAGTTTATGCTGCATTTCTTCATATTTTCCTTCCAATTCTTCAAGCTGACTTAAAATGTGATTCAGAGAGACTCTTAGGCGTTCGGCACGGTCTGAATAATGCTGATGCTCTGCTAAGGCAAATTGATAGAGCTCTATTTCTCCTGCTTTTGAAGCAATACCTGCCTGATACTTCCTTTTTTCAGCAAGTTCTGCTGCTTCTGCCAGCTCTCTTTCAAACTCATCCTTGAGCTGATATTGACGATCGACAAGCTTTTTTACCTTTTCTGTTTCTTGTTCACATTCATGAAGATATTGATTAAGCAGCCCAATGGGATTTTTATTTTCCTTTCTTTCCAGCGCTTCGTTTAAGTCTGCTTTTATTGTATTTTTAATTTTTGCAAGTAAATTTGTCATGACTCGCTCTCTCCTTTAATTCAATTATTTATTGATGTCATTCCATTGCTTTTCAAAATTAACAAATGGGTCTGTTTCTTTAACAACTACTTGTTTATTTCCATTCCATTTTTTGTAAACAAGGTACAATACGTATGCTGCAACAACTCCTATGATCGCAGGTGCATTGTGAATAGAAGCCATTAGAATAAAGAAACCAACAACCCCTAACCCAATTTTCCCTCCTGTTGAATCAGTCTTCAAAAATTGTTTAAAGATGAAATATAGAAGCGCAATACTTACTAGGAATCCTATCATAGGACCAATGGTAGAAAGTAATATCATCGCTGAAATTCCGCCGATTAATAACAAACCAAATTTTTTCATTTTGTTTTCTCCTTTCTTTATCTTGATTTCATCTTACCTTTATTTTGGATTTCCCATAACGAGCTTGCGCTTTATTTTCAGCTAAGCCTCAAGACTTAGTAAGGCTAAGCCCCAAATTGCAAAATATAATGTTTTTTTCCAATATTTATTAAAAAGTTATTCAACTTTAAACAACTTATTTATAGTAGAATAAGAATCGCATGGGTATTTATACCGATTTATTAAACTCAGAGGAGAAGTATTTCATGAGAAAGACGATCACTTGGCAGCTTGGCAGAATTATTGTTTTTGTTATTTTTATATCAATGATTATTACTTCCATTTCCAACTATTTAGTAAGTTATGAACACACATATGAAGCAGCAGGCATTGAAGCGGTTGGCTGTGCGAATATTACCACCGGTCTGATAAATCCAGAAGATTTAGAGGATATCATGAAAGGTGACGACGCAAAATTAAGTAAAATACAGGAAACATTAAATTGGACAACCGATCATAAACAAATTTTTGAAAGTCAATACGTCTTACAACTGGATGGAAAAATTTTAGCAGCTGATCAAAATATGCAGGATCAAGGATATTCAGCAGGTGATTCCTTCTATATTGATAAGGAAGCATTAGAGGTAATTAAGGAAACAAAGCATCCTCATTATTCAGAGATTTATGAATATGGCGGAATGAAACGAGTAACTGGGTATGCCCCCATATTTAAGGACCATGACCCAAATAAAGAAATAATCGCTTTAAATGCGATTGACTTTAATGCCAAAATTGTGTCTGAAAGAACATGGGATTCTGTCAAAGGCAGCTTTATCCTCGGACTTCTTCCAATGGCTATTGCCAGCGTCATCACTATTTGGCTGATCAGAAGGAAAACAAAACCAATCTCTATCTTAATTCATTCCGCTAAGAAAATTGCTGAAGGAGATCTATCAGATAAAGATATTCAAATTAAAAATAAAGATGAGATCGGAGATTTATCAACTACCCTCAGCCTTATGAAGAATAATCTTCGAGAATTAATTCAGCAAGTGCATGCTGGTTCAAAGCAGGTCGCTGCTTCTTCCGATGAATTAACAGCAAGTGCTGAACAAACGAATATTGCTACGGAACAAATTACTGCTACCATGCACCAAATGGCTGTAAGTGTCGATAAGCAAGTTCAAAGTGTGGAAGATACTTCTCAAACAATCACTGAGATATCTAATGGTGTACGGCAAATTGCTGCTAATGCGCAGAATGTTACGATCACGGCGATTGGGGCTTCCAACAAAGCAACAGAAGGAGTACAAGCAATCAAAACAGCCGTCCACCAAATGGATTCGATTAACGGAACAGTCAATGAATTGGCTGGAGTCGTTAGTGGATTAGGAGACCGTTCAAAAGAAATCGATCAAATTATTGGAGCGATTACTGGAATTGCTGAACAAACAAACCTTCTTGCATTAAATGCAGCGATTGAAGCAGCAAGAGCCGGGGAGCATGGAAGCGGGTTTGCGGTAGTAGCTGATGAGGTACGTAAGCTTGCAGAACAATCTGCCAGGTCTGCTCAAGAAATTTCCGGGCTCATCTCTATCACACAGCATGATACAAATAAAGCGGTTGAATCCATGGAATTTGTAACAAAAGAAGTGGTAGCGGGCATGGAAATTGTTAACAATGCCGGAGATTCCTTTGTTCATATTCAAGACTCGGTAAATGAAGTAACCAACCAAATACAGGAAGTTTCATCTGCTGTCCAGCAAATGGCTGCAGGTGCTGAACAAGCAGTTCAATCAATGAAATTCATTACGGAATTAGCTGATACTGCCGCATCCAGCACACAATCTGTATCTACAGCAACAGAAGAACAGCTGGCTTCCATGCATGAAATAACATCTTCAGCAAAATATTTATCTAAAATGGCAGATGACCTGCAATCACTAATTGGGAAATTTAAAATTTAAATCGAAAACCTTACCGCTATGTACTGCACCCCAATTGTTAGATCGTGTCTAACAATTGGGATCGTTTCACTCAGGTAAGGTTTTTAAATTCTATTTACTTGAATCAATTCGATTATCTCACGATCGGGTCCCTCATAAAACACAGTGATCCACCCATTTTTTAAGCTATAAGGTCCTTCCAACGGATAAAGTCCTTCTTTTTTCAGCTTTCTAATCCAATCCTCTATATCCTCCAATTGCCAAGCTATATGAATAGAATGTAATGGTGCTTTATTCTCCTCTGACTCAATTAGTTCAATTTGGACATTCTCATTCCGAAGAAAAACAATTTTTTCATCCTGAAACATTAAATATTTCTCAAAGGAAAAACCAAACATTCGTTTATAGAACTGGATGGAATCATTTAAATTACTTACTTGTATTCCTGCATGATGCCACTTCATTTTCTCCCATCCATCGGCAGGATTAAATTCATATCTCCAAATTCATGCCATAGATACCCATCAGCTAATGCCTTATTGTATGCCTTCATTAATAAACCCTTATCAATAAAAGCAGAAAGCAAATCTAAATGGCTTGCTTCAGGCTCGTGAAATCCTGTTATTAAACCATCAACAGCCTTCAAAGGGTACCCTTTTTGAATATACAAACTTGTAATTCCTTTCTGTGGCTCCACATTTCCATCTAAATTGACCGCTGTTTCAAGTGCCCTTACTACAGTCGTTCCAACCCCAATCACCCGCCCTTTATTTTTCCTTATTTTATTAATCAATTCCGCAGTTTTTGCGGAAATACAAAATTCCTCAGGATGATTGTTAGGATGTGGCCAGCGATTATTTCCGTAATAACTCAAGCCAGCATGCAGCTGTAAATACGCTATGTTTATTCCTTTTTCCTTCAGCTTATTAAGCAATCGCCATGTAAATGCTCTTCCCGCCGAAGGCATTTCTACAGATCCTGGAACAGAAGCATATACTGTTTGATACATCTCTATCGGCCAAGGCGTTTCGATATATTCGTAATGGAGCGGTTCCCCATATCGATAGAAGACTTCTAATAAATCTAATCCTCTCTTTGAAAAGGAAAGCACGATTAAAGGTGCCTCAGCCCCTAGCCCAGTAATAGTTGCTGTTAGTCCTCCAGGCAAATCAATTTTTTCCCCAACAGTGATTACTCCACCAACGATAAGGGCCTCCCATTCTCTTTCCGATAACTTTCGGGATAAACGAATTTCAATTGCTTGCTTTCCTCTTTTTCCTTTTAGGACTGCCGGAATGGTTCGGCTATTATTTAAGACTAGCAAATCTCCCTTGACTAAATACGAATCCAGCTTATTAAAATAATTATGGGAACAATCTCCTGTCACTGAGTCTAATGTCATTAAGCGGACATGATCACGCTGGATCCCTCTATACTCCGCTGGAGTATGCGCATTTAAATATTCAGGCACTCGGAATGAACGTGCAGTGCTCATCATTGTTCATCCCTCTTTTCCTGAATAAAAGATTGTGCCTCAAACCGTTTTCCATTTAAGACAATCGATTCATCTAATGCAAGAGTGACAAATACCTTGGCCACTTCATTAGGATCCTCTAGCTTATAATCGCATTCTGGAACAGCAACTTTATGCATCTCTGTATCCATCTCCCCTGGATCCACCATACTGACAGTTACTCCTGTGTCTTGAAGCTCATCCGCCCAAGTTTGTGTTAACCCTTCTACTGCAAATTTAGAGATGCCATAAGCTCCCCATTCTGCAAATCCCGTTTTGCCAGCTTCAGAAGTCAAATTGAAAATTTTCCCTTTGTTTCGATTCAGCATACCTGGCAATACACGCTTAGTAATGAGGAATGGATTCACTGTATTAACCCGAAGCACCTCAGCAAAATCGTGTTCCGGATAATCAGATAATAGTGCTGGTCCTGGTCCAAATATAGATGCATTATTAATCAATACATCGACACGCCCAAAGCCCTCTTCTACAATAGATACGAAACGGTTTACATCTTTTATGTCAGAAACATCTGCTTGGACAGCAATCACTTCTGCCCCAAGTGCCAGTACCTCTTTTTCTATTTTTCGAAGCATCATTTCTCCTCTCGCACAAATAGCTAGCCGTACTCCTTCATTTGCCAATGCTAATGTTAAGGCTCTTCCAAGACCTTTTGATGCTCCTGTAATCATTACAACCGGTTTTTTATCCATTAGAATCTCTCGCTTTCTATATTGTTGTTAGCTTTATTTTAGAAAGAAAGCGTTCACTAAACATCGGAAGCGAGTTGGAATGCAGTTACTCAATTATGATGATGAATTTCTACTACTTTTGGATGAGAATGAATCTAAGAATGCATAAAAAACGGAGACAATCAGCTCCGTTTCCCATTTTATTTCTTCTCAATCACTTGAATCCATTTATAATAACCTATTAATATGAGTAATAATATCGGGTCGATGACTGCTGAATACTCAAGCCTCCACCAGCCATATTCAAAGTATCCCCAAGGAGGGGGAATCTGGGCAATACTTTCATAAATCAATATGACTATTACCCATACAGCCAAATATAAGAATTTTTTTATAAAGGAACGTTTAAAAGGAAACCAATTTAAAAATAGAATATTAACAGGAGGGATTAATATAGTATAGGCAGGAAAGGCTTCCCAATCAATTCCTTGCGTTATATACCAGTAGCCGTGGTATTTCAAATCGATAAAAACATCAAAAATTAATTGAAGTGAAATAGTAAAGAACCATATATGGACCATTTGATTCATAGTCAGATTCTTCTTTATAAAAAAAACGAGCATATTGACTGCTATTACAGAAAGGATTAATCCAATCATTTCTGTCCTCCTTGCCTTTTGTCCATATAAAAAAACGCCTTAAATTTCATATGATTAGTATTGCCGATTTAATTACTGGCTTATGCTGACATTTAAGAGACTAAAAAAAACGAAGATGTTTTATATATAACATCTCCATTTTCCTATTTTAAAAATCTATATTAAATTTATAGCCTAAGCCGCGCATTGATACAATGTAAGGATAATCAGAAAAACCAGCTATTTTCTCCCTGAGGTTCTTAATATGTACGTCAACCGTCCTTTCATTTATTATTTTTTCATTTTTCTTATACAATTCATTAATTATTTGTTCCCTTGATAATATTTGATCAGGATGTGTCATAAAAAGATACAGAAGCCGATATTCAAAATGGGTGACATGAATCTCATGATCATGAAATTTAACGATCCCTTTTATTGGTTTAATTGTCAGTCCTTTAAAGCTTAATTTGCTGCATCGATTTACGGTTCTTCTCAAGACGGTTTCTATTCTTATCAATAGCTCTTCAAGGTTAAGCGGTTTTACAATATAATCATCCGCACCCATCTTCAGCCCTTGTATTTTGTCCTGATCGGCACCTTTCGCTGATTGTATAATAATAGGCACATTATTAGAGTTCTGGCTGCGAATCCAAGTACAGAAATCCAAACCATTCATATCAGGGAGATCTGTTTCAAGCAGGACGAAACAAGGGTCATACTTTAAAAATTTCCTTTTGGCTTCTTTTCCATTCACAGCCTCTATTATCTCAAAGCCATTTTTGGACAAATACCAATTAAGTTCCACCCTGTTATCTTCGTTATCATCAATTAGAAGAATCGTCTTCCCTCTCAGCTTCCCATCCTCCATAACAATCACCACATTTCTCTTATACAGTAAAACGATCAGCCAGCATTTATATGAAGCTATTATTCATTAGATTTCTTCTTGCCAGCTAAAGTTTCATAGGCTGCATCATCTGGTGCATCCCCATTAGGCCAGTCGTGAATTTTATTTGGAAAATCTGGGCGCTCCATAGAATTGATATATGCTGCGATATTCATCGCTTGTTCTTCTGTAAGAGAACCTGCTTCATAATCGCCAACTGGCGCCTTTGGCATATATTTTTGAATGTAGCCGGCAGCTGTTCGAACTCTTGCCATCCCGGCACCAATATTGTATGAATTATCTCCCCAAAGTGCAAGTCCTGTTGCTCCGCCAGCACCATCTTCCCCATGACAAGAGATACATGCTTGCTGATAAAGCTCTCTTCCTTCATCTACATTCACTTTTGATAAATCGCCTTCTGCCTTTTTAAGCTTAGCCCACGGCCGATCAGTCGTACCCTCTGGAACATTTGTTGATATATAATTATAATAAGCAACCATTGCCTTCATTTCTTCTCCCTCTTTAGGCAGCGGCTTTCCATTCATACTTCTTATAAAGCATCCGTTTATTCGGTCTTCCAAACTTACTTCTCTTCCCGCACGAGGATTATACTGTGGGTATGTTTTCGAAATTCCAACTAGGTCAAGAGCATCGCCAACTCCCCCATTTGCATGGCAGCTTGCACAGCTTAATTTGTTTCCAACATACCCATCTAGAACATGGCTTGTTTCATTATGATACTTTTCTCCAAGCTTAATTAATTCTCCTTCTTCCCCTTCAGGCAACTCATCCATACTTGGCGGTGCATAAGGGTGATCAGCCGTTTCTTCTACTTTTGGCTCTGAACTTGCTAGTTCTGTTTTGGCTGGCTTATCCTTTACATAAATATAAAGAAACGTGAAGCCAGCTATCATCGTAATAATGATGGCCATTACTGGCAGGATCAATGGATTTTTCACTCTCATATTCGTTCTCCTTTCAACTGCTGTTCATTTGGCATTTACTATGATTGATATCACAAGTAAATTGTCTAAAAGGAGTGTTAAGAGTTGGTTAATTTGTCGTGAGCGTTTAGTGAACTTTGCTATAAAAAGAACAGATTTCATATATTTATCATATTTCTCAGCAGACTATATTTTATGCTTTCTGAGAAAGTATCTACAATATATTAACCTCTATAGAAAAAGTTTCTTTCAATCCTTTTTCCCCTTTAGGAGTAATCTTAATTGCTCTAGATTTTGGTAATCGTTCCACCCATTTTAATTCTAATAACTTTTCTAATATGGCGTTTCCTAGTGCTCCAGCAAGGTGGTGCCGCCTTTCACTCCAATCGAGGCATTTATGTGAAAATGAACGTCGTTTAGTCTTAGTTTTTCCTATATCAATTTGAAAATCAGCAAAGAAGTCTCTGCCCTTTTCCGTAAGGGTAAATTCTTTCGTTTCTTCACAAAGAATGCCCTTTTGAATAAGGGCATCTGTCAATTGCACGCCAAGCCCTCCTGCAAGATGATCATAGCAAGTCCTTGCTATGCGGATAGCCTTATCCTCTGAAGCTTGTTTGAATGATTTAATTTCAATTGGCGGTGCAAGTAATAGCAAGGATTCCATAACCTGAGCAACCTCTTGATCTTGAATGCCATAATAGCGATGTCTTCCTTGCTGTTCTACTGAAACAATATTTGCATTGACCATTTTTGTTAAATGAAAGCTTGCTGTTTGTGGTTTAATTCCAGCCATATAGGCTAATTCATTTACTGGATGGTATCTCCCATCCAGTAGGACAGTCAATATTGCCGCACGTGAAGGTTCACTTACAAGACTAGCAATAATCGCTACATTCGGATTTGCATTCATATAAATTTCTCCTTCTCTTTGTATTCCATATTTCGATGAAGATTAGAATATTATTATTTTACAATAAATAAGAATAGATAAGTAGGAGGAGAATACAGATGAAAAATAGCAATCATGCTCCAAATATAGAAAGAATTAAACCTAATATTCTATACTACGGTACACCTGTTATCTTGCTAAATACACTGAATGAGGATGATTCGGTAAATATTAGCCCTTTATCATCATCATGGGCTTTAGGAGATTGTATTATTTTAGGGATTGGTCTTGGCGGAAAAGCAATTGAAAATTTAGAACGTCATCCTGAATGTGTGATCAACATTCCAAGTCCTTCATTATGGAGAAATGTTGAATCATTAGCACGCTACACCGGAAAGAATTCCGTTCCCGAATTTAAGAAAGAAGTGGGGTTTGAGTATGGGAAAGATAAGTATGCTATTAGCGGATTATCACCAATTGAATCTGAGACTGTGAAGCCTTCTCGAATTAAGGAATGTCCTTTACAAATTGAAGCCGCAGTGAAAAACATTCGGATTCCCGAGCATACCCCTGATTTTGCCATTGTAGAAACAAAAGCATTACAAATTCATGCACATAAAGAAATTATCATTGGAGAAAATCATATAGATCCAAACAAGTGGAGTCCAATTATATATAATTTCCGTCATTATTTTGGTCTAAGCGATCAATTAGGAAAAACATTTAGAGCTGAGATATAAGAGTTGTTTAATTTATAGGTAAAAGTCACCCCTCCTCTAATAAATAAAGGTGGGGTGACTTTTTTCCATAAATGTGTACATTTATAATTTATTAATCTATATTTTAATCCTTTTTATAGTAATCCTGTGAATGATATGCTTTAAATCCACAAGACTCATAAAGTTTTAAGGCGTGTGCATTCTTTGCTTCCACTTCTAGAAAAATTGAAAATCCATTCTTATGTTCGTTTAAAATGACATTTGTTAACGTTTTTCGTCCAATGCCTTTACCTTGAAATTCAGGGAAAATAGCAAATCCGTAAATCCAAGCTTCCCCATCCAGATGAGATATACGCATTTTTCCAGCAGACATTCCATTTGATTCAATAATATAGAATTGATCCTTATTTTCCCGTTTAATCCTTTCATTATAATCTCGTGCATCCTCTTCTTCAAAGTTGAAGCACTGGACATCTAATTGGACCTCTGTTTCAAAATCATCGGGATTTGATAGCCTTAATACCACATCTTCTTTATAAGAGAGCTCCGTTTCTTCCCATTTCATCTGATGCTCTGAAAATGAATAAGAGCACGAAACAGATTGCAGAAACCCTTTTCCGGATTCAGAATTGGATGGAGCATTTAAGAGAATATGCGATATTTCCCGTTCCTTCAACACATTTTCTGCGTTACGATAAAGCTTGGAAAATATGCCTTTTCTCCGATAATCAGGTGCAACCATTCCACAAGCTTCGACTTTATTCCCAAACCCATACAAACCTAGAAATCCAACTAGCTTTCCATCCTCATAATGGAAGAAGTCATTTCCTTCGTTTTCCTCACGTGATTGGAGCATATCCCAATTCAATTTCAGTTCGAAGGGTTCACCCTTCTCACAAACATTCTGCAGTTCCTTAATTTCTGTTAACTGTTTAGCTGTCAGCATTTTTTCCCCCCTAAATTAAGCGATAGTAACTTATTCTTTATTTCTAGCATAAAATCCTTTTTATGAGTTTGTTGATATGGTTTGGGCAATTGCAGAAATAACAGCACCGACAGCCTGAATCCAGCTCCCGCTAAAATCTAAAGCTTCTCCTTCGTTTTGTTCTTCATCTTCTTTAGAAGAATTATTGTGTTGATAATAGGATATTTGATTAGTAGACTTTTGCGTATTATTATCATTTTCATTTTCTTTACTTTTTTTTAATTCATATATGCCTGCAATTGCTTGTAATGAATTTCCTATTACCTGCAGAAGATTTCCAATCACATTTAACGCTTTTTCTAGTGAGGCTTCATCATCTATTGCATCAGCCGCAGCCATTCCTCCGCCTACAGCCTGCAGCCAATTTCCATCGATAATCAATATCTTTTTCGTTTCCTCTTTAAAATCAATCAACATTCCGCCAACTACAGTAGTATTTCCAATTGCCTGTACTTCGTTTCCGAGCTTACTTAAAGAAACTGTCTCTGTTCCATCTGCTACCAAGGCATTTCCGACTCCTTGCAGAACATTTCCCCATAAGCTTAAATTAAATTGATCCTCCTCAGTTAGGATCT
Source organism: Cytobacillus massiliigabonensis (assembly GCF_900199725.1). Taxonomy (GTDB): domain Bacteria; phylum Bacillota; class Bacilli; order Bacillales; family Cytobacillaceae; genus Cytobacillus; species Cytobacillus massiliigabonensis. Next base: position 289,083 of record NZ_LT904903.1, on the reverse strand, counting down.
GAGACGGTGTACTGCCAAATGCAGCTATAACCGTTCCACCCGCCTGTATCCATGAACCAATAAGTTGCTTTTGCTGATTATTCATTTGCTGCATCCGCCCATTACTATTTCTTTTCATTCAATATATTCAAACGATCGAATACGTGTCAGAAAGTTATTCAAAAGCAAATGCGCAATACGAGCCTTACTAAAAAGTTGCCCTTTTACTTTTCTTGAGCACAGCAAGCATCTCGATAATTTTATTCTTTAAAGGGATATAAAATAAACAGCCAATTACACCTTCTATTTTAAAGGAATCGGCTGTTATATCTGTCTTTTAATTATTGTCAGGTTATTTATGTCCATATAAGAGAGTCGGGCGAAGACTCAAAAATTAAATCCCCTCATTTAAGCTGTTCATTCAACACACTATCTTCTAAAACAGAAAATTTATCTCCATATACTCTCGTTAAATGTGTTTCACCCCATTCACATAGTAAATGTAAGATACCTTCTAAGCTTCGTCCATATTCACTGAGTTCGTATTCTACTTTTGGCGGAACTTGGTTGTACACGATTCGATTGATGACACCATCTTCTTCTAGCTCGCGCAGCTGTTGGGTAAGCATTTTTTGTGTGATAGTTGGCATGAGCCGCTTTAATTCGCTCGTTCGTTTTTTTCCGTGAGTTAGATGGCAGAGAATCACACATTTCCACTTTCCACCGATGACTTCTAATGTTGCTTCAACAGAAATATTGTATTTCTTTTTTTGCATTTCATATCCTCCTCTACAGGTACTAAAAAGTACCTATATTACTTTATGGTTTCTATATAACTTTAAAGTGCGTACTTTTCTTTATGTCCGATATATCTCATAATAACATTTGCTGGCCGATTCATACTATACTTTCTTTCAAAATATATTATTCGCCAAAAAGAAAGTTTCCGTTTGTATAACAGAAAAAAGGAGGAAATAAAATGGCTTTAAGTAAAAAGCAAAGCACGTTCGCGTTGCTTGCTTTAGCAGTTAGTGCTTTTGCAATTGGAACGACTGAATTCATCAGTGTCGGGTTGCTTCCGCTTATTGCAAATGATTTAAGTATTCCGGTTACCACGGCAGGATTAACTGTCTCTTTATATGCTTTAGGGGTAACGTTTGGTGCTCCTATTTTGACATCTTTGACATCGAGAATGTCACGTAAGACATTATTACTTTGGATTATGATTGTCTTTATTATTGGCAATACTCTTGCCGCAATCTCTACAACAATTGGGCTCTTGCTAGTGGCACGTGTGATTTCAGCATTTTCACATGGGGTCTTCATGTCAATAGGATCGACAATAGCTGCCGATTTAGTTCCAGAAAATCGCAGAGCTAGTGCGATATCAATTATGTTTACAGGTCTTACAGTAGCTACGGTAACTGGTGTACCATTTGGAACCTTTATTGGTCAACAGCTAGGGTGGAGAACAGCTTTTATGACCATTGTTATCATTGGTGTCATTGCCTTTATTGCAAATAGCATTCTTGTTCCATCTAATTTACGAAAAGGAGTAAAAACTACCTTTCGTGATCAGCTTAAGCTTGTGAAAAATGGCCGGCTATTGCTTTTATTCATCATTACAGCATTAGGATATGGCGGAACATTTGTCGTGTTTACCTTCTTATCTCCATTGCTTCAAGACATCACGGGGTTTAAAGAAGGAACTGTGGCTGTCATTTTATTAGTTTATGGAATTGCGATTGCGATTGGGAATATGGTTGGAGGGAAGTTATCGAATCAAAATCCAATTGGTGCATTGTTCTATATGTTTATTGTACAGGCAGTTGTCTTATTTATTTTGATGTTTACAGCACCATTTAAAATTGCCGGGTTAATAACGATTCTATTGATGGGTCTATTAGCATTTATGAATGTGCCGGGCTTACAAGTATATGTTGTCATACTGGCTGAGCGCTTTGTTCCTAGTGCGGTTGATGTGGCGTCAGCAATAAATATAGCTGCATTTAATGCCGGGATTGCGATTGGCTCCTATTTAGGCGGTCTCATTACAGACTCGATAGGACTCATCCATACGTCTTGGATTGGAGCGCTTATGGTTTTAGCGGCTGCAGTTTTAACTGGATTTAGCAAAGCTTTGGAACGAAAAGATCAAGCAAGGAAAATATAATAAAATTTTGGAGGGTTTAAAAATGATGGTTAAAAATTTACAAGATACAACAACTTTGCATAATGGTGTGAAAATGCCTTGGTTTGGACTTGGAGTTTTTAAAGTCGAAGAAGGTCCAGAATTAGTGAACGCGGTAAAAACAGCGATTAAACATGGATACCGCAGTGTGGATACAGCAGCGATTTATGAGAATGAAGAAGGGGTTGGCAAAGGGATCCAAGAAGGTCTAAAAGAAGCAGGCATTTCAAGAGAAGAGCTATTTGTCACTTCAAAGGTTTGGAACGCGGATTTAGGATATGAATCAACGATAGCGGCTTTCGAAACAAGCTTAAAGAAACTTGGCTTAGAGTATTTAGATTTATATTTGATTCACTGGCCGGTTGCAGGAAAATACAAGGATGCTTGGAGAGCGCTAGAAACTCTTTATAAAGAAGGCCGAGTAAAAGCAATTGGAGTAAGTAATTTTCAAATTCATCATTTAGAAGACTTAATGAAGGATGCTGAAATCAAGCCGATGATTAATCAAGTAGAATGCCATCCACGATTAACTCAAAAAGAGCTGAAAGCATTTTGTGAAGACAACGGCATTCAGCTGGAAGCATGGTCACCATTAATGCAAGGCCAGTTGCTAGATAACAAAGTTTTACAGGAAATAGCGACCAAGCATAATAAATCTACTGCACAAATTATTTTGCGGTGGGACTTGCAAAACGGGGTTGTTACCATTCCAAAATCAACAAAAGAGTATCGCATTGTTGAAAATGCAAATGTATTTGATTTCGAATTGACGAAAGAGGAAATGAAAACCATTGATGAATTAAATCAAAATCTTCGTGTAGGGCCAGACCCAGATCATTTTGATTTTTAACGTAAAAGAGCTCAAATTCCGAGTTCTCAGAGTGTAGAGAATGGGTATCTTTCTCTACACTTATTTTATAAAAATTGATTTCTAATTATATCTGCTCTTTTAATTGTGTTAAACTGCCTAAATGATAGGTATTTTTTCAAAAACTGAGAACTGGATTATCCTGTTCTCAGTTTTTCTGTCATAAGTTATTTTACAATCTCCAAAGCTTGTCTATAACATTGAACACAGTTTCTGCCATTTCCTTTTGCTGCATAAAGGGCTTCATCGGCTTGCTTCATTAAGGTATGTATAGAGTATTGGCTTTCTCCGGCGTTAATATAAGCATGTGAAACGCCAAAGCTGGACGTTATAACTACTTCTTCGCCATTAATCAGACGATTTACTTTCGATATTTCCTCACGGATGGTCTCTGCAAACTCACATGCCTCAAATAATGGAGTATTTGCCATGCAAATAATAAATTCCTCTCCTCCATAGCGCCCAATAATATCTGTATTCCGTATGCTTTTCTTTGCTGTATCTGCAACATGTATTAAAATATGATCTCCGATAGCATGTCCGAACGTATCATTCACTTTCTTAAAATGATCGATATCAAACATAATAATAGAAACGCTTCCTCCTTTTATCGTAAGAGATTCGAAAACTTCTTCTATTTTTTCCATAAAGAAAGTCCGATTTAATACTTTTGTTAGTCCATCCGTGCTTGCCAGTTTTTTTAGTTCTTCCTGTATATGGACTCTTTCAGTTACATTGGCAAAGGTGACAATCCTTCCTATGTATATATTTTTCTTAGTTTGAACAGGTGAAAACCGTATATTGTAGTATGCATGTTCACCGCCAAGACTTATCTTGTAATCACACTCTTGCTTATTATTTATGATTTCTGCCAGCCTTGGGTTACTGTGAAGCACATCTCTAATCGGCTTTCCAATCGCATGCTTGTTTAGTTTTGGGATTAATTTCAGCATCGTGCCATTATAATCGACAATGACATCTTTTTGATTTAGAACAATAACACCTTCTTGCATACTTTCAAATACTTTTTCCCTAGCAATTGGAGTGACATTAAACATTTGAAAAGATACAAGGGCTATTCCATGAAACATAAAGGAAATGCTCATAGAGACAGGTCCAAGGTCAATGCCACTTGGACTCATCCCGTTAATATAAAAGTAGTTTGCTATTAAAGGGATCATCAGTCCTGCTACCATTAAAAGGATTTGCATCCGAAACCTAAACGATGCCTTCTTCAGCTGCATGAGCAATATGATGATACTCATCATAAAACATAAAAAAAGAAAGATGGAATGGACGTAAAACCAAGGACCACCTTCCAGCTTGATTGTTGGGAATGGAGTTTCACTTCTTAGTTCGATTGATTTGTAATATAAATGATGAAGGCTATTCGTATTATGCATGAAGATGGTTATAATCGGGATAACATAAAGCGAATAGCAGATCCATGGTTTTAATCTTTGTCCAACATAGTCCAAACACATTAATAAAATAAATACTGGAATAAATGGCAATGCGAGATACTCTATTCTTAACCATAAGCTTATTTCTGCAAGCGACGTACCCATCAGCTCAAAGGCATATGCAAAAGTAAAAACTGCTGACATTAATGTGACTAATATATAGTATCTAGCTCCAGGCGCGTCCTTTATTTTCCAAACAGCATACCCACATAAAAAAAGGCTTAATAGGCCTGCACTTACAACGACTAATACATACAATAATAATTCCTGCGCCATTTCTACCTACTCCATATAATAAAAAACTGTTATTTTTTTTATTATATAGCAGTTTATTCCTATATGACTAGTTTTAATATTTGAATTATTTGAAGATAAAAAGCCTGGAGAGATTCCCAGGCTTTCAGTTGTTACTATTCTATTATTTAGGTTCCGTATCCTGCTTTGGATCTGGCTGCTTTCCTTTTTCCTTTAATTGTTTATTTGTATCCATACTCTCCATTATTTTCCCATTTTCCTTCATTTCCGTGAAATTTTGAACCATCGTGCCGTTCATTGGATTTAGTTTATCTTTCATCTCTCTCTTCATTACATACACCCCATGTTCATTTTAGAATTGATGAAAAGATCACTGTACTTTTTCATTGAAAAATTGCACTGAATATAAAGCACCTTCACTAACCATATTGTTATCTTCTATATCTCTCGGATGCGGATGCCCTCCCTTTTCAATCGGAAGATTTTCACTTTTATCGAAAGGAGAAGGTTTTACTTTTCTTTTCCAATCCCTTACTAAATCTTTAGCCATGATTCGGTTTGGTTTAGAAGATAACCAAATAGCTGCTGCCGATGCTCCTACTCCTACGCCTACTACCGTTAATGATTTTACAAGTGAAGCTTGTTTCATAATAAGTCCTCCTCGTCTATTATGTTTAAGCTTTCTTAATGAATCATTCAATCTATTTCTCTACTAGACTTATTCCCCTGTTTCTATCAGATTAAACATTTTTCTTTTTCACTAAGGTGTAGCCTGATTGTCCAGTATCCAGCACTTTCACCCTATTACCCTTGATTATTTTTTGATTATTCCCGCTTAACGTATCCTTGACCTTAAACTAATTGATAAAACAATTTTAACTAAGAAATAAAAATTCTAAAATTATTGAATATTTTGTTCGATGATTATAGAATGAATTTATACTAAATAAATGAGGTGCTAACATGGATATTTTAAATCTTACGGGAAGAAAGAAAGAGACTTACCAAATTCAGCTGGAATACTCCCTTTTGTGGGAATGCGCATTAGGGATTGCAGCCATCACTAATACCCCGCTTATTAAAACATTAGAAAAACAGCAAGATTATTGGACTGATATCAAGAGTTCCTTATCGAAAGATCTATTGCAGCATTTAGACTTTGTCGAAAAGAACAATACTTGGAAAGCCTTGCTCCAGCTGCTGCATATGAAACCATTCACTCATCTATCAGAATTTACATCGTATATTCAAGATCTCCCAAGCATAGATTTAAAATTTTACTGTTTGCCATTTATAGGATCTAATTATCAAGAAATCAGACACAATGCTGCTTACGGAGCAAAAACCGCGATGGCAGAAATGCAGCGCCTAACAAGCGATCATCCCTTTTTACCTCACTATATAGCATTTATTTGTCAGGTAGATGAAAGTCTCCTAAAGGAACATCTTATCCATGTTATGACAGGCTGGTACGAAACAGTTATAAACAATAGCTCTGAAAAGCTTTCGGCTATTCTACAGACGGATTATGAAGCGAAGAAACGAATGAAAGAAAAAATGAAATCTGAAGAATTCGTAGAATGGGCAACTGGCGGGGTTACTTATTTACCAGAACCAAGCATACATACAGTCATTTTAATTCCACAGTATATTTACCGCCCATGGAATATTGAAGCAGATATAGAAGGAGCAAAGGTTTTCTATTACCCTATAGCCAATGAAAGTATCTCTCCTAATGATAAATACACACCTAACCAATTTTTCGTCCTTAAACATAAGGCGTTAGGAGATGAGGTTCGGCTGCGAATTGTCAAAATGCTGACTGAGCATGACCATACATTACAGGAGCTTGCCTCACAATTAAATATCGGGAAATCTACGATTCACCATCACCTAAAGATACTGAAGGCAGCAAAACTAGTAGAAATAACCCAGTCAAAATATTCACTGAAGAGAAGTGCACTCGCAGGATTAGCGAAAGAATTAGATATGTATCTAAATCAATGAAGAAGCGATAGGTGGAAAAAATGAAAAATAGTGTATTAAAAAATCGGTCGTTTCTATTTATATGGATGGGAAATGCAATCTCTGAATTAGGCGGGGCTTTTGGGACCTTTTGCAACTCCATTCTTATTTATCAGCTAACTGGCTCCACAATGGCACTTGGAAGTATGTGGCTATTATATTTTCTCCCCTCCTTAGTACTTCAATTATTCATTGGTCCCTTTATCGATCGATGGAATCGAAAGTGGATTATGATTCTTTCTCAATGGGTTAGAGGGGGAATATTTCTTATCCCGCTTGTTTCATTACTGATGGGGACTCTTGCACCCTGGCATATTTTCACAGTCCAAATCTTCGTAGGCTTAATCACACCAGTATATACACCAGCCAATCAGGCAATCATCCCTTCTATTGTGCCAAAAGAACAGCTAAATACAGCTAATGCCTATTTAGATGGAACGGTAAGACTTATGACTTTTATGGCTCCATTTTTAGGCGGAGCAGTGGTGGAATACTTCGGTGTAAAACCAACATTGTTTATTGTCAGCGTGTTCCTTCTAGCAAGCGGAACATTATTGTTATTTTTAAAAGAAGAAAGAACCTCTCAAAGCGTGCGGAAAACTTGGCTTCAGCAATTTTCTGAAGGAATATCCTGCTTTTTTAAGCAGCCTATCATTGTCTGGCTAGGAATCTTTCTTGCATTTGTTCAATTTGGAGTAGGCGTTACCATGGTTATCACTCTGCCCTATATTACTACTGAGTTATCAGGTACCTATGCTGAATACGGTTATTTTATGGCAAGCTTTCCTCTCGGTTATGTAATTGGATCTATGTTAATCGGGAAAATCAAATACAAAAGCAGGCGCGTGATCATGCTTGGATCACTGCTTATTGGAGGATTGACTTATATATTCCTTGCCATCAATCATAGTATGTATGCCGCATATATGACTGAGGCTGTAGCAGGCTTTGCCATGGCATTTTTCGGAGTACATAATATAACCATCTTTCAACAAATAATACCAAACCATTTAATGGGAAAGGTCATTTCTGTAAGGCTTTTTATTATCAGGGCTGCAATGCCTTTAGGTGTTGCTGCAGGCAGTGTATTAAGTGAGCTATGGGGGATACGCCCTTTATATCTATTAATCGGTGCTGTTATTTGCTGCGTATCTTTATTAGGTATTTTTCTCCCTTATTTTAAGTTTATTGATAATCCGATTGGAAAAGAGATGACTTCCTGACAATTTATAAAATAAGCTGCCATGGTGGGCAGCTTATTTAATTTAACCTTAATCAATCAATGCTTCATTCATACGCACTAGCAGCTCACCAAATACTTTTTTCTCTTCATATGACCAATCTTCTAACATGGTATGGTAGCGCTCAATCCTCATTTTTTTGTCGGTTATTAATTTTTCCCTTCCTAGTTCTGTTAGTTTGAACAAACTTACCCTGCCATCCGTAGGATCAGAAAAACGTAAAATATATCCTTTTGCTTCTATGGCGGAAGCTTGTCTAGAAAGTGTAGATATATCTAAGTTAAAGGTTTCAGCCAATTCTTTTAAGCGAGATGGGCCAAACTCATCTAGATGTCTTAATAATAAATAGACAGCCCTCTCCAAATGCCCAATTTTTTTATCGGAAATATCTAAATAAACCGCTCGCCGGATTAATGTTGTAAGTTCATATTCTATGCGTTCAACTGCTTTTTGATTTTCTTTTGGCAATAGTCTCCCCTCCATATATATTCTATACATTTTAATTGATCATTGACAAATCGTCATATACTTGTATAATACAAACATATAATTGTATCGTACAAGTATATGGATTTAAAGTAAAGATTTTATTTATTTTCATCACGATTTCACATAAAAAGGAGGCAGATGTTCTTTATTTATAGAACATCATGAGTATGAAGGGACTACAAATCATTTACCAAATTGCTATTTTATATGCTTTCACATGGATTGGAAATGGAATTCATCACATTTTCCCTATCCCAATCCCAGGAAGTATTATTGGTCTAATCCTATTACTAATTTGTTTATCAATCAAAATTATTCCATTAAAGATCATTGAGAATGGAGCAAATTTTTTATTAGCCTATCTGCCATTATTATTTATTCCTGCCATGATCGGCATTATGAATTACCCATCACTATTCTCTATCAGCGGAGCAATCTTATGTTTAATCGGCATTGTTAGCACCATTTTGACCATGCTGGTGTCAGGAACAGTCAGCCAATTTTTAGAAAAGAAGACAATAAAACGAAAGGAAAATGAAAAATGCAGCAGTCACTTATCGCAATCCTTATAATTCTTGGAACTGTTGTTGTTTACTTAGCTATGGCGAAGATCTATACACGTTTTCCTAATCCGATATTGATTCCCGTTCTTACTGCAACAGCTCTCATCATTGTGCTTTTAATACTTTCAGATATTTCGTATGATGAGTATATGATTGGGGGTAAGTGGATTAATTCTTTATTAGGGCCAGCAGTTGTTGCATTGGCCTATCCGCTTTATAAAAACCGCCACATTTTAATAAGGTACATTTATCCAATTATCATTGGTGTTCTAATTGGATTGTTTTCCGGTATGATCAGCGGAATCTTAATTGCAAAGGTTTTTGGAATAAACCGCGACTTAATACTTTCCATTATTCCAAAGTCAATCACTACACCTGTAGCCATTCAGATTGCTACAGATTTGGGTGTTGATCCTTCTATGACAATGGTATTTGTCATGATTGCTGGTTTTTCTGGTGTTATTCTAGGACCATTATTTTTAAAATGGAGCGGTATTAATAGCCCTATTGGCAAAGGGGTTGCATTTGGAAGTGCTTCTCATGCACTTGGTACCTCGAAGGCATTTGAGTACGGGGAACTGACAGCTTCTATTAGCTCTGTTTCTATGACCCTATGTGCTGTTCTTGGATCTATTTTCGGACCAATTATCGCATGGGCGTTTCATATTTAAAATCTCTGAAAAAAGGAGCATATCGAATGATTCAATTACCAAAGGAATTTGTACAGACAATAAAGTCTGTCCATAAGGAGAAAGGTGAACAATGGCTGAATCATTTTAATATGCTTATTGAGGAATGCGAGGCGCGATGGGACATCCAAATCATGCTTCCATTCCCGTTGTCTTATAATTTCGTTGCTCCTGCTGTTCAAAGAGATGGAACAGAAGTTGTTGTTAAGCTTGTCGTTCCTGGTGAGGAATTTCATGCGGAGGTTCATACGATTCAGCAGTTTAACGGTCGTGCAATGGTTGAGATTATTGATGTGGATCTAAAAAAAGGGATCCTCATTCTCGAACGATTAACTCCTGGGAATATGTTGGAAACCGTTGAAGACGATGAGGCAGCTACACGTATTGCTTCAAGAGTCATGAAGAAATTGTGGGTTCCTGCATCAGATACCCTGCAAATTCCTACTAGTGAAGATAGGGAAAAAGCTTTATTAAAAATATTGATAGAAAATCCTGATGGAATCGGTCCAATTACAAAAAAGATGCTTCAGGGAGCAGCTGAAACATTTACAGCACTGAATAAATCAATAGAAAAGCCATACTTGCTTCATGGGGATCTTCATCATTACAATATATTGAATAATGGCAGTGATTCATGGACAGCTATTGACCCTAAAGGATTAATTAGTGATAGAGAATATGAGGTCATTCAATTTTTATTAAATCGGCTGCCTGCAGAAAATTTTTCAGCTGTGATTGACAAGCGTATAGCCCTTTTATCGGAGGAATTAGATCTCGATACACATAGAATTTATTCATGGGGCTTTGCCCATTCAGTTTTAGCCACATGCTGGTCTATTGAAGACCATGAGAATTATGATGAAGCTTTTTATCAATCAATACAATACTTTTGGGACCATTGCCGACCTATTTAACGGGTTGGGTAAAATGGTCTTTTTTAATGACTTCGATTAATAAGCTTTCCTTCCTCTGGAATCCTCCCTTCAGCAATCCACTCTTCAATAATTTGATTGAAAAATGCTGGATTTGCGATAGGCAGTCCATGTCCTATATTTGGGATCATCATGCCTATACTATTTGGATTGCCATTCACAATATCAATTGCTGATTTTTTCATTATTCCTTTCTCTTTTTCACCTACAGTAACCAATATCCGCCCCGTTGCTTTATGAAAATGATCTGGTATCTCAAATGACATATTTTCCTCTAGTATTCGAATCAGTGTATCAGATTTCATCTGACGTGTTTCTTTATAATAGTTTTCAAAGTTATCCTTCCCAATATAAAGTGCCCTCGCCTGAATTCTTGAAAATGACTGATTTCTTATAAGGGGAAATGTCAGTTTAATAGAGGGGCTAATCCACTTTTTTGCCCATAACATGGGGCGTACTAGAGCACTATTAATCATTGCATAATCAATTAACTCTGGTTTCATGCTTAACATTTGGATGGTTACCTGAGCGCCTAATGAAAATCCAATTACAATCACTTGCTTTCCATTTGCTTTTTCTTGAACTAATTCAATTAGTTTTTCAGCAGAGGTTTTTATCGAAAAGTTCGTTCCATCATTGCTCATCCCCTGCTCAGCCAGATCTGGAACAATGCAATGATAATGCATAAAGGATTGAATCTGCTTATCCCACATCCACCCGCTCACTCCGCCGCCATGCAAAAAAAGCATTAATGCGGCTTTCTTATCTCCGTGTTCTTTATAATGCATTTTTATCCCTCTTTTTCTGTGTAAAAAAGTATCTTGTCGGTCTGATTAATTGAACAAGCCTTTATGTACGAAGTAATAACGAGGGCAGAGAAATTAAGCAGACCAACATTTACATACTTGGTTAGTGAGCGGATGCTCATGAATGTTTTGTGTAGAATGAGTACGTTGCACAATTCCAGTGTTTTGCACTTATTTTTCTATTGCCTTTCCAGCCCATTTTCTTTAGTTCTACTGCTATTAATCTATTAAAAAAACCATGTCCTACTAGAACGACTGAATGATGCTCTTCCGCATGCTTTACTAATTGAATTGCTGCCCGTTCAGCTCTCTGCCTAGCATTCGCTAAAGACTCACACTGTCTTGCATAACCACTATACCATAAGCACCTTAAGAAAATTGCCCAGCAATTTGGACTTAATCTTATCCTCCATGTTCCTGATAGTACAGGTAGCTCTGCTTCGCGAAACAACGAATCAGAAATGACTCTTTTCTGTTGATGTAATAGACTTGCAGACTCAATCGACCTTTTTAAATCACTCGTAACTAGCAGACTTGCAGCTTCTGCCTTTCCAAGCGTTGCCTCTGGGTAGCTATCCTCTTCAAAAACCCCACTTTCATCATACTTTTTGACCCAGTTCTGAAATTCTTGACTGCTCAATCGATTATTTTCTATCTGCTTTGATTTTCCATGCCTAATTAAAGAAATTTCCATACATTTGCTCCTGATATTTTTTATTAGGGGATTATTTACTAATTCTACTATACCTTAAATCAACCTTCTTATTATGCTAATCAATGTTTTCATAAAGTTTGAATGCTGTTTTTTGGCAAATAAATATATATACCTTACATGAATGAGCTTTCCTTTTTTCAACAAAACCCACTAGCAATTTTCACGTATTAGTTTCTAAGAGATAGCAAAAAGGATAGCTAACATGGTCAGCTATCCTTTTTATTATAAGGTTTAATTATTTTTTTACGCGCCTTAGAGGATTCGAACCTCTGACCGTACGCTTAGAAGGCGTATGCTCTATCCAGCTGAGCTAAAGGCGCATTGTATTATATATGTATGGCGGAGAAGGAGGGATTTGAACCCTCGCGCCGGTTACCCGACCTACACCCTTAGCAGGGGCGCCTCTTCAGCCTCTTGAGTACTTCCCCAATAATAAAAATGGCTCCGCAGGTAGGACTCGAACCTACGACCGATCGGTTAACAGCCGATTGCTCTACCACTGAGCTACTGCGGAGTAATACTATTCTTGTTTCTTAAATCAATAAAGTGGGCCTAAATGGACTCGAACCATCGACCTCACGCTTATCAGGCGTGCGCTCTAACCAGCTGAGCTATAGGCCCATTCTATCATAAATAATGGAGCGGGTGAAGGGAATCGAACCCTCGACAACAGCTTGGAAGGCTGTGGTTTTACCACTAAACTACACCCGCATATGAGAATTGGAGGCAGCAACCGGATTTGAACCGGTGATAAAGGTTTTGCAGACCTCTGCCTTACCACTTGGCTATGCCGCCTTAAAGAAAATGGCTGGGCTAGCTGGATTCGAACCAACGCATGTCGCAGTCAAAGTGCGATGCCTTACCGCTTGGCTATAGCCCATTGAAGTTTCATCATGAATTACATCTTTGAATAAACCACATGATTAATCACCGCAGGAACATTTAATT
>NZ_LT904903.1:270316-273477 GCF_900199725.1 Cytobacillus massiliigabonensis | reverse complement strand
ATAAGAGAAAACTAAGATGGCGATTACTCGGTTATTCTTCTTTATATACATTATCTAGTTTTCAAAGAACAAATTCATATGAGAGAATTGCTCTCTCAAAACTGAACGAACAATGAAACGTCTTTTAATGAAGTTAGACTTCATTTCATCCTTAGAAAGGAGGTGATCCAGCCGCACCTTCCGATACGGCTACCTTGTTACGACTTCACCCCAATCATCTGTCCCACCTTAGGCGGCTGGCTCCTTGCGGTTACCCCACCGACTTCGGGTGTTACAAACTCTCGTGGTGTGACGGGCGGTGTGTACAAGGCCCGGGAACGTATTCACCGCGGCATGCTGATCCGCGATTACTAGCGATTCCGGCTTCATGCAGGCGAGTTGCAGCCTGCAATCCGAACTGAGAATGGTTTTATGGGATTGGCTAAACCTCGCGGTCTTGCAGCCCTTTGTACCATCCATTGTAGCACGTGTGTAGCCCAGGTCATAAGGGGCATGATGATTTGACGTCATCCCCACCTTCCTCCGGTTTGTCACCGGCAGTCACCTTAGAGTGCCCAACTGAATGCTGGCAACTAAGATCAAGGGTTGCGCTCGTTGCGGGACTTAACCCAACATCTCACGACACGAGCTGACGACAACCATGCACCACCTGTCACTCTGTCCCCCGAAGGGGAAAGTCCTATCTCTAGGATTGTCAGAGGATGTCAAGACCTGGTAAGGTTCTTCGCGTTGCTTCGAATTAAACCACATGCTCCACCGCTTGTGCGGGCCCCCGTCAATTCCTTTGAGTTTCAGCCTTGCGGCCGTACTCCCCAGGCGGAGTGCTTAATGCGTTTGCTGCAGCACTAAAGGGCGGAAACCCTCTAACACTTAGCACTCATCGTTTACGGCGTGGACTACCAGGGTATCTAATCCTGTTCGCTCCCCACGCTTTCGCGCCTCAGCGTCAGTTACAGACCAGAGAGTCGCCTTCGCCACTGGTGTTCCTCCACATCTCTACGCATTTCACCGCTACACGTGGAATTCCACTCTCCTCTTCTGCACTCAAGTCTCCCAGTTTCCAATGACCCTCCCCGGTTGAGCCGGGGGCTTTCACATCAGACTTAAAAGACCGCCTGCGCGCGCTTTACGCCCAATAATTCCGGACAACGCTTGCCACCTACGTATTACCGCGGCTGCTGGCACGTAGTTAGCCGTGGCTTTCTGGTTAGGTACCGTCAAGGTACCGCCCTATTCGAACGGTACTTGTTCTTCCCTAACAACAGAGTTTTACGATCCGAAAACCTTCATCACTCACGCGGCGTTGCTCCGTCAGACTTTCGTCCATTGCGGAAGATTCCCTACTGCTGCCTCCCGTAGGAGTCTGGGCCGTGTCTCAGTCCCAGTGTGGCCGATCACCCTCTCAGGTCGGCTACGCATCGTCGCCTTGGTGAGCCGTTACCTCACCAACTAGCTAATGCGCCGCGGGCCCATCTGTAAGTGATAGCCGAAGCCATCTTTCAGCTTTTCCACATGTGAGGAAAAGAATTATCCGGTATTAGCTCCGGTTTCCCGAAGTTATCCCAGTCTTACAGGCAGGTTGCCCACGTGTTACTCACCCGTCCGCCGCTAACTTTTGGGAGCAAGCTCCCGCAAGTTCGCTCGACTTGCATGTATTAGGCACGCCGCCAGCGTTCGTCCTGAGCCAGGATCAAACTCTCCAATAAAGAGTAAGATTAGCTCTTAAGTTTAAAACTTGAATTAACGTTGACGTTCTTGCTTTGTTTAGTTTTCAAAGAACTATTTTGTGACAGGATATTAATATATCACTTTATCTCAGTGGTGTCAATAACTTTTTTGAGATAATTTCTGTTTCTTTAACAGAAGGATTTTATAATATCATAGATAACCACAATTCGTCAACTACAAGAGAGTAGAATATACTATCGTTTTTTCTTCTAGCTGAGATTTATTATATTAATATATTTTTTTATAGAAGTCAACATGTATTAACAAATATAATTACCCAATTAAAATAAAATTTCTCAAGAGTACAATTATAACACTTTTACTTTTCTAAAAAGACTAATTATTGAAAGAGTTAATATTAGTAGCAGTACTATGCTTATCCAAGATAATGATTTGTTACTTATGAATTCATTTTCTAATTGAACCATATTACTTGGTTTCTTCCCTTCTCCAAGTTCCAATAAATCTTTATCTGCATACTGCATTTCCGAACTTCTTCCACAGTTAATTACTAGTGCTTCCTCTGCATTCTCCTGTAATGGCACAATCACATGCCATTACAGGAGAATAAGGATAGAAAGAAACGAATGATATCGTTGCTAGAGTTAAAAATAAGAATCGCACTCTTGTTTCCAGCACCTTAATCACCCCTTTTAAACTTGGATGACTTTTATTTTAAATATGTTTCCTCACTATTGCGTGGGATGTAAAAAAGGACAGAACTGAACTGAACCCAAAAAGTTAGACATGGGTTTAGGCAGCTACTTGGGCATGAGTTCGGTATTGCACTGGACTCATGCCTTTTAACTTTGCCTTAATCCGTTTGTGGTTATAATAGTGAATGTATTTTTCTAACTCTATTTTAAAATGCTCCACACTCTCGAATTTCTTCAAATAAAGCAATTCAGACTTTAATAAGCCAAAGAAGTTCTCCATGACTGCGTTATCCAAGCAGTTCCCCTTACGGGACATACTTTGAATGATACCATGTTTTTTTAATGCAAATTGATACTGCTTCATCTGATAATGCCAGCCTTGATCAGAATGGAGGATGGGGGTTTCTCCCTCGTTTAATCGCTCAATGGCCTTGTCCAACATTTTAGAAACAAGTGGATATACAGGGCGTTGCTCTATATTATAAGCTATTATCTCACCATTATATAAGTCGAGAATGGGCGATAAATATAGCTTTTCCCCATGCAGGTGGAATTCTGTCACATCCGTCACCCACTTCTTGTTAGGCTTAGATGCATGAAAATCCCGTTCTAATATATTAGCTGTAGTTTTGCCTACTTGTCCTCGGTATGACCGATATTTTTTCATTCGAACGAGACATTTTAATCCCAGCTCATTCATTAGACGTCGGATCGTTTTATGATTGATTACATACCCTCTGTTGCGTAATTCTAATGTAATCCGACGGTAACCATAAC
>NZ_LT904903.1:259383-269575 GCF_900199725.1 Cytobacillus massiliigabonensis | reverse complement strand
TCATTTTCAGCTTGTAATGCCTCCATTGAACCCTCTACAGGTAATGATTTTTTTGTTTCCTTTTTCATGGATGGACGCCCCTTTTTCTTTGGAAATAGAGCGTCCACACCTGATTCTTCAACCTGCCTTTGCCATTGAAGAATTGTAGAAGGAGAAGAAATGTTATACACAGCCGCTGCTTGTTTAAAAGACGCTCCAAGTTCGCTCATATAATTTAGTACGTCCATTTTAAAATGAATATCATAGTTTGTATAGGATGAAATTAATCCATTTTCACCATTTTCTCTATATTGAGCTATCCAAGTTTCTAAGGGGGTTTTACTTACATTGAAACGCCTAGCAACTGCTCGAATAGACTCTTTTCCATTTAAATAGTCTAATACCGCCTCAAGTTTTAACTCAAATGAATATTTGGCCATAAAAAAACTGCACCTCCAATTGTTAGTTGTGTCTAACAATTGGGGTGCAGTTCAAACTCTTTCGCCCTGTCCTTTTTACTTATTTCATATCATCCGTTGATACATTTATTTCTAGTTCTTCTACTAATTCAGGTGCTTTTCCCTTAACGTAACTCACAAAAAGTTCTTCTTTAGGCAGTCCTATAAATAACTCCTCAACCAAGTACGTTTCATTTCCTAAGTACTTCCTTTCCACTTCAATACCACTATATCCCTTGCTCTCCACATCTTTCAAGAAAAGAGGTGAAAGATTATAATGAAAGGCAAAGCTGCTTTTATATTCATACTCAATTACAGTAGAATCCTCTTTTTGGTCAATATTAGTAATTTTAATTGTACCCATATCGCCAAAATCAAGATACTGATTCTTTGCTTGAGCCAAGCTGATAAATTTTTGCTTCATATATTTAGAAAGGTCTTTGTTTTTAACTAACCGCATTGTAATTTCTTTTGTATCTTCATCTAACTGCTCATATAATAAACTTGCATCATAAACCGTATACCACTGGTCTCCTTGCTTGATTTGCTTCGGCACCCAATTATTCCCTGTTAATGGAAGTTCCTTAAACATTTTTCCGTTCTGATCCAGGAGCTGAATTGAAGGTGAATATACGTAGATATCGTTTTTATAAGGCACCTTATATTGTAATTTTACTGTTGTTGAGATAGGACTTACATTTATTTCTTTAAGTGTCAGCTCTTCTCCATTATGACTTTGCTTCTTATTGAGTACGATTGTATCAATTTCGGACGTCTTTTTGATTGGAATATCAAATAAAAATCTAAATCCCTTTTTCTTAGTAGAATGATAATCTATCGCTCCCCTATAAAGAAAATCAACCTTGATATCATCTGGCATTTCGGATGCTGTATACGTAAACGTAGAATAGCCAATCACTTCATGATCGGACACTTGCTTAAACTGATCATTTGAAATGACTTTATCCATTTGAAACCCGTTGAATGGAATATGAGCATTGATCTTACGTCTATTGAATTCCTTAATCGGTTCTTCCGACTTAATACGATAACTAATCGATAGCCTTATCCCATCATAAACCGCTTCCTGAATTTCCATGCTAATACCATCTTCACTTTGTTGCTGCTGAATATCCTGTTTATCTTCTGTAGCAGCCCCTTTCAAGCCTCCATCACCCAAAAATTGAAAGATCGATTCAAAGAAAGGCAGTTTGGCTAAAGCTAATACTGGGTTAGATGGCATATAAATAGCTGCACCTACAATCATTAGTACAATAACTGCCGGAATGAATACCTTTTTCTTTTTTCCAATAACACTTCTGCGGTCACTTTTCCCCTTAAGCCTAGCGTATACTTGCAGCTGATCTTCCCGATTAAATGCTATCTCTTCAAAGAGCTCACTGCTTTGTAATTTTTTATCGCCGTTCATATATCCTCCCATTCAAATCCCTCTTCTTCTAATAATTTCTTAAGCCGATCTCTTCCCCGCGTTAGCCTTGTTTTCACTGTATTCGCAGAAATTTTTAGTATTTCAGATATTTCCTCTACTGAAAAATCCTTGTAGTAATATAAAAAAATAATTTCTTTATACTTCGGACTTAATGATAGAACGATCTTTTTCACTCGTGTTTCCCGGTCCTTAGTCAGTAAGTTTACTTCAGGATTTAATTCCAGCAGCTCCTCTTTCTCCAGCTTGGCAAATGAAAAAATCCTTCTAAAATAACTGCTTTTCAGATAATCCTTACATTGGTTTTTTGTAATTCTGTATAGCCATGTTTTTACCGATGATTCTCCTTTAAACTTATGAAGATTCTGATAGCACCGAATGAAAACCATTTGCACGATATCCTTTGCTTGTGCCGCGTCTTTCACATAAGAATAAGCAAGCGAGGTTAACTCTGTACCATACTCAGCCATTAAATCCTCTATAATAGCATCTATCGTTTTTTCCTTTGCAAGTGCATAATATGATTCGCTTTTCTCTTCTAAATACAAGGCTTCCCACCCCCCTTTATTGAATTCGTACTTAGACGATGTACCACTCATTCCGGTTTCATTTTTATATAAAAAAAGACCCGTACAAAATTGCACGAACCTTATAGTTATTATTTTTCATTGTTGATTTTCGTGTATGTATGAGAATTTATAAGCGGAGAATTTCCGGCTATTTATAGAAAGGGAGAGTAAGAAACAGAAATAAGCGGTGATATTCCGATTAACTGGTTAAATTAAGACGAAATTCAAAAATTTGGATACAATAACCAGAAAAACTCCCTTTATTTTTAAGGAAAAATCGCTATTTCCTAAAATAACCGGAATTCTTCCGCTTATTTCTCAAACACAGTAAAATCAACATTTAGTTATAACAGAGCTAAATTTTATAAGAGGAAAACCTATTATTAATATAGTTTGGTTTTCCACTTTAATGAAATTCTGCGTTAGAATTGAATATTTTACGAAAGTTGTTTAATCCTGCTTTTTATGTAATCATTGAAATGGTTATTTGATCTTACTTTGAAAATTTCTAATGAATCCTGATAAAATGTTTTTGCTTTCTTGCGTTCTCCCATTAATTCATAGTTGTACCCTATTTGATAAGTTAATTCTCCGTAGAGATACATGCAGCTATCTTCAATACACTGATTAATTCCTTCCTTGCATAATTTAATTGATTCAGAGTACCTTTTTAGTCTTGTTAACACCTTTGCCATATTATAATCAATTCTAAGCAGTATCTTTACATCTTTTAATGCTTGATTTTTAATTATACTTCTAGCATTTTGAAAATAGTTTAATGAAGTTTTATGATCATTAATTTCTGAATAGATTACAGCAAGAGTATTTATTATTTCAAATTCTCTATCTGAATACATATGGTATATTTCAGAAATAGGTCTACTTAACAATAAAGCATTCTCCAACTCCTTAATTGCGAGCGAAGGATTCTTATCAACATAATATAATACTATTCCTTTATGCCACCATAGAAATTGTTTTAATTCTACAAAGTTTTGAAAATCAGGGTTTGATTCTTCTAAAATTACAAGTTCTTTAACCGCTTCATAATTTTTATTTCTAATTTCTTTACGTATGGAATTAATAGTCTCTTTAATGTATTCGAAGTTTTTTAAATTTGCATCAACAAAGAAATATTCCATATCCACATTTAACCTTTGTGAGAGTTTATACAAAATAGGAGCAGATGGATAGGTTTCACCCTTTTCGATTTTACTTAACATTGATTGGTGGCAAATCCCTTCACATAATTGTGATTGCGTAATCCTCATTTTTTCTCGTAATTTTTTCAATTCGTATCCAATCCTATTATCATACATTGGTGGTTCTCCTCCAACCCATTATTTGAATTAATAGAATCATTTATATCTTAGCCAGTCTTTTTCTTTCAATATTCCTATATTCATAATTAGTAATAGGATAGTGAAATAGAAGACGATAGTTAATAGATTTACTACGATTTTTAAAGAAATTCGAAGGATCAAACAAATCATTAATATTGTATTATATCCTTATAGAATTAAATAAGTAAAAAGGAGGTATTGGATAACTCATGAAAAAGATCTTAATCTCAATTCTTTCTCTAGGGTTGTTGTTATCAATTAACCTTACATATTCCGGAACAAGTAATCATGAAATTACCACCCTAGAATTACCATTTGAACATTAGATTGTTAAAATTCTTGTTAAAGTCCAGCTGGCATTATCATGAATTTTTCCAATAAATTTTTTCAAAAAGAGGCTATTTTTTACTCCCATTTTTTCTTATAAGTAGTATTAACCTGATTAAATACTACTTATAAGAAACCCCTTAATAAAAATGGATTTATATAGAAATTATATAAGAATCCAAAAAGATATAGTAGTATAATTCAAATTAATTCATATATTTCCAAAAAATAAGAGAAATAAATAAAAATCCAGATTATTTAATCCAGTCCTTGGAGGAAATAATATGAACTGTTTGCTTTTTTCGTAATGATTTTTATGCAGGAACAATAAGATTGATTGGATGTCTGGTGCAAGATCTTTCCGTTGGGGAATTGTAATTCCTGAATCATCAGGGAAACTTTTGAATTTTGCTGGTACTATTGAGAATTATACTGCATCGACAGGAGCATGTAGAGGAACTATTTATGTTTCAGTGGAAGAATAAGTGACACAGTCTCTCCATCTGATTATGGAATCTCTCTGAAAACACGTACTAGATATATAGCTAGATTTAAAGGCGAAGCAATCAGCTCTGATAAGAAAACCTGTTAATCAGACGCTAAAGCATACATATATAGACTAGGGTTCCTATACTAATAATATTTAATATAACTTTTTACATGTTGAGCTTAATCTTAAAGATTAAGCTTATTTTTATACGAAGGGAGCTTTAGTAATTTATGTTTAATATAAATGAACCTAAAACAAATCATAATATAGTAGCTCCGTACTCTTTAAACTTTTTAATATTTTCTTGAATAACAGTATGAAGAACATTAATAAAGATAACAGCTTAATATTCCCCTATATTGATAGTTCTAAATGGGGTCTACTACAGAGGTACAAATGCTAATTTAAATATGTACAAAAATGATTAAATAAAGGTGTACAGTTTTGACTCGGTTTTTCATACTAATCTTGAGGTGATTAGTATGTACATAGCGTTGAATATCCAGACAGATTTTGAGATTAATAGTCTTACAGACTTACCGAAACTAAAAATACTGATGGAGAATTTAAATATGCGAATTAATAAGAGTCAATTAGCTAGGGAATTAAATGTGGACCGGAGGACCATTGAAAAGTACCTTAATGGGTTTACTCCAAAGAAAACCAAGAATAAAACTTCGAAATTTGATAAGTTCTACGGAGTTATTTCACTCCTCTTATCAAAAGAATCAAAACAAGTATTTTATTACAAAAGAGTGCTATGGCAATACCTAAAAGATAATCATGGATTAGATTGTGCAGCTTCATCATTTCGTAGATACATCCAAAGTAAGCCGGAGTTCCAATCTTATTTTAGTGAAGGAAAGAGAACGAATCCAACACCGTCTAGTATTCGATATGAAACACCGCCTGGGGAACAGGCACAGCTGGATTGGAAGGAAAACCTTCGGTATGAAACGAAAGATGGAGAAATTGTTTATATCAACGTAGCTGT
Source organism: Cytobacillus massiliigabonensis (assembly GCF_900199725.1). Lineage (GTDB taxonomy): Bacteria > Bacillota > Bacilli > Bacillales > Cytobacillaceae > Cytobacillus > Cytobacillus massiliigabonensis. The sequence continues at coordinate 263,968 of NZ_LT904903.1, read as the reverse complement.
CTTATTACTTTCTTTTTCAAGATTTCGTACTTTTTATATGAGTATATCGAAGTCACAAAGTGTACTATTTTCATTTTTGACAGAAGCCTTTGAAGCTATCGGGGGCGTTCCAAAGAAAATCATGACTGATAATATGGCAACTATAATGGATGATGCGAGGACGAAACATTTCAAAGGGAAAGTGAATAAACGTTTCGCTCAATTTGCAGAAGACTTCGGATTCAAAGTACATCCTTGTATCGCAGGAAGGCCAAGAACAAAAGGGAAAATAGAATCACCCATGAAATATCTTGACGAAATCTATGCCTATCAAGGGAAACTTAGTTTAGAAGAACTTCACAAGTATGTACAGCAACTCGGAGAAAGAATCAATAATAGTTATCATCAGGGGACTGGAAAAATACCGATTTTAGCCTTAAAACGAGAAAAGAATCTCTTACTGCCCCTACCACGGCAACAAATAAGAGATTCTTACAGAATCAACCATACACTAGTAAAAGTAAATTCATCCAACATGGTATCCTATAAATCCAATCAATACTCAGTTCCAGCTGAGTATCGAGGAAAGACAGTTGGTTTACAAGCATATGATGATCAATTATTCATTTATTATAACACGGAGTTAATTGTCCAACACAAAATAAGTCATCAAAAAATCAATTACAAGGAAGAACACTACAAAGATGAGCTCAGTAGAGCTCTTCCCTACTATCCTGATATTGATGAATTGGCAAAGAAAAATCTAGAGGCAATTGGAGATGTGTATAAAAATGAATAATTCTTACCAACAGTTAGTGCAAAATCTTGAATATTTGAAACTCAAGCAAATGATCCAGCATTTAAGTGAAACCATCGACTATAGTGTAGGCAATCAGGTATCCTTCGTGGAGACACTCGTAAAACTTACAAACTATGAGATCGATGTTCGTGAGAAGAACATGATGCATTCCATGGTAAAGGTGGGGGCATTTCCCCACCTTAAGGAAATAAATGAATTTGATTTTGATTTTCAACCATCCATTAATAAACAACAAATACTTGATTTTCTTACTTTGCGTTTCATAGAAGAGAAGGAAAACATTATCTTTTTAGGACCTAGTGGTGTAGGAAAAACTCATTTAGCAACGTCAATTGGAATAGCCGCTGCCAAAAAACGAACAAGTACCTATTTTATTAAATGTCATGATTTACTACAACAATTAAAAAGAGCTAAAATTGAAAATCGATTAGAAGCAAGGTTGAAACATTATACCAAGTATAAGCTGCTTATTATCGATGAAATCGGATATTTGCCTATTGATGCTGAAGATGCAAAATTATTCTTTCAACTAATCGATTTCAGGTACGAAAAAAGAAGTACTATCCTAACCACCAATATCAATTTCAAGTCTTGGGACGAAATATTTCAGGATTCCAAACTAGCTAATGCGATCTTAGATCGTGTTTTACACCATGCAACGGTAGTTAGTATTGTTGGAGAATCTTATCGAATAAAGAATCATCTTGCGAAAGAGCCCGAGTAATTTTGTACATATTTAAACGATCAATTATGTACATGTTTAGGTTGACATTTATACAGAAGTAAAATTTAAAATAAAACTTAAAGAAATATGGAACACAATTAATGTAGTATATATCATCATGAAACTGACTTATCGAGGAACACTATCAACTAAGCATTGCTTTGCAAAATGGATTAACTCTCCTTTAAATTACATTCGGCTTTGCCATTCTGTCACCTCTTATTAGTTATTCAAAAGACTAACTTTGTCTAACTTTAATAATACAATAAAATTCTTGCAATTCACCCCTCATACAAGTTTATCCTTAAAATATCATGCAGACTACAACACAAAGGCTATGTGTTGCTTTTCATTGAAGGGATTTGTTGAAAGAGAGAAGAATACTTAAACATTGACTTTTAATCATTTTTAGAAAGAGGGAATAGAATGGGAAGAGTAATTGGGTTTGAACTAAATAGCCAAGAGCCTGAAAAAGCTGCAAAGTTTTATTCTACTGTCTTTGGCTGGGAAATTGCAGATCCTCATTGGGATTACCGGGAAGTTTCAACAGGTAAGAATGAAATGAATGGCGGGATTGCAAAAGGTCCAAATGATTATCCGCACGGCACTCGCATACAAATTGAAGTGAATTCAATCGATACAGCTATATCTAAAGCAAAAAGCTGCGGTGCCATGATTGTACGAGACAAAATGGAATTTGACCATTTTTTTCTTGCCTACTTAGTTGACCCAACCGGGCTTGGATTCGCCCTTATACAAAAAAAATAGACGTGTTAACTGCGTCCCCTTCTACTTCTTAAGACTTAGTTAAACTTACTTCTTCAGCATCTATTTGAAAATTTAAAGATCCTTTATGCTTTAAGTATTCGTTTTTTAAAGTTGGAGTGAGTGTGATGACTGAATTTTTATTGAGTCTAATAGAAAGTTGGGGAATAACAGGTGTTCTGCTTTCTTTGTTTATTGAAGGTAGCGCGTTTCCCTTTATAGGCACATTCTTTATTGTAACGGTTGGTTTTATCATTGATTTAACTTGGTTTGAAATTGCCTGGATTTCGCTGCTAGGAAGTTTTTTGTATTCGATTGGAAGCTACATTCCCTATTATTTTGGCTATAAATTAGGCAGCTCGGTTGAAAACAGATTGAGTGCTGCTAAGAAAGAAAGTTTAGCTAGAGCAAAGGCATCTTTCAGTAAATATGGCGTATGGAGTGTTGCAATTTCAAGTCCTCTTCATTTAGGAAATATTGTTCCTTTTCTAGCCGGCATGTCTAATATGAAACTTCATTTATATACCTTACTTACTATGATTGGAATCGCTCCTACTACCTTTCTGTTTTTAAGCATCGGACAATTTTACTCAGGTGATACCGAATCAATAATAAAAATGATTACTAACTATCAGACTCTACTCCTTTTAGCACTTATCATTGTTACCATTCTATTTATTAGTTGGAAGTCATATGGTCATCGTCAGCATAAAAAAACTGCAAATTTATAATGAAAGAGTGTGGTCTGTATAATTCATGTTAAAGATGTTATAGCCGATCAGTTATTAGCAAATGCAAATGATCCCAGCTGGTATCTTCCTTTTGCTGAGTCTGTTAAACATTTAACAGAAAAAGAAGCTTTTTGGAAGCCTAACAAGGATTGTCATAGTATCGCAGAAATTGTGCAGCACTTACTGTATTGGAATGAAACATGGCAAACGAGATATAAAGAATCGAATGTCCAAGCGGTTTTACCATTAGATAATAATAATGAAAGCTTCATTATTCCGGATAATCAAAGTTTTAGTAACATAAAAGAACGCTTACTGATTGTCCTTCTACAGTGGCAGGATCTTCTAACGGAAGAAAGAGTTGAAAGTGATGTTTGCGGATTCCCTGAAAAAGTAAAATGGTGGGAAGTTCTTGGGAATGTAACTACCCATAACGCCTATCATATTGGTCAAATCATTTATATCCGGAAGCTGCAAAAAAGCTGGGATGCCAATCAGATTAATAATGAATAGTTGATTAAAAAAATCCTAATACAAAAAGCCCAATTTCACAGTTGAACTGCATAAAATTGGGCTTAATTTTATTGAACTATCATATGCAATTTTACAGAAAATAATATTACTATTCCTTTGTACCAATACTAAGACTGCCAAGTTTATTAGAAATTTCTTTTAGAATTACATTTCTTTCTTTTTGCGTTTTAATAAAGGTAACTGCTAGCCAAATTACAAAACCAAGGACACCAAAATAAATAATAAACATTATTATAAACGGTATTATTGCAAATGCTTCCACTTTTATTATCCCTCCAGTCACAGCTTCTCCATATAAATCCTATGAAAAATTAAGCATAAATTAGAACATGAATACGAAAGAATACAGATTAAACGCTTGAGCCAAAATTTATGATCTCCTTAAAAAATACATCTGAAGGCTCTTAAATAGAAAAAAGGATTACTAACTTTCAAAAGACATGTTAGTTAATCCTTTTCTACATTTTTTATAAAAATCCACATACATCTGAGGAGTTAATCAGCTGTCCAGTTTACACACCTCAAATATAAAATTGACTCCGCAGGTAGGACTCGAACCTACGACCGATCGGTTAACAGCCGATAGCTCTACCACTGAGCTACTGCGGAAAAGTAAAACATATTTTAATGGTGGGCCTAAATGGACTCGAACCATCGACCTCACGCTTATCAGGCGTGCGCTCTAACCAGCTGAGCTATAGGCCCATTCTATCATAAATAATGGAGCGGGTGAAGGGAATCGAACCCTCGACAACAGCTTGGAAGGCTGTGGTTTTACCACTAAACTACACCCGCATATGAGAATTGGAGGCAGCAACCGGATTTGAACCGGTGATAAAGGTTTTGCAGACCTCTGCCTTACCACTTGGCTATGCCGCCTTAAAGAAAATGGCTGGGCTAGCTGGATTCGAACCAACGCATGTCGCAGTCAAAGTGCGATGCCTTACCGCTTGGCTATAGCCCATTGAAGTTTCATCATGAATTACATCTTTGAATAAACCACATGATTAATCACCGCAGGAACATTTAATT
>NZ_LT904903.1:118321-257680 GCF_900199725.1 Cytobacillus massiliigabonensis | reverse complement strand
CCCGCCTGTCGGTTTTCAAGACCGATCCCTTCAGCCGGACTTGGGTATTCCTCCATACAATAAAGTAAGTAGCGGCAGAGGGGATCGAACCCCCGACCTCACGGGTATGAACCGTACGCTCTAGCCAGCTGAGCTACGCCGCCAAAATAAAATAAGAATGTTTATGGTGGAGCCTAGCGGGATCGAACCGCTGACCTCCTGCGTGCAAGGCAGGCGCTCTCCCAGCTGAGCTAAGGCCCCATAAATAAAAAACTCAACGCAAAATCAATATTTATAAACTCAGTGTTATTAGGCTAAACTGACATAATAAAATGTAAAATGATGGTGGAGGATGACGGGATCGAACCGCCGACCCCCTGCTTGTAAGGCAGGTGCTCTCCCAGCTGAGCTAATCCTCCGATATAATGGTGACCCCTACGGGATTCGAACCCGTGTTACCGCCGTGAAAGGGCGGTGTCTTAACCGCTTGACCAAGGGGCCCATATGAAATGAGGCGAAAAAAATAGCCCAACATTAGGGCTTAGCCTGGCGGCGTCCTACTCTCACAAGGGGACAGCCCCTAACTACCATTGGCGCTGAGAAGCTTAACTTCCGTGTTCGGGATGGGAACGGGTGTGACCTTCTCGCTATCGCCACCAGACTATTTTTTAGTTAAAGGATTGTTCCTTCAAAACTAGATAACAGACAGACATCATTTTTTCGTTTTTTGGTTAAGTCCTCGACCGATTAGTATTTGTCAGCTCCACGTGTCACCACGCTTCCACCTCAAACCTATCAACCTGATCATCTTTCAGGGGTCTTACTAGCTTGACGCTATGGGAAATCTCATCTCGAGGGGGGCTTCATGCTTAGATGCTTTCAGCACTTATCCCTTCCGCACATAGCTACCCAGCGATGCTCTTGGCAGAACAACTGGTACACCAGCGGTGCGTCCATCCCGGTCCTCTCGTACTAAGGACAGCTCCTCTCAAATTTCCTGCGCCCACGACGGATAGGGACCGAACTGTCTCACGACGTTCTGAACCCAGCTCGCGTACCGCTTTAATGGGCGAACAGCCCAACCCTTGGGACCGACTACAGCCCCAGGATGCGATGAGCCGACATCGAGGTGCCAAACCTCCCCGTCGATGTGGACTCTTGGGGGAGATAAGCCTGTTATCCCCGGGGTAGCTTTTATCCGTTGAGCGATGGCCCTTCCATGCGGAACCACCGGATCACTAAGCCCGACTTTCGTCCCTGCTCGACTTGTAGGTCTCGCAGTCAAGCTCCCTTATGCCTTTACACTCTTCGAATGATTTCCAACCATTCTGAGGGAACCTTTGGGCGCCTCCGTTACTTTTTAGGAGGCGACCGCCCCAGTCAAACTGCCCACCTGACACTGTCTCCTGCCCCGATCAGGGGCATGGGTTAGAATTTCAATACAGCCAGGGTAGTATCCCACCGATGCCTCCACCGAAGCTGGCGCTCCGGCTTCCAAGGCTCCTACCTATCCTGTACAAGCTGTACCGAAATTCAATATCAGGCTACAGTAAAGCTCCACGGGGTCTTTCCGTCCTGTCGCGGGTAACCTGCATCTTCACAGGTACTATAATTTCACCGAGTCTCTCGTTGAGACAGTGCCCAGATCGTTACGCCTTTCGTGCGGGTCGGAACTTACCCGACAAGGAATTTCGCTACCTTAGGACCGTTATAGTTACGGCCGCCGTTTACTGGGGCTTCAATTCAGAGCTTCGCGTGAGCTAACCCCTCCTCTTAACCTTCCAGCACCGGGCAGGCGTCAGCCCCTATACTTCGCCTTGCGGCTTCGCAGAGACCTGTGTTTTTGCTAAACAGTCGCCTGGGCCTATTCACTGCGGCTCTTCGAGGCTTTAACACCCCAAAGAGCACCCCTTCTCCCGAAGTTACGGGGTCATTTTGCCGAGTTCCTTAACGAGAGTTCTCTCGCTCACCTTAGGATTCTCTCCTCGCCTACCTGTGTCGGTTTGCGGTACGGGCACCTTATCCTCGCTAGAGGCTTTTCTTGGCAGTGTGGAATCAGGAACTTCGGTACTATATTTCCCTCGCTGTCACAGCTCAGCCTTCACGCAAACGGGATTTTCCTCGCTTGCAGCCTAACTGCTTAGACGCACATATCCAGCAGTGCGCTTACCCTATCCTCCTGCGTCCCCCCATTGCTCAAACGGAGTTTGGTGGTACAGGAATATCAACCTGTTGTCCATCGCCTACGCTTTTCAGCCTCGGCTTAGGTCCCGACTAACCCTGAGCGGACGAGCCTTCCTCAGGAAACCTTAGGCATTCGGTGGATGGGATTCTCACCCATCTTTCGCTACTCATACCGGCATTCTCACTTCTAAGCGCTCCACCAGTCCTTGCGGTCTAGCTTCAACGCCCTTAGAACGCTCTCCTACCACGGACATCGGTAGATGTCCATCCACAGCTTCGGTGATACGTTTAGCCCCGGTACATTTTCGGCGCAGAGTCACTCGACCAGTGAGCTATTACGCACTCTTTAAATGGTGGCTGCTTCTAAGCCAACATCCTGGTTGTCTAAGCAACTCCACATCCTTTTCCACTTAACGTATACTTTGGGACCTTAGCTGGTGGTCTGGGCTGTTTCCCTCTTGACTACGGATCTTATCACTCGCAGTCTGACTCCCATGGATAAGTCTTTGGCATTCGGAGTTTGTCTGAATTCGGTAACCCGATGGGGGCCCCTAGTCCAAACAGTGCTCTACCTCCAAGACTCTTTCTACATGAGGCTAGCCCTAAAGCTATTTCGGAGAGAACCAGCTATCTCCAAGTTCGATTGGAATTTCTCCGCTACCCACACCTCATCCCCGCACTTTTCAACGTGCGTGGGTTCGGTCCTCCATTCAGTGTTACCTGAACTTCAACCTGGACATGGGTAGATCACCTGGTTTCGGGTCTACGACCACATACTCATTCGCCCTATTCAGACTCGCTTTCGCTGCGGCTCCGTCTATTCAACTTAACCTCGCATGTAATCGTAACTCGCCGGTTCATTCTACAAAAGGCACGCTATCACCCATTAACGGGCTCTAACTACTTGTAGGCACACGGTTTCAGGATCTCTTTCACTCCCCTTCCGGGGTGCTTTTCACCTTTCCCTCACGGTACTGGTTCACTATCGGTCACTAGGGAGTATTTAGCCTTGGGAGATGGTCCTCCCTGCTTCCGACGGGATTTCTCGTGTCCCGCCGTACTCAGGATCCACTCTGGAGGGAACGAAGTTTCAACTACAGGGCTTTTACCTTCTCTGGCCGGCCTTTCCAGACCTGTTCATTTACCTCGTTCCTTTGTAACTCCGTGTAGAGTGTCCTACAACCCCAAGAGGCAAGCCTCTTGGTTTGGGCTAATCCCGTTTCGCTCGCCGCTACTCAGGGAATCGCGTTTGCTTTCTCTTCCTCCGGGTACTTAGATGTTTCAGTTCCCCGGGTCTGCCTTCATTACCCTATGTATTCAGGTAAAGATTCTATCCCATTACGGATAGAGGGTTCCCCCATTCGGAAATCTCCGGATCAAAGCTTACTTACAGCTCCCCGAAGCATATCGGTGTTAGTCCCGTCCTTCATCGGCTCCTAGTGCCTAGGCATTCACCGTGCGCCCTTTCTAACTTAACCTACTTCGGTCAACAATCAGCTTCGTATTTCTGCGTCAACTCATTCGTCAACATCCTCACGTGCCAACTACGCACGTTCCGGTGTTTCCTCAATCGTTTCCTTGAACTACTTGCTTCTTGTTGCCCTCATGGTTTGTGCTCTTATTTTGATTATAAAAAATCATTTAATAAGAGAAAACTAAGATGGCGATTACTCGGTTATTCTTCTTTATATACATTATCTAGTTTTCAAGGAACAAAAAATAACGAACGGATTCGTTATGTTGGTGGAGCCTAGCGGGATCGAACCGCTGACCTCCTGCGTGCAAGGCAGGCGCTCTCCCAGCTGAGCTAAGGCCCCGTTATGAAATGGTGGGCCTAAATGGACTCGAACCATCGACCTCACGCTTATCAGGCGTGCGCTCTAACCAGCTGAGCTATAGGCCCATTCTATCATAAATAATGGAGCGGGTGAAGGGAATCGAACCCTCGACAACAGCTTGGAAGGCTGTGGTTTTACCACTAAACTACACCCGCATATGAGAATTGGAGGCAGCAACCGGATTTGAACCGGTGATAAAGGTTTTGCAGACCTCTGCCTTACCACTTGGCTATGCCGCCTTAAAGAAAATGGCTGGGCTAGCTGGATTCGAACCAACGCATGTCGCAGTCAAAGTGCGATGCCTTACCGCTTGGCTATAGCCCATTGAAGTTTCATCATGAATTACATCTTTGAATAAACCACATGATTAATCACCGCAGGAACATTTAATTAAAAATGAATATGCTCCTCCGAAAATACCTCTGTAGTTAAGTGTTCTAATATTAACTACAATTGATTACATATATTTAATGTTATAAATGGGGCGGCTGATGGGAATCGAACCCACGAATGTCGGAACCACAATCCGATGCGTTAACCACTTCGCCACAACCGCCATATTAAAAAGTGGTGGAGGGGGGCAGATTCGAACTGCCGAACCCGAAGGAGCGGATTTACAGTCCGCCGCGTTTAGCCACTTCGCTACCCCTCCATATAGATCTAAGTAATAAAAAAATGGTGGCTCAGGACGGAATCGAACCGCCGACACAAGGATTTTCAGTCCTTTGCTCTACCGACTGAGCTACTGAGCCATTTGCAATATGGTTACCTAATTTATGATTTCAGTTCAACCTTTGTTCCAAAGCTCTTCGTTCTTTGTCACAGATAGCTATTCAGAGCTGTAACGCTTCGGACTGCTATCTGCTCTACCGACTGAGCTACTGAGCCAAATATTGTTTTATATCCTAAACATTGTTTGCACTAAAATCTGTGCTCAAAAATTCTCACGAATTTCCTCGCAGATCGCCGCTGAGGCTTAGTCATGGATGTTAGCGATCCTCTACCGACTGAGCTATTGAGCCAATTACAATTACAAAAACAATTACAAATAAAAAAATGGCGGTCCGGACGGGACTCGAACCCGCGACCTCCTGCGTGACAGGCAGGCATTCTAACCAACTGAACTACCGGACCAATATTTTTATATTAATTTATGTGGAGGAGGAAAGGGGATTCGAACCCCTGCGCGGTTTGACCCGCCTGTCGGTTTTCAAGACCGATCCCTTCAGCCGGACTTGGGTATTCCTCCATACAATAAAGTAAGTAGCGGCAGAGGGGATCGAACCCCCGACCTCACGGGTATGAACCGTACGCTCTAGCCAGCTGAGCTACGCCGCCAAAATAAAATAAGAATGTTTATGGTGGAGCCTAGCGGGATCGAACCGCTGACCTCCTGCGTGCAAGGCAGGCGCTCTCCCAGCTGAGCTAAGGCCCCATAAATAAAAAACTCAACGCAAAATCAATATTTATAAACTCAGTGTTATTAGGCTAAACTGACATAATAAAATGTAAAATGATGGTGGAGGATGACGGGATCGAACCGCCGACCCCCTGCTTGTAAGGCAGGTGCTCTCCCAGCTGAGCTAATCCTCCGATATAATGGTGACCCCTACGGGATTCGAACCCGTGTTACCGCCGTGAAAGGGCGGTGTCTTAACCGCTTGACCAAGGGGCCCATATGAAATGAGGNTTAGGCACGCCGCCAGCGTTCGTCCTGAGCCAGGATCAAACTCTCCAATAAAGAGTAAGATTAGCTCTTAAGTTTAAAACTTGAATTAACGTTGACGTTCTTGCTTTGTTTAGTTTTCAAAGAACTATAATTTAAATCAGGATTCGATTATATCATGCTGTTGAACCGTTGTCAATCACTTTTTTGAAATAACTTTTCAGTAATCACAACAGATTTATATAATAGCACATCAACCAACACGTCGTCAACAGCTAAAAGGGTAAATAAAATGAGGATTTAAAAATCACTCATCTAACTTTCAGCTGAGATTTATTATATTACAATTATTTTAAGAAATAATCAATAGCAAAATGAAAATTTATTCGTTATTTATATAAATATGAGATAGAGAAATAGAATTCTTTATTTATTAATGAAGAAATTAATAAATAATGAAAAGATGCCACTATTAAATAAAGATTCAGTGACACCTTTTTCCAAAAAGAGGAAAACTTAAATCTGCCTTAAAGGAATAAATTCCTTTCTATTTACATACAGATAGGCGGCTGCAATAATCAGAATACCCCCTGCAGTACAAAAGGCTGCTTGAACATGCACCATCTCAGCAATCCATCCAAATAATAATGTCGACAAACCAAATCCTAATGATACAACTACATTTTGTACACTATACAATTTCGGCAATAATTCCGCTGACGATGTTTTTTGCAAATACAGGTTTAAGGTAATTCCCTTTAGTTGTTCTAGCAGTCCGCTTAAAAAGCTTAATAGCAATGCGGCTAGAGCAAAGTTATTAAATCCAAATAAAAGTGTCACTGCTGCCACTCCAAATGAGGTGATGATAAGAAGTTTCCTCACAGACTGAAGGATTATACTCGACCACTTGGAATATAAAACACCAGCAATAAGCAGTCCGATAAAAAATGAAGTATTGATATATCCCCACCACACTTCACTCACCTGAAGAACATCTGCAACATATACATACATGATCGCCGCAATCCAGACAACATTCGCAATAGATTCAAGTGTAACGATTATAAAAATTGAGCGGAACAAGTGATTTTGCTAAATGCTTTTCCAGCCTTCTAGTATTTCATCTAGCTTGCCACGTGCCTGTTCTTTCTTTTCAAAACGAATTGGGTCTCTGATTTGTGCCATCATTATCGTCGAGATGAAATATAAAAGGACGGTAAGCCAAATTAGCAAAGAACCGCTAAGAAAATTAACTGCAATTCCACCAATTGCCCAACCCGCTAATTGAATAGATTCATATAAAACGGCTACAAAGCTATTTGCCTTCGCAAGCTCCTCTTCTTCAACTAGCCTCGGGAGCATTGCATTCATTGCTGGCATCGCCCACCCATCAAAAAAAGCAATGAAAAATATTGCTGTCAAAATGAACACTAGTATTATATCCAGCTTAAGTAGAAGCAGAAGACACAAAACAAACAATATAGCTGTTTTAATAACTTGGGAACGATACAGCAAGACTACAAGCGGAATACGATTCATTAATATCGGCGCATAAAAACTGCTAATGAATCGTCCAAGCATATTCAAGAATGGCAATAAAGTTAAATAAAAAGCAGAACCAGTTACCTCATAGAGTACTGTAATGAAAGCAACAATATATAAAACATCACCAAAGTTCGCAATTGATTGACCAATCCAAAGTTTTCTGAATGATATACTTTTCATTTTCACACCTCTTTAACATTGAATAAACAATAATTAAAAAGGTCATTTTACAATGGACTTCACTCCCTATCATTTTATAGTTCTACCTAGCTATAAAAAGTAGATCAAAGTTCTTTAAACTGGATTGGTCTTAACTCTGAAATAGGCTTTCTATAATTCTTATCAATAACTATATAAGTAATTGTTAATGTCATTAGAATAAGGACAGAAAGCAATGCAAACTCACTGCCAATATATTCTGATATGAGACCCGCTATACCTGTACCGATGAGTGAAGCAAGACTCGATATCAAATAACGTGTACTATTTACTCTAGCTAAATAATCATCCGATGTAATCGCCTGTATTAGACTACTGTGAACAACAAAGGCCATTGATAAACCACCGTCGAATAGCATTACCGCTATTAATGCTGCAGCAAAGCTATGGGCAGCGATTAATAGACCAATCCCCATTGATGAAATGACTAGTGTAGCAGCGAATAAAATTTGCCAATTCCAGTGAGAAATTCTCGGTAAAATAAACACACCAATGAGGTTGCCAATTCCCGCTCCTGTCAGTAAGAACCCTACTTCTAATATCGTTAAATCTAGTCGCTGCTGCGAATGAATAATAATGAGTAAGGTAATAAACACAGTTGTAAAATTCAATGTAAATTGACTTATAGTCATTAATCGCTGCATCGGGTGACAAATAATATATTGAAACCCATGCTTCACTTCTTTTATAAACATGCTCCATCTCTTTCTCTTCTTTGCATCACTGTCCTCACGATTGACTGCATTGAATAAAGACGATGGCTTTAATGATATTAGAGAAAGAAATGAGCAAAATATCGCAACTAACTCAAAACTTAGTGTATAGATAATCCCATACTTCGAAAATATTAAACTAGCCAAAACAGGTCCTATGAGCAGACTTATTGCATCTGCTGCTTCTAAATTATTATGTGCACTGACTAAAGATTTTCTTCCAACCATTGACGGAAGCATCGAATTAAATGCAATTCGATAGGAGAGACCAGCACACCCAAGGATAAATAGCATCATTGCAAGTGTATATAACGTCAATAATGAATAGGATGCCAATATAACCATAACGAGCATGGCAAAAAACCGAATACAATCCGATACGGAAGCCACTTTCTTTTTATTTAGTTTTTCAATAAATGTTCCAGCCGGTAACGCAAAACAGAAAGGAGCAATTTGTGTGCATATCGTAACCAAAGCAGTAGTCAATGGTGATTCTGTTTCATGTAAAACAAACCATGGAATCACGAATGCACTAAAGTGATTGCCAACTAGCAATATGAGTTTTCCTACCCATACCTTCATAAAGTTTGAGTTGTTAGGTAATAGAATAGATTTCATGATTTATACCCGCTTTCTATGGATTTTCAGAATTAAGGTATAGATTACAAGGGACTAATCCCTCCTTCATAAATTAGAAACAGTGTAACGCAATACAAACATCCCCATACAATGAATTTTGGATTTTTATCAATTGGTATAAATCATCTATTCAAGTTAAATATTTCAATCTTCTAAATAATCATACATAATCAATTTTAGCTTTGCAAATGTGTTTCATCCTCTAATCCAATTACTTTCCCTTTCATTATTTTGCTTTGTTAAAGCTGAATGTTTAGTAACATACTTGTTGATTTCATCTAAAGGCGCAAGACTTCTTGAAAATGCTGTAGCATTTCCTTCGTGCGGTGAGTATTCAAAGATACTATTCAATCTCCTGAGGGAGGCTCACTGCTTATCCTGCGAATAGCAACAGCAAAATATATAACACAGCCAATGATTCAAATTTCAATCAGCTGCTTGCATCATGTAATCTAACAAAGGCTTTACTGCTTCAAGCTTACGTTTGGGATAAATAATATAACTCTGAATCAACGGCGCCTTTACTTTTGATCGATAGTGAAGCGATGTAAGCTCCCCTTGTTGGATGAGGGTATCGGCAATAGCAGATGGCAGCAGACCGATAAAATTATCGCTTCGCAAATAATGAATGTACAATGAGGCATGGTCAATTTGTAAACCAAACACTTGCTTGCCAACACATTCTTCAAACCATAATTTATATCCTGGTCCCCACTCCATATGAATATATGGCAGGGTGGTTAAAGTGCGTAAATCAATTTCTTCAGTAAAATTGTTATCTGCTCTGGCAACCAGCTTAATCTCCTCACTTTTAAAGTTTACTACCTCTATTTCCGGATGGGATGGCGGAATATAGACGACGCCAAAATCAATGACACCATCGAGGATTTGCTGCACGATATCCCATGAATGTCCTGTAATAAAACGAAGAGCCATTTTGGGATGCATCGCTTGAAAGTCTTTCATAATTGGAAAAAGCAAATAATCCCATAAAGAATGCAGGCTTCCTACGACTAACGAGCAATCAAATCTTTCCTCCAAGCTCAGCTTTCTCGCCCCTTCATCAACAAGCTCTACTATTCTTGTCGCATAATCCAATAATTCTTTTCCAGCGGCAGTCAGTTGAACTTGACGATTATCCCTTTCAAATAACTTTTTACCGAGTGATTGTTCCAACGCTTTAATTCTCATTGTTACTGTTGATTGCGATACATACATTAAGTCTGCAGATTTCGTAAAGTTTTTTGTCTGTGCAACTGACAAAAATGCTCTCAGCTGTTGAATCTCCATTTCTCTCATCCTTACGATTCGTTTTTATAATTAATATCATTGTAATTATTCGTTATACAAATAGCAAAGCTGTTGATACACTTTATATGAAAGAGCAGCGCTGACTCTGTGCTTTAATTGCTATCCATTCATTTATTTCTAAACTTAGTCAAGCAAAGGCGGGAACCAGATGAAAGCCATTCGATTATTATTAGTTAACTCATTTCTTATGAACGTAAGTTTTTTTGCTTTTATTCCCTTTTTATCTGCTTATATTACGGAAAACTTAGCCCTTTCCGCTGGAATCGCCGGAGTTGTCCTTATGCTCCGCCAATTAACACAGCAAGGAACGTCCTTTCTCTCAGGAATACTAGGCGATCGCTTTGATTATCGGCTGTTGATTAGTATTGGGATGATCTTGCGTGGAGCAGGTTTTCTGATGTTCGCCTTTTGTACAGCACCATTTGAGTTAATTGCTGCAGCCATTATTACCGGTATCGGCGGTTCATTATTTGAACCAACAAGTAAAGCTGCGCTAACAATCTTTACTCCCCCAATAAAGCGAGGCGACATCTTTTCTCTTGATAAAATCGTACGTCACTCGGGAATCATATGCGCTGGTATATTAGGGGGACTCTTATTGCAGCTGGACTTTTTCTATTCTTCTCTCGTTTGCGGGGGCATTTTTATCATCAGCGGAATCCTTACCTTTCTATATCTTCCGAATGAAAAGGTCGATGTTCCAAAGCAGTCTTTTGCTGATTCTTGGAGGAAAGTTAAGTCAGATCGCTTATTTATCTTCTTTACTGTTAGCATGACGGGATTTTGGTTCATGTTCATGCAATTATATTTAACTATTCCATTACATGCTGCAAAAGTATTCAACCATTCATCATTTGTCTCAAGTTTATTTATTGTGTATGGAATCATCGTTGTATTCCTTCAATATCCGCTGCAAAAATGGACAAAGAGATTTCAGAGGCTATCAGTTATTAAAGTAGGAATGAGCATCATGGGAGCAGGGATATTATTAGTCGGAATATCTGATAACTTTCTGCTATTTTGGATAGGATTTTGCACATATGCGATTGGAATCATGCTCGTAGAACCAACCTCTTATGAGTACACAGCGGATATAGCGCCCCCTCAGTTTTCGGCCAGCTATTTTGGTTTTTCATTACTCGCAATGGCTATTGGGGGAGGCATTAGCCAAGGTGCCGGCGGGTGGATGTTTGAGCATATGCCGCAAATAAACTGGATAATCGGGGCGTTAGCAGGCACTTTCTCTGCTTTATGTATACACTTGCTGCAATGGAGGAGGAGTAAACACATTTCATTAAATGAGATAAGCAGATAATAGAAGATAACTAACAGAAGACGAACAGCACTCAGTACTGTTCGTCTTTTTTATATATTAACCTTTAATTCCATAACAACACCGAAAACAGGTCCACTGTCATCCACTTCACCATTTAAATAAAATCCAAACGATTCATATAATTTTTGAGCAGGTTTATTATCAGGATGCAGACTCAGATAAATTTTTTGACAATCGTATTGCTGCTGAATATATTCTAGCAAAAGAGGCAAAAATTGTTTAGCATACCCTTTTCCTTGGAAACGGTAATCTATCATAAAACGATCCAGCCAAGCACTTCGATTTGCATCAGATGGCCATCCATACATCGCATAACCAACAAGTATTTCACCATCATATAAGCCAACTGATACTCCATTATTTTCGAATTTCGATTCCGCTAACGAATAAGCATTGCTTTCAATAAATTGGGTTTGTTGTTCAGATACGGATAAGCCAGCCACTAAACGCCAATTCTCTTCTGTTACTTCACGAATGTGAAGAGACATAATTCCATCTCACTTTCTTTTTTCATAGACTGTTAAGTTTACTTTATCTATATTAGCTTATCCATCGAAATACTCCTGCTAATAAGCAGCTGCTTTTTCTAAATTCTTTCTCTTTTTTGGTGCATAGCTAATCCCCACAAACACAAGAAGGATCCCTATTAACTGGAAAATATCCGGACGATAATCCAAAATAAGTACATCTAATAAGATGGCAACAATCGGATCAATGAAAACTAAAATTGCAATTGTGTGCGCCTTTAGCTCACGTAAACCGCTGAAAAATAGGTAGAAGACAAATCCAGTATGAATGAACCCTGTAACAAGAATATAAAGCCAATTTTCAAAGGTAAGATGCTGAAAGTTTGACCATTCCACTAATGGAAACAATAAAATAATACCCAAAGTAGTTTGAATGACTGTTGTCGCGAGTGGGCTAAGGATTTGAATCCCCTTACCTGTAATAGAAGTAAGAGCATAGAAGAATGCTGCCGCAAAAGCCCAAAGAACCCCATTTGATAGGAACTCAGCAATGGATGATTGTTGGTGAATTCCCCCAACTAACAAGGTTCCTAAAAAGCAGATAAAGAAAAACAACAATCCTAAACCGGTTATTTTTTCTTTAAAGATGATAGTGCCTAGAAGAAGAACAATAACAGGTGCTAAATGATAGATAGAAACTGCCACAGTAATAGGCATAACCTCGAATGAACGAAAGAAAAAGACCCAGTTTATGACAAGAAATACACCACAAAGCAGCGCAAGTATATACTCACGGCGTGGAATAGCCGTCTTTATC
Organism: Cytobacillus massiliigabonensis; assembly: GCF_900199725.1. Lineage (GTDB taxonomy): Bacteria > Bacillota > Bacilli > Bacillales > Cytobacillaceae > Cytobacillus > Cytobacillus massiliigabonensis. The sequence continues at coordinate 244,966 of NZ_LT904903.1, read as the reverse complement.
TGATTTTTTGTTTTTAACGAATGGAATCCCCAGATTATCCCCAGAAGTATACTAGCACAAACACAGCGGACGAAAACTAGCTCAATAGAGGGAAGTCCAGTTTTTATTGAAAATAAACCGATAGAACCGAAAATAGCCATTGAAAGCGAAAATTTAAGTTTTGGATACATATAGTTCCCTCCTCAGGTAGTTAGAACAATAACAACTAAGTTCATTTGATAAAAAAACAGCTTACTCTAAGCTGTTTTTTCCCGTCATTACTTGAATTAAGTCTTCTCGACTTTTCCAAAGCGCTTCTAGCTTATCGGGACCGAGCATATTAATCGTTTCTTCCACCATTATATCGTGCCGAATATATTCAGTTGCAATAAGGACAAGTGCAGGATCTGTTGACTTTACAGCCCATTCAGAACCTCTGTCACTAAATTTCGCAATTAGCGCTTCCTCTTCATCACGAATGACAATCGTTAAATATCCACCCATTCGTTTACTAACAATATCTGGCGCCATATAATTGTGATGATAAGTATGACCTAGCGACTTTTCTTCAGCTCCAAATAAAACTGTAAATATCGGGATGGATCCTTCTTTCTCCCGAATAGCCATTTCAATCTCTTTCACAATCGGTGACCATACGGATAGCCAAATCGCCTTTTTCGAGAGTCGAATCATAGAAATCATTTCTTGTACAATATGCTCATAATGGACAATCCTTGTCACCACATCCACTTTCTGGTCACTTTCAAACATGGTTAGCGATGATTCCAGCCATTCTAAAGATGTATTCATTTCTTCTTTTAGACGAGAAAGCAGTTGTTTCGGCTCAACTGGTTTATAAACAATAGGATCAGAAGGAACTGTTTGGATTGCTCCCTTATCAAGAAGTTTTCCCAGTACTTCATATATCATAGACCTCGGAACGCCAGAACGTTTGCTTAATTCATAACCGGTAACAGCGGGTGATTTCAATAAACCTATGTATGCTTTGCATTCATACTTCGAAAAACCATGTTTTTGCAATTCAATAATTGCTTTGTCCTCCATAAGCCCTCCACAATAGTAGTTATATTAACAACAACTATAGTTGATTTGTAATAAAAAGTCTATAGATAAATCTGAATAGACTGACTTATAAGGCAGCATAAGGATAATAATTCCTTTAATAAATAATAAAACGAGCATGACAATGCCCGTTCTTGATCTTCCTCTATTCATCAATAATATTGCTGGTCTTAGGACGCAAACGGCTGTTTCGCATAGCAGGCAGTAACTTTAGTTCATTTCCTTCGTTCAAAAAGTACCTTTGATATTCAGAAGATTCAACACCGTAGAGGGCTATTTTCCCTGCACGATCAAAATGAAGGCCCCATCCATATTTTTTGGGAAGCATTGAGGCTCTTAAACAAGCTTGGGATTTTTGAAATAGCTCTTCTCTAATCTGATTTCCTCTTGCCTGCAGCTCTTCCTCTGGAATCAATTTATGGCGTATATATACCTCAAAAATAAGATCCTTCTGAGTGTATGTATATGGTTGGCTTGAGAGAAGATCATATTCAATCCGAGATTTGGTTGCACCTCCCTTTCGAAGAGGAGGCACAATTCCTTCCTTTGCCGGACAATCTGGTGAAACGGTTATAAATGTCTGATAGTAATTGATATCTTTCTTATCCAACATCTTCCCTCCTTTTTCAAGGAAATTCTATATTCTTTCTGCCCAATTCTATCTAAATTTACTATTACAAATTGCTATTTGTTTCGCTTTTGCAAAAGAATGCTATATAAAAGCAAAGCACCCAGATTAAAAATCGCAATAATAATTGTCATTGGAACAGCACTTTGTTCACCAGCGACACCTACTAATGGAGAAACAATGGCTCCCCCTATAAACGGCAATAATCCCAGCAGTGCAGAAGCGCTTCCCGCAGACCTTCCTTGACTTTGCATAGATAAAGAAAAGGAAGTTGTCGATACAATCCCAACACTTGCCACAACTAGAAATAACGCAATTGCCATAGCAAATAAAGAAAGATGTAAAAAGGTAACGATAAGCAAAAGCATACTTCCTGCAGCTGCGATAACAATGCCGCTCATTAGTAATTTTACTTCACTAATGGTACTAGCTAAACGCCCTGTGATTTGGGCAAATAGTATAATTCCGATTCCATTCAGCGCAAATAATAAGCTAAATTGCTGTGGTGTTACATTGTAAAGGTTTTGCAGCACAAAGGGAGAGCCCGCAATATATGCAAACATGCTTGTTGAAATAAAGGCTTGCGTCAGCGCAAATCCTATAAACACGCGATCCTTAATAAGATTGCGGAACGTCTTTAGTGTAGCCAGCATACTGCCCTCTGACCTTTTCTCTTCAGGCAATGTTTCTGGAAGAAAAAGTGCAACAACAATAAACATCAATAATCCGATAATTCCTAGAATAATAAACACGGTTTGCCAACTAGCAAACTGCAAAATAACCCCACCCGAAATAGGTGCAAGAATCGGTGCCGCACCGTTAACGAGTGCTAAGAGTGAAACAAACTTCGTTAAATCTTTGCCCGTATATTGATCTCGTGCGGTTGCCCGAGCAATGACAATTCCTGCGGCACCAGTCAGACCTTGAATAAAACGGAGCGAAACAAGGATCCATACATTTGGACTAAAAGCGCACAAAATAGACGAAACCGAATAAATGATTAAAGTCAGTACAAGCGGTCTCCGCCTCCCCTGTATATCACTTAACGGTCCAAAAAATAATTGCCCTAAGGCCAGCCCTAATAAACAAAAGGTTAAACTCAATTGTGCAAGAGAAGCTGTTGTATGCAAATCATCAGCCACAATGGGCAAGGATGGCAAATACATATCTAGCGATAATGGACCAAAGGCTGTTAAGGAGCCCAATATAAGGACCATCCATACTTTCGCTAATGGTTTCTTGACCTGGATTTGTTGTAGAGAATTCATAATTGCTAATAAGTCCTTCCTTCTTGGGATTCAACAATTTTAAGCAGTTCCATTAAATCATTAATAACAAAATCTGCTTCAGCATGTCCCCAGTACATGTCTTTTTTCCATACTGCTGACATTCCTATATTTTTAGATCCCAGCACATCATTTTCTGGATGGTCACCCACATACATACTTTCATAGGCTGCTGCATCCAATTTACTTATAGCCTTCTTAAATATTTCAGGATTTGGCTTTTTTATTCCTTCCCTTTCAGAAATGAGAATGGCATCAAAATAGCTTTCTATCCCTAAAGCCTTAATATTATCCATTTGAAATTTTCCTTTTCCATTCGTAATGATTCCTAAGCGAATGGATCTTTCTTTTAAGCTTTCTAATATGTTTAGGAGATTAGAAAAGGGAACACAGCAGCTGCTAAATTCATTTATATAGTCCTGATGTAAGCTCTCCTGGGATATTCCGCTAATATTAAATTCACCGATCAATTGCTGATATACCAAATCCTTTCCAACATATCCTCGCTGATCTAATTCTATAAATCTTGAAGTATACTTCTCAATTTGAATATGTCCTAAATATTGATATAACCGCTTGTATTGTTCATCTAAAAAATTTTTTAACGATGCATCCCGATTTAACAACGTACCATCTAAATCAAATACAACCGCTTTAATCATTTCCGTTCCCGCTTTCATTAGATTTCAAATAGTAATTGTTTTATAATTGAAACTTTTCTTTAATGATATGGGCAGCTTCTGCTGAACTAATGGATGTATTATTTATTTTTATATAATTTTCTCTTGTCATTTCTCCCTCGACTGAATTTAACCGGTGCTTTTCCATCGTAGAGATTAAATCTCGTTCAGACCACTCTATGTCTCTCTTTGAAGGTTTATGCTCCAGTCTATTAAAACTTTTGTTCCGCTCCAATCTTTCTTCCATTTCAGCTTCAAGTTCTACAAAGTAAACAGTTCCGCCATTAGATTCAAAAAGTTTACAGACTTTATCGATATAATCCCAATCCGATTGCAGATCAAACGCCCAAACATAGGTGAAAATTAGTCCGTATAAATTGCTCTTGGATACTTCTTCAAATATTTCTTGGCGAAATAAGCTTACTAATCGATTCCCTTCTTTCGTTCCATATGAAAAAAATTGATTAACTAATTCAATCGTCATATGGTTATGAAACAGTTTCATATCAGTCATTTTTTCTAATTCTTGTCCAACAGTCATTTTCCCAACTGCCTGCGGACCGAAAATCAGCACAAATTTCATAATAGCCTCCATGTTTTACTTTTTAATAAACGAAAGAAGACCGCCTTTCGACAGCCTTAGATTCTATCCCATTTATATTACTTTGACGTATACACAAGTATCTCTTAATTCATTCGTTTCAGCAGATAATCCTTCGTTCCTTAGAATGCCTTCCAATACAAAGCCCAATCTTTCCGGAATTGCACGGCTTTTTATGTTTGTTGATTCACAGCGTATTTCTATTCTTCGAGCCTTTAGCTCATTTACCGCAAAGTCTGTAATGCCTTGAACAGCCTCTGTCATATATCCTTTGCCGCTATGTCTTGTATCAATCCAGTAGCCGATTTCAAACTTGGGTATCGACCAATCGATTTTATGCAAGCCAGAGGAAGCGATAAATTCTCCTGTTTCTTTTAAGAAAACCAGCAATCTTAAGTCAACTCTTTTTAAAAAGTTAATATATGATTCTCTAATATTGACTTCTACATCGGTTTCCGACTGTTCTTTCTGCGCAAACGGCATCCATGGCTTCAGCTCAGTTATTGAAGCTTTAATAGATTCATAGACTGTCTTTCCATCTCCTGGTCTTGGCGTCCGAATGATTAATCTGTCTGTTTCAAATTCATCTGGAAAATCAAATAGTAATGGATTCATAGACCTCATCCTTTTAGCATTTTATATAGTTATAACGAATTCACTCTGATCGCACAAGCAATTTCATAAAAATTATAAATATTTGGAACGAATTGCAGCAATTTTGTCGAAAAATCGATATATCCTTAATTTCGTAGATATGTGAGTCATTATCGTAGATATATTCTAAATTTCGTAGATAAATAGTCAATTTTCGCAGATAAATCATGATGTGCACAATGATTCTCTATACACATTTCATTACCGTATCCCCAAATGCGCGAATATCTGCTAAATAATCGTACCCAGGAGGGGAACCAAAGCTATTAAACATGCGAACCGCAACGATATTGCGCTTAGGAATTACCAATACCGCTACACTTGTATATCCTAGGATTTGAAAAGAACCCCCTGGCACGAGTTCCCCTATTTCCGTCTTCTTCGCAGGCAGATCCTTTACAAACCATAAAAATCCGTTTTGAGGAAGATCCATATTTATTAAGCCAGGACTTTGCAGAGAGGTAGCCAGCTGAATGATCTCCTTTGCCACGACTTGCTTTCCATCAATACGTCCTTGCTTTAAATGAAGATATCCCCAGTAAGCAAGCTCTCTTGTGGATACATACATGTTTTTTTTATTTCCATCCGTCCCTTTATCAAGAGACCAAAACTTGTTATCTCTGTCTCTGATCACTTCCGCTAATTTCTCATTTTGGTCATCATACCAGCCCGTTTCATTAAATCCTAAAGGATTAAAAACTTGTTCTTTAAGGATTTCTGCAATAGTTTTTCCAGTGGCACAGCGGATCAGCTGAGTCAAAATTTCTATGCTTATATCACGGTATGCCCAGCTCTGCCCCGGCGGAAATTCCCGAATGATTATCCCTTCAAGTGTCTGTAATCCATGGCTATGTGTTAGCAGGTGCCTAATCGTCGTTATAGCGAAAAGTTCAGTATTTACATTAGGCAGATATTTCGTTACTTCATCATCAATTGAATCGATGTAACCATTATGTATCGCGTATGCAGCTGCAAAACCGATATAACTTTTTCGGACAGACGCTACATGAAATTGGGAATCCTCTTGAATCGGGCGTGCATCAGGTGCTTTCGAGTGTTTTCCCCAGTATGCTTCTGTAACAATTTGGTCATTGTGAATAACCATTACACTTGCACCGGAACAATCAACCATGTTAGATGTATTTCTAGCATGTAATTCAACAGACTGGAATTGGTTATTTAATTTCTGTTTCAGCTTCAACCGTCATGTACCTCCTCTATATATGGGTGACTGTTATCTTATTCCAAACAGAGCTCCAGTTCTTTTTCTTCAGCCGCTGCTCGTATATTAACGCAAGCTCTTTCGTTTCTTTGAAAAAAGGAGTAGGATTTACCTCCATCATTAATACATCCTTAATTCCACAAGGTGCTGTCAAGATCAGGTTGTCACTATCATCAAGCTTAACTCCTAGTGCAGTAACTGTTTCAGGAAATTTCGAAATTGCATCAACGGAAGATAGATACGGAGGAAAATGATTAATAACGTGCATTCTCGCTTGGTTCTTTACCGACCAAGGAATAAACGGCAGACGTGAATGAAGCTCTTTTTCAAGCCTCTTTTCCTCCGATTCATCCAGATTCGTCTGATCAAAGTAGATAACATCTATATCTGGTATTCTCGTTCTCTCACTAAAGCCATGAAGCACATCCCAAATTTTTGATCGTACAAACCCGGCGCAAATCCACCAATCAGGCAATTTCAATTCCTTTGCAGTCCGTAAAAGCTCCATCATCCATAGGTCTTCTTCAATTACTGCAATGATATCTTCTTTACTTTTAAGCATCCTGGTAACTCCCTCTTAAAATATATATAACTATTTCGTCTATTCATATGGAAATCCTCTTAACAAGATTCATATGATAAGCGATGACCCAATATAAATAGCTGTTCCCCACATGACGATTGCCGATACTTTATTTAATATCAATAGCAGCCTTCCTGATTTATCCAGCTTCCCTGTAATTCTTCCAGCAACACCTAACCCCATAAACCATGCCCAGGAAACAAGGATGCATATAACAGCAAATGCTGTCTTTTCGTTTCCTGCATACTTTAATGAGCTCGTACCTATTACACCGACTGTATCTAGAATGGCATGTGGATTTAGCAGTGAGACTGACATGGCAAATGCAATTTGCTTTTTCGGAGTGAACGAAACAATCGCTGCTTGTTCATCACTCTCCGGTTTACTTCTCCAAGTAATAAAACCCATATAGATTAAAAACAAAAAACCGGCAGTGAGAAGTATAGCTTTTAACCAAATGTATTCAAGAACAACAACCGACACCCCTAAAACAGCTAGGGAAATTAATAGCGTATCACAAATAGAGGCAGTCAAAATAACTGGCAGTGCCCTTCGAAACTGAGGCTGAACCGCACCTTGATTAAAAACAAATACATTCTGCACACCTAATGGCAAGATTAACCCAAATGCTAAAATAAGCCCATGAAGAATTGCTTCTAACATTTTACTCCTCCTGATAGATAATTTTATCCATACTATAAGAAAAAATTAACATCCTCTTCACCCATTTGGTTATAATTAATAAAAAAGTAAATTTAAAGGATGGTATAGAATTGAACCTGTTAAAAAGATTAATAGAGCAAGCTAAAAACCCAAAGGGAATTACAGGTTCATTTATGTTGAGGATAATGAATTCTGCCCATTCTGGAATGAATAAATGGGCTTTAGAAAAGATAAAGCTGAAAAAAGAAGCAGTCATTTTGGACTTAGGCTGTGGCGGGGGAAGAACAATTCAATTATTGTCCAAAATGAATGCAGAAGGAAAAATATACGGAATTGATTATTCAAATCAAGCAGTAAAAGATTCTATAAGAACAAATAAACAAGATGTAGAATTAGGAAAAGTGAGAATTCAACAAGCAAGCGTCACCAGCATTCCCTTTTCAGAAAATACATTTGATACGATTACAGCTTTTCAAACCCACTACTTCTGGCCGGACATAGAAAGCGCAGCAAAAGAAATTTATAGGGTACTTAAACACGACGGGGAACTCTTAATAATTGCCGAAATATATAAAGTTAATTATCATATGGAAACTTATAAAACAAAAAAGGAAATGGAACAATTGTTAAAAAGAACTGGCTTTAATGCAATAATGTTTTATGAACATGAAAATAAGAAGTGGCTTTGTATTAAAGGAAGCAAAATTAATATGCACAGCAACAATTTATAGAAAAAGGTGAAAAATAGAGCGTAATTTGAGAAAGATTTTTCAAAACACGCTCCTCATCTATTTACCTTTTCATTGCTCTTTTTTATCAACTGCCAAATTCACTCATTCATTTGTAGTTATCCTACTTCCTTCCAATGCTCGGGAGCTTGTAAGGCAGAAGGCAGTTTCGTATGAATATCTCCTCTGGCCGCATTCACTTGAGCTTGAGTAAGAAAAAGACTCCCTGTGAGATTAGCCCCGCTTAAATCAGCATCTCTAAAGTCCGCACCAATTAAGTCTGCATCTCTCATATCAGCATCTCTTAAGTCTGCTGCGATTAACAAAGCTCCCCTTAAATTGGCGCCTCTAAGATCAACCCCTCTTAATTTTGCCGCGATCAGGTCACTTCCCCTGCCTATTTTGCTGTGCTTCTTTTGATTCTTCTTTAAGGTGACTTTTGCTCGTACTAGTTCACTTGTTCGAAGAAGCAATTCATTCACTTTCATCCTGTGGGCTGGTATATCGAGGCTTAAGATAGATTCAGAGTTTAGGTTTGTCAGAAGTTCTGTTTCTTCTACAGCAGTCTGCAATTCTCTATAGATTGATTTGGCTTCTTCCTGACAAAGGGCTTCATTTAAGTAATAAAGCATTTCATGTAGCTGCTGCATGCGCGGTAAAACATCAAACATTTCCTTAGCTAATGCTGGATGATCACGCCAGTCGTTTCCATGATAAGTCACTTGTGACACCTTCTGCCCTGCACCAAAACACTCATAGGATACACAGCCACGAAATCCTTTCTCCCTAAGCTGGTTATGAATCCCACAGCGAAAATCTGCTTGCAGGTTAGGACATGGAGCTCCCCCATCCTTATTAAAAGCAAAATCAGCCGATTTTGCGTAAGGGAGAGCAACACAGCACAAGCCGAAACAATTTTTACAATCTGAACGCAACTCATCGGGAATTGTATTCTTTTTCATAAAAGCACGTACACTTCCTCTCACGTATTAATACAAGCTGCGTATCTCTACATTTTCTGGTAATTTAAAGGGATTTTCTTTATTGATACGATCATAAAACATGATACCGTTTAAATGATCCATTTCATGCTGAACTACGATTGAACCATAGCCTTTCAATTTGTATTCAACTTCTTGCCCATTAATATCATACGCTTTTACCTTGATTCGTTCATATCTAGGTACATACCCCTTCACATCCCGATCTACTGAGAGACACCCTTCCCCTTCAGGTAGATAAATCATATTTACAGAATGACTAACAATCCTTGGGTTAATCATCATGTATTCAGCTTCTTCGTTTCTTTCATTAGTAAAAAGTGCAGCAAACATCCGCTTATCAAGACCGATTTGGTTAGCAGATAATCCGGATCCAGGACGTAATTTATATTTTTTTGCGATTGAAGGCTCCTGACTGTTTTTCAAATATTGAAGCATACATAATAAAGCTTCTCTATCCTCTTCTAAAAGCGGGATGTTCACCTCTTTCGTTTTTACTCGTAATACATCTGTCCCTTCTTGAACTATATCTTTCATTGTAATCATATAATTTGACTGGAACTTACTCATAAATAAACACCTCAGTATTTTTCTTATTTAAAAGATATAATATGAATAAAAAAGATGTCCAGTAAATTGGACATCTTTTTTCCGGCTTAATTTTTTTCAGATCATTTACAATAGCTAAAAAGAAATTAACCTCCCTTCCCGCTCTTATTTTCCTTTATATACAATCTTCCCATCAACTATTGTGTAAACAATAGAAGTTTCAGAAATGATTTTTGGTTCAATCTTTGTAAGGTCCTCTCCAAGAACAACCATATCCGCCTTTTTACCAATTTTAAGGGAACCTAAGTCATTTTCGCGGAATATTTGATAAGCAGCATTCTTTGTGTATGACTGCAGCATTTCCTTTACAGTTAGCGCTTGATCAATGTTACGCACCAAATCAGTATCTTGCTCTTCTGGATATGGGCTGTTTCTTGTAACTCCGGTTTCTATCGCGTTCAATGGGCGGTAATCAGGGGTAGGCGGATAATCGCTGCTGCTAGCAATCGTTACGCCAGCATCCCACATTTCTCGAGTTGGATACATAGCAAGCGCACGTTCCTCCCCTAGCATCGCCTTTTCTGCATCATAGTACTGATCCTTATAAAACCAGAATGGTTGCATTGAGGCAATGACATTCATTTTTGCCATGCGTGAGATTTCGCTATCACGAATTGCACTAATATGAGTAATGGTATGCCGAGAATCCCTTTTTCCGTTAGCATTGGCAGCAAACTCATATGCATCAAGACTCATATTGACAGCCCCATCACCGATCGCATGTATATGCGCCTGTACACCTTCCTTATCAAGCGCAGCGACCATTTCATTAAGTGTGTCAGTCTCCCATGACGTATCTCCATGATGATCATGCCCTTTGTTAGCGCCTGAGCCATAGGGTTCAAGGTAGAGAGCTGTCGCCGCTTCGGTGACACCATCGGCAAATATTTTTGCTGTATTTACCATAATCCAATCTGATTTGTACGTTTCTCGATCAGCCAGTATTTGTTGAACAGCATCCTCCGGCTTCATTCCCGGGTCAATGAATGGCGCACCAGCGACTCGCATTGTTAACTTTCCTTCCTGTCTTATTTCCTCCCACATTTCAACACCGCCAATATTTTGCACACCAGTAATACCGAAGCTGTTTGCTTCTTCCATATACTTTAACATCGCTTCTTTTCTTTGCTCTTTAGTAAGTGGCGGAGCCATATCTAGTACTTTATTGAATAAATCTCCTTCTTCGCGCACAACACCGCGGGGAGTTCCATCTGGATTGCGTACGATCTCGCCACCTTTAGGATTCGGTGTATTTTCTTCAATTCCAGCCAACTCAAACGCCTTAGAGTTAGCCCATACAGCGTGGCGGTCGATAGATACGAGAATGACAGGAATATCTGGAACAATCTCATCTAATTCTTCTTTTGTCGGTCCAAGATTCGTACCATCCGACTGTTCATATGGCCCATATTTCCAGCCGCCGCCAAGGATGATTTCTGCATTAGGGTTTTTCTTCTGAAAATCAGCAACAGCTTTCAAATAGTCTTCATGCGTGTTAAGACTAGTAAGTTCTACTTCAAAAAGTTTAGAGGTCCAAATGCCTGGCGGATGAGTATGCCCATCTATAAAACCAGGTGATACCATCTTGTCTTCCAGATCAATGACCTCCGTGTCGTCTCCTACATACTTTTCTACATCAGAACTGCTTCCTACAAACTGGATTTCTCCATCTTTTACGGCGACCGCTTCAGCAATTGGCTGATCTTCCTCCATGGTGTAAACGATCCCATTTTTTAATACGAGTGTGGCTTGATCATCAGATGCCTCCTCGTTCTTTTTACCTGTAGAATCTGTTTTCTTTTGGGGGGTTACATCTGATTTCTCAGTACAAGCACCTAGCATGAAAACAAACGGAATAAGGATGAAGATCAAAAAAAGCAGCTTGCTGCGCAAAACACTATTCATAAACATTTCACTCCTTATTGTTTTTGGATATTTTAAACATGCCAATATTAGAAAGTAGGGATTTTAAGGTTACATTTCTAACTCTTCAAAGTCGATCTTTGGAGGGTCTTTCTTGAAGAAGCCGGTTGAGAAGATTAAATAAATGATACCAAGGAAAGCCCATATTAATCCTACAATAATTGAAGTTAAATCAAGGCTGCTCCATAAATAGATAATGAAGCCCAGTCCAATTAGGGGACCGATCAAATTTCCAAAGGTAAATCCAATCGTACGCTTTATATTGGATTTAAAATAATCTACAATTACACAGATATTTACAAAGCTAAACGCGGTAAATGCACCGACATTTATAAGGGATGTTGCCATTGTTAAATCTAGAAATAAGGAGGAAAGCGCTAGAAGCCCAATAAATAGAATATTTGGAACGGGTGTATTAAATTTAGAATGAAGATGTCCAAAGAACCGTTTAGGCAAAACCTTATCCCTTCCCATAGCATATAACAGCCTTGATGCACTTACTTGAGATGCTAAGCCGGAAGCAAATACGGAGAATATGGCACCTGCTGTGAATATTGACAAGAAAAGGTTTCCTCCAATGGTAAAGGCAATCTCTGGAGAGGCACCTTCGATATCATTAAACACAGATACATCTGGAAAAAGGGACTGCATAAAGTAAGTAACCAAGAAGAAAAAGATTCCCCCTATTGACGCTACTAAAATAATTGCCCTTGGAATTGTCTTTTTCGGTTCAACCGTCTCCTCTGAAAGTGTAGTAATCGCATCAAATCCGATAAAGGATAAAGCTAGAAGCGCAGCACCTGCAAAAAGACCAGAAATCCCCATACTAGAAGGAAATAATTCACTAAGAGAAATAAAGGATTCTGGACCTTTTATAATTGAACGCACATTAAGGTAAATAAAGATGACCCCAACAATAAACTGGAAAGCGACAAGCAGCATATTTAAAGAAGCCGCCAGCTTAACCCCGAAAATATTTAAAATACTAATGACAAGAATTAACCCTACAATCCAAACCCAATCAGGCACTTCAGGCATGGCAGCAGATAAATAGATTTTGGCCAATAAGGCATTGATCATCGGCAAGGCTAAATATGCAAGAAAAGTGATCCATCCAGCAATTATTCCTAAGTATGGATTCAAAATATTTTTAGTGTATGTGTAAACTGAGCCTGCTGTCGGATATTTCTTTACTAACTTTCCATAGCTTAAAGCAGTAAAAAGGATTGCCGTAAAAACGACAATATATGCTGCCGGCACATGTCCTGAAGACACGTCTGAAGCAATTCCAAAAGTATCAAATACAGCAAATGGAGACATATAAGCAATTCCAATTGCGACAACATGCTTTAATTTCAGCCTTCTCTGAAGCTGATTCGTCTCATCCATATGAACACCCTTTTCCTCTAAGACTTTAAGTTTAAATAATTTCTCTCTTAATTGAATCCGCTTTCAATTTTTAACAGTCTTACCTAACACCCTTCAATTACCCATCCTATTAATTGAGGGTTGTTAGGTAAGGCTTTTTATTCTAAGTTAACCCATACGCTTTTCACTTCTGTGTAATTATTTAAAGCATACGATCCCATCTCGCGGCCGAATCCAGATTCTTTATACCCTCCAAAAGGAGCAGCTGCATTCGTGATGTTATAGCAATTAACCCAGACAGTGCCTGCCTTTAATTTTCTTGAAATCGTATGAGCATTTTTTAGATTTTCCGTCCACAAACCTGCTGCTAATCCGTATGGGCTGCTGTTGGCACGTTGTACAACTTCATCGATACTTTTATATGGCATTGCAGCTACAACTGGACCGAAAATCTCTTCTTTGGCTATGGTCATATCATCTTTTACATCAGCAAATACGGTTGGCTTTACAAAATAGCCTTTGTCAGAGCTCTTCCCGCCGATTAAAAGATTCGCTCCTTCTTTTATCCCCTTTTCAATATAGGAGGTAACAATTTCTAGCTGCCTTTTAGAGACGAGAGGACCCATTTCTGTTGACTCTTCCAATCCATTTCCTAGTTTTACCTTTCCAGCATACTCTACTAATCTATCCATTACCTCGTTATAAAGATGATCTGGTATAAACACTCTTGAGCCTGCACAGCATACTTGACCTTGATTTGCCATAATCCCTGAAAATACACCTGGAATCGCTTTATCCAGATCCGCATCAGGTAAAATTATATTTGGTGATTTGCCTCCAAGCTCCAGCGTGACCCGTTTCATTGTGTTTGCGGCCTCTTTCATAATGGCTTGACCAACAGGGGTTGAACCAGTGAAAGCAATTTTATTGACTTTTGGATGTTTGACTAGCGCATTTCCAGCTATTTTTCCAAAGCCATTAAGAATGTTGATAACTCCTTTAGGAAATCCTGCCTCCTCTATTAACTTAGCTAAATATAAAGCTGATAAAGGGGTTTGTTCCGCAGGCTTTAGGATGATTGTACAACCTGTTGCAAGAGCAGGGGCAATCTTCCATAGAGCCATCATAATTGGAAAATTCCAAGGAATAATCTGTCCAACCACACCAACTGGCTCATGGTGGGTGTAGTTTAAATGGGATGTTGAAATAGGAATCGTCTGACCAGTCATTTTTGTCGTCCAGCCTGCAAAATATCTAAGCTGTTCGATTGCATTAGGAAGATCGCCAGTTAGCATTTCTTTAATTGGCTTGCCATTATCTAATGTATCAAGCTCTGCAAACACCTGTATATCCCGCTCCATTAAATCAGCTAGTTTATGCATGAGTTTCGATCTTTCTGATGAGGAAATGTTTGGCCAAGGCCCCTCTTCAAAAGCGTTTGAAGCAGCTTGGGCAGCTAGATGAACATCCTTCTCTGATGCCGCATATACATCTGCTAGTTTTTCTCCTGTTGCAGGATTAATCGTTTGAAAAGTTTCCCCTTCAACAGATTCAACCCATTCTCCATTTATAAATAATTTTTTTGGCCCTTTTAAAAACTCAACTACTTTTGGGTGTAAATGAACCATGTTCCCTATCAATTAAACTGCCTCCTTTCTACCCTTCAATTTCTCTTAAAGCTTTTTTGAAAAGGCCGCTAAAGAATCATCTACTATATTAATAATTCGTTCTAGCTCATTATCAGTAGTGATAAAAGGCGGTGCAATCGCGATAATATTCATCCCTGGTTCAAAATCAAATGGCCTGATCAATAAGCCCCTTTGATAAGCTTCATCTACAACACTGACTGACGCTTTAACGGATTCATCGAAAGGAATATGTTTATCAGGATCTTTCATTAAATCAAAACCAGCCAATAAACCCTTAACTCTTGACCCTGATACAAATTCATATTTATCTTCTAAATAGCGAAGCCCTTTCTCTAGTTGCCCCCCCAATATTTGGGTTCTGCCAATTAAGCCGTCACGTTCTAATATCTCAATATTTTTCAAGCCTACTGCACAAGCTGTTGGATGCCCGCTGTAAGTGAAACCATGCGCAAGCATGCCATCATATGACGTGAAAGCATCTCTGATTTTTTCTCTCATCACAACACCGCCAAGCTGGATGTATCCGCTAGTGATCCCCTTTGCAATGGACATAAAGTCAGGAACTACATCCCAATGATCTACCCCGAACATTTTGCCTGTACGTCCAAAGCCACAAATAACCTCGTCCGCAATAAGATGGATATCAAACTCATCACATAGTTTTCTAACCGCCTGAAGATACCCATCGGGAGGAATATGAACTCCGCCAGCACCTTGAATTGGTTCCAAAATAACAGCCGCAACCTTATCTTTGCCGAGCTTTTCAATGATGCTTCTAATACACCCCTCATACTCTGGATGATTTTTGTCACCAAGCTCACATTCTGTCAGATGCGCTTTAGCATTTACAATATCAGGGTCAGTTGATCCCGAGAATTCACGGTAAACCTCTATGCCAGTTGCCCTTTGTGCAGCTACTGTTACACCGTGATACCCTCTCTTTAATGAAATAATCGTTCTTTTCTCTGTATATCCTTGTAATTGCCAATAGAACCTCGATAATTTAAATGCAGTATCATTTGATTCTGATCCTCCGGAAGTGAAGAAAACTGTATTTAAATCTCCCGGTGTTAATGAAGCAATTTTTTCAGCCAAGCGAACAGTGGGCTCATTTGCATAGCCATAAAATGCAGAAGCATACGCCACATTTACCATCTGATCGTAAGCAGCCTCTGCCAATTCTTTGTTTCCATGCCCCAAATTGACATTCCAAAGCATGGAAACTCCATCAATATATTTTTTTCCGCTCATATCATGGAGATAAATTCCCTCTCCTCCTGTAAAAATAAGTTTGGGACCAGTTTGCGCCTGTAATTTTGGATTTGTGGATGGGTGAAGAAGATGTTTACGGTCTAATCCAGAAAGTTCAACTGCCAATGATTTGTACTTTTCATTAATAATTGTTTGATTTTGATTCATTTCAATCATGCCCCCAGTAAATATATTTTTATAAAAGTCAGTTTAACTAAATTAGAAGTTATTGGGTCATTGCAAGTTTTAGAATGGTGTACAGAAGGACATTTGCCCCCTTCTCAATATCATCCTCGAGAGTCAATTCTTTTTCATTATGGCTTATCCCGTTAATACTAGGTAAAAAAATCATCCCAGTATCAGCTATTTTACTTATATATTTTGCATCATGTCCGGGGCCGCTAAATAATCTTGTCTTTGAATATCCCAGCAAGTCTGCCGCTTCATTAATAGCATCCATGACACTCGAGGAAAATAGTACGGTATCTGAATGCCAGTCCGTTGAAATGGTAACCTCTACATTATTCATTACGGCAATGGTACTTAACTGCTCTCTTAGTCTATCAATTGCACTCGCTCTAACTTCATCATCCTCATGCCGAACGTCAATCATAAATTCAACTTCACCGGGTATAACATTCGTAATATTCGGTTTGACATTAAGTTTTCCTACTGTTGTTTTTAAACCTTCCATTTCATTTGTTATTTCATAAACTTTCGTGACCATTTTAGCGGAAGGTGCAAGTGCATCTTTGCGGTTTTCCATCGGAGTAGGTCCAGCGTGATTTGTCTCTCCTACTACCTTTACATTCAGCCAGCTTATTCCTTGAATTCCTTCAACAATTCCAATTAACTTGTTCTTATTTTCAAGAACGGGGCCTTGTTCCACATGGAGCTCGATAAAGTTCTTTATATTTCTCAATCTGTGCCTTTCTTCCCCCATGTATTGAATTTTTAATAATGCCTCTTGAAATGAAATGTCTTCATTATCCTTTGCACTATAGATAAAGTCTTTTGTAAATTCTCCTACAACACCACCAGAGCCTAGCATCGGCGGTTCAAAGCGGGCACCTTCTTCATTTGTAAAATTAACAATTTCAATCGGATAATCAGTCTCAATATTATTCTCGTTAAGTGTACGGATTACTTCTAATGCAGTTAAAACACCTAATACTCCATCAAAGCGTCCGCCGCAAGGCTGTGTATCTAAATGTGAGCCGACTGCTACGGCTGGACGATCATTCCACTTCCCTTTTCTTCTTCCGTATATATTTCCAAAGTCATCATATCGAACTTCTAACTTCTCATCTTGCAGCCATTGAACAAATATGTTTCTCATCTCTTTATCTTCTTCTGTTAAAGCTAGCCGATTTAACCCCCCATTATCTAATGTTCCTATGGAAGAGCTTACATTAATAGTATCAAGTAAACGCTTTCTGTTAACTCTAAGTTTCGTTATCTCCATTCACTTACCTCCTCAATCAATATTGATGCAATTTTTATGCCAAAGTGCAATTCATTGAAAAACTCTAAAGATATTTGACTATTAATCTGAAAATTTATAATATAGTAATTATTGTGAATCATATTCGACTCAATCCGAACCAAAAACGAATCAATACTCAAACGATCATGCTTTGGGGGCGTTAGTATGAGCAAAAAGTTTTTTGAGGATAAACATTTTCATCAAATGTTTAATTATCTTAAAGATGGGATCTTTATTGCTGACCATAATGGCATCGCTCTATGGATTAATGACACAAGCTCTAAGCAAATGGGAGCACCGCGCTCCAAGGTAATTGGCAGAAGTGTATCCGACCTTGAAAAAGATGGCCTGTTCACTCCATCCATTACGAAAATTGTGCTAGAGAAAAAAGAAACAGTGACAAAGGTTCAAACATCTAAAGGCCGGCAATACTTAGCCACTGGCTATTTTGTTGAAATCAAAGAAGATAACACCCAGTATGTCCTCGTCAATGTGAAAGATATAACGGATACTGTCAGGTCCTCCCTTCAGCTTGAAAAGGCTGAAATACTTCTCCAAAAGTATTGGGATGAGCTTCAAGAAATGAAGCTCAAAGAATCGGAAAATAAAAACAACCAAGTTATTATTGGCAATAGCAAAAGACATGAAGAGATTTTAGATTTAATCGGAAGAATTGCTTCATTAGATGTAACCATCCTCTTAACTGGAGAGACTGGTGTCGGGAAAAGTATGATTGCTTCAAAGATCCATCGAAAGAGCAATCGATCTGATAAACCCTTTATTCAAATAAATTGTGGGGCAATTCCAGAAACTCTTCTGGAATCTGAATTATTTGGCTATAAAAAAGGAGCATTTACGGGGGCAAACAGTAGCGGGAAAATTGGATTAGTAGAAAAAGCAAATGGAGGCACTTTATTTCTTGACGAAATTGGAGAATTGCCATTAACACTGCAGCCAAAGCTTCTTCAATTAGTGCAGGAAAAATCATTTTTCCCCATCGGCTCCACTGAATTAAAACAGGTAGATATACGAATTATTACTGCTACCCACCAAAACCTTCTAGAGATGGTCCAAGAAAAGCGATTTAGAGAAGATTTATACTATCGATTGAACGTTGTTTCAATTCAGATCCCGGCACTAAGAGAAAGGAAGGATGATATACTTCCTCTGGTTTTTCATTACCTTGAACTATTCAAAACAAAGTATCGAAAGTCATCTGTCTTAGGAAAAGAGCTAATTGAGTATCTGCAAAACTATAGCTGGCCAGGAAATATTCGTGAATTAGAGAATATGGTGGAACGTCTAGTTGTTACCGCCAAGTCAAACATCATTGATAAAAGCGACCTATCGGAAAAGGTATTGAGGGAAGTGCAAAATGAAAGTGAATTTCCTATGAATCTAAATGGACAAAGCCTGCCTGATTATATTGAGGAAATTGAGAAGAAGCTAATTATTGAAGCAAAAAAGGAGCACACATCTACTAGAAAAGCGGCTAAAGCGCTTGGAATCACACAATCCTCATTTATAAGAAGACTGCAAAAATATAATTTATTAGCTTAAATTGACTGATTCGCAATCGGTTCAGTTATTCGAAAATTCAATTTACTATTAGATTTAGTAATTGGACATCGCAAAAAAAGTATATAGAGAGTCTATATCTCTAGTTTTACTTGGCATGGAACTTGCAACAGAAACTTAGTAAATACATTTTAAGGAGGGAGTTTTTAAAAGCATTCGCTGCTTATTTCATTTAAAAGCTCTGTCAACTATTACTATGATTACTGAGTTTAGGGGGATAAACATGGTATTAACAATCAATGGTACACCAAAAAAGGACGGCTTTAGAATGCCTGGAGAATTTGAAAAGCATAAGGGGACATGGATGCTTTGGCCAGTTAGAACGGATACCTGGAGAGCTGGTGCTAAGCCTGCTCAAAAAGTTTATGTTGAGGTTGCCAAGGCGATTGCACAATTTGAACCTGTTACCATGTGTGTAAGACCGGAACAATTCGAAAATGCTCGTGCCCTTTTACCCGAACATATCCGGGTAATTGAAATTTCCTCTAATGATGCTTGGATGCGCGATATTGGTCCAACCTTTGTAAAAAACGATCAAGGTGAAGTTCGCGGAATTGACTGGGGATTTAATGCCTGGGGAGGAATTGAAGAGGGATTATATTTCCCGTGGGATTTAGATCTTCAGGTAAAACGAAAAGTATTGGAAATTGAGCATATTAACCGCTATGATGCAACGGACTTTGTTTTGGAAGGCGGAGCGATTACCGTGGATGGTGAAGGCACACTAATCACTACTGAGCAGTGTGTTTTAAATAAGAACCGAAATAAAAATTTGACAAAAGAAGCGATAGAAGAAAAACTTATTGAATATCTAAATGTAGATAAGATCATCTGGCTAAAGGATGGGCTGCTCGGAGATGAAACAGATGGGCATGTGGATGAGGTTTTATTTTTTGTTAAGCCTGGTGAAATTGCCCTGGGCTGGACAGATGACCCGGCTCATCCGCAGTTTGCAGTACTTCAGGATGCTTACGAGAGACTAAAAAATACAACAGATGCAAAAGGCAGAAAGCTAAAAATACACAAAATACAAATGCCGAAGCAAATTACATTGAGCGAAGCAGAAAGTTTTGAAATTGATTACTCTAGACATAGTTACGCACGTTCATCAGATGTAACCTTTATCTCTACTTATATTAATTGCTATTTATGTAATGGCGGAGTTATTTTGCCAACATTTAATGATCCTCAGGATGAGCATGCTGTTGCTGCTTTTCAAAAATTGTTTCCAGACCGCCAAATTGTTACTGTTAACACACGTGAAGTTTCAGTCGGAGGAGGAAATATTCATTGTATCACTCAGCAGCAGCCTTGGCCATAAGAAAAGTGCTGGCGAAATAGAACTAAACATTTTCATATCTTCTATATCAATCGTCGAGCTGAATTTTAAATCATTCAGCTCTTTTTTTGTAATCCTCCGAAAAAACGACTTAACAATAATATTTGGCACAATCCTTGCATTGTAAATACATAGAGGGAAGAAAAGATTCTTTATTTTTCAAAATAGGTTTCATATGAAACAAAGTTTCTGTAAATTAAATTTTTTGTATGAGGAGAGAATCATAATGATCGCTAATGAACGTACTTATCAAGATTTAGTGGAACTGGACAAAAGGCACTTTTTGCATCCGACCTCCCCTATTCAGCAACAGCAAGAACATGGTCCAGCCTATATTTTTTCAAAAGGAAATGGTGTATATCTCGAAGATATTCATGGAAAAAAAGTGATTGATGGCATGTCCTCTCTTTGGAATGTAAATATTGGACATGGGAGAAAAGAGCTGGGTCTTGCAGCCATGGAACAAATGAATAAGTTAGCCTTTAGCTCATGTTTCGCAACATTTAGCAATGAACCTGCCATTCGATTAGCTGCAAAAATAGCCGAAGTCGCTCCTGGGGATTTAAATACAACCTTTTTTACATCTGGAGGTTCAGAAGCCAATGATACAGCTTATAAGTTAGCAAGGCATTATTGGATATTAAGAGGGCAGCCAGAGAAAAAGAAAATAATTTCTCGAATAAAATCCTATCATGGGGTTGCAATGGGAGCAACTAGCGCAACAGGTCTAAAGCCTTTCCGAGATTTCACGAATTCCTTGGCACCAGATTTCTATCATACAGATAACATGTCGGCAAAAGCGCTAGAAGACGTAATTATTTCTGAAGGACCTGATACAATCGCAGCTTTTATCGCCGAGCCTGTACAAGGAGCTGGCGGAGTTCATATCGCTCCTGAGGATTACTTTAAAAACGTCAGAACGATTTGTGATCAGTACAATATTCTATTTATCACTGATGAAGTTATTACCGGTTTTGGCCGGACAGGAAAATACTTCGGAATTGAGCATTACGGGGTTGCACCCGATTTAATGTGTTTTGCAAAAGGAGTGACTAGCGGGTATGCACAGCTTGGCGGAGTTGTCATTTCTGAAAAGATATATGAAGATTTTAAACGATTATCCACTGGAACACTCTTACATGGCTATACTTATAGCGGTCATCCAATGGCTTGTGCGGTAGCCTTAAAAAATATTGAAATTATTGAAAATGAAAACTTAATCGAAAACGCTAAAAATATGGGTGAGGAATTACTTAAGGGCTTTAGATGGATCGAAGGAGAGAGAGAGATTGTCAGAAATGTTAGGGCATTAGGGCTAATGGGAGCTATTGAGCTTAATAGCCAGCAACTAACAACAGGGCCTGTAGCCCCACTGATTGTAAATGAGGCAGCAAAGCAAGGACTCATTTGCCGATCTGTCGTATTCGATGGGATGGATATACTTGTATTTGCTCCTCCGCTTTCAATTAATAAGCAGGAGATTGATCGTTTAGTAGAAATTATTGACCGTGCAATCTATACAATCGGGACAACTTTATAAACATCTATCTCTTATTAAGAAAATTGGCCGGTTCAAAAATTTGGAGGTTATATTCTAATGAAAAAACATCATTTGTTTATCAATGGAGAGTGGGTAGAAGCAAAGCATTATATCCCCCTATTCTCTCCATATAGCAGAGAACTGATTGCAGAAATCCCAAGTGCTGCGGTTGAGGAAGTCGATTCAGCTATAGATGCAGCATACAAGGCAAGAACGAGTATGGCTGAAATGCCAAGCCACCAGCGGGCCAAAATCCTTGAAAACCTTGCTAATCTATTTGAAGCACACTTTGATCAAGCTGCTGAAATTCTTGCCTTAGAAGCAGCCAAACCACTAAAAACCGCTAAAGGAGAAGTGTCCAGAACGATCCAGACTTATAAATTTGCTGCTGAGGAAGCTAAGAGAATAAGCGGGGAAACGATTCCACTGGATGCAGCTCCTGGCGGTGAAGGGAGATTTGCTTACACTGTTAAAGAACCGCTTGGAGTTATTGGAGCTATTACGCCTTTTAACTTTCCAATGAATCTTGTTGCCCATAAAGTTGGTCCTGCCATAGCTGCTGGAAACACAGTTGTATTAAAGCCTGCAAGCCAGACACCCCTTTCCGCCTATTTTCTTGCTGATCTTTTACAGAAAGCCGGGTTGCCGTCAGGTGCTTTTAATGTAGTAACAGGAAGCGGTACAGTCGTTGGCGAAAAGTTAATTTCAGATGATCGAGTGAAGAAAATTACCTTTACAGGCAGCCCTGAAGTAGGAATTGGCATTCGAAATAAAGCCGGACTAAAACATGTGACTCTTGAGTTAGGATCCAATGCTGCACTTATTGTTGATAAAAATATTAATATCGACAAAATCATTCAGCGCTGTGTTGAGGGTGCCTTTAGTTTTCAGGGCCAAGTTTGTATTTCCCTTCAAAGAATTTATGTCCATAAGGATAGCTATGTCACCTTCGTTGAAAAATTTGTTAAGGCAACACAACACTTAAAGATCGGTGATCCTTTAAATCCTGACACAGATGTTTCTGCATTAATTCATCCTAAAGAAGTGGAAAGAACACTTGACTGGATTTCTGAAGCTAAACAAAATGGGGCAACCGTAGCTGCAGGCGGGATCAGTGAAGGCAATGTTCTCCTCCCTACCGTTTTATTAGGAGTGGATCCTGCATCAAAGGTATCATGCCAGGAGGTTTTTGCTCCAATCGTATTAATAAACAAAGTTGACTCTGTCGAGGAAGCAATTGATTATGTTAATGATTCTCGTTATGGGCTGCAGGCTGGAATTTATACAGACAATATTCATACGGCCATGCAAGCATCAAAGAACTTGCATGTTGGCGGAGTCCTAATCAATGATATACCAACCTTCCGTGTTGATCATATGCCTTATGGCGGTGTAAAAGAAAGCGGCGTGGGTCGCGAAGGGATTAAATACGCAATCCAAGAAATGACAGAGCTAAAGCTAGTAATCTTTAATAATAATTAATTTTATGGAGGCTATTCAAATGATTATTGGAGTACCAAAGGAAATTAAAAATAATGAAAATCGTGTAGCACTAACCCCAGCTGGTGCTATGAGCCTTATTAAAGCTGGACACACAGTAATTATTGAAACCAATGCAGGGCTTGGAAGTGGATTTGGAGATCAATCCTACCAAGAGGTTGGTGCATTAATTGAAGCTGATGTAACAAAAGTTTGGGCAGATGCAGAAATGATTATGAAGGTAAAAGAACCAATCTCAAGTGAATATAAATATTTCCGGAAAGGTCTTATCTTATTTACTTACCTGCATTTAGCCGCGGAACCAGAACTTACAAAAGCATTAGTAGAAAAAGAAGTAACAGCTATTGCATATGAAACCGTTCAAATAGGCAGAACGCTGCCGCTGCTTACTCCAATGAGTGAAGTAGCCGGAAGAATGTCTGCTCAAATTGGTGCCCAGCTTCTAGAGAAAACAAAAGGCGGGAAGGGAATTCTTCTTGCAGGTGTACCTGGCGTTAAGCGTGGCAAAGTAACAGTCATCGGCGGTGGAGTTGTAGGAACAAATGCTGCAAAGATTGCAATGGGTCTAGGTGCTGATGTAACGATCATCGATTTAAGTCCAGAGCGCTTACGCCAAATTGATGATATTTTCGGCAACCAAATCCAAACACTAATGTCTAATCCATTTAACATAGCTGAGGCGGTTGCTAAATCCGATTTAGTGATTGGGGCTGTCCTCATCCCAGGCTCAAAAGCACCGAGACTTGTGACAGAAGAAATGATTAAATCAATGGAAGCTGGATCTGTCGTTGTTGATGTCGCTGTTGATCAAGGCGGCATTATCGAGACTGCTGACAGAGTCACTACTCATGATAACCCCACTTATACGAAGCATGGTGTTATCCATTATGCGGTGGCAAACATGCCAGGAGCTGTTCCGCAAACATCAACTATTGCCCTTACAAATGCGACAGTGCCCTATGCATTGCAAATTGCTAATAAAGGTGTAAAGAAAGCATTGACCGAAAACCCTGCTCTTGCAGCAGGACTAAACACAATCAATGGAGAAGTCACATACGAGGCTGTGGCAAAAGATCTCGGCTATGACTTTGTTTCACCAATGGACATTTTAGCGAAAGAAAAAGTTACTAATTGAGGTGTCTTTTCATAACTGCTATAGATGGGGACCTTTTCATGGTCCCTTTTTTTAATATATAGTAGCTGGAGTTAAAAATTATCATAGTAGAAATTGAATACCCCGTTCTATATTTTAGGACGGGGCGAAAAATGTTCTTTTATTATTCCTTTACACTTTATAAATTCTCGCCTCAAATGGGGCAAGCTTAATAGTAGCAGTCTCGGTATGATCCTCTACTTCAAGATTTGCCAGTATTAGATTTGGCCACTTATAGGTAATACCCTCCACCGGATCAACAGACACCTGCTTTTCCGATAGATTACACAAAACAAGCACCTTCTCTTGACCTAATGTACGAGTATATGCGTAAAGCGATGGATGCTCCTCTAACACTAAATCATATGCACCATACACAAATACCTCATTGGATTTACGTAAGTGAATCATCTTTTTATAATAATTCAATATAGAGTGCGGGTCTTTTTTCTGGGTATTTACATTAATTTTAGTATAGTTCGGATTTACTTTGAGCCATGGGATTCCTTTTGTAAAGCTGGCATTTTCTTCAGCAGACCATTGCATCGGTGTACGTGAATTATCTCGGCTTGTTTTCCTGATGACGTCCATTACCTGGTCAGAGGATT
This sequence comes from Cytobacillus massiliigabonensis, assembly GCF_900199725.1. Taxonomy (GTDB): domain Bacteria; phylum Bacillota; class Bacilli; order Bacillales; family Cytobacillaceae; genus Cytobacillus; species Cytobacillus massiliigabonensis. Next base: position 219,854 of record NZ_LT904903.1, on the reverse strand, counting down.
CTCCTTGTTCTATTCGGTATGAATATAAATTTCTTGTAGCAACATCATTGTACTCCTCAATGGTCCGGTAGTTTACATTGGTCATGCCCAATTCCTGTCCCTGATAAATAAAAGGCGTTCCTTGCATAAAAAAGTACATCGTTGCAAGTGACGTCGCACTTTCCCTCCAGTATTCACCATCATTTCCCCAAGTTGAGACACAGCGTGCCTGATCATGATTTTCTATAAATAGCGCATTCCATCCGCTTCCTTCTAACGCTTTCTGCCACCTTGTTAAAACACGTTTTAACTCTTGAATGTTGAGCTTTTTCTTTGTTTCTGGATCCCATAAACTCAGATGTTCAAATTGAAAAATCAAATTGAATTTTCCATCTGTCCAATCCACCCAGTCATGTATATCCTGAGTTCCAACACCATTTGCTTCTCCTACAGTCATAATGTCATATTTTGCAAAAGTTTCTTGTTTTAATTCTTCAAGGAAATTCATGATGCCAGGAACGTTCATATACTTTTCCCATGCAGGAACATAAGAAAGCTGATCTGGATTTGGCATATCAGCAAATGTTGTGTCTTTTTTAATATGACTGATTGCATCTACTCGGAATCCATCAATCCCTTTATCTAACCACCATTTGATCATTTCATATAAAGCATCTCTTACATTCTTATTCTCCCAATTCAAGTCAGGCTGCTTCTTCGAAAATAAGTGTAAGTAGTATTGCTCCGTCTCTTGATCAAGTTCCCAAGCAGATCCATTAAAAATACTTCCCCAGTTATTCGGCTCTTTCCCGCCGATCCCATCTCTCCAAATATACCAGTCACGCTTCTCTGAACTTCTTGAAGACCTGGATTCAATAAACCAAGGATGTTCATCACTCGTATGATTAATGACTAAATCAATTATTATCTTCATACCGCGCTGATGTACTTCTTTAAGGAGCTGATCAAAATCAGCCATCGTGCCGAATTCTCCCATGATTTCTTGATAATTACTAATATCGTATCCATTATCATCATTCGGTGACTGATACATGGGGCAGATCCAAATGACATCGATCCCTAAATCCTGAATGTAATCTAATCTAGAGAGAAGTCCTTGCAAATCTCCAATTCCATCATCATTCGAATCTTGAAAGCTTCGTGGATACACCTGATAAGCAACTACTTCCTTCCACCAAATTCTCTTCATAATTATCCCTCTTATCTGTCTGTTGTTTATTCAACCAATCCGTTCATTCTTTTACAAGATTCTCTTTCAATTAAAGTAGTTGACACAAAATGGGATTTTACTGTCACCTCTGGATTACTAACCATTTCTAATAAAAAGTTTGCTGCTTCAAAGCCTAGTTCAAAAATAGAAATGTCAACAGATGTTAAAGGTGGCTTCACATAAGCTGACAGTGCGTGGTTATTAAAGCTCACGATTGAGACATCCTTAGGAACTTGAATGGAAAGCTCTTCTAAATAACGTATGATCTCATATGCAACTAAATCATCATGTGCAACGATGGCAGTCGGTGGAGCATCTTGCTTCATCAATTCATGAACTGAGCCTTTTCCTTGTGATTTAAATACATCATCATGGATAAAATAGGCATCTGAGTAAGAAAGACCAGCCTCTATTAGAGCTTGACGGTATCCTTCCAAACGGTCAGATGAAACGACATAGTCGAGATTCCCCCCAATGAAGGCAATCTTTTCGTGCCCTAAGCTAAAAAGATAATCAACGACCTCATGTGCTATTTTTTTATTATCATTATCTATATATGTAATCTCATCCTCGTATTGATACGGTCGGCCTACCATTGTAAACGGAAAGCCTGAACGCTTTAAATAGTTCATTGTCCGATCATTCACACGAGAGTAAAGCAGAATAATTCCATCAACCTTTCTTCCTTGCACCATTGATACAACTTCTTGATAAATCTCTTCCTCTGTACCGCCTGTAGATAAATAAATTCCATATTGGCTTGAATGAGCACTTGTGCAAATCCCACGAATGACTTCAGGAAAAAAAGGATTTTGGAATGCCAGTGAAGTAGAGTGCGCCATGATCACGCCAATTGTTTTCGTGCTTTTTGCAGCTAAGTTTCTCGCTTGAAAGTTTGGATGATACGCTAAACGCTCCATGACCTCTCTTACTTTACGCTTTGTTTGTTCACTAATTCTTGGACTATCTGCAATGACACGGGAAACGGTAGACGGGGAAACATTGGCTTCTCTCGCTACATCAATGATTGTCACAGTCATTCGAACACCCTCCTTTTTTTACATTTTACTTTACGGCTCCCTCTGACACACCTTTTATTATTTCTTTTTGAGCAAAGAAATACAGGATAATGACCGGAATGATCGCCAATGTTAACCCAGCCAATGCTAGATGCCACTGCTTTGTATACTCTCCAAAAAAAAAGAACATCTTTAACGGAATGGTCTCCATCCCTTTCTGGTTAATAACAAGCGATGGAAGCAAGTAATCATTCCATATCCAAATCGTATTCAAAATGGCAACAGTCACTGTTATCGGCTTTAGCATTGGGAAAATAATGTACCAAAATACTTGAAATTTATTCGCTCCATCAATGGTAGCAGCCTCATCTAATGATTTAGGAATGGAAGATAGAGCGCCATGATACAAAAAGATCGATAAACTTGCACCAAAACCCAGATACATAAATATCAATCCGCCCCGATTAAGCATTTCAAACTTCCCAAAGATTGTCACGAGCGGAATCATGACAGATTGGAACGGGATGAGCATGGCAGCCACAAATACAAAGAAGATAATTGTACTTAGACGGCTCTTTACACGTGAAAGGGCATATGCTGCCATCGATGAAAAAATAACGATAATGGCTACGCTAAGCACGGTAATCAAAACTGAATTGGAGAAGGTTCTTAAAAAATCCAATTCCGAAAATGCCTGCACATAGTTTTCAAATGTAACAGTACTAGGCGGCTTCAATGTATCCTCAAAAATTTCCCGTTTAGTTTTCAGCGAGTTTACGATCATTAAATAGAAGGGCGCCAGCCAAATAAGCGCTAAAAATATCCCAGCTGCCTCTAGGGGAACTAAATGCTTTTTCCGCACTACATTTCCACCTCACGTTTCTTAGAAAGATAGACTTGCAGTAAAGCAATAACTGCAACAATTAAGAAAAAGATAACCGCTTTCGCCTGTGCGTAGGCCATATCATAACGGCCGAAAGCTGTATTAAAAATCTCCATCGCTACCATTTGTGTTGAATTATATGGGCCCCCACCTGTTAAAGAGAGGTTTTGATCATACAGCTTAAATGTATTCGACAAGGTCAAAAACATACTTACCGTAAACGCTGGAGCAACTAACGGAAACACAACATGGCGGAAACGCTGGAAAGCATTCGCACCATCGATTTCGGCTGCTTCAATTAACTCTTTTGAAACACCCTCTAAATAAGCAATATAAATCACCATAATATACCCGGACATTTGCCAGCTCATCAATATAACAAGTCCCCAGAACCCAGTTCCTGGCGTTGAAAGCCAGCCTTGTAAGCTCTCCATTCCCACAATGGAACCAAAGCCTGCAAATGCTTTAGTAAAAATAAACTGCCAGATAAATCCTAGAATTAGTCCGCCAATTAAATTTGGCATAAAGAAAATGGTCCTCAATGCTTTATTTGTTTTTAATTTTGCTGTAACAATTAAAGCAAGTGATAAACCTATTAGATTAATTAGAATCACAGAAACGATTGAAAACTTTACCGTGAACCAAAGTGAATCCATGAAACGCTCGTCTTGGAACAATGCGATATAATTATCAAAACCTACGAATCCCTTCGTCTGAATGCCATTCCAGTCTGTGAATGAATAATAGATCCCAAGCAATAAAGGGGCGATGACAACTAGCAGCAGCGCAGCTAGCACCGGCATTAAAAATAGCCAATAGGATAGATCTCGTTTACGCATTTGTTCACCTCTTCTTAATGAAAGATTCTATTTCGCAAAACAAAGTAGCACGAATGCTACTTTGTTTCTAATTAGATGTATGCTTACTGGCGAGAAGACTCCCATGCCTTTTTCGTAGCATCGATCACGTCTTCCCAGCTCGCTTCATCACTTAAGTATTTCTGAATCTCAACGCCTAATTCATCCTGTCCCCAACCAGTTGGATATCCCATGAATGTCCAGCCAATCGTTTTGCCCTTCTCCGCATATTCATAAACAGCTTTTGAAAGAGGATCTGATATTTTCGAAGAATCATAGCCGTTATACGCAGGTATAAATTTGAAATCATTTAACACTGTTTCTTTTCCTTTATCTGAAGTGTAAAGCCAATCCAAGAATTTCTTCGCCTCTTTAACAACAGCTTCGTCTGCATTGCTGTTTACTCCCCAGTACATTGGAATCCCTACTGGAATATGATCTCCTTTGAACCCTTCCACTGGAATCGGTAATAACCCAATTCCTTTGTTAGCAAATTCCTCATCAATCCCTGCAATGGAACCATACACCCAGTTTCCTTGTTGAATAATCGCCACTTTTTGTAACGAGAATAACTCTTCTACTTGTTTTGAATAATCAAGGCTAACTGTCGGCTGCACTGAAAAGTCATTCTGCAGATCGAGGACCTTTTGGAACGCATCCCCATATTGAAATTCAATATTTTTTGACTCAAAAGCTTTTAATACATTGCTATCGAACTCTGGAGCAATAAACGTATTCGATAAATGCAATCCAGTTACCCACGTTTCTTTCCCTGGCAGAGCAAATACTGCTTCAAGACCTAATTCGCCTTTTTGGCTGTCCAGTTTTTTAACCGCTGCCTCTAAAGAAGCAAAGTCAACAATCGTCGAAGGATCGATTCCAGCTTTTTCGAATATATTTTTGTTATATATAAATCCGTAGCCTTCCTGATTATACGGAAGTCCTAGCACTTTCCCATCTACTGTGACCCCATCAAGCGTCCCATCTAGTGCCGCATCAGCTGCTGCTGAATCGGATAAGTCTGCTAATTTATCCTTCCAATCTTCTACATCCTGCGGTCCTCCAATATTATATATAGCTGGCTCATTGCCGGAAGCAAACTTCGAACGAAGTGCTGCACCATAATCTTCTCCTCCGCCAACAGTCGTAATATTAATTTTCACATTCTCATTTTCTTCTTCGTACGCTTTTGCAACTGCCTCGAATTGGTCTTTAAATTCTACTTTAAATTGAAAAATATCTAATGCTACTTGTTCATTTTTCGAATTATTATCCGATTTGCCTGCCTCGTCTGAACTGCAGCCTGTTAAAAACCCAGCTAAACCGATTGAAGCCGCCAATATTCCTGCTCGGCATTTCCTTTTCATTTTTCTCTCCCCCAAAATTTATTATTTTGTGAAAACGTTTGCGCAAATGGACAAAAAGAAGAGCAAAGCTAATGAAAGCGTTTGCGCAATGTAGATTTAAATTTATCCTATCACATCGTCTGGGCTACTACAACTAATTTATAAAAAATTCTGTTTTTTTATAAATTCTTTCTGTACGCTGAAATAAATTCGCTCCCTTGTTTGCACAGTATTTCTTGTATTCACTTTTCGATCCTTCTATTTAAATTAATCGATAATAAGCATTGCTGCACCAAGCATTCCTGCCTCATTGCCAAAAACAGCCCGCCTCATCTCGAATGGTTTAAGCTTTAATGGTTCTACTTTCTCAAGCAGGAGATCCCACCAATCATCCGCCGAATCTGATACCCCTCCGCCGATTACGACACAGTCCATGTCCAATACTGCCTGAAGGCTGGAAATAACAATAGCAAAATCAGAAAGAAAGTGTTCGCGAACCGAGATGGCACTTGCTACCCCATCCACTGCTAACCGGAAAAGATTTTGCGGCATTGCAAGTTCACCTGTTTCGGGATCGATTACATTCTCCTCGCGAATGAGCCTTCTCAATGCCGTGCCAGACACATATTGTTCACTGCAGCCTTTTCTGCCGCATCCGCAAAGCAGCCCATTTGGATATAAGATCATATGGCCGACTTCTCCGGCACCTCCGTTGGCCCCATTCATTATCCGCCCATCGAAAATGAATCCGCCTCCGAGTCCTGTTCCAACCGTCAAACATGCAGCCCTTCGAAAACCTTTTGCTGCTCCTAAATGAACTTCCGCAAGAGCTGCACAGTTCGCATCATTATTGACTTCAACCCTCAGACCCGTTGCGACTTCCAACTGGGATTTAACCGCAGTACCCTGCCATCCTTCCAGTTCCTTTTCAAAAGTGATGATACCTGTCTCTGCATCCACCATTCCTCTTGTACCAATACCTATTCCTGAAAGATCTGGAAAATCCTTTTTTATCCTAAGAATCTGTTCTTCTAAATACGGATATAGAGGAATCTTTGTAGGAATCGTCCAATCTGCCAATACTTCGCCTAACTCATTTACAATACCAAAACGGATTTTTGTTCCTCCAATATCAATACCAGCTATTTTTCCCATCTTACTGCCTCCTTTCATAAGCAAGCACAAACGCCTCATAAGGGCGAAGGTTTATTATTTCTTTTTCTAATTTAAGAGTATCATAGTTAGCTATGATAAGATTCCCTTTCCAATTTGGGACATTACATTCCTCACAGGTTAACTGCTCCATCTGTTTAGAGAAATTGGCTGCAACGAGCCATTCTTCCTCCTTTGTTTGCCTTTTAAAAACAAATAAATATGGATGGTCTGGCAATAACAATTGAAAACTTCCATTAGAAATGATGTCATGCTCTTTTCTCAAATGAATCAGTTTTTGGTACGTATAAAAAATAGAGGATCGATCTGCAATGGCTTCCTCAGAATTTATTCTAACTGTATTCGGATTCATCCGGATCCAAGGAACCCCATCTGTAAATCCTCCTTCTGCAGTCCATTGCATAGGAGTACGTGCATTATCCCGCCCTTTCGCATAAATACTTGCCATGATTTTTTCATGAGAGATTCCCAGTTCCCGTTTCTCTTTATACATATTGTGCGTTTCAATATCCCGATAATCATCAATCGCATCAAACTGCACATTTGTCATGCCTAGCTCTTCTCCTTGATAAATATATGGAGTCCCTTGGAGCATATGCAGACAAATGGCCAGCATTTTCGCTGATTCCTCCCGATACACCTGGTCATCCCCAAACCTTGAGACAATTCGCGGCTGATCATGATTATTCCAATACAGACTATTCCATCCAACATGATGCAGCTTATTCTGCCATTTCTTAAAGTTTCGCTTTAATTCTTTTAACTTTAATGGCCGAACATCCCATTTTTCAAAAGGACCACTGTCGAGATTCATATGTTCAAAAGTGAATACCATATTCACTTCCTGATTCTCCGGACTTGTATAGATTTGCGCATCCTCAGTCGTTGCTCCAGGCATTTCTCCTACTGTTAATACATCATAATGGCGTAATACCCTTTCATTCATTTCTCGTAAATACGTGTGAATCCTTGGTCCATTCATATAAAATGGGCTTCCATCTCCATACTTTTGATTAGGAGGAATTGCTCCATTAGGTAATTGCAAATCTTTCGAAATAAAGTTGATCACGTCCATGCGAAATCCGCCAATTCCCTTTTCCAGCCAATAGGTCATAATGTCATAAATTTCATTTCTTAGAGGTGCATGCTCCCAGTTCAAATCGGGCTGTTTTTTTGAGAATAAATGCAAATAATACGCATTCGTATTTTCATCTTTTTCCCAAGCAGACCCAGAAAAAACAGAACCCCAATTGTTCGGAGGATTGTGTTCATTCCCTGTACGCCATATGTAATAATCCCGATATTTTGAATTTATAGATGAACGTGATTCAACAAACCAAGCATGTTCATCAGATGTGTGATTCACAACGAGATCCATTACAATTCGAATGCTTCGCTGTTTTGCTTCTTTAACTAATTGTTCAAAATCAGCCATTGTGCCAAATTCTTTCATGATTTTCCGGTAATTCCGAATATCATAGCCATTGTCATCATTTGGAGAATCATAGATTGGACTCAGCCAAATAACATCTATTCCTAGCTTTTGCAAATAATCTAATTTTGAAATAATTCCCTGCAAGTCACCAATTCCATCTCCATTTGAATCCTTAAAGCTTCTCGGATAAATTTGATACACTACATTGCGTTTCCACCACGGATCTATTGACTGGGACAACTCTTTCCACCACCTACAGTATTTCGATGGAATTATTTTAATATTTAAACAATAATAATGCAATCGATTGCACAAAAAATAAATAGAAAGAGAGCGCGATACAGCCCTCCCTTTCTATTTACATGTATTTTATTTTGCTTGTGCTGCTTCTATTACACGTTTCATCGCTTGAATTTGACCAAAATGAATGGATTCGTGAAATAATGAAAAATTACTAATCTCACCGAACGTTTCCTGACCCAAAAAAGGTGTGGACAATTTTTCACTAAAACGTTCTGCTGGAATCTCTTTCATGCGCAGTAATTGATCTTTTAACTGTGCTGTAAGTTCAGAAACTGAAGGAACCTCCCCCTGCCAATCTGAAGGTTTTGTACCAGTTGCAAACAGCTCCAAGTAATTCGCAGGGATACTTGCTGATTTGTGAGGATATCCAAACATAAATTGCTCTGCTGAAGTTAGCACATGGCCAATATGCCATTTAATTGTATTGTTAAAGCCTTCAGGCTGAACATCTACAATCTCTTCATTTAAGCCAGCAATAGTTTTTAAAAAGAAACCCCGTGTTAATTCCATATTTTTAAATAATAACTCACTCATTTTAGCAGCCTCCCTATTTTTCAATATCAATCTATATTCTATACTAAAGTTATCCAATACTTAATTAATAAATGCTAATAAATTTCATGGATTTTCCATAAAATTCTCGTTCTACTTATTATAGAATGAACATAACAGGATGGAAAGGAAGTGAAATATGCTTATAAAAAATAGAAATGAATCGATGGAATTAGTCATGTTAAAATTATTACATGCCAGAATGAAGTTAACGGGAAGTGAACAACAGCATCACTTAAACCTTAAGAAAGGCCTTGAAGGAGAAATGAAATTTGACTCATTAATTTCCAATCTTAATAGTAAATTTCTTATATTGAATGACCTTCTTATTGAAAGCAACAAAACTACCTTTCAAATTGATTCTTTACTCATTACGCAAGATGCGATCATCCCCTTCGAAGTAAAAAATTATGAAGGCAATTACTATTACCAAGATAAGAATTTTTATATTTGTTCTACTGGAAAAGAAATTACGAATCCACTGCATCAATTGAATCGCATTGAAACACTGCTTCGCCAATTTCTTCAAAAGCACGGATTCAATTTTTCTATAAAAGGTTACCTTGCCTTTGTTAACCCCGAATTCTTCTTATACAACGCACCCCAAGATGAGAAAATGATCTTCCCACCACAATTAAATTACTTTATAAAAAACTTAAATATGAAACCATCCAACCTCAATAGCTTGCACCGCAAACTAGCCGACCTATTAATACAGGCTCATATCTCAGAATCACCTTACACCCGGCTACCCACTTATCATTATGACCAGATGCGGAAAGGGATAACTTGTGCAGCTTGCCAATCATTCCTTCTGTCTGTTGGCGAAAGAATAGCACTCTGTGATCAATGCGGGCATAAGGAAAATATACAAGAGGCCATCATTCGCAGTGTCGAGGAATTCAAATTACTTTTTCCAGATAAAAAGGTTACGACTAACGAGGTTTATGATTGGTGTCAACTAGTACAGTCTAAAAAGATGATTGGAAGAATATTAAGGCAAAATTACCAGGCTACGGGTTATGGTCAATGGACTTACTATAAGTAAACCCATTTTCGAGAACTTCAAGAGTTTAATTGGAAATAATTTGTATTGGATACTCTTATATCTACTTTTTCGGTTATACGGTAGCTAATAACCTCTATTGGCTACCCAGTTCCTTTTTTCTTTCCTTATCCGGTCGTTAATGACCCTTATTAGATACTGCCAACTCTTTTTTCTCGATTGTTCGGTCGCCAATGACCCTTATTAGATACTGCCAACTCTTTTTTCTCAATTGTTCGGTCGCCAATGACCCTTATTGGCGACCCGTTCCTCTTTTATGCCTCTTGTTCGAGTGCCAACCTTATCTACTTTATTTAATTACAAGCCAAATCCGCATTGAAAAAATAGTTCAACGCGGATTCTGTATTTTCCTAAAATATTTAAATTAACCCTCTTGGCCAAACGCACTTTCATCCATATAGGAAACCTCCCATAGATGGCCATCAAGATCCTGGAAGCTCCATCCATACATAAATCCATGGTCAGTTGGATCATTCGAATGCTTTCCGCCGGCATCTAATGCCTTGTTTACAATCTCATCTACTTGTTCTCTGCTGTCAGCTGATATCGCTACGATTACTTCTGTACTTTTTTCCGCATCCGAAAGGTTCTTTTTCGTGAAGGTCTTAAAGAAGTCTTCTACCAATAACATCACAAATGTATTCTCGTTGATTACCATGCAGGTTGCATTTTCATCGGTAAATTGAGCATTAAATTCAAATCCAATTTTCGAAAAAAATTCAACAGATTTATTTAGATCTTTCACCGGCAAATTTAGATATAGTTGCCTTGCTTGCAATCCCATTTGACTCACCTCATTTTAGTATTCTTTCATTCATAATATAACTCATAGAAGATAAATCTGTAAAATATTATTACTAAAAATTCCGAATATTTACGATATATTAACCCACTGTTAATAAAAAAACCTGCAAGGCTATTTTCGCCTTGCAGGTTTTTGGTTCGATGGGAACTAGTTTTCCTGAATGTCTTTACGGTTCTTCTTAAATAGCTTTGATAACACTTCATAGACGATTGGTACAACGATTAATGTTAATAGTGTTGAACTTGTTAATCCGCCGATAACTGTAATACCAAGGCCTTTTGAGATGAGTCCGCCGCCGCCAGAACCAAGTGCTAATGGAATTAAAGCACCGATTGTTGCAATTGCAGTCATTAGGATTGGACGCAGACGTGTTGCACCCGCTTCTAGGATTGCTTCACGCATAGTCAATCCATCACGTTCCATGTGAATAATTCGGTCTACAAGTACGATCGCATTTGTTACGACAATACCTATTAACATTAGTAGACCCATCATGACAGATACAGAGATCGTTTCACCCGCGATTAATAAACCAACAAATGAACCAATAACCGCAAATGGCAATGAGAATAGAATCGAGAATGGAGCGACACCTTCACCAAATGTAACAACAAGGATGAAGTATACAATTGCGACTGCCGCAATCATCGCTACACCAAGTTGTGTAAATGTTTCAGTCATGTCTGCTTGCACTCCGGCAACACCAACTGTTACACCTTTAGGTAAATCTAATTTATTTATTGCTTTATCTACTTTAGATGTTGCTTTGGAAATATCGTCACCAATGATTGTTCCAGAAACACTTGCATAGTATTCCCCTTTACTGCGCGCAAGGGTATTTAACGTTGTCCCCTTCTCAACTGTTACAAGTTTAGAAAGCGGCATCGTCGTGCCAAGTGCTGTTGGTACTTCTGTTGCTAAAATATCATCGACTGATTTTGGCTGTTCTGTTTGTTCTTGCTGAACGATGACTTCTAATGTATCTCCGTCTTTTTCAACCGTAGTTAATACATCTTGTGTTTTATTCGGGTTCAACATCATCACAATTTGACCAGTTGTTAACCCGTACTGCAGCAGCTCATCCTGTTCTACTTTAAATGTATATTCAACATAAGCATCCTCTGCACTTGAAGAAACATCTTCCAATCCATCCGTTTCTTTCATTACATCTTCTACCATTTTTACAGCACTGTTTAGTTTATCTAAATCCTCACTGTAGAAAGTATAGCTCACTTCATTTGTTGACATCGACATGGATGAGAAGTTCTGGCTCTTCCATTCGCCCGATTGTCCGATATTAAACACATAGTCTTCAATTTCCTCACGCACTTCTGGGAAATCTTCCATTTCAGGGTCAAAGATGAGGTACATTAATGCGCCGCCTCCGCCGCCGCCCATCATTGCCGACATCTCATCCCCGCTCTCAGTTACAGAAACTTGAACGATATCAATGTCACCTCGTTTTAACATCTCTTCCTCAACAACCGCGACATTGGCTAACGTATCTTCTTTTAATTCTCCTGTTTCTGGAGTGTACGTTAAGTACATTACCTTTTCCTCTTCACTGCCCATAAAGCTAAAGCCAATTAATGGTGTTAATGCTAAGCTGCCTGCTAATAAAACAATGGAAATAATGGACGTTATCACTTTATGGTTCAAAGTCCAATTTAAGATACCTTTGTACGATTTAGCTAATTTACCAGCCTCTTTATGACTTCCTTCTGTCTTTTCACTATATAGCTTCTTCTTAAATAAGAAGTGAGATAACGCGGGTACAACTGTAATAGCCACAATTAACGAAGCTCCAAGCGCAAATGTCATCGTTAATGCGAATGGCATAAACAGTTCGCCGACCATCCCGCCAACGAAGATAAGCGGAGCAAATACCGCAACTGTTACTAGTGTGGATGACAGAATGGGTTTGAACATTTCAATCGTCGCTTCACGTACAAGTGCACGACCTGTTAATTTCTCCCCTTTTAAATGCAAACGGCGATAAATATTTTCTACTACTACGATGGAGTCATCAATTACACGGCCGATCGCCACAGTAATCGCTCCAAGCGTCATGATATTTAGCGTAATATCCAGCCAATTCAATAGCAATAAAGCCATAAAAATGGATACTGGAATGGAAATAATCGAAATAATAGTAGATTTAAAGTCACGCAAGAATAGGAGGATAATTAATACAGCGATTAATCCGCCAAATAATGCTTTTTCAACCATCGTTGAAACGGAATCTTCAATCGGCTTCCCTTGGTCAAGCGAGACATCAACCACAAGGCCATCGATCTTTTTCTCTTCATCCTTAATTAAATCCTTCACACTGTTAACAACATCAACAGTGTTTGCTTGCTGTCCTTTAACAATTTGAATCGCAATCGCATTTTCACCGTTCGTACGTGAAACAGATTGTACTTTACCTACTACTTCAATAGTAGCAATATCGCTTAGCTTCACAAAAGGAGAAGGCTGGGTTGCAGATGGTGTTACAGGAATAAGCATTTCCTTTAATTCATCCGCTGTCATGAACTTTCCATCAATTGCTACAGCCTGTTCACCTTCTTCAAATTCGTAAAGCCCTAATGAAACGGCCAAGTCACTTGCTTGAATCATTTCTTTTACTTTATCTTCCGTTAAACCAAGCTCAGCCATTTTTTCTTCATTATAAGTTAGCTGAACCTCTTCTATATGCTGACCAGTAATCGTAGCAGAGGCAACTCCATCGATTTTTTCGATTTTCGGAAGTAAAATTTCCTCAACTGTTGATGTCAGTTCAACAATATCCTCTTTCTTACTGCTAACGCTCAACGCCACAACTGGCATCATATTCATGCTAATTGCTGTAATGGTCGGCTTTTGTGCATCTTCTGGTAAAGTCACTGCATCAATAGCAGATTCTAATGCACGTTTTGCTTCATCCATATCGATTCCATAATCGTATTCGACCTGAATATTTGCCATGTTTGAATATGAGTTGGAATAAACAGCCTTCACATCTTCAAGGTTTTCTACCGCTTTTTCCAATGGCATCGATATATCATTCATTACTTGTTCAGGAGTTGCTCCAGGATACACACCCATGACCATTAAATACGGAATTGAAATATCTGGAATCGTCTCCGTTTTCATTTGGGTACCCGAATAAATACCAGATACGGTAATAATTATTGTAAGCAACCAAACTGCCAGTTTATTCTTCAGAACAAAATTAACTAAGCCTTTCACTTTTACACCTACCCTTAATTGACTTATCAAGCTCATTTTTTTATAATAATGACTAATAAGTCATTTGTCAACAAATAGGCCTAGGAGCGATTAATATAGATGATAAAAAAACAATTAATTATGGAGAAAGCACTGGAGCTCTTTGCTCAACAAGGAATTGAAGCTACTCCTATTCAACAAATAACAGATTATTGCGGCATTTCAAAAGGGGCTTTTTACCTATCATTCAAGTCAAAGGACGAACTGATCATCGCTTTAATTGACCATTTTATGAAAGAGATTATTTCTGATATTGACTATATGGTCAACAACACAAAAAATGATGAAGAGCTTTTATATACCTTTTATTACTCAACATTCCATGCTTTTCATAAGCATTCCGACTTCGCCAAAATCTTCATTAAAGAACAAACACAATCGTTCAATGAGGAGCTTATTGTGAAAATTCATTATTACGACCGATTAATGGAGGGCATTATCTTGTCATTGATTGAGCGATTATACGGCGAAAAAGTTGAGCGTACAAAATATGATTTAATTTATTGCATCAAAGGACTAATGAACAGTTATTCCGGGTTGTTTTTATTTAATAATGCCCCATTGAATAGAGAGTTACTCTGTCAATCACTTGTAGAAAAAACGAACCTTTTAGCAAGCCATACAACCGTTCCATTTATTACACATGAAGATTTCCAGATGCTTAAGCACCCAATAAAAGAAGAGATAACAATCGAGCAGATCATACAAATGATTGAACAAGTACTAAAAGAAATAGATGAGCCAATCGAAAAAGAATCTTTAATTCTATTAAAGCAGCATCTGCTGGAACCAACTTTAAGCCCCGCGATTGCGAAAGGCCTGCTTGAGAATATTCGAAATCATCCTCATTGTAAGTGGATTACTTATTTACTTTTTAGATATTATGAGATTGAAAAATAAGAAAGGCAGAATGCTTACCTTGCATTCTGCCTTTCTTATTTCGTGTTCAATTTAGATATTTCTAAATATTCTACATTCTAGTAAAATAGAATCTAACATAAACGGTATCTTCCTAAAGGAGAATTCACATGTTCGAACTGCTGCTGACTATGCTTGAACGACTTGGAATTATCGTAACGATTGCATTTATCTTAACGCGGTTTCAGTTTTTCAGGGATATGATCTATGGTGAAAAATTAAATAGACAACAGCAATATACAGCTATTTTATTTTTTGGATTTTTTGGCATTATTGGCACCTATTCTGGTCTTTCCTTAGACACCGATACCCAAAGTTTTAACCGCTGGGCAACCGAACTCTCTTCAAATGAGGCGCTTGCTAATTCAAGAGTAATCGGGGTTGTACTCGCTGGACTGCTTGGGGGCTATAAAGTAGGCATTGGAGCTGGTTTAATCGCAGGGATTCACCGCTTTACTTTAGGAGGATTTACTGGAATTGCCTGTGGATCAGCCACGATTATTTCTGGCATCCTTGCTGGATTTTTTCACTTTAAAAATAAGCATGTCAAGCTATCCACTGCCTTTTTTATAGGTGCCTTGGCAGAAAGTATACAGATGCTTATAATTCTATTGATTGCACGGCCATTTGATAAAGCCCTTACCTTAGTTGAAATTATCGGCCTCCCAATGATTATTGCCAATGGTCTCGGCTCGGCACTTTTCCTGCTTATCATAAAAAATGTTATGACCGAAGAAGAAAAGGCAGGAGCTTCACAGGCGCAGTTAGCACTAAGGATTGCGGATCAAACGCTCGTCTATTTGCGTAAAGGCCTTAATATTGACTCTGCTCTTGCTGTTTGTACAATCCTGCATAACGAAATCCAAACAAAAGCTGTTGCTCTGACGAATTTGACCGATATTCTCGCACATGTAGGAGTTGGAGATGATCATCACAAGCCAAATAGCCCGATTCAGACTCAGATAACAAGAGACGTTATCCAAAACGGCAAGCTAATTGTAGCCAACGATCAAACGATACATTGCCGTGTAGAAAGCTGCCCGCTTGGCGCAGCTGTCATTGCTCCTTTAAAACAGCGCAGCGAAACAATTGGCACACTTAAATTCTATTTCAGCAATGATAAAGAAGTAACAAGCCTAGCTATTGAGCTGATTTCAGGTCTTAGCGCACTTTTAAGTAACCAGCTGGAAATTTCTGAGGCAGATAAAGCATACCAGCTGGCAAAGGAAGCAGAGATTAAAGCACTGCAAGCACAGATCAGTCCTCACTTTTTATTTAATTCATTAAATATTATTGTTTCCTTAATTCGAATTGATCCTGATAAAGCTCGAAAGCTTCTCGTTTCCCTGTCCCACTTCTTAAGGCAAAATCTAACAACAACGACCGTCAACATGACTACTCTTGAACAAGAGCTTAAGCACACGAAGGCATACCTATCGATAGAAGAAACACGCTTTGTTGATAAACTGAAGGTCTTCTATGAAATTGATGAAGAGGCTCTTCTAGAAAAAATCCCTCCATTGACCTTACAGCCAATTGTAGAAAATGCGATTAAGCACGGAATTAAGGATAAGGATCACGATTGCATCATTAAGGTTTCTATTAAAAAACAACAGGCAATGACATACGTTAAGGTAACAGATAACGGACAAGGAATAAATGAAGAAAGAATAAAAAGAATTGGCAAAGAAACCATTCAATCTGAATCTGAATCAGGCTCAGGACTCGCACTTTATAATGTGAATCGGAGACTGACAATGATGTTCGGAGCCCATTCATCTCTTTCCATTAAAAGTGAGCTTGGCAAAGGCTCCTCAATTGGCTTTGCTATTCCACGGGCGGAGGAAGTTTTAAATGGAAAAAACAATCAAAGTATTAATAGCTGATGATGAACGATACAGCAGGGATGAATTAAAACATTTACTAAAGCCTTTTTCTTCGTTACAGGTGATTGATGAAGCAGAATCGGGGGAGGCAGCTATTATGAAGGCCGTACACCTTCAGCCTCATGTCGTTTTTCTGGATGTTGAGATGCCTAAAATGAACGGGATGGAGGTGGCTAAATCATTAATGGCACTGAAAAAAGTTCCTTTAATCATTTTTGCAACTGCTTATCCGCAATTTGCTGCGGAAGCATTTCGTTATGAGGCAACCGATTATTTACTTAAGCCGTATGACGAAGAAATGGTGAGGCAAGCAGTCCATCGAATTGAAAAACAATTACTTCATAAAGCTAAACATGAAACAGTTAAAACAGCAGGAAAACTTGCCATCGAAGAGGATGGAGAAATTATTTATATTGAACCGAAAGATATCATCTATATGTATAGGGATGATAAGGTTTCTAAAATCATTGCTAAATCTGGCAATTATGAAACAAAAATATCACTTAAAGAGCTGGAAAGCCGACTAATCCCATTCTCCTTTTTTCGAATTCACAAAAGCTATCTTGTAAATTTAGAATATATCACTCGGCTTACCCCATGGTTTAACGGAGCCTATCAGCTAGAATTGGAGAATCGAAAGGAAATGCTATCCGTCAGCCGAAACTATGTGAAGGCATTAAGAGCACGATTGGAAATTTGATAGTTGTCAGATTATACAGATTATTATTTGCATCTTAATCTCCTTTAACCGCCTTTTAATCTGTCATTTTAGCATTTCAGACACAAAATGGTCACATATAAATCTAGCTCTTTTATACTTTATGTAAACGTATTCAAATTTTCCTAAGGAGGTTTTTTATGTTTACATTTCTAGGCTGTATTGCACTCTTAATTATTGGTTATTTTACTTATGGAAAATATGTTGAAAAAATGTTTGGCGTGAAAGCAGCACGGCCAACCCCTGCCCTCACTCAAGCGGATGGTGTTGACTACATTCCAATGAGCACAAAAAAGAATTCATTGATCCAGCTGCTCAATATCGCCGGAACTGGGCCTATCTTTGGTCCAATCATGGGAGCACTTTATGGACCTGTTGCTTTTATCTGGATCGTTATAGGCTGTATTTTTGCGGGGGCAGTTCATGATTATTTAACTGGAATGATTTCCATTCGCAACCGCGGGGCTCATCTGCCTGAACTTGCTACCAAATTTCTTGGGAAAGCGATGAAGCATGTCGTTAACGCATTTGCTCTACTGCTTCTATTATTAGTTGGAACCGTATTTGTTACTACACCCGCAGACCTTCTATACGTCTTAATGGATGGGAAAGTAGCCTTATTTCTAATCGTCGGAGCCATTTTCATTTACTACATTTTAGCTACACTTTTACCAATTGATAAAATTATCGGTCGCCTTTATCCATATTTTGGAGCATTATTATTAATTAGTGCTGTTGGTGTATTTATCGGATTGCTTGTAACAGGCGCCAATATTCCGGAAATTTCTTTAAGCAACTTCCATCCTGCCAATGCACCTATTTTCCCGTTACTATTCTTTACAATCACTTGTGGCGCCCTTTCAGGCTTCCATGCAACACAAACACCCATTATCTCGCGGACTACACAAAATGAAAATCAAGGCCGTAAAATTTTCTATGGCATGATGATTGCAGAAGGAATTATCGCTATGATTTGGGCTGCAGCTGCTATGAGCCTATTCGATGGCTATAACGGGTTGAACGATCTGTTGGCAGCTGGAGGACCAGGACTAATTGTAAGCGAAGTGTCTAAGATGATGCTTGGAGGTATTGGTGGAACACTAGCTGTTCTTGGGGTTGTTGTCTTGCCAATTACATCAGGTGATACTGCTTTCCGAAGTGCGCGTATGATTATCGCAGATTATATTAACTTTGCCCAGAAAAAATTATCAAGCCGATTATGGATTGCTGTTCCATTATTTGTTATTTCACTGGCATTAACACAGATTGACTTCAATATTTTGTGGAGATATTTCAGCTGGGCCAACCAATCGACAGCCGTTATTGCTTTATTCGTCGGAGCGATGTACTTATATATCGCTAAGAAAAATTACTGGGTTTCACTAATACCTGGCACCTTTATGCTAGTCATGGTTTTAGCCTATATTTTAAATGCTCAAATTGGATTCCGTCTATCGATGACGACTTCATGGATTGGTTCTGCAATCGGCACTGTCATCCTTGTTGCATTATTCTTCCATACTGCTAAAAAGAACCGATCACTTGCCCTTCCCCTCGAGGATGATGTATCAAACTGGAAAAAAGCAGCCTAATGAGCTGCTGCAATCCTAATTATCGTAAGACGGTGAACGATCAAGAAGAGAAAGTGAACCTCAAAGGAAATGATACTCTTCCTTTATTTATAAAAATCATAATGATAGTCATTTCGATTACCGCAGGTTTGTTAACAGTTATTTTAGTATAGTTAAACACTTAAAGTGCACGTTACTACGTGCACTTTTAAATTGAAATAGGAGGCAATCAGAATGAGAATTTTAGTCGTAGGAGCAGGAGCCATTGGAGGTTATTTCGGGGGCCGTTTGATAGAAAAGGGAGAGGACGTAACCTTTCTAGTTAGAGAAAAAAGAAAGCAGCAGCTTGATCAGGATGGGCTAATAATTGAAAGTATTCATGGCGATTTGAAACTGAAGCCAAAAACTATTTTGAGCGGAGATAGCGCAGACCCATTTGATGTTATTCTTGTCTCTACAAAAGCTTATCAGCTAAAAGATGCAATGGAAGGCTTTCGTGCCTATGTAAATGAAAACACAATGATCCTGCCCCTTCTGAATGGCTATGCACATCTTGATAGATTAATCAGTGAATTTGGAGAGGAGCGCGTACTTGGAGGCTTATGTTTTATCGAGTCCACACTTGATCATAGCGGAAAAATCCTTCAAACAAGTCCCGCCCATGATTTAGTATTTGGTGAACGCACAAGGAAAAAAACAAATCGCATCCTTTCCCTTCAAGCATCATTTTCAGACACAAAAGCTGCTATTACTCTTTCTGAAAATATCGAACAGGATATGTGGCATAAATATTTATTTATCACGACCTTTTCTGGTGTTACCTCCCTACTCCGCTCACCAATCGGTCCTATACGCGAGCAGGAGTACGGTCTAAAAACTGTTCAAAATCTCCTAAATGAAACAGCTGCCATTATGAGGGAGATTGATGCCCCTATTGATAACCATATTGAAGAAACACAGATGAATAGAATACTGGGACTTAGCTATGGAATGAAATCTTCTCTGCAAAGAGACATGGAGAAACAACAGCCAACTGAAGCGGATCACTTCTTCGGCTATCTCCTCCAGCATGCAAAAGAAAAAGGAATTGACTCCCCGCTACTCTCAGCCATATATGCAAATTTAGCAGTATATGGGATAGGTCACTTGTCCTTGAAATAGGCAGTGGGACAGCGGGACTGGTCCCTTGTCCCACTTCTCCCATCTAATCATCTATACGGATTTTCATTTCAACGATATATTCATGTTCATTTGGAGAATAATTACTGGAAGTAAATAATTCATAAATATCCCCAGTTGCTTGAAGGTCATGATCAGTTACATATTCCATTAATTTTTTTAAGTTTAGAAAATATACTTCTGGTGAAAAAATATAGTAAATACAAGCGTAGCGGGCAGCTGGTATTTTCGAAACCTCTATTTCAGTAGAAATTGTGGAGATTCGTTTATCTGTTAAGATTGGCGTAAAAATTTTCGTATAGGTAATTTCGTCAATATGTGAATATGGCTGATAAGAAATAATAGCCCCATAGCTATTATTAATCACCCCTTCTTCTGCCTCAACAATTCGTTTCAATTCACTATACGATGCGTTTAAAAGATCTAAAGGAGTTAAATTTTTTGCCGCCGCTTGTATGATGCGCATCTCTTCCTCATGCCGAATAACCACTTCACCAAACACTGGATAGTTTAACTGTTTTTTAATACGTCTTTTCGCATGAACGACATTTTGTTGAATCTCCCTTAAACGGGCTAGCTGTGCCTCAATAATCTGCTCCTGTTCATTCATAAACTGCAATAAATCTTCTCTTTTTAACTTCTGAACCTTCTTAATATCCTCTAACGATGTCCCAATATATTTAAGCGACTTTATTAAATCTAAGTGGTATAGCTGCAAATCTTTATAATATCGATAATTTGTTTCCGGATCGACATAAGCAGGCTTAAATAAACCAATTTGGTCGTAGTATCGAAGTGTCTGAATCGAGACATTTGCCAGTTTTGCTACCTCTCCAATTGTATATAAAGTTTCTTCCATCGCATCATTTCCTTTTTCTATCCTATTTCTTGTGGTTTTCCCTTCTTCATTTGTACTGGCTGCTTCCAAACAACTGAAAGAACAATACCAATTACCAAAAAGACTGCAGAAAAATAAAACGGATAATTTAAATCTACATCAAATAGGATTCCACCGACAATAGGACCAAACACATTTCCGATACTTGTAAACATAGAGTTCATCCCACCAACGAATCCTTGCTCGTTCCCTGCAACTTTTGACAAGTATGAAGTAACAGCTGGCCTCATAAGGTCAAAGCCAACAAAAATAACAAAGGTAACCAATAAAATGCTGAAGTAGGAGCTAGCTACAGTCATGACTAACACAAGGATTGCTGAAAAAATAAGACAGTAGCGAATCAAACGGATTTCACCAAAGTACAAGGTTAACCGGTCGAATAAAGCAACTTGTGCAATTGCCCCAATAATCGCTCCTCCTGTAATCGCAATTGCAATATCCTTTGGTGTAAAGCTAAATTTGTGATCAACAAATAGGGAAAATAACGATTCAAATGAGGCTAGGCCAAATGCCGAGATTAAAATGATCATAAAGGCAATAAAATACATCGGTGAAAAAATTCGTTTAATCCCTGACTTTTGCTCCTCTGCTTGCTCTTCATGGTTTCTTTCCGGTTCACGAAGCGTAATTATTGATAATATAGCTGCAACTAACGCAAGTACTGCTGCTGAAAAAAACGGAATACGCGTGCCAATTTCAGCTAAAAACCCCCCAATTCCCGGTCCTATGATGAAACCGGTAGAGATAGCTGCTGACATATAGCCTAATGCTTTCGGACGCGTTTCGACTGTTGTAATATCAGCGATAAACGCGGTTACCGCAGGCATAATAAACGCTGCACTTACCCCGCCAAGCATCCGTGAAATAAAGAGCACTTCTACCGTTTTTCCTACTCCAAATAACAATTCCGAAGCACTAAAGAATAATAGACCAAGAATAATCATTTTTTTACGCCCAAACATGTCTGCCCAGCGTCCTGCAAGCGGGGATACAAGTAATTGTGTAACAGCAAACGCTGCAACCATATATCCAACAACAGAACCTGATAAATGCAGCTCATTCATAATTGTGGGCATAACTGGAATGACAAGTCCAATTCCTAAAAAAGCAATAAATAAATTTACCAATAATATGGCTAATGTTGTATTTTGATTTTTCATCTTTTTCCTTCTCACTTTCTAAACAAAACGTATAAGAAACAATATAAACCCTATAGTAACTATAGAGTCAATTATTTTATCCCCACGCTTTGAAAAACAAAAAAATGGAGCTCCTTTTAAGTAGGATCTCCATTTTAGTATTTCTTATTGGGCTGTTAATCCGCCATCTACCACAAACTCAGAGCCTGTGCTGTAGCTAGATTCATCTGAAGATAGGAATAAAACAAGATTAGAAACCTCTTCAGGCTTAGCTACTCTTCCTGATGGGATATATTTAGCAAATTCTTTAATCGCATCCTTTGAATCCTCTTGAACGATCATTGGAGTCTCAATCACTCCTGGATGAACAGAGTTAACACGAATGCCGTAATGAGCTAATCCTAGTGCAGCCGCTTTTGTCATCCCTCTTACAGCAAATTTTGTATCCGTATATCCGATCGCACCACCAACAAGCCCATTAATGGATGAGATATTTACAATCGAACCGCCATTGCCTTTTTTCATTGAAGGGATAACTGACTTCATGCCAAGAAATACAGAAACTTGATTTATATCAAGAATTCTTCTGTAATCCTCTTCTGATGTTTCTTCAATTGATTTATTCATACTGATGCCTGCATTATTCACTAATACATTAACTGGTCCAAAGGCTTTTTCAGTTTCCGCAACAACTTCTTCCCAGTTTGCTCCCTTTGTTACATCCAGCTTAATAAATTTCGCATTTTCTCCCAGTTCATTAGCTAATGCTTGTCCTTCTTGTTCAAGAATATCAGCAATCATTACTTTTGCGCCTTCTTTTATAAATAAGCGTACATGGGATGCTCCCATCCCACGTGCTCCTCCTGTAATAATCGCTACTTTGCCATTTAATCTGCTCATGCTAACTCCTCCAATAATGTTAATTTTGATTTTTTCTATCTTGTATGCCCTTTACTAGTTTTTCTTGAATACGTAAATATTGATTAATTTCTTCTTCATTCAATACTTCAAAAAGTTGAGTAAAAACATCTTGCCCGATTCTCTGTGCTTCTGTTAGCGCTTGGTCCCCAGCAGCTGTTATCTTTAGCTGAATGGTGCGGCGGTCATTTTCATCATACAGCCTCTCAGCAAGTCCTAAATCAACAAGCTTGTTTGCAATATTCGTCATGGCGCCTTTTGTATAGCCAACCGTTTCTGCTAATTCAACCTGCTTCTGCGGGCCCTTCATACGCAGCTCACTTAGTACCAATATTGGCGATATGCCAATCGGATACGGAAATGCCTTCGTAAACCTCATGATGTTGTCGTTATTCATTTGTTCAATTGCTTGAATAAGTTTAAAAATATTTGTTTGATTCAAAAAATTCCTCCTAAAAACCGAGAATTTTTAATGCAGCATTAATGATCCACCATCAACCATAATCGTCTGCCCTGTAATGTATTGTGAATCCTCTGAAGCTAAGAATACTGCAACTCGCCCGATATCATTTTCTACATCACCAAAGCGTCCCATTGGAATTTTGCTTCTAACTGCTTCGTAATATTCAGGTTGTGCTTTTGCCCATGCTTGTACACCTGGTGAATCTGCAAGCGGACTAATAATGTTTACATTAATGCCAAAGCGTCCCCATTCATTCGCAGCTACACGTGAAAGTCCACGGATGGCTTCTTTCGCCGCAGCATAAGCACCTTGTGTCTCATGCCCAGCAAGACCGGCACCAGACGCAAAGTTAATCACATTTCCTCTTGATTCCTTTAAATACGGAAGTGCAGCTTGCATTAGATAAAAGGTTGGATAAAATCCAGTACCAAATGATAAATCTAAATCTGCTTGTGTTGTTTCTTCAATCGTTACCTGTTTTGCCGCATGTGCATTATTTACTAATACATTTAGTTTACCGTATTTACCAACAACAGTTTTGATAATTTGCCCAAGATTTTCACGATCCATTAAATTTGCTTGAAGAAACATTGATTTTGGAGAAATGGCTTGTAATTCCATTTCCATTGCTTTTCCTGCTTCTTCATTTAAGTCTACAATTGTTACGATTGCCCCTTCTTTTGCCATTGCTTTCGCCATTCCGCTGCCGATGCCGCCTGCACCGCCAGTAATAATAACGACTTTATCTAGTAATTTGCCCATCCTAAGCATCCCCTTTTACAAATTAACCACAAATATAGTTTAGCACTAAACTATTTTAATTAAAAGCATTTTCACTCCGTATAAATAGGTATTTTGTGCCACTAGCAGGATGGGTTCCTATCCTCTTGTCTCACCCCTTCCATCGCACAAAAAGGGACAGGGTTTCTGTCCCCTGTCCTAAACCTGAAGTGATTTCGCTTGCATTTGGTACATTTGATTATAGATGCCGCCTTCGGCGAGCAGTTCGTCATGGGTGCCTCGTTCTTTAATGATCCCGCGGTCTAATACGAGAATGCGATCAGCATTTTTGATGGTTGAGAGGCGGTGTGCAATGATAAATGTTGTACGGCCTTTCTTTAACACATCCATCGCATGCTGGATAATTTCTTCTGTCTCCGTGTCAATATTCGATGTCGCTTCATCCAATATTAAAATCGCAGGGTCAAAGGCAAGTGCTCGTGCAAATGATATAAGCTGTCGCTGACCGGAAGATAACGTGCTGCCTTTTTCAATAACAGGTTCGTCAATGCCTTTTTCAAGATGACCAAGTACTCGTTCCGCACCTACTGCCTTCAGCGCTTCTTCTACCGTGTCTCTTGTTATCCTCGGATCATTCAAACTTACATTTGATGCAATCGTACCTGTAAATAAATACGGAT
This sequence comes from Cytobacillus massiliigabonensis, assembly GCF_900199725.1. Lineage (GTDB taxonomy): Bacteria > Bacillota > Bacilli > Bacillales > Cytobacillaceae > Cytobacillus > Cytobacillus massiliigabonensis. The sequence goes on along the minus strand of NZ_LT904903.1, from coordinate 194,824 downwards.
CCTGCAAAACAATACCCATATGCTGTCGTATCGTTTGTCTTGGCAAAGCCGTTACATCTATACCATCAATATATATTTTCCCTTTCGATGGATCATAGAAACGAAATAACAAATTCATAATCGAACTTTTTCCTGACCCTGTATGGCCAACAAGTGCAACTGTTTCTCCGCGCTTTGCTTCAAAGGATAAATGCTTCAAAACATATTCGTCATCTTTATAGGCAAATGAAACATCCTCAAATACAACATTTCCCGCGTATCTTGGCATTGTTTCTTGTGAAACATTCTCCCCGGTTATATCTAACACCTCAAACACACGCTTCCCAGCTACAAGTGAGCGTTCAAGCTGCGAAAACTGATTAACGACATTCGTAATTGGATTAAATAACTTTGTTAAATAATCAACAAATGCATAAAGTGTCCCTGCAGATACCACCTCAACAGCTGTTAGCGACTGCGTCCCAAAATAGATAATAAATATTGTAAACATAATAAGCCGCAATGTATTTACAAGATTAAATGAGGTGGCCGAATCCAAGAACAATAGTTTTCTCCCATAAGCATAATGTTCCTCATTCATCTCATCGAATTCATTCGTCATTTGCTTTTCACGGCGAAAGGCTTGAATGATTGTCATTCCTTGAATAGACTCATTAATCATTGCATTAATATCGGCAATTTTTGTACGAATTACTTCATTATATTGTGATGCATATTTTCGGTATAATATCATCCAGAGATAAACAATCGGGATCATGGTCAAGGCAATCAGTGCCATTTTCCAATTTAAAATAAACAGCGCAATATACACTCCAGCAATAGAAATGAAGCTTGTCGCGAAATTTGAAAGCACTTGCACATATAAATTCCTTACTGCTTCTGTATCATTTGTGACTCGTGCAACAATTTTCCCTGCTGGCAAGTGGTCGAAATATTGAATAGGCAATGTTTGAATATGCCCAAATACATCCTTACGCAGCTTTTGCACGACCCGATTCGCACCCATTTGCAAATATATATACATAAAATAACGCAAAATCGCTGTTGCTATCGCTAAGATCAAATATAAACAAAGCAGCCAGGCTATCGGTTCCATTTCAATTTTCCCAATGGTCATATGTTCATCAATAATATATTTTGCTATAAATGGACCTGCAAGCTCGGTAAATACCGCAGCCGTTAAGAAAAATAACCCGAGAAAAATAGGTCCCTTATAGTACATGGCATACTTCATTAATCGTTTACTTGTGCTCATGACGCGCCTCCTTCTAGCTGTTGACGGTCAAATTGTTCCTTATACCAGCCATTTTGTCTGAGCAGCTCTTCATGCGTTCCATGCTCTGTAATTTGCCCTTCATCTAATACGATAATCTGATCTGCATGCTGTACACCAGATAAACGATGAGTCGTTATGATTGTCGTCTTCCCGCTTCGTTCATTCTGGATGTTTTGAATAATCCTCGTTTCCGTCTTTGCGTCAACTGCTGATAAAGAATCATCTAGGATTAATATTTCTGGATCTTTGATAAGTGCACGAGCAATTGATACCCGCTGCTTTTGTCCCCCTGATAAAGAAACGCCTTTTTCCCCAACAAGGGTTTCAAGCCCCATCGGTAAATTTCCCAAATCCTTCTCAAAATAGGCAAGGCGAATAGCTTTCTCTAAATCATCCTCTGTCGCATCCTCTTTCCCGAATAAAATATTTTCTCGTATTGTCCGCGAGAACAGCACATGATCCTGTGGAACATAACCTATCCAATCAAGAATCTGCTCCTTTGTTTGTGAGGCTATATCGATACCGCCAATATTTAATTGCCCTTCATCAATCGGATACTCACGCAGCAGCTGTCTTAGAAAGGTTGTTTTTCCTGCACCCGTTTTTCCGACAATCCCAAGCGTTTCCCCCTTCTTCAGTGATAAGGAGATTTGCTGTAAATTTTTCACCTGGCTCGTTGGGTATTGAAACATCAGGTCATCAAAGCCAATCGTACTTGGTGACTTCATTACTACAGGATCATCCGTGTTTTGTACATCTGCTTTATAGTTAAGCGTTTCCTGAACACGGTCTAAAGAAGCATTCCCCTGCTGCATAACATTAATCAACTCACCAATAGCAAAGATTGGCCATACAGCAAGCCCTAAATAGACATTAAACGTTACGAGCTGGCCAACAGTCATTTCCCCATTTGACACAAGAAATGCACCGTAACCAAGTGCAACAACAAAGCTAATCCCTGTTCCAATTTTAGTTATCGGTCCAAATAACGCATTAATTTTTGCTGTATGCATATTTTTCTTATATACTTCCTCACTCATATCTGCAAAGTTCTTTTCATCTTTACTTTCTTGTACATAGGCACGAATCACGCGCACACCTGCAATTGACTCTAAAACATTATCATTCAGTTCACCAAATGCATCCTGTGCCTTCATATATCTTTCATGTACAAGCTTCCCTAAATACTGAATTAAAACGGCCATGATCGGTACAGGCAGCATCGCAAAGAACGTTAATTTCCATGAAATCATAAAGCCCATGGCAAATATAATCGAACCTAAAAATAACGTAGAGTCCATTAATGTCATGATTCCAAAGCCCGCTGTTAAAGAAACAGCATTCAAATCATTCGTTGCACGAGCCATTAAGTCACCCGTCCGATTTTTTTCGTAAAAGGTCGGCGTCATTTTTAAAAATTGCAGCATTAACTTACGGCGCATTAATTTTTCAAGATTAAGCGCCCCTTCAAATAAACGGTATTGCCAGAAGAAATTCAAGAAATAGCCAAAGACAATAATAGCAGCGAAAATCAGTATATATTGGACTAATACCGCTTTTGTCATATCACCAGCTGCTATGATGTCGATAATAGAACCAAGTAAGTATGGTGGGACGACTTCTAACAGGGTGGCTATCATTAATAGAATAATCGCAATCGTATACTGCTTCCAATACTGTTTAAAAAACCAGCCTAGCTTCCCTAAAACATCAAACATGTATCATTCCCTCTTTCCCCTCAAGCTTTGTACAATCGCTACCCACTATCCAGCAACTCACCATTAAAAATCAATAATCTTAATCTGCTCCACATCGTCCTCGACTCCTTATAATTTTTCCACTAAAAAACTCCATCAACAAAAAGATGCATACCCTAGAAAGAGCATGCATCTCTAGAAAAGGCATAGGAGTCGTACCTATACCTTTTATCGTATAAAGGAATTCACAATTATACTAGAGAAGAGGCATGGACAATGTATGAAATTAATATCAATGAAGTGTATTCTTAGATCTCGCATTGTCCATACCTCCTTAGTAAAAAATTTTTTAGTGTTCTTGAAGATTACCATTTTTATCTAATAATTGTCAACAGTCAGACAATAATAATTCTCCCTCCAAATTTTTTGCACATACAATCATTCTTATGATATTTTTCCGGGAATTATTTCAAATTTTTCACTCTCCAGGAAATACTGCTTTTTTAATAATAAAAAATGAATCCCATTGTTCACATATCATCCATTCTTTTATAAGGTTAATAACGTTATAATATTTTTTGAAAATAAAATTTAAGCAGCTCAAATGAAAAGGTTGCCCAAGTGCTTCAGCAATGGATATATAGCATACATGCATTCTCAATTTATTAGGCAAGGAGTTGGACATTGTGGTTGGTTATTTTTCATTAACAATTACAATTATTGGATTAATTGCGGCCCTTATCATTACAAGAAAAGATAGCGCAGCAAATAACAGATTAACGAAAAAGGGAATATACAAGCTAGTAGCTATTTTAGCAATCGTCTTTTTTTCGGTAGTTACTGAAGTATTCCTTACTCCTGAAAGCTGGCTGTAATTAAACAAAGCAGCCTGAATGCAAGAGCAAAAAACCTCTTAGGCCATTGCTCCTAAGAGGTCTTTATTTCTAAATCATTTATTGATTTAAGGAATCATCTGAATTAGTTGATTGATTATTTCTTTTCTTTTTCCTAAGGAATCCAAATAAAGCTACAATACCCGCTACTGCAATCACGCCAAATTTTTTCCCAAATGCAAGAACAACCGCAAGAATGCCCGCCTTTTTAGCTACAGCTAGACCAGCACCACCTAGAATAAGTCCAGTTAAACCGTAATCTGCAACTTTATCAGTAGACTTATCAAAGTCTTCATATCTTTTTCCTTCATTTACCTTGAACTTTGAAAGGATTTTTTCGTCTAGGAGCTTTTTATCCGCTTCTCTGTTTTGTGGATCAGTTACAAGAATAACAGAAATGTTTCCCTCTCTTGTGAGGATTCTTGTATTATAGTTTAAAAATGTTTCTTTGTTTTCATCTTCAAGCAGCATAGACCAAGTCAGGTTATGCGTTTTTTTCTCGTAGAAAGGTTTAATATCCCATCCCGTTACATGGAAACGGTCACCTGGCTGGCGCTCTTTGTTTGCTTCTTCGGTACCTTCCTTATAGCTCTTTAGTAATGCCTTTGCATCAATTTTCTCTTTTTCAGCATCTTTAATGTGACCGGTCTCTTCATAGTCAAAAAAGACTGCCCAGGTTGCATTCTCATCCGTTGGAAAGATACTGCCCACTTCAAGACCTGTAACTGGGTCACCATAATCCATACTCATTTTCTTTGTATTTTCTGCGTCAAGAAAGACAAAGTCCGGATCAAGATCAACGGTCGCAATGCCACCAAGATCAACTGTTTGGCCTCCCTCAATCCAATTATAATCTTCCTCTGCTGCAACTGTTGTACTAAACATCATGCATAGTACGAACAGCATTAATAACAGTCGTTTCATAATAAAGTTTTCCTCCTAATCTCTCATCCACTAAAAATTTATAATATTATTCACTTACCAAAATTACCCATCCATGATTTTATCACACTATCATTGCAAAAAAATGGGTATAATCACATAAATTTTACAATTGTTAACAAACGCGATGACAATGGTTTCCACAACTGGTTCTAATTGCTCAAATATAGGTGATATGTAATTATCTTTTATTTATATATACACTCTGCAAACCTTAATAAATAACTAATTCTGTATAAATAGGTACTTCTTTTGCACTTTACTATTTAATAACCTTTTCATCTATTTATCTCTTTAACAATTAAAAAACATTGGTAAATACCCCTTTTTCTACAACCAAAGAACTAGGTCTTTTTGGGCATTTTTTTTTTTGGGAGCATATGAAAAAAAGGCAACTTTTTATATAATTTTGGTCTTTACCTACCATTCCTTACATAAGTTTAAGAGAAGTAGAATATCACATTATATATGAAATAGGGGAGGCCGAAATGTTTACTGTTTATTTTTTTGAAAACAAAAATCTTTTATTAAGCCAGCTGCTTAATCGTGTTCCTACTGTTGGTGATCATTTAACGATCAAAGGGCGAAAGGGTAAAGTTTCAAGCGTTTCTAGCTCCGATGAAAAAAGTTACCATGTACAAGTTCTCCTAGAAAAGGTTACTAAAAACAAAACGCCAATTGACAACTCAAAAAAGAAGAAAAGATAAAAATAGGGCAAGGGAATAAAAATGTCCCCTTGCCCTTACTATATTTTAGGATTTGATCTTTTTTATCATAGCTTCTAACTTTTCACGTGGCATAATGCCCAATTGAATCCAAAGGGAAGTTTTATACTTATCATAGATATTCATTGCCTCGCGTTCATTTCCTTGCTGAATGTAATACTGAATTAATTCCATTGTGTAATATTCTTCCCAAGGGTCTAACTCAATTAACTTTTCAATTGCCTCTTTATAAACGTTATCCAACTTTGTTTCATCCGGGGAACCCTTAATAAAGGTTCTTACATATTGTGTGGTCATTTTCCTTAGCTGCTCACGCTCGTTAATCGACCAATAATAATCTTCTTCTACTAGATAATCACCTTTATAGAAAGAGAGCAGAGCCTTTACATTGTTGTTTGTATATTGCTTTTGATTCAAAATACGTTTTATTTCCATCACATCACTAGTTATATCTATGACAAAAGAATACCTCTCATTCACATACTTAATTGCTTCTAGAAATCCCCGATTTTTCAATTCCTTTCGAAGATGATAGACACTTGTATGCAGAAGAGCAGATGCTTTCTCATGTGATTGATCCGGCCAGAGCTCCTCCATAATTTTATCCCGGTGAACTGGCTCATTTTGATGGACTAAATAGGCACAAAGCTCCTTTACCTTTTTCGTTCGCCAATTTATTTGCTTGCCTTGGAGATCTGTTAATCGAAAGCTTCCTAGAAAATACGCCTTAATTGCTAGGATTTGATTGGGTTTTGATTGTTTTGCTTGGTTTCTCCGTTGATATATTCTTTGAACTGTTTTATTTAAGCGATCCTTGTCAATAGGCTTAAGAACGTAATCAACTGCTTGGACATTAAATGCCTCGAGCGCATATTGATCATAGGCAGTAACAAATACAATTTCTGCTTGTCCTGCCATTCCTTCCAATTTTTCAGCCAGTTTTATGCCATTCATTTCCTGCATTTCAATATCAAGAAACAATATATCAGGCTTAAAATGATCAATCATCTCCAAGCCTTCTATTGGATTTGTATACTTTCCAACAATATCAACTCCGCCAATCTCCTTAAGCATCGCCTCTAATAAATCTAATGCCAATACCTCATCATCAACCAAGATAGCTTTTAACATTGCTTTCACCTCTTTTCCAAACGACAGCCAAACAAAGGGCTACTATCTCCCAAATTGATCATCTATTCCTGAAACTGCACTCAATTATGGCTATTGGCATCACGAATCACCGGGAATTTAATTTCAACTGTCGTACCATTATTTTCTTCACTTTCAAAATGAATAGAGGCTTCCTCATAATATTTTAGCCGTTTAGCAATATTATGAAGTCCAACTCCATGTTTTAAAGGTCTATCTCCATTGCTATATTCTTCAAACCATCTTTCAGAAATTCCCTTTCCATTATCAGTAACTCGGCATATGACCATCTCATTTTCCTCTTTGATTGCAAGTGTCACTTTTCCGCTTGTTTTTTTCGCTTTAAGTCCGTGGATAATCGCATTTTCTACAAGCGGCTGCAGCAGCAGAGGTGGAATAAAGCAATTAATTGGCTCCTCTATTTGCAGATTAAACTCCATTTGCTCCGGAAATCTCGTAAGATGAATATTTACATAGGATTGAATAAGTGAGATTTCCTTTTCTAGCGGCACCAGTGTACTTGTATTTTCAAAAGAAAAGCTTCCTCTTAAGAAATGCGCAAAGTCTGTAATCATAGTTCTTGCCTTGTCCAAGTCCAGATAGCTAAGGGATAGAATCGAATTTAAAACATTATAAATAAAATGCGGCTTAATTTGTGCTTGTAAAAAGGCAACCTCCATTTTTGTTGCTGTTTCTGCTGATTCCTTCATTAAAATAAGATTTCTTATTCTTGTTTTCAATTCTGATGCATCGAGTGGTTTATGCAAAAAATCATTTGCACCTGACTGAAAAGCTGCAACCATATCTTCAGGCCGAATCGCAGCTGTAAGCATTAATACTGGCAGCTCAGAGAGAGGATAGGATTTTCTTATCTGCTGGCATACTTCATATCCGGACATTTCAGGCATCATAATATCCAAAATGACTAGATCCACATCAGGGTGTTTTTTAATTTGTTCAAGAACCGCATTTCCACTGTCAACAGCAATAATAAAATATCCCTCTTGTTTAAGCGTGTCGATTAGTACTTTTAGGTTAATATGATCATCGTCAGCAAGTATAAGCTTTTTCTGCCCTTCATTTTTAACAAGGTAAGGAATAGAAAGCTGAACCGGACGCTGTTTTCCATAGTCTCTTTTATCAACCTTTCGCTTGTCTCCATCTGTTTTTGCTGCACGAGGAAGGGTGAAAGAAAACGTTGTTCCCTTTCCGATAATGGAATCAACTGTTATTTCTCCGCCCTGAATATTAACAAGCTCTTTTGTCACACTGAGACCTAGACCAGTCCCGCCAACTGAATTTTCAAATTGCCGGAATGGTTCAAATAGCGTCTCTATATTTTCAGGCGGAATGCCAATACCCGTATCACTTATTTCAATGACCACTTTTCCACCCTGTTCGAAGCAATTAATTTCCACTTTTCCTTGGTGAGTATATTTAATCGCATTTTCTATTAAGTTATATAAAATTTGCCGGATTCTTTCCTCATCCGCTAAGACAAATTGCCCCCGTTTAATATGATTAATAATCTTTACATCTTTGTCTATCATGTATGAAAATGTTTCTACTACGACATGTGTAATAGCAAATAAATCTACTGGAGCAATAACTAGCTTTAATTCCCCGACTTTCAGCTTAGAGAAATCTAGAATATCATTCACAAGATGAGATAGCCGCTGAGCAATATTAACAATCAGTGTTACTTTTTCCTTTTGATCATTTGTGAAAGAGGTTTCATCCCTGTCTAACATCGATTGCGAAATGGCAATGATTCCATGCAGCGGAGTTCGAAATTCATGTGATGTTTTTGCAAGAAATTCATCCTTTACTTTATCAACGTGTAAGAGCGCATTTGAAAGCTCTTCCTTTTTCAAAAACGAATTCGTAAACCGATGTGATATATAAAGAGCAAGCAGTGTTAAGCAAATAAAAGGAAAAAGTGGCGGAAGGGCATTCAATTCGATATCTATCATCACATTTAGCGTTGCAACGATGAAATAGACAAATATTGTAAGGGAAGTGAAAATTAAATACGTCGCCCCGACCGACTGTCTATAAATAGCAATAATTTGGATATAGATGATATAAATTAAAACAATAAATATATAAAGTGAATTAACACTTTGCAAATTAGAGTTGATATGCACTGGCAGCAATGCCGAGCCTAATAATAGAAATCCAATGCTGCTAAGTACGGTCACGATTTTGCGATGAGCAAATTCCTTTAATGCATAATGAAAATATAACAGCACAAGCAACCCAATTAAAATACTTGATAGTGATTGAATCCTTTCAAATATTTTATAGGGGGTATCAGGAAAAAGAACAAGAAAAACCTTTTCTCCATGAGAGAATGTATATAAAACATTTGCAAAACAAAATAGCGAAAAGAAAAGCTGATCTACCCCAATCCTCGCATGCAGATAAGTGCCTAAGAAAAAAATAAACATTGTTAAAAAAGCAGCAATTGTTACCCAATCATAAACGATGGAGCTCTCCCGTATTTTACCAATACCTTCTTGTCCACCCATAAAGATGGAGCCTAATATTCCCCCACCTGAAGCATAGTCAAAATTAGCCACATGGATTAAGAGTTCGATTTCATGCTTTTCAGGTGAAAAATAGGATACGTATGGGATATTATGTGGGGTATACGATGAATCCTCGGCAGGGCTCCCACTTTGGCCGATCAGTTTCCCATTCATATACACAGCGTTAGACATACGAATATTGCTTGTCTTTATGCCTAATATTTCTTCTGTATTACCAACCTTGATCTTTAAGCGATATGTGCCACTCGTAAATTTAGGCACTTTTTCCCCATTTAGGTCATAGCTTGTCCATAAGGAAGGAACTTGTACAAGATAAGGTGTCTCATCTTCAAATTCAATGGAGTCTAGCAATTTTCCAGGGAAGAACTCCCACTCTCCATTCAACTCAACAGGCTCTTCTTGACTAAAATCATAATCGCGAAGATCTAAAATTCCATTAACCGCTTTTGGCTGAACAGCCTTCTCTTGACTTACCCATCCATAGAAGACAATTACACATACAATTAAAATACTAATAGGTATACATATCCTTAAAGTGCGATTTTTCATTTGTTTGAGTATCCTTATGGTTTATTTTTATTAAAGTGATTTAGCAGGCAAATCGAATATATAATATTTGAGCCGTATTGCAAAGAATTTCAAAACAAACTAAAAAAATTCTATCCATTGTCATGTAAATATTTGAGCCTTTTAACACTTTATTTATTCACATAAATAGAATTACGGTGTACTTTTCCCATTTTTTAGACCAAACGGAATAGATTCCCTCTCCTTATCATTAGACATATTTTGCCAACATTAGACCTTTTTACACTTGTGAGATTACCATATTATAGTAGGATTAGAGAATAATTTTTTATTTGGAGGTTGTTCAGATTTATGCCAAAAAAACTATTTACCTTACTCCTCGCTATGCTGGCAGCTGCATTCGTCCTAGCTGGCTGCAGCGGAGATAAGCAAGCTTCTAAGGAGAAGGAATCAGAAGGTTCTAAAGAACCAGCTGTAGAAGAAACGGATAAAAAGGAAGAAAGTAAAGAGAGTGAAGATAAAGAAGAAGCGGAAGAAGATGTTGATACAAAAGAAAGTTCCAGTGACTTTTCAGAATTAATTAGTTATATGGAAAAAGAAACAGAAGGAACAACAAAGATCCTTTATGAAAATGACACCCCGCAAACGCATGAGATGGAAGGTGTTTCTGTTACACTAGACGCATATAAACTAGTTGAATTAAAAGACTTTCATACTGATTTTAGTATTCCTTTTAATGATCAAACAAATGGCGGTGTTATCATTGCTAAATATACTGTGAAGAACGAAACAGATAAGGATGCCTATTATATGCCTGCGTTTTATCTGAATTTTACAGGTGCTCCAAAGGCATACAATAATTATAGAGATCTTTTGCCTGAAGAGGAACAGCTGCCAACAAAGCTAGCTCCTTCTAACGGATACTTAATTAAATCTGGAGAAACGATTTCCGGCTATTATACGTACCCATTTGGTGATGATCATTTAAAACAAGTACTTAATGTAACAACTGCAGCAATTGAAGTCCCTGCTCCTCAATCTGTGAAGGATGATTTTTCATCTACATTTGGAAAGGAAGGGCAATTCACTCTGTCTCTCAATGAAAGCGGCGAGAAAAAAGTAGAAGGAAATAAGAGCTTCTATCAAGATAAGGCAACTGTCGATGACTGGGGCACAAAGACAATGATCGAAGAAAAGAGCGGCATTGGAAAAAGTGAAACACTAGGAAATGCTACTGTTACTTTAGATGGATATCAATTCACTGAATTTGTACCAAATGAAGTGGAAGCACCAAGATTTGACGCGTTCAATAATGGGGTAGTTCTATTAACTGTAAAGTTTAATATTGATAATAAAGAGTCTTCAGAAATCGCCCAGAGTTCAATTAGCTCTAAACTAACGGTAAATGATGGCACACAATACATGCTTAATGAAGGCATGCTGCTTAATTATCGATATGATGATGCCATTGCCCCTGGAACTTCGGGTGAACTGCTGCAAATCTATGTTTTAGAAAAAGAAATGTACGACAAAATTTGGAAAGATAAATCATTTGAAATTGAAATCGGACCAATGAAAGATAAAGAAGCAAAAGATCTTTCAAAAGGGAAAAGAGTTACGTTCACTCTAAAATAATTTGATCTCTTTAAAGCCGTTCCTCGCTTAAAACGAGGAACGGCTTTTTATTCGCGGGACATAGGAACAGGTCCCTTGTCTTATTTAATAAGCATCAAAATTTAAAGGGACAAGGTTCCTTAAAATGTACCCTATAGAGTAGACACTTTAAAAAAGTGCTTTCTATAGGGTACTTTTTTTGTATAATTTAATAACACAACTAGAGACATACTGGAGACGGAGAAACATGAGTAAAAAGACTTTTACAGAGAAAGAAATCGTAATTTTATCTAAAAACCCCTATGTTAAATCTGTTAGTTCAAAAGGAATCACTTATTCTGATGAGTTTAAACAACATTTTGTTTCGGAATTTAGTAAGGGGAAGTTTTCAAGACAGATCTTTGAAGAAGCAGGTTTTGACGTTGAAATCATTGGAAGGCAAAGAATTAAATCTGCTTCCGAACGTTGGAGGGCTACATATAAAGCTGAAGGCGTATTGGGGCTGAAAGACACCAGAAAAGATAGTTCCGGAAGGCCACGATTAAAAGAACTAACAATTGAGGAGAAATATGCAAGATTAGAAGCTCAGATGAATCTTGTAAAGGCAGAAAATGAACTCTTAAAAAAGATTCATATGTTAGAAAGGGGGCTGAAAAGGTAAAGCTTCCTGTAAGTCAGAAGTACATTCTTATTCTTGAAGTTATTGAAAAATATAACTTGAAACACATGGTGAAATTCCTCTGTGAAGCTGCCGGTGTGTCAAGAAGTGGTTACTACAATTACTTCTCAGCTAAGTCAGAAGAAAGACGGGAATACCAAGAAGCGAAAGATGAAGAGGCAAAAACCATGATCTTAAAAGCTTTTCACTTTAATAATCGTAAGAAAGGGGCACGTCAAATCAAAATGACATTGGCGGGTCAATTTCAGTGTGTCTTCAATTTGAAAAAAATTCGTAGAATCATGAAAAAATATGATATCGTTTGCCCAATTAGGAAAGCAAATCCTTACCGGAGAATGATGAAAGCTACTCAGGAACATCGAGTCGTTCCGAACCTACTAAATCGTCAATTCAAGCAGGAGACGCCCGGCAAAGTACTTCTTACAGACATCACTTACCTAAACTATTACGGTGGACAGAGAGCTTATTTGTCCGTCATTAAGGATGGGTCTACAGGTGAAGTTTTAGCACATTATATGTCAAGCCGTATCACCATGGAATTGGCCACTAACACCTTGACCAAGCTGAAGAAGAACAAAAGCTTTAAGCAGGCTAAAGATGCCCTCATCCATTCCGATCAAGGTACTCATTACACGCATCCTGATTTTCAAAAACTCGTTCGAAAACTAGGATTGCGCCAATCCATGTCTAAAAGAGGGAACTGTTGGGATAACGCTCCTATCGAGTCATTTTTTGGTCATCTTAAAGACGAAGTTGATATAAAGGTATGTAAAACAATTGAGGAACTTCAACGGGAAATTAATAAATATATCCACCATTATAACCAAACTAGATATCAATGGAATCTAAAAAAGATGACTCCTGTACAATACAGAAATCATCTTCTTCAGGTTGCCTAAGCCTTTTTTCAAAATGTCCTTTACAAAGGGTACACTTTACCTGTCCCCTCGCCCCTTATTTTTTCTATAGCGCCTCAAATCTCTGTACTTCTTTAGCAGATTTGGCAACATGGTCGCCCGCCCGATAAAAAATTATACTAAGCAATACAAGCAAAGCCATTGTGCCAAATAAATAGGCGCCGCTGCCAAACGTCAATAGCCAGCCGCCGATTATGGGACCGGCAAAGCTGCCGATATTTCTAAATTGTGCTGCCCCTAGAAAGGTACCCTTTTGATCATCTGGTGCAATTTGATCAATAAGAATATTCATAGAAGGAAATGTGAAAATTTCACCTAATGTTATGACTGTGATTGCCACAATAAGCATAGGGAGATTTGTTCCAAAAATAAAAAGTATATAGCCCGCAACAAAAAAGAGAATCCCGATGGTCATTGAATTGACAGCCGATAATTTTTCACTCCAAAGACTAATTGGAAATTGCAGCAGAATGACGATCGCAGCGTTTAACGAAATAATGACTGAATATAAATATACCCCATTTTCGAAGTTCATTTCTAAAAATTGCGGAATAGTGGAATCCAATTGAGAATATCCAATATTAATAAAGATCGCCCCTAAAATAAAGAAAACAAGTGCGCGATTAGAGGATACAATTTTCAGCATTTGATAAATATGAACCGGTGACTTGCTTATTACTTGCCGCATCGTATAGCGATTTAAAATAATGAAGAGAAAAACGCCATACACACAATACATAAAACCTGTAATAAAAAATGGGATGCTTTGCGTTGAAACAGTTGCAATGTACGCCCCAAGCAACGGACCGATGACACCAGCAATATTAATGGCTGTATACCGAAGCGTAAACATCCTTTTACGCTGATTAGGTTCAGTGAAGTCAATCATTAACGCTTGTGTCGATGGCTCAAAAAACGAACGGCATAAACCATTTAAGGCATTCAGGAAAATAAACAAGTAAATACTTTTAGCTAAACCAAAACCAATAAAAACGAAACTCCAGACAAAAATGGTTGCGAGAATCACCTTTTTCCGACCAAATCGATCTGTTAAATACCCGCCAATAAAACCGCCGATTGTTGAAACGAGCGGTGCGACCCCTACGGTAAGTCCGATTAATATCGGATGAACATCCTGCGTATTATGCAAATATAGGGCCAAAAACGGAATAGCCATAAAACTTGCTATTCTCGTAAAAACCGTGCCCCCAAGAATAACCCAAACAAGAATGTGGAATGATTTTGTCGTTTTCATTATGTACGTATCCCTTTCCCTTAGAAACTGTCCGGCCAATTTGTATAAAAATTGCCACAAAAAAACACACGTTCGATTATGTTGATTATAATCGAAGGCGTGTTCCTTTTAAACATTTTTTTGCAATTAAATGGTTTATCAAAGACTTTCATGATAAATAGCATGTTTCCTATATCACTCAAGAATTTTTTTGAGTTTTTTTACGGATGTTTCATTCGTACATATATTTTTAAAGTGTGTCAGAAGATAGTTCCTGGCTTCATCTTTATCGAGGCTAATTGATTCTATACCGTTTCTTTTTGCCCACGAGTCATACGTTTCAAAAGAGGTGCTGCTCCAGCCATTCTTTTCTCCATTTTCATCCCTTTTTTCCTGAATGCCCGAAATGACTATATCCATTGTTCCTTGCAATTCAACTAATGCATTTTCAAATATCTTCTTTTTTCCCTTCTCCCGCATTTCTGCTTTCGTTCTTAATGCCCTTGTATCGATCCCTTCTTCAAGATTAATAATCCTAAACAAATGCAGTGCTTCTTTTGATACATTCCCATTGTTATAACGTTCTTCAACCGAATCATTATAGCCAAGCACCTTTTTCACATAAGGGAGTAACTGCCGGGATATAAGTATTGATTTTTTCTTCATAAATTTCCCGTATCCTGCCACTCCATCTGCAGAAAACTTCGTCCTCCAATTCCAGGGATCAAATTCTGTCCCTGAATGCCATGCATCTTCCAAAGTAATGCTATTTAGGGATGGAAAATCAGGTATCAAATGGGCTAGAGGCAGCAATCCAACCTCTTCAACTACTTTTACAGCTTCCTCATACGTTTTCACTGTATAATTCATCCACATAACTCCTTCGTATAAATCTTTTCCTCCTATCTTCGATAAACCCGTCAAAATTCCCTTCTTTACGGGACATAGGGCTGTCCTAAAAATATATTTTTAAAAAACGGGACAAGCTTCCTATTCCCTCGTCCCTAGGCAAATTCTTTCATCTTTTCTTAAGATATGTGCCATAATAAGAAAGCAGATTTTAGGTAATAAGAAGCAGTTATTTAAGAGTAAGTAAAGGAGAATTGCTATGAATTATAAAACTATTACAGTTGCCGGGAGCGGTGTTTTGGGAAGTCAAATTGCGTACCAAACCGCTTTTAAAGGATTCGATGTAGTTGTATATGACATTAATGATGAGGCATTAGCACGTGCAAAAGATAGAATCATGAATTTAAAGCCGCATTACCAAGAAGATTTAGACGCTACGGAGGAAGAGGTTAACACTGCATTCAATCGAATTTCTTTCAGCAGTGATCTGTCTGAAGCAGTCCGTGATGCAGATCTTGTAATTGAAGCCATTCCAGAAGTAGTACAAATTAAAACAGATTTTTACACAGAGCTTGGGAAGGTTGCACCTGAAAAAACAATTTTTGCAACGAATTCTTCCACATTGCTGCCAAGCCAATTTGCAGAGGCAACTGGGCGTCCTGAAAAGTTCCTGGCCTTACATTTTGCCAATGAAATTTGGAAAAACAATACTGCTGAAATCATGAAACATTCAGGAACAGATATGAAAGTTTTTGATGAAGTCATTGAATTCGCTAAAGCCATTGGAATGGTTGCATTGCCATTACAAAAAGAGCAGCCTGGCTATATTTTAAATTCTTTATTGGTTCCTTTATTAGATGCAGCACAAATGCTTTTAATAAAAGAAATTGCTGATCCGGAAACCATTGATAAAACTTGGATGGTAGGAACAGGCGCACCACTTGGTCCGTTTGCAATTTTAGATGTAGTAGGAATCAATACTGCTTACAATATTACACTTGCAAAAGCGAAGGCAACAGGGAAGGAAGAGTTTGAAAAATTAGCTGAATTGTTAAAGGCTGAGTATATCGATAAAGGAAAACTTGGCCGGGCAACAGGAGAAGGCTTCTACACGTATCCGAATCCCAGTTTTATGAGACCGGATTTTTTGAAGAGTTAATTTACTTGAATAAGCAAGTCAAACCTATGATACTAAAGTGTTCCTATTAAAAACTGGGACAAGGTTTCTGACCCTCTGTCCCACTAAATATCCCCCAATTTATCGACTAGTTTAATGGAAAGATACACACTTGCAGCGCCTAATATGCATAGCACGAGATTCACAAGATCTGGATTCAGATTCATCTTCAGAAGATAAGAAAAGTTTTGAAATTGCATAAGAAAGATCGCACAAAGGACTAGCGGGATTGTTGCTCTTTTCCATAATCCAAATAAAAAGAGTGGAATTAGACTGATAAGGGTAATGATAAAAGAATGAAGGAACATTTTAATGAAAAATGTTGATATGTCCGAACTTGTCGGTTGCCCATTAATAGTAGAAAATGCCTGATCAATCAAATAGGTGGTTATACCTGTCAGCAAAAAGGATCCTAACGTCACCAGAAAAACAAAAAGTGAGATAAACAGCACCTTTGCCATAAAAAGTTTTTTCCGGCTCATTGGATAGCCAAATGATAGGGATATCGTTTTATTCTTATATTCATCAATTACTACTTGATTAATGAGCGATGCGCCAAAAAGAACAAACCCCATCTGAATCGGCAAGATCAGTTCGATCATTGCTGCATAGCTCTGACCAAAATCAGCAATAACCATTTTTATAAAAAATGTCGGTAAAAACATCACGATAAGCAAATATACAACTACTTCACCAATAATAGACTTTTGTTTTAATTTCCCCCATTCCAGCTTCATTAGTTTAAACAACATTCCCACCCCCATGTATTTGATTATAGAAAAAGTCTTCCAATGAGCTTGTATGTTTTTGTATTTCTTCAATGACAATATCGTGCAGAACTAACACCTTTGAAAGTTCATTTTGTGATCGGGTCAAATCGTATATCCGAATTCTGTTTCCTTGAATAATTTTCATGTTAGTAATGCGGAGTTTATTTTCAAGCAAATACACCGCTTTTTCCACATTAGGAGTCACAAGCTCTATATAATCTGTCCGCTGCTTCCGAATATCCGCTAACGTAACTTCATTTAAAAGCTTCCCCTTATTAATCACACCAATCCGGTCAACGACCTGTTCCATTTCTCCTAAAATGTGGCTAGAGAGCAGAAAAGAAATGCCGTATTCCTTGTTAAGCATCCTAATTAAATCACGTATATCCTTTATGCCAATCGGATCTAGACCATTTGTCGGTTCATCTAAAATAATCAGCTCCGGCTTCGTTATAATCGCACGGGCTATCCCTAGACGCTGCTTCATTCCAAGTGAAAAGTCCTTCACTATTTTATCCTCTATTCCCTGTAAATGAACCATATCCAACGCCTGTGTAATTGCAGCCTTATCATAAAAACCTAAATATTCACAATGGAGCAGAAGATTCTCCATTGCTGTTAAATGCTCAAAAAAGACCGGATACTCAATAATACTCCCAACCCGTTTCAAACTAGCCTTTGAGGCTTCTGTAAGCTTCTGGCCAAATAATTCTATTTCACCTGCTGTTGGGCTTAATAATCCAGTTAGCAATTTCATGATCGTTGTCTTCCCAGCACCATTTTGCCCAAGAAAACCATATATTTCCCCTTTTTTAATATGAAGATTTACATTAGACACAAGCGCTTTCCCTTTTACAATTTTCGTTAATCCACTTGTTCGAACAACGTATTCCATTCAAGTGACCTCCCTTAATCCTTCTACTCCTATCATAAGCAGGGAAAGTATCTTTTTTCTTTCGCATTCCTTACATGTTTCTTACGTTTATAGTTCCCTTCAGAAATGTTTATAGTTAGCACTATTTTTCTTATAGTCCACCGTTAAATCCCTTGATATTACTTTCATACAGCATCCTCAAATATCATTTGCAAAATCTTTTTGGAAAATTAGCTAAATTTAAATTAAAAAAATCGCCTGCAGGCGGAATTACATTGTCATTAACATATCTCATTTTATTTTAAGTTTTTCTTTGATATTTCAATATCTTCTTTGTCAATCTTACTTTCCCTCAATCTAACTCTGACAGAAAGCAGGAAATAAATTAAACAAGCCGTATATTTCTATAAAAGAAAACAAAATATACGGCAATTTGCGAGTATAGAATGGTTACTTATTTTGATAACTCGGGCTTACAATGAACGTGGCTAAGATAATCGTTTAGGATTCTACTTAATGGATACTTTAAATAATTCCATAGTATAAGATGCCGGAAGCCGTTGGATTTCCATATAAAATGCACCATTTAAATATTCAATATTTGATACAGTGCCTGGAATCATTGCTATTCTTTTCTTATTCTTTCCGTCTACCGTCATTTTATATAAATATTGCTTTTCATCAAATGTGTTATATTCAAAATAGATATATTTCGAATCTATGAACGCTGAAGATACATTAGAAGATGAAATCTTTTTAATGTTTTTTCCATCTAAATCCATACGGAATAAGTTTCTGCCATTCTCGTCAGCATACTTATGAATTACAGCATAAATAAAACCATTTCTAATGATAATCGAATCAATATTATTTATGTTGTCTAATAATACAGATTCTTCATCCGTCCCATTTATCGGGACTTTAGCGAAGTATTCATCGATTGTATAATCCCCTTCTTCTTCATCGCCTAAGAAGATATCATAAACAAAATAAATCCAACCATTGTTTATCGTAAATTCCTGAACAGTACCTTGTGGTTCATAAATAAATGTATTTTTAGTTCCATCTATATTTATTTGGAAGAATCCATCTGCTCCTATGTAATAAATTTTATCTTTATTAATTACATAGGATGAATTATTTACTCTTGAGTATTCCTTAATTACTTTTCCTTTAAATGACATTTGTTGAAGTTTAGAACTATCGTCATTAAACACAAACATACTATTTTTGTAAACTTTGATGTTTGAAAATAACCCTTGTTTTATAAGAGTAGCCTTTTTTAAATCCTTGCTCATTTTATAAATTCCGCTTTTTTTCCCCGGCAAAGTGTAGTTGTTTAGATAATAAATGTTTCCGTCCTTTTCAGCAAAAGAGCTAGATAAAACATTACTACCTTCGAGCTGCGGTGCTGTTTTCCCTAGTGCGTTAAAAGGGAATAGTAAACTAGAGGCTAACAACAATAAACATACTATCCATTTTTTCATCTTACTTCTCCTAATCTCGTATTGTAGTGAATAGACTACTAGGAGTATCATATCATATTGCCAAAAGAGAACCATATCATCTATAGTAACTCTTTTTATGGTGTTGCCTCCTAAGTTTCTATTCTCCCTGTGTTCTTCTTTCATTAAGTCAGGCAAATATTGAGGGGAGAACTTGCTGCTGCATTCTTTTTATTAGAGTGCCCGATTCTTTCCACTTCCCCTGCCCAACAGAATAGTTTCAAGCATTTCGTTAATCTCTTCATTTTATATTTTTATTAGTTATGATACAAAATCAATATAAAATAAATATAATTTTATAATATAATTGACAAAATCGATAAAAATCGGTATAATTTAATTAACAAAGGACGAAAATCAGATACATAAAAAGGGAGATGCTCTTATGACAGGGATTAGTTGGTTTTCACCACAACAAGGAATGTTAACGATATCTATTGCTTCTTACGGGATTACTTTAAGCCAAGCTGCTACTCAATATTTAAAAGGCGGAGAAAAAGTTCGATTTGGTATATCAGAGGATTCTAATCAGTTATTAATTCAAATAGTGGATCAAAATGAAGAGGATTCTTATAGTATTCCTGATGGTATTAAAGAAGGGAAACCGATTCGCATTACATGCAAAGAATTCATTCGTTTTCTTCAATTTAAAACAAATATAAATATAGAAACGACAAGTAAATATTTTGCTTCATATGATACAAGTTCAAAAATAATCACAGTAGATTTAAATAAAGAATTGAGTAAAGTCAGAGAGTCCAAACAGCTTACAAAAGATGAAAACTCAAATAACGAATTTATTCAAAATCTTTTTAGCCCTTTATATAAATCTTCAAATAGAGCGTTTACCCCAGTCTCAATAGAAGACGGAGAAAATAAAATGGTAAATACTGAAGTAAAACCAATCATTCGATATGGCGAAGTTGCTTTTGAAATGGATACAGAAGGAATACAAGATTTCCAATTAATTCTTAATCTAGTATTAATAAATGATATTTCGGAAAAGCTCTTGGGTTATTTTTTAACAGGCGGAAGTTTAGAGAAAATGACTGAATCAGAAAAACAAGCTATTTATGATGAGGATTTTGGGCTATTAATAGGTGTGAATAATAATCAGATACAACTGATGTGTTTTGTAGAGGTGTATAATCGGACAGGTAATGATTCTATTGTTTCATTAAGTCATTTTGAGAAGAAAAAAGGGATTAATAATGACTTTATTATTAGACAAATGATAAATAAACAGTTGCCATTTCTTTTAGAAGATGTAAAGAAACAAAATATATAAAAGACAACTAATTGGGAAAAGGAGAATCTGCAATGTCATCTAGAAATGCAGTATACACATACTCGACAACTAACACTCTGCGTCACTACATTAATATTAAAAAAGCAGAAAAGGTTGCTGAAAAGAATGGATTAAATGTCCTGATAAGAGAGGTAGAGCAGGATTTAGCTGATTATTGCCAAGTAACTAGGGATTCCATATTAATGATTAAGAGGGGCGTAAATCAACCTTCCTTACCCGTTGCATTGAAGATTGCTGAATACTTTCAAGTACCTGTGGAAGAAATATTTAAACTAAAGGAAGATCAAAAAATTAAAACGGGTACCAATGGGTAGAATTGATTAGACAATACATACGGAGGTCTTTTTATGGCTAGAAGAGAATATCCATTCAAATTAAAAAATAACTTAGACAGGTATTTAAGAGTTAAACAGGCTAAACTTACAATTGAACGCAATCAGTCTTTGACATTACAAGATTTATATAAAGAGATGGCTGCTTATATGGGAGTAACGGTGAATACGGTCGCCCTCATTAAAGCTAATAATTACAATCCATCTGTAGTGGTTGCTTTGGCAATGGCAGAATTTCTAGGGGCAACAGTCGATGAATTGTTTTCTATCGAACCAAGGGAAGTCATAGGAAATTAAATTATATACGTATCGTTCTGTATATTATTTTACATTATTTCTATACATAACTTTTAAAGACAAGAAGAAGAACATCGTGCTCCCGCACCGTGTTCTTCTTATATTAAGTCGGGCAGCATTCTCTTTGAATAAAGTTAAAGGCAAGGAAAAGAATGTCGCCAAAGTCGAGTCAACCTAGATGAGTAGAGTCAGGAAACTGCATAACTCATTTACAACAATCTTATCTATCGTATATAACTTATATCTTTTGCCAATTCAATGTAGTTCTTAATTTTAGTTATTCTGTATCATAAGAAAACTGATACACAATTTGATGACCATCTCTCTAAGGTTGCTGCTGGTGATATCTAAGAGTTATTGGTGACTAGAATAGATTACCTTAACTTATCTTTAGGGTTATCCCAGGTGCCGGAATTAGAAATTATGTTATGAGCGAAACTGGATTAATTTCTCGTTGATTTCCTTTGTATGAGAATACACCATTTGATAGACTTCAAATAACGATTGGTATTGTTCAACTTGATCCTTTTGAGGGTGAAAATCCTTAGTATAAATAATAAATTTCTTGGCACATTCATTCAATGAAGGAAACCATCCAACTCCATATGCGGCTAACATTGCAGCACCTAAACTAGGTCCTTGTTCATTTTTCAGCTTTACTATACGGGCATTAAAGATATCAGCCTGCATTTGCAACCAACTGTCATTTTTTGCTCCACCACCAACAGAAATAATTGTATCCACCCGTTTTCCTTTTTGACGAAAAAGGGAAATAGATTCGTTTAGGGAAAAAGTGACTCCCTCCATCACAGCACGAACAAAATGCGATCTATGATGGGCACCGTTCATTCCTATGAAACTTCCACGAATGATAGCATCCGGATAAGGGGTTCTTTCTCCAAACAAATAGGGGGTAAAGATTAATCCATCTGAACCAACTGGAATCTCATCAATCCCTTCTATTAGTTGATTAAAAGTTTCATTTTCTGCAAATGTGTTTTTAAACCAAGTTAGACTTTGACCAGCAGCTAAGGTTACGCCCATAGAATAAAAGGCGTCTTCCTTTCCATGATTAAAAAAGTGAAGCCTGCCTTGATATTCTGTTTCTTTATTCGATTCATAGGAAAGAATAACCCCTGATGTGCCAATACTACATAATGTTGTATCTGGTGACAAAATCCCCGCCCCAATTGCTCCACAGGCGTTATCAGCACCTCCAGCAAACACTTTCGTTTGGGCTGCAAACCCTAATAGATTGGCAACTTCTGGTTTTACTGTGCCGACAAGTTCATGAGACTCCAACAGCGGTGGACACAGTGTTTCGGGAATATTAAATTTATTAAGAATCTCCGCATTCCATTCCTTGTTTACTATATCTAAAAGAAGAGTTCCTGCTGCATCAGAATAGTCAGTATGAATTTTTCCTGTCATCCAATAGCGAATATAATCCTTAGGTAGTAGGAATACGGCTGATTGTTTAAAAATATCAGGTTCATGTTCTTTCACCCATAAGAGTTTAGGAAGGGTGAAGCCTTCTACTACTGAATTTTTTGAGATAGCCAAAATCTCCGTTCCAAATTCCTTAATAATTGATTTACATTGGGAACTTGTTCTTGTGTCATTCCAAAGAATCGCAGGACGTAATAGTTGAAAATCCTTATCTAATAATACTAGCCCATGCATTTGTCCGGAGTAACTAATTCCTTCGATATCGCTAGGATTACCTTTAAACTTCGCCATTATATCCGCAATGGCCTTTATTGTTTGTCTAACCCACTCAGCAGGATCCTGTTCACTATACCCCGCTCTTTTTTGAATAAGTGGATAGGAATACGAAGCTTCCGCTATCAATTCACCGGACTGATTAATTAAAATTGCCTTGACTGCACTCGTTCCTAAATCAATCCCGATTACGTATTTCATCCTTTTCACTCCTTAACGATCCATTAAAAGTTAAAGGTATCGGGATCAGCTCCAGTACGTTCATTTAGATTGAGGGAGTTTATTTTTTCCATTTCTTCCTCAGAAAGCTGAAAATCAAAAATATCAGCATTTTCGATAATCCGATGTTCTTTAATTGATTTGGGAATCGTGATGACTTTATTTTGCAGATCCCAGCGTAATATCACTTGTGAAGGAGCTTTTTTATGGCTAGCAGCAATATTGACAATCGTTGGATCATTAAGAAGAAGACCCTTTTTTAAGGGTGACCAAGCTTCCAGCTGGATTCCATTTTGCTTACAAAATTCTTGTAGCTCTACCTGAGTTAAATGCGGATGGTACTCCACTTGATTGATGGCTGGTTTAATCTCACAATCTATTAGTAGGTCTTCCAAATGGTGGATATTGAAATTACTTACACCAATAGCCCTTACTTTCCCCTCCTTATATACTTTTTCTAACGCTTTCCATGTTTCTTTATACTTCCCTTTTACCGGCCAGTGAATAAGATAAAGATCAAGATACTCTAAACCAAGTTTGGTAAGACTTAATTCGAATGATTTTAAGGTTGATTCATACCCTTGATCAGAATTCCACACCTTTGAGGTAATAAACAGTTCTTCTCTAGGTACACCTGATTCCTTAATTCCCTGCCCTACACCTTTTTCATTATTATAATAAGAAGCCGTATCAATGCTGCGATATCCATTCTTAATTGCAGATTTCACTGAATCCACAACAACCTGTCCATCTTCCACTTTAAAGACACCCAAACCTACCCAAGGCATTTTTACACCATTATTTAATGTAACTGTATCCTGCAAACTTGTTAACATACGTTTCCCCTTCCTTATTCATAGTTTTTAAAGAGATTGTAGTTCAGGCACAACATTTTCAGGTATCTTGCTTGGTAACACCAGCAACTAAGTTCTTAGCGGCTTTCATCGACATATCAAATCGTGCTTTTCCAGTAGCAGATCCTATATAAGGAAGAGCCACACTTTACAGATGCCTGTAAACCTTCTTTTAAATATTTTACGGTTTAACACCTTTTTTCTGAATCCAGTACTGAAACATCAAGGTCTTTTTCAATAATCAGATTTGTTAGCTAGGCTGTGACAATCAAGAATCGTAGTTGTTAATTAGGCTTTAAATCCAAGTTTTTGTGCAATGAATTCATAAGTGGGCACAGGAACATCATATTGTCTGCCCAAACGAACTACTTCAAATATAAGTCCATCTATTTCAGAATTCCTACCCTGTTTTAAATCCCTCTGCATAGAACTAGAAGCTGAGGGTGATAGATTATCTAAGATCTCCAAATTGGTTTCTACAATATCCACAGAAAAGTATATACCCATAGCTTGAGCCAGTGCATCAATCTCCCACATTAAAGAAACAAAAGTATCTCTTACTTTTCCCTTATGCTGAGCAGCTTCAGCATTAATATCATAATACACACCGCATGCAGAAAATGGAGATACATAAGTAAACTTTTGTAGAGTATCTCTCTTGATATTATCAGATATAATTCCTTCGATGCCGCTATCCTTCAAATCTTTGGATACCTGTTCAAGAACTGGACGATATTCCTCTGTTTTTCTTACACCATATACTATCCGGAAAATATCTCCATTCTGCCAAATCACACCTGGCTCTTTAATCTCCGCAGCCACATAAATACAGCCATCTGTCACCAATATGTCTGGCAAAAGCACTTGTAGCTTACTGCCAGTTCCATAGATATTTAGTATTGGAATAACGACCGTATCATGATGGGCTACTCTTTTGATAAAAGGAACGGTATCCTCCAGCGAATAGCCTTTTACACACACGAAAATTACATCTGGCTGTTCATGGTAATGATCCATATCGCATGCCTTCATGGGGTAGACTGTATAATCTCCTTTAGATGTCGTCTCCATTTTCATACCATTTTTTTGAATCTCCTCAAGATGTTTTCCTCTGGCGATTATTGTTACATCCTTACCAGACTCTGTCATAAATGCACCGATAATTCCACCCGTACCACCGGCTCCTATTACTAAGTATTTCATAACGTTAATTCTCCTTTATACTGCAATAACCATTTCGTATGACAGGTTTTACAGCTTCAACAACAACTTGACCAACCTCCACATCAAAGACTCCTAAACCAACCCAAGGCTTTTTTACTCCATTAATCAGAGTATTTGTACCCTGCAATCAAATTAGCCCTCCACTTCCTCCTCATTAATCAGCTACTATTTTACAAGACATTTCAGTTCCTGAACCACGTTTTCAGGCACTCGTCCTGTGACACATGCTACTAAATTCTCCGCCGCTTTCATGGCCATATCAAATCGGGTTTGTTCCGTGGCGGAGCCGATATGCGGGAGCACTACAACATTGTCCATTTTCAAGAGTGGGTTCTCCTTATCCACTGGTTCTACTTCGAATACATCCAACCCTGCCCCATAAATTTTGCCTTCTTTTAGTGCAGCAATAAGCGCTGTTTCATCTACCACCTGTCCCCTTGAACAATTGATAAAAATCGCATTTGATTTCATCCGGTTAAACTGCTCTTCTCCAAAAAAATGATAGGTGGAATTATTCAGCGGCAGCATCAATAACACAAAATCTGCACTTTCTAATAAAGGATTGAGCTCACTATAATGAATGCCATATTTCTCCTCCAAAACGGGTTTTCTCCTTATACTGTTATAGAGAACTTTCATTTCAAATCCAAGTGCAGCTCTTCGGGCAATTTTTTCACCAATTCGTCCCATACCAATAATACCTAATGTGGCATGATGGACATCTTGACCGTAGAAATACGTTTCACGAATGGATTTATCCCATTTTCCACCTTTAACCATATTGTTAAATTCTGTTATTCTTCTAGAAGCAGAAAGGATCAGACCAAAAGCCAAGTCGGCAACCGATTCATCCAGCACATATGGAGTATGAGTACCTAATACGCCTTGTTCCTTCATGGCATGGATATCAAAAGCATCATAACCAACTGCAATATTACTAACAATTTTCAATCGCGGGGCTTTTTCTAAAAACTCCCTCGTAATAATCCCTTTTGGTGTCATGAGACCTTCCACGTCAGCTACTTCCTTTAAAAGAACATCCATGGGGATTGGCTCCTGGTTTTTCCATATCTTGTAATCACAATATTGCGCAATATAATTCTCTACTTCTTTTGGAATAGGCTTTGCAATAAAAACTTTTGGCTTCATTTTAACTCTCCCTCAAATGTATTCAGGGTCGTTCTACTTTAAATAACAGGTTTTTTAATCTCAACATAATCATGATTCTACCATTCTGCAATACTACCATCCTTATGACGCCAAACAGGATTTTTCCAATTATGGCCCACTTCGGCTTGTTTTCTTACAAACTCTTCATCAATCTCAATCCCTAACCCAGGACCTTGGGGAATGCTGACATACCCATCCTTATAATCAAAAACAGAAGCATCCTTTATATAATCAAGCAGATCACTTCCCTGGTTGTAATGAATCCCCAAACTTTGCTCCTGAATGAAGGCATTATATGCGGTTGCATCTACTTGCAGGCAGGATGCAAGAGCAATCGGTCCTAATGGACAATGCGGTGCAAGAGCCACATCATAAGCTTCCGCCATTGAGGCGATTTTTTTGCATTCCGTTATTCCTCCAGCATGAGATAAATCAGGCTGAATAATGTCAACATATCCATCAGCAAGTAACGATTTGAAATCCCAACGCGAAAACATTCTCTCCCCCGTTGCGATTGGAATGGTCGTATGATTTGCGATGTCTCTTAGTGCTTCAAGATTTTCTGAAAGCACAGGCTCTTCAATGAACATTGGACGGAATGGCTCTAATTCCTTTGCAAGGATCTTTGCCATTGGTTTATGTACACGACCATGAAAATCGATTCCAATTCCAATATAATTTCCGGCTGCTTCACGTACAGCAGCAATTCGCTCTATCACCTGATCAATCTTTTCGTAAGAATCCACATATTGCAATTCCTCAGTTGCATTCATTTTTACGGCTGTAAAACCGGCGTCAGCAACCATTTTTGCTGCGTGCCCAACTTCAGAAGGGCGATCTCCGCCAATCCATGAATAGACCTTGATGGAATCCCGGCATGCACCACCTAGCAGTTGGTAGACCGGAGCATTATAATATTTTCCTTTAATATCCCAAAGGGCTTGGTCAATTCCAGAGATTGCACTCATTAAAATCGGACCGCCACGGTAAAAACCGGAACGATATAGCATGCTCCAGTGATCCTCAATTCGTAATGGATCCTTATCGATTAAATATTCCATCAACTCTTCTACACAGGCCTTAACAGTCGAAGCTCTTCCTTCAATGACTGGTTCTCCCCATCCAACAATCCCTTCATCTGTTTCTATTTTCAAAAATAACCACCGCGGAGGGACTTGAAATAGTTCATAGCTTCTAATCTTCATAGTTAATCCGTCTCCTTATGATACATTCGACTTTTTGAGAAACCTTGTAATCATTGGTGTGAACAAAGTAATAATCGCGATTATGATTAGCACGGCTGATATTGGTCTAGTAAAAAAGATACTAATATCCCCTTCAGACATAACAAGAGAACGACGAAGATTGCTTTCCATCATTGGTCCTAAAATTAGTCCTAATATTAATGGAGAAGCTGGAAAGTCATACCGTTGCATAAAATATCCAATGATGCCTGCAATAAACATAACAATCACATCAAAATAGCTATTACCTAATGAATAAGAGCCAACAATACAAAGAACAAAGATCAGTGGTGTTAACACTGCCTTCGGTACAAGTAAAATCTTCGTAAATAAACGAATTCCAGGTAAACCAATGATGATAATTAATAAGTTTGCAAGAAGCATCCCAATAAATAAGGTGTAGACTAAAGAACCATTTGTTTCAAATAACATTGGACCAGGTTGGATTCCTTGAACCATTAAAGCCCCTAAAAGGACGGCTGTAACAGCATCCCCTGGAATTCCTAATGTTAATAAAGGAATCATCGCACCGCCGGTTACAGCATTATTCGCCGACTCCGGTGCTGCAACACCTTTTGGTTCTCCTTTTCCAAACATCTCTTTATTTTTTGAAAAACGTTTTGTTTCGTTATAAGCAACAAATGCAGCAATGTCAGCACCCGCACCTGGAATCATCCCAATAAACGTACCAATTCCAGTTGAACGCAGAATAGTTCCAATTAACGCTTTAAATTCACGCCACTTTAACTTCACCTTTTCTACCGTAATAATTAGTTTTCTGGTTGAAAAAGCATCCTCCATTGATTTAAATGCTTCTGATGCAGCAAATAACCCAATCATAATCGGAATAAAGTTAACCCCGCCAATTAGTTCCATCCGATCAAACGTAAATCTCGGAATCCCAACCATAGGGTCTAAACCAATGGTGGCGATTAACAATCCCATGACTCCAGTAATAAGACCTTTTACAAGAGACTTTCCAGCCAAACTTGAGATGATCGATAAACCAAATAACGCGAGTGCAAAAGTCTCTGGAGCGCTAAACTTTAGCGCAAAGTTTGCTAATTGTGGTGCTACCAATATCAACACGATGACACTTAGAGTCCCGCCAATGGCTGATGAGAGTGTTGATATTGTTAATGCTTTATGCGCTAATCCTCCTTTTGCCATCGCATAACCATCAAGCGCCGTTGCTGCCGAAGCAGGGGTTCCTGGTGTATTGATCAAAATGGCGGTTAAGGAACCACCGTATACTGAACCAAAATACACACCAATAAGCAATAAAATACCAGTAACCGGCTCCATCCCAAAGGTTACTGGCAGTATCACCGCAACCCCCATCGTTGATGTTAGCCCTGGTAATGAACCAATTGTGATTCCGATGATCGTCCCCACAATTAACGTTAACAGAACTTGCCACTGCATAATATTCGTTAATCCGTCTACTAATATATTCAATTCATTCACCTCCACCTATGAAAATAACGAACCCACTGGAATAGCCACTTTTAACAGTTTTTCAAATCCGATATAGATAAATAATGCAGCCCCTAAAGGAACGGATGTAAGGATAATTTTATTTCTAACCTTTGAAAACCATAATAATCCAGCTACAAGCAATACGGTGGATAGATAAAATCCGGTAAATGGGATCAATAAGATATATAGAAGGACAAACCCCATTGATGCAACTGCATAGCCCATAGTGTTTTCCCTTTCCTCTTTAGCACTCTTATCTAAAAACCCTTGAATGACGACGATTCCGCCTAGAATAATCAAAAGTCCGCAATAAATCCTCGGTATAATAATCGGTCCTATTTCTGCAACATTTACTTCTTTAATCTGATAAGACTGTGCGTAAAAGAATCCTGCAATACACATAACAATAAATCCACAAATGACGTTTGGAGTTCTCATCTATCTTCCTCCCCCTAGAAATTTGTCTCTTTGCACAAGTTTCATTTTAAAAATAGAGATTGGGAATTTCCCAATCTCTTATTCTTTGTTTAATTCAAATCAAGTCCAGAGATAATTTCTCCATAAAATTCGTAGTTTTCATCCATAAACGTCCTAAACTCTGAAGAGCTTTTCAGCTGGATACCAAGACCGCTATTAGACATGAATTTCGTGAAGCTTTCCTTTTCAGCAGCCTTTAAGAATGCATCTTCTAAAACTGCAACGACTTCATCAGGAGTATCTTTTGGAACAGTTAAACCTCTCCAAGTACCTATTGGTGCTACATCCAAACCAGCTTCCTTAAATGTCGGAACATCTGGAATGATATCTGAGCGATTGTCTGACATAACTGCAAGTGTTTTCACATTTCCTGCATCGAGCTGTGCTTTTACCTCCGCTGGACTTACTGTGACTGCGTCCACATGACCGCCAACAAGTGCGGTAGCTGCTTGAGCTGCACCTTCAAATGGAACGTGATTTACTTTAATATCAGCATTTGTTTCTAAATTCGCAGCAGCAATATGCCAAATTGAGCCTGTACCAGAGTTGCCAATTTTCACTTCACCTGGATGTTCTTTAACGTAAGCAATGAATTCATCTAAGGTGTCATATGGTGCATCAGCGGGTACAGTTAATGCAGCAGGATCGAAATTGATTAATGCAACTGGCTTAATTTGCTTTGGGGTAAGCGGTGAAAGACCAAGGTGTTCATACATCGTTAATTCAACAAAAGCCATTGTTACTGTATATCCATCTGGCTTAGCATTGGCACCCTCAGTCATTCCAATAGATCCACTACCACCTGGCTTATTCACAACTCCAATGGCTTGTCCTAACAATTTCTCCGCTTCGGCCGCTAAGGCTCTAGCGGTTGCATCTGTTCCACCACCAGCAGTGCTAGGAGCAATTAACGTTATGGACTTTTTGGGGAAATCTGATCCCTTACCAGATTCAGAATCCGTAGTGCTAGTATCACTGCTGCATGCTGCCAATACTGTAAGTATAATTGAAATAATAACCGCTCCAAATACCTTTACCGACTTCTTCATATTTTCCCCACCTTAGTTAATTTGGTTACAACCTTATCGAGCGCATTCCTTTTTTATTTGAAATAATGTCACTAGCACCGAATATGAGGGAATTTTCTACTTGTTGTTCATTTGCCTCAATGATTTCCCACTTGCAATTAGTATATTTTAATAGATAAGCGAATGCCTTCCTTAAGGGGTTAGATCCCCCAACAATGAACCATTTGATTTCTCCCTTATCCTCTATTGATTGAAAAAGGGCTTGAACATCATTGTAAATAATCGATCCAACAAAATAATTAGCCCGTTGATTCTCATTCAAATGCGCAAATAAATGAAGTAATCGGACATGATAAAAGCTCCTTGTTAACCCATATTGTTTTGCAGCGTTAAAACCGGCTTTGAGCATTTCTTCGTCAATACTTTCTACCAACGTTTGGTCAAGCGAACTAGAAAGGATTGTTTCTTTCTGCAATGCCATTAGGGTTTCTCCCCCCAACGTTGATAGACAATGCGTTAATGACTGGTGCTCATCTACTGCGACAAATTTTGTATGAGAACCAGGAAGTACCATTATTCCTTTTCCTTTAACATCAAATTGTCTTATCAGACCAAAAGATTCCACTTCCTCACCGCGCATGACATCAAAATCATTTATGTTTGCTAACAAATCATCGCCATCGACATGCACTTTGTTTTTCATCCCTGGAATAAAAATACATGGTATTTCATAGAACGCTTCTAATTTTATAACTTTAGAATGAACTGCGAAGTCCGACAGGCTTGCAGGACTAGTAATATGAGGAATTTCATATACTCCTAGATTAGAAGTGATCATTCCTGAAGCAGCTATATATTCGATATCATCAGGTACAAGCTTATTATTTGTTAATAGCTTTCCTATACCCGCTCTTATCTGCTCGATCAAATTTTTATTGTTCCCTTTTATGGCGGTATCCCTAACACCGACACGAACCTTTTCTGAATCGATGATCGTATAGCTTTCTCGATCCATTAGTCTAAGTCTTGAATTCGTTGTACCAGAGTCAATTAAGATAACTTTCATTACCTATCACCACTTTTCTTATATTTCTATTGGTGATTAAAATTTTTTACGCTTTCCACAAATTGCGCTGCCCGTTTCTCAATTTCTCCAAAATCACCTTGTTGGACTAGTTGGTCATTAACGAGAGTGCTGCCAATTCCTACAGAATTTGCTCCAGCCTTAAAATAAGTGTGAACATTATCCAAGGAAATCCCTCCGACTGCCATGGTTTCAATAAATGGCAAGGGTCCCTTTAAATCGGTAAGATATTTGGGTCCAAAATGGCTTACGGGAAAGATTTTTACCATTTTCGCCCCGTATTCATATGCCGTTAATGCCTCCGTAGGGGTAAGTACGCCTGGAATAATTGGTGTATTATAACGATTGGCTATCTCGATGGTTTGATGTTTCAGCGTTGGTGTTAGTAAAAAACTAGCACCTGACAAAATAGCAAGTCTAGCTGTCTCCGAATCTAAAACCGTCCCTGCACCAATAAGCAAGTCGGGATACAGCTGTTTTACTCTTTCAATTCCGTTAAGGGCACCCGGTGTATTCATGGTTATTTCTACTGCACGAATCCCGCCTTGATAAAGGCTTCTCACAGTATTTTCAAGTCCTTCAGAAGAGTGGCTACGAATGATGGCCACTAACTTTTCCCTTTTGATTTCATCTAATGGGTATCTCATTTTCACTCATTCTCCTAATATAGCTAGGGCAATTGCAATTACCCTTTGGTTATAACTAGCTGTGTATTAGTAACGCTTTTTCTAGTACGACCCGTAACAATTTTTCATTCTCATGAAGAGCTTGTTTCTCTGACCCACGCACCTCAATTGACACGCGCAATCCTTGATCACTAGCAATTCCAATATCTTTAACCGCTTGTAAAATATTACCTATTTCACGATTGTCCAAAAACCCAGGTTTACCAATTCGAATGTGGCGGTCACCATATAAATTATGGTCAATATTTAATACTGCATTTGAAAAGTGAAGTTGATTTATATAAGGTTTTGCTAACGCTAACGCTTCATAAATACTTTCGCCATTGAGTGCTGCATGAGCAGTATCAAAGGCGAAACCAATATTAGAGTAGGACACTCTCACTTTTTCAAATAACGCGACCGCCTCACTCGTTGGTCCTAAGAAACGCTTTTTGTGGGCCTCTCGATCAAGTGGCTCGACTAATACCTTCATATTAAACCGTTCTGCTTCCTCACAAACTTCACATAATGTTTGATAAAAACTCTGAAACGCATCCTTCCGGAAGTTAATCCCCGGGTCTAAGCCGCTAATAAATGCGATATTAGATGCGCCACACTCTGCGGCTGCCTGTAAGGCTTCTTTTAAATATTTTACGGCTTCACGCCTTACTTCTGAATCAAGTGCTGAAACATCAAGATTTTTTTCAATAATCAAGTTTGTTAGCCAGGCAGTGACAATCAAGTTATGACTTTCAGCTGTTTTTAATATTGACTTTCGTTCGGATGTTTCATATCCACTTCCAATTTCAACTGCTCGATAGAATCCATCCTCAGCAACCTTTTCAATAATATTGGCGGTAGCTCCCTTTTCATTACTATATGGATAGTACACTTCTGGTATCAGCAGTGTGGGGAGAAATAATTGTTTATTCATGTCCTTGCTCCCTTAACAATCGGCTCTAAATGTTTTTTTACATAAGTTCCAATGTTGCCCACTGCACTATCAGGATCAGCTGTTGATTCCTTGGTTTCTTCCTCAACCATTATCCAACCCTCATACCCATGCTCCGTCAGGATTTGTACAATCTGAGGAAAATCGATATCCCCCTCGCCCATGGTTTTCCATTCGGGTGTAAAGGAAGCATCCTTAATATGTACATGCTTGATCATTGGCAAATATCTTTTAAAAATTTCTACTACGTCCATACCCCCAAAGGCAATATGACCTGCATCAGGCGTGTACCCAATATATCTTGCATTCAACCCTTCAAACAGAACTTTATAGTCTTCTTCCGTTCTAAAATAAGAAGTGGGCGGAGAACTTGGATGAAAGCAACAAATAATTCCTTGATCATGTGCTCTCTTTGCTAATGCGTTTGCACATTGGATAATATCCCTTTGTCGTTCTGCCAAATGCTCACGATCGGGGCCGACTCTTGGAGCAATATTCATAAGGGCACCAGGAAAGTGCTTTAAATAATCCATATAATAATCAGCTAGTTTACGTTCCCCCTCTGTTTCTTCATTATGGCTCCAAGTAAATGGAAGTGTAAGAGCAGCAAGCTGAACACCGTGTTTATCAAGTTCTGCTTTGAGAAGTTCTGGTGCATTCTTAAACCTCCCAAGTAAAGAGACCTGGACGTCAATTCCCTGAAAGCCCGTTTCCTTTACTACACGAATAATATGATCTAGGTAATCTGTTTCTTTATCATAATCCAACTCCCAGGTTGAACCATGACACCCAAATTGAATAGGCAAGGTACAATCTCTCCTTCTTTATTTATATAGAAAATGGACTGCGCGAAATAAAGCGCTTACTTTCTAAAAAAAAACATTTCTTACGTTTCCGTTCAATCGTGGTAAATTTATTATTTTAGAGACTTAGTTTGAAAAAATAATCACCTAAATTTCTATATTCTGAATATTAACACACACAAACTTTGTTTGTCCATAGGATAAACAAAGTTTGCTATATTCTATTTGACAAATTATACTAAAATGGAAAATGATTAAATGCAACCATAATATCCAAGAGGTGACATTATGACGTTAACGGGTGACCAATTCCTCGTAAAAGAAATAAACAAAACGCTGGTGCTTGAAGCAATTAGACAGCACTCTCCTGTCTCTCGCTCTGAATTATATAGACTTACTGGTCTTAACAAGAGCACTGTTTCTAATCTAGTCAATGAATTAATTGAGAGTCATTTTGTATATGAAACTGGTCCTGGCATATCTAGTGGTGGTCGAAAGCCGGTGATCCTAATGTTCAACAATCTTGCAGGTTATGCTATAGGCATTAACTTAAAAGTTGAACTTATTTCGGCCATCTTAACAGATTTAAAAGGAAACGTAATTGAAAAAGTTGAGGTCCCACTTACTACCATTCTTTTGGACGATATCTATGGGAAATTAAAATGTGTGATAGAGACCCTTATTTCAAAAGCACCTGAAAGTCCTTATGGCATCGTTGGAATTGGTCTTGCATTCCCTGGAACCATCAATGATAACGGTAGCGTCCTGATAGCTCCGACACTAAAGTGGAAAAATATACATTTAAAAACTATGCTCGAGAAGGACTTCTCCCTTCCTGTTGTCGTGAATAATGAAGCTAAGGTAGGAACACAAGGAGAAACGGATTTTGGACTTGGCAAGGATTCTACGAATATGCTTTACATTAGTATTGGTCACGGTATTGGAACCGGTCTCATGATAAATAAAGAACTTTATAAAGGGAATCTTGGCTTCTCCGGTGAGGCAGGCCATACAACCTTCGACATAAATGGTGAGGTATGTGAATGCGGGAATGTCGGTTGCTGGCAGTATTATGCATCCGTAAAGACACTTTTAAATCGAGCAGAACAAATAGAGGGGATGAACGAAATAATAAACCGTTTTGGCAAGACCCATCTAGATATGGATATCCTTGTACAGCTCGCTAAAGAGGACAACCAAGAAGTTGTCAAGCTTTTTGAGGAAATCGGGAAAAATATCGGTATCGGCATCAGCAATCTCGTTCGAATTCTTAACCCTGAACTAGTCGTTATCGGTGGGATCATGGCAGCTGCGGAACAATGGTTAATCAATCCAGTCAAAGAAATTGTGAAGGAGCGCGCAAGACTCTATTATGAAAGTCAACTTCGGATCTGTTTCTCCCAACTAGGCGATGATGCCATCGTCTTGGGAGCAGCAACCATTGCAATCTCACAGCTCTTTAAAAAAACCCGAGTAACTATAGGATAATATTCAAAGAAGGAGCTATTACGGAGTTCGGCTTTCAATTATTTCCGTTCCAGATAGGGAAGACAAATTTAGACACGCTTAAAAATAAAATTTAGTGAATTTTTAGAGTATTAGGTACTAACAGCCAAAGACTAAAAACATACGCTAAGAATTTATTTTGAAAGTTAGAAGTTTTTGAGCGCTTATGAATAAAGGAATTATGAAGATTTTCCTCAGTTATTGATGTACAATAATCCATTCGCTTATCTATGTTCAGTTTATAGATCAAAGATAAGTTTTGTAACAACCATTATAATCTTAGCGTATAGAAAACGTGTTATTTCTATATCGACGTTTGCTTAATGTATGTTTTCCGTAAAATATCGGTGCTTCCTCTGAAAGAAGAACATCGTGCTCCCGCACCGTGTTCTTCTTTCAACAAACGTTTTTGAAGGAAGCAAACGCTGCAAATTCCTTTTATAAGAGTGTTCGACACTTTCCCCATCTTTCTTCCATCTGTCCCCAGATAAAAGCGAAAGGCTCTATACAAAATGATAGATTTTTATGGTTATTTAAAAGAAGAAAAGATATAACAATCCTCGTTTTATGATTTTCTTGATTGCTTCAATATAAAATTAACCTCTTTTTACGAAAGATTAATAGGTAATTTGTTTAAAAACACATGTGAAAGTTGTTTTTTCAAAGGGTTTGCTGCTTAGGTGGATGGTACCCTTCATTGCTTCAGTTAAACGTTTCGTAATGCTTAGACCTAGACCGCTTCCTTGAAATTGCGGATTTCTTGCATCATCTAATGTATAGAGCCTTTCAAATACCCGATCTTGATGAACCTCTTCAATCCCCTTCCCTCTATCCCAAATTTCAACTGCAACTGCTCCTTCCTTTTCAAGGAGGGATAAACCAAATATTCCACCATCACTTCCGTACCTTATAGAATTTGAGATTAGGTTATTAAGTACGCGGGTTAATGCTTCCTCATTGCCAAGGATATAAAAATTTTGCTCAGGAATGTCGATATCTACCCGAAGTCCTTTCGCAATTAGCAAATCATAAAATTCCAAAACAGTCTTTCTGCAAATCTCATTAATGGGTATCTTACTTAATGGGATCACATAATCATCTGATTCAATTTTAACTAGGTCAAAGAATTGATTAAGTAATGAGATTAAGCTCAAAACCCTTTCGTGAAGGCGTAAAAGGGTCATCTCCTTCTCTTCCTCAGTTATCTTTTTATCCAGTTTTAATTTTTCCACATACCCTAAAATAACGGTTAGCGGTGTTTTTAAATCATGTGACATATTCGAGATCATTTTTCTCAAGCTATCTTGCGTTTTTGCATAATCTGCAGCTACCCTTTGGTTGTAATCCAGGAGACGATTTATTTGGATAAGCAAAAGCTGGATGAAATGTTCATCCGTTTGAAGTAATACTTTTTCAGCTGTCTCTTGTTGGATGATCTCTGTTAACTTGTCACTAATTTCATTTATGTCTTTGTTAATTTTCCTGCGAGAAAAAAATAGCCATCCATTTATAACAACTAAAACGATAATAATGGCACTTAGACCAAGAGTCATGAATTATTCACCTAATTTATATCCGATTCCCCATATTGTTCGAATGTACTGTGGGTTAGACGGATTCTCTTCAATTTTTTCCCGTAGCCTTCTTATATGTACATTTATCACATTTTCATTTCCATAATAATCGTCTTCCCAAATAAAATGGTATATTTGTTCTTTCGTAAACACCCTGCTCTGATTTGTCAGAAACAGTTTTAAAATATGAAATTCCTTTGATGTAAGCTGCACCGTCTTCCCCTTAATTTGTGCAGAAAAAGAATGCAAATCGAGGGATAATTCCTTAAAACAAATCGTATTTGATGCAGATTGATTCATAATAGGTGTATATTGTGTAGCCCTGCGAATAGCTGCCTGTACCCTAGCAGTCAATTCGATCATTGATACAGGCTTGCTTATATAATCATCTGCTCCAAAGCCGAGACCAAGCGCTTTGTCTATATCACTCCCTTTAGCTGAGATAATCAATACCGGGAGCAAGCTTTTTTCTCTAATTCGTTTCAAAACATCCATCCCACTTAATTTAGGGAGCATTAAATCAAGCAAAATGGCATCAAATTCCTCTTTAGTAAAAAGAGCTAAAGCTTCCTCTCCATCAAATGCAGAACATACCGTAAAACTTTCCTGTTCCAGATGATCCTTAATCAGCTTGCTTATTTCCCTATCGTCCTCTACAAGCAAAATCCGCTTTTGCATACAGCCCCACATCCATTCAATTGCGGGACATTGGGACAGGTTCCCTGTCCCAATGTCCAAATCGTTTAATCTTTTATACACTAATCAATTAGTGGGACGAGTTTCCTGTCCCCTTGTCCATTATTTAAAAAGATAGTATATATAGTCCGTTGGAATTCCTTGTTCGCCTTGCTGATGCAGCATGGCTGATATGTTACCACGGTGATAGGTTCCATGATTGACTACATGGTGAATAAGATCAGCAAGTACGAATTCCGCACGTCCAAATCGAGGATGCTCCGTAATAATGATTTCCTCTCCATCCTGCTGCTCTGCAAAAAAACGACCATATTCTTCTGAAAGCGCTTGATAAAGCCCTTCAAGTTCATCGATCGATACTTCCGATGCCTCTTGCTTTCGGCGGTTAACCTCTGTAACTGTATTCTGATAACTGTTTCCCTTCATCGTCTCCAGCCACGTAACATCTGTTGCATACAGGTGAATCATTACATCTGAAATCGATGAAAACACACTCTTTATCTGCTCTTTATATATCCTCTCAGGCAATTGCTTCAAATGCTGGAATACTTTCTGGTTAGCCCAAACATGGTAATCATACATTTTCTTGGCTCTATTATCATCCATTTCCCTATTCCTCCCGCATGTATTATTCTTTGAAACTATTACTACCAAAAACTCTATTCTCCACTTATTCCATTAAATCCTTTTTCAAATAGCTATGAACAACATACTTATTTGATTCAAAAAACAAAAATGGGACAAGGTTCCTGTCCCCCTGTCCCACTATTTATTTAAACCAGCCTTTAATCCATAATGCAATTAACATAACAGATCCCACTACAAACATAACTGTTAATACACCGAAGTATCCAAAATGCCAGGAGAGTTCTGGCATATATTCAAAGTTCATTCCATAAATGCTTGCGATAAAGGTTAAAGGAACAAAAACAGATGTCATTACAGTAAGCGTCTTCATAATCGTATTCATTCGATCAGAATTAATGGAAAGATAGCTGTCCCGAATATCTGCTGTCATTTCTCGGTTGGACTCAATCATTTCAGAAAGCTTCAGCAAATGGTCATATATATCCATAAAATATATCCGCTCTTCTTTTGGAATGATTAAGTTCTCGGAATTTAATATCCTGTAAAGCAGTTCTCTCATTGGTAAAATCGTTCTGCGTAATCTAAGCAATTTTCTTCTGATTTCATAAACTTCCTCAATTAAATTTTGATTTGCATCTTTTGCTTCGATTTCATTTAATTCATCTTCCATTTGATAAACACTTGGGAAAAATTCATCTACAATTTTATCCATGATCAAATAGTAAATATACTTAGCACCTTTACTTAAGATAGCCTTATCTTTCAATAATCTTTCTTGAATAAATTCAATTTCAACTGATTCTGTAAGATGGAAAGTTACAATGAAATTATGTCCTACAAATACATCCACTTCTTCAGGCATTAATGAAGATTGGTTTAATGTATGCAAAACAAAGAAATCATAGCCCTCGTAATGGTCTAGTTTAGGCCGCTGCAAAAAGTGCAAGCAGTCTTCTATCGCAAGTGGATGAAATTTAAAATATGTTTTAAGAAGCTTTGCTTCCTCTTCAGTAGGTGAATCAAAATCGATCCAAAACCATTTAATAGTTGAATCAGATAAACAATCCATTGGAATATCATTTATGAGTTTCAAATCAGCAGTAACTGCAAAAGTTCGAATCATGTGTAAAATACCTTCTTTATTTTTGGCAATATACATAAGCTTTTGCTATCATTACTAAAAATATGAATTGAAAGTAGTCTTAAAAGAAAAAGCACTGTAGTCATATCAAACTAGCTACAGTGCTGTTTGTGATAATTTCTATCTTTTTTTCTTAATGCTGGCAGTTTTGACAGAAATACGTTTTGCGCGAGGAAATCTCATTCATTACTATCAGTGAATGACACCGTCTGCAATTTTCCCCTTCGCGGCTGTGGACAATCATTTCATAGCCGCCAGTTTTTTGATCTCCCTTAAAAAGAGGCTCCTCCATATAACCGCCCTGCTGAATTCCCTTCTGAAGAATATACTGCATTGATTCGTATAGGCGCCCAAGATCACCAGAATCTAGTTCATTTATCTTTCTTTCTGGCAGAAGCTGTGCCTGCCAAAGAATTTCATCCGAATAGCGATTCCCGATACCTGCAATGACCTCTTGATTCAGCAGTGTTGTTTTCAATCCGCCTCTCTTGTCTTTCAAAATAGTTTGAAAAGCATAGAAAGAAAAGTTTTGATCAAGCGGTTCAGGACCAATATGTTGAAATTCCTGCTGTACCATTTCATGTGATAAAAGATGTAAATACCCTAAACGGAGACCGATAAAGTAAAGTTGATGATTTCCAAATGATAATTGTACCTGTACTGTACGATCTGGACGGTCTTCTTCGTTTCCCAAAAATATTCGGCCCCCAAGCATTAAATGCAAAAGTAAATTCGAGTCATTTTGCAGCTGGAAAACTAAATATTTTGCTCTTCTTTCAATGCTTTTTATCTTCTGATTAATAACAAGAGAAGTAAATTGCTCAACTGGTACATTAATTGATTTTTCTCGGTTAATCGTGACACCTGTAATTGATTGACCGCCAATCAATGGTTGCAGCAGCGATTTATATGTCTCCATTTCAGGAAGTTCCGGCATGACTTCACTCCTATAAAAGCATCACTACTAGCATTATTCCTCCATACTTATACCCCTATTCAGATGTCTTATAATCTACTAAGGGAAAGAGGGACAAGATTCCTGTCCCCACGTCCCTACTTTCCCTTTATTTTCTCGCCGAAATGCTCAATTACATCTCGAACACTCATGATGCCAAGATTTCCTTCCTTACGCTTTCTTATTGCTACAGATTGATTCTCCGCCTCTTGATCACCTATGATCAGCATATAAGGGATTTTTTGCTTTTCCGCTTCTCTAATCTTAAGTCCCATCTTCTCAGACCTTGAATCGAGTTCCACTCGTATTCCTGCAGATTCTAATTGAGATTTAACCTCAGACGCATAATCAATATGGGAATCTGAAATAGCGATTATTTTTGCCTGAACAGGTGCCAGCCATAGTGGAAAATCACCCGCAAAATGTTCAATTAATATCGCCATAAAACGCTCAACCGAGCCATAAATCGCCCGATGAATCATAACAGGGCAATGAAGTTTCCCATCTTCACCTACATATGAGCAGCCAAACTTTTCCGGCATTTGAAAATCAAGCTGAACTGTTCCGCACTGCCAGCTTCGTCCGAGTGAATCCAAAATATGAAAGTCAATTTTAGGACCATAAAAAGCTCCATCTCCAGGATTGATTTGGTATGGCAGCCCTTTGCTTTTCAGAACAGACTCCAATGCAAATTCAGCTTCATCCCAAATTTCTTTTGAACCCATATATTCTTCAGGCCGAGTAGAAAGCTCTACCTTATACTCAAAACCAAAATGAGCATAAAATTCATCAATTAAGGATAATACCTTATCTATTTCAGATTCAATTTGGTCAACCCGGACAAATAAATGAGCATCGTCTTGAGTAAAGGAACGGACCCGTAACAGTCCATTAATTGACCCTGACAGTTCATGCCGATGGACTAATCCAAGTTCAGCAAAGCGGATTGGCAATTCGCGATAACTTCTGCGTTTGTTGTTAAAAATTAAAATCGCCCCTGGACAGCTCATTGGTTTAATTGCATAACTATGATCATCCACATGGGAGAAGTACATATTATCCTTGTAGTGATGCCAATGGCCTGATTGCTCCCAAATTTCCTGTTTCATCATAATTGGTGTTTTAATTTCCTGATAGCCTGCCTTTTGATGCTTCTCCCGCCAAAGATTTTCAAGCTCATTACGAATGATCATTCCTTTTGGCAGAAAAAAGGGCATCCCTGGTGACTCTTCCATTGAAGTAAAAAGCTCTAACTCTTGACCTAACATTCGATGATTTCTTTTTTCTGCTTCGATTTGATTAGACATTTTAAGGTCCCCCTAATTTTTATAATTTTTATAAATAAAAAAACGCACCCGTCCCAACAAAAGGGACGAGTGCGGTCGTGGTGCCACCCTAATTCCATAAGGGCACATATGAAATGTGCTTTATGCTCAAAAAGATAACGGATTTACCGATTATAGTTAATTTGGTTTCAAACCAGTTCCCCATAATTGCTCCAAGGCGGTAAACTATTCCCTTTTCTTCAGGGCTTCCAGCCAATGACCCTGTTCTCTGATAAGAAAGTTAAAAATAATTCATGTCCTTTTCAACGCGATAAATATTTGTTTTAAAAAAAACGCACCCATCCCTATAAAAGGGACGAGTGCGGTCGTGGTGCCACCCTAATTCCATAAGGCACATAATGAAATGTGCTTTACGCTCAAAAAGATAACGGATTTACCGATTATAGTTAATTTGGTTTCAAACCAGTTCCCCATAATTGCTCCAAGGCGGTAAACTATTCTCTTTTCTTCAGGGCTTACAGCCAATGACCCTGTTCTCTGGAAAGAAATTAAAAAAAAGTTCATGTCCTTTTCATTGCTAATAACTGATCATATTTTATTATTGAAAACAACTCTATTGCAAAAATTTAAAAATGTCAAGCAGATTCATATAATTATCGCAAGCATCATATTTTAACTATTTTGGAATAATTTCATACAATACTGCCTGCTGCTAAGCTGACAGCTTTTTGTAAAGGTTCTTCTTATCAAGTGAATGCTTATTGCCCGTAAATACAAACTTTATTCCTTCCAGATTGCTTAGCTTGATATAAAGCTTTATCTGCATCCTCTATTAGCATAATTGGGTAGTTAGTCGTTTCTTGATAGCATGCTACACCAACAGAAATAGTAAGATCAATTTCTTCCCCTGAATTCAGGGTAAAAGGCGTCTCCTCAACATTTTTCCTAATTCGTTCCGCTAATTCATTTGCACGATTTAACGGGCAATCTAAAAGAAGAACGGTAAATTCTTCTCCGCCATTACGGCTTACAATATCAAAGGCTCTAGTGCTGCGCTGAAGTCTTACTCCCAGTTCTTTCAGAACTGCATCGCCCTCTGAATGCCCGTACGTATCATTTACCTTTTTAAAAAAGTCAATATCAATAAAAAGAAGCGCTAGTTTCTGTCCATTTGTTTGTAAATCTTTGATTAAGCGGGCAAACACTTCTTCAAATTTTCTCACATTGTTTAATCCTGTTAATCCATCAGTTGTAGATTCTGTTTGGTATTTATTAAATAGCTTTTGACTCTTCCTTATATAGCCTATTACAAAAAATGA
Source organism: Cytobacillus massiliigabonensis (assembly GCF_900199725.1). Classification (GTDB taxonomy): domain Bacteria; phylum Bacillota; class Bacilli; order Bacillales; family Cytobacillaceae; genus Cytobacillus; species Cytobacillus massiliigabonensis. The sequence continues at coordinate 151,519 of NZ_LT904903.1, read as the reverse complement.
TAAATAGGCTGATAAATAAGATACGACCCAATAGATTGGCAAAACCTTTAAAACTATGATGAGGCTACTGACAAGATAACTAAATACAATAGAAAACACTACATTGTTAAAGGTTACTATCGCAAGGACCTTTACTTTTTTAGAATAATTTTGTTTTGAAAAAAATATTGCAAACAAAGTCCCTGACACACTAATAAGTATCGCAAGATAAGAAGATAAACTCGCTGAAATTAGAAACCTTCCTATAAGCGTCATAATCATAGAAATCAACGCAGGTATTGCTCCACCATAGTAGGCTAATAGAATAGTCGGAATATGCCTGAGATCCACCATTGTCTTATCGACGGGGATACTGTATTGCATAAGAATATTACTTAAAACGCCGCCTAATACACCTATTAAAATCTTTATTTTAAGCGTAGATTTAGCATGAAGAGGATACTTATTTGATACTTGAGAATAGAAAAACAAAACTGATACGAGAATAGCCAAATTCGTAAAAAGGTCTTTAATCATCATTTTTATCACCAAAAAGAAAGATAGCATACTTTCAAGCCGATGAAAATCATTATTTCCTTCCATTCCCTGCCCATTCACACCGTAAAAACTTAATAAAAAAGGAACTATCAGTTTGATAGTTCTTTTGCCGTTTCTGGTTTATCTGATAGATTCAAAAGAACCACTCCGCCAATAATCAGGATAATACCTGATAGTTTAAGCATGTTAAATAGTTCACCCCACACTAATACACCAATTAGAGCGGTTAAGGCTGTTCCAACACCTGACCATATCGCATAGGCCAGACTTAATGGAATCGTCTTAAGGCACAATGATAAACAATAAAACGAAAGTGCATAACCTATAATAACTCCAACTGAAGGGAATAAAACGGTAAACCCTTCTGACATTTTAAGCATGGAAGTTGCAAATATTTCTCCTATTATAGAAATAGATAAGTAAGCAAATCCCTTCATTTTTGCATCCCTCCACATTTAATGAGCTCCCCCGACATTCAATAGAATGACTCCACCGATGATTAAAATTAACCCTATTAGCTTTTTGCTGCTAAACTTTTCTTTGTAGATTGTAAATCCTACTACCGCTGTAAGCGCCGTTCCTAATCCTGCCCAAATCGCATAGGCCACTCCAAGTGATAAAGTTTTTAACGATATAGATAAAGCATAGAAGGCAATCCCGTATCCGATTACGATTCCTATAGAAGGGAAAATTCTCTTAAATCCATTTGAGACTTTAAGCATGGAACTGCCAAATACTTCGCTTACAATGGCTATTAATAATAGTACAAAAGCATTCATCTCTTACTCCCCTTTATGTAGGATTGAGTTATATTAAAAAAACACCTACATAAGAATATGCTTATATGGTAATATAAGATTATCATAACCACTCCAATAATATTATGATTGATTAGGAGGTTCTCATGCAAATGAAACATGAGTTAGATATTGAAACAGCAGCCAATATCCTCAAGCTTTTAGGAGACAAAACTCGTTTAACCATGATAAAAATTCTCGCTGATCACGAGTGCTGTGTATGTGAATTTGTAGCCCTTTTCCAAATGACCCAACCCGCTGTTAGCCAGCATTTAAGAAAATTAAAAGACAGCGGTCTAGTAAAGGAATCAAGAAAAGGCCAATGGGTTTTTTACTCTTTAAATCCTTCACACCCTTCCCATGCCTTTGTCCGTAATGTAATCAGCGATTTGCCAAATCAACTATCAAAATTAGAAGAATTAGAATCACAAGGGAAACGTATTTCCTGTGACTAACCATGGAGGATTAACTGAATGATTTCAATTATTTTAGCCATTATCATCTTTTTAGCTACATTGACTTTAGTCATTTGGCAGCCAAAAGGTTTAGGCATCGGCTGGTCTGCCTGTGGAGGTGCTTTCTTAGCACTTTTAGTTGGAGTTGTAGACTTTCATGATGTGATCGATGTAACTTCAATCGTATGGAACGCAACATTAACATTCATTGCCATTATCATTATTTCCTTAATCCTTGATGAAATTGGATTTTTCGAATGGGCAGCACTTCATATGGCAAGAGCAGCAAGAGGAAACGGGATACTTATGTTTGTCTATGTGTCCTTACTTGGTGCATTAGTAGCTGCATTCTTCGCGAATGATGGTGCAGCGCTCATTCTGACTCCTATTGTATTAGCCATGGTTCGTAATCTAAAGTTTAATGAGAAAATGGTATTCCCATTCATTATTGCAAGTGGGTTCATTGCAGATACTACATCACTTCCCTTAATCGTAAGTAATTTAGTGAATATCGTATCTGCTGACTTTTTTGGAATTGGGTTTGCTGAGTTTGCTTCAAGAATGATTATTCCAAACTTCTTTTCATTAGCTGCAAGCATTCTTGTGCTTTTTCTATTTTTCCGTAAAAGCATTCCGAAGAATTATGATATGTCCCAACTGAAGCAGCCCGCACAAGCCATTCGGGACAAAAAAATGTTCAAATTATCATGGGGCGTATTAGGGATCCTGCTTATTGGGTATTTTGCAAGTGAATTTACGGGTGTGCCTGTATCAATTATTGCTAGCATCGTTGCAATCTTTTTCCTTTTCATGGCGAAAAGAAGTCATGCTGTGAACACACGTACCGTCATTAAGGGTGCTCCTTGGGCCATTGTATTTTTCTCCATTGGGATGTACGTGGTTGTTTATGGATTAAGAAATGAAGGGCTTACTGATGTATTAGCCAATCTTATTCAAGCAACAGCTGATCAAGGATTATTTGCTGCAACAGTAGGAATGGGATTTATTGCTGCGATTCTCTCTTCGATCATGAATAATTTGCCTACAGTAATGATTGACGCACTTGCCATTGCAGATACCGAAACAACCGGGATAATTAGAGAAGCACTTATTTATGCGAATGTAATCGGGTCAGATTTAGGTCCTAAAATTACACCAATTGGTTCTCTCGCAACTTTATTATGGCTTCACGTCCTTTCACAAAAAGGAGTCAAAATTTCTTGGGGGACTTATTTTAAAACTGGGATTGTGTTAACGATTCCAACCCTGTTTATTACTTTAGCTGGGTTATATATATGGTTGTTAATCATTCATTAAGCATAAAAGGAGGAGCAAATTCATGAAGAAAACAATCTACTTTTTATGTACAGGAAACTCTTGCAGAAGCCAAATGGCAGAAGGGTGGGCAAAGAAATATTTAAACGGCGAGTGGAATGTATACAGTGCTGGAATTGAAGCGCATGGGTTAAACCAAAATGCAGTCAAGGCGATGAAGGAAGCTGGCATTGATATTTCTAAGCAAACCTCAGATATAATTGATCCTGCTATTCTAAATCATGCCGACTTAGTCGTTACTTTATGTGGAGACGCAGCAGACAAATGCCCAGTTACACCACCGCATGTAAAAAGAGAGCATTGGGGATTTGATGATCCGGCAAAGGCAGAAGGAACAGATGAAGAAAAATGGGCTTTCTTTCAGCGTGTTCGTGATGAAATTGGCGATAAATTAAAACATTTTAGCCAGCTGCAATAGGAAAGAAATAAGATGATAAGAAAATCCCAACTTTGATCAAAAAGTTGGGATTTCATGTAACAATCAATTATTTCTTTACAGCATGTATATAATGAATCGTTTCAAAGGCAGATAGATAATCTTCTCGGTTGCGAAAATAACGATCATCAATCTCAAGCGGAGTTAGATGCTCATATATGAGCAGACCTACATCCTCTAAAAGGCTTTCCATTTCATCATAGGAGAAACAGGATTTCATCGGTTCCCCGCCAACAGCTGCCATGGCTACAGTATTTTTTACTCGATTGGATAACCCTGATTCGTGAAATAAATTCTCATCTGCATAGTCAAATACTATGGAACTGCCCAAAGGCATTTGATCAAATAGATTTTTAATCATAACCTTGATTTCTGATTTTGTTAAATAGTACGTGACACCCAAAAGGCTAAAAAAGGTCTTTTCTTGCTTAAATCCAGCTTTTGCGAATGCTGCATTTGAGAACTCCTTCGTAAAGTCCATAGGAACAAAATGCAGGTTATTCAGAATCTCTAGTTGCGCATCAGCTATTCTTTTCTTCTTAGACTTTTGTGTAATAGGATGATCAACCTCAAAAATATTTAGACTGCTAGTTAATTCAGGATAGCGGAAAGAAAATGTATCCAATCCAGCCCCCAATATCACGTATTGTTTAACTCCCAGCTCTATTTCATTTAATAATACGGACTCACAATATGCAGCCCGTGCCAATGGTGTTGGTGAAAGCTGTACTTGTGTAATCCATTTTAATATTTCATCCGGATGATGTTTAAACCTTTCAGCAATCTCTTTATTGAAGAATTGTATCCCTTGGAGCATATTCTTTTTAATATTGGAAAATTCATTTTCAGTTAACAGCTCTTTTGCTATAAAATCATCAAAAATCTTGGGTGTGTCAAATTGGCTATGGTATAATCGACCAAATGCTGAAACTAAAGACGTAACGGATTCATTTTTTTCCACACAATCGTCCCCCAAAAAAAAATAAGATTCCCCCTGGCCAGGAGAATCTTATTATATAACCGAAATTATTAATTGTAAATTATAGCATAAACGATAAATTTCGTCAAATATATTGTCTTTATTTAAAATTCCCCTTTCATTTCAAATGGATGGATGATTTAATTTTGAGATTGCTTATAACTGCAAACTCATAGTGACTGTTCTTATGCTAAATCCTAATTTTTCATAAAGTTTAATAGCATGATTGCCTGCAAATGCACTTAGCCGTACTTCTGAATGTCCTTCTTTTTTTAAATGGTCAATTCCCTTATTCATTAACTTTGTAGAAATTCCATTTCCTCTAAACTCTTCTAAAACATATAATTCATAAATAAAACCATACTTTTTATCTGTAAATTGGTCCTTGCTTGTTCCTATGAGAATCCATCCCATTAAAGTATTGTTTTCTGTTGCAATCAAATAAGAGCTGCCCTTCTCCAGAAGAGGCTCTACAAGCTGTTTAATCTTCTCATTTGACGGTTTTATTTCCCCCAAAGTGCCATCAAATAAGGCTTGCGGCGAAAGTGATATAATTTCTTCAAGTTCCAGCTTAGTAGGTTTTCTAATCTCCATTTATCATTGTCCTTTCCTCATCCTTTTACAAATTTTAACACATCATCCTAAGGACTTTTCTAAAACCTAGCACCCTATTTATCTATTTTCCGTACTATTCACAAAAATTTACTGCTTTATATTACACAAGCCATTCAGTTAAGTAAATCTCACGTGTTAAACGAATAAATGCTTCCAATGGAGGAGTCATCAATTTATCTTTATGCCAAGCAATTTGTGTATAAAGCGAGGAGTCGAAAATCGCCAATGATAATTCTTTCATTCTGCCCTCTTTAATATCTTTTTTTACGGCCATCTCAGGCAATAGCGCCACACCTAGCCCCGCAATAACACATTGCTTGATTGCCTCTATACTGACAAATTCTATTTTATCAAGCGGATATACTCCCGCATATTTAAGGGAGTCTTCAAGCATCATTCGATAAGAACATCCTATTTCTGTTAGCAACAAAGTTTCATTCTTAAGATCATCTAGTGAGAGGATCGAATTAGAATGGTTGGGTGCGACGACTAGCTTCAGCTCCTCTTTGATTAGTTCCTCTACTCTCAAAGATCCCTCTGGTCTAACCTTATCCATAATAAAAGCAATATCTAATACGCCTTCCATAAGATGTTTTCTCGCCATCTCATCCGAATGTGCTGGTTTAAAAACAAGCTTAACTTTTGGAAATGCAGCCTTAAATTCTTTGAGTATTGGAGGTAATCGATAAGTACACTGGCTTTCCTGGGCACCAATTGTTAAGGTACCAGTTGGTACTTCTTCCCCATTGGCTGCCATGATTGCTTCTTCGCTTAACCGAATCATCTTTTCTGCATATTGTTTAAACTTTTTTCCGGCTTCTGTTAATATTAATCGCTTTCCTAGACGCTCAAATAAGGGTTTGCCAATTTCATCTTCAAGTGCTTTTATTTGAGCTGTTACACTTGATTGTGCAAAATTCAAAAGTTTAGCTGTCTGCGTAAAATTCAAATTTTCCGCAGCATGATTAAAAGTAATTAATTGCTTAATCTCCATAATAACCGCCTTTTATAATCGTTTTTTTCGATTTAATTAATCAAATTAATCATCTTTATCGATTTATACATTCATTATAAGATAGAACTAATCAAGGAACAATTAGTATACAATTTCATTTAAAGAAAAGGAGAAATATACAATGACAATTGCAGTTATTGATGGAGGAACCCGGCAAAATGGCAATACAGAAATGCTGACAAACTACGCCATTCAAGGAATTAACGCGGAAAGAATTTACTTGAGAGATTATCAGATCGAACCAATTATTGACATGCGTCATTCACCAGATGGCTTTCAGACCAGAAATGATGACTATAATTCCATTATTGATCGTATTCTCCCGCACGAGATTTTAATCTTCTCTACCCCTATTTATTGGTATAGCATGTCAGGAATCATGAAAAACTTCATTGATCGATGGTCTCAAACATTAAGAGATTCTAACTATCCTGATTTCAAAAAGAAAATGGCTGCAAAAAAGGCATATGTCATCGCTGTCGGAGGGGACGATCCATCGATTAAAGGACTCCCGATGATTCAGCAATTTAAATACATTTTTGACTTTGTTGGAATTGAATTCGCGGGGTATATCATTGGAGATGGAAACAAGCCTGAGGAGATTAATCAAGACATTGAAGCATTATTCAAGGCTGAACAGCTTCAAAAAAAGCTATCATAATACCGCCTTAGAAATTAATAGATAATATTAAAGGAATGCCTAAACAGGGGCATTCCTTTAATTAAACACAAGCATTCTTCACAATTTTTAAGAATTTAAATCATATATACGCCCTTTAATCAAATAAGCTGCACTCTCTGCAATATTCGTGATATGATCAGCTGTTCGTTCAAGATAACGATTAATAAATAATAATTGCACTAATTGATTGGTTTCCTCAGGATGCTCACTTAAGTAGCTAGTGATCCGCTTATATGTCTCGCCATAGTACTCATCCACTTGATCATCCAAACTGGCTACCTCTTTTGCAAGCATCATGTTTTCATCTAAAAATGCCTGTACTGCCTTTTGCAGCATGATAATCGATATTTCCTTCATTTCTTCAATATTTGTCATGCTTAATAGAGATTTGGAATTTCCAATTTTTATCGTAGATTTTGCAATATTCACAGAAAAATCCGCAATTCGCTCAATATCTGAGGAGATTTTTAAAGCACCAATAATTCCTCGTAAATCTCTGGCAACAGGCTGCTCTTTTACCATTAGCCACACGACAAATTGATTAATTTCCGCTTCCAAATTATCAATCGCCGTATCTTCTTCGATTACTTTTAATGCCAGTTCAATATCTTGCGTTTTGAAAGCAGTAAAAGCCTTTTCAAACGAAGAAACGGTGAGCCTGTTCATTTCTATTATTTTATCTTTTAATTCCTGCAGTTTATTCTCAAAGTTTTCACGAACAACCATTTATTCTCACTCCTATATTTAACCGAATCTGCCAGTTACATAATCTTCCGTTCTTTGATCCTTCGGCATGGAAAAGATATTGTTTGTTTCGTCATATTCTATTATTTCACCATTTAAGAAAAAGGCAGTTTTATCTGAGACTCGTGCAGCCTGCTGCATATTATGAGTAACAATTACGATTGTATAATCCTTTTTCATGTTGGCAATTAACTCTTCTACTTTTAACGTTGATATTGGATCTAATGCAGAAGTAGGTTCGTCCATTAAAATAATTTCTGGTTTCATCGCAATGGCACGTGCAATACAGACACGCTGCTGCTGCCCGCCTGATAATCCGAGCGCTGATGTCTTCAAACGATCTTTCACTTCATCCCAGATTGCTGCACCACGCAGGCTCTCTTCAACAATTTTATTTAATTCCTTTTTGCTTTTTATCCCCTGCATTCGCGGACCATATGCGACATTATCATAAATACTCATTGGGAATAGATTGGGCTTCTGAAATACCATCCCTACCTTTGTCCGCAGCTTGATGACATCATTTGTTTCGTATATATTTTCGTTATCAATCACTATATCCCCTGTAATTTTCACTCCATCAATTAAATCATTCATACGGTTTAACGATCGTAAAAAAGTTGATTTTCCGCAGCCCGATGGACCGATTAAGGCTGTTACTTCTTTTTCATGAATATCTAATGATACTTTATAAAGTGCCTGTTTATCACCATAGAATAAATCTAAGTCTTTTACAATAATTTTAGCTGTTTCATTTGTTTGCTTCGAATTCCTTACTTCTTCATTGCGTCCAATCACTGTTGTCCCCATTCATTACACCCCTCTTAATAGTCAGCTTTGTTTAACTTTTTGGATATAAATGTAGCCGAGAAGTTCAGAATCAAAATGATTACAATTAATACGATTCCAACCGCAGCTGCAAGTTCGATGTCACCTGACTCCTGTGTAACTAAAAAGGAATGAACCGTTAATGTTCTTGCCGATGAGAAAATACCTTCTGGCATAGCAGCAACTGTTCCTGCTGTTAAAAATATTGCTGCGGATTCGCCAACAATTCGCCCGATTGAGAGAATAATCCCAGATAGAATACCTGGCATGGCACTTGGCAAAATGACCTTATACAGTGTTTGAAGCTTGGTTGTTCCTAAAGCAAGAGATCCTTCACGATAAGATTGTGGCACTGTTTTTAATGCTTCCTCAGTTGTTCGGATAATGACCGGCAATACGATTATCGCTAATGTTAACGAGGCAGCGATGATTGACATTCCGAATTTGAGCGTTGTCACAAAGAATACTGCACCGAACAATCCGTAAATAATCGAAGGAATTCCTGTTAAGCTTTCCGTTGCATAACGGATTAGCTTGACCAATCTGCCTTGTTTTGCATACTCCTGCAAATACACAGCTGCTAATATCCCGATTGGAGTGGCAATAATCAATGATATGAAAATGGTATAAAGAGTTGTAACAACCATTGGCCATATGCCGCCATGCCCTACTGGAGAGTAATCACCAAAAATAAAATTGAAGTCAATTAATCGAAAGCCTTTGTAAAAGATATAGCCAACAATAATAACGAGTACGGCAACAGTTAAGAAAGCTGATGCCCATAGACATCCACGCAACAACTGATCCTTAAACTTTCTCAACTTAATTCCCACCCTTCGAACCGATTTTTGCTAATACAAAATTCAACAATAAGATAAAGGAGAATAAAACAATACCTGTTGCAAATAGCATTTCTTGATGTGTACCGAATGCATAGCCCATTTCCAGCGCAATATTCGTTGTCAGCGGACGAACACTGTCAGTTAAGCTCGTCGGCAGGATAAGACTATTTCCCGCTACCAAAATAACAGCCATCGTTTCTCCAATCGCTCTACCTAAACCTAGTACAATCGCAGCCATAATCCCCGACTTTGCTGCTGGTACAACAACTTTAAAAATCGTTCCAATTTGTGAAGCCCCTAATGCCAAGGAACCTTCACGATACATTTTTGGAACAGCGCGAATAGCCGTTTCGGCTACAGTAACAATCGTTGGCAGCATCATAATTGCTAAAACAAGAATGACTGCCAATAAACTTTGCCCTTTTGCTAAACCTAAATTGTTTTGCAAAAAAGGGACAATGATAGCAAGTCCGAAAACGCCGTACAATACGGATGGAATACCTGCCAGCAGCTGGACTGCTGGAGAAATAATTTTAGCAACCCTTTTTGGTGCTATCTCAGCTAAGAAGATAGCTGTAAATAATCCTACCGGAACGCCAAGAATTAACGCACCCATTGTAGCGAATAAAGAAGCAACGATCATTGGAAAAATCCCAAATTTATCTTCGCTCGGTACCCAATCCATCCCAAAGATAAAGTCAAAAAAACTATACCCTTCTGCCACAAATGGATGGGAGCCTTTATAAAATACAAATCCGACGATTAGTAATAAGCTAATCACTGAAAGAAGTGCACAGAATAGAAATATTCTTCCTGACAACTTTTCCAGCATGTATTTCCTTCTATTTGATTTCTCGATAGTTATGAATTGCTTATCATTTGATATGCTTGGCATGTTGCATTCCTCCAAGGTCGCTTATACACATTTAGTTTTAGAATGTGCCATCAGTAAAATGATTATTTTACTGGTATCGCTCCAGCTTCTGATACAATCGCTTGTCCATCTGAGCTTAGAATAAAATCAATAAATTGTTTACCTGCTTCAGTAATGTTTTCTTCCTTGTGGACGAATAAGAATGGCCGTGACAAGCTATATTTTTGCTGCAGTACATTTTCAGCTGTGGCCTTTACACCATCTATCTGTATAGTTGATATAGAGTCATCAATATACTCAAATGATATAAACCCTACTGCATGCTTGTTTGTAGCGACAGTTGTTTTAATATTCCCGTTGCCGCTTGCAATAATGGCATTTCTAATTAATTCACCGGAACTATATCCAACTATTTCTTGGAATGCATCACGAGAGCCTGAGCCGTCCTCCCGAGATACAACAACAATTTCCATATCCTCTCCACCAAGCTGGTTCCAGTTTGTCACTTCACCCGTAAATATTTGCTTCACTTGCTCTAACGTTAGATTATTCACTTTATTGCTTGGATGAGTGACTACTACAATTCCATCATAAGCGATGATTGTCTCCTTCAAACCATTTGCCTTTTCTTCTTCTTTCAAATCACGCGATGACATTCCGATCTCTGATACACCGCTTGTTGCATTTGTAATGCCGGCAGATGAACCAATCTGATTAACTTCTATATTAATATTCTCATTATTGCCTTTAAATTTTTCTGCTAATTTTTCTGCTAAAGGTCCTACCGATGTAGATCCCGAAATTGATACGATTTCTTTACTGCCGTTCGACGATCCTGTGCCATTACCAGTAGTTTCGCCACATGCTGATAATACAGCAGCTAAAAATAACACCAATAAACCGATTGTTGTTTTTCTAATTAACTTCATATTTAAGCCTCCAAGATGATCGATTGGCAACGACTCTGTTCCCTTCTGTCCTCTATAATAAGCTTGCTTAGTAAATGTTTTATTAATGGATTGTAAAGAGTTTGTAAATTTTATAAATGAAGTGTAAATAAATTATGGTATTTGTGTAAAAATGAGCCATCCATTAGACCCTTCAACAAAATATATACTTGACCTAAAAATGGCCTTTTGCTTGATGATATAATAAAACACCGTTCAAATTTTGAACGGTGTTTGAAATAGTTGTTTAATACTTATATGTTTTTATTTAAATCAATGAGAATCTTTGCATGACTTTTATCTCTTTTTAATAATTCGAGTCCATTTTCTACTAAGTCCTCTAACCTAGATTGAATCCCCATAAATGCAAATCGCTTCCACAAATTCCAGCCCAGCCTACTTTTACCTTTACTTCATTTTTGATACAGAAGGTTCTTTTATTTCTTCAATTTTTACATCTTTGATTCAATAAATGACAGCTGCTTTCATAATAAAATCCTCCTTTATGTATGGATCCTGTGTTTTTTTATTGGTTCGCTCTGATAACCTGTCCATTCATTCCGTCTGCTGGTAAGGTTGCCAACTTCACAATTCCAGGAACAACCGTAGCAGGATCTCCTTCTCCATAAGGGTTTTGTTCTGTTTTCAAATTTCCAGGATCGAACATGTTTACTAATATATCATGTTTATTTTCTTCCATTGCCACTGTTCTCATTAGGCCTTCCAATCCTGCTTTAGCAGCGGAATATGCTCCTAATCCCTCGTACTCATAGTTGGCCATCGCTGAGGTAATGGATACAATTCGGCCATATTGCTGTTTTCTCATTATTGGGAGAAAGGCATTAGTTACTAAGAAAGAGCTATATAGGTTGAGACGAATCGTGTGATCCCATAATGAAACTGTCATGTCATGCACTGTGCTGTAATCTCCAGTTCCACCAACGTTATTGATTAACACGTCAACCCGACCTACTTGCGCAATTAATTCTTCACGCAGCCTGTTAACCTCTTCCGAATCGGTTACATCCGACGGGAATACAATGGATTGTCCACCTGAAAGTTCAATAATTTTTGCTACTTCCTCTAATTTTTCCTTGCGTCTTCCTGTTAATATCACCTTTGCCCCTTCGGCCGCCAATTGAATAGCCGTAGCTCTGCCTAGCCCCGTTCCCGCACCTGTTACTAAAGCCACTTGATTAGTCATTAATCCCATATTAAAATCTCCCTACCTATTATTTTTTTCTATCAATTCACTTGCTTCATGAAGCAAGTGGATCAACTGCTGACTATGATTTTCATCCAAAATTTCTAAGTGGCGTAAATAAATATTATTCAAACACTCATATATTTCGTTACACAAAGATTTCCCCTCTTTTGTTAAATGAATCAAAATATGTTTACCGTCAGGCTTTCGCTCCACAAATTTGTTTTTTACAAGTTTATCAATGAATCTTGTACTTGTTGAAGGAGCAATCGTAAGCTTTTTACATAGTTCCTTTTGTGAAATTCCTGGATAATCATTGATTGTAATAATCAAATATGCATAAGAAGGGGATATATCCATTGATGAAAATGCTTCCTCAGCCAATTTTTCCATCTGCCTAGCGAACCGGGAAGCGGTAAAATAAAGGCAGTTACTTAACAAAAAATCAGAATTGGGTGTCTGCATGATAATCCAACCTATCCATCTTGATTTCCGTCATTATTCGGTTTTCCTCTACAGTTTTTTCTTTCAACTAGTCACTTTCTCCCTTTTTGCTAGATATTTGAAAAGCTAATTCCACCTTCATTTGTATATACAAATGTTTATTATATTTATTATATTCATGTATTACTCTATTGTAAATAAAAAGACTTTTGTTCAGTTTAGTAGAAAAAAGAGAGACTAAAAGAAGTCTCTCTACTGTTGACACTATGATTTTTTAAATCTACTAGGTGAATACTTTTCGCTGGTTTTGAAATTATAAACTGGTTTAAATAGGCAGGCAATCTTGGATTTTAATTATAAATTCATATTCACCAAGATTTTACATTGGCTGCGATCTTTTGTTAGCAGTTCAAATCCCTTATCTACAATATCATCTAGTGCAATCTCACTTGTTATAACTGCCTTCCCATCAATCACGCCACTTGCAAGCAGACGGATAACTTCAGGGAATAAACGAACATATGCATAGGATCCACTGATCTTCGCTTCCGTTCTTACAATCATATTAGGATCAAAATTAACCGGTTTCTCCCAAACACTCACTATCTTGAATTCACCGCCTGGACGGACAGAGCTAACCCCGCTTGTAAATGTTGCCTGAACACCTGCAGCATCATAGACCACATTCACTCCACCATTTGTTTTTTCACGGATAAACGCAGCTGCATCTGTATCGATTGGATTGATCACATGTGCAGCGCCAAGTTCTAATGCTTTTTGACGACGCTCCTCTGATACTTCTACTACAAAAATTTCACTGGCTCCTGCTGCTTTGACAGCTTGTAATAACAATAATCCGATTGGACCAGCACCAAATATAGCTGCAGAATCCCCTAGCTTTAATTGGCTTTGACGGACCGCATGGACAGCAACAGCTGTTGGTTCAACAAGGGCACCAAGCTCTAAACTCATGTTTTCAGGCAAGTGAAAAACATTCTCTTGCTTCACCACTGCAAATTGGGCAAATCCTCCTGAAACTGTATATCCATATCCTTGGCGTGCTGTACACAAGTTGACAAACCCTCTTTGGCAATTATCGCATTTGCCACAAGGAATGAGAGGCTCAACTGCTACCCGGTCACCAACCTTCGCATTTGTTACTTCCTCTCCAACTTCTACAACAACACCAGAAAACTCATGACCTAAAACTGGCTGAGTACGCATTGGATAAGCACCTGCTAAATACTCATGCATATCGCTCCCACAAATACCGGCATACTCAACTTTTACCTTCACCATTCCTTTTTCAAGGACAGGAATGTCTGCTTCTTCTACTCGAATATCTCTTGGTCCATATATTTTAGCTGCTTTCATGTTCTAAACCTCTTCCCCTTATTCTTTAGCTGCTTGAAGTCCATTGATGATAAACCTTACAGCGAGATCCGCTACCTGTTCTGGAGACAATTCCGATTGAGTTCGGTTCAGAAATGCATTATTGTGTGAATGCATTAAAGTTCCCATTATAAAATTAAGTGACACATCAACCGATGGAAATCCAATTACTTTTTTATCCTGGCATTCTTGTAAAATCACTCGAAGCTGCTCCCAAGATGGCAGAAAGACATCTGTCAGCATCTCTAATCTAGGACTATTCATCACTAACTCTTGCTGTAAAATGGCAATTAATTCATGTTCTTCATTTCTAAAAATAATAAACTGTTTACAAAAATTTTTAAGTGCATCTAGTGGATCTGTTAAATCATATTTCATATTCAAAAATAACTGCCTTATTGGTTCAAATAATTGGAAGAAAACATTTTCTTTTCCACCAAAATGATAGGATACAAGGGCTAAAGAAACTTCTGCCTCTTGACAAATCTGCCTAACGGTTGTCCCTTCATATCCTTTTTCTGCAAACAATATTCTAGCTGCAGAAAGGATTTGTTCTTTAACCTCTTTATTTTTTTCATTCCCACTAGTTTGTTTGAATTGAACCATCCCCTTTATCAATTTTAAACAAACGTTTTGAACAATTGTTCAATTATTAGTATACGCCTATGGCTTTATATGTCAATGAATAAGCAGAAGGTACAGTTTAAGATAAAAAGACTTTCCTTGCATATAGTGAAAAGTAAGGGAGGAATTGCAAATGAACATAATGAAAAAGGATATTCATCAAATACAAATAGAATTTGGGAAGTGGCCCAAGGCAAAAAAGATTGTGCTTATTTCTATTTTGAGCAGCATCGGTGCCATTTTTCAATCAGCAGGAGGCTTTTTACCCGGAGCTGGTTATCTCATCAGCCCTTTGGCCACTGCCCCCATCATTCTATGTACGATTTTCTCCATTCCGCTTGGTCTCGCTTCTTATGTTTTAACAGCTCTTTTACTTTTGATATTACAGCCTGCCGAGCTGATTATTTTTCCATTTACAACAGGTCTGCTGGGTTTATTTATAGGAATTTCCTTTAATCTATTTCAAAAAAAGTCAAGTCATATTTTGAGCGGATCGGCAGGCTTAGTGATTGGCATCTGCATTTTATTATATGGTGTAAAATTCCCAGTGTTAGGGCCTGCCTCCTCCCATCAATTTAACTTTCCAATGATAGGCTTATTTTTTATTTTCTCTGCTTTTTATAGCTGGCTTTGGGTTGTTTTAAGCACTAGATTCATAAAAAGAATCAAAGAACTATATTTTCGTAACCTTCCAGATGACACCCGTCTCAGGAATTGATTGAATACTATCTCTTCACATGCTTTCATTCCGCTAAAGAACCTTTACTCATTCTCTAATTTAATCTCAATCAATGTTAATTCATTTTGCGATAATGCCTTATCAAGTATTTCTTCAAATTCTTGAATAGAAACTGGCCACTCTCCTCTTATGCCAAAACTTTTGGCAAGCTGCACAAAATCAGGGTTTCCAAAAGCCGTACCGTGATTATTGCCCAGTTTTTTCAGCATCATTTGTTCTTCAAGTTTCAGCTTCGAATCGTTAAGGACAATCATCACAAAAGACAGACCTAGCCTTACTGCTGTTTCAATTTCGGCAAAGTTCATTAATGCACCGCCATCACCAGTTATACAAATTACCGGATCAGCTGGACATGCCAATTTTGCACCAATAGCACCAGGAATACCTATACCCATAGAAGCTAAGCCGTTTGAAATGATAACCTTATTTGGCTTCTTCGGCTGAAAGGTTTGGGCTATGGAATTTTTATGAGAGCCGACATCCGATATGACAATCGTATTTTCGCAGATACGCTTTTCAACAGCGTGTAAGATTGATGTAATCGATAAAGAAGAATCTGCCCCACGATTCAAATGGTAAGTTTGTTTTATTTGCTCTCGCAAATTTCCAGATGGCTCCCAGGGCTTAGGATTAATTTCAAACTCAATCAACGCTTGCATTACCCGTTTTACATCTCCTATGAGCTCGCCTTGAAGAGGATAATATTCATCCAGTTCTGCTGAAACTGCATGTATATGAATAACCGGTACCTTCTTTTTATTCCACTCCTTAGGGAGACGCTCCACAAAATCATAGCCAATAACGATAAGCAGGTCTGCCATTTCGATTCCCGGCAACACCACATCCTGCTGGCTAAAGCCAAACGTAAAATAATTGAACGGATGATTTTTTGGAAGAATTCCTTTTGCTTTCATGCTATGAATAGCTGGCGCTTGAAGAAAATTAATGAATGTCTGTACCTCTGTTACTGCCTCCGCTCGAATAACCCCGTTACCAATGATGATAAACGGTCTTTGGCTATTATTGATTTTGGCAATTGCAGCGATAATCTCCTCGTCTACAGACATGAATATTGGTGCCGGTTTAATAGTTATCGCATCATTAGAGATCTCTTGTGCCGCTAAATTTTCGGGTAATTCCACAATAACAGCACCCGGCTTTTCCATTTTTGCCGTTCGAAACGCTTTATGTACAATCTCTGCGAGCGTTAAAGAATCCTTTATTTGAATGCTCCACTTTGCTGCGGGCTCGAATATTTTAACCAAATCCAAATATTGATGGGATTCCTTATGCTGTCGTTCAAATCCAGCCTGACCGATAATCGCCACAACAGGTGAAAAATCAAGAGTGGCACTGGCAATGCCCGTTAATAAATTGGTTGCCCCCGGTCCCAATGTGGACGTACACACACCTGCTTTATGAGACAGCCTCGCGTAAACATCTGCCATAAAGGCAGCCCCTTGCTCATGCCTCGTATTCACAAATTGAATTTGCTTTGATCTAGAAAGCGAATCAACTAGATCCAGTGTTTCTTTTCCCATTATTCCAAAAATATACTCCACACCTTCATTTTCTAAACATTGAATAAGAATATCTGTCGCTTTCATATGATCCTCCCAAATAGACTTTTCACTTACAAAAATAAGTTGTTATTTTATAGCTTTGCCTATTATTCCAGGAATCATTAAATGTAACTACACCTGGTGTATTTGTTATATTTTTTCCCAGTGACGGATATGGCAATCTGTTTACCAAGAAGGAGATTTTACCCGCGTATAGTAACCCAAGAGGCGTATATTTTTATTTATTAAATACACAGTTGACTTTACCCTTAGGGGAAAGTGTATAAATGAATGGAACACAAGGTATATAAGAATCATTTAAATAAGCATGAAAAATGGAGGTGGTCTCTTGCTATCGATTGGCGAATTTTCAAAGATATGCAAAGTATCTACAAAAACACTTCGATATTATGATGAAATTAGTTTAATTACTCCTGATGAGATTAACCCAGAAAACGGTTATAGGTATTATTCCATCAGCCAGCTAAAAAAGATGCTATTAATAAATCGCCTGAAATCTTATCATTTTTCTCTTGAAGAAATTAAAGCCATTTTAGAATTGGAAGAAGATCAATTAGAAGAGAAACTTTATTCTGCTCTTAATTGCAAGAAAAAGGAGATACAAGAAAGACTAAATGCCTTTGAACACACCCTAAATCAAATAAGTTGCGATATTTTAAATTTAAAGGAGGGGAATTCCATTCTGTCTCACCTTGATCGTTTAGAAGTTCAGCTTGTTGAAACCCAGCCAATGAACCTACTTTATATACGTCAGATGATGAGCAGTGACGACTTTGCTGATGGATATGGCAAGTATTTTAGCAGGCTGTATGAAAAGATAGCTGCTGAAAAGCTCACCTTACTTGGCACCCCCATGACAATTTATCACAGCCCAGAATACAATCCTGCAGGCAATGATACAGAGTTTGCGATTCCAATAAAGGAAGGTATAAAAGGAACGAGAGATTTAACTGGAAGCCTTTGTGCGAAATCTGTTTTAAAGGGATCCTATTCAGAATTAACATCGGTATATGCCAGATTAAGAGAATGGGCAGAAAACGAAGGATATGAATTAGTGAATTCTCCATTTGAAGTATATATAACCGACCCCTATCAAGCTAATGTTCCTGAAGATTTTATTACCGAGGTTTATTTTCCTGTTAAGAAAAAGCAGCAGGCTAAACACCAATTGCCAAAACTAACTTCTAATAGGGAGGCATACTAAATGAAAAGAAACTATTTGCCAACGGGAGAATGGCAGATTGCTGCTCCAGAAGCATTGGAAATGGATGCTGAAAACCTTTCAAGGCTAGAATCTATCATAAAATCTGAGTATTGGAATGTGAACGGGATTGTTGTAGTGAAAAATGGATTGATCGCTTATGAACACTATTTTAACGGATACAGTTCAAATGATGTGCACCATGTGGCATCTGTTACTAAAAGTATCCTATCTGCCCTTATCGGAATTGCCATTGATACAGGATATATTAAAAACGCAGACCAATTGGTACTGGATTTCTTCCCAGAGTATTTTTCCAAAGATGCTGATAGTGAGAAACAAGAAATCACCATACGCCATCTTCTTACGATGACAGCTCCTTATCCATTTGAGGACTGGCACGAACCGCTGGATAAGATGTGTATGCAGCCAGACTGGGTAAACTATACGCTGGATATGCTGGGGCAAAAGGGGAGTATTGGAACATTCAAGTATTCGACTGCGGGGGCACACTTGCTTTCAGCCATCATCACTCGCAGCACTGGAATAACTGCCCGGGAATTTGCCAACGAACATCTATTTAAACCACTCGGTATGAGGGAAATTCCTGATTATAAAATGGCGTCATTTGAGTTTGATGATTTATTCGGAAAAAATGTAAAGGGATGGGTTAAAGACCCAAACGGCATCTCTACAGGAGGATGGGGACTTACACTAAATCCTCGAGATATGGCACGTTTTGGTTTACTCTATCTAAACCATGGCATTTGGGATAATGCACAGATAATCTCCAAGAAGTGGATCCTCGAATCAACAGCGATGAATTCCAATCATTACGGGTATCTATGGTGGTTACTTAATGAAGATGGGCTGTTAGCATACTCAGCACTAGGTGATGGCGGGAATATTATTTGCTGCATACCAGATAAAGACCTCGTTGTAGCCATTGCATCAGAATTCATGGTAAATGCTCGTGATCGATGGACGCTAATAAAAGAACATATTATCCCAGCTGTAATTGACTAAATCTCATTGTCACAATGCAAGAGAAAATATTAGTAGTAACATTAAAATTAGGAACCCCTGTATAAAACAGGGGTCTGCATTATGACTGAATGTACAATTTCACTTCATTTCCTTCCACCTTGAAACTTTTCATAGTTGGTTTGCTTTCAAAGTGGATTACATTCAATATAAGATTCCTTTGCACTAATTCATCATATTCGATCAATATTTTTTCAAGCCATGGATCAGCCTGAATATAAAGGTCTGCTCGTAAATCAACTGGCAGGTTCAATTCCTTTCGATAAGTTTGAACAGCCCGAACAACTTCCCTTACTAGCCCTTCTTCTTTTAATCCTCGTGTTAATGTTGTATCTAATAAGATTAAGAATTTACTTCCTTCTGCTAACTCATAACCATTTCTTCCTTTTTAAAAAATTGTGTTGTAATCCAATCCATATAAGAAAAAAGCCATCAAATAATTGATGACTTTTTCATTAACATTATTCTTCCTTAAAAATTTTTACGATATTCACTACAAGCACTTTTGCAATGGAATAAGCCGGGATGACAAATATAATCCCAATAATCCCCATAAAGTTGCCAGCTGACAATATTAAAACAATGATTGTTAATGGATGAATGTTTAGCGTTTTCCCCATTATATTTGGCGAAACGATATTTCCTTCAATTTGTTGAGCAACTAACATGATAATCGCAACGTATAGAGCCATAATTGGATCTTGAAATAACGCTACTAGAAATGCAGGAACGACTGCAATATATGGTCCTAGGAATGGAATAACATTTGTGAACATTCCAAACATCGCTAGTACAAGTGAGTAGTCCAGGTCTATAATCAAGTAGCCAATATACAAAAGTACCCCGACAATAATACTGACGAGCATTTGACCTTGAATGTAGGTTGAAATGGTCTTGTCCATTTCTTTTAATATGTTTTTCACATGTTGTTTTTTAGACTGCGGGAACAAAACAGCCACACTTGGAGCAAAACGATGACTATCCTTTAACATATAAAATAAAATAAACGGAACAAGAACAAGATAGAAGATCGTATTAATAAAACCGCCAATCCATCCGAAAACACTGAGAATTCCGTTCGCAATATTCCCTACATTGGATTCAATTCGAGATTCTAACTCTGTGCTTGCAGTTAACAAAGCTTCTTGAACGAAATCTGGAAAAGTAGACCGATTTTCCTGAACATATTTAACCCCATCCATTACAGTGGAAACCATGGCTGGCACATTATCTACAAATCGTTCTAATTGGTCATTGATGACCGGTCCAACCAATCTTATAATTCCATAAATAATCAGGATGATGGCAACATAAGCAACTAAAATGGCAATCCATCTCGGTACTTTCTTCTTTTCTAGCCAAGCTACTAATGGACGGCATAAATAAAATAAAATACCTGCTACAACAAACGGCAAAAAGATGGTCTTAAACAAAACAATTATTGGCGTTAATATAAACTGATTCTTATTTAGTAAAAACACAATGATTAAAAAGAGGATAACGGCAACCATACTTTTAAACCATCTTTTTTCGAACATCGACATATACCATTCTCACTTCCTAAAGCTGCTAATATTTCCCTCTCTTGAATATTACAATTAAATGGCTGAAATTCCAATCATATAATATCGGAAATCATTTTAAAACTTATAGGTTCCTTATAAATTCTGTTGTGTTTTTTTCAATACTAATTGCCTCATTTGAGCTTTTAATAATAATATCAAAGTGCTGGCTGTACGGATGCATAAACAATTCATACTGAATCCGGCGTTCCTCATGAGACTGCCTCAAATAATTGATATTGGTTCCCCTTTCAACAATATCACGACTTGATCTTCTCATTAATTCTGTTTCCCCATCTGTATAGAAGTAAATCTTTAGATCAAATAAATCCGGATTAATGAATGCGATACTCATTCCTTCTACAATTGTTACCTTCCGTTTTGAAGAAATTAACTCACTTTTCCTATAGTGGGTGCCAATCGTAGATAAGTCTAAGCCCGCTCTAATCATCTGAACATCTCTTTCAAGCGAAGGCAAATGGTGTGCAGACGGATGACAAGCTGTCATTTTATAACGATGATTTTCGTTTTGATATGTATATTCAATCTTCGTATGCTTTCGTATATCCGAGCTAATAATATATGGATCTGTATTCATATCATTTACTTCATTTTCGTTTAATCGGTTAACGAGCAGGTTTGCAAAAGTAGTTTTACCAGCAGCTCCATGTCCTGAAATGCTAATAACCACCTGTTTATCTATCGTTTTGAGCCAATTTATGATTTCTTGTAATAACCTATCCATCATCGACCTCCATCTTTTTTCATGTACATCCTATTTTCATAAGATGATTATGAGAATGAATCAAGTAATTAAATTAATCCTCCCAATAAAAAATAGCATCCAAGGCTAAATATTCCCCAGGTTCACGATAAATCGTTGGAATTTGCGTTTGAAAGGGCAAAGGCT
The DNA here is from genome assembly GCF_900199725.1 of Cytobacillus massiliigabonensis. Lineage (GTDB taxonomy): Bacteria > Bacillota > Bacilli > Bacillales > Cytobacillaceae > Cytobacillus > Cytobacillus massiliigabonensis. The sequence continues at coordinate 129,730 of NZ_LT904903.1, read as the reverse complement.
GGTTATTAAATCTTGTAATTGTTTATTAGAAAACATTCACAAAACCCCTCTCCTGAAAAAAGTTAATCAAGATGTGAGCTAAAAAATAGTAACAGAAACACTTATTAAAGAAGCTCACCAAAGCTAAGGAATCTGCTTTGTTGAGCTTTAAATTTTAATATAGATGAACTTTTTAGAAGCTATGCATTAACATGATATCTTCCCTTTGGCACAACTAAAGGGGTAGCTGAAATAGGATCATTAATTACGGTACAATCCAGTTCAAAAATATCTTTTATTAATGCACTTGTAATAATATCTGATGGCGTACCTTCCGCTACAAGCTCTCCTTTTTGAAGTGCAAAAATATAATCTGCATAACGTGCTGATAGATTGATATCATGAAGAACCATAACAATGGTCGTACCGTATTTTCGATTAAGGTCAGTTAGCAAATCTAAAATTTCCACTTGATAAGTAATATCTAGAAAAGTTGTCGGTTCATCAAGAAATAAAATATCCGTTTGCTGCGCTAGTGCCATTGCAATCCAAACGCGCTGTCTTTGGCCACCTGATAGCTCATCGATATCATGATTGGCAAATTCGGTAATATTCATAATTTCCATCGCTTCGGCAACAGCTTCATAGTCCTTTTTCGACCATCCGCTCAGCAGAGATTGATGAGGGAACCGTCCGCGCCCAATTAAATCTGCTACTGTTATTCCTTCTGGTACAACTGGGGATTGAGGTAAAATCCCTAGAACTCTAGCTAATTGCTTCGGCGGAATTTTACTGATTGCTTTCCCATCAAGGGTGATTTCTCCAGATGACGGTTTAATAAGTTTGGCTAGCGTTTTTAGAAGCGTGGATTTTCCACAGCCGTTTGCTCCAATAATCACACTTATTTTATTGCTCGGTATTTCAAGCTCGATGTCTCGTATAATTACTTTATTATCATAGCCTGATATTACCTTATCCGCTCGAAAACTATGTGTTATTTCCATTATAATTCTCCCCTTCGATTCATTCGGACTAATAACAGGATTAGATAAGGTGCTCCAAGTAATCCAGTTATGATCCCTACAGGGAACCTATATTCAAAAGCAAATTGTCCAATTAAATCTGCTGCTAAAACTAAATTAGCCCCTACAAGACCTGCTGGTATAATATTAGAAAAACTAACACCAACTAATCGATTAGCAATCGGCCCTGCAAGGAAAGAGACAAAGGCGATCGGACCCGTTGTGGCTGTCGCAATAGCAATCATCAAGACAGAACTTACAATAAGCAAAAGTCTTGTCTTATCTGTAGCAACACCTAGAGAAGAAGCCATTTGCTCACCAAGTTCTAACATATTTAAGTGCTTTCCAAATAAGATAGCAATAGGAGTGAAGATTATAACCGTTATCATCAATGGAGGCAATTCATCCAGTTGAGAGCCATTGAGGCTGCCATTCAGCCATCTAAGTGTAGCTGGAATATCTTGCTGTGCACTAACTAATAGAAGATAGGATATCACCGCATCAAGCATCGCCTGTATCCCTATCCCAATAAGAATTAATCTTCCAATTGAAAAGGATTTTCCTCGAGATAGTAAAAACATAATGACTACGGTAATGAGACCCCCAATGATCGAAGCAATAGATATGATTGTGTTGCTTGTATGAAACACCGTAATACATAAAACAGCTGCGGCGCTTGATCCAGATGTAATACCTAATACGTTGGGATTCGCAAGCGGGTTACGCAATATCGTTTGAAAAATGTAACCTGCAACACCGAAAGCGAATCCTGCAAAAAGACCTGCTGCCATTCTTGGAAGACGGATTGTATTCACAGCAAAAGAAACACCTGGAATTTGCTCTCCGGAAAGTGTTCGGATAACCTCCTGAATGGGATAAATAGTGTTTCCCAGCAAAAGCATAGCACAACAAAGAACGCCAGCTAGGATCGTAAGTAAGCTTGTAACGAGTATCCAACGCCGCCTTCTCTGACGCATGCCTTTCATAATAAATTTAACTTCTACAGGTTGATTGTTCATAATGACCGCACTTTCGATTTCATAGCTAATATGATAAGGATGGGTGCACCTATAAATGCTGTAACGACACCGACTTCGAGTTCTCCAGGCTGCGCAATGAGCCTTCCTAATACATCCGATACTGTCAAAATAATTGCTCCAGCAATCGCGGACATGGGGATGATAAACCGCAAATCAGGGCCAAGAATAAGACGCATTACATGTGTAGACAAAAGACCAATAAATCCAATAGGACCTGCCAATGCAGTAGCCGCTCCACATAAAATAACCCCACCTACCGCTGCGCCAAAACGTAAAAATCCTGGGCGAACACCCAGTCCTGTCGCAACGTCATCGCCTAACGCAAGAGCATTAAGCGCTGGTGCCGTAATAAATGCAATCAAAACGCCAATAATCAGAAACGGAATAAACGTTGTGATGGAATGCCAAGTTGCTGAACCAACGCTGCCTACTTGCCAAAACCTGAATTGATCCATTGCATATGAATTAGGAATCATAATCGCTGTGACAAGAGAGGAAAGAGCGGCGCTTGTAGCCGCTCCAGCCAAGACTAATTTAATTGGCGTAGCGCCCCCTCGTCCCATTGAACCTATTCCAAATACAAACACCGCGGTCAATGCTGCACCTATCAATGCTAACCAAATATATTGATTGGCCGTACTAATGTTAAAGAATGCTAGGCCGCAAACAACAAATAATGCTGCCCCAGTATTCACACCAAGGATGCTAGGGTCTGCTAGAGGATTTCTAGTAACCGCTTGCATTAATGATCCAGCTACTCCTAATGCTGCCCCACAAAACAAGCTGAAAATGGTTCGTAAAAAGCGCTTACGCACAATACTTGCACCATAGGAATCTTTATCCTGGTTAAACAAACCGTCTATTAATTCCTGAAAGCTGACTACACGAGCACCTAAAGAAAGCGAGGCAATCACACTTACAATTAATAAAATTATAGAAACAATCATTGTAAGTTTAAAATTTTTCGGCATCCGCAACTCTAGCTGCTTTTGTTTTATAGCAGAGGAACTATTCATTGATCTTATCAATTGCTCCGCCTATTAATTTTAAGTAATCATCAATCGTATAGGCAATTGAAAGCGGAGTTGGTGTTCCCGCTGCAACTATCGGAGAATCAGCTGCTATAAATGCTACTGAACCTCTTTCAACAGCAGGGATTTTCCCTAGTAATGGATCTGCACTAATCGCTTTATATAATTCATCATCACCATATCCAACAATGATATCAGCATCATAAAGAGCCTCTACGTTTTCAGCACTTAATTCAAGAGAATAACTGTTTGGATCTTTAATTTGTTCTTTTACACTTTCCGGATATTCCAAGCCTAATTCCTGTAAGAATGAACCGCGTGCATCAATTGGTGTATAGATATGCAGCTTAGATAAATCCTTCGCTGAGAAGTTCACCCAAACAACTTTTTTGCCTTCAATCTGAGGGTATTTGCTTAATTTTTCTTTTATCATATCTTCGGTTTCTTTAATTAGCTGTTCTCCTTCTTTTTTCATGCCCATACCAGTTGCATTCCATTCAACCTGTTCTCGCCAAGTTGTTGCCCAAGCTGCCTTAGGATAAGCAACTACAGGAGCAATTTGAGAAAGCAGATCATAATCTTCTTGCGTGATGCCAGAGTAGGCAGCAAGAATAACATCTGGTTTTGCATCTGAAATCGCTTCAAAGTCTAGACCATCTGTATCTTGGAAAACATTTGGTTTCTTTTCACCAAGCTCTTCTAACTGTTTTGCTGTCCAAGGCAACAGACCGCTGTCATCTTGTACACCAAAGTTAGCTGCTGAGAAACCTACAGGAACAACATCAAGTGCTAAAGCAATATCCTGGTTTCCCCATTGAATCGTAACTACTCGTTCTGGTTTACTTTCAATAATTGTTTCGCCAAAGGCATGTTCAATTTTGATTGGATATTCGGAATCTGCTGTTTTTGAATCGGTTTCTTTTGGAGCAGCTTTTGATTCATCAGATTCAGATGATGACTCACTAGAACAGCCAACTAGTGCTAGTATTGCCACAACTGAAAACAGCAGCATTAATAAGAATGGCATTTTTTGTTTCTTATACATAGGTATGTCCTTTCTTGTTACAAAGTATAGTTTCGATTAATTCTGAAAATTCATGATAAGAATGGAAATAAATTAGGATTGAAATTCATTATTCTCCATATTCATTAATGATTATCATTCTCAACTAAAATGATACTTTCTTTTCTTTTTGCTGTCAATTAATAGTTTAGTATTTTTGTTTTATCCTTTATATTCAGGATGATTATGACGATTACAGCCAAAAAGATAACAGGATTTTTGAATATATATATCAAACTCCATAGCAGGAATATAGCCAGATGAGATTTTTTCAAACATTTGTTCATATTCTCTTTTTTCATTAAGCAGCCTTTTAATATAGTCTTGTTTATCTCTTTCTGACCAATCTTCATCACATTCTTCTTCATATGCTTCTTTCATTTCTTCTATCTTTTCATTTATCCCTTTATTCAGCAGTTCTTTAGACAAGATAGGATTATTCATTTTCAGCAATGCATAGCTATATCGGCTAATCCAGTTCGGTTGTTTTACGTAATGATTCCAGCCTTTTTTAAACCATTTTATAGCTTCTTCGTAACATCCCAACTCTACATATAAATCAGCAGCCTCTACTTCTCCAACAAAATCAGCATCATCCTTAGAAAATGCATCAAGTTTACATTTAGCCTCACTTTTTTTACCTAATTCAATTAAACATACTATATGGCTATACATCGCATAATCAGAGGGTTCTGAAGCTATCAGAAAGTATTTTGAAGCCTCTTCTATACGTCCAAGATAATAATTAGCCGCAGCTAAATTATTGTAGGCTGCTTTTGAAGGCTGAATGGAAATGGCCTTCTCCAATATGTCTTTTGCGGAGTTCCACTTTTCTTGTCTGCAATAAATCTCCCCTAACAAATTATAAGGAAAATGAGATTTGGGATTCATATTTAATAGTTCTTCTAATAAAGGAAGAGCAGCTATATCATTCTCTTCTTCATTACAATAAATCCAGGCTAGATTATTCAGGGATTGTACATCTCTTGATATTTCTACTGCTTCCTTAAATAGTTTTAATGATTCATCATATTTATTTTCTTCCAGCAATTCAATCGCCTTTTGGTTAATATTCATTAGAACGCCTCCCTCAAGCTAAAATAATACTCATGATAAGAAAGCTCTTTTGCTTTATTTCTAATGATAACAGATTCCCAACTTACTTTATGGATTGACCCTGTTGAATATCAATAATTAACATTAAGCATAAGAAAAAAAGACCCGTGACTTTAACTTGTTATCATCACGCAACCACATAGTTGCTTATTAGTTGACAAGCAACCCCAGAGTTGCTTATACTCAACATATGAATGGGGACAAAGATGCTATATTCAAAGCACTTGGCGACTCGACTCGCAGGCTTATTTTAGACGAACTATCCGAACGCAACGAGCAGACGCTGTATGAACTTACGGTACGTCTTATTACGAAGCACGGTCTTTCTATTTCGCGGCAGGCGATAGCTAAGCATCTTTCTGTATTGGAAGATGCTGGGCTCATCATATCAAAACGAAAGGGAAAATACCGAGTACTGATATTCAACAACGGACCACTTAAAAATTTGCTGAAAGGATGGATAGAGTAATTTTATTTTCTGGCGAATGTATGGTTTTGTCTGCTTAGAGCCAAATTGTTAGCAGAGTACCATACATCACAACGATCAAAGGAGGAAAAACCGGTATGAAAATCATAGTTACCAGTATATTTGTAGGAGACCAAGATAAGGCACTAAAATTTTATTCAGAAACACTAGGATTTATAAAAAAACATGACATCCCCACAGGAGAATTTAGATGGATAACGCTTGTATCTCCCGAGGATCAAAAAGGGACCGAGCTTTTGCTTGAACCCAATAACCATCCAGCCGCAAAGGAATATCAAAAGAAGTTATTTGCTGACGGTATTCCAGTAACAATGTTTGGGGTTTCAGATATTCACGCAGAGTACAAACGATTAATCGAAAAAGGCGTGAAGTTTACTATGGAGCCGACAAAAATGGGCGAACTCACAATTGCTGTCTTCGACGATACATGCGGCAACCTTATTCAGATCATGCAAGAATGACTTTATGACAAAAATTAAAGAGCACCATCCTTGACATGGATTGGTGCTCTTTTTCCATCTTAGTGCAACATTATGAAGGAAAATATAAGAATTGCACCTCCAACAGTCAAGGATCTATCTTTCATTTATTCTTTTTTCCCATGAATAGAAAATCCACATAAGATTAGCAGCGTAAACATCAAGAAATATGATTTCTCATTAGCAGGTTAACGTTTATGTTTTTCGTTAATAATTTTCTTGTTAAGGATTCTTACCTTGCCAACCATTAGCAACCTCATATCTTCTACAATATACCTAGCTAACTCTTCGTCAGAAATGTCATCTCCATCAATATCAAGGCGGAATTCCTGCCCTTGAATTCCGCCTCCATTTGTAAACTCAATTTCAAAATCAAATAGAACTCTTTTATCCATTCCAGCACCACCTTACCCATAGTTTTAGAGTGCTATTAATATATTCTGATTTTAATAAACTAATGTCTTTCCTGATAAGCGGCCTTCATAAGATAAAAAAATCCTGCATAACACAGGATTTTAAAATTTAATGCTGAGAAATTAGGCTATTTTCATTGTTCCATTAAAGCGCCTAGATTGCAGAAAATCATCAATATGTTTCCGGTACAACTTTATTTTAAATCAACGGTGAACAATCTATATTTCATTCACCATAACGGCCATTATCTGAGGCAACGCTTAGATTTGCTGTGAACAATAATTTAAGAGATAGGAACATACAAACACCAATGAAGATCTTCGTTTCCATCTACATGGGAAGCAGAATGAATGCGGAAATTATTGGTTTGATTTTGTACGTCATTTATCGAAATGAAACTAACTTTCTTCTGTTGTATATTGTGCTGGTCCCATAAGTTTTGAAACAGCTTGCTTTGCCGTTTTAGATTTATAAGGAGTTGATTAAGAATGGGGTCCTCTGGGTAGCGCTCATAATTACTCCGCCAAACTGCTACTGAGTAGGTTGAAAATTCGCTCCAGTTTTGAATACGATCCCGAACACTTGGTTCTAAGAAAAGAAGTTGCAGCAAATACCTTTCTTCCGGGGCACAAGAAGAAAACGGGAAAATCATTCTTTCTGACTCTTGATTCCAAAAAATAACCTTAGACCGCTGATCTGTAATGAAGGATGGAAATGGCAACTTGTTTACAGTGGCTTGCAATGAATCATCATATTGTTTTTCGATTGGCAGAGAAAATGATTCATTGTACGCTAAGTTGAAAAGATGCTCTTGCTCGTCCGGACTAAGCTGTAATGCCCTGCTAATATTTATTAAAACCTCCCGTGAAGGATGAATGTCTTTTCCCTGTTCTAACCATGTATAATACGTCACACTAACATGACTGAGAAAGGCAACCTCCTCTCGGCGGAGTCCCGGAGTTCTTCGTCGTCCCGAGGTCATGAGAATGCCAGCTTCTTCAGGTTGAAGGCGTTCTCTCCTGGACTTTAAAAATTGGCCAAGCATCTTCGAAGTTTGCATAAGGATCGACCCTTTCTCTATTTCATACTACTAGTATAGTTTTCATTTTGCTGAAGATAAAGCAATCTACTTTGTTTTGATGGCAGAGACAAGCGTTTCGAACAGCCGATTTTAATCCTGTTAATAGCATTACTAGTATTGATATGAAAAGGATACAGCCATGTCTACCTGTTAAGATAAAATATGAACAATAATCAAAGGAGGACATTCTAATGAGCAGTAATCAAGTTCCAAAACGAAGGCTAGGTAATGAAGGGTTAAAAGTTTCTGCTATCGGACTTGGTACGATGACAATGCCGGACAATCAGGCCTCTGTCGATACTATTCGGGGAGCTTTGGATTATGGTGTTACCCTATTTGATACTGCAGACCTTTATGGGACTGGGGCTGGAACAGAGGCTTATCTTCAGAAAAGGTTTGGAGATAATGAAAAGCTCCTAGGCAAAGCATTAAAAGGACGGCGGGAAGAAGCAGTGATCGCAACAAAATTTGGGATCACGCATACTCAAGGTTATAAGGGAGATCCGGCCTATATTAAAAAATCCATTGATGCCAGTTTGTATAGTCTAGGAATTGACTATATTGACCTATACTATCAGCATCGTTATGATCCGAATACTCCCATTGAGGAGACCGTCGGAACGCTGGCTGATCTAGTCAAACAAGGTAAAATTCGTTATATAGGCCTCTCTGAAGCGCCAGCCGAAATCATTCGTCGCGCACATGCAGTACATCCGATAACCGCAGTGGAAACCGAATTTTCTTTGTGGAGTAGGGAAGTGGAAGACGAAGTCTTGCCGCTTCTCAAGGAACTGGGGATTGGCTTGGTGCCATATAGTCCCCTGGGTAGAGGTTTTCTGACCGGTCAAATTAAAAAATTTGAAGATCTCCCAGAGGATGATTATCGTCGTCAATATTCTCGATTCCAAGGTGAAAATTTCACTAAAAATCTGGAGGTCGTCACGCTCATTGAAAAAATGGCTATGCAAAAAGGCTGTACTACTGCCCATCTCGCACTGGCATGGCTGTTGGCGCAAGGAGACCAAATCGTTCCCATTCCAGGAACCAAGCGTTTAGAACGAGTCAAAGAAAACCTTGGTGCTCTGCAAGTTACCCTTACAGATGAAGACCTGGCAGAAATTGAACGCATATCACCGAAGGGGGTAGCTTCTGGGAGCAGGTTCTAATTGAATTATTGTTTGAAATGTTTATATAAATATCGAAGCAAAAAAGGCATAGACTACTCTTCTAAAATGTAGTCTAAGCCCTTTTTTACTCCGGTTTTGTAAATTTTTGGTTAGGCTCTTGAATGAGGCTAAATCTGATTTGCTTAAAGAGTTTTGAATCAAACAACATATAAACATCCTTAATCCTTTCCCCTATAAAGTTCAAATTGACCTTAGATTTATATTCAAAAAGCCTGCCCTTTTACGTATTTGTTAAAAATAAACGGTAAATATTCCTCCTGCTTTTTTAGGCATTATAAAACAAAAACACAGGAAAGAATAAAATTCACCCTAATTTCCACTCGTATCATTTACCAATTCGTTTAGTTGAGTGTACAAATTGTTTGAACGTATACCGTTTATGTTTGACGGGAACAAGAGGTAAAATATATTGTATAATTTAAGGGATATTAAAGTTGTTTATTGGAATAGGAGTTATCAAATATGAACTTGAAAATTAGGCAAGAACAAGTAGATGATTATGATTTGACCGAAATGGTTGTGAAGAGTGCATTCGCTAATGCAGAACACAGCGACCAAAAAGAACATTTGTTAGTTTCCCGAATAAGGAAGTCCAAAGGTTTCATTCCAAAATTATCATTAGTGGCAACAGATGAAGATAATAACAAAATTTTGGGACATATTCTTTTGTCTAAGATAAAAATTAGTAAAGACAACAATGAATCTATAGAATCACTTACCCTTGCACCAGTTTCTGTCTTACCAGATTATCAAAACAAAGGTATAGGAGGGCTTTTAATTACCAAAGCATTGAAAGAAGCAAAAGAACTTGGATACAACTCAGTTGTTGTCTTGGGACATCCAAAATATTATCCGAAGTTTGGCTTCAAAATTGCATCCTTATGGGGGATAAAAGCACCTTTTGAAGTACCAGAAGAAGCATTTATGGCAATAGAACTACGTGAAAATGCTCTCAATAATGCTTCAGGGATTGTTGAATATCCAAGTGTATTTTTTGAATAAGCGATTTCAAATATCGGTTTTTTTATTAAAGGATGCGTTGAACGAGATATAGAGGAAACCCCAATACATTAATAGGTTTCCTTTAATTTTTTCACTCTTATCACTCACTCAAAAGTTTATTTCCTATCATCATTGAGATAACAATCACAGTTACTCTAATTATATCATTTCAACGTCATAACAGCTTTTCATTAGTTGTGTATGAATTTATTGTTCTTTCCCTAACCCCTTTCCCCTACTAAGATTAGAATCACCTTAGATTCTTGCTCAATAAAACACTGCCTTCAATGTAGTTGCAAATCAATAAGGTATTCTCCCCCATTCTCACAAACCCTTGTCATTCCTGCATTTTCCCGCTTTTGGACACAAAAAAACGAGGAAAACAGGAGGAAAGACTCCGATTTTCACTCGTTTTAGGGAACGACTTATTCGACCAAGGGAACAAACTATTTGCCTTGGGAAGCACTACATTTTGCTATAACATTTTTGTTAAATGAAAATAAAGTTTGCTGAAATTGGTTATTGGGTAAACCCCTTGATACATCTGACTTCAATGGCATTTTCTCAATTATTCTTTGAGAATATAGTTTGCTCAAAGATTTACTCACTTTCAGCCAAGAATGAACACAGAAAATTAATAAGATGAGAATAAAGTTTGCTTAGTGATACAGGGGGGATCACCAAATGAATTGAGTAGCCTAAAACTAACAAAGGCACCTTACGGTGCCTCCTGTTCTATATCCAATTCATGCCTTCTGAAGAAAGTATCTATGCAATTGTTTATATTTGCTGGAATTGACGATATTAGTGGAATAATGTATTGGGCTATAGGTTAAGAGAAGATAAGCCATTTATTTTGGGAGAGTATATCTGAGAATGGAGGAGTCGTTCCGTATATGGGGATGGGGTATACCTGATTTACACAATGGATAGGTGCTGGCATAAGTATTTCAGATATGATATTCGGACATTGCCAATAAAGGGGTATCGAAGATACGTTTCCAATTCGATAATCTAATCTCTTATACATAGTACCTTGCGGTTTCTCCTTTACCACCGTCAATCCCATACTTACCTCGTTACCCAATCCTAATTATTTATTTTAATTTTTATTTATTTTTTATGGACGAGTGCTAAAGTCTGAAGCCGATCACACGTTTCGGGACTTGGGCTAAAGCACACTACTATATCTTACGGTTTCGCCTTACCACCGCCATCCCCATACTTACCTCGTGACCGATACCTATTTATTTATTTTTTTTATGGGCGAGTGCTAAAGTCTGGAGCGAATCACACGTTTCGGGACGTCGATTCCCTCGAAAGATGAGGCACACTACTATACCTTACGGTTTCCCCTGTACCACCATCATTCCCTGACTTACCACCTGACCAATGCCTAATTATTTATATATATATTTATTTATTTTTTTATGGGCGAGGAACTTGCTTGGGCTTATTACAAGTTGCTGGACGTGGGCTTTCTATTATTTGCTTGGAAACCTTGCTTC
>NZ_LT904903.1:84102-116144 GCF_900199725.1 Cytobacillus massiliigabonensis | reverse complement strand
GCCTAAAACTAACAAAGGCACCTTACGGTGCCTCCTGTTCTATATCCAATTCATGCCTTCTGAAGAAAGTATCTATGCAATTGTTTATATTTGCTGGAATTGACGATATTAGTGGAATAATGTATTGGGCTATAGGTTAAGAGAAGATAAGCCATTTATTTTGGGAGAGTATATCTGAGAATGGAGGAGTCGTTCCGTATATGGGGATGGGGTATACCTGATTTACACAATGGATAGGTGCTGGCATAAGTATTTCAGATATGATATTCGGACATTGCCAATAAAGGGGTATCGAAGATACGTTTCCAATTCGATAATCTAATCTCTTATACATAGTACCTTGCGGTTTCTCCTTTACCACCGTCAATCCCATACTTACCTCGTTACCCAATCCTAATTATTTATTTTAATTTTTATTTATTTTTTATGGACGAGTGCTAAAGTCTGAAGCCGATCACACGTTTCGGGACTTGGGCTAAAGCACACTACTATATCTTACGGTTTCGCCTTACCACCGCCATCCCCATACTTACCTCGTGACCGATACCTATTTATTTATTTTTTTTATGGGCGAGTGCTAAAGTCTGGAGCGAATCACACGTTTCGGGACGTCGATTCCCTCGAAAGATGAGGCACACTACTATACCTTACGGTTTCCCCTGTACCACCATCATTCCCTGACTTACCACCTGACCAATGCCTAATTATTTATATATATATTTATTTATTTTTTTATGGGCGAGGAACTTGCTTGGGCTTATTACAAGTTGCTGGACGTGGGCTTTCTATTATTTGCTTGGAAACCTTGCTTCTAATTCAGAGATTCAGGAGTGTCCCTTGTGCTGTACTTATGCAGAAATCACCCACCCCGTTAGGGGAAAGGAAAACCCCATTACCACCACAGTTTTATATAAAAAAGCCCCGTGAATATATCCATACTATGGATACACCCACGAGACTTTGTGCAAACTTTTTTCTTCTCAAGCAGACTTTTTTCTCATTCTGCAAACTTTATTTTGTTTTAACATAGTTCTCTTTACTGTTAATATAAGTGGAAATATTTTCAGAAGTAAGCATTGGAATCACACACAACTTGAGGTTCAAAGTGTTTTAGAAGTTTCAATATATTCTCCTTAAGACACTTATCAACTTTTCCTTCCCTTATAACTTGTTATAAAATATATTCCATATACTAGTGAAAATACTGTGACATAAAGAATGGTTTGAGTTTTTACCAATATTTTTAATAAGATCCTTTTTTACTATTTAGAATCAGTGAATACAACTTGTCTACCACTTAACATTTCAGATAAAGTATAGTACCAGCCACCAGCATTATTTTTTTCAGGACGTGGATTATGAGACAAGGATATGTGATCACTTTCAGAGAGAATATAGAATCTATACGTGTCATTCCTCTTGAAACCATGCCCATTTTTTCTTTCCTCTATATATGCTAACAGTCTATCTTTATATGAGAAGTCACTTTCAGATATATCCTTCAGAACAGATAAATTTTCTGGAACAAGGATTAGAATGTCTTCAATTTTATATAATTTATTCATTACACCTCCACTCTTTTGACGAAATGTAATGAAAATAGGATCACGGTAGTTATATGAAGGGATATCTGGACAAGCATGTATATGATATTTGCTGATTTCTTCAAACGTTTTTCCTGCTGGAACAGATAGTATTTCTTTTTCATAATAGTTCATACCTTTATCTACTCCTGTAATGAATTTATAGTAATCCGTTAAAACTATCGATTTTGTAGAATCTAAATTTAATTGAAGCGTTTGATGAAGGACTTGTATCATTTCAACCCAAGTCAGTGAAAGGAATGATTCTGTCTTGAATGATTGCTTATACTTCGTTAGTGCAACAGCAATTTTAGGCACATGTTCATCATGTGGGAAGTATTTAGGATCTACATATCTCTCTAGTTGTTCTTCTAAATTATTTTTTATATCTAGTCTGATATTTTTTGCTTCAATAATTAATACAAGCACTTTTTTGCTTTTGTGAAAAAAGGTTAGGGTAATATCTCTTCTAATCTTCTCCTCTCCCTCACTTATCATTTCAGCATCCACTTTCAAAAAATCACAAGTTAAGAATTGTAAAAACTCATTCTTACTAAGTTTTTTCTTGATTACTTCTTGTATTATATCTATAGATAAAAATTCTATTAAAAACTCCGAGGACAGATTAAATAAATATGCTAGACCCTTAGTTTGCTTGGTTTCACGATCGCCATCAATTAAATCAAACAGTGATGATTTATATTTGCTCTTTTCAGTTTGATACAATCTAAAAACAGCATTATTTAAATACTTAAGCATAGAATGACCCCTAATATTAAATTTTTTCTTCTACTATAATATCTAATCGACATTAAATAAATTCTGTAAGAGTTAACCCAACCACAAATCCTCAACTGCATTTTGTTTATCTTCTTCAGTAGGAGCAGAATACCGAAGTACCATTTCAGCACTTGTATGGCCACTAAGCGATTGGATTACGCTTATATCTTGACCATTTCGAACAAGAGATGTGATAAAAGTATGTCTCAGTGCATGCACATTAAACCCTTGCTTTTCTAATATATACTGAACGGCTCTTGTACTAATTCTATTGCCCCTGTTTGATAGAAATAGAGGTTCTTCAGTATCAGATCTTTCTTCGAGATATTTTACTAATGCTCTTCGTGCTTCCTTATTTATGGGAATTGATCGCTCTTTGTTTCCTTTGCCTTTTCTGACTTTAACCTCGCCTTTTCGATCACTCAAAACAATATCGGACCTATCCAAAAATACTAATTCTGAGAGGCGTATTCCACAATTTATCAGTAATTGTACTATTGCCATATCACGTTTGTTATCATTCCTATCAATTTCTCTTATTAGTCGGTTAACTTCAAGACGATTGAGTGCTTTTGGCGCCTCGTTCTTATAATCAACCGGTTTAACTACGGCAATATCTTCAATAGTATTTTCTTTATTCGACCACTTACTAAATTTCTTAATTGCATTCCAGATTTTATTTATAGTTGCAGCGCTTTTACGCCTACTTACTAAAAAATCAATATATTGTTGGACATCACTCCTAGCATAGCAATTTAAGTCAGTTCCAGCACCTTCCAACCATTCACTAAATTGCTTTATTGCATGAACATAAGTTTTTATTGTCTGCTCTGATTTTCCCCTTAGTGCTTCTTCTGTAAATTGGTTAATCATATACTATCCTCCACTAATTTTGACTTAAATAATTCTATGCAATATTTTTTTACTGTTAATGGCCCTTTTTCATTTCATTTTCACTGTTATTTGGTCGCATGATAGCATGGAATACCTATTCTATGCAATAAATCTATGCAATATTGAAAATTTTACTTTGGCTGCCTTCTTGGAACATAAAAAGAAAAACCTTCCCGGCATTTACTTATTTACGGGAAGGTTCTTTTATTTAGAGAGATTATACAATTCATATATACCTTTACTAATTCTTCTAAAATCATTGTATACAGTGGTGTGATTACTAGGAGCATTTACACAACACTTCGATGTAATATGAGTTCTAATAGTGGACTCCTTATAATTCGTTTCCAATTCCATCATATAATCAACAACTTCTTTTACACTAAATTCATTCTTGCCTTTAATTTTAACGATGAATTCTACAGCAGTAAGTAATTCATCTCTACAAGTTGAATTAGTATTTGAAATATTTGATCTAGTTTCATTTATAAATTTTTGATTATGCTTTCGTTGCTTTTTCATTTTCCCTCTAGAAATGTTCCATTTGGGGATAACATCATTTATTAATTTCATTTCAACTTCAAACCTATTGTCAGTTTCATGAAAATAAAGCATTATTTCTTGATTACTCTTACTAGCCATTAAAATATTGTTATTAATCCTACAGTTGGTAGATTGTCCTCCGACAAAGCAATTTCTTGGTGATATTTGTCCATAACCTGCATTGAATCTTTGTGAGAAGTTTTCACATTCACCAATATAAACTACTTCATTACTAACCTTTATTGCGTAGACACCTTTATTTCTAAATTCACTTGGAATTGTAAAACTGCAAAATGGACCTTCACCATATTTATTTAGAAGGAGGTTCTGTAAATTAATATATTCATTCTGAGGTGTGAATTCTTTAACTCTACCAATTAGATCACATTCAGGCTTTATCTCACAAATAAAATCAAAGTCATATCCGTGAATATCCAAAATTACACTTCCTCTATCATTTTAGAATAAATTATTTTTTCATATCCTTATTTTAACAGTTTATATTCGATTCCGAAATCCAATTAATAAGCAAATCTCTCATTTAAATAACTATAATTTCAAAAGGGACTATTTCATTTTATGAAACCACTGCCATCTCATCATTTAATGTCAAAATAATATAAAAAAATGGGAAAAATAATTTCCCATTTTTCAATTAATCAATTAATACTACTAAAAGAACAGTATTGCCCATATTATACCAATATTGAATGTCATTAAACTTGTCCATTCAAGGATTTTCTCAATTCTAATTGCCTTTTGTTCCGGCAAATTATCTTTAACCCTATTAAAAATAAAAAACTTTAGTAAAGTTATTCCAAAAAAGATTGCTGCTGCAATGATACAGCCATTTGCAATGCGATTAATACTATCTACCAGAACTTCTAATTCATTTGTCATTACGAATATCCCCTCTATCATAAATGTTATTTTATATTTGTTCTTTATATTTCAATACAAGAAAACCTCTATTTTGAAGGTGTTATTCTTAAAATTTGTCACAAACATGGTAAAATTGGCGATCCGAAAATATAGCAGCCATGTAAAATTGCAATTCCTTAAAATCAGCAAAAAAGTGCTGAATAAAGCCAAAAATGAATAAAATAAATAAATGTTATTGGATTTCTTATCTATTCGTTTTCTTTCGTTTTTTTCATTGTTAAGCATTAATTTTTCTTCTATAGTATGGATTTTTTTCGGGCAATGAATTTATTATTTTCATTAATAAATTTTTACTAATACCCCATTATGAGAAGTCTTCAATTTCTTCTATAAAATTAAGAAAAGACCAAATAGTTAATAAAACCATTTGATCTTTTTTGTGTATTATTATTACAAATCAAAATAGAAGTAATCACAAGAAAGCGGCAAAAGAATTAGAGGACATTGTCAGAAGAATCTAAGGGGAATGATTTATCCTGACATTGTTTATTTCATTTTGTATCGGTAAATTCCTTCTTTTATAAACAAAAAATTTTTAAATGCCTCTTAGAGCCTTGAAAAAATTAATAATTACTAATCTTTCAGAAGGGTTAATAATCATTAGTATTTGTTCATAGTATTACCCAATCTTAAATCTTGAAATAAAGCCGTTTATTTCCGTCCTCGTCTATGAAGACCGTATTATAGATCCTTTCTCTTCTTTTCTTAAGTTCCTTCCTTATAAGATTAAGAGGTATATACCAACTCACAGAGCCGTAGAAATAAACTAAAACTGTAATTCCCCCAAAAATCAGGTTTCCTGTAAACAGATAAATTAATAACCCAGCGAATGGACCAGTTAAGTTAAACAAAATAAGAGCAATTACATTCCAAAATCTTTCGTTTTGATTACTTGCTAAGACTACAAAATGATCGTACATATATAAATAGAATCGGTGAAATAGAACACCACTACTAATAAACACTGTAGCAAATGATAAAAAATAGTAAGTTGGGGGAATCTTTAGGGTTAAATAATTTATTGGATATAACATAACTGAGCAAATGATACAAAAAATAATGGACCATATGAACAGTACAAAAATAAAGCGTATATTCGAATTAATTTCTTTAAAATTTGGTTGATTGTGTTCACTTTCATTTTGCAAACTAAATCACCTCTTTCTTAATTCTTCCATAACAGTATAAATGACAAGGTTCCAGCAAATTGCTCCTATGAAGAAAAAGAAAGGCATTATAAAAGAAGAAAATACGCCGTAGCCTTGAAAAAATAATATTACCCCAGTAACCATGGACACAAATAATATTAATGTATGCATCATCCAAGAAAATATTGGAGGCATCAAATCATTATTATGATTTTCATATACAGCATAGTGATATGTTGGAATATACATACGCTTATATATGTAACCCCCAGCCTGCATAGTCAGGTATGCAATAATAAAGTATGTCATAAAACTATTTTCCCAGAATTGTAAGGTTAAAGGAGCAAACAATAAGATAGCAAATAGTCTACATAAGAAATTGAATAAATGAGTGTTCAGCCTCGTCTTTTTATTAGGTATAAGTATTTCTATATTGAACGCCCCCTATTCTCCTAAATTTATTGGTATTCTATTATTATACGTCGATCTGAGGATGCAGTCAGGGCCAAATGAAAACCAAATATAGGCATAAACCGTTTTTTGAACAATAGAAAAAGGAGCGGGACTATTGCTCCTTTTTACTGAAGACCATTGAAGGTATATTCGGGAATATTTTACTGATTTGATAACTAATGAGCCAAGTGAATCCACCTACAAAGGTATAGTAGATATAGTAATAAGAATTAAGTACATCATTTGAAACTAAGAACCAAATAAACAAAAGGACAAGTGAGCAATTAACAAAGAAAAAAGGAAGGATAAATATATTTCTAAAGATAACTACCCACTTACCTTTTTCCTTTACTGACTGTTTTACGCCTAGATATACTTCAGAATACAACATAGCACCTGTGGAAGAAAATAGCAGCGTTATCATATAGGTATATTCATTTACTTTGAAAGAGAGCGGGACAGTGCAAAGCAAAATAACTACTGTAAACATAACAAATATCATATAGGTCATTGCTTTATGGATATCGTGTTTGTACATATTATCAACTCCTTTAGGATTAGTATTATCAACAAAGAAAAAGAGCAAACCTTTAGGCTGCTCTTTAGTTTCTTTCTTCTTATCTAAATCTTAATTACTTGTATGTAACATATAGCGAAACCTTAGTTGCGCTTATAGTCCAAAATCGTTAAATCAGCACAACTTATCAACATTCTTATCATTTTCCTTTAAAAAATAGCAGTGTATGATAGCAAGAGCATCTCGTATGTGTTCGTTGGTTCTTAATTCACCAAAAATTTTATTTATGGAAGGCTTTATCTCTTTCTTATTTGCCCTACCATTACCGGTAACTACTTTTTTAATAGTTGAAGGTGGATAGGTTTTAATCTCCAACCCTCTTTTTGCTGTAATTAAATAAATTACTCCAATGATCCAATTTACTTCTTTAGAGCCTCCTGTATAGTTGTTCTCAATAAGTACTAACCGAACATTAAACTCTTCTATTAATCTCTCAAGTTCTTGGTGGACAAATAAAATTCTTTCTTTAACGGGAGTGTTTGAAGTTGTTTTTATTGTTTGGAGTATAATTATTTTTTTATTGAAGGTTGTGATAGCGATTCCACTGTTTGTTAAAGAGGCATCTATTCCCATTATTGTTGGTATATCATTTTGGTTCATATCGCCATTCATCTAACAGGCTCCCCTTTGTATTCGTAAAGAATTGTATACAAAGCCTAACTCTTCGAAATTACATTGAAATTGCCTATAAGGCACATTCTTGTCCATAAAGATTACTTCAACTGGAAAGTTAGAAACCTCTGCATTAATTTTCGTGTACATATCCAAATCTTCATCTAACCCACATTCAATAATTTCATTCAACTCTTCAATATAAAAGTTTCGTTTAATTTGGTTAAACTCTCTTTTGGTAACAGTGTAAGGGTACACAATACCTTCCTCATCTGTTATTTCTATTTGAACAAACTTATTTAAAATAATAAAACGAACACTAGAAGAACTCTCAAATAACTCATTAATTCTAATTAATTCTTTAACACTGTACTCTCTCATATATCTCCTCCCCTTTCATTTATTGCAACAATACCGGCCTCTATTATACAGTAGAACGTTAGTTTGTAATTTCCTGCAAAATATAATAAAAAACAACAAGGAATTATCCCTGTTGCTCAACATAGTCTTCTTCGTCATATTCAAGTTCCTGAACCTTCATAGCAATATCAAAAATCGTATTGCTATCCAAGATATACTCAGATAAGATAGGCTCAATTCTCAGCATCATATCGTGGTAATTGAAAAACATTTGGCTATGACATAGATAATTGTTATTCACCACATTTGCGGTATTTTTATCTACGAAATCCTTTTGGATACGGGTAATATAGATAAAATAAATACTCTCACTTACAGTATGTTTCACCCATTTGAAGCGTGGCTGTTTTGCAAAAATAAAAATATAGTCTTCATGAAATATTCTTACATAATCTACGTCTTTTCCTGTCATGAGTTATCCCCCTTATCTTTAGAAAATTTATTACATATATACATTTATTTACTGAACTTACATTCCCTTCGTTACCAAAAAAAAGAGTAGAGAATATATCCCCACTCTATTTTTGAATCGTAATAAATATTAGTTTTGTCCACGTGTTTTTCAAGTGCTTGAAGTCCTTATACACTTATTCAATTACGCTAGAGATACGGCTTTAATCTTTGGACGATGTAAATACTGGAAATGAAAAAGACAGTAAGGATAATTCCCTACTGTTATTCTCCACTTGCTGTAACGTGGAGCGGGTCTTCGTTTGGTTCTTTAAGTTGTTCACATAGTGATAAAAGTTTAAATAGTTTTACATTGTCTAGAATGTATTCTCGAAGAACTGGTAAGATACCTCTGATTAATTCTCCAAAGTCAAAATAAACTTTGTGGAAACATAAATATTCTTCTTTCTGTTTCTTTTTATCTACGAAATTTTCAACGGAACGAACAATGTATAAAAAGTACATATATTTGCTGTCCGTATGTTTCATCCAAGCAAACTTTGGCATTTTTGAAATAATAAAAGTATATTCTTCGTGACTGCCTTTTACATAAAAAGTTTTGTTTAAGTGTTTACCTTTTATCATAGAGTGCAACCTTTCTGGAGTAAATTTTTCGCATCTATACACTTCAACTCCGAACAAGGGTTCCCTTTATTTTAAAATAGATAATAAATGAGTAATGATTTGATAAGGATTAAGAAAGGAATTGATAATAGAATAATAATGAAATAATAAAGTCAATCCTTTACCCAAAAAACCAGATAAACAATAAAAAAATTGGGTAAACAGAAATACTTGATACATAAGGCTTTTTCCCACTCACCCAAAAAAATTGGGTAGTGAATATTTTTCGGGAAGGCTCTATCCCTTGTGGCTGTAGGCTCATCCCTATTTTTTTACCCAAAACCAACACAGAACCTACTATCTATGTTTATAAAACATAAAAGATAAAACTATCTACAAACAATAAATAATTTTTTAAAACAAAACATTAATAGTTTTATAGTAAATTTGGGTAAAAAGTGTCTTAACCCCGTGTGGCTGTGGGCTTTCGGCTTTTCCCGAAAATAATACTTTACCCCAAAAATTTGGGTAAGACCCTTTAAACCTTTGATACATAAGGGTTTCTGTTTACCCAAAAAAAATCCCATTTACCCAAGTTTTTGGGTAATACTAGTATTCTTGGGTAAACTACTTTTTTGTGAAATAAAAATAGAGGGAGAATTATTCCCCCTCTGGTGTTACCTTCCATTCTTTTTAGCATTTGCCAACTGTTTGAATTTAACATAATTCTCAAGTGGAAGGTTAATCAGATAGTGAAAATCATTTAGTTTTTCAAAATCAATACCTACACCTTTCCAAGCAGAGATTTTCGTCCCCGGTATACGACCTGCTGCATCGTTGTCACTTCTAGTGATAATGTCAAATTTAGCCTTTATGATAGCAAGTACATTCTTTTTGATTTTAGAGTCCTGCTCTAACTCCTTTTCGCAATATAGTTCATATAGTTTCATGAAGTCATTAGGAGTAACATATTCGTCTTCCCCAACCACACAGCAGTCTTCAACGAATTGAAGTACTGTATTGTTTTCTTTTTCGTAGTTAGCAACTCTTCTTTGGATTTCAGCAGAGTCAGTGAATTTAAAGCCTGAATTTATAAATTTTTTCAATCCAGCAATTACCCAAAGTAGAATGTAATCCAAATCATTATCAATGATATTCCGTTCAAGAGTTTCGTCAATTTCGTCTTGTTTCTTTTGTTTTTCAAATGGAATAATCATTACACGTTCGTAAAATGCATCGCTCGTATCACTACTACTGTTTTGTGGTAGTTTGTTTGTGGAGAATACGAATTTTGATTTATTAACAAAGTCGAAAGAGTGACCGAACTTATGTTGTGCAGATATGCCGTCTTTACCAGTTAGGTTCTTCATAGTACCAGTGTCAGTAAGTGCTTTTGAACTTAAGTCTCCATAGATATTAACTGTTTTACCAAGTAAATCTGCACCTGCATACTTGTCATCTGCAAACTCTGTTAACTGTCTGTGAAGTTTAGCAACCTTTGGAAGGAGTGCCTCTAAAGTTACATTCAGGATAGTAGACTTACCAGTATTCTTTTGACCGTAGAAAAGGAAGATACGTTTCTTGCTGTTGTAGAAGAAGGTTAAACTGTACCCAATAATCTCACTTAAAACTTGTTGAATTTGCATATCAGGAACAGCCTCATTTAAGAACTTTTTAAAGTAAATACTTTTAGCATTTGGATTGTAATTAGCATTAATTTGAATAGTACTGATATATTCTGGAGTGTGAGGCTTAACTTCCATTGTTCTTAAGTCAAGAAGTCCATTCTTAACATTTAGAATATATGGGTCTGGATTCAAGTCTTCTTCCTCTTTACTAACACGATCATCGATTTTCCATAAGTAGACAGTTTCTTCAATGAGATTACGATTAAAGAACTTAATGCCTAACTCCCTTTTGATAATCGTGTTCTCTTCCTTATGACGGCCTTTTTGATAGAAACCGTTTCTGTAGAAAAACATCCAACCTCCAACAATAATTGCTGGATATTTTTGAATAATGTATTCAGAGAATACACCTAAATTAATTCTTTCCTTACCTTTTTCATCTTTATATATGTAAGGTTTTACTTCTACTTCTTTTTTAGGAATAATCTTTATCTTTTTTTGTTGCTCAACCTTTTCTGGTTCTTGAGTTTCCTCTTCTCCCCAAATATCCTCGTCGATCATAGTATCAGATGGCTTATTAGCCATTTTGGCGAATAATTCTTGTTCTCTTCTTTTAACCTCTTCCATGAAATTATCGTTAGCGTTGTTATTTGAAACATTTAAAATTGCCATATATAATCATCCTCCTTTTATATGAAAAGGGAGAATGGTGTAGTCAGTGTTATGTATGTATATTGTGATTAGTGATTTTAGTTCTCCTTGTGCAGAACTCCTATTCTGCTTTGTTTAAATAGTTAAATAAGAAATCGTGAGCCTTGCGGTTCTCTTTGTAGATTTGTGTTAAAGATTTACCTAACTTTACTTCTTCGTCAAACAGTAATCCGTAAGTATAAACGGCATGTCCAACAGAAGCATTTCGAATATCTTGCAGTTGCTTGAATGTTTCATAGGAAGGTTTATTTATATATTCTCTTTCCCATACCTTTAAGACACTTCCTTGCCCGAAAATAAATTGTTGTATAAAATCTTCTGTATCCAGACATGCGAACATTTTCTGCCCATTTCTTTGAACAGTGTAAGTTACTGAAATACTCTTATCTCCGTCTGTGTACTCCCTCATTAGCAGAAATGAGGTAATGGAGATATTGTCATTTTTGAAAGTTAAATTTGTTTCTTCAACCTTGTTAATTCCGTATAAAGTGGAGAATTGGTTGATAGCAATTTTTAGCATATGTATCAGCCTCCTTCTGTCCTTAGCAAGTTCTGTCTTTAATAGTTTTTCTCTTGTCTGTAAGGTGGTAAGTATTAATTATCTTTTAACGTAATCCATTTCTTCATCAGTAAGTTTGTAAGAGTAAGATAATCCGTCAGTAATTCCATCTGTGGGATATGAATCCCAGATTTGAACTGTTATGTAGTAGCCGTCTTGCAATGTTTCAACTGTTTTCTCGTTTGCTTTCTTGAATTGATTTCTAACGGTATCTAGGCAAACTATCATGTTATTTTTTAGCATTTGCATTTCCCTTTCACCTCCTAATAAAAGTATTCTCTAAGCACAGTGTTAAGTGATTATTCTTGCTCTATAAATACTTATATCACGAATAAAAAGACATATTAAGCATGGGATAATATAAGTGTAAATGGCTCTAAAGCCCATAAAAAAAGGCCCTAATGGGCTTAAACAGTTCGTTTTCTATTTCTGTTCTTTCTACCAGACTGATCGAGTCTAATAAGTTCTATTTCTTGTAAGTTAACCTTTTAAATCACCTATTTATTTTCTTCTACTACTTTTATTCAGTCTCTAGGAAGAAATATCTAAAAAGAAAACAGATACCTCGAAAAATAGTTGGTATCTGTTTCATTTTTGAACTTTCTTTATGCGTCCATCGGCCAACCTTTATACTGTTCTTCAGCCTGTTCCATAAACTTATTAGTTAAGAATTGAAGTTGTTGTCCAGTAACTTTCTCTTTCATTAATACCATTTTGACAGCAAGTTTCACTTTGGCATAAACATCTTGGCGATGTGGGCTAGTCCAATCAACATCGAGTTTCTTTTTCAACTCATTAACTACTTTGTGTATCAAGTTGGCTAAGTACTCGTTTGAAAAAGCGGCATCCTCCATTGAAGTAATTGCTTTATAAAACTCAATTTCTTCCTCTGACAAGCCTAAGTCCTGTCTTTTGCGCATTTCTTCTTCCATTTCTTTGCGCATTTTTATCATCATTCGAACGACATCTGCTGCTTGAATGACACGATTATGGTATTCAGTTAAAGTTTTTTCTAACAACTCTTGCATCGTTTTAGTTTGAGGACTCCTCTGCTTAAATGTGACTTTTATTTTGTCCTCAAGAAGTTTTTTCAGTAGTTTTAACCGTAAATCCTCATGTTCTTTCTTTGTTAAATCGGCCAAAAATTGCTCATCAAGAATGCTAATATCTTGTCGTTCGATTCCAACAACTTTGAATATATCTACCGTTTCTTTAGCGAGTAAATTCTGATCCAATAATGCTGACAGTTGCTCTTCTAAAGTCTTATTCCCTCCTCCAGTTCCACCCGGAGGTCTTAAATGCTTTCGTAGTTGAGCCTTTAACATTAGGTATAGAGTAACCTCATCAGCAAGTACCATTACTTCTGGCTGATTTTTAACGAGTTGATACGATTTTTCTAATTTTGTCGCATACTGTATATAATCTTCTGTATCACTGTTTAATAGCACATTTACTATGTCTGCTATAAAATCTTCTCTATCTATCTGCGGTTTATGTCTCCAACCGTCTATCACTATAGTAGAAGGTATATAATTTCTAACAGATTCTAAGTTCTCATTAAAAATTCTTATTGCCTCAGTAATATCATATGCTGGGTTCCCATTGCCTCCACCTGTTGTATATTTATGGGTTGCCTCCTTTAGGGAAGTGGCAATACCTATATAATCAACAACAATTCCACCTTCTTTGCCGGGAAAAACACGGTTTACCCTTGCAATGGCCTGCATTAGATTATGACCCTTCATAGGCTTATCAACATATAAATAAGAAAGCGGCTGTGCATCCATACCCGTTAACCACATATCTACTACTATAACAAATTTAAGAGGGTCTTCAGGGTCCCGTAATTTAGCCTTAACGTCTTCCTGTTCACTCTTAGACTTAATATGTGAATATTGGCTACCCTCATGAATCTCTCGCCATTCACGCGGGTCCTTTGATACATCACCCGTCATAATTACTTCCATTTTTGGACAACCTTCTACTTCTTTTAAACAATTATATAAATCAGCAGCAATTTGGCGGCTCATACATACAATCATTGCTTTTTGAAAAGGATTGGCCATTGAATTAAAATGTGATACGATATCGTTTGCAAGGCGTTTGAGCCGTTTTGGAGTTCCCACAACTTTTTCTAAAGCGGCCCATTTTCTTTTATAACCTTCTGTTTCGTCACCTTCACCATTATCTACAAATATATCTTGAAATTGCTCATCAATGTCCTCTGCTGTTAAATCCAGCGGTATTAAGCGGCTTTCATAATAGATAGGTAATGTTGCCTTATCAGCAACAGCCTGTGCCATGTCATAACGATGTATAGTATGTCCGAATATCTCTTCAGTATTGTTTCCTACAAAATCTACTGGTGTTCCTGTAAAGCCGATATGGGAGGCGTTTGGAAGTGCAAAACGCAATTGTGCAGCATAACCACCTTCAAATCCTGACTGCGTACGATGTGCCTCATCTGCAATTACAACGATATTCCTTCTTTCGGAAAGTACAGGGTGTTGTGTCTCTTCTCCTTTTAATCGGAATTTTTCTATGGTAGAAAAGACAACAGGGGTGGCCTCACCTCTAAGTATTGATCTTAATTTTTCAGTGCTACTAGCCCGTTCAACCTTTCCAATTAGTGACTCGCCCTCAACGAAAGTATCATACAATTGTTCGTCTAAATCATTTCTGTCCACTTGGATTACAATAGAAGGGTTATTCAGTTCAGGATGCCTACTTAATATCCCTGCAAAGAAAAGCATACTCAATGATTTTCCTGAACCAGTTGTATGGTACATAACTCCGATTTTACGATCTCCGTCTGGCTTTGTTGCACGAACAGTTTCCTTAACTGCAAAATTAACCCCGAAAAATTGGTGGTATTTTGCTCCTATTTTCTTTGTTTTGTCCCCTGCCTTTAGGAATACTATAAAGTTGCGAATATAGTTTAGCAGACGGTCTTTGGGAAAGAGACCTTCAATTAACGTCCGCATAGTATTAGCCCGATTGTTATCTACATTTCTTCCGTCAATGGATTTCCATGAAGCAAAAAAATCATAATCAGCAAATGGCATACCATGTTTTGTCTCAACGTTATCTGAAACAACTGTAAAGGCATTGTAGTTAAAAAGTTGCGAAATATCATAGGTGTAATTTTGAACTTGAGTAAATGCATCTTTTACTGTTGCCTGCTCACTATTGGGATTCTTCAATTCAAAGACAATGAGCGGGAGTCCGTTTACATAAATAACAATATCAGGTCTGCGCGACATTCGGCCTTCCACAGACAATTGATTTACAACAAGGAAGTCATTATTAGTTGGTTCTTCCCAATCAATTGGAAACACATGTGGCACAAATGTTTCACCGTTTAATTCATACTTAAACTCTATTCCCTTAACTAGCATTTCATGAAATTGCTGGTTACGCTGAATTAGTTTTACTCCGTCTGGTGAAATAAATTGTTGCGCAAGCCTTCTAATCTCATTATCAGGGATGGTTGGATAAGCCTTTTTAAGAAAGGCTTCCAACCTACTAGTTAATATTACATCTTGTAATTGATTGCGTTCCCCACGCTGGAACAATTCTTGTGCATGTAAATATTCGTAGTCTAAGCGTTTTAATCTTTCTATCGTTGTTTCTTCAAATGATGATTCACCTAGAGGTCTGGACATTATATTCACCTCTCTAAATTGTTACAATTTTTTCTCCTTTAATTTCATTTGAAAGTTCGATGTCACCTGACAAGAGTTTTTTAATTAAATAATCTCTAGTTTTTATAAGATAAATATTTTCTTCTTGATTGGCTGATATTTGTTCTATTAAATTCTCAACTTTGTTATCAAATTCATTCAATACTTCATCTGTTGGAAGAAGAATTGGGATATTCTTTATGCTTTTTAAAACTAATCTTGTTAATGCCGAACCCGATACGTACCCATTAACAATCATTTCTTTATTTAATGGATCTCTAAGATAAGTATAAAGATAATATGACGAAAATTTTGGTCTTAGAATTGCTATTGATGATAACAATACAACGTTTTTTAATGTTTCAGAAATATATAAAACTTTACCAATTGTACCATCTTTGGATAATAATACGTCTCCCTTAATTGGCTGACAATTCCCTGCAACTAACTTTTCAAAGTCCTCATCAGATATACTCTTGAATGTACTATTGTTAAACGAATATTCCTCTATGTCCTTAACAGTAGCAATGAATTTATCATTTGGAAATTCTCTTGGGGAAGCATGTGCCCCATCAGTTATAAGATTACAATAATCATCTAAACTTACCATCTTCCATCCATTAGGAATCTTTCCGAATTTAGTTTCTTCGAACTCCTCATTTTTAAAAGGTTCAAAATCAACAAACCAATTTTTATAAAGAGTCCTTACTGTCATTTCAAGAGTTTCGTTCATTTTTAAATTTAACTCAATCTTTTGATCTAACGAATCCAAAATTGAAACTATCTGATTTTGTTCTTCTAGTGAGGGCACTTTTATTTCAAACTCTTCAATTATTCCCTTAGTCAATGCCTTACGCGTCCCACCGTGAACTTGATTTAATAATCTCTCTTTATTTGAAGGGTCATTCAAATAATACATCAGGAATTTTGGATTATTATCGTCATTTGTCCTTATTATTGCCACATGTTGATTAACTCTGGCAGGTAGTAACTCAGAGGGAACTATGCAACATCTCCCTACCGAATCCCCTGTTATATTCAGTAAAATATCATTCTTTTGTAGGGTAACACTTTTTAGTTTTTCAGCATGTTCTTCTCCAATAAATACCAATCCATCTTTTTCAAATTTAAAATCATAGACATTTTGGCTTCTTATTAGAGTGCATCCATTTTCAATATATACTGACTGCCCACCTCTAGGAGTAGAACCACTACCTACTTTGACAGTAACATCTTTGATTTTTTTTATTTGCCACTCACTCAAATTAACCCCACCAAATCTTCCTTTATTTTCCTTTGTAGGCGATTAGATTCTGCAAATTGCTCAAGAAGTAGTTGTGTTAATTCACTCATTTTTTCTTCAAATGGAAGATCGTCTCCCTCTATTGCTTCTGTTCCTACATAAACTCCGGGAGTAAGTTTATATTCATTCTCTTTAATTGCTTCAAGACTTGTCACTTTACAGAAACCTGCTATATCTAAATAGTCTTTATCTTTATTTTTAAAAGAATGATAAGTTGCTGCAATTTTATCTATTTCTTCTTTCATTAATGCCTTTTGCTTACGACTAACTAAAATCCCCATTTTTCGAGCGTCAATAAAAAGAATATCATTTAGCCTTTCTCGATATTCCCCTTTACCATCACGATTTTTACTTAAAAAGAAAAGACAACAAGGAATTCCTGTTGTAAAAAATAGTTTTTCCGGCAATTGAACGATACAATCAATGTAACTCCCATCAACAAGACGTTGTCGAATTTCTTTTTCTTCACTTACACTTGTAGTCATTGCTCCATTGGCCATTACAAAGCCTGCTGTTCCCTTTTCACTTAAGTGATATAAAAAGTGCTGCATCCACATATAGTTAGCATTACTATTAGTAACGGCTCCTATTAGACGGGGATCTTTTTTAGAAATCCTCTCTGCACCCCAATCTTTCTGATTAAATGGGGGATTTGCAATAACATAATCTGCTTTCAAATCTGGAAACTGGTCATTCAATAACGAGTCACCTAAGCGGATATCTGCATTCATTCCATGTAATAGTACGTTCATCTTCCCAAGTCGAACAGTTGTTGTTACATTTTCTTGCCCATAAAATGAAAGTGCATGTTTTCTTGGCGCATATTCTTCACTTTGAATAAACATTCCCCCTGAACCACAAGCAGGGTCAAATACCTTTCCCTCTATTGGCTCAAGCATAGCCACAAGAAGTTTAACGATACTTGATGGTGTAAAGAATTCTCCTCCACGGTTACCTTCTGATGAAGCAAAGGAACCGATAAAATATTCATATGTTCGTCCTAGAACATCAACACTTCCTCGATTATTAGCGCTGAATGCATCACGAGAAAATATTTCTATAAGACCTGATACGTTTTCAACTGGAATATTTGAACCTTGATAAATTCGTGGCAACATTCCTTCAAGTTCTGGGTTTTCTTCTTCAATTCGTTTCATTGCATTATCAATAATCTCTTTGATATTAGGTTGTTTCGCCTGTTGCATTATAAAAGACCATCGAGCCTCTTCAGGAACAAAAAATACATTTTCAGACATGTATTGGTCACGGTCTTCTATAATGATCGATTGTGTTTCTTTATCTTCTGTATACCAATCACTTGAAGGGTCAGTAACCATTTGTTCGAGAGTTAAACGGCGTAATTCATACTTGTTGGATAGGTAGCGTAAAAAGATTAAGGGTAATACGTAATGTTTATAGTCACTAGGAGCAACACTCCCACGCATTTTATTTGCTGCATCAAATAAGTCTTTCTGAAAATCTATATCTGCTTTAACAGTCAATGTAGAAAACCTCCGACAAGAAAATTTCTTATATTTCCATATACCTACTATTTTATCATACCATTAGCCTAAATCTCCTCAGGAAAAATAACTATGTATACAAATATGATTCAAACAAAAAAGAACAGATTATCTCTGTTCTCCCTAAATTACTCTCTTTTTAAAATCAAACTTTCTATAATAACTTGTTTATCAATGTTCTTTTGTCGCATTTCTTCATATACCATTCTAATCTGAATTACCATTGAATCAAAAAGAGTATATGCTTTTTCTTCGTTATCTTGCAAATTTGGAATTACAAATCGGATAAACCCTTTTTCCTTCTCAAGAATATAATCATTAACATTGGTTAATGAAATGATGGAGTTAATCGTTCCAGTAAATATTTGAGAAAATGCTGCGTTGTAAATATCATATCCAATCGGAGCAATATTTAAATATCCTCCAACTTTAAATCCAAAAACTTTACCATGTTGATTCTCATAAATTGTAATTTCCAATCCATCCTTGGCATTAATTTTTCTTAATGGCTCAATATTTTTTTGTCCTTTTCTTTGTACTGCCACAAAATTATTTTTGATCCCTATGATTACCATAAATAGAAAATCAATTTCAATATCTGAATCCTTCAACATATTGCTTAGCAACTTTTTATCATCATTTGAAGGTGTAGGGGTATCTTCCGGATGAGTGTGCCACTCACCAAGATATATCCTTTCTCCATTTGATTCTTTCCATGCATTTTCAATGATACTTTGCGCTTTTTTTACGTTCCTTTCAAAGAAGAAGCGACCCGATTTATCTTCTTTTGAAGGTAGTGAAACTTCATCAACTATAATTAAATCTTTATAGACTTTGCCAAGAAGAATTCCACCTGATTCATGTTGACTTTTCTCTATTTGCTTATAAGATTGTAATACTTTAACAACATGGTTAGTAAAAACAACATGTTGTTCACCTAATTTATACATCATAAGTATCAACACTATCCTGACTTGTTTCTAAATTGATGCTTCTTGTAGAAAAATCATTGGCCCCTACCCACATTGGTGCCAAAAGGCGCCTATTTTTCTTTTGTTCAGTTAAATTACCTAGCCAAGTAAATGCCTTACTGCATTTTTTTTCATTATTTAACTGTTGTTGAATAAATATCGTAACTTCAATAATGAATTTCTTTAATTCCAAAACCCCGTAAGGTACATAAGATGTGCTACATCCAAGTTCTTTCTTTGTGTATAAATTGCCATTCTTTAATATCTGATATTTGTAGATTCCATTATCAAAAAGCATTTTAAGGGAGGTTTTATTATTCGGGTCAATCCAAATAGCATGTCCCCCGGCTAAGTAAGGCTCGACCCATAAATGTAATATTGGTTTTTTAATAATATTTTCTAAATGGAGTTCATTTAGCCTTAATTCTGTAGGAGTATTACTTATTGCAGTAATTACTATATCATAAGAATTTAACGAGTTTTGATTTAACTTTAAAAGTGATAGTACATTGTCGTTATACACGTGGATATGGCTTGTTGGATAATGTCTACGAAGTTTGCTTTTAACTGATTCGGTTTTTAATAGTCCAACTTGATCAGCGCCACATAAATGCCTATTAATATTTCCGAAACTTAAAGTATCGTAATCAATTAATAGCAACTCTTGTATCCCGATATCAAATAAACTTTGCGCTATGTGACTACCAACTGCCCCACACCCTATTATAGCAACTCTTAATCCAAGATTATTTACCTTTCCATCTCCACCTCTGCTTTTTAACCGGCTTGCTCTAACATCTTCCACAGAGTATCTTGTTATTTCCATCCTTGGGAAATCTTTAATTAATTCTAACCACCCATTTTGGCTATTCTTTCTAAATCCTTTGAGGCCTGTTTGTATTCTTTTTCGCCCCTTATAATTAGTTACCACTTTTTTAAAGGGTTTTTGGTGTTCCCATACACCCCATGCATATTCATTGTGTGAATGTATTGAAAACAAAACTTTTGATGGCCTCTTACTATTTGAAAGAAATCGAAAATAATCTTTTAAATTACATTGATTTTCTTTTAGTAAAAGATATATATCTTTATTATTTTTGGGAAATGGATACTTCATAGACTCATTTAAAGGAACATACAAAACACGAGTTATATCATCCTCATTATATGTTCCGCCTAAATTTTGAATCCACCTGATTGCTGGACCTTTCTGATCTGAGAATATTCCCCTTTCCTTCCAATTACCATACTTAAATGGTATTAAAAACACCTCTTTAGGCATATCAGAGGGATCTACAAAGGAAAGAAAAAATCCCTTACTGTCTTCAGTCCAATAAGTATCAAATTCTTCTGCATAATCATTTAGATTTTGCTTTAGGATACCTTTTAATAGTATTTCTCTAGATTTTTCTATAGTAGAACATAATATACCCATTGGGTTTTCAGGATTGGGACTAGCAACTACTTCATCAAACAAACAAAGCGATTTAAATTTACTCAGGTGTGGCAAAGGATATAACTCGTTAAAACTCTGTTCTTCTAATATTACTTTTGGAAATGAATCAGGGAAATTAAATGGAAGACTAATTAGTAAATTAATATCATAATCTTCCACTGTTATTTTCACCTTTAATGTAACAGGGTAACTAATAGGATTATCTGACTCTACAATAACTGCCTCGAAATTTTCTTCAAGATATCTCACGGATTCATTTCTTGTTTGTGAATAAAATTCGGCTAAATTAAGAGGAGCGCCCATGATTTCCTAAAATTGCAGGTGTTGATGTTTGTAAGGCATATCCTTTGTTCATCCGATCTTCTTCTGTTTCTGTATAGGCAGGGAATCTGTCTCCAAATATCTTAATCCAAATATCGGCAGCATCACTTAATTTATCTTTTTCTAGAGCCTTTTGTCCATTTGTTACAAGCGTTGACAATTTACTTAGGAAATTAGTTTTTGCGGTCTCAGACCAATCATCAAGCAACTCTTCATCTGGAAAAACTGGACGTGTAAGACTGAAAGAATCATTCAAGTTATCATATATTTCTTTTGCGATTGCAATAAATGCAGAATCGTCATCTTCCTCATAACCTTCAACAAAATGATTTGTTGCAAGTATAGTAAATACCATTCCACTTGGAAACTTATCGTCTCCTTTTTTATTATCTTTCCACGCTTTAAAATATCTAACAATACGTTTTAGTTGCTCACCCTTACTAGTTACTTCTGAGTTAAACCAGTTTGTTAACGCTTTGGGATCACTATCAATCCATCCTTTTGTTTTATGAGCCAATTTTGGATGTTCAGCATTATCTCCTTTGATATAGATAGGAAAATCAATATGATAATCATCTTTATAAATAACACGAACACAAGTGTTTTTATTAACTGGGGGTGTACTTGTATGACCGTCTACTGCTTTTAAAATCCAGTTATGTACAGTACTTGCTACTGGCCACTCTTCTTCCTTTTTACTAGCCAAGTGTTTTAAATAAACACCATCGTCAATGTCATATTCACCCTCAATTGGCTCAATTGTAGTGTTCATCATATAAGAACCTTGTCCCCAAAAATTGGGCTTAGTAACTTTCAATGTGTTTTCAAAGTAATTTTGAATCTTTTTTCTAAGTGCATTTCTTGAAGTACGTAAGGTTTCCTTTTTCTCAGACTTTAATTTAATTTTCCCATCAAACTCAATAAACAAGTCATTACATTGTGCCAACTGCCTCACCTCTTAAATTAATATTTTGAGTATTACTTTCAAAAAATTGTTGCAAACTCGGATCATCAATCCATTTTCTACTTGCCATATGGCCCTTTTCTATTAATAGATTAATTGAATCCTCTGACGCTTTATCCAAATCTATCTTCTTGCTTTCTTCGTCTGTAAGGGGTTCACTATTAATTCTTAAATAAATTCCATTTAGCGATTTATTCAAGTATTCAATATGAAAATGAGTTGAAATAGACTGTAAATCCATCATTAAAGAAATTAATTTTGCATTCCACTGTACAAATGACAAACGCTTAATACTAAGTGACTTTTTAAAAGCAAAGTTTTGATGAAGTGTTGACACTGATAAGAGGCTAAACTTTCCATATTTATGATTCCCTTTTCCAATAAAATAACGATATGCTTCCTGAATTCCATGTAAAGATGGATTGTTTGCAAATAACCCGCCATCTACAAATTGGTCATTAAAGTCCCCCATAGTAGCGATTTCTTGTATAGGAAAATATGTAGGTGCCGCAGCAGTTGCTAAAGCAACATCAACTAATAAATGATTACTATCCCTTCCAAGTTCGTCATTATGATCGGTTTTAATTATACATGGCGTACCTTTAGTTATATTGGAGGTAGGTATTAATACATTGGTTTCACAATCCCTTATCTTTTTATCCCCAAAGACTTTTATAAGGGCATCTTTCAAATTTTTATCACTATATTTAGAAGTGATAAAAATTTGTTTAAATTTGTGAAACATTCGAGAATATTTATTCATATACGGGAAGATTTCAGGGCCATTTTTTTCATAAAGTTTTACAATTTCTTTTGCTGGAATACCTGCTGAAAGTGCCAGAGCAATGATCCCCCCTGTTGAGGTACCACAGATTAAATCAAAATAGTTACTTAACTTGCCGTACTGCTCTTCAAAATCAGCCAAAATAACCGCTGAATATAAGCCCTTTATTCCCCCTCCATCTATTGATAATATTTTAAAAGTTTCACTTTCACTCATTAATTACCAAACTCCTCATACCTTTTCTATGATTTTAATAGTTTCATTAAGTCACTTTATTCAGTCAATAATTCCTATTGGTTAATGTAAAATCAGATCAATAAACCTTAGTAAAATCTTGTAATATTATGTAATTCAATTGTACCATAAATAATGTATATATTACCAAATAAATAAGAACGTACTTTCGGTATCAAAGTTGCAAAAATAAATTTTAGGAGAAGGGGCAATAAATGAAACAACAAAATTATTATTATTCATTTGAAATACATCTTAAGTCTCTTTTTAAAGTAGTATTAACTAATTTTGTTAAGTCAATTTACGCTGATAGTATCTATAAACCTAAGAGGTATTTAAACATTAAAGAAATATCTTCAATGACTGGCATAGGCACTTACACTATTCGTCAGTTAACCTATTCTAGAGCAATGCCTCATCGAAAAGTTTTCTCCAGATTAATCTTTGATGAAAATGAGATTAAAGAAACAGTTGAAAATTTTAAAAGAGTAGGTTGGAATGATCCTGAAAATGATTGGAATGTAAAAAAGGTTCAAGCGGATATAGATAAATTAAACCAAACGAAGGCGGAGCCATTAATGATAGATGATATACTTCGAAAGATAATCAGGGAAGAATTAGCCAGTTTTTCAAATGAAATTAAAAACTATGCAAAAAAAGACAAGGAAAGTTACTACGGAAGAACTGTCCTTACAATAAAAGAAGCAGCAAACCATTTCAGAACAAGTCCCAACACTATTTATAGCCTTATAAAAGACGAAGGAATGCCACACTTTAAAATCCAGAGTAGGTTTTACATTGTCCTAGAAGAGGCTGAGGCTTACTTATGGAGGGAGACTGCTAAGTCTTATGCAGATGAGGGTAATATATATTGGCAACGAATACTTCAAAGGCTTGATTGGGAGGAAAAAGAAAGAAACGCAGCATATGAGAAGGCATTAAAAAGGTTAGAAGAAAGTACTTATTAACTTATTTACACCACCATTGGGAATTTCAAATTGTCTTTGAATAATGCTATACAATCATATAGGGAATCCATTAACTTAGATTTAAGAGACTATTTTCCCTTCATTTTTGGGTAATTTAATGCCAATGCAATAGGTAAAAAGATTTAAAGCAGGGTGGAAAATTTCCTCCCATCCCTGCCAATTCCCCCTTACGGATAACTTATAATATTTTAAGAGACAAATAGTAATTATTGAGGTTACATACCATTATTTTCTCTAATTAATTTTATTGCTTCTTCCTGTAGTTCATTCTGGAATGCCTCCCTTATTCCAGCCTTTCGGTAAACTCTCCATAGGGACAAAAACTGTCCGTCTTCTTTTAACTCTTGTATTGCCCATTGTAACCTTCTAATTTGAAAGTCTTTAGTCCCCTCAGTTTTTTCATTCAAAAACGCTTTAGTCATTGGGAGTTTATCAAGATGTTTTTCCAATAATGGTCTCATGCCAATTCTACTACCCACTGAACTAATAGTAATACGTAAAGGCTTCCCGATGGATAACATGTCACCGACAGCACCCCTTACATTTTCGTGAATCTCCTCGTCCCGACGCTTCCAGTCAACCCTATTATTATAATTGACTGTTGATTTTAATTTTGGAGAGTTTCGATTCAACCAATTCCTATCGTTTCGGTACAGCCACGTAAACACCCTATTGTTAAGTCGGCGTAATTCTGTCTTACTGCTGAGCGGATACTGTTTTCTTATATTAAGCCATTCTCCTCTATATCTTTCTACCTTCTTTACAGGAAAATTTTGCTTAACGGTATTTATATTTTTCTCTACTATTTTACTTCTCTTCACCCAATATGTTTGTAAACCTAATTTCTTTGCATATTTTTTGACAGTGGCTGGGTCTACTCCCAATTGCCTTGCAGTTTCCCTCAAACTGAATCTTAGGTTAGTGAGTTGTTTTAGTTTGTCTTCCCATATAGGTCCAAATTGCTTAATCTTTGTTTTTTTGTATCTGTCTTTTTCCACATGGTCTGGTCCTGTTCTGAGGTAAATATAGCCGCAATCGCACTTAAATATCCCTATGGGACTTTTACTATCCGTTCCATACTTTAATTCTATGTCGGTTATAATAGGGCTCATATAATGACTAGCAACAGGATTTAAACAAGGCCATGGCTTCTCTCCAAAAGGTTTATATTCTATCTTTTTATTAAAAAGATCTGAAACGGAAATTCCAAGGAACTGCATAAATAAAAGATGTCTTATGGGGTGGGTAGTTCTATTGTTTCTACGTAGCATATCATTCATCCAATTGTTATTATTATTGATTTCTGATTGCATTTTTTCCAATAATTCATGACCATAAAAATCTAAAAACGCACAAAGTAATTCTTTCTTTTTTATCCTACCGTTTAAATTAGCAAAGCCAAGTTCTTTTAGCCTATTTAAATACTGCTCTTTAAACCAATCCAACGACTTACTTGCCACCCTATTACTTAACAGAAATTTAACATCATCTGTTATATTGATTGCCTTTTCCATGATTTTATCAGAGTAATTTTTTTCTGAGATACATATTTTACAAGATTCAGGAGCGGCTAATCTATAATCATGTTTGTTATAACCCCTTACAGGGACTTGGCTATCATATAGCGGAGTGTTATGCTCTGGACAAATAAGAACCCCCGGAATTTGCTGTATTCTATGCCAATACAATTCTCCAAGATTACTCATCTCTTCATCAGCGCATTTAGGGCAAAATTTAAAGTACTGATTAAATTTAACTGAACTTGCCATTAAACCAATCCTATTATAGATACTTCCTCCATTATCTCCAATCATAGATTCTTTAACTGTAGAAGCATGTTCAGAAGGCAGGAAAGCAGCGTAGAATGGATACAGAGTATGATTTGTGATTAAATAATCGGGTGTATAGTGATTTCCCATAGGAAGATTGCCCATTAAACGGTTAATATGAGAAGGCAAGTCCATTATTGAGGTAATACTATCAGTCCCGTATATATCCTGTTGTGTGGCTTTAATACTGACGTTTCCACTCCTAATATGATATCTTGCCAAAATGCTGTACAATAACTCGTCTTTATAAGGTACAGGGAAAAAGGTTATCATTTCATTTTATCCTGTCTGGCCAAAATCACTGTCATGACTTTTGATATGACCATTATCACCAAGCACCTCGTAGGCTGTCCTATTTTCCTTCCGTCCTTCAATCACTAACACTCTTATATCATTCTCTTCAGAAATTTCCTTTTGCTTCTTCTTTGGTTTATTTAAAGCGGATATACGCTGAATGGCTTTCACAACCAGTTCTTTGATATCCAT
Source organism: Cytobacillus massiliigabonensis (assembly GCF_900199725.1). GTDB lineage: Bacteria > Bacillota > Bacilli > Bacillales > Cytobacillaceae > Cytobacillus > Cytobacillus massiliigabonensis. The sequence goes on along the minus strand of NZ_LT904903.1, from coordinate 89,737 downwards.
ATTCCCCTCTTTATCAATTATTTCCTCTACAACATTTTGAACCTCGTTTAGTTCAAAATCCAATTCTATTAATTTCAGAATTGCCTTTTCCTTTAAGGAGATACACATTTCTTCTTCTTTTTTCTGTTGGGTTCTTTTTATTGCTTCTACTTTCATTTGCAAATCAATAGTAGACCTTTCTCTTTCCATAAATCCTAAAAAATCTACATCCACTATACTTATATCCTCAAATTTTGCAATTTTGCTAATATTGCCCGACTTCAAAGCCTGAATCATTGGTTTTACAAGTTGTAAATGCTTATTAGCCACCTGACTTATTGTATCTGGTGTTATTTCTTCCCTTCCTGTCATAATGGCCTCAATTTGGCCCATGGCGTAAAGTTTTACCGCGATATCAATAATACCTTGGCTTTCCTCATACAATGTATTTTTAAAATCATCTGATAAAGGAATCTGTTTCTTGGTCCATTGATAACCCCAAAGCGCATTAATCAATAACTCCCAGTTTTGGTTGTTTTTTAATCTATCCCAAATCATATCTCCTTGACCACTTCCCCGTCTTGCCTGTCTAAATTCACTTTGCAAAATAGACAAGCCTGCAGGTGTTCCTACTAATATAACTGGAACTCCAATTGTATTGACTAATGTCACAAAAAAATTCAGCATTTTTTGATCCCCACCACTTTTGGCTTTGCTTAAATGTTGAATCTCGTCTATAACTAAAACACCCAACCCCGTGTTTCTCGCTATTTGAGACATAATCACTAACATATCATTTATTGTTTTTCTACCAAGCCCAAATTTTTTGTGATACTCTGTTCCCAACAAATCGTCGACCTTTCGAAAAAATTCCAAGGCTAGTCCTCTCAAGGAAGAATCAAAAGGACAATCGAGTTTTAGCCATGCTAGTTGATACATACTGAAATTTATTCCGTTATAGTCTTTGTGAACGATAACTTGAGGGTATAAGGACAAAATCCTATTTATAGCAGTTGTTTTTCCCATACCACTCACACCGATTATCGTAAATCCTGCTGCAGTTGTTCTAAAAGCACTGTTATTGCTTAATTCACTTTGCAATCCTTTTATATTCCGATGTCCTTCCTGCAAGCCCTGTGCATACCCGGCTCGAAAAGGATTTCTTGCCAAATATCCCTGACGAATTACTCTGGAGATTCTACTTTCTAAGTCCAAGTGTATCCATAACGGCTGAAAGCATTGGAATAATCTTTGTACTAAATGAATGCGATAATGTTTATCTAGCATTCTTTCTTTTGAATTGTATTCGGCATAAATAGCCATTTTTTCAATGGCTTCCTCTGTAGAGAGTATAGAAGGAAGTGCTTCAATGAAAGGATTCCCACTATATTCCTTGATAACCTGTTCCCCGTATTCAGCAACAACAGCATCACTGCCATTTGGAATAATAATTTTATTCATCTTTCTTTTTTAAAGCCTCCTTCTGCTTTCTCAACAGCAAATCAAACCCTGAATCTCCCATAAATTCATCACTTTCTGATTGATTAAAAGGAACTATCTTAGAGTTTTCTATATTAACTTTATTTAATTCAAATGCCTCTTCTTCGCGTTGAATCATTTTTTCAACAGCACGGTTATCCCGAATGCTACCTATTCTGCTCCTCTTACTAATTACATCCGTTTGTTTTTGAGATGTTTCCATCTTAGCCTGTTTTACAATCTCCTCGATTTCAGTGTTTAAATCAACTTTTGACTGTATTGTTTTCTCCTTGTGTTGCTTCTCTGTTTGTTTCTCGTATTCTAGTAAATAATTTATTTCTTCAACTACCTTTCCCTTATAACGTTGTTGATGTTCCAACAAAAAACATTTATCAAATCCCAAACCGTATTCATCTCGTAAATATAAATAATCCATATTTCTCGGATCATAACTTATTTCAATTTTCCAAGTGCCTCTGTTCCGTGCTTTTTCAAACCATCTTTCCTTTAATGACTGTTTTGACCCATATAGCAATCCTTTAAATGCAATTCCCTTTGCAGTTACTGTAGCCTTACCAGTAGGCATAAGATTGAGTTTAACAATATCCTCTGAAACGTGACGTAACTTTCCTGATTTGTTGTTTATCCCCCATTCCCACAGTTGTATTGGAATAGGTGCTATCCCATCCTCCACCACCATTTCTTCACGTTGATAGTTCGTAAGATAATGTTGATTATTATGGTATAAAGCACATTTAATAATCACTTGAGTAAACTGGTAAATATCCAATTGTGCTTCTAATCGGTAATCACGATCCCCACGTTCTTTAAAAGGCTTAACCGCACCCGGCAGAAAAGCCTTTGTTCTTGAATTGGTCACTCTAAAATGTTGTTCAATTATTCCTTTTAAATCAGCCCTGTAGGAGGGTGTATTTAAAACTTTTATTCCGAAGTTATTAATTAGGGGCTCCACTTTACTTCCCTCTAATTCCCCTCGGTCAGCCAAAATCGATTCTGGAAGATGTGCAACTGGCCACTCATGTTTTTCAATCTCAATTCCGAAGTCCTGACAAAAACTAACTTTATCAGAAGCAGCATTAGCCAAAGCCATCATTGCACCAGCCCAAGATGGACCTTCTAATCCGATATATAGACCAACAATCATTCTGCTATAAACATCCATAACTGAATAAATTACTGGTCGTCCAATTATCCAGTCACGATTAAATCTCGATAACAGGTACAAGTCGCCCACTGTTGCATCAATCTGATAAACTGCACCCGGACCTAGTGCTTCTGTTGTCGACTCCCCTATAATTGCTCTATGATTTTGGTCATAATTTTTACGACCTTTTCTTTTGCTAATTTCTTTTTTGATATCTCTATCCTTTTCAAACCAATACCTAAATTGATTTAGTGATGGTAACTCTCCGTAGGATTTTATTACGGGTATTTCCACATTTCCTTTCACTTTACTATCCATAATAAAATACTCTTTTAACATTAGTTCGTAGGTAAGAGTAAGTGATTTTTCAGCAGAGGAGTAATAATGCTTGTTTATCGCAGACCTAAACATTTTTTTTATATTTTCATCAATATTTATTCCTTCACCTGTTACCTGTCCATGCTTTCTAGGCCGTCCTCTTTTTACCTCACTTGCCTTCTTTTCCTTACCTTTACCTCCACACAAATAATAGTCAGGTAAAAGCGCATTTTTTGTTTTACCTCGTTGCCAGTACTTCTTTAAATAACGAATAACAGTACTTTCATGAATATTGTGGGCTTCACACTTTTCTAGAGTTAATTTTCTTCTTTCTGCTGAGTGGTAGATAAATGGCTCCAACTTCACAATATCCTCTATGATTTCCCAAGCGCTGTCACGTAGGTACAGATGTTTTTCAGGAATTAAAATTTCATTTATCAGCCGACTGAATGGGTCCTTTTCAACTAGAACTATGCTACCCTTGTTAAGCCCTTCTTCAACTTCTGTAATATTCCTTTCATAGGGCAAAGAGGTGTTATGAATATCTAAAAAATACCCATAATCATGTACTTTATTAAGCCATAATACCCGTTCTACTACTTTTTCATTTTCTAACGTATTAAAGGAAATTAGACTATTCACTACAAGCATTTTCTTTTTGCCTCCTCATGAGTAATTCGTGGCTTCACTTCAATTATTGGATTGGATAGATTAACATCAATTTGATTAGTCATATCTATCCCGATCTGTTTCGAAGCAATTAAAAACTTAAACACAAATAGCCCTGTTCCCAAATCGTAATTAAACTCTTTGTCAAAGTCTGCAGTAATCTTTCTAATTGAATCCTTAGTATCTATTAATCTTTCTATTAAAGCATTGCCTAAATAAATCAGTTCATCCTGTGTAAAACCTCTTTCAGCATATGAATATAGGCAGGAATGAACCCATTCAATATTTTTTGCAAGCACATTAGAAATTTCCTTTTGAGTAACAATTCCCCAATCTATTCCCTTTTCTGTCCAATATCGGCGTTCAATCTCTAATCTTTCTAATGTCTTTTTCTTCTCAAGTTCTGCTGCCATTTTTATGCTTCTTGCTAGATGCAAATTAACTCCGTCTGCTCTGTTTATCGTTATTAGGAAATTAGTGCTTAGTGTATAAGGATATCCACTATCTTTATCAGTAAATAGTTTGAAATTTAAATCTGATTTATGTTGAATAGTTTCTTCAAGGTCCAATAGGGGATAATGTTCTCGAATGTCAACAACTGTATCTTCCCACTCCAGCATATAAAAGTAGCGAGCCTGCAAATCTGAAAATAAATGATGTACTCTACCACTCTTCCAACCTAGTATTCGTGATACTCTCCCCTTAGAAGGGAAATCTTGAATAGTCAACCATGGTTTATATTCCTTACCTGCTCCCTTTCCCCGTCCTTCTTTAACAAACCGATTAAATTTATTCTCATTCCAAGATTGATTACGTTTAGTCATACTTCACTTCCTCTACTGCAATAGGGATCTCGTACTCTTGTGAATTTTTAGTAACTCGATTCTAACGGGCCGGTTAAACGCATTCAATATCTTCAGCAATCTTTTTTATGAGTTTAAGAAAACATTATTCTCATTCTTCTCTTAACTGAAATATTTACTGTAAATAAATTTTTGTAACTATGTTAAATGAAAATAAAGTTTGCTGAAATTGGTTATTGGGTAAACCCCTTGATACATCTGACTTCAATGGCATTTTCTCAATTATTCTTTGAGAATATAGTTTGCTCAAAGATTTACTCACTTTCAGCCAAGAATGAACACAGAAAATTAATAAGATGAGAATAAAGTTTGCTTAGTGATACAGGGGGGATCACCAAATGAATTGAGTAGCCTAAAACTAACAAAGGCACCTTACGGTGCCTCCTGTTCTATATCCAATTCATGCCTTCTGAAGAAAGTATCTATGCAATTGTTTATATTTGCTGGAATTGACGATATTAGTGGAATAATGTATTGGGCTATAGGTTAAGAGAAGATAAGCCATTTATTTTGGGAGAGTATATCTGAGAATGGAGGAGTCGTTCCGTATATGGGGATGGGGTATACCTGATTTACACAATGGATAGGTGCTGGCATAAGTATTTCAGATATGATATTCGGACATTGCCAATAAAGGGGTATCGAAGATACGTTTCCAATTCGATAATCTAATCTCTTATACATAGTACCTTGCGGTTTCTCCTTTACCACCGTCAATCCCATACTTACCTCGTTACCCAATCCTAATTATTTATTTTAATTTTTATTTATTTTTTATGGACGAGTGCTAAAGTCTGAAGCCGATCACACGTTTCGGGACTTGGGCTAAAGCACACTACTATATCTTACGGTTTCGCCTTACCACCGCCATCCCCATACTTACCTCGTGACCGATACCTATTTATTTATTTTTTTTATGGGCGAGTGCTAAAGTCTGGAGCGAATCACACGTTTCGGGACGTCGATTCCCTCGAAAGATGAGGCACACTACTATACCTTACGGTTTCCCCTGTACCACCATCATTCCCTGACTTACCACCTGACCAATGCCTAATTATTTATATATATATTTATTTATTTTTTTATGGGCGAGGAACTTGCTTGGGCTTATTACAAGTTGCTGGACGTGGGCTTTCTATTATTTGCTTGGAAACCTTGCTTC
>NZ_LT904903.1:71971-81962 GCF_900199725.1 Cytobacillus massiliigabonensis | reverse complement strand
GCCTAAAACTAACAAAGGCACCTTACGGTGCCTCCTGTTCTATATCCAATTCATGCCTTCTGAAGAAAGTATCTATGCAATTGTTTATATTTGCTGGAATTGACGATATTAGTGGAATAATGTATTGGGCTATAGGTTAAGAGAAGATAAGCCATTTATTTTGGGAGAGTATATCTGAGAATGGAGGAGTCGTTCCGTATATGGGGATGGGGTATACCTGATTTACACAATGGATAGGTGCTGGCATAAGTATTTCAGATATGATATTCGGACATTGCCAATAAAGGGGTATCGAAGATACGTTTCCAATTCGATAATCTAATCTCTTATACATAGTACCTTGCGGTTTCTCCTTTACCACCGTCAATCCCATACTTACCTCGTTACCCAATCCTAATTATTTATTTTAATTTTTATTTATTTTTTATGGACGAGTGCTAAAGTCTGAAGCCGATCACACGTTTCGGGACTTGGGCTAAAGCACACTACTATATCTTACGGTTTCGCCTTACCACCGCCATCCCCATACTTACCTCGTGACCGATACCTATTTATTTATTTTTTTTATGGGCGAGTGCTAAAGTCTGGAGCGAATCACACGTTTCGGGACGTCGATTCCCTCGAAAGATGAGGCACACTACTATACCTTACGGTTTCCCCTGTACCACCATCATTCCCTGACTTACCACCTGACCAATGCCTAATTATTTATATATATATTTATTTATTTTTTTATGGGCGAGGAACTTGCTTGGGCTTATTACAAGTTGCTGGACGTGGGCTTTCTATTATTTGCTTGGAAACCTTGCTTCTAATTCAGAGATTCAGGAGTGTCCCTTGTGCTGTACTTATGCAGAAATCACCCACCCCGTTAGGGGAAAGGAAAACCCCATTACCACCACAGTTTTATATAAAAAAGCCCCGTGAATATATCCATACTATGGATACACCCACGAGACTTTGTGCAAACTTTTTTCTTCTCAAGCAGACTTTTTTCTCATTCTGCAAACTTTATTTTGTTTTAACAATTTTTCAAAATGCGATCTTTCTGCCTACTCCACCGTCACACTCTTAGCCAGGTTTCTCGGCTTATCAACATCACAGTCGCGGTGCAGGGCAGCATAGTAAGAAATAAGCTGTAGTGGTAAAACAGAGACAAGAGGTGTTAATAGTTCGTGCACTTCTGGGATAATGAAGGTATCGCCTTCAGACTCCAGTCCTTTCATGGAGATGATGCACGGGTAAGCGCCGCGGGCAACAACTTCTTTCACGTTTCCGCGAATACCTAAGTTAACATTTTCTTGTGTTGCGATAGCGATCACAGGTGTGCCTTCTTCGATTAAAGCAATGGTACCATGCTTTAGTTCTCCTCCAGCAAACCCTTCTGCTTGAATATAAGAGATTTCCTTCAGTTTAAGTGCACCTTCAAGGCCTACATAGAAATCAATGCCACGGCCGATGAAGAAAGCATTGCGGGTAACTGTTAGAAACTCACGAGCAATCGATTCAAATTCTTCCTTTTCATCACAAAGCACTTCCATCGCATTGGCGATAATGCCTAGCTCTCGGACAAGATTGAAATTCGGTTCCATGCCGCGGCTTTTCGCAGTCACTTCCGCTAAGATGACTAATACAGCTAGCTGTGCTGTGTATGCTTTTGTAGAAGCAACAGCAATTTCAGGACCAGCATGGAGCAGCAAAGTATAATCCGCTTCACGTGACAGCGTAGAGCCTTGTACGTTTGTGATTGTAATGGCTTTATAGCCCATTTCCTTCACTTGAACAAGAACGGCACGGCTATCAGCTGTTTCCCCGCTTTGTGTGATAAAGATAAACAGCGGCTTTTCAGAAAGCATTGGCATGTTGTAGCCAAATTCACTTGAGATGTGTACCTCTACAGGAATTTTTGCTAATTTTTCAATGAACTGCTTTCCAACCAGACCTGCATGGTAGGAAGTACCTGCTGCAATGATGTAAATGCGGTCTGCATCGTTCATCGCAGCAATAATATCCTGATCAATTGTTAGCTCTCCGTTGCCATTTTGATACTTTTGGATAATTTTGCGCATCACTAAAGGCTGCTCATCAATTTCTTTAAGCATATAGTGAGGGTATGTGCCTTTTTCAATGTCGCTTGCATCAAGTTCTGCAGTATATGGATTACGGGTAACAACATCCCCATTAAGATTCTTAATTGTAACTGCATTTCTAGTCACAATCACCATTTCTTTGTCCATCAGCTCTACATATTGATCTGTCACTTGCAGCATCGCCATCGCATCAGAAGCAACTACATTAAAGGAATCACCTAAACCGACTAAAAGCGGGCTCTTGTTTTTTGCAACAAAGATGGTTTCTTCATTTTGATCATCTAAAAGTGCTAGTGCATATGATCCCTTTAGAAGCTTGAGCGTTTTGCGGAATGCTTCTTCCGTACTTAGCCCTTCACCAGCAAAAACTTCAATTAACTGTACAATGATCTCTGTATCTGTTTCGCTCGTAAAGTTCACATCCTGCAGATATTCACGCTTTAAGATTTCATAGTTCTCAATAACTCCATTATGAACAAGCGTAAAACGGCCAGATGCACTTTGATGAGGATGGGAATTGATCGTGCTTGGCACTCCATGAGTAGCCCAGCGAGTGTGACCAATTCCAGTCTGCGCAAGCACATCGAAGTCGACTGTATTACGTAAATCAGCAATACGGCCTTTTTCTTTAAACACATGAACGCCCTTTTCATTGATAACAGCAATTCCCGCTGAGTCATAGCCTCTATATTCAAGTTTTTCTAAACCTCTTAATAAAATTTCCTTCGTATCATTTAAGCCAATATATCCTACGATTCCGCACATACTTCTTTTCCTCCTGATGAGAGGGGGCAAGAAGCCAATTAGGGCAGTCTTGCCCCTTATCTCTGTAATAATTTTTTATTCGTATGATGTCAGACAACTCAACCTGAACATACGATATGCTTTTGCTTTGTAAATTAGCATTCCCAACTCTTTGTCCATTAAGTTACCTTAATGCTTTAAAGAAGAGATCACGGTTTGCTTTAACCGGGAGGCATCCGCCGATTGATCGATAAACCTCCTCCTCGTCAACTAATCCTATCCGTTCGGAATTAGTCCAGGCGCTTCTATTACCTTCTATTTAGTCTTCTGCCCACCTTTCCTTTTTTTAAACAATATTTTGTAAAAAAATTTACAAAGCACGATAATCATACAATATTGACAGGTACTAGTCAACTAAAAACAAAAGGGCGTGATGAACAGTCCTTTAAAATAAAATATGCATAAGGGAGTATTTTCGTTCCCTTATGCATATCCACATCTTATTCTTCGCCTAAACCCATTTCCTGCTTTACAACTGCAGCAATTCGTTCAACATAGTCATTGCACAGCTCTTCAGTTGCCGCTTCCGCCATCACCCTTACAAGCGGTTCCGTTCCTGAAGGCCGTACCAATATCCGGCCGTTTCCATTCATTTCATTCTCAACCTCATTAATGATCGCACGTACCTTCTCATTATCTGTTACATGATGCTTATCTGTCACTCGAATATTGACAAGCTTTTGCGGGAACTTTTGCATTTCTTTTGCAAGCTCAGATAGGGGCTTCTTTGTCATTTTCATGATATTTACGAGCTGCAAGCCTGTTAAAAGCCCGTCCCCTGTTGTTACGTAATCCAGGAAGATGATATGGCCAGACTGCTCACCGCCAAGGTTATAGCCATTCTTCTTCATTTCCTCTACCACATATCTGTCGCCAACAGCGGTTTGAATACTTTCGATTTCATTTGCTTCAAGTGCTTTATAGAAGCCAAGATTGCTCATAACAGTGGAAACAACTGTACTATGTTTTAATCTTCCTTGTTCCTTCAGATACTTCCCACAAATGTACATAATTTGGTCGCCATCGACAATGTCTCCATTTTCATCAATCGCAATTAGGCGATCTCCATCTCCATCAAAGGCCAGTCCAATATCCGCTTCTCTTTCCTTCACAAATAAAGCAAGCGTTTCAGGATGTGTGGAACCGACCCCCTCATTAATATTTAATCCGTTAGGTGAAGCTCCAATCATAGATAAATCCGCATCTAAATCCGCGAATAAATGGGATGCAAGTGAAGAAGTTGCTCCATGTGCACAATCTAAAGCAATATGTATGCCTGAAAAATCTTCATCCACCGTCTGCTTCAAATATTGAAGGTATTTCTGTCCGCCTTCGAAATAATCATTTACCTGTCCAAGGTCACCGCCAACTGGTCTAGGCAGCTGATCCACATCCATATCCATTAAGCTTTCAATCTCAAGTTCCTGCTCATCTGAAAGTTTAAATCCGTCTGGACCGAAGAATTTAATCCCATTGTCAGCCACAGGGTTGTGAGAGGCAGAAATCATTACACCTGCTTCTGCCCCAAGCGCCTTCGTTAAATAGGCAACACCTGGAGTCGAGAGGACACCTAAGCGCATAACCTCCGCTCCAATAGAAAGTAAGCCTGCCACTAAAGCCCCTTCAAGCATATGGCCTGAAATGCGTGTATCACGGCCAATTAAAACCTTTGGGTGATTTTTGTCCTTAGTTAAAACATATCCTCCACATCGGCCTAATTTAAAGGCCAATTCAGGGGTTAATTCACTATTTGCAACCCCTCGTACACCATCCGTACCAAAATATTTACCCATGCCTTTTATCGCTCCTTCATTCATTTTTCTAGCTTATACTTCTTTTTGAGTAATTGATATTTTTGCTGTTTCCGTCGCCAGCTTCCAATCAACATCTGCCGGACCTTTGACACTGATTTTTACCTCATGGTCCCCTTCACTTAAATTAGCTAAATCAAGAAAAACATTAAAGTCACTTGCTTGCAGCCCCGCAATCTTATCGCTTTTCCCAGTAACAGTTAAACTAGCCCCATTGGCTGGTGCCTGAAGGGAAGCTTCGAATTCGCTGGCTAGTCCCGTTAAATGAATAGGGAGGTTTGAGAACAATTTATGTTCATCTGTTTTTTCATCATTTTTACTTGTATCATTATTTTTTTCGCTCGTCTTTATTGTTGTTTTAACTGTCTTAGGATTGACTTCTTTAATATCATCCGAAATGATGACTGGCAGAGTAATTTCTGTATTTCCATTAATTTGGCTAAGGTCGACTTCTACTCTCACATTTTCTGTTTTATCCAGCACATCTTGACTGGCGTAAATCTTTGCTTCTTTTACATCAAGTGAAATCGATTCAACAGATATATTCTCTGGCGGACTTCCCTTTTCAACGATTTTAATTGGTACAACCTTACTCAGGCTTTTAACAGGGATAATTACATCCACGGTTTCCTGTTCAATTAGTACATCAAGCTTATTCATATTCTTATCTAAAACTAGAACTTGAGCCTCTCTTCGAACAGTTTCTCTTATCGGATCCTTTATATTTACAGCTGCTTTTACATAGGTGATTCTTTCCATCACATCTTTCGCACCAGTTATCTTCACTTTCTTCGGCTCAGCTTCTGGTGCTTCTGAGATATAGCCATCTTCAATCAATGACTGATCAAATTCAACATCAACCTTATATTCCTTTGTAACCTTTTCTTGTATGCTGACATTGACATATGCTGGATCAATGGTCACATCTAATTTGTCCGAAATGTCCTTAATTTTGATTGGTACTCTTTCTGTTCCTATTTCAGCATCAGATAAATCGACATACACTTCAAAATTCCGTTGGACTTTTGCTTGCAGAAGGACATTTTTTGGTCCTTTTACAGTTAGTTCAACTGCATCCGGTACACCAGTGACAATTAAGTTCTCAGTATCATAATACGTCTTAACAGGAATATCAGATAATACCTCTGTGTCTTGCTCGCCTGGGACATTGACATTCGATACATTTTTAATTGGATCATATACAGATTGGAAAAGCAGCAATGCTAAGATTAAGGCAACTATTTTCATAAACCAGCGGGTATCGACAAGCTTATCGATAAATTTATCCATTTTTCTTCACCCTCCAGTTCCAGCGCCCTGAAGAAGCTTGTTTTACATTATTTTTAGAGATTAATTCATTCGTTAGCAGTTCCTTGAATGCCTCTGATTTTAAATCCCTATGCAGCTCGCCATTTTTCGTCAGCGAAACACTGCCTGTCTCTTCTGAAACAATGACAGTTAAACTATCTGTTACTTCACTAATTCCAAGGGCTGCGCGATGCCGTGTTCCAAGCTCTTTTGAAATGAACGGGCTTTCTGACAATGGCAAATAGCATGCTGCTGCAGCTACCGTATTCTTTTGTAAAATAACAGCCCCATCATGCAATGGAGTGTTCGGGATAAAGATATTTATTAGCAATTCAGAGGAGATTTTTGATTCAAGCGGGATACCTGTTTCAATGTAATCACCCATTCCCGTTTCACGCTCCACGGAAATAAGCGCACCAATACGGCGCTTTGCCATATAATCAACGGCTTTAACAATTGCTTCAACCATTTTCTCCTGATCTTCACCCTCTTGATTGCCACTTCTTGAAAAAAGGCGTCCTCTTCCTAATTGTTCAAGCGCTCTTCTTAGCTCAGGCTGAAAAATGATTGCTATCGCTAAAAATCCCCAAATAAGTACTTGTTCCATCATCCAGCCTAATGTTTGCAGGTGGAAGGTATCGCTGATAATTTTCACGAGGAGTATAACGAATATTCCTTTTACTAATTGAACAGCTTTCGTCCCGCGAACAATGGTAATAAGCTTATAGATGACGAACCATACAAGGAGAATGTCAACCGTATTAGCCAAAAATTTCAGTATAGAGAAATCTGAAAACAACGACATTATCCTTCCTCCAAAAATATATTAATTAGAACAGTACAAGCCTCTTATCCTTATTGAAAGAAAAATTAAGACATGAGACAGACTGTTCAGCATACGTTTTAGTATTATTCATTTCGTAACTTCCATATTATATCATTGAAAGCAATCCCAATCCAATGACGAAGGTGTTTGAAATAAAAATAAGAACACTGCATACATGCAGTGTTCCTATATTTTTACTTTGCTGCCTCAGGTTCTTCTTGATCAAAGATATTAACGACCTCTGTAGCGGTTTTTTTGATGTGATACCACAGCCAATCAAAAATCGCATTCACTTCTTTAATTTCCCCTGTCACTTGACCTGCTGAAGCAAGATACTTTTCTCCATTGATGACGGTAACATCGCCTTCAACCTGTCCCTCAATCTGGATTTTTCCATTTTTCACAGTCACATCGCCTTTAACAACCTCTCCTTTAGGGACAATGACTGTATCATTTTGGACTATTAAATTTGGCTGCTTGGATACGGAAAATTCATGATCCTGCTCCCATGAAGAAAATAAACTTCCTGCCATAAGCACGATGAATAAAGAAGCTGCCGTAAATAAAGGATGATGCCTGACCCAACGCTGGAAACCAACTTTGCGCTTTTCTTTAGGCAATTTTGCCATCACCTTTGCAGTAAAATCAGATGGCACATTTATATGTGAAGTACTCTGAACAAGAGCAATAGTCTTTCTTAACTCATGAAAATGTGTTTGACACTCCTTACAGCTTTGGAGATGTGTTCTTAATTCTTGTTCATTTTCGGCTGAGATCTCTTCATCTAAATATTCATGCATATAAATGATCATTTCTGCTGGACACTTCAAAGTTCTCACCCTCTTTTATTATACATGCCGTAATTGGTTTCTTAATGCTTCTCTTCCTCTGTGTATTCTAGTCTTTACTGTACCTAAGGGCAAATCCAGAATCTGGCTTATCTCGTTTAAGGATAGCTCCTCAATATACTTTAATACAATAACGGTACGGTATTTCTCAGGAAGCTTAGAAATCTCTCTCTGGATGGTTTCCTGCAGCTCTAAGCTCTCTAGATCTTCTTCAGGCAAGCTTGTATCTGAGGCAATTTGTGAATACATGGTTAGACCGTCTGTACCTGCCACCTCAGCATCTAAATAATAATCAGGCTTTTTCTTTCTGATCCGGTCGATGCAAAGATTTGTCGCTATTCGATAAAGCCATGAAGAGAATTTTAGATTAATATTAAAACTATGGATATTGACGTATGCCCTTAAAAAGGCCTCTTGGGCAATATCCTCCGCTTCATGCCTATTTCCTAGCATTCTGTAACAGATTTGAAATACCTTTTCTCCATATATTTCAACCACTTCTGCATAAGCATCCTGATCGCCTTTTAATACCTGTTTTATCCTTTTCTTTACGATTGCTTCCATTTTCTTTACCTCCGCTCAAAGTGCGGCTATTCGACATTACGAATCGATAGCGGAAAAGGTTTCACTTTTTTAAAAAAAATACTCAATATATCTATATTAACAAATTTTTACTAACTTGGATGATTATTTTTCCTTAATGGCACAAAAGAATAAAAGTCATAAATGTTTTAATTGAATGCTAATAAAAAAACAAGAACTTGATGTCCTTGTTTTTTGAATCCTATAATAGTTTTTCCCCGAATAGCGATCCCATTAAGGCAACAGCAACAGTTGCTGTTTTATTCTTATCATCTAGAATCGGGTTTACTTCTACAAATTCAGCTGATGTAATAATTTCTGATTCAGCCAGCATCTCCATTGCTAAATGGCTTTCGCGGTAGCTTATGCCTCCTAGCACAGGAGTTCCTACACCTGGTGCATCATTAGGATCTAGTCCATCTAAATCTAAGGACAAATGTACACCATCTGTTTTTCCCTTTAAATAAGAAATTGCCTCTTCCATTACTTTCGTCATACCAATGCGATCAATCTCATGCATTGTATAGACTTTGATGCCATGTTCCTTAATTAATTCCCGTTCCCCTTCATCTAATGAACGTGCGCCAATGATCACGATATTTTCGGGTTTAATCTTTGGTGCATATCCACCAACATTCGTTAATAACGGATGTCCCATACCAAGGCTTACTGCAAGCGGCATCCCGTGGATATTCCCAGATGGCGATGTCTCAGCCGTATTTAGGTCTCCATGAGCATCATACCAGATGACACCAAGATTATTATAATGTTTGGCTACACCAGCTAATGTTCCAATCGCAATGCTATGATCGCCTCCAAGGACTAATGGAAATGAACCAGCTTCAATTGCCTGATCAACTTCCTTAGCAAGCATTTCTGTCTTTTCAGCAATTAAATGCAAATTCCGAAGATTTGATTCCGGATCCACCTCTACTTCAGGTCTACCTATAGCAATATCACCACGATCATGAACTTCATCAAATAATTTTTTTAACCTTTCATTTATCCCAGCGTAACGGATTGCACTTGGCCCCATATCCACTCCGCGTCTCATTTGTCCCAAATCCATAGGCATCCCAATAATGGCAAGCTTCTTCATGAAAAAATCTCCCTTCATCCCTGTATCTATCTCTATTTTAACCATATTCAAAGAAATGACTCAACTCGACAAAAGCATGTATATATATGCGGAAAATGTGTAAGATTTCAAAAATTAATACAGTTAGTCACTTATGTATGCAGCTTTTACATTTGGTTCATGAATTTAGTTATGAACCCTAAATCCTTTCATAATGAATAAGAGAAAAAAGACCCAAAAGGATTAATCCTTTTAAGGTCTTTTTTCATTCCTATAAATGAGCCATGAAGGACTCGAACCTTCGACCCTCTGATTAAAAGTCAGATGCTCTACCGACTGAGCTAATGGCTCAAAAATAATGGCTGGGCTAGCTGGATTCGAACCAACGCATGTCGCAGTCAAAGTGCGATGCCTTACCGCTTGGCTATAGCCCAATGATTCTAATATCATTTACAAAATGGATTATTATTATTCTAAAAAAAATAAAAAGGACTAGCAGCTTCTTGTCCATTTTTAATATTGCTATTAAAAATAATGGTGGAGGGGGACGGATTCGAACCGCCGAACCCGAAGGAGCGGATTTACAGTCCGCCGCGTTTAGCCACTTCGCTACCCCTCCGAAAGATATGAAACATGCCGGCCAG
>NZ_LT904903.1:65000-70908 GCF_900199725.1 Cytobacillus massiliigabonensis | reverse complement strand
TGGTTAAGTCCTCGACCGATTAGTATTTGTCAGCTCCACGTGTCACCACGCTTCCACCTCAAACCTATCAACCTGATCATCTTTCAGGGGTCTTACTAGCTTGACGCTATGGGAAATCTCATCTCGAGGGGGGCTTCATGCTTAGATGCTTTCAGCACTTATCCCTTCCGCACATAGCTACCCAGCGATGCTCTTGGCAGAACAACTGGTACACCAGCGGTGCGTCCATCCCGGTCCTCTCGTACTAAGGACAGCTCCTCTCAAATTTCCTGCGCCCACGACGGATAGGGACCGAACTGTCTCACGACGTTCTGAACCCAGCTCGCGTACCGCTTTAATGGGCGAACAGCCCAACCCTTGGGACCGACTACAGCCCCAGGATGCGATGAGCCGACATCGAGGTGCCAAACCTCCCCGTCGATGTGGACTCTTGGGGGAGATAAGCCTGTTATCCCCGGGGTAGCTTTTATCCGTTGAGCGATGGCCCTTCCATGCGGAACCACCGGATCACTAAGCCCGACTTTCGTCCCTGCTCGACTTGTAGGTCTCGCAGTCAAGCTCCCTTATGCCTTTACACTCTTCGAATGATTTCCAACCATTCTGAGGGAACCTTTGGGCGCCTCCGTTACTTTTTAGGAGGCGACCGCCCCAGTCAAACTGCCCACCTGACACTGTCTCCTGCCCCGATCAGGGGCATGGGTTAGAATTTCAATACAGCCAGGGTAGTATCCCACCGATGCCTCCACCGAAGCTGGCGCTCCGGCTTCCAAGGCTCCTACCTATCCTGTACAAGCTGTACCGAAATTCAATATCAGGCTACAGTAAAGCTCCACGGGGTCTTTCCGTCCTGTCGCGGGTAACCTGCATCTTCACAGGTACTATAATTTCACCGAGTCTCTCGTTGAGACAGTGCCCAGATCGTTACGCCTTTCGTGCGGGTCGGAACTTACCCGACAAGGAATTTCGCTACCTTAGGACCGTTATAGTTACGGCCGCCGTTTACTGGGGCTTCAATTCAGAGCTTCGCGTGAGCTAACCCCTCCTCTTAACCTTCCAGCACCGGGCAGGCGTCAGCCCCTATACTTCGCCTTGCGGCTTCGCAGAGACCTGTGTTTTTGCTAAACAGTCGCCTGGGCCTATTCACTGCGGCTCTTCGAGGCTTTAACACCCCAAAGAGCACCCCTTCTCCCGAAGTTACGGGGTCATTTTGCCGAGTTCCTTAACGAGAGTTCTCTCGCTCACCTTAGGATTCTCTCCTCGCCTACCTGTGTCGGTTTGCGGTACGGGCACCTTATCCTCGCTAGAGGCTTTTCTTGGCAGTGTGGAATCAGGAACTTCGGTACTATATTTCCCTCGCTGTCACAGCTCAGCCTTCACGCAAACGGGATTTTCCTCGCTTGCAGCCTAACTGCTTAGACGCACATATCCAGCAGTGCGCTTACCCTATCCTCCTGCGTCCCCCCATTGCTCAAACGGAGTTTGGTGGTACAGGAATATCAACCTGTTGTCCATCGCCTACGCTTTTCAGCCTCGGCTTAGGTCCCGACTAACCCTGAGCGGACGAGCCTTCCTCAGGAAACCTTAGGCATTCGGTGGATGGGATTCTCACCCATCTTTCGCTACTCATACCGGCATTCTCACTTCTAAGCGCTCCACCAGTCCTTGCGGTCTAGCTTCAACGCCCTTAGAACGCTCTCCTACCACGGACATCGGTAGATGTCCATCCACAGCTTCGGTGATACGTTTAGCCCCGGTACATTTTCGGCGCAGAGTCACTCGACCAGTGAGCTATTACGCACTCTTTAAATGGTGGCTGCTTCTAAGCCAACATCCTGGTTGTCTAAGCAACTCCACATCCTTTTCCACTTAACGTATACTTTGGGACCTTAGCTGGTGGTCTGGGCTGTTTCCCTCTTGACTACGGATCTTATCACTCGCAGTCTGACTCCCATGGATAAGTCTTTGGCATTCGGAGTTTGTCTGAATTCGGTAACCCGATGGGGGCCCCTAGTCCAAACAGTGCTCTACCTCCAAGACTCTTTCTACATGAGGCTAGCCCTAAAGCTATTTCGGAGAGAACCAGCTATCTCCAAGTTCGATTGGAATTTCTCCGCTACCCACACCTCATCCCCGCACTTTTCAACGTGCGTGGGTTCGGTCCTCCATTCAGTGTTACCTGAACTTCAACCTGGACATGGGTAGATCACCTGGTTTCGGGTCTACGACCACATACTCATTCGCCCTATTCAGACTCGCTTTCGCTGCGGCTCCGTCTATTCAACTTAACCTCGCATGTAATCGTAACTCGCCGGTTCATTCTACAAAAGGCACGCTATCACCCATTAACGGGCTCTAACTACTTGTAGGCACACGGTTTCAGGATCTCTTTCACTCCCCTTCCGGGGTGCTTTTCACCTTTCCCTCACGGTACTGGTTCACTATCGGTCACTAGGGAGTATTTAGCCTTGGGAGATGGTCCTCCCTGCTTCCGACGGGATTTCTCGTGTCCCGCCGTACTCAGGATCCACTCTGGAGGGAACGAAGTTTCAACTACAGGGCTTTTACCTTCTCTGGCCGGCCTTTCCAGACCTGTTCATTTACCTCGTTCCTTTGTAACTCCGTGTAGAGTGTCCTACAACCCCAAGAGGCAAGCCTCTTGGTTTGGGCTAATCCCGTTTCGCTCGCCGCTACTCAGGGAATCGCGTTTGCTTTCTCTTCCTCCGGGTACTTAGATGTTTCAGTTCCCCGGGTCTGCCTTCATTACCCTATGTATTCAGGTAAAGATTCTATCCCATTACGGATAGAGGGTTCCCCCATTCGGAAATCTCCGGATCAAAGCTTACTTACAGCTCCCCGAAGCATATCGGTGTTAGTCCCGTCCTTCATCGGCTCCTAGTGCCTAGGCATTCACCGTGCGCCCTTTCTAACTTAACCTACTTCGGTCAACAATCAGCTTCGAATCTCTGAGTCAGCTCTCTCACTCCGCTCCTCACGTACTGAGTACGCTCCGGTGCCGTTCGGTCGCTTCCTTGATCTTCTCGCTGCTTGTTGCCCTCATGGTTTGTGCTCTTATTTCGTTTTAAAACTAAAACTTCCATAAGAGAAAACTAAGATGGCGATTACTCGGTTATTCTTCTTTATATACATTATCTAGTTTTCAAAGAACAAACTTATATGAGAGAATTGCTCTCTCAAAACTGAACGAACAATGAAACGTCTTTTAATGAAGTTAGACTTCATTTCATCCTTAGAAAGGAGGTGATCCAGCCGCACCTTCCGATACGGCTACCTTGTTACGACTTCACCCCAATCATCTGTCCCACCTTAGGCGGCTGGCTCCTTGCGGTTACCCCACCGACTTCGGGTGTTACAAACTCTCGTGGTGTGACGGGCGGTGTGTACAAGGCCCGGGAACGTATTCACCGCGGCATGCTGATCCGCGATTACTAGCGATTCCGGCTTCATGCAGGCGAGTTGCAGCCTGCAATCCGAACTGAGAATGGTTTTATGGGATTGGCTAAACCTCGCGGTCTTGCAGCCCTTTGTACCATCCATTGTAGCACGTGTGTAGCCCAGGTCATAAGGGGCATGATGATTTGACGTCATCCCCACCTTCCTCCGGTTTGTCACCGGCAGTCACCTTAGAGTGCCCAACTGAATGCTGGCAACTAAGATCAAGGGTTGCGCTCGTTGCGGGACTTAACCCAACATCTCACGACACGAGCTGACGACAACCATGCACCACCTGTCACTCTGTCCCCCGAAGGGGAAAGTCCTATCTCTAGGATTGTCAGAGGATGTCAAGACCTGGTAAGGTTCTTCGCGTTGCTTCGAATTAAACCACATGCTCCACCGCTTGTGCGGGCCCCCGTCAATTCCTTTGAGTTTCAGCCTTGCGGCCGTACTCCCCAGGCGGAGTGCTTAATGCGTTTGCTGCAGCACTAAAGGGCGGAAACCCTCTAACACTTAGCACTCATCGTTTACGGCGTGGACTACCAGGGTATCTAATCCTGTTCGCTCCCCACGCTTTCGCGCCTCAGCGTCAGTTACAGACCAGAGAGTCGCCTTCGCCACTGGTGTTCCTCCACATCTCTACGCATTTCACCGCTACACGTGGAATTCCACTCTCCTCTTCTGCACTCAAGTCTCCCAGTTTCCAATGACCCTCCCCGGTTGAGCCGGGGGCTTTCACATCAGACTTAAAAGACCGCCTGCGCGCGCTTTACGCCCAATAATTCCGGACAACGCTTGCCACCTACGTATTACCGCGGCTGCTGGCACGTAGTTAGCCGTGGCTTTCTGGTTAGGTACCGTCAAGGTACCGCCCTATTCGAACGGTACTTGTTCTTCCCTAACAACAGAGTTTTACGATCCGAAAACCTTCATCACTCACGCGGCGTTGCTCCGTCAGACTTTCGTCCATTGCGGAAGATTCCCTACTGCTGCCTCCCGTAGGAGTCTGGGCCGTGTCTCAGTCCCAGTGTGGCCGATCACCCTCTCAGGTCGGCTACGCATCGTCGCCTTGGTGAGCCGTTACCTCACCAACTAGCTAATGCGCCGCGGGCCCATCTGTAAGTGATAGCCGGAGCCATCTTTCAGCTTTTCCGCATGTGAGGAAAAGAATTATCCGGTATTAGCTCCGGTTTCCCGAAGTTATCCCAGTCTTACAGGCAGGTTGCCCACGTGTTACTCACCCGTCCGCCGCTAACTTTTGGGAGCAAGCTCCCGCAAGTTCGCTCGACTTGCATGTATTAGGCACGCCGCCAGCGTTCGTCCTGAGCCAGGATCAAACTCTCCAATAAATTGTGAGTTGATTAGCTCATAAATGTCTTTTTGATAAAAGACTAAAAATAATAAACGTTGACGTTTTTGTTCGTTCAGTTTTCAAAGAGCAATATTTTTATTTCTTCGTCACTCAAGGCGACTTTAAAACATTACTACATTTAAAATGTTAAGTCAATAACTTTTTAAATGTTATGGTGGAGCCTAGCGGGATCGAACCGCTGACCTCCTGCGTGCAAGGCAGGCGCTCTCCCAGCTGAGCTAAGGCCCCATTAGATATGAATGGTCGGGAAGACAGGATTCGAACCTGCGACCCCTTGGTCCCAAACCAAGTGCTCTACCAAGCTGAGCTACTTCCCGTTTTTAAATGGCGCGCCCGAAAGGAGTCGAACCCATAACCTTCTGATCCGTAGTCAGACGCTCTATCCAATTGAGCTACGGGCGCTAATTAAAATATGGTGCCGAGGACCGGAATCGAACCGGTACGGTAGTCACCTACCGCAGGATTTTAAGTCCTGTGCGTCTGCCAGTTCCGCCACCCCGGCAAGTAATTGGAGCGGAAGACGGGATTCGAACCCGCGACCCCCACCTTGGCAAGGTGGTGTTCTACCACTGAACTACTTCCGCAGATAAAATGATGCGGGTGAAGGGAGTCGAACCCCCACGCCTTGCGGCGCTAGATCCTAAGTCTAGTGCGTCTGCCAGTTCCGCCACACCCGCATTATTTAAATGGTGAGCCATGAAGGACTCGAACCTTCGACCCTCTGATTAAAAGTCAGATGCTCTACCGACTGAGCTAATGGCTCAAAACTAAAAACATGCCGGCCAGAGGACTTGAACCCCCAACCTACTGATTACAAGTCAGTTGCTCTACCAATTGAGCTAGGCCGGCATAATAAAATGATGGTGGAGGATGACGGGATCGAACCGCCGACCCCCTGCTTGTAAGGCAGGTGCTCTCCCAGCTGAGCTAATCCTCCGATTAATGGTGACCCCTACGGGATTCGAACCCGTGTTACCGCCGTGAAAGGGCGGTGTCTTAACCGCTTGACCAAGGGGCCATATATAAATTTATTATGGTAAGCTCCCAAGCGGGCTCGAACCGCTGACCTCTTCCTTACCATGG
>NZ_LT904903.1:0-62500 GCF_900199725.1 Cytobacillus massiliigabonensis | reverse complement strand
AGTGTTACCTGAACTTCAACCTGGACATGGGTAGATCACCTGGTTTCGGGTCTACGACCACATACTCATTCGCCCTATTCAGACTCGCTTTCGCTGCGGCTCCGTCTATTCAACTTAACCTCGCATGTAATCGTAACTCGCCGGTTCATTCTACAAAAGGCACGCTATCACCCATTAACGGGCTCTAACTACTTGTAGGCACACGGTTTCAGGATCTCTTTCACTCCCCTTCCGGGGTGCTTTTCACCTTTCCCTCACGGTACTGGTTCACTATCGGTCACTAGGGAGTATTTAGCCTTGGGAGATGGTCCTCCCTGCTTCCGACGGGATTTCTCGTGTCCCGCCGTACTCAGGATCCACTCTGGAGGGAACGAAGTTTCAACTACAGGGCTTTTACCTTCTCTGGCCGGCCTTTCCAGACCTGTTCATTTACCTCGTTCCTTTGTAACTCCGTGTAGAGTGTCCTACAACCCCAAGAGGCAAGCCTCTTGGTTTGGGCTAATCCCGTTTCGCTCGCCGCTACTCAGGGAATCGCGTTTGCTTTCTCTTCCTCCGGGTACTTAGATGTTTCAGTTCCCCGNCATAAGAGAAAACTAAGATGGCGATTACTCGGTTATTCTTCTTTATATACATTATCTAGTTTTCAAAGAACAAATTCATATGAGAGAATTGCTCTCTCAAAACTGAACGAACAATGAAACGTCTTTTAATGAAGTTAGACTTCATTTCATCCTTAGAAAGGAGGTGATCCAGCCGCACCTTCCGATACGGCTACCTTGTTACGACTTCACCCCAATCATCTGTCCCACCTTAGGCGGCTGGCTCCTTGCGGTTACCCCACCGACTTCGGGTGTTACAAACTCTCGTGGTGTGACGGGCGGTGTGTACAAGGCCCGGGAACGTATTCACCGCGGCATGCTGATCCGCGATTACTAGCGATTCCGGCTTCATGCAGGCGAGTTGCAGCCTGCAATCCGAACTGAGAATGGTTTTATGGGATTGGCTAAACCTCGCGGTCTTGCAGCCCTTTGTACCATCCATTGTAGCACGTGTGTAGCCCAGGTCATAAGGGGCATGATGATTTGACGTCATCCCCACCTTCCTCCGGTTTGTCACCGGCAGTCACCTTAGAGTGCCCAACTGAATGCTGGCAACTAAGATCAAGGGTTGCGCTCGTTGCGGGACTTAACCCAACATCTCACGACACGAGCTGACGACAACCATGCACCACCTGTCACTCTGTCCCCCGAAGGGGAAAGTCCTATCTCTAGGATTGTCAGAGGATGTCAAGACCTGGTAAGGTTCTTCGCGTTGCTTCGAATTAAACCACATGCTCCACCGCTTGTGCGGGCCCCCGTCAATTCCTTTGAGTTTCAGCCTTGCGGCCGTACTCCCCAGGCGGAGTGCTTAATGCGTTTGCTGCAGCACTAAAGGGCGGAAACCCTCTAACACTTAGCACTCATCGTTTACGGCGTGGACTACCAGGGTATCTAATCCTGTTCGCTCCCCACGCTTTCGCGCCTCAGCGTCAGTTACAGACCAGAGAGTCGCCTTCGCCACTGGTGTTCCTCCACATCTCTACGCATTTCACCGCTACACGTGGAATTCCACTCTCCTCTTCTGCACTCAAGTCTCCCAGTTTCCAATGACCCTCCCCGGTTGAGCCGGGGGCTTTCACATCAGACTTAAAAGACCGCCTGCGCGCGCTTTACGCCCAATAATTCCGGACAACGCTTGCCACCTACGTATTACCGCGGCTGCTGGCACGTAGTTAGCCGTGGCTTTCTGGTTAGGTACCGTCAAGGTACCGCCCTATTCGAACGGTACTTGTTCTTCCCTAACAACAGAGTTTTACGATCCGAAAACCTTCATCACTCACGCGGCGTTGCTCCGTCAGACTTTCGTCCATTGCGGAAGATTCCCTACTGCTGCCTCCCGTAGGAGTCTGGGCCGTGTCTCAGTCCCAGTGTGGCCGATCACCCTCTCAGGTCGGCTACGCATCGTCGCCTTGGTGAGCCGTTACCTCACCAACTAGCTAATGCGCCGCGGGCCCATCTGTAAGTGATAGCCGAAGCCATCTTTCAGCTTTTCCACATGTGAGGAAAAGAATTATCCGGTATTAGCTCCGGTTTCCCGAAGTTATCCCAGTCTTACAGGCAGGTTGCCCACGTGTTACTCACCCGTCCGCCGCTAACTTTTGGGAGCAAGCTCCCGCAAGTTCGCTCGACTTGCATGTATTAGGCACGCCGCCAGCGTTCGTCCTGAGCCAGGATCAAACTCTCCAATAAATTGTGAGTTGATTAGCTCATAAATGTCTTTTTGATAAAAGACTAAAAATAATAAACGTTGACGTTTTTGTTCGTTCAGTTTTCAAAGAGCAATATCGTTACATCGCTCACAGCGACTTTATTAATATATCACCTTTCGCTTTTGACGTCAACAACTTTTTTTAATGTTGTTTTCAATATGTCATCAGCGACGTTTATTAATATAACAGCTAAATAACACTAAGTCAATAAAAATCAAATTTTTTTTAAAAAGTTTTACCCCCTTTTTTCCTTCTTCTGTCTATTAAGCATATATTTCAAGCATTCATTAGGTGCAGCTACTCTTTTGAATAACGAAAATAAAATTTTGTATCGTTCTTCCATGGCTCTTTTTACTATATGATCGATTCGGTCATCCTTTAAATCAAATAAAATTTCATCCATTTCTCGCTTTATTAAATACTGCATTTCTTTTAATTCCTTTTGATTGATTAACATGCCTATCATCCTAAAACCCCTTTATTTCAGTTTGGTTTTTGTAGTATTTTCCATTTTATTTTTTTTATGAATTTGTTTTTCAAATCATTTTTGGAAAATATCTGCATAAGATTGAGACAAGAAGTGATTTGGACGAGGTGAAGAGTAATATGAACTTCTTTTTTGTACTTAACGGGAAAATGTTAAAACAGTTCGCTATCGTAGTAACAACCGCTTTCTTTGCTGCCTGGATTCTTTATGTAGGAAACATTGTCCACCTGCCGGCATTTTCTGCTAAAGATGGTCCTAAAGCAATATACAAAGGTGAAAAAGATCTTGCTCTCACATTTAATATCGGGTGGGGGGATGAAAAAGCGGAACCCATTCTTGATATTCTTAAAAAGGAAAACGTAAAATCTGCAACCTTTTTCCTTGCAGGTTCATGGGCAGAGCGCCACCCAGATCTTGTTGCTCGAATCGTGAAGGAAGGATATGAAATTGGAATACTCGGATATAATTACGAAGATTATACTGAGCTTGAGGAACAGAAAGTTAGGCTGGATATCGCGAAAGCTCAAGATGTATTTAAAAAGTTAAACGTAAAAGATATTAAACTTATTCGCGCACCGACAGGACATTTTGATCAAAAAACATTAAAGGTAGCTGAAAGGCTTGGCTATACAGTTGTACACTGGAGCATTGATTCAAAGGATTGGACAAATCCCGGTGTAGAAACCATTATCAAGAATGCGTCACAGGCAAAAAAGGGAGATATCATGCTATTACATGCTTCTGATTCAGCGAAACAAACAGCAAAAGCTTTACCGAACATCATTCAAGTAATAAACAGCAAAAATTTAAAGCTAGTGTCCGTTTCTGAAATGATTGCAAATGCTGAAACAAAAACAACTGAAGTAAAATAATGTATACTTAAACAAAAAAGCCTGCCTTATTTGGCTGGCTTCTTTGCTATTTTTTGTCTTTGCTCTTGTGAAGCTTTATTAAGCTTTTGAAGAATAAGCAGCTGATAGGCGTTACATACTAATAAAGGGAAAATCATTAGATATACCCAGCTTTCTTCATTTACACGCAAAACTGGCACCCATTCGATTGTTGTAACAACAACCATAAAAAATATAGCAGGAATAAATGCTTCTTTGCTAGTCATCTTTACTTTCATTGCTGCAACTGCCGCTCCTACAAATAGGATAAATGCCGCTACCCCAATATAGGGCCAAATGCTTTCTTCATCCCCAGCAAAAGCATTATAACGGAGGTAGACCAAGTCAAATAAAACAAACAAGATAAGAATGATCTGAACAGCATTCCATAACGCATGGGATTTAAAGATGCCAAGCCCAAAACGATGAACCGTTAAATAAGCAAAAAAACCGGCTTGGCTAAGAACACTGAAAATAAAACCTACTCCAATTAACCATATTAAAACAGATAAAATTTCAAGAAGATCGAAAGAAGCAAATAAAGGTTCAAATTCCTTCCAACGCACAAAAAAGCCTACAACCCCAGTAGTTAATCCCCCAACTAACAGAGTTGACATAAACAACTTTACCCAATTTCGGCTAGTCAATTTATTTTTCCTCCATAGCATTTATTCAATCACTTTTGATTGTACCAACGTAGCAATGAAAAATCTAGGTAAAGCAATTCAAGCGAATAATATTTACTCATTTTCTTCATTCTAATATTAAGGACATCTCTGAAAGGAGCTTCTATATGTTAAAAATGTTTCGAATGCTCTTCCCCTTTATTCTAATCATGATGCTTGCAGGCTGTGGTCAAGGAGAAGCCGGCGGCAACAATATGGATTATGAACAAACAAAGAAAATGATTGTTGATATACTGAAAACTGATGATGGCAAAAAGGCAATTCAGGAACTAATGGAAGATGACAAAATGAAGCAGAAGCTAGTAATGGATCAAGCAGTCGTCTCTGAAACGATAGAAAAAACATTAACTTCAGATAAGGGAACAGAATTTTGGAAAAAATCCTTTGAAGATCCTAAGTTTGCTGAAAGCATTGCAAAAAGCATGAAAAAAGAAAACGAAAAACTGTTAAAGGACCTAATGAAGGATCCTGAATACCGCGGAATGATGATTGAGGTTTTAAAAGATCCTGAATTAGAAAAAGAAGTAACAAATGTATTAAAAAGCAAGGAATATCGTGAACATTTACAGACCATTGTAACAGAAACATTTGAGAGTCCGCTCTTTAAGGCAAAAATCCAAGAAATTCTTCTGAAAGCCGCTACTGAAGTAAAAAGCGGTGAAAAAGGAGGAGAGCAAAGTGATAAAGAGCAGGGCGGTGACCAAGGCGGCGCCCAGAGTGGAGAAGGCGGCAGCTA
Organism: Cytobacillus massiliigabonensis; assembly: GCF_900199725.1. Taxonomy (GTDB): domain Bacteria; phylum Bacillota; class Bacilli; order Bacillales; family Cytobacillaceae; genus Cytobacillus; species Cytobacillus massiliigabonensis. The sequence goes on along the minus strand of NZ_LT904903.1, from coordinate 57,393 downwards.
AATCCCAAGAAAAAACCTCTTTTCACAAAGTGAAAAGAGGTTTTTTCTTATTTACCCTCCAGAGAATGAACAACTTTCTCTGCAATTTCTGTATAGATTTTTCCCAATCTATGATCTTCTTGATATACAGAAGGAGCAAACTCCTTTTCATCCCAGTCTGGTTGCTGAAGAGGCAACTGACCTAATACTTCTGTTTTTAATTCTTCAGCAAGCTTTTGTCCCCCGCCTTGGCCGAAAACAAATTCCTTCTCACCCGTAAGCTTACTTTCAAAATAAGCCATGTTTTCAATAACGCCCAAAATTTCATGTTCTGTTTTTATCGCCATCGCACCTGCTCGTGCGGCAACAAAAGCAGCAGTTGGGTGTGGTGTTGTTACTACGATTTCTTTACAAGACGGAAGCATTGTATGAACATCCAGTGCCACATCACCAGTTCCAGGCGGTAAATCTAGTAATAAATAATCGATGTCGCCCCACTCTACCTCATTGAAAAAGCTATTGAGCATTTTTCCAAGCATTGGACCTCTCCAAATAATCGGAGCATTGTCTTCAACAAAGAACCCCATGGAAATGACTTTTACGCCAAAACGATCAACCGGAATAATCTTCTCTCCTCTTACAACAGGGCGTGTCGTAATCCCCATCATATCAGGCACACTGAATCCGTAAATATCAGCATCAATCAAGCCGACCTTTTTCCCTAATCTGGCTAATGAGACAGCAAGGTTCACTGAAACAGTGGATTTCCCAACTCCACCCTTTCCGCTCGCAATCGCAATAAAGGTTGTCTTGCTATCAGGAGACAGCAATCCTTTATCCTCTTCTTTCACCGCTTGACGATACTGCGCTAATACAGATTCCGGCAGCTCACTAAACCGGATACCGACAGTAGCGGCACCTGCTTCTTTTAACAAATTCACAATTTGCGTTTGAAGCTGAAGCTGCTCAGCAGTTCCTGTTTTTGCAATTAATATCTTTACACTTACATGATTTTTTTCTTCTTTGATTTTTACTTCATCAATGGCACCTAGTTCGCCTAGTGGTTTATGTATAAATGGCTCTTGAACTCCACTTAAAACTTCTCTTATATTTTGTTCCGTTAACATACTAGCACCTGCCTTTATGAATTCGTTTCCATTAAAGTATAACATATTGTTATTGCGCTACAGTTAATTCTATCACACCTTGTCTAATTAAAACCAATACCCACTACTTTCTACCGGCTCCTGCTTAATCGGTTCATTTTGAATACTAAGAAAAGCGCAAGCGCCTTGGTCATCGCCGTACAAAATGGAAGATCCGGTTCTTTCGATAAAGGAAAACACGGTGAGCGAGAGCGAACCGATGTTGACGCAATCGTTGCGGAGGTGACCTGAAGTTTGATAGGCGATAGGCGCTAACTCCAAAGTTATAAATTCTGATATTAAAAAAAGATGCCGCTTAGCATCTTTTATTCCTCTTCCTGCAACTCCTTTTCATTAGAAAAATATCTAAGTATTCCCATATATATGGAGGCAGCAACTTTGTTCTGATACTGTTCTTTTTTCAAATTTTCCTTTTCGGCTGGATTGGATAAAAAGCCAATCTCCACTAAAGCACCCGGAATTTCAGCATGTTTTAGGATGTATACATTATCTAATTTCTTTGCTTTTCGATTTGTGTTTTCCAAATTACGTCTTAATTCATCCTGTATAAACTTTGCTGCTCTTGCATTTTCTTCTTTATGTGATGCATAAAAGGTCTGTGCGCCGCTCCAGCGGGATGAAGGAATTGCATTTAAATGGATGCTCGCAAAAAACTCAGCTCCCGATGTATTAATGATTTCAAGCCGCTTTTTTAAATCCTCTACTTTACGTCTGCTATAGCCCTTTGTACCATCTGGAGCCAGGTCACGGTCATCTTCTCTTGTCAAAATCACAAGCGCTCCCTGTTCTTGAAGATATTCTTTCACCTTCAGTGTCACATCAAGGGCGATTTCCTTCTCAAGCGCATCCTTATCCCCCGCCCCGCCATCTGGTCCTCCATGACCTGGATCAAGTAAAATAATCTTTCCTGTTAACGGCAAATGCCATGATTCCCAAGAATCCTCTTCTGAAAAATCATATTGCAAAATTAAAAATAGGACGATTAGTCCAATGGCGAATACCGCAGCTTTTAACTTTTTCATATTCCCTGTCAACCTCCCGCTCGTCCTCAATTAAATATATGGGACAAGGCAAAGAGATAGAACAAGAAATACAGGACCTAAATGTTATCTTTTAATGGAGGCGGAGCTTATGTCTTCTTTGGCCTTTTTGAAACCCCTCCATCCACCAGCTGTTTACATATTCTTCACATAGGTAATAGAGAGATTCACTCATCATTCCCTCCTCCCCATGCCCCCAATACAAGAGGAAATTGTATAACGTATCTGAAAAATGCCGGATCTCATATCGGCACCGATTCCTTACATCTTCAGCGCCCTCTCCATATATGCCAAACCGGCTAAAATTTGCACCTAATAAATAGGCTTCAATTGCCACATCATAGCAAGCTTCTTCAATCCCAGCATTCATCATAAGCCCTGAAGCAAATCTTGAGGAACCGAAATGATGCTGTACCTTTTCCTTTAATGCCTTTATAGAAATTTCCTTTAAAATGGACTTCTCATATTTAATTTGCTTTTCTCGTTTCTTTTCTGCAAAGGTTGTAATTACATTCATGCCTTCCCACCTCTTGATAATAGTCTTTAACCGCAATAGGAGAGACATACAAAAAGGCAGACGCTTTTGTCTGCCAATTTTTTATAAAAATATCAAAAAAATTCTTTATATAAGCTAATCACTTTTTGATTAAAAAGTAAAATTCCGCCATACGATCAATATGCTTGTCCTATTCAAAGTTTGATTCTATTCATACCTTATAGATGAAAGAGCTCTTTCAAAACCATTCGAAGGAGGGAAAACAAATGGCTGAAACTAGAGGGTATGGAAATGGAAATGGCAGCACCTTTGTGCTAATTGTCATTTTGTTTATTTTGCTGATTATTATTGGCGCTGTATTTTAATGGAATAAGAGCCGTATCAATCTCATATCGATACGAGTTGCATTAAAAAGAATGAGGCTGACTTATTAGGGGAATTAATAAGTCAGCCTTTTTTTATTCATTCTCATTATTCTTATTTAATTCATATAGATCCCCAGCAATTTTCGCCATTTTCAACAATTTTTCTAAATTAAAGCCATTGAGGAAACTAAAAGGCTGTTTAGCTGTTTCAGATGGTTGATATTCCTTAGTGGATTTAATGTTTTCTAACTTGTCGTTTATTTGCGTCATTTCAATTAATAATTTATTTATGTTATCACGTTGTATTTGTGTAGATTCGTTTATGCTTGAAATTTCATTGACTAGCCTAATCAATATTTCTTCATTTTGTGATGGAGCTTTTCCCATCTTTTCTCGACCTTGCATTTGTTCTAGAATTAAATGTAATGCCTCACCTTGCCTTACTAGCTCCTTTAGCAGTATTTCTTTATACTCACCTTCGCCCATTCACATAAACCCCTTTCTTATTAATTGTAAATACGCTTAAATTAGTATCAATCCATTGAACGAGTTTTTTATTTTTAAGCTTGTCCGGGTTATCATATGTTGAACAACGGCAAGTTGTATAGATAAAAGCTATGTCAGTCACGAAATATTTTATGATTTATAAAAGAAAAGACTCCCAGCCAATTTGGTTGAGAGTCTTTGAAAAGTTGATATTAACGTTTTGAGAACTGAGGTGCACGACGAGCGCCTTTAAGACCGTATTTTTTACGTTCTTTCATACGAGCGTCACGAGTTAATAGACCTGCAGCTTTTAATGTTGGACGGTAGTTTGGATCAGCTTGAAGTAACGCACGAGCGATACCGTGGCGGATAGCGCCAGCTTGACCAGTATAGCCTCCACCATTAACATTTACATGCACGTTATAGCTTCCTTGTGTTTCAGTAGCTACAAGCGGTTGATTTACAACTGCACGCAATGCTGCAAATGGGATATAATCTTCAATTTCACGACCGTTGATAATAATTTGACCATCGCCTGGAACTAAACGAACTCGTGCAACGGAGCTCTTACGACGACCAGTACCAATATATTGAACCTGTGCCAAGTTAATAACCTCCCCTATAAATTATCCACGAAGTTCGTAAACTTCAGGTTGTTGTGCTTGGTGCTTATGTTCAGCGCCAGCATATACGTGTAATTTCTTGAACATTTGACGGCCAAGAGAATTCTTTGGAAGCATGCCTTTAATAGCAAGCTCTAACATTCTCTCAGGATAGTTTGTACGCATTTCATTAGCAGTTCTAGTTTTTAAACCACCTGGGTGTAAGCTGTGACGGTAGTAGATCTTATCAGTAAGCTTTTTACCAGTTAAGTGGATTTTTGAAGCATTAAGAATAATTACATGATCACCAGTATCAACATGTGGTGTATAAGTTGGTTTATGTTTACCACGTAGGATTGATGCAACTTCACTAGCAAGACGACCTAAAGTTTTGCCTTCAGCATCAACTACGTACCATTTACGCTCGATATTGTTTGCATTCGCCATAAACGTTGTACGCATCAATTTTCCCTCCTAAAATTTCCATTATTCATTCATTTGGTTTCATTTATCTTCAACACAATAAGTTCCGGGGCTTATCGTGGTTTTAATAACAATACCTTTGCTATGATACACTTTTCATCGACTAATGTCAATAAAATGTTACGCCAGGTTTAGTTGTTTTAATGTTTTTTTTTAAATGGCACCTATTATTATTTTAATAATGCACTTCCCATAAATACAAACCTTGTGCCGGTGCAGTTTTTCCTGCATATGCACGATCCTTTTTTTCAAGTATATCTGGTATGGATCCAGGAGAAATATCACCAGCACCTGTTCCTAGAAGCGTCCCGACTAAAATACGGACCATATTATATAAAAAACCATTTCCAATGAATCGAAAAATCAGCATATCTCCCTCTTCGAGCACTTCTATCTGGCGTATCTCACGTACTTTATCAACTACATCTGTTTTAGCTGAACAAAAGCTTGTAAAATCATGTTCTCCGAGCAAAAAGGGGACAGCTTCATTAATATTCTTGATATCTAAAGAATATGGGTACTGATAAGCATAATTGCGTTTAAATGGATCGCGCTGTCTCGAGAGATGGACGAAATACCGATATTCCTTTCCTTTTGCATCAAAGCGGGCATGAAAATTATCGGGAGCCATTTCTGTACGAATAACAGAGACATCATCCGGTAACAGCGTATTTAAAGCAATTTCCCATTTAGCTAAAGGAATCTTAAGTGAGGAGTCAAAATGGATCACCTGTCCTCTTGCATGTACGCCTGCATCCGTTCTGCCTGAAGCACTAACTTTGATATCCATATCTTTATGAAGCTTTCTTAGCGCCTTCTCTATTTCCCCTTGCACGGTACGCTTATTTGGCTGTACCTGATACCCAGCAAATTGTGTTCCATCATAAGAAATTATACATTTATATCTTTGCATCGCATGGCTCCATTATGTTCGAAATAAGACTAATAATGCCGAAAGAATTCCAAGGAATAGGAGCATTGAAGTATCCAAGAGCCCCCAGCTAAGCTGCCTATACTTTGTCCTGCCTTCTCCGCCTCTGTAACCCCTAGCTTCCATCGCTGTAGCCAGTTCCTCAGCCCTTTTAAAGGAATTAACAAAAAGCGGAATCAAAAGAGGGATGATCGCCTTCACCCTATCTTTAATCGGACCGCTTGAGAAATCGACTCCTCTTGCCGTTTGTGCTTTCATGATCTTATCTGTCTCTTGCATCAAAGTCGGTATAAAGCGAAGCGAAATGGACATCATGAGAGCTAGCTCGTGTACAGGGAATTTCACTTTATTTAACGGATGCAATAAACTTTCAAGTCCATCAGTTATCTCAATCGGTGTCGTCGTTAATGTAAGAATCGATGTCATCAAAATAAGAAGAAAGAATCGTAAAGAAATAAAAATACCTTGCCTTAAACCTTCTTCATAAATGGAAAACCATCCAGCTTGAAACAAGAGTTCCCCTTCCTTTGTTAAAAACAAATGCAAAAGCAATGTGAAGAGAACTAACAATAGAACAGGCTTTAATCCTGTTATAATAAAGCGGAAAGGCACTTTAGATAAAGAAATCATTAACACAGTATAAATGGCTAAAAACCCATATGTCAGACTATTATTTGCGATAAATACAATACAAACAAATAAAAATATGATCACCAGCTTTGAGCGCGGATCCATGCGGTGTATCAGCGAATGAGCAGGAACATAACGGCCAAAAATCATCTTCTCCATCATTTCTGCTCCCCCCCTTTTAGTAAGGAAGCAATTTCCTCTGTTAACTTCTCCATCGTTAAACAAGTTTGTGATAACTTTGTATGAAAGGTTTCTTCAATTTTTTGCTGAAAACGTACAACCTCTGGCACATCTAGTCCAAGCTGCATCAAACCTTCAGGAGATGAAAAGATTTCATCGGGCGTTCCCTTTTTATACACTTCACCATTTTGCATAATCACAATTTGGTCGGCGTATTTAGATGCATCCTCCATACTATGTGTCACTAGCACGGTTGAAAGCTTCCTCTCCATATGAAGAGCATGGAACATATCCATAATCTCCTTTCTCCCGCGTGGATCAAGCCCTGCAGTCGGCTCGTCCAATACGATGACATCCGGTTCCATTGCTAATACTCCTGCAATAGCAACTCTGCGCATTTGACCGCCAGATAAGTCAAAAGGGGATTTGCTTAGTATCTCTTCAGTAAGACCAACTTGTTTAATTGCTATCCTAGCCCTTCTCTGTGCTTCTTCTATCGTAACCCCAAAATTCATCGGTCCAAAGCAAATATCTTTTTCAACCGTTTCTTCAAATAATTGATGCTCTGGAAACTGAAAAACAATTCCAACCTTTTGGCGTATTTCCTTTAAATTTTTCTGTTTTTTATCTGATGTTACTTCTTTATCCCCAATAACGACTTTGCCCGCAGTTGGCTTTAATAAGGCATTCAAATGCTGCAAGACCGTTGATTTCCCAGAGCCTGTATGGCCAATAATCGCTAGAAAGGTTCCTGATGGAATATCAATGGACACGTCTTTAATAGCAAGGCGTTCAAAAGGGGTTTTAGCCTGATATCGGTATTCTACTTTTTGTAGTGAGATGTCCATAACTCTGCCACCAACTCTTCTTCTGATAAAAAATGTCTAGATAGAGAAACTCCTTGTCCCTTTAATAGTTTGCTCATTTTAACAGGAAATGGAATGTCCAAGCCGAGTTGAACAAGTTCCTCATCCATTTGAAATATTTCCTCAGGACTGCCTTCGCAATAAAGCTCCCCTTTATTCATCACAATGATTCGATCTGCTTTTACCGCTTCTTCTAAATCATGAGTAATCGAAATGACTGTCATATGATGATTCTCTTTTAACTCTCTAACCGTTTCCAAAACCTCTTCTCTTCCTCTTGGATCAAGCATGGAGGTTGCTTCATCCAAAATAATAATCGAAGGTCTAAGTGCGATGACACCAGCAATAGCAACTCTTTGCTTCTGGCCACCTGATAGATGGTGCGGCTCTTGATCAAGAAATTGAGCCATTTTAACTTTTTCCAGTGAATATTTGACTCTCTCTAGCATTTCTTCTCGAGCAATACCATTATTTTCTAAACCAAAAGCCACATCATCCTGAACAGTTGTTCCCACGAACTGGTTATCAGGATTTTGAAAAACCATGCCAATTTTTTTTCTTGTCTCCCATACGGTTTCTTCTGTAAGGAGCATTCCACCCACCTTAATAGTGCCTTCTTGTGGAAATTGTAACCCATTTAATAGCTTTGCAAGTGTTGATTTTCCAGACCCATTATGTCCAACAATTGCAAGCCATTCCCCTTCATATATATCAAAGGAAACATTTTTAAGGGCAAAACCTGCTTCTAAAGCATACTGAAATGAGACATTTTCTAACTGAACTAGCTGCTTCTTACTCAAAGCTGCTCCTCCTCTCAACTTACTCTTCTCTCTATTCTAAACTGTTCTCCAGGCTAATCAAAACAAATTTATAAATAAAAAACCCGCCATTTTTGGCGAGCTTCAATAGCAATGACAGCAAAATTTATTGACGAAACTATATAAAAGAAGCATTACAAACAAGAAAAGCGCTCTTTTCTACATCTGCTATTCAATACTGCCTTCTATTCAAGCCCATTACAACAGTATCCATTTAAAAAAAGCCCGCACCTTTCCAAATAGTAACAGGAATCCTCCTGCTAAGCGAAAAGACAAAATATAAACTGGAAAGGTGCAAGAAGAGCTAGACGTGACATGAAAAATAGAAAAGCTTGATAGCTAGACACTAGCTTATTCAAAAATTATAAACTTTTCATTTGTATGGAACAAATCATGCCCATCGTAACACTCACTTTGGCTACTTCTTTACAGAAGTTTGTTCTATTACAGAAAAAGGGCAAAGAACAAACGTCCTGCCCTCATCCGAATAGAAATTAAACTAACTCGATAATTACCATTGGTGCACCGTCACCGCGGCGAGGTCCAAGTTTCATAATACGAGTATATCCACCTTGGCGTTCTTCATAACGAGAAGCGATATCGCTGAATAATTTTTGAACTGCATCTTGCTTAGTTTCAGCGTTAGCTACCTCATTACGTACGAATGCAGCTGCTTGACGACGAGCATGCAAATCGCCACGTTTTCCAAGAGTGATCATTTTTTCAACAACTGAACGAAGTTCTTTCGCACGAGCTTCAGTTGTTTCAATACGCTCATTGATGATTAAATCTGTTGCTAAGTCACGTAGCATAGCTTTACGTTGAGAGCTAGTACGTCCTAACTTTCTGTATCCCATGAAAGTTTCCCTCCTTTGTTGAAGTCATTCTTAAGCCGATAAGCTACAAGAATTATGACAGTTAACAAATGCTAACTAATCAATCATCTTTACGTAAGCCTAATCCAAGCTCTTCTAGTTTGTGTTTAACTTCCTCAAGAGACTTTCTGCCTAAGTTACGCACCTTCATCATATCTTCTTCCGTTTTATTAGCTAATTCTTGAACGGTATTGATGCCAGCACGTTTTAAACAGTTATATGAACGAACAGAAAGATCTAGTTCTTCAATTGTCATCTCAAGTACTTTTTCTTTTTGATCTTCTTCTTTTTCAACCATGATTTCAGCATTTTGAGCTTCATCAGTTAATCCAACGAAGATATTCAAATGCTCAGTTAAGACTTTCGCACCAAGTGCAACAGCATCTTGTGGACCTGTACTTCCATCAGTCCAAACATCGAATGTTAACTTATCATAGTTAGTCATTTGGCCTACACGTGTATTTTCAACCTGATAAGACACACGTGAAACTGGTGTGTAAATAGAATCGATAGGAATAACACCAATCGGCTGATCTTCCCTTTTGTTCTGAACAGCTGGCGTATATCCGCGACCTCTTTTAGCAGTTAGACGCATGCGTAAATGACCATTAGAACCTAACGTTGCAATGTGCAAATCGGAATTAAGGATTTCCACATCACTGTCATGAGTAATGTCAGCAGCATGAACTACGCCTTCACCCTTTACATCAATTTCAAGAGTTTTCTCTTCATCAGAGTAAATTTTTAGTGCAAGTTTCTTAATGTTTAAAATGATAGATGTTACATCTTCTACGACGCCTTCAATTGTTGAGAACTCATGAAGTACCCCATCAATTTGAATCGATGTGACTGCGGCACCTGGGAGTGAGGATAAAAGGATACGACGTAAGGAGTTACCCAAAGTAGTACCATATCCACGCTCAAGCGGCTCTACGACGAACTTCCCGTACTTGGCATCATCGCTGATCTCAACCGTTTCGATTTTTGGTTTTTCTATTTCGATCATGAAAATATACCCTCCTTCAAAACGTCGAAACCCCGGCTAACATTCTAACCGAAATTCCCCCATGTATACGTTCCCGTTTTGTGCACAACAACTGGAATAATAATCCTGTATAATGAATAAAACATTTACATCATATCCCATTATAGACAAGGATACAAATTCTATACAGAAAAATTAAACACGGCGGCGTTTTGGTGGGCGACATCCATTATGTGGAACTGGAGTCACGTCTCTGATAGCAGTTACTTCAAGACCAGCAGCTTGTAGCGCACGAATTGCCGCTTCACGTCCTGCACCAGGTCCCTTAACAGTTACTTCAAGAGATTTCATTCCGTGTTCCATAGATGACTTCGCTGCAGTTTCTGCTGCCATTTGAGCTGCGAAAGGAGTAGATTTACGTGAACCTTTAAATCCTAGCGCACCAGCACTTGACCAAGAAAGTGCATTCCCATGAGCATCAGTAATAGTTACAATTGTGTTGTTAAAAGTAGAACGAATGTGTGCAACACCTTGTTCAATATTCTTTTTCACACGACGTTTACGTGTATTAGTTTTGCGTGCCATTTAAAGTACCTCCTTTACCGATTATTTCTTCTTGTTCGCTACAGTCTTACGAGGACCTTTGCGTGTGCGAGCGTTATTTTTAGTGTTTTGTCCGCGAACCGGTAAACCACGGCGATGACGTAGACCACGATAGCTTCCGATCTCCATTAAACGCTTAATGTTAAGTGAAACTTCACGACGAAGGTCACCTTCAACCTTTAGCTTATCGATGACTTCACGGATTTTATTTAACTCATCTTCAGTTAAATCACGAACACGAGTGTCTTCAGAAACACCAGCTTCTGCTAATACTTTCTGAGCAGTATTTTTACCAATCCCATAGATGTAAGTTAATGAGATTACTACACGTTTTTCACGTGGAATATCTACACCAGCAATACGTGCCATAAATTAGCGCACCTCCTTGTTATTAACCTTGTTTTTGTTTATGTTTAGGGTTTTCACAGATAACCATAACTTTTCCACGTCTGCGGATAACTTTGCACTTTTCGCAGATCGGTTTAACAGATGGTCTTACTTTCATTATCCTAACCTCCTTAATAGTACGGAGTGCAATGGTTATTTAAAACGATAAGTGATTCTTCCGCGAGTTAAATCATATGGAGAAAGCTCCACAGTAACTTTATCTCCTGGTAAAATACGAATAAAATGCATGCGAATCTTACCAGAAACATGAGCCAACACCGTATGACCATTTTCTAATTCTACTTTAAACATGGCATTTGGCAAAGTATCAACCACTGTGCCTTCAATTTCAATTACATCGTCTTTCGCCATCAAACAGTCTCCTTTCTTTATTCAAATACGAACTCATTTATCTTTGCAAAAGCAAAGCTTGTTTTCCATCATTACACGCCGGATTTTTCGAGAAATATATTTGAAACTAACAACCTTATGATTATAGCACAAAAACGGAACAAAATTGAAACGATATATTAAAATACGCACAATTAAACAATTGTAAGTATCTCATACCCATTTTCAGTAATTGCAATCGTATGCTCAAAATGAGCACACATTTTCCCGTCAATTGTAACGACTGTCCAGTTGTCAGTCAATGTTTTCACATATCGACTTCCTGCATTCACCATTGGTTCAACAGCAAGTACCATACCCGGTTTTAGTCGTGGACCTTTGTTTGGGGGACCATAATGAGGAATTTGCGGATCCTCATGTAAGTTCTGACCTACTCCATGACCAACATACTCGCGTACAATGGAAAAACCATTTTGTTCCGCATATGTTTGAATTGCATGTGAGATGTTTGATAGACGCTCACCTGGTTTTGCTTCCTTCAGACCAATAAACAATGATGCTTCTGTAACATCAAGAAGGCGCTTCGTTTCATCATTAATTGTTCCTACCGGATAAGTCCAAGCAGAGTCACCATGATAACCGTTATATTTAGCACCAATATCTACGCTGATAATATCGCCGTCTCTCAACACCCGATTACCAGGTATGCCATGAACAAGTTCATTATTTACTGAAGTACAAATGCTGCCAGAGAAGCCGTTATAGCCTTTAAACGAAGGAATTGCATTCGCTTTGCGAATAAATGTATCAGCAATATGATCCAATTCTTTTGTTGTTATTCCAGGAGCAATATGTTTTTTCAGTTCTTGGTGAGTCAATGCTACAATTCTGCCGGCCTCACGCATGATCTCAATTTCACGCGGCGTTTTGCAAATAATCATTCATGCAAGCCCCCGAGTAAACGATCCAGATCAGTAAATACTTTAACGATATCCTGCTGACCATCAATATTGCGAAGATAACCTTTTGCCTCATAGAAATCAAGCAAAGGCTTTGTTTGTTTAATATTCACATCAAGGCGTGTCTTAACTGTTGCCTCATTATCATCTGCACGCTGGTACAGTTCTCCGCCACAGCGATCACATTCATCCACTTTTGCAGGAGGATTAAATACGAGGTGATAAGTGGCACCACAATCTTTACAGATTCTGCGGCCAGTTAAACGCTCCATAAGAATATCTTGATCCACATCAATATTAATGACAAAATTAATTTTTTTATTCAATTCAGCAAGAATATTTTCAAGTGCTTCCGCTTGAGGAACCGTTCTTGGAAATCCATCAAGCAAGAAACCTTTCTCACAGTCATCCTTGCTTAACCGTTCACGAACAATACCGATTGTCACTTCATCAGGAACAAGTTCGCCTTTGTCCATGAAAGATTTTGCTTTCAGACCTAGTTCCGTTTCTTCCTTAATAGCTGCACGGAACATATCACCTGTTGAAATATGAGGGATGCCATACTTGTCTACAATCTTCTCGGCTTGTGTACCTTTACCGGCACCGGGGAGCCCCATTAATACTAAATTCATATGAATTCCCCCTTAAATCTAATTGGCTTATAGGGAACCTTTGTATGTCCCCTAAAAACCAAATTATTTGATAAACCCTTTATAATGACGTTTAACAAGCTGTGATTCAAGCTGTTTCATCGTATCTAGTGCAACACCAACAACGATGAGCAAGCTTGTTCCTCCAATTTGAGCTGACTCTGGCAATCCTGCGATATTGATGAAGAACATCGGTAAAATTGAGATGGCTGTAAGGAAGATGGCACCAACAAATGTTAAACGGTATAAAACACGAGTCAAATATTCCTGCGTACTTTTCCCTGGTCTAATACCTGGAATGTAACCGCCCTGCTTTTTCAAGTTATCTGAAACTTGTTCTGGATTCACCTGAATGAAAGCATAGAAATAAGTAAAAGCAATAATTAATGCACTGTAGATGATCATTCCGACTGGCGTCGTATAATCAAATACTCTTTGAATCCATAAAGTGACATCATTTTGCTCAAAGAAACCTGCGACAGTTCTTGGCGTAATGATGAATGAAATGGCAAAGATAACTGGAATAACACCAGCTGCATTAACTTTTAATGGCAAGTGAGTATTTTGTCCACCAACTGGATTTCTTCCAACTGTTACACGCTTCGCGTATTGAATTGGAATCTTTCTTAATGCCTGTTGGATAAAAATTGTACCAACAACAATGGCAACTACTGCAATAAGAATTAATACTACTGTAACAATTTGAAGGAAAATTTGTTCTCCCGCATTTTCAAATTTCTGTGCATAGATCTGGTTTACGATTGACGGTATACCAGCTACGATACCAGCAAAAATGATAATGGAAATTCCATTTCCAACGCCTTTTTCAGTAATTTGTTCCCCTAACCACAATAAAAATGCAGTTCCAGCAGTTAATACAGTTGCAATTAGAAGGTATGAGGCAATTCCCGGATTTTCAATCAACTGACCATTTGCTAGATTGTTAAAGCCATAAGACATACCAAGAGCTTGGATGAAACCAAGCACGATAGTAAAGTAGCGGGTAAACTGAGCTAATTTACGGCGTCCAACCTCTCCTTGCTTCGACCATTCTGTAAACTTTGGCACGACGTCCATTTGCAGCAACTGAATGATAATGGATGCCGTAATATACGGCATGATTCCCATTGCAAGTATCGAGAAGTTAAGAAGCGCGCCACCGCCAAAAGTATTCAAAAGACCGAATGCGTTTAATTCATCCTGGGCTTGTAATAGGTCGGCATTCACACCAGGTACTGGTATGAAAGTACCGATGCGAAATACGACCAGCATTAAAAGGGTGTATATGATCTTTCTTCTTATATCACCCACGCGCATAAAATTGGAGATTGTCTGAAACATTAAATCACCTCAGTTTGACCGCCGGCAGCTTCAATCGCTTCCTTTGCAGCAGAGGAGAATTTATGAGCTTTAACAGTAAGCTTTTTCTCAACTTTGCCTTTAGCAAGAATTTTAATTCCTGCTTTTTCATTACTTACTACCCCTGTTTCGACAAGAAGAACTGGTGTAACTTCTGTTCCATCTTCAAAACGGTTTAGTGCATCAAGGTTCACAACTGCGTATTCTTTACGGTTAACATTTGTGAAACCGCGTTTTGGTAAACGTCTGAATAAAGGTGTTTGACCACCCTCAAAACCAGGACGAACACCGCCACCTGAACGAGCGTTTTGACCTTTATGACCTTTACCAGCAGTTTTACCGTTACCAGAACCGATTCCTCGGCCTTTACGTTTACGTTCTTGACGTGAACCTTCTGCAGGCTTTAATTCATGAAGTTTCATGTTGGCACCTCCTTATTTTATAGAAGAGTGAAATTTAGTTTTCTTTAACCGTAACAAGGTGAGCAACTTTGTTGATCATTCCGCGAATAGCAGGATTATCTTGATGCTCAACTGTTTGGTGCATTTTGCGTAAACCAAGAGCTTTAACTGTTTCGCGTTGGTCTTGCGGGCGACCAATCACGCTGCGAGTGAGGGTAATTTCTAGTTTATTCGCCATTTGATTTCCCTCCTTATCCTAACAGTTCTTCTACTGATTTTCCACGTAATTTAGCTACGTCCTCAGCACGTTTTAATTGTTGCAAACCGTTCAGTGTTGCACGAACCATGTTAATTGGTGTGTTAGTTCCTAATGATTTAGAAAGGATATCACCAATACCAGCTAGTTCTAGCACCGCACGAACTGGTCCACCAGCAATAACACCAGTACCTTCATATGCAGGCTTTAAAAGAACTTCACCAGCACCAAAGTTACCAATTACTTGGTGAGGAATAGATGTTCCAACCATTGGTACTTCGATTAAGTTTTTCTTCGCATCTTCAATCGCTTTGCGAATTGCTTCAGGTACTTCTTGTGCTTTACCAGTACCAAAGCCGACATGACCGTTTTTGTCGCCTACTACTACAAGAGCAGAGAAACGGAAACGACGTCCACCTTTAACAACCTTCGCTACACGATTAACAGTAACTACGCGTTCTTCAAGTTCAAGTTTGTTTGGATCAATACGACGCATGTTTTTGTGTCCCTCCTTTATCTATTAAAATTCTAATCCATTTTCACGAGCCGCATCAGCTAAAGCTTTTACACGACCATGATAAAGGTATCCTCCGCGGTCAAACACGACAGATTTAACACCTTTTTCTACTGCACGTTTTGCAACTAATTCTCCGACCTTAACTGCTGCATCAACGTTACCTGTAGATTCTAGATTGATTTCTTTATCTAATGTAGAAGCACTTGCTAAAGTAACTCCCTTAACATCATCAACTAATTGAGCATAGATATGCTTATTAGAGCGGAACACATTCAAACGAGGACGAGCTTCAGTTCCAGAAAGCTTAGCGCGTACACGGCCATGTCTTTTCTTACGAACTGCATTTTTGTCAGCCTTCGTAATCATTTAAGTCACTCCTTTCGTTTACTTATGCGGCATTACTTACCTGTTTTACCTTCTTTACGACGCACATATTCGCCTTCATAACGGATACCTTTTCCTTTGTAAGGCTCTGGAGGACGAACATCACGAATATTAGCAGCTAAAGCACCAACACGTTCTTTGCTGATTCCTTTAACGATAATCTTCGTATTTGATGGCACTTCAACCTCGATACCTTCTTCAGGCTCCATTTCAACAGGGTGAGAGTAACCAACGTTAAGAATAAGCTTCTTGCCTTGTTTTTGAGCACGGTAACCGACACCGATAAGCTCAAGACCTTTTTCAAAGCCTTTAGAAACACCTTCAACCATGTTGGCTAATAATGCACGAGTTGTACCATGCATTGTACGGTGTTCTTTTGATTCAGTTGGACGAGAAACAGTTAATACGTTCTCCTCTACTTGAATCATCATATCAGGATGGAATGAACGAGTAAGTTCACCCTTTGGTCCTTTTACAGTAACTGTGTTTTTATCATTAGTGATTGTAACGCCAGTTGGAATTTCAATCGGTTTTTTACCAATACGAGACATTTATTGCACCTCCATTCATTAAGAAACTCTTTTACCAAACGTATGCTAATACTTCTCCGCCAACTTGTTTAGCGCGAGCTTCTTTATCTGTAAGAACTCCTTGAGAAGTAGAAACTAGTGCGATTCCAAGGCCGTTAAGTACACGTGGCACTTCGTCAGCTTTTGCGTATACACGAAGACCTGGTTTACTGATACGTTTAAGACCAGTAATTACACGTTCGTTGTTTGAACCGTATTTTAAGAAAATGCGGATAATGCCTTGCTTATTGTCTTCGATAAACTCAACATCACGCACGAAACCTTCACGCTTAAGGATTTCAGCAACTTCTTTTTTAATATTAGAAGCAGGAACTTCTAATTTTTCGTGACGAACCATATTCGCATTACGGATGCGAGTAAGCAAGTCTGCAATTGGATCTGTCATGACCATTGTTTTTACCTCCTTCCCACACTTGGGTTTTACCAGCTAGCTTTTTTCACGCCAGGAATTTGACCTTTATATGCTAATTCACGGAAACAAATACGACAAAGCTTAAATTTACGGTATACAGAATGTGGACGTCCGCAACGTTCGCAGCGTGTGTATTCTTGTACCTTATGTTTAGGCGTGCGTTTTTGTTTCGCAATCATTGACTTTTTAGCCACGTTTTCGCCTCCCTCTATTTAGCGATTACTTTTGGAATGGCATTCCGAATTGAGTTAAAAGTTCACGAGCTTCTTCATCAGTATTAGCTGTAGTTACGATAACGATATCCATACCACGAACTTTGCTTACTTTATCGTAATCAATCTCAGGGAAGATTAATTGCTCTTTTACACCTAGAGTATAGTTTCCACGGCCGTCAAATGACTTCTTAGAAATCCCACGGAAGTCACGAACACGCGGAAGAGATACAGAGATTAATTTGTCGAAGAACTCATACATACGCTCTCCACGAAGTGTAACTTTCGCACCGATCGGCATACCCTCACGTAGACGGAAGCCAGCGATAGAATTCTTTGCACGAGTTACAACTGGTTTTTGTCCAGTAATTAATGCTAATTCTTCCACCGCATTATCAAGTACTTTTGAGTTTTGAACAGCATCACCAACACCCATATTAATAACGATTTTATCAATTACAGGCACTTGCATTACTGATGTATAGTTAAACTTGCTCATTAGAGCAGGAGTAATTTCTTTTGTATATTTTTCTTTTAGGCGGTTCATTCATTGTACCTCCCTTCTTCTTTAAACTATTTATCTAGAACTTCACCGGATTTTGTTGCTACACGTACTTTTTTGCCATCAACCGTTTTATAGCCTACACGAGTTGGTTTACCAGACTTAGGGTCTACAGGCATAACGTTTGATACATGAATAGGAGCCTCTTGGTTAATGATTCCGCCCTGCGGATTCACTTGAGAAGGCTTAGAGTGTTTCTTAACAATGTTCACACCTTCAACAAGAACTCGATCTTGTTTTGGGAACGCTGCAAGAATAACGCCCGTTTTGCCTTTATCTTTACCAGAGATGATCATAACTTTGTCACCTTTTTTCACATGCATCAGTAAGCACCTCCTTAAAGGCAATTTAGTTAGTATTATAATACTTCTGGAGCTAAAGAAACAATTTTCATGAAGTTGCTGTCGCGTAGTTCACGAGCAACAGGTCCGAAGATACGAGTTCCACGAGGGCCCTTGTCATCACGAATAATTACACATGCGTTTTCATCAAAACGAATGTAAGTACCGTCATTACGGCGTACACCGCTCTTTGTACGAACAACTACTGCTTTAACAACATCACCTTTTTTAACAACGCCACCTGGTGTTGCTTGTTTCACTGTACAAACGATAATATCACCAATATTAGCTGTTTTGCGGCCAGAGCCACCAAGAACTTTGATTGTAAGTACTTCACGAGCACCAGAGTTGTCAGCAACTTTCAAACGTGATTCTTGTTGAATCATGAGTGTAACCTCCCTTCGGAATTAGGCTTTTTCCGAACAATTAGATAATAACTGCTTTTTCTACCACTTCTACAAGACGGAAACGTTTTGTAGCTGAAAGCGGACGAGTTTCCATAATACGGACGATATCGCCAGTTTTCGCAAGGTTTTGCTCATCATGAGCTTTGAATTTTTTAGAGTACTTAACGCGTTTACCGTATAAAGGGTGTTTTTTGTACGTTTCAACTAAGACAGTAACGGTTTTATCCATCTTATCGGAAACAACACGCCCAGTGTAAACTTTGCGTTGGTTGCGTTCACTCATTGTGCGAACCTCCTCTCAATATCACTTTGTAAAACCAATTTCTCTTTCACGAATAACAGTTTTCATACGAGCAATCGACTTACGTACTTCACGAATACGAGCTGTATTTTCAAGCTGTCCTGTCGCCAATTGAAAGCGAAGATTGAATAACTCTTCTTTTAATGATTTGACTTTTTGTTCAATTTCGGCAGTGGTAAGGTCACGAATATCATTAGCTTTCATTTGATTCACCACCAATTTCTTCTCGTTTTACAAACTTACACTTAACTGGAAGTTTGTGTGATGCAAGACGTAAAGCTTCACGAGCGATCTCTTCAGAAACACCTGCGATTTCGAACATTACTTTACCAGGTTTCACTACTGCTACCCATCCTTCAGGAGCACCCTTACCGGAACCCATTCGGACCTCTAGAGGCTTCGCAGTGTATGGCTTATGCGGGAATATCTTAATCCAAACTTTACCGCCACGTTTCATGTAACGAGTCATCGCAATACGAGCTGATTCGATTTGACGGTTCGTAATCCAAGAAGCTTCAGTAGCTTGTAGGCCGAATTCACCAAATGTTACTTCAGTACCGCCTTTTGCTTGACCGCGCATTTTTCCACGATGTTGACGACGATATTTTACGCGCTTTGGCAATAACATATTATTTGCCTCCTTCCCCAGTTTTCTTCTTAGTAGGAAGGACCTCTCCACGATAGATCCATACTTTTACGCCTAATTTACCGTAAGTTGTGTCAGCTTCAGCTGTAGCATAATCGATATCAGCACGAAGAGTATGAAGTGGAACTGTTCCTTCGCTATAGCTTTCAGAACGTGCGATATCAGCACCGCCTAGACGGCCAGATACCATTGTTTTGATACCTTTAGCACCAGCACGCATTGCACGTTGAATCGTTTGTTTTTGCGCACGACGGAAAGAAACGCGGTTTTCTAATTGACGAGCAATGTTTTCCGCAACTAATTTCGCGTCAATATCAGCTTTTTTGATTTCAAGAATATTGATGTGTACACGTTTGCCAGTAAGTGAGTTAAGAGCTTTACGAAGTGCTTCTACCTCAGTACCACCTTTACCGATAACCATTCCTGGCTTCGCAGTGTGAATAGTGATATTAAGACGATTTGCAGCACGTTCGATTTCTACTTTAGAAACAGAAGCATCATTTAGACGCTTTGTGATGTACTCACGTACTTTAAGGTCTTCGTGTAAAAGATCAGCATAGTCTTTGCCTGCGTACCATTTAGATTCCCAATCACGGATAACTCCGATACGCAAACCGACTGGATTTACTTTTTGACCCACTGATTACCCCTCCTTCTTTTCTGATAAAACGATAGTAATATGACTAGTACGTTTGTTGATTTGGCTTGCACGACCTTGTGCACGAGGACGGAAACGTTTTAATGTTGGTCCTTCGTCAACAAATGCTTGAGCAACTACTAAATTATTTACGTCCATTTCGTAGTTGTGCTCAGCGTTGGCTAATGCAGATTTTAAAACCTTCTCTACGATTGGAGAAGCAGCTTTTGGCGTTAAGTTTAAAATCGCTACTGCTTCACCTACTTGCTTACCTCGAATTAAATCTACGACTAAACGAGCTTTACGAGGAGCAATACGAACTGTTCTTGCAACAGCTTTAGCTTGCATATGAATGCCCTCCTCTCATTAACGTCTTGTTTTCTTATCATCGTTACCATGGCCTTTGTATGCACGAGTTGGAGCAAATTCTCCAAGCTTGTGGCCTACCATGTCTTCAGTAACGTATACAGGCACATGTTTACGACCATCGTAAACAGCAATTGTGTGTCCGATGAATTGCGGGAAGATCGTAGAACGGCGAGACCAAGTTTTTACTACTTGCTTGCCCTCAGTTTCATTTAGCTTTTCGATCTTTGTCATTAAATGTTCATCAACAAAAGGTCCTTTTTTTAAGCTGCGACCCATGATTGAACCTCCCTTCGCGATTGTTCTACGGCCCGCCTTTGGAACCGTAGTTCAATCCCGTTATTTTTTGCGGCGACGCACGATAAATTTGTCTGATTTATTGTTTTTCTTACGAGTTTTGTATCCAAGAGTTGGTTTACCCCATGGAGTCATTGGTGATTTACGTCCGATTGGTGAACGTCCTTCCCCACCACCGTGTGGGTGATCGTTAGGGTTCATTACAGAACCACGAACAGTTGGGCGCTTACCTAACCAGCGTGAACGTCCTGCTTTACCAATGTTGATAAGTTCGTGTTGCTCATTACCCACTTGACCAACAGTTGCACGGCAAGTAGCAAGAATCATACGAACCTCACCAGAGTTTAAACGAACAAGTACGTATTTGCCTTCTTTACCAAGAACCTGCGCAGAAGTACCTGCTGAACGTACTAATTGTCCACCTTTACCAGGTTTTAATTCAATGTTGTGAATAACTGTACCCACTGGAATATTTGCAAGCGGTAGTGCGTTACCCACTTTAATATCCGCTTCCGGTCCAGACATTACTTCCATGCCTACTTCTAAATTCTTTGGTGCAAGGATGTAACGCTTTTCTCCGTCAACGTAGTTAATTAATGCAATGTTTGCTGAACGGTTTGGGTCATACTCGATTGTAGCAACGCGTCCTGGAATGCCATCTTTGTTACGTTTAAAATCGATTAAACGGTATTGACGCTTATGACCGCCACCTTGATGACGAACTGTTAACTTACCTTGGTTGTTACGGCCGCCTTTACGGTGTAAAGGAGCAAGCAATGACTTTTCCGGAGTGCTTGTAGTAATTTCAGCAAAGTCAGATGAAGTCATATTACGTCGACCGTTTGTGGTAGGTTTATACTTTTTAATCGCCATTTCGTTTCCCTCCTTTTCTCGTCAATATATTAAGCTTCGAAAAACTCGATTTCTTGACTGTCAGTTGTTAATTTCACAATTGCTTTACGACGTTTGTTTGTGTATCCGCCAAATTTACCCATACGCTTGAATTTACCTTTGTAATTCATGATGTTGACCTTTTCAACTTTCACGCCAAAGATCGCTTCAACAGCATCCTTAACTTGTGTTTTATTGGCTTTAACATCAACTTCAAACGTATATTTTTTTTCAGCCATAAGATCAGTAGAACGTTCAGTGATTACGGGGCGCTTAATGATATCGCGTGCATCCATTATGCAAGCACCTCCTCTACTTTTTCAACCGCTGCCTTCGTCATGATTAATTTATCATGATTTAGAACATCCAATACATTGATTCCAGAAGCCGTCACAACTGTTACACCAGGGATATTACGAGCAGATAATGCTACATTTTCATCTAGGTCAGCTGTTACGATTAACGCTTTTGTATCAACAGAAAGGCCTTTAAGTACACCTTTAAAGTCTTTTGTCTTTGGAGTTTCGAAAGCAAGGCTTTCTAATACTAATACATTTTCACCTAATACTTTAGAAGATAATGCAGATTTAATAGCTAAGCGACGAACTTTTTTAGGAAGCTTGTAGCTATAGCTGCGTGGCACAGGTCCAAAAACAGTACCACCTCCGCGCCATTGTGGAGAACGGATAGAACCTTGACGTGCACGGCCTGTTCCCTTTTGGCGCCATGGCTTACGTCCACCGCCTGCTACTTCAGAGCGAATTTTAGTTTTGTGAGTTCCTTGACGTAAAGAAGCTCTTTGCATAACAACCGCTTCAAATAATACATGGTTGTTAGGCTCGATTCCAAATACTGTATCATTAAGTTCGATTTCTCCAACCTTTGATCCAGCTTGGCTGTATAATGCTACTTTCGGCATTCTTTATTCCTCCTTTCCGACTTATTACTATGCTTTTACCGCACTTTTAATTTTTAACATTGCTTTTTTAGCACCTGGTACATTTCCTTTAATAAGTAAAAGATTGCGTTCAACATCAACTTTTACAATTTCAAGGTTTTGAACAGTTACTTGGTCTCCACCCATACGTCCAGGTAATAATTTACCTTTAAATACACGGTTTGGAGCTACAGGACCCATTGAACCTGGGCGACGGTGGTAACGTGAACCGTGAGCCATTGGTCCGCGAGATTGTCCATGACGCTTAATAGCACCTTGGAAACCTTTACCCTTTGAGATTCCTGTTACATCAACAGTTTCACCTGCTGCAAAAATATCAACTTTGACTTCTTGACCAACTTCATAATCTCCTAAATTCACTCCACGTAATTCACGTACGAAGCGCTTAGGAGCAGTGTTAGCTTTTGCAACATGTCCTTTTTCAGGTTTGTTAGATAGCTTTTCACGTTTATCTTCAAATCCAACTTGAATTGCTTCATAGCCATCAGTTTCAACTGATTTCTTTTGAAGAACAACGTTAGAAGCTGCCTCAACAACTGTTACCGGGATAAGTTCACCGTTTTCAGCAAACACTTGAGTCATACCAATCTTTCTTCCTAAGATTCCTTTGGTCATATCAGTCACACCTCCTAGTTTGTTTTTCATTTATTATTAAAGTTTAATTTCGATATCTACACCAGATGGTAAGTCTAAACGCATTAGCGAGTCAACTGTTTGTGGTGTTGGGTTAATGATGTCGATTAGACGTTTATGCGTACGCATTTCGAATTGTTCACGAGAATCTTTATACTTATGAACCGCACGAAGGATTGTGTAAATAGACTTTTCAGTTGGTAATGGAATCGGACCAGAAACAGCCGCACCAGAACGTTTTGCAGTCTCAACAATCTTTTCAGCAGATTGATCAAGGATTCTGTGATCATACGCTTTTAAACGAATACGAATTTTTTGTTTTGCCATTATTTTCCCTCCTTTTCGCCTATTTTCAAATAGACATTCTCAGTGAAAATTTCCCACACACTCGCCATGGCAAAGCGGCCGGGTGTGTCAGCAACCTTTCACATCATCGCAGTCAAAGACCAACATTGCCTATTATACAGAAATTAATAATGAAATGCAAGAGTTTCATATAATTTCTTTTGGTTTTGCATACTCGTATAATTATAACGGCACGTAATGACTTTTTCAAGCCTGATACGAACAAACCAATTATTTCAAATAAACGAATACTATCGTTTCTCAGCTCTCATTATCATTCTAGACCTGAGGGTATTATTATAGAAAGAACTCAACTAAAAACCAATCATTCTTTCAAATAAAAAACCAGATGGATCGTCACCCATCTGGTTTTAAAAGTTAATTATTCAACGATTGTAGCAACAACGCCAGCGCCTACTGTACGTCCGCCTTCACGAATTGAGAACTTAGTTCCTTCTTCGATAGCGATTGGAGCGATAAGCTCAACGTGCATTTCAATGTTGTCTCCAGGCATAACCATTTCTACGCCTTCAGGAAGGTTACAAATACCAGTTACGTCAGTTGTACGGAAGTAGAACTGAGGACGGTAGTTTGTGAAGAATGGAGTGTGACGTCCACCTTCTTCTTTTGATAAAACATAAACTTCTGCTTTGAACTTTGTGTGTGGCTTAATTGTACCTGGCTTTGCAAGTACTTGACCACGTTGGATATCTTCACGTGCAACACCACGAAGTAGTGCACCGATATTGTCTCCAGCTTCTGCATAGTCAAGTAATTTACGGAACATTTCTACGCCAGTTACTGTTGTAGATTTTGGCTCTTCTGTAAAACCAGTGATTTCGATAACATCCCCAACTTTAACTACTCCACGTTCAACACGTCCAGTAGCAACAGTTCCACGACCAGTGATTGAGAATACATCCTCAACCGGCATCATGAAAGGCTTTTCAGTGTCACGAGCTGGGTTTGGAACGTACTCATCAACTGCAGCCATAAGTTCGATAATTTTCTCTTCCCATTCAGCTTCGCCTTCAAGAGCTTTAAGAGCTGAACCTTTAACAACTGGAATGTCGTCGCCAGGGAATTCATATTCTGATAATAGATCACGAATTTCCATTTCAACTAATTCAAGAAGTTCTTCATCGTCTACCATATCACACTTGTTCATGAATACAACAAGGTAAGGTACACCTACTTGACGAGAAAGAAGAATGTGCTCACGAGTTTGTGGCATTGGGCCATCAGCAGCAGATACTACAAGGATACCGCCGTCCATTTGAGCAGCACCAGTGATCATGTTTTTAACATAGTCAGCGTGTCCTGGGCAGTCAACGTGTGCATAGTGACGGTTTTCAGTTTCGTACTCAACGTGAGAAGTTGAGATTGTAATTCCACGCTCTTTTTCTTCAGGAGCGTTATCGATTTGGTCATAACCGCGTGCTTCACCGCCACCTGCTTTTGCAAGTACAGTAGTGATTGCAGCTGTTAAAGTAGTTTTACCATGGTCAACGTGTCCGATTGTACCAATGTTAACATGGGGTTTTGAACGGTCAAATTTAGCTTTTGCCATTAGGAAAATCCTCCTTTAAATTATAAAAGTTAAGTATTTGGATGAGCTGCAAAAAGAATATTCTTTTTGCAGCAAATTAGCCTACATAAGTAGTTATACTTGATTAATAAGGTAAAATCAATTATTCACCTTTATTTTTTTTGATGATTTCTTCTGAAATCGACTTTGGTACTTCTTCATAATGATCGAAGTGCATTGAGAATACCCCACGACCTTGTGTGCTTGAACGTAATGATGTTGCATAGCCAAACATTTCAGAAAGTGGAACCATCGCACGAACAACTTGTGCGTTTCCGCGAGCGTCCATACCTTCTACACGTCCACGACGAGATGTGATGTTACCCATAATATCTCCTAAGTACTCCTCAGGGATAATTACTTCGACACGCATTACTGGTTCAAGAATGACTGGGCTACACTTTGAAGCGGCATTTTTAAGAGCCATAGATGCAGCAATTTTAAACGCCATTTCTGATGAGTCAACATCATGGTATGAACCGTCAAATAATCTTGCTTTGATATCAACTAACGGATAACCAGCAAGTACTCCTCTATCAAGAGCATCTTCAAGTCCTGCTTGAACAGCTGGGATGTATTCACGAGGAACTACCCCACCAACGATGCCATTTTCGAATTCGAAGCCTTTACCTTCATCGTTTGGAGAGAACTCAATCCAAACGTGACCGAATTGTCCGCGTCCACCAGATTGACGAGCAAATTTACCCTCAACTGAAGCAGAAGCGCGGAAAGTTTCACGGTATGCAACTTGAGGTGCACCAACGTTAGCTTCCACTTTGAATTCACGTTTCATACGGTCAACAAGGATGTCAAGGTGAAGTTCACCCATTCCTGCGATAATAACCTGTCCAGTTTCCTGATCAGTATGCGCACGGAATGTTGGATCTTCTTCTTGTAATTTTTGAAGAGCTGTAGTCATCTTATCTTGGTCTGCCTTTGACTTAGGCTCGATAGATAATTGAATAACTGGCTCTGGGAATTCCATAGATTCAAGAATAACTAGACTCTTTTCATCACATAGACTATCTCCAGTTGTAGTGTCTTTAAGACCTACAGCCGCAGCAATATCTCCTGCATATACTGTTGAAATCTCTTCACGGGAATTAGCGTGCATTTGCAGGATACGTCCTACACGTTCACGTTTACCTTTAGTAGAGTTTTGAACATATGAACCAGAATTCAATGTTCCAGAATACACACGGAAGAATGTAAGTTTACCAACATAAGGGTCCGTCATAACTTTGAATGCAAGAGCAGCGAATGGCTCTTCGTCACTTGAATGACGTTCAACTTCTTCATCACTATCTGGAAGAGTACCTTTAATTGCAGGTACATCAAGTGGTGATGGAAGATAGTCAATTACTGCATCAAGCATTTTTTGAACACCTTTGTTTTTGAAAGCAGAACCACAGATTACTGGGTAGAATTCAACATTTACAGTACCTTTACGGATAGCAGCCTTTAACTCTTCGTTAGAGATTTCTTCTCCGCCAAGGTATTTTTCCATTAAATTCTCATCAAGTTCAGCTACCGCTTCGATTAACTTTTCACGGTACTCTTCAGCTTGATCCATGTATTCTGCAGGAATTTCACGCTCTTCAATATCAGTTCCTAAATCGTTTCCGTAGAATGTAGCTCTCATTTCGATAAGGTCAATAATCCCTTCGAATTGATCTTCAGCACCAATTGGTAATTGAATAGCAGCTGCATTCGCTTGTAGGCGATCATGAAGTGTTTTTAAAGAGTATAAGAAGTCTGCACCAAGTTTGTCCATTTTATTAACGAATACAACACGCGGTACTCCGTATGTTGTAGCTTGACGCCAAACAGTTTCAGTTTGAGGCTCAACACCAGATTGAGCATCTAGAACAGCCACAGCACCATCGAGTACACGAAGTGAACGTTCTACTTCAACTGTGAAGTCTACGTGTCCTGGTGTATCGATAATGTTTACACGGTGACCTTTCCATTGAGCAGTTGTTGCAGCAGAAGTGATTGTAATACCACGTTCTTGCTCTTGCTCCATCCAGTCCATTTGTGAAGCACCTTCATGTGTTTCACCAATTTTGTGGATTTTACCTGTGTAATAAAGTACACGCTCCGTTGTTGTTGTCTTACCGGCATCGATGTGAGCCATGATGCCGATATTACGAGTGTTTTTCAAGGAGAACTCTCTTGCCATTGGGTCTTTCTCCTTCCTAGTATGAGTGTTATTTTAATTAGTCTTTTTATCTTACCAGCGGTAGTGAGCAAATGCTTTGTTTGCTTCTGCCATTTTGTGTGTATCTTCACGTTTCTTAACAGATGCACCAGTGTTGTTAGCTGCATCTAAGATTTCGTTAGCTAAACGCTCTTCCATCGTTTTTTCTCCGCGAAGACGCGCATAGTTTACTAACCAGCGAAGACCTAGAGTTGTACGGCGATCAGGACGCACCTCAACTGGTACTTGGTAGTTTGCTCCACCTACACGGCGTGCTCTAACTTCAAGTACTGGCATAATGTTCTTAAGTGCTTGATCAAATACTTCCATTGGCTCTTTGCCAGTACGCTCGCTAATAATATCAAATGCAGAGTATAAAATAGCTTGTGATTTACCTCTTTTACCATCGATCATCATCTTGTTGATTAGACGGCTAACAAGCTTTGAATTATAAATCGGATCCGGCAATACATCTCTTTTTGCTACAGGACCTTTTCGTGGCATATTATTTCCTCCTTTCGGAAATTCTTTACGTTAATATTTTGGTTAATTATTTCTTAGGTGCTTTTGGTCTCTTCGCACCGTATTTAGAACGTCCTTGCATACGGTTTGCAACACCAGCTGTATCTAACGCTCCGCGTACAATGTGGTAACGTACCCCCGGTAAGTCTTTCACACGTCCGCCACGGATTAACACAACGCTGTGTTCTTGTAGGTTGTGTCCGATACCAGGAATGTAAGCATTAACCTCGATTCCGTTAGATAAACGAACACGCGCATATTTACGTAACGCTGAGTTAGGTTTTTTCGGTGTCATTGTACCAACACGAGTACATACACCGCGTTTTTGTGGTGAAGATACGTTAGTTTGTGCTTTCTTAAAGCTGTTATAGCCTTTATTTAGTGCTGGTGATTTAGATTTCTCCTCTTTTGTTTGACGAGGTTTACGCACTAATTGGTTAATAGTAGGCATGTAATTGTCCTCCCTTCATTTTTGTTAAGCCCACACATCCAGGTGGTTCATTTTGTTACAAAAAACAAAGTCTTCGCAGATATATATCTACAAAAACAGTTTTTAATTAATTATTGCAATAGTTGCCGCACCTACATCTATTCCGCATGCTTTTCCAAGCTTTCTCATTGAATCAACATACAAAACAGGAACAAACTTTTCTTCTGCCGCATTTACCACTTTCGCTATGACCTTATGGTCTGCATCTTTAGCAACTACAACTTCTTTAACTGTTCCTTGACCTAGTGCTTTCACCGTTTGCTTTGTTCCTATTACGACATGTTTTGCCTGCAATACTTTTTCATAAGACATGAACGATATCCTCCAAAGTATTCGGTTAATAGGAGCACCTTTGCTATATTACCATTTTCGATTTCCTATGTCAACAATCATTCTACTTTTATTAACAAGATTATCGAAAAAATTTGGTGCTAGCTGATTAAATCAGCTAGCACCAAGGCAAAACTCTACTCTACTGTTACAGCATCCTCAGCTGCTTCCTCATTTGTGTATGGTTCTGCACGTCTATATCGCTGCATACCTGTACCAGCAGGGACGAGTTTTCCAATAATTACATTTTCCTTTAAACCTAACAGTTCATCACGTTTCCCTTTAATTGCTGCATCTGTAAGAACTCTTGTTGTTTCTTGGAAAGATGCCGCAGATAAGAATGAATCTGTTTCAAGAGAAGCTTTCGTAATACCAAGTAATACTGGACGGCCTGTTGCTGGTAGTTTTCCAGCAAGAAGAGCCTTTTCGTTCGCATCAGTAAACTGATGAATATCCAATAATGTACCAGGAAGTACATCTGTTTCTGCTGCATCAATAACCCGTACCTTACGAAGCATTTGACGAACCATAACCTCAACGTGCTTATCGCCAATTTCTACCCCTTGCATACGGTAAACCTTTTGTACTTCACGCAACAAGTACTCTTGTACTGCTGTTACATCTTTTACCCTTATTAATTCTTTCGGGTCAATTGAACCTTCTGTTAGCTCCTGACCGCGTTCTACATGGTCATTTACAGCTACTTTTAATCGAGAAGTGTAAGGAGCTGTATACGTCCGTGATTCCACTTCACCTTGAACAACAATTTCCTGCTGTCGATCACGGCCTTCGTTGATGCCAACGACAACACCTTCGATTTCAGTAATAACTGCCTGCCCTTTAGGGTTACGCGCTTCAAAAATCTCTTGAATACGCGGTAAACCTTGTGTAATATCGTCTCCCGCAACTCCGCCAGTATGGAAGGTACGCATAGTTAACTGTGTACCTGGTTCACCGATAGATTGAGCAGCAATAATACCTACAGCTTCTCCTACCTCTACCTCTTGACCAGTTGCAAGGTTGCGTCCGTAACATTTCTTACAAACACCATGACGTGTATTACATGTAAACGCTGATCGAATCCAAACTTCTTCAATATTCGCTTTGATTACTGCTTCAGCAAGATCTTCTGTAATTAAACCATTCTCCGGCACAATTACTTCATTCGATTCAGGATGTTTAATTGATTTTCTAGCATAACGCCCGATTAGACGTTCCTCTAGCGTTTCAATCACTTCAGTGCCATCCTTCAACGAGCTAATTTTTAAGCCGCGATCTGTTCCACAATCATCTTCACGAACAATGACATCTTGCGCTACATCTACAAGACGGCGCGTTAAGTAACCTGAGTCAGCCGTTTTCAACGCTGTATCCGCAAGACCTTTACGAGCACCGTGCGTAGAAATAAAGTACTCTAATACTGTTAATCCTTCACGGAAACTTGATTTGATCGGCAATTCAATGATTCGTCCAGCCGGGTTCGCCATGAGTCCGCGCATACCTGCTAACTGAGTGAAGTTAGAAGCGTTACCACGGGCACCAGAGTCACTCATCATAAAGATTGGGTTCGATTTATCAAGTGATTTCATTAGTCTTTCTTGAATTACATCTTTCGCAGCACTCCAAATTGAAATGACACGATCATAGCGCTCATCTTCAGTGATAAGTCCGCGTCTGAATTGCTTCATAACGTTATCAACTTTATTTTGAGCATCGTTAATAATCTGTTCTTTCTCACCAAGTACAACGATGTCAGCTACACCAACGGTAATTCCAGCTTTTGTAGAGTATTTGAAGCCAAGGTCTTTCATGCGGTCAAGCATTTTCGATGTTTCCGTAATCTTATATCGCTTAAATACTTCCGCAATAATATTCCCTAGAATTTTCTTCTTAAATGGATCTACTAGCGGCATTTCTCGAATAATTGATGGAACATCCGCACCCTGATCAACAAAATACTGCTTTGGTGTCTCTACCTCAAGATTATGCTTTGTCGGTTCATTAATATATGGGAATGATGTTGGTAAAATCTCATTAAATACTAACTTCCCAACCGTTGTTATTAATAACTTATTGTTTTCTTCTTCGGTAAAGGTTGGATTTTTTAAAGACCCAGCGTGAACAGCTACACGAGTGTGCAAATGCACATACCCATTTTGATAAGCAAGCAGCGCTTCATTTATATCTTTAAAAATCATTCCTTCTCCGACGGCTCCATCTCTTTCCATTGTTAGGTAATAGTTCCCTAACACCATATCCTGAGAAGGAGTAACAACTGGTTTTCCGTCTTTCGGGTTCAAAATGTTTTGAGCAGCAAGCATTAATAATCTAGCTTCAGCTTGTGCCTCAGATGAAAGCGGAACGTGAACAGCCATTTGGTCACCGTCAAAGTCTGCGTTGTACGCAGTACACACAAGCGGATGCAGACGTATCGCACGCCCTTCAACAATCGTTGGTTCAAATGCCTGAATACCTAGTCTGTGAAGAGTTGGTGCACGATTCAGAAGAACTGGATGTTCTTTAATGACACTTTCAAGTACATCCCATACTTCAGGCTGCACTCTTTCAATTTTGCGTTTTGCTGATTTGATATTATGTGATAAACCCTTTTCAACTAATTCTTTCATAACAAATGGCTTAAATAGTTCTAATGCCATTTCTTTAGGAAGACCACACTGATACATTTTTAAATTTGGTCCGACAACAATAACCGAACGGCCAGAGTAGTCAACACGTTTCCCTAAAAGGTTTTGACGGAAACGGCCTTGCTTACCTTTCAGCATATGAGAAAGAGATTTTAACGGACGGTTACCTGGACCTGTAACCGGACGTCCGCGGCGTCCATTATCGATTAATGCATCGACCGCTTCCTGAAGCATTCTCTTTTCATTCTGTACGATAATGCTAGGTGCACCAAGATCTAATAAACGTTTTAAACGATTATTTCTGTTAATCACTCGACGGTAAAGATCATTAAGGTCTGAAGTTGCGAAACGGCCGCCATCAAGCTGTACCATTGGACGCAATTCTGGAGGAATAACCGGAAGAACATCAAGAATCATCCAAGATGGTTCATTGCCTGACCCACGGAATGCCTCTAGTACTTCTAAACGCTTAATCGCACGTGTTCTTCGTTGCCCTTGGGCTGTTCTTAATTCTTCTTTTAGGATATCGACTTCTTTGTCAAGGTCAATATCAGAAAGGAGTTTTTTGATGGACTCAGCACCCATTGATGCTTGGAACTTATTTCCGTATTTTTCGCGATACGCACGGTATTCTTTTTCTGAAAGCAGCTGTTTCTTCTCAAGTGCTGTATCACCTGGCTCAGTCACTACATAAGAGGCAAAATAAATAACTTCTTCAAGCGCACGAGGAGACATATCAAGAACGAGTCCCATACGACTTGGAATTCCTTTAAAATACCAAATATGAGATACCGGAGCAGCTAGCTCGATGTGTCCCATTCTTTCACGGCGGACCTTTGCACGGGTTACTTCCACACCGCATCGATCACAAACTACACCTTTATAGCGAACTCTTTTATATTTTCCGCAATGACATTCCCAATCCTTCGTTGGACCAAAAATGCGCTCACAGAATAAACCATCTTTTTCCGGCTTTAATGTACGGTAATTAATTGTTTCCGGCTTTTTCACTTCACCATGTGACCATGAACGGATCTTATCTGGTGAAGCCAGGCCGATTTTCATATACTCAAAATTGTTTACATCTAGCAAGGGGCCTACCTCCCTTTTGATCTCCGGGCTTTTCCCTTATTGCCCATATGTAGCAAACAGGGTGCAACTATATTATCCTTTTAGCCTCCGTTAAATCTTGTAAACGGAGGCTGAAGGAGTAGAAAACACTTGAATTTTTATTCTCTTTGAAGTTATTCCTTTGTAACAACTTCCTCTTGTTCAACGCTTTGCGGTTCCGGAGCAATCGCTAAGGATTCAGCTTGCTGCACTTCTTCGTCATCCTCCGTATCACGCATTTCAATTTCCTCTTCGTCCCCAGAAAGGATCTTCACATCCATACCTAAGCTTTGAAGTTCTTTAATAAGTACCTTAAATGATTCCGGTACTCCAGGTTCAGGGACATTTTCACCTTTAACAATGGATTCGTACGTTTTCACACGTCCGACAACATCATCTGACTTAACAGTTAATATTTCTTGTAACGTATATGCAGCACCATAAGCTTCAAGTGCCCATACCTCCATCTCACCAAAACGCTGACCGCCAAATTGCGCTTTACCACCCAACGGCTGCTGAGTTACAAGTGAGTATGGTCCAGTTGAACGTGCATGAAGTTTGTCATCTACCATGTGCGCAAGTTTGATCATATACATGACCCCAACAGATACACGGTTATCAAATGGTTCTCCTGAACGTCCATCATATAAAACTGTTTTCGCATCGCGTGCCATTCCAGCTTCTTCGATTGTTGCCCAAACATCTTCCTCGCTTGCTCCGTCAAAGACCGGAGAAGCCACATGAATACCAAGTGCTCTAGCAGCCATTCCTAAGTGTAGCTCTAGCACCTGTCCGATATTCATACGGGAAGGAACCCCTAATGGATTTAACATGATGTCAACAGGTGTGCCATCTGGCATATAAGGCATATCCTCTTCCGGTAAAATCCGTGAGATAACCCCTTTGTTCCCATGTCGTCCAGCCATCTTATCTCCTTCAGAGATTTTACGCTTCTGAACAATATAAACACGAACTAATTGATTTACTCCTGGAGGGAGTTCATCTCCATCTTCTCTATTAAAGACTTTTACATCTAGAACAATACCGCCACCGCCATGAGGTACACGGAGTGAAGTATCACGCACTTCACGTGCCTTTTCACCAAAGATCGCATGGAGCAGCCTTTCCTCAGCAGTTAATTCTGTTACTCCTTTAGGTGTAACTTTTCCTACTAAGAGGTCTCCGTCCTTCACTTCAGCACCCGTACGAATAATTCCACGCTCATCCAGGTTACGCAAGGCATCTTCCCCAACGTTCGGAATATCACGCGTAATTTCTTCTGGTCCAAGCTTTGTATCACGTGATTCAGATTCATATTCCTCGATATGAATTGAAGTATAAACATCATCTTTTACAAGGCGCTCACTCATGATAATTGCATCCTCGTAGTTATAGCCATCCCATGTCATAAAGGCTACTAGAACATTGCGGCCAAGAGCTAATTCACCAAGCTCCATTGATGGTCCATCAGCAAGTATTTCGCCTTTTGTTACACGGTTGCCAACAGCCACGATTGGGCGTTGATTATAGCAAGTTCCCTGATTTGAGCGGATGAACTTAAGTAATTTATACTTATCAAGATCGCCCTTTACTTCCTGACCATCAATTGTGTTGATTCTGCGAACCCATACCTCACGGGCCTCTACATGTTCAACAATTCCCTCATGCTTACAAATTACCGCAGCTCCGGAATCCTTACCTGAAACATACTCCATTCCAGTTCCAACACGAGGCGCTTGCGGCTGCATTAAAGGTACAGCTTGACGTTGCATGTTTGCTCCCATTAACGCACGGTTGGAGTCATCATTTTCTAAGAAAGGAATACATGCTGTCGCAGCAGATACAACCTGCTTAGGTGATACATCCATGTAATCAACTCGATCACGGGCAACAACTGTATTTTCTCCTCTGAAACGAGCAACAACTTCCTCGTCTAGGAATGAACCATCATCACCAAGACGAACGTTTGCTTGTGCAACAACATAATTATCTTCTTCATCTGCAGTCAGATAATCGATTCGGCTAGTTACCTTTCCTGTTTCAGGATCAATTCGACGGAAAGGTGTTTCGATAAATCCAAATCGGTTTACTTTTGCAAATGATGATAAAGAGTTGATCAATCCAATATTCGGACCCTCTGGCGTCTCGATTGGACACATCCGGCCATAGTGAGAGTAGTGTACGTCTCGAACTTCCATCCCAGCTCTTTCACGTGTCAAACCACCAGGTCCAAGAGCTGAAAGTCTGCGTTTATGCGTCAGCTCAGCAAGCGGATTTGTTTGATCCATGAACTGAGATAATTGGGAGCTGCCAAAGAATTCTTTAATTGATGCAATGACAGGTCGAATATTAATCAGCTGCTGCGGAGTAATAGTATTTGTATCCTGGATGGACATTCTTTCACGAACAACACGTTCCATTCTTGAAAGTCCAATACGGAACTGGTTCTGAAGCAATTCTCCAACAGAACGCAGACGGCGATTTCCCAGGTGATCAATATCATCCGTAAGACCAACTGAATGAAGCAGGTTAAAGAAATAACTAATTGATGCAATAATGTCTGATGGAGAGATGTTTTTTACAGCCTCTTCCACATAAGCATTGCCAATTACATTAATAATCTTTTCGCCATCTTCATTTGGAGCATAGATTTTAATCGACTGGAGCGTAATATCTTCCTCCAGCACGCCCCCTACAAGGCTCACCGTTTTAAAGCCAATATTTTTTTCTAAATAAGGCAAGATTCGATCTAGTGTACGGCGATCAAGCGTAACGCCTTTTTCAGCAACAATTTCCCCTGTTTCCGGGTCAACAAGTGTTTCTGCAAGGCGCTGACCAAACAATCTATTTTTAATATGAAGTTTTTTATTAATCTTATATCTACCAACATTCGCTAAATCATAGCGTTTTGGATCAAAAAACCTTGAAACTAATAGGCTTTTTGCGTTCTCAACTGTCGGTGGTTCTCCAGGACGAAGACGCTCATAAATTTCTAGCAACGCCTTTTCGGTTCCTTCGGTATTGTCTTTTTCAAGTGTATTGCGGATGTACTCATTGTCTCCAATCAAATCAATGATTTCTTGATCAGATCCGAACCCAAGCGCACGCAAAAGAACCGTAACGGGCAGTTTCCGAGTACGATCTATTCTAACGTATACGACATCCTTGGCATCTGTTTCATACTCTAGCCAAGCGCCGCGGTTCGGGATTACAGTTGCAGTAAAGCCTTTTTTCCCGTTTTTATCTAGTTTTCCACTAAAGTATACACTTGGAGAACGGACAAGCTGTGAAACGATAACACGCTCAGCTCCATTAATCACAAATGTACCTGTTTCTGTCATAAGCGGGAAGTCACCCATAAAGACATCCTGGTCTTTAACTTCGCCTGTTTCTTTGTTTACAAGACGCACTTTCACACGTAAAGGTGCAGAATATGTAACATCTCTTTCTTTCGATTCCGGAACGGAATATTTTGGTTCGCCAAGGCTGTAATCAATAAATTCAAGCGACAAATTACCAGTAAAGTCTTCAATCGGAGAAATGTCATGGAACATTTCGCGTAAACCCTCATCAAGAAACCATTGATAAGAAGAGGTTTGGATTTCGATTAGATTTGGTAATTCTAAAACTTCACTGATTCGTGCGTAACTTCTACGTTGGCGGTGTCGTCCATACTGAACTAGTTGACCTGTCAACTGATTCACCCCTCAAATCAAGCGTTATTATTAGAAAAGCGGAAGTGCCTCACTCAGGGACGACAAGCATAAGACAAGCCGACCTAAAGGTGGTTCTTTAACCTTTTGGACCGATTGACTTAGACTTACGTCCCTAGACACTGGAGCTAGATATACTAGCTTCAGGAAACTTACGCTTTTCGATTAGACAAAAAGAAAAAGGGTTTTAACTAAAAAACCACATTTCCACATTACGACAATTATTTTGTTATCATTCCCATTAATACCAATTTTATACAGCTTTTGTTCATTTTAGTAATTAATCGGAATATAATATGTTGGCATTTTATAATACTAGCATACAGAAAAAGTCAAGTCAATCTTTTTTCGCTTTTATAATAAAGTATCCTTTTTTCTTTGCAACAATCTCTACTTCGCCATAAATTGCAGACATTTTTTCAATCGCTGATGGTGCCCCCTGCTTTTTTTGAATCACAACCCAAAGTTCCCCACCCGGAAGCAAGCACTCAAAACTTTGTTCAAATATATCATGAACAACTTTTTTCCCGGCGCGAATTGGAGGGTTTGTTAAAATTGCAGCAAACCGATTGCCCTTTACATTTTCTAAACGATCACTTTCATAAATACAAACATTTTCAATTTCATTTAATGCCGCATTCTCTCCCGCAAGCGACAGTGCCCGTTCATTTACGTCAATCATATGAACAAGGCGATCTCCCAGCTGTTTAGCCACAGATAGCCCAATCGGTCCGTATCCACAGCCAACATCAAGAATGTTCCCTTCTATAGCTGGTTCAACAAACTCTTCTATTAATAACCTCGATCCAAAGTCAACTTCCTTTTTAGAGAATACTCCATTATCAGTTTTGAATCGGAACGAAAAATTATTAAGAGTAAAACTCCAAGATTTTGGGTCACTCTCAACTTTTTGTGTTTTGGAATAATAGTGCTCAGACAAGATAAATTCACCTCCGGCGGAGAAAGGATGGTAGAAAGCTTAAGGGGTTTTCAAACATGTTCTTTCACGAATAAAATTCCCATTGTTCGGGTCAAAAAAAGCCCGCTATACAGCGGGCTTTTCAATATTTATATTACTTAACTTCAACGCCAGCTCCAACTTCTTCAAGTTTAGCTTTGATTTCTTCAGCTTCTTCTTTAGAAGCGCCTTCTTTAAGTGGTTTTGGAGTGTTGTCAACAAGTTCTTTTGCTTCTTTAAGTCCAAGACCTGTGATTTCACGTACAACTTTGATAACTTTGATTTTTTGATCGCCTGCAGAAGCAAGGATTACATCAAAATCAGTTTTTTCTTCAGCAGCGCCAGCAGCAGCTCCGCCCATAACAGCTACAGGAGCTGCAGCAGTTACACCAAATTCTTCTTCGATAGCTTTTACTAAGTCGTTTAATTCTAAAACAGTCATATTTTTAACTGCTTCAATGATTTGTTCTTTAGTCATGATAAAATTTCCTCCTTATATTTGGTTTGATTCTATTAGTTTAACGCTAACCTTAACTTACGCGCCTTGTTCTTCTTTTTGATCTGCAACAGCTTTTGCAGCAAGAGCAAGATTGCGGATTGGTGCTTGAAGAACGCTGAGTAGCATAGAAAGTAAACCTTCGCGTGATGGAAGTTCTGCAAGAGCCTTCACTTCATCAACTGAAGCAACATTACCTTCAATTACACCCGCTTTAATTTCAAGCGCTTCATGTTTTTTCGCAAAATCATTAATGATTTTCGCTGGAGCAACTACATCTTCAGTACTGAATGCAACCGCATTAGGACCTGTTAACACTTCATTTAAGCCTGAAAGCTCAGCAGCTTCAGCCGCACGGCGTGTTAATGAATTCTTGTAAACTTTGAATTCTACACCAGCTTCACGAAGTTGTTTACGAAGTTCAGTTACTTCTCCAACAGTAAGACCACGATAATCAACAACAATCGTTGATACACTTGCTTTAAATTTATCAGCAATTTCTTCTACGATCTGTTTCTTTTGTTCGATAGCACTGCTCATCTTTACACCTCCTGTAGAAATTCTACATTTAAACCGTCCATAAAAAACCTCCACACCTTTGCAGACGTGGAGGAAGTATACAATAGTTAATCAATCAATTAACTTTATCGTAATACCTCGGCAGGAAATTAAGCTTTAATGCGCCTGCTGTCTACGGTAAAAATGTTATTTTATTTTCACAACAAAATACATATTACTAAATGTATATTTGTTTGTCAATTGTTATTATTTTACTGTTACAGTTGAAGGGTCTACTTTTACGCCAGGTCCCATAGTTGAAGTAACAGAAACGTTCTTCATGTAAGTTCCTTTTGCAGCAGCAGGCTTAACTTTCATCATTGTATCGAAAATAGTGTTGAAGTTTTCAACAAGCTTTTCGTTTTCAAATGAAACTTTACCGATTGGCACGTGGATGTTACCAGCTTTGTCAACACGGTACTCAACTTTACCAGCTTTAATTTCTTGAACAGCTTTTGTTACATCAAATGTAACTGTACCTGTTTTAGGGTTTGGCATTAAGCCTTTTGGTCCTAATACACGTCCAAGCTTACCAACTTCACCCATCATATCTGGTGTAGCAACGATTACATCAAAATCAAACCAACCTTGTTGGATTTTGTTGATGTAGTCAGCATCTCCTACAAAATCTGCTCCTGCAGCTTCTGCTTCCTTCGCTTTTTCACCTTTAGCAAAAACAAGGACGCGCTGAGTTTTACCAGTACCATTTGGAAGCACAACTGCTCCACGGATTTGCTGGTCAGCTTTCTTAGGGTCTACTCCTAAACGGAATGCTACTTCTACAGTTGCATCAAATTTAGCAAAATTTGTTTTCTTCGCAAGTTCGATTGCTTCTCCAATTGGATAAGCCTTCATGCTATCTACAAGCTTAGCAGCTTCTAAATACTTTTTACCTTTTTTAGCCATTTTTATTTCCTCCTTGATTTGTGGTTTTAACGGAATAACCTCCCACGTAACAAAAGCACTAGCGCTTCGTTAGCGCTATGAACTATTGTTAGACGCACAAAGGGTTGCGTGTGAAACCAAATTCAGCAACGCAACCCCGTTGAACAGCATCATGGATTAGTCTTCGATAACGATACCCATGCTGCGAGCAGTACCTTCAACCATACGCATTGCAGCTTCAACACTTGCAGCGTTTAGATCAGGCATTTTTGTTTCAGCAATCTCGCGTACCTTGTCACGCTTGACTGTTGCTACTTTATTACGGTTTGGCTCACCAGAACCAGACTCAATTCCAGCCGCTTTCTTAAGAAGAACTGCAGCAGGAGGAGTTTTCGTAATAAATGTAAATGAACGGTCTTCAAAAACCGTAATTTCAACAGGAATGATTAAGCCAGCTTGTTCAGCTGTACGAGCGTTAAATTCCTTACAGAATCCCATGATATTCACACCGGCTTGACCTAGTGCAGGACCTACTGGCGGTGCAGGGTTTGCTTTACCTGCTGGAATTTGCAATTTAACAAGTTTGATTACTTTTTTAGCCACGAGACACACCTCCTTAAAGTCCGTGATGTGGTAATAGGGATATTCCCTCCCACTCAACTTATAGTCTTTATATAAAGATAAAGAACTCTAGCATTTGTCCGGTCTCTTGCCGAGACATACTGACCTTTGAAATGTTACCACTTTTTAAAGATGATTTCAAGTTTTTTTCAAATAAGCAAGGATAACTTTTTGAAGTTAAAGAATAGACACTCAATATTTCGAACATTTCTCTTAATTTTTTTATAATTTTTCAATCTGCGAAAAGTCTAGTTCTACCGGGGTATCGCGCCCAAACATATTTACTAAAACTTTTATTTTCGCTTTATCTTTATCAATATCTTCAATCGAACCTGTAAAGTTTGCAAACGGTCCTTCTTTTACTTGTACCGTTTCTCCAAGTTCAAAATCAATATCTACACGTTTTTCTTCAACACCCATGCGTTTCAGAATAACATTTACTTCTTCCGGCAATAAAGGAGTTGGTTTAGAACCAGATCCAGCAGAGCCAACAAATCCAGTTACACCCGGTGTATTGCGGACTACATACCAAGAATCATCAGTCATGACAATTTCAACTAATACATATCCAGGGAAAACTTTTCGTTTAACAACTTTTTTCTTTCCGTTTTTGAAATCTGTTTCTTCTTCTTCTGGCACAATTACCCGAAAAATTTTATCTTGCATCGCCATTGATTCTACACGTTTCTCTAAGTTAGCCTTTACTTTGTTTTCATAACCTGAGTACGTATGAACAACATACCAATTCTTTTCCATTCAAGGGGACTCGTTCGTCCTTCCCTCCCTGTAATAATAAATTTTAGGCTTTTATTCATTGTAGAGTATTTTTTTCCAAATGAAAAAACCCGTTTCCGGGCTTTGCAAATGTTTCCTCTGTTATTCTCCATTATACCATGGACATAGAGGGGTTATTCAAGAATTAAACGAATCAGTTCAGAAATACCTAAATCAATTACAGCAAAGAACACAGCAAAGAACACGACTGTTGCAAGAACCGTCACTGTATAACTTGTCAATTCTTTACGCTTTGGCCAGCTGACCTTTCTCATTTCACGGCCAACATCACGGAAAAACTTCAAGATGCGTTGCATGTCGTAACCCCCAACTTCAAGAGAAATATCCTTTTAAATTTTATCTATAAACCTTACTTTGTTTCGCGATGGGTAGTATGGTTATTGCATGTTTTACAAAATTTTTTAAGCTCTAAACGTTCAGTTTCTTTGTTATTCATCGTTGAATAATTTCGAGAACCGCACTCAGCACAAGCTAGTACCGCTTTTTTCCTCATTCATTCCACCTACTAAATACTTCTACGTCCTTAAAACTTTAACACGGACGATAATTGATGTCAATAACAGCGAAAACTGGAAGAAAGAGTAGAATGTAATCCTTGGCTAATTACAAAGAAATTTCACGAACCTCCAGATACCGCTCTAGCTTTCGCTTTACTCGCTGAAGGGCATTATCAATTGATTTCACATGTCGGTTAAGCTCCTCTGAGATTTCTTGATAAGATTGGCCATCTAAATAAAGCGCAAGTACCTTTCTTTCCAAATCGCTCAGAAGCTCCGCCATTTTCACTTCAATATGATCGAATTCCTCCTGATTAATAATTAGTTCTTCAGGGTCCATTACCTTCGCTCCTGAAATGACATCCATTAACGTCCGGTCCGATTCTTCATCATAAATCGGCTTATCCAAAGATACATAGGAGTTCAATGGGATATGTTTTTGACGGGTCGCTGTTTTGATTGCTGTGATAATTTGCCTCGTAATGCATAGCTCAGCAAAGGCTTTGAATGAGGAGAGCTTGTCCTCTTTGAAATCACGAATCGCCTTATATAATCCAATCATTCCCTCTTGAACAATATCTTCTTTATCTGCACCAATCAAAAAATAGGATCTTGCTTTTGCACGAACGAAATTACGATACTTATGAATTAAATAGTCTAATGCTTCACTTTCTCCACGATGAACTAAATCAACCAATTCTTCGTCTTCAAGCTGTAAATACTTTAAATTACTTTCGTCGATTGCCTTTAAGTCAGTATCCACACAGATCCCTCCGACCGTACAAACATAGATAGAAATATTATACAGTAGGCTTTTTTCCAGCGTCAACCGCTCATTGCTTTCCTCTGCGCCATTTTTCGAAAATTTCTGATACCTCGCTGCTAAGCGGTATTCTAGAGAAAGGCTTTTCCTCTTGTATTTTTTTTACCTTTTTGTCTATTCTATTTTCAATATTGTTCATTTCATTCAATAATTCTCTTGATGATTTCCGCAGTGCCCCTTGTCCAAAGATTGCCCATTGTTCTGTGTAATCTGAAGTAGCCACATGAATTTGTGTTTTTATATTATTGAGACTTATAGCCAGTTTTTCAATTCGTTCATCCGCTGTTTCATTTGTTCTCGTAAAAATTACTTCTACTTGATGATTTTTATACTGCTTTTCTGTTCCCTTCACAAAATGGGCGTCAAATACAACGATCACCCTATAACCAGAATATGCTCGGTATTCTGCCATTTTTTCTATTAAGCGATCTCTAGCTGCGGATAAATCCTTGTTTTTAAGTGCTCTTAGCTCTGGCCAAGCACCGATCACATTATATCCATCAACAATTAGGATGTTCATCTTTATCCCTCTAGAGGGTGTCGTTTCCGGTAGACCTCATACATGAGGAGTGCTGCAGCAACAGATGCATTCAAGGATGTCACATGACCTGCCATTGGCAAATGGATAAGAAAGTCACATTTATCACGTATTAGGCGCCCCATCCCTTTTCCTTCACTGCCTATTACTAAGCCTAACGGCAATGTTCCATCAAACTGCCGGTAATCCTCTCTGCCTTTTGCATCAGTACCAGCAATCCATACACCTTTCTCTTTTAGTTCATCAATTGTCCTTGCCATATTTGTTACACGGACAACAGGAATATGCTCAATTGCTCCTGTAGAAGCCTTTGCAACTGTAGCAGTTAGACCGACAGCCCTTCTTTTGGGAATAATAATTCCATGAGCCCCTACTGCATCAGCCGTCCTCATAATCGAACCTAAGTTATGCGGATCCTCGATTTCATCCAATAATAAAAAGAATGGAGCTTGATTCTTCTTCTCAGCTGCATGAAACAAATCGTCTATTTCAGCATATTGATAGGCTGCAACTTGTGCGATAACCCCCTGATGATTTCCTTCTGCGATTTGGTCCAGTTTTTTCTTTGGGACAAATTGAACAAACACACTTGACGCTTTTGCTAAACCGATCACCTGCTGCATTTGACCGCCCTGAGACCCTTCAGCAACCAAAATCTTATTAATATCTCTTCCTGATTTCAACGCTTCAATGACAGGATTTTTCCCAATAATTATATCCTCGTTCATTTCACTGTTCCTCCTTTCTTATCTTCAACCATTTGAAAAGCTGCAGCAATTATTTCCTCTAGCCGCTCTTTTTGGTCAGATAAATATAAATAGCCTATAAGCGATTCGAATGCCGTACTATAACGGTATGTTTGGACATCCGTATTTTTTGGAACTGTACCTGATTTTGCATTTCTTCCTCTTTTAACAATGGCCAGCTCTTCTTCTGATAGAAAGCCAGAATCGATAAATTGATGAACAATTTGCGATTGTGCTTTTGCTGACACATAATGGGTTGCTTCCCTATGAAGCTGATTTGGCCGCACCTTTCCATTTTGAATTAGATGTCTGCGTACATATATTTCAAAAACAGCATCGCCCATATAGGCGAGGGCGAGACTGTTCAGCTGTTTTTCATCAATTTTATTATCATAGTGAAGCATTTATTTAGCCTCTTTTCCATCTTATCCCTTGAGGTGTATCTTCTAGGATGATATTCATTTCTTTCAGCTTCTCACGAATTTCATCGGCTAATTGGAAGTTTCGTTCCTTCCTTGCCTGATTTCTCTGTTCAATCATTTGATCAATTTCCTCATCCAATAATTCTTCTTGCGTAACTTCTAAAGAAAGACCTAGAACGTGAAAAAGCTCCTCAAATTCCTTTGTAAAAGCATCAATTACTTGAACTGATGTATTTTTTTCCATTAAATAATAATTAGCTAGTTTAGAAAGCTCAAAAAGAACGGAAATCCCATTCGCAGTATTAAAGTCATCATCCATTGCCTTAATGAATTCTTCGTGTAAGACACCAATCTTTTTCATCCACTCTTCATTATTGTCTGTAAGATTAGCACTTGCTTCTTGGCGATGTTTTAAATTCTGGTAAGATGTTTTAATTCGCTCTAAAGCTGCTTTTGTACTTTCTAATAATTCTTCACTGTAATTAATCGGATTTCTGTAGTGAACTGAAAGCATAAAGAATCGAAGAACCTGTGGATCATGATTTTTGATAATGTCATGGACTAGGACGAAGTTACCTAGCGATTTAGACATTTTTTCATTATCAATATTGATATATCCATTATGCATCCAGTAACGAGCAAATGTCTTCCCATTCACTGCTTCAGATTGCGCAATCTCATTCTCATGATGAGGGAAGGCCAAATCCTGTCCTCCTGCATGAATATCAATAGTTTCACCTAAGTATTTCTTTGCCATTGCCGAGCATTCAATATGCCAGCCAGGTCTCCCCTTGCCCCATGGACTATCCCAATAAATCTCTCCTTCTTTCTCTGCTTTCCAAAGAGCAAAATCAAGGGCATCGTCCTTTTTCTCACCTACAGCAATACGCGCACCGGAGCGCAGCTCATCGATTGATTGATGAGATAGCTTGCCATAACCATCAAATTTACGGGTATGGAAATACACATCCCCTTCAGATTCATAAGCATATCCCTTTTCAATTAATGTTTCAATAAACTCAATAATAATATCCATACTCTCCGTTACTCGTGGATGTGCATCAGCTCGTTTGCAACCGAGTGCGGAAACGTCCTCGAAATAAGCATCGATAAAACGTTCGGCAATCGTCGGCACATCTTCACCAAGCTCCCTTGCAGCCCTGATTAATTTATCATCAACATCCGTAAAGTTGG
The DNA here is from genome assembly GCF_900199725.1 of Cytobacillus massiliigabonensis. Lineage (GTDB taxonomy): Bacteria > Bacillota > Bacilli > Bacillales > Cytobacillaceae > Cytobacillus > Cytobacillus massiliigabonensis. The sequence continues at coordinate 12,895 of NZ_LT904903.1, read as the reverse complement.
AAATGTATTTAATATCGTATCCTCTATATTCAAAATACCTTCTAACTGTATCAAATACAATTGGCGGACGGGCATTTCCTATATGAATATAATTATAAACGGTCGGTCCGCACACATACATTTTTACCTTTCCTTCCTCTAAAGGGATAAAAGGCTCCTTCTTTCTTGTTAACGTATTATAAATATGAATGGTCATTAACTTGACTCCTTTCTTTCCTTAAATTCTCGAGTTCACTTTTTAAATTGGCTAGTTCGTTTTCCATCTCTTTAAACCGATCTGCAATTGGATCAGGAAGATCACAATGATTCAAGTCTTTACTTATTTTCACCCCATCCTGAACTTTCACTCGGCCTGGAATGCCGACAACCGTTGAATTAGGAGGAACCTCATGTAAGACAACAGAACCGGCCCCTACTTTTGAATTTTCTCCAATTGTTATAGAACCAAGCACCTTTGCTCCTGTTGCAATAAGGGCATTATCTTTAATAGTCGGGTGACGTTTGCCCTTTTCCTTTCCAGTTCCCCCTAGAGTAACACCTTGAAAAACAGTGACATTATCACCAATTTCACACGTTTCCCCGATCACCACACCCATGCCATGATCAATGAAAAACCGCCTGCCTATTCTTGCACCAGGATGAATTTCTATCCCAGTAAAAAAACGACTGACTTGAGAGATCGCCCTCGCTAGGAAGAACAGCTTTCTTTTGAAGAGAGCGTGGGCGATGCGATGTGCCCAGATAGCGTGAAGTCCAGAATACGTTAGTATTACTTCTAAATAACTTCTTGCTGCTGGATCCTGCTCAAAAACAACCTCAATATCTTCCTTCATCCTCTTAAACATCCTGACTTCCCTCCTTTAAAATCATAGTAATTATCATCAAAAATAGTTTTATTTAAATAATATTTTCCCGGGAAATTTTATATTTCCTGAATAGAAATGCGTAAGTGCCTTGATCATCGCCGCACTATCTGGAGGAGGACCCGAAGTTTGATAGTCGATAGGCTGCTTGCACTAGACAATTCCCATACACCAAAGTTACACATTTTATCTGTAAAATAAAAAGCGTCTCTGCCACATAGGACAGAGACGCTTTATGCGCGGTTCCACTCTGTTTAGACTTTACCAGTCTCAACTTTAACCTGTTAACGGAAGGAGTTCCGCTCATTTCTACTTAGAAAAGCTGACACTTGCTTACACGGAAGCAGCTTAAAGGTTCGAAACAAGACTCAGAGGGGCACTTCAGAATAATGAGGGGCTTAAACCACTTTCAGCCGGTGATGGTTCTCTCTAAAAAGCATCATGATCCCTACTTTTCCTCTTCTACACTTTCATTTATTGAATTACTTATTACTATATTACATTTTAAGCAATATGTTAACCCAAAATACTCATTAATCTTGTTTTTACTTTTTCTTTTCCAAAAAGCTCAATGGCTTGGGGAAGATCTGGTCCATGTGTTTGTCCAGTGATTGCTACTCGTATCGGCATAAAGAGTTTCTTTCCTTTATGACCAGTCGCCTTTTGTACAGCTTTCATTGCAGCTTTAATTTCTTCCGCCTTAAAATCATTTAACTGTTCGATTTCATTTAAGAAAGCAGCAAGCACCTCGGGTACCTGTTCCTCACCAATAACTTCTTTCGCCTCTTCATCCATGACAGGCTCTTCATTAAAGAAAATTTCCGTCAACTCAATAATTTCAGCACCATAGCTCAGCTTTTCTTGATATAACGCAATTAAGCCTCGCACCCACTGTTCTTCTCCTTCTGTTCTTTGCTCACTTACTAGACCAGCTTTTACAAGATGCGGCAAGGCAATCGATACAAGGCGATCGATATCTAACTTTTTCACATACTGATTGTTCATCCATGTCAGCTTCTGTTTATCAAATAGAGCAGGTGATTTAGATAATCGCTCTGCATCAAAGATAGTAATAAACTCGTCCTTTGTGAAAAGCTCCTCTTCACCTGATGGCGACCATCCAAGCAAGGCAATAAAGTTAAATAGCGCTTCAGGCAAATAACCAAGCTCTTCATACTGCTCAATAAATTGAATAATAGACTCGTCACGCTTACTTAGCTTTTTACGGCTTTCATTCACAATCAATGTCATATGGCCGAATGTTGGAGCTTCCCAGCCAAAAGCTTCATATATCATCAATTGCTTCGGTGTATTGGAGATATGGTCATCTCCTCTTAATACGTGAGAAATCTCCATTAAGTGATCATCAATCGTTACTGCAAAGTTATATGTCGGTGTTCCATCCTTTTTGACAATGACATGATCACCAATTCCATCTGCTTCAAAAGAAACATTCCCTTTAACCATATCATTAAAAGTAAATACTTTCCCTTTTGGCACCAAGAATCGGATGCTTGGCTGTCTGCCTTCTGCTTCTAATTTAGCTTGTTCCTCTGTTGTTAAATGGCGGCATTTCCCAGAGTAAGCAGGTGTTTCACCTTTTTCTACTTGTGCTTCCCGCTCTGCTTCAATTTCCTCTTCCGTACAGTAGCATTTATAAGCGTGTCCTTTTTCAAGAAGCTCAGTATAGTATTTCTCATAAATATCATTCCGTTCAGATTGACGATACGGACCGAACGCGCCTTCTTTATCAACGCTTTCATCCCAATCAATGCCAAGCCACTGCAAATACTTGAGCTGGCTTTCTTCTCCACCTTCAATATTGCGCTTCTTATCTGTATCTTCAATACGGATAATGAATTTCCCGCCCTTATTACGAGCAAATAAATAGTTGAATAATGCCGTACGAGCATTACCGATATGTAAATGTCCAGTTGGACTCGGGGCATAACGTACGCGAATATCGTTTGACATAATACTGTTGCCTCCTAATTAGTCTTCTAGCTACTCATCTATTTTAGCACCCTAAATTTCTGTGATAAAGAGTTATATCAATTGAAAATAGATTTCATTTTATTTTCTTTTTTGCAATAACACAGCTACCTGTGAAGCAATCCCTTCGCCTCTCCCTGCAAAACCAAGCTTTTCAGTTGTCGTTGCCTTCACATTAATATTGTCTTTATCTGTTTCTAATAATTGTGCTATCCGCTCTCTCATTTGCTCAATATAGGGAGCCATTTTTGGCTTCTGAGCAATGATTGTACAATCTGCATTGACAAGCTCATAGCCCTTGTCTTTTACAAGCTTCCATACGTGCTCTAATAATTTTGCTGAGTCCGCATCCTTAAACGCAGGATCTGTATCAGGAAAATGCTTGCCGATGTCTCCTTCTCCGATTGCACCTAAACACGCATCAGCTACTGTATGCAATAAAACATCCGCATCTGAATGACCCAATAAGCCTTTTTCATATGGAATTTCAATACCGCCAATAATAAGCGGACGTCCCTCTGTTAATTGATGTACATCAAAGCCTTGTCCAATTCGAAACATTTGATTTGCTCCTTTATCTATAGTTTTACAGCCGCTTTTGTCTTTTTCTGAGAATAGCTTCGGCAAAATACAGGTCCTCTGGCGTCGTCAGCTTAATATTGTCATAATTTCCTTTTACAATCTCAATTTCCTGGCCGAGGCGCTCTACTAAACTTGCATCATCGGTTCCAAGAAAATTATCCTGCTCCGCCCTCTTATATGCATCCATCAAAATGGAAAAACGAAAAGCCTGCGGGGTTTGAACAGCCCACAAGCTCGTACGTTCGACCGTTTCAGAAACGATATTTCCAGCAGCTTTTTTTATTGTATCCTTTACAGGGACTGCTAAAATAGCAGCCCCTTTTTTCTTTGCAGCATCAACTAAAGGAAGGATGAGTTCCTTATCAATAAATGGCCGAGCTGCATCATGTACCAATATGATTCCTTCTTGTTTTACATGCTTTAATGCATTGTAGATGCTATACTGTCTTTCTTTCCCTCCTGGGACAAGAGCAACTGCCTTTGTAATATGATTTTCAGCAAGAATCACTCTTAATGCCTTTTCCTCTTCCGGATTTATCGCAAGAAATATTCCTTTACATGATTCATCCTTCTGAAAAACATTTAACGTATGAATGAAGACAGGTATCCCGTCAACCTCTAACAAAATTTTATTTTTACCTGCCTCCATTCTCTTTCCTTGACCGGCTGCAGGAATAATGACTTGATAAGCCATGTAAAAAGATCCCCTATCTCTCTATAATGCTTTTTCTAAAAGTTTCGGCTTTGCAAAAATCATCCGTCCAGCTGAGGTTTGCAGCACACTCGTTACTAAAACATCGATATGCTTGCCAATATAATCACGTCCATCTTCAACAACAATCATCGTTCCATCATCAAGATAGGCTATTCCCTGATTTTGCTCTTTCCCATCCTTAATGACTTGAACTTTCATTTCTTCTCCTGGAAGAACAACAGGCTTTACAGCATTAGCCAGATCATTAATATTTAAGACGGCAACCCCTTGAAACTCACAAACTTTATTTAAATTAAAATCATTCGTTACGACCACACCATTTGTAATTTTTGCTAGTTTGACAAGCTTACTGTCTACTTCCTGAATCTCTTCAAAGTCCCCTTCATAAATTTCTACTTTTATGGCAAGTTCTTTTTGAATTCGATTCAAAATGTCTAGCCCTCTTCGTCCTCTATTACGCTTTAACACATCAGATGAATCGGCAATATGCTGCAATTCTTCAAGAACAAACTGCGGGATAACAATTGTTCCCTCTAAAAAACCAGTCTGGCAAATATCCGCAATTCTGCCATCAATAATGACACTTGTGTCCAATATTTTTAATATGTTTTTAGCAGCTGCCTCCGGCTCCTCTTCACTTGCTTTTTTCTTTTTATTAGAAAATAAATTAAGAAGCTCATCACGTTTTTTAAAGCCAACCTGAAACCCTAAATAGCCAAATATTAGTGTTAGCACAATTGGTGCAACCGTATTTAAAATAGGAACCTCAATAGCATTTAATGCATAGCCAATCAAAAAGGCAACAATCAACCCAAATACTAAACCGATGCTTCCAAAAATAATATCGGTTATCGGTACCCGTACAAGCGATTCCTCTACCCATTTTACAAAGTTAACAACATAATCAACCGCCCAAAAAGAAATAAGATAAAAAATAATTGCACCTAACACCGCGGACATATAAGGATTATTTAACATGGTAATGTTATCAAGTGATAGTAGTCTTAATAAATCAGGAATCAAAAATATCCCAAGCGTTACCCCAATAATAAGGAAGCATGCTTGAACAATACGTTTTAACATTCCTTCACCTCCTTTTAATCATTATTAACAAATTCCAAAAATTGAAACCTAAAGAAAAAGGAAATTTCCTCGAGAAATAAAATTATATTAAAATAAAATAAGCGAATTAGACAATGCCACAGCCTAAGGGTAGCACCATTCGCAATCTAGTGTCAAATAAAACAAACAGACATTGTATCATACTGAATATTATAGTTCAATAGTCACTTTATAACTGCCGATCTGCAAAAAGCTGATTTTTTATTAATTTTAATCCTTCTTTAATTTTCCTCGCCCTCACCTCACCGATTCCCTCTACTTCGTCTAATTCCTCTACAGAGGCAGCTACAATCGCAGGCAAATCACTAAAATGAACAATTAAATTCTCAATAATAACCGGTGGCAGCCGCGGGACTTTTGAAAGCATACGATAGCCTCTTGGGCATTTATATTCGTCCGTATGAATATACCCGTTATATCCTAGTAATTTCAAAATAACGGTATCCTCTAGGATTTTTCCAGTAGATAATTCCTGCAATTTATCAAATAGTTCACCCGTATGTACATCCTTAGAATGGGCATAGTCCTTAATAATTAATTCGGCTTCTCTTTCAATATCCAGCAAAATCTCATTCATCTGTAAACGGATCAGTCTTCCTTCGATCCCCAGTTCATTTAAATAAGCAAGCAATTCGGTCTTTATTCTCAATACCATTTCAATACTGTGAAATACATTGATGATATCACAATAAGTAACCAGCTCTTCAAACTCCAGTACACTTAAATTAGCAATATTCTGTTCTAATACAACTTTATATTTTTCTAGCGTTTGGAGAGCAACATTAGCTTTTGACAAAATCACCGCGATATCCCTTAATGCATAACGAAAATGTCCTTTATAAAGAGTAATAACGTTTCTGCGCTGGGAAATAGCGATCACAAGGGATCCTGTTTGTTTCGCTACCCTTTCAGCAGTCCGATGACGCATCCCAGTTTCAGTTGAAGAGATGCTAGGATCGGGTGCAAGCTGAGCATTTGCAATTAATATCTTATTCCCTTCCTCATTCAGAACAATTGCCCCATCCATTTTAGCTAACTCGTACAAATAGCTTGGCGAAAATGGAGAATTTATTTGAAATCCTCCATCAACGATATTTGTCATTTTTTCTTTATTCCCTAGAACAATTAATCCTCCTGTGTTTGCACGAAGGACATTATCAATTCCTTCTCTTATCGGCGTCCCCGGAGCCATAAACTGAAGGATTTCACTCATCGTTTTTTCACCAAGCTTTTTCATGTCCATCCTTTATCCTCCTAATGTCGCTTTTAATGCCTCACTAACTGAACCTACCCCAATAAGTTCTACTCCCTTTGGCCCCTTCCAGCCGCCAAGATTATTAGACGGTAGAATTACTCTTTCAAAACCAAGCTTTGCCGCCTCTTGTACCCTCTGCTCTATTCTCGACACTCTTCTAACTTCACCAGTTAATCCAACTTCTCCAATAATACAATCCGTAGGTCTAGTTGGCTTATCACGGAAACTAGATGCAATACTGACAGCAATGGCTAAATCGATAGCAGGCTCATCTAGCTTCACTCCACCAGCTACCTTTAAATAGGCATCTTGATTCTGCAGAAGCATCCCAACCCTTTTTTCTAGTACTGCCATTAGCAATGGTACGCGGTTATGATCAATCCCCGTAGCCATTCTTCTTGGATTCCCAAAGCTAGTTGGGGAAATAAGCGCCTGTATTTCCACTAAAACAGGACGTGTTCCTTCCATCGATGCAACAACGGTTGATCCAGCTGCACCTTGGGATCTTTCCTCCAGGAAAATCTCTGACGGATTTTCTACCTCTTCCAGCCCAAATTCCTTCATTTCGAAAATACCCATTTCATTTGTAGATCCGAATCTGTTCTTTACCGCTCGTAAAATACGATATGTATGGTGGCGCTCGCCTTCAAAATATAGCACTGTATCTACCATATGCTCTAATAATCTCGGTCCAGCTATAGAGCCTTCCTTTGTAACATGCCCGACTATGAAAATGGCAATTCCTTTTGTCTTCCCAATTCTCATTAACTCAGCCGTACACTCCCTTACTTGAGAAACACTCCCAGGGGCTGAGGTAACCTCGGGATGAAAGATTGTTTGAATCGAATCAATGATCACAAAGCTTGGATTTACATGATCAATTGTCCTGCTGATTTCCTCAAGACTTGTCTCCGAGTAAACTAATAAATTATCTGAAGAAACCCCTAAACGGTCCGCTCTTAATTTTGTTTGACGCATCGATTCTTCCCCAGATATATACAAAACAGAGTGATTTTTACTTGCTAATTGAGATGAAACCTGTAATAGAAGTGTAGATTTTCCGATTCCAGGATCCCCTCCGATCAGTACAAGAGAACCTCTTACTACTCCTCCGCCAAGCACACGATTCAGTTCATTTAAATCAGTATATATTCTTGGTTCACTTACTGTCTCAATAGAGGTTATCGGTGTCGCTTTTGAGAGAACAGCAGATCCTTCAGAATGGGCAAATGCCCCTCTTCTCGAGGTTGATGCTTTCTCTACCTCTTCAACCATTTTATTCCATTCACCACAGCCAGGACATTTCCCCATCCACTTAGGTGATTCATAGCCGCATTCCTGGCACATAAACTTTGTTTTTCTTTTGGCCATACCTTTATTCTCCCTCTCTTAATTATCATTTACCTTTATGTTCTAATTCTTCATTGGAAATGTACCCAGAATTATAGTATACGCTGCTGCACACTTTGTAATTACAAAGAAGGTACACGATTTTCCACGTGCACCTTCTTCTTTTTATTTCACTCATTATTTTTGTAAAGTAGCCGTAATATTCGATCCTGTTTCTACAACAAACTCCCCATCACGGACATCAATAACAACCTTTTGGCCAGTTAATACCGTTCCTTTTAGCAGCTCTTCCGATAATCGGTCCTCGATATGTTTTTGAATCGCTCTGCGAAGCGGTCTTGCCCCATATTCAGGATCATAGCCTTCGACAGATATTTTCTCCTTCGCATTATCAGTTAATTCGATATCGATATCCTGCTCTTTTAACCGTTTAGTCAATTGATCAGACATTAATGTAACGATTTCCTTCAGATGCTTTCTCTCTAAAGCATGGAAGACGATGATTTCATCAATACGGTTCAGGAACTCTGGGCGGAACGCCTTTTTCAGTTCCTCCATTACCTTTGATTTCATATCCTTGTAATCCTGTTCCCCATCTTGAATGTTGAACCCGACATATTTGTTGCGTTTTAATGCTTCAGCTCCAACATTCGATGTCATAATTAATACCGTATTGCGGAAATCGACAGTTCTTCCTTTTGAATCAGTTAAACGGCCATCCTCTAATACTTGTAAAAGAATGTTGAAAACATCTGGATGTGCCTTTTCAATTTCATCTAATAGAACAACAGAATATGGTTTTCTTCGAACCTTTTCAGTTAACTGTCCGCCTTCTTCATACCCTACATATCCTGGAGGAGACCCTACTAATCTTGAAGTAGAGTGCTTCTCCATATACTCAGACATATCAATGCGGATCATTGCATCTTCATCGCCAAACATTGCCTCGGCTAACGCACGTGCAAGCTCTGTTTTCCCGACCCCAGTTGGTCCAAGGAATACAAATGAGCCAATTGGACGTTTTGGGTCTTTCAATCCTGCACGCGCACGGCGTACCGCTTTAGAAATTGCTTTTACCGCTTCTTCTTGACCAATCAATCTCGAATGAAGGATCTCTTCTAAATTTAGAAGCTTTTGTGTTTCCGTTTCTGCCAGTTTTGATACTGGGATACCCGTCCAGCTGGATACAACACTAGCAATATCCTCAACAGTGACTTCACTGTTCTCTTTACCTTGTTTTTCTTTCCACGATTTCTTTGTTTCCTCAAGCTGTTCACGAAGCCGCTGCTCCGTATCTCTTAATGATGCTGCTTTTTCAAATTCCTGGCTTTGCACGGCAGCATCCTTCTCTTTTCGAACATCCTCTAGCTTTACTTCAAGCTCCTTTAAATTAGGCGGTGTCGTATAAGAACGAAGTCGCACTTTCGATCCCGCTTCATCGATAAGATCAATTGCCTTATCAGGCAAGAATCGATCTGAAATATAGCGATCTGAAAGCTTCACAGCTGCATCAATCGCTGCATCAGTTATTGTTACACGATGATGGGCTTCATAACGGTCTCTCAATCCCTGTAAAATTTGTACAGACTCATCTGCTGTTGGCTCATCAACCGTAATTGGCTGGAAGCGTCTTTCCAATGCTGCATCTTTTTCAATATATTTACGATATTCATCAAGTGTTGTTGCCCCAATACATTGCAGTTCACCACGTGCAAGAGATGGCTTCAGGATATTAGAAGCATCAATCGCTCCCTCTGCCCCCCCTGCACCAATTAATGTGTGCAGCTCGTCAATGAATAAGATAATATTTCCTGCCTGCCTAATTTCATCCATTACCTTTTTCAAACGATCTTCAAATTCACCCCGGTATTTTGTACCAGCAACAACCGTTCCCATATCGAGAGTCATTACTCTTTTATCTCGAAGAGTCTCTGGGACTTCATTATTAATTATTTGCTGTGCAAGCCCTTCTGCAATTGCTGTCTTTCCAACACCAGGCTCACCAATTAAGACCGGATTATTCTTTGTCCTGCGGCTCAGCACTTCTATTACCCGCTGAATCTCTTTGCTGCGTCCAATCACAGGATCAAGACTTCCTTCTTTCGCAATCGCTGTTAAATCTCTTGCCAACCCGTCAAGCGTAGGTGTATTAGCGTTGGCAGATGAGCCGCCCTGATGGCTGCCAGATTCATTGCTTCCTAATAGCTGCAGTACTTGCTGGCGAGCTTTATTAAGGCTGACCCCAAGATTATTAAGCACTCTTGCTGCTACACCCTCACCTTCACGAATTAGTCCTAGGAGAATATGCTCTGTTCCCACATAGGAGTGACCTAATTTCCTTGCTTCATCCATTGAAAGTTCAATCACTTTTTTGGCTCTCGGTGTATAATGTGGTGTTTGAGTTGTATCCTGTCCTCTGCCAATTAGATTTTCTACTTCATTTTGAATTTTATCTGAACCAAGTCCAAGTGCATAAAGGGCTTTAGCTGCAATACCATCCCCTTCACGTACAAGACCTAGAAGAATATGCTCTGTTCCAATATTATTATGACCTAATCGAATAGCTTCCTCCTGCGCTAAAGCTAAAACTTTTTGGGCTCTTTCTGTAAAACGTCCGAACATCATATCAGCATCCTCCTATCTATTGATTCTCCATTTGTAATCTTTCCCTTATTAATGTAGCTCTAAGGATATCCCGTTCATGAGGTCTTAATGGTCCCCCAGCATATTGTTGAAGAAATCCAGGCTGCGTTAGTATCATTAGCTCATTTAAAATATTTTTAGAAATATCGTTTAAGTACCCCATATCAATACCTAAACGAACATCCGATAAGCACCTTGCCGCTTCCTTCGATTCAATGATTCTTGAATTGGATAATATCCCAAAAGAGCGGAACACTCTGTCTTCTAATTGTATGTTTGAAGTTTTCACTAATGCTTCCCTTGACGATCTTTCCTGTGAAATGAGCTGACTCACTACACTCTTTAAATCCTCAACTATATCCATTTCTGATTTCCCTAGTGTCAACTGATTCGACACTTGGAAGATATTCCCCAAAGCTTCACTGCCTTCTCCATAGATGCCTCTAACAACTAATCCCAATTGATTAATTGCAGGTATTATTCGATTGATTTGCTGAGTCAAAACAAGTCCCGGCAAGTGCATCATAACCGAAGCTCTTAACCCAGTCCCTACATTCGTCGGACAGCTAGTTAAATAACCAATATTTTCATCAAAAGCGTAATCAACCTTCTCCTCAAGCCAATCATCAATCTCATTAGCCATTTCCAAAGCCTCTGAAAGTTGAAAGCCTGGGAATAAGCATTGGATTCGGATATGATCCTCTTCATTAATCATAATACTCAATTCTTCATTTTCAGAGAGCAAACAAGCACCAAAAGATGAATTCTCTGCTAAATAAGGACTAATCAAATGTTTTTCCATGAGTACTCTTTTTTGGAGCGGCTGAAGTTCATCCATTATCAATAGCTCCATTTTTCCAAGCTTCGTAAAAGAAGAGTCATCCACTCTTCCTTTTATATTATGAATGACCGACTTAGCCTCGTCATTCGAAAAAAGGATAGGAAATTTAAACTGATTTATATTACGGGCTAATCTAATTCTTGAGCTTAAGATGATGTCTGAGTCCGGACCTTCAGCACTCATCCAGGAACTGACAGCTTGATTAATAAAACGTTCTAAGGACAAGCTATTTCCCTCCCTCAAGATTTGTATTTAATTGGACTTCCAGCAATCGAATCTCATCTCTTAATTCCGCCGCCTTTTCAAACTCTTCCTTGGAAATAGATTCTTTTAGCTGATATTTTAATTCCTCAATATTCTTTTTCAAATGCAGACTTCCGCCGATTCTTGTAGGAATCTTCCCGTTATGAGAAGAGTTTCCGCTATGCAATCTTCTAAGTATTGGCTTAAGCTGTTCCTCAAAAGCTTTGTAACAATGGGCACACCCAAACCTTCCTATTTTTATAAATTGTTGAAAAGTCATAGAACATTGATCACATTGCAAAACATTTTCCTCTTGGAAAGTATCTTTTTCTTTTTTTTGGACTGCAGGATCCATATTCAATAAGCCAGCTAATAAATTATTAATTGAAAAACCCGTTGCCCCACTAAGCATAAACATATCACCTTTTTCCTGCGCACATTTCTCGCATAAATGATACTCGGCTTTTTCAGCATTAACTATTTTTGTAAAGTGCAGCGTTGCAGGTCTTTGATTACATTCCTGGCATATCATGTTTTCACCTCTCCAGCTCGCTGTTTATTTATATTTTAAAGTCGTTAACATAGCTCTTAACATTCTTGCACGGAGTTCATCTCTATAAGGGAGATCAATATATAATACAGATCGGTCAATAACACTGAGCATGATTTTCGCCTCTCTCTTGGTAATAATCTCCTCCTCTACAAGACGAAATATTACATCTTCCGCACTATTCTGTGATAACCGGCCTTGAATTAAGGACAATATTTGTTCAATTACATGAGCATGATCATAAGATTGAACTTTCATTATTCGTATATATCCACCGCCGCCTCTCTTGCTTTCGACGACATAACCTTTTTCAATTGTAAATCTAGTATTGATGACATAATTTATCTGGGATGGTACACATTGGAATTTATCAGCAATTTCACTGCGTTTTATCTCAACCAGTTCTCTCTCGCTCATTTCCAAGACCTGCTTCAAGTAATTCTCAATGATATCTGAAATATTTCTCATTATTCCTCCCCCCAATCTGACTTTGACTATATTTGACTTTAATTATACATAAGTATATATTACGTTGCAATGAACAAGTATTATAATTTTCCCCCATTTTTTATTTCTCAAACCTATGATTGAAATGTTGATAGGAATTTGAAACACAAAAAAGAGCACCAATAAAGGTACTCTTTTCATTTGCCTAGCGACGTCCTACTCTCACAAGGGGACAGCCCCTAACTACCATCGGCGCTGAGAAGCTTAACTTCCGTGTTCGGGATGGGAACGG
>NZ_LT904902.1:921963-1109400 GCF_900199725.1 Cytobacillus massiliigabonensis | reverse complement strand
GCGCGTCGATTTCGCCATGGAGTTCAACTTGCCGGTGGAATTTACGGTGTGGACTGCGGGAAGATTTTCGAAAGTAAACGGGTGGGTGAAGTACGTTGATATGATTGCGCAACAGTTTCGCGTAAAACTAGCAAACGGATTGATAGAGCGTGTGAGCATGGCGGACGTGGTTGACGTGAGGGTTGTCGAAGATTAGCGATACATGATATAATTGCGTTAATCTGACACGGTCGTATTCGCCTATTTATGGCGATTGATTTGCCGAAACGATCTAACGCCAATGATGACGGCGTTTGAACGGAATAATTAACGTATGTTTTTCGTAGCACGACTCAAAATCGTGTTCCTTCTGGAGTGTCGGTTCGACCCCGACCACCGGTATCATGAGAACTATTTACGTCCGTTTTAATGAAAGTAAAACACCCACAAACGTTGTTAACTCAGCGTTTATGGGTGTTTTTTATTTTTTTGTTAATAATAATTATCTCAATTGCTGCGCATTTCAAGGATACTATTCATTAGAAAACGAACTTCTCGATAGTTCTGTGAACTATCGAGGAACTCCTTTTATATTTGTAAGGAATCTATCTTGTGAATCAAGATTCTTCAGGGAGTGACAGGCACCTTCTCTTAATTGTCTTGCTGTAGTAAAAAATGGCGGCATGCATGGTGCCTGACCCGAGATACGTTAAAAACTTTAAAATATCGGGTCAGGCACACTATCCTTTTAATTAGTTTAGTACTAACATTTTAGCCCAAGTATTGATTGTATAGTGCCTTTGCTTCGGAGATATCTTTTGTTCCATGAACCAGTACTCTTCCATCCTTAAAAAAAACTAATCGGTAAGGATCTGCTGTATAGGATAAAAGATAAGGATTTCGCTGGATTGTTCCTCTTTTTTTAGCCAATAGTTTTTCTAAAGCAGGCAAATCACGCACTGTTAGAAAAGAGGGCCGAATCTGAACAGAATCTCTTCCACAAAGGACTGCTGTCTTCGTTTGATTTTCAAATAATAAATAAGGGTAGGAACGGTTATTTCCACACGAAGGGCAATCCTCTCTTTTTAGCTTATCTACCTGTATAGTACTATATTGATTTTTCCATAAATCAAATGAAATAAGTTTATTTCGGATTGAACCGAAATCGCCGACTAAGATTTTCAATGCTTCACTTATTTGATATGCTACAACCATTTGAACAGCGGGACTAATTATTCCTGCTGTGTTACAAGTTAATCCACCTATTGGAACGGTTTCAAGTAAACAAGAAAGACAAGGTGTTTTTTCAGGAATAAATGTGCAGGTAATGCCATAGCTTCCAACGCAAGCCCCATAAATCCATGGAACACCCATCTTTTGTGATATATCATTTATGATCATTCTTGTTTCAAAATTATCGGTTGCATCAATGATAAGATCCACGTTCTTAGCCCATTCTTCAAGTTCTCGGGCTGAAGCATCCGCAATAATTGCCTGAATTTCAACAGTTGAGTTAACTGATGATAAGCGTTTTTGGGCTGCAATGGCCTTTGGAATTCGTGATTTGGCATCTTCTTCTGTATATAATTGTTGCCGCTGTAAATTACTCCATTCCACGTAATCACGGTCAACAATAGTTAGTTTGCCAATTCCAGCACGGACCAATGCTTCAGAACTACTTGTACCGAGAGCTCCTGCTCCTATGATGAGTACATGCTTATCGGAAATCTGTTGCTGCCCATCTTTTCCAATCGGTGAAAATAGCTCTTGTCGTGAGTACCTCTGATTCACCCAATACTCATTCCTTCCTGTGGACTGCTTGCAGTTGCATATTTTCTTTTTTCGATTCTGCCTGCTTCAAAACCTAAGCGGCCTGCTTCAATCGCCAGCTTCATAGCTTTAGCCATTTTTACCGGATCTGTAGCCCCTGACACTGCTGTATTTAATAATACGCCATCGGCGCCCATTTCCATTGCCAACGCAGCATCGGAAGGTGTTCCTATACCAGCATCTACAATAACAGGCACCTGGGCTTGTTCAATGATGAAACTAAGGTTTAATGGATTGATGATACCTTGACCGGATCCTATAGGTGAGGCCCCTGGCATGACCGCATGACAGCCAACTTCTTGAAGCCTCCTAGCTAAAATCACATCATCTGAGGTATATGGAAGGACAATAAATCCTTCCTTTATTAATTCCTCTGTTGCCTTTAAGGTTTCAATTGGATCAGGAAGTAATGTTCGGTCACATCCAATTACTTCCACTTTAATCATATCGCACAGGCCTGATGCTTTCGCTAATTTTGCTATTCTGATAGCCTCTACAGCAGTTTTTGCTCCTGCTGTATTAGGTAAAAGTGTATATTTGTTGGTGTCTAGCTGTTCTAATAAATTGGGCTGACTCGCTTCAAAAATATTCATTCGTCTAACTGCAAATGTAAGGATCTCCGCTTCAGATACTTCCAACGCTTTTTTTTGGAGTTCAAAGTTTAGATACTTTCCCGTTCCTAATAATAAACGAGATTGAAAGGATAATGGACCAATTTTTAACATATCAACCGCCTCCTACAAAGTGGACTATTTCTATTTGATCTTTATCTGATACTCTCGTATTCTGGTGTTCTAGTTTCGGTATTATTACCCCATTTACTTCCACGATTACGATTTTATCTTGAATGTCATAATACTTGAGAACATCTGCAATATATACAACATTTTCCGGTAATTGGATTAACCGACCGTTTAAGACAACTTCCATTACAATACCTCCTACACAATGGTTTCTTGATGTCTTTCTAAATGAAATGCTGAGAGAAGCGTTTGATCTAGTAATGTACCTGTTAAAAGCTCAGCTACTAATTTCCCTGTAATTGGGCTTAATAGAATTCCATTTCGAAAATGCCCTGCTGCAACATATAATCCCTTCCAATTTGGATGTTCGCCAATGTATGGCATACCATCTGCTGTCTGCGGTCGGATTCCAGACCACACGCGCTCCCATGAGGCCTCATTTAATTCGGGAATAAGTTGTGTGGCTCTTTGGATTAAACTTGCAATCCCTAAAGGTGTTACTGTTTGATCAAAAGTATGTTCAATCATGGTAGCGCCAATATAGATTTCCCCATTCTGCTTTGGTACTAAGTAACAACGCTTGTCGGAAAAAATTGTTGTATTGATCAATGTCTTATTAGGTTTGACAGAAAAGCATTCTCCTTTAATTGGATACATATTTATTTTGAATCCGGATTCTTGCATTAATTGAGCGGACCATGCCCCGGCGGCAATGACAATCTGATTGCTGTGTATAACCCCTTTAGTTGTTTTAACCCCATTAACCTGATCATTTTCATAAATAAATGAAATGGCTTCCGTATGTTCACGGATCTCGGCTCCAAAATAGACTGCTGCTTGTGTGAATGCTTTCGATAACTTTTCCGAATGTACATGGCCATCGTTAGGCAGAAACATCGCTCCTGCTATGCTTGGGGATAGGGATACTTCCATTTCATGCAATTCCTTAAAATCAAGCCATGTAATTGCAGGATCCCAATTTCTTTGATAGGTAACCTGTTTTTTTAAATCGGATGCAATTTCCTCTGTTTCCGCAACTTTCAGCATTCCTTTATTTACAAACTCAATATCCATTCCTGTATATTCCAATAATTCACTTGAGAGAAGATGAAACATTGCTTGGCTTTTTAGGGCTAACTGGAGTAACGGACCATCTTGTTCCATTTCTGCTTGTGTAGCCAGCATTCCTGCAGCAGCGCTTGAAGCTTGGCAAGCTAATTGCTCTTTCTCAATGATGACAACTTTTCTTCCCATTTTTGAAAGATGATAAGCAATGGAAGACCCGATAATTCCTCCACCAAGTATGACCACATCAAATATATTTTTCACTTTTTCCATCCCCATCTTTTAATTCATATATGTAAGACTTAACAGCTGCCAATGGATCGCTTGCATCTAAAATACCCGACATAACCGCAATCCCTGATGCACCTGCACGAAGTACCTCTGCTGTATTCTCTGGTGTAATACCTCCAATTGCAATTACCGGAATGTCTAGTTTTGTAAGCCTAGAAAGTTCTTCTAATCCTTTAGGAGACATCCCTAGTTTTGATTGTGTTGAGAATATGTGACCGTAAATCACATAATCTGCCCCATTTATTTTTGCATCTACCGCTTCTTCGTAGGAATGAATGGATCGTCCAACCCGGAGTAGAGGGAAATTTTCTTTCACACTTGCTGGTTCTAAACTGTGGAAGGCTAATTGGACTCCTCTGGCCTTTGCAACTAATGCAACATCCAAGCGATCATTAATCATAATCTTTGTTCGTGGGATATTTGCAGAAGTTAAAAGTTGGACTTCATGAAATAGTTCTTTTGCTGTTTTTTGTTTTTCCCGTAAATGAATGGCTGTTACATAGGGGTGGATATCCATCATTATTTCTCTGAAATTTTCAATCGGCATCTTCCCATTGGATATGATATGCAACTCTTTATCTTTGAAAATACAAGGCACTCCCTTCAGAAGATTTCCGCTAAAAGTAAAAACAAAAAACCACTTCCTCAAATTAAGAAAGTGGTTTGAAATTTGAAAATAAAAAAATTCATCAAAAATCACAGTCCCACTTCCCTACGCTGGTATGATCCAGATCAGGTTCATAGAGTCCCGAAGTAAAACTTCAATCTCAGCCTTTTAAAAAAGGCACCTCTAGCGGATAAACTTCAAATTTTATTTTTTTATTATGATTTTACATCGATTATGTTAGCACCTTTGTAAGAAATGTCAAATTATTTTTTATCATGTCAGTCAAAATATGATACTATATCTTGGAAGCATAACCTTTAAAGAATGGATATTTATAGGTGTTTAATTCAGATAAATATTCGTCATGCGCAGTCTCATCCCCTTATTTTCATTTTCAAAATTTTCCTTTTCTTTTAGTAGAATTACCTGTATACTAAGATCGAATTGAATAGAAATAACTAGGGGAGTCCAATAAGTTGGGCTGAGAAAGGAACACGTTGAAGTTTCTTGACTCTTGGGACCTGATCTGGTTCATACCAGCGTGGGGAAGTTAGAATAGTCATTGTAGCAATACTACTTCTGCATACATTTTAGCCGGGTCCAACCATTTGTTGGATACCGGCTTTTTTTTGTATTTCATAAGTTGTTTTATAAGATCTCCACTTGTTGTGTTCTATTTCTTGTCCTTTATATCCAAAAAGGAGAGATTATTTATGTCAATGTCAACAAATTCATTAAATGAAAAAAGCATTTCCATCATGTCTAATTTTCCGGGAAGCAAAAAAGTATATGTAACGGGATCTAGACCTGACATTAAAGTGCCAATGCGTGAAATCGAGTTAAGCCCGACAACTGGTACGTTTGGAGAGGCGAAAAATCCTCCTGTACGTGTGTATGACACTAGTGGACCATATACAGATCCTGAGTATTCCGTTGATATTACAAAAGGTCTTCCTGCCCTTCGAAGTTCATGGATTCAAGAACGAGGCGATGTTGAGTATTATGATAGTCGTGAAATCAAACCCGAAGATAATGGTTATAAAGATAAAAACGATCCTCGTACCAATTATAAGGTGTTTCTTGGTTTAAAGAGGAAACCATTACGAGCCAAAAAAGGGAATAATGTCACACAACTTCATTATGCCAAAAAAGGGATAATCACACCTGAAATGGAATTCATTGCAATTAGAGAAAATCTGAAACCTGAACTCGTACGTGACGAAGTAGCGAAGGGGAGAGCAATTATCCCATCTAATATCAACCATCCAGAAGCAGAGCCTATGATAATAGGCCGTAACTTTCACGTAAAAATTAATGCCAATATTGGCAACTCTGCCGTTTCATCTTCTATTGAAGAAGAGGTTGAAAAAATGACCTGGGCAACACGTTGGGGTGCTGATACTATTATGGATTTATCTACAGGGAAAAACATCCATACAACAAGAGAATGGATCATTCGTAACTCAGCTGTTCCTGTAGGCACCGTCCCAATTTATCAGGCACTTGAAAAAGTAAATGGCATTGCTGAAGATCTTACCTGGGAAATTTACCGGGATACCTTAATTGAACAAGCGGAGCAAGGCGTTGATTATTTCACAATTCATGCCGGGGTACTTTTACGATATGTTCCGTTAACAGCAAAACGTGTAACAGGTATTGTCTCTCGCGGCGGATCTATCATGGCTCAATGGTGCTTGTACCATCATAAAGAAAGCTTTTTATATACTCACTTTGAAGAAATCTGTGAAATTATGAAATCGTATGATATTGCATTTTCTTTAGGGGATGGATTGCGTCCTGGATCCATTGCAGATGCAAATGATGAAGCACAGTTTGCTGAATTAGAAACACTTGGAGAGTTAACAAAAATTGCTTGGAAGCATGATGTCCAGGTTATGGTTGAAGGACCAGGACATGTACCAATGCACCTGATTAAAGATAACATCGACAAACAGCTAGAAGTCTGTCAGGAGGCCCCCTTCTATACACTTGGCCCCCTAACAACTGACATAGCCCCTGGTTATGATCATATTACATCGGCTATTGGAGCTGCAATGATTGGTTGGTATGGGACAGCAATGCTTTGTTATGTAACGCCAAAAGAACATTTAGGTTTACCAAATAGAGATGATGTTCGTGTAGGGGTTGTAACTTATAAAATTGCTGCACATGCTGCTGATTTAGCAAAAGGACATCCTGGAGCACGCATGAGAGATGATGCCTTATCAAAAGCTCGCTTTGAATTCCGTTGGAGGGATCAGTTTAATTTGTCTTTAGACCCTGAACGCGCAATAGAATATCATGATGAAACTTTACCAGCTGAAGGTGCAAAAACGGCACATTTCTGTTCAATGTGTGGACCTAAATTTTGTAGTATGAGAATTTCTCAAGATATTCGTAATTATGCTATAGAAGGCAATCTTGATACGAAGGAAGCAATTGAAATAGGTTTGAAGGAAAAGGCCGAAGAGTTTAAGCAGACTGGTGGTAAAATATATAATAACTTTCTTAGGAGGTGATTAGGGCGAATATCGAAAAACTTGAAGAGGAAATTAAACAATTCAAAACTCACCTTGCTTCTTTAGAGAAACATTTAAAAGAGATTCAGCGAAACTGTGATCATCATTTTTGTAAAAGGAATCAGTATTATGAAAAATGTATCAAATGTAATAAAGTAAATGTTTTATATTATTGATAATTAAAAGACTCATAAGGGACAAAGCTAAAAGAATCCATAGAAAAACCTTGCCATTATTTGGTTGTAACATTTTTTATTCATAATAACTTCATCTAGCTTAATGATTGATTATTGATCAACACTATCGATGATAAATTGGATAATATATATAATATTGAAAGTTAGAAGTGCAGTAAAATCAACGTTTCTTACGCTTTGTAAGGAACGTTTTTTGTTTTTTAAGTAATGGACGGTTCGTTCCTTAAATATGTAATACCTATGTTAATTTTTTCGATTAAAGTTATTGCATCATAAATTGAATGTAAATTAACTGTAAGTAATCTGTAAAATGTGGGTTTTTTGAAAAAAACTATGCTTTAATAATCCTGTATTTAGAAAGGAGGGGGCGAGTATGAGTCAGATAGAACTGATCAATATTTCTAAATCATACGATAAGCAAAAAGATGTATTGAATGGAATTAATCTATCGATTGAAGAAGGAGAATTTTTTGTTCTTGTTGGTCCTTCTGGTTCAGGAAAGAGCACATTGCTTAGAATGATTGCTGGACTTGAGGATATTTCGGGAGGTTTCTTGAAAATAAACGGTCAGACCGTGAACCATCTTCCTCCGAAAGATCGGAATTTATCAATGGTCTTCCAAAATTATGCCTTATATCCGCATTTAACGGTTAAAGAGAATATTCTCTTTGGCCTAAAAGGCCGGAAAGTAGATAAACAAGAACAGCAGAGAAGACTTAAAGAAGCTGCAGAAATGTTGGGACTTACTGAGCTATTGAATCGGAAGCCACGAGAACTTTCGGGCGGGCAGAGACAACGGGTTGCACTTGGCCGTTCGGTTGTCAGTCATGCACCGCTTTGTTTAATGGATGAGCCGTTGTCAAATTTAGATGCGAAGCTTCGGGCTAATATGCGGGTAGAAATCCGCAGGCTGCAAAAAAGGCTAGGATTGACGATGATTTATGTGACTCATGATCAAGTGGAAGCGATGACAATGGGTGATCGGATCATGGTGCTAGATGATGGTCAGATTCAGCAAGTAGGCAAACCTATTACACTCTATAATGAACCTGCAAACTTATTCGTCGCTTCTTTTATCGGTTCCCCAAAAATGAATATAGGGAACTCTGTTTTCTCTGAAAATGGCAAACGTCTAATAATAGAAAACCAGATACATATTCCAGTAGACCCTTCTGTTTTCCTGGGTATTCCCAGGAATCGGAATTTAAAAGTCGGCATTCGTGCAGAACATCTGACACCTGCTCTATCGAAAAAAGAGAACATCTACTATCTAGAGGCAGTCAATGTTGAGCAGTTAGGAAATGAAACCTCGATTGCCTTTGATGTCGGTTCTGAGGTGTGGACGGCAAAATGGCCTGGACAATGGTCAATTAATTTTGGACAGAATGTACCTGTACAGCTTCTGCCGGAATTCCTTTTATTCTTTGATGCCGATTCAGGAAAATTAATCAAATCTGCGGAACTAGAAAAGAGACAAGAGGTTGTAACCGTATGAGTATGACCTACCCGACACTCGAAACGAATGAAACTTATATTTTTCAAGCAGAACGAGTAAAAAAGCAAAACCGGTTGAAGAGTTTCTTAAAAGGAATGCTGTTCTTATTGCCTTCACTTCTTTTATTTGGTGTCTTTTTGTTCTACCCGATGTTTAAGACCATTTACTTGAGCTTTTTTCTGACTAATGCGCAGGGGGCAACGACTGTTTTTGTAGGCTGGGAAAACTATAAAGCTTTGTTTACCGATCCGATTTTTATGAAGAGTGTGAAGAATACCTTTTTATTTGTTTTCTATACGGTAGCTCCAACGGTTGTGATCAGTTTAGCTTTAGCCGTGCTTGCCAATGAAAAATTAAAGGGGATCGGCTTTTTTCGGACCATTTTCTCTTCTACCATGGGGGTGTCGGTTGCGGCTGCTTCCGTATTTTGGATGTATTTATTTAATCCGACAATGGGATTCCTGAACAAAATCCTTGAAACATTCGGACTAGATGCGATTGAGTGGCTGACTGATCCGAAATGGGCACTTTTTTCTGTGTCTGTTACGACTATTTGGATGAATATCGGCTTTACTTTTCTAATCTTGCTCGGGGGATTGCAATCGATTGATTCTTCTCTCTATGAAAGTGCCGATATTGAAGGCACAGGTTATTTTTACAAGCTTCGAAGAATTACAATCCCGATGCTGTCGCCAACCTTTTTCTTTGTGACAACCGTATCGATTATTAATGCATTTCAAACCTTTGGGCAGATTGATATTTTAACCCAAGGTGGTCCTGCAAATGGGACAAATTTAATCGTTTATTCGATTTATCGGGAAGCATTTGTGAACTATCAGTTTGGATCAGCCAGTGCCCAGGCAGTTGTGTTATTCATTCTTATTTTACTGATGACTGCACTGCAATTTAAACTGGGCGAAAGGAAGGTTCATTATCAATGATGCTGTCAACGGGAAAAAAGATCATCTTTTATGTGCTGTTGGTCATTTCGGCCCTTCTGCTTGCTGGTCCGGCCATAATGGCCGTAGTTATGAGTTTTATGACAAACCAGGATATTTTAACCGGAAGCTTGCCGACGGCCTTTACCTTTGATAATTATATTGCCGGCTTTGAGCGCTTGCCTTTGCTTCGTTTTCTTTTTAACAGTTTGATCGTTTCGATTATCATCACAATTGGACAACTAATTTTATCAGCAATGGCCGCCTATGCGTTTGTATTTTTGGAGTTTAAAGGAAGGAATTTCCTATTTTATCTTTTTATCGCGACGATGATGGTTCCTTTTGAAGCATCGGTCATTCCAAACTTTCACATTATACGTGATCTAGGCTGGATCGATTCGTATGCGGGACTGACTGTGCCCTTTTTTGCAACGACGTTTGGAACCTTCTTATTGCGGCAAAATTTCAAGCAAATCCCTAAAGAATTACGTGAAGCCAGCATGATTGCTGGAATGGGCGACTTTAAATTCTTTTTAACGGTTGCTCTGCCTGTTTCCAGAACGAGTTTAGTAACGCTCGGTATTTATGGCTTCTTAACTTCGTGGAATATGTATCTATGGCCGCTCTTGGCCTCCACGAATGATACCGTGCGCACCATTCAAATCGGTTTGAAGCAATTGCAAACCCAGGAGCAATTAAACCAATGGGGTGTCATTATGGCAGGTTCTGTCATTGTTATCATCCCGACCTTAATCTTGCTTTTCCTAGGTCAAAAGAAATTGCAAAAAGGGTTAACTGAAGGTGCAGTTAAATAACTGTGATCTTTCTTCCAATCATTCAACTAAAAAAGGAGAAGAAAAAATGAAGAAACTCATATCGATTCTTACAATAAGCATTCTCTTGCTGTTAACTGCATGTTCTGGCGGAAATAGCACTTCTGGAGACAGCTCAGAAAACACAGCATCTGAAAAAAGCGGTAAAAAACAAGTGGTCACATTCTGGCATGCGATGAGCGGTGCCGGTCAGGAAACGTTGAACAGCATTGTGGAGGATTTCAATCAATCTCAAGAAAAAATCCAGGTAAATGCTCAATTTCAGGGGACCTATGATGAGGCTTTGACTAAATTTAATGCAGTCGCTGGGACAGATAGTGCACCGACCATGATTCAAACCTTTGAAATTGGAACAAAATCAATGATTAATAGCGGAAATATTATCCCAATCCAAGAATTTGTTGATAAAGATAATTATGATATGAGCGGATTAGAAGAAAACATCACGAAATACTATTCGCTAGATGGTACATTCTATTCGATGCCGTTTAACTCTTCTACACCTGTTATGTATTATAATAAAGATGCGTTTGAAGCAGCTGGATTAGATCCGGAAAAAGCGCCGGCTACTTTTAAAGAAGCAGAAGAAGCAGCTAAAGCTATCACAAAATCGAATCCGGATATGAAAGGTTTTGCTTTACAGGCTTACGGCTGGCTATGGGAACAGCTTCTTGCGAACCAAGGTGCACTATTGTTAAACAACGATAATGGGCGAACTGATACGCCAACTGAAATCGGATGGAATGAAGAAGAAGGAAAATCAATTTTTAATTGGGTAAAAAATATGGTTGATGATGGAACATTCGCAAACTATGGGACAAACGGTGACAACATGGTTGCTGGTTTCTTAGCTGGTGATGTAGCGATGTTCTTGCAATCTTCTGCAAGTGCCAGAGACGTAATCGACAATGCTCCATTTGAAGTAGGGATTGCTTTCCTTCCGCATCCTGAAGATAAAGAACGCAAAGGCGTTGTCATTGGCGGCGCAAGCTTATGGATGATCGATGGCAAACCAGAAGCAGAATCTCAGGCAGCCTGGGAATTCATGAAATATCTTCAAACACCTGAAGTCCAAGCGAAATGGCATGTTGGTACAGGTTACTTTGCTATCAACCCAGCTGCTTATGAAGAACAAGCAGTGAAAGATGCTTGGACTGAGAAACCGCAATTACAAGTAACGGTAGAACAATTACAATCAACAAAATCATCCTATGCCACTCAAGGGGCATTAATGGACATGCTTCCTGAAGGACGTAAAATTATCGAAACAGCTCTTGAAACAGTCTATAATGGCGGAGAAGTAGACAAAGCTTATAAAACGGCCGTCGAACAATTTAATAAAGCCATTGAACAGGCGAATAAAGCAAGAGGAGAAGATTAAATTATATGAAAGAGAAAAAGGTGTGGGCTTCCATACTTTTTTCTCCTTTTGCAATCGATAAGAAATTATAAATTTTCGACTTTGAGAAATGTCTAGTGCAAGGATGACCAAGGCGCTTGCGCTTTTCTAAGAAGGAAGGGTGAATTTTAATGACCAAAATTTATGGGCATCGGGGTGCCAAAGGCAGCTATCCTGAAAATACATTGTTAAGTTTCAAAAAAGCCATCGATCAAGGTGTTGACGGTCTTGAAATAGATGTCCACCTGACAAAAGATGGTGAAGTTGTCGTGATTCATGATGAAACACTTGACCGTACCACAAATGGAACCGGCTGGATAAAACAAATGACATTAGAAGAAATTAGGCAGGTTAGTGCCGGAAGTTCCTTTACTCATTTCCCTGAATATGATGAATCTTGGGATATGGAAAAAGTGCCGACGCTGCAGGAAGTTCTGGAATTAATCGCACCCTATCAGATAGAACTCAATATTGAGTTAAAAACGTATGCAGTAGCTTATAAAGGGATTGAAGAGAAAGTCCAATCAATTGTTGAAAAATATGGAAACGGTAGAAAAGTGGTTTACTCCTCTTTCCATTTGCCGTCTTTATTGCGAATGAAAAAGGTGATCCCAGATGCACACATTTCCTGGTTATTAAATGAGGAAATCTCCCTTCCAGGTGATTATATTGAAACACTTGATCTCGATGCTTTACATCTTAATAAGAATATCGTTTTGCCAAGAACTAACGTAATCTACAAGCCGATGAATTTAATAGGGCTATATGAAAATGTTCGAGTTTGGACAGTTAATGAACCAGCTCAAATCCTCCAACTGTTAGAATTACAGGTCAATGCGATTATTACAGATTTTCCTGAAAGAGTGATCCCCCTTAGAAATAAGCGGGAGGCAATGGTTTAAAGCGTTAAAAAAGATAGGTGTATGTTAGCGTTAATTAAGAGATTTTTTTGAACACACTTCCACCAAATATTGTTAAAATATTTAAAAACATTAAGGATGTTTATCATAATGAAGAACCGTTTTATAGCTGCTCTTGCTTGCCTCTCTCTTTTGGTAACCATAGTGGTTCCTTGGGCTTTTAATGAACTGGCATCAAGACAAATCATTGCTGAGAATAATAAAAAATCTTCCTTACACCCGATAACCCCCCGTGTCTCAGTAATTGCCCATCGTGAAGCATCTGCATATGCACCGGAACATACATTACTAGCATATAAACAGGCCATTAAGATGAAAGCAGATTATGTAGAAATCGACTTACAAATGACAAAGGATGGTCAATTGATCACTATGCATGATGAAACACTTGCTAGAACCACAAATGCAGAGCAAATTTTTCCAGATCGAGCACCATGGCGTGTAAAAGATTTTACATTAGAAGAGATCCGTCAATTAGATGCTGAGTCATGGTTCAATAAGACTTATCCGAACTTGGCTCAAAAAGAATACATTGGTCAACATGTACCAACATTAGATGAAGCTATTAAATGGGTAAAACATCAGGGAAATGGGGAATTAAGCCTTTATATAGAAACAAAAGCATCAAATATCTATCCTCGAATGGAAGAGAAATTGATAAATATACTGAAAAGAAATAATGTCATAGATGATAAGAATCTAATTATTGAATCATTCAGCGAGGATAGCCTTCGTAAGCTGAAATCTCTGGTTCCAAATTTAAAGCTCATTCAACTCTACACAGCAAGTATGCTGAAAGGTAAAGATGTATACCATGAATTCAATCGAATCTCTTATTATGCTTATGGTGTAGGTCCTAGTAAGGAACTCGTGGTACCCAAATTTATGGAAGCTGCTCACAAGAACAAGCTTGTAGTTCATCCTTGGACTGTCAATTCACAGGACGATATGGCTGGCCTTCTTTCGCTTGGTGTTGACGGGGAATTTACAAACTCTCCAGACAAGTTAGTCGATCTGCTTAAATAAGTATTTAATTCTTGTAAGACCTCCCCGGGTTAATATAAATTTCTTCTGATACCCGCTTTTTTCAGGATTATATACCCTTATCAATAAAAATGCTTGGGGAGTTCCCCAAGCTTATTTTCTTGCAGTCTAAAATTAAGTAAAAAACTTCGTCATCCCATAAGTCACCATTGAGACATGAATATCATAAGCATGAATGATAAAAATTGTGTTATGTTTTAGCTATAAAAATTCAGACGGGGTGGCAGCTTTGAAGATTACAATGGAGATGAATAAAGGTGCTTATGAAATAGCTAAAAAAGTATATTTAGGGCAAATAACAAGAAATGAGGTATTAGTCCTTTTCAAGTAAAGAGGCAGGTTAGCAGAATCTTGCCTCTCTTTTCGTTCAATTTGAACTATTTACTAAGAAGCTTACCTGGAACCTAAAAGGAAGGTGATTACTGTGAAGATAGTGTTTGTTCATTTAGGTTATTTCATGGCCCTTATTCTCCTCTCTTTCTTATCCTTTTTCTTGATCCTTGGTGCAGGGTTTATGGGAAAGATTAATGTATTTATATTATTTATTCCTTTTGTGTTCAGTGTGTTATGGCTCAGTGATTACACATGGCGTATTTTTAGTATAAATCCAAAAAAGATAAAGTTGATTCGTCCAGCTAAAAATTGGGCATTTTTTAGTTTATTCCTTTCTGGGATTTTTACAGTGTATAGTTTATTTCTAACAAGTATGCTACCCACACCGATGGAACCTGCTCCCCCATGGATGTTTCTTGGAACACCTATCCTACTTCTGTTTATTTGGTACTGGCTGCTTTATAAATACAAAAAGAACAATAGTAATTATACTCAGATGGTTTTACGTTCGATTCTGTTTATCAGTTCTTTGGTATATGCCTATCAAATTTTCAGTTTTTATCTTACCCATACTTAAAGAAGGTTTGCTAGTAAATGTAGTTAAAATAAATGGTGCGTTTCTGCAATAGATGAATCAGGTTTCCCACAAGCTAATCTCCATATGCGTGACATTTCTCCTAGAACTAAACGCTTATTCCCTGTTAGTTAAAAATCGTTTAAATTATAGAAAGAATTGGTAATTTAGGAGGAGAACATGGGGAGAAAAACGAGTTGGTTTACACTTATTTTAGTGACATTCATTTTCTTAATTGGATGTGAGAGTAATAAGGAAGAACAGGCAAAAGAGGAAAAAAGCAGTCATATTGCTGTTGAGAATACAAACCAAGCTGCAGAAAAAGAAGCTGTAGCAGAAAATAAAGAAGATGATGCTGATCCGACGAACATCAAGTTAAGCGGCAATGTAGAAAACAAAAATGGGAAGATTGTAGTCAATGGTAAAAGTAATTTAATGGAAGGTGCAAAAGTACAAATTGATTGGCTGGATCGGCCATTTTCAATACGGAATCCGATTTGCCTTCTATGTGAAAAGTCAGTCGTTGTCGATAAGGATGGGAATTTTACATATGAAATACCAACCGATTTAAAAGGCTATGGGTATACTTTAGTAACGATTACAGTTAGTCTTGTAGGATCAGATCAGACTGATGAGATTGAGGCAGTTTATGGTGAGCACGGGGAGAACTTAAAGGGACCTTTTGTCTACAAAGATGAAATCATTGATGAAGAATTTCAAAAAATATATGCTCCCATCCTTGTATTGCCTAGCGGAAAAGAAACCGTATATCCGATAGAAACACCAAAAAGGGAGAAGGTTCCGGATGATTATGGCAGCACGAATGTATGGGTCAAAGCTGAATTAACGAATGACCATTATTATTTCTATGTAAAAGGGAAATCGAACTTATTAGAGGGAACTGCATTATCTGCTTCCTACTATTCATCCGAAGATGCGACACTTCCGCAAAATTGGTTAAATTCAAGTACATATGTCGTTAGTGACGGTACTTTTTCATTGCAGATTCCATATGATACTATCACAGAAAATGGCTATATTACTATTACTTCAGAACCGAGCAGCGGGCATATATTAAAAACAAAAATGAAGCAAATTTACGGGGAACATTTCGAAAAAATGACGGGTGAGTAGGTTATTCCTAATAAGGAGAGCGGGAAAATGATTGAAGCTGTCCTATATCCGAAACCGCCAACCGTTAAAGCTCCGGAAAAAACTAAGGTTACTACAGATGGGGAAGAAACAAAAATTCAATTGCCAGATGATATTTTATTTAATCATGATCAAAGTGATTTGAAGCCTGATGCACAAAAAACATTGAATGAATTAATTCAAGCTTTAGCAAAATTGGAAGCTGACACCGTTATTCAAATTAATGGGCATACCGATAGTACAGCTGATGAACAGTATAATCTGATGCTATCAGAAAAAAGGGCAAAATCAGTGGAAGCCTATTTACGGCAAAGCGGGAAAATTGACTTGATTAAGATGAGTACATCAGGATATGGTGAATCCATGCCGATTGCTTCAAATGATTCAGAGGAAGGGAAAGCAAAAAATCGTCGAGTGGAAATTGTGATTAATCCTAAATAATAGAATAGAAAAAACGTTAGGTTAATAGAGCTTCCTCTAACCAGATAAGATAGAATATTAATCAGTGCCTATTATTATATAGCTTTAATGCCAATCGATATCGATTGGCATTTTTAATTGCAGCTTGCTATCCATGAAGGGTGTGAAATAAAACGGTTTGAGTTGCTTGTAATTAAGGTCCATCATGATGTACATTTAGAAATTGTTACTCAGTTTTCTGGTTACTCAATGCATCGTTCAATCTTATATATATTTAATATGAATTTGCGTTAACTGGCTCGACTAAACTTTTCATTTTTATTCATTATGCTTGCAAGGCGTGATCGATTTCTATATAGAACAAGAATAATCCCAAGTATGTAGCCAAACTTTTTAGTTTTGTCTTTAGTTAGCTCTGCTTCATAAAGTGTTGCCCCATCAACGATATAATACTCACCTTCTAAAAATGATGAAACATACGGTTTAATTTCTGGATATTGATCTTCCCCATATTGTTCTTTAAATAATTCATGGTAGTATTCTGCTTTATCTAGATTTACATAAAACTGTTTAAAATAATAGCCGCCCATTCCAAACAAATATCCTGTAAGCCAGATAGAAACTAATGATAGAACAATACCTTTTCTTCGATCGGAAATAAATTTTAAAAATTTGGAGAAGTTTGTTTGACGGGATTCACTGATTTTCTTTGCAATATCCTTAGATATTATTAATAAAGACAAAATTAAGCCTATAAAACCAAAGAGTAGTGCATTCTTAAAAGAATTTTTCATAAATATTTCTTCTAAAGCATTGCCCAAAGAAGTCGAGTTATAATGCAATGAATTTGCAACAGCAGTTATACTTTCTAAAGTTAAGGTGTCTCCTCGTAGTTGATTTATCAATAGAAGCTTAACAACTTTATCAATGTTATTGTTATCAAAATGACTAAGGAATGATAAATAAAAATATTCATAGACATAACCTGTAAGTGCAAATATTCCAGTTAGCACAATCACAGACAATGGTGACTTGTATTGTTTAAACCATTTACTATTAATCGTATATTTATCAAATTTGTTTGTCGTATCTTGATTTATTACAGAGTTGGCAGATAAGTCGTTATTTGCAATTTTTGGCAGTGGTTTTACTATCAAAATAGCAATTATTGCTGCTGGCGGCAACAGAATAGATCCAATCAGCCAAAATATTGGATTCCTGTTCTTTTTTGATGCTAAGTACAAAGTAGTTAAAATGATAATAATGTAAATGATGCTCAAAGTTATAATTCCTCCATATAGTAATAATAGGATAATTGTAATAGTGAAATATTACTATTTCAACCATAATAACTATATAATGTTAGGATTTGTATATCAAGTGTTTGGGCAAAAATATAGGCGATGTTGATTACAGGGAGAGGAAACTCTCTCTTTTCTTTTGCAATAAATTGGAGGGATTCTTTAAATAAAGCAAGATAAGTCAAAAAAAACATGTTTTCTTTTGTTATCTTATTAGTGAGGAGGTGCATGGAATGAGCTACAGTCCCATCATCCAAAAATCAATTGAGTATATAGAGATGAACTTGCATGAAGAGTTATCTTTAGAATGTGTTGCTCAGTTTGCAGGCTTTTCAAAGTATCATTATCATCGTATTTTTCAAAAGGAGGTTGGTGTGACTGCATCTGAATATATTCGCTATAGAAGAATTGCGAACTCAGCCAACATGCTGCTATATACGGATGAAAAGATCATCGATATTGCTCTCTATTATCGCTTTGAAACGCAAGAATCATTTACTCGTTCGTTTAAGAAGTTTTATCATTTGCCGCCAGGACATTATCGTAAAATGATGAGTAAATTGACTTTACAAAGGGAGGAAATTAGTTTGAAAAATGAGCAGTTATTAAAAGGGTGGAAATTAAGCGGAAGTCATCCATTTAACTATCAGATGGGAATTGATAGGGAAACCTTTCATAAAGGAAAGGCATCTGGCTTTTTAAAATCTGTTACCGTTCATGGGCAAGGTGAATTCGCAACAATGATGCAGGAATTTAAAGCTGAGAAGTATCTTGGCAAAAGATTAAAGCTCTCTGGATTTATAAAGACGCAAGATGTTGATGGATTCTGTGGATTTTGGATGCGTATTGATGATTCCCTTGGGGATGTGCTGCAATTTGATAATATGAGTGACCGCCCAATTATGGGGAATCATGAGTGGAATCATTATCATATCGTTTTAGATGTGCCAGAAAATAGTGCAGTCATCGCATTTGGAGTTTTGCTATCAGGAAATGGGCAAGTGTGGATAGATGAGCTTAAATTTGAGGAAGTGGATAAACAAACTCCGACAACGAACATTGATTTTTCTTCTGATCTTTTAGATGAGCCCGTCAATTTATCTTTTGAAGAATGATGAACAGTTTTTGAAAGGAAGGATGGATATGCTTGATTCAAAAAAACAAACGCTTGGCATTGTAATGGGGATCGTATTTGCGGGAGCTATTATCGCTGGAAAGTTTTTTGCAGGCAATATGATTGCTCAATTTTTAAAGGATTTCTTAACCTTTGGGTGACCTTAGCTAAGCAAAGGAAAAACAGTGAAGAAAAAATTCAGCCTGCAGATAAGCAAATGCAGAAAATGACAGGCTGAATAGGATAACTATAGGCTATTGATCCAATAAATGATGAAGCAATCTGTCTCTGTTATCAAAAAATTGCTTCATGATGCTATAATGATTTGTTTCTTCAAGCGATGTTTCTTTTGCCCCTTCCTCTGTCAGTTCGATAATTTTAGCATTCGGATAGGACATGACGATTGGTGAATGGGTAGCAATAATAAATTGCGAATTTTGATGGACTAATTCATGAATATGGGCTAACATGGATAGCTGTCTTAAAGGGGATAAGGCAGCCTCCGGTTCATCTAATAGATAAATGCCGTTTCCGCGAAAACGATTCACAAATGTTGCCCAAAAGGACTCTCCATGTGATTGCTCATGAAGGGATACGCCTCCGAATGATTCAATAATTTTGGGTCCAGGTGCTGGTTCCCTGTCTAATTCTTCTATGTTTGTTGCTACATTATAAAAGGTCTCTGCACGAAGGAAAAATCCATCCTGCGGCCTTTCAACCCCTTTGATCAGCTTAATATACTTGTCCAGCGGAGAGTGCGAATTAAAGGTAGTAAAATTAAAATTTAATGAGCCTCCTTCTGGATTAAATCCAGCAGCAATCGCAATCGCTTCTAATAACGTTGATTTACCCATTCCATTTTCGCCAACGAAATAGGTGACGTTTGGATGAAAGGATAGTTCATCCAATGTCTTAATGCTTGGCAAATGAAAGGGATAGTGATTAAAAGAAGCGATGCTGTCACGTTTCAGTTGTATGCCTCTTATATATTGATTTTCCTCCACAAAACAACACCTCGGTATGTATTTTGAAGTATTTTACATATGACTTTCTTAATACCAAATAATAACATAAAATAATAATTAATAGATTGATTTTACCGATAGATTTAAGATAATAGGGGATATTCAGGAGGAACAGTGTATGGAAATAGAAAAGTTGAAAAAGGCGATCAAGGAACTGCCAGAAGAGGAAGCGAAATCACTGCTCTTTCACGTCCTTCTAAGAATGAACCTTTTGCGAGAAACAAAGTATTCGGAGACAGAGTTTGTAAGTGATATTGAAAATATATATGAAACGGTTTTCGAAATAGCAAGGGCACGGACAGAAAGGAGCCAAGAAGGGAATCTTCATATGATCCATATTCTTTTCGGTGATTCTCCTGCAGGTTCTTTAAAATATGCTTTAAAGCAAATGGGTGTATCTAAAAGTGAAAAGGTCATTTCCTTTTGGTACATGTTCTCGGTTGGTCCAGTCTGGAAGCTGCATGAAAAGGCAGGACAGCAAGTTAGATTTGATTTTATGCAAAAGGTCATGAATGACGAACATGATGATTTTCGAGATTATCAAAAAAAATTTTATGAAACGTTGGACCAGATCGATTCTATTCCAGAGGATGTGCCGATAACCATATGGGTGGCTGAAAATGCCCATGAACAAACAGGACTTCGATATGTTCTGCACATACTAAAGAATAAAATGAATGACATCAAAGTGATTAATTCAACAAAAATGTTTGCGGGAAAATTTAATCGGCCTGATATCGAATACATGGCGATAAAGACTGGAGAAATCATTCCAGAAAAATTACAAGTTATTTACGAAGAAAGTAAATTGAATGCATCTTTGTCAAAAGAGGAAAGGAAGGCACTTGTAGAAGAGTGGGCAGCACTTGCAGAAACCGAGGAAACTTTGCGAATTTGGCAAAATGAAAAGATAAAGAGTGTCAGAGAAGACTATTACGACCAGTATATGATCAATATGGCAAAGAAACTTCAGATTAACCGAGAACGTGCAAAAGAACCTGAAGTATTTATGAAATCTGCTAGGTTAATAGGAGAAGTGATCGGGCATTTAGACCAATATATGGGGGATTCATTTTTCGAGTATCGGCTAAGAAAGCTAATTGAAAAAGGCGTTTTTGAAATGGAAGGGAATTTGAAAGCGATGCGGTATTACAGTGTACGGCTAAAGCAGTGAGGGGGCAATATGAATAGTTACGAGGATTACCTGCCAACGGATAAGCATGACTTTGATCGAGTGCATCAATTAAAGCAAATGGAACGAACAGCACTCTTGCCCTTGCTGCCAGATTTAATGGAATGGATTCAGGATATGAATTGGCCGATTGCTAGAGAGGTTGCAGAGCTGCTTTTAACATTTCCAAATGAACTGGTTCCGCTTATTAAAGAGGTATTAGCCACAAATGATGATGTGTGGAAATATTGGTGTTTAATCATATTGGCCAAAAAGTTGCCAGAAGATATGAGGAAGCATTTAAAAGCTGAATTAACAAGACTTGTTGAAAGTCCTACAGCAGGGGAAAAATTAGAAGAGCTTGATGAAATAGCAAGGGAGATTTTACGGACGATTGGATGAATGCGGAGTTAAGAATAATGGTAAAACATATAAAAATCAGAGGGTACTCTGACTAATATATAGCAGGTAGGTGCTGTTTTGGAAACGATGATGGATTTAATATCCTTGCTAAAAAAGAAAAAAGTAAAGATAACTGAAATACCTAAGTGGGGAACGTATTTGCGGAAGCAATGGGAAGACAATTTTGCCAATCATCTTGATAATAGGGAAAAGCAATCTATTTTTCTTGAAGACTATTTATGGCACATATTTAGTTATGAAAAAAAGAATTGCTTGAAAGACAACCAAGCTGATATAGCATTTAACAAAGAAGGAAAGAAATTCTGTTATGTTTTTTATCAGCACTCAAATGATGCTTTGATTCTTGAAAATGCATCGTTATTAAATGCAGATGATTTTTCAAATGAAGAAGATGTGTATGTTGTAGATAAAGAGTTTAAGTGGACGTATGTCAGAACCCATGAAACAGGCTGGTGTGGTCCTTATTTCAATAGAAAAGAGATTGATTAGCACTTATTCATTACAAAAATTTTTGAAGCAAGGAAGTGAGAGAAAGTGAGCAGACCAGAGTTATATATTACATTAGCTGTTGGACCTAATTGTGATATGGAGGCATTTGCTTTGCGATCAACACTTGAATATTTTGGCGCAAAGGTTACAGTACATTGGATTGGGAGACCTAATGATCTAATTGATGTCTTATCTGGTGAAGAGCTGGATAAAAGTTGTGATTATTTAATTCTGGCGTTTCATGGAGATGAGGGGAGATTATGTATGCCGGAATTGGGAGAAGAAGTCTATGAGCCTGATGAACCAAGAGGAGAGTTTTTTGACTGTCATGATGTAAAGAGATATACAAATTTAAAAAATATAAAAGTCATAGCAAGCGGGTGTACGTTAGGAGAAGAAAAATTAGCGAATGCATTCCTGGAATGTGGCTGTCATTCTTACATAGCACCAGACGATTATATTGATGGGAATTCATCGTTAATGTTTGTGATTCGATTTATGTACGAGATGATTAACAACAAAAAAAATCAGCAGGAAGCGTTTGATATTGCAAAATCTATTGATGAGGAAAGTTTAATGTATAAACTTTTTGTATCTCCAAATACAATTGTCTAAACAACTCCGTTTAAAGGCTTATATTTTTATTAGGTACGGATGAGTGTCCAGACAGATAATAAAGATGCAGGAGAAGTTACATCCCCTGCACGGTTAAAGATTAATACTCCCTTTCATTCAAATACTCACATAGCTGACTTTCTAAACGTTCCAATTGCATGACTTGTGAATGAGGAAATCCATTTCTGTTTGTTTTCTGTGTACACATCCAGCAGGAACAGTGTACTTTCCCTTTTGCAAAATATCCTGTGAAGCGAGAGTGCCATCCAGATTGTTTGGCAATCTTTGTTTTGCGTTGAATGATTCTGTTTCGGTGGTGCCGATAATAAGCACGATTTCGATTTTTTTGATGCGGTTTCACTTGCCATCACACTCCTTGGGAATGGCTTAGCCCATAAAAGTCCCCCAGGAGAAAATTAGACAATTACAGGCAAAGCCTGATGGCAGGAAATCGAATAAGAAGGTTCAAGTGCAGCCCCTCCAATAAGTAGTGTTCTTTTATTATATATTAGAATTCGTTGAAAATCTTGATGCAACAAGGTCATAACATAAAAACAGCAGATTAAAGAAAGTGGTGCAGCAACTATGAAAACCATTCAATCTAATTGGATGTTCGCATTATTATTCATTTTATTAATCACCATAATCGGCCAGATCGTAATCCACTGGGAAACAAATACAAGATTAGTGTGGTTTAATGGTATATGTGCTCTCATACTTAGCTTTATGATGATTTATATTCATAAGACATATCGCAAGAATAGATCAAAGTAGAGCAGAAGGGACGGGCTGATTAGCAGCTAGAGCGGTTAACATTATTGAAGGAGGAGCAGCATGAGCAAGAAAGTGATATTTTCAATCTTATCAATTATATGTGCGGCAATTACAATGGCCGCTTGTCAAACAGATCAAGCAGAAACAATGGTTCTTTTAGATGAAAAAGTTTCTGAAGTAAAAATAGCAAAATCAAACGGATTTGGAGAAATGAATGAAGATATTTTCTTATCCTTCAAGGATAAGAAATCTTTAAATATATTTGAAAAGGCAATAACAACATCTGTTAAACAGCCCGGAAAGGCTGATATATCTGAACCTGAGTATGATGTAATGGTGGAATACGAATCAGACGAAGGGGAACTCCCAACACATGGCATTCATTTATGGCTGGGAAAAGAAAATGAAAAAAGCACATTCATGTATATAACTGATGACTCCGTTTATCTCACTTCTCCACAAATGACAAAGAAGCTAAGAGAGCTGATACTATCGGAAGAATGAATAATTAGAGATGTGGTTGAAAAAGCTATTTATTAAAAAGGATGTATTTTTTCGATGATCGGATTTATTATTGTGATTATTCTTTTTAATTTATTTGCTTTTACAACCAATAAACGGCTAAACAAAAATCAGCTGCTGCATATATGGACGTTTACAATCGCTTTCCAGGCGGTTACTGAGACTTATATAGACTTTAAATACCATGGTTACTGGTACTTTACGAAAGAAATTAATTGGTGGGTTCTTCCCGCCTTCACTGTACTAATTCCGCCTGTTAATATTATATTTTTAAATTGGTATCCATTTAAGCAATTATTTTATAAACAAATACTTTATATACTATGCTGGGTACTAGCTATTACATTATATGAATTAATTTCGTTATTACCTGAACCTTGGGGATATTTTCGTCATGGCTGGTGGCGTATTTGGTATTCATTATTGGTTAACCCTGTTTTGTTAACTGCAGTTTTATTTTATTATAAATGGGTCTGTAACATTGAAAAGCAAAGTTTCATAAATGGGTGCAATTCATGAAGAAAAAGAATTGCGCTCTTCTTTTTGGTACAGTGCCAGAGTTTTAATAAAATAGGCTGTTGCTTTTACTGTGTTTGAAAATAAACGGAAAAATTCCGTTTAAATTGGGAAATACCGATATTTCCTTAAAAATAAGGGGAGTTTTTCCGCTTAATGTATCAAAAAGTGCTGGAATTTGTCTTATTTATAGGAGTTAACCGGAAATATTCCGCTTATTTCTGCTTCTTAAGCTTCCTTTTCATACATTAGCCGGAAATTCTCCGCCTATTAAATTCCACACTACGCAATTAATGAATAACAAGGTAAGATTTGCTAGGGCAGCCGAATAATATAGGTAATTGCTGGTAAGATTATTAAAGGAGATGGAGCCGAAGGAGAGCATGATCTATGCCGCATCAGAAGTTTGAGTCAGCTAGCATAAAGCCCCGCTATTCTAAAGGAAAAATATCAGTATTTGGGACCAATTCGGTATATCCCCGTACTCCTTGGATTGCGGCATGGTGGTCTGCTGCTTTTCCTGGTTTTGGGCACATGTTCATAGGTAAGTATCTTCATGGTTTGATTCTTATAATCTGGGAGCTTGTGGTAAACAACCTGTCCCATCTAAACATGGCGATTGCCTTCTCCTTTCTCGGCAGGTTTGATGAGGCGAAGGCGATATTAAATCAGGATTGGGCTTTGCTTTATGTGGCAGTATACGTATATAGCATCTGGGACAGTTATCGCTGTGCGGTAGAAATCAAAAAAAGCCACGTTTTGGCTGAAATTGAAGATGCACCCGTCACACCTTCAGATGTTAGCTTTTTTGATGTAGTCATGCTGGATAAAAAAAGTCCATTGGTGGGTTTGATCTGGTCCGCTTTTACTCCAGGGCTGGGTCAATTATATGGAGGCAGTACAGTTGTTGGCACATTTATTTTGGCTTGGTGGATATATGTTTGCCATCGGGCAGCGGCTGTTCGAACCTTTCTCCATTCATTTCTAGGGGATTTTGATAAAGTAACTGCTTTTGTAGATTGGCAATGGTTTTTATTCTTGCCTTCTATGTACGCTTTTGCAATCTATCAGGCATATGTATCGGTTACTGAAAACAATACATTATTCGATATTGAGCAAATACGATTTCTTAGAGTGAGGGATGCAAGCTTGACACAGCCAATCACAATAGAAGAAAATCCAACAAAAATAATCGCAGCAATTGACCATTCGCCCTTTGTGGAAATGATTATCCATGATATTGAAAAGTTGGGAGTGCCCCCGCAGAATATCGTGGCATTGCCTTTAGAAAATCTTGACACGCAAATTCATATCCTGGACACGATTGATCGTGTAGATGGGAGAAGTGTTCTGGATGGGGCTATGATGGGCGGAACGATCTTTGCGGTTTTGGGTGCAATTTATGGTTTCATTTGGGACTGGGGACCAATCATTTGGGGGCTGTTAGGTTTAGCAGGTGGCTTTTTCTTAGGATTGATAATCGAATTAGCGGTTAGTAAAAGGAAGATAAAAATCCTAGCAAACCGTAAAAGTGAGGTTATTATAGAGGTAACATGCAATGCCTCTCTTCAGAATCAATTGATTAATATTCTTAAATCACGGCGGGCAATGGGTTTCGTCATTATGCCTCAACGTTCAATTTCTAATACATAACTTATAGTTGTATAAAAAAGAGTGAGCGGTAATGGTTCACTCTTTTTTATAGTTTGTATCCTATTTTACTTATATTAAATGAGGAAGTTTAGTTTGTTTTCTTATAAGGATGATTTCTTAATTCTATCTTTGTCCATTCTTCTTCTGGAATGTCTCTATGTTTATAATCGACAACCTTAATTTGGCTGCCTCTAATTTGAAATGTCATTGTTTCTTCACCATAAGGCGGATTATGTGCTCCCTCAAAGGTTTGAACTTGCACTGTTACATTTAAGTTGAAATTTGATTCATCTCTCTCTATTTTCAGGATTTTCTCGAATCCCCGATCCCACAGTTTTGGTTTATAATAGGTTTCAATCGCATGACTTATGGGGTCTACTAAACGTTCAATCAATGCTTCTTTAAGCAATTGTTTTGGAACTGGTATTCGGTTCATTTCCTTTCTTTTAACATCAACAATTTTCCACATATCTTTTAATGGCCCACTTGTTTGTTTTTCAACAATATAAAGTATATTCGTGCCATCTTCTTTCCAAATGTGAACATATCCTTTGTTCCCCTTGATATATAGTCGTGGTTCATCCATCCATTCTTCTTCCAGCTGAATAATTGTAAAATATAATTGTGCAAGTGGTGTTATTTTATAGCCTAGCTGATTAAAATCACCAAATCCGTAGAGCTGATAACCTGTTAAGTCAATATCGAAATTCATACTGCCATTATTGCCCGATTGTTTAGCTGCATGGGCTGTGCAAGGCACTAAAATACACATAAGAAGTACAGTAATTACAGAAATTGCGGATCGCTTTGGACTCATATTCATTCACCTCCATCTTATATTGTGACAAAGGTCTCTTAGTTGATTCATCTTATCGATTAAAATGGAAATATATAGATTGAGAGGTGCCTAAAATGTTGTCCCATCGATTGCTTACCCACGATAAAATTTTTGATTTATTGCCCCACATTCATGCCGATCAGAATTTGCTTTTTTACAGTTATTTAACTCAACGCAAGGAAAGGGCTCAATATATTTGTCAATTTGTTAATCAGCAACTTACTGCCGTATTAGCTTATCTCAACGAACTTTCTTTTCCAGCCTTTTCTTTCTTCCGAGTTGAAGAGCAAGACATCTTTTTTCCAGAATTAATTGCTTTCACAAGAGAAACGATCAAACTTAATGAGAATGCTGTTTGTGGCACGATACTCAGTCATCAGGATCTTTTACTTTTTCAATCCTTTGGTCTTATCAAAGGGAACCCTCAACGCTTTTTTACTATGAAGCATCAAGATGAATTGAAACTCCTTGATTCACTCAGTGCAGAGAAAATTAGTGAAAATGAATATTCCAAGGTGATTGATTTTTTACATAGAAGTGAAATGAAGTTTTTTACTAGAGGTGAGATAGAGAATTGTCCTTTTCTTGGAATCAAAGAAGGGGAAGACTTCGTAGCTGTAGGAGGCTTCCATTTTTATGA
Source organism: Cytobacillus massiliigabonensis (assembly GCF_900199725.1). Classification (GTDB taxonomy): domain Bacteria; phylum Bacillota; class Bacilli; order Bacillales; family Cytobacillaceae; genus Cytobacillus; species Cytobacillus massiliigabonensis. The sequence continues at coordinate 1,081,980 of NZ_LT904902.1, read as the reverse complement.
CTCTCAGCTTGTAGAACTTGGAAACATCGTTACTAGGATTGATTACAGGGGAAGAGGATTAGCTAAGCTGATAACAAGTGAATTAACACACCTCGGCAAAAAGATTTCACCAGATGTTTATCTGGGCGTATTGGCAGATAATACACCTGCAGTACGCGTATATGAAGGCCTGGGGTATCAAACAACAATGGAACTTTCCATTGTCAATTTTACTTTGTCTTGTATACTTAAGGATAGCAGAATGAGCAAAGTGTAATCCGAAAATGAAATTTACTTCTTTTTAATAAGCCGGACCGGACTCGAAACGAGATCTTTTTAATGGCCAAGTACTTGCTGTCTGCTGCCAACAGGGGGATGTGAAAATTCATAAGGAGCCCTTTGCAGGTAATAATAAATAAGAACGAATGAAATGTTTGATAAGGCATTTCTATTGAGGGTTTTCTCGTTAATGTGTGGAGGTTGGCATGTGAAATATACTGCATTTTATTCATTAGGATTAGGGATTTTTGCTATCATCCTGGTTGTATTCGCTCGTATTTTAGACGAAATTTTCATTCGCAAATTTTCCGATAATCTTCAAATTCACCCTTATATCCTTCATGGAATTCTATTGATTCTCATGCTGCCGCCTTTATTCATACTATCGAAATACATAAGGAAACAACATCAGAAATACATTGCTTCCGAAATAGAATTACAGCAATATAAATTAACACTGGAAAGCTCTACTATTGCAGCTTATATTATCAGTGATAAAGGGTTTTTATATATTAGCCCTGCCTTTGCTGAGTTATTTGGTTATTCCATAGAAGAATTTTATGAAAAGAAAATTGGACTTAGTGATCTCTTATCCGTTGATTTTCAAGATATAGTCTCTAAAAACATAAAAGATAGATTTGAAGGGAAAGATGTTGCTGCTAAATATCAAATTAGAGCCCAAAGAAAAGATGGGGTTGAGCTATTTTTAGATTTATATCCAACATTAGAATGGTTTAACGGAAATAATGTAATTATAGGAAATGTAATAAATATAACTGAAAAGCACCAGATGCAAATTGAATTAGAAAAACGAGAAAAGGCTCTTTCTACAGCTCAGAAAACAGCAGGCATTTTTTACTGGGAATACGATACTATTCATGAAAAGCTTATTTGGAGCCCCCCTATTTACGAGCTGCTTGAAATCTCGAAAAATGCAGAGGCGAGTTTTGAATTATTGTTATCAAAAGTTCATCCTGATGACCGTAAAGTGCTTATAACTAGTAAGGAACAGGAAGTAAAGGGACACTCTGTCACTAATGTGTATCGAATTCTTAAAAATGACGGATCTATAAGCACGATTTATACGGTATCACAATCCATGCTGGATGAGAATGGACAGCCTACCATGATTGTTGGAACCATGCAAGATATTACAAAAAGACTTTTTGAGGAAAATCGGTTAGAACGTTCAGAAATTCAATACAAGTCCCTTTTTGAAAACAATTTAGACACGGTTGTTTTACTTGATTTAGAAGGATATATTCTGTCTATTAATGACATGGGGGTAAGAACGTTTGGTTATAAAAAAGAAGAGATACTGCAGCAAATTGCCATCAATGTAGTATCTCCTGAATATATTGAAACAGCAGCCCATGTATTTGAACAGGTATTGCTGGGCGAATCAAAAAGGATCCAGCTCCAAGCCATTCATAAGGAAGGCCATCTTGTTGATTTAGACCTGACCGTCATGCCAATCAGTGTGAAGTCCGAAGTAGAAGGTGTCTTTTGCATTGCTAAAGATGTAACGGAACAAAAAAAACACATGAAAACCATTGAAGAGTTAGCTTATCAAGACCATTTAACAGGATTGCCAAATCGTAGAAGACTACTGGAACTGATGACTTTCCATCTTGATGAAGCGAAGAATAACTCTCTTATGATGGGGATTATGTATATAGACCTTGACCGCTTAAAATTTGTTAATGATAATTTAGGGCATGTCTACGGTGATGAACTAATCATAGAAGCGGGGAAACGAATTCTTCATAGCATTCGAGCCGAAGACACCCTTGCTCGCGTAGGGGGAGATGAATTCGTTATCATCACTCCTAATATTCCAAATTTGAAGATTACTACTAGAATCGCAAAACGGATTATGGCCTCTTTTAAGCAAGGTTTTATTATTGATAATAAATTGTTCCGCACGTCGGCGAGTATTGGAATTAGTGCATATCCTACTCACGGAACGGAGATAAATGAGCTGGTTAGCAAAGCAGATAAAGCAATGTATTATGTAAAATCAAGAGGCAAGGATAATTTTAAAATTTTTGAGTCAAATTTGAGTGAACAAGAGGAAAGAAAGTTTATTTTGCAGACTACATTAGAGAGTTCTCTTAAGAATAATGACTTCTATCTGTTGTATCAGCCTAGAATGGATGTGAAAACAGGGAGAATTTCCACATCCGAGTCTTTAGCGCGCTGGAAACATCCGGAATTAGGTGTAATACATCCTAGTGAATTTATCAAGATAGCAGAAGAAACAGGGGATATTGTCCATTTGGGCGAATGGGTACTATCGGAATCTTTACGAACTTTAAAACAACTTCATTTGTCAGGAAAGAAAGATTTGAAAATCTCTGTCAATGTTTCGGTTAGACAGTTATACCAATCAAACTTTGACCAAACGATAAAGACCATGCTCCAACAATATCAATTGCGTCCTTGTTCTTTGGAACTTGAAGTAACCGAGAGTATGCTCATAAATGATGACCAAGAAATATTAAATGTTTTAAAAAACTTGCGTGCCTTAGGGGTATGTTTATCAATTGATGACTTTGGAACAGGCAATTCGTCTATCTCCTATTTGAAAAGATTGTCGGTTGATGTGCTTAAAATCGACCGCTCATTTATAACGGGTATACCTGATGCAAAGGAAAATGCTGCCATTACTTCTGCGATGATCAACCTCGCACATGACTTAAACATAAAGGTTGTTAGTGAAGGAATTGAAACAGAAGAAGAGTTAGCAGCCATTATTGAAATGAATACGGATGAAGTACAAGGGTATTTCATAAGTTATCCATTATCGAAAGAGGGATTGTTCCAATTTTTAAAAGATGAAGCAGAGAAGGGGAGTAAACTTCCTGAACGGTTTACGAAAAAATATATATCTCCTGAGGACTAAAAGGCTATGCATCGCAGGATGTAATTGGATTTTAATGGTAAGATTGAGATGGATTATTCACTTAGCAAATTAATAGTAAAAAGCCCTTTAAAATCAGCTAAACTTAGCTGATTCGAAAAGGCTTTTTATTTTTTTGAGCTTGTTTAGTATTGGAGGAAGACTTTTTATTTAAAGCTAATAATAATATCATCCCAATGATACAGGCTGTACCGCCCCATTGAAAAAATCCAAAAGGCTCTTTTAACCAAAAGACTGTTGTTAAAACAGCGGCTAGTGGTTCTAAACTCCCTAAAAGGCTTGTTTCTTTAGGTGAAAGACTTTGTAAACTTTCTATATAAAACCAGAATGCTATCATTGTTCCGAATATGATCACGAATACTAAGTATAAATAGGCTTCTAGTGGTAAGCTTGTAAAGTCCATTTGCCAAGGCGGATGGATAAAGCTTAATGCAAAACCCCCGATCATCATAGCCCAGCCAACAATGACTAGGGAATCGTATTCCGCAAGGAGAGAAACTGCATATAAGGTGTAAAATGATAAAGCTAGTCCAGATAATACCCCCCAGACGATTGCAAGTGCCGGCACAGATAGGCTGGAGATTGAACCGTTTGTTAATAAGAAAAAGCAGCCGCCTAAAGCAAGCGAAACAGTTAACAAATCTCGTTGTGTGAGTACAGCTTGTTTACGTAAAATTAAGTAAATGATAATCATTACAGGTGCTAAGTATTGTAATAATGTCGCAACCGCAGCATTCCCATGTTTAATGGATGCCATATATGTGTATTGAACCGCAAGCATGCCGAGCAAACCGAAAATAATCAGTTGAACAGCTGTCCTTTTATTTTTCCAGATACCAAAAACTTGAGAACGGTCTTTCCAAAAAAATTGAACGGTTAAGAGTAATAAACCCGCTATGAGCAATCGTGTCGTTACGAGCCAATTTACATCGATTGCGTATTGCTGAAAGAGCTTCTGTGCAGCTGTGCCACCAACACCCCAAAATATCGCTCCTGTTATTACGAGAAGTAATCCTGTTCTTCTAGTAGGTCTATTCATGATCATTCTCCATCTTAAATATAATAATAGTGTTATAATAAGTGAAAAATCGTTATAAAAATACTTAAATTGAATGAAAAAATATAAATATATTGAGGTGGTTTTTTGCAGATAAAAAATTTCATGGTGAATCAAAGTTTAAAAGAACTGACCCAGCATCGTACAGTTGAGTTGCCGATTGCATGTTATGAAACCGCCATTAATCAAAATATACATGGGTATATCCCACTCCATTGGCATGAGGAAATTCAATTTGTTCTGATTGTAAAAGGGGAAGCCATTTTTCAAATAAATGAAGAGAGACTAGCAGTACGAGAGGGCGACGGGTTATTTATAAATAGCGGCTGCCTGCACATGGCGGAAGAAAAGGAAGGAACGGGCTGTGTCTATATATGTTTAAATGTCTCCCCTCATTTTGTTCTGTCACAAGAACTCTTCACAACCTATGTATTTCCTTATATTCAAGCAACTAATTTATCTTACATTTTTTTAGACGGACATGAACTTTGGGGAAATAACATAGCAGATGCCATCTTGAAAATCAAACAGTTGATTGAGGGAAAACCGCAGTACTTTGAAATAGATATTACAATGCAGCTTACAGTAATGTGGAAAAACTTAATCTTTAATGGTTTTCAGCCAGAACACATCCAGACCGAAATGTTAAAGAGTCAGCGAATGAAGGAAATGTTAAGCTGGATTCAGCTACATTATGCTGAGAAAATCATGCTAGAGGATATTGCAAGAGCTGGAGGATTGAGCCGATCCGAATGCTGCCGCTACTTCAAGCGAATTTTAAAAACTACACCATTAAATTACGTGTTGGAATATCGGATTCAAAAAAGTCTAATCCTTTTGCAGCAAGCAGAGTCTAATGTTACTGAAGTTGCCTATCAAGTTGGTTTTAATAGTACAAGCTATTTTATTGAGAAATTTCGAAAGTCGATGAATATGACACCTTTAGCATATAAAAAATATAAAATGGATGAATCAATTCTTAATCTAGCAGATATAACAGTTGAGAAATAGGGTTTCTAAAGGATATGGCACGTAAATGGGGAACACAACATTTCGAAATGTTATGTTCCCCTGATTTTATTTTAATAGTAGACAGCTTCGGCGGGATTTTATCAAGAATATAATCGGCCTCCTCCATGAGTGCTTCAAACGGCTGCTTATGAAAATCGAATGACCTTTTATAAATTGGAATTTTACTTTCCGCCTGTTTTCTTCGTGCGCTTCGAGCTTTGAACTTCCTCGAAGCAAATAAAATGCGGGTCATGGATGAATTCTTGCGTACAGTCAGCACACCCATATGATATGATGAAGAAAATTGAAAAAATTGGCGAAATTGGTAATGTAAATTCCTGAAAAGTAATATGAAGGTCAGCATGAAGTTTCCATATCTAGAAAAAGGGGGGATAACAAGATGATCCCAGTAAAAATAGATGCCAATCAAATCACTGCGAATCCAGAAAAGAGCTTGGAATCGATTGTGGATTGGTTTGAGCACAATAAGGAATCATTCTATACACTCGGCTGGTCCTATCTTCGGAATCACGAGCAAATGGAAGAGCTTTTTTATCGTGTGATTTTAAAAATACATAAGGAACTGCCTCGATTTAAAAGAGAAACTTCATTTAATAATTGGATTAGTTCAATTTTCATACATATGTGCAGGGAGCTTTCAGGGGAGAACGGTTTACTAGCTTCAGAGGAAAGTGACCTGAGGGAGGATATTTTTAAAGCGCTTGATCAATTAAAAGAGTCTGAAAAAGAAGCGATCGTTCTTACCTATGTAATAGGAATCTCTTTGGAGGAATCCGCACATATTCTCAAAATTTCAGTTGAAGAGATGAAAGCACGTTTGTTTTCTGGTCTCCAGCTGCTTCGTGAAAAGTCGGGATATGGATCACATTTTGATGGCTGTAAGGACTATTATAAGCTTTACATTGATTACTTAGAAAGAACGCTCGATCGGCCGAAGAAGATTGATTTCGAGATGCATATTTATCACTGCCAAAGCTGTCAGGAGGATTTGGCTGCTTTTCAAGAGGTCATGTCAGGCATGTTAGAGCTTGCTGGAACAATGGAAGAATTTCAAGTGCCGCCAGGTTTCATGGAGAAAGTCAAAGGCAGATTCGCAGAAAAGGAAAAGCGCAGACAGCTAAAGATCAAGAAATATAAAAAAAGAGCTCTTGTTTCTGCAAGCGTATTCGCAGTTTTAGTGTGTACAGGCTTTTTTACTGGCTGGTTCTCCTATCTATTTTATTCGTGGACTGAAGAGGATCAACAGCTGCGCACCTTTCTTCAACATGGTCTTGGTGAAAGGCTCAATCTGGAGGCGGAAAGTGAAGGGGTAAAAATCACGATAAAAAGTGTGATTGCCGATGAGATTCAGACGCTGCTTTTTTATGAAATTGAAGATATGAATGAAGAAAATCAATATATGATGAATTATTATGATGGAATCATGGTTGAGAATGAAAATGAAATCATGAACCTTGCAGCCCAGCCAAAATACTATCCCCCTGCACAAACTAAGGAAGAAAAGAACGTATATCAGGGGAAGCTCAGTCTTCTGCCAATCGTAACGGATAGTGAGACAATCAAATTGAAGATCACTAGACTTCAGAAATTGAATGATGATCCTTCTAATCCTGACAGTTTTAGAGATAACGGGGAAATGGAATATGGAAGAGGAGAGTGGAACTTCGAAATTCCTGTAACAAAACTTCCCTCCACCGAATATTCGCTCGATAAAGAAATGGAAATGGAGGGAATACCGGTTCGAATAAATAAATTAACGATTGCTCCAACAGCGACCATTTTGCATTATGGCATTCAAAATGTACAGTCGAAGAAGCGGATTGAATTTGTTAATTTTGCTAGCCTTGAAGTGAACAAGAAGAAAGTAGAGATTGATCCGTTCCGCGGTTCTTACCCGGATTTACAGCAAGACATGGAATGGAATAATTTTGTAACCCATTTCGATCCGCTATTTAAAGAAAAGCCAAAAAAGGTGAAAGTTGCATTCGGATCTATTTATTTAGGGATCGAAGACCGTAAAATGATTGCCCTTGAAAAATATCCTCAATCGTTTGAATATGCAGGCAGCACGATCTCCATCGACAAAGTGGAAGTTGGAGGACAGAGTAGAGTGGTCATTAGCGATACGAATATTAAGAATCGGCAATATGAGTCCTTCTATTTTCATTTTGTTGGAAATGATGATAGGGATGTAAGTTCAATTGGAATGCAGAATGCAGTAGAGACAGTAATTGTTGATAAAAGCGGGAAGGAATACGATATGAATGAACTCCCTGTCCCATTAGAACAGCTGGAATGGCCGCGCTATTTCACTACCGTTCAAAACATAGAGTTGTTCAATAACAGCACTGGAGAAAAAGTGAGTCCTAAAAAATTAGAAATTTTCGGGTATAATACAACGAAGTATGTGGATGATGTGGTGGAGGTTTTGCTAGATTGACTTGTACTATTAGTGTCCAAAAATAGAATATAGAGATGGAGGAAGAAAAAGCATCCTCTGGAACCAGCTTGTCTTCTAGCAGCTTAATGAAATTAACCTTAATAAATTTCCTTAATAATAGTAATGACATTATGTGCTATTCTTCTATTTGAAGAATAGCACATTCTAGCTTAAGTATTCAGTTTCTTGAAGATTATTATGCTTCGTATGATTAAGTGTTTCATTTTATAGCTCCTGTATTTATATCGAAGTCTATAGAAATATCGGTCAAGTAACACAACGAATGATGCTGAAAAGGTAATTCAGCTATCTACGAATCTTTCCCATAGAAATGCACAATTAATCACTCAAAAGGAATTTGCTTTCACTGCCGATGAAGCTTCATTAATTTCATCGTGGTTTCTTCAATATTGCTTTTATTATCTATGGACTGTATGATTTTTCCTTGCCTCATAAATAAAATAACATCACTCACCTCTGCCGCTACATCCATCATATGAGTAGAAAAAACAATAATAGTCCCACTTTTTTTTAACTGATTTAAAATTGCAACAAACTGATTAACCCAATAAGGATCTAGCCCATTAGTTGGTTCGTCTAGCAGCAATACAGCAGGATTGGCTAAAATAGATTGACCAAATAATAAACGCTGCCGCATTCCCTTAGACAGACTTTTGACTAATTCACGTTTCTTCTCAACTAGACCAATAATATCCAATACTTCATCTATTCTTCCTTTTTCAACTCCTCGTAATGAGCCATAAAAATGAAGAAACTCTTCAACTGTCATCATTTCTTGCGCATGAAAATCGTCAGGCATAAAACCTATTTGAGATAAATAGGTTTTACGGCTAGCATTCATATTTATCCCATTTATTGAAGTTGTTCCACTTGACGGAAAAAGAATACCAGCTATCATTTTGAGCAGTGTACTTTTCCCGGCACCATTTCCCCCGCATAAGACCACACAGGTTCCCTTGGTTGCCTGAAAAGAACATCGATATAAGGCTGTCCTTTTCTTGTATACTTTCGATATCGAATCCACTTTTAATTCTGTCATCGCCTTTTCCTCCTTTCCAGCATGAGCATCGAAAATAGTAATGCTATTATTAAGAAGCCTAAAAAGTAGAAAATATAAACTACAAAACTAAAAGGTGACTCTAAAAAAGTAACTAGTGAATCATATGATTGTCCAAACACGCTGCCCGCATCAAGAGATACGACTAATGTCACTCGTGTAAATTCAGCAGGATTGGCAAATAAGGCAAATTTCATTAATGGAGCGATCCATGTGTATGGAACAAAACCTAACACACCAATTAAGGCAGTCGGCCAAATCATAATAAGAAAAAACCAAATACTAACTGAAATAGATAATGCCTGCCACCTTGTTGATACGATACATCCAACTGTAACACCAATAATTAGAAAGAAAAATATGAGACTGACCGTAAAAAAATAAATCGATAAAAGCCATTCTTCATGAAAACCATTTCCACTTACTAGTCCGATTGCCAAACTAATTCCAAAACTAAATGTGAACACAATTACTTGAGCTGTGATTTGCCCGCCTATTTTTCCGGTTATATAAGACAAGGTTGATAATGGATATGTATTCAACAAGCGCCATTGGCCATTTTCTATTTCATTAGCGATTGAAAAAGAACCAATGATTAGCATGAATAGAGGTACGATATAAAGAGCAACATTGACTACCGTTCCAGTCATATTGGTATACCCGGTAAGGGAAGGGGCACTGCTTTGCAATAAAAATAAGAGAGACAATACTGCAACCCATAAAATTAAAAAAGAATAATACGATCGCTGCCGTACTGTCGTGCTTAGTTCCGAGCGCCAAATATTCCACATATTTATTCCTCTTTTCGAACAATTGATCCACAGATAACTAACCTGCGATAAATAATGAAAAAGGACCGTCCGAAAACAGATCCTTCTCTCAAATTTAATGAGAATCTTTACTCTCGCTATCATCCATCTCTTCAGAAGAATGATCCTCGCTATCATCCATACCTTCTTGGGAATGCTTCTCCATATCCCCCATATGCATCATATCTTTGTTTTGTTTCCAGGCATGCTTAGCTAAATCATCGGAGGTCATTAGCGTACTTCCATCATTTTCTTTAATAAAATCTTCTGCTGCCGCCTTATCTTTAAACGAAATAACATTGTAAGCCATAGGTGTTTTGACAGATTGGTTGTATATATATGTAGCATCATCCACTGAAATCCACTCTTTATTATGATAATCACGTACAAATTCCCCTGAGATCTCTTCATTTTTATTGCTATCAAGCCATTCATACATACAGCCAATATCGTCAAAGACCATAGATTTTCCACTTTCAAGAACAATCTGTGTAGCAAATTGGTCATCTACTACAGCCATATTGCATATTTCACATTTATCCGTTTCTTCATTAATATCAACAGGCTGAACTTCTTCCTTCCCACATGCTGCAAGAAACATTATGATTCCAGTAATTATCATTAAACTTAAATATTTTTTCTTCAACTTCTTTTCCTCCCATAAATAAATAGACTAAAACTAACTATTATCATTACAGTACTCATAATCCATAATCGATAACTTGCTGATATGTTGGTCTTTATTTCATTGGTCATATCCATTAATGGAGCAGAATCTATTAACAATTGATCTGCTGGGCTTTTCAGCATCTTCTGTAATAAAATCAAACCTGGTGATTGAAAAAACAGCTGGTATTCTGGTACATTGGTTGTCATGGTTAAAAGATATGGATCAGCGGTGAAAGGGATTTTGCTTACACCATTTCCTGTTGCATCTACTTTACTTGCAGCATCCCAATAGTTTCCATTTATCTGATTGCTTGCGCTTTCTATCGCCTGAGCGTTATTAACATTGCCAATAAAGGTATTCCTTTTAGCCGTATTCCCATTTGCATGTTCAAACTGTATCCCTATAAAGTTATCCATCATCGTATTATTTTCTATTTGATTTCGTTCAGCTTCTTCTATATAAATACCTACTCGATTTGAAATAATTGTATTTCCAGTAACCTTTGTATCAGAAACCATATAAAGCAATAGTCCTTGAGCGTGAACACTATTGCTATTAAAGGACAACTTATTATTACTAACAACGGTTCGATTTGATTCCATCAACATGGCACCAGTTGAGTTAGCTTTAGATACATTTTCATTAAGTAAGTTATCATTCGAAAACATAAGATGCATCCCATATCGTGAATTTTGAATCGAATTTCGGAACAACGTATTCTCATCACTTTGCTCTAAATAAATTCCATCAGTCACATTGGAAATCTTAATATTTGATAGATTATTTTTAATAGATTTCCATAAGTCAATCCCATTTCCTTGCTTTTTGCCTGCAATTACACTATCTTTTATGGCAACATTCGTGGCATTATCAAGCTTTATTCCTGCCCTTCGTGTTACAATATCCATTCCCGCTAGAATATGGTTAGAACCAGTGACATAAACGGCATGATCTTCTTTTTTGTCTCCGCAATGCTCGACTTTGATATTTTTGAGAATAACCCCCTCACCCCGAATGGCAATGATTGGCTTATCCGTACAAGAGCGCAGCAGGACATTGCCTTTCCCAACTAAGGTGATTGGCTTAGAAATAGTAACTGTTTCGTTATACTCCCCCTCCTTTAATTCAATAGCAGTCTCCTTTGAGGCAGCATCAATTATAGCTTGTAAGGTTCTTGCTGCTTCGGCTCTATCTGGCAAGTAAAACCCTAAGACGAGGAGAAATATTGTAAATATCATTCTTTTCATTGCATTATTATCCTCGCTTTCATGCTGGTTCACTTTGTGAGTGTATCTAATAAATGTGATAATAATATGTGATAATTATGAAAGCTTCATGTTTCCTTTACTTTTTTTCCAGTTATTCGCACTAGCTGTAATCCGGTTTGATAGTATGGTGTTTAAAAATATCTTTCAGCCTTCAGATTGAAAGGCTTTATTTATATGAGTAATCATCTATTTAGTGATCAATCAGAAAAAATAATGAAGGTTATAAAAAAACTATAAATACATAAATAAGGATATTAGTAGAATAGAAGTTGAAAATGAATAAGCAAACCTGCAGACGGTTCTCGTGCTTCCTTTGAAGCACGAGAACCGTCTGTTTATTAGGAACATCCCACTATTTTCATTCATTTCTTTGAGTCCTGTGACAAAGATTTTCTGTCAATCGCTTCAGGCTGTTTTTCAAACCAGCCATGTTTGACCATAATATTGAAAGAAAATGCACCAGCCTCCATAGCATGGGTAAATACTTTAGAATAGTTCAAAAGTATATCTGATCTGAAGCTGGCTCCTATTGATGCACCATAATAAGTAAGAGCCGAATTTACTAAAAACCCTGCATGAAACATGATCAATTTGTCAGAAAAAGGACTTACAGTAGAATCAGTAATTTCATTATCCCATTTCTCAGGTATTGGCAAATGATCCTGCTGTAAGATAGAGTCAAAGCTTTGTACATCTTTCCCCGCTAATTTAACGTTTTTCAACATAAAATTACGAACGTCTTCCTGTTCAGCCACCTGACTAAAAGCTAAACTTAACGAATTGATAAATCCAGTCTTCATTGAATTAAAGAAAAGGGTGCTGATTTCCGAACTGCTTAGTGGTCTTTTGTCTCCAACTAAATTTTCAATGAATCCAGGTGAATCCATAAACTGCGGCATATCAGGTGAAGGAATAGATGGGACACTTGTAAATTTTGGCTGTTTTTTAGCCAATTCCACTATTTTTTGAAACAATTCCTTAGAGGATGTCGTACATTCAAAAAAGTAATTTTGAAGGTCTTGTCGCTCCAGGTTAGTAATAGCTAAGCTATAAGCGGATAACCCATGGATGGTCATAATGTAGGAGTAAAAAAGTAAAAATTGGTCAGAAAAGAGACGTGGGGCATTGATATTCACGTCATTCTCTGTAAAGCCAATTGGGGCATTGAAATCAGCACTATTTAAGAATTCAGTGATTTTCAATACATGGCTCTCAGCTAACTGTAATGAGGATTCTAAAATGGTTTTAATCTCTTTGTTTTCAACAATGTTAAGAAAATATTTGTAAATACATATTGCCATACTATCTCCTAAATACTGAAGCCAAAGAGCAGAAACTTCGGCAGCAGTTAATGTGCTGGTTTTTGCTTTCCTTAATATACCCAAAGGAAATACCTCCAATTTTTCATATGTTTTCTGACAATATTTTATGGAATTGGTAATGAATTATACAAATAAATCTGCAGCGCTCTTTTTTTATGTAAGATAAAGGACCATCTAATTGGACAGTACACCTAATGTAAACTGGATATTTATGTTAGAATAGAGATGGGATTGGGAATATTTTGAATCAATTGGAATATTAAGATTTAGAAGAAATGATGAAACTTACACATGAATAACAAGGGAGATCATTTGCAAAAGGAGAAATAGACCGATGCCAGAAAAAAATGATTCATTTCGTAAAATGAATGTAAAGGATAAAACAGCAACAGTTGCAGGAATAACATTGCTTATTATCCTGGTAGCTGGCTTTGTATTGGGAATTTATTTTTTTGGCATGGCAGGGATATTTAAGCTGCTAGGTGTTCAGTATCAATCTAACTGGGCATTGGTTATTTTTGTTGCCAGTTACTTTTTTCTAGGCATGATTGTTGAATTGTTTTCAAATGCCATTTTGAAGCTGACCACCCAAAATATATCAGATAAACTACGGAAATCTCTTATCCGGATCTGTTTTGAATTCATTTCGAACTGGCTAGTCCTGTTTACAGTGGATGAGTTTATGAAAAGTATGACACTTTCATGGAAAACAGAAATAATGATTGCCTTGCTAATTGCCCTGATTGAAATTGCTTTGGATAATGATAAGGATTGAGAGATGACTCAAACATTATTACATTGGTATTTATTTAGTAATATCATGTAAATTTATTGAAGGAGAATAGAAATGGATATATGTGAGTTCAAACCAATTGGTATTGATGATATACCCGCAATGGCTGAGTTGTTAATACATAGGCAAAATTTTGAAGGTGAAGTGTTTCCATTTCTAAAAAACAGCTGTCTTAATATCGAGTATGCAATAGATATACTTGAAAAATTGTTTGTTACTAATCGTGTCATTGGGATAGGAGCATTTATTAATCATGAACTAGTCGGCTATATAATCGGAGAGATAAAAATTGACACTGTTAGAGACAGACATATTTGGGTGCCCTATGAAGGAATAGCAATCAGAATGGATCATTCTCCTGAACTGATAAGGAATCTATATGCAAAGGTTTCAGTGGCATGGCTGGAGCAAGGCTGTTTTGTGCACTACACGATCATACCTCTTGGAAATCAAGTGTACTTTGATGCCTGCCAGCGATTAAGTTTTTCTATCCAGCAGGTGCACGGGGTAATGAATATAGAGGATTATAAACCTTTTAAAATTGTATCTGATGCAGAAATAAGAGCTGGTAATAAAATGGATAGTGAAATGATGGGGAAAATGTCTAGCATCATCCAATCGTATCATAATTCTGCACCTGTGTTTGAGCCTGCGTTACCTGAAGTTGTATTGAATATTAAAGAAGGTTATAAAAGAATAATAGAGGGAAATGATGAAACGTGTCTTATTGCGATTAAAGATATGAAGGAATTAGGATTTCAAGTATATTTTCCTATTACTTCAGATTTGATGACACCTGACAACGGAGTTGAGTTAAGTATTGCAGGCACTTACTATACTCAAATGGGAAGAGGTGTTGGTAAAAAGCTAATGAATGAAGGCTGGAGGATGATGAAAGAAAAGGGATATAACAGTATAACAACAGATTGGAGAATAACCAACCTTGCTTCTTCAACATTTTGGCCTAAGTGCGGTTTTAAGCCGGTTGCTTACAGAATGGTTAGACACATTGATAGTAATATAGGATGGGCAAACTTTAACAACCCGAGTATAAAGCTGCTGTAGCAAATTCATTCAGGTGTTTTTTCCATTGCCACGCAAAGCCACATCATTAATGTGAATGAGGTTTACATTCATAATCTTTGGTATAGACCGAACCAAAGTTTGGTGTGCGTGGATACAGAAGTAATAATTAAAGCTATTTAATAGTCGTGGAGTAAAGCGCAATTTAAAAACGCACCACCAAAACCATAAATTACACTAGATCGATATGTGAACCTGACGGAATCATGAATTTCGTCAGGTTCTTTTACATTCTGGCTCTTGTTCAATCAAAGTAATCTAAGTAAATACAAAGGTATTTTATGCCTTTGTATAAGTTTACTTTACTTTTTGTAAAAAATTAGTTTATAATTTGATTTAAGAGGTGATGGTCATGAAGAAAGATTTTGGTGATTCGATATCTAATAAGGTTTATGAATATCGTGTACTTGCCAGAATGTCGCAGCAAGAATTAGCAGAGAAAGTTGGGGTTTCCAAACAAACCATCTTCGTAATGGAAAAAGGAAATTATGTTCCGACACTGCTGTTAGCTTTTCGAATTGCCGAATTTTTTAATGTGGATGTAAACGATATTTTTACTTATGAGAAAGGAAATGATAAAAATGAAAATTAATATCTCAGAAATCTCTAACGCAATTTTTTACCCTTTAAAGTCCTGGGCTGAACAATTTCCGGGAAATTGGAATATTCTCATTGGCAGCGGTTTTGTATTGCTTTTCGTCGGAGGGATTCTAACATACGTATTTCACAAAAAAATGGGTGAAGCTGACGAAAGAACAACGCAAATATCTTTAAAAAGTGCCCTCATTACATTATGTGTAGTCATTTTGTGTGACGTGATTTTTCCAAAAGAATATATGTGGCAAATTTTCTTCTTATTTAAATATTCTCTTGCATTCCTCGCTTCAGGAATCTATCTAGCTGTTCGATATAAAAAGGATTTTTTCTAAACTTTCTTCCATTATGCTTAAGCCGCAGTAAATTTTTGTTTTGTTATATCTTTATCTACTGCAATATTTTTAATGGAATCTATTTATAAAAAAGTATCACAATCATTATACTTCCAGCACACAGTTGAATATCATTGGGGGCAGCTGGCATTCTTCTGTTATTTATTACATTTTGTTGATTTTATCACAGGGGAATTAGTAGTAAGTATATGGTAATTAATAGATATTGCGTGTGATAATTGGATTATTTTACCAAAATTGTGATTTTAGTCACTATTGGAAAAATACTACACCCTATAATTGAAGTTGAAAATACATTGGGGAGGTAGTGAATATGGGATACAAAAAGCTGTGGTTGATACTGGCCTCCGTTTTTATAGGATCTTTCATCGTATTACTTTATTTCGGTGGAGAAATTTATCAGAAGAAACCGCCCATTCCTAACCAGGTTGTGACAGAATCTGGAGATGTTATCTTTACAAAAAAAGATATACAAGATGGACAAAAGGTTTGGCAGCGAATAGGTGGAAATGAAGTTGGAAGTATTTGGGGACACGGGGCATATGTTGCTCCTGATTGGACAGCGGATTGGCTTCACCGATCTTCCGTATGGATTCTAGATACTTGGGCGCAAGAACAGTATGGGGATGATTATTATAGCTTGTCAGAAGAAAAACAAGCATCCTTAAAAGCTCTTCTAAAAAAAGAAATAAGAACGAACACCTATAACCCGGAAACAGGGAATATTATTATTTCAGAAATACGCTCTAAATCGATTGCACATATGAGTGGCTACTATGCATCTGTATTTGGGGATGATCCGGCATTAGATGAATACCGTGAGAAAATTGCCATTCCGGCAAATACTGTTTCCAATGATGAAGATATGAAAAAACTCAATGCATTCTTTTGGTGGGCTACGTGGTCTGTAGAAACAAATCGGCCAGGAGAAGATATCACCTATTCAAACAACTGGCCAGGTGAGCCTTTAATTGATAATGTTCCAACTTCCTCTAATGTGATATGGTCAGTTATAAGTATTGTCATTCTAATAGCGGGTATTGGAGCACTTGTCTGGTACTATGCATTTCAGCGTAAAGATGATGAGACGATTAAAGCCCCGAAAATGGATCCTTTATTATCGATAAAGCAAACACCATCGATGAAGGCAACCATTAAATACTTTTGGGTTGTAACTGCTTTATTAGTACTGCAAATTATTTTAGGTGTAATTACTGCACATTATGCAGTGGAAGGTAACGGTTTTTATGGTATTCCGCTTAATGAGTGGTTCCCTTACAGCGTTACGCGAACATGGCATCAGCAAATCGGAATTTTTTGGATTGCAACGGCATGGTTAGCGACTGGATTGTATATAGGACCAGCAATTACCGGACACGAACCGAAATATCAAAGATTTGGCGTGAATTTCTTATTTATCGCCCTTCTGATAGTAGTACTTGGTTCAATGACCGGTGAATGGGCTGCTGTTAAAGGGTACATTACAAATCCGACAGGGAACTTCTACTTTGGACACCAAGGATATGAATATGTGGACCTTGGACGTATGTGGCAAATCTTATTAACGATAGGATTATTTTTATGGTTCTTTTTAATGGCAAGGGCTATTTGGCCGGCCCTTAAGAAAAAAGGCGAAAATCGCCATTTATTAATCCTATTCTTACTTGCATCAGTAGCCATTCCGGTTTTCTATGTACCTGGTCTCATGTGGGGAGAGACAGCCCACTTGTCTATGGTTACTTATTGGCGGTGGTGGGTTGTACACTTATGGGTAGAAGGATTTTTTGAGGTATTTGCTGTCGCTGTTCTAGCTTTTATTTTTACACGTATGGGATTGGTCGGAACAAAAATCGCTACAACTTCGGTTTTATTGTCAACTTCGATCTTTTTATTTGGGGGAATACTAGGAACATTCCACCACTTGTATTTTGCTGGTACGCCAGTAGGGGTATTAGCAGTGGGAGCTTCATTCAGTGCACTGGAGGTTGTTCCACTTGCATTAATTGGTTATGAAGCATTTGAAAATTATCGGCATAGTTTTGCTAAGCCATGGATGAAACGGTATAAATGGCCGATTATGTTCTTTGTATCTGTTTCTTTCTGGAATCTGCTTGGTGCAGGCGTATTCGGCTTTTTGATTAATCCGCCAATATCGTTGTATTACATTCAAGGATTGAATACGACTCCGTTACATGCTCACACAGCATTATTTGGTGTGTACGGGATGCTTGGAATTGGTTTAATGCTATTTTGCTTGCGTGGTTTGTCCGGTAAAAGACCATGGAAAACCAAATTGCTTCGCTTTTCTTTCTGGGCTTTGAATATAGGTTTATTATTGATGGCTTTCACTAGCCTTCTTCCCGTTGGGATTTTGCAGGCAATTGCCAGTATTGAACATGGTATGTGGTATGCTCGATCAGCAGATTTTCTTAACCAAAAGATTATCCACAATCTTGTATACTTCAGAGCAGTTGGTGATACAATCTTTGCTCTCGGTGTAATGGGAATTGCTTGGTTTGTAATTAGTTTGAAAACTGGTAAGGCGTTCGTACAGAATGAAGAAGAAAGTTCTGTTAACAATAATACTACGGATACATTTTTATAAAAAAATGGCACATTAAATGATTTTGCTCCTAAGCGATATAAGTGAAAATGGGGCACACTTCATTTACAAGTGAATAGCCGAAAGCAGGGGGGCGCTTTTCTGAGAAGAAAAGCGTCTTTCTTCATGAAAAGGGTCGGTTAAATGCAGGAAGAGTACCGGAAAAAGTAATTACAAATGGGAATGAATTGTAGTGTTAGTGAAAGATTGTACTTAAACTATCGAGGGAGGTTAGTACAATGAAACGTTTTAAGGAACTATAATAAGAATGTAATGTTTTATTGATTAAGGGGGGAAGAGATGAAAAGGGTATTTGTTTTATTTATTATTCTTAGTTTTGCTTTATTGGGATGTACTCAAGAACCAACTACTGAAACTGAATTAGATTTGAATGAAAATAAATTAAATGAAATTGAAGAAGTAGAAAATGATCACAATGATATAAAAAACTTAGAGGGTTTAGATAGATTTGTTAAGAATGTGGAAAATCAAAATGAAGCTAAAATAAACTATATTCAGTATGGGACAGAGGGGCAACGAGGTGTTAGGACATTGTCGTTTGATGGAGAGAGAATTAATGTTTCTCATAGTGTAGATGGTGATTTTATTGAGGAATATAATTGCCAAAGGTTAACAATTGAAACAGAAAAAGACAAAAAACAATATATTCTCAGCGAATGTAGAGGAAGTTTTAATGGGGATTTCGAGTTGTTATCAATCCCATATAATTGAAGTAACGGGGAGGTTTCTAAATTTGCAGAAAAGCTTTTTTGTGATTATTTGCTTATATATAGTTTATTGATAAGTTGGTGATCGCTTAATACTCCTTCTCCTATTGCTTGAATGTGTAAATGGTCATGAGGATAATACTAATCAATTCTTCAAGTCAAAGAAAAGTCATTTACGTTTTGATTTTTATTAGTTTTCTTTCTGTCGATGTTTGAGTTCCTGTGGGAAATAGCCAATATAAAACGGTTTCCGTGTTTACTGCTTTAAATAACCTCCAAAACTTGGTAAGTCGTCTATTATAAAGAAAAACACATTGATTTAGAGAATTCAATGTGTTTTTCAGCAGCTTCTCAAATGAGAAAGATTTTATTATTATTCAGGCTTAATAGCTATAAATTCGTCAATCGTTTCAGGGGTATGTTTGCCTTCTTTTCCTTTGAAAAGGTCGATATTCACGGTCACATCCATACAGCCTAGGTATTTTCCATTTTTATCACGTACAGCCATGAACTTTTGGTAAATTTGACCAGTTTCCTCACCAGAGCGTTTTGGGAACCAAAATTCCCATTCGTCACGTGCGCCAGAACGGAAATCGTTCAGTAATTTTTCAACGTGGTGAGCCATTTTGGGGTGAAGCTCAAGCACAGGGCGACCAATCGCTTCTTTACGGCGGCCATGCACGCGGTTTGGATTATTTGAATACCAGCGGAAAATATCGTTGGCATCGCAAAAGCCCATTTCAAAAGGCAAAAGATTGATGATTGAATCCAAAGTGCTTGCTTTAATCGCACCAGTTTCAAAATTAATCACGGCTTCAGGGCTAATTAAATCTGACAATTTCTCTTCAGACATTTAAAAGACTCCTTTATGAGAATAATATATTACAAATATTATTGAGCGAAAAAATCGCCTACTTATAGTATACTCCTTTAATTTCTATTAGCCAAATCGTAGTTTGCTTTACAAAAGCGATAGGATAGAGACCATATACGAGAAGAAATAAGAGAGACTAGCAAGGATGCACTTATTGAGAATTTAGCATTTTCTTATTTCCAAAACGATGTAAGAAACTTGTTATTATCCATAAATTCTTCAAAAGTGAGAGAATTTTTGCTCCTATGATTATATTTTTTTCGAATCATTTCTATTAATTGGAGTGGAATCGGTTTTCCCGCAATTAAATGGTAATACTGATGATATGCCTTTCTCAAATGCTCCCATCTTAAATCATTTCCTGGCTGAACATACTCGGAAACATCAATTATTTTTGCTTTGCCATTTTGTAACAAGACATTTTTCATGTGGATGTCACGGGGATTTAATCCTTTTTGACGCACATATTCTCTTGCCTGATCGACATCTTCAATAACCTGTTTTGGAATAGAAATGCCTTGCAGTAAACAATCATATAAAGTGATTCCTTCCTCAAAGTTTAGAACAAGATAATTATCTTTATAACCAAAACATGTAGAAAAATAAGGGGAGTCTCCTAATAATTCATAGACTTCCTTTTCTATTTGAACCTTTTGAATTTTATCATCCGCATACACTTTAAATACATAGGCTGGAACATCAATGGATTGAAAAACAGCTGCATCAGTTCCTATCCCAATACATTTTAAATGAGCAGAGTTTCCATGGACCGATACAGGCTCGTTATTTGGATTTGAAGAAATCGAAATTTTTGATAGGTGTTTATCAGCAAATATCCACTCCTCTCTCATTAGCCACAACTCCTTTTTAAAAGTTTATTGTTATTTGCTATGTTCAGCTTATTTGCGAAACAATGGGCATCACTCTTTCTGAATGATAGATAATCTATAAAACGTTTTTAAAATAAAAACAGATGACTTCCCTGAAAGTTAGAAGACCCTTACTGCAATCAGTAAGGGTCTTTAAAAATAAAAAGACCTTCACCAACTTAATGGTAAAGGTCTCGCTAACAATGGACATTGCTAACAAAGCCGGGGACTCGCATCCCGGAATGACGACTTTGTTATTAAAGCTACTCCCCTTTAGAGGATTATGTTTATTTACGATACTACTATTATAACGTTAAAACAGTTAAAAATCAAAGAATGAGTATACTGGTAGTTACGCTTAGCGAGATAAACTGATATTTATGTGAGGATTGTGCTTTGGAGAACTAAAAGTAAATGGAAGCAAATAAGCCAGTTGTCTTCTAATAAGCTCATTTTCCTAGAGGGACGTCACTATCTACATTGGTCTCGTTATAAGGAAATAAGTAAAAACATTACTGATTTTTAGATGCCTTTTTATGATAGAAATGTATGAATATTTTATATATAACGTTCAACAATCGGGTCAGATTGTTGAGGATGTAATTTAGCATAAATAGTGGGGAAGTAAATGAGGTTTTTAAGTCAAATGCCTCTCCTTAAGGTTGGGGGAGCAAGTTAAACATACAATCTGATGAAATAGACGGAAGAATTCCGCTTATTTGGTAAAAAGTATTGAAAAAATCTATAATAGACGTAGAAATTACCCTTATTGACTCAAAAAACCGTGAAAATGGGGGGGTTTGCTTAGTATAAGCGGAAAAACTCCCCTTATTTATCCCGAATCTTGCTTTATTCAGCAAATAACCGGATATTTTACGCTTATTTTACTTTCCCTGGTTACTTAATTAATGCTAGGATTTATATTTAAATTTTAATGAAAAAAACTTCAACAACTAAAGGGTGCTATAGTTTAACAAGCAAAGAGAAAAAACCATTTTCTTGATCTACTACAATCGGGCGTGTTTAATAAGGAACCGCCTTTTTAATTTTTAGTTGAACAAGGAGTTAGAGGCTTTCTAATAGAATAGATAATAAACACAAGGAGACTTTTTGCTACACATTTTAGTGTTAAAGTGGATGTGAAAGAAGATGATATTTGAAAAGATTAATGTAAAAAAGAGAAAACAGAAAATAGTTGTTAAATTAAGAAAAGTGTCATTCTTCTACATCCGTCTGACAGTAGATTTAATTTTTATGATAATATGATTACAAGAAGTAATCCTTATATTCAATAAAAAGGAGGGGGAAAAAATAAGACAATCCTTACATCTCAAAATAAATGTTTATTTACTGCTTACCATCATCCCGCTATCCATTCTCGGATATTATTTTGCCGTAAATGTTGAATCATTGTTTTTCTTATACGAATGGCTGCTTGCTGCATTAGTCTTCATTTCAATCCTTTACTCCATTAAAAATATCGTATCAATTAAAAATGAGCTAAGGTGGATAGCTATTTCTATTTTGGCGTTTTTAATTCAATTTTCAGTGCTTGGACTATTTTTGGGGCCGCTAACACATGATCTTATGTTTTATCTTTATTATGTTTTTGCAATCCTTTCTTTTGCTGTTTATATAAAAGCAATAAGAAAAAACAAAACTTTAAGAATGATCCCGGTAATCTTTACGATAATAACAGGATTATTCACGCTATATATTTTGTTTTTAAATGCTTTGTGGGGAACTAATTTAAGTTAAAACACAAAAGTATTAGAAAATGATTTAATAATGAAAAAAGAATAAAGCTATTTTGGAGGGAGCAATTCAGCAGTAAGAATTGCGCTCTCTTTTTATGTTAAGGGTTTGATAAAACATTTATGGTTTTAAGGAAATATTGTAAAGGTTAATTAAAGTAACGGGCAGAATAATATAAAAAATAAAGAGAGATAATAAGTTAAATATTTGGTTTAAGGGGTAGGGCTATGTCAAAGAAAAATCAGATGTTACTAAATATTTCAATGATCATCGTATCATGGCTTACAATCCCATTGTTAGGATCGAAAACGATCAAGAGATATTTCCCAGCCACTATTCTTTCGATTCTATTATGCAGTTTAGATCTTCAGATTGGTAAACGGCGTAAATGGTGGACGTTTTACAATAATCCTCATTCCTCTATCCGAAATGAAATTCCTTTTCTTATCGGTCCTATGTTAGTGATGGCTTTATGCACATTAAAATGGGCGTATGGGAATTTTTATAAAGTTTCTTTTGTTTAATGCGATTGGTGGAGTAATTTTTACTGTTCCTTTAACGAGTTTTTTTTCTAAATTAAAATTGTATAAATTAGTAAAAATAAATAAATTTCAATTCTTCCTGTACTTTTTTTACAAAGCTTTTTTCTTGTATGGATTTCAATATTTGTTTGAAAAAAATAACGTAATAAAGTCTTATTAAAATGGTATTCCTTTAACAAGGAATGCTGTTTTTTAATCTATAGAGTATCCACTTCCTGAAACTGTTGCAGAGATCGGTCATATCATGGATGTGGAGTATTCCATTAATATAGTATATAGAGTCTTGCTTGTTGACAATTTTAATAAATTGGCATATCGTATACTTAACTTACTAATCGGAAGATGTTTATTTTTGCCATTTTAATTTATTTGGCCTTTAGCATTCTTTTAATATTTCATATTGACTGGATGAAAAAGTATCCAAATATAAAATAGGAAGAGTAACATAAATCGATTTATTTCATAAAGAATTAATGAAAGATATACCGATGTTTGTTTAATAGATAGTTAAAATATAAAGTTAACATATATAATTAAAAAACCTAATAAAAGGTAGCTCTTCAAAAAACTTCGCGGAAGTTAGTTGAAGTGAAGCCGGCAATTTTCAAGATTCAATGATTGATAACATCATTGAATGATTGAGAGTTGTCGGTTTTTTTATTGAGAAAAATAGTAAACCCATCAAAAAAAGTGTATGAATATCTAGAAAAAATCACCTTAATCAAAGGTTTTTTGTCGTTAATCTGCTTGAAAAAGGGAGAATTTTAAATGTTCGTTTCGCTGAGTTTATCATCCTTGTTAACATTATTTTTTATGATACTTCTTGCTTCTTTGCTAAGTGGCCTATTGTTTTTACATCCACGAGTACCCATGAGTTATGTTCGAATTCATATTGGGATCTTGGCATTACCGCCTTTGGTTTCCTTGTTGGCCCTTTTTAATAATCATGTGAATGGAAATGTGGGTCCTTGGCACTTGGATACCTTAGCTTGGTTAATTGTTTTTTTTGTTCTGGCAATTGGTTTAATCATTCAGCGTTTTGCTGCACGCTATTTAATGGGCGATCGTTCGTATCGAAAATATTTTATGCTTTTCACTTTCACTACAGGTGCTGCTTCCATTGCATGGCTAAGTGATGATCTCCGCTTGATGATCCTATCATGGGGAGCAACTCTCGCCGGTTTAACCTTGCTTATAAGGTTAAACCGTGGATGGAAAGCTGCAAGTGAAGCATCTAAGGTTTCAGGCCGTTTATTTTCATTAAGCTGGTTTTCATTATTATTAGCTGTGATTTGGCTTTTTCAAGTCACAGGTCAATGGCAGCTATCAACAGCTCTAACAAATGAAAATATAGCTCAACTTGAAGGATGGGAAAGAACAGGGATTAATTTATTGATTGTATTAGCAGTGATCATTCCAGCGGCCCAATGGCCATTCCAAAGATGGTTAATTGAGTCTGCTGTTGCTCCGACGCCTGTTTCTGCGATTATGCACGCAGGTTTAGTAAATGCAGGAGGGATTATGCTAGCCAGATTTTCACCGCTTTTTAATGGGGATATCGCTTCGATTGTATTACTTATTCTTGCAAGTATTTCTGTATTGATTGGGACTGGCATTAGTTTAGTCCAGGTGGATTATAAGCGTCAGTTAGTAGGCTCTACGATTGCACAAATGGGGTTTATGCTCATTCAGTGTGCATTAGGCGCGTATATAGCAGCTATTATTCATCTTATTTTACATGGTTTGTTCAAAGCTACACTGTTTTTACAGGCTGGTTCGGCAGTCCGTCGTTTCGAAGCGCCTGCTCGGGTTAATGAAAGGTCATCCTATTTTTTAATAATGGCTGGCCGGACTTTAGGCATAGTTGTAGGAGCTGCTTTTTGGCTCATGGCACCTTCTGAGGGGTATCGATTGATTAGTGCGTTCATCTTAGGGTGGTCATTGTCCGTTTCTTGGACACAGCTCGTCGCTTTTGGAGAAGGGAGGATGGGCCGAATGGCTGGCTTATCCATTCTAGGAGGGGCCGCCATCGTTTATTTCAGCATTCATCACCTTTTCTATAAGTGGCTGCATACAACTGTGATACAGAGTGTTCAGCCTCCGATGCCTGCTGTCATCATTGTCGTATGTCTCTTACTATTTGGGAGTGCAATAGGTACGTGGGCTGCTCGTAATCGTTCTTCATCAGCCTTCGCAGTACTCTATCTTTGGTTAGTGCGATTAGGTGAAGCAAAACCAAAGTCAGTAGAGAGTCATCCAAACTACCTGAAACAATATTTATCATAAGGAGGGGATCAGTGATGAGTGTAACAACTGTATTAACGAGGGAAAACTTGAAAAAGAAAAATACAATTGCCGATTTTCAAGAAAGTGATATAGATGCTTTAGTTGAATCTGCTAGCCAAGTGATTGCGCCACTTTGGCCAATTTCTACATTTGCGGCACGTAATCCGTGGATGGGACTCGAAAAGCAATCTTTTGACCAAGTTGCAGGCTGGTTAAAAGATACTCGTGATGTTGATTTATACCCTAGTGCTTCTATGATCCTTTCGGCAAATAGGAAAGGCGAGATTGATGAAGCTTATGTGGAAATGGGTCTGAAGCGGTGGATTGATACACAATCCTTTCAAATTCAACGGGACGTTGTGGAGCGATTTTGTCATGCTGCACTAAGATTAGATCCAATACCTTCTACCCTATTATCTTCATTTAAACTGAAGAAATTGGCAGATGGATTAAGTGGACTAAATAGGGACAAGACCGAGAATTTTTTCATGCAGCCTCTAAGTTCATATATAGAGAATCAAGATGGTGAAAGGGCAGTCAATGCGCTCGATCATCATGTCATCAAGTGGTGTAAATTATATCTTGATGACTCTCAGGCAGGCTGGACTATGCCAAATCGGGAGGAAGGCTTCTATCGTGCTTGGAGGCGTCTCATTCAATATGATCCGGCACTAAGCAAAAAGCAGCGTGATAGATTAAAAGGCTGGCCGCAAGAGGCACATATGGCTTTAAAAGAAGCGTTATTCGCACTAGCTATCCCTGAATCAGACATACAGACATATCTTGAAGGTCATTTACTTTCCTTGCCTGGATGGGCAGGAATGATGCTTTGGCGTTCCAGACATTCGAGCTATGAACATGCACTCCTAACAGAATATTTAGCCGTTCGAATTTCCATAGAGTGGGCTCTTATAAAGCCCTGCTTACCATTGACTAATCGACGTTCTGAAAAAAAGGTTCCTATTACGCAGCTTATAGCATCTTGGCTCCATTGGGGAGGCCTTACAATCGAGGAATGGTCACAGATGTCAGCGGCTAAACAAAACGAATATTTATCATTTGCCTATAGATTTGATGAGAAGCTTCGCAGGAAACTCTGGTTAGAAGCTTGGGAACAAACACACACAGATCGATTAAGTCAGAAGATACTCTCTAAACAGCATAAAACCAACAAAAAAAAATCTGTCTTAGCTCAATTAGCATTCTGCATTGATGTACGATCAGAACCCTTCCGCCGTCAGCTTGAAAAAGAAGGTCCGTTTGAAACGATAGGAATTGCCGGTTTCTTTGGCTTACCGATTGCAACGAGTGAACTCGGGAGTAATCATAGTCATTCTTCTTTGCCGGTTATGCTAAAACCTCAGCACACAATCAAAGAGGCTGCTGATAAAAATGAACTCAAATTATATCAGCAGCGCAAGCAAGCAGTTCATTCCTTAAGTTATACATTTAAAACGATGAAGCAGAATGTACTTTCGAGCTTACTTTTACCTGAGATAAGTGGACCTTGGATTAGTCTCCAAATGGTAGCACGCAGCTTTGTACCGAGAAGTACTGATCGTTTCATTCGTAACCTTCGTGAGACGTGGTTACGTAAACCAAATACAAAGCTTTTGCTAAATCATGTTCATCACATAGAAGAAGAGCTGCCTGTTGGATTTTCTAAAAAAGAAAAAGTAGATTATGCCCGCCAAGCTCTAAAAATGATGGGGCTAACAGAGAATTTCGCGCCATTAGTTGCCATATGCGGACATGGCAGTCATAGTACAAACAACCCTTACTCCGCTGCTATCGACTGTGGTGCTTGCGGCGGGGCAGCTGGTGGATTCAATGCCAGAGTTTTGGCTGCTTTATGTAATCTTCCTGAAGTTAGAGAAGGGCTTGCTTCTTGCGGGATTGATATCCCAGAAGACACCGTTTTCGCAGCAGCTGAGCATAAAACAACGGTGGACGAATTACACTGGATCTATGTTCCTGAACTTTCCGAAGCTGCAAAAGAAGCTTTTGATCGTATCGAGGCCATTATGCCTAAAGTGAGTCATCATGCAAATGCAGAGCGTCTAGCCCATTTGCCGAATTTCAAATCAAAACTTAAAAACCCGAAGGCTGAGGCACACCGATTTGCGGAAGATTGGAGTGAAATCCGTCCGGAATGGGGATTAGCCCGTAATGCTGCTTTTATTATCGGTCAACGTGAACTGACTCAGGATATTGACTTGGAAGGCAGAGCTTTCCTTCATAATTATGATTGGAATCAGGATGAAAGAGGGGATCTCCTAGCTAATATTATTGCAGGGCCAGGAACAGTGACCCAATGGATTAATTTACAATATTACGCATCAACGGTAGCACCTCATTTTTATGGCAGTGGAAATAAAGCAACGCAAACCGTTACAGCAGGACTCGGTGTGATGCAGGGGAATGCAAGTGACTTATTAGCCGGACTGCCTTGGCAATCTGTCATGCAATCAGATCAAGAGGCTTATCATTCTCCTCTTCGTTTACTTATTGTCATTCAAGCGCCTCGCATATATGTAGAACGGCTGTTAAATAATGATTTAGCCTTTCGAGAAAAGGTTCAAAATGGATGGGTTCGACTTGCGAGTATTGATCCAGAAGGACATTGGAAAAACTGGTAACCGCTAGTAATCATGATAAACATAGAGAAGGAGTGTACCTTATGAATGCAGATAAAAATCAAAAAGCATTATTTTTAATAGATATGGATAACGGGTTAGAGTCTAGTTTACAAGATGTAACGAATATTCAACCGGAAAATAGGCTGATTATACAATGCTATGGTCCTGTAATCTCAAATCCCTATGGTGATATAATGAGGTCTGTTATTATAGCGATTTATCAGGATAATGTGGAGGAGATCTTTGTTGTGGGAACAACTGATAAGGAAAAAGCCTCATTGAATGTACTTCCTCAACTTGATTCAATGAAAGACAAATTACAAACATTGGATTATCTTTTTCAAAATAACAGACCAGAATTTTCTGGCGATACGGTCAATGAATGGCTAAATGGAAAAGAAAATGATTATGACAATATCGAGAAATGTGTTAATATCATTCATCATCATCCATTCGTGCCGCCGCATATTAAAGTTCGTGGGTTAATAGTTAATAATAAGGATGGAAAACCCTCAGTTATTGAGGTTTCTACTTTTGAAACAGCGTCAAACCTTACCTGATCATCATTTGTCATTCATTTAAATGTAATATTTACGGCGGCACTCAACGTTATAAAGATGAATATCATTTTAGAAATTAAAAAGAATATGGAATAGAATATTTTTTTTGTTTTATAGGAGATGTATAGTATATGAAAATATCTAAAGGTTCTTATGAATCTGAGATAAGTAAGACAATCACTCAATGGGAAAAGGACTTTCTTGGACGTGGGTCTGTATCCGTTAAAACGGACATATTACGGGATATGATCATAGTGGTTTTACAAGGGATTTTAACACCAGCTGAATATACCGTTTGTGAAACGAAAGAAGGGCTGTTAACCATAAAAAAAACACGTTCGGAATTAGTTGAATCAGGTATAGAAGATCTTAAGAATATAGTATTAAATATAACGGGGGAAAAAGTTAAAAGCTTCCATACGGATATTAGCTCTCGTACAGGGGAACGATTGATGGTGTTTAAACTTTTTAATGATCTTGAGAAAAGTCTATTTTGTAAAGAATAATGAAAGGACACCTTGATTATTAGAATATGTCAGTAAAAGAATACGATAACATAATGTAAGCAATAACTATCCGAGCTAAATTTAGGGCTGAAACTTATTGATTATTTTAATGTTTATATTGAAGGAATTTTTTTGGACGGCGCTTTCCTGTGGCAAGGAACAGTGCTTTTTCCATTTTAGGGCTAGAGTGTTGAAAAACATTTTGTGAAGAAATCTCTTTTTTTAACCGAGTCTTATCGTAAAATAGATAGAGGAGGTAATAAAGTGAAGATAAGAAAACGTATATTTGGATATGTCATAGACTTTTTTATTTCAATAGCTATCTGTGTAATTTTTTCAATCCTAACATTTATTATTTTAGCAATAATAGCTTTACTATTTTTGCCTTTCGTTGCAAGTGACGGAGATACATGGAATCCAATATTATCTGTAATCATGAATGGCATGCTGCTGTTGGGAACTTTGGTGTTTATGGTTACATCACTAGGAGCCAATTTAAAATTAACCTTAACATGGGGCTACAAATTTAACGGTTTAATATTGGAGAATACTAGTAAAATTAGATTGTTTACGTGGTGGTTTATAAGAAATGGAATAGCAGGTTTATTTATCTTCTTATTTGCTTACCATTTTGCAAATGACAAGGGCTACAGGTATCTATTAGTAACTATTTTTATTTACATAATTTATTTATTGATAGATGGTGCCGTGTTCTTCCTAACAAAGGGAAAGAAAACTTTTACAGATATTTGGACGGGCATCGAAGTATCAGAAACAACAAAAGTTTAGGGAGAAGATTTTATTGAATATTTCTCAAATGAAAGAGGCATTATTTAAACAAGCTACAATCTTTCAAACAGGTGGAATCCGACCAACAGAGGAATTAGGTGAAAGTTGGATTGGCAAGGTTGTATGGGGAAAAGAAGGAGAAACTATGCCGTCCAATTTTGACCCCATTTGCACACTATTTTTAAATGAATTACCCTATGTACCCAAGGAATTAACGGGCTATCAATTATTAACAATTTATATGGATTTTGATGTTTTTAATAATCTAAATATGGATAATTTGGTTTCATTTTTTAAGATAAATGGTTATTCAAATCTAGATGAAATACAAAAGATCAATCAACAATCTTCAAAGATAAAACCTTTTCCATTAACTCCTTTATTGATTGATAATGACACACCTTCCTGGGAAGATTCTGATAGCTTTGATCCCGAAATTGAAAATGCAATATTACGACTTGAATCAGAGCATGGCATAGAGTATTACGAAGATATTGTAGAAAAAATATATTCTACTCATAAAGTTGGAGGATATCCTTCATTTACTCAAAGTGGAGTCTCTTTTGGGGAGGATTATCCATTTGTATTTCAGATAAGTTCTGATTCTAAGGCTCAATTCAATATAGTAGATAGTGGTAGTTTCTATTTTTTCTACAATCCAGAAAAACAGGATTGGATTGTGTACTGTGATTTTTATTAGTTTTTTATAGAAATTTCTCAACTAACGGACGCTTTTATGTAACAAGGATTAGCGCTTATATTTAATAGAATAACAATTTCAAGCAAAAATCATAAAACAAATTGATGTATAATTTTCACTTTAAGTACTAGCTGCCAAACGAGGCAGCTTTTTCTTGTTGATCGATAGGAGCACCAATACATATTAGAGGTAATTTATGGGGAGGGTATATATAGAATTTCAATTTTGGAGGTGACTTATGGAGAAAAGGGAAGCACAGATAAGGTTAACAGCGGGTGAGATTGCTCAGCTTTGGGCGCAATACTTAAATGATAGTGCAAGCAATTGTGTCCTCACTTTTTTCTTAGAAAAAGCGGAGGACAATGAAATTATCCCTATCATCGAATATGCACTAGAGCTTTCTAAATCTCACATTAAAATAATTACTTCTATATTTACAGAGGAAAAAAATGCAGTACCTCAAGGTTTTAGGCTTGAAGAGGATGTTGATGTAACTGCTCCTAGGTTATATTCTGATAGTTTTGTGCTAAATTTTATAAACCAGATGTCGAAGGTCGGACTTACCTTATATGGAGCAGCTCTAGCATCATCTGTAAGAAGTGATATAAAAACTTATTACATGAACTGCCTTACCGAAACGATGGAATTATATAAACGTTCAACAGAATTATTATTATCCAAAGGATTGTTTATTAGATCTCCGAGCCTGCCTAATCTAGTGAAGGTTAAATTTGTAAAAAAGCAATGGTTTATGTTAGATGTTTTTGGAGAAAAAAGACCGTTAGTTGCTATGGAAGTCGATAATTTGTTTGCGAATCTGCAAAGAAATGCCATCGGAGTAGCTGCACTTACTGGATTTAGCCAGGTTGCAACCGATAAGGAAGTAAAAGAATTCTTTTTAAGGGGTTTAGAGATTGGGAATAAACACATTAGATTATTTAGAGGGAAGTTAGAGGAAAGTAAACTGCCTGCACCGATGGGGTGGGATTCAGAAATAACAAACAGTACCACTCATACATTTTCGGATAAACTCATGATGTTCTTTACAAGTGGTTTGATTGCCATGAGTGTTGGATATTACGGTACATCTGTCAGTCAAAGCCCCAGAGGGGATATTGCTTCAATGTATAACAGGCTTTCTTTAGAGATACAATTGTATTCTGAGGATGGAGCAAATATCATGATAAAAAATAGCTGGATGGAACAGCCTCCAATGGCATCCGATCGTGATGAATTAATAAGGGAATAGAATCAATAATAATCCATATTCAAGTCCTTCTGTATTATATTCAGAAAGGGCTTATTTTTTATCATTAGGAATTAAGAAATGTATCATAAATTAATTATTTAGTAAACGGGAGCTTTTCTGACGAAAGGAGAGCGTCCTTCCTCATAAAAAGGGTCACTTAATGGAATGGAGCTTCTGAAAAAAAATGGCAGTTTATGTTAATATAAATGTAGGTTGAGAACTAATGTACCTCAGCAAATGTAAACAGGTATGTGGAAGGACTTTAAGAAATATGGCTCATATGAGGAAATGAATGCAGGGAAAGCAATTCATATATTAAGTGAAGATGGATGTTAAATGTTTTTGAGAAGATTCATGAAAGTATGGGTGTAGGAATGGATATAAAAACATTATGGGGTTTAAGGGTTCAGGAATTCTATAGAAAAATGTTCAGGTACTATTCCATCATTGGTGCGAATGTTGTTTATTTTTTTCTGATCATTGGCAGTATCTTTATTTATTATTTTCATTTATTTCTTCAATGGATACCTCCTCAAATATCTGTTGAATTCATCTTATCACTATTTGTAACCTTCCTTTTAATACAGACAAAAGTCCGTACATTTATTAAAAGGGCAGATATCATGTTTTTGCTGCCAGTAGAAGTGAAATTAAAGTCATATTTTGTTAAATCACTTGTATATAGTTTTGTGATTGATGTTATTAAATTGCTTAGTTTAATGACCATTTTAATATCCCTATTTTTACCCACATCTAATTTAAATCTTTTAATCTTCTTTTTAATAACAGTGATTGCTTCTTATAACATTCTAATGAAGTGGATTGAACAATGGCTAAAGACCCATGTGCAAATTGTTTTGCATAGGTTAATTAGGTTTTTTTCAATCTATTTAATGAGTTACTTTTTGTTTAAAAATGACTGGATTTTTGAGCTTGCTTTAATGAGTATAAATTTCGTTTATTTCATTTATTTTATAGGAAAAAAAAGAAATCTGAATTGGCAGTGGCTAATAGTTGAAGAAGAAAGTGCCTTATTAAGAAATTTTAAATTTATTAATATTTTCATGGATGTTCCTAATC
This sequence comes from Cytobacillus massiliigabonensis, assembly GCF_900199725.1. Classification (GTDB taxonomy): domain Bacteria; phylum Bacillota; class Bacilli; order Bacillales; family Cytobacillaceae; genus Cytobacillus; species Cytobacillus massiliigabonensis. Next base: position 1,049,118 of record NZ_LT904902.1, on the reverse strand, counting down.
TTAAACGTTCTTTTCGGAATAGACGTTTGCTCACTGTGATTCTGAAAAGGTGTATCCCATATAGTCAAAGCAGCACATTCGTATATTTATACTCACACTTATTTGTAAGATATAATGATTACTTTTACCTTTATTCAAGACTAACTTTCATTGGTATATTTGTTAATTATGCCATACCAGCAAGTGGCTGGATTTTTAATCTCCTCATTTTATTTATCACCGGATTTCAAGTCATTCCTTTACAACATGAAATGAAACAAATTGTATTTCTGTACCCTATTTCTACATCTCAAATAAATGATTCTTTCTTAAAGTTTGTCTTGGTTATATTGTATGTACAATTGTTTATTCTATATTTCGCTATGTTTATCCATCCTTCTGCTTTTAATATATATTATCTTGTCATTGGAAGTTTATTTGTTTATGTATTCGTACGTTTCTTTGTATCAAAGAGAGTGAATGTCTCAGGAAATGTCTTTATAGAATAGTGTGGATTTCAATAAGCCCTCAAGACTCCATATAGATTTTAACCATATTCATACAGCTAAGCTCAATTTAGTAACCCGATATATTATAATATCGGGCTACTTTAATTAAAACCAGCAAGTAGAATTATCCATTTCTTTTTTCAGGAGATTTAATCACTTCATTATTTTTAACGTTATATAGCCCTCTTGGTGTTAACCGAATATAAGGCAGATGGGTAGCTGAGAAGAATAACAAGGTGAAAGCTGGATCATTATATTTATAACCTCTTTCTTGTAACAACTCTATCATAAGCTTTTCTTCAATTATTAACTCGACCATATTTAATGATGACATGATCCCAGAAATAGATAAATGAATCTCATGTACAATTTGATTATCCTCTGCTAAAACAATGCCACCATTTATCTTCTTCATTCTTTCATAAGCAGTTATCATGTCTGATATGTTTTTTCCTAAAATTAATATATCTCCAGTACCTGAGTAGGAGCTAGCAAATCCTCCAATGCTAGTTGCAAACCCTTTAACTAGAGTATTTACTCTCCACATATACAATTCGATCATTATAAATCCAGATATTTGAAGGTATCCAATCATGTATATAATGATTTAAATAAGTAGCATTTTTTAAAATAATATGTGGCGTAACAACTCCATTTATTACCTCTACTTGCTGTCTAAGTTGTTTATTTGTCCATCTTGTTCTCATTTGTAGCCATGGAAAAAACTTATCGGACGATACACCAGTTCGTTGAACGAGATTCGTATAAATTTTACGAGTGGCTCATTCTACTTTTCACAAATTCAAGGATATAGAAATTGATAAATGTGAGAATAGGAATAAAAAACACTAAAACTAAAATCCCTAAACTCTCGTATAGTCCTCTTGTTTGCTTATGGAACATTTGAATATCTAACTTGTAGAGAATGATTGCTGCTGCTGATAAAATTAGTGAATTTATACAAAAGGAAACTAACATCCCCAACCATTTATTTTGCTTTATTTTTAATATCCAATTACTAGTTAGAGTTGAAGAAAGGAAGGAAAAAAATATGATCACGAAAAACGTACTGTTCAACAATTAGTGCTCCCTTCCGATATATTTTCATTCTATTAAATGTCTTTAATAAAATCAGCGAAAAATAAAAATCCTATCCTTTTTACTTGATAAGTGTCTAAAAGACCTTCCGTTGCTTTTTCGATTGGAGGTTCTATTAAAGTATATCCTCTGCTGTCTTTTTCCTTAAATTTATTATTCTGATACTCATAATCAATAATCTCGGATGTAAGAGCAGCCTTTGGATAACCCATAAAAAATACATGTGTTCTTATGGCCATTTTAGGCGTTGAATGTAGCGAAAAAAATAAAATTACTATTATCAAAGACATGAAGATTATCAATTTTACCCTATTCAAAAAATCACTCCTTTAATTTTAAAAAAATTCATAATTAAGAACGGTCTTATATTGATCTATTTATTTCATTCGATTGGCTAATAAAGAAACCCTTTTTTATGACTGACAGGAATTTTACTGCTTGCCGTCGAAATTTATTAAAAAAAATTTAGATGGCTGTCGATCTGGTCAAGTTTCATTCGTTATATATATAGGAACGGACTTACTCAGCAGTTTTACATCGGTTAAGTCACTTCACGAAAAAATTGGAGGTAAAAAATATGAGATTTATGATGATTGTCAAAGCTACTACAGATTCAGAGGCTGGGGTATTGCCTAGTCAGGAACAATTTGATGCCATGCAGAAGTATAATGAGGAATTGGTTAGGGCCGGGGTATTGCTAGCGGCTGATGGTCTGATGTCCAGCTCAAATGGAATCAGGATTTCTTACCCGGAACCTGGCGGGAAACCAAAAGTTATGGATGGTCCATTTACAGAGGCAAAAGAATTAATCGCAGGATATACATTGATAGAAGTTAAATCAAGAGAGGAAGCGATTGAATGGGCGCTTCGTATGCCTGACCCCCATGGATTTGGCCAGGGAGAGATTGAGTTAAGACAGGTGTTTGAAATTGAAGAATTAACGAATGATGAAGAATTGCTGGAGAAAGAAACAGCCCTGCGAAAACAAGTGAAGGAGCAGAATCAAGCGTGAGTTTGTCAGATACACATCGAACCATCGATGCAATATGGCGAATAGAGTCCGCAAAGCTTATTGCTGGGTTAACTCGGATGGTACGGGATGTTGGTCTTGCAGAGGATCTTGCCCATGATGCATTGGTGATTGCACTTGAACAATGGCCACAGAACGGGATTCCGAATAATCCAGGTGCTTGGCTTATGACGGCGGCGAAGCGACGAGCTATTGATCTTCTTCGCAGAAATAAGCTGCGTGATCAGAAGTATACAGAGGTTGCCCATAATACGGATTTATATACAGAGGATGACATAGATGCCTTAGACGGGGAGCTTGGTGACGATCTCCTTCGTCTGATCTTTATGACCTGCCATCCGGTGTTACCTCAGGAGGGGAGAGTAGCTCTTACGCTTCGTTTGTTATGCGGGCTAACAACTGACGAAATTGCACGATCCTTTTTAGCTGCTGAAGCAACGATAGCCCAGCGAATCGTTCGAGCCAAGAGAACGCTTAGAGACAAAAAAATTCCGTTTGAGGTGCCGGCAGGAGATGAACTAAAAGATCGCCTTTCCGCCGTACTTGAGGTGATTTACCTTATGTTCAATGAAGGATATTCGGCAACCTCTGGGGATCAATGGATCCGTCCTCTCATTTGTCAAGAAGCGCTAAGACTCGGACGTGTACTAGCCGAGATCGTACCATATGAATCAGAGGTTCATGGACTAGTCGCCCTAATGGAGATTCAATCTTCTCGCTTTAAGGCACGGATTAATTCTAGGGGAGAACCTGTCCTTCTCATGGATCAGAACCGAGCAGCGTGGGACCAATTGCTCATTCGCCGCGGATTAATGGCACTCGATCGCAGCCAGAAGCTTGGACGACCATTCGGGTCTTACTCCCTTCAGGCGGCGATTTCTGCTTGTCATGCAAAGGCACCTACCGCGGCTGAGACCAATTGGATTCGGATTGCAGCCCTTTATGAAGCACTGTCGAGAGTTATGCCATCGCCAATCGTCGAATTAAACCGGGCAGTCGCTGTATCTATGGCTTTTGGACCAGCCTTTGGACTTCAGATTGTTGATGAGCTAAGTGCCGATTTTTCCTTAAAAGGATACCATCTTCTGCCGAGTGTTCGCGGAGATCTTCTGGTGAAGCTTGGAAGGGCCGATGAAGCTCGTAAAGAATTTGAACACGCTGCATCTATGACCCGGAATGAGCGCGAACGAGAACTTTTACTAAAAAGAGCAGCTGAATGTGATTCTGGCACATTGAAATAATTTTCCCCCGAATTGTCGATTTTAGTGTTTCACAATCGTCGTATTAGTAAGGGAAGAGTTGTGGCAGCGAGTCATGCCTTCAAGTGATCTTCCTATAAGGAGGGAATAATCATGCAATTTATGTTCATTGTCAAGGCAACCGGGTACTCGGAAGCAGGAGTAAATTACAGCCAGGAACACAACGAAGCTATGATTGCGTACAAGAAGTCTTTGGCCGGCGCCGGTTACCTCATTTCTGCAGGGGAACTCGATCCAAGTTCAACCGGGATTAGGATCATGTACCCATCAGACAGTGAAAAGCCAGACATACTGGCCGGTCCGTTTCCAGCAGATCAAGAGCTTATTGCGGAATATACACTGATTGATGTCAACTCAGAAGATGAGGCGCTTAATTTGGCTCTGATGATGCCGGTTCCGATTGGCCGCGGCGAATGTAGAATCGAAGTTCGGAAGCTTAAAAAGGATATGAGTTTCTTGCGAGACTCCGGAACTCTGGTCATGGAAACCGATTTAAAGGATCAACTCAACATGTTAAAAAATTTTTAAAAAAATGTTTTCTCCTTTGTCGATTTCACCCATGTATATTCGTCGTATAGATAGAAAGGCAAATTAAACTGGAAAGGTTGTTGAAAAATGGGAGCACAATTAAACGCTTATCTACTGTCGGAGGATGCAAGAAGTCAGGCGAATTTTTACGTAGAGTCACTCGGTGGGGAAGTTCTATCAGTGAGAACATTCGGAGATGCACCTGGATCTCCGGAAGCAATGAAGGATAAAGTCATGCATCTGTCTTTGGTGGTAGCTGGAAGGAATATGTTAATGATCTCGGATTCCTTTGAACCGATATCCAGCAGCCGCAGCATCAGTTTAGCTTTAACCTATGACAATGAGTCTGAAGCTAGAGAGGCATATAGCAAGCTTGGTGAGGGTGGAGAAAACAAGTATCCATTTGCTTTGCAGCCATGGGGTGCATACTATGGAGAAGTTGTAGATAAATTCGGTGTTACGTGGATGATAACCAAACCGTAAAACATCCAAATTTTAAAAAATCAATACTTACAAAAGGAGAGTAATCAAAATGAATCCAGAAGTAACCGATTTTATTGAAGCATTAAAAGAACCATGGCAGGGAGAGCTATCTGCAAATTTACGTGAGGCCGTCCACCAGGCTATACCGGGTGTCCAAGAACGTATTCAGTATAAGAAGCCCCATTTTTTGAAAAATGGAAAATACGCTGCTGTTATTTCAACCTCGAAAAATGCGGTCAGCTTTACGATCTTTAATGCTGCCGAGCTTGAACTTCCTGAAGGAATGTTCGGTGGTCCGCCGGAAAGAAAAACACTGAAGCTGCATGAAGGGGATACGTTTGATTCCAAGCAGCTAGTGTCATTGGTCAGCCAGGCTTCAGATTCACTTTAATGGCTATTACACAGCATTGGTTTAATTGAGTTAATAAATCATTTAGTTTTTTGGTTTCAATGCAGAAATAGTCTTATCTAAAAAAGATAATGGAGATTATGAAGTCTTTGAATAACAAACTTCAGAAATCGTGGCGTTAATTGAACAAGGATTAACGCTTTTTTTGTTGAAGTAATAGAGGGAAAGCACAGTTTAGTTGAAGTAGTGCATTAAGAAACAATTTAATTGTGGAGATGAATCATGTTTAAATACAATGTATGTTTTTTAAAGAGCAATGACCGTATCTTAATGCTGAATCGTGAAAAGCCTCCAATTATGGGCGTGTGGAACGGGGTTGGCGGTAAAATTGAAGCTGACGAAAATGCTGACGCTGGTGCAAAACGTGAGGTTTTAGAGGAAACAGGAATCAAAGTAGACGAATATTACTCAAAAGGTGTAATTACATGGGAAAAAAGTGATGAAGAAAAAGATGGGTTATATGTGTATTTGTTCGAAGTAGAAAGGGCATTCGGAAACGAACCCTTACAAAAAACGAGAGAAGGGATTCTTGAGTGGAAAAAAATTGATTGGATATTGAATCCAAATAACTTAGGGATCGCTGAAATGGTCACTCAATATTTACCTGTTCTATTAGAAAAGAAGGGAAATTATTTATTTGAGTACAAAGATGGAATTGTAAAACTTATAGAGTAGGAAATTGAATATAAAATTAAAACCTTTAATAGAATTGTGAGTAAAGTGAAGAATTGTCTATGAGGTAGCGGCCAAATTTCTTCTACTGTTCTTTAATTGGCTTTTAAAATAGAGGAAGGAGCAATGAACTTGACTGAATACAAGATAAGGACAGAAACGGAACAGGATATTGATTTTTTATGGGAAATGCTTTACCAAGCCATTTTTATTGCAGAAGGTGAAGTACAGCCTTCAAGAGAGATTTTAAACCAGCCTGAGCTAGTAAAGTATGTTAGTAATTGGGGGAGAAAGGGGGATAAGGCCTTAATCGCGACAGACTCAAGCGAAACCCCAGTTGGTGCAATATGGATACGTTTATTTGATGAAACAAATAAAACATATGGATTTATTGATAAAAACACTCCAGTACTTACCATGGCTGTTTTACCAGAGTATAGAGGTCAAGGGCTAGGAACTCTCCTTTTCAATGAGATGATTAGAACAGCTAAGGATTCTGGTTTCACTGCATTATCATTAAGTGTTGATCCAAATAATCTCGCTCTTCGTCTGTATGAAAGTCAGGGATTTGTGAAAGTTGGTATAGATGGTACTTCGTGGGATATGATGAAAACATTAGATAATAAGTAAACGATTGAGTGACTGTAGTAAGATTCATATTAATAATTGGCAAGTTAACAGCATCAAGCTTATCCTATATCAGGTTTATCAGAAAATTTCATTAGGGGGATTTTAACTTTAATTTCAATAGAAAGGGTGTGTTTATTTGGAAAACAAAATTACTGTACCAAAAAAGTACAGTATGATTAGTTATACCTCGCTAGTTATTGGGGTTATTTGTATTTTCATTGTTTTTGTAACACCGACAAGAATAGCAAATGTCGGGAATTTAGCAGGGGATTATATAACATTCTTCCTTACGGGTTTAGGCTGCGTACTATCTGTAATCGGAATAGTGAAGAAGACAGAGAAAAATGTAATTCCCATTCTATCTTTAATCTTCTCCTCGTCTTTCTTTATATTCTGGATAATTACGATTATCCTATTGTTTACTGGTCAAATAGAATTTGCTCCGTAGTGTGTAATTTCAAGTTAATAACGTTCGGTCAATTTTGCAAAAGTGGGGGGATTGCTCATGTTAATCCCTTGGAGGAACTGTGCATTCCTTCCGAAATTAGGCTAATTCCATTACAGGCGCAATTCAGAAGCGAGAATTACGCTTTTTCTTTAGAGCGCGATCCTAGCACAAGGATTAGTGCTCATTTTCTTTTTATGACAGTTTGTGCAGGCTTGTTCGAAGATAGAAAATCCACCATGTAATGCCCGATTTTTTATTTAGAACGCTAATCACTAAGGCAATTTTTTTGGGTAAAAATAATATTTCAGATTATTCGAAATTAAACAGTGTTTTTTATTGACTAACCGTTCATTCAATAATAAAATGAAATAGAAAATTCAGTAAAAACGGAGGGGTTGTATTGGATTTACATTATGAAATCACTGGCAAAGGTCATCCGGTTGTTCTTATCCATAGCGGTGGAACTGATTTGAGGCTATGGACATTTTTAGCCCCCCTTTTATCTAAGAATTATAAAGTGATTGCTTTTGATGGCCGAGGTGCTGGTCAATCACCATCCCCTTTAAAACAAGCAAACTATGTTGAAGATGTCCTGGCACTTATGGATGATCTGGAACTTAATCAGGCAACGATTATTGGCCATTCCATGGGCGGCCAGATTGCAACCGATTTCGCTCTAAATTACCCTGAAAGAGTATCAAAACTTGTATTAATTGCTCCTTCCTTGACTGGCTTCCCGTATTCAAAAGAGTTTGAACAGTATCATATCAAAATATCAGAAGCTGCACCTGATATAGGTAAGATGTTAGAACTTGCCCTTCATTCACCAACTTATCAAGTCGTTATCAATAGTCCGCAAAAAGAACTGAATGTTCAAATGCTTAGACATCATTTCGAGCGTATGCTTAAGTGGTCTGCTGATTTTTGCATAAAATGGCCCCAGCCGAAAGCATATGAAAGATTAGGAGAATTGAATCCCGAAACTCTATTTATTATTGGCGATCAGGACTTGGCAGATAATTATCGGGTTGCCGATTTTTTCCGGAAGGTTTCAAGCATCCACTTCCTCGAAATGCAGGATGCTGATCATATGTTGCCGCTTACTCATTCCGAAGATTTATATCATGAAATCATTGCTTTTATGGAGGATTGAACATACATGCCACGTACACCCGAAGAGAATGACCGCATTCGCCAAGCATCCAAAGAAAATATTCGCGCAGCTGCTATCGAGTTATTTATAAAACAGGGATATTACGCTACTTCTATAAGCGCTATAGCAAAACAAGCGGGCATTTCGAAAGGGTTGCTTTATAGCTATTACAAAGGAAAAGAAGAGTTGCTAGCTGAAATGGTCGAGACCAGAATCAGAGAAGTAGTTGAAGTAATGTCAGAAGCAGTCAAGTTGGAGACACCTAGTGAGCAGCTAAAATATATAGTCAATGGAGCCATTGATAATATCGATAAAAACCCAGAGGTTCATCGATTCTATCTGCACTTGCAAACTCAGCCAAGGGAAGATAAAGAGTTGATCAAATTCAGTTATCGTATTATCGAGGAAAATGCTAATCAGTTTGAGTTGCAGTGTGAAATATTCGAACAAATGGGAGAAAAGGATCCGAGAAAACGATCGCTATATTTTTCTACTGTACTGCAAGGGATGATGTTGATGATAGCCACCTATCCACAGAAGTTTCCGATAAAAGAACTAAAGGAGCAGATAATAAGGGAATTTTGTAACTAGTCTAAAATAATATCCTACAAAGGAGATGTTTTGAGATGGAAACACGTGTGAAGCAAATAGAATTTAATGGATGTATTTTCCAATATCGCGAGACTGGGGAGCCTTCTTCCCCGCCGATTGTTGCACTTCACGCTCTGGGAACAAGTGCAGAATCATGGGATCAAGTGGCTGCAGGATTAGGAGAAAATTACCGCGTATTAGCTTTAGATCAACGGGGGCATGGAGGGAGCGTGAGAACTAGTAAATACACTTTTGAACTAATGTGTGATGACTTGCTGCATTTTGCGAATGCGATGAATTTTGAAAGGTTTACCCTAATGGGCCATTCGATGGGAGGTACAGTATCCTATCTATTCGCAGAGGCATTTCCGACAAGGATAGAACGGTTGATTGTTGAAGACACCCCTCCTCCTTCTCTGGGCAAGCCAATCGAAATTCCATCTAAACCGGCGGATTCCCTTCCGTTTGATTGGGAGGTTGTACCTTCGATTCTGCGGCAGCTTAATGAACCTAATCCCGAATGGTGGGCGCGTCTTACCGATATTATCGCTCCGGCTCTTATAATAGGCGGCGGGTCCAGTCATATTCCTCAAAATAAATTGCAGGAAGTTTCAAGGCTTATTCCGAATGGCGAATTCGTGTCGATAGAGAATGCTGGGCACTTTGTGCATGATGATAATCTCTCAGCCTTTTTGGATGCTGTACAAAAGTTTACTTAATACATTGACCAGCCGACCAATGGTCTAGTCACTAGGTGAATAATAGATCGCATGTTCCGCAATCGAGTGTGTTTCTACAAGAGTGGAGACACTTTATCACACTGGCGAGGCAATTTGAATTTGAAAAAGAAGGAAAAAAATGAGTAAGAGCTTGATAAGTCCAAGCTCTTCTTTTGTGAATTTACTTGTATTATAAATATAATTTTGGAAATGAATTAGCTATACTGATTTAATACTTTGTTTAATATTTCTTTTGTACGTTCAATTAATTCAAAAGGCTCCTTAATAATCGCATTTTCTCCATATCCGATAAAGTAATTTGATAAAAAGGTAATATCATGTTTAGCAATACTACCTTCTATAAAACCTGATCCATCATCCCTTTTTCTTAAATAGACAGTAGGCCAATTTACAGATTGGAATTTGTCTACTCCGCTTTTGGTCAATTCCACATATATTTCCATCGTTTCTTTATGCTGATTAAGAATTGAAAAACGATTTCTTAATTTTATATTCGATAGGTCAATGGGGTCATTTTTTTCATCACGTTCTACATACCTTATTCGATCACATCTGAACACTCGATAATCTTTACTGAGAAAACAATAAGATGGACAATACCACTTTCCTTCATTTGCATAAATACCAATCGGCTGAATGCTTCTTACGCTAGTTTTTCTACTTGTTTCATAACTAATAATTAGAATGTCCTGTTGAATTGCCGCATCCAATAGCTGTTTTAAAAATGAGCTTTTTTCCTGTTGATGTACAGATTCAAAATCAACTCGATCTTTCATTTGATCAATGGTGTCTCTAATATCGCCGGAAAGATTTAAGTAAAATTTCTTTATGATTGACTCATACTCAATATCAAAAGGAAGTGATATATAATGTCTTAATGCATGGATGGCAAAAAATATAGAAACAGCTTCATCCTCATTAAATGCGATCGGAGGTAGAATCCTTTCATTTAAGATTTGATAACCTCCATGGGGACCTACTTCTGAGTACAATGGTACCCCCATCTCACTCAATTCCTGCAAATCTCTTAAAATCGTTCTTTTTGATACTCCAAACTCTTCTGCTAATTCCCTAACGGTAAATCTTTTCTTTCGATTAACCATCATGATCATTTCATTTAATCTTTTTGCTTTAGACATTCCTACCTCCAAATAAGCAACAGTGACAAAAGTTGTCACTATTATAATATATAATGACCAATAGATACAGAATAAGGAGGATGATAGTCTAGATAGAACAAAGACAAGACTTTATAAAAAGAACTAGGAATCGTTCAGCTTATTTCATTGACTCAGGAGGAAGCACAACGTTTCTTATCGGTTTTTGAAAATAAATGGTGGGGGACCCATATATGTATGTAACTATTTCAAATTTCATTGAAGAATGGAACAAGGAAGCTTTATTAACTCAAAACGTTTTAGATGGTTTGACAGATGACTCATTAAAACAGCAAGTTTATCCAGAAGGCCGTACACTAGGGAGAATTGCATGGCATTTAACAACATGTATGCCAGAATACTTGGCTGAATTCGGGCTGAAGATGGAAGAAGTAAAAAATGCAGAAAATATCCCAATCTCAGCTAAAGAAATTGCCGAAACCTTTAAAAATGTAAGTTCAAATGCAGCCAAAGCCATTGAACAACAATGGAAAGACGAAACCTTGAATGAGGTGCAAATAGCATTTGGAAGGAAAGAAACAAATGCCCAAATTTTAATGGGGTTAATCAAGCACACGATTCATCATCGCGGTCAAATGACTGTTCTTATGCGTCAAGCAGGATTGAAACCATTTGGAGTTTATGGACCGCCAAAAGAAGAGTGGGTCCATTTTGGGGTAGAAAACCCGCCTCTCTAATGGTGCTAAAGGAAAGCGTAGTCCAAAAAGGATTAACGCTTTTTTATTGATATGATTAGAAAACTAACCTATATAAATATCTTATTCAACAATAGGGCTAGATTGTGGAATATCACTCTTTTAAGTAAAGTTACCAAACGACGCTTTAGGAACTTGATTTTCAGATAATGTAACTAACTTTACATATAAAGGAGGATTTACTTTTAAAAATAATCACATGTGTTGATTAACCAAATTTATACAGTGTTTTCTTTGTCCAATTCCTAATGAAATGCGAGTATTTCTTTGATACCGATGCCTCGATTGGAAGAGTAGCGCAAAGTAGCTGACGTGGAAAACCATACTGAACCTCAGCTAGAATTTCATTGATTTAGAAATAAAATTTTGAAGTAGTGGGAAAATGTGGTATTCTTAGCCATGAGAGATTCTTCCTCGTAAATGTTTGTGTGGTAACTTACATTTTACAAGGAATCTCTCATTTTTTATTAGATTTTAAATTAAAAACTAATCAATCAACAGACGTGTTATTAAGTTAAAATGAGTATCAAAAATAATGACTTAGGAGTGATGAAATTGTTTAGTTTTTTTCGTAAAAAAAAATGTATTGAAATGGATGTTGACAGGTTAAATAAAATGTTGGTAGCAGTTTTAGAAAAACTGCCAAGTGAATATTCAATTTATTTGAAACAAATAAAGGAAGGGATTTTGCAAGATATTTTTCCTGTAACTGGATATTCTGATCATTATATTGGTGTTTCATATCAAAGGGAAGTTATAAAAAAATATGAAAAAAAAGGTGAGAAAGATTATTCTATCACGGGTGTTAACATATTTAATGAAAAAATGAGCAAAGATGTCCAACTTGAGATTTTTTTTAGCTACGGAGTAATCGCAGGTGTTTCCTCCGATGATGAATTAATCCTATCTGATTTAGATCTAAATAAAATTAACATTGAATTTATTAAAGTGAAAGAAAAGCCTTTGGATGGAACCGTGAAAAGGGAATTGTTATCTTTCGGAATTCAAAGCGTTAATGAGAGTGAAGTATTTGAAGTTAAAGTAGGAGACCGTAGAATGTTACACTTAAGAGATTTATCTGATGGTGATTTCTTGGCTATTGAAGATGGTGATTTCTATTTAATCAGTATTTCCCTTAAAGGGGTATTAAAGATTTCATCTGCACATTACGAAACTATTAAGATGAATTTATTTGATCTTACTGAGGACGATATTTATTCATTTATCCAAGAGTAAGAAATTCACAACATGAATTTCTCGTCTAAAGCAAATTGTAAATACAGAAGCCGAAGTGAAAGAATATTACCCAATGCAAATCGTCTTAGAACGAAAATGAAATATTTTCGGATTCAAGGTGACGACCTTCAAAAAGACTTTGATAATTTGGAGGTGCTTTCAACGTTGATGAGTAATCTTGTTTATTCTATTTCGGCAGCAGGAGAGCAAGGGATCGAAACGGCGGAACATTCGGGTTCACGCACCAATTAGATGGAAAGAGATTAAAGAAATGGAAACGTTCATCTATATTGATTAACTAGTTTTGGGGTCACTTCATAATAAGGAAAGCGTCTTTCTTCATGAAAAACGCCAGATTGTGAGGTTGTAAATTTAGCATAAATAGTAGGGAAGTAAATAAGGTGTTTAGTCAAATGCCTCTTCTTAAGGTTGGGGGAGCAGGTTAAACATACAATCTGATGAAATAGACGGAAGAATTCCGCTTATTTGGTAAAAAGTATTGAAAAAATCCATAATAGACGGAGAAATTACCCTTATTGACTCGAAAAACCGTGAAAATAGGGGGTTTTGCTTTGTATAAGCGGAAAAACTCCCCTTATTTATCCCGAAATGTGCTTCAATCAGCAAATAACCGGATATTTTCCGCTTATTTTACTTTCCCTGGTTACTTAATTAATGATAGGATTTATATTTAAATTGTGGAATAACACCTAGATATTTAGGTGAAAGTTTAGGCGAGTATTTGAAATTTTGTACTTAAAGTAACGGATCAGTTTAGTGCAATTAGAATAGAGGTCTTAATAACCTTACTATCGAAAAGAATACATATAACATAAAAATCAACTATTAAGCTCCCTTACCGTATCTGAACTAAATCTATCTGAAAAACAAGTTGTAACTTCACAGCTCATAAATGGAGGTGGGATATATGGACAAAAGGAACACAAAAACGGAAACATATTTTAATACAAAGGATATTGCCAAACGTAATGCCTTATTAAAGCAATTAGTATTTGACTTGCCAGAGGACGGAAAGGACTTTTTTCTAAAAGCATACAAAAAAGAGCGATATTTGGATATGCGGCTTACTGCCATTAGAGGATATGCAGCCTTTGCAAGCGAAGAAGAAGTTGCTATTTTAATGAATAAGATGCTGGAAATCTTAAAAAAGCGTCCCGAAAGAACACCATATAATTATCAGGAATATGAAATCTTGCGGTCAGCTTTTTTGATGCCCTACCTGCTGGGAAAATACCCCTATGACTGTTTCAAAAAATTTAATGAACAGTTAGAGAAACAGTACGATGCCATGCCCGAAGTTTTCAAAGGAATTTTCACCAGCAACGATAAAGGTGAACATATTCAACTAATTCCCCCAGCAGTAGTACGGAAACAGATTGAAGATTTCCTGCGTGGGTGAACTACATACTAATAAGTAATGCGCCGGATCGACAATCTCTGAATCAAGGAGTTGTGAAGGATTCCACATAAACTAAAGGGGGAGGTAAGTGGAAGAAGAATTGAAAGTTGATAGGAGTGATACCGTTGAGTAAGAAAGCATTTCATATATATAACCTAATTTTTTTGTTTTTGTTATTTTCATTTAATGTATTAGCCTTATTTGGGGCCGGTATGAGTGGAGGAGGAGTAGATTCCTCTATGTGGTTTGCAACTGGGCTTTCGTATATCATCTGGGGTATCTTTTATTTCCTTCAATTTGTACGCCCTTACAAAGTTTGGCGAATTTCTTGGCTCTTCATTATGGTCATTTTTTTATTTTTTTGGGAAACAGGTCTTGGTGTAAAAATTGGTCTGATGATTGCATAATAAACAAGCGAGCTAAAGCAATTTGTGCTTAGCCCGCTTGAACGCCACTTTATGGAATATCATAGTACCAATGAATGTTAAATCGGTGGATGAAACAGCTTAAAAAACAAAATTTATATGCTCTGTACTTATAATTCAAATGGTGTATCACTTGAATACATTTCATGGAAGAATCCCTTGTACGGAATGTCGTCCTCCAAACACTTTATAAGGTACATTAACTCCTCGTCACACACTGGATTGTTACCATTATTCTTCATTACCTCAAACGCGTCTATAATATTTTCCATAATAGTCGCGTTAATAAATACTGGTAACTTATCTAGCATATGATCAGCAATTTCGGTTTCAGACCTGTACCCATCAAGAATGATAGTAAAGTATTCTTTCATAAACTCTCTACGTTTTTTAGGATCTGGATCAAATTGGATCCACCCAACCCCTTGTGTCCAGAGATCAGCAAGGTCATACATATAATAGCCAAAACAAGAATTATCAAAATCATACACTGTAATTTGGCCATTATCAAAGTCTATCGAATAATTCCCGTCATTGAAATCAAAATGAATCATACCAAAATTTGCTCTACTTCTATTGAAGTTTTTCAGTGTCTTTATAAGTTCTTTCAGTCTTGTTTTAAGTAAAGACAGAGTATCGGGTATCAACTCATCGATGTAGTTTTCATTATATTTGTCGAAAAAATTATATCTGCTATGAACAGGAGTATATTCTTTTGATAATTGATGCAGTTTACCAAGGACTTTGCCGCAATTATAGTAATATTCAGTTATTTCAACGCCTTCTCGGTATTGATAATTGTTTTCCACAAGCCTTTTTCCTTTAGCTTTATCAAATAAGCAGACAAAAAACGTATGGTTGTTACAGGAAATTTTCTCCAGAATATTTCCGTTTAATGAACTGATGACATTTGAAACACTGCCACCATGATTGAATAGGTATTTTATATATTCTAATTCACCGAGATAATCTTCTAGGTGCCTGTCGTTTAAGTAAGAAATCCTAAGTATTTTTGATTTTGATCCTTCTTTTTCACAAATATAGACTATATTTCGCCCTCCCTCGTGTGGGGAAATCAGTCCAATTCGATATTCTTCCAATCCATATAATTTTGTAATGGCTGAAAGCAAAAATTCATCACAGATTTTAATAACTTCATTCCAATTCATATTTTCCTCCTTGTTTCCAGGAGGGTTAAAGTATAGTCACCCTCCTATTTGCTGTAAGATTAACCAATACTGTGTTTTTCATAAAATCACCCTTTTATCAAAATTAGTATTATATAAGTTTACCTTATATGAATCAATTATGTCACACTACCTGCTGTACTTCCACACTAATTCATTGCCTCCTCAATAGGTTTTCGTCATGTTAAGATACAAAGATATTTATTCAAATTCAAAATAGGTAATTTTCTGTATAAGAGGACATGTATCTAATGGAATGAGGAAACGAAGCATAGTTTGTTTAATGAATGAGCAAATTTGTTCAAGTGAAATTGTGAAGAAATGTACTTAAACAACCGCGCGCTTTTCTTTAATAAGGAATGGGTATTTTTCCAATTATATGGAAAATTATTTAGTGATGTACTTGCATTTGTTTTCAGAAACAATGACTTTTAGATTTCCTGCAACGTATTTGAGTGAAAAAGGATAATTGGTTTTTGATAGATTTTTCTTTTTTGCAGGAAATTGTATGTGTATTTTAGAATGTAATAATGATGAAAATAATGTAAATAAGTACTCAGAGAATAGGGGGGGCGCATAAATGTATGAACCGAAGATGAAAGAAACTGACAATAGTGTAATTGAATTTATTGAAAGTGTCGAAAATGAGAAGAAGAAGGCAGATGCCTATCAGTTAGTAGAAATTTTTGAAGAGGTAACTGGTTACAAAGCAAAAATGTGGGGTCCTAGTATTATAGGCTTTGGCAGCTATCACTATAAGTATGCATCAGGACATGAAGGGGATGCGCCTTTGGTGGGTTTTTCACCAAGAAAGGCGAAAATTAGTCTTTATTTGGCCTATGAAAGTGAAGAAAGAGAAAAATTATTAAATAGCTTTGGGAAACACACGAAGAGTAAGGCTTGTATTTATGTAAATAAATTAGCTGATATCGATACCAATGTTTTAAAGGATTTAATTATACATACAGTAGAAACATATCAGAATCTTTATCCGAACGACTAAAGATATAGCCATCGTGAGAAATGATTGTAATTATCAGAATTTTTACATGACTCAATATCTTGTTGGTTATAATAATTTTTGGAGTACATATCCAAATAAAATTAGAGGAGCTGAAAAAAATGCAATTTATTCCTTATTTACAGTTGAACGGAAATGCAAGAGAAGCAATTGGATTTTACGAAAAGGTATTTCATGCAGAAAATTTAGGAGTTATTACATTTGGTGAAATGCCCACTGCCCCAGATTTTCCTTTCCCAGAGGATGCAAAAGATCTTGTTTCACACGCTACGATAAGGGTTGGAGAGTCAGTAATTATGTTTTCAGATACATTTCCAGGTCAACCGGCTCAAGAAGGAAACCTGGTGACCATTTGTGTCACGTTTGACAATGCAGACAAAGCTCGCCAAATTTTTGAAGCATTACAGGATGGCGGTCAAGTTGAAATGCCACTAGCAGATACGGGTTTTAGTCCTGCTTACGGGGTGATTAAAGATAAATTCGGTGTAACCTTTCAAATTTACACTGAAGGATATCAAGGGTAGTGCATACGATAATAGTAGAAAAACGGCTTTGTATGAATAACAAAGTCGTTTCCTTTTTCTTGCAAAATGGACTGAAAACTATTTATTGCAGCTAAAATTAGTGAAATAAAAATGCTATTTGAAGAGGAACGTGAAATACTAGTAAATTACTTACAAAGTAGAAGGTAAGCTAACACATATACATTGTTTCTTCCAGAATAGGGCGCTCTTCTGAAAAATAAGGAAAGCGTCTTTCTTCATATAAAGGTGTTTCTAAATCGGTGCCTTCGATTTTATTTGATATGATTGGAGTGTTAATAATGAAATTTATAGTTTATGATAATGCCCATGATTTTGAGAGAAAGATAGAGTCGTTTTTATTGGAAAAGGAAGATGTGTTCAGTCTTTTTTACGGTGTGCTGCAAGCTATTAAAGCGGGTAATTATGAGAGTCCATTTATGGCGACAATTGAGGAAGATGGAAATGTGTTAGCCTTTTTCCAAATGACACCCCCGCATCCATTAAATCTTATTTTTGTCGATGAAAACCGTTTAGAAGAAATAATAGATTTCTTCATAAGGAAGATGGTCGAACTTGAAATTGACTTTCGTTCGATCATCAGTTTGAAAGAGTGGGCATATAAAGTCGCAAAAAAGTGGGAAATTAAAACAGATAAGACTCATCAACTGCTTATGGATCAGGGATTGTATCGTTTAAACAAGGTTAATGAAACGCTTGAACACAGTCCTGGTTCTTGGCGTTATGCAGAAGAAAGTGATTCTCCACTTATCGAGAAATGGTTCAACTTATTCGAAAAGGATGCCGGACTGCCGATTTCGCCAATCGAACAAGTGAAAAAACGTGTGGCAATGTTTCTAAAGGAACAAGAGGTTTTTATTTGGGAAGATAAAGGAAAGATCGTATCTATGATGAAGAAGTCACGTCCTACAATGAACGGTGTAACCGTTAGTTTTGTTTTTACCCCAAAGGAAGAAAGTAAAAAAGGATATGCTCGGACGCTTGTTACGGCGGTATCAAGAGAACTGCTTAAAGAATTCAAGTTTTGCGTACTGTACACAGATATGATGAATCCGACATCAAATAAGATCTATCGGGAAATTGGCTATGAAAGGATTGCAGACTCTGTTCATCTTGGTTTTGATAAAGATAATTGAACATGTTGAATCTTTCTGCTGTTGGAAGTGGATTGTCTTAGGAGAGGAGATAAAAAAATGATTGAATTACGAAAGATAACTGGGGATAACATAGATGAAGTAATAGCACTTGAAGTGGAAAAAAACCAGGAAGACTTTATAGAAACTACTAACCTCAGAAGCTTTGCAGACGCTCATATGATGAACGCAGACGGTATACCAGCGACTCCCTTAGCCATTTATGCCGATGAGTCTGCGGTTGGATTTTTGATGTATATTTATGATACGTTGGATCATGAATCATTTGAAAATGAAATTTTTTACGGGAAGAAGAGCTATTTTATTTGGCATATTATGATTGATAAGCGTTACCAGGGGAAGGGATATGGCAAACTTGCTTTTGAAAAAATGTTGATGGATATTGAAACGATGCCAGAGGGGGAGGCAGAATATGTAGTCCTCTTTTATCGGACAAGCAATGTCATAGCTAAATCATTATATGCTTCATTTGGTTTCGTAGATACAGGAATCATTCAGGATCATTCGATGTTGGCGATTAAGAAGCTAGATGGGAAAATAACAGAATCTTTAGAATCTCAAGGAAAGAAATGTAAGCTATCAATGTCATGACCCATAATAAACACAAATATGGGGAAGAAAAAACGATTTTGTTAACTTTGTCTTAGCGAAAATATATTATTTATACCGCAATCTGGCGCTTTTCTGAAATAAGGAAAGCGTCTTTCTTCATGAAAAGGACCATTTTCTGGAATGAGAGAAGGGATTATTTGTTAGTAAATCGAAGTTAATTCAGAAGATGTTTTTTAAATTTATCATCGGGGCAATTTACCACTACGCAAGATCATAAAAATATTTGAGGAGGATATATGGGGAAATTAATTGCAAACGTAAGTAGCACATTGGATGGTATCTTTACTGGACCGAAAGGCGAAGAAGACAACATGGTAAGCTGGGCGATGCCTGGCATCATGGATTCCACAGATGACGGGCTTTTGTTGTTTCAGAAGGCTGACGCAATCTTGATGGGGCGGGTCACATATGAAGGTTTTGCAAGCTTTTGGCCGTTCCAAGAGGGAGATTGGGCTGATGCTATGAATAAGACTCAAAAGTTTGTAGCAACAAATAATAGTGAGTTTAAAGAAGTCCATTGGGGAGACTACGATGATACCATTACTCTGCTTAACTCTGATGTCATGTCGAAAATAAGGGAGATAAAAAGAGAAATCAAGGGTGATATTATTGTTTCCGCAAGCGCAGGTCTTATTCATAGTCTGATAAATGCTGTTTTACTTGATGAACTGCGAATCATCGTTCATCCGGTCATATTGGGCAGCGGTAAACGTTACTTCGACAACATCGACACACGTCATGATATGAGATTAATAGAAACCAAGCTTTATGAAACAAGCGGTTCAATGCTGATGCGATATGAGATCATTAAATAATGGCCATTGTTTTTTGAGAATATATCTAAACGGAGGCAGTTATTCCACAAGTATTATAAAGAAGCTTATAAAACAATCTTGCCCAAAACAGGAACACGTCTATTCCTGTTCTGGGCAAGGTCACTGATTAAGTGTTCGAAACTTTTTGCACAATGAAACGTATAAAAATGGCGAAGGAATGTAATTGACCTATGTAGCAGGTTTAGAAGGCAATTCACAACAAAGGGGGATAAAAAGTGGATTTATTATCTTGGATAGCTGTTGGGTTTATCATAATCGGATTTGTTGTTCTTTTTTTTATAACAAGAAATATGGAAAATGAGGTCCATCAAAGTTCAGCTACCCAATCCATCATTTGGCGGATAGTGGGAACCGCAGTTTGGGGGATCGTGAGTATCTTCCTTATTGTGTATTGGCTATTTCCCAGATTTTTGTGAAGAACTGTCTCTAAACAATCGGGCCATTTTGTTGAACGAGGGGGAATACTTTTGAAACAAGGCAGAATCATTATCATTACTGGTTCGCCAGGAACTGGAAAAAGCACAACGGCGTCTATTGTTTCTAAAGAATCTAGCTTATCAAAAGCTGTACATATGCACACGGATGATTTTTATCACTATATTCAAAAGGGGGCAATCCCTCCATTTTTACCAGAATCACAAGAACAAAACCTAATTGTAATTGAAGCTTTTTTAGAAGCTGCAAAACGTTTTGCACGTGGTGGTTACGATGTGATTATTGATGGAATTGTTGGTCCTTGGTTCTTACATCCGTGGTTAAATGCTGTACAGGAAAATTTCGAAATACATTACATTATCTTAAGAGCGACTAAAGAAGAAACGATGAAGCGAGCAATCAACCGCACGAAATTAGACGAAAATGCCAACATTGAATTGGTTGAAAAAATGTGGGAGCAATTTAACGATTTAGGTGCCTATGAATCCAATATGATCGACACAACAAATCAATCTACAGAAGAAAGTGTGTCAGCAATAAAAGCTATAATAGAAAAGAAGTCGTCTTTACTCACGGCATGATGCGATCCAACAGGTAAGCAATCGGGCGCGATTGTGGTGCACCGTTGATCCGGCAAAGAGCCAATTTGTTAAATAAGGAAATAGAGAATAGGAAAGATTGATACGCAATCTTTGAAAAAGATTTAGGGATAATGGGGGTGAAAAATGGTAAAGTTATTTGGATTGATTTTTATATGGGGGATTCCAGCACTGTTATTATGGAGCGTTGTTTTAAGTATCATTCGTATAGTAAAAGAGCCTGTATCAGGGCAGTTCTTAGGGCGGACACTGACATTTATTGGCGCCATTTATTCTTATACTGTGAGTTCGTTTGCTGCCTGGTTTGGTCTTATTTGTATAATTTTTGGACTTGCTGGTTTTACTGAAGATGCGATTTTTGGTCCAATCATGTTCATATTATTCGGCGCATTTATGGTGTATAATTTTTTCCCTCGTTATCATATGCCAGAATGAATCGAATAAGCATCTTTCATTATTAGCAATAATGGCATAAAGGCAGCAATCAAAATATTATCCTGATCTTTAACAAAAGGGCGAAATTCTTCAGCAAGAATTACGCTCTTTCTTTATATAGGGGACCAGAATGTGAAAAAAAAGATGAAGTACTTAAAGGGGGGAATCGGTTATTTTTAACCATGAAGCATGACGAAAAGCAGTAACACAGTGGATACGATTCCAGAAAAGGTCGCCATTATTAAGTAATGGCGTTTATTTATGTTGATGGAATAAAAATATGGCATACCTTCACCAAATTTTAACTCTACATTTGATTAGGTGCGTAATTTGATTTATTAATAATATGTTAATGACTTTCCTTTGGGAGACATGAAATGTTTATTTTGAATCATTCCAAAGAGATAACATAAATTAGTAGATTTTTTAAAAATTTTTATTGCAACGATTCTACTCCCTCATTCGACTTTATTATGAAAAGGAGGGGATACTTACATGGATGTTGGGAAATTGGTACAAGAAGCGAAAAAGGGGAATGATGAGGCATTTGAACTTCTAATAAGTTCTGTGCGTAATAAATTGTATCGTACAGCCTATTCATATGTTAGAAATGAGCAAGATGCCCTTGATATTTATCAAGAAACCATTTATAAGGCTTATACTTCACTAAAAACATTAAAAAAACCAGCTAGCTTTCAAAGTTGGATAATAAAAATACTGATCTTCAAGTCTATTGATTTTATCCGAAAAGAGTCCAGGCATTTTACTACAGATGATGAGAAACTATTTGCAGAAATAATTTCTAAAGAAAGTGCAGACGGCATAGCTCATTCGATGGATTTATCTGAAGCCTTTAAGTCCTTGGATCCTAAATACAAAACCATTATTTTACTGCGGTATTATCATGATCTATCCATAAGGGAAATTGCTAACATCATGAATTGCCCTGAAGGAACGGTGAAATCGCATTTGAGTCGAGCGCAAAAAGAACTGAGGCCAATTTTAAAGGAGGGCTATTTTTATGAATAAGGAAAAGTTTAATCATTCTATTGATAACATTGATATACCTCTTGAAAAGCTAGTTGCCAGGGAAAAGGAAGCGATGCTCCAAGCAAAGAAAAATAGAAAAATCAGAAGAACAACAAGGCATTCCCTGTTGATTGCATGTGGATTATGTATGGCCCTTCTTGGATCTGGATTTGTTTCTCCAGGAATGGCAGCAGCTTTATCGAATATCCCGCTTATTGGACCAATTTATGCGCAATTTAGTGACATTGCCTCTGATAAAATTCAACAAGATCAGCTTACGACAGAAATTGAAAAACAAGATAGTCAAAATGGCTTAACAATGATCGTAAAGGAAGCGGTTTACGATGGGGGCCGATTAATCGTAACAGTAGAATATACAGGTCAGAAAAAGCTTTCTCTTTCAGAAGAAATGGCTGGCATAAATTACATTACAATTAACGGACAGCCGGTCAAGCCTGCCATTGCCTCCACAGGCCAGGATGAAATCGACTCAAAGACGATCATTGAACATCATCAATTTACTTTATCTAATCCTAATGAATACGGTGATAAAATTGAGGTTGCGGTTCATGGGGAAAATTTATTTGGACATAAAGGAAAATGGAATGTAGCTTTTCCTCTTGAAAAAGTAAATGGGGCTATTCATGAGTTCTATCCAAAGGCTAAAACGAAAACAACCGAAAAAGAATATGCAATAACTGCTGACAAAGTAACATTTTCACCTCTATCAACTCGAATAGACTTAACTATTGATTATCCTGCTGCAATGGATGAAAACGATACATGGCCATGGTTTGACTTCGCAGTAGTCGATGATAAAGACCGTGTATTTGATCGTTTAAAACTGCAAGCGGGTATGGCTGGGGACTACGGACACCATATGGTATTAGTGCTGCCTCCAATGGATGAGCTGCCACATTCATTAATCCTCAAGCCTGCTGAAATAAACAAGGAAGGCTATAGGGAAGAAATTAAGGAATTAGAACTGGTTGTTCCATTAAATAATAAATAGCAATTATTAAATTGATTCAGGGTTTGTTTAATAAGATTTCTTTTTAAATGGTAGACAGTTTATTTGTTGGATGAATGGGCGTAATTCTGCAGCAAGAATTACGCTCTTTCTTATGTATAGTGCCAAATTGTTGAAAACTAACGAACGAGTCAGTTGATGAGAAAATGATATACTTAAAGAAAACTTGTTTGTATAAGGAGACTCATAATTTTGGATGCAAAATGTATTATATTCTCTGAATTTGGCAGCCCTAAAGATGTGTTAAGAGTTGAGTCTAAAAGGATTGAACCGCCAAAAGATAATGAAGTCCTTGTTCGAATGTTAGCTCGTCCTATTAATCCATCTGACCTAATCCCGATTAGAGGGGCGTATTCTCACCGAATTTCTTTACCAACTATTCCGGGATATGAAGGCGTTGGCATTGTAGAAGATGTCGGTCCTTACGTTTCTCAGCATTTGATTGGTAAACGTGTTTTACCTTTGCGTGGGGAAGGCACATGGCAAGAGTATGTTAAAACTTCATCAGAATTGGCAGTTCCTATACCTGACTCAATTGATGATTTTACGGCAGCACAGATGTATATCAATCCCATTACAGCATGGGTGGTTTGTACAGAAATATTAAAACTAGGACAGAATGATACTCTATTGGTTAATGCGTGCGGATCTGCGATTGGGCATATTTTCGCTCAATTATCGAAGGTTTTAGGATTTCGGTTGATTGCAGTGACAAGAAGTAATACATATACAGAAGATTTGCTTCATCTCGGTGCTTCCTATGTGATAGATACTTCTGCATTTCCGCTCCGCGAAACAGTTATGGAATTAACGAATGGCAAAGGTGCAGATGCTGCTATTGATTCTGTTGGAGGTTCATCAGGAAATGACTTGGCTTTTTGTGTTCACCCTAATGGGAACTTTTTAACCATTGGTCTTTTATCAGGCGTACAAGTAAACTGGGCTGATATTGTAAATAAAGCCAAGGTGAATGCGAACATGTTTCATTTAAGGAATTGGAATAAAGATGTGACAGCAGATAAGTGGCAAGAAACTTTTCAAGGTTTGATAAAACTAATCCAAGATGAAAAACTGAGTCTGATGAGGAAAGATTCTCACTACGACTTATTAAACATAAAAAAGGCAGTTGATGCTGTTGAATCTTCAAAGACTGCCAAAGGAAAAGTGTTTCTAACAAGCTATTGAGCTGCTATTTCAAGTAGAGAGTACATCATTCGATGGGGCGCATTTCTGTATAAAGAAATGCGCTCTGTCTTTGTGTAAAGGGCTAGATTGTTGAGGAATGTCTTCTTCCTGTACTGAGAAGCCATTTATTCAGAAATGCTAATCTTTAATAATCAATCCCATTAGCGATGCAAACTGAATTGCCTGATAGGAAGATACCTTGCAGCCATTTAAGCTTTCGATGGAAACAGTAAGTGTTTCAAAAGCAGACGAGCTAATATCGATTCCTTTTAATGATGTTTGCTCAAAATTTGCTCCATCAAGATTGCATTTTTGGAATTCAACCTTTTTAAGTTTGCAGTCATAAAAATCTGTACTATTTAATGAAGCTTCTTTAAATATAACTTTTTCTAGCTTAGAGTTTCCGAATCCCGCCAAGTTTAATACCGAATCCTCAAACATAACATTTCCTATGCTAGATTCTGCAAAATTAACGCCGACTAATTTGCAATTTTTAAATTCGACTCTATGAACGGATGATTTGCTTAAATTTACATTTGATAAATCGCAATTTTCAAAGCAAACGTCTGTAATATCAATATTACTAAAGTCTGTATTTGTGAACTTACAATTCTTTATCACTGCATTGTAGAGCCGGACTCTATCTACTGCTTCATTTTCAAAGGCGGAATCAATGATCTGGCACATTTCGAGAATGGGGTCTTCTTCATAAAAAATATCATGGAAGTTTCTTGAAGATAACTCTGGCGAAATTTTTGGAAAGTCAATTTTCATAGGAGATCCTTCTTTCTATTTATTAGTTAGCTAACCAGCAATTAAAGAAAAACATATACATAGTTGGTTACCTGCTGATATATAAGCAGTGCTTTATACTTTTTAGCAAGTGACTGTATGAGCTTATTGTAATCATTGAGAATAAGCTGTTATGTCCTATCATCCTCTGTTTCTTCACTTTCTTCAACTATTTTGTTCTTTCCTTTTGGTTTTAAATATTTTTCCTAGCAACCTCCGCAGCAGCTCTTATTTTTAAGTCATTTAATAGAGGACGAATATGAATATTAATGCTAATAATGGTGCAGTATTGAGATATTAACTATAGGTGCAGGCAGAAACAATGTTATACGAAACTTACAAACATTTCCTATTCTTGAGAATTAGCATTGCTGGCTGATCTTTCTATTTTCTTGCATTCTATGCAAATGTATAAGCTTTTTCGACACACTGAGTATTTCTCCTTAATCTAGAATCGAGATTGACATGCTCATTAAAATGGATTGATCTACTAGGAAGGATTTTATTTAGTAAACCAAACGAAAGTTTCGTTGTTTCAGATAGAATTATCCCAACAATTAATATCAATGTTTGGAAATATAGAAGGATACAAATTACTGGTGAAATCAATACAGATTGAGATAATTAATGCTTAATGGAATAACTAAGCCCCTCTCGAACGAGAAGGGCTCTTTAATTTTGCCTGGTTTTTCGGTCCTGATTGTTGAGGATGTTAAATTTACCATTAATAGTGGGGAACTTTATCATAAATAGGTGCGGTTTTTTTATTGAATTTCCAGTATTAAGCTTGCTTTGAACATGTAGAAATGAAGGTTAAGTGTCTGTCCCAAAAGGGTAAATTCTTTCAAAATGTAAAAACAAAAATCATGATATATCTATGTTTTTAAGAAAAGGAGCAACTCTTAGTCAAAAATTCGACTTGTGAGAATGCTCTTTTTTGTTTTAAAACAATTTTAATTATCCCCTTGGTAATTCGTTATGGACTGTTACGGATATTTACGGTTTGACATTTTCAGAAAATGATTTATAATCAAATTATAAATTGTTATAATTTGTTACGGTTTGTAACGGATTGGGAGGAATAAAATGAACATCTTTCAAATGAAAACCCAGCCAAATGGAATTGAGCGAATTACTGAATTTATTTCACAGGGCTTTGCTTGTATTGGTTACCCAGGAATTGGAAATCTTGAGGGAGTTGAAAAAGACGAAATAAGAAAAAGGCTCCATGAAAAATACAAATGGACAGGAAGTAAATTGGGGAATCATTTGGGAATAGTAAATGCCTTTACCAACACAATGAATGATAAAGATATCGTTCTAATCACTGAAGGAGAATGGGTGCATATTGGAGAGATAGGACCATATTATTACGATGATAAATTTGAAGATGAGGGTATGTGCCATAGACGGGATGTAACATGGCTTAAAAAAGTACAAAGGCATCAATTGAATGAGTTCGTCAAGGAACTGCTTCGTAATAGGAGCATTGTTACTAAGTTTAAACATCCATTTGATATTGCTGAATTAGATAAAGTCCTAAGCACTGAAACAGACTTAAGTGATAAACAACAAACTTTTGCATTTGATGAGACATTAGTTAGTGAAGAACAGGCAAAGAAAGCACTACAAGTCTTATTATCTGCACTTGAATCTGAAAATGAGGAAGTAAGGGTAGATGCAGCCAAGAGCATTTTAAAGGTTTCAAAATTATTAGGATGAGGAGAGAGTGAGTTATGATAGTTTCTATTGATACGGGGAAGGAAAAGAAAACTATTCCCTTTAGCAAGGATTACAAAAACTGGAGGAAAAACCTTATAGACACTGATTATAATCAAATTAAAGATGAATTGAATCGAATGATTGATTGCGACGAAATTCATACAGCTGGGTGGATGCCTGGGTCTAATTGGAGGGGAACAGTTTTTGAACCTATTTATCATGCTTGTGGAAGAAATCAAACTCAGGCTGCACTATTCTTCGGACTAATAGTATATAAAGTTTTTATGGAAAGACCTGATGCTTGGGCTTGTGGAAGATTTCAACTAAACGGTAAGGACATAAAAAGTTTAACTTATTTTAGAGTGAATCCGTAAACTAAAAAATTGTAGGTGATAGATGAATGAATACAAAGTATTTATGTCCACGATGTGGCACTAAATTACGAGAGAAAGATTGGGAAATGGTACATGAAATGAGAGATGGCAGTATTATTATGGATGCACATCAAGTTTATGAGTGTCAGGATCATGAATGTGGATACATGAAGCGGTGGGAATCGGTACCAGAGATTATTGCTCAACAAGGAGATGAACGTTTATTGCTTTTGTATCCTAATGAACGGGGACGGATTCTTGATGTGGAAACAAATTTGATTTATCCAGAATTTCATTACCAATCCATTCTTGCAAGAGGCTATTGGGACGACTATATTGGTAATCATGATGTAGAATTACTCCTTGAAAATGTTCGAGATAGCGAGGCGGCTTATATGGAGACACCAAATATATTCGAATTTGCAACGAGTGAATTATCACAGGATGCTTTCTTATGCTGGCTAATGTCATGGAGTCAGGAAACACACCGCTCATTTGACAAGAGTTTGCATGACGCTTCAGTTGACTTTGTGTCGATGATGTTCAATGTTCATGGCATTCCAGTGCCGACAATTGAAAAAATGGAGATTACTAGGCAATTTCAAGGGTTGGATATTCTTGCAATTATCAATGATACATATGCCGTTTTAATTGAGGACAAAACCTTTACTAAAAACCACTCTAATCAGCTAGAACGGTATCGCGAAGCTGTAGAAATGGCTCATCCTGATAAGATTCAACTTCCGATTTATTATAAAATAGCAGACCAAAGCCATTATCGTTCTGTAGTCGAAGCGAAGTATTTTCCGTTTACACGTGATAGAATGCTAAAGATTTTACAGAGGGGTAGGAAAAATGGTGTCAACCATCCGATTTTTCTCGACTATCTTGCTTATTTGGAGAAACTAGAAAGTAAAATCAATAGTTATAAAATAAAACCTATCATAGACTGGGATGGTTTTGCTTGGCAGGGCTTTTACAAGGAGCTTCAAATGCATTTTGATGGCAACTGGGGTTACGTTTCTAATCCTAGGGGAGGATTTTGGGGTTTTTGGTGGAAGCCACAAAGCAAAAAAAATTATTACCTACAGCTTGAGCAGCAAGTACTGTGTGTAAAAATCGAAGCAGAAGATATCCAAGATTTAAGGAAGTTCCGAAATGAAGAGATGAAATCGGTTCTATCGGAATCGGAAAAACACGGACTTCTGTTACAAAAACCATCAAGATTAGGTACTGGGAAAACGATGACCGTAGCCCAGAAAACAAACTATATCCGTACTCAGGAAAATGGTTTGATAGATATGGATAAAACAATAGAAGAACTTAAAAAGTTTGAGTTGTGTTATTAATACAATGGGTGTAAATAGAAGGGACTGTTCAGTACTAAAATCTTAACTAGTTTCATTTCTACAAAAAACCTCATATGGATACACTGCGGTGAACCTTATCGTAGGTAAATGAGGTTTTTTAGTCAAATGACTATCCTTAAGGTTGGGGGATCAGGTTAAGCATACAATCTGATGAAATAGACGGAAAAATTCCGCTTATTTCGTAAAAAGTATTGAAAAAATCCATAATAGACGGAGAAATTACCCTTATTTACTCGAAAAACCGTGAAAATGGGGGATTTTGCTTTGAATAAGCGGAAAAACTCCCCTTATTTATCCCAAAACGTGCTTCATTTAGGAAACAACCGGATATTTTCCGCTTATTTTACTTTCCCTGTTTAGTTAATTAATGATAGGTTTTATATTTAATTGGAAGTGTACAGTTTTTAATATTTGTATTGTAAACAAAAAAGGGTGCATTCTTTATATTCAAGAAAATCCCATTTAGTTGCGTCTCGGTGAACCGTATTACAAATTAAATATAGTAATCCAACTATGGCAATACTTGATTTCAACAAACGGTGCTTTTCTGAAATAAGAGGTTTGGTAATACAAAAAAGACATTCCTGAAAAACAGAATGTCTTTTACTAATTCTTTACATTTAACGTTTAACATTTAGTTTCTCTTTTTCAAAAACATCCTTTACTACATCTTCAATCGTTACATTTTCGAGAACCTTCTCCAATGCACTTTGAGCACTGAAAAAGAGTGGTTCAATTGTATTTTGAATATTCCTTCCGACGGTACAATCAGGATTTGGATTTTCATGAATGCTAAACAGTTCGTTGTCCTTGACAACATTAACGGCTTTATAAACGTCAAGCAATGTAATATCCGATAAATCCTTTGCTAGTTCTGCTCCTGCAATACCTGGCTGTACTTTTATTAATCCTGCTTTTTTTAGCATCCCCATAATTTTTCTGATCACGGCTGGGTTCGTGTTAACACTTCCAGCTAAATATTCAGATGAACTTACTCCATCTTTATTTATTTCGATTAGAGTTAATATATGAATTCCAACGGAAAATCTGCTGCTGATGGACATCTTCAATCACCTTCCTACCTTACTTTTTTACGAGAAAATAAATTAATTTGTTCATCATGTAATTCATTCGATTGCAAGTATATTATAACTTAAAAGATTATTCATAATGAAAAATGTTTTTTTATTTTGTTGACATTCATCCAACATGTAACTACAATGATTACATGTAATTGAATTAATTACAACTGAATTTATCCATGCAGGAGGGCTATAAAATGAAAATTGGAATTATTGGTGCAAGCGGGAAAGTAGGTAGTCTTATTTTGAAGGAAGCGGTTAGTCGGGGACATCAAGTTACAGCTATCGTAAGGGATAAGTCAAAAATCAAAGAAACGAATGTTGCGGTGATCGAAAAAAATATATTAGATCTTACACAAGAGGACGTTAAGCAGTTTGAGGTAGTCGTAAATGCTTTCGGTGCTCCACTTGGTGAAGAGCAAGCACATGTCGATGCTGGACATGCTTTAATTGAGGCTTTAAAAGGAACTAATACAAGAGGAATCATTGTCGGTGGTGCTGGAAGCCTTTATGTAGATGAAAATAAAACTGTTCAGTTAATTGATACACCTGAATTTCCAGATTTCGTTAAACCAACTGCAAAAGGTCAAGGGCGGAATTTACAAGAATTACAGGCAACAGCTGATATTACTTGGACATTTATCAGTCCTTCTGCCGTATTTGATGTGAAAGGAAAAAGAACTGGAGCTTATAAGTCAGGAAAAGATCATCTTCTTGTAAATTCAAAAGGTGAAAGCTATATCAGTTATGCGGATTACGCCATTGCAGTTTTAGATGAAATTGAAAATCCACAGCACTTAAACGAACGTTTTACAGTTGTTGGCGAAGCAGAGTAAGTAGTGACACGACCTATCTTGAAGGAGATTTTTTGCTATGAATCAAAAAGAACTTTCTCTAATCTATGTGTGGGATGCATTCTGTGGCGGGTGTTACGGGTTCTCAGCTACCCTACATTGCTTCTGCAGAAAGGTGACGAATTTATCGTGCTTGGTGGAGGCATTATGACTTCTGAAAAGATTGAGGGCCGTCTTTCAAAAATAACATAATTGAATTTAACTTAAACCGACCGTATTCTATTAGAAAGGTCGGTTTTTTAATATAAGAATTATGCAATGCTAATTAGCCTTAACAAAGAAGTATTTCTATACTATTACCATTCCAAGTTGAATGTAAAGTATGTAGGAAGTGTCAACAGCAAGCCCTCTAACTCCTTTTTGGCGTTAATCAAATCTGTTTTGCTTGGATTTCCCACCGTGCAAGAAGTGTATCTACCCCAATCTGAGCAGCCTTTATTCGCTTCTCAAGCAACCTCGTCTGTGACGCACCGGTTTTTATTTTATCGGAATGCCCTATATCTCGATTAAGATATTCAGCAATCGGGCCATATTCTTGAACACTATTCAATAAGGAAATTGATAAAAATTGAGATTGTAAAGGTTTCTACTTATACTAGATGTAAGCAGTTTAGTTAAAATAGATTTAAAACGCACAATCATGTTTGGTTTGCTTTAACGTATGAAATAGGAAATTTTATCAAAGGTTGATGCAAAAAATAAAAAGGATGAGGAGGATTGAATATGATAAGCGATACAGATTTGAAGCACTTGCGACGCTGTGTTGAATTAGCAAAAATTGCTTTGGAGAAAGGTGACGAGCCATTCGGTTCAGTACTTGTTTCAGCCGATGGAAAGGTGCTTTTTGAAGATCATAACCACGTGGCAGGCGGGGACCATACTCAACATCCGGAATTTGCTATAGCGCGATGGGCAGCTAATAACATGGGACCTGAAGAAAGAAGCAAGTCGACAGTATATACCTCTGGGGAACATTGCCCTATGTGCGCTGCGGCTCACGGCTGGGTTGGTTTAGGCCGGATCGTTTATGCAAGTTCATCTGAACAGTTGGGACAATGGTTAGGTGAATTAGGCGCTGCTCCATCACGTGTTCGGAATCTGCCAATTCAAGATGTAATTATTGATAGCACCGTAGAGGGCCCTGTTCCTGAACTAGAGGAGGAAGTACATCAACTCCATCGTCAGTTTTACGCAAAGAGACCATAAGAATAACACGAGCTCGAGAGGTAGTTCTGTCATAAGGTTATACATATAAAAATAAAAATAAAAATAATAAAAGCCTACAGTTAGTAGGTTACATTAATGTAGCCAAAGAAGAGCTGGTACCACGTTAGGTTAAGCCTATTGTCTCTTTAGAGATGATAGGCTTTTTATAATTAAATATGTTTTGGAGGGGAACTTGAATGTTAATTAGAGAGATAAAAATGGCTGATGCTTATACCTTTGCTGAACTTATGAAGCAAGTTGAAAACGAAGCAGAATATATGCTTATGGAGCCTGGAGAAAGAAAGGGGACTCCTGAACAAACAAAGAAATGGGTAGAGCAAATAGGGAAAAAGAAAAACTCAGCCATATTTGTTGCTGAGAACGAAGACAGCCTATTAGTCGGTTATTTAGCTGTCATTGGCGGCGATACAATCAGAACAAAACACACAGCTTATGTCATTATTGGGATATTGGAAGAATACACTGGACGTGGAATAGGAACAAAGCTATTTCAAAGCTTAGATCGATGGGCTAGAACGAATAATATTTTACGTATAGAACTTACAGTAGTTATTGAAAATGTTGCAGGTATTGCACTATATAAGAAAATGGGTTTTGAAGTAGAAGGAGTAAAGAGAAATTCTATTATAGTAAAGGGGAAAATTTTAGATCAATATTATATGTCCAAGCTATATTAAATCGTTATTGAACTAAAGGGTGCGATTCTTCAATAACGAAGATCGCTTTTTTCTTCAAGTAACAACGCAGTTTAGTAAAAACACCGACTAAATGATTAGCCGGTGTTTCTTTTTCTATTTATTCAAGCCACCCTTGGGGGTTATCAGCAAGAGTCTGAATTTTATCCATAAAAAGAGCTGCATGGTACCCATCACAGACAGAATGATGAACCTGTAAGGATAAAGGCAAGTTAATGTCACTGTTTTGATAAATGAATCCACCTGCAGTCACTATTGGTAAAAAGTAGTTTGGGTTATTATTCAAGTTTAAGTTAAAACCAGTAAAGGGAGTCCATGGAATCATAGAAATGTTAACGACATTTTCAGGGATCGGTGTTTTAGGAAACATTTTTCCTGTACCATTGTATCGTTCAGCATCGGAAACGTAGTTGTCATAAAACTTTTTAAAATCTTCATCTGTATTAGTAGAAATAGCTGAAAACAACTCTGATGTCTTATCAAAGATCGTATACAAAGGAATTAGCTTATCCCAGTATCCAAACTCTCCATCTGAATTAAAGTTCATTCTAAAATTTTTATGTGAATTTACTACATGCGTAACTAAAAAGATGAATACAGGATAGAATTTATATCCTTTTTCTTTTGTCACTTTATATAGTTCAGTAATATCAATGTTTCTAGTGATGCTAAAGCTCGTTTGTTGGTTTAAGAAATGATTGAAAATTTCTTTTCGTTCCCAATTATTTATATCAATTTTATTAAATTCCATCTTTCATTCGCCTCCTAAAATTAAAAAACTAGATAATTTTAGAAGGCTAATTTGTCAGCTTTTTTCATCAGCAACATTCCTTTACTTAGAATAAATCAAGTATAACAAGAATTTCGAGAAAAATTAAATACTCATGTAATGATAGTATGGTGGTTTATAAAGATATGTACATAAACTATCGAAGCATTTAGTAAAATATTGTTTCAATGATTCTGCTGCTATTAGAAACCCCCAGTAATTGTGCTTCTAGATTTGATCGATCCACTCGTCTTTATCATCCAGTGACCGCAGCCGGCTTCATATTGCTCTCCAAACTTTATAAACACAATCTTTGTACATGTAATCGAATGAGCAGGAAATACTATGAAAAAAAGGAATGAAGGTTGTATCATGCAAAAGATTAAGCCTATAAAATTACATACAGATAAAACCAGCACGACTGAAAAACTAACATCGACAGAATTAGGGAAACTTTGGGCTACCTATATGGGAAACAGTATGGGGAAATGCATATTGAGTTATTATCTGCATCATGTTGAAGATGAGTATATTAAAGCTTTATTGGAAAATGCATTATTGCTAAGTGAGGAATTTTTGAAAATAATTACCGATATTTTCACGAAAGAGAACTTCCCTGTTCCTCATGGTTTTACGGAAGCTGATGTAAATATTCAAGCACCTCGTTTATTTCAGGATGAATTTTATGTGCATTATTTAAAATATACGGCAAAGGCAGGAATGAGCATTTACAACGTTGCTTTTCCACTAGTATATAGGAAAGATGTAGAAGAATTTTTCAGATACTGTATGGATTCAACTATGGATTTAATGGGTCAAATTAAAGAAATATTAATGTATAAAGGGCTGATCATTAAGCCTCCATTAATACCAATTCCGGAAAAAGTAACATATGTCCATAAGGATTTTTTAAATGGATTCTTTGGGGATGTACGACCAATGCATGCGTTAGAAATTACTCATTTTTACGATATTATTGAAAATAATACAACGAGCAGGGCATTAATCACAGCATTTGCTCAAGTAGTAAGGGACGAAGAGATTCGAAAGTTATTTGAAAGAGGAGAAGAGATTACCCAAAAAAATATTGAAAAAGATATGAAAATGTTAGAAAAAGAAAATTTGCCAGCCCCATCTCTTCTTAATGACTTAGTAACAACATCTACTTTCTCTCCGTTTTCAGATAAGTTAATGCTTTTTCATAAGATGGATATGTTTACAATTAAGTTAAGATCTTTTGGAAATGCGGCAGCTGTCAATGGAAGACATGATATAGCCCTAAAGCATAGTAATGCATTATTGAAAAATGCCAATTTTGTTCAAGATGCAGCAAAAATTATGATTGAGAAAGGCTGGTTTGAACAGCCGCCAAGTGCCGTATATAGTGATTATTAAATGAATAAGTAAAGCTAACGTAAAAAGCCGAAATCCTGAATTTAAGGAATCGGCTTTTTTGTCTCTGCCTTCTTGAACTGTTTTGTTTTAACTCTGGTACCAATATAAAGCGAAGTCATTCATTGTTGAAGCGTACCCAAGTTGTCTTAACATAGTCGCTATGTTCCCCCGATGATACGTACCATGATTGGCAACATGAAATAACATTTCTGAGTAAGCCGTTTCTCTAGCACCAGTCCAAGGATTATTCAAATGAATCCTTTGTTCTAAATCGTTTTGATTATCAATCCAATCTATATACTGTGAAGCTAATTCCTCATAAGATTTAATAAACTCATCTGTGGAATATAAATTAGACTTTTCTTGGAGAGCGATAGAAATTGCTAAGGCTTCTTGCATTTCCATTCCTTTAAGTACCTCTAACCACATAACATCTACCACATACATGTGACTAAACGTTAGAGCGATCGTTGGATATGAACTGCTAACCTCTTCATATAGGACATTACTTGGTAGTTCTTTTATTCTTTTAAGTAACACCTTATTAGCCCAAACATGGTAATTATACATATTTTTTGCATGGTTCATTTAACATCTACTCCTTAAATTCTGTTTTTGTAACAGTTGATATTTGTATTATAAAAAAAGATATATGACAGCAGTTTGTCATACATCTTTATAAATTTTCATTATTTTTTTTGCTTCATCTAATAAAATGGTTTGCAGTTCCACTGGCTTTAAAACTTTAACCCCGCTGCCAAAGCTTAAAAGAATAGATTTTAGCCATCCAGCATACAGCGGCTGGTAAACAGAAATTGTCAGTGTCATACTTCCATCACTGTTAAAGACCTTAGATGAATTTTGGAATTGGTCCAATACTTCTGCTAAGGAATTAGGATTCACCTGGATAACTACATCCTCAAATCCCTCTAGATCAAAATCTGAATAAGAAGAATCACCTTTCATTTCGTGAGTTTGCAGAAATTTTTCTTGTGTCAGAATGATATTCAGCATACGTGATACTCTAAATTCTCTATAATTCTGACGTTCTCTGCAATAACCATATATATACCAGCTGCGAAACTTATAATGAAGGTGAACAGGTTCTAATTCACGTGATGTAAATTCATTTTTTTTACTTACATAATCAAAGCGGATGACCCTTTTTTCCTGTATAGCTTTTCGCAGATCAATTAATGATGCCGGTTCTGTTTTATGGCTTTCTAAGTTAACTAATAAAGAACTATTGCTGCAGCTTGTATCCAGCGTTTTTAATCTTTCTATTGTTTGTTCAACTTCCTTATCTTCAAAAATACGCGATAAACTGCTTAATACAGTGATTAGATTTAATATGTCATAGGAACCTATTAAGCTTTTATCAAATTTGTATCCTTTTATGATACCGAAACCTCCGTTAGTCCCTTGATAAGAAACGACTGGAATTCCGGCAGCACAAATAGTGTCGATGTCTCTATAAATGGTCCGTGATGATACTTGGAATTCATCAGCTAAACTAGAAGCTGACAAAATTTCATTATTTAGGAGCTTGAATATGATGGATATCAAACGTTCTAATTTCAATTCTCATTTCCCTCCCTCAATCATTAATTAAGCTGCCTTTGTCATTCCACTGACCGTACCTTTTATTTTCTTTGGCATTTCTAATTAATTTATCCAGCTTTGTTTTAACCCTAATGAAATTCTTGCCTGCCAATTTTTTATGTATCCTTCCTATAATGAATATGTGTACATAGTGTAACTGCTAATTCATTTATTTGAAATAAAAAATCATTAAAGGTTTAAAGTAACGAGATACATATTATACATGACAATAGGATGAATCTTTTCTGAAATTCTATTAGAATTTAGTTTGGTGACAGATACTTTAATTATGGTGGAAGAAGGTATTAATTAAGAATCGAGCGAAATAAATATATAAAAATTGTAAATTATGGGGGGAATAAAGTGAAAACATATTTGGAACAAGTTGCTAAAAATATATATGCCTTTTTAGTGTGGGATCAATCTTGGAACTCTTATAATAACTGCTATCTATTGATTGAGCATAATAATATTATTCTTATTGATTCAGGGAAGGAAGAACATTCTCACTTCCTGTTTTCTGCACTAGAAAGGATAGGAATTTCCAAAAGTAATATAACTCATTTTATTGCCACACACGGCCACAAAGACCATATTGGTGCAATTCAGTATTTAAGTGATATTGAAGGCTATATTCATAATCAGGATTTAGAGTTAATTCCAGAAAACAGTAGAAACAAATTAAATAGGAAACTTCCAGATAACGGTCCAATTTTTAATGATTTAGAATGTGTTCTCATTGGACACCATACTAAAGGTTCTGTTTTACTATATCATCGTGGAAGCAAAGTGTTATTTTGCGGAGACCATATCTGTTTTTTTGGAGAACAATTGAGCGGGAATGTTGTTGATACAGGTGTTAAGGAAAGGGAAAAATATAAGCAGTTTGTTTTAGAATGGTCTCAAAACGTGGAAATGAGAGAACAGCACAATTTTAATTTATTTATCGAAGGGTTAAAAAAAATTGCCAAATACGATGTTGAGTATTTATGTACGGGACACGGCGTAGTTTTAAAAGGTAAAGTAAATGAATTTATTTCTGAGTTGCTTGAGTTTGAATAGTTAAACGAAACTCTTACTCACTTAACGGATGTTTTAATTAAATTAAGATTAACTTATTTATAGTTACTCCATTATAAAGTGCTTTTCTAAAATAAATGATCTATCTTTTTTATAAAAAATGTCGAGTACCTTCCATTGAATGATCCTGTTTTAATCAAACTTTATTTTAAAGCAGCACTTATAATATTAATAAAAGCAGAATAGTAATCTGATGAAGGGGGAATGATCATGAATGAACTAGTAAATGACAATCTGTATGAAACGAGAAATAATCTAGTAAAGGAAATTACTTTATTAAGTGATACTGAATTTAATAGGAAGCCTGATATGGATATGTGGAGTATCGCACAAGTTTGCCATCACTTAGTTTTAGTAGAAGAGGCATCTATAAAGGCTATTGCATGGGGATTAAAAGGCAATGATCGTACTAGCACAGAACGGAAAAATATTCACTTAACATTATTGGATAGAACGAAAAAGATTAAAGCTCCAAAAATCGTTGATCCAGATGCAGCACCATTCGAAGTTCCGCAACTAATTGATTTGTTAAATGATTCGAGGGAAAAATTGCTGGCGTTTCTAAGTACTATTGAAGATAAGGCCATATTGAAAGAAAAATCAGTGAAGCATCCTGCCTTAGGTGAATTACCTCTTGATCAATGGATCGAACAGATATATTTGCATGAACAGCGGCACATAGAACAAATAAAAGAGATAAAATTACTTTTAGATGTGAAGCACTAAATTCTAAAGCATAAAATGGATTCAAACTTTTTGATGAAAATTTCATACTTAGTTAAAAAATCCTGTGTTCATTCAGGATTTTTTCTTATTCCAGAAAAGGGCCAGATGGTTGAGGATGTAAATTTAGCATTAATAGTGGGGAACGTATCATAAATAAATAAGTTTTTAGTCAAATGCTTGTCTGTAAGGTTGGGGAATCAGGTTAAGCATACAATCTCATGAAATAGACGGAAGAATTCCGCTTATTTGGTAAAAAGTATTGAAAAAATCCATAATAGACGGAGAAATTACCCTTATTGACTCGAAAATCGTGAAAATGGAGGCTATTGCTTTATATAAGCGGAAAAACTCCCCTTATTTATCGAAAAACGTGCTTCATTCAGTAAATAACCGGATATTCTCCGCTTATTTTACTTTCCCTGGTTAATTAACGATAGGTTTTGTATTGTTAACTAACAGGACCATTTAATGAAGGAAGAAAATAAGAAATGTATACTTATAGGAATGATAGTATGGAATTTTGTGAAAGTTTAGTGGAAGAAGGAGTCTATCATTCTTTAGAGAATGAATTAAGAAAATATAGGTTTTGGGGGATACTTAGTGAGAAATAATGCTGCCTTTTTAAAAAGTGTAAATACTTTAGTACACATGCATAAAAGTGGACTTCTAGGCGGAGAAATAATGCCTGAAGATGTTTTGATTGGTGTTGTTACCGAAGAAGAAATGATGAATGTTTTAACTTTGGCAATGGCGTTAAATTATCAGAGAAATTCATACACGTTATGGGAATCTGTTGTAAAAGCATATCAAGATTCAAATACCAAATGGATTTTTGACCCGACACTTGCAGCTAATAGTAATATAGAGCAACTTCGAGAAGCATTACTTCTTCATCGTGTAGGATTGCAACCAAACCGTCATCCAGAAATTTGGCAACGTGTAGCCAAAGGCATTGTGGATTCTTCGGAAAAAGGAGATGTGCAAGGATTGGTTGAGTTTGTCCAATCTGACATAGCTCCTCTAAAGGCAATGATGCAAGGAACAAGAAAATCAGAGTTTCCTTATCTCTCAGGACCGAAAATTTTTAATTATTGGCTATATGTTTTGGAAAGTTATACAAACGTTTCTTGGAGATCTCGTGAATTGATTACGATTGCACCAGATACACACATTTTAAAAGCTACAGTTAAATTAGGTTTATGTACGGAGGAAGTTTTAAATGGCGGAGCAGATGATAGACAAGCGGTTGCTGCTGCTTGGGAATCAGCACTAGCTGGAAGTGGATTAGCGCCAATTGATGTACATACTCCATTATGGTTATGGAGCCGGGCTGGGTTTCCGCCACTTCTTGCATCATAACCTTTTCGGTCAATTAATGATTGCGATTCTTTAATATTGAGGAATCGCTGTTTCTTTTTCACTAAAGGGGCAGTTTAGTTGAAGATCGATGTTTAATATATGATCACACTTAGGCAATTGTATAGAACATGGGAATTAATCTTTAGAATAGTATGTTATATATAAATAGTCTGGTAGAATACAAATAATAACAAATGGAAGGAGGAGTTGTATTATGAACATGACGAAGAAGCGTTACGGGGTGCATTTATTTTAAGGGACGAACGTATAATTTCCCCTAAAAACTACGTGGTCCCTAAAATCAGGAGGAAAAAAGTGATTATTAGAGACTATAAGGTTAAGGATGAGCTGGGATGGGTGAGATGCCGAACACTTGCATTTTTACAGACTGCATATTTTGATCATGTATTAAATAAGAAAGAACATTATGAAAATCCAACAATTGAGCTTGTCGCGGAATTAGATGGTCAAATCGTTGGACTAATTGATGTTGAATACGAAAAAGAGGAACGAACGGTTTGTTCTAGGGGAGAAGGATTAGGTGGAATGATTTGGCATATTGCAGTACATCCTGATTTTTCTCGACAAGGAATCGGACAACAATTACTATATGCAGCTGAAAATAAAGCAAAGAAAATAGGATTAAATCGTCTGGAGGCTTGGACACGGGATGATCTTTGGGTTCAAAACTGGTATAAAAAAATGAATTTCAATATCGTTGATTCCTACTATCATA
This sequence comes from Cytobacillus massiliigabonensis, assembly GCF_900199725.1. Classification (GTDB taxonomy): domain Bacteria; phylum Bacillota; class Bacilli; order Bacillales; family Cytobacillaceae; genus Cytobacillus; species Cytobacillus massiliigabonensis. Next base: position 1,008,787 of record NZ_LT904902.1, on the reverse strand, counting down.
TTTATTTTGAAGGAGATGAAATGAATCAACGAATTCAAAATAACATGCCAAACCTATACTTAGTAAATGCTTTCACCCACTACGTTGGGGAAGACATTGAACAATATAAAACAAATAATAAACGTATTCACCAGTGCGTTTGTTTTGAAAAATATTTATAGCCATAACGTAGGAATTTTTACTCCACAAAAGGGCGCAATTCTGCAGCAAGAATTCGCTCTTTCCTCATGAAAAGGGGCAGATTGTTGAAAGGGATAGGGGTGGGGCATAGCTAAAATAAACCAAAAACCAATTGTAAACACAAATTGATTTTTGGTTTTCTTTGGCCATGACTTTATAGATTTTAAGGATTAATCGAATATTACATTTTTTCCTTGTTCACTTAACTTTTTTAAAGATGTAAGCATATGATTTATTTCTTCATCGGAATGTCTTTCCCATGAACTTAATTCGGCAATTATTTTCAAAGGAGATTTAGACCTATAAGAACGTGTTGGGTTTCCAGGAAATCTTTTGTCCGTTAAGTTCGGATCATTTTCAAAATCACCTAATGGTTCTACAATATAAATTCTTTCCTTTGATTTGGATCTTGCTAATTCAGCACCCCATTTAGCAGCATCTAATGTCGCAGTAAAATATATATAGTTAGATTTTTTATCCTGGTAATTTGATAAATGTTGTGGTACTAATAAATCTCCAATTTTCAGTTCTGCTTTAGTTCCATGAAAAAAAGGACCATTATCTAAGACATCTTTTTTGGCGTTCATACGAATACACCTCAATATTTTTAGATTTGTATTTAAGAGTATAGTATCGAAATGACAAAAAGAACAGTCTATAAATAACTTGAAAATAATGGTATAATGAAAGTAGAGAGAATGGTATCGAACGGCCATTACTTATTTTTTACATTTTTCTTTGCAATCTACGCTTCTGATGGCTAACGATTTTACGGAATGTCATTCAGTGTTTTATCAAACAGAATAACATAATTGTTAAGGCACGTAATGAGCAGTAACGTAAAGCTTTAGCTAAAAATATAAATGTATTCCATTATCGGGCGTAATTCTACAGAAGAATTACGTTCTTTCTTTATGTAGAGGGTCAGATTGCAGAAGAAGAAAGGAAATTGATCGCTCATCTTGAATTTGTATGTTTATGCCAAAAAAGATAATTTATTTAAAACAATTTATTTTGCAAAGGGGGAACATAATGATTGATCAAAAATTTTTTCCTGAACTAGAAACTAGAAGATTAAAATTAAGAAATGTAAATAGTGAGGATATAGATTTTATTTTTAAACTTTTTAGCGATGAAAAAGTGTGTGAATTTCTTTACGATGAAGAAATATTTAAGAAAAAAGAAGAAGCAATTGAATTTATTGAGTGGAATTCAAAGCCAGAAAAAAGAGGACATAATAGATGGGTTTTAGTAAAGAAAGATAGCAATGAACAGATTGGTACTTGTGGCTATGACTTGTGGGATCGAACCAATAATATAGCTGAGATAGGTTATGATTTATTGTATGAATTTTGGGGACAGGGATATATGAAAGAAGCATTGATATCAGCAATAGAAAGTGGTTTTAGTAATATGAGGCTGAATAGGATCAATGCATATGTCGCTTTAAATAACAAAAATTCTATAAAATTATTAGAAGATCTTGGATTTAAAAATGAAGGCATTTATAGGGACAAGCATTTGTTAAGAGGGAAATATTATGATCACTATTCTTTTTCTCTATTAAAGAGAGAGTGGAAATAAAAAACTGTGGCTGTTTCCTAGGAGAGTGAAATTGTGAAAGACAAAGAGCTAATAGATATCTTTGAACGTTCAGAAATAAATTTACTTGTAGAGCTTCGAATGGGAAATGGTTTCCATGAAAAGGAGTACGAAAAGTTAGTTAAGACACTCACCGTCTGTGCCGATGAATGGGAGAGCCGTACAAGTTTACCGGGAGAAGTCGTCCATACTTTAGTTGGACTATACGATGAACTGTACAACTTTTCATTCATATATGGGGATGAAGAATCGGTCCGTATTAAGAAAGCAGCCGAAAATACGAAAAAGCTGATTCGAAGATGTACGAAAGAAAAGGGGGAAATAGAACCCGAAAAAGCCAGAGTGATTGCCGGGTTGATTGAGAAAATCAATGAAAACGGAAACTTTTTTAAAAAACTTCAAAGTGGCAAAGGAATGGATGAACAGCAATTTGAAAGAATCTATCATGAATTATCCGATATAATCGATGAGATTTATTCGTGGGGAGAAATTCCAAAAGTTATGGTAAATATTTTTATGGATCTTCGTGAATTAGATTTATTTGTTGGTCAATATCGAGAAGAGTTCAAACAACATGAAGAGGCAAATAAAATTTATGATGCGTACGAACGGATATTTAGTTTAATTTTTGGTTGAACCAGAAATATAACAGTTTGCTACACGAATAGCTGCATATAAGTTTCCTCAAATGTTAAGGGGATGTGTGTGAATGAAAGAATTTTATTACTCTAAAAAGAAGAAAATTCGAGGCTGGAAACGGCACAAGAGGAAAATTATAAGATGGAGACAAAATGTTTTTAACTTAGATATGGAAAACATGCGAGAGTATCAAAGAGATTATGCAAAGTTATGGATTCATCCCTTTTATTCTCTAGTACGCACAAACCCACCCAATTGGTATAATCGTTTATTATTAAGCGATATAATTGATATATATTTAAATTGGCATGAAAAAATGGATAATGAAACGGAGGATTTTTATCTAAAAATTTGGTTGTTTGAACCTGACTTTATAAGCTCCCAAATTGTTGTTTCGTACGGAGACTGTTTGAATACTTACAATGATACCTTTGACAAACATCCTATGATAAAAAGATTTCCATTTCATAAATTTGAATCATTAAAAGATCAATTAGCCTTATTTGATTGGGAAGCCCACATTCATGCTGAAAAGTATTCGGAAGAAGAACTGATAGAAGATTTAGAATCAGGGCTAAGGACTGAAGCTGAGGTAAATGAGATAAGAAATAAATCTTATGAAACCGAAAGAATCAAACTCAGCTATGCAAATGACGTTCATTATAAGGTTAATGTTGGTGATGTTTGGGTAGGAACACTAAAAAAGGGGAATCTCTCTAAATAGAGGGATTCCCTTTTGTTGTCTAAAAATCAACAGTGTCCTTATATAAACATGAAAAGCGAGGGTTACTCCCATAATTATGAAACTAAATATTGTCGCGATGGATATCATAGATTAGCTGCATGATTTCGAGTTGCCATTAATGCACACTTGGAACAAAGTATCTACTGTAATAAAGTTGATTTTGAAATATACTATTATTAGTAGGTTAACAATGTTAATCTATGTGAATATACGAGATTTTTAGCACAGCATATGAAACTATCATAGGAGAGCCCTAAAATGAAAAAGAAAATAAACTATTTAATCATACTTTTAACGACCATTTTAATAGTTGGTTGTACCAACGTAGAAGATGCATCCATTACAGATGAAAAAACAGATCCACAAGAAGTAACCGCAGTTAATACAAATAAAAATAGCGAAAAAGAAGAAACTAGCACTACGGTCGTTGATGAACCAGTAGGAGAGGAAACACCAGCTCAGTCAAATAGTGAACAGTTCTCAGGATATAAACTTATTGAAGTTGATGGCGGTGATTTGTCAGGATATCGTGAACCTAACGCCGTCGTTGACATTGGTTATGGGGACCGTGAATATTGGGCATTTACGAATGAATACGGGCAACTTGTCCGTGTCATTGCTGATGAAATCATTCTACAAGATGACCGTAACGAACCTGTAACATCGTCTGGCAGATACTACTCTGATGAAGCAAAAGTTCCTGGTGTGGAAAGAACAGATTTAGATGAAGGACATATCATTGCAGATTCTCTCGGAGGGGTATCCAATGCTTACAATATTACTCCACAAGAAAGTACGCTTAACCGACATGGGGATCAGGCTTATATGGAAGATGCGATCCGCAAAGCAGGTGGAGCCACTAATTTTGAGGCGATTATCACATATCCAAATACGGAAACGCAAATTCCTTCACATTATCAGTATACCTATACTCTAAGAGGCAACAAGGTTGTTGATTCATTCGACAATGTGAACCCTGATGAAGTCAACGCAACACTCGGTTTAACAGAGAACAAGCCTTCTAACTCAACTAGTTCAAGCAAAAGCGGTGATATTTCTAGTGTTGATACGAATGGGAATGGACAGGTGACAATTAAAGAAGCAAAAGATGCAGGTTTCAGTATGCCTATAACGAGTGACCATTGGTTATACCCTTATATGCGTGATAATGACAATGATGGGATGGTGGGGGAGTAAGCCCCTAAAACTATAAATGAATGGTCATATTATCAAAATTTAAATGGTGAAAATATAATTATTTTTCACTAACCATTTCAACTATCGAGCGTGATTCTGAAGCAAGAATTACGCTTTTTTTTATCTTAAGGACCAGATTGTGGAATCTTGTACTTAAAGTAACGTGGCAGGTTAGCTGAATTCCATTCCCTCACTTGGTTGGAATATGGAATTCGTCATTGAGTAGCTTGTGGCAGAAATTTAACCAATGGGGCAATCCTTGAATAAGCAAGGGATTGCTCTTTGCTTATTGAAGTAATGGGTAGGTAGTTTGCTCATTAAAATGATTTATTTTAGTCTTATTTGAGCAATAGAAACAGCTTGGTTTGTAGATGCGGATTGGTGGTTGTGGATTATATTAATTGAAAGTGCGAAAACTATCTGTAAAAAATTTTATGGGAGTGAGCATCTTGAAGAATATGATTGTTCTCTTTACTATTTTATTAATATTTGCCCCAGATAACTTGGTTAATGCTAAACCCCCAGAGCCAAAGGAAATTAAACCTTATGCAGAAGACTGGTATGTTACACCCGAAGATATTATTCGAGATATTATATTTCCAGCTATTGATAAAAGGGTAATAAAAGAGTATGGAGGAAAAGAAGCGTCTGGTTTTGGCTGGCAGCAGCGGAGGATTGTTAATATTGTTTATAACAACAATCATTCTTATGATATTTCCTTAAGAATTCAAGTTCCTAATAGTAACGATAATCCATTTCAATATAAAGATGACTTGGTTAAAGTAAGAGTATCTCCATCTTGTGATAGTCCTAAAATTGGATGTAGTCACGGCTTTAAGGTAGAAGTATTAGATTACCAACATAAGTAATTTTTTACTCTGTTTCTTATGAGCTGCTTGGGGAACAAATAACTGTGTTTACCCCTAAGTTGGATGTTATACATTTACCGAATGGAGCAATTACAATCGATTTTTCTTTTGCAGCAGATCCTAAGAAAGCGAAGTATATGGCAGCTGTTACGGATTAACGGAAAAATCCATCCCGTTTCAGCTTCTCTATCCCAATGGGATATTATAGAGATTTTAATAAGCCCTTATCCTAGTGATAAGTCATGTTGGTCCGATTTTGCATATACCTCTACAGCACAATTGGCAATTCGAAGAGAGTTAGGAAAAGAAACGGATGACTAAATTCAGCGAGGTTATTCAAGAAAAGGGCCATATAATTGAATAATAAATTAAAGGGGAATAGGAAATTTATGTTAAATTAAGGGTAACGTCAGGAAAATGCGGATTGACAACGCTAAGGAAGTTTCAATATGAAAAAACCTAATTTTTCAGCATTAAATGAGAAATTAGGTTTTTTCATTAATAGAAATAGACTTATAAGTATTTATCACTAATCACTTTCATATGGTGTAACTCGTGCCCGGCGATGCCATATGCAATGGTACTTAACGAAACTGGCCTGTTCATTACAGTTCCATTACGAACCCACGCTGCATCATCAATGGTTGAAATAAGGCTTAACGTGTTGGAGCGTACCGTGTCTAAACCAGCTATTAACTGCTCCCAGGATAATTTGTTGAAGTTTGCCGCAGAAACGTATTGATCCTGATCCATTGCTGGGAGTGGTGCACTTTCATTTCGTGCAATGGCAAGCATTCGATACGACATCACACGTTCCGAGTCGGTCATATGCCCAATCACTTCTTTTAGTGTCCATTTTCCTGGTGCGTACGCCTTTCTTGCTGACTCCTCTGATACGCTGCTTAAAAGGGTAATGGTCTTAGTTCGTTGCTTACTAAGTATTTCTACAATATCTCCATCTGGCACAAGACTAACATACCTATTATGCTCTGGATTTTCAATAAATAATGGTCGTGGACGCACAAGAATCCTCCTCATCGGAATAGTTCATTATGGTTCTAGGCTAATATTCGACTTTCAAGAAGACATTTCCTTTATTTGATATTTAATTTCCTTCCCGCATTTGGAAAACGTTATTCAACAAATGGGCGCTTTTCTGAAATAAGAAAGCGTCTTTCTCCATGAAAAGGACCATTTAATGGAATAAAGCTTATTGAGTTAACGGGACAAGTTGATTAATAAGAAAAGGAAATGAAACTGGTTTATAGAATTAATTAGGTAATTCATTTTCTTGGAGGGATGACTAAATGGCTGAATTGATTTATCATGTCGCAACTACGGCCGATGGATATATTGCAGATCCAAATTACATTGCAGATGATTCGATTTTTCTTTATGAAGGTGACCACGGACCTGACTTTTTATCCGATATTAGAGAATATGGAATTGCTTTAATGGGAGGAAAATCATACGAGCTCGGATTACAGGATGGAATGAAACCAGGTGAACCATGGCCACTCGCAAAGTTTGCAAATCCCGATCTTAAGCATTATGTTTTCTCGAGTAAATTGAATATTGAGTCAAATGAGGAAGTGGAGTTTGTAAAAGAAAACGCAATTGAGTTTGTCAATACTTTAAAACAGGCAGTAAATCAAAAAATTTGGCTGTGTGGTGGTGGTCAACTGGCTGGTTCACTCCTGGACCACGAATTGATCGACACTCTTATACTAAAGGTCAATCCTGTCATGATTGGAGAAGGTATTTCACTTTTTGGTTCGAGTAAAAAGCAGATTCAATTAGAACTAATGGACCTAAAAAAATATAACAATGGGGTTATTTTGCCAAAATACAGGATTATATACAAGTAAAGTAAACTATTATATTGAGAGAGGAATAATTCAGTCTTCCTTTTTAACGGTGAGATATGGATGTGCTCTAAAAATCGACGAATGCTATTTTTACCCCTTTAAAACAAACTAGCTAATACAAGTCATGTAGGTATTCAAGAATAGGGCGCTTTTCTGAAATAAGGAAAGCGTCTTTCTTCATGAAAAGGGCCATTTAATGGAATAAGACTTTGGATAAAAATGGATATTTATGTAAGAGTGTGAAGGGATGTACTTAAACTAACGAAGCAGAATAGTTGAATAAGCACTTTGATAAATATTTGTGGTAAGGTGAATAAGAACTATGGTGAGATTAAAAATTGGAGATGTATTTGAGATAGAAACTACAAAAGGGTTAGCATATTTTCAATATGTTCATAAGGATGATACCATTGGTTCGCTAATAAAAATTATCAATGGGTGATGACTAGTGATTTTAAAGCATTTTCTATTATATTCCGACGATAATGATGAAAGAATTGCAGAAGTAGATAAACTTTATTATCTTTTTATAAATAAACAACCCAACTCTATTTTTAGAACTAACCGATGTGATTTGTGGAGAATCATTGCACAATTTGCAAAACCGCGATAGCATGCACTGGCAATAGAAATGGAATTGGGTATGTTCTACAGATCCTTGGCGATGTTGTTAAGATTCCAAGGGGTGAGTGTTTCATAAAAGGTGATAACCGTTGTGTGTTTTGGATTAGACAAGATGAGACATCTATGTGAACTAGCACATTTATAAAAACTCTTTTTTAAGGATAGAAAAATAGTATTGGTCAACCCACTTATTTTGCCAAAAAAGTTCTTCTTTAAAAATAGCTTCTCTTCTCATACCAATATGCTCCATCAAAACGGCAGAGCTTATATTATTTGAATTACACATACCAACTACTTTATGTGCTTCTAATTTTTTAAAAGCAAATTGCAATAGTAGCTTAGCAGCTTCACTTCCGTAACCTTTTCCCCTGTATTCTGGAAGTATTGCAAAACCAATCTCCCAGCTCTTTCTATATTCACTATTGATCCATATTTGAGCTAAACCAATCGGAACTTTATTCTTATCCGAAGCTACAGTTACAATAAAATCGTAACTTGTTGGTTTTTCTTTTTCTTCAATCTTTTGTATGTACTCTTCACGTACAACATTTTTATCTGATTCTACATATTCTTCAAAGTACCATAAATTTCTATCGCATTCTATCCTGCAAACAAAATCTAAATCTTTGATTGATACCATTGATAGTAATAAATTCGCTCCAGCAAGCTCCATAATAATCCCCTCCATAAAACCGTAATGTACTGTTTTTATTTTACTGATTCATATGGTTCAATCCAAAGAATTGAACCATGAATCTTTTATAAATAGTATAAGTTTATTATAAACGGTACATCTTCTTAAAAACGATACAAATTCATTTTATACTCAATTCTCATCATTTGCCCATCGCAAGGCAATGGATGTACTCGGATTATTGTGAGTATTAACCAAAGAAATGTTAATTAATTAGGGCTCTTTTCTGAAATAAGGGTAGCGTCTTTCTTCATGAAAAGGTCCATTTAGTCGAGTAATAAGAACGAGTTAGTTAAATCAAAAAAATATATTTTTGCGAAGATTCTTTCTCCCTGTTAATATAAATATATTGGAGATATTGAAAGGGGATAAAGATTCGAGATGTGGAAGAGCTTGTAATGATTAGAATTTGAATAGGTTATTTTCACTCTCTTTAAGAGGGTTTATTTGACTATTTATAATCATTCAAGGACCGCATTTCCAGCTCAAAAAAACTCCTTAGGGGATAGATGCTTTTTACATGTCTTTTTTCTTAGAAGGGAATAATTATATCTTCTATTGACCTTATTTATGCGTCCTTTATTTGTAGGGACTAATTTGAAAAACAATCATTCACTATACAATTTAAAATAGCTAAATAGATGGGGTATTAATAAACGGACCTATCATGAAAATAAGCGCTGTTCTTTTATTACAGAAAAGCGCCGATTGTTGACCAATCTATCAATGCTTTGATGATATACATATATTTTTTAAAGAGAACAATATCCAGCCAAATATTCAATTCGAGAATATGAACGAAAATTCTATTTTTTCTATGGTTGAGAATAATTTAGGTATTAGTATTTTACCGGAAATGGTTATCCCAAAAGGATTGGATAAGATAAAGGTCATACCACTTGAATTAGAACAAACTAGAACCATTGGATTAGCCATTAGAACACCTATTTCACCTGCAGTTAAAAAATTCGCCGAGATTACAGAGAATTGGGTAAAAAATGCGGGGCTTTAATTGATTAAAATAAATAATTTTATAACTTTTGTTACACTAAAAGTAGCAAAACTTTTCTTGTGCGCCAAGCATAATATCAGTCTATAGGGAGAAAATCTAGAACTGTGAAGGTAGAAGTAGAAGTAGAAGTAGAAGTCAAGGCAGTATGTAGATCATATTTTTTTATTCCATTAAAGGACGCTTTTCTGAAATAAGAAAGCGTCTTTCTTCATGAAAAGGGCCAGATTGTTGAATAACGCGGTTGATGAGTTATACTAAAAATCGGAAATAGATTGTAAAGAATTATACTTAAACTAGCATAAGTTAAATTTTAATGATAAATACTGTAAAATTCACTTATTCCTATTTAAGGAAAAAGTAAACTTAAAAGATAGATAATAAATTCCATATAAAGGTGGATTCATATGCCTAAAATTGACAATATACTAGCAATTCTATGGATGCTTAGTTCAGGTGAAAAAATTACTGCAAAACAAATTTCAGAAAAGTTAGAGATGAATATAAGGACTGTGTATCGTTATATTGATACACTTTCAACAAGTGGTGTACCTATAATTTCAGACACAGGACATAACGGTGGATACACTTTATTGAACAATTTTATTGAAGTTCCTCTTTTTTTTGATTTTGAGGAGCAAACCTCACTATTTCACGCTGCTGTTTTTGCAGAAGAAGCCGGATATTATGGAGGTGAAGCACTAAATAGGGCTATTTCAAAGCTAAGAAAATATTCAAATCAAGAGCAGGAAACAAAGATAAGCCAACATTTAACCAGTCTTGAAGTAATAAGTCGATTAAGTTCCCTCTCTATGGAACCTTTCTTGAAGGAGCTGGAGCAGGCCGTAGCTAATGGATACTCAACAAAAATTCTATACCATAAAAGTGGCGAAGAGCAATCAAAGTATAGATTGGTTGATCCGTACAGAATTATTTATTGGAATAATAAGTGGTATGTGATTGGATTTTGTCATCTTAGGAATGATATTCGTAGTTTTAGAGTAGATCGAATTGAAAGTCTAATGCTAACCGAAATTAAGTTTAACCGGCCAGAAAATTTTTCAGCACGTGACTTTTTTATGAAAAACATCCTTCCAACTATAGAAGATAAGGAAGGGATTATTCCTTTGGTTATTAATGGAAACGCAAGGACGTTGGATGATATTTGCCAACATTGGTTTTTAGGACATTATTTACAAGAACGGACATCAAATCAAGCAGTATTTCTTCTTGAAAAAAATATGATACATACATATGTACCGTATTTACTTTTACCGTACGGTAAATCTATTCAAGTTATTGAGCCAATAAGTCTTAAGAAAAGACTTATTGAAGTTCTGTCGGAATTAATAAAATTTTATCAAGTATGATAACTTCCCTGACGTTAGCTGTCAGGGAAGTTATATTATAATAGGCTATATCAATTGTAATTGGAGTGTTCATGGATGCAAAGAAAAAAAGTTTATCTTTATGTATTTAATACAATGTCAGACTGGGAATATGGATATTTAATTGCTGAACTAAACTCAGGAAGATTTTTCAAAAAAGATTTAGCACCTTTAAAAGTAGTTACAGTCGGAGTTAATAAAGAAATTATTACTACGATGGGAGGTCTGAGCATAAAACCAGATATTTCCCTTGATGAATGTACCCTTGAGAGTAAAGATCTTTTAGTTTTACCTGGAGGGAATACTTGGAGAGAAGATATTCATCAACCTATCCTGAAAAAAACTGGCGAAGCTTTAAAGCTTGGGACTATTGTTGCTGCAATTTGTGGTGCAACTGAGGGACTAGCGAATATTGGATACCTAGATTCTAGACAGCATACAAGCAATAACTTAGAGTACATTAAAATGGTCTGTCCTAATTATAAAGGCGAAGAATTTCATGAGATGGGACCTGTGGTATCTGGTGAGAATTTGGTCACTGCATCAGGAGTAGCTCCTCTGGAATTTGCGATGGAAGTACTGAAAAAATTAGATGTATTTGCACCAGATACATTACATTCATGGTATAACCTAAATAAGACTCATAAACCTGAATACTTCTTCCAGTTAATGAACTCAATAAATAGATGAGCGAAAAAAATTAACTTAGCAATTTTAAATTAGTTAACATAATTACCATGCATTAGACGATGTCAAAGCATGGTTTTGTTATATAAATCCCCGTTTACTATGCGTTAGCCAGACATTTTTGATTGATTGCTTAAAGGATTCGAACGCATAACCAATGTAAACCAGACGGCAAACCCAAGATAAACTAATGTCAAAATAACGAATATGAAATGAAACTGCTCCGCCAACTGCCGGATTACGGCAAATAAGACAACGATGAAATGTATCAGATTTCCTAATACGACAGGTTTGTTATAGATGCCGCCGATCCGGGCAGAACGTGTAAACCAGTTCAACATTGCGAACCCTAAATATAGTCCTCCGATGATTTGAAGAAGAATCAGAGTAGTGGGTGAAGGGTCAATCCCTAATATTACTGAAATTTCTTCGGGAATAAAGGTTCCTGCCAACCCCAACAAACCCATCATCACGGCACTGCTACTCAAAAGCCATTTTGTTTTCATTTGGTTTCCCCTTTCATCTAATATTGGAATTTTCTAAACAGCATCCAGAGAATTCTAAACAAGGCATGTGTTAGCTTCAAATCGCAATAACCCACGAGTACTGCCCTAAGTAATTTAACAGGCTATCGTTAAATGGCATACTAGAAACATAAAATTGCCTTCCTTTAGGAGATCGATGAAAGTTTTAGACATTTTGGGCGAGGGGGGTGTGAAATCTAATGTTCATTTATACGAATTCTTTTATCCACCCACCGTATACAATATTCGTTAAATTAACCTTTATATAACCTCTGGATAGGTAATTTATTATATTCGACGAAACTCCACTTCTTACCTTTAAGCAAGAGCTAGCTTCAACAAATTTTAGCGATCCCTAATCAAGAGCGTTCCAGCAGCTAGAATGACTTTCTTTACTCATGTTTTAGGCCATGCTGGCTTATTACTCGTTGGAGTACCACTTTTCATTCTTGCAAAGTTCTTTGAATGGATTTTCTAATTAGTCCAGCTATTTAACAATCGGGCGCGTTTATTTAGGAACGCGTTTTTACATGTATTAGGCCAAATGAATAGCGTGTTGTGAAAGTTGTTTTAATTCAGAAAACATCGTGTTATTATAACTGTAACTATTAATTGGAGGTGCTGTTTATCATGTCCGCAGCAATGTTTAAGATGGGGCATAACACATTAAAGGGGATTATCGCCTAACTAGCCCCCTAAACTGCGAATCCCCTTTAAGTTAGTGGGGCATTCAAATGAAAGAAACAAAATTGTCTTTTGTACACAAATTAATTTCTGAACAATTTCCTAATTGGGCAGGTCTTCCTATTAATCGATTTAATTCAAGTGGAACGGATAACAGAATTTATAGACTCGGTAAAAATATGGCTGTTAGACTTCCTTCTAACGAAGGTGGATCTTTACAGATTAAAAAGGAGTATCAATGGCTGCCGTTCATTGAAAAGCACCTACCGGTTTCTGTACCTACACCGATAGCGTTAGGTAACCCGATTGAAGAATATCCTTGGCATTGGTCTGTTTATAAATGGATTGATGGCGAAGACGCGATTACGGGAAGAATGGATGATCCATATCAGGTGGCTTTTGACTTAGGTCAATGTGTGAATGTATTACAGAGAATAGATCCATCAGGTGGACCGACTCCAGGAGACCATAATTTCTGGCGTGGAGTTCCTCTTGCAATGAGGGATGAGTATGTTCGAGAGGCTATTGCAAATTTACAAAATGATATTGATACCAACTTAGCAACATTAGCGTGGGAGGCTGCACTAAATGCACCAATTTGGGGAAAGAATCCAGTATGGATCCATGGAGATCTCTTAGCGGGAAATCTGCTTATTAATCAAGGCAGGTTATGTGCAATCATCGATTTTGGCGGACTTGGTATTGGAGACCCTGCATGTGACTGGTTATTTGCTTGGAGTCTGCTTTCAGTAAAAACCCGTGAAAAATTACGAAAAGAACTATTGGTTGATGAGGCAACCTGGGAACGCGGGCGAGGTTGGGCTCTCTCAGTAGGACTTATTGCTCTTCCGTATTACAAAATCAGTAATCCTGTGTTCGCTGGTATTGCCAGACGCTTAATTGAAGAAGTTCTTGAGGATTACAAAATAGGAGTATAAAAAGAATTAGATTCAACTAAAGGGGGCTTTAGTTCAATAACGATCTTCAACAAACGGGCGCTTTTCTGAAATAGAAAGCGTCTTTCTTCATGAAAAGGGCCAAAATACGGAATAAAATATTAAAGATTAATATTGATAATTAGGAATACATTTAAAATATCTCCAATAGTGATATTCTGAATATGGTGAAAATTTTAAAAAAACCACTTGACATTGGAGTCAACTCAAATGTTATTCTGGATTCATGGAAAAACTTTATTCTATACAAGAGGTTTCGCAGATACTTGGGATGTCTAAGGATAAACTTCGATATTATGACCGGATTGGGATCGTCTCGCCGTCTCGGAAAGACAATCGGTACCGGATGTATTCGAGAGACGACCTCATAGACTTGATGAATATTCAGATTATGCAGTATGCGGACTTTTCTCTTAATGAAATCAAAGGGAAATTTGGTTTCCGTAAGATGGAAAATATCGATTCCTCTTACTGCGAAGAGGTTGCAGCGTTCCTCGATGCTAAAAACGCAGAAACGCGCAAGAAGATCAATCATCTGGAAAAGGTCAGTCGGTTGCTCAACATAGCATCTGAAACGTTAAGAGATTTTAATAGCGAAAGCGATCAACGGTTGGCAGAATTCGTCCGCGAGCTTTACAAGGATATCCACGAGAATGAACCAGGAATTTCTATGGAGGGTTGTGATCAACATCAAGGTTAGGAATTTTTATTATCTGATTGTAGGTGTTCTTGCGATTCTGTTTGCCGTAACTCATGCATGGAACGGACAATACGTTGTACTGGTAACGAACGATATTATGGCGATGTCCATGGATAACCGAACGGTATTGACGTATGTTTGGCACATTATAACGGCAGAAAACCTGGTCTTCGGCATCGCATTCATTTTCATGTCATTCCAAAGTGAGCAATCGAAGGTCCGTTTTACCGCTTGGATGATCGTGACGATCTTGGTTGTCCGACTGATGGTCATTCTTGGTGTAACCGCAATACTTGACGTTTCGGCTCTTACTGATACGCTTTTAGATTCGATTGCCATTGTAATCTATGTTGCCTTGATTATACTGGGCACAACTAAGAAGAATAAACAGTCCGCTGGTTAGCGCTACAATAACAGAGATGACCGAATGTGGCTTTAAAATAAAGTCACGTTAATAAAGATGCGATACTTTACCCCTTTGGATATACATTGTCTAAAGGGTCTTTTTATGGTAAAAATAACATAATTTTATTCCGTAATCGGGCGCAATTCTGCAGCAAGAATTACGCTCCTTCTTTATGTTAAGGGCTATATCGCTGAACAAAACTTAAAGCTAGTTAAAATACATTGGGAGTAAATAGATGGCTTAGTGATAACGAAGTGGAGGATGTTTCGTTAAATAATAATGTTTTAATGGCAGCAAAAGAAAAAGGTGTTTATTTTTACGATGTCCATGCAGGGTGGAAAAAGGGGAGTTCGAGTTATGCTTGTGTAAAATTGAGGTTAGATAAGGCTTATTGAAGTAACGGGTGCGATACTCCAATAAAGCGGTATCGCATTTTCATATTATATTAAAGGGGGGAGTTTAGTTGAACAAGAAGGACTTTTTATTTACTTCAAGAATATTTAATATTTAAGATTTCATAAGGAGGGGGAATATATGCATTTAACTGACCCTACAACTTTTGAAAATTGGATAAAGCCACATTCGACAGAATGGTACCAACAACTGAGTAACCTTCAGGGGAAGTATATATATTCTTGGAATTCTACACTTACAGAGCCTAACGGAGAATCAATTTTTGATAAAGAAGTAATTCAAATCATAGCCAACAAGAAAGTATTAGATGTTGGATGTGGTCACGGTGAGTTTACAAATAAATGTGGTTTGGCTGCAAAAGAAATAATAGGGTTTGATGTAACGCATAAATTTATAGAAACAGGGGTAAATGGAAAAAAAACGAATGTTTCTTTTCTTGTAGGAAATACAAAAAATGGATTACCTTTCAAAAGAGACGAATTTGATTGTGCATTCATAAGAAAGGGTCCTACATCTGCCTATCCCTATCTTAAAAAAGTTTTAAAAAGTAGTGGCAAAATAATCGGTCTTCATCCTGGTGATGAGTCGGGCAAAGAATTACCACTTTTATTCCCAAATCTCTTCGAATTTTCATTAGGAACTCCAATTTTAGATGTTATAAATCAAAGACTTAATATAAGTAACTTTTCTTATGCTAAGATTGATGTAATAAATAGCACAGAGTATATTAAGTCCCCATTAGATATTTTAAAGTTACGAAGTTTTGGTCAACATCCCTCCATTTATATAACATTGAAAGAAAATGACTTACCCGAAATATCTAAGATTTTCGAAAGGAATGCTACTGAGGATGGCTTACCTATAACATTTTCCCGTTATATAGTTCGAGCAGCTGTTTAACTTACTTTTGTTCAACTTATTGTGCTAAAGGGTAGTATTATTTCGATAGCCATCTCCAAAATAGACGCAATCAGCAGTAAGAATTTCGCCCTTTTATTATTCACTCTTATCCTTTTCGAGTAATTCTATAATCCTGTCAAGTTTCTTTTCCAAAGTCGTAATTTTTTGGCTCTCTTGTTTTTTACTTTTAAAAAACCTTATTAGATAAACCATTAGAACAATAATAAAAAATACCCATATTAAAGTAAAAGCCTGAAAAAGTACATCACCCAAATTGATGTTCAAAATTTATCCCTCCCCCTAAAAAGTTTATCAGAATTGTACTATATTTCTCAATAATCATATTCGATGGATAATCAAGCTGATTATTCAAAAGGATTGTACTTAAACTAAAGATTAGAATAGCTCTACAAATAAATTGGTGATATTTTAATTTACTAAGTAGGTTAGTAATAAATCTCAAATGGAGGTAATTTTTTACTCTATGTATAATTAAGCTGAAAATAATCAATAAATAATGGAGGTATATAAATGTGATTGAAGTATCAGCTGACCATTTTACTCTTTTAAAGAAAGAGCTTAAAGATGCACCTACTTTTGCATATAGCGTATTAGATTTGATGATTGAAGGTACTGTATATGCTGATTCAGATAAGTATCATTCATTGCTCATTCAAACAGCATCAGGATTGTATTTTGTAACAGGACATTCTTCAAACAAACTTTTTCTAAAAGGTATTGTTAGTATTTTTGAGAAATCAGTTATTCTGGGGAAAAGATTCACTATATTTTCTAATGAAGAAACCTGGAATCAGTCGATAGAAAAATATTTAGAAGGTAAAGTCAGAAGAATAGAACGTTATTCTTTTTCTTTTGACTTATTAACATATAAAAATAGGAAAAGAAATAACCTTCAGGATTATAATATCTTAAAAAAAGACAATGATCTAATCGAACATTCTTTAGAATTTGATAAGAAATACTTTGATGAATATTGGGATACTGCAGAGAATTTTCTTCAAAATGGGATTGGCTTTTGTGTGTTAGAGAGAGAAAAGATAATTAGTGAAGGTGTATCCATTTTTAAATCTGAAAACTATGCAGAAATCGATATAATAACTGACTTGAATTACAGAGGAAAAGGGTTAGCTAGTATGGTTGCTGAACAATTTATTGATTATTGTATTTCCCAAAACATTCAACCTCGTTGGGATTGTGATGTTGATAATGGTGCTTCTATAAACTTAGGCAGTCAATTAGGTTTTATCGATCCCCAAAAATATGCTGTCTATATTATTAAGGAGTAGTTTGTAACCTTTTTCAAAAACTGGTACGGTTATGGAGTAAAGGATATTGCATTTTTGTTAAATGAACTTGCTTCAATGAATGACAGGTTCATTTAACAAGACATGTAGTTGTTCTTCCGTAAAGTTTTAAACTAATTCAAAGGGGGCCTGCTTTATGAGTCAAAGAGTTTCTTACTATGAAATTGCAGCGGATGGTATGAAAATTATGATGGATATGGAAAAATACACGAAAACGACAGCAATCGAAAGAAAACTTCGTGAACTTATTAAAATTCGTGTTTCTCAAATTAACGGCTGTGCATATTGTTTGAATATGCATACAGCGGACGCGAGAAAAATGGGTGAAACAGAACAAAGACTTTACTGTGTTAGTGCTTGGCAAGAGTGTGACTTTTATACAGAATCAGAAAAAGCAGCTTTAGAGTTAGCCGAGCATGTAACATTAATCCCTGCAAAACGTGTTCCAGATGAGATTTATCAACGGGTGCGTGAACATTTCGATGAAAAACAGTATGTTGACCTTGTCCTAATCATTAATCAAATTAACAGCTGGAATAGAATTTCTATTGCGATGGGCAATAGAGCCACTGAAAAGTAATTCCTTTAAATTGCATTTTCAACATTACGCAAAACCAGCTTATAGAAAACTTAAATTACGATCGGGCGCAATTCTGCAGCAGGAATTGCGCTCTTTTTTATTTTTTCAAGAAAGACTTACTTGATTAAAATTTTATTGTATGTATAATGAATTAAAGATATAAAGACTCTTTAATATCATTTATAAAGGAGGATAGAAAATGAAATATTCAAAAGCCACAAATTATGCCCTGCACACAATGGTATATTTATCATTAACTCCGAAGAATCAAACCGTTGGAGTAGAACAACTGGCAAAAGTTCAAAATTTATCACCGACGTATCTATCGAAAATCCTGACAAAATTGGTTAAAGCAGGGCTTATCGAATCAACTCCGGGTGTCAAAGGCGGGTATAGTATTTTGAAACGTCCAAAGGATATCTCTTTTCTAGATGTGATCTATGCTATCGAAGGAAAAACGACGTTATTTAGCTGTTCACTGGAACATAGTGAGACGAAAAATGGAGATTGTTTAATTGAAAATGTAATGATAGAAGCTGAAAAAAGGATGACAGATGAATTAGCAAACAAAAATATTCATGATATTGCTAATCAAATGGAATCCAGGATGAATGAAGAAAGCAATCACTGCAACAGCGCTAATTAATTTTTTATCTTAATTATAGATATTAAGAGTCTTTTATATACCTGATTAAAGGAGGAAAAAAGATGGTGTTAGACTGTGCAATCATTGGTGGAGGTCCAGCTGGCTTGAATGCTTCTCTCGTTTTAGGGAGAGCAAAAATGAATGCTGTCCTGTTAGACGAAGATAAACCTAGAAATGCAGTGACTAATGAATCTCATGGATTTATTACGAGGGATGGTATTACACCTTCGGAATTTAAAAAAATAGCGAAGGAGGATGTAAAGAAATATTCTTCAAATTTATCCGTTTATAATGAACAAGTTACTGATATAAATAGGGAGAACAACCTATTTACTATCCGTACAAAAGCAGGAAAGCTTTTTCATTCTAGAAAAGTTATTCTTTCAACGGGCCTTAGGGATTTGTTGCCTAGTGTTAAAGGAATTCAGGATTTTTATGGGAAGAGTTTGTTTAGTTGTCCATTTTGTGATGGATGGGAGTTAAGAGATAAACCATTAGTAGTTATTGCAGAGAATGAAAATGCATTTCATTTGGTCAAAATGGTCTCTAATTGGAGCAATGATCTTCTTGTTTGTACAAATGGAAAAGAAAGCCTTACCGGTGAACAGAAGGAACTATTAGCATTGAAAAAAATAAAAGTCATTGATGATGAAATCGAAAAGTTACAAGGCGAGAATGGATTATTAAAGAGTGTGAAGTTCGTGAATGGGCTTGAAATGGAAAGAGCAGGTGGCTTTATCACTACTGACTTGAAACAATCATCTTCGTTCGCTCATTCCTTAGGCTGTAAATTAAATGAAATGGGTGGGATTGAGACGGATGATTTAGGACGTACAAGTGTAAAGGGAGTCTATGCTAGTGGAGATAGCTCTATAAAAGGACCTGCTCAATTAATAGTAGCTGCTGCTGACGGAAGTAAGGCTGCTATGGGTGTGGTACATGATCTTATAAATGAGGATTTTTAATTAAAAAGGTTTAGCATATCTGAATGGGTAAATGCTAGAAATTTTTTAGGTTAAATATAGATATAAAGTGTCTTTTATATCACGGGGAGTTGGGTGAAGAGTTTTGTAACATGAACGCCTTTTTATAGTATTGGCATCACCTGTGATTTCAAAGTTCTGCAGAATAAGCATATTCCCCTAGTTAAAATAGATGAGAGTGGAAAAATAGTGATTATGAAATAATGCCATTTTATATCAGAAACTTAAATATGGAGGTAGAGAAAAGATGGAGTTCTGGGAATCCAATTTTATAGAAAAACAAACAATGTGGGGATTTGAACCTACTGACTCTGCAATCTTGACAAAGGACTTTTTCCTTGAAAGGAATGTTAAGGATATACTAATACCGGGCATTGGCTATGGCAGGAATGCGAAGGTTTTTATCGAAAGTGGAATGAAAGTGACAGGCATTGAGATTTCAAAAACGGCAATTGAATTAGCCAGGGAAAATGGAGTGAATAATAGAATCTTTCATGGTTCAGTAACTGAAATGCCCTTTGATCATAATCTTTACGATGGTATATTCTCTCATGCTCTTATTCATTTATTGAATAAGCAGGAGAGAGAGAAGTTTATTAAAGATTGCTATAATCAGTTGAAGCCAAATGGATATATGATTTTTACAACTGTTTCACAAAAAGCCCCCATGTTTGGTAAGGGCAAACAATTGGATAAAGACTATTTTGAAATCATGAAAGGAATAAAAATGTTTTTTTATGGTTCTGACACGGTAAAAAGAGAATTTGGCGAATATGGTCTAGTAGAGTTTTCAGAAATTGACGAGCCAGATAAGGAAATGAAAAATAAACCTCCAATAAATTTTATCATGATAAAATGTAAGAAGAGATAAAAATGAGAAAAAACAATTGTAAAAGAAATATTCATGATTCCGAGAGTGGGAATACTTATGATGGCATTTTAAAAAAGACTAAGGTGAAAGTTTTATCAATTTTTTATTTTATTTTGGCCGGTGCTGTTAAATCCATAAAATTAAATAAAACCCAAATAATTGGGTTTTATTTGTGACAAATCAGTCTGGTGATTTAAGTGATTGCATTCACATACTTCACCTTAGAAAATTTGCCTTCCGACAGAATATAAAAAGGATTAACTAATTGTTAAGTTTTTTCTCTTGCTGTCTTAATAATAAAAAAGAACCCGCAATGATGGTAATGTATGAAGCTATTTGTTCTATTGAAGCCTGTTCTACAGTCATAGTGACAATGCCCAAACCGCATAGAAGCGCAGCAATTTTTCGATTAAACATCAGCAAGCCTCCTCCATAATATCAACTAATTGTATTATATTTCCATTACATCAAACAATTTGCACTAAAAAACATGATGAGCCATATTTCATAATTATTTCATAATCTCTTGAATGTAGACAGTTAATTAATCGACCACCAGCGAAGGAAGTTGAATGATTGTATTTTGTGATGAAGTTGGTTAAGGAGAGAGTATGAATGGACAATAGAAGTCTGTTTTTTGTTTCCTTTTGGGTTTATGGCAGGATCGTTCAATAGGGATCATTTACACTTAAAAAAGGAGGATTGAATGATTTGAAGTTTTTATTTGCAATCCCACTTATTCTTATTGGTGCTTTGTTGATAGGGTTAACGAGTCATGCTATTGGCAATATAGGCAATGCCATTATAGATATTATAGGATGGGGGGTTATGGTAGCTGCCATTCTAATTGTCAGAAGAAAAAAGGTAGAAGAAAATAATCAACTATAACAAAAGGTCTAAATAGTCGATAAAACTAAACAGGCAGTTAGAGATAGTTTCTTTTATTATAGAACCATAAAGCACCTAATATTCAAGGAGGGAAAACATGGATTACATTTCACCGAAAGAGGCGGTATTAAAGGTGAAACGGTGGCCTAAAGATCCCATAGCGGCGGGGCGGCGTCATACCATTGGTCTTAAAGTGGATGGCAATGTGATGGCTGTGGGTGATAATAAATATGGTCAATGTGATGTAAGCGGCTGGCGCGATATGGTGGCGGTGGTAGCGGGTAATGTTCATATGGCGCCGAACACAGGGAATGCTCATTCAATCGGTCTTAGATCTGATCGTACGGTAGCGGCTGTTGGTTGGAATAAGCATGGCCAATGCGATGTAGAGGACTGGCGTGATATTGTAGCGGTGGCTTCGGGTTGGTGCAGTACCATTGGTCTTAAAGCGGATGGGACGGTGGCAGCAGTGGGCCGAAATAATGAAGGTGAATGCAATGTAAGCAGCTGGTTCGATATGGTGACAGTGGCAGCGGGTGACTGGCATACCATTGGTCTTAAAGTGGATGGCACGGTGATGGCTGTGGGGAATAATCGGTATCGCCAATGCAATGTAAGCTGCTGGCGCGATATGGTGGCAGTTGCGGCAGGTTATCTTCATACTGTGGGTCTTCAATCGGACGGAACGGTGACGGGTGTGGGTTCAAATAGACATAACCAATGTGATCTAAGCGGCTGGCGCGGAATTGTGGCGATCGCTGCAGGCAGTAATCATACCATTGGTCTTAAAGCGGATGGAACGGTGGTGGCTGTTGGCTGGAATAAGTATGGTCAATGTAATGTAAGGGATTGGCATAATATTGTGGCGATCGCGGCTGGTTGTTCCCATACAGTCGGTCTTAAAGCAGATGGCACAGTGGTTGCTGTGGGTGATAATGAATACGGTCAATGTGATGTAAGCAGCTGGCGCGGCATTCAACTGCCCAGCAATTAAATGTAATAATTCGGAGTAAATTGTCGGTCTGATTAATTGAACAAGTTTTTATGTACGAAGTAGTTGAAATTAGGCAGACCGACATTTACATATTTGGCTGTGAGCAGATGCCCATGAATATTTTTTGTGAAAAAGAAACCCTAGGCTTGACCTAGAGTTCCAAAAAGTTTTCAGTGTTTGTCCACTAATTAACTTTTTACCTGAGATTTGCAATAAACATCAACAAAGTGAGCAGGGTTTAATTTTTCACCCGTTACACGGCTTATTTTTTCATTCCAGTCATAAAGGGCAGCTGGTTTGAAGAATTGATTGATGAGCATTTCACCTGTTTCTTTTGTGAAAAATTCAGGAGAAATCTTCGTTTCAATATGACGAAGAAGCTGAGCTGCCATTAATTCTCCAAGCAGGTAATTTTGGTAGTAAATAGGTGCGAGTGTAAAATGAATTTTTGCAGCCCAATCCGGATTATCGGTTGAATCAGGAGGAGTGACTAGCTGAATCTCATTCACTGTTTTCCACCATAAAGCGTTTAAATCTTGATCGGGATTTTCGTACAGTTCTTTTTCAAAAAATACAAAGGTAATAATCCATCTTGCTGCAATAAGCATTTGTAACTGTTGGTACTTTTCTAATTCAGGAGCAAGCTCATTTATGGTTGCTTCATCCAGTTGTAAGAAGCGCTTTAACCAACGCGGATCTTTGCCCATTTTTCCAAATAACATCGCGATCGCTTCGGTTGTTAAGATATGACTAATTGTACGTAGTCCGAATGGAAGGCTAGCGTCTACATATTTGAAATAAGCCGCATGGCCAAACTCATGCAGGTTCGTTTCCATCCAATACGCATCTTCCGTTAAGTTACAAAGGACACGAACATCACCTTCGCGGTCAATATCCGTGCAAAAGGCTGTTGGGTTTTTCTTTTCTCTAGGGAACAAATCGCTTTTTGCATATAGGTCATCAATTTCGATTCCCATAGAATTGAACGTATCTGTTGTGATTTGGACAATGTCCTTCCCTTTGTAAAAAGGATCCAGATTGGTTGAATCAGATGGCGGAGCCTCTTGGAAAAAGGGATCGACATAATGCCATGGGCGTATATCTTCTGGATTAATCCCAAATCTAGCTGCTAAACGTTCATCGAGTTCTTGCTTCATCGAGCGATAGGCTTCATCTGATTGAGCAATAAGTTCGTTGAAAATAGCGAATACCTCGTCACGGTCAAGTTCTTGAAGAGCAAAGCCCATTTGATGATGGTTATCATAACCAAGAAGCTGTGCAGCTTCATTGCGCTTCTTTACAAGCTCCAGCAGGCCTTTTTCTACGACTTTGCCAACTTCCTTACTTGCAAACCATACTTTTTTGCGCAATTCTTGGTCATCACTATTAACCAATATCTCTCGAATATCATTGGCAGAATACTTCTTTCCATCCACAACAGGCGTGTATGTGTTAAATAATAAATTGAGTTCTGAAGAGCGTTTTGATAAATCAGCAATCACTTCTTCAGGGAGTTGATTCCCTTCCATTGCGCTTAGCAGAAGTTGAAGCTGACGTTTTTCGATTTCCGTTAAGTTTTCCGTTGCTAGAAATTGTTTTGTTTTCTCGTATGAGTCTTTTGAAGAGAATAATAGACTGTACCTGGTTTCAGCTTCACTTAATTTAGCAGCCCACTCAGGGTCTCCAGTTGTTTGGGCCATCCAGCTTGCTTGAGCCCCAACTTTAGATAATACTTGCATTTGGTCATTGATCTCTTTTAGAAATGTTTGCAGTGTTTCCATATTATCGCTACCTTTCTATAACTATTTATCACAATAGTAACATTATTAAGAATTCGTTAAAGGTATTCTTAACCCTTTAAAAGCTTATAAAATATTTAAACAGTATCCTAATTTTATCTAATGAGGTGTGAAATCTTGTCGCATGTAAGAATTCGATGTACCGCTTTAATTATCGAGAATAATTCTGTCCTTTTAGTTGAATACGATGATAATGGGATTCATTATAATTTACCCGGCGGAGGGCTGGAGCCAGGTGAAACGATAATTGAGGGTGTTGCAAGAGAAGTGTTAGAAGAAACGACAGCTCAAGTGGATGTTGGACCATTAGCGTTAATTTACGAGTTTGCCCCTCATCAACAATCTGGTAATTATAATATCAATGAGCAACACGCATTACATCTCATTTTTGAATGTAAAATAAAGAATAATTCAATGCCGCAATTACCCGAATTTCCTGATCTAAACCAATCGGCAGTCAAGTGGATTCCTCTCGAGGAACTAGACTCCATTTTACTGATCCCAAATATTAACGAGCAAATCAAAAGCTATGTGGAGAACAAAAGAAGCATCGACTTAATTGAGGATTATAGATTAGACAAACTCCGTATAGAATTGAATTAATTCATCTCGATACGAACCATGCTTAAGCTAGTTGTGTTCATTGCTGCGTCCGCAGCTTTGTATGCAAGCGGGCAATTCGTGCTTGCAGTTATTTTTCTGACAGTTTCCCTTCTTGTTGTGGCAGCAGTAATCATCTTGCAGCTTCACAAGATCAGTACATAAAGTGGATTATTTTAAAATTGAACGTATGTCATCGGTGCAATCTTCAGCAAGAATGACGCTCTTTCTTTGTAAAAGAAGGAGACGTTCTTATTAGTATGGAATTTATAGGTACAACTGCTAACTGGCTATGTGGGAAAAAGGGAGAGAGCTGCAATGGAAATTGAAAAGGATCTAACTCTTGAAGGAGAGACGGTTTCACTTATTCCTCTTGAATTAAAGGATGTGGAATTATTATTTGAAGCGTTACAGAGCCCTGAAGTATGGAAATACACGTGGAGAGAAATTAACACAGTGGATGATTTGGAACAAGTATTAATAATGGCTGTTAATAATAAAAAGGAGGGTAAACAAATCCCATTTATTATTAAGGATAAAAAAACTGGCCGAGTAATAGGAACAACTCGCATTGGTGATATTGATAAAGGAAATAGGAATGTGGAAATAGGCTGGACCTGGCTTTCACCGAAGGTTTGGAAAACAAAGGTAAACACTGAATGTAAATTGTTATTACTTACGTATTGCTTTGAACAATTAAAAGTCCTTCGTGTCCAATTTTCAGTTAGCGGACAAAACGTGCGATCACAAAAAGCAGTTGAACGAATAGGGGCAACAAAAGAAGGAGTATTTCGTAAACATAGGGTAAAGGCAGACGGTACCATTCACGATAATATATTTTACAGTATTATTGATAGTGAATGGGAGTCAGTTAAACAAAGATTGAACTATTTATTAGCGAAAAAATATTAATTGGATGAATGTATTTTTAAAAATTTTATATGGAAGAAGTAGAACGATCAACTTGTGAAGGAAAAGGCGCAATTCCAAAATAAGGATGGCAATCTATATTCTTTAGCTTTATTCAAATGCTCTTTTATAACTGAATGTTGATTTTTCCTGCATTTAAAAAATAAACGGAAAATTTCCGTTTAAATTGGGAAATATCGATTTTTCCTTAAAAATAAGGGGAATTTTTCCGGTTATAGGATCCAAATCTTTGGATTTTGTCTAATTTAGAGCAGTTAACCGGAATTTCTCCGCTTATTTCTGCTGTTTAAGCTTCTTTTTTGTAAATTAGACGGAAATTATCCGCTTATTCATACACGAAAATCAAGATTGCATAATAGCAGAGCTTACTATTCAAAAAATAATAAACGAAGGGGAGAGCAGAATGAAGTTTTGCATGAAGTTTGGTGATACTAATTTTATTGGGGTGGCGAATGCGGCTAAATACAACTCATTCGTAGATGAAGATTGGGAGTTTGATAGTCTTTTGCAGCATTTTGGAGACGAAATGAAACAAGGGCACATTTTGGTTTTTCAAATGACGGAAGAAGGAATTGAACATTCTTGGAAAGTGGATGTTAAAGTAGGGACAGAAGAAATAGAGCATTCATGCTTTAGGAAAGCAGCAGGGTATATAGAAGTAACGGAAAATCAGCTATATTTAGTGGATTATGACTGCCTTACAATGGCTGCTCAGTTTGAAGATCAGAACGTGCCTGATCAAAATTGTTCCAATTATAAGTTTGATATTGAAAATGGCTTTTACAAGGTTGAGGTAGTTCAATATTATAATGTAGATACAGATGAATATGTTGGAGCGAGCGATACGGACCTTTTGTTAAATTTCATAAAGGTTCCCGCCATTGAACCGATAGCTGAAAGTGTATTTTGGTGTACATATTAAATGGATTAATGGAGAGCTATCCATGAACAGGGGATTCAAATGAACATAATGAAATTAAATGTCCGACAATCTATTTTTGTCCTTTTATTTGTTTTCGTATTAGTCCTTAGTTTTGGTTATTTCACTGTATTATTACTAAACACAACATTATTTATCCCAATAATTGCAGCGGGTTCTGCTTTAGCTGGCAGCTTGATTGCTAAGAAAATGATTAAGGACTGAACATAGCAGGATCTTTCTTCAACAAGTATTTATATTTCATATCTTTCGCCATCGGACACTTTCCTTGACTAAAAAAGTGTCCTTTTTCTTGTATGGAAGGTGTTTCCATGATCTATAAAATTAATTTATTATTTCTTCTTTACATACCTAGCAAGGGTATGGTAATATGAAATCAAGATAGGAGGTTGAACCGATGGAAAACACAGTGAAAGAAGTAGCTTGTCATCCTGAGGATGTTGCGTCTTGTCGGAAAAGTCATCATCCAGAGCGTGTGAAAAAGGATTTAACCAATCGATTAAATCGAATCGAAGGCCAAATTAGAGGAATCAAAGGAATGGTTGACAAGGACGTTTATTGTGATGATATTATCACACAACTTTCTGCTACACAGTCTGCATTAAATAGCGTGGCCAAAATTCTTTTGGAAGGTCATTTAAAGGGTTGTGTTGTCGATCGCCTTTCAGATGGGGATGAAGAAGTTTTAGATGAATTAGTTGTAACGATTCATAAGCTAATGAAAAAATAAAAAACTTTATAACTTGATAGGGAATAAAAAATTTTTATAATTTTTATACCCCTATAGTGTATATTGCGCCAACTATCAATTTTAATTAAAGGAGAGAAAAAAGATGAAGAATATAACATTAAACGTACAAGGGATGTCATGTGGACATTGTGTAAATTCAATCGAAGGAAGCGTAGGTCAATTAGAAGGTGTTAGCGAAGTAAAGGTTAAATTAAATGATGCTCAAGTTGAAGTAGCATTTAATGAAATGCAAGTATCCCTTGATAAAATTAAAGAAACGATTGAAGATCAAGGATATGAGGTAGAATAAGAGTGCTTCTATAGCACTCTCTAATTTTCAAAGAAATATACCCCTTATAGGTATAAGAGAGGTGGAATATATAATGAGTACAGAAAGTAAAGCTGTTAAAGAAACGAATATTCAAATTACCGGAATGACTTGTGCCGCATGTGCGACGCGCATTGAAAAAGGATTGAATAAAATGGAGGGCGTCGAGCAAGCAAGCGTTAACCTAGCGCTTGAAAAGTCATCGATAAAATATGACCCTTCCAAACTAAGTGAGGAAGATTTTGAAAAGAAAATCGAAGCACTTGGCTACGGTGTTGTAAAACAAAAAGCAGAATTTGATATTACCGGAATGACTTGTGCTGCATGTGCAACACGTATTGAAAAAGGGTTGAACAAAATGGAAGGTGTTGCGGCTGCGAACGTCAATTTGGCGCTTGAAAAAGCAACAATCGAATTTAACCCTTCAGAAATAACGATTTCAGACATTATTGCAAAGGTAGAGAAGCTGGGTTACGGTGCACATCAAAAGCAAGATGAAAAGGAACAAACAGATCACCGTGAAAAGCATATTAAAGATCAACAGCGTAAATTCATTATTTCTGCGATATTATCGCTGCCATTATTATGGACGATGGTCGGACACTTTTCCTTTACATCGTTTCTATATGTACCAGATTTCTTAATGAACCCGTGGATACAGCTGATTTTGGCAACACCAGTACAATTTATAATCGGGAAACAGTTTTATGTGGGTGCATATAAAGCACTTCGCAATGGGAGTGCCAATATGGATGTGCTCGTTGTCATGGGTACTTCCGCAGCTTATTTTTATAGTGTATATCAGGCAATTGTTACAGCGGGTTCACATCATGGTCCACAACTTTATTTTGAAACAAGCGCTGTATTAATCACACTTATTCTTTTAGGTAAATTATTCGAAGCCAAAGCAAAAGGCCGTTCATCAGAAGCAATAAAGAAATTAATGGGCCTTCAAGCGAAAACTGCCATCGTTGTCCGTGATGGAGTTGAAAAAGAAATCCCATTAGAAGAGGTAGTCATTGGTGACACGATTTTAGTGAAGCCAGGTGAGAAAATCCCAGTGGATGGGGAAGTAGCAGAAGGAACGACAGCTGTTGATGAATCGATGTTAACAGGTGAAAGCCTGCCAGTGGATAAAAAAGCTGGTGACATTTTATATGGATCAACAATTAACAAAAATGGATTCATTAAAATGAAAGCAACAAGAGTTGGGCGTGATACAGCATTAGCTCAAATTATTAAAGTAGTAGAAGATGCACAAGGCTCGAAAGCGCCAATCCAACGGATGGCAGACCAAATTTCAGGAATTTTCGTACCGATTGTAGTGGGGATTGCTATTGTAACCTTTTTGGTATGGATCATCTTTGTTCAACCAGGTGAGTTTACACCGGCACTTGAAGTGTTAATTGCGGTACTTGTTATTGCTTGTCCGTGTGCCCTTGGTTTAGCAACACCGACTTCCATTATGGCAGGTTCGGGCCGCGCAGCAGAATTTGGGATTTTGTTCAAAGGCGGAGAGCATTTAGAGCAAACGCAAAGCATTGACACAGTAGTAGTTGATAAAACAGGTACGGTTACACATGGGAAACCTGTCTTAACAGATGTTTTAGTAGCAGATGGTCAAGAGGAAGAGAAGTTTTTATCATTGATTGGTGCGGCAGAAAAGCAATCTGAGCACCCATTAGCAGAAGCAATCGTTCAAGGGATTCAAGAAAAAGGGATCGAACTTGGTCATGTCCAATTCTTCGAAGCAATTCCAGGCTATGGCGTGCAAGCGACAGTTTCAGGTCAAGGGATTGTCATTGGTACACGGAAACTCATGCAGCAATATGGGATTAACATTACAACTGTACTTCCAGTAATGGAGGAGCTAGAAAAGAACGGGAAAACAGCCATGCTAGCCGGAATTAATGGGCAATATGCCGGGCTAGTTGCTGTAGCAGATACGATTAAAGATACATCTCGGGAGGCTGTGCGCCGATTACAAGATATGGGCATCAAGGTAATAATGATGACAGGTGATAATGAACGTACAGCCCAAGCAATTGGCAAAGAGGTAGGCGTTGATGCAGTCATTGCAGAAGTGCTGCCTGAAGGCAAAGCAGAAGAAGTGAAAAAGCTTCAAGATCAGGGCAAGAAGGTGGCAATGGTTGGTGACGGGATTAATGACGCACCAGCACTGGCTACGGCTGATATTGGGATGGCGATTGGCACAGGTACAGATGTTGCAATGGAAGCTGCGGATATTACCTTGATTCGAGGTGACTTAAATAGTATTGCGGATGCCATTTTAATGAGCCGGAAAACGATGCGTAATATTAAGCAAAACTTATTCTGGGCATTTGCCTATAATACAATTGGGATTCCGATTGCTGCAATCGGGTTTCTAGCACCATGGGTAGCTGGCGCAGCAATGGCCTTTAGTTCGGTGTCTGTTGTCTTGAACGCTTTGCGTTTACAAAGAGTAAAATTAGATAAATAAAATGGTTGATGGTACCTGTCACTTTATGGAGCGGCAGGTATATTTTATACTTAACTGGCATTAAATGGAGGAAAAGTGAGATGGAGGACAGTGGGAAAAAAGTCAAGATTGCCATAAATGGAGGCATAGGATTTGGAGCAAAACTTAACGCAAAACAACTTATCACTCTATCAAAATATATGAATGAAGACGAGGAACTGGAGTTAACTACATTCCAGCAGCTCTATATAGAAATTCCGGAATCAAACATAGAAGAGATTATAGAGGAATTTCAGAGCGTTGGATTGGCTTGCTATCCAGTTGGAAACTTTGTAAAGAGCTTAAGAACCTGTAATTTTTGCAAAGGGGAAGAAGAGGAAGGAATGCCGGTTGCGAAAGAACTAAATCGCCGCATCGCAGGAAAACCCGTCCCATTTACGCTAAAGGTTGCTTACACAGGCTGTCCCATTGGCTGTGGTGAACCGATGTTAAGCGACATAGGTGTGATGAAGATTAGAGATCATTACCATTTATATGCTGGAGGAAAAGCAAAAGGGAAAGACGCCGAGGTTGGTTCATTGCTAAAGGAGAATTTAACGCCAGAAGAATTGTATGAAACAGTAGAAAAAATCATCGAGGTCTATTCAGAAGAGGGAAAAAAGCGGGAAACCTTTTATAAATTTTTCAAACGGGTAGGCAGCGATTATTTAATAAGTTAACTGCCTGTTAATTATACTGTGTTTGAAAATAGACGGAGATATTCCGCTTAAATTGGGAAATACCGATATTTCCTTAAAAATAAAGGGAATTTTTCCGCTTATTTCTGCCTTTTAAGCTACTTTTTATATAATAAGCGGAAAAACTCCGCTTATTGCAGCCAAATCATTGGATTTTGTCTTTATTAGGGCAATTAACCGGAAAATTTCCGCTTATTTCTGCTTTTTAAGCTACTTTTTATAGAATAAGCGGAAAAACTCCGCTTATTGCAGTCAAATCATTGGATTTTGTCTTTTATAGGGCAGTTAACCGGAAAATTTCCGCTTATTTTTGCCTTTTAAGCTACTTTTTATAGAATAAGCGGAAAAACTCCGCTTATTGCAGTCAAATCATTTTATTTTGTCTTTTTTAAGGCAGTTAACCGGAAAATTTCCGCTTATTTCTGCCTTTTAAGCTACTTTTTATAGAATAAGCGGAAAAACTCCGCTTATTGCAGTCAAATCATTTTATTTTGTCTTTTATAGGGCAGTTAACCGGAAAATTTCCGCTTATATCTGCCTTTTAAGCTACTTTTTATAGAATAAGCGGAAAAACTCCGCTTATTGCAGTCAAATCATTTTATTTTGTCTTTATTAGGGCAGTTAACCGGAAAATTTCCGCTTATATCTGCCTTTTAAGCTACTTTTTATAGAATAAGCGGAAAAACTCCGCTTATTGCAGTCAAATCATTGGATTTTGTTTTTTTTAGGGCAGTTAACGGGAAAATTTCCGCTTATTCTGCCGCTTAAGCTTCCTTTCTATAAAATAGCCGGAAAATCTCCGCCTATGCAATCTCATGCATACACGAAGGGAGTTTGTTTTTAAACAAACTCCCATTTATATATTGTGTTAGTTTTGTTTTAGGAAATCTTCAGTTGAAATTACATTGGCATACATGCCGTTAAGTGCGCTGACAAACGCATAATGAACTTGTTCTGCTGGCACGACTTTATTTTCATAAGATAAGTCCCTTGTCGCACAAGCATCTTCAATTAATGTAGTTTCAAAGCCTAGATCGACTGCAGCCCTAACAGTGGCATCAATACACATATGTGTCATCATCCCTACAACGATAACCTTGGTTACACCTTTTTCTCTTAATTTGCTTTCTAAATCAGTCTTTAAAAAGCTGTTAGGGAAATTTTTTACGATCAAGTTTTCATGTTCTAATGGCAGAACCGTTTCATGTAGTTCAGCCCCCTTTGTATTTGGAAGGAAGAAGCCTAACTCCGGGCTATTTGCGATATGCTGAACATGAAAAATATTTTCTTTGTTATTTTGTCTAAACCAATCAAGAACTCTAGCGGCATTAGCAGCTGCTTGATCAGGGTTGCTTAACTCCATCTTTCCGTTTGGAAAATAGTCGTTTTGAATATCGACAATGATTAAAGCTGAACTCATTTTATCCACCTCATTCATAATATTTTGCTACAATATAATGATAAAGAAGATAGTTATTTCTATCGATACTTTGATGAAACCCTTTTGGATTAAAACATTTCATGGTGAAAGGAATTTATGATGGAACTTGATAACATTGATTTTCAGATCCTTCGGTTACTATCCGAAAATTCACGTATTCAATGGAAAGATCTCGGTCAGCAAATTCATATGACAGGGCAGGCAGTAGGGAACCGTATTAAAAAACTAGAGGATAGCGGGGTAATTAAAGCCTACACCTTATTAGTTGATGAAATGAAGGTAGGACTGACTTTTACTGCGTTTGTGATTATTTATATGAAAACAGCAAACCATGATTCGTTTATCCGTTTTGTTCAGGATCGAAATGAAGTACTTGAAGTTCACCGGGTATCGGGAGAAGGCTGCTACCATATAAAAATAAAAGTGAAATCACAAGATCAGTTAAATCTTTTTCTTAATGAACTTCTCGAATATGGAAATTATAGTCTGCATTTATCCATAAAGGAAATTAAACAAGAGAATCCGTTAACAGCCACATGACAGAGATTAAAGTAAGAAATCTCACCAATGCAATTCCGTTGACTACATACCCTTATAGGTATAATATGAAGGTATGTTAATGTTTAATAGAAGAGGTTTCGCCTCTTTTTATTTTAAATATAATTATACCCTAATGGGTAATTATTAAGGAGGTTTTATCATGTCCGATAAGGAAAGGCAAATCAAAGAGTGTTCCACGACTGGTTCTTGAGGAATCAGCCGGACAAAGGTTTCTGGAGATGGAAAAAAGGTTAAACAGCCGCTTCCCATATGACCAGGAACAATTGTATGGCTCCTGGCAGGAGTTATTTACCTAATTTTTAAAGCTATTAATTGAGTTTAAATTTACTAAAGAAGAGGAGCATTTATAATGAACCAAATTACAGTTTATACAACAAATACTTGTCCATATTGTGTGATGATGAAGAATTTCTTAAAGGATCAAGGACTTCCATTCAAGGAAGTGAACGTACAAATGGATCAGAATGCCGCTGAACGTTTAGTTGCTGCGACTGGTCAGCTGGGTGTACCGCAAACGGAAATTAACGGTCAATGGGTATTAGGATTTGATCCGGAAAAGGTTATGAAATTAGTAAAGTAGAAACGTAAGAACAGAAATGATCAAGGATAAAGATACAGGAGTCATCTGTCAAAGCGGCAGGAGTGCCTGGAATGAAAAAACAACGGATTGCACGAAGGGGGAAGACGAGAATAGAGGTTATCCAAATTGGTTCTTTGACGATTATGATGAAATGGGTTATTTTAGGCATGGCCATAGTGATCGGATTTGTTTTTCTGAAACTATGGCTGCTGCGTTCACAAAAGAAGGAATCGGGAAAACAATTATTTGAGCTCGCTGTAAACAGTGTTTTTTGGGGCTTTCTGATTTGGAAAGGCAGTTTGCTTCTTCTGGAGCCGAAACTAATTATTGAAAGTCCCATGTCGTTACTGTATTTTACCGGAGGGACGAAAGGATTCATTTTAGGAATACTTGGTGCGCTCATGTATTTCGTGTTGAAGGCGAGAAAACTAAAAATAACAAACCTTATAATTCTGCAGTCAATCGCTGTTTTTGCTTTTTCTATTTTAAGTAGTTCTTTTTTATTGAATCTCTTTTTAAATGAGGATAAACCGAAAGTAAATACAGCAGGCACAGAAATTGGACTTCAGGAAGGAAATAAAGCACCGGATTTTCAATTAAAGACATTAAACGGTACGGATGTAAAACTGTCTGAGTTGCAAGGGAAAAAGGTTATTTTAAATTTCTGGGCAACTTGGTGTCCGCCCTGTAAAGCAGAAATCCCGCATATGCAGGATTTTTATGAATCAAATGACAAAACAAAAGTGGAGATACTTGCCGTCAATTTAACGACATCGGAGAAAAATACGGGAAACATAAAGGAATTTGTAAGTGAGAGAAAGGTAACTTTCCCTGTTTTACTCGACCAAGAGGGGGGTGTTGGCGATCAATATCGAGCCATGACCATTCCAACAAGTTATCTGATTGATTCCAATGGGATTGTACGGAAGAAAATAGTGGGGCCAATGGATAAAGAGATGATGGAACAGTTAATAGAAAGTGTAGATTGAAAAAGATAGTAAGCAAAAGCTTTGACAGAATAAACATCATTCTTTAACTTATACCTATAGGGGCATTTGGGAATTCTAGAAATGCAAGTGCTGAAAACGACAATGGAGGGACATAAATGGTCAAAGTCACACATGCTGCAATGGCAGCCATTACCAGTGAAGTTCAAGATGTCATCGATGAAGGAAAAATACCGCTGATCCGCTTTTCCATGGGCATTGGCTGAGGGGGTCCACAGCTTCGTCTGACTCTGGAAGAGTCGGCTTTAGAAAATGATGAGATCACTGAGCAGGATGGGATCGGCTTTTTAGTAAATGAAAGAGATCAGGTTTATTTTGAGAATGTAAAGATTGACTATGTAAAGTCATTATTCGGTGGTGGACAGTTTACAGTGCTTCGCATGTAAATGAAGGACAATTTTCGTACAGGTTTTCAAATAGAAGAGAAGACAGCAAAAAAGGTATAATTCCTCGAATACGGAGGTGTTATACCTTTTTTGCATATAGATATAGAATTCTCCAAACAATTAGTTTCCCTCGTTTATTTCTCTTGATTATGCTCTCCCCATTGGCACATCTCCTGGATAATTGGCCAAAGAGTTTGTCCCTTTTCTGCAAGACTGTATTCAACCTTCGGAGGAATTTGTGGATATTCCTGGCGATGAATTAAGCCGTCGTTTTGCATTTCCTTTAATGTCGTACTAAGTGTTTTATAGGTGATCTTCCCCAGCATACGCTGAAGTTCATTATATCGGACGACACCATTTTTTGATAAATAGTAAATAATGAGCAGTTTCCATTTTCCGTTAATAATCGAAAGGGTGTAGTTGAAAAAAGGCTCTTGACCGTCAGGCATATTTTCTTTCGGTGTTTTCATATTTACACTATCCTCCAAGATAGTATGCGTCAAAAAAGTGCATACTTGTTTATGATTTTATACCAACTATATAATACGTACAGGAACAAGTAAAGCCATGTTAGTATTCATTGTTGATTTTCGTGTATGTATGAGAATCCATAAGCGGAGAATTTCCGCCTATTATATAAAAAGGAAGCAGGATAAGCAGAATAAGCGGAAATTTTCCGGTTATCCGCTCTAAAATAGACAAAAATCAAAGATTTGACTGCAATAAGCGGAAAAACTCCTCTTATTTTAAAGGAAATATCGGTATTTCCCGAAATAAACGGAATTTCTCCGCTTATTTTTCAACCATAGTAAAATCAACAGGCAGTTATAACAGAAACAAACAAAAACTATCTTCACCACTCTGATTCTATTTGAGTGCGGCTTATATAAACAGATTGAGAGGAGGAAATACAGAGGATGTTTGATCAGCTCTATCAAGATTATATAGAAACATTGATTCAAAAAATTGAAGAAGCGGATGCCATTATAGTTGGCGGTGCTGCTGGCATGTCTGCCGCTTCCGGCTATAACTGGTATCGGACGGACGAAATCTTTCTGAAGCACTTTGGAAAGTTTGCAGAAAAGTATCCGATCGAAAATATTTTTTATGGCTTTTACTACCCTTTTTCAACGAGAGAAGAACGCTGGGCTTATATTGCTACTTTAATCAAGTTTGTCTATGATTCCAAAGTCGGTCAGACCTATCTTGATTTACTTCAGCTGCTTCAAAATAAAGATTATTTTATTGTTACAACAAATCAAGATGCACAATTTTCCAAAGCGTTCCCTGAAGAGAAAGTTTCTTCGATTCAAGGAGATTGGCGTTATTTTCAATGCAGCGGTCCTTGCCATGATCAGGTGTATCTAAATAAAGAACAAATAGAGGAAATGTACGCAAACATAGAGGGAACGAGCATTCCTGCAGACTTGATACCAAAATGTCCTATATGCGGGCAGGACATGGAACCATGGGTTCGATCACGTGTGTTCCTCGAAGGAAGTTCTTTTAGAGATGAATTAAGTAAACTCCAGGCATATATCATGAAAAACAAATTTAAAAAGCTTCTATTCCTTGAATTAGGTGTAGGCACAATGACACCCATGTTTATTAAAGAGCCATTCCAAGAGATGACTTATAGTTTGCCGGGAGCTTACTACATTCGTATTAATCCTCAAGATGCGGTGGTTCCTAGAAAGATAGAGGAAAAGGGAATTGCTATTAATAAAGATATTGCTCGTGTGTTTCAAGATGCTTTGAGAGAGAAGAAAATTGTTCGGACGTAATAGAAATAAATACATCATTAGGAGGACAAATGAAAAATGTTATCACAACCATATCAAGACAATATAGATACAATTCTGCAAAAAATCGAAGAAGCCGATGCGATTGTAGTTGGCGGTGCAGCTGGTATGTCTGCGGCTGCCGGCTATAACTGGTATCGGGATGATGAAAATTTTCGAAAGTATTTCAACAAATTCGCTGAAAAATATGGCATTGACAGCATCTTTGGCGGCTTTTATTACCGCTTCCAGACGGAAGAAGAGCGTTGGGCCTATCTTGCCACTTTGATTCATTTTGTAGCGGAAGTCCCTATTGGACAGCCTTACAAGGATTTAGATCAAATTTTGCAAGGGAAAAACTATTATATTCTTACGACAAATCAAGACACCCAATTTTTACAAGTGTTCCCAGAGGAAAAGGTCAGCGCCATTCAGGGGAACTGGACCTATTTGCAGTGCAGCGGTCCCTGTCACGACGGGATTTATGCTTATGCGGAACAGGCAAAGGAACTGTGTGCCCATATCGAAGGAACGAGAATTCCTTCCAGCAAGGTTCCAAAGTGCCCAGAGTGTGGCGGTCCGATGGAACTGTGGGTCCGTTCCTTTGTATTTTTGGAAGGCACCAAATATAGAGACGAGCACAAAAAATATCGTGAATTTCTATTGGAAAATCAACAGAAGAAAGTGCTTTTTTTAGAGCTGGGCGTCGGTCTAATGACTCCGATGTTTATTAAACAGCCCTTCTGGAATATGACTCACAGCTGGCCGGACGCGTTCTACATTACGATCAACCCAAATCCGGAGCATAACTTGCTGCCGGAAGAACTGAAGGATAAGGGTCTCGCCGTTCATGAAGATATCGCGCAAGTACTGTGTGACGTTCTGACCAAACAGCAAAAAGTAAGAAGACAAGATGCGATTTGACAGGAATCGGTGATCTAATTTGAATTCAGAATTTGATAAGGATGGGGATTCATATGGAAGAGAAATTTAATAAGATTTTAACCAAAATAGAAGAGGCTGATGGAATAGTAATTGGCGCTAGTAATGGTCTTTCTATTTCAGAAGGGATTCATCTCTTTGCAGATAACGCAGCATTCCAAGAGAATTTTGGTGATTTCCGTGTAAAGTATGGCTTTCGCAGCATTATACAGGGATGCTTTTATCCGTTTCCTTACGAAGAGGAAAAGTGGGCATTCTTCAGCCGGATGTATGACTACTTTTTATACAAGGGCGAAGCAAGTTCGGTTATGAAGAATCTTTATGAACTAGTAAAAGATAAAAACTATTTTGTGGTTACCTCTAATATTGATGACCATTTTAGACAGGCTGGATTTCCTAATGACCGTCTCTTCGAAATAGAAGGAAGTTGCCGGAATCTGCAATGCGTGAATGGCTGCCATAATCATATTTATCCTGGAGACGAGATTTTGAGCAAAATGGCCAAACACCAAGAAAATGGAAAAGTCCCTCTGGATTTATTTCCCAGTTGTCCTGAATGTGGCGGTCCAATGCAAGTTCATATAGAAGTCGATCGGAATTTTTTAAGAGGGGAGTCTTGGGAAGCCAGCTATCAGGCTTATCGGGATTTTATTGAGAAAGCCCATGGCAAAAAAATCGTTCTGCTGGAATTAGGTGTTGGTGCAAGAAACCAATTGATTAAAGCGCCATTTATGAATTTAGCTAATCATGAGGAACATGCAGCCTATATTACTTTTAATAAAGGCCCCGAGCTTTTTATACCAGATGCAATTGCTGAAAAATCTATTGGCATCGACGGCAATATTGCGGAAGTGCTGCAGCAATTGGTGCAGATGAAATAAGGGAATACAACACCTATTCCCATGACCGGGATGCTGCTTTTTTTGAGTTTGTTATTAAGTTATTAAATAGATACTAAAGATAGGATGAATAAAAATGAAGAAAGCACCAAAAGACACACGGGTAGTTGTGGGGATGTCAGGCGGGGTTGATTCTTCCGTTGCGGCCCTGCTTCTAAAAGAGCAAGACTATGATGTGATCGGGATATTCATGAAGAATTGGGACGATACGGACGAATTTGGTGTCTGTAAGGCTACAGAGGACTATGAGGATGTGATCCGTGTCTGCAATCAACTGGATATTCCCTATTATTCCGTGAATTTTGAAAAGCAGTATTGGGACAAGGTTTTCACATACTTCCTGGAAGAATATCAGACGGGAAGAACACCAAATCCTGATGTCATCTGCAATAAAGAAATCAAATTCAAAGCATTCTTGGATTATGCGATGAGCCTTGGAGCTGATTATGTAGCAACTGGACATTATGCAAGAGTAGTCAGAGAAGATGGGAAAGTTCAGCTGTTAAGAGGGAAAGATGAAAAGAAGGATCAGACATATTTCCTTAATCAATTAACAGAGGAGCAGTTAAGTAAGGTGCTATTCCCGTTAGGTGATATGAAAAAAACAAGAGTAAGAGAGTTAGCTGCCGACACTAATTTAGCAACCGCATCTAAAAAAGACAGCACAGGCATTTGCTTTATTGGTGAGCGAAATTTCAAAGAGTTCTTAAGTGGCTATTTGCCTGCCCAAATGGGAAATATGGAAACATTTGACGGAAAAGTTGTTGGACAGCATGATGGAGTCATGTATTATACAATTGGCCAAAGGCATGGATTAGGGATTGGAGGAAACGGCGATCCTTGGTTTGTAATTGGAAAGGATACGGAAAGGAATGTCCTGTATGTGGGACAAGGCTTCCATCATGAAATGCTTTATTCAGACAGCATCATTGCAGAGAATGTAAGCTGGATTTCAAGGGAAGACTCAGCAGATTCATTTGACTGCACAGCAAAATTCCGTTATCGCCAATCCGATTATAAAGTAACCGTCAAACGGCTGGATGCTGCTAAAGTGAAGGTTATTTTCCACGAACCAATCCGCGCCATAACCCCGGGACAAGCTGTTGTTTTTTATCAAGGAGAAAAGTGCCTTGGCGGAGGAACGATTAATCAAGTATTTCGTGATGACAAACAATTAACGTTCGTTGGATAAAGAAGATGCGGTGGCTAAAAGTTAAATGTGACGTGAAAAACGACCGTACTAAAGTTGCGATGGTTAAGGGGGAGTAGGAATGCAGGCGGATATTTCTATTATTCTTGCCTTTGGTGCAGGGGTATTATCTTTTGTTTCACCTTGTGTATTTCCATTATATCCAGCATTTTTGTCATATATTACGGGATTAAGTGTATCTGATATTCAAAGCGGCAAATTGAGAGGGCAGCGAAAAGCGATTTTTCATACAGTATTCTTTTTAGCAGGGTTTTCAATCATTTATTTAGTGCTCGGTTTAGGAACGGCTGGAAGTGCAACTTTTATAGAGACATGGTATTTTCAATATGGTGATTGGATTCGGCAAATTGGAGCGATTTTAATCGTATTCTTCGGTTTAGTAACGATTGGTATCATTCAGCCAAAGTTTTTGATGAAGGACCATAAACTAAGCATTCAGAATAAGCCATCTGGCTATATCGGTACATTATTCATTGGATTAGCTTTTGCACTTGGCTGGACACCTTGTATGGGCCCAATATTATCAGCTGCGTTAGTACTTGTTGGGGCCAATCCGTCGCAAGGTCTTTGGTATATGTTCGCTTATATTTTGGGCTTCAGTATCCCATTTTTCCTTATGGCATTTTTTATTGCAAAATTTACATGGGTAAAAAAATACAGTGCTGCTTTCATGAAAATTGGCGGCGGGATTATGATTGTAATGGGAGTTGTTTTGTTTTTTGATAAATTTTCACTTATCAACACATTCTTTGCGCCAATTTTTGGAGATTTCCAAGGGTTTTAGTCTTTAGGGTACAGATATTATCGAATATCAATGATTTGAAAAAATATATTAACCAGGGCTTTTGTTAAACAAAAATATAAAATATTGAGTGTAGAAACTAAGGCATCATTCACCTAATGGACAAGTTTATTTTAAGACCAGGTTGTAAAGAGATGTTGAAATACGGCTAAAGAGTAAGTCTAACACTCATGGTTTGAACCTGAATAATCTCTTCAAATGGAATTTGAAGAGATTATTTAGTGTTTACTTTTATTGGCGGGGGATCTTGACACTTGCGAATTAGAAAAATATTGAATTTAGCATTTGCTAAAGCCGCAAAAACTTGCACCTACAATGATGAGTAAAATAAACAATACTACAATTAAGATAAAATCGTTCCCATAACTAGGGCATTCATAACTATAAGCAGGAGCTGAATATCCACAACTATAAGCAGGAGCTGTATAGGTAGGCATCATTGGAGCAACATTTGGTGCAACATTTGGAGCAACATTTGCACTGAGAGTCGGTGGTGCGTTAAGGTTTGGATACATGTTCTTATCACACTTCCCTTCGAGTAAGGATTTTCTCTATATAATACTCTGGAAGGTGGGTTTGGAGCCCGTCTATAAAAAAATGGGTAAATGTCTTGGGTTGTGAAATGACAAGTAATTACATTAAGTAATAAAGATAGTGAACATAGGAAATGGAACTTTTGTTATGGTGCACGATTGGACGATGTATTTTGTTTGCTCTGCCATTTCTGTACCCGCTTGCCGCTCTGAATAAATATTTAAAAGAAGGCCTTGTCACCAAGTTGGTTATATAGGCTGATTGATAACTGCCCGGTCCCCTTTGTTCATTAAGAATTAGAATCATATCTTCTGATGTTCTTATATTAAATCCATGTCCAAACAATCTTCCATCATTAAGGAGAACAGCATTAACACCCCTGAACTGTGGTGTTTTACGATTAAATTGGGGATTATTAACGTAGATGACATCTCCAGGTAAAAAATAATTGGAATTGAAGGTGATGATACCTAGGTCTGTATCCGTATGCCAGCTGTAAAGATATAGATTTTGGAATAGTGAATTAAATAAATAACTGCCAATACTATTCAATATGGCATGGTAATAGATGATTGGAATAGCAGTTGCACATTCAAATGCATAGAGTGAACTGTTTCGATAAATATCCAGAATAGCATCAGCTGGCTGCACATCGGATCTCAAAAGAAACCCGCCTGCCCTTGTCAATTGCCAGTATCTTGGATTGCAGCGGGCATATTCAAAGATCGTAAACGTTGCTTGACTATTGTTCATTTCGTTCGCGCTTAGGATGATATTCTTGCGCACTTTAAGTTCAAACAACATTTCATCCACGGAATTATAGGAATAAAGGACGGGAGCATCCTCCATCTGTTGAATAATTGTTTTCTCAATCATTCCTAGCTGCCATTTATCATTCTGTTGAAACGGGAACCCTGATATTTGGATCATACAATCCCCCTTTCCTGTATCGTATTTCATCTGCATTCATATCTATATTATTCTCATTTTTATTAATCATGTTAATTATTAATGAGGGTTAATGGAAAGTCCTTAATAGGCAACAACTGTATTTTTACGGGTAACCTTTTATAGAGAGTAAAGGTATCGATCTAACATTGGCTGCTGAGGAAAAAAGGGAGGATTTACAAGTGCAAATCTAATCCACCATATGATTGAATGGAAGTTTGGATCTTTATCTATAACTGGCAGCCTCCTCACTCTCGGTCTCCATTCAAAAATGTGGCCAAGATCCTCTTTCTAAGAAATATTTTGCTTTCCCATCTAACGAGCAGTGAACCGCAGCATAAAAATTATTGAATTATTCAGCAATCAGGCGCTTTCCCATAGGATCGATTAGAGTCCAAACTTTCAAACTTTGCGCTGAGAGTTGGGTCTTGAAAATAGTATGAATACCTTTTAAAATTAGACTTTCTATGTTTTTAGAAGGATGATTTGGATGATATTTTATTCAGTTTCAATTTCATAATGAATCCATGTTGATTTTCGTGTATGTATGAGAATCCATAAGCGGAGAATTTCCGCCTATTATATAAAAACGTAGCTGCAAAAGCAGAAATAAGCGGAAAATTTCCGGTTAACTGCTCTAAAAAAGGCAAAATTCATAGATTTGGAGACGATAAGCGGAAAAACTCCCCTTATTTTTAAGGAAATATCGGTATTTCCCCAAATAAGCGGAATTTCTCCGCTTATTTTTCAAACATAGTAAAATCAACAGGCAGTTATGACAGAAACAAACAAAAACTAGCTGACACCCTTCTGATTCTATTAAGGATTTGAGAGCGGGTCAGCTAAATCCATTGGTATCGACGGAGATATTGCGGAAGTCTGCAGCAATTAGTTCAGAGGAAATAATGGGTTGAGCGAATGCATACCTATTGTGGGCAGGTCTACCGGAGTGGATATGCATCCCTTGGTATCGTCCGATTGAGTACTCATTACTTGAGAAAATGATTGAGTTTACTATTTGGGACAAGGAAATTTGTTCCACTTTTTGGCGTAAATAGAAAAAACGGATAATATACATACTAGTAACGCAGATTCGTAAAAAGAGCAAATAATTTAAACCATATTTCTCTATGATTATCTGCAGCTTAATGGGCTATTCTATTGTTAGGAAAACTTTTAATTACATTTTTAGTTATCGATAGGAGAGGAAGTGAATGGAATCACTATGGTTAGAGTATGCTTGGGCATTGTTAATTCTAATCGGATTGGAAGGATTATTGTCAGCAGACAATGCACTTGTACTGGCAGTTATAGCTAAGCATTTACCTGAGGACCAGAAAAGAAAAGCTATAAATTATGGAATTATTATGGCCTTTGCTTTCCGTTTTGCTGCTTTGTTTGCCATTTCTTTTATTGCCAACGTTTGGCAAATACAGGCAATAGGAGCAGCTTATCTTCTTTACCTAGGATTAAAGCATGTTATTCAGGCTCGTTTCGGGAAAAGGAATGAAAATATACATAAGGACGATGAAAAGGAATCTGCGGGTAAAGGCTTCTGGCCCACAGTGGGGAAAATTGCATTAGCAGATCTAGCTTTTGCAATTGATTCGATTTTAGCTGCAGTTGCTCTCGCCCTTGGTCTTCCAGATTCTCCACTAGAGGATTTTGGCGGGATGGATGGCGGGCAGTTCATTGTTGTTGTTCTCGGAGGGATAGCTGGCCTCATCCTGATTAAGTATGCTGCAACCTGGTTTGTACAGCTTC
This sequence comes from Cytobacillus massiliigabonensis, assembly GCF_900199725.1. Classification (GTDB taxonomy): domain Bacteria; phylum Bacillota; class Bacilli; order Bacillales; family Cytobacillaceae; genus Cytobacillus; species Cytobacillus massiliigabonensis. Next base: position 965,034 of record NZ_LT904902.1, on the reverse strand, counting down.
TTGGAAAACGTCCGGCATTGGAAACAACCGCTTACGCAATTGTTGCTTGGGTCGGTGTAAAGCTTGCTGTAATCACCCTTGCCCATGAGGATATTGGTATCTTAGATCACCACTTTCCGCACAGTACCGCTTGGACCTTAATCTTCTATGGAGTATTAGTTGGTATTGCTTTAATTGGCTGGTTTGCACCGCGTAAAAGAGAGTAAACTTTATGATTGCAACATCAATAAACGGGGGCGTTAGAGGAAGATAAATGATGTGATTAAACCATGTTTTACTTCATACCAAACGGTGCGTTTCTCTAAGAAATGCGTCTGTTTTTTATTCATATTCCATTTTCCGGAATAAATACAAGGTCATTCCTTTCTAAAACTCACTATTAACCTGTTCGTCATTCGAAAAAATGTTAATATTTAGTAAAATGTTTTTTAGAAAGGAGACGAATTCCCTTTGTCTAAACAGGTAATAGGAAAAATACTTGCGATTTTAGGTGCGTTTGCAATGATTATTAATGTTTCTTTTTTTAAACAAATGGAATGGTACGATATAGTCTGATGGATTTCATTTGCTGTATTTGGGATAGGGGTACTTTTCATTCCTATATTCTCCATATCAAACAGTAATGATTAAAACTCAAGCGTACAGAAATGGAAAACATCATTTTTTTTCCATTTTTGTACGCTTTTGCTTTATAAACAGGGGCTGGCTGCCGGATATTTTAGGGTGGAATAGACTTCAATCAGCTGCCTCAATATTGGGAAGAGCAGGGAATTTGTTATAGGGGAACATTATTTTTTAAATTAACCTGTCCTTCTTGCCCCCCTTTCTATATATAGAAGATGAGTAATGATAGAAAGGCGGGAAAAGTATGTGCGGCTGGGTGAAGTTGAATCGAGATGTCGTCGAGGTCGATTTATGGAAAGAGATTGTTCCGTTTCGGCTCTATCTCTTGCTGCTGACACGAGCAACTAGAGAGGATGGAAGGATGGTAAGCGGAGTTCCGTTAAAACGAGGGCAATATATAAGGGCTTATTCCAAATTAGCGGAGGATCTTGGCTACCGCGAAGGCAGAGGAGAGAAGCAGTATTCCAAGAGCACCATCAAGCGGTCGGTAGATAAGCTCGTGAAAAAACGGTTAATCACTGTTGAAGATACGAATGTGGGAACGTTATTTACATTATTAAACAGTGAAGAAATTCATGCAAAAGGATTCGTCGATTTTTTTTGCCCTTCTTTTCGCGGAACGACGGCAGAACCATCTGAAAACGAGGACGATACGAACGTAGAACAAAATCAAGAAGGAGAGAAGAAAGAGGAGGAGATAGAGAAAAAGAATGATCAGCCGAGCGTGAATGGGCATGAGGAAAAAATGGACCAATCTGCGAGAATGAATGCCATTACGGAGCGTTTTCTTCAGCTCCGCAATCGTGGAGCTGCCTTGTCAGCAAAAGACATGAATGTGATTGAAAAAGTCGCGCTGCTAGAAATCCCGCTGGAAAAGCTGCTCAATTGGATGGAAAGCATTCATGCGGCCTATCAGCAAAAATCCCCACAGCAGCGCATTAACAGCATGGCCTATTATGAGGCAGCGATTTTAACACGACTTGGGAAATCCGAATGGAAAAAGAAGAATGTACAAAAAGAATCCCTTATGGACCGCCTTGCCCGGCTCGAAATGCAAGGAATCCTCAGTTAGAGAGGACCTAGGTCAATGAATAAGAAAGAAGTGATTCAAGTGTTAGCGACCATCGAATCGGTGTACCCGCAATTTAAAATCAGTGATGAAATGGTGCTCATGTGGCTAAGCGTGTCGAAAAGAATGGATTTTAAGCTTGTCATGCAAAAATTGGCAGCTTATATTGCGAAGCATCCCTTTCCGCCGGTGCTGGCCGAGATTGCGGTGTTTCAGGAGAAAGAAAATCATTTTCTTCAGCAAACCAAACAATGGGAGCAGGAAGGGAGGGAGCGGATTGAACGAGATCAGCTATTTGCCAGAAGGAAACCAACTCCTGACTGGCTATCCACATCCAGCCGAAAGTGACGAGATCGCAGCGGAAAATATGATTCTAGGAGGTGTTTTTCTAGAACCTGAATGTATATTTGAATTGATTCTAGAACCTTATCATTTTTCACAAAGGAAGAATCAGCTTATTTTTCAAATGATGACAGAGCTTCGCCAGGAATCACAGGGGATTGATGTGGTCACAGTTGTCAATAAACTAGGCAGTCTGATTGAATCGATCGGCGGTGTAAGCTATTTGACCAGTCTTGCCGTAAGCTGCCCGACAACCATTCACATGGAAGAATACCAGCAGATCGTGCTCGAACATTATAAGCTTCGAGAGTTAAAACGGGCTGCAGCCAGATTTTTAAATGATGGAAGATTGTCAGATGCAGAAAGTTTCTATCAGACTTTTATCAGGCTTCAGGAAATTGGCATGACTCAGGTAGAAACGAAGCAGGATTTGATGATGGATATTTTTAATGAAATGTATGAGGACCGAGGCGACTTGAATGGGATTGATACAGGCTTTGACTCCCTCAATCGGATGACAAGCGGCTGGAGCAAGGGAGATCTGATTGTTTTGGCAGCCCGTCCATCTATGGGAAAAACAGCTTTTGCCCTGTCGCTGGCAATGAATTGCTGTGAAAAAGGCGGTGTGGTCGATATCTTTTCCCTGGAGATGCCGAAAAAACAGCTCGCCAAACGAATATTAAGCAGCCTATCAAGAATTGACGGAGCCAAATGGAAAAATCCGTACAGACTATTTACGGAAGAAGATCAAGCAAAAGCAAATCATGCACTAAGTGTCTTTCATCAATGGAATCTTCAAATTCACGACCCATCGCAGAAAACCGTCTCTGGTCTTAGAGCCCAAATCCAGAAAACGCGGCGGGAATTTCCTGATGAAGATTATCTGGTTGTGATCGATTACCTTCAGCTTATTCCCATATCCGGGAAATATGATCGCCATGACCTCGCAATTGCCAGCATCACAAAGGAGTTAAAACAGATTGCCCGGCAATATGAGGTTCCGATTATTCTCCTTTCCCAGCTTTCAAGAGGAGTAGAACAAAGAATGGACAAGCGCCCGAAAATGTCTGACCTCCGTGACTCTGGAAGCATTGAACAAGATGCTGACCTCATCATGCTTCTATACAGAGACGAGTATTACAACAAAGACACCAGCGAAAATAAGTTCATAGAAATTGATATTGCGAAGCATCGGAATGGACCGGTTGGAATGGTTAAGCTAGTGTTTGAGAAGGAATATGGGAGGTTTGTGTAAGCGAGGGAATGGTCCGCCTGCTTTGTTTGGGGGAGGAGAGAAGTGGAAGAGGATCAAGCTGAAGGGTGTTAGAAGAGTATAACCTTTAAAATAAAAAACAGAAGATAACAATCCGTGATTTTTCGAGATTGCTCTATTCTTCATACAGAAAAAGGGACGGACACTTCTCTCCGCCCCTCAGCAAATTTCCCGAATCAAATCAACAGAGTTATTCTTTGGCGAGTTAACAAGCGGAGAGACCTCATACGTTTCCATTAAATCATGATGAAATGGATGGAGCAGCGGCTTAAGCAGCTTTTCATCTGTAACTGCTGGGTCCAGCCAGAGCTTTTCATCACTTGGATGTAAAATAACCGGCATTCGGTCATGTATATCCTTTACAAGTTCATTTGGGGCTGTTGTAATGACCGTACACGAGTAGACTGATTCACCTTGAGGGGAAATCCAGCGATCCCAAAGACCAGCCATAGCGAACAAGCTGCCCGATTTTAGTTTGATTCGCATGGGCGTCTTCGATTGATCTTCATGACGCTTCCACTCATAAAAGGAATCAGCAATGATCAAGCAGCGTTTCTTTTTAAATGCCTGTCGAAAACTAGGTTTTTCAGTTAATGTTTCCGATCTTGCATTAATCATTTTATTTCCAATCTTCATCTCCTTCGACCAGGGCGGAATGAGTCCCCAACGGAGAAAACCGAGACGATTCTTTCTTCCGTCATTAATGACGGCTATAACAGATTGCGACGGGGCTATATTATAGTTTGGATGGTATCGTTCTTCTTGGATGGCTGCTTCAATTTCAAAGCGCTCAATGATTTCAGTAAAGGAAGCTGTTAAAGTAAATCGCCCGCACATGATTGGCACCTCCATTTGTATTTTGATGAAAAGATATAATAAGACTTTATGATTAATCAGATCTTTCATGGCTCTGGCATTCTTTCACCTTCACCTCATTTTTCAGCAGGGCATTCAACAATTGCCATGATTCCATCACTTTACCTTTGCTACTCCTAATGCAAAATGGCTCCAAAGGATATTCTCAACTAATTCAGCTTGAGATTCTTCGCAATCAACAATTAAGATGATTTCAGCATGCTTGCCTTTTAAAACTCTTTTCTTCTTCTTTACCACCAATTCTATAAAAAGTCGAATAGAAAAGCCAAGAACGAACCCAGCAAATGCGCCTATTAGCCCCCAATAAATGGGACCCCACGCTAATTTAAAACCGATACTTGCCCCAATCACTGAAAAGGCTGTAGCTAACGCCATCCCTATATCAATCAGGCTTGTACCGTCTGAGCGATGCAAAGTATCAAAAACTTTACGGTCTTCTGCCCGATTATCGAGCGGGACAGCAAATATGTCCTCTTTTTGTATTCCTCTCTTTTCTAAAGTTGAAATGGCCATTTCCAAGAATCCGGTGGTTTCAAATGTTGAAAAAAGCTGCATATATGTCACATCACTTTTTGTCCTTTTAGTATTTTGAAATTCTTCGATTGATAATTCAAGGTTAAATGGTTTCTTAAATCTTTTTCAAAAAGTTTATTATTTTCCACCGTATTCATATAAGAGTCAAAAAGAGCAAACCCATAATGTGAAGGAATAAATAGAAGCCATTCTGGATGCAGCACAGCGGTAGCTTCTTTTAAATCACCTAAAATTAAGAGGACAATCGCTTCTTGAATATGAGAAAAATAATAAAAAACTACTAACCACACGATGACAAATAGAGCTGTTAAGATCCGATGAATATATAGCTGACCTAGACCGGGAATAAACAATGACCACATCAATGAAACAACTGGATTCCGTTTATCCAGGTAGTTAATCTCTAATGCCCCGATAGAATACGTATTAAAGCGGTGATCCTCTCTGTCAGCTAAAAGGTAAATTCGATTAATATCCACTGTTGTCCGATAGCTGTCCCAAATGGCAAAAAGGTAAACGGGAATATACATAAGAAGCCATCTTGTATCTAATACCTCTTTTGCCATATCAATATTCCCTTGAAAGGAATAGATCATGGCAGAATTAATATGCGCATTCACATTAACGATAACTTCCCAAATAAATAATGCGTACCCTCTAAGGTATTTAGATAAAAGCATATGCCCGAACCCAGGGAACGCTGCGGACCACCAGGCAATAATATAAGGATTTCTTAAATGCAATTGTGTTGTTCCTAAAACACTAACATGGGCTTTATACCGTCTGGCAGTGTTATCGTTTGTATAGTTGTACATATAATCCACCTTCGGAACGATTTATAATATATTTCCAAATGTGGGTTATTTTTATTCTTTCCTTATAGAGAGCTAGGTGCCAAGAACCATTTGCTAAAGTTATCGGCGTCTTCCATATCCTTTGGAATGGAATGTTCTAAATAGTATTTCCTTTTAATAGACTATATTAATTTGGCGGAAAAGAAAGTGGTGAAAATAGAGTATGAAAGAAACGAGCCATTTAGAAATTAAAGGAATGCATTGTGCCGCTTGTGCAGCGAGAATAGAAAAGGCAGTCTCTAAAATAGATGGGGTAGAAGAAGTGCATGTAAATTTAACAACTGAAAAGGGACGTGTCACATTTAGCAATAATAAAATACATATTAATGATATTATCAATAAAATTAATAAAATTGGATTTGATGCGGAAATAGATAGAAAGAATAACCATCAGTCAGAAATGGAGAAGCGTAGAGAGATTACAGTTCTCAAATGGCAGTTTTTTATTTCAGCATTGCTAACTTTTCCTTTGGCATGGGCGATGTTTTCCCATTTTAGCTGGGCATCTTTTATTACTGTTCCGGAAGTTTTCATCCATCCCTTATTCCAATTTGCTCTTACCATTCCCATTCAATTTATAATAGGGTACCCATTCTATGAAAGGGCTTGGAAATCGCTGAAAAGCGGAAGTGCGAATATGGATGTTTTAGTCGTTTTAAGTACTTCGGCAGCCTTTTTTTACAGCCATTATTTGACCTTCACTCATTTACATCCATTAGAACGTCCACATTCCATTGTATTGTTCTATGAAACAAGTGCCTTTATTATCACATTTATATTGTTGGGGAAATTACTAGAAGCAAGAACGAAAATGAGAACGACAGAGGCAATCAAGAAACTGTACCAATTGCAAACAAAAACAGCCACATTGTATTTGAACGGAAAGGAATCCCAAACGCCTGTTGATAGATTATCTCCGGGCAATGTGATTATTGTTAAATCAGGCGAAAAGGTGCCAATCGATGGACAAGTTATTGAAGGAAGCTCAATGATTGATGAGTCATTGTTAACGGGAGAAAGTGCACCAATTGAAAAAGGCATTGGTCATTATGTTTATGCAGGGACAATGAATCAGAACGGAACCTTAAAAATAAAGGTCACTAAAAGGGACTCTGAGACTGCTTTGTCACAAATCATTCGCATTGTGGAAGAAGCACAATCATCAAAAGCGCCGATTCAGCACATTGCAGATAAGGTGACAGGAATTTTCGTTCCAATTATTATTGTCATTTCAATGCTGACATTTGTTTTGTGGTATGTCATGATCCAGCCGGGACAGTTAAGTGAAGCGCTGGAAAAAGTGATCGCTGTATTAATTATCGCATGCCCATGTGCGCTTGGATTAGCTACTCCTACTTCTGTAATGGTAGGGAGTGGACGAGCAGCACAGACAGGCATTCTTTTTAAAGAGGGAAAATATCTTGAAGTTTTAGGAAAAAGCAATGTCGTTGTTTTAGATAAAACCGGAACGATTACAAAAGGAGAGCCCCAAGTAACGGACATTTATGTTGAATCCCATAGTGAAAGTGAATTTTTTGAAATGATCGGTGCGGTTGAAGGGGCGTCAGGACACCCTGTTGCAAAAGCGATTGTGAAAGAAGCAAAGAAAAGGGTATTTCATTTTCCAAGTGCAAGTGAAGTACTAACCATTCCGGGATATGGAATCAAGGCATTTGTAAAAGGGAAAGAAGTATTAATTTCAAATCCGAGTTTCTTTATGAAGAATCAACTTTACGTTCCATCAAGAGCAGCTAGAGAGATTAAGAGATTAGAGCAAGAAGGTAAAACAGTTATGCTAGTTTCGATTAATGCTCGATTTGCCGGAATGATTGCCGTTTCTGATGAGCTAAAACAATCATCAAAAGCAGCGATTACCCGTTTGAAGCAGATGGGAATGGATGTCATCATGCTAACTGGTGATAATGAGAAGATCGCCCTGTCGATTGCCAAAAAGACTGGAATTGAAAAGGTTCAAGCACAAATCACACCACAGAAAAAAGCAGAAATCATCCAATCTCTTCAGAAGGAAGGAAAACATGTTGTTATGGTTGGTGACGGGATTAATGATGCACCAGCCTTAACAGTAGCAGATGTCGGAATTGCGATGGGCACCGGTTCCGATATTGCGATTGAATCTGGTGATATTACGGTAATAAAAGGCGATTTGAGTAAGGTTGTGGATGCAATTAAGATAAGTAAAGCAACGATGACCAATATTAGACAAAACTTTGTATGGGCGTTTCTATATAATATGGTCAGTATTCCATTTGCGATGTTCGGACTCTTAGCCCCTTGGCTGGCGGGTGCTGCAATGGCTTTTAGTTCCGTCTCAGTCGTCCTGAACGCTCTTAGATTACAAAAGACTAGAATCTGAAATCATACTGTAAGAAAAGGGACGGTTCAAGAAATAGAACCGTCCCTTTGCATCAGTTAGCACGTAATTGTTCCAACTCTTCTCCAGTATTTTTATCTATTAATTTAATTACCTCCCCGTCTAGAGGAGCATCATTTTCAAAATACCAGAGATATAGTTCCTCTAATCGGAATTTTACTATATCATTTGGAGGAAGCATGGCTAAATTCAGCATAGTAGCTTGATTTTCGCCAATTTGGATCGTTCGTTCATCCCCATGCTTGATTAAACCATAGATAAGGTTCTCTCCATGAACTTGATAATCGCTCAAGCTTTCATAATTTCTTTCACTATCCAATGGGCCCCAAGTTAACCTGTCTGCTTTCCATCCAAAGAGTCCCTCTTGAGCATAAGCAGCACCTAATTGATTCGAATTTTTAATAAAAAAGTAAAGAGATCGATCATTTATGTTATACCCAGGTATTAACAATAAATCAGGGTCAATTGCTAATAGAGCTTCCTGTGGTTCTGAATAAGCATCCGCTTTCATTGTTATCAGCCAGATAGGAGCTAGAAGAAACACCAGTAAAATTCCTGATAGTAGTAACCACTTTTTCATTTAAGCACCACCATAACAAATGTAATAATGACATGATCCTGCTTTACATAAAGACTCTGTTTTTTCATTTTATGTAAGAGATCCATAAGCGGAAAATTTCCGGCTAATTTATAAAAAGGGGCTCAAGAAGCAGATATAAGCGGAAAAATTCCGGTTAATTCCTCTATTTCAGACAAAATTCTGTGATTTGGATACGATAACCGGAAAAATTCCCCTTATTTTCAAGGAAATATCGATATTTCCCAATTTAAACGGAATTTTTCCGGTTATTTTTCAAACATAGCAAAATCCACATTCAGTTTTAACAAAGCCTACATAAAAAAAGAAATGGCTCGATACGTAATGAATGTTTATCGTTAATACAACAGGGTTAACATTGGCAAACCATTAAATGGTTCCCATCAGGGTCTTTGAAATTAAACCATTGATTATGCTCAATTTCAGTTGTTAATTCGACATTCTTACTCTTCATATGTTCATATGCTTGTTCTATATTGGCAGTGTTCAAATGAAAAGGGGGAGTCTTGAAAATATGGTCCTCTGAATAAATCTTGCTGTCTAATACAATTCCCGTTCCGTTCATAGGGATTATATACAAATGACCAAATAATATCTCCCCATCTGCTGGTAACCCTAATATGTCACAATACCAGTTACGAGCTTTCTCAATGTTTCTTACAGGAATGAATACAGTACCAATTTGATTTAAAATAGGGTTCATTGATTACCTCCAAATTTTAGCTTTAGGGGTTTAATTCGTGATGAAATAAAAATCTCCTTCTTGTGAACTTTTGCTTGTTCATACAAGCAAATAATCAAACTTATTATTTGGAATAACACTGAAAATCTATGATTATCAATTTTTAGATAGGGAAGTGAAAATTTTTACAAATAAATACAACAGAACATATATTCGTGTTACGATGTTATTATAACGTTAACTAGGAGAATAATATGAAAAATATGAACATTGAAGAACGAATGAAACATTATAAAGTGCCAGGTTTAAGTATGGTGCTGATTGAAAATGGTCAAATTAGCGGAACAGAAAATTATGGTTTACTCGAGGTTAGCAGCAATAGAAAAGTAAATGAAAATTCTATTTTTAGTGCGTGTTCGATTAGTAAATTTTTAACTGGAATGCTGGCGTTAAAGCTGATAGAGGAAGGACTTCTTGATTTAGATGAAAATGTAAATGATAGACTTGTAACGTGGAAAGTATCTGAGAATGAATTTACGCAAAATAAAAAAGTTACTTTAAGGAACTTGCTTAGTCATCAAGCTGGAATCAAGGACCCTAAAGGTAGCTTTTTTGAACTAGTTTCAGACATAGGTATTCCTTCAATGTTTGAATTGCTAGAGGGAAAAACCCCCTATTGTAAGGTTCCTATTGAAGTACAGTACGAGCCAGGGAGTGAATTCCACTACTCGGATGCAGGCTATTGTCTTATTCAACAACTTATTGAAGATGTGATGAAAAAGCCATTTTATCAAGTGGTAAGTGAGTTTATATTTAAACCATTAGGAATGGAAAATAGCTATTTGAATACAACAATGGTAGAGATAAGTAAAAAGGAAATTTCTTGTGGTCATAACAAAAATGGTGAATGGGTCGATGGGAAATATCCGATCTACCCTTATCCAGCAGCTTCAGGATTATGGACGACTTCATTAGATTTAGCCGCATTAATCCTAGAGCTAATGAATGCCCTAAAAGGAGCAAGTAAAATTGGGATTTCAAATAGGATCGCTAAAGAAATGATTACTCCACAAGGAGGAAAAAGCTGGACTGGATTAGGTGTATTTTTAGAAGGCTTTCAAAAAGAATTAGAAATTACATCTCTAGGCTGGGGAGTAGGTTTTCAATGTATGTTGGTAGCGTATCCATATGCTGAAAAAGGTGCAGTAATTATGACAAATGCAGAATTAGGTGTTCATCAATTGCAAGGGATTATTGGAGAAATATATAAGTCTTTTATATCTTAAAAAGCAATAAATGATGAATTAGATTCTCCTTCATTTTTTGGTAAATGGACGGTTAAAAAAGTAATGGATTGGATGGTCCAAAAAATAAAATTTTATATATGATTGAGAAGTGGATAACTAGAATAATACTTGCTTATTTATAAAATAAGGTCCAGAAATTACCCAAGGAGTGGACAGAGATGACATGGACTGTTTTTGTTATTATAATTCTTGGAATTACGTTGAAGATGTTAACAAGTCCTCCAAGTGCAGTTGTAAATTGGCTTTTAAGTAAATTTGCCCTTCATCCGAAACTAGATGCTAAAGATGTTTCAATAATATTTAATGGAACGTACATAGAAGGAGAAGAAAAAATTAGATTTACTGATTATTTCAATCAAGCTCTTTTCTTAGATAGGAACCATATTTTCCCGGGGGATGAAAAGCTATTTTTATACCCAGATACTACTATTATTCCATTTATCATTCATGTAAAGGATCGTAAAAGAAACATGAAATTCTATGTTTATTGTGAGGATGATCAAATTTTTGTAGTTAAACAGTGGAAAAAGAAAGTTGCTTCTTAAAATCTTAGCTCTACTAATTTACAAAATCTTACTAATTCAAATGGGATAAGTATATAAAAAAACCTAAGCACTTAATGTAAAAAAGGGCGGTTCTATTACTTCCATGAAGCACTAGAACCGTCCCTTTTGTATCAACTAACTCGTTCGCCTAACACCGTTTGTTTTGTCATTTTATTTTTTCGCAACAGTCCATTTTTATTTGCCAATGTAGGTAGACACGTACCGAGAATAATCGTGACAATCCCTGCAATTTGCAATGGTGTAACCGTTTCGCTTAATAAGATCACGGATGCCATTACCGCGATAGGCAATTCAAAGGCACTCAATATGGATGACATCCCTAATCCTACTTTAGGAACGGCAATTGTAAATAAGAAAACAGGGATGATCATGCCAAATAACCCTAATGCTAATCCATACATCCAAAGTCCTTCGTTAAATAGCGTACCGTTCCAGATAATTTCCGGAGATTGAAAAGCGGCTGTAATCATAAAAGCAGAGAATGAAACCCACACTAAACGGTTAGAGGCGGACATACTTGCCGTTGCTTTTCCGTTCACAAATAAAAAGAAGGAATAACTAAGAGCGGCTGCTAACCCCCATAGCCATCCCTGAAATGGGATTTGAGATAAATCAACATCGATCAGCCCAGCTGCTGGGATCGTTCCTGCGACCAATACGAGTAAGGAGATGGCTTCAATTCTGCTTGGCAATTGCCGTTTGGAGATACAAGAAATCAGCATGCCAATCCATGTGAATTGAAACAGCAGGACAACTGCTAAAGAAGCAGGCAAAAAGTTCAACGAATGCCCATATAAAATATTGGTTAACCCCGTTAAAATCCCTGCACAAATCAGTATTTTAACCCCATTAAAGCTAAATTTTGCTCTGTTTGTAAGTAAGAAAATAATTACGGCAATACAAAAACCGACAAAAAATTGACTCGTAACGGCCTCAGACACTGAAAAACCACTGCCCATTGCTAATTTAATAATGGTAGAAACAATTCCAAAACTGCTAGCTGCAATAATGACTAGCAGGGGATAGAGATACATCTTCATCTAAACTACATCCTTCCTAAAATTCCTGATGACTTAATTTTGACTATGATTTTAGGAGTGTTAAAAAAATCATAAACTCTAATATAAAATATGTATCGCCTATTTTGCAACCTTTTTTTGAAATAAATTGTCGGTCTGATTCATTGAACAAGCCTTTATGTACGGAGTAATAACCAGCGCAGTGAAATTAAGCAGACCGACATTTACATGCTTGGGTGTGAGATGACGCTCATGAATGTTTTCTGTGAAAATGGAAGAAAAAATGCTTATACAAATCTAGTTTTCAAAATGGATAACTTCCTAGAATATATTCCACGATTAAGCAGGTGCTAGCTGGAATGATAGATAGAAGCAATTTTGCTATGATAAATAAAATAATGTATGAGTGGAGGGCACAAATGGATTACTTTAAAAGTGAAGCGTTTGAGAAACATAGAAATAAAATCATAAACATATTAGAAAAAATACCATATGCTATAAGTCCAGCTGGCTGGAGCTATAAGGGAAGCTTTAATGTTGGCGGACTTGAATATTTTGGGTTTGATGAATCATCTGATTTATGCTTGGTCGTATCCTCGAATGGCAGAGGAATTATCGATCTATCAAAAGCAGAAAAGATTGCCCGTGATTATTCAGAAGACTTTCACTTAGATGAAACGTTGTTAATTTGTGAAGGATTTGACGTTTTAAAAGATAAAACGATTAAATTAGCAGGCAAATATGGAGGCAGTCTTCTGCCAATCGGCAGTAAATCCGGGGATCGCTTACGCAGAGTATCTCCTCTTTTCCCATGTGAAGACATCATCTACCAGCCAGCATTTGAGGACTGTTTTGTTGATGGGCACAATGAAAATTGCGTTCGCATTTATCGAGGCTTTTTGTATGGCTATGGATTTTCATATAGCGGCAATTATTTTGTCATTGCAGATGATAGCGGTATTTTAGTTTGGGAAAGAGATTAAGTGAGGAGAGTTCATATAGACATTTTGAACGAGATGTTATGATTGTATTCTTTTTGTTTTTTATTCATTAAAATCACCTATGATATCATAATATAAAAATATTTAAAGAAGGGTGCGTAGAAATGTTTTTAAGCTAACTGGCAGCATTGTTGTAGTAACTGGGTTTATTTGGTAAAGTGGGTCATAAGGGAGGGGGAAAGGTGAAAAAGTTAATTTCTGTATTAGTGATAGCTGTTATTGGTGCTTTAATATTTATTATTCATCCTAATAAGGAAGATGTAACTGCTAGCAATGACAAAGAGGCACGAGCCAACCGTATTGCATCTGTCTTAGAATCTGCTTGGGATAAATTTGGTTTATTTAGCTTTCAAATAGGTGATACTGACCCTACGATTTGGATTGGAATGGATGAAACGAAAAGTGAACAAGAATTACGGGACTATTTAAATGAAAATATTGATAAATATGATTTGATATATTACAACGTTGAAGTTTTTAAAAAAAGTCAACAAGAGTTAGAGATAGAGCATGCTATGTCTCTGATTGAAAACACTGTTTTTAATTACATAAAAGAAAAAAATTATACGGATGTTCAAGTGCATTATCCTTCTATTGAACCAAAACCAGTGCTTAAAATATCTATTTCTAAGGACAGTGAACGATCTAGTGAAGATTTAAAAACTGAGTTAGAAAGTTTAGTAGCTTCTAAGACAAACGAACTCCAAATAAAAGGTATTTCGTATGAAATTCAAGTATTTAAATCATAAAGAAATGAGTAGCTTCAGTGAAGAAAAATAATTAATTCTTAGATTAAGATCAAGTATTACTTATTCCATTATAGGTGGCTTTTCTGAAATAAAGATTACCTTTAATTTTGTTTAAGGACCAAATTAAAGAATAGGTTTATTATTTTCAGTTCAGAAAAAAGTTAAATGAGCTAAGAGGTGAAAAAATGACCTTAACCCTTTTTTTACTTGTTCATATGATAATAGGATTGGCATTGATATATTTTTATGGCAAATTACCTAAAGGGATTGCATCATTTTCTTATGCCTTTTTAGGAATGAGTTTTATATATGTTAGCACAGTTCTCTTAAACTTATTTTTATAACTGTTCAATAATCGTACGCGATACTTCAATATTGAAATTGCTTTTTGGGGAGTCAAAAGGGCAGTTTTACAGGATTCCAGGTGGCACTAATTTGTGGAATGTTTAAATGGGACATTTCATCAATTTAACGATTTTATTACTATTGATTACTTTCATTGCTGCTTATTCAAACCATGCAAATTTTGATAGGTAGATAAGGTTAGTTAAAATTTGGGGGTTAAACGTTGGTTAATAATCATGAATTTGTAGGGACCATTAAGGAAATCCGCCGGTTTCCTGTAAAATCAATTTTAGGAGAAACTTTATCATCCGTTTCAATTGATAAGAGAGGTCTCTTAGGAGACCGTCTATGGGCAATAAAAAATACAAGTGGAAAATTTGGCAGTGGGAAAACTACCCGTCGCTTTCAGCAAATGGACGGTCTATTTAACTATAAAGCAAGATATGAGGGGAATACCCTCGTTCTAACGATGCCTGATGGAACAGATTATCGGAGCGACGATGCTGCGGTCAATGAGGCATTGTCTAAGCTGCTCGGAGATCAAGTAACTTTGGCAAAGGAAGAATCTATCTCTCATTTTGATGAGGGTCCAATTAGTATAATTACCACCTCTTCGTTACAGATATTGAGTAAGGAAGTAGGAGAGCCAGTAGACACACGGCGTTTTCGAGCCAATTTTCTGATTGATACGGAACTAACTGGAGCTCTTGAAAAAAATTGGGTGGACAGACGAATCCGAGTCGGACCTGAAGTGATCCTTAGAGTTGTTGCACCGCTCGAAAGATGCGTGATGGTAAACAATGCTCAAGAAGAACTAAAACAGGATAATAGCGTGCTTAAAAACTTGGTGAATAACCACAATGCATCATTTGGAATTTGGGCGAAGGTTGAAGCTAGCGGTAAGGTAAGTGATGGGGATAAAGTATATTTAGAATAAGTCTATGAATGAAAATCTTGAGCTGGGTGCTAAAAATATGAAACTTATTCAACAAACAGGCAGCGTTAATCTGAGAAGGGTTAATGCTGCCTTTTCAAGATATCCATGCTGGTTTTTCTAACTAACGCTATTTAGCAGCCGACTTACATACGAACAGCAGTTTAACTTTTTCTTTCAAAAGTATCATCTAATTTAAATTTAATGGTTCAAGCTCCACTATTCAAAGGACATCTTTGTTAAATTCTATGTCTAATTTCTTTAAGATTTCATTTGCTTCTTGAAGTTTGGTAATATTTTTGTTTACCTCAGCTTCATGGATTAGTTGCTCAGTTTGGATTAGTTTCTCTTTAATGGATTTGTCAGCATTTCTTTTTTCAGCTAGTTGTACGGCACCCTTTGAATATTCTTTTAGTGTCTCAAGCCCATGTATTTCTGAAAAATCAGACGAATCTTCTAACAACATACTTAAAAACATTGATGTGTTATGGATTCCATCAGAGATAGTTCCATTATCTTGTAGATCTTCGTCAGCTGCAGTAAAAACAATTGGATCTTTAGACAGTTGACTATTTCCCCAAAACCAAATGGCACCAACAACAACAAAAGTAAAACCTAGGTATAGAATTTTTTTCATATTAATGATACCTCCATGCTTTTTATGGTAACAAATTTCCAAAATAAAACAAGTTTAAGCTGGGTGAGAATAATGGATCATTTTACTTTCCTAACAGTAACCCTAAACATACGATTCAACAATTGGGCCATTTTACGGAACGAATGAGTAACTTATTTTCCATATATCCGTCTAACCATTCAAGGAGGTTACGTGTGAATAAATACACTTCAGAATAAGAGTATCCTTATTGAAAGGAGCGATTAAATTGAGAAGCCTATATGCGATTTGGAAAAGGATACTGGTACTAGGCATAGTTTTCATGCTTACGGCTTGTATGGGAGAAACAAAGCCTTCCGATACAACGAAAAAGGAAACCTCAGAAGCTGAATCGGTATCGCCTTCTTCATCAGGGCAGAAGCCAACCGCTCTAGAAACTCGACCAGCAGTTGAAAGCTTCGAATTGCTAACATCTAAGGGCAATCAGTCACTGGAGGCGACTCTGCATCAGGGGGAAGGGTTTTCTTTGTATGTCTTTGAGAAATTTACATTTGACCCAACTGCGGGCCGCCTATCATTAAGTGGCAACCCGGGGTATTACGTTGATATTGAAGCACTGACATCCGATTATGATTTGGCTCAACTTGAAGCAGCGGGTAAGGAAGAGTTACATCAAATCGGTGATGTGTCCAATTTTAGCGGCGAGTTGATCGAACATCCTCTTGGTTTCGCGGATCTCTATCTTCAAGCATCCGGAAAGGAAGGCATCAGCGATTATATCGTGTGGACATCGGAATCGGGCGATGCTTTTTTGTTCCGTCTTCATAATCCGAAAGGGACAGAATCATCCGATTTCGCTGGTCCTATTCACATTTCCCTATCTACCGTACAAAGTGAGTAAAACACTATCATTCCTTCACCATTCGAAGAAGCACATTGAACCGCCCCAGCGGGTATGCTAACAAGCTATATGAAACTAAAGGTAAAAAGAATCAAAGCCTGTGAAGTGTTACTCCCCGTAAAAATTTCACAGGTTTTATTAGTTTAAAGAGGGTTTGTCCTAGTTTCCGATTCCAACCTTTGTACAATTGTGCGTAAAATTCAATGTAGTGGTTAAATAATTCGCTTTAATGTCTTACCCCTTGGTACATATGGGATTAGACGTTTTTTGATTATACCCTTTTTAAAGTTAGGAAGGATTCACTCCTATTTTCGTTGAATTTATTGTACAGCAGAGCAATTGAATAAATGACAGTAACTTTTGTTTAATATTTTCATAGCCATGCTTTACGAGAGATTATATCTATTTTTCGAGAAAAGGGGATACCCATGATTATTAAAATGACAAAATCAAATATGAATGATTTTAATCAATCGAATGAAGGTTTCATGGTTACTGGGAGAATCATGCCTACATATGAAAACAATGTTTGGGAATATACAGAGGAGGTCTTTTCGGAGCCATATTTCAAGAAATATGAAGATGAAGAAATGGATGAGAGCTATATTGAAGAAGAAGGGAAGGCCGTTTATTTCTTTTATAATGAAAATGCCTGTATTGGTCAGATTAGAATACGTTCTAGCTGGAATGGATATGCCTTTATAGAAGATATTGCTGTTGCTAAAGACTATCGAAAAAAGGGAGTGGGGACAGCATTATTAAATAAAGCGATTGAATGGGCAAAGGAGAATAACCTTTGTGGCCTTATGCTTGAAACACAAGATATTAATGTTTCCGCTTGCCGTTTTTATGCCAAAAATAACTTTGTTATCGGCGCAGTTGATACGATGCTGTATTCAAACTTTCCGACTGCTAATGAAGTTGCAATATTTTGGTATTATAAATTTTAATAGATAAAAATAACTTAAACACTTATCCATTTAATTGATTCTTCAGCGGCTTAAGTTTCCTTTAATAGTAACAAAACACATTCGTGAGCATCTGCTAACAGCCATGTATTTTTTACATAAAAAAATCATTGCTTCTTTTAACGGCAAGAAAAAATGCTCAGATTTTTTCTGAGCGTTTTTTGGCGTAATATTACTAACTAAATTGAACAGTAGCTGCAAAGAAATGGATAATTATTTTGTATAGGCATTAATGTAGCAATAAAATAATAAGCTGTCATCGCAAATATCCCTTTCATAAATAACAATATTTTTAAGAAAGTATCCGTTTGTTAAATAGGGATTGGCTTATTTTCTATCTTTTTTTCGCTTTAGTATTATTTCTTCAACATATTGATAAAATTTCTCCTCAGCTTCTGTTCGAAATTTGACGGTAAAAAGTAAATGATCATCAGGATGTTCCTCTTCCTCTGGATAATCTTCATAAAAAATGTCCCACATTCCTTGGTCATTTTTAAACCCAATGGCTTCTATACATTCACCCATTTCTTCGACATAATAACAAATATGCCAATGACGGCCTTTTAAATGTTCCTTTATTTCGGCTTCATACGGTTCAAACGATGTTTCTACTTCGATTAATTCCATCCCTTTAGATAGATGATTGCTTTGAATAGGGATAGGTTCGGGAAGGTCTTCATTATCATATAAGAATCCTGCCAAAGAATAAGCTAAATCCTTTTGTGCATTCTTTATGGCTATACGTTTGGATGTTCCTTGTGATAAAGGAAAGTCCCACCCGTGTTCAGGAAAAAGAGTAGGGAAATAAACACAAAACATTCCTTCCTCTTCCTGTTGTATAAATGCTGGATATACAAATTTATTGGAATTTATCATAGATATTCATCCTAACTAATAAATCTTTTAAAAACCTTATTATAGGGGCGGCAAATCTTCTAATTTTGTTTGTTGTTACCTTTCTGAGGCCTAACTTAGATATTATAATAAAACATATATCTGCGTACAGATAATATGAAGCATCATTAAGAATATGTAGCAATGGTAAAGGAGTGTAAAATGTACACAATTGGTCAAGTAGCTAAATTTCTAGGTGTTTCTAGAGATACCTTAAAGTTTTATGAAGAAAAGGAATTAGTAAAGCCTAAGCAAGATATTGAGAATGGGTATAGAAAATATAATCGTTTTGATATATATGATATAGCTGCAGTAAATTTCTATAGAGAGATGGATATTGAAATAAAAAAAATCCAGGAAATAAGAAAAAGCAAGAGTGTAGAGGGAATAAAATCATTTTTAGAAGAGAAAGAACTAGAGGTTTTAGAAGAAATAGAATATAAAAAGCTACTTTTAAAAAAGCTTCAGATCGTAAAAGAAGGCTGCGATAAAATTAAACAATTCTTAGGAGAATACACAATAAAAGAAATGGAGCCTTTAGAAATAAAAGGAGAAATAGGGCACTTCCATGCGTTCGATGAATATGAAGCTCTTAAAGAGAACACGGACAGCTTGAAAAAAGCTGTTAATCTAACCTCTTTAAGAAGAGTCATAAGATTTAATGATCAAGGTGTTCTAGAAGATAAGTTTATTATTGTAAGAAACGCAGAAGACTATCATAGCGAAATTGAACGTGAAATTGTCTCTCATCAAAAATGTATGTATACCGTTATTGAAAATGGAAGATGGTCAACTGGCGGTAAAAATATTGATGATCACGTGGAGGCTAGTTTAAGAAAAGCAGCAATAGAAAATGGATATGAGCTTTTGGGGGTAGTTTATATAAATCTATTACTTACTACTTATGAAGATGGACTCGAACGTGTATTTTTAGAAATGTATGCACCTATAAAGTGAAATGTTAATCAGTCAGTGGGAGTCTTACTGTTTGTTAATGCGGGATAAAATAATGCAGACATCTATTGACCTGTGAGTAACCCCTAGGTATAAGCTGAAGTTATTCGTAAATATGAGTGTAATGATATTCACGAAATACTTAGTTTGAATCGGGGGGATTTTACTTGAATAGGGAAAAAAAACTAAATAAACCAGTAGCAAGCTTTATTTTGCTAACCAATTTCATTTTTTTGCCGCTTTTTCTTCTTGTCGGAGCCATAAAAATGTTAGGATTGCCTGCATGGGTCTTTGATATCATGCTCTGTCTATCTGCTTGGTCCTCAACCTTTGCTTTTGCAGTGTTATTTAAGAAAATTTATCCGGGGCAGAGTTTTATACAATTTGTAAAAGATAAATTCAAGAATAAACTTAAATTTTCTGTGCTTCTTACGGTAAGTATGATTCAAGTCTTCATCTTTTTGCTGATTTTATTTTTCGTATCTAATCATAGTGAAGTGGACTCTATTTTTACTAAAACTTCATGGGGTATGCTCATCTATTTCTTTTTCAAAACGCTTCTGTCAGGTCCGCTAGGAGAAGAACTAGGGTGGAGAGGATTCGCTCAAATGGAGCTTCAAAAAAAATATTCGCCATTACAAGCTGCGATAATCTTAGGGTTTTGGTGGGGGATGTGGCATTTACCCATATGGTTTACTACAGGGTATACGGGCATTGATTTAATCAAATATATTCTATTCTTTATGATTTCAATCCTATCCACTACAATCATCATGGCCGCATTTTATAACTTAAATCAGAATTTAATCATCTCCATTGTCATCCACCATTCCTTTAATTTTTTTATTGGCATAATTAACGAAAACTTAGTCGATTTAATCATGTATAATGCATTTTTATATTTAGCAGCAGCTGTTCTGCTCATTATTATAAACCCAAAGAAAGTATTGTATGGAAAGGGAGATACAAAGATTAATAATGGAAAGCATTTTATGAGTTAGTGATCGTTTGTTTGTAAGTGTTTTGATCAATCTTTTTCATTTTATAAAAGAGAATTTAAATGCTCTTCCAGCCGGAAGGGCTCTTTAATTTTTATCTAACACAGCAGTTTTGTGGAACTATCGTACTTAGCGTTATTCAACAAACGGACCAGATTGTTGAGGATGTAAATTTAGCATAAATAGTGGGGAAGTAAATGAGGTGTTTAGTCAAATGCCTCTCCCTAAGGTTGGGGGAGCAGGTTAAACATACAATCTGATGAAATAGACGGAAGAATTCCGCTTATTTAGTAAAAAGTATTGAAAAAATCCATAATAGACGGAGAAATTACCCTTATTGAGTAGAAAAACCTGTAAATGGGGGGTTTTGCTTTGTATAAGCGGAAAAACTCCCCTTATTTATCCCGAAACGTGCTTTATTCAGTAAATAACCGGATATTTTCCGCTTATTTTACTTTCCCTGGTTATTTAATTAATGATAGGATTTATCAGTGAACTAAATGAAAGTTAGCTTTCAGCTTCTATTAAGGTGCTTAGGGCTGTGGAAAGGAATAATTGGCGTTAGAGAAAGAAGGTAATTATTGTCTACAAGTTGAATTTAAATAAAAAGCAATGGCGAAGGAGAATATAGATGCTAAAAAGTAATATTGAGGTTTCTATAAGGATAGGAAATACAAGCGACGCAGAAACCCTGTTAGAACTTGAAAGGGAGGTTCTTTCAGAAAGCGAATTTATGGTCTCGGTAATTGAAGAGTTTGATGAATCCACAGAGCAGCTAAAAAGCTGGATTCAGAAAATATTAGAAAATCAAAGAGACACCCTATTTGTTGCTGAAATCAAGGGAAAAGTTGTTGGTTTAATCGTCTTTCGTTCAAAGAATACCAAAAGACTTTCTCATACTGGTTCTTTTACCGCAATGGTCAAGAAAGAGTATCGTAACCAAGGCATTGGCAAGCTCCTAATTAAAGAATTGTTAGACTGGGCTGAACAAAATCCTTTGATTGAGAAAGTAAGTTTAGGAGTTTTGTCCACAAATCAACGGGCAATAGAGTTGTACAAATCTATGGGATTTGTTGAGGAAGGACGTAAAATTAAAGAAGTAAAGTTTAATGAGGACTTATATGTAGATGACATCCTTATGTATAAACTGGTTTAATATTATTTCCTGTGATTAAAGAAGGATGGCTGTTTTTTATCGTCTTATTGAACAAACGAGGTTCACCATTCCTGAAATAAACCAAGTTTGTGAAAAGATGGTTAATGGAAAAAATTAAGTGATTTTAAGTTTGAGAACTTCTTATAGTTATTCCATTAAAGGGCGCTTTCTAAAATAAGGAAAGCGTCTTTTCTTCATGAAAAGGGTCATTTTGCGGAATATCCTATCTAAAGGAAATTGGATATTTATGTTAAGATAAATTGGATGTAAATGCAAAAGAAAGAGGAGTGAATATGAAAACCTATCCATTAACTTTAATAGATTATGAAATAATTGAAGAAGCTAAATCTAAGATTACTCAACTATATGAGGATGATAGACACCATGTTGGTGCTGCGTTAAGAACAAAATCTGGAAATATAGTTTCCGCAGTACATATTGAGGCTTATGTTGGGCGTGTCACAGTATGTGCAGAGGCAATCGCAATTGGTAAAGCGATATCAGACGGTGAAAAAGATTTTGATGCAATAGTTGCTGTAAGGCACCCATATTCTGACGAACAGGAAAGAGAATTAAAGATTGTCAGCCCATGTGGTATGTGCCGAGAGTTAATCTCGGACTATGCTCCGGATTGCTTTATTATTTTAAATGTTGATGGTGAAAATGTGAAAATAAAAATTGGTGATTTAATCCCATTAAAATATTCTAGAGAGGTTTAGACAATTGCTTCTGTTTCAATACAAGCATTTGTTTAGAGGGAATTACTATAGTCACTATTCTTTTTGTTTATAAAAGAGAATTGGAAGTGACAAACTGTGGTTGTTTAGCAATCGAGTGCTAATAGTGGAAAGAATTCAAGCTAATTATTGGCGATTATCAATTTCGAATGCATAGTACAAGCCGATTTCCAAATGAAAATCAGCTTGTGCTTTTTTTTAGGTGGAAACTAACGGGGCAGAATAGTTTAAAAACATTGGGGGATATTACTCTTAAAAAGGGAGTAACCTTAATGAAAAAGCTATTCTTCATTAGTTTGTATAAGTTATTTTTTTGTAGTCTTTTTGTGTTATCAGGAAATCCTGTTTATTCACAAACTACTCCATTAGATAATGCTGAATATCTTTATCCCGCAAATAAGGACAAAGTTTTTGATGAAACCGAAGATGAATTTTATCAAGCATTAAGAAACCTAAATTATCCTGTGCATCAAGAGTCTTACAGAAAACACTATGAGTTTTTTAAGAAGCATAAGAATAAATATGGAAGTATGGATGACATTCTTTTTAAAGACATTCCCGATGCATCAGTAAATTTCAGAAAAAAGGTACAGTTTCATGAGGTGAAAAAACTTAATTATCTAATTTGGGATGGAGATGGTCTTCTTACTGCCTTTCCAGATATAGAAATGAATCAGGCAGTCAGTCCAGATAGACAGGTATATTTTTTCTATTCTTTTAAAGATACAGAAAAAGAGTTCAGGGGAAGATGTGCGGTATATGATGTTGAAACAAAACAATTAGTTGCTGGCGGAGCTGTCTTCATGAATAAGTACCCTAATGAAGTGAAAAATGAGTAAAAAAACTTGTGAAGGATTGTACTTAAACTAAAGGGGGCGTTAGTTTAACTAGACTTAAGTAGGTTTTAGGATCGAGGAGATTTTAATAAGTTATTCCATTAAAGGGCGCTTTTCCTGAGTAAAGGGAGTGTCCTTTTTTTTTGTTTCAAGGTTTTTCATGGAAGGTTAAATATTAATTGTCTGCGATTATTGAATAACTTGCGTATAGAAATGACTCTCCTTGAACAATGATGGAGAATGCGCTGTTTGAGTTTATGTATTCGACCGGCTGCCGTATTGGGGAAGTTGTAAAATTAAATCGTGATGATATTAATTTCTCTACGAATTCAGTCATTGTACATGGGAAAGGTGATAAGGAAAGGGAAGTGTACTTTAATACTCGTTGTTTTATTTGGATAAAAAGGTATTTAGAAGTAAATATTTTTGAAATCAAGACATGCATATAACAAGGCATGTCTTTTTTGGTTATCCGGCCAGATTGTTGAAATAATAGACAGGATATTTCAATGAAAGCAGTAAAAAGAGGTTGTCCTGAAAAATGTGGAAAATCAAATTTCAGGTGCAGCCTCTTTCATAATTTCAATTGTTAAGACCTGACCCATTAACTTAAATTAACTGCAAAAAGTCGAAGGAATCTGATCCCTTACGAATGTAGTTCAACTGAATTACCTGGGGCGTTAGCTTTATTAAGAAAATGGGTTCATAAAAGACGCTAAAGTTTTGGCGGCTATATGTTTATTAAGGTTATAGAATCTAAGTGAATAAGGAAGTATTTGCAGTACTATTCTTAAGTGAATCTGAAAGTATGCGTGCGATCTGTTCGCTATCCTCTTCTCTATAGACATATTCATGATAATGTGGCTGATGGATATCTCTCCATCCCATTTCCATAGCCTTTTTGTAATAATGTTTCGCTTTTTCCATTTCGCCGGTCAAATAAAACATACAGGCTGCATTCCAATATAATGCCATATCTCCATTCCAGTCCCAGCCTTCATCAAGTGCTTGTGCATAACTCCAAGCCGCGCGGGCATAATCTTTCTCAACGTCATACTTACGATCACCACGCATATAATGGTTTCCGTTTACAAGGAGGTTGTTTAAAGGATGATTCCATCCAAACAGAACAGGGAAATCCGCAAGTGGTTTGAAACCAACAGATAGAGCTGTTCGCTGAGAAGCTATGTTGTTTGACCAGCACTGCCAACCAACGTTTCTGATACCCCTCTGTTTTGCGAGCGTGAGTGTACCCAATGCTGTTTTTCGTGCCCATCCGTTACCTTGATATCTTTCATCAGTTTCAATACCGATTTCACACTCATCATCAACTACCCAATCTGTTAGGCACCAGCTAATGATGGTCGGACCCTGATCCGTATCTTGCATAGCAACACAACCGAAGCCTTTATCCTCGTATGCTTCTATTGAAGGCCAGTTCTCTAGAATTTCACTTATTACTTCACTAAGTCCTATTACATCTTGACGTTGCAATAAATTGCCATTTATCGGGACAATACTATTATCAGCAGGAACGTCTATACTGCTCAAATTGTGATTAAAGATCATTCGCCCACTTCTCATAGGCAATAAATCCTTCATAACGATCTGGAGAATACCATCCCATTTTCCATCTGTGGGATAAAACAGTACATAGTCTAACTCTCCATTCGAGGCAAGCTCAGGCAACAGCTCCTCTTTGACTAAATTATTGGCTTCTTCGAAAAATCCGTTGTTCTCTGTACTACCTCCAAGAAAAATGCCTTGAGGGCTTGTTAACAGCGCTGATGAACAGTCATTAGAGAGAAAAACCCTGCCTGGTACAGTACCATTAATAACACCTTTAATTGATAAATGATGCTTCAACTCTTCAAAAAGACCTGCTGCTTTATAAAAGTTTTCGCTGGTGAGTTCAATTCCTTGAATCATGTTTTTTGAGTACATCATATCCGTTTGCCTCCCATGAGCTTATGAGAGGTTTTATTCAACTAAAAATATAAACCTCTCACTTGCTTCTCGATTTGTTTGTTCTTAACCAACACCATCACTCCTTTAAACGTATTAGAGGATTAAGTTCTGAGATGCTTTGAGTTTTATGTCCTCACCTAATTATGGAATAATTATACAATTTGTTCAAGATGAATTTTATATTAGATGCAAGATACGTAAGCATAAGTATGGTACTTCAAGTAGTTGAATGAAGCATTAGAAGTCAGCTTAGACCATGCGAAAGTTTCTAATTATTGGTTCACCTTGTTTTTTTGGAAGAATAGGACATGGAATATAGGAACATCAGGCTTTGATAAATACGGTACACAAGTGGATATAATAGAATAGAAGTCTTTTTTCTATCAGCTGGTGGTGGATAAATAATGAGATGTACCCCACAATTTCCCCCACTTTTTGGGTTTGATATGTCTCGATTGGCAAGGAATTTAAATCCAAACCCCAGTGATATTTATATAATTGCAATCTTCAACAAAAGGGGGGAAATTCTTGAAGAGGAATTGTGTCTTTTTCAGTAATCGGGCCATTTAATGGAGGGAGAATTTTGAAAAATTGAACGATTATGAAATAAATAATATGGTATTTGTGTGAGATTGTAACTAAACTATCGTGGGCAAGAGTTTGAGGATGAGATTGCTGGGGCGATCTTTTTTTGTTTGTGATCTAGCGTATAAGTTGAAAGAGAAATATAAAATACTTATATATTAAAATTGAATTATGCAATTTATAAAAGAACTTTTTCACCTTTAATTTACAAGGGCGATTGTAGAAATCGCTTTTTTTGTGATTACAGAATCCGGATATTTTTTAATAAAATTTTTAATGCAAGTCAAATTTGACTATTTCGATTTTTGACTCGTCTAACAATTAGAGATACAGGGGGGATATTTATGGGTCAAATAGAGGAATCCGAGTTTCAAGCAATAATAAATGAATACAACGATTACTTACTTCAGCTTAGCTATCTTTATGTGAAAGAGTGGAATTCTGCAGAAGATATTGTTCAAGATGTATTTATTAATTATTGGTTAAAATCAAATGAATTCAAAGGGAAATCGAATAGAGAAACAATTGAACTTCCAGTAAAAATGTTTAGTAGTTTTTTAAATTATGTATTGGAGAATAAATATGTAGAACAAGAAGACGTTCTTTCTACATTGAGGTATATAGATGTTAAGAATGAAACTACATTAAATAAATCATTTATCGTTACATTTGATTGTGGTAGAACAGCCTGTGCAAGTGCTTTTATGATTGTAAATGAGAAAATGCAGATAATGACTCCGTTAGGAGAAGGAACGATAACTAGCGAATTAATGTATTCTCCTGATAATGAGAATGTGATGTTTTTACTTTCAAATGCCGATAAAACAAAACAAAGAATTGTTGTAATTAATCTTAAGTCAAACTCACAATCCAGAATTCCAACTGCAAATCATGAGTATTTTAGTTATTATAATTGGTCTATAACAAATATAGTCTGGTTAACTAATAAAAAAATAAGTTTGACTGTCGCAAATATTGAACCTAATAGTAATGAAGCGATAAAACAATGGCTTCAAAAATCTGACAAACCTACAAATACAATTGAAATTACATTACCATATAAGTGAAGTGAAAGCTTCAATTCTTTAACAAAACGGGGGCAATTCTTGAATACCTATACTGTATGGACTTTCTAGAACTATCTACCGTTATAGGGCGCTTTCCTTGAATAAGGAGAGGCTCTTTTTGTGTTTAAGGGCCAGATTGTTGAGTAACACTAAACAAAAAGGCATAAATTATTTAAGTCAAAATCCAATTATTGTTGCTTTATAATAAAGTTTGGTCAAATCAATACTAATAACCTTGATAAACGAACAAAAAGAAAGAGCGTGTTTTAAAAAAAGTTTAATCAAAATACGCTATTAAATATATTCAATTGAATTACTCTTTGTAAAAAAGTTTGATCATTCCTTTGATCCTTCTTCCATTAAAGCGCCCGATGGCTGAATACCTTAATTCAAATTAATTTAGAAAAAGAGATTGCTTTATTCTTTAACTTTCTATTCGATCAAAACGTTTTAAGGTATGTAAAGTGTCAAGTGTTAGTACCCCGATCCATTCTACTTTTGCTTGTTCCCATACTTCCAAATAATCATTCCATTTCCAATTTGGACTCATTTTTCCGTCTGTTTCTAACTGCTCAATAAAGTAATCTAGATTTTTATTAATTTCTTCAGATGGGATTTTAAAGGTTTCCGAAAACGGAGCATGAACAAATTTCAGTGGAAAAGGTACGTATTCCTTCCACTTTGTTCGATCGAATTGAACAAGAGTTTGGACAGCTCGTTGAAGATGCTGATTCACATCTTTTGTTCGAAGTTCAGGTAATAACTTAAACATACGAAGGTAACAGTATATTTCATGCTCAGACTCGAAATTTTTTAATTGGAGTAAATAATTTAACGCTTGATCTAGTAATTTATCCACGTTTAATTTTTTCACTTTGGATTTATAGTGAGATAAGTAACCAATGATTTCGGCGCTTGGATTTCCCCAATGATGGTCGATCAAGGACATGCCATCTTCCTGGACTGTCCACCAAAAGGCGTGTGGATAGTGATTCACTTCTTTTGGTACGGCATACCAGCCGCCTCGTTTTTTATCAAATGTATTTTCTAAATAGTGTATTGCCTTTGTAATCATTTCATCGGCTTGCTTATTCTGGTCAAAATGAAGCAAGTGCTGCATAGCAACAGTAGTAGCTAATGGCGATGAATTAGGTAATCGAAAGTCTGCTTCTAACCCATGTCCAAAACCTCCATCTTCATTTTGATACTCTGCCAGAGCTTCTAACACAGATGTTTCTGAACCATCTAAAAAAGAATACTGTAATAAAGCTTGTTCTAACTGACGACCATTTTCTTGAATCCAGTTAATTGAGGCTTGTAAAGCATGTTTAGATAATCTTTTCAACACTATCACACCTTTCAATAAACTCTACTCCTTAGTCCTCAAGCCAACCAGATAATTTTCATTCTCACAAGCTATTTATTTCTTTTTTACAATGATGATTTCCTTTTTTTAACTGCCCGTTCAAATTTTTTCATCCCCCAATTCTTATTAACTATACTTTCTTTACGAAAGCTAAAAATCCTCTATTTAATAATATTGTTGTTTAACTAACCTGCCCGGTTAATTCAATAAGATAAACTGAAGTGTAGATAATTCCGCCTCAACTTTTTTATAAACAGTATGACTTTCTTTAAAACGGTACATCTTTTTTATAAACAGTACAACTTTATTTCAAAGCTACAATTATGTTTGTGAAGGAATGTACTTACACTAACGGGTGAGGTTAGTTGAAGAAGAAAAAGCAAAAATTTGATTATTTGCATAATATTGGGATGTTTATTATATGATAATCTTATTATTAATAGGCTTAATTCTCCAACTGAAAGAGGAACACCTTACTTATTTATAAATATGAAAACAGAATAAGTTAATCACTGTCTATTTAAATTAAGTAAAACCTTTTTAGGGCTAAAAAGAGTATTCAATTAAATTATTTATTGTAATTAATAAAGATACACAGCAAATGGTAGAAATTAATTCTCAGCCACTTTTTAACTTATCAATAGAGAAACTCGATATAGATAGATTAAAATTGTAACGTAATGTACTTCAACTATTGGGTGCTTTAGTTCAATAACGATATTCCACAATCGGGCGCGATTGTTGAATAACCCTGAAATTTTTAACGACTTTATTATTTCATTATTTAGTAACGTATCTTACATCAGAAATTTAATAAATATAAATTTAACCCCGTATTAAATTTTGAACGGGGTTATGCTTGTTTGGCTTTTAAATTATATAACATTATTATCTTTTTATAGCTAAATGACAAAAGGTTGATTAATTCACAATAAAGTTGTTGACCATTCTATTCCACAATCTGGCCATTAATGGAGTACAGGGAAGGAATATTTTGTGGGGAAGGCAAAGTTATTTTATCGAATAGCAACTGAGGTAACGAATTTTTGTAACTATAAGAGCATTAACGAAATACGGTTCGTGAATATTCCAATAGCTGAGGGTTTACGAAGTGTTGTTCGTTAACAAATACGAGATAACCCAATTTCACATTTTCCTGTACTGTGACAAGGTGTTTTTTGATAGGAAGGATTTTGAAATTTTTTAATAGAATAATGATGGAGAGGATCAGAGAATAAATATTTACATATAAGGAGATAAAACTATGGAAAAAACAAATTACTAAGAATGGATAATGTCGGCATCGTTGTAGAATCTCTTGATGACGCAATCTCGTTCTTTGAGGAGATTGGCTTGAAACTCGAAGGGCGCACCACTGTCGAAGGTGAATGGGCTGGTCGCGTAACCGGATTGGGTTCTCAAAGCGTAGAGATTGCTATGATGGTTACCCCAGACGGCCATAGCCGACTTGAACTTTCGCGATTTCTCACCCCACCTACTATATCAGATCACCGGAATGCTCCAGTAAATGCCCTCGGTTATCTACGTGTCATGTTCACCGTTGAGAACATTGACGAACTTGTATCCAGACTCACTAAGTATGGTGCTCAGCTCGTTGGCGAAGTGGTTCAGTACGAGGACTCGTATCGGCTCTGCTACATTCGTGGAATCGAAGGACTTCTAATCGGTTTAGCGGAACAACTCGGTAACAACTAAGTAAGTGACGTTTTATAAAAAGCCTTTACTGAAAATATATTACTGAAGGTAAAATTGTAACAGAATAGCAGTGTGAAAGGATCTCGAAGAAGTCGGGCGTCAAATAACACGGCATTCAAGCTGCGGGACTTTCCTGACGGGCACCGACAAGGCGTTTGAGTTCGGCTTGAATTTGATTTTGCTAGGGATTGAGCAAGTGATAAATGTTCTGGAGAAATAATATATAATAATGCTCATTCAGTTACGGGAACGGGGGCTTCTATTTTAATTCCCATTTTACCAAAGGCGATTAATCAAACATAACTGAACCTCGGATATTATAATTTATGGTAACAAACTTAGGGCTATTTTTAATTATTAAACAAATGATCAAAGTTAGCCTAAGCTTTTACGGACTGGAAATATATTATTGACTAATCTAAGAGGTAAGTGTAATATGTCAATGTTAATAATAATTCCTCGTTAGGTGAGGCTCCTATACAAACATAGGCTACTGCCCGGAAACATCGAAAGATGCCAATGGGTAGAACAGGAACTGCCGAATTAAGGCTTTTCTTAAGGTAGCTAAGGATTTTTCCTTTACGTTGTATAGTGCCAAAGCTCTACTGTGGGGGAGAAGTTTAAGTGCTTTTTTATGTACGCTTATCTAACCCTCTAGGAATCTATCTAGAGGTTTTTTTATTTTTGAAAGGGGGGAACAATTACATTGGATAGTAGTAGTGAGAGGTGTCGATTATATATAACTTGTATCAATATTCTGTACAGAGATACTGCAAATCTTACGGTATTCCCAACATGTTCCCCCTGCTTTAGTTTGTAATTATCAACTTATGCAGGACAGGAGAATTTAAGAAATTCCTATTTTACATGTTAGCGTAACGTGGATATTTTCGATTTAGCAGCGATCCCTGTTATCAGGTAAATCGAAAGGATGAGAAACCCATGTTGAAAATCTATAAAACGGATGCTGCTGGAAAAACAAATGAGATTGAACAATTTGGAAAGGGTTACTGGATAAATCTTTCCACTCCTTCAAATGATGAACTTAAAAAGGTATCACAACTTTGTAATATCCCAATTGAGTTTTTAGAAGATCCGTTAGATTTAGAAGAAAGTGCTCGAATTCAATATGATGAAGAGACAAATTGTACATTAATTATTAGTGATTTTCCAACTATTGATGTGAATAACCATCAATTTGATTCATATATTACCATTCCTATTGGAATTATCTTAGGAACGGATTTTATTGTTACGGTTTGTAACCAAACCACAAACTTCTTAGAAAATTTAATTAAGAAAAATGTTAATACCTCAATGAAGATTCGTTTGGCATTAGAAATATTATTGTCAATTTCAACGCAGTATATAGAAAAATTAAAACTGCTTAACAAACAACGTCTTAAAATAGAGAGTAATTTGCGTGATTCATTAACAAGCAAACAACTTTATGACCTAATGGAAATCGAAAAAAGTTTGGTTTATTTTCTCACATCATTAAAAGCTAATGCAGGTGTTATAACTAAACTATTTCGTACCAATTCCGTCAAGTTATATGAAGAGGACAAAGATCTTCTAGAGGATGTAAAAATTGAAAATAATCAAGGAATCGAGACCACAGAATTATATACAAGAATTTTGAACAGTATAACGGGGTCGTATTCTTCGCTTATATCTAATGAATTGAATAAAACTATGAAAACTCTTACCTTGTTTACTGTTTTTTTAACTCTTCCAACACTTGTATTTAGTTTCTTTGGTATGAATGTTGCCTTGCCAATTGATGATAAAGATTCATTCTCTTGGATTCTTACATTGATCATCGCATTAATTCTAGTTATTTGGATCGGATTGGCACTATGGAGAAAGAGGATATTCTAATTATTATGTATAAATAAAATAAGGCAGCCGATTTATAAACAAATCGGACTGCTTTTTTATATGATCTAGTAAGATGATGATAAATGTACTTAAAGTAATAGGTAGCTTATTTTGTGAATGAAAAGACTACTCTTATTACTATATAGAGAGGCGAGGAGAATAAATGAAGTATTTTACTAAAGAATGGTATGAACTGTGTCAAAAGACAAGCTTCCATCTGCCTTTAGAGGAAGAAAAGCAAGCTGAAACATTTTCAGAAGAATATTTTCAACAGCTTTACAATACCGAATTGATTCGTTGGCTTAATTTTCAAGAAGAAGTTGCTTCTATAATGGAAACCGCTGAAAAAGGAAATAGAGAGGATCATAGCGAAAATACACCTTTTAATAGAGAGCATGAAATAGAACAATTTCATGAGTCTTTCCTATTTAATCAAGCATGTTTAAAAAAGGACTTACCAGAAACGATCGTAAAAGAGATTGCCGATATAAGGGTGTTTGCTTTAAATAAAGCAACTCGTTCGGTTATAAACGCGGTAACTAAATTTTGTGAGAACAATGAAAAGGCTGTAGCTGCCACAAGTGAGGAGTATAGAAGGTATTTTAAAGAAGCCTCCCTTGCGTTTGATAGCGTAATTGTTGAGAACTTTGGCTTTCATGATTGTACGATTATCAAATCAGTTCAGGATGGGAAGTCCGTAACATTGCTTCTTGATCCTTCAGGTGGTTTTACAAATATAAATGAAGTCACCTTTGAAAATTGTACGATTATCAAACAAGATGATTTATTGGAAGATTCATGGTGGCTGTATGAGGAAGTCTATAAAGTGTATGACAAATACGAGTTTCACGTCTTGCTTCAAAATAGCAAGATGGGATTAATTGACTTTATTATTTCAGCGGATCAAGTTTCCTTTAAAAGTAACAATAAACATTCATGAGCATCTGCTCACAGCCATGTATGTAAATGTCGGTCTGCCTAATTTCACTGCGACGCCGTACATCATGGCTTGTTTAATTAATCAGACCGCTCATTTAAACAGAAAAAAGTCATTGCTCCTATTAGCGAGTTCGGTTGATGGGGAGAAAAATGCTAAGGACAATGTCAAACTAATTAACATCGTTTTAACGACGTAATATTTACAGACCTATTTGTACGAAAGTATTTCACAATTTAATAGAAAGGCAGACCCAAAACACTATCTGAAGAAATTTTTAATGGCATCAAGGCGTATTTTAAGGCTGCAATCTTCGCAGCAAAAAATCCTGCTCCTTCCTTCCTTAAATTGTTTATATTTCAGTGAACCTTCGTATACTTTGAATTTTCTTTTACAGCTATAGCAAAGTATCTCATAGTAAATCATTGGTATCCCCCTATGCGGCACATTACTTTTTAGTTGATTTATCGAAGATTGTAACTAGTTCTCTAGCATATTCTTGAACATCTAAATGAGGCTTTCTCATTAATTCCAAGGTAAACCCGTCAATGGCATGTCTTATTGTTAACGCCATCACCCTTGCTGCTGGTCTGGTAAATTCCCGGAAAACTCCTTCTTGCATCCCTAGGGTAAGAATATTTTCAATGGGAAGTAAAATAGCTTCATCATGCTCTTCTGCAAACTGAAATTTCCCATCAGCCGTTCTCTTATTAGAAACCGTTTCTATAACAGCGATCACATGCTGCCGATTTTCATCTACAAATGCAAGGTTGGATTCAATATACACCCGAAGCATTTCTTTAGGAGATGTTTGCGCTTCTATTCTTGGAGCAAGATAAGAATGCCAAGCTAGATAGTATTCGATAGCTATTAGCTCCAATAATTCCTCTTTATTTGCAAAGTGATAAGAAATGACCCCCTTACTGATATTTGCACGTTTTGCAATTTGTCCTAATGATGCTTGAGCGTAACCTACTTCTGCGATCGTTTCAATCGCACATTTCACAATTTGAGATCTGCGGGCTTTTTCAATGAACGACATTTCTTTTTGGTTAGTTGGTTTATTTTTTTTACTCATGTTTTAATTTTAGTACAGTCGTACGAATATTTCAAACGATAAAATATTTAGGTGGAGATTACCTAAAATTTTTATCATGCAAATACCTGTTTAATAGAATAAAAGAGGACTTTTCATGAAAAAAGTGAACGTATTATTAAAGGAGGGAATGAAATGAAGGATTCTGCTAGAGAGATTTATAATAAGTTAGCCAATACCTATCGATACGATGTGGATGAAGGGAGTCCCTATAATGCCTATTATGAACGCCCAGCTATGATGGCAGCTTTGCCGTCTAAATTAAAGGGGAAAAAGATACTTGATGCGGGATGTGCAGCTGGATGGTATTCCTCTCAATTATTGCATCAAGGGGCAGTTGTCACGGGGATAGACGTAAGTCCCGAAATGGTGAAAGCAGCGAAGCATCGATTAGGGGGAGCAGCAGGCTTTCTTTGTCAGGACCTTCAAGAAACCTTGCCATTTAAGGATGATTCCTTTGATGTCATTATGAGCTCACTGACGCTTCATTATCTAAAGGATTGGACTCACACCTTCAAGAATTCCATCGCATTCTAAAAGCAGGCGGGACCTTTGTATTTTCTGTTCATCATCCATTTATGGACTATACGCTGTTCCATTGTGAAGATTACTTTGAAACCCAAGTCTTATCAGAAACCTGGAACAAACCGAATATGACCATCGATGTCAGTTTTTACAGGAGACCCTTGCAAAGCATCGTCAATGAAACCACCGAATATTTCAATCTCAAGCAGCTGATTGAACCCCAACCGCAAGAAAAGATGAAAGCAGTGAAGGAATCAGCATATGACTATCTCATGACCAATCCTCATTTCCTTATCGTAAAAGCAGCGTCAAAAAAGTCTGTGGAAAACTAAGTTTTTTGTATGATATTTCTTTAATTTTATCGATGTAATCGTTGATAGCTCAAACGTTATCAGTGCTAAAGAATAGCAGTCGCCTTTTGTGCTGCAGGCGCAGGAAACTAAAGATTGAACTCACTTAAAATCGGAGGTGTGTTTGGTGCAGCAATATGTCTATCACATGGTGCCAAGCGAGATGAAGGGGGACAAATTGATCCCCTTGAATTCTTTGAAGAATACATATGCTCAGCTGTATGAGAAATACACAGAAAAATATTTTGATCATCCGGAGAGACCTAGACTGCTCAGAAAACAGGTGCCAAAACTAAATTGTTTATGGAATGATGTGTTACACTTTCTGCCCTTACATCCTCATTTTGTATACAAAGCGCTCACATCTTTAGAAATTAAAACGAAAGATAAACAATTCTTTTATAAAATTCCAATTGAAAAATTAAAAAACAATAAAAATGTGATCTACCTATACTCTCAAGAGAGATACAGAGGACCAGCCGACCCTATTGACGAGAACGAAATTGAATTACTAGCTATTGAAGACTATAAAGAACTTACAGGATTGCCCTCAGCTACAGTTGAATATTACAAAAGTGAAAGCAGAAAAGGGAATAGATTTGGACTGTTTCCTTACATTCCACATGTATTAAGTATTGGAGATGTCGAAATTAATGATGTTGAAATCATTACTTGGGATGAATTTGTATAGGATTGTGAAGAATGCAAGTTAAATGCGCTTTGAGATTAATTAAACCGCATATTTCATTTTTAGCTGCCTTTAAGTAAAGGAGGTCGGTTATGAAAAAATTCCTCGTTTTTTTACTTTCACTTGGCATTTTGTTGATTGGCGGATATGTACTAATTAGCAGTGATGTTCTAAAAATTGATGAAGATAGGGATATCATCAAATATGGCGGACGTATCTACTCTAATGCGACAGAGCTTGAATGGTTCGAAGAAAAAAAGAGAAATCTTCAAAAGGGACAAAAAATGGGGGAGATAAAAAGACAGAGAAACACTTCCATGTTATGGGGAAACTTTACAGCAAATAAATTAGCAAAAGGAACAGCCTTGTATGGTACACATACTGGAAGAGGAGGAATACTAATAGTAGAAAGGGATAATGGAGAATTATTATATTATCTTGAGCAAATTAAAGAATAAACTAAATAAGGAGAGGCTGTCCTATAAGTCTATTTTCAGACTATTGGACAGCCCCTTATTTGATTATATTTCAAACTGAACTTAGGTCTCATTGGCTCCCGAAATTGTGTAAGCTTAGTTCTAATAGTACCCAATAGGTTTCATTGGCTCCCGTAAATGGTGTAAGTTTAGTTCTAACAATACTCAATAGGTTTCATTGGCTCCCGTAAATGGATTAGTTTAGTTCTAACAGTACCCAATAGGTCTCATTGGCAACCGTAAATGTATAAGTTTAGTTCTAACAGTACCCAATAGGGCCCATTGGCTCCCGAAATTGTATAAGCTTAGTTCTAACAGTACCCAATAGGTCTCATTGGCTCCCGTAAATGTATAAGTTTAGTTCTAGCAGAACCCAATAGGTCTCATTGGCTCCCGAAATTGTGCAAGTTTAGTTCTAACAGTACCCAATAGGGCCCATTGGCTCCCGAAATTGTGCAAGCTTAGTTCTAACAGTACCCAATAGAGCCCATTGGCTACTGTAAATGCGTAAGTATAGATTAAACTGTACTAAATAACACCCATGGCTCCGGTAATTTTAGTTAAGTGACAACGAATCGAAATAAATCGATGGACCTAACTTATTCAGGCATTCTTTCTTTTAGACCAGCCTCTTTCGTTTTGAGAATATAAGAAATTCCAATGCCTTTTTATTAAATAAGCTAAACCGTTTTAATTTCCTCCTCAACAGCTAGAACTTCTCTCGCTGCTTCTAAGAAAGATAATATGATTGGTGAAAGCCACTTTTCTTTATGCCATGCCATATGAGTATATACGTGCAAGTCCGAAAGCTGCCATGGAAGGGCAACAAGATCCCCCCGTTCAACCTCGGCTTCCACTGTGACCTCAGGAAGGAAGGCAATACCGATTCCTGAAATGGCACATTGTTTAATGGCTTCGGCATTTTGAAACTCTAAATAAGTCAGGCTATCAATGCCCTTTTTCTCAAATGACCGGTCAAACATGGTTCGATAGGGACAGCCTGTTTCATTAACCAGGAATACTTCTCCGTGAAAATCATCCTGCTTCAGTACAGGCAGTTTCGCAAGTGGATGGTCAGGAGCTGCAAACAAGCGGAACGTTTCTTCCAGCAACGGTTCTACAGCAAGTCTCGTTGAAAGAATGGTTTCGTCCAGCATAAAGACGACATCCGCAGTTCCATCAAAGAGCGTTTGCTTGAGTTCCTGATTTGGAACAGAGCGGAAGATCAGACGAACGCCTGGATGGAGGGAGCGAAATCGCTTAAAGACAACTGGAAGGCGATACGCGCAAAGAACCTCGTTGGCACTGATCGTCAGAGTGCCGCTAAGATTTTCGTTGTCATGAACGGTACTGCGAGCTTCGTCCAATTTGTCTAGGATGATTTGGATATGAGTTAAAAAGCGCTTACCCGCAGCTGTAAGGACGAGCTGCTTGCCTAAACGGTCAAAGAGACGAACACCAAGCTCATCCTCCAATGCTTTTATTTGCATCGTGACATTGGAGGGGACATAGTTCAGCACTTCCGCAGCCCGGGTGAAATTTAAAGTTGAAGCAACCGTGCGGAATGTAATCAGTTGGCGCAGTTCCACCAGCAATTCCCCCTTGTACTTTCAATAATATTGAATACTAACTTGAATTTTGTTCACTTTTATTGAGAGTAACACGGCTTTATACTAACAACAAGAAATACATTCTTAATGTCTGTGTTTTATTTTGAGGGGAGAGATACGAACAATGGATTATGAAATTTTTGACTTAGGAGACGTAACATTGCAGTCAGGAGTGACGTTGCCGAATGCTTTTCTTGCTTATAAAACTTATGGGAAATTGAATGAAAAGAAAGATAATGTCATTGTCTATCCAACTGCTTTTGGCGACCAGCATGTTCAAAATGAATGGCTGATTGGAAACGGCATGGCACTTGATCCGAGTAAATATTTTATTATCGTTCCAAATCTGCTTGGAAACGGATTATCTTCGTCTCCTAGTAATACACCTGCTCCATTCGACAAGGCTAATTTTCCACAGGTAACCATTTATGACAACGTTACATTCCAATATCGGCTGGTGACCGAAAAATTCGGCATTCAAAAAATTGCACTCGTAGTTGGATGGTCAATGGGAGGCGTTCAATCTTTCCAATGGGGAGCAAGTTATCCCGACATGGTGGAACGAATTGCCCCTTTCTGCGGAGGTGCAAAGACTTGGCCGCAAACGTATGTAGTCCTCGACGGAATGAAAGCTGCCCTCATGGCTGCAATTGGCTTCGATTCAAGTAAACTAAATGAATTGACATCTGCAGACATGCGCGCTGTTGGACGTGTGTATGCGGGATGGGGTGTATCGCAGGCCTTTTACAGAGAGGAACTTTATCGTGAAATGGGATTTGAATCATTGGCAGAATTTGGGGTTGGCGTCTGGGAAGATAGCTTTATGAAGATGGATCCGCACAATGTCCTCGCTATGTTATGGACAGGCCAACATGCAGATATTAGTGCAAATCCTGCCTATAACGGAGATTTCGATGAGGCGCTCAAAAGCATTAAATCGCTTGCCTGCGTCATGCCAGGGAGCACGGATCTCTTCTGCACGGCGGACGATAACGAATACGAGGCGAAGCTTATACCTAATGCTGAATTTAATCCGATCAAGTCGATTTGGGGCCATTTTGCCGGTCGCGGAATCAACAGTCCCGATAATCAGTTTATTGATGACAGCTTAAAAAGCTTGTTGGCAGTTCGTACAAATAGGTAGTTGCATGGTTGCCCGTGATTCTATCTTAAGACTATTGTGAGGATATGAATGATTGGTCTGCGAGTGTGGAACAAGGCAGTAGCTTCTTGCAATGGTTGCAGGACAATATCGAATGGAGAATTTATTATTAAATAACGGGCTGCAGAATGGTAATTCTATTCTCACTTAATGACAGCTATTCTTCCATAGGAGAATAGCTTTTTTTCTGAAAAAAATATTTAGGTGTTGAATCAGTTTTTTGCTTAAACAAGCGTAGGTTTCCTTAATTGAAGTAACTGAAAATTAAAACTTTATGATAAGTTAAACGTATAATAAAGAGAGGGGGGATTATATGTGGTGGTTCATCATAATAGCGGGAATTTTGTTGTTTTCTTTATGGATTGAGTACAGAAGGAAGAAAAGAAGAAATGATAAGAATGCCAAGAGCATTGATCCTAGTATAAACAAAGGGAAAGTGGGGAGTGATTGGAATAGTGGAGACGGTCCCGCTGGATTCTAATGCTGCATTCCTATTTATTTGGTAAACGCACTTATTAGCAAAATAATTAGCAAGGAGGGATGACATCATGGCGAAGTATGAAAACACATTAATTGGTGAATTTGAGGAAGTGGTTACGCATTTGGAAAACGATATTGTCATTAGTGGGATTAGCATGAATTTAGTGGATGAAAGCAATTATACGATTGGATCTACTAAAATAGCTGTGAGAGTGTATGATAAATATTTTATGCGAAATGGCAATAGAGCTAGCTTGAGCCTTACTGTCGTTGGGGATAAGAGTACTATTTTTATTTCAGCCATTGGCGCTGGCGGCGGAAGTCTATTTAAATTTACTCTTGGGGCTGAAGATGATATGGTGGAAATCGTGGAAAAAAGTGTAGAACAAATGAAATAATGAAAACACTTCGTACACGTATTAAATATAGGTACAAATGGTTAACACGACTCAACATAGAAAAATGGATTGCCCTATACCTAGACAACCCATTATTGCTGTTAATGATTCAATTCAACCGTTTCATTCCCATCATTCGATTCAGCACTTTGCCCTGTCATGCGTTTATAGAGAAAGGCAATTTTCTTCGTAAAATTACCGGTATCCCAATATTCGGCTGCTTCCGCTTTTACCTTGATTAAGACAACGTTCGGGTCATCATAAGAGGTTTGCATGATTGCCTCATATGCTTTGCTCCACAATTCCTTTTTCTTGGCTAAATCTTCAACGATTTCCGCTCTTCCACGGACGGAAACATAGGATTTACCAGCATAAGCCACATTCACATCTTGATCATGCAGAATTTCTTCATATTTACTAGTCTCTTTTTTCGTGAAAAACCATAAGTCCCCATCAAACTCCACTTCTTGTGTTTTCATCGGACGAGAAACAAGCCCTTCTTCCGTTACCGTCGTCAGCATGGCCGTATCTACTTCTTTGATTAACTCTCTTAATGTTTCCATTTCTTCTTGTTTTATCATGTTTTCGTCACCTCATTCATGTGTATAGAGGTATAGTACCCTTTATACTAGCTTTTATGCTTATTCAATTAGACTCTAACTAATTGAAACAAAAGACATGAAACAAATAGAGGATTTAAACGATTGAATGGCGAACATATTAGGGCCAGTGGATTCCTGCGGCCAGCCCACTTAGGGGCGAAGAGTAAAAAGCAATTAAATCATCTAATTTAATCTGCCTCTGTGCCATTCAGAGTGCTACCGTAGAAGAGGAGGAAACGCTCATGATAGCAAAAAGTGAAAAGGAAAATCTATTACTGAATAGCAACAATAATTTTAAAGCTCTGCTTGAAATCATTGAATCCATTCCTATCAGAAAAAGGGATATCTCTATTGAAACACAAGAAAGAGATAAGAATTTTCGCGATGTCTTGATGCATCTGTATGAATGGCATGCCATGCTTGAGAGGTGGTATAGGGAAGGGATGGATGGAGATACCCCTATTATTCCTGCACCTGGTTATAAATGGCGAACTATTAATCTATTGAACCAGCAAATTTGGGCAAACTATCAGGATGTAACCTTCAATCAAGCGATAAAAAAATTGAAGCTAAGCCATGAAAGAGTGATGGCACTCATTCAATCACATACCAATGAAGAAATCATGACAAAAAAATACTATAAATGGACAAAAACTAGTCATTTATACAGTTACTTTGCAGCAAACACTTCCGATCATTACATGTGGGCAATCAAAAAATGTGAAGCGATCGTAAAGTCTATAAAAGCGAGAGAAGAAGAGAAGATTGTGAATTAAATAATGGAATTTTCATGAGATCTACCAGTTGTGGTTTTAAGCAGAAAGGAAATGATCATTTGCTGAAAGTTCTTCGTTATGTGTTTACCGTAATAACTTTTTTATTTGCTTCCTATGGAGTTTTTACGGAAGATTACAAGTTTGCGGATATTATGCTTCTATTTTTGGGTCTCACCATGCTCGTTATGGGGATAGAGGAGCTTCAAAAAGGACAAAAAGGAGTAGGCTGGCTTCTACTTGCTGTTTTTTTATTTTCAATATTTGTATCAATAAAAGGACTTCTATTAAGCTGAAGGGTGCGGTTATAGAATCATGTAATCGCATTTTTTATTAAAGGCATGGTTGATTTGTGTGTAGGCCCGAGTATTAATAAGCGTAGAAATTCCGGCTAATGTGAAAAGAGGCGGCTTAAGAAGCTGAATAAGCGTAGAAATTCCGGTTAAAGTGCAAAAAGGCAGCTTAAGAAGAGGAAATAAGCGTAGAAATTCCGGTTAATGGATTAAGCCCATATAATTGTGTAAAAAGAAAAGGAGTCAAAATAATTCCTCTTGTCTACAATGTTAACAGCGACGAAAACAATGAGGAGGAACTTATTTTGACTCAAATTCAGTTTAACCTAAATATTGAAGATTTAAAAGACGCCGTTATGAATTCTGATTTAGGCGCCGTTATGAAAGCCTCTGTAGTTCTAGTGTTAAATACAGTGATGGAAAAAGAACGTGATGATTATTTACAAGCTGGAGCTTACGAACGTACTCCTGACCGGCAGGACTCTCGGAATGGTTATTATGAACGTGGTCTACTTTTGAATATTGGTAAAATAACCTTAAAGGTACCTCGTACACGTAATGGGGAATTTTCACCATCCGTTTTTGAAAGATATTCCCGGTGTGACCAAGCTTTTGTCCTTTCCATGCTTGAGATGGTTGTGAATGGGGTATCTACTCGGAAGGTCAAAAATATTATTCAACAATTATGTGGAGTGAGCGTTTCAAAGTCTTTTGTTTCTTCACTAACAGAAAAGTTAGATCCCATTGTTAACACGTGGACAAATAGGCCCCTAAATACAATGTATTATCCCTACATGTTTGCAGATGCCATGTATATTAAAGTAAGGGAACATAACCGTGTTGTATCTAAGGCAGTTTATATTGCAACCGCCATTAATGAACAAAATGGTCGAGAAATCCTGGGTTTAAAAGTAGATCACGCTGAGAGCTATGAGGCTTGGCAAAGATTTTTTCAGTACTTACAATCTCGTGGTCTTCAATCACCTAAACTAATCATATCTGACGCACATAAGGGCTTAAAAAAGGCTATTACCGAAGAATTTGTGGGGACTACTTGGCAACGCTGCTCCGTGCATTTTAAACGTAATATCTTTAATCATTTGCCAAAAAAAGACATGGATGACGTAAAAATTGGCTTAAAGAGAATATTTGACGCTGTAACAATTGAGGATGCTAGAGAATTTAAAGAGGAATTTGTGAAGCATTTTGCAGAAAATCCAAAACTAGATAAGGCAATATCGACGTTAGAAGATGGCTTCGAAGATGCCATTCAATACTTAAACGAACCTTCGAAATATCACCTTTATATTCACTGTACAAATTCATTGGAACGATTAAATCAAGAGGTTAGGAGAAGGGAACAAGTTATAAGGATTTTTCCCAATACACAGTCAGCGTTTAGATTAATAGGGGCACTTTTAATGGATATTGCAGAACAACAAGCAAACAAAAAAATAAAGGTAGGGAATACTCCATACCAAAGAAATTAGATGATAAGTTGTTTTAGGTATGTTGGACGGCCTAATTTCGAATTGACATTGAGCCTCCGCGGGCATGATGTAAAGCCAGGAAGCCAGGAGTTTAACAACCCCTGGCTTGCCCTCCAGGCTATCATGCCCGCCCCTCAATGTAAATTCGAAATAGTGTAGTCCACTTATTATAGTTTTGATTATGTCGAAGTTTATTGTTGACACTTTTTACACAAAATTCAGGACTTGACTGGTTAATGTAAAAAGAGGCGGCTTAAGAAGAGGAAATAAGCGTAGAAATTCCGGGTAATGTAAAAAGAGGTGCTTAAGAAGCGGTATAAGCGGAAAAATTCCGGTTAATATGCAAAGAAGAGCTTAAAAAGCAGAAATAAGCGGAAAATTTC
>NZ_LT904902.1:900756-921222 GCF_900199725.1 Cytobacillus massiliigabonensis | reverse complement strand
AACCGCCATTAATGAACAAAATGGTCGAGAAATCCTGGGTTTAAAAGTAGATCACGCTGAGAGCTATGAGGCTTGGCAAAGATTTTTTCAGTACTTACAATCTCGTGGTCTTCAATCACCTAAACTAATCATATCTGACGCACATAAGGGCTTAAAAAAGGCTATTACCGAAGAATTTGTGGGGACTACTTGGCAACGCTGCTCCGTGCATTTTAAACGTAATATCTTTAATCATTTGCCAAAAAAAGACATGGATGACGTAAAAATTGGCTTAAAGAGAATATTTGACGCTGTAACAATTGAGGATGCTAGAGAATTTAAAGAGGAATTTGTGAAGCATTTTGCAGAAAATCCAAAACTAGATAAGGCAATATCGACGTTAGAAGATGGCTTCGAAGATGCCATTCAATACTTAAACGAACCTTCGAAATATCACCTTTATATTCACTGTACAAATTCATTGGAACGATTAAATCAAGAGGTTAGGAGAAGGGAACAAGTTATAAGGATTTTTCCCAATACACAGTCAGCGTTTAGATTAATAGGGGCACTTTTAATGGATATTGCAGAACAACAAGCAAACAAAAAAATAAAGGTAGGGAATACTCCATACCAAAGAAATTAGATGATAAGTTGTTTTAGGTATGTTGGACGGCCTAATTTCGAATTGACATTGAGCCTCCGCGGGCATGATGTAAAGCCAGGAAGCCAGGAGTTTAACAACCCCTGGCTTGCCCTCCAGGCTATCATGCCCGCCCCTCAATGTAAATTCGAAATAGTGTAGTCCACTTATTATAGTTTTGATTATGTCGAAGTTTATTGTTGACACTTTTTACACAAAATTCAGGACTTGACTGGTTAATGTAAAAAGAGGCGGCTTAAGAAGAGGAAATAAGCGTAGAAATTCCGGGTAATGTAAAAAGAGGTGCTTAAGAAGCGGTATAAGCGGAAAAATTCCGGTTAATATGCAAAGAAGAGCTTAAAAAGCAGAAATAAGCGGAAAATTTCCGGTTATTTGCTCTATTTCAGACCAAATCCTATGATTTTGGGTGCAATAAGCGGAAAAACTCCCCTTATTTTTAAGGAAATATAGATATTTCC
Source organism: Cytobacillus massiliigabonensis (assembly GCF_900199725.1). Taxonomy (GTDB): domain Bacteria; phylum Bacillota; class Bacilli; order Bacillales; family Cytobacillaceae; genus Cytobacillus; species Cytobacillus massiliigabonensis. The sequence goes on along the minus strand of NZ_LT904902.1, from coordinate 920,121 downwards.
CCATTTAAACGGAATTTTTCCGTCTATTTTCAAATCAAGGAAAATCAATATTCAATTGTAGCGGTGCAGTATGGCTAATACCCTGGCACTAATCTCGCAGCTCTATGATAGGAGAGCTGCACGTATATTATATGCAGTAATTGGAAATGGGATTTTGCGGGTGCAGATAACGTCTGCCAATCATTGAATTCACCGACCTCTCGGAAAGCAAATTCGCAGACCTCAGTCTCATACCCACCCACAAAAAAAATGTGTCAATCCGCCGTGGATCAACACATTTAACTTTACCTATCACTCGTTTCAAGAAACAAATAACACAAGATAACCACCCGTGCTTTTTCGTGCGTACGATACTCTTCATACAATACGGGATAGTTATGAATGTGCGGTTCCAAAAATCGAAACGGTTTAAAGATATCAAAGAAGGATCTTCCTAGCCACTCTTTCTGTTTTTTGGGAACTTTTTTTGGAGTGCCTCTCAAAATATAACTTAAACTTCCTGAAATATTCATCCAGTATGTGTTAAAGTCCCCATTTATGCAGTCGGTTTCAAGGAAATGTTCTTTAAAATCAGCTTGGAGTTTAGAGGTGTCTCTATAGGGAAAAGGTTTTAGTAAGTCTAGCTGTAATACTTCTTTAAGTAGATTGGGCATTTTCTCTCTAGAAACCATCTTTAAGTGATATTCATAAAAATATGCGACATAAGTGTGAGGAGAAATCATCTGGACATTTTGACCTGGAACGAGCTGTTGTGCTTGGAATTTTTTCTTTTGTTTATTCATCGAGTATCACCTAATATATATGTCTTTCAAGTATCATAACATATGTAATCTATGAAGCTGTCAAAAAACAGGATAGGAAATGAACAATCGATTTCGAAGGCTAATGAACATATACATTTTAAAATAGAAATAAAGAGGTTATTTTTCCATAGAAAAAGAATAGATAAGAGGTAGAGTTTTCCAAATATAATGCGGCTTTAGATATCATTTGCCAAGGCAAGTGTATTTTCCCATCGTTAATGAACTAAGATAGATTGATTGAAGGAGTGAAAATGTATGATATTGTGGTTCCGGCACTTGCCACAAGTAAGGCTGGATTTGTCAGAATGGACCCCTTTTATACAAAATGATTGGTTTCGAAAGCACTATATGAAATTTGTTTATCTACTCCAGGTCATCATATTCCTGGTTCCATATTTCGTTGGAGGATGGTTCCCTCGTATCCCTATGTTTGCGCTTTTTTTAATAGGTATCTTAGTCTTCATCATTCATGAAGCCCTTCACATAATAGTAGTAAATAAAAAAGGGGACATTAGTTTAACGTTTAGGGGGATCTTTTTCTGGCTGCATACAAATGCCATTCTATCCAATCCGAGATTTTGGATCTTTATGAGCCTGCCCTTCATTGCACTATCCATCGTGCCTCTCATTATATCGCTTTTTTTATCCGAAGATCTTAAGTCAGTCCTTCTATTTGTGAGCTGGATAAACGCTATGATTTCCGGCTCAGATATCATTAATTCGTTTTTAATTGCTATGAAACCGAAGAACTCCGAATTTTGCAGGGGGTATTATCGATTGAAGTAAATTGTAAAAACTCCAAATCCTTAGCATTTAAAATGTAAGATAACAATAAAATGATTTAATTTTCATACCGAAACACGCATAAACCCGTCCCACATATTAGGACGGGTTAAAACAAGGTTGTTTAACTTTTTAAGGTCTCAATTTCATCACACTTGTCTTAATTCAAGAATTACTACTGATTATTGAATAAGAGGTTATTATTAAAGTGAAAATCAATGATTCTGCTTTTATTCACTCCTCATGATCTTTATTTTCATTATATAAAGCTTCCATAGATTTCCCTATTTCTTTTAAAAAGGTTTCTTCTTCTAGCGTTAAAATGGTTGGGAACTGAAAATTAATTTCCTCTGCTTCCATTAATTCTTGTGCTTTTTCAAGTTGTTCTGCAAGGTCTTCTTTATTATCTACGTGTTTTGTTGCCAGCTCAGTCAATTTCACTAGAACATCAAAGGCTTCAGGCGACTGTGGAGATACGCCTTCCTTCATCAAATTTTTCACTGTCGCTAACCAGTCTAACATTTCCATATCCATTTGTTGCCGCAGTTCTTTGGGAAGAGAAAAAAATTGATTAGCGATTTCATCTGACAAATATTCTTTCGCCCACTCTCTTTGGTCCTGTTCATGTTCCATCTGGAAAAGCAATGAAATTAATACCGTCCACGAGATTGGCTTTCCTTCTCTCATTATGAATTGTACACGCTCCAGCGCCTCAATGGCCCGATTTAATTCGTCTCTTTTTTCTGTCAAGAGTTTATGCTGCAAGGGTAATGACTTTTCCAGTTGTGCAAAAGCAGGTGTATCATTTCCAATTAAGCTTTTGATTTCCTGCAAAGAGTAGCCTAAGAATTTTAATGACTGAATTAGCTGCAGCTTCGCCAATTCTGCTAATCCGTACAGCCTATGACCAGCGCTATTTTGCTGGGTTGGTATCAGTAATTCTATTTCTTCATAAAACCTCAATGTTCTTACTGTTATCCTTGCTCGCCTTCCAAACTCGCTAATTGTAAAAGCAGGTGCTTTATTTTCCATGTAAGCCTTCCCCCCAACATTATTTAATTTTAGATTAGCATATGACGTAACGGAGGGAGCAAGCCAAATTGCTCACCTTTTACTCTACATTAGGGGCCCCTTATGGAATAAGATGGGGGAGTTCTTTAAATTAAAGGGCTTTATTTGTAATAAAACAACTTTATTGCCACTCAACATAATAAATTCATAACAGGTTTTCATTAAACACACGTGTACACCAGCAAATAACATACCTATAGTTCATCGGAATTTTCCTCCCAGCCGTAGAATTAGTAAAAGCATTTGCATTCTCTATATGATGTATTTGCACTTAAAATCGGCCATTATTCTCTTGTGATGATCGTCACGAAATTATCAGTACTTTTAGCGTATTCTTTTAATAAGAAACCGACGCCATCATGAACGAATACTGATGATGGGTAAATGCTATGGAGGGGGAATTGGGGATGGAGGCTACTAACATTATATTAAGTGCGCCACTGCAGCAATTAAAGGACGAGCATGTGTCACTCCGGGAAGAGATGAATCGTTTCTATGAAATTACAGAAGAAATAGAGTTTGAATCAGGCCCTGCTGTCATTCAAGAGTTTGCGAGATTACACGAGCGGATTCAGGACTTCAATAGGAAGCTGAAGGGACATTCGAAAAAAGAGGATGACTGGCTGTTCCCAATGATGGCCAGCCACCTTGGAGAAAATGACAGAACGATTGAAGTAATGGAATTTGAGCATGAAAAGGCAGAACAGCATTTACAGGATTTTCTGAATGAAGCGGAACAAGCTGGACCAGCCATTGATGAAGATGAAGCCCAAGCGATTGCTGTATACGCTGTCCAAGCATATGCAACCTTAATCCAGCACTTTGATAGAGAAGAAAAAGTGCTGTTTCCAATGGCAGAGAAAATACTGTCTGCTGGAGAGATGGAGGAGCTTGAAAGACGGTTTCGAGGCTGATCACAACATTGCCTTCACTGCCAATTAATTTTTATATATGTGAAGCAGGTGTCCACTAAGGATGCCTGCTTCTATTTAATTACATCACAGCAGATGTTAAAATAGAGTATATTTGCAAAAATAGAATTCAAATTAGGTGGGCTTGAAATGAAAGAATTAATGCAAAAAATAATAGAGTTTAGAGACGAGCGGGGATGGGGTCCTTATAATGAAAAGGATTTGGCTATTTCTATCTCTCTAGAAGCGAACGAACTATTAGAAAACTTTCAATGGAGAACGAGTGAAGAAGCGGTCGCTGAATCCAAACAGAATATTAAAGAAGAGATGGCAGATGTATATATTTATCTTCTGCAGTTAGCGCATGAAATGGATATCGATTTGGAAGAGGAAGCCTTTAAGAAAATGAAGAAGAACGCGGTGAAATATCCGGTAAATAAAGAGAAGTAATGAGAATTTTAGAAAGCCAATTAGGAAGATGACTTTTGCCGCTGGCAGTTCATTAACCGCTGCAGTTGGCAAACGATTAATATAATTTACAAGCCGAAGAGAGAAAAGAGTATTGTTAATGGCTTTTAGAAAGAAATAATGTAAGAATGTATATAAAAATGAAAGTGGGTACAGCTTTGACATTCATTCAAAATATCATTGATTTCATCCTGCATATTGATGAACATCTAGTGGAGATCATCAAAAATTTTGGCGGTTGGTCATATGGGATCTTATTTTTAATCGTATTTGTGGAAACGGGAGTTGTGATTTTCCCATTCTTGCCAGGTGATTCTTTATTATTTGCTAGTGGTGCTCTTGCTGCGATGGGAGCATTTAACATTGTATTACTGCTCATTATCTTTTTTACCGCTGCGGTCATTGGGGATACGGTCAATTATCATATCGGCAGAAAAGTAGGGACAACCATCTCAAATCGCAGTTTTATGGGAAAATTGATTAACCAAGAGAAAATGCAGAAGGCAGAAGATTTCTTTAATAAGCATGGAGGAAAAACAATTGTAATCGCCCGTTTTATGCCGTTTATTCGCACATTTATTCCTTTTGTTGCAGGGGCGAGCCGGATGAATTACCGTTATTTCCTGATTTATAATGTGGCAGGTGCTGCTTTATGGGTGGGCATCTGTACGATCTTAGGCTATTTCTTTGGCAATATCCCTATTATTAAAGATAACTTTTCAACGGTTCTCTTAGCCATTATTTTTGTATCTGTGCTGCCAGCTATTATTGGGGTGATACGGGGGAAATTGAAAAAAGGATGACGGTTTCAAAGGTGTGGTCTCCGTACTTAGAATAGTCACGGAGAACCGTACCACAAGTGATAGAAAACTTAATTTTAAAAAAAGAAAAGTCATCTTTCTATGTTATGTAGGGGAGGACTTTTTCGTTTTTCTGTTCATTTGTTTTTAGTTATCTTAAGATATAAAAGCCTTTTTTTGAAAAAATAATAGAATGCAGTCTGTCATTCAGTTTTTTTCGTTTTGAACATACAATAATCATCGTCACGTCTGGATTTATGATAGGCACTCTTAATATTGTGGGATTTAGATATAGGATCGGTGCTAATATGTATTTTATCTGGTGAGTATATGTTACCTGAATTCTGGGCGATATTTAACAGCAGATCGAGCTCTTGACTATATTGAATGGTTATTTTTGAGTTTATACCCCATATTTTAGCACTTGCTATCATTTGCTCTCTTTTTTCTTCTATTGCTTTTTGAAGTACCCCCACTTATCCCGCCACCTTAATTATCATTCTATTCGGTCCTATTAGATAATATTTTTTCCATTTGCGAAAGCCGCTTTTTTGCGTATTTCAACTTTTCTGATAACTCCATTGCTTTTATTAATATTAACATTTATTCCCTTTGTAGACTATAGTCCGTAGACTATTTGTCACAAAAAAGTCGATAATGACCACAACTAGGAGGGGTTCATTTGAGTATCGAGGTCATTTTCGGTAAGGTATTAAGGAATATTCGTGAAGATAAAAAATTATCCCAAGAACAACTCGCTCATTTATCAGAGCTAGATCGAACCTATATCAGTTTATTGGAACGAGGGAAACGTCGTCCAACTATCAATACATTATTTGCCTTGTGTAAACCCTTAGGATTGAAACCTTCTGAGTTTTTAGGAGAAATTGAAAAGGAATTATAGAGAAGAAAAAGTGCTGTTTCCATTGGCAGAGAAAATACTGTCGGCTGGGAGAAGAAGGAGCTTGGAAGGCAGTACCAAGCTTAATAGAGCATCTAGACCAATTGCTGCAACAAACTAATTGAAGTAAGGAAAAGTCAATTAGATATTGATGATGAAAGCAGGCCAAGCAGCGGATACATGTTGAAATTGCATCATTACTAATTTATTAGAGAAGCAGGTGTCCACTATGGATGCCTGCTTCTATTTAATTACATAACATCAAATGTTAAAATAGTAGATATTTACAAAAAAAATATTCAAATTGGTGGGCTAGAAATGAAAGAACTTACGCAAAAAATTATTGAATTTAGAGATGAGCGAGGATGGGCTCCTTATCATAATGAAAAAGATTTAGCTCTTTCTATATCTCTAGAAGCGAATGAACTGTTAGAAAACTTCCAATGGAGAACGAGTGAAGAAGCGGTTGCTGAATCGAAACAGAATATTAAAGAAGAGATGGCGGACGTGTTTATTTATCTCCTGCAGCTAGCGGATAAAATGAATATCGATTTGGAAGAGGAAGCATTTAAGAAGATGGAGAAGAATGCGGTGAAATATCCGGTAAATAAAAAGAAGTAATTAATTGGTTATTCTTGAAAATGCCAGCAATCATGAGGTAGGTAGAAATTAATATGAGTAATATAGAGATAAAGACAATGCCTTTTGACAGATCATCAATAGATAGAATGAACGGTTACTATACCGATTATCCAGTAGTTTACTTTCTCAATAATGATACAACAGTCTATATTGGTGAGACTGTGGCAGTAAGAAATCGGATGAGGGACCACTTAAATAATAGTGAGAGAAAAGCATTAAAGAAGATGTCCCTGATCATTCATGAAAAGTTTAATCGATCGGCAACATATAATATAGAAACAAAGCTGATTAATTATTTTTTAGCAGATGAACGATACAGATTACAAAACAAGAGTCAAACCGTCAATAGTGTGATGCACAATTATTATGAAAAGAAGTACTTTAATGAAGAATTGTTTGAAGATATATGGGACGAGCTATTAAAAAGGGATATTGTAGATAATTCAAGATATACCATTGAAAATAAGGACATATTCAAGCTGTCCCCATTCAAAGAATTATCGATAGAACAATTAGAGCTTCAGCAGAAGATTTTAGAAGTTTGTAAAAAACATATTAATGATGATGAGCCATTTGTCTTCTTAATTAAAGGGGAAGCAGGAGTAGGAAAAAGTGTTGTCCTAAGCTCCGTAATGAACAAAATTCAAGAGTTATCAAAGGAAAAATCATCACCTTTTGGAAGATACCAATAATTATTTATTAGTCAATCATACAGAAATGTTAAAAACGTATAAGAAGATTGCAGGTAATGTTAAAGCACTCACTAAAAAGAATTTTGAAAAACCGACATCCTTTATAAATCAGCGTAAAAAATTGATGGAAAAGGCTGATATTGTGTTAATAGATGAAGCTCATTTATTGTTAACCAAGCCTGACCCATATAATAACTTTGTTGAGGAGAATCAACTGCAGGAGATTATTAGGCATAGCAAGATTGTTATTGCAGTGTACGATGATAAGCAAGTATTAAAGATGAAGAGCTACTGGGATGAGGATAGGCTACAATCAATTATTGGAAAATATAATACTGAACCCACCTATAAGCTAACGAACCAATTCCGCATGCAGGCAACAAATGAAATGGTTAATTGGATTGACCATTTTGTTGAAAAGAAGATTACTGAAATACCTAAAGACCCTGAATATGATTTTAAAATCTTTGAATCAGCGGCTAAAATGTATGACGTAATACAGGAACTGAACATGGAATATGGTTTAGCGAGGATTGTATCCACATTCGATTACATACATAAGAAAGACGATCAAGAGTATTACGTAGAAGAAGAACATTTTAAACTTCCTTGGAATGGGGATTACGGAAATACTACCTGGGCAGAAAAAGCTGAAACAGTCAGGGAAGTCGGTTCTATTTATACCATACAAGGCTTTGATTTAAACTATGTTGGCGTTATCCTGGGTCCATCTATTTCATATGATGAAGACAAAGATGAATTAAAAATCTTAACAGAAAATTATAAGGATACGGAAGCTTACAGGGGAAAAGATGAATTTCAAAATAGCGATGATATAAAGGAAAAAATCATATTAAATTCTCTTAATGTTCTTATGAAGAGGGGAATACGCGGTCTGTATATTTATGCCAGTGATCCGAAATTGAGATCGAGATTGTTAGAGTTGAAAAATACATATTCCAAATAGTAAATAATTTATTGATAAGACCTAAATTGAAACGATTTATAATTAGAACAAGCAAATTTTTTAGGGATATTATTTAGCGAACCTCGGATATCTAAAATTAATTTAAAAACCCCTATATTAACATATGATTATAATAGAAAAAGAAACTGTATGCTGCAGTTTCTTTTTCTATTAAATACCTTTTAAAAAATTTAATAGAGAATTTACATATAAAAACATATTGGATTTTTAAAAAATGTATTGTAAATATAAGTAAATCCCCGTTTCTACCTATTTATACAATGAATTTTTGATATAATTGTTACAATCCTAGTATTGAAACGGAGTTATTCATATGGAAACAGTATTGACTAGACCTTCTGCAGCGCCAGTTATTCAAGCGCTGCGTTCAATTGGCTATAATGCTAGTACGGCTATAGCTGATTTGGTAGATAACAGCCTAGATGCGAAGGCTTTAATAATAAATATAAATTTTGCCTACGGCGAGAGCGATGGAATGATCACCATTTCTGATAATGGCATTGGTATGGATGAAGAGATGCTGCAAAGAGCCATGAATATCGGGTCCAAGGATCCAAGAGCCAAAAGAGGTGCGAATGAACTGGGGAGATTTGGGATGGGATTAAAAACTGCATCCTTTTCTCTTGGAAAACGATTAAGTGTTCTTACAAAAAAAGATGGGGTTTACAGCGAAAGATGCTGGGATCTGGATCATGTGTCAGAATGCAATGAATGGCAGCTGTTCACTAGAATACCTGAAGATATAAAATTGAAAATGGGTAAGATAGAAGACCAAAGCGGAACAATTGTCTGCATTGATAAGCTGGACCGCTTTATGGGATATGATAGCAAACGCAAGCTGAAGGAAACTAGCTTCTATAATAAAGTTGCCAGAATTAATAAGCACCTTGAATTCGTCTTCCATTCTATTCTGGAAAAGGACCAGGTGGAGATGTTTATAAACGGCAATGAAGTTGTGCCCTGGGATCCTTTTATGCGTTATCATTCCAATACAATGGAAGGCGAAATGCAGATGCTTCGGATCAATGAAAATAGAATAAAAGTCCAGTATTTCATTCTTCCTCATGCATCCCATTTAACAGAGCCTGAATATAAGAAGGCAGGCGGTTATAAAGGGTGGCGTGATCACCAGGGATTGTATATTTACCGAGAAAATCGGCTTTTGTATTTTGGCGATTGGATGGGGCTGTTCCCAAAGGATGCTGCTTCACAGCTTGCAAGAGTGCGCATTGATCTTCCAAATGAAGCTGACTCTGACTGGCAGGTGGATATAAAAAAGTCGGGGATTAACTTGCCGGAAGATGCAAAAAGAAGACTGGAGGCCATTTCTTCAATTGCGCGAAAAGTCTCAAGAGATATTTTCTATTTCCGTACCCAGCCAGGGCCAAGGAATCCCACTATAAAAGGCAGCCTTAATACCTGGGAGCAGTCAGGAAGCGAAGATGGTCCACAATTTATTTTAAATCGAAATCATCCAATTCTTTCTGAACTTCTTAAAAATCTGGATGATGAAAATGCAAAGCTATTAAACTTATATCTTAAATTTGTCCAGCTTGGCTCGCCAAGCAATATTATTGATTCACCAAAGGTTCCGGAAGAAGAAGTACAGGAGCTGCCGGACAGCCAAAAAGAGCTGGTTATCCAATTTGCTTCTTCAATGCTGAAGCTGAATGTGGCTGATAATGAAGAACAGCTCCTCAATATCCTGTTAACACAGCCAGCTTTTGACGGCCTGAATCGGGCAACCATAAAAGCAATTACAACGGAGGCGAATTTGTTTGTCATCAATTGATAATAAGAGTTTGTTTGAGCAGGCATTTACGAATAACTATTATATGTTAAAAGCTCACTCTGCAAATTCTGAGGAAGCAGCGGAAAAAGCTCTTGAATTAGCTAGAGTACTGGCATCAGGATTTGGTCCGGTTGACGATGCACAATTTCAAAAATGGTCCCTAGAAATGTTCATGAAATATAAAATCGGCTTAGAAGTACCGAAGGATTATGTCATGAGAGGCACAAAAGAAAAAAGCTGGTTTGAGCCAAAGATGGCGGCAAGCGGTTTCTTTTGGACCAGATACCGAAGATATTTATCAGAGGCTAAAGGCTGGCCGCTTGAGGCTGTCCAGGCCATAGATGAAACCACAAATCAGATTATGGCATCAATTGGAAATCCAAAATCCATGGAATCATTTGATAAGCGCGGTCTTGTATTAGGGTATGTCCAGTCAGGAAAAACAGCCAACTTCACTGGCTTGATTAATAAAGCTTACGATGTTGGCTATAAACTGATCATAGTGCTGTCTGGTATCCATAATGATTTAAGAGCACAGACACAGATTCGCTTAAACGAAGAGGTAATCGGGAACCGTACTGATAAGGAAGGCAATCCAATCGGAGTTGCACAAATTTATGCGAATACAGCTGAACATATCATCTCCTCATGGACAACAGATGAAAATGACATTAAATCTAGCCAGAGAGGAACCAGCAACCTGAATTCTCCGACCTTGATGGTTGTAAAGAAAAATAAGACTGTTTTGGAATCTCTCAGAGATCAGTTAATTAATCATCGAGATTTATATAAACTTGATATTCCAGTTTTAATTGTTGATGATGAGGCAGACCAGGCATCGGTTGACACTTCAAACCCAGACAAGAATGAAGATCCAAAAACCATTAACCGGCTGATTAGGCAAATACTTGAAGTTTTTAAGCGGAAAGCTTTTGTTGGCTATACAGCGACACCCTTTGCTAACCTTCTTATCAGCAAAGAGGGGAGAACAGAGGAGGAAGGTGACGACCTTTATCCGAAAGATTTTCTTGTTGGCCTGCCGAAGCCGAAAGAGTATTGCGGTCCTGAGGAATATTTCAATGTGGACGAGGATGCAGAAGACACACGCCCTAGCCTTATCCGTCATTTAAGGCAGGAAGATCTTGAAGTCTTTACGACGATAAAAAAGAAATCGGATGCTGATAAATTTGAGGAAGTACCTCCGCAAATGCGTGAAGCAATGCTGGAATTCCTTCTGGTAATTGCTGTCCGCAATTTGAGGGGGCAAAGAAGGAAGCATAATTCGATGCTTATTCATACTTCACGTTTTAAGGATGTGCAATCGAGTGTAAAAGATGAAGTATCGCGCACCTTTGATGCCATCTCAAAACAGCTGCTTTATAATCATGAAAGCAGTGTAATAGCAGAAATGCAGGAGCTTTATGAAAATGACATCCTTCCAGCGAGCAGGGATTGGCCAAATGAAAATCATCCAGAATTCAGCTGGGATGAAGTATATGAAGAACTGAGAAAATGCTGCAAGACGATTGAGGTTTTCGAAATCAATGGAAACAGCCGAGATGCTTTAGATTACCATCAATATAAGGATAATGGCTTAAATGTAATCGCGGTTGGAGGAGACAAATTATCCCGCGGTCTTACGCTGGAGGGCTTGAGCATTACCTATTACTTCCGGAATACGCTTATGTATGACACGCTCATGCAGATGGGACGCTGGTTTGGATATAGAAAGGGCTACATGGATCTTTGCCGTATCTATACATCAGATGAGATTGCATCGAACTTTGAACATCTGGCCATCGCGATGATTCAGCTGCGCCAGGAATTCGACCGTCTGGCTGCATTGAAAAAGACGCCTTCTGAATATGCAGTTAAAATGCTGAGCCATCCAGCGATGAAGCTGACAAGTCCGCTGAAAATGAGAAATGCAGTCTCTTCGAATGTCATTTATGCAGGCACCCTGCAGCAGACAAGGCTATTTGATCCGAGCAAAGAGGTCATGACAGGGAATATGGATGCGACTGTTAAGCTGGTAAATAAGCTTCCCTTAGAAAAGACAACATACAGAAAAACAAACTTTTACTCGGCTTCTGGTGTGAATTCTGATCTGATCAAAGAATATCTGTCAGAATATCAGACTGCCGACAGCAATATAGTAAATTCAGTTTTAATTGCTGATTATATTGACCGGGTTAATCATGTGGGAGAGCTGACGGATTGGACAGTTGCAGTGGTTGAAGGAGATCCTTCTGCAGCTTCTGGTCTATCAGAATACCCTGTTGAATTAGGAAAGATCAATTTGAAATCGGCAGCTCCTCTGGGTAAAAAAGTGACAGCGCCTGAGAGTAAGGATCAAATTAGAGACATAGGGGCCATTGTGTCTCCAAATCATGAATACATGGACCTTAATTATGAAGAAATTAAAGGAATAAAAGACCGTACAGAGAAACGAAGGATGCGTGACAAGCATAAGGGATTAATGCTAATTTATCCTCTTCATCCACATGTGCCGATATTTAATAGTCTAGATGTAGATTTCTCGTCACAGCTAGTGCCAATTGGAATTGCTTTCTCTTTTCCTGGAACTGAAATTGACGATAAAAGTGTCTACCAGACAAATAGAACGGTCTAAATAACTTTATTTAAGGAGAGTAGCTGTGTTGAACCTAAAAATAGAGTTTGAACAAATGATTCAAGAGCTTAATAGACAAGCTGACAGTGAGGTTTTTAAACTGAATGTCCTGACATATGAGAATCCTGTTATGTTTGCAGGAATCGATCCAGTAAATCATCACCGCCAGCTTTACATTGATCTGGGAACGGAAGCGTGGGAGGAAAATCAGGAAAAAGCACTTCCAAAGTGGCGCGGCATGTCTGTTAAAGTAGAATATTTTGAGAAGCTTTTCCCGTTAAAACAGCATTACTTCCTCGTCATCAGACAAGAGGATGAACAAGGTCCGGAAATTTTTGATGTTGTTCTTCAAAATTTAGCAGAACATATAGTGGCTGATAAGGAAGAATCACTATTTTCAACTGTATATAAGGTACTTGATCGATGGAGGACTTTTTTTCAGCGAGGCGGATTCAAAAGGCTTTCTGAAGAACAGCAGCTGGGGCTGTTTGGAGAATTGTGGTTTATTAATGAATGGCTTGACAAGCATCCTGGCCAGCCCCCTCTCATTATTGAGTATTGGGAGGGTCCCACAAAAGGCAGAATTGATTTCAAAGGCACTAGATGCGGGCTAGAAATCAAAACTGTTATTGATAAACTTTCAAAAACAATTAAAATATCTAATGAGAACCAGCTGAAGCTTAGTGAAGCTGTTTCTTCTATTTATCTTTTTGTCTGTTTTCTCGAACAAAGCCGGACACACGGCATGTCCCTTCAAGATCTGGCCAAACAGGTTCGCTCCAAGCTTGCAGAAAGATCTGAAAGAATTGCACTGATATATAGTGATTTATTGACTGATTTGGGCTTTAGAGAAGAAGAATATGGGGATACGCTGTTCTTCGTAGAAAAAACGGAGGTATACGAAGCAGGAGAGAGTTTCCCTCGGCTATTAAAGGAACATCTGCCAAAGGGGATTTCTCATGTGAGCTATAATATTGATCTGACTCATTGTTCAGAATTTGAGAAAGATCCTGAAACCATATATCAAATGTTTAGAGTGGAAGGGTAAAAGATGATAGAAATTAGACAAAGAAAAGAATTCCTTCTCGATTTTATGGAGGAGCTGGAAGAAAAAGCGATAAAAACTGGCAGTTATCAGGTTCCATTCCTTGAAAAGATGATTTCTTTTATGGACAGGCCGGATGATCCGGAAATCCTTATTCCGCCTTTTAAGGATACCGCTAAGAATATTGCGGTAAATGCCTATTCTTATGATGATGAAAATCAAGTATTAGATCTTTATGTAGCTGATTATAATTTTGAGCAGAACGAAGAAGACCTGCTTTCGATCAGCATGACTGAAGTTTCGGAAATTGCAAACCATGCGAAGCGTTTTGTAACAAATGCGAAGTCACTTCTTCAGACAATTGACCATTCTTTTGAAGCTTATGATCTTGCTAAAGTTATTGAAGAAGGAATGGACAATTTTAACGAGATTAATATTTTTGTTGTGACAAATCTATACTATACATCAAACAAGCCGGTAGAAATGACCATTCCTGGCATTGAAACCGTAAACGTTCAGGTGTGGGATATCGACCGTGTTCAGCAGCTGATCACTTCCGAGCAGGCAATTGAAACAGATTATATCGATTTTGAAAGAGATTATGGCGAAACATTCGAAATGATGTTTGTCCCGGATCCATCAAGCGGTGTAAAGGAATTTGACTGTTATGTAGGCTATATTTCAGCTGAGCTGCTTGCTAAAGCATATGATGAATGGGGGCAAAAGCTTGTAGAACGAAACGTTCGTTCATTCCTGCAGGCAAGGGGAGGAACGAATAAAGGCATTCGTGATACGCTAAAAGACCCATTTCAGAGAAAAATGTTTGTTGCTTATAATAATGGCATTTCAACAGTAGCCCGAACAGGAGACTTTGAGCCTGTTAAAGATGGAGTAAATCAATATAAGATTAAAGGTCTGAGCGGCTGGCAAATTGTCAACGGGGGTCAAACGACTGCTTCTATCCATAAAGCATATAAAGACGGAATCAGCCTAAAGGATGTGTACGTACAGGCAAAACTTACGATTCTTCAGGTAAATGAATTTGTATCAAAAGATCAGCATCTGCTTGAAGATGAAATGATTTCCCGCATTTCACAATATGCCAATACACAAAATAAAATCAATAAATCTGACCTGCTTGCCAACACCCGCTTCATGTCTGATCTGGAGAAGTTCTCTCGCAATATCTGGATTCCTGCAAAAGACGGGAGAAGACCAGAACGCAAATGGTATTTCGAACGGGCAAGAGGCCAGTATATGGTAGACATTAACAGGCGAAAGCGCGGTAAAGAACAGAGTGATTTCAAGAAACAGTATCCTAAAGATAATGTTCTTACAAAAGTCGATCTGGCTAAATATTTCATGTCATGGGAAGGCTACCCTCATGTTTCAAGTAAGGGCGGAGAGGAAGCGTTCAAGAAGTTTATGGATTTGAACAAGACTTTCTGGAGCGGCAGCACCCAGGACAAGATTACGCTATCGGTCTATCAAAAGTTAATAGCTAGAGCTATTATCAATCAGCGGGTAAAAGATATCGTTGATGAAATGAAGCTGAGAGGATACAAGGCAAACGTAATTTACTATACCGTGGCAATGATTCATCACTTGTACAGTGATAAGATTGATTTAGTTCAAGTTTGGGAAGAGCAATCCTTATCAGATAAATGGGATGAAGTGATCCGATCTATATCGGATAAATCTTTATTCTATCTGAAAGAGTCTGCTGGAGAGCGTAACGTGACTCAGTGGGCAAAACAAGAGGCATGCTGGATTCAATATAAAGAAACTTGCTCTCAAGAGCTGAAAAACCTTATTTAAACGGGAAGCACCCTAATCTTTTTCTGTTAAAGATTCAGGGTGTTTTCACTTTGCTGCAGCAGCTATTTTGATAAATTCAGCGATGGAATCAACGGCTTCTTCGAAATCCTCTTTAAACTCATGCTCCCAAACACGGAGTACTTTCCAGCCATATTCTAAATAGAAGCGGCTGACCTCTTCGTCACGGCGTTTATTACGAGCTAGTTTTTTTGTCCAGTATTCCTGATTGGATTTAGGCATATTTCCGTGAATAGGGCAGCTGTGCCAAAAGCATGAATCAATGAAAATAATGAGTTTATATTTCTTGATAGAGATATCTGGTCTTCCGAACATTTTGGCATTTTTTCGGAAGCGAAAGCCTTTATTCCAGAGTGCCTTTGATACTTTATTCTCGAGCTTGGATTGAGACTTAATGGCTCTCATATTTCTGGACCGCTGTTCTTTGGTGATTTTTTCAGGCATTCAATCACATCCATATTTGGAATCTAATGAAATTGTACCCTTTGGGAGCACTGTTTACACATTAAACTAAAAGCGATTCAATTCGTATAAATATGTTATAATTCAAAGGTTAGTCTAAAATGCATTGACAAGAACGAATGTTCGTTATAGTGTATAATAAGGAATAGGATTACTTCTTAAAGAAGTGAGGTTTTTATTATGAAGAAACTGAAAGTAATGGATCTTTTTGCAGGGGCAGGCGGTCTCAGCAGCGGTTTTGAACAGACAGGCAGGTTCGAAGTGAAAATCGCTGTCGAAATTAATGAGAACGCACGTAAAACCTACAAAATGAACCATAATAATGATGTAATTTTATATGAAGATATTACAAAGCTTAAGTATACAGATGAGAATGGAGATAAGCTTAATGAATTTAGTGATATAGATGTGGTGATCGGCGGACCGCCATGTCAGGGTTTCTCCAATGCAAATCGGCAGCAGAATACGCTTATTTCTTCAAATAACCATCTCGTTAAAGAATATCTGCGTACCATTGAGGCAATTAAGCCGAAAGCATTTGTGATGGAAAATGTAAAAACCATGGATTCAGAAAAGCATAAATTCTATTTAAATGACCATGATGAGCTTGAACTAGCGAATTTGGAGATTGAGCCAAATGAAGAATATATACAAATTGGCAAAGGCACTTCATATTCAGACAGACTGGTAGAGTTCTTACGAAATGCATACACTTCTAGTCTAGATTTAAAGCCGTTTTTGATTAGCAAGGAATTAATGTCTAAGCTGAATACGCTTCTAAGGCATGCGAAAAAACAGTCAAATCGTGATTTGATGCAGTTCCTTAATAATGAAAAAAACCAAAGATTCTTTTTGAAGATGGTAAATCAGCATTGGCTGGAAACACATCAAAAATATTGGGATAGTTCCTATCAAACAGGCTGGTCAGGTCTGGGTGAAACCCTCAAAGATCTTATGGAAAACTATCAAAATGAAATTGTTTCATTTGAATCAGAGCTTGAAGAAGTTATCGAAACTCAAAAGGTTATTAAAAAAATATCGGAAGTAATCCAAAACAAGGTCAAATTATTTGATATTAAGGAAAAGAAGCAGGGTCTAGAAATAACAATAAAATCATTTAACGTTTTTAATTACATTAAATGCAAGCTGTCCAGCTTAGGCTATGTATTTAACGAAGATAAGTATATCTTCAATGCAGCGCAATATGGAGTCCCACAGGAAAGAAAAAGATTAATTCTAATGGGAATACAAGAAGGCAGCTTAAAGGCAGATAAAGTCGCAGTTCCCGAACCTTTATTTTCAGATAAAGAGGATTTCTTTAAAATCTATGATGCGATAGGAGACCTGGAAAAACTCCCGCCACGTACAGATATAAAAGAAGACGAAATGGACAAAGACTCTCATAGCGCAATCATTGGCAGTCCATTAAATGAATATCTCAATAACAGCAATAAAATATACAACCATGTTAGAACTGAAACAAGGGAAGTGGCTTTAAAAAGATTCCAATCTCTCAAAGCGGGACAAAACTTTCATGATTTGGATGAGTCATTAAAGACAACATACACGGATCACAGCCGAACTCAGAATACCATATACAAAAGACTATCATATGACGAACCTTCTGATACGGTACTTAACGCCCGAAAATCGATGTGGATTCATCCTGAACAGGACAGAGCTATTAGCATACGAGAAGCTGCTAGATTGCAGTCTTTTCAAGATTCATATAAATTTTACGGACCAAAGGATTCTCAGTATCAGCAGATAGGGAATGCGGTCCCGCCGTTGCTTGCCAGGTCGATTGCTGAAGGTTTGCTGGAGTCGATGGGGATGGAGTTAGAGGTAAAAACGAGAGATATTTTGATTTCGGATGAAAGAGAACTGGATAATAAAAATGTACAAGAACTAGTTAAATAATGTTTTTGAAAACTGTATCTGAATAGGTACAGTTTTTTGTTATATAAAGGAATTCTAAGAAGTAGTAAGGAAATATATTAAGATATCTATTAGTAATTACTTGTTATGAAAAGAGTTGCCGTATTAATAATGTGCATTTCACTATGCTGCGATAATCCATGCAGAGATAACCCTAACCCAACGCTGGGCATGTTTTTCGGAATACGAATCCGTGCAGGCATTACGACAGAATTATAGGAGCCAGCCATCTTATCTGTAAGTATAAAAGAAAATCAGTTCTAGTGTGGTATCCTTTGTCACACTCATCTTTATATTTTATCTTATACCTTGATCATATTTGTCTATAGCTGGGAAGGGTATAAGCACAACTTTCATCCTTTCTGATTGTCTATTCTCTATTTAAGTCGCTCTGAAATTTCATATTTGTTTGGTCTTGATAATGATACAGTTAAACGTATCACAAGTGATGGTAAACTAGAAGATAACACTAACATTAGAACGGTGTTTAATCTTTATGACACAAAAAGGTGGTTAGATTAACTCATTGTTATACTTGTTTTTAAAGTATATTCCTATAAACATATTTTTAATGGATCATGGTCGTCATAAGTATATTTAAATAAGTGAAGAATTCTGTGCAATTTGCCGTTATGGAGCTTGTGATTGAGAAATGGATTGAACCCTCCAAAGGCTATTTGCATCCTTTTGACGTATTGTTCCAGCAAATCCTATCCATTTGTCAGGAGCACAATGGAATCTCGTACAACCACCTCATAGACAGAATTAACAAGAATCATATTTTTCATAGCTTATTAATACAAGATGTCATCACCCTGATCCAAGGCATGATTGAAAAGGAATACGTAGAAGTCATCAAAAATAGTGATGAACTGATTGTCGGATTGGAAGGGGAAAGAATTCTTAGAAGTAAGGATTTTTATTCTGTCTTTATGACATCAGACGAATATGAAGTAATGGATGGTACCAAAAAAATTGGCCGGCTCGATAAAGCGTTTATCATAAATGTTGGCGACAATATCATTCTTGGTGGAAGACTATGGGGCATTAAGGATATCGATTTCGATCGAAGTAAAGTATATGTCACGAAAGCGGTTAGCGGGAAGAAACCTACCTATACGGGCAGTCCCGGTGGTATTCACAAAAAAATTGGCGAAAAAATGATGGAAATCCTTTGTTCTAAAAATGAGTTTCATTACATCAATGATATTGCATTAGCTGCGCTAAATGATGTAAGAAGAAAGTATCTTTGGAACGGAATTACTGCAGATCAACGCTGTATATGGATCGATAAAGCAGAAGGCACTTTTGAAACCTATACAGGAACAACCATTACGAAAACACTCGTCTGGATGCTGCGATATTTTGGAGTGGATGCCAAGATTAGAGACGGAGTCGGCAGAATAACAATAGTAAACCCAGAAGGCATCCTTTCAATTCTTCAAAAGGTGAAAGAAAAAGAATGGATAGGCTACACTTAGTTGGACAGAATTTTTAAGGTCAAGTAGACTACAAATAACACATTTGAGGAGAATCTACATGACTAAAAGAGAACGCCGAACATTTACTGAAGATTTCAAGCAACAGATCGTGCAGCTGTA
>NZ_LT904902.1:733374-899053 GCF_900199725.1 Cytobacillus massiliigabonensis | reverse complement strand
TGGATAGGCTACACTTAGTTGGACAGAATTTTTAAGGTCAAGTAGACTACAAATAACACATTTGAGGAGAATCTACATGACTAAAAGAGAACGCCGAACATTTACTGAAGATTTCAAGCAACAGATCGTGCAGCTGTACCAAAATGGAAAACCAAGAAAAGAGATTATTCGTGAATATGATCTTACTCCTTCATCTTTAGACAAGTGGGTGAGTCAGAGTCAAAAATCAGGTTCTTTTAAGGAGAAAGATAATTTAACAGATGAACAAAAAGAATTGATGGAACTCCGAAAAAGAAACAAGCAACTAGAAATGGAAAATGACATTTTAAAGCAAGCCGCGCTGATACTAGGACGAAAGTAAATGTAATTAAGAATAATCAACACAAATACTCGATATCAGCAATGTGCAAAGTCCTGCAAATCCCTAGAAGTACTTATTATTATGAAGCAAAAGAAAGAGTATCGGAGGATCCCGTTACCTCTGATGTAATCGATATTTTTCACGCAAGCCGTCAGAACTATGGAACACGTAAAATCAAAGTAGAATTAAAAAAGCGCGGTCATATTGTTTCCAGGCGAAGAATTGGGCGCATCATGCAGGAGCAGGGTCTCGTTTCTTCATACACAATCGCTCAATTTAAACCACATACAAAATCCTGTAATGAATCAGAACAAACAAATGAACTAAATCGTGCATTCGCACAGGAACAAGAAATGACTACAATCGTTAGCGATTTAACGTACGTAAGAGTCAATCAAAAATGGAACTACGTATGTGTCTTTGTCGATCTCTTTAATCGGGAAATCGTCGGTTTTAGTACAGGGCCAAATAAAGATGCATTACTCGTTTATCGTGCGTTAGCTTCTATCAAAGTCGATCTTAATAAGATACAGCTTTTTCATACGGATCGTGGAAATGAGTTTAAAAACAATTTGATTGATGATGCTTTAAAGACTTTTAATATCCAACGATCCTTAAGTATGAAGGGCTGCCCGTATGATAATGCAGTAGCTGAAGCAACATTTAAAATCATCAAAACAGAGTTTGTGAAGGGCAGACATTTTAGTAGCTTAGAAGAATTAACAAGGGAATTACAGGACTATGTTCACTGGTTTAATAACTTACGAATTCATGGAACCCTTGGATATGAAAGCCCAATTGAGTACAAACATAGACACCTTAAAAAAATTGTCTAGTTTAGTGTTGACATACCAGAATGGACCGCGGAGGATTTACTTCCTTATGTAGAAGAGAAAGAGTTTTTTACATCTAAGTACGCAGCGTTTATTGATGAGTCCCTTCGTGTGAAAATGCATGTAGGGAATGAGGTTGATATTGAGGGAGCGGTGGGGTATTTTGAGAAGTATGAATTTAAGAGTATTGTTTTAATATAGAAAGTTTCATTAGTTTTGACGAAGGAATTTTTAGATTAGAGTTTAATATCATGGAATTGGCTGTATAAATGAACGTTTTAAAAGGCTCAATCAGAGGAGGGGGCATTAGATAAAAGTAATTAATGCCCTTGTTTTTATATACAGATTACATGTTAAAATGCCCATTTTATATTTCAATTCATAGGGATAAATTTTTCTCTTATTCCATCTATCATTTTTCCCATTAAATCAATACTATCTTCGCTGCTTTTAACAAACTCTGTAGTTGTAGTATAGTTACCAAGACCCCCAGATATATGGACATGATTACCTTTCCGTTCTCTTTTTATACTTGAATCAATTTGAGTAGGTCTATAATTATGAGTTAAATCATTTCTAAACTTGTTTACTGTTTTATAAATTTCTACTTGACGAATGTTTATTAAGAATGAATAAAGGGAATTGTCGCTAGATTTCAATTTTTCAGCAACTTTATTACCGAAACCAAGAGTAGGTTCAAGATAAAATCCATAATTAATGTTGATAAGATGGTAGACTGTGTCTATTAAACTGAAAAATCTAGTAAATTATCCATCCATGTAAAATGTAAACCAATAAAAATAGGCATGGTGATCTTCTTCAAAGTGAGGAAAAAAATATATCCTCCTTTTTGTTCTTTGTAACCCATTCTTCATCTGGAATTCCCTTATCATAGTAATGAAACAGCATTACATAACTATTAGCCAAATCGAATGCTTTATCATTAAATTCATCAAGCCAAAAACTTAATTCCATGTCCTGTATGCCTTTACTACTTAAAATTGAAAAGCTCTGGTTTCCTTCTTTCACTTGTAAATAGATCTTATCAAACGATTCCTTTTTTCTGTTATAAATTTGTATCCAATTTTCTTCTGTTGGGTAATCTGCACAATCAAATATACTTCCCATATTTATTCCTCCATAATTTTCCTACTAAATTCAAGAGTAATATATAATTAGTGTGATATACAACAGATAAAGAAGGTATTTTGGAGGATAGGGTTAGATTGATGTAACTACTAAAAAATGTTCTACTTTAAATTACTGATTGGGTAATTTTGGGTATTAGGATTCATATAATTATTTTTAGACTAACCTTAAAAAAATTATCACAAATTAATTAACTAACAGTAAAAACCAGTTTGAAAGATTGAACAATAGGGAGGCTAGCTGCAGCTTTGCTGAATAGGTCCACCCCTTTGGTGTTTACATCCATGATAAGGGCCCAGTCTTCTTCGTTAATAACAATGGCATAATTGTGAAAATCACCACGTTATTTACTAAAAAATCTAAACGGCTAAAGTGGCTCACTATAGTTTGAACCGTTTCTTATACTCGATCCCTTTTTGTAACGTCGGTTTAGATCTAACTTATGTTATATTTAGGTAATTAAAGTTTTCTAGGAAGGTGAGAAAAGTGGATCTTACAATTTATCCGAGGGATGCATTGAAAGTGATTTTCCCTCTTTTAGGAAAATCAAATATGAGTGGTATTTACTTTATTTTCGGAGAAGATGGAGAATTAATTTATATCGGTAAGGCAAAATGTCTTTATTCAAGGTTGCGCTCACACTTTCATAGTTACTGGGATAATATATGGGATTATGAAAAGGAACTGTATTATTTTTCATATATTGTATTAGAAGCTTATTCATTATTAAAGAATGTAGAAAAGAACTTAATAATAAAATACCAACCTAAATTAAATGGTACCTATAACAAAAATACATTTCGAATTGACGATTTACAAAGGAAAAAAGATAAATACTTCGAGAGTGTTGCAAGAAGTAGAGGGTTTAAAGATGCTCAGGAAATGGTAGATCATGCAATGAACGATTTTT
The DNA here is from genome assembly GCF_900199725.1 of Cytobacillus massiliigabonensis. GTDB lineage: Bacteria > Bacillota > Bacilli > Bacillales > Cytobacillaceae > Cytobacillus > Cytobacillus massiliigabonensis. Next base: position 895,800 of record NZ_LT904902.1, on the reverse strand, counting down.
TTTTATAAAGATACTCTATCTAAATTTGATAAACTTCAGTATGAATATGAAAATTAAACAATAATTCATTTAAATTTCGGGTTAAACATTAATAATGAAAAGTAACTTGAATTAATTGAAAAGTGGTATAAATGTGCTATGTTCCAGCAGGAATTCCTAAAAGTTTGTCGAAAGAAGATGATTAAATACAGATATCCTTTTCTATGTCTCTACTAAATTGTAAATAAATTAGTACCCAGCCCATGTTTGCTTATCCTTTTTTATTAAAAGTTTTATTCACTCCTCTGAAGAAGATCCCCCCAACAAATTTTATAAAATTAATTCCCCGAAAGGATGACTCCACATGACAAAAGAATACCTCGATTTAAAAATGGATTTCATGTTTAAGCAATTATTTGGTGATCCTAGAAGAGAAAACATTACCATAACCTTCCTAAATGATTTACTTCATCGAAAAGGGAATGACCGAATTGTAGACGTGCATTATGAAAATACGGAACGGATCAAGGAAGATCCTGATGGAAAAACAAGCAGATTGGATATACTAGTATTTACCTCAACTGGTGAAAGAATTAATGTCGAAATCCAATTAGCGAACCAGCATGATATGGCAGAACGTGTGCTTTTTTACTGGTCTAAATTATTTTCTAGCTCTTTAGCTGCTGGAGAAAATTATCGACAATTGCCCCCTACCATTATGATAAGCATCTTAAACTATCCTTTATTCCCATATGAAACAGATAGCTTCCATAATGTATTTCATCTCAGAGAGGACACAGAACATTTCCTGTGGTGCCCCCATATAGAATTTCATGCCTTTGATCTTTCACAGTTCATGGTAAAATGGAGAAAATACAGACGTGAAATGAAAACAAATCCACCACCTGAATTGCCATGGTTAATGATGTTAACAGCCACTGATTATGAAAAGAAAACCGGTGATGCTGAAATTTTTCATGATTTGGAGGAATTAGCCATGAACGAACAAGAAGTACGCGAAGCACTGGTTGAATGGGAAAGTCTCAGTGCTAATAAAGAAAATAAAATGTTATATGAAGCTAAACTAAAATACTTACGTGATCAGCTCTCAAACATTAGAGGAGAAAGGCGGTTAGGGAGAGAAGAAGGAATAGAGGAAGGATACAAAAAGGGAATTCAAGTTGGGGTTGAAAAAGGTATTAAAAAAGGTATTAAAGAAGGAATGGCAAGTATTGTACGGAAAATGGAGGAAAGCGGCTTGTCTATTTCAGATATCGTCAGCATGACAGGGCTGAAAGAGGAAGAAGTAAAGGAAATGTTGATAAACACATGAAAATTAAGTAGTTCTACTGCAAAAAATCCATGATATTAAATGATTCGCCGCTGTTGTTTCAAGGGACGGTAGTAGAATTGTTTGTATTAGAATTGGCACTTGAATTTGTATTGTTATTTGTGCTGTTTGATAAAGAAGATATTGTATTGCTGCTGGATGTTAGTTTTTTAGAATCCGTATCTGAGGAATTAGCATTCTTAGTTGGGGAGCTAGAAAATAGCACATTTTTAGTCCCCGTACGATGGTGACACACTCAAGGGTTCTAATTGAAAATATTCTGCAGAAAGTTATGGAATATGAAACAATCGGAGGCACTAAATGTTCATGGGCCAAATTCAAACGATGACTATGCTTTGAGACTCTGGTTCATACAGCTGATCATATAGCTGAAATAAATTGTCCCCTAACCATCTATCTGATTAGGGGACAGTTCTTAAATCGGCGTATCAATTTTATTTGTAGTTTGGTTATGAACCGACTGTATTTTTATACTTTCAGATAATGGATTAGTATAATTCAACCACATTTCCACTAAATCAGTTCCAGTTATCAAATCTATCTGTAAACCTTGAGCATATGAACGAGCATTTTCAGTAAAGTTAGAAGTTGTTACAACATATCCCTGTGAAACATTTTGCTTTACCATATTAGAATGTAATAAAGCTATCGGTTCATAGCTAACATCATCTTTGTAACATTTTACTTGTCCTAAAACTTTCTCTTCGCCAACGCCATGTTCTATATCAACACCAAAATCCCCTGAACTTTTCGTTACAAACGTACTTCTACCATATTTATGTTTAAATATATCAGCGATGAAATGTTCAAATTCTAAGGGATTATTTTTTAAAAAGATTGATGAATAAGATTTTTCTTCATTCTCTTTACAAAAACGTTGATAAATACCAAAAGCTAACGTTCTTTTAAATTCTTCAGTGGCTAAATAATTTTTATAGGTTTCTTCCGATCTAAAATTTTTTATTTTATTCCAATGATAAAAGATAAATCCTAACAAAACACATAATAAAAAATACTCCACATTATCACCTCAATCACCAGTATTATCAAATTTATGGAAAGTATTCAAACTTGAATTAAGAATGAAACTCAATCAATTAAAAATGCTATAATTTAAAATAAATTAGGCATAAATTGGAGGCGTATATAAATGAAATGGTCTGAAGTACGTAAGCATTTTCCAGAACGTTGTGTCTTAGTAGAATCATTAATATCAGAAACAAGAGGAAAAGAAAGAATCATCAAGGAAATGTCTGTAATTGATGACTTTGAAAACGGCAATGCAGCATGGAAAGTGTATAAAAAATTACATGCAGAAAATATAAATCGTGAATTATATATCTTTCACACCAATAACGAAGAAATAAAAGTAATTGAGCAGCCATATATAGGAGTGCGAGGAAGAGTATGAAATTTGAAATGAATGATTATCTGCCGCTAGTCGCTGTTCAGATTGAATACAACGGAATGAAAAGGACTTTTACTAATGTACTGCTTGATTCTGGTTGCTCTTCAAGTATTTTAGATACGGATTTATGCGAAGAAATTGGGTTAATGCTCGATTTAGAAAATGCCATTACACGTAAAATGTACGGAATTGGTGGGACTGAAATTTGTATAGAACAAAAAGTGAGCGGCATGACAATAGATACGTTCCACCTGAGAGATTTCACTATACAGCTCGGTGATGTAAGAGAAATGCATGGATTTGACGGAATCATCGGAAGTGATTTTTTTCTTGCAAATAAATTAATCATCGACTTTGAAAATATGGAAGTACGAAAAAACTAGTTTAAGGTAAACATTACTACATCTATATGAATCTGCCATCACCATCCAATCCATGGAATACTTAGTTTTTTACCTAGGTATAGATTACAATCCCCACAGGTTCCATCGTCCTTACACAATTCCTCTCAAACCTTTCAAATGACGTAATATCCTGGATTATTAAATGCAAATAGGCCTGTTAATGCCAATGAATTCTGATATAAAAAGTAGGTAAAGTACAATTCACATATATTGTTATTTCTTTAGCAGAAAGCTACTCCCTGCTCTATGATAAAATAAAATTGTGGTAGAGGGGGATTAGGCTTTGATTAATAATACATGGATAGATTATTTGTATGAAAATATTTTATTAAAAGATGAGGAACTTAATCTACTTGATATTAGAGAAAATAATGGGATTATCGATATTCCTATAATAAAAAAGACTACTAGAACTAGAAGGACGGTTGCAATGTTAACAGTGGGGGGGAATAACCAAACTGTACCACCAATAAACCTGGTGAAAACCTTCACAAGCCCAAGAACTAAAAAACAATTTGAACTTACAAATATGATATATGAATGGATTAGAAACGGATGGGTCATTCGTGAGTATCGCTTGGCAAAAGACGAGCGAACGGTGAAAAGTGAACAGTTTCGAATGGGAGTGTCTTTATTCCAGTATAAAAAGCAAATAAAGGATCAACAAGAAACAGAGAAAAATGAATCCTTCCTCGAATGGAAGAATCAATGGAAACAAATACAGAAATCTTATTCTTCACCTAACCTTAAACGTAAAGAAAAGCTTAATAGATTAAATGATATTTTTGATGAAATGGCGACGAAGGGGAATATTGACGATATTGGCTCTACGTGGAGGTTTCAAAAACAACTGCTATTTTTACACTTTTTAACTGCGTTTTATCAAATTTCAACAATCGAACATCATTTTGATTGGAAGCAGATTGGTGCAAGTTATTACCGGAAAATTGGTGGCTCGAAAGAATTCGATGCTTATAAAAAGGAATTCATTGAAGTTGCCGAAGAGTTGCTTGAATATCCATTGCAATTACTAGGGCTAAGCAGTTTAGGGACGATTACCCCCATTTATTTTACAGGACCTATGGAAGGGAAAAGTGTTTCGTACAAGTATGGACCGATACATGCAACAACCGATTTAGCGGTTTTTACCGAGGATTTTCGAACGGATGCAGAAGTCTTGTGGGTAGTTGAGAATCGAGGAATTGTTACACGGATGGCTTATGAAAAGAACTTCCTGATCGATTCAAAGAGCTTTGTAGTAGGAATTGATGGTCAATTAAGATCTGCCCATCGACGATTGATTGAACAGCTTGTATCAAATGTAAAACAAGTGATTATTTGGACCGATGTGGATGAAGCAGGACTTATCATTGCTAAAGATGTAGGACAAATAGTAGGAAAAAGCCAGGCAGTAACGAAATGGGTTGTTCCACCATTAGAAGTCGTTCTGAATTTAGAAGCGTTTCAATCAAGATATGAAGGAGCTATACAAGTTCAGAAAGAGGAACAGGAGCAAGAGATTGGGGGCGTAGAACGGTGGGAAAAATGGATCAGTCCCTAATTTCTATATTTAATATGGATATGGAGAAACCGGAGCTTCTCCAAACGATGCGTGACATGGCTGCATTAGCAGGTGTTTTAAATGAGTTAAGTGATAAGGAATCGTTCCATGCTCCAATGAATGTATTACGTTTTATCCGTGTACTCAATCTCATTAATCAAGAAGCACTGGGGATGACCGATCCAATTGAAAATGAGGACACACTCTTTTATCGGTATCGTCACACGTATGGCTATGACGAAGGGATGACGATTGAATATGTGAAACACTTAACTTATATATTGTTGAAGTTTAATTGGATAACGAAAACAGCGAAGCGTATTAAGATGCGTGATCTTGGAAAAAGAATGATGGATGTTTTAATTCGATTGGCCAATGATTCGCTTGCTTATTATATGAATGACGATGTTGCCAGGTCCTTATTCCAAGCGAAAAGGGATGCAGAAATTAGTGAAGCCTATGATGACAAAGGCATTTCTGGAGGAAATAAGTTAGCCAGTATGATTAAAAATGTAGAGGAAGCTATTTCGCTGCTTACTGAAAGGGAGTTAGAATATTTAGCTGATCGAAATGCATTATCCCAAGTAGAAGTCATCCATCAATTAATGAAAGAATTGGAAACGAAAATGGTGGAGCGTCTGGCCAAATTTGAAACTTTTGATCAGGAATTAGTATTCGCCCCCATTAAACAGAGAGGGTTGACAGCGATAAGTGCGGGAACAAAGATAAGTCTTGGTACCATTAATAAAATTCTCAAGTTCGCACACTTACAAAAAACAGATTTCATTGAAACGATCCAACCAGATTTACTAAGAAATTTTATCGTGCAATCATTTGATCCGCCGATTGGTTCGGAAATTCCCAATGCACATCAAATCCTTAGTTTTATGGAACAAGGTCAGTATGAGGACGAAGATTTAGATGGTCTATGGGTACCTGTTAAATTCGCTAGTCCCTTATCTCCAAATGCGATTGACGAGGGGATCGACCATATTGAAAATTACGAACCAATTACTGATGAAATTGAAGAAGAACTGGTGGAGGATTTTCAAGAGATTGATGAAATCATGGAAGATCATTTAGAAGAAATTATGGGCGATTCTAAATGGCAAATGACGAAGCAAATGATTCATACGGAAGATATTGAAAAATACCTTGATGAGGTAGAAGAAGCGGGATTAGATGAGTTGGTCATACAAGCCGGTTCCGACAAGTGGAGTGATGTATTGAACGGCTTAATCGGAGTGTCTGCACTCGTTGCAAATAAAAAGGCAGATATTGATGAAAATGCAAACAGAAAAGTACACGGAAATATGGAAGAAAGAGATTGGAGGTGGACAGAAGATGAACAAGGAAGCTATGGAATTAGAAAACGAAGAAAATGAGTACATGAACGATCATCCTTTAAGTGCATTACAGTCCATTCAAGGATTTTTAACAAAGGAAGAAGAGCTTACATTTATGCAAATTTTGTTTTCCTCCTCTGCTACCATTCGAATGGGGAATTTTGGGCTTTCCCGAAAAGAGGTAGAAAAATTGCTCGGTGCAAATAGCGAGGAAGAATTTTTTTCTTTTTTAAAACGAGTGAATCAAGCTGTTTGCCGTTATTTCAAAGTGATTTATGATGAACGCAGGAATCAAGTTGTCGCACTGATGCATGTTCCTGCAAAACAAGCAAAAAACGTATTAAATAAAGAAGGCTTAGCCATTCTTATGTTTATTTTTTATCATCAGGAAGTGCTGCAGAATGAGTATACCTTGTTCTCTCAATTGATCAATAGCTTTGGGCATGAATCTTTACAGGTGACAAGGAAAATACAAGCAAATTTAGATCCCTTGAAAAAAATTGGTGCAATTGAAATCTATGATACGAACTCGGATGAAGAGGCCTATCAGTTAACAGCGATTGGTGCGCATCTTTTTTCTGATTCATTTTTACGGAGATATGCTGAGTTCAGTCAATCGAATCAGCTCCATATGGAGGATGTTCTCCGGTTCTTTAAACGCTATAACATGAATGGAGGGGTACCGGATGATACCATGGAGACTTAGATTCTCTGGGATCAGGGATTATATTCCAACCGTAATGGATTTATCCGGGGAGCATGATCATATTCTTATTTCCGGCCCTAACGGAGCGGGTAAATCAACGGTAACCTTTTGTATGGGTGGAGTTCTTTACTCAAGTAAAGTGGATGTGGATGGATTAAAGTCTAATAATCTACCAGCTAATCAGACGTGGCGAGCTAAAATTGATCTTCTATTCAAAAATGCTGGGAAAATGAAAGTTGATGCCCCCCTATATGTACAATTTCGCTTGGAAATAGAGCAAAAACCTGGTGATCCCATTAAAAGAGAGTTTTACATTGAAGAGGGGGATGAAATTGACAAATGGGAGCGGACGACGAAATTTACGAGTGGCGGCAATTTGAACTTTTCGGAATACAAAAATCAAGTGCTGTATAAGTATGCGGTCGACCCAGATGCCTTTTATTTAATTTGGTATCAAAAAGAAGTCAATCAGTTTGCCATCATGCATCCAGAAGAACGTTTCCGAATTTTTAGCGAAATGAATGGCATTGATAAAATCCAGAAAAACTGGGAAGAAAGTAAAGAGCTTGTTAAAGAGACAGAACAAAGCCTGAAAGAAGCGGAAAGCAAGCAAGGTTTAAATAAAATGCATTTAAAGCAAAAGAAAATGGAACTGGATCGCTACCATGATCGCAATCGCCGACGCGAAGAAGGCTTTACCCAATATTACCGTGGATTAAAATGGCTGGAAACCCATTATCTAAATCAAATCGACTCTTTAAAGTTGCAAATAGAAGAATTGTTAACGGATAAAGAGGAAAAGATTGATGCCAAACGAGTGAAGGAAATTCATTTCTCTGAGAAAAAGGATGAGCTTGAACAGTTCAGGCTGCTGCTTCGTCAGCTTGAAGGCAGAGAAGATGAATTGGGGCTTGAAGTAGAGGGAATAAATAACGAGCTAAAAATAACCAACGAGAAGATCGATGAAATATCTGAACAAATTGCCGAAATTACAAAACAAGTCGACCGGATTGGACTGTCAGAGGCAGACGTTCAGGTTAGCCTGAGTGAAGCGGAAAAGAAATATAAAGAAATCGATGCTTCAATTAAAGCAATGGATTCAAAGGTTATTAGTCTATCGAATCACCGAATGGATTTAATTGAAGAAAAGGCGATCTTGTCTGTAAAAATAAATCAGGATAAAGATCAGGAGAAAAAGTTTAAGGAATTAATTGACACGTATCAAAGCAGTAACGCCGTTCAAGCTGAGATGGATAAAAACAATCTTGAAATGGAGCAGAACAAAGATAGATTACGTGTTTTAGATGAAAGTGAACGAAAGATTGATAGAGAACTGACACTGCTAAAAAATAATAAAGTGTATAATCCCCGTCAGGAGCAGTCCATCCGCTTTTTTAAAAAGAATCAAATCGAAGCCTACCCTTTACGTGAGCTTGTGGAATTAGATGAGACAGCGAGTCAGCAGGATGAATATGTTTTCGATACGATCAAATATACATTATTCGTTAATAAAAAGGCATTTGAAGCACCTAATGACCTTTATCACGTTTCATTACCTAACCTAATTCCAGACAAAACCATCATGCATTTACCGGACAAGCATCTAAAGGTTAAAGATCGTCTAGAGGAGCACCTTTACCCCTATGCAATAAAAGCTCTTTGGTGGGTTGAGTCATTTTTTAAAGAAGAAAAACCTTTGATTGTGAATGGTCAGCTTGTAGATGAAAAAGGGATTCGTGGACCCCAAGAGGATAAACGAATTATCTTAAGTGAGAAAGTACTGCAATTCCAACAAGCGAAATTGGAAGAAGACCTAACACGGATAAAAGAAGAAAATCTTCAATTAGAAGAGGACAATCTTAGACGCAATAATCGAAATTCAACTCTTTTTAACAGGAGAGAGTCGTTAAAAGAGGCAGAAGCATTTTATACGAAAGAAAATGAAAGAGAATGGCGACAAAGTCAGTTTGATAAAGTATGTAAAGAGATAGAAACGATTGAAAAGGAACTTCGAATGATTCAAGTTGAGTTAAATGAACAGAGAACGTTATTCGCTCAATGGGAGCAATCCCTATCAACTCACCGAAAGTATCTAGAAATCTACGAACAATTTCGTAAAGAACAAGCAAAAATAGCGGAAGTTCAGAGGTTAAATAGCCTGCTAAAGGAGCTTAAGCAACATAAAAAGGAAAAAACGCTTCAATTAGATGAAATCTCAGATACATTAGATATAAAAAGACGTGACGAAAAACAGCTATCAAGAAGACTGGAAGATTTAGATGTGGGTCTTTATCAGCAGGATCGAGAAATCGAACAAATAGAGCGGCAAATAAAAATAAGGTCAGAAGAGCGAGTATCAAATGAAGAGGGATATTCTCGTACAAGAAAAGATATACAAAAGCTTCAAGAAAGCGCAAAAGACTTAGTTGCTAAGTACAATGAAGAGGAGGGACATGTTGCCGAGTTAACAAAACCGCAAGCTGGGGACTTATGCAATAATGGACGATCAGTCTTTGAATTTGCGGTAAATGAAAAGGGGATAGATGAAGCTGCACCTGAAAATTATGCAAAGATGAAAGAAGAATACGATCGGTCAGAGAATGAAGTGAAAAAATCGAGACTATTATTAGAAGAATATTCGGAACGAATGGAACGATCGAAAGAAGACTTAGAAGATACCATCAATATGAAGATCATTGGTGTAAACCAGAAATTTGTTAACTATATGTCTTTATTCGGTTTTGAAGGAAAAATTGAATGGGATATGAACACCGATCGTCGAGGACAGATTCGGTATACCCTTTTTATTAAGGCAAGAAAAGAAGGGCACCGTGGGAAATTAGAAGATGTTAGTGTGAAAGCACGTGGCGGCAAGGTAGGAAAAGGTGTATCAGGTGGAGAGGAGTCACTTAGTTCTTTATTGTTTGCACTCGCGTTATTGCAAACAATCGAAGCATCACCAGGATACATTGTATTAGATGAATTTGATAGTGCCCTTGATGAAGGCCGAAAAGATAAAGTGTTCGAATTATATGAACAAGAATTACAGCGGAAAATGATTATTCTTACACCAAAATCCCATGAAGAAGAATACCTGTATCGTTTCTCTAAAGCATATGTGGTGCATCACAATCCAAATATACCAAAAAGTACTGTGTTTAAAGTGAAGCGGGTCAGCTACTAAAGGATCGATTTATCGTATTTAGGGGTCAAATTTAAAAAAAGAACAATTTTGAAGAGATGTAAATAAAATAGTTTTGGATATTTTACTATGAGCACCATAATATATCATAGACGAATGATAGCAGTGAGGATATTAAGCTCTTAGTTGAATATGTGAATTGTGCAGGAAGTGGATCTTCGTCAGTATAATCAGAATCAGCTAAGTATCCTGAGGGCAGTCCGAAAAGTGGAAATCTTCTAAAATGTAAAACTCAAGAATGTTGAAATATCAAGGTTATAAAACAACAAAAGGGGGCATCCAGAAGTTGAAAATAAGACTTTTTGGACAGCCCCTATTTCTGTGGGATAAAAAATTGCTTGTCTGATTAATTGACATCAAAGATATTATTTATTTAAGATATGCATCTTATTATAGATGAAGTTAGAATAATTAGATACTTTTGCAATATATGTTAAAATATTACTATAAAAAGGAGGGACTCCAATGGATGAGAAGAAGAAAAGAAAACTAACAACTTGGTTAATGATTGTCATGATCGTTTCACTTGTAGGTTCTTTTGTACTATTTTTTATGGGTCATTATATGATTGCTTTTGCAGTTGGTGGGGTTTTTATGATTCTGGCTACCTTTTTAGGGCAGTGGTCTTCAAACAAAAGTAAAGATTACGTACATAGACATACGCATAATAACAATAATAAATGGTAAATGCGTTTGGATTTTATTCCAAACATTTTTTTCTTCTTAAATCAATTCAACGGTTATGATATTGATTTTTCGCACCCCGAAATGACCAAGAAAGCAACACTCTATACGAAAAAACAGCCTAATTAATAATAAAAAGGAAAGTAAAGTGAACATACTCATTATGATGTTCACTCCACTTTTTTATCCCCAAATCTCCTCCGAAATCTCAACAATATACTTCAGCTTCGCCCACTGCTCCTCTTCCGTTAAGATATTCCCATGGTGAGTAGAGGCAAACCCACATTGCGGACTGATGCATAATTTTTCAAGCGGGACATACTGAGACGCTTCCTTCACACGTGCGAGGATGTTTTCCTTCGCTTCTAATTTGCCATGCTTGGATGTAAATACGCCAAGAACGACCCGCGGGCCATCATTTGGAATATGTTCTAATGGCGTGAAATCGCCTGAACGGTCATCATCGTATTCTAGGAAAAAGCCGTTTACTTTCTCTTTCGCAAACAGGACAGGTGCAATTTTTGCATAGCTGCCTTCGAATGCCCAATTGGAACGATAGTTGCCGCGGCAAAGATGGGTAGTAATGGTTAAATCCTCTGGTTTGTCCTCGAGCACCCCATTTACAACCTTTAATGCCAATTCAATTAATTCCTCGCGGGTCGCACCGCTATCATTAAAAGGAATATTAGGTGCATTCAGTCCTGCTATGTACACATCATCCAGCTGCAGGTACCGGCAGCCAGCCTCGTAAAAAGCCTTGATTGCAGCGCGATAGGTTTGAATCACATCATTTGCATATTCCTCAATGTTCGGATAGATGTCCTTGTTGCGAATCCCAGCATTAAATAATTGATTCGGGCTTGGAATCGTTTGTTTTGCAACGGCACGATCGCCAACAATTTCTTTAAATTCAACAAAGTCTTTAATATGCGGATGGTCAGGGTTAAACGAAATTTTTCCAACGACGCGCACATCATAGCGCTCCGTTTCTTCTCCCTTAAATTTAAACCCGTGTTCAGGCACATACCCCTCGACCCCATTTAAGTGCTCAAGGAAATCGGTATGCCAGAATCTCCGGCGGAACTCGCCATCTGTCACGGCTTGTAAGCCCACTTCAATTTGCTTATCGACTACTTTTTTGATTTCTTCTGTTTCAATTTCGTGAAGCTCCTGAGCCGAGAGTGTTCCTGCTTGGAAATCCTTTCTTGCTTGATGAATTCTTTCAGGGCGTAACAAACTTCCCACATGGTCTGCACGAAATGGAGCTTTAACTAATGTTTTTGTCATTTTCATCTTCTCCCAATTTTTTTTTATCGCTCTGATATTTTCGTGTATGTATGAGAACTAATAAGCGGAGAATTTCCGTCTATTTATTGAAAAGAGGCATAAGAAGCAGAAATAAGCGGAGATATTCCGGTTAACTGCTCAATTTCAGCCAAAATCCAAAGATTTGGAGACGATAAGCGGAAAAACTCCCTTTATTTTTAAGGAAATATAGGTATTTCCCGATTTAACCGGAATGTTTCCGTCTATTTCTCAAACACCGCAAAATCAGCATTCAGTTATAACAGAGCATTTAATACAAAAAACCCTCTTCTTGAAAATAAGAAGAGGGCTAATTATATACATGAGTGGTCCGCTCTTCTTATCTTGTAGCAATTTGCTACTGGAATTGGCACAGTACTTAAAAAGTCCGCTGCCGAGGCTTCAAAGGGCCAGTCCCTCCACCTCTCTGGATAAGAAAATTTGAAAATATGAAATTATTAACCAATTTACACGTTAAAAGGCAGAATGTCAACTCGATTTTTAAAATAAATGCATAATTGCATGGAAAGGATGCTGGGAACGGGAGGCTGTTCCTTTTCTTTCTAGAAGGGATCCTACTGGAATGATGAAATTTTCCATTTGACATTTATCCGCATTCATTATACGATATGCAAAGATAAAATACCTGAAACTTTTCAGGAGAGGTTCATAGCTGATACCCTCTATAAAAAACTATGGATACATGACAAACAGGCCATGTCCATATACGGACATGGCTTTTTTTGATTTCATCCTATGGATTTCTATAGAACCTGTCAGAGCCCCTCCTTGAAAAGATTTGGTATTACTTTTCAAGGAGGTTTTTTTTATGTCTGGACGAAAGTCTGCTGAAGGATTAAACGATTTAACATTGTTAGGAAATCAGAACGTACAATATGCATTTAATTACGCACCCGAGGTATTAGAGTCAGTCGATAATCTGCATGCTTCTCGTGATTATTTCGTGAAATTTAATTGCCCGGAGTTTACGAGTTTATGCCCAATCACACAACAGCCGGATTTTGCCACGATGTATATCTCATACATTCCTGATCAAAAAATCGTTGAAAGTAAATCACTGAAACTCTATTTATTTAGTTTCAGAAACCACGGGGATTTCCATGAGGATTGCGTGAATATTATTATGGATGATTTAATCAAACTTTTAGACCCAAGATATATTGAGGTTTGGGGGAAATTCACCCCGCGTGGCGGAATCTCTATTGATCCATGGTGCAATTATGGTAGACCAGGTACGAAATACGAAGAAATGGCAAACTATCGTTTAATGAATCATGATCTAAATCCTGAAACGATTGACAATCGGTAAAAGGGGAGGTTAGCTGCACCTCTTTTTAAAAGATGAAAGATGAAGGGGATGTGTACATGAATCAGGATAAAGCACTTGTCGTATTTAGCGGAGGGCAAGACAGTACGACATGTTTATTTTGGGCGATTGAACGTTTTGCGCATGTGGAGGCAGTGACCTTTGATTATGGACAGAGGCATCGTCTTGAAATTGAATGTGCCCAAGAAATCGCCAAGGAACTTGGAATTCATCATCATATCCTTGATATGTCTCTGCTGAATCAGCTTGCTTCGAATGCATTGACACGTGATGAAATCAAGATTGAAGAAGGAGAGAACGGGGAGCTGCCCTCAACCTTTGTTCCTGGACGCAATCTCCTTTTTCTTTCATTTGCTGGGGTTTTGGCCAGTCAAATCGGAGCAAAGCATCTTGTGACAGGCGTTTGTGAAACGGATTTTAGCGGCTATCCTGACTGTCGGGATATGTTTGTCAAATCATTAAATGTCACATTAAATTTATCAATGGATCAATCCTTTGTTATTCATACCCCACTGATGTGGATGAACAAAGCACAAACATGGGAGCTAGCAGATCAACTTGGCGTATTTGAGTTTGTGAGAGAAAAAACGCTCACTTGTTATAACGGGATTATTGCCGATGGCTGTGGAGAATGCCCGGCTTGTCAGCTGCGAAAAAGAGGGCTTGAGGGGTACTTGCATGCAAAAAGTATGGCTAAGCATCTATAAAAATAGTAAGGGGGAGACATCATGAGAATCATATTCTATTTAGTTTCAATTGTTACGGCGAACGTAGTAACTGCAAGATTTGCCCCGTTAGAGTTTGGGATATTCATTGTTCCAATGGGGACATTGTTTGTTGGAGCAACCTTCATTTTTCGGGATCTTGTGCAAAATAAGTATGGCCGAGCGAAAACATATGGCTTTATTTTCATCGCATTACTCTTATCCGGTGTCGTTTCATTTTCACTGGGAGACACGCTGATGATTGTTGCTGCATCCGCGTTATCATTTGTGATCGCTGAAACAGCCGATACGGAAATTTATACACGCTTGAAGCTTCCAATGGCTTGGCGAGTATTTTACAGCGGAGTGGTCGGCGGCTTTTTTGACTCTGTCGTTTTTGTCATCGTTGGGTTAAGCCCGCTTGGCGCAGGTTTTATCCCATGGGAAGCTGTACCAGCTGCTATTTTCGGGCAAATCATTGTGAAGACCATCATTCAAATGCTAGGGGCTTTAATTTTAAGCCAAGGACTGGCAATGAAGAAGAGAAATCTGACTAAATCATATTAAGAATATTTACTAGTGTACTAAGCAAACAAGCTGCCAACCCCACTGCTTATGTGGTGGGTATGGTCAAAGAAAATAATAGATACCAGGAGGCACGCTTTTAATAAGTAAATAACGATCGCTAAATTTAAATTACATGGCTGAAAAGGGTGTAGATAAGGCATTAGATAATGGCTTGTCTGTACCTTTTTTTATTGATGAATGATCTATTTGATTCCTTTATAAATAATATAGAGATATTGTTTATTAATATATGATTTTAGGATAATATTAATAGGTAATTAGTAGGGGATTATAGATTAAAGCAATTATAGTGGAGGATATCAAGAATGAAGAAAGTAGTGCATGTTATTTATTTTATTATGTTAATAATGTTCCTAGCAGCTTGTTCTAATTCTGAAAAAGATGAAATTCTTGAACAAGTACAAATAAGTGTTGAACGCACGGGTGGATTATTAACAGGCATTGGAAAAGTTAAAGTATATATTGACGATGAAGAAGTGATGAAAGTAAAAAATAATAAAACAGAAACTTTAGAAATGTCAATGTCGACTGGTATTCATACCATTCAAACGAAGGGACAAGGGGATAAAAGTGATGTAGTGGAATTTGAAGTAGTGGCAGGTGCCAATAATATTTTCCATTTTAATACAGAAATCAGTAATGTATATGGAGTTAAGTTAAAGTTACTTAAACAGGATAATGGAAAGCAAGAGGATACACAAAATGAAGAAGAAGTAGAAGAAGAAGTTTCAATTAATGGGATTACAAAAGATGAGGCTATTAATTTGTCTAAAAGACTGCCGAGTTATTCAGATTTAGTTGCAAATGGCGATACGTTTGCTGAGCCAAGAGTCCACGATGATGTTTGGGCAATTGATATTAGCAGACCGAATGGGCTAGCAGAAGGATCAATCATAATTGATAAAGATAGAACAGTATCATTTATGTATCCTAACGGTGATGTGGATGAAGTTACTCCATATGGGGAAACAGTTACGTCTACACAAGGAGATACTCAAAATGAAACAAGTCAAGCAGATTTAGATGTGGTACCTGTTCAAGGGGCAAATAATACGGCAGAGTCAGCACGAGATCAAATCGGCTACTTAATCATGTACTATTTGCAAACATATACAGATGGTGATACGGCATCTCTTGGTAATTATATTTATCCATCATCGGCATTCTATTCTGAGCAAGAAAACTATATGGAATCGTTAAATTCTCGTGGAATTGTTTTAGATTTAATTGATTACGAACTTATTTCAATAGAGCAAATAGCAGATAAGAAGTATGAAGTAAATGCGGATGAGTATTATACAATTGATCATCCTGAAAAGGGCCTTAGTGATACCAAACAAACGAGCAAATATACAGTTGAATTAATTGACGGAGAGTTTTATATTACAGGTGTAGAGTTATAATTATTTAAAAAAATGCTCTTACATTTGTGGTCGTGAATCGTATCATATTTAAACGAGGTAAATATCCAAGTGCCTCTCCCTAAGGCTGGGGGAGGCTAGAACATAAAAGACTATTGCGCAATATTAAGAAAATAGATTGACTAATTTAAGAATTCTATTAAACTAAAAATAGTTCTATCCTCAAATGCTTCTTTTATATTTACTACTTTCTCCAATTGATTAAACCTCTTTTTTACACTCTCAATTAGTTTTAAAAATCTGCCCAACGTTCAAAGTAGAGATGTTTCATTCGTGGCATTGAATATGGAGGGTTCCATATTAGTTAAGATTTGTCCGCAAATATATTAATGTGGAAAATACATGACCATTGGATAGGAGGAGGGATGCTATGGGATTTGAAGAAGAATACCAGGCTTTTTTGAATTCTCATTTGCAGGCAAGAACCGGTGAACGGCTGCGGCGCTTGCAAGAAGGTCACAATCAGGCTGAAATGCTGTTTTTGAAGCAAGTATGGTGGCCTTTATTTTTCCATTTCAAAAATCTTCATCCAGAATATGAAGTTGATGATTTCAAGGATGGCAAAAGATATTTGGATTTTGCTTATATTCGTCCAGCCATCCGGATTTGCTTTGAGGTTGACGGGTATGGTCCTCACCTAAAGAACATAAGCAGATGGCAATTTTCCGACAGCCTGGAACGGCAAAACCAGCTGGTGATTGACGGATGGACCTTGATCCGCTTTTCTTATGACCAAGTGAAAGAGAAGCCTCGTCGATGCCAACAGATTGTTCAGCAAGTAATTGGCCAATGGCTGGGTGATGAAATAGACCAGACATCTTTGTCCTTTGTAGAAAAGGAAGTGCTTCGGCTAGCGATTCGAAATGGAAAAGCCATATCCCCTAAAGAAGTGGAAAATTATTTGAAGCTAAGTGACAAGACGGTAAAAAAGGCACTTTCTCAACTAGTCGAAAAACAGCTGTTGATTCCTGCATCTGGGATCAAGAGAGTCCGCACCTATCGGTTAGGGAATCAGGTTAAGCATCCGTTTAGATAATAGCCGGAAAAACTCCGCTTATTCACCACAAAATGAGCTCCAATCTGCATTTAACCGGAAAAAATCCGCTTATTGACTCGAAAAACACGAAAATCGTGGGTTTTGCTTTGAATAGTCGGAAAAACTCCGCTTATTTAGTAAAAATAATAAAATATCCCTAAAATAGCCGGAAAAATTCCGCCTATTGACTCGAAAAACGCAAAAATCGTGGATTTTGCATTGAATAGTCGGAAAAATTCCGCTTATTTACCCCAAAATGAGCTCCATTCTGCATTTAACCGGAGAAATTCCGCCTATTGCCTCGAAAAACGCGAAAATCGTGGATATAGCATTGAATAGCCGGAAAAACTCCGCTTATTTAGTAAAAATAATAAAATATCCCTAAAATAGCCGGAAAAATTCCGCCTATTGACTCGAAAAACGCAAAAATCGTGGATATTGCATTGAATAACCGGAAAAAATCCGCTTATTCTACTTAGGCTGGGTATTTTATTCAGGAATGGAAGTGAGATGAAAACTGGCCCGTACTTTTCTTCATGCCCAATCTCAACAGTGCGGAAATACCAAGAGCGGTTGCAATTAGGGGTCATATCGGTTAAGCCGTTTCGATTTTTATTCGGCTGCTCAATAATCGTGTCCTTCGCATGGAAGTAATGAATCGCATTTTTACGTCCTAGTATTTTAATAGATTCGACTGGGTCGATGCCCTGCCACCACATATGGCTTGGGTCCAGGTTGGCACTGATTGCTGGACCTCAAGCTTCTCTTAGGCGTAGCAGTGTGGCAGGGGTATGTACGGAGAACCCGAAAATGCATATCAAGAACAATTTTCACATTGACTGTTCAACTTTTGAAGCATTTTTCTTCCTATTTTTGGGTGATGGAGGGAACTCGTTTTTCCTTAGAAAGCTTGCTGAAAATACTTCTTTATACCGGACTATTTTCGTGGTATATTTATCCTAATTCAAACAATTGAGAGCAAAGATAAAGGGATTTTATTCTTTCTCTGTAACAACATTTAGTCAGTTGCAAGAATATTTCATAAAGATTGAAAGTGTTTCTGCAAAGGGGCACTTTTCTTTTTTTTTTCTGAAAGGGGGAGAATATTTGGGTTTTTTTCAGTATACAGGAGAATTGTTTGGACAAGCCTCTACTGCTTTTATAGGGAAACCAGTTCAATTTTTAGGTAATAAAGTCAATAGTCACTTTATAACCGACATTGGAAACACGATTGAGCACGCTGGTGAGTCATCTTGGAAAATTCTAGGGGCTGCTGGTGATGGCGTTAGTGACACATTAACTGGGACCTTGACTCGTGATTCTGAAAAAACAAATCACGGTGTACAGATACTAAAAGAAGTGATTGAACAAACCGGTAGTGGAATTGAAAGTGCTGTTACAAATACGGCTGAAAATGTACGTGACGTATATGAAGGGATTGTCCATAAAGATTACGATAAGCTAAAAAGTGGCAGTAAGGAAGTATTAAAGTTAATCATTGTTGGCGGTGTGACTGTTGGAATCGTGGACGTATTAAACGGACCAACCGTTGTAGGAGCCGAAAATCAAATAGATAGTTATGATGATAGTGACCAATTTATCAACTCAAATGAGAAAACTGAAACACAACCTTCGACTGGTATGGAAACCATATCTGCAAATGATGAATATGTGCTGCAAACAATTAATTCTGAACTTGATGGTGAAGAACATACTGAGACAAATGTGCCGTTTGAGAAATCTACTATTGAACTAGCAAATGGTGACACAGTGACAGGCGTATTCCCAGATTTTGAAGAGGTGACTGCTGTGACAATTCCAGAAGATTTATATTTAGAAAGTGATTATATGCAATTTGAAGCAGCCAATTCGGTTTTAGCTCAGAAGGTTGAAAATATTCCAGAGTTACGATCTCAATTTACGCCAATGCAGCTAGAACAAATTTCTCAGGGGGAAACACCTGATGGATATGTATGGCATCATCATGAAACACTTGGCAGACTTGAGCTTGTAGATGAATCCATTCATGCCAGCACCGGGCATACAGGTGGCAGATTTATTTGGGGTGGAGGTTCGGAATATCGCTGAACTGCCTGATCTGCTAAATCTTTTAAGTACAGAAACCCTATTATAGGAAGTGATGAATTGAAGTGGTCATACAGCAAAATTCCTTTAATGATTGAAGATGTCAGAGAACTCGAAAATACACTTCAAGTAACATATCCATCTGAATATAAAAAAATTATTCTAGTAAACCATGGAGCAAGGCCAGACAAAAAGAGGTTTCTAACTAGTACACAAACTGAACGAGTCATAAAATCATTTATTCCTGTTACTCGTGATTATGATATAAACTTGTTCTCTCTAATAGATTGGCTGGATCTTCCTATTGGTGTTATCCCATTTGCAAGTACTCCTTCAGGAGACTATATATGCTTTCACTTTAAGGATGCTGCAGATCCGGTGATTATTCTCTATCATCATGAAATTAATTCGTTTGAAAATGTCAATAAGAACTTTGATCAATTTATACAATCTTTATATTAAACAACAACGGAGGATTCTCATGCAACCTAAACAAATGTACAAGCAAGTACTTCTTGAAGTAAAAGAAATGGCAGAGAAATATACACTTTCAAATGATTTGAAAGTCCAAATAGAAGAAATTGAAAAGGAAATATCAAACTTTGCTGTTAAACTGCCAATCGTTGGCGGTTTTAATGCAGGAAAAAGTTCTTTAATCAACACATTCCTAGGTGATGATCTTTTGCCAGTCGAAGTTCTTCCAGAAACTGCGATTGCAGCTGAAGTAAAATATGGTCCTAACAAAATCATTGCGCATGACCATAATGGGAACCAAAAGGAATATGCTCTTACAGATATCAAACAAATTGACGCAAATACATACAAACACATTGAGGTTTTTTTAGAAAATAAGAAACTCAAAGACTTAGAGGACATCATACTTGTTGACATGCCTGGCTTTGATTCTGGAATTGCTGAGCATAATAAAGCCATTTTTCAGTACTTAAAGGAAGGAGTACAGTTCTTAATTGTAGTAGAGTGCTCGGATGGTTCATTAAAATCTAGTGTATCAAACTTTCTATATGAACTAGGTTTATATAATTTGAATTTTGGCGTCATTGTCAACAAAATTGACAAAGTGACGGATGAGATGAAGAACCGAGTTGTAAGTAATATGAAGGAACATGTTACAACCATCAAAAAAGATGCCGCTGTTATTACTGCTTCGGATCGTTTGGAAAGCGGAAATCAAGGGTTCCTTGATTATTTACAAGGATTAGATAAAAATGAGATCTTCATCCAACAATTCAAAACAAAAGTTCAGCAGATTATTTCAAGAGTGAAAATGAACCTTCAAGTTCTTCTCAATAACTCTGATTCGAACGTTGATGCCATTAACAAACGAATTAAAGAAATCGAAACAAGGATTGGTAAACTTAACGATCAATTTAAAAAAGAAGAAATACTAATTACTCACAAGATTCGTAATGAAGTAAAAGAAAATATTTTACGTGATGTTGAAGCTGTTTTATCAAATGAGTCACATTCTCTTGCAATAAGTGCTCAAGCAGGGGAGACAAGCTTTAATCAAAAGGTAAATGAACTAATAAGACCAGTATTGATCGCTTCTACGAATAAACAGTTGGAGTTAACATTCTCTGAGTTCATTACAAAAATGTCGATTGAGATGAAAGATTTATCTTCAATTGCTCAAGGGGTATCTAAAGTAAATCAAGCATTAGATGGAACAATGAAAAAAGTAGCAGATGGCTTTGAAAAAATAAGGACTAGCGGAGAGGCAATAAAAAAATATGAAAAACTATTTAAAATATCTGTGGGCAGCCTTGCTATTGCAACAGCAGTTGTAGCTCCTTGGATTGAATTAGTCCTTTTCTTTTTACCAGATATTTTAAAAGTATTTGGGTTTAATAATAAAGAAAAGCACCTTGAAAAACTAAAAGTAGAAATAGAAAATCAAGCAATTCCACAAATTGTCGGAAAGATAAGAAATAATATCGTGGACAGCTTAGAGAATGTAAAAGAGCAAGTACTTTCAGATTTAAAGACTGAGATGCAAGAAGAAATGCAGGATTTACATGCATCTCTTAATCAATCAATTGAAGATAAGCAAAAAGCAGAGCATGACTTTAAGAGTTATCTAGAGCAATTGAAAAAGGACATCGAAGCAATCGACCAACTTGCAGTTAAACTGGGATAAGGAGTTTACAAAATGACAAAACATCATAGTGAATTACATGATCAATTTTCACAAATAAGCTCTACCTATCTACAAGCAGAGAAGCTAATATCCGATTCTCTGCAAACTAATCTTCAAGTGTTTGTAAATGAATTTAAAGATAAAATCGACCAAATTGTGGCAAATGAAAAAACACTAAAAATCGGAATCGTAGGAGAAGTAAAGGCCGGTAAATCGTCATTTTTAAATGCGTTATTATTTGAAGGGCGTAAAGTATTGCCAGAAGCACCTACACCGATGACGGCTGCTTTAACGAAGATCGGGTACTCCCAACAATTAAAAGCAGAAGTATTCTTTTATAACCGGAAGGATTGGGAAACAATTGAAGAGCTTTCTCTCCAATATGATGTGGAATATGAAAGACTGGCGCGAGAGTATAAGGAACAAAAGAAAGGCAGATCAGCTTCTAATCCGTTTGCACAATTCCGTTTGAAAGATGTTACTGAAACGAAAGAGGTTGAGGTGTCTGAAGAAGAAATTAGATTTTATGTACAAGAGCGAATTTCAGAAGAGAAAATTGGATGTAAAGAGTTAACTGATTTAGTTATCAAAAATGGAATCGATCTAGATGCATACTTAGATCAAACAGAGGAAATATCAGGTGTGGAAACCATTGAGGATCTTGTTGGCCGCTTGAACTATTATGTTGGATCTGACGGGATTCTAACACCAATAGTGAAAAGTACCAATATATATTTGGATCTTCCAACATTAAAGGATTTGGAGATCATCGATACACCAGGAACGAATGACCCAATTGTTTCTCGTGGATTAGTGACCAGAAAATATCTAGCTCAATGTGATGCTATTTTCCTTTTAAGCTATGCTGGACAATTTATGAAGAGCCAGGATGTTGAATTTATTGTCAACACCTTACCAACAGAAGGTATTCGAAAAGGGATCATTGTCGGAAGCAAATTCGATTCAGCACTCTTAAATACGAAGCCTGGCGGTGATTTAAGACAAGAGTTAATGCTGTTACGGAAAAAGTTACATAACTATGCCAATTATGTAATTGAAGAAGAATTAAAGAAAAACCCAGGAAATATTACCTTACAATCATTAAAGGAATATTTACCTCCACAGTTTGTATCTTCCGTAGCGTATAGTATTGCTGTAAAAGATGGTCAAAACTTGAATGAACTGGAAGAACATATTCTTGATAGGCTCCAATTCACTTTTCGAGACTTAGAATATGATCGCAATTTATTCATGCAGCTTTCGAATGTAGAAAGAATAAAGAACAAAGAGTTCCAGTCCATCATATCTCAAAAAAATGAAATACTAGAGTTTAAGCTAAAAGACACAATTACAGGACAAAAACAGAAATTTAAACAAATCCTTCAATCAATTGAATCCGAAGTCATATCAAGGCTGGATAATCTTACAAACTATGATAAAAAACAATTAGAAGATAAACATAATATGATTATATCTAAACTAAAGGATGCCAATAGCAAAGTAGAATTGTTGTTTGAAAAGGAAGCCATTGAGGTAACCAAAAAAATTCAGCGATTACAGCAGGATTTACGTGAAGCCCAAGATTCATATGCGAACGTAGATGTGTCGTCTGATTCAAGAGAGACATATTCTCATACTAAAGGAGTTTTATTTTGGAAAAAAGACGTCTATAAAAATGTCACATATCATTATGCCAAAGTAAACCAAGTCATCGATAATATCAGCAAATATACGGTAGACATTCAACGGCATGTTATGGATGTATTTAATGATATTGTTGATAGCCAAAGGCTGCGAAAAGAATTGAAAAACGCAATTTTATCACTTTTTGACCTAAAGGATGGCAGATTTAATGAAAGCGAGATTCTAAATCCAATCGAAATCCTCCTAAATAAATTAACCATTTCGGAATTTCAAATGGATACGAATAAGTATGAGTTAATGCTTTCCAATGCATTTACAACAAGTGTGGTGGAAAACCAAGAAATTCATCAATTAGTAAGAAAGCAAAAAGAAGTACTATCAGCGATAATTAAAGATACCGTTCACTTACTCGATAAGGAAAAAGAAAAAGTATCCTCTACCTTAACGAAGGAAAGTAAACAATTTACAAATAATGTTGCAGCGAGTATTGCTGATGTTCTTAATGATTTACAAAGTCAGCTTTCTGATAGAGAATCTTATATTCATGCATATCAGGATTTAATAGATTCCTTAAAAAAGGATATAAAACAAATCAATTAGTTTAACTAATAAGGATTGATCGTATGGAGCTTTGGGATGAAGTTGAAGAATTAGGTCATATAGACAAAAAAGATAAACTTTCAGTGGACACAGATGATCTATGGGATAGTGTGGAAGAAGAAGGTGATTTACGAGAATCAGCAGAAAAAATTGGCAATAGATATTTGGAAAATCCAAACGAAGCCTTGGATTTAATTTCAAAACTTTTTCAAAGAAATCAAAAGGCGAATAGTGAGACAAAAATAACTAAAAGACTCGATAAGCTAATTTACAATCAGTTTTTGTCAATCGCAAGTTCAATTCGTTTTAAGGAAGACAGGGAGATCTATCAAGAACTTCTTGTCTTAAAGGAGAATATGAACCTTCCTGAGACAATACATAATCTCCTGCATAAAAATGTTGTGGCGATTGCGGGCGGGTTTAGTGCGGGTAAGTCCAAATTTATAAATTCGTTAATTGGATATCCTGTCCTTCCAGAGAATCAAACACCTACAACTGCGGTCGCCACCTATATTACGAATGGTCCATTCGAAGTAAAAGGTATTACTGATAGGTCAAATGAAGTTGAATTAGACATGGAGGCTTTTCAAGCGATTTCCCATGCCTTTTATCAACAGTATCATGTGAACCTGCCAGCGTATATCGATAAAATGATTGTCCAGGTTCCATCGCTAGACTTTGAAAATATTACATTTATTGATACTCCTGGGTATACAAAAGCAGATGGGTTTAAGGATGAGTCACAAACTGACCGGCAAATAGCAAAACAGCAATTGCAGATTGCTGATTTTTTAATATGGCTGGTTGATATTGATAATGGCACCGTAAAAAATGAAGATTTAAAGTTTATAACTGATTTGCAATTTACTAAGCCCATTTTAATTATTTTTAATCAAGCTGATAAAAAACCTTTATCTTATATTAACCAAACAATTGAAAAGGCCTATGATGCGATTAAAAACAAAGGGTTCACAAACGTATATGCAATCGCGGCGTATTCATCTCTTGAAGAAAAGGAATATACAGGAAAATATATTCATGAGTTCTTAACTGAATGCAATCACAGGAATAGCCGGAAAACGTACGGTCAGCCATTTCAAAGACTTGAAGAGTTTATTAAATCGAAACAAAGAGAAATGGAAGGTACTAAAAAGGTCATAACTGATTTGATTTCTACTGCATCACAACTAGGCCAAGTTGGCGAATTACTGCCTTTATACTTGCTTAAAGAATTGGAGCTGCAACAGATTACTGAAGTACAGCAAGATGTAGATCATATTAAGAAGAAACTCGATGGAATTATTATGAATTCAGTGTTACATAAAGAAAAGGGGAGTTTAGACAAATGAATGATTACGATCAAACAGAGCAGCAAATTGAACTCCTCGCTAGAATTTTATCACAGGAATCTCCTCAATCAAGCATTCAAATGCAATGGAAAGACATGAAAGAGATAGTTGGCGAAATCGAAGGCATGCTAGATGAAGAAGCTCCATTTGGAAAACTAGATATCATGAATCGGCTAATAGATAAAGTAGAATTAATTGAAGAATTCCTAAAGCATCCTGGTTCAATTGGCAAATCACGTATTGGACTATTATATGACTCTAGCAGAGCACGAACCCAGCTATATAGCGAAATATTTAAGACATCTAAATTCCAGCCAATTTTACTAAAAAATAATGACATTCCACTTATTCATCAATTCAATAAAGAAGATCAATATACAATTGTGAATAGGCATCAGCATGAAGAGAAGATTGATGGGAAAGCGCTATATACGATAATAAGGGAGTTCGTTCATACTAGACAAATGGACTTGAAAGAAATGATTCAGCATGTACTCATTGAATCAGCACTTCCTTATGAACATCTAACTTTCACAGATTTAAATTTAACAGGAAATGTAAAGAAGCATAGAATGCTCATAAAAAATACTGATATTATCATTCTTAATCTTACTTTTACAAAAAATTGGCAAAGTATCCTTGGATTTTTACACGAGATTAAGTATGAGGGCAGAGTAGTTATCCTTGTGAAGGATAAAAAGGATGAATTGCACCAATTGATCAAGGGGGTAAACCTAGAAATATTTGTTTTAAAAGATTCTAGATTTGATAAGGTGAAAAAGCTTCTTGATACTTGGAATAAACCCATTAACAATCTTTTTATGAGTGAAACGATTGAGGAATCAATTCTAGAATTATTGGCGGACCTGCAAAACCAATTGCAGCAAAGCTATCAAATAATGGAAACAATTAATAAAACTTTATTATTTGTTGGCCAAGGTGAAAACAGTCCTTTTTATGAACTTAGGGACGCTTATCAGGAAAAAATCAACAAACAAGACCAGTTGATACAAGTACTAACGAAAAGAAAAGTTTCTTTGCAAGAAATCATTACAGAATTAGAAAAATCCTTGAAGCATGAGTTTATTGATCATCAAGGAATTACAATTGACCTTCTAGCTCCTGTACATAAACACCAGAAAGAGGTTACCTATCGATTAACAGAACTTCTTATACAAACAGGTGAGTATGAAAGAGCGAAACAGTTTATTCACAAACTTCTTTCACATAACTATAATAAAGCTCATATCTTATTAATTTATCTGCAAAAGAAGAAAGGTCTTGCACCTATCAAGTACTCAATTGATAAAATTTTATCGCTTCCAAACAATGATGACAAAATCATTGAAGCGAAAATATGGTTAAAGGAAGCCTTAGCATTAAATCAATCCCAGGTGGCAGGTTTAAGCAGGAAACTAAAAGAGACACGCTATCCAAAAGCACTCTATTATAAAGGCGTTTCCTTTGAAACAGCTGATTTGGAACAAGCAGTTTCCTATTATAAAAAAGCTTTTCAGCTTGGCTGCAAGGAAGCGGGTGACCGTTTATTCAAAGTATGGAATAAAAAAGGGCAACTAAGTATAGAGAATCTTACTTTTTTAGGTGATCTACTACATCCTGAAGCAAATTATTTATTAGCACAAGGGCTAAAATCAATGAAACCAGTTCAAGCAGCTCTTGTAATCGGGTTTTTAGCACCATTATTCTCCAACTGGAATGTCTCGAATTTAATTCTTTATCGATTAAGTCTTGCAAGTGCTGCAGGATATAGTAAAGCAGCAAGTGACCTATCGGATGTATATATGGCAGATAAAAAATATGAGCAAGCGATACAAGTTTGTTTATTTGCAATTGATAAATTTGATACAGA
This sequence comes from Cytobacillus massiliigabonensis, assembly GCF_900199725.1. Taxonomy (GTDB): domain Bacteria; phylum Bacillota; class Bacilli; order Bacillales; family Cytobacillaceae; genus Cytobacillus; species Cytobacillus massiliigabonensis. The sequence goes on along the minus strand of NZ_LT904902.1, from coordinate 869,051 downwards.
TTTGAATTTTCAAGAAAAACTAGGGGTGGCTTATTTTAAAAGTAATCAATTTGCTAAATCAGCCGAAATACTCCAAAAAATAAACACAGGTGAATCTTGCTTTTTAATTGGTCTCATGTTTGAGAAAGGCTATGGAAAGGTAGTGAATTTACCAAAAGCACTAGATTATTATAGAAGAGGAAAAGAACTAGGATCTAGTGAAGCACATACTCATTACATAAAGCTTTCAACAAGATTAGAAGAAGAGAAAAAAGCGAAAGAACAAAACAAAACGAAAAGCTATAACAGCTCTCAAAATTATACGAGCAGTTCCAGCTCATACAGTTCAAGCTCAAGTTCAAGTTCCTGCTTCTTAACAACAGCAACATGTAAAGCAATGGGAAAAGAAGATGACTGTGAAGAAATCCTTTCTTTCAAAGCCTTTCGAGATTCCTGGCTCATAAACGAAGGCGATGGAGTCAGCCTTATAAAGGAATACTATAAAATTGCGCCACTCATTGTTGATCAAATTGAAAATAGTTCGGCTCCATTAGATGTGTACACATCCATATGGAATACTTACATCCAAAAAGGATATGACTATTTACTTCAGCAGGAATTTGAGAAGGCAAAGGACCTTTACATTGCAATGGTTTTGGAACTGAAGAGGCGGTATTTAAGTTACTAGAAAATAACAATTTTGATTGATTTGTATTAGCTCCCAACGTGCTAATAGCAAAAAAATTGTTTAATAGATAAAAGGAAATTCAAATCCAATAAAAAGCCATGAAGGTTATAAAAAATGAGTCACTCCATTCTAGGAACATCGCTATATTTCGACATAGAGCCTAACACACTTTTTGCGGCTCTATGTCAAATATGGTACTTGATTCTGTGATTCGAATGTTTCAATCCTTTTTCTATTATGCCTTAAACCCACCACATTCCCCCAACCGATTCTCTCACCAATACCGGCTTCAATGTCTGAATCGCCTTCGCAAAACCTTCATCCACCGACATCAGCCCATCCTCATGTTCAATGCTCACCACATAATCATATCCATATAGCCGAAGTGTACTAATCATATCCGCCCACACTTTGGAATCATGCCCAAATCCTACCGTGCGGAAGTACCAAGAGCGGTTTTGCATGTCACTATAAGGAGTCATATCGGTTAAGCCGTTGCGGTTTGTATTTGGCTGATCAATAATCGTGTCCTTCGCATGGAAGTGATGAATCGCATTTTCACGTCCTAGTATTTTAATAGATTCGACTGGGTCAATGCCCTGCCACCACATATGGCTTGGGTCAAGATTCGCACCGATTGCTGGACCGCAAGCTTCTCTTAGGCGTAACAGTGTGGCAGGCGTATGTACGGAGAAACCGCCATGCAATTCAAGTCCAATTTTTACATTGAGCTGTTCAGCCAATGCTGCTTTCTCCTTCCAGTAGGGGATGATTTTCTCTTCCCACTGCCATTTCAAAATTTCTAGGTATTCGTTGGGCCAAGGGGCTACAGGCCAGTTCGGGTATTTCGCCCCTTCATGGTCACCAGGGCAGCCGGAAAAGGTATTAACGACAGGCACCCCAAGCTTGCTAGCTAATTGAAGAGTTTTCACAAATATGGAGTCCGCTTCCTCAGCAATGGGCTTTTGCGGATGAAGCGGATTCCCATGGCAGCTGAGGGCACTAATCATTAATCCTCTGCCAGCAATCTTTTCTAAGAAATCCTTCTGCTTCTGCTCATCCCCAAGCAGCTCATCCACCTTACAATGCGCATCCCCTGGATACCCTCCAGTCCCCAGCTCCACCGCCTCAATCCCCATCGAAGCAACATAATCAAGCATCTCATCCAAACCCTTATCTGAAAATAAAACAGTAAAAACGCCTAACTTCATATAAAAACACCATCCTCAAAAAAGAAATTTGTAATCCGTTACATCCGAATATAAAAAGCAATATGAATAAACCGTGTGAGTAAAAACTGCAAAAAAGATTAAGTTGATTGAAGCGGAAGGTGCGAGACTCCTGCGGGAAGTGTGGGACAGCTGAGACCCCACAGGCGCTCGCGCCGAGGAGGCTCAGCCCCCACCCCGCGGAAAGCGAGCACCTGAAGCGGAAATCAACCTCTACCAAACTATATTTTTTATAAGAAACAGCCATAATTACGGCGTTACCATAATATATTGGGTAACAATCCAATACATTCTAAAATCATTTTGTAATCGATTACAAATTGCTGTCATAGAGTATGAAAGAGGGAAATGATCATGGCAAATATCCAGCAGGTAGCTGAAAAAGCAGGAGTTTCCGTCGCAACCGTTTCAAGAGTGCTAAACCATGCGGCATCAGTAAGCACAAAAACGAGACTAAAGGTAGAAAATGCAATTAAGGAACTAAATTACGAGCCGAGCATGCTCGGGAGAAACCTAAGAAACTCTGAAAGCCGGCTTTTACTCGTGCTGCTCCCTAGCATTTCCAATCCTTTTTACACAGAAATTATCAACGGAATTCAAAATACAGCGATTGCCAACAGCTACAACATTCTTCTTTGCGAAACCGATTCAAATCCACAGCGGGAAAATATCTATTTCAATATGATCAAAAACAAATTGGCTGACGGGGTCATCTCAATGGATCCGGCAGTCAATAGGCAGAAGCTGACTGAAATAGCGGAAAGCTACCCTGTAATCCTTTGCAGTGAGTATGACGAAGGCGGGAGTATTCCCTTTGTCACTATTGATAGTGAGCTGGCTGCTTACCAAGCGGTTAAGCATCTCATTCGATTAGGGAATAAAAAGATTGCCCTCATTAATTCCGATGAAAAGTTCCTTTATGCAAGACAGCGAAGGAGCGGATATGAAAGAGCCCTAAAGGAGTTTGGCCTTCCAATCCGTGAAGAATGGATTTTCCACACAAAGGATCTAGAATTTCATAACGGTGTTCAAGCAATAAGGGTGCTGCTTGAGCTAGAAGAGAAGCCAACTGCCGTATTCGCAGTTTCCGATACATTAGCGATTGGCGCGTTAAAAGGCATCAATGGAAGCGGGCTGCATGTACCAAATGATCTGGCCATTATCGGCTTTGACAATATTAGTTTTTCAAACATGACGAATCCAACACTGACAACGGTTTCTCAGCCGATGTACAAAATGGGGGTGACAGCTGCAAATATGCTGATCATGAATATTAAAGGAGAACAGGTGGAAAGCGTTGTGCTTGATCATGATTTAATCATTCGTGAGTCAACAATGGGGTAAGGAGGTTTTTGGCATTGGGAATAAAAGTAGGAATCATCGGCTGCGGTTCGATCGCTAAATTCCGTCATGCACCAGAGTATAAAGCCAATCCTCATGTAGAGGAAATGGTTTTTTATGACCGAAATGAGGAAAGAGCGAAGGAAATGGCGATGGAATTTGGCGGGCGAGCTGTAAAAACAGTGGAAGAACTATTCAATGATCCAGCGATTACCGCGATCAGTGATTGCTCCTCCAATGAAGTGCATCATATTAATACTTCAAATGCACTGTTAAGCGGCAAGCATGTTCTCTGTGAAAAGCCCTTAGCAATGAACGTAAAGTTTGCCGAGGAAATAATTGAAGCCGAAAGCAAATCAGGTAAGAAATTAATGATTGATCATAACCAGCGCTTTACAAAGGCACACCAAAAAGCAAAGGAAATTCTAGAAAAGAAGGAACTAGGCGAGGTGCTAACCTTTAAAACCTCGTTTGGCCATCAAGGCCCAGAAAACTGGGGAGTAGACAAATCGAATGCGACCTGGTTTTTCAAAAAAGACCGTTCCCACTCGGGTGTAGCAGGCGATCTCGGCATTCATAAAATCGATTTAATCCATTACTTATTGGACGATGAGATCGAAGAAGTGCATGCCTTTCACGGGTCACTTGATAAGGTGGACGAAACAGGAAAGCTAATCGAAGTTTGCGACAATGTAGTCTGCGCATTAAAAACGAAAAAGGGCAGGCTAGGAACAGCTTCCTTTTCGTGGACCTACTATGGATCAGAAGACAATTCAACTACAATCTATTGCCAGGAGGGAATAATCAAAATCTATCAACACCCCGAATCCCAGCTCATCATCGAAAAGAAAGACGGCACCGTTATTAAATATGAATTAGAGCCAATCCAAACAAACGACAACCAAACAAGCTCCGGCGTCATTGATGCCTTCATTGATTGCATCATCCATGACCGCGAACCCCCAGTCACTAGTAAGCAAGCACTTGCTTGTCTAAAGGTAATTGATAAGATACTAGCTTTGTAGACTCAGATTTTAAAAACTATTTCCTGCAGAATTATTGTGAAACTACAAAAAAAGTAGTTGATTGAAGCGGAAGGCGGCGAGACTCCTGCGGGAAGTGTGGGACAGTTGAGACCCCACAGGCGCTGTGCGCCGAGGAGGCTCAACATCCACTCCAAGGAAAGCGAGCCACTTGGAGCGCAAATCAACCTTTACCCACAAACTTTTTACCTATAAAAACAAATTTTCATACTAAACATGTAATGGATTTCATATTTTTAAATCAATGACACCCACTAATCAGACAGGAGGGGAGAGAATGCTAAAGCAGCTCGCAATCAACTCCAACACATATCACGGCTTTTCACTGGAAGAAGCGGTCAAGGGCGCAAGCCAAGCCGGATTCACACAAATTGAATTATCGGCAGTCAAAGACCATACCGCTCATGTCCTGCCAGAAATGTCACCCAAGCAGCTCCGTGAAATCAAAGAATGGCTTCACGAATATAACATGCAATGCGCAGGAATTGGCGCCCATAGCAACGTCATGAGAACAGAAGGAATTGATAACTTATTAAAAAGCATCGACTTGGCCGTTGAATTTAATTGCCCCTATATCATTACAGCCACAGGCGATTCCCATCATGATTCCGACATCATTGAGGACGAAAGAGTGCTTGCTCGAAATTTAGAACCTGTCATTCAAAAGTGCGAGAAATTAAATAAAACCCTTGTAATAGAAACACATGGAAATAACTATGCGACGGGGCTTTCATTGAAGAAACTGGCTGCCTCACTAAACAATCGCGTAAAAATAAATTATGATACCGCAAATGTAGTTTTTTACGGAAATACCTTGCCATATGAGGATTTAGAAGAGTCCGCTGACTGTGTGGCATTTATCCACCTAAAGGATAAACGCGGTCCTTTTAATGAATGGAACTTTCCCGCAATAGGGGACGGCGAATTAGATTTCCGCAAAGTCTTTGGCATATTAAAGAAAGCAGATTACAGGGGACCAATTAGTGTAGAAATCGAATTTACCCCAGCAGGTCCATCCAATCTAGAAGAAGTGAACGAAGCAGTAAAAAGGTCGTACGACTATCTTTCAAGACTGCTAGAGTAAGGAGGACGATATGAAAAACATTGGCCTCGTTGGTTTAGGATTTATCGGCAAAATGCATTTGAAAGCTTATCAATCACTTGAAAATTGTCGAGTTGCTGCAATTTGTACGCGTAGTGAAGTAGAGGACAAGGAAATCACCGGTATTTATAATGGTACCTTTGTTTCTGACTATGATGATTTATTGCGTCATGAGGATATCGATATCATTGATATTTGCTTACCTACCTTTTTGCATGAAGAATATATAATCAAGGCGGCAAGAGCAGGGAAGCATATCATCTGCGAAAAACCGCTAACCTTGTCATTGGAATCTGCCAACCGGATTTTTAAAGAAGTTCAAGAAAATGGCGTGAGATTATTTGTCGGCCATCTGCTCCGCTTTTGGCCAGAATATAAGCGGATCAAGGCCTATAGCGAATCTGATCAATTAAAGGATATCGAAATCGTTCATGGGCAGCGGCTAGGTCAGACTCCAGGATGGAGTGATTGGTTCCGGCATCCAGAAAAAAGCGGTGGAGCTTTGTTCGATCTCCATATTCATGATATCGATTTCATTTCATATCTGCTCGGTGAAGCAGAATCCGTTTATGCAGCAGGCACGAAAAATAAATATGGTGCTTGGGATCATATCATGACGACTCTTCTTTTTAAAAATAATAGCAAAGCCTTTGTGGAAGCCTCTCACCGAATGCCAAACGGCTATCCGTTTACGATGTCGTTTCGAGCACAGGCTGTCCAAGGAACATTGGAGTATCGTGTGGCTGCTGGTGAAAATATTGAGCAAATCAATCATCAGCAGTTTGTTTACTACAATGAAATGGCCAAATCTTCCATCGATATTGTAGATGAGGATGCCTTCAAAAATGAACTATCGTATTTTGTCCAATGCCTAGAAACGAATCAAGAAAACGATGTGATTCCTCTAGAAGATGTATTTTATACGCTTAAGCTGCTGAAAGCGATTGAAGCCTCATTGGAAACAGGACAGAAAATTCGGCTCTAACGCATATCTCATCACATCCAATTCACAGGAATCATTCCTCTCAAATGTAAACGGTCCCGCTGTTTATTGGTATTCATCCTGTCATAGATTACAAGATTTTCAAACTAAGGGGGTTAATGGAATAAAAAAGACTTTCTATCTCTTTATGCTGCTTGTGTTGTGCCTGATTCCAGTTTTAAGTGCATGTAACACAGAAAAAACAAATGAAGGCGGCGGGACAGATTCAGAAGGGGATTCAGGAGAGAAGAAGTATAAGGTTGGGATTCTTGCACCTGCTGTTACACATGGATGGGTTGCAGCGGTTGCCTACCATGCAGAGGCACGTGCAAAAGAGCTTAACAGTGAAATGGAGTATCAAATCCAAACAAGCAGCAATGCCGAGGAAATGACCACACAGTTAGATGATCTCATGACTTGGGGAGCAGAAGCGATTGTCGCCTTCCCGCAGTGGGAAGGAATGGAAGTGCCGATTCAAAAAGCAATCGATGAAGGAATTAAGATTGTTAATTTTGATATCGTCATTGATTCAGAAGAGGTATACCGTGTAGCTGGAGACAATGAAGACATGGGAATCCAAGGGGCGAAATATATTGTAGACAAGGTTGGGACAGAGGGGAATGTCGTCATTCTTGAAGTGCCTTCATCAGGCTCTGTTTCAGAGCTTAGAGGAAAAGGCTTTACTGACACAATGAAAGAAATTGCCCCTAACATGGAGCTTCACACGTATGCCACCCAGTTTACGCGTGAGGATGGCTTAAAGGATTTCGCAGATATTTTAACAAGCCTTGATAAAATCGATGCCGTCTACTCAATGGACGATGAAACGTCTATCGGTGTTCTGCAAGCGATCAAAGAAGCCGGAAGAACGGATATTAAAGTCGTCACAGGGGGAGGCGGCATGCAGGAGTATTTTAATATGATGCCTGAAAATCAAGACATTTGGATTCAGTCTGCCCTATACAGCCCAGCAATGGTCAAGGATGCTGTAGACGTCGCCCTTAAAGTATTAAAAGGAGAAGACGTAGAAAAGGAAACAATCATCCCGACAACAATCGTAGATAGAGACAATTACGAAGAATTCCTAGACGAAAATTCCCCATATTAAGTCTTCATTTCATAGAAAAGCAATAACGATCAAAGAGGGGGTATGGCAACTGCTATAGCCTCTCTTTTGTAAGGAGAGGCAAAGAAAAGGTGCTTAGGTATTTCATTGGTCAATCATTTGTTTGGCCATATCGATGATTTCATTTTTGTGTTGTTCTTTAGGAATGTCATCATTCATATAAGTGACCGTGTAAGAGATTCCATCAAGATGGAAGGAAAGGGTTTTATTTGTATAAAAAGCAATTACATCACGGCTTAATTTAACCTCTTCTGAATTAGAACGATCAGAGTCTGCATCCCTATTAATAGCAGTAATCATTAAAATAATTGATTTACCAGCGTTGCTTTTTGAGGCAGTTTTAAATTCAGCCATCAATTGCTTGCCATCACGAGACATATCTTGAATAGTAGGCGGTTGAAAAGGCTGAGCGTTAAAAGGCAGAATGTCCGGCAATGCCATTTTGAATGGTAGGGCAGAAAGTCCTTCTTTAACAGAAGGTGCTTGATAAGTGATTGGCATCCTTTCCTTTTGTGTTTCTGTCACATCATTCATCTCTATCTCCTTTAATTTAGAAGTATCGAGAGTTCCGTCTTCATTAAACTGACAGCCGACAAGTAAGAATGAAACAAATGCAGATAAAGTAATAATTTTCTTCAGAAATGTCGCCCCCTTTTCATTCGTTTCTATTTAATACGAAAGTATATTGGAAATGTTTCATTATTCTGGATTTAGCATTGAGCATAATTTTCAAACCATGTTTCTAATTAATTGTTATTTTAGAGATAACATACCAATGGCAAAAAATCTCGGTTGATCGTAGCGGAAGGTGCGAGACTTTAGCGGGAGTAGTGGGACAGGTGACCCCCCGGAGGCGCTGCGCGTCGAGAAGGCTCACCGCCACCCCGCGGAAAGCGAGCAACCTGGAGTGAAGATCAACCTCTACAAATAATGTTAAATGATTGCAGAAAGCAGCCTTTCTACAAATCTATCCGGATGTGATTCTATGATTGACATGCGAAATATCAAGAAGTCTTTTGGAAGCAATGATGTCATTAAGGATGTTTCTTTTACGCTAAAAGGCGGTGAAATCTGCGCATTGCTAGGCGAAAACGGCGCAGGCAAATCAACATTAATGAACATTCTCGGCGGCGTCCATCAAATGGATTCAGGCGCAATTTTTGTCAATGGAAAGGAAGCTGCATTCCATACCCCGAAACAATCACAGGAAGCCGGAATCGCCTTCATCCATCAGGAATTAAACTTGATTAACGACTTGCCCATTTACGAAAATATGTTTTTAGGAAGAGAACTGAAAACAAAAAGAGGGAGTCTTGATACAGAAAGAATGCAGCAAGAAACAGATAAGATTTTTAAACAAATGAATGTAAATCTCGATCCTGCAATGATGGTCCGGGAGCTAGATGCTTCCTACAAACAAATCGTTGAAATCTGCAGGGCCATGATGACGAACGCCTCGTTCATTATTATGGATGAGCCTACGACGTCATTAACAGATCAAGAGATTGAACGGGTCTTTAAAATGATGAAAACATTAAGCGAGCATGATGTCGGGATCATCTTTATCTCTCATAAATTGAATGAAGTGATGCATGTTTGCAATCGCTATCTTGTACTCCGAGACGGAAGCCTTGTGGCTGAAGGAAATGTTCATGAAGTCAATACAAATGATCTTGCCCGTTTTATGGTGGGTCATGACGTTAGGACCGAACCGTTAAACAGAGAGAAAAAAATAGGCCAAGAGATTTTGCGTGTGGAAGAACTTTCGAATCGCCCTTTCTTCAGAAACATTAGCTTTTCGATTAAGGAAGGGGAGATTGTTGGCTTTACGGGCCTTCTTGGTGATGGACGGAGTGAGCTCTTTCAATCTATTTTCGGCGCGGAAAGGATCTCATCTGGAAAAATCTATCTGAATGATAAAGAAGTGAAAGTGGCGAGTACCCAACAGGCAATTAAAGAGGGCATTGCGTATCTGCCTAGGAACCGCAAGGAAAATGCCATTATTAAAGATATGGATATAATTGAGAATGCCTCCATCGTTACATGGCCGCACTTTTCAAAAAATGGCACGATCAATAGAAAGAAGCATGAAGAGGTTTTTGAAGAGCAGCGCAAAGCACTAAGAATAAAGATGGGGGAGCTGACGGACAGCATTACGAGCCTTTCAGGCGGAAATCAGCAAAAGGTGATCCTGGCTAAATGGCTTGCGGCGAAGCCGAAACTATTAATCTTGGACAATCCTACGCAAGGGGTGGATGTCGGGGCGAAGGAAGATATATATGACATGATCTTGAAGCTTGCGGAAGAAAATATCGCCATCGTTGTGCTTTCTAGTGAAGCCAATGAAATTATACGTCTTTGTGACCGGGCACTTGTTATGTATCATGGTGTCATTCAAGGGGAAGTGGCTAACGAAGAGATGAACGAGCATTCGATTATGCGTCTTGCTACCGGCGGTCAGCTGACTAATGCAAAGGAGGGATAAATCGGAATGAAGCCTAGTCTGGATCATGCCGCGATAAAAAATAAGCGCAGCTTTTTTCAATGGTTTAAATACAAGTGGTCTAGTGACCCGCTTTTTAGCATTGCGATTGCACTCATCATCATGATTATCCTGCAGACGCTCGTGTTAGGATTTGATTATGATTCCTTTGGCAGCTGGTTTCAGGCATGGATCAACAACTGGATCAACATCCTGCGAAATAACGCCGCAACTGCCATCGTTGCCTTAGGGATGACTTTCGTGATTATGACAGGCGGGATTGATTTAGCTGTCGGCTCTACCCTTGTTGTCACAGGTGCCTTGTCCATGATGCTCCTTGATACGGGAACAAAAGGGTTCTTACTCGCAATGGGGATCACAGGTGTTCCTGCCTTTGCGATTACAATTCTCGTTGTTTTGCTTTTCGGCTATTTACTAGGCTCTTTAATTGGCGTATCGATTACAAAAGGAAAGGTGCCGCCATTCATTGCCACTCTAGGAGCGATGATGATTTTTCGAAGTGTGACACAGCATTTTATGCAAGGCTATAATCCGAAGGTGCCGACAGAATTTCTACAGATTGCGAGCTTTAAAATTGGCAGCTTTATGATTATGCCAATCATTTATTGGGCCATCATTGCTTTCATCCTTTACTATGTTTCGAAACGAACGACGTTTGGCAGACAGATTATAGCGGTTGGATCAAATGAACGGGCGGCTAAGCTTTCTGGCATCCATGTCGAAAAGGTAAAGCTGCGTGTCTATGCGCTCATGGGGCTCCTTGTCTCGATTGCAGCAATCATTCAAGTGTCCAGAATTGGCTCCATGGATTTCTCAAATGCAGGCAGAGGCATGGAAATGGACGCCATTGCAGCAGCTGTAGTCGGCGGAACCAATATGATGGGCGGAAGGGGCTTTATCCTTGGCACAGTCTATGGCATGCTGATCATTGCGGTGATGAACAATCTCTTAAATCTATTTGGAGTACCGCCATTCTTACGCGAAGCCTTTAAAGGCGTGATCGTTATTGCCGCCGTGCTATTGCAGAAGAAGGAGAAGACTTCGTGAGCAAGTCTGTCTTTGATTAGTTATTGAATTTCATTCTTTGTATATTTTACCTTGATTGGCTAAATTGCCTCTCAAGGTTTCTTTTTTATAAGGAAATAGCTAAGAAAATCAATAAATGACAATCGAATAAGTAAGTTTATTTCTCAATATGGGGAATGTGTTTTATTAAGGAAAAGAGTGGAATTAACGTATTGTGAGAATGGTCAATATTTGAAATAATTGTTACGAGATTCATAGCAGTTTAACTAGGAGTGATGAAATGCAAGGGTATAATGTGTTAATGGTTTATAACAAAGATATGGATATGTTGTTAATGTGTGAGAGATTGAAGAACCCATATAAGGGTTTAAGTAATTTAGTCGGCGGAAAAATTGAAAGAGGAGAATCAGGTATAGATGCTGCTTATCGAGAACTTCTTGAAGAAACCAGCATTTCCAAAGAAGATATAATCCTTCATCATTTAATGGATTTTAAATACTATCTTCAGGATTGCTACGTTGAAGTATATGTTGGTAGATTAAAGCGAGAAGTAGCGGTTTCTGGTGATGAAAATATTCTGTATTGGTCTGATTTAAATAATAACTTTTTTGATCTGTCCTTATATGGTGGAGAAGGAAATATTGGTCATATGATAGAGCAGGTAAACAATGTGAAAGAAAGGTTATTTTCGGATGAAAATTCTCTCAGTACGTAGGATCAACCTCTCAAAACGATATAGGTATATCCATTCTTTCTTATTCTGCCATAATATAACGTTCTGGATTTGCCTATTCTACTTTAAGGAATAGAACAGCTTGATTGCCATCTGCATTAGGCCCAATTGTATCTTTTTCTTCAATTCTGAGATTTTCCATCATTTCGCCTGATTTGCATCTGCAGACATAAAGAAGGTTTCATCTGCTCCATGATCTTATTTTGTTGCAGTGCCTCCCCAGCTTAAATCCAAGATCTTAGAAGTGGGAAAGGCACTATTTTATTTGCAAATCTGTCTGCCTAATTGCAAAATATCATTTATATATGCAACTCCCGTCTACCTATTTGCAAAATATCATTTATATTTGCAAATCTGCCTGTATATTTGCAAAATATCATTTATATTTGCAAATCTGTCTGCCTAATTGCAAAATATCATTTATATTTGCAACTCCGTCTGCCTAATTGCAAAATATCATTTATATTTGCAAATCTGCCAGCATATTTGCAAAATATCATTTATATTTGCAAATCTGCCTGCCTATTTGCAAAATATCATTTATATATGCAACTCCGTCTGCCTATTTGCAAAATATCGTTTATATTTGCAAATCTGCCTGCCTATTTGCAAAATATCATTTATATTTGCAACTCCGACTGCCTATTTGCAAAATATCATTTATATTTGCAACTCCGTCTGCCTATTTGCAAAATATCGTTTATATTTGCAAATCTCCCAGCTTATTTGCAAAACCCCATATTTATTTGCTAAATCTCATTTTTATCTATGCTGATCCACAAGAATTTGATTGCCATCCGGATCTTCAATCGTAAAGTGTGCAGGTCCTTCGCTTGATTCGTCTGCTTCATTAAGTATTTTTATTCCTTTTTCTTTAAGCTGCTTTTGCAGGTCGCGAATGTCTGTAAATGATTCAAGATTTTCGGCATTTTCGTTCCATCCAGGATTAAAAGTCAGGATGTTTTTATCAAACATTCCTTGGAATAGACCGATGATGCAGTTTTCATTTTTCATAATAAGCCAATTTTGGTCTATATTGCCCCCAAACTCTTGAAAGCCTAGGTTTTCGTAGAATGCTTTTGAAATATGAATATCCTTTACAGTTAAACTTACAGAAAATGCACCAAGTTTCATCGTCTACCACCTTTTTTTGTTTATAAAAAAATTGAACCAATGTCTATATCAAGTATAATTGAATAAAGGTCAATTCACAATAATTCCCATTTGCTGAAGTGAAGCCTGTATCAATCTATCATCATGAACGTGTATCCATATTTAATTAGCCAGCCATATAAAGATATTCCAAGAAATAGTTTGCGAAGAAAGGGGATGTGACATGAAAAACAGTTTATACACTTTCTATTTTATCGTGCTTGGCATTGTTTCCTTTTTTACAAGGGAAATAGTTACGTTTGTCATGTTAGGTGCTATTTTAATCGCACTTACAAATATTCATACTACATTGAAACAGATATTAAAAGTGAATCAGGATAAAGATAAGTAGAAGAAAAAAAGATCTGATTACTGAATAGGAATGATTCTTTTGGATATTTTAATAAAGATGAGTTGAATCAGAGGGTTAAGGTGACATCAGTTATGATTTCGAAAAGGCATTTCGTATTTAATATATGTATGATTGTGATTCCTTGGCTTTCAGTGCTATTTTTAGGAAAACGTAATATGAAACGCTTTTCTATAGCAGGGTTCGTAATCATCATATTTGAGATTATCAATCATAAGTTTGGGCAGAAACGTAAATGGTGGATTTTTTACGATAAAAGAAAATCGTTTTTAACGAATGAGCTTCCTTTTAGTATTGGTCCCTATATGCCTCTTTCGATGTGGCTGCTTAAGCTATCGTATGGAAATTTTAAAAAGTTTCTCGTGCTTAATGCCATTGCGGATGGATTGTTTGCATTTCTTTTTATCAATCTTTTTAAAAAGATAAAAATAGTAGGCCTAAATAAATTAAATAATTTTCAATTCTTCTTGTATCTATACTATAAAGCCTTTTTATTGTACGGCGTGCAATACTGGGTGGAAAAAAGAAACCCGTTTGGCGTGAGGGGATAAACATTTTTAAAGGACATGACATATTGAATATGCCATGTCCTTTATCTTCTTAAGATGACTCTGTTATAACTGTGTTTGAAAAATAAACGGAAAAATTCCGTTTAAATGGGGAAATACCGATATTTCCTTAAGAAAAAGGGGAGATTTTCCGTTTAAAGTATCAAAATCGTTGGATTTTGTCTTATTTAGAGCAGTTAAGCGGAATATCTCCGCTTATTTCTGCTACTTCTGCTCCCTTTTTATACAATAGCCGGAAATTCTCCGCCTATTCATTTTCATAACTACGCAAAAATCAACAATGGATAATATCTGTTCACTCAATAAATACGTTAAGGGTTCATTCTTGTACTAATGTCCGTTACCTTTGAATTAACAATATTTGACTCCGTACTTTTTGCGATTAATTGTATTTTTTTGAGCAGATCTTCTCTTAACCATAATGTGTTTACTACCGAAACAAGGGCACCAATTACTACAATAATAAGTACCTCTGCTATACGGCTTTTTCGAGAATTCCACATATATAATAATCTCCTTTTTGTATATATAACTGTATGTTGTGTAAAATTTAGGGATTTATTCAAATTATTTTCCTATTTCAATTAAATGGCTGCCTTCGTACAACGGAAAAATCGGGATATACCAATCAAAATAGATTTTAGCTTGTGGCAATATTAGAGGATTAAATGATGAGCTTCGCCCTTAATGAACATATATAATCCTATGAAAGAGAGTATGATTCCTATATAAAACGGCCAAGGATTATCTTCTTTTTCCTTATCAAATGTAAACATCGTTACGATGCAAAAGATAAGAGTAATTACAGGAATAAAACCATATTTTGGTCCAAATGCAAATGCAATTGCACCAATGATTAATCCGATAATTCCATAAGGATTTTGAGTGGGGAGACTGTCTATATATTCTTTATCTTTATCGGATAATCCCTCATTTCTATAACCTAAAAGGTCTATGTCCTTCAATTTATTGAGAAACTCGATGAATCTTTTAAATACCTTCATAAGTTGAGCCTGCTTTCCAAATCCTAAAATTTATTTTCTGATATTAACCAATAGGCTTGTGCTTGTATTATTTTACCATATATACCCATCAACTTTCTCAGCTTGTTTAGCAGCCAGAACGTAAATCATTCACTAGAATAGGTAATCCATTCAGAAATAAATGTTCCTTTCCTTCAAGTTCCCGTATGGCTGCTTGTGGAAGTTTTTCTGCATACATTTTATGGTGTGAAAAAGGAACGATCTCTTCGTCACGACTATGGTAAAGGAATAAATTAGGGATTTTTGGGAGATGTTCCTCAAAATTTTTTTGCAAAAAGAAATCCTTTAATTGCCAATCTTCATCAAATCCCCAGTATGGTGAGGCGATGATAAATAGACCACTGATAGGCAGGCTACATGATTCTTCAGAAAGGTACTTTAATAAGACAGAACCGCCTAATGAATGACCAACTAAAATGACCTCTCCGTTAAGCTTTTTTAATTCTTTTTCAAGCTGATTCTTCCAGGGGGCATATTTTGGATTTTCTGGTGCAGGCATTTTTGGGAAAATAAATTGATAGGTATCCCTAAGTTCTTTTTCTACATACGCTGACAGTTTGCTGCTTCCTAGATCCTGGCCTTGTGGACCAGCACTATGTATAAATAAAACAGTCCTTTTCATCTTAGTCACTCCTTTCTAATCTTTTAACGCTGCCTTCAGCAAGCTGGCCCGATTCGATAAAAAATTTTTGTGTATCTGTTAAGGTGTTTTGTTCGTTCATAACTTCAACGAAAAAGACGTTAATCCTGCTTGGATTAACGCACTCTTTGGTCTTTTGCTGCAGAATTCTGCTAGATTAGTTCTCATACAAATGAGCGGTATCCATCGCCTCTACTAATTTGACAGCATTCCTTTCTAAATAAGCAATGATTTTATCAGATAGGGCATTTCCAAAACTAAAACGTCTCACACCCAGTTCCTTAAGCTTGCTGCCATTTGTTAGTCCAGGCAAAGACATGACATTTAGAGGAGCATTCACATTCATTGTGATTTCTTTAATCTCATCATCCGCCATTAAACCAGGAACAAAAATCCCGCTCGCACCACTTTCAACATATGCGTTTGCTCTTTCAATCGTCTCCAGCAGAGGACTTTGCTTTTGTAAGTATGTATCGGTTCTGGCGTTTATATAAAAATCCTTATACCCATGATTTTCTAATGCCGTCCTAATCCTGCTTAAAAGGTCACTGTGCACAGATAACTCTTTCAATCCATTTTGTTTTTTTAATGAATCTTCAATATTAATTCCTGCAGCGCCTGCATCTGCCGTTCTTAAAACATGATCAACAATTGTTTGGGAATCTTCTCCATAACCTGCTTCAATATCAGCTGAAACTGGAACCTTCACATTCTGTGCGATATTTTTAATGATCTCTAAATGTCTATCAAAATCGATTAATTCTCCATCCGCATATCCCAGTGAGTTCGCAATTCCCCAGCTGGTCGTACCAATTGCTTTGAAGCCTGCTTTTTCAAGCGTTAAGGCAGAGAGCAGATCCCAAGCGTTTCCAAGAAATAAAATTTCCTCAGAAGAGTGCAGTTCATTGAAAGTTTGAATCTTGTTCATTTTCATTCCTCCTAATTGGTAATGATCACATTCTAACAAGTATTCGCTCTCCATTTCGCCCTCATTCTTGCTCTTATGGTCAATATTTTAGACAAAAAAAACAGTGAAGCCATCTTCTGCTTCACTGTTCTTACTGCTGTTTGACACAACTGATTATAATATATCAGTTAAATAGGACTGAATCGATGCTGGTAAGAGCTGAAAGAATAATCCTTCATATTTAATATCAAGCAAACCAGCGATGAATAAGAGAATAATGATTGAAAACAATACCGTTTTCTTGTTTTTCTTAATGAACGACTTCAAAAATGTTCCCCCCAATGCTGTACGAACCGGCCAAGATTTTTAGAAAGATTTATTTTTAAGGAGTTTCTCGGCTTCCTTTATACTATCCATTAACCAAATGGGCGTCTTGGGATGATGAACGATTTCATCCGTTGTCATCCAATAGACAGCAGCCACTTCTTCCGGACTCTTCGGAAACGGCTCACCCTCTTCCAACTCACATAGGTAAACAATATCAATGACTTCACTGCTATCGTCTAATTTGAAAGAGGTATTTCTTACATATTCCATCTTTTCTTTTACCTTCACTCCAACCTCTTCAAATAATTCTCGTCTTAACGTTCTTTCTAAAATATCGGTAGAGTTCCCCTCGTTTTCAACTGTACCTCCCACGAAGGAAAGAAGACCACCTGCATGTCCTTCTTTCATACTTCTTTCAATAATCAGCCACTTATTTTCTTTATAAACGGCTCCTTCCACATTAACATAAAACATGTAAAGCTCCTCCCTTTATATGGTTTTAATAAATATTTTGCTTCAGTGCTGATAATTTTTTAAGTATCAATATAGTAATTTACAATAAAGTCGCTTGAAAAGTAATAAAATGATTAAAAAAAGTATGTCTGACTATTTAACTCAGATTGTTGTATATCTGTTATAATATAAAGTGCTGAATATTCAAACTTTTTTATTGGGTGTAAAATGTACAAAAATACGATAAACAGCGGGAAGACCGAAAGACTTACTCATTTTGTTGGAAGAAAAAGGTTTGTTCATTTTTGTAAAGGTGGGGGAATGCGTATGTCATCATATTTCTTCGAAAACGGGTTACATGGGGTAAATGCTCATGTTGATCCTTTGGAGGTATTTGAGGGTTTACGGTGGGAGAAAGCTGGGGATACACCTGCTAACTGTCCCTATTCAGTGTGGCAGGTTCTTAACCATATGATTTTCTGGCAAGATTTTTATCTTACCTACTTAAAGGGCAAGGTGCCTGAACATCCAGAGCATGATGCAGACTCATGGCCAGATGAAGCAGGTCCGTCAAATGAAACCGAATGGAGTGACACACTTCTTCAATTCAGTAAGGGGTTAAAGGAAGCTGACAGCGAAGCAAAAAAAGATCTAAATGAACTAAAAGACGTTAGATTGCAAAGGACCCGGGGGGAGATTTTAGCCACTCTTATGGCACACAACAGTTATCATACCGGACAGATCGCACTAATTCGGCAATTAATTGAAGAATGGCCTCCGCCTTCTTGGTGATCCTTGTTAGCTGACTGCTGATCGTTTTAGTTTTGAAAGTTCAAAGAATGTACCATAAATAAATAAGTTGGTTTCCACAAGAAGGAATCTTAAAAAGATGAATTGAATTATTTATATAGTGCTAAGATTTTACAGGGGGAAACGATGAAAGAGAAAATTGAGGAAATGGTGCAAAACAGCAGCAGCCAAGCGGTTGAATATGCCAAATCATTCGATAAAGTCTTTAACTATACAGAAAATAATATAGCGGACTTAGAAGAAATATTAGATTATTATTCTAATGATTTAAAAGTCAGTAAGCCTGCTGAAAGCCAAATTTATTCAATGTCTTTTATATGGGGAAGCTATTTAGGTCAATTGATAAAAATGCATATTCATTTAGATTTATGCTGGGTGAAAGAGGATGTATTTGGGGATGGTGAGATCATTCATCTTAATTTTGGCGTGAACAGAATTTTTCCAATTGATAAAGTCTATAAGAGACTCATTAATGGGGAAGAAGACAATATTATCTCTTTTTATGAGGTAATGAAACAGATGGATATAGAAAATAAATCATTAAAATAAATTGAAGAGAGTTACAAACTAATTTTCAATCCGGTGAGTGCATATCTAATAAGTAGGTATGCCTTTTTAATAATGAAAATATAAAAAATTAGCGGAAGAAACTACTTTTTAAATGATTAAAGGGAGGAAGAAGGATGTCCAATCCTATTAGACCAAGAAAAATAATTTTGGATTTAGCAGTTACTTTAGATGGTTTTATTGAAGGGAAAAATGGAGAAATTGATTGGTGCATTATGGACCCTGATATGGATTTCATTAATTTCTTGAATCAAATTGATACGATTTTTTATGGCAGAAAAAGCTATGACTTGTGGGGACAATATATTCCTAAAAATGAAGATTCTGATTCAGATAAGGAAATGTGGAAGCTGGTTCATAGTAAAGAGAAATATGTGTTTTCCAGGACACAAAAAGGGACTGATCATAAAGCTATCTTCATAAATGATCATATTATTGAGGAAGTAAATAAAATAAAGAATAAGCCTGGTAAAGACATCTGGCTATATGGTGGAGCCAGTCTAATTACAACTTTCATCCATTTAGGGCTTGTGAATGAATTTAGATTATCCGTTCACCCTGTTGTTTTGGGAGAAGGAAAGCCGCTGTTTGTTGATATAAATGAGAGGATCAATTTAAAATTGGTTCATACAAGAACATTCTCCTCTGGTGTTGTGCAGCTAATTTATCATTTAAATGAGGAATAATATGATCTGTTTTTGCGTAAAAACTTTTATGTTCGTAATTAGATGTGAGATGAACAATTACCGGGGGAGACTAACTCTCAGGATGGATCAACTGAAACCTTAAGAATTTGGTTCGATTTTGGTGCAGTTTTTGATATATTAAAAAGTGATCAAGAGTAGCTTACTTGATATCTTAAAAGACCATTTAACCGAAGAACAGGCTCTTATCTCTTACTCGGCAACTAGACAGACTCTCCAATGAGTCTGTTTTTTTACTTTAACTCAAACAATCGACGATTAACTTATTTAATATTGAAATTAAATTATTTAATAAAATTATAAATTTTTATAAATAAATTTAAATTAATGTTTGAAAATAGAAAAATATGGTGTATGATATGTTTATATAAAAGAAAGGAGAACAGTATGGCGTATCCTTTACTCACTAATTGTCCTGTTTGCAGCAAAGCGCTTAAAATTACAAAGCTACAGTGTACCCATTGCCAGACAACAGTTGAAAATGAATTTGAAGTTTCAAAACTGGCAGCTCTCGGTCAGGAACAGCTGCATTTTATTGAGATTTTTCTTAAATGCCGCGGAAATATCAAAGAGGTCGAGAAGGAGCTCGGAATTTCCTATCCGACTGTCAGAGGAAAATTAGATGAAATTATCTCTGCACTGGGATTTTCCACTCAAAAGAAACCGGAAGTAGATAAGAAAAAAATTGTATCGTTATTAGAAAAAGGCGAAATTACGGCAGAGAAAGCCATTCAGTTATTAAAAGAGGGGGAAGAATAATGAAGGACGAAATCTCGAGAGTCTTAACGCTGGTGGAGGAAGGAAAGATTGATAAGGAAAAAGCGAGTGAATTAATTACAATCTTACAAGGAAAAGATCAGCCAGAGCGAGTAACAATAAAAAAAGAAGTTCCATATGGAAGTAAAATGTTAAAGATACGTGTCAAATCTGAAGATGGCGATAATGTAAATGTGAATCTACCGATTAATCTGGTGAAGGCTGTTTTAAAAGTAGGCACAAATATTGCTGAAAAAATACCTGAGGCAGAAAAATATGTAAAAGATATTAACATTGACCTGCTCATCGAAGCCATTGAAAACGAATTGGACGGACAGATTGTTGACATTACTTCCTCCAATGGGGATAAAGTTTTCGTGGTAATTGAGTAGCTTATGTTAAAAGTCAAAGTGAAAGTAAAGGATAAACGATTCTTCATACCTGTTCCCTATGCGGTTTTACATTTGGGCAGTGTGATTATTACATCAAAAAGGCTGAATCGCTTAATTAATAAAGCCATTGAAAAGGATGGCAGCAAATTCATCTTCCCTGAAATTGATAGAAAAGACTTGAAGCCATTGCTGCAGGGATTTTCTAAGAACAGTGGATTGATCCTTGTTGAAACGAAATTAAAGGATGGAACAGAGGTAAAAATAAAGCTTTAAATAAAACTTCTAAAAAGCATTTTAATGGAAACAGCTGGTCCACTATACCAATTAAAAATTTGTCAACCAGTTGATAAAGCAACTTCAACACGGACGTTAATTGAAGTTCCTATAAAATGTTATTTGATTAAACGATTTTCAGCAACCGAGCGCTTTCCTTAAATAAGGATAAGTGCTCATTTTTATTTAAGGACCATTTAATGAATGACCGGAGTGTGCTGGAAATATAAGCTAAAGGGCATTTTCCTAAAAAAGGAATATTGGTTTATAGTGAAGAATAGAGAACAATTATAAAGCTTTAGGGAGTGAAAAAATAGTGAACAATAATGATAGTACAGGTTCTAAAAATATCCCTACTAGATTGATTGAACAAAAAGAAGACACAAATAACTTAGCTATTGTTTTACCTGGAGCTGGTTACACAACACAAGCTCCATTGTTACACTTTACAACAGGTTTATTTTACAATAAAGGTTTTGATGTATTACACGTTAACTATCTATTTAGCCGGCAAGAAATGTCTGTACTTAATGAAAGAGATTTTGCAAGAGATGTACAGCTTGCAATCGACAATGCAATCAAGGACAAGGAATACAGTAATTATTATGTTGTGGCGAAATCAATTGGAACAAAAGCTTTGAGTGATCTGCTAGATAATCCAATGTTAAAAGATGCAAAAGTAGTATGGCTGACTCCATTACTGCAAAATGATGGCGTATTTAATGCAATGGTTCACAGTAATCATAAAGGAATTTGTATTTTTGGAGAAAATGATCATTTTTGTTTTATTGAAGAACGCTTTGAAAAATTGAAAAGCAATCAAAATCTCATATTAAAAGTGGTTGACGGTGGAAATCACAATTTAGAGCTAGATAAAGAACCAATAAAATCTATTGAACTATTAAAAAGTGTAATTTCTGATATTAATGCGTTTTAAAACGAACGAGCGCAATTCTGCCGCACACCCAGTCCAAATCCTTTTAGAATAAAGACATATATGTACAAATTGCTCCATTTTTAAAGAAATTTATTGGCGGCATTCAATATCTTCTTTCAAGAAATGTTCACAAAATGTTCACTTACGAAGATGTTCTTACTATCCCTATAATACTAAAGGTAGTAAATAGAAGGGATGATGAAATTGCCGACAACTAAGAAGGAAAGTTTACAATTTGGTTTAATCATGTGTTTTGGGATGGTATTAATTATGACTTTCTATAATTTTTACCTAAATGGAATGATAGGTAAGATAACTTTTATAGAAGGAATATCCGATTTTTTTATTGGGTTTATCATTGCCTTTATACTTGATATGTTAATAGTAGGACCTAATGCTAAAAAAATAGCATTGAAATTAACTGTAAATACAAATAAGAAAATTTATACAGTCCTAGCGATATCCATATGCATGGTTTTAGGAATGGCGTTTTTTATGTCTATTTACGGATTAGTCTCCACTTATATTCATTATGGTTTTGCCTCAAACTCAGTGGTTGCAGATTATTTTGCAGTTTTTGGTAAGAACTTAATAATGGCTCTGCCTTTGCAAATCATTATTATGGGACCATTTGTGCGTTTTATATTTTCAAAGTATATTAAATCCAATAAAAGAAATATACAAATGAATAATTAATAATCATCACATTTTCCCAAGAAATAACTTCATAAATTGCATCAGCTTAAGTGTGAATTTTTCCAAGCCCCAAGAATGTTGATATAACAATATTCCTGGGGTTTTTCATTTGCAGATATTGACGATAGTGACTGATTTTTGGAAGAGTCCTCTATTTTTAAGGTTAATGTAAGGTTTAGATTACAATCGTTTAAGGTTGGGTATTTATACTTTGGTTTATCAACATTACTGTTAAAGGGAGTAAGAAAGTATGAATCCATCCATTAAACAAAAGGAAAGAATCATTTCCTTAGATATTATCCGCGGTTTTGCTTTGTTTGGAATTTTGTTTATTAATGTCGGGGCTTATAAAATCCTGACCGATGGCGTACAGCTGCCAAATTATCATGGCATGAACGCAATCATTGATAAGCTAATCGAAATTTTTGTCGAGAAAAAATTCTTTTCTATTTTTTCTTTTCTATTCGGGGCAGGGTTTTTTATTTTCGTCTCACGTGCTGAAAGTCGCGGGGATAAGCCGCTTTGGCGTTTTGCAAGACGTTTATTAGCTCTCCTATTAATAGGTATTATTCATTTATTCTTTTTTTGGGGTTCGATTTTAGCGGTATATGCTTTCATCGGTTTTCTCCTGATTCCTTTTTACCGGTTAAAGGTTACAACCATTAGCAAGTGGCTCGGAGGAATTATAATCGTCTATATAGCATTGCTTTTATCGAAGGTTTTTGCTTTTGATATTGGAATAATCTCAATCATTGCCGATTTTCTTGGAAATGATGCTATTGCAATCTTCATCATGTTTTTAACAGGGTTTCTAGCAGCCAAAGCGAATTGGATTAGAAGAATAAGTGAGTTGTCTAATCGAATAAAATGGATCCAACTAGTCACACTGCTATTCTTTATTGGCTTCTCTATTTGGATTTGGTTCACACCAAATAGAGATTATGAACATATGCAAACAATCATCGGTTTAGGTCAAATACCGGCAACTTATTTGTACTTATCAACTTTATTTCTAATCTTAGAAAACAAACATATCGCAAAACTGCTGCAGCCGATTGCCCGTGTTGGTCAAATGGCGTTTACGAATTATTGGGCACAAAGCTTTATTGGACTGGCTATCATTTCGCTAATGGGTCTTGAAGTCGTTTCGCCGATCAACATTGTCATCATTTCCGTTATCATTTTTGCGATTCAAATGATTTATAGCGTCATTTGGTTTAAGTTCTTCAAGATGGGGCCATTAGAAAAGGTATGGCGATTTATGACGTATGGCAGAAGAACAGCTTCCAACGGGAAATAAAGATTGTATATCCGATGGGACTGTCTTAAAAGTCTGCTTCAAATTGAATTTTCTCTAAACCAAAAAGCCCAATAATGCTGATATAACAGCATTATTGGGCTTTTGTCATTTAAAGGTTTAGCTCGAAACACAATTTTTAAGGTTAATGTAAGGTTTAGATTAAAACGATGTAAGGTTGGACCCATATAATCTGAAAGGTAGTCATTAAAGGAGGACTTTTCAATGAAAACGATCTTACGTGCAAAAAACGTTCAAAAAGTATACGGGACGAAAGGAAATCAATATAAGGCATTGGAAGATATTGATTTGGAAATAAAAGAAGGAGAATTTATCGGCATCATGGGACCATCGGGTGCTGGTAAATCGACATTACTCAATATATTATCGACCATTGATACGCCGACTTCGGGAGAAATTATGATTGCCGATCAAAATATTGTCACGATGAAGGAAGAACAATTATCAGATTTTCGCCGCAATAACCTCGGCTTTATTTTTCAAGATTATAATCTGCTTGATACGTTAACGGTTAAGGAAAACATCTTGCTGCCACTGGCATTATCAAAAGTGCCGGCAAAAGAAATAGAAAACCGTGTCAAGGAAATCGCCGATACGTTTGGGATTCAAGGAATACTTGATAAATATCCGTATCATATCTCTGGGGGACAGAAGCAAAGAACAGCTGCTTCAAGGGCGATGGTGACAAAGCCGAGCCTTATATTGGCGGACGAGCCTACAGGAGCCTTGGATTCAAAATCCGCTGCTGATTTACTAGAAAGCTTAACATCACTTAATGAGCAGAATCATTCAACGATTATGATGGTCACTCATGATGCGTTCGCAGCAAGCTTCTGTAAGCGGATTTTATTTATTAAAGATGGCGGAATCTATGCAGAAATTCAAAAATTACAGAATTCACGTCAGGAATTCTTCCAAAAAATACTAGATGTCCTTGCTTCACTTGGGGGTGGGCATTAAATGACGTTATTTAGCATTGCCAGAAAAAATATTCGAAAAAACTTTACGAATTATTTTTTATATATCGGCTCAATGATTTTCAGTATTGTTATTTACTTTACCTTTGTTTCTTTAAAATATGATCGAGCTATACAGGAAACAACTGATTCGTCTACCAAAATTAGCTCGGTCTTTAATGGTGCATCCGTTGTGCTCATGATTTTTGTAGCTGTATTTATCTGGTATTCCAATTCTTTTTTTACAAAGAAACGCAAAAAAGAAGTCGGACTCTATTCTTTACTTGGCGTTCGCAAAAAGCAAATCGGCCGGATGTTATTCTATGAAAACTTTCTCATGGGGATTATCTCTCTATTAATAGGGATCATCCTTGGTTCCATATTGTCAAAGTTTTTTGTCACCATTTTGATGAAGGTCATGGGGTATGATGCGCTTGGAAACTTTGCTATTTCCCCGCAAGCAATCGTAAATACCATTATCGTATTCACGCTATTGACGGCGATTACTTCGATCCACGGCTATCGCTTAATTTATCGCTTTAAGTTAATTGAGTTATTTAAAGCCGAGCAGGAAGGGGAAAAAGAACCTAAGGCTTCTGTCATCACAGCGTTGATCTCCGTTCTGTTACTTGGATTTGGCTACTGGCTTGCACTGCAAAATATTCTTGAATCAGAAGTGTGGAGAAAAATAGGTTTTTTGATAACCCCGCTTGTGATCTTAGTTACAGTCATTCTTGGTACGTATTTATTATTTAGTACATTAACGGTTTATTTATTAAAGCTATTACGAAAAAATAAACCTCATTTTTGGAATGGAATCAATTTAATCAGCATATCCCAGCTTCTCTACCGAATAAAGGGAAATGCACGAACACTAACCATTATTGCTGTTCTAAGTGCAACGACATTAACAGCGGTAGGAGCGGCCTACAGCTTTTACTATAACAACAGAAGTAATGCTGAACTAGCAAATCCGAATAGCCTGATGTTTATAGCAAAAGACGAAAATGTAACTAAACAGATCAAAGAACGGGTATTAAAGGACAAAGAACATAAAATTGTCTATCACATGACCGTCCCGACATTGATGCTTGATGCCGATATCACAAATCTTCATAGCAAGTTTTATTCAGATGAAATGGAATACAGCATTATCAGCAATAAAACGTTTAATCAATTAGCTAAATCACAAAATAGAGAGGAATCCCTATCATTAAAAGGAAATGAAGCAGCCGCTCTAGAAGCCGGCTATTCCAAAGATTTCTCACCGAAGTATGTTGGAGGAACGATTTCGCTAAAAGTAAATGACCACAGCGAGAATATTACTTTTAAAGAATTGAAGAAATATAATGTCCTCAATCTCCAAACAGCGGGTATTACGATAGTTATTAGTGATGAGTTATTTTCTAAGCTTGCAAATGGAACAGACCTTGTCAACATGGAAGCTTACAAACTGAAAAATGAAGAGGATGCAAAAATAGTAACAAAAGAGGTCCAAACCTTGTTGCCGGAGGAAGCAAGTTTCTCAAGCTTTTATTCCGATTATGCACGGGGAATGGAGACAACTGGATTACTCATTTTTATTGGCGGCTTTTTAGGATTGGTATTCCTGGCAGCAACAGGAAGCATTATTTACTTTAAACAGCTGACAGAAGCAACCATGGATAAAGACCGTTATGTGATCTTATACAAAATTGGTGTGAATAAGAAGGAAGTAAAAAAATCCATTTCAAAACAGATTTTATTTATTTTCGCCTTGCCATTACTAGCTGGTATTGCCCACTCTATTGTGGCATTGACCGCGTTATCTAAATTAATGCAATCGAATTTAATGACGCCTGTCATCATCTGTATAGGCATTTATGCTTGTATTTACATTGCCTATTACTTCTTAACTGTAAGGAACTACTACAAAATTATTATCAAATAGAAATGCTGTTTTCTAAAAGATTGTTGTTTTAGAAAAATTTACCGTTTACCAAAAAGCCTAGTTGATTGGAGAGGAAGGTGCGAGACTCCTGCACAGAGGAGTGGGACAGGTGAGATCCCACAGGAGCTATGCTCCGAGGAGGCTCAGCGCCCACCCCGCGGAAAGCGAGCAACCTGGAGCGCAAATCAACTTCTACCCAATTATGTTAAAAGCAACAAAGTTTTCGAAAAGAGGAGAAAATAATGAAAAAATTTATCGGATTTATTGCAGCGATCGCAGTATTTTTAGTTGGCGGATTAGTTATTCTTCAAAATGTAAACTTTAATAGACTAGGGGCCGATGAATATTATACTCAAATTATTGGCCAAGGAAAGAAGCTAGAAGATAAAAGTGATAATGGACAAAAGTATGTAGCCTATGAATATAAACTTTCAGCATTTGATAAAGATGGTCGAAAAAAGACATTGACCTTTACTGCTCAAAAACAGCTTCGGGAAAATGCGTATTTATCTTTATTTGTAAAAGATAGTAAAGGGGTCACCTCCTATCAGGAAGTGAAAAAGGAAGAACTTCCTAAAAAAGCAAGTGAGAAGTTATCGAAGTAAGAATGAAGGAATCCTTTTGAAAAGGGATTCCTTTTTACTATAATGTAATAGGAAAGCAAGGAGGCATGTATTTTGTCAAATAACAAGAAGGTTTTAATTATAGATGATGAAGAAGATATTCTACGGCTGATCAAAACGGTGTTAAATAAAGAAGGAATCGATCATGTGGCCACTGCAGCTACTGCTAAAGATGGGTTTCAGCAATTTCAAGCCTATCAGCCAGACATTGTGCTGCTAGATATTATGCTGCCGGATGGGGAAGGCTATGATGTCTGCAAACAAATCAGAAATATTTCCAAGGTGCCTATTTTATTTTTATCAGCAAAAAACGAGGAAATTGATAAGATCTTGGGATTTGCAATCGGAGGCGATGATTACATTACGAAGCCATTTAGCCCCAAAGAGGTTGCTTATCGGGTAAAAGCCCATTTGCGCCGGGCAGAATACATGCAGACTGAACCGCAGAAGGAGACAAAAATTCAGGCAGGACCGTTTGAATTAAACGAGGAAAAGGCACAGCTGACAAAGAATGGGCAAGTCATTCAGTTGAAGCCAAAGGAACTAGGGCTAATGAAGGTTTTTCTCCAAAACAAGAACAAGGTAATTAGTAAAGAACAGCTTTACGATTCAGTCTGGGGAGAAGACTTCTTCGGCATGGATAATACAGTCATGGTTCATATCCGCAGACTTCGAGAAAGAATCGAAGACCAGCCTTCTCATCCTCAATATCTGATAACAGTAAAAGGCTTAGGGTATAAGCTCGTTATAGAGGAAGCGTAGGGATGAAGTGGAGGCTGACGGGAAGGTATTTATTATCTATTGTTTTGGTTGTTGTTCTAATTATTTTCATCAATCTCATCCTTGGGATCGCACTGCTTACGGCACAAATCGCTTTTGATGTCCCGATTTTTCAAAACCGAGAAATATCTCCGGAACAATTCACGAGAAATTTTCAACAAGAAATGATCACATTGGATCAAAATGTAGCTATTTCAGAAACAGGACAAAAAAAGTTAGCTAAAAAGAATGCCTGGATTCAAATTTTAGATGAAAATGGCAAAGAGGTATACAGCTTCGGGGCCCCTGTAAATAGGAAGCAAAAATACATCCCAGCAGAAATTGTTCAAATGTATAAGTATAAAGAAGTTGATGAAAAGACGGTTGTTTATGTTGGGGAAAAGGAACAAAACGACCGTCGGTATAGCTATTTGATTGGAATTGAAAATCGGAATATAGAACGGCAATTTATCTCCTACAATATTCAGGATATTATTAGAGTCTTTAAAATAGGGATGGTTATTTTACTAATAGACATCTTAATCGCGCTATTGATTGGCTACCTTTTTAGCAAAAGGCTGACCCAGCCATTACATACGCTAATTGATGGCATTAAAAAATTGGCCAATCATGAATTTAATCACCATACGGAATCAAGAGGTTTATATAAAAATGTATTCTATAATTTAAATCATTTAGCCGATCAATTAAAGCTCAGTGAAAAAGAAAGAAAAAAGTTAGATTTGATGAAGGAGGAATGGATTGCCAACATTTCTCACGACATAAAAACGCCGCTGTCTTCGATACAAGGTTATGCGGAAATGATCAAAGATCCAGAGTATGACTTTTCACCGGAAGAAGTAAGGGAATATGCAGGAATTATAGAAGCAAAGTCCCTTTATATTAAAGAAGTCATGGAAGATTTAAATTTATCAACCAGGTTAAAAAATAAAGAACTCACATTAAATAAAAAAGAAGTAAATATTGTCGCTTTGCTGCGAAAGATTGTGATTGATCTATTGAATGATCCGAAATATGCCAACCGAGATATACAGTTCCATGTGAACGAGGAGAACATCATGGCAGAAGTGGATGAAATTCTTTTCCGGCGGGCAATCAATAATTTAATTTTAAATGCGATTGTTCATAACAATGATCAAGTAAAGGTAGAAGTAAGCATTGAAATGAAAGAACAGACACATATTTTGATCAAAGATGATGGAAAGGGGATTAAGGAGAAGGAGCTTGAGCGGATTTTTGATCGGTATTATCGAGGGACAAATACGGGAGCTGCCCATAAGGGTTCAGGGCTAGGCATGGCCATTGCACATGACATTATTAAAGCCCACGACGGTCAAATTACCATTCAAAGTGAAATAGGCTGCGGAACATCAATTGAAATTCAAATATGATGGATGAAAATGCATGTGCTTATTTACAAAGTGAATCTTATTGGCAGTTATTCAGTTATGGGCGCAATTCGGCAGTAAGAATTACGCTCTTTTTCTTTGTGAAAAGAATTAGAAACTCATTTATTCAGGAATCATTGAAATGGCTAGTGATACTTAACAATCACCAAACGGGGAGCATTGTATCTTTACTATTTTAAAGATACTTTATTACCAACAATTACCGAAGAGATGTTTAGCAGGATCACTTAATAAAACGATTCGCACAGACGATAGAATGCATATAGAAATCTAAAAATAATCGTAAATAGGGGAGAATTATGCATCGTAAGAAGAGTATTGCTACATCGTTGATCTCGTTTATTATTCCTATCATTATCATCGCTCTGGTAGTCATATCTACTATTGGGTACACATTTTCAAGACAAATTATTACGAAGCAATTAGATTATGCAATGAATACGAAGCTTCGAGAAGCATCTCAGGAAATTAACACGATATTAGAAAAGGAAAATGGGCTTGCCCAAAGCTTGGCAAAAACTATTGAAGTAAATTCTAATTTGCTATCGGAAAGTAATTATAATGATTTACTGCAGAACTATATCCCAATGTACAATGAAACATTTGGAATGGGCGTTTGGTTTGAACCATCTGCTTTTAAAGGAAAAGAAAAATATGCACCTTATGCTTTTAGAGAGGGTGAGAAGGTTTCCGTTGATGATTCGTATACAATAGGAGATCTAGATATATGGGCAACAGAGTGGTATAAAGTGGGTTCTCAACCGGACGGAGGGTGGACAAAGGCTTATGCTGACCCGTCTACCAATGTTTCAATGGTAACTGCTGCTTATCCGATCAAAAAACAAAACGATGGCTTAATGGGTGTCGTTACAGTGGATGTTGATATAAGCAGTATTCAAAAATTAATTACTGAAACGAAAATTGATTATGACGGAAAAGCTTTATTGGTACAAAGTGATGGTGTTCTTCTCGGTGGTGTAGATGAAGATCGTTTAACAAAGGAAAACATATTGGATGATAAAAATTCCTCTTTGGTTACAGCAGCTGAAAACATGTTGGAGAATGAGGTTGGAAAAACAGAATATACAATAGATAATGAAAAATATATTTTCTATTTTTCTACTATTCCTCATACTAACTGGAAGATCGGTATAAGTGTAAGTGAAACCAATTTATTTGCTAGTTTAAATGACTTGTTACGTATTTTTGTTTTATCTAGTATCGTTTCGATTGTGATTGTCACTGCGGTCATTGTTGTTTATTCAAACCGTATGGGGAAAACAGCTAAGAAATATAGCAGAATTGCAGAAGTTGTAGCTGATGGTGGTTTAGTAAACGAATTTGGAGAGAATGACTTAGCAAGAAAAGACGAGCTAGGGGATATTGGAAGATCTCTTAACACGATGCAAAATAACTTAACAGATGTTATTAATAGCTTTCAAGCGAATGCCTTAAGTATTGATGACCATGCTCAAAACTTATCTTTCTTCTCTCAGCAGATGAGTGCTACTTCGGAAAATGTAGCAGCAGCTATTACGACTGTTGCTGAAGGAGCAACAATGCAGCATGAGAAATTAGCAAGTGTAAATAAAAGAATCAATCAATTTGGAACAAGCTTGGATGTCATGAATCGATCGATTAATGAAGTGGATACTTCAGCAAGCTCCATTTTGATGATGGCTAATGAGAGTAATCAAGAAATGACTAAGATGATTAAATCATTTGAATCACTGAACCATACGTTTATGGAATTAATCGAACGAGTCAAGTCGGTCGAAGTAAATATTCGCAATGTGAATGAGATGACAGAAATCATTAATTCCATTTCTGACCAAACGAACTTACTGGCATTAAATGCTGCCATAGAAGCAGCTAGAGCTGGAGAATCGGGAAAAGGCTTTGCGGTTGTTGCAAATGAAATAAGGAACTTAGCAGAAAAAAGCAAAGAATCTTCTGGGAAAATTGATTCCATCATTAAAGGAGTCTCGCAAGACACCGGTAAAATGGTTGCTTCTACAGAAGAGGTAAATAATGATATTCGATTACAGAGAGAGCAGTTAGATACGACCATTCAATCCTTTGAGGAAATCATTCAGGCGATTGAGCGTATTTCTCCTAAAATAAAGGAAACCAAAGAATCCTCTGCAGAGATTCAAAAAGAAAAAGATCGAATTGTTCAAGACTTAGATCAAACCGGAGCAATTGCAGAGGATGTAGCTGCATCCGCACAGGAAATTTCGGCGTCAGCAGAGGAAATGTCTGCTTCGACAGAAGAAGTTACTGCCTCAGCCATTAGTTTAGGAGAAATGACCAATGAAATGAGAAATAAAATGAACTTTTTTCAGATTAAGAAACAGGATAATAAGTAGGATGAAATATGAGCAGGCAGGAACCTTTTAGAGTTCTTGCCTTTTTTTAGTAATGATTACTCATTTCAGGAAGTTCTTATCAATGAATAATGGGTACTGCTTTAAGTATGGAGATACAAGTTTTGGTTTTACAAATAATCATGGGATAGGAAAGTTATGTATAATTGATGTGAGTTTCCTATTTTTATGTCATAATAATTTTGTAGGAATGCAAATTTACAATTCATACATAGTGAAAGTGGGAATCAGAATGGCAACGGGAACACATACAGTAGAAATTCCAGTAGATGTACAAACAGTTTGGGACTATGTCAGTGATCTTGAAAAATGGGCAACGACAGTTCCTGCCTATAAAGAACATGAAATCATTAATGACAAGCAATCGATTTGGACATTTGAAGGCAGTGTAAAAGGGATTAGAAAAACAATAAAAGCGCAAGTAGATATTACCGAATGGAATGAACCTTCCAATATTAAGTTTGAACTAAAAGGTTTATCAGATAATTTTACAGGAAGCGGTCACTTTACTGCAGAAGAAGCGAATGGGAAAACAACGATGACTTGTACGGTGAACGTCCATGCAGGTGGAATATCAGGTGCGGTGTTAACACCAATTATTAAATGGGCTGTTCCAAAGGTAGCCTCTCGTTTAACAGAATCTATTGCACGTAAAATTGCCGTATTCTCATAGTTTTCAAAGAGTGGAATCCGACTCATTTTGAAGATGTCTTATCAAAAGTATAAATGGTAACATTCTGAGGTGACCATTGTAAGTAATGATCTTTTTTAGAAATATTATAATTAGCGAAAAAGGGGCTATCCAAAAATGGATGGCCTCTTTTTCTATATTTCACGAAAGGATCATTTAATGGAGACAAGGGCAGAACAGAGAGGATCAGGATATGATTCATTATCAAATGTGAAGAGTCTAACTAAATGTTCTTTTCTTTGTTTTTATAATTGCTTATGACATGATTAAAGGAATTGAAAACGTAATTTTATAAAGTAATATCGGAAAAGGGGCTAACAATCGTTCCTTTTTCTTTCGGTTATATATGGATTTTTGTTACGCAATCGGACGTATTTCTGTAATAAGGGTTTAGATAAGTAGCCGGTCTTTAAAATAGACGGAGAAATTCCTCTTAATTAGCAAATAGATTGGAAAATAGCGTAAATAAGAATGGGGAATTGCAAAAATAAACGGAGAAATTCCGCTTAATTAGTAAATAGAATGGAAAATTGCATAAATAGACGGAGAAATTCCGCTTAATTAGTAAATAGAATGGAAAATAGCATAAATAGACGGAGAAATTCCGCTTAATTAGTAAATAGAATGGAAAATAGCGTAAATAGACGGAGAAATTCCGCCTAATTAGTAAATAGAATGGAAAATAGCTTAAATAGACGGATAATTTCCGCCTATTGACGTATAAAACATGAAAATGAGAGCTTTTTATTAAAATAACCGGAAAAACTCCGCTTATTTCCCCAAAAACGGGCATCTTTCCGCATATAACCGGAAAAACTCCGCTTATTTTAGTTTCGTTTGTCAAACGAGGATTTGCTTACTTATATAAAAGGAATGAGATAAAGGTTATCGGGTACTTATTAATTTTGTATTTATTACATTTGGTGGAGTATTCTTATAAGGCATTCTTAGAAAAGTGATTTTTTAACAAGGAAAAATACGTTATTAAACGAATAATAACTCTATTGATAAAAATAGTTTTGCCGAAAGGAGATAAAAGATGAAAGAACGTCACATCATTCTGTTCAACCAATTAGACGCTTACCGAGAAGAGATTCTACATTGTTTGAACGATATAAGTGCGGAAGCAGCGGAAATAATCCCAAATAATTTCAAGAATAATATTAGATGGAATATGGGGCATATTTATCTGGATCAATACTTATGGATTGAGGCTTTAACGAAGAAGAAAACAGAGGTCCCAGATAGCTTCCGCAGCTGGTTTGGTTTTGGAACAACGCCGGCTCACTTTTCAGCAGAAACCCCCTCTTATATAGAGCTAAAAAAATTGCTGAAAGAACAACCGGCAAAATTAATGAAGACCTATGGTCATGTATTAGAAGAAGAGTATCCGCCTACAGAAATGGGGATGCGAACAATCGAGCAGGTGTTAATACGAACGATCATCCATGAAGGAATGCATTTACAAGCCATTATCGATATTAAAAAGTGTTTATCTTAAAATAACAGAAAATTTAATCAATAATAACTTTAGTTTGTTGAGTACGAGTTGAAAGAGGTATGGGATTTTTTATGATAACAGAATTGGACAAAACTGAATTTAGTAAATGTAGAAAATTGTTAAATGAACATGGGCAAGCAGAAGCAATTGCTATTGTTGAAAATATAAATCCGGGTCGTATCTTTGTCGATGATATCAATAATCCTGCATCTGGGCTAATTTGGTTAGGAAATAATGATGGATTTATATTTTTTGGAAGTGAGCAAAATGAGGAATTTAATAATGAGTTAAACGATTTTATTAACAATGTCATCATACCAGAAGCAAAAAAGGTTCAGCTAAAATGGTTTGAAGGAGTTGGCAATCACGAAAAATGGAATAACAAGATTGAAAAAGTTTTTGAACATCGAAAATTAGGGCGTTGGAATCAAAGGGTTTATACCTTACGGAAGGATGATTATAAAGGGAATGATGAACCTGTAATTGAACGAGAATATAAGGTTATAAAAATTTGTCATACTCTCTTTGAAAATAGTAATAACTCAATAAAAAACATTGAATTTTTACAATCAAAAATAGCAGCGTATTGGTCCTCACCTGAGAGTTTCTTTAATAATGGTATAGGTTATTGTATTGTTTACAGGAATGAAATTGTTAGTGTTTGTTTTTCAGGTTTTGTGGCTGGAAATGTACATTGCATAGATATTGAAACATTAGAGCCTCATCAGGGGAAAAAATTAGCTCAAAGGGCAGCACATCGTTTTGTTAAAGAATGTTTAGAGAACAATATGGTTCCGTATTGGGATTGTATGGAAGTGAACAAGCCCTCTGTTGCAGTTGCAGAGAATATAGGGTTCAGAAATATCTTTAACTATGTTGGATATGAATTTTCACTCGAATAATTAGTCAATTATAGGTTGATGAACCTTGATTTGACTATGTCAGTCGCGATCCTTCAAAAAGGGAGATCGCTTTTTTCATTTTCAATTAAGTAAGCAGGTTTTTTTAAGAAATATGTGGAAGTCGAAAAGCTATGAGGATGCCTTGAAATGGAAAGAATTATTTGATTCATATAATTGTAAAGTTTTACAGATTGTTAAACTGCGAGTTAAGGGCGCTTATTTTGAGGGGGATGGAAACCTTTTACCAAAAGAAGATGGAATTTCTTTCTCTCAAAAAATTGAACAAGCGAGAGAATATTGGAAGGATAATGTGAAAAATGAGCTACCGGAGCTTTTGATAAACGGAAAAATTGATGTAGTTGAAATTATTGAAGATTTTTCATCTTAATTTATTGAACTTTATTCCAAAAGATTTTAGGTGACAATATGAAAATCGAATTTTATTATTTAGATTCTGTGGATGAAAAAAAATTAGAATTTGCAGTAATTAGTGCTATGTATAAGGGGAAGTGGGTTTATGTCAGACATAAAGAAAGAAAAACGTGGGAAATAGCGGGTGGTCATAGGGAACAGGGAGAAACAATCGAGGAGACAGCAAGAAGAGAGTTATTTGAAGAAACTGGTTGCATAGAAGTTGATTTAATCCCAATTTGCGACTATTCAATGGAGGATTCTGTTTCTAGAACTTTTGGAAGGCTATATTTTGGGAGGATAAAGAAGATGGGGCTATTGCCAGTTTCAGAAATTAATGAAGTAAAACTATTTGATAGTCTTCCTAATAGCCTTACTTATTCAGAAATTCAACCAAAACTATTTGAAAAGACACTTGTTTTTATTCGAGATTATGAAGATATGCAATGAAGCTAATAGGTGCTTTAGACAGTTATGCCATTTATATTCAGCTAAAGGATGCTATCCTTGAAAAAAAAAGATAGTGCCTTTTTACTTTTAAACTGCAAGATAACATAAGGGCAAAGAAAAAATACATAAGAAAAACTTATTAAATTTAATAGAATTCATTGAATTTTATAATGACAGTCGGAATGGTAAAATTTTATAAAACAATAGGGAGCGGATATAGAAAATGAAAGCTGTAATCCAAAATGAGTTTGGTGATGCAAATGTACTTTTATACACTGATATTGACATGCCGAAAATAGCAGAAAATGAAGTTCTAATAAAAACAGCGTATACGAGTGTAAATTATGCAGATATAAAACAGCGCCTAGGGAATAAAGGAAAAGGGGATTTTCCATTCATCTTAGGCTTGGATGTTGCAGGGACAATAGAAGAAGTTTCAGCTCATTCCTCTTTTTCCAAAGGAGATCGGGTCATCGCTTTTCCGAAAGGTGGTTCATATGCGGAATATGTAGTTGCGAATGAACAATTAGTCTTTAAAATTCCAGATAGTCTATCGTTTGAACAGGCATCCTCCATGCCAACTGTATCGATTTTATCGTATATGCTTCTGCATGAAATTGGCCAAGTACAAAAAACAGATGCCATTGTTATACATAGCGCAGCTGGCGGAGTGGGTTCAATGCTTGTCCAATTAGCAAAATTAGCAGGCGTACAAAAAATTATTGGAACTGTCGGAAGTTTAGATAAAGCAAATTATGTGAGAAAATTAGGGGCTGATGCTGTATGCACCTATGAAACATTTACAGAGCAAGTCTTAAAGGAGACAAATAATCAAGGGGCAAATGTTATCTTTGATTCGGTCGCTGGTGATGTTACTAGCAAGAGTATTGAGTGCTTAGCTTTATATGGCACGCTTGTTCAATTTGGAAATAGCAGTGGGAAGGCTGGTACCTTTAAAACGAGTGATGTACATAGCAGCTGCAGAAATATTAAAGGTTTTAGTTTAGGAACAATGAGAAAACATAATCCAGGACGATTAGCCCCTGTTGCAGAAAAAGTAATAGAACTATTCGATTCAAAGCAAGTGACCCTTCCGATAGCACAAGTATTCCATTTAAAAGAGGCAGCAGAAGCGCATAAATTAATTGAAAGCCGCAATTATGAAGGGAAGGTTTTGATTAAAGTTTAAAGAATAATCGCTTAGGTGCAAATTTATGAAAAAACATTAGAGGTGGTAATAGATGAATTAGAGGAGGTGAAGCAAGATATTGAATAGGAAAGAGGACATTCAAAAACAGTTTTATAACATTTATAAAGGGCATATCAGCATCTCAGAATTTGAAGAATGGCTTTATAAAACACAAGAAATTGAAAATGTTTATGGCAATGACTTCTACTTTAACTTACTTGATTTAGATTATAGAAATAAGTATATAAAAAATGAATTAGAGAAACGTATTGCGATGAAAATTCCGTTTGGTGAATTCGAACAGACACGGATTATTTCACTTTTGGAAAACATCATATATGAAAAAGGTGATGTGGTAGAGATATTAGAGCAATTATATGATGATTATTGCAATGGATATTCATTTCTTCGATTTTTGGGGCTTACATATATTACTGGGATTGATGCTGTACCTAAAATACAGCAAAGAGATAAATGGGATAAAGATGAATTTGACAGTAAAAGAGAAATACTAAATATGATTAACCCTAAGATTATAAATGAAGCAAAGCGATTGTTATCTTTCTTTCAAAATGGACGGTTAAAGCTAATTGATGAAAATAAATATAAAGATAATCGAAAAGAAGAAGAAAAGATAGAACTTAATAATATTGGTAAGATGTTCAATGACTAAATCTTATTGTGCGAACGAGGGATTGTTTATATCATGTGGGAAAGGCAGTGAAATGATGTGAGAGATTATAAAGCAATGCTATTTGATTTAGATGATACCTTGCTTAATAGAGATAAGGCAGTAGATAACCTGTTTTTACTTCTTTTAGAAAAGTGTTATGAGGATGTGAACCATTCAGTAAAAAACGAAATGCTGCAGAAATTTAAAGAATATGATAATAAAAGCTATGGCAATAGTGATAAAAGCAAAGTTATAGAATCATTTTTTGATAAATTTCCGCCAAAATATAGACTGCCACGCAATGACATTCAAGCTTTTTGGAATAACCATTTTCCTCAATGTTTTTCTATCAACCAACATACGATAAATATTGTAAACACTATAAAGATGCAAGTGAAAGTTGGAATTATAACAAACGGCTCCACTCAGCGACAAAAGGCAAAGATCATTCACACTCATTTAAATAGTTGTTTTGATCTAATCATTATTTCTGAAGAAGCGGGGTTTAGTAAACCTGACAAACGCATATTTGAATTAGCATTAAATAAGCTTAATGTGCAGCCGGAAGACACATTATTCGTTGGAGATGACTTAGAAAAGGATATTGGCGGCTGTCAAAATGCAAATATAAAGGGCATATGGTTCAATCCTCATAGAATCCAGAATCATACCGAAATAAAACCATATGCCGAGATCCATTCTCTTGATAGACTATCAAGCTATTTTTCATAATAAACATAAATAGAAGCTGGTTTCCTTCCTAATATTTTTGAAATGAGTTAAAACTGAAAAACCTGATGTACCTTCGAATAATCTCTATTTGTGTTGTCGCTTAACTAAAATTATGGGAACCAATGGGTCCTATTGAGAACAGTTTAATCAAGATTTACACAGTTACGGAAACCAAAAAGCCCTATTGAGTACAATTTTAACTAAACTTACACAGTTACGGGAACCAAAGAGCCCTATTGAGTACAATTTAAACAAGATTTATACAGTTTCGGGAACCAATAGGCTCTATTGAGTACAGTTTATTCTAAATTTACGCAGTTTCAGGAACCAATAAGCCCTATTGAGTACAATTTAAACAAAATTTACACAGTTACGGGAACCAATAGGCTCTATTGAGTACAGTTTAAACTAAATTTACACAGTTTCAGGAACCAAAGAGCCCTATTGAGAACAATTTTAACTAAACTTACACAGTTTCAGGAACCAATGGGTCCTATTGAGTACAATTTAAACTAAATTTACACAGTTTCAGGAACCAATGATACTTATTAAGTTCAGCTTGAAATTAACGTGTTTTGGTGATTAAACAAAAAAGGGGCTGTCCAATAGTCTAAAAATAGACTTATTGGGCAGCCCCTTTTACTTCAAATAAATAACAATTCTCTCTAAATTTTTATGGTATAATTTTACATATATGATCACATGAAATGGGGGATAGAATGAAAAAGTTTATTGTTTTGGGCGCCTTGCTGTTAATACTTTTATCAGGTTGTTCGACTGAAACAACTTTAACTACTGATGAAAAAGTTGCAAACCTTGTAAATAATTACTTAGAGGCTTTAGAAACAAAGGATAAATCATCAATGGTAAAATACACTGATGATCTAAGGTTTCCAGATAAAGAGGAGCAAAAAAAGCAATATTCGAGTATTGACGAAGATATTACTGATACTAAAATAGTCGAGCTTAAAAAAGTGAGTGAAACGGAGTTTGAGGTAACTGTAGAACTAGCCAATAGTGGAGACTTATCTACATTCACTTTTCCTATCCAAAAACAAAAAAAAGGTTGGAAAATTATCGTTGGACAGGATACTTATAATTAAGTTCTTGGTAATATCCAATTAATTGGGCACAGTTCTGCAATCAGGATTGTGCTCTTCCTTTATGTTATGTTCCAGATTGTGGAGGAAGGGAGGCAATTTTCTAATCTTCCGCAAATATAAATCTATATATATATGGATACTCATCCGGAATTGTGGATAGGAGGAGTTGGGTTGAAAAGAATCTTGACAGTATTATTTGCAATGATCATATTAAATGCCTGTTCGAACGAAGAAATCATTCACTATGAATACAGATATATTGGAGAAGGTGAATATTGGGAGGCTGAATATGTATTTAAAGGAACAGAGTTATGGGGCGAAGAGAACGGGAGGGGCACATACTCTAATGAAAATAATGATGAATTGGTATTGAAGTATAAAGGATCTCTAAAAGATTTGTCGTCGGTGAAAAAACTTGAATACTCTTATGAAACATCCGCTGGAAGCGGGAGCAATACAAGAGAATTTGATCATCCTCCTAATGGAAAAACTTTCAAAAGTGCAGGAAGTTCAAAAAATGGGGCAAAGGTAAATGAAAATGAAATGATACAAGTTCATGTAAAATGGGATGACTATGAAGAGTCGTTTAAACTGTATAATAAGAAGTAATTTGTCGGTAGGACGTTGAACTTGGGATTTTGGATTATATAATGATAAAAAAATGCTGAAAAACATAAAAGAGGTATATTCAAGAATTTTTGAAGCAATTGAAAGATTGGATCATGAAAAAAACTTCGCCTTTTGATTAAAAGGGCAGTTTTAGTAAAAGAAGCCTTCTGTTAAATCAACAATATGATTAATATAACAAGGAGAGACGTCAAAACAAGACGCTCTTTTTTTATGCGAACCAGCACTGCTTCATGTCTTCCTAGAGGAAAATTTTCAAGGGAATGAAAAAGTTGAAACTTATTTATACGAGTTTCACTCTAATAGGCGAAAGGGGGGCACACAATGAATGAACTTAAACTCATTAAGAAGGCAATAAAGGGGAATAAAAAATGTCTTCAGGAACTTCTTATTCTACATAGTGATCAATTGTACCGTACGGCGTACGTATATGTTAGAAATCGTGAAGATGCTCTCGATGTTGTTCAAGAGACATCCTATAAAGCTTTTTTGTCGATCAGTCAACTTAAAAATGAGCATTTCTTTTTGACTTGGCTAACTAGAATCCTAATAAATTGTGCCTTTGACGTTTTGAGAAAGAGCAAGAAAGAGATCCCTATAGACAATTTGATTGAACGAGAGTTTGATAGAGGAGTAACAGGAGCAGAGAGGCTTGACTTATTGGAAGCAATTAACCAGCTAAATGAAAAATATAAAAATGCAATTATTCTTTTTTACTTTCAGGATCTCCCAATAAGTGATGTGGCTAAAATCATGAACATCCCTGAAAATACAGTAAAAACATATTTAAGCAGAGGAAAAGAAAGATTAAAAAAAATGTTAGGAGGAATGAACCATAATGGAGAAAAACTCATTTCAAAAAG
Source organism: Cytobacillus massiliigabonensis (assembly GCF_900199725.1). Classification (GTDB taxonomy): domain Bacteria; phylum Bacillota; class Bacilli; order Bacillales; family Cytobacillaceae; genus Cytobacillus; species Cytobacillus massiliigabonensis. The sequence goes on along the minus strand of NZ_LT904902.1, from coordinate 828,158 downwards.
TATATGAGAAGATTGAAGTACCACAAGAGGATGTTTTAAAAGCCATTCAAAATGGAATGATCCAGGCTAGTTTTGAGGAACCTAAAACTAAAAAAAGTACAAAAACAGCTGTATGGTCGACAGCTGCAGCAGCTGCGATTTTAGTTTCTTCCAGTTTCATTTCTCCTTCCATGTCTCATGTTATGGCTGATGTCCCTTTACTTGGAAAGGTATATGAAACGTTTAACGATGCCATTGGCAGAAGCTTACAATCGCAAGAATTAATTACTGAACTAAATAAAACAGCTAGCAGTAAAGGAATAGATGTCACTATGACCAACGCATATTATGACGGTGCGGTTGTTGGAGTCACTTTTCATGTTAAAGGAGATGTGAACACTAATGAAGGCGGGAAGCTGGTTGGGTTTTATGAGATTTTTGATGGGGATGGAGGAATTTCTGATAGTAAAGAACTTGTTCATATGGAACCGGAAGCTGATGGGTATATTGGGCATATCCAATTAAGTTACCCTGAATCAGAATTACCATCAGAAGCTACCTTCCCACTTGAATTCAAAACAATTGGGGGGAAGGAGGGAAGCTGGAGGTTTGATGTTCCGATTGACCAGCTGCCATATGAAACAGTTACTATTGATAAAGAGAGCAGTGAGGAATTTTCAGATGTTAAAATTCATTTTGATTCCATTCTCTTTGGCCAAGCATCGACCGCAATTAACTATACTGCCACTTTTCCGAAACAAGGAAAGCATGATCAAGTGAGATTACAAGTCTATGATGACAAAGGGGATGAACTAAACATCTCAATGGACGGGATTGACCTGAAAACGATTGAGGCAAACGGCTATATGATTGTTAAAGGAAGAAGTATTATTCCACAGTCGGTAAAAGGGGAATCAAAGTATTTAGAGGTACACCCGAAAGTAGCAATAACTGAACAAGATCAATTTGTGTCACTGAATGCATCAACACCTGTTGAAATGAAGGCAGTTAGACAGAATCTGGCTGCTGCTATTGAAGAGATAACGGTTGATGATACAAGCGTTAGTGTTGATTTTCAAGTTAATAACGGGGATGAAATGGATTGGAACTTTGGTTTCTTTAAGGATTTTGCTCGAAATGATGTCAATTTAGTTAAGGAAACAGAAAAGGAACAATATATGGAACCTATCCAGCACACAGTCAAAACCATTGATAAAGATGAATTGAGATTTAGAAGCACATTTGATATTCGTCATCTTGATGGTTTTCACTTAAACAATTATGTAATAAGAGTTAACTTAGGCTCTTTAAGTGCAAATATACCTGTTGAATTAGATAAGATTAAGATAGAATTAAATTAAATGTGGAATGTAGATATTAATAAAATCGTATTCATTAGAAGATAGGTTTAGAGAGTGCCAGCAATTAACAACACACACGCATAAGCGGGGGAATAAACAGAAGAAGGTGTTTATAGATGTCTAGTAAAGCACAAGATCAAATTGAGAGTTATATAGATTCACCAGAAAAACTAAAGAGCTTGTATAGACGTGTGTTGTTCGTTGTCAGTCTATCACAGATTTTTGGTGGAGCAGGGCTAGCTGCAGGGGTTACGGTAGGTGCATTATTGGCACAGCAAATGCTTGGGACTGATGCTTACGCAGGAGTGCCGGTAGCTTTACTAACCTTAGGGTCCGCAGGTTCAGCTTTAATCGTAGGGAAACTTTCACAACGATATGGGCGCCGTACAGGTTTATCAGCAGGTTTTATTGTAGGCGGACTCGGTGCCATTGGCGTTGTGATTGCAGCCATGTTAAATAGTGTAGGTTTATTATTCGCTTCTCTGCTAATCTATGGGGCAGGAACTGCGACAAATTTACAAGCTCGTTATGCTGGAACGGATTTAGCAAGCAACAAACAACGGGCAACTGCTATTAGTACGACGATGGTTATGACAACCTTCGGGGCTGTTGCAGGTCCGAACCTCGTAGAAGTGATGGGTGAATTTGCTAGTTTCATTGGTGTTCCATCACTTGCAGGTCCATTTATATTATCAGCTGCTGCTTTTATTTCAGCAGGCCTTGTCCTTTTTATTTTGCTTCGTCCCGACCCATTAGAAATTGCTAACAAGATCGCAGCCTATAAACAGGAACATGAGCAGACATATAGAATGGATTCTGCTGATAAAACAATGAATAAAAGAGGTCTAATAGTCGGTGCCACAGTTATGGTCCTTACTCAAATTGTAATGGTTGCCATTATGACGATGACACCTGTACATATGAAACATCACGGCCACGGTTTAGGTGAGGTTGGAATTGTTATTGGTTTTCATATAGCTGCTATGTATCTTCCCTCGCTTATCACAGGCATTTTAGCAGATAAGGTGGGGCGAACAGCGATGAGCATTGCCTCAGGTATTACATTGCTATTTGCTGGTTTATTAGCAGCATTCGCACCCAGTGATTCAATGATTCTGTTAGTTATTGCTCTTTCTTTGCTTGGATTGGGATGGAACTTTGGCTTAATTAGCGGGACTGCACAAATCGTTGATTCGACAGAGCCTTCTACCCGTGCCAAAACGCAAGGAACACTTGATGTTTTTATTGCATTAGCAGGAGCTTCCGGCGGTGCCCTTTCGGGAATGGTCGTCGCTAATACGAGTTTTGCTACATTATCTTTGAGTGGGGGACTTTTGTCTTTAATTCTCATCCCTGTTGTCATTTGGTATCGCAGAGGCAGAGTAAAATAGAGCTGTTCAAAGATAAATTGCATTATTAGCCTTGTTACAATAAGCAGGGAAGGTATGGAAGGGCTAGCAGCACTGATACTAGTCCTTCATGTAGCCTAAACGATTATTTTTGAATTTCTTTAAGCAAAACGGAAAGCGCGTCACCCATAGGTGAAATGTTCATGGAATGAATGATTGTTCCTCTATATTTTTCGAGGTTTTCTAATGATTCAATGAGTCTGTGTTTCGTTAATTTTTCTTCATCTAATGTCAGGGCGAATCCTTTTTTCGTAAAGGCTTCTGCGTTTAAAATTTGATCGCCTCTGCTTTGTTTTTTAGTCAGAGGGATAATTAACATAGGGATTTTTAAAGCCAGAAATTCAAAAAGGGCGTTTGATCCTCCTCTTGTAACGATAGTGTCTGTTGCAGCAAGGATATCAGGGAGCTCTTTGTTTACGTATTCAAATTGCCGGTAATTTGTCATGTTATTTAAGCTTTCATCTTTCTGCCCTTTTCCGCATAGATGGACAATTTGGTACTGGGAAGTAAGCTCATTTAGGCATCCCCTGATTGTTTCGTTAATTTTTTTCGCCCCCAGGCTGCCCCCCATGACAGTTAAAATAGGCTTATCATTCTGAAACCCAAGAAACCGTTTTCCACTCTCCTTATCCCCTGAAAAAATCTCCCTCCTTATTGGAGATCCGATGGCAGCCGTTTTATGTGCTGGAAAATGCTTGGCTGCTTCTTCAAAGGATGTAAAGATTTTTGCAGCAAAACGCTGAGAAATTTTATTGGCTAAACCTGGCGTCAAATCACTTTCATGTATATATATTGGTATGTTTAGTGAACTGGCAGCAAGGATTACTGGAACAGAGACAAAGCCTCCCTTTGAAAAAACAAGTTTAGGCTTTAGCTTTTTGAGAAGCTTTCTTGCTTCCAGCATCCCCTTTAATACACGAAATAGATCCTTCACATTTTCTGCATCCATGTACCGGCGGAGCTTGCCGCTGCTAATTTCGTAATAGGGAATATGCATGGAGGAAATTAGCTCTTTTTCTATTCCTTTTTTCGATCCTATATAATGGATCACCCACTCTTCTTTTGAAAGCTCATTCAAAATGGCGATATTGGGAGTCACATGCCCTGCAGAGCCGCCTCCAGTAAATACGATTGATTGTTTATTCATTTTATACCTGCCTAAGAGTTTATTCCTTTCATTATAATTTATAAAGTCATGCAACATAAGGTGAAAACTGATTTGCTGTTGAAAAAGGGATGGAAAGTAAAGTATTGGTTTCTTGAGGAAGGAAAATGAAGATGTGGAAGCGAAAAGAGTAGTTAAAATAACCATTAAATATAAATAGGCTCTGCTAGTATTCATTGATGATTTTTCCGTAGGTATGAGAATTCCTTAAGCGGAAAATTTCCGGCTAATGTATTAAGAGGAAGCTTAAGAAGCAGATATAAGCGGAGATATTCCGCTTAACTGCTCTAAACAAGACAAAATCCACCGATTTGGATTCTTTAAGCGGAAAAACTCCGCTTATTTTTAAGGAAATATCGCTATTTCTCAATTTAAACGGAATTTTTCCGTTTATTTTTCAAACACTGGAAAAGCAGCATTCAGTTTTAACAGTGCCTATAAATAACATACAGAGGAGAAAAAATGGCTAATCATCCGATTGTTTTAGTTGCTAGTGTTTCTATAATCAAAGATGAAGAAGTTTTCATTATTAAGGAAAACCAACCAAATATCATTAATAAATGGAATTTTCCAAGTGGACGGATTGAATTTGGAGAAGACATCCTTCATGCAGCCAAAAGAGAAGTGAAAGAAGAGACGGGACTCGATGTGGAACTGACAAATACAACAGGTGTGTATAACTTTATCAGCAGTTCTCAAGATCAAGTTATCATGTTCCATTTTACAGGAGAGGTTATTGGAGGATCGATCAAGCTCGAAGATGGTATAATAGACAATAACTGGGTGAAGGTGAGTGATTTAGTGAAATTTAAAGATGATGAACTTCGCAATCCTCATGTAATAAAACAAATAGCAAATTGCCTTCTTAATAAAAGTTTTCACCCAATGAATGTATTTCATAAACAAATTATATGAAAATCCCATAGGACAGGAGTCGATTCATGTGGAAAAGGTTACACCATTCTTAATGTTTCAAGATGGCAAGGCAGAAGAAGCAATGAATTATTACATATCAATCATTGACGATTCAAAAATTACAAGTATTGTTCGCTATGGGGCAAATGAAACTGGGGATGAAGGAACGGTCATGCAGGCTACTTTTTCCTTGAAAGGGCAGGAATTTATGTGCATTGACAGTAATTTGAAACATTCGTTTTCCTTTACTCCGTCATTTTCAATTTTTGTTACTTGTGATACGGAAGAGGAGCTTGACAATCTTTATGAGAAACTCATGTCAGATGGGCAAGCACTTATGCCGCTTGGTGACTATGGTTTCAGTAAGAAATTTGGCTGGCTAAATGATCGGTTCGGTGTTTCATGGCAGCTGAATCTTCCGAAGTAAAATGGATATTGTTTGGCAAAAATGAGCGCTTTCTTTTGATAAGAATCAGCGCTTATTTTTATTTTAAATCAGATTATAAAAGAAATTATTTGTTTAGTGTTTCACATAAATAGCAGGAAATAGAGTTACATATTTTAGAGTTTTCTTTACATTGCGATTTTTTATATGGCTTTTGGAAATAATACGTCTATCTGCCATTTTACTTCAAAGGATGATTTATTATGCCGCTTGCAATACTAGCGCTGTTAGCTTGGTTCGTATTGATTGTTTTTGCAATAATACCCAAAAAGTTATCTCTTACTGAAATGATTTTTTTATACTTCATTATCGGAATAATAACAATTACCATTTTCACTATACTTGATGTCAATTTGCAATGGGTTCCACTCACTCGCAGTGTTGAAGGTTCCTTTGCCATGTATATTTGTCGCTTTATAATCATCCCTCTTCAGATTCTCATGTCTGTATGTACACTGCTCAATTCGCAATTAAAAATTAAATGGCGTTGGGGATTATCAGCACTGATATTATTGCTTTTGTGCTTAGAAAACCGAATATATTTGGAGGCTGGCCTCATTACCTATCAAAAATGGAATGAATTTTATTCAGCCATGATGTATGGGGTTTTTATGGTCATAACATGGTGGATCGCCAGGTGGTTTTTAGGATTAGAAAAGGGTGAAGCCAAGTAAACATGAATATCTTTCGTTATGTAATGAATTATAATGCGAACGAGTGGTGTATCATCCTTTCACTAATTGCTGGCTCTTTTCTGGTGTTAAAACTGCCTAGACGTTTTTCGAAAAAAACGACCTGTGTTTATCTCATTTGTGGCGTATTTTTTGGTTTTCTATTCGATCATACTCTAAGTGTGCTTCCAGTCAGTTATTATGTTATAAATGATAGCACTTCTTTTGAACTGATGGACTTTTTATCCCATGTAATGTACGCTCCAATCAGCTACCTTTTCTTTTACCTATATGACTACTTTAACATCAAATCTGCTTATTCTTTATTGTACATCTTAATATGGGCGTTTGTGAGTGCTGTGATAGAGCGATTTTGTGTGATGATAGGGATCTTTCACTATCAGCATGGCTATAGTATTTTTTATTCTTTTGTTATTTATTTATTGGTTCAAAGCTTTTGGGTTGTCTTTTACCGGATGATTCAAACATATGGTGAGAAACACTATTGAAAGCCTTCAGTAAAACTTCTCTACATTATATCTAATAATACTTCAGGAGAGGGTGTAATTCTGGCAGCAGTATTACACTCTTTCTTTATGTGAATGTACAGGTGATAAACCAAAACCCTTTAAAGCTAAATAAACATAACATTAAAAAAATCACACTGAAATCTATAACAGGTTTGATAGAAATATCTCTATACATAAAAATATAATGAAGAAATTTAAGCCAAATGACTTTCTTGTTTGTCTAATAGATGTAGAGCCAAACGAAAGGAGGAAGTATGATGAAGCTTGAACGGCTAGTAAAGAAAGCGCAAAAAGGAAATGACAAAGCCTACTTAACGCTTTTCCAGCGGTATGAAGAAGATATTTATCGAATGGCTTATGTTTATGTGAAAAACCAAGATGATGCATTAGATATTGTTCAAGAAGTAGCCTATCAATCTTTTAAGAAAATCGGCACATTGAAAAATCCAGAGTATTTCAAGACATGGCTAATGAAAATTACAATCAATTGTTCGTTAAATGTCATTAATAAAAATAAAAAGGTGATTCCGCTATATCCGGATTTTGAAGTACTTATCGGGTCAGAAAATCAAGATATTGCCCTTTCTTTATCCTTAGATGAACTGATGAATACTTTGCAGGAGGATGAGAAAAGCGTCGTTCTCTTAAAGTATTACGATGATCGTACGTTAAAGGAAATAGCAGAGATATTGGACATGCCGCTTGGAACAGCAAAGTCTGTATTATACCGTGCTTTAGATAAGCTCCGTCAAAATATAAAGGGGGTTGGGAACTATGGAAAATCAGTTTAAACAAGAGGTAGAAAAAATTGAAATTCCAGTAGAACTTCACAAGCGAAGCAAATTGGGGATTCATAAAGCAAAGACGGAAATGGGAGGAAGAGTGACCCGTTTTGTCAAAAAGAGAGTAGCTATAGCTGCCATATCCGCTTGTTTACTCATTCCAACAGGTGCATTTGCCTATCAATCCCTGCTTGCGGATGATTTATATGGATCATTTGAAAATCTCAAAAAACATGTAGCGAGTGTCACAATGGAAAGTTACTTATTGTTTGATGCAAAATTAACGCAGGCGAAAGGTGAGCTTGGAAAAGAACAATATGATCAATTTAAAGATTTACTAAATGTCATCACTGATGCAAAACTTGAGTTTGGCGATAAAAATGGAAACATCGATTATTCTCAAGTTCCTGCAGCACAACTAGAGGAAATGAAAGCAGCTATGTACGAAATTCAGCCATACTTTGATAAATTAAACGGTGTCTCATCAAGCGAGGAGGTTTTAACAACGGAAGAATATGATCAATATATTCAAGCCTTGTTGACTTACGAAACGATTATGGCGCAAATAGGCGTTTCAACCGCTCCTGAAATTGAAATGATACCTGCCGATTCACAAGAGACTTTCTTAAAAGCACAAGAATACTTGATTTATGTAAGTGAAAAGCAAATGAGTAACTAAATGGTCAAAAAACATTCATGAGCATCTGCTCACAACCAAGTATATAAATGTCGGACTGCCTACTTTCAACTGCAGGGATTTTACTCCGTACATAAAGGCTTATTCTAGAAGTCAGACTGCCAATCTCTTTTTTTACACAGAAAGAAAACAGCTTGGTCATTCCAAGTTGTTTCTTTTTCGTTATTTCGGGTAAGCACGTGATTGCTGATTATGGAAAAATAATGTCCTTTAGTTGAATAAGAAATTAGTATAATAGACCCCGAGTTTGACTTGCTCAAAGCTTTCACCCATCCTGCCAGCTGCCTATTAGCTCTTCGAAAAAGAGTCTTGGTGCAGATTGCAGGTCATTTTGCAGATGACTTTTTGCCACAGCCATAATATTTAACTTCGGAACAATAAATATATATTGCCCAAACATGCCATTAGCATAGTAATATTCAATCGGGCTGCTAGAATTAGTATTTTCATATGTCCATAGCTGATACCCATATCCATATGTTCCTACACTTGCGGTTTCAACTTCTTTATAAGGTCTTGTTGCCTGATGGAGCCAGTTAGATGAAATCAGCTGATTAGAATGAAAGCGCCCTTCGTTTAAAAGTAATAATCCAATCTTCACCATATCCTCTAAATTTAATGAAATACTAAATCCGCCTCCGTGAATTCCTTGTGGGTCCTTTAGCCAAGAGTATTTATTTATCCCTAATGGACGGAACAGATATTTTTCAGCAAATGAAGCAGAGGGAATACCAGAAATTTTTTGTATAATTGCACTTAGTAAGTGAGAGTCTCCCGAATGATACTGAAAAGTTGAACCAGGTTTGTATTTAATGGGCTGTTCTAGTATGAATGTAACCCAGTTTTTTGATCCTTGAAAATTTCCTGCTTGTAACCCCGAAGTCATGGTGAGCAAGTGAAATAGTGTAATTTCTTTCTTCTGCAGGTCATTAGACTCTACTATTTCCGGAAAGTAGTTTTGAATGGGTTCGTGAATATTTTTTATTAAGCCTTTATCTACCAAGATTCCAATTAGTAAAGAAACAATGCTCTTTGTAATGGAATAAACCTTGGACGGCTTTTCTGCGGCCTTTTTATTCTTCAAGTATTCGAAAATCCGTGTATTCCCTTTATAAATGACAAAAGCTTCAATTCGAATGCTTTTAAGTTTCTTTTCAAACTCATTAAAAAATATTTTACTCATCCCTCTAATCCCCCTTTCACAAACACTGCTACATATTCTATCTCTATAACTGATTTCCTTTTATCTATTAGAGTTAAATATAAAGCTGCTTCATTAAGCCTGCAATAATATACTATAAGCCATTTAACTTATTGCCTTGAAACCGGGTCACTGAATACTGGGTTTCCTGTGATTAAAAAATAAACGGAAAAATTCCGCTTAATTTGGGGAAAACTCATATTTCCTTAAAAATAAAGGGAGTTTTTCCGGTTAAATTCTCAAAAACTTTGGATTTTGGCTAATTTACTGCAGATAAGCGGAATATCTCCGCTTATATCTGCTTCTAAAGCTTCTTTTACATCCTTTAGCGGAAATTCTCCGCTTATGTATTCATATTACTACACGAGAAACAGCAAGAAGGATTATTACCATCCCCTGATGCAAAGGGGGATCTGCTCGAAGACATGATTGCAAGAGAATTTCATTTTAATTATTCATAATATTATGTAAAATAGCATTATGCGAGCGATCGCCTAGTATTCTCTAGTCATTCACAATGCTTCAGAAAAGGAATGGATAAATAAAAACATAAAAATTGGAAATATTAAGAATTCCTTGTATAACATGTAATATACAATGTTTATAATAGGAGGGAGTTTCCCGAAAATCATTTTTGCAGATTAAATGAGGAAAATTTAAAGTAAGGCATGGATGATTTTAAAGAAGAGATCAAATTTAATTAAAAATAGAAAACTTACTATAAAGGAGAAAAAAATGGCTGGAAATATTTATGAAGAGGAACATTTTAAAAAGTTAATTGCTTTTAGTTATATCATGCTTGCATTTCTTTTTTCATCAATATTTTTGTTAATAAGCATCTTTATTTTATTTTTTCCGCTAACAGGAATTTTAGACTTTCCATATTTTCCATCAAAAGTTGCAATTACATCATTTATCCTTTCTTTAATATTTTCAGTTTTAGCTATAAGAAAGTTATTTGGAAAGATTTTGTTAGTATCTAACATATGTCTATTGCTATTTATGATTATTTATGGACCATAAATAATCTACAAGGCTATTCAAGACAGCAATGATCAGGAAAAATAAAAGGAGGGTTAGGGTAAAAAATGAACAATAGAATGCAGCATTCTATTGTTCATTTTTTTATATCTATTTAATTAAAAATCTGCATTTCCTGGTGTACGAGGGAATGGGATGACATCGCGGATGTTCTTCATTCCAGTTAAGTACATGACAAGTCGTTCAAACCCAATTCCATAGCCGGAATGCTTTGTACCGCCATATTTTCTAAGCTCGAGATACCACCAGTAATCTTCTTCTGCCATACCTAGTTCTTTAATTCTATTCGCAAGGACTTCTTCTCTTTCCTCACGCTGGCTTCCTCCAATTAACTCGCCAATGCCGGGAACCAATAGGTCAGTCGCAGCTACTGTCTTGCCATCTTCATTCGCTCTCATGTAAAATGCCTTAATTTCTTTTGGATAGTCGGTTACGAAGACAGGACGCTTGTAAACTTCCTCGCTAAGATAACGTTCATGTTCTGTCTGCAAATCCGTCCCCCATTCAACAGGGTAGTCAAATTCCTTGCCGGAGTTCTTTAATAATTCAACAGCTTCGGTATAAGTAACTCTTCCAAAGTCGGATTCTAAAGCATTCTTTAATCTTTCAATAAGCGTTTTATCAATAAAGCTATTAAAGAAGGCCATTTCTTCAGGTGCATGTTCAAAAACGTAATCAATGACATACTTGACCATTTCTTCTCCGAGGTCCATGATATCCGGTAATTCCGCAAAGGCAACCTCCGGCTCAATCATCCAGAATTCTGCGGCATGCCGTGCTGTATTCGAATTTTCTGCTCTAAAGGTCGGACCAAAGGTATACACATTACGGAATGCGAGCGCAAAGGTTTCTGCATTTAATTGACCGCTAACCGTTAAATTGGATTCTTTGCCGAAGAAATCTGCACTTTCATCCACTTTTCCGTCTTGAGTTTTTGGAAGCTTGTTTAAATCCATTGATGTCACACGGAACATTTCCCCGGCGCCTTCTGTATCGCTTCCAGTAATAATCGGTGTATGCACATGGACAAAACCTTTATCTTGAAAGAATTTATGAATCGCGTACGATGCAAGAGATCTAACTCTGAAAACGGCTGAGAAGGTATTGGCTCTCGGGCGTAAATGTGCGATTGTTCTTAAATATTCAAGGGAATGTCTCTTTTTTTGTAACGGATAATCTGTATCTGATAATCCTTCTACAACGATTTTTGTCGCTTTAATTTCAAAAGGCTGTTTCATTTCAGGAGTTGGAACAAATTCTCCTTCTACTAAAACAGAAGAGCTAATCGGCAGCTTCGTAATTTCTTTGAAGTTATCAAGGGTATCTTCAAAAACTACTTGTACACTCTTAAAGAATGTACCGTCGTTTAACTCCATAAAGCCAATGGTTTTAGAATCACGAAGAGTACGAATCCAGCCTGAAATTTGAACAGTTTTGTCTTTAAAATTTTCTTGATTTCTGTATAAATCTTTAATTACGGTCTTAATCATCATTCTTCTTCTCCTTATGGTAATTTTGTAATAAAAAAAGCCTTCTTCCCAAAAAAAGGGACGAAAGGCTAACTTCCGCGGTACCACCCAAATTGTCATAAAATGACCAACTTTAAAGTAATATTGCTTACTTAACCCAGTCAATAACGTGCTGGAAACGTCTAAGCCTACTAAGAGTATCCCTTTCGGTTAGATCTCAAAGGTGTTCTTCATTTATGCTTCATCCCCAGGCTTCCACCGTCCCCAGATCGCTATCGAATATAGCAAAAACTACTTTCCTCTTCACCGATTTATAAGTATATCATTTTTTATAAATTATATTGTAGTAATTTATCACAAAACATAATCTTTTGTCCAGTTGCCCCTAAAGACATCATTTGTATATTTGTGAAACAATGCTTAAATATATAAGGTTCAATAGTGGAAGATCATTAATATTGTCTCTTAAAATTATCTTGAAATCAAGTCTTCTGTTAAAGTGTGCCATTCCGCAGCAAGAATGATGCTCTTTCATTATGTAAATAGTCAGATTGTGGAATTAGCAGGAACTTAAAATTATTTGGAGAAATAAAGAAATATAGTGCGAAGAGGATTGCTATGGAATGGAGACGGTAAGGTTGAAAATTTATAATACAGTTCCATATTTTTTAGTAAACTACATGCCTTCAGAGAAGTTCTTAAAACACTACCATGAAAAGTTCTTCCAACACTTCAAAGAATACTTCCTGTACCATTGCAAAGATGCAGATGAGAAGATAAAAAACGCCATTCAAAAATACCCTTCTAAAATGAATGAAATAAAGGAATCGAGTGGAAAAATCGAAAATCTAATTCAACAAATGGTGTCTGCTTATAGACAAAAATATCATGTCGAGTTTACTAATGATGTACATATTATTGTTGGAGCCTATGGATCAAATGCATTTACACATCGTCAAATTATTCCCGAAGTGACCTTTTGTTTAGAAAAGCTCTCTTCTAATGATAAGCATTTAAAGGTAATTATTGCTCATGAATTCGGTCATGTTCTTCATAATATTTTATCAGATCAGGAGGGGATGGATTGGTCTAAGGTTCAGTGGTTTCATCCTTTTACGATGTTGTTTCAGGAAGGATGGGCTACGTATTTTTCAGAACAAGTTGCTGAAACTGACAAATCGGTCTATTTTTCATATGACGATAATGGAGATGAATGGCTACAATTTGCAGAGGACAACAAAAATGAGATTTTCAATACTTTTTTAGAAGATATAAACAAACGTACATACCCTGAAATATTCCATGAATGGTTTTCAATTAATGGAGGATCGTACTTTGGTTTCACACGGTTAGGCTATTATATTGGATACAATGTTGTTCAATTCTTAATTGAAAAGCATCAGGAGAAAAAGAGCATAACACTTTGGAAGGAATCAGCCTTTCATAAAGAAATAGAGAATATACTTTTAGAACTTAGTTAAATTGTTCAGATTGGTTTAGTTGAAGAAGCAATAAATTTAATAAGAGGTGAAATTAGTTGAACATCCGACTTGCTGAAGCAAAAGATAGTAAGCAATTAATTAAAATGAGATGGGATAATACTATTGAATTTGATGAAAGTAAAAAAAACGAATCATATGATGATTTTGAAAAAGAATGTCAAATATTTTTAGAGAATGCACTTAATAGTGGACAATGGTTTATTTGGGTTGCTGAGGAAAATGAAAAAATTGTATCACATATATACATTGAATCAATACAAAAGGTGCCACGCCCTGGTAGAATAACCTATCCATTTGCTTATATGACAAACGTATACACAATTCCGGAATATAGAAATAAGGGTGTTGGAGGTAAAGTACTAAGAGAAATAAACAAGTGGATTAAAGAAAATAAGTATGAATTTGTTATTGTATGGCCAAGTGAGGAAGCGACTAATTATTATAAGAAAAATGGTTACGTTCATAGTACGGAGCCTATGGAGTATTTTCCTACCTGAAGCAACTGGTGGTTTACTTAAAGATCGGCTGCAATGACAGCCGAATTTTTTTCAACTATAGAAGCATTTAGTGGAATAAAATGTATAATAGAAAAACTAATACTTTCTGAAATAAATGAACTAGGGGGAACGATGAGTGGAAATGCAAAGACTCTCGAATTGCCTTATTGCGAAGTGATTTTTGCATTACAGCGAACGGTGGGTGATAAGAGTTACCCTCCCTTCTTGGGGTAGAAAGTGTTAGTGATGAGGGGAAGGAATTACAGTTTAATATTGAGATTCTCTTTAGAATCCGCAAAGGATTGGAAAGATAAAATATTATCCAAATATTAGGGGGGATGAAAGATGCGTAAATTAGTGATTGACACAGAGTGGAATCCAGAGGATACTCCGTACATTCGGCAAAGATTAAGGGAATACAATATTAAGCATCTTTCAAAAAAAGATGCAGACTTCGTTAATGAAGATTTTTGTTTTAAAGTTAAGGATGAAGAAGGCAATATCCTTGGCGGCATTTCGGGAAATACGAAAATGCAAAGTCTTTTTATCCAATTTCTTTGGGTTGATGAAAGCATTCAAGGGAAAGGTTTTGGCAAAAAGCTAATAAAACAGGCTGAAAATTTCGCTTTGGAAAAGAAATGCCGAATGATCAAGGTAGATACGTTTAGTTTTCAAGCTCCTGATTTTTATAAAAGCTTAGGTTACGAGATTTATGGCACAATAGATGATTTCCCCGAAGGACACAACCATTATTTTTTATTTAAAAAATTATAATAGTAAAGTTGGATTGTTCTTGTTCTATTAGAAGAGTCTTCTTTTTTTATCCCTAGAATAGTATTGGTGAAGTTGAGACGTAAGGGAGGATGAGAAATGATAAACAAAGCTGAAAGGTTATGGCAGCGTATAGTTGAAAGAGGATTAAATAATGATAGTAATTTTAAGGAATCATTAAATCTTCAACCGGGTGCAAGCGATGAAGAACTTCAACTGATTGAAGATACACTAGGGGTGACACTCCCTGAAGAAATGAAGTGCTTTTACAAGGTGTATAACGGACAAGAGTGGGACCTTGGGGTGAATCCATTTGTAAGGAATTTGACTCTATCACCGACTTCTGAAATTATTGATAATTGGTGTTTTTTACAAGAGGAATTTGATCCAGATGATGATTTAGAGTTAGATTCCAGCAAAGAACTTAAGCCCTTTCTTTGGAATTCAAAATGGATACCAATTGCAGCGAATGGTGGCGGTGACTATCTTTGCATTGATACGGATCCCTCTGAAGCAGGGGTGGAAGGACAATTATTATACTTTTGGCATGATTGGGGAAATCGTTCTGTTAAAGCAAAAAGTCTCTTTGAATTCATCGAGATTTGTCTGAAAGAAGATTATGAAGAATATCAATAAGATAAATTGGTAAACGAAGAAGAACTATGAATCACATCCCAGCTGAAATGTAATCCATAGTTCCTTTAGATTATTTTATTTATCACCAAATTCGTTTTAAGTTACCCTAACTGGCGTTTAAATACTTTACTGGCAAAGAAGTAAGCGATGACCATGATGCCTGCGCACCAGGCAAGCGCGATCCAGATATCGCTGCCGACTGAACCTTCATATAAAAGAGCACGAATCGCATTCACGATTGAAGTCACGGGCTGGTTCTCAGCAAACGCACGGACAATTTTAGGCATGGTTTCGGTAGGGACAAAGGCTGAACTGATAAACGGAAGGAAAACCAATGGGTACGAGTAGGCAGTGGCCCCTTCCATAGATTTCGCTGTCAATCCGGGAATGACTGCCAGCCATGTGAGCGCCATCGTAAACAGTCCAAGTATCCCAGCTACGGCTAGCCAATCCAGAATAGCAGCGCTGGAACGGAAGCCCATCAAGAGCGCGACGAGGAAAACCACGACAACAGTGAGCATATTGGAAACAAGCGAAGTCAGCACGTGAGCCCACAATACCGACGAGCGCTTGATCGGCATGGTAATGAAACGCGCCATCAAACCGCTTTTTACATCATTAAACAAGCGCAGTGAAGTGTAAGCGACGCCGGATGCGATAGCCATCAGCAAGATTCCCGGCAATAAATAATTAACGTAATTGTCCGTTCCTGTCTCTATGGCCCCGCCAAATACGTAGACAAACAGCAGCATCATCATAATCGGCGTAATCGCCACCGTGATAATCGTATCCGGACTGCGCATGATGTTGCGCATTAAACGACCTAGTAATACACCTGTTTTGCTTTTCATTTACATTTCCTCCTTTTTGCCGATGATCGCGAGGAAAATTTCCTCCAATGTCGGCTGCTTCTCGATATACTCTACTTTTGCTGGCGGGAACATTTCTTTGAGTTCAGAAAGGGTGCCGGTTGTGATGATTTTTCCGCCATGTAGGATGGCGATGCGGTCCGCCAGCTGTTCGGCTTCCTCCAGGTATTGGGTCGTCAGCAAGATAGTCGTGCCGCCATTGGCCAGCTCCTTGACGGTATTCCAGACTTCAATCCGCGCTTCGGGGTCAAGCCCTGTCGTCGGTTCGTCAAGAAAAATAATTTCTGGTGTGCCAATCAGACTCATGGCGATGTCAAGCCGGCGCTTCATCCCGCCGGAATACTGGTCTGCCCGGCGGCTGGCAGCATCAGTCAGGCTGAATCTTGCAAGCAGATTGTCGGTGACTTCAGCAGGATTGGAAACTCCCCGCAGCTTGGCGATCATCATCAAGTTTTCCCTTCCTGTGAGCATGCCGTCTAAAGCTGCGAACTGCCCTGTCAGGCTAATGCTCTGGCGAACACGGTCCGGTTGACGCTGGACATCAAAGCCACAAATTCCTACTTCCCCGCCATCTGCCTTCATCAGCGTCGAGAGGATGTTGACCGTCGTTGTCTTGCCCGCACCGTTTGAGCCCAGCAGTGCGAAAATTTCCCCCCGCCGCACTTCAAAATCAACCCCCTTTAAGACTTCCTTGTCTTTATAGGATTTTTTTAACCCTTTTACAGAAATCGCTGCATTATTCATACTTTCTTCCTCCTTATAAAATGTGTAGATTTCCAATAATCCTCTATTTAGTCTGACTGATAATCTGTATGACTTATTACTGGATGAAAAATTAACTGAATAGCGAAGGTGACGATTTAAATTTATAATCAGCTATTCAGTGGGCTTTTTACGGAGCTAGATTTCTTTTACACTCCTATTTAGTGTGACTGATAATCTGTATAACTTATTACTGGCTGGAAATATAACTGAATAACGATGGCGGCCATTCACATTTGTAACCAGCTATTCAGTCCGTATGATCTATTGTTTTTTTCCCAGCCGCTTCATGATACTTTGATTTAAATCTTCACGATACTTAGCGACATAGGTTTTAGCGTTTGCTACTAGTTCGTCGGCAAAGGATGCTACGTCGTCCCCAGTGATTTCCAGCACTTGTCTGCCATCTGCAGCACCGGCTTCAAACAAGTCAATTAATTCATACTGCATATGCAGCATATCCATCCCGTTGCCCGCTGAGAAATTCCACATGTAGTTTTGAATTTTCTTAAATACAAACTGGTAGTCTTCTGGCAGGGCTTCAACCCGTGCCATCATCATCTTATACTCTTTTTTATCACCAATCATTTTTTTGAACAATTCCATCATGTTATTTATCCTCCTTTTTTATATAGCTGAACAAGATATTCCAAAAATATTGGATGGAATATCTTATGAAGCTAGATTGACTTTAAGACGTTGATTTTTGATGATACAAAATCCCACTTTTTCCAAAATAATTCAAGTTCCTGGCGGCCAGCGTCATTAAGGGAGTAAAACTTGCGGGGCGGTCCCATATCTGACGGTTTTTTTTCTATGTTCACCAGTTTTTTCTTTTCTAATCGCACGAGGATGGTGTAGACCGTTCCTTCGACGACTTCGGTAAACCCAAGATCGTTGAGGCGGCGGGTAATCTCGTAGCCATAGGTTTCATGGCGGCTGATGATTTCCAGCACACAGCCTTCCAGCGAACCCTTCAACATTTCCGTTAAATTTTCCATGTACAGTGCCTCCTCTATTAGGTATGACTTATATTCAGTATAACTTAGTACTGGGGAAAAACTTACTCAATAGCTTTTCACTATTAAGTATCGCTTATTACATGTATATCGTAACACTGAGTAGCGAGGGTGTCAACTGGTTTTTTAAAAATTTCTGTTAAAACTGAATGTTGTTTTTCTGTACTTGAAAATAAACGGAAAAATTCCGTTTAAATTGGGAAATACCGCCCTATGAATTCTCATATCTACACGAAAATCAATAAGCGATGATAAAGAGAAGCAGCAAAAAGATAATAATCCCATCCTATGCCACAATTTTTAACATAAAATGCCGCAGAATGTTGATAGACTTCATTCATTTTCCCGCTTATATTTAATCTTATAGGAGTTGAAGATATGATTGGTATGAATATTCGTGTGCTGCGGAAGAAAAACAAAATGAGCCAGGAACAATTAGCTGAGAGGGTAAATGTTTCTCGTCAGACCGTAGCAAAGTGGGAGAATGAAGAGGCGTTGCCTGATATTCATAAATGTAAAATGTTAGCCGAACTCTTTCAGTTAACATTGGATCAATTATCCGGCAGTATGAGTGAAGAAGAGGTGGAGCATCTTGGTCCAAAGGGGAAGCAGTTTTTCGGTGTTGTGAAGGTGGGGGAGCGGGGGCAGATTGTTATTCCAAAGCAAGCGCGGGAAATGTATCAAATTCATGCGGGCGATAAGCTTGTTGTTTTAGGGGAAGATGCGTCAAAAGGAATAGCTATCTTAAAAACGGAAAGTTTCCTGGAGTTTGCAGATCTGATCCGTAAGGCAGACCCGATGGAGGAGGAATAAGAATGAGCAGAATTGTATTCTTTTCGATCCCTGCACATGGGCATACGAATCCGACCTTACCGGTAGTAGCTGAGCTTGTTAATAGAGGGCATGATGTCTGGTATTACTCATTTTTAGAGTTTAAAGAAAAAATTGAAGGTCTCGGTGCAAAGTTTATTCCCTGTGATGAGTATTTGCCTCCGATTTCACAAGAGGAATTGGAGCGCAAAGCTGGAAAAGATTTTGCAGCATTGATTGAGATGATTGTTGATACGACCATCGCTTTAGATGAAAAAGTATGTGCGGAATTGAGAGATTTTCAGCCAGACTGCATTGTTTCTGATTCTTTATGCTTTTGGGGGAAATTATTTGCTAAGAAATTAGTGATTCCCTATATTTGTTCAACAACTACCTTTGCATTTAATCGTCATACAGCCAAGCTGATGAAACGCAGTTTAAAAGAAATAGTGAGTATGATTACTGGAATGCCAAGAATTAATAAAAAGCTCCAGCTGCTGAGATCCCATGGGTATGAAGCAGAGAATTTTATATCGATTATCCAAAATGATAATGAAACAGACACAATAGTGTATACATCGAAAAAATTCCAGCCGATGGCTGAAACGTTTTCCGGCAAATATGCCTTCGTCGGCCCTTCGATCGGGCAGTATTCAGAGAAAGCATCCGAAGATAGGAAAGGCAGGAAGTTTATCTTTATTTCATTAGGAACGGTACTTAATCAAAATAAGGACTTTTACCAAAATTGCATCCAAGCATTTGCGGACAGCGATTTTGATGTTTTGATGTCTGTTGGTGAAAAAACCCAGATTGATTCTCTTGGACGCATCCCAGCCAATTTTAAAGTTCAAAACAGAGCAGACCAGCTGGCCATATTACAAAAGGCAGATGTATTTATTACCCATTGCGGAATGAATAGTGTGAATGAAAGTCTGTATTATGGCGTTCCAATGGTGCTATTTCCTTTGCATAGCGAGCAAAGGGCAGTGGCTGATCGGGTTGCTGAGCTTGGTGCAGGCATAAAATTAAAAGGAAATAAGCCAAAACAACTGGAGAAAGCTGTTGCACATGTGCTAGCGAATAGGACATACCTAGAAAACGCCCGGGTCCTCTCTGAAGACTTCAGGAATGCAGGTGGAGCTGCAAGGGCAGCGAATGTAATAGAAGTTAAAATGAATGGTTCGGAATTTTAAGAGACATTAGATTTCAAGTTTTGGCTTAATGCCATACATGAAAAAATTTGCTCCCATACGCTAAAAGTGTGGGGGCTTTTTCTAATGGTTCAGCCTAAAATGTGTGCGGATGTTAAATAACAGCGAAAATAATAGAGTAAATTCGTAATGTGAATTCACTCTATAAATAGATTATTTTTTAAACTGCATATTCAGCAATAAATGAAGTAGTTAACATCTTCTCAATCGATTGGATCGGTGCAATGAGTGGAGACTGCTTGTTATATTCCAAATAAATATCAACACTAGGAAAGGAACTGCCTAATGGGGTGACCTTAACTGGAAGAGCAGAGAGATTGCCTAATTGATTCAAACCCGTTTTTGGCAAGATGATATATCCTTTATTAGATGCAATTAATGTCAGCATGACATTGGCATGATCTACGATTTGGCACTTTTTTATATTTAATTTGCTGCTAATTGTGTTAATAAGCTTCTTATTGTTTGCCAGTACCGGATTATCAAATAATAAGAATGGACTGTCTAGTAATTTGATATTACTTATATCCTCACCTATTAAACTCCAATCATCATCCGAACATAATAGCACCATTTCATCATTCATCAATAGTCTGCTGCAATGCACCGAATTTGTTTCATTTTGGTAATAAATAGCCATCTGAATCTCTTCATATTCCATCAATTCTTTTAATGTATTCGTTGGCCGGGTAATGAAACTAAAATCCAAGTGAGGGAAATGTTTGCTCAGTTCGGTAATAATGGCATTTGAGAAAACAGGGGCAAGCCAAACATTGATACCAATTCGTAAGCTTTCATTATTTTTGGCTACTTCTCGAGCAGCTACTTCGGATACAAAATCTTTGAATGAAGCGATGGCAGTCGATGCATTACTAAACTCGTGAAGGAAGTGAACCGCAAAGGGTAAAAAGTATTGCCCCTGCTTGGATAGTCTGACTCCTTCCCAGCTCCTTTCCAGCAATGGGAAGCCGAGATCCTCTTCTAGCTTTTTTATCCTGGTGCTAAGAGTGGGCTGTGTCATATGAAGAGTGGCAGCCGCTTTGGATATGCTCTTCTTATTGGCGACCATTAAAAAAGATTCCAGACCTTGTAAATTCATAAACAACCCCACCTTTTTTATAGAAGATTCCGCATTTTGTTTATCTTACAATAATCGTTTGCTGTTATCAATCAATTAGCCAGGTACGATTTCTTATATAAATTATTTTTATACCTATTTAAAGTACTGCTAGATCAATACTTTAAAGGGGTATAAAAATAATTTATTTCTTTATTTTTAAAATAAAATGCTAAGATTCATATACTATTTAAATTCTTCTGAAAAATAGAATATTCAAAATAATAAAAGGGGTGGAGACATGCTTCAAACAAATGAAGATGATCAAATGATTGAAGCTATTAAGGATATGGTTAAGGAGTGGAGAAGGCATCTTCATCAGCATCCGGAATTGTCCTTCCAAGAAGAAAAAACTTCACAGTTTGTCTATGAGCAGCTTGTTTCATTTGGCGGGCTGAAGGTAACACGGCCAACGAGAACAAGTGTGGTTGCTTCCCTTATTGGAAGTCAGCCTGGTAAAGTCTTAGGCTTGCGAGCAGATATGGATGCCCTTCCAATCCATGAAGAGAACGAATTAGAATACGTTTCTGAAAATCCTGGTGTCATGCACGCATGCGGACATGATGGACATACGGCTATGCTGCTTGGTGCAGCCAAGATCTTGACGGAAATGAAAGGGGAGATCAAGGGGGAAATCAGGTTTATTTTCCAGCATGCTGAAGAGTTGCCTCCTGGTGGAGCACAGGAATTGGTAGACGCCGGAGTCGTTGATGATGTGGATTATATCGTTGGCATCCATCTTATGTCGTTACTGCCAATAGGAAAGGTAGGCATCGTCTATGGACCGGTAACTGCAAATTCGGATATGTTTGATCTTAAAATCATTGGGAAGGGAGGTCACTCTTCACAGCCTGAAAATTCGATTGATCCAGTCATAATGGCAGCCCAGTTCATTACAAATATACAGCAAATCGTGTCAAGAAGCTTGAATCCGAAAGAACAATTAGTTATCTCAACGACAACCTTGCAGGCAGGAAGCGCGAAAAATGTTATTCCAGAATCTGTCCAAATCGGGGGTTCTGTTAGATCCTTTAGTCCGGAAGTAAGAGAGCAAGCTGTTTCCTTCATTGAACGAATCGCAAAAGGTGTAACAGAAGCACATGGCGGAACGTATGAATTCAACTATCAATATGGCTATAGCACGGTCTTTAATGATAAAGCGTTGACAAAAATCGTTGAAGAATGTGTAGCCGAAGCTTTAGGCGAGGAATTTGTTGAATATGGAGAAGGGGCAATGGGCGGTGAAGATTTTTCCGCTTATTTACAAAAAGCACCTGGCTGCTTTATTCCTTTAGGGGCTGGGAATGCCGAAAAAGGCATCGTGTATCCGCATCATCACCCCCGATTTGATATTGATGAGGATGCATTAGAGTATGGCGTTCGCATTTTCGTTCAAGCAGCAAAAAATATCCTTGGATAAAAATAGGAAGGAGTCAAGACCATGATTGAAACAATAAATATTGATCTATTAATTGATTCAGTAAAGGACACCGTAGTCGAGTGGAGAAGATATCTTCATCAAAATCCTGAATTATCGTTTCAGGAAGAAAAGACCTCACAATTTGTTTATGAGAAATTGGAAAGCTTCGGAAACCTGGAGTTATTAAGACCAACGAAAACAAGCGTAGTTGCACGTTTAATTGGGAATAAGCCAGGGCGTGTCATTGCCTTAAGAGCAGATATGGATGCCCTTCCTATTCAAGAGGAAAATGATTTTGATTTTGTCTCACAGAACCCTGGTGTAATGCATGCATGCGGGCATGATGGCCATACGGCGATGCTTTTAGGAGCTGCTCAGGTTCTTTCCCAATTAAAAGATCAGCTAAGCGGAGAAGTGCGGTTCCTCTTCCAGCACGCCGAGGAAGTCCCTCCAGGCGGAGCGATGGAAATGGTAGAAGCTGGTGTGCTTGATGGGGCAGACCAGGTGATTGGCTTGCATTTAGCATCGCCTATCCCGACAGGAAGGATTGGGGTCGGTTATGGACCAGTTTCAGCTAATTGTGATGTGTTTACGATTTCGATTAATGGAAAAGGCGGCCACTCTTCACAGCCAGATACAGCTATTGATCCGGTTGTCATAAGTGCTCAAGTCGTAAGCAATTTGCAGTCGATCATTTCCCGGAATATCGCCACAAGTGAAAAGGCTGTTGTTTCGGTCACGCAAATTCATGGGGGCTCCGCACAAAATATCATTCCGCAATCTGTAGAATTGAACGGAACAGTACGCAGCTTTGATCCAAAAGTAAGGGCAGAGATTCCAAAGCTAATGGAAAGAATTGTGAAGGGGATTACGGAAGCACATGGGGCTACATATGATTTTACCTATGAATTTGGTTATAGTTCTGTTGTAAATGAGGAAAATCTGACAAGACAAATGGAAGAACTCATTGGTGAGGTGCTTGGTGAGGAATTTATCCTTCCTTTAGAACAGGGCACGATGATGGGCAGTGAAGATTTCTCCGCCTTTTCAGATGTCGTTCCAGGCTGTTTTCTAATGGTGGCAGCAGGAAATAAAGAAAAGGGAATCATTTATCCTCACCATCATCCAAAGTTTTCAGTGGACGAAGCGTCGCTTGAACATGGTTTAAAGCTTCTAGTGTATGCACCATTTAAGCTCAATAAGGAAGATTAATTTCGTGTTATAAAAATATATGTTAGAAGGAAGGTAGACACCATGGATCCGGTAACCGCATCGTTAATCGTTTTAGCCATGATTGCAGTTGGGGAAGTTGTCTCCATTTGGACCAAAGCAAAAGTGCCGACATTGCTTGTTGTCATGATTCTTATTTTTACCGGTTTTAAAACAGGAATTGTTCCTGCCAATATTATTGAAGCTTCAACATTTGCTATTGTTGGTTCGTTATTGCAGCCAATATTACTTGTACATATGGGAACGCTGATTCCAATGAAGGTAATGAAAAGTCAATATAAAGCTGTTTTAATTACTCTGATTGGTTTGGTTTGTTGCGTTGCTTTGATCCTTGCTATTGTTCCTATCTTTTTTGATTACAGTACTGCAGTTGCTGGGGCAGGACCGTTAACAGGTGGTTTGATAGCATATTTAATCACTGCTGAAGCCCTTCAAAAAGCAGGTCTCGTTGCATTAGCTGCGATCCCCATCATTGTTCTTACCCTTCAGGGATTAGTTGGGATGCCGTTAACAGCGATCTTATTGCGTAAACATGCGTTGAATCTGCGCCGTACAATGGACGCCGGCACATTTTCAGCTGCATCTGTTGCTTATGCAGGTGAGGAAGTTGTGGAGGAACAGGAGGAAGAGACGGCAAAACGCAGCCTGATTCCAGCGAAATATCAACAAAGCAGTTTTATCCTCTTATTCTTAATTTTTATTGGTGGTGCGCTGGCCGTATGGCTGCAAAATCTTACAGGTGTGAACTATAGCCTTTGGGGCTTGGCCATCGGGATTATTGGTGCTTACTTTGGTTTTTATCCTCAAAATGTTTTGGAAAAGGCCAATGGATTTAGCATTGCCATGGTTGGATTAGTCTTCCTAGTTCTTGCCTCTTTAGCTTCCATTACAGTCCAGCAAATTCTAAGTGTCCTGCCAGCGGTTGCTGCAATCATTATCGTCGGTACGATTGGTTTAGTAATCGGAGGATATTTCGGTTCAAAAATCTTTAAATGGGACCCATATAAAGGAATTCCAGTTGTTTTAACAGCGCTATTTGGATTCCCTGGCGACTATCTTGTTTCACAGGAAGTCAGCCGCAGTATCGGCAGAACGAAGGAAGAAGAGGAGAAAATCTTAGGTGAAATCCTGCCGCCTATGCTAATTGGCGGATTTACCTCCGTTACGATTGCCTCCGTTGTGATTGCTAGCATTTTAATAAAAACCATTTAATAGGAAACAAGTTTAAAAGGAGGAATATAAAAATGGCCTATAAATTAGTGAAAAATGGAAATCTTATTGACGGAACTGGACAAGGATTAGTTGCTAACGCAGCAGTTTTGATTCAAGACAATCGAGTTGTTTCGGCTGGTGCGCTAAAAGATATAGCTATCCCTGATGAGACAATGGAAGTCATTGATGCCCAAGGCGGCTATATTCTGCCGGGATTCATCGATACTCATGTTCATATGATGCTAGAAATTAAGGATATGCGGGAATCCTTGGTGACTCCGTTTGCTCTAAAATTCTATCAAGCGATGGAATATATGAAACGCACCTTGGATGTCGGAATCACCTCTGTCCGTGACGCAGGATTCACTGATTTAGGTGTAAAGAAAGCCGTTGAACAAGGATTAATAAAGGGGCCGCGGATGCAGGTTAGTATCAATCCATTGACGATTACTGGTGGGCATGGAGATTCTTGGATGCGTTCGGGGATTGATGTGACTAGTAAAGAATATCCGGGTATGCCTTCTGGAATTTGCGATGGTCCTGAAGAAGTTCGAAAAAAAGTAAGAGAAATGCTCCGAGCGGGGGCTGATATTATTAAGGTTCACGCAACAGGCGGTGTGATGAGCCCGACTGATCACCCAGAGTTCACGCAATTTTCTCAGGAAGAATTATCAATCATTGTACAAGAGGCAGCGTTTCGCCGGGGGATAAAGGTTATGGCCCATGCCCAAGGAGCGGAAGGAGTGAAAAATGCCGTCAGGGCCGGCATCCATTCGATCGAGCATGGCATCTTCCTTGATGATGAAGCAATTGAACTCATGCTAGAAAAGGGAACCTACCTTGTGCCAACCTTGCTGGCTCCAGTATCTGTCCTTGAAGCAAGCAAAAACAGTGATGACATGCCTGCATATGCCGTTGAAAAGGCCCTTGAAGTTGTAGAAATTCACGCGGAGAGTGTTGCCAAAGCCTATCGAGCAGGAGTGAAGATTGCCATGGGAACCGATGCAGGTGTCATGCCTCATGGAACAAACCTGCTAGAACTAGGTTTAATGTGTAAAATTGGGATGTCCCCGATGGAATCAATTGTCGCAACAACGAAAGTAGCAGCAGAATGTATGGGCTGGGACGATAAACTCGGAACAATCGAGGCAGGAAAACTAGCAGACTTTGTGATTACAAAAACAAATCCATTAGAAAATATTCGCTCACTAGAGGATAGCAGCAATATTATTGTCGTTGCGAAAGATGGAATCCTTGAAAAAGATATTCGGGTCATAAGCAAGGAAGCAGTCGTACAAGGCTAATCAAAACAGCCCCTGATTCAGTAAATTTGCTGAAATCAAGGGCTGTTTTTTTATTATAGGAGAATCTGCTATCAAGAAAATACAATAAGTATTATTTGATAATTCTGTCTATAATTAAAAATACAAATATGATTGTATGATATACTTTTAAAAAAGTTTTAAGGAGCGATTCAGCTTGAGTATTTATTTTGAAGTGAAAAGAACGACGAAGGTATCTAAACAAACAGCCTATACAGGTTTGCTAGATCTTGATTCAGCAAAGAACTGGATGCAAGGATTAGTGAGAATCGACCGATTAGATGAGGGACCGATGAAGGCAGGAAGTCAGTGGATGGAAACGAGAAAGATGTTTGGAAAAGAAGCCACTGAACATTTTGAGGTTGCCGAACTAAAGGAACAAGAGAGAATTGTTCTCCGCTGTGATGGAACGAAGGGAACAACTGGAAAAGGAGAATTTGTGTTTACATACATAATCGCTTCTGAGGGTGATCAAACAGTCATTACACTGAATGGAGAAATAAGGGGACTTACCGGTTTGACGAAAATTTTTGGGAAAATGATGGCGGGAACCTTTAAAAAAGCATGTGCGAAAGATTTGGATGGGCTAATAGGCTATTTGGAAAATGAGTGAGTGTTTTCTAAAACCGCGGCTGCCAAATGAATAGTTTTTCCAATGTTTTGCAATAATGAAAAAGGTGTTCTGTTAATACGGGTTGAATATATTAAGAGAAATTATTTTCAGAAAAATCAGGAGGTAAACATGGGAAGATTAATTCATTTCGAAATTCATGTGGATGATATGGAACGGGCGAAGAAATTTTATGGAGATGTATTTGGCTGGACCTTTGAAGATTGGAGCGACTATGCGGGAATGCCTTATTTCGGTGCTGTAACTGGCGATGCGAGTGAGCCTGGGATTAATGGGGCATTGATGCAGCGTCAAAGTCCGCCCCCGGCACCTGGTCAGGCAATGACTGGCTATGCTTGTACCATGGGAGTAGAAGATTACGATTCGACTGAAGCAAAAATCATGAGCAGCGGAGGTCAGGTGGCACTGCCCAAACATGCGCTGCCAGGAATGGCATGGCAGGGATACTATATGGATACGGAAGGAAATGTATTTGGGATTCATCAGCCAGATGAGAACGCTAAGTAAAGGTAGCAGTAAATAGCTAACTTTAATTAATGGGGTGCTTTTCTTTCATGCGAAAAGTGCCTTTTTTAATTAAAAAAATAAAATTTATGAAAGGCTGAATCAAATGACTTATGAAGAAATAATGCAAAAGCTTGAAGAATTAGGTTCTGAGCAAATAAAGCAAATTTATAAAAATCATGGGGTGAAAGAGCCGCATTTTGGTGTAAAAATAGGGGATATGAAGAAATTAGTTAAATCTGTAAAGAAGGATCATGAATTAGCATTAAAATTGTATAATTCAGGCAATCATGATGCAATGTATTTGGCAGGTCTTTCGGTTAATCCAAAGATTATCTCTAAGGAGACTTTGCAGGACTGGGTAAGCAATGCCTACTGGTATATGGCTGCAGAATATACTGTTGCGCAAGTGACTGCAGAAAGCCCCTATGCTCTCGAATTAGCGAGGGAATGGATGAAATCAGGGGAAGAAATGATAGCCGTTTGTGGCTGGAGTACGTATGCTAACTATATTTCTATCACACCTGATGAAAAATTGGACATTGCTGAAATAAGCACAATGCTGGATCAAGTGAAAAATACGATCCAAAAAGAGCGTAATCGGGTCCGGTATGTGATGAACGGCTTTGTTATTTCTGTCGGAACCTATGTGGCTGAATTAAAGGAGGAAGCAAAGCAAGTTGCAGAATACATTGGCAAGGTGCATGTCGATGTCGGAAATACCGCTTGCAAGGTCCCGCTCGCTTCAGATTATATTAAAAAAGTAGAAGAGAAGAACAGAATAGGTATGAAGCGGAAGACATGCATTTGTTGATAAGTTCCCCAATAAAGTGTGAACACAAAGAGGCTGTCCTAAAAGGAAGGACTCTTGAGTGTGAATTATTGTAAAATTACCCATAAACAAGAACCAAAGAGCCTTATTAAGTATAGTTTTACCTAAAATTACATATTTTCGGGAACCAATCCTCCCACTTAAGTCCAGTTTGAACTAAGCTGGACGTTTGATGAATTAGGGGCATATGATTGCACTCTTATAGCACCCCATCTTTATAAAAAAAGAGCTGTCCAATAGTCCAAAAATAGATCCATTGAACAGCATCTTACATTTAATATTCTATTAGAATGCCGCCGTCCAGCCGCCGTCAGCTGTAATCACAGTACCATTGACGAAGCTTGATTCATCAGAAGCTAAGAATAGTGCTACTTGTGCGATTTCTTCAGGCTGTCCAATTCGCGGCATAACGCCTTGTACTGCTTTCGTGCGCTTCATGCCGAACTGATTAAAGTTTTGCATCGAAGAAGCAATATTCGTTGCTACTCCTCCTGGAGCAATGGCATTACAGCGGATGCCTTTGTTTGCGTACATATAACCAGTATTTTTCGTAAGACCAATGACTGCATGCTTGGATGCTCCATATGTTGCACCTGCATGAGCTCCATTTAGTCCCCCAGTGGATGCGGTATTAATGATTACTCCGCTTTCTTTTTCTAAGAAAATTGGGAGTGCTTTGCGCATCGCTCTCATAACGCCTTTTGTATTAATATCGAAAATTAAGTCCCAGCGCTCATCAAGAATATCGGCAACTGGTTCGAAGCCATCCATAATTCCAGCATTATTTACTAAAACATCCAATGTTCCATATTCGCTGACAGCTGTGTCGATCATGTTATCAATGTCAGCTTGTTTTGCCACATTGACCTGAACGGCTTTTGCTGTGCCGCCTTTTTCTGTAATCGCTTGAACTACTGCTTCGGCACCATCAAGATTAAGGTCAGCTACAATTACTTTTGCCCCTTCAGCTGCATACAATTCTGCAATGGCTTTCCCCATTCCTGAAGCTGCCCCTGTTACGATTGTTACTTTGTCTTTTAATTTCATCCCATATCCCTCCGCTATTTTCAAAGAATATATATTGAACACGTGTACAATAAAAATTATACTAGAGAAGGTAAAGCAGTACAATCGACAGAAAATCTGAGTAATGTTGAGTAATAGACACTTATTAATATTAGTGTTCAGTACGGGGTGAAAAAAATTGAAGCAGGACCTTCGAATTATTAAAACTAAGGATAGTTTGCGCCTTGCCTTATTGTCATTGTTAAAACAGAAGCCATTAGAAACGATTACAATCGCCGAATTGTGCCGGGAAGCTACGATTAACCGTGGAACATTTTACTTGCACTATAAAGAGGTCCATGAAGTATTTAAGGAATACTTAGAGGTCATTGTTGAGGATTTAAAGCAATCGTACGAAGAGCCTTATTATAAAACGAATTATCATATCCAGAATCTCGAGGCAGATATGATAAAAATCTTTCATCATGTTAAGGAATATAAAGACTTTTATCAAATAATATTTGATGAGCGCATTCCGATGATGTATTATTATCTTCTATTTGATACGATTCGTTCATTTATGAAGGAATCGATAGAAGGACACTTTGAATTAGATCAAAGCATTCAGCTAGATTATCTCATTAGCTATCAGACCAATGCGATTTTGGGCATTCTAATAGAATGGCACCGTCATGGATATGCAACATCAATCCAAGAGCTGAATCAGCATCTGATCACAATCTTGTCGATCAATAGCCCTTTCGAAAAATATTAGAAAACATTTATTTATATTGGAGGAACATATGGAGTTTATTAGTAATTGGCTGTCGGACTATCATTTGAATCCTACGGTACATAAGTATCTTTCAACGATTATTACGATTCTTTTCATAGCGATGATATGTATTATCGCAAATTTTATTACGAAAAAGATTGTAATTAGAATCATCTCTCATATCGTAAACAATAACAAATTCCAATGGGACAATATGCTTTTGGATTGAAAGGTTTTCCATAAGCTATCACATTTTGTTCCTGCAATTATTATTTATAACCTCTCTACTACCTATAAGTACTATGAGGGTTTGATAGAAAAGAGTGCGATCACATACTTAATCATTGTGGGGCTCATGGTTCTTAATAGTCTATTAAATGCGATCAATGATATTTATCAAACCTATGAAATATCGAAGACAAGACCGATAAAGGGATATATTCAGGTTGTTAAAATTATCGTCATTACACTTGGGATTATTGTGATTATTGCGAACATGCTGGGTGAAAGTCCCATTATTCTTTTAAGCGGGATTGGTGCTCTCTCAGCTGTACTTATGCTGGTGTTTAAAGATTCGTTATTAGGACTGGTTGCCGGGATCCAGCTGTCTTCGAATGATATGGTTCGGGTTGGAGACTGGATTCAAATGCCTAAATACGGAGCAGATGGGGATGTAATTGATATCTCTTTAAATACTGTCCAGGTGCAAAATTGGGATAAGACGATTACGATGATACCAAGCTATGCTTTAATCTCTGATTCTTTTATCAATTGGAGGGGGATGCAAACCTCGGGAGGACGCAGAATTAAGCGATCTTTATTTATCGATAAAAATAGTATTTCATTCTGTACTGACGAGATGATTGAAAAGTTTAAAAGCATCCACTATCTTTCAGACTATATTATCAATAGAGAACTTGAAATTGCCGAGCATAATGCAAAGAACGACATTAACCGCAGCAATCCGGTGAATGGAAGAGCGCTTACGAATATCGGTGTTTTTCGCGTGTATATTAACCATTACCTGCAAAAACATGCCGGAATCAATCAAGACATGACTTTAATGGTTAGACAGCTAGCCCCAACAGAGCACGGGCTGCCATTAGAAATATATGCTTTTTCAAATGACGTCAGATGGGCAATATACGAATCCATTCAGGCTGATATCTTCGACCATCTATTTGCAGTCGCTCCGGAATTTGGACTTCGCTTATTCCAAAATCCATCTGGGAATGATTTAAGAACGATGTTGGATGAACCGAGACGGGATGGAGAAAGAGCGCATTAACGTGAAAACACTCATGAATCTTGTATTTGTGGGTGTTTCTTTTGTTTGTGAAAAGGTCAGAAATGTTCATGAAAATGACGAAATCCCTGTTTGCTAGTAAAGCTGGTAAAATATCAAGTATTACTATTTTTTTGTCTGAACAGTATAATCAGGAATGGGAGATGAGACAGATGAACAAAAAAGACATTGCAAACATCCGAAAACAATTTAAATTAAATAATCGATATATGAATATTCGGGAAATATTTAATGTGTATATAAAGAAAGAATCGGGTGAGATTTACCATCAGGTTAGCCAGCCGTTTCAATTGCTGGAGCAGGAAGCGCAAGAATTATTTTTAACAAATTTCAAAAAAGTTTTAACAGGCAGTCTAGATGCAAAGCTATTTGAATTGAAATTTAGAAGAGATGTGGAAGATAGCACCCAAATGATTCTCTACAATGGATTGCGGGCAGATACAGATGAATGGATGGAAAGCATGCTGAGAATCGTTCAGAAAATGTTTGCTCATGCCGTTTATGAATTTGATACAGTGGTCACGTTTATCCGGGGGGAATACCAAAAGGCGACAAGAAAACGTGATCTCGAATCTGGAGAAGGAGGGGACGATGAGGTCTATTCCAATGAATTTACCCTCTGCACGCTTAATAAAACCGATCAGCCGAAAAAAGCGCTGCTGTTTGATTATATCGAGAAGGAATTTAAATCAAATAACGCAGTCGACCCGATTATCAATTTGACTGCTCCGTTAACAGGCTTTATGTTTCCTGCCTTTAATGATCATGCGGCTGACGTCAATCATATTCTCTATTATGGCGGAAAAGCGAATCAGCCAGATACGATGTTTATCGAAGAAGTCCTCCATTGTGAAGACATAATCACGGCAATAGAAGAGAAGGATAGCTTTGAACAAATTGTAAAATTGGTAGCTGGGGACGAAGTCGCTACCGACGTCATTTCGAATGTGTATGAAGAGATTGATAAGATGGTACAGGAGAGTATAGAGAATGAAGAAAGTGAACCTCCTAAACTCGATTCTCGCGACATTGAACGCATCTTAGAGGTAAGCGGTGTGGAAGATGTCGATACCGCCAAAGTGGAGCATGCCTTCAAAAGTGTCGTCTATGATGTCAATCATGAAATTAAAGCGAGCAGTGTCATACCGAAATCAATAAAGATCAACACAAAGATTGCTGACGTATCCATCCATCCGAAAGAACTGAAAAATGTTAAATACATTACCTATGAAGGAAAAAGATGCCTTTTATTAGAAGTTGATGAAGATATTGTTGTTGAAGGCTTCCGCTTGCCGAACATGTCCAATCATCAATAAAAAGGCAAAAGGAGATAGCCATTTATGAAATGGCTATCTTTTTTTCCTAATTTCAGTAACATTTGGACTATTAAACATATATGAATTTGAAATTGTTAATAAATGTAAAGTGTGGTTGATAATATTTATAAAACTATATATTCCAATAAATGCAACATGCGGTTCTTATAAGTTTTTAATACGTTTTAATGATTTTTCACCCGAATTTATGTTAAAATGCCAAGGTTATATAGTAAAGAAAGGAATCGGAAAAAATGAATAAACAAACAACTCAGACGAAGTTACTGAAGGAATACTTTTTTATTATCATTGGCTCAATTTTAGTTGGTTTATCCTATAATATTTTCCTATTGCCTGCTAGACTAGCGGCGGGCGGGGTTTCCGGAATTAGCACGATTCTTTATGAGCTGTACCAGTTTAATCCTGCTTACGTGCAATGGCTAATTAATATTCCGCTATTTTTTGCCGGTCTCATCCTTTTAGGGAAGGATTTTAGTATAAAAACATTAGTAGGAACTTTTTTTGTTCCATTTACGATTTGGGTTAGTGCCGATATTCCTTTTACCATTGATAATCCGCTGCTCGCTGCCATTTATGGAGGGATTCTTTTAGGAGTTGGGCTAGGAATTGTTTATCGCGGAAAAGGCTCTACAGGAGGCTTGGCAACAGTTGCACAAATTGTTAAAAAGTATACTGGTTTTTCCAGCGGCTATTCCCAGTTAATTGTTGATGGATTTGTTGTTGTCGCCTCTGCCTTGGTGTTTAATTTAGAATTAGCTTTATATGCCATGATGGCGATTTATGTGACAAGCAAGGTGATTGACTTTGTTCAGCTGCAAACTTCTCCGTCCAAGCTAGTGCTTATTATTACTGAACAGGAAGAGCAAATCCAAACCATTATTAAAGATGAAATTGATC
Organism: Cytobacillus massiliigabonensis; assembly: GCF_900199725.1. Classification (GTDB taxonomy): domain Bacteria; phylum Bacillota; class Bacilli; order Bacillales; family Cytobacillaceae; genus Cytobacillus; species Cytobacillus massiliigabonensis. The sequence goes on along the minus strand of NZ_LT904902.1, from coordinate 794,828 downwards.
GAGGTCTAACAAAGGTGCGCTCGATCGGCGGCTTCTCCAATAAGGAAAAAACACTGATTCTTTGTGTGGTAGAGCAGGAGGAAGCCATTTATTTAAAAAAGGTGCTGCAGGAGCAGGAACCTTCCTCATTTGTTGTCTTCCTTAACGCCTCCGAAATTCTGGGACGCGGGTTTTCTCTATCAAAAAGTAATGGATAAAAAGCTGACACCCGTTGTGTCAGCTTTTATCATGTTATGAAACTCTTTCTCTCGCAACAGTCCCCAGTTCCTTCTCTGGCAAACTTAAAGCTGCAACTGCTATGACAATGAGCACCCCGCCAATTAGCTGGTAGCCGCCAAATGATTCGTTTAGCCACGTAATGGAAACAATAACGGCAACAAGCGGCTCGATGCTTGATAGAAGGCTTGTCTCCATCGCACTCAAATGCTTTAAACTTCCAATATAAAGTACAAATGAGAGGGTTCCACTTAGGATGGCCAGAAATAGCATAGTAGAGGTTTCAAATGTAAGTGTATTTGCAATGGCCTGAAAGCTAAATTGACGATTAAATACGAGCAAAGCAATACCCGCAAGCAGCATCCCCCAGCCAACAATGAGCGGCGATCCCCATTTTTTTATTAATGAAGCAGGCTGAAGCGTGTAGAAAGTGAATCCAATCGCAGTCAGCAAGCCAAAGATGACAGCGATTTTTGTTAAAATAATATTTTCGATCGATCCGTTTGTAATAAGAAAAAAGATTCCCGAAAGCGCAATAATGATTGACAGAAATTGAATAAACGAAGGGAGTTTCTTATACTGGACAGCAACGTAGACCGTAATCAGCACCGGACCAAGAAATTGAAACAAGGTAGCCGTTACCGCGTTGCTAATTCTCACTGTTTCAATAAAGGCATATTGCGCGCCTAACATCCCAATGATTGCGAAAATGACTAACTGTATCCATTGGCGCGGATCCTTCCAAATAGCAAAAATACTTTGTTTTCTAATAGATAATACAGCTAATATGAGGATTCCTGCTAAAATCAGCCGAATAATTAAAAACTCTATGGATGTAATGGCTGTTTGCTGAAAAAGCCATTGAATGATCGGGCCAGAAATTCCCCATAATGTAGCTCCAGTTATGATCATCATTAATCCAAGACGGCGTGATGTTTTCATGATGCATACCTCCTAAATACACGATTGCATGATTGTTATGATTGAAAATGCTAAGCATAGAGGTATTATATAGAATAACTGATACTATATTAAGTATCAGATTTTAGAAGGTTGAAGGGGTCAGTTTTGATGCTAGAGATCACACCAAAGCTTGATAATCAAAGTGAGAAGCCATTATATGTTCAGCTATATGAGTATATAAAACAAGAAATTAAAATGGGCAACTTAACTCCGGATGTAAAGCTTCCATCTAAAAGAAGACTTGCCGCACATTTATCTCTAAGTCAAAATACAATTGAAGCCGCCTATGAGCAGCTTATTGCAGAAGGGTATCTGCTATCCATTCCACGGAAGGGCTACTATGTTAGCGAGCTGGATCAACATTTAGTGGAAAATAATAATAGTCAGCGGTCAGCAAGTTTTATTAAAGAAAAACAATATCAAGATTCTGATTGCTTATATGATTTTACCCAAACGGGAGTAGATGCACGTTCCTTCCCATTTAGTTTATTTCGCAAACTAACGAATGAAATATCACGCCCAGAAAACGATCGTTTGTTAAAGCTTGGCCATCCGCAAGGTGACTATGATTTCCGGAAAGCCATTGCAAAGTATCTCTATGAATCACGAGGGGTTTGCTGTTCGCCAAGTCAAATCATTATCGGAGCAGGAACACAATATTTAATGCGGCTGCTGTTTCAGCTGCTTCAAAAGGGAGTATTTGCAGTTGAAGACCCAGGATATCACCGCAGACATGTAGCTTTTGAAAAATGGGAACGGGTGAAGATGATCCCATTAGACCAAGATGGGATGATTGTTTCACGTCTTGAAGAAAGCGGGGCTAATATAGCATTTGTTACACCATCACATCAATTTCCATGCGGAATGATCATGCCGATTTCAAGAAGGATGCAGCTGCTGCATTGGGCCAATTTGGGTGAGGGGAGATATATTATTGAAGACGATTATGATAGTGAATTTCGCTATTCGGGTAAACCGATTCCTGCTTTACAAGGCTTAGATACGAATGGAAAAGTTGTTTATATGGGCACTTTTTCAAAGGCACTGCTGCCATCGCTTAGAGTAAGCTATATGGTTCTTCCCAAACCGCTTATCGAAATCTATCAAAATGAATATTTTTTCTATGCACAAACGGTTTCACGAATGGATCAAGATCTCTTAAGAAGGTTTTTAGAAGAGGGGTACTGGGAGAAGCAAATAAACAAAATGAGAGTGATCTATCATAAAAAGAGAGATATCCTTGTTTCAGAAATCATGAAACAGTTCCCTGATCCAGCTGAAATTATTGGCCAGGACTCCGGTCTGCATGTATTAGTCCGTGTCAAAAATGGCATGACAGAGCAAGAACTAATCGGCATGGCAGGAAATTTTAAGTGCAAGGTTTATCCGCTATCCGCCTATGGGAGCCATGATAATATGACTGTTTTACTAGGCTATGCTGCTTTATCTGAGGAAGAAATAGAGGAATCGGTTAAATGTCTGGCACGGGCTTGGTTTTAAATTGGAAAAGGTACTAGAATACTCATCCTAGAGCCTTTTCCGAAAAAATTTAAACCTACACAATTTTCTTCCGAATATACCCAGACAATAAATCGATCAGCGTAACCATCACGATAATACCTAGAAGAATAATCCCCACCCGGTCCCAATCTCGCGAGCTTAAGGCGAAAATGAGCGGTGTGCCGATTCCGCCTGCACCAATAATGCCAAGGATAGCGGCAGAGCGTACGTTGATTTCAAATCGGTATAGCGTATAGGATAAGAATCCAGGCATGACCTGCGGCAGGATGGCAAACCAGATGATTTGCAATCGGGTGGCGCCAGTAGCAGCTAATGCTTCTGCAGGTCCAGGATCAATGCTTTCGATCTCTTCTGCGAATAGTTTGCCAAGCATGCCGATAGAATGCAATCCTAAAGCAAGCACGCCTGCAAACGATCCCGGTCCAACCGCTTTAATAAATAGAATGGCCATGACGATTTCTGGAAAGGTGCGAACAAAGCTTAGCATGAATTTTCCTGTATTTGCTGCTGTTTTTCCGCTGTTCATATTTGCTGCTGCCCAGAAAGCGAAGGGAATGCAAAGAAAAGCAGAAATGAACGTGCCTAATATGGCGATGGCTAATGTATCGAGGAGGCCGCGTAATAAATCCTCTCCATCAGGTAAGTAAACGTAATCCCAATCTGGGTTAAATATGCCAGCAAAAATGGCTTTGGAAATCTGACCGGCTGTTTCTTTTACGCCAGCAATCGGCATCCCAGAAAATGCCCATATGTAGAGAACGAGTAAGGCAATAACAATAATGACACGCTGGATTCTATTTTTTCTTGGTTTAAATGGGGTGATTACCGCTTTATTCATAATAATTTCTCCCGTAGTTTTATGCTAATATAGTCGATGAGCAGAACCACGACCAAAGTAAATAGAATAATTGAGCTTGTTTTATCATATTCAAAGAATCCGAGCGTGCGGTCATAATACAAGCCGATTCCGCCAGCACCGACTAAACCCAAGACAGCTGCCGCACGGATATTAACTTCAAACGTATAAAGAACATATGAAATATAATGCGGCAGTACCTGTGGAATCACTCCAAAAAAGATCCATTGAACTTTATTAGCCCCGACAGCTGTCATTGCCTCCAAGGGACCATTATCGATTGACTCGATTGCTTCATAGGTTAGCTTGGCAATCAATCCGATTGAAAAAATCGTTAGGGCAAGTATGCCCGGCAGTGTTCCTAAGCCAAAGATGGATACAAAAATAGCTGCAAGAAGCAAGTCTGGCACAGTCCGTATTATGTTCAAAATAAATCTTGCTGGATAGTAAAATAAATAACTTTTAATTATGTTATTTGCAGAAAACAGGGCAATCGGGATGGCGATAATTGCACCAAAAGTAGTTCCTAATAGGGCCATACGAATCGTTTCGAGCATGGCTGGAAGGATTTTTTCAAAATAAAGCCAGTTTGGCGGAAGCATTTGTCCAAGCAGCTCAAGCATATTGGGAAACCCGGCAACAAGTTCAGAAATAGATGCATTGGTCTTTATGCCGCTTGCGAAAAATAGCAGCAATAAGATAATAACGGTTAAATAGGTTTTAAGTTTACTAGGCGGTTCAGGATATTTCCTTTTTTCTAAAGGATGATTCATCACGCTTCGGCTCCTAGCAGTTCTTTTTCATGGATTGGCCTTCCGTAGATTTCTGCGAACTTTTCGTCTGTTGCCGCTGAGACCGGTCCGTCAAAGACTACTTCTCCTGCGCGCAAGCCAATAATCCTTGTCGCATATTCCCTTGCTAAATCTATAAAGTGAAGGTTAACTATTGTCGTTATGCCTAGATCTTGGTTAATTCTCTTTAAGTCATCCATGACTTGCTTTGTTGTTAATGGATCTAATGAAGCAACAGGTTCATCAGCCAAAATGATTTTTGCCTCCTGGGCTAGTGCACGGGCAATGGAGACACGCTGCTGCTGCCCGCCTGAAAGTTCTGTTGCCCGTGAGTAGGCTTTTTCAAGAATATTCACGCGCTCTAGAGCTTGGTAAGCAGAGTGGATATCCTGTTTTGGAAACAATCCAAGAAGTGTCCGCCAGGTTGGAAGATAACCGACACGGCCAGACAGCACATTTCTTAAAACGGTCGAGCGTTTAACTAAATTAAATGTTTGAAAAATCATGCCGATGTCCCGCCGGATTTTTCTTAAGCTAATTCCTTTTGCCATTGTAATCGATTGCCCATCGATGAGTATTTCTCCATCAGTTATTTCAATTAGACGGTTAATTGATCGTAATAAAGTGGACTTTCCCGCACCAGATAAGCCGACAATGACTACAAACTCCCCTTCGTGAATGGTTAAGTTAATATCATTTAATCCCTTTACTCCATTTGGGTAGGTCTTGGAGACGTTTTGAAATTCAATCACTGTGATTCCACCTTCAATTGTTTTGATAAAAAAAGCCAAACCAGTTCATGATGGAAACTGGATGGCGTTTCTGCAGGCTAGGCTACTCTGTTTTCACTTTTTCTGCGTAGTCCCGGACAATTTCGAACATTTTATCTTCAGAAGGGGTGTAGCCTTCATGAGAATAGATATCTTTAATAATTTCATGTCCCTTTTCGTCCTTGCCAATGGCAATAAAGGCATCTTGAATTTTCTTCGACCATTCCTCTGTCATGTCAGGACGAATGGCAATTGTGTCATTTGGGATCGGTTCTGTGAAATGCAGGACTTTTGTGTCTTCAAAAACTGTCGGATAGTCACCCTTCACAATATTTCGTGCATCTTGGAAAATAACAGCTGCGTCGACATCCCCATTTAAGAGGGCAATAACGGCTTGATCATGTCCTTTTACTGTAATCCCTTCTACGTCAGTTAGCGGATCAATTTTGGCATCCATTAACGCTGCTGCCGGCCAAACATACCCTGCTGATGAAGTCACATCTTGAAAAGCGATTTTTTTGCCTTTTAAATCTTCTATGCTATCAATATCGGAATCTGCGTTAACAATAAACATTGATTTGTAGAAATCTACTAGCTTATCGTTGGGTGCTCCCGTTTCATCGCTCACACCAAAGCGCTGTGCCTGAAGGATTACGTTAGCCGCCCCTTTTTCATGGGCTTGGACATATGCAGTTGGAGGCAAGAAACCAATATCTACTTTTTTCGATGCCATTGCTTCTACGATCGTATTGTAGTTTGTTGACACACTAACTGTAACAGGGATTCCCAGCTGTTCCTTTAGCAGCCCCTCTAATGGTTTCGCTTTAGCTTCTAAAGTGTCAGCATTTTGTGAAGGAACGAATTGAACTGTTAAGCTTTCAGGTTCATACTCTCCTCCCGCCGCTTCGCTTGATCCGCATCCACTTAAAATACTAGCTGCCAAAACAAAAGATAGACCAATTCCAGCAAACTTCTTAAACATCGTGTTACCTCCATATTGGGAAAGTTATTTTCATTACGAGTTGAATTATAGCAAAGCAATATGGTGTTTTTTGTAAAATAGTTGTTAATTATTGTAAAGGGATTGTTATGTTTAATAGGAATTCCATTTACAGCTTCCAATTGAATATATAATTGAGGGGATGATTAGAAAAAGGCGGAAAGGGGATAAGATGATGCTTGAAAATAAACAATGTCAAATGGTTATTTTAGTAACAAGTGATCTTCATGGGCATGTATTCCCGCATAACTATCGAAACAATCGAGAGGTTTCTATCGGATTAGCAAAGCTTGCCACAATGATTCACAGAGAGCGGGAAAGCTATGATTATTCGATCCTTATTGATAATGGAGACCTCATACAAGGCACCCCTCTGACCTACTATTACTCAAGGTTTATGAAAGAGGGGATTCATCCAATGGTAAACATCTTAAATCATTTAAACTATGATTGTGCCGTGATAGGCAATCATGAATTTAATTTTGGAATAGAGGTATTGCAGGCTGCAATAAAGGATTCTAACTTTCCTTGGCTATCGGCAAATACGATCCAATACGGGATGAAGAACTGTGCATTTGGAAGACCGTATGTTGTTAAAGTGTTCGAAAATGGGCTTCGTGTCGCCATTTTAGGAATCACCACACACTATATTCCGAATTGGGAAAATCCGAAGCATATAGCAGGGCTTCAGTTTGAGGATGCATTCATTAGTACAAAAAAATGGGTCAAATTTATTCAAAAGTATGAGACATATGATCTGTTAATTATTTCTTATCATGGGGGATTTGAACGGGAGCCCTCAACTGGCGAAGAAACGGAAAACATGTCAGGAGAAAATCAAGCCTATGCAATTTGCGAGGAAATTGCCGGAATTGATGTATTGCTCACTGGTCATCAGCACCGGATGATTGCAGATACTGTGAATGGAGTGACGATTGTTCAGCCAGGATGTAATGGCCAGGCAATCGGGAAGGTTGTGGTTACATTTGAAAAGGTTTGCGGTCAATGGGTTATTAGCAATAAAGCAGCAGAGCTGGTAACCATTGATGAAACGGCAGAAGCAGATCGAGAAATAATAAAAATGACTAAGGAGACGGAACGGGAGACACAGGCATGGTTAGACCAGCCGATAGGGAGGATTATTGGCGATATGACCATTCATGATGCTTTTGCAGTTCGTCTAGGTGCCCATCCACTGATCAAATTTTTAAATCAAGTACAAATGGATGCATCTGGAGCAAGGATATCAGCCACTGCACTTTTTGATAATGGTTCTGAAGGGTTTAACGAAGAAGTAACAATGAGGAATATAGTCTCCAATTATATTTATCCCAATACCTTAAGGGTGATCAGAATAAAGGGCTATGAGATGGAAGCAGCACTTGAGAAGTGCGCTAGTTATTTTATGCTAGACCACACGGGGGATATCGTGGTAAATCCATCCTATTTGCAGCCAAAGCCACAGCATTATAACTATGATATGTGGGAAGGGATTGAATATGAGCTGGATATAAGGCGTCCTGTAGGGGACCGAGTAACGAAGCTTATGATTTCAGGTGAACCCATTGAAATGGAAGGGGAGTATGAGGTTGTAATGAACAATTACCGTGCGAGTGGCGGCGGTGACTTCCATATGTTTCAAAATAAGCCAGTAATTAAAGAAATCCAAACAGATATGACAGAGCTCATTGCCGATTATTTTTTGAAAAGAAAGGTGGTCTATGCGGATAACGATAAAAACTGGCGGGTTATTTGGCAGGGGTATACAGATTAAGTGTATCCCCCATACCTATAGATATTTAACTTTTCCCTGCAGTTCTTTTGTTCAATAAGAAGATAAGTATGAATGTAATCATTGCTAAAACAATACTGCTGTACAAAGCGATGTTAAACGAATCTAAATAAGGGATGTGGCTGGCGATGTTATGATTCTTTTTTTCTAAAACTGAAAAAAAGATGGTACCGATCACTGCTACTCCAAGAACATTAGCAATTTGCATGAAGGTGCTTAGTATGCCAGAAGCTGAACCGGCATGCTGGCTCTTGCTCCCGGCTAATATAATGCCCATCAATGGGGCACCGATCAGTCCTTGGCCAAAACCGATCAGAAAGAAAGGAATGATAAAGTGCTGCCAAGCGATTGTCATTTCAAAGGAATGAATGCAAAGGATTACAAATGCATAGCCGGCAATGAGGATGATTGCTCCCCAATTTAATACAGTTCCTTTCATTTTTTTTACCCATTTTGGTGCAAGCAAGCAGGAGAGAAAAAATGCCCCTCCAATGGGAGTAAAAGCAATAGCAGAATCGATGGCAGATAGAGCGAGCCCATCTTGTAAAGTTAAAGAAACCGTTAAGAAAAAGCCGCTATTGCCTATTTGATAGGCAAGAATGGTGAATACTCCAAGCGAAAAAGAGCGGTCTGAAAATATGGATAGAGGGATTAAAGCGGTTTGCCCTGCTTGAATCACTTTTCTCTCATGGAATAAAAATAAGAAGAATGACAGCAAGGAACCGATGAAGCTTACATATATCCATAGCGGCCAGCCAGCTTCTCTTCCAGCAATCAACGGGAACACAAGAAGGAGGAGACTGATCGTCAGGAAAAGAATCCCTTTCCAATCAACCCTGCTGTTTTGATCTGTACGAATTTCTGGAATCATAGAGCGAATAAGAATGACAGCGATAAGACCAATCGGTATATTAATGAGAAAAACGTTCCGCCAGCCTAGACCCCAAATATTCCAATCGATAAGCAGGCCGCCAATCATTTGCCCAGCAATTAATCCGAGCCCGCTTATCGCGCCGTAAAACCCGATTGCCTTTCCTTTTTCCTCGGGAGGAAAAATCACTTGGATAATACTTAATACCTGTGGAATAAGAATCGCGGCGCCTATTCCTTGGATAACGCGTGAAAAAATTAATAGGTTTGTATTTAAAGCCATGCCGCACAAATCCGAAGCAATAATAAAGATGACCATACCAACGATAAACATTCTCTTTCTTCCATATTTATCACCGATGCGTGCCCCTGTAATTAATAAAACGGCATAGGACAACACATAGGAAGCAACAATAAGCTGGATTTCAGCGGCACTTGTGTGCATTTGTTCTTGAATCGTTGGGATTGCTACATTAACAATAAATGTGTCCAATATGACCATAAATGTGCCAAGCAAAAGAATAAACAAAGCAAGCCACCGTTTAGGATAAGCAGATGTACTTTCTTGAGCTAATTCATTCATTTTGTTTTTCCTCGTTTCTTTAAAATTGGAGGTATTTATAAATACTACTAATGAAAGTGTAAAAAAAGGGAAATACAAAAGATCAACTTAGTATTTCCTTATAACGCTGTATAATGTTTTCATAATCAGTTCCATATTTCTCATCTAGTTCTGCTTTAAAATCTTCTTCAATTTGTTTCATGACCAGGTCATGATAGAAGTCGTTTTTCAATAGTTCGGTGATGGAAGGATGATCAGTTTCCAGCGCAGAAAGCTTATATGCTTTTCCGAAGCTGCCGATTACAGCAGCTTGCGAGTCACATAAAATTGAGAATTTCCTCGACTCCATCTGGTCCCATTCTTCGCTTCGTTTATGTGTAATCACATGTTTTAAGCTAGTATGACTTTCACCAATAACGATTAAGGTGACATCCACACCTCTCTTTTCTGCTTCTGCCAAAGACTCTTCAATCCAATGAACATCCTCTGACCAAATATCAACGAGAATATGTTTGTCTGCATTCGAAATTACACGTCGAATAACGGTCTCGAGCGCCTTATCCCCTTGCCAATTATAAAAAGAGCTAGCAGATTTAGGCGGTGTGCGTAATTCCTCTACCAAGATTTTTGCTGTTTGCTCAAAATCAGTCTGCAGTAAACGAACCATTTCATCGATGGGTACTGGTGTATACAGAACAGGATTGGCTTCAATTGTTCTGCACATTCCTTTATCCTTTAAAGCTCTTAGTGCCGCATACACATTGGTCCGTGATACAGAAACCCGCTTGGCAATTTCATAGCCTGATAAATCAGGTTCTTCATACAATGTTAAATAACATCTTGCCTCTAGATCAGATAATCCTATTTTTCGAAGTTGGTCAATCAATTGGATTCCCCCATATAAAAAGCTCCATTTAGTAGTATATAAAAATACTACTAAATGGAGCGGTAAAATGTCAAGTGCTTATTAGACCTCGTTCGCAAACCGAATAGCCCTGCTCATGACTGTTGGCACGACGGATGCGTGATTTTCTTCATGAGCCACATATAGATCACAGTCTACAAATAGACGCTGTGTTGCCCGTAATTGTTCAAGCAATTTCCTTGCATCATCAACCATAAAGCCTTCAAGCTCACCAACTGCCATAAACAGGCGCCTTTTCTTGTCTTCTTTTGCTTGATCGGAGAACCAGTCCTTAAAGGCAAGCATTTCATGATTGTTCCACCAAATGGAAGGACTAACAGCAAGATAGGTCTGAAAAGCATATGGCTCTTTGAACAATGTCCATAGCGTAAATAGACCGCTGAGAGAATGCCCGAATAAAGCTTGTCTTTCCATATGAATGGAGTAGCGGCTTTCAATTTCAGGTTTTAATTCCTCTTGAATAAATGCAAGAAATCTTTCTGCACCACCATGCTCTCCTAAATCTCTTCCTCTTAGCCGATCTGGATATGTATAGTTTTCCGCCGGTGCAGTAAAATCGTGAAATCGGCGTTTGGAGACATCTTTATCTTCTCCGGTATGTCCAATACCAACGATAATGGCGTCATTGACAAAGGTTTTTAGTGCATTCTTGGATTGCAGACGGACAACATCTCTAGCGAACTGAAAATAAGAATTGCCATCAAGAATATAGATAATCGGGTACCCTTCCTGGTTGGGAGGGAAGGGAGGCAAAGCAACTTTAATGTGATATGAATTATCCGTTCTTTTTGAATGTAAAATCCATTCTTCCGTATTAGCTAAAGCAACTTCACGAGCTGAGTTCATATTTCCTCCTATTCACGCTCTCGCAGGGCATCATATCCAAAGCACACAGGGGATCCGTTTTCTGGATCGACCATAATACGTGCATCAATATGGAATACTTCCTTTAATACATTCTTTGCGATGATTTTTTCAGGTGGTCCGACAGTAATAATTTCTCCGTTCTTCATAGCAATAAGTTCATCAGAAAAACGGGCTGCATGGTTAATATCATGTAGAACCATAACAATCGTACAGTTATGCTCCTTATTTAGCCGTTCGACGATCTGCAGCACTTCTAGCTGATGAGCTAAATCTAAATAAGTAGTTGGCTCATCTAATAACAAAATATTCGTTTCCTGTGCAAGAGCCATTGCCAGCCATACCTTTTGCCTCTGCCCTCCAGAAAGCTGAGCAATTTCACGGTACCGGAAGGCACTCGTTTTTGTAATGTCCATTGCCCATTCAATCACTTCTATATCCTTGCTGGACAGTGTTCCAACATTCTTACGATGAGGGAAGCGGCCGTAAGAGATAAGCTCTTCAACCTTTAATTGCAATGGTGCCTCAGGGTTTTGAGAGAGAAGGGCGAGCTGCTTGGCTATCGCTTTTGTTGAGATGCCTTTCATATCCTGTTCTTGTAAAAAAACATCTCCGCTTTGCTGCTTCAATATCCGTCCAATTGTTTTCAATAAAGTCGATTTCCCGCAGCCATTCGGTCCAATGATCGTTGTAATTTTTCCTTTTTTAATTTCCGCGCTTAGGTTTGTAAATACAGTAAACTTTTCATATTTGGTTGTTAGCCTTTCAGCACGAATAACTGTTGTATCCATCTTTCATTCTCCTTCTATGCTTTTGTTTTGATTAATAAATAGAGGAAGTAAGGGACACCAAGGATGGCCACGATGATACCAACCGGAATTTCTGCAGGTGCAAATATGGTTCTTGCAAGATAATCGGAAAAGATAACAAGAAACATTCCGATTGCTGCACTTGCCGGGAGTACATACCGATGATGAATCCCTACAAGCTGCCTCGCAATATGGGGCGCAATTAGTCCAATAAAACCAATGCTGCCTGATACGGAAACACAGGCACTAATGACCCCGATGCTGCTTAATAGCAGAATTGCCTTTTCTTTTTCGACTTGAATCCCAAGACTCTTAATGGATGCTTCCTCCAGCTGGAAATAATCCAATAGATGGGCTTTTCGGTAAATGACAGGTATTAGAATGACCAGCCATGGGATCATGGATAGGATAAACATCCAGTTTGCATTATAAATACTGCCTGACATCCAAACGGTTGCCATCTCAAAATCACTTTCCCGCATCTTTAATGAAATATATAAAGAAAGTGCACCAAACCCTGTGCTTATCGCTATTCCTGATAAAATTAATCGCTGTGTATCTAATTTTCCATTTGTCCAGGCAAAGACATAAATGAGAATGGCAGCAGCCACTCCGCCGACAAAGCCAAAAATCGGCATGATTAAAATCGATAACCAGTTTGAGGTGCCAGAGACAGCAAGCTCCATTTGAAAGAAAAACATAAAGATAACGATGGATGCACCCGCTCCAGCATTGATGCCTAATATACCCGGATCAGCTAACCCGTTCCTTGTAATTCCTTGAACAACCGTACCTGCAATTCCTAATCCTAGTCCTACAAGTGCAGCAATCACAATGCGCGGAAGACGGAATTGGAAGATGACTAAATCAAATTCATTCGTTGGGTTCATTCGAAGCAATGTCGTAATGATGTCCTTTACCGACATATCAAAGGTACCGTTTGTAATATGAATATAGATGGCGAATAAAATAGCTCCAATTAGAAGCGACATGTTGATGAAAAAACGGCTGCGATACTTATTATGCACGGCGCTCGCCTCCTCTTGTTTTTATTAAATAGAGGAAGAAAGGAACACCGATTAATGCAGTAACCACACCGACTGGCGTTTCAAATGGGAAATTTATAAAGCGGCTCGCCACATCGCAAAGGGCAAGAAAGATGCCGCCGATAATTGCAGAACATGGGATCACGAATCGGTAATCCATTCCAACAATAAATCGAGTCATATGAGGGATAATTAATCCGACAAAGGCAATCTTGCCAACGAGTGCGACAGCCGTTCCTGTTAAACAAACAACAATGATGATACTAATCGCCTTTACCCATTTTGTCCGCTGACCAAGACTGATTGAGATATCTTCACCAAGCGATAAGATGGTGATCGATTTAGAAATGATCAGGGCAAGGACAAGTCCAATGAGACCGATAGGAAGTGCAAGCAATAGAATTTCTGGATCAGCCTTATGGATTTTCGCATGATACCAAAAGGCTAAGTCTTGTGAAATTTGAAAATGAGTGGCTAGCACAGATGATAAACTGCTTAAAAAAGTACCAATAACGGTGCCGATAATCGCTAATCTGACGAGCGAAAGACCATTGCGCATGACCGAGCCAAAACCGAAGACAATTCCAGCGCCAAGTGCTGAACCAATCATGGAAAAAATGATCATATTCATATTTGACATGGCTGGGAAAAAAATCATACACATGGTAATCATAAATGCCGAGCCGTCCGTTACACCCATAATAGAAGGGGAGGCAAGATAATTTCTTGTCATCCCCTGCATAATGGCTCCAGAAATGGCTAGGAAGGCACCAACAAGCAGTGCCGCTAACACCCGAGGCAATCTAGACTGCATGATAATGTTATGATCAACATTCGCAGAATCAAAGTGCACAATCGCCTGCCAGATGGTTGACGAATCAATCCCTTTTGTCCCGTATAAAACGGATAATGCGATCGTAAGGATGAAGAGAAACGGTGATGCGCAAATAATTAGAAATGGCACAGAACGGGTTTTCCGCAAACGTTTCATCGCAACATCCATTACTTAGATAAGTTTTCGACAGCAGCACGTAAGAAGTTCACCTTGCTCCATGCAGTACCGCCTTGTGCCATAGGATCCACAGCATTCACGAATATTTGATCATTCTTTGCTGCGTCAATGCTTTGGAAGATCGGGTTCTTTAATAAATCATCTAAAGCTGCAGGGGTGTCGCTGTTTTCACTTTTCTCAAATTGTAGGAAAATGATATCTGGATTGACATCTGCCAATGTTTCTAGACTAATCTCTTCTTGAGCAGCTGTTTTCTCAATTAATTCAGGGACTTTTAATCCTAAATCGCTATAAATGACTGGATTTAAATAAACATCGGCTGGATAAACAAACATGCTTCCTTGACGAACTCTTATTACGAATACCTCTTTATCTTGTAAACTAGCAGAAAGAGTGGCTTTCGCTTCCTCTGCATCTGCCTTGTAATCAGCTATAATTTTATCTGCTTCTGCTGTCTTGCCTGATAATGTTCCCATTAAACGCAGATTATCTTCCCAGTTTGTAGATATATGAGAGACAGGAATCATTGTGCCAATTTTATTTAATTGAGTGGCAACTTCTTCCTTATATTTAGATGAACCTAAGATAACATCCGGCTTTAAAGAAAGAATCGTTTCATAGTTTGGCTCAGTTTTTTCCCCGATGGATGTGGCGCCTTCCAAATCAGCAGCCAGATAGGCTGGCAATTCACCTGCGGTAGTTACAGCACCTAACGGCTTCACTCCAAGAATGGCAGCATCCTCCATAGCTTCTAAGCTGGCGGCAATGATATTATTCACCTCAGCTGGGAGCGTATAGGATTGACCTAAGTATGTAATCGTCTGTTCTGCTGGTGCAACTTCTTTTTTCGCTACTTCCTCTGTTTTCTTTTCCTCATTCGTTTCCTTATTAGTAGACGCATCTTCACTGTTTCCGCAAGCTGCTAAAAAAGCAGCAGTCATTCCAATTAATAAAAGACTCTTTTTCATATGCTAGATCCCCTTTTTTGTCTTGTTCGTGTAAGCAGGCCTACTTATACAGTTGTAATAAATGATAACGATTATCAGTTTCAATTACAAACTCAATTTAATTCATCCCAAAGGAAATGTCAACCATATTTTTAGAAAAAACTGCCTAATCGATTGATAAAAATTCACAAAAAATTCAAATGAAAACAGAGTCTAAACAAGAACATATAAGAAATACTTGATAAAGATAGAAAGTTGCTAGATAAAAAGAAAAAAAGGCTTAATAAATAAAAAATGGAACTAGATCACTCCGTGAAGTTGCCTGAGAATATGAAAGGGGAAGAAGTATTGATGCTTTCGCCAATCCCTTATGACATCTGTCATCAAACGATTAAAGAAATGAATCTAATAAAAAATATCCGCCCACTTTCCGGGCGGATACTTACTCTTCTTAATAAATATTGAATTCAATTCCTTTTTTATATGCTTCATGAGCTAGAGGGATAGTGGAAACTGCTAGGTCAGCATAGGACACTTCCTGCTTTGGATTGAACTTATTATCACTGGTTGTTAATATTCCTAATGAGTGTGCTAGTGCAATATAGCCAATATTTTCATTTTTTATATCTTTTGCATCATCAAATGGAAGCTGGTAGATTCCTTGATTTTTTGCCGCTTGTTCAAGACCTAATATACGAATATACCAAACCGCAAGCTCTTCTTTTGTAAGATGCTCGTCCAGGTTAAAGGTTGTCCCTTCTTTCTTAAGTAATCCTAGTGTGACCGCTCGTTCAACGACCTGATATAATGGATGATCCGATTTAATATTTTCAAATGACTGGCTCGTATTTTTTTGACCAGGATATACGTCATAGAATCGAGTCAGAGATTTCATAATTACTTTTAGAGCGGCACCTTTAGTAACCTTCGCATTTGCGTCAAATGTTTTTGCATCCTTGACATCAATAATTCCAGCTTGGATAAGGTAATTAAGCTCTTTTTCAGCCCAAGGATGGGAAACAGTTTGTTGATTATTCTCAATCGAATGATTCCACTCGCCTGTGTATGCATTTAAATAGCTAAAAGAATTGTTATTATATTCCGGTGTATATACAAGATGATAGTGATTGTATTTATTGCTATGTCCTTCTCTTGTATAATTAAGATCTAGGCTTAGCTGTTCAAAAAATTTTGTATTGGCTTGATCCTTTGAGATCACTTTTTCAGCGGATGGCCAATTTTGAATGTTTGAATAACTTACATCGAGACCAAGCAATGAGCCATCAGCTCCTATTGATACTGAAATTTGCTCACCGTTTACGAGAATTCCATTCACTACTCTTGGAAAGCTGAAATGATAGGTTTCTCTATCCTCATCATAATAATTTTCTCCGACTGGCATTGAATAGTTATGAAGATAAGATGGAGAGTACTGTTTTAAATATTTTACTGCTTGATTTAGTGCTTCCTCACTGGAGATAGCTTGTCCAGCTTTTTTATCTTCACCATTCTCTTCAAGGACTTCTCTTCTTAGGTCGTGATACTGAATAATTTCTCCAGTATTTTTATCTAGTTCCAGGTTTGTTCCAGTTCCGCCATTGCTGTATTCATACATATAACTAATGCTAATCACTTCTTGGCCATTGTAATTTTTCGTTTCATCAATGGATTCAATTCTTAGCTTAATTTCATCCGAATCGATTTTAAGTAAGTTTTCAGCAAATGCCTTCGCTTCCTCTAATGAATAATGAGTTTGCTTAGACCCAATTGGCTGAGAGACAATGTGTTCAATCTTCTTTTCCTTTGGCAGCTCTGGAGAAAAGCCATTCATCGTTTGCCATTCGCCTGAAAGTGCATGGATACCAGCTACATGAATGGCTGGCTGATAAATGAGGTTTACACGCTTTTCACCTGTTTGAAAATCTGTATCGATGCTGTACTGTAAATTAACTGAAAGATTCTCTTTAATCTTTGCTATTACTTCATTCGCAGACAGCACTTTTGAAACATCGTCATAGGATGGTGAACCACTGCTGCCTGAATTTCGGTAAAAGTCAGTGACCTCACCATTGCCTAGTACCGTAATTTGAATACTTTGATCTGAGATGGGAACTTTATTCTCTGTCTTTACGAAGAAGAATGTATAACGAATCGGCTCTGTAAGGAGCTGATTACCCGGAAAGAAATCGGTGATACTTGTATCAAGCTGATATCCATTGCTATCAGGGAACTTTTTCAGAAAAGCTTTAGCAACTTCTTCAGCTTTTACTTTTGTTATTTTTGCTGGAAATAAAGCATCCTCTGCATTTGCAGGTTCATAGTAAAAACGTTCAATTTCTAACTGATCCCCAATAAAACCAATAGTTCCATGCGTGTATTTTCCGTTTATTTTTTTATGAAAGCTTAAATCATATCGAACAGTATCATCATTTGGGTATTGATAGCCTGTTCCCATATGTAAATCATTATCAGTCAAAAATGTAAATTGCGGGAATAAATCCCTGAATTTCTTTATGAGCTCACTTTTTGAAACAACCTTTTCTGACTGTGCCATTTGGATTTGTACGTTGCTATCATTCTCATTTCCAGGTGATGCGGCACTAACACTTGGTGCAAGAATTCCAATAGACAGACCAGTGGACAGTGTGAAGATACCTAGCTTTCTTAATTTTCTCAAACATACCCCTCCTAATATTTAGCGTTCTTACCAATTATATCCTAAATTACAAGAGGAGTGGGACAATATTGTATAAGTACAAGCAATTATTTATGTAAGGCTGTGAAGAAAGATACGAAATATTATTGATAATAATTATCAATATAGGAAATTATATTTATTTACAATTAATTCTATAATATTTAGAATTTAGTATTATATGAAGAAATTAACAGTGATAAAGGATGGTAGAGGAGATTATCATGCGAGTTTTGTTAATTGATGATGAGAAGCTTGCTTTAGATATGTTAGAAGTTTTATTAAACAAAATGGATGGAATGGAAATTGTGGGGAAATATCAAAATCCTGAGCATGCCCTTGAGAATTTAAACAGACTGAAAGTCGACGTTATCTTTCTTGATATGGACATGGGAGGAGTACATGGAATTAAATTTGCCAGGAAGTTAGTAGGAGAGTATAGCCATATCATAATTATATTTGTGACAGCTCACCCACAGTTTGCACTTGACGCATTTGACGTGGATGCAATCGATTATTTATTGAAACCAGTTAGCATAACCCGCCTTTCAAAAGCAATTGCAAAAGCAAAAGATAGGCTAAAAGTTATAAAGTTATATGATAATAGTGAGATTGTTCAAACGAGTGAGTCATTATATGCATATACGATGAGTAATTTTCGTTTAAAGGATTATAAGCAGAATGTTATTAAATGGCGTACCAAGAAGGTAAAGGAGTTATTTGTCTTTCTTTGGCATAATCGAGATATTCCCATTCATAAGGCGCGTATTATTGAAGAGCTTTGGCCGAATACGGATGCAGATAAAGCAATGGTTTTGTTACATACAACCGTTTACCAGCTTAGAAAGGCGCTTAAAAAAAATGGAATAGAAAAGCCTGTTGCCCTTCTAAATGATCAATATGTTCTATCTGTCCCTTTAACTAGTGATATCCATGAATTAGAGGAACTTATTCAATCCGAAAAGGTATTACCTGAAAATGTTGAAAGAGTACTAGAATTGTATAGCGGCGATTATTTAGAAGAAGAGGGGTATTCATGGGCAACACAGCACCAGCTTTTTTTAAGGCAATCATTCATCAGCTATCTTGATCAATTTATTTCAGATTCAATGAAAAATCAGGTGAATCATCAGCTAGTAGAGGCTAGTCTAGAAAAAATGCTTCAGTTAGATATATATAATGAAACCTTTATGCAAAAATTATTAAAACACTACGGAGAAACGAATAATTATAAAAAATTACAGATCTTCTTTGAAAAAGTTAAAAATCAATTTGTAGGGGAATTAGGAATTGATGTTCCGAAAGAATTAAAGGATATATTTACTAATTATTACTATAAGTTGAAACCACTTAACTCTTAAGAAATTAGAGATGAGTGGTTTTTATTTTTGGGATAATTTAACGATATTAGGAAAAAGTTCAGAATTTGTTCAGAATTGGAAGTTTATTATTAAATGGGCATTTCTTTCTATAAATACGTTTGTAATATTGGAAAATCAGCTGTTGCTCAGCAGAAATGCCAAAAGAAAAAATCATAGGACAACATCAATAGAGAGAGAAAAGGAAAGGAGAAGATATGTTGTAAAGTAACAAAAAAGAATGGAAGGGGATTTATATTGCGATTTGTATGGAGCTTTGTATTTATATCAGCTGGCTTACTTTTACTCTTTTATCCGCAAATTGAAAAGGAAGCTGCAGATACGAAACAGGAGAAATTAATACAAACCTTCAAGCAGCTGGGTGATGTAGTCGAGACTGAAGAACAGGCAGATTTAACTGAGATAAAAGAAGACCAAGATCAGGTAGAGCTATTAGATGGGGCAAGAGGCATTCTCTATATCCCGGATATTGACCTAGAAATGCTTATTTTTGAAGGTGCTGGTAAAGTCCCTTTGAAAAAAGGTACAGGGATGATTGAACCGGACAAGGAATTTGGAATAAATAATGTCGGAATCGCCGGACACCGTTCCACTACATTTGGCAAGCAATTTAACCGGCTTGATGAGCTTTCACGCAACGATGAAATTATAGTAGAAACGAAGACTGGTACATATGAGTATGTTATAGTCCAGAAATTTGTTGTTGATCGTTCGAAAATTGAGGTCCTAAATGATCAGAAGGAACCAGTTCTTACTCTCGTTACTTGTACACCTATAGGCCAAAAAAATCCCACAGATCGCCTCATTGTACAGGCAAAGTTAAAAAATAAAAGCTGAAAGTAAGGAGGTCACCATGAAGAAGTTTAGTCTCATTTCTGTGATGATTTTATTAATTGTCAACAGTTTTTTATCCCCGCTGGCTGCTAGTGCAAATACGGGAACGGGGCAATTGTTTACGCTAGGAGAGGCAGTGATTGAACCGGATGCTGCAGATGACACCAAGGTAAAAGTAAGGTTTGATTGGACATTCACAGCAGATCAAGAAGGAAAGGGAGGGACATATACTTTCCAAATATCGTCTGATGTGAAAATTGAGGAAGAACAATCGGGCAACTTATCCATTGATGAAGGACCGATTGGTTCGTACAAAGTATCAACTGATGGAATAATCACTGTAACCATTAATGAAGGGCAAAAAAGCGATGGATCAGGAAGCCTTGAGCTTGCCGCTAAGCGTGCAGGAACAGAAGAAAACCCAACTGAAGATAACACTTCTAATGAAGGGCAAGTCAACGAAGAGGGGATAGCCGATCCTGATAAAAATGCTGGATCTGGAGAAGAAACAGCCGATCCTGAAAAGGACGCTGGGACTGAAGAAGATCATGCAGATCCAGGTGAAGATACTGAAGTAGTGGAGGATGGCAATACAGATCCGGAAACTGAAGCAGGAGCGGAAGATGGGGAAGCAGGCAAAGAAGGAGTAAAGGATCCTTCAGCTGGTGCTGGGACAGTTATTGCGGAGAATATTTTAACGAGTTCAAACCTCACATGTGATCAAGGCAGTTGTGATAATGGTGCCAGCAGTTCAACAGTAATTGCAGTGAACTATGAATGGGCACTTGAAAATAACCATGGCTATAGAGATGGGGCTACTTATACATTTGAGCTTCCTGTAGAACTTGATGTATATGAAAATGTTAATAGTGATTTGCTATTTGATGGGGTTTCGATTGGAACATTTAGTGTTTCAAAGGGGAGTCGAATAGTTACTGTAGTTTTTAATGATTTTATTGAAACTCACTCTAATATTAGGGGAACCATTGAGGTCTTATCAACGTTAAGAAAAGATATAGTTATATCGGAAGATAAGGTAGTAACTATTACACCTATTGAGGGGAAAGAGTCGCATGAAATTCCGATTATCTTCACACCTAATGGGTCAACGATTGATAAACAGGGAACTCCAAATAAACAATACAATGCAGAAACCATTACATGGACGGTTAATTTTAATAAACACCTTGATGTAATTGAAAATGCCGTTTTAAGTGACCTTATTCAAGAAGGTCAAGAGCTAATACCTGGTTCGGTTAAGATTTATAAGTTAATCACTCGTTTAGATGGAAGTGTAGAACAAGGGGATGAAATTACACGTGCAATAACAGATGGAACAAACTTTGAAATCAGCTTTGGGAAAATTTCATCCGCCTATCGAGTCGTCTTTGATACTAAGATTATAGATGCAGAGAAAACAGACTATAATAATACAGCGATTCTAAAAGGTGACTCATTTGGAGAGCAGGAAGCATCTGCATCTGTTGGTGTGAAACGCGGAGAAGCATTAGCAAAAAGGGTTGCACATTATGATCCTGCAAAACAAACGATTACGTGGGAAATTAGATATAATTTTAACGAAAAGCATATTGATCAGGCTGATGCTAAGCTAACCGATCTATTTAACAAAACACAAGAACTAGTAATAAAAGAAGATGGCAACTATGACATCGCAGTGCAAAAAGTGGAAATCGATGTGAATGGGAAAGAAATAGAACCTGGAACACAATACAGTGATTATTCTTTAACTCCAACAAATACAGAAGATAAGAATGGTTTTGTTCTTCAATTTAATGAAGATATCAATTCGGCTTTCAAAATTGTTTATAAGACAAAAGCAATTAATAGAGTAGTTGATGGGGAAACGATAAAAAATGAAGTTACTGCAAATAATATTACTAAATCTTCAGAACAACCCATTTCACAGCAAATCCTAGAAAAGTGGGAAAAGGATCCTAATTATAAGGACAAAACTGTTAATTGGGTTATTGACATTAACAAAGACAGTCATAAAATGGAAAATGTTGTACTTGAAGATACCTTTGCAAATGGGGGATTAGAGCTAAAAGAAGACTCAATAAAGATCACCAATAGAACGACAAAAGAGGAATACACAGATTTTACAATGACTCCAAAGGATAATGATGGAGGGTTTATCATAACGTTTAATCAGTCAATTACTGACCCTCATAGAATTGAGTACACAACATATTTCAATTATGAAGAAAGAATCAATAAAGATGATAAATTTTTAAGTAATCGTGTATTGCTTACTTGGATGAATGAAAAGGGTGAATCAGGCAGTAAGGATTATACCGATAAATTTACGCCAGACACTTATACACAATCCAACGGTTTTAAAAACGGCTCCTACAATGCCGTTGATAAAGAAATTACATGGCAAGTAGGAGTTAACTACAATCTGAGAACACTAGAAGAAGCAGCTGTTGTTGATGAGATATTAGATAATCAACAATTCATTAAAGACTCATTAGAAGTATATGAGATGTCCTTGACTGGAAGTGCTAATGGAGTAGAGGTTAAAGAGTTGCGTGAAGGTGTAGATTATACAGTTCATGAGCATCCAGAAGGGAAACCAGGCTTCCAGATAATATTTAAAGGGACCATCGACTTCGCTTTCTTGATTAAATATAGAACTAGCTTAAAAGACCAGTTAATCAAAGATTCTTACTCAAATGAAGCAATTGTTTCTGATAAAGGAACTGAAATTGCAAAGCTTTCAGGTAAAGTATCTGTAAAACACGGTGGAGAATATGTTAACAAATCAGGTCAGCAAAACGGGAAAGTAATAGATTGGAAGGTTAATATTAACTTTAGCCAGTCCACCGTTAATAATGCAAAATTAGTAGATACACCTAGTATGAATCAAGCGTTTATTGAGCAATCCTTCCATGTGTTTGGAACGAACGTGGGGGATGATGGAACAGTTACAATAGACAGGAAAAATGAACTTAAGCGAGATAAAGACTATACGCTTTCCATCTCAATTGATGATGAGGGGCAAGAGATATTTGAACTGATATTCTTAGAAGAAATGAGCAGTCCTTTCATTTTAGAATATCAGTCACTAATCCTTGCAAAACCAAAGGAGAAAGTTAATAACGAAATCAGTTTTACTGGTGATGGGATCACTACTGAACAAATTAGCAGAGCGAAGGAAATTGAGATTAAACAAACATCAAGCTCTGGTACTGGCAGTGGTGAGGTAGGTAGTTTAGAAATTATTAAGACTGATAGCAAAGATGATACCATCAAGCTGAAAGATGCTGTTTTCTCGTTAATTGATCCTGATAGTATGGCAGTTATTAAGACAGGGAAAACTGACGATGGAGGGAGATTAACATTTGACAGGCTGTTATATGGTGAATATCTCCTAATAGAAGATCAAGCACCTGAAGGCTATGTTGTCGGGATTCAAGACTCGCAAACGATTGAAATAAAAGAAAAAGAAAACAAAGTAGAAATCGAAAATGAAAAAATCCATCAAGCTGTAGAACTTACCAAAAAAGATAAAGCAAACCAATCACTTCTTCAAGGAGCAGAATTCGAACTCCAACGGAAAGATGGCTCAGACTTTGTCAAAATAAGCACACATTTTACTAATGAAAACGGTAAGATCATCATTAACAACTTAGAGGCAGGCGAATATCAATTTGTCGAAACAAAGGCTCCTGAGCATTACTTGCTAGATAATACACCAGTTACTTTCACAATCAAGGAAAAACAAACCTCGATCGTGGAGGTAGCTAAAGAGAATGAAAGAGGCAAAGGAAGCCTCACCGTTCTTAAAGTGGATGGCTCAACGAATAAACCGCTAGATGGTGCAGAATTTGAGCTTTACAATAGCAAAAATGAGTTAGTTGAAAAGAAAACAACGGATGCAGAAGGAAAAGCAACGTTTGAAAACTTAGCCTTTGATAACTATGTTTTAAAAGAGGTTAAGGCTCCAGCAGGGTATGTGATTCAAAAAGCATCCGAAAATATGGCAGTAAAGCTTGATGATGAAAAGAAGGAAGTAACTGTTAAAAACTATAAACCAGGTGAACCAGGAGAACCAGGCAATCCGGGAGAACCAGGTGAACCAGGAGAACCAGGCAATCCGGGAGAACCGGGAGAACCGGGAGAACCAGGCAAGCCGGGAGAACCAGGTGAACCGGGAGAACCGGGAGAACCGGNGGACAAAACTGTTAATTGGGTTATTGACATTAACAAAGACAGTCATAAAATGGAAAATGTTGTACTTGAAGATACCTTTGCAAATGGGGGATTAGAGCTAAAAGAAGACTCAATAAAGATCACCAATAGAACGACAAAAGAGGAATACACAGATTTTACAATGACTCCAAAGGATAATGATGGAGGGTTTATCATAACGTTTAATCAGTCAATTACTGACCCTCATAGAATTGAGTACACAACATATTTCAATTATGAAGAAAGAATCAATAAAGATGATAAATTTTTAAGTAATCGTGTATTGCTTACTTGGATGAATGAAAAGGGTGAATCAGGCAGTAAGGATTATACCGATAAATTTACGCCAGACACTTATACACAATCCAACGGTTTTAAAAACGGCTCCTACAATGCCGTTGATAAAGAAATTACATGGCAAGTAGGAGTTAACTACAATCTGAGAACACTAGAAGAAGCAGCTGTTGTTGATGAGATATTAGATAATCAACAATTCATTAAAGACTCATTAGAAGTATATGAGATGTCCTTGACTGGAAGTGCTAATGGAGTAGAGGTTAAAGAGTTGCGTGAAGGTGTAGATTATACAGTTCATGAGCATCCAGAAGGGAAACCAGGCTTCCAGATAATATTTAAAGGGACCATCGACTTCGCTTTCTTGATTAAATATAGAACTAGCTTAAAAGACCAGTTAATCAAAGATTCTTACTCAAATGAAGCAATTGTTTCTGATAAAGGAACTGAAATTGCAAAGCTTTCAGGTAAAGTATCTGTAAAACACGGTGGAGAATATGTTAACAAATCAGGTCAGCAAAACGGGAAAGTAATAGATTGGAAGGTTAATATTAACTTTAGCCAGTCCACCGTTAATAATGCAAAATTAGTAGATACACCTAGTATGAATCAAGCGTTTATTGAGCAATCCTTCCATGTGTTTGGAACGAACGTGGGGGATGATGGAACAGTTACAATAGACAGGAAAAATGAACTTAAGCGAGATAAAGACTATACGCTTTCCATCTCAATTGATGATGAGGGGCAAGAGATATTTGAACTGATATTCTTAGAAGAAATGAGCAGTCCTTTCATTTTAGAATATCAGTCACTAATCCTTGCAAAACCAAAGGAGAAAGTTAATAACGAAATCAGTTTTACTGGTGATGGGATCACTACTGAACAAATTAGCAGAGCGAAGGAAATTGAGATTAAACAAACATCAAGCTCTGGTACTGGCAGTGGTGAGGTAGGTAGTTTAGAAATTATTAAGACTGATAGCAAAGATGATACCATCAAGCTGAAAGATGCTGTTTTCTCGTTAATTGATCCTGATAGTATGGCAGTTATTAAGACAGGGAAAACTGACGATGGAGGGAGATTAACATTTGACAGGCTGTTATATGGTGAATATCTCCTAATAGAAGATCAAGCACCTGAAGGCTATGTTGTCGGGATTCAAGACTCGCAAACGATTGAAATAAAAGAAAAAGAAAACAAAGTAGAAATCGAAAATGAAAAAATCCATCAAGCTGTAGAACTTACCAAAAAAGATAAAGCAAACCAATCACTTCTTCAAGGAGCAGAATTCGAACTCCAACGGAAAGATGGCTCAGACTTTGTCAAAATAAGCACACATTTTACTAATGAAAACGGTAAGATCATCATTAACAACTTAGAGGCAGGCGAATATCAATTTGTCGAAACAAAGGCTCCTGAGCATTACTTGCTAGATAATACACCAGTTACTTTCACAAT
The DNA here is from genome assembly GCF_900199725.1 of Cytobacillus massiliigabonensis. Taxonomy (GTDB): domain Bacteria; phylum Bacillota; class Bacilli; order Bacillales; family Cytobacillaceae; genus Cytobacillus; species Cytobacillus massiliigabonensis. The sequence continues at coordinate 769,009 of NZ_LT904902.1, read as the reverse complement.
CAAGGAAAAACAAACCTCGATCGTGGAGGTAGCTAAAGAGAATGAAAGAGGCAAAGGAAGCCTCACCGTTCTTAAAGTGGATGGCTCAACGAATAAACCGCTAGATGGTGCAGAATTTGAGCTTTACAATAGCAAAAATGAGTTAGTTGAAAAGAAAACAACGGATGCAGAAGGAAAAGCAACGTTTGAAAACTTAGCCTTTGATAACTATGTTTTAAAAGAGGTTAAGGCTCCAGCAGGGTATGTGATTCAAAAAGCATCCGAAAATATGGCAGTAAAGCTTGATGATGAAAAGAAGGAAGTAACTGTTAAAAACTATAAACCAGGTGAACCAGGAGAACCAGGCAATCCGGGAGAACCAGGTGAACCAGGAGAACCAGGCAATCCGGGAGAACCGGGAGAACCGGGAGAACCAGGCAAGCCGGGAGAACCAGGTGAACCGGGAGAACCGGGAGAACCGGGAGAACCGGGTAACCCAGGAGAGCCGGGAGAACCGGGGAAACCAGGAGAACCAGGTAAACCGGGAGAGCCGGGAGAACCGGGTAACCCAGGAGAGCCAGGAGAACCGGGAGAACCAGCAGAGCCGGGAGAACCAGGAGAACCAGGAGAACCAAGCAACCCAGTCAATCCAAATAATCCAGGGGATTCAGATAACCAAGGGAAACCAAATAATCCGGGCAACTCAGATAACCCAGGTGATCCGGAAAAGCCAAGCAATCCGAATCAAGGAAACCCAATTAGCGGACCTAAGGAGTCTAATCAAGGAAGAGCAGATGTACTCCCTCAAACAGGCGAAGAGGCGAATATGGGCTTGCCATTAGCTGGAATTGCATTGATTCTAATTGGTTTAGGAATCGCATTCAATAGAAGAAAAATAGAATCCTGAGAAAAAGAGGACAATGGTTTGGGGCATCCCGGTCATTGTCCTCTTTCTTTTAGCATAGCTTTTAATTAATTTTTACAGATCCTTTTGCACCTGTTGCTTTATTCGTAAATATCAGTTTATCCTTTTCAACATATAGATCAATTGAATGGATATTATTAATTTTTTTTAATTGGGTTCCGTCAAGCTTAGCCTGATAAAGATAGCCGCCATTGGAATAATTGCTCAAATATATATAGTTTTTCGTTAAAACAAAGTATGGAGTGCTGACATTAAGCAGTTTTTTCTTTCCGCTTCCATCCTTTTTCATTCTGTAAAGTTTTTGATTATCTTTGTTGCTTGAGTAATAGAAAAAGTCACCTGATTCTTTTACAGTGTAAAAGTCCTGAAAATAGGAATACTTCGTGCTAGTTGCAGCAGGAAATTGCTTTTCATCCCAAGAATGATCTTTCTTTAAAGCAGCTGCTGGTGTAAGAAAATACTTGTAGCTAATTTCGCCAGCGCGGTTTGGCACAGGATCATCCCATGTTGAATCCACGTAGTAATACTTTCCATCCACTTTAACTAAATTCCATGCATGTGCCCCGCCATTTGCTTTGCCTGTCACAAAGTAAGCTTCAATCCCTGCTTTTTTTAATAGCAGCTGCATCGTTTGGGCATAGCCTTCACAAACGGCTTCTCCATTCATCATTAAGCCATAGGCGGTATAGGAGGCATCAGGGACTTGTCCCTTAGTATAGTTTTCCCAATCATAAGCAGTGTTTAAAACAATGTAATCATGAATGGCTTTCACCTTATTAAAATCTGAATCACCGGGTTTTATCATTTGTTTTAATATTTGTTTAACCTTCGCATCCTGATTTTGGACCATTTCTTTGATTTTTTTCACTGGATATTTATACTTCAGTTCAATTTTACCATTGGAGTAGGCGATCGTACCTTCATGTTTAAAATAAAAAATTTCAGGGTGATCCTCTAAAACTTGATTAATGATTGTACCAACATTTTTGTATGAGATTGATTGCGAAGGGAAGCTAGCAGTGTCTTTCAAGCTAGTAATAGCTTGGAAAATGTGATTATATGTCTCTTTATTAGCTTTTGCATCAGCTGAAGATACAGAAATTTCATTTTTTTCAGTGAGCGTTCCTTCTGCAAAAGCAGAAAAACATTGCATAAAGAGGATTGTAAGAATAAAAGGTGAAACGAAGAAAAATTTTTTAAACATAATAAACTCTCCTTTACGATTTTATCCTTTGCAGGATAAATACGGTAACCCAGCCGTCATAGCACTTGGCCTTAGACCCGTGGCTTTGCGTCTCAATCTTTCAATTGATTTGCCATTACTAGAATTATATACCAAATTTAAGTATTTTAATAGAACAATAGTCTTGAATTCTTTCGGATATACATGGGAGAAAAATCCCGATAAAAAACAAGCATGAGAGCAAGAAGTGGTGTATATAATAAGAGTAACAAAATTCAGAAAACAGTTGAATTTTAATATTGGATCACATGTGACTGATTCGATCAGGCATGGCGGTAAAGATAAAGAGATATTCCTCTTTTAATTGCCCCATGCCTTTTTACGTTCCTTTGCATCCATAATATTTGAAATAAGGAGTTAGTCCATATGCTATCAAAATTATTCAAGAAACGCAGATTGCAAGTTTTTGCTCCATTAGAAGGGGAAGTATTTTCATTGGATCAAGTTCCCGATCCTGTCTTCAGCAAGAAAATGATGGGGGAAGGAGCAGCTATTTTGCCAAAGAAGGGAGGCGTTCATGCTCCTTTCGAAGGGACGATTATCCTTGTAGCTGAAACAAAGCACGCCATAGGAATACGTGCAGATGATGGGACAGAGGTGCTTATTCATGTTGGTTTAGAAACAGTTTCACTTAAAGGAGAGGGGTTCCAAGTTCTCGTGAAAAATGGAGATTTGGTTTCTGCTGGACAGCTGCTTATGGAAGTGAATTGGAGAGCTGTCGGTGAAAAAGCAAAAAGCTTGATCACGCCTATTGTGATTACGAATAGTGGAGAAAGAGAGATCCAAGTAAACCATATAAATGAAAGTAAAATTGGCGAAACAGTGCTGATGACCGTATGGTCTAAATAATAGATTTCTATTTTACTGGAAAGGAGGAGCTAACGATAAAGATCAAAAAGATTCTCAATAATAATGCGGTGATCGTCCAGGATGATGGCAGAGAAAAAATTGCGATTGGAGCTGGAATTGCGTTTAACAAGAAACGGAATGACGTTGTGTCCAGCGGAAAAATAGAGAAGGTATTTGTCATGCAGGAGAATGACAAATTTGAGCAATTGTTGAACATAATTCCTGAAGAACATTTCACGATATCAGAAAAAATCATCTCCTATGCGGAAAGGAATATGGAAACGAAATTAAATGATCATATTCATATTGTTTTAACAGACCATCTCTCTTTTGCGATCGAACGAACGAGAGAAGGCATTCATATTCATAATAAGCTATTATATGAGATTAAAATCCTCTATCCTAGAGAATTTGAAATTGGGGTTTGGGCAATTAAGCATATAAATAAGAAGTGTCAGATTGAGATGCCTATTGATGAAGCTGGCTTTATTGCCCTCCATTTACACACGATGAAACCGCAAGGAGGTGATTTGCGTCAAACGATCCGCCAAACGACGATTATTAGAGATATGGTCCAATTGATCAAAAGGCATGTAAGAATTGCAGTTGAAGAGGATGACCTTTCCTATCAGCGTCTCATTTCACATCTTCGCTTTACTTTAACAAGATTAGGCCAAAATGAACTACACACAATGGATGAAGAAATGCTCGTCATGCTTAAAAAGAAGTTTCCGTACTCATTCAGTTATGCTAGAAAAATTGCACAGGACTTAGGAAGGCAGCATGGAATCACCCTTCCTGAGCAGGAGTTAGGCTATATTGCCCTTCATATTGAGCGCTTAATGAAGGGGATAAAGACGACTTAAGAAAATAATGAATAGGGGTTGAGTCTGTTATGAAGAAGTTTTTACAAAGGCTCGGACGCTCGCTCATGCTGCCGGTAGCTGTACTGCCAGCGGCTGCTATCCTGATGGGGATTGGATATTGGATTGATCACGATGGCTGGGGTTCTGGCAATGCTTTGGCAGCGTTTTTAATTAAAGCAGGAGGTTCTATTCTTAACCATATTCCGATACTTTTTGCCGTTGGGGTTGCACTTGGAATGTCTAAAGAAAAGGATGGATCTGCCGCATTAAGCGGATTAATCTCATTCTTAGTTGTAACAACCATGCTATCAACGGATACGGTTGCTTTATTGCAAGGGATTGATCCAGAGAACGTCAATGCAGCATTTGAAAAAATTGATAATGCATTTATAGGTATTCTTTCCGGACTTATTGCTGCATGGATGTACAATCGATTTAGTCATGTGAAACTGCCAGACTTTCTGGCGTTCTTCAGCGGAAAACGGCTTGTGCCGATCATGTCTGCCGTGTCGATGCTTGTAGTTTCTGCTGCCTTATTCTTTATTTGGCCAGTTGTTTACAGTGGATTGGTTTCCTTTGGTGAAGCGATTAGCAGTCTAGGGGCAGCTGGTGCAGGAATTTATGGGTTCTTCAATCGTCTCTTAATCCCAACTGGTTTGCATCATGCCTTAAACGCCGTTTTTTGGTTTGATACAGTAGGGATTAACGATATCGGGAACTTCTGGGCAAGCGCTGGAGAGAAGGGCGTAACTGGCATGTATCAAGCTGGTTTCTTCCCGATTATGATGTTTGGTTTACCAGCGGCAGCATTGGCGATGTATCATACGGCGAAAACTGGGAAAAAGAAAATGGTTGCTTCTTTAATGCTTGCCGCAGGCTTTGCTTCATTTTTCACAGGTGTAACGGAGCCGATTGAATTTGTATTCATGTTCTTAGCACCAGCTCTTTATATTGTGCACGCCGCATTAACAGGTCTTTCTTTATTTATTGCAGCAGCCTTCCAATGGACTGCCGGCTTCAGTTTTAGTGCAGGATTAATAGATTTTGTTTTAAGCTTGCGCATCCCGATTGCCAATATGCCATTGATGCTAGTGGTGCAGGGGTTAGGATTTGCTCTCGTTTATTATTTCTTATTCCGCTTCTTAATCGTCAAATTCGACTTGAAAACGCCTGGCAGAGGGAATGATTTGGAAGACGAGGAAGAAGGCACTGTTGGAAATGCTTCAGTGAATAAATTTTCAAACATGGCAGCCGTTATTTATGAAGGCTTAGGCGGGGATGATAATGTTATATCCGTTGATTATTGCGCTACTCGTTTACGAGTCGAGGTAGAGACAGTTGATAAAATTGATCAAAAGAAAATTAAATCAACAGGTGTGCCCGGAATCAATATTATTGGACCGCAAAGCATTCAAGTCATCATCGGAACAAATGTCCAATTTGTTGCGGATGAAGTGGAAAGGATTCGTAAAAAGTAAGATGGTCATTGTGTGAGATTTTGCTTAAAGTGGTGGAGTGTAGCTGGGTTAGTTTCTCGAACCTGATAGATTTCAAAGAAGTGGTAGCATATAAGTAGTATTGGTTCCTGAAAGTCACCTATTTTTGCAAAAACGGTCGCCAATAAGTAGAATTGGTTCCTGAAAGTTACCTATTTTTGCAAAAACGGTCGCCAATAAGTAGAATTGGTTCCTGAAAGTCACCAATTTTCAATAAAACGGTCGCCAATAAGTAGAATTGGTTCCCGAAAGTCACCTATTTTTGCAAAAACGGTCGCCAATGAGTAGTATTGGTTCCCGGAAGTCACCAATTTTCAATAAAACGGTCGCCAATAAGTAGAATTGGTTCTCGGAAGTCACCAATTTTCAATAAAATGGTCGCCAATAAGTAGTATTGGTTCCCGAAAGTTATCTATTTTTGCAAAAACGGTCGCCAATAAGTAGAATTGGTTCCCGAAAGTCACCTATTTTTGCAAAAACGGTCGCCAATGAGTAGTATTGGTTCCCGGAAGTCACCAATTTTCAATAAAACGGTCGCCAATAGACCTTATTGGCGACCAAAACTCTATTATTCTCTTCAAAATTGTTCCCAAGAGAATTTAGCAGATTTTCTTAGTCTTTAATCATTTGATAAAGAGCCAGCAGATCCTTCCTTGATAAAATTTGCGGTACAGGGTAGAGAGGATTTGCTTCTTTTATTGCACGCTCTACCATTAAGGGAATATCCGTATCAATAATCCCGCTCACCTTAGCAGGAATGTTCATTTTTCTATTTAGGTCCTTTATAGCTTCAATAAACTTAACTGCTTTTTGCTCGATTGAATCAGCAGCTCCGCCAATTCCGGCTATATCCGCTAATTCGGCTAATGGCTTATGGACAGACTTGCCATAGTAAGTGAGAACATAAGGCAAAATAATGGCATTTGCCAGTCCATGGGGAACCCCATAAAATCCGCCTAATGTGTGTGCAATCGCATGGACGTACCCTACATATGCACGCGTAAATGCCATACCAGCAAGATACGCTGCTCTTTGCATGTTGATTCGTGCCTCGATATTTGTCCCATTAGAATAGGCTTCATAGATGTTATCGAAAATCAGCTTTACCGCCTCTTGACTATAAGCTATTGTCTCGGTTGTATTGCTTTTGCCAATATATGCTTCTATGGCATGTGTTAACGCGTCAATCCCTGTTGTTGAAGTAATATGAGGGGGCAGCTGAACTGTAAGCAAAGGATCAAGAACGGCATAATGCGGAATAAGTGACATATCATTGATTGCATACTTTTCATGGGTTTGGCTATTTGATACAACGGCAACAACTGTTGCTTCGCTTCCTGTGCCTGCAGTAGTTGGAATTGCAATGAGAGGAGGGATCTTTTTCCTTATCTTTAGTTCGCCTTTCATTTGTGGAATGCTTTTTTCAGGTCTGGCTACACGTGCACCAACACCTTTGGCACAGTCCATAGGTGAACCGCCGCCAAAGGCAATAATCCCTTTACAGTTAGCTGCTTTGTATTGTTCGAGAGCTTCTTCAATATTGTCAATTGTCGGATTAGGGATCGTTTGATCATATAAAACATATTCAATGTTTGAATCTTCTAACCCTCTTAGTAAACCATCGATCAGTCCGAGTGAGGCAATCCCTTTGTCAGTAACGATTAGTACACGATCAATTCCCTTGTTCAAAAGGAGTTTAGGCACCTTGCTTAAGCTGTTTTTTCCTTCTATTAGTTCGGGCTTACGCCAGGGCATAAAGTTTGATGCCAATCTGAAAGCACCTTGATAAACCCTGCAATATAATTTATACATAATTGCCCTCCGTTTGATTTGGAATATTCTATCTATTTTATTTAATCGTATCATTTTAAAGGAGAAAATAGTTCTAACTGACAAATAACTTTTTTCGACAAATTTCTCGAAAGTTCTTGACCATTTTATGGAACAGGAGTATTATATAGAAGTTGATTGATTGACAAAGGATTTTTACATAGAATTATCTATTTTGCGGGTGTAGTTTAGTGGTAAAACCACAGCCTTCCAAGCTGTTGTCGAGGGTTCGATTCCCTTCACCCGCTCCATACATATCACAACGCAGTGTTTCGTTTCGAAGAGAACGAGGTGCTGCGTTTTTTCCATTTTAATAGAAAAAAGGATGCTGAATCAGCACCCAAAAATTTCAAAATTCCCATCTCCGCCATGTACTTGAATAAACATATTCATTAATGACTCTACCATTCTAGAAGCTTCATCACTGCTCATTGAAGGGCGCAAATAAACAATTTGCACAGCATTCTTCGTTTTTTCCGTTACACATGTCCTTTCCGAATCAACGAAAGGACTGCCAAATGGTCCTTTGTCATCTGCGCTTAAAAGCAAATTCTGCAGAGAGTTCACCCGCCCATTTAATCCTATGTATTCTTCGCCTTCAGAACCCTTTCTAATTTCGAGCGTGCCGCCTAGTTGATCTGCATCATAGATGCCAATCGGTATTTGGTATTGTAAGGAGAAGAAATTATTTATATCTGTTGAACTGTTAACTGGCTTTAAATAATCTTGCTTCTTCACTCTTCTGTATAGGGCTTCAGCAGAATGTCGATAACGGTTAGGATCCTTCCCGCAGGCTTTAAAAATCTGCCGCCATTCTTTAATACCTTCTAAGTCCGTAACATTCTTCTCCTCTAAATCAAAGAAAATCGATTCCTGAAATAATTGCAGACGTCCTTTGACCATTTGCGGGGAGTCGCCTACTTGTATATTCTGATAATGAATCACACCAACTTTAAATGTTGGGAAAAGTGTACAAAGCTCATGTGAAATATGAATTTCCAACCTTTCCACCTCCAAAAATAGTTAAAAATAGTTTATCATAATAGTCGATGCCTTTTAAAATACTTTCATTAATATATATGTAGAAAAGAGAGAAGCTTATGGACTTTTCACAGTTAAAAAAAGAGATCATTGAATATAGCAAAACAATTGGAATAGATAAAATCGGATTTACGACTGCGAGCACCTTTGATGAATTAAGAAATCGGCTGATTCGCCAGCAGGAGCTCCAGTACCAATCAGGTTTTGAGGAAAAGGATATTGAAAAGCGTGTAAACCCTGCACTGCTGATGGACAGCCCGCGTTCAATTATTGCGATTGCCCTTGCCTACCCATCCAAAATGAATGAACGAGTAACAAGTAAAAAAGGAGAGAGGCGAGGCATTTTTAGCCGTGCTTCCTGGGGCGAGGATTATCATCTCATTTTACGTGATCGGCTGAAAAAGCTAGAAGAATATATTATAGAACGAGTGCCTGAAGCGAAATGCAAGTCAATGGTGGATACAGGAGAACTTGTAGATCGAGCTGTTGCAGAACGTGCTGGCATTGGCTGGAGCGGAAAAAATTGTTCCATAATCACTCCAGAGTTTGGTTCCTATGTATACTTAGGAGAAATGATAACGACCATTCCCTTTGAGCCGGATCAGCCAATTGAGGACCAATGCGGAACTTGCAATAAATGTTTAGAAGCCTGTCCGACAGGTGCGCTTGTTCAAGGCGGACAAATTAACGCACAGAAGTGTATTGCTTTTCTTACGCAAACAAAGGGCTTTATTGAGGAGCAATATCGTGAAAAAATCGGCAATCGGGTATATGGCTGTGACTCTTGCCAGACTGCTTGTCCTGAAAATAAGGGAAAGAACTTTCATTTTCATGAAGAAATGGAGCCAGACCCTGAAATTGTTAAACCGCTTTTGAAACCCATTCTGCAAATAAGCAACCGGGACTTTAAAGAGAAATTTGGACCGCTTGCTGGTTCATGGAGAGGGAAAAAGCCAATTCAGCGTAATGCTATTATTGCCTTAGCCCATTTTAAAGATGAAACAGCTGCAGATGAATTAATTGAAGTGATGATGAAGGATCCGCGCGCTGTTATTCGCGGAACAGCTGCTTGGGCTTTAGGGAAAATTGGCGGGGAACGAGCCAAAGTGGCATTAGAGAAGGCCCGGGAAACAGAAAGCGATGAAGACGTGTTAGTAGAAATCGAACGAGGATTAGCTTTTTTCAGCGAATAATTCCTGGTTTAACAAAAAACGAGAACCTCGGTTATCAACCAGGCTTTTTCAAATCTAATTCATTAACTTTTATAAAAAATGAGGAATGTCCCCTGGGCTTCCTTATTTTTTATGAGGTGAAATCTGCACTTCTTTCATATCTATAATAATGAAAGGAGTGTTGGGCAGTGAGAGAACAGCTTCAAGCGCATTTGGAGAAAAGGGTTCAACAATGTGTTTCGAATAAGGGAAGCACGATCCATTCTTGTCAAAAAATTGAGCAGAAAAAAGCATGTTTGGGGAGTCGTTCAGGAGAAATTATTAAAGCTCATGCAATCGGGACGATTGTTTCATTAGGGGAAGAAAAAGCGGATGTTCGCACCATTCAATATCATGTCCATTTTAAATATTTGATCAAGCAAAAAAGCTTATTTTATATAGAAGAGGAAATCGAGACTAGAACAGCAGAATTTTATAAAGGCGTACTAGTTGAAGATAAAGAGGTCAATCCTTATGAGGAGTTATTGGCTGATGATGAACCTATCAAGGAGGAAGAGATAGTACTGGAAAGAATTTCTTATCAGTATAATCGGTTAAAAGCGGTGCAATATGCAGAAAGGTGGTGGAATAGTTATAATCCTGCTTATAAATCTTTTGATGTGGATTGTACCAATTATATTTCACAATGTCTCCATGCGGGAGAAGCACCTATGCGCGGATACCCGAATCGTTCACAGGGATGGTGGATGAGAAACAATAATTGGAGCTACAGCTGGACAGTTGCAAATTCATTAAGATGGTACTTGCCGGGGTCAAAGGCTGGCTTAAGGGCAAAAGAGGTCTCATCACCTGAAGAATTACTATTAGGGGATGTGATTTGCTATGATTTTCAAGGGGATGGACGCTTTGATCACACAACAATTGTTACGGCAAAGGATGCATTTGGCATGCCTCTTGTGAATGCCCATACGACCAATAGCCGCATGAGGTACTGGGCATATGAAGATTCAACAGCATATACGCCAAATATAAAATATAAGTTTTTTTCGATAGTGGACGATGCATGATTCGTGAAGAAAACAGTGCTATAATAATAGAGAAAGCATGAATTTTGAGGTGAAAATCGTGGCATTGCATGTAGTTTTATATCAACCAGAAATTCCAGCAAATACTGGAAATATTGCTCGTACTTGTGCGGCAACAGATACGGTATTACATTTAATTCGTCCGCTTGGGTTTTCTACAGATGACAAAATGTTAAAGCGTGCTGGCTTAGATTACTGGCAGTATGTAAACATTGTTTATTATGATTCGCTTGATGAATTTTTCGAGAAAAATGAAGGCGGTGAATTTTTCTATTTAACGAAATTCGGTCAGCAGCCGCATTCTACTTTTGATTACAGTAACAAGGAAAAGGATTATTACTTTATCTTTGGCAAGGAAACAACTGGATTGCCAAAGGATGTGATTGAAGCAAATAAGGATCGTGCATTGCGGATCCCAATGAACGGAAATGTCCGCTCCTTAAATCTATCCAACACGGCAGCTATTCTTATCTATGAAGCATTGCGCCAGCAGGATTATATCCATTTAAAATAAGAAAAAAGCTGCTGTAACCCACAGCAGCTTTTCTAATTATTTTTCCACACCAGACCCTGGCTTGTCTTCGTACCCAGATGTTAGAATAGCTGTTAAAAATGCAACCATAACACCAAGAATGAGAATAAGCTTCATTACTATGTATCCCCCTTTACAATAGTCAAGCATCAATAACAAATTTATTATAGCCCATTTACAAGAAACTGTGAATGAAATGTGTGGAGATTTTTCTACACTTCTTTACTTAGCCATCCGATCATGCATCTCTATTATTGACATTTTTCCCCTTTATCATCCCATTCATTTCTTCATGTAAATAGATGACCATATTTTACCTATAAAAAGGACAACCGAAAGAAGGCACAGATTAGCATGTTCATTTGCCGGGTCGCATAGATTATATTAATCGTCTTGCGATAATGCGACAGGGGGAGGTCCTTATGGATATTCTGAAAAAAATTGAGCTGTATCGCCATGAAGAGGAAAAGCTGAAATGGGAAGGGACTTTTGGAGAGTATTTAGAAATTGTTAAAGAAAAGCCATGGGTTGCCCAGTCCGCACATTCCCGGGTTTATAATATGATTAAAGATGCCGGTGTAGAAGATGTAAAGGGGCAGAAACGATATCAATTCTTCAGCAATCAGTTATTTGGTTTGGAGGAAGCGCTGGAAAGACTTGTAGAGGAATATTTTCATCCGGCTGCTAAAAGGCTGGATGTCCGAAAACGAATTCTTTTATTGATGGGACCTGTCAGTGGAGGGAAATCTACTTTAGTCACCATGTTAAAGAGAGGGCTGGAAGCTTACTCCCATCATGAGAAAGGGGCGGTTTATGCGATAAAAGGCTGCCCGATGCACGAAGATCCGCTTCACCTAATTCCTCATCATCTCCGCAAGGATTTCTATGATGAATATGGCATTCGAATTGAAGGGAATTTATCTCCATTAAATAGCATGCGGCTTGAACAGGAATACGGAGGACGGATCGAAGACGTTCAAATTGAAAGAATTATTTTCTCAGAGGATCGCAGGGTGGGAATCGGAACGTTCAGTCCATCCGATCCGAAGTCACAGGATATAGCTGATCTAACAGGGAGCATTGACTTTTCAACGATTGCTGAATATGGATCGGAGTCCGATCCGCGTGCATACCGCTTTGATGGAGAATTAAATAAAGCAAACCGCGGAATGATGGAGTTTCAGGAAATGCTTAAATGTGATGAGAAGTTTCTTTGGCATTTATTATCCTTGACCCAGGAAGGAAATTTCAAAGCCGGAAGATTTGCGCTCATTTCTGCGGATGAATTGATCGTAGCACATACGAATGAAACGGAATATCGTTCATTTATTTCTAATAAGAAAAATGAGGCGCTCCATTCCCGGATTATTGTCATGCCAATTCCGTATAATTTAAAGGTCACACAGGAAGAGAAAATCTATGACAAAATGATTCGTGAAAGCGATGTAGCAGATGTCCATATTGCTCCGCATACGTTAAGAGTTGCGGCTATGTTTACGATATTAACCCGTTTGAAGGAGCCGAAAAAGGGTGATATCGACTTAGTAAAGAAAATGCGTCTATATGATGGAGAAAATGTGGAAGGCTATAATCGTGCAGATGTCGAGGAATTGAAGAAGGAATACGCAGATGAAGGAATGAGCGGCATTGACCCTCGTTATGTCATCAACCGAATTTCTTCAACCATTATTCGAAAAGAGATCTCATCGATCAATGCACTGGATGTGCTGCGATCCTTGAAGGAAGGGCTAGATCAGCATCCATCGATTACGCCAGAACTTAAGGAACGTTATTTAAACTTTATTTCACTTGCACGTAAGGAATATGATGATATTGCGAAAAAAGAAGTTCAAAAAGCATTTGTGTACTCGTATGAAGAATCTGCGAAAACGCTAATGGACAATTACCTTGATAATGTAGAAGCGTATTGCAATAAGTCAAAGCTTCGCGACCCATTAACAGGTGAGGAAATCAATCCAGATGAAAAGCTGATGCGTTCCATTGAGGAGCAAATTGGCATTTCTGAAAATGCAAAAAAAGCATTCCGCGAAGAAATATTAATCCGTATTTCTGCTTATGCCCGCAAAGGAAAACGGTTTGATTATAATTCACATGACCGTCTTCGTGAAGCGATTCAAAAGAAATTATTTGCTGACTTGAAGGATGTTGTCAAAATTACAACATCCACAAAAACGCCAGACGAACAGCAGCTGAAAAAGGTCAATGAAGTGGTAGCCCGGTTAATCGATGAGCATGGCTATAATTCAACCTCTGCCAATGAATTGCTTCGTTATGTTGGAAGTTTGCTGAATCGATGAATACATGAATGAATTAGAATAGGAAAAGGACAGTCCATTCAGACTGTCCTTAACTGATTTCAAATGTTTTAATCTCGTTAGATTCCCTCAGAAAAAAGCTGCCATCTGCATAGTCTTCAATCTTCCATTTGCTTTCTTTTTCATCATAATATAGCGACATATAGAAAGTGGTCGTTGCCTTGTCCCCATCTCGTAAAAGCGAGTAATTGTGAAGCTGGGGCTCTAAGAGTGTGTACTCAGCCTCAACCTTTAATTCATACCTGTTTTTGTCTTCATTGTATATAGGCATTTTTATTGATTCCATATCGTATCGTGCCTGGATAAAGGTGGCAGTATATTTTTCCGATAAGGTTGCTAGTTGGAGTGCCGATTTTTTTACTGATTCCTTATATTCCTCTGGAACGAGCATCATTTTGGAAGTGTCTGCTGTTTGCAATGCTTCCGTATGCTGTGACCAATTCTCATTTAATAACGTCATAATTTCCTCTTGCTGCTCTGGGGATAAAACGGTAAATTGATTCATATTTATATATTTTTCTGTCACAGCAAATTCATCCGATTTTGCAAGTCCCCATGGAAATTCCTTTTCTAGTGTAAAGGTGACACTTCCATCCGTTGGGAGAATCCCTATTTCTTCCCGTGCACTTCCAAGTGTCATTTCTGTTTTTTGCCCATTGATATAAAGACTTGTATCCTCATAAAATGTACTAGCTTCAACAGTGCTTGCTTGGATAGAAATGCTTTCATCCATTTTGCTGTTCTTCACCTCGTATAGAACAACTTCTTTCTTTTCTTCAGCATCCACGTATTTCCCTTCTATGACTGCCTTGATTTCATGCGTTCCTATGGAAAAGGGTCCATATGTTTGATAGTCGTCTGCCTTCGTCTGATCTTCTATTTTCTTTCCGTTTATAAAAATTTTTGCATCATCTTTGTTTACTTTTACACGCAAGTATACAGGTACCACTTGTAAGCTGTATTTATGGAAAAATAGCCATTTCTTTCCTTCCTGTTTCAGTGCAATGGCAGCAAAGGGCTCATCATCAAAGCGATAAATCTCTTGATTTTCCTCATATTCTGCTGCTTCTTTGTCGAGTCTTTTGAATAACTCATTTTTATCATCTGTTTGCTCACTAAAATAGGCGAGCAAAAGCTCTGCATCAGACTTCTGAAAGGTCCAATCGGATACGGAGGAATGGAGAAGAGAAGTGATTTTTTCTGCATCCTTTTTATTTACGGCTTGTTTAAATTCATTTACTAGCTTCACAGGTGAAGAGGAATTGTTTCCAATGATGTAGAGCACAGCAGCTGCTGCAATTAATAGGATAACTGTGCCTATAAGGATAAGAAGCTTTTTGGAAAAGGGTCTTATAAGAGGTTGTCTATTGTTTTCTTCAGCTTGAGCTCCACACTCAGAACAAAATCCTGCACCTGCACGTAAAGGAGTCTTGCAATTTTTGCAGATCATTCTAGCCCCTCTTTCCTTATTTAATAGAAAAACTATAGGTGATACTATTCACTTTTTGATTCTACTTATAGTTGGATGATATTACCACATACGAAAGTCATGGGAAAAATTACCGAATCCATTATTTGTATATTTTGGTAGTATTTTATTGAAGACAAAAGTTTGTCACATTTACAGTCCATAGAAAAGATGGTAAACGATGGGGTGAGAAAGATGGCTGAACAGGATGATACGGTTTTATTAGAAATGGTTACAGCTGCCCAGTACCCAAATATACAACAAGATTCGGGGCAATTATACATAAATAGAAATAAGCATCAATCTTTGTATAAGTGGAGAATCATTACATATGTCCCTTTTGCTATTTCCTTCATTTCATTATGCATATTAACGATATATTTGCTATTTTTTAAGGTCTAAATCCCTATAAAAATTCGAATCTTTGTATAACCAACTGCTCATTTTTTATCCTTTTATTAGGTATAAAGTGCATCATTGTTTATTTGGGCAATTAGTAAACGATGAGAGAATGTAACTTTTCTCCTAGAAACCTGAATAGTCTACACATGTTGTGGAAGGAGAATGTAAAAAGACTAAATCTGAGTATTTATACCCAAATTTATTAAATTACAAATGAAAATAACTTAGAAAGCTATACTACTTTAATGAAAGTTGGTGGTGTTTTTGAAAAAATTGCAGTTAATCCTATTAGATTCTGACTCTCTTTTTTTGAAATCCTTTAATGAGTATATTATTTCTTCAAACTTGCATTCAAAGTTTGATATTAAGCTTTTTTCAACAAAGGAGAGCATGAAGCATTTTCTGGCATCAGGGCAAGGATATGATATATTGCTAGTCCAGCCAGCTCTTTATGCGAAGGAGATGCTAGTTAGTGAGAAAGGCATGGTCGTTTTTTTACAGGAGGGAGAGAACTTTGCTAAAGAAGGGATCTTTGAAGTATTTAAATTTCAGCCCTTAAATAAATTGCTTTCTTCCATTCTTTCTATCTATTATGAGAATTTTTCAAACTTTTCCGGTCTTGCTCGCAAGGGAATTAAAACCAAGGTCATTTCCATTTATTCTCCGATAGGCGGGTCTGGCAAAACAACGATTGCTGTCAATATAAGCAGGCAGCTGGCATTAAAGGGGCATAAAGTATTTTATTTAAATCTTGAACTGCTCAATTCGACGTCTCTTTATTTTCGCTCTCAAGGGGACCTGCCTTCCCTGCAAATTCTCTATTACTTGAAGGCGAGACCTGACCAGCTGTTAGCAAAGGTAGAGGCATTAAAGAAGTACGATGACCACTCGAAGGTCGATTATTTTGATCTTCCTCCTTGTCCAGATGAAATGATGTCTATTACAAAAGATGAAATTAAAAAACTGATACATGCACTTATAGAGACAGAACAATATGATTACATTCTTATTGACCTTGACAGCTCTGTTCATGAGCGAAACATTGCTGCTTTTGAGGAAAGCAATCAAGTAGTCTGGCTATTGAATAATGATATTCAAAGCTTCCAGAAAACATCAGCATTGCTTGAGAGATTAGATGATGTCATAGGCACAGAGCACGGATTAGCAGAAAAGGCGTCATTTGTGATGAATCGTTTTATGGGACATTTCCCGCAAGCCTATTACCCGTATAATCTGCCAATTATCGGCTATCTTCCAAACATTATGGAATGGGCACAAGTGGTGGATGCACAGCAAGTCTTCTACCATCCATTATTTACGCAAGAGCTTCTTTCCATAACAGAGGATATCGTTGTTGGAAAACAGGCAGGTGTGACCATTGATTGATGAACGAATTGTAAAGGACATTATTCAAAAGCTCCGCGAAACATTGGATTTAATGCATTCAATTCCAAATGAGGAATTATTGGAATATGTGGAAACCGCCGTCTTTGAAGCAGCACAAACGAATCATATGAATTCTGAACAGATTAAATGGCTAGTGGAAAGAACGTATCATGCCTTTCGGGGCTATGATGTGCTACAGCCTTTGATCGATGATAAATCAATCACCGAAATTATGGTCAATAACCATAAAGAAATTTTCATTGAGCGTGATGGGGAAGTTTCCAAAGTGAATATTCAATTTGAAAGCCAGCAAAAATTAGAGGATATCATTCAAGCAATCGTGTCAAAGGTCAATAGGGTTGTCAATGAATCATCGCCAATTGTTGATGCAAGGCTGCAGGATGGCTCCCGGGTAAACGTTGTTTTACCGCCACTTGCCTTAAAGGGCCCGGTCATGACGATTCGTAAATTCCCTGAACGGCCATTAATGATTGAGGATTTAATCGAAAAAAAGGCAATTACAGAGGAAGCTGCTGATTTCCTGCGAGATTTAGTTGCTGCTAAATACAATATTTTCATAGGGGGAGGAACAGGTTCAGGTAAAACAACCTTCCTAAATGTATTGTCAAACTTCATTCCGAAGCAAGAGCGGATCATCACGATTGAGGATTCGGCAGAATTACAAATCAACAATGTGCCGAATATTGTTAGCCTGGAAACAAGAAACGCCAATACCGAGGGAAAAGGGCAAATTACGATCCGCGATCTGATCCGTACATCGCTTCGTATGAGGCCAAACCGTATTATCGTTGGGGAGGTCCGTGGAGCCGAGGCATTAGATATGCTCCAGGCAATGAACACGGGGCATGATGGTTCCCTTTCAACTGGACATGCCAATTCAACGAAGGACATGCTTAGCCGTTTGGAAACAATGGTGTTAAGCGGGGCAAGCCTGCCCATTCAGGTTATACGCCAGCAAATCAACTCAGCCATCGATATTATGGTTCACTTATCCCGGCTGCGCGACAATTCCCGCAAGGTTGTTTCGATTAGTGAGCTAGTCGGGTTAGAGGATGGAGAAATCATCCTAAATCCTTTATATGAATTTGTTGAAGAAGGGGAAAGCGACACTGGGGAGATATTAGGCAGGCTGCTGCCGACAGGAAATCAGCTTCAATCCGTTTCGAAATTAAAGCAGGCAGGGATTTATAAGCCGGTTGAGGCGAATGTTTTTTAAGGATGGGGGTGGATAAATGAACAGCGATATGTTAATTCTGCTGCTTCTTCCAGTCATTTTTGGGATTTATTTTTTTTTGAATCATCGGAAAAAGAAGCAGGAAAAGGAAGGCGTAATTGTCGGAAAAAAAGAAGCGAATAAAAGCGCACTTGTTCAAAAAGCAGTCGAGAAAAGAGAAGAAGCGGCAAGAAAACGAATCAGAAAGGTAGAAGGGCACCTAATTGATTATTCTGCCTATCATTTAAGCTTGAAGGAATATCTTTTCTATATGATTACTTCCATGGTTGTCCTCTTTCTTGTTGGCTATTTGTTCTATGAAAGCATTATTGCTTCAATGATCGTTGCCGCTGTCGGGTTCTATTATCCGAGAATTCAGCGGAAAAGCTTATTGGAAAAGAGGAAGGAAAAGCTGGCTGTTCAATTTAAAGAAGCCATTGCCTCGCTCTCCTCATCCTTGGCTGCAGGCAGGTCTATTGAAAATAGCTTTAGGGAAGTCGTAAGCGATTTAAAGCTTTTATATCCTGATCCCAATACGCATATCATAAGAGAATTTGAAATTATTAACCGGCGTGTGGAAAATGGGGAAACGATCGAAAGGGCGGTTCAAGATTTTGCGATTCGTTCTGATCTGGAAGACATTATTAATTTTTCCGACATCTTCATTACTTGTAAGCGGACTGGCGGCAACTTAGTAGAGGTTATTCGGCGAACGGCAGACGTCATTAGTGAGAAGATTGATATTCAGCAAGAAGTGCAAGTAATGGTTGCTCAAAAGAAGTTTGAATCAAGAATCCTTTCTGTCATGCCCATTGTCATGATTGCATTGCTCAAATACAGCTCTGGCGATTATTTAGCCCCGCTTTATGAGTGGGGGAGCATCGGTCCAATTGTTATGACATTTTGTTTAGCGCTGCTCGTGTTTTCTTTTTGGCTAAGCCAGCGAATTATGAATATTAAGGTGTGATCGAAATTGATTGTATATGGAGTATTATTCTTTGTTCTTGCGCTAATTTATTTTCTTCTCTCACTAGCGTCGCGCAATAAATATGAGGGGGTGATTGCTGAATTCAATGGAAAGTATCCTTTGCTGTTTATGGCACCCGTGTCATTGCACATAGTGACAAAGCTGAAGCTATTGGAGCGTCTGCATACACAAGTAGCATTCATCCAGCAGAAGATGATCAGCCTGCATGGCAGCCGTGATGCACTCAAGCATTCGCGCATGTTTATTGTTCAGCTTATATCCATTCTGCTGCTTAGTCTATTAGGCTCATTTATGCTTGCTTTGCTTTCATCAGGTGATCATTTGCTATTTATGGTAGGTCTCATGTTTACAATTATTATCCCAACCTATTTGATCAATCAGCTTTCCACAATGGAAAAAGAGAGAAAGCAGAAGATATTGATGGAGCTCCCTGAATTTGTAAACAAAATCATTCTGCTTGTAAATGCAGGGGAAACGGTCCAGCAGGCATTAATTCGCTGTGTGGAGATGAAGGAGAACCATAACTCGCCACTTTATAAAGAATTAAAAGATTGTGTAAACATGCTGACAAGTAACGAACCGTTTACCCATGTTATGAATGAGCTAAGTAAAAAATGTGCCATTCAGGAAGTAGCCATTTTTACAACGACGGTTCTACTAAACTATCGTAAAGGTGGACAAGACCTTATTTTGTCCTTGCGTGAATTATCGCAAAACCTATGGGAAAAGCGGAAAAACATTTCGAAAACAAAAGGGGAAGAAGCTTCCTCGAAGTTGGTATTTCCGTTAATTTTAATTTTCGTTGCTGTTATGATAATCGTCGGTTTTCCGGCAATTACCATATTGTAATACCAAAAAAATGAATAAATGGAGGATTTGAAAATGAGTGCAGTTTCTAATTGGTTTACTAAGTTTTGGGAAGATGAGGAAGGGCTTCAAACACTGGAAATCATGCTTATTATTGCGGTTATTGTAGTTATTGCTTTAGCGTTCAGAAAGCAAATCAGTTCATGGGTTAAAGACCTACTGGATTTTGGCGGCAATAAAGTTAAAGAATTCCAATCAGATAAATAGGTTGGAGAAGCTCGCTATGAAAAAGCAAATAAAAGCTTTTCTAGCAAGTGATAAGGGGAATTTCACCATTGAAGCATCGATGATTTTTCCGATGCTTCTCCTTATTACTTTATCACTTGTGTTCTTTAGTCTTGTCATTTATTACAAATCGATTTTGCAATTTGATGCGAATCGCATTGCTGACAATATAGCTTTCACCTGGAGCAACAGCTCAAAGGATGTAGAAACTGGGGAGTTTGATACGTATACGACCGATTTGGATGATGGGTTGTATTGGCGGTTAACCTCTAATAATTTCTTGGAGCAATTTGGCATAAAAGGAGATAATGACAGCGCCTTAGTTGAGAAGAAGGAACGGCAGGAACTGATTGCAGAGATTCCTGGTCCGATTGATGGAGAAGTAGAATTTAAGAATGGTCTTCTTGGAAGCAAAGTTGTCGTCACGCTTCAACAGCCGCTTTATTTACCGGGAGTGGTCAAGAAGTTGTTCGGTCTTGATTTCATGGAAGCGAAAGCAACCCGCTCTTTCAATGAGCCGGTCGAATTTATCCGTATGACAGATTTTGTCGCCTACTTTGTTAAAGATATTAAAGAATATGGTGGATATATCACAGATTTTAAGAATAAGAGCAAGAAAAAGAAAAAATAACAGAAATTTAAAGATAGAAAGGAGATGAATAAATGGGATGGGTGAAAAAATGCTTTCATAAGTTTTTTATCGATGAAAAGGGAGCAGTATCCATATATGCAATTATCATTACTCTTCTCCTTTTTATCTTTAACGGTGTGTTAATTGATTTTGTCCGCATTATGGCTGCAGAGCGCGAAACGGATAATGCCATTAAAGCCGCGATCCGTTCCACCATGTCTGCTTATAATCAGGATGTAAAAGGCTATGGCCTATTTGGCTTTGATGGGGGACAAGGGGAAGCGGATGAAATATTTAAAAAGGTATTCGAAGAAAACTTAGACCTGGAGGAAGGCGATTATTACCGCTTTATTGATACGAAGCCGGAGGGAGAAATCACGACAACACTTGATGAAGATCGGATGCTGTCAAATAAGACAACGATTGAATACCAAATCCTAGAGGAAATGAAGTATATTGCCCCAATGGAGGTTGGAAAATCAATCATTGAAGGCTTTCTTCAAGTATCTGAAGCAATGGAACAGGCTTCGGTTTATGTGGATATTGCAGAGAGTATCCAGAAGGATGTCGACAAGCGTGAGGAAAAGCTTGATAAGGCAAAGGAAAAGCTTGACGATGCACGCGGGAAAAGCAGCAGCTCAAGCATTCTTGCAACTGCTTTGGAAAAAAGTATAGAAGCATACAATGACCTTATCAGCAATCCGCCTGACGATGATGCGTCGGATGAGGACAAGGCAGCCTATGAGCAAAGCGTAAAAACCGCAGAAGCAGCGGTGATTGCGGCTGCAACAGCTTTACTGGCCGAGTTAAATAACGTTTTAGCTGATTTACAGGAAGCGTTGAAGCTTGTTGAAGAGGCAGAAGAACTAAATAAGAAAGTGGAAAAAACGATCAAAGATAAACGGGCGGAAGCGAGAAACAATTACGGAAGTGCCAACGAAGCAGCAAAACTGAAACAAAAGGACAAAGGGAATGCCAACGGAACAAAGGATGGAATTGCCGAAGCCAATGCAAAGCTTGACGATTATGTCATTAAACAGGCATTCTTTGACAGCCTGAAAGGAAAAATTAATGAGGCCATCATCCTAGTGGAAAGCAACATTGTAGGAGTTAGCCAATTCCTTGCAAGCTTTCCCGGAGGCGGCGGTTTATCCATTGATATCAGCGGCCAGACATCAGCCATTGATGGAGCCGTAACGATAATAACCAAGGATCGCCCTGTCATTAAGGATGAAGAAGTCAAAGAAAAGGATAAAGAAGCAGACAAGAATTTAGAAGATGTGAATAAACAATTAGATGATGCGCTTAGAGAGGCAGCAAAATATACACATGATAATCAATTGCTTCAAGAAATTGCTGTGTTAGCTGAGAAATACCAAGGCGCGATCGAATCAAGCCAAAATGAATTTAACCGTGAGGATCCAGACAAAGCCGCAAAAGATGCCATGGACTTCGTAGACAAAGTCTTCAAAGCCATCGGCGATACCTTACTAGATTCACGAGACAAGGTCTATATCAATGAATACATTTTAACGAAATTCAAAAGCCATGACTTCAAACTAACTGGGGCAGACAGCTTCTCACTTGAAAACAACGAAGTCGAATACATCCTGTATGGGCTGAACACAACAGGTGCAAACTTCAGTGCCGCCATGACCGAATTATTCGCCTTTCGCTTTGCGGTGAACTTTTTGGAGGCATTTACGAAGCCTCATGTAAGGGCATTTGGTCCATATATGTGGGTAGCGGCATTGGCCTATGCTTTAGAAAAAACAATTGATGATTTAGTAGAAATTCAAAAAGGAAAATCCATACAATTTTTTTCGAATCTAAAATTTGAAACAACATATAAGGATTATTTAAGGATATTTTTATTGATCCATCCAGAAGGTAATAAAATCGCACGTATGATGGCTTTAATTGAAAATAATACTGGGGCGGACCTTACAATGTTACCTACTTATATGAGTGGAGAAGCTTCAACCTCAGTTAAATTATGGTTCTTACCAGGGGTAACGAAAATGCTTGGACAAACAGGGGCAATTACAGGAAGAGTAGAAAATGGTCGATATTTTATTGATAAGAAAATTGATTACTCTTACTAAGACCATTAATCGGAGGTAAAAGACATATGAAAAAAATAATAGTTTTATTTGCAGCAACTATAATTAGTGCAGGTATATTAACTGCATGTTCATCGGATTCCACAGATAAGGAAGAGGCTAAACCAATTAAAGTTGAAATGAATAATGAAGAGGAAAAAGGTGAAGATGTCCAAGTTTCAGGAGAAAACAAAGAAAATACTGAAACAGATGATACTAAAAAGGAAGAAAAAGCAGATACAACTATAGGAGATTTTAAAGATCAAATGGATTTAAATATAGGAGATACAGGTCAAGCCGAGAGTACCTTAGGTAAATATCAAATTACAGTAAATAATGTCCGCATGGAAAATGAAATAAACGGTGAATCTCCCGATGTTGATCATTTTTTTGTGGTTGAATTTACTGTGAAGAATATAGGTGAAAGTAATATTGATGCAATTGAAACAATAGGTACTCTTGAGTTGACTGATGATTTAGAAGGTGGTGGTAGGGGTGAGTATAATGACTTCTACCCTCCAAGTAATCCGCTTAAGGGAGCAATTGAACCAGAACAATCTATAACAGGTGAAGTGGTTTTTCAAGGATTCGATTCGGACAAATACTTTATCCGAACAAATAGTGGTTTAATAGCAGCTGGTGCAGTCAAAAATAAAACAACATGGACATTTGATAAAAGTGAAGCCCAATAAATTATGAGTGAAAAACACCATTTGGCAAACTAAGCGCTAGTTTGCCAAATGGTAAAAAGTTTTAGTTTCATCTAAGTAAATGATAGATCTTCATTTGTTTAGGTGAGGTTGAAACTGAATAGCTTGGAAGATTTGAAGGGATAGTATCCTATTAGATTAATAAATGCTCTACAAACAAAAACCAATTACGGGAAGAGTAAGAAACGATCGTTATTTTATTGAATAGGAAATGTATTACTCTTACTGAGTCCATTAATCGGGGGTAAAAAAGAGATATGAGGAAAATATTCATTTTATTCGCAGCAGCTATAACGAGTACAGGTATCCTAACTGCATGTTCATCGGATTCCACAGATAAGGAAGAGGCTAAACCAATTAAAGTAGAGATTAATAATGAAGAGGAAAAAGGTGAGGATATTCAAGTATCGGGAGTAAGTAAAGAAGATAATGGCTCAAGTAAAGAGGAAAATAAAAAAGAAGAAAGTACAGCAACTTTAGGGAACTTTATTGATCAAACAGACTTAAGAATAGGTGATACTGGACAAACAGAAAGCACAATAGCAAAATATGAAATTACTCTCAACTCGGTAAAAATAAAAAATACTATAGATGGCAAGACACCTAGTCTTGATCACTACTTCTTAGGTGAGATTACTTTAAAAAATATAGGGGAAACGGCCTTTGATGCAGCGGATATTGTGGATAACCTTGCATTCACAGAGGATTTAAAGTTTGGTGGTGATGGTGACTTTTCTAAATTATATACAGAGGTAAATCCACTAATTGGAAAAGTTGAACCTGGTCAATCAGTTACCGGAGATATTCTTTTTCAGGGCATAGATTCAGATACATACTATATTCGAACAAAGAAAGGACTTCTTTCATCGGGTGCAGTGAAAAATGATACAATATGGAGTTTTACCAAAAAAGAAATACAGTAAATAAAAATATATCAAATTGTTATCAGATCTGCTAAATATTAGTGACCATGCAATCATGAAGTTATGTAGGTATATTTTTAAAATAATTCATTTACGAGGTAATAACGGATGAGAAAAATTATTGTGCTATTAGGCACCATTGGTATAAGTTTAAGCATTCTTGCTGCATGTTCATCAGATACAACAGAAAAAGAAGCTAAGCCAATAAATGTAGATATAAATAATAAAAAGGAAAAAAATGAGAATGTACAAGTTTTGGGTGACAACAATCAAGATACTGAAGCGGATAAAGTAGAAGTTACAAACTTAGGTAATTTGGAAGATCAAATAGATTTAAAAATTGGTGATACGGGTCAAACTGAAACAACGATTGGAAAATATGCAATTACAATAGATTCAGTAACAATGAAGGATGAAATAGATGGAAAGACCTCTATGTTTGATCACTTTTTTATTGCTGGAATTACTGTAGATAATATTGGGAATGATCCTATGAATGTTCTGGATATCATTGATAATCTAGAACTTTCAAGCGATATTGATGGTGGCGGTGCTGGTGACTATTCAAAAAATTACCAAAGCATTAAGGCATTATCAGGTGTAATTGAGCCTGGAAAATCCATAACAGGTGAAATTGTATTTCATGGGTTAGATTCAGAAACATATTACATACGGACTAAAAAAGGTTTGGTAAAGTCAGGGGCGGTTAAGAACAATACCGTTTGGACATTTGATAAAAGTGAAGCGCAATAAATTATGAGCAAAAATACAATTTGGCAAACTGAACGTAAGTTTGCCAAATGTTAATAAGTTTTAGCTTCAGCTAAGTAAATGAAAGTTCTTCGTTTGTTTAGGTGAGGTTGAAAATGAATAGCTTGGAAGATTTGATGAGATAGTAATCTATTAGATTAATAAATGTTCCACAAACAGGAGTAATTCCAGAAAGAGTTGGAAATTGATCTCTTACAAAGGCCTAATGGAGGTAACAACAAATGAGAAAAGATATTACGTTATTAGGCATCGTCGTCTTAACCTTAAGTATTCTAGCTGCATGTTCATCAGATACAACAGAAAAGGAAAATTCCAAACAATGAGTTTAAAAGAAAGAATATCTGAATTAATCATAAAGAGAAAGAAAATAAACCCGAACGATCCGGCAATTAAAGTGATATGGAGCCAACTGGTCTGTATTTTGAAAGACGATGAAGAAGAAACTATTTCTTTGTTAAAAGCAAGTAATAAAGAGGAATTGTATTGGTTAAGTGAGATTTTTGAAGATTTATCTTTTGCATTTCAAAGTAATAAATTTATCGATTGTCTTTTAGAATTGCAGGAAAAGTTCCCTGATATAGGAGTGGAAGAGGATATAAAGTATGCGATTCAATCATTGAAGTCAAATGAATCAAACCATTAGGTTCTGATGGAAAATAGTATAAAAATCAAAGTATCGATGCAGTCCACACTCCAAATAAAGGGAGACAAAAAAGATGGAGCTGAAATGTTACCAATCACTTCCAGATATTTTATCGATAGAAAAAATAGCCTTGATGTTTAATGAGGTGCTTGAATCTTATCAGAAAAATCAAAGGGATAAAGAAATTTTTTTGAAGATATTAAGTGTGCTAACTGAAAGACAAACGATGACATATAAAATACTTGCAGAAGATTTAAGAGAGAGGATTGATAAGGAGCTTTGTAAACTTTGGAATACTGACTCTTATGACGATGTCGATACCATTTTATATATCGTTGTAAACCTAGGTCTTGAGAAATGTTTTACGTTAGCTAAGAATTCAATCATGACTATTAGTAATCTATCTCCATCTATTAAGTCAGAAATAGAGGATACCATTAATGAAGTAGGAAATCATATTTTGAATCCTTATCATGAACTGGATGAAATGAATAGTAGAAACGAAAAGGAATGAAATAATGAAAACAAAATTTTTATCTAAAATGATTCCATTATGCATTCTCATTATGATGTTAGGTTTTCAATTATTACCTGTGTCACATGCCTTAGCACTAGAGAAACAATCGATTCTTTCAGAATTAAATTCTAACAATATAACAGTAAGTGTAAGTATGGATGATGACAATTGGTTTGATTATATTACCGGATGGTTTGACTCTGTTAGTGAGGATTTTCGAGATACCGGTGAAAAAATTAAAAAGAAGTTTGAGAGTATAAAAAACTCAATATCGTCTTTGTTTAGTTCTGTAGATGACGGGGTAGATACATTTTCCTCTGATGAGGGAAATGAAGATCAAAAGGCAGATGAAATTAATGAAGCGATTGATAAAACGACAGAGGAACTAAATAGGGGGTTAAATGGGAACGAAGAGAATCCCAATGATAAGGATAATGGTTCAAATGGCAATGAAAATATTATAAATATTTCAGATGCAAATATGTATCAATTAGGTAAACATTTTAATAAGCATGGGCGAAATATGGGCTATACATCTAAGAAAGATTATAATTTAGCTGCTTATCACTTTGCTAAAACTAATCAAGTTAATCCAAAAGCAACAATATTTGAAGGTGTTTGGAATGGTCCTGGTCAATTAAATGGTACTGTCCAAAGGGCAATTATCTATGAAGGAAAAACAGTGATAGTTGACAAAAAAACAGGCCAGTTAATTGATTTTTATCAAGGCTCTGAATTAAGAGGGCTAATTCATTTAAAGGAGATAAAGTAAATGGATAATCTCTCAAGCGGAGAAATAATCCCGGGCGAAAGAATAGGAATTTTTCGATTGGGATGTAAAGTAGAAACTTTTAAAAAAAATTTAACTAATCAATATCAGATTGAAGATAGAGAAGGTAAATATATTATTTTAGAAGAAAACTTCAAATTCTGGGTTGATAAGACTAGTGAAACGATTACACAAATTACTGTTTTTAATAAATTTCAAGGCCGCTTTAAGGAACGAATAGGCATTGGATCCACATTGGATGAATTGCAAAGGTACATTGGAAATTGGCAGGAACAGTTTGGTGTTTATATCATTCCAGAGTATCCGGGAATTTGCTTTGAACTACTTGATGAAGAGTGCTGGGATGAATGTAAATCACCGATTGAATATATTTCTATCTATAACTCTTAGTTCAATGAAGCAATATGTATAGCAAATCATTCAAACGGGGGAGTGCTATGACCAAAGTAATTATAAACGGCGAACATTTTGTTAATATGCAAAAGTTTCATAAACATATAAAAGATAAGCTAGAACTCCCTGATTACTATGGAGGAAATCTAGACGCACTATGGGATTGCTTAACTGGATGGATAGACATGCCATTACTCATAGTATGGGAAAACTTCGAGAAAAGCAAAGAGTACTTAGGAGATGAAATCCATAAAATAGTGCAGGTTTTTAAAGATGCTGAGGAAGAAGTGGAGGGCTTTATACTTGTACAAAATTAACCCCCTTTTTGAGTGGATGCAAAGATGAACATTCATACGAGAAATCAATTTAATGAATGTTCCGCTATGGAACTGTATTTCTTATATCTTGATTTGCTCGCAAAAGAATTTACTGGGAAATATCCGCTGGAAAGATGTATGGTTAATGACTATCTATGTGAGATTAAGAGGGTACTTCTAGGCAAGGATGCTTGTTAGCATATAAAAAATTAGTGTGTACCAATGTTGGAATATTGAAATAAAGGGGGGTGGAACAGCTCAATGCTTAAGAAATTTAGAAGAAGTGAGGATGGCAGTTTGACATTGGAGGCTGCGATGGTGATGCCGGTGTTTCTATTATTTGTAGTTTTTTTAGCAACGATTATTCGGATTTCCGTAGCAGACATGGCTTTAAGAAATGCGGTGAATGATACAGCAGAGGTTGTTGCGGCTCATGTTTATCCTGCAGCCTTGTTGGAAAAAGGGGTAAATGATGCATTGGATTCAAAAATAAAGGCATATACAAGATCTGTTATCTCATTAGACGATATAAAGACACTGGCGAATTCAGTATTGAAGGAACTCGACATTAGCATAATGGATTATGTCAATGGTTTAGCAGGAAATATATTAACAAGTCCTGTTCAATCCAAGTTCGAACAGTCGAATAAGGATGCCCTATTTAATAAGGATAAATTAAAAGTGGAGGTGGAGCTTCCTTCAAGCTTATCTGGGGGAGAGGCGTATGTTGAAATAAAGGCTTCCTATGAAGTAAGCATCACAGCCCCATTTGTGAATAAGAAAATAACCTTGCATAAAAAAGCATATGAACGGCTCTGGTCAGGAGCTTAAGGAGGTGTTAAGACATGCAGCTGCATATTTATGATTATTGTCTATTTATCTATTTACTTATTGCGTTATATTTCGATGTGAAATATAGCAAACTGCCAAACTGGCTCACCGTTTCTGGAATCGCCTTCGGGCTTAGCTTCCATCTGATTGCTGATGGAATTCAAGGTCTTATTTTTTCCGTATTAGGCTTATTAGTCGCAGGAATTATTTTTATTCTATTATATATTTTTCGTGCGGTTGGTGCTGGGGATGCGAAATTATTCGCTGCGATCGGCTCAATCGTAGGGATAGAGGTTTCCCTTTACTTGACAATGTATTCTATTGTTTATGCGGGAATTATTGGTGTCATTATCCTTTTGTTTACTCGAACGATTTTGTACAAGCTGACAAGCGCCTTTTTTGCTTTGTTAGGTTCAGTGCTTTCAAAGGATTTAAGCGAATTAGAGGATTTTAAGGCAACGAAAGGGACGAGATTTCCTTTTATGTATGCCGTAATTCCTTCCGTGATAACAACCTATTACTATTATTATTTTGTTTATTAGGGACGCAGGAACTTTAATCTACTTTTAGGAGGGAACCAGATGGATTCAATCTACGGAATTGGCTATGACTTTTATCAAAAAAATGGGCACTACTTAGTGCTTCAGGAAAAGAATGGAGAGCAGTTAGCAGAAAACATGCTGATCCCATTACAAATGCGGATGATGGAATCGAATCAAATTCCTAATCTCCTTCCTCTTTCAATTGAGGAGCTGGATTTTAAAATTCGTCTTTATTATGACATTACATCGAAACGAAATTTGCGGTCTCATTTAAAGAATCATACGTTATCTTCCTACGATTTTTATCAGCTTTTTATCCAAATTATTACGACGCTCGAGCAGAGCAAACTATACATGTTAAATGAACATCACTACATATTAAATGAAGACTTTATCTATGTTGGAAAGGATGCGAAAGAGCTCTTCCTTATGTATTTGCCAATGGATTCATTTGAAAAAGAAGGAACGACTTTAGAAGAATTAAAGAAGCTTTTAGCAAGTGTGGTGAAAAGAGTAGAAAGCCTTCAAGGAAGCGAGCAGAAGCATATTACCCAATATGCAGAGGACCCAGCTTTCAGCTTGAAAGGGTTAAAGGAATTGCTGCTTGATTTACAGCGTCTGCGCCCGACTCCATACAATGGGTATCAGCCACAGCCATTTCAGCAGCAAGTGCATACACCCTTTCAGCAGCAGAACCCTGATCCTTTTCAGGCAAACGGGCAAAATCCGCAGCTGCAAGGAATGCAGCAGCAGGTTCAGCCCAATGCAGCTGCAGACAATCCAATTAAGACTGAAAAGGCTCCCTCTAAAAAGAAGAAGAAAAAGGATACTGCGGCAACAGGAAAGAGGGGATCTGCTTTTACGCAAAGGCAGAAGGTATATATTATTGTTCTTGCCTTGCTGACGTTAACAATTATTTGGAAAGTATATGAGGCAATTCCGAATCAAGGGATGCTGTATACGAGCGGGGTTCTTTCTATCGTTGTCCTTGCAGCCGGCATATTCTTATTTTTAAAACGTGCGAATGGAGAAATAACAGCGATTGAGGAAGTAGCTGCTGGCAATCAGCAGCTTGAACCCCAAGTTCAAAACATGCATATGGGACAGGGAATGAATCATCCGACTTATGCTCCTTATGGCGGTCAGCAGCCTTATTACAACAGTGTGGGAGCAGCGGGAACAATGATGCCGCAAAACAGCAGTATGCAAGGATATAATATTGAATCGAATATTTCGCAAAATCAGCCAGTTCAACAGCCAATAAACAAAGAGAGAACAGAGAATCATTACTATCAGGAACCACAGCCTTCTTTTTCATTAGATACAAATCTTCTTGTTGAGAATGATGATACTGTATTGCTAGCTGATGGTGAAGAAGAGGACAATTCTTTCCAGCAGAAATTAGAACCCTATTTAGAAGTTGAACGCGATGGTGAACGTGAAAAAATCTCTTTGTCTGAAAGTCATTATACGATTGGAAGAAATGAAGAGGCCGTTCATTATGTGGAGGATAGTGTGGGTGTTTCCCGTATCCATCTGGAATTTATCCAAATTGATAACAGCTATGGCGTTAAGGATTTAGGCTCTCGCAATGGAACGAAATTAAATGGTGAAACGCTCGTCCCATATAAGATTTATGCCCTAAATGAAGAGGATATCATTTCGATTGGAAAAGTCGAATATCGATTCCTGTGGGAGTAAAGAGGAATGATCTCTAATGAAAACTGGCAGGTAGGTATTTCTTCCGATACAGGTCCTGTCAAAAGAAAAAATGAAGATTTCTATTTCTGCAAGATCGTTGAAGATGGGGATGGCCATGATTTCACGATGGTAGCCATTGCCGATGGAATGGGAGGCTATCAGGGCGGGGACACTGCTAGTCAAATTGCGATAGAGAGGCTGAATCAGTGGTGGGAGAAGAACATCCAGAAGTTTCTGAAGAAAAGGGATATGCTGCAAAAGCTGATTAAGGAAATGACCCAATTATGCAAGAAAATGAATGAGGAATTATTGCGGTTTGGGACAAAAATTGGTACGACACTGTCTATTTTAATGCTATATAAAGGAAGATATGCGATTTGCCATGTAGGCGATAGCCGTATTTACCAATTTAAAGGCGGAAATGTAGGCTTCCAAAATTTTTTCCGGTCAAAGGGTCAAGAGGAGAGACTTACACGTCAGCATACGGAGACATTGGAAATGGACGTGGAGATGACACAATTAACGGAAGACCATTCATGGGTGGAGCAGGAAATAAAAAAAGGCAGATTAACGAAGGAAGAGGCAAGGCAGCACCGAAAACGCAATGTGCTGACACAATGCCTCGGGATTGAAAAAGGGGTAGATCCATGGAGCCAGCTCGGATTCTATCAGCCTAGTGATTTATTCCTGCTTTGCAGTGACGGGTTTTATTCGATGTTTTCAAATGAGGAAATTAGCGAAACGATTCTTGGGCTTGAAAAAGAATATACCAATTTTCAGACATTGACGGATTATCTCGTTAAGCTCGCTGCCTATTCGGGAACTAGAGACAATATTACGGTCATCCTGTTAAGAAATATATTTGAAAAGGAAGCAGGAAACAAAGATCATGAAAAATCGAGGCTTCTTTCATTTTTGAAATATAAACAGTGGGGCAGAAAAAATGGCTAAACATAATATTCACTTGGAATGTGGCGAGATATTGAAGGATCGTTATCAAGTTATTCGTCCAATCGGTGAAGGTGGCATGTCAGTCGTCTACTTAGCGAATGAAATAAAAGAGCCGAACCGCTTATGGGCAATTAAAGTCGGTGATATGGAGAAGAAAATCTCCAAAAGGCTTTTCTCGGAAGCAAAAATTTTGAGTGAGCTGGATCATCCAGGGCTTCCAAAGATTGCAGATTTTTTCTCCTCAAGTGATGAGCGCTATTTTTACTTAGTTCAGGAATTTATTGAAGGGCAGACGCTGCTTGAAGTGTTTGAACAGAATGAATCACATCTGGAAGAGGAGGATGTTGTCGATATCGCTATTCAAATATGTGATGTGCTTCATTATTTGCATACGTTAAAGCCAACTCCAGTAATCTACCGGGATTTAAAGCCAGCAAATATTATGATGACCAAAAGCGGCGGACTGAAGCTGATTGATTTTGGGATAGCAAGAAAGTATGTGCATGAGAAGGGCAAGGATACCTTGCAAATTGGGACCGTTGGCTTCGCTGCACCTGAGCAATTCGAAAAGCAGCAGTCAGATACAAGAACGGATTTGTTCTCCCTTGGCGCGCTCATGTATTACTTGCTGACAGGCGGAAAGTATGTGTACATTGCCCAAAAGCCAGTCCAAGCTATTCGAAAATTCTTATCCAAGAGTACGAAGAAATGCATACGGCTTTTAGTCAAAACCAAGCAGGAGGAACGGATTCAATCTGCCGCTGAAGTAAAAGAACTGCTCCTTTCGGCAAAGGATGAAATCGTGAAAACAAACGTGCCACCATGGAAAAAAAGCTGGGTGCGAACAAATTATGTCCTTTCCATCCTTTTCTTCCTAGGCGTCATTTTTTACATTTTAATCGATTAGGGACAGGGGTAGGGACAGGGGGACAGGTTCCTCGTCCCAATTTAGGGAATGTGGGACAGGGTTCCTGTCCCCTTGTCCCGATGAAGGGAGAGAACAAAAGATGAATTGTGCTGGATGTGGGAATGAACTGATAGATAATGATAAGTTTTGTATGGTTTGCGGAAAACAGGTAACAGAAATGGAGGTTGCCGCTTCGCTACAGCCTCATATTGATATGTCAATGGGAGATGGTGCACAGCAAAAGCAAGACCAAAATAAAGAGAAAAATGAAAGCTTGGAAAAAGTTCAAAAAACAGCAAAAAACTATTGGCACTTTGTGATTGAGAATTTGAAGGCGCCGGTCCAGAAAGGTTTAAGTCATGGAAATCAAGATTTTCTTTATGGGTATATAAATATTTTTGTTCTTTCGTTTCTCTATGCTTTAGGAAGTTATTTCCAATTAAAATCAACTGCTGGCATGTTTAGTTTTTTTGCAAGCAGTGTTAGCTTTGCTGAGACCTTTTTCTCCGTCTTCATTTATGCCGCACTTGCTTCATTTGTAGTTGTTGGCGTCATCTTTGGGATCTTGAAATGGCTATTAAAGGTAGATGTAAGTTTTCATCAAGTACTAGGGAGATTTGGTGCATTAATTACCATTCCAACTGCGTTATCCGTACTATATTTTATTTTGGCTCTGCCTGGGTTAGGAAAGATGACAAGCTTTGTGTCAATGCTAATTTTATCCGGATTACAAATTGCACTTATCCTGGCTTTCTTTTCTTATCGTATGCAAGCAAAGGCAAAGTTTGATGCGATTTATGGCATTTTTATCGCCTATGCAGTATTTGCCATTTTTATTGCCTTAACATCCGGAACATTTTCAAAGTATTTCTTCGGCGGATTATTAAATTTCGGCTTTTAGGCAGGGACATGGGGACAGGAACCATGTCCCATTAGTTAGGAGGTATGAAAATGATCGAACGAATACAGCTGCCTCATGGAGTCTTGTTACAGGACACTCATGAAGCAGTGATGGAGATTCCATTAGGGATGACAAATGTACAGGAGGAAGAACAGCTTAGTGAATTAAGAAAAGAGGACAGCTTTTTTCTCAAATGCATAAAACAAGAATTGACCGAAGGAAAGATTTATTTAAGCTACGAGCTTCCATCTGGGTTTCGGCCTTTAAGAGCTAGAAACCAAGAATCATTACAAAAGAAGCAAAAGATCGCAAAGAACATTTTAAAAATCAAGCAAATTCAAGGAACCCAATTTACAACCTATATTCATCCAGATAATATATATTCCAACGAGGAAGGGGAAGTGAAGTTTGTCCATCGGGGTATACGAGCGCTCCTTCCGCCGGAACAAGATAATGGAAAAGAATTTATTTTTCAAATGAAATGCTTGTTGCTCTCCTTATTTACTGGTAAATCCTTTTTTGAATTGCTTGAAAAGAATTTAACAACGATTCCTATTCAAAACGCATTTATTGAAAAGCTGGCAAAAGCGAAATCTTTTTCTGAAATGGAACAGGCACTTTCTATGAAGGTGCAGGAAAGGAAGCAAGTTCCTGAGAAAAAGATAAAAAAGCCGACACCAGCTGTACCCGTACAATCAAAGGCAGAAAAAGCAACAGCTATAGATACTAAGGTGGAAAATAAACGTATTAAGTTAGAGACACCTGTTCAAAAATGGGGGGCTGCATTAGGAATACTAGTGTTTGGATTATTGGCTGGAACAATAATTACTTATCTTGTTCAGGTAAAGCCGGGATCGTCTGCACTCGCTGCAAGCAACCAAGATAAAAGTCAGCTTAAAAGCCAGCTGGAACAGGCAGAAAATGAAAAGGAAGCCAAGGAGCAAATCTTAGCTGGATATAAAATGATTTTAGCGGGAGAAAGTGAAGAAGCGATTAAAGCGTTAGAGGCTGCCGGAGATCTTTCAGATGAAGAAAAGAAGGTTTTAGCACAGCAGTATGTTGAACTCAATACACCGGAAAGCTTAAGCAAGGCAGCAAATCTTGATTCTGAGTTACATGGAGCGATTGCATCAAAGCTAGTAAGTTTGAATACAGATGATGCGAAAAAAGCGCTTTTATCCTTGAAATCAGATTCACCAGTTGTACAAATCGAACAAGCATGGCTTGGAAAAGAAGATGATCGGATAATCAAAATTTTCAGTGAGCAGCTAAAAGATGACAAGCGTGCAAAAAAACTTGCTGCACACAGCTATTTGAGACAAGAGAAAATCAATGAATCTTTCCGCTTAGCAGTAGAATTGAAGGATGTGGCCCTGCAAATAGCAGTGAAAAATAAACAAATTGCAATGATAAATAGCGATGGTACGAAAACTCAGAAGGAAAAAGAAGAACAAATCAAAGTGATTCAGAAGGAAATTGAAAATATAAATAAAGCAAATATAGATAAAAAGCAATAAAGTCTTCTTATTTTGGAAGACTTTTTTTATGAAATGGGAGTTGTTGGCAATGAGTTCGGACACTTGCAAACAAAATTCTGTTCACCGAGTCCGAAGCAGTCACGAGTTCGGACAGCGTCAGCGAAAATCCATCCGATCGAGTCCGAAGCAGTCGCAAGTTCGGACAGCATCAGCGAAAATCCATCCGATCGAGTCCGAAGTAGCCGCAAGTTCGGACATCATCAGCGAAAATCCATTTGTTCGAGTCCGAAGTAGTTGTAAGTTCGGACAACATCACCGAAAAATCATCAGATCGAGTCCGAAGTAGTTGCAAGTTCGGACAACATTAGCGAAAATCCATCAGATCGAGTCCGAAGTAGTTGTAAGTTCGGACAACATCACCGAAAAATCATCAGATCGAGTCCGAAGTAGTTGCAAGTTCGGACAACATTAGCGAAAATCCATCCGATCGAGTCCGAAGTAGTTGTAAGTTCGGACAACATCAGCGAAAATCCATCCGATCGAGTCCGAAGCAGTCGCAAGTTCGGACAGCATCAGCGAAAATCCATCCGATCGAGTCCGAAG
>NZ_LT904902.1:466658-731197 GCF_900199725.1 Cytobacillus massiliigabonensis | reverse complement strand
TCGGACAACATCAGCGAAAATCAATCCGATCGAGTCCGAAGCAGTCGCAAGTTCGGACAACATCAGCGAAAATCAATCCGATCGAGTCCGAAGCAGTCGCAAGTTCGGACAGCATCAGCGAAAATCCATCAGATCGAGTCCGAAGTAGCCGCAAGTTCGGACAGCATCAGCGAAAATCCATTTGATCGAGTCCGAAGCAGCCGCAAGTTCGGACACCCCCACCCGAAATCCATCCAACCAAGTCCGAAGCAGTCGCAAGTTCG
This sequence comes from Cytobacillus massiliigabonensis, assembly GCF_900199725.1. Taxonomy (GTDB): domain Bacteria; phylum Bacillota; class Bacilli; order Bacillales; family Cytobacillaceae; genus Cytobacillus; species Cytobacillus massiliigabonensis. The sequence goes on along the minus strand of NZ_LT904902.1, from coordinate 730,934 downwards.
GACAGCCCCACCCGAAATTCATCCGACCGAGTCCGAAGCAGTCGCAAATTCGCACACGCTGTCGCAACTTATCAATATGTATCTCCCGAATTCCTTTTCCCCATAACTTGTCCTCTTATAAATATGAATGCCCCATTATCGAAATTATGTGTAAATTATTTCGACCTCTTGCATAGGATAGAGTAATAAACACTAAATGGACTAGAGTTGTCCAGAGTTTGTTGAATGAGTTTGAAATTAGCAAACGGGATTTTAGAGTTATGGATGATTGCAGTTTGACACTCTCGATATTGTATGTTGATTAGTTCAATGTGTGCGAAAGAATTTAATAGAAGGAGGGCAAAAAAAATGACCGATGCTAATAACCATCAGTTTGTAATTTCACAAGAAGATTGGTCCCTCCATCGCAAAGGCCATGATGACCAGCAGCGCCATCAGGAAAAAGTACAGGATGCAATTCGAAATAATTTACCAGACCTTATTACAGAAGAGAGTATAGTGATGTCGAATGGTCGAGAAGTAGTAAAAATCCCGATTCGTTCACTGGACGAATATAAAATTCGCTATAATTATGATAAAAACAAACATGTTGGTCAAGGAGATGGAGACAGTCAAATTGGTGATGTCGTGGCGCGCGATGGATCAGCTAGCCAAAAGGGACCTGGAAAAGGGCAAGGTGCAGGCGACCAGCCTGGCGAAGATTACTTTGAAGCGGAAGTATCCTTAATGGAAATTGAAGAAGCATTATTTAAGCAGTTGGAGCTGCCTAATCTAAAGAAAAAAGAGCAGGCGGAGAACCTTGTTGAAAACATTGAGTTTAATGATATTCGTAAAACAGGTCTAATGGGAAATATCGATAAAAAGCGTACGATGATGACCGCATTTAAACGAAATGCCATGACGGGAAAGCCAAGTTTTCACCCTATTTATCAGGAAGATTTAAAATTTAAAACATGGAATGAAGTTATTAAACCAGATTCAAAGGCAGTTGTGCTAGCGATGATGGATACGAGCGGCTCGATGGGAATCTGGGAAAAATATATGGCTAGAAGCTTCTTCTTCTGGATGACTAGATTTTTACGAACAAAATATGAAACAGTTGAAATTGAATTTATCGCCCACCATACGGAAGCTAAAGTCGTATCAGAGGAAGATTTCTTTTCAAAGGGAGAAAGTGGTGGAACAATCTGTTCATCTGCCTACCGAAAATCCCTCGAGCTCATTGATGCAAAATACAACCCTCAGAAATATAATATTTACCCCTTCCATTTCTCAGACGGTGATAACTTAACATCAGACAATGCACGCTGTGTAAAGCTTGTTGAGGAGCTGATGAAAGTATCGAATATGTTTGGATATGGGGAGGTAAACCAATACAACCGCCACTCCACCCTCATGTCAGCATACAAAAACATCAAGCATGAAGATTTCCGCTACTATATTTTGAAGCAAAAAGTTGACGTATTCCATGCGATGAAGAGCTTCTTCAAGAAGGAACAAGAGGATAAGATGTATGCATAAGAGAAGAATTGCCCTAAAAGGAATCACTTTTGGGGCTATTTTTATGCTTCGAAAATAACAAGTTCTATGTCTTAGAAGGAGTACCGCACCTTTTTGTTGAACTGTACAATAGATGCAGTTCATGTGAAATGAGAGGATCCAATATGAAAAAGAATAATAAAATGTACCGGATGGGTAAGGTCCTATCCTTGTTCTTTGTCATTTTTGTTCAGATTTACTGGTATAAGATGATTAAAAAACCTGATGCTGAATGGGAAAAGCTGTGGGGGAAAATCGGAAAAAGAGTAAGGAGGACGCTTTTTGAATTAGAAGGACTGCTTATAAAAATTGGGCAAATCATTAGTACTCGAGCAGACCTTCTGCCGAAAGCATTCATAAGTGAAATAGAAGATCTTACAGACAAGGTTCCCCCCTCTAAATGGAGTGAGATTCAAGAGATTCTTGAAACGGAATGGGGCAGCCAAATTTCAGAAAAGCTGCATTCGATTCAAAAAGAAGCGATTGCATCCGCCTCTATTGGAGAAGTATATAAAGGCACGCTCCTTAATGGAACGAAGGTAGCTATTAAAGTACAGCGTCCGCATATTCAATCGATTGTCCAAACGGATTTCCGGACATTGAGAGTGGTGATTTGGTTTGCCAATTATTTTGTTCCGCTGCCAAAGGGATTTATTAATTTTAAGGTGTTATTTTCCGAGCTGAAGCATGTAATCGAACGAGAGCTTGATTTCTCAAAGGAAAAGGAGACCCTTCTTTATTTTAAAAATAAATTTAAGGAAAGTGATATTGTTAAAATCCCTTCAGCCTATTCAGAGCTCTGCACGTCAAAAGTGCTGGTGATGGAGTGGGTGGAAGGTGTGAGATTAACAGATCATAAGGCGATTGAACAGATAACCGTGTCACGCAAAGAATTGGCCCAGCGGCTCATTAAGGTTTTTCTGCCGCAATGGCTTGAGCCGGGAATCTTTCATGCTGACCCTCATCAGGGAAATGTACTTGTATCAAAGGATGGGAAAATCATATTACTAGACTTCGGTATGGCGGGCGAAATTTCAAAGAATGATGCGGCGGCTTTTCAAGGTTTAATAGAATGCTTCCTGGCAAAAAATTATCCGAAGGCAGTGGATTGCTTATCCCGTTTAGGATTTTTGCTTCCTGAGGCAGATACAAGAACGATTGAAAAAATACTGGCTGAATGGATGTCCTTTCAGCCTTCACAGTTAAAAGAAATGGACCTGCTTGCCTTAAAGCTGGAATTGAATGATATGATTCAGGCACTTCCCATTCAGGTTCCAACCCGATTTGTATTTCTTGGCCGTTCTTTTATCACCATTGAAGGGCTTGTCATCAATCTTGCTCCAGAAGAAGAGATGATAGATTTAGGTAAGCCTGTGTTTATTGATTGGCTGAAAGGACAAGGGAATAAATGGTCGTTTATTTGGCAGGTGATCCAGTCTCAGCCGGCATTCAAAATTTTCCATTCTGTTAACGAGTTTTTAAAGGCACCACAAAAAATGGAACAGCTAAAGGAAACGGAACAAAGAAGACAATTCCAATTTACAATCTATGAAAATCGGAAAAAGCAATCTTTTCAATTGCTGCTTCTAGGATTAATAGGCAGCGGTGCGGGAATCTCTCTATCGAATCCCGTTCTTTTAAAGCTTTCATTAGGCATGGCTGCTTTCTCAATGATCAGCTTTATCGTTACGAGTATGAAGCTCAATAAATGGATGAAATATATGCACGAAAAGCGAAGATAAATAGATTCAATGAGGAGGATTACAATGCATTCATATTTGTTTCAGCCAACATTCGAATTTGCTCAAAGTCTGGATAAGCAAGATACGCTCGCCGATTTTCGCAAGGAGTTCTACATAAAGCAAAACTCTATTTATATGGATGGCAATTCACTAGGCTTGCTATCAAAAAGGGCAGAACAGACTCTATTTGAGGTGCTTGGTGATTGGAGGGAGTTAGGCATAGATGGGTGGACAGAGGGAAAGCACCCGTGGTTTTATTTGTCAGAGCAAGCAGCTGAAATGAGTGCATCTCTAGTAGGCGCTTCTCCAGAAGAAGTCATTGTCACTGGGTCAACAACAGTGAACCTCCATCAGCTCGTTGCTACCTTCTTTAAGCCAGAAGGAAAAAGGACAAAAATTTTAGCGGATGAACTGACTTTTCCGTCGGATATATATGCGCTTCAAAGCCAGCTGCGGTTAAAAGGATTTAATCCGGAGACACATCTTTTGCGTGTAAAAAGCCGTGATGGCCGTTATTTGCATGAGGATGATATCATTGCGCAAATGACAGACGAAATTGCTTTAATCATTTTGCCGACCGTTCTATACCGGAGCGGACAAATTATAGATATAAGGCGATTAACAGAAGAAGCACATGCGAGGGGAATTTTAATAGGTTTTGATGGCTGCCATTCTGTTGGTGCTATTCCCCATCATTTTAGCAAATGGGAGATTGATTTTGCCTTTTGGTGCAATTACAAGTATTTGAATGGAGGACCAGGCAGCGTTGGGAGCATGTATGTCAATAGGAAGCATTTCGGTACAGTTCCGGGTCTTGCAGGATGGTTCGGGTCGAAAAAAGAAAGACAATTTGATATGGAGCATGCACTTACTCCAGCTGAAACTGCCGGCGCTTACCAAATAGGCACCCCCCATATTTTAAGTCTTGCACCTTTACTAGGCTCACTAGAAATTTTTCATGAAGCAGGTATCAAAAAAATCAGGGAGAAATCACTTCAATTAACAACATATTTCATGGATTTGATCAAACATGAATTAGATGGAATGGAATTTACCATTGGAAATCCAAGTGATGAAAAGTCCCGCGGGGGTCATATCAGCCTTGAACATAAAGAAGCTGCAAGGATTTGTAAAGCATTAAAGGCAAATGGGGTTATTCCTGACTTTCGAGCACCGAATATTATTCGTCTTGCTCCGATCCCTTTGTATAATACATATGAAGAAGTATGGAAGGTTGTTCAAATGCTTAAAACAATTATGAGAGAGAGACAGTATGAAAAGTTTTCTAATGATCGGAATGTTGTAGCATAGGGGAGGCTTTATTAATGGGCGAAAATAATGAGAATAACACTGAGCTAAGTATGGAAAAAGAAATATTAACTGATTTTCATAAAGAGATGTCCTACGGCGATTATTTACAGCTTGATAAAATATTATCAAGTCAGCAGCGTCTGTCAGATCATCATGATGAAATGCTATTCATCATTATCCATCAAACGAGTGAGCTATGGATGAAGCTCATTATCCATGAGCTTTCCGCTGCAATAAAATGCATTAGGCAAAATGATTTAGAGCCTTCTTTTAAAATGCTGTCACGGGTGTCTAGAATTCAGCAGCAATTAATCCAATCCTGGAGTGTTTTAGCAACCTTGACGCCAGCTGAATACTTGGAATTCCGTGATAAACTTGGACATTCATCAGGCTTTCAGTCTTATCAAAACCGTTTAATTGAATTTGCGCTTGGACAAAAAAATACCCACACCATAGCCGTCTATCAGCACGAGAAGGAGCTTTATGAAACCTTGAAAAAAGCTCTAAATGAACCAAGCATATATGATGCGTCCATCTATGCTCTTGCTGCCCGGGGTTTTTCGATCGATGATTCCGTTCTTAATCGAGATTGGTCTAAAAACTATGAACCGAATACTAGTGTCGAGGAAGCTTGGCTTGCTGTCTATCAGGATGTCAACCGTTATTGGGATTTATACGAATTAGCTGAGAAGCTCGTAGATATTGGCAGTCAGCAGCAGCTATGGCGGTTCCAGCATATGAGTACGGTAGAAAGAATTATTGGGCATAAAAAAGGCACGGGAGGCTCATCAGGTGTGACCTATTTAAAAAAAGTGGTTGATTATCGATTTTTCCCTGAATTATGGAGTTTGCGAACAAAGCTATAATGGAGGAGAGTATAATGAATAAGTGGATGGATGTTTCACAGCCTTTACATAATAAAATTCCTGTATGGCCAGGAGATACACCTTTTTCGTATCAGGTCAGCTGGAGCATGGAGGAAAGCGGGTCAGTAAATGTAGGTCAATTAACGATGAGTGCACATACAGGAACACATATTGATGCACCGTTTCATTTTGATAATGAAGGGAAACGGGTAATCGAGCTGGATATTAATTTATATATCGGTCCTGCTAAAGTGATCCATCTGACCGACAGGGAAAGTATCTGTGTTGAGGATTTGCGCAGCCATGATTTATCCAATGTGACTCGTCTGTTAATTTATACAGGTGCATGGAAGAATCGGTCAGCCTTTCCTAATACAATTCCGCATATTGAACCAGAAGTAGCTTCCTATTTAGCGGAACAAGGAGTAAAGCTAATTGGGCTTGACCTTCCATCTGTCGATATGCTCGACAGTAAAGAATTGCCTGCTCATCATGAGCTTACCCGTCATGGATTGCATATTTTGGAAGGACTTGTTCTGGATGATATTGCTCCGGGAAGCTATGAACTAGCGGCTCTTCCTTTACCTCTCACAGAAGCAGACGGAAGTCCTGTACGAGCTGTTTTAAGAAAAGCAGAGGAAGAGTAATTTGCAAAAATACCTGGAAACTTGCAAATAAAGAAGTGGAGTTGCAAAAATAATTAGAAACTTGCAATAAAAAAGGAAAGTTGCAAAAATATCTAGAAACTTGCAAATAAAAAAGTGAAGTTGCAAAAATATCTGGAAACTTGCAAATAAAAAAAGAAGTTGCAAAAATATCTGGAAACTTGCAAATAAAAAAGGAAAGTTGCAAAAATATCTAGAAACTTGCAAATAAAAAAAGAAGTTGCAAAAATATCTGGAAACTTGCAAAAATACCTGGAAACTTGCAAATAAAAAAGAAAAGTTGCAAAAATACCTGGAAACTTGCAAATAAAAAAGAGAAATTGCAAAAAAAACGGAACTCTTACCTTAAAAATTAAAAGCATTTTAGAAAGGTGGCTCAACAATGGATTTAGGCAGAGGGATATCAATCATTGATGCAATGGATTTAGGAAAAGAAAGAAGGACAGGCTGTTATGTCCTCCATGCAGAGGAATTAACGATTGTTGAGACTTGTGCAAGTCCGTCCATTCCCTTTTTATTAGAAGGGTTTAAAAGATTAGGCATTGATCCAAAGGATATAAAAAATATTATTGTCACTCATGTCCATCTTGACCATGCAGGCGGAGTTGGATTATTGCTTGAAAGCTGTCCAAATGCAAGCGTAATTGTTCATCCGCGAGGAATGCGTCATTTAGCCGATCCATCAAAATTAATTCTCGGAGCAAGAGCTGTATATGGAGAGAAATTTGATGAACTGTTTGACCCGATTTTGCCTGTTCCTAGCAATCGGCTAATTGTTAAAGAAGATGGAGACACACTCCAAATTGGGGGGAATCGCCTACTTACATTTATTGATACACCAGGACATGCGAAGCATCATTTCTCCATCCATGATTCAATGAGCAATGGGATTTTTACAGGAGATACGATTGGAGTATTCTACCCACAGCTATTTGAGAAGGGACTTGAATTATATCTGCCATCTACTTCTCCAAATCAGTTTGATCCTGATGCCATGCTCGATTCCCTTGAAAAAATAAAGGCACTAGCTGTTGATCGAATTTATTTTGGCCATTATGGAATGACAACCAATCCTTCACAAGTGTATGAGCAGGTATACAAATGGCTCCCGCTATTTATGGAATCGGGAGAAAAAGTGTGGAAAGATAGACTGGGCGATTCCTTTGAATCAAAAAGTGAAGCCTTATTCCAAGAATTATTTGCTGAAATCCACTCATTTTTATCTGAAAAGGGATACACGTTAGATCAGGAAATGACCGAGATTATCAAACTTGATTTAAGTGTCGGATCAATGGGAATCATTGATTATTTAGCAAAAAAACAAAATAATTAATATTTAGTGCGGCCAGACAAATTGATTGTCTGGTCCATTATTTCGTTTTTCAGTCCTATCCGTATTATAATGGGAAAAAAGTATTGAAGACTCGGGGTGAGAAGTTGAACATTCAAGAAATAGTTAATAAACTTAAGAACCGGAAGCCGGAGATTTTAGGAAGCGAAAGGTTCTCCAAATACTCCGTATTACTGCCTCTCATTCAAAGTAATAATGAATTACATGTTTTATTTGAAATACGTTCCAATAAGCTTAGAAGGCAGCCGGGAGAGGTCTGTTTTCCTGGAGGAAGAATGGAACCTTCTGATGAAAATGAGCAGCGCACTGCTGTTCGGGAAACAACGGAAGAGCTCGGAATCAGTGAGAATAGTATCGTTAATATCTCTCCTCTAGATTATATGATTTCTCCTTTTGGTACCATTATTTACCCATTTGCCGGCTTTATCGAACGTCCTGAGGATATTCGGCCAAATCCAAGTGAAGTAGATAGGGTTTTTACTGTTCCGCTCTCCTTTTTAAAGGATTACAAGCCTGAGATTTTTCAGGTGGAATTTAAAGTAATGCCCGAAAAGGATTTTCCGCTGAATCAAATTCCTGGCGGGGAAAATTATAATTGGCAGACAAGAAAGATGGATGAGTGCTTTTATTTCTATGAAGATAAAGTCATTTGGGGACTAACCGCTCGAATTCTAAAGCATTTTATTGAGATCATTTAAAAGGTCTAATCACCTTAGAAATAGGAAGTGTTTATTTTGAAAAGAATAATTGGTTTTATCGGATGCGGCAAAATGGCGCAGGCAATGATTGGCGGTATTCTCCGATCAAATACTGTTCATTCCCAGCAAATCATTGCCAGTGCCCGGTCACAGGAAACAATTGATCAAGCAGCAGCTAAATTTCAGATTCAAGCTACTGCAAATAATAGGCTAGTTGCTGAACAAGCCGATGTTTTATTTTTGGCGATAAAGCCAAATTTACATGCTCAAATCATCGAAGAAATAAAGCATTCAATAAAGAAAGATGCGATCATCATTACGATTGCTGCAGGGATAAGCCTGCAATTTCTTGAGGAGGCCTTTCATCAGCAAATAAAAGCGATCCGCTCCATGCCTAATACCCCTTCTTTAGTTGGAGAAGGGATGAGTGCCATATGTGCAAATGAGGATGTAACAAAAGAAGAACTAGAGGAAGTAATTCATATTTTTTCAAGCTTTGGAAAGGTTGAAGTCATTGAGGAAAAATTAATGAATGCGATTCCAGCAATTAGCGGTTCCGCTCCAGCCTATGTTTACATGTTTATCGAGGCATTAGCTGATGGCGGGGTAAAGAATGGGTTAACAAGAGAACAATCTTATCATTTAGCTGCCCAGGCTGTTCTAGGAGCGGCAAAAATGGTTTTAGAGACAGGGAAGCATCCTGGTGAGCTAAAGGACGAGGTTTGTACGCCAGGCGGCGCTACCATTGAAGCGGTGGCGGCGCTTGAGAAAACGGGGTTCAGGGCAGCTGTTTTGTCAGCAATGGAAAGCTGTACGGAAAAAACAACCTCCCTCTCGTAAAAAAGATTCATTAAACAAACAGGAGGAGCAGTAATTACTGCTCCTCCTGTACTATGAAATGTCAATTTGGTGTGCTAATAGAATGGTTCAGTCCAGCATATAAATCCTTTATATTTACGGTAACAATTTTAGCACCTATTTGGACATGGACCATGTTGTCAAATACAGCAGTTACAAGGCCGGTTAATGAAACATTCGTACCAATGTTTAAGTCCTTTTTTACGTTCTTGTCTTTTTTATTTTCTGCCATCTTAACACCATCCCATCCATGATTAGTAAAGGAATCCTATAAAAAATATATCCTTTTAATTGTAAAATAAACATGAGATTAAAAAAAGTCTTATCAAAGATTTTTTATCGACAATTTTCTTCTCTCTTTTTATCATACTCAAATGGTCAGTAATGGTCAATTAATTCGCATGATAATAATTGGAATAATCTTTTTCAAATACGCATATATCCTATAAACCGTAAATAGAAGGGAGGGTAGAGGCGGGATAATTCCTACTAGATTGATGCGGATACACAATTTAAACAACCTATTAAAAATTTTTAAGGGGGGTTTAGTGTGACAACATGGTTTGTTTTATTGAATATTGCCATCTTGATCATTCTTCTTATTGGTTTATTCTACATGCAGAAAAAACATATTTCTTTTTCTAAGCGTGTTTTTACAGCGCTAGGATTAGGGATTGTATTTGGGTTTGGGCTGCAGTTTGCCTACGGATCATCATCTGAAATCGTAGCAGAATCCTCAGGATGGATTCATTTAGTTGGCGGCGGCTATGTAAAGTTTCTGCAGATGATTGTGATGCCTCTCGTTTTTATCTCCATTTTAACTGCATTTACAAAAATGAAAGTAAGTAATAATGTTGGAAAGATTAGTTCCCTTATACTCGGTCTGCTCGTTGGTACAACGGCGATAGCGGCTGCTGTAGGGATTGCAGCAGCAGTAGGATTCGATCTTGAAGCAGTCGAAATTACACAGGGTGAGGCGGAGTCAGCAAGGGGAGAACAGCTTGAACAAAGCTTTCAAAGTATAGAAGGAAGAACCTTTCCACAGCAAATTCTCGATTTAATTCCAGCCAATCCATTTCTCGATTTTACAGGTCAGCGTCCAACATCTACGATAGCAGTCGTCATATTTGCTGCATTTTTAGGAATCGCTTATCTTGGGGTTAGAAGGAAGTCAGCAGAGCATGCTGAGCTTTTCGAGAAAATTGTGGATGCTATTTATGCAGTAGTTATGCGGGTAGTCATTCTTATTTTGCGCTTAACCCCATATGGTGTACTCGCGATTATGACAAGAACGGTTGCAATGAGTGATGTCGATTCGATACTAAAGCTGGGGAAATTTGTGCTTGCTTCATATGTTGCACTTGCTGTTATGTTCTTAATTCATTTATTACTGCTTACATTTGCTGGACTAAACCCAGTCACATATATGAAAAAGTCCTTTCCTGTTCTAGCCTTTGCTTTTACCTCTCGAACAAGTGCCGGTGCTCTTCCTTTAAATATTAAAACACAAAAGTCTCTTGGGGTGCCTGAGGGGATTGCAAACTTTTCTGGTTCGTTCGGGCTATCAATTGGACAGAATGGCTGTGCAGGCATCTATCCAGCGATGCTGGCTGTAATGATTGCTCCAACAGTAGGGGTTAATCCATTAACACCATCCTTTATCATCACTGTCATTGCCATTGTTGCTGTCAGCTCATTTGGCGTGGCTGGTGTTGGGGGAGGGGCTACCTTTGCAGCAATATTAGTGTTATCAGCATTAAATCTGCCCGTTGCTTTAGCAGGCTTGCTCATCTCAATTGAGCCGCTGATAGATATGGGGCGTACGGCAGTGAATGTCAGCGGCTCTATGACATCAGGGATCCTAACAAGCAGGATAACTGGAGAGATCGATACCAGTGTGTATAATGATATGAATGAAAAACTTGAAGCAGAAGCATAAAACAAAAAAATCGGCTGATGCTTAGCATCTGCCGATTTTTTTGAATTAATCCATCATTTGCACAAGTTTCCTTGAGAACGAAAGGAGAATAAAACCTAAGACAATCGCCATTAGACCGATTAGTCCGAAAATTTCAAAGTAACCAAGAGTTTGTGTAAATGCAGCAAGCTGTCCTGCTAAAATATTTGCTATACCTGAAGCTGCAAGCCAAACACCCATTAATAGGGAAGCAAGCTTTACAGGAGCAATTCTGCTAACTAGTGACAGTCCGACAGGTGAAAGCATTAACTCACCCATTGTATGCATGAGATATGTTAAGACGATAAACATGATATTTGCTTTTACTTGAATGTTAGCTTCATCGCTTCCAGTCTTCATAACCGCAATTAAAAGGATCATGTATCCAAGACCAAGAAGGACCATCCCAATTCCCATTTTTGAAGGAACTTTAATGTCTCCGCGTTTAGAAGAAGCAAGCTTAACCCAAAGCAAAGAGAATAGAGGTGCTAAAATAACAATAAATACTGGGTTTACTGATTGGAACCATGCTGTTGGAACTTCCCAGCCAAAAATCTGTCTGTCAACAAATCGTTCTGTATAAAGAGTTAATGAACTTCCGGCTTGTTCAAAACCCGCCCAGAAGAAAATAACAAAACAAGTTAAGATAATGATAACAGTTGTTCTTTGTTTTTCTTTCTTTGTAAGTGGTTTGTTTTTAGCATGGGCATCCACTGATCGATCAGGTGCTCCAGTTGGCTTTTTCCCGATATCTCCAAGATAGCGGTTACCAAGGAGATTAAAGATTAATTGACCAATAACCATCCCAATTGCAGCTGCTAAAAATCCATATTTAAATCCATATTGAATGATTCCATCTAAAGTTGTTGTTTTAAATAGATCATTGTATAAATAACCGATTAAAAGTGGTGAGAAAAATGCCCCAACGTTAATACCCATATAGAAAATGGTAAAGGCAGCATCTCTGCGTGGATCATTATTTTCATACAATTCTCCAACAATCGTTGAAATATTTGGTTTAAAGAAACCGTTTCCAATAATTAACAAAATCAAACCTAAGTATAATGCTCCTGCACTTTGGTGTGCGAATAAAACGATGTTACCTGCAGCCATCGTGATACCGCCGATGGTAATTGCACGACGCTGACCTAAGAAGCGGTCAGATAAATATCCGCCGACCATTGGGGTGATGTAAACGGCACCAGTGAAAAATCCGTATAACATCATTGCATAACTATCACTAAACCCAAGTCCGCCGCTTACAAAAGAGGTAGTTAAGTAAAGAACGAGGATGGCTCTCATTCCATAATAACTAAAGCGCTCCCACATTTCTGTTAAGAATAATAAGTACAAACCAGGGGGATGCTTTTTTCTGGCTTTATTGTCTACTGCTGCATCCATTTTCTATGCCTCCAATATTTAAAATTTATAGTCAACTTTATTATTGTAAAGTAATGATAATTTTGTGGCAATAGAATCAAAAAAAGTGGTAAAACTTAATAAATTAGCAATTCATCAAATATTATTATTTATAAAATAATGGGAAAGTATACAGAGGAATTTTTGTAATATAATTTAGGAGGAAAGATATAGATAAAAGGTTAAACAAAGTAGATGCTTTTGCTTAACCTCTTACTAAAATGATAAGAAAGTATTACTTTGGAATTAAATTATTGTATAGCGGAAGATGCCTAGCGCCTACAAGCTTCAGGTTCCCTCCTATGACAAGCAGCGACCCTTCTGCGAGTGTTCGGTGTTGACCAAGGTGCTTCCGCTATTCTATTTAATGAGGTAAAAATGCCAGCTGATAGAAGAATAAAACAGCAAAAATATAAACAAGCGGGTGAACGTCGCGCCATTTTCCTTTAAATACTTTCATAATTGGGTAAGAAATAAACCCTAGTGCAATTCCTGTTGCAATGCTCGATGTTAACGGCATGCTTAAGATAATGAGGAATGCAGGAAACGCTTCGTCAAGCTCGCTCCACTTAATTTGCGCAATACTTCCCATCATTAAGCTTCCTACAATGATTAGGGCAGGAGCTGTGATGGCGGAAAGACCAGACACGGCACTTACTAACGGGCCAAAAAAGGCAGAAACGATGAATAATATAGCAACGGTTAGAGATGTTAACCCTGTTCTTCCTCCAGCAGCAACACCTGCTGATGATTCCACGAAAGCGGATGTTGGGCTAGTTCCAAACATGGCACCAACGGTTGTTCCAATTGAATCAGACAGTAAAGCTTCTCTGGCTCTTGGCATTGTCTTCCCCTTCATTAAACCAGCCTGCTGCGCAACTCCTACCATTGTTCCAGTTGTATCGAAAATCGTAACGAGCAAGAAGGAGAATACAACGGCATAAAGGCTGTGCTGAATAACATCACCAATGGCTTGAATAGGATTTAGAACCATTAGACCTTCAGGAAGAGAGGGCAATGATAGAAAGCCCTGATCAAAAGATAGCTGACCTGTAAAGAAAGCGATTAGACCAGTGACAATCATTCCAAAGAACAAAGCACCATTTACGCCTAAAACCATTAAAATTAATGTAACAGTTAGTCCAATCAAAGCTAAGATAGCAGATGGTTGATGTAAATCTCCAAGTGCGACAAGATTCGACGGATGGCTTGTAATAATTCCTGTTTGGCGTAAGCCAATAAAAGCAATGAATAAACCAATCCCTGAAGTAATTCCGTGTTTTAAATTATCTGGAATGGCTTCAATAAGCTTTGAGCGAAAAGGCGTTAAAGACAAAATAATGAAAATAATACCTGCGATAAAAACAGCTGCAAAGGCAGTTTGATAATCTATATTTCCGTGTGTGCCAACGACTGAATAAGCGAAATATGCATTTAAGCCCATTCCAGGAGCAATGGCTATCGGATAATTTGCGAAAAGGGCCATCCAAAGTGTCCCAACGACTGCAGCAACAATTGTGGCTGTAAATACTTGTTCAAAGGGAACTCCTGCATCGGATAAGATAACCGGATTAACAACGACGATATAAACCATGGTTAAAAAGGTTGTTATCCCAGCAAGAACCTCCGTTTTGACATTTGTTTGATTCTCTTTTAATTTAAACATGATAGTTCCTCCAAATACGAACATTAAAAAGCACAATTTATATAATATTCGTTATTAGAATGGATTACAAGTCCTTATTTACTATTATCTATAGATTGTACGAAAATCATTCCATTGAAAAATTTGGACATAAAAAAGATGGCCAAGTGGCCATCCCCATACAGCTTAAAATATTGCATTCAATAAAAGATAAACAAGTCCAGCAATTGTAGCGGAAATAGGCAATGTAATGACCCATGTGATAAGCATTCTTTTGGCGGTTCCCCATTTTACACCCTTAAGGCGATGAGCTGAACCAACACCAAGAATGGAAGAGGAAATAACATGAGTTGTACTAACTGGCAAGTGAATTAAAGTGGAGCCGAATATAATCATGGCACCAGTTATATCTGCCGCAACTCCATTAACAGGTCTAATTTTCATGATTTTCCCGCCGACTGTTTTGATAATTTTCCATCCGCCAACAGATGTTCCAAGCCCCATAGCTAAAGCACAGGAAAATTGCACCCAAAAAGGAATATCCGTACTCGTTACGTAATTATTGGCAATTAAAGCCATTGTTATAATTCCCATTGCTTTTTGCGCATCATTTGTTCCGTGAGTATACGATTGCAGGGCAGCGGTGAAAATTTGAAAAATACGGAAGTTTCGATTTGTTTTTGTTAAATTATTATTTTTAAAGACAACTTTAAAAATACTGTAGACGATAAATCCAACTGCAAAGGCAATTAATGGTGAAAAAATAAGTGCCTGAATAATCTTCAAAAATCCTTTGTAGTTAAGGGAGGCAAAGCCAGCAGCGGCAATTGCAGCACCGGCAATTGAACCGATGAGTGCATGAGAAGAACTGCTTGGGATGCCATAATACCAAGTAAGTAAATTCCAGAAAACCGCTGATATAAGAGCAGCTAAAATGACGAGTGACCCATTTTCTAATGTAAATGGATCAACGATATCTTTCGTAATTGTTTTTGCAACGCCTGTAAAGGTCATTGCACCAACAAAGTTCATTACTGCTGCTAAAATAATTGCATGTCTGGGCTTTAGTGCTTTTGTTGAGACAGATGTTGCAATAGCATTGGCAGTATCGTGGAAACCATTGATAAAATCAAAAGCTAAAGCCATGACTACAATTAAAATTGTCAGTATTAAAAATCCATCCATTTGCTAAGACTCCTTACGCATTTTTCATAATTATGGTTTCTAAAGTATTTGCAACACTTTGACAGCTGTCAGCAATTTCTTCAAGATTTTCGTAAATTTCTTTAAATTGAATTATACGTACAGGATCTTTCTCAACGGAAAAGAGATGTTTGATTGATTGTCTCAGCACGCCATCACATTTTGATTCATAATCTTTAATTTTGATTGCATGTTCGCGGATT
Source organism: Cytobacillus massiliigabonensis (assembly GCF_900199725.1). GTDB lineage: Bacteria > Bacillota > Bacilli > Bacillales > Cytobacillaceae > Cytobacillus > Cytobacillus massiliigabonensis. The sequence goes on along the minus strand of NZ_LT904902.1, from coordinate 715,477 downwards.
TGCTGCAGCTTTTTATTTGATAGAAGTTCAATTGATTTTTCAATTTCATCGGCACAATGTTTAATGGCATCAACAAATTTAAGCATAAAGTCATCTGCCTGTGTGATTGAATACATTTCAAATAGTGCCGCACAATGCTCGATCCCATCAATGACATCATCCAAGCTCATAGCTAGTGCAAGAATGTCTTCACGTTCAATTGGTGTAATGAAGGCATTATTTAATTCTTTAATAACCTCATGAACATATGAATCCCCCTTTGATTCATAATCCTTCATTGTTTCTGAGAAAATTTTAAGGTCACTGACATTTTTTAGTTTATAGTCTGCAAAATAATTTGCTCCTTCTTTCACATTTAGTGCGATACTGCTAAGTAATGTGTTAAATTTGTCTTTCTTCTTAAAAGCCATTTTTTTACCCCCATGAAAAAATATCATCCAAACGAAATAATTTTATACGAAAAAAGGCGAATTAGATAGTTATATGCCTAAAAAAGTTGAAAAAAGTATTAAAAAATCATGATTATCTTTTATTATGCGATTATTTTTCTTTAAATATGTTTCCAATATACGAACTAAGTTAAAGTTACTTTGTGATTAATGTCACAAACTTTTCGAAAATGATACGTAAATAAGAATAAGTTTAATTATATAATCACTTTAAAGATGAATGGAAGAAATGGATGTGCTTTCCATAGCTTCCACTGAATCTAATAAATAAATAGGGGGAGCTATTTATGAGAAGAATGGGAATAGGGATCATGTTAATTATTGTACTATCAATTCTCGGTGCATGCGGTGCCAAAGAGGATGCAGCCGCTCCTGCTGACAAAAATGCGAATGAACCTGTAGAAGAAAATGTCATTGATCAAGAGCTTGAAGAGGCTAAGGCTAAATTTGAACCATTAGGAGAAATTCCTGTTCCAGCTGAAAATCCAATGACTGAAGAAAAAATAGAATTAGGAAAAACGTTATATTTCGATCCTCGCCTGTCCGGGAATAATGTTCAAAGCTGTATGTCCTGTCATGCACCTGGTGCGGGCTATGGAGATGGAATGGAAAAATTTATTGGCTTTGAAGGCTTTAATGGTCCGCGGAATAGTCCGACCATCATTAATTCTGGATATTATCCAACAAACTTCTGGGATGGACGAGCAGGAAGCTTAGAGGAACAAGCATTAGGACCGATCCAATCGGAAGTCGAAATGAATCAAAATTTAGATGAGCTGGTTATTGAACTAAATGGAGTTCCTACATATGTAGAACAATTTAATACGGTCTTTAATGATAAGATATCTGCTGACAATATTGCAAAAGCAATCGCTGCATTTGAAAGAACAATCGTCATAGCTGATACAGCATTTGATCGCTATCTTCAAGGGGAAGAGGATGCAATTAGTTTGGATGCTAAAGAGGGAATGAAATTATTTGCTGGCAAAGCAGGCTGTATTTCTTGTCACGCAGGTCCGCTTTTATCTGATTATAATTATCATAATTTAGGAATGAGCGGGGATGATGGACGCTTTGCAGTAACGGGAAATGAAGATGACAAAGGCAAATTCCGTACACCTGGATTAAGAGGAGTTGCCTATACTGCACCATATATGCACGATGGAAGTCTTGAATCATTGAAGGATGTCATTATGTACTATAATGAAGGCGGCGGGGATCATGCGAATAAAAGCGTTCAGATGAAAACGCTTAATTTAACAGAAAAGGAAATCAGTTCACTTATTGCATTCCTTGAAAGCATGAGCGGAGAATTGCCTGAGGTTGAAAAGCCCGAAATTCCAAGCAACTAATAATTGAATTCATATGCCTATGGAGCCCATTGAAAATATCTAGAGGGGTTCCATAGGTTTTTTGTTTTAATGTTAATGTTTATCCATTTGTTTAGGACAATTTTGAAGGGGGTAAAAATTAATATTATTCCTATAATAATTCCGGCAAATTGCCGTTTATATAGATAGCGATTGCTTGAAAGCAATCGCTTTTAGCATTCTAATTTTTCTATATAGGATTTTTCCCATAATATTCCTTAGCTGTTTTGTAATAAAAAGAGAAAAAAAACGAAAACTACGATAAAACAGCAAGGAGTGATAGAATGTTTACCTTTTTGTGGGCATTAATTATAGGCGGAATTATCGGCTGGATCGCTGGAATGGTTGTAGGAAGAGATATTCCAGGTGGTGTATTTGGAAATATTATTGCGGGATTTGTTGGAGCATGGCTTGGGTCTTTAATTTTAGGGAATTGGGGTCCTGTCATTGCAGATTTTGCAATTATCCCTGCACTAATAGGTGCGGTCCTGCTTGTATTCATACTAAGCTTAGTAATGAGAGCATTTAGAAAATCAACTGATTAATACAAGTAGAAGCCTTCCGATAGGAAGGCTTCTATTTTTTTAATAAATGCTGGAAAGGCAGCGGTAGTGAATCCTCTACAACGATTCTTTCATCTGTAAATGGATGAGGAATGACAAGCTTTCTTGCATGCAGCGCTTGTCTTTCGAATAAGGGTTCCCCCCCATATAGCTGATCGCCTACTATTGGATGTCCGATAGAGCTTAAATGAACCCGAATTTGATGTGTTCTTCCTGTATCAAGCTGACAGTGAATGAGGGAAAAATCCTGCATGAGACTGTATTCGAGCAGCTCATAATGGGTAATAGCGGGCAGTCCTGATGCAGATACACGCCTTCTAGTAGGATGATGACGGTCCCGTCCAATTGGTTCCTGAATGGTTCCTTTTTTCTTGTTTATTCGGCCGTGGACGAGTGCTGCGTATGTTCGCTTAATCGACCGTTCTTCAAGCATTTTATCTAAGATGGTTCCAGCAAGTGAATGCTTAGCAAAGAGAATGGCTCCGGTTGTATCACGATCTAAACGATGTACATGCTTTATTTTTCTCTGCTCGCCTTTCGCCTGTAAATAAAATGCTGCGGCATTTGCCAATGTGTTTGTTTGCTCAGGTGAATTCGGGTGTGTATCCATGTTTGCCGGTTTATTAAACACCATCATATGCTCATCCTCATAAAGCACGTCAACCTCATGATAAGCAGGGATGACACCAAACTCTTCTTCTATAAAGAGCTTAAGCTGAATACGATCTCCTGCCTTTAGTGGCTTATTCCAATTAATAACTTCTCCATTAATTTTTACATGCTTTTCCATTCTAATCGTATGTATTTGTTTCTTCGGTGCTTGCCATACATCCCTAAATAGGTCATTAATCGAATGTCCTTCCCATTTTGAAGGGATGATTATTTCTAACCATTCACCAAAACATTTTGTCTGTATCATTATGCTCTCCCTTTTACTTAATCCAATTTTTTACAGATTGTTATATCCTATTGTTATATCTGTATTTTAACCATTTCATGGATTTAATTACCACCCTAAAAACAGAAGTGGATATGATATTCTTATTGTATATTACAATTTCGTTACATGGGATTATAAAGGTGGGTTATCGGTGAAAATCGTATTTGCATCAACTCCTGAGCAAGAAGAGGAAATCAGGAAGCTTGTAAAAAAAATGTATACTACTATTTTTCCAAATTATTTTCCAGATGAAGATATTAAAGATTTCGAGCAGCTGAATGTGTTACATACTTCAACTAGACATTTTGAATATTTCGGCACATTAAAAGAAGCCTATCAAGTGATTGTCAGCTTGCAAATCATCTCTTCTATTCTGGAAACAGAAAACCTTGAGGACAGGTATGAAAAAATTTTCAATAAAAATGTCAGTGTTTTACAAGACTTTGGCTTAACATTTCCATTTACCTTTAACAATTTTTATAATGGGAAAATAATGAAGAACGATATGCTCAGCATGTATACAAAAGCTGCAAATGAACTATTAATTTGATTGAAAGAACGCCTGCAAAATGTTTGCAGGCGTTCTTTCAACTTTAGATTACTTTGAGTTTTCTTCAAACCATTTTTCAAATACTTCTTTTTCTTGATATTGAGTAATACGATTTACTTCTTTGCCAGCTTTGTATTGAACAATCGTCGGTGTTTCTATTATCCCATATTGATCCCAGCCATTATCAAATTCCTGCAGATTGAACTGCACAAGATCAATATTCATATCCTTTGCCAGTGGTGCAACAATAGGAGTTGTTCTTTTACAATGAGGGCAAGTAGAGCTATAAAAGTAAACTGTTACATCCTCTTTATTATCGAGCTTTTTCTCTAATTGATCAGGTAGGATTAAATTTTGATAATTTGGATCTTCCAGCTGTGCAATCGTTTCGGGATGGAGGTTGCCTTTTCCATATGGATTCTCTTCTGTAACCTTTTCTTCATTTTGCATCTTTGTTAATAATGCTACAGCTCCGAATAAAAGAATGATTACTGCTAAAAAAATGATAACTTTCTTCACTTATGCTGCCTCCTTAGATTTTTTCCAAAGTAAATAACTGCAAATGAAAATAATGATAAATGCGATAAGCGCTAAAAATGGGATGGTAATAAATCCGAGCCAATTAATATATTGTCCAGTGCAAGGCACTCTTCCGCATGATGCCGCATGGTCTGCGAGAAAGGAAATCTTCTGGATCGAGTAATGGTATAGAGAGATGCAGCCTCCAATAGCAGAAAGCACCATTGTATACAAACTAATCCGATAATCCTTCTTAACGATAGCGATGCCTAAAATAACAACCATTGGATACATAAGGATTCGCTGATACCAGCATAGCATACAAGGCTCATATTGACGGATTTCCGAAAAATAGAGGCTTCCAAACATTGCAAGAACGGATGCAGCCCATGAAACAAATAACCATGTTTCCCTTTGATCTTTTCTTGTTTTCTCCATCTTGTACTCCTCCATTAGATAATTACGATAAAATTATGACCTACTGTTCTGCCTTTGTAAATCTACATTATCACAAAATCCCTGTTTGTTCTGAGTTTCGTCATAGTTTTGACATTCATTGTTACAAATAATATCGTAAGGAATAGATGAATACAATGTAAAGCAGGGGAAATAGAAACATATGAAGAAGTATGTAAGGAGTTTGGAGGGATGTATATGAGTTGGAAAATGAAAGCTGAGCGCTGGATTATGCACAACCAAATGGATAAAGATTTATTGTCAGAGCTTCAAAAGCTGCAAATGGATGAAAAAAAGCTTGAGGATGCTTTTTATAAAGATTTAGAATTCGGCACTGGCGGGATGCGTGGGGAAATCGGAGCCGGTACGAACAGGATGAATATTTACACAGTGAGAAAAGCTTCTGCTGGGCTAGCAGCGTACATTGAAGAATCAGGAACCAATGCTATGAAACGGGGGGTTGTCATTGCCTATGATTCACGGCATATGTCTTTTGAATTCGCAATGGAAGCAGCAAAAACGTTAGCGACAAGAGGGATTCAGACGTATGTATTCGATGAACTTAGACCGACTCCTGAGCTATCTTTTGCAGTACGCTATTTGCAAGCTTTTTCGGGAATTGTTATCACGGCAAGCCATAATCCGCCTGAATATAATGGCTATAAAGTATATGCATCAGATGGAGCCCAGCTGCCGCCATCGATTGCCGATCTTGTGATTTCCAAAGTGAATGAAATTGAAAATGAGCTCCTGATTGATGTTGATGAAGAAGACGTGCTGAAAGAGCAAGGCTTGATTAAAATGATCGGGGAAGAAGTTGACAGCAAGTACATAGAGAAGCTTGTAACGATTTCAGAAAATCCAACTCTTAGTGCGGAGGTGGACCTTTCAATCGTCTTTACTCCATTGCATGGAACTGCGAACAAGCCTGTAAGGGCTGCGTTTCAGGCTTTAAATTATCAGAATGTAAAAATTGTTAAAGAGCAGGAGCTCCCAGACCCAGAGTTTTCTACGGTAGAAAGCCCAAACCCAGAGGAGAAATCCGCCTTCAAACTCGCTATAAAAGCTGGGAAAGAATCCAATGCAGATTTGTTAATTGCAACAGATCCTGATGCAGATAGATTGGGGATTGCTGTAAAAGATCAAAGTGGGGAATATGTTCTGCTGACAGGAAATCAAACAGGGGCGCTGCTGCTGCATTATCTTTTGACACAGAAAAAAGAAAAAAATGCTCTTCCAAAAAAAGGAGTGGTCCTCAAAACAATTGTTACCTCTGAATTAGGAAGAAAAATTGCCGCTTCCTTTGGAGTGGACACTGTAGATGTTTTAACTGGTTTTAAATTTATTGCTGAGAAAATGAAAGAGTATGATGAAACTGGTGAATACACCTTTTTGTTTGGGTATGAAGAAAGCTATGGGTATTTAATTGGTGATTTTGCCAGAGATAAGGATGCTGTGCAAGCCGCCGCATTAGCAGCGGAGGCAGCCGCTTTTTACAAAAAAAGGGGAATGTCCTTATATGATGCCTTAATAGCGATCTATAAACAATATGGCTGCTATCTTGAAGGACTTCGTTCTTTGACGTTAAAAGGAAAAGAGGGAGCTGAGCTTATTAAGCAAACGCTAGCTTCATTCCGTGAGACCCCTCTTAAACAGCTTGGGGAATTAAAGGTAGTTGCTGTCGAAGACTACCTATCTGGGATTCGAAAAGAAAGTGATGGGCAAGAACAGGTCATTCGTTTGCCAAAATCAAATGTCATTAAGTATATTTTTGAGGATGAAACATGGATTTGTATGCGTCCATCGGGAACAGAGCCAAAAATTAAATTTTATTTCGGCATTAATAGTCCATCGTTAGAAGACAGCAAGCAAAAGCTAGCAGCAATAGAGAATGATTTCATGAAAATCATTAATGAAAAAATAGAATCATTATCCATAAATTAGAATGAAGTCATAACACCGAAGAGGGGATCTCTTCGGTGTTTTTTTACAACTTTAGTCGTAAGGAATCTCATCCTATTTTCTAACGATTGTTTATTTGAAAAGTACTATAATAGGAAGAAGAATTAGTTTTTGGAGGAGAAACGGTGGAAAAACGTCATTCTGAAATCCGAATATTAAAGGAAATTGCGGAATTATTAAATGAAGGAACCGAAGTAAAAGGACTATTGTCAGAGGTGCTGGCAAAATTGCTTCATGTGACAGGTTTAACTAGTGGATGGATTTTTCTAATCGAGCCTGATGGGAGCTATATGCTAGCAGCAAAAGAAAACCTTCCTCCAGCTCTCTCTCGTAATGAATATAAACCGATGTGTACGGGGGATTGCTGGTGTATTGACCGCTACAATAATGGCAGACTTCATAAGGCAATCAATATTATTGAATGTAAAAGAATTGAAGCTGCTCTTCTAGAAAAAAGAAATGACACGAACGGTTTAACCCATCACGCAACTGTGCCGCTAAGGGCAGGCGATGAAAAATTTGGCATTCTCAATGTAGGTGCACCAAACAAGACCCATTTTGAACCAGAGGAGCTTGCCTTGCTGGAGTCAATTGCCTTTCAAATTGGTACGGCACTCAAACGAATAAAGCTAACGGAGGTTGAACAAGAAACAGCTCTCACAGCAGAAAGAAATCGATTAGCAAGGGATCTTCATGATTCAGTTAATCAGCTGCTATTTTCATTAAGCTTAACAGCCAGGGGCGGAGCTGAAATGGCCAAAGAAGCAGATATGAAAGAAACCTTTTTGTATATTCAAGATTTAGCACAGGAAGCTCTAAGTGAAATGAGAGCATTAATTTGGCAGCTTCGTCCGAGAGGCTTGGAACATGGACTTACTAGTGCTTTAATCGGTTATGGGGAGATGCTAGGCCTCAAGCTGGAAACAGAAGTAAACGGAGTGATCTCCCTTCCAGGAAAAGTGGAGGAAGCACTGTGGAGAATTGGTCAAGAAGCATTGGCAAATTGCAAAAAGCATTCTGGTCAAACAACTGTTCATTTAAGTCTTTCAATAGAAAGACATAAGGTAATCATGGCGGTCTCTGATGAGGGCTCTGGATTTAATTATGATGGGCAGCCAGGGCGAATTCCATCGCTCGGTTTAAAAAGTATGAAGGACCGCACAGAAAGCTTGGATGGTGAGTTTATCCTGCAAAGCTCCCCGCAGCATGGAACAAAAATTTTGATTACCATTCCAATATAAGGGGGTGTATGGATGACTATTCGTATTCTTATTGCTGATGATCATCATGTCGTAAGGCGGGGATTAGCCTTTTTTCTGAAGACGCAGCAGGATATTGATATTATTGGCGAGGCAAGGGATGGAAAAGAGGCAGTAGAAATGACAATGAGGCTCCTGCCGGATATTGTATTAATGGATTTAGAAATGCCTAATATGAATGGTATAGAAGCAACACGTGCAATAAAACAAGGCTGTCCAGATGTGAAGATCATGATGTTGACGAGTTTCTCAGACCAGGACCATGTGATTCCAGCTATTGAAGCCGGTGCTTCTGGCTATCAATTGAAGGATATTGAACCAGACGAGCTTGTACGTGCCATCATTCATTTGAAAAATGGTGAAAACCAATTGCATCCTAAGGCGACTTCCCATCTTCTCTCGCATCTAACAGCAAAAAGCAGTGAAGAAAGAAAACCTTTAGAGGGGTTAACAAAAAGAGAGTTAGAAGTGCTGAAGGAAATCGCCAAAGGAAAAAGCAATAAAGAAATTGCGGCAGATTTATTCATTACTGAAAAAACAGTGAAAACACATGTCTCAAATGTTCTTTCAAAGCTGGAATTAGCTGATCGTACGCAGGCGGCACTATATGCTGTCCGAAATGGGTTAACAAAATAATGGTTTTATAAATTTAAAAACACGATCCCTTTGTTTGGATCGTGCTTTTTATTGGTGGAATTCTATTTATCATCAAGGGAAATTGGAGATGGTTTCCAGCACTTCAGTTTCATTGAATTCATTCGCATGGTCGATGTATCTGAGTAAAGAATATAAATGTTTTTCAAGGACAGAGTAATCCTTTTCAAAATGATAAGCATGCAGGAAATGTTCAATTTTTTTTGAAAGAAATTGATCCTCTGTTCTTACCATTAAAATTAATAAATTGTCCCATTCAGATCGGTGAGTGTAGAATAAAGCTCGGTCATAATCCAACTTATTCATTGTCCTTTCCTCCTCTTTCAGGAGTTGATTATAGTTTGCGGTTCTTCGTGAGGAAATTGCACTGTAAATGTTGGACATGTTGAATTGAGTGGGTTTTCAACTTTTACCTTGAATAATGACCGAATGAATAATATTAGAAAAGTCGCGGAAAATAGGGATAATCACAATTGTTACTGGAGGGATAGAATGAAAAAGCACTTGTTAGTTTTTATTATGATAAGTTTATTTATGAGTGCATGGACCTTATCAGCTGCAGCAAGTGAAAAACCAGATTATGAAAAATACGGAAGAATTGCAACGTCCGTTGTGAAAGAGGATTTCCCTGGGCAAGATGTTGTTGAATATCAATATACAGGCAGGCAAAAAATATCTGCAACAGATGTGACAGATTCATTCACATTCCAAGTAAATGAGAACGGAAAGCCGATCACCTTAATTGTGAAAGTCACCCATAGTCTTGATAATAGAAAAACACTTAGTTTAACCGTAGAGGAGAAAAGAGGGTAAGAGAGGGATAAAACCTCTCTTGTCCTCTTTTTGTGTAAAAAATACATGATCGGTCTGATTAATTGAACATGTCTTTATGCACGAAGTAATAACCAGTGATGTGAAATTAGGCAGACCGGCATTTATCGAATAAAATAACTGTACATAATGAATTTCTCTAAGATTTCTGCTACTCTTGTTTTAACATGATTGGACGTAAGAGAAGGAGAGATCAAGTTGGCCAAAGAGTCTATTTTAGTTGTAGAGGATGAAGAAAAAATTGCCAGGCTGCTGGAAATCGAGCTGGATTATGAGGGCTATCAAGTGACTAAGGCAATGGATGGATTGGATGCTTTGGCATTCTATCGATCACAAAAATGGGATTTAATCTTATTGGATGTGATGCTTCCTGGATTAAGCGGAATTGAGCTGCTGAGGCGTATTCGTGCGCATGATTCCCATACGCCCGTTCTTTTATTGACAGCAAAAAGCTCAGTTGAGGATAAGGTTTCTGGACTTGATCTTGGAGCGAATGATTATATTACAAAGCCATTTCAAATTGAAGAGCTGCTGGCTAGAGTTCGAGCAGCCTTAAGATTTAAGGGAAAAGAGCAAATGGAAGAAGAAAGCGATTGGCTGACAATAGCTGATTTAAGATTGAATGAAAAAACAAGAGAAGTTGTTAGAGGAGAAGATTCTATAGAGCTTACTCCAAGGGAATTTGATCTCCTCGTGTATTTCATGCATAACAAGCGGCAAGTGCTGAATCGTGATCAAATCATCGAAGCAGTGTGGGGATATGATTTTTTAGGCGATACAAATGTGGTTGATGTGTATATTCGCTACGTTAGGAAAAAGATAGATACTCCAAATAAGCCGGCACTTATTCATACCATTCGCGGGGTTGGATATGTGTTAAAGGAAGCAAAATGAAGCTGCGCAATAAGATTAATTTATATACAGCGGTACTGTTTTCTGTTTTGCTGCTCTTAATGAATCTGTCTATTTATTTTCTATTTAGTAATTTGATCCTTGAAAGTGAAACAAGTGATGTAAAAGAAGAAACAGAAAAAATAGCAGAAGTGTTTAATCAATCAACAACGATGGCTGAAGAAGGTGAATTTTTGCGTGCCTATGTTCCTATTGATGGCATGATAAGAATTATAAAGCCGGATAGACAAGGTACCTTGACAACTGCTTCGCCAACTGAAATCGAATTAAGTAAAGAGGATGCAATCTATTATTCCGGTGAAGTAAGCAAAAGGCTGACGATTAATCAGCGGGCATATGCTTTCGCCTCAATGCCAATCATCCTATCTGATGGCAATGTGGCCAATTTGCAAATGACGAAAAATATGGAAAGGGCCATTGAAAATTTAAAAATTCTGCGAATTGTACTTATAACTGTCACATTAATTGCACTCATTCCTGTTTTTATTTCAAGCCGTGTGCTAAGTGATTTATTGATCAAGCCAGTGACGTCAATGATAAAAACAATGACGGAAATCAAGCAAAGCGGTCAATTTAAAAGGCTTCCTCTTGAAGAAAAATCAAAGGATGAACTTCATGAAATGGGCGAAACGTTTAATCATATGATTGACTTGCTGGAAACAAACTTTGAGAAGCAAAAGCAATTTGTATCCAATGCCTCACATGAGCTGAAAACACCATTAACTGTTATTGAAAGTTATGCAAGCTTGTTAAAACGCAGAGGAATACAGGAACCAGAGCTTTTTGCGGAGTCGATTGAGGCTATTCATTCTGAAGCGATTCGGATGAGGGATATGACTGAGCAGCTACTATTGCTTGCCAAACATAACGAACAATGGAATTTGTATTTGTCGGAAGTAAATATATACGAATTCCTTAAACAAACCCTTCATGCTTTTCAAAATGCCTATAATCGGAAAATTATATTTAATAATGAATTACAGCCGTCTCTTATGGTGGATACAGATGAACAGAAGCTAAAGCAGCTGATGTATATTTTCCTTGATAATGCTAGGAAATATAGTGATCAGGCGATAACTGTCACAGCAATGATAAAAGATGATCAAGTATTTATTCAAATTAGAGATCAGGGGATTGGCATTCATAAGGATGAATTGCCGAAGGTGTTCGACCGTTTTTATCGAGTGGATAAGGCTAGAAACAGAAAGAGCGGGGGATCAGGTTTAGGGCTTTCACTGGCAAAGGAGCTTAGTGAGGTTCTGGACATTAAAATAGATCTTGAAAGCAGAGAAAGCGTCGGTACAACAGTCACACTTTATTTCAAAAAATAGGCGATTTCTCAGCAAATTCTCATTATTATGTAAGAAAATATAGGTGTAAAGTGAGGTGTAATAATGAGAAAAAAGCTTTGGCTCTGGATTGCGGGCAGTGTCATATTGCTTGCATTACTATTTATAGGATTACAGCAATGGGGGAGAGTAACCACTTCGGCCGAATCTATGTCCCAAGAAGAGGCAGAAGATCTTGTTGAAAAAAGATACAAAGGTGAAATCACAAAAATAGAACAAAAAAATGACAATTATATCATTGAAATGGATAGGAAACAGATTATCTATGAAATAAAGCTAAATGCTTCAAATGGGGAAGTACTGTCTTTTTCGAAAATCGGCAGCAGCAAGAAGGAGAATGAGAAAGAACCAACAGAGGAAAAATCTAATCAAGAGGTTCAACAAGAAATAGTAGAGGGTGGGGAGCAGCAAACGTCCCAGCTTCTAACGGAATCAGCTGTGAAGGAAATAGCTTTGAAACAAGTGAAAGGAACAGTTGATGATATCGATTTGGAATCCTCAGGAGATCTCACTTATTATCTTGTTGAGATAGAGACGGCTGATGACAGGGAAGCTGTAGTTTCAATCCATGCTAGCACAGGAAAAATACTCTCGGTCTCTTTTGATGATTAAGTGTTTCTCATTAAATTCTAATCTTTCTTTCCTTTTCTTCTAATATTTGCGGGGTATATTGTAGATGTAGCAAAGAAAGAGGAAAATAAGGGAGGAAATAAAGATGAAAAAGTTATTAATAGGTGGAGTTGCCGCAGCATTGCTTGTAGGAGGCACTGTTGCAGTAAGTGCAGCTAAAAAAGAGCCAATTGTTAATGAAGGGAAAATGATTACCGCTCAGGATGCAGAAAAAATAGCGTTAACAAAAGCAGAAGGCAAGGTTGAAAGCGTAGAGCTAGAAAATCGATTCGGACAGCGTTATTTTGATGTGGATATTGAAAATGGAAAGATCGATTATGATATTCATATCGATGCATACAGCGGGGATGTCCTAAAAGTGAAAGAACAAATGGATATGGATGATGATTGGGATAATGACTGGGATGATGATAATTTTGATGAGAAAATAAATACATCAAACAAAAATCTCCTCTCCACTGAGAAAGCCATCAAAATTGCAGAAAAAACAGTGAATGGCAAAGTAATAGAAATGGATAAAGATGAAGATGATGGCAGAATGATTTACGAGTTTGAGCTAAAGACAAACAAAGGAAAAGTAGATCTTGAGCTGGACGCAATTACTGGAGATGTATTGAATGTGGAATATGATGATTAATAATTGCTTAAGCAGGAGACATGAAAGCTCCTGCTTTTTTTATTTTTAATATAAAATAGAATTGTCAAATAATAAAAATAAAGTGGGGATCGCATGCTGGAGAAACTAAAAGGGTATTATCAAACGGCCTTTACTGAACAAATTAATCCAGATGACAATGATAAATTTTGGTTTCAAATGGAGAATGGCCATACATTTGGAATAACTAAAACTGCCCTTACTAATGGTGAATTAAACCTTTTAAATCATTTATTCACTTCCATTGATTTTCTTGCAGAAAGAATATTTAACTCTCGCATAAAGCAGGAATGGCATGAATTTTTATTTGAACATACAAATGTTCTTCCGGCTTCAGGCGAAATTGAAGCAGTACGAATATTTTATTTTTTCCTAAAGTCCCCTCTAGAGGACCCGAATAGTTTTGAAGAAGCAATTATCGGGGGTTTTGGTCAACCGGTCCTTTTTTGGCAGAGCCGTACACATGGATTTATTGTGGACCAACAGCCTCAAGGAGCTTTCACTAAAAAGGAATTTAATCAATTAATTGATACATTAATAAGTGATTTTTTTGTTGAAATTCACGGGTATATAGGGCAATTGAATAAATTCGATCTTTCATTAAAAGAGAAATTCACTTACGAATGTCAATGTATGGAGGTTATTCATCAGCGTACAAATCAAGAAAAAGTAATAACTTTTTATGAAGGATTCCCATTGTTGCTCATTGAATCACCTACACTAGCAGATCCACGTATTTTATCGGACTATTTGGTTGAAAGTGTACAGGAACAAGAAATGCTTCATACCCTTCAAGTATTTTTCCAAAATAATTTAAATGCTTCTGTAACAGCGAAAAAGCTGTATATTCACCGAAATAGTCTGCAATACCGATTGGATAAATTTATTGAAAAAACAGGAATTGATATTCGTTCTTTTTCCAATGCCACTTTTGTCATGCTAGCAATCTTTATGATTGATAAAAGTAATTCGGTTGTACAGAATGCCTAATTGGCATTCAGAATTTTTTGTGCAATTTGCATATTTACATACTCTGCCAATGATCATTAAACTAAAAACAATTGATAATATTCAAAAAATGAGGGAGGGAGCAAAATGGCTGAATTAAAACTGCAGCACATTTATAAAAAATATGATAATAAGGTAACAGCAGTAAAAGACTTTAATCTTGAAATTGAGGACAAGGAATTTATTGTTTTTGTTGGCCCTTCAGGCTGTGGGAAATCGACTACTTTACGAATGGTTGCGGGACTTGAGGAAATTTCTGAAGGGGATCTTTTCATTAATGGAGTGCGTATGAATGATGTCCCGCCAAAGGACCGAGATATTGCAATGGTATTTCAAAACTATGCTCTTTATCCGCATATGACTGTCTATGATAATATGGCATTTGGACTTAAGCTTCGTAAGTTTCCTAAATCCGAAATCAATAGCCGTGTAAATGAAGCTGCACGTATTCTAGGACTTGAAGAATATTTAAACCGTAAACCAAAGGCACTATCTGGAGGACAGCGCCAGCGGGTAGCATTAGGACGTGCAATCGTTCGTGATGCAAAGGTCTTTCTAATGGATGAGCCATTATCAAATTTAGATGCGAAGCTGCGCGTACAAATGCGAGCTGAGATTACAAAGCTTCACCATCGTTTACAAACGACAACTATATATGTTACGCATGATCAAACAGAGGCAATGACAATGGCTTCAAGGCTTGTCGTCATGAAGGATGGAATTATTCAGCAAGTGGGAACGCCTAAAGAAGTTTACGAAACACCTGAAAATGCTTTTGTGGGCGGCTTTATTGGTTCACCAGCGATGAACTTCTTTAAGGGGACTCTATCAGATGGGAAAATAAATATCGGGAAGGCTTCGATTACTATCCCAGAAGGGAAAATGCAATATTTACGTGAACAAGGGTATGTAAACAAAGAAATAATGATGGGGATTCGTCCAGAGGATATTCATGATGAGCCAATATTCATTGAGTCTTCTCAAGGCTCTAGAATTGATGTGAAAATAGAAGTGGCTGAGTTAATGGGTGCAGAAACCATGCTCTATTCCCAAGTAGAGGACCAGCAATTTATCGCTCGTATCGATGCCCGTACGGAAGTAAAAACAGGACAAATGATTACATTAGCATTAGACATGAATAAGGCTCACTTCTTTGATAATGAAACGGAATATCGTATTCGACCGTAGAATTCGGTAAAGAAAACAAGATTCCATTCTTATATAAAACAATGCAGCTGAGGAGAGATAAACTTGATTCTTGTTGTTGGCGGTGCTGGCTATATAGGCAGTCATCTAGTTAAGGAATTGGCAGAAAACGAAGAGGTCATAGTTCTTGATAATCTATCAACAGGACACCGAGAGGCAGTGGATTCCCGAGCTATATTTGTTGAAGGAGATATTGGAAACGAAGAAGTGCTGCAAATGATCTTCAAAAGCTACCCAATCAGTGCTGTTATGCACTTTGCAGCCTATAGTCTAGTTGGCGAATCCGTGATTGATCCGCTCAAATACTACGAAAATAACGTGGCTTCTACGTTAAAACTGTTAAAAGCAATGTTAAATAATCATGTGAAAAATTTTATATTCTCATCAACAGCAGCAGTATATGGAATTCCGGCTGTTGAAATGATTGACGAGAAAACAGCGACATCACCGATTAATCCGTATGGACATTCTAAATTATTGATTGAACAGATTCTAGCAGATTTTAAAAATGCATATGGATTAAATTATATCATTTTGCGTTATTTTAATGCAGCAGGTGCCCACGAATCTGCTAAGATTGGCGAGAGCCATAATCCTGAGACACACTTAATTCCAATCATTCTTCAGCATTTATTGGGCCATCGAGATAAAGTTTCCATTTTCGGTTCAGACTATAAAACACCAGATGGCACATGTATTCGTGATTATATTCATGTAAATGATTTAGCAAGTGCCCATATTCTTGCACTGAAAGCTCTGTTAGCAAAGGAAAAAGAAGCAGAAGTATATAATCTTGGCAATGGGCATGGTTTTTCTGTAAAAGAAGTGCTTGAGACATGTGAAAAGGTAACAGGGCTAAAAGCGAAGGTTGAGATGGCTGACCGGCGTGCGGGGGATCCAGCAAGACTTGTAGCCTCTTCACAAAAGATCTTTTCAGAGCTTGTGTGGGAGGCAGAACGGAATTTAGAACAAATTATTTCTGATGCTTGGGAATGGCATCGGAATCAATTATATTAAGGCAATACCGTATCGAGTATTTCTAGAGAAGTTTATCCTCATGATACATCATTCCCGCCTTTTTCTCATAGATTGTGATAAGACGAAAAAGGGGGAGTAGTGAATGCGTGAAGACGATAGGAATGCCCTAAATTATGCGATTCAAGAAATTACAGAAATTGCTACCGGCTTCGGTTTAGATTTTTACCCGATGCGTTATGAAATTTGTCCTGCAGATATCATCTATACATTCGGTGCGTACGGAATGCCAACGCGTTTTTCCCACTGGAGCTTTGGCAAGCAGTTTCATAAAATGAAGCTTCACTATGATCTTGGGCTCTCAAAAATTTATGAGCTCGTTATTAATTCAAATCCTTGCTATGCCTTTTTGCTCGATTCTAATGCGTTAATTCAGAATAAATTAATCGTAGCCCATGTCTTGGCTCATTGTGATTTCTTCAAAAACAATGTGCGTTTTCAAAACACGAAACGCGATATGGTAGAAAGCATGGCTGCCACAGCGGAACGCATCAGGCAATACGAAATCGAGCATGGAAAAAAAGAAGTGGAAACGTTTCTTGATGCCGTTTTAGCAATTGAAGAGCATATTGATCCTTCCCTTATGAGACCAAAGCTTGCTTGGAATTTAAGTGATGATGAATTCGAGGAAAAAGAAACAACAGCCTCCTCTCCATATGATGATTTATGGAGTTTGGATGACAGAAACAAACCGAAGCCTGTGAGAAAAAAGAATAAGAAATTCCCTCCACAGCCAGAAAAAGATTTACTATTATTTATTGAAAGCTATAGCAGAGAATTAGCTGATTGGCAGCGAGATATATTAACGATGATGAGAGAGGAAATGCTGTATTTTTGGCCGCAGCTGGAAACAAAAATTATGAATGAAGGCTGGGCGTCTTATTGGCATCAGCGAATCTTGCGTGAAATGGATTTAACAAGCGGCGAGGCACTTGAGTTTGCAAAGTTAAATGCAGGGGTTGTTCAGCCATCAAGAACGAGCATTAACCCATATTATCTTGGTTTAAAAATCTTCGAGGATATTGAAGAACGATATGACAACCCGACGGAAGAGATGAAAAGACGAGGGGTGGAACCAGGATCTGGGCGTGAAAAAATGTTTGAGGTTCGCGAAATTGAATCAGACATTTCTTTTTTGCGAAATTATTTAACGAAAGACCTTGTTTTGCGTGAGGATATGTATTTGTTTCAGAAACAAGGCAAGGACTATAAAGTAGTTGATAAACAATGGGAAAATGTTCGTGATCAGCTTGTAAGTATGCGTGTCAATGGCGGCTTCCCTTATTTAACGGTGAATGACGGCGATTATCTGAAAAATGGCGAGCTGTACTTAAAGCATTGGTTTGAAGGGATCGAATTAGACTTGAAATATTTAGAAAAGGTCCTTCCGTATGTCCAGCAGCTCTGGGGCAGAAGTGTTCACATGGAAACTATTGTTGAAGGGAAAAATATGCTGTTTACGTATGATGGGAAGAGCATTCATAGGAAGTATCTATAATTCTTAAAAAAAGCAATGGAGAGGATTGGCTCCATTGCTTTTTTTATTTTTCGGAATCAGCATCAACCGGATCTAGCCAAGTCTGAGACCATTTTTCAATATCCTTCATTAGCGGCTCTAATGATAATCCTTTATCTGTCAATGAGTATTCAATACGGACAGGTGTTTCTGGAAACACTTCTCGTTTCACAATTCCCTCTTGTTCTAAATCCTTAAGCCGTTCAGAAAGGACTCTTCCGCTTATCCCAATGGCAGCTTCTATTGTGCTGAAACGCTGAGGTCCATTTAACAGCTGATAGATGACCAAGCCGGTCCATCTTTGACTAATAATGCTCATTGCCTTTTCAAATCTTGGGCAAATAAGAGATTTATTCATCTTGCATCACTCCTTCTTACATTATAACCTCCATTACAGTAAATAATAAAGTTACTTGACATATTCGATTTACAAAAATATAATTACTTACATAAAGTAACTAACTTACATTCTTAATTATAAGGAGATAATCATATGAATTTTCATCGTGAACCTCATATTTTTGTACCTCATGTTTATTTAAAGGTAGCTGACCTGCAGCGTTCGATCCTTTTTTATCAACAGGTCATTGGCTTTCAAATTTTAGAGCAAGCAGGGAAAATAGCAAGTTTAACAGCAGACGGAAAAACACCGTTACTAACAATCGAGCAGCCAGAAATTTTTCACCCGAAACAGCCGCGGACAACAGGACTATATCATTTTGCCCTTTTGCTCCCTTCTCGTTCGGACTTAGCCAATGTGATTGAACACTTTATTAAAATAGGCTATCCATTACAGGGAGCTTCTGACCATCTGGTCAGTGAAGCCCTATATTTAGCTGACCCAGATGGGAATGGTATTGAAATCTATGCGGACCGCCCATCATCAACATGGACATGGAGAAATGAAGAGGTTGTGATGGCAACTGAACGTTTGGATATTGAAAGTATTCTTGCTGAAGGGGATGGGAGACCATGGGCGGGGCTGCCTTCTAATACTGTAATGGGACATATCCATTTACATGTATCAGATTTAAACAAAGCAGAGGAATTTTATTGCAAAGGGCTTGGGTTTGATATTGTAACGAGATATGGCGGACAGGCATTGTTTATTTCTACTGGGCGCTATCATCACCATATCGGTTTGAATACGTGGAATGGAGTGGGTGCCCCAGCTCCATCAGAGAATAGTGTTGGCATGAAGAATTTTACACTTGTCTATCCGAATGAGGATGCCAGAAAGCATGCAGTTGCCAGCTTAGAAAAAATCGGTGCGGCTGTTATTCTGGAAAATGGTCATTTCATTACGTCAGATCCTTCAGGGAATCAAATACTGCTTAGCTTATAAAAAATAGTTCATTTTACACGATCTCCTTAAAATGTTATTTTAACAAATGGGGGGAATTGATATGAACATTACGAACGAAGCCCGCGACTTGCTTAAGCAAGTATTGCAGGATCAAAACTCTGCGGGTATACGAATTTACTTTGCAGGCTTTGGCTGAGGCGGTCCACAAATGGGGATGGCTCTGGATGAGCCTGTGGCAGAAGATATAGTAGTCATAATCAATGAAATACGAGTGGCAATTGATCCGCAGCTGAAAGATGATGTGAAGAATCTAGTCATTGAGTATGATCCCGGCAGAAATGCGATTGTACTTAGCGGAAATGAAAGTGAATGCGGGAATTAATTTTGTTATTAAAACAGTCCGATTTCACATGAAATGAGTAATTCTATCTTTTTTCTAAAAAAATAATAAGCAAATGTAAAACCTCTATCTTTTTGTGATAGAGGTTTTACTTTTATATTGACGATTTGTATACATTTGTATACAATCAGTAGTGTAACTTGGTGTATACGAATGTATACAAAGAGAGGAGCATTACCATATGAGACATGAAAAATTATTAAAAGAAGGACGCCATCGAGGGGAACGTTCCAGAGGAAGAGAACATCATTCGCATCAGCACGGTCCCAAAACCTTCCGCCGAGGAAGAGCGATTGCCTTTTTGGAAATGATGAATCTCAAGAGAGATACTATTAAGCAGCAGTTAGAAAAGCCTGAGTTTCAATCGATCAATCCCATTCTTGTCGGTGAATTAAAAGCGATTGATATGGTAATCAACGAATTTAAGCAGTTGTTTGAACTGCGCGAAAATGAAGCAGCTGAAATGGTCAGTAAAGAGTCTGCAGATCATGAGGAGGAGGGAGGACATTTGAATGAAACAAATTAATATGTATCTCGATTCATTGTTTTATGATCAAGATCCAGTTTTGGAGGAAGTTCTTACATCCATCAAAGAAAATGGCATGCGCAACATTTCTGTTTCACCTGCTTCCGGAAAACTGTTAACCATGCTGGTGTCACTTTCAGGGGCAAATAATGTCCTGGAAATAGGAGCACTAGGAGGATATAGCGGGATTTGCCTAGCCAAAGGCATTGGAGCGGAAGGAAAGTTAACTTCTCTGGAATTAGATGAAAACTTCGCAAAACTGGCATACAGCAATCTATCTAAAGCAGGCTTTGGTGAGCAAGTATCCTATATGACCGGTGCTGCTTTGCAAAGCCTTGAAAAATTAGTTGAGGATCAGAAACGATTTGACTTTTTCTTTATTGATGCTGACAAAGAAAACTATGAGAATTATTTGCAGGTTTGCATTAGACTGGCTGAATCAGGTGCATTAATTGTTGCTGATAACGTTCTTGCAGGAGGCAGTGTAGCGGACGAAGAGGCTCAACTTAAACGTCACACGGAAATAATGAAGAAATTCAACGAAATGGTAGCTAATCATCCTCAATTAGAAACGATTCTTGTTCCAATTGGTGATGGGATGACCGTTTCTAGAGTTAAGAAATAAAGAGTTAAAAAACGAAAATGCTTAGAGCGTAAACTCCAAGCATTTTTTTAGTGTATTGCAGATTTAAACTTGCTTCCATGTGCTTCCTGCGTATCCATAATCGTTGTAAAGGCATTTGTATCAATCTCACCAATGATCGTTTTCAGTTTTGAGATTTCTAATCGAGTAACGACGACATAAATAACTTCTTTTTCGTTATCTTTAAATCCGCCCTTCCCCTTTAGTTTTGTCACTGTTCGCCCTAAGCGATCAATAATAGCGTCGGAAATTTCTTCATAATGGTCTGAAACGATGATGACTGCTTTTGTATCACCCTCTAGCCCCTGGACGACGGAATCAATCATTTTGGAAGCAATATAATAGGTAATGATTGAATACATTGCTTGCTCCCAGCCTAAAACAAAGCCTGCCCAGCCAAATACAAATACATTAAAAAACATGACAAATTCTCCAATTGAAAACGGCAGCTTCTTTGTCAATAGAATACCTAGTATTTCCGTTCCGTCTAAAGCACCGCCATGACGGATAACCATGCCAACCCCTGTTCCTAATAATAATCCGCCAAATACAGTTGCTAATAACGGTTCGGTTGTAAAGGGAGAAATATGATGCAATTGAGGTTCAATAATTGCTAGTGCCACAATACCGAAAAGAGAGGAAAAGGCAAAGTTTTTTCCGATATTTTTATATCCTGAGTAGATAAAAGGGATATTAAATACGAAGACAAGGATCCCAAAACTAATATCTGTCAGATGATTAATAAGGAGGGAGATTCCGATAATTCCGCCATCAATAATTGAATTTGGGATTAAAAAAAGTTCAATTGCCAGTGCTGCAAGCGTTGCGCCGATTAGCAGCATAATGTAACGATAAATAATATGCAGCTTACTTTCCGATCGATGTTTCTTTTCCATCTTTCACCATCCTAATTTTTGACTCGAAAAAAATAATACCGTTTTGAACCTGTTTTTTCAAATGATAACCCTTAGGTAGTATGTAGTTTTCCATTATTTTAAGAAAATAACAGGAGCATGTGAATATTTTTCTTAATTACTGGAAAAATACAGTCCGAGGTGATTATTTGAAGGTAATGAAGTATATGTTCGTTTTAAATTTCCTCTTGATTACAATTGGCAGCAGTTCTGTCTTTGCGCAAGAGGAAAACAAGCTGGAGATTGATTGTGAACGAAAAAAAGATATCCGCAATAAGGAATATAATGAACAGGTAATGGAAGATATATTTTCTAGCTTCGGTCATAAGTATGAAGAAATTATTGATCAGAGTATGTATTTAACGATGATTGACTTAATGAAATATACAGTTCTTACTGGAAAACAGGTTAAGCAGCTTGAGAGTTTAAAGGATCATGTAAGCGGAGAGGCAATTGGGGAAAAGAGAATTTATTTCTTCCATGGGGATCCGAATACGGCATATATTTTTTATAAAGAAAAAAGCAGTAATAATATAGTTATCCATTTAAAACGTGAAGAAAATAAATGGATTATTCTAGATAAGCAAGTTAAAAAGGGAAAGAAGATCAAATATATCCAGGAAAAATGTGAAGATGATTACTTTATGAAGAGGATGTTTCATAATTTATATCCAGAATAGCTAAAGGTGCCGCAATGTTTCGGCACCTTTTTATCTGTTAATGAATTGATTTCTTCTTAAATCTGCCGCCCCTGACTTCCGAAATATTAGCTACAGCTAAAAAGGCATTCGGATCCAGTTCTTCAACAATTGATTTTAATTTTGCTTCTTCCAGCCTGGTGATTACACAGAAAATAACTTTTTTATCATCACCGGTATATGCACCTTCTCCGTTTAAATAGGTGACACCCCGGCCAAGCCTTGCCAAAATGGCATCGCCAATTAATTTATGCTCTTCACTAATGATCCAGGCAGACTTTGATTCATCAAGTCCTTGGATAACCACATCTATCGTCTTGAAAGCAATAAAATAGGCAAGCACTGAATACATCGCTCGATTCCAGCCAAAGACAAAACCAGCGGAAGCGAAGATGAAAATATTAAAAAACATAATAATTTCTCCTACTGAAAAGGGGAGCTTTTTGTTCACGATAATGGCAAGAATTTCAGTCCCATCGAGGGAACCTCCATAACGGATAACGATTCCAACGCCAGTTCCTAGAATGATTCCGCCAAATACAGTTGCTAAGAGGGGATCTTTTGTAAACACCGGAACATCGTGAAGAAGAATGGTAGAAACAGAAAGGACCGCAATTCCTAATAAGGTGGACAAGGCGAAGGTCTTGCCGATCTGTTTGTATCCAATATAGAAGAAGGGGATATTTAAAATGAAGATAAATATGCCAAGCTTTACATGTGTTAAATGAGACAAAATAATAGAAATGCCTACAATCCCGCCATCTAATATTTTGTTAGGCACTAAGAACTCCTCAATTCCTACGCCCATTAAAATAGACCCAAGAATAATAAAGAAGATGCTCTTTACTAGCTTTGTTTTTGTTAAGCCTTTATGAACGGTTTGGATGACAGTGTGTTCTGTTGATGGTTCAATCATATATAGTTTCCCCCAATTGCTTACTTTTGGATGACAAGAAATACTCTTGTCATTTTTATACTCATTTATTCCTTCTATTATAACATTTTTTCAACTATTTCTTAAAAAGGGAAGCTTAGGAAATGTCAAAAATATCACAAAAATAATAGTAAAAAGGTAATATGTTTTTGTTTATAGAAGGAATTTTGTAATAATATGCAGAACTTTTAACCTATATACAAAAAATAGGAGTTATGAATGATGCAAAAGCAATTAAATGTATTAATTTGTGATGACTCTGCCCTTATTAGAAAGAAGCTGAAAAATATATTAGAAGTTTGTAAATGCGGCACGATAGAGGAAGCGGAAGATGGACTTGCTGCCATCCAAAAGGCTAAGGAAATGAAGCCAGATTTGATTTTCATGGACATTGTCATGCCGGGCAAGGATGGAATGGAAGCTTTAGAAGAGATCATGGACGAAGACCCTAGTTTGAAGGTCGTTATGGCTTCATCTGCTGGAACACAGTCCCATTTGAAAAAAGCACTTGATCTGGGTGCATATGATTTTATTCAGAAGCCGATCACTTTAGAAGCTGTAACAGCCATCATTGAAAAGGTGATGAAAGGGGAAAAGGGGGAGAGCACACATGTTTAGTCAATATTTTGGGCATTATTTATTAAACAATGGGCTGCTTACTGCCGATCAGCTTAAAACTGCACTTGACCTTCAAAAAACAACACATGTGAAATTCGGTGTCATTGCTGTTGATGAAGGCTTGCTAACTTTTAAACAAGTGGAAGAAATTCATGAAAAGCAAAAGCAGCAGGATAAACGATTCGGAGAAATTGCAGTGGACCTTGGGTTTCTATCGAATGAACAAGTAGAACACATGTTATCATCACAAAAGAAAAATCATTTATTGCTGGCACAGGCAGTTGTTGATCAAAATTATCTATCGATTGAAGAATTTACCAATGCCCTTAACGAGTACAAGAGAATACATAGTTTGTCAGATGAAAAATTTGAAGCCATTAAGACCGGGGATGTTGATGCAATCGTTGATAGCTTCATTCATATGAATCATCTAGAAAAAGAAAGATTTGCTGAATATATATCTTTATTTGTAAAAAATATTGTTCGGTTTATCGATGATGAAGTGTTTGTAGAAGCAAGCGAGGCTAATCATATAGAAGCGAAATGGCTCGTTTCTCAAGAAATAACAGGGAAAAAACCATTATGGTCTGCGATTGCTGCTGAAGAAAAAGTGTTTTTAGAAATTGCCTCCGTATTTGCTGAGGAGGAATTAACAGAAGCAGATGATCTAGCCCAAGCATCAGTCAGTGAGTTTTTAAATTTACATAATGGTATTTTCTTAGTGAATATGTCAAACAAAGGAACGGAATTACAGATGAAACCACAAAAGGTAAATCATGATTCTGCCATTTCTGTTCTTAAGGAAAATAGTATATGTGTTACCATCCACACTTCAAAAGGAAAGTTTCAGCTAATTCTTTCTCACCTGCCAGAAAAAGTGGTTATATCTGAAAAATCAATAGAAAATCAAACTGTATAATTCATGAGAAGGCTGCCCATAACTTGGGCAGCTTTTCTTATTGCGAAAATTTAAATAAACGAAATAAATATTAAAATTGACTGTTGATTTTGCCTTTGCTAAAATGATGAACATTATATTAGACTCATATTTACCTGTATATGTTCAGTAATATGGACTGGACGTTTCTACCGAGCTGCCGTAAATAGCTTGACTACATGGGAAAAGTGTATTGTTATTCTATTAAACTAGAAAGCAATCCATTCTCTTATGTAATATTTGGCAGCTTCGCTTATAGCGAAGCTTTTTTATTTATGGCACTTTGGTAAATACTAGTATCAGGAAGCCATTTTTATGTAAGGGGATACTTCAATGTCACAATTTTTTCAGTTCCAGCAAAGAGGGACAACGTATAAGCAAGAAACGATCGCTGGATTTACAACTTTTTTATCTATGGCCTATATATTAATTGTAAATCCAATTATTTTAAGCCAAGCAGGCATGGATAAAGGGGCTGTTTTTACTGCGACAGCCTTATCCATTATTATTGGATCTTTATTCATTGGCTTATTAGCAAATTACCCGATTGGCATTGGTCCAAGTATGGGCTTGAACTCTTTCTTTACCTTTTCCGTGTGCATCGGGATGGGCATCCCATGGCAGACTGCATTAACAGGAGTTTTTGTATCTGGTATTCTATTTGTCATCCTGAGCCTGCTTAAAATCCGCGAAAAAATCATCAATGTGATTCCAAAGGATTTAAAGCATGCGATTGGGGCTGGAATTGGGTTTTTTATTGCTTTTATTGGATTGAAGAATGCAGGCATCGTTATGGGAAGCGAAGCGACATTCGTATCGCTCGGTAATTTAAAGGCACCTGCAACGTTACTTGCCATTTTTTGTTTTATCCTAACGATTATTTTAATGGTGAGAAACATAAAAGGGGCTATTTTCTTGGGGATGGCTATTTCCTCCATCATTGGAATGCTTGTAGGAGTGATTGAAACACCTGAAAAAATGATCGGGGCTATTCCAAGCATGGCGCCTACATTTGGTGAAGTTTTTTCACATCTTGATCAAATCTTTACACCTGAAATGATTGCAGTCATATTTACTTTTTTATTTGTTGCTTTTTTTGATACAGCTGGTGCTCTGATTGCCATTGCAAGCCAGGCTGGGCTAATGAAGAATAATGAGATTCCTAACGCGGGGAAGGCACTGCTTGCAGATTCAAGTGCAACTGTAGTTGGAGCAGTTTTAGGAACTTCTACAACAGCAGCGATGATTGAATCAAATGCCGGGATTGCAGCTGGCGGGAGAACAGGATTTACCTCTATTATTATCTCTGCTTGTTTTGCAGTTGCGCTATTCTTTTCACCATTACTAGGTGTCGTTACTGCTGAAGTAACTTCACCTGCTCTCATTATTGTCGGTGCTTTAATGGCAATGGAAGTAAAGCAAATAGACTGGAGCAAGCTTGAAATTGCCGTTCCCGCATTTGTAACAATCTTAATGATGCCATTAACATATAGTGTGGCAACGGGCATTGCGCTAGGGTTTATTCTCTACCCTGTTACGATGCTTGCTTTAGGAAAAGTTAAAGCTATTCATCCAATTATGTATGGTTTATGTATTGCGTTCATTGCTTATTTTATCTATTTATCCTAATGGGTAAGGCTGTCCAGCCTCTGGACAGCCTTTTAGTATAGTGAAAATCATCGCGTTGGATGTAATCGTAGTTTGAAGTGAAAGTTAGTCCTTTATATCCTCTTTTATTTTTCCCATTAAAGCTTTCATTTCTTCATGAATTTTTCCTTTATCAAGATTGAGGCTTTTCTTAATCTCTTGATAGGACTGGCCGCTCATTTTCATTTTTATGAGCTCCTCAAAGTCCTTGTTGCTTGCCTTTGCCAGCGCTGCTCCGCCAACAATAAACCTTAATGGGATTCCTTCATCAACCCAAGCTTGAATTTGGGCTTCTGTTTTCCCAGTATGTTCTGCCACATTTTCAATGACATCCTCTTTATGCTCTTCAAGGAATTTTTCTTTTTGCTCATGGCATTTGTTCTTTAGCTTTTCCATATCTAAGCCATAATGTGCAGCTGTTTTCTCCCAAGAAGAATCGTTTTCTTTATATGTTTTTAGCACATCATCAATCTTCGTATCTGCAAATTTTGCGATGTGTGCAGCTTTAAGGATTTCCTTTTTCGTATAGCCCTGATCCTTGAGGCGCTTAAAATCGGCTTCATTCATAAAATGACGGTGAGGGATATGAGGATTCTCCAGTTGTTTTCCTTCCTCAGCATTCGTTAATGCAGGTGCTTGATGAAAGCCTGAACCTAATAGCAGGAAACTTAACGCACAAACGATCATTGAGAGTTTCTTCATTATTATGCACTCCTTCTTTTTTGTGGTAGACTTGTCCCGGTTATTAGCATATCCAAAAACAAAAAACACATGAGGAAAAAATTGGGTTTTTCATTAAAAAGTTATTTTTATTGAAAAAAAGGTAGTAGTTCGATTAAATAGAAGCAATAGTAGTTTTAGTTAGGGATGGTGTATGATGAAAATTCTTGTCGTTGAAGATAATGAAAGTGTTTGTTCCATGTTAGAAATGTTTTTTATGAAGGAAGGGTATGAAGGCGAGTTTGTGCATAATGGTCAGGATGGCTTTGACCGTTTTAATAAAGGGAAATGGGACTTAATCATTGTTGATTGGATGCTTCCGATTATGGATGGGGTTACTTTATGCAGAAAAATAAGAGATTTAAGTCAGGTGCCAATCATTATGCTGACAGCAAAGGATAGTGAATCTGATCAAGTGCTTGGACTTGAAATGGGGGCAGATGATTATGTAACGAAGCCATTTAGCCCATTAACTTTAATGGCAAGAATAAAGGCAGTTACTCGCCGCTATCATATGGAAGCAGCGGAGAAGGAAGACGGAAATATGATTTCCAGTCAATATTTCCAGATTAGCAAGGATTCAAGGGAGGTTACCTTTAAAGGGCAAATTCTATCTAATTTAACACCAAAGGAGTTCGATTTGCTTTACTATTTCGTGAAAAACCCCAAGCAGGTTTTTTCTAGGGAACAATTATTAGACCGTGTGTGGGGATATGAATTTTACGGAGATGAGCGGACCGTTGATGTGCATATTAAAAGATTAAGGAGAAAAATTGGCACTCCTGAGCAGCCGTTTATCCAAACTGTCTGGGGAATTGGCTATAAGTTTGATGAAACGGAAGTTAAGAATGAAGATTAAGTTTTTTTATCAAATTCTTATCAGCCATATCAGCATTCTCATTCTAGCTTTTCTTATTTTAAGCTTTTCTTTCTCCCAATTTGTTGAAAATTATATTTTTCAAAATAAAGTGGAGGAATTGGATGATTACGGGGAACAAATCTTAAAGGATTTAACTGTAAGACTCGAGGGAACAGAAAGTTTTTTAGAAGAATATAGCCAAATACTGAAAACTAGGCATATCCAATATATTCTTTTTAACTATGAAGGGAATGTCATTTATCCGCAATTACAAAGTGCGCCTCTTATTAAGTTAACCGAGTCTGAGTGGAAGACCATTTCAAAAGGCAATCGGGTGTCAGTGAAGCATGATATTAAACGCTTTGGCCAGGAAGTGACATATGTTGCTTTGCCATTCATGCAAGGCGACCGCTTAGCGGGAGGGGTTCTGCTGCTGTCTCCCATTACAGGGGCGATGGATATGATCAGGCAATTAAACCGGTTTTTATTGTATACGATTGTGATCTCGTTATCGGCATCCATTTTGATCAGCCTAATTTTATCAAAAAGCATCATTAGGAGAATTAAAAATTTCCGCAATGCCACATCAATGATTTCTGCTGGAAATTATGATGTTCATGTCAGTGATACATATCCAGATGAAATAGGTCAGCTCGCAACTGATTTCAATGAAATGGCTGCAAAGCTGAAAGAATCGAATGAAGAAATTGAACGGCTGGAAAATAGACGAAGAAAGTTCATAGCAGATGTTTCTCATGAAATGAGGACCCCGCTAACAACAATTAGCGGACTCGCAGAAGGAATTAAAGATCAGCTGATTCCTGAAGGGGATATCGAAAAAGGGATGATTCTCATAGATCGAGAGGCAAAAAGGCTGATACGTCTTGTCAATGAAAATCTGGATTATGAAAAAATACGATCCAATCAGCTGAAATTAAATAAAATAGAGCTTGAATTAACCGAGATACTTGAGGTAGTAGAGGAACAGCTAGTTTTACAGGCTGGCGAAAAAAATAATCAGATTGTGATTGACTGTGATGAGGAGATTACAGTTATTGCTGATTACGATCGGCTGATTCAAATTATTGTGAATATCGTTAAGAATGCCATTCAATTCACGGACAGCGGGACGATTGCATTAAGGGGAAAGGCAGGAGAGAACGAGACAATTATTGAAATAGAGGATACGGGTGAAGGAATCGATCCTGAGGAAATTGAATCGATTTGGCTCCGGTTTTATAAAGCAGATCTATCTAGAACGAACCAAGCATATGGGGAATTTGGAATTGGGCTTTCAATTGTTAAACAGCTCGTCCAGCTTCATGATGGAGAAATTGAAGTATGGAGTGAAAAGGGGAAAGGAACGAAATTTACCATTCGCTTCCCCAGAATCAATAATGAATAAAGAAACACCCCAGCTTTGAAGGCTGGGGTGTTTCTATTCGCGCAGGCAACTCTATACAACTTGTGTTTCAGTTATCGGCAGTGTTTGCGGCTGCTGATCATTTTCTTGTACACGTGTGACTTCAACGTATTTAATATGATGATCTTCCATATCGATAATTTTAAAAGCATAGGAGTCAAGATAGATAATGTCACCTTGCTTCGCTTCGTAATTTTCCGTTAGGATCCAGCCGCCGATTGTATCAACGTCTTCATCATCGATATCGATTCCTAGCAGATCACTTACTTCACTTACTAGAATTTTCGAATCAAAGATATAGTGCCCCTCTTTAATTTTGCGAACTTCAGGGATTTCATCCATATCGAATTCGTCACGTATCTCACCGACAATTTCTTCAAGAATATCTTCTACTGTTACTAGTCCAGAAGTGCCGCCATATTCATCCATTAAGATAGCCATATGAATTCTTTCCTTCTGCATTTTTAGGAGAAGATCATGAACTGGAATGGTGTCAATGACACGGATAATCGGACGTGTATAAGAATCAAGCGTATTTGTTGTGATTTCTCTATTCTTAATCAGATCAGTCATAACTTCTTTAATATTAACCAATCCGATGATATGGTCTTTATCTCCATCAATGATTGGATAGCGTGTAAATTTTTCCTCATACACAGTTTGTAAAAAGCTTTCTAGTGTATCGTCTTTTGAGAATGAAACAATCTCCGTTCGAGGTACCATAATTTCTTTTGCAATTCGGTTATCAAACTCAAAAATTTTATTTACATACTTAAACTCTGATTGGTTGATTTCGCCGCTTTCATAGCTTTCTGACAAAATGATTCGAAGTTCTTCTTCAGAATGGGCCAATTCGTGTTCGGATGCAGGCTTTAAGCCAAATAACCCTGTAAGGAATCGTGCAGATCCATTTAATGCCCAAATGAATGGGTACATAATTTTGTAAAACAAAATTAAAGGGCGTGCCGTTAACAGAGTTACTAATTCAGCCTTTTGAATCGCTAGTGTTTTTGGCGCCAGCTCTCCAACAACAACGTGCAGAAAAGTAATAAAAGCAAAAGCAATACCAATGGAAAGAATATGTGATGCAGAACTTGGAATGTCGAGCTGGTTGAAAACTGGGCGCAGCATATGTGCAACTGTTGGTTCACCAAGCCACCCAATTCCTAGTGCAGTTATGGTTATTCCTAATTGGCAAGCAGATAAATACTCATCCAAATGACTAATCACTTTCTTTGCAGGTATCGCACTTTTATTGCCCTCTTCAATTAACTGGTCAATTCTTGAACTTCTAATCTTTACAATAGCAAATTCTGAAGTTACAAAAAATGCTGTCAAAGCAATTAAAATGGCTATAATAACCAAGTTTAATATGTCCAAATAAGTTCCCTTAGCCCGAGTATCGGGTAAGGTGTCACCTCCTGATAATTTAAAAAATGTATTAACTTGTTAAGCTCACAAGGGATTTGATTAATGTTGAGCCTTCCGTATTGAGCTTTCTTGATAAATCACTCATCTGTTCCTTATCAAGATGATTTATAAGCGGCAATAATACAGCAATTTCATTATGGAGCTGCTTAATTTGCTTAGTAACCAAATCAATTTGTTTTTCAACATCCCCAGTGTGCATGTCTGTTTTGGACTTTAATTCTAGCTTTCTCTTAATCTCGTCTAATGGAATATGCATAAGCTTGCATTCTTCAATAAATCGTAAATCTGAAAGAACTTCCTCAGAGTAGATTCGGTAGTTTGACTTTGTACGCTTTGCTTGAATAAGTCCGATATTTGTATAGTAATCAATGGTTCTTTTTGATACATTAGCAATATTCGCTAATTCGCCAATACGATAAACTGCCCCATCTTATCACCCCAGTTTAATGTATTTACACATATTATATGTTAGTTCAAACCATACAGTCAAACGTAACAGTTTGATATTATGAATTACTTCTATATTTATTCTTATCTAAGTACGATTATGCGTTTAGATTTTGGAGAATTTAGAGGGATTGCTTTGTAAGGGCAATACCCTCATTAATTAAGTTTCAGAAGAGATATCTTTTTTAACTTCGATATACGAAATGTGGTGGCCTTCAATTTCTTTAATGATAAATTGAAACCCATCTTGAATGATGGAATCCCCTTGTTCTAAATCAAACTTTTGAGTGAGGATCCAACCGCCCAGTGTATCAACCTCTTCCTCATTTAAATTTGTGCCTAGCAAGTCATTTGTTTCTGATATAAGAAGCTTAGCATCTAAAATATAATGATCTTGATCAATCTTTTGCACGAAAGGAAGCTCATCTGCATCGAATTCATCACGGATTTCTCCAACAATTTCTTCGAGAATATCCTCTGCCGTAACTAATCCGGCAGTCCCACCATACTCATCAAATAAAATGGCCATGTGGGAGCGTTCTTTTTGCATTTTCACTAGGAGATCATGGATGGGAATCGTCTCAATTACCCGAATGATTGGTTTAATATACTGAACAACTGGCTTTTCATCTTCACATTTTTTTCTAATACAATCCGTCAGTATTTCTTTTACATTGATTAATCCGAGTATATTATCCTTATCTCCACCTGTTACAGGATATCTGGTATACCGCTCATTCATAATAATGTCAAGTACTTCTGAAAGGGTTGCATCCTCTTCTAGGCTGATGATTTCTGTTCGTGGAACCATAATTTCCTTTGCAATCCGATTATCAAATTCAAAGATCCTGTTGACATATTTATATTCTGATTGGTTAATTTCCCCGCTTTTTAAGCTTTCAGAAAGAATAATTCGCAATTCTTCTTCAGATAGCGCCATTTCCTGTTCAGAAACAGGCTTTAGCCCGAATAATCCAGTTACAAATCTAGCTGAGCCATTTAAGGCCCAGATGAATGGAAACATAATTTTATAAAACCAAATTAATGGTTTAGCAAAAGTTAATGTTATTTCCTCCGCTTTTTGAATCGCAAAAGTTTTTGGAGCAAGCTCTCCAATAACCACATGCAGAAAAGTAACAACAGAAAAAGCGATGATGAAAGATAGGACATGGGTTAACGATGGCTGCAGGTTAAGCTTGGTAAACAAAGGATTCAGAATCCTTTCAACAGTCGGTTCACCGAGCCAACCTAGCCCTAAGGCAGTAATTGTAATACCAAGCTGACAGGCTGATAAATATTCATCAAGATTTGTGACTACCCTTCTTGCCGCATGTGCACGGACATTTCCTTCTGCAATTAATTGGTCAATTCGGGATGAACGCACTTTCACCATTGCAAATTCTGATGCAACAAAAAAAGCGGTCAAAGTAATTAGTAAAATGAGAAGAAAAATATTTAAGGCCATAGTAATTTCCCTACAAAATATGTAAGGGGCGTTCACCTCCTTTAAAATATACTTTTCCCTTAAATTCTTCTTTTTAGTAATTTTGCTGTACGATAATGGAATAATACCCTTTGACGAAATTTGGAACCTGACATAGACTATAGTCAAATATGTCATATATGCATAGAGACAAATTGTTTTTGGCATAAAAAAAGGGGGGACCAAGCGTGGAGCACGCTGCAGTTAAGGAAGACAATAAAAATGTTTACCGTGTTCAAGGCTTTTCATGAATTAGCTGCGCTCAAAAGTTCGAGACGAACGTAAAGCACCTGGATGGTGTCATTGATGCAGCAGTTAATTTTGGTGCCTCCAAGCTGACCGTATATGGAGATACAACGATTAAGGAATTGGAAAAGGCAGGAGCATTTGAAGGATTAAAGCTAATACATGAAAAAGAAAGGTTTGAAATAAGAAAGGAACCTTTTTATAAAAAAAACGGGCATGTGCTATTGTCGGGATTCTTCCTTTTAGTCGGGTGGATGATTGGACATTTTTTAGGCGAAGGTCACATATGGTCTGTTATTGCTTATGCAGCGTCAATTGTTGTAGGCGGCTATCAGTTGTTTATCACTGGACTAAAGAATTTAATAAGGCTTCAATTTGATATGCGAACCTTGATGACCATTGCAATTATTGGTGCTGTTTTCATCGGTGAATGGGGTGAAGGGGCGACAGTCGTTATCCTTTTCGCGATCAGCGAGGTTTTAGAAGCCTATTCAATGAATAAGGCGAGAGCTTCGATTCAATCCCTTATGGATATCGCACCAAAGGAGGCCGAAATTAGTCGAGCTGGCCAAGCATTAACAGTGCCGGTCAATGAGATAATGATTGGCGACATTATGATTGTGAAGCCCGGGCAAAAAATAGCCATGGATGGCGTGGTTCAGAAAGGGATGTCTTCCATAAATCAGGCTGCAATTACTGGAGAATCTATCCCAGTAGCTAAAGCAATCGGCGATGAAGTTTTTGCCGGTACGATGAATGAAGAGGGGCTATTGGAAGTAGCTGTTACAAAGAACGTGGAGGATACAACATTAGCAAAAATTGTGCATCTTGTCGAAGAAGCACAAGCAGAGCGTGCACCCTCACAAGCCTTTGTCGACCGCTTTGCCAAATATTATACTCCCCTTATTATTTTGATTGCTTTTTTTGTAGCTGTTTTGCCGCCTATATTTTTCGATGGCAGCTGGGAGAAATGGATTTATCAAGGCTTAGCTGTTTTAGTAGTTGGCTGTCCCTGCGCTTTAGTCATATCAACCCCTGTTTCAATTGTTACAGCGATCGGGAATGCAGCAAAAAATGGTGTGTTAATAAAGGGAGGCATTTACCTTGAAGAGGCAGGAGCAATAAAGGCTGTTGCTTTTGATAAGACGGGGACGTTAACGAAAGGGGTGCCAACTGTAACCGAAATGAATGTCCTTCAACATGGAATGGAGGATCATGCATTAATCACTGCAGCAGCTTTGGAGAAGGGGTCTCAGCATCCGCTCGCAACTGCGATTCTTTCGAAGGCGGAACAAAAACATCTATCCTATAAAACGATAGAGGTGAAAGATTTCACTTCCATTACCGGGAAAGGAATTAAAGGAACAATAGAAAGAATCACCTATCACCTAGGCAGTCCAAGACTTTTTGAAGATCATCCTGAAGTTCTTATAGCAAAAGATAAAGTAACGCAAATGCAGCAGCAAGGGAAAACAGTCGTATTGCTTGGAACAGAAGAGAAGATTTTAGCAGTGATTGGCATTTCTGATGAGGTGAGAGAGAGCAGTCATTCTGTTATTGAAAGATTGCATGCATTAGGGATAAAAGCAACAATTATGCTTACAGGGGATAATAGCGGGACCGCACAAGCAGTAGGTGCGCAAGTAGGTGTGAAGGATATTGCCTCAGAATTGCTGCCTGAGGAAAAGTTAGCCTATATTAAGAGACTCCGTGAAAAATATGGCAAGGTTGCGATGGTAGGAGATGGAGTGAATGATGCCCCAGCTCTTGCAGCAGCAAACATAGGCATTGCGATGGGAGGAGCAGGTACAGATACTGCATTGGAAACAGCTGATATCGCTTTAATGGGAGATGATCTTAGTAAGCTTCCTTTTACGATCCAGTTGAGCCGAAAAGCATTGCTAATCATTAAGCAAAATATTATTTTCTCTATTGGAATTAAACTGCTGGCTCTGCTGCTTGTTATTCCAGGATGGCTTACATTATGGATAGCTATATTTGCTGATATGGGGGCCACATTGATTGTAACATTGAATGGTCTAAGATTATTAGGCGTTAAGGATAAAGAGAAGGAAGAAGGCTCCTATTAAGGGAGTCTTCTTTCTGTTCATTTTAATGGTGCAGTCTGTTGGGAGTAAGTTAATTTCCCCAATCGCGTGCTAGCATGCCGT
Source organism: Cytobacillus massiliigabonensis (assembly GCF_900199725.1). GTDB lineage: Bacteria > Bacillota > Bacilli > Bacillales > Cytobacillaceae > Cytobacillus > Cytobacillus massiliigabonensis. The sequence goes on along the minus strand of NZ_LT904902.1, from coordinate 680,210 downwards.
AAACCACTAAATCATGATAATGGTCATATAGAAACTCCCCGTCTCTAATGATGCCTTCTTGAATAAATCCTAATCTTTCTGGTATTGCTCGGCTCTTCGAATTGCCAATTCCGCAGCGTATTTCAACACGATTGAGATTAAGATCTAAGAAAGCATAGTTGAGAAGAGCTTGAACACTCCTCGTCATGATTCCTTTCCCTTCGCAGCCGCTTGCTAAATAATAGCCGATGCTCGTTTGTCTGCTATTCCAATCAATTTGGTGAAAGCCAATGGAGCCGACAAGGATCCCTTTATAGCGAATTCCAGCATTAAACCCGTTGTTATCCATAAACTGCTTCAGCCATGTTGGAATAATTGTATGATACTGACTTGGTGAAGACATACTATCGACCCATGGCAGCCATTCCCTTAAATGATTGCGGTTAGCGTCTACCAAATGATAAAGCTCTTCTGCATGATGCAATTGAAATAATTGCAATTCAATTTCTTGGTCAACTTTTAACGTAAACATAAAAGACACTCCTTTTCTGCATGAATTATTTCTATATAATAAATGGTAATTTAGAAGAAGTACACAGAATTTTTGAAAAAGGAGGAAAATAAAACAAGAGGCCGACTCAATATGGGATGAGCCAGCCTCGTTTTAATTTTTATCAGCTATCGGAAGAGTAATTGTGAATACGGTTAAATCCGCTTGCGTTTCACAAGCCAATCTTCCTTTATGTTTCTCAATGATTTCTCTGCACACGAATAGTCCTAACCCTGTACCGAGTTTTTTTGTTGTTACAAATGGTTCAAAAATAGACTGTATAAGATGTTCAGGAATCATGGGACCGTTATTTGCGATTTCAAGCTTAATCCATTTGTTATCCACGGAGTAGCTCTGTATATCGATTAACGGATGTTTTGTATTTGGATTCAGTACGTCGATGGCATTAAAGACAATATTAATGAGCACTTGGCGTATTTCATCGGCATAACCGTATAGACAAATATCTTCTTCTAATTGTTTCTGGATCTTTACTTTTCCGTCTAAAATACTTGGGTATAAGAAGATAAGAACTTCCTCAATTAGCTCATTTAATGAAAAGGCTGTTTTTTCCTTGCCAATTAATTCTTTTTTCGAAAGCAGGAGGAATTGAGAAATGCGAAAATTCAATTGTTCTAATTCAATTGAAATGATGTCTAAATATTTCATGTTTGGATTTTCAGATTTAAGCAGTTGGATGAATCCTTGAACAGAGGTGAGCGGATTGCGAAATTCATGGATAAAACTGGAAGTCATTTGACCTAATAAAGTTAACCGATCCTTATGGCTCGTATCGATAAATTTGGTTTTTTCCTCAATAATTTGATTTTTTGCATCGCTATAATAGGTGACCGAGAAGTAAAGAAATTGGTCTAGACAATCATGAATACGCTCTGAATGAGCTTGATGCTCTTGCCAGTTCATATCCAATTTTTTTAGATATTTTTGAATGATGGACCGCCCTAAGTTTACATTGTGGACAAACTCACCAATATTCATTCCTGCTTTCACTCGCTGATCGGCAATTGAAATAGAAAACTTGCGAATAACCCCTTCTAAATTTTCCTTTACCCTCGTAAGACTTTGAATGACAAGATAAAAAATAACTTCTCCATTTTCCTCCATACGGTCCTTATAAGGATCTTCTGGGGATACGAGAATATTCTCTCTCCACTCATTCAATAATTGAATTTTTTCCCTCTGCAAAAATTCAACAACAGTTTCACTTATTCTCGTTACCATATTAACCTCCAGACTAGTTAAATAACCTATCATTCATATAAACTTCGCTATATTTTGCAAATTTCCTTTGTCGAAAATGTACGAATAAAAAAACAGTACTTCGAGACTACACAGACCCTGTCGAAAAGGAAACGAGAAAGTATGTGATTTTTATCGCAGAATTTATAAAAAAAACTTGGTATAAATAAAGATAATCATTCTCAATTGAAAAAAATAGAAGAAATCGGGTGGACTTCGTGCTTGGGAAATTAAAAAAAGGCGAAAAGTGCAGAATACTGGATATTTCTCGGATTGATCTTTTAGTCCGGAGAAGATTGCTTGATTTAGGAATAACTGAAGGTACAGAAGTTTGTGTAAAATGCTATATGCCATTTGGCGGTCCTATTATGGTTGAGTCTTGCGGGCAATGTATCGGTATACGCAGAGTAGAAGCCGTCCAAATTGAAGTGGAGAGACTATAATGGATATTGCTCTAATCGGTAACCCTAATACTGGAAAAACATCGCTTTTTAATAATCTTACAGGTTCGTATGAATATGTAGGCAACTGGAGCGGGGTAACAGTAGAAAAGAAGGTTGGACAATTTAAGAATAATAAAGATAAATTAATAGATTTGCCAGGAATCTATTCGTTAAACCCTTTATCGAAGGATGAAGGAGTTGTAACACAGTTTCTATTATCAGAGCATGTGGATAAAATGATCAATATTTTGGATGCATCTCAATTGGAAAGAAACCTCCATCTAACGATTCAGCTTTTGGAATATGGCAAACCTGTAGTTATTGGGCTTAATATGATAGATGTTGCACTGAAACGGGGACTTCAGATTGAACCAAATCAACTTGCTAGTCAAATAGGCATTCCGCTTACACCTGTTATTGCAAGAACAGGGAAGGGATGCGATTTACTGGCTGAAGCTGTTACAAGTGAGAGGATGTCTGAACCAAATGCAAGGATTGTCAATTATGGAACAGAAATAGAAGGTGCCGTTTTAAGGTTTGAGCATTTATTAGACAATCAGTCTAGTCTGTCGACAAGATGGCTTGCTTTACAGATGTTTGAGGGAAACGAATATGTAAAAAAATATGTTCAAAATTATATAGAATCAGATAAGCTTAATCAATTCTTACTTGAGGTTAAGAATGCAGTTAAAAAGAGCTCTGATACGTCAATTGATCAATTCATTTTTCAAAAAAGGAAAGAAACCATTGATCAAATCATTGCCGATGCATATATTAAGCGGGAACAAAAAAATGTGCCTTTATCTGAAAAAATTGATGCAATTGTAACAAATAAAATTCTTGGATTGCCAATTTTCTTTTTGCTTATGTATTTAATGTTTATGCTAACCTTTGATTGGCTGGGGTTTCCACTATCTGATATGCTGGATGGCTTCATAACTGGCCCCTTGTCTAATACGATAGAAAACCTATTACATGCTGCTGGCGCCTCTGCTTTTATCCATTCATTAATTCTTGATGGAATTGTAGCGGGTGTAGGCGGGGTTCTTGTTTTTGTTCCACAAATTTTTATTCTATTCTTTTTCATTTCGCTTCTTGAAGACTCGGGTTATATGGCAAGAGTTGCTCTTGTAATGGACCGATTAATGGAGGCAGTAGGGTTAAACGGCAAGGCGTTTATTCCAATGATGATCGGATTTGGCTGTAATGTACCAGGAATTATGGCTGCGAGAACGATTGAGACACCAAAGGAAAGATTGCTAACGATTCTTTTAACTCCATTAATGTCTTGTTCCGCAAGATTGCCTGTGTATGCATTGTTTGTAGGTGCATTCTTTGTCCAGCAAAAGGCGTTTATTGTTCTATCCCTATATATACTAGGGATTGCGGTAGCACTTGTTTTGGCGAAGCTTTTCTCTTCCACCATTTTAAAAGGGGAGACCTCTTTCTTTGTGATTGAATTGCCTCCATACCGTCTTCCGCAATTTCAAGCGCTATGGAGAAGCACATGGGATAAGGGCAAGGGATTTGTAAAAAAAGCTGGTACATTTATTTTTGCTGGTTCTGTATTTATTTGGCTTTTATCATATATTGGACCAGGTGGGGTAGATGTAGCCTTAGATGATAGCTATTTAGCAGCAATTGGCGGTTTCATTGCACCGCTATTTGAACCAATTGGTTTTAATACATGGCAGGCTGGCGCTTCTCTTATTACAGGATTTTTGGCTAAAGAAGCAATTATTTCGACAATGAACATTATCTATTTTGTACCAGATGAAGCGAGTCTGCAAGGATTGCTGTCAGATTACTTCACGCCGCTGGCAGGCTACAGCTTTATGGTATTCATCCTATTATATATTCCTTGCCTGGCAACTGTTGCAACGATATATAAAGAAACTGGCTCGAAAAAATGGACGGCATTTTCTATGGGCTATGCACTCATTATCGCTTATTTATTAGCTTTTATAATCTATCAGGGCGGTAAGCTGCTAGGATTTATGTAAGTTATTTTACTCTTTTTAGTTTGGAGTGAATGAGATGTTCGTAAACATTATAATTGGCGGTCTTATTTTTGGGTATGCGAGCTGGTCTCTAATAAAATTTATTAAAAAATCAAAGCAAGGAAAATGTGCAGGATGTTCAGTAAAAAATTCCTGTTCTAGCTCCTGTCATTCAATATCTGATGTCTCATTAAAAAAGTGACTTTTAATATAAGGAACTGTTGTCTTTTTTGACAGCAGTTTTTTTAAATTTGCTATGTTTGCTCTTGCTCTTTTATAATTATAAAAAAGTGTAATAATACACAAAATGAATATAGGGAATGAGGAATCCATGACACGTGATGAAATTATTTCTAAAGTATCGGAAAAAATACGCCTGATCCGTACCGAGGCAGGATATACACAGGATAAAATGGCAGAAATCATTGGACTTTCGAAAAAAACACTTGTTCAAATTGAAAAGGGGCGGGTGGATGCTGGTTGGTCTACGGTTGTCGTTGTATGTGCCCTGTTTAGGGAAACAGAAACCGTTCGATTTTTATTTGGGGATGAACCGCTGGAAGTGTTGGAAACAATCGCTCGCGAAGGGATAGACTATCGCAGGGAAAAAACAATGGGCGGGAAAATTTGGTGGAAGGAAATAGACAGGAAAAATGGTCTGCTTTTACAGCAAAATATAATCAGTCAGCACTTTCGGATTATTGATGAGGATCATTTTCGCATATACAGCAGCTTTGATGAAGCTTCTTCAAAGGAACGTTTTATGGAATTAGTGTTTGAAGCAAGGGAAAATAACTGAAAAAATTTTTTTAAAAAAAAATGAACGATTTATATACATAAGCGTCTTATAGTTGAAACAATAGTTAACGGAAATGGGATGATGGAAAGAGAGGAATAGAAGCCATGGAAGAGGAAGAGCTCATAAAAAGCGCAAAAAGTGGAGATAAACGCGCTTTTGCCATGCTTTTTCATCATAATTATTCCTTCTTGGTCAAGTATTTATTGAAAGTAACAATGAATCCTGATACAGCAGAAGAGCTTGCCCAGGAGACAATGGCGAGGTGTGTGGAAAAGATCCATTTATATCAGGGGAAATCGAAATTTTCCTCCTGGCTTATCTCAATCGCGACAAATTTATATATCGACCAGCAGCGGAAAAAGAAAAGAGAAAAAGATTGGCAGCAGCAAGAAGAAATATACAGGAAGCTGAAATGGCAGATTGAAAGCAGGAACGAAGAATGGACTGATGCATTGTCGGCACTAGGAAAATTGGCAGATGATGTTCGCATACCAATTATTTTAAAGCATTATTATGGGTATTCTTATGACGAAATTGGCGAGTTGATGAAGCTTTCTTCAGGGACAATCAAGTCAAGGGTTCATAATGGAATCCTTGCTGTTAGAAAGGAGCTGAGGCTAAATGGATGAACAGAAAGAGAGAATGGAAAACGAATATATAGATGAAAGCTTCCTGACGATTATTAAAGAAATTGAAGATGGTTTGGAATCAGTTGAGCAGCACATACCAGTATACTCCCCAAATCTAGACTGGTTTGAAAACATGGTAACTGAAAAGAAAAAGCAATTAAGAAAAAAACTTATTTTCGATGTATCCATTTTTTCTATTGTTGCCCTCCTAGTCTTAAGTGCAGTCCTTTTTACTTTATATAATATTCCTGCGGTATTCTTTGCTGTACAAGGATTGGTAGCTATTTTCATCATCGGCTACATTTCACTCCGGCTTATTAAGCAGGTGAAAGAAACGTGAATGAAGAGATTCCAGTTCCACTGCTCATCATTGTTGCTGTTATTCTTATAAGCCAAAGTATCTTTCTGTTCATACATGCGAGGAAGTATGGCCATAATTATTGGCTTTGGGGCATTATCGGTCTCATTCAGGCACCGATGCCCACTCTTGCTTATCTCATCTTTGTACGGAAAGTATTTCATAAAAAGAATCCTGAAGGAATGAACGAATAATGGGAATAGTCAAGCGGATTTTCCTTCTTATTGCAGGTGTTGGACAGCTTTTGGCAATCATTTTGCTATTCATTCATTTAAAGGCAGCAATTATTTTCTATCTGATTTATATTTTATTAATAGTTGGTATTTTTATCTTATTATTAATTGAACGGATGAAAGAGAAAGAGGAGGACGATCGAAATGATTATCGTGACTACTGAAAATGTTCCTGGAAAAGAAATTAAAGAATTAAAAGGCTTTGTTAGAGGGAGTACTGTTCAAACAAAGCATATCGGAAAAGACATCTTGGCTGGCCTAAAAACAATTGTTGGTGGAGAAATTGGAGAATATACAGAAATGATGGATGAGGCAAGACAAAAAGCAATTGGCCGAATGGCTGACGATGCGAAAGCCAAAGGGGCAAATGCGATTGTCAGTATGCGCTTGCAAACATCTGCAGTCATGCAAAATGCAGCTGAAATTATTGCCTATGGGACGGCTGTTGTTGTAGAATAAAAAGTTCATAAAATTTTCACCATCCTGTCACAGAATGCAAAGAGTCCTTCCTAACTTGTGTGGTACTTTTAAAGTATGAATTTCATTTGTTAGGAGGCTTTAAAATGGAATTATTATCAGTTACTTTTGCTATTGCTAGTATTATGGTATTAGGATACTTTATTGGCTATACAATTAATAACTACTAAAAACTGCTTGCTTATGCAAAGCAGTTTTTTTTTATAAATAAATTTCTGGTCTGATAAATTGAACAAGCCTATATGTATGAAGTAATAACAAACACAGTGAAATGAAGCAGACCGACATTTGCATACGTGGTTTTGAGCATATGCTCATGTGTGTCTTTTAAAAAAATAAAGTGAATGGATAAAGTTCCCCTTGGAACTATAATTGTTGGCGAAAGAGGGAATAGATTATAGAGAGTTAAAAAGTTGTGAAACAATGTAGAGGAGGTTTGCAATGACTAAATTTCGAATGGAAAGAGATACACTAGGAGAGGTAAAGGTTCCTGCTGGAAAATATTGGGGGGCGCAAACAGAAAGAAGCAAGCAAAATTTTAAAATTGGTTCTGAAAAAATGCCGTTGGAAGTCATACATGCCTTAGCAAAAGTAAAAAAAGCTGCAGCCATAGTAAACAACAAGCTTGGAAAATTAGCTGAGGGAAAGAAAGCGGCCATAATTGCGGCAGCTGAAGAAATTATTCAAGGGAAATTTGATGATCATTTTCCTCTCGCGGTATGGCAGACAGGAAGCGGTACACAAACGAATATGAATGTTAATGAAGTCATTGCAAGAAGGGCAAATGAACAATTGATGGAAGAGGATACTAAAATTCATCCGAATGACGATGTGAATATGTCCCAAAGCTCTAATGATACCTTTCCAACAGCAATGCATATTGCAGCTTATATAGAGGTTGCGGAAACATTAATCCCTTCACTCCAAGCATTGAAAAAAACGATTCAAACAAAGGAAGAAGCCTACAATCATATCATAAAAATAGGCCGAACACATTTACAAGATGCAACCCCATTAACATTAGGGCAGGAGATAAGCGGCTGGCGAGCTATGCTTGATAAGAATGAACGAATGCTAAAAGAAGCAAATTCTTATTTGCTTGATTTGGCAATTGGCGGAACAGCGGTTGGAACAGGGATCAATGCTGATCCAATGTTTGGGGAGAAAGCTGCGAAGGAAATTGCTGCACAAACTGGATTTCCGTTTCGGTCCTCGACTAATAAGTTTCAAGCATTGACGAGTCATAATGAGCTTGTACATGTTCATGGGGCATTGAAAGCATTAGCGGCAGACCTTATGAAAATAGCGAATGATGTCAGATGGCTTGCAAGTGGACCTAGAAGCGGGATAGGCGAGCTTGCCATTCCAGCAAATGAACCGGGAAGCTCCATTATGCCTGGGAAGGTAAACCCTACACAAAGTGAGGCACTAACAATGGTAGCCTGTCAGGTATTTGGGAATGATGCAACAATAGGTTTTGCTGCAAGTCAGGGGAATTTTGAATTAAATGTGTTTAAGCCAGTAATAATTTATAATTTTATTCAAAGTGTCCAATTATTAGCGGATGGAATGAAATCCTTTAATGACAAATGCATAAAAGGCTTGGAAGCAAATGAAGAGGTAATTAATGAACATGTCGAGAAATCCCTCATGCTCGTTACTGCCTTAAATCCGCATATTGGCTATGAGAAAGCGGCAGAAATTGCAAAGCTTGCATTTAAAGAACATACGACTTTAAGAGAAGCAGCTCTGAAAACTGGTTATGTTTCAAATGTACAATTTGATGAATGGGTAAATCCTAAAAAGATGATATAAAATATAGAAATGCGTAATCGCCTTCGGAACAACCTAAATGCAGATTGTTCTTGCGAGGGTTATTCATAGGAGCCTTCCTTAATGCCACCCCCGACAAGCACAAGATGAGCCTCACGGAAAGGTGTACTTTCCCCTACTGGGAGGCTTGGCTTGTGACCTCGAGGAGGTAGGCAATGAAGCTATACAAAATAAATGGCCCCCTGATGAAGGGGGCCAAGCCATATGCTATTTAATTGTTCACTAATTATGATTGAAATCTGCCTGCCATTTGTTGTTGAGCGGATTGAACAAGTCGCTTTGTAATCTCTCCACCAACAGAACCATTTGCACGAGATGTCGTATCCGCGCCAAGGTTTACACCAAATTCATTGGCGATTTCGTACTTCATTTGATCGAGTGCTTGCGCTACTCCTGGTACTAATAATTGGTTTGAGGAATTGCTGTTTGATTGGTTTGCCATTTGCATCTTCATCTCCTCATAAATTTTTTTGGTAATGGCTGGGTTATCCGGAATTGCACCGGTACAAGCTTTCTTGTTACCACTTAAAGGTCTAACCCATTGATGTTAGAAGTTGAAGCGGTTGTTGCTGTGTGTACTCTCTATTATGTTTGTTTTTCGCTTTTATATTCCTGCATTCATAATGGGAATTGTTTCCTAATGATAATTACATAACAAACGGGATAGATACGAACCTTAAGAGTAGTGTCAAGTGAGCTTTTCATTACATATATATGGAGCTGATCGTATGGCTATTTGTCCAATTTGCAATGGATTTGAGGAATTGAAGGCGAATTGCTCATTGTGTGGAAATGAATTAATCGATAGCGGGAGAATCATGGATTATTACGATGATTACAGTGCTTATATGCCCATTGATCAAATGAAAATGGAAGACGGCTACCCAAATGATTATGAAGATAAGGAGTGCCCTCATTTGTTAAAATGCAGTGTTTGCGGGAATGAAGCAGTAAGCTTGATTAAAGAATAAGAAAAAGAAACCCGTTGCATTCCTAAAAAGAGCAACGGGTTTACTTCATTTCACCTATCAATTATCCTAAAAATTAATGGTTATACACATGAAAAAGCATGAGCTCATGTATTTGTTCAATCAGCCTAATTTCATCCTCTTCTCTTGGGGGCTGTGAAGTCCATTCGATCTGCCCGTTTTGATGATAAATTCCATGAAACTTTTGTTTATGAAAATAAAAGGAGATGTTCCATCCAGGTATTTCTGTATTGGCATATAACTTTTTATATTGAAAGTGTGTGAGCATGTCCCTTCCTCCTTATTCTTATTTTACCTGTTCTTCTTCATAAACCCAATAACAAATCACGTGTTTTTTCCTTCAAAAAGGGTAAAAGATATATGTACGGGAATTTAATATGGGAGGGATATAAAGTATGAAACGCAGCAATATGGCAATGACTGCTTTAGCATTAGGAGCAGCCTATTTAATGAGGAATGACAAAGCAAGAGAGAAATTAAAAAATCAATTCCAAGCACTAGGTGGTCCTTCGAAAAGAAGAAGATAATTGAATCTGCCCGGTAACAATTAAGGATTGTTACTGGGCAAATTCTCTCTATTTGCTAGATGAATGAACAGATGGACAAGGCTGCTGATTCTCTTTTTTTCTATACTTATTTCGTCGAACCGCATCGGTTTGGAGTTTATTTCGTATATGACATATTTTCCATCCTCAGAAAGCCCAGCATCGATGGAAAACTCGCCAAAAAAGCCTAATTCCTTTGATAAGATTTTCCCTGCACGTTCGGCAACTAAGGCAAAGAACTGATCATGATCTTCCATTTGAATGTCTTCATAAGGAATAATGCAGCCGCCATTTAGGACATGTGTTGTAATTTCCTGATCACCGGATTGACGGATGCCTGCTCCGGTCACTTGATACCCTTCTTCAGTAAAATGGGCAAGAATTCGAAAGTCATATCGTTTTCCTCTAATAAGTGCTGGTTTTACCGATTCTTGAGCAATATAGTTTTTTTCCAAAAGGGGTTGCTCCCACTCCTTCCAAAAAGTCTGGATATCTTTAAATATGTGCTTATCCTTTAAACTGAACAGTACAACTGTTTGATTATTCTGTTGGCATAGCTTGTAAATGCCGACTCCTTTAGCTCCTTGAGCAGGCTTCAAATAAATGGTTTTATATCTCTCTAAAAAGCGTAAAAAAGCTGTTCTTTCAGTAATCTTGATTGTATCTGGCAAAAAGGGCTGAAGAATGGGATCATGTGAAAACCATTCAAATAGTGAATATTTATCAAGAAATCCTGGATTGAAAAAGGGGATGTTCCTTCTTTGAAAAAATAGAAAGGCTTTATGAAAGGATTCAGTTGATTCTAGGTTTCTTGTCGGCACACGATTAAATACAATATGCGGAATCGGGCAGGTAACTGGTGTCCATTTATCAAGTTCAGGTGAATAGATAACTCCAGCAATTGTTTTTTCTTTTATATCATCAGGAGTGAAAACGACTGAGATTCCTCCATTTTTTAGGATTTCCCTTTGCAGTTCTCTAAAAAAAGGACCATTTCCGATAACGGACTGATTCTTTCCTTTGCCGGCTAATATGCCGATTAGGGGACCATGATGATTCTGCAAGTCAATAGACATCACTTGAAAATCTCCTCTGGCTGTGAGATTGATCTTTCAGTCAAGTAGATGGCAAATGCAAGCGACAGCTTTCGTGTAAGATGATCATACTCCTTCAGCTGAGGATTTGAAAAGATGGACCTTCCTGGTTTAGAGTTCGCTTCAAACAGCCAAACAGCCCCATTTCGGTCGACTCCAAGGTCAAAGCCAATTTCTCCGATTATTCCTTCCATTGTTTCTTCTAACGCTTTGCTTAGTTTTACGGCGGCATCCGCTAATTTCTCTTTTACTTCTCTTTGCTCCTCTACACTAGGGAAGACTTCTTCAATGGTTTTAATAACTCCGCCGCTTTTAACATGAGTCGTTACACTCCCAGCACCAGCAATCTTAGCTGCAATCGCTGTCACCACCCAGTTTCCTTCTGCATCCTTATTTGTATGAACCCTAAAATCAACTGGGCGTTTATCCGTCCGCAGCAAATAAATTCCTTGTTGGATAAGCATGCGATTAAGTTTCTTTCCTTTAAAAATATGCCTCATTAATGATTCCAAGCTGCTGAACTTTATTAGCTTATTTCCTCCAGCGTAATCTCGGTAGCGGCAAAAATAGCTGCCCTCCACTTTATCGAATAGAATTTGGTGTATGCCAAGACCAAGGCTTCCATTTATTGGTTTGATAAAAACATGGCCATATTTTGATAGCATCTGTTCAATGTCTGAAAAGGAAGAGAAGGCAAAAGTCTCTGGTAAGAATGTATGAATATTTTCATGTTGCTGCAGCCGGTCATTTACATCCAATTTATTGAAGAATCCAGGGTTATACCACGGGATCATGTATTCTGTTTGCAGCCGTTCTTTTACGAGCCTTAATGCTTTGTGTCTTTCGCTTTTTCGATTGGGCAGTCTGTCATAAACAACATTTGGAATAGGAACTTCATATGTCTCCCATCCATCCGAATGATAGAATAAACCATTTATCGTACCTTTTTCCCAATTGATATGCTGTTCTCCAAATACAAATGGAAGTGCCCCGACAGATTTTTTAACAGAAAGAAGCTTTGCAAAGAATAGGCTTCTTTCACCAATCGGGCGCAAAAGAAACGGGGTAAATCCAGATGTGAAAACACCAACAAGAGGGCCGATGATTACTGTTTCATTCGTGATAAAAAGATGCATGGGAACTTTTATCGGAGGAATCAGAAGTTTTTCAGCAATATCTTTGCTTAATGTAATTGACTGCCGGTTATGCTGTTCAATCTCCGTTTCGATCATGTGGGTGCCGAACGCAATTTTTGTTAATTTAACATTTGATTTGATGTGACTAGGAATACAAACCTTTTGGGTACTATTATCTAGAATTTCGACTGGAAAATATTTTCTCATCTAAATGGCTCCTTTCTCGCTGATTAACGGGTTGTAAGACTCCTGCTGATTGATGTTTCACTATTTGCAGATTTTAGCGTTTTTCCGTATAGCAGGGGGGCATTAAACAATGTTTCAGTTAGTTCAGGTTTCAGTGTGAGGGCGACTGTTCTGCCGGGCTTTGAATTAATATCAAGTACCCAGATGGCCCCGTTGTCACTTATCCCTATGTCTACTCCTAATTCGAATAAAGGGGGAAATTTCTGTTCCAGTATGATTGGAATCTTTGTTAATACATCATCAAGCTCTTTCCTAATAAATTCCCTTTGTGGCATGGGAAGTTTTTGAATCCATGATTCAAAGCTTGTTATCGATCCGCCTGCACTTAAATTGGAAATAATTCCATCCTTCATTCCTGTTCGAATTCCTCTGCAAATTTCCCGCCAGTTTCCCTTCTCGTCCTTTTGGATAAGTGTCCGTATATCAAAAGGAAGGTTTCCTTCATACCTTAAATTTACATACGGCTGAACAAAATAGTCTTGCCTGCTAGTAAGACTAGTCAACCATGCTATAGCCGATTGGAAGTTTGCAAATGTCCGTGATAAATGAGTATCCTGTTTATCTGTTTGAACATGTAGCTCACTGGATGTTTTCTCAAGCAAGTATATTCCTCTTCCTTGGGATCCGTTTACTGGTTTAATCATGACAGATTGTTGCGGTGATAACGATTGAATTAGCTTTTCACCAGAAGATAGTGGCTTTGAGTGCAGTAAATACGGGGATAAGGAAGTATTGGCAAGGACTTCATATAATTTAAGTTTGTTAGGGAGGCCATGTCCTAGAAATAAAGTATCCTTTCTAGTTTTCAGCCATTTAACAATCGCCTTACAATGAGAGGAGTGGGAATCATTCATGTAAAAGCAGCGGTCATAGATAATCTCTGGTATTGGAAATTCACATGGTTCCCACTTATCCTTTGTCGGGTTGTATTGTTCACCTGTTACTTTTTGGGTGAAAGGGTGAATGGATGAAGGGACAAAACGAAAGCAGCGAATATTGTGGAATTGTGCCCGCTTCGCCAGTTCATAGAAATATCCTTTTTCATTATTTAAGCTCAATGTCATTAAACCGAATGAAAGCATTATTCATATCTCCCTTTATTAAAGGATAGGAATGTACAATATTCCAGCAAGGCTTTTGCCGAAGGGCGAATCTTATTTGATTCTTCCTCAAAATTTTTAGAAGGCTTAGAGTTTATCTCGATAATCCAAAGTTTCCCTTCCTCATCTACCCCAATATCTACACCTAGTTCGCCAATCACCCCATCAGATATTTGGCTGACTAATGAGGAGGCTTCGATGGCGAGCTCTTTCATTAACTTTAGCTGCTGAACGGCCGTTTCCCGATTGGATAGCAAGGAAAGAACATGAACTGGTTTCATTACATCTCCGCCTCTTGCAATATTTGAAACAAATTGCTGGTCAGCAGATAGTCTGGCAACTGCTGAGGTTACTTTCCAAGTGTTTTGAAAGTTTTTATGGCAAAGGATTCGAAAATCTAGCAGCTTCTTTTTATAGGCTATTAATGGAATCGCTTGCTGAATAAGATACGTTCTTTTTTCCAGATGAGGCAGCAGCCATTTATAAAACTGCATGTGATCATTAAACTGAAATGTACGATCTTTATTTGTTCCAGTCGACATTTTTACTTTCAGGACGTCATTTTCTATAAATACTTTGATAATATTCCTGCCTTGACTCCCATGAATCGGTTTAATGAAAATGGAAGAATATTTTTTCAGCATGTCTTGAAGAGAATGCTCGGTAAGCATCCAAGTATCAGGTAAATAAGGCTTCATGTACTCTTCGGAATATAATAAATGATGCACCATTTCTTTTGATAAAAAACGGTCATTGAAAATCGCAATATTTTTCCCCGTTATTTCAGTTTTAAATGTTTCAAACAAACGACTTGCTTCAAGTCTTCGTGAATGAATACGATTATAGATCACATTTGGAAGGGGAACGGACGCTTTTTGCCAATGCTTATTCTGATAATAATAGCCATTTATCGCAGTATCAGTCCAATCAGCTAGTTGAAATACAAAAAGAAATCCGCCGATTTCGGAAACAAGGTCATGCAATTCTTTACAAAAAGCATGTATACTGCGAAAGTGAGGCTCTTTTTCTGTTTCCGTGTATTCGGTAAGAATACCAATGACTGGTCCTAATGTGAGTGTATGATTCATATGTGAAAAGCTGGCAATCCATGGGGATTCTTGTACGGGAATCGATAGCTTCTGAAAAAGCCCCTCCTCGAAAATGATTTCATCTTTTGTAATAGCTGCACCTACAACCATTGCAAATGTTTGGTTTCCACCAACAGAAATGGTTATCGGTTTACTTGTGTCGATATCCCAATAATGAATGAGTGAGTGGCTTATTTTTAAACTTTCATCATTAGGATGAAACGTTTGAGCTGGAATAATCGTAATAGGTAGTAATGAAAAAGTCATGATCATTCCTCATTTATATGGGGTTTATGGTACATTATTATATAGGCAAAAGCTGATTAAGGCATCATATGAATAAAATGATAAATTGGTGCGAAAGCCCAGATGGAAGGTAGATGTAAAAATTTATGCAAATAGCACTGACAATTACGATGATGATCGCAATAGGGGCGATTATCGGAGGCTTTACCAACTATTTAGCGATTAAAATGCTCTTTAGGCCATATAAAACTTTATATATCGGCAAATGGAGAGTCCCTTTTACACCAGGCTTAATTCCGAAGAGACAAGATGAGCTTGCTGAACAGATGGGAAAAGTTGTTACTCGTCATTTATTAACACCTGAAGGAATAAAGAAAAAATTTCTAAACGAGACCTTCCAAAGAGAAATGACTGGTTTTGTTCAGCGAGAGATGGAAAACTTTATTTGTTCGGAAAAGACTCCTGCTGAGCTGCTCGAAACTTTAGGGTTAACAGATATACATGTGAAAGCAGAAGTTCGCATAAACGAAATGATTGATAAAAAATATGAAAGGATAATGGAAAAATATCGTCATCAATCATTAAGGATGATTATTCCTGAAAATATGATTGAAAAGGTGGATGCAAAACTTCCTGTCATTAGTGAATTTATTATTCAAAAAGGGGTCGACTATTTCTCAAGCTATGAAGGAAATCGGCGGATTCAAAAAATGGCAGATGATTTTCTAAAGGAACGAAGCGGTGTTCTTGGAAACATGATGCAAATGTTTATGGGGAATATGAACATCGCTGATAAAATTCAGCCGGAAATCATTAAGTTTCTGAAAAATGAAGGAACTGCAGAAATGATTACAGCTCTCCTTAAAAAGGAATGGAACAATGTCCTTGAATGGGAAGCTGAGAAGATTGAAAATCAGTTTAAAAAAGATGACATCCTCACAATGATTAAAAACAATGTAAGGAAATTGCTGAATTTGGAGCAAGTACTCCAAACGCCTCTGTCCACATTAACGGCATCCTTTCGAACAGAAATCGTTGAAACCGTTGCAAATAATGGTGTACAGTTTTTTATGGAATGGCTGTCAAACCGTATTGATAATTTAATGGAAAGACTTCGCCTCCAAGAAATTGTCCGCCAGCAGGTTGAAACGTTCTCTTTAGAGCAGCTAGAGGAAATGGTCATGACAATTATCAATAAGGAATTAAAAATGATTACATTTTTAGGCGCCTTACTTGGCGGTATCATTGGACTTTTTCAAGGGATTCTTGCCATTCTTATGAACTAACGTGTAATTTCTCGCATTTCGTAACATAGTTTGTTATATTGAAGTCATTCTCGTTTAGAATAAGGAGTGTCATACATGCCAGTTAATTTATACGATTCAGCGTACGAGCTTGAGAAGTCTGTTAGACAAAGTGAAGAATACAGCCTTTTAAAGCAGGCTTATGATGAAGTAAACGCAGACAAATCTGCAAAGGATATGTTTGAAAACTTCCGAAACATCCAATTGCAGCTGCAGCAGAAACAAATGATGGGACAGGATATTTCGGAAGAAGAAGTTATGCAGGCACAAAAATCTGTCGCACTCGTACAGCAAAATGCTAAAATTTCTAAGCTGATGGAAGCAGAGCAGCGAATGAGCATGGTTATTGCCGAAATGAACAAAATAATAATGAAGCCTTTAGAAGAGCTTTACGGATCCGTACAATAAGACAGTTAGCAAAAAACAACCGCTCCACTTAGGAACGGTTGTTTTTTATTTTAGTATAGGTTTATTTAAAATCTTCCGCCAAGCTGCTGTTCAGCCATTTGAACAAGACGCTTTGTAATCTCTCCACCAACAGAACCATTTGCTCTTGAAGATGTTTCTGGACCAAGATTTACGCCAAATTCTGATGCGATTTCTACCTTCATTTGATCAATTGCTTGAGAAACGCCTGGTACTAAAAGCTGATTTGAACTGTTGTTACTTGCCATGTAAATCATCTCCTTTGGTGTTTTAGTAGCTACATTTCTATTTTTAAAATAATAATCACTATTTATGCATTGTTTATAGTGGTAAATTTTTCATAAGAAATTATCCCTTTCGTTTTGATAAGTGGGATACATGAAGTGATATTATTTAAATCGTGTTATTGTCCATGTCCTGTTCTATTCCTTTTTATTTTCTCATAAAAGTGTAGTAGAGATATTTACACCAGGAATAGGGGGCAATGAGATGATCTATCGGCTGTTAGCTGTTAATATTGACGGAACACTCCTTCAATCGAATGGAAGACTTCATAAATCTACAAAAGAAGCCATTGAATATGTGCAGCAGAAAGGAATTTATGTGACCTTAGTGACTGCAAGAAGCTACCCATCTGCTAAAAAGGTGGCAAAAGCATTAAAGCTAAATACACTTCTTGTTGCCCATAGCGGAGCTTATATTGCAGGACAAGAGGAGAAGCCGATATTTGTTAAACGGTTAGCCGAGGATGTTACTTATGAACTTGTTCGATTACTTGAGGGATTTCCAAGCCAAATTCGATTAGTGCATGAGAAATTTGCGTTGGCAAATAAATCGAAGCTAAATCATAATATGCTGGCAAAGACGGTCTTTTCTTCAGGTGATCCGATTTTTTATTCACAGCAATTTGTGGATTCGGTTAGCGAGACAATTCTCGAAGAACCGGTCACACCGCCTAAAATAGAAGTGTATTTTGAGGATAAATCAGATCTCATAGATGCTAAAACAGCCATAAAAGGCATGTTCGGGGAAGTTGACATGATTCAATTAAATGAGCTTCGAATGGATATTATGCCAGCAGGAGTTTCAAAGCTTAATGGATTATTGTATTTAGGCGAACGATTAGGAATTGGCCGCAATGAAATGGTGGTCATTGGTGATGGAGTTGATGACCTGGAAATGATCGAAGCTGCCGGGCTTGGTGTAGCAATGGGAAATGCACCTGCAGAAGTGAAAAAAGCTGCTGACTGGATCACTCGTCCGAATGACCAGCAGGGAGTCACCTACATGGTGAAGGAGCACTTCAGAAAACAGCAGCCGATTGAGTTTTTGAAGAAAATGAATATTTTGAAATAAATGCTCTGGCGAAGGGCTGATCGTAGAGATCGGCTCTTCTTTTGATTTGCCAGTTGATGTTGTCGAAAAATCGATAAGTTATAAATTTCGGAGATAAATCAGCTGTTTTCGTAGATATATTTTAAATTTCGTAGATATATTCTAAATTTCGCATATAAATCGTTAGAATCACAATTATATTTCTGAATTTACCTCCCAGCTATAAACAATTGACCTTGTATAGTCATTTCTGTACACTTAAAGAGGTTTATACACGACATTTAAGCTGCCATCCTCTTAACAAAGATGATGGTAGTTTCATTATATCTAATAAAAGGTGATTATTTTGCATATTTCAATTAAAGGATTAGAAGATGAACGCTTTCAGCGTCCGCTTCAGCTGATCGCGAATTTATTTTTTGAGGAAAGTGAGATATTTTTCGAGCCGCTTGATCAGAAAGATTTAAATATAGAATTTAAAGTGGAAATTAGCAAGACTATTCATGTGAATGGCATTCTTATAGACACAGAGGACAAAAGTATATCAGCTTCTTATGAAAAAGAGCTTACGCCAGCTTCAACAGAAAAAGAGCATTTCAAACAGGTGAAGCATGCTGTTGCCCATGTATATTTGACCGTGCTTCAGGATTGGACTGGCATTACGCAGAAATGGGGAATTCTAACAGGCATCCGGCCGACGAAGCTTCTTCACCGCCAGATGCAAAAGAAAACACCAAAGTCTATTGCCCATCAGCAGCTGAAGGATGAGTACTTAATAACGGATGAAAAAATTCAGCTGATGCAGCAAATCGTAGATCGGCAGCTATCTGTTGTTCCTGACCTTTATGAGCTGCAAAATGAAGTAAGTATTTATATCGGCATTCCGTTTTGTCCGACGAAGTGTGCCTATTGTACTTTTCCCGCTTATGCGATTAATGGGCGGCAGGGATCTGTTGATTCCTTCTTAGGTGGACTGCATTATGAAATGAGAAAGGTTGGGGAATGGCTCAAAGAGAACAACATTAGAATTACAACCGTCTATTATGGAGGAGGCACACCGACAAGCATTACAGCTGAAGAGATGGATATGCTATATGAGGAAATGTATGATTCCTTCCCTGATGTAGATAAGATTCGTGAAGTTACGGTAGAAGCCGGGAGACCGGATACGATAACTCCTGAAAAACTTGAAGTCCTGAAAAAGTGGAAAATTGATCGGATCAGTATTAATCCACAGTCATATACGCAGGAAACATTAAAGGCGATCGGAAGACACCACACGGTAGAGGAGACAATTGAAAAGTTTCATCTAGCACGGGAAATGGGCATGAATAATATTAATATGGATTTAATTATTGGCTTGCCTGGTGAAGGAGTTTCTGAATTAGCAAATAGCTTACATGAAACAGAAAAATTGATGCCTGAATCACTCACTGTTCATACACTTTCCTTCAAGCGTGCATCAGAAATGACGCGCAATAAGGAAAAGTATAAAGTTGCTGATCGGGTAGAGATTGAAAACATGATGAATATGGCTGAAGATTGGACGAAAGAACATGGGTATACACCATACTACCTGTACAGACAGAAAAATATTCTCGGCAACCTGGAAAATGTCGGGTATGCCCTCCCGAATCAGGATAGCATCTATAATATTATGATTATGGAGGAGCAGCAGACAATCATTGGTCTTGGCTGTGGAGCAGCAAGTAAATTCATTCATCCTCAAACAGGCAAGATCACTCATTTTGCCAATCCTAAGGATCCGAAAACATATAATGACAGCTTTGAAAAATATACAGAAGATAAACTGAACATCATAAGTGAACTATTTAATACCGAAGAATCCCTTGCCTAAATGTGGCAGGGATTTTTTTATGCACCATTAAAAAGAAGGTAACCGAAAATCGTAATAGATTGAGATAATCACCACTAAATAAAATCCCTAACGAAAGCATTGTTGATATTTCAGAATCTTCAATAAAAAATAAAGGGTTTTCCTTATAAAAAGAGAATATTGTAGGTACAAATATTCATAAACTTCTTTGGAGATGTAAGCGCTTTTAAAAAGGGAGGAATCAAATATGATGATGCAAACACCTTTGACAATGACGCAAATGTTAAACAGGGCAGAGAGGTTTTTTCCAAAAAAAGAGGTTGTTTCACGAACAGCCAGTGGTATCCAGCGATTTACATACAAGCAAATAGCTGACCGGACTAGAAAACTTGCTGAAGCTCTCCAAAAGCTTGGTGTGGAAAGAGGAGATAAAGTAGGTACACTTGCATGGAATCACCATCGCCACTTGGAAGCATATTTTGCAATTCCGTGCAGCGGGGCGGTTCTTCATACGATTAACATTCGTCTTTCCCCGCAGCATATCGTTTTCATCATTAATCATGCAGAAGATAAAGTACTCTTAATTGATTCGGATATTTTGCCATTAATCGAGGCGATCAAGGACAAGATTCCAGCAGTTAAGGCATTTGTCATTATGACAGATGAGCATGAACTTCCCGAAACGTCACTTTCAAATGTTTATCATTATGAAAAATTACTAGCTGAAGCAACAGGGGAATATGAATACCCGGATGATTTGGATGAAAATTCACCTGCAGGCATGTGCTATACATCAGCAACAACTGGCAATCCAAAAGGAGTCGTTTATTCCCATCGAGGCATTGTTCTCCACAGTATGGCATTAGGAATGGCTGATAGTGCAGCTGTGAGCGAAAAGGATATAGCTATGCCTGTTGTCCCAATGTTCCATGTGAATGCATGGGGATTGCCGTTCGCGGCAGTATGGTTTGGGACAAATCTCGTGATGCCTGGTCCTTATTTTACACCAAAGCTGCTAGCTGAGCTCATTCAAGCTGAAAAGGTTACGATTACAGCAGGTGTTCCAACCATTTGGCTAGGTCTTCTGAAAGAACTGGAAGAAAATACGTATGATATGAGCTCGCTCAGGTCTGTACTATGCGGTGGTTCAGCTGCTCCAAAAGGGATGATCAAAGCTTTTGAGCAAAAGCATAATATTCCTTTTATGCATGCGTATGGCATGACAGAAACGAGTCCGCTAGTCGTTATCTCAACACTCAAAAGCTATCAGGAAGATCTATCCTATGATGAGAAGGCTGAGATTAAAGCGAAGCAGGGAATTCTTGTGCCAGGTCTCGAAATGAAGGTTGTCGGCAAGGACGGAGAGGTCGCTTGGGACGGCAAAGAGATGGGCGAATTTGCCATTCGCGGTCCGTGGATTGCCTCAGAATATTACAAGGATGAGAGAACGTCCGATGCTTTCCGTGATGGCTGGCTATATACGGGGGATGTTGTAACCATAGATGTGGAAGGGTTTATGAAAATCGTTGATCGGACAAAGGATCTCATTAAAAGCGGCGGTGAATGGATTTCATCGGTTGATCTTGAAAATGCCCTGATGGCCCATGAAGCCGTATTCGAGGCGGCAGTTATTGCAGTTCCGAGCGAGCAATGGCAGGAGCGCCCAGTCGCCTGTGTCGTTTTAAAAGAAGCCTATAAAGGAAAAGTAGAAAAAGAAGAGCTTTATGAATTCTTAAAACCACAATTTGCAAAATGGTGGATTCCAGATGATATTCTTTTCCTTGAGGAGATACCAAAAACATCTGTAGGGAAGTTCCTCAAAATGGCATTAAGAGACCAGGTTCATAAAAATTACGCTGGAACGAACTAATATACTAAAAAAATTGACCGTACACAATATGCGACGGTCAATTTTTTGTTTAATATTTAGAATTTTTAAAATAAAACTTTTTAAAAATAATAATATTTTATATAATGGAGAAGAAAGATTAAAGGAGGGAATATTATGACAATTGAATTTAAAACGGATACAGTGCAATTGAATGTAAATGGCCGTGTAGCAATAGTTGAATTAAACAGACCTGAATCATTAAATTCTTTAAATGTAGAAATGCTAAAAGGATTAGCCGTGACATTAAAGGAGATTAGCCAATCCAGTGAGGTGGATATTGTTGTTCTAAGAGGGAAAGGGCGAGCATTCTCCTCCGGCGGAGATATTAAGACGATGCTCCTTGAGGCAAAGGAAGAGGACTTCCCAATTGTAATGGATTGTATTAGTGAAGTTGTTGTCACTCTTTATACAATGCCGAAGCTAACAATTAGTGCCATAACAGGTGCTGCTGCAGGTCTTGGTCTAAGCATTGCTCTAGCAACGGATTACATAATCGCTGATCAAGCTAGTAAGCTAGCAATGAACTTTATTGGAATTGGCTTAATTCCAGATGGCGGGGGTCATTACTTCTTAGAAAAGCGCCTTGGTGAGGATAAAGCAAAGCATCTCATCTGGGAGGGAAAGCCATTATCAGCTGAAGAGGCATATCAGCTCGGACTTATCCATGATGTTGCTGAAGGACTGGATGAAGCACTAGAAATCAAGCTGCAGCAATTACTGAACAGCCCCCTTCAAGCAATGATCCAAACAAAAACAATCCTTGCAGAAAAAAATACGCCGCAATTATTAAGAGTGCTTGAACTAGAGAAAGAAGGCCAGCATAACATGCGTAAGACGAAGGATCATCAGGAAGGAATTCAGGCATTCCTGGAGAAGCGGAGACCTGTTTTTATCGGGAAGTAGATCGCAAAAAAAAGCAAAGAGCGGCCAGTCACTCTTTGTTTTTTTGTGTCATTTATCTGTGAAATAAAATAAGTTTTCCTGCTGGTGATGTACAGCGATGGGTTTTTTCAGATAACCCCTTTTCGCTTAAAAGCTTCTCGCCCATTCCTTTTGCTTCTTCATCATTTCTTGCTTGAAAAGCTTCGTCTAACACTTTTTCCCCATTCGGTTCAAATGCTGTTAATTTATAGGTTTTCATTTCCATTCCCCCAGTTTTTAAAATTCAGATTGTTACTATTATTCTTGCATAATTTTCAACAGA
Organism: Cytobacillus massiliigabonensis; assembly: GCF_900199725.1. Lineage (GTDB taxonomy): Bacteria > Bacillota > Bacilli > Bacillales > Cytobacillaceae > Cytobacillus > Cytobacillus massiliigabonensis. The sequence continues at coordinate 657,208 of NZ_LT904902.1, read as the reverse complement.
GTGCAAAGAATTATTTTATTGAATGAGCCGCAGGAAAATGAACCTTTTTCCAATGTTATCCGTATAAGTAATTGGTGAAAGAAAGGAGAGTTTACAAATGGGATTACAGCTTGAACATGTAACGAAGCGTTTTGGGAATTTTACAGCTGTTGATAATCTGTCCATCTCGATTCCTGAGAAGGAGATGTTTGGTTTTCTTGGTGCGAATGGAGCGGGGAAAACAACTACTTTTCGAATGATCCTTGGACTGTTAGATGCGAGTGAAGGGAATATTACATGGGATGGAAAAACAATTGATTATTCAACGAGTCCTCTCATTGGCTATTTGCCTGAAGAGAGAGGTTTGTACCCCAAGCTGAAGGTAAAGGATCAAATTGTTTATCTGGCAAGACTTCGCGGAATGCATAAACAAGATGTTCTAAAGGAGCTCGATTATTGGCTAAGCCGCTTTAAAGTGCCTGAATACGCAGATAAAAAAGTAGAAGAGCTTTCTAAAGGGAACCAGCAAAAAATTCAATTTATTACAGCGGTGATACATAAACCGAAATTATTAATTCTCGATGAACCATTCAGCGGTCTTGATCCAGTAAATGTTGAGCAGCTGAAGGATGCCGTCCTAGAATTAAAAAATAATGGGACAACGATTGTCTTTTCATCTCACAGAATGGAGCATGTTGAAGAAATGTGTGAGCATCTTTGCATCATGCATAAAGGAAAGCCTGTCGTTCAAGGGGCATTAAAGGAAATAAAACGAGCTTTTGGCAGAAAAAATTTAGTCATTCATGCGGAGTTTAACCTGGAATTTTTGAAGAGCTATCCGGGGGTTACAAGATCTCGGCAGACGACAGAAGGGATTCATCTGCAAATTGAAGGAGAAGAAATTGCTGAAGGGATTTTAAAGGAAATCGTTGGGAAAGGTTTTATCCGAAAATTTGTTCTCGAAGAACCTTCATTAAATGATATTTTTATTGAAAAGGTAGGTGCTTCTTATGAATAATTTTTGGATTATCCTATGGCATACGTATTTTAGTAAAATCAAAACGAAATCATTTATTATTACTACACTCATAACCTTAGTGCTAATTATCGGTTTAACCAATATGTCAAAAATTATTGATACTTTCAGTGATGATGAGCAGGGTGAAAAAGTAGCTGTAATTGACCAGTCAGGTGAGCTTTTTGCCCCTTTTAAGGAACAGATAAAGACAATTAATAAAGACGTTCACCTGCAGCTTTTTGAAGGTTCCGAGAAAGACGGAGAAAAAGCTGTTAAGAGTGATGAATTTAAAGGTTTGCTCATCCTATCTCTAAACGATGAGAAATTGCCAGAAGCCTCTTATAGAGCGAGAAGCATTGCGGATTCAACCCTTCCAGTTACATTACAGCAAGGGCTGCAGCAAATAAAAACTCAAGCAGCCGCAACACAGATTAATTTATCCCAAGAGCAATTAGGAAAACTATATGAGCCGGTTGCATTTAGTAAAACAGCTCTTGAGGAGAATGCAAAAACAGAGGAAGAATTAAATCAAGCACGAGGACTTGTATACGTTCTGCTATTTGTTATTTATTTTGCTGTTATTATGTATGCAAATATGATCGCAATGGAAGTTGCAACAGAGAAATCCTCACGTGTAATGGAAATTCTAATTTCAAGTGTTTCTCCAATTAAGCAAATGTTTGCCAAAATATTGGGGATTGCCTTGCTAAGTTTAACACAAATGGCTGCATTCCTTCTGATTGGCTATTATTTTGTGAAGCAAAACCTAGAAACAATGCAAGGCGGATTTTTTGAATTCTTCGGTTTTGGGGATATTCCAGTACAAACGATCATTTATGCGGTTGTCTTCTTTATCCTTGGCTATTTATTATATGCAACTTTAGCAGCCTTCTTAGGTTCGCTCGTAAGCCGGATTGAGGATGTCCAGCAGATGATTACCCCAATGACGATTATGATTGTTGCAGGATTTATGATTGCAATGGTTGGTCTAAATCAGCCAGAAACAAGCTTTATTACAATTACCTCATACATTCCGTTTTTCACTCCGATGCTGATGTTTATGCGTGTAGGAATGCTGACATTACCTGCATGGGAGCCGCTGCTTGGTATTGCGATCCTTATTGTTACGATCATTGTGCTTGCCATCTTTGGTGCAAGAGTGTATAAGGGCGGCGTATTAATGTATGGAAAATCAAATTCATTTAAAGATATTAAAAAAGCATTGCAGCTTACAAAGAATAAGTAGAAGGAAGCTCCGGTTTACGGAGCTTTTTTTATTTTATCTTTTTAGGACAAATCATCTTTAAGAACGTGCATTCGCTTTTTAGATGCGTTAAAATGAAGGAAAAGAGTCGAGAGGAAAATGAAATGAAAAAAGTTACATTTATTCATGCTGCAGATTTGCATTTGGACAGCCCAATGGTTGGTTTAAAGCATTTGCCGCAAAATATTTTTCAAAAGCTTCAGGAAAGCACATTTGAGTCATTTTCAAAAATTATTGATATGGCAATTTTGAAAAAAGTAGATTTTGTCATTATTGCTGGAGATTTATATGATGCATCTGATCGGAGCATTCGTGCTCAAGTACGCTTTCGCAAAGAAATGGAAAGGCTGGCTGAAAAGAATATAGCGGTCTATGCTGTGCATGGAAATCATGATCATATGATGGGGAATTGGGCACATCTGCCAATGCCTGAAAATGTCCATATCTTTAATCATGAACCAGAAATGCTGAAATTTACGAATGAAGGAATGACTGTTCACTTATATGGCTTTAGTTACCCAAAAAGGCATGTCCATACTAGAATGATTGATGATTATAAGAAAGTGCACGGAGCTGATATGCATATCGGTATTTTGCATGGTCACTTTGAAGGGAGCAGTGAACATGGAAAATATGCTCCCTTCCGATTATCCGACTTAATTGAAAAGGAATTTGATTATTGGGCTTTAGGACATATTCATAAACGTGCTGAATTAAGCAATGATCCGCCAATTATTTATCCTGGTAATATTCAGGGGAGAAGCAGGAAGGAAAAGGGAAGAAAAGGCTGTTACTATGTCGAATGGGCTGATCATGGAACTGTCTATGAATTCATAGAAACGGAATCGGTCATTTGGGAGGAAGTAGTGGTCGATGCTTCTTCAGCGATTTCCTTTCATGATGTATTAATGGAATGCAAGAGGGCGATTGAGGAAATAAGAATGGACGAAAAAGGGATGTTACTTCACTTAATTTTAGATAACGTATCCCTTTCATCAATCGAGCTAAGGGGAATAGCAAATGGGGAACTATTAGACATTCTCCGGGAAGAGGAAAAGGACGAGCACGCTTTTGTGTGGATATCAGACTTAACGTACCTTGAAAAAACTGCATGGGATCGAACAGAGTTGGGGCAGGAATCTGAGTTTTTCAATGAATTATTTATGCTGTCAGAGCAGCTAGATCCATTGGAAGAGAGTCTTTCCCTTTTATACTCACATCCCTTAGCAAGAAAATTTATTGACGGACTATCAAAAGAAGAAAGAAAAAAGATTGCCGCAGATGCTGAGGATATTTTAGTAGGGCTCCTCTATAAAAATGAATGACTAGGATTGGAGGTGGTACAGTGAAAATTATAGAAATACATATATATGGATATGGAAAGCTATCAGATTTACGTTTTTCTAATCTGGATGATTTTCAGGTTTTTTACGGTGAAAATGAGGCAGGTAAGTCTACTATTATGGCTTTTATACACAGCATCTTATTTGGATTCCCTACTAAGCAGCAATCTGAGCTCAGCTACGAACCGAAGCATGCTTCCAAATATGGAGGAAGTTTAACAGTTGTTTTCCCAGACAAAGGGAGGGCTATCATTGAGCGGGTCAAAGGAAAAGCCTCTGGCAATGTTAGTGTCCTCCTTGAGGATGGGACAAGAGGAGGAGAAGAACTGTTAAAAGTACTTCTTCAAAATATAAATAAAAACTTGTTCCAGTCTATCTTTTCATTTAACTTGCATGGGCTGCAAAATGTACATCAAATGAATGGGGATGAATTAGGAAGATTCTTATTCTCTGCTGGCGCGTTAGGTACGGATAGGCTGCTCTTAGCGGAGAATGCACTCCAAAAAGAGCTAGAAGCCCGCTTTAAGCCAAATGGAAGTAAACCGTATCTTAATGAGAAGCTTAAAGAAATTAAACAAGTCTACCATGATTTAAAAAAGGCGGAACAAAAAAATGATGAATACTGGTCCATGCTTCAGGAAAGGGAGCTGCTCGAAAGGAAGCTTGAAGAACTTCAGTTAGAACGATCGAAAGAGCTTAATAAACTGTCGCGTATGGAAGAATGGGGAAAAGTACAATCCTCTTTTCTTAAGCATAAAGTATTAAAAGAAGAGGCAAGCATTCTTGAAGGCATTCAGTTCCCTGTTGATGGACTTGCAAGATTGGATCGCTTAGAAGACGCGATTCAGCCACTGAATGCACAAAGAAGTAGTTTGTTGTTTAGGATAGAGGAGTTAGGGGGTAAGCTGGCACAGCTGCAGCCGCAAATGGAACTTTTGGATAAAGAGGATGAAATACACGCAGCTATTGAGAGTCTTCCATTACTAGAAAAACTAAAACTCGAGGAAAATGAGCTCACTATGAAGTTGCAGACTCTTGATGAGGAAATAACTCTTTTAGGTGAGAAGCTCCATTTGCCGTTTGAAGAAGAGAGGCTCTTGACCACTGATACGAGTGTATTTATGAAAGAAAGAGTGTCTGCTGTAGAGAGGAAACAGAGAAGACTGCAAGAGAAAAAGCAGATTTTAGATGAACGCTTTGAAGAAGAACGGCAGACACTTTTGGATATTGAAACTAGAATAGAGTCCTTAAATGTGGAACTCCTCTCATTTGATGAAAGGGAAGAGCTTAGAGAAACCATTGAATTTATTCAGGAAAGAAAGCACTTTGAGCGTGAATTAGCAGATATTCAAGAGAGATTTTCTTCTCTTATGAGAGTGAAGGAAAGAAAAAGAGCAGAAAGGTTCACGAAAAAAGGTCAGGAGCGCTTCCAGCTAATTTTGTTTTTTAGCCTTTTTACTATTCTTCTAGGATTTGGTTTATGGAGTTCCAATTGGCTGATAGCTATCATTGGAATGATAGGCATTGCCTTTTCTATCATTACATTTTCTAAAAAATCCCCAAATAAGAATGATGATTATTATATTGAAGAGGAAATCACAGATTTAAAAAAGAAAAAGGACGCTATTCTCAAAAAAATAAATCAGTCGGACATTGGAAATGCCGCTGAAATAGAATCATTGCTGGAAAAGGATGAAGATGTGCAGGCGAATCTTCGCCATAGCGAGTTACTGCTGAAACAAAGTAATGACCAATATGAAAAAATTATTCTCGCCTATGAGGAGTGGGGTGCTGAGGCAGCACAAGTTGAAAGTGAATTAATCGAGATGGGGAATCAGCTCAATTTACCGCAAAACGTGGTTTCTACATATCTAATGGATGCATTTCTGCTTATTGAGAAGCTAAAGTCAATATCTAGAGAGAGAAAGCATCTAAAAGAAAGACAGCATGCAGCTGCAGCCAAGATAAATGAAAAAATCGCAGTAATTAACGAGCTTCAATCTTTATTTCTTGTAAATAAGGGAACAACCATACAGGAAAGCATATTTATGATAAGAAAAAGATTGAAGGAAGAAATAGAAAAACAAATAAAGCACCAGGAATTGCAAATCAAGATAGGTGAACTTGAAGAGGAATATCAGCAATTAGTGAATAAATGTCAGCAATATCAAAAAGAAATTGATCAGCTTCTCACCTTAGCACAGACGATTTCTCTTGAAGAATATCGGGAGAAAGGAATGTTATCAAAAAAGAAAGCTTATCTTGACGACCAGTTAAGGACTATCGAAATGAATCTTAAAATGTCTTCTCTCACTGCTGCTGAAATGGAGAGATTTTCATTAATGAAGGATCTGTCTAATGTGGCCATCGAATCGAAAAAACGGCTAACTGAAATTGATGAAGAGATTCCAAAAGTTCAGAGAAAGCTAGCTGAAGATAACTATGAAATAGGGTTAATTGAAGAAGGGGGAACATACACGGAGCTTCTCCACAAATATAAATTAATGAAAGATGAATTGGAAAGCGATGCAAAGGAATGGGCGAAATTTGCAGCAGCGAAGGATCTGCTTTTAAGAACGGTCGAAAGATTTAAGCAAGAAAAACTCCCAAAAATAATTAGCAAGGCTGAGGAATTCCTTTCATTTTTGACTGATGGGCAATATGTGCGAATATATCCGAAGATGGAAACCAGCGGCTTTCTCATTAAAAGCAGCAGCGGGACATTATTTGAAGCAAGGGAATTAAGTCAGGCAACATCCGAACAAATATATGTATCCCTAAGACTGGCATTGGCTGAAACCGTTTATGAAAAATACTCACTCCCGATTATTATAGATGACAGCTTTGTTAATTTTGACCATAAGCGAACAGAGAAAATGGTAAATCTATTGAAAGGTTTATCGGGAACACAAATATTGTTCTTTACTTGTCACCAGTATCTTTTAAGCCATTTTTTGGAACAGCAGATCATTGATGTAACCAATAAGGAAGCCCATCTATCCAGATGATATGACTAGTGTTTTTTCTGTAAAGTCTTGACGGAATCTATGTTTATTTAGTTAGAGCAATCGCTTATATGGTATACTATTTGAATAAAACTAGCGTGTTCAGTAAGTTTAAGAGTTTCATATCACTTGCTTTTCTGGACATAATGAGGAAGGGGCGGCGAAGAGCGTATGTCAAAGGGAATCATTTATTATGATGTTGGCGAACAAATTGAACTGTTTTTACTTATAAAAAATGCAACGAAAGGAATTGCCAGTAATGGGAAGCCTTTCTTAACTTTAATATTCCAGGATAAAAGCGGAGAAATTGAGGCGAAGCTTTGGGATGTGTCTGACGGGGATGAAAAAAGCTTTAGTCCAGAAACGATTGTTAGAGTGACAGGAGAAATTTTAAATTACCGCGGACGCAATCAGCTAAGAATCCGGCAAATACGGCCAGCATCTCCAACTGATCCAGTAAAATTAGCAGATTTCCTTGAAACAGCTCCTTTAGGTACGGATGAAATGATGGGAAAAATAACGCAATACATTTTTGAAATGAAAAATCCAAATATCCAAAGAATTACACGTCACTTAATTAAAAAGAACCAGAAAGCCTTTCTTGAGTATCCCGCAGCAACAAAAAATCATCATGAATTTGTATCAGGTCTTGCTTATCATGTCGTTTCTATGCTTGATTTAGCTAAAGCAATCGCAGGACTCTATCCGAGCCTTGATAAGGACCTTTTATATGCAGGAGTCATTCTTCATGATCTAGGCAAAGTGATTGAACTATCAGGACCAATATCGACTGTTTATACGATTGAGGGAAATTTATTAGGGCATATCACCATTATGGTCAATGAAATTGGAAAAGCAGCTGATGAACTTTCAATAAATGGGGAAGAGGTGCTCATTCTTCAGCATTTAGTTTTAAGCCACCATGGAAAAGCAGAATGGGGCAGTCCGAAGCCCCCGCTGATTAAGGAAGCTGAGATTCTTCACTATATTGATAATCTTGACGCGAAGATGAATATGCTTGACCGTGCATTAGATAGAGTGAAGCCAGGGGAGTTTACGGAAAGAGTATTCGCATTAGATAATCGCTCCTTTTATAAGCCTTCCTTTCATAAATAGATATTTACAGCCGTTCCTTCAGAAGGAGCGGCTGTTTATTTTTGTGAATAGCAAGTAAAAGGAGAATCATAATTTCCGATTAATGGCATAAATTTTAATAAAGCTAGGACAATCCTTTAATAAGGGGGGATGTGCAGGATGATGACGATTCCAATTTGGGTTTATTTTGTTGTAGTGGGGATCCTTATAAGTGCTTATATGGCTTTCAGAACCGGGACAGAGGAGCGAAAGCTGGAGGATGAAAGCATTGAACTAGAGGGAAGAGTGTACATGGAAAGAATTCAAAAGGAAAAGGAAGCTAGAAGAGGAGTATAAAAGTTAGGTATGCTTCCAAATAGAAAAAAGGTCCCCCAGTTAGGGACCTTTTTTCTTGAAAAGGAAATTACTTTTCATCTCCTGTGCCAGTGCTGCTCTTTAAAATGTCTTTTAAATCTTTATCATTGATTTTTACATTCGCATCTTTCAATTCACGTTCCATTGCTTTCTCAATTGTTGCTCCGTCAAGTTTAGAAACTTTAACTTCATATTCCATTTCTTCTTTCATCTCTTTAAAAGGCTTTTTCTCTTTTTTCTCAGTTGTTTGGATAATATGGTATCCATGCTGTGATTTAACTGGTTCACTGATTTCATTTACATCCAGTGCATAAGCAGCCTCTTCAAATTCTGGAACCATTTGTCCAGCTCCAAACCAGCCAAGGTCGCCGCCATTTGCAGCTGAGCCTGGGTCTTCAGAATATTCCTTCGCTAAATCTTCAAACTTTCCGCCTTCATCTAACTTTTTCTTGACTTCATCTATTTTTTTCTTAGCTGCCTCTTCTGTTGTATCTTCGTCAATCTTTATTAATATATGACGGGCTTTAATTTGAGGCTTGTAATTATCGTAGTATTCTTTAACTTCTTCTTCTGTTACTTTCACATCTTTAATGGCAGCCTTTTCCTGCATTAAACCTGTTTTAAATGTAGCTCTTAAATCTTCCTCATCTTTGTATCCGTATTGTTGAAGAGCAAGCTCGAAGTTAGCACCTAACTGCTCCTTAAGCTCATCAACTTTCTCGTTTAATTCTTTATCTGTTACTTTATATTTTTCTGTAAGAACTTTTTCATAGACAAGCTCTCTAAGTGCTTGTTCACCGTATTTTTCTTTCATCGCATCATAAAGCTCGTCCTTTGAAATATCTCCAGCTTTTGTCTCAACAACCACATCTCCAGATCCATTCGTGCCGTTGCATGCACTCAATCCTAAAACCCCAGCAGTAAGTGAAAGGGTAATAATCCATTTTTTCATGTTGAACACTCCTAATAGTATTTGTTGATATTCAATTTCACAAAACCTACTATACCATAAATGTCAGGCAGAACAAAAACAATAACCCATAATGTGGGCAAGAAAATATGTGTGTTTTACCTATCCTAAGTCATTCGTTCAGTCGTATGATAAAAAGTAACTTTCATTCGAAGGATTTATTGGAGCAAGAATTTTGGATAAGTCGTGATAGATGCCTATTCGCCCGCGGAGGTAATTGAATAGGATATGTTAGCAACATGAAAGGAGGGTGTTCTCATGGGTGCAGGATACGGATACGGCGGAGGTTTCGCGTTAATCGTAGTGTTGTTCATCTTGTTAATAATTGTTGGCGCTGCTTGGCTATAACAAAAGGAGGGAGGAAACATTATGTCTGGCGGAACAGGATATGGAATCGGCGGAGGCTTTGCTTTAATAGTCGTTTTATTTATCCTTCTAATTATCATTGGTGCATCATGGCTGTGAAAATGACAGGGACATAAAGTAAATCCGCCCTGAGAAAAGAATGGGAAGTCGGCTAGCCCAGGTCCGACATGCATAAGAAGCTCTCCAGAGGAAGGCGTACTTTGCCTTCAACTGAGGAGCAGCTTATGACCTCGAGGACCTAGCCGATGAAGCTGGACAAAGAAAAGCGGTGGGATGATTCCCGCCGCTTTTTCTCTGTGCATTTCTCTTTGTCAATTAAGCATATAAAATTTCAACAAACGAGGATATCAAAAGAATGGTCACTAAAATATTTATTGTACGAAATACTTTAGGCTGCCGTTCTTCAGGGATATCCTTTTGAAGGCAAAGGGAATTTGTCATTTTGTTAATATTGTATAAAATAAAAACAGCAAAAATTATAAAAATGGAGATCATAGAAAAATTCCCTCCTTTAAACAGTCAGATGATTTAAGAAATGACATGCAAGTTTGATATGTTATTTACAATAACAAAAATTCCTAAAAAAAGATAGTATTTAAGTTTCCATAAGTATTATTATGAATACATGCTGAATTCTTTTAAACTAAATCAAGAATAGTTGCTCCTTAGCAAAATCTCAAAGCCTTCATCGTTCTCTTCAATATATGAATGATTTGGAGCAGACAGCACATTTTTGGCACAAACAAAATCTGAGAAACATATGCCAACATGAAAAGCTAGTAAAATGGTAGAATAGTGAACATAATGCGGAAAACAAAAGCATGCCAAAATCAATAAACTATTTATCGTGACAAACGGTGTAAATAATGCGATGATAAATTTCCACTTTGCTATTGGTTCATTGACTTTTACATGAATGATTGGTAATAGCCCATATTTCATTGTTCCTATTTTTTTTACTTTATTGCCAAGATGCGCTATCGGCAAATAGTGAAGAAGCTTATGAAATGGGTACATGATCCATAAGCATATAATAAATAATAAGAAATAGTTATCATAAAAAGAAGTTGCCCCAAACAAATATTGAGCAGGAACAAAAATAATAATAAACGTTAGTAACATTGTTAAGGAAGACATAAAGAAAAGTCTTTGTGATCCATAATGTTTGTTAATATTAATTGTCTTCCAGCAATTCATTTAATCATACCTCCACAAGGAGAAAATAAATTTCCATAAAACTTACTAAGATACTGTACGATGAAAAAGAGAAAAAATCAATAGGGAAAAAACATAGATTTTGTCGAAGAAAAATCATGGACATTCAGTATTATAAATAGGTCTGAGTGATAACTAAATGGAGGAAAAAGGTGGATATTTACATATTGATGGAGAAAATCAACAAACTGGAATATCAGCAAAAGCTGCTTTTAAAGGTGATTGAAAATCCAAACAATTCCTTTTATAAATTAGCAGTTGAAAAATCACTTGCAGAAAAGGACGTAAAGGCATTCAAACAGCTTTGTGAAGAAATGAACATGAAATGGGAAGAACAGAAAGCGGAAGGGTTTGTTTATTTTCATCCGCTTTATAAAGAATTTGAGAAGCGTTTACATCCTAATTTAAATGCAGTTGATGTTATTCATGCCTGTATAAAACAGAAATTATTCCACTCTCTAATGGAGGAACTAAGAAGGCATCTTTAATTTAAACACTCTCCTCTAGAGTATACTCCTTTTTACTTAGCTTGCCTTCTTCCTCTACAAAGTCATTTTCCAGGTTTGCGAATGATTTTTCAAAGATTTCCATAAAGTCATCGCCGTATATATTCCTGACAATCGCCATTATCTCAATAATGTCAGGGAATTTTCCATAAAGGTCGCGCAACGGCTTAGCACCCGAATATACGGAGTTTTTATCAGGATCATAAGTTTCCATAAGACTTAATAAAATACTTTCACCTGCAGGAGTAAGTTCGATATACGTATTTCTCTTGTCACTTTCCTTTTTAGAAAACTTAAGTAACCCCCGTTCCTCAAGTTTTTTGGAAAAGTTAAATGCAGTTGATACGTGCATTACCCCAAATTTAGCTACATCAGAAATAGAAGCCCCTTTCAAATGGTAGGAAATCCATAAAATATGATGTTCATTAATATTTAAATCATACGGTTTGATCCACTGCTGCCAATCTTTTTCAATCGTTTTCCACAATGCTTTACTTAATTGAGCAATCCTTTGGCTAAAGATCATTGCTTCCTTTATAGAATACAATTTATCGTTCATATTCAATAATCACCTTCTTTTTAAGTATGTAATAACATTATGCCAATAAAACAAAAATTAATAAAGATATAAATTTACAAAATTTTTAGAAATTGATTCATATAATGATTTTTATAATGGGTAAAATCGGATAATATGTATATGCATAAAAGGAGATCAGCAAGAAATTAAACAACTAAATAAATCCCCGGCTATGACTGTTTCACTTTATTAATATATTTGTTTTCTGCTTTAAAAGAAAAAATCCTTCTTTTTTTTATTAAAGAAAGGATTTTTTTTCAACAAAAGCGGAAAATGATAAAAATCTTAGGCTTTCTTATTATTTATCGCAGATTAACGAGTAGTAGGACCTTACTTAAAACTAATTAAAGGTTCACTTTATATTTTTCTCAAGCTCGTGGATTGCGATTTCAATGGCTTGTAATTCTTTCTGCAGTTCTTGCTGATGGGGGAGGATATCAGCCTTCCATTGATTAATCGATTGTTTAACATCAGAAGAAAAAGCTAAAATTTCTTTTTTTCCCTCTTTTGATGCAAGAATTGTTGCATCCTTTACACGAATAAATTTCCTATTTAATTCTATCAATTGATTTTGTATGCATTCTATCTTTTCTTTTATTTTTTTTCGGGAGTCTCTGCCGGATGCTGGTGCGGATAATAAAGTGCTTATTCCAGCCACAGCTCCACCAATAATAAACCCAATGAGCAGTGATTTTGCTTTCATGATTTTTCCCCTCTCACTTTTCTATATAAATAGATTTTACTACAAAGTAAAGAAAAATCCTTCATTAAAATATGAAGGATTTTTCGAAAATCATATATGGGGTTATCTTGAGGTGTCAAGAGTATCGTTCATATTTGCATGAAAACAAGCATACATTTAAATAATTGTACAAACGTGGATTTACTAAAAAAGGTGGGGACGAAAAATGTCAGGGTTAACGACAGGCATATTTACAATTGGGGCTTTATTAATTGCTGGAGGTGTTCATTTCTATCTAGCGATAAAGAGACCCGTCGTATACCCTCCTAAATATATATTAAGAAGGAGAGCAGCTGCATTAGCAGCAGGTGGGATTGGATTTTTGCTTATTGGGGTAATTATGCATAGTTTTAAATAAAAAATGAAAAACCCGCGGCAGCGGGTTTTTTATTATTATTGCTTTACAGCAGCTGATGATTGATTTGTTAGCTTCGTCCGTTTCATAATGGATTGTGCAATCGGATAAAGGATAACCATTGTAATTGTGTTGACGATGGTTGCTGGCAGTACAACTGCACCGAATAATGCAGCAAATGGACCAGGCAAACCAACAATGAAATAAGCCGATGTTAAAAAGACAATCCCAGAAATAAGTGTCCCAATAGCAGTTAGAACAGAAGCGCTTATAATTGATTGATGAAACTTCTTTAATAAAAGGAAAAGCGCGAAGAAAATTGCAGCAGTAATTGGTTTATCTATGATGTTTGGGAAGAGACCGCCAGGGAATGTAGTAGTTAGCCCTGATAAAAGTCCAGTTGCTAATGATAAAAGTAATACACTTTTCCGATCAGGAAAAAGGATAATACCTAAAAACATCATTGTTAACATCATATCTGGTTTCATACCAGCACCAAAGCCCGGCATAACTGCATGCAATACCGCTCCCATTCCCACTAAAAGGGATAGGGCTACAAGATTTTTCGTATTCATTTCTCATCTCTCCTATTCTCGACTCAACTAATTTTTGTTCCTCCTGCAGTGCGCTCTATGCCTGCAGCGAAAAACTTGTAATTATTATAACATAAAACAGCTGAAAAAGAAGAAGTAATTTTCAGTTATATTCTCTGAACTTTTTCATGAATCCTGCCAGCTGTATAACATGCTCAACTGGCATTGCATTGTAAATGGAAGCACGGAACCCGCCAACAGACCGGTGTCCGTTAAGACCAATAAAGCCTTCTTCTTTTGCCTGATGAAGAAAACTCTTTGCACTTTCTTCATTATGAAGATTAAAGGCTATATTCATTTTAGATCTGCTTTCCTTTTCGGCATGTCCTAAAAAAAATCCTTCGCTGCAATCAATCACATCATAAAGGATCTTTGCTTTCTCCTCATTCCTTTTTTCAATAACCGGTAATCCTCCTAATCCCTTTGCCCATTCGAGGACAAGCTTAAGTAAATAGATTGCAAGTGTTGGAGGGGTGTTATAGAGTGAGTTGTGGTCTGCGTAAGTATTATAATTAAGCATGGTCGGCAAATGACTGCGTGATCTTGATAAAAGCTCCTTTTTCATAATAACGACCGTTACTCCAGATGGACCAAGGTTTTTTTGTGCTCCAGCATAAATAAGATCAAAATTCTCAATATTTACCTTTCTGCTTAATAGATCACTAGACATATCTGCAACTAATGGAATCCTCTCGTTAGAAGGGAACTTCTGCCATTGAGTGCCATAAATGGTATTGTTACTTGTTATATGAAGATAGGCTGCATCTTCTGATGTCTCTATATTTTTTGCAGGGATCGTTTTATATCTTTGATTTTTACTTGAAGCTGAAATGAAAGTTTTTCCAACCTTTTCTGCTTCCTTTAGTGCTTTTTCAGCCCATACACCTGTTAAAACATAGTTGCCAGCTTTCCCTTCTGTGAGGAGGTTCATAGGGACCATCGAAAACTGCAGGCTGGCTCCGCCTTGAAGAAAGAGAACTTCATAGGTGTCTGGAATGGATAGGAGTTCTCTCAATAACAATATGGCTTGCTCATGAATGGTTTCATATTCTTTGCTTCTATGGCTTAGCTCCATGACAGCCATACCAGTTTGATGAAAGTTTAACCAGTTCTTTTCAGCCTCTGCTAATACTGCATCCGGTAAAACTGCGGGACCTGCATTAAAATTAAGAGCACGATTCATCATTTTCCCCTCCAAAAGTATCTGTCATACGGTAATGAAATAAAGATAATCCTATGGTAACAAATAAAATTCATTTGTACAGATTTAATTATGAATATTGCGAAAAAATATAGAAGAAAAATCCTGCTGTTAAATGGGAAGTCCTTAATGTAGTTTTATAAAAAGGATCGATTGATAAGTTCCAGTTTCTTTTGAAGACATGTTAGAACCTAATATATAGTAATAATTCAACTATAATTGGAAAAAATAATGTAAAAGAAAGGAGGGTTTGCGAATGTTTGTGAAAAAGTGTTTAACAGGATTGGCAGTTTTGCTTGTAATGATGGTGGTTGAGAATACTGCATCCTCACTCGGCGTACTTGCCAAAACCGTTGCCGTCACACAACCAATGGAGATTATGAAAGATATAGAGGTCGAATTGAACGATGATTACTTTAATCCGAAAGTCATTACAATTTCCAATGATAGAACGACAACGTTAATTTTAAAAAACAAAGGAAAGAAAGAACACACCTTCACTGTGGAAAAGCTTGGAATAGATGCAGAAGTCCAGCCAGGAAAAGAAACAACAATTACAGTAAAACCGAAACAGCCAGGTACATATGAACTGATATGCAGGTACCATTTCCAGGAAGGAATGGCAGGGAAAGTAATAGTTAAATAGCAAGAAGGGCTAAAAGGGAGCTGCAGAAGCAACTCCCTTTTTATTGTATTAACTATATCTTGGATTAGGGGATAATTTCAAAAATGCTCCCTTGGTTAAAATCTGTCACTTTCATAGAACCATAAACCCCTAAATAAAGTGTGGACTGATTCAGATTCGTTCCCAAACTAACATAATAAGCTGACTCGGTCCCAAAAACATAATCGGCTTCAATAACACTAAAATCGTTTAGTTTACAGTCTGTTCTTATCCTAGTATAAGCTAAAACTCCTCTAGCAGGAGCATCGGATTCTTCTTTCCGGGCAAGATCGGTAAACACAACACTTCCTGATAAAGCGGGGATTCTATTCCCCATATAGGCTTGCACTCCTGTAAGTGCCGTTCCTCCAAATTTATCGGGCCTTTGATCTTTATGGAAATAACTGGTTACCGGGTGGAGACGCCTTACAGAAACTTTTACTGCTTCATCATAAAAAGCCATTGATTTCTCATCCAAAGTGGGGTTTTCAGAGCAATCCCTTATAATCGGAGTAGGGAAAATGCCTTCCCATCCTCGCCAGCCAAAGTTAATAAATCCTTTTTGTTCAACTTCTGATTTCATTAAAAATGCTTGAACAAGCAGGGGGACCGGTATTGGTTTATTCTGGGTGAATGAAAAAATGGACTCGGCTAAATCCTGTCCGACATTTCCCACATATTTGATATATTGATTAGAATACCTTTGAAATGAAATACCCGGTATATTCCGTACCCCTTTGGCAATCACCGTAAGTGTTTCCTGAATAGGTACGGGAAGTTCATGAAACCGTGTGACTGCGGGCGGATTCTGAATAAATGTATGTTTAACAACATCAATCTCAATTATTTTACCGGCGATTTCCATATCATTCTGGCTTAAATTAAATGGATCATAGCCTGATCCGCCATCCCCGGTGGTTAAAATAAGTTTTCCTGTTTCAGGTGAAAAGTTTAAACTATTGACCCCATTATGATTAGAAAATGGTCTTCTTAAGTTAAGTAATGTCCGCCGTTTTTGAGGTTGACCATTAGTAGATAAAATCCACTCTTCGATCGTATCAATATGATCATATTGAGTTCTTCTATTTATCCACTTAAGGTTTAAAGTTTTAGGATCACATGGGTTTGGTGAAATAGATTCAGGTAGAGCACCTGGACCTTGTGTTCCACTTACCGAATAATGAAGGTAAAACAGACCGTTATAATAAAATTCCGGATGAAACGCTATCCCTAGCAATCCCCGTTCATCATAGCCTCCACCAGAAGCACCTAGTTTTATAATGCGCGGGCGAATATCTAAAAAAGTCCGTAAACTTCCGTCTCTTATGTAATAAATCTCTCCAACCTGGGTTGCAATAAATAATGCTTCCATTGAGTCACCTGGAAGTATAGCTGTCTTCAAAGCGGTCGGTAAATTTATCCTGCTTACAATGGGCCGTAAACGAACTTTAACTTTTCCCAACAAACTTTCACACTCCTTCTCAGGTTTCTTTTAAAGCATATGATCGGAACGGTGTTATTAATACCAATGAAGGGCAGAGGACTTTACCGGGGAAATGACCGTATTTCTCTTCAATGCCGGAGGACTGGCAGCAATATTAAATAGTACTTTGATTTTTAAATCAGGGTCCAAGATCGGGAGCTGTCATTATGCCAGCTTTTGGAGTTAGCAAGTAGTTTGCTTTCAAAGGAAGGATAAGTGGTATTAATCGAGAATATGTATTTAGCTTACTTATTAGAGAGAGTTAGCCTTTTGATGTATTTTGGTTTTGATTATTGAGCAATAAACTATAAGGAGTTCGTTAAGTCATGAGTGTTATGAAAAAAATTAGAGAAGAGTATGTCATTTGGCATGCAAATCGTATTAAATTTCCAGCGTTTGGTTCAGGTACGATCATTAGAAAAAAAGTTATTTTTTCGGGAAAAGTTCAAAAAGTAGGATTTCGCTTAGAAATACATTGTATTGCTCTAAGGATGAAATTAACTGGATGGGTGAAGAATTTAGAAGATGGAAGTGTTGAAGCTGAAATACAAGGGGAGGAATCCAAAATTAATTTTCTAATTCATTGCATGCAGTCATTGAAACGGGCATCTGTAAAAAAAGTGACTATGATTGATGTGCCTATTAAGGATGATGATAATTTTACAATAGTGAGATAGTGCACTCTACAATTAAAGAAAACCGTCATTTTGAACGATCCTTTTTCAAAATAACGGTTTATTTGCTGCTCCATATGGTTTTGAAGAAAAGTTTTGTTACCAACCCAATTTTAAGCTGCGTTTAAATATTATTAGATATGTTTTTTGATCCCGGCAGCAATTTCTTGCAAATCAGAAGGCGTATAATCGGATTGATGAGATTTCCAAACTGCGCCAAAGCCATCTCCGCTGCCATATCTAGGAATTAGGTGCATATGGTAATGGAAAACGGTTTGTCCAGCCTGTTCGCCAGTGTTTGTAATGACATTCATGCCAACAGGATTAAACTGTTCCTTGATTGCATTTGCTATTTGCGGGACAACCTCAAAAATATTCCGTGCCGCTTCTGGACTTAAATCATAAATATTTTCATTATGTATTTTTGGAATAATTAATGTATGACCTTTTGTTATTTGGCTAATATCGAGAAAAGCCATAACATGTTCGTTTTCAAAAACCTTGTATGAAGGAATGTCTCCATTAACTATTTTACAAAAAATACAATCGCTCATTCGAAACAACTCCTATTTGTTCTATTTTCCATTATCTTATCATATCTAAAAAAAGGATAAAAGGCAGGATCCGCATGGAATCCTGCCTTCGTGAAGGGGAATGCTTCTTAAATGACGTTTCTACTTCAGGTTATTCCCTTTGATAAACACCTCATTTATGAATGATTGTGTTTACTTCTAGAGACTTTCGATCTTTGTTCAAGCTGACCATCCCCTAATCTTTATAAGTTTTACAACGTATAAAGCAGGTCATTGTCTTTTACAAACACCTCATTTCAAAGTGTATGCTAGACCACCAACGGGTTAGGCGATCAGAATGGTAGATCTCTTGGTTCATTCAGCAATATTGCCCAATGCAACCATCCCCTTAGATTTTAAACGTATGGAAGCGATTCATGAAAGTGAATTTAGCTGTCTGCGACAGACACCTCATTTCAAGTTTTGATAATTCTTTAGGTTATCAAATGACTTGTTCCCCTTCATAGATTAGAATACCCGGTATCAGATTTCATATACATTTATTTTAAAAAAGATCTAAAAAAATTTGATCCACCTATAATTTCCTCCTAAAGATTGGACAAGGAGATGCACCGTTTCTTACAATAGAAATAGAAAATTAGGGAAGGACGTTGGTTATGGCTCTTTTGCAAATTGAAAATGTAACGGGTGGCTATACAAGAAATCCTGTGTTGAAGGATGTTTCTTTTGAAGTAAAGGAAAAAGAAATCGTCGGTTTAATCGGCTTAAATGGAGCTGGGAAGAGTACGACTATAAAGCATGTCATTGGACTGATGGAGCCGCATAGCGGGGAAATTACCATTAATGGGAATGCGTTTCATAAAGATAAGGAGGCGTATCGAAGACAATTCACCTTTGTGCCAGAAACACCGATTCTTTATGATGAACTAACGCTTAAAGAACATTTAGAATTAACAGCAATGGCATATGGGCTAAAGCCTTCTGAATATAAGGAACGGATGGAACTGCTTTTAAAGGAATTTCGTATGGAAAAAAGACTGAAATGGTTTCCTGCCCATTTTTCTAAAGGAATGAAACAGAAAGTAATGATTATGTGTGCTTTTTTAGTACAGCCATCATTATATATTGTTGATGAACCTTTTGTCGGACTTGATCCGCTTGGGATACAATCCTTACTTGATCTAATGAAAAAAATGAAAGAAAATGGGGCAGGTATCTTAATGTCAACCCATATACTGGCAACCGCTGAAAGATATTGTGACAGATTTGTTATTTTACATGAAGGCAAGGTGCGGGCTAAGGGAACATTGGCACAATTAAGAGAGCAATTTTCGATGCCGGAAGCGACTTTAGATGATATTTACATTCAACTGACAAAGGAAGAAGATTATGTTTGATGAAAGAAAACTATGGAAAGGTCGGTTTAATCAGAGAATTAAAGAGCTAAGCCGTTATTTGCGGTATATTTTTAACGGTCACATTATGATTGTGATGGTTTTCTTGCTTGGAACTGCCGTCTTTTATTATCAGCAATGGCTAACAACTGTTCCTGAGCAATTTCCAGCAGCTATTATCATGGCGATCGCACTTGCTTTCATACTTACCTATACCCCTATCTATACGTTTCTTACGGAAGCTGACCGTATTTTTCTTCTTCCGCTTGAAATCAAACTTCAATGGTTTTTTAAACGTTCAATAGCGGTCAGTTTCCTCCTGCATGCATATTTGCTCATCATGGGCTTGGCTGTATTTATGCCGATGTATGCACGTGTAAATGATGGGAATTTTCAAGCGTTTTTGCCGTTTTTATTTGCGGTACTGGTGATGAAGGGGATTAACCTGCTTATTCGCTGGAAAGTGCAATACTATGTAGAGAAATCTGTTCATATTATTGATTCTTTTATCCGCTATGCAGTAAATGCCGTCTTTTTATTTTTCCTTTTTTCAAATGAAGGTTTGCTGTTCCTGTTACCTGAGATGTTGCTTCTTTTCCTCTTGTATTTTTACTATAGTAAAAACACAAAAGAAAAGGGGTTGAAATGGGAGTTTTTAATTGAAATGGAAGAACGGAGGATGACTTCCTTTTACCGATTAGCCAATCTGTTTACAGACGTACCGCATTTACGCGATCGTGTGAAAAGACGGTCATGGCTTGATTGGCTGTTTAGAAGGCTAGCTTTTGCACAGAAAAATACGTTTAGCCATCTTCTCGTAAGAACTTTTTTACGTGCAGGCGATTATTTTGGACTCTTCGTCCGTTTGACCATTATTGGGGCTGCAGGAATTTATTTCATTTCATTTGGATACGGTCAAATTTTGCTTGTTTTACTTTTCATGTATTTAACAGGCTTTCAATTGCTGCCGCTTTGGAATCATCATCAAAATAAACTATGGGTGAAGCTGTATCCGCTTGATGAAAGACTAAAGGAACAATCGTTTAAAAAGCTTTTATCGAAAATATTATATTTACAAGCCTTGATATTATCGCTGGCTGTTTTAGCAAAAGGCGAGTGGATCATCGCAATCATTTCACTTATTGCTGGAATAGGACTTGCTTACCTTTTTACTCGTATCTATATTAAGAAAAAGCTTTATTTCGAATGATTCACGTTGGATAAGTGAAACCTTTCCTTCTGTCTAACGTATTAAACAATACAGAATGTAAAAGGAAGGGAAGCTTATGAATGAGTATGAATTACTTGTCATTCGAGAGATAGAGGATTGGAAGCGCCAAATGGTGAAGCGCTCTAGTATTCTTAATAGACTTTCGAAAAAAGCACAAACAAAGGTAAATAATTGGATTCCAGACAAAGTCCATCAAATGCTGACAGAGAGTATAAAAAATATGGTAAAGGCTACACTTGTCGGCTCTAATTTAACAACCAAAAAGAACCAATACACATTAAGAACGCTGGCTGAGATGGATGAGCTATTAATGAAAAAACTGTCCATTTATCGAAGAACAGCAGTGGTTGAAGGAGCAGGAACAGGGGCAGGAGGCATTCTTCTCGGTTTAGCCGATTTCCCGCTTCTCCTTTCGATAAAAATGAAGTTTCTTTTTGAAGCCGCTTCTATTTATGGTTATGATACAAATGAATACGAGGAAAGGCTTTTTATTCTCCATGTGTTCAAGCTTGCCTTTTCAAGCGATGAAAAGAGAAGGGAAACGATGGAGATCGTTGAGAATTGGGATCAAAGAAAAGCGGGATTCATTGACATGGATTGGCAGGAATTTCAGCAAGAATACCGCGATTATATCGATTTTGTAAAGATGCTTCAGCTTGTGCCAGGCATTGGTGCAGCTGTAGGTGCCTTCGCCAATAACAATTTATTGGAGCATCTAGGAGAAGTAGCGAAAAATGCCTACCGGATACGGACATTAAAAACAGCCCCAAAATCTGAATAAGATTTAGGGCTGTTTCTGTGTGAAAAAATTGTCGGTCTGGTTAATTGAATAAGCCTTTATGTACGAAGTAATAACCAGCGCAGTGAAATGAGGCAGACCGACATTTACATACTTGGTTATGAGTAGATGTTCAAGATTGATTGTATGGTTAATAATCAATTATCCTTTGAATGATATTTAAGTGCAGCTGTTCCGAGTGTTTTAGCTGCGATTAGCATCGCTTTTTCATCAATATCAAATTTAGGGTGATGATGTGGGTAATTTTCATCTGTATAAACTGGCTTTGCACCCGTAAAGAAAAAGGTTCCTTTCACATGTTGAAGATAATAAGCAAAATCCTCTCCGCCCATATGAGGCTCGGTCTCCTCGATATTTGTTACACTATCTATTTGCCGTGCACATGATACTAAGTAGTCCGTTTCTTCCTTATGGTTAACGACCGCTGGATAGCCTTTTGCATACAAATAATCATATGTACTGTCTGCTGTATAGCAAGTTCCTTTTACGATCCTCTCCATTTCTTCTTCAATAAATGCACGAACCTCTTCGTTAAATGTGCGAACCGTGCCGATCAGTTTAGCCCTGTCAGCAATTACATTAAAAGCATTGTCCGCCATAAAGGAACCGACAGTGACAACAGCTGAATCGATTGGATTTACCTTTCGGCTGACAATTTGCTGAAGATTGATGACCAATTGTGAGGCAGTTACAATGGCATCCTTTGTCCGATGCGGCTGTGCTCCATGGCCGCCTTTTCCTTGAATCGTAATTTCAAAGCGATCCGCAGCTGCCATTACCGGTCCAACACGGTATTGAATCATACCAGTCGGTTCTGATGCCCACAAGTGGGTGCCGAAAATCACATCGACCCCATCTAAGCACCCATCTTCAATCATTGAAATGGCTCCTCCTGGTGCATATTCTTCTGCATGCTGATGGATAAGCACATAATTACCTTCTAGCTCCTCACGCATTTCATGGAGCACTTTTCCCAGTACAAGTAAGGTCGCAGTATGTCCATCATGTCCGCATGCATGCATGACACCGGGTACGAGAGACTTATATGGTACATCTTTTTCATCTTGAATCGGCAGTGCATCAAAATCTGCCCGTAAAGCAATTGTTTTTCCTGGCTTGCTTCCATAGACTTTTGCAACTACGCCATTTCCTCCTACTTGACCTCTTACTTCAATCCCTAAGTTTTCATAGAATGTTTGAATATACTTAGCTGTTTTTTCTTCTTTGAAGGATAGCTCTGGATGCTGATGCAAATGTCTTCTAATCGAAACCATTTCTTCATAATACCCGTCTAGCTTATCAAATAATGTGTTCATCCATCTTCTCTCCCTCAAATGCAATTTTTTGATTATTATAACATTTTTAACTTGCTGCATGTGGGGTATATTGGTAAATGTTTATTAATATGAGAAGAAGGAGTTAGCAAAATGGAATTTAGAAAATCCAAAATTACTTTTCTATTCATAATTTTAGCGGCATCCTTATCTATTTACTTTTGGGCAGCTGTAAAAAGTGGCGAACCATTAAGATTTGATCAATTTATTTCATTTTTTGTTACAGGAATATTAAAGGAATTTTCTTATCCTTTTTTTACATTAATGGATCGAATAGGTTCTAAATTGGGTATTGGAATGGTTAGTTTACTCTTTATTTTATGGCTATGGATTAAAAAAAGGGATTACTTGGCAATGGCTATCTTTGTTTTTGCTGTTGCTTTTGGCAATGAATTAAATAAATGGCTGAAGAATGCAGCTGGAAGACCCCGTCCTGATTTGGAGCATTTGGTAGCAGTAAAAAGCCTTAGCTTCCCAAGCGGGCATGCAATGATGGGAATGATTCTATATATGATGATTGCTTATATTATCATGAGCGGATTAGAATCAAGAACTTTGAGGTGGCTAATAGGAGTACTTGCAGGAATATGGATTCTTTTTATGGGGATTAGCAGAGTAGTGATGCAAGTCCATTATCCATCAGACGTTGCGGCTGGTTTTGCGATGGGCTTTATTTGGGTAACCATTTGGATTTCTCTATATGAACTATATAAAACAAACTTATAAGAATAGAAAATAAATCATTGCTTACTACGCTTTAGAGCATTAATTTCAAGTTCGGCATCAGCAATTTTTCGATTAATAAAGGTGACATTTGTTTTAAGTGATATGATTTCATTTAATAAGTGTTCATCAGCATGAATGTTTTCAATATGATGTGATCTAATTTGTTCGGAGAGTTTATCAATTTTGTTGTTTAAAATATTGAAGTTTTTATCAAATTTCTGATCTAAATTAGAATATTTACCATTCAGATCATCAAATTTCCGATCTAAATTAGAATATTTACCATTCAGATCATCAAATTTCTGATCTAAATTAGAATATTTACCAATCAGATCATCAGATTTCTGATCTAAATTAGAATATTTACCATTCAAATCATCAGATTTCTGATCTAAATTAGAATACTTTCCATTTAACTCATTGAAGTTTTTATCTACCTTTTGATTAAGAGAAGCTTGTCCTTTCCTTAGCTCTTGTATTTCCCCTAAAATTTGCAATAACACGTGCTCCATTAATAGAACTCCTTTCTTTTTAATAAATCTAAAAAAGACTACAATAATAGTATACCATGTCTCAAAAATTTATTTTATGAAAATGAATATTACTCGTAAAGGAAGTTAGTAATGACTACAACATTGACTTACATAAAGGCTTGGCAAAAGGCGTTAAAGGCTGAGATTCAGCATTTAAAAAAAGAAGGCAGTACAAGATACCTAATGTTAAATGGGCGTTTACTTTCGAAAAAAAATTCCTATATTTATTTTTTTGATTCTCCTTCTTCCATAAAAGTGCCTGTCGGTTCAATGGTTAGAATTGAATGGGGTAAAAAGCTCGCGGATGGTCGGATCCTTTCATCCGAAGGAAAAAGCATCATCATTGAAGTAAATGAAAACTTAGGCACTGTTTTATCTGAAAGTTATCTGCTGTATGATCCATGGGAACTGCTAGATCAGCTTTTTCAACGTTTGGAGGATATGAAGGAAAGCAAGCAGAAAAGAGGAAGAGTCAAAAAGCTGATGGACCCCTCAATGCCTGCAATACACCCGGCTGATAAAATTAAATCCAACGTCCATGAACTCATTCTTCGCTCGAAGTACAATCCCGTCACTTTTGTCTGGGGACCTCCAGGAACAGGAAAGACTTACACACTTGCGAGAGTGATCGCCAATAAATATGTAAAGGAGCAGCGGGTGCTAGTTCTCTCACACAGTAATCAGGCTGTTGATGTACTTATGGCGGAAGTTTCTCTTTTTGTTGAAAAGAAAGGGCATTTACGTGAAGGAGATCTCCTTAGATATGGATCACAAGCAGGGGAAGCGATTCAAAATCGCCCATTTTTAACAGCAAGTCATCTGATAGAAAAACACCATACAAACCTGGCTGAAAACAAAGAAACATTATTAGAAGAACGCCGGTTCATTAAACTGGACTTAGCTAAGTCCTATAGTAAAAGAGATTCAAATCGTCTTCTTGAAATAGAAAAAAAGTTAACAGCCGTGCTTGAGAAAGTTCGCCAAAAAGAACTGGAGTTTTTAAAAGAGGCAAAGATTGTTGGCACAACTTTAGCCAAGGCAGCTAGTGATCCAGCTATTTACGAAAAGGACTTTGATCTCGTGGTCTTGGATGAGGCAAGTATGGCCTATATTCCACAGGCTGCATTTGCAGTAGCACTTGCTAAGCGTGCGATTATTTGCGGGGATTTTAAACAGCTTCCCCCCATTGCGGCAGCACGCCATCCGCTAGTAAGTGAATGGCTGAGAGAAGATATCTTTCATCAATCTGGTGTGTCTGACTGGGTGACAGAGGGGAAACTGCACCCCCATTTATTTCTGCTAAAGGAGCAGAGGAGAATGCACCCAGATATTTCTTCTTTTACCAATCGATTTATATACCATGCGCTTGTCGGAAATCATCGAAGTGTTCTAAAGTCTAGATTGGAAATTTCTAAGAGAATGCCATTTAAAGAAAGTGCTTCCATCCTATTAGATACATCAGGTGCTGGGAGCTTTTGTATGAAAGATCGAGTTTCAAATTCACGAATGAATGTGTGGCATTTGCTCTTATCTGTTCAGTTGATTCATGAGGCTTATTTAGGGGGGATGAAGTCAATTGGTTATGTCACGCCCTACCGCGCCCAAGCCATGCTGCTCGAACAGCTGCTTGATGAATTATTAGGAGATCAGATACATGATGCTGATATCATTGCTGCAACTGTCCATCGCTTTCAAGGCAGTGAACGCGACATGATGATTTTTGATACAGTAGATAGTTATCCACAGGATCGGGCAGGAATGCTTTTAATAGGCAAAGAAAGTGAAAGGCTGCTGAATGTAGCAATCACAAGGACAAAAGGGAAGTTCATACACCTATGTGACTTCGGGTTTGTACGAAATCATGTATATCAAAATAAAATCTGGCGAAAGCTTGCTGAACATCAACGGACAGAAGGAAAAGCCTTCGGTCCAAGTAAAGTTGGCGCTTGGATAAAAAATCAGCATCAAGGATTGCAGTGGATGCATGCGAGAAAGCTTGAGCGAGTGAGGGAAGATATTGCTGGAGCTACTAAAGCCATCACTGTCTCAATACCTACGGGTGGCAGTTTATCGGATGAATGGATAGACATATTAAATAGAAGGGGGAAAAGGGTGGTGCTGACCTTGCTTGCTAGTGAGCAAGTAGGTGATTTGAGTGAAGCGATTCAAATCTCAGATCCGCTTCCTTTCCCATTTATTATTATTGATAATCAATTAATTTGGCTCGGTCTTCCGGTTGAAGCAAATATAAGAGCTTTTCCTCCATTTATTGCTGCTAGAGCTGAGTCCAATCAGCTTATAAATCTTCTTTCTTCATATATTAATGGATAAAAGGAATGACTAAATTTAGTCATCCTTCTACTCGTTTTCTGGAATGAAATATTTTGTAACATAAGCAGAGCCTATTAATAGGTTGGCAGGATTATTGAAAGTTTCAAGTTCTTTTTTGAATGCTGCAAAGGATGTGGAATTCTCCCAATCCGCATATGATTTTTCATTTTGCCATAGTGAAAGGATGACGTAATCACTTCCTTTAAGCGGACGAAGAAATCGAATCGCTGACAATCCACGTTGATTTTTTAAAAGAGTTTTTAACTGATGAAAACGGTGTTCCAATAGAGGTCTTTCTTCTTCAGTTATGGGAATAGTATTCATAACGACAATGCCCTTATTTTCAAATATTCCATTTGAGTCGATCACTTGAAAGGAACGGGGCGTCTTAAAAATGGATGATTGATTTGATTCATGCAATAATAGCGCATTTTCGATATTTTGCATGAGAAACATAGATTCTCCATGATGTTTGTCTTTTATTTTATATAAAAAATTGTAAGTGCCGGTCGTCATGTAAACATACATACGATTCATCCCCTTATTATTTTTTTAAAACTATACGTTAAATATCTTAAGAACATTCATTACCAAAAGGTTAACACCTTATGACAAAATTTCGACATTTTTCATCGTTGTCTATACAAGTATAGCTGAAAACGATACAGTTAGTATGGATGATTAGGTGTCAAAATTTCAAATATCCTTACTTATATATTAAAATGTTAAACAGACAGTTTTGAAAGGTGGATAATTTAAATGGTAAAAATGATAAATGATACTTTTTTACGTGCAGCTAGAGGGGAAAAGACCGAACATGTGCCTGTATGGTATATGCGTCAAGCAGGACGGTCACAGCCGGAATACAGAGCAATTAAAGAGAAATATTCTTTATTTGAAATTACACATCAGCCTGAGCTTTGTGCATATGTGACAAAATTACCTGTTGATCAATATAATAATGATGCTGCCATTCTATATAAAGACATCATGTCACCGCTTCCTGCACTAGGGGTTGAGGTTGAAATAAAGTCAGGTATCGGTCCAGTTATTTCAAATCCTATCCGTTCGGTTGCCGATGTTGAAAAGCTTGGTGAAATTAACCCGGAAGAAGATGTGCCATATGTATTGGATACGATTAAGCTTCTTACACAAGAACAGCTGGAAGTCCCGTTAATCGGTTTTGCAGGTGCACCATTTACGCTTGTGAGCTATATGATCGAGGGCGGTCCGTCAAAGAACTACAATAAAACAAAAGCATTTATGCATGCAGAACCGAAAGCATGGTTTGCTTTAATGGATAAGCTAAGTGAAATGACCATTACATATGTAAAAGCCCAAATTAAAGCAGGTGCAAAAGCAATCCAGATTTTCGATTCTTGGGTTGGTGCGTTGAATGTAGAAGATTATCGCCTATTTATTAAACCAACGATGAACAGAATTTTCTCTTCATTAAGAGAAGAAAATGTGCCTCTAATTATGTTTGGAGTAGGAGCGAGCCATCTTGCAATGGAATGGCATGACCTGCCGCTTGATGTTGTTGGTCTAGATTGGAGATTGCCAATCAAAGAAGCAAGGGAAAGAGGAATTACAAAGGCTGTTCAAGGAAATCTTGATCCAGCACTTCTTCTTGCGCCATGGGAAGTGATCGAAGCGAAGGCAAAAGAAATATTAGATCAAGGAATGGAGCGTCCTGGATATATCTTTAATCTTGGACATGGCGTATTCCCAGATGTAAATCCTGAAACTTTGAAACGTTTAACTGCATTTGTGCATGAGTATTCAGCTTCAAAATTAAGCTAATAGGACTTATCGATCATATTAGTTGGAAATCTTGCGTTTTTTTGACACAATAAAAGACTAGAACTGAAGATTTACAAGAGGTGAATAAGTATGACAAGGAAGAAGATGGGTTTACTTGTAATGGCGTATGGAACGCCTTATAAAGAAGAGGATATTGAGCGTTATTATACTCATATTAGACATGGCAGAAAGCCTACCCCGGAAATGCTTGAGGACTTACGCGGAAGATATGAAGCAATCGGCGGTATTTCTCCGCTTGCAAAAATAACAATGGACCAAGCAAAAGGTCTTGAATCTTACCTAAATGAAATACAAGATGAATATGAATTTGTTATGTATCTTGGGTTAAAGCATATTGAGCCATTTATTGAGGATGCTGTTAAACAAATGAATGAAGATGGAATTGAAGAGGCAGTCAGTCTTGTTCTTGCACCTCATTTTTCCACGTTCAGTGTGAAATCGTATAATGGCCGGGCGAAGGAAGAAGCAGAAAAGCTTGGTGGACCAGTCATTCATTCAGTGGAAAGCTGGTATAATGAGCCGAAATTCATCAAATATTGGGCAGACCGTGTGAAATCAACATTTGAAAGTATGACTGCTGAAGAAAGAGAAAAAGCTGTTCTCATTGTTTCGGCACATAGCTTGCCAGAAAAGATTTTACAATTAGGGGATCCTTATCCGCATCAGCTTAAGGAAACTGCAGATATGATTGCAAGCCAGGCTGGAGTTAAAAACTACGCTGTAGGCTGGCAAAGTGCTGGGAATACACCAGAACCATGGCTTGGGCCTGATGTACAGGATTTAACAAGAGAGCTTTTTGAAAAAGAAGGCTATAAAGCTTTTGTTTATACACCAGTTGGTTTTATCTCAGATCATTTAGAAGTGCTATATGATAATGATTATGAATGTAAAGTCGTTACAGAGGAAATTGGAGCTGCTTATTATCGTCCAGAGATGCCAAATGATCAACCGGAATTTATTGATGCCCTTGCAACGATCATTCAAAACAAATTAGCAGATAAGTGAAACTAATGTAAAGAAGGCGAAGAACTGTGTCGGAAGAACAGAAGAAGGTTATCATTATCGGTGGTGGAATTACAGGTTTAACAACAGCTTACTATTTACAAAAAGAAGCGCGTGAAAAGGGACTGTCACTTGATGTGAAACTTGTTGAAGCCTCACACCGTCTAGGTGGAAAAATGCAGACCGTTGTTAAGGATGGCTTTGTTATTGAAAGAGGTCCCGATTCATTTCTTGCCAGAAAGCAAAGTGCATCTCGCTTAGCTAAAGAGGTTGGCATGGAAAACGAGCTAATCAGAAATACAGCAGGCAAATCATTTGTATTAGCGAGAGAGCGTCTCCATCCGATGCCTGGCGGGTCCATAATGGGGATTCCGACACAGATTGCCCCTTTTATTACAACAGGATTGTTTTCGTTTCCTGGTAAATTGCGTGCTGCAGCAGATTTTGTCCTGCCACGGTCAAACCCTAAGAAAGACCAAGCGCTTGGAGGGTTTTTCCGGAGAAGATTAGGTGATGAGGTTGTTGAAAACTTAATCGAGCCGCTGCTATCGGGAATTTATGCTGGTGATATTGACCATTTAAGCTTAATGTCAACCTTCCCGCAGTTTTATCAAGTGGAACAAAAATATCGGAGCTTGATTTTGGGTATGAAACGATCAACACCATCACAGCCGAAAATGACAGGTGAAAAGAAGGATAAAGGGATGTTCTTAACGTTTAAAATGGGACTGCAGTCATTTGTTGATGCGATTGAAAAGAAATTAGAGCCGCATTCTATCTTAAAGGGAGTCCGGGTTGAAGGGATTGCCAAAAAAGAGGACGGATATGCGCTTGAGTTAGCTGATGGAGAGATGTTAAAGGCAGATAGTGTAGTTTTATCAGTCCCACATCATGTCACGCAGTCAATGTTTAAACAATATCCCCTTTTCAATGTTTTTAAGGAAATGCCTTCTACATCTGTTGCTACAGTTGCTCTTGCCTTTCCTAAAGAGGCGATTGAAAATGATATTGAAGGAACAGGATTTGTTGTATCACGCAATAGTGATTATACGATTACGGCATGTACATGGACACATAAGAAGTGGCCGCATTCTGCTCCAGCTGGAAAGGTTTTGCTGCGATGCTATGTTGGCAGACCTGGAGATGAGGCAGTAGTCGATGTTTCGGATAATGAAATGGTGAAAATCGTCTTAAACGATTTAAACAAAACGATGAATATTACGATGGCTCCCGACTTTGCGGTAGTATCTAGATGGAAGGATTCAATGCCGCAATATACAGTCGGACATAAGGAGCGCATTGACAAGGTAATCAATGAGCTTACAGCAGAACTCCCAGGTGTCTATATTGCAGGGAGCTCCTATGATGGTCTAGGAATGCCTGACTGTATTGATCAAGGTGAAAAGGCTGTTCAGCAAGTATTATCCTTTCTATATAGCAAAAAACAAAAGGCTATCCATTCATGTAAGTAGTTCGCTTCAGAGGTAGAAAAAGAACAAGTGTTTCAGCAAGCGTTAACTTTCCGCTTGCTTTTTTTTATTGTTATATAAGGATTACTAAGCTTTATTATCGAATATAGTTTTGTAGGTAGCACATGTTTCAACTAGCAGGCAATAGTTATTGGTCACATTATAAAATATAAGCATTGTCAATAAACGGAGCGAATTGATTAATCAATGAAATTAATTATCTAGGATCAAGAAGGTTCGTACTGATCAGTTGGAGATCAGGTTGAACAGCACCCGAGCGGATAAGCTTAAAACTCACTTTCAAATAAATAAGATGTCTCGTTCTTAATTGAGTATAGAGCAAAGGTAAAATAAGCGGAGTTTTTCCGCTTAAATGCAAAATGAAGCTCGTTTTAGATGAAATAAGCGGAATTTTTCCGATTATTCATTGCAAAATTCTCCATTTTTTAGTTTTTCGAGCCAATAGGCGGAAATTCTCCGCTTATTTAGGCTTTTTTTATTAATAATTACGAAATAGGCGGAATTTCTCCGTCTATTATGCAAAATTCACTGCGTTTTTTAGTTTAAAAGTATGCCATTTAGCCTGATATCGACCTTGTGTATTCAATTTTTCTACTTTGCAACCGGACTACTAAGTATTCGTAATAGCTTTTTTTTATATTTCTTGTTGCATTTATTAAATACATATGTTAAATTACATATTGTACAAAATGACCGAATTACTCATTTAGTCAATTATTCTTATTTTCAAGCTTCAGCGTGCAGACGCTAATGCATTTCTTAAAGAGGTGAGGGAATGGCAATCGATCGAAAGCAGCTGATTATTGAGGCGGCTACTAAATCCTTTTCATTATTTGGCTTTAAGGCCACAACAATGGATCAGGTTGCAAAGATTGCAAACGTAGGGAAAGGAACGATTTATACCTTTTTTAAAAATAAAGAAGAACTGTTCGATGAAATCATTAGCTCGCTCATTAGTGAAATGAAGAAGGCGGCTGATGAAGCAATGGATTCCAGCCTTTCTTTTCATGAAAAAGTTCATCGTGGTCTTTATCAGATCTTGGAATTCCGCTTAAAGCATCAGCTGACAATAAAGCTCTTCCAAGAGGAGAAGGAAATGGGAACTCCTGCTGTTATGGAGGTTATGATTAAACTAGAGGATGCCATTCTTGGCTATTTGAAGGAGAAAATCGTTGCTGCAATTGAAAAGGGAGAAATCCAAGAATGCAACCCTGAAGTAACAGCATTTATTATGTTAAAGCTTTATGTTGCTCTCATTTTCGATTGGGAAAAGCGCAATGAACCATTAGAAAAGGAAGAAATTGCGAAGTTATTTGAACAGTATATCTTTAAGGGATTATCAAACAGATAGTCCTCGTTTTTTGGAATATATTGACTAAATGAACAAAACAGTCAGTTTAACAAGGAGGCAACAACATTGAGAGAAAGTCTTTTCAAAAAGGAATTGCTGTCTGTTTTGCGGAATAAAAAGCTTCTTATTCCAATAATTGCAGTTCTATTTATTCCGGTATTATACAGCGGTATGTTCCTATGGGCGTTTTGGGATCCTTATGATCATTTGGCAGATTTACCTGTTGCAATTGTAAATGAGGATAAAGGTGCTGATTTTGAAGGGAAAGAGCTGCAGCTTGGAGACGAACTTGTTGATAAATTAAAGGAAAGCGGAGATTTTAATTTTAAGTTTGTTAATAAAGAGCAAGGCTACAAGGATCTTAAAAATCAAAAATATTATATGCTGATTGAAATTCCATCAGAATTTTCATCTAATGCAACCACTTTGCTTGATGATCATCCGGAAAAGTTAAAGCTTGTCTATGTTCCGAATGAAAGCTATAACTTTCTATCTTCGCAAATAGGTGAAACAGCTATTGAAAAAATTAAATCATCTATTTCTGAGAAAATAACCGAAACATATGCAGAAACCATGTTTGATAAGGTGACGGAACTTGCCGATGGAATGGGGCAAGCAAGTGATGGGGCTTCTAAAATAAATGATGGTGCAGCCGAACTGAAGGATGGCTCATCTCTAATTTATGATAAGCTTTCTTTATTAGCTGATAAATCAATTGAATTTAATGATGGAGTAGGAAAAATTAATGACGGCTCTAAGGAGTTAGTTGCTGGTTCAAAAACTTTGGCAGATGGACTTGGTCAACTGCAAGAAGGACAGAATACATTAAAGTCAGCGTCTGATCAATTAAAAGCAGGTCATGAGCAGTTGGCTGCAGGCATTCATCAGACAAAAGAAGGCTTGGGGGCAGTTAAAGAGAAGCTGCCAGCTGTTGTCACTGGTACAGAGCAGATTGGTGCTGGTGCAAAAACACTATCTTCCTCTTTACAACAATGGCAATCTGAAGCGCAAAAAGTAAATGGCGGAATGGCTGTGCTACAAGAAAAACTCCAAGCATTGATTGGCCAGCTTCCTGAAAATTCACCAGAGCGTTTAGAGTTAGAGGGTGCTTTGAATCAGCTTAAAACAGGAACTGCTGAACTTGCCGGAGCTGCTGGCCAGCTTGCTAATGGCGGAAATGAAATAGCTGTTAAAATTGGTGAACTAAACGCAGGCCAGAAACAGCTTCAGCAAGGTGTAAACGAGCTTGCAAAAGGAAGCGAAAAGCTTGAGAGCGGTGCACAAGCAGTTTCGAAGGGACAAAATGAATTCCAAGCAGGAATGAATACATTTAGTGAGAAATTCGCAGATGCGAAGGCAGGCGCAGATCAATTAGCTTCTGGTTCAACTGTATTAGCTGGGGGGCTTGGTCAATTACAAGATGGTTCTTCAGCCATTAAAGATGGAACAGCCCAGCTTAAAGACGGTGCCGGAAAGATAGCTGATGGAAATGCAACATTACATGAAGGTTCAGAGGAATTAGCTAACAAATTAGCTGATGGGGCTGACAAGGCATCATCTGTTCATGCAAATGATGATACTTTCAGTATGATGGCTGGCCCAGTTAAAGTGGATAACGAGAAGATTAATAAGGTACCAAACTATGGAACTGGATTTGCTCCATATTTCTTATCACTTGGTCTATTTGTTGGTGCACTCTTGCTTTCCATTGTCTTTCCATTACGTGAACCAGCAGGCGTGCCTAAGAACGGAATGAGCTGGTTTACAAGTAAATTCCTTATTCTCATGGGAATTGGAATTATTCAAGCGCTAATCTCTGTGTTAATAATGTTTGTCGGATTAAAAATTGAAGTGCAAAGTGTACCTTTATTTATTCTCTTTGCCATCATTACAAGCCTGACATTCATTACATTAATTCAGTTCTTTGTTACAACATTTGGTGATCCTGGACGTTTCATCGCGATCATCATCTTAATTTTGCAATTAACTACTAGTGCGGGTACATTCCCACTTGAGTTAATCCCTAATTTCTTACAGCCAATTAGCTCATTCTTGCCAATGACTTATACTGTTTCAGGCTTCAAGGCAGTTATATCAAGCGGTGACTTTAGCTTTATGTGGCATAATGTAGGAATACTAGCGATATTCATTGTTTTATTTATTGCAGGAACAATTACATTCTTCACAGGCATGCATAAGAAACGTTTTGCTGCTGCAGCTGTTACAGAATAAACGAACAAAACCAGCCGTTTTAAATGAAGCGGCTGGTTTTGTTGTGTTAGTTTATATGTCTAGCTCTAGGCGCCATCGGCTCGAGGCCACAAGCCAAGCCGCCAAGGAGGTTAAAGAACAACCTCCCTGCCGGCTCGTCCTGTGCTTGTCGCCGATAAGCAGGCGTCTTCCGCTTTTCTATGTCTAGCTGCGGTGGCTAGGGGCTCGAGGTCATAAGTCAAGCTGGCTAAAAGGTTAAAGAACAACCTTCCATCCAGCTTGCCTTATGCTTGTCGCCCTTAGGCAAGCCCCCTCCGCTTTTCTATATATCCGATACTCCCATACAATGATCACATTTGTTTCCATAGCATTCATGCTGTTCTTCGATAGGATTCCCACAGTCAACACATTGCTTTGCTGGTAAATTTCTAAAGAAATCTAAAATGTTTTGGATCATTTTAAAAGCCTCCCGGTGGTTTGTGTTTGTTTAGAATAGTAAGATTTCTTTTATTGTATTATAACAGTTGACGCGCGTCAATGGCTGTTTTGATACAAAAATATGGAATATGAAAAAAATGGCTAATTCAGGTATATTAGTAATGATTAAATGTTTTCCATTTCAATTATTAGGTGAAAATAACGAAGAAATAGGTTGAAGGAGGAGAAATAATGAAGTTTACAGTGATCGGCTGCTGGGGCGGGTATCCAAAAGCAGATGAAGCGAGCTCAGGGTATTTACTAGAACACGATGGTTTTCAATTAATGCTTGATTTCGGGAGCGGTGTCCTTGCAAAAATGCAAAAGATCATCCAGCCGGAGGATATTGATGGGGTCATTCTTTCTCATTATCATCCGGATCATATTGCAGATATTGGTGTACTGCAGCATGCCCGTCTTATTCAAGGTTTTTTAGGCAAGAAGACGGAATGTCTTCCTATTTATGGTCATGGGATGGATGAACATGAATTTTCCAAATTAACGTATAAAGAGATTACTAAGGGGATTGCCTATCAAACAGATCAAACTTTAAAAATTGGTCCATTTGCGATACAATTTTTACAGACGGATCATCCTGTTCCATGCTTTGCGATGAGAATTGAGGCGGATGGAAAATCCCTTGTGTATACTGCGGATACATCATACAAAGAAGAATTCGTTCCTTTTTGCAATGGAGCGGATTTATTAGTGTGTGAATGTAATTTTTATAAGCATCAGAATGGCAAGAATGCTGGACATATGACAAGCTATGATGCAGGAACTTTAGCACAAAAAGCAAATGTCAAAAAACTTTTGCTTACTCATCTGCCGCATTACGGGAATATTGAGCAATTAAAGGAAGAAGCTGCGGATATGTACAGCGGGTCAATTGCGCTTGCTGCCTATCAATGGTCTGTTAAATTATAAGGAGTGAATCAATATGCTATTTATCGATAACAAAGGGATTAATGATCCAAGAATTAATTTAGCGATTGAAGAATACGCATTAAAAAATTTAGATATTAACGAGACGTATTTGCTTTTTTACATAAATGAGCCATCCATCATTATTGGGAAAAACCAGAATACAATTGAAGAAATTAATACGGAGTATGTGGAAAGCAACGGCATCCACGTCGTTCGCCGATTATCTGGCGGTGGCGCAGTGTACCACGATTTAGGCAATTTGAACTTCAGCTTCATTACAAAAGACGATGGGGAGAGCTTCCATAATTTCCGAAAGTTTACTGAGCCTGTGGTTGACGCATTAAGAAAGTTAGGGGTAGATGCAGAACTTAGCGGCAGGAATGACCTTACTGTTGAAGGCAGAAAAATTTCAGGGAATGCTCAATTCTCCACTAAGGGCAGAATGTTTAGCCACGGTACACTTATGCTTGATTCCGAAATTGACAGTGTTGTTTCAGCATTAAAGGTCAAAAAGGATAAAATTGAATCGAAGGGAATCAAATCGATTCGCAGCCGTGTTGCAAATATTTCTGAGTTTTTAAAAGAGAAAATTACGATGGAAGAATTCCGTGCCT
The DNA here is from genome assembly GCF_900199725.1 of Cytobacillus massiliigabonensis. GTDB lineage: Bacteria > Bacillota > Bacilli > Bacillales > Cytobacillaceae > Cytobacillus > Cytobacillus massiliigabonensis. The sequence goes on along the minus strand of NZ_LT904902.1, from coordinate 621,024 downwards.
TATTGCTTGAAAATATTTTTGGCGGCAAGGATCAAATTGAAGAGTATGTTCTTACAGACGAAGACTGGGAAAATATTCATCAGTTATCGAAGGAAAGATATCAGAATTGGGACTGGAATTACGGGAAATCTCCAAAATTCAATTTGCAGCATTCTCATCGTTTCCCAGTTGGCGGCATAGATATTCGACTGGACGTGGATAAAGGCAAAGTTGAAAATTGCAAAATATATGGTGACTTTTTCGGTGTAGGCGATGTTAGTGATATTGAAAATCAATTAATTGGCACTCGCTACGAAAAGGCAGAGTTAGAAAAAGCACTTGAAGATATTGATATTAAACATTATTTCGGAAATATTACGAAAGAAGATTTCCTACAATTAATATACTAAAATTCATGAGAGTGTTCCTTACGGGGAACGCTTTTTTTAATGAGCAAAAGTCAATAATAAGGCTCTCTTTTAAAAGATAGTTGTTTTTGAAAAGGAGGTATGAAGAACTATTTACAAAAAAAGTTGGTTGATTGGAGCAGAAGGTGCGAGACTCCTGCGGGAAGTGTGGGACAGCTGAGATCCCACAGGCGCTAGCGCCGAGGAGGCTCAGCGCCCACCCCGCGGAAAGCGAGTGCCTGGAGCGGAAATCAACCACTACCCCACTACGTATTTAAATAGCAATAATAAAAAGCTAAAACTTTTTACCACTGATGATGCGTCTTTAAAGTGTATACAAATTAATAGCAATAAAGGAGCCTTTTTGCGACATGGGAAAGAAAAGTAGAATAAACCAGGATGAATTATTTACAACATTTATTAGGGAGAACAAGGAGAATTTTTATCGGCTAGCCTTCAGCTATGTGAAAAATTCTGAGGATGCTTTAGATATCGTACAAGATTCGATCCATAAAGCAATTGTCTCCATTGATTCTCTTCAGGATTTAAAAACGCTTAAAAGCTGGTTTTATAGAATAGTGGTCAATACTTCCTTAGATTTTCTCAGAAAACATAAACGAGTCAGTATCGTGGATGCAGAGACAATGGAATTTATTAGCTCAGGCAGTGAGGATCATTATGAAAATATTGATTTAGAAAGGGCTATGGATCAATTAGCGCCTGAATACAAAAGCATTATTGTTTTACGTTTTTTTGAGGATCTGAAAATTGAAGAAGTAGCTGATGTTCTCAATGAAAATGTGAATACGATAAAAACAAGATTGTATAAAGCATTGAAGCTATTACGCATCGAATTGAACGATGAAGTCATTAAGGGGGCAAACTAGAATGGACAAAAAATTAGAGCAGCTAAAAACAGAGTATAAAAATATACAAATACCAGATGAATTGGAATTCATTGTCGAGAGGGCACTATTGAAAGGAAAGAAGAAGAAAAAGAAAAATGGGTATAAGTGGGTGGCTGGGACGGCTGCAGCTGCTGTTCTTTTTATCGGAGGTTTGAATATTAGCCCAGCAATGGCCAGCACTTTAGCAGAAATGCCTGTCGTTGGGAGTATAGTAAAAGTATTAACCTTTACAGAATATAAAGTGGATAAGGATAAATACCAAGCAGACATAAAAGTGCCGGCCGTTTCAGATTTAGAGAATGGAGAGTTATCTCAAAGTCTGAATGAAAAATATTTAAAAGAGGGAAAAGAACTGTATGATGAATTCATGGTTGATATGAAGGATCTAGAGAAGAATGGCGGCGGGCATTTAGGTGTTGATAGCGGCTATGAGGTGAAAACAGATAACGATCAGATCTTATCAATTGGCAGATATGTTGTAAATACAGTTGGTTCGTCTTCAACAACCATGTCATACGATACTATCGATAAGAAAAATCAAATCTTATTAAGCTTACCCATGTTATTTAAAAATGATAGCTATGTGAATACAATTAGTGAGAGTATTAAAGAACAAATGCGTGAACAAATGAAGGCTGATGAGAATAAAATCTATTGGGTATCTAATGCTGGTTTAGAAGACGAAGAACTTACTGAGCTTTTCGAAACCATTAACAAAGAGCAAAACTTCTATATTAATAATGAAGGGAAACTAGTCATATCCTTTGATGAGTACGAAGTAGCTCCTGGATATATGGGAGTTGTTGAGTTTATCATTCCGACAGAAATAATTTCGGACATTTTAGTTAGCGATGAATATATTCATTAATATAAAAACCGAACGGTCACACCCGTTCGGTTTTTTATAACTTTATATTAATATAAAAATTCGGATTTGTAGAAGTAAGAATAACTTGAATATTTCCATTAAAAACTTTTTTGCTTGAATACATAACTTTCTTTCAATATAATATATTTAGAAAATTATTTAAATAAAATGAATGACTATTCATTCATCAGAAGGGGGAAAGAGTAATGAATTTAACAAAACAGCTTCATGAAACCGCACGAACTAAGGGGGACAAACCAGCATATTATTTTATGGACCAATCAAGTACATATGCAGAACTAGACGGAGCCGTTACGAAATTTGCTTCTGGTCTAGAACAATTAGGAGTCAAAAAAGGGGATCATATTGCTTTATTGTTAGGAAATTCTCCACACTTTGTGATTGCTCTGCATGGAGCACTTCGTTTAGGAGCAACAGTTATACCAATCAACCCGATTTATACTCCTGATGAAATTGGCTATATCGTTAATAATGGTGATGTAAAGGCAGTTGTAGCCCTTGATTTGCTGCTTCCTTTAGTTGAAAAAATGCATCCTGCTTTGCCGAAAGTAGAGAACTATATTATTTGTGAAACACCTCAGGGGAAGGAAACTGGCGTTGATCTAACTAGCCTTTCAGTGTTCTTTAAATTGAAATCGTTTTCACAAGTGCTGGCATCGGGTGATTTAAGCTTTAAAGGACCAGATTTAGAAGATGATGAAGTTGCAATCATCCTTTATACTTCAGGCACCACAGGCAAGCCAAAGGGCGCGATGCTGACTCATAAAAATCTTTATAGTAATGCAAAGGATGTTAGTGACTATTTGCATATGAATGAAGATGATCGAGTGGTTACGACGCTGCCAATGTTTCATGTCTTTTGTTTAACCGTTGCCCTAAATGCCCCGCTGATGAATGGAGCAACAATCATTATCGATCCGAAATTCAGTCCTAAGGAAATGTTCAGGCTTGTTGAGGCATATAAGCCAACTGTATTTGCTGGTGTTCCAACAATGTATAATTTCCTTCTACAATATGCGCAAAGCTATGGTGGGGACTTAAGCTCGCTAAGGCTTTGTATTTCTGGCGGATCGGCGATGCCAGTTGCGCTATTAAAGAACTTTGAACAGACATTTAATGTGCTGATTTCTGAAGGATACGGTCTTTCAGAAGCATCCCCTGTCACATGCTTCAACCCGCTGGATAGACCAAGAAAAGCAGGCTCAATTGGGCAATCGATTGTGAATGTCGAGAATAAAGTTGTCAATGAGCTCGGTGATGAAGTCCCTGTCGGTGAGGTAGGGGAATTGATTGTCCGCGGTCCGAATGTGATGAAGGGCTACTACAAAATGCCTGAAGAATCCGCAGCAACGATTAAAGATGGCTGGCTTTATACAGGCGATTTAGCGCGAATGGATGAGGAAGGCTATTTTTATATCGTTGATAGGAAAAAGGAGCTAATCATTGTTGGCGGCTATAATGTGTATCCAAGGGAAGTAGAAGAGGTGCTATATGACCATCCGGATGTTGTTGAGGCAGCTGTAATCGGTGTCCCTGATCCAAATCTCGGTGAAGCTGTTCGGTGCTATGTAGTTAAGAAGAATTCAAGCTTAACTGAAAGTGAGCTGATGGACTATTGTACACAGCATTTGGCGAAATATAAACTCCCTTCTTCTATTGAATTTTTAGAGGAGCTTCCGAAAAACACAACTGGAAAAATTTTGAGAAGAGCGTTGAAAACTCAAGTTTTACAATAGGTTTTAACAGGTACAGGCATGGATCAAATGATTCCTGCCTGTTTTTTCTGAATTTTGAAGGAAATCACATCTATTTTCACGAATTGGAAGAGGAAGCTAATAATAGGGAGTGGATTATTTTTGAGTTCAATCATTGTTGAATTGAAAAAGCATATTGCAGTGGTTACGATTAATCGCCCAGATGCATTGAATGCTTTTAACTATGAGACTTTATCAGAGCTTCAGGATTCTATCGAAAAATTACGTACGAATCCCGAGGTTCGCATTGTTATTTTTACTGGATCAGGTGAAAAAGCATTCAGTGTAGGTGCTGATTTGAAGGAACGTAAAACGTTATCAGATGTGGAGGTACGCAGAAATATCTATAAGATAGGAGAAGTGTTTTCACTTATTGATCAGCTCCCTCAGCCAACGATTGCTGCGATAAATGGATTCGCATTCGGTGGAGGGATGGAACTTGCATTATCCTGTGATTTCCGAATTGCTGTTTCAAGTGCCAAGATGGGATTAACAGAAACGAGCCTAGCAATCATTCCTGGGGCTGGCGGAACACAAAGACTGCCGCGATTAATTGGTCAAGCAAAGGCGCTAGAATTAATTTTAACAGCTAAACGTTTAAGTGCAGAAGAAGCATTTACTTATGGATTAGTAACTAAGATAACAGATCCGGAAAATCTAATCGAAACATGCTTTGAGCTTGCCGAACAAATGCTGGCGAACGGTCCACTAGCCCTTCAGCAAGCAAAATTTGCGGTCAAACAAGGGATGAATGTAGACTTGCAGACAGGCTTACAAATCGAAAGAAAGGCATACGAAGTTATTATTCCGACAGAAGATCGGATCGAGGCACTTCAAGCCTTTTCAGAAAAAAGAAAGCCAGAATTTAAAGGAAAATAAGAACACGGCCATTGCTGCCGTGTTTTTTTTATTGGTAGCTATGAAGCGCCCATGACGCCCGAAATTAGGAGAATCGGAAAAATAGGTAGTTATGAAGCGCTCATAGCGCCCGAAATTAGGAGAATCGGAAAAATAGGTAGCTATGAAGCGCTCATAGCGCCCGAAATTAGGAGCTACAGAAAAAATGGCAGCCATGAAGCGCTCATGACGCCCGAAATTAGGAGAAGCGGAAAAATAGGTAGCTATGAAGCGCTCATAGCGCCCGAAATTAGGAGCAGTGAAAAAATAGGTAGCTATGAAGCGCCCATGACGCCCGAAATTAGGAGCAGCAGAAAAAATGGTAGCCATGAAGCGCCCATGACGCCCGAAATTAGGAGAATCGGAAAAATAGGAAGCTATGAAGCGCTCATAGCGCCCGAAATTAGGAGCAGTGAAAAAAATGGTAGCTATGAAGTGCCTATAGCGCCCGTAAACAGGAGAATCGGAAAAATAGGTAGCCATGAAGCGCTCATGACGCCCGAAATTAGGTGAATCGGAAAAATAGGTAGCTATGAAGCGCTCATAGCGCCCGAAAACAGGAGAATCGGAAAAATAGGTAGCCATGAAGCGCTCATGACGCCCGAAATTAGGTGAATCGGAAAAATAGGTAGCTATGAAGCGCTCATAGCGCCCGAAATTAGGAGCTACAGAAAAAATGGTAGCCATGAAGCGCCCATGACGCCCGAAATTAGGAGAAGCGGAAAAATAGGAAGCTATGAAGCGCTCATAGCGCCCGAAATTAGGAGCAGTGAAAAAATAGGTATCTATGAAGCGCCCATGACGCCCGAAATTAGGAGAAGCGGAAAAATAGGTATCTATGAAGCGCTCATAGCGCCCGAAATTAGGAGCAGTGAAAAAAATGGTAGCCATGAAACGCCCATGACGCCCGAAATTAGGAGCAGTGAAAAAAATGGTAGCCATGAAGCGCTCATGACGCCCGAAATCAAGAGAAGCGGAAAAATAGGTAGCTATGAAACGCTCATAGCGCCCGAAATTAGGAGCTACAGAAAAAATGGTAGCCATGAAACATTTGATAGTTTGATTGTTTTGAATAGGCATGTGCTCTCTTAGCTGCAATTTTTAATAATTTTTTGAAAATAGTAAAAAGTACTTGTGTTTCTGTCATTAATAGACTTATAATTTAGTGAATAAAAGCATAAAAGCGTTTAAGTATAAAAGGGGTGCTATAAATGATGCTAAAGAAAATAAAATTGGTGGCAGCAGCTGGTTTAGTAGGTGTCACGCTATTGAGTGGATGTGGCAGTGAAAGTACGGAAGGAAATGCTCCAGATGGTGAAAAGGGGAAAACATACAAAATTGGCTTAACCCAATTTGCTGAACACCCATCACTTGATGCAGCAACAGAAGGATTTAAAAAAGCATTGGAGGATGAAGGGTTTAAAGAGGGTGAAAATGTTGAATATGATTTCCAAAATGCGCAAGGAGATATGAATAATACACAGACGATTGCGAATAACTTCGTTGGTGATAAGGTTGATTTAATCTTTGCTAATGCAACGCCAAGTGCTGTGAGTGCTTTAAATGCAACGAAGGATATTCCAATTCTTTTCACTTCTGTAACTGATCCGATTGGTGCCGGGTTAGTGGAAGCATTAGATAAACCAGGAAACAATATTACAGGAACAACAGATAACCATCCAGATGGAACAGCGAAAACGATTCAGTTTATTGTTGAAGAGACAGGAGCAAAAAATATTGGAGTTATCTTTAATGCAGGGGAACAAAATTCTGAGGTGCAGGTGGAACAGGTAAGGTCGCTAGCTGAGGAAAAGGGCGCTACTGTAGTTGAAGCGTCAGTGTCCACTTCAGCAGAGGTGAAACAAGCTGCTGAGTCCTTAGTCGGACGGGTCGATGCCATCTATGTACCGACAGATAATACAGTTGTATCAGCGCTAGAATCCGTTATTTCAGTTGCGAATAGTGAGAAGATCCCATTATTTGTTGGTGAATTGGATTCAATGGAACGGGGTGCGATTGCTGCGAGCGGATTTAGCTATCATGATCTTGGCTATCAAACAGGAAAAATGGCAGCGGAAATTTTAAAAGGAAATAAAAAGGTATCTGATATTCCGGTCGAGCTGCCTGGAAGTTTAAAGCTAGTTATTAATAAAAAAGCTGCTGAGGCACAAGGACTTGAAGTGAAAGAAGAATGGGCAGAAATCGCAGAATTTTTCGAAGGTAAATAGTAAAAATTCTTACACTTCAGTCAGAAAGGATGAGAACAATGCCAACAGCGATTTTTGGTTCGATAGAAGCAGGCGCCATCTATGCATTAATGGCATTAGGTGTTTATCTATCATTCAGAATACTTGATTTCCCTGATCTAACTGTAGATGGAAGCTTTGTAACAGGCGCAGCTGTGGCAGCTGTCCTAATTGTTGGTGGGACAGACCCATTTGTTGCGACGCTTGCAGCCATACTTTCCGGATTTGCAGCAGGCTGCATTACAGGGCTTCTTCATACGAAGGGAAAGATAAATCCGCTTTTATCAGGAATTCTTATGATGATTGCCTTGTATTCTATTAATTTACGAATAATGGGGAAATCAAATGTTCCCCTACTTGCCGAAGAGACGGTAATGACAAAATTAACAGCCTTTTGGAAGAGTCTCGGATTGGATGACACGCTGCAAGCATTATTTTCAGCTGCAGGCTTTGTACCGAATACATGGGGCATTCTTATCTTCATGCTAATTCTAGTTTTTATAGTTAAAGTAATCATCGATCTATTTTTAAAAACAGATATCGGTCTTGCGATTCGCGCAACTGGAAATAATGAGACGATGATTCGCAGCTTTTCTGCGGATACCGATTTACTGAAGATCATGGGTCTTGGCCTTTCCAATGCACTTGTTGCATTTTCAGGTGCTTTAGTTGCGCAGTATAACGGGTTTAGTGATGTTGGGATGGGAATCGGTATGATAGTTATCGGTCTTGCCTCAGTCATTATTGGTGAAGCAATTTTCGGAGCCAAAACGATTGTTAGGGCAACATTGGCTGTCATTGGCGGTGCTATTTTGTATCGGATCATTGTTACAGCAGCACTTCGGGTTGAATTTCTTGAAGCTGGAGATATGAAGCTTATAACTGCAATAATTGTTGTATGTGCGCTAATCATCCCTAAAATTCTTGAAAAGCAAAGGGAAAGACAGCGGAAAAAGCGCCGGGCAGTTCAAAAAGCTTATGAGGGTGGTGAACAGCTTGCTGCAATTAAAACAGATTCATAAAGTCTTTAATGAAGGAACACCTGATGAAAAAATGGCTTTAAAAAATATGGAACTGCACTTAAAACCTGGCGACTTCATGACCGTAATCGGCAGTAATGGTGCAGGTAAGTCAACACTTATGAATCTAATTTCGGGAAAGATGACGCCAGATTTAGGAGAAGTAATCATTGATGGGAAAGATGTCACGGCGGTAAAAGAGCATAAACGGTCTAGATTAATTGGGCGCGTCTTTCAGGATCCGATGGCGGGTACTGCACCGGCTATGACAATCGAAGAAAATCTCGCCATTGCCTTTTCAAGAACAGCCTCCCGGGGATTTAAAAAAGGTGTGACGAAAGCGAGGAGAAGCTTTTTTCAGGAAAAGCTTGAATCGCTTCATCTCGGATTGGAAAATCGCCTGCAGGCAAAGGTTGGTTTATTATCAGGCGGAGAAAGACAGGCGCTGTCTTTATTAATGGCGACATTTACTGAGCCGAAAATCCTTCTTCTTGATGAACATACTGCAGCCCTTGATCCCGCTCGTGCAGAACTGATTACTGCGCTAACGAAAGAAATTGTGAAGACCTATCAGCTTACCACTCTGATGGTGACTCATAATATGCAGCAGGCATTGGATCTAGGGAACCGTTTGATCATGATGGATAAAGGGCAGTTAATTTTTCATGCAAATGAAGTACAAAAACAAAATTTAACAATTGAAAAGCTTTTAGAGGAATTCCAACAGATTCGCGGAGAAAAGTTGAGCAGTGATAAAGCAGTACTTATTTGAAAAAGTGCTAGACAAACCGCAAACATTTGTTTTTTCATAATATAAAGGCATATCACACGACCCGTGATATGCCTTTATATTATGGATAATACATGACCACCTGAAGTCTTATACCCTCTGTTCCACTATTTTTATATGTATGTGCTTTGTTTGCTAAGAAACGGAGTGAGTTCCCTTGCTCGATTCGGATTTTCTGCTCACCGATATGCATTTCGAGTTTGCCGCTCATGACGGTAACGTATTCCTCTACCCCCTCATTATGTTTATCCGCTGTATGCTGACAGCCTGGTTCGATTTCTACGATAAATATTTCGAACTTCTTTCGCGGGTCAAATGGAAAAGTTGGATATACCCGATAATTTCCATTACATTCGATAATTGGTGAAATAGACTGTAAATCAACATGAAGAACTTCTGAAGGCTTTTCACTAATTAAAGAAGAAAAAGAGACTTGAAGTCCTGTCGCAATTTTCCATAATGTTGTGACGGTTGGATTGGATTCCCCGCGCTCTATTTGACCTAGCATGGCCTTGCTGACTCCTGTAACATCAGCAGCAGTATCCAAACTATATCCTCTTGTTTTACGAATATTCCTTAGGTTGACTCCAATATTTTTTTGAATATTCTCCATTATTTCCTCCGGAATGGTTGTTTATTATAACGCACATATGTATAATATAACTAATTAATCGTGTATTATACTATCTATTATAACTATTATAGTAGACTTTTAAAACTAATTATTTGAAATTTCAGATGGAAGAGGCGGTGGCTTCATTGACGGAACTCGCAGTAAATAAGGCTCCATCAGAATTTAGGAAAGGGTTTCAAGCAGGGATTAGCATTGCAATAGGCTATGCTCCAATTGCATTGACGTTCGGACTGTTAGCTAAAACGACAGGTCTTTCAATCGGAGAAACAGTGCTTATGAGCTTAGTAGTTTTTGCTGGAGCCTCCCAATATATCTCGTTAAGCTTACTAACCCTTGGGACGGGGATATTTGAAATCATTTTAACTACATTTATTGTAAATATTCGGCATTTCCTTATGTCAACTGCATTGAATGAAAAAAGTGAAGACGACCATCTTGTTAATAAAGCTATTTATTCTTTTGGGATAACAGATGAAACTTTTTCTGTTGCTGCGATGAAGGAAGGAACAGTTACAACCGGATATATGTTTGGATTAAATTTTATTTCATATGTGAGCTGGGTCGTTTGTTCAGGAGTTGGCTTCTTAATTGGAGCTAGCTTGCCGCAAACATTACAGGAAAGCATGTCAGTTGCCCTCTATGCAATGTTTATCGGTTTACTCGTTCCATCCATGAAAAAAAGCTTCAAGGTCGTTTGCCTTGCTGCTCTTGCCGCTTGCTTTAACACGATTTTTACGTTATCCAATGCTTTATCATCTGGATGGGCCATTGTTGCTGCTACTCTTCTATCTGCCGTTATGGTTGAGTTTATTGAAGGATTAAAGAAGAAGCAAAGGAGGGAGGGACATGAGTAGCCAAATCGTCTGGATGATTCTTGGAATGGGCGCGGTCACCTATATTCCGAGAATGCTGCCGTTTGTTCTTTTTAAAGGAAAGGAGCTGCCTCCGTTTCTTCAGGGCGTATTAAAGAATGTTCCATCTGCTACTTTAGGTGCCCTTATTTTTCCTGGTGTATTGTTTATTCAAGAGGATATATGGTTTGGAATACTTGGCGCTGCTGCCGCTTTTCTTGTTGCTTATCTAGGAGCAAATGTTATTGTTGTCGTATTAGGTGCAATAGCTGTATTATCAGTCTACTCATTTATTATGTAATGCAAAACCGGTTTTCCGTGAAAACCGGTTTTTTATATGAAAGATAAATTGTCGGTCTGATTAATTGAACAAGCCTTTATGTACGAAGTAATAACAAGCGTAGTGAAATTAAGCAGACCGACATTTACATGCGTTTAAAGTAGATTCTCTTTAATGTTTGCTATGTAAAAAATCGTACAAACTATAAAGTGAGCAACTGATTTCAGTAGACAAGTAGTTCTAAATATGTTTTTTTATACTAAACTAAATATTGAAAGGCTGTACAAATTGGGGGGAGTGGAATGGCGAGAAAAATTGGCTTTTACGGAATTCTAGCTTATGTCATATATGGGCTATTTTTTTATTGGTATTTATTTCATTTTGCCGATACAAGTCTGCAGTTTGAGTATGAAGGCACAAGGGCCGATCCTGCTACCTTTTTAAACGGAAGAGAGCTTATGCTAAGTGAGGAATATTCAAAAATAAGAAATTTGTTGTTTTTCCTTTCGACGCCTTTTGAATGGTTATTTTATTTATTTGTCCTGCTGCTTGGACTGGGAAATGCCTTTAATAAGTGGGCAGGGCAGTCTACTAAATGGAAGTTTGTCCAGTCTGCTATTTATCTTTTCTGGCTTTCGCTCTTTGCGTTTGCTGCGACAGCTCCGCTTAGTTATATTAGTTATTCTCTTTCGAAAAGTTATAATATTTCAACGCAAAGCTTCAGCAGCTGGATGAAGGATGAGCTTATTGATTTCTGGATTAACTTTGGGATGATGATCATTATTGTCGGCGTTCTTTACTGGCTCATTAATAAAAGCCAGAAAAGATGGTGGCTCTATGCATGGCTGCTTTCCGTCCCTTTTACTTTGTTCATGATGTTTCTTCAGCCAGTTGTTATCGACCCGCTTTACAATGATTTTTATCCATTGAAAAATAAGGAGCTTGAAGCAAAAATTTTAGAATTAGCTTCTAAAGCAAACATTCCTGCCGAACATGTATTTGAAGTGAATATGGCGGAAAAAACGAACTCCCTCAATGCATATGTAAATGGAATTGGCTCTAATTCGAGAATTGTTCTTTGGGATACAACATTAAATCGGTTGAATGACGATCAAATTTTATTTATTATGGCGCATGAAATGGCTCATTATGTTGAAAAGCATATTTACTTTGGAATTGCCGGTTACTTGCTTCTATCACTAGTTGGGCTTTATTTAACAGCGAGGATTATGGAATATGTAATTGGCAAATGGGGGAAAGCCCTTAAGATCCCAGCGGTAAATGACATTCGTTCTCTTCCGTTGTTCTTAATGATTCTTTCCATGCTGTTATTTATCTCAAGCCCCTTGTCCAATTTCGTTTCACGCTATCAGGAATCGCGTGCAGATAAATATGCGATCGAAATGACGAAAGATACTGAGGCTGCAATCGGCACATTTCAAGAATTGACCCGCGCAGGTTTAAGTCAAGTGAACCCGCCGCTGCTCGTGAAAATTTTTCGCTACGGACACCCAACGATGCTCGAACGGATCTCGATGCTTGAGGAATATGAAGTAAAACAGAAAGCGAAAGGAAGCGAGTAAGCACTTAGTTGCTGCTCGCTTTTTTGCTTGCAAAATTACTCGAAAAAACAAATCCCCCGCGTGAATCGCGAGGGATGAATTGATAGGAGCTAAGTGCCGAATCGTTTAGAAAGTTCCTTATATTGTTTAGATAAATGAATAAATGCTGGTTTATTTTCTGTATCAATCGCTTCATCGATTTCTTTCATCAGCTTTGATCTTTCTTTTTTGAGTAAAATTTCCGAAAGCAGCATGTCAATGTAAAGATCTAAAACAAAAGATTCCTTCAGTTTCTTCTTTTTCATGGCGCTTTTTTTCATCAGCTCTGTGTATGATTTTTCATTCATGAAAATCACCTCAATGCTTTTTACTAGTATATGGAGTTACCATGATTTATTCAACTTAATTTTGAATTTTTTGAAAATATTTTTTGTGGAGTTTTTGAACAAATTAGTAACATTTAGAAGAAAAAGAATATTTTTACTACAAACCTGTTATGATGAGGTGGACTATTATATAGGGGAGTTGAAGAAATGAATGGCCGCGAAATATCCTCTCTAATTGATGAATATGAAATTAACCCGAATACGATGGCTGTTATGCCACTGGCATACGGTTCTAAGATTTATTCGCAAATTTGGGAGCTGGAGGATGAGTTTGTATCACCATTTAAACCGATTGATATTATTAAAAAGAGCTGTACTTTTTTTGGTTCTAGCTACGAGGGCCGCAAAGAAGGGACCCGTCAATTAACTGGAATTACCCACAAAGCACCAATTACTATTGACCCCACAAACTTCATTTATTTTTTTCCAACTACTTCAGCGAGCAACTCACAATGCATATGGATTTCATCTGAGCATATTCTTTCATACCACCGTGTCGATAGGGGCAATACCGAGGTGATATTCAAAAATAAACAATCTAAAATTTTACCGGTATCTTTCAATTCCTTTAACAATCAGGTTTTAAGAACGGCACTTTTAAGAACAACGCTAATCAGCAGAATTGAAGAATCAGAAAGGAAAGCATTGTACTTTTTAAATGGGACAAGAAGTATAGGTGCATCAGAAAGGGCAAGCAAATATCGAATTAGAGGTTTTAAAGGCTAAGGAGATATGTCTTACACTCGTCCTTCACTTCTTTTGTCTTTCTGGCTCTTTAAGTAGCTGCTCATATGCCGCTTATATAAATAATAATCCATCAGCTCTTGTACTTTATTGCGAATACGTGGGTTGAAGTAATTGTGCTGTTCTTCATAACCTTTATAAAGAAATAGGAACATCGTAAAAGCTTCATCCCGCTTCAGCTGCTGTACCTTAAGCTTATTTTTGCTCATATAGAGTTTGACTGCTGCCAATTCTTTTTGAATAACCTTCATTGTTTCCTCAACTAAATTTAAATAAGGCTGCGGGAGTTTGAACGAGCTATTATTTATGACAGTCAGATCACGATTCAAAATAGTCAGCACCATTGGTAAATAAATAGCTTGCTCCAGTATGTTGCGATCTTCCTCAGGTATTCTTGTCATATTCCCTTCCTCCTTTATAAATTCAAAAACAAAAAAGAGAACGTTTGTTCTAATTTTACAGATAAACGATTTCGATTGCAAGAGGCATTCTTTGTCGGAATTGCCGATATTTTTCCCTTTGCTCAAAAAATATTCGATATTTTTTAAATGAAGGTAAAGAGGAGCAGGGAAATTAATTCTATTGTCGAAATAAAAAAGATCATACATAAGGAAGGATGACGAATAATGACAGAAAAACGGGCCATACAAGCGGAAGATCTTTACCAATTAAAATCAGTAGCAGATCCACAACTGGCGAGCAATGGAAGGGATTGTGTTTTTGTTGAAACAATGATGCTGGAAGAGGAGAATAAATATTCCTCACATTTATACTACATAAATGTAAATGAAAAAAATAAGCCTGTTCAATGGACGTTTGGTGAAACTCGAAACCATTCACCTAGATGGTCTCCAGATGGGCAGAAGATAGCGTTTATATCAGACCGAAGCGGCAAGGGCCAAATCTATGTATTAGATGTAAAAGGCGGGGAGGCCAGACAATTAACCAAATGCCCAAATGGTGCAGCGAACCCTGTCTGGTCGCCTGATGGGACAAGAATTGCCTTTAATGCAGCATTAAAAAATGGCGAATCTTTATCATCGTCCAATAAAAGCGAAGAAAAAAAGGATAAAAAGCCTGTTCCGCTTGAAGTGGATAAAATGAAATATAAATCAGATGCCTATGGATTTTGGGAAGGGAACTACACACAGGTAGCGATTGTTGATATTCGTACAGAGGAAAAAGGTCTGCTTACATCAGGTGAGCATGACTATCAGCTGCAATCATGGTCGCCTGACGGGAAATATGTGACGGTTACTGCTGATTTAAGTGTTGAAAAGGATCAGTCCTTCTTGAGTGATGTATACCTCATTCACGCAGAAACAAAAGAAGCAAGAAAGCTGACAGAAAGTACAGGATACTTCGGCAGTGCGACATGGTCTCCTAATGGCAAATACATTGGGATGCTAGGACATGAGAGAGAATATAAAAATGCAACACTCTCGAAAATTTGGATTTATGACATGGAAGCTGAAAAGCTTGATTGTTTAACAAAGGATTCTGATTTGCTAATTGGTGATTATGCAATTGGGGATTTCCAGCAGGGGGCAGTTACGCCAGGCATTCTGTGGGGAGAGGATAATCATAGCTTCTATTTCTTAGCTACAGATCATGGCAATACGGTTGTTTATTACGGAACACTGGAAGGAGAGCTATACCCGGCTTTGCTTGATGCTCAGCATGTATATGGACTTTCCACTGGCGGAAAAGTTGACCGTGCAGTTGTAGCTATAAGCAAGCCATCGCATCCGGGAGATTTATACTTGCTGCATGTAACATCAGGTGAAAGGGAGCAGCTGACAAACGTCAATGAAGCATTTTTGCAAGAAATCATCCTTGCGGAGGCAGAGCCAATTGAATTTGTATCTTCAGACCAATGGGATTTACACGGGTGGATCATGAAACCAGTTCCTTTCAAAGAAGGGGACAAGGTTCCTTTAATTCTTGAAATTCACGGTGGTCCGCATGCGATGTATGCGAATACGTATTTTCATGAGTTTCAATGTTTGGCAGCGCAAGGTTATGCAGTATTGTATATAAACCCAAGAGGGAGCCATGGGTATGGCCAGCGGTTTGTTGATGCAGTACGAGGTGATTATGGCGGGAAAGATTACGAGGATATTATGGATGCGGTTGACTATGCGATCGCAAACTTTAATTTTATTGATGAGAATCGCCTAGGCGTAACAGGCGGCAGCTATGGCGGCTTTATGACGAACTGGATTATCGGGCATACGAACCGCTTTAAGGCTGCTGTGACACAGCGTTCCATTTCAAACTGGATTAGTTTTTATGGTGTAAGTGATATTGGCTATTATTTCACGGATTGGCAAATTAAAAGCAGTTTGAATGATATTCAAACTTTATGGAAGCATTCTCCGCTTGCCTATGTGGATAAGATGGAAACACCGCTCCTTATCCTTCATAGCGAAAAGGATTACCGCTGTCCGATCGAACAGGCGGAGCAATTATTTATTGCCTTAAAGGACAGGAAAAAAACAGCTAAATTCATTCGCTTTCCTGAAGCCAATCATGAGCTTTCAAGAAGTGGAAAACCTAATTTGCGAATTAGCCGCTTAAACTACATTGCAGGCTGGTTTAATGAATATTTGAAATAGGAGCGATACCGCAAGCCTTATAGGTTTGCGGTATTATTCTTGTCTAGCTCCACAAGGAACTCTTCGGCAGCATAGGCATCGCACGAGTATAAGCGGTAGCTTATAGGAGGAGCGCTACCCCCGACGTACAGGACGTACTAGTGTCGACAATGCGACAGGACGTCGCGCTTTTGTCGACCTCGAGGTCACAAGCCAAGCCCCCCAGAAAGGTAAAGAACAACCTTTCCGTGAGTCTTGTCTTGTGCTTGTCGGGGGTGAGCACAAAGGAAAGCACCTTAGCATAATCTTCGCAGGAACAATTGGCTCTTTGATTGTTCCGAAGGCGCTTCCGTATTTCTTTTTCATTCTTCAATTGCAATTATTGGATATTTATGGAGATAATGAGGTATACAAGAAATACCAGTAATCAAAAAGAAACTTTTTTACTAAATAAGTAGTCATATATTGTTGAAGGTTATTATCCTAAAAAAAGCAGGAAGGAATTTTAAATATGAGAGCTGAAAGATATCAACATAAAAAACCAAAAAGAAAGAAATGGAAGACATTCGTCCTTATTCTTTTCCTATTATTTGCTGGAACCATGGCATATTCCTATTATCAATTTAAACAAGGGGTTTCACAATCAAAAGGCAAAGTAACTAGCAAAGCAATAGAGTATGAATTTAACGGTGATAAAGATCCGTATGGCGGGACAAGCATTCTTCTTTTAGGGAGTGACGCTCGAGGAAAAGAAAATTCAAGAGCAGATACAATAATGGTTGCCCAATATCATCCGGAGAGAGGGACATATAAATTACTATCTATTATGAGGGATACGTATGTGGATATTCCGGGTCATGGCAAACATAGGATTAATGCTGCCTTTGCTTTAGGCGGTCCAGAACTATTAAGGCAAACGATCAAAGAGAATTTTGATATTGACCTTCAATATTATTCGATTGTTGACTTTCAGGGATTCGTACATCTAATAGATGAAGCATTTCCAAAAGGGGTAGAAATTGAAGTTGAAAAGGCCATGTCTACTAATATTGGCGTACAGCTTGAGCCTGGTTTACAAAGGCTTGATGGGGAACATCTTCTTGGCTATGTCCGTTTTCGTCATGATGCCATTGGTGATTTCGGCAGGGTTGAACGCCAGCAAAAGACTATGAAAGCTTTGGCTGATCAATTGATGAGTTTTCAAACAGTAGCGAAGCTCCCAAAATTAGTCGGAGTGATGACACCTTTTGTCAATACGAATATGGCTACAACGGATATTCTGTATATTGGTAAAGAATTCATTTCTTCGAAGAATCGTGATATTGAAACATTAAGGATTCCGGTTGATGGATCTTATCAAGATGAGAGAATAAGTGGGGTTGGTTTAGTTTTAGCGGTAGACTTTGAAAAAAATAAACAAGCAATACGTGAATTTTTTACTAAATAAAATTCTTTTTCAGAAAATAGGTGTACAATAATAGGATAAGAGGTAAGCCTAGAAATTAGAAAGATAACTTTAAATATTGTCTAGCTCTAATCAAGGAGATTCTACATGGATTACGAATTATTTAAAGATTTATTTACGCTTGAGAAAATTATGGAATTGATAGAAAAATATCGTTCCTTTGGTCCGCTGCCAGGGATCTTGCTTCCAATGCTTGAAGCATTTTTGCCTTTTCTGCCACTCTTTATCTTTGTCATGGCAAATGCAAATGCGTTTGGATTATGGTTCGGATTTTTATTATCGTGGATAGGTTCAACGGTCGGTGCCCTTCTAGTCTTTTTGCTTGTCCGAAAATATGGGCAGAAAAGGATGCTGCGGTTTTTAAAAAAGAGTCCAAAGGTGCAAAAGCTCATGGCATGGGTAGAGAGACATGGATTCGGTCCATTATTTATCCTCTTATGCTTTCCTTTCACCCCTTCTGCCGTAGTTAATATTGTGGCTGGCTTATCAAAAATAAGTATTGCGCAGTATATGCTAGCTGTATTAACTGGAAAAATAGTGATGATTTTTACGATGAGTTTTGTGGGTTATGATATTAAATCATTGATTACACAGCCAGTTCGGACGGCTATCGTAGGAGTGATCATATTCATTCTTTGGTATGTTGGAAAAAGGATTGAAATAAAAATGAATATAAGTACAAAACAACGAAGGAATTATGAGAAATAAAAAGGCTGGTGAATGCAAAATTGAGAGAGACAGTAAAAAAAGAAGGCATTGAATGGATCAAAGCTTTTGGGATAGGATTAATTATATTTGTTTTTATTCGTACATTTTTTATTTCCAACTATGTTGTGGAAGGGAAATCGATGGAGCCCACACTTGAAAACGGAAATAAACTTATTGTTAATAAAATCAGCTATCAAATTGGAGAATTGAATCGCTTTGATGTGATCGTTTTTCATCACAATAAGGAAGAGGACTTTGTGAAAAGAATTATTGGGCTTCCTGGTGATAAGATCGAGTACCAAAATGATGAACTTTACATCAATGGGGAAAAGATAGCTGAACCTTACCTTGAAAAGCAGCGGGATGAAGCGTTTGGAAGCAGGCTAACGGGTGATTTTACATTGCTCGAGCTGAGAGGTGTGGAGACAGTGCCTGAAGGAGAACTTTTTGTTCTCGGTGATAACCGGCTTGAAAGCTGGGATAGCCGCCATTTTGGCTTTATCTCAATGGATCAAGTAGTTGGGAAGGTTAATTTAAGATACTGGCCAATTGATGAAATGGATATTTCTTTCTAAAAAAAACTAAGGGCTCAATCGAGTCCTTTTTCTATTAAAAAAATAAATAGTCGGTCTGATTGATTGAACAAGCCTTTATGTACGAAGTAATACCCGTGCAGTTGAAATTAAGCAGACCGACATTTACAAATTTAGCAGTGAGTAGATGCTCATGTTTGTTACAATTGCAGGATCTTTTACCATTCATTTAATAAGAGACCAAACAAAAAAAGACTTTCCTTCTATGATAAAATAGTAAATAAATGATAGTCCGTATTGTGGGAAAGGAAGAGAGGTAAAACTATGTCCGTTCGCATATTAATTGGACGCTCAGGCAGCGGAAAAACAGAATTCTGCTTGAATGAAATTCGTGAGGAATTGAGAACTGCACCTGAGGGCGATCCAATTATTTACTTAGTTCCGGAACAAATGACATTTCAATCAGAATATCAATTAATTACAACGAAAAATTTAGGCGGGATGATTAGGAGCCAAGTATACTCCTTTACCCGCTTGGCTTGGAGAATTCTGCAAGACACGGGCGGCATGAATCGATATCATTTAAATAGTGTCGGAATCAGTATGCTCATTCGAAAAATAATTGAAGAGAAAAAAGATGAGCTTAAGCTATACCAGCGAGCAGCTGATAAGAACGGATTTGTTCAGCAAATGGAACAAATGATGACTGAGTTTAAACGCTATTGTATTCAGCCTGATGAGCTTGCCCAGAGAAAGGAGCAATTATCCACTGGGGGGAAAACGAATAAGGCACTTCAAGATAAATTACACGATCTTGAATTAATCTATCAGTCATTCGAAGATTCTCTTTATGGCAAATACGTAGATTCAGAGGATTATTTCCGTCTATTCATAGAGAAAGCAGCTGACTCAGAGTATTTGAAAAAGGCAGTCGTGTATATAGATGGATTCCATAGCTTCACTCCGCAGGAATATATGATCATAGAGCAGTTAATGAAGCTTTGTAAAAAGGTAACGATATCCCTTACTCTTGATCAGCCATTTACACATACTCCACCAGATGAACTCCATTTATTTCGAATGTCAGGCGAAAACTGTCAGACAATATATGATATGGCGGTCCGAAATGGCCTGGAAATAAAAGAAGTTTTTCTGAAAGAACCGAAGAGATGGACCGGCTCCTCATTGGCACATCTTGAAGCGAATTTTGATATACGCCCAGCAGTTAGCTATAAGGGAGAAGCAGCCATTCATATTGGACAGGCAGTGAACAGAAGAGCAGAAATAGAAGGTGCAGCAAGGCATATTAATCAATTGGTTCGTACGAAAGGCTATCGATATAGGGACATAGCCATTCTTACAAGGAATGTCCAAGATTATAATGACATGATTGAAACGATTTTTACCGATTATGAGATTCCTTTTTTCATAGACCAAAAGAGGACGATGCTGAATCATCCGCTTGTAGAATTTATTCGATCTAGTATGGAGATTATTAATGGGAATTGGCGGTATGAACCGATTTTCAGAGCGGTAAAGACAGAGTTAATATTTCCAGTTAAATTAGAAGCAAGTGTATTAAGGGAACAAATGGATCGCCTTGAAAATTACGTCCTCGCTTATGGCATCCAAGGGGATCGATGGACAAAGAAAAATAGATGGATTTACCGCAGGATTAGAGGACTAGAATTTGATGGAATCGCGCAGACAGATAGCGAAAAGGAAACCGAGCAGGAGCTAAATGATTTTCGGGAAATGATTACTTCGCCCTTAATAAGACTCTCACGTCGCTTGAAGAAGGCAGAAACCGGCAGGCAATATTGTGAGGCGATCTACCTGCTTCTGGAGGAATTAGACGTTCCGGCCAAATTAGAAGCATGGCAAGTATATGAGGAAGAGCGCGGGAACCTCATTAAAGCTAGAGAACATGGACAGGCATGGAATGCGGTTATGGAGCTTCTTGACCAATACGTAGAAATGATAGGAGAGGAAACCGTTTCGACGAAGAGATTTGCCGAAATACTTGATGCTGGGATGGAATCCATGCGTTTCTCTTTAGTTCCTCCTGCACTAGACCAAGTGATGGTTGCTGATTTAGAAAGATCGCGTCTTTCAAATATAAAAACTGCATTTGTTATTGGTTTGAATGAGGGTGTTCTTCCTGCAAAGTTTTCGGAGGAAGGCGTATTTGCTGATGAGGATCGGGAACAGCTTCTGTCAATCGGTATGAAGATTGCTTACGGAAGCAGAACAAAGCTGCTGGATGAGGAATTTCTTGCCTATAAAGCATTTGTGACACCGTCAGAATCTCTTTATATTAGCTATCCGCTTGCTAATGAAGAAGGTAAAGCATTAATTCCGTCTTCTTATATTAAGCGAATGAACGATATTTTTCCAACTGCAATTCATCATTTTTATATGGCAGATCCAGCTGAACTTCCGGAATTAGAACAGCTGGAGTATGCTTCAAATAAAAATACGGCTCTATCTTATTTAACGTCTCAATTGCAGCTGAAAAAACGTAATTATCCAATCTTTGATTTTTGGTGGGATATTTATAATTATTATTTGAAAAATGAAAGCTTACGGAGCCCAGCTCTCAAAGTGCTTTCCAGCCTTAATTATGAGAATCGGACAAGCCATCTGGATGAAAAAACCAGCAAGGATTTATATGGTGATCATATACAGGCTAGCGTTTCAAGAATGGAGCTTTTTTCTAGCTGTCCATTCTCACATTATGCTCAGCATGGGCTTAAGTTAAGAGAGCGTCAAGTTTTCCGCCTAGAAGCGCCTGATATTGGTGATTTATTCCATGCAGCACTAAAATATATCGCTGAAACGGTAATAAATGATAATCAATCATGGACGGATATGACTAGGGAGCAATGTGAAATTCTAGCAAAAGAAGCAGTCGAAATGCTGGCGCCAAAATTGCAGAATGAAATTTTGCTAAGTTCAAACCGCCATTTTTATATTAAAAGAAAGCTTGAGCAAATTATTAGCAGAGCCTCATTTATTCTAAGCGAGCATGCCAGATCCAGCGGATTTTCTCCTATAGGGCTGGAGCTTGGATTTGGTCCAAAGGGAGACCTCCCATCGCTTGCCTTCCCGCTAAAAAATGGGACGAAGATGGAGCTTGTGGGAAGAATTGACCGTGTCGATAAGGCACAGGATGATCATGGTATATTCTTAAGAGTCATTGATTATAAATCCAGTTCAAAGGATTTAAATATAAATGAAGTTTACTACGGAATTGCTCTTCAAATGCTTACGTATTTGGATATTATTATTGCTCATTCTACAGAACTGGTCGGTGTAGAGGCGGACCCAGCTGGTGTCTTGTATTTTCATGTTCACAATCCGATGATCAGCACTTCAAAAATGCTAACACTTGAGGATATTGAACAGGAAATTTTTAAAAAGTTTAAAATGAATGGGCTGCTGCTTGGCGATGAGAAGGTAATCAAATTGATGGACCAGACACTTGAAAAAGGGGAATCACCGATTATCTCTGCTGGCTTTAACAAGGATGGATCGCTTTCTAAACGTTCAAAGATAGCAAGCAAACAAGAATTTGATTATTTGCGGAAGTTTGTCCGCAGTAAGTACATGGAAACAGGTAACCGTATTACAAGCGGACAAGTGGATATCTCGCCTTACAAAATGAAGGAGAAAACGCCTTGTACATTTTGTTCCTATAAATCGGTTTGCCAATTTGATGAATCGCTAGAATCAAATGAATATCGCCTTTTAGTTCCACATCAAAAGGATGAATTAATTGACATCATTAAAAAGGAGGTGGAGGAGCAATGACGAAAATGGTTATTCCGCCTAAACCGGCAGATGCCACATGGACAGATGATCAATGGAAGGCAATTTGGGCAAAAGGACAGGACACCTTAGTTGCTGCAGCAGCCGGATCGGGAAAAACGGCCGTATTGGTCGAAAGAATTATTCAAAAAATTCTTTCTGAAGAGGAGCCGATCAATGTGGATGAGCTCCTTGTTGTAACCTTTACAAATGCATCTGCAGCTGAAATGAGGCACAGAATTGGTGAAGCGCTAGAGAAAGCAATTGATCATAATCCAAAATCAGTACATTTGCGAAAACAATTAAGTCTATTAAACAAGGCTTCCATCTCCACTCTGCATTCCTTCTGCTTAGAAATGATTCGAAAATATTATTATTTAATCGACATGGATCCGGGATTTCGAATTGCAGATGAAACAGAGGCACAGCTTTTAAGGGATGAAGTACTTGAGGAGCTTTTTGAAGAAGAATATGGAAGAGAAGGCAATGATGATTTCTATGAACTTGTTGATACATTTACAAATGATAGAAGTGATTTGGCACTGCAAGACATTGTCCGCGAATTATACGATTTTTCCAGGGCAAATCCATCACCTGAGCAGTATTTGGATTCGATTGTTCAAATGTACGATGTGGATGAAACAACTGAAATAGAAGAACTGCCATTTGTGAAAGATTTATTGCATGATATTGAATTACAGCTGCATGGTGCAAAGCAGTTATTAGAACAAGGGCTAGCAATGACAAAGCTTCCAGGGGGTCCTGCTCCAAGAGCAGAGAATTTTATCGATGATCTTCATATTGTCCAAACGTTAATTGATGCGAAAAAAGACTCTTGGGCCACTCTTTATGCAGCCATTCAAGCGGCTTCATTTGGCCGCCTAAAAAATTGCAAGGGCGATGAATATGAGCAGGAACTGATCGATCAGGCGAAAAAGCTTAGGGATCAAGCGAAAAAAATCATCCAGGATATGAAGGATGAACTTTTCTTGCGGAAACCTGAAAGTTTTATTCGTGATATGGCGGAGATGGAGAAATATATTGGGGGACTTGTCCATTTAGTTAATGCTTTTTCTATCCGTTTCGCAAAAGTGAAAGCGGAAAAAGGGCTAGTTGACTTTGCAGACCTGGAGCATTACTGTTTAGAGATTCTTTCTATAAAAAATGAAGAAGGGAAAGTAGTACCTTCAGATGCTGCACTTGCTTGCAGAAAGCAATTTAAAGAAGTATTTGTTGATGAATATCAGGATACAAATATGGTTCAAGAGGCCATTCTTCAATTAGTCACAAAAGATTTAGAGCATGAAGGCAATCTTTTTATGGTCGGGGACGTTAAGCAGTCAATTTATCGTTTCCGCCTGGCAGAACCGAATTTATTTTTAGGAAAATATACTCGATTTACTTCAACTGGTGAAGAAACTGGTTTAAGAATAGATCTGGCAAAAAATTTTCGAAGCCGAAAAGAAGTGCTTTACGGAACAAATTATATTTTTAAGCAAATTATGGGTACAGCGGTTGGAGAAATTGACTATGATGAAGCTGCAGAACTAGTAAAAGGTGCGCCATATCCTGAAGCAGAATCCTATCCGATTGAACTGGCTATTATTGATTTAGAGGGGAGAGAGGAGGATGATAGGGAGGAAGCAGCTGACCAGGACGGTTTTGATGCAGCAGATCTTGCTCAGTCACAGCTGGAAGCAAGATTTATGGCTTCGAAAATAAAAGAAATCATTGCGGAGCGAAAGGAAGTCTACAATCCGAAAACAAAGTCAGGACGTCCCGCCATGTATAGGGATATCGTTATTTTGCTTCGTTCGATGACATGGGCCCCGCAAATTATGGAGGAATTCAAGCAGCAGGGGATACCGGTTTATGCCAATCTTTCAACAGGGTATTTTGAAGCAACAGAAGTGTCGATCATGATGTCACTGTTGAAGATTATTGATAATCCATATCAGGATATTCCGCTTGCCGCCGTTCTCCGGTCCCCAATTGTTGGGCTAACAGAGGCAGAATTAGCGCAAATAAGGATTCATAATAAGATGGGCTCATTTTATGAAGCATTGTCTTCCTTCTGCATGAACAAATCTTCACTTGAAATGGAAGGGATGGTTGAAAAGATTCGACCATTCTTTGATCAATTAAAGGATTGGCGTGTGATTGCAAGGCAAGGCTCCCTTTCCGAGCTCATTTGGCAGCTGTTCAGGGAAACACATTTTTATGACTTTGTCGGCGGAATGCCTGGCGGAAAGCAAAGACAAGCTAACTTGCGAGCTCTTTATGACAGGGCTAGGCAGTATGAGGCAACCTCATTTAGAGGATTGTTTCGTTTCTTAAGATTTATTGAACGGATGCGCGATCGAGGAGACGATCTCGGTGCTGCCCGTGCGCTTGGCGAACAAGAGGATGTTGTCCGTTTAATGACGATTCATAGCAGCAAAGGATTAGAGTTTCCATTCGTTTTCATTGCTGGACTCGCCCGCAATTTTAATACAATGGATCTGAAAAAAGCCTATATGCTTGATAAAGATTATGGATTGGCAGTAAAGTATGTAAACGCAAAAAAAAGAATTTCCTTTCCTTCACTTCCGCAGCTGGCCTTCAAGAGAAAAAAGAAAATGGAGATGCTGGCGGAAGAAATGCGTGTTTTATATGTTGCTTTAACAAGAGCAAAAGAAAAATTATATCTCATTTCATCCGTTAAGAGTGCCGCAAAAAAAATCAAACAATGGGCGAATATAGCTGAACATCAGACCTGGCTTTTAAACGAATATGAGCGGGCTGCGGCAAATAGCTATATGGATTGGATTGGTCCGTCCCTTGTTAGGCATAAAGATTGTCCGCAATTAAGGCTTAATCCTTTACCGGCAGGCTCACATGATGCAGCAGATATTACCCATCATCCATCAAGCTGGGCGATAACCATTTTGACTGGGGAAGAAGCGGCAATGATAAAAGAAGAGGATCTCAATGAAAAGGAAGACTTGCTTGAAAAGGTTTACGCAGGAGAATCTGTCCCTGTTCAATCGGAATGGAAAGATGCGGTGGAGGAACAGCTATCATGGAAATACCCAGAAATAACTGCATCCCACTACCGTTCCAAACAATCTGTATCTGAAGTTAAAAGGCAAAAGGAAATATTTTCCGCTGAAGAGAGCGGGACAGAAGTGGTCCGTAAACTTCAAAAGCCCCTTTTTAATCGGCCAAGGTTCATGCAGGAAAAATCTTTAACTCCTGCTGAACGTGGAACAGCTATGCATATGGTTATGCAGCATATCGATTTTCGTGAGTCGGTCACAGAAGAGTCTATCTGCCGAAAAATGGATGAGATGATCATAAAGGAGCTTCTTACAGAAGAACAGCGGGAAGGAATTGACGCTGAGCAAATTATGATGTTTTTTGAAACAGCTCTTGGGCGTCGGCTGACTCAGGCAAATATCATTAATCGTGAAATCCCTTTTAGCCTAGCTTTACCAGCAGGTGAAATTTATCCTGATTGGAAGGGACCAAATGAACCTGTACTAATCCAAGGAATTATTGACTGTGTTTTTCAGGATGAGCAAGGCATCGTAATGCTTGATTATAAAACAGATGGAATAACAGATCGTTTTAAAGGCGGTATTACTGAGGCAAGACCTGTTCTAGAGGAGCGATATCGGGTTCAGATCGATATGTATGGAAGAGCGCTAGAACAAATTTTAAAAAGAAAAGTGAATGAGAAGTATTTGTTTTTCTTTGATGGCGCGCATGTAATATCGATGTAATTGATAGAAAGACCGGCATGGAGCTTCTTCCAGCCGGTCTTTTATATACACTTAGTTATTTCCTACCATAGGCTGGTCAACTAGATTCGTATCAAGTACGTTGCTCGCACTGAGCCCGTTATTAGTAATGACAAAACCTCCAGTATTTCCAGCACCTGAGCCTGAAATAGATTTTGAACTGCTTTTCGGGGAAATAAAAACGGCATCTCCGAATTGGACAATGCCCCCATCGACATTAATAATTTGTACCGGTCCGGTAATGGCTGGCATGACATCCCATCCTTTTTTCCTTAGTTTTGCCATTCTATTTTTCTTCGGAGTGGTCGGATAGAAGATGACGAATATGATCAACTCTCGCTTCCATTGAAATATGCTTAGAGCTGCCGATTTGTAAAATAGAGGAAGAAGATACACCAATGACATCAATATTCTGTACTTTAATAATTGGTTTTAGCTGTTGTGAATGCATCGAGATATTTTCGGTAATCGGTGAGAATGGGATTGGGATCTGAAAGGCTGAATAAGATGTAAAATCAGCCTCATTTCCAAAAAAAGCTTCTGCCTCTCTCTGTACAGCAATGGCTCTGGAAAATCCCTGTGTAAAGGTTGAATCTCCAATTTCCAATATGGATGAGAAGGATACGGTATCTACCTTTAAATAATTTACGACTGAAGTTCGCTGCAGCATTAGAATCACTTCGGTGTCAAAGGAACAAAAGGTCCGATGATTAATGATTCTGGAGGCGTATCAAAAACAGAGGCAAGCTGAATGGTTTGCGTATCTCCGACCATTAACAGAGATGAACTAGCTACGCCAACTATTCGAATACTTCCTACACATAGGTCTCTATTATATACTTGAAAGTTCATTCCTTCTTCATTCCTTTCACATGATCAGGCAAATGGCTAATAAAGGCTTGAACACCGTTGCGAATTTCTACCTTAAGCTGATTGATTACTGTTTCATTCAAGTTTCGCTCCTTTCCGTGATTTTGTTTGGAGGAGTCATCATACTGTTTAAGATAGTAATCAATTCTCTTTGGCAGCTGTTTTTTAATATCTTCCTTTATAAATAAAAGATAGGATTCATCTTCTGGAACATTTAAGCTCCTTTGTACCTCACCAATAACATTTGGTAAATCGCTTTCTAAATAACGATACATTTCATCTTCAATTTCCATTGCTTTTTTCATGAAGTTTTTTGGGGAGTCTGGTGCATTCATTTTCTGATTATCAACAGCGAACTCATCGATATTATCCAGATCGCTTGGATTAAAACCGATATTTAGTGTTCCCTCTAATGTTTCAACCTTGAGCTGATCAAATTTGTAATCAATTCTTTCAATGTTTATAGGAGGTCTTTCTTTAAGGGATTTTATTTCTTTCTGCAGATCATGAATTATTTTTTCTAAATGTTGGATTCTTCTTTCCTGTGTCTCAACAAAAGAATGCAATCCTTGTAGATAAGAATAAAATTCCTGACTCAAATGCACCACCCCATTTTTTCATTTCTTAAATTTATTTAGATCAAATCAAGAAATTATGTCCTCCCCGTGTAGCAAAAAATTATGAACTATCCACAAGCATTGCCAGGCACATGGAATAGACAGTCAGGCATTGGATGGGGCTAGTAATGGTACAGCAGGTGTAGCAGCTAAATCTCCTGGAATTGGAGGCTCAGCTTCAGGCGCAGGTTCGGTAAAACCCCCTGTGTTATAGAGATAAGAGGAAGGTTTGATGATACCTGCACTGCCAATCTGCAATACGGAGGAGTTAGAAATTCCTTCGATTCTAATTAAGTTAATATGAATGGATTGCTGAATATAATAATTCATAAACATCACCTTTTACATTAAGCATTTAACCAAATTCCTTGATCAATATTATCTGAATCGTACGTGTTCGTTGAGCTTAAATGATTATATACATTCATCCCATCGCCTGTATTGAAAGAACCAGCACCTGAAAAAGTTTTTGCATTGGAAATTGGCATCATTTTGTAAACATCCCCGATGTTGAAAATTGAACTGCTCCCTACAGAGATAACCTGTGCGACCCCAACGATAGCTGGCATACATGACACCCTTCAAAATAAAATAATTACCTGTTCAAAAAAATATTCCTCTAAAAACTAGACATCGCTTTTCTTTATCCTATGTGCCTAATAAAAGAATGTGATAATATAGCCCAATAAAAGTTTAGTGATGTTTTGAAAAGCTAGACAAAATAAGGATCAATCACCTATGATGAATTAAATGGCAATATTTAGAAAAGGAGGATTCGATGAATCAACCATTACGTTCAATAACTGAACAAGAAAGAATTATTTCGCTAGATATTATGAGGGGTTTTGCAATTTTAGGGATTTTTCTTGTTAATATGCTAACATTTCACTCCCCGTTCCCTAATTTTGATCCATATGAATGGTGGAGTAATACTGCAGACAAGGCAATATATACGTTTATTGATATTTTTGTACAGGCAAGCTTTTATACGCTCTTTTCACTATTGTTCGGCTACGGATTAGTTATTATGTGGGAAAGGTCGAAGGTAAGGGGGCTTTCATTCAGTCTGATTGGGATAAGAAGACTATCGTTCTTGCTTATAATGGGATTTTTACATGCGTTTATTATTTGGCATGGAGATATTTTAATCACATATGCAATTATGGGGTTTCTATTTCTCCTATTTATACGCATGACAGGGCGTAATTTAATGATAACGGGGCTCTTGTTATATATAATCCCAAATTTGTTTGTCTCTCTTTTATTGCTTGTTAGCTCATTAGTTGTTCCTGCAGAGGACTTGACAATTTACGACTCAGAACAGGCAGAAACAGCCATGCAAGTTTATCAGAATGGCAGCTTTGCTGAAATTACGATCCAGAGAATCGGAGACTGGTATGAAACGAATAATCTTGCAAACGCACCTATTATGTTTATTTCTATTTTTCCATTATTTCTAATCGGCGGAGGTGCTGCCAAATTGAAGTGGCTGGAAAAGCCTAAAGTACATAAGAGATTTCTAACATGGCTTGCTAGTTTGTCATTGGTAATCGGGATCCTTTTCAAGCTCATCCCTTACATTTTAGGTAAGAATTTTGCAACGGAGTATATGCAGGATAGCTTCGGTGGACCGCTGCTTGCAATAGGCTATGGGTTGACAATTGCATTAGCGATTGAGAAAACAGTTGTCCTTAAGATACTTTCTCCTTTATCTTACGTAGGAAAACTATCAATTAGCAACTATCTGTTTCAGTCTATTGCATCAACCTTGATCTTCTATAATTACGGGCTTGGCTTGTATGGGAAAGTTTCTGTCGTGACTGGTACAGTAATGGTTGTGCTGATATATATCCTTCAAATCGCAGGAAGCCGCTTATGGATCAGCCGCTTTTATTATGGTCCGGTGGAATGGATATGGAGAAGTTTCACCTATTTCAATTGGCCGAAATGGAAGCGGGAAACTAAATGATTCATGATAAAATAAAATTGAATCAATTATCAGAAAAATGAGGTGTTCAAATGAAGTTTGTGACAGCAGAATTAAATGGAGAGGTATTTGTTGGGCTAGTTGATGGGGAAACAAGTAGAATTCTGCCACTAGGTAAAGCCTCGGAAAAGAAAGAAGGAAGAAATGACATTCCCTCTACATTGCAGGAATGCATTTCCCTAGGAGATTCGTTTATTCAACAGATTACTAGCTTACTGCTCTGGGCAGAGAATGGAGAAACAGATGAACTATTCATTCCGTTAGATTCTGTTAAACTATTGGCACCAATCCCTAAGCCATCTAAGAATATATTTTGTGTAGGCAAAAATTATGCCGAGCATGCGATTGAAATGGGCAGTAAGGATGATATCCCTGAGCATATTATGGTTTTTACAAAGGCACCTACAACAGTGATCGGGCATGATGAAACGGTTTTAAATCATCAGCGAATCACTGAACAGTTAGATTATGAGGGAGAACTGGCTATTATTATCGGCAAAAAGGGGCGGGGAATTAGTAAAGATGAAGCGCTTGAATATGTCTTTGGCTACACGATTATTAACGACATTACTGCTAGAGACTTACAATCCCGTCACAAGCAATTCTTTATAGGGAAAAGCTTGGATACTACCTGCCCGATGGGTCCATGGATTGTCCACTCTTCAAGTATAAATGATCCGAATAAGCTAGATATAGAAACAAAAGTAAACGGAGAAACAAGGCAAAAATCAAATACCGAAAACTTTATCTTTCCAATAGAAGAGATTATCTCCGTTCTTTCACAAGGCATGACGCTTGAGCCTGGAGATATCATTGCAACTGGAACCCCAGCAGGAGTAGGCAAGGGCTTCAAACCACCACGTTTCCTGCAGCCAGGAGATAGGATAGAAATAACAGTGGAGCAGATTGGAACTTTATTTAGTAAAATCGAAAATTAATAAGGCAACTTTAGAATCTTAATTTTATGCTTTTTACTTGCTAATATGGTATGATGTAAACGATTTTAGATAAGGAGGACTTTAAGATGATACATGCACACATAACGACCTGGGCTTTAACCCTCATATTATTCTTCGTTGCGCTTGGATTACATAAAAGCGGTAAGGAAAGAGGCTTGAAAGTCGTACAAATGATTCTGAGACTCTTCTATTTATTAACAATTGGTACAGGCATTTGGATATTAAGCAGCATTAATATTGATATGATGTACGTAATAAAATCTTTAGTAGGCATTATCGTTATTGCTACGATCGAGATGATTATTGTTGGGTTAGTAAAAGGTAAAAATACAGGAGTATATTGGCTATTATTTATTATTTCTCTCGTTCTTGTTTTATATTTAGGCTTCATTAAGCTTCCGTTAACTTTTTAAAAAGATTACGAACATGTTAAGGTTTTTTGAAAAAGCTGTCGAAAAGACAGCTTTTTTGTTTTTTTGCCATCCCAAAAACTCTATATTTATGTTATTTTTAACATAAGAGAATTGTGAAAAAATTAAATTTTAATTATGGTGGTTCTTCTAATGGCTAAAACAATAACTTGTTTATATGAAACTCATGATCAGTTAAATCATTTTATACAAAATCATGAGCTCTGTGAGTATCCAAATCTTCTTGTCCAGGTCTTTTCAAGTAAAATAGATCGGTCTATTCTTCTGCAGCTGCAAACAGAAATCAGAAGCATTCTTCCATTTGCAACAGTAATCGGCTGTACAGGTGCTGGAGAAATTATTGAGGGTAAAATGATTGAAAATAAAGCAGTTATTTCTTTTACCATATTTGAAAAAACGGAACTTAAATCCGTTTTGCTTCATCAAGATGATTATGAAAATAGTTATGAAATGGGAAAGGGGCTCGCCCAGCAATTATTGGATTTTGATACGAAAGTGATGCTTATTTTCCCAGCAGGAGCAAATATAGATGCTCAATCATTGTTGAATGGCCTTTATGAAGGAAACCCAGAATTAGTTGTAGCAGGCGGATTGGCTGGCAATATTGGAAGATCGCAGGAGTCCTATGCTTTTACAGGGGAAGAATTAACCGTTCAAGGTGTAGCAGCGGTTGCCCTTCAAAGTGATCAGCTTGTTGCCAAAGCCTACAGTAATTATAAATGGCAGGAGATAGGGAAGTCTTTTACTATTTCGAAGGCAAATGGAACAAATATTTACTCAATTGATCATAAAAAACCAATTCAAGTTTTAAAGCAATATTTAGGAAAAGGTTTCGTTAATGATCTTCCTGATTCAGGGAATGAATTTCCGTTTATTATGAAAGACAAAGGAGAAAAGGTTCCATTATTTATATTGGATATTTTAAAAAATGGAGCCATTCGAGTGAATCGGGAAATACCTGAAGGGGCAGAAATCACCTTTGCCTACCCTGATATAGAGGGAATTGTTGAAAGCTCGCTGCAAAATATGAAACAGCTTGCAAAGAAACAAGTGGAGACGATATTTGTATATGATTGCATGGCGAGAAAGCGATTTGCCCCTGACTTTACAGAAAAGGAATTAAGCATGCTTCAAAGCATTACATCGACCAATGGTTTTTTCGCGTATGGTGAATTAGCTGGAGGAAAATCAAAAGCTCCACAATTATTGGGGCATGCACTAACCTATTTAGCTTTATCGGAGAATAGTGAGCAAAAACAAGTAAATCGTAAACTTACATTTAAATACACGACCCCAGCATATTTGAAAAATGTTACGGCACTTACTCATTTAATGCAGGCATCACATAATGATTTCTATCTTCTAAATGAAAGTTTAAAGGTTTCCGAGCAGTACTATGAATCTCTTTTTAATACGAATACAGATCTGGTTTTTTCAACGGATTTAAATGGCCAAATTAAAAGTGTAAATCCTGCATTTGAGAAAACATTTGGATACAGTCGAGCTGATATTATCGGCAAATCTGCGATGAAACTTATTAAGAGTGAAGATTTGCCTAGAGTTAGGATGCATTTTTCTAAAGCATTGAAAGGAAAAGAACAGTATTACAATGTGTCAATTCAGTCTAAATCGGGAGAAACCAACTTATTTCAAATAAAAAATATTCCAATCATAGTGAATGATGAGTGTGTAGGAATATATGGGATTGGCAGAAATATAACGGAACAGAAAAAAATTGAAGATAAGATAACAGAACTAGCCTACTATGACCATGATACAGGACTCCCTAATCGAGTAAAATTTACAGAGCAGCTGGAGAATATGCTTTCTCGAGCAAAAAAGAAAAAGAGAATGCTTGCGGTGCTTTCCATTGATATTGACCGTTTTAAATTAATCAATGACAGCCTTGGTCATTTTGCTGGAGATATGGTTTTAAAGGAACTAGCTTATCGAATTGAAAAAGCACTTCCGGGCGGATCTTATATTGGCAGATTTGGCGGCGATAAATTTACGGTTGTTTTATCAAAGGATATCGATGTAGAGGAAGTAATGAAAAACTCTAAAATGATTCTTCAGGAAATTTCAAATCCTGTGGAACATAAAGGGCAAGATTTCTATGTTACTGCCAGTATTGGGGTAAGCCTATTTCCAGAGGATGGGCAGGATGAACATTCCCTATTAAAAAATGCGGATATCGCTACAAATCGGTCTAAAAATCAAGGCGGCAATCGGATTACATTTTTCTCAAATGAAATGAATGAACAGGCGATTACAAGGCTTGAATTAGAAAGTTATTTAAGAAGGGCTTTACAAAAAAAAGAATTCTATCTAATGTATCAGCCGTTAATTGATTTAAAGACAGGTGACATATTTGGGAGTGAAGCGTTGATTCGCTGGAACCATCCTAAATTAGGCCTAGTTTCTCCAGCGGATTTCATTCCATTGGCTGAAGAAACCGGTTTAATAGAAGAGATTGGCAGCTGGGTGCTAAGGACAGCCTGCAAGCAAAATAAAAAATGGCAGCTGCTTGGATATGACAGCATATCAGTATCTGTGAATGTTTCTGCTTTTCAATTTCAGCAGCCGGGCTTTTTAAAGGAAGTAAAAAGAGCACTAAATGAATCAAAATTAGAGCCGCATTATTTAACTTTAGAACTAACGGAAAGCACAATGCTGAAGAATGTCGATTACAGCATTGATACGATGAGATCCTTGCAAAAGCTTGGAGTAAAGGTATCTATTGATGATTTTGGAACGGGGTATTCTTCGTTAAGTTACTTGAAAAATTTACCGATTAATACATTGAAAATTGACCGATCGTTCATTAATAATCTCCGTGTCAATACGTCTGATATTGCGATTGTTAAAGCCATAATTACAATGGGACATGGACTGGCAGTGAAGGTTCTGGCAGAAGGAGTGGAAACAAAAGAACAAATCGATCTTCTGAAAGAATTAAAATGCCACTATGCACAAGGATTCTACATCCATAAACCATTGATGATATCAGATTTTGAAAAAGGCTTGCAAGATACAGAGATACTAAAAAAATAAATGAGCAAAAAGGGTTCAGCTAAGCTGAACCCTTTTTGCTGAAAAATTGTCTAGCTCCGGCGCCTACCCCCTCGAGGTCACAAGCCAATCCTCCCAGAAAGGTAAAGAGCACCTTTCCGTGAGGCTCGTCTTGTGCTTGTCGGGGGTGACCAAGGCGCCTGCGCTTTTCTAATTAAGAAGATATTTTTTCAATAACCATTCTTTTCCCGCTGTTTAAAGTAAATTCAAAACGATCGTTCGTTTTTTCGAAATAACTAAAATGATGCTGGATATTGCAGATCTGTTCTTGATTATCAAAAACAATAAAGTTTACACCGCTTTTTCTTTCTGAGGCGGAAAGAAAATTTAATTGATTGTAGCAATAGATACAATCGTAAATAGAAAATTTCATGGAATTTAAAGTTGTGATAAATTGAAAGAACGCATCATCGTTTATTTCCTCTAGTAATTTTTCTAAGGAGAAGACAAGCAGTTTACGAATACGAATTGTATCCGTATCTTTTAGAATCAATACCTCATCAGGTGAAGAAATCTTTCCTTCTTCAAACAGAACACCCTTTTTCCAGCGTTTCATCCGGTATACTTCAATTTCCTGGTGGAGGAATTCATCTAATAATGCTGCCTCTTCTGTTTCTTTATCAAAGAACACCCACTGATCATTAATGTATTCAATTGTCCCCACAGTAAATGCTCGAGTTTGATACTCTATCAGTTTTGTACGCTGCTGTCTATTCATAAAAGACCTCCATTTGTATCCTTCATCATTCTTTTTAGACAGTTTCCATTCTTTTTATAACATGTAGTCGAGATAAATACCTATAATTAATAGAGCTCCCTATAGCAGGATATTCTTTTCTTAGATTTTCTGATACAAAATGAGAGTAGGCATTTGATTCAACATTTGTGCAAATATGAGTCTTTGTTTGACGATATGGTGAGAAAAGGCTACTCTTAAATAGTTGTGATCATAGGTCTAAGCAAGTAGAGAAAGCTTTGATGTTGAAGGAGTTGAAGGAGCGAAAAATGAGAAAAAGAGTGTGGACTCTCATCTTCATTCCGTTCATTCTTTTTTACGCCATCCCTGCAGGAGCAGCTGAAAAAGAAGATCGTAAATGGCAAGATGAAGCAATCTATTATTTAATGGTTGATCGCTTTAATAATGGCGATAATAAAAATGATTATGAAGTGAATGTTCAAGACCCTAAAGCTTTTCATGGAGGAGACTTTATGGGGATAATCAACAAGCTGGATTATATTCAAGATATGGGTTTTACCTCTATTCGGATAAACTCCATTTTTGACAATGAAGAGAACGGCTATCATGGGAAATGGATACAAGACTTTTACAAGACCGAAGAACATTACGGTACAATGGATGAATTTAAGCAGCTAGTGAAAGAAGCACATAAAAGAGAAATGAAGGTTATCATCGATTTTGAATTGAATCAAGTCGGTCCAAACCACCCTTGGCTAACAAAAGCTGACAAGAAGGAGTGGTTCCGTGAGCAAAAAGAGGATGGACTTCTTTATTTGAATCAGGATAACCAGGAAGTAAAGAATTATTTAATAGATGCCGCAAAATGGTGGATAGAAGAATCAAAAGTTGATGGATATTATATAGAACGTGCAGATGTTGCATCAGAAAGCTTTATGAAAGAATTTGTTAAAGAAATAAAAGGGTTCAAGGATGATTTCTATCTGCTTGGAGAAGTTAAATCTGATGATCCTGCGACCATTGCTCAATTTCAGGAAATGGGCATTGATGGTCTAATTGATTACCCGCTGTCTGAAAATATAAGACCTATTTTTGATCAGGTTGACAATTCATTAAGTAAGCTTATTACAAATAAAGAAAAATTAATGTCTATTTACCCAGATCCCTACTTAATGGGAAGTGTAATGGATACGGATGGTATGATTCGCTTTACTCATCATGCAGTTACGAAAAACCAGCATCCAGGACCGCGATGGAAGCTTGCTCTCACTTATCTTTATACAACCCCAGGGATTCCTATTGTTTATTATGGCAGTGAAATTGCCTTAGAAGGCGGAGAAGGAGAAGCGAACCATAGGCAAATGGATTTTCGCACGGATAAAGAACTAATTGATTATATTACAAAGCTTGGGGAGCTGCGCAATAAATATCCTAGCCTGACCAGGGGCTCTTTGGAACTTTTAGCAGAGGAAAATGAACTGTCTGTATACAAACGGACCTATGAGGGTGAAACGGCAGTCGTTGCCATCAATAACTCATCTGCGTCGCAAGATATTACGATCCCAAGCAAGTTATTAGAGGATAATAAAGAGTTAAGGGGTCTCCTTTCTGATGATCAGGTTAAAAGCAGTGATAAAGGCTACACGATATTCTTGGATCGTGAAGAAGCAGAGGTGTATATATTAGCTGAAAAATCTGGGTTAAATATCCCGTATGTCATTGCAACGATTGTTGTGTATGGAGCGTTCTTAACATTTATTATATTGGCTTGGAGAAAATCAAAGAAAAAAAGAGCACAACAGGAATAATAAAGGAAGAAAAACACACTTGATTTCATAACTGAAAATTCAAGTGTGTTTTTTGTACGTTAAGAGATTGTTAGTACTTCATATTTAGAAGCAAGATCAAGGAAATAAGGCATCCCGCTAATTTTCCCTGCGATAAGTTTTTCCTCAACTTCGTAATAATCAACACACGTTTTGCATGCGAGCACTTCGACACCTTTTTCTTCTAGCTCTTTAAGGTGGACAGAAACAAATGAGGCTTCAGTTAATGTAAATACGCCGCGGTTCATGCAAAAAATGGCTGCAGGCAGTTCTTCTCTTTGTTTAAGCAAAGTGAAAAAGGTTTCAAGCACGCTTTCACCGAGTTCTTTATCCCCTCTGCCAAGCTGATCTGAGCTAACAAGAATTACTTTATTATTCATAGTGAGCTCCCTCTTACCTAATACCTAAGGCAATTTTTGCATATCTAGACATTTTATCTTTTGACCATGGGGGATTCCAAACAATGTTTACTTCTGTTTCCTTTACTTCTGGAATATCAGCTAATGCACTTTTCACATTGTCTACAATTGTACCTGCAAGAGGGCAGCCCATTGAGGTTAATGTCATATCAATGGTTGTTTTCCCTTCTTCATCCATTTTAACATCATAAACTAAACCGAGATTGACAATATCAATGCCAATTTCAGGATCGACAACAAGTTCTAGCGCACTCATAATGCTATCCTTTAATTCCTGATCCATTCTTAACATCTCCTTCTTTTCTCTATTTACTGTTATCATAACAAAAAAATTAGCGATAATGAATAAAAGTTGCTTTTATACAAATTGCTCAAACCATTTTACTGTTTGAGCCACCCCTTCATTGCTGACATTATGTCCAGCCTTTTCATCAATGATAAACTTTAGTTTTTCTGATTCTTGATGATAAAGGGGCTGAATAGTCTCATAAAAATGATAAGTATAATGAAAAGGGACAACCGTATCTTTTTTTCCATGCCAAAACAGCAAAGGGCGATTTTGTAATTTTTTTGTTTGCATGCTTAAATCAAGTTCTCTTAGCTTCCCCATTAAATGATTTATTTCATCCTCTTCAATCGGGATATGAAGACCGTATTTTTGCATTTCATCTAATTGCCAATGAGCAAATTTTTCATAATAGGGCATACCCATTAAGCTTACAGCTGCTTTTATCCATGGATATTTTGTGAGTGCCCCCAGCGTGACAATTCCACCCATTGAAGTACCTGCAAGCCCAATTCGTGAAGGGTCAATCAGCTTCTCCTTCTCAAACGATGTTTTGAGAATATCAAGTTCTTCAATCGTTTGCAGAACAATATCCCAAAAGCGAAAATTTAAATTGTGTCCAGACAAGCCTTCATTTCTTTCTCCATGATAAAGGGCTTCGGGGAGGATAACACGAAATCCCTTTTTTGCAAGCATGTAAGCATAATGGAGATTCTTTTCATATATACTTGTAAATCCATGTACAAATAGGATGAGTGGAAGCTCATGGTCCCATTTATCCTGATCTGCAACGTGTAATAGTGGGATGTCCTTTATTATTTTATTTTCAATATTAATCAAATTTAGGCCTCCTAATGTAAAGGGAATCTATATATTATGTAAAAATAAGTGGAAAAAGTATATTTAGTAACAAAATTTAAATATATTTGTTAACATAGTGTTTATAGAAAAAGTTATTTTTCCTATTAAAATTTCCATCATTCATAAGTGTACCATGTAGACTTTTCTTTTCCCAAACCTTTACACTTAGAATAGAAAAATTCGTACAAAGCAGGTGTTCATATTATGGCTGAAAAACATTTAATTGCATTAGATTTAGATGGAACCTTATTAAAAAATGATAAAACCATTTCATTAAAGACAAAAAAGGTTATTCAAAAAGCTCGTGAACAAGGACATATCGTTATGATTGCAACTGGCAGACCATTCAGATCCAGTGAAATGTACTATAGGGAAATGGATTTGGATACGCCAATTGTTAATTTCAATGGTGCATTTATACACCATCCAAAGGATCCTAACTGGGGCATCTACCATTCACCGCTTGAAGTGAATGTTGCGAAAGATATAGTAGAAGCATGCAGTTCATTCCAATTCCACAATATTATTGCAGAGGTCATTGATGATGTATACATTCATTATCATGATGAAAAGCTGCTTGATATTTTTAGCATGGGGAATCCAAACATTACAACCGGTGATATCCGCAATTTTTTAAAGGCATCACCAACAAGCATGCTCATTCACACGGATGAAGAGCATGTGAAAACAATCCGTGAGCATCTTTCTGCTGTCCATGCAGAGGTTATTGACCATCGCAGCTGGGCAGCCCCATTTCATGTAATTGAGATTGTAAAGACTGGCTTGAATAAAGCAGTAGGGCTTAAAAGAGCTGCAGATTATTTCCAAATTCCTTCTGAAAGAATCATTGCTTTTGGGGATGAAGACAATGATCTAGAAATGCTTGATTATGCAGGCTTCGGGGTAGCAATGGGAAATGCCATCGATTTAGTAAAAACAACTGCAAATGAATCAACACTGACCAATGAAGAAGATGGTGTTGGCGTCTATTTAAATGAATTATTGAATTTAAAGGTATATTAATTAATAAAATAGAAAGCGTCCTTTAAGTTAGGGAATTGCCTAGCTTCAGCGCCTACCCCCTCGAGGTCACAAGCCAATCCCCCCAGAAAGGAAAGGTCAACTTTCCGTGCGGTTTGTCTTGTGCTTGTCGGGGGTGAGCAAGGCGCTTACGCATGTCTATTTCTGCCGTTTTTTCTCAAAACGGTTAAATGATTCCCTTTTTAAACAAGAAGACATTGCACATACTATAAAACGAAGCAGCGGCAGCTGTTTCAACATTCTTCATTTGGAGGGGATTCGATTGGGTAAACGTACGAAATCGAGGCGCTTTGTACAACAAGGAGTAGATTCTGTTACTAAGCACGCTGAACGTATCCCGTATCACATGACATATGCTGAAGCTGAAGCTGAAAAGTTAAAGAATGTGAAAGAATCTTCTCTTGGAGGAATATAAAATGGGCAATAGACTGTTTCAAGAAGCGAGACGTTTGGTTGAACAAACGAAAAATGTTGAACCAGTCGATCAGCATCAGCGGATCATTAGCGCTCAGAATGCTTTAAGTTCTGCAATTGCAAATGCCACAAGGGCAGAGCAAGCACAGCTCAGTGAGATGCAAAGTGATCTGGATGAATTGAAGTAATGAGGAGAAGCTGACATATAACATGTCAGCTTCTCTCTTTTTAATGGATTAGCGCAGAACAAATGGATAAATGTGAAGTTTTTTTCCCTCCCTATTTTTATCGAATAAATATAGGGTAACCGTTCCATTTTCGGGTATGTTTTCTTTCCGGAGAGTAAAGGTAAATGAGAACTTAGACCATTGTGAGTTGTTTGTATTCACTTTTTGCCTTGTTTCCGTAATCAGTTCATTATGACCGTCTTCGACAATATAGTAGAATTCTCTCTTGTTTGAGCGAATTTCCCCTGTTACTTTGTAAACGCCATTTTTTCCTGTTGCTTCAACACTTCTGAATAACTCCCTTTTTATGGAATCACTTGAATGTTGAATAAAATCTTGATTGTCTATGTGGAATGGCTGAACTTGTAAAAGGCTAATGACAGTAAAAACAAAAAGCATTCGCATAATATCCCTCCAAAAGTTTTAATCCTTACGGAAGAAACCAAAAATACCAACTGTTTGTACAATATTAGTAAAAGCTTGTGGATCTACTTCTTTAATTATTCTTTCAAGTTCAAATAATTCATATCGGGTTATAACGACGATCATCATTTCCTTGCTTTCATTTGAAAAAGCCCCCTTTGCTGGTACTGTTGTTATACCCCGTACGAGTCTTCCATGAATCATTTTTTTCATTTCCTCAGATTTTTTTGTTATAATCATGGCTGTAACCTTTACGTGTCTTGTGTGAATCGCATCAATTACCCTTGTTGAGGCATATAAGGTTACAATAGTGTATAATGCTTTTTCCCATCCATATAGTGCACCTGCAGTAATAATGATAATGGAATTCAATGTGAAAAAGTACGTTCCAATAGGCTTGTCTTTCATTCGGGAAAGAACCATGGCGATGATATCCATTCCACCTGTTGAAGCACCCCACTTTAAAGTCATTCCAACTCCTACAGCTGCAATGACCCCGCCAAAAACTGCATTCAATAAAATATCTTGAGAGAAATGCTTTATGGGGATTACTTCCATGAAGAATGACATGGCAAAAACACTTATGAAACTATAAAGAGTAAAAGTCTTTCCGACCTTCTTCCAGCCAAGAATTGTAACTGGAATATTTAAAATGAAGAGGAGAATCCCTGTTGAAATGTTCCCTCCAAGAACGCTGGACAATAATTGTGCCACACCAGTAAACCCGCTGGCATAAATATTTGCCGGAATGAGGAAAAAATTCATAGAAATAGCACCTAAAAGTGCACCAATCAGTACAATAATTATTTTTTTAGCTTCTATCAAGACCAATATAGACCCTCCCTGTTTTTTGTGAAAAATTAAATTGTCGGTCTGATTAATTGAACAAGCCTTTATGTACGAAGTAATAACAAGCGTAGTGAAATTAAGCAGACCGACATTTACATACATGGTTGAGAGCATATGCTTATGAATGCTTTGTATATAATTATCTCAACTCCCGAATAATTTTCGTTGTCTTTTTTTTCTTATTTATATACACTTATAGAATATATATTGTATGGAAAGCAGGTGAATAAGGGTGTCAGTGAAAATATTGACAGACAGTGCAAGT
This sequence comes from Cytobacillus massiliigabonensis, assembly GCF_900199725.1. Classification (GTDB taxonomy): domain Bacteria; phylum Bacillota; class Bacilli; order Bacillales; family Cytobacillaceae; genus Cytobacillus; species Cytobacillus massiliigabonensis. The sequence continues at coordinate 579,539 of NZ_LT904902.1, read as the reverse complement.
GATCTGCCGCTAAGCTTTTATGAAAAAAACAACGTTACGCTTTTGCCGCTGAAAGTTCATTTAGATGATACTGAATATGTAGACCTATTAACAATCGATTCAAAAACAGTCTATCAAGCTATTCGTGAGGGAAAGGTTCCAAAGACGTCTCAGGTGTCGCCTCAAGTTTTCGAGGAAACATTTACAAAAATGGCTAAAAATGATGAAGATGGAATTTATATCGCGTTTTCATCAGAATTATCAGGGACATATCAAACGGCAGTCATGATGCTAGATCAGGTAAAAGAAGCTTATCCAGATTTTAAATTAACAATCATAGACACAAAATGTGCCTCTCTAGGCTTTGGTCTTATTGTTAAAGAAGCTGCAAGGCTAGCCAAAGAAAATACTCCCAAGGAAGATATTTTAAAGGATATTAAATTCCGCTGTCAGCACATGGAACATTTATTTACTGTCCATGATCTTGACTATCTTGCTAAAGGAGGACGTGTTTCAAGAGCATCCGCCTTTCTCGGGGGTCTTTTGAATATTAAACCATTATTGAATGTCGAGGATGGAAAGCTTGTCCCGATCGAAAAACACCGTGGAAAAAAGAAGCTACTTCGCCGTATCATTGAAATAATGAAGGAGAGAGGCGAGTCATTGGATCAGCAAATAATCGGTATTAGCCATGCGGACGATGAAGAAACGGCTTTAGAAATGAAAGAGCTTATTGCACAAGAATTTCATCCAAAAGAGTTTTATATTTCTTCCATTGGCTCTGCAATTGGGTCGCATACAGGATCTGGAACAATCGCTATATTTTTCCTTAATAAAGTGCAATCATAATTATTATACTTAGCAATCGGGTGCCCGATTGCTTTTTCTTATTTTCCCACATTTAATCATACATACTCCTTTTCATTTTACAGACAATAACATGAAGCAGCTTTCTTCAAGAAGGCAGCAATTTTGATTATAATGGAAGGAGTATTTCTATTATGCCCCGAACTTCTGATAACGATAAAAAAGCGCAGGATAATAATGCCTTTCGCCATGAAAAAAACATGATGCGTGAAAAAAACCAAAAAGCTGGTAAGAACCAGTATTCTAAAAAGACAGATCATTTATAAAAAATGAGCAAGCGGTCATGACCGCTTGCTCGTTTATTTTTCCCCTTTGCTATATGTCCAGCCCTCTTCTTGATAGATCCGTCCTTCTTTCATTAATCGGCCAAGTGCTCGTTTAAATGAAGCTTTGCTCATTTGAAAACGTTCCTGTATATCCTCTGGAGTGCTTTTATCTCCATACGGCATGGCTCCGTTACGTGTTGCTAAGTAACTCAAAATGGCTTCTGAATCCTGATCGAGTGCTTCATGTTTCCGTGGTGCCAAAGACACATTGATTGTTCCATCCTCTTTTACATCAATAATCCGTCCTTCTACTTTTTCGCCTAGGCGAGGCTCTGTCTTCCGCTGTGATTCATGAATAAATCCTTTAAATCCTTCTGCCGTATAAATCCAGCTTCCAACTTTTGCCGTACGATAAATATGTCCATGTATATTCTTATTGAAGTCTTGTCTAGTTGCTTTAACAGCGACTCCATCAATGACTGGATCTGTTGCTAATTTCACATAAATTCGTTCATTGCGGTTGACTCTTAAAGTAATATATAGTAAATCTCCTACCTTTGGCCAGACGGATTGATGAACGGGCAGGTCTTCTTCACCGAGCAGCATATCCTTCTTTATACCGATGTTGATAAATATGCCGATTCCGGGTTTTATATCGCTAACCTGCGCCCAGCCGTAGTTTTGCGTTGTAATTTCAGGAATAGTGGTTGTAGCGGCAATTCTTCCTCTTGAATCAGTATAAAGAAAAACCTCAACCTCTTGTTCCTCTTCTAACTCTATATCCGTATCGTTTTTGTGCAGCAGAACATCTTCTTCGCCATTAGATAAAAAATAGCCGAATTCAGCTAGTCTTTCCACTTTTAAATTTACAGTTTGTCCAATATATTCGCTAATTGCCATTAATAACGCTCCTTTATTTTTCTAGTATATATGAAAAGTTTCAAAAGTTACTCCTTAAGTTGTATGAACTGCTATATTTTACTATAATTAAAGAACAAAGTGAAACCTCTTTAGTAAAGAGGTAGTTTTAAGGAGGCAGCCATGTCGAAAGAAAGTTCATTTGATATTGTATCCAAAGTTGATTTTTCAGAAGTAACAAATGCAATTAATATTGCAATGAAGGAAATTCAAACCCGCTATGACTTTAAAGGCAGTAAGAGCACGATTTCACTTGATAAGGAAGAGCTTGTGCTAATTTCAGATGATGAATTTAAGTTAGAACAGCTTAAGGATGTTCTTTTTAGTAAAATGATTAAAAGAGGGATTCCTGTTAAAAACCTGGATTATGGCAAGCTTGAAGGTGCATCGGGTGGAACTGTCCGTCAAAGAGCCAAAATTGCACAAGGCATTGATAAAGAAAATGCAAAAAAAATTAATATGCTCATTAAAAATAGCGGATTAAAGGTCAAAAGCCAAGTACAAGATGATCAAGTCCGTGTTACCGGCAAAAACCGTGATGACCTGCAAAAAATTATTGCAGCAGTAAAGGAAGCCGATTTGACGGTTGATGTACAATTTGTGAATTATAGATAATGGAATTGGAAAGCAGTCCTCAAATGAGGCTGCTTTTTTTCTATGACTTTATAGTGGCGTTCCGTAAGTCTAGTAGGTATAATTATCTAGGAAAGACGCACCATTGAAAGCCATTAGGAGAGGATCTTTTATGCTGGATAAAATTAAATTTAGAAGTATTCGATTAAAAATGATTGCAGTCATTGTGATCGCATCAATTATTAGTACACCACTTTCTTCAAAGCTAAATGAGTATGTTATGGATTTTGTAGATGTACATAAAAGTTTTGGTATTTATATTAACACGATTATTAACCTCATAATAGCAACATTTATTGTTGCAGTTTTCACTCGATGGATCATTATTAATCCGCTCCGTAAACTATTAGAAGCAACGAACAAGGTTTCAGAAGGAGATTTAAGTGTTGAAGTGGATTTTTCAAAACGTGTGGATGATGAAATTAGCCAATTGGCAAAAGGTTTTCAGCAAATGACCGAGCATCTTAAAAATGTTGTTAGCAAAATTAATCACACATCAGACAGAATAACAGTTTCAGTTAATCAATTATCTGCAAACTCAGAAAATACAGCATTGGTTTCGGAGCAAATTTCCGCTGCAATCCAAGGAGTTGCTGCAGGATCTGAAGAACAGACGGCTGGAATGAAAAAAATCGCATCAGCTATGAATGTGGTCAGCAATGAGATTGACGATATTTCTACTAATACTGAAATTATTAGCAATCAATCGAGAATGAATACAGCAGTTGCTGAAGAAGGGGAAAAAACGGTTGATAGAACGGTAAAGCAAATGAGTCTTATTCAAAACTCTGTCAGCCAGTCGGATCATTCGATTCAAATGCTTCAGGAACAGACAAAAGAAATTGGTCAATTTTTAACAGTTATTACAGATATTGCGAATCAAACAAATTTATTAGCACTAAATGCTGCCATTGAGGCTGCACGTGCTGGAGAAGCAGGAAAAGGCTTTGCTGTAGTAGCTGAAGAGGTCCGCAAGCTTGCTGAGCAGTCAAACGAATCTGCTCAGCAAATTGCAGAGCTTGTAAATGAGATTCAAAAGCAAACAGGCGATTCCGTTGCAACGATGAAGCATGTAATAGACGATGTTCAAGAAGGAATTATTATGACAAACGAGACAAAAGACATTTTCCATCGAATCTCTCAATCGATGGCAGAGATGAACGGTCAAATGGTGAAAATCCTAAATGGAGGAAAAATGATTTCTGGCAGTGCTGCGGAAGTAACTGCTGCTGTTTCAGCTGTAAGTTCGATTGCAAACCTTAATAGCCAAAATTCAATGAATGTTTCAGCAGCTTCGCAAGAGCAGCTTGCTTCAATTGATGAAGTTGCAAATTCGACAAAGGAATTAGCTGAAGTAGCTGAAGATCTCCAAAAACTTACACATATTTTTAAAATTTGATTAGCCGCTTTTATAGGGGAAAACACACTGGACTCTAACAATCATAGTGTGTTTTTTTTGTTGTTGGAAGGATCCCTGCGAAATATCCTCATCTGAATTTCAGTCAAAAAGTGACATTTTCCTCAATATATATTAAGTCAATGTGAGATTTTTCACTTATTTATTTGGAATAGTCCTCTATAATTTGAGTGTAAAGATGATCTATTGAAAAATAAAATCCGACATTTTCTCATGAATAGAAATATAAATGAGGGTGTTGAAGGAGGATTTTTATATGCCTTTTAAACGTGATTTTAACCAGGACCCATTTATCGTGATATGGGAATTAACGAGAGCTTGTCAGTTGAAATGCTTACATTGCCGTGCAGAAGCTCAATATAGAAGAGACCCTCGCGAATTATCATTTGAAGAGGGGAAACAATTAATTGATCAAATCTATGAAATGAATAATCCAATGCTTGTATTTACAGGCGGGGACCCATTAATGAGAGAGGATGTCTTTGATATTGCAGAATATGCTGTCAAGAAAGGTGTACGCGTTTCGATGACACCTAGTGCAACCCCTAATGTAACGAAAGAGGCAATTGAGAAGGCGAAGGAAGTGGGGTTGTCTCGCTGGGCATTTAGTTTAGATGGACCGAATGCAGAGGTTCATGATCATTTTCGTGGAACGGCAGGCTCATTTGATTTAACGATGGAACGGATTAAATATTTGCATGAACTTGAAATACCTATTCAAATTAACACGGTTATCTCCAGATATAATATTGATTATTTAGATGAGATGGCTAAAGTTGTTGAAGGGTTAAAATGTGTCCTTTGGAGCGTCTTTTTCCTTGTACCGACAGGAAGAGGACAGGAATCTGATATGATTTCTCCTGTTGAACATGAAAAAGTGTTTACTTGGCTGTATGAGCTAAGCAAAAGGGTGCCATTTGACATAAAAACGACTGCGGCTCAGCATTATCGCCGTGTTGTTATCCAGCAAAAAATGCGCGAGGCAAAAGATCATAGAGATGAAATACAATATTTAGATGCATTGACACAGCAAGGCTTAACAGGCTCCATTGATGGGCTTGGCAGAGCGCCAAAAGGAGTTAATGATGGGAATGGCTTCGTCTTTATTTCCCATGTAGGTGATGTTTATCCGAGTGGATTATTGCCTGTAAAAGCAGGGAATGTGAGGGAACAAACGCTAGGAGAGATTTATAGAGAATCCCCTATTTTTAAAGATTTGCGAAATCCTGATAAATATAAAGGGAAATGCGGGGTTTGCGAATTCAGATATGTATGTGGGGGCTCAAGATCACGTGCCTATGCGATGACTGGGGATTATATGGAAAGCGAGCCATTCTGCGTCTATATTCCTAAAGCTTTAAGAAAGAAAGCTGCAGCTAAATAATGGCTATTTTCTAAAAGGGTGTTATTTCTGAGTCATTTGTGAATAGATTTTTTTTTCGGAAAATTGTTTGACTGGAGCGGAAATCAACCCCTACTCACTATACTTTAATAGCAACAATGAATGTAAAAACTGCTAGAATAAATGTAATTAATTTTTTTACCAGAAAGTGCAGTCTTGTTCTAAGGCTGTACTTTTTTTAATCTTATTAGATATATGTTACCTTTAATACAATGAGAATAATGACAACATCATGACATTTTAAATATGTTATTAACATATAGGTAGTTATATGGTGTAATGATAAGTATACATGGTTCATGCAGTGTCATTTGTAACCAGAATGTAATGTGAGATTGTGTACAGTTTCTAAAGGGAACGTGTGATAGAATAGTTAATAAAGAGATCACTCTTAATCTGGAGTTGATAAAATGGAAAGAAATATTATTAAAGATCAATTAAATAGACCGTTAAGAGACTTACGAATTTCAGTGATAGACCGCTGTAATTTTCGTTGTACGTACTGTATGCCTGCTGAGAAGTTTGGTCCTGATTTTGCCTTTTTACCAAAAAGTGAATTATTAACCTATGAAGAAATTGAACGTCTGGCTAAAATATTTGTCAGTCTAGGTGTTGAAAAAATCCGGCTTACAGGTGGGGAGCCTTTGCTAAGGAAGGACTTGCCAACGCTAGTTAAGAAGCTTTCAGAAATTGAAGGCTTAAAGGATATTGGATTAACAACAAACGGGGTATTGCTGCCAAAATTTGCAAAAGAGCTAAAAGAAGCTGGGCTTTTACGTGTGAATGTCAGCTTGGATACACTTAATAGTGAGCTTTTTGGAAAGATTAATGGCAGAGGAGTCGGAGTTGACGTTATTCTTGAAGGGATTAAAGCTGCACAGGATGCTGGTCTTGGTGTAAAAATCAATATGGTTGTGAAGAAGGGCTTAAACGATTCAGAAATTGTTCCGATGGCAAAGTTCTGTAAGGAGCAAGGATTGCAGCTTCGTTTTATCGAATATATGGATGTTGGCAGCACAAATGGCTGGAAAATGGATGATGTGGTGACGAAGAAGGAAATCTATGAATTGCTTAAAGAACATTATCTTTTAGAACCAGTAGATCCTGCCTATTTTGGAGAAGTAGCCAAAAGATATCGCTATGAAGGGACGAATGTGGATGTAGGATTTATTCCATCTGTTTCCGAATCTTTCTGCTCAAGCTGTACTCGTTCAAGGCTTTCAGCAAATGGACAGATTTTTACATGCTTGTTTAATGGAGAAGGGCATGATATTAAAGAATTCATGCGGAAAAATGTGACAGATGAGGAGATAGCCAATCGCATTACATCTATATGGAGTGGAAGAAAGGATCGCTATTCGGACGAGCGGACGGAAGAAAGTGCAAAGACTAGAAAGAAAATCGAAATGTCCTATATCGGCGGATAAAAATACCCCCTGTTGTAATTAACAGGGGGTATTTTTTGTCCTTGTTTTAAGTTGTGCTAATGATCGTCTTGCGAGGTATGCGGAACTTTTTTCATTGAGTTTGAACACGTACCTCGCAAGCTTTTTTATGAAAAATATTTTAGCCTAAATATCTTGGGAATAAAATATTATTCTCTAGGTGAACATGCATGAATGTAAATCCTTCTAGCGCCTCAAGACGCTTGTATACTAGTGTGTACGTTCCGCATGCATCAAGTGGAAGCTCATAATCTGATGTAATTTCTCTTAGCTGTCTTAATATTTCTCCTACATGATCATGCTCTTTTTCAAGCTCAGTTATATAATCAACAATTTCTTGGCGATTTTCGAGTGTTGGATCCTCTAATTTTTTTAGCATTGGGAAGACAACTTCTTCTTCTTTCGCTGTGTGTTCAATCATTTCTTTTTTAAACTCATAAAATAATTCATAAACCTTTAATAGTTCTGGATGGCTGTCACCATGAACTTTTGATACTTTTGTGACATATGGACTTAATTGAGCAAGTTCATCTAGTGTTGTGGCATGATAGTGTTCACTAATATGTTTTATAATATTTTCTGAACTACTATCTGTCCAAACAGCCATATCATCTTTATTATTTTCTTCTTTTATATAGACTTCCTGCAGATCAGACATTAATTTGTCCATATCTACTGAAAGGTCAGCAGCAGCTTTGTTTAACGGAATATTCCCGCCACAGCAAAAATCTATACGATAACGTTTAAAAACATCGCTAGTTTTGGGTTGCTCATTTACAATATCCTTAACTAATGTGGTTTCAGTAATAGTCAATGCCATTTTATTCATATCCTCCTTAGTAATCCATTCTTTATTTCATAATAAGCATAACGGATAATATGCTTTGAGCAGGTGACCCTCATCACACTTCTAACTTTTTTTTTGGATGACTGCATTAAATTTTGCTAATGATTTTCGCTACAGGCACTTAGCGATCGCGGGGCAGGCGGTAACCCTGCGCGTGGCTTGCGCTCCTGCGGGGTCTCACCTGTCCTTCTCTTTCCGCAGGAGACTCGTGCCTTCCGCAAGAATCAACGTATGATAATCAACATTTAACTTTCACTTGAAACATAGTTGTGAGGTTTGTCATGTTGAATACGATGCTGTACATTTATAATATAAGAAGAGATAAGCTTGACTTTTTTGAGGAGCTGATAGGAATGATAGAGAGAAGAACACCCATCCCAGTTGGAGAGGCAGTTAAACGGATAATGAATCACCAATGGAGCGGACAAACGGAAAATGTCTCTATAAAAGAAAGCTATGGAAGATATTTATCAGAGGATTTAAGAGCGACAAGTGATGTTCCTCATTTTGACCGGGCTCCATACGATGGTTTTGCTGTCAGAACAATTGATACAAAGGATGCATCCCAAACGACTCCTGTGGAATTTGAGGTGGTTGATCATATCGGTGCGGGAATGGTAACAGCGAAAACGGTAGGTGCTTTTCAAGCAGTTAGAATTATGACTGGTGCACAAATGCCTAAGGAATGTGATGCTGTTGTCATGCTTGAGCTAGCTAAGGCATATGAAAAAGATGGAAAAAACTATATGTCTATTAAACGTACATATAAACCGGGTGATAACGTCTCGTTTAAAGGTGAAGATGCAAGAGAAGGGGATGTGCTAATTAAAAAAGGTACAAAGATTAATCCAGGAATTCAAGCAATCCTTGCTACCTTTGGCTACTCGCAGGTGCTTGTAGCAAAAAAGCCAATTGTAGGATTATATGCAACAGGTACAGAACTATTGGATGTACATGACGCATTAGAGCCAGGAAAAATAAGAAACAGCAACTCTTATATGATTGCAGCTCAAATTGAACGTGCAGGTGCCGATGTGCATTACTTTGGACAGCTCCCTGATGAATTTGAAACTTGCTATGAAGCAGTAAAAAGTGCACTTGGGAAAGTAGATATGCTCATAACTACTGGCGGTGTTTCCGTTGGGGATTTTGATTATTTGCCAGCTATTTATGAAAAAATGAAAGCGGAAGTGTTATTTAATAAAGTAGCGATGCGTCCAGGCAGTGTAACAACTGTAGCGCAATTTGAAGGAAAGCTTTTATTTGGTCTATCAGGAAATCCATCTGCATGTTATGTGGGATTTGAATTATTTACAAGACCCATCATAAGGAGAATGCTGTTTGCTGAAAAGCCGCATCTTCGAAAGGAAAAGGCTATTCTTGATGTTGATTTCCTAAAGGCGAATCCTTTCACCAGATTTGTTAGAAGTGCCGTAACTGTATCAGATGGCAAGCTGATCGCTTCTCCGAGCGGGCTTGATAAATCGAATATCGTTATGAGCCTTGCTGGGGCGAATTCTTTAATGATATTGCCTGGAGGAACGAGAGGCTTTGAAGCAGGTTCTGAAGTAGAGGTTTTATTGCTTGAGGACTTTGATGGAAGCGAGTGGCCATGGTAAGAAAGCCAATTTTGCTTCAGATTGTTGGTTTTCAAAACAGCGGCAAAACGACTGTTGTTAAAAAGCTTATCCAATGTCTTGCTGCTGATAATTTTAATGTAGCTACAATAAAGCATCATGGGCATGGGGGGAAGCCGGATATAGTCGAAGGCAAGGATTCCAGCGAGCATATTTCCTCAGGTGCAAGTGCATCTTTAATTGAAGGGGACGGACGAATTCTGCTGCAAGCAGAAAAGGGTAGCTGGACATTAAGTGAGCAAATTAAAATTCTTGAAATTTTGCGCACTGATATCATTTTAATTGAAGGTCATAAAAGGGAAAAATATCCAAAAATAGTTTTAGCAAGGAATATAGATGATCTTGACCATTTGTCGAAATTAAAGAATATTCAAGCTGTATTATTTTGGAATGAAGAATGTTTGGAAATGAAAAGCCAGTTAGATTCTGTCCCATTTTTCAGTATTGACGATTATCAGTGTTATGAATGGATATACAATTATCTGACTAATGAGTTGAAATAGATGTTGATATTTGTCGAAAAACCGTCACAATTTGGCGGTTTTTTCTGTGATGATCTTCACTTTTTTACTTTCAGGTTTTAGATATAGTATGGGTAGCATGCTATAAGGGGGAATAATCATGAAGATATGTTTACCAAAACAGCATGGTGCTTGGGCGATGTTAATCATCCCATTTTGGCTTGGAGTGGTTGCTTCTGAATTTATGTGGTCACATATTGCCTTTTTCATAGGCTGGTTATTTTTATATTTAGCTACATATCCATTGCTTTTATTATTTAAAAAGAAAAAAATGAAGTATTACACGAAGTGGACAATCATTTATTTTGTTCCAGCAATCCTATTGCTGTTAATTCCGCTATTTGTTCAGCCATCTATCATTATATTTGGTTTAATTATGATTCCTTTATTTATTTTAAATGCCTATTTTTCATCGAATAATCGCGAAAGGGCTTTTACGAATGATATTAGTGCGATTTGTGTATTTGCTATTGCTGGTTTAGCAAGCAGCTACCTGCCTAACGCAGAAATCAATTCCTTAGCAATTATAGTATTTATTACATCCATTTTATTTTTTACTGGTTGTACTTTTTTCGTAAAAACGATGATACGCGAGAAAAAAAATCCAACATTTAAATGGCTGTCATGGGGTTTTCATATAGCTGTCCCATTCATTTGGATTCTATTAGGGGAGTGGCTAATTGCCATTGCTTTCATTCCGAGTTTAATTAGAGCATTTGTCTTCTATGGCAAAGGAATGACAATGAAAAAATTAGGCATTCTAGAAATCATCAATTCTGCCTTCTTTTTTATCATTATGGTCATCGTTGTTATTTAACAATAAAGAAGCTGCATCTCAAATATGGAGATGCAGCTTTCTTTATTCAATATTACAAATGTTAACTGGGCAATTCTCACAATCAATAGATTCTTTTAAATAGGTTAGGTCGTGAATGGTAATCATTCCTTTTTCGATCGAGAGCACTTCATTTTTGCGAAGTTCGCCTAACATTCTATTGACAACTTCTCGTGAGGTTCCGCAAAAATTTGCAAGCTCTTGGTTTGTTAAAGGGGTATTGATCATAATCCCCTTCTCGGTTTCAATGCCATAGCTATTAGTTAGCCGGATTAAGGTAGAGTAAAGCGCTCCTTTTTTTCCATGTAGGACAAGATCTCGAAATTTAGTTTGTGTTTTACGATATTGGAGACTAATCCATTTCATCAATTCAAGCGCTAGGGAATGATCTTGATTGAGCTTTTCTTCAAGCTCCACCTTATTAATGATTGCTACAACTCCACTCTCAATCACTTTTGCATTCAGCATATATTTAGGCGATGGGCAGAAAAGTGATAATTCCCCAAACAAATCTCCTTCCCCGCACATTCTTAATGTAAGCTCACGGCCATCAGGTACAATCTTACTAATTTGAATTAAACCGCTTTGAACAATAAAAAGTTCATTTGCTGTCATTCCTTCTTGGTATAGAAAGGATCCCTTCTCAACCTTTTTGTTATGATGTGAGGCTTGTAATAATACATTAAGCTTTTCAGAAATTTTAATATTTGATTGCATGTATTACCTCCTCTTTCGGTAATGCATCCGTCCGTTGTATATAAGATAATACTACTATTATATTGTAAAGATTAAAAACTTCAAGAAAAAACAGTTGATTTTCTATTCTTAACTTTCTATAATAAGAGAAATATAAAATTAATAAATATTTACCAAGATGAGTAAATATACAAAAAGTGAAGGGGAAAATCATGAAAGTCTCTATAATTGGAACAACAGGATATGGAGGAGTTGAATTACTGCGAATTTTACACCAGCATCCTACATTCAAGATTCAATCCATCCATTCAACGAAAGATGAAATACCCATCTGGAAGGAATATCCGCACCTCCACTGTTTACTAGATAAAAAAATGGAGCCAATTGATCCTGTACAAATAGCCAATCAATCAGAAATTATCTTTCTTGCTACTCCATCAGGCATTTCTGGGCAATTAGCAAATGAATTTGTTAACAAGAACATAAAAGTGATTGATCTGTCAGGGGATTTAAGATTGTCTGCTAAAGATTACCAAGCCTGGTATAAACACGAGCCTGTTCATGAAAACTTGCAATCTCAAGCAGCGTATGGGTTGCCTGAGTGGAATAAGAAGACGATTAAAAATTCAAGTTTGATTGCTAATCCTGGCTGTTATCCAACTGCATCACTGCTAAGTCTAGCCCCAGTTGTAAAAGCAGATTTGATTGATCCGACAAGTATTATCATTGATGCAAAGTCAGGCGTTTCTGGTGCAGGAAAATCTCTATCAAGAAATACAAGCTTGGCTGAAGCGAATGAGAACTTCAGAGTGTATAAGGTAAATGAGCATCAGCATACACCAGAAATTGAGCAGCAGCTTCTCCAATGGAATAATGACATTCAGCCAATTACCTTCACCACACATCTTTTGCCAATTACAAGAGGGATTATGACAACAGCCTATGTTCAATTAAAAGATGAGCAAAATACGAGCCAATTGCTAGAATTATATAAAGAAATTTATCATCAGCATCCATTTATCCGTATTCGGCCGGAAAATACCTTCCCATCAATTAAAGAAGTTGCTGGCTCGAATTATTGTGATATTGGCCTGCATGTAGATGATCGAACGGGAAGGCTGACAATAATTGCGGTGATTGACAATTTGATGAAGGGGGCAGCGGGGCAAGCTGTGCAAAATGCAAATATTATGAGCGGTTTTGATGAAGCAGCGGGACTTGATTTTGTCCCGATGTATCCATAAGGGAGGAAGAATTCATGTATACTTTATCGCACTCTCTAGCGATTAAAGAAATTGCTGGAGGGAGTATTACAACGCCAATAGGGTTTAGTGCTTGCGGTGTACACGCAGGGCTTAGATACTCAAAGAAGGATATAGGTGTGATTCTAAGCGATGTTCCTGCTAATTGTGCTGCTGTCTATACAACGAGCCAGTTCCAAGCAGCACCGCTTAAGGTTACACAGGAAAGTATTGCATTAGAACAAAAGCTTCAAGCAGTGATTGTGAATAGTGCGTGTGCAAATGCATGTACAGGTGAACAAGGCTTGCGTGATGCCTATCAAATGAGACAGTGGACAGCAGATCATTTTCATCTTCAAGCACATCAGGTAGCAGTTGCTTCAACGGGTGTAATTGGGGAGTTTCTGCCAATGAAAAAAATTCAAAAGGGGATCCAATCTCTTGAACCTGGAAAAGGTAATGAGTATGCTGCAGATTTTCAAACAGCTATTTTAACAACAGACCTAGTCATGAAAAGCTGTTGTTTTTCAACTGAAATTGAAGGAAAGCCTGTTTATATGGGAGGGGCAGCGAAAGGCTCCGGGATGATACATCCAAATATGGCAACGATGCTTGCTTTTATTACGACAGATGCAAAGATTGAGAGTCATTATCTTCAGATGGCACTTAAGGAAATAACGAATACAACCTTTAATCAGATTACTGTGGATGGGGATACATCGACGAACGACATGGTGCTAATCCTGGCTAATGGGGAAAGTGGAACGAATTCATTAACACCAGCGCATGAAGACTGGGATCATTTTGTCCAATTACTTGCAAAAAGCTGTGAAAGTCTAGCGAAGCAAATTGCAAAAGATGGCGAAGGAGCGACTAAATTAATTGAGGTTGAAGTGAATGGAGCGATAAATGATGAGGAAGCAAGAATGGCTGCGAAGCAAATTGTCGGGTCTAATCTTGTTAAAACAGCCATTTATGGAGAAGATGCAAACTGGGGAAGAATTATCGGTGCCATTGGGCAAAGTGAGGCAAATGTTAATCCAAATACAGTTGATATTTCGATTGGACCAATCTCGATGTTAAAAAATAGTGAACCACTGCCTTTTTCTGAAGAGGATGCATCCACCTATCTGCAGAATAACATGATACAAATTTATGTTGATCTCCAAAATGGAAATGGAAACGGAAAAGCCTGGGGCTGTGACCTGTCCTATGATTATGTGAAAATCAATGCAAGCTATCGGACATAGGGAGGGAATGATTTGAAAACAGTTTTACTAAAATGCGGTGGCAGTGTTATTGATGAATTATCACCTGCATTTTTTAATAGTTTAAAAGAGTTGGAGAAAGAAGGGTATCATTTTCTGTTTGTTCATGGCGGAGGTCCTGATATTAATGCGCAGCTGGATCTTTATCAAGTTCCGCACGAATTTGAACATGGGCTGCGGAAAACAACAGCTAAAGTGATGGAGATTGTCGAATTGGTCTTGGCTGGGAAAACCAATCGTACCCTTGCAGCAAAGCTTGCTTCTCAAGGATTTCATGCATTTGGAGTAAATGGAAGCGATGGCGGTTTTTTACAAGCTGATTTTATTGACCAAGAAAGATTGGGCTTTGTTGGTGATATTGTAAAAGTAAAAACAGAGGTAATCTCCATGCTGCTAGAAGAGAAGTATACACCTGTCATTACGCCAATTGCCGCAACTGTTAATGGGATTAAGCTAAATATTAATGCAGATTTTGCAGCAGCAGCAATTGCTCTTGCGCTTCATGTAGACCATTGTATTTTTGTTACAGATGTACAAGGAATTCTCATGAATGGAGAACTAGTCCCACAAATAAGTAAGGAAGAAATCGAAACGTATATTCAGACTAACATCATAACAGGTGGAATGATCCCAAAAGTTCGTTCAGCTGTTAACGCAATTGAAAAGGGGCTGAAAAGTGTGAGAATTGTGTCTGGAAAGGAAGTATTTTTCAGCCAATCACAATGGATTGGAACTGAAATTATTGCCAAAGAGGGGATCTTGAGATGAGTTATTTATTTCCTACTTATTCCCGCTGGGAAGTAGAGCCTGAGCATGCAGAAGGAAGTATTATTATTGATAAGCATGGGAAAAGATACTTGGACTTTACCTCGGGAATTGGTGTTTGCAATTTAGGACATCGCCCTGTATCTGTGCAGGAGGCAATCACTAGTCAGCTTAGCCGTTATTGGCATGTTTCTAATCTTTTTATTCAAGAAGAACAAGAGAATGCAGCGAGGCGATTGGCAGAAAGCGCGGAGATGGACTGTGTTTTTTTTGCAAATAGTGGTGCAGAAGCGAATGAAGCAGCCATCAAATTAGCTCGAAAGGCAACAGGAAAAAAGAAAATTATTACCTTTGAAAATTCCTTTCATGGCAGAACATTTGCAGCAATGTCAGCAACTGGGCAGGATAAAATTAAAACGGGATATGGGCAGATGCTAGAAACGTTTATTTACCTTCCATTTAATAATATTGAGGCAATAAAAAAGGAATTGGATGATGAGACTGCGGCTGTGATGCTTGAGATTGTTCAAGGAGAGGGCGGCATTTATATTGGCGAGCATGCCTTTTTGAATGAAGTTAATAAACTTTGCAAGGAAAAAGGGGCACTTCTTATTATTGACGAAATCCAAACAGGAATTGGCCGAACGGGGAAACCTTTTGCCTTTCAGCATTTCCAATTAACGCCTGATATTGTTACGTCTGCAAAAGGGTTAGGCAGCGGGCTGCCAATTGGAGCGGTAATCGGGAAAAAGGAACTTGCTCACTTTTTTGGACCGGGCAGCCATGGTTCAACTTTTGGTGGAAATCCATTGGCGATTGCAGCTGCAACAGCAACGATGGAGACCATTTTTCAAACAGAATTTTTAGAGGAAGTGAGGAAAAAGAGCTCTTACCTGTTTGAACTTATTTGTATGGAATTGAAGAAGATTCCTGACATAATGGATATTAGACAATTAGGAATGATGATTGGCATAGAGACATCAATCGAACTGCCGATTTTATTGAAGGAATTAAGAAATCATGGATTGCTTGCACTGCCAGCGGGAATGAATGTGTTAAGGCTTTTGCCGCCATTAACGGTTACGATAGATGAAATTGATGAGGCGATAGACATTGTACAATCTGTAATAAAAAAATTTTCACAAGCAGCCGTATAGGCTGAAATTTTTTCTCAATAATGCATAAAAATTTAAAATTATAAATAAATATACAAAAATTGAGAGGTGGAAACATGAAAGGATATTTACACTTGAAAAATAATCATTGTTTCAACGGTGAATGGCTGACAGCTCCTCCTAATCAGCAGATTGAAGGGGAAATCGTTTTTTTTACTGGAATGACTGGTTACCAAGAGGTGCTGACAGATCCTTCTTATAAGGACCAGATCATTGTTTTTACATATCCCTTAATCGGAAATTATGGAATTAATGAACAAGATTATGAAAGTAAGGAGCCGCATGTGGCAGGTGTCGTTGTTTATGAAGCAACGAATCATCCGTCTCATTATCAATCCACTTATTCACTCAAAGAATACCTACAAAAATGGGATATTCCATTATTGGGTCATATAGATACGAGGGCGGTTGTTAAGACCATCAGGAAGGAAGGCACGATGCCAGCGGTAATGTCTATTAATGAATCGTTTATGAAGACCGATGTTGAATTGCACAAAGATGAAAAGGTTACAAAGGTAACAGCTAATACTAATGGTTACTATGGGGAAGGCGAAACACATATTGTTCTTGTTGATTATGGGACAAAGAAATCCATCATACATTCCTTACTTAAAAGAAACTGCAGAGTAACAACCGTTCCTTTTAATACGACATTTCAAGAAATAAAAAAACTAAAGCCAGATGGAATTGTGCTTTCCAATGGCCCTGGAGATCCAAAAGAGCTAACAAGTATATTGAAAAACATAAAAAAAATGCTAGAACAGTACCCATCGCTAGGAATATGCCTTGGACATCAGCTAGCTGCCTTAGCTTTTGGAGGAAACACGAAAAAGCTTCCTTTCGGTCATAGGGGTGCAAATCATCCAATTGCTGACTTGAAAAAGAGAAAAGTATTTATGTCTTCTCAAAATCACAGTTATGTTGTTGATGAAGAAAGTCTTCAGAAAACAGGGTTTGAAAAGCGCTTTATTAATCTTCATGATCAGTCGGTAGAAGGACTCATTCACCAAATTTTGCCGATTCAAACGGTTCAATTCCATCCAGAAGCACATCCGGGACCTGCAGATGGTGAGTATATCTTTGATGAATTCTTGAACATGATAAAAGCGAACGATGGGAGCGTTATTGCATATGCCTAAAGATACAAGCATCCAGTCAATCCTAGTAATTGGGTCTGGTCCCATTGTTATTGGGCAAGCAGCAGAATTTGATTATGCGGGGACGCAAGGATGCGCTGCATTGAAAGAAGAAGGGTATAAGGTCATCCTTGTAAATAATAATCCAGCAACAATTATGTCAGATAAGGTTTTTGCTGATCGCATTTATTTTGAGCCATTAACCGTAGACAGCTTAGAGAAAATTATTGAAAAGGAACGTCCGGACGGAATCCTTGCTACATTAGGCGGCCAAACAGGGTTAAATTTAGCTTTTCAGCTAAGCGAATCAGGTATTTTGGAGCGTTTTGGTGTGAAGCTTTTAGGAAGCAGCATCGAGTCTATAAAAAAAGGGGAAGACAGGGAAGCCTTTAGACAGCTAATGAAAGAATTGAATGAGCCAGTTCCAGATAGCACGATTGTTCATGATGTAGAGGGAGCAATTCAATTTGCTGAAACAATTGGATTTCCGATCATTGTTCGTCCTGCCTATACGCTTGGGGGAACAGGAGGCGGCATAGCTAATAGTCTTGCTGAATTAAAATCACTCGTTAGAGGCGGTTTGAATGAAAGTGCAATCAACCAATGCTTGATTGAAAAAAGTATTGCTGGTTTTAAAGAAATTGAGTATGAGGTTATGCGGGATTCAATGAATACGTGTATAACGGTTTGCAATATGGAAAATATCGATCCTGTTGGCATCCATACGGGTGATTCAATTGTTGTTGCTCCTTCACAAACGCTAACAGATGAGGAATATCAGATGCTTCGAACGGCATCAATAAAAATTGTTTCTGCACTTGGTATTATCGGCGGATGTAATATTCAATTTGCCCTAGATCCACACAGTAAAAACTATTATTTAATCGAAGTGAATCCAAGGGTTAGCCGTTCTTCCGCGCTTGCTTCAAAAGCTACTGGCTACCCAATTGCAAGAATGGCTGCAAAGCTTGCTGCAGGATACACATTATCAGAAATTATTAATCCAGTAACAGGAGATACATTTGCAAGCTTTGAGCCTGCTCTCGACTATGTAATTGTAAAGTTTCCAAAATGGGCATTTGATAAATTTCCAACGGCAGATAGAAAACTTGGAACACAGATGAAAGCAACGGGCGAAGTGATGGGAATCGATCGAAACTTAGAACGTGCCCTTTTGAAAGCAGTCCACTCCTTAGAAGGAAAGACATTAGATTTAAAGAATCCATCTTTTGCAGAAGCAGCGACTTTACAATTAGAAGAAATGCTAAAAGAGCAAACAGATGAAAGATTTTTTATTATAATGGAGCTCTTGCGCAGGGGTGTATCAGTAGAAGGCCTGCATGAAATCACAAAAATAGATTATTATTTTTTGCATTCCTTTTTGGAGCTTGTGGAACTGGAGGGTCAGGCAGCTGCTCTTACATTTGAAACGGCAACAAAAGGACAATTACTGTCTCTTAAGGAAAAGGGCTTTAGCGATCAATATTTAGCCAAGGAATGGCATGTTACGGAAAGAGAAATTCGCGACAAGCGCAAAATGCTTGGTGTCCTCCCTTCTTATAAAATGGTAGATACTTGTGCAGCAGAATTCGAAGCACAATCCAATTACTTTTATTCGAGTTATTTTGGTGAAAATGAGCTTGTGAAAAGTAATAAGAGGAAAGTGTTAATTATTGGAAGCGGACCTATTCGCATCGGGCAAGGGATCGAGTTTGATTATTGTTCAGTCCAGGGCGTATTTGCTTTAAAGGAAGAAAATATTGAAACGATAATGATTAACAATAATCCTGAAACAGTGAGCACAGACTTTACAATTGCAGATCGGCTATACTTTGAACCGCTTATTCTTGAGGATATCTTAAATGTGGTTGAAGCAGAGGGAATTAAAGAAGTTATCGTTCAATTAGGCGGGCAGACAGCGATTAATCTTGCTGAAAAACTAGAAGACTATGGCTTAACACTACTAGGAACAAATTCGAGAACGATTGATGTGTTAGAGGATCGAAAGCTCTTTTATCAGCTTTTGGACGATTTAAATATCCCGCATATGGATGGGGAAGTTGTTTATTCAAGAAATGAGCTGTTTTCAGCCATTCAAAAACTGGGTTTTCCGGTTTTGATCCGTCCTTCCTTTGTCATTGGGGGAAAGGGGATGGAGATCATTAACTGCCAGACTGAATTTGAAATGTATTTGCGAAAAAATGAAACTCCTTACCCAATCCTAGTAGACCAGTTCTTCCAAGGTACGGAAGCAGAATTTGATTTAGCTGCGGATGGTTACCATATTTGTGTACCTGCCATCATGGAGCATATCGAAAAAACAGGCATTCATTCTGGGGATAGTATGTCCGTTCTTCCTCCGAGAAATCTGTCTACATATACCCAGAAAAAAATGATTGCCTATGGAAAGGCTATTGTTCAAAAACTTCAATACAAAGGTCTAATGAATATCCAATTTATTATTAATGGAGATGAAGTTTTTGTTTTAGAGGTGAATCCTCGCGCAAGCAGAACGGTTCCGATTGTAAGTAAAGTGACCGGTATTCCACTCGTACAAATAGCGACAAAAGTATTGCTTGGGAAATACCAAATGTCGAATGATGAAATACCCGATTGTCAAATTCATTCATTTACATGTGTGAAATATCCCGTCTTTTCAAACTATGCCTTAAAAGGTCTTGATGCAAAAACAGGACCAGAAATGAAATCGACTGGGGAAGGGATTGCTTTAGCTTCAACGTATGAAGAGGCAGTTAAGAAGGCATTTTATCATGGGCGATTAAAAAAAGAGGAAAGATTACAAGTTGTCATTTCAAATCCTTCAATCGATTGTAAACTTGATTCTATTGCTAAAAGAGCGGGAGTAGATTTTATTTTTACAGAGGAATTGACGAAAGATACCATTGCTCTATACAGCACTAATAATACTATGAAGGACATAAAGCTGCGTGAGAAAGCTGTAAAAAATAGAGTATATACATTTACTGAAGAAGAAACGCTAAAAGCATTTTTAGAAGGATTGATGGTTGAGGAATGGAGTGTCCAATCGATTGAAGATTGGCTTGGAGATGGGATAGATAATTCTACATTAAAGGAAGTGCGTATTTAATGATTTCGATTCATGCATCCGAAAAACAACTAAATATAAAGGGAAAACATTTCTTGACATTAGCTGATTTCTCCTCAGATGTAATTAAAGGGATCTTAGCAAAAGCACAAAAAATGAAAAATGCTTCTTATACAGGTGAAGACCCCAAACCATTAAATGGAAAAATATTAGGGATGATTTTTGAAAAATCATCCACTCGTACAAGAGTTTCATTTGAGGCGGGGATGCTGCAGCTTGGCGGTCATGCATTATATTTAAACAGCAATGACCTGCAGCTTGGAAGAGGCGAATCTATCGCTGATACGGCAAAGGTGCTCTCTCATTATGTAGATGCAATCATGATTCGTACGTTTTCCCATCAAACGATTAAAGAACTCAGCTCTCATGCATCCATCCCTGTCATTAATGGTTTAACGGATCTCTATCATCCATGTCAGGCTTTAGCAGATCTATTAACAATTCAAGAGAATAAAGGGACATTTGCTGGGCAAAAGCTATGCTATATAGGGGATGGAAACAATGTCGCACACTCTTTAATGATTGCTTCTGCAAAGGTAGGAATGGATATAACAATTGCCAGTCCAGCGGGCTATGAGCCAAATGCAGCCATTACTAAACTGGCAATGCAATTTGCTGAAGCAAGTGGGGCAAAAATTGATATAACGAATAATCCCTTGGAAGCTGTAGAAGGAGCGGATGCTATTTATACAGATGTTTGGACGAGTATGGGACAGGAAGAGGAAAATGATCAGAGGAAAAAAGTGTTTTCGAGCTTCCAAGTGAATAAGGAGCTTGTCCAATATGGGAAGAAAGATTTCGTTTTCCTTCACTGTTTACCTGCCCATAGAGGGGAAGAAGTATCGGCAGAAATCATTGATGGTCCTCATTCCGCCGTTTTTCAGCAAGCAGGAAATCGTCTTCATGTTCAAAAAGCATTGCTGTCTGAGATATTGTAAAGAAAAGACCTTCTCGAACTCAAACGAGAAGGTCTTAAAAAGTTTAATTAGGATAAAAAGAAGACTAATGGACCAACGATGAAGCAGTAGATCGCAAAATACTTTAAATTTCCTTTAGCCATAATATTCATAAACCATTTTAAAGAAAAATAGGAGGCAATTAAAGAAGCGATAAATGCAATCGTGTAAGGCAAGGCGAGAGATGCTAAATTTTTATCATTAAGTATATCGCTAAATCCAAGTATCATGCCGCCCACACTTACTGGTATATATAGGAGAAATGAAAATTTCAACGCAGTTTCTTGTTTCATCCCAATAGCCATCGCAGCAACAATCGTTGCACCAGAACGGCTGATTCCAGGTATTAAAGCAACTGCCTGAGCGAGACCAACGATGATTGCATCTCTATAAGAAAGATCTGCATCATTTTTTCTTCCTCTCAAATTGCGGATAAGCCATAGAGCAAGACCAGTAATCAAAAGGGTAAGACCTACGGTTTTTATACTTGCTAGGTGTTCATCTATAAAATCTTCAAATAATATGCCAATAACACCTGCAGGGATTGTACCAATGATTAAGTAGATGATAAATCGAAAATCTGCTTCTGCACTTTTTTCCTTTGTTGTCAAATAACGAAGTCCATTACGAATTAGCCTCATTATATCTTCTCGATAAATAAACAATACCGCAAACAAAGAAGCAGTGTTAACTAATAAGGCAAAGCTCAATCCTTCTATTTCTAATCCAAAAAAGTATTCAGCAATTTCTAAATGTCCGCTTGATGAAATTGGGATCGGTTCTGTAATACCTTGAAAAAGTCCAAGAAATAAATATTTCAACAGTTCAAAAATATCTTCCACTATTAAATATCCCCCAATGAAAAAGTCTCATTCCACCTTCATTTAACTATAAAGATGCTGCTCTGTAAAGGAAAATACTATAATAACTAGTGATAATTGGAAAAAAATTCACTTATGAGGAGATATTCATTGGAAATAATATAAAAGATTCGAGAAATCAAAGGAGGTATTTGTCGTGGGACAAAATCGCCAATTTAAAGCAGGACAAAAGGCACCCAATAATGGTGTGTATATCGAGGTTGGGGAGACTGGAAGCAATGTAAATAATCCACAAATGTTAAAGTTAAGAGCAGGAGATCGATTCCCAGAAAACTCCAATCATAACCGTGTGTGGACCTATCAAAGAAAGCCGTAATTAAGAAAAGCGGAAGCGCCTTGCTTAGTCCTGTATGGACTGGACCGCCCCCGACGAGATAAATGAAACACGAAGAGCGATAGCGCATTTGTGCTTGACTTATCGTAGGAAGGGAAGTCCAATAAGGCTAGTCGCTGGAGCTAGAAGCAGTTCTCAAAATCGAAATTTGTTATACTTTCTTAAAAAAGATTAACTGTACTAAAAAATTCACAAGAAAATAGGTTTTAACATGAGCCATCCCTTGTGGATGGCTTTACATATGGATTATAATAAAAATAAAGGTCAAAAATGGTCAAAAGGAGGTCGTCATGGATTTAAACCGAATGACAGAGCGGATGCAAGAAGGAATTATGGCAGCACAAGGAATGGCTATTCGTGAACAGCATCAAGAAGTAGATGAGGTTCATCTGTTTTTGGCCCTTCTTAAACAAGAGGATAGTCTCATGGTTTCATTCATTAAAAAGGCAGAGGTTTCTGTTGAAGAAATAATAAAGGAGCTCGAAGTTCTATTAAGTAAAAAGCCGCAAGTTTCAGGCAGCGGCATCGAGCAGGGAAAGGTATACATTACAAATAAACTGCAGCGGCTTTTTACAGATGCAGAATCTGAAATGAAAAAATTAGAAGATGAATTTATGTCGGTAGAGCATCTGCTGCTAGCATCTGTTACCTCAGGACAATCAGATGCAGGAGCTGTATTAAAAAATGCTGGTGCTGATAGAAAAAAGCTAGAACTTGCGATAAATGAAATAAGGGGGAATCAAAAAGTGACATCCCAAAATCCTGAAGCAGCATACGATGCATTAAAGAAATATGGAAGAGACCTTGTGGCAGAAGTTAAGGCTGGCAAACTGGATCCAGTTATTGGAAGAGATAGTGAGATCAGACATGTCATTCGTATTCTATCAAGGAAAACGAAAAACAATCCTGTTCTAATAGGTGAACCTGGAGTAGGGAAAACAGCAATCGTTGAAGGCTTAGCTCAAAGAATTGTACGTAAAGACGTACCTGAAGGGTTAAAAAATAAAACAATTTTTTCACTTGATATGAGTGCCTTAATTGCTGGTGCGAAATTTAGAGGGGAATTTGAGGAGCGATTAAAGGCTGTTTTAAATGAAATCAAGAAAAGTGAAGGCGGCATTCTACTTTTTATTGATGAGATCCATACGATTGTCGGCGCTGGAAAAACAGAAGGTGCAATGGATGCAGGTAATATGCTAAAGCCGATGCTTGCAAGGGGTGAATTGCATTGTATTGGAGCGACAACCCTTGATGAACACCGCAAATACATTGAAAAGGACCCTGCACTCGAACGTCGCTTTCAGCAGGTGCTTGTGCAAGAACCGAATGTAGAAGATTCAATTTCTATATTAAGAGGTTTGAAGGAACGCTACGAAGTCCACCATGGAGTTAATATTCATGATCGTGCACTTGTAGCTGCCGTCACTTTGTCTGACAGGTATATTTCAGATCGCTTCCTTCCAGATAAAGCAATTGATTTAGTGGATGAGGCATGTGCGATGATCCGTACGGAGATTGATTCCATGCCTTCAGAATTAGATGAGGTAACACGGCGTGTCATGCAGCTCGAAATTGAGGAAGCCGCCTTAAGAAAAGAAAATGATGAGGCAAGCCAAGCAAGGCTTTTATCCTTACAAAAGGAACTAGCGGAACTGAAGGACCGCGCACATGCTATGAAGGCAAAATGGGAACTTGAAAAAGAAGGAATACTGCGGATTCAGCATAAAAGAGAGATGCTCGAAAAATTGCGTCATGAACTTCAGGATGCTGAAAATAACTATGATCTTAACAAGGCAGCAGAGCTTCGCCACGGAAAAATTCCCGAGCACGAAAAGGAATTGAAACAACTGGAAATAGATGTAAATCGCAGTGAGGGGGACCGATTATTAAGAGAAGAGGTTACAGAAGAGGAAATAGCAGGGATTGTTGCAAGATGGACAGGAATCCCAGTAGCAAAGCTTGTGGAAGGTGAAAGGGAAAAACTGCTTCGGCTTGAAAATATTTTGCGAGAAAGAGTCGTTGGGCAGGATGAAGCTGTCGGGCTTGTTTCTGATGCTGTACTACGTGCAAGAGCTGGAATAAAGGATCCGAATCGTCCCATTGGTTCGTTTATTTTCCTCGGACCTACAGGTGTTGGGAAAACAGAGCTTGCCAAGGCGCTTGCACAATCATTATTTGATAGTGAAGAGCAAATCATTCGGATAGATATGTCAGAGTATATGGAAAAACATGCTGTTTCAAGATTAATTGGTGCACCACCTGGGTATGTAGGATATGAAGAGGGCGGACAGTTGACGGAAGCAGTAAGAAGAAAGCCATATTCTGTTATTTTGCTTGATGAAATTGAAAAAGCTCACCCAGAAGTTTTTAACATCCTTCTGCAAATGCTTGATGATGGAAGAATCACGGATTCACAGGGGCGGACAGTTGATTTTAAAAATACTGTAATCATTATGACCTCGAATATAGGTTCACAGTTTTTACTGGAACGCGTTGAAGGGAAAATAGATGACATTATTAATGAAGAAACACGGAATAAAGTGATGAGCACACTTAGAGGACATTTCCGTCCAGAGTTCTTAAATCGGGTGGATGAAATTACATTATTTAAACCATTAGCGTTGGCAGAAATTAAAGCGATTGTTTCCAAACTAATTAAAGAGCTGCAGGAAAGATTATCCGATCAGCATATTCAGCTTAGTATAAACGAAAGTGCAAAAGAATATATTGCAGAAAACGGCTTTGATCCCGTTTATGGCGCACGGCCATTAAAACGTTTTATTCAGCGGAACGTTGAAACTTTACTAGCTAAGAAAATAATCGCCGGGCAAATCAAAGAACATAGCCAAGTGACGATTTCAAATGAAAACAAAGATATTACATTGGAGATTAAATAGATGCGAAAAAAAGTCATCCTGACGATTGCCAGGATGACTAATTTCTAATGAATTGCTTCTTTTTCACTCGGTCCTTCAGGAATAATGGAAGCGACGATGAAAATTAAAATTGTTGCAGCTACTGCAAGAATGGAACCGGTTTTCAAGTTGAATGCAGTACCGATCATGGAACTAACAACATAATTAATCATTTGCACAAGAAGAAATGTCCAGAAAAAAGTCCAAAAGAATCTCAATGTATTCACCTCTTACATTTTAAAATCCCTTTTCATATTACCATAAGCCAAATAATTAATAAACGTTAATATCCCAATAAATTCGAAACAACCGCAAAATTAAGTAATACTTTTCCTTTAATGATATTTGACTACAAACAATAGGCAAACCCCCTATCATTTTATGTGAGGTTTCATACATTATTAGGAACGATCATAGGAAAGGAGATAGTAAAATGGAAAGCCGAAACTTTCAACTGGATACCGAATGGAACATGATTCATTATCCCGAAAAGCCTAGTGGTTTCGGTATCCTTGTAATTGGTGATGAAAGAAATTTTGTTAATGCCGAAAGCAGTTTTTGGACACAGAACGAGGGGAAGTCTGTCTTACTAAACCGATTTAAAGAAGAAGGGTATACGATTTTTTATTCAAACCTTTACGGAAAGAACTGGGGTAATGATAAAGCCGTCAATCTTGCAAGAAGATTATATGAGCACATTATCCGTACAGAAATTATAAATGGGAAAATACACATTATAGCTGAAGGGATGGGCGCATTAATCGCTCTTAGGCTTATGAATGAGATGGGTCCCAGTCAAATACGAACTTGTGTATTGATTAATCCTATCGTTTCCCTTCAACATCATTTAGAACTTGAAAAAGAACATAAATTTTTTTACAAAAAATTATTAAAGGAATTATCCGATTCATTTGGTGCTGAAATGAAGCAAGTAGAAGCTAAAATTAAGCAGGTAAGCACGAATGCTTTAATTGAAAATGATCCGATCCCTTTAAAGGTTATTCAAATATTATCTGACCGGCGCGCATATAAACAAGCAAATCTATTGAAAAGTCTCACTGTTAATTGGAGAGAAAAGGAATCGCCCCTTTCAATTTGCTATGTCCTACCCGAAAAAAGACAAGGAATTGGCAGTCAAATCGTTTATTTTTTGAAAAAAAATGAAAGATTTTTATAATCCTAGCCTAATTTAATTTAAAGGAAATAATTAATAGTTTATTAGCATAGGATACACTAAGAAAATGGGGAGGCTTAGAAATGGACAGGGCAATAGTAATAGGGACATACGAAAATTTAGGGTTTTACTTTTGCAGTTCCTTATTGGAGGCGGGATACGAAGTAACAGGCATTCATTATAAGGATATGGATGAGGAACTACTTGAGGAAAAACGAATGGAAATAGGCAGAAATGCTAATTTTCAAGAAGTGCTTCAGAAAGAAGGTAACTCTTTCACGGAGATTCAAGAACAGTCATTAATTATTATTGATTTCAATTATTTATATCTGCGTAACCCCAATCATTCTCTGGAAATAAGCACGTACCTAGAAAAGTTTCTTGTCCATAATGAAAAAAAAATAAAGGATACAGAGTCAAAAGTAATTTGCCTCCTCCCAATTGAGGGCGATGAATCTTCTAATAAACAATTTTACAATATGATTCAAAATGTGAAGGCTAGTGATTATCATTATCTTTATTTTTCAAGGGATGCTGATATACAAAAAGGATCCATAAAAGACCTAATAGAAGGCGGATTCTAGCTAGGTATCGGAAAAAACACTTTTCAATTCTTATCTGTAAAGGGTAGAATAAAAATAGTCGGGTATTTTTCAGGATAGATAGAAAGAGGGAAATATGGATGTGGCTATTAAAGAGAGGCGGAGTAATGGAAGATGCATAAAATGATAATGCGTTTTGGGATGATCTTTTTATGCCTTCTTTTATTGGCCTCTTGCGGACAAGCAATGTCTGCGGGAAATCTTAAAAAAGCTGGTTTGTTAGTCCCGGATACGATAAATGATCAAGTTTGGGGCACAAAGGGCTATAAGGGAATGCTAAAGATACAGTCCCATCATGATATTGAAGTTTACTATAAAGAGGGCATGAACTCCCAAATGGTTGTGGAACGTGCAGTTAAAGAGTTCGATCAAAAAGGGGTTAACATTATATTTGGTCATGGAAATGAGTATTCTGAGTATTTTAATAAAATCTCGAAAAAATACCCACATATTCATTTTGTAAGTTTTAATGGCGACGCTGAAAATTCCAACACAACAAGCTTAAATTTTGAAGCTTATGCGATGGGGTTTTTTGGGGGAATGATTGCTGGGCATATGACAAAAACGGATACGATTGGAATAATTGCCGCATATGAGTGGCAGCCTGAAATAGAGGGCTTCTATGAAGGTGCTAATTATGAAAATGAAAATGTCAAAGTGATTATTGAGTATGTTGGCAACTGGGACGATGGCACGCAAGCATTTCAAAGCTTGGATAGAATTTTTGCCAAGAATGCAGATGTTATTTATCCTGCAGGCGATGGATACAATGTTCCAGTCATTGAAAAGGTGAAAGAAAAAGGGCATTATGCAATTGGATATATTTCTGATCAGTCTGACCTTGGGGAATCAGCCGTATTAACAAGTACAGTTCAGCATGTTGATGTACTATATGAATTAGTAGCTGAGAAATTTAATGATGGGAAGCTAAAATCTGGGAACCTTTCTTTTGATTTTCAAGATGATGTGATCACACTAGGCAAGTTCAGCCCAAATGTAGACAAAGAATATATTGAGTTAATTAATGCTGCAATTGAAAAGTATAAGAAAACCGGAAGATTGCCTAATGAATAGGGACAGGGGTACTCAGAACTCCGTCCCCAAATAACGCTTGGAGGAAAAAATCAATGCAACCAACAGATAAAACATTAGAATTTATGCAAATCGCAATGAAATACATACCAGAAGCAAAGCAGCAATTAGATGAAGCTGGAATTGAGCTTTCATTAGAAATGATTCAGCCATTCATGAACTTGTTTACAAAGGTTATGAATGAAGCGTATGAAATGGGAAAAGCAGACGCTTTTAAAGAAATGGAATAACTAAAAAACCGGCTTTGATAAAGAAGCCGGCTTTTTTATGATTTCTTTAAAAAATGGCTAATTAGGGGAGTCGCCTTTTTGTATAAGGGTTTTAATTGATCAGCTGAATCAACTAGAATTTCAATGTTTTCGATAAGTTCTCCCAGGTTAATTCTGTTTAGAAAAGCTAAGGCCCCAAGATCCTTTTTCTTTTCCTCCACAGCATCTACTTTTATTCCAAATAGCCAATCTCTTTCTCTTTTCCTTATAAATGCATGATCGAAATCTTGTGACTCATTTTTCTCTATATCATTTATTTCTTCTGTTGTTCTTCTGTATTTGCTCTTTCCGAACATAAAGCTAGTGAGCGGATCTGCTTCTGCAGCCAAATGCTTCTGGTTCTTTTCCTCCATATCTCCCCAACCTCCATTAGACTTATGTATATTAGCTTATGAAAATTTATTACTGCCGTATAGATGGGTGTCCTTAGTAATTCTCGGAGATCTAATATATTTCTTGATTATTTACGTGTACATTTGATAAAATTAGTACCAAGTCATAATAATTGATAATAAAATAAATAGAACTTAATATGAATAAAATGAAACATAAAAAAGGAGCGTGGGATGGATGAATGCAGGAATTATTGGGATTGGAAGATGCCTTCCAGAAAAAATACTGACTAATGCAGATCTTGAAAAAATGGTAGATACATCAGATGAATGGATCAGAACAAGAACAGGTATTGAGGAAAGACGAATAGCGGGTGATGATACAGATACATCTGACCTTGCTTATGAGGCAGCGAAAAATGCGATTGCTCATGCGAATATTCCTGCAGAAGAAATTGGTATGATTATCGTTGCAACAGTGACTCCTGACCGGCCATTTCCATCTGTGGCAACGATGCTTCAAGAAAGACTTGGAGCAGTAAATGCAGCAGCAATGGATGTAAGTGCAGCATGTGCTGGCTTCATGTATGGTATGATAACAGCAAAACAATTTATTGAAAGTGGTTCATATAAGCATATTTTAGTAGTAGGTGTTGAGAAGCTTTCAAAAATTACTGATTGGCAAGACAGGAATACAGCTGTATTATTTGGCGATGGTGCCGGTGCTGTTGTTCTTGGCCCAGTTTCAGCAGGAAGAGGAATTCTGTCATTTGACCTTGGAGCAGATGGGAGTGGCGGAAAGCATTTATATCAAGAAGATTATATTGTTATGAATGGGCGTGAGGTTTTTAAGTTTGCTGTTAGACAAATGGGAGAAAGCAGTGTAAAAGTATTAGAGAAAGCAGGTTTGTCTAAAGCAGACGTCGATCTGCTAATCCCGCATCAGGCAAATATCCGTATTATGGAGGCATCTAGACAACGCCTTGAATTGCCTGAAGAGAAAATGTCAAAAACTGTTCATAAATATGGAAATACTTCCTCCGCTTCCATTCCTATTGCTTTAGCAGAAGAATTAGAAGCTGGAAGAGTGAAGGATGATGATTTAATTGTTATGGTTGGTTTTGGCGGAGGTTTAACTTGGGGAGCGATTGCGCTTCGCTGGGGACGTTAAAAAATTTCTTCAGATGTTCATACATTTTGTAAGACCGATAAATTTTTTCTAATAAAGGAGATTCGATAAAATGGATAAAAAAAGAGTTGTTGTTACAGGAATTGGCGCTGTGACACCACTTGGAAATGATGTAGAAACGACATGGAAAAATATATTAGCGGGCGTATCTGGTGTTGGACCTTTAACAAGGGTTAATGCGGATGAATATCCTGCTAAGGTTGCGGCTGAGGTAAAAGATTTCAATATTGAAGATTTTATTGAAAAGAAGGATGCCAGAAAAATGGATCGCTTCACTCATTATGCAATTGCTGCTTCTTTGATGGCTGTAAAAGATGCAAATCTGTCCATCAATGATGAAAATGCACACCGAGTTGGAGTATGGATTGGATCTGGAATTGGCGGAATGGAAACTTTTGAAAATCAATTCGAAACCTTTCTAAATCGTGGATATAGAAGAGTTAGTCCTTTCTTTGTTCCGATGATGATTCCGGATATGGCAACGGGTCAAGTATCGATTACTTTAGGAGCAAAAGGATTTAATTCTTGTACTGTAACAGCATGTGCTACAGGTACAAACTCAATTGGTGATGCATTTAAGGTAATTCAGCGTGGAGATGCAGATGCAATGATTACAGGCGGAGCAGAGGCACCAATTACAAGAATGTCGGTAGCAGGCTTTTGCGCAAATACTGCTCTTTCAACAAATCCTGATCCAAAGACGGCAAGCCGTCCATTTGATAAAAATCGCGATGGATTTGTCATTGGTGAGGGAGCAGGTATTGTCGTACTAGAAGAATTAGAGCATGCATTAGCACGAGGCGCACATATTTATGCTGAAATCATCGGCTATGGCGCAACTGGTGATGCTTACCATATTACAGCACCTGCACCAGCTGGAGAAGGCGGGGCTAGAGCGATGAAAATGGCGATTGAAGATGGCGGGCTAAAGCCGGAGGATATTGACTATATTAATGCGCATGGTACGAGTACTGATTATAATGACAAATTCGAAACATTAGCGATAAAAGAAGTTTTTGGTGAGCATGCTTATAAATTGGCTATTAGCTCAACAAAATCGATGACTGGACACCTTCTTGGCGCAGCTGGCGGAATTGAGGCAATTTTCGCGGTTAAGTCAATACAGGATGGCGTACTGCCTCCAACAATTAACTATGAAACACCAGACCCTGAGTGTGACTTAGATTATGTGCCAAATAAATCGAGGAAAAAGGAAATCAAAGCTGTCATCAGTAACTCATTAGGCTTCGGCGGACATAACGCAACAATCGCTTTTAAAAAATACGAGTAATTATTAAAGACCAAATCATATTGATTTGGTCTTTTTTAGTGTTTAACGGGAACGAAAGAGCAGTTTATGTGCCCGCAGAAGCGGATTATAGTGTTTAGCGGGAACGAAAGAGCAGTTTATGTGCCCGTAGAAGCGGATTAAAGTGTTTAAAGGGAACGAAAGAGCAGTTTATGTGCCCGCAGGAGCGGGTTAAAGTGTTTAACGGGAACGAAAGAGCAGTTTATGTGCCCGTAGAAGCGGATTAAAGTGTTTAGTGGGAACGAAAAATTTGCACTGGCAATTTGCTTAAGCCTTTTCAATTAAACAAATGAACCCTTAAATCATAAACTATATCATAGCGGATATTCTAAAATAGGTCGGGTGAGAATGTGGGGGTAATTAGAACAGATAATTGGCTGGAAAAAGACTTTAATGATCCAGTGAAAATTTGTCAAGAGTTTATGGAAACCTTTGGGGAAAAGAAACCGCATAACATTTATAATTATTTGATGAGCTTTGGCATGTATAGGCCAAATCGAAAAACATATGAAGATTATAAAAACTTAGTACAGTTAAAATGCTGGGATATTACTGAAAGGATTTTTAAAAAGTATAGAAAAAAGTGGAAGGGGCCAGATATCCCTATATATATATTTCCTGCGGCAGCTAACAGCAGTTTATTCTATATCGGGAAAAGTGAAAAATCAGGGGTAGCATTCAAGGATAAGCTGTTTCTTTTTATTCCCCCGCTAACGGATGAAAAAGAAATTGAAGCACTTTTTGTTCATGAATACCACCATACTTGCAGATTAAACAGACAGAAAAAACATTTAAAAGATTTTACATTATTAGATTCCATTGTTTTAGAAGGGCTTGCCGAGTATGCAGTCGCTCACTGCTGTGGAGAAAACTATCGGGGAAAATGGTGTGATTATTATACTCGAGAAGAAATTGATAGTTATTGGGAGAAGTTTTTAAGTAAAGAGCTGCATGTTACAAAGAATGAAAAGCTTCATGATGAAATATTATACGGTTTTAAAGATTATCCTAAAATGATTGGATATGCAGCAGGATTTGAGATTGTTTCAAGCTATTATAAAGAAAAGAATCTTCGAATGGAAGAATCGTTTTTTTTGCCCTCAGAGCATTTTATTTTGCGGTTTCATTCATAGTCTCTGTTAATCCATTTGCTAATTTAGGAATAAATTTACTGTCTTTTGCCCATACTTATTGGTAAACATTTTGTAAAAGTGGGGGTTAAAAGATGTTATATCTTCATGACGTTTGGGTGAACTGGTTTGAAGGTGAAGAAAATGGTTACAATGTTTGCCACTTTCATGAATGGCGTAAAGATGATGGCGTTGAATTACTTGACCAAGTGCCGTTATTGAAAATTGATCCCATTTTATTTAATTACATTGAAAATGATCTATCAGAGCTGCCTCAACAACTATTGGATGATATTTATCAAAAAGCGTATTTACGAAAAAATCATGAAAGAGTTCAATTAGAATATTGTTTTGTTGTATCAGATGGCATGGGTATCTTAGCAGTTGATACGATTGGTTACAACATCCCTATTCGTAAGAGCCGCCTCATTCCTCGGCAAGAACAGTTAGCATACGAAATGTTAGATAATCATGATCCGATAACTTATTCTTTCAATGATCAACGGGCATTAAAGGACTTTCATATTCTTTCGCCATCGCCTGAACTGATGAATGGGCTGACTAGAAAAGAAAGACAGCTAAAGCAATTAATGTTTATGGCACTTGATCAATTATACTCTTCGAAAAATGTTGCAGAGGTAAGGTATTGGTTTACAGAATGGAGCCCGGAATATTATTCGGAAATTCAGCAAATGGATTTTGACCATGCCTGGCTCCAATTGTTTGAACAAAGTAAATATGGATGGACAAGCAAGCATGAAAAGTTTTGTGAAAATCTCATTAAAGGACAGCCATTTTTTGAAAAGCTATGGGAAATGGAACATGGTCCGAAGGTAAATTAATCTGCAGTAAATGGAATTCATTAAATAAGGGATTGCTTGCCAATTCTATAACAAATAGAATTGGCTTTTATTATTTTGGCAAGAAAATAATAGGGACTTCCTCCTCAGTAGTTTGTTGAAAACAAATGATGCATTTGCTTTTCTTTCAATTATGTTTTACATTAAATTTAGAATATTCAATTTTGTAATTAATTGGAGGAGTTGGTAATATTTATTATGACAAGTTATACAGTTACTAGAAAGAAAAATACAGACACCAGTCAATTCCAGGTGGTCCTAATTGTTATTACATTCCTTTCAAGCTTTGTAGTACCTTTTATTATTTTATATCCAATCCAGGAACTTTTATATCGGCCAAATGATATATGGTTTTTTGAAGCTTCGATGAGTACATATTTAACTTTTTGTGCAGCTTTGATTTCTGTATCTGCCATCTTGCTTATTAATGTTCTATTCATACCTAAAAGCAAAGCTAAGAAAACAGTTAAAGGAATTATTGTCATATTATCTTTGTTGGCTGCTGTAATTGTTATGATCCTTTGTGTCGATAACTATTATTATATGAACTCAAAAGGAATCTATAAAAACAATCTATTTAGTTTCTCAGAAGAATTTATAAGCTGGGATGAAATTGATAAAGCTGAACAAACCTTTCTTAAAAAACAAAGGGTAACTGTTGAAGATAAATTGATTCTGACAACGAAAGATGGAAAGACAATAGAAATGCAAATTACAAAAAAAATGAGTGCAAATAAAGCAAGTATCCGCCAAAGCTTAAAAAATAATGGGGTGATACTTGAAAACTCCCCACCAATAACAACCTAGTTTATTACATAACTAGAAAAATATTTATTAAATTATTAATTCCAAAGAATAATTATTTTCGCAATTTTAAATTAAATTTATATTGCAATAATGAAATAATTGTAATAATATTAAGAAAAATTAGGTATTTAATTAATGGAAAATTAGTAATCTTTAATGTATTACTAATAGAGTTTATTTACATAATATTCGTTCAAAAAGGTGTGGTTAAATGAATTCAATGCTCGAAGTAAAAAATCTTAAGACAGGCTTCGATATAGATGGTGCTCTCTATCATGCAGTAGATGATGTTTCATTTTCAGTAAAGCCTCGCCAGATTGTTGGAATAGTTGGCGAATCTGGCTGTGGGAAAAGTGTATTGTCTCTTTCTGTTATGAAACTGCTTCCAAAAGGAATTGGTAAAATTACCAATGGTGAAGTTATTTTCCAAGGGAAAAAACTTGAAGGGCTAACAGATGATGAGATGAATAAGATTAGAGGAAAAGATATTAGTATGATTTTTCAGGAACCGATGACATCTTTGAATCCAGTATTTACTATTGGGTCTCAATTAACTGAAATCATGCTGAATCATGGAGATCTTTCGAAAAAGGCTGCAAGAGATATGGCTATCCAGCTTTTAAAGAGTGTTGGCATTTCAAGACCTGAAAAAATAGTAGATGAATATCCGCATCAACTATCAGGTGGAATGAGACAGAGGGTCATGATTGCTATTGCTATTGCATGCCAGCCGAAGCTTCTCATTGCTGATGAACCTACTACCGCTCTAGATGTGACGGTCCAAGCACAAATCCTTGAGCTTCTCAAAAGTATTCAAGAGAAAAATGATATGTCCATTATCTTAATTACACATGATCTAGGGGTTGTTGCTGAGATGTGTGATGAGGTAATAGTTATGTACGCTGGGAAAATAGTAGAGCGAACTGATGTTGATAGTCTGTTTCATAATCCTCAGCATCCTTACACAAAATTATTAATGGCTTCTATTCCAAGAATAGATGAAGAAGTTGGACAGCTAGCGACGATTCAAGGGATTGTTCCATCCTTAAAAAATATGCCAACAATTGGATGCAGGTTTGCAGATAGATGTCCTTCAGCTAAGCCAGAATGTAAAACGGTTATTCCTCAGCTAGCCAAATTTGAAGAGGGGCATGAGGTATCCTGTTTGTTATTTGAAAGTAGTTATCCTAAAGAAAGTGTGAGGTGACAACGTGAGTAACACTACACTTAAAAAAGAAAAAAGTAATTTATTAGAAATAAAAAATCTGAAAACCTATTATCCAATTAAAGGCGGATTCCTTAGAAAAACTGTTGCACATGTTAAAGCTGTAGATGATGTATCATTTGAAATCAAAAATGGAGAGACCCTTGGATTAGTCGGAGAATCTGGATGCGGAAAATCGACAACCGGCCGGACGATCCTTAGATTATTAGAACCAACTGATGGACAGATTCTTTTTGAAGGGAAAGATATTACTAGTTTAAGAGGCAAATCCTTACGTGAAATTAGAAAAGATATGCAAATGGTTTTCCAGGACCCTTATGCATCGCTAAATCCAATGCAGATGGTTGGTGATGTAATTTCTGAGCCGATTCGAAACTTTTCTAATAAATCTCAAAAGTCACTTAAAAATGAGGTAATGGATTTATTGAAAAAGGTCGGTTTGCCTGAAGATGCTTATTATAAATATGCACATGAGTTTTCAGGCGGGCAGCGTCAAAGAATTGGAATTGCGCGTGCTTTAGCTCTAAGGCCAAAGTTAATTATTGCTGATGAGCCAGTTTCTGCCCTGGATGTTTCAGTTCAATCCCAGGTTCTTAATCTATTAAAAGAATTACAAGATGAATTTGATTTAACATTTTTATTCATAGCGCATGATTTAAGTGTTGTTAAACATATGAGTGACCGTATAGGAGTTATGTACTTAGGGAACATCGTAGAAATTGCGGACAAGGAAAATATTTATGCTGAACCAATGCATCCATATACACAAGCTCTAATTTCTGCCATTCCTGTGCCTGATCCTAGGAAAAAAAGTGAACGTATTGTTCTGCAAGGTGATGTCCCAAGTCCTGTTAATCCTCCAAGCGGTTGTCCTTTTCATCCAAGGTGCCCACACGCGATGGAATCATGTACAACAGAGAAGCCGGTATTAAAGGAGGTGAATCCCGGACATAGAGTAGCTTGTCATCTGTACTAATTGGTATTTTTGCAAGAAATATTTTTGTAATTTTCAAAAACAAGGGGGTATTTTAATGAAAAAGTCAGCTTTATGGACTGTCGTGCTTATGCTAGTCGTTTCCTTATTTCTAGCAGCATGTTCCGGCAAAACGACTACAACCGAGAAAGAACCTGAGAAAGATAAAGACAAAGAACCAGCAACAGAGGAACCAGCAGAAGCTACAGAAGGTGGAATCATTACTTATGGAACAGACCAAGCTCCAGAAGGTGTTTATGATCCTGCATATGCTGGAAGTATTGTTGATAGTAATATTCAAGGATTTACTACCGAAGGCATTTACACAGTAAATGATGATTTAGAATATGTACCTCTTTTAGCAACATGGGAAATTAGTGAAGATAAATTAACGTATACTTTCTCATTTAAAAAAGGTGTGAAATGGCATAACGGAGAAGAATTAACTGTAGATGACTGGGTATTTGCGCTTGAAACATTAGCTCATCCTGATTATGATGGCCCTCGCTACAATTATGTTGAAGGCATCAAAGGTGCAAAGGCTAAGAAAGAAGGAAAGGCAGACAAAATCGAGGGAATCGAAGTTGTTGATCCTTATACAGTAAAAATTACATTTGAAGCTGTGAAAATCAATAACCTTGAAAACCTATGGTCAAACCCAATGCCTAAGAAGCATTATGAAGGAATTGCTGTAAAAGATTTAGGTGAATCAGATCAAGTACGTGTAAACCCAGTAGGTCTTGGACCTTTCAAAGTGAAAAAAGTTGTTGCTGGTGAGTATACAGAATTAGAACGTTTTGATGATTACTGGCAAGGAAAGCCAATGCTAGATGGAGTAATTGTGAAAGTTATCGATCCATCTTTAGCTACAGGTGCATTCCAAAATGGTGAAATTGATATCATGGATATTAATCCACAATCTGTTAAGGAACTTTCAGCGTTAGAACATGTCCGTATTGAAGAAACGACTGGAGTTTCATATTCTTATATCGGTTTGCGTTTTGGACATCGTGATAAAGCTACACTTACAAATGTAGACGACTTTGACAAATTCAAATCAAAAGAATTGCGTCAAGCATTACTTTATGCAATCGATCGTCCAGCGATGATTAATGCGTTCTTAGAAGGAAAAGCAGAAGTTGCAAATACTGTTATTCCTCGTACTTTCTGGACTGCTGCTCCAGAGTCAGAATTAAATCCATATGAGTTTAACCAAGATAAAGCAAAAGAACTATTGGCATCTGCTGGTTATGTTGACAAGGATGGAGATGGATTTGTAGAAGATCCTGAAGGTAAACCGTTCAGTATTTCATTCGGTCACTATGCTGGACCAGCTGCTTTTGAAGGCCGTTCACAAGCAATTGTTCAAGCTTGGAATGATATCGGTGTTAAGACAGAATTAGCAACAGGCGCTTTAGTAGAGTTTAACCTATACAATGAAATGAAAGATAATGATGATGCTGCATTAGAAGCATTCTTCGGATCATGGAGCACTGGCGCTGATCCAGACCCGTCTGGTTTATGGGCTAACAATGCGGAGTGGAACTATGGACGTTGGGTAGATGATGAAAATCAAAGATTGCTAGATGAAGGATTAAGTGAAAAATCATTCGATAAAGAGTACCGTAAACAAGTGTATATTGATTGGCAAAAATATTTCAATGAGGAAATGCCTGCACTTCCTTTATGGGAAAACCTAGATCTATATGGTATTAATAAACGTTTACAAGGCGTACACATTAATGCTGTTGGCTTCCAAACAGATGTCCATAAATGGCATATCGCTGAATAATCGTAATAAGTACTAAAGGTTTATAAGCTGTTAAGCCCCTAACTTTTGCCTAGCTGGGTGGGGAATCTACAGAGAGAAACCGATAAAATTACTATCAATCAATAGTGGCCCCCACTATAGGGGGCCATTGATTGACAGTAAAATTTTATTGATAAGGAGACTTCACATGCTACAATACTCACTTCGAAGAATTCTTGGCATGATTCCATTATTACTCCTTATATCCGTTGTGGTGTTTACCCTAGCAAAAATGATGCCTGGGGATCCATTTGCGGGCGAAATCGATCCATCAAACACAAATCCAGAGTATATTGCTGAGATGCGAGAAAAATTAGGTTATAATGACCCCATTCTTGTGCAGTATGGAAGATGGATTTCTGATTTTGTTCAAGGAGATTTTGGAAAATCAACTGTCTATAAAAAGCCCGCTTCAGAAATTATTGCACAACGTATCCCTAACACTTTATTTTTAGCTATTACTTCCTTGATTTTAACGTATATTTTTTCCTTTATTATGGGAATGTATGCTGGCAGAAAGCCATTTACAATAGGGGATAATTTAATAGCCGGCTATAATTATTTAGCTCTAGCAATTCCGTCATTTGTTGCTGGGATCGTTGCTATTTACTTCTTCTCATTCCAATTAGGCTGGTTTCCTTTTAGCGGATCAGTTGCAATCGGTGTGGAAGAAGGAACTTGGGAATATTTCTTAAGTAAAATGCAGCATGTGCTATTGCCAGCATTAGTACTAGGATTAATGGGGACTGCTTCATACACTCAATTTTTGCGAAATGATATTATTGATAACAGCAGAAAAGATTTTGTAAGAACGGCAAGGGCGAAAGGAACAAGAGAATCAAAGATTTATAATAAGCATATTTTAAGAAATTCGATTATTCCATTAGTTACATTTCTTGGTTTTGATGTTGCTACATTAATAAGCGGCGCAGTTATAACTGAAACGATTTTTACATATCCAGGGATTGGGCAGCTATTTTTAGAATCAGTTAATAGAAGAGATTATGCAGTAATGATGTCGATAACAATGTTACTTTCTTTTTTAACACTTTTGGGAAATCTAATAGCAGATTTATTATATGGTGTAGTAGATCCACGTATTAGGTTGAATTAAGGAGGGGTATTATGGAAATCGTTACAGACAAAAATCTTCCTGCACCGAATGCACCACAAAAAAGTCCCTCTCCATGGGTGATTGCAAGAAGAAAGTTCTTTAAAAATAAATTAGCGATGATTAGCTTAGTATTCTTAATTACAGTTATTATCCTGTCATTTTTGGCTCCCTATATTACAACAAAGGATATTGTCAGGGTAGATTTCATGAATATAAGTAAGGAACCCTCAAGTGAAAACTGGTTAGGGACAGACACGAATGGCCGGGATGTATTTACACGAATGATGTATGCTGGACGAGCATCTTTAACCATTGGATTATCTTGTATGTTTTTAATTGTTTTGTTTGGAACAATTGTAGGCTCTATTTCTGGATACTACGGAGGCAAAATTGACCAGATTTTAATGCGTTTTACAGATTTTGTATTAACTTTCCCATTTTTAGTATTTGTCATCGTATTAAATACAATTCTTGTAGGGAAAGTTTCAGGTCTTTGGACACTAATTATAGTCATTTCTGTTTTGAATTGGGGGGGAGTTGCTCGGATTGTACGGAGCAGAATCCTCGCAGAAAAAGAAAATGAGTATATTCTTGCAGCTGAATCAATAGGGTGTAGACCATCGAAAATAATTATTAAGCATCTATTGCCGAATGTTGCCTCTGCAATTATTGTACATGCTACCTTAACAATGGCTGCCATGATAGTCGTAGAATCAGCCCTTAGCTTTTTAGGTTTTGGAGTTCCTGCTGATACGCCAAGTTGGGGGAATATGCTTGCAGAAGCGCGGAATTCAGATGTATTGCGGAATAAAATTTGGATGTGGGTCCCACCTGCTACAGCTATTACATTAGTTATTCTCTCTATAAACTTTATTGGTGAAGGGCTAAAGGATGCACTGAATCCAAAATCAAGAAGATAAAAAAATCTATCACTTATGTGATAGATTTTTTTATCTAAAAAGCCAAATTAATCAAATTACCGTCTTTTTCTTCCCAGCCCCATCGCATTTTCCATTTTCTTCAGCATCTTATTTGCGACAGCCTGTGCTTTTTCAGCACCCCGGTCAAGGATTTCATCAAGCTCGCTTGATTGCATAAGCTCTGTATATTTTTCCTGTATTGGCTGGATTTCATTTATAACAACTTGTGCTAAATCAGCTTTAAAATCACCATATCCTTTTCCTTCATACATCTTTTCAATTTCTCTAATCTCTTTACCAGAGAAAATCGAATAAATAGAAAGAAGATTAGAAACACCTGGCTTGTTTTCTTTATCGTATTTTACAATGCCTTCTGAATCAGTAACAGCACTTTTAATTTTTTTCTCAATTTGCTTTAGATCATCAAGCAAACGAATCGATGCTTTTGTGTTAGGGTCAGATTTGCTCATTTTCTTTGTAGGTTCTTGCAGTGACATAATTCGTGCACCTACTTTAGGAATACGTACATCTGGAATTGTAAAGATATCGTTATACTTTTTATTAAATCTTTCTGCCAAATCCCGCGTCAATTCGATATGCTGTTTTTGATCTTCGCCAACAGGAACGAGATCTGTATTATATAACAAAATATCTGCTACCATTAAAGGCGGATATGTTAAAAGAGCTGCGGATACAGCATCTTTGCCTGCAGATTTATCCTTAAATTGAGTCATCCTTTCAAGCTCGCCGATATATGAAATACATTGCATCATCCATCCCGCTTGAGCATGGGCAGGAACCTCAGACTGTATAAAAAGGGTTGCCTTCTCAGGATCAATCCCAACCGCTATATATAGTGCTGCAAGGCTGCGGATGTTTTTTCTTAATTCAAGTTTGTCCTGCGGAACAGTGATGGCATGCTGGTCAACAATACAAAAATAACAATTATACTCATTTTGCAATTCAACAAATTGCTTCAATGCACCTATATAATTACCAAGTGTAATTGTGCCGCTAGGCTGGATGCCAGAAAAAATAGTTTTCATTAACCTTCCTCCTTATTGTTGGCTGATAAAGGCAATTATTAAATGGACGATCGGGTAAAAGGAGTGTTTCTTTCATATAAGTTCAACATGATTGACAGAAAATAAACACAAAAAAGACCCTTCATCCCTAAAAAAATAGGGACGAATGGTCCGCGTTGCCACCCTAATTACTCAAATGCTTGAGTCACTTTGATCCATGTATATAATATACATGGAACCCTCTGTAACGTGAGGGAACGTCTTTCACAGAAGGCTCAAAAGTCCATTCGATTTACCTGGCTGCTTGTTTACACCGGCCACAAGCTCTCTAGAAACCAAAAATAAATGTACTACTCTTTATCAATGCCATTGCTTTTATTATATTAAATGTAATATTATAGTAAATGGGTATGAAAATCAAGAATTTCAAAGAAATTTTTTAGTAAATTTATCTCAAAATACGTTCGTTATTTTATTAATTATTATTCAAAAATATGCAAAAAAACTCGAAAAATGACGAAACAAAAAATTTTTTTTTGGTCTTTGAAACACTTATTTTATAAGTATTTTTATAAAAATAGGATTGCTAGATTGATATATAACAGATAAAACCTACTTGCAATAAATTTTTAAACTATTTATAATAAACCTAACAAACGAATTCTTTACGAAATTGTTACAAATTTTACTGAAATATAACAACTCGAAATTTAGGGAATTTATTATAGTAGTATAAGAGTAAGTTGCCACTTGTAAAATATCTACAATAGTATTTGTAAACAGGTGAAATGAACTTACTTTTTAAATTACTAGCAGATAGTCTGCTTAATTTTTACTCTAAATTTCCAGACTATTTAAGTAATATACCCTGAGCGTACAGTTGTATTTCGTAGAAAAATATAGTAGAGAACGTTTGGGTAAATATATATAGGGGGTTTCATCCGTGAAAAAAAGACTATCGATCTTTTTTAGTATGTTGCTAGTTCTTAGCATGTTCCTTGCAGCTTGTGGCGGCAAAGACGATGCGGACAGCGGCGAAAAGGGCGGCGACAAAGACGCTGGAAAATCAGATGTTCCGCAAGAATTAAGTGTTAATATTAACACTGAACCACCTTCTTTACACCCAGGATTAGCGAAAGATGCTACTTCCGGTACTGTTCTTCGTCAAACATTCGAAGGGTTAACACGTATTGGTGAAGATGGACAACCTCACGAAGCAGCAGCAGAAAAAATTGACATTTCCGAAGACCAAAAAGTTTACACGTTCACTTTACGTGATGCTACATGGTCTAATGGTGACCCTGTAACAGCAAAAGATTTCGAATATGCTTGGAAATGGGCATTAGATCCAAATAACCAATCAGAGTATGCATACCAGCTTTACTATATTAAAGGTGCTGAAGATGCTAACCTTAACGGTGGATCAATTGATGATGTAGGTGTTGTTGCAAAAGATGACAAAACACTAGAAGTTACATTAGCAAACCCAACTCCATTCTTCTTAGAATTAACAGCATTCTATACTTACCTGCCAATCAACAGCAAAATTGCTGAAGCTAACCCAGATTGGGCTAACGATGCTGGTGATGACTATACATCAAACGGTCCATTCGTTATGACTGAATGGTCTCACAGTGACAAGATTCTTCTTGAAAAGAACGAAAAGTATTGGGATGCAGATACTGTAAAATTAACAAATATCGAAATGATTATGATTAATGATCCAAATACAGAATTATCTATGTTTGACAATGGCGAGCTAGATTGGGCTGGTGCTCCAACTGGCGCACTTCCAACAGATGCAATGCAGGCGCTTAAAGATGAAGGCCGTTTAGTTACTAAGTCAATTGCAGGTATTTACAACTATAAGTTCAATACAACTGAAGGTCCAACAGCTAACGTAAATATCCGTAAAGCTTTAGCACATGCAATCAACCGTCAAGAAGTTATTGATAATATTTTACAAGGCGAGCAATTACCGGCTATGGGTATCGTACCGCCGTCAATGTTCCCTGAAAACGAAAAAGGATATTTCCCTGATAATGACGTTGAAACAGCAAAAGAATTTTTACAAAAAGGTTTAGAAGAACTTGGTTATAAAGATGCTTCTGAACTTCCAGCTATCGTGCTTTCTTACAACACTTCTGAAGCACACCAAAAGATTGCTCAAGCAATCCAAGATATGT
The DNA here is from genome assembly GCF_900199725.1 of Cytobacillus massiliigabonensis. Taxonomy (GTDB): domain Bacteria; phylum Bacillota; class Bacilli; order Bacillales; family Cytobacillaceae; genus Cytobacillus; species Cytobacillus massiliigabonensis. Next base: position 536,261 of record NZ_LT904902.1, on the reverse strand, counting down.
GGAAGAAAAACCTTGGTATTGAAGTAACTCTTGAAAACCAAGAATGGGCAGTATATCTAGATAAAGTACATTCATTAGATTATCAAGTAGCTCGTATGGGCTGGTTAGGTGACTTTAACGATGCAATTAACTTCCTAGAAATGTACCGTGACGCTGAAGGCGGTAACAACGATACAGGATGGGAAAGCAAAGAATTCCAAGATTTACTTGCTAAATCCGCAACAGAAGGCGATCATGATGCTCGTCAACAAATGTTAAAAGATGCTGAAGCAGTATTCATGGAAGATATGCCAGTATTACCAATCTACTTCTATACAAACAACTGGGTACAAGCTGAAAACTTAAAAGGTGTAGTTGTTTCTGGACTTGGTGATGTTCAATACAAATGGGCACATTTTGAGTAAAAATAGCTAATAAACGAAAGGTATATGGGATACAAATGACCCGTATACCTTCGTTTCGGCTTTAGAGAAACTGTCTAGCTTTGAGCGCCAATGGCTCAAGTGCATAAGTTAATTCCTTTCCAAAGGAAAGTACACCTTTTGTAAGGAATTGACTTATGATTGTTCCAAAATTTACGCGCTCTTTGCTTTTCGTATTAAATTGGAGGTGTTTGACAATGGCGAAATATATTGGAAAGCGCTTACTGTACATGCTCATCTCACTTTGGCTGATCATTACAGCGACGTTTTTCTTCATGCGCATTGCACCGGGAAACCCATTTACATCTGAGAAACAGCTGCCTCCCGAAATTGAAGCGAATCTAAATGCTCACTATGGATTAGACAAGCCTTGGTACGCACAATACGGGGACTACTTATTAAAGGTAGTAAAATGGGATTTTGGTCCATCATTTAAGTATAAAAGCCAAACGGTTAATGATTTAATTAGTGAAGGTTTTCCTGTATCATTTATTCTTGGTATGGAAGCAATCTTTTTAGCAGTTGCTTTTGGTCTTATTTTAGGGATTATTGCTGCATTAAAACATAATAAATGGCAGGATTACACGGCAATGATTATAGCAGTAGCAGGTATTTCCGTTCCATCCTTTATTATGGCAACCTTTTTACAATATTTCCTTGCAATTAAAATGGGAGTATTCCCAGTAGCACGTTTTGAAACATTTATGCATACCGTTCTGCCAGCTCTGGCATTAGCTTCAACACCAATGGCATTTATTGCCCGTTTAACACGTTCAAGTATGTTAGAAGTAATGAGCAATGATTATATCAAGACAGCGAAGGCAAAAGGTCTTAGCCGAGGAGTTATTACTGTAAAGCACGCGATCCGTAATGCGCTTTTACCTGTTGTAACATATATGGGACCGTTAACTGCAGGGATATTAACAGGAAGTTTCGTTATTGAAAGAATCTTCGGTATCCCGGGTTTAGGTGCTCACTTTGTTACTAGTATTACAAACCGGGATTATACGGTTATTATGGGTGTGACAGTGTTCTATAGTATTATATTGCTCGCATCTATTCTCCTTGTTGACATTGCATACGGAATCATCGACCCGCGCATCAAACTTGCTGGTGGGAAGAAAGGAGAGTAAATTATGCAGATTTCGAAAGATAAATTTCAACTCGTTGGCTCTAAAATTTCAGAGGCTGAAAAAATTTCTAAACCAAGTCTTTCGTTCTGGAAAGACGTATTTATCCGATTCCGAAAAAACAAGCTTGCCATGTTTGGATTAGTATTGTTAGGAATATTAATCATTATGGCGATCTTTGGACCATATATGACTGATTATGATTATGCAACAAATGATTTAACGAATAAAAACCAAGCACCATCATCTGAGCACTGGTTTGGTACAGATGACCTTGGCCGTGATGTTTTCGCACGTACTTGGGAAGGTGCGCGAATTTCCATCTTCATTGGGGTTGCTGCAGCACTGATTGATTTATTTATCGGTGTACTATGGGGCGGTATTTCTGGCTATAAAGGCGGCCGAACTGATGAAATGATGATGCGTTTTGCTGACGTTCTTTACGGAGTTCCTTACCTTCTATTAGTAATCTTGCTAATGGTCGTCCTTGGTCAAGGCTTAGGAACAATGATTCTTGCTATGACAATAACTGGCTGGATCAATATGGCTCGGATTGTTCGTGGTCAAGTATTATCTTTAAAGAGTCAAGAGTATGTACTTGCAGCAAAAACACTCGGTGCAAATACAAGCCGAATTATGGCAAAACACTTAATTCCAAACTCAATGGCACCAATTCTTGTTACGATGACATTAACAATCCCAAATGCAATTTTCACAGAAGCATTCTTAAGTTTTATTGGGTTAGGTTTAACACCTCCCCTTGCCAGCTGGGGAACGATGGCTAATGACGGGTTGCCAGCGATACGATATTATCCATGGCGTCTATTTTTCCCTGCTATCTTTATCAGTTTAACGATCTTTGCGTTTAATGTTGTTGGAGATGGCTTACGTGACGCACTAGACCCAAGACTTCGCAAATAAATTGAAATGCGTAGGCGGCTTGCTCAGGGGCGACAAGCTTAAGGCGAGCTGGCAGGAAGACCGTACTCTAGTCTTCGTGTCAGATTGACTTAAGACCTCGAGACCCTAGATGCCGTAGCTAGACAAGGGAGTGAGGATATGGAGAAAATACTTGAAGTTAAAGATTTAGAAGTCTCATTCCAAACATATGGAGGATCTGTAAAAGCGGTTCGCGGTGTAAGCTTTGACCTTCATAAAGGAGAGACTCTTGCTATTGTTGGTGAATCAGGGTCTGGTAAGAGTGTAACCTCCCAGACAATTATGAAATTAATCCCTATGCCACCAGGAAAAATTACAGGCGGACAAATTCTATTCAATGGAGACGACATTGTTCCTAAAACAGAGAAACAAATGGAAAAGATCCGAGGGAAAGAAATTAGTATGATTTTCCAAGATCCGATGACTTCATTGAACCCAACAATGAAAATAGGCACTCAAATTATGGAGGGCTTGATTAAGCATCAAAATATGTCTAAACAGGCAGCAAGAACCCGTGCAGTGGAACTGCTTAAGCTTGTTGGTATTCCAATGCCGGAAAGACGTGTTAATCAATACCCGCACGAATTTTCAGGGGGTATGAGACAGCGTGCTATGATTGCGATTGCGCTGGCTGCAAATCCTAAACTGTTAATTGCCGATGAACCAACAACAGCATTAGATGTTACCATTCAGGCACAAATTCTTGACTTAATGAAAGATTTACAAAGCAAAATGGACACATCAATTATTTTCATTACTCATGACCTTGGTGTTGTTGCGAACGTTGCTGACCGTGTAGCAGTTATGTATGCAGGACAGATTGTTGAAATGGGTACGGTTGATGAAATTTTCTATGATCCTCGTCATCCATATACATGGGGATTATTAGCTTCCATGCCTAGTTTGGATAATGATAATAAGGAAGAACTTGCTGCAATTCCTGGTACACCTCCAGACTTAACAAACCCGCCGAAGGGCGATGCGTTTGCAGCAAGAAATCAGTATGCGCTTGCCATTGATTTTGAAGAAGAACCGCCAATGTATCAGATCTCTGAAACTCATTTTGCAAAAACATGGCTTCTCCATCCTGATGCACCAAAGGTTGAGCCGCCAGAAGCTGTAAAAAGGCGCATGCGTCAATTATCCTCTACATTTGATAAAGCTGTCATTGTTAAGGAGGGTAAATAAATATGGCTGAAAAATTATTAGAAATTAAGAACTTGAAGCAGCATTTTAATGTTGGAAAAGGGAATGTCGTAAAAGCGGTAGATGGTATTACTTTTGATATATATAAAGGTGAAACACTTGGTCTAGTAGGTGAATCAGGATGCGGAAAATCTACAACTGGCCGTACGATTATTCGTCTTTACGATGCAACCGATGGTCAAGTCCTTTTCGATGGTGAAGACGTTCACGGAAAAAAATCAGCAAAAGAATTGAAAAAGTTTAATCGCAAAATGCAAATGATTTTCCAAGATCCTTATGCATCACTGAATCCGAGAATGACTGTTGCAGATATTATTGCTGAGGGCATTGATATTCATGGTCTGGCAAAAGACAAGAAAGAACGCATGGAAAAGGTGTATGCTCTTTTAGAAACTGTTGGACTAAATAAGGAACATGCCAACCGTTATCCGCATGAATTTTCAGGCGGTCAAAGACAGCGTATTGGGATTGCTCGTGCACTAGCAGTTGATCCAGATTTTATCATTGCCGATGAGCCAATTTCAGCACTTGATGTATCCATTCAGGCACAAGTTGTCAACTTGATGAAAAAGCTGCAGCGTGAAAAAGGGCTGACTTATTTATTTATCGCACATGACCTTTCAATGGTGAAGTATATTAGTGATCGTATTGGTGTTATGTATTTTGGAAAGCTTGTTGAACTTGCATCTGCTGAAGATTTATATAACAATCCTATGCATCCGTATACACGATCATTGTTATCAGCTATCCCGCTTCCAGATCCAGATACAGAACGTACACGGAAGCGTGTATCTTATGATCCAAAAGTTCATAATTATAGCGATAATGAACAGGTTGAAATGCGCGAAATTGTGCCAGGACATTACGTTTATTGTTCTGAAAAAGAAGCACAAGCCCATAAAGCGTCATATGTGAAATAAAAGAAGCGATCTCTTGAATGAGATCGTTTTTTTTGAATAAAAAAGATGCCAACTGTTGTCAGCACCTCCAACCATTTATTTCTTTTTTCCTCCGACTTGCTTCCAGCCAGACTGAATTTTTATTGATTGATCAACAAAAACAGAGCCTTTTTTTCCGCTGAATAGCTTCTCGCCAATCCCATTAGTAAGAACACCCAGTGTAGCTGTCAATCCGATTATTAACAGAGCAACAACCGCTAAATCAAATATGTATCCTCCCATGATAAACCCCCATCATTCTATTCTACAGCATGAATCTGAATAAAGAATGTATACCCTCTATTCTTATTGTAGTAGATGTTCGCGAGTATTTAAAGGGGGAAAATGATGATTCGTTCATTTGATTATGAATTTTTCGTATGTTAAATTTATAAGATGTAAATTACTGACAAAAAAGGAGACAGAAAATGAATTGGTATGAAAAGCTAAATCAATATTTTCCTGTAGAGGAAATGAAATCAAAAGAGCATATGGAAACACTTTTAAAAGAAAGGCCTGAAATTTACCATAAAGATGAAGGTCCTTATCATGTGCTCATGTATGCAGAGCTTGATAATTTTGTTTTCATTGACTACTTGTACGTTTCTAAAGAATCCCGCGGTCAGGGTCTAGGTCATAAGCTGATAGATAAGCTTAAGAAGAAACAAAAACCGATTATTTTGGAAGTGGAGCCAGTTGATTATGAGGATACAGATACGGAAAAAAGGCTGCATTTTTACAAAAGGGAAGGGTTTGAGCATGCGAGTTCTATTGGTTACAGAAGACGTTCACTTGCAACAAAGCAAATTAATGAAATGGAAATTCTCTATTGGGCACCTAATAATGAAAGTGAAGAACTAGTCTTTAGTGCTATGCAAAAAACATATGAAATGATCCATACGTATCGTGATACTCATTTTTATGGAGAATCCTATCAGCCGGTGGATGAAGTACTTACTTTCGAGGAAGATAAAGATACAAATAATAATATATTAGATGAAATCTAATATTCCTTCACAGCTATTCTTTTTGAATGGCTGTGTTCTCATTTTTCAGCCTGCCTGGGAAAGGTAAAAATTTTTATAAAAAAAATGAAACTTTTCATCTCCTCATTCGTCTTATATTATAGGTTTACAAAATGAACATTTGATTCATTATAATGGGACAGCTTCTCGTTAATTGAAAAACATATACCAAATTAGATGGATTTGGTGTATAATACTTAATATAAATTACTTATTTAAAGTAATTTTAATTTAAGATTAGCTCGTATGTTCATTAATAAACAAACCAAATTCTATATATTGCGATTTGATACGTCAATAATAAAGGAGTGAAATTGTAAAATGGTCACATTATACACTTCACCAAGTTGTACATCTTGCAGAAAAGCAAAATCATGGCTGGAAGAGCATGATATCCCTTATAAAGAAAGAAATATTTTTTCAGAGCCGCTTTCGATTGAGGAAATTAAAGAGATTCTTCGCATGACTGAAGATGGAACAGATGAAATTATTTCAACACGTTCAAAAATATTTCAAAAACTTGATGTGAATTTAGAGGCAATGCCGCTGCAAAATCTTTTTGAGTTAATTAAGGAAAATCCAGGTTTGCTTCGCCGCCCAATTATTCTTGATGAAAAACGGCTGCAGGTTGGATATAACGAAGATGAAATCAGACGCTTCCTTCCAAGAAAAGTTCGTACTTTTCAGCTTCGTGAAGCTCAGCGCTTAGTTAATTAATCATTATAATGCTTTAGCATAATCTAGCCAGATTATATATCCATGTAAAAAAGATCACTTCCTTCCCAGGCATAGAATAGACCTTCTTTCTGCGGATGGAAGGTCTTTTTTATTTTTGATAAGGTTTTTAGTTTGTGAAAGAGCTGAAACTTTGATAAAATACAAGAAATTGTATGGGCATATAATGGTTTTTATAAAGTTGTGACATTTTCATTCCCTTTATACTGTTTTTGTCATAAAATAAATGTACAAGGTGCAATATCAATTACCTTCTTTAAAAAGGGATAACCGTATATCGGTATGGGAATTACACAAACGTATATATGGGGGAATATTCCCTTCAAATGCTTCTATTTACTGTAGAGGCAGTAACAATTTCCAGAAGGGAGAGTTGCAATATGGAAATCGAGCGTATTAACGATCATACAGTCAAATTTTATATTTCATACGTTGATATAGAAGAAAGAGGCTTTGAACGCGATGAGATATGGTATAATCGTGAACGGAGCGAAGAGCTTTTTTGGGAAATGATGGATGAAGTTCATCAGGAAGAAGAATTTTCTGTAGAAGGTCCGCTTTGGATTCAAGTTCAAGCATTAGATAAAGGTTTGGAGATTTTAGTTACAAAGGCGCAGCTTTCTAAAGATGGTCAAAAACTGGAGCTTCCTGTATCTGATGAGAAGTTCAACCACATTCCAGTAGATGAGCGGATTGAAGATCTTCTAGACCAGCACTTTAACCCGAATATGGATGAAAGTGAATTGGAATATGAGGAGAATCTAGACTTTCTATTAACGTTCGCCGACTTTGAAGACCTTATTTCCCTTTCTAAACGTGGCGGATTAGATAACATTCCTACTAAATTATACTCTTTCGACGGCAAATATTATTTATTTGTTGAGTTTCCAGAAGAGGAATTCGAAGAGGAAGATATTGATAATTTATTATCCATTCTATTGGAATATGGTCTTGAAACACAGAAAACGATTCATCTTATTGAAGAATACGGAAAACAAATCATGGATGAAAATGTTTTTGAACAAATAAGAAAGTATTTTTAATTAGAAAAGCCGATTTCAACTATGAAATCGGGTTTTTTTGCGAAATTAAAGAAAATATGAATTGTTGATAGTAGGTGCAAAGTTGAAAAATACAGTAAGAATCGTGTTATTTATCAGCCTTTTAGTTGGATTTGTTTTTGTATATGATCGCTACGTAGATCCAGCAGGAGGATATGTAGGTTATATAAGTTTATTAATGTCGATGTCAGTTATATTTATTGCTTTTGTCATCTTCTTAGAGAATCGGCATCCCGCACAAACTTTAACTTGGTTAGTTGTTTTAGGTAGTTTTCCATTATTTGGATTTATTTTTTATCTTTTATTCGGCCGAAATTATAAAAAAGAGAAGATGTTTAGACGAAAATATATCCTTGATAAGCAGGCATTTTTACGATTTGAAGGTGAAAATGATCCAATTAATGAAGAAAAAATCAAACAAATGGCAGATCATCAACGTAAGTTGTTCCATCTTGCACAGAACTTAGGGCATAGTCCTATATCATTTGCTACTCAAACAAAGGTGCTTACAAATGGGGATGAAACGTTCCGAGAAATATTAGAATCATTAAAGAGTGCCACCCACCATATCCATTTGGAATATTATATCGTCCGTCATGATCATATTGGTCAGGAAATAAAGGAGATTCTCATTCAAAAGGTAAAAGAAGGAGTAAAAGTAAGATTTCTATTTGATGCCGTTGGTTCCTTGCAATTATCAAAAAAGTATATTTCTGAGCTTAGGCAGGCTGGAGTGGAAATAATCCCATTTGGTCCCGTCCGATTGCCTTTCCTGAATAGCAAGATTAATTTCCGTAATCATCGAAAGATTATTGTTATTGATGGAACTGTAGGTTTCGTTGGCGGACTGAATATTGGGGACGAGTATTTAGGGCGCGTTGAGAGCTTTGGATTCTGGCGAGATACCCACATGATGTTGAAGGGGGAAGCTGTTAGAAGTCTTCAATTGATTTTTCTGCAGGATTGGTATTATATGACGAATCAAAATATTTTATCAGCTGATTATTTATCACCTGTATTAGAAGAAAATATTCATGGCGGGGTTCAATTGATTGCTGGGGGTCCAGATAATGAATGGAGTGTTATTAAAAACATCTTCTTTTCCATGATTACTTCAGCAGAAAAATCGGTATGGATTGCCTCTCCATATTTTATTCCTGATGAAGATATTTTTTCTGCTTTAAAGGTAGCTGCTCTAAGCGGAGTTGATGTTCGATTGCTCATGCCGCAAAGACCAGATAAGAAAATTGTATTCTATGCCTCAAGATCTTATTTTCCTGAGCTGCTGGAGGCTGGGGTGAAAATTTATGAGTATAAGAAGGGCTTTATGCATAGCAAAATTGTCATCGTAGATGAGGAATTGGCATCTATCGGAACATCTAATATGGACATGAGAAGTTTTCATTTAAATTTTGAGGTAAATGCATTCTTATATCGAACAAGAAGTACCCAAAAGCTTGTAAAAGAATATATGAATGACCTCAAACATTCGAGAAAGATAGATATTAGTAAATTTAAGCGGAGACATATTGGATACCGTGTGATTGAATCAACCTCAAGATTGTTATCACCTTTCTTATAGAACCTAGTCCTAGTTGACTAGGTTTTTTTATATAAATAAAGGTATTTGTCATTTCCCGTCGAATGATTGAAATATAGAAAGGAGATGAGATTTTGCTTGTTTCAAAAACTAAGTGTGGAGAATGGATTAGCTTGACTGAGGTTCAAAACCAAGAAAAGTTAAAGGAAATAAGGCGAAAGGAGATATTTTTTTGTCCGGAATGTAGTGAACAGGTGATATTAAAAATTGGCACAAAAAGAATTTCTCACTTTGCTCATAAAGTTGGGAGTGTGTGTGCTGACAGCTATGAAAGAGAGTCAGAATACCATTTACGCGGGAAAATTCTGTTGTATAAATGGCTGGATTCACTAGGCTTAAAACCGAGTCTTGAGCCTTACTATCAAGAAATTTCACAGCGGCCAGATATCAGTTTTGTTTATGAAGGTGTCCAATATGCGATTGAGTACCAATGTTCTGTTATTCCAGAAGAATTATTTATGAAAAGAACAAACAATTATTATCAAGCAAATATTGTCCCGATTTGGATTATGTCTGGGAAAAATATAAAACGAAAAGGAAGCCATAAGGCTGCTCTATCTAGTTTCGATTATTTATTTCTCTCTAAATCTCCCTCAGAACAATGGCGTATACCAGCATTTTGTCCTATTACAAATACCCTCATTTCCCTGCATTCCATTCTTCCTGTTACAGTTAAAAACGTCATAACAAATTATTCAATGATCCCGATCGAAAAGGCTCAATTAGCTGATTTGCTGAATCCGAGCTGGAAACAGCTAGCCAGACTAATAGAATGGCAAAACGAGATGAAGAAACAAAAAGATATGAGCCCTCTATATGGTGGCCAACAGAATAAATTCCTCCAGGATTTATACAACCACTCCCTCATTCCATCCCTTTTACCGCCAGAAATCGGCCTGCCTGTGTCTAATGCACCTTTTATTGAAACATCTGTCCTGAAGTGGCAGTGCTATTTATTAATGGATGTGTTTCACCATCAGCGGTCTTTTTCAATGAAGGAAGCTATTCATGCTTTTAGAAAACGAGTGCAAAAAGGAGATATTAAAATTAGAAATCTCCCTTTAGTAAAAGAAGGAAATGGAATAGCTGCTGTAAATGAGTATATTCAGCTGCTTGTTCAAGTAAATTATTTGAAGATGCTTAATCAAAATTATTTCCAGTTGGCAAGGAAACAATATGCTGAAAATTATTCGAATCAGGAAAAAATGGCAAAAGACTTTTATCAGGAATATGGAAAATTAATTTGTAATCACTTAAATAAGGTACAATAATGGAAATCGTTTCTTTTGAATACAATAGAAGAAGGAGATTTTTTAATCAAAAGGAGGATTTTATAAGTAAGGATAGAAATTAACAAATGAGGTTTTTTTTCGCATATCGAAATGTTGAATGGAGGATAAGAAAATGGCTAATGAAACAGCAGTTAAAAAGCTTCCGAATAGAAGTGAAATCTCTGTAGAGGATACATGGAGACTTGAGGATATTTTTGCTAGTGATGAAGCATGGGATAAAGAATATAAGGAAGTTGAGGCTCTTGTCCCAGAAGCAAGCCAGTATCAAGGAAAGCTTGGGGAAAGTGCAGAACAATTGTATAAGGCCCTTCAGTATCAGGATCATCTCTTAGAACGTCTCTCAAAGCTTTATACATATGCACATATGCGCTATGACCAGGATACAACTAATTCCTTTTATCAGGGGATGGATGACCGAATTAAAGGTTTGTATTCTCAGGCAGCAAGCAGCCTTGCTTATATTGTCCCAGAACTTCTTGCAGTCGATGAGGGGAAGATTGATGCCTTTTTAGAGGAAAAGGAAGAGCTGAAAGTTTATAAGCATTCATTAGAAGAAATCAATCTGCAGCGTCCGCACGTTTTATCTGCGGAGGCAGAAAGTTTACTTGCACAAGCTTCTGAAGTATTCAGTGCATCAAGCAACACGTTTGGAATGCTAAATAATGCAGATCTTGAGTTCCCATCTATTACAGATGAAAATGGGGAGGAAGTGGAGATTACGCATGGACGCTATATCCGCTTTCTTGAAAGCGATGATCAGCGTGTAAGACATGATGCGTTCAAAGCTGTCTATGACACATATGGCAAGTTCCGCAATACGTTTGCAAGTACTTTAAGCGGAAATGTGAAAACAAATAATTTTAATGCGAAAGTAAGAAATTATGACTCTGCCCGTCATGCCGCACTAGCAGCAAATAATATTCCTGAATCCGTCTATGATAATCTTGTAAAAACAGTGAACGATAACCTGCATTTATTGCACCGCTATGTCAAGCTTCGTAAAAAAGTGCTTGGTTTAGAAGAGCTCCATATGTATGATCTTTATACACCTCTTGTAAAAGATGTGAAAATGGAAGTGAAATATGATGAAGCGAAGGATTTGATTTTAAAAGGATTAGCACCGTTAGGGGAAGACTATCAAATTGTTCTTCAAGAAGGCTTTGATAATCGCTGGGTGGATGTCCATGAAAATAAAGGGAAGCGGAGCGGAGCCTACTCATCCGGAACATACGGAACGAACCCATATATTTTGATGAACTGGCAGGACAATGTGAATAATCTGTTTACGCTTGCACATGAATTTGGCCATTCTGTTCATAGTTACTATACAAGGAAATCTCAGCCTTACCCGTATGGAAACTATTCGATTTTTGTTGCTGAAGTTGCGTCTACATGTAATGAATCGCTCCTTAATGATTATTTGCTGAAGACAATCGATGATGAGAAGAAGCGTTTATTCTTGCTAAATCATTATCTGGAAGGCTTTAGAGGAACAGTATTCCGTCAAACGATGTTTGCCGAATTTGAGCATCTCATTTATCAGAAGGTACAAAATAATGAAGCGTTAACAGCTGAATCATTAACAAAGGAATATTATGAGTTGAATAAGAAGTATTTTGGTGAAGAAGATCTTATTATTGACGAAGAAATCGGGTTGGAGTGGTCTCGAATTCCGCATTTCTATTACAATTATTATGTTTATCAATATGCTACTGGCTTCAGTGCGGCAACTGCTCTAAGTAAACAAATTTTGGAAGAAGGAAAACCAGCTGTTGAACGCTATATTGAATTCCTTAAAGCAGGAAGCTCTGATTACCCAATTGAGGTACTAAAGAAAGCAGGCGTAGACATGACAAGCTCAAAGCCAATTGTGGATGCATGTAAAGTGTTTGAGGAAAAATTAAATGAAATGGAAAATCTTCTTGGTTAATTGGAGTTTAGGAGAACGGATATGCTCCCGTTCTCCTATTTTTTTCTCTTGCTGCGGGTTCCTAGACTTTCTTGGCTTATGCTTGTGTCGCCTCCGCTTGTAGATTTCTAAAAACCTTTGAATTTTTTTCGATCATTAATAAAAGTAATAAATATAAATACAGATAAAAAAAGAATGGGTGAGCTAATATAAATTGGAAATAATTTCATGAGGCCAAGAATATTTAGTACAAAGGAGAAAAGGATAAAAAGAATCATCATGGCAATCGTGAGTTTTTTTATTTTCACTTGCATTCTTCCTCCCAATGCTTAAGTGTCCTGTTTAATGACATTGTATGCGCTTGTCCTTGGTTTATGCGCTGGATATGACAATCTTGTGAAGAAACACACAAACTTATTGTCGATGAAATAGTAAGATGATATAGTAATGACATGAAGTTGATCACAAACAAACATTAACCCCTTTGTTTGGGCCGTGAAAAATTTCTCCCATCCCCTTTGTTCGATAAAAACAAGAAAAAGACCATGCTGACGAAGGCATGGTCTTTTTTCTGAAATGAATAATATATGTTAGATTTATAAGTCAGGATTGATTTAATTCATTATACTTCCAAAACATTCCGTATTTTACTGGAATTTGTTCAACTACTTGCTTTAATTGCAGCTTCTTCATTTCTTTTTCCACTTCATTCACTGTTAGATTATAGACAACAGCAATTTCTTGTGATGCGACAAACTTAAAATACTGTAAAAACATCTCTAATGGCGGAAGAACAGATCGTTCGGGCTTCTTCATTAACATTTCCTCTAGAATTTGTTCATACACTTCATATGGGTAATTTCCAGTAATCTTTATTCCTTCTTCCTCTATATGTTCATTAAAGAAGACAAGCGTAGGAATTTCTTGAACCTCCATTTCTGAGGTGATTTTTAAATCACATTGGAGGGCTCTTGCTGCACTTTCAGAATGAATATCAGAAATAAACTCATCGACATCAAGACCAACTGTTTTTGCACACTTTGTTAAAATGTCTAGGTTAGAAACATTTTGCTTTTCTAAAAACAAAACCTCTTGCAGCTTTCGTAAAAAACGAATGCCAGCTCTTCTTCCTTGAAGCTCCGCAGCCTTTATTGCAATGGATGCAAGATGTGGAGAGGATATTGGATTCTCAAGCCAAAGATTGCCATCACAAGACATTCCTGAACGGCTCGCAGTTTTTTCCCAAAGCTCAGCCATGCTTTCAAAATTTTGCTTCCTTGCGATATTTAACGTTGCTAACCTGCCGCTTAATACATGTTTAATGGAAAAGTAACGACCATATTCAATCATTAGTTTTTTAATAATTGGTTCAAGTGCCCAGCACTCTGGACAAAGAGGATCGATGAACATGTACAATTCAAGCGGTTTCTTCTCACTGCCATGGCAATGAGGAGATGACGACTTTGATTTGAATGATTCTTGATTGTTCACAAGTTCTCACCTTTCATCTTATCGTTTTCAGATGTATTAACCATATGCTGTGCAGTTAAAAAGAGTCGTGCGTAAAAGTCTTCTCTAATAGGTCCAAAGAGTTCAACTTCGTCCATCGCTTCGTTCATGCATGAAAGCCAAGCCTTCGCTCGCGTTTCTGTTATTTCAAAAGGCATATGCCTGGCACGAAGCATGGGATGTCCATGTTCCGATGTATATAATGGGGGACCGCCCAAATATTGAGTTAAAAATTGCTTTTGTTTTCTAGCTGTTTCTGTAAGATCATTTGGGAAAATGGGAATAAGATCTGGATGTTGCCCAACGCGTTTATAAAAAGCCTCAACAAGCTGGTGAAGCTTATCCGCACCGATTAAATCGAAAGGTGTATTCATTTTCTCGACCATACTAATACTCCTTTTTATGGAATGGAAGCCATCCCATACATCTGTTGAATTACCTTTATTCTATCAATGAGTGCTTTATATCTCAAATAAATAGCTTACAATGGCTATTTAAACATTTTTAATAAGCGTTTATGTTGTTGACGACATTTTTTACATACAAAAACCGTCCATTCTTTAGACGGTTTTTGGAATTTGACTATGCGAGAAAGCTAGATTTGATTTTTTGCACATAATTTAGGGTTTCTTTAAATGGAGGGATGCCTCCATATTTGTCCACATTACCTGGACCGGCATTGTAGGCGGCTAAGGCTAATTCAATATTCTCATCATACTTGTTTAACATCTGGCGCAAGTACTTGGCACCGCCAAATATATTTTGCTGTGGATCAAATACGTTTTTGACGCCAAGCCCTCTCGCCGTTTCTGGCATTAATTGCATTAGACCAGATGCACCTGCATAACTAACAGCATTCGGATTGAAGTTTGATTCTTGCTTAATGACTGAATGGAGCAGTTTTTCTGGGATATTATAATGCGCTGCTGCCTTTTCAATAATTTCATTAAAGTTCTTATTAGATCCGGAAATCTTAGTTAGACTGACAGGAGGTAATGCTGTACCTGCTACTGGAGATACAGGCGTATTCAAATATGATTGCAAAGAAGCAACTGATCCTTGCTGTCTGTTAGCTGAATCAGATGAAGATAGGTTAGCATCCGATAATAATTCAGTAAGAAAATCTTGAAACATTGTATTAGTGTCAGCAGTTCCTGATTGGGAACTATTAAAACCTTTTAAAGCTTGTAATTCAAGCATGACTTTCAATTGCTGGACGTTCATAAAATACTTTCTCCTTTTTCAATCGTTGTTCTGCATATACTTTACGTTATAAAAACGTTTAATTTTGTTTTCTGTTTTTCGCATAGGGATTTTTAATTGTTCAAGCAAGGCAGAGAACTTCTTCTGACCGTCTATTCTGTTGCTTACTTCATATTCTAACTCAAAATCTTCTTTATTTAAATAGAAACTATTGTCTATTACAACTAGACCCCCTTCATATTCCACTTCAGCTCTTTTTGTAGTTAATGAACCAAAATATTGAATCCTGTCTGAATCAATATTCATCTCTTCAATTAGCCTTTTAATGGTCTCATTCTCAATTTTTCCAGTTTTGACCATAAGCTCAGCAGTTATTGGCTCAAGTATTTCATTTGTTTCTAAGAGAGCATCCTGGTATGGCTGTTTTAATGTAAGTTCATAATTCCCCTCTTTTTTTCGGATACGGAGGGCTGATGCTCGTTCTTTTAAAGCAAAATCAGGTGTATCAAAATAATGATTTTCCTGTGTGAAAAAGTCAGTTTCATTCAATCTAAAATGGGAGACAAGTTTTTCAAATTCTTGTCTCGTAAGTAAGTTTTTAAATTCTATTTCAATATTTTGAAACAAAAAACATTCATCCTTTCAATCAGTCATCATCTTATTATCGCTTTCTTCTCTTTTATCAGCAATTTTTTTTAGATTATTTCTCGCTGTGTGATAGAATAATAAAAGAGTTTGGAGGTAGAAAAAATGAAAAAGAAAATTAAGATTGTGAATGCTGAATGGAATAAAAATGAGGAATTGGTATTGCAAGTTGAAGAAGGGGTTTCGATTTTGGAAATGAAGCCGGTGGGGCAAATGCTTGTTGATTCTGATCATTTCTCTTTTATTTATGTTGTTGATATGCACGATGACTATACATACATCTCCATCCCTGAGTCAACATGGCCTGAGCTTAAGAAGGCGCACGATCAGCGTATAACTGTATACATAAGTGACCAAAAAGAACATTTGCTATTAAAAGATTTTCACGAGGAATTAAGCTACTTAATCGAGAATATAAAAGGGAACAGCAATTACGGTGAAGAAATGGTTGAAAAGGTAGAAGCGCTTCTTTTATAAAATTTTTAGATCATCCACCCAAGTCTGATTATTCAGGCTATCTTACATAAATATAAAAGGATAAGGTGGTGTGTTTTACATATGAAGAATTGGGATCAATTTTTAAGTCCATACAAGCAAGCAGTTGAAGAATTGAAGGTAAAGCTTAAAGGAATGAGAAAACAGTATGAACAAGCATCTTCTCATTCGCCGATTGAATTCGTTACTGGCAGGGTGAAACCAATCGCTAGTATTTTAGATAAGGCAAATCAAAAAGGAATTCCTTTGGATAAGCTGGAAACAGAAATGCAGGATATTGCAGGCTTGCGAATGATGTGTCAGTTTGTTGATGATATTAAGCGGGTCGTTGAACTGCTGAGAAATAGAAATGATTTTGAGATTGTCGAAGAAAGAGATTATATATCCCATAAAAAGGTGAGCGGCTATCGGTCTTATCATGTGGTAATACGTTATCCAGTTCAGACGATTCATGGGGAAAAGAAGATTCTAGCTGAAATTCAAATTCGGACACTAGCAATGAATTTCTGGGCAACCATCGAGCATTCCTTAAATTACAAATATAAAGGGCAGTTCCCAGAGGATATTAAAATGAGACTGCAGCGTGCAGCGGAGGCGGCTTTCAGGCTTGATGAGGAAATGTCTCTAATTCGAGGCGAAATTCAAGATGCTCAGGCTTTTTTTACAAAGAAAAAAGAGCAGCAGGAAAATACATAATTTTAGAAAGGTCACCCGCATATCTAATTAAGAGGAGCATGATACGAATGAAATTTGCTATTACGTCAAAAGGTGATACAAAATCGAATACGCTCATGCATAAAATGAAAACGTATTTATTAGATTTTGATCTGATATATGATGAAGAGCAGCCAGATATCGTAATCTCAGTAGGCGGGGATGGCACACTGCTTTATGCATTCCACCGCTATACCGGACGTCTTGACAAAACCGCATTTGTAGGAGTACATACAGGACATTTAGGATTTTATGCGGATTGGGTTCCAGAGGAAATTGAAAAACTTGTGATTGCTATCGCCAAGACGCCTTTTCAGGTGATTGAATATCCATTGGTTGAGGTAATTATCCGCTATCAGAATGGAGGCAGGGAAACACGTTTCCTTGGATTGAATGAAGCCACGGTAAAAGCTGTTGATGCGACGCTCGTAATGGATGTTGACATTCGAGGTCAGCACTTTGAACGGTTTAGAGGGGATGGATTGTGTATTTCAACACCTTCAGGGAGTACTGCCTATAATAAGGCATTGGGCGGTGCAATTCTTCATCCTTCCATATCGGCAATTCAGCTGGCTGAAATGGCCTCAATTAATAATAAGGTTTTCCGGACTGTCGGATCCCCGCTCGTCCTTCCGGCGCATCATACATGTACGTTGAAACCAGTGAATGCACCAGACTTTTTAATTGCTGTCGACCATTTAACGATGCTTCATAAAGATGTGAAGTCCATCCAATTTCGAGTGGCAGATGAGCAAATACGCTTCGCCCGCTTCCGTCCATTCCCGTTCTGGAAAAGAGTCCATGACTCCTTTGTAGCGGACTAAAAGAAAAGCGGAGCGGCTTGCTCAGGGGCGACAAGCATAAGACGAGCAGTTAAGAGGTATGTTATGACTAGATTTCAATTACAGTGGCAAGTAACTGAACCCGATGCCAATAAAAACATTAAGGATTTTTTAAAAGAAAAGAAAATTTCAAAAGCTGCTTTAACTGATATAAAGTTTAAAGGCGGTTATATAACAGTAAATGGATCGGAACAAACAGTCAGATATTCGCTCAAGCAGGATGATTGTCTCACTATCGGCTTTCCGGAAGAATTCCCCAGTGAAGGAATGAAAGGTGAGAGGATTCCGTTACAAATCTTATATGAGGATGATTTTTTACTCGTTGTGAATAAACCATCAGGTATGAGTACGATTCCCTCAAGAGAACATCCTGCTGGAAGCTTAGCCAACGCTTTAATTGGGCATTACGAACAAAAAGATTTAAAGGCAACAGCCCATATCGTTACCAGACTTGATCGTGATACATCTGGAATTGTGCTCATTGCAAAACACCGGCATGTCCATCATTTATTAAGTGAGCAGCAAAAGGCTAAAGGTGTAAAAAGGGTATATGAAGCATTTGCAGAAGGGGCTTTAAGGAATCATAGTGGAGTAATTGAACAGCCAATTGCACGTAAGAAGGACAGTATTATTGAAAGAGAAGTCAATCTGAATGGACAATATGCTCGTACACGTTATGAAGTAATTAACTTTTACCAGTCATATACCCATCTAAAATTGCAATTAGATACAGGGCGAACACATCAAATACGTGTACATCTATCATATTTAGGTCATCCTTTATTAGGGGATGATTTATATGGTGGAACCGCGGGCTTAATGAATAGACAAGCACTTCATTGCTGTGAGCTAAGCTTTTATCACCCGTTTTTGGAAGAACATTTATCCTTTCAGCAGGAGCTGCCTGAGGATATGAAGCAATTAATTTGAAAAAGCCGGAGGTTCCGGCTTTTTTTGTGTTGCATGTAACAACAGTTTTAGGAAGAGTCCTAATGATTAAAAAGCAGATTGAGCGACCAGGTAAAATATCTTAGATCCTAAAAAAAGAAAAACCAGACATGTAATTATTATTAGACCCAAAATCGAAAAACCATTACGAAAGCTCGCTTACAATATTACAAAAAAGCAGTTAAATTTTTCGAAATTTCTCTTCTATAAACGGCATCATTGATGGCACTGAAACGATTTCCATTTCGGGGTATTTTAGAGCCGTTAATTTGTTGCCAAAGACCGCACCTGTATCAATATTGTATGTATTGTTAATGGTGCGAACTTCTTTAACTGGCGTATGTCCATAAACGATGACTGCATCGCCTTTATATTCCTTTGCCCAGTCACGCCTTACAGGAGAGCCGTCAGGATGCTTTTCACCAGTTATATCCCCATACAAAACAAAGGTTTTGACTTTATTTGAATGCTTCCCAATTAAATCTTCGCGGATGCCTGCGTGGGCAATGACAAGCTTCCCGTAATCAAGGATCAAATGTAATGGAGCATTTTCATAAAGTTGAATAAATTTTTCGCGAATCAACTTTTTTTCTATTTGATCGAGCGCTTCATATTCAGCAACGGTCGTTTCAAGACCATGTGTGTGCTGCACTTTGTTGCCTAAAAAAAATCGATAAAGCTTATTGCAATGATTTCCTGGAACATAGTATCCTAACCCTTTATTGACAAGAACCGAGACCGTTTCTGCAACCTGCAGCGAATTTGGTCCACGATCGGTTAAATCACCGACAAAGGCTAATTTCCTTCCATTTACATGGATTGGAATCCCTTCAGTATCCCAAACATATCCAAGCTTCTTTGTGAGCTCCTGAAATTCTTGAAAGCACCCATGTATATCTCCGATAATATCTAATTCCATCGCATCTGCCTACCTCCCTTGATCATTCTTATGTAGTCCATTTTATCATTTCATAACTGGATTTGTTCTATCCAAACGTCACACAAGACCCGAATTCGCCGATGATTTAAATGCCTATTTCAGGGGAAAGTAAATAAAAAATAAGGAATTTAATT
The DNA here is from genome assembly GCF_900199725.1 of Cytobacillus massiliigabonensis. GTDB lineage: Bacteria > Bacillota > Bacilli > Bacillales > Cytobacillaceae > Cytobacillus > Cytobacillus massiliigabonensis. Next base: position 516,574 of record NZ_LT904902.1, on the reverse strand, counting down.
AATAGTAAGCGACAAAAAAGTGAAGATTTGCTAGTATTATGAGGTATTGAAGACGAAAGAAAGGAGGGAATGCAGATGGAAGAAGTAAAGGAAGAGCATGCGGTCCATCATATGAATAAGGAGTTATTAGTCGATTCTTTAAAAAATGAAGATATTGAAGGATTTCGTGCAGAGTTTTTGGAATTGCATCCTTATGACCAGGCTTCATTTTTTAAGGAATTGGAAGAGGAGCATCGTGAGAAAATATATCATTACCTCTCTCCAGAGGAAATGGCGACATTATTTGAAAACTTAGAAATAGATGATGATGAATATAAAGATGTCCTCGCAGAAATGAATCCAAATTACGCTGCAGACATGATTTCAAAGATGTATGTCGATGATGCAGTTGATGTTTTAAATGAGCTTGAAAAGGACCAGGTAGTCAGTTACTTAACCATTATGGATGAGGAAGCAGCACAGGAAATTAAAGATCTTCTTCATTACGAAGAGTATACAGCTGGAAGTATCATGACAACTGATTTTGTTTCGATATCAGCCAATCAAACGGTTCGGTCAGCTATGTATATTTTAAAAAATGAGGCTCCAAAAGCGGAAACGATATACTATATCTATGTATTAGATGAGCAAAAACGATTATTAGGGGTTATTTCTTTAAGAGATTTAATTGTTAATGATGATGACACAATGATTGCTGATATAACAAATGACCGGATTGTTTCAGTTTCGGTTGGAGATGATCAGGAAGAAGTTGCCCGAAAAATAAAAGATTATAATTTTTTAGCCTTGCCTGTTGTTGATTTCCAAAACCATTTATTGGGGATCATTACGGTTGATGATGTAATGGATGTCATGGAAGAAGAAGCATCTGATGACTACTCCAAGCTTGCTGCTGTATCTGATATGGATACGATCGACCGGAATCCTCTATCAGCGGCTCGAAAACGGCTGCCTTGGCTAATTATCTTGTTGTTTCTCGGAATGATGACAGCAAGCTTAATTGGGCGATTTGAGGAAACCTTAAATAAAGTGGCTATATTAGCTGTTTTTATCCCGTTGATTGCTGGTATGGCAGGTAATACTGGAACACAGGCCCTTGCAGTCGCTGTCCGGGGGATTGCGACCGGAGATTTAGAAAAAGAAAATAAATGGAAGCTGATAGTAAGGGAAGCAGGTACCGGGCTGATAACTGGTGCGATTTGCGGTATCCTTGTATCGATTATCATTTTTATATGGAAAGGGAATATTTTTCTTGGCATACTGGTTGGTATTTCTATTTTATGTACATTAATTGTAGCTACCTTAGCTGGCGCTCTAATTCCATTGATCATGCATAAGTTTAAGATTGATCCTGCTGTTGCCTCAGGTCCATTCATAACAACCATAAATGATTTAATCAGCATATTAATTTATTTTGGCATGGCTACATTATTCATGAGTTATCTAATTTAGGTTTTAAATATAGGGTGCCTGGAACCCTTCAGAGGGAAAACTTTTTATTGGAAAGGGGAAATTCGATGGAAGAACATGGCGCATCGGTTGCATCCTTAGTAATTGTAATAGTAGTTGCTTTTTTAACTCCCATACTTCTGCACCGGCTGAAGATGAATTTTCTGCCTGTTGTTGTAGCAGAAATTTTAATGGGCTTAGTTATTGGGAAAAGCGGATTTAATCTTGTTCATCCTGATATGTGGCTTGAAACATTATCTACGCTTGGATTTATATTTCTCATGTTTCTCAGTGGGTTAGAAATAGATTTTACTGCATTTACGGGGAAAAAAAAGAGAGAAAAGCTGCCGAGCGGAAAATTAGAACCGAATGCTTTTCTAGTATCAACCATTATATTTACAGGTATTTTTGCTGTTTCATTAGGATTATCCTATCTATTCGTCCTGATGGGCTTTATCGATAATGTATTCTTAATGACCTTAATTATTTCAACGATTTCATTAGGTGTTGTCGTTCCGACATTAAAGGAAGCACATCTGATGAAAACAACAATTGGTCAGATTATCTTATTAATAGCAGTCATTGCTGATCTGGCAACGATGATCTTACTGGCGGTATTTGTTTCTTTATATGATGGCGGTAGTGGGAATACATGGTTATTACTAATTCTCTTTGCAGCAGGAGTATTATTGTATTTTATAGGAAGAAAATTCAAAAATCGCAAATTTGTTGAGGCGATGGCAACTGGCACTGTGCAAATTGGAACAAGGGCTGTATTTGCACTCATTATTTTTCTCGTTGCCCTCTCAGAAACTGTAGGGGCAGAAAATATCCTTGGAGCGTTTCTTGCGGGTGTTCTTGTATCCTTATTGGCACCCAACCAAGAGCTCGTTCATAAGCTGGATTCATTTGGTTATGGATTTTTAATTCCGATATTCTTCGTGATGGTTGGAGTGGATTTAAATATATGGTCCTTATTAAGTGATAAGAAAATGCTGATGCTAATTCCATTATTGCTTATTGGACTGCTAGTATCAAAAATTCTTCCAGTCTATTTATTAAAACGGTGGTATGACAAAAATACAGTCGTTGCTTCTGCATTTTTATTAACGTCTACCTTATCGTTAGTTATTGCAGCTGCAACGATTGGTGAAAGGATTGGAGTTATTACCTCTGAAATGAGCGGAACATTAATCCTTGTAGCCGTCATTACGAGTATTTTCACACCAATTGTTTTTAAGAAGCTATTCCCTAAGGAGAATAGTATTGAGAAGAAATTGAAAGTGGCATTTATTGGGGCAAATCAGTTAACCCTGCCAGTCTATAGTGAACTGAAATCTGGTCTATATGAACCAATTTTGTATCATAAAAAATTAGAAAAAGCAGATAAGGGTATCTCGGATTCCTTATTTGATATCATCGAATTGGAGGATTATTCCCTTCAAACACTCGAGCAAACAGAGGCGATTCATTCTGATATTGTAGTTATTTCTACTGGGGAAGAAGAGGCAAATGCGACTCTTGCTATTGCTTTTAAAGAATATGGGGTTGAACGTGTTATTTGCCGTCTCGAAAGTCCTGACCTTCAGGAAAGCTTATGGGAACATGATATTGAAGTATTTTCAGTATTAATGTCGCAAAAAACATTGTTAAGAGCCTTAATTGAATCACCAAGTGTGATGAACATTTTAACAAATCAGGAAACCGCACTTTATGAAATTAAACTGTTAAATAACCAGTTTGAAGGGATGTCTCTAAGAGCATTTCCGTTCACTGGGGATGTTATTTTCGTACGGATATTCCGGGGGCATGACTCCATTGTTCCGCATGGGGATACTGAACTTCAATTAAATGACCGATTAATTGTTACAGGAACGAAGGAATATGTTGATGAGCTCAAACGTGAGCTGGAGTTTTGTGAGCGGTGTTAATGTTAATAGGAGCTAGTCTGTCAGATAAACAGCAGACTAGCTTTTTTACAGCCTTTTTTCAGTAAGATTCCTTTTCTTTTTATTAAATGTATAGTAAAATTAGCACTAGGTACTAATAACTTGTAATAATTCAGGAGGTTTAACATGACATTTTCATTAAATGGAAAAACATTTGTTGTTATGGGTGTTGCTAATAAACGCAGTATTGCTTGGGGAATTGCTAGATCTCTTCATACAGCTGGAGCTCGCTTGATTTTCACATATGCAGGTGAAAGAATGGAAAAAGGCGTTCGTGAGTTAGCGGAATCACTAGGGGATGGGCAATCTTTAGTCCTTCCTTGTGATGTAACAGTCGATGAAGAAATTGCAAAATGTTTTGGGGAAATTAAAGAGAAGGCTGGTACAATCCATGGAGTGGCACATTGTATCGCATTTGCAAATAAAGAAGAACTTCAAGGCGATTACATGAATACAACAAGAGATGGCTTTTTGCTTGCACATAATATTAGCTCTTATTCATTAACTGCTGTTGCGAAAGAAGCGAAAAAGCTGATGACTGAAGGCGGTAGTATCGTGACGTTAACGTATCTTGGCGGTGAGCGTGCGATCAAAAACTATAATGTCATGGGTGTTGCGAAAGCGTCTCTTGATGCAAGTGTGAAATATTTAGCAGCAGACTTAGGAAAAGATGGAATCAGAGTGAATTCAATTTCTGCTGGACCTATCCGTACATTATCTGCAAAAGGCGTAAGTGATTTCAATTCAATCTTGAAAGAAATTGAAGAGCGTTCACCACTTCGCAGAACAACTACCCCTGAAGAAGTTGGCGATACAGCTGTATTCTTGTTTAGTGAATTATCGCGAGGAATTACAGGAGAAAATATTCACGTTGATTCTGGTTTCCATATCGTCTAAATATAATAAGGCAATAATACGACCTGCTCACATCATAGTGAAGCAGGTTTTTTTCATTCCATAAGCAACGTCATCAGCCATTTTGCATACATATAGGGTGAACACATATGTCGTGGAGGTGGATAATAATGACAAAAAGGAAAGAGAAGGAACCATTGTTTTACATTCAACAGCCTACCTTTCAATTTCCTTCCATAAAAATGCAGGAAACATACTCCAGCAAAAGAGCTGAATTACTAAAAAGGGCTCAAATGAACGAAACGATAGAGACGAACACAAAACAAGAAACAGAGGAAGAAAAGTTATCTGGAACGTCTCAAAAAGAAGCTCATGAAGAATTAAACAAAACTGACTTATTCCAACAGGAAAAGCTCCAGGATACTCTGGAAGAATTTGAAACAGATCGGAGAAAACAAGAGGAGAATACAGCTTTTCCATTTCGTACAGAACGAAAGCATTCATTTCAAAGAGTAAAAAGCTTTAAAGAAATGAGTATTATGGAGAGGCTGCAATATTTAATGGAGTTTCCAAAACAGCTGCCTCCAGTTCCATGTTTATTTATTGCAAATGGAAATACGATTAAGGGATTTCTAAACAATCAATTAAATGAGTTTGTTGAAATAAAACTGCTCAATGGGGAGACTATGAAGATTTCGTTAAAAGAGTTAGAGGACATTAAAATGATCGGTTTACGAAGATGATGCAGTAAAAAAAAGCCAGTCGAGTATTTACGACTGGCTGCATTTTGATTGGAATTTAATCTTCGCAAATGCCAAGAAAAACGTCATCGATACATTGAACTGCGCAGAAGCAGCTTAGATCCACTGTTACACAGCTGTCTGTCGCTCTAAAATAGTCGACTTGACAGACCTTTTCAAGATCAATGCAGCAATTTTTTGTTAGGTCAACAGTCTTATCTGGTCCATTTATTCTGTTGACTGGTTCAAGCACACGAAGTACTGCACAGCAATTATCAAAGATATCTTCTACTCTGAAGAAGATGGAAACACATGCACATTCATTTCCAGTGAAGAATGCATGAAACGGTGATCCGTCAGCAGTTTTTAAAACAAAAACCCGAGTGTCTGGATGTCTATGTTTCTTATTTCCAGGTGAGATATGCCCTAACGGCTCTAAAAAACAGTTGGAAGGACATTCACATACATCTTCTGCATTATCTTGAATATCTTTTATTGCACGAACTACTTCGCACACACAGCTGTTGCCTTTAAAGTCGCCTTTTTTTCCACAACCCATTTTAGTTCCTCCTTGTTTGATTCTTGTGATACTACACTAATAACATATTGCCGAACTACCCAATGGGTAACGGACAAACGCCTTGTTTTATGAAAAAATAGGCGTTTTTTCGAAATAAAAAAGTGCTGGAGGAATGGATTATGTCTATTTCATTTATGGAATTACTTATATTAGCATTGGCTAGCTTTCGCCTTACAAGGCTGCTCGTCTATGATAAAATAACCGAATTTATTAGAAGGCCATTTTTTGAAGAATTAGAAGAGACAAATAAGGACGGAGAAATTGAAATATATTTGGTTCCTAAAAAAGGGAGGATCCGCGGATTCTTTGGTAATCTGCTCAGCTGTTACTGGTGTACAGGTGTGTGGGTATCCATCTTTTTATGTTTATTGTATATATTCAATACGCCTCTTGCTTTGCCAATTCTTCTTGTTTTAGCTGTTGCTGGCTTAGCAGCATTGATTGAAACAGCCGTACAGAAATGGATGGAAAATTAGGTCTGCTACCTAATAATACTAGTTTCCATAGGCATCTGTGTTATACAAGAAAAATCAATCTTCATACATTAATATAAATTCATAATTAATCTAGATAGACCGCAGCAAATAAATTGATAAATAATAATAAGGGGAGGCAAAAGTTTTGTTAAATAAATATGTTCAACCAGACAAAATTAAGCCAAAGCCAGTAAAAAAGACGAAAAAAGAGTGTGGATGCGGAAAAAAGAAAATGGGCTAAAAAACAGCGTGCATGAAACTGCACCTCAATTGTTAGGAAACACTAACAATTGGGGTGCAGTTTTTTTATGAATTGGAAATAAGAGCCTATGGGAATTCATTCATAATTTCACATTTTTTTGTGGACAATAATCATAAATGAATTCTGAATAGGAAGGGTTAATTATGAGAATAACATCTGTGTATATCGTGCTTTTTATCGTGCTTGGATTAGCTGGCTGCAGTCAAAATGAATCAAAAGACAGCGAACTGGCCCTAATCAAAAAGACGGATCCTAATCCCGTTTTAATTGATGAAAATACAAAAGGCAAATTAGATTTAGTTGCAGACATTAAAGAGGAAATCGCATCGTATAAGGATATTTATGATGTCGCTGTTGTCAAAGGAAAAGAGGATACACTTGTCGTCTACAAAGTAAAGCATCTAAAGCGTTTCCATATGAAGAAAATTGAAAAGGAAATAAAGGAGATACTTGATAAGAAATTTCCTGATGAAAATTTTACTGTATCAAGTGATTATAAAATTTTTCTAGAAGCGGTTAAGTTAAATGAAAACATGCAAAAACGAAATTTTTCCGAGAAGAAAGCAAAAAAAAGATTAGAGGAAATTATTAAATTGAAAAAGGAAATGGCATAGAAGGGAGAATTGGCAATGGCAGATAAAAAAAAGAAAAATATGACTCCTGCTCAGCAAAAATATCAAGGTCTTCAGCAAAAGCATGAATTAAAAAGACCAATCTTAAAAAATTGCCTGCGGGCGTTTTGGGTCGGCGGATTAATTTGTACAATTGGCCAAGCAGTTACATACTTCTATATCTATTTCTTTAACTTTACAGAACAAACAGCTGGGAACCCAACAGTGGCGACAATGGTGTTTTTCTCTATGCTCCTGACTGGGTTTGGCGTGTATGATCATCTCGGACAATATGCAGGAGCAGGAAGTGCTGTACCGGTTACAGGCTTTGGAAATGCCGTCATTTCAGCTGCCATTGAGCATCGGACAGAAGGGTTTGTGCTTGGTGTGGGAGGGAATATGTTTAAACTTGCTGGTTCCGTTATTCTATTTGGTGTTTTTTCAGCATTTGTCGTTGCACTTGTTAAAACAATTTTAATCCAATGGGGGGTTTTATAATGCTGAAAGGGAAACAATCCTGGATCTTTAAAAATCGCCCAATGATCACAGCAACGGGAGTTTCTGGCGGTCCATTTGAAGCGAATGGGAAGCTTGCCAGTGATTTTGATATTCTCCATGATGATTTATGGATGGGGCAGGATTCTTATGAAAAAGCTCACCGTGTTTTAATTGAGGAAGCTAGTCAAATAGCGCTTCAAAGAGCAAACTTGCAAGAAGAAGATATCCATTTCTTTATTGCAGGAGACTTAATTAATCAAATTACGCCGTCAAGTATGAGTGCACGAACAAATCAAATCCCATATTTCGGTATATTCGGTGCCTGTTCAACATCAATGGAAGGACTTGCTTTAGGTTCGTTTATGATTAATTATCAAGGTGCTAAACATATTTTAACTGGTGCTTCAAGCCATAATGCGGCTGTTGAAAAACAATTCAGATATCCAACTGAATATGGCGGGCAAAAGCCGCCGACAGCACAATGGACCATAACTGGTGCAGGTATGGCAATATTATCAGAAAATGATGGGGCAAAAAAATTGCCTGTTACAACAACAGCGACAATTGGAAAAGTTGTAGATATGGGTTTGACTGATCCGTTTAATATGGGGGGCGCCATGGCTCCAGCGGCTGCTGATACGATAACGGCTCATTTTAAGGATTTGCAGATCGATCCTTCTTATTATGATCTTATTGTTACTGGGGATTTAGGAGAAATTGGGCAAAATACTACCTATGAATTATTAACAAATGCCGGTTTGAAAATTGAAAGGGATAGATTTCAGGATTGTGGACTGCTGATTTATCAAGAAGATCAGCCTGTCAATGCGGGAGGAAGCGGTGCAGGATGTTCAGCAACTGTTCTTTATGGTCATTTACTAAATCAAATGAGGCAGGGGATATATAAAAAAATACTTGTTGTTGCAACAGGTGCACTTCTATCCCCATTAACTTTTCAGCAAAACGAAACCATCCCTTGCATCGCACATGCGGTTTCAATTGAGATGGAATAAGAAGGAGAGAGATTCATGATTGCAATGTTCTTTTGGGCATTCGTTGTCGGCGGGCTTTTTTGTGTTATTGGTCAATTATTATTTGATGTGGCAAAGCTAACTCCAGGGCATACTTTAAGTTTACTTGTTGTGATTGGTGCAGTTTTAGATGGAGTTGGATTATATGAGCCGCTGATTGATTTTGCAGGTGCTGGGGCAACGATTCCAATAACAAGTTTTGGTAACTCTCTTGTTCATGGAGCGATGTCTGAAGCAGAAAAGCATGGGCTAGTTGGCGTCTTATCTGGAATGTTTGAAGTGACAAGCTCAGGTATATCGGCTGCGATTGTTTTCGGATTTATTGGGGCACTCATCTTTAAGCCAAAGGGATAAAGTATATGATATTTAGGGGCTTGCCTATACACCTTTTCGTTATTTTACATATGTTGTAAAGAATTGAAAAAGTGAGGTGATAGGTAATATGGGCTTTGGCTTTGGAGGATGCGGAGGCTACGGCGGTTACGGCTACGGCGGCGGTGGTTACGCAGGATCTACATTTGTGCTTGTTGTTGTATTGTTTATTCTACTAATTATAGTTGGTGCGAGCTTCTATAATTAATAGGACGTAAAAGAACTGGCATCTGAATGCATTAATCGAAAGTTGCCTCTCACATTTTTCACGCTCCTTCATACTATATAAAGTAGCTTACGAAAAGGGGCGTGATCTTTACATGGATAATAACTTCTTTAAAAACCTGGAAAAGAAAACAGGCGTCAATATGAATGATGTATTTGAATTAGCCAATTCACTGCAAAGTGCTAATTTTAAGGATGAAAAAACGGTAAGAGGCGTAATTAGAAGAGTTTCACAAATTGCCAATAAACCAGTTTCTAAAGAAACAGAAGATAAAATTGTAAAATCAATTGTAACTGAGGGTAAGCAGCTTGATTTCAGTACAATTTCAAAAATGATTAATAAAAAGTAACTGTAAGGACCTGGAGAAAATACCAGGTCCATTTTTATTATATACCTTTTGTTGTTTTTTCACGTATTAAAGGTGCCAGGAATCTAGATGGATAGGCTTTCCTTCCACGGCTTTTTTCTGGAACTGAAATGTACAGGTGAGCCATTGCTCGTGTGATGGCAACATACATCAGACGGCGTTCTTCCTCAATCGGGGCAAAATCTCCATTTCTATAAGCTTCTAAGGCATGGTCATGCGGCAGGCTGCCATCAACAGCACCGACAATATAAATGACTTTATATTCCAGCCCTTTTGCACGATGTATCGTACTTAATGTAATTGCGTTTTGATTTTTCTTGCTTAACTGTTTAATTTCCTTGTTCATGGCTCTCATATGCTCTGTATGTTCTAAAAAATCTCGAAGGCCTGTAAAGCTTTTCGCTGCTACCTTCAAATCTTTAACGTCATCAGAGCCCTTTTCTATTTTATTTCCTTCATTGCCGCGTTTTTTGACGAAATCTTGAAAGCCAAGTTCTTTCTCGATTTTCTCAATCGCTTGAACAGGGGCAAGATGTGCAATTGAACGAATAACAGGGATCACTTTTTTTAATTTACTTTCTTGAAAAGCAAAGCCTGTTTTTACATGTTTTAAACATTCAAGAAGAGTGCAATCATTTAAAATGCTTTCAGCCATCAAATCTTTAATAACTGTTTGCTTCATAAATAGAGCCGGAAGAATATTTTTCATTGCTCCTTTATCATCTTCATTTAATGCCAATTGCAAAAAGGAAAGCATGCTTCTCACAATAAAACGGTCATAGAAGGATTCTGCATCCTGATCAATTCGGAAAGGGAGGCTGGAGTTGGCAAGCCGTTCAAATACCGCACGGCTGCCAGTGTTTGTCCGAAACAAGACAGCAAAATCTTTTGGTTCAAAGCCTTCCTCAATTTTCTCCTGAATATCAGTTACTATGGATGTTGCTTCTTCTTCCTCATCAAAGGGATAGAACAAATAAGGTGCATTCTCTCCAGTATATTGAGCTTTCATTTTTTTTGACCGTCTTTTCTTATTTTGTACAATCACTTGATTAGCTGTGGAAACAATTTCGTGAGTGGACCGATAATTTTGTTTTAAAGCAACAACTTCTGCCCCAGGAAAATCTTTTTCAAAATCTAGCAGGTATTCGGGGTCACTGCCTCGAAATGCATAGATAGATTGATCATCATCTCCTACAGCACAAACATTTTTTGACTTAGCCGATAACATCTTTATCAGCTCATACTGAACCTTGTTAATATCTTGAAACTCATCAATTAAGAAGTACTGAAAACGATTTTGATAGTTTTCGAGAATAGCAGGGTTGTGTGAAAAAAGGTCATAACACCCGATCAGCATATCATCGAAATCGAATAAACCTTCTTCTTCCTTTGCTTGTTCATACTTCTTATACAGATTAGCAACACTTTCGTCCCAGGATGATACTGGTCTAACCTTTTCAGGAGATACAAGCGTATTCTTCCAAAAGCCAATTTGCTGAAGAGCAAGGTCATAAGCAAATTCCTTTTCATCTAAATTTAATTCTCTTCCAGCTTGCTTAATCATTTGCTCACGCTGCCAGCCTTTGCTTAATAATTTATTAAAGGACCACTTCTCTGGAGCGTGAAAGGATAGGATCCGATAAAAAAGACTATGAAAAGTCCCGGAAACGATTTGCCGGATTTGCATGTTCTCCATATTTGGATAACTGGAAAGCCTATCTTTCATTTCTGCAGCAGCCTTTGCTGTAAAAGTAACGAGCATAATGGATTTTGGATCAATATTTTTTTCTTGAATCATGAAAGCTGTCCGCGTTGTTAAAACCCTTGTTTTTCCACTTCCAGCACCAGCTAGAACGAGAAGAGGGCCTTCTGTACGGGACACAGCATCAGCTTGCTCGCTATCAAGAATGACCCCGGATCTAGCTAATGTATCTAAATATTGGAAGGAGTAATTGTACTTACTCATACTTTCTGGGATAAAGGGAGGAATCTTTTTCACAGGCTGAGCTTTTTTAATGATATTTTCTGGCTCTAGAGTGGATACAATGGTGCGGGATACAGGAATTCTAAATCCATTCCGCTCCTCGTACTCTACTCTTTCTTGGGGCATAGCAGGAGAATCATCTACATCTTCGCACGAATAATTAAGGTGATGAATATGATAGAAATGAGGCTCCTGATTAATGCCTATATAAAATCGAACTTTTTCTTTGCAAACCGGGCATTGCAAGTGTCCCTTTTTTCCCTCATCATACAGGGACTGAAACATGCCTCTGCTTACTCTATTAATATTTATTAAATTATTATTTAACATGGCTGTTTTCATTTTATTTCCTCTTTTTCAACCGTTTTAGCTCAATAAAGACAATCCTTATCATAACAAAATTAAAGTCATTCGTAAAAGGGAACATAAAATCAACGATTGATTCGTATGTCTATATAATGGGAGGGATATTTAATGGGTTACATCGCACCTGTTACAAACTATCAATATAGTCAGTATGCTGAGAGAGTAATTAGTAAAGGATATGATCCTTATCGTTTTGTACCTATCAATAGAATAAAACCCTCAACAAATCCTCGAGAAAATGATCACCCGACATTAAATGAAGAGATTTTTCCTATAAAAAGGTCAAAAATGGTTCCTGATCAGATTCCTTCAAAAAGTTTGCTCATGAAAGAACGAATAGAAAAACTGCAAAGTCAGCTTACTGGAAAGGGTATTTTTTATAATGAGTCTGTTTAAAATACTTTCTTAAATGAAAAAACTTCTGTCCATTGGACAGAAGTTTTTTAAATTTGTTTACTCATTGTACGATGTGGAATTCCGGCATCTAAAAATTCTTCAGAGATAATTTCATAGCCAAGTTTGCTATAAAAGGGAATGGCATGAGTTTGTGCATTTAGCTTCAATTTATTAAAGCCCTCCCTTTTCCCGTATTCCTCTATTTTATCCATGATAGCTTTTCCTGATCCTGTTTTACGATGATTTTCCAAAACGCAAATTCTTTCTACCTTTCCAATTCCATCCACTGACCGAAATCTGCCAGCACCGATTGGAAGGTCTTGATCATATAGAAGAAAATGTACTGCCTCATCTTCATATTGATCGATTTCTTCTTCTACCGGTACATGCTGTTCTTCAACAAAGACCTTTTTCCGAATAGAAAATGCCTCTTGCAATTGATTGTCATTTGATACTATTTTTACTTCCACAATTCATTATTCCTTTCCAAGCCGAAATGTTTCATAAACTGTCCATGAGCCATTTTCAAGCTGATACAACAGGTGGAAACGATCGACAGTTTCTTCATAATTAAATTGGTTCATTCGTAATGAGCCGTAAACATCTGAATGCTCATCATTGGATAATTGCTGCCCAATTGTAATATGAGGGACAAAGGCATACTCAGGCATATCCGCAGTTATTTTCTCATTGATTACTTTTTGCAGTTCTTCTAGCTCCTCTGATGCCTCAATTTTAAAATAAATAACATTATTCACAGGTTTGAAGGAACTAAACTTAGTGGTTTTAATTTGAAAAGGCTCAAAACGATTAGAAATCTCATCTAAAATGACGGTTAACTGCTCAATTTGATCCTCGGAAGCGTGAAAACTTGGTTTGAGAGTTAAATGAGGAGGAATTAAAGAATAATTTGGGTCATACCGCTTACGGAATGAATTGGCTTGGTCTTGCAATTTTTTTGAGGGGAATATAACAATACCTACTTTCATAACATAACCTCCTGAATAGATTAATAAACTTCATATGATTGGGCACCAAAAACCAATAAGAAAAGATTGTATATGCCTATTATAACAAATTTTCCAAATATAAAGTATGCAGAATGCATAATTTTCAAGAAAGTGTGACCGGATCATCTTAAAAAGTATAGAAAAAAAGCGAAGCACGCCTATATGCGAGGCTCCGCTCTATCTTAAAAATCTCATACTATACTGGCTTAACTACTATTTTAAGAAAACATTTTCATTAATGCACGTTTTAAATCAGGCTGCCAGTATGTCCATGTATGGTCACCGTCAAATTCATCGTAGAAGTATGGAAAGCCTTTTTCAGTAAACAGTTTAGAAAGCTCTCTATTTGGTGTAAGGAAATCTTTTTCTTCTTTTTTTGTCGTTTGAACAGCTGTTTCTTTCTTCCCAATGACATGATAAATACTAGTTAAATGCGGCTGAGTTACTTCTTTAACCGCATTCACGACGTTCTCATCAACCATTGGTGATTGAAGCATCACTTTTCCAAATGTATGCGGGTATTCTAATGCAGCCATTAATGACACAGTTGCTGCAAGGGAATCACCAATTAATGCACGGCCCATTCCCATTTGATACGTAGGGAATTCCTGATCTAAATATGGCACAAGCTCATGAGCTAAGAAGCGTATAAATGCTTTGTTCTGTTCCCCGTTAGGGTGATATTTTTTCCAGCGGTCCTCCACATCTTTGTAAGGGATGCCCACAATAATGATATTTTCAATTTCTCTATTTTTTAATAATTCATCAGCTGTACGGGCAATTCTTCCCAGTTGAAAATAATCCTTGCCATCTGGAGCAATTAAAATTGAGTACTTATATAAAGGAGTGAAAGTAGCTGGCAAGTAAACAAGCAGCTCAACATCTTCCCCTAACTCTTTACTTGAAATTGTTAGATCTCTGATTGATCCTTTAGAATTTTCCATTGATGATTCCTCCATTTGATGATATGTAAAGCTTTTGCATGATATTTTAACATAATATAAGTGGAAATGCTTTTTTTAGATTCTAAAAATGAGTGATTTTTGTATTTAACGACCAGAAAGAAACAAGTCTGTTATAATATGGATATATTTTAAGAAAACATGCTTGGAAAATTAATAATTTTTAACTGAGGTACGAGAAAAATAAAAAAATTATTACTGCAAGTTTTTTGCATATTCATTGCATAGCAAGAGCGGAAAAAGGTGAGAAAAACCAGATAATACACAATATTCTGTTATACAGATTAATTGGTGAATTGAGTATTTATTGACAATTAAGATAATTTTTATGTTAATATATAGACTGAGAATCTGTAAAACTATCAAAGGGGGCAAAAGTATGAAAAAGAAAAGTTTTCTTCTCACAGCAGTTTTACTGTTAGCACTATCCATGTTTCTAGCCGCATGTGGGGGTTCTGAGGAAACATCTGGTGAAAAGGGCACAGGAGATGGTGAAAAAAAAGGTTCAGATAAGCCAAAGTTTATGAGTATTGTTACAGGTGGTACAGGTGGTACATATTATCCACTCGGAGGAGCATTTGCAGAAATTATTTCTGATGCAACTGGCATTCAGACAAATGCTGAAGTATCTGGTGCTTCTGCAGAGAACATGAACACTTTAAAAGACGGAAATGCAGAAATTGCTTTCTCTCAAACAGATATTGCTTCTTATGCTAAAGAAGGAAAACTAATGTTTGAAGGAGCAGCAGTAGACAATGTAAGTGCAATTGGGACATTGTATCCTGAAACAATCCAAATTGTTACAACAGCAAAATCTGGCATTAAAACTGTGGAGGATTTAAAAGGCAAAAAGGTTTCGGTCGGAGCTCCTGGTTCTGGAACAAACCCAAATGCTGAACAAATTCTTGAAGTTCATGGGATGACTTTTGATGATATTAATAAGCAGGATCTTTCTTTCGATGAATCAACAGCTGGAATTCAAGATGGTACGATTGATGCTGCTTTCGTAACAGCTGGAACACCAACAGGTGCTGTTGAAGGATTATCAGCAACAGAAGATATCGTTATTATTCCTATTGCACAGGATAAAATCGATGCGTTAATCGAAAAATATCCTTACTACATTAAAGATGAAGTTCCTGCAGGCACTTATAAATTAAAAGATGCTGTGTCAACTGTTGCTGTCCAAGCGATGCTAGTTGTATCAAACGACCTTTCTGAAGATGTAGTTTATGATGTGACGAAGGCTATCTTTGAAAACCTAGATAAAGTTACTCATGCAAAAGGGAAACTGATCAAAGCAGAAAATGCTGTGAAAGGTGTTGGAATTGAGATTCACCCTGGAGCTCAGAAATATTATGATGAAAAAGGCATTAAAGCTGAGTAGTCTAGCAAAATCTAACGAATAAAGACTTGACCGGCTGTAAAACCTCAGGAGGTTCTTACACCGGTCAAGTTCTCTTTCATAGATTTATTTTGTGTCATACGTAATTTATTAGGTGGGGTTTACATGATAGACAGAAAGCCGGGCAGACATATAAAAATCCTGCTCTCCCTCATCTTTATATCCATCGCACTATGGTTTTTCATTCCTATTAAGCAAGCATTGGTGTTTGAATATCAAAATACTGGGAAAGTGCTTGCCTACATCCCAATTTCTAAGGAAAAGAATTTTAAAATTAAATACACACATTCTATTCATCTTTCGGATGTGGTTGAGAGCTATACTGTAACGAAAGAAAAAAAGATAAAACAGTATGAGCTTATGTATGAGGATTTTGCGATTGGAATGCCAGAAAACGCTTCCGATGGAGAAATATTTGAACAGAAGGACGGAAAATATTATATCAAAAATATGAATCGCACTTTTCCCTTATTTGACCTTAGAATTGGCAAAGTAAGGGCCAATCATCGGGTTATATATAAAAAGATGGAATACCCGCTTGCGAATTATATTGAGGTAGGAACTTGGGTGCGAATAAAAATTGATAATATAAGTCTTTTTCAGCAATTGAAAGGAGTGAACATCCTTGAGCAATAATGTGGAATCGTTATCATTAGAAGAACAGCAGAAGCTTCTGGAAAAATACGACCCGGAAGCAGGAACAAGGAAATTAAAAGGAATTATCGGATGGATTGTCTTTATTGGCTTATTGTCCTTCTCATTGTTCCATCTTTACACAGGTGTTTTTGGAATGCTGACTGCTCAGCTGCAGCGCTCAATCCATTTAGGATTTGCATTAGCCCTTATATTCTTATTATTCCCAGCACGGAAAAAAGACAGGGGGCGAAAACATAAAGTTGCCTGGTATGATATGATCCTTGCCATACTTGGTGTTGCTGTCGGTGCATATTGGCCATTATTCATTGATGAGATCGTTATGAGAGCTGGCCGTTTGACAGAAATTGACTTTTATGTTGGCTTGCTGGCAGTTCTATTAGTACTTGAAGCAACACGACGGGCGGTTGGTCTTCCGATTACAATTATTGCCATTATATTTTTGCTTTATGGAATTTTTGGTCCATATATGCCGAGCTTCTTAGCACATCGAGGGCTGGATTTAGATAGACTGATTCAAACGATGTTTTTCACAACAGAAGGAATTCTAGGTACGCCATTAGGGGTGTCGGCAACCTATATCTTCCTGTTTTTATTGTTTGGTTCATTCCTGGTGAAAACGGGTGTTGGACAATATTTTAATGATTTAGCTGTTTCAATTGCAGGGAAGAGGATAGGCGGACCAGCAAAGGTTGCTATATTCTCTAGTGCGTTGCAGGGGACGATTAGCGGAAGCTCTGTTGCGAATGTAGTTACATCAGGGTCATTTACAATCCCGATGATGAAGAAACTTGGATATAAGAAGGAATTTGCTGGTGCAGTTGAAGCTACTGCTTCCACAGGAGGACAAATCATGCCGCCTGTAATGGGTGCAGCAGCATTCTTAATGGTTGAGTTCATTGGCGGAGGCATCACGTATTGGGAAATCGCAAAAGCTGCAGCAATCCCGGCACTTCTTTATTTTACTGGTGTATGGATAATGACTCATTTTGAAGCGAAGCGTCTAGGACTTAGGGGATTAAAAGACGAAGAAATGCCAAATCGTAAAGAAGTATTGAAGAAAATATATCTTCTCCTACCAATTTTGGCTGTAATTGTCTTGTTGATGAGCGGGATGAGTGTTATCCGTGCAGCTTTATGGTCTATTGTTATAACCGTACTAGTCAGTGCTATACGCAAAGAAACACGTATTAGTATAAAAGATTTCATCGATGCACTAGTTGATGGTGCACGTACAGCATTAGGTGTTGCAGCTGCAACAGCAGCTGCAGGGATTATCGTTGGTGTAGTTGTAAAGACAGGTCTTGGGTTGAAGATGGCAAATGGTCTTCTCGAACTTGCTGGCGGACTTCTTATTCCAACCTTAATGCTAACAATGGTAGCGGCAATCATTCTCGGAATGGGTTCGCCTACAACGGCTAATTATGTTATTACTTCAACAATTGCAGCACCTGCAATTATTTTACTCGGTGTACCTGATTTATCAGCTCACTTATTCGTATTCTACTTTGGTATTATTGCGGACATTACGCCACCAGTTGCACTTGCTGCCTTTGCTGCCGCAGGGGTATCTGGCGGGGATCCAATCAAAACGGGAGTAACTGCCACAAAGCTGGCAATTGGCGCATTTATTATCCCGTATATGTTTGTTCTCTCGCCTGAACTATTAATGATTGATACAACTTGGTATTACTTAATATGGGTAGTTTTCACTGCGCTAACGGGTATGATGGCAATTGGTGCAGGTGTTATCGGCTACTGGCTGCGCAAACTAAATTGGATGGAGAGAATCTTAGGTATAATTGGGGGATTATTGTTAATCTATCCAGAAGGTATTTCGGATATCATTGGATTAGTTATATTTGTTCTCTTGATCGTTCTGCAATACGTCTTTAAACGAGATGATACTGTGAAACCACAAGCAGCTTAATGTAAAAATAGGAAGTTCCATAAATGGAGCTTCCTATTTTTATAGCTTTCGTTTAATTGGGGATAAGTGTAAATGAAGTGAAAATAAATCTAATATAATATTGACTTTTTCTTATATTTCCATATAATTAAGTATGTATTTAATTTAGATCTGATAGTTCAGCGGGAGAACACTACCTTGACAGGGTAGGGGTCGGGGGTTCAAATCCCTCTCAGATCATTTTTAATTAAAAAAGGCTGAAATTCTTTTTATTTCAAGAATTTCAGCTTTTTTTTGTATTAATATAGGGAATTTGTAGAAAATCCCTAGATTCCTATAAACAATACTACAGTATAAAAATTTGGTTAATATGCACTCCAGCCAAAATCAGCTGCAATGGTAACACCGTTGATATATGCTGATTCCTCAGAGGCTAAGAATAGAGCAATATTAGCGATATCCTGTGTTGTACCTGCTTTTGTCATTAAACCGACCCCACGGGTAGCAACACCCATCCCAAATTCATCAATATGTGACATATTCGTTGTTAATGGTGTAGGAACATGGGCAGGTCCAATCGCATTACATCGTATGTTTTGTGGACCGTACTGAGAAGCAATATTTTTTGTCATGCCAACAACGGCATGCTTGGATGCAGTATAGGCCAGCCCGCCACGTCCACCTGTTAGTCCTGAAATGGAAGCCATATTAATAATATTTCCATTTCCTTTTTCTTGGAAGATTGGCAGAACCTTACGTACCCCGCGCATAACACTTGTCACATTAATATTCATGACTCGTTCCCAAACGTCATCTGTTACATTTCCAGCTGATTGCATATGGTCAGAGATGCCAGCATTATTTACCAAGATGTCTATAGTACCAAAGGCTTTTATCGCTTTATCGACCATATTGTTTATATCTTCTTCATTCGTCACATTTACTTTTACTCCAATGGCTTCTATACCTAAATCCTTTAACTCTGAAACGGTTTGATTTAATCCCTCTTCATTAAAATCGGCAATGACTAGCTTTGCCCCTTCTTTCCCATAAGTTAATGCAATTTGTTTCCCGATTCCTGAACCACTGCCTGTAATAATCGCAACTTTATTTAGTAGACGACTCAATGAAATCTCCCCTTTGATACTTTTTTGATAGTATTACTATCAAAAAAGTATCAAAGGGGACGATGTTTTGTCAAATTTCATAGCTTATAATTGGGATAAGAGGATATTTTTGATAAATAAAAAGCCACTACTTATTAATGAAACTTTTTTAATAAGTAGTGGCTGCTTTTAATGATATTAAATTAATTGTTCTTTCTCTTGTTTCTTACTTCCTGGATTAAATAAGCCAAGAACAATACCCAAAATTACCCCTATAAATGCTGGTAATAGCCAGCCTAATCCAACTTCATATAAAGGCAGGATAGAGGAGAATAATTGATCAACTGATTTTATAACAAATCCAGCTGCTTTTAATCCGTCAAATACACTTACGATAAATGTGAATAGCATACTTATTTGATAAACTAACTTATTGCCGTTAAATGAATTGTGGAAAAAAGTTAATAACAATAATACGATTGCTAAAGGATAAATCGCTGTTAATACTGGTGATGAAATCGAAATCAGGTGACTTAATCCGAAATTTGCTACAGCCGTACTAAAGATAGCAAAAATGATAACAAAATTACGATAAGAAATTTTAGGCAAAATTTTATTAAAATAGGAAGCACAAGAGCTGATCAGACCGACACTAGTAGTCATACAAGCTGCAGTAATGAGAACGCCAAGTATAACGCCGCCAAACGAACCAAAGTAGAGATTGGCTACACCAGCTAAAACCGAGCCGCCATTATCTAAAATTCCTAATTCCGAAACACTGCTTGCTCCCATAAATGCTAAAGAACCATAAAAGAAAACTAAAAGAACGGCAGCAATAATACCAGCCTTCATGGTAGATGCTAGAATCACTTTACCTGATTTTACACCTTTAGAGTGAAGGGAATTGATTATTATGATCCCAAATACGAAAGCTGCTAAAACATCCATTGTTAAATATCCTTCTGAAAAACCGCTGAAGAATGAACTTTCTGTATATTCACCAATAGGATTTTGAAGATCACCAAGTGGTTTAAAAATAGCTACAATAACTAAAATAGACAAAAAGGTTATTTTAATAGGTGTTAAATATTTCCCTAAGATATCAACAATTTTTGAAGAATTAAGTGAAAGTAATGTTGCAATTGCAAAGAAAATGATTGAGAAAATAAGTAGGCCGATTGTATCCCAAGATTCTGGGATTAATGGACGAATACCAATTTCAAACGATACCGTTCCTGCTCTTGGAATGGCAAATAATGGTCCGATTGCTAAGTATAAAATAATAGAGAATATTAACCCGAACATTGGATGAACTCTAGTTGCTAGCGATTGAACATCACTTTCCCCAGAGTAACCTAGAGCAATAACAGTTAATATTGGTAAACCTACACCAGTAATAATAAATCCACCCATGGCTACCCAGATATTTACTCCAGCTTCCTGGCCCATCATAATTGGAAATATTAAATTACCCGCTCCAAAAAATAATGCAAATAGCATTAACCCTAAAACAATAATATAAGAAGTTGAGATCTTCTGATTCAAAACTACTACCCCTTTCTAGTAACTCCCCTTAACGAAACCGATTATTCTGAAAATTATTATTTGAGAATACTTTCTTTGAATTAAGACACCTCTCGGACCCTATTGATATATCACTTAAATAAAATAACATATCAAGATAATGAACACAATATACTATTTCAATATAATATATTTTAACTATTCTAAACGATTATTTGCGGGAAATACTTCTTTAAGTTCGTGTGATTTATTAATTTAGGAAAGTATAAAAGGGTGCGAGAATATCTTTGTTATGAGAAAATACTATAATAATAAGTGATTGTTAGGATGGAGATGTGGATACAATGGAAATTCGAAGATTGTATAATCATGAAAAGCTGCCTATGAGTTTACTATTATTAGCAGATCCCTCTCAAAAACTAATAGAGGAGTATGTCAATCGTGGGGAATGCTTTATATTAGAAAAAAACAAAGAGATCATTGGTGTATATGTATTACTCCAAACTAGACCTGAAACTGTTGAATTAATAAACCTTGCTGTATCTGAGAGTGAACAAGGAAAAGGCATAGGCAAAAAGTTAATACTTGATGCCATACATCGGTCAAAGGAAAAAGGGTACAAGACGATGGAAATTGGAACCGGAAATTCAAGTGTAGGTCAATTGGCTCTATATCAAAAATGCGGATTTAGAATTACCGGTGTTGATATGGATTTTTTTACAAGACATTATGTGGAGCATATTTTTGAAAACGGAATTTGGTGCAGGGATATGATCCGTTTGTCTCAAGACTTGCGTTGATACCTGTAGATAAAAAGAAAGCAGGGGGAATATGGAAAAGAAGATTTATGTCATTAGACATTGCCAAGCTGAGGGGCAACCACCCGAATCACAATTGACAGCAGAGGGCAAAAAGCAAGCAGAAGAGCTTGCAGATTTTCTTTGCTCTATTAAAGTGAACAGAATCATTTCTAGCCCTTTTTTGCGTGCTGTCGAAACAATTATGCCTTTAGCTCAAAAGGAAAATATTGAAATTGAGATAGATGAGCGATTAGCAGAACGTGTCCTTAGTGCCAATTCCATGCCGGATTGGCTGGAGAAACTTAAGGTGACATTCAGTGATATGGATTTAAGGTATGAAGGCGGAGAATCAAGTAAAGATGCGACGAATCGTATCGTAGAAGCAGCAAGTGAAATTTTCGCAAGTCAAATACAAAGAACAGTAATTGTTACTCATGGGAATATCATGTCATTACTTTTAAATCACTACAATAAATCTTTTGGTTTTAACGAATGGCAGCAGTTAAGTAATCCAGATGTGTTTCTATTGCGTTTTAAAAATAAGGAAGTACATACTGAAAGAGTATGGCGGGATTAAAAAAAACGAAGAGTTTTAAATATATAAAGGGGTCTTCTATTTCTCTTTATTTAACCCGATTTTATCCGCATTCGTCTCGTGTACGGACACGAAAGGATAAGAAAGAATCGATTAAGTCCGAAGTGGACACAAGTTTGGACACGAAAGCTCAAGAAAGCATCCATCAAGTCCGAAGTAGACTCAGATTCGGACAGGAAAGCAAGAAAAGGCATCCATCAAGTCCGAAGTGGCCTCAGGTTCGGACAGGAAAGCAAGAAAAGGCATCCATCAAGTCCGAAGTAGACTCAAGTTCGGACAGGAAAGCAAGAAAAAGCATCCCCCAAGTCCGAAGTAGACTAAAGTTCGGACAGGAAAGCAAGAAAAGGCATCCCCCAAGTCCGAAGTGGCCTCAAGTTCGGACACGAAAGCTCAAGAAAGCATCCCCCAAGTCCGAAGTAGACTCAAGTTCGGACAGGAAAGCAAGAATAAGCATCCCCCAAGTCCGAAGTAGACTCAAGTTCGGACAGGAAAGCAAGAAAAGGCATCCATCAAGTCCGAAGTGGCCTCAAGTTTGGACACGAAAGCAAGAAAAGGCATCCATCAAGTCCGAAGTGGACTCAGGTTCGGACACGAAAGCTCAAGAAAGCATCCCCCAAGTCCGAAGTAGACTCAAGTTCATAAATGAACGTTACAGAAACCGATCGATAAAACAGTCTAAAATGAACACAAGTTCGGAAGCTTTAGAAACCTCCGAACTTGTCCCACCCTATTTTTTCGTTATTAATTACTTGCAAACTGTCACTAAGTTACTATTTTCCACCTTGTAGTAAATTCAATATGGCTCTGCCTCATGCCCTTTTTCAATTGCCATCTTAGGTGCTTGATCCCCACCTCTGTTCCCTAGTGGCTTTTGGTTAGAGCCATCCTTGGATGCCTGAGCTAACCCTTCTCTTAGTTTTCTGCCATATTCTTCGTCTGCTTCCTCAGCCAGTGCAATCATCTTCTCTTGTATTCGCTGATCGCAAGTTGAAAGGTCTGTAATAAGGTTTGTTAGCAGCTCATCCTTTTCCCATTGTTCAAATCTGCGATATGTTTCACCCGCTTGCTTTGTATTGCTTTGCTTGTCGATGGATTGGCGGACAAGCTTGCCTTCAATATGCGGAGTGTATTCTTTTCCCACTTGTTCAGCTTCTTTTAATCCGCCTAAGATCGATGGTTCATAATTAATATGCGGGTTTTGTCCAGGGGCGCGATCCACTTTATATTGCATTTGACCGCCGCTTTGATTGGTTGCTACCCGCTTTTTTGGTGCATTAATTGGCAGCTGCAAATAATTGGCTCCGACACGGTGGCGCTGTGTGTCTGAATAAGAGAAGGTACGGCCCTGTAGCATTTTGTCATCTGAAAAATCAAGTCCGTCTACAAGGACGCCTGTGCCAAATGCAGCTTGCTCTACTTCTGTAAAGTAGTCCTCAGGATTTCGATTTAAGATCATTTTTCCAACTGGAAGCCATGGGAACTGATCCTCTGGCCAAAGCTTTGTATCATCGAGTGGATCAAAATCCAATTCAGGATGCTCGTCATCGCTCATAACTTGAACAAGAAGCTCCCATTCAGGGTATTCTCCACGTTCAATTGCATCATATAAATCCTGGGTCGCATGATTAAAATTCGTTGCTTGAATTTCACTTGCTTCCTTCATAGTTAGGTTTTTAATCCCTTGCTTCGGTTCCCAATGATATTTGACAAGGACAGCTATTCCATCATTGTTTACCCATTTATAGGTGTTCACACCAGACCCCTGCATCATCCGGTAGTTGGCTGGAATCCCCCATGGAGAATAAACAAATGTCACCATATGGAATGTTTCAGGAGAGCTCGCACAAAAGTCAAAAAAACGCTGACTGTCTTGAATATTGGTTATTGGATCAGGCTTAAATGCATGAATCATATCAGGAAATTTAATTGCATCTCTAATAAAGAAAATTTTTAAATTATTCCCTACGAGATCCCAGTTTCCGTCTTCTGTATAAAATTTGACCGCAAATCCACGTGGGTCACGAAGGGTTTCAGGTGAATGCCCGCCATGGATAACGGATGAAAATCGCACGAACACAGGGGTTTGTTTTCCTTTTTCTTGAAATAATTTTGCACGCGTATATTTAGATACTGGTTCATTTCCGGCTGTTCCATATGCTTCGAAATAACCGTGAGCTCCAGCACCTCGGGCGTGAACGACACGTTCTGGTACACGTTCTCGGTCAAAATGGCTGATTTTCTCAATGAAATCGTAATTTTCTAATGTAGCTGGCCCTCGATTTCCGACTGTCCTTATATTTTGGTTATTTGTAACTGGATGACCTTGCCGGTTCGTTAACGTATTATCATTTTCTACGTTTGTTTCATGGTTATTTTGTTCATTTGTCATCATCCTATCTCCTTCGGTGTAAATAGACATACCATTACTAGTATTTTTAAACTACATAGGCTATTTTCCCCAGTTAAGATAAAAAAATTCATTTTTAGTTTAAAATGTTTAGTTGACAATATACCTATAAGGGTATATTATAACGATATAAAATCCATACTAATTCTGCACTGCTAGGTAATAAGGTACGAAAAAGTTATAGAAAGGGGTTATACCATGGAATATAATGACCAAATCAAAAATAGAGTAAAGCGAATGGAAGGGCAGTTAAGAGGGATTTTAAAAATGATGGAAGACAATAAAGATTGTAAAGAAGTGATTACCCAATTGTCAGCCGTTCGTTCAGCAGTCGATAGAACAGTAGGTGTTATTGTTAGTTCAAATCTAGTGGAATGTGTTCTCGAGGCGGAAAGAAATGGAGAAAAAACAGATGAATTGATAAAAGAAGCAGTCAACCTGCTTGTGAAAAGCAGGTAATAAAGAAGAAGGAAACTTCTTTTTTTAAATATCTATATACCTGTAGGGGTAATTGGAGGACGAACAATGGAATATTTAAAGTATATTATTTTTGTGCTTGTCATTCTATTAATTTTATCACGGATGTTACCGACAAAAGGTGTGAGACAAATCAGTACATCAGAATTGAAAAAAGAATTAGCTAATAAAAATAAACAATTTATTGACGTAAGAACACCTGGAGAATTTAAAGCAAACAATATCCGTGGTTTTAAAAATATTCCCCTTCACCAATTAGCTCAAAAAGCAAATGAGCTGTCAAAGGAGAAAGAGGTAATAGTGATCTGTCAAAGCGGTATGAGAAGTGACAAGGCTAGTAAATTATTAAAAAAATTGGGTTTTAAAGATATAACAAATGTTAAAGGCGGCATGAGCGCCTGGTCGTAATGAAGAAGAGGAGGAAATGAAGGATGAAAACATTAACTGCGAAAGAAGTAGAAACTTTTTTAAATGAAGGAAAAGAACTTCATATTATCGATGTTCGAGAAACAGAAGAGGTTGCTGAGGGAAAAATACCCGGAGCAGTGAATATCCCCCTAGGGTTAATTGAATTTCGTATGCATGAGTTAGAGAAGTCAAAGGAGTATATTATGGTTTGCCGATCTGGTGGAAGAAGTGGGAGAGCAGCACAATTGCTTGATAGCCATGGTTTTCAAGTTATTAATATGACTGGTGGAATGCTTTCTTGGGAAGGAAAAGTTGAATAATAACTGATAGGAAACAATACCTAAGCAGGTATATATTTGGAGGGGAATTTATGAAACAGAAAATTATTATCGTTGGCGGAGTTGCTGGGGGAGCAACGGCTGCTGCAAAGCTAAGAAGAATAAGCGAAGATGTAGAAATTATTCTTATTGAACGCGGTGAGTATATATCATTTGCTAATTGTGGCTTGCCATACTATATTGGTGAAACGATTAAAGAAAGAGGAAAGCTATTAGTACAAACGGTTAAAGGCATGTCTGAACGTTTTAATATGGATATCCGTAATTTAAGTGAAGTTATTGAGATAGATTCAAAAAATAAAAAAGTTACTATTAAAAACCTGCAAACAGGTGAAATGTATACTGAAACATATGACAAGCTTCTACTATCGCCTGGAGCAAAACCAATTGTTCCGCCAATCCCTGGTATAGAAGAAAATGAAACATTATTTACGCTTAGAAATATTCCGGATACAGATAAAATCAAAAGCTATGTTGATAAGCAAAATCCTAAGAATGCTGTAGTGATCGGAGGAGGATTCATAGGAATAGAAATGGCTGAAAACCTCGCGGAAAGAGGGATAGAAGTAACCATTATCGAGATGGCTAATCAAATTATGGCACCGATTGACTTCGAAATGGCCAGTATTTTGCACAATCATTTAATCGATAAAGGTGTGAAGCTAATCTTAGAAAATGGAGTCCAGTCATTTGCTGACAATGGCAAGAAGGTTATCTTGTCAGATGGATCGGAAATAGAAACAGATATGACGATTTTGTCTATTGGCGTAAAGCCGGAAAATGAATTGGCAAAGGTTGCTGGTCTTAAGTTAGGAGAACGTGGTGGAATCATAGTCAATGAATTTCTTCAAACCTCGAATGAGGATATTTATGCAGTTGGTGATGCGGTAGAGGTAGTCGATTACATTAGTGGCATGAAGACGATGATTCCGCTTGCTGGCCCAGCTAATCGCCAAGGCCGGATTGCCGCAAATAATATGATGGGCAAAAAAGAGTCGTATCAAGGAACGCTAGGGACTTCCATTGCGAAGGTGTTTGATTTAACTGTCGCTTCAACTGGAAATAATGAAAAAACATTAAAACGTCTAGGCATCCCCTATGAGGTTGTTCACATTCATCCAAGCTCTCATGCAGGGTATTATCCTGGTGCTGCACCGATCTCATTAAAACTAATTTTTGATCAAGAAACGGGGAAGATTTTTGGGGCTCAAGCGGTTGGAGCAGATGGTGCGGATAAAAGAATAGATGTAATTGCTACAGCAATAAAAGGCGGATTAACCGTCGAAGATTTAACTCATTTAGAACTGTCTTACGCCCCGCCCTATTCCTCTGCAAAAGATCCAGTGAACATGGCGGGATATGTGGCAACGAACGTCATGGAGGGGGAATTAGAACAGGTTCAATGGCATGAGATCGATGAAATGATTGCTAAAGGTGGATTACTAATTGACGTTAGGGAAGCAAAAGAACGTGAAAATGGATTTATTGCCGGTTCAATAAATATTTCATTAAATGAACTTCGTGAGAATTTAGACAAGCTACCGATGGATCAAACGATTTTTGTTAGTTGTCAGGTTGGTCTAAGAGGGTATTTAGCAAGCAGGATTCTTAAAAATAATGGGTACCATGTTAAAAATGTAGATGGCGGATGGAAAACATATTCTTCTGTTTTCGGACGCAATTAAGAGGCATTTTTCTATGAAAACGGTAAAAATGTTTTAGCCTAAAAAGCAGGGGGATTTCCATACAAATGAAATTTACCTGCTTTTTTTAGTCAATTTTAAATGATCAATTTTAAATTGGTACCCATAAATAATAAGGGCATAACTAATAAATGAGAAAAATATATACTTCGGTTTAAAGTTGATTAACTTATAGAGATTGAACTTTTCAAATAAATAATTTAATGGAAATGAAAATAGGATATCCATTATGACATTCACTAAAAGGTATTTTTTAAAGTTTCCATAGGTGAAATGAAAGATCCATATCGTGCCGGCTAGAAAAGGACCAAAAATGAAACTGGAGTCATTCCATATTTTCTGTTTAATTCCGCCCTCAACAATCCACCATTTGAATGGAAGGGACAAGGCACACATTCCTTGAACAAGTATGGAAGCAAATAAGGAAACAGGAAGAAATTTATTTAATGATTTTTTTGGTATATACAAAATTGATAACCAGGGAATAATAATTTGAAGCAGTCTTATTATATGAGCTAATTTCATTTTATCTCCACCATCTCTTTAAGTTAAAAAGGAAACCCTTTGTTGTTATTTTCTAATGATAGTGATTTTTTATTCAATAAAATAGTATGAAACAAACAAATTGACTAACAAATAAATTACCGTTAATATACCCTTATGGGTAATGGTTATAAAGTTTATACAAAAATGATTTAACAAGGAGGATAGAAAATGAATCCATGGAATAAACGTTTTCAAGATGATAGCTATGTATATGGGACGGAACCGAATGTGTTTCTAGCAGAAACACAGAAACGGCTTCAATTAACAGGTAATGCCCTAGCTATTGCTGAAGGGGAAGGCAGAAATGCGGTATTTTTAGCTGAACAAGGCATGAATGTAACTGCGTGGGATTATGCAGAATCTGGGCTGACAAAAACGAAACGGCTTGCTGAAGCCCGGGGTGTAAGCGTTCATACTGAGCTTGTCGATTTAAATGAAGCCCATTGGAAGAAAGATGTATGGGATGAGCTAGTATGTATTTTTGGTCACTTCCCAAAAGAATTACGAATGAAAACACTTATGGGAATTAAAGAAGCAGTTAAGCCAGGAGGATATTTTATATCTGAGGTATACTCTAACTGCCAAATTCCTTACCAAAGCGGGGGACCTAAAGAGATAGGCTTTTTATATACCCCTGAAGAATTTTTGCAAACTTTTTCAGACTGGCGTATTGTTCACTTCTTTATGGGAGAAGTTGTACGAAATGAAGGTGAACTGCACAAAGGCTTGTCCCATGTGATTCAGTTTGTAGGGCAAAAACCTCTTAAAAATAAATAAAACTTTTGATTGACTTTCTTTTTTTCTTTTAGTAATATACCCATAGGGGTAATGGTAAAAATGAAATTTGGAGGAATTAAAATGACAGTAGATAAAGTATTAGATGCAAAAGGTTTAGCATGTCCAATGCCAATCGTTAAAACAAAGAAGGCAATAAATGAACTAGTATCTGGTCAAGTCTTAGAGGTTCATTCAACTGATAAAGGTGCAAAAAATGACCTAACTGCATGGGCAAAATCTAGTGGACATGAACTTTTGAAGCATGAAGAAGAAGATAATGTGCTGAAGTTTTGGATAAAAAAGGGATAATTTTTTTGATTCATAGATACCTATACGGGTAGTCGTAAATTTATTTTATAGGAGGAAATTATGAGCGAAAAGAAAAAAACAACGATTGTATTATTCAGTGGGGATTACGATAAGGCAATGGCGGCATATATCATTGCCAATGGTGCAGCAGCCTATGATCATGAAGTAACGATTTTCCATACATTTTGGGGATTAAATGCCTTGCGTAAAGAAGAGCAGATTGACGTTAAAAAAGGCTTCATGGAAAAAATGTTTGGCAAGATGATGCCTAGAGGTGCAGATAAAATGGGGCTTTCCAGAATGAACTTTGCTGGTTTTGGTCCTAAAATGATTAAAGATGTCATGAAAAAGCATAATGCGATGTCTTTGCCTCAGCTAATTGAAATGGCGCAAGAACAAGAGGTTAAGTTAGTCGCATGTACGATGACAATGGATTTATTAGGGCTGCAGCAAGAAGAACTATTAGAGAATATTGAATACGCCGGAGTGGCCGCCTATTTAGCAGATGCAGAGGATGGGAATGTAAACTTATTTATCTAATAAAAATATACAAGATTAATATTTTTTAAGAACAATAATACCTGTATAGGTATATAGAGACTAGGGGGCTTAATAATGGAGACTATTAAAGCAAATGTACGATTAGATGCAAAAGGATTAGCATGTCCAATGCCGATTGTGAAAACAAAAAAGGCGATGAATGAATTGGAAGCTGGACTTGTTCTAGAAGTTCTGGCCACTGATAAAGGCTCTAAAGCAGACTTAAAAGCTTGGGCTGAGAGCAGCGGTCATCAGTATTTGGGAACACTTGAAGAGGGTGATGTATTAAAGCATTATTTAAGAAAGTCATCTAGTGATGAAATGATTGAGAAAAAGCATCGAAATGTAATAAATAATGAAGAGCTTGAGAAAAAAATAAATACGAATGAAAATATTGTTGTACTAGATGTAAGGGAAGCGGCAGAATTTGCATTTAACCATATTCCAAATGCATTGTCTATTCCGTTGGGAGAATTAGAAGATCGATTATACGAATTAAACAAAGAGGATCACATTTTCGTTATATGCCGTACAGGAAGCCGAAGCGATCTTGCTGCCCAAAAGTTAACAGAAAAGGGTTTTATTCATGTAGTTAATGTTCTGCCTGGTATGAGTCAATGGTCTGGGGAAACGGGGAGTGTTTAAAAAAAGTAAAAAAATTTTAATTAATAATATACCATAGGGGGTAACTTGGATGTCTGTTAAACCAATGACAGCAAATGAAGTGACAAGAAAAGTTATTAATAAAGAAGAATTATTTATTTTAGATGTGCGAAATGAAGCAGATTTTGCAGACTGGAAAATTGAAGGAGAAAACTTTGACTATTTAAATGTTCCTTATTTCGAATTACTTGATGGGGTTGAAGAAATGCTAGATAAGCTGCCTTCTGGTAAAGATATACTCGTTGTATGTGCAAAGGAAGGTTCCTCTATTATGGTAGCAGATATGCTATCTGCAGCAGGCTTAACAGTATCCTATCTAGAGGGAGGGATGAAGGCTTGGAGCGAACACTTAGAGCCTGTGAAAGTTGGGGATCTAGACAACGGTGGAGAAATCTATCAATTCGTTCGTATCGGTAAAGGCTGCTTATCCTATATGGTTGTTTCTAATGGAGAAGCCGCTATTATCGATGCTACACGTATGATTAATCATTATCTTGAATTTGCAAATAACTTGGATGTAACGATAACACACGTATTTGATACACATTTGCATGCTGATCATATTTCTGGCGGCAGAATGATTGCGGAAAAAACAAATGCTGCCTACTGGCTGCCTCCTAAGGACGCAGAGGAGGTAACCTTTGATTACAGTCCGCTTGAAGATGGAAATATCGTGACAATTGGAAATACAGCTATTAATATTCACGCATTATATTCTCCTGGACATACAATTGGTTCCACATCCTTTGTCGTTGATGAAAAGTTCTTGCTTTCAGGGGATATTCTATTCATTGATTCGATTGGAAGACCTGATCTTGCTGGAATGGCGGAGGACTGGGTTGGTGATCTCAGAGAAAGTTTATATTCAAGCTATAGAGAGCTTTCCGAGGAACTCATCGTTCTGCCGGCTCACTTTATGATCATTGATGAATTAAATGAAAATGGAAGTGTTGCGGAAAAATTAGGCACTTTGTTTGAGAAAAATCATGGGTTAAACATTGAAGATGAAAACGAGTTTAGAAAACTCGTAACAGAAAACTTGCCGCCGCAGCCAAATGCCTATCAGGAAATTCGTCAAACAAATATGGGAAAGATGAGTCCTGATGAAGACCAGCAGCGTGAGATGGAAATTGGTCCTAATCGCTGTGCTGTTAGATAAATCTTAATGAAGGCTTAACAAATGACCTCTAATATAAGTGGAGAAAACACATTAGTAAAAGTCTAGAGCAAAATAATCTAATATAAAAAGGGAACCTGAACTGGTTCCCTTTTCTTAGGAGGAAAAAGGATGGATGTTGAATTTATTATTACAATTTTTTTAATTGGATTTATTGGTTCTTATATTTCTGGGCTGCTAGGGGTAGGCGGATCGATTATTAACTTCCCGATGCTGCTGTTTATTCCCGCAGCACTTGGAGTGGCAAATTTTAGTTCACATGAAGTTTCTGGAATAACAGCCATTCAAGTGTTTTTTGCAACGATTGGCGGTGTTTGGGCATATCGTAAAGGTGGATTTTTAAATAAAACTTTAATTGCTTACATGGGTATTAGCATTCTGATTGGCAGTTTTATTGGCGGATTGGGATCAACTCATATGACTGAAGGAGGAATCAATGTCGTTTATGGAATTCTTGCTTTAATT
Source organism: Cytobacillus massiliigabonensis (assembly GCF_900199725.1). Taxonomy (GTDB): domain Bacteria; phylum Bacillota; class Bacilli; order Bacillales; family Cytobacillaceae; genus Cytobacillus; species Cytobacillus massiliigabonensis. The sequence goes on along the minus strand of NZ_LT904902.1, from coordinate 484,637 downwards.
GCAGTAGTCATGATGTTCATTCCCAAAAAAGGCATTGATGATATTCCCATAGAACAGGTGACATTTAATAAATGGCTTGCCGCAACACTTGCATTAATCGTTGGTATAGGGGCAGGAATCGTAGGTGCAGGAGGCGCATTTTTGTTAGTGCCCATCATGCTTGTTGTGTTAAAGATACCTACACGTATGACTATTGCATCCTCACTAGCCATAACATTTATATCATCCATTGGTTCAGCGGTTGGGAAAATTACGACAGGGCAAGTTGAATATGTTCCTGCACTTATCATGGTGGCTGCAAGTCTCATTGCATCCCCTCTTGGTGCTTATTCAGGCAAAAAGATAAATACAAAAGTGTTACAGATGATTTTAGCGGTATTAATTTTAGCAACTTCAGTGAAGATTTGGATCGATATATTATAATTTAATTGTTCAAAAGAAAAAGACGTCATTGATGCGTCTTTTTCTTTTGAACAATTAAGTAACAATAAAAACTACTCTTTTCAAATTTGAAACGGCTTGTGTATAATTAAGGGTAGTAGGTATATATGCCTGTTTTTTTATTGAGGAAGCAGGATGAAAGTAATGTTAATGAAGAAGTAAAGAATAATTGAATAATAAAGTTAAAGGCAAATTTATCGAAAGATAAAGACGCAAAGCTAAAGGGGCTTCGATTTACTAATCATGCCAGCCAGTTACCGATAAATTTATTAGAGACTAATCGGTATTTGTTTAGTCTTTTTTTTATGAATAATTATTAAAATTGGAGGAACATGATGAAAATTCCTTTAAGCCTGAGCTTACTCTTATTGAGTGTATTACTGATCAGCTATTTAAAATATCGTTATACAATTGAAATAAAAGCTCGGAGAAAAGCGGAAGAAATAATTGAATATATGACAACCCATGATACGCTAACTGGATTATCCAATCGTTATCATTTTCATAACTGTCTTGAATCCGAATTAAGTAACAAATCAATAAATAGTTTGGCTGTTATCTTTATAGATTTAGATCGGTTTAAAACAATTAATGATACAATGGGACACGGAATAGGCGATCGGTTATTGCAAGAGGTCTCTAAAAGATTAATGAAATGTATATCCGCAGAAGGGAAGTTGGCGAGGATTGGAGGAGATGAATTTCTTATATATATACCTAACTTGGATCGCATGAAATTTCCTAATTATGCTGAGTCTATTTTAGGTTATTTTTCTAAACCATTTGAAATAAATGAACATGAAATTTATACAACACTTAATATAGGCATTAGCTTTTATCCGAGTGATGGCAAGGATGGAGAAACTTTAATTAAAAAAGCAGACTCTGCCATGTATCAAGCAAAACGTGAAGGTAATAAGTATCAATTATATCATTCCATGCAAGTAGAACAAATGGCTGAAAAACTAGATGTAGAAATGAACCTTAGGAAAGCATTGGAACATGAAGAACTCTTTCTATGTTATCAGCCAAAAGTGAATCTCTCTTCAGGAAAAATTACTGGTGCAGAAGCATTAATCCGGTGGAATCATCCAGAAAAAGGATTAATTTCACCAGCCGAATTTATACCACTTGCTGAAGAAACAGGGCTTATTATACCGATTGGGGAATGGGTAATACGAACCGCTTGCATGCAAAGCATGTCGTGGCAGGATGCTGGGATGCCCCCTTTAGTCATGTCGGTCAATCTGTCTGTTCGTCAATTATATGAGCCGAATATTGTTGAAGTAATTAAAGGAATATTAGAAGAAACGAAATTACAGCCTGAGTATCTTGAAATTGAAATTACTGAAAGTATGCTTATGGATACAGAACAAGGTCTAAAATTCTTGAAGGAATTAAAGGGTTTAGGTGTGCAAATTAGTTTGGATGACTTTGGCACAGGGTATAGCTCTCTTCATTATTTAAAAGAGTTTCCTATTAATAAACTTAAAATTGATCAATCATTTGTTCGTAATTGTACGTTCGACTCTAACGACGAAACCATTGTAAAAGCAATTATTGCGATGGCTCATCAGTTAAAACTTGAAGTTATTGCTGAAGGGGTAGAATTAATTGAACACCTTATTTTTTTGCAAAGAATTTTATGTAATGAGGCACAAGGATACTTATTTAGCAAACCATTATCAGCTGAAGAATTTGTACATAAATACGAGAATATTGAACAGATTGTCATTAATTATGGGATTCCACAAGAATTATCTAATCAAAAGTGGATGGAGGAAGCTGTAGAAGTTGATAGGCGAGAATTAATTGATATGGTCAGACATCAGCAAGGGATGATTTTTAAGTTTATTAAAGAAGACGAAAAGTTTATCCATACATTATGTGCCGGTGAGCTAACATATCAGATGGGATTGCTTCCTGAGAAAATTATCGGAAGGGAACCGATTGACTTTCTTCCAATTAGCAATGCCTTGGAAAAAACGAAATTTTACCAAAGAGCATGGGACGGGGAGGAAAATGTCTTATATCAAGGAAAGCTAAATGGGGTTCATTATATTGCCTCATTACGTCCGATTCGCAAGGGCGGAAAGGTTATTGAAGTAATAGGTACTTGTATTGAAATAACAAAAATAAACAGAAATGATAAAATACTGAATTAAATTAGCCTATGATAATTTTCAACTTTGCAGAAAAAGACCTTACATGGTCTTTTTTTATTGGAAAGTTTAATAATGAAAAAATATGATCCTTTTTAGTTATTGCTAAGGATATTGAAAATGTGTAGTATTATTCTGAAAGAAAAAGGTTAAATATTATTATCCTCATTATAAAAGGGATAAATAAAATATTTTAGTAGAAGAAGATTAAGAAGGGTGATGATTAATGTTTGAAATCAAAGGGGATTTATTAAATAGTGTCTTAATGGAAGGGATTAAAGAAAGTGTCTTCATCGTGAAGGTTATTAATGACTTGGAATTTGTCTATGTTTATATGAACCGTGCGGCTATGGAGAAAACAGGACTTACTAGAAATGTAATCGGACAATCAATACAAGATGTATATACTGCTGAAAGAGCGGATTTTTTAATTGAACAATATAAAAAAGTTGTTATTAGCCTTGAAAGTGTAACATATGAAGACTCAAACACTTCTCTTTTAGGTGAAATGTATTACTCAGAAATAACACTATCTCCTCTTTTCGATGAATCAAACAAATGTACACATATCGTTGCACTTGTTCATGACGTAACAGAGAAAAAATGGGGTGAATTTGAATTAAAAAGCTATTGGGACAGTCTTCTTGAAAGCAAACAGCGCTATCGTTCCTTGTATGAATTTAATGAAGATGCTATTTTTTCAATTAATAGGAATGGTGAGATCATAAAAGGCAATGCTGCTGTACAAGATGTGACTGGCTATGATGCAAATAGCCTAATCGATTCTAATTTTATTTCTCTGGTTGCTGTTGAACATATAAATACAACAATGGATAGTTTTAATCGTGCAGTCGAAGGGAAAAATCAGCATATCAATATTGCTATTACAAATAAATCTGGCAACCGTGTAGAAGTAATTGCAAAATTCACACCGACAATCGTTAATGGTGATGTGGTTGGCATCTATTGGATTTTAAAAGATGTTACCGAACAATTAATGATTTTAAAAATGTATCAGGAAAGTGAACAGCGTTTTAGAATTATTGCAGAAAACTCGCAAGATTTAATAACAATGCTTGATGAAAAGGGAAAGATTATTTACGTATCACCCTCATATAAGACTGTGCTAGGTTTTAATAAAGAAGAATACTTAGGAAAATATTTTTTTCATAATATTCATTTAGAACATAAGGATCAATTGTGGGAATCGGTGTTACTATCTATAAAAAGTGAAAAATCATGGAAGCTGCAAGTGCTGAACAAACACAAAACAAAAGGCTGGATTTGGTGTGAACTAAGTGGAACCCCTGTATTTGACAGTAAAAGCCAATTCATACATATGGTGTGTGTGACAAGAGACATTCACCTGCAAAAAGAATACGAAATGAAGCTGAAACATATTGCCTTTCATGATTCATTAACCAATTTGCCGAATCGCCGCCTATTCAAAGAAAAACTAACACATACATTAAGTGAGTTACGGAAAAATAAAAAAGGATTTTCTGTCATCATAATGGATATTGATCATTTTAAAAGTATAAATGACGAAATGGGTCATGATATTGGTGATGAAGTTCTAGTAGAATTTAGCAAGAGGGTTAGTAAATGTCTTCAAGATGATGAAATGGTTTCACGACTTGGCGGGGATGAATTCACTGTCCTTTTACCCAATAGACAGTCAGAAAATGATGTAGCGGCAATGGCAGAGGAAATTCGAAGAACCATGGATAAGCCTTGGAACATTCATGATCATGAGTTTAAAATTACAACTAGTATGGGCATTGCCATTGTATCTGATAAATATACAACGGAATCAAGTATACTAAAGACGGCTGATATTGCACTATATGAAGCAAAAAGAGCTGGAAGGAATACGTATCGGATTAAATAAAAATGAACTGTAGCTATTTCATGTAGAGCATCCTGATGGATAAACCCTGCATGATTTTTTTTTGTATAAGAAAATAGCTTGTGCGAATACTAAATTGGAAAAAATATAGGCAAAGGAGAATAAGCAATTGAAAAAGTTATACATTTCACTCATTTTTATTGTTACACTTGCAACTTTGAGCCCATCGATTTATGCCATTGCAAAAAAAGGAAATCCACCGGAAGAAACATGCCTAAACGAGGCTGTCATTCAAATAAAATAGAAACGATACTCTGAAAAGGGTGTCGTTTTTTATTGATAATATTTTTCAGAAAAGTAATTGACGGAAAATTTAGAGAATGTTAATATCTTATTTATATTATTCCGATTAAACAACTGTGTTTTATGGGTATTTATTATGAAAGGGTGAAAATAATGAAAATAGTTTTAAAAACTTTTGTAACAGGATTTGCATTTGCAATGATATTGGCAGGATGTGGATCAGCTTCAAATTCTAGTACAGAGTCTGGAGGATCATCTGATAATCAGTCTGACGTCAGAAAAGTGAAAGTTGCCTATGACCAAGCATCAAAACCGATGTCATGGATAGATGAAAATGGGAATCCAACTGGATATGATGTGGAAGTAATGAAAATGGTGGATGAACTACTCCCGGAGTATGCATTCGAGTATGTTGGAACGTCAAGTGATGACCTATTGATAGGTGTGGAACAAGGTAAATATCAGGTTGGAGTAAAGAATGCATTCTGGACGCAAGAAAGAACGGAGAAATTTATATATCCAAAAGAATTCATAGGGTTAAGCAGTGCCGGTCTCGTACTAAAAAAAGAAAATGAGAATATTAAAAGTTTGGCAGACTTTGCCTCAGCTGGATTCACACTAGCTCCAATCGCTGCAAATAACGCTCAATATACGATTATTGATGAATATAACATAGCTAATCCAAATAATAAGGTAAAGCTAAAAGCAGGTGATGAATTTTCAGTTGATGTTGTTCAATGGGTCAATGAAGGCCGTGTAGACGGAGGAGTAATGATTGAAGGACCTTTTGAAAAACAAGTAACTGCTGATGATGGTCCATACCATCATTTGAAAAATGATGTTGTATATAATGAGTTCGCTGTGATTAAAACTTGGCCGCTATTCAATAAAAAGGAGCAGGAATTTTCAGATGCCTACGATGAAGCTGTAAAGCAGCTGAAGGAGGAAAAGAAGACAAATGAATTTAGCGTTGAATTTTATGGAAGAGATTTATTTGAGGTATTGGATAAAGTAAATAGATAGTAATGGAGCTAAGAAAAAAGCGGATAGGGAGGAATTATGGAAAAGTATTTTGATGCAGCTTATATTCTTCAATCTATACCAATGTTGCTTCCCTTTTTAAAGGTGACATTCATGGTTGCGTGTTTATCTGTTTTATTTGGTACAATCATAGGATTTGTCTTAGCAGCTGCCAAATTAGGAAAAAGTAAGATTGCTAGAAACTTTGCCAATGGTTATATAACTATATTAAGATGTACACCTTCCATTGTTCTCCTGTTCTTAGTTTATTATGGGATCCCAGCCATTGGCAATAATTTTGGCATGAACCTAAATAACATTGACAAAGCTATTTTTGTCATTGTTACTTTTTCACTTCAATTTGGTGCGCTAATGTCCGAGGTCATTCGCTCAGCATATGAATCAATTGATAAAGGGCAATTTGAAGCGGCTGTCAGTGCAGGTTTAAGCAATATCCAAGCTTACAGGAGAATTATTTTTCCTCAGGCATTCGTTGTTGCACTTCCTAACTTTGGAAATAGCTTGCTGGCACTTCTTCAGGAAGGCGCTTTAGCTTATACAATCGGGTTAATTGATATAGTAGGGAAGGCTAATCTTATTATTGCAAGTAACTACAATGCTCATGCGTTAGAAATTTTTCTAGCACTATCTATCATTTACTGGGTCCTTTCCATTGCGATTGAGCAATTCTTTTTAAAATTAGAAAGGGTATTTAGTAAAGGAAAACAATCATTGAAAGTGTTGTAAGGTGGTGTAAACGTGTCTGAAGGTCTTGATTATAAATTTTTGGTTGATACATTTTTTGTTGCATTATCAGGGGTGCCAATCGCATTAATCATCACAATAGTAGCTTTACTGGTTGCTCTCCCGTTAGGCTTTATACTTGCTTTAACAAGAATCAATCGAATTCCGGTATTGCATCGATTTGCACAAATATACGTTTCTTTTGTAAGAGGAACGCCAATTATTGTTCAAATTTTTATTGTATATAGCAGTATCCCTTTATTGCTAGATTCGATATTTACTAAATATAACTTCGAAATGAATGTTTACGATGTACATCCGATTTGGTACGCATTCATCGTTTTTTCCTTTAATACGACGGCGATCTTAATTGAAGTGTTTCGTTCGGCAATAAATACTGTGAGTAAAGGACAGCTGGAAGCTGCACAGTCAGTTGGCTTAACAAATGTGCAAGCCTTTAGAAGGATTATTATCCCTCAGACATTAGTTGTCGCATTGCCAAACATTTGCACTGCAACCGTTAATTTGATAAAAGCAACCTCTTTAGGCTATGCCATGTCCCTGCAAGAAATTACTTTAAAAGCAAAAGTGGCTGCCAATGTGGGCTACAATTATGTTGAAGCCTATATCGATATTTTTTTAGTCTATTTAATTTTGTGCAGCTTAGTAGAATATGCATTCAAGCGTTATGAAAAACGGTTAATAAAGTATAAGGCAGTAAATGTCTGAAATTGAATCAGGAGGTGGTCAGGATGCTGGAAATTAAAAATATCCATAAATCATTTGGTGAAAATAAAATTTTAAAAGATGTAGACCTAAGAATAGATAAAGGTGATGTTGTCGTCATACTTGGACCAAGCGGTTCAGGGAAAACAACGTTGCTTAGATGCATCAACTTTCTTGAAAAAGCAGACCAGGGGCAAGCAGTTTTTGACGGGATAGAACTAAACTTGAAATCAGCATCCAAGAGGCAAATCCAATTAGTAAGAAAGAAGACAGCCTTCGTCTTTCAAAATTACAATCTATTTAATAATAAAACAGCGTTAGAAAATGTAACTGAGGGACTGATTATTGGGAGAAAAATGCCAAAAGCGGAAGCGGATACGCTTGGTAAAAATGCTTTAGATAAAGTAGGTTTGTCGGATAAATACAATGCCTATCCTATTGAGCTATCAGGAGGACAGCAGCAGAGAGTTGGCATTGCAAGGGCGGTGGCGATTAATCCCGATATCATTCTTTTTGATGAACCAACTTCTGCACTTGATCCCGAGTTAGTTGGCGAGGTATTAACAGTAATGAAGAATATAGCAAATGAGGGAACAACGATGTTAGTTGTTACACATGAAATGACTTTTGCAAAAGATGTAGCTAACCGAGTGATCTTTATGGATGAAGGAGTTGTTGTAGAAGAGGGCTCTCCAAAGGATATTTTCGTCCATCCAAAGGAAGAACGAACGAGAAGGTTTTTAAAGAGGGTATTGCCAGAGGACTTTACTTATTATATTTAGCTGTTTGTGAATGGGAGGAAGTTATAGATGGGTCATTGGAATTGTAAAAATCGTTTTGAGGCAATTTTATCTGGGGAGAAGGCTGATCGTCCGATTGTAAGCGGTTGGATGCATTTTATTGAAAGGGAGCAAGAAGCGGAGGATTTTGCAAAAGCTACGATCTCTTTTACAAAGAAGTATGACTGGGATTGGGTTAAGATTAATCCGCGAGCGACATATTATAGCGAGGTTTGGGGAAATGAATATAATTTCCAAGATTATCGAAATGTATTCCCTAAACAAACACATGCTTCGATTAAAAAGCCAGAAGACCTTTGGAAAATTACATCAATAAAAGCTGTTTCCTCATTTCCATTAATCGAGCAATTATATGCATGCAAACAAATACGGGAAGGGCTGCCTGATACTCCACTTGTCCAAACAGTATTTTCTCCCTTAACAATACTATTATTCTTAGCAGGCAGGTCGCCTTATATTAATGAAACTGTGTATGGCAGTGATAAACCATTGTCTCTCAACGATCTGTTTATTGAAAATCGAGCAGGAGTTCATCATGCATTACATGCGATTTCTTTGACACTTGCGGACTACATAGAGGGACTTTACAATGCTGGAATCGATGGGGTTTTCTATGCTGTTACAGGAACAGCACATCCAGAGTTGTTCGATGAATCATCGTTTAATGAATTTTCGAGACCATATGATTCTATTGTCTTAGATGCTGCTAGTCGAAGGAAAGTTATTCTTCACACATGTGGAAAACATGCACATCCAGAAAGATTTAATGATTATCGGATAGATGGAATTAGTTGGGATACAGAGGCTGAAGGGAACCTTTCCTTAGAAGGAGGATTGAATGTAACAAAAGTCGGCGGGATTGATCACACCTTATTTGCATCAAATGACATTAAAAAGATACAAGAGCAAGCATCAAGTGCCTTAAAAATAATGAATGATCATCCATTTATACTTGCACCTAATTGCTCCATTCCAATAAACGCATCTGATGAGGCACTTTGGATCTTAAAAAAATCGATAAACTAATAAATAGATTTATTTCTGGCCGAGACCCAATTTCTCATGGTTATTATTGAGAAATTGGGTCTTTCGTTTAAGCATTTAAAGGTATATATTCTTCCTGCGTTCACAAATTCTCTACTGAGTCTGAAAATGACAAATGCTTGTTTGTATTCAATAGCTTATAATTCCGATGAGACACAACGGTATAGAGTGTATCAATTTTGATTTGTTCTGCATCTGAAGGGCTAATTTGTACAATTACACTCGATTCTTTCACCTTAATCACTTCTCCATTAATCGAATGATTGTTCCGTTTAAAACGAACTTGATCCCCTTCGTTAGCTATTTTACTTGTGGACATTTTCAACATTCCCCTATCTAATTTGAGATCGGAAATCTATGATAATTGAAAAAACATGAACTTTGGTTCAATTATTACATGTGACTAATTGTCTGTCAATTTTAAAGTGAACCTTAGTTCATGTTTCATATATGATATGATAGGAAAGAGGTGATTTTGATGGCTGAAAGAGATGAAAGGCATCTAGTCGGGGCATTTCCTTCTATACCAAAACAAATACGTGCACAGCAAAAAAGATTGGCTCTTCTTGAAAGCGGGAGAAGTCTATTTATAGAAAAAGGGTATGAGCAAACAACTGCAAAAGATATTGCATCCTATGCTGGGGTAGCAACTGGGACTTTTTATCGCTATTTTTCAGATAAAAGGCAGCTGTTATTAGCATTATTGGAAGATAAAATGGAAAAGCTAATGCCGCCCGTACCTAATTGGATGCACCGGAATCCAGAACAATTGCTTGCATCCCTTTTGGAAAACTACAATAATTCCTTAGAAGCAATTGGCATTCATCGAGTTCTTCCAGAGTTATTGCCAAAAGATCCAGAGCTATCAGAGGTCATGCTAGAAGCAAGAAAGAGTTTGCATAGGAGAATATATAATGGATTAAAAAGTGCCAAAGATGAGGGTCTTACATGGGGAGATCTGGATTTAGATACTGTTGCATGGACAATCATATTGATGGTTGAAAATAGTCCTGAAAAAGCGAAACAAAGTGGAAGTACATTAGAATATGATGAAATGGCTAAGGTTATTTGCCGCCTTGTTTTTCCACCACAAATTATGGAGAAATTGTATATAAGTAAAAGTGAAGATAAAAGATGAATTTGAGTTCATATTTTATCTTGACTTCAATAACCTTGCATGAAATACTTGAACTATGATTCATATTTTAAACTAATTCATCCAACAATGGGGTGTGAAGCATGAAGGTTAGAGAATTCATGATAACAAATGTAATTAAAGCTCATCCAAAGGATAGTATTAAAGAAGTGATGACGTTGTTTGTTGAAAAGAAAGTTGGCGGTTTGCCGATTTGCGAAACGGATGGAACACTGGCAGGAATGGTATCTGATGGGGATATCTTGAGATCAATAAAGCCAATCGAACAGCGTGTCTATGATTTCATCTTTTATATGGAATACTTGGGCGAGGAAAATCTACAAAGCCGTTTAAAAGATCTAACAGAGAAGGAAATTATCAAAATTGCAAAAACAAAAGGGCTAATTACCGTCTCTCCTGATGATGAAATTGAGCATGCGGTTACATTATTATCTAAGCATCATTTTAAGAAGCTCCCAGTAGTTAACCAAAATAATAGGGTGGTAGGTGTAATCAGCAGGGGAGATGTGATCCGTAAAATTCAAAAATCGATCCTTAATGAAATATAGGGGAGAAAAAGCTGGAGCTCCATACAAGTGGAATTTCAGCTTTTTTGTATCTTAAAGCTTAATCATCGCATCTATTAATTACATTTCTCGCTAGCTGCAGGATCGTCATGTCATCCATCGGAGGATTATGGAGTCCGGCACGCACATCTCTGTAATAGCGCTGCAGCGGATTTTTCTCCGATAAACTGCGCGCACCGACTATTCTCATCGCTAAGTCGACGATGGTAATCGCGCTGTTTGTAACGGACAGTTTAACAGCACCTAACTCAGGATTCATTTGAGCCCGCTCATCCTTTGCTGAATGATCCCATTGTTTAGCTACCGAATAGAGAAAATGTCTTGCTCTCATTAATTCTAATTCCATTTCTCCAATTTTTTGCTGAACATTGGGAAGATCACTAATTGTTCCCTGGATACTATTTGGGGAATAGCTCTTGGCAAATTCAATCGCATAGCTTGCTGCAGCTTGAGCAATTCCAAGATAACATGCTGGAATATGAAGCAGCCATCCGGAAGCTCCTTTTTTCCCCAGTTCCATATATTCAACTAAGTACTCTTCTTTAACCCTGACATTATTTAATACTAAATCATGACTTCCTGTTCCCTTCATTGCGATGCTGTCCCATGTTTCTTCAATCTCTACGCCATGTGATGATCTTGGAATTAAGAAATAGGCAACCTCGTCGCTTTCTGGGATAGAAGCTGTTACATTAAAATAATCGAGGACAGGGGACAAGGTTGTAAATGTTTTTCGTCCGTTAATCAGCCAGTAACTGTCTTGTTTAACGGCAGTTGTGGTTGGTTTTCCTCCTCTTGTGGGACTCCCGGTTTGAGGTTCTGAAGCACAATTATTAATGAGCGCGCCATTTTTCACATCTTCACACAGCATTTGAAATATATATTCATTCCAGCTGTTTTTTTCTCCTAAGTCCTGAATAATTCCCATATGCCAGCCGATGGATAAGGCCGTTGCTCCATCTCCTCTAGCCATATATTCTTGAAAACGAACAAGATCGAATAGAGAAATCTCTTCGCCCCCATATCGTTTTGGGAGAGTTAACGATGTGTAGCCAGTTGTTTTTAGCTCAGAAATATTTTGAAATGGGAACGCTCCTTCTTCGTCAATCTTTGCTGCTCTCGATAAGAACACTTTAGAAAGCTCACTCATCAACTCAAGACGCTCTTCCATGCTTTGTGTATCTTGAAATTTCATTTAATCATCCCCTAAATGTCATTCGAATTATATTTCTTACTAATCCTATCGGTTTTAATGTAATCTTTATTATACATCTTATTACAAAAAGATTCCAATATATAAGCAGGAGGATTTATTTTAATACTACATTTTTTAATGGTAAAATAAAGAAAAAAGTAGAGGCAAGTGAATGATTATCTTTGAAGCCAATTGTGCAGGAAAAGTGATTGATGGTGTAAGTATCTTACATGATATTTCTCTCTGTATTTCAAAAGGGGAAAGGGTCGCTATCACCGGTCATAATGGATCGGGAAAAAGCAGTTTATTAAAATTAATTGGTGGCATCTATGAAAATACATCTGGTCAAGTAAAAAGGGTAATGAGTAAGACTGGGTATGTGCCTGAGCATTTTCCGGAGAATATTCGTTTTAAAATGCAGGAATATTTACTATTAATGGGTAAAATGAACGGCAAATTGGAGTCTGGGCTTATTAAGAGAATACATAGCTATGCGGAAATATTCGCTATAACAGATTTTTTGAATACCCCTCTAAAAAATTGTTCAAAGGGAACAAAGCAAAAGGCGGGAATTATTCAAGCATTGCTTATGGATCCAGATATACTTTTGTTAGATGAGCCTCTAACAGGCTTGGATGAAGCGGCACAAGCAGGACTTTTGAACGTGTTAGCTTCTTTTAATTCAGGATTAACAATCGTCTTTACAGCACATGAGTCACTATTGATCGATGCTTTGGCAGATCGGGTGATTACAGTTGCTAATGGCAGGATCATTGCAGACGCTAAAAAGGAAATAAAAGAAAAATATAAATATATAAAAGCTATTGTTCCAAATCAAACAATAGCTTCAGAGATTCCTAGTATTCATACTCATTATATTGAAGAACGTACAGTTGAGATGACGGTATTAAGTGAACATTCGGATGAAGTTCTGACCAAGCTCTTAGAGAGAGGCTGCTCAATTGTCGAGTTAATAGAGAAGAGGTAGGAAATTGTCAGCTTTTGTCCGTTATGAGCTATTAAATTTTATCCGTTCATTTAAGTTTATACCCCCATGTGTGTTATATATGGCTTGGATATTTATATTATATGCTTACAAAAACGTGCCAATACTAAGCAGCTATGGAGTCTCATCCATCGCTTTATATTTAACGATGACATGGATAGCAATGGCAATGTTCTCGATGGTGGAAGAAAGTGAAAAGCATATTTTAATTGCACATTTAGGAAGTAAGCGGAAATACTTGCGTGGGAAGTGGCATACTTTGCTTCTTTTGATGATCCCGCTCATGCTATTTGCAGTTTTCTTTCCAGTCATCACTGGAAGTTTTAATGAAGGAATGACGATGGCATATTATGTGTTAACCTTTTTTTGCCACACTATTTTTGCCGTGTTTGGAGTTTTGGTCGGAACACTTTTTTCTGCAACCAGTTTTGCGACAAAGAAGTATGCATGGCTATCAGCTGTATTTGTATTAGTTTGCTCGCTTGCCTCGAAGTCATTGATTGAGGCGGCAGAATTTTTGAAATGGATTCTTTGGGTATTCCCGCCAGTTTTTCATGTTATAGAACATATGGGGAATGAATTTATTGTAAACAATGGCTTCTGGCTTGATATTATTTTTGTGATTATATATATCGTTTTAGTCACACCTTTAATTATTTTGCTATTTTTGAAAAAGGAACGGTAGATAAAATAAGGAAAGTGAATCAATCTTAATGAGTGATTCACTTTTTTTTATAAATAAAAACAAAGTCATTTCAGTTGACGATTTAGAATCATTATTGTAGTATATCTATATATCTTGAATTAAACATATTTTATTTCGAGGTAAATGAATTTTCAATATAGTTAGGAGATTTGTATATAATGAACGTATTAGTAGTAAAAGCTAATAATCGTCCAGCATCAGAGGGCATTTCAAGTAGAATGTACGAAGTATTTATGGAGGAAGCTAGAAAAGCATCTGGTATTGAACTAAATACATTTGATGTTTTCGCTGAGGATATGCCATATTTCGGTCAGGACTTCTTCAATGCAATGGGAAAAACTGCACAAGGTGCAGAATTAAATGATATCGAGCAGCGCATACTTGCAGCTTCAGCAAAAGCATTGGATGCATTTATGGCAGCAGATACAGTTGTATTTGCATTCCCATTATGGAATCAAACAATCCCAGCAGCACTGCAAACATTCATCGATTATATTTACCGTGCAGGTGTGACTTTCAAATATACAGAAAATGGTCCAGTTGGACTAGTGCCAGAGAAAAAAGTAATCATTTTAAATGCTCGTGGGGGAGATTACTCTACACCACAAATGGCACCACTTGAAATGAGTGTAAACTATATTAGACAAATCATGAATCTTTTCGGCATTCAAGAAATTGAAGAAGTAATTATTGAGGGTCATAATCAATACCCAAATCGTGCGGAAGAAATTGTATCAGAAGGCATGGAGCGTGTAAAAGCTTCTGCAGCTAAATTAGCTCCAGTTCATGCATAAATCGTTTTTATAAGAAATGAGAGCAGCTCTAATTCCTAGTTAAGGAATTAGGGCTATTTTTTTTGAGGAAACAAGTGTCTTTACATGTGTGTATTCTAATGTATAATAAATTTGTTGATTTGCTATCGTTAATATAGCTGGGGGTGATGAAGTGAAATCTGCTGAGTTGAAATGGGCATTATTAATTCTTGCGATTGTTTTGCTAGGTTATATCCTTCCATATACTTTGTTAACAAATGTAACCGCATGGTATGGAAGCTTTTTATTGTGGACGGGATTGGCTATAGCCATTATTGGCATTAATTATTTGATATCGAGGAAATGGGGTGAGTAATCTTGAGTACAAATATGGTTTGGTGGACAATTGCTATTTATATCATTATTTCATTATTTGTTGCTTATTTATCAAGAAGCGGAAAACAAACGAATATGGTCAGTTATTTTCTTGGAGACCGCAAGCTAGGGGGCTTTGTATCTGCCTTAAGCTATAGCGCAACTACTTACAGTGCCTTTATGCTAGTTGGTTTAGCGGGATTAACTTATAAAGGCGGAGTTGGAGCATTTGGTTTCGAAATAATTTATTTTATGGGTGTATCATTAGTCGCGTTTTTTGGTCCTAGATTTTGGTTAGTAGGGAAGAAATATGGGTATGTGACACCATCTGAAATGTTAGGTGATCGGTATAATAATAAAAAGGTTGCAATGGTCGTTTCCATATTCAGCTGTCTGTTCCTTATTCCTTATAGTGCAGTTCAGCTTGCTGGGGTGGGCTATCTTTTGCAAGGGATGACAAATAATGCAATTCCGTTTACTACTGGTGTGATTATTGCAACAGTCCTTGCTATTGTTTTTTCTTATATTGCCGGCATTCGATCAGTTGCCTGGACGGATTCCTTACAAGCACTATTCATGATTGTTTCAGCAACTTTAGTTGTTATTCTCATTATTAATGGACTAGGTGGTTTTGGTTCATTCTTCGAAACGCTTGAGACCAACCAGCCACAATCCTTAGCAGTACCAGGAAACGGATTTTTTAGCTTTCTAACCTTTTTAGGATTAACGATTCCTTGGTTTTTCTTTAGTTTATCTAATCCGCAAGTAAGCCAAAGGTTATTTATGCCAGCATCGATGAAAAGCTTACGCACTATGCTAATGGGGTTCTTAATATTTGGTTTTGTTTATACGATCGTTTCAGTTGTATGGGGATTCTCTGCTTCAGTTATGTTTCCAGATTTGGCTAATCCTGACCTTGCCACACCAAAAATATTATCGTCAGATTTAGTTCCGCCGATTTTAGCGGTAATTGTGATGGTTGGAATTATGGCAGCGGCAATCTCGACGATTGATTCTATTTTACTTACATTATCCTCTTTATTTGCCAGGGATGTATACGGATATATTAAGAAGGATTCAAGTGATAAAAGCCAGCTTCTTGTTGGGAAAATTGTAATACCGATAATTGCCATTTTAGCCTATCTATTTGCTCAAATGAATGTAAATTTAATTGCGGTACTATCAGTCGCATCTTCAGCAGGTTTACTAGTTGCAGTTCCAGCCATAATTGGCGCCTTTTTTTGGAAAAGAGGGACGGCTGCTGGTGTAATGACTAGTGTAATTGTTAGTGGTGTTATGGTGATTATTTTAGAATTTGCCAAATTAAAGCCGTTTGGACTTGCTTCAGGTATTTGGGGAATAGGAATCTCTACGATACTCTTTATTGCAGTTAGTTTGTTAACGAATGCTCCCGAGAAAAAAGCGGATGAATTTTTAAGTTATTTAAAGACAGAGCTAAAAAGAAGGAAAATTGTATAAATAGAACAAAATAAATAAGCTCCCCTCGATTGAAGAGGGGAGCTTATTTACTTATAAATTGGCACCTTGTAAATTTACAAAAAACTCATAATAAATAAAATATATTTACATATAACTCATTCCTATATAATGGTAAAATAAATAGTAAGAGTTATCAAATGGAGGCTATTCATATTGACTGCATTAACTAAAAATATGATTGTTATTTCTTTTGATTGTTTATCTGCATTAGATTTCCCGCTTATACATACACTGCCAAATTTCAACCGGGTATTTCAAAAAGGATCGTTTTCAAAGAATGTGGAAACGATTTATCCTTCTGTTACATATCCATGTCATGCAACGATTGTCACCGGGAATTACCCGAATCGTCATGGAGTGATTAATAATACAGTATTACAGCCAGGTGTTGCTTCTCCTGATTGGAATTGGTTTAGAAGTGCAATTAAGGGTACGACTTTATACGATGAAGCGTTCAAAGCCAACCTAACAACAGCGGCACTTTTATGGCCAGTTACAGGGAAAGCAAAGAGTATTCAATACAATTTGCCAGAAATATTTCCGAATCGGCCGTGGCAAAACCAAATTTTTGTTTCGCTTATGAGTGGAACACCCTCCTATCAATGGGAGCTTAATAAACGTTTTGGATCCATACGGAATGGATTAAACCAGCCAGAATTGGATGATTTTGTTTTAGAATCAACCGTTCATACAATTTTGACGAAAGAACCAAATTTACTTCTCGCACATTTTACAGATCTAGATACGATGCGACATAATTATGGCTTGTTTTCTGATGAGGCAACAAAAGCCATTCACCGGCATGATCAAAGACTTGGACGTATATTGGATGCCCTCGAGGAAAGCGGCAAATACGAGGAAACAGCAATTGTTATCCTTGGCGATCATAGTGCATTGGATGAAAATAAAGCTGTTCATCTAAATGTGATTTTCCGGGAAAAGAACCTAATTTCTGTTGATTCTAAAGGGAAAATATCCGATTGGATGGCCTATTGCAATGGCTGTGATGGCTCAGCATATATTTATTTAAAAAATAGAAATGACACCAAAACAAAAGAAGCGGTGAAAATGATTTTAGATGAATTGATAATCGATCCTAGCAACGGTATCGAACGAATTTTAACTGGAGAGGAGGCTGGTAGGAAAGGGGCAGATTCTAAGTGTGCTTATATGGTCGAGGCCCGGCATGGATTTTACTTTCTTGAGGCTCATGAGGGCGAGTATATAAAGCATGTGACGCAGGAAGATGTCTGGAAAAATAATAAATATATGCTTGCATGTCATGGTTATTCGCCAGAAAAGGAGAATTATTCAACTTTTTTTCTTGCCTCTGGGAAAGGGATTCGTCCCAATGTGGAGGTCCCATATATGAGACTCATTGATATCGGTCCTACATTAGCTAGATTGCTAGGCGTGGACTTAGGGCAAACAGATGGGCTAGTGATGGAGCAGTTCTTACTTTTAGATGATACATCCAGCTCCAGCGCCTAGCCCCTCGAGGTCACAAGCCAATCCTCCCAAAAAGGTAAAGAGCACCTTTTAAGGAGGCTAGTCTTGTGCTTGTCGGGGCTGATCAAGGCGCTTCCGCATTTAGAGATATCCAGCTCCAGCGCCTAGCCCCTCGAGGTCACAAG
>NZ_LT904902.1:346351-464518 GCF_900199725.1 Cytobacillus massiliigabonensis | reverse complement strand
ATCCAGCTCCAGCGCCTAGCCCCTCGAGGTCACAAGCCAATCCTCCCAAAAAGGTAAAGAGCACCTTTTAAGGAGGCTAGTCTTGTGCTTGTCGGGGCTGATCAAGGCGCTTCCGCATTTAGAGATATCCAGCTCCAGCGCCTAGCCCCTCGAGGTCACAAGTCAATCCTCCTAAAAAGGTAAAGAGCACCTTTTAAGGAGGCTCGTCTTGTGCTTGTCGGGGCTGATCAAGGCGCTTCCGCATTTAGTATAAGGAGGTTGTTTAATGAAGAAAATGTCCAAACCTGAACGCAGCTGGGTTTTTTATGATTGGGCAAACTCTGCCTATTCTATTGTTGTTGTAACTGCCATATTTCCGTTGTATTTTAAATCAGCTGCAACAGAGGCAGGAATATCTGCTGCAACATCAACAGCCTATTGGGGATATGCTAATTCAATCGCTACATTAATCGTTTCCATATTAGCTCCACTACTAGGGACGATTGCTGATTTTAGAGGGTTTAAGAAAAGATTTTTTACTTTCTTTGCCTGTTTAGGAATTGTTTTTACATTAATTCTAGCCGTTGTCCCAACAGAACAGTGGCTAATCTTATTAATTTGTTTTGTTCTGACTTCAATCGGATTTGCTGGGGCAAATATCTTTTATGATGCTTTTTCAGTAGATGTGACAAGTGAGGATCGAATGAACCGTATTTCCGCAAATGGTTTTGCTCTCGGATATATTGGAAGCACGATTCCTTTTATCTTGTCTATAGCTATAATTATTTTAGCTCAGCAAAATGTTATAGCGCTTTCTGTAGGAATTGCCAGCCAGATTGCCTTTGTCATTACAGCTTTATGGTGGGGACTTTTCACAATGCCTATGCTGAAAAATGTTGAGCAGATATACTATGAAGAGCGTGTGCCGAATCCAGTTTCTGCTAGTTTTAAGAAGCTTTTTACAACATTGAAAAATATTAAAGCCTATCGTGCGTTATTTTTGTTCTTATTAGCTTATTTCTTTTATATTGATGGGGTTCATACAATATTTACGATGGCAACAGCCTATGGTTCTGACATTGGAATCGATTCAACGACTCTATTAATTGTCTTATTTGTTACGCAGGTAATAGCCGCGCCATTTACAGTTCTATTTGGCAAGCTTGGACAAAGATTTAATGAAAAAAGAATGATTATGGTCGGAATACTTATGTATATTTTCATTTGTATATATGCTTACTTCCTGAAGACAGCCATAGACTTCTGGGTTCTTGCTCTTCTCGTTGGAACAGTTCAGGGCGGGGTTCAAGCTCTTAGCCGTGCCTATTTTGCTAAGCTGGTTCCAAAGGAATCTTCGAATGAATTCTTTGGCTTCTACAATATTTTTGGAAAGTTTGCTGCGATTGCAGGTCCAGTACTTGTTGGTGCTACAGCCCAAGTCACAGGGAATACGAACAGTGGGGTATTTAGTCTTGTTCTTTTATTTATCATTGGTGGGGTGCTGCTTCTTCGTGTACCAAAGCATGGTGGAGTGGCAGCGGATCAATCCATATCCACTACCACACATTAAAATGAGGAAAGGCTGCAATCAATTTTACAGATTGCAGCTTTTTTCGTATTTCAAATATAGAGAATTCTTGAATGTCTGAGATGGTCATAAGCAGTATTATCGGCAGTGAACGGAGTTTGGCTCCATATTATTTTATGGCGGTAATTATGAGTGCGGGTGTATCGATAGAGTATGGGCTGCTATTAAAGTTCCCATATGTGTTTATTTCTTTAAATCCGCAGCTTTCAAGAATTGGCAGCAGCTGACTCACTGTGGCTGGATATAATGGGATGGTATTAGATTGAGTTTTCCCATCTGCTATCAAGGTAGTAGTGAAAAGAATGTTCTCCTCCGCTATTTCATAATGACGCTGAAACTCGAAATTCTCCTTTCTAATCACGGGGAAGGAGAAATCCTTATTTACTAATACTCTTTCAAAATTGACTATTTGAAGAATAAATACACCATTCTTATTTAGCTTTTTAAATGCTGTCTGTAAAAATTGATCGATTTCTTCCAAGTTTCTTAAGTGAGCAAGAGTGTTGCCAATACAATAAATGCCGTCATAGGTCTCTGTGAATTCATCTAATTGCTGCATGGCTTTAGCCTCAGCATGAAGGGAAATAGTTTCGTCTAAAGCCTTCTTACGGATCTCTTCAGCCATCTTTTCCTCAGGCTCTGTTGCAGTAACATTGTAGCCTTCTTTTGCAAGAGCAAGGGCCATATTCCCCGTTCCAGCACCAACATCTAATAATTTCCCGCCTTTACGTAAATTTTCGGCTAGAAATTGTTTTGTATTTTTATTCGAAGGAAAAATTTGATCATAATATGGTGTTAATATTTTATAAAATGACATCTAGTAATCATCCTCTTTTTTTTATTCTTTTCTATTTTAACTATACGAAAATAATGACAAAACACTGTGATTGTTATCATAGCGAATAAACACTTCTTTTATCGAAATCCCACTATTATTAGCGAATGCCGATTTTTTGTGATTCATATCACCGTTTTGTTAATTTCCCTCTATTAAAATAAAAATAAAATTCTAAATTTTTTAATAAAGAAAGAGGTGTATTTATTGAATCGTGGTAGATTAGCGTTAGTTACTATTTTATTGACATATCTTTTGATTGTTTTTGGAGGATATGTTGCCTCATCAGAATCAGGAATGGGCTGTGGTCCTGAATGGCCGTTATGTAATGGAGCTGTCATTCCCATTTTGCAGGGCGATACTTTGATTGAATTTGCTCATAGAGTAATTGGCGCAATTCTAGGTATAATGTCAGTACTTTTATTCGTAAAAATAATTCGGTCACATACAAATACAACGATTCGTTCGGTTGCATGGGGAATGCTCTTCTTATTAACAGTACAAATTCTTCTTGGAGCTGTGGTTGTTATTCTTGATTTGCCTGCCATTGTCGTGACAGGACATTTATTAGTTGCCATGATATTTCTTGCCAGCCTGATCTGGCTTTGGAGGAGTACAGGCAAGAAGGAAACAAAGGATAAAATTCATACAGTTTCTATTAATATTGAAAAGCGTAAACAAATAATCAAACATTTAAATATTGTCTTAGTTCTGTTGCTATTAACTCTCGTTTTTGGTGCCTATATTAAGCATGAATCTTACGGATTAGCATGCGGGTGGCTAACTTGTGGGGATTCACTTTTTCCAAATACATTACCAGCCATTCTTCAAACGATACATAGAGTATTAGCTGTCATTTCTACCATCTATCTTTTGCAAATCAGTTTTTGGGCGTTTTCAAAAAGATGGGGTGTGGCTATGCAAAATCGTTTATTTATTGCAGTATTAGTTGTGCTGCTGCAGTTGCTAATTGGAGTATTGACGGTTATATCTTATCTTGATATCCCATGGGCAGTCCTGCATTTAGCAATTGGAACGGCATTATTCGGCTTCGTTTATGAGGCAAGGGCATTCGCAGGAATTCATATGCCTTTAACAAGAAAGCCGAGAATAGCTGTGAATGAACATAATAAAAGTCAGATGTGAAAATAGAACTACAAAAAAATGCTGACCTAGAATAATGGGGCAGCATTTTTTTGTTGAAGTGAGCCAATTATGTAATTTACTTGCTTCAAAACTAGGAAACATGCGGTTAATTAATAATCTTTAAATGTAAGTTTATAGTAATGCTAATATTTTTAAATATGTATTTGAAATTCTTAAAAGATAGGAGTATAGTAGTTAAGGGGTAACTGATAGGAAGCAAGCAAGTGAATTTTTTTTGAACTTTTTTGTGAAATATCACACAAGTCACAATTTCCTTTCAGTTTATTATTTTCAAAATATTTTTAGATGCAAAGGGGAATAGAAAATGACAGCTACGCTTACTCAAACAAAGCCAGAACAAGAAATGTCATCCAATCTTGAAAGACAAGATATTATTGATCAGCTGTTAAAACCAGAAGTCCAAGAGTCTTTAACAGCATTAGTAGATCAATTGCCAAAACTAACTGAACTTCTTAATGTATTAAATAAGTCTTATGACTTTGCTCAATCAGTTGCAACTGATGATGTATTAAAGAATGATACTGTTGGAGCGATTAAAGAAATAGTAGATCCTGTTAAAGATTCTGTGAAAAGTATTGCTGCAACTGCGATTGAAGCAAAGGATCGTGCAGCAGAAAGCCATGAAGTAATCGGTCTTTTTGGTCTTTTAAAAATGATTAAAGACCCTCAAGCACAAAAACTTTTCCGTTTTATAACAGCTTATCTTGAAATTTCTTCAGAACGCAGCAGCCAAAAATAATTCTTTCTATACAACAAAGTAAGGACGGGGAAAATAATGACGAAACATATTGTTATTCTAGGTGCAGGTTACGGCGGACTTCTTTCAGCTCTAACTGTTCGTAAATATTTAGATAGTAATGAAGCTTATGTTACAGTAGTAAATCAATATCCAACACACCAAATCATTACGGAATTACACCGTCTTGCAGGTGGAACAATCTCTGAGCAAGCTGTTTCTATGCCATTAGAAAAGCTTTTCAAAGGTAAAGATATTGATCTTAAAATTGCTAAAGTGGAATCATTCTCTGTAGATAATAAAGAAGTGAAGCTTTCTGATGGTTCAACATTAACATATGATGCACTTGTTGTATCTTTAGGCAGTAAAACAGGGTACTTCGGTATCCCAGGTCTTGAAGAAAACAGCATGGTTTTAAAATCAGTTGATGATGCAAACAATATTTTCAATCATATTGAAGGCAAAATTCGTGAATATGCGAAATCAAAAAATGAAGCAGATGCAACGATCGTAATCGGCGGCGGCGGTTTAACAGGTGTTGAATTAGTCGGTGAAATCGCTGACAACATGCCGAAAATTGCTAAGAGCTATGGCGTAGATCCAAAAGAATTAAAGATCAAGCTTGTAGAAGCAGGTCCAAAAATTCTTCCAGTATTGCCAGACCACTTAATTGAACGTGCGACTGCAAGTCTTGAAGCGCGTGGGGTAGAATTCTTAACTGGTCTTCCTGTAACAAATGTTAGCGGCAATGAAATTGACTTAAAAGATGGGACAAAAATCATTGCAAATACATTTGTATGGACAGGCGGTATCCAGGCTCTTCCTATCGTTGAAGAATCTGGTCTAGCTTGTGATCGCGGCCGTGCAACCGTAAATGAATTCCTGCAATCAACTTCACACAATGATGTATTTGTTGTTGGTGACAGTGCTGTTGCATTCCCTGCTGAAGGTGGACGTCCATACGCACCAACTGCGCAAAATGCATGGCAAATGGGTGAGCTTGTTGGCTACAACCTATATGCATTCCTACAAGAAAAAACGTTTGAAGTATTTGCTCCAATCAATTCTGGTACACTTGCAAGTCTTGGACGCAAAGATGCGGTTGCAACAATCGGTGCAAACAATACTTCATTAAAAGGTATGCCTGCTACATTAATGAAAGAAGCAAGTAATGTTCGTTACTTATCACATATTAAAGCGTTATTTAGCTTAGCTTACTAATATATAAACACAGAAAGAACCGGTGTGTAGCATGAAATTTGCTATTCAACCGGTTCTTTTTTCTATTATTAGCTATATTTTGCAAAAATGTAGGTTTTATTTGCAAAACCTGACTTATTTCTGCAAATGAATAGATATTTTTGCAAAAAGTAGATGCTATTTTGCAAAATACCATATATATTTGCAAATCGCTTTTTCGAGGAAATAACAACAACAGTTGGAATGTTAGAATGGATACTGCCGTTCTTTGATTTGAACGGAAACCCATTTAGTTATAGTAAATTCTTCAACCACCCATGGATTTCCAAATCGCCCCAGCCCACTCGCTTTATTGCCGCCAAATGGGATATTTGGCGCATCGTTTACGGTTTGGTCATTCAAATGGGTCATCCCGCTATCAATCTGGAGGGCCAATTCCTCACCGCGAATTAGGTCACTAGTAAAAATAGCAGAGCTAAGTCCATAATCTGTATCATTAGCAATTCGAATTGCTTCCTCATCTGATTCTGCTTTAATAATTGTGGCAATAGGTGCAAACACCTCGGTTTGTGCGAGTTTACTCGAGTTGTCAACATTCGTGAAAACGTATGGCGTAAGAATATTGCCTATCCGCTTGCCTTCAAGTGCAAGCGTTGCCCCTTCCTTTTTTGCATCCTCAATATATTGTAAGGCTTTTTCAATCTGGCGTTCATTGATTAAAGGGCCAATTACAGTCTTTGGATCTCTTTGGTAGCCATAAGGAAGGACCTTAGCTTTTTCGATAAATCCCTCAACAAATTGATCATACACATTCTTATGAACAATCAAGCGATTAATGATCATACAAATTTGACCTTGATGAATAAATTTACCAAAGATGGCTGCATTGACTGCTTGATCGACATCTGCATCTGAGAGAACGACAAATGGACTGTTTCCGCCTAGTTCAAGGGCAACTCGCTTTAGGTTTTGCCCAGCAATTGCTCCGATATGACGTCCAACTTCGGAGGATCCTGTAAAGCTAATTAACTTTGAATGAGGATTCGTAAGCATCTCTTCGCCAATTTCATTAATGTCTGTTTGTACGATGTTCAGTACGCCTTTTGGCAAACCTGCATGCTCAAATGCCTTTGCAATAATCGAACCGCCAGAGAGTCCTACTTGAATGTCGGGCTTATGCACCACACTATTTCCTAAAGCAATTGCCGGTGCAATGGTCCTCATTGATAGATTCATTGGAAAATTAAACGGAGAAATGGAAGAAATAACTCCTAATGGCAGTCTATGAATATGATGAAGCTTTTCTTCTGATCCAGGAACTTCCCTCACTGAATAGATTTCATTCGCATACTTAATTGATTCCTCTAAAAACTCAAGTGCCAAGTGCAGCTCTATATTGCTTTTTAAAACACTGCCACCTGTTTCAAGACCAAGAATTTCAACAATTTCTTCACGATTGTTTTTTAAATACTCCGCAGCTTCATGAAGAATTTCCCTTCTTTGCTCCACGGTAGATTTAGCCCAATCTTTTTGTGCTTTTTTTGCATTTTCAAATGCTTCCTTCAGCTGTTCCTTAGTTGCCAACTTGATAGTTGTGATGACAGAACGGTCATAAGGATTGACAATTTCATAGATTTGATTGCTTTTACCCTCTTGCCACTCTCCATTAATAAAACTTCTGCTCATTTCTTCGTTGATAAGGCTGTTTTTAACTTCTTTATACTGCTGCATGTTAAAACCCCTTTCACTATGGAATAATGGTAGCGTTTTCAACTTTACTTATTCACTAGTGTATCAGCTGGAAGAGTCAGGAAACAGTAGCTTGTTGCGCTATATGAAATAAGAGTAAACTTATGTTTAACTTTGAACTGACTTTATTGCTAATAAGGAGTGAATCCCTTTTTTATTTGTAATTTCAGGAGGCCAAACACTTAAATCAAATGGGTAGTCTGATCCGGGTACAACTCTATCTGCACCAACTGTTTTCGTCAAAAAATCTAAACTTTCTTTATCCCAAAGAACTGAATCATACCAAAAGCGTTTTAAATATTCAGATGGGGGTGCTTCTAATCTGGAAGAAACCTGATCCCACATGTCAAATCCCTTATTCAATCGTCCAATCTGGTATGGAAGAAAACCACCTCCATGAGCAAAAAGAATTTTTACATTCGGATATTTATCGATTAGACCACTTAAAAGAATATCGGATGCACAAACTGTCGTCTCCCATGGGATCCCAACTAAATTTGGCATCATATATTTTTGAAGACGAGGATTCTCACTTAAAAGTGGATGAACAAAAATAATTGCTCCTAATCTATTTGCTTCCTCAAAAAAGGGTCTGAAAAATTCATCTGACAACATTTTCCCCGGCAGTCCCGGACCGATAATGACACCCCTTAACCCTTGATGGATGGCATCTTGAAGCACTCTTGCTGCATTTTCAGGATAGGTGAGGGGAACTGTTCCTAGTGCAGAAATTCGATAAGGAGCAGTTTTAACTAGCTGAATTAAAGAATGGTTATACACTTCCGATATCTCAACAGTAATTTCTTGAGGAAAGTCATACATGAACAGCTGTGGAATCGGAGAAATGATAGAATGAGAGATTCCTGCTTTTTGCTGTTCATGGCTGTATAATTCAAAATCATAGAAAGCGGGTTTTAATTCAAATCCCCATTTTTCATCAATAAAAAGAAAGTCTGCTTTATTTTTTGCCTTTTTCTCCCATTTAGCTTTTGCCTTTACCTGATTGTCTTTTAGCCACGTTAATACGTCCTGCGGGATAAAATGTGTATGGAAGTCATACATATGAATCACTCCTTATTAATTAACTTACTTTTCTATTTCCAATACCCCATTCTGCTTGAAATGTCATTCGCTGCACTAATCACTTTTTTCGATAGCGCTGGCATTTTTGATGGTTGAATTCTTTGTTTTGGACCTACAATTGCAAGGGCAGCAATAACTTTTCCTTGATAATCATAGACAGGTGCGGCGATTGAATTGACCCCTTCATGAAATTCTTCGATACTAAACGCAAATCCCTTTTCTCTAATATGTTTTAAATGGGTAACCAATTTCTTAGGATCTACAATCGTGTTTCTAGTAAAACGCTGTAACCCTCTTTCAATAACTGCTTCGATTATTTCCTCTTTTGCATACGCAAGTAATGTTTTTCCCGAGCTTGTACTATAAGGGGGATTTCGTTTTCCAATATGCGTTAATACCTTAACAGGATGATTGCATTCGACTTTTTGTAAGTATATGACCTCATGATTATCCAAAACGGCAATATGTGCGGTTTCTCCGACTTCCTGAACAAGTCTATTTAAGACAGGGTGTGACTCTCGGTAAATATCCATTTGACTGTTAACGATTCCTCCCAATGATAGAAGGGATAGTCCTAAACGATATTTTTTCGAGTCGGGGTCTTTGAATACAAATCCCTCACTCGCCAATGTAGACATGGTTCTGCTCACAGTACTCTTATTTAATCCAAGTGATTCAGCCAATTCGCTTATTTTCTTTTCAGGTTCATCCATTGAAAAGCTTCGTAAAATTCGGAGTGCATTTTTTACAGATGAAAGATGATTATCCCCTGCAATATTCTTTACAGTCATTGTTTTCCCCCTTAATAAACAGTTTCTATGTGATAAACAATGTTGCTTCATAGTGGACAATATAACAAAATTTTCAGAAAATAGGAAGTGGATTATATATAATTTCTAAGCCATTTAATAAAAAATGCAAAAAAAAATCTTTTGTTGCATATAGCGCAACTCATGCGTTGTATACGAGTTTAGAAAGCGATAACATAAATTTATGTAAATAGTCTAAAAATTAATTACTTTAGGAGGAATACAATCTTGCAAACAGAAACAAGGGTACGAGCGATAAATTGTCGCCACTTCATTAATGGGCAGTTCGTTGATTCACAAAATCAGAAAACATTTGAAAATATTAATCCGGCAACGGAAGAGGTTTTAGGGACAGTTGCCGAAGGAGGAAAAGAAGAAGTAGATTATGCTGTTGCAGCTGCAAGAAGAGCTTTAAACGGTTCATGGAAAAAAACAACACTTCAAGAACGTTCAAAAATTCTCCGCCGCATCGGTGACTTGATTCTTGAACGACAAGAGGAGCTTGCACATCTAGAATCTCTAGATACAGGAAAGCCGTTTGCATTGGCAAATAGCATTGATGTGCCAAGAGCCGCATATAATTTTCACTTTTATGCTGATTATATTATATCTGTTGGTACAGATGCCTATCAACAGGATCAGCAGGCGCTGCATTACTCCTATCGCCGTCCTGTTGGTGTAGTAGGAATTATTAAACCTTGGAATCTGCCATTATTATTATTAACGTGGAAATTGGCTCCTTGCTTAGGGATGGGAAATACAGCGGTTATAAAACCAGCAGAATGGACGCCAATGACTGCTACAGTGTTAATGGAAATTTGTAAAGAGGCTGGAGTTCCGGATGGAGTGGTCAACCTTGTCCATGGTTTTGGTCCTAACTCTGCAGGCGGTGCTATTTCTGAACATCCTGACATAGATGCCATTTCATTTATTGGTGAGCCGGGTACGGGTTCTTCCATTATGAAATCAGCAGCCGATTCTTTGAAAAAGCTTTCCTATGAATTAGGCGGGAAAAATCCTAACATTATTTTTGCTGATTCTGATTTAGATGAAGTGATTGAAACGACGCTAAAATCTAGCTTCATAAACCAAGGGGAAGTTTGTCTTTGCGGTTCCCGTATTTATGTGGAGCGTCCAATTTATGACGAATTCATTAGTAGATTTGCTGAAAGAACGAAGGAGTTAAAGGTAGGACATCCATTAAGTGAGAATACAAATGTAGGAGCGTTAGTTAGTAAAGAGCATTATGACAATGTGAACAAATATATTGAAATCGCCCGGAATGATGGGGGAACAATTGTTACTGGAGGCAAACGTCCGGAAGGATTCGAAAAGGGTTATTACTTAGAACCAACAATTATTACAGATTTGGATCGCAATTCCCGCTGTGTTCGGGAAGAAATATTTGGACCGGTGGTTACTGTAACTCCATTTGATATGGAAGAAGAAGTAATTATGCAAGCAAATGATACCCATTACGGATTAAGTGCAACGATATGGACGAGTGACTTGAAACGAGCTCATCGTGTAGCCCATCAGATTGAAGCTGGAATTATTTGGGTTAATACATGGTTTTTACGAGATTTAAGAACTCCATTTGGTGGCATGAAGCATAGTGGAATTGGTAGAACAGGCGGCATGCATAGTCTTGACTTCTATTCGGAAATATCCAACATTACGATCAAATTGTAGGAAAGGAAGTAAGTGAATTGACAACACAAATCAAACAATTTGCAGATCAATTGGCTGAGGCGGAGTCTACTTGTACCGGAATAACACCAATCACTTCAATAAATCCCGGGCTTACTATTGAGGATGCCTACAAAATCCAACTTGAAAACATTTATGACAAAGTAGAGCATGGTCAGAAAATTATTGGCAAGAAAATTGGATTAACATCTATAGCTATGCAGCAACTGTTAGGGGTTGATGAACCAGATTATGGGCATTTGCTTGACAGTATGGTGATTGAAAATGGTGGCAAAATCTCCATTAAAAAAGTTCTTCAGCCTAAAGTAGAAGCAGAAATTGCCTTTATTTTGAGAAAAGAATTAAGAGGGCCAAATGTAACGGCCCTTGATGTGATTCAGGCTACGGATTATATCGTTCCTGCCTTAGAAATTGTCGACAGCCGAGTTAAGGATTGGAAGATTAAGCTGGCTGATACGATTGCAGATAATGCTTCTTCTGGCTTTTATGTATTAGGAGGAAAACCAACGAGAATCGATGAGGTCGATCTTGAATTAATTGGAATGGTGTTATCGAAAAATGGGGAGATCATGAATACAGGAGTGGGAGCTGCAGCACTTGGGAATCCTATTCATTGTGTAGCATGGCTTGCTAATAGATTAGCAGACTTTGATATTCCACTGCGGGCAGGGGAAGTGATTTTATCAGGGGCTCTTTCTGCAGCGGTTGAAGCAAATGCTGGGGATTCATTTACAGCAAGATTTGCACATATTGGGCAGGTAAGTGTTCATTTTTAGAAAAAGAAGGGAGAGCATTATGGGAAAAGTAAAAGTTGCTGTTCTTGGTTCGGGAAATATCGGGACAGATCTGATGTTAAAGCTTCATCAGTCAGAACTGTTGGAACTAACTGCTGTTATTGGAATCGACCCTAAATCAGATGGGTTAAAAAGAGCAAGAGAGCTAGGCTATGAAATGATTGATACAGGAATTGAAGGCTTTCTAGAGCGGGCAGAACTTGCGGATATTATTTTTGATGCAACTTCAGCAAAAGCACATATCAAACATGCGCAATTATTAAGAGAAGCGGGAAAACAAGTATTAGATTTAACCCCAGCAGCTGTAGGACCATTCGTTGTTCCTCCAGTAAATTTAAAGGAGCATTTAGACGCAGATAATATTAACCTCATCACATGTGGCGGGCAGGCAACGATTCCGATTGTTCATGCAATCAACCAAGTCCAGCAAGTAGAGTATGCGGAAATTGTTGCAACCATTTCCTCTAAAAGTGCTGGTCCGGGGACAAGGGCAAATATTGATGAATTCACACAAACAACTGCTCGTGGAATCGAAAAAATTGGCGGGGCAAAAAAGGGAAAGGCAATAATCATTCTTAACCCCGCAGAGCCGCCAATCCTAATGAGAGATACGGTTCACGTAATCGCCGAAGATGCTCAAGCGAATGAGGAGGAAATTACTGCTTCTATTAAAGCAATGGAAAAACAGGTTCAAACCTATGTTCCTGGTTACCGATTGAGACAGGATCCCATTTATGATAGCAATAAAGTAACTGTATTTATTGAAGTTGAAGGCGCTGGGGATTATTTACCGAGGTATTCCGGAAACCTTGATATTATGACAGCTGCTTCTGTCAAAGTTGCGGAAGAATGGGCAAAACATAAAATCAACCAAGTAACTGTTTAGGAATGGAGATGACCTAAAAATGGACTCAAGAGATATTCTTATAACTGAAGTTGCCTTACGCGATGGCAGCCATGCGATTCGCCACCAATTTACGGTTGATCAAGTCACACAAGTTGCCAAAGGACTTGATGAAGCAAATGTTCCTTATATAGAAGTAACACATGGAGATGGGTTAGGCGGGTCTTCTTTACAATATGGATTGTCATTAACGAATGAATTGGAATTAATCGAAGCTGCTGCTGCATCCGTTAAAAATGCCAAAATTGCCGTCTTGCTTTTGCCAGGAATCGGTACAATGCCTGAATTAAAGGAGGCGGCTCGTTTAGGCGCAAAAATGGCTAGAATCGCTACTCATGTTACAGAAGCTGATGTTGCCACCCAGCATATCGCATTAGCTAAAGACCTCGGCCTTGAAACAGTCGGCTTCCTCATGATGTCACATATGGCGCCAACAGCTAAATTGGTAGAACAGGCAAAATTGATGGAGAGCTATGGAGCCGATACTGTCTATGTTGTTGATTCTGCTGGTGCGCTCCTTCCACATGAGGTGCATGAGAGGATTCGTGCGTTAAAAAATAATTTGTCGATTCATGTTGGATTCCATGCACACAATAATCTGTCGCTAGCTATGGCGAACACGCTTGCGGCAATTGAAGAAGGTGCCACAAGAATTGATGGAAGCATACGTTGTCTTGGAGCAGGGGCAGGCAATACGCAGACAGAAGTGTTGGTTGCTGTACTCGACAGAATGGGAATCAGAACGGGAATAGATATTTATAAAATGATGGATATTGCGGAGGACCTTGTTGCACCAATTTTGGAAAAGCCGCAGGAAATTACGAAGGATAGCTTAGTTCTCGGTTATGCTGGGGTTTATTCCAGCTTTTTGCTTCATGCACAGCATGCGAGTAAAAGGTTTGGCATTGACTCCCGTGACATCTTAATTGAACTAGGGAAGAGAAATGTTGTTGGCGGACAGGAAGATATGATTATCGATGTTGCAGCAGAAATTTCAAGGCATAAACAAGGAGCTGGGGTTTAAAAGGAGGAACTTTTATGATCAGTGAGGAATACAGGAAAATAGCAAAATATTTACTGGCAGCAGAGGTTGAAAAACGTGAAGTAATAAAGGTAACTACCGAAATGAAACCGGATTTAACCGTAGAAGAAGCTTATTTTGTCCAACAAGAGCTAGTTAACATAAAACAGGAAGAAGGCAAGCGGATCATTGGTCCTAAGATGGGCTTAACGAGTCAGGCAAAAATGAAGCAAATGAATGTAGATGAACCAATTTATGGGTATGTGTTTGATTATATGCTGATTGATAACGGTGGGAAGCTCCCCTTTCATGAATTAATCCATCCAAAAGTCGAAGCAGAGATTGCTTTCGTGATTGGAGAAGACATCGAAGGGCCTGGTGTATCTGGAGCTCAGGTCCTAGCTAAAACGGAATATGTTCTTCCAGCACTTGAAATCATCGATAGCCGCTATGAAAATTTCAATTTCACACTTCCTGATGTGGTTGCAGATAATGCATCTACATCTAGAGTTGTGTTCGGGACAACATTAAAAAAACCAGAGCTATTTGAATTGGATTTAGTCGGAGCTACTCTATCCATTAATGGAGAAATAAAAGACTTAGGGGCGGGTGCCGCCGTTCTTGGCCACCCAGCAAATGCGATTGCAAGGTTAGCGAATATGTTAGCAAAAAAAGGTGATAAAGTACGCAAGGGGGATGTTATCTTGTCGGGTGCATTGACAGGTGCAACAATGCTAGCAAAAGGTGATGTTGTAAGCGGAAAGTTTGACGGACTTGGTGAAGTGACTTTTACCGTATCAGTGTAAGCTAGTCCCTCCTTAAATTCAAATATACTAATGAAGAAAGAGGAGAAAGTATGCCAATTGTAAACATACAAATCCTAGAGGGCAGACCGAAAGAAAAGATTGCAGAGGTTATTTATAATGTGACCAACACGGTTTCAGAAACATTGGATGCACCGAAAGAGAATATTCGAGTCATTGTCACTGAAATTCCTAAGACACATTGGGGAAAGGCAGGAAAACCGATAGCAGAAAATTCAATGTGAGGCACCTTAGGGGAGGTGTTTTGGGGAAGCTAGTGCTCTGCCGAAATTTTTACTATTAAATATCTTGGGAGGGTTACAGGAAATGACTATTGAGTTAAGTATGCTCGTTCCACATGTCCCTAGTATTTGTCATGAGGACCAGGTTCCAGATTTTCAGCAGGATATGGTTTCAGCTATGAAAAGAATGGCAAAAGAGATTGAACAAATAAAACCTGATGTCATTGTGCTGGTCTCTTGCCATTGGCCGTCTACATTTTTTCATTATGTCGATTGTACACCTATCCATAAAGGGATCTTAACAGCGATAGAGGCACCAGATTTAATTAAAGATGTCCCATATTACTACCCAGGGGATGCGGATTTAGCTGCAGAATTAGTTATAGCAGGACAAGAGGCTGGTCTTCAAGTACAAGGGGTAAATGATCCTTATTACGTTTGGGATTATGGGAGTGTGGTACCGCTTCGCTATCTTGTTCCAAAAGAGGATATTCCAGTAATTAATTTATCAGTCACATTGGCAGCAAGTCTTGATGAAACGTACAGGTGGGGAACAGCCATCGCCGAGGTTCTGCGTGATAGCGACAAGCGGGTTGTCTTTCTATCGAGCGGGGCATTGTCACATAATCTCGTAAGGGGAAGGCATAATAAACCAACGATTGCAGAGCATGCTTTAGATAAACAATTTATTGAATATGTAATGAATAAAGACTTTAAATCTGCCTATCAAATGCTTCCAGAATATGCGAGAATGGCGAGGGTTGAATCAGGCGGCCGTCATTTAGCGATGCTGTTTAGCATGATTGAAGATGGCTGCCAACCAATATATATGGCTGATGGACAATCTTCTGGTAGCTGGAACGTACTAATTACATTTGGGAAAAAAGTAGTATCATCTTCCGAAGAGAAGGTAGAAGAGGAATTTATTAAATAATACCAAAAAAAAACTGCGCGGAAAATTAACTGAAATTTCACGCAGTTTTGTTTTTTTAATAGTTACTAGGGAAGGTGAACAAGAATATGCAGACGCAAGTAGGAATTATTGGAGCTGGACCAGCTGGACTATTACTTTCACATTTATTGTATTTACAAGGAATTGATTCGATTATTCTTGAAAAGAGATCACGGGAGGAAATAGAAGGGACCATTCGAGCAGGTGTTTTGGAACAAGGAACAGTTGATTTGTTGAATGCAGCCGGAGTTGGTGAACGAATGATGAAGGAAGGGCATACCCATCATGGAATAGAATTGCAGTTTAACGGGAAAAGGCATAGGATTAATATGCATGAACTGACAGGCGGAAAGAAAATTACCGTTTATGCCCAGCATGAAGTGATTAAGGATTTAGTTGCTCAGAGACTCAAGGATGGCGGGGAAGTTTTATTTAATGTTAGTGATGTTAGCTTACATGAATTTGAGACAAATGAGCCAAAAATTCGCTTTAAGGTTGAAGGAGAGGAACAGGAAATTTCATGTGATTTTATCGCGGGATGTGATGGATTCCATGGACCAAGCCGTCAGTCGATTCCAAAGACGATTCGTACCGAAAAACAGCAAATTTATCCTTTTGGCTGGCTGGGAATTTTGACAGAAACTGCTCCTGTGAATCCCGAATTAATCTACACAAACCATGAGCGGGGATTTGCTCTATTAAGTACAAGATCTCCAGAAATTCAGCGTCATTATCTTCAAGTTGATCCTAAAGATGACATTGCTAACTGGTCAGACGATCGGATTTGGAGCGAACTGCATGAAAGGGTGGATACAGAGGATTTTTCAATTACAGAGGGGCCGATTATTCAAAAAAACATTGTTTCGATGCGCAGCTTTATTTGTGAAACGATGCAGCATGGGCGGCTATTTCTTGCTGGGGATGCTGCCCATATCGTTCCTCCAACAGGGGCAAAAGGGTTGAACTTAGCTGTTACAGATATTCAGGTATTATTGCACGGAATAGTGGAATACTATCAATCTGGTAAAACGGAAGTTCTTGATCAATATTCGGACATTTGCCTCCGCCGGATTTGGAAAGCACAAAGATTTTCTTATTGGATGACAACCATGCTTCATCGCAATCAAAGCCATAGTCCTTTTGAACGTGGCGTGCAATTAGCAGAATTAGACTATGTTGCATCTTCCCGATCAGCTGCAACAAGTCTTGCAGAAAATTATGTTGGGCTGCCAATGGAGATCCCAGGGAAGAAATCAACTAATTTGTCTATGTTATCGATATAGACTCAAAAATACTCGCCTTTCAAAAACGCATCTTTTGAAAGGTTTTTCTTTTGGCGATTTTTCCTTCATACCAATTTAAAATGATAAAAAACAAGAAAAAGTTTTGGGTTTGTTGCGCATAGTGAAACTATAGGGTTGTTGGGCTCATTTATTTAAAATAATATGATAATTAGAAAATACGAAATATTCGTTTTTTTATTAATTGAGAGGGTGATTGAATCATAGACAATAGTTTTTTGAACTAATATGAAAGCGCTTTACAATCGTTGATTCAATTACTATAAAAAATAATAGGGGGATATGAAGATGAATAAAAAAAGTTTGAAATTATCCTTTGTAAGTGTAATTGCCCTTATGCTAGTTATTTTGACAGCATGCTCAAATAGTACTGGTGGAGAAAAGGGCGGGGATACAAAAGGAGAGACGCTTGAATTTAAAATGGGGCATATGAATTCACCAGATCATGTCCAGGATAAATGGGCAAAGCGACCATTTACTGAAGAAGTTGCTAAAGTAACAGAGGGAAGAGTGAAGTTTGAAATGTATCCTGGAGGGGCACTAGGCGGACCGAAAGAAACTTATGACAATATTGTAACCGGTATCATGGATGCGGGATGGGGGCTGCAAGGATATAATGCCGGTAAATTTCCTATCCACTCAGTTCTCCAATTGCCGTTCTTGACTGACGGGAATGGGGCAGAGCTAAGTGTTGTTGCGCAAAAATTGTATGATACATTTCCTGAAATCCAGAAGGAATATGACGATGTGAAACTTTTATGGGTTCATGCTGCTGACCCATATGCAATTATTACAAAAGGGAAAGCGGTCAGAACATTTGAAGATGTAAAGGGATTGAAACTAAGAACTCCATCCGTAGAAGCAGGCGAAATGATTAAGTCGTGGGGAGCTACACCTGTTTCATTACCAGCACCAGAAATTTATGATGCAATGCAAAAAGGGGTTATTGATGGGGGCGTGCTGCCTGTAGCAGCTATCAAGGACTTCAACCTATTTGATGTAGTTGATTATGTAACGCTTGGCGATTTTAACACAAGTATCTACTATGTTGCGATGAATAAAAACAGCTGGAATAAGATTTCAAAATCCGACCAGGAAAAAATTGAAGAATTAATTGGGATCCCAATGGCAGAGAAAGCAGGAGATGCTTTTGATCGTCAAAAGGTTTTAGCCGAGGAAGAAGCGAAAGCAGGGGGAACGGAATTTATTTCTTTATCTGATTCAGACCTGCAGAAGTTCAAGGATGTGTCAAAGGGAGTAACGGAAAACTGGCTAGCTGAAATGGAAAAGGCAGGAATAGATGGACAGAAGATATACGATGAGACGGTTAAATTAATTGAAAGCAAGTGAACATAAATTGCGAGGTGTTTCACTATGAAACAGGAAGTGCAGCAGGAGGTAAAGTTGGGAGTTATTACTCCCAACGAAGTTTCCTTTTCTCACAAACTAATAAATCTATTAGAGAGAATAACCTATTCATTTAATAACGTACTGCATAAAATTTCTAGCATAATCTTATTTTTATTGATGTTTTTAACAACAGCAGATGTAGTAGGAAGATACTTTTTTAATAAACCAATTACTGGAACTTACGAATTAACCGGTTTAGCACTGGCCATAATGATATTTTTTAGTCTTGGATCAGCGCAAATTAAGAAAGATCATATTGAAATTGATTTTTTAACGAATAAAATGCCTTTAAAAATTCAAGATGGGCTATATGCAATTGCATCATTTCTATTATTCATTCTAATGTCATTCACAACATGGCAATTATTCGAATTTACAAAAAGGACGATGCAAGGAAATGAATTAAGCGGTGATTTAGGATTGCCTTTATATATTTTTATCGCCTTAACGGTAGTTGGGGCATTATCGTTTACTCTTACCTTTTTATTAGATTCACTTAAGTCTTTTCTTAAGGCGGTGAAAAAGAATGAGTCCTGAGCTGATAGGAGTTATTGGTATTGTATTGCTGTTGGTTCTTATCTTATTAAGGGTTTCTGTTGGGCTTTCTTTATTTTTAGTAGGGTTTCTAGGTGTATCGTGGCTAACTGATTGGAGTGTTGCATTTTCGCAATTAGGTTCATCAGCATTTGGCACTAGCAATAGCTACTCTTTAAGTGTGATTCCAATGTTTATATTAATGGGCATGTTTATGTCAAATACTGGATTAGGAAAAGATTTATTTAATGCAGTTGATAAATGGATTGGCCATTTTCGAGGGGGACTTGCGATTGCTACAGTTGGTGCTGCTTCCATCTTTTCCGCAATTTCGGGATCCTCTAATGCAACAACTGCAACATTAGCTAGAATTTGTATTCCTGAAATGAATCAATTCAAATATAAAACAACCTTTTCAACAGCATCAGTTGCTGCTGGAGGTACATTAGGTGTTTTAATCCCTCCAAGTGTACTCTTAATTATATATGGTGCTCTAACATCTGAACCGATTGGCCCTTTATTAATTGGTGGTCTAATTCCTGGGATTATTATGACATTGTTATTTATGGCAATGATTAATATTCAAGTCCGTTTGAATCCTGAAATTGCTCCAACAAAAAAAGAAGCAAATTCAATCAGTGATCGATTCGCATCTTTAAAAGGTGTATGGCCATTCTTGCTTATATTTGCAATTAGTATTGGCGGTATTTATTTCGGTGTTTTCACTCCAAGTGAAGCTGGCGGAATCGGAGCGATTGGCGCCTTTATTTTGACACTTATTACAAAGCGATTGAACTTTAAAGGTTTAATTTCTTCTTTGGACGAAACGCTCCGATTAACTGTCATGTTATTTTTAATCCTAATTGGAGCAGCCTTATTTGGTAAGTTTTTGGCGCTAAGCCAAATTCCGATGTATTTAACGAATGTTGTTGGTTCATTGAATGTCTCTCCTTATCTAATATTAGCCTTAATTCTGATCGTTTACTTTATACTTGGAATGTTTCTTGAAGGAATTGCGATTATGACACTTACGTTGCCAATTGTTTATCCATTAATTACTCAGTTAGGCTTTGACGGTTTATGGTTCGGAATTATTATGATTATGCTCATTAATATCGGAGTCCTTACACCACCTTTAGGATTAAGTGTTTATATTATTAGTGGAGTCGTAAAAGATGTGCCAATTGAAAAGATATTTAAAGGGGTTATACCAGCAATTATAACAATGGCCATTTTTACAATCATTCTGATCATCTTTCCAGACATCGTTACTTTTTTACCGAGTTTAATAAAATAGACATCTAAGCTCATTTCAATTCTTTGGGAGGGTTATCCAAAAATGATAAAAAGGACAATAGATGAAAAAGCCTTTCAACTATTAAAGGAAAAAATGGAGCAAGGTCTCTTGCCCCAATGGGTATTAACAGATCCAGATATTTACGAATTAGAGATAGAAAAAATTTTCGGCCATACATGGCAATTTCTTGGACATGAAACCGAGTTAAAGGATCCTGGAAGCTATGTGACAAGATGGATGGCGAATGATCCGGTCTTACTTGTTAAAAATCGAGAAGGGGAAATTAAAGCCTATCTAAATTCCTGTACACATCGGGGAACACAATTATGTACTGCTGATCGGGGAAATAAAAAAACGTTTACATGTCCATACCACGGATGGAGTTATAATCTGGATGGTGATTTAGTAGGGATTGTTGCGGGTAACAAAGTATATGGTGAAGAAATGGATAAATCAGAATGGGGTTTGCGGAAAATTCCTCAGGTTGAAATCTATCAAGGGATGATTTTTGGTAATCTTGATCCGAATGCAATACCTTTAGAAGAGTACCTTGGTGAAATGAAATGGTATTTTGATATATTGCTAGGCAGAAGTGATGGTGGAATGGAAGTAAGAGGTCTTCCACAGCGCTGGGTGGCAAAAGCAAACTGGAAAGCAACCGCAGAAAATTTTGCAGCTGATCCATACCATGTCCAGACCACTCATCGTTCAACTGTTGAAATGGGTATTAGTCCGGAGGATCCTTTATATGCAGGATACGGTCACCAAGTTGTCTTGGGAAATGGTCATGGAATCAATGTCATCACATCCAAGACAGGAAAAGCGAGGGTACCTTACCAAGGGACACCTGAATCGATGTGGCCAATGTTTAAGAAAAATTTAACATCAGAGCAGGATGAGATACTGTCAAAAGTAACGGTTTTTGTTGGGGGCGTATACCCGAATTTATCATTTGTCAGTCCGATCCACGGTACTGAAGGGCATTTGCATAACTACTTGAATTTTCGAATGTGGAGACCAATAGGTCCAGAAAAGGTTGAAGTATGGTGCTGGTTTATGATTGATAAGGTTGCTCCTGAGGAATACAAAGAAGCAGCATATAAAGGCTATTTAGGTTCATTTGGTCCTACGGGCACACTGGAGCAGGATGATACTGAGAACTGGGCCCGGATTGTTGAAGTCAGTAAAGGGTTAATGATGCGTGACAAAGAACTTAATTATAATAGTGTCAGCAATTACTTAATGGGCATGAATCGGGTTGAGCCTGATGAACATTTTCCTGGACCAGGAACTGCTTATCCAACCACTTATATTGATGCAATTGCAAGAAGTATGCATGAAAACTGGCTAGAGCTCATCACTAAAGAACTTTTTGTAAAGGAGAATGTGAAATGAGTTCAGGATTATCGATACAGGTAACTCCTGAGTTGCACTATGAACTTGCTAACTTGCTTTATCAGGAGGCATATTATTTAGATAACCGAAAGTATAAGGAATGGCTTGAATTATTGTCGGAGAATTTAATTTATCGTATGCCTTTAAGGGAGACAGTGGAGGGGGTAGGGGCCGATAATATTTCTCCGGATATGGCATTTTTTGATGAAACAAAAATTTCATTGAAAACTAGAGTGAACCGGTTATACACGAAATCAGCCTGGGTTGAAAACCCAGCAACAAGACAGCGTCACTTTATTTCGAATGTTATGATTGAACCTACAGGCGATCCGAATGAGTACAAAGTTAGAAGTTATTTTTTATTTAAAAGAAGCAGAGGATCAACGCATGATATAGAAGAAATGTTTGGTGAACGCAACGACATCATCCGCAAGGAAAATAATGAATGGAAAATTGCTGAAAGAACTATTTTTCCTGATCAGGCTGTGATTACAACAATGAATATGAGTATGTTTTTGTAAACTTGTAAAAAACCACTAAAGGCGTTATCTTTAGTGGTTTTATGCTTTATCGCAGATAAACGGGCTGTAAGAGCCCCACTTCAAGAAGATGAGGGAACAAAAAATTCTAGGTGGGGGATCAACAGCCCGTAAATGCCCGATTAGTTCAACTAACAATCAGTGGGGAATAAAGAAAAACCCCCACTGATTGAAGTTTCACTTTATTCTAAAATGTTATATTTTCGCATCTTATCGTATAATGTTGACCTTGATATACCTAATTTCTTAGCAGCACGGCTTTTATTAAAATTTGTTTCAGAAAGAACACCAATAATTACTTGATGTTCAACCTCTTCTAATGGCATTTGAGGAAGACGGGTAACCTCGACCGTTCTTATCTTATTTAAATTAGAGTGCGAATCCTCGATTAAATGTTGGGGCAGATGGGAAATTTCAATCGTATCTGCCGACAACAGTACAGCTCGCTCGATCACATTTTCAAGTTCTCTTACATTCCCATGCCATGAATAATTCTCTAATAAGTTCATTGCATCTTCACTTATATCCGGGGAAGGTTTATTAATTCGTTTTGACGTTTTTTCGATAAACATTTGAACCATAATAGGAATATCCTCCGGTCTATCTCTTAAAGGAGGGACGGTAAGGTGCAATACATTCAACCGATAAAAGAGATCAAGCCGAAAGTTTCCTTTTTTAACTTCTTCCATTAAATTCCGATTTGTAGCTGCGATGATTCGAAAATTAATCGGTATTTCCTTATTTCCCCCTACACGTGTAATCGTACGATTTTGAATGACTCTAAGTAATTTAGACTGCATCTCTAATGGCATTTCACCAAGTTCATCTAAAAAGACAGTTCCATCATTAGAAAGTTCAAACTTCCCCAACTTTCCACCTTTTCGAGCACCAGTGAAAGCTCCATCAACATATCCAAACAATTCACTCTCAATCAGATCTCTTGGAATGGACGAACAATCAATTACGATAAAAGGACCGTTTCTTCTATGACTATGATAATGAATACCTTGTGCAATTAATTCTTTCCCTGTGCCACTTTCTCCTTCAATTAAAATACTTGAATCAGTATTTGCACCCGCTTTCGCAAGTTTAATAAGATGGGTCATACTATCACTTTTAAATAAAATATCATCAAAGTGATAGTTCACCTTTTTCTGCACATAGTCGGCTGCCAAATTGCGAACCGTTCTTATTTCCCTAAAGGGAAGCACAGCTCCTACCAATTGCTTACGATCATCAATAATAGGTACAGCTGATATCATGATATGAATTTGACCTTTCCTAGTCGTCCTTAGTATTTCCTTATTAACAAATCCTTTTTGAGTAACAAGAACGTTAAGAAGTTCATCATGGAAGTCGACTACCTTGCTTAAGTGGGTACCTAAAGCTTCTTCAGCATCTGTTTGTAAAATTTCTGCACCTAGACGATTAAGAAATGTAATATCGCCAAATTTATTGATACTGAGATATCCTTCTTCGACAAGGTCTACAATTTTTTTCTGATATTCACTTTTAAGGAAGATTTCCTCTGTATTTCGTTGTGAGGCAATACGGAAGCTAGAGTAATCTGAAAGTAAGGTAAGTAAAAGTAAAATTTCGGGATTGTTATTTTCGGAATATGTACAGACGATGAAATACTTATCTTCTCTGTCTGTTGCTATTGGTGCAGAATAAATCCAATCGTTTTGATTTCCTTGGTGGGGGTATGAGGTGACATGATTCTGAAATTGTATTTTTTTTATCCAATCCATTCCTTGTATATGATTTTTAACCTGATTATTTTTCAAGTCAAAGAGACATACAAAGGATTTGTCATGTTTAAAAATAAATAATTTTTGAATCAGCCGATTCCGTTCAAAAATAGCTCTATTTGTTATTTCTGCCAGGTTAGAAATTAAATGGTTATCCGTTATTTCCCTCACAAAAACACCCCTAGTACTTTTATCATTTTCGTGAATAGTCATACCACAGTATTAGTTCATTCTAATTATAACACAATATTTTAAATATTATAAATTGTATGATTTATGGACAATTTAGCGAGAAGTGTACGATTTTAATTGCATGATTTTCGGACACTTTTGTTTTGTGAATCATTGATATATACATTGTGAAAAAAGGTTTAATAAAAAATGTTTTCCATTATTGACAGCGTTTTCATTATGAAAACGGTATTTTTCTATTTTATAAAGTCAAATTGGCATGAGACTTGCATTATAAAGAGTGGAAGCCTAACAAATTTCTGCAATTTGAAAAGAAGAAACTTTAGGAGGAATTATCATGAAAAATCCACATTATTTATCCCAGCTTTCTCACGTTGAACTATTAAGTCCTAAACCAGAAGAAACCGTTAAGTTTTATAAAGAAGTTATTGGTTTAGAAGAATCTGGCCGACAAGGGCAATCTGTCTATCTCCGAGCCTGGGGAGAATTTCACCATCATAGCTTGAAAATTACTGAAGGAAAAGAAGCGGGATTAGGTCATATCGGATGGCGGGCAGATTCTGCGGAGGCATTAAAGGATGCAGCCCTTTTTATTGAGGGGACGGGTCAAGGAAAAGGATGGACAGAAGGCGATTTAGGACATGGGGCAGCCTATCAGTTTTATTCACCAGATGGTCATTTAGAAGAAGTGTTTTGGGATGTTGACTTATATGATGCACCAGAAAATCTTCGGAGCAAGTGGAAGAATCGTCCGCAGAAAAACCCGGGAAGAGGAATTTCACCTAGGCGTCTTGACCATGTAACCGTTCATAGCAGAAATACAAAAGCATGCCGTGAATTTTATCAGAAGTTAGGTTTTAACTATCATGAGGGGATTTTTACCGATAATTATGATATTGAAGTTGGGGCGTGGCTCTCTGTAAGTAATTTATCGCATGATATTGCAATCATCGGTAACCCAAAAGGAAAACCCGGAGCAGTCAATCATGTATGTTATGCGGTTGAAAGTCGTGAGGAAGTACTATTAGCAGCTGACCATATTATCGAAAGTGGCTATGAATTAGCGATGGGCGGACCTACTCGTCATGCATTAGCAGAAGGCTTTTTCTTTTATGTTGATGAGCCAGGCGGAAACAGATTTGAAATTTATGCTGGGGCTCATCTAGTATTTGCGCCTGATTTTGGTCCATTTAAGTGGAAATTATCGGAAAATCCAAATGATGCTTGGGGAAGAGAAAACCCGTTTGGAACTAAGGGTGAAATTTTAAAATAGCGGATTGATGTCCTAATACATGAGAGGAGGAAAGATGATGTCAAATGTTCATCGAGTTGTTGAACAAATTTCATATGTAGAGGCAATAAAGAGAGCAAAGTCTCTTGCAACAATCATTAGGGAACGAGGAAAACAAGCTGAGGAACTTCGTCAGCAGCCAAAAGAAACTATTCAAGAAATTGTAGATTCGGGCCTGATTCGACTATTACAGCCTAAGAAATGGGGAGGTCACGAACTATTTTTTGATTCATTAGTAGATACAACCATTGAAATTGCTAAGGCTGATCCGTCTTCTGGATGGTGTTTCACATTATTAGGACTTCATTCATTTATGTTGGCTGGTTGGCCGGAAAAAGCCCAAGAAGATGTGTGGTCTAAAAATCCTAATGCTCTAATCACTTCAGCATTCGCACCAATTGGTAAAATGGATCATTTGGAAGATGGGGTGAGATTAAGTGGAAGCTGGAGTTTTTCATCTGGTGTTGACCACAGTGAATGGGCAATGGTAGGGGCTTTTCAACCACCTGAAAAAGCGGGTATGCCTCCGAAACATCTAATGTTATTAGTTCCAAGGGAGGATTACCAAATTATTGATGATTGGCACGTTGCGGGGATTGAGGGGAGCGGAAGTAAGACAATTACAATTGTAGATGCTTTTGTACCGAATTATAGAATAGTAGATTTGGTAGGTTGGTCTAAATTTAATGATATTCCAGGGACGATAGTGAATAAGGCACCAATGTATAAACTCCCGGTAATGACGGTCATTGGACATTTCCTCGCATCTGCTGTTTTAGGGGCTGCACTTGGTGCTTATGATTTATGGAAGGAAACGAGTAAGAAGAAAGTTGCCATCTATACTCAAAATCAAGTTACACAGTTTACACATCAACAAATTCGCTTGTCGGAGTGTTCAGTAGAATTGGATGCAGCAGATGCGATTCTGCATCAATCTATAGAACAGTTACGGACAACTGAACATTTAACTGCTGAGAAAAAAGTATTGCTTGCTCGAAATTTTGCTTATGTAGCCAAGGTAGGTTCCAAAGTA
This sequence comes from Cytobacillus massiliigabonensis, assembly GCF_900199725.1. Lineage (GTDB taxonomy): Bacteria > Bacillota > Bacilli > Bacillales > Cytobacillaceae > Cytobacillus > Cytobacillus massiliigabonensis. The sequence continues at coordinate 438,203 of NZ_LT904902.1, read as the reverse complement.
ACGGGACGACTCTTTGAAAACAGTGGTGCAAGTTCAATTTACAGTCATAATCCGATGCAGCGCTTTTGGAGGGATACACAAATCATGTCCATGCACGCTGCACTGAATTTTGATATGGCTGGGGAGAACTTTGGAAGGGTGGAATTAGGAGTTCCGTTAGATCCAAAGAATATTCTTATATGAAAAAAGATATGGAGTGATTTTTAAATGTGGCATTATTTTCCTGAACATTATATGTGGTCTTATCAGATTGTAAGGATGTTTAGTCAGGCTCATTTTGGAGGCGGAGAAGTTAATGAAATACTTGAAGCTGCTAATAATATAACACTAGGAGATACGAATAGTTTTCATCATGCATGGATGGACAGCGGGAACCGAACTTTAACAGTTGCAAATGAAGCATTAGATAGTGAAAATATTGAAACAGCTAGAGCAGCATTTTTACGAGCTTCCAACTATATTAGGACAGCAGAGTTTTTCCTGCAGCCTGATGATGCAAGAAAAATACCAACCTATTTAAAAGGAGTGGAGTCTTTTAGAAAAGGTGCAGAGATGCTTGATAATCCGCCAAATGCTGTTCAAATTCCATTTGAAAATTCCTTTTTGCCTGGATATTATTTTGCAGTTCCTGGAAAGAAAGAAAGCCCACTTGTAATTATGTTTGGTGGTCTTGATTCGACAGCGGAAGAACTATATTTTGGCCCAGCTCAATTATTAAATGAACGCGGTATCTCATTATTGGCTGTAGATGGACCAGGACAAGGCGGTGCATTGCGACTTAATCATATTACTTCCCGTTATGATTATAATGTTGCAGGAACGGCTGCCTATGACTGGGCGATAGGAAACCTTGACGTGGACCCTGAACGTGTAGGGATCATGGCTGTTTCTATGGGTGGCTATATGGCAGCAAGATCAGCAGCATTTGAACCGAGGTTTAAGGCATGTGCACTTTGGGGTGCGGTATATGATTATAATTCTGTTTGGGCAAAACGTCCGGATAATCATCCATTAGCTAAAATTTTGCAGCACGTGATAGGAACAGACAATATGGAAGATGCGAGGAAAAGGTTAGACCGTTTTAATTTAAGAGGGGTAGCTGAAAAGATAAGTATGCCAACCTATATTATACACGGAGAAGATGATCGTCAGGTTTCTGTTGAAAACGCATACAACCTATATAATGACTTAACCTGTCCAAGATGGTTAAAAGTGGTTTCAAAAAGCAGTCCGGGATCAGCTCATTGTCAGGTTGATAATGTGACAGAAACCTATTCTATGTATGATTGGCTAAAGGTACAGCTTAATGCTTAAAATCTTTTACTTTTTGTTGAATAGTAAACCCTATTGTAAATGTGACAATATTAAATTAGAAAGTTGGTAGAGAAATGTTAGAGCAGAAGATTCCTCAAACTCTGACAGAGGAGCAAGTCAAACATATTAATTCTAATACACTCATACTTTTGAGCACTGTTGATCACGAAAGTCATGGTCCGAATACTTGTGCCATTTCCTGGGTTACAGCGATCAATGAAAAAACGATTAGATTTTCGATTACGAATAATTCAAGAACCTTTTCCAATATAAAAAACAATCCAAAAGTGACACTTTCGATGATTGGATTAGAAACTGTTTATTCAATTACTGGAATGATTAATGTCTTAAATGAAAAAATAGAAGGCGTCCATTTGCCTTTATCAAAGTTAGAATTACAGATTGAGGCTGTGTTTGATTCTATGTTCTGGGGCGGGAAAATTACGCAAACGCCTATTTATGAAAAAACGTATAATCCACAAAAAGCAGATGCATTAGATAAACAGGTCTATGCTGCCTTATTACTAATTTGAAATAGAAGGGCAGGATTAAAGGAGCTGGAATAAATGAAATTTTCAACATTTCGAAATCCTCTTGGGAAAATCAGATCAGGCTGGTTAGTGAACAATGGTGTAATCGATATGAATGAGGCAAGTAAAGGTGCTTTACCTGAAAGTATTAGAGAGTTGCTAGAAAATCAAGATAGATTCATACCAATACTTGAACAATTAGTTAGGAATTCATTGGAACCAACTTTTCGTTTAGATGAAATTGAATTAGTTGCACCCCTGCCTAACCCAAATTCGTTTCGAGACTTTGTAGCATTTGAAACACATATAAAAAATGCAACAGCAAGGTCTGGGGATCTAATGCCACAAGAATGGTATGAAATGCCTATCTTTTATTTCTCAAATCAGAACTCAATTATTGGGCCCAATCAAGAAGTTCACCGTCCAAAAAGATGTGTAAGATTAGACTTTGAATTAGAAATGGCATGCGTCATTGGTAAACAAGGAAAAAATATTAGAGCGAGTGAAGCAGAAGATTATATATTCGGTTATACAATATTGAATGATTGGTCTGCTAGGGATTTACAAATGAAAGAAATGAAGGTTCAGCTAGGACCGGCAAAAGGAAAGGATTTTGCTACCTCGATAGGGCCATATCTTGTAACAAAAGATGAGCTTGAACCATATAGGGTAGGGGACAGGTTTGATTTAGAGATGTCAGCAAAAGTAAACGGAGAGGTTATAACTAGCGGCAACTTTAAAGATATTTACTATAGTTTTGGCCAAATGATTGAACGGGCATCAGAAGATGTAACCTTGTATCCAGGGGATCTTATTGGTTCCGGAACCGTTGGATTTGGCTGCATTATGGAGTTAGGATCAGAAATGCATAGCTGGTTGGAACCTGGTGATGAAGTAGAATTAGAGATTACTGGTTTAGGCAGACTATGTAATACCATTGTCTAAAAAAACTAATGATAGAAGGATCACTACTATGGTCAAGTCAACTGATTCGACAGAAAGGATGCTTACTTGTGAACAAAGATGGAGTAAGAATCGTTGATTTAAGTGTTTCAATTGAAAAAGAACTAAAGGATCCGCTTCCATTTTCGATTAGATATGAATCCCATGAAGAGGGAGCAGAGCTTGGTGCTAAATTATTTGGCGTTCATCCAGAAGACTTTCCGGAAGGCAAAGGATTAGCGGGGGAAGAGCTCACACTAGCGGGTCATGCGGGTACACATGTGGATGCACCATGGCATTACTGGCCGACTAGTGAAGGGAGACCTTCAAGGACAATTGATGAAATGCCCCTCGAATGGTTCTATGGTGATGGAATAGTTCTAGATTTCACAGACAAGCCACCTGCATATGAAGTAACAATTTCAGATTTAAAGCAGAAATTAATAGAGATTAATTATGAGTTAAAGCCATTTGATATTGTTATGATCCGCTGTGACGCAGACAAAAAACGATACGAGGATAATTACGCACAGATCCATGTTGGTGTATCTGCTGAAGCAACTCTATGGTTGATTGAACAAGGGATCAAAGTGATGGGGACAGATGGTTGGGGATGGGATACACCATTGAAAAAACAAGCAGCAGATTTTAAAGAAAACCCACGTCCGGGAGTCCTATGGGCTGCCCATTATATAGGAAAGGAAAGGGAATATTGTCAAATTGAGAAACTAGCCAATCTCGATCAGCTTCCGCCTTATGGATTTAAGGTTTCAGTTTTTCCCGTAAAAATAAAGGGCGGGAGTGCTGGATGGACGCGTGCAGTTGCTTTTCTAGGAATATAGAAAGTTTTAAAGGTGGTCTATAATAATTTAGATTTTATAGACCACCTAGCATGTGATAAGTGTGTAAAAAAGTATGTTTATACTTAACTGAATATTCAAAAATCAAGATATTTTTGTCGATAATATAAAATAAGGGGCTAGAGAAGTATGAACAAAGTAAAACAATCTTTCTTTAGGTATGAGAATGGTATTTTAATTATTCTATTCTTAGTTTTTGGCCTGGTCTTTATGGATCGATTAAGCATCATTTATTTGTTCCCATTTGTTGCTCCAGAGTTAGGACTAAACAATACACAAATGGGAATGATTGTTGGCGCCACATCCATTGCATGGGGGTTATCTACACTTATTTTTGCAAGCCTCTCAGATTTTATTGGTAAAAAGAAAAAAACATTAGTTATTTTTATTTTAATATTTTCTGTTGCCACATTTTCATCCGGTGTTATTGGTGGTTTAGGATCCCTGATAATGGTTCGTTTATTGATGGGGGCCTCTGAAGGACCGGTTATTCCATTAATTCAATCCTCGATCATGGCTGAATCCACTCCTAGTAGAAGAGGTTTCAATATGGGATTTATTCAAAGTGCTGCACCATTATTAGGTAACGCGATCGCTCCCATATTAGTTGTTGCTATCGCTATTTCATTTAACTGGAGATATGCATTTTTTGCTTTGGCTATACCAGGAATTATCCTCGCTGTCATTTTAATGTTTTATATGAGGGAACCTATCCTACATTCACAATTGAGCAAAGGTGAAAAAAGGCAAAAACCTACATTTAATGAATATAAAAAAGTATTTAAAACCCGTAATGTTTGGTTAAGTATGTTAATTGCTGTATTTTATATGATGTACCTTTTAACTTTCACTAGTTTTATGCCACTGTTTTTATCGGGCGTATCCAATTATAACGAATCCCAATATGGAATTATATTAGGAGTTTTCGGGATTGGCATGTTCTTCTGGCAGTTACTTATTCCTTTTTTATCGGATAAGTTGGGACGAAAAACCGTAATGATACCAGCAACATTTGTTGCAATCTTTCTCCCACTAGCCATTGCCTTTTTCCATTCAAATGTTGTAGTGTTAGCACTTTTAGTATTTGTCCTTACTGCTGGTATGGGTGGGCAGCCACTTTATCTGGCAATCATCCCATCTGAGTCTGTTTCAAGGGCCTTTGCAGCTACTGCTATTGCTGCAATTGTACTGACTGGCGAAATTATTGGAGGGACGATTGGTCCCGTTCTAGCTGGTGTACTTGCTGATAAATACAGCCTTTATTCCCCATTGTGGGTAGCAAGTGTGGCTGCTGCAGTCTTTTTTCTCCTTTCTCTGGGTATTAAAGAAACAGCTCCAATTAAAGTTTCAAAGAGCAAACAATCTGGAAAAGTTATCGATGAAACAACTACAGTTTAGAACAATAAAATGTATATTACTAAAGGATTTATCGCAGATTTACGGGCTGTAAGACCCTCACTTCAAGAAGTAGAGAGCACAAAAAATTCTAAGTGGGGCATCAACAGCCCGTAAATGCCCGATTAGTTCAACTAACAATCAGTGGGGGATGAAGAAAAAGACCACTGATTGAAGTTTCGCTTTATGGTTAAGTAGAATTTTCGTTGGAAAATAATAATAAAAAGCCTGAGTCCTATAGAAAACGGACTCAGGCTGCATTTTTCAATAATTGATAATTGTGTCTTTAAATCTCGCCCTTCTCCTCATAAATCTTAATAATATTCAAAATCACATTTGTTGCTTTCACCATATTATCAACTGAAATATATTCGTATTTGCCGTGGTAGTTTTCACCGCCGGTAAAAATATTCGGTGTTGGAAGACCCATGTAGGAAAGCTGGGAGCCGTCTGTGCCGCCGCGGATTGGCTTAATGATCGGTTCAATGTCTAATCTTTTCATTGCTTCATGGGCAATGTCTACAATTTCTTTTACAGGTTCGATTTTTTCTTTCATATTATAATATTGGTCGTTCATTTCTAAGATAATTGTGTCTTCTCCATATTTTTTACGGAGTTCATTGGTAATTTTCTCGAGCATTGCTTTTCTGGCTTTGAAGTTTTCCTTATCAAAATCGCGAATAATATAATTTATAATGGTTTGTTCAACATCACCATTAATTGAGGAAAGATGAAAAAACCCTTCATAGCCTTCTGTATATTCAGGTGCTTCATCAACTGGAAGCTTATTGTTGAATTCCATAGCTATTTTTGCTGAATTCACCATTTTTCCCTTTGCTGTACCTGGATGAATATTATTTCCTTTAATTGTAATTTTGGCACCTGCTGCATTAAAGCTCTCATATTCCAGTTCACCAAGCGGACCGCCATCAGCTGTGTACGCATATTTTGCCTGGAATGCTTCCACATCGAATTTATGGGGACCCCTGCCTATTTCCTCATCAGGAGTAAAAGCTACTCTAATTTTTCCATGTTTAATTTCAGGATGATTGATTAAGTATGCCATTGCAGTCATAATTTCTGCGATGCCAGCTTTGTTGTCAGCGCCAAGAAGGGTAGTGCCATCTGTTGTTATTAAAGTATGACCTATATAGCTGCTCAAATTTGGGTAATCCTTCGGTGAAAGGACGATATGTAAATCATTATTTAAAATGATGTCATTTCCATTATAGTTTTCGATGATTTGCGGCTTCACATTTGTTCCCGTAAAGTCAGTTGCTGTATCCAGATGTGCGAGGAATCCGATTGTTGGAACTTTCTTTTCCGTATTTGCAGGAAGAGTTGCCATTACATACCCATTGGCATCCATCGTTACTTCATGCATGCCAATTGATGTCAATTCTTCAACGAGCATTTTCCCTAAAGTTAGCTGTCCGGGTGTGGAAGGACATGTTTCACTGTCAGCATTAGATTGTGTGTCGACTTTTACATAGGTAGTAAATCGGTCAATTATTTCGTTTTTCACCTTATGAACATCTCCTTTAATTGTAACTCGAGTTTATTTTATCATAATTTTTAGGTTTTTATTGTCTATGAGTTCTAGTATGAATAAATCCTTATTAAATAAAAGTATGGATAAAAACAAAACCCAGAAATACAAAGGCCATTATATAATGAAATCTTCTTCTTTTTCCCGAGGCCTTCCATCTGCGCAGTAATCCGCTATACAAAAGCAGCAGTAATATTCCTATGGAGATTGCTCCGCTTGCCGTTTTTGCCTTCCACAGATAATCAAATTGTACATATACCATAATGGCTGCATGTATAATAATTAGCATTGCTGCTGTAACGGCAATAGGGATATGATATTTCATCATCCTTTTTGATATTTTTGCAAGTTTCACCTTTACATTTCTAACCTTGCTTTTGCGGATAAATAGGAATACAAAATACATATTTACATTGATCAAAAATAAAATAAACGCCGCTTGTGCAATTAATTTTCCAATTAAAATAAAGTTTGAATCATAGCCTTGATACAAGCTCCAAAAAATAATCATTATGACTGTAATTATATTGATTGTAAGCCATCTAGTAATCATATTCCCCCTCCTGCCCTTTTTTTCAACTATATCATTTTTCTTTCAAAAGCATTCATTTTTGTATATGATGTTATTAATTTATTTGATTATTTCGACTAGGGGGCATACATAATTGGATCCGATATTGTTAATTGAGCAGGAGCGAGAACTTATTTTGAAAACGTATAAGGATCTCCATTTGCTTGCAGAGCCAAGCTGGAAGGAAGAGAAAACTTCAAAATATATTAAAGAGATGCTTGAAGATAAGGGTATTAATGTAAAGTCATTTCCCGGCCATTATGGGCTGGTGGCAGAAATACCAGGAAAAAAACAAGGTGTAATTGCGCTCCGTGCTGATATGGACGCATTAGTGCAGGAAGTGGGCGGAATGGTAAGGGCCAATCATTCATGTGGGCATGATGCACATAGTACAATGGTATTATTTACTGCACTCACGCTTGCAAATACTAAAACACAGCTAACTCATACGGTCAGGTTTATATTTCAGCCAGCTGAAGAGAAAGCTGAAGGTGCGCTTAAAATGATGGAGGAGGGGGCATTAGAGAATGTAAAGTTTCTTGGAGGGATACATTTGCGCCCAAGCTTTGAGGTTCCTTTTAAAAAAGCATCTCCAGTAATTGTCCACGGTTCAACTGTAAGCATTAAAGGTGTGATAAAAGGAATGCAAGCACATGCTGCCCGGCCTGAAGAAGGGAATAACCCGCTAGAAGCGGCAGCACTGTTAATCCAGGCAATTAGGCAAATTCGTTTAAAGGATGAATTCCCATATTCAATTAAAATAACGGAGCTGCATGGGGGAGAGGCCTCAAATTTAATACCAGAATCCGCAAGATTTACTTTTGATTTAAGAGCAGAAACAAATGAAACGATGGAAAAACTAATTAAGCAATCAGAACATACGATAAAGAAAATTGCTGAGCTGACAGAGACTGTAATTGATTTTAGTCTTGAAGAGTATTCTCCAGCAGCAATAAAAAATGATGCAGCCATTAGATTAGCTGAAAAGGCAATTATATCTATCCTTAGTGAAGAAAATCTGCAGCCAATTTGCAAATCTCCTGGAGCAGAGGACTTTCATTTTTATACATTAAATAAACCTGACATTGCAGCAACAATGATTGGTTTAGGCTGTGATTTAAATCCAGGCTTGCATCATCCAAATATGTCTTTTGACAATGAAGCATTAATCTATGGAACAAAGATTTTAGTTAAGCTTTTAGTAGAAGCGGATCAATTGCAATAATAAAAAAGGGAAAAGACCCTTAAAGGGCCTCTTCCGGGAAATCATCAAGATAGACCTTGTTGATTTTTTAACTGCTCCTGAGCCATGGCGACTAGACGTTTAGTCATTTCGCCACCAACAGAGCCATTTGCTCGTGCGGTCGTATCAGCACCTAGCTGAACACCAAACTCACCCGCAATCTCTTGCTTCATTTGATCCAATACATTTTCAGAACCGGGTACTAAAAGTTTGTTTCTTGCCATGATACATCACTCCCACCACGATTATTTGAGCAACTAAATGATTGCTCGCTTTTAACATAACCGATAATAAGGACGTTGATTCATTACAAACTTACATAAATGGTGGAATGCCTTTACTGAACTCTGATACGAGTGAGGCGATTGATTGCAGCTGTTGATCATCTAAATCGAATGCAGTCTTAATTTTACTTTCTAAGTTAGATGTTACTCGTCTTTTCCCAATTTCTACTAAGGCGATCAGCGAAAAACTGCAACTTACAATTTTAGCAAAGTCTCGTTGTGTCATATTATAGCTTTCACGTATGAATTTTATGATTTCTTTATTCATTTTCTCACCTTTTTAAAAACAAGATTATTTAATTAAGTTAGCATTTAAATCGATCTTTTGTAAAGTAAATTCTATTCCCAGCAGTGGAAAAGTATATTGAACGGCAGGTTAATTGGAACCAACCAGGATCATATGCCATAAGGTAAAATAAAACCTTATAGAAAGGCTGGGAAAAAAATGATCGTTCTTAGCGATTATGGATTAAAGCCGGCTGTTGGCAGTTTTCAAGGGATAAAGCGGGAGATCTACCTTGCTTTAGAAAATAGTCCATTACAGCATACGTACGGTTCTCTCCATGAATTGCTATTTGACCTCCAATTAAGAGAAAATATCATCCGAACTGCTAGAAAGCTTCATGAAAGTAATGTTGCATTTGCTCCATTTCAAACATCTAAATTCAATCCGAAAATTTGGCGAAAGATAAAATATGGGTATTTGCTTAATCCATCTGTCCTGCCATCTGAGGCAATTAATGATATTTTTATTAATAGTGATGAATATGCATTTGAATGTTCAACTGCCATTGTAATTATTTATTACAAAGCAGTTCTTGATACAATCTCGACAAGCTATTTCAATTCTTTGTTCCAGCGGCTTCTTGTTTGGGATTGGAATTATGACCGTGATTTAGGCATTATTACAAAAATCGGCAGAGACTTTATTCCAGGGGATGTCGTATATTTTTATAATCCTGATTTTGCTCATCCTGTTTGGACAGGGGAGAATACGGTTTATTTAGGAAATGGATTATATTTTGGTCATGGGATTGGGATTGAAACTGCAGATGGGATGATTAAAGCGCTGAATACATTAAGAAAAGAAAACGCAACCCATTCAGCTTATTTAATCTCTCAGCATAGCAGGTTAGATACACAATACTTATCCCAATTTGCAAGGCAGCCAATAAGGGCAATAGAGAGGGTTTTACTCGAGTTTAACAAAGGTCGTCAATTATAAATGAAGAGATAAAGTGTGATGCGTTTCACTGCTTTGTCTTTTTTTATTTTCTATAATGATAATAAATATCAATTATGATTTTTGTTTTTCAAATTGAGGAGGTTAGTCAATGAGCAACACTCTAAAAGAGAAAATATTTGAAGAGCTGGAATTAGTTATCGATCCGGAATTAGGAATAGATGTTGTGAATTTAGGTTTGATATATGAAGTTAATATTAATGAAGAAAATGATGTGCATATTGTCATGACAATGACATCAATGGGGTGTCCTATGGCTGGACAAATTGTTGGCGGGGTGAAAAGTGCCATTTTAGATAATATTACTGAAATTAAGAAGGTCGATGTGGACATCGTTTGGAATCCGCCTTGGACAAAGGATAGAATGTCCCGTTACGCTCAGCTCGCACTTGGTATTCACAGATAATTTTATACGTAAAAGTATTCAGGCACTAAGAATGTATATTCTTAGTGCTTGTTTATTTTGTAAGAATTTTGAAACTTTTATCTAGTGTAAACGTATATAAATTAAATCGAATATATCTGATAATAGATTTTGAAGGGATGTGAAAAAATGGAGCTTTTTGGCTTGCCTATTCAAACACTTTATCTCTATGTACTTGTCATTTCTGGCAGCTTAATCATCCTTTACTTGTTTTTTAGCGATATGGTAGAAGGACTGTCTGAGGCTGCAGGGTTTCTGAATCCAGTTCTAGTGTTAGCTTTCCTTACCTTTTTATCTGCAATTGGCTATTTAATGGAGATCCTTACTGGGCTGAATAGCGTACTTATATTGATTATTGCTGCAATATCTTCGATTATTTTAGATACTTTGCTAAATGTTTTTGTTCTTATTCCATTAGCCAATACAGAAGAATCACTTGTATATACGGAAGAATCCTTAAAAGGGAGGATTGCTTCGGTTATCATCCCGATTCCAAAGGATGGATTTGGAGAAATTTTGATTGAAAGCTACAGCGGCAGAATTTCCAAGCCTGCTGCCAGCTTCGATAATAAAAGCATTAATGAAGGAGAAAAGGTTCTTGTTATTGATGTGAAAAATGGGGTTCTTTATGTAGTACCCCGAAATGAATATTAGATAGGGGGAGAGAACATGCTTCAAATTTGGATTATCGTTGGGATTGTTGCATTTTTATTGATTGCCTTATTGGGTGTTTTTATTTCAAAGTACCGCACCGCAGGACCGGATGAAGCATTAATCGTAACTGGAAGCTATTTAGGCAGTAAAAATGTCCATGTGGATGAATCCGGCAACAAAATTAAGATAATTAGGGGTGGAGGTACGTTTGTGCTGCCAGTATTTCAACAGGCAGAACCGCTGAGCTTGCTTTCTAGTAAATTAGAAGTTTCAACACCAGAGGTATACACAGAGCAGGGTGTACCTGTTATGGCTGATGGTACAGCAATTATTAAAATTGGCGGATCCATCGGTGAAATTGCTACAGCTGCAGAGCAATTTCTTGGGAAAAAGAAAGAAGACAGGGAAAATGAAGCAAAAGAAGTGCTTGAAGGCCATTTGAGATCGATTCTTGGTTCGATGACAGTAGAAGAAATTTATAAAAACAGGGATAAATTTTCACAGGAAGTTCAGAGGGTTGCTTCGCAGGACCTTGCAAAAATGGGTCTGATTATCGTTTCCTTTACAATCAAAGATGTTCGGGATAAAAATGGGTATCTAGATTCATTAGGGAAGCCAAGAATTGCACAAGTGAAACGGGACGCTGATATTGCCACTGCTGAAGCAGAAAAAGAAACGCGAATAAAACGTGCTGAAGCCGATAAGGATGCACAAAAAGCTGAGCTAGAAAGAGCGACTGAAATTGCTGAAGCAGAAAAAGAAAATCAGATGAAAATGGCGGATTACCGAAGGGATCAGGATATTGCTAAAGCACGAGCAGACCAAGCGTATGATCTTGAAACGGCTCGTGCAAAACAAGAAGTAACTGAACAAGAAATGCAAATCAAGATTATTGAACGTCAAAAACAAATTGAATTAGAGGAGAAGGAAATTTTAAGAAGAGAAAGACAATATGATTCTGAAGTCAAGAAAAAAGCAGATGCAGATCGTTATGCAGTTGAGCAAGCTGCTGAAGCAGAGAAGAAGAAGCAATTTGCTGAAGCAGATGCTAATAAGTACCGAATTGAAGCACAGGCAAAGGCTGAAGCTGAGCGTGTGAGAGCGGATGGTCTGGCAAAAGCTGATTCACAGCGTGCTCAAGGTGAAACTGAAGCTGAAATTATCCGTCTGAAAGGACTTGCAGAAGCAGAAGCGAAGCGTAAAATTGCAGAAGCATTCGATCAGTATGGTCAAGCTGCCATCATGGATATGGTTCTTAAGATGCTTCCGGAATATGCGAAACAAGTCGCAAGCCCACTTTCAAATATTGATAAAATCACTGTGGTTGATACTGGAAGCGATGGGAAAAATGGGGGAGCGAATAAGGTAACTGGCTATGCAACGAACCTTATGTCTACGATGCAGGAAACTTTGAAAGCTTCTTCTGGTATCGATGTTAAGGAACTATTAGAAAATTTCTCTGGAAAATCAAATATTCGTGAAAGCCTAGATCATTTAACGCTGGAATTGAAGGATGCAAAGACAAAAGAAGAGACAGGTGAATTGCAATAGAGGTAAAGACATGCCAATTAAGAAACATTAGTGCCCATTTTTAATGAAGAGAAAATAAATGAAAATGCAGAAATACATCCACTTAGAGGGGTCCTTTCAGAAAGGGCCCCTCCTTAATTATAGGGATAATACCTAAAATTGTGCATTCGTCTATCGCACAATCTAGGGTAAATGAATAGGATATATGGAAACAAACAAAGGAGGTATTTGAACATGGGAAATGATTGTGGAGGCGCAGGTTACGGTGGAGGCTTCGCTCTACTTGTAGTATTGTTTATCCTATTAATTATCATTGGTGCTTCATGGGGTTACGGTGGTTACGGATATTAATAATAGGAGATATGAATTATAGGCAGCAAGGAGGAGATAGTGTATGTATGGATACGGCGGCTATGGTTATGGCGGCTGTGGATATGGCGGAGGAGCTGGATACGGCGGCGGTTTTGCCTTGATCGTTGTTCTTTTCATCCTTCTAATTATTGTAGGCGCAGCTTGTTTTAGATAATTCGTTTTTAGAAAAAGCAGGAGACTTCCTGCTTTTTCGTTGTTTAGACGGCTTTTATAGTGAATAGAAGCTTTTTGTATTATCAAGTAATTGAAGATAGACATCTTGTATAGGCATCTTTTTTATTTTCGAAATAAATCCAACTGATTCATTCATCATTTTCGGATGGGTAGATTTGCCCTGAAATGGTCCTTCAAATGGCCAAGGTCCATCTGTTTCGATCATGACTTGATCAATGGGGAACACTTTTGCAATTTGTTGAATTTCTTCTTCATAAACAATATCAGGTGTGAAGGAAATAAAGTAGCCATTATTTTTGAGACGCTGTATGGTTTTGCTGTCCCCTTTAAACCAATGAAAGTGAGCTTTATCAATAGAGTGCTTTTCTAAAAGATCACAAACGACTGGGGCATCATCATAAACTGCATGAAGCACGATTGGCATCTCCCACTTTTTAGCGAGGATGATAAATGCTTCTAATAGCTCGATATATCCGTGTAGTTGAAATGATGGGTCGGCTGTCTCCATTCGTAAATAATACGGAAGTCCTACTTCACCAATGGCAACCATTTTTTCTTTATTTGATTCTATCCAAGTCATTAGATTTGCCAGCTCTTTTTCATTCGGTAATGATTGTTCAGGATGATACCCGAAAGCTGGCTTCACGATTGAATATTTTTCAGACAATAAAAGATTTCTCTTTGCTGATTCTAAGTCATATGAAACAGAAATATAGGATTGAATGGTTGGGGAACTCGAGATAATTTCTTCAATTTCCTCATCCGTATAATGATCGAGATGAATATGGGAATCAATCATTGATTTCATCTCCATCCCTCCTTTTTAAGGCAAAGTGAATTTTTCTCTTGCTTTGCAAAAATCGTTCTTCAAGTAAAAGCTCTTCATTTCTTGGGCGGCTAAAAGGAACCTTAAGCTCAGAAATAACATGTGATGGCCGGTGAGAAAGAATAAAAATACGATCCGAAAGGAAAAGTGCTTCCTCAATATTATGGGTAACAAAGAGGATGGTTGGTCTATGCGAATCCCATATATCGAGAAGCCATTTTTGCATATCGAGCCTTGTCATTTCATCGAGAGCAGAAAAAGGTTCATCCAGCAGAATGATTGGCTGAGGGCTTAAGAGTGCACGTATAAATGCCACTCGCTGTTTCATTCCACCTGATAATTCATGCGGGTAGGAATGTATATATTCTTTCAGTCCTGCCTTTTCAATCATATCAATTGCCTTTTCTCGATTGATATCCCCTTTAAGTTCCTGTCCTAATAACACATTCTGCAGAATCGTGCGCCATGGAAGCAAAGAAGGTGATTGCGGCATATAGCTAATGGAGCCGCGCTTTCCAATAATACTTTCATTTTGTAATCGAATCGTTCCTTCATCTGGAGCTAGCAGCCCTCCGACTAAATTGAAAATTGTACTTTTTCCGCTGCCAGACGGTCCAAGGATAGAGACGAATTCACCTGCTTTTACATCCAAGCTTAATTTTCGAATAACCTCGTTTTCTCCAAACCTTTTCGAGACATTTTCAATTGAAAGTATACTCATTTTCTATCATCCTCCATTCTTTTCCAGCGGACTAGAAATCGTTCTGCCAGCAGAATGAGCATAAATAATAAAAGGCTCAATATCATAATAAATACGATCGCTACAAATACTCGATCTGTACGAAAAGAAGAGGAGGCTAGGGTCATATAAACACCAATCCCTGTTTTGGCACCAAGCCACTCAGAGATGACGGCTCCCATCACACTATATGTAGCTGAAATCTTTAACCCGGAGAATATAGCCGGCAAGGAAAAGGGAAGCTCCAGCTTCCAGAAAAGCTGTCTACGATTAGCGCCAGCCATCATCATGTAATGCTTCAGTTCATTTGGTGTTTGTCTAAACCCATCTAAAGCAGCAACAGTGATGGGAAAGAAACAGACCAGTGTGATGACAATAATCTTCGGCATTAAGCCAAAGCCAAACCAAATAACCAATAGAGGAGCAAGAACAATAATTGGAACATTCTGTGATAAAATCAATAAAGGATAGATTGATTCTTTAACACTTGGAATAAGATGAAGAATAATAGCTGTCAATAATCCAATACTTGAGCCAATGATAAATCCTAGCAATGAAAGTTTAATTGTTGATTGCAGATGTTCATGAAAATTTCCCCAGCCTTCTATTGCTTCTTTAAGAATATCTGTTGGTGGCGGGAGAAGCCACGCAGGTATATCAGCTAGTTTAACGGACATTTCCCAGATAATGAATAAAAGGAGGAGAACAAGAGCTGGTCTCCATCCTTTTAATAAATTGTTCTTCATGAACGGTATTTCTCCGTTAAATCATTCATTTCAATTCCTGAAGGCTGATATAAAATTTTTACTTGCGAAATAACATTTCTGCTCCCTTTTTCAATCATTTTCTCATTCATTTCAGCTATGATTTTTAATAAATGCTCTAATTCGCCTTCCATAGTTGTTTCCAGCGGGTGAACTTCATACTTTACTCCTGATTCATCAATGACACGAATTGCTTCATCAACGTAAGGAATAACATCTTCCCCGTTTTTAGTTTTTGGTATGATTTGTATACTTACTAATGCATTAGCCATTCTCTAACTCTCCTCACTCAGGTAAAAATTCATTTGTAAATGCTTTTTCAGCTTCTAATTTCTTATCAAGCAATCCGTTTTCAAACATCCAATCTGCATAGTTTTTCCAAACGTCCAGCTTTTGTTCACCCCATCTTGATGCATCGTCTTGATAACGGGGAGCTAGCCATTCCTGGCTTTTTTCCACAAGCTTTTCATCCAGATCTGGGGCAGCTTTTAATAGAATGTCAGCAGCTTCTTTAGGATTTTCGATGGTATACTTATATCCTTTAGATGCGGCTTTAACGAAAGCTTTTACTGTTTCAGGATTGCTTTCAATCATTTTTTCATTTGTTGCAAGCACAGGGGTATAATAATCAAGCTTTTCGCTATAATCGGTTAAATACACCATATTAATTTTTTCCCCGCGCAGCTCTGCTTCCACGCCCGTCCACCCATAATAAATCCAGGCAAAATCAATATCGCGTTTGACAGCCGTAAAGAAATCGGCATCCCCCATATTAACAATTGAAACATCTTCAACATTTGCTTTTTCGATTTTCATTAATGAATCGAGAACAGATTTCTCAACAGGTGAGCCCCATCCTCCGTATGTTTTCCCTGCAAAATCTTTCGGTGATTTGATATTTTTTTCGGCAGGGGAAGCAAATCCAGAAGTATTATGCTGAATCACTGCTGCAACGGAAACAAGAGGAACTCCTTGTACACGTGCTTGAGTAATGCTTTCCTGATAACTAACCCCAAAATCTGCTTTTCCAGATGCTGTTAGCTGATCTGCGCCAGCTTCACCAGGCATAATGATTTCCACATCAAGACCTTCTTCTTCAAAATAGCCTTTATCCTTGGCGACATATAAGCCAGTATGGTTCGTATTTGGTGTCCAATCAAGAACAACCGTAACCTTTTTCAAGTCTTTTTCATTCTTTTCCTTTGTTTGTTCCTCACCGCCGCTGCAGCCAGCAAGCAAGAGTGCGGAGCAAATAATTGCGATCCATTTCTTCATCCTTTTAACCTCCAGGTAATTTATTCTTATGCTCTCCAGAATGTATGGATTTTTTGCAAAATAAAAACGCCCTTGGCATGAACCAGGGCGCATATAAACTAAACACATCTATGTATTAGAATATGTTCCCTCCGCTGGTATCAACCAGATCAGGTTCAAAGGGTTATCATCTCACTGATGAAATCTCAACCGAATACACGGTTCCCCTACAATTCTGCCTATTCAATTTGTCAAAAGCATTTTATTTCCTATCCCATTATAACAGAAATGGTCGAATTGACTAGAAAAATGTATTAATAATAAAAATCTGAATAGGTGTTCCATTATTTAACTGTATTTCTATGGAAGAAATTGAGGTGTGGAGGTGTTTAGTTTTCTATGTTACGGTTATATACGTTGCTCATGCAAGTATAAAGGAGGAGATTAAATGAAGAAACTTGCAGCAGTATTTGCAGGGTTCATGATACTCTCATTCCCGTTTTTCCAAACAGATAAAAATTACACGTATGCTGAAACTTTAGATCATGTTGATATTTATACGGTTCAAAAAGGTGATTCCCTTATTGAGATTGGAATGAAACATGGAGTATCTGAGAAAGATTTAATAAAAATTAATCATAAAAAGTCAGAAAAAATCCGACCTGGCGAAAAGCTAATTTTACCTAAATCCATTACAAAAGAAGAAAAGGATCTTCTTGCAAGACTTGTCCATGCTGAAGCAAAAGGGGAGCCTTATGCTGGAAAGGTTGCTGTTGCTCTAGTCGTTTTAAACCGGGTGGAAGATAATCGCTTTCCTGATAAAATTAAAGATGTCATTTATGAGGATAGACAGTTTCAACCAGTAGATAATGGGGCAATTAACGAGCCTGCCGATAAAAAGTCTAAAAAAGCAGTTATGGAGGCACTTGCTCTTGAAGGAAAAGGAAATGATTCCGTTTATTTCTTTAATCCTGACGAAACTAGCAGTAAATGGTTGAGATCACAAACAGTGACAGAAGTAATTGGAAATCATCGCTTCGCTAAGTAAGAACATCTCCTGTGTATTCTTGGAGATGTTCTTTTTTGTAATATGGAAGTAACCTCAAGTTTTTAGAATGTGAGAGATTCATTCACAGTTCACAAGAGGGAATGACATGTGCCCGCCAAAGCAGAAAAAATGTTATACCGGTAACAAGAGGAAGTAACGTAACAAGAGAAAACACCAAGTAACTGACATAGGCACAAAAGGAAAAATCACAGTTAAATTCGCTTACTTTCTTCTGCATTAATGGGCTGATTTCGTTTCCAGATTTTATATTTCTCCAATTCATCAGTAAGTTGTTTGATGGCAAATGCAATGACTGCCGCATCATCGACAATGCCAAGACCAATCAAGAAATCCGGTATGATATCAATCGGAGAGACAAAGTAAAGAATAGAAGCAATAATGAACAAAATGGATTTTTTGGATATTGCTCGATATTCACCGCTTGACCAAGACCTAACGAGTTCAATAAGAAGCTGGAATTTTTCCCATACCCCGGTAAAAGAAGCTTTATTCCCTTTCGCTTTCTTTTCAGTTTTTTTAAGTAATTGATCTGTTTCTTGAGGATTATCTACATATTTTTGAGCTTTTGAAAGAAATTTTCTATAGCCTGCTTCATATTTTTTTTCGTCTGGCATATTTTTTTCCTCCAATTAAGTATTTAGTTGTTTTTCTCGATATATTCAAATAAAAAGGATTGTCCATTTCGGTAAAACCGAGGATCGTATAAACCGATGCGATCGTCATCATCTACAAGGACTACAAATGGTGCCCAATCATAGAGGGTTTTTGCTTCTGGGCGTTTATCAAATAGCATGTCCAAATTAGCGTCTTCGGATGAATGCAGTACATACTGCTCCCTTTTCTTTTGAAAAAGACTATCAGAAAAAATTTTCACTTGCTCTTCATTTTTAGTAATTACAGAATAGGTCCAAGGAATAAAACCAGCAGATAATGCTACTTGATCATATTTTTCATCGTATTGGCTGTATATAAAAACTCCTTGTATGGTTTGTACCATAAAGTGAAGGATGATAAACATCCAAGCCATTCTAAAATATAAGGGAGATTTTGACTTTTTCTTTTTTGAAAAGATAAAGGCTAATCCTATAATTATCCATATTACGAAATCGACAATGGGAACTGTCCCAAATGTCATTCTTATGGATGAAAAGGGTTCTAGAAAACCTGTTCCCCACGCGTTAAATAGATCGCTTGTCGTATGAATGATGACTGCAAGCCATCCGATAAAGAACAGTTTAATATCTTTTACTTTAAACAATAGCAGACAGATGAGTGAAAAAAATAGTGCCCATAAAGGGGTGAGGAAAATGGAGTGTGTAATTCCTCTGTGCCACATTTGATACATTCCTTCTGTATCCCAAAAGCGGGAAAGGACATCTATATCCGGGATGAGACTTGCGCCAACCGCGGTTACAAGATAAGCTCGTTTACGATTCTTATCCAGGTTCTTTTTATCGACAGTTCCGTATAAAGTAAGTCCAAACAAAGTATGAGTAATGGAATCCAATGGAGCACCTCCGAATCAATTATTCTTGTCTATACTTAGTATAGTTCATGAACCTTCTTGAAAAAAAGCAATAAGATGTGTAAATGCAGCATTGCAATCTTTTTTTCAGAGCGATAAAATGAAAGGTATGATTAAATTTGAGAATCAGCGAGGAATGAACAATGGCAAAAAAGTTTGAAGAAGAAGTTTTATCACGCCGGACATTTGCAATTATTTCCCACCCGGATGCTGGTAAAACGACATTAACAGAAAAATTGCTTCTTTTTGGAGGCGCTATTCGGGATGCAGGAACGGTAAAGGGAAAGAAGACCGGAAAATATGCAACAAGTGACTGGATGGAAATTGAGAAACAAAGAGGAATCTCAGTAACCTCCAGTGTGATGCAGTTTGATTATAATGGTGCGCGGGTTAATATTCTTGATACACCAGGACACCAAGACTTTAGTGAAGATACTTATCGGACATTAACTGCAGTTGACAGTGCGGTTATGATTATCGATTCTGCTAAAGGGATTGAGGAGCAAACACTTAAGCTCTTTAAAGTATGCCGAATGAGAGGCATCCCTATTTTTACTTTCATAAATAAATTGGATCGACAAGGAAAGACCCCATTAGAACTTCTTGCAGAGCTTGAGGAGGTCATGGGGATTGAATCGTATCCAATGAATTGGCCAATTGGAATGGGCAAGGAATTCCTGGGTATTTATGACCGCTTTAATAATCGAATCGAGCAATTCCGAGTAGAAGAAGATAAGCGCTTTATTTCATTAAATGAAGACGGTGAAATTGAAGGGGAGCATGCTTTGAAAGATTCAGGCCTGTATGAGCAAACTCTTGAGGAAATCATGCTATTGAATGAAGCGGGCAATGAGTTTTCTAAAGAAAGAATTGCTGAAGGGGAATTAACGCCTGTATTCTTTGGAAGTGCATTAACTAACTTTGGTGTGCAGACATTTTTAGAGTCATATTTACAATTTGCACCATCGCCACAGCCACGAAATTCAACAGCTGGAGAAATTAATCCGCTATCAGAAAACTTCTCTGGTTTTATTTTTAAAATTCAAGCGAACATGAATCCTGCCCATAGAGATAGGATTGCATTCCTGAGAATTTGTTCAGGTCAGTTTGAACGAGGCATGACCGTAAATATTCCGAGAACTGGGAAGCAAATTAAGCTTGCTCAATCTACTCAATTTATGGCTGATGATAGAAGTACAGTTGATCTTGCCGTTAGTGGGGATATTATTGGTATATATGATCCTGGCACATACCAAATTGGGGATACATTAACATCAGGAAAGGAAAGTTTCCAATTTGACCGATTGCCGCAATTTACGCCTGAGCTCTTTGTTAGAGTTTCTGCGAAGAATGTTATGAAGCAAAAGCACTTCCATAAAGGTATTCAGCAGCTTGTACAAGAGGGTGCGATTCAGCTTTATAAAACGGTAAAAACTGAGGATCTTTTGCTCGGTGCAGTCGGTCAGCTTCAATTTGAAGTATTTGAGCATCGAATGAAGAATGAATATAACACGGAAGTTTATATGGAAAGAATAGGTTCAAAAATTGTTCGTTGGGTTGAGGGGGATGAAGTAAGTGAAAATCTCTCTAGTTCTCGAAGCCTTCTTGTTCATGATCGTTATGATAAAAAAGTATTTTTATTTGAAAATGATTTTGCACTAAGATGGTTCCAAGATAAAAACCCAGATGTTAACCTATATAATCCAATGGATTCAGAGCATTAATGTGAAAAACGGTTCCTGTTGAGGGACCTTTTTTTTTTACATTGACATACTCCATAAAAAATAATATAGTAATATCATATTATTTCACTTTAACGCCAAAAAGCGTTTAAGTGTAATAGTAAAAGGGTAGATTCGCAGAATATATGCTGCGTATACAACTAGAGGAGGATTTCATATGCAGCATGAAAAGCCAAAATTAACGATTAGGCCATTAGAAGCGCTTATCATTACACTTATTCTTTTAGGCGGAATCAGTTACGCCATTATTTTTACTGGAGTTGTTCCACATGTTCCTATCGTTTTAGCAATAATTTGTTTAATGGCATACGGATTATTAAAACGGGTTCAGATAAAGGATTTAGAAGAAGGCCTTGTAGATGGAGCAAAATCCGGTCTTGGTGCAGTATTTATCTTCTTCTTTATTGGAATGTTAATCAGCAGCTGGATGGCTAGCGGGACGATCCCAACATTTATATATCTTGCCTTAGAGGTTGTTAATGGGAAGTTTTTTTATGCCATTGCTTTTATTGTTTCTTCAATCATTGGTTTAAGTGTAGGCAGTTCACTTACAACGGCTGCTACCATTGGTGTTGCTTTTATGAGTGTAAGCTCAGCACTTGGGCTATCGGAAGCGATTACGGCTGGAGCAATCATTTCCGGTGCTTTTTTTGGTGATAAAATGTCTCCGTTATCAGATACAACGAGCCTTGCCTCGATGATTGTTAAGGTGGATATTTTTGAACATATAAAAAATATGGCTTGGACTACAGGCCCAGCTTTTGTAATAACACTCATCCTATTTGCCTTTTTATCGCCAAATGAAGCATCAACAAGCTTTGAAATGATACAAACACTGAAAGCAAAGCTAATTGAGCTTGAATATGTACATTGGTATTCTATCATTCCTTTTATTCTATTAACGTTTCTTGCGATAAAAAGGATCTCTGCGATTATCACTCTTTCATCAAGCATTATAGCTGCATTGGTGATTAGCTTCTTCGTACAAAATGATTTAAGTGTTGAAAAGATGATGAACTTATTATTTTTCGGTTTTAAATCAGATACTGGAGTAGAAGAAATCGATTCCCTATTAACTAGGGGAGGGATGGAAAG
Source organism: Cytobacillus massiliigabonensis (assembly GCF_900199725.1). Taxonomy (GTDB): domain Bacteria; phylum Bacillota; class Bacilli; order Bacillales; family Cytobacillaceae; genus Cytobacillus; species Cytobacillus massiliigabonensis. The sequence goes on along the minus strand of NZ_LT904902.1, from coordinate 416,104 downwards.
TATGATGTTCTCTATTTCCTTAGTCTTATTAGCACTTTCAATGGGTGGGCTTCTTTTTAAACTAGGGATATTACCTGCCCTTTTAGAGGGAATAAAGGGATTCTTGAGTAAGCGCTCCTCATTAATATCTGCTACTGCTGGAACAGCAATTGGGATCAATTTTCTCCTTGGAGAGCAATACCTCTCCATATTGTTAACAGGTAATGCATTTCAGGAATCATATGATAAAGCAGGTCTTGAACGGAAAAATTTATCGAGGGTGCTTGAGGATGCGGGAACGGTCATTAATCCATTAGTTCCTTGGAGTGTTTGCGGTGTTTTTCTTACAGGGGTTTTAGGTGTTGAAACTATCGACTATTTGCCTTTCACCTTCTTTTGTTTACTATCGCCAATATTAACTGTTGGATTCGGGTTAACCGGCTTCACAATTACAAAAAGTGCAAAGGCAGCAGCATAAATAGCTGCCTTTGCACTTTTTTATTAAATTCAAATGAATAAAATAAAAATTTGCCGTTAATCAGTGGATTAGCGTTTTTTTTACGCTATTAAAGTAATAATAAGATATATAACAAAATGGGAAATTAGAATCAGTCTGACAAAAGAGAGTGACCCAATAATGGAGCGGTTGGTGATTTAGGGTGAAAACACTAGGTAAACTTGAGGCTGTTTTATGGAGTATTGCGCTTCCTGGATTCAGTCAGCTACTTTCTGGTCAAATAATAAAAGGTACGCTTTTTGTATTACTTGAATTCGTTATTAATATGTACAGTAATTTTAATTCTGCAATCATGTTCAGCTTCCGGGGAGAAATTGATTACGCCATCCAAGTAATAAATTATCAATGGCTAATGTTTTATCCTTGTCTATACTTTTTTGCGATGTGGGATGCTTACCGAAGTACGATGCCTGAGAATGAAGAATTATCTTTTCTGCCATTTGTTTTTAGCGCCTATTTTGTTACAGTAGGCCTAATGTACTCTACCCGGTTAAAGTTATTTGGCATCTTATTTGGACCAGTATTTTTACCTATGCTATCATTAATTCCGGGTTTAATGATTGGTTTCATAATTAGGTGGGTCATTTTATCAATAAAAAAATACCGTCTTCAGAAATAAGAACCATCTCGCTTATTTAAAGCTTTAACAATAAAACATGTTAAAGCTTTTTTAGCTATAATAAATTTTATTTAACAACCCCCAAAAACACCTCATAACCTATCGTACAGTTGTAATGAACAAGGCGGCCGCTAAAAACATTTTATGAGGTGAAAGAGTTGAAGTTTTTTTCAAACAAAGAATTGCAGAAATTAGGAAGATCATCTATAGCATTATTGCTTGCTGGGACATTTACATTCTCAACGTCATTGGCATCTGCCGCTGAAAGTACAGAACTAACAGGAGATTACGAAACAGTTGAATTGCCAGATAATCTTAATGTACCTAAAGAAAACGCAGAACAAGCTAACGAGGAGCAAATCGAAGAAGAAACTCCATCTTTATTGCCAGGAAGCTTCTTCTATTTTGCTAAAATTGCGTTAGAAAAAATAAAACTTGCATTCACTTTTAATCAAGAAAAAGAAGCAAAGCTATTGGCTACTTTTGCAGCAGAGCGTTTAGCCGAGGCGGAGGCACTTTTCAATGAGGGCAAGGAAGAGGAAGCTCTTGAGGCGATCAAAAATGCTTTCGAAAGCTTAGAAAATGTAGAATCTATTATTGGTGAAGAAGAGTCCGTCGGTGAAGATGCTGCTGACGCAGAAGAAAAGACAGAAACTGATGACTCAATTGCAGTGGGATCAAAAACAGATGGAGAATCAGAAGATGTAGTTGCTGAAGAAGATGCTGATGTAGATATGTTGTTATCGCAAAATATTATTGCACTAACAGCTGCAATGGAGAAAGTACAAAATCCGAAAGCGAAAGCTGCTTTACAAAAAAATATTGAAAAAAGTTATGCAAAGTTAGCTTTAAAAATAGAAAAAATGAAGGAAATAGATAAAAATAAAGAGGATGAAGCAGTAGAGGAGACTATTTCAACTACATTATTAACAGCAGATAATAGCTTGACTGAAAATACTTCAGAAGAAGAAAATGCTGATGCAAAAGACCCAGTAACTACAGCGGAAAAGGAAGATGAGGCCGTTCCAGTAAAACAAAAAAGGCAAGAAAAAGCTGCACTAAAGCAGGAAAAGAAAGCGGCTCATGAAGAGTCAAAAATTCAAAAAGCATTAATTAAAGAAAAAGAAAAAAATGCAAAAAAAATTAAAAAGCAAGAGATGAAAGAAAATAAAGTAGCTTTAAAGGAAGTAAAGAAATTAGAAAAAGAAAATGACAAAAATAAAGACAAACAGAAGGGAAATGTACAAAAAGAACATAGGGAAAATAAAGGAAAGCATTAATATTTGTTGTCGTTAATAGGTAAGGAAGAGCAGACCAGTTGTGGTCTACTTTTCCTTTTCATTTTAGCATACCCTTATAAACTTCATTAGGACATCGTATGTTATAATGTCTTGAATGAAGAGGTGAGGCTATGCTAAGTATGCTATTCATGGCGAAAAAACGAAAAAGAACGCTTGAGGAAGCGATTCATTTAATACAGCAAGGTGATGCGGGCTTACAGAATGAAATAATAGATTCTTACAAGCCATTTATCGCTAAAACAGTTTCCTCTGTATGTAAGAGATATATTCATGAATCTGATGATGAATTTAGCATTGGTCTCATTGCATTTAATGAAGCGATTCAAAAGTATAGTTCTGAAAAAGGAAGCTCATTAATCAGTTTTGCAGAAGTGCTAATTAAAAGACGAGTGATTGATTATATTCGGCAACAGGCAAAGTATCAAAATTTAAGCGTTGATTTTACCTATGGCTTTATCGATGATGATGAGCAGCAGGCAGGTATGATCGTAGAAAATGAACGGTCGATAGAAGAATTTAGAAAAAAGACCGATGAACAACTAAGAAGAGAAGAGATTATTCAATTTACTGCTTTACTCCGTGAGTTTGAGCTCAGTTTCCAGGAGTTGCTTGAGCAATCTCCAAAACATGCAGATGCAAGGAAGAACGCCATGATTGTGGCAAAGAAGCTTACTGAAGATGAAGAGCTTAAAAGAATATTATTAGACAAGAAAAGACTTCCTATCAAACAGCTTGAAAAGGAGGTATCAATTAGTAGGAAAACGATCGAAAGAAACCGTAAATATATCATAGCGATCGCTCTCATACTAATTGGTGATTATGTTTATTTAAAGGATTATATTAAAGGGGTGTTAGAAACGTGAAAACAGGAATCATAATGGAAATGAACGAGCGTTTTTTAACACTGTTAACCCCTGAAGGTGAATTTCTTCGTGCACATAACTATCATAATCATTATCAGCTTGGGCAAGAGATAGAGTTTTTCCCGGTTGATATGGATGAAACGAAGAAGTCATTTCTTCTCCCCTTTTTACACAGCTTTAAAGGGAAAGCTATTATCTCTATTGCACTGATCCTAACCCTTACCTTTGCTAGTCTTCTCCCATTGATAGAATCGAATGATGTATACGCTTATATGTCCATTGATGTGAATCCGAGTATTGAATTAGGGATTAATGATCAATTTGAAGTGATCGAATTTGTTGCGTATAACAATGAAGGGAAAAATATACTCGAACAAATCAAAGATTGGAAAAAGAAAAATATCCATGTATTAACAGATGAAATACTTCATGAGATGAAAATGCAGGGATACATTAAACCAAATCGGGAAATCGTGATAGCTACTGTTTACAAAGAGAAGCAGCAAGGAAAAAGTAAGCGTTGGGAAGAAGAAATGAGTGAAATTAAAGATGTAGTTAATAGAGAAAATCTTGAGCTGAAGGTTGTCGAAGGTTCAAAAGAGGACAGGAAACAAGCGATAGAAGAGGGATTAACAACAGGTCAATATAAGATAAAACAATTTAATATGAAACCAGCAGCTACTCAACAATCGGAAAAAAGCCCATTGAAGGATGATTCCAAAAAGCTTGAAAAACCGAATGAAAAGAAGGACATAACTCAAAACCAATCAAAAATACAGCCTAAACAACAGGTAGAACAAAAGAGAAACGTGCAATCGCCAAAAAAACAACATGAAAATGACAAATACAGGGGCAATAACAATAGAAAAACTCCAGATTTAAATAGCAGGACACATAATCCTCCAGGTCATGAGAAGAAAATGGAGAAAAGTCAAAATCAGCCTATTAGGGAGAATGAAAAAGGATTCAAAGATAAGCCATATCCCCCAGGCCAGAATAACAAACAGAAAAAAAAACATGATTATAGGGATGATAGAGGCGACCGAAAATACCAAAGTAACTATAAAGATAAGAAACACCATCATAAAAGTAATAAAGATGACTAAAAAAAGTCCGGTGAAAAAACCGGACGTTTTTTTTATTTATATTTGTTGATTATTGTTTCCTGTCATTTGAGCCTGAGCCTGCTTTACCAATCTTTTCGTAATTTCTCCCCCAACGGATCCATTCGCCCTTGATACAGTGTCAGAACCTAAATGAACCCCAAATTCTTGGGCTATTTCATATTTTACTTGATCTAAGTATTGTTCAATTCCAGGAACTAATAGCTTATTACTGCTTCTTGCCATTACTTTCAACCCCTTTACTTTCGGTTACAGAGTACTAAATTTCCCTGTACTTGTATTATGGATAATTATCAATTTATTATTGATGGAAATATTTTCGAAAATGTCAATTCTTTCTCAGTGAAAAGTCAATAGAAATTTTTGTGAAATTATTTTCACGTATATGAACAAAATTTCAAAATCACATTTGCTATGTGATATTATGCACTATTCGTCACATTCCCTTCACCTATAATGAGAACAGATATCACACAAGGAGGGGATTAGTTCTATGGAAACAAAGGTTAATAAAACTAAAACAGAAGTAGTTTCAACCGAAGAGGAAACACATAAAGGCACAATTATTTCTGTTAGTGTGGTAGGATTGGTCATTCTTATAACATATTTAGTTCTATACGGACTATTTATGGCTAGATATTAGGAGGGGAAAAAGATGCATCGTTCCGAGAAAGTTTGGTTAACGTTAAGCTTTGGTATGATCATGGCATTTATGATCTTTGCAGGTTATCAAGCATTTGCTTTAGAAATGGGACCACCAAGTCATGGTGAAAGAATAGATCCGCAAAAGGTAGATCAAACAGCACCTTTTGATCAGCCTGGAATTAAGCAAATTGGAGAAAATGAATACGAAGTAGTGATGACATTGCAAGTATTCAGCTTTACTCCTAGTGATATTGAAATTCCAGCAGGATCAACTGTACATTTTACATTAACTTCTAAAGATGTTGTACATGGTTTTCAAGTGGCTAATACAAACATAAATGCAATGGTTATGCCAGGATATGTACAAAAAATTACTCAAAAGTTTGATAAAGCTGGTGAATATTTAGTGCTTTGTAATGAATATTGTGGTGCAGGTCACCAATTAATGGGCACCACTATTACTGTTAAATAAAGGAGGGAAGCTAGCGTGGAAACAGTCATCTCACAAAAAGGAAATGCAAGTGTATTTAAGGAAAAAGCGAATAAAGTACTTGGAGTTAACCTTCAGGATGCTAAAATATCGAAATCATATTTATCTGTTGCATTTATTGCTCTATTAATCGGCGGAACTTTAGGGTTATTACAAGGGTTAAACCGTGCAGGCTTATTAGAATTACCATCATGGCTTAACTACTATCAAGTGTTAACAGCACACGGATTATTATTAGTCGTTGTGTTTTCAGCTACCTTTACAATTGGTTACTTTTATGCCGGTATGTCCCATACATTAGGGGGACTCCTTCCAAAAGTTAGAACAATGGTTTGGATTGGCTTTTGGCTTAAAATAATCGGTGTCGTTTTAGTAGTGATACCAGTATTAATGAATAAAGCTTCTGTAATGTATACTTTCTATCCGCCAATGGCTGCTGACCCAATGTTCTACTTTGGTCTAGTATTTGTTGTTCTTGGTGTTTGGATGGCTTGCTTTGGCGGATTCATTCAAGTAGCTAATTGGAGAAAAAATCATAAAGGTCAGCATCTACCGATCTTTTCATTCTTTGCAACAGGAGTATTTGTATTATTAGTTGGTGCAACAGCATTCGTTGCAGTAGAAGTTATTTTCATGATTATCCCTTGGTCTCTGGGCTGGGTTGATACGATAAATGTTATGGTTGCCCGTACATTGTTCTGGGCATTTGGTCATACGGCAGTTAATATTTGGTATTTAACAGCAGTTTCTGCCTGGTATGTAATTGTACCAAAAGTTATTGGCGGAAAACGCTGGAGTGACTTGCTTACCCGGGTAGTAGTTATTGCACTAGTTATTATGAATATTACTGGTGGATTCCACCACCAAATTGTAGACCCTGGTATTTCAGAATCAGTTAAATACATGCACGTATTCATGAGTTTAGCTATTGGATTCCCGTCTTTAATGACAGCTTACGCAATGTTTGCTGTATTTGAAAAAACTGCAAGAAAACAAGGCGGAAAAGGTTTAATCGGCTGGTACAAGAAAATGCCATGGAGTGATGTTCGTTTCCTTGCACCATTTATCGCTATGCTTGCTTTTATCCCAGCAGGTGCAGGCGGTATCGCTCAAACTACCAACCAATTAGACCAAGTAGTTCATAACTCAATGTGGATCGTTGGACATTTCCACTTAACATTAGGTATGTCAGTAGCAATGACATTCTTCGGTGTTAGTTATTGGCTCGTTCCTTATTTATCAAAGCGTGTATTGACTAAAGGAATGAACCAATTTGGGGTTGTTACAACAGTAATTTGGACAATAGGTATGATTACTATGTCCGGTGCTATGCATACGGTTGGATTATTTGGTTCACCGCGTAGAACTTCTTATACAACATATTTTGATAATGCAACAGCTTTAAGCTGGGATCCCTATTTAATTTTCCTAGCAATTGGCGGTACATTATTAATGGTAGCCGCAATCATGCAAGTTTATGCAGTGTTTAATCTAATGTTCTTTGCTCCAAAAGGGGAAACAGAATTCCCAATTGCTGAAGTAGAAGAAGGAGAAGCAAAAACTCCATATTGGACTGAACGTTGGGGCGTTTGGATCATTCTTATGATCATCGTTGTTGCAATGGCATATGTCATTCCATTAACAGACTTTATCGTAAATGCACCTCCAGGATCACCACCATTTAAGACATGGTAATTAGAAAAGCGGAAGCGCCTTGCTCAGCCCCGACAAGCATAAGACGCTCAATGAAAGAAGGCGTACTTTGCCTTCATTCATTGAGTGGCATATGACCTCGAGGGGCTAGGCGCTGGAGCTGGACAGAAAGAAAAGCGGAAGCGCCTTGTGCACTGGAGAAAGATATTGATAAAAAAAGAGATAGCTCGATGTTCTGGGCTATCTCTTTATACTCAAAAGGGGAAGTTGTTGTAATACACCATAGTAAATAAGATTTGGGAAGTGATTTCCATGATCAAAAGTCGGAATAATACAATCGCATCTATCCTCGTTATATTATTTGGAATCGTATTATTTTATATAGGAACAGACGGGTTCCAAGCGTTTACTGCAGAGACCGCTAGAGTCAATCAGTTAATTGATGATAAGCCAGAGTTTCCTGATGTAACACTTGAGGATAGCAATGGAAGGAAATATTCAATTTCTGAGTTTAAAGACAAGTATGTATTTATTACGTTTCTATATACATCCTGTGCAACGGTTTGCCCTCAGTTAGAAATGAATATGTCAAAGGTTTATGATTTATTGCCACCTAAGTATCTTGGTGAAGATATCGTATTTTTAAGTATTAGCTTTGACCCTGCAAGAGATGACCCAGAAACGCTAAATAAATATAAAGATGCGTTTAATAGTGATGGGGAAACTTGGAGAATGGCTAGAATCCCTGACCAATCAGAATTAGATTCGCTGCTAAAAAAATTCGGTGTGATTGTTATCCCAGATGGGAATGGAAATTTCTCGCATAATTCGGCCTTTTATTTAGTTGATAAAAAAGGCCGCTTAATAGACGTAATGGATTATCAACAAATTGATGAAGCTGCCAAAAAGGTTACAAATATACTTGTAAATGAAACGGAGGAATAATGATGAATCAGAAGACGATTGGTTTAGGATTATTTATATTCTTAATTATTCCTCCTGTTGCAAATTTAATGGAATCGGTCATGATCATTCATATGCACATGCAGATGCCTATTTTAGTTGTTGCCGGCTTCCTTATGGCTCCATTTTTCCAAACGAGATTTCCTCGTTTATTTGAAAAATGGAATGATAATGGGATGCCGGGAATTCTTTTATTTATTATTATTGTAGGATACTGGATGCTTCCGAGAACAATGGATGAAGCATTAGAGTTATGGACGGTTGAGTTATTTAAATTTATTAGTTTGCCTTTTCTAGCTGGAGTTCCACTGAGAGATAGCTGGAGGAAGCTAAGTCAAGCTGGAAAAAATGCAGTAATCATATTTTTCTCTATTGCTTTTATCGTCATGGGCTGGTTATATATAAATGCAACCATGCAATTATGCAATAATTATTTATTAATTGAGCAAATTACGCTTGGATGGGGATTTCTAACTATGGGGATTGCTTTTGTCCTCTATTTAGGCTATCGCTTTTTCTTTAACCATTCAGCATACGAATAATTATTTTACGATAGTCTTTTAAAGGAAGGCTATCTTTTTATTTTTTAAAGGGAACATAAAAGTTTTTTTTGTTTTTACTTTCAAATCACGCATTTATTCTTTATGATAGGGGGTATGAAAAACAATGAAGGGAATTGCCATTCATGTGGAAAAAGACTCGAGATTTACTGGATAAACTGACACCTGCACAAGTTATTACTGGCTATTATTTACTGGCGGTAACATTTTCAGTATTGTTACTGCGGTTACCAGGCGTTCATAAACCTGGCGTAAAAGTTGATTTTATAGATACCGTATTTACAGCAATCAGTGCTGTAAGTGTGACGGGGCTATCTGTTGTTAATATATCAGAAACATATAGTGTTTTTGGCTATTTTGTTATTATGGCAATCCTCCAATTTGGCGGGGTTGGAATAATGGCAATTGGTACTTTTTTTTGGATGATTCTTGGCAGGAAAATCGGCTTGCGAAGCCGTAAATTGATTATGGTAGACCATAATCAATTTGCCTTATCTGGGCTAGTCCATTTAATTAGAGAAATTATTAAAATTATCTTCTTAATTGAATTAATTGGCGCGCTTATCCTTGGCTTTCACTTTATGAAATACTATCCTTCCTGGGACGAAGCAATGCTTCATGGACTTTTTGCTTCAATTAGTGCGACAACTAATGGAGGAATGGATATTACCGGAAATTCTCTTGTACCTTATGCAGGGGATTACTTCGTACAGTTAATTAATATTCTGCTAATTACTCTTGGAGCAATTGGTTTCCCAGTTTTAATTGAAGTAAAGCAATATTTATTTAGAAAAAGGGAAGAGCAAGAGATTCCTTTCCGATTCACTTTATTTACTAAACTTACTACATTAACTTTTGCCGGACTGCTTGTTTTTGGAACGATCATCATTTTGCTTTTTGAATTTCAGCATTATTTTAAGGGAGTTACCTGGCATAAAAGTTTTTTCTATGCATTTTTCCAATCGGCTACTACAAGAAGCGGTGGACTAGCTACAATGGATGTTAGTGATTTTTCTATGCCAACACTATTAGTAATGAGTGTTATGATGTTTATTGGTGCTTCTCCAAGCTCTGTCGGTGGTGGAATTCGGACGACAACCTTTGCATTAAATATATTATTCATCTATTATTTTGCAAAAGGGAAGGCAGACGTGAAGATCTTTAATCGCGAACTCCACCATAATGATATAATGAAATCTTTAGTTATAACCATTCTAGCCACAATGATGTGCTTTACATCAGTAGTGCTAATTAGTATTACAGATAGTCAGCATGAATTAATTGAAATCATTTTTGAAGTCTGTTCTGCATTTGGTACGACAGGACTTTCAATGGGAATCACTGCAGATATGAGTGATTTTGGAAAATGTATCTTAATGATACTTATGTTTATCGGGAGAATTGGATTAACATCTTTCTTGTTTATTATTGGAGGGAAAGAAAAGAAGGCAAACTATCACTATCCGAAGGAAAGAGTTATAATTGGATAAAATTGAAACCGAGGCAAACGCCTCGGTTTTTTAATATTAATCTGTTCCACGGCTTACATCTTTTGTTGGATGCATAAAAGGGTAGGCTTGAGGCTTTTTTTTCTTTTCTAGCAGGTCTTTATTTTCGGTGGTGTTCCAGCCAATGTCATTTGTAGGGTGTACCCATTCATCCCCAGCCATAATCGCTGGATCAACTTCGTCACTCCAGTTTTCTAATGGAGAGTTTTCTGATGCATAGTAACTGTCCCCAATGATTACCCCTTGTGAATTTTTAAAAGGAGGTTCCATCTTTATGCCTGTGCCTTTAAAGCTAGGTGCTTCAATCTGATGAGGAAGTGTTTCATCTATTGCGATTTTTTCCAACCTCTGATCTTTATGATTTTTCATAAATAATTATCATTCCTTTTTCTATAGTTTTTGTTGTAACGCTCATTTTATTTATGAAAAAATAGGAAGTTTCCCTCGCGAATGAAATGAGAAGGAAGGAGAAAAATAGAAAGGAATTTAAAATAAAGGAGGCGTAAATCTTGGCAAAAAGAAAGGCACAATTCGATGCAGTTGAAAAATACAGCAAAACACCAAAAAAGAATTTAGCAGAGGCAGAGTTTTCAGCTGAATTTAGTCAAGGCGAAAACCCGATGAAAGGGGCCAATCGAAATTCTAAGCAAGGAAGAAAGGGCAGATCATAGTGAGCAAAAAAAATCGAGAGCCAAAAAATAATACCTCTAATGTGGAGTTCGGCAATGAACTTGGAGATATGAACGCAAGTAAGCTGTATGAGATTCCATTTATGAATGAAGAAAAAAAGAAGAAAGAGAAGAAGAAATAATTAAAACCGGCTGAAGAAGCCGGTTTTGTCCTAAATTTTCTTTTCTGCTGTAGAAAAAATCATCGTCTTTTCAGTGTTTGAATCGAAATAGGATAGGATGGTCGTCCCTCTTTTTTCGATCTTGCCTTCACTAAAATATTTATCCAAATCGAAAGTAAGCTTTTCAATAAGTGTATGCTTAAATAAATCTTTTTCAGTTAGCTGTAATTTAACGAAATCCGGACCCAGTTGGCTTGGATGCTGGATAATGCTTTGATAAATAACAGACCTTTCAGATTTATCATAGCTTGCACTTGGTCCCCACCAAGGTTTTCTTGGTTTGTATTTTTGCCTTGATAAGTAGTCATACTTCATTAACCCTTCAATTACATCAAGGTCTGCAGTATCCTTTGTCTCAAGAAACTCATACAGCCGTTTGAATAAGTCCTCCAGCTGATGTCCGATTCTAGACCAGCCTTTTTGTTCCCAAAAGCTACCGAAATCTTGAAAGAAATCGAATGGGGATGAAAAGGCATGTGTAACAAGGTATTCAACGGTAAAATCCATTCGGTGGTCATTCCAATATTTTTCCAGTACATCTTCTACTTGCTTGATTCGAATAATATCATCGAATGAAAGGACATTATTTCCAAGCATTTCATATGGTGAATGATCCATATATATATACTTGTGATCTTTTGCTCTTAATCTTAGTCCTGTCCCTCTTAATAACTTCAGAAAGCCTAGCTGTAATTCTTCAGGTCTCATTGCAAATACATCATTGAACGTTTTCCTAAATGAATGATAATCCTCTTCAGGGAGACCAGCAATTAAATCAAGATGCTGATCAATTTTTCCGCCTTCCTTTACCATTGTCACCGTGCGTGATAGCTTCTCAAAGTTCTGCTTCCTCATGACAAGCTCATTTGTGTAATCATTGGTTGATTGCACGCCAATTTCGAAGCGGAATAATCCTGGAGGAGCTTCCTGATTAAGAAATTCAATTACCTCTGGACGCATAATATCAGCAGTGATTTCAAATTGAAACACAGTTCCAGGTAAATGCTCATCGATTAAGAAACGGAACATTTCCATTGCATAGCTTCGGCTGATATTAAAGGTACGGTCTACAAATTTAATCGTTTTAGCCCCATTTTGCATTAAATAGCGAATATCTTCTTTAACCTTCTCCCTATCGAAATAACGAACACCTACTTCTATAGATGAAAGGCAGAATTGGCAGCTGAACGGACACCCACGACTTGTTTCGATATAAACAACCCTTTTTCCTAAATGAGGAATATCTTCTTCAAATCTAAAAGGTGAAGGTAGTTCACGAAGGTCAAGCTTATTTCTTTGCGGATTTATTTTTATTTGACCTTCTTTTCTGAAGGCGATACCATGAACATTTTCCATTTGCTTATCCCCATTTAGCTCGGTAAGCAATTGTTTAAATGTTTCTTCCCCTTCACCAATGGCAATGAAGTCAAATTCTTTTACATTCTCCATCCACTCAAGAACATCGTAAGACACCTCTGGTCCTCCTACTACAATTTGAATAGATGGATCAATTTTTTTAATCATTTTGACGACTTTTATCGTCTCTTCGATATTCCAAATATAACAGCTAAAGCCAATAATTGCAGGCTTCTTCCTTATCAGGTCAGTTACAATATTCATAATTGGATCTTTAATTGTATATTCAGCAAGTTCAATATTAAATTCAGGCTCAGCAAAAGCCTTTAAATAGCGGATGGCTATATTTGTATGAATGTATTTTGCATTCAGCGTGGAACAAATAATTTTCATGATTAAGACTCCTTATAAGAGTATTGAAACATCAACTTTTTATTATAACCCATTGTTGTCAAATTGGGTAGGAAAAAATCAAGAGCATCTAAAAAAAGTACTTTATTAGTGGAGGACGATTATAAATAATAAAAGGTCCCTCTCGCATATGAGAAGGACCATTTACTTACCTGTTTACTGGGGGTCTAATGTCAAACAAAGAAGTATTGAATGTCAGAAATCATTAATTGCTGCTGTTCTTAAGTAAGCTTAATAAATAAAACACTCCCCAAAAGGTTTGATACTGTACCTATACATTTGAACCCAAAAAATTATAGGGTATTTTTTTCTGAAATAGTATGTACATAAGGAGTGGGGGGAGATGATTTAGTTGTTTTTTGTTTCCTTTATCATTGCATAGGCAAGGTAACCAATTAAACTTATAAATAAACCAGTGCCGCCGACAATATAAATCATTGTAAAAACTTTTCCTAATGCCGTTTGGGGTGTGAAATTTGGATGACCGACTGTACTTAATGTGGCAATACAGAAATAAAGTGAGTCAAGCACAGAGAGCCCTTCTTGCTTCATATAGAAAAGTGTTCCTGATAATAGCACAACAAGAACGAGTACAAATAGCACCTGGAAGTTTTTTAATTTAAAAGAATGCCATAATGCCTTTAACAAACGTTTTAGTGTAAGAATAAATGATATCATTGCAGTATTGAAATCCTCTCTATGTCTTAGTATATAAAAAAGATAAACTAACACCTGTATATAACGCTAGTAATACTATACTTACCTTGAGAGAATAATGAAAGTTGTTGCCTTGCTGCAAGAAATCATTGTAGCATGGTAAAGATTTTCTTCAGTTATTGGCTTTTCGGATTTGATAAATAATATATTTAGTTTGGAGCAGCATGAAAATAGAAAACAAAGGAATGGAAATCAAAATAATTCGTCTATGCCAATCCAGGTTTCGTTTCATAACTAAGCTTGAAGCAATGATATTTATAAAAAAGTGTTTCAGCATAGAAATTACTCCTTTAATGAAAGTAAGTAATATTATTTTTTCCAAGGCTGTGAATATAATTCATCGATATTTAATGTACACTGGTTTTGTTTTATATGGGTTTTTGTCTAAATATGAGTGTTCTATAGAAGTATTATAGATTTGCATCAAAATATCAATATGCGAAGGGAATATTATAATGGCCAAAACTGAAGTAGAAATTGAATGCTTAAAGCAAACATTATTATTATCTTGGTCTATACAATCAAGTACCAAGTGGTCTGTGGATAATCCAGCAAAAGGACAATGCGGGGTAACAGCTCTAGTAGTAAACGATATGTTAGGCGAAGAAATATTGAAAACCGATTTGCCTGATGGATGGCACTTCTATAATAGAATTAATGGGAAGCGTTATGATTTCACTAGATCCCAATTTAGTGGAGAAATAAATTATAAAGATATTCTATCAAATAGAGAAGAGGCCTTTTTGGATACTAATAAAAATCAATACAATTATTTAAAGCAAAGTGTAGAAAAATTAATCCCAGATAGGTGAGTATATGAAAAAATAAAAGAGGGTTTCCCCTCTATTCACTATCAACAGGCTGCAGTACATATGCTGCCTTATCACAACAGGAGGGACAGTTTGGCTCATTGTTTATATAAGTCATATTCTCAAAACTAGCTAGTTCCCCACATGTTTTACAAACGATAAATTCACTCATAATAATCACCCTTTCAATGATTTATTACCAAGTGTATTAGAAAGAAAGCAATTTTATGAAAGAAGCTTTTTTTAATTATAATTGATTAATGCGTTAACTAGGAAAAAATTAAACGACAAAATTCTACTGCTGAAAACTATGGAATTTAGATTATATTAGCAATTAAGAAGATATTTGGTAAATACTGTAAAATTAATCAGATATACGGATAATTAGAAGAGTTGAGTTGAACCAAATCAGATTAAAGATTATTTGGCAGAAAAATTATTAATTAAATTTAATAAAATGTTATTGCGTTCATATATTACTTTTGGTAATATCGTTTCATAGCTAATAATTTTGAAAATTTGAGGTGAGTAATTATACATTCATTTAATGAAGATGGAGAATTGCTTCCCGAAGAGGTAGATACAATTAACCTCTTAACTAAAATCCCAATAGAATCGTTAAACTTAGATGCCATTGCAGTGGTAACCAATATTTATCGAATCGCTCAAGGATTAAGGACTAAAATGGAGCGTGAAGTGCTATCAGCATATGGATTATCATGGACTTCATTTTCTATCCTTTATGATTTGTGGATATGGAAATCGGTAGAAACAAAAAGATTGGCAATATCAGCCGGTATCACAAAAGCAACAGTAAGTAATATAACGAATACGCTGGAGCGAAAAGAGTTATGTTATCGAAAAGCTGATAATAGGGACCGAAGAATGACCTTTGTAACAATAACGGAAAAAGGGAAACGAGTAATGGAAGAGTTATATCCTCGATTTCATGAAAATGAAGTTGATATTGTTTCGAGCTTGAGTGTAAGGGAACAAAAGGAGTTATCAAAATTACTTCGAAGAGTCATTAGAGAAAACAATTTTTGATATCCAATTGAATATGTAAAAAGCAATGAGAGGAAATCTAGTAGCAGTTATCTCCCTGTAATCAGAGAGTCAATGGCTGGTGTGAATTGACACATAGATAACGCGAATTACATTCCTTGAGCTTTCTTTGCTAAAAGATCAGCAAAGAACGGATAAACCGTTAATCGTTGAGTGGAAGGATCATATTCTTCAATAAGGGTGGTACCGCGTGTAAAAGTTAAACCACGTCCCTTTTTAGGGGATGTGGTTTTTTATTTTATTTTTTTTTAGGAGGAATGAAGATGAGTAATTTAATGGAACGAATGACTGAAAAACAACGAACAGAAGTAAAGCGACAAATGGCAATTTACAGCCAAGGTGTGCAAGAAATTATTCCGACGGAAGAATTAGAAATTAAAATAGCAAAATCATTGGTTGAGAATCGTCCATTAAAAATAAAATTAGGATTAGACCCATCCGCTCCAGATGTACATCTTGGTCATACGGTTGTATTAAATAAACTTAGGCAATTTCAAGAAAACGGCCATACGATCCAACTAATTATAGGTGACTTTACTGGAAAAATTGGCGATCCAACAGGAAAATCAGTAGCAAGAAAGCAATTAACAGACGAAGATGTCAAACATAATGCCAAAACCTACTTTGAACAATTTGGAAAGATCATGGATATGTCGAAAGTAGAGCTGCATTACAACTCTCAGTGGTTGTCTAAATTGAAATTTGAGGATGTCATCCAGTTAGCAGGGAAAATAACAGTTGCTAGATTAATGGAAAGAGATGACTTTGAGGAACGAATAGCTTTTGGGAAACCTATTTCACTGCATGAATTCTTTTATCCTTTAATGCAGGGTTATGATTCAGTCATATTAGAATGTGATATTGAACTTGGTGGTACAGACCAGCACTTCAACATTTTGATGGGAAGACATTTTCAAGAAACGTTTGGTAAAGAAAAGCAGGTTGCATTATTAATGCCGTTATTAGAGGGACTTGATGGTGTAGAAAAGATGTCTAAATCAAAGAAAAACTACATTGGCATTGATGAAAGTCCAAATGAAATGTACGGAAAAGCGATGTCTATTCCTGATGAGTTAATGGATAAATATTTTGAACTTGTCACAGATCTTGCCCCTGTACAAATTCAGAAAATCAAAGAAGAAATTAAATCAGGAAAACTGCACCCAAGAGACGCAAAAATGCTCCTTGGAAAGACGATTGTAAGAATGTATCACGGATTAGAAGCAGCAGAACAAGCAGAACAGTATTTTATTCAAGTCTTCCAACAAGGCAGTTTGCCTGAAGAGATTCCAGTGATTAAATGGAGAGGTAACGATGAAATTTCAGTAGTCGACTTACTTGTAAATGTGAAATTATTCCAATCTAAAGGTGAAGCCCGTAGAATGATTGAAAATAGAGGTGTGAAAATTAATGGAGAAAAGGTAGAGGACGCTCAACTACAGATTACCATTACTAATGGATTAATTGTACAGGTCGGTAAGCGGAAATTTGTGAAAATTACATTATCATAAATCTGCGATTAATATTTTATCTTTTTTAAAAATTTATGCAGGAAAAGAATAAACAAATGAAATTGTAAGCTAACAAACTGAATTCAGAAATTACAAAATAAACAGCACCTTATTTTAAGGTGCTGTTTATTTGCTAGCTGAAAAGAATATGCCCGATTAAGAATAAAAATAATTTCAAGTCAAATATTAAGAGGTGAGTTTTAAGGAATAAAAAGGATGTGTGGAGGATGACATTTCAAGAGGGATTAAAGCAAGTTGAGAAAGCGAATAAACTAATTGTCCATGCAAACGAATTAATTGTTGATGCAACAGTTAGTGCATTCTTATTTACTTGGAGCTGGTGGGTAGCGTTAGCCATGTTAATTGTACCATGGGTTCTATGGGCAATTTTCCGAAAAAGGGAAAGCTCGGCACGACTGCTATTTGTTGGATTTATTATTATGATTTTATCTACTAACTTAGATGGAGTAGGAGTTGACTTTGGCAAATGGACATATCCTGTTAAAGTGATTCCGCTGCCAACGATAAGTTATTCCTTTAGAAATTCTGTTATACCTGTTGCGATTATGTTTTTAATCCAATATAAGCCACACATTAATCCACTTATAAAGGCCCTAATATTTGGAGCATTTGGTGCTTTTGTAGGTATGCCAATTATGTCCATGCTGGACTTGTATAAAAAAGTGGACTGGGCATATACGTATTCTTTTTTCATTCTTACTGCTTTATATTTAATCGCTCACTGGTTTAGCAGAAGGAAAAGCTTTGAAATGATTGGAGGCAAATAAAAAATAAAGCAGGCTTAAAGCCCGCTTTACTCATCCAAGTTTCCTTTCGAATATTAATTCCATGGTGATTGCTTGTCCTCCTGAGGCAAATGGCGGGGTTAGAATTTGATGAAGCCTCCATCCTTTTCGTGCATGTTCATGAATAATCTCATGATAATCTTCTTTCGGATAATGATTAAAAGTTCCAACAGCAACCTCAACAAACTTGTATTCATACATGGACAACACTCCTAGTTTCTAGTTTCCTGTATTACGCATGTTTAAGCCAAATGGTTTCATGTATTCTTCCAAGTGTTCATACTTATTCTTTTATTAGGAAAATCATACCGTTTCATTTGAAGAAAGGAATGCACATAAAAATGACAAAAATAATATTATGGGCTGTGTTAATAGGACCATTACTAACCTTAATATTCTTAAAAAAAGAAACTCTTCGAAGATATATGCCTTCAGCACTTTTTTTAATCGTTCTAAACACCCTATTTTATCAAATAGCTTGGGAATACAACTGGTGGAAGGAGGATGGAGTTTTTGGATGGGACAAGGTTGTAAATATTCCATGGAACTATGTTGCTTTCCCAGTCATGATCATATGGGTACTTAAATTTACTTTTGAAAGATTTTGGGTTTATTTTTTTGTGAATTTAGGATTAGACATTTTTTTTTCGTATATTTGGTATCCTCTAGAATTCAAACTTGGTTTAGCAACAGGAGAAATAAAAGCTTATCAAAATTTGCTTATTTTAACTTTCCTAAGCTTAACCATTTACTTTTTTCAATCATGGCAGGAAGGGGACGGCTTTTAAAATTAAATGAGGTGATAATTTTGAGGGATAAAAATCATCAAAGCTTTAGAAAAAAGCTGGTGATTTTTTTATTTTCATCTAATAGAAGAGAGATGAAATTTTCATTTGCAGTTATATATTTCATATAATATTTGACTATACTCCCAATACTTGTGAAAATGAGAGGGTCATAGAGTCACTACTATACGGGGAGGACGAAGAATGAAGAAATTAAAAAAGGCGGCATTAGTTTCGCTAATTCTTGTACTAATGGGGACAACATTTTTACAATTACCTAAAGATGGACAGGCAGAAACACTTACCTCATACAAAAAAAGAGAGCTTAGAGCTGTTTGGATTGCTTCCGTAGCAAATATTGATTGGCCATCAAAAAAGGGTCTTTCAATAAAAAAACAAAAACAAGAGTTTACGAAGCTATTAGATGACGCAGAAAAAATGGGAATGAATGCAGTTATTGTTCAAATTAAACCAACGGCAGATGCATTTTATCCTTCAAAATTTGGTCCGTGGTCAGAATATTTAACAGGAACACAGGGGAAAAATCCGGGCTATGATCCGCTTGCCTTTATGATTGATGAGGCACATAAACGAAATCTTGAATTTCATGCTTGGTTTAATCCATACAGAATTTCGATGAATCATACGAATATTAAACGGTTATCCGCTGATCACCCAGCCAGAAAACATCAAAATTGGGTTGAATCATATGGAGGCAAGCTCTACTATAACCCTGGGGTACCTGAAGTAAAGAAATTTATTATTGATGGTGTTTTAGAAGTTGTTAGAAACTATGATATTGATGGTGTTCATATGGACGACTATTTCTATCCATATAAGGTTAAAGGAAAGGAATTTCCTGATACAGCAGAGTATAAAAAATATGGGAAAGGGAATTTTAAAACAGTAGCAGATTGGCGCAGAGATAATGTAAACCAATTAGTTCGAGATTTAAATAAGTCGATTAAAAAGGAAAAGCCTTATGTGAAATTTGGAATCAGCCCATTCGGAGTATGGCGAAACATTGCCAAAGATCCATCAGGTTCAAAAACAACGGCGGGCTTAAGTAATTATGATGATTTATATGCTGATACAAGAGAGTGGATAAAGAAAGGCTACATAGACTATATTACTCCGCAAATTTATTGGAATATTGGTTTTAAACCTGCCGCATATGATATTTTACTAGATTGGTGGATTAAGGAGACGAGCGGTAAACCAATTCATCTTTATATTGGACAAGCAGCATATAAAATTAAAAATGATTCTAGTTCAGCATGGAAAAGCGCTGAAGAATATCCTAAACAAATTCTTTTAAATCGCCAATATGATACCTTGATGGGCAGCATGCATTTTAGTTTGAAAGATTTAAATCGAAATCCACTTGGTATAAAAGATCGCCTTACAAATGATCTTTACAAGCAGCCAGCGTTAATTCCAACAATGCCTTGGCTTGATAGTATTGCACCACTGCCGCCAAATCTTATAAGTGGTGTGCAAACAATGAAAGGTATTGAGCTTATGATTGAGGACAATCCTTTAAATCAAGATTCTACATACTATGCGATTTATCGTTTCGATGATGATAGTCAAGATAACATGGAGGACTCAGCTCATTTAATAAAGACGATTAGAAAAACAGGAAAACAGCAGATGTTTCTTGATAAAACGGCAAAAGACGGAAAAGTATATACGTATGTTATTACGTCCTTAGACCGCCTTCATAACGAAAGTGAAACTAGCAGTCCAGTAATTGTGCAATCAAAATAAAAACCCAAAACCTTCTTAAGCGTAACGTTTAAGAAGGTTTTTTTTTCGTCTTAATAGGTAAGTACTATAATTCTGTATTCTCCTGCTTTTATAACCAAAGAATGGACAATCGCATATTTCTATTATTTTATGTACGCTTGTCTACACGTTAAGAGCTTGAATCAAATAGTATACAGCAAGCCTGCAGGTTATAAATTGATTTAGGAGGAATAAGTTATGAACAATTCGATAGCAGGAGATTTTACATGTCAACCATTTAGAAGACCAGCAGAGGGGTATATTTCATCCGGATATGGTCCAAGGAATGGGGGCTTTCATTTTGGTATTGATATCGCTAATCATGGAACCTCTGTTCCAGTTTATGCTGCTTTTGCAGGTGTTGTATCTAGATCTCAGTCTATGGGTGGATATGGTGAGGCAATTACAATAAAACACAGGGAAGATACGGTAGAAACACTATATGCACATTTAAGCAGAAGACTTGTGTCGCCAGGAGAAGTAGTTAGTCCAGGTCAACTTATTGGTTATACAGGAACAACTGGTGACTCTACTGGCATCCATTTGCACTTTGAAGTTCATGAACCGTCATGGAATAGCAGCCGATCAAATGCAAAGAATCCACTGCCTCTCATATCTGATGAAACTACATCGCCAATTTGTTGGGATGGGTTAATGATGAATAAAGGTCAAATTGGAAGAATCACTATCTTAAAACCTATAAATCTTTGGAGAAGAGATGCAACTAATAAGCTTGAATTAGAAAGAATTTTAAATCAAGGAGAGGTATATAGAGTATATAGCTATGATGAGTTGTATGGTGGACAGTATGGCTTAGGAGGGAGATTGTATGTCACCAAAATGGATGGTTATATTAAATATGAAACACCAGGGCAAAAAAGATTAGATGAATTAAAAAGGATCTATCCTTAATAAGAATAAAAAAGAAAGATTATCAATTTTTCAAAGTCAAAACATTAAGTAATTGTTGGCAAATGGCATTTGGGATGGATGTTTTCCCAAATGTCATTTTAATCTATTGGAAAATAAATGAAAAAATGTAAAGCTAAAAGCAAGACATGTCTTGAAAAACTTAAAAAGGGAGCACATACTGAATCCGATGCTGCTGGCATACTATTTGCTGACAATAATAGGCAGATGATTAAATAAAACAGCAATTCATTGTAATTTATCGGAATATATAGGAATAGATAGGATTTATTGGTATGAGGATGTGTTTAGTTGTAGGATATAAAATTAGATTTTAGTAAAGTATTATCATGTCCAGTAATAAGGGAATCTCAAGGCAATGTACTTCGATAAAAGTGTTCATGATTCTAAAGTAAAGAATGTCGTATAAAAAAGAAGGAAATCAAAGTGTATTTGTAGAAACTGTAAAATATTAGAAGGTAAGGAGGAGTGAAAGTGTCAGAAATAACAATGCAGAATATGTCTATTAAGGAGCTTGATGAATTAAAGCTAGTAGGATTTCGAGTTTTGTGTTCTGGTGACCAATATATTTCAGAAATACCTAAGGCATCATTACATTTAAGCAAGCGGATTAGCGAGGTTAAACATGTTATTAATCCATTACAGCAATTTGGTGCATTTTTTGTAGAAAATAAAACTGCTGAAGAAGATGGGTATTGGGTTGGTGTTGAAGTAAAAGCGTTTGAGGATATTCCAGCTGATATGGTAACAATAACAGTGCCATCGCAAAGATATGCTTCTGTTAGGCATATTGGTCCTAATAACAAAATAATGGAAGCATATGGTTTTTTACATAATTGGATTGAAGAGAACAACTATACAAGATTGAAAAATAGTTGGCACATAGAAAAATTTTATGATTGGAAGGATACTGAAAAAGTAGATGTAGAGCTGTTAGACACGATCAAGTAAAATTCCAAACTGCGTTTAGGGTGGAATGATCTGCCGTTTTAGCAGGAAACAGTTACATCATGGTTTTGCTCCCATTAATATTATTTCTGCTTTATCTAATGATGATAAGAAAATGAAAAAGCCTCTCGAGAAGATTAGGCTGAAAATTGCGGAGTACTCTAAATCTGGACTTTCATGGATCGTTTGTATCGTGGGGCATATCTTAATTTTCAATAACCCGGATTATTTGTAGGGAGCTTGATGTGTATTAGAATAGAAGAAGTATATTACTCTATGCATGGGTGGAGGATCGACCATGCAAACAGAGATCACTCCTTTAGATGGTGATTGCTTATTATTGAGCAATCACTTTTTTATTACCTGGCAACCACGCTGAAAGAAATACGAAAAAAATGATTGTTATTTATTATCAATTTTGATAATATTATATAAAGTGATAATAAAGGAGACGACCGTTTATGAAAAAGGTGGAAATCATCATGCATCCCGTACGTTTCAAAATTATCCAAGTGTTCCTTGATGGATTGAGTAAAACAGCAAAAAAGGTCGCAAAAGAATTGAAGGATGTTCCTCAAGCCTCTTTATATAGACAATTGGATGCACTTGTTAAAGCAGGGGTTTTAATCGTAACGGAAGAAAATCAAATTCGCGGTGCAGTTGAAAAGGTTTATACATTAAATGTACCTGCAGTAAACATGACAAACGATGATGTAAAAAAATTGACTAAAGAAAAACATTTGCAGTATTTTCTGTTCTTTATTGCACAAATAACTTCTGATTTTGAGACGTATCTTGATAATGACAATATTGATTTTCTTCGGGATGGGGTTGGCTATAGACAAGTTGCCCTTCATCTTTCAGACACCGAGTTCCTTGATTATGTAAAAGATTTAAGAAAGGTGTATGAAAAATATATGGAAAACCCTCCTTCATCCACTAGAACAAAGAGAATCATCTCTACAATTACTATGCCTAAAAAAGAAGGGAAGGAAAAAAATGAATAAGAGCAACGATGTAATGATTCAAGCTACTTATCCTTTAGGTGGGACATTAACAATACCTGATAAACCCAGTCCCGAATTTCCAGCAATTTTAATTATTTCAGGTTCGGGTAAAGGGGATCGAAATGGGAATCTAAAGAAAATGGAAATGAATATCTATAAAGATCTAGCAGAATTTTTAACTTTAATAGGTTTTGTAACCCTGCGTTATGATAAAAGGGGAATCTCTCAAAGTGGAGGGGATTTCCTCGAAACAGGGGTAGTTGATTTTATTGACGATGCCGTAGAATGTATAAAATTCTTACAATCCCACCCGAAAGTAGATAATAATAGAATCCTTATTTTAGGCCATAGTGAGGGGGCACTCATTGCTCCTGCCGTCTTTAAAAAAATCCCAGTTTCCGGACTTATCTTACTTGCAGGTGCAGCCGAACCATCTAAAGATTTGCTGCCAAGGCAGAATGAACTGGCATACGCTGAATTGAATCGGAAAAAAGGGATAAAAGGCTGGCTAATAAGAATATTTAAAGTAACAGAAAAAGCAAGAAAGCAAAACAGCAAAATACTTACAAAAATTATGCATTCTGAAAAAGCTGTAATGAGGCTTGGGGGTGTTAAACTAAATGCAAAATGGTTAAGGGAGCTTTATGCTTATAATGTATGTGATTATTTAAATGAAGTAACGTGTCCGGTATTAGCTATAACTGGTGAAAAGGATATTCAAGTACCACCAGAACATGTAAAAATAATTGCAGAAATGGTTAAATGGGAAGCTGAGTGGCATATCGTACCGGATATGAATCATATTTTCCGCAAGTATGAGGGACAGCACACAATGCTAGGTTTATTGAAAGAATATAAAACACAGCTAAATCAGCCAATGGATAAAGAATTATTAGATAGGTTGGATAAATGGCTGCAAAGATATACCAATTAAATGAAAGAAACACTTTTTGATCAAAAAGAAAGAGCCTGTATAGGCTCTTAATTGTTTAAGTCATAAAATCCAGGTGCATGTTCATTTGGCATATCTGGCATTTCTGGTACAGGATATCCTTTTGGAGGATCAGTGACCATAAGCTCTCCGCCATTCCTGCTTGGGGTTTTACCTGAGAAAATTTCTCCGATTAAAGTATTGTCCAATCTAAAATTGAATTGTGCATTGTGGAAACCCATATCAACATATTTACGACATTCAGGGTATTTATTTAAATCATAGTTTGGAATAGGAAATAGTTTCCCCCAATCAACACCTAACGTTTCAAGAGCCTTTGCAAATGCATTTTGGTGGGCATTGTCTCTCACTATTAAAAATGCTATTGTTTCGCGCAGAGTTTTGTTGCTGCTCATTTCATAAATTCTCGATTTTTGGAGAACACCAGTCGATTCTAAAACGACATTATTAAGTAAATTAGCTGCTAGGTTGCCATGGTCATATACCCAAGAGCCATTCCATGGATTCCCGCCAGCATCAACAGGTAGGGATGCTTTAGCTCCCATGATGTAATGATGCGGATTTGCACCGTTTTCTATCACATCATTTAAAGGGGCACCATCAGCAGCTTGATTACCTGGCATCTCCCCTCCAGACTCATTTAAGAGCTGATTAATTGTTGTCTGAACAAGTTCGACATGGCTAAGCTCTTCTATGAAAATTCCTCTAATAAGGTCGCGGTATTTCTTTGCTTTTCCTCTAAAATTGGCACTTTGGAACGAGAATTGCATCAATGTACGCATCTCTCCAAATTGTCCTCCGAGCGCTTCTTGAAGAACTTTAGCAGCATGTGGATCTGGTTTATCTGGAACGATCATATTTATTAGATCTTCTCTGTAAAAATACATAGTATCCTCCTCCTTTAGTTAAGGCAGTGTTAGGTTATCCAACTCTGTTTGGATCTATGTAAGAGGATTTATTAAATTCTGCTATAAAGAATACATGATTAGAACCTTGAGTTAAACTTTTTACTTTTTGCCACTTTGTTTGACAGTAAAAATAACAAAATATAAATAGGAAAAGAGTATGGACTATTCCAATGGATGGGTTTATATAAATCTAACGCAATAGCAATCGGTTCACCAACAAATGATGCTAAAATTGCATATATGAATCCTTTTACAATGGGTGACCATTGAGGCAAAATTTCTATCATGACCATAATTGAAACTGGCAATAAGGTTAGATCCCAAGGCAAATATCCTGTAATGAATGGAAACATGTTATATGGATAAATCCATAGGCCAAATTGTAATCCAATAGAATCAAGTGTTAAAGCAAGGATCGCCATAAAAAAACCTGCCCGAAGCAAATCACCTGTATATGTAGGGTTGTGAAATTTCCACCATAAAACCCAAGGCAGCGTACTTAAAATAAATCCTAACCACCATCTAGGAGTAAATAGAATCATTTGTTGCCATATATCTACAAATGAATGATGAGCATGATTATAGTTAGAAAATATTTTTAGAATATCCTCATTTATTTCAGAAGTTTTCATGGATACCACACCCATTATAATATCTAATTTCCGAGCAAGGATTTGAATCTTGTGTGTAGTCAAATTAATGGAGGATTGTCCTTGCTCGGTATAAATACAATACCCAATTTACTTGTTGTATATGTATTTGGCATGTGAAATAAGAAGGGTTTAAATATGGAGGGAAAGAAGAATGTATGAAAACGTGTATGCTTGTGTGGCGAACCTGGTGAGGTTATAACTATGAGCTTGGAGAAGGGGCTCGTACAATTAATATCTATAGTAATTTTAAATTCAATTTTATTTAGAGTTTTTTTGAAAGGGTAAAGAATACGTGGTATTCAAAACCATACTCATGTAGTGTTTGTCTAAACCTCAATGAGAAAGAAGTGCAGGATAACTACACAGTTCTTCACCTATTAATAATTATTTTGTACTATTAATTTTTTGATATTTTGAAATATATATATCAAGCATTTGGCTAATTTTTATTGTGTTTTTACTATTCAGTCCTTCAGATAGACCAATCTTGATCATCTCTTCTCTTAGCTTATTGATCATTTTAAGCAAAATGTAATTGTTATCAATCATGGTCATTTCAAGCAATCCTCCTTTATTTGTAAAGACGACCTAATATTATCAATTTTTCCAAAATGGATATGTGTTATTAGTCACAAATTAAAAGATATTTTTTATGAGCGTCAGTACTTGTTCTTAAGCAGAAATATAATTAGTATTAATCATTTTAAACTTTGATAAGAAGACTAGCATATTCGTCTAAATTAAAAGGACCGCCAATCCCTTACGTAATAATGGGGTTGGCGGTCTTAAATTATAGAGTACCAAATAGAAATCGGAACAACAATATCATATGGAAATCTATCAAAGTATTTTTAAATAAATATTCCAAAAAACAAAATAAAATGCAGCCCTTCCGGTTGGAGTGCGCTTAATAAACTTTATTAAATACTTCTTTCTCCATTTTGTTCATTGCAATATTTCGAGCTTGTTCAAATGTGTGGCCAATACCTGATGTCAAATTTTTGCGGTACGGTGGTCTACCTAAATCATCAAGCAATAAATATAGTTCAAACCGATGTTTTAACTCAACACTTAGCCATAACATTGCCTCTTCCTCTTTGTAAAACATTATTCCTGATTCCATCTTAATAAATCCTGGCGTATCTTGCTTCTGGAAGATAATTTTTTCTAATGGTGATTCCATAAAAAAACCCCCCTTTTACCAATATATTAGGCAAATAGAGGGGAAATCCTTGTGACGGTATTGTGAAAAAATATATAGTTTTTCTAGTTTAGGTATCTCCTATTTTAAATCGTCCTATACAGAAAACTCAGTTTTGTATTGCATAGGTGTTCATAAAATTGGTATAACCCTTTTTAACTCAAATTCAAGGGTACCGTTATTTGAAGCTTTGATGCAGCCATCCAGACCCCAAACCATTTTTCATCTTATAAAAAATGTGTTTTTACAAAATGAAAGTACCGGTTGGATCGGATTTAAATCTGTTAATCGACAAATAAAGTTATAAAGATATATATATAATAGATCTATTATTTAGGATCATTATGAGAAGTATTTTGTTTTTTTAGGTGATGGATAATTAAATCTAGTTGATGGGTAATGACAGCAAGAATACCAAAAATTGCACCCAATAAAATACCAGGAAATTCATAAAGAATAAAGCCAATGATAGCACCTGCAATGATACAAAGAAAAGTAAGCATAATAACACCCCTTTACTATCATAATTAAAATGGGTTATGTTGTATAGTTCTATTTCAGGATAAGGGTTCGGTAACTGATTTATTGGGGATACAACAGGTCAGCTGCAATTAATTATTAAACTAACAGTGCTGTAGGTATAGAGATAATAAATCGAAATTTGTTTTTTATTTAATCCTCTTAGCGTATATGTAAACAAAAAAAGCAGACACTACCAGTGCCTGCAATAAGGGAATCATGAGTACTTTGAGGATATCGGTTAATATATAGGATTCAAGTTTTCTAGTTTTGGAGTGATTTTTTTACATGCATATTCAAAAATTATTCCTCCATATTTAATCAAAACTAAAGAAAATCTAATATATTCCTTTTTACTATTGAGTAAAGTTATTGTCCTGGGTGCAGAACATTCGTTGCTCCCAATAGGTTGCCATCAGGATCCTTGAAACCGAATCCGCCAAACCCATGGTTTGGATCAATATTCAACGTTCCAACTTCGACATTCTTTTCTTTCAACCATGCGTAAAAATCAGATAATGAAGGTGAGTAGAAATCAATAACACTATGTACAATCTCATTATTAGTATTTTTAAATGATAAACATTGTTGTTCTTCGGTTTCAACTAAAAAAATTGATGGCACTCCTTTGGATTCGAAAATTAACATGGCGTTTTTCTCGCCCTTAAAATGAATTTTTAATTCAAAGATATCTAAGTACCACTCGAGAGATTTTTGTAGGTTCGTTACAGGAATTTCTAAGGTTGCAATGTGTGGAATAAATTTTTTCACTATGAAACCTCCTTTTTATTCAGTTAATTTGTATTTATTCGTCAAGAAATAACAATGTCCTTTATAAATTAAAGAATTTACAAATGAATTTTTTACTATTGATTGAAATCTTGAATAGTGTAAATTTTCATATCACCGTCTCCTAATTTTTGATAAAGCAAGAAGCAAAAAAACTAAAGATTGTTGATGAAAACACTCATCCTTAAATGGTTGAGGGGATTGAAAGTCTAAAGGAAATACCGGAGCAATACTGCCTAAAAAGAAAGCTAACTAGTGAAATTTAATAGTTGTCCAATCCTTATCATACTCACAAACATATTTTATAAAATAAGTTTATGAGGTGATTATTATGGCTAACAATAACCAACCTTTTCAGAGGTGCTGTCCACTTAGTCCAGGTTCAAAACCGCCAAAGTTGCCAAGATTAATCGTGGATAGGCTACACTTAGTTGGACAGAATTTTTAAGGTCAAGTAGACTACAAATAACACATTTGAGGAGAATCTACATGACTAAAAGAGAACGCCGAACATTTACTGAAGATTTCAAGCAACAGATCGTGCAGCTGTACCAAAATGGAAAACCAAGAAAAGAGATTATTCGTGAATATGATCTTACTCCTTCATCTTTAGACAAGTGGGTGAGTCAGAGTCAAAAATCAGGTTCTTTTAAGGAGAAAGATAATTTAACAGATGAACAAAAAGAATTGATGGAACTCCGAAAAAGAAACAAGCAACTAGAAATGGAAAATGACATTTTAAAGCAAGCCGCGCTGATACTAGGACGAAAGTAAATGTAATTAAGAATAATCAACACAAATACTCGATATCAGCAATGTGCAAAGTCCTGCAAATCCCTAGAAGTACTTATTATTATGAAGCAAAAGAAAGAGTATCGGAGGATCCCGTTACCTCTGATGTAATCGATATTTTTCACGCAAGCCGTCAGAACTATGGAACACGTAAAATCAAAGTAGAATTAAAAAAGCGCGGTCATATTGTTTCCAGGCGAAGAATTGGGCGCATCATGCAGGAGCAGGGTCTCGTTTCTTCATACACAATCGCTCAATTTAAACCACATACAAAATCCTGTAATGAATCAGAACAAACAAATGAACTAAATCGTGCATTCGCACAGGAACAAGAAATGACTACAATCGTTAGCGATTTAACGTACGTAAGAGTCAATCAAAAATGGAACTACGTATGTGTCTTTGTCGATCTCTTTAATCGGGAAATCGTCGGTTTTAGTACAGGGCCAAATAAAGATGCATTACTCGTTTATCGTGCGTTAGCTTCTATCAAAGTCGATCTTAATAAGATACAGCTTTTTCATACGGATCGTGGAAATGAGTTTAAAAACAATTTGATTGATGATGCTTTAAAGACTTTTAATATCCAACGATCCTTAAGTATGAAGGGCTGCCCGTATGATAATGCAGTAGCTGAAGCAACATTTAAAATCATCAAAACAGAGTTTGTGAAGGGCAGACATTTTAGTAGCTTAGAAGAATTAACAAGGGAATTACAGGACTATGTTCACTGGTTTAATAACTTACGAATTCATGGAACCCTTGGATATGAAAGCCCAATTGAGTACAAACATAGACACCTTAAAAAAATTGTCTAGTTTAGTGTTGACATACCATCGGTCCTCCTGGACCACAAGGACCAGCAGGACCACAGGGACTGCAGGGGGAACAAGGACCAGTAGGACCACAAGGGTTACAAGGAGAACAAGGACCAACGGGACCACAAGGGTTACAGGGAGAACAAGGACCAACGGGACCACAGGGGCTGCAAGGGGAACAAGGACAAACAGGGTCACAGGGACTGCAGGGGGAACAAGGTCCAATGGGACCACCGGGACCAGAAATTGCTTCAAGTTATGGTTATATCTATAATACAGGAAGTCAAAACATTCTCACACAAGGAGATATTCCTTTTAGTACAAATAGTGCTTTACTAGGTATTACTCACAGTGTAGGTACAGCGCCAATAACTGTAGAAAATGAGGGTACTTATGCAGTATGGTTTGTCATTAATGGAGAATCAGCTAACCAATTTGCTCTCTTTCAAAATGATGTAGTAGTACCTGGCAGTATCTATGGAACCGAAGGGATATCTGAAAGCAATATAGGAATGACTATGATTTCAGCAGCTGCAGGAGACATATTACGAGTGCGGAACCACACCAGTGTTGGATCAATCACATTGGATAATTCAGCAGGCGGCAGCCAGGTCAATATAAGTTCATCAATCATGATTATAAGAATTGGTCCATCTACATTACCCGATCCAGCATTAGCAGCTGTCAATGCAGCACAAACTATAATTGAAATGCGTGCAGCAATTGAAAATCCACAACTTAGTCTTGATCTTACGGCTTTTAATGTACTTGCAATACCTCAACAGGATGAAGTTTTACAAAGATTAATAGATAACCGACCAGTATTAGGTTATCCAACTGTATCAAGTGTCCAAGATGCGTTAAATAATGAAANTGGATAGGCTACACTTAGTTGGACAGAATTTTTAAGGTCAAGTAGACTACAAATAACACATTTGAGGAGAATCTACATGACTAAAAGAGAACGCCGAACATTTACTGAAGATTTCAAGCAACAGATCGTGCAGCTGTACCAAAATGGAAAACCAAGAAAAGAGATTATTCGTGAATATGATCTTACTCCTTCATCTTTAGACAAGTGGGTGAGTCAGAGTCAAAAATCAGGTTCTTTTAAGGAGAAAGATAATTTAACAGATGAACAAAAAGAATTGATGGAACTCCGAAAAAGAAACAAGCAACTAGAAATGGAAAATGACATTTTAAAGCAAGCCGCGCTGATACTAGGACGAAAGTAAATGTAATTAAGAATAATCAACACAAATACTCGATATCAGCAATGTGCAAAGTCCTGCAAATCCCTAGAAGTACTTATTATTATGAAGCAAAAGAAAGAGTATCGGAGGATCCCGTTACCTCTGATGTAATCGATATTTTTCACGCAAGCCGTCAGAACTATGGAACACGTAAAATCAAAGTAGAATTAAAAAAGCGCGGTCATATTGTTTCCAGGCGAAGAATTGGGCGCATCATGCAGGAGCAGGGTCTCGTTTCTTCATACACAATCGCTCAATTTAAACCACATACAAAATCCTGTAATGAATCAGAACAAACAAATGAACTAAATCGTGCATTCGCACAGGAACAAGAAATGACTACAATCGTTAGCGATTTAACGTACGTAAGAGTCAATCAAAAATGGAACTACGTATGTGTCTTTGTCGATCTCTTTAATCGGGAAATCGTCGGTTTTAGTACAGGGCCAAATAAAGATGCATTACTCGTTTATCGTGCGTTAGCTTCTATCAAAGTCGATCTTAATAAGATACAGCTTTTTCATACGGATCGTGGAAATGAGTTTAAAAACAATTTGATTGATGATGCTTTAAAGACTTTTAATATCCAACGATCCTTAAGTATGAAGGGCTGCCCGTATGATAATGCAGTAGCTGAAGCAACATTTAAAATCATCAAAACAGAGTTTGTGAAGGGCAGACATTTTAG
This sequence comes from Cytobacillus massiliigabonensis, assembly GCF_900199725.1. Taxonomy (GTDB): domain Bacteria; phylum Bacillota; class Bacilli; order Bacillales; family Cytobacillaceae; genus Cytobacillus; species Cytobacillus massiliigabonensis. The sequence continues at coordinate 384,326 of NZ_LT904902.1, read as the reverse complement.
TAGCTTAGAAGAATTAACAAGGGAATTACAGGACTATGTTCACTGGTTTAATAACTTACGAATTCATGGAACCCTTGGATATGAAAGCCCAATTGAGTACAAACATAGACACCTTAAAAAAATTGTCTAGTTTAGTGTTGACATACCATCGGTCCTCCTGGACCACAAGGACCAGCAGGACCACAGGGACTGCAGGGGGAACAAGGACCAGTAGGACCACAAGGGTTACAAGGAGAACAAGGACCAACGGGACCACAAGGGTTACAGGGAGAACAAGGACCAACGGGACCACAGGGGCTGCAAGGGGAACAAGGACAAACAGGGTCACAGGGACTGCAGGGGGAACAAGGTCCAATGGGACCACCGGGACCAGAAATTGCTTCAAGTTATGGTTATATCTATAATACAGGAAGTCAAAACATTCTCACACAAGGAGATATTCCTTTTAGTACAAATAGTGCTTTACTAGGTATTACTCACAGTGTAGGTACAGCGCCAATAACTGTAGAAAATGAGGGTACTTATGCAGTATGGTTTGTCATTAATGGAGAATCAGCTAACCAATTTGCTCTCTTTCAAAATGATGTAGTAGTACCTGGCAGTATCTATGGAACCGAAGGGATATCTGAAAGCAATATAGGAATGACTATGATTTCAGCAGCTGCAGGAGACATATTACGAGTGCGGAACCACACCAGTGTTGGATCAATCACATTGGATAATTCAGCAGGCGGCAGCCAGGTCAATATAAGTTCATCAATCATGATTATAAGAATTGGTCCATCTACATTACCCGATCCAGCATTAGCAGCTGTCAATGCAGCACAAACTATAATTGAAATGCGTGCAGCAATTGAAAATCCACAACTTAGTCTTGATCTTACGGCTTTTAATGTACTTGCAATACCTCAACAGGATGAAGTTTTACAAAGATTAATAGATAACCGACCAGTATTAGGTTATCCAACTGTATCAAGTGTCCAAGATGCGTTAAATAATGAAATCAATCAAGTAATAGATCCTAACAACATATATGTAAGAGCAGATTCGATAGGAGGAAACGGAAGTAGAGCAAATCCATTTGGAACAATTTCACAAGGAGTAACAGCAGTTAACGTCGGAGGGACAGTCCACATTTTAGAAGGCACCTATCCATTAACTGTCCAAATAAATGTTAATAAAGTAGGAATCACTTTACTGGGTGAGAACAACCCTATGCTTTTATTGCAAGCATCCATAATTCCTTTATTAATATCGGCTAGTGGCATGACGGTTAATGGGTTAACTATAACTAGTGATGTTCCGTATGCGAGAGAATTTATTCAAGTTGGCGGACACAACGTAAGTCTTGTTAACAATACAATCTTTGGTCCTCTACAACCATTGCCTATGTCAGGATGGGTTGTCAACCGGGCTGTTGTTTCTCAAAATGGGGTTTCAAATATATACTTACAAGGCAATACTTTCTATTCCTTGAGGAGCGGGGTGTATATTAATCCGAATACAACAGGAGCGATAAATAACAATGTTGTTTATAACACTAAGGGCGGATTCTTAGTAGACCGCGCTTTTACAACATTCAATGGAAACTCATGGGGAGTTCCTCCGAATGAGTTTGATATTGTTCTATTTCTAGGTACAACATTTGGTCCTCCATATAATGATATTCCTGCATTGCAAGCTGCAAATAATAATGCAACTGTTTCAGATCAAAGATAAAGACGTTTATTTTTGATTTCCTTCTCGTTACGGGTAAAGAGGCATCTGAAAATCGGGAAATCAGAGAGGAGGGGGAATATTTTCTACTTAATGTATGGCAGTGCATAAAGAGCATGGAAATGATTCAAAATACCGGCTTAGGCTATGAACTTATTCAAGTTTCTCCATTAATACTAAATGTTCTCAACAAGTCGGAAATTCGGTGTAAAATCATAAAAAGAAAAATCCGCTACCATATCCCATTTTTAAATGCCATCAAGAACATATGTTTCTGAAATGAAGAGACTGCCAACTCCTTATGTATGAAGGATTTGGCGGTCTCTTCTTTAGCGTCCCAGATAGGAATCGAACCTACGACTTCTACAAGTAATTGTCATCTATGAAGAAGGCGTATCCAAGCAAGATATCCGAAAAGAAAATCCATATAGCAAAAAGCACGGTGTATTGTATCAAGCAGCTGGAGCTAACAAGTTTAAGGGATTAGCAGCAAACTAATTTTATATAGTGTTTCCTAGAATAAAGCTGAAATAAAAAGGTATAAAAATCCAGCAGATAGTGCTATGTGAAATATAGATAGCCAAAAATTTTTCCTTCGAAGATTAATAACAGCCAAATCGGCATTGTATATGAAAATGGCAGCATAACAAACTATTAAACCTGAGTCTATTTTACCTATTAATAAGAAAATAATTATTAGTACCAATAAAGAAAAACCAAGAAACTTTTTCAACTCATTCACCTCTTAGAAATATTTTACAGTTGGAAGTTTGAAATGTATAGAGTGATTAAAAGGATTAATAGGATTCTTTAAAGGAGGAATGAACGTGCGTGAGATAAAAGTTCGTGGCTACTTTAGTTTACTGTTGAAAAAAATAGAGCTAATCGGATATCCGATCAGCTCCTTAGTTTTTGATATTTACTAATTTCGAATCCTGCATTAAAAATTGAAATTACCATTATGAAGAAAAATAGGATTTGAATAAATGAGTTAGCAGACCAATAGCCTATAAAGTTCATAAAAACCAGAATAAAAAATAATAATGCTGTAGTGACAGAGATAATAGATCTAAATTTGTTATTCATAAAAACCTCCTCGTATATATGTAAACAATTATAGTATAAGGTTAACATATTCTATTGAGTGTTAAAACCCAAAATTTAACAAAGATTTATGAAACTGAGGAGAAAGCTGTTTAAAAAAACTACCTTGTTATAAAAAGGTAGTTTAAGCAGATAAAGCAAAAGACTTTTTCATCAATAATAAAGGCTTACTGACTTACTTTCTTGGTATGTTGGTTTTTGTAGAACCATTTGAAATGCAGACGTGATATGTAGTTGGTTATAAACATAGTGATAAAACTCCAATACCAGGTCCAATTTTCTCCATATTTAATAAGTCTAGTGTATTTTACAAATGCTAATTTAAATATGTACAAAAATGATTAAATAAAGGTGTACAGTTTTGACTCGGTTTTTCATACTAATCTTGAGGTGATTAGTATGTACATAGCGTTGAATATCCAGACAGATTTTGAGATTAATAGTCTTACAGACTTACCGAAACTAAAAATACTGATGGAGAATTTAAATATGCGAATTAATAAGAGTCAATTAGCTAGGGAATTAAATGTGGACCGGAGGACCATTGAAAAGTACCTTAATGGGTTTACTCCAAAGAAAACCAAGAATAAAACTTCGAAATTTGATAAGTTCTACGGAGTTATTTCACTCCTCTTATCAAAAGAATCAAAACAAGTATTTTATTACAAAAGAGTGCTATGGCAATACCTAAAAGATAATCATGGATTAGATTGTGCAGCTTCATCATTTCGTAGATACATCCAAAGTAAGCCGGAGTTCCAATCTTATTTTAGTGAAGGAAAGAGAACGAATCCAACACCGTCTAGTATTCGATATGAAACACCGCCTGGGGAACAGGCACAGCTGGATTGGAAGGAAAACCTTCGGTATGAAACGAAAGATGGAGAAATTGTTTATATCAACGTAGCTGTCTTATTACTTTCTTTTTCAAGATTTCGTACTTTTTATATGAGTATATCGAAGTCACAAAGTGTACTATTTTCATTTTTGACAGAAGCCTTTGAAGCTATCGGGGGCGTTCCAAAGAAAATCATGACTGATAATATGGCAACTATAATGGATGATGCGAGGACGAAACATTTCAAAGGGAAAGTGAATAAACGTTTCGCTCAATTTGCAGAAGACTTCGGATTCAAAGTACATCCTTGTATCGCAGGAAGGCCAAGAACAAAAGGGAAAATAGAATCACCCATGAAATATCTTGACGAAATCTATGCCTATCAAGGGAAACTTAGTTTAGAAGAACTTCACAAGTATGTACAGCAACTCGGAGAAAGAATCAATAATAGTTATCATCAGGGGACTGGAAAAATACCGATTTTAGCCTTAAAACGAGAAAAGAATCTCTTACTGCCCCTACCACGGCAACAAATAAGAGATTCTTACAGAATCAACCATACACTAGTAAAAGTAAATTCATCCAACATGGTATCCTATAAATCCAATCAATACTCAGTTCCAGCTGAGTATCGAGGAAAGACAGTTGGTTTACAAGCATATGATGATCAATTATTCATTTATTATAACACGGAGTTAATTGTCCAACACAAAATAAGTCATCAAAAAATCAATTACAAGGAAGAACACTACAAAGATGAGCTCAGTAGAGCTCTTCCCTACTATCCTGATATTGATGAATTGGCAAAGAAAAATCTAGAGGCAATTGGAGATGTGTATAAAAATGAATAATTCTTACCAACAGTTAGTGCAAAATCTTGAATATTTGAAACTCAAGCAAATGATCCAGCATTTAAGTGAAACCATCGACTATAGTGTAGGCAATCAGGTATCCTTCGTGGAGACACTCGTAAAACTTACAAACTATGAGATCGATGTTCGTGAGAAGAACATGATGCATTCCATGGTAAAGGTGGGGGCATTTCCCCACCTTAAGGAAATAAATGAATTTGATTTTGATTTTCAACCATCCATTAATAAACAACAAATACTTGATTTTCTTACTTTGCGTTTCATAGAAGAGAAGGAAAACATTATCTTTTTAGGACCTAGTGGTGTAGGAAAAACTCATTTAGCAACGTCAATTGGAATAGCCGCTGCCAAAAAACGAACAAGTACCTATTTTATTAAATGTCATGATTTACTACAACAATTAAAAAGAGCTAAAATTGAAAATCGATTAGAAGCAAGGTTGAAACATTATACCAAGTATAAGCTGCTTATTATCGATGAAATCGGATATTTGCCTATTGATGCTGAAGATGCAAAATTATTCTTTCAACTAATCGATTTCAGGTACGAAAAAAGAAGTACTATCCTAACCACCAATATCAATTTCAAGTCTTGGGACGAAATATTTCAGGATTCCAAACTAGCTAATGCGATCTTAGATCGTGTTTTACACCATGCAACGGTAGTTAGTATTGTTGGAGAATCTTATCGAATAAAGAATCATCTTGCGAAAGAGCCCGAGTAATTTTGTACATATTTAAACGATCAATTATGTACATGTTTAGGTTGACATTTATATATTTTAAAGCAACCATTTCTAACAAAGTTATTATTGATGGATATAAAGCATTAAATAAAATCTTTATTAATAGCTTACTTTTTTCAGGATAATGGAGATTAAACAATACACTAAGTGCAGGATAAATAAAGTACTCAAAACTAAAACTTGATTTACTAGCTCTTTTAAAAAAAAGTCGATAAGGATATTTTATCAGTCCCATTTCGACTACTATTAGACCAAATAACCAAGTTAATACTTGTTTGAAAAAAAATATTAGTTGTGCTTCACGCACCTTGTCTTTTGGTACAAATAGAACTATTAGAAAAGAAGTAACAACTAATGATGAGATTATTATCGTTTTTTCTTTTTTATGTGTCATAGAGTTATCAGTCCCTACAGAAAATAATACTTATTTTTTACAAATATAGTTCTTTTATGTAAAAAGAGAAAAAAGATAAAGTATCTAATATAACGACTGAGTTAACATGAAGGAAAAACAATGAAACAATGTCCTCATTGCAGTTCATACGAAGGGTATTATTTAAAAACGCAAATAAGAGGGAATAGTGAAACAAGATTTTCTTTCGATGGAAATTATGATGAAGAAAAAAATTCAGACATGCACGATAGTTTGAAATATAAATTTAGCAAATACGCTTATTGTCAGTCATGTAGAAAAAGACTATTCGTAGTTAACTAAATAAGCACCATGTTTCCAGGGCAAGGAGTGCGTTGAGTAAAGGATTGGTGACTTACCCTGGGAGCTCTATTATAAGGGGAGATTAGCTCTATGACTTAAGAATTAAATTTAATTTTAGTAAAGTATTTACGTCAAAAAATGTGACATAAAAGGAGATTATTGATTTTTCAATTTGTTAATTATGTCTATCGCACTCTGTAAATCCGTTTCAGAAGAAGTTATAAGATCAATAACAGAACTTTTCCTTGAAAATTTCCGCATTTCAAAGAAGATTTTAGGCTTTTTATACTTGAAGATAGTACCTAACTCAATGATAGGAACATAATCAAAGGTTTGATTAGCCAAAGGTAATTTTTTGAAAAAGGAATAAAATTCATATGTATTCTTTATTTCATCTGGATATTTTTGTAACAATTTTTCAAAATGCTCAATTGGATCAACTAGTTTTTTCATAACAAACTCCTTGCCTTTAAACATTAGGACATTTGTATTATAACACGAAAAAACTAGGGTAAAAAAGACTAAAAATATTGATTAAAAGTATAAAAGTAATGGAAATGTGATAAGTGCTTACGAGTTGATCGCAATACGAAATTTAAGTGAACTTAATGATAGTTTAGTAAGATAATATCATTTTCACAGAAATTTGCCTTGAATCCTAAAAGTCTTAAATAAATAATATAGATAAGGAGATTTGAATATATTAACAAATTTTCCAAAATAACAAATTCAGGAGACTATGACGACGTATCTTATTGATAAGGAGCATCAAATATTTAAACGGGATTTTAGCAACTCGATCATTATTTCCAAAATAAAAAACGATTCTCCTAATTTTAGAAGCATCTTAGCAACCTCAACATTCTCATTCAAGAATAAATCACAAAAAACATATGTTAAATGGATACTTAATAAAACTCATTTACAATTTTACATAATGCCATTTCAAAATAATGGAATTATACTAGTAAAGCATGACTTTAATAGATTAGTTGGATTAAGATTTTGTGATACCATAACTAGTAAAGTGTGAGGCTGAATTAAGAAAAATGGATATACGAGAGGAAAGGTAAATACTTTGACTAAACTTAAGGTTTTTACTTTACAATAGTAGTGGGGAAATAAGAAAAAAGGTCTATTGCTGACGGATCGCCGAATGCGATGAAAGTCGCCTGTTTGGTGAAGGCTCGTTATAAACCGAGATAAAGATAAGGATAAGACGAGAATAGCGAACCACCAGTAATAACGTTGACCATTGATAAAGCCTCTTTTGAAGAAGGTTCATATGATGTAAATAACCAATTAGTTATTGAATTAACATTAAGCAACGATACTTTTGTAAGACCATTTAAATACACGAATGTAGAATTTACAGGTGATTTAAGTGGGCTTTCCATTTCAGGCTATGTTCATTTTGGAACTTCAGATAGTCAAATTCGACTAATGCTAACTGGTACCATTACTAATGATACAGGTCATGGCACTATCACTGTAAAAGGGGATGCAACTGAGAGTGGGAAAGATTCAACAGTCACAGTAACGATTGAAAATGCTGATATCTAATTTTTTGCCTACCTTATTTTAGGTAGTTTTTTTCTTATACAATTTTTTCAGGCTGTCCAATCGGGCAGTCTTTTCATTTTAAATAAGGAGAGGAAAATAATGAGCGTAAGAGAAATCGAACTCCATCCTTGCCACTGGAAAAACACAGGTTCAGGCGCAAATGGCATTTTGAACGAAGTTACAGAAGCTAGGAAGGTAACAAAGCGAGATTATGAAATTTTGAAAGAATCTAATGTACCTTGCACCTACTTTGAGGACAATATTTCAAGTAATCATAAACAAAATTTGAATACATACCATATCCCATTTTAACTGCCATCAAGAACATATGTTTCTAAAATGAAGAGACCGCCAACTCCTTATATATCAAGGAGTTGGCGGTCTCTTATTTAGCGTCCCAGATAGGAATCGAACCTACGACCTACAGCTTAGGAGGCTGTCGCTCTATCCTACTGAGCTACTGGGACATAGATTAATGTAATAATAAGACAACAAAATTTATTATAAACCCACTTTTCCTATCTAGTCAATTATTTCGATTGAAGGAAAAAAAGGACGCAGATGATGCGTCCTTGAATCATTAATTTAACAATTTTTTTCGATAAAAGCGTAAAATTGACTGTCCTTTAATTATTAAGCTTTTCAATTTTGACATTCTTAATTCAATAATTGGCTGAGCAAAAGATGTAATATATTTGCTTGATAACAGTAAGGAAAGCAATAACGATGCACATGCGAGCAATAGGAAGTTTTCTGGCTTTGTAAAGTAATTGTGTACTTCGCTTTCCCTGAATACTCGTATGAAAAAACCGTGCAATAAATAAACGTACAGGGTGTTTTTCCCAAGATTAGTGAAAAAATATTGTTTTCTGGGAACGAGCGTGAAGAAGGTAAATACCATGATCAAGCTTAATAGATAAAATCCGAATCTAGTAAAAACAGCACGTATGGATGTTACTTCCAATTCTGAATATGGCTTTGAACCAAGCAGCCATTCATAATTAATTTCTGGGAATAGATAAAAGCCTACAAAAACTACTGCTAATATACAGACTGCAGCCACTTTAATTTTTGGTTTTAATAGTGAGTAAAAATAATCTTTTTTCATAAAATAGCCTAGTAAGAATAACGGAAAAAATACAAAGGTTCTTGATAGGCTTAAATAATTGGCAATGGAATCAAAATATCCTACTGCTAGTCCAATAAATAACGCAGCTGTTAAAGAATAGACCGCCTTATATTTTGCAAAGAGCGGAAGGAGAAGATTCCAGAAAAACAAGCTGATTAAAAACCATAAAGACCAATGCGGTGTAAGCGGGTCTACTTGAAAATCAGACTTGTCATATAAAAAATAATAAAATATCGAATAGATTAATTGAAAGATAATATATGGCAAAATAAGCTTCTTTGCGATCTTAGGCAAATACCCCATTTTGTGAAAGCCTTTTGCAAAATAACCTGAAACGAGAATAAATGCTGGCATGTGAAAGGTATAAATGACCTTATATAATGTGTAAATCGTTTCGCTTTCTCCAATATAGGAACGTAAAAAATGGCCAAAAACCACAAAGAAAATCAAAATAAATTTTGCATTATCAAAGTAATAATCACGTTGCTTCATAAATCCACCTCTTTTATAGCCCCCTATAAAAGATACCCTTTCATTTTACATACCCACATTATCACGTATGAAACAAAATTTGACCATTTAATAAGTGGAAATTGAACCATAACGTTCCAATTATGCAGAGTTTTTTACCTGTTATAGTACATGAAGAAATCTGTTATATAATTGAGAATGCGTTTTCAAATCTTATTAATACAGTGATTTTTAATCATAAATTTAATCTGTTTCAAATTTTCTGTGAAATAATTGACATTTGTCACAGCAGAATACGAACCCTTCCCCTAAAATGAAAATTGGGGATTATTTGTCAACCTGTATAAGATAAATTTTGTAATTACTAAGCCATTCGGTTAGGTTAGTGCCTTATTTTTTCTTATGCGCTCAGAATTTGTGGCTATAAATTCTGATAGTTAATAAATACCAAAGGAAATAGCGGGAGGGAGAATATATGTCAATCTTACCTAAGAAAAACGAACTTGGTTTTTTTGAAATTAGATTGGAATCAATAGGGGGGCTTGGAGCGAATTTAGCTGGAAAGATGCTTGCAGAAGCAGGTGTACTTGGACTTGGATTAAATGGTTCAAATTTTTCTTCATATGGATCTGAAAAGAAGGGATCTCCAGTTAAAAGCTTTATTCGCTTTTGTGATTCTTCTGTGGAGATTCGTGCACATAGTCCGATTGAGCAGCCGCATGTTGTTGGCGTATTTCATGAAGCCCTGTATAAAACAGTAGATGTTGTGAGCGGTTTAGCTCCAGATGGAATATTATTAGTGAATTCCACACGTAATTTTGATGAGATAAAGAGAGATTTGAAATTAGAGTATGGGACATTAGCGATCATAGATGCCTTGCAAATTGCTGTTGAAGAGAAGACGAAGGTGAATACGGCAATGCTTGGTGCACTATTCCGTATTTGCGATTTTCTTGATCCCGAATCAATGAAAAATGTTATACGCAAGACATTTGAAAAAAAGTATCCGCATTTAGTAGATCCTAATATCAGGACCTTTGAACGCGGATATAATGAAGTTCAATTTAAAACATATGAAACACCGGAAGATGCCCAAGGGAAGTCTTTTTCACGTCCTATGCCAATTCTCGGATATGAAACACAGGAAATCGGTGGAGTCATTACGGCGCAGGCAAATAGCGTATTAAAGGATCTAAGCGGTTCTAGACAAGGTTTTCTGCCAAAGTTTGAAATCGAGCAATGCATTAACTGTGCGGCGTGTGATACTGTTTGTCCGGATCTTTGCTTCGTCTGGGAAGAAGGAGAGGATAAAAGGGGCAGAAAGCAAATGTTCTTAAAGGGAATTGACTATCAATATTGTAAGGGTTGTTTGAAGTGTGTGGAGGCATGTCCAACGACTGCATTAAGTGATTTAAGAGAAACAATTGGCTATGCAGAATCCCATCGAGTAAAACATAACTTTCCTTACGTAGCAGGAGGGGTACTGTAATGGCAATGACGGAGAAAGAGTTGAAGGTAATCAATCAAGCTGAACAGCTAACGACCTTTGAAAGCGGAAATGAAATGGCTGCAATGGCTGCTGCACAAATTAATTATCACATCATGGGCTATTTTCCGATTACTCCTTCAACAGAGGTCGCACAATATTTAGACCAAATGAAGGCCCGCGGTGAACATAATATTAAGTTAATCCCTGCAGATGGCGAGCATGGCTCAGCAGGAATTTGCTATGGAGCTGCGGCGACAGGGGCAAGGGTTTTTAATGCTACGAGTGCGAATGGGTTTATGTATATGCTTGAACAGCTTCCAGTTCAGGCAGGAACACGTTACCCAATGGTGATGAATTTAGTCACTCGTGCAGTCAGTGGTCCTTTAGATATCCGCGGCGACCATTCCGATTTGTATTATGCTTTGAATACGGGCTGGGTCATACTTACAGCAAGAACACCTCAAGCTGTTTATGATATGAATATTATGGCATTGAAAATTGCCGAGCATGCAAAAGTTCGTCTGCCAGTAATCGTAGCCTATGATGGCTTCTTTACTTCTCATCAAAAAAGGAAAGTACATTATTTTAAAGATCGGGAGGTTGTTCAGCAATTTGTAGGGGAATGTCCAACTGATTATAATTTTGCCCGTGATCCGAAGGTGCCTGTAACAATTGGTGCCCATATGAACGGGGAAGACTTAATGAATAATCACTTCCAGCAGTCTGAAGCGATGTATGCTGCGGGGGATGTTTTTAAAGAAATCGCGGCGGATTATGCCAAGATTTCAGGACGTGAATACCCTGTTTTAGATTTATATGGGATGGAAGATGCAGAGGTTGCTCTGTTCTTATTAAATTCTGCTGCCGAAACAGCAAAGGATGTTGTTGATCAGCTAAGAAAACAGGGCATTAAAGCTGGAGTGATTAGCCCCAACATTATTCGTCCTTTTCCTGCTAAGGAGATTCGTGAGGCATTAAAGAATGTAAAATCCTTGCTGATAGGAGAAAGAGCGGATTCGTATGGCGGGAACGGTCCGAATTTAACACATGAAGTAAAATCGGCCTTACAGGATGATAAAAATAACAAAACAATTGTACTAAGCCGAGTTTTTGGACTAGGAGGCAAGGATTTTTATGCAGACGACGCAGAGCTTTTCTTTAAAGACGCCATCGAGTCAATGGAAATAGGCTATGCCGAAAAGCCATTTGATTATTTTGGTCATATACCTGGCAATCAAGAGAAGATATTAAAACCTGTTATCACTCCTCATCATGGGGATATATATAAATCAGGATTGATCCATGTAGAAAAGGATCCAGAAACAAATAAGTTAAAGGTAAAGATTCCACCGATACGGTCACTTACTTCAAAACCGAAGAGAATTGCTTCAGGGCATGGTGCATGTCCAGGCTGCGGCATTTTTACTGGATTAGAGCTATTCTTTAAAGGCATCGAAGGAGATGTCGTCGTCTTGTATCAAACAGGATGTGCATATGTGACAACGACTGCTTATCCATATACGTCACATAAACAAACGATGATCCACAACCTTTTCCAAAATGGTGCAGCAACATTATCTGGAACGGTTGAAGCATTTTTTGAATTAAAAGAGCGTGGGGAGATCAAAGTGTCTGATGATGCTACCTTTGTCATGGTGACAGGAGATGGCGGGATGGATATCGGTATGGGCTCTGCGATTGGCACCGCATTAAGAAACCATAAATTAATCATGCTGGAATATGATAATGAAGGCTATATGAATACAGGCTCGCAAATGTCTTATTCTACACCAAAGGGACATATGACGAGCACAAGCAATGTGGGGAAGACACAGAAGGGGAAAAGCTTCCACCATAAAGACACTGCTCAAATTATGGCAGCAACAAATATTCCTTATGTTTTTACAGGTGCAGAGGCATTTCCTCAAGACTTAATTAAAAAAGCAGCAAAGGCACAATGGTATGCGCAAAATGTCGGTACGGTTTACGGGAAAATACTTATTACTTGTCCGTTGAACTGGAAATCTGAGGATCGTTATGGAGAAAAGATCCTTGAAGCGGCTGTGAACGCTTGCTTCTTCCCGCTATATGAGGTAGAAGAAGGAATCACAGCGATTACGTATAATCCGGATGAGAAGAAGAAGAGGGTTCCGCTATCTGAATGGCTGAAATATATGGGGAAAACAAAGCATTTATTAAAAGAGGAAAACAGCGAGCTTTTAGCTGAACTAGAAGAGGAAATTGAATACAGATGGCAGCGGCTCCTAGCCAAAAATAATAGTCCATTTTTATAATGCCTAGGTAAAAAAGCAGGGTACTTGTACTTTGCTTTTTTTCTATTGGAATATAAAAACAATAAATACCTTCAAAAGTATAATTGTTTGAATTATAATAAGATAATAAAATAGTATAAATGTTTCATATCTTTACATATTTTAGCTCTATCGAACTATAATTTCAACAGTGATTAAGGAGGGCAAACGAGTGAAAGGGGTAAAAAAGAAGAATACAAAGAGGTCAAAAAGGACGAAGGGGACAACAAGTAAAAGTCCAATCAGGGCAATTACACAGTTAAATATTTGGAAAAAACTGAAACTTGGACAGAAGTATGGAGTGGCTTTATTTATTACTATTGGACTTTTTTCTATTTCTACCATTATTACATTTGGGCTATTAAGTATTGCTAATTCACAAATGGATTCTGTTGAAGAAACGGGTGAGAAGGCAATTAAAATTACCGAAGCCACTGCAATCTTCCATTACAAAGGAAGTACGATAGGTAACTTCATAATTGATTCGAATCCAAAGCACCTAAAGAATTTTGATGAACTAACAAAAAAATTTAATGAATTAAAAAAAGAAATCACACCAGCATTGACTTCTAACAAAAACAAACAATTGTTAAATGAAATTAGTAAAAATGATGATGAAATTAACCGACTATTTTATGAGGTCATTGAACCAAAAGTAAAGCTGCAGCATGTCAGGGAATATCGGCTTGGTAAGCTTCAAGCAGATGATAAGATTGCTGAAACAGTAGTGAAGTTAGACTCTTTAAGTGACACATTAAAGTTTGATCAGGAAGAAGCGATTAGCTCTGCTAAAGGAAGACTCATTTTAACATTAATTGTACTAGGCATATCCATTTTAATTTCTGCTGGACTTGGAATTGCCAGCATCCTATTTATTGGGAGAATTATCTCGACTAAACTGGGGCATATCGTTCATCTATCTAATGAAATTGCAGCAGGCAATTTAAATGTAGATGCTATAGAATATGATGGAAACGATGAAATTGCTGAATTGAGCAAAGCAACAAACTCAATGAAGGAAAGACTCCAATCGATGATTCAAGAAATCTCAGCGGTATCAAATTATGTTACTGAGAAAAGCAGTGAATTAAATATTGCTGCAAATGAGGTCGGTGCTGCTAGCCAGCAAGGTGCATCTACCATGCAGGAACTCTCAAGCGGTGCTGAGGATCAAGCGAGTGCAGCAACAGAGTTGGCTAGAATGATGGATGACTATTTGTTGAAGGTAGAGGAAGCGACAAAAAGCGGGTATAAGATTAAATCTGCTTCAACTGAGGTTCTCACTATGACGAAATCTGGAGATACGCTCATGACAGAATCACAAGAACAGATGACCGTTATTAATGAGATTATGAAGACATCTGTTAATCGTGTAAATGGACTAGATGAGCAAACGCAAAAAATTTCTAAGCTTGTTCAGGTAATTCATGATATTGCGAATCAAACAAATTTACTTGCTTTAAATGCTGCGATTGAAGCAGCGAGAGCGGGAGAACATGGAAAGGGCTTTGCGGTAGTAGCTGATGAGGTTCGTAAATTAGCAGAGCAAGTATCCTTGTCTGTTAAGGACATTACAACGATTGTTAAAGGCATTCAAACAGAATCCAATAATGTTGTTTCTTCATTGCAGACAGGATATACACAAGTGGAAAAAGGAACAGAAAAGATTCAATTAACTGGTGAAACATTTAAAAAAATATATCAGGCAGTTAATATGATGTCCGGAAATATTAACGACATTTCTGAAAGCCTTGATCAAGTATCGAAAAGTTCCTCATTGATGAATCAATCGATTGAGAATATCGCTGCCGTATCAGAGGAATCTGCAGCAGGAATTGAACAAACAAGTGCTGCCATTACACAAACCAATCATGCAATGGAAGAGATATCAGACAATGCAAATTCCTTATCTGAGCTTGCAGATCAATTGAATTCCATGATTTCTAAATTTAAACTTTAATCAATAGGGGTGCCCGCTATAAATGCCGGGTACCTCTATTTCATTTATAAATTCATAGATAATTGCGTTTTATTGGCAGGGTTTTATCTGAATTTGTAGAAGTAGTCAATGACGCTGAACCCAGTAGGAGGGGAAAATCATGACCTTGAATAATGGAAATTTATCGAAAGGCTTTGATCGAACAATAAAAAAAAATAATATAAATGAGAAAATAAACAAGGATTTATATAAGGATTTATTTATTGAGGCACTAGAAGGAATTGTATTTTGGTCCGCAAATGGAAAGATTGTTCAGGTAAATGAAGCAGCATGCCGGATATTTGAAAGCAGCAAAGATGAACTATTAACGAAGAATCTTAAGGATTTTGTCTACCCGAAAAATTCTAACTTTATGAGGATAGTGAATCAGCTTTTGGAAAGGGGATCGATACGGGATGAGCTTGATTTTTTAATGCCGAATGGGCAAATAAAGTCACTAGAGTTTACAGCTAAGCTTAACTCAGTAGATGGCTATCATATGACTATTTTTCGCAATGTAACCGATCGACATCAAATGGAAAAAGAACTGCGTGAGAGTGAATTGAAATTCCGTAAAGTATTTGAGGAAGCTCTAGAAGGAATGATACTATGGAACGAAAAATATGAAGTGGTTGATATTAATCAAGTTGGGATGAGTATACTTCATCTGCCAGGGAAATCTTTAATTGGTCAATCTATCATTCAAATCATTGAAGATTTTAATGTAAATAAAGAGGAATTGTATCATCATTCTGAAAATGTAAGGAAAAACGGCTATGCAAATGGCGTTCTCCAAATAAACGTAACATCTGATCGGAAAATTTACATTGAATTCTCAGCCAAACATAATGTTTTTTCGAAGCTAAGCTTAATCTCCTTTAAGGATATTACCGAAAAGCTTGAAATGGAAGAACAGCTCAAAAAGTCAGATACATTAAGTGTTGTTGGAGAACTTGCTGCTGGAATTGCACATGAAATCCGTAATCCGATGACTGCCCTTAAAGGATTTATTCAATTATTAGAGGATAGCATCCAAGAGGACCACTCGATGTATTTTAATATTATTTCTTCTGAACTTAAGAGAATCGATTCAATTATTAATGAATTTTTGATCCTAGCCAAACCTCAAGCAGTTAAATTTATCAGAAAAAATATAATTGAAATTATGAAAGAGACGGTTGAATTTTTAAATGCTCAAGCTGTGTTACATAATGTACAAATTCAGACCTACTTTGAAAAGGAACTACCTTTAATCTTTTGCGAGCCGAATCAAATGAAAAAGGTATTTATCAATTTAATTAAAAATGCAATTGAGGTGATGCCAAAAGGAGGAATAATAACCGTATTAATGGAGTCAGCATCAGATCAAAGCATTCATATCTCAATAAGGGATGAAGGAGCTGGAATCCCCAGTGATAAAATTAAAAAGCTAGGTCAGCCTTTTTTTACAACAAAGGAAAAAGGAACTGGATTAGGATTAATGGTTACATATAAAATTATTGAAGAACATAAGGGATCCATAGTAGTAGAAAGTGAATTGGGGGTTGGGAGCGTATTCCATATCTATTTACCATGTTAAAACGAAAAAAGTGACTGAAGAAACATCCAGAAAATTGTTGTTCTATGTCAGAATATCCGTTATTTTCACGTGGAAATATGTCGAAAAAATTAATTCGTTAAGAAGATTGTCTAATTTTGCGAATCTATTTACATTTATTCAAATTCTTGTAATAATGCTTCAAGTAGAATAATTTTGTAGAGATAGAGAACAGGATTGGATGGGGGAAAAAGATGGGGGAGAAGGGGCAAAAAATATTAACCCAAATTCAGGAAAAGAGAGAAAGAATGATTGATTCTGCCAAAAAGCATGGATATACAAGCGAATACACCATTCGCTGCAGTGAGGAGCTTGATCAATTAATTTTTGAATATCAGCAGCAAAAACAAAGTGATAAGAAACAGAAGAAAAAGATTAAATTTTCCTTAAAGCTGCTGATAACAGCCTGGCGAGAGAAATTAATAGAAGGGAAGTATCAAGCTCATTCATAAATTAATAAATGAACTCCGTCTGCTTTCCCAAAAAAATCCCTAAGCCGTAAGTGATACGGCTTAGGGATTTTTTTATCTGATCATACCTTTTTTAGAAGATGTCAATTAGCAATATCATGAATAGCAGTCCGACTATAAATGAATAAGTAGAGGTTCTTTCATTCCCATCCCCATGACTTTCAGGAATTAATTCTTTATAAACGATAAAAAGCATGGCACCTGCAGCAAATGATAATCCATATGGAACTAGAAAATCCACATAAGCAGTTAGATAGAAGCCTAATAATCCAGTTACAATTTCAATTGCACCTGTCAAGGTTGCAATAATAAATGCTTTAAATTTATTAATCTTTTGGTTAACTAAAAATAATGCAACGAGAAAACCTTCTGGGGCATTCTGGAGCCCGATGGCAAAAGCAATTAAATTACCTGTGTCCTGTACACTTGAAGCATAGCTGACCCCTACAGACAAACCCTCTGGAATATTATGAAGCGTAATTGCGGAAATAATAAGCATCGCTTTCTCATCAAATTCAATCCCTTTTTTCGAATGCTGAAGATCAATATGAGGTATATTCTTTTCTAGCAGAGTTAGAGTCAATACTCCTAGAAATATGCCAACTGAAAGCTGAAGGAATCCGCCATTATTCAGGGCTTCAGGTATAAGCCCCATTGTTGAGGCAGCCATCATGATCCCTGCAGTAAAGGCTAATAATATATCCCGCCACCGGTGAGTAACGGAATCAGACATAAAAAGAATAATTAAAGCGCCAAGACCTGTTGAAAGGGCTGAGAGAACGCTGCCAATGATTACATCACTCATTTTTTTCCCTCATTTCTATTTGTAAGATAATTATAAGAGTGAAAACCTTAAGAGACAATTAATAAATTCATTTTTGGAGCAAAAAGAATGGTAATATGTGATTTTTATCATAGTGACTTCTATGTTTTCCTAATAGAATATAACAATAAATGAAATACTTCCCAGAAATAAAACCATGATGGTTTAACTCCAATACATCCATTGTTTTTTCCACAAACATAATTTATTTTATACAGAATCTAATAATGGGTTCATATAAAATCTTCACAATTCCTTTTTAGTATTCTCAAACACCAAGAGAAAAACCCATTTCTGCTAGTCTATCTATATTTATGTTTATAGATGAAAAACTTGAAAACTTTTCAAGTTTTCTCATGAAATTAATGGATCAGTCTTTTTATTAATTGTTAGTACTATGCGTGTGTTGCGTAACATATATCGTAATACACAGTAATTTTACATATAAGTAAGCGTTTTCAAAAAGGCGGTGTTTGCTTGGATATAAACGGTTAATAAAATGGGGCATCTATTCAATCACCATCAGTTAAAGGCATATTGGGAGGGAGAAAAATAATGCATATTGTTGTCTGTGTCAAGCAAGTACCAGATACAAAGATTATTAAAATTAACCCAAAGACAAACACTCTTGATCGAAGAAGCGCACCAGCGATATTAAATCCTTATGATGCACATGCAGTACAAGAGGCAGTAAAAATAAAAAAAATGGTTGGTAAAGGGACAATTTCAGTCCTATCAATGGGACCGCCTCAAGCCACTGCTGTCATCAAAAAAAGCATTGAAATTGGTGCAGACGAAGGATATTTAATTTCCGACCGGGCATTTGCGGGGGCCGATACTTTAGCAACAAGCTATGCTTTGTCGAAAGCACTTGAAAGAATAGCAAAAGAAAAACCTGTTGATCTAGTTATATGCGGGCTTCATGCGATTGATGGAGATACGGGGCAGGTCGGTCCAGGTATTGCAAGGAGAATGGATATTCCACCCGTTACAAATGTTATCGAGTTCATAGAATTAAATGAAAAAGAAAAAACGATTCTATTAAAGAGAAAACTAGCAAATGGCTATCAATTAATACAGGCAGACTATCCATGCCTTATGACGGTTGGAAAAGAAATAAATGAGATTGAATACTCTCCGATGCCAAATATGATTAAAGCAGCTAGGTACGAGCCAATTATTTGGTCGGTTAATGATCTTGAAAATGTTAATCGGCCGCAATTAGGACTAAAAGGCTCTCCAACAATTGTCGGAAAAATGTTCACTCCTCCTAAACCCGAAGGCGGGAAGAGACTAGAAGGAAATTCTGAAGAACAAGTTAGCCAGTTAATGGAATTGCTTCAGGATAAAATGGAACTATTCTTTACAGCACGATAATGGAAACATTTCTATAAAGGAGGGGTCTGCATGATTGAGGAATACCGAGGGGTTTGGGTATTCATTGAGCAAAACGAGGGAGAGATTGAAGGAGTCTCCTTAGAACTATTAGGAGCAGGCAGGAAGCTTGCTGATAAGCTGGAAGTTGCCTTGGCTGGAGTTTTATTAGGTGAGAATGTGAAGCCGCTTTGTTCTGAAATTATTGCACATGGGGCAGATGAGGTATATGTAGTAGATCATCCTGTTATGAAGGATTACCGTACAGAGTCCTATATGAAGGGAATCATGCTGCTTGCTGAAAAATATAAGCCAGAGATTTTTCTTTATGGTGCCACTCCGAATGGCAAAGACCTTGCCAGTGCAGTTGCGACTGATTTAAGCACAGGACTAACTGCAGATACAACCATGCTTGATGTTGATTTAGAAAAGAGATTGTTAGAAGCAAGCCGTCCAGCATTTGGCGGAAATATCATGGCAACAATTTTATGTAAGAAGCATCGTCCTCAAATGGCTACAGTAAGACCAAAGGTAATGAAGGCACTTGAGCGGGATGCAAGTAGAACAGGGAAAATAATTGAGGAAGAAATAGATCTAAAAGAAGAGGATATGCGCACAAAAGTGCTGAAAATTGTGAAGGATGTCACAAAAAAGGCAAGTTTAGCTGATGCACATGTAGTTGTTGCTGGCGGGAAAGGAATGGGAGACATCCAGGGGTTTCAGCTTATTCATGAATTAGCAGAAATAATGGGGGCAAGTGTGGGAGGAACAAGGGATGTAGTGGAGGCAGGATGGCTACCTCACGAGCTTCAGGTTGGGCAAACTGGAGAGACGATAACTCCAAAAATCTATTTTGCCATCGGTATTTCTGGGGCAATCCAGCATGTTGTTGGTATGAAAAACTCAGAATTCATTATTGCCATTAATAAAGATCCTAATGCCCCGATATTTGATGTGGCTACTTATGGGATCGTTGGCGATGCAATGGAGATCATTCCTAAGTTGATTGAACAATTCAAGGAGTTGCGTAAAGAAAAGGGCGGTGAAGTAAGTTATGTCTGAGAAATTTGATGTCATCGTTGTAGGTGCTGGCCCGGCTGGAACTTCCTGTGCTTATACCTGTGCAAAAAGTGGATTAAAGGTCCTGCAGATTGAAAGAGGTGAGTATCCAGGCAGTAAGAATGTGATGGGGGGAGTTTTATATAGACAGCAGATGGAAGAAATCATTCCAGATTTTTGGAAAGAAGCTCCGCTTGAGAGGCCAGTTGTAGAGCAAAGATTTTGGATGATGGATAAAGAATCGGTTGTTACCTTTGGCTATAAAGGTCTTGAATGGGGTGTGGAGCCATATAATAACTTCACAGTATTGCGTGCACCTTTTGATCAATGGTTTGCAAAGAAAGGGATTGAGCAAGGCGTACTCTTAATTACTGAAACAGTAGTTCTTGAATGTATAGTGGAAAATGGGAAAGTAATTGGTGTAAGAACAGATCGCCCGGATGGTGAAGTATATGCAGATGTAGTCGTCCTCGCTGATGGGGTCAATTCACTTCTTGGAAAGCAGCTTGGTTACCATAATGAGTTCCGTCCAGATGAAGTAGCCTTAACTGTAATGGAAGTGATAAACCTGCCCAAGGAAAAAATCAATGACCGATTTAATTTAGAGGATAACCAAGGCTGTACGATTGAGCTCTTTGGAGATTCAACGAAAGGAAATCTTGGTACAGCCTTTATTTATACAAATAAAGAGAGTATAAATATCGGTGTTGGAACAACACTTTCAAGCATGATAAAAGCAAAATTAAAGCCATATGATTTATTAGATTATTTAAAGACTCATGCCATGATTAAGCCATTTCTTGAAGGTGGAGAATCAGCTGAATATTTAGCTCATCTAATACCTGAAGGTGGATATCATTCTGTCCCTAAGGTCGCAGGTGATGGTGTTTTATTAGTAGGGGATGCGGCACAGCTAGTCAATGCTATCCATAGAGAAGGTTCTAATATGGCTATGGCATCTGGAAAAATGGCTGCTGAAACGATTATTGAAGCGAAAAGCCGTAATGATTTTAGTGAATCAAGTTTAAATCTTTATAGGGAAAAATTGTATGATAGTTTTATAATTAAAGATCTTGAAAAATATAAAGACGCAGCCCATACATTTGAAACTCACCCACAATACTTTAAAGAGTATGTGCCGATGATGAATCGTGCAGCAAGTAAATTTTTTACTGTTGATGGGACGCCCAAGAGGGAGAAGCAAAAACAAATTATGCGCAGCATAACAGGCGAAAGAGGTACTTTAAAGGTTCTTCAAGATATGTATCGTGCATGGAAGGCGGTGAAATAATGTCGACAAAAACGATTGAGGAAAAACAGTATTTAATTCGTTTTAAGGCAGATAAGAAATCACATTTAACCGTATTGGATCATGACGTGTGCATGACGCAATGTCCTGATAAGCTTTGCACGATCTTCTGTCCTGCTGAAGTGTATAAGTGGGAAGGATTAAGAATGCAGGTTGGCTATGAAGGCTGTCATGAATGCGGAAGCTGCAGGATTGGCTGTCCATATCAAAATATAAAATGGGAATATCCAAAGGGCGGACATGGAATAGTTTTTAGGCTAGCATAAAAACAAGGAAATCAGATAAATTAAAGGAGCATTCACATTGGTGTGGATGCTCCTTTAATTTATCATTTTAACTATCGATCTTACGATAAATCTGACTAAAAAATAAAGAGGTTCCGCTATATCTATGCCAATGTCAATGATATCTAATTTTTTCATTTTCTTTTTTGCTGACTTCTTTCGACCTCTAAACTTCATAAAGCAATTCCCTCCTTATCTAGTCGTACGGATTAGAAAATGGAAAAGTTCCATTGCTTTTTGGTTATTGCTCATTTTTTATGAGGGATAATGTAAGAAAAGTACATTCTATATGTATGTTATTTCACAAAAATAGCTAAAAAGAGGAAAGCTTAAGTAGAAAGGGAAGGGTTTTAACTTACATCTTCTTTATTTTTTGAAGTAAATAACTGACCGTTCTTTCCGGTACGTTCCAATTCATTTGCATGTTCATAAGCTTGATGAATACAATGGTAAATGGAGGATGTATAGCATGAGGCATTCCATGAAAAGCTTCCATTAGAATCGGATGGATAGATTGAAACAATCCAGGTGTAAAATTCATTTTCTATATCTTTTAGCTGCCCTTCAAGAGCAATAAGCCAATGAGTAGGTATTAAATGGTTATTTCCTGAGATTTCTTTAAAATGATAAAGGTCATTTAATCCAATTGGAATTAAAGCTTTTTGGTAAAAATCCCTATAGTTAGCCACATTCATTTTCTTCCCCCCTTCATTTAAAAAATGGATTTAACTTACTTTATTATATGTTAATTAGCGTCAATATTTCGATTAATATGTTAAAATTTTTCGAAAAATTAATTTAGGATAATAAAAATGAAGGAGGTTTATCATTTTCAAATTTGAAGGCTGTCTAGCTGCACGCCTAGCGCCTATCGGACTTCCCTCCCCTGAGATAAGTCAACAACGAATGGCTATCTCTTTTCGTGTTTCCTTTATCTCGTAGGGGTCAGTCCATACGGCGCTGATCAAGGCGTTTCCGCTTTTCTTAAGAATTCCATTCATTTACCTTTTGATCAGATGGAAGAAGAAGGGTAAGCAATCCTAATAATGGCAAGAAACCAGTCAAAATCATTGTGTTTGAAATACCGATAATATCAGCTAAATATCCTATGACAATAGATCCGATTGCTCCCATTCCAAATGCAAGTCCAACCGTTAAGCCTGCCATTGTACCGATCTTTCCTGGAACAAGCTCCTGAGCATATACAACCGTGACTGAAAAGCTTGACATTAATATAAAGCCTGTTAGTAAAAGAAGACAAAACGCAGCGATTGGTGGAACAAATGGAATTAGAATCGTTAACGGAGCTGAAATGATCATTGATAGGAAAATGATAACCTTCTTTCCAAAGCGGTCAGCCAATGGACCGCCAAAAAAAGTCCCCAGTGCACCTGCGACGAGAAAAGTAAAGAGAAAAATCTGAGATTGTTTGATTGAAAATGAATACGTCTCAATTGTGTAAAAGGCATAATAATTTGTCATCCCAGATATATACCAAGAACGTGCAAAGATTAAGAAGAGGATTAATATTAATGCAAACCATACTGCATTTGAAATCCCTTTTTTACTTGTACTTTCTTTTTTGCTTGTCTTTTTTTGCAGTACATTTTGAGACTCTAGACTTTTTGCATACCAAAAAGCAATATATAGAAGCAGACCAACTGCGGCAGCAGCAACAGCTGTGAACCAGGCTGCACCAATTTGCCCTAAAGGAACGAGTATTAATGCAGTAATTAGTGGAGCCATTGCTTGCCCGCTGTTTCCGCCCACTTGGTATATGGATTGTGCCAAGCCTCTGCGTGAACCGGCTGCTAAATAGGCAACTCTTGAACCTTCAGGATGGAAAATAGCAGAACCAAGACCAATGAAAAGTACGGAGACAACAATCCATTCAAAACTTGGTGAAAGCGCAAGGCCCAATACACCAAACATTGTAAAGGTTAAACCAATCGGCAATGCAAATGGCATAGGTTTCTTATCTGTCATCATTCCAATGATCGGCTGTAGAAGGGAAGAGACCATATTTAGCGCAAATGCGATCATTCCAAGCTGAGTAAAGGATAGCCCCATTGACTTTTCCAATATTGGAAACATGGCAGGAATAATTGCCTGAATAGAATCATTTAAAAGATGACAAACACCAATGATAAATAATATTTTGTATGATGTTTCATGATTTTGTGCCATAGTCCGGGCAATGGCTGCTGTGTTACTCATATTTCAGGACTCCTTTTTGAAAAATTTTGGGTCTCTAAATATATATAATACAAGATTTCTATTGTTTTCAATATAATTTTGAATACTAAATCATCAAATGCAGAATAACTGCTTATAAATTTAATAATAGAAGAAGAGCCAATAAGCTTGGCTCTTCTTCTATTATAAATCCTGTTTTTGGAGTGGTAAAAAGATATCAACATGAGTTCCCTTATTTACTTTGCTTGTCAGGTGGATTTCTCCTCCAAATGACTGGATAATTCTTTTGCAAACGACTAGTCCAAGCCCAGTTCCAAACTCCTTGGAAGTGTAGAATGGCTGAAAGATTTTTTCAAGCGCTTCATCAGGAATCCCCATACCAGTGTCGGTTATTTTAATATGGCACTTATTCGGTAGCTCGATCAGCTTGATCGTTAACAGTCCCCCAGCCCCCATCGATTCAAAAGCATTCTTTGTTATGTTTAGCAACACCTGCTTCAATTGATCTTTTGTGCAATCAATAAGGAGCGGCATATCTGGAATAATTGATTGGTATTTAATATTGTTTAAATTTGCTTCAGAAATGATTAAAGGTTCTATACCTAAAATGATTTTTCGCAGATCCATAATTTCAGTTTTTTGTGCAGTAGGCTTTCCTAAAATAAGGAATTCACTAACAATTTCATTAATACGGTTAATTTCATCATTAATAACAGAGAAGTAGTATTGGTCTTGCTCATTGGTATATTTTTCACTTAAAAGTTGAACAAGCCCTTTAATTCCTGTAAGCGGATTTCGGATTTCATGTGCTGTACTTGCTGCTAATGTTCCAACAAGTTCAAGCTTTTGAAGTTCATTTTCTTTTTTCTCTTTTGCTGTTTGCCTTTTAAGCATTAAATATTTGATAAAAAGAAATAGAATATGAAACCCAATAATGATTTGAATAATGACCAAAATTGCATTTTTTATTAGTTCATTCATGTTTCGTTGAGGAATTTCAACTTTAATATTCCAAGGGACTCTATCTATTGGGATTGAAATCGAGCGATCGTTGGATAGTTCACCAGATCCATTCATATTAATATCCATGATCACGGTCCCATTTGGATTTGTTACTGAAAGCTTTGTGTCAGGAGTTAGGACCCTCATTATATTTTGTACATAATCTATTCTCAAGTGTGCAATCAAAATGGACACTACTTGGCCGCTTCTGTCTAAAACCGGTTTCCCGATCCCAATAACTTTTTGACCGTTTATTAGCGTTTCCTGATGATCAGAGATTATGAGATCCTTTGTGCGATTAATTTCCTTGATGTATTCATTTTCAGATAAATTCGCATTTTGTAAAAAGGGATTTGAGCCAGTAATAACTGTACCTTTCGGATCAAGTAAATAGATCCCTCCATATCGTGAGTCCTTCCAATGTGTTTTGAGCAGAAGCGGTTGGAGTTTTTCGGGCGTTTTTGCAACAGTTTCTGCAGTTAAAGCGAGAATATCTAAAGATGTAACGGTTTCTGAAATAAATTGATCCCAGCTTTTTTGATGAATGGATGCAACCCAGCGTGCTTGCTCTTTCCGTTCATGGTTATCTTTATCAATTGCTTCATTAAAGTAATATAATAGACTGATAAGGATTGGAACGATAACAATGATAATGTATAAAAAGAAATTATGATTATGTCTTTTCATGTAATGACCTCATATTGTAAGTTTACTACCAGTATAGTATATCATTAATAAGAATTTTTCGTTTTATTTTATCAATATATTGAAAAAAAACAGTGACTTTTAAAAAAAGGATAATAAATTGACATGTGCTCCTTGTTTTCTTATAATTTATTTAGAATTCAAGATAATTTAATTGATCATTATTATAATAAAAAGGATTTGGATAAAGATGAGTTCTGAACAAGTCAACCAGTCATTAAAATTATTTATTGTGCTGTCACGTGCCTATCGTGCAGTAAATGAAAATGTTAACAAGCTTATTCAAACATATGGATTGAATCCAACTGAATTTGCAGTTATGGAGCTTCTTTACCATAAGGGAGATCAGCCCCTCCAGCAAATTGGCGGTAAAATTTTGTTAGCAAGCGGAAGCATTACGTACGTAGTTGATAAGCTTGAACAAAAGGGTTTGTTAAAAAGAGTGGCCTGTCCAAAAGATAGACGCGTCACCTATGCCCAAATTACAGAGAAGGGCAAGTCTTTTATTGAGGATGTATTTCCGGATCATGCTAAGCAGATTGATACGCTTATGTCTGAGCTTTCGAAGAATGAGAAGGAATCAGCAATTACCATTCTAAAAAAGCTGGGATTATCTCAGTCAAGCTTTGAATAATTATTAGTGTGAAACACGGCTCAATGATAGCCGTGTTTTTAATTTTGATAATTTATCAGCTTATTAGCAGGAAAATATTAACGGCTGTCGAAATGCTTTAAGTGGATTCTTAATTCGTGTAAATAAGGGGGCATTAGAATGAGTTTTATCAATTATACATATAGTCGTCCAAATATGGATGAGATCAGCAGTCAATTTGAAGCAGCGATTAAGAAATTTTCTGAAGCGGCATCAGCAGATGAACAAAATCAAGTGATGAAGGAAATCAACGATATTAGGAATGACGTTGGGACAATGTTCAATCTTTGTTATATTCGCCATTCAATTGATACGAATGATGAATTTTATAAAGCAGAACAGGATTATATGGATGAAATACAGCCTGTAATTGAAGGGTTTGTTACTAAGTATGCTGAAGAACTGATTAAGTCTAAATTTCGCTCGGAGTTAGAGGAGAAGTGGGGAACTCAATTATTTGCATTAGCTGAAGCACAATTAAAGGCTTTCTCACCAGAGATTGTGCCTCTCCTTCAAAAGGAAAATAAACTTTCCTCTGACTATACGAAATTAATTGCCTCAGCAAAAATTGATTTTGAAGGGGAAGAACGTACGCTTGCCCAAATGGAGCCATTTGCAGAATCTACTGACCGTGATGTAAGAAAGAGAGCCAATGAGGCTCGCTTCGGGTTTTTAGCTGAAAATGAGAATGAGCTTGACCGAATTTATGATGAGCTAGTAAAAGTCCGTACGGATATTGCACAAAAGCTTGGGTATGATAATTTTGTTGAGCTGGCTTACTTGCGTATGATGCGCACGGATTATGATGCTTCCATGGTTGCGAAGTTCCGCGATCAAGTGAAAGAATTTATTGTGCCAATGGCGTCAGCTCTTAAAGAACGTCAAAGAGAGCGTATCGGTTTAGACAAGCTGAAATATTATGATGAAGCCTTTAACTTTAAAACTGGGAATGCTGTTCCAAAAGGGAGCCCGGAGTGGATTGTTGAAAATGGGCAAACCATGTATGATGAGCTTTCTAAAGAAACTGGTGAATTTTTCTCCTATATGAGAGAAGAACAATTAATGGATCTTGTTGCGAAAAAGGGGAAAGCTGGCGGGGGCTATTGTACGTATATTGAAAATTACAAAGCACCATTTATTTTCTCTAACTTTAATGGGACTTCTGGAGACATTGATGTTCTTACTCATGAAGCAGGACATGCCTTCCAGGTCTATTCCAGCCGTCATTACGAAATCCCTGAATATAATTGGCCAACGTACGAAGCATGTGAAATTCATTCAATGAGCATGGAATTCTTTACATGGCCATGGATGGAAAAGTTCTTTAAAGAAGATACAGAGAAGTATAAATTTTCTCATTTAAGCAGTGCATTGCTATTTCTTCCATACGGGGTAGCTGTGGATGAATTCCAGCATTGGGTATATGAAAATCATACGGCTACACCATCTGAAAGAAAGGCTGCATGGCGTGAAATTGAGAAGAAATACATGCCTCATAAAGATTATGATGGCAATGAATATTTGGAAAATGGCGGCTTCTGGCAGCGACAAGCACATATTTATAATTCACCTTTTTATTATATTGATTACACGCTCGCCCAAATTTGTGCCTTCCAATTTTGGAAGCGTTCAAGAGATAATCAGGAAGAGGCGTGGAAAGATTATGTTCACCTTTGCAGTTTAGGCGGCAGCAAAGCTTTTACAGGCCTTGTAAAAGAAGCAAACTTAATTTCTCCATTTGAAGAGGGCTGTGTTGAGTCAGTTGTTGGGGTTATTGAAGGCTGGTTAAACTCGGTAGATGATAAAGAATTATAAAAAAGAAGGTCTGGGAGTAATCCCAGACCTTCTTACTTATATATATGCTTATGGCAGTAACTGAATTTTTATTTCATCATTCTGAAGAATGGCTTGAAGCGGTTGTTCACCATGATGATCGATAATATAATCAGCTAATTTATCCTCTAATTGATCTTGAAGGACTCTTCTTAATGGACGAGCCCCAAAGGCAGGGTGATATCCAAGCTCAGCTAGTTTTTCCTTCACATTGTCTGAAACCGAAAGCTGAATATTTTGTTCATCCAATGATCCTTGAAGTTCTTTAAGCATCAGTTCGACAATCTCTAGTAAATGTTCCTTTTCAAGTGATTTAAACTCG
Source organism: Cytobacillus massiliigabonensis (assembly GCF_900199725.1). Lineage (GTDB taxonomy): Bacteria > Bacillota > Bacilli > Bacillales > Cytobacillaceae > Cytobacillus > Cytobacillus massiliigabonensis. The sequence goes on along the minus strand of NZ_LT904902.1, from coordinate 355,768 downwards.
ATAATGCTATCAAATCGGTTTAAGAATTCTGGTTTAAAGAAGTTTCCTAAAGAGTCTAAAATACTTGCTTCTTTCATTGCTTCATTATTCATCGTAAATCCGACATGTATTTCCTTGTGCTGAACACCCGCGTTGCTTGTCATAATAATGACAGAATCTTTAAAGCTGACTGTTCGTCCTTGGCTATCCGTCAATCGTCCATCCTCAAGAATTTGCAAGAACATGTGCTGAACATCTGGATGCGCCTTTTCAATTTCATCTAGCAGAATAATGCTATAAGGATTACGGCGAACCTTTTCTGTCAATTGCCCAGCCTCTTCATGTCCAACATATCCTGGCGGTGAACCAATGATTTTAGAAACACTATGCTTTTCCATATACTCACTCATATCGAGGCGAATCATGGCATCTTTTGATCCAAATAGTTCTTCTGCAAGTGTTTTTGTCAGCTCAGTTTTCCCGACACCTGTTGGACCAACAAACAGGAAGGATCCAATCGGACGATTTTTCGCTTTTAAACCAGCACGGCTTCTGCGGATTGCCTTTGTAACTTTCTGAACCGCTTCTTGCTGGCCAATTACCTTTTGTGACAAGTTAGCTTCTAGATTTTTCATTTTCGCTTGCTCGTCTTTCATGAGCTTGCCAACTGGAATTCCAGTCTTCTTTTCAATGATTTCCTGAATGTGTCTGACTTCAACAACTGGTCGTGAGGAATGCTCTTTTTTGTTTAAGGCTTTCTCGAGCTTTATTTCTTCTTCGCGAAGTTTCGCTGCTTCCTCGTATTTTTCTTCTTTTAAGACAATCTCTTTTTGTCTATTGATTTCCTTTAATCGTTTTTCAATTTGATCGGATGGTGCAGTGTCAGAATGTAGATTTAGCTTAGAGCCTGCCTCATCCATTAGATCAATTGCTTTATCAGGAAGGAACCGATCCTGAATATAGCGGCTGGATAATTGGACACATGCACGAATGGCCTCATCTGTAAATGAAACTTCATGATAATCTTCGTATTTAGTTTGAAGACCTTTAAGGATGTTTATGGCTTCAATTTCCGTTGGCTCCTGTACGTGAACTGGCTGGAATCGGCGCTCAAGAGCAGGATCCTTCTCAATTTGGCGATATTCCTTTAAGGTAGTTGCCCCAACGACTTGAAGCTCTCCTCTTGCTAAAGCAGGCTTAAGAATATTTCCGGCATCCATTGATCCTTCAGCAGAGCCTGCTCCAACTAATAGATGAATTTCGTCAATAAATAGAATAATATTCTTTCTTTCCTGTAATTCACTAATTAATTGTTTCATTCTTTCTTCAAATTGTCCGCGAATACCTGTATTTGCAACAAGGGAAGCGACATCAAGCAAAAAAACTTCCTTGTTCAAAAGTTTTTTTGGCACTTTTCCTTCTGAAATAAGCAGAGCAAGTCCTTCTGCAATGGCCGTTTTCCCGACACCAGGTTCCCCAATTAATACAGGATTATTTTTATTTCGTCTATTTAATATTTCAATTACACGACCCACTTCTTCATTTCGCCCTATAACAGAATCAATTAAGCCTGCACCTGCTAGCTGTGTTAAGTTTCGTCCAAATTGATCAATAAATCCTCCGGAGCGATTATTGTTCCTTTTATTTTCCGTTGAACGCTGATTTTCTATTGAACCGTGAGAAGGCATCATATGTTGAAAGAAATGTTCAAATGGCATTTGATTGAAATTTGAAAAGCCGCTCAAATTAGAACCAAAGGAGGTTCCAATCTTAGTTTTTTCTTCTTGATAGCAGCTTTGGCAAAGAATTAGATTGTTTTCATTTCCGTTCATATTTACTTTAAGTTTGATAGTAGCTTCGTTTTGCTGACATTTTTGACAAAGCATGTTGAAAATCCTCCTATATTATTTGACTTTGACTATATTTGACCTTATGTCCTTATTATACTTTGACCTTTATTGACTTTCAAGTATTTTATATTGGAAATGATTTCAAAATAAAAAACCTCGTCTTAGTTTGTCCACATGTTCATATATTGGTTGGGAAGGAGGAGATACTAGTGAAAACAAACTGGGGTGCAGCCTGTCAAATTGCTGCCGTTTATGTTGGGACGGTAGTAGGGGCGGGATTTGCAACTGGTCGAGAAATTGTCGAATTTTTTTCTCGGTTTGGATTTATCGGTTTCATTTCAATTTTAATGAGCGGTTATATATTTATTTTTCTCGGTTCAAAGGGAATGCGAATCGCAGCCCGTATTCAAGCAACATCTTATCAGGAATTAAATGAATATTTATTTGGAAGGCTTTTTGGTTCAATTATAAATATACTCATGCTTCTGATGCTGTTAGGTGTTTGTGCAGTTATGCTAGCTGGAGCAGGTGCAGTATTTGAAGAGCAATTAGGTCTTACAAAGAATCTTGGAATATTTTTAACGATTGGCTTATCCATCATTGTTATGGTTGTTGGAATTAAAGGTTTATTTGCTGTTAATACATTTGTTGTACCAATGATGATTGCCTTTAGTTTTTTTCTTATGTTTTTTTCTATGAAGCTTCCTAATTTTACTGACCAGTTATTATTTATTCCATTTGCTGAAGATGGCTGGAAAGCAGTTGTTGCCCCATTTTCCTACGCAGCTCTTAATTTAACATTGGCCCAAGCCGTTTTAGTGCCAGTAGCAGCAGAAATAAAGGATGACCAGACGATAAAGTGGGGAGGAATCCTCGGCGGGGGGGCATTAACGATCATTCTCATGTCAAGTCATATGACATTAGTGATGCTCCCGAATCTTGAAAGCTATGATATTCCGATGGGAGTTATAATGAGAACGGCTGCATCTTCATTTTTCTGGATTTATGTATTAATTATTTATGGGGAGATATTTACATCGGTTATTGGAAATGTGTTTGGGGTTGAACGGCAGGTAAGAAAGTTTATATCTATTCCGAGTATTTTCACGGTTACGATTATATTTGTCATTTGCTATTTCATTAGTTTTATTAATTATGGGACATTACTATCTTATCTGTATCCTCTTTTTGGTTATATAAGCATTATATTTATTGTATTATTATGGATGAAGCCTTTTGAAGAAAATAAAGACCCGAAATAGTTAGGGTCTTTTATTTACCTTATTCAGCTTTACCAGCGACAATTGTCTTGCCCATTTGCAGAAAAGCATCCTTGTAATCTGAATCTTTTTTCGAAAAAATTGTTAATTTAAAAGGCTGATCTACGTTTTTAATCATATATGCTGTAACAACATCATCATTTACTGAAGCTTCCATTGCAATTGAATCCTTAAAGAAATCTTCACTTGGTGCATCAATTGATACTACATTCTCATTGACTGCAGTTAGTTGTGCTTTTGTGTTTTCAACAATTGAATCCCACTCTGTGTCAGTTGGGAGCATTTCAATTCTCATAAATACTTGACCATCTTCGGCTAAATACAAGCTATCTTTATTAGGCTCCTCTGCAGTTAATTCATATTCAGGAAGCACATATAGTGAATAATTCTGATTATCACTTTCCTTTAGAAAAGCTGTTTCTTCTTTCGTTTCGCCGTTCATCTGGTATTGAAGCTTTTGTTCAGGGTTTCTAGAACTTTCATTTTCAATTTTTTCTTCTGAGTCTAATTCAGTATCTTTCATTTCCTCTGCTTCATTATTATTTGTTGCTTCATTTTCATTTTGCTCTACCTGTTCAACGTCTTCGGATGGGGTAGCTCCATTTGATTCACTATTTTTATCCTCACTCGTACCGCATCCAGCAAGAATGACACCTAACATACCTGCTAAAAGAGCCCATTTTGCAATTATTTTCATTTTGTTTACCTCCCGTTGTGACAATTCATTCTTTCAAAGGACTAGATTTTAAATATAACGTTAGTGTTACAATACTTGTCCCCCTTTGATTCATACATTAACATTCCTGCATTTATACAGGCAACCTATTTTCATAAATAAGTACTAATAGAACGGAAAAATGAGAAATAATAGTAAATCAAATAGTAAGTGGGAAACAATTACGAGAGGCATACTCTTCTTCCATGAATATAAAAAGCCCCAATAGATCCCAGCAATGAAAGCCGCGAATGCGAGTATCCAGTGTGCAGAATATAAATGAACAGACGCATAAAGAATAGAAGATATGAAAACACCAGCCGGAATTGATGTGAATTTCAATATTCTTTTTTGGACAAAACCTCGCCAAAAAATTTCTTCTCCTGGAACAGCTATTAATATGAGAACGATGTAATGCCAAAGCATGGTTGGTGAGTATCTTCCATATAATTTGGAAATTTCTTTTGAATAGGGAAGGTTTAGCAGTTCAATCAAGCTGTTCCCAACCCAAAATATACCGAAAAGCAGGATTCCAGATAAGGCCCCATAAAAAATATAGGAAAAAAATGATAATTGATCGTCTACTTCTTCATTTAAAATGGAATAGCTTATTAAAAATAAAAGCGACGCTGTGAAAATATACCAAAATACAGCTTTGTCTTGAAAAGTAAAATACATTAATACATGTGCTAATAGTAACCCGATTATAAGTCGAAAATCGGTTGTAAGTTTCTTCAACCGTACAAACCCCTTTCTAATACTCCTCATTTATGAGGAAAAAAACACTGTTTTCAATAATAACATACCTATTTTAACAAAAAAAAAAGTTGAAATGGAAGGGAAAAGGTTATTCGTGAAATTTCCAAAATTAAAAGAGACGAAAATTGTTCATCCTATAAAAGAAAGGGGTGAGAATGTGACGAGAAATAAGCGTGAGAAAGAGCGAGCCTGGACAGTAAGAAAGCAGGAACAAAACCCTCACGGGAAGGTGAAATCACTGAAAGAGCTTTCTCGTGATGATAAGGACTAAAGTATATAAAAAATAAAAAGCAGCGGTATGCTGCTTTTTATTATATAATTGTATGCGTTTTCAAACATTAACTCAAAGGACCTTCTTTAATAACCTTATAGTTTTTATGATTAACGACAGTTCGTTGTTCTAGCTCAAGATCGCGGTAATTATCCATATAGGACAAATCGACAATAACAGAATTTTCGTTTACCTTCTCGACAATTCCTTGTAGACCTTCACGAAATTCAATTACGTTGCCAACCTCTGCTCTCTTCAAATGCCTCTCTCCTTTTCATATTTAATTCAAAAAATGATTACTAACAGTTTGCACTAATTTTGTTCGTTCGTAAAGAATAATGTGTTTTTTTGGACTACTTTTCAAAATCCAGACAAGATTTTCCTTGGATTTTCAAAGCAGAGGGGTTACATGTTAGTAAAAGTACGATAAAATGAAGAATATAAAAGAATGTAAAGGTGTATAGAAAATGAAGGAAGAACACATACAAGAAGTATTGGATAAAATAAAGAACGGTGAACTGACGGAATACTATGTATCGAAGGAGGATTTTCTACCTGTTCGAAATGTGCTTGTTAAACGAGCAGATTTTAAAAACTTCAGGGGAATCGCTAAAAGGGGAGGAGATGTCCTCTATAGATATATGGAAACACCGCGCAGTTAATTTGCTGTATGAATGGAAAAGACACTTGGGCTATGCTTCAAGTGTCTTTTTCGTATGGGAAAAACACACAAGCCGTTTGAGTCTAAATGGGATATATGACACATATTCTTTACTATTGTATGACATTTGGAGGGAGGGGGTAGGAGTAAAATGGGAATTAAACTGATAAAAATTTCATCTGTCTATTTTGCAATCGGTGTATTACTTGGCTATTTTATGTCTACTTCACATTCTTATGTTTTAAAAGGTGTCCATGTTCACATTAATCTGCTCGGGTGGATAGCACTCACATTGGCAGGAATTCTTTATTATTTGTTCCCATCCCTAGCAGCATCGAAGCTTTGCAAATGGCACTTTTGGCTTCATAACATTGGTCTGCCGATAATGATGTTATCTTTAGCTATCATGATTTTTACAGGGATTGAAGCATTGACTGTTGGCACAGCAATTGGGGCGACATTAACATGCTTAGGAGTATTGATCTTTGTATGGAACATATTGAAGAATTTAAAAGGAGAGCACCTAGGATTATTTATCCAGGTGTTCTCCTTTTTTTTCCATTCAATTATATTTTTAATTTTCAAAATAGATGAAAATACTATATATTAATGATAGTGGAAAAATAATCCTACTAGGAGGCACTATGAAAGATTTAGAAAATCTTCAAGCGGAAATTAGGAAGGTAATGATAGGAAAGGAAAAAGAGGTAGAACTTTTTGTTATTTCATTATTATTTAACGGTCACATTTTAATGGAGAGTGTCCCTGGAACTGGAAAAACAATGCTGGCTAAAACATTTGCGAACACAATAAATGGGGTATTTTCAAGAATTCAGTTTACACCAGATGTATTGCCAAGTGATGTAACCGGCATCCAATTTTTTAATCCGAAGAAACAGGAATTTGAATTTAAATCCGGTCCAATTATTGCTAATATTGTCCTTGCAGATGAAATAAACCGGGCTACTCCAAGAACACAATCGAGTTTGCTTGAGGTAATGGAAGAAAAGCAAGTGACGATTGATGGGCATACGATCCCTGTTTCTGATCCATTTATGGTAATAGCGACGCAAAATCCGGTTGAATCACAACAAGGGACATTTCCACTGCCGATCGCACAAATGGATCGTTTCTTTATGAGACTGACGATGAAGTATCCAAGTATTGAGGAAGAAAGGGCAATACTCAAAACTGCAAGGGAGGAAAATCATGCGAGAGAAGTGGCAGCAATAATAACAAGTGCAGACATTGAAAGAATGAGAAAGCAAGTAAAAGAAATTAACGTAAATGATGAGGTTGAATCCTATCTTCTGCAAATTGTAAGAAAGACGAGAGAGCATTCTTCTATTGAATTAGGTGTCAGTCCGCGAGGAACATTAGCTTTAATGAAGGCAGCTCAGGGCAAGGCATTTTTACAAGGACGGACATATGTGATTCCAAATGATATTAAAGAGATGATTCCATATGTTTTAAGCCATAGGATTTTCTTAACAACTGAAGGGTCGCTGACAAAAACGACTGAAAAGGTGCTTGAAGAAGTCATTGAAGCGATTCCAGTTCCAGTTGAAGCAGGAGCATAAGAATGGAATGGAAAAAATATTCAGTAGAAGATAATACTTTATCGATTACAGGGATATTGGCCACCTTTTTATTCTTTGCCAGCTTCTATTTTCAGTCTTGGCTAGTGTTCTTAACAGCTGTAACGATATTGATTTTCATCTTTGCTAATTCATTATATTTAAAGTATGTAGGCGAGCATCTTCACTTTGAAAATACCTTAGAGAGAAATAAATTTTTCCCGGAAGAAAAAGGCGAGTGGGAGTTAACCTTTGCAAATAAAGGGTTCCCAATTATGAAAGGAAATTTACGTATATATTTTGATGATATAGTTATTCCAATAGATGGAAATGGGGAGAAGAGGTCTAACCAATTTGAGTTAAACATCCCTTTTTCTCTAAATTATAATCAAATTCGGACGCTTAAAATTCCTTTTAAAACTAGAAAAAGAGGAGTCGCGAAGATAAGACGAATGGAATGGCATATCCCCCATTTTTTCGGTCTAGGGGAAACGGTTTTGGAATATAAAAGTTTAATAGTAAAAGAGGCACTCATTTATCCATTGCCAATTACAGTCAAGAATACACGCACATTTCTTTCAGCTCGCCCAGGGGAGTCATATGTTTCTCATTCTTTATATGAGGATTATTTATTGCCTGCTGGTACAAGAAATTATGTTTATTCTGATAGTTTTAATAGAATCAATTGGAAAGCAAGCGCAAGGATGCAGACATTGCAGACGAAAATTTTTGACCGAGTAGCTGATGTAGGTTGGCATTTATCGCTGAACATAGCAGATAATCACGCAGTCACTCCAAAGCTAGAGCAATTATTAAGCAGTGTGACCGAATTAGCCTATTTTTGTGCGAAGCACAATATCCCATATTCGCTCTGTATTAATATGAGGTTTGCCGGCGCCATTCCTTTTTACTATATTCCTGCTGGTTCAGGTAAGGAACAGCTGCAAAAGGTACTTGAAGCTCTAGCGATAGTTGATCAGCATCCATCCATTTTACCGTATGAAAAAATGCTTTCCTTTTATCATCATCACCTGACCCCACAGCCTTATTTTATTCACGGAGGCAGGCAATCACCCCGTTCGGAGGAATTAATCAACTTCATACAAAAAAATGGAGCAACCATTTTAGAGATTAATCTTGATGGCTCGGATGCGGCGCTTATGCTAAGGCAGGCTCCAGTGAATAAAGGGGTGGGGACATGATAAAGAGCGGCTGGAATGTGATGTATTTGCTCATTATTGAAATAATTTTCGGTGCACTTGTTATCTTTCCATTTTACTCTTTATACGGAAAAAAAGTACCGCTACTATTCTATTTTATTATTATGATTACTAGCTGCCTGCTCTTTCTCTTTTTATTAGAAAAGTTTAAAGAAAGAGGAAAGCAGTTATATTTTGTTCTTTTAATTCCTGCTATTTTAATTGTCGGGCATGTTCTTGGATTTTCCATCATCTTCAGTATTCTTGTTAGTTTTTTTGTATTTTGGCGGACGATATCTCATGTAAGTGAACAAGATAAACAAAATGAAGGAAATTGGCTCTTATTTTCTATTCTTCTAGGGATTCTGATGCTTTTCTTTACAGGTGTTTCTTCTCCTGCAAATATGGCTGCCATTGGCGGATTGATGATTGCCCAAGTTTTATTTATCATTATTGGGGGATTTCTAAGACGTTGGCTTGATGTGGATGAGAAAACAAATAATAAAAAGCATTTTTTTCTTCCGTTCTTATCAGTACTCTTTATAATTGGAACAGTCGGAATGATTCTTGCAGGTGGAATGAATGCGATTAAAGCACTGTTTTTTTCATTGCTAAATATAGGGGTTCATATTATAACTTTCATTACGAAGCCCTTCTTTAACTGGGCAGAATCTCAAGACTGGTCGAAAAAGATTGCCAATCTGACTGACAATGAAAAACTAGAAGAAAATGCTGAAACAGAAAATGAGCTGGGTGAACTTGGGCAAAATACATTTCTAGATCCTACAGTTATTGGGACAATTCTTTTTATTGCTATTCTTTTATTTTCCTTTTTCTACATTTATAGAAGAAAGAATAAGGTTCTTGGCAATGGGGAAACGAACCCAGTAGCTGTTTTATTAACTGAGAGTTCTTTTATAAAAGAAAAGGCGGTAATTTTTCGAAAAGGGAAGAGAATTCCGCCAACTGATCCAATTCGAAAAGAAATATTTGCTTTTGAACATTTTGCACAAAAGCTTCATATGGGCAGACAGCCATTCGAGTCCTTATCAGAGTGGCTAAATCGAATCGGAATCATGGATTCAAGTGATATCATTTCCGTTTATGAAAAAGTAAGGTATGGCGG
>NZ_LT904902.1:0-345288 GCF_900199725.1 Cytobacillus massiliigabonensis | reverse complement strand
TCAACTTCATACAAAAAAATGGAGCAACCATTTTAGAGATTAATCTTGATGGCTCGGATGCGGCGCTTATGCTAAGGCAGGCTCCAGTGAATAAAGGGGTGGGGACATGATAAAGAGCGGCTGGAATGTGATGTATTTGCTCATTATTGAAATAATTTTCGGTGCACTTGTTATCTTTCCATTTTACTCTTTATACGGAAAAAAAGTACCGCTACTATTCTATTTTATTATTATGATTACTAGCTGCCTGCTCTTTCTCTTTTTATTAGAAAAGTTTAAAGAAAGAGGAAAGCAGTTATATTTTGTTCTTTTAATTCCTGCTATTTTAATTGTCGGGCATGTTCTTGGATTTTCCATCATCTTCAGTATTCTTGTTAGTTTTTTTGTATTTTGGCGGACGATATCTCATGTAAGTGAACAAGATAAACAAAATGAAGGAAATTGGCTCTTATTTTCTATTCTTCTAGGGATTCTGATGCTTTTCTTTACAGGTGTTTCTTCTCCTGCAAATATGGCTGCCATTGGCGGATTGATGATTGCCCAAGTTTTATTTATCATTATTGGGGGATTTCTAAGACGTTGGCTTGATGTGGATGAGAAAACAAATAATAAAAAGCATTTTTTTCTTCCGTTCTTATCAGTACTCTTTATAATTGGAACAGTCGGAATGATTCTTGCAGGTGGAATGAATGCGATTAAAGCACTGTTTTTTTCATTGCTAAATATAGGGGTTCATATTATAACTTTCATTACGAAGCCCTTCTTTAACTGGGCAGAATCTCAAGACTGGTCGAAAAAGATTGCCAATCTGACTGACAATGAAAAACTAGAAGAAAATGCTGAAACAGAAAATGAGCTGGGTGAACTTGGGCAAAATACATTTCTAGATCCTACAGTTATTGGGACAATTCTTTTTATTGCTATTCTTTTATTTTCCTTTTTCTACATTTATAGAAGAAAGAATAAGGTTCTTGGCAATGGGGAAACGAACCCAGTAGCTGTTTTATTAACTGAGAGTTCTTTTATAAAAGAAAAGGCGGTAATTTTTCGAAAAGGGAAGAGAATTCCGCCAACTGATCCAATTCGAAAAGAAATATTTGCTTTTGAACATTTTGCACAAAAGCTTCATATGGGCAGACAGCCATTCGAGTCCTTATCAGAGTGGCTAAATCGAATCGGAATCATGGATTCAAGTGATATCATTTCCGTTTATGAAAAAGTAAGGTATGGCGGTTTTCGTACTACAAAGGAAGAGGAAGCAAATTTTATCAGAAGAATCGAAGAAAAGAAACGCGAGATAAAAGAAATTAAAAAATCTTCGAAGAAAGATACTTAGATGTTTGGTCTTTAGTTTTTCTATACATGAAATAACAATCATTGGAAAAAATAACAGTTGATATATGGAGTATATACTAAAAATTTGTATTCAGGAAAGATGAAAAGGAGTTTGATCGATAATGGTTGAAAAACAATTTACTGTAACAGCAGATACTGGCATCCATGCTCGACCTGCAACATTATTAGTACAGATAGCAAGTAAGTTTAATGCTGATATACAATTGGAATATAAAGCGAAAACAGTGAATCTAAAATCTATAATGGGAGTTATGTCTCTTGGCATTGGTCAAGGTGGAGAAATTAAGATTTCTGCTGATGGAAGTGATGAGCAGGAGGCAATTGCCGGTATTGAAGAAACATTGAAAAAAGAAGGATTGGCTGAATAATGAGCTTCTTAAATGGAATTGCTGCGTCAAGTGGGATTGCCATCGCGAAGGCATATCGTTTAATCGAACCAGACCTGTCCTTTGAGAAAAAAACAATAAAAGATTCAACAGAGGAAATTGGACGGTTTCAGTCTGCTCTCTCCGCCTCTAAAAGTGAATTGGAAGTTATCCGGGATCGTGCACTTAAGAAACTAGGTACAGATAAAGCAGCAATCTTTGATGCTCATTTACTCGTATTATGTGATCCAGAGCTTACCCATCCGATTGAAGAAAAAATTAAAAATGAGCAAGTTAATGCTGAGTATGCATTAAAAGAAACGGCAGATATGTTCGTCTTGATGTTTGAACAAATGGAAAATGAATATATGAAGGAACGTGCAGCAGATATTCGAGATGTAACAAAGAGGGTGCTTTCCCATTTACTTGGTGTCCAAATGGTTAACCCTAGTTTGATCGCCGATGAGGTTATCATCATTGCCGAAGATCTCACACCTTCCGATACTGCTCAGTTAAACAGACAATTTGTTAAAGGATTTGCAACCGACATTGGCGGAAGAACATCTCATTCAGCCATAATGGCTCGTTCATTAGAAATCCCTGCTGTAGTTGGTACGAAGGAATCTACTAAAGTCATTCAAAATGGAGACTTACTTATTGTAGATGGATTAAGAGGACTTGTTCATATTAACCCAACACCCGAGGCAGTTTCTGAATATGAAGAAGAATTAAGAAATCATGAGGTTCAAAAATCAGAGTGGGCAAAGCTTGTAAATGAAAAATCGTACACAGCTGATCAATACTTTGTTGAACTTGCCGCCAATATTGGCACACCTAATGACCTTGAAGGTGTAATTAACAATGGCGGGGAGGGAATAGGTCTTTATCGAACTGAATTTTTATATATGGGAAGAAGTCAGCTGCCGACGGAAGAGGAACAGTTTGAGGCGTATAAAACAGTATTAGAAGGGATGTCAGGAAAACCGGTCATTGTGCGGACGCTTGATATCGGGGGAGACAAAAAGTTACCTTATCTACATCTTCCAGAAGAACTGAATCCATTTTTGGGATTTCGTGCCATTCGCTTATGTTTGGAGCAGCAGGATATGTTCCGAACTCAATTGCGAGCATTGCTCAGAGCAAGCTCTTTTGGCAATTTAAAAATTATGTTTCCAATGATTGCAACCCTTGATGAGTTTCGTGAAGGAAAAACGATATTAGAAGAAGAGAAGCAGAAATTAGTAATTGAAGGGGTAACAGTGAGTGAACATATTGAGGTAGGCATAATGGTTGAAATTCCGTCAACAGCTATTATAGCCGACCAATTTGCAAAGGAAGTTGACTTCTTTAGCATTGGAACAAATGATTTAATTCAATATACAATGGCTGCTGACCGGATGAATGAAAGAGTTTCCTACTTATATCAGCCTTATAATCCGGCAATTTTGCGCTTAATTAAAATGGTTATTGATGCTGCCCATAAAGAAGGGAAATGGGCTGGCATGTGCGGAGAGATGGCTGGGGATGAAATGGCAATCCCGTTGTTATTAGGACTTGGGCTGGATGAATTTTCGATGAGTGCCACTTCAATATTAAAGGCACGCTCGCAAATCAGGGCACTAAATAAGAATGAGATGGAAAAGCTTGCAGCAGAAGCTTTAAAAATGAGAACGGCAGAAGAGGTTTTAGATGCAGTGAAAAAAATTATAAAATAATAATTTATTATTAGGTTTATTCATATAAATAATCGGGTATTGCTTATAGAAGCACTTATGTTGAACATGTAAGCTGCTCTAACAATTTCCCCCTTTTTAAACTGGCTTAAAAAAGTCAGTTTATTTTTTTGATTTTGAGGTTTACATATCATTTGAAAAGGAAAAGGTAGGAAAAAGGAGGGCAACACATGAACAGAATTGCAGTACGCAATCTTCAAATGATTTTTATTACATTTTCACTTGCAATTACTGGCTGTTCAATCAGCAATCAGGAGTCAATAGTTAACAGTCACGCAGAAGCTTTTTTAACTAAAAATAATGAACTGCAATTTCGTTTTAAGATTAATGAGAAGATTTTAAGTGGAAAAGAAGTTTATAAAGTAAAGGTTTCTATCCATAATGACAGACTTGCATCAGCATTAGGAATGAGTGAGATCGTGTATGGGGCAAGTGCTAACATAAAGGGTGAGTACATCGATGTCGACAAAAAAAACAATTTTATCTTTATGAACCCCATTCCCTTAATAAAGGACTTGCATGTTTATGAAATTGAAGAGATGATCATCAATGAAGATGCTGTTTCAGTGGAAGTTTTCAATGATGAAGAAGTCTTTGCAAAGGCATTTTTAACAAACTTCTCTTCACAGCTATAGTGTTTAATTCATTACATAAAGGAAATACTAAAAAAGCGCATGAAATATGGAGAAGGACTAGGCAGTTTGCCTAGTCTTCTTTTGATGAATCAATTAGTTTAATTTATAAAAATGTCAAACAGTGCTAGAATTGAAGAGAAAGTTCAGACATTTACAAAGAAAAACGTCTTGGCGTTTGAAGAGGGGGATCTTTATGTTACAAATTGAAAATACAATTATTGGTTTCATTGGCACCGGAGTCATGGGAAAGAGTATGGCAGAGCACCTGCTAAATGCAGGATTTTCATTAGTTGTTTATTCTCGGACGAAAGACAAGGCAGAGGATTTGCTTTCTAAAGGGGCTAAATGGGCAGGATCTCCAAAAGAGGTAGCTGAAAAGTCGAATATTATCATTACAATTGTTGGATATCCGGCTGATGTGGAAGAAGTGTATTTAGGGGAAAATGGCATTATTCCAAATGGAAAAGAAAATACATATGTTATTGATATGACGACTTCCACACCTACACTTGCGAGTAAAATATATACTGAAGCGAAAAAGAAAGGAATATTCGCATTAGATGCACCAGTTTCAGGCGGGGATATTGGTGCAAAAGAAGGAAGGCTGTCTATTATGGTAGGCGGAGATGAAGAGTCCTTTCATGCAATGGAGCCAGTGTTTAAACACTTAGGAACAAATATTGTTTATCAAGGCAAGGCGGGTTCAGGGCAGCATACAAAAATGTGTAACCAAATTGCGATCGCTTCTAATATGATCGGTGTTTGTGAAGCTATTGTATATGCAGAAAAAGCAGGACTGAATCCTGACACCGTTCTTAAGAGTATTTCAACAGGTGCTGCGGGGAGCTGGTCTTTATCGAATTTAGCACCAAGAATGATAAACAGGAATTTTGACCCAGGCTTTTATATTAAACATTTTATTAAAGACATGAATATCGCCCTGCACGAAGCTGATGCAATGGGCATGGAAACTCCAGGACTCGCCCTGGCGAAAAAAATGTATTCAGAGCTTGCTGAAATAGGGGAGGAAAATAGCGGGACACAAGCATTGTATAAATATTGGGATCGATAAAGAATAATCATCCCCCTATTAAACAATAATATAAATGATTATTACAAAAGGGGGATTTATAATGGCAAAAAAGTCAAAAAAGGATGATCCGAAGCAAAAAAATAAAAAAGGCTTTGACTCAGCGGTACTTGACACAGAGTTCTCACATGAATTTGGAAGTGCCGCAGCGAATAAAATGCATAAAGAGAAAGCAAAGAAAGAAAAAGCACCAAAAAATAATGGCAAATATAAAGGACAATAATAGTGGTGAGCGAAAAGCTCACCTTATTATTTGCCTTAATTATTACAATGGATATAGGAAAAAGTATATAGTAACATTTAACACTTCCAATAAAATGGTATAATAGTAGTGTTAATAAATTGGAAATGTTGAGTATAATAAAAGGAGCTATAAAGATAGTTAAAATGGTTTATTTTATTCTATTTTTTATCAGCTTATTTTAATTTTGCTCTGGAGGTTATGCAGTGGAAACCATGTTGGAAAAACAGCCATATGAAGAAAGAAAGGAGTACGGTGGGTTTTGGATCCGGTTTGCAGCTTATTTAATTGATGCAATCATTGTTGGGATTCCTCTTGGAATTATTTCAGTTATTATTTATATGCTATTTATTCTTCCAACAGGTGCATTAGAATTGTATGCAGATCCAGGATATTACAATCAAGATATATCGGATGAACAGGCATTATTATTTTTAGGATCTTATCTTGGGGCAACTGTTGTTACAATCTTGCTTTGCTGGATTGTAGCTATTGCATATTTTGCTGGATTACATGCATCTAAGTGGCAGGCGACAATCGGGAAAAAGCTTCTTGGTTTAAAAGTAACAGACCTTCATGGAAATCGAATATCTTTCTGGAGATCCTTAGGTCGATATTTAGCCCTTTCCTTTTTATCTGGGATCTTTTGTATCGGATTTATTATTGCTGCTTTTACAGAAAAGAAACAGTCTCTCCACGATTTAATTGCAAGTACGATCGTAATAAAAAAATAATCGTTTGCTAAATGAATCCATTTTAAAATGCTGCACTGATTATTACAGTGCAGCATTTTCATTTTTTTAGTAGGATTGTGATAAAACAATCCTAAATTCTTATAAATTTTTTTCATCAAAAATAATTATTCGTGATATAGTAATAGGTATAACTGACCATTATAAACACAGGAAGGGCGAAATAGAAGTGGATCCTAAAAAAGGAATATTATTAGAAAGCGGTACAAATGAATTAGAGATAGTAGAGTTTGGAATTGGGAAAAATAAGTTTGGTATAAATGTAATAAAAGTAAAAGAAATAATCAATCCTGTTTCTATCATTCAAGTACCTCATGCTCATAAAAATGTTGAAGGAATTATTGAACTGCGTGGGGAAGTACTCCCAGTAGTCAATGTAGCAAATGCATTGGGGTTCCCCCCATCAGAAAGTCCTGAACAGGATAAGTTTATTGTAGCTGAGTTTAATAAGCAAAAAATAGTTTTTCATGTACACAGTGTAACCCAAATTCATCGTATTTCATGGGGACAAATAGAAAAGCCGTCTGAAATGTACCAAGGTCCGGATAGTCAAATAATTGGTGTCATTAAGCTAAACGGGGAAATGATTCTTCTCCTTGACTTTGAAAAAATTGTTGTGGAAATTAATCCGGAAACAGGCATTAATGTTCAGCAAGTAAAAAAACTTGGAAAACGTGAAAGATCAAATAAGCGTCTTGTTGTCGCAGAGGATTCTCCTTTACTGCGAAAGTTATTGCACGATACTCTAATGGAAGCTGGTTTTCAATATATTGAGTTTTTCGAAAATGGACAGGATGCATTGCATTATTTAGAAAGTCTTGTACAATCTGGAAAGAATATAACTGATGAAGTACAGCTGCTTATTACAGATATAGAAATGCCGCAAATGGATGGTCACCATCTAACAAAACGAATCAAGGATAATTCTTCATTATCGAAGGTTCCAGTCATAATTTTTTCATCCTTAATTACAGATGATCTTCGTCATAAAGGTCAAATGGTTGGTGCCGATGCACAAGTCAGCAAACCTGAAATAGCTGAGCTTGTACTGCTAATTGATCAAATCGCTCTTTAATATAGAAAAAAATGCTAGGAAAGTGTTATCACTTTACCTAGCATTTTATATTTTAATTAAAAATAGCTTTCTCCAAGCTTTTTGAATACAGGTTTTTCATATGGACGTTTATTGCTATTATGGAAATCATTATTTTCCTTTAGGCCAGTGTAGGTCATTAATAATTTTTTTCCTTGGGTTAGAGATATGGAGGACCTCGGATTTCTTACATATTCATTTAACTTTCCTAAATGCGGCAATAGTTCGAAGTCCGTTTTTGTAGGGGGTAAATGAAATGAATAATTCCCGCATTCTACAAGGACATCTGATTGCTGCTGGCTATATTTAGGGTTACTAGAAAAATGCAGGCCAATTTTTTTAGCTTTTCCTTCTTTAATTAGCTTTAATAAAGCCTCTTGCTTTAGTTTGTACAAAAATTTTGGATTAGGTGCCGTTTTTGCATGGCGGTTAACGGTGAAGATTGCTTGAGAGAGGTTTTCTACCGTTGGGCGCAAATGGGGATATACATTCTTATCGGCTTTCAATATGAATAGCTCCTTTCCGAGTAATTACAGGGGTATAACTTATTATACCCCTATTTACCTAGTAATGAAAATAGTAAAGTGGGTTTAACCAGATATTTTCTTTACAGATGCAGAAGGTTTTTCAAAGGCTTCCTTACTTGTTTTTCTTAGTAAAAATAAGAGTACGATACTTCCAAACAAACATGTTGCAGTACCTGCTCCGATCATAACAGCAGCAACACTAGCCAACTTTGCAAGTAAGGCTCCTGCTGCAGGTGCAATAAGCATGGAAAAGGTTTGAATAGACATAGCAGCAGCAGAGACTCTTCCCATCATTTGTTTAGGAGTCTCTGATTGTAATACATAGCCATAAGGGACGGCTTCCCCGGATCCAAGCAGTCCAAGTAAAAATGCGCCAGCCACCCACAGGAACAAAGGCAAATCTAATATTCCCATACTTCCAAAACCAATGGCAATAATTAATGTCCCACTAAAAACAGAGGTGCCAGACATTAGATGGATAGGTTTTTTTTTCCAATTTGTCCAATAGCCTAATAATACGGAGCCTGCGACACTTCCAAGTCCAACTCCGCTTATTAGCAGACCGAAAGTTCCTTCCGAAAAACCTAAATCCTGAGCGATAAAAACAAATAGACCATCATAGAGAAAGATGATGAAAAAGGCGACAGAAGAAAGAATAATGGATATCTTTAATAAACGTGTTTGTGCAATATGTCTAATTCCTTCAGACAAATCTCTCCAATAGCTGCCCTTCTTTGCTTCCTTATTAGGTATTTGATCAGTTGTTTCATCTAGTTTTGGCATTGTTAGTAAGAAGAGTATAGCGATAAAAAAACCGATTGCTTCAAATACGAAGGGGCTTTTCACCCCGAATAATCCAATAATTCCCCCTCCGAGTGCAGGACCAATAATCTTCATTGTATTAACTGACAGCTGACTAAGAGTAACTGCTTCTGGAAGCTCGTCATCAGGCACAGTCATTCGAATTGTACTTTGTCTTGCTGGATCGTAAAGAGCAGCAACTGTTCCTTTTAAGAATACAAAAACTAAGAGAATATAAAGATTAGGAGAGAAGAAGAGTCCGCCCACAAAAAGAATTCTTAATAGCAAGCAGATAATCATTATTGGCTTTTTGGGCATCCGATCAACGAACACACTGGCAAAGGGACCAACAATTACCCATGGGAGGCCAATTACGATTATCACTGATGCAATTGCAGAGGCATCTAGTCCCCAGTTGTATGCAACAATTACCTGTATAGCAACGAAGTCAAGCCAGTTTCCTAGATCTGAAAATACTTGTGCCCCGAATAATGAACGAAATGAACGAATTTTAAGAGGCTTAAACATTCCAGCTTTCATACATCACTTCTCCTTAATGTCATTAATCGCATTTCTTCTTCTTGTTAAAATTTTATCAGTATTTTTATTAAGGTCCTGTCCCTTTGGTAAATCATTCGTCTGGAGTGCGTGAATGGCTTCATCGATCCATTTGATTTCTGCTTCTAAGCGCATTTCTGCAAAACGAATGGCTAAAGCGCTGAATTTACTTACGAAAGAGTAGCCGTTACTTGGCCATTCTTTAACAAAGCTCAGAATATCTTCTGTCTCTCCTCTTCTTTTTTGTAAATGTCCGACTAAGATCGAGTA
Source organism: Cytobacillus massiliigabonensis (assembly GCF_900199725.1). Classification (GTDB taxonomy): domain Bacteria; phylum Bacillota; class Bacilli; order Bacillales; family Cytobacillaceae; genus Cytobacillus; species Cytobacillus massiliigabonensis. The sequence continues at coordinate 335,867 of NZ_LT904902.1, read as the reverse complement.
ATCCATATCGTCATGCCAGGTAGATAACTTCATAAACAGTTCATCTTTAACTACAGGATAAGCTGGTGAAGTAAGGAGCCAATTTTCAAATTCCTTCCAGCCCTTTGGGGTCAGCTCATAAAGCTTCTTTTTTCTCCCTTCTTCATCTTGTTCAAGGGTATAGATAAACCCTTCTTCTTCGAGTTTTTTTAACTTTGGATAAATGCTGCCATAGCTCATACCCCAATAAAGGCTAGCTGCCTTATGCTCGAATTCTGATTTAATATCATACCCTGTGCTAGGCCAATAACTTAATACAGCAAGCAGCGTGTGTTCAACAGACAATCGAATTGCTCCCTTCTAATGTATCATTATGATATAACAATGTGATATATCATAATGATACATTAATAAAAAGGTAAAATCAACCAATAAGTGGAGAAATCCAGCTAAATTCCTTGCCTTAAATAGTGCAATTTTAGAAACAGTCGATGTGTTTTTTGTCGTTTTATATTATAATAAGGAAAATGTACTTGAATTTTGTAATAATAGTGAATTATTTGTCTGTATGGCAAGAATATGTTTTCAACCAAGATATACATAGATACATTCCAATAAATTGGAATGAAGTCAATAAGGATGATTTTGATGGAAAATATGAAAGAAATATTATCAAGAGAGTTAAATAATGAAAAGATTAGCAATAAAATTGAAAGAATTATTTATGATATTATTTTGAAACATATTAAAGATTTGATTTTTATTATGAAGGTTGATAAAGGACCTTCATTCCGTTATTTGTTTGTAAATGAACCAGGAATTAGACATGCTAAGTTATCAAATGGTTTTATTGGAAAGACTCTTAATGAAGTTCTTTCGAAAGAAGTAGCTTCCTCATTACAATTAGAATATGAAAAAATACTTGATAGAAAAGAAACAATGATATTTTCTGATGAAGTTTTAATGCCTGATGGGAGTACAATGATTGGGGAGTCTTTCTTAACACCCATTCTTAATGAAAAAGATGAGGTTCTTTATGTTGTTTCTGTTACGAGAGATATAACCACTGCATTATTAGAGAAAAAGCGTTTAATAAAGAGCGAACAGAAGTATCGCTCAATCGTAGACCATAATTTAGATGGGATCATTTCAGTTGATTTAAAAGGGTTTATTCTCGAAGTAAATCCTGCAGGCAATCAGTTAACAGGCTATGCTGAAAAGCAATTAACTAATCGTTCTATTTTTAATTTGATTAGAGATCAGGATATACCTGACTTTCAAAACTTATTCGATATAACGAAGAATGGGTATCCGTCAGAGTCATTAGATATTCATTTTGTTCATAGAAAAGGTCATTATTTATCTATTCATTTAAAGACAGTACCAATTGTTATAAATACGGAAATAGAGGGAATCTATGTTATTATCAAAGATATTTCCGAGCAGGCAGAAAACGCCGAAACCATTAGGTATATGGCATTTCATGATCAATTAACAGGTCTATTAAATAGAAGAGCATTGCTAAGAGATTTAGATAATTATATTTTAGATGCAAAAAAAAGCGGAAAAGAATTTGCACTTCTTTCCATTGATTTAGATCGCTTCAAATATTTAAATGATACTTTAGGCCATATCGTTGGGGATGAAATCTTAAAAAAAGTAGCAGATAGATTATGTGAGCTTAGGCATAAGAATTATTCTGTTTACAGGCAAGGCGGAGATGAATTTATCATTCTTCTCCCTTATGCAGATAGAAGTAAAGCGAGACGTTTTGCACAAAATATTTTAGGAAGATTTACAAGCTCGTTTTACTTGCATTCCAAGGAATATTATATTACCCCGAGCATAGGGGTAAGTATGTATCCTAACGATGGAAATAATGCGGAAGCATTAATAAAAAATGCAGATGAAGCCTTATTTCGGGTGAAAGAAAAAGGAAAAGCCCATTTTCAATTTTATCGTTCGGAAATGAATTCCATTATTAATAATGTTGTTGAATTAGAAACATTTTTACGCAAAGCGATTGAAAAAAATGAGCTAACATTATATTATCAGCCCCAAATTGACTTAAAGACAATGAAAATAACAAGCTATGAAGCTCTCTTACGATGGAATAATCATAAACTCGGATTTATTTCTCCAGCTGATTTCATTCCACTAGCTGAGGATACCGGTTTAATTATCCCGATAGGAACTTGGGTAATTGAGACGGCATGTAAACAAATAAAGGATTGGTCAGACAAAGGAAAGAAAGATTTTAAAGTTGCAATCAATATTTCTCCTAAACAATTTCAGCAGCATAGTTTATTATCGATCATTCAGAAAGCAATAGAAAAATATCGAATCCATCCGAAATGTTTAGAAATTGAAATTACAGAAGGAGCTATGCAGGATACGAAGGATACAGCGCCAATATTATCTGGATTAAAAAAGCTAGGGGTATCGATCTCAGTTGATGATTTTGGAACGGGCTATTCATCTTTAAGCTATTTAAAGCAATTTCCAATCGATGTATTAAAAATTGATAAATCCTTTGTTAAAGATGTGCATGTAAATGAAAAAGATGCGGCCATTACTACAACGATCATCCATTTGGGAAGAAGCTTAGGGATGGAGGTCATTGCCGAAGGTGTGGAGAATGAGGAACAGGCTCAATTTCTATTAAATGCAAATTGCCATAAAGCTCAAGGATTTTTGTATTCTAAGCCGCTTCCAGCAGAGGAAATTGAAATAAAGTGATGTTTTCATCAGTGGGGGGCTTACTTCCCGTTAATCTGCGATAAAACTTATGAATAAAACGAAAAGTAACTAAAAAAGGAAAAGGAGCATGAAAGCTTCTTTTCCTTTTGTTATTTCTGAAAAAGAGAAAAAATAGTCAATTCAGGCTTGCATAAAAAGCGAAATGGCAAACGGGTTGTACCAAGCCCTCGATTGACATAGAGTGTTAGAGGGGTGCTGCCAATTGTGTAAAATCCTTCTTTATACTTTTCAGCATATGGCGGGATAACAAGTGCGCCTGCAAAAGGGATTTTTACCTGACCGCCGTGGCTATGCCCACTAAGCTGAAGCTGTATGTTAAAGTTTTTTGCCTCATCAGCTAAATCTGGGGCATGTGATAATAAAATTTTGTAGGAATCATCTGGAACCCCTTCAATCGCGGTTCGAATTTCAGGTTTACCAAGCATTGCATCATCAATCCCAATGACATAAATGCTGCTTCCATCAATTAATTTAATTTGTTGATGACTATTTAGAAGTAATTTAAAACCAGATTCTTCAATAATAGACTTATATATATCTGTTCCATATCCGCCATGATCATGATTTCCATAGACCGCAAATTTTCCAAAAGGCGCTTTTAACTCCTGTAATAGCGGAATAATGATGTTTGCTTCCTGATACTGATTAGGTGTATCCATTAAATCGCCCGTGAAAAAGATGATATCAGGTTTCAATGCATTTATTTTTTTTACAAGTTTTTTTAATTGCTGTGCATTATATTGAAATCCTAAATGGGTATCACTAAATTGAACGATTTTGAAATCATTGAAACTAGTAGGAATGGAAGAATTTATTATTTTATGCTGTTTGACATCCAATAATTTAGGTTCAACTTCCCTCGAATAATAATAGCCTCCAGCACCAACTCCAAATATGGAGAAAAGCGAGCCAATTGTTCTTTTCAAAAAGGACCTTCTTGAGATTTTTTTCGGCATGTTTTTACCAACCTATCTAAAAAAATTCATCTCTTTTATACTATCAAACAATGGTTTTAAAAAGAAGGGAGAATTTTAACAATCAAAAGTAGATTATAGATTAATAATGAAAAATAGTTCGAAAATTCTCTACTTAATGGTAGAATAAGAATGAATAATCATTCATTTTATTAGGGGGCGTTTAATTTGAAAGGGAAAGTCGTTATTGTTACAGGCGGTTCAAGTGGCATGGGAAAATATATGGCTAAGCGATTTGCTGAAGCTGGTGCATTTGTCGTTATTACGGGGAGGAATCTTGAACGACTGGAAGAAACGAAAAAGGAAATTGAAAAAGAATCTGGACAAGTATTGGCCGTTCAAATGGATGTAAGAGAAATGGAACACGTTAAGCATATGGTGACGGAAACTTTAAATACCTTTGGCAGAATCGATCATTTAATCAATAATGCTGCCGGTAATTTTATCTGTCCAGCGGAGAAACTAAGTGCAAATGGCTGGAATTCGGTTATTAATATCGTTCTAAATGGTACATTTTACTGTTCAAGTGAGGTAGGGAAATACTGGATTGAGAATGGGATAAAAGGCAGTATTATTAACATGATTGCTACATATGCTTGGGATGCTGGTCCTGGTGTTATTCATTCTGCAGCAGCGAAGGCAGGTGTTCTGTCAATGACGAGAACATTAGCTGTTGAGTGGGGAAGACAGTATGGAATAAGGGTGAATGCGATCGCTCCAGGTCCGATTGAACGAACAGGGGGAGCTGATAAATTATGGGAATCTGAAGAGGCAGCGAAGAGAACCCTTTCAAGTGTTCCATTAGGGAGGCTGGGAAAACCGGAGGAAATTGCAGAATTAGCATTCTTCTTATTATCTGAACATGCATCATATATAAATGGGGAATGTATTACAATGGATGGAGGACAATGGCTAAATCAATACCCGTTCTAAAGAAGTAAAACTGCGAATTTAATTTTAGATTTTTCCTACTATTCCAAAATAATAAAAGCGTGAAAAATAAACAGAAAAATTCATAAAATAGTAGTATACTTAAGCCGTGATGGAAATCATTCTATCATGGCTTTTTCATTAACTATTTGGAGGATGTTGAAGTGAGTACATATAGAATTGAAAAGGACTTCCTTGGTGAAAAACATGTACCAATCGAGGCCTACTATGGGATACAGACATTAAGAGCAGTTGAAAACTTTCCAATTACTGGATATCAATTAGACAAAGATTTAATTATTGCAATGGCAATCGTGAAAAAAGCTGCTGCCTTAGCAAATGCTGATGTAGGCAGACTATATAAAGGAAAAGCAGAAGTCATTTGCCAAGCGGCAGATGAAATTATTACTGGCAAATGGCATGATCATTTTCTCGTGGATCCAATACAAGGCGGCGCAGGAACTTCAATTAATATGAATACAAATGAGGTTATTGCAAATAGAGGATTAGAGCTTCTTGGTAAAGAAAAAGGTGAGTATTTTCATCTTAATCCAAATATTGATGTAAATATGGCTCAATCAACAAATGATGCTTTCCCAACGGCCATTCATATTGCAGTTTATCGTGCGCTTGAATCATTACTAGCAACAATGAAAGAAATGAAGGCAACGTTCAGTGCAAAGGCAAATGAATTTGATTCAGTTATAAAAATGGGAAGAACACATTTGCAAGATGCAGTGCCAATTAGATTAGGCCAAGAATTTAGGGCATATACAAATGTCATTGAGCGTGATATCAAAAGAATTGAACGATCAAAAGATAATTTATTAGAAGTAAATATGGGAGCTACAGCTGTAGGAACAGGCTTAAATGCTGACCCTAATTATATTGAAAAAGTTGTTCAATATTTAGCTGAAATATCAGGGATTCCTGTTGTTCCAGCAGAAAACTTAGTTGATGCAACCCAAAATACAGATGCATATGTGGAAGTTTCTGCTTCTTTGAAAATATGTATGGTAAATATGTCTAAGATTGCGAATGACCTTCGTTTAATGGCTTCAGGACCAAGAGCAGGCTTGTATGAAATTAATCTGCCTGCTCGCCAGCCAGGCTCTTCCATCATGCCTGGAAAAGTTAATCCAGTTATGCCGGAAGTCATTAATCAGATTGCATTTCAAGTAATTGGGAATGATCATACGATTTCTTTAGCATCTGAAGCTGGTCAATTTGAATTAAATGTAATGGAGCCGGTTTTATTATTTAATTTATTACAATCAATATCAATTATGAATAATGGTTTCCGTGTATTTTCAGATTTTTGTGTATCAGGTATTACTGCAAATACAGAGCGGTTAAAGGAATATGTTGAGAAAAGTGTTGGGCTGCTGACCGCTGTAAATCCTCATATTGGGTATAATGTGGCATCTGAAATTGCAAGAGAGTCAATTGTTAATGGAAAATCTATCCGTGAATTATGTTTATTATATGATGTCCTGACTGAAGAGGAATTGGATTTAATTTTAGATCCGTATGAAATGACAAAGCCTGGAATAGCTGGCTCGTCCTTACTTGATAAATAAAAATGCAGAATAAAAATACCGATGACAGTTATCGGTATTTTTATTTTACATGAAGGGAAAGTATCTGCCGACGGTTACATCGTAAAAAATATGTTATAATTATACATTATTCTTATTATTCATCTTTTCTATGGAGGTTTATGAGCATGGATGCACTGGAAATCCTTACAGACTTAGATAATGTTTTCCCATATTTTCAGCCGATATTCAGTGCGGATGAACATCGTGTCATAGGCTATGAAGTATTCGGAAGGTATCAAGGGGAAAACGGGGTGGTTAGCCTAGGACCATTTTTCCTAGATGAGAGCATTCCGGAAGAGTATCGCCTTGAAGTTGATCATGTAGTGTTGAAAAAGGCGCTTGAAAAGTTTATTACCATTTCTTCTGAAGAAGATTTGCTTTTATTTGTAAATAAAGACGCGGATTTACTTATGTATGATAATGCAGAATCATTTTTATCTCTCATCTTAGAGTATCAAGGCAAAGGGATAATGCTTGATCGAATAGTCTTGGAGTCTACAGAACGAGCTTATAAGGGGAACATGGAGCATTTAGATCATTTAATGAATTATTTGCGTACATATGGAATTAAAATTGCTATTGATAATATGGGGAATGAAAGGAGCCATTTAGACAGAATCGGCCAGCTCGCTCCGAATATTATAAAAGTTGATTTAAATGAGCTTAGGTCAACTGCATCCGCCCATGTTCTTCATGATATTTTATACACATTATCATTATTGGCAAGAAAAATTGGTGCAACCTTGCTTTTTAAAAATATAGAAATGGATTATCAGCTGCAGTTTGCATGGAGAAATGGCGGCAGGTACTACCAAGGCTATTACCTTCACAATCCCGGTGAGGACTTTGTTGATCGCGATATTATGAAAGAAAAGCTTAGAGGAAAATGTCAGCAATATATTACTTATGAAAAGAAAAAGCTAGAGGCTTTACATGAAGTATCAGAGAAATTTAATGAAAGACTCACACAATTTCTTCAGGGGAAAAGTCGCAAATTATTGGAGTACGAGGAGTTAATCAAGGTTCTTTCTCAATATCTAAATGATGTATCATTTAGACTTTACATTTGTGATGAAAATGGATTCCAAAAGTCTGCAAATATCTTTAAAAAGGATAATAAATGGATTGTCCAGCAGCAATATTTGCATAAAAATTGGAGCTGGCGACCTTACTTTTTGGAAAATATTATGAAGATGAGAAATGACAAAAAAGGAATTCTTTCTGACCTGTATAGCGATATTGAAACAGGAGAAACAATTCGAACATTCTCATATCCGCTTCATTCCAGTGATTATTTATTTATTGATTTATCATATGAGTTTCTTTATGAACGCGAAGGATTATTATAGTAGATTTTTTTGATTGGGCAGGGTCTCTTTTAAGAGACCTTGTTTTTATTTTGAAAAAAAGGCTTTTTTGTCGTATTGAAGGGGTATAGGAAAGATAGAAGGATAATCTGTCACAATCTGCAAGATTAATGCGAACGATTTTACTCTATTATTGGTGAGAATGTTGGTAGAATGAAATAATAAGCAGCGGAAAGAAAGGGAGAGTGAAATGAAAAAAAAACATCTAATATTCTTATCATGTATTCTTTTACTTAGTTTTATTTTTCCTTCTTTGTCACGTGCAGATTCGGATTTTCTCGATGATAAATCGGTTTTCCAATTTTTGCAAGAAGCATTTCGGGCTCAAGTGTCATTAGGTGAAAAGCTGCAAAGCATGGAAGAAATACATGAAGCTCTTTTTCCTTATTTTACAGAGGGTTCTATGGATCAGTTTTTAGATGAAAATCTCTTTACTGAAAATGGAAAATATATTACATACGGTACAGATTTCCCTATTTATTATATTCCTTTTTTTACCTATACATCCGAGACGAAGGTTGTTCGATCACAGGATCATATATTCATATTCGAGTTCTTCCCTGAAGCTGATGAAGGTCCAGTTTCTTACGAAAGTCATTATGAAGGTGTTAGACTTGATAAAGTAGAAGGAGACTGGAAGGTTGCAGAATTTTTATATGACAATATTCCATCAGAAATAATTGAAGAAGCAGAAGGAGCTGCTACCCCAATTAAAATGGAACTTGCTCAAAAAAGTATGGTGAAGGTTTCATTACAAATAGGGTTGGTACTAAATCCGATTGCATCATTCTATAAATATGGTAGCTCTTGTGTTGTTGATCATTTAAAATAAAAAGTAAATTAGCGGGAGCAGGCTTTCATTGAGCCTGCTCTTTTTCATCTGGAATGTTTAATTCGGCTTTCAGTTTTTCTAAGTCGAATCCAGTTATTACCGTATCTTCTATGACAATTGTCGGAGTCGAGTAGGATTGATAGGTTTCAATTAATTCCTTCCTAGCTTTTTGATCCGTTTTTATATTTCTTGCCTCATATGAGAAGCCATATTCAGTTAAAAACCTTTTTGTTATTTCACATGGGGGACAATCAGGCTGAGTGTAGAGAATAATTTTTTTCAAAGCAGGTCAGTCCTTTCATGATAATTATCATAATGAAAAAGCAAAAGAATTTCAATGAATTACTATCGATATAAGATGTTTTAATTAAAAAAATATTTTCATTTAGTTAGTTTTTACTTGTATAAATGACGGTCATTAATTTATGCTGTTATTATTGGTATGAAATAAGAGAAATGTCGAATATTCTGAATCTAAACTTTTAGGATAGAAACATGCCAAAAGAGAAACATAAACGTATGATGTTTTTGTTTTTGTTGAAAGGAGAGGGAGCATGTCACAGCTTCAAGGTATATTAACACGATTAAAAAATCTTCAGGAACAATCAGCTAGCGGTGAACCGATGCAGCGATTTTTTGAGGTGAACGGAGAAAGGAAATGCCAAGTAACATATCAGCCGAAAAGTGAAATGTTTGAGTTGGAAGTTTATCAAGACAAAGAAAAACCAAAAAGATATCAATTTGATAATATCGATATGATTACAATTGAGATATTTGATTTAATTCAATAATAGACACAAGCGTAGGAGCCTTTTAGGTTCCTTTTTTTATTCAGTAAATAGGAACAAGGCTGTTTTATACATTATAAGAGCAAGGAAAGGGAAATTGTGATACACTATATAAGCAGATAGAAAACATTAAACTGAGGAGTTTTCGACGATGATAAGTCTTCACAGTGGGGAATATTTAGAAAGTAATATTAGACAATTTATGATACCTTCAGAGCGGGTTGCACATGTGCAAGTCGGCAATAATCTAGAACATGCACTTTTAGTATTAACGAAGAGCGGCTACACGGCCATACCTGTACTAGATCCGTATTATAAACTGCATGGCTTAATTAGCACCCCAATTATTATGGATTCTATTCTTGGGCTCGAAAGAATTGAGTTTGAAAAATTAGAAGAAAAGCGTGTAGAAGAAGTGATGAACAAGAAAATTCCAAGATTGCACGTTGATTCATCTGTGCAGGATTCAATAGCTTTATTAATCGATAACCCTTTTCTATGCGTTGAAAATGAGAACGGTTACTTTGAAGGAATATTTACACGCAGAACTGTACTGAACGAATTAAACAAGCTAGCCCGGAGATTAAATAAGAAATAATTCATTGGCTCCCAAATATGGGAGCTTGATTTTTAGACGAGAGGTAATGTTCTAATGTCATCACTATCTGAATTTCACTTTCTTGCTGTATTAGCCCAGGAAATGAATATGAGAAAGGCAGCCGAACGGTTATTTGTCTCACAGCCCGCACTGTCACAGAGGCTGCAAACAATCGAAAAGGAATGGGGAGAAAGGCTTTTTATCCGTTCGCAAAAAGGTTTGTCATTAACCCCCGCTGGTGAATTGGTTATAAAATTTATCAATGAAGTCATTGAAAAGGAAGAGAAGGTTCGTGAATCGATACATGCTTTGAATGCTGAAGTGTATGGAACATTAAAGATAGCTGTCGCATCGATTGTAGGACAAAACTGGCTGCCGCAAGTCCTCAAAAAATACGTTACCCGCTATCCACAAGCGAAAATATCGCTAGTAACAGGCTGGAGCAGTGAAATATTGAAATCTCTTTATGAAGATCAAGTACATATTGGCATAATTCGCGGAACGCCTGATTGGAAAGGGGTAAAAACCCATTTGTTCCAAGATTGCCTTTATCTCGTTGATACGGAGATTACTAGTCCTGAACAGATATTAGAAACAGATCGTCCGTTTATCCAATTTAAAAGTGATTCAAACTATTATCAGGAAATCCAAGACTGGTGGCTTAAACATTTTAAAACAGCACCGAAAAGAACAATCGTTGTGGATCAAATCGAAACATGCAAACAAATGACTTTCAATGGGATAGGGTATGCGATTTTACCGGCAATTACATTAAATGGAGCAGAAAAGGATATTTTTAAAATTCCATTATTAGATGAAAATAATTTGCCTTTAAAAAGAGATACTTGGCTGCTCGGCTATGAATCAGCTTTCCAGCTTAAACAGGTACAAGCATTTGTCGAGCTGATTAAGGAACATATAAGCGAAGAAAACAAACGGTAGGCAATAAGTTTTGTTCCATTGTCGAAAATCGATATACTCTTTATAAGAGTATATGGAATGTGCAGTTAGGATGATTGATTATTTTATTCGTAAATTGGGTAAAACTAGTAGTGGGATAGTTTTTTAAAATTAATTTGTAAAAGCTATTTAATTAAATTAATTATTATTTGATATTGACACAAATTGGTAAATAACCTATAATATATTTGGTTGAATATTATTCAAATGAGAAAATAGAATCGGTTTTCTCATTTGAAAAGCTAATGGAGGGATTACATATGCCAGAACGTATGGTAGGTAAACAAGCACCACGTTTTGAAATGGATGCAGTAATGCCAAATAAAGAATTTGGTAAAGTAAGTCTTGAAGCAAATATGAAAAATGACAAATGGACTGTGCTTTTCTTCTATCCAATGGATTTCACTTTTGTATGTCCAACAGAAATTACTGCTTTATCTGATCGATTTGATGAGTTTGAAGATTTAGATGCAGAAGTAATCGGCGTTTCAACTGATACGATTCATACACATTTAGCATGGATTAATACAGATCGTAAAGCTAATGGACTTGGCGATTTAAACTATCCTCTTGCTGCTGATACAAACCATGTAGTAGCTCGTGATTACGGCGTTCTAATTGAAGAGGAAGGAATTGCTCTTCGCGGCTTATATATTATTAGCCCTGAAGGGGAGTTAATGTACTCAGTAGTAAACCACAATAATATTGGCCGTGATGTAGATGAAACTTTACGTGTTCTTCAAGCACTTCAAACAGGCGGTCTGTGCCCTGCGAACTGGAAACCAGGTCAAAAAACTTTATAGTAAAAGGATTCGAACTATAAAAGACCTAACGCTCGTTAGGTCTTTTCTTTCAGTAAATATGTAGAGGGAAAAGAAATAACACAGGGAGGATTTACGATGAAATTACGAGCACCCATGCCTGAGCTTACAGGAGCAACAGAATGGCTAAATGGAGAAGTAACGAAAGAGCAGCTTATCGGTGAAAAACCGACAATTATCCATTTTTGGTCAGTTAGCTGTCATCTTTGTAAAGAGGCAATGCCTAACGTGAATAAGTTTAGAGATGATTATCAGGATAAATTAAATGTAATTGCCGTTCATATGCCTCGATCTGAGGATGATTTAGATATTGATTTAATTAAAAAGGTAGCAGCAGAGCATGAAATTACCCAGCCAATATTCGTGGACAGTGAGCATAAACTTACAGATTCCTTCGAAAATCAATATGTACCAGCTTATTATGTTTTTGATAAAGATGGGAATCTTCGTCACTTCCAAGCCGGCGGCGGAGGCATGAAGATGCTTGAAAAGCGTGTAAATCGTGTTTTGGATTAAATGAATAAGGCAGAATAATAAATGGTTCGTATTTTAAAAGAATCAAGCATTTTAAGCTTGGTTCTTTTTTGTATTTAAAATATTTAATTCAGGTGGAGTTTCTAGTTTATGCACAAGCACATATTAAATAAGGGCTTTTTTAATTTGTTGATTATGCTACAATAAGCTAATAGAAAATATGCTAATTTGCTGGAGGAATAAGTGTGAGAAAAGAATTTGCAGTAATTGGTCTTGGACGATTTGGAGGTAGTATTTGCCGTGCATTAGCTGAAGAAGGACTAGAGGTTATGGCAATTGATAGGAATGAGGACAGGGTCAATGAATTCTCCATGATAGCTACTCACGCTGTTGTCGGTGATACGACTGATGAATCAGTTGTCAAAAGCTTAGGTATTCGGAATTTTGATCATGTGATTGTAGCAATTGGCGATAATATACAAGCAAGTATCTTAACTACTCTAATATTAAAGGAATTAGGCGTAAAAAAAATAACGGTAAAAGCACAAAATGATTATCATGAAAAAGTTTTACGGAAAATTGGTGCAGACCACGTTGTCCATCCTGAACGTGACATGGGGAAAAGAATTGCACATAGTATTGTTTCAAATAACGTTCTTGATTATTTGGAGTTATCTGATGAACACAGCATTGTCGAAATTGTAGCAAATGAAAAGTTAGCCGGGTACTCATTGATTGATTTAGACATTCGTGCAAAATACGGGATTAATATTGTAGCCATTAAGAGAAAAAATGAAATTATCGTCTCCCCAAAAGCTCATGAAAGAATTCAGGTAAATGATATACTTATCGTTATTGGTGCAGATGTAGATATTAACAGATTCGAGAAAAAAGTGATGGTGTAATTAGAAAGCAGAGGCGCTGGAGCTAGACAATAAAGAAAAACGCTGTAATCCATTTATGGATTACAGCGTTTTCTATTTTGTCTTATTAAACTTCCATAATGATAGGTAAAATCATTGGACGGCGTTTTGTTTTTTCATAAAGGAATGGAGCAAGTGTGTCTGTAATTTCATTTTTAATTTCTGACCATTGAGTTGTCTTTCGTTCCATTACTTTGTTTAGATGCTTACTAATAAGTGATTGAGCATCATTAATTAAATCTCCGGATTCTCTCATGTAGACAAAACCGCGTGAAATTAAGTCAGGACCTGCAGCAATTTTGAAATCCTTCATATTAATGCTAACGACAACAACAACTAAACCTTCTTCAGAAAGGATGCGGCGGTCTCTTAAAACGATATTCCCGATATCACCAATTCCGCTTCCATCAATATATACGGAGCCAGAAGGAATCTTTCCTGCTACTTGAGCCGTATCTTCACTTAATGCTAGTACTTCGCCATTATCCATGATGAAACAGTTTTCTTCTTGGACACCACATTCAACAGCTAATTTTGCATGCATTTTTTGCATGCGATACTCTCCATGTATTGGCATAAAGAATTTTGGTTTAATCAATCGGAGCATAAGCTTCTGCTCCTCTTGGCCGCCATGGCCAGAAGTATGGATATTAGTTAATTTTCCGTAGATAACTTCAGCACCTGCACGTGAAAGACTATCAATTGTTCTGCTAACGCTGATCGTATTGCCTGGGATAGGGGAGGATGAAAATACAACCGTATCTCCAGGAATAATTTGAATTTGGCGATGAGTGCCGTTTGCAATTCGAGAAAGGGCTGCCATTGCCTCACCCTGGCTGCCAGTACATAGAATGGTTACACGATTAGCTGGCAAGCGATTGATTTGCTGGGCATCAATAAAGGTATCTTTTGGCGCATTAATATATCCTAGTTCTTGTCCAATATTAATCGCTGCTTCCATACTTCTTCCGAAAACAGCAATTTTTCTTCCATTTTGAACAGCTGCTTCAGTTACTTGCTGAAGTCTGTGAATATTAGAGGCAAAGGTAGCAAAGATCACTCTTCCCTCAACTTTTCGGAAGATATCATGAATGCTTTCTCCAACCCGGCGCTCTGACATTGTAAATTCTGGAATTTCACTGTTCGTGCTATCTGATAATAGACAGAGAACTCCCTCTTTCCCTATTTCTGCCATTTTTGTTAAGTTTGCAGGTTCTCCTACAGGAGTAAAGTCAAACTTAAAGTCACCGGTATGAACGACTTGTCCAGGAGGAGTCTTTACAACAATCCCGTAAGAATCAGGGATACTATGCGTTGTGCGGAAGAAAGTAACGGAAGTTTTTCTGAACTTAATGACATCATCTTCTTTAATTTCATGTAACTTCGTTTGTCGAAGCAATCCATGCTCTTCTAACTTATTTTTTAGCAAACCAAGAGCAAGCTTCCCTCCATATACGGGAATATTCACTTCTCTTAATAAGTAGGGAATTCCGCCAATATGATCCTCATGGCCATGAGTGATGAAAAGTCCTTTAATTTTTTCTTCGTTTTTTACTAAGTAAGTATAGTCCGGTATCACATAATCGATCCCGAGAAGTTCATCTTCAGGGAATTTAATTCCCGCGTCAATTAGGATGATTTCATCCTGGAATTGAACAGCATACGTATTTTTGCCGATTTCCCCAAGTCCGCCAAGGGCGAAAACAGCTGTTTGGTCATTCTTTACAAATTTCATAATTTATCCTATCTCCAATACTTTAAAGTCTTCGTTTTGTTTTTCATATTCTAAGAATGCTCCTTCAAGAGCGGTAACGAACTCGATGTTATATGGTTCGTTTTTTAACTTAAGACGAACCTCTCTTTCCGACTCCCCTTCAACATAAATCGTCTGTGTTTTTTCACGAACGGGCACTTGTTTAATGGACTCTTGAAAATAAACTTTGAAAATCATCTACAATCTCTCCTTAATCCGATATAACTTTTTCTATTATATAAAAAATTAACATGTTTTTCATGTTTTTTCTTATTTAAGTTAAAATAACCAATAGTAACTTTGTAAGTATGAATGAAAAAAAGGTAACTGTCTAGCTTCATTCAATAAACAAGGAGCCCTTCACAAATTTGAAGGGCTCAAAAATGGTTTAGGCAATTGTTTTTTTTCGAAGCATATCTCTCCACTGTTTTAAAAGCTTTTTTCTTAGCTTCTTTAACATTGTCGATCATCTCCCTACATACTATTTTATACCATCCTTGTCCAATGTAAAGTGAATCAAGGATTTTACATGCGAAAAAGCTCTAGAAAAACCCTTTTTTTTATTATTATATGCTGATAAGGATGTATCTCCCGTGGGTAATTATGGATTATTTAGTGAATCAAAGATCATTTACTATTTTGTTCAAATAGTAGAGATTCATGAGTAAAAATGGAATAGATAATAGAAATTTTCGCTAATTGACTTTTTTTACTCAAGGGGTTAGTGTATTACGGGAAATGAAAGAATATAGAGTGGATGGAAAAGCTATACCTTGGAAGGAATGAATGAGAAATGAAAAAAATTGCATTTTTTGATATAGATGGTACGCTACTGGATCACAATAAGCAATTGCCACATTTAACAAAAGAAGCTTTAGCAAAATTGAAAGAAAATGGGGTGTTTGTAGCTATTGCAACGGGTCGTGCGCCGTTTATGTTTAAAAATTTAAGAGATGAGCTAGATATCGATTCTTTTGTTAGTTTTAACGGTCAATATGTAGTTTTTGAAAACGAAGTGATCTATAAAAATCCTTTAGATACACAAGAAATAGAAAATTTATATACATACTCAATGGAAAGGAACCATCCAATGGTATTCATGGATGAAAAAGTTATGAAGGCGTCCGTTGCGAATAATGAGTATATCGATTTATGCATCAAAAGTCTGAAATTTCCTTATCCAAGTGTGGATGAAAATTATTTCAGAAATAATGAAGTATTTCAATCATTAATTTTTTGTGAAGAACAAGATGATGAGCTTTATGAGGTGAATTTTCCAAATTCCCGTTTTGTGCGCTGGCATAGATTTTCTACAGATGTTTTACCAGCTGGAGGCTCGAAAGCAGAGGGAATCAAGCTCATGGCTGAACGTCTTGGATTTAATATGAAGGATGTTTACGCCTTTGGGGATGGGCTGAATGATATTGAAATGCTGCAAACAGTCGGTACTGGGATAGCTATGGGGAATGCCTCAGAACAAGTGAAAATAGCTGCTGATGTCACGACGACTTCTGTTGAAGATGATGGAATATGGAATGCACTAAAAAAACTAAAACTTATCTAAGCGAAATTAAGAGAGCATGAACCCTAATGGTTCATGCTTTTATTACCTTTCTATAGGAAGTCCATTTTCAATTGGTTTTAATGGATTTTGTTGATCAATATGATCATAGAACATTACCCCGTTAAGGTGGTCAATTTCATGCTGAAACACTATAGCCAAAATTCCTTTTGCTCTAAATTTTATTTCGTTCCCTTCGAGAGTTGTGCCTTTAACGGTGATACGTGCATATCGAGGAACATATCCGGGAATGGCTTCATCAACAGAAAGACATCCTTCGCCAGATGTGAGATAAGACTTTTCTACAGAATGGCTTACAATCTTAGGATTAAAAAGTGCATAGCTATGTAATATGCCTTTTTCATCGTGAACATGAATGACAATCATCCGTTTTGAAACATTAATTTGTGGTGCTGCTAGGCCGATCCCAGAACGTAACCCATACTTTTTTGCAATTTCAGGGTCTTGGCTATTTATAATATACGCCATCATGCTCTCTAGTATTTGTTTATCTTCTTCGGAAGGGGGATTCGGAACTTGCTTTGCTATTTTCCTAAGTGTAGGATGACCATCGCGAATAATATCCTCCATCGTTATCATAAAACTCACTCCTGTGAAAAATATGTCATCAAGCAAATAATGCAGATTATTATTATAGTCTACCAAAGTGTATGACAAATGTTAATAAAAAGAGAAGGCATAGTCAACACCTTCTCCTAAATTATCTGTCAAGCGCAAGCGTCCTATCGTCTATCAAACTTCAGGTCCCATCCCTGTAATAAGTCAACATCGGTTCGCTCTCTTTCACCGTATTACTTTTGTCGAAAGAACTGGCCTTTTGAGTTTGTACGGCGATGACCAATGCGCTTCCACTTTTCTTTTAACACCAACAAGAACAGCCAACGATAATGAGTAAAATGAACAAGACGACAATTAACGCAAATCCTCTGCCAAATCCTGCTCCGCCTCCGCCGTAACTTGGATAGCAACAGCCATAACCATATCCGCCATATCCATACATGAAGGATAACCTCCCTAATTATTATAAATTATCGTCCTTTTGCATTTTATTTTTTAATCGGACGATTTATATAGCCTATGTGTAATGATTTTTTTATGTGTAGGCCCATGCCTATGTCATAAATGAAAAGTGAGCAGAATAAAATATTACAATAGGACAAGTCTATCAAACAGGATGCTAGAATTAGGAGACTATTGCTAAGTATGGAAACAACCTATATAGTAAGTGTTGTTATTAGTAATATTATCTCCAGCGCCTAGCTCCTCAATGTCATAATTCAATCCTCCCGCAAAGGTAAAGAACACTTTAAAGAGAGGAACGCCTTATGCTTGTCGGAGCTAAACCAGGCACTCCCGCTTTTAATTATTAGGAGGTTATAACCTTGTTATTTTCCCGTAAAAGCTGCCTTATTTTCGTAATTGCCATGGGGAGCCTTGTATTATCAGGCTGCTTTAATAAATCAACACCGGTTGAAAAAATTTATGATGTTCTTGAAAAGGTTGTATCAACTGAAAATGTATTTAAAGAGCAGCAGGAGCCGCTTGTTGAGTTAGAGAAACAGGAAAAGGAAATTTACGATAAAATTATCTCATTAGGGATGAAAGAATTTGATGAAATAAACCGTCTTTCGGATCAGGCGATAGCCATTGTAGATAAACGCAAGGATCATATGAATAAGGAGCAGGAGAGTATTGCTGCTTCACAAAAGGAGTTTAAAAAAGCACTGCCGCTAATTAACGAAATAGAAGAAGCTGCATTGAAAGAAAAAGCGCAGACACTATATGACACAATGACTGAACGATACAAAATTCATGATGAATTATATCAACAATATCTTGAAGGGGTTAAACTGGATAAAGAGCTGTATCTTATGTTTAAAAAGGAGGATCTTCAACTAGAACAGCTAGATGCTCAGATTACTAAAATTAATGAAATCTATGCGAAAATTTTGAAAGAAAATGAAGAATTCAACAAAAAAACGAAAGAGTATAATGAAGCAAAATTATCCTTCTATAAAGAGTCAGGCTTAAAGATTGATTCAAAAGAATAAGTTAGAAAGTCTGCATCCTAAGGATGCAGACTTTTCTATTTTCCCTACCTGTGTTAGTAGGGAGAAAATACATTTTTTGAAAATAATGATGATTACTATTTTTCTATTAATGTGTTATAACACATGGGAAGTTTTTTTATTTTTTTATAGAACAGTTGGTTGTATTTAATAATACAGATTTAAAAAAACTGACTCCTTTTAAAAGTGTGATAATGTTGAAAAACGCATAATTTAAAGTGTGAACGCGTGTTTTTTATATGTGAAATATAAGAATCATATTGAAAATGTGTATCAATTTAGTTGCAAAAAATATTAATACAGAATATGATGATAATGGATAGATAAATATAGACGTTTATTATGGAAGAATGAAAACTAGTTAAACAGTCTTACGAGATGAATGATAATGAAAGGTTTTTCTTTAAGCGTTTTCTAATTTACCTTCATTTTGGGCAACCTAGAATCTGTGTATGAAAACTCCAAATTATAACGTCTTTTGAAAGAAAGGAAAGGGTGATTCAAATGGCTTCTAAAACAAAGAACTTACAATTCGATGCGAAAAAGCAGCTCGAAAAAGTTGAAGAACAGTTCCAGACACTACAAATCCTCAATGAAGAAGGCAAAGTTGTAAATGAATCAGCAATGCCGGAATTAAGTGATGAGCAACTTCAAGAACTAATGCGCCGTATGGTTTATACTCGCATCCTTGATCAACGATCAATTTCTTTAAATAGACAAGGAAGACTAGGCTTCTATGCACCAACTGCTGGACAAGAGGCTTCACAATTAGCCTCTCAATTTGCTTTAGAAAAAGAAGACTTCATTTTACCAGGATATCGTGATGTACCTCAAATGATTTGGCATGGCTTGCCATTATCACAAGCTTTCTTATGGTCACGCGGACATTACGAAGGCGGAAATATTCCTGAGGGAGTAAATTTAATTGCTCCACAGATTATTATTGGTGCTCAATACATTCAGACTGCTGGTGTGGCACTCGGTATGAAGAAACGCGGAAAACAATCTGTTGCAATTACTTATACTGGAGATGGCGGAACTTCTCAAGGTGACTTCTATGAAGGAATTAACTTTGCTGGCGCATTTAATGCTCCTGCAATCTTTATTGTTCAAAATAACCGCTTTGCCATTTCAACACCTGTCAGCAAACAGTCTGCAGCTAAAACACTTGCACAAAAAGCAGTTGCAGCAGGGATTCCTGGTATTCAAGTGGATGGAATGGATCCTCTTGCAGTGTATGCTGCAGTCCGTGAAGCCCGCGATCGTGCGATAAACGGTGAAGGTCCAACACTAATTGAAACACTTACTTACCGTTATGGTCCGCATACAATGGCTGGAGATGATCCGACACGTTATCGAACAGCAGATCTCGATAACGAATGGGAGAAAAAGGATCCGCTTGTTCGATTCCGAAAATTCCTAGAAGGAAAAGGACTTTGGAACGAAGAAATGGAAAATGAAATTATCGAAAAAGCAAAAGAAGATATTAAAGTTGCCATTAAACAGGCAGATGACACACCTAAGCAAAAAGTAACTGATCTAATTTCTATTATGCACGAAGAGATGCCTTATAACTTAAAAGAACAATATGAAATTTATAAAGCAAAGGAGTCGAAGTAAGCCATGGCGCAAATGACTATGATTCAAGCAATTACTGATGCATTACGCACAGAATTGCGAAACGATCCGAATGTATTAGTATTCGGTGAGGACGTAGGCGTAAACGGCGGTGTATTCCGTGCGACTGAAGGTCTTCAAAATGAATTTGGCGAAGAGCGAGTATTTGATACTCCGTTAGCTGAATCGGGAATCGGCGGCTTAGCAGTTGGGCTTGGCTTACAAGGCTACCGTCCTGTCCCGGAAATCCAATTCTTTGGATTTGTTTACGAAGTAATGGATTCTATTTCAGGTCAGCTTGCACGTATGCGATATCGTTCAGGCGGGCGCTATCACTCACCAGTTACGATTCGGTCACCATTTGGCGGAGGTGTACACACCCCAGAAATGCATGCTGATAGCTTAGAAGGATTAATGGCTCAACAGCCTGGACTAAAAGTAGTGATCCCGTCGACTCCATATGATGCGAAGGGGCTATTGATTTCTGCTATTCGTGATAATGATCCTGTTATTTACTTAGAGCACATGAAGCTATATCGTTCTTTCCGCCAAGAGGTACCGGAAGAGGAATATACTATTCCTTTAGGGAAAGCGGATATTAAGCGAGAAGGAAAGGATTTATCCATCATTACTTACGGTGCAATGGTGCATGAATCATTAAAGGCTGCTGAAGAGCTTGAGAAGGAAGGATTCTCTGCTGAAGTAATTGATTTACGTACGGTTTCCCCAATAGACATCGAAACAATTATTGCTTCTGTAGAAAAAACAGGACGTGCGATCGTCGTGCAGGAAGCCCAAAAGCAAGCTGGAATTGCTGCCAACGTAGTTGCTGAGATCAATGATCGTGCCATTCTTAGTCTTGAGGCACCTGTATTACGAGTGGCAGCTCCAGATACAGTGTTTGCTTTCCCTCAAGCTGAAACAGTTTGGCTCCCGAATTACAAGGATATTATTGAAACGGGCAAAAAGGTTCTAAATTTCTAGACAGCAGAATTTACAGGGGGGTATTATCGCCCCTGTTTCCCTTAGAGTAATCAATTAAGCAGTGTAGGAGGTTGATTCCAAGTGTCATTTGAATTTAAATTACCTGACATTGGTGAAGGTATACATGAAGGTGAAATCGTTAAATGGTTTGTAAAATCTGGCGATAAAGTTCAAGAAGATGACGTACTTTGTGAAGTGCAAAATGATAAAGCAGTCGTCGAAATTCCCTCTCCAGTAGCAGGAACGGTTGAAGAAATTAAGGTAGGAGAAGGAACTGTTGCAACAGTAGGACAAGTGCTTATTACTTTTGACGCACCTGGATATGAAAATTTGAAATTTAAAGGTGATGAAGAAGCACCTGCTAGTAAAGATACGGCTCCAGAACCAAATACTCAGAAAGCACCAGAAGCTGAAGCCCCAAAGAAGGAAACTGCTAATGCGACAACTTCTCCTGTTGAAGCAGATTCTAATCGCAGGATTATCGCGATGCCGTCCGTCCGAAAATATGCACGCGATAACGGTGTTGATATACTTCAGGTTGCTGGCAGCGGCAAAAATGGCCGTGTAGTAAAAGCGGATATTGATTCGTTCTTAAATGGCGGTGCTGCAGTTCAATCTCAAGAGGCTCCTGAACAGGAAGCGGCTGCACCACAGGAATCAAAAGCAGCACAAGCTTCTAAAGCAATCCCACAAGGGCAGTATCCTGAAACACGTGAGAAAATGAGCGGCATCCGTAAAGCAATTGCGAAGGCTATGGTAAACTCAAAGCATACAGCTCCTCACGTTACTTTAATGGATGAAGTTGATGTAACAAAGCTTGTTGCACACAGAAAGAAATTTAAGGAAGTTGCTGCAAGTAAAGGGATTAAGCTAACGTTCCTTCCATATGTTGTAAAGGCATTAACAAGTGCATTGCGTGAATTCCCAACTTTAAATACATCGATTGATGATGAAGCAAGTGAAATTATCCAAAAACACTATTACAATATTGGAATCGCAGCAGATACAGACAAAGGACTTTTAGTGCCTGTCATTAAAGACGCAGATCGTAAATCTACCTTTGCTATTTCAAATGAAATAAATGAGCTTGCTACTAAGGCGCGTGAAGGCAAGCTTACTCCAGACGAGATGAAGGGTGCTTCATGTACGATTACAAATATTGGTTCTGCAGGCGGGCAATGGTTTACACCAGTAATCAATCATCCTGAAGTAGCAATATTAGGAATTGGACGAATCGCCGAAAAACCGGTAGTTAAAGATGGGGAAATTATTGCAGCTCCAGTTCTTGCTTTATCTTTAAGCTTCGATCATCGTATAATTGATGGAGCAACAGCTCAAAATGCATTGAATCATATTAAACGTTTACTAAACGACCCTGAACTATTGTTAATGGAGGCGTAAAAAATGGTAGTAGGAGATTTCCCAATCGAAACAGATACGATTGTCATCGGTTCAGGTCCTGGTGGGTATGTAGCAGCTATTCGTGCTGCCCAGCTTGGGCAAAAAGTGACAATTGTCGAAAAAGCTAACTTAGGCGGAGTTTGTTTAAATGTTGGCTGTATTCCATCAAAGGCGTTAATTTCTGCTGGTCACCGTTATGAAAATGCCAAGCATTCTGAATCAATGGGTATCATTGCGGAAAATGTAAAGGTAGACTTCACGAAGGTACAGGAGTTTAAAGCAGGGGTAGTGAAAAAGCTTACTGGCGGTGTTGAAGGCCTGTTAAAAGGGAATAAGGTAGAGATTGTCAGTGGAGAAGCTTATTTTGTGGATGCAAATACACTTCGTGTGATGGATGAAAATTCGGCACAAACTTATACATTTAAACATGCGATTATTGCTACTGGCTCTAGACCAATTGAACTTCCAGCATTTAAATATGGTAAGCGTGTCCTTGATTCAACAGGTGCACTGGCACTTCAAGAAATACCGAAAAAAATCGTTGTTATTGGCGGTGGTGTAATCGGTATCGAATTAGGTGGTGCTTATGCAAGCTTTGGATCAGAGGTAACGATTCTTGAAGGTGCAGATGATATTCTTGTTGGCTTTGAGAAGCAAATGACTGCACTGGTAAAACGCAAGCTTAAGAAAAAGGGTGCTGAAATCGTTACAAAGGCCCTAGCTAAAAGTGTCGAAGAAAATGAAAATGGCGTTACAGTAAAATATGAAGTTAAAGGCGAAGAAATAACAGCTGAAGCTGATTATGTATTTGTCATGGTAGGCCGACGTCCTAATACAGATGAATTGGGGTTAGAGCAAGTTGGCATTAAAATGAGCGATCGTGGCATCGTTGAAATTGATAAACAATGCCGTACCAATGTAAGTAATATATTTGCAATTGGCGATGTAGTTCAAGGACCTCAATTAGCACATAAAGCATCGTATGAAGGAAAGATTGCAGCAGAGGTTATCTCTGGTCATCATTCAGAAATTGACTATTTAGGTATCCCTGCAGTAGTCTTCTCAGATCCCGAACTGGCATCAGTAGGCTATACGGAAAGTCAAGCAAAAGAAGAAGGAATTGAAGCTACTGCAGCAAAATTCCCATTTGCAGCAAACGGCCGCGCGCTTGCTTTAGATGCGACAGATGGTTTCGTTAAACTGGTAACTAGAAAAGAAGATGGTTTAATAATTGGTGCTCAAATTGCTGGTGCCAACGCTTCAGATATGATTGCAGAATTAGGTTTGGCGATTGAGTCAGGCATGACTGCAGAAGACTTAGCAATGACCATTCATGCTCACCCAACATTAGGTGAAATATCAATGGAGGCAGCAGAGGTTGCACTAGGAACTCCGATTCATATCGTTAAATAAATAAAAGCTCCAGAGACTAAAATTTAACGTCTCTGGAGCTTTTATTTGTTTTTTAAGGCTGTATAGAGTGGCTCTACAATTTGTTCTTTAGTTGCCTCTCCTTTTACCTTTACAAGAATTTTATCATTATATACGAGCAGAATAGCAGGACAGCGATCGATATCAAATTGATCATAGTAATTTTTTGCATTTTCCTTTGTAATGATCTTCATGTTTTTTATGTCGATAGGAAAATCCTTTTTTAGCTCAATTATCGCATCATAATAAGAAACTTCCTTTTCATATGCTTGGTCATCCGTGAAGAATATGAGTTGTTTTATGTCTTGATCGATATTTAAGTCTTTTTTTGAATCAACATGGTTACATGAGGAGGTTATAAAAAGAAGAGAAGCGATGAATAATAGTGGCAACCCTTTCATATTCTGTTCCCCACCTTGCTTATAATATAAATAAAATGAATAATGTCTTTTTTTGAACAAATTATGATTATTTTATCATATGAAAAATATCAAATAGCCCTTGTCACCTAAATGTTACAGAAATGAAAAATAAGATTTTCCTTTTCTACATATATTACAAATACAAGCACATTTAAGTAAAAGGAATATTGATATTTGTGGTGGTGAGAGTATGAAGACTTATACTGCGCTGCTTCTGCAGCTTATTATTTGGAGTGGATATACCTTTATTGAATGGTTATCTAAATATGATCAGCTTTTATATAAAGTATTAATGTTCTTTGTGTTTTTTTATATTGCCATTATTATAGGAAATACGATAATGAAATCGGTAAAAAAGACATTTTTTATAACTTCTTTAAGTTTAACCTTATACGCATCCTTCCATTTTACTATGGCTGTTATTAATGGATAGGGTCTTTTTTAACGTAAAAAAGAGCCTCAATGAGGCTCTTTAACTGTCTTTCCTTTGAAAAATCTTGTGATCATACTGTAAATTGCAAAGAAAAATAGGAATAAGCAAACGAAGGAAAGGATAAACGGAATAATATTAAATTTTGTTTCCTTCTCAAAAGGGGATTGAAATTTTATCTCAAGTGGGTAAAGTTTATCACCAGCTGGAAGAGTAACTGTTTGTTCAGCGTATGGAAAAGGACCCCCAAAGGATAATTGCTGGTTTATATTTTTTGGCTTCGCTTCAAAATACGAGTGAAAAATGAAAGGAGATATGAGTGTTATCACAAGGCTGAATATCCCTACTATGATTAATCTGTGTTTTAACATGAATTCACCTCATTGCTTTATTGCTCAAATAGAGCAAAATAGAAGAACAGCGATAAGCTGTCCTTCTATATTATTTCTGTTAAGAAATTTTAAAATCGTATTTAAATATCACATTGAAATAAGTTTAATTTATGTCCAGCTCCAGCGCTTGCGCATTTGATTTTACTTTCTAGGATAAAAATACATCACTCGTCCATTAAATAAATGTAACTCACCTTGCAGTTTCTTTGCTAAAAATCTACAAAACTCATTGGCCTTGCCTTTATCTCCAAATGTTGAGGATTCTGGGAGGGTAATTTGTATGTATGACTGCTCTTGCTCTGATCCATCCTCATTTAAGGCATTTTCTTTATCTACGCCAAGTAAAATAATGTTGTAGCGATCGTTTTCCGATTTCAAATAGAACCAGCTGCCTTTGCCATCAGGCATTTCTTTCATTTCATATGGAAAAGCAGCCTCATTATAATTCCAGGCAACCTGTCTTCCAGTTTTAGCGGTTATTTCTTTAAAATATTGAAATAATTCTTTTATGTCTTCAGTTGTAACAGTTTGTTTTGCTGATGAAGGCACGAGCTTTATATACGCATGACTTGCCACCATCCATCCCCCCATATCTTGTATACTCTCTATTTCATTCTAGCATTGATTAAAAACTTCTGACAACTTAATATGATGAATAATAAAAAATACTTGTAATTATACAAAAAAATAATTATAATAATATTCTAAATATTAAATAAAAAAGGAGGAAAAATATGAACCTATTTGATAAGCTGTATGATGAGAACGAAAACGCGAAAGTTCGTTTTGTAGGCTTTACAACCGAACAAGCCAGATATGATTTTGGAATTGTGTTTACAAATCTTTTCTTTGGAAAACCTCTTGTTGTTTGCATGCAAACTGGCCGCTCCACTCTCCTCGACCCCAAGGACCTCGAAGATAAGGCTTATTTACAAAAAGTCTTTAAAATGGATACACACCTTCAAGCAGAAGATTTAAGTGAGTTCTTTAAAATTGCTCTTCCAAGCCCTTCCTTTGAGACCCAATATGAATAGAATTCCTTTGAATATGGCCTAATGTCTAGCACAGGGGATATGTGTTATACTATTTAATCGCTATTTTTGAGAGTAAATAAAGATTTTCCCATTATTTTCTTTCAATGAGTTATACAATTAGGGCTTGAAAAAATAATAATGCTATATTATTATTAACTTAAGGTCATTAAAACGCTTACAATCATTTATGCGATAACTCATTGAAAAGGGGAATGAAAGATGGGCACACTTGTTTGCCAAACTTGTAATTCAACAATTGATCACTTCGAGGATGAAAAAGTAACAGTTTTGTATTCAAAGTGTAATTGCTGTAATGATGATAAAAAAAAGAATAAATAAATTTTGAAATTAGATAATCATATTTCGTACCCATAAAAAGAGCCTTCCACTAGAATTGGAAGGCTCCTTATTTATTTTATCGCAGATTAACGGGCTGTAAGACTCCATTTCAAGAAGTTGAGGAAACAAAAAATTCTAAGTGGGGGATCTAACAAGCCCGTAAATGCTCAATTGGTTCAACTAACAATCAGTGGGGGATGAAGGCCGGCTAAGAATGCCACGTCCTGAAGCGACGTAGTCACTAGCACGTCCTGTGCGTCGGAAAACCCCGCTGATTGAGTTTCACTTTATCGCACGATGTTCTTTTATTACCCGTAAGTACTTAAAATCATAGTCTTCTGGTCCTTGTACAGGAAGTCCTGCTTCCATATTTGTCTTGATGTACAATAGATTATCCCTCGTTATAATTTCACCGGGGATAAAAATTGGAATCCCGGGCGGATATACCATAATAAACTCCGCGATAATTCTGCCTTCTGATTCATCAAAAGGGACAAGTTCTGTTTCAGCATAGAATGCATCTCTTGGAGAAAGGGCTAATACTGGGATATCTGGAAGCAAAACTTGAGCTTCAATTTTATTTGTTTTACTATGTCTCTCAGTTGATAATTCCTTCAATGCTTGAATGAGTATGTCAGCCTCTTTTTCAGTGTCTCCTGGTGTGATAATGCAAAGAATATTGTATAAGTCTGACATTTCGACTTCAATATTGTATTTCTCTCGAAGCCAAAGCTCGACATCAAAGCCGCTTAACCCAAGCTCTTTTACGGAAATGATTAATTTTGTCGGGTCATAGCCATAGGCGGCATTGGATTCTAATATTTCTTCTCCTACGCAATACAGATGCTCGATTTCATTAATTTGCCGGCGAATAGATTGAGCAAGAGATATTGTCCGATTAATAAGTTCCTTCCCGTTAATAGCTAATTGTTTTCTAGCAACATCTAAAGAAGCAAGTAATAAATAGGATGTAGAAGTTGTCGTTAGCATGCTGAGAATGGATTGCACTCTTTTAGCAGAAACAAGATTTCCTTTCATATTTAAAATGGAGCTTTGAGTCATTGACCCTCCTAGCTTATGGACACTTGTTGCTGCCAAATCTGCTCCTGCCTGCATGGCAGATAAAGGCAAATCATCATGAAAATGTATATGCACTCCATGTGCCTCATCTACAAGCACAGGGACTTGATACGAATGGGCAATTTCAACAATTTTTTTCAAGTCAGCAGAAATGCCAAAATACGTTGGATTGATTACAAGGACACCCTTCGCATCAGGATGCTGTTCAAGTGCTTTAGCGACAGAATCAGTTGTAATCCCATGTGATATTCCAAGGTCTTTATCAATTTCAGGATGTATAAAAATCGGAGTTGCACCTGAAAAAACAATTGCTGACATGACGGATTTATGAACATTTCTAGGAACAATTATTTTTTCACCCGGACCGCAAACAGCCATAACCATTGTCATGATTGCACCACTAGTACCTTGAACAGAAAAGAAGGTACGATCTGCACCGAAAGCCTCAGCTGCTAGATCCTGTGCTGATTTAATTATCCCTTTTGGCTGATGTAAATCATCAAGCGGACCAATATTTATGAGATCAATGGCAAGTGCATTATCGCCGATATATGCTCTGAATTCCGGATCCATTCCATTTCCCTTCTTATGTCCGGGAATGTGAAATTGGACTGGATTTTTTTCGGCATGTGCTAATAAACCGCTGAATAACGGTGTTTCTAATTGAGACAATTTAATCTAACACCTCTTTATGTGGTAAAGTAATAAAACAAATGAATTATAGCATTATTCATTTTCTTTGCATAGAAAATATTCTTACAAAAACTTCTTCTTTTATTATTATAGTTTTCGGATGAAAACAGGAAAATATAACATTAAAATAGAATTAATATATAGGTTGGAGGATAAGGAGGTCACATAATGAATTGGAACACACGTGTAACGAATTTATTAAAAATTAAATATCCAATTATCCAGGGAGGATTAGCTCATCTAGCCTATTCTGAATTAGCTGCAGCTGTATCAAATGCCGGGGGGTTGGGCCAGGTCACTGCGATGTCGCTGGAAAGCCCAGAAGCCTTAAGAGAAGAGATTCTAAAAGTAAAACAAATGACAGATAAGCCATTCGGTGTGAATTTTGCAATAGGGCAGCATGGAAGACCCTTTTCACATTATCTTGATATAGCGATTGAAGAAGAAGTACCTGTTATTTCAATGACTGGAGGGAACCCAACACCATTCTTTGAACAACTAAAGGGAGTAAACGTGAAGAAACTAGTTCTTGTTGCGGCGAAAAGACAGGCTGTAAAAGCAGAAGAGCTAGGAGCTGATGCAGTAATGGTTGTTGGCCAAGAAGGCGGCGGACATTTAGGAAGAGATGATATCGGTTCGATCGTTTTGATTCCGCAAGTAGTTGATGCGGTCTCTATCCCAGTAATAGCTTCTGGAGGAATTGGTGATGGAAGAGGGATGCTTGCTGCCTTGAGCTTGGGGGCGGAGGGAATCGAGATGGGAACAAGATTTGTTGCCACAAAGGAATGTGTCCACGCTTCAGAATTATATAAAACAAGACTTGTCGAGGGAAGTGAAAGCGATACTGCTGTAATTAAGCGATCAATTGGTGCTCCAGCAAGAGTGATCGCTAATGAATGGGCAGATAAAATCCTGGAAATTGAAAAGGCAGCTGGGGGATATGAGCAATTAAAAGATTTTATAAGCGGGAATGCTAACAAAAAGTATATTTATGAAGGAAAGGAAAAGGAAGGCTATGCTTGGGCGGGGCAAGTGATGGGTTTAATTAAAGATGTGCCAACTGTTCAAGAGCTTTTTGAGCGGATGATTTCCGAGGGTGAAGCAATCCGTAAGAAGTGGGCTTTATAATAGCCATATTAATAAAATCAACATGAATGTACATAAGGGGGATTAAAATGGAGTATCAATATCCAATTGAAACTGATTGGTCGACGGATGAAGTAATTGATGTCATCCAATATTTCCAAAAAGTAGAAGAAGCATATAGCAGAGGAGTGGACCGTGATCTTTTTCTTGAAGCCTATCGCCGTTTTAAAGAAATTGTCCCAGGGAAAGCTCAGGAACGAAAGATTTGTGACGAATTTGAGGAGGTAAGCGGATTTTCTTCCTACCGAACTGTCAATGCAGTCAAAGCAGCAGAGTCAGGTGCAAAAATAAAAATGAAATAATAAAACCTCCGCAGAAGGAGGTTTTATTGGAAAAATAATTTAGTGGTTTAAATCATTTTGTAAAGAGGTATTAATTTCTTAAATACAGATTCAGCTGTTGCAAGAAAATCCTCGGGAACCATTTTAGCAGCTTCTTCTTTAGGAAGGTTTATTCCGCAAAGGATTTCTGCCTTTTTAATCTTTTGTAGACGAACAAACATTTCATGTAGCTCTTTCTTCGTTAATTCACCATGGCGAACAACAGATGGCTTTGTATGATCAATAGACCATACAAAGTGGTCTGGGGTTTGTTCATAAATTTTAGTGAGGTTTGCTTCTAGTGTTTTTCCGAATGCTTCTTTATGTGGAGCCTCATAAATTAAGGCAAACCAAATAAAAACGTGCGTTTCCCATAAACCAATTTGAAAATGAGGGAGCATTTTATATCCCCTTGGATTATTAGCGAAAGCAACCCAAGTATCATTTGGCGGATTTTTTGTTCTTCTTGCATGTTTGGCAACATGTGTATACATTTCATCCCCAGTCTCAACTGTGAGCATTGGTGAAAAAATTTGACCTAATTCCTCAAGTTTTGGCCGAATGTGTGTCTTAAGTGCATCCATCCGTTCTTCTAAGCCTTCGATTCTGAAAACCTGAAAGTCTGTATTTGTAAAACCAGTAAATGCCATGTAAAAAAACCTCCTTCAAGCTCTGTCAAATATTGTAGCATACTTGCAAAAAAACAGTAATCCTCATGCTTATCTACAAAATTTTATGTAAAAATAGGTAATCGCACAAATTTGTTGCAAGTAAACAAGATTCCTCATAATATAATAGTAAAAATAATCAGAAGAAACGAAATTTTAGATTATTTGGAAGGGGTGTAATGTCAATGAAACAACTTATGAACTCGGTTAAGAACAGTCCAGGAGAGAAAGAAAGAACTGCAGTTTTGCGGTTGGAAATGGATTATGAGCTTGCTACATTATTTGAGGCGATGAATACTCAAAATGAAGAAATGAAAACAAAAAGCAAGCAGAGGCTGGAAAGGATCAGACAAGAATTATTAAGACTTAAGGCTCTTTAGAAAATGGTTTAATCATGTTAAAGGAGAAAGATTGAGAAACATGTATAATGAAACAAGACTTAACCAATAAAAACGAACTCCTAGATGGAATAAGGGGTTCGTTTATTATTTTGCCCAGCAGGAGAGGATAATGCTTGAAGCAATTTTCTTTATCATTTAAGCTATTGTTATTTCATAATTGAATTTAAGCAAATAAGTATCTGACACAATGAAACAATCTTGGTGAAATAGTTCGGAGGGAATCGGATGACTAAGTGGAAAGAGATAGATCGTAACGCTAAGTCTTGGATAATGGAAGCTGGACATAGGATTAAGCAATCGTTTAGTAAAACACTAACCATTGAAACGAAATCAAATGCGAATGATTTAGTTACTGATATTGACAAAAATACGGAACAATTCTTTATTAAAAAAATAAAAGAGCAGTACCCGGATCATAAAATCCTTGGAGAGGAAGGGTTTGGAGACCAAATTAGTGATTTAAAGGGAATTGTCTGGATTATTGATCCTATTGATGGGACGATGAATTTTATACACCAGCAAAGAAACTTTGCTATTTCAATAGGAATTTATGAAGATGGGGTTGGTCATGTCGGTTTGATTTATGATGTAGTTCATGATGAGTTATATCATACGATAAAGGGAAATGGTGTCTACCTTAACGATCTTCCCCTCCCGCCATTGAAAGATGTTCAAGTGACTGAAGCGATTATTGGAATAAACGCAACATGGGTAACTGAAAATAAACGGATTAATCCGCTCCTTTTAGCACCCCTAGTTAGGAATGCCCGCGGAACGCGTTCATATGGTTCTGCAGCAATTGAAATGGCTTACATTGCCTCAGGGCGAATGGATGCATATATTTCATTAAGGTTAGCTCCTTGGGATATCGCAGCTGGAATCATCTTAGTTGAAGAGCTTGGCGGCATTGCTACAAATTTAAATGGAGAGCCGCTTAATTTTCTTGAAAAGAATTCATTATTTATTTCTAAACCGGGTCTTCATCATGAGGTAATGAAAAATTATCTTAATGAGGGAAATTGGTGAATATTTTAAACGATACAAGGTAAAAAAGATGACCAGTCTTATTAGACGGTCATCTTTTTTTATAATGTTCCATTTTCTCTCATTTTCTTTTTTGTTTTGAAACCAAGTCCCATTATGGCAATTAAACCAATGATTGCTGCAAACATCCCAATGATGCTTTCTTCTGCCACTGCTATCCCAATTCCCATTATGCATAGTGTTGCGAGAATCGCTAAAGCTAATAATGGCCATTTAATTTCCTTCAAATTTTGTACCCCCTCAAATGAAGCAGTAAGTAATAAAAATGATTTTACGGTGGATAACATAGAAAATAAAGTGTTTTATATATCTTTGCTTTATATTTTACACAAAAAACTTTTAGGTTTCCACTTTAAATATGGTATAATGTTTCAGTTGTACGTAAGACAGCAGAAATGCGCTAAATTGTTAAATACAGGTAGGAGGAACTTCCTTGAAATTAAGAGAAGATATTCGTAATATTGCCATCATTGCTCACGTCGATCATGGTAAAACGACTTTAGTAGATCAGCTTTTAAAGCAGTCCGGAACTTTTCGTTCAAATGAACATGTAGAGGAACGGGCAATGGATTCAAATGATATTGAAAGAGAACGCGGGATTACCATTTTGGCTAAAAATACTGCGATTCAATATAAAGATACACGTATTAACATTCTTGATACTCCGGGACACGCTGACTTTGGCGGAGAAGTAGAAAGAATTATGAAAATGGTTGATGGAGTATTATTAGTTGTTGATGCCTATGAAGGCTGTATGCCGCAAACACGTTTTGTTTTAAAGAAAGCATTAGAACAAAACCTAACTCCTATTGTTGTTGTTAATAAGATTGACCGTGACTTTGCTCGTCCAGAAGAAGTAATTGACGAAGTGCTTGATTTATTTATTGAGCTTGAAGCAAATGAAGATCAGCTTGATTTCCCAGTTGTTTATGCCTCTGCTATTAACGGTACAGCAAGTACAGATCCTAGCAAACAAGATGAAAACATGCAGTCTCTATATGATATGATTATTGAAAATATCCCAGCTCCAGTTGATAACAAAGAAGAACCGCTTCAATTCCAAGTGGCGCTGCTTGATTACAACGATTATGTAGGCAGAATCGGAATTGGCCGTGTTTTCCGCGGAACGATGAAAGTAGGACAGCAAGTTGCTCTAATGAAATTAGATGGTACAGTCAAAAATTTCCGCGTGACGAAAATTTTTGGCTTCTTTGGATTAAAGCGTCAAGAAATTCAAGAAGCATATGCTGGTGACTTAATTGCCGTTTCTGGAATGGAAGATATTAATGTAGGGGAAACTGTTTGCCCTGTTGAACATCAAGATGCATTACCGATCTTAAGAATTGATGAACCAACGCTTCAAATGACATTCCTAGTTAATAATAGTCCATTTGCCGGTAGAGAAGGAAAATATTTAACAGCTAGAAAAATCGAAGAGAGATTGCGCGCGCAATTACAAACAGATGTAAGTCTTCGTGTTGATAATACAGACTCTCCAGACGCATGGATTGTTTCAGGCCGTGGAGAACTGCATTTATCCATTTTAATTGAAAACATGCGCCGTGAAGGCTATGAGCTGCAAGTGTCAAAGCCAGAAGTAATCGTTAAGGTTATTGATGGAGTGCGCTGTGAACCTGTTGAGCGTGTACAGATCGAAGTTCCTGAGGAACATACAGGATCGATCATGGAATCTATTGGTGCCCGTAAAGGTGAAATGCTAGATATGATCAATAATGGGAACGGTCAGGTTCGCTTAGTTTTTAATGTACCTGCACGTGGATTAATTGGTTATACGACAGAATTCTTAACGTTAACACGCGGATTTGGAATCATTAACCATACATTTGACAGCTATCAGCCAATGGCACAAGGACAAGTTGGAGGACGTCGTCAAGGTGTGCTTGTATCTATGGAGAGCGGAAAAGCCTCAACTTATGGTATTATGCAAGTAGAGGATCGCGGAATCATCTTTGTAGAAGCTGGAACTGAAATTTATGAAGGGATGATTGTTGGTGAACATACACGTGAAAATGACATCACTGTTAACATCACGAAAGTAAAACACGCAACAAATGTCCGTTCAGCGAATAAGGATCAAACAGCTACAATGAAGAAGCCGCGTATCATGACACTTGAAGAGGCTTTGGAATACTTAAATGAAGATGAGTATTGTGAAGTAACACCAGAGTCCATCCGTCTGCGTAAAAAGATCCTTGAGAAAAACGAACGTGAAAGAATGGCGAAGAAGAAAAAATATGCTGAAATGAGCTAAGGGATGTAGGGGGAGGAGAAAAAGTGGTAGATGTAAATGAGAGTCTGTCTTTTTTCGCTGCTTTATTCAAAGTCCAAGAAAATTCTGAAGTGGGAATGTGGCTTCTTTATTTAACCATTGTTGCTTTATGCATTATTGTTTTTAAATTGGGATTTGCGAAGAAATTGCCGATTGCAAAATCAATGATTATTTATCTTTTTCTCATTTTAGGCTGTACAATTTTAACCTTTTTTGCAGTCTTTTTGCCAATTACCGAAGGGCTGGTAGTTGCTGCCTTGATCCTAATTATTTACAAAGTTCGCCTTCATCAGTCAAAAAAACTTGAAGGAAAAGAATATTAGGATGGAGTGGAGCCGATGAACTCATTACAGGATGCCTTATACAATTGGTTAACCATTAAAGTTGTTTGTGATGAAAGACCAGATGATACGGCTGCAGCAGATACTGAAAAAATGTTCTTTGGAATGCTTACAGATGATCATCAGCTTTCAAATATTGAAGTTGAAACGGATGCTGTCATGTACTACGTCCATTATGATCACTCAGGGGAAAGGAAAAAAGCACGTTATCCTAGAGAACTTATTGAAATCATGTTAAATCAAATAAATGCAAGTCCTGAAAAGTATGAGAACTATCCCCAATGAAAAAACAGCCTGTTCTATAAGAACAGGCTGTTTTTTATCTAATTCTTATTACCATTCATCTTCATTGGTTTTGCTTTGATATAGCTTAAAATTTCCTGTTTCTATTCTTTTTTGCGTTTTGTAGGTTATTCTTTCATTACACTCCATGCACATATACGTATGTATGGGACGATTTCTCAGTT
This sequence comes from Cytobacillus massiliigabonensis, assembly GCF_900199725.1. GTDB lineage: Bacteria > Bacillota > Bacilli > Bacillales > Cytobacillaceae > Cytobacillus > Cytobacillus massiliigabonensis. The sequence continues at coordinate 300,956 of NZ_LT904902.1, read as the reverse complement.
TCTTTGCTTGAAGAGATTCATTTTCTATCGTTTCAATTTTATCGCATAAAACACATTTTACTTTCATTTTGCACCTCTGGAAATCCTTATTTTCATCTCTTATTTTATTATATAATATGTGGACCATCATATCGAATTTCTTTTGCAGCCTTGAAAGTTGAGAAGGGGCATACTATGATGGGGAAGAAGGAGTGATGAAATGGCAAATCAAGTTGAACCAAAACTTATTAAACCGTTGTTTGATGAACTGCAGCGGGAACTATTTTGTACATTGGCTACTGTTGATCATGAGTCAGGCGGTCCGAATGTCAGTGCAATTTCATGGATGCTTGCAAAGGATGAGGAAACGATCTATTTTGCAGTGGATAATCGATCTAGAATCATACAAAATATTAAAAATAATAACAAGGCAGTAATAAATGTAATTGCAAATGAATCTACATATTCAATTAGCGGTGAAGCAATGATAAAAGAAGAAAAGTTAGAAGGTGTTCCATTAAAACTGGCATTAGTTGAATTAAGGATCATAGAAGTAAGGGATGTAATGTTTTATGGTTCAAAAATAACAACTGTGCCACAGTATGATAAAACATATGATAAAGTGGCTGCAGCTCGCCTTGACAAGCAAGTGATGGATGCAATGAAAAAAGCTTAGTAAACACTAAGCTTTTTCATTCATCATTTTTATGGTAATTGGAATGCTTTTCTTGTTTTTTATCAAGTTTATTTTCCTCTTGATTATTTAGCTGCTTTTTAGGGTTTTCAGTTGCCTTATTGGGGCTTGAATCGATGATATCAGCAGGTATTTCAGGCATTAATCTGCCTGAAATATCGGCAAGCTCATTCATAATCCCTTGAATAGGCTTACCAGCCTGAATATCATCTGATATTTCTCTTAAACGTGCATTTATATCAGGATCTGCAATGATAATTGCTCTTGCTCCATGCGGATCATTTTTTAAACTCTCCGCTACTGAATATTTGATCGTACCTACCTCTGAACGTTCTAAGTTTTTGTTTACATCAATTCCCACAATCGCATAGTTGCCTATGACAACTGCTGTTGCATCATTTACATTAGGAATGCTTGAAGCAAGTTTTACTAGGTGTTTAGAAACATCTTGTCCGGTTGTCCGATCCACCTCTTGAATAGCACTGTTTTTGACATTTACTATATTTTGTTTTTGCCCTTCTTGAACTGAATTGTTATTACCCCCACAACCGCTTAATAATAAAACAGTGAAAATAACTAGCCATCTTTTCATGATATCCGCCTCCAAAGGTAACGCTGCACAACTAGCATTTCGCTTTTCTTATGTATTATTGTGCAAAATTTCTTCTATCTTTATTCGAAAAATCATATATTTAATCAAAGTTCTATTCGTTCCACTGTTAAGATGATCTAATAGGGGCAGGAGGCATCGAATTGAGTAAAATATATGTGTTAGATACAAATGTCTTGTTACAAGACCCGAATGCTATTTTCTCTTTTGAAGATAATGAAGTGGTAATTCCCGCCGTTGTATTAGAAGAGGTTGATTCCAAAAAGAGATATATGGATGAGATTGGCAGGAATGCAAGGCAAGTATCAAGACTCATTGATGGTTTAAGAGAATCTGGCAAGCTCCACGAAAAGATTCCGTTAGAAAATGGAGGGAGTTTGAGAATTGAATTAAACCATCGATCCTTTCAGCAATTACAAGATATCTTTGTTGAAAAAACAAATGATAACCGAATATTAGCGGTAGCAAAAAACCTCTCTCTTGAAGAAGAAGAAAGGGAAGATGGACGAACCGTCATTTTGGTAAGTAAAGATGCCCTTGTCAGAGTGAAGGCAGATGCAATTGGATTGCATTGTGAAGACTTCTTAAGTGACAGAGTAGTTGAAAACGATCATTTGTACACAGGCTTTATGGAAGTTTTTATTCCTAAGGAAAAATTAAATCTTTTTTATGAAAAAGGGGAGCTGTCACTTGATATAGTCAATACATCAGTCTACCCAAATCAATTCCTTTTGATGAAAGACTTACTGGGGTCCACCTCATCCGCGCTTGGAATTGCTGATAAAAAGGAAAACAAGATTAAAAAGCTTATTTTTGATCATGAGCATATATGGGGAATTAAACCAAGGAATGTTCAGCAAACCATTGCGATGGAGCTGCTGCTAAGGAGAGATTTGCCTTTAATTACACTAACAGGAAAAGCGGGCACAGGAAAAACCCTTATAGCACTTGCATCAGGGCTAATGCAAACGGAGGATTTCGGGTACTATAAAAAACTGCTTGTAGCAAGACCAATTGTACCAGTTGGTAAAGATCTAGGCTTTCTTCCGGGTGAAAAAGAAGAAAAGCTAAGGCCATGGATGCAGCCTATATATGATAATTTAGAGTATTTATTTAATGCAAAAAAACCTGGGGAACTAGATGCCATATTAGCAGGCATGGGATCAATTGAAGTGGAAGCATTAACTTATATTAGAGGAAGAAGTATTCCTGACCAATATATTATTATTGATGAGGCACAAAATTTAACAAAGCATGAGGTGAAAACAATTCTTACCCGTGTTGGCGAGGGAAGTAAAATTGTATTGATGGGAGACCCGGAACAAATTGATCATCCTTATTTAGATGCTTATAATAATGGACTAACTTATGTGGTAGAAAAATTTAAAGATCAAAGGATTTCTGGGCATATTAAGCTCGTTAAAGGAGAACGATCCGGGCTTGCACAATTAGCTGCGGATCTTTTGTAGAAATGGGAAAGGGCGATGATATACGAACATCGCCCTTCTTTCCTTTGTTTTATTCCACTCTAAATGACTTCACGTTTCTTATTGGATTATCTCTATTCGAACCATCCCCATAATAAACATATGCTGGTCCATCTTTTAGCAATGGTTTCCCATTTTCAGAAAAACCTAAAACTAATTCTTCTGCCTTTTGAAGTGAAATGCTTATTTCTTCTTCTTCACAAACAATTACTACCTGGCTGGCTTCACTCTCTGGTTCTGCATTTTTTAGAAATGGTTTAAATGGAATACCGAAAGTACCTGTCAGCACCTTTTCCTTCTCGTACTTTTTTTCCGTTTTTAGAGTCGGCGGAAAGACTGCACCCTCCATAATTTCTCTATCCCAATGTTTAGAAATTTCCTTCGTGTATTCTTCTAATTCATCTGTTTTTTCTTCTTCAGAATTAAAATAGGTAGTTAAATCAACTCGTCGATCATCAAAGATCCATACTCCAGGATCAAGAGTGATCGGATATTTTACTTTTCCGCTAAATAATATTATTTTTTCCATTACTAAATCCTCCTCATAGAGACAAGACCAAAACATTCAATACAACCGTAAGTATACAGATTTTTTTGGGATTTGTCATACTTACAACTTAATGAGAGAATGAAAATGACAGAAACAAGAACAATAAAATATGGCGAGTAGTAATGTTTGGAGGAAGGCAGTATGACGTGTAATTCAAATGATGATTTGCAGGCGATTGTTAATGAGGTTCGTTCCATTTCAGAAAAAGGAACAGTTGCTGACTATATTCCAGCACTAGCAAAAGTAAATAAGTCCGATTTATCAGTTGCTATTTATGAGAAGAATAATTCATGTATTTATGCAGGGGATTATATGAGGAAATTCACACTGCAGAGTATATCAAAAGTGCTTGTTCTTGCGCTCGCTCTTCAGGACAGAGGTGTTGACTATGTTTTTGAACGTGTTGGGATGGAGCCGACAGGAGATCCGTTTAATTCGATATCAAAGCTGGAAACCTCTATTCCTTCTAAACCGCTCAATCCAATGATTAATGCAGGGGCCCTTGCCGTTACAAATATGATCAAAGGAGAAAGTGAGAAAGAGAAATGGGAGCGTATCCTTCAATTTGTCCGTTGTTTAGTGAATAATACAGATGTTTCTTACGATTTGGAAGTTGCAAAATCAGAACTGGAAACAGCTTGGCTAAATCGGGCGCTGTGTTATTTTATGAAGCAGCATAAAGTGATTGAGGGCGATGTTGAAGAGTTGATGATGACCTACACAAAGCAATGTGCCATTGAAATGAACTGCTTTGATTTGGCGAGAATTGGTGCGGTATTTGCATTAAATGGGGTGGATCCAGCAACAGGGGAAAGACTGATTCCAATTCATATTGCACGTATATGTAAGACGTTTATGGTCACTTGCGGAATGTACAATGCATCTGGTGAATTTGCAATCAAGGTGGGAATCCCTGCAAAAAGCGGTGTTTCAGGAGGGATTCTTGGTGTCGTTCCTGAGAAATATGGCATTGGCATTTTTGGTCCCGCATTAGATGAAAAAGGCAATAGTATGGCGGGAATAAAACTGCTGGAAATTCTTGCAGACAGGTATAATTTTAGTATTTTTTAACTTAGTTTACAAAATGAACATTCTATTCCCTATGTACACCGTATTATCCTTGCTTTTTTCTCTTTTACCGTATAAAATTTATAGATAGGATAATCGCTCGGGAAACGGGGGGATTGAAAGTTGACTTCTGAAATCATACTAGATCATAAGAAAAAAGCAGATGCACTATTAAAGGCTGATGCAGATAAAATATTAAAATTAATTAAAGTGCAGATGGACAATCTCACCATGCCTCAATGTCCTCTTTACGAAGAAGTGCTTGATACGCAAATGTTTGGGTTATCTCGCGAAATCGAATTTGCTGTTCGGCTTGGCTTAATTGAGGAGTCTGAGGGAAAAGCTATTCTAGCTGAATTAGAAAAAGAGTTATCTATTCTGCATGAAGCATCCGTAAGAAAATAAAGTTAAAGAAAACTCAAACATTCTACTAGAATTGTTTGAGTTTTTTTATCATTGTAAATATGGGAGAGAATTAGTTCAATTTAATGTTATGCTTTTTGTTAATAGTATAACATTATTGTGGATTTTTGATAATTAGTATGATACATTTAATTTATCTTCTCTTCCATGCAGGATAATTTAATGCTTTAGTCGAATAAATATTTCAATGCAAGTAGTAAGGGAAGAGGGCTACATGTTAAAAAAAATACTAAAATCATATGATTACACATTGGTTATTGCTGTACTCATGTTATCAGTGTTTGGACTGATCATGATTTATAGTGCAAGTATGGTTACCGCGGTACAAATTAATAAGGTTGACAGTGATTATTTTTTCAATAAACAAAAGACTCATTTAATCATCTCTGCAGTAGCATTCACTTTTATGGCAATTTTTCCTTATAAAGCAATGCTGAGCAATAAAATTCTTATTCCGATGGTGTTCCTTTCCTTAGGAGGGCTTTTTGCACTCTTTGTATTTGGACAAGCTACGAACAATGCACAAAGCTGGTTTGAGTTAGGCAAGCGCAGTTTACAGCCATCCGAATTTATTAAATTATCGGTTATCATTTATTTATCTGCTGTGTATGCAAAGAAACAATCATATATTAATGAATTTAATCGAGGAGTTGTCCCTCCGCTTGCTTATTTATTTCTTGCATGTGTACTAGTAGCTATGGAACCGGACTTTGGTACAGCTGCTATCATATTTGCTATTGCAGCAACTATTATTTTTGCGTCAGGAATGAATTATAAAAATATATTTAAACTTGGATTAATCGGTTTTATCATGGTAGCTCCATTAGTCTTAATTATGAAGGATAAGATTTTCACGAAAGTGCGTATGGGCCGAATAGAAGCCTTTCAAGACCCATTTTCAACTGATTTTGGCTATCAGCTTGTAAATTCTTATTTAGCATTAGGGGCAGGAGGATTGAAGGGGTTAGGTTTAGGGAATAGCGTCCAAAAACTAGGCTATCTACCTGAAGCACATACGGACTTTATTATGGCTGTAATCGCTGAAGAACTTGGATTATTTGGTGTATGTTTTGTCCTCATAATCCTAGGCTATATTGTGTTAAAAGGAATATTTATTGGCTTAAAATGCAAGGATCCTTTTGGAAGTTTGCTGGCAATTGGTATATCTAGCATGATTGGGATTCAATCATTTATAAACTTAGCAGGTATATCTGGAGTCATTCCTCTTACTGGTGTACCTTTGCCCTTTGTAAGTTATGGGGGATCATCGCTTCTGCAATTGTCATTAGCGATGGGGATTCTTGTTAACGTATCAATGTTTGTTAACTACGAAGAAAAATATAAAAATAAGAAAGACATCAGCCAATCTGCCAATGAGGAAAAGGTTTCTGGAAATATTTATAATTACCGAAAATAACATGTATTTTATGTGTTCTTTTAGATAATTAGAAAAAAAGTTAAATAGTTTTATTGTTTTATGAGCGGTTTGCTTTTTAGACCGTTCTACACAAATAATTACCAGAAAAATCAAAAAATACATTAGGGGTGTTTTCCTTGAACCATTCAATCAACAAAGTGTTAGTAGCAAACAGAGGCGAGATTGCTATCCGCGTATTCCGTGCATGTACTGAACTACATATTCGAACAGTTGCTATCTATTCGAAGGAAGATACAGGTTCTTATCACAGATATAAGGCGGATGAAGCATATCTAGTTGGTGAAGGAAAAAAACCGATTGATGCCTATTTAGATATTGAAGGTATTATTAATATTGCGAAGAATAGTGATGTGGATGCTATTCACCCAGGATATGGATTTCTATCAGAAAATATCCATTTTGCCAGACGATGTGAAGAAGAGGGAATCATTTTTATTGGACCTGAATCCAAACATTTAGATATGTTTGGCGACAAAGTAAAAGCGAGGACACAAGCACAGCTTGCTGAAATTCCTGTAATTCCAGGCAGTGACGGACCTGTTAACAGCTTGGAGGATGTCATTAACTTTGGAGAGAGCCATGGTTTTCCTATTATCATTAAAGCCTCACTTGGCGGTGGTGGAAGAGGCATGCGGATCGTCAAGCATATTGACGAAGTAAGTGAAGCGTATGAGCGGGCAAAATCTGAAGCGAAAGCGGCATTTGGCAATGATGAAGTATATGTAGAAAAGTTTATTGAAAAACCAAAGCATATTGAAGTACAAATTATTGGTGATAAATATGGAAATATTGTTCATTTATATGAAAGGGATTGTTCGGTTCAACGCCGCCATCAAAAGGTAGTTGAAGTCGCACCATGTGTTTCATTATCTCCTAAACTTAGGGATGAAATTTGTGAGGCTGCAGTAAGATTAATGAAAAATGTGGATTATATTAATGCTGGTACTGTGGAATTTCTCGTATCGGGAGAAGAGTTTTATTTCATTGAAGTAAATCCGCGTGTACAGGTTGAGCATACAATTACAGAAATGGTTACGGGGATTGATATTGTTCATACACAAATTCTTGTTGCTGCAGGATATCCGCTTCATAGTGAAAAAATTGGGATTCCAGAGCAGGAGAATATCCATGTCAATGGTTACGCGATTCAATCTCGTGTAACTACAGAAGACCCATTGAATAACTTCATGCCTGATACAGGAAAAATAATGGCCTATCGTTCAGGTGGCGGATTTGGTGTTCGCCTAGATGCTGGAAATGGATTTCAAGGGGCTGTTATCACACCTTATTATGATTCATTGCTTGTGAAGCTATCTACTCAAGCGATGACATTTGAGCAAGCAGCTTCGAAAATGGTCCGGAACCTTCAGGAATTTCGAATTCGCGGGATAAAAACGAATATCCCTTTTCTTGAAAATGTTGTGAAGCACGAGAAGTTCCTTACAGGTGAGTACGATACATCCTTTATCGATAAAACGCCAGAATTATTCATGTTTCCAAAACGAAAAGACCGTGGAACAAAAATGCTAACCTACATTGCAAATGTTACGGTTAATGGATTTCCTGGGATCGAAAAGAAGAAGAGACCAGTATTTGAAACTCCAAGAGTGCCAAAATTAGATATGTCGAATAGTTATCAACATGGTACAAAGCAAATTTTGGATAAATATGGTCCAGATGGAGTTGTTAAATGGGTGAAGGAGCAGAAAGGGGTATTATTAACGGATACGACCTTCCGTGATGCCCATCAATCGCTATTGGCAACCCGAGTAAGGACAAATGATCTTAAACACATAGCGGAACCAACCGCAAAGCTTTTGCCAGAAATGTTTTCATTTGAAATGTGGGGAGGAGCAACTTTTGATGTTGCTTATCGTTTCCTAAAGGAAGATCCATGGGAGAGACTGCTGACTTTAAGAGAGAAAATGCCGAATGTTCTTTTTCAAATGCTTTTAAGAGGTTCAAATGCTGTAGGGTACAAGAATTACCCAGATAATGTTATCAGAGAATTTGTTGAAAAATCGGCACAAGCGGGGATTGATGTATTCCGTATCTTTGATAGCTTAAATTGGCTGAAAGGCATGGAAATTGCGATTGATGCTGTTCGACAATCAGGGAAAATTGCAGAAGCTGCTATTTGTTATACAGGTGATATTTCTGATCCTTCTAAAACTAAATATAATATAACTTATTACAAAAATTTGGCTAAAGAACTTGAAAATCAAGGTGCTCATATTTTAGGGATAAAAGATATGGCAGGTCTTCTTAAGCCGCAGTCTGCCTATCAATTGATTTCTGAACTAAAAGAAACTGTCAATATTCCAATCCACCTTCATACACATGATACAAGCGGAAATGGAATATTTACCTATGCAAAAGCAATCGAAGCAGGGGTAGATATTGTTGATGTTGCAATCAGTTCAATGGCAGGATTAACATCCCAGCCAAGTGCGAATTCACTTTATTATGCGCTTGAAGGTACCGATCGGAAACCAAATATTAATATTCAGGCACTCGAACAATTAGCATATTATTGGGAAGATGTACGGAAATATTACAAAGAATTTGAAAGTGGTATGATCGCCCCGCACTCGGAAGTGTACCAGCATGAGATGCCTGGCGGCCAGTACAGCAATCTGCAGCAGCAGGCAAAGGGTGTTGGACTTGGGGAAAAATGGGACGATGTAAAAGAAATGTATTCCCGTGTAAATCAAATGTTTGGAGATATTGTGAAAGTTACTCCTTCTTCAAAAGTAGTTGGGGATATGGCATTGTATATGGTGCAAAATCAACTGAATGAAGAAGATGTGATCAATAAAGGTTTAACATTAGATTTTCCTGATTCAGTAGTGGAGCTTTTCGAAGGTTATCTTGGACAGCCATATGGCGGATTCCCAAAAGAATTGCAAAACGTAATCTTAAAAAACAAACAGCCAATTTCAGTTCGACCGGGAGAATTGCTGGAGGATGTTGATTTTGAAGCAATAAAAGAAAAATTATTCAACGATCTTGGCAGACAAATAACAATATTTGATACACTTGCTTATGCATTATATCCAAAGGTATATATGGATTATATCAAGACGGTTGAACAATTTGGTGATATATCAGTTCTAGATACTCCGACTTTCCTTTATGGGATGAGATTGGGTGAGGAAATAGAAATAGAAATTGAAACAGGTAAAACACTTATTGTTAAGCTAGTTTCGATTGGTCAGCCTCAGGCTGATGGAAATAGAGTAGTATACTTTGAATTAAATGGACAGCCGCGCGAGGTTGTCATTAAAGATGAAAGTATAAAGTCAACTGTGGTTTCTAAGGTGAAGGCTGATCCACATAATGATCATCATATTGGTGCTTCTATGCCAGGAACAGTCATAAAGGTATTGGTTGAAAAAGGGGAGAAAATAGAAAAGGGTGATCATCTCATGATCACAGAAGCAATGAAAATGGAAACAACTGTACAAGCACCATTCTCTGGTACAGTCAGCGATATTTTCGTAACAAATGGCGAGGCAATTCAAACTGGAGATTTATTAATTGAATTAAAAAAATAAAAAAACGCTGCAGCATTAGCTGCAGCGTTTTTTTTACATTAATGGATAGTAACAGGCGGAATTGGAACCTTTTTTTCTTCTGCAGCCTGTATTTCCTCAAGGGCTAATGCATTTTTCTTGCTGCGTGAAGTTAAAAGGATGAAATAGCTTAAAACCCCAAACAGACAAGATATAAAGAATGCATGAGCAAGCGCGATATATAAATTAAGCCTTGTAATTATAACTAAAGCACCAGCTATTACTTGGAGAGTGACAAGGATGAAAGAAATAACCCATCCCCAATAAATAACCTTTTGGTCTTTGTAATGCTTTACTGCCAGATAAGTAATATAGGCAATCCATATAAATATTACACCTGCAGCAGCGCGATGCCCCATTTGCACCCATTCATGCATGTTCCCAGGAAGTGAAAATGAACTATTTATGCATAATGGCCAATCTCGGCATACTAAGCTAGCATTCACATGACGGACTAAGGCACCAGTATATACCACGACATAGCTATAGATTGAAACACCAATGATATGCTTTTTCATCCGTTTATCGAGAATAACCTTTTCCGCTTCGAATTTTTTGTCAACTTCAAATATTAGGAGGGTAAGCAATAATACGGTAGCAAATGAAATTAGTGAGATGCCGAAATGAAGAGCAAGAACAAAGTCTGATTGTCCCCAAATGACAGCAGCAGCACCTATTAACCCTTGTAAGACAAGAAAAAAGAATGAAGTAAATGATAAAAACTTCGTTTCTCTTATATGACCAATTGTCTTCCATGTCCATACGGAAAGAAGCAATACCATTAAACCTACAGTACCTGAAACGACTCTATGAGCCAGTTCAATTATTAATTCAGGGGTAATATCGGTAGGGACGAGTTCACCATTGCAAAGTGGCCATGATCTTCCGCAGCCCATTCCTGATTCGGTTTTTGTAACAAGCGCTCCCCCCAACAATATGAGCAGCATCCCAATTGTTGTTAAAACGGCGAGCCATTTCAATGATCGTTGCAAAACTTTTCACCTTCTTCTAAAAGATTCGTTCATTATAATAGAAAACAAATAATAATATTGTCATTGAATAAGTATATCGTACCCATCATATCGAATTTAATATGAAATGAACAGAAATAGTAGATGCTTTTTCAGATTCTAATGGAAATATTTTAGTTATTCAATATTTTTATTATTTTTTCACTGTAATTATAGTAATAAGGGTTGAAAGTTTTTACAGAGTTTGCTAGAAATAGAATGGAGGTTTAAATAGGTGAAAGAATAAACGATAACTACCTTATTCTAGCTAAGTCCAAGTGGATTCTAAGGGACATGGATAAACTCTTTTATATTATGGCAGAAAAACAACATTTCTTTAAGAGAAAAAATGCGTTGACACAAAAAATTCACAATTTATTCGAAAAATGTTCACAAAAAATCATAAAAGTGTGATTTAATATACAGAGGAAGGTCTGTTTTTCTACATAAAAATTTTACAATGTTTTTACGTTATCTATAGTGAAAAAGTATTGTACACATAATGTATAAGGATGTACCCTTCGTTTTTTATTGCAAATATAGCAATGAAAGCTGTAATGCTTTATAGTAGTTGTAGTGAATAATGGTGTATTTGTGATAAGAGATAAAGGAGGAAATAGAATCATGTCTAATACGAGGGCTGTCATTGATGGAGGCATCGACAACAATGATCAAGGCCTAGATAATAAAGTGCCAAAATCTACTGCGTGGAAGGATTTTCTTTCGCTCATCAAGATTGGAATTGTTAATTCAAACCTAATTACGACTTTTACAGGATTATGGCTTGCTTTGCATTTTTCATCCAAAGGCTTTTTTAACAACTTAGATCTAGTGTTCTACACATTAATTGGATCAGGATTAATTATTGCTGGTTCATGTGCTCTTAATAACTACATAGATCGAGATATTGATCCTTTAATGGAAAGAACGAAGAAAAGGCCTACAGTTACTGGCAAAGCAAATCCCACAAAAGTTGCTGCAATGAGCTTCCTATTAATTATAGCTGGAACTCTTTTCTTAATGTTGACAACAATGACAGCTGTAGTTATTGGGTTAATTGGAGTATTTAGCTATATCGTTCCTTATACAATTTGGTCAAAAAGAAGATATGTTTCTAATACGGTTATTGGCAGTTTCTCTGGTGCAGTACCGCCGTTAATTGGCTGGGCTGCTGTAGACGCAAATCTTGATGTTATCGCATGGGTTTTATTTTTAATTATGTTTTTTTGGCAGCCGCCACATTTTTATGCACTTGCTATGAGAAGAGTGGAGGAATATCGGTCTGCCGGAGTACCAATGCTTCCAGTTGTAAAAGGTTTTAAAACTACCAAGCGTCATATTTATCTTTGGATTGCAGCATTACTGCCGCTCCCGTTTTTTCTTCCTGAGTTAGGAATGCCTTTCCTGGTCCTTGCCACATTGTTAAATATTGGCTGGATCGGTACAGGGATATATGCAAGGAAATTCAAGGATGATATTAAATGGGCAACTTTAATGTTTGTATACTCTCTACAATATCTGACTATCATGTTTGTAGCTATGGTAATAATCACACTTTTATAAAAAAGTTTCCAGAACGAAGAAATATTTGGTTTATTTTTTATCAAAAGCACGTTCTGCTTTTCTTTTTATCAACAAACGAATAATTGTTTCAATTTAATAATAATTTCTACTAATAAGTTACATACTAAAATGTCAAAAACAACTATTGTTAGGAATTCTTTCTTTTCCTAAGTATTGAAAGAATTTATTCATAATTTTTTTGAATTAAAAAATTCAAACAGAAATTTTAAAGAAAGAGGGGATTGATTAGCTTATGAAAAGGCTTGCGAAATGGCGTCTACTTTCATTATTTGCAATTCTGACGCTCGTGCTTTCTGCTTGCAGTGGTCAACCATATTTATCAGCACTACAGCCTGCGGGTGAAGTAGCAAAAAAACAATATGATTTAATGGTGTTCAGCACAATTATTATGATTGCTGTAATGGCAGTAGTAGCGGTAATTTTCATTATTGTATTAGTGAAATTCCGTCGTAAAGATGACAAAATTCCTAATCAAGTTGAGGGAAACCACGCTATGGAAATTATTTGGACTGTTATTCCGATCTTATTAGTCCTTGTCCTAGCTGTTCCGACTGTGTCAGCGGTTTTCAATTTTGCTGATGTTGATGCAATGGAGAAGAAGAATGAAGATGGAACTTCTGATGCACTTGTTGTCAATGTACGTGCGAATTTATACTGGTGGGAATTTGAATACCCAAATGAAAAAATAGTAACAGGTCAAGAACTGATTGTTCCGACTGATGAAAAGGTTTATTTTAATTTAATTGCTTCAGATGTAAAACATTCATTTTGGATTCCAGCAGCTGGCGGAAAAATGGATAACAACACTGAAAACGTAAATAAATTCTGGTTAGAGTTTGATAGTGAAAAAGCTGATCCTGACAAACTATTCCAAGGACGATGTGCAGAGCTTTGCGGTCCATCACATGCTTTGATGGATTTTAAAGTGAAAGCCCTTCCGCGTGCAGAGTTTGATCAGTGGGTAACTAATATGCAAAATATTAAGGAGCCACAGGAAGCAACAACTGATTTAGCACAGCAAGGTCAAGAAATCTTTAATCAAAGCTGTATTGGCTGTCACGCTGTTACGCCTTCAAATGGTACACCTGCTGATGCTCGTATGGCACCGAACTTAACTAACTTTGGTGATCGTAATATTATCGCAGGATATTTAGAGCATAATGAAGAAAACTTAAAAAATTGGTTGTCTGATCCAGAAACATATAAACCAGGAAATAAAATGACTGGTACTTATGGTGAATTAACACCTGAACAACTAGATGCGCTTACTGCGTACTTAATGGGGTTAAAGGTTCAAGGTGAATAGTGATATGTTTATAAAGGAGGTAAAATTGTGAGTACCAATGCTCAGAAAAGGGGATTTGGGGCAACGTTATGGGACTATTTAACAACAGTAGACCATAAAAAAATTGCACACCTCTATCTAATAGCTGGCGGATTATTCTTCTTAATCGGTGGACTTGAAGCATTATTTATCCGAATTCAGCTTTTAAAACCTAATAATGATTTTGTAAGTGCAGGTTTATTTAATGAACTATTAACAATGCACGGAACAACAATGATTTTCTTGGCTGCGATGCCGCTCGTTTTTGCATTTATGAATGCGGTTATGCCATTGCAAATTGGGGCACGTGATGTAGCTTTTCCATTTCTAAATTCATTAGGATTTTGGCTTTTCCTTTTTGGCGGATTATTTCTAAATCTTTCATGGTTTTTAGACGCAGCGCCAAACGCTGGGTGGACGTCTTATGCATCGCTTTCGATCGCTCAGACAGGTCATGGAATTGATTTCTATGCTCTCGGCTTACAGATCGCAGGGCTAGGAACCTTAATTGGTGGGATAAACTTCCTTGTTACGATCATTAATATGCGTGCACCTGGTATGACTTATATGCGTATGCCGATGTTTACATGGACAACATTTGTAGTATCTGCACTAATTTTATTTGCATTTCCTCCATTAACTGTTGGTTTATTCTTGATGACATTTGACCGTATGTTTGGTGCGAACTTCTTTGATGCAGCAATGGGCGGAAATACAATTATTTGGGAACACTTTTTCTGGATTTTCGGTCACCCTGAGGTTTACATTTTGATTTTACCAGCATTCGGTATATTCTCAGAGATATTTGCAATTTTCTCAAGGAAGCGCCTTTTTGGTTATTCATCAATGGTATTTGCGACCGTGCTTATTGGTTTCTTAGGATTCATGGTCTGGGCTCACCATATGTTTACAACAGGGTTAGGACCAATTGCTAATGCGATCTTTGCTGTTGCAACTATGGCAATTGCTGTACCTACAGGTATTAAAATATTCAACTGGTTATTTACGATGTGGGGCGGAAGTATTCGCTTTACGACACCAATGCTTTGGGCAGTTGCCTTTATCCCTTCCTTCTTAATGGGGGGAGTAACAGGTGTAATGCTTGGGTCAGCTGCACAGGATTATCAGTACCATGATACGTATTTCGTAGTCGCTCACTTCCACTATGTAATTGTTGGTGGGGTTGTGTTTGCTCTATTCGCTGGAGCTCATTTATACTGGCCAAAAATGTTTGGAACAATGTTAAATGAAGTTTTAGGGAAAATTACATTTGTTTTATTCTTTGTTGGCTTCCATATGACGTTCTTTATTCAGCATTTCTTAGGACTATGGGGGATGCCGCGTCGTGTTTTCACTTACCTTCCAGGTCAAGGATTTGAAACATCGAACGTAGTAAGTTCAATCGGTGCCTTTTTAATGGCAGCAGGTGTAATTGTTTTATTGATTAACGTTATTATTACAAGTGTGAAAAATGAAAAGGTTGGAAATGATCCATGGGGTGACGGACGAACATTGGAGTGGGCTTTATCATCACCGCCTCCATATTATAACTTCAAGCAGCTTCCGCTAGTACGTGGACTTGATGCATACTGGATCGAAAAAATGGAAGGCAAAAAAGGAATGACACCAGCTGAACCGCTTGGAGATATTCATATGCCAAATAACTCCTTTATTCCATTCTTAATTTCTTTAGGTCTTTTCATTGCAGCATTTGGTGCAATGTATCATGGGGATGAAGGAAATACTTGGGGAATTCCAGTATTAATTTTCGGGCTTCTATTTACATTAGGTTCAATGTTTGTACGCTCGATTAAAGATGATCATGGTTATCATATTCCAAAAGAAGAATTAATTGATGACAATGATAAGGGGGTTAAGGCATAATGCATGTAGAAGAAAAAATGACTGTTGAAACTTGGCCTGCTGCGCCTGAAAAACAAACCCTCGAGGCAAAAAATAAATTCTTAGGTTTTTGGTTATTCTTAGGGGGAGAGACGGTACTTTTCGCCTCTCTCTTTGCGACATATCTTGCATTGAAAGATTCAGTCCCTAGAAGCGACATGCCATTAGCAAAGGATCTATTCGAAATTCCATTAGTTTTTGCAATGACAATGATCCTTTTAACAAGCTCTTTGACAAGTGTGTATGCAATGTACCATATGAAAAATTTCAGCTTTAAGAAAATGCAAGTTTGGCTAGGAATCACTGTTGTTCTTGGATTAGCATTCTTAGGTCTTGAAATTTATGAATTCAACCATTATGTGCATGAATTCGGTCATACTTTTACTAGCAGTGCTTTTGGTTCAGCCTTCTATACACTTGTAGGCTTCCATGGTGCCCACGTCGCATTTGGATTGCTATGGATTACTACTTTAATCATCCGCAATAGCAAACGTGGATTAAATCTGTATAATGCACCGAAGTATTACGTTGCAAGCCTTTATTGGCACTTTATCGACGTTGTTTGGGTATTTATTTTTACAGTAGTATATTTAATGGGAATGGTGGGATAACTGATGGCAAATCAACAATTAAACTCAGGCAATCCTCGTGTAGACATTGAATATCGCCGTAAAAAGAATGCGGAAGAAATGAAACATCAAGTAATTACGTTCGCCTTAATGATTTTCTTAACGCTGATTGCATTTGTTGCAGTAGCTTATGAAGGATTTACTGGATGGTTTATTGTTCCGTTTATCTTACTACTTGCTGGTGTTCAAGTGATCTTTCAATTATTTTATTTCATGCATATGAGCCATGAGGGGCACGAAGCGCCAAAACTATTTATGTATTCTGGAGTTTTCATCGCGTTTGTGACAATTCTTTGTTATACAACAATAATTTGGTGGTAAATTTACAAGGGGAATCGGCTATTTAGCCGATTCTTTTTATATAAATCGAATATTAGCAATAGTGAAAATGCTTCATTCTTGGAGTTTTTCATGAATGGGAGTATACTATTGGTGTACGTTTTTATTAAAGAGGTGATAACGAAGTGTCGATATCAATATTTGGTTTTCGGGCATTATGGAGTCCAATCTTTTTTGGTGTACTAGTGCTAGTTTTAATTGGTTATTTCCTTATTACTTTGAAATTTAGGAATAAATTTTCGCAAAGTGATCCATTAACAAAGGGACAGGCGATTAATTTCTCACTGGCGATTATTCTTATATATATCATAAAAGGTTCACCTATTGATTTAATGGGCCATCTTATGTTTTATGCGCATATGACTCAAATGGCTATTCTTTGTTTGGTTATTCCGCAGCTAGTCATTCTAGGAATTCCTCCATGGATATGGCGTACGCTTCAAAATAATAAATCTTTCAAAAAAATATTTTATATTTTTTCTAATCCAGTCATAGCCTTGATTTTGTTTAATGGAATCTTTTCAATCTATCATATTCCATTAGTTTTTGATTTTATCAAAACAAATATGTGGCTTCACGCAGGCTATACATCCATATTATTTATTTTGGGTATCTTCTTTTGGTGGCCACTCATAAATCGCTTAGACAATCAGCATACATTAAGCGGCTTAAAAAAGGTAGGGTATATATTTGCTGGCGGGGCATTATTATTACCTGCATGCGGGTTAATTATTTTTGCTGATGTACCGCTTTATGCAACATTTTCTGATCCAAACGCATGGGCAAAAGCATTGGAACTTTGTGTGCCTGGCACTACACTTGCAGGATTAACTTTGAGCGGACCAGAAGTATTCAGTTCAATGTCCTTAATTTATGACCAGCAGCTTGGCGGGATTATTATGAAGATTATCCAAGAGATTGTATATGGCTTTGTCCTGGCAAGAGTTTTCTTTAGCTGGTATAAAAAAGAGCAGGAAGAAACAGAAGTTGAAAAACAGCATAGATTAAATCCACAGCCAATTGAGTAAATAGAACCCCATCCTACTTAGATGGGGTTTTGTAATACGGGATTTTTTTGTTTGTTCTATATAAAAAATCACATTTTATTAAATAAAGTATGAA
Source organism: Cytobacillus massiliigabonensis (assembly GCF_900199725.1). GTDB lineage: Bacteria > Bacillota > Bacilli > Bacillales > Cytobacillaceae > Cytobacillus > Cytobacillus massiliigabonensis. The sequence goes on along the minus strand of NZ_LT904902.1, from coordinate 283,222 downwards.
CATTTTTGGAACTTTTAAGAATAGGTGCTTTTGTTAATTGAGAGTTGCTGTATACTTATATACAGCTATTAGTAAAATGTTATTAATTTCATTGAGAGGGAGACATATGAATTATTCATTGCCAATTTTACCTACTATAAGTACCACATTTATTGTTCTTAGCGCAATTTTTGTTGCGATTGGCTGGGGGCAAATACGTAATCGGAAGATTGACGCTCATAAAAGGTCGATGACTCTTGCGGGAATATGCGCAACTATTTTCTTTATTATTTATATGAGCAGAACCGTTTTTATCGGGAATACAGCCTTTGGCGGACCTGATGATATCAAAATTTATTATACGATTTTCTTGATCTTTCATGTAACGTTAGCTACAACAGGTGCTGTATTTGGGCTAATATCGCTGATAAGCGGGTTTAAAAATAAATTAACCCTTCATCGAAAGCTAGGTCCAATCACAAGTATTATTTGGTTTTTTACGGCTATTACCGGTGTAGTCGTGTATCTTCTATTGTATGTGTTTTACCATGGCGGTGAAACAACCTCTACAATTAAAGCGATCTTAGGCTCATAAATAAACAGAAAAGACGCATCTAATATGCGTCTTTTCCTTTTATTGTGCAAACTTTTCGATTTCAGCATTTAAATCATTAAGTATTTTTTCGCATTGGCTAACAAGTGTCTTCGGATAATTTTCATCTGCACCATATTCAACACCATGTGGATAATAGTGTTTTCCTAAAGCTGGTGTCTTTAATTGAATGACTGCTTTATCTGCGCCTACATCGCCTTCAACAGCAACACCGAATACGCGTAAATAATACACGCCTTCTTTTAAATCAAATTTGCGGTCGTATGTAACTCTTTCATAATCCCATTGACCAGCACGAACAAGTCCATAGGTTAACATTAAATCATCTAATCGGTTTAAGTCTGCTTTCTTTTTTTCAAGACCCGTATTTTCAAACTGCATGTTTGTCCCTCCTAAAAACAATCCCTTAATAGCTGTTTGCAGCATATTAGGTGAAATTTAACAAGTTTTATCCCAAATCTAATAATAGTTCAAAAAGAGAGAAGATGCAACGGATTCATAAAATAATCAGTTTAATCATGGATTGAATTCAAGAAATTGTAACGAATTTCATAAAACATCGAGCATTTTCATTTCATTTGGAAAAGATAAGAAAGGATCAGTGAAAGGGGTTAATAGATGAGAATGAAATTACAGTTTACACTGCCTTTTATCTTCTATTTTTCATTTAATACGGCTGCAAATGCCCAATCAAACTATGTTGTGATGGAGGGAGACACGCTTTGGAATATTGCCATACATCATCAAATAAGCCTAGAAAGGATCATACATAGTAATCTGCAGCTTCAAAACCCAAATTTAATTTATCCAGGACAGGTTATCGTCATTCCGAGTGTTGAGTGGAATGATAGACATGAAAAAAATCTAAGTAAGGAAGAGGCAAAACTGGCTGATTTACTGAACGCTAAGAGAATACAATTTGGCATGAAGCCGTTAATCATTGATGATTCCTTAACAAGGGCAGCAAGGATTAAATCAGCTGATATGATTGAACATAGGTATATCTCCCATCATTCCCCTACTTATGGGAGTCCCGCTAGTATGTTAAATAAGTTAAATATTCCTTATCAAATCGTAAAGGAAAGTATTGGAGCAGGCTATCAATCTGCCGAGCTTGTCCTCTCTACTTGGTTACATTCAAGTGTAAACAGAGAGAGCATATTAAATGATCGCGCAACGAAAATAGGGATTGGCTATGCAGAGGGGGGACTTTATAATCATTATTGGACGATTTTGATTACAGGAAATTAAAAGGCTGCGCTCCGCTATTTGCTGAAAGAAAGGAACACCTAAGAGGGTGTTCTTTATTCATTTTCTATATATTAATTAGTTGATATCGGAATTTTCAGTTTGTTTATCTAAATTGAATAGGAATAATGATATACTTAGTAGTAGAAAAGAATATATAATAATAATAATAATAAATGATAGAAAGGAGGAAATCCTTCTGCGTAATCTTGTTCGGATTCTCGTGCTAATTTCAGGTTTATTAGCCGTTGTATTTTTATTTAATACGAATATTAGTCCAAAAGAAGAAATATTGGTAAATGAAGAAGAGCAGCATCCTAAAGTTGACCAAACCTTGGATGAGGTTATCGCTCAGCAAGATTCTTCTAATTTAGAAATTCCTCAAGAAAGCCTGATTAATGTGCTTGGAAAATCAAGCAAGGAATTGATTCGTATTCTTGGAGAGCCCGAAAGAAAAGATCCAACTTTTTATGGATATGATTGGTGGATATATAAAATGGATTTGCATACATATGTGCAAGTTGGTGTTGAGAAAGAAAAGGTTGTAACCATTTATGCAACTGGTTCTGATGTACAAATCCCTCCTTTCAAGATTGGGCAGTCTATCTCTGATATTTATCACTTAACAACAATAGAGGCAAACATTGGTCTGGATTATGGAGATAGTTCCTACATGTTTGAATTATCTGAGGATGACATGAATACTCGTCCACTAATCAAGCTAGGGAATGCTTTTTTACAGCTTTATATTGATAAATTTACTGGAACTTTATCAAGTATTCGAATGCTTAATGCAAAGACATTAATTGAGCAAAGACCATATGAAATGGTCTATCGAGGGGAACTTCTTGAAGTGAATCCACCAGTAAATGTGATCGAAGAGAAAGTTGAAAAAGGCAATGAAAGACAAATTTTTGACATTACGAATATGATTCGTGAACGGCATGATTTAGAACCATTAGAATGGGATGAGGAAACGGCTGAGGTGGCTTTTGCACATAGTAAGGATATGTTTGAAACGAATGATTTTTCTCATACATCTAAGAAATATGGAGAATTATCCGATCGGCTTGATGCTGCAAATATCTTTTATCAAACTGCCGGAGAAAATATCGCTGCAAATTATTTAGACGCACCAGCTGTTGCTGAAGGCTGGCTAAATAGTAAGGGGCATCGGGAAAGTTTACTAAATGAAAAGTTTACACATTTAGGTGTTGGCGTATATAAGAAACATTACACACAAAATTTTATTGAAAAATGGTCTGAATAGCAATTATTTATTATATCATCTTAAAAAAGAGCTTGATTTCAAGCTCTTTTTACAATCCTGCCCACTTGAAAATAATCTTCCTTCCAATTGCCAAATACTTGTACGTAATCTCCCTTTTCTACATTAGGTACTGTAAATCCCTTTTCGATTGGAATAATTTTTTTTACTGCCCACCTTTTATTTTCCATTTGAATGGATAGCTCTAAAATGTATACAAACCGATAATAGGAAAAACGTTGCTTTGACCCAGTTACTTCCATGATTTTGCCATAAATAATTGCTTCTTCAGGGACGTTTTTTAGATCCGTCCAGTCTTGAATACTCTTACGCATTTCTTTTTTAGCAATCCAGTAAAAATAAAGGCAAATAACAGGAATAACAATGGCTGTAACCACTTTTTCACCACCACTCGAAAGATGTCTTTATTTTTTCTTGATAATAAAAAAGCTTCCAGTTGCTTGTGCGATTTTTTTACCATCTGATCGGTGAACATCTGCGGACATAACCATATTCTTTGTCCCTTTATGGTCAATGTATGCCTTGCATTGCAGATAATCCCCCTTTCCAACAGCTAAATAATGGATATTTAATTGAGTTGTAACTGCACCATACCCTTCAGGGAGGATTGAATTAGCCAATGTGCCCATTGCTGAATCAATAATAGTAGCTGTAATGCCCCCATGAACAATCCCTAAAGTATTATTTAATAGGGGGGAGAGTGGAACGGTTAAATGGCATTCTTTATCATCCATTGTTCGCTCCATATGAAGCAAACCGCCAATGTAAGAGCTATTTATATTTTTTTGTTTTTTAGTGAAGCCGCGTAATATGTTATTAAGAGTCTCAAGTTCTTCTGCAGTTGCTTCTTCCATACTATGTTCTAATAGTTCCCTAAGTTGTTCTTTCATTTTGAATTCACCTTTCAGCAATATTTCCGCAATTTTATATTATCATTAATAGATTCATTTTACATTTATCTTTTCACCAATTGTTTAGTTATTCATAAAATATTGTAGGTAATTGTATCAGTTAGAGGTGAATCGGAATGGCGAATAAAAAACTTCATCCTTCTGTCGAACAATTTAAAATGTTTGTAAAAGCAAATCCGAAAATTATGGAAGAAGTCAAGACAGGCAAAAAAACATTGCAGGAATTATATGAAGACTGGTATTTATTAGGGGAAGAAGACTCTAGATGGGATTCATTGCTGACAGGGACAAAGAGTGAAACTGCTCCTGAGGAAAATGGGAAGAAAACAGATTGGCTTGGCACGATCATGGGGACAATCAAAAAAGTGGATCCAAATGAAATGCAAGGCTATGTTAACAATCTTAGTAAAGCATTGGCAGCAGTACAGGGCGTTATTTCTCAATTTCAAGGTGGAGGCACTGTGAATACGAAAGTGACTGAAACAAAACTGAGCAATCCGTTTGTTTTTAAAAAGGATTAGTAAAGGGGAATGAAGATGAGGCAGGAAATTGCAAATTATGTAAGTAAAAATAAACAGCTGCAAAATTTTATGAGAGAACAGCCAATCTGGTACAGAAAACTTTCGAGGAACCCTCAAGAAATTCAAGCACTAGAGGTAGCAGCATTAAATTATTATAAAAATACAATTCCACATAAAGTTGAGAAGTTTTCAAATGGTGTACAAATGGCGTCAATGATGATGGGGATGTTTCAAGCGATGAATTCACAATCATAAAAGAAGTTCTCTTAGGGAGAGAACTTCTTTATTTTGTTTGTGCGCCATTGGATATAGAGTAAAAAGTATTCTCCAGGCACACAATAAATACATAAGAAAACTTTAATTATTTATTCATTAGCGTATGAAATGAAGGAGTGAGAACCAATGAAAATGTTTATTAATGTATATATGGCTTGCTTGCTTGTGATAGTCTCAGGCTGCAAGAAAGATATTCCTGAACCAGAAACAAATAATATTGTAAAACCTATCAGTTTTTATACAGACACTCTTGATATCTCCGTATTTAAAACTTCATTAAGCAGCAGCGAACCATTTTTCGTAAATCATAAAGTTGAAGGAAGGAACGTGTTAATCGAGTGTATCGTTCAAGGGATTACCTTTAGGGAAACGGCGGGGAAAAAGACAGGTAAAATTATTTTATATGTGGATGGGAAAAAGAAGGAAGAGGTTTATTCAGCTGCATTTATTGTAAAAGGCTTATCCTCCGGAACTCACCGACTTAAATTAGAGGTTGTTACAAAGAGAGAATCATCCGTAATAATGAAAAAAGAATTCGATGTTACCATTCGATAGCTTTTACGTTTCCTCTGTTTCATGATAAAATATGAAGCGGAGGTGAGCTTTATTTTGCTTGCTACAATAGAAGGAATAGAGATTTTAGATCAGGCTGAACAATTAGCTGCTATGATTATTGAGTCAGAGGAAGCGGAATACTACCGTCAATGTTTATATAGATTAAAGAATAATAAAGATACACAGGCCAAAATAAGAAGATTCGTAAAGATGAAGGAGCATTATGACGACGTTCAGCGCTTTGGGAAATATCATCCTGACTATAAAACGGTAATGAAATCCGTTAGGGAATTAAAAAGAGAAATGGATATGGATGAAAATGTCGCTGAATTTAGAAAGGCAGAGAATGATCTCCAAGCGATATTAGATGAAGTGAGTGTATTAATTGGTCACTCTGTCTCTAATCAAATTAAAGTTCCTACAGGGAACCCTTTTTTCGACAGCTCATCTAGCTGTGGAGGAGGATGTGGATCTGGAGGAAGCTGTGGCTGTTCATAATTGAAGGATGGCATGGAGTAAATCCATGCTATTTTTTTGTTTTCATAATTTTCTGATGAGTAATTAGCGCATATCATTGAAATGAACTGTTTTTTTATGCTAGACTGTTTAAAAAAGAATTACTCTGAAGGGGAAGAAATTATGCTCGGTCAACGGCAAGGAATTATCGTCTGGCTATATACATTAAAGCAGGCGAAAATGTTAAGAAGGTTCGGGAACGTTCATTACGTATCAAAACGGTTAAAATATGTAGTATTGTATTGTGATATGGATGAAACGGAAGGATTAATTGCCAAAATTAGTTCGTATTCATTTGTGAAAAAAGTCGAACCATCTTATAAGCCATTTCTAAGAATGGAATTTGAAAATTCAAAGCCTGATAAGGCAAAAGAATATGATTATAAAATGGGAATATAAAAAGTTGAGGGCTATGCTCTCAACTTTTTATATTTTACTCCCTTATTGTAGGGGGGGGATATAATGATTTAATCGGAGGATTCCAATCACATATTGATAAAATAGTTCCTTTTCAGCGAAACTTGTGGATGGTTTGATGTCAAGCTGGATTATTTCTTTTTGCAGTTCCTTTGCAGTCTCCGCAAAGAGATCAAAGCGTTTATTTGGTGTAATTTTAGGATTAGGAATTCCCTCTCTGCAAATGTAAAGTGGCTGAAAGCTGCCGGGGTCTGTTGGCTTTAAGACAACAACAATGGATGTAACCTCTCTATTGTTAATAGCAGTATGGAAAGCCATCATATGACAAAGCCGAGAGGGATTGGCTTTTGCAATTTCAATTAATTCATATATATCAGAATAGCCCTCGCCAATTTCAATAAAACGTTGTATCAAGTCAAATTGCCTCCTCAAATGCGAAAAAGTACTTTTCCCCTACTGTATCACTTTCTATGTAAAAATTGAAGTTTTATTAAATATCACAGTATAGAGAATAAGTTTGTGTGTTAAATGCGACAGAATGAAACAAATTTTGCTAATTTGTTTTAAATTTTGTGTGACTGATGTCGAAGGATTTGATATTGTAAATGTAAAGGATATAAAGGTAAGGGGAATACCAATGTGGAGAACAGCTAGTTTATTATTTGTGGCTTTAATAACAGCTATTGGAGCTATGCTGTCCATGCAATGGAAAGCATACTCAAAGCAAGAAAGCCAAATAGATCCTGCTGAAACAGTAACACAAGAGCTTACTGTTCAATCTAGTGAGAAAGACTTGCTTATATCACAGCGTATATCAGGTCTTACAAAAGAAAAAGAATATAAAGTCATTATACCAAATGAACTTTTTCAGTGGACATGTGTAAAAGACAATGGAGATTTATGTGACTCTAAGGATGAAAATCCACAGACATTTTTACCTGATCAGAATTCTCTCGTATTTCAATATACGATACCCATTCAAAAAGAAGATGCATCCTTTTTCCTCAATGAGTGGACAACAAAAATTTCAGAGGTTAAGGTAAGAACGACAGATATAGAGATCATTGATACATTTAGAAGAAAAGGCACCTGGATTGCAGGAGCACCCTTAATGGGATTAAAGGAAATGGATTTAATTGATTATTACTTATTTACTGGTATGGGGGATGCTCCATCCTTGTTTTGGCAGCCAAAAGCTCTTTATAAAAGCCAAGATAGTCATCAAATTGCTTTTTATAAGGACAAGTTGGGAAAGAACAATGAATTTCAATTTGAAGATCTAAAGAACCTGACAGGTTTTCCATATTTATCTGTTGTTTTTACTAATCAATCGGGGGAGAAAACTGGCAGAGGATTGATGATTACTTCACCAATTATTAAAAAAGAAGATTTAAAGCGCAAGCTAGTTGGTCAATACTACGAAACAAAATTGAAAGGAATACCCAATAAAGAGAAATGGCTGTTGGATGTCTTAACTTCTTATACAGCAAAGCTGGAGCCTGAAACGGAGAAGGGAAAGTTCATCCTTAAGGAATTAAATATGAAGTTATCTAAGGAAGAGATGAAGCATTTATTCAATCAAGTAAACAATGAATCAGCTGAAATCACTGCTGCAAAGCTGGATGGATTTATCTATGAAATGAAAGGGCATCACACACGATTTTTTACATTAAATAATAGTAAATCTGTTCCATTTATTCCTTTTTACTATTATGATCCAAGAAGTATTATTATTAATGAAAAAGAAAAAAGTGATGTTGAGGCTATTATTAAAGGAAATTTGATTCTATATCCATTTATAGATACTTTAAAAGGATTGGGCTTTGAGGTAACGATGCTTCCAGATCATGAGACAATATTAGTATTTAAGGACAATAACAGCTATCGTTTCTACTTAAATCGAAATATATTTATTTACAATGAAGAAGATTATGGATTATTAGAAAATCCATTAACGAATTTAAATGGAGAATATTATATTAGTAAGCAATGGCTTCAGCAATTATTTAAAGTTTCCATTGATGAAGGTGCAGAAGACATTAGGATATCCATATAAAAAAGAAAACCCTGCAGAAATTTCTGCAGGGTCCTTCTATATCCTATTCTAGGATAGAAGGCAAAGGGAGAGGAGAAACCGGAGGAAGAACTTATGGGGAAACGTAAGTCTTCTCCGCGGTTGGCAACAACATCCTCGTATAGATGCTGTTAATCACATTATTTCCATAATGGAAACGTATATACACGAGAAACAGATATTTTTCATATCGGACAAATGTTTTCTATTCAAATCATTTGTGATAGGATAGGAAGGAAAAATTGATTAATGAAAATGTGTGTGGTGATAAGATGCGAGTAATCTCTGGGACCCGTAAAGGGAAAATTTTAAAAGCTGTACCTGGCAGTTCAACTAGGCCAACAACAGATAAAGTGAAAGAAGCAATTTTCAATATCATTGGTCCATACTTTGATGGTGGAGTAGGACTTGATTTATTTGCGGGAAGCGGCGGACTAGGGATCGAAGCTTTAAGCAGAGGTGCAGAGAGGGTTATTTTTGTGGATCGGGATGGGAAGGCAATTCAGACTATTCACGAAAATGTGAAAACATGCGAGCTAGAAGACTTCGTTGAAATCTTTCGCAATGATGCTGAAAGGGCACTAAAGGCTGTAATAAAAAGGGAGCTTGCCTTCCAATTTATTTTTTTGGATCCACCTTACAAAAAACAGCAGCTTTTAAAGCTTCTTGAGTGGATCGAAAGGGAGCAGCTGCTTGTTCCAAACGGTACAATCATATGTGAGCATGGTTCAGATATCCAGCTCCCTGAAACAGTTGGGAAATTAGGAGTTCGCAAACATGAGAAATATGGAATCATTGCGATTACTATTTATGAATTTACTAAATGACAAGCTGAGTTTCAGGCTATTTTATAAAAATGAGGGGGATTTTTATGGGGGCTATCGCTGTTTGCCCTGGAAGCTTTGATCCGATTACATATGGACATTTGGATATTATTAAAAGAGGAGCTAAGGTTTTTGATCAGCTGTATGTAGTGGTGTTAAATAACTCTGCTAAGCACCCGCTTTTCTCTGTTAACGAAAGAATTGAATTAATCAAAGAAGTTACCAAAGATATTCCGAATGTCAAAGTTGATTCCTTTCAAGGGCTGCTTGTTGATTATGCAAAAAGTGTAAATGCGAGCGCGATTATTCGAGGACTTCGAGCCGTTTCAGATTTTGAATATGAAATGCAGATTACATCGATGAACCGGGTGTTAAATGATGAAATCGAGACATTCTTTATTATGACGAATAATCAGTATTCTTTTCTAAGCTCCAGTATTGTAAAGGAAGTAGCAAAATATAACGGGAAAATATCAGAGCTAGTTCCGTATTCAGTCGAAATGGCTTTAAAAGAAAAGTTTGAAGGAAAATGACTAACGAGCACTTCATGTGCTCGTTAGTCATTATAAAAGCTTTATGAATGGTTCTTTAATCTTTTTGCCAGAAGTAGAACATAAATAGCTAATGCACAAATGGTAATGATGGGGCCTGTTTCAACAATAAATACATACCATCTTTGTATAAAAGAGCCTTCCTCAAAGATTCCAACTGGGATCGCATTTGAAGGCTGTTCTGTATTGTAGAATCGTTCAAATACGGGCTTCCATAGGATGGCAGCATAAAATGCTGCAAAAAAGCCGTGGAAAATTCGTGCGATAAAAAATGGTTTGAAGTCAATATCTGTCTGTGCAAGTATACTTGCAACCTGAGCTTGAACACTAAAGCCGCTAAAGGCTAAGATAAAGCTTGTGATAACAGCTTGCTGCATGAATGTGGCCTGCTGAACCTGACTGGTCATTTGGCTTCCGAGAGTAATTTCAAATATTCCCGAAATATATGGAATGCTTAATTCAATTGGCAAATGAAGTGCAGTTAATATATACTCTAAAGCTTTAGCTAGAAGACCAGTTATACCGACGTGGAAAAGGAGTTTATTTAAGACTGAAAAGAGGATGATAAATCCTCCAATCATAAGTAATGTTTTTATTGAAGACATGACTGCATCTCCAAGAAGCTTGCCGATCGGCCGGTTATCATTAATTCTTGTTCGATGAAGAGCTGAAAAAGCTGCTCTCAAGGATGGCTTTCTTTTTTTCTCTTTTTGTGTTTCTTCCTTTTTCCTGCCGTAAAATCTCATAAGCAGACCAACAGAGAAATTTCCAAGGTAATGAGCTATTGCGAGGATGATACCAAGCTGTGCGTTATGGAAAAAACCAACAGATACTGCGCCAAATATAAACAGAGGATTTGAGCAGTTTGTAAAAGAAACTAGACGTTCAGCCTCAATTTTTGTCAATTGGCCTTCTTGTCTGAGTCTTGCTGTTAATTTTGCACCTGCAGGATAGCCGCTTGCCATACCCATCGCCCAAGCAAAGCCGCCAACACCAGGAACTCTAAATAATGGTCTCATAAGCGGTTCCAGCAGAACGCCAATAAATTTCACAACCCCAAACCCGATAAGCATTTCGGATACGATGAAAAATGGCAAAAGCGAGGGAAATACAATTTCCCACCACATATTTAGACCCCTTATGGAAGCATCAACAGACTCTTGAGGAAATGAGATGAGCGAAATCGCCATCAATGTAACAGTTAATGCAAGGATGATTGTTTTTAGCTTAGAACGAAACACGGGCAGATCCTCCCTCAAAAGGTGAACTTACAATGAAAATAGATTTTGAAATAAAATGCTACTATAATATAAAAAAATAGTAATTTGCCTGTCATACTTGTCCTCATATAAATCAATATACTCATAGAATGAAAAAAAAGACCATAAGATTGAACATGGTCGTTGATTTGTATATATAAAGGGGGGATTCTTTTGCATCGGCCAAAGATTGGCCTGGCTTTAGGGTCAGGTGGAGCGAGGGGATTTGCCCATTTAGGGGCAATTAAAGTATTAAAGGAAGAAGGGATCCCCATTGATTTAATTGCCGGCAGCAGCATGGGTGCCATGGTTGGCTGTTTTTATGGTGCAGGACTAGACATCGATCGTTTATATAAATTATCGAAAGCTTTTAAAAGAAAATATTATTTGGACTTTACAATCCCACGAATGGGTTTTATTGCAGGAACAAAGGTTAAAGAACTGATTCGGATTTTTACGCACGGAAAAATGCTTGAACAGCTGGATATTCCTGTTCAAGTGGTGGCGACAGACTTAATGACAGGTGAAAAGGTTATATTTAATAAAGGTCCAATAGCTGATGCGGTACGAGCAAGTATCTCTATTCCCGGAATTTTCGTACCTGAGAAATTAAATGGACGTCTATTAGTAGATGGAGCAGTTGTTGATAGGGTACCTGTTTCGGTTGTGAAGGAAATGGGTGCTGATATTGTTATAGCAATAGATGTTTCTCAAGTGAAAACAAATACTGAAATCACTTCAATATATGATGTCATTATGCAAAGCCTTGATATTATGCAGATGGAATTAGTTAATTATAGAGCAGTAGATTCCGATATAATGATCCGACCGAGTGTTGAAATGTATAGTTCAAGAGCTTTCACAAATATTGATGAAATTATCTTAATTGGGGAACAAGAAACAAGGAAGCAAATAAATTCAATAAAAAAAATCATTAAAGAATGGAAGGAGCATAGAGACGTAAATGAGAAATAAATACTTTATACGTTCCTTCATTATCGCAGCAATCATTATCCTAATCACTTCATTTTATTATCTCCCCTTCTACGTTTCAAAGCCGGGAATGGCAAAGGAGCTTGAACCGATCATTGAAGTAGAGAATGGGTTTGATGAACAAGGAAGTTTTATGTTAACTACTGTGAGGATGGGAAGAGCCAATATTTATTCTTACGCGATTGCAAAACTTAGTAAATATCAGGAAATTTTCCCGATAAAGGCTATTCGAAATGAAAATGAGACAGATAAGGAATATAATGTCCGTCAGCTTCATTTAATGGCGACCTCTAAATTAGCAGCTATTGAAACTGCGTATAAAAAAGCTGGTATTCCAATTGAATATGACTATAATGGTGTATTTGTCCTAAATGTGATGCCAGGAATGCCTGCGGAAGGAAAATTAGAAGCAGGTGATCGGATTTTTAAGGTTGACGGGAATGAATTTGAGTCTTCAGAGCAATTTATACAGTATGTTTCAGGAAAAAGTGCTGGAGATGAAGTAACCTTTGCGATTGACCGGAATGAGGAAATTAATGAGGTGAAAATCCCTTTAAAGCTATTGAAAGAAACAGGGAAGGCAGGAGTTGGAATCACTCTTGTTGATGATAAGGAAATTGTTGTAACGCCAAATGTGACAATTAATAGCGAGGATATCGGCGGACCTTCAGCTGGTTTTATGTTTTCATTGGAAATCTATAATCAATTAACAGAAGAAGATTTAACAAGAGGATATCCTATAGCTGGTACTGGTACAATCGATTTAAATGGAAATGTTGGTCCGATTGGCGGAATTGAGCAAAAAATTATTGCTGCAGATAAAGCAGGTGCAGAGATCTTTTTTGCTCCGAATGAAAAAGGTGCTTCCGATTCGAACTATAGAGCAGCAGTAAAAACAGCCAAAGATATAAAAACAAAAATGAAAATTATTCCTATTGATACATTTGATGAAGCAATAACATATCTCATGAATCTTAAAGCAAAATAGCAGGCAATATGCCGCTATTTTGCAACAATAATTGGAGGCTGCTTGAATTCCTTTTCAAGCAGTTTTTTTTGGCTGGATCCAGGAGCACCCATGGCATAAATTCTTGACGCTTTAATATCCAGTAAAAGCTGATTGTTCTTTGCTGCTGAGACTTTGGAGATCATTGGCAGAGAAAAGTCAGTTTTATATTTATTTAAATATTCTCTCCCTGCGGCTGTCATTCCTAATAGCCTTAGATAGGATGCCTTGTCCTCTTTCATAAACATATCTTGTTTTGTAGTATTCGTAAGGATATGGACGCATGTTCGCTGAAGTCTTGTCCACGTATACCGTTTTGTTTTAAGTTTTTCCATAAATTGCTGGAAGCTTTCAGATTCTAGTGAAGAGGAAAGGATTCGATTTTCTAAGCCTTCTTCTACTTCATAAATATTTTTAAGCTGTTCAGGAGTCATTTGGATAAGCCGAAACTTTAAATAGGGCCAGTATAGCTCCCAGTCATGGAAAAGTCCATATTGCTCCTTATATTCCAAAAGGCTAGTATAAGTAGTTTCAGGTACATACTGGCGGACTGACTCAAGCTGTCCATCCATTGAGAAAAGAGCTTTTCTGATGCTTGTTGCACTTGCAATTGTTTCAGATGCAAAATGCGGATCATGGTAATTTGCATTTTTTCTTGTGACAGTGAAAATCTTTATGGATGCATGCAATGTATTCGCTGCTTTTATGTATTGGTAGCCTAAAATATTATTCGGCTTTGATAAATCAATTAGATCATTATCTGGAGAAAGAGTATGATAGGCTAATGATGTCGCTTTCGGGTAACTGTACCCTTTTTCTAAAAAGGTTTTAATTTGCTGCTGGTATATCTCATTATGATTTTGTAAAAATGCAACTGTTTTATTAAAACTATTCATACTGCCTGATTCGCTGCCAAAACATAGGGAATGGCACCCTGCAGCTTCAAGAATAGAAACAGCACCGCTTGCAAATGTATCTGCTTGCTGCGTTGCAAATACATAAGGTAGTTCAAAGACAATATCAACACCTGCCCTCAGCGCCATTTCAGTCCTTTTCCATTTTGACACAATTGCAGGCTCTCCCCGCTGAAGAAAGTTTCCGCTCATTACAGCGATAACAACATCAGCATTTGCGTATTTTCTTGCCTCTTCGATATGAAACGCATGTCCATTATGAAAAGGATTATATTCCACAATTACACCAACAGCATTCATATTCATTTCTCCTTTTCATTCGTTTAAAATTGGGAAGTCATGAGAAAACTAAGCAAATAAGCTAAAAATAGGTTATAATAAGCTGATAATGCTCACATTATACTGTAAAGAAAAAATATTGACAAATAATTATATGAAAGCTATAATTACCTTTGTTGCCTTGGGGTGATTCGTATGAAATGGACTTTAAGTCAGTTACAAAAACATCGAAGCAAGGATTTTCCGTTAGATGAAATAGTCAATGTGGGTGAGATCAAAACGATTGATCCAACGATCAGAGATGCTTCACCAATGCATATAACCGGTCGAGCAGATATTGACTCTGCTAAGGTGACTTTTCATTTGAAAATTAACGGTCACTTAATACTTCCTTGTTCTCGTACTTTAGTTGACGTAAAATTCCCAATTAATGTGGAAACAACAGAAACTTTCCTCTTAAAAGGTTTGGATTATGAAACTGAAGAGGAGGTTCATCAAGTAAAGGGTGAAGTGATTGATCTTATGCCGGTCATTCAGGAGATCCTATTACTCGAGGTTCCCATGCAAGTGTTCTGCACAGATAGCAGTGAAGAAGGGGCTCCGCAATCCGGTAAGGATTGGGAGGTTATTCAAGAGCGAGACAAAGAGGCACGAATTGATCCTCGTCTTGCGGGACTTGCTCAATTTTTTGATCAAAATGATCCTTCTTCTGACTCATAAGAGTGGAAGAAAACAAGTAACTATTTGAAGAATCCAGCATGATCTGGCCTTCATAACTTTTTAAGGAGGTGGGAAGAATGGCTGTACCTTTTAGAAGAACTTCTAAAACTGCAAAGAGAAAGCGTCGTACCCATTTTAAATTACAGGTACCTGGTATGGTATCATGCCCAAACTGTGGTGAAATGAAACTTGCTCACCGCGTATGTAAAGCTTGCGGAACATACAAAGGAAAAGAAGTTGTTAATAACTAATTTTTCGACTGACATAAAAAGCACAAGAACATCATGTTCTTGTGCTTTTGTCATTTTTAATACAATAAATATAAATACATTTTAAAGGAGATTAGTATGAAACCATATTTGTTAGAAGTACATAAAGATGGCTTGTTAGTTTTTACTATTAACAGACCAGAGAAAAGGAACGCAATAAGCTATGAAGTGATGGATGGGTTAGAAGAAGCGCTGGCAGCAGCTGAAGAAGATCGAATTAAGGCACTAGTTATTACTGGTGCGGGTGATAGAGCATTTTGTTCGGGGGGAGATTTATCATCCTTTCACCAATTGAAAACGGAACAAGAGGCATTTGAGATGTTAAACAGAATGTCAGAGCTTCTTATTAAATTGTTTTTCTTGGCAAAACCAACTGTCGCCCTGTTAAATGGCGTCGCGGTTGGAGGGGGCTGTGAGCTAGCTTCGGCTTGTGATTATCGGATTGCGAGGAAGGATGTTAAGGCAGGTTTTATTCAAGGTACACTCGCAATCACTACGGGCTGGGGCGGCGGTACCTTTCTGTCTGAAAAGCTGTCTTCTGCAAATGCGATGAAAATGCTGATGGAGGCTCGTTTGTATAGTAGTGTCGAATTACAAGAAATGGGCTTTTTCCAATCGATTTATACAGGTGACCCGCTAGAAAGCTGCAGAGCTTATTTAAATAAAATGCTAGTACTAGAAGGGGCTGTTTTAAAATCTTATAAAAAGCTGTTTATAAGGAAATGGACAGAAGCAGGTGTCGAGGAGAGAGTAAAGCAGGAAGTAAGAAACTGTGCAGTGCTATGGCAAGGGGAAGCACATCATAAGCAAGTGGAGAAATTTTTAAAAAAGTAAAAAACTACGATAATTGTGGAGTTTCAAACAGGATATCAGTCTATCTTTTCTAGCATAAGCATATTATTAATAAAAAACACTAGGAGGGTGAACTGATGTCATCGACTCGTCAAGATGCGTGGACTCATGATGAAGATTTGCTGCTTGCAGAGATTGTGCTTCGCCATATTAGAGAAGGAGGAACACAGCTGCAAGCATTTGATAAAGTAGGCAAAGAACTAACAAGAACAGCTGCAGCATGCGGTTTCCGATGGAATTCATATGTTAGAAAACAATATAAATCTGGTATTGAGCTTGCTAAAAGACAAAGAAAGGAAAGAAAGCAGAATAATCCGCCAGTAGAGGATATAAAGCAAGATACAGACTATATTTTGGAAGATGAAGTTGTTGCCCATCAAGAAGAGAAAAAGTTGTGGGAATTTGAAGAATTGGTCACTTACTTAAAAAGTTTATATGAAAAGGCTGAACAGTCAAGCTTGCAGGATGAAAATATTAAAACGTATGAAGAGCGGATTCAAAACCTTGAAAAGCAATTGTATTACCTAGCATCTGAAAATGAAAAATTACTTAAAGATTTAAATTCTATTCAAGCAGACTACAAAGCATTAATAAATATAATGGAAAGAGCAAGAAAGCTTGTTGAATTAAAGGATGAGGATCATGAGCAAAAAGTGTAGATGATTAAAGAAAAATTGAGTGTAAATGAAAAAAGCGGACATATATTGTCCGCTTTAACCTTGATGGTGGCCTCTTTCTAATGTGATTGCTCCTTAACTCCCTCTGGATACCAGACAAGAGGATTTTCTCCAAGATCTCTTTCCATTTCATAAGCAACAGAAGAGAATCCCATCTTATCCCAAAAATCTTTAGATTTAACTCTTGGATTCGTTTTAATAGGGAGACCGTAACTTTTTGCGTATTCTACAAGTGCTTTGCCATACCCTTTCTTTTGATAATCGGCAATTACCTCGAGCTTCCAAAGCTCTAAATAATCTTGAGCAGGGTCAAAGTAGCGATCAAATTTTTTCTCTACTTGATATAGGCTCATCCTAGCAACTAATTTGTCTCCAAAATAGATCCCATAGAATGGGGAAACACTATCATCTTCAATAATATTAGCCTCAAGGTCTTCGAGCATTGAAAGCTCCTGTAAACCGTATTCTCTAAATTTTTTAAACTCCTCAAGTGTTTTGTAATTTACTTTTAACTTTTCAACCTTATACATCATCTCTAACCTCTCCTTCATTGCTGCAATAGATGAATAAATTAATTATTTCTATTTAAGTTAAAATTTCAATGAAAATATATCTTCCTATAATTCTTATTATATAACAAAAAAACGAAAAATTCTGCACTTAAATAGTTAGCAATTTAAAGCATAATAAAAAAATTAGGAAGCGTTTTCAAATTTAGCAGGAAAAAGAGAAAAGATTGTAGAAATATATTGTATTGTAGAAAGATTTAGAAAATATCCGAGAATCTTTCTATGCTTTAACTAATTATCTCTTTTTAATTACAGCAGCAATGAAAGAAGGGGGATCTTGGGTGAAGAAAATTCTAATTGCTAACAGGGGAGAAATTGCCTTACGGATTATGAATACTTGTCATCGTATGGGCATTGAAACTGTTGCGGTTTATTCAGATGCTGATTCAGACATGCCATTTGTTAAAGCGGCAACGTATGCATTCAATATTGGTGAACCTGCTGTTAATAAATCGTATTTGCGTTCTGAGGTTATCCTTGAGATTGCAAAGAATGAAGGGGTAGACGGAATTCATCCTGGTTATGGCTTCCTCTCGGAAAATGCAGATTTTGCAAGAGCTGTCCATGAAGCCGGAATTATTTTTATTGGTCCAGATCCAGATACGATCGAGTTAATGGGAGATAAAATTGTTTCGAGAAAAACAATGATGGATGCAGGGATTCCGGTCGTACCAGGAAGTGAGGAAGGGACTTCTACACTTGAAGAAGCGATTAGGCTTGCAGAATCAATGGGTTACCCTGTTATGCTGAAGGCTAGTGGCGGCGGCGGGGGTATTGGAATGGTACGCTGTGAAAATGAGCAAGCGCTCGCTAAGTCGTTTGGGTCAACAAAGGCCCGCGCAAAAGCATATTTTGGCTCTGAGGAAGTATTTGTTGAAAAGTATATAAATAATGCTAGACATGTAGAAGTTCAAGTTTTTGGCGATGATTTTGGAAATATTGTTCATTTATATGAAAGAGATTGTTCGATTCAAAGAAGGCATCAAAAGGTTGTCGAGGAATCGCCATCTCCATCTTTATCAGATTCAGCAAAGCAGGAAATGTATGATACAGCTATTAGGGCAGCTGCAGCAGTAAATTATAAAAATGCAGGCACCATTGAGTTTATTGTAGATGAACAAGAAAATTTCTATTTTCTTGAAATGAACACAAGATTGCAGGTAGAGCATCCTGTAACGGAGCAGATTACTGGTCTTGATTTAGTAAAGTGGCAAATCCTTGTAGCAAGAGGAGAAAAGCTCCCTCAATCACAAAACGATATACAGCAAAAAGGGCATGCGATTGAATTTCGCTTGTATGCAGAAGATCCAAAAAGCTTCCTCCCATCACCAGGTAAATTGGAAGAATTTAACTGGAAGGAATTTCCTGGTGTACGAGTAGATGCGGGTTATTCATCAAACTCAACCGTTTCTCCCTTTTATGATCCAATGATTGCTAAATGTATAATTTATGGAAATACAAGAAAAGAATCAATTGAGAAGGCGGAGCTGTTTTTCAGTGATTTAATCATTAAGGGGATTAAAACAAATGCTCCTTTGTTTAAGGAAATTTTAAAAGATAGTGATTTTATCAGTGGCAATTATTCCACAAGCTTTTTAACAAATAAAACTTTAATCATCGAATAGGAGGAATAGATTGTGAAAGAAATTACATCATCTATGGCAGGAACAGTTTTAAATATTATGGTTGGAAGCGGGGACGAGATAACGGCTGGTCAAGATGTATTAATGATCGAATCCATGAAAATGGAAATTCCTATCGAAAGCCAGGCAGATGGGAAAGTATCCGAAGTGAAAGTAAATATTGGAGATTTTGTAAATGAAGGAGATGTGCTGCTCGTTCTGGAGTAAATCTGATGATTATTCGCTTATAGAAAAGGAGGAGGATTAGAATGACAACTGCAAATACATTAGCTGAAAAACTTAAGGAAAAAAGCAGAGAAATTGAAGCGGGTGGACTTTCGAAATACCATGAAAAGTTGCAAGAACAAAATAAATTATTTGTAAGGAAACGGCTTGAACTCCTTTTTGATAATGGATTTTATGAAGAGGACGGAAAATTTGCGAATTGTGCAGAAAAGGATTTGCCTGCAGATGGAGTCGTTACGGCAATAGGCAAGATACATGGGCAAACTGTTTGCGTCATGGCGAATGATTCTACGGTAAAAGCTGGCTCGTGGGGGGCAAGAACGGTAGAGAAAATCATCCGTATTCAAGAAACGGCTGAAAAATTAAAGGTTCCTCTCCTTTATTTAGTAGATTCTGCAGGTGCAAGAATAACAGACCAGCTTGAGATGTTTCCGAATCGGCGCGGGGCAGGACGTATCTTCTATAATCAGGTGAAACTTTCAGGAATGATTCCGCAAATTTGCTTATTATTCGGTCCTTCTGCTGCAGGGGGAGCCTATATTCCTGCTTTTTGTGACATTGTGATAATGGTTGATAAGAATGCATCTATGTACCTTGGTTCACCAAGGATGGCGGAAAAGGTTATCGGTGAAAAAGTTACCCTTGAAGAAATGGGTGGAGCAAGAATGCATTGCTCAGTAAGCGGTTGTGGTGATATTCTTGCATTAAATGAAGAAGAAGCGATTCAACTTGCAAAAACATACCTTACATATTTTCCTGCGAATTTTAAAGAGAAGCCTAAAAAGCATGATAATGTTCAACCGAAACAAGGTCGTGATTTAGAAGAAATTATTCCTAAGAATCAAAATGCTCCATTTGATATGTATGAATGTATTGATTCTTTAATTGATGAAGGCAGTTTTTTTGAAATCAAAAAGCTTTTTGCTGCTGAATTAATAACGGGGCTTGCACGTATAGGCGGTCGAACGGTAGGGATTATTGCTAATCAGCCGCGTGTAAAAGGCGGAGTTCTCTTTGTTGACTCTGCTGATAAAGCGGCAAAATTTATACAGCTATGTGATGCTTTCCATATCCCATTGCTATTTCTTGCTGATGTACCAGGTTTTATGATTGGTACAAAAGTAGAAAAGGCTGGAATTATCCGTCATGGTGCAAAACTAATCGCCGCAATGAGTTCTGCAACTGTTCCGAAAATATCAGTTATCGTTAGAAAAGCATATGGAGCAGGATTATATGCCATGGCAGGACCTGCGTTTGAACCAGATTGCTGTATTGCTTTGCCTACAGCTCAAATAGCTGTAATGGGACCAGAAGCGGCAGTAAACGCCGTTTATTCAAATAAGATTGAGAAAATAGAGGATCCGAAAGAAAAAATAGCCTATATTCAGGAAAAACAGCGAGAATATAGTGAGCATATTGATATATATAAATTAGCTTCAGAATTAATTGTTGACGATATTGTCTCACCATTTGATTTAAGAAATGTACTTATACAAAGATTTGATTTATATGAAACGAAGGAATTAAATTTTAGTGTGCGTAAACATCCTGTGTATCCAGTGTAATCCTTCATGGCTCCTTCCTTTTTACGTGAGAAGGAGTCTTTTTATTGTTTTAGCCGTTTCTTTAACTTTCTTCCCCATCAGTTTTTATTTTTCTGTTAAAATATGACTAAATACTTAAAAAATAAGAGGTAATTATGAAAATAGGTATCATTGGTGGAGGTTCTATTGGCCTGTTGGTTGCTCATTATTTAATGAAGCAGCATGAAGTTCATGTATATGTACGCTCAAAAAAGCAAATGGACAAATTGTTAAAGGAAGGACTTATTTTTGAAAAAGAAAAAAAGTTAATCAATGAAGCGGTCAATGTTTCGTTATTTTCTGGCTGGAATGATGTTGAAGAGCTAACCATTGTAACTGTAAAGCAGTACCAGCTATTAGATGTTATAGAAAAAATGAAATCCTCGATTACCTCAGAAAACGGTACAATTTTGTTTCTCCAAAATGGGATGGGTCATTTAAAGCTGCTGAATGAGCTAAATGATAAAACGATTGCTGTTGGTACGGTCGAGCATGGTGCAAATAAAATAAAGGAAAATCACATCATACATACGGGAGATGGATTAATTAATATAGCATTATATCAAGGGATGAACGAATCTGAATTAGCAGAATTACTGAGAGTACCCATTCGGAATTTTCCATTTGATTTACAAAAGGATTATAACGAAATGCTTGTTCAAAAGCTGATAGTCAATGCAATTATTAATCCATTAACAGCAGTATTAAATGTAAATAACGGAATGCTCCTTAAGAATCCTCATTATCATTACCTATTCAAGGAATTTTTTAAAGAAGTGAGCACTATTTTGAATATTAAAGACAAGGAGAAAACCTTTCGGCATTTAGAGGGCATCGCCAGGAAAACTGCTGCAAATCGCTCATCCATGCTAAAGGATCTGGATGAACAACGCCAAACAGAAATTGATGCAATTCTTGGATTTGTTCTAGAAGAAGCAAGGGGAAAGCTATTGAATGCTCCGTTTTCAGAAAACTTCTATCATCTGATTAAAGGAAAGGAGTATGAAAGGGGGAAGAATTAAAGATGGGTTCTATTTTTTCATCAATTATTGCTACTTTTGTGACAATCCCGCTATTAGGCTACTTACTAGTCTTTATCATTTGTAAGCAAATAACGAAGAGGCATCGCTGGTCAGTACGTATTGCATTAGATATCACTACATTATTATTTATTTTTTCGGTCCATTATTTAATTTTAACGATCTGGGAACATAATTATTTTTGGCTGATTATTTTGTTTATGCTGATCATAGCCATTATATTTGTCTTTATTTTTTGGAAAGTCAAGAAGGAAATAGATTTCTTGCGTGTTTTCCGAGGTTATTGGCGTTTTAATTTTCTTTTGTTTTTTATGGCATATGTTGTCCTAACCGTCATTGGACTTGTTCAAAGTGTGAATACATTTGTTTCTGTACAATAATCAATTCTTTTTATAACTGCTTGATTACACAGATTTTATCATTTGGGCAAAACAAACTTTTTTCTTTTCATTACGGACAATGATATACTCTTATGGTAATAATGAGATAGAGAAAACCTCTTTTGATTCAAAAGGGAATGGAAAACTATTGATAAGAAAGGAAGTTCTGAAATGGAGATTCTAAATCTCTCATTACCGGCTACGAACCGGTTTGCAACTGAATATCTGGAACAGACGCCAGAAATTCAGCGCTATTTTCATTATCGATTTAATGATCGTTTAGAATATGAAAAAAGATTAACCGAAATACAGCAGCGTTCGTATATGAGGAATGAGCTAGCAGCACATATAGAAGGATACATGGATAAATTTCCTGCATCAGAGAAGGTCATGGAATCAATTAAAAAATTAAAAGAAAAAAATAGCACGGTCATAATAGGTGGTCAGCAGGCAGGGATATTAACTGGCCCATTGTATACGATACATAAGATTATTTCGATCATTGCTCTTGCTAAGCAGAAAGAAAGGGAGCTAAACGTTCCAGTCGTGCCGCTTTTCTGGATAGCAGGAGAGGATCATGATTATCAAGAGGTTAACCATATATTTATTGAAAGAAACAACAAAATAGAAAAAAAGATTTACCCAGAAAAGGTAATTGATAAAAGGATGGTTTCAACGATTGAATTAAATCATGATCTTTGTTATCAATGGGTTGAAGGAATCGTTCAGTCATTTGGGGAAACAGCGCATACAAAGGAATTGCTTCAAGTTTTTGAAAAGGCTATTCATGAATCGAAAACCTTTGTAGACTTCTTTGCATGGATTGTTATGCATCTTTTTAAAGATTCCGGGCTGTTAATCATTGACTCAGGTGATGAGAAAATTCGTAAACTTGAAAAGGAATTTTTTATCAAACAAATTAATAATAGTAGGGAAATCACTAAAAAAGTGAAGGAGCAGCAAGAAGTGCTGAAATCGAGTGGATATGAACACACGATTGACATAAGCGATCAAGCAGCGAATCTTTTTTATTATGATCAAGAAAATAACGAAAGAATTTTGCTTGATTATAATTTTGAAAATAACCTATTTATCGGCAAGGATGGTCAAATTCAATTCACTATTGAGCAGATGCTGGAATTAGCTGGTGAGTTTCCTGAGAACTTAAGCAATAACGTTGTTACGAGACCATTAATGCAAGAGTGGCTTTTTCCGACACTTTCCTTTATTGCTGGACCTGGTGAAATTGCCTACTGGGCTGAGCTTAAACAAGCATTCGAATGGTTTGGTTTAAAGATGCCGCCAATTGTACCGCGTCTAAATATCACACTTTTGGATCGCTCCATTGAAACAGATATGGTTGAACTTGGATTGGATTTGCGAGAAATTTTAATGATTGGTGCGGAAAAGCAAAAAAGAGATTTTCTTCAAACTTTAAAGGATGAAAATCTTGATTCGCTATTTGAAAGTATGAAACAAGGTTTTCTGAGTAATTATGAAAAGCTTGAGACATACATAGCCAAGGGAAATAAAGGGATGCTACCATTGCTAAAAAAGAACGAAGGAAAAGTAATTGATCAAATCGTGTTCTTAGAAAATAAATTGGAGCAGTACGCCCATAGGAAATATGAAGTCGTTATTAATAAATACGATAGGGTAGAAAACGCCCTTTGGCCTTCAGGATCTCCGCAGGAACGAACACTAAACGGTTTTTTCTTTATTAACCAGCATGGACCAGCACTTATTAATGACCTTCTAGATTGCACCTTTACTTTTGACGGGACGCATAAAGTTATTCGTATTTAACGGAAAATTGTTCTTTTAATTTAAAAATAAATATAATAAATATCAACAAAAAAAGACTGCATCTATTAATTGATGCAGTCTTTTTTTGTTGAAGAGACGAAGAGAGACGAAATACATGCATTCTTTTGTTAGGAAAAGACGAACGAAAATATAGTGCATAACTAAGATTTATAAAGGGGATTTCAACTTTACAGTAGAATATAAAAAATATGTGGAGGAAAGTGGGGGAATGTGGTACATTTGAGTAAGAAAGTGGGGTTAGTGGGTATGTTCATGGGTGAATATCATCATAACGTTGATAGCAAAGGCCGTTTAATCGTACCTGCCAAATTCCGTGACAATCTAGGAGAAACCTTTATTCTTACACGAGGCCTGGATCAATGCTTATTTGGCTACCCAAAGGATGAATGGACATTGTTAGAGGAGAAGCTTAAAGGCTTGCCGCTAACGAAAAAGGATGCCCGAGCCTTCACTCGTTTTTTCTTTTCAGGTGCTACTGAATGTGAAATAGATAAACAAGGAAGAATAAATATTGCTTCCCCGCTCCAGCAATATGCAAAAATTGAAAAAGAATGTGTTGTTTTAGGTGTATCGAATCGTATTGAAATATGGAGCAAGGGAATTTGGGAAGATTATTTCTCCGATTCAGAGGAATCTTTTTCCGAGATTGCAGAGAATATGATTGGGTTTGATATTTAATGGCCGAAAAGCCTCCAGAAAGGTGGACAACTATGTTTGAACATACAACAGTGTTATTAGAGGAAACGGTCGATGGTCTGAACATTCATCCTGACGGAATCTATGTGGATTGTACGCTAGGAGGAGCTGGGCATAGTGAATTGATTCTGTCCAAGCTCTCAGATAAAGGGAAGCTTTATGCTTTTGATCAGGATGATACAGCAATCGCACATGCAAAAGAAAAGCTAGCTAAATATGGTGATCGAATAACAATTATTAAAAGTAACTTTCAGTACCTTCAAGAGGAATTAGAACATTTAGGAGTTAAGAAGGTTGATGGAATTTTATATGATTTAGGTGTCTCTTCTCCACAATTAGATACCCCTGAGCGAGGTTTCAGTTATCATCACGATGCCCCTCTAGATATGAGAATGGATACGGAAGCAAGGTTTTCTGCCTATGATGTTGTCAATCATTGGAGTTATTCAGATTTAGTGAAAATCTTTTTTAAATATGGAGAAGAAAAATTCTCGAAGCAAATTGCCAGGAAAATTGAGGCGGCAAGGGAAGCATCACCAATTGAAACAACAGGTGCACTTGTTGAACTAATTAAAGAAGCCATTCCAGCCCCTGCTAGAAGAAAGGGAGGACATCCTGCAAAGCGTATTTTTCAGGCGATTAGAATTGCTGTTAATGATGAATTAGGTGTTTTCGAAAAGTCATTAGAGCAAGCAATTGACATACTAAAGCCTAGTGGGAGAATTAGCGTGATTACCTTCCATTCACTAGAGGATAGAATTTGTAAAGCTGCGTTTAAAAAAGCGAGCGAGACACCTAATCTGCCACCAGGACTGCCAGTCATTCCGGATGAGTATAAGCCCATCCTAAAATTAATAACAAGAAAACCTACTCTTCCATCTGAAGAGGAGCTTACTAATAATAATCGTGCAAGATCTGCAAAGCTGCGTATCGCTGAAAAGCTATGAGGCTTGAGAAAAACAGAATGAAACAGGAGGGAATTTATGGGTAACCTAGCGCGAAAACTCCAACAAGAGCAGCATCATGAGCAGCAAAAACAAATGGTAAGAGCACCAAAAAAAGTAAAGGTAAGAAGTCCATGGCTTTCTCCTGGAGAAAAGATTTTGGGAATTATTTTTACAGGGATTGTTTGTTTTGGCGCTATCCATATTGTTTCTAATCAAGCAGCTATTTATGGAGTGAACAAAGATATCCAAGACACGAAAATGATGATTCAAGAACAGCAAAAAGTAAATGGTGATCTTCAAATGCAGGTAGGGGAGCTGAGTACGTACGAACGTATTTGGGCAAAAGCAAAAGAATTAGGTCTTAAATTAAATGAAAATAATGTTAAGGTTGTGCAAGATTAATGATAAAAAAACAGCCGAATATTAATTTTGGAGCAGCGATATTATTTGTAATATTTGGTCTGCTCTTTTTTGTCTTACTGTATCGCTTTATTTCAATTCAGGTAACTGGAGAGGCCGGAGGAGAAACACTTGCAGTAAAAGCTCAGCAAAAGTATGAAAAGGTAAGAACAATTGAAGCGAAGCGTGGAACAATCTATGATCGCAACGGAGAAGTCATTGCAACCGATACAAACTCATACAAATTAATAGCCATATTAGATGAGAGTATGACAACGAATAAGAAAAATCCACAGCATGTAGTCAATCCAGATAAAACAGCCAGAAAGCTTGCAAAAGTAATTGATATGGAAGAGTCGGAGATTTATAGACTTTTAACGAAATTAAATAAAGATGGTGAGCAGCCTTTCCAAGTAGAGTTTGGGAAAGCAGGGAGAGACTTATCTAATCAAAAGAAACGAGAAATTGAAGAGTTAAAACTGCCTGGCATCACTTTTATTAAGGATACGAAACGATTCTATCCAAATGGTGTTTTTGCGTCCCATTTAGTAGGTTATGTGGAGAAGAAGGAAACAGAAGATAATAAAACAGAAACAGTGGGCATGTTAGGGCTTGAACAAAGTTTGAACGACGTTCTTACTGGGAAAAACGGAAAAGTAAACTATGAGAGTGATATTTGGGGATATTTATTAGCGGACAGCACGGAAAAGATAACACCTGCTGTTAATGGAAAGGATATTTATTTAACACTTGATAAGAAAATCCAGACCTTTCTTGAGGATTCAATGAGTAAGGTTGATGAAAAATACAAGCCTGAAAAGATGATAGCCATTGTTGCTGATCCGAAAACCGGCGAAATTCTTGCAATGTCTCAAAGACCATCTTTTCATCCGAAGACAAAGGAAGGAATTTCAGAGACATGGCATAACGAGGCAGTTGAGAATTCCTTTGAACCAGGTTCAACAATGAAAATTTTCACATTAGCAGCGGCGGTTGAAGAAGGCGTCTTTAATAAGAATGAATTATATAAATCAGGCCAATATGCTGTTGATCCAAAATCAAGACCTGTTGGTGACCATAATAAAGGACAAGGCTGGGGCGTCATTTCCTATTATGAAGGTGTGCTTCGTTCCTCAAACGTTGCCTTTGCGAAAATAGTGAAAGAAAAGCTAGGTTATGAGACTTTCCGAGAATATCTCTCAAAATTTAAATTGGATCAGCCTACCGGCATTGAATTGCCTAATGAGGCAGCAGGGAAAATTCAATATGATTGGCCTCGGGATAAGGCGACAACAGGCTTCGGGCAAGCATCAGCAATTACTCCGATTCAGCAGGTCCAAGCAGCAACAGCTGTTGCAAATGATGGAACGATGATGAAGCCTCATGTCATTAGTAAAATTGTTGATCCAAGTAAAAAGGATTTGATAGAAAAAACGGAACCAGAGGTAACCGGAAATCCAATTTCAGCTAAAACAGCAAAAGAAGTAAGAGATATTTTGGAGGATGTTGTTTCTACTCCCAAAGGGACTGGATATAAATTATTTAATATTGATGGCTATGAAGTTTCAGGAAAGACAGGAACTGCACAAATACCGAAACCAGGTGGAGGCTATTTAACAGGGCGTCAAAACCTGTTTTTCTCCTTTCTTGGAATGGCTCCGACCGATGACCCGAAATTAATCGTATATGTAGCTGTCCAGCAGCCGCAAATCGATCTTCATACGAGCGGTGCACAACCGGTTGCAGATATATTTAAGCCGGTTATGAAGAGCAGTCTTCAGTACTTAAATATCGAGCCTGAGGAACAGGAAAAAGCTCAATATGAAAAAATTCCAAGTGTAATTGGGGCATCTGCTGAGGAAGCCAAAAATATATTAAGCAAGAAGGGTGTAAACCCAATCGTTATGGGCAAGGGCAAGAAGATAATTGGGCAGCTCCCTGGAAAAGGCACAAAACTGATGACAGGAGAAAATGTTGTACTGCTCACTGATAATGAAGGAACGATTCCTGATATGACAGGCTGGTCGTTAAGAGATGTCATGAAGGTTGCGAAATTGGGCAATTTGGAGTTGAATTCTGTTGGCAATGGCTATGTTGTGAAGCAAAATCTAAAACCAGGATCAACATTTAAAGAGGAAGATTATTTAATTGTTGAATTGGAGCTTCCAAGTAAGAAATATATGAAAGCAGAAAAAGAAGAAGAACCCGGTGATGAATCAGAATCACAAGAACAAAATATTGAAGTTCAAGATTAAATATTCTATTCAAAAAGGTACAAGCATATATTGGAACGAGCCATAATCTAAGGAGGTTCGTTCTTTCATGCGTGTTTCCAATGTAACAGTAAGAAAACGGTTGATGATTGCTTTAGTAGTTGGGATTCTTGTATTTTTTATAATTGATTTGCGACTTGGTTATGTTCAGTTTTTTCTGAGTACAACTTTAACAGATGGAGCAAAGGAATTATGGAGCAGGGATATTCCCTTTGAGCCTGAAAGAGGGGAAATTGTTGATCGGAATGGGGTTGCGCTTGCTACAAATGTGAGTGCACCAACAATCTATGTTGTTCCAAGACAAGTAAAGGATCCTGAAAATACGGCAGAAAAATTAGCCTCTATACTAAATGCTTCTAAGAAAAAAATTTATTCTGAAGTGACCAAAAAGGCGAAAGATGTAAGAATTACAGGCGGAAGGAAAATCTCTCATGAAAAGGCAAAGGAAATCAGAGCATTAAATTTAGAAGGAGTCTATATTGGCGAGGATTCTAAACGCCATTATCCTTTTGGGGATTATCTATCACATGTGCTTGGTTTTGCGGGTATTGACAATCAAGGACTGATGGGACTGGAACTTTATTATGATAAGGAATTAAAGGGTAAGAAAGGCTCTGTCCAGTTTTATGCAAATGCAAAAGGAGAGCGAATGAATGATATGGCGGATGATTATCAGCCGCCAGTTGATGGATTAGATTTAAGGCTGACAATTGATTCGAAAGTCCAGACCATTATGGAACGAGAATTAGATATAGCGGAAGCGACTTATAATCCAGATGGAATTATTGCTATCGCAATGAATCCAAATAATGGAGAAATTTTAGGGATGGCTAGCAGACCAGGTTTTGACCCTGCTAATTTCCGAAATGTTTCTCCGGATATATTTAATCGGAATTTGCCTATTTGGAGTACGTATGAACCGGGATCGACATTTAAAATTATTACGCTAGCAGCTGCTTTGGAGGAAGGAAAGGTTGACTTAGATAAAGACCATTTTCATGATCCTGGATATGTAAAAGTCGGTGGGGCACGCTTAAGATGCTGGAAAAAAGGCGGACATGGGAGCCAGTCATTCCTTGAGGTTGTCCAAAATTCCTGTAACCCAGGCTTCGTTGAACTTGGGGAACGCCTGGGGAAAGAAAAACTGTTCAAATATATTAAGGATTTTGGCTTTGGAGAAAAAACAGGGATTGACCTTCAAGGAGAAGGAACAGGAATTCTTTTTAATCTTGATCGTGTAGGACCTGTAGAACAAGCAACGACTGCCTTCGGACAGGGGGTTTCAGTCACTCCGATTCAACAGGTAGCTGCCGTATCTGCCGCAATTAATGGTGGGACCTTGTATACACCCTATATAGCAAAAGAACTGATTGATCCTAAAACGGGTGAAATTGTTATGAGGAAAACACCTACCGCTAAACGAACAGTCATATCCAAAGATACTTCAGATAAAATTAGATATGCATTAGAAAGTGTTGTTGCTCAAGGAACAGGCGGAAATGCCTTTATTGAAGGCTATCGAGTGGGCGGCAAGACAGGGACTGCACAAAAAGCGAAAGATGGAAAATACTTAGAAAATAATCATATTGTTTCATTTATTGGATTTGCTCCAGCAGACAATCCAGAGCTTGTTGTATATGTAGCTGTCGACAATCCGAAAGGAACCGTTCAATTTGGGGGATTAGTTGCAGCACCAATCGTTGGAAATATCATGGAAGATAGTTTAAGAGCGATGGGTGTAAAACCAAGAAAAGATCAAATTGAAAAAAAATATAAGTGGCCAGATGTTCCGATGATTGAAGTTCCGGACTTAGTTGGAATAACTAAACAAGAGTTAGGTGAGTTATTTATCAATTTGAAAATCGATGCAAGCGGATCAGGAAATAAAGTAGTGAAACAAACACCAGAAGCAGGTATAAAATTAAAAGAAGGCTCAACTATTCGACTTTATTTTGATGAGGAATAAATCTTAAAAAAGAGGGGCGGCGCTATAGCCGCCTATATTTACACGCCCTTTTCCAGTTATAAACAAATAGCTAAATAGAAAGTTTTCATGTAAAATGAAAATCGCGATGATTGTGGGGTTGATTGAAATGAAATTAAACACGCTCATTTCTTATTTACAGCCATATAAGACATACAGCGGAGATAACCCAGACATCTCTTCAATAGAAAACGACAGTCGGAACATCCAGAACGGCAGCCTGTTTATTTGCATCAAAGGATTTAATGTTGACGGACATGATTATGCTGAATTAGCTGTTCAAAACGGGGCAGCTGCAATCATAGCTGAAAAGAAAATGAATCTATCTGTTCCTGTTATTGTCGTCCCGGATTCAAAGCGGGCAATGTCTGTGTTAGCTGATGCATTTTTTGGACAGCCAAGCAGGAAACTCCATTTAATTGGCATAACGGGTACGAATGGGAAAACAACCATTAGCCACTTAATTGAAAAGATCATTTCAGATTCAGGTGAAAAAACAGGGCTAATTGGAACCATGTATACAAAAATTGCCGGAAAAAAATATGAAGTGAAAAATACGACACCTGATAGTCTAACCTTGCAGAAAATTTTCAGCCAAATGGTCGACGAGGGGATAAGCACTACGGTGATGGAGGTTTCTTCACACGCCCTTGATGAAGGGCGGATTCATGGGTGTGATTTTAATATTGCTGTTTTTTCAAACTTGACTCAAGACCACTTAGATTATCATAAAACAATGGAAGCCTATAAAAATGCAAAAGGACTGCTATTTTCACAGCTTGGAAGTGGTTTTTCTCAAAATCCTCCAAAATTTGCAGTTTTAAATAATGATGATGAAGCTTCAAAATCGTATATAAGAGCAACAGCAGCACATATTTTAACATATGGAATTGATAACAAGGCCGATCTTCAGGCGAAAAATATTCAAATAACTTCTTCTGGAACGTCCTTTGAATTAATCAGTCCGTTCGGGATACATAATGTATCGATGCAATTGATCGGTAAATTCAGTGTTTACAATGTGCTAGCAAGCATTGGGGCAGGTATCGCAACAGGGATACCTATTGAGCAAATCATTCAATCAATCAAAGAAGTACAAGGAGTTTCGGGACGTTTTGAAACAGTAGATGCAGGGCAGAACTTTTCTGTTATCGTGGATTATTCTCATACGCCAGACAGTTTAAAGAATGCTCTTACTACAGTAAAGCAGTTTGCGAAGAAAAGGGTATTCGTCATTGTTGGCTGTGGTGGGGATAGAGATCGATCGAAACGTCCGCTTATGGCTGAAATTGCTTGCCGCTTTAGCTCTGATCCAATCTTTACATCTGATAATCCAAGAAGTGAAGACCCGAAACAAATCTTAATAGATATGGAAGAGGGAGTTCAGGGATATCAATACAAGACAATTATAGATCGGAAAGAAGCCATACATTACGCTGTCAAAGCGGCAACCGCAGGGGATGTTATTCTAATTGCTGGGAAGGGACATGAAACGTATCAATTAATAGGTAATCAAATGATTCATTTTGATGATCGAGAAGTAGCAAAAGAGGCGATAGAGGGGCGATAAAATGTTTTTAACGTATGGTGATTTAGCGAAACTGTTTCCAAATAAATATGGGATACAGGACTATGAGCTGTATTTTCATACGGTCGCGTCAAATTCAGATGTATCGCAGCCTAAGGGAATATTTATTCCTTTTGAAGAAGGTTCAGGGAAATTGAGCAAGGCAATTGAAAATGGAGCAATTGCTGCATTGTGGGATGAGAAGGAAAGTATTCCCTCGTATACTCCTAATCATTTTCCAATTTTTATTACAAATGACTTATTGAAAGGCTTAATGGACATGATGGAACTATATATTGAAAATATAAGTAATACAAATCAAATACAAAAAGAAGTGACGAATTTTCTTTTTTTAGATGAAGTGCGTCTTAAAGAAACCGAATCAACATATGATATTGTTATAATGGCAGAAAAAATACGTACGGTAAAGGAACGGCTCCAGATCGGAAAGGAGGGAGCGAAATGATGGAGAAGGTTATTATTTTCACAATTATAATGGGCTTTTTAATATCAGCATTGCTTTCTCCGCTTTTTATTCCTTTCTTACGGAGGTTAAAGTTCGGGCAAAGTATTCGAGAGGAAGGTCCCCAGTCTCATCTTAAGAAATCAGGAACGCCTACGATGGGGGGAATTATGATCCTTCTCTCCATTACCATTACAACATTGGTAATGACTAGTAAATTCTCTGAGCCAACAATGAAAATTTATTTACTTCTGCTTGTAACTTTAGGATTTGGCTTACTAGGATTTTTGGATGATTTTATCAAAGTAGTTATGAAGAGAAACTTAGGATTGACTTCCTTGCAAAAATTACTCGGGCAAATTGTCATTTCCGTTATTTTTTACCTTGTTTTAAGACAAAATGAGTTTTCAACGGCGATTCATATCCCGTTAACAGATTACTCCTTTGATTTAGGATGGTTTTATGTATTCTTTATTATTTTCTGGCTTGTTGGGTTTTCAAATGCAGTTAATCTTACCGATGGTTTAGATGGGCTTCTTTCAGGGACTGCAGCAATCGCTTTTGGAGCGTTTGCTGTTTTGGCATGGAATCTGTCCCAGTTTGAAATATCGATCTTTTCTGTGGCAGTTTCTGGAGCTGTCCTAGGCTTTCTAGTATTTAATGCTCACCCGGCAAAGGTTTTTATGGGAGATACTGGCTCGCTTGCATTAGGGGGAGCGATTGCTGCGGTAGCGATTTTAACAAAATTGGAGATTATTTTAATTATTATCGGCGGCGTTTTTGTTATCGAAACGCTTTCCGTCATTCTTCAAGTCATTTCTTTTAAAACAACGGGAAGAAGAATTTTTCGCATGAGTCCATTGCATCATCACTATGAGCTAGTAGGCTGGTCAGAGTGGCGTGTAGTTGTAACATTTTGGACTGTTGGTTTATTGTGTGCGATTCTTGGAATTTATATCGAGGTGTGGATGTAATTGAAACAGGTTAATCACTATCTTCATAGAAAAGTACTAGTCCTTGGACTAGCAAAAAGCGGGGTTGCAGCAGCCTCTCTATTACATAAACTTGGTGCATTTGTAACTGTAAACGATTTTAAACCCTTGTCAGAAAATGTTGAGGCTCAAGGGCTTCTTGAACAGGGCATTACGGTCATATGTGGAGGACACCCAGTAGAATTGCTTGATGAAGGCTTTCAGCTTGTCGTCAAAAATCCAGGTATTCCTTATCATAATCCAATGATTCAAAGGGCGATTGAGATCGGAATTCCTGTCATTACAGAGGTGGAGTTAGCCTATCAAATTTCAGAGGCACCCTTTGTGGCAATCACTGGAACGAACGGGAAGACAACGACAACTACCCTTGTTTTTGACATGCTGAAGGAAGGGGGAAAGCTCCCCCTTATTGCAGGGAATATTGGCACTGTTGCTTCTTCTGTTGCTCAGGAAGCAACGTCTGAAAACACAATAGTTATTGAGCTTTCTTCTTTTCAGCTAATGGGCATTGAAACATTTAATCCGAGGATTGCGATATTAACTAATCTTTACGATGCACATCTCGATTATCATGGGACAAGAAAAGAATACGTACAGGCGAAAGCAAATATTACTAAAAATCAGACTTCGGCTGAATTTTTTATCGTCAATTCTGAGCAAGAAGAAACGATGGCTGTTGCAAAAGAGTCAAATGCCAGCATTATTCCTTTTTCTTCAAAAAGAGTATTGGAGAAAGGGGCGTATATTAGGGAAGGCTGGATTTATTTTAATGATGAACAAGTGCTTGAATTAAAAGATATTCTTTTACCTGGGGCACATAATTTAGAGAATATATTATCTGCAATTGCGGCTGCAAAGCTTTCAGGTGTTGACAATGAAGCGATATTTAAAGTATTAAAATCGTTCTCTGGCGTTAAGCATCGCCTGCAATTTATTACTGAATTTAAGGAAAGAAAGTTTTACAATGACTCAAAGGCAACAAATATGCTAGCAACACAAAATGCAATTGCTGCCTTTAAAGAGCCGATTATTCTGCTTGCTGGCGGATTGGATCGCGGAAATGAATTTGATGAGCTA
Organism: Cytobacillus massiliigabonensis; assembly: GCF_900199725.1. Taxonomy (GTDB): domain Bacteria; phylum Bacillota; class Bacilli; order Bacillales; family Cytobacillaceae; genus Cytobacillus; species Cytobacillus massiliigabonensis. The sequence continues at coordinate 248,815 of NZ_LT904902.1, read as the reverse complement.
ATTCCATTTTTAAAGAATGTAAAGTCAGTGGTGACCTTCGGACAAACAGCAGAAAAAATCGAGCGGGCAGCGGAAAGTGCAGGAATAAAAACAATTAAGCGTGTCGATAATGTGGAAAAAGCCGTACCCGTAGCCTACCAGTTTTCTGAACCAGGGGATGTGATTCTTCTATCGCCTGCTTGTGCAAGCTGGGATCAATATAAAACTTTTGAGGTCAGGGGAGACATTTTTATACAAGCGGTGCATATGCTTAAGTGAGGGCTTGGACACGATTTATTAGAAATACAGCATGGTGAGTCATCTTATTCGCTTGTATGCGAGTTGAAGCTTTCGTTACAAAGCCCTAAAACTTGCATTCGAGGTGTTTTAGTTGCCAACAAAAAGAACGACTCCCGATCTAATATTAATTATTGTTACACTAACATTGCTTGCTGTAGGGCTGACAATGGTATACAGTGCGAGTGCTGTATGGGCAGAGTATAAATTTAACGATTCGTTTTTTTTCGCAAAAAGACAGATGCTCTTTGCAGCGGTCGGGATTGCGGCCATGTTTTTTATTATGAACATTGATTACTGGACATGGAGAACATGGGCAAAGGTTATAATTGTAATCTGCTTTGTTCTATTAGTTATCGTACTGATACCGGGAATTGGAAATGAACGAAATGGATCAAGGAGCTGGATTGGTGTAGGTGCCTTTTCTATTCAGCCCTCTGAATTTATGAAGCTTGCGATGATTTCGTTTTTAGCTAAATTTTTATCTGAAAAGCAGAAATTGATTACCTCATTTAAAAAAGGATTAGTTCCTTCATTAGGATTAGTATTTTTAGCTTTTGGGCTCATTATGCTTCAGCCTGATTTAGGGACAGGAACGGTTATGGTTGGCACTTGCATCGTGATGATTTTCATTGCTGGTGCAAGAATTCGCCATTTCATCATTCTTGGTCTTATTGGATTATCTGGATTTGTAGGACTTGTCCTTTCTGCTCCATATCGGATGAAGCGGATTACTTCATTCTTAGATCCATGGGAAGATCCGTTAGGAAGCGGTTTTCAAATTATTCAATCCTTATATGCTATTGGTCCAGGGGGATTATTCGGACTAGGGCTTGGACAAAGTAGGCAAAAATTCTTTTATCTTCCTGAACCGCAAACTGATTTTATTTTCGCTATTTTATCGGAGGAGCTTGGTTTTATCGGAGGTTCTTTCGTTATCTTATTGTTTGCTTTGCTTCTATGGAGAGGAATCCGGATTGCGCTAGGAGCGCCGGATTTATATGGAAGTTTCCTAGCTGTAGGAATTGTTGCTATGGTTGCCATTCAGGTTATGATTAATATTGGGGTTGTTATCGGTTTAATGCCAGTTACTGGTATCACTCTTCCGTTTTTAAGTTATGGGGGATCCTCTTTAACCCTAATGCTGATGGCTATCGGCGTATTATTGAATATTAGCCGATACTCAAGATTTTAAGACCTGACCCTGTATGAGCAGGGTTTCTTTTTATTTTTTATAAGAATGACATAAAGCAGGATGATATACCTAAAATTTATTACATTTACATATCAAAACGTTTTCTGTTTTTAATCGCAGGTTTTTATATAGTAGAATAGTGGAAAGTAGAGGATCTGTTTTATTAATTTATTTTACTCGACTTTTGAGGTGAAAAGATGAAGATTGTTGTTAGCGGTGGTGGCACGGGTGGACACATTTACCCGGCTCTAGCCCTTATTCGTGAAATTCAAAAAGAAGAAAAAAACGTAGAGTTTTTATATATTGGTACTGAAAAAGGATTAGAGAGTACGATTGTTCCAAGAGAAAATATTCCTTTCCAATCCATACATATAACAGGGTTTAAGAGAAAACTTTCATTTGAAAATATCAAAACCGTGCTCCGTTTTATAAAGGGTGTGCATGAGAGTAAAAGGATGCTGAAGAAATTTAAGGCAGATGTAGTGATTGGAACAGGGGGCTATGTGTGTGGTCCTGTTGTATATGCTGCGGCTAAGTTAGGCATACCAACAATTATACATGAACAAAACAGCGTCCCTGGTTTAACGAATAAATTTCTTAGCAAATATGTTGACCGCGTGGCTGTTTGTTTTGATGAAGCTAAGCAGTATTTTCCTAAAGAAAAAGTAGTCTTAACAGGAAATCCTCGAGCATCTGAGGTTCTAGGACAGGATGGAATCAGGGGAAGACTTTCAGTTGGTTTAAAAACCAATGTCCCACTCGTATTAATCGTTGGCGGAAGCAGGGGGGCAAAACCAATAAATGAGGCAGTCTTAAAATCTCTAACTGAGCTTGGCGAAAAGCCTTATCAGATATTATATGTGACCGGGGAAGTTCATTATGAAGAAGTGAAGAAGGAAGTTGACTTAATAGGAAATCCAAAAAATGTAATGATTAAACCGTTTGTACATAATATGCCTGAGGTTCTTGCTGGAACTGATTTAACTGTTGCAAGATCAGGGGCAACAACACTTGCTGAATTAACCTCATTGGGAATTCCAAGTATTTTAATTCCCAGCCCGTATGTAACGAATAATCATCAGGAGAAAAACGCTAGAGCATTGAGTGATCATGGGGCAGCAGTCCTTCTATTAGAACAAGAGCTAACAAGCAAAAAGCTTATCGAAGGCATGGATCAAATTTTAATGGATGATAAAAAATTACAAGAAATGAAAAGTTCAGCCAAAAACCTTGGCATACCTGATGCAGCAAAGAGACTCTACGATTTAATGGAAGAACTTGTGAAGAAATAAAGTAAATACCTGCACATATGAAGGCAGTAGCCCTTATTGTGCAGGTGCATAAAATAGTATCAATATTGACTTTTGGAAGGGCAGGGGAGATATTTGTGCATGAGTTAATTACAAAGCTCCATGAATTAAACATTGGCATTGTGAAGGAAAATGAACCTTTAGCCAACCATACAACAATGAAGATAGGAGGTCCGGCTGATTTATTTATCGAACCTTCTTCAATTGATAATATGATAAAAACGATGGAATTAATTAACGAATATAAAATGAAATGGACAGCGATTGGCAGAGGATCGAATCTGCTTGTTTCGGATTTAGGCATAGAGGGAGCAGTGATTAAACTAGGTCGAGGAATGTCCAGTCTTGCGGTAAATGGAACAGAAGTGAAAGCTGGCGGGGGCTATTCTCTAGTTAGTCTATCAACACAGCTAAGCAGGCAAGGATTGAGCGGACTAGAATTTGCAAGTGGAATCCCCGGTTCAGTAGGAGGGGCTGTCTTTATGAATGCAGGGGCACATGGCTCTGATATTTCAAACATCCTAACAAAGGCGCTTATACTTTTTGAAGACGGAAAGGTTGAGTGGTTATCAAATAAAGATATGATGTTTTCCTATCGAACCTCGATCCTTCAAAATAAACGGCCTGGTGTAGTTCTTGAAGCGGTTTTCCAGCTGAAATCAGGAGATAAAGAAATTATTTTCTCAGAAATGCAAAAAAACAAGGAATATCGTAAATTAACACAGCCATGGAATTTCCCATGTGCTGGCAGTATATTTAGAAATCCTCTTCCAAATCATGCTGGGAAGCTTGTCCAAGATGCTGGATTAAAGGGGTATACAATCGGTGGAGCAAAAATTTCTGATATGCATGGAAATTTTATTGTGAATACTGGCAATGCAACTGCTCAGGATGTTTTGTCATTAATTAGTTATATAAAGGAAAAAATCTATGATTTATATCAGATTGAGATGCATACGGAAGTGGAAATAATCGGTCGAAAGTAACGGGAAATAATCCTTACTTATTCCATTTCTTGTGATATAATTATACTCTAAAGATCCTAGAAGGATTTGGGTAAGAGCGGCATGTCTGGACGTGCCGTTATTTTCTCAATTATTGCATCCTAAAGGCTTGTGCTCGCTTTTAGGATGCAATAATTGGACAAGCAATTTTGTTATGTCTTGAGGTGAAATAGAATGGAAAATGGGAAAATTGTCTCTCTTGAAGATCGGATTCCAAAACTAAAACAACAAAGGAGGAAAAAAGCAAATAGAAGGCTTATATTCTTACTGCTTTTATTTTTCTCACTGATTGTTTTTATCGTATATTTCCAATCACCATTAAGCCATGTACATAAAATTGAAGTTTTAGGAAATTCTTTTTATAGTGACCATGAGCTGCTTAAAACAGCTGATCTTTCAAATAATACAAATATTTGGAAGGTTAAGGAAGAAACGATTGAGGAGAAACTAAAGAAGCTGCCTGAGATAAAATCAGCAGCGGTGAAAGTTCAATTGCCGAGTTCGGTTTCAATTACTATAAAGGAATATAAACGGATTGCTTACATAAAAAAAGACAAGCATTATGTACCAGTAAATGAAAATGGGAAAATATTGAAGAATACTGGCGAGAACGAGGAAATTCCAGCCAATGCACCGATACTTATCGGTTTTTCGGAAGGAAATGTTCTTAATGAGATGATTGAAGAACTAGGAACATTGCCAGATGAAGTATTCAATTCAATTTCAGAGATTCATCATTCCCCGAAAGAAACGGATACTTATCATGTCACACTTTTTATGAATGATGGATTTGAGGTAAGTGCAACGATTCGGAGCTTTTCAGAAAAAATGACACATTATCCTTCCATTGTAAGCCAATTAGATCCTGCACAAGAAGGAGTTATTGACATGGAGGTCGGCTCTTATTTTAAAGCTTATGAACAAGAGGGAGCTGATGAAAATGACGATAAAGAAGAAACTGAAAGTGAAGGGTAATCATGTAATATTTTCTTTAGTTTTTCTTGTTCTCGGCTACATTATAGCCTTTTCATACCATGTGACGAAAAGTGAAGGAGAGAATATAGCCATTACTGGAAAACAGTGGGATAGAGATTTAGAGCTTCGTAATCAACTGGTTGATTTGGAGAAAAAAAATCTTACATTACAAAAGGAACTGCACGAAAAACAAGAGAGGGTTCGAGAAATAGAAAATGAATTATCTCAAGAAGCCCAAGTTTATTTCAATCTTGCGGAAGATGCAGAAAAATTAAGAATGTATCTTGGGAAAATTGGAGTAAAGGGTCAAGGTGTAGAAGTGACTCTTTCGGATGGCGCATATAACCCTGATGAAGAGAATATTAACAATTATATTGTACATGAACAGCATGTCTTTAAGGTTATTAATGAACTTTATATTTCTGGAGCTTCAGCTATTGCCATTAATGGGCAAAGGCTTTCTCATAATTCTTATATTATTTGCAATGGTCCTGTAATTGAAATTGACGGTTACCAGCATCCGGCCCCTTTCGTTATTACGGCTATTGGTGATGCCGAAGTTTTATCTTCTGCATTGAATTTAACAGGAGGGGTTAAAGATTCCTTAGTTAATGAAAATATTCAATTTACATTAGAAGAAAAGGCAGAGGTTGTAATGGAGCCATTATTACAGGCTACTTAATTGAAAGGGAACAAATCATATTTACCAGGCTGAAGATTCACTTTAACTCCATTTTTTAGTTAACGTCCACTTTTTAAATAAAGTTTGGAAAGCAAGGTGAAAAACGTGGACAAAAAGAAAAAAAATTTCAGTTTTACTCTCATTGCTATCGTGATAGGTTTTATGATTGCTATTCAGTTTAGAACAGTAAAGGAACCGGAAGTCCGCGATACTCGTGATACATGGCAGCTTCGTGATGACATCTTAAAAGAGAATGAGCTGCAGCTTAAACTTATCCGTGAAGTTCAATCACATGAAGAAAAAATTGCCCAGTATGAAACGGAGCTAAAACATGGCAAGGAGCAAGTCTTAAGGGAAACGCTAGATGAGTTAAAAGAAGAGGCAGGACTTACAGAAGTAACAGGTTATGGCATTATATTATCAATTGAGCCTGTCATGGAAGATATTCTTATTGGCAAAACTGTATCAAATGTATCGCCCGATTTATTAAAAAGACTAGTAAATGAACTGAATATGTATGAAGCATCACATATTGCGATAGACAACCAGCGTATCATCAATACGACAGTTATCCGCGATATAAATAACGAAACTAAAATTGATGGCCATTCAATTAAGAAACTGCCATTTGATATTATGGTTATTGCTGAGGATGCAAAAGGAGCTGAGAAATTATACAACAGGATGCAAGTATCTAAATCAGCTGACGAATTCTTTGTTGACAATTTACGGGTTAAGGTTATTAAACCAGAAGGGAAAATAACTATACCCGCTTATCAAAATTCAATTAGAATTAGGGATATGAAGCCTGAGGATCCTGAAAAAGGAGGCAATTCATAATGTGGCTTCCTGTGCTAGGCCTAATTATTGGTGTGGTTCTTGGACTGTTAACTGAGATAAAAGTTCCTGAGGAATACGCAAATTATTTATCGATTGCTGTCCTTGCGGGTCTCGACACTCTCTTCGGAGGAATAAGGGCTCAATTGCAAAATATCTATGATGAAAAGGTTTTTGTCTCAGGTTTCTTTTTTAATATTATACTTGCTGCAAGTTTGGCTTTTCTAGGTGTCCATCTTGGTGTAGACTTATATTTAGCTGCAGTATTTGCTTTTGGTGTGAGACTATTCCAAAATATTGCGGTTATTAGAAGGATATTATTAACGAAATGGACAGTAAACAGGGAAAAAACAGAAAAAAGTTAAATTTTAAAAAGGGAAATAGGATAGTTTTGACGAATAATTTGATTAATTAAATAAATAAAGTGAAAATGGAGCAAATAAAGTACTTTTATACTTATAATTGAACAGATTTTTGCTCCGACCTTTCCTTTTTATTGTACATTTTTTTCTAAAAGATGATGCAGAGCCCACAGTACAAAGGAATTTGTACAATTATTAATAAAATAAATTAATAATGAATCTAATTAGATTATTGAAATGCAAAAAGGAGGTGCCAGAGAATGAACAACAATGAAATATATGTAAGTCTTGACATCGGTACATCCAGTGTAAAGGTTATCATTGGAGAAATGGTCAATGACTCTTTAAATATTATTGGTGTCGGCAGTGTGAAGTCCGAAGGTTTAAGAAAAGGATCCATTGTTGATATAGATGAAACCGTTCATTCGATAAGGAAAGCAATTGAACAGGCTGAGAGAATGATAGGAATGGAAATTACTAGTGTAATAGTTGGAATTACCGGGAATCATGTCATGCTCCAGCCCTCACATGGTGTAGTTGCAGTATCAAGTGAGAATAGGGAAATAACTGATGAGGATGTTGCAAGAGTTATAGATGCAGCACAAGTCGTTTCCATCCCGCCAGAAAGAGATATTATCGATGTCATTCCAAGACAGTTTATTGTCGATGGATTAGATGAAATCAGCGATCCACGCGGGATGATAGGTGTCCGTCTAGAAATGGAAGGAACGATCATTACCGGATCAAAGACAATCTTACATAATACATTACGCTGTGTTGAACGCGCTGGTCTTGAGATCATTGATATTACACTTCAGCCTCTGGCTGCTGGGGCATATGCTTTATCCAAGGATGAAAAAAATCTTGGGGTTGCCCTCGTTGATATTGGTGGCGGTTCAACAACGATTGCACTATTTGAGCAAGGTATTCTCAGAGCTACAAGTGTCTTACCTGTCGGCGGGGATCACATTACGAAAGATTTATCGATTGGTCTGCGCACGTCTACAGAGGACGCAGAAAAAATTAAAACGAAATATGGATATGCTTTTTATGATCATGCATCAGAAGATGAAGTATTTAGCGTGCCTATTATCGGCAGTGATCAGCATCAGCAATTTAACCAGCTGGAAATCTCCGATATTATTGAAGCAAGAATGGAAGAAATCTTTGATCTCATTCAAAATGAAATAAGACGTTTAGGGACCCATGACTTGCCTGGCGGATATGTTTTGTCAGGCGGGGTAGCAAACACTCAAGGAATACTTGAATTAGCACAGGATGTATTTCAAAACAGGGTTCGTATTGCGATACCTGATTATATTGGTGTGAGAGAACCGCAATATACAACGGCGGTAGGACTAATAAAATTTGCGTATAAAAATGCAAAGCTGCAAGGCAGAAAAATGGGGGGAGCAGCTCCTGTCAATACTCAAGAAATGAAAGAAAAACGCGTACAAAAACAACCGCAACCGAAAGCGAAGCCGGAAAAACAACCGGAAGAAAAAATTACATCTAGAGTGAAGAAGTTCCTTGGATACTTTTTTGAGTAAAAATGGTGTTCTTTAGGAACATCGACGAATTAGGAGGATTTGTCATGTTGGAATTTGATACTAATTTAGATTCATTAGCAACGATAAAAGTCATCGGCGTTGGCGGCGGCGGTAACAACGCGGTTAACCGTATGATTGAACATGGTGTACAAGGGGTAGAATTTATAGCTGTTAATACGGATGCTCAAGCATTAAATCTATCAAAAGCAGAAATAAAAATGCAAATTGGCGGTAAGCTTACCCGCGGTCTTGGTGCCGGTGCTAACCCTGAAGTTGGAAAAAAGGCTGCTGAAGAAAGCAAAGAGCAAATTGAGGAAGCATTAAAAGGAGCAGACATGGTTTTCGTTACTGCTGGAATGGGTGGCGGAACCGGAACTGGTGCAGCTCCAGTTATTGCCCAAATTGCCCGTGATTTAGGTGCGCTGACAGTAGGTGTCGTTACCCGTCCATTCACATTTGAAGGACGAAAGCGTTCTACACAGGCAGCAGGTGGAATTGCTTCTATGAAGGAAGCGGTAGACACACTTATTGTTATACCTAATGATCGATTATTAGAAATTGTTGATAAAAGTACGCCAATGCTTGAGGCATTCCGTGAAGCAGATAATGTCCTGCGTCAAGGGGTACAAGGTATTTCTGATTTAATTGCTACACCAGGATTGATCAATCTGGATTTTGCCGATGTTAAAACTATTATGTCTAACCAGGGATCAGCTTTAATGGGTATTGGGATTGCTGCAGGTGAAAATCGTGCAGCTGAAGCAGCGAAGAAGGCTATTTCCTCTCCATTACTTGAAAAATCAATTGATGGGGCTCAAGGGGTTCTAATGAACATTACTGGAGGTACGAACTTAAGCCTATATGAAGTTCAAGAAGCAGCGGATATTGTGGCTACAGCTTCTGATCAGGATGTTAACATGATCTTTGGGTCTGTTATTAATGAGGATTTAAATGATGAGATTGTTGTAACAGTTATCGCAACAGGATTTAATGAGGACGTAGTACAAGTTAAACAGCCGACAAGACCTTCATTTGGACAACAGCAGAAGCCAAACTCATTGGGAACGGTGAAACGTGAGCAAAAGAGAGAAGAAATTTCACATGAACCAGTGAGAAGTACTCCTTCTCAACAAACTGAAGAAACATTGGATATCCCAACTTTCTTACGAAACAGAAATAGAAGACGCTAATTTTAATAAATTGAAAAAAGACATGCTCCCAATTAGGAGCATGTCTTTTTTATTTTGCGTGTGCAGGTTCTTTTAATTCCATAGCAGGACCAAAGAATTCATAGCGAATATTTTCTCTTTTAAATCCGGCTTCAATTAATGCTTCGAACATGGCTTGCATAAATATAACTGGTCCACACATATACACAATTGAGTCTTTATCTTTTACAATGTTTTTCAGCCAATCTGCTGTAATAAAACCTTCTTTGTCAAATCTTTTATCTTCCTTGTCAAGATCAGTAGGTTTTTCGTAACAGAAAAAACTTGTAATGGCTTCATTATTTTGGGAGATTTGCTTGACCTCATCTGAAAATGCATGGACATTTCCATTGATTGCCGCATGAACAAACACTGATTGTTTATTCTTATCAGCAAGATGATTGAGCATACTAAGCATTGGAGTAATTCCTACACCGCCGCTTAGCAGCAATACGGATTTGCCATTGTTTTCTTCAAATACAAAATCACCAGCAGGTGCACTGATTTCAACAATGTCCCCTGCCTGAACCTCGTTATGCAAGTAGGTAGAGACGACACCCGCCGGTTTATCATTGATTTCATCCTCTCGCTTAACAGAGATACGGTAATACTCTTTATTTGGTGAGGTAGATAAGCTATATTGACGAATATGTGCAAACTGCTGTCCAGGAATGTTTGTAAGTTTCAGGCTAATATATTGCCCTGGTAAATAATCAGTAACTTCTCCTCCATCAGCAGGTTTGAAATAAAATGATTTAATGCAATCGCTCTCTTGAACAATTTTTTCTACTTTAAAGTTCTTGAAGTCCTTCCATCCGCCTGTCTGATTTTCAGCTGCCTCGTACATGCCTTGCTCTACGGTAATAAACGCATCTGCAATGACTGCATATGCCTTAGCCCATGCATCAATAATTTCTTCTGTTGCCGCATCTTGAAGTACTTCCTTAATTGCTAATAACAAATGCTCCCCAACAATCGGATAATGCTCTGGCTTGATGCCTAATGAACGGTGCTTATGAGCAATTTGAGTGACTACTGGGATAATAGCATCGAGCTGATCGATATACTTTGCTGCTGCATAAACTGTGCTGGCAAGAGCCTTTTGCTGACGTCCTTGTTTTTGATTTGCGTGATTAAAGATATTTAATAATTCTGGATGATTTTTGAACATTAATTCATAGAAAGTTTTTGTAATTGCTTCTCCGTGCTGTTCTAAAACGGGTACAGTGCTTTTAATAATATCAATTGTTTTTTGGTCTAACATGCTGCAAAACTCCCTTATTTCTATTTTCCCTGTAATTATAGTGAATTCAAAAAGTGATTACTGTGATTTACATCACACATTTAAGTGAAGAATTCGTTTTTAACGAATGAAAAAGATAAATAATGACAAAATCCGAAGAGAATAGTGAAAATTTCTATCGTTTTCATTACAGAAAGTGACACACTCCATCTAGTGGAGTACGTTATACTTTTTTTAACAGATTAATAGGGTGAAAAATAGAAGACGAATCCATTCTTGCGTAATCCAATTAGTGAAAATAGATAAAGGGAGGAAGAAGATTGGAGGTTTATTTAGATATTATTTGGGCATTGAATTTTTTATTTGATAGCCTCCTCCTTTATTTGACAGCAATTATATTAAAAAGAGATATCCGGCTATGGAGGATTTTTGCTGGGGGATTGATCGGTTCAGTAATTATTCTATTATCAATCACTCCATTACATTCCTATGCTGGTCATCCGCTTACAAAATTGTTTTTTTCGATTGTCATGGTTTTGACCTCATTCGGATTTAAAAGAATTCGCTTTTTTCTAAGAGGTTTAATGACATTTTATTTAATGACCTTTTTAATTGGCGGCTCTTTAATAGGTGTCCATTATTTTGTGAAATTTGATTTAAAGCTTTCGTCCACTGTGTTATTAGCAAGTGTAAAGGGCTTTGGTGATCCAATTAGCTGGCTTTTTGTTCTTTTAGGTTTTCCGGTTGCCTGGCATTTTTCTAAACGCAATATGGAAGCCATTGAAATAACAAAAATTCAATATGATTCATTGATCAAGGTGATTATTCAGATAAATGATGTATCTTATCAATTCAAGGGATTAATTGACAGTGGAAATCAGCTCTATGATCCGATTTCTAAAATGCCAGTTATGTTTATATCTATTAAAGACAGATTAGCGGATTTTCCTGGCTATCTAGTTGAAATGGCGGAAAACCCTGAAAAATTCATTCTTGGAACCGAGGATATAGTACCAGATTGGGAGAATAGAATGCGAATTATCCCATATAGTGTACTTGGACAAGAGCATCAGTTAATCATTGCGATTAAGCCGGATAAGATTCTTATTGAAAAAGATGGAGAGCTCTATCATGTGGACAGGGGATTCGTTTCTTTTTCTGTACAGCAGCTTTCTCCTGATGATGCATTTCAGTGTATCGTTCACCCCAAAATGTTAACAAGCACTAGAAGAGCAGACGCAAAACATGCATAATTCATTTCATCTATCAACAACTTTCTATACAGAGGAGGACATTCCATGAAAAGGTTAAAGCTTCGCATCTCATACTATTGGTATAAATTTTTAATGAAACTCGGTCTGAAAACAGATGAAGTATTTTACATCGGCGGAAGTGAAGCATTGCCTCCTCCTTTAAGCAAAGAAGAAGAGGAAGTATTGTTAGAAAAGCTCCCAAATGGAGATAAGGCAGCAAGGTCTATCCTTATTGAAAGAAATTTACGTTTAGTTGTCTATATTGCGAGGAAATTTGAAAATACGGGAATAAATATAGAAGATTTAATAAGTATCGGGACGATTGGATTAATTAAGGCAGTAAATACCTTCAATCCTGAGAAAAAAATCAAGCTAGCTACATATGCTTCAAGATGTATTGAAAATGAAATTCTTATGTACCTAAGAAGAAATAACAAAATTCGCTCTGAAGTTTCGTTTGATGAGCCGTTAAATATTGATTGGGATGGAAATGAGCTTCTTCTATCAGATGTACTAGGGACAGATGAAGATATTATTACGAAGGATTTGGAGGCAAATGTCGATAAGAAACTGCTTTCTAAAGCATTGCACCAGTTATCTGATCGTGAAAAGCAAATAATGGAGCTGCGTTTTGGTCTTGGAACTGGGGAAGAAAAAACTCAGAAGGATGTGGCGGATATGCTGGGAATATCCCAGTCTTATATTTCCCGATTGGAAAAAAGAATTATAAAAAGGTTGAAGAAGGAATTTAATAAAATGGTATAAGTCATTTTATTTTAAGAAATAAAAAATATTTTTTTAAAATAAAAACGACTGAAAAACTGCTAGTTTTATGAAGTTTTATTCTTTTTGACTATGAATAGTGAAACGAGGCAAGTGCATATTTTTCCTTCTCAAGGAAATACTGTTTTTTGTACAGCAGCTCCTGTGAGGAGGGAAAAGGATTGACTCGAAATAAAGTAGAAATTTGCGGTGTTGATACTTCGAAGCTTCCAGTATTGAAAAACGAAGAAATGAGAGAGCTCTTCAAGCAAATGCATAAGGGGGATATATCCGCGCGGGAAAAACTCGTCAACGGTAATTTACGTCTCGTACTGAGTGTCATTCAGCGTTTTAACAACAGAGGCGAATTTGTTGATGACCTATTCCAGGTCGGCTGTATCGGTCTAATGAAATCTATTGATAATTTTGATTTAGGTCAAAACGTGAAGTTTTCCACCTATGCTGTTCCGATGATAATTGGGGAGATAAGAAGATATTTGCGTGACAATAATCCCATACGCGTCTCTCGTTCTTTAAGAGATATTGCTTATAAGGCACTACAAGTGAGAGAACGATTAATGAGCAAAACATCCAAGGAGCCGACAGCTGCTGAAATTGCGAAAGAGCTTGATGTCCCACATGAGGAAATTGTCTTTGCATTAGATGCAATTCAAGATCCTGTCTCATTATTTGAGCCAATTTATAATGATGGCGGAGACCCGATCTATGTTATGGATCAATTAAGTGATGAAAAAAATAAAGATATCCAATGGATTGAGGAGATCGCTCTAAAGGAAGGGATGAGGAGGCTGAATGATCGAGAAAAAATGATACTTAGAAAGCGATTTTTCCAAGGGAAAACCCAAATGGAGGTTGCTGAGGAAATCGGCATTTCACAAGCACAAGTGTCTAGACTTGAAAAAGCTGCAATTAAACAAATGAATAAAAATATCCAAAGCTAAAGCTGCCAAATTGGCGGCTTTTTTTGTCGGGGCTGACGAGTCGCCTCCGCTTTTCGATTTTCCTTAATAAAAACATGTTTGATAACAATAATTTTACATATGTAATCATATATTTTATATAGAATGAAATACTGGGGGCGTGAGAAATGATTAAAATCTCTGAATTCCAATTAAAAGATGTAGTAAATGTATCAAACGGAAAGAAATTAGGAAATATTGGGGATATTGATATAAATATTCAGACAGGAACTATAAATGCTGTGATCATTGGGGGAGCAGGGAAAGTATTAGGTTTTTTTGGACGTGACGAAGATATTGTCATTCCTTGGAAAAATATATTGAAAATTGGGGAAGATGTCATTTTAGTGAGGCATAAAGATAGTAATATGTTGAATATTGCTGAGGAAGATGCATAAATATGTCTTTTAAAACTGTGAAGTCAATGATTGTTATGGTAAACTAAAGAAAATATGAACAGCAAAAAGTTTCCGATTAATTACTGACAAAATCGTTTTTCTGCGGAAGATGTGCTGGGCTAGAAAATTGAAGCTGAGGGATATAGAATGGAACCATTTGTCTTGAAAGATACTCGATATTTTCTTATAAAAGAATGGATGGATAAATTCCCAAATTTAGTTGCAGGATTCACATCAAAGAATGGCGGCATTAGTAAATCATATTTCTCTACTTTGAATCTTGGCTTACATGTAAATGATACTATCACTAGTGTGAAAGAAAATCGTCAATGTGTGGCGGATGCACTTCATTTCCCAGTTGAAAACTGGATTGGAGCAGAACAAACCCATAAGGTAAACATAGAAATAGTTTCGAAGAAAGATGCGGGTATTGGCTCCCTGAGTTATGAAGAATCCTTCAAGGATACAGACGGTTTTTTTACCTACGATAAAAACATCTTGTTAACACTTTGTTATGCAGATTGTGTCCCATTATTTTTCATACATGAAGAATCAGGGGCAATTGGTTTGGCACATGCAGGATGGAAGGGAACAGTTAACGGGATTGCAGAGGAAATGGTGAAATTATACAAGGGGAGAGGCATGGAAGAAAAAGAAATTCATGTCATTATTGGTCCTTCTATATGCAGAACTTGTTATATTGTAGATGAACCTGTGATCACTCTAGTTAAGAAGAAACTAGGGGATAATATGAATCATCTATTCCATCAAAGACAAGAAAATCAATTTGAATTAGACTTAAAGGAAGTAAATAAAGCGATTCTCTTACATGCAGGTGTATTAGAGGAAAACATTCAAGTATCAGATTTTTGTACCAGCTGCCATGAGGAACATTTTTTCTCCCATCGCAGAGACAAGGGAAGTACGGGGAGAATGATGAGCTTTATCGGCTGGAAGGAGGATTTACACGTTTGAAGGTAGAAGAAAATCTGCAGATAATTCAAGAAAACATCGAGATGGCTTGTAGCAGGTCAAACAGACATCCAAATAATGTTACAATTATTGCAGTCACTAAGTATGCAACAATTGAAAGAGCTGAGGAAGCGGTTGAAGCGGGTGTTATCCATTTAGGAGAGAACCGGGATGAGGGTCTCTTGGCTAAATGGGATACATTGAAGGACAAGCCAACTTGGCATTATATTGGAACATTGCAAACACGCAAAGTAAAAAATATCATTGATAAAGTTGATTATATTCACTCTCTTGACCGAATGTCACTTGCAGAAGAAATAAATAAGAGAGCAAACAAAGTAACGAATTGTTTTGTTCAAGTAAATGTTTCAGGAGAGGAGTCAAAGCAGGGGCTTTCCCCGGATGAAGTAAGTGAGTTTGTATTAAGCTTAAGCAAGTATGATAAAATACGAATTTGTGGTTTGATGACAATGGCGCCATTTACAGAGGATGAGCATTTGCTGCGTACCTGTTTCCGAAAACTTAATAAGCTGCAGAAGGAAATAAAAAACTTAGAACTTATGTATGCGCCTTGCACAGAGCTCTCAATGGGAATGTCTAATGACTATGTGATTGCCATTGAAGAAGGGGCTACTATGGTAAGAATAGGAACCGCTTTAGTAGGCGAAGAAGGAGTAGGAGGTTGATCAAAAATGAGTATAAAATCAAAATTTAAAACATTTTTCTTCTTAGATGATGAATATGACTATAAGGATGAGGAAATCGTCGAAGAAGAATTGGAGCCTATTAAACAATCTCAAAAAGCTCAGCCAGCACAAAAAAATAATATTGTCAGCCTGCAAAGTGTGCAAAAGTCATCTAAAATGGTCCTCGTTGAACCACGAGTTTATGCAGAAGCACAGGATATTGCTGACCATTTGAAGAATAGACGTGCTGTCGTCGTTAATCTACAAAGAATTGAGAAGGATCAAGCAAAAAGAATCGTTGACTTCCTAAGCGGGACAGTATATGCAATTGGTGGAGATATTCAAAAAATCGGTACAGATATTTTCCTATGTACACCTGATAATATTGAAATCTCTGGGAATATTTCGCAAATGATGCAAGAGCAAGATTTCGAAAATACGAGGTGGTAGCACTAAATGGGACTTTTATTCAGCATTATTGCAACAATCATTAACTACTATTCGTGGGCATTAATAATTTATATTCTTTTGTCATGGTTTCCAGGTGCAAGAGAATCTGCAATTGGTCAATTTTTAGCAAGGATTTGTGAGCCTTATTTAGAACCTTTTAGGAAAATTATACCGCCACTCGGCATGATCGACATTTCACCAATCGTTGCGATTTTAGTTCTTAAATTTGCAATGAGCGGGTTAGGGCAATTATTTGTATGGATAAGCTAACTATGCAAGAGGGCTTTTATTCGGCCCTTTTTATTTTTGGCTTTTAAAGGGGTTTATGATTGAATGACAATTTACCAGCATTTCCGTCCAGAAGAAAAAGAATTTATCGATCAAGTTCTTAACTGGACGGATTCAGTAGATGCTGCCTACGCACCGAAATTAACCGATTTTCTTGATCCGAGGGAGCAGGAAATCGTTCGGTCAATTATTGGCAATCAAACGGAAGTGAAATTTGAATTATTTGGCGGTACACAATCTGCGGAACGAAAGCGTGCAATCATTTACCCAGATTATTTTCAACTGGAAGAAAATGATTTTCAAATTAGTTTATTTGAAGTAGTTTACCCTAGTAAATTTATTTCACTTGAACATCCGCAGGTGCTTGGCAGCTTGATGTCTTTAGGCTTAAAAAGAGGCAAATTCGGTGATATTCTTGTTCATGACGGGAGAATTCAGTTTTTTGTTTCTAAAGACGTGGAGGACTATATTTCCATGCAATTAGAATCGGTTGGGAAAACATCTGTCAGTTTGCGTGCACAACCGTTTGAAAATGCCCTGCAGCCAGAAGAGAATTGGCATGAAATTTCTGTCACATCTACTTCACTGAGACTAGATACTGTAATTTCTGCTATTTATAATATATCGAGGCAAAAGTCACAAGGTTTTATCCAGCAAGGTCTGGTAAAATTAAATTGGACCTTAATTGAAAACCCTGCTTTCGAATGCAAAGAATATGATATGATATCTGTCAGGGGCTTTGGACGAGCTAAAGTCATCTCCATTGAAGGAAAAACAAAAAAAGATAAATGGAAAATTACCGCTGGGAAGGCAAAGTAATTCTATAACTAGCAAATTTGAATACATTAAAGTATAGCTTGTTTTGTCATTTCCTTTTATAAAAATTATTTTCAATTTGCAGGAATATGCTGCAAGTTGTCGAATAATAGCTTTATACATAATTGAAGGATTTTGGGAGGTGGCCATGATGCCATTAACACCGTTGGATATTCATAATAAGGAATTTAGCAAAGGATTCCGAGGCTATGATGAAGACGAAGTGAACGAATTTCTTGACCAAGTGATAAAAGATTATGAAATTGTCATTCGGGAGAAAAAGGAATTAGAAGAAAGGCTTAACGATCTCAACGAACGAATTGGCCATTTTACAACGATTGAAGAAACTTTAAACAAATCAATTGTCGTGGCGCAGGAAGCAGCTGAAGAAGTGAGGAGAAATGCGCAAAAAGAAGCAAAGCTCATCATTAAGGAAGCTGAGAAAAATGCTGATCGCATTGTAAATGAATCTTTATCGAAGGCAAGAAAAATTGCTCTAGAAATTGAAGAGCTGAAAAAGCAGTCAAAGGTATTTAGGACTCGCTTTAAAATGCTTATTGAAGCACAATTAGATCTTTTGAATAATGATGATTGGGATCATCTTCTTGAATATGAGCTCGATGCAACGGAATTAAAATCTGCACAAGAAGAGGATTCATTAGCTTGACGAAATTCGAATAAATGCATATAATTTTTAAAACAAAGTAAATTAGAACTATGAACTGTGAGAGGGACAGTACAATATTTAAATGCTTTAATCAGTGCATGAATTTTGCCTGTTAGCGATCCGGGGATGGTGAAAGCCCGGCAGAAGCAAAATATTGGAAAATCACCCTTGAGTTCCTTGCTGAACGTTCCTTGAATTATTAAGCAAAGGCGATTCATTCGCGTTAAGAATGCTTGAGCGGATAGGAAATAAATGCATTTCTATCTACAAGGGTGGTACCGCGGGAGTTAAAACCTTCTCGTCCCTTTTTGGGATGAGAGGGTTTTTTTATATTCTCTTGACAGTAAGTTTTATTGTGCTAAGAAGTGGAAATCATGGAGTTAATGAGCAAAACTGGAGGAATGGACATGGATTACAAAGACACATTATTAATGCCAAAAACTGAATTTCCGATGAGAGGGAATTTACCAAAGCGCGAGCCGGAAATTCAAGCGAAATGGGAAGAGATGGATATTTATAAGAAAGTACAAGATCGAACGAAAGGCCGTCCGATGTTTGTTCTGCATGATGGACCTCCATATGCGAATGGTGATATCCATATGGGGCATGCGTTAAACAAGATCCTTAAAGATATCATTGTTCGTCATAAATCAATGACAGGCTACAATGCACCTTATGTTCCAGGATGGGATACGCATGGCTTGCCAATCGAGCAAGCTCTTACAAATAAAGGCGTGAAACGCAAGGAAATGACGGTTGCTGAATTCCGTAAGCTTTGTGAAGAATATGCTTATGGACAAATTGACAGCCAGCGTACACAATTTAAACGTTTAGGTGTAAGGGGAGATTGGGAAAATCCTTATATCACGTTAAAACCAGAGTATGAAGCACAGCAAATTAAAGTTTTCGGAGATATGGCAAAGAAAGGCTATATCTATAAAGGGAAAAAGCCTGTTTACTGGTCTCCTTCATCTGAATCCGCTTTAGCTGAGGCAGAAATTGAATACAAAGATAAACGGTCTCCTTCTATCTATGTTGGATTTAAAGTGGCAGACGGCAAGAATGTACTTGATGCAGATACGCAAATTGTCATCTGGACGACAACACCTTGGACGATTCCAGCAAACTTAGGAATTTCTGTACACCCTGAACTTACGTATGCTGTCGTTGAAGAAAAAGGGAGCAAGTATCTAGTTGCTGAGGATTTATTAGCTGCAGTAACAAAAGAGATTGAATGGGAAAACCCGCAAGTAGTTAAGACTGTGAAAGGTTCTGAACTTGAACATATTCTTGCCAAGCATCCGCTTTACGATCGAGATTCACTTGTTATGCTTGGTGAACATGTGACAACAGATGCAGGAACTGGGTGTGTTCACACAGCACCGGGACATGGGGAAGATGACTTCTATGTTGGACAAAAATATGGGCTAGATGTATTATGCCCAGTGGATGATCGAGGAGTTATGACGAATGAAGCAACAGGCTTCGAAGGTTTATTCTATGATGAAGCAAATAAGCCGATTACTGAAAAGCTTGAGGCTGTTGGTGCATTGCTAAAGCTTACTTTCATCACACACTCATACCCGCATGACTGGAGAACAAAGAAACCAGTAATCTTCCGTGCAACAGCTCAATGGTTTGCTTCTATTAAAGATTTCCGCAATGAGCTTATGGATGCAGTAAAAGAAACGAAATGGGTACCTGCTTGGGGAGAAACGAGATTATTCAATATGGTTCGTGACCGCGGCGATTGGTGTATTTCCCGTCAGCGAGCATGGGGTGTACCTATTCCAGTATTTTATGCAGAAAACGGAGAAGCTATTATTACTGATGAGACGATTGATTATGTTTCCAATCTTTTCCGCGAACATGGTTCAAATATTTGGTTTGAGCGTGATGCAAAGGACTTGCTTCCTGAAGGATTCACACATGCTGGCAGTCCGAATGGCAAGTTTGAAAAAGAGACAGATATAATGGATGTTTGGTTCGATTCAGGTTCTTCCCACCAAGCTGTTCTTCTAGAGCGAGATGATCTTCAAAGACCGGCTGACTTATATCTTGAAGGCTCGGACCAATATCGCGGATGGTTTAACTCTTCTCTATCAACAGCTGTTGCAGTAACAGGAAAAGCTCCATATAAAGGTGTTTTAAGCCATGGTTTTGCTCTTGACGGAGAAGGAAGAAAAATGAGTAAATCCATTGGAAACGTTGTTGTTCCTGCTAAAGTTATGAACCAGCTTGGAGCAGATATTTTAAGACTATGGGTTGCTTCTGTTGATTACCAAGCAGATGTGCGTGTATCTGACCCAATCTTAAAACAAGTAGCTGAAGTGTATCGGAAAATCCGCAATACATTCCGTTTCTTGCTAGGAAATCTAGATGATTTTGATCCAGCTGTAAATAAAGTTGCTTATGAAAATCTGCGTGAAGTGGATCAGTTTATGCTAGTAAAGCTGAATAAATTAATTAAAACTGTTCGTAATGCTTATGAAAATTATGAGTTTGCAGGTATTTACCATGCAATTAACAATTTCTGTACACTTGATTTGAGTGCTTTCTACCTTGATTTTGCAAAAGATATTTTATATATTGAGGGAACGGATCATAAAGATCGCAGAGCAATCCAAACAGTTCTTTATGAATGCTTACTTGCATTAACGAAATTGGCTGCTCCAATTCTTTCTCATACGGCTGATGAGGTTTGGAGCTTTATTCCATCAGTTAATGAAGAAAGTGTACAATTAACGGATATGCCAGAGTACGAAGAGCTTCCAAAGGCAAAAGCTTTAGAGGAAAAATGGACTTCATTCATGAAGCTTCGTGATGACATTTTAAAGGCTTTAGAAGAAGCCCGTAATGAAAAGGTAATCGGCAAGTCACTGACTGCAAAAATTACGTTGTACGTTAATGAGCAAGTAAAAGAATTGCTTGAGTCGATTGATGAGAATTTGGAGCAGTTATTTATTGTTTCCGCTTTTGAAATTGCTGGAAAATTAGAGGAAGCTCCTGAAAATGCTGTTAAATTTGAAAATACAGCGATTGTTGTTACAAAAGCTGAAGGTGAAACATGTGAGCGCTGCTGGATTGTTACACCAGAGGTAGGAAAGGTTGAAGAATTCAACACTTTATGTCCGCGTTGTGCAGATGTCGTACAAAATCACTATAGCCATCTTGTATAAAAAGTATGAGTCCCTGTTTTTCGCAGGGACTCATTTTTTTATAAATAATACCATCTCCGTTAATTGTTGTTCCCGTTGTAAAAACTTTGCCTGTGTCTAATAAAGACTCTCAAGAGATACTAAGGTAAAATAATTGAACGGAGGAACAGACATGGATGCAAAAGTTGAGAAGCTCTATTCCGAACTCCGTAATACAAGACAGGAATTATTGGAAAAATTAATGGATGATCGCAGTTCAAAACTGATAAGACCTTTCATCTTGGATGAATTATATGATGTGGAAAGTACACTAGAAAGAATTGAAAAAGGAGTATATGGCAAATGTGAAATATCTGGTGAATTACTGCCAGATGATATTCTAGCTGAGGTTCCTACCTTAAAATCACTCGATGATTGTAATCGGCTGGAAAATTATTATCGGAAATCTTTGTATGAATAAGAATAAGCGCTTACTGTCGTTTTTATGCAGAGTGTGCTAAAATGCAAAGGTAAAGATAAGAGATATGGGGGTTGCCTTTGTGTTTTATTACATAATTGCCTTATTTGTTATTGCACTTGATCAATTAACGAAGTATTTAATTGTCAAAAACATGGAGCTTGGAGAAAGTATAAAAGTTATTGAAGACTTCCTTTATATTACTTCCCACAGAAATCGAGGGGCTGCTTGGGGAATTCTTGAAGGACAAATGTGGTTTTTTTATATTATCACGGTCATCGTTATCATTGGAATTGTCTATTACATTCAAAAAGCTGCTAAAGGAAAAATGTTATTTGGGGTATCGTTAGGATTTATGCTAGGGGGAGCGATTGGGAATTTCATAGATCGTGTTTTCCGAAACGAAGTTGTTGATTTTATAAATACCTATATATTTGGGTATGACTTCCCTGTCTTTAATATTGCAGATTCTGCATTAGTTATTGGCGTAGCGATGCTAATGATCCAAATGCTTTTAGAAGAGAGAGCGTTAAAAAAGGAGAAAACACATGGAGAAAATGGAACACACCATTCTTGAAGAGCAAGCAGGAGAGAGAATTGATAAGGTTCTTTCAGCATTAAACAAAGAATGGTCACGAACACAAGCTCAAAGCTGGATTAAAGAGGGGCATGTCCTTGTAAATGGTCAGCAAATAAAAACAAACTATAAATGTTCATTAAATGATCGAATTGAGATCACGATTCCAGAACCTGAGGAATTAGATGTTGTTCCTGAAGAAATGGATTTAGATATATACTACGAGGACCAGGATGTATTGGTAGTGAATAAGCCGAAGGGAATGGTCGTCCATCCTGCTCCTGGTCACTTAACAGGTACATTAGTAAATGGTTTAATGGCTCATTGTAAGGATCTTTCAGGAATTAATGGGGTTATGAGACCTGGAATTGTTCACCGTATCGATAAGGATACATCCGGTTTGTTAATGGTGGCAAAGAATGATCTTGCTCACGAAAGTCTCGTTAATCAATTAGTCGAAAAGACAGTGACTAGGAAATATCGTGCGATCGTCCATGGAGTGATTCCTCATGATTATGGAACAATTGAGGCGCCAATAGCACGTGATCAAAAGGATAGGCAAAGTATGGCTGTAACAGATAATGGCAAACATGCAGTCACCCATTTTCATGTACTTGATCGGTTTAAAGATTTCACATTTGTAGAATGTCAATTAGAAACTGGAAGGACTCACCAAATTCGGGTACATATGAAATATATTGGATACCCGCTCGCAGGCGATCCGAAATACGGTCCAAGAAAGACATTAGATATTGGCGGTCAGGCATTGCATGCTGGAATTTTAGGGTTTGTTCATCCTAGGACAGGTGAATATATAGAGTTCGAAGCCCCGCTTCCTCCTGACTTTCAGCATCTAGTAGACAAGCTGAAAAATAATCGTTGACAACTTCCGATGATTGCAATAAACTAAACCTAGTTAAATAAGAGTCCTTTAATACAGTCCCGTGAGGCTGAGAAGGAAACGGATAAGTGCTAGGGTTTTACCCTAATTCTATGTAATCGTTACCCTCTCGCCAAATCGGTGAGAGGGTTTTTTATATAAAAAAGAAAAGGCGGGGTTATAATAATGTCGCAAAAAGCAATAGTTCTTGATGAACAGGCAATTCGCAGAGCTTTGACAAGGATTGCCCACGAAATCATTGAAAAAAATAAAGGTATTGAAGGCTGTGTTCTTGTCGGTATTCGGACAAGAGGAATTTATTTAGCAAGAAGATTAGCCGAAAGAATCCAGCAAATAGAAGGGGCAAATATACCAGTAGGAGAGATCGACATTACCTTATATCGTGATGATTTATCAAAGGTGACAGTAGATGAAGAACCTTTAGTAAAGGGTTCAGAAATTCCAATTGATATAACTAATCAAAAGGTGATTCTAGTTGATGACGTCCTTTATACGGGAAGAACGGTTAGAGCAGCACTAGATGCACTTGTTGACATTGGCAGACCATCCTCTGTACAGCTGGCAGTTTTAGTTGATCGAGGACATAGAGAATTGCCGATCAGAGCTGACTATGTTGGTAAAAATATCCCTACCTCAAGTTCAGAAAAGATTGTCGTTGAATTAAACGAAGTCGACGAACATGAGCATGTAAGTATTTTTGAAAACTAGTTGGCAAACCCTTTAAATAATAGCTCAGTGAGGCTAAAAAGGAATTGAGGAGAAGAAAACATGAATAAGCCAGTATTAGACATCAATGATTTTCCAAGTAAAACGCAGCTCATTACACTAAGCTTTCAGCATATGTTTGCTATGTTCGGATCAACGATTTTAGTTCCGCAATTAGTAGGTTTAAGCCCGGCAATCGCTCTTTTAACGAGTGGGATTGCAACAATTATCTTTTTATTCATTACACAATTTAAAGTGCCTGCGTACTTAGGCTCATCATTTGCGTTCATTACCCCGATCTTAATTGCTACCAATTTTGGGGAAAACCCTGGAAACGCAATGATCGGTGCGATGGCAGTCGGCATTACCTACTCGCTTGTCTCCCTAGTTATTTGGAAGGCTGGCTATAAATGGCTAATGAGGCTTTTACCTCCAATTGTTGTTGGACCAGTGATTATGGTTATCGGGTTAGGTTTGTCGGGAACAGCTGTTGATATGGCAATGAATGTGAACAAAGAATATAGTTTTGTACACTTTACAGCTGCACTTGTCACACTATTTGCAGCAATTGTATTCACAGTTTATTTCAAAAATATTTTAAGTGCGATGCCGATTTTACTAGGCTTGATTATTGGTTATATCTATTCAGCTATCATTGGTATTATCGATTATACTCCAGTAAAAGAAGCAAAATGGTTCGCGATGCCGGACTTCTTATTTCCAGGTGTTCATTATGAATTTAACATTACCTCTACTGTATTACTCGCCATGGTGCCGATCGTACTTGTCACCATCTCAGAACATATTGGCCATCAATTAGTACTTGGAAAAGTAGTGAATCGCAATTACATTAAGGATCCGGGACTGCACCGCTCGATTTTTGCAGATGGGTTAGGCACATTTGTCAGTGCGTTTCTCGGTGGACCGCCAAAAACAACCTATGGTGAAAACATTGGTGTACTTGCCATTACACGCGTCTACTCTGTATATGTCATTTTTGGAGCGGCTGTACTAGCGATTTTGTTCGCTTTCTTTGGCAAAGCAATGGCATTGATCCAAACCATTCCCACGGCAGTGCTAGGCGGAATTTCGATTTTATTATTCGGAATCATCGCTTCCAGCGGCTTGCGGATGCTTGTTGAAAATAATATTGATTTTGGCAAAAACAGAAATCTTGTGATCTCATCAGTTATTCTGGTAATTGGAATCGGCGGTGCTGCATTAAGATTCTCAGAAACATTTGCAATTGAGGGGATGGCTCTTGCTGCCATCGTTGGGGTTATCCTAAACCTCATTTTACCTGGCAGAGAAATCGTCCAGGATGAGGACGAAATAAATTAATAAGTTACCTTTTAAAGAAGTCCAGAGAGGCTTATAAGGGTGTAAAGTATATGGGTATGGCTAAAGAGCATGCATGTCTCTTTAACTATATCTATGCTTCGAAGTATTTGCACCCTGAATTTGTTCAGGGTGTTTTTTGTTGGAAAAAATAGGAGGGATAAGCTTGAAACACCTACTTCAGACATCAGATCTAACGATTAATGATATTTCTCGAATCCTTTCAGACGCACAATATTTTTTAGATGGCGGCAACTGGTCACCTAAAAAGAATGTATTTATTTCAAACTTATTTTTCGAAAATAGTACTAGGACAAAATGCAGCTTCGAAGTAGCTGAGAGAAGACTAGGTCTAGATATTATCCCTTTTGAAGTGAACACTTCAAGTGTTTCAAAGGGCGAAACATTATATGACACGGTAAAAACATTAGAGGCAATTGGGGTAAATACGGTTGTGATTCGCCATGGTCAAGATCGGTATTTTGATGAACTTGTCGGAAAATCGGATGTTTCGATCATAAATGCTGGGGATGGATGCGGTCATCATCCGACACAGTCACTTCTTGACTTATTAACGATTAAGCAGGAATTTGATAGCTTTAAGGGGCTTAAGGTTGCCATTATTGGGGATATCAGACATAGCCGTGTTGCAAGGTCGAATGCAGATACGTTAGTTCGTTTAGGTGCAAAGGTTGTTTTTTCTGGACCAATGGAATGGTTTGATGAAGACCTTCTTGAAAATGGTTCATATGAAGGCATTGATTCGGCAGTAGAAACATCTGATGTTGTTATGCTGCTGCGAATCCAGCATGAGCGCCATGGGGAAAAGGGAAAGAAAGCTGCGGATGATTACCATCAAGCCTTTGGACTGACAGTAGAAAGAGAAAGAAGAATGAAGCCAGGAAGCATTATCATGCATCCGGCTCCAGTGAATCGAAATGTGGAAATTGCGGATAGCTTAGTAGAATGTGAACGTTCGAGAATCTTTAAACAAATGAAAAATGGTGTATACATCAGAATGGCAGTATTAAAGAGGTCTATCGAACAAATGGAGGGGAGCGGTCAAAATGAACACATTAATCAAAAATGGTCAGTTGCTAACTAATGAAGGGGAACTAAAAGCTGCAGATATTTTCATAGAGGCTGGGAAAATCATCGAAATAGGAGAAGGGCTTACAAGAGAAGCGGAAGAAATCATCGATGCGAAAGGATTGCTGGTTTCCCCGGGTTTTCTTGATCTTCACATCCATTTGCGTGAGCCTGGCGGTGAAAAAAAAGAGACGATTGCAACAGGAACAGCAGCTGCAGCAAGGGGAGGATTTACAACTGTTGCGGCGATGCCAAATACAAGACCTGTTCCAGATACGAAGGAACAATTGGATTGGCTGAATAAACGCATTGAAGAAACGGCTACAGTGAAGGTGCTTCCATATGCATCGATCACCATCCGTGAGTTAGGAGAGGAATTAACTAATTTTCAAGCATTGAAAGCTGCGGGTGCCTTTGCCTTCACAGATGATGGAGTAGGGGTCCAATCTGCTGCAATGATGCTGCAGGCGATGAAGAAAGCAGCTGCAATTGATATGGCGATCGTTGCTCACTGTGAAGAAAATACATTGATTAATAAAGGTTCTGTTCATGAAGGGACTTTTTCAGAAAAAAATGGATTAAATGGAATTCCATCTGTTTGTGAATCTGTTCATATTGCAAGGGATGTACTTTTAGCAGAAGCAGCCAATTGCCATTACCATGTCTGTCATATTAGCACGAAGGAATCGGTGAGAGTTGTTAGAGATGCAAAGCGTGCTGGAATCAATGTAACGGCAGAGGTAACACCGCATCACCTACTTTTATGTGAGGAAGATATCCCAGGAATTGATCCGAATTATAAGATGAATCCTCCACTTAGAGGAGCAGCAGATAGAGAGGCATTAATTGAAGGAATACTTGATGGAACCATTGATTTTATTGCAACAGATCATGCACCGCATACAGCTGAGGAGAAGGCAGAAGGAATGCAGCTCGCACCATTTGGAATCGTTGGATTAGAAACAGCTTTCCCGCTTCTTTATACACATTTTGTAGAAAAGGGAATATTTACAATAAAACAGCTAATTGACTTTCTCACAGTTAAGCCTGCGAAAAGCTTTAACCTTGCATCAGGAAAGCTTGAGATTGGAGCAGAAGCAGATATTGTTTTATTAGACTTGAGCCACTCAGAAAAAATAAACCCAGAGCAATTTTTATCAAAAGGAAAGAATACACCGTTCGCAGGCTGGGAATGTAAAGGCTGGCCTGTGCTGACGATGGTAAATGGAAAAATTGTATGGAGCAAAGGGAGTGTAACAGCATGAAAAAACAGCTAATTTTGGAAGATGGGACTATATTTATCGGAGATGGTTTTGGCGGAGAGGCAAATACAATTGGGGAAGTTGTTTTCAATACAGGAATGACGGGCTATCAGGAAATTATTTCTGACCCTTCCTATTGCGGTCAAATTGTGACCCTTACATATCCTTTAGTTGGAAACTATGGAATAAATCGAGATGATTTTGAATCAATTTCTCCAGCCATTCAAGGTTTCATCGTCAAGGAAGCCGCAGACTTTCCTTCCAACTGGAGAAATGAAAAAACACTTGCCGATTATTTTCAGATAAAAAATATTCCAGGGATTGCTGGGATAGATACGAGAAAATTAACAAGAATTATCAGACAGCATGGAACTTTAAAGGGAGCCATTTGCGGCATTGAGGAAGATGTGACGTCCGTATTAGAAAAGCTTCGGGCAACCAAACTTCGCAATGACCAAGTGAAGCAAGTCTCAACAAAAACACCATATCCTAGCCCTGGTCGCGGAAGAAGAGTGGTTCTTGTCGATTTTGGCATGAAGCACGGAATTTTACGAGAGCTAAATAAACGTGACTGTGACGTGATCGTTGTTCCTTATAATACGACAGCTGAAGAAATTCTCAACTTAAGTCCAGATGGAGTTATGCTCTCAAATGGACCAGGGGATCCGAAAGATGTGCCAGAAGCAATTACAATGATTAATGGTTTATTAGGCCAAGTGCCTCTGTTTGGCATCTGTCTTGGACATCAGCTGTTTGCACTTGCTTGCGGTGCAAATACAGAGAAAATGAAATTTGGCCATCGCGGATCAAATCATCCGGTAAAGGAATTAGTAACAGGAAAAGTTGCGATTACTTCACAAAACCATGGCTACACGGTTGAAGAACACTCCATCATGAATACCAGATTAGAGGTTACACATATTGCTCTAAATGATGGAACAATTGAAGGATTAAAGCATAAAGATTATCCAGCATTTACTGTCCAATATCATCCAGAAGCATCGCCAGGTCCTGAAGATGCCAACGGTCTATTTGAACAATTTTTAACAATGATTGAAATTGAGAAACAGGAAGGTGCGAACAAATGCCAAAGCGTACAGATATAAAAAGCATATTAGTTATTGGATCAGGTCCCATCGTCATCGGTCAGGCAGCAGAATTTGATTATGCTGGAACGCAAGCCTGTATCGCCCTAAAAGAAGAAGGATATAGAGTCATCCTCGTCAATTCAAACCCGGCGACAATCATGACAGATACAGAAATTGCAGATGCTGTATATATCGAGCCGCTTACATTGGAATTCGTGAGCCGAATCATTCGCAAGGAACGCCCAGATGCACTTGTTCCAACTTTAGGGGGGCAAACAGGGCTAAATCTTGCAGTAGAACTGGCAAAATCAGGTGTCCTTGAAGAATGCGGAGTAGAAATTTTAGGAACAAAGCTATCAGCAATTGAACAGGCAGAAGATCGAGACCTTTTCAGAAATCTGATGAATGAGCTTGGTGAGCCAGTGCCTGAAAGTGAAATTATCCATTCGCTGGAAGAAGCATATGAATTTGTGAATAAAATCGGCTACCCTGTCATCGTTCGGCCAGCATTCACACTTGGAGGAACAGGCGGAGGAATCTGTCATGATGAGGAGGAGCTCATCGAGATTGTTACGAGCGGTTTGAAAAATAGTCCAGTGACACAGTGCTTATTAGAAAAAAGTATTGCAGGATATAAAGAAATTGAATATGAAGTTATGAGAGACTCAGGTGATCATGCAATTGTCGTTTGTAACATGGAAAACATTGATCCCGTCGGAGTGCATACTGGAGATTCGATTGTCGTTGCACCAAGCCAAACACTAAGTGACCGTGAGTATCAATTATTAAGAAATGTCTCATTAAAAATTATTCGCGCGTTAGGAATTGAAGGAGGATGCAATGTCCAGCTTGCCCTTGATCCATATAGCTTCAATTACTATATTATTGAAGTGAATCCAAGGGTTAGCCGTTCATCTGCATTGGCATCGAAAGCAACTGGCTACCCAATCGCTAAGCTTGCGGCAAAAATTGCGGTCGGATTAACATTGGATGAAATGATGAACCCAGTTACTGGTAAAACATATGCAAGCTTCGAGCCAGCTCTTGATTACATTGTCACGAAAATTCCTCGCTGGCCGTTTGATAAATTTGAATCAGCGAACCGTTCGTTAGGAACACAAATGAAGGCAACAGGCGAAGTTATGGCAATTGGCCGCACATTTGAGGAATCATTATTAAAAGCTGTGCGTTCGCTAGAAGCGGATGTGTTTCATCTAACGCTTAAAGAGGCAGATACGATTGACAATGAATTAATCGAAAAAAGAATCCGTAAGGCTGGGGATGAACGACTATTCTATATCGGTGAAGCACTTAGAAGAGGCGTTACAATTCAAACGATTCATGAATGGAGCGAGATCGACCTTTTCTTCCTTCATAAAATGGAAAAAATCATATCTTTTGAAAAAGAGC
Organism: Cytobacillus massiliigabonensis; assembly: GCF_900199725.1. Classification (GTDB taxonomy): domain Bacteria; phylum Bacillota; class Bacilli; order Bacillales; family Cytobacillaceae; genus Cytobacillus; species Cytobacillus massiliigabonensis. Next base: position 218,916 of record NZ_LT904902.1, on the reverse strand, counting down.
TTGCTGCTAATCATTTTCATAAGGAAATAGGAAAGAAAGCAAAAGAAATGGGCTTTGCTGACTATACCATAGCTAAGGCTTGGGATTCGACTGAGTTAGACGTCTATAATTGGAGAACCGAAAATAGTATAATGCCTGTTTATAAAATGGTAGATACTTGTGCAGCTGAATTCGAATCGGAAACACCGTATTACTATGGCACTTATGAGGATGAAAATGAATCAGTTGTAACAGCACGAAAGAGCGTTGTCGTTCTTGGTTCAGGTCCGATCCGCATCGGGCAAGGGGTTGAGTTCGACTATGCAACGGTTCACTCTGTATGGGCAATTAAAGAGGCAGGTTATGAAGCAATTATCATTAATAACAACCCAGAAACAGTTTCAACAGACTTCAGTATTTCTGATAAGCTCTACTTCGAGCCGCTGACGATTGAAGATGTCATGCATATTATCGACTTAGAAAAGCCTGAAGGTGTTGTCGTACAGTTTGGCGGGCAAACAGCTATTAATCTCGCTGCTAGTCTAGTAGAAAGAGGTGTAAAAATTCTTGGGACTTCCCTTGAAGATCTTGATCGTGCAGAGGATCGAGATAAGTTTGAACAAGCTTTATCAGAACTTCACATACCCCAGCCAAAAGGAAAAACTGCCCTGTCTGTTGAAGAAGCTATCAAAATCGCGAGTAGAATTGGCTACCCTGTTCTAGTCCGCCCATCCTATGTTCTTGGCGGACGTGCTATGGAAATTGTTTATAAAGAAGAAGAGCTTCTCCACTACATGAAAAATGCGGTGAAGATCAATCCAGACCATCCGGTACTAATTGACCGGTATCTCACAGGGAAAGAAATTGAAGTAGATGCAATCTCAGATGGAGAAACAGTCGTGATCCCTGGAATTATGGAACATATCGAGCGAGCAGGCGTTCACTCTGGTGACTCGATTGCAGTCTATCCTCCACAGAGTATATCTGCTGAAGTAAAGGCTAAGCTTGTTGATTATACAGAAAAGCTTGCAAAAGGACTTGGGATCATCGGATTATTAAACATCCAGTACATTGTCGCAAATGAAGAAGTGTTTGTAATTGAAGTCAATCCAAGATCGAGCCGTACTGTACCTTTTTTAAGTAAAATTACTAATGTACCGATGGCAAACATTGCTACAAAAGTCATTCTCGGGCTATCGTTAAAGGAGCAAGGATATCAGACAGGTCTTGTGTCAGAAAAAACAGGGGTATATGTAAAAGTACCTGTCTTCTCTTTTGCAAAATTAAGAAGAGTGGATATTACACTCGGACCAGAAATGAAATCAACAGGAGAAGTAATGGGGAAGGATTCTACACTTGAAAAGGCATTGTATAAGGGATTAGTTGCCTCGGGAATGAAGATTCATCCGTTCGGTTCGGTTCTGATGACCGTTGCAGATAAGGACAAGGAAGAATCACTTCAGCTTGCAAAAAGATTTGCTTCTATTGGTTATCGCTTGATGGCAACGAGTGGAACAGCCAATTTGCTGCACTCTGCGGGTATACCAGTTGAAGTCGTAGATAAAATTGGATCAGAAGGCCCTAACTTACTGGATGTTATTCGAAATGGCAAAGCTCAAATCGTTATTAACACGTTAACAAAAGGAAAACAGCCTGAAAGAGACGGTTTCCGTATTCGTCGTGAAGCAGTAGAAAATGGCATTCCATGTTTAACTTCACTTGATACAGCGGACGCGATTTTAAAGGTAATCGAATCAATGAATTTTTCAGCAGATGCAATGGAAAAGCCAGCTGAAATCCGGGAGGCGGTCTTCGCGTGATTAAAAAAGAATTATGCCAAATCGTCTCTCAAGTTGAAATAGCAGAAAATATATTTAAGCTCACCCTCCAAGGTGAGCTTGTCCGTGAAATGAATGAGCCTGGACAATTTGTGCATTTGAAGGTGTCAAACCAAGTTGACCCACTTTTAAGACGACCGATTAGTATTTCCGATATTAATAAGGATGAGAACCAATTTACAATGATTTATCGTGCAGAAGGTAAAGGTACAGCTTTATTGTCAGAGAAACAGCCGGGAGATGTCATTGATGTACTTGGTCCTTTAGGGCATGGGTTTCCAGTTGAAGAGGCGATGTCTGGTGAGACAGCTCTGCTCGTTGGCGGTGGCATCGGTGTTCCTCCTTTATACGAGCTGTCAAAGCAGCTTGTGAAGCAAGGGGTTAAAGTCATTCATGTACTTGGATTTCAATCAGCAAATGTTGTTTTTTATGATGATGATTTTACTAGGCTTGGGGAGACTTATGTAGCAACTGTCGATGGCAGCTATGGCATGAAAGGCTTTGTCACTACCATCATCCAAGATCGGAAGCTCACATTTGATGTGCTCTATTCATGCGGTCCGACACCGATGCTTAAGGCACTTGAACAAAATTATCCGGATAAGAAAGTATACCTTTCTTTAGAAGAACGGATGGGCTGCGGGATCGGTGCTTGCTTCGCTTGTGTATGCCACACTGGCGATGATCCAACAGGCTGCACCTATAAAAAAGTTTGCAGTGATGGACCTGTATTTAAAGCTGGGGAGGTGCTTCTATGAATTCATTACAAATAAGCTTGCCCGGACTAGATTTGAAAAATCCGATCATGCCAGCATCTGGCTGCTTCGGTTTTGGCCGTGAATTCAGCCAGCTTTTTGATCTCAGTCTTCTTGGTGCGATTATGATTAAAGCAACAACTTATGAACCTCGTTTTGGGAATCCGACTCCTCGAGTAGCTGAAACGTCAGCGGGCATGCTAAATGCAATTGGGCTGCAAAATCCTGGACTCGAAAAAGTAATGAATGAAGAGCTGCCTTGGCTTGATCAATTCGATGTTCCGATTATTGCCAACGTCGCAGGCTCACAAGAGGAAGATTATATTGCTGTAGCGAAAGAAATTGCCAAAGCTCCGAATGTTCACGCCTTAGAATTAAATATTTCCTGCCCGAATGTCAAAACAGGAGGGATCGCCTTCGGAACCATTCCAGAAGTGGCAAAGGATTTAACGAAAAAAGTTAAGGATGTATCAGAGGTTCCTGTTTATGTGAAGCTTTCACCGAATGTGACGAATATAGTCGAAATGGCAAAAGCGGTGGAAGACGGCGGAGCAGACGGATTAACAATGATTAATACACTTGTTGGCATGAGAATTGATTTAAAAACAGGAAAACCTATTCTGGCAAACAAAACAGGCGGACTGTCAGGACCTGCAATTAAGCCTGTTGCGATCCGAATGATTCATGAGGTGAGTCAGCACGTGTCCTTGCCGATTATTGGCATGGGAGGTGTTCAATCAGCTGAAGATATAATTGAATATTATTACGCAGGGGCAAGTGCAGTTGCTGTAGGAACAGCTAACTTTGTTGACCCATTCGTCTGCCCGACAATCATTGAAGAATTACCGGAACTAGTGAAAAGCCTTGGCTTTGACCATATTTCTGAATGTACAGGAAGGAGCTGGAAAAATGGATAAATCACTTATTATCGCACTTGATTTTGCAGGTAAACAGGAGGTCAATCAGTTTATAAATCACTTTAATAATGAAAAGCTGTTTTTGAAGGTTGGTATGGAGCTTTTCTTTCAAGAAGGTCCTGGTATTATTTATGACTTAAAAGAAAAAGGGCATGATATTTTCCTGGATTTAAAGCTCCATGATATTCCGAATACGGTGAAAGGTGCAATGAAGGGGCTGGCACGTCTTGGCTGTGATCTTGTCAATGTCCATGCAGCAGGCGGTAAAGAGATGATGCGTGCAGCACTTGAAGGATTGGAGTCTGGAACACCAGCTGGACAAAATAGACCCGCGTGTATTGCAGTTACACAATTAACAAGTACTTCAGAAGATCAAATGCGAGAGGAACAGCTTGTACAAGCTCCATTGGAGGAATCAGTCCTTCATTATGCTGCTTTAACGAAAAAAGCAGGTCTTGATGGAGTGGTGTGTTCGACATTTGAAGCCAAGTCTATTCGTCAATTGCTTGGCCATACCTTCCTGACAGTAGTTCCAGGCATTCGATTGCAGTCAGATGATGTTCAGGATCAAAAGCGTGTAGCTACTCCTGCTTATGCAAAATCCGAAGGTGCTTCAGCAATTGTTGTCGGACGCCCAATCACAAAGTCAGCTAACCCGCTGGAAAAATACATTGAATTCAAACAATCATGGGAGGGTGTTCATCAATGAAACAACAAATTGCCGAACGTTTACTAGAAATTAAAGCTGTAGCGCTACAGCCCAATGTCCCCTTTACATGGTCATCTGGTCTAAAATCTCCCATTTACTGTGATAATCGATTAACACTCTCTTACCCTTCCGTTCGTAAGGAAATTGCAAATGGGTTGAAGAAAACAATCTTAGCAAAGTTCCCAGAAGCCGAAATAATCGCAGGTACTGCTACCGCAGGAATCCCGCATGCTGCATGGGTCAGCGACTTATTGGAACTGCCCATGTGCTACGTGCGTTCCAAGCCAAAAGGACACGGACAAGGAAATCAAATAGAGGGAAAAACAGAGCCAGGGCAAAAGGTTGTTGTCGTAGAAGATTTAATTTCGACAGGCGGAAGTGTTATAACAGCAGTTGAAGCATTGCGCCAAGCAGGTTGTGAAGTCCTGGGTGTTGTTGCTATCTTTACTTATCAATTAGAAAAAGGGAAAGAATTGCTAGAGAAGGCGGATATTACTGCACACACATTGACTGATTTTGAAACACTTTCTGAAATTGCTAGAGAAAAAGGCTATATTCAGGATGGAGATATGGCGAAGCTTACTGAATGGCGGAAAGACCCAGCTGAGTGGGGAAAAGTGAGTCAATAATTATAGGACATAGGGAAGGATTCTGTCCCTATGTTATTTTGTTTCGATAAGGCAACCTATCATAGAGAATGAAAAAAATCTTGGATATACATAATTATTTAAAATGGGACGAGGTTCCTGTTCCCTCGTCCCACATTATCTATCCCTTTCTTAATGAAAGAACCATTTCCTCATCTGGCGTCACATATACAGTCTGCTGGTTCTCATAAATCACAAATCCTGGTTTGGCCCCGCTAGGCTTCTTTACATGCCGAACCTGTGTGAAGTCTACTGGAACTGAACTAGAATTGCGTGCCTTACTATAATAAGCTGCTAAATTTGCTGCTTCTAATATAGTTTTTTCTGCAGGTACCTTGCTGCGAATCACCACATGCGAACCAGGGATATCCTTCGTGTGTAGCCAAATTTCGTCTCTTGCCGCCAGTTTATTTGTTAAGTAATCATTTTGTTTATTATTTTTTCCGACAAAGATTTCTGTTCCGTCAGTGGATATGTAGCGGTCAAGAATCGGCTTTGCATGTTGATTTTTCTTGTTTTTCTTTTTTTGTCTGTCTCTAATATAACCGCCTTCGATTAATTCCTCTCGTATTTCTTCGATATCCTTCGGTGACGCTGTTTCTACTTGCTGGAGCAAGGCTTCGAAATAAATAAACTCATGCTTAGTCATTTCTATTTGTTCTTTAACAATTGTAATCGCATTTTTAGCCTTCTGATATTTTGTGAAATATTTCTGTGCATTTTCAGAAGGGTTTTTTTGTGGATCGAGTGGAATGGTCACCATTGTTCCATTTTCGTCATAATAATTGCTGACCTCTGCTGTTTTCATTCCTTTTTTTATCGCGTAAATATTAGCTGTGATCAGTTCTCCATAAAGCTGGTGCTGATCAGCATTTTCTGCTTCTTTCAATGTTATTAGCAGTTTTTTTATTTTCTTTTCATTTTTATCTTTTTCATTGTGAATGAAGCGCTCCAAGTCATTTGCATGCTGCTTCACACGATCCCGTTCTGCTTTGCCAAAATAAAAACGATCAAGCATTTCACTTAGTGAATTGAATTCCTTTGACTCTCCTTGTAGATGCTCCAACGGAAAAAGATAGAAACTATCCTTTTGACCACCACTAGTGATTGCAGGGGAGAGTTCGTGATTCTTCATTAAATGAATATAGTGCAAAAATGTTTTTGGAACAGTTGTCCTGTTAGCTAGTCCAGCATGGAAGAGCACCTCTTTTGCTAGCAATGGCGATATTCCCGCAAATGCGGAAACAAGCTGTTTATCGAGCTTCCCGCTATTAAAATCGATTTGCCGTAAGACATCTTCCTCACTAGCCTCAAATGGATTTATCTTATCCTGCTGTGGCGGCAAAACATATTCTTGCCCTGGCAAAATCGCTCGATGACTATTAACGGCAAATGACACATGCTTAATGCTGTCCAAAATAATGTTTCTAGTTTTATCGACTAAGGTAATATTGCTGTGTCTGCCCATTATTTCAACAATCAGCTGCTTGTAGGACGTATCACCCATTTCATTTCTTCCTTTTACTTCGAAAATAATGATTCTATCTAAGCCAATCTGACGTATTTCCTCTAGGAAAAATCCTTCCAGATGCTTTCTTAGCAGCATGCAAAACATTGGGGGCTCAGAAGGGTTATCATGAGCTTCGTTCGTAAGCTGTACTCTAGCATAACTAGGGTGAGCTGAGAGCAGGAGCTTATGATTTTTTCCGTTTGCTCTCACTACTAATATAATTTCATTTTTATAAGGCTGATGAATTTTATTAATTCTTCCCCCTTTTAACTCATGGGTCAGCTCTTCCGTCATAGCCCTTGTAAATAAACCGTCGAATGACATAGGTAACATCCTTTTCTATAGAAGCTTTCTTTGTATAGACTCCAAGTACCATTGGCACTCTTCGCTTTATATATTATATATTAGCATTTTTTCGGACAAGGCTGAATAAGCTTTCTTTAGATGATAAGTATGGCTTGGAGGAGGAAGTGATGTCTGAATGAAATTCCATGAAATGAATGAAACCGAGGTTGAGCAGGCACTTAATACGGATTCGACATCGGGCTTAACTGAAGATGATGTGAAAAAACGCAGAAATCAATTTGGCAAGAATGAATTGGAAGAGGGGGAAAAGCAATCAGCCTTGCTCTTGTTCTTTAGTCAATTTAAGGATTTCATGGTCCTAGTTTTACTTGTGGCAACACTTATTTCTGGATTGCTTGGCGAATACATTGATGCGGTTGCGATCATTGCCATAGTCATCATCAATGGTTTGCTTGGTTTTTTTCAAGAAAGAAAGGCTGAACGATCGCTGCAAGCTTTAAAGGAGCTGTCTGCGCCTCAAGTAAGTGTATTAAGAGATGGTGAATGGATAAAGATTCCTTCAAAAGATGTAGTAGTTGGAGATCTGCTCAAATTTTCGAGCGGTGATCGAGTAGGAGCAGATGTTAGAATTATCGAATCGAATAGTTTAGAAGTTGAGGAATCAGCATTGACTGGTGAATCATTGCCAGTGGCAAAAACAACGGTTGCGATTAAAAAAGAAAATATTGGAATAGGCGATATGGAAAATATGGCTTTTATGAGTACATTAGTTACACGCGGCAGCGGGATGGGAATCGTTGTTGCAACAGGGATGAAAACAGCTATGGGACAAATTGCCGATTTGTTGCAAAATGCGGAAACGATGACAACTCCGTTACAGAGAAGGCTGGAACAGCTCGGGAAAATTCTTATCACTGTTGCATTAATTCTAACTGTGCTTGTCGTTGTAGCTGGTGTCATCCAAGGGCATGATCTTTATACGATGTTTCTTGCAGGTGTATCGCTAGCTGTTGCTGCTATTCCGGAAGGATTACCTGCAATCGTAACAGTAGCCCTTTCGCTTGGTGTCCAGCGAATGATCAAGAAAAAAGCAATTGTTCGAAAGCTGCCTGCAGTAGAAACGCTTGGCTGTGCTTCTGTTATTTGCTCTGATAAAACTGGAACGATGACTCAAAATAAGATGACGGTTACCCATTTATGGAGCGGGGGGAAACAATGGCTTGTAGATGGAGTAGGCTATGAGCCTCAAGGACATTTTTATCGAAATGACAATCAGGTGGAACCAAAGGAAGATAAAGCACTTCAGCAAATGCTTATGTTTGGAATGCTCTGCAATCATGCGGAAATAAAAAGAAAAGAGAATGAGTTCGTCATTGATGGGGATCCAACGGAAGGTGCATTGCTTGTTGCAGCCATGAAGGCTGGATATAACCGTGATACATTGCTAAGCCAGTTTCAAGTCATAAAGGAATTTCCTTTTGATTCTGAAAGAAAAATGATGAGCATTGTTGTGAAAGATCAGCATGGCAAGCAATTTATTGTCACAAAGGGTGCACCGGATGTATTAGCTGGAGTGTGTGAATCGATTCTTTGGGATGGAAAACGTAAATTCCTAAATCGAGAAGTGGCTGGCTATATTCAACAGGCAATTGAGGATTTAGCTTCACAGGCATTAAGGACCATTGCGATCGGGGTTAAAGAAGTATCTTCGAATACAATTATACTCGACGAAAAAGAAGCGGAGAAAGGATTAACCTTTATCGGTCTTCAAGGGATGATTGACCCCCCAAGACCAGAGGTAAAGGATGCGGTAAAAGAGTGTAAAGAAGCTGGTATTAAAACGGTGATGATTACTGGCGATCATGTGATTACAGCGAAGGCGATTGCTAAACAGCTCGGTATTTTAACGAATAAATCAAAGGTACTTGATGGGAAAGCTCTTTCTGAATTGAACGTAGATGAGCTTGAAGAGGTTGTAGATGATGTAGCTGTTTTCGCGCGCGTCTCACCAGAGCATAAGTTAAAAATAGTGAAAGCTTTGCAAAATAAAGGCCATATTGTTGCGATGACAGGGGATGGAGTAAATGATGCCCCAGCAATAAAAGCAGCTGATATTGGTGTCGCTATGGGGATTACAGGTACAGATGTTGCGAAGGAAGCATCGGCACTTGTCCTCCTGGATGATAATTTTGCAACAATCAAGGCGGCAATTAAAGAAGGCAGAAATATTTATGAAAATATTCGAAAGTTCATTCGATATTTGCTTGCTTCCAATGTAGGCGAAATTCTTGTTATGTTATTTGCGATGATATTGGGACTTCCGCTCCCGTTAGTGCCTATTCAAATTCTATGGGTGAACCTTGTGACAGATGGACTTCCTGCAATGGCATTAGGTCTTGATCAGCCTGAGGATGATGTGATGAAACGAAAACCAAGAAATCCAAGAGAAGGTGTTTTTGCGCGAGGGCTTGGATGGAAGGTTGTTTCGAGAGGGTTTTTAATTGGAATAGCAACATTGCTTGCCTTCATATTTGCGTACCATGCAAATCCAGATGACTTAGCCTATGCTCAAACCATTGCGTTTGCGACACTAGTGCTCGCTCAGTTGATCCATGTGTTTGACTGCAGGAGCGAAAAATCAGTGTTCGCGAGGAATCCATTTGGAAATAAGTATTTAGTATGGGCGGTTATTTCTTCCTTGCTGTTGCTGTTTGTCGTTATTTATTACCCGCCTTTACAGCCAATTTTCCATACAGTTCCAATCGAAATGAAAGATTGGCTGATGATTACAGGACTGGCAGCGGTCCCAACATTTTTGCTTGCAGGGTCATTTTTACTGACAAAAAGAAAATAAATTATGTTATACTTAATAAAGTAGTAGAGATTTCTCTACTACTTTTTTCTGTGTTATTGGATCATCTTTTATAAAATGTTGCTGGAGCTATTTATTTTGCATACAATTTCCTTCATTTATGATAAAATACGAACTAATTGCTTGTAGTGATTACATAAAGTGAAACTTCCGTCATTGGGGGACTTTATCCTCCAAGGATGCATAGTTGAACTAATCGGGCATTTACGGGCAGCTGGTCCCCTACTTAGGCTTCTTCATTGCTTTTATTTCCTTATAGTGGGGTCTTACTGCCCGTTAATCTGCGATAAAAATGGCAATCCTTTCAGACAGGATGTGTTACATATGGTCGTTAGCATGACAGGTTTTGGCAGAAGCAAAAAGAGTTCCAGTCAATTTTCCGCAATAGTAGAAATAAAGGCGGTAAACCACCGATTTTCTGAGTACCAAATTAGGATGCCACGACAGCTTTTTCATATAGAAGACAAAATAAAGAAAAAGCTTGGTGAGTGTATTCATCGTGGCAGAATTGAAGTATATGTAACAGTTGAAGGTGATCGGCTAGCAACTCGTCAAGTACAGGTTGATTGGGCTTTATTAGATGAGTATTACCAGTATATAACAAAAATTAAAGATCGATTTGCCCTTGATCAGGGACCTGCAGTTCATGATCTTATTAGGGATGAACTCATTTCAATTGAAGAAAAAGATGCAGGGAATGAGGAAATTGAAAAAGTTGTACTGGATGCTATTGAAGAAGCAAGTCAACATTTACTGCAAATGCGGAAATTGGAAGGTGCTGAACTAGAAAAGGACTTGAAGCTACATCTACATGAAATTGCTGAACGGATAAATCACTTAAAAGATCTTGCACCAAAGGTTGTTCAGCAATATCAAGATCGTTTAACAAAGCGAATGAGCTTATTTTTAGAAGGTCAGCTTGAAGAAGCAAGAATATTAACAGAAGTTGCTCTATTTGCAGATAAAGCAGATATTAGCGAGGAGCTGACAAGGCTGTTAAGCCATATGAATCAATTCGAAACGACCCTTCGAGTAAATGAGCGCGTAGGCAGAAAGTTAGATTTCTTAATTCAAGAAATGAATAGGGAAGTCAATACGATTGGATCGAAGGCCAATGATGCGGCAATTGCTTCAGAGGTCGTTGAGCTGAAGAGCTGTCTCGAAAAAATGAAAGAGCAAGTGCAGAATATTGAATAGGGTTTGTTTAGAAAAGGTATTACGGGGTCAAAATATATAACTGATGCTTGGAGGACGAAAATGTCGATTAAATTAATAAACATCGGTTTTGGCAATATAGTATCAGCCAACCGAATAATCTCAATAGTCAGCCCGGAATCAGCACCAATCAAAAGAATTATACAAGATGCCCGTGACCGTGGGTCATTAATTGATGCAACATACGGCAGAAGAACAAGAGCGGTTATTGTGATGGATAGTGACCATGTCATCCTTTCAGCTGTTCAGCCTGAAACTGTTGCTCATCGTCTAAATGACCGTGATGAAATTATCGATGAAGGGTAGGATGAATGAATGCAGGAAAAGGGTTTATTAATTGTTTTATCCGGCCCTTCTGGCGTCGGCAAGGGAACGGTAAGGAAAGAAATCTTTTCGCAGCCGGATACATCTTTTGAATATTCGATTTCAATGACAACAAGATCTCCTAGAGAAGGGGAAGTTGATGGAGTAGATTATTTCTTCAAGACACGCGAGGAATTTGAAGCGCTGATAAAGCAGGATAAACTGCTTGAGTATGCCGAATTTGTCGGCAACTATTACGGAACTCCAGTTGACTATGTAAGAGAGACTCTGGATCAAGGGAAAGATGTTTTTCTAGAAATCGAGGTCCAAGGAGCGCGCCAAGTACGTGAAAAATTCCCTGATGGGTTGTTTATTTTTCTTGTACCGCCTAGTCTATCTGAGCTTAAAAACCGAATTGTTACTAGAGGTACAGAAACAGAAGATGTGATTAACAATCGTATGACTGTTGCGAAAGAAGAAATTGAAATGATGAATTTATACGACTATGTCGTAGAGAATGATCAAATTGAACGGGCTTGTGATAGAATTAAAGCTATTGTTGTCGCTGAACACTGTCGCAGAGAACGAGTAGAACCAAGATATATTAAAATGCTGGAGGTAGATTAAATGCTTTATCCTTCTATTGATTCATTAATGACAAAAATTGATTCCAAATATTCACTAGTATCTGTTGCTGCAAAGCGAGCTAGAAAAATGCAAGAAAATGCCAAGCCTCAGCTTGATAAATATGTTTCACACAAAAACGTTGGCAAGGCTCTAGAGGAAATAAATGCAGATCAGCTTCATTATCGTCTTTCAGCTAAACTAAAGGACGAATCTTACGAATAAAGACGAAAATAACAACCTCCTTTCAGGTTGTTATTTTTATTTCGCTATTCTAGGAATTTATTATGTTGTAGGTAGCTTTGTGACAAGTTGTCTAGGTCTAGCTCCATCGCCTATCGCCTATCAAACTTAAGGTCCCCTCCCTACGATAAGTCGCTGTCCTTCCAGTTTGTACAGCGATGATCATTGCGCATCAGCTTTTTTTCTACGACATAAAACGTGAAAAAATGCAATTCTTCTTGCATAATAATAGAGAGAAAAGAAATAGATGGGGGTTTTAAAATGCTGCACGGAAGAAAAATACTATTATGTGTTACAGGCGGAATTGCTGTATATAAGGCATCTGCTTTAACAAGCAAGCTTACCCAGGCAGGTGCAGATGTGAAGGTAATCTTAAGTGAATCTGCCTGTAAATTTGTTGCCCCGTTAACATTCCAAGCGTTATCAAGAAATGATGTTTATACAGATACATTTGATGAAAAGGACTCTAAGGTCATTGCTCATATTGACCTTGCAGATTGGGCAGATCTAATTTTAGTAGCACCAGCAACAGCAAATGTTATTGGAAAGCTAGCAAATGGCATCGCTGATAATATGATTACAACAACATTGCTTGCTGCAACAAAACCGGTCTGGATTGCCCCAGCTATGAATGTACATATGTATAGTCATCCAGCGGTTCAGAATAATATTGAAACTTTATATCGCTTTGGGCATCGATTTATTGAGCCTGGAGAAGGGTATCTTGCCTGTGGATATGTTGGGAAAGGGCGTCTAGAGGAACCAGAGAAAATCGTTGAGAATATCGAGCGCTTTTTCCATCCTAGTGTTGCAAAGCTATCTGGAAGAAAGATTGTCATTACAGCTGGCCCTACTCGAGAAAAAATTGATCCTGTCAGATATATTACAAATCATTCCTCAGGAAAAATGGGCTATGCCATTGCAGAAGAGGCGGTACGGACAGGTGCAAAAGTTGTCCTAATTTCTGGACCTGTCAACATAGCGGCACCTGCTGGAGTGGAACTAATTCAAGTTGAAAGTGCAGAGGACATGTACCAGGCAGTGATGAAGGAATATAATGATGCAGACATTGTCATAAAAACAGCAGCTGTAGCTGATTATCGTCCAAAAACGAGCTATGATCATAAGGTTAAGAAAAAGGACGGAGACGAGAACCTAGAGCTTGAAAGAACAACGGACATTCTTTTTGAACTAGGGAGAAACAAGAAAGATCAAATTCTCATTGGCTTTGCTGCAGAAACAGACCATGTCGCGGAATACGCACAGAAGAAGCTATTGAAGAAAAATGCTGATATGATTGTGGCCAATAATGTGAAGACTGCAGGTGCCGGATTCGGTACGGATACGAACATTGTAACGTTGTTTAAACGGGATGGGAGTGCAACAGAGCTTCCTCTCTTATCGAAAAATGAAGTAGCAGTAACGATCCTGAATGAAGCTTCACAATTAATAGGGAATGAAATGAGATGACCATTGCGAGTGTAATTGTAGATGTCCCTGCTAAACAAACGGACAGGCCATTTGATTATGTTATTCCTGATCATTTACTAGAAGTCATCAGGCCCGGAATGAGAGTCATCGTGCCCTTTGGACCTAGAAAAATACAAGGTTTTGTCATTGGATTAAAGCCGGAGTCAGACTTTGGGAAACTAAAAGAATTAATTGAACCGATGGATTTAACACCCATCTTAAATCAAGAACTTCTTACACTTGGAGAATGGCTGACGCATGAAACGCTTTGCTATAAGATATCTGCTTATCAAGTGATGCTTCCTGCCGCATTAAAAGCAAAATATGAAAAAAAACTTAAATTGACAGCAGAAAAAAAGAAGTTAACAGCTGAGATTAGTGCTCTGTTTGGCCAGGATGAGATAATTCCGTGGGAGGAAGCAGTAAAACTGGGCTGTTTAAACCTTTTGCAAAAGGAAGTTGCAAAAGGGACGGTTGAAATTATTTATGAAGTAAAAGAGCGTGTGAGAAAGAAAAAGTTAAAACATATTATGTCTAAGCTAACAAAGAAGCAATTAGCGGCAGAAATGGAAAACTTACCTGTACAGGCAGCAAAGCAGAAGGAAGTCCTTAATTTTTTTCTTCAGACAGAAGCTCCAATCGAGTTGCGCAAGCTCTTATCTGAACTTGGCATTTCTGCTTCTGCAATTAAGGGATTAGTTCAAAAGGGAATTCTTGAAGAAAAAGAGATGGAAGTGTATCGTGATCCATTTGAAGAAAAAGTTTTTTCGCATACAGAACCACTCCCCCTTACTGGTGATCAAGAAAAAGCTATTACACCTATTCTTGCATCCATAAACGATCATATGCATCAAACCTTTCTGTTATATGGGGTGACAGGAAGCGGAAAGACGGAGATTTACCTTCAATCAATCCAAAAAGTACTGAAGGAAGGGAAAGAGGCGATCGTTCTTGTCCCGGAAATTTCATTAACCCCACAAATGGTCAAACGCTTTAAAGGAAGATTCGGGAATGAAGTGGCCGTCCTTCATAGCGGGCTTTCGGCTGGTGAAAAGTATGATGAGTGGCGAAAGATTCAGAAGAAGGAAGTAAAGGTTGTTGTTGGTGCAAGATCTGCCATATTTGCTCCATTCGAAAATTTAGGCATTATTATCATTGATGAGGAACATGAGACTAGCTACAAACAGGAAGATAATCCTAGGTATCATGCGCGAAATGTTGCCATTAAACGAGGGGCTATCCATGAATGCCCAGTTGTGCTAGGGAGTGCTACTCCTTCCCTTGAATCGTTTGCAAGGGCACAAAAGGGTGTATATACACTGCTCTCCATGCCAAATCGGATGAATAATCAAACGTTGCCTCGTGTTGAAATCATTGATATGCGGGAAGAATTACGTGAGGGTAACCGCTCTATGTTTTCACGGCTTCTTTTAGAAAAAATCGAGGACAGGCTAGAGAAAAAAGAGCAAATTGTCCTTTTTCTTAATAAAAGAGGTCATTCATCATTCGTCATGTGCAGAGACTGCGGGTATGTTGTCAATTGTCCGAATTGTGATATCTCCCTTACGTATCACAGGACCAATCAGCGAATGAAATGCCATTATTGCGGATATGAAGCAAATGTACCAAATGCTTGCCCGGAATGTAAAAGTGAGCATATTCGGTACTTCGGTACGGGCACACAAAAAGTAGAAGAAGAGCTAGTTAAAATTTTGCCTCATGCGAAAGTGATTCGAATGGATGTGGACACAACGAGCCGTAAAGGTTCACACGAAAAGCTCCTTGATCAGTTTCAGGAAGGTCATGCAGATATTCTTCTAGGTACGCAAATGATTGCAAAGGGACTTGATTTTCCAAATATCACATTAGTCGGTGTTCTGTCTGCGGATACGATGCTTCATTTACCTGACTTCCGCTCGTCTGAGAAAACCTTCCAGCTATTAACGCAAGTAAGCGGACGAGCGGGCAGGCATGAGAAAGAAGGAGAAGTTGTTATTCAAACTTATACACCTGAGCATTATAGTGTGGAGCTTGCGGGAGAACAGGACTTTGACCGTTTTTATGAAAAAGAAATGATGATGCGGAAAATCCATAAGTACCCTCCTTATTATTATATTTCCCTCATCACAGTCAGCCATGAAGAATTAATGAAAACAGTATCGATAACAGAAAAAATTACCGCATATATTCGATCCAGACTTTCCAATGAAGCAATTTGTCTAGGGCCTGTTGCTTCACCGATTCCTAGAATCAATAATAGATATCGATATCAATGTTTGATAAAATACAAACGGGAACCGGAGCTAAATCTAGCATTAAAGAAAATACTTGATCAATATCAACAAGAAATCTCATTAGGAGGTTTGCAAATTTCAGTGGATGTAAATCCATATATTCTAATGTAGAACCTGACCGTACGGTTATGAATAAGAAGAAAATTGTTGAAAATAGTTGGATAGAGATCATACAGGAGGAAGTAAATTGGCAGTCAGAAAAATAGTAGAATTCCCTGCAGAGATACTGGAGGTTCAGTGCAAGCCTGTAATGCAATTTGATAAAAAACTGGCAAAAATTTTAAATGATATGTACGATACTATGATTGAATTTGACGGGGTTGGGCTTGCTGCTCCCCAAATCGGTCTTGATATGCAGGCTGCAATCGTAGATATTGATGATGAAAATGGAACGATAGAAATGATGAATCCAGAAATTCTTGAAGTGAACGGAGAACAAACAGGACCGGAAGGATGTTTAAGCTTTCCTAATTTATTTGGGGAAGTCACGAGGCCATATTATGTAAAAATAAAAGCACAGGATCGAAAAGGAAAGTTCTATACTTTTGAGGCTGAAGACTTTTTAGCACGAGCAATTTTGCATGAAATTGATCATCTGCACGGTGTATTATTTACTTCAAAGGTAACGAGATATCTGGATGAAGAAGAGTTAGAAGGGTTGGAAGTAGAATGACAAAGATTGTATTTATGGGAACACCAGATTTTTCTGTTCCTGTCCTGCAGCAAATTATTAATGATGGTTATGATGTGATTGGGGTTGTGACACAGCCAGATCGTCCAGTAGGGAGAAAAAGAGTGTTGACACCTCCACCAGTAAAAGTTGAAGCAGAAAAACATGGAATCCCAGTTTTTCAGCCGGAAAAAATCCGCCAGCCTGAAGAACTTGAAAAAATATTGGCATTGGAGCCGGATTTAATCGTAACGGCTGCATTTGGTCAAATTCTGCCAAAGGGGCTGCTAGAAGCACCGAAATATGGCTGCATCAATGTTCACGCTTCCTTGCTGCCTGAGCTTAGAGGAGGTGCGCCGATCCATTATTCAATTATTCAAGGAAAAGACAAAACAGGAATTACGATCATGTATATGGCGGAAAAGCTGGATGCAGGAGATATTTTAACACAAGTGGAAGTGCCGATTGCTGAAACGGATACGATCGGCTCATTGCATGATAAATTAAGTGCTGCCGGATCACAGCTATTATCTGAAACAATGCCAAAATTATTAAAAGGTGAATTGACATCCGTTCCTCAAAATGATGAGGAGGCTACCTTTGCACCAAATATTAAAAGAGATCAAGAAAAGATTGATTGGTCAAAAACAGGGGAAGACATTTATAACCACATTCGCGGGTTAAATCCTTGGCCTGTTGCCTATACATTCTTTAATGGTGCAGTTATTAAAATTTGGTGGGCAGAGAAGACAAATAATGAAGGAAATAAAGCTCCAGGAACAATAATTGGCTTAGAAGAACAGTCTATTATCGTTTCTACCGGAAATGGTACAGCCATAAAAATTCTTGAGCTGCAGCCATCAGGCAAGAAAAAAATGTCTGCTGAGCAATTTTTGCGAGGGGCTGGTTCGCATATTCAGGTTGGCGACTGCTTTGGGGAAGAATGATGAGGAAAGAACGGAAGAAAAATGTCAGAGAAACTGCACTAGATCTGCTGGAATCCATTGAGAAAAATCAGGCATACAGCAATCTGCTTCTAAATTCTGCCATTAAGAAAAATGAAATAAATCAAAAGGACATCGGCTTGCTTACTGAGTTAACGTATGGAACATTGCAGCGGAGAATGAGCTTAGACTTCTATTTACAGCCTTTTTTAAAGGGTAATAAAAAAGTTGAAAGCTGGGTTAAGCAACTATTGCGCCTTACTTTATATCAGATGGTATATTTAGATAAAATTCCAGATCGTGCAGCTATTTTTGAAGCAGTTGAGATTGCTAAGCAAAAGGGCCACAAAGGGATATCTGGAATGGTCAATGGCGTCCTAAGAAATATCCAGAGACAAGGTCTCCCATCTATTGAAACATTGGAGAATCCAATTGAAAGACTGTCTATCGAAACAAGTCATCCGTTATGGCTTGTAAAAAGGTGGGTCGACCAACTTGGAATGGAACAGGCTAAACGAATGTGTGAGATCAATTTAACGGCTCCATTGCAGACGGCAAGAGTGAATTTAACAAAGATCACGAGAGAGGATTGCATCCATAAGCTTGATGAGGAAGGGTTCGAAGTAGAAGCAAGTCCTGTGATACCAGAGGCAATTAAGTGCTACCGAGGAAATCTGGCAAACTCGAATGCTTTTAAAGAAGGGCTTATAACGATTCAAGACGAAAGCTCCATGCTTGCGGCTCATACATTAGGTGCAGCGGAAAATGAAAGAGTCTTAGATGCCTGTGCTGCACCTGGAGGGAAATCCACTCATATTGCAGAGAAAATGCAAAATACCGGACATGTTATTTCACTTGATCTCCATGAACATAAAGTAAAGCTTATTAACGAAAATGCAAATCGTTTAGAGCTTTCTAATATTGAAACAATGGCACTTGACAGCAGAAAGGTTCAAGAACATTTTGAAAAGGAAACCTTTGATCGAATATTGCTTGATGCGCCATGCTCTGGACTTGGTGTCATGAGAAGAAAGCCTGATATGAAGTATACGAAAAAAGAAAAAGATTTAATGCAGCTATCATCGATACAATTAAACTTATTAAAAGCTGTTTCCCCTTTGTTGAAAAAAGGTGGTATTCTAGTTTATAGTACTTGTACAGTTGATAAGGAAGAGAATCAGCTAGTAGTTGAGTCATTTTTAAAGGATAACGTGGACTTTGAAGGAGACCTTTCAATAAAGGACCGAATGCCTGCAGCGATTCGCCCATTAGTCAAAGGATTTGAACTTCAAATTTTGCCACAGGATATTGGTTCGGATGGCTTTTATATAGCCTGTTTAAGAAAGAAGGTGTAAGAATGGAACAAGTAACAGCTAAGAAACAATCAACGATAGATCAAAAACCCTCCATTTATTCTTTACAACTGCAGGAGCTAAAAGACTGGCTCAAAGAGAATAATGAAAAAGCATTTCGTGCAGAGCAAATATTTGATTGGCTTTATACAAAAAGAGTCGCTTCATTTGAAGAGATGACAAATTTATCAAAGCAGTTAAGAGATAGGCTCGAATCTGCGTTTACCTTAACAACATTAAAAACGATTATTCAGCAGCAATCATCGGATGGAACAATCAAATTTCTATTTGAGCTTCATGATGGCTATTCAATTGAAACGGTATTAATGAGGCATGATTATGGAAACTCCGTATGTGTGACAACACAAGTGGGCTGCAGAATTGGCTGTACGTTCTGTGCATCTACATTAGGTGGATTAAAACGTAATTTAGAAGCAGGAGAAATAGTTGCTCAGGTCGTAAAAGTACAGCAAGCGCTTGATGAGACGGATGAGCGGGTTAGTTCCGTAGTAATCATGGGAATTGGCGAGCCATTTGATAATTTTGACCATATGCTTTCGTTTTTGAAAATCATCAATCATGACAAGGGCTTAAATATTGGTGCACGTCATATTACTGTTTCTACAAGCGGTATTATCCCGAAAATCTATAAATTTGCAGATGAAAATATGCAGATTAATTTCGCCATATCGTTGCATGCACCAAATACAGAGCTTCGCAGTCGTCTAATGCCTATTAACCGAGCTTATAAATTGCCTGACTTAATGGAAGCTATTCGCTATTATATTAATAAGACAGGCAGACGCGTCAGCTTTGAATATGGGTTATTTGGCGGTGTAAATGATCAGGTTGAACATGCGGAAGAATTGGCAAGACTGATTAAAGGGTTAAAATGTCATGTGAATTTAATCCCTGTCAACTATGTTCCAGAAAGAGATTATGTAAGAACACCAAAAGAACAAATAATTAAGTTTGAAAAAACGTTAAAAAATCATGGCGTGAATGTAACTGTTCGTAGAGAACAGGGTCATGATATTGATGCAGCATGTGGACAACTTCGTGCAAAGGAGCGAAAAGAGGAGACGAGGTGACAAGATGAAAGCTGTTTATATGACCGACCGAGGCAGAATTCGCCAGCATAATGAAGATAACGGTGGAGTTTTTACTAATAAAAGCGGTCAGCGCCTTGCCATTGTTGCAGATGGCATGGGCGGTCATCGTGCTGGTGATGTAGCAAGTGAAATGGCACTGACAAATTTACAGAATGTATGGAGAGAAACAGAAGAAATCCAAACCGCTGATGAGGCGGAAACTTGGCTGAAATCGAATATTGAAAAAGGGAATACGCTTATATATGAGCATTCAAAAAAGGTTTCTGAATGTGAAGGCATGGGGACCACTATGGTAGCAGCCATTTGTACTGACCGTTTTACAAGTGTTGCAAATATAGGTGATAGCAGATGTTATATTTTAAATGAAACGGGTTTTCAGCAATTAACGGATGACCATTCGCTTGTGAATGAGTTGGTTCGAACAGGACAAATTTCCAAAGAGGATGCAGAACATCATCCGATGAAAAATGTCGTTTTAAGAGCATTGGGGACAGAGGAATCTGTAAGCATCGATATTAAAACAATCATTTTTGAAGAAGGGGATTTGCTCTTACTATGCTCTGATGGTCTATCAAATAAAGTGACTGAAGCTGAAATGGTCGACATTATTGAGAGTAAGACTGACTTGCATGAGATAGCTTCTACTCTTATCGAATTGGCGAATAATAATGGCGGTGAGGATAATATAACCTTAGTGATTGTTGAGTTTTTGGATAGTAGTGAACCTGGTGATGGCTTATGATGATTGGAAAAAGAATTAGCGGAAGATATAAAATTCTCGAAATCATTGGCGGAGGCGGCATGGCTAACGTTTATTTAGCCCATGACATGATTTTGGACCGCGATGTAGCGGTGAAGATGCTGCGTCTCGATTTTGCAAATGATGAGGAGTTTATTCGCCGTTTTCATCGTGAAGCACAATCAGCAACAAGTCTAGCACATCCGAATATTGTTAGTATTTACGATGTTGGGGAAGAAGATTCCATTTACTATATCGTAATGGAATATGTGGATGGACAAACCTTAAAACAATACATACAGCAGAACAGTCCGATTCAGGTAGAGAAAGTGCTTGATATTATGAAGCAATTAACATCAGCTATTTCTCATGCTCATCAAAATCATATTATCCATCGGGACATTAAGCCTCATAATATATTAATTGACCGGCTTGGAAACGTTAAAATTACAGATTTTGGAATAGCTATGGCTTTAAGTGCAACGAGCATTACGCAAACAAACTCTGTTTTGGGATCTGTTCATTATTTATCACCAGAACAAGCAAGAGGCGGCATGGCTAATCGAAAATCAGATATATATTCGCTAGGGATCGTGATGTTTGAATTACTTACAGGCAGATTGCCATTTTCCGGCGAATCCGCAGTATCTATTGCACTTAAACATTTGCAATCTGAAACACCATCCTTACGCAGATGGAATCCATCCATTCCGCAAAGTGTCGAAAATATCGTTTTTAAAGCAACTGCAAAGGACCCATTTCATCGGTATGATAGCGTAGAGGAGATGGAAGAAGATATAAGAACGGCGCTTGAGCCAGAACGAATGCATGAGGAAAAATTTATTGTTCCAATCGATAATGATGCGACAAAGGCTATTCCGATCATAACTGATAGCCAATCCTTTTCGAATATGGATGAAACGGTCATTCGAGATAAGGACATGAACGGGAATCATACAACACAGGATGCAACTCCCAAGAAAGTAAAGAAAGAAAAGAAAAAACGTAAAAAGTGGTCCACCATATTAGTTTCTACATTTTTTACTTTAATAATCCTTGGCATTTTTGTTGTATTTGTTCTTCCTGATTTATTGGCACCAGATGAAATATCTGTTCCTGAAATTTCTGGAGAAAAAGCAGAAGATGCCATAAAGAAGCTTGAAAAAGCTGGGTTTGTTGTAGGTGAGACAATTCCGATTAATGATAACGAAATAGAAGAAGGGTTAATCATTAAAACAGATCCGAAGGCTGGAACAGTTCTGAAAGAAGGAGCAATTGTTGATCTTTATGAAAGTCTTGGGAAGGAAAAATTTGAATTAGACGATTATAAGGGTCAATCGTATGATGATGTATATCGATTATTGAAAAAGAGTAATTTCAAAGATATCAGGAAAGAAGAAGTGAATGACGAAAGTGAAGCTGCTGGAACCATCTTAGAGCAAAACATGCCAGAAGGAGATTTTGTTGTTCCAGAGGAAACTGAATTGGTATTTACTGTTAGTAAAGGGCCACAGCCAATTACTTTAGAGGATTTAAGAGAGTATAATAAAAAAGGTCTTGAAGCATATGAAAAATCTTCAGGGTTAATCATTGAGATCTCAAAAGAAGACTACTCAGAAACAGTTCCAGAAGGACTTGTAATCGACCAAGTACCTAAAGCTGGTTCACAAGTTTCAAAGGGAAGCAAAGTAAAAGTAGTTATTTCTAAAGGAAAGAAAGAAATTCCTCCTAAAACCGTATTTATTGAAGTAACTGTTCCGTATGAGCCTGTATTAGAAGGCCAGCCACAAGAAGTACAAATATATATTAATGATATGAATCGAAGCATTTCAGATCCTTTTATTACAGAATACATTACGGAAACCAGAAAATTTAGATTAGAGCTTGAGATTCAACACGGGCAGAAAGCTTTATATCAAGTTAGAAGAGATAATTCGATTATTGATCAACAAGAAGTGCCATTTCCAGAATAAACAATGAAAAATGTCCAGCTAAGGAGTGTTGCTATGCCTGAGGGCAAAATCATAAAGGCATTAAGCGGTTTTTATTATGTATTAAATGGAAACGATACCGTACAATGCCGTGGTAGAGGGGTTTTTAGAAAGAATAAAATAACCCCGCTTGTCGGAGATGAAGTAGTTTTCCAAGCTGAAAATGATAAAGAGGGATATATTTTAGAAGTGAAAGAGAGAAAGAATGAACTGGTACGGCCGCCAATTGCCAATGTAGATCAGGCGATACTCGTTTTTTCTGCTGTTGAGCCTGACTTTAGCACAGCCCTGCTAGATCGTTTTCTTGTATTAGTTGAGTTTAATCGCATTAAGCCGATTATTTGTGTAACGAAAATGGATTTAACGAACGAGGTGCAAAACAAGGAAATCCATCAATATGCGGATGACTACCGAAAGGCTGGTTATGATGTCCTTCTAACTTCATCTGAAACGGATGAAGGGATTAAGGAATTATACCCGTATTTGGAGGGGGAAATTTCAGTTTTTGCTGGACAGTCAGGTGTTGGCAAATCATCTCTCCTTAATGCACTTAATCCAGATTTAGATTTAAGAACGGATGATATTTCTTCCCACCTTGGGAGAGGAAAGCATACGACAAGACATGTAGAATTAATTAAAGTTGGACAAGGCTTAGTTGCAGATACACCTGGGTTCAGCTCCCTCGAATTTATGGATATAGAGATCCCAGATCTTAACTTTTGTTTTCCTGATATTGAAAAGTTGAGTGAGGAATGTAAATATAGGGGATGTCATCACATGGCAGAACCAAAGTGTGCAGTTAAAGCAGCTATTGAAATTGGGGAACTCCCAGCCTATAGATATGAGCACTATACGACATTTTTGCAAGAAATTAAAGATAGAAAGCCGAGGTACTAACTATGGTTAAGATTGCCCCTTCTATTTTATCTGCTGATTTTTCAAAGCTGGGGGAGGAAATTAAAGACGTTGAAAGAGGAGGAGCGGATTACATTCATGTCGATGTAATGGACGGGCATTTTGTTCCGAATATAACGATTGGTCCTTTAATTGTTGAAGCGATTCGTCCCGTGACAAAGCTCCCTCTTGACGTGCATTTAATGATTGAGAATCCAGACCAATATATTGAGTCTTTCGCGAAAGCTGGAGCAGATTATATTACTGTTCATGTTGAAGCTTGTCGTCATTTGCATCGCACAATCCATTTCATCAAGTCTTTAGGTGTGAAAGCAGGTGTGGTCTTAAATCCTGCAACACCTGTTCAAATGATTGAAGATATTATTGAAGACGTTGATATGGTACTGTTAATGACAGTAAATCCGGGTTTTGGCGGTCAAAAGTTTATTCCATCTGTCCTTCAGAAAATTGCTGCTGTCAAGAAGATGGCAGATGATAGAGGTCTAAAAATAGAAATAGAAGTAGATGGCGGGGTAAATGAAGAGACGGCAAAGCTTTGTGTCGAAGCAGGTGCGAATGTACTTGTAGCTGGATCAGCTGTTTATAATCAAAAGGATCGTGCGAAGGCAATTGCAGCAATTAGAGGCAGTACAATACACAATTAATTCGAAGTCAGCTGTCACAAGCTGACTTCTTTTTAGCTTGTAAGAATAGAGGGAGTCGAAAGAAATGAACATCAATATTTTGGCTGGCGGACCAATTGAACTTCTGCCAAATTTAAAAAGGGATCAAACAGATGAAGATATTTGGGTAGGTGTCGATAGAGGGGTCTTTACACTCTTATCTAATGGAATAAAACCGGCAGTTGCCTTTGGCGATTTTGACTCAGTGACAATTGAGGAAATGACTTTGATCGAACAGAGTGTTAATGAATTAAACCGTTTCATGCCAGAAAAGGATGAAACAGATATGGAATTGGCGTTGGAGTGGGCGATTGAGCAAAAACCAGACTTAATTCGCGTTTTTGGGGCAACGGGAGGAAGGATAGACCATTTTATTGCAAACATTCAATTGCTAATGAAACCATTGCAGCTGGATCATAAAATGCAGGTGGAAATACATGATAAAAAAAATATTGTATATCTTCGTTTGCCTGGAGAGTATTCGATTAAGAAAATTCCAGGCTTTAAATATATTTCCTTCTTGCCAATTACAATGGAGGTTAGCGGCATTACGCTAGAAGGCTTTAAATATCCCCTAGTAGACAGGCGTCTCCCTTTAGGTTCTACATTATGTATAAGTAATGAACTTCTTTGCGATTGTGGTCATTTTTCATTTTCTAAAGGCATATTAATGGTTGTAAGAAGTAATGATTAGGTCTGAAATTGATTAGTACTTATCTATTTATTTTGAATATGATGAATGGTGAAGCTGGAAGTGTGAGATCGTGAGGAGGGACATGAGTAATGAGATTTTATACAATTAAATTGCCAAAGTTTTTAGGCGGTATTGTCCGCGCGATGTTAGGAACCTTCAAGAAAAATTGAACCAAATAAGAGGCAAAGAGCACCTGTAAAAGGGTGCTTTATTTTTTGTAAATGAAAATTGTCTAGCGCAAGCGTCCTAGCGCCTATCAAACTTCAGGTCCCCTCCCTACGATAAGTCAAGTACGAATACGCTATCGCTCTTCGTGTTTCCTATATCGAAAGAACCGGCCCTTCTGCGTTTGTACGGCGATGACCAAGGCGCTTTAAGCTTTTCTATAGAAAAAGGACATCCAACAAGGATGTCCCGGCACGTAATTAAACGCGTTCTACTTTACCAGATCTAAGCGCTCTTGCAGAAACCCAAACACGTTTCGGTTTTCCGTCTACAAGGATACGTACTTTTTGAAGGTTAGCACCCCATGTACGCTTGTTAGCATTCATAGCATGAGAACGTGCATTACCTGTAGTTGTTTTTCTACCAGTTACAACACATTTACGTGGCATATTCATTTCCCTCCTTAACACATAAGCTAAAAGCTTTTTTAAGAATCATTTGCCATGTTAGATGACCAAAGTGATTTAATGTTAAAAAAAGCAAAACTTATTTTTAGACATTAAAAGATACTTTAATAATTTATCATACAACCCCTATTATTGCAATAGTTGACTTTCAAGAAAAAAACCTTGACATACACTATGCTTGGATAAGCTATAATAAAAAGGTAGACTGCGGCTTTCAAAATAAATGTACTTATAGTAAAATATTTTAAGGTGTGTGGATAAGCTACTTCAAAAGCTATAGCTTTAGGAGCGAAAATAGGGGTAGAACAATATTAAAGGGGGAAAGAAACATGTCAATCGAACTTAAAACGAAATTCGGCCAAATTGATATCTCAAATGACGTAATTGCTACGCTTGCAGGTGGAGCGGCTGTTGACTGCTATGGTATAGTAGGTATGGCCTCTAAGCAACAAATAAGAGATGGCTTAACAGAAATTTTGCGTAAAGAGAATTTTACCCGCGGTGTAATTGTTCGCCAAGAAAACGATGAAGTACATATCGACATGTATATTATTGTTAGTTACGGAACAAAAATTTCCGAGATTGCTCATAATGTGCAATCGAAAGTAAAATACACGCTTAATCAAACAGTTGG
The DNA here is from genome assembly GCF_900199725.1 of Cytobacillus massiliigabonensis. Lineage (GTDB taxonomy): Bacteria > Bacillota > Bacilli > Bacillales > Cytobacillaceae > Cytobacillus > Cytobacillus massiliigabonensis. The sequence continues at coordinate 192,889 of NZ_LT904902.1, read as the reverse complement.
CCTTGCCATAGAGTCGGTCAATATTTACGTACAGGGTGTTCGTGTAACGAACCTGTAGTGAGGAGGAAAGATTTGTGTCAATTAAAGTTTTAGACGGAAAACGATTTGCTGAAATGGTTATTCAAGGTGCGAACCATTTATCCACTCATGCAAAATTGGTAGATGCACTGAACGTTTTCCCGGTTCCTGATGGTGATACAGGGACAAATATGAATTTATCAATGACTTCAGGTGCTAAAGAAGTAAAAAATAATGTTCAGCCGCATATTGGAAAAGTAGGGTCGGCGCTTTCAAAAGGTCTGCTGATGGGAGCACGTGGGAATTCAGGTGTCATCTTGTCTCAGTTATTTCGCGGATTTTCAAAAGCAATTGAACAAAAAGCTGAAATAAATAGCAAGGAATTTGCTGATGCGCTCCAAAATGGGGTCGATACTGCCTATAAAGCAGTAATGAAGCCTGTTGAAGGGACTATTTTAACCGTTGCGAAGGATGCTGCCAAGAAGGCAGTCCAAGCAGCAAAAAATGAAGAAAATCTCATCGCTGTTATGGATGAGGTAGTGAAAGAGGCAAAGGCTTCATTAAACCGTACACCTGATTTACTGCCTGTTCTTAAGGAAGTAGGAGTGGTTGACAGTGGAGGTCAAGGACTCGTATTCGTATATGAAGGCTTCCTCGCTGAGTTAAAAGGAGAAGAATTGCCTGATGCACCTGCCTCTCTGCCAAAAATGGATGAGCTAGTAAATGCTGAACACCACAAAAATGTCCATAGCTTTATGAATACAGAGGATATTGAGTTTGGTTACTGTACGGAGTTTATGGTGAAATTTGAGAGTGAAAAGCTTAAAAAAAATCCATTCACCGAAGAAAAATTCCGTCAGGATTTAAGTAAATATGGTGATTCTTTATTAGTAATTGCGGATGAAGAACTTGTTAAAGTACATATTCACTCTGAACAGCCAGGAGACTGCTTAACTTACGGGCAGCGTTACGGCAGCCTGATTAATATGAAAATTGAAAACATGCGCCAGCAGCATTCCAATTTAGTTGAGGAAGTGAAGACCCCGCTCGTTTCTGGAAATGAATCGAAAAAGGCAAAACAAGAATATGGGATTGTAACGGTTTCAATGGGAAGCGGAATTGCAGATTTGTTCCGCAGTATTGGTGCACATGCTGTCATTGAGGGCGGTCAAACAATGAACCCTAGTACGGAGGACATTGTTAAAGCTATTAATGAAGTAAATGCTAAGAAAGTGATCATTCTTCCTAATAATAAAAATATTATTATGGCAGCCCAGCAGGCAGCTGAGGTTTCTGATCAAGAAGTGATTGTTATTCCTTCAAAAACAGTTCCGCAGGGCATGTCTGCATTGCTCGCATTTAATCCGGGTGCAAATTTATCACAAAATGAACAAGTGATGAAAGAGGCATTACAGCATGTGAAAACTGGACAAGTTACCTTTGCTGTTAGAGATACGAGCATTGATGGCCTTGAAATTGAAAAGAATGACTTCATGGGAATTAATGAAGGAAAAATTGTCGTAAAGAATAAAGACAAAGTTCAATTAGCAAAAGACTTATTAATGAATATGATTGATGACGATTCAGAAATCTTAACCATTTTAAAAGGGGAAGATGCGACTGATGAAGACATTCAAGCACTAGTTAGCTTCGTAGAAAATGAATATGAAGACGTAGAAATTGAAGTGCATGATGGTAAGCAGCCGCTATATGCATTCATTTTTGCGATCGAATAAGTGATGTGAAAAGAAGGGGAATCCCCTTCTTTTTTGTCATGAAAAAAATGAAAGGGAGGGTATGGCGGATATGGTCTTTTCCGCTAAAGTATCGTGAATGAAATCTTAAATCAGTCCATAACAGCCATTAAAGGAATCGGTGGAGAAACGGAAGAAATTCTAGGTGAACTGAAGATAAGAACCATTAATGATTTGCTTGAATATTTCCCATATCGGTATGAAGATTATCGCCTTCGTGATTTAGCTGATGTAAAGCATGATGAAAGAGTTACAATTGAAGGGAAAGTACATAGTGAGCCTTCTCTTGTCTACTATGGACGAAAGCGTTCAAGATTAACTGTAAGGGTACTTGTCGGAAGATACCTCGTGCAGGTCGTACTTTTTAACCAGCCCTATGTGAAAAATAAGATTGCGATTAATGCTATTGTATCGGTAACGGGAAAATGGGATCAGCATAGACAAACGATAACAGCAAGCGAGATACATATTGGTTCACAGTCGAAATCTAAGGATTTTGAACCGGTGTATACAGTAAAGGGAAAACTGACGGTTAAAGGAATAAGGCGATTTATTAATTTAGCCTTTAATCAATTTGGCGAGTATATTGAAGAAACATTGCCTGAGGAATATATACGAAACTACAAACTTTTAAATAGGAAAACTGCCATAAGGATCATGCATTTTCCGACTGACCAGCAAGAGCTAAAGCATGCAAGACGCCGGATCGTCTATGAAGAGTTTTTCTATTTTCAGCTAAAAATGCAGGCTTTAAGGAAATTTGAAAGAGACCAAACAAAAGGGATTGGACAAAACTATAATTTAGAATTGCTTCAATCATTCCTTAACTCTCTGCCTTTCTCGCTAACAGATGCACAGAAACGGGTAGTAAATGAAATCCTTACAGATATGAAATCTCCATTCAGGATGAATCGGCTTTTACAGGGGGATGTTGGTTCAGGGAAAACAGCTGTTGCAGCGATAGCTCTATATGCAAGTACAACGGCTGGGTTTCAAGGGGCATTGATGGTTCCAACGGAAATTTTAGCGGAACAGCATATGGAATCTCTGAGTGCGATGCTTGAACCTTTCCAGCTGCGATGTGAGTTATTAACCAGCTCTGTAAAAGGAAAACGCAGAAAAGAAATATTACAATTATTAAAGTCAGGAGAAATCGATATTTTAATCGGAACCCATGCGTTAATTCAGGATGAGGTCGAATTTCATAAACTTGGCCTTGTGATAACGGATGAGCAGCACCGATTTGGGGTGGAGCAGCGCAGAGTCCTAAGGGAAAAGGGCGAAAACCCTGATGTCCTATTTATGACTGCTACGCCTATTCCGCGAACACTTTCAATCACAGTTTTCGGTGAAATGGATGTGTCGATTATTGACGAGATGCCTGCAGGAAGAAAGACGATTGAAACGTACTGGGCAAAGCCCGATATGCTTGATCGTGTACTTGCCTTCGTGGAAAAGGAGCTTCGTGCCGGTCATCAAGCGTATGTCATTTGCCCTTTAATCGAGGAATCAGATAAATTAGATGTTCAGAATGCGATTGATGTCCACAGTAACTTAACACATTATTTTAATGGCCGGTATGCAATCGGACTCATGCATGGGAGATTAACTCCAGATGAAAAAGAAGGAGTTATGAAAGCGTTTAGTCAAAATGAAAAACAAGTGCTTGTATCTACAACAGTAGTTGAGGTAGGAGTGAACGTCCCTAATGCAACGATGATGGTCATTTATGATGCGGAAAGATTTGGACTTGCTCAGCTTCACCAGCTTAGGGGAAGAGTGGGACGCGGCAGTGAACAGTCCTACTGTATTTTACTTGCCGACCCTAAATCAGAAGTTGGTAAAGAACGGATGAAAATAATGACGGATACAAATGATGGATTTCTCCTTAGTGAAAAAGATCTTGAGCTAAGAGGCCCAGGAGATTTCTTTGGAAAAAAACAAAGTGGTCTTCCTGAATTTAAAGTAGCAGATATGGTCCACGATTATCGCGCTTTAGAGACTGCGAGAAATGATGCTGCTCTACTAGTACAGTCAGAAGAGTTTTGGCAGTCCTCTGAATATATGTATTTAAGAAATTATTTGAAGGAATCAGGAGTTTTAGAAGGAGAAAAGCTTGATTAAAGCAATTCATAATTATATACTACTATTAGTACCTAGTCTTAATATCGCGGACGGTGTGTTAAATGAAAAGAAATAAAAAGGAACGGCAAGCATTATTAAGTACAACAATAAAGGAAAATCCTTTTGTAACGGATGAAGAACTTGCGGAAAAGTTTACGGTTAGTGTTCAAACCATTCGTTTGGACCGTCTTGAGCTATCGATCCCTGAATTGCGCGAACGTATAAAAAATGTCGCTGAAAAAAGATTTGATGATGAAGTGCGGGCACTGCCGATAGAGGAAATTATCGGAGAAATTATTGACATAGAGCTGGATAAAACAGCGATATCCATATTGGATATTAAAGAAGAGCATGTTTTTAGAAGAAACCAGATTGCCAGAGGGCATCATTTATTTGCCCAGGCAAATTCGCTTGCAGTTGCGTTAATCAATGATGAACTAGCTTTAACTGCCAAAGCAAATATCCAATTTACCCGCTCAGTAAAACAAAATGAAAGGGTAATTGCGAAGGCAAGGGTAGTCAACATAGATACAGAAAAGGGCAGAACGATTGTAGAAGTGACTAGCTTTGTTAATAATGAACTTGTCTTTATGGGTGAATTTGAAATGTTTCGTTCAGAAACAGGACGAAGATCTTAGATTTCTCTTCAAATTAATAACAAAGGAAGTTATAGATATATGAAAATAGCAATTGATGCAATGGGTGGCGATCATGCCCCAAAAGAAATTGTTCTTGGAGCAATGAAAGCGATAAGTGAATATAAAGATATTCACATTACCTTAGTTGGAGACGAAATAAAAATAAAACAATATTTAACGTCCAATGAACGAATTGAAATATTACATACCGATGAAGTCATTTTGCCTACGGACGAGCCTGTTAGAGCTGTTCGGCGAAAGAAGACAGCTTCTATGGTCCTTGCCGCACAGCAGGTAGCAGATGGAAAAGCAGATGCTTGTATATCTGCTGGGAATACAGGAGCTTTAATGGCTGCAGGTCTTTTTGTTGTAGGCCGAATTGAAGGCATTGAACGCCCTGCCTTATCACCAACATTACCAACAATCGGCGGAGAAGGATTCCTGCTTCTTGATGTAGGTGCCAATGTGGATGCAAAACCAGAACATCTGCTGCAATACGCCATTATGGGCTCTATTTACGCTGAAAAGGTACGCGGAATATCTAAACCGAGAATAGGCCTTTTGAACATAGGAACAGAAGAGAAAAAAGGGAATGAACTAGCTAAGAATACCTTTGAACTTCTACAGCAAGCAAATATTCATTTTATTGGCAATGTAGAAGCACGAGATTTACTGGATGGAGTGGCAGATGTTGTAGTGACCGATGGCTTTACTGGCAATATGGTCCTTAAAACGATTGAAGGGACAGCACTTTCTGTTTTTAAAATGATGAAAACTGCACTTACTAGCAGCTTTAAAAGTAAAATGGCTGCAGCTGTTCTGAAACCAGATCTTGCTCAATTAAAATCAAAAATGGATTACTCAGAATATGGCGGTGCTGGATTGTTTGGCTTGAAGGCACCAGTTATTAAAGCGCATGGTTCATCCGATGCGAATGCATTATTTAGTGCCGTCAGACAAACAAGAAACATGGTTGAAAACGCAGTTTCACAAACGATAAAAGAAGCAGTGGAAAAGGAAGCATCAAAATAAACTTGAAAAAGGAGAATTGAAATGGGAAAAATAGCATTTCTATTTCCGGGGCAAGGTTCACAAACAGTAGGAATGGGCAAATCTTTAGCTGAATCGGATGCAACAGTTAAGTCTATATTTGATAAAGCAGATGAGAGACTGAAATTTCCGCTCTCTACCCTTATTTTTGAAGGTCCACAGGAAGAGCTGACGTTAACAACAAATGCACAGCCTGCCCTTTTAACAACTAGTATTGCGATCTTGGAGTATTTTAAACAATTTGGAATTCAACCAGATTTTGTTGCTGGACATAGTCTTGGTGAATATACTGCACTTGTTGCTTCTGGGGCATTTTCCTTTGAGGATGGCGTATACGCTGTACGAAAAAGAGGCGAATTTATGGAAGAAGCTGTCCCGAATGGAGAAGGATCAATGGCGGCAATTTTAGGTCTTGATCGAGATAAACTTGCTGCTGTTACAACAGAAATTACAAATCAGGGACACCCAGTCCAGTTAGCTAATTTAAATTGTCCTGGTCAGATTGTAATCTCTGGTTCCAAAAAAGGGGTTGAGCTTGCGTCAGTAAAAGCAAAGGAAGCAGGTGCCAAGAGGGCAATGCCTTTAGTTGTAAGTGGTCCATTTCATTCTACGCTTATGAAACCTGCTGCAGAAAAATTTAAAGGCATACTCAACGAAATTTCTGTAAATGATGCTGAAGTTCCTGTGATTGCAAACGTTACAGCTATGGAAATGTCTTCATCAGATGAAATTAAGAGCCGATTAATTGAACAATTATATTACCCTGTTTTATGGGAGGATTCTATTCAAAAAATGATTTCTTTAGGTGTAGATACATTTATCGAAATCGGACCAGGCAAAGTTCTTTCTGGTTTAGTAAAGAAAATTGATAAAACGGTACGAATTCATGCTGTTTCAGACAAAGATACTTGTCTTGAAGTTATTGAGTCTCTAAAGGAGGAAAGTCAATGAAGCTAGAGGGAAAAGCTGCTCTTGTAACAGGTGCTTCTCGCGGTATTGGAAGAGAGATTGCATTAGGTCTTGCTAAGCAAGGTGCAGACGTTGTGGTTAATTATTCAGGGAGCGAAGAGAGAGCAAATCAAGTAGTTGCTGAGATTAAGGAACTTGGAAGAAATGCTGTCGCAATTCAATGTGATGTTTCAAATAGCGAGTCTGTTGCCCATATGGTGAAAGAAACGATTGACATCTTTGGAAAGCTTGATATTCTCGTAAACAATGCTGGAATTACAAAAGACAACCTTCTTATGAGAATGAAAGAGGAAGAATGGGATGATGTAATTAATATCAATCTTAAAGGGGTCTTCCTTTGTACAAAGGCAGTTACAAGACAAATGATGAAACAGCGCAGCGGACGAATTATTAATATTTCGTCTATTGTAGGTGTGAGCGGAAACCCAGGACAAGCTAACTATGTTGCAGCTAAATCTGGCGTTATCGGTCTTACGAAGTCAACGGCAAAGGAGCTTTCATCACGCGGAATCACTGTTAATGCGATTGCACCTGGATTTATTACGACTGATATGACGGACAAGCTAACTGAAGACGTAAAGGATCAAATGTTAAAACAAATTCCTTTAGCGCGTTTCGGTGAGCCTTCAGATATTGCGAATGTTGCTGTGTTTTTAGCATCTGAGGACAGCCGATATATGACAGGACAAACTCTTCATGTAGATGGCGGAATGGTGATGTAAGTGCTGCACATCTGATGATATGCAAGGTGTTAAACATTTGCTTAATAAAATTGATTATGGAGCATTTATTATTTGTGAAAAATACTCTATAATGTCTTGAGGGGAGGTGAATAAGTATGGCAGATGTATTAGAACGCGTAACGAAGATTATCGTAGACCGTCTTGGTGTTGAAGAATCAGAGGTTAAGCTTGAGGCTTCATTTAAAGATGATCTTGGCGCTGATTCCCTTGATGTAGTAGAATTAGTAATGGAATTAGAAGATGAGTTTGATATGGAAATCTCTGATGATGACGCTGAAAAGATTGCAACAGTTGGTGATGCTGTTAACTACATACAAGCGAAACAATAATCTAAGGGATACGATTAAACTTTTCAGTGAGGGTACAAATTACCCTCACTGCACTAAAAATTCGTATTTCCTGTCCATTATTACCTGGGTTATATTTTTAGGTAATTGTGGACAGTAAATACGGTATTCTTAAAGCTCCGTTCGTAAAACGGGGCTTTATTCTGTGAAAACGGGAATAGCTATTGATAGATGACAATTTTATAACTAACAAGGGTGAACAATATGCACAATAATGGGAAAGACAAAGAAAAACGTATGATTCGTTCAATTGATAAGCAATTTAAAGAATTTCAGAATAAGCTGGGAATTCAGTTTCAAAACGAAAAACTGCTAAAGCAAGCATTCACCCATTCATCGTATGTAAATGAACATCGACGTAAACCGCATGAAGATAATGAAAGACTAGAATTTTTAGGAGATGCGGTTCTTGAATTAACTGTCTCTCATTTTCTATTTCTTAAATATCCGATGATGAGTGAAGGAGAATTAACGAAATTAAGGGCTGCCGTCGTATGTGAGCCTTCATTAGTGGCATTTGCACATGATCTGTCATTTGGGAAATTGATTCTTTTAGGAAAAGGTGAAGAGATGACTGGGGGGAGGGAAAGACCTGCCCTGCTTGCAGATGTATTTGAAGCATTTATTGGTGCTCTATATTTAGATCAAGGGCTGCAAACTGTCATTCGTTTTCTGGAGAAGATTGTTTTTCCGAAAATCGACTCGGGCGCATTTGCGCATGTAATGGATTTTAAGAGTCAGCTTCAAGAGCTCATTCAACGGGATGGAGCTGGTTTAATTGAATATAAAATATTACAAGAAAAAGGACCTGCACATAATCGGGAATTTGTTTCGAGAGTATCAATGAACGGCAAAGAATTAGGGATCGGAACAGGACGGTCGAAGAAAGAAGCAGAGCAGCATGCTGCCCAGATGGCACTTGAGGTGTTAAAAAGTCACACGTAAAGACAAAAGAACTAGGGAAGCAATGCCCTGGGGTGAGGGGGAGCAGCAATTGTTTTTAAAACGGTTAGATGTTGTTGGATTTAAATCGTTTGCTGAAAGAATCATGGTTGATTTTGTTCCTGGGGTCACAGCGGTAGTTGGACCTAATGGCAGCGGGAAGAGCAATATTACCGATGCAATCCGCTGGGTGCTGGGGGAACAATCAGCAAAATCATTACGCGGCGCAAAAATGGAAGATATAATTTTTTCTGGGAGCGATTCCCGAAAAGCATTAAACTTTGCAGAGGTTACGCTCACTTTAGATAACGAGGATCAGCGTTTACCGATTGATTATAATGAAGTGAGTGTGACAAGAAGGGTATATCGCTCTGGTGAAAGTGAATTTTTAATAAATAAGCAGTCATGCCGGTTAAAAGATATTATTGATTTATTTATGGACTCAGGTTTAGGAAGAGAAGCTTTTTCCATCATTAGTCAGGGAAGAGTGGAAGAAATTCTGAACAGTAAGGCTGAAGAACGCAGAACCATTTTTGAAGAGGCTGCTGGAGTTCTTAAATATAAGACGAGAAAGAAAAAAGCAGAGGGAAAGCTTTCTGAAACGCAAGAAAATTTAAACCGTGTGAATGACATAGTATATGAATTAGAAACTCAAGTAGAACCATTAAAAATCCAGGCATCCATTGCGAAGGATTATTTAGAGCATAAGGATGAACTTGAGAAAATTGAAGTGGCACTAACTGTTTTCGAAATCGAGGATTTACATTCGAAATGGGAGAAACTTTCACAGGAATTAGAATTTCATAAGCAAAATGAGATAAAGCATTCAGCAGCACTTCATAGTAAAGAAGCAAAAATTGAGGAATTAAGAGATCATGCACAAGCGATTGATGAATCAATTAATGATTTGCAGAATGTCCTGCTCCATGCGAGTGAAGAGCTTGAAAAGCTTGAAGGTAGAAAAGAAGTTTTAAAAGAGCGAAAGAAAAATGCTTCTCAGAATAAAGAACAGCTTCATAGAAGTTTAGAAGAGTTAACAGAAAAAGATTTGGAATTGACAAGAGAAAAAGAAAAACAATCACAACTATTAATAGAAATTGAACAAGCAGCTAATGTACTGCAAAAGGATTTAAAGAAAAAACAAGAACAGCTTAAGCTATTTAGCGAGAATACAGAGGAAAAGATTGAAACACTTAAAAGTGACTACATTGAAGTTCTAAGTAAACAAGCGGCAGCTAAAAATGAACTGCAAAACATTGAACAGCAGGAGAGCCAACTGGGCTATCGAACTTCTAGGCTTGAAAAAGACAATGAAGGGTTTATCCAAACGCGCAAAACAATTATTGAAAAGAAAGAAACCGTTCAATCTCTCCTTCAAAGCGTTCAAAATGAGTTGGACGAGCAGGTAAAGAAATTTAGAGATGAGCAAAGAAGACTGGAAACAGCAAAAAATAATTACCAAAAACAAGAAACAACACTTTATCAAGCTTATCAATATTTGCAGAAGGCAAAATCCAGACAAGAAATGCTTACGGAAATGGAAGATGACTATTCAGGCTTCTTTCAAGGTGTAAAAGAGGTTTTGAAGGCACGAGGAAATAAGCTAAACGGGATAGAGGGTGCTGTTGCTGAATTAATTCAAGTGCCTAAGGATTATGAGATAGCCATTGAAACAGCCTTAGGCGGAGCAACGCAGCACATCGTTGTTGAATCTGAAAAGGACGGCAGGGATGCAATCCAATACTTGAAGAAAAATTCTTATGGCAGAGCAACCTTCCTTCCTCTTAATGTTATTAAAGGAAAATTCATAAATTCTGGTCAGCTTCAGTCTATTCAGCATCATCCTTCATTCGTTGGTGTTGCTGCAAAATTAATTGAAGCGGATGAAAAGTACAAAGAAACAATTAATAATTTGCTTGGGAATGTAGTAATTACAAAAGATTTACAAGGTGCAAATGAATTGGCTAAGATTCTGCAGTATCGGGTCCGTCTCGTTACTCTTGATGGAGATGTAGTTAATCCTGGCGGTTCAATGACTGGGGGCGCACTAAAGCAAAAAACCTCCTCCCTTTTAAGCAGAAAAAGTGAGCTTGAGGAATTAAAGACAAGAATTAATGACATGGAAACGAAAACACTTAGCATGGAAGCGCAAGTGAAAATGCTAAAGTCAGATATTCAAAAGCTTGAAGAAAGTCTTGAAATGCATAGAAAAGCTGGGGAAGACCTTCGGCTGAAGGAGCAAGCTGTAAAGGGTGATCTGCGGGAAGTAGAATTTGAAGAAAAAAGCTTAAATGAAAGATTATCTCTATATGATCTTGATAAGGCACAGTTTTCAGAAGACGAGGCAAGATTGATAACGCGAAAGTCGGAGTTAAATTCAGTGCTGTCGGAAATAGAAAATCAGATTCAATCCTATGACATAGAAATTAATAGGCTAACTGATCAGAAAAACCTGCAGCAAACCTCAAAGGAAACACTTCATTCTGAGATCAATGAATTAAAAGTAAAATTTGCTTCAAAAAATGAGCAGCTGAACCATGTGAAGGATAGGTTTGATTCACTTTCTTCAGAATTGTCTACAAACAAAGAGAAGCTTCAGATGATAAAAGAGGATTTAGAATTACTATCTTCAGAAATGACAAACAGCTTCTCGGGTGAACAGCAGCTTGAAGATGCAGCCCAAAGAAAGCTTCAGGATAAAACTGAAACAATTGCATTAATCTCATCAAGAAGAGAAGAACGTTTAAAGCTGCAATCAGCACTTGAGGATTTAGAGCTTGAAACAAAAGAACTGAAGAGACAGCATAAAGGAATGACTGAGGCATTAAAGGATGAAGAGGTAAAGCTGAACAGACTTGATGTTGAATTGGAAAATAGATTAAACCATTTGCGCGAAGAATATTTATTATCTTTCGATGCTGCAAAGGAAGAATATCCATTGACGATTTCAGCAGAAGAAGCAAGGAAAAAAGTAAAGCTGATTAAATTGGCAATTGAAGAGCTTGGTACTGTGAATCTCGGTGCAATTGAAGAGTATGACCGTGTGTCTGAACGATATGAATTTCTTCTTGAACAGAAAAATGATCTTCAGGAAGCAAAAGATACACTATTCCAAGTAATTGATGAAATGGATACAGAAATGAAAAAACGTTTTCAAGAAACTTTTGAGGGAATACGCGATCATTTTGAATCCGTTTTCCGCTCATTATTTGGCGGAGGACGAGCAGATCTTAAATTAACAAATCCTGAAGATTTATTAAATACGGGTGTAGAGATAGTCGCACAGCCACCCGGAAAAAAACTGCAAAACCTCGGACTTTTATCGGGTGGGGAACGAGCATTAACTGCTATTGCCCTTTTATTCTCCATTTTGAAGGTCCGTCCTGTCCCATTCTGTATATTAGATGAGGTGGAAGCAGCTCTTGATGAAGCGAATGTATCCCGTTTTAGCCAATATTTAAAAAGATTCAGCACGGAAACACAGTTTATTGTCATTACCCATCGGAAAGGAACGATGGAAGAGGCGGATGTATTATATGGAGTCACGATGCAGGAATCAGGTGTTTCTAAATTAGTATCCGTTCGTTTGGAAGAAACGAAGGAATTAGTTACCCAATAAAAGGAAGTGAAAACATGAGTTTTTTTAAAAAGTTAAAGGAAAAAATTACGAAGCAAACAGATAGTGTAACAGAAAAGTTTAAAGATGGGTTAGCAAAAACTCGAGATAACTTTTCCGGAAAAGTGAATGACCTTGTTGCTAGATATCGAAAGGTAGATGAAGATTTCTTTGAAGAGCTTGAAGAAATTTTGATCCAAGCTGATGTCGGCTTCGATACAGTTATGGAGCTTGTTGAAGAATTAAAAATGGAAGTAAAGCGCAAAAATATTCAAGATCCGCAAGAGGTTCAAAGTGTAATATCAGAAAAGCTTGTTGAAATATACGAAGCAGGCGGAGATGGTTCTGCTGAATTAAACATGCAAGACGACTCCTTAACTGTTATTCTATTTGTTGGTGTGAATGGTGTAGGAAAAACAACAACAATCGGAAAACTAGCACATAAATTCAAAAATGAAGGAAAAAAGGTTTTGCTGGCTGCTGGTGATACCTTCCGTGCCGGTGCGATTGAACAGCTAGAGGTATGGGGAGAAAGAGTAGGTGTAGAGGTCATTAAACAAGGTGCTGGCTCTGATCCTGCAGCTGTTATGTTTGATGCTGTACAAGCAGCTAAATCCCGTAAAGCCGATATCCTTATTTGTGATACAGCTGGAAGACTGCAAAACAAAGTAAATCTGATGAAAGAACTTGAAAAAGTAAAGCGCGTGATTGAACGAGAAATTCCAGGAGCGCCGCATGAAGTATTATTGGTTCTTGATGCAACAACAGGTCAAAATGCAATGATCCAAGCTAAAACATTTAAGGAAGCAACTGATGTGAGCGGAATTGTATTAACGAAGCTAGATGGAACAGCAAAGGGAGGAATTGTTCTTGCAATAAGAAATGAGCTGAACATTCCAGTGAAATTTGTTGGTCTTGGTGAAAAAATGGATGATCTTCAAGAGTTTAATGCAGAACAGTATGTATATGGTTTGTTTGCAGACTTAGTTGAAGAGGAAGCATAAAAAATAATATTTGAATGTATGTAAAGCATCTGGAGAAAGTGGTCCAGATGCTTTTTTTATTATTATGTAGGGGTATTCTGAAAATTTTCGTCTATTATATGGATCCAATTAGCGGAGAACGGTAAAAAGGATGAAAAGCGAGAACTTTTCTCTATTTTTATCGTCAATTAAATATGGAATTTTATTACTGGAGGAGATTTTGATGCATAGAAGCCGAAAAGTTGCCATTATGTTACTAATCAGTATTTTCTTGTCTTTTAATTTATTTGACCAAACAGCCAAGGCTGAGGATTCTCAAATGAAAGTAACGATTGATGAAGGCTTAAATGGGAAAGTGAAAATTGGGAAGGGTTTCCCGCTTTTGATAAGTGTAGAAAATTCAGGAGAAGCATTTAGTGGAGACTTAATCATCCAGTTTAATCCTTCATGGAATATGGGAGGATCTATTGCGTTACATGTTGATATTTCAAAGAATAGTACAAAGACATATCAAATTTCTTTACCGGGATTAACTGATGATCAGCCTTCAAACTATCAAAATCAATCAACTGTTCACCTATTTAAAGGGGATTGGCGGAAAGGGGAAAATATCAAATTTAAAGGGGACAATCGACTAAAGCCAAAATTTATTGATCCGAGTGAGACAGTTATTGGTGTACTGAGTGAAAACTATGATCGTTTGAAGGAGTTAAGAATCCTTCCCTCAACACAAGCTGAAATGATTCAGCTAAAAAAGGAAGAATTGCCTGAGCAAGGTTTAGGATTAGAGCTGATTGATTATTTGGTCATTGATGAGTATGCAATTTCCCAATTGGAACAATCACAGCAGGAAGCAATAAAAGAATGGGTTGAATCAGGCGGAATTCTAATTGCTGGCGGAGCGCCGAATGGTCTCCAATCATATGGGCAGTTATATTCGCTTCTTCCGATGGAAATGGACAAAGAATTAATTGTTCCATCTAATGATATATTTGGTTCAAAAGATGATAAGAAGTCTTTTGAAAGCTTGACCACTTTTACCGGTGCAATAGCGGATGGGGCAGAGGTTCTTCAAAAAAGCGGAGGTGTCCCAGTAACTGTAAAGAAACCATATGGGAATGGGGTCATTTTACAAACCGGTTTTTCTTTGGGGGATGAACCGCTTTCTTCATGGAAAGGCTATGCCGCGTGGTTTGATAGATATCTTCATAATGGTTATAAAGTGAATGCAGCACCTTCAAATTATGGACCGAATATATATGATTCCTTGTATTGGGAGTTCGCGGAGACGAACGAATATTTTAATGCAAATAAATTCTCTATTGGTCAGTTAATCGGATTACTAGTTGGCTATATTGTAATTATTGTACCCGTTCTTTATTTTATATTACGGAAGATAGACAAAAGGGAACATTCTTGGTGGATCATTCCATCTCTCGCCTTTGTTATGGCTGCGATTGTATTTGGTTTGGGGGCAAAAGATCGAATAGCCAGGCCGCAGCTGAATCAAATGGGTGTTTACAAGGTATCTGATCATCAATTAACAGGGCTGCAGGCATCGAGTTTACTCTCTAACAAAAGCGGCGAATACACTTTATCGATCCCAATTGGAGAATTTAATGCTATTTCTAGTTCAAACAATACTTCAAATTATGATCCGCTCAGCGGTGCCATACATGTAAATGAACGAAAAACAACCGATATTGTATTTTCGGATGTTGGCTATTGGTCTTCGAAAACAATCTACGGAAATGCACGTAAAAAAATGGAGGGCGGTTTCCATGCAGATATTACCGTACAGAACAAACGCCTCACCGGTACAATCGAGAATACCTTCGACTACGACTTTGATGAAATATTTATATGGTCAGGTTCGGAAAAAATTAAGCTTGGTGCCATTCGGAAAGGTGAAACAATCAAGGTAGATAAAGAGGTAAAACAATCCTTGTTAACAAAACCATACGTGTCCGGTCATGGGAATATGCATCCTAATCAAAATCCTGACCTAAATAAAATGAAGAAAGATAGATTAACTTATGTTGCATCTTCATTTTTATTAAATGAGCGTGGGTCAGAAAATAATCCTGTTGTTGCCGGCTTTACGAATGATGCAATTATCAATGTAAAAATGAAAGGGAAAAAAACTAAAACGGACAATATCAATCTTATTATGGATTCATTTCGTCCTAAGAATGAGTTTGCCGGTTCGTTTACTCTGAAAAATGAAATGCTAAGTACTAAATTCAATGTGATTACTGGACAAATATTTGATATGGGTCCAAATGGTTCAGGCAGAGAGATAGGGATTGAAGATGGAGAATATGAATATATGATCCAGCTACCTCAGCAGTTAGTAAATAAACCGATCAAAGTAGAAGAACTAGCTTTTAAGTTTAATAATCAATTCATCAAATATTCGCTGCTGAACAACGTAACCGGAGAGTGGCTGCCCATTGATCAAACAAATCTAAAGCTAAATCAAGGGAAGGAAGTAGGGCAATATCTTTCAGAAGAAGGACAAATCATTCTAAAGCTGGTAAAAAACTCAAATGGTGAACCATATGTTCAATTGCCAGCGATTACTATAAAAGGGGAAGTGTCACAGTGATTGAAATTATTGACCTGACAAAAAGATACGGAAATTTTACTGCACTGGATTCTCTTCATTTACAAATAGAGAAAGGAACTGTTTTTGGCTTTGTCGGGCAAAACGGTGCTGGTAAATCAACAACGTTTTCAATATTAGCCACACTGCTTGCACCGACATCAGGAACTGCTTTTATTAATGGGTACAATATTTTAAACGAACCGAAAATGGTTAGAAGGCAGCTTGGTTATATGCCTGACTTCTTTGGCGTATACGATCAGCTGAAGGCGAATGAATATTTACATTTTTATGGAGCGAGCTATGGAATACCTTTCTCTGAGAGACAAAACCTAATACCGCAGTTATTAGATCTTGTAAATTTAACCCATAAACAAGATTCCTATGTTGATTTACTCTCAAGAGGTATGAAGCAGCGCCTTTGCTTAGCAAGAAGTTTAATTCATGACCCAGAAGTGTTAATTCTTGATGAGCCTGCCTCAGGGCTTGACCCGCGTGCACGTGTTGAAATGCGGGAAATATTAAAAGAGTTAAAACATATGGGTAAAACGATTCTCATTTCCTCGCATATTTTGCCTGAGCTTGCAGAAATGTGTGATTGCTTAGGCATTATTGATCAGGGAAGGCTTGTTGCAGAAGGATCAGTTTCAGATATTCAAGATAAACTGAAAGGTGAAAGGGTAATTATTGTAAAAATAATAGGGGAAATAGAGAAGGCGGCTCAATTTTTTGAAGATGATCCGAATGTTTCCAAATTAAGCATCGGAGAAGCAGAAAACACAATGCAATTTACTTATAAAGGTACTGATTATGAGCAAACTGAATTGCTTAAGAGAGCGATCAATCATAAAATTGCGATTTCAAGCTTTTCAGAAGTTGAAACAGATCTTGAGGATGTCTTTATGGAAATTACAAGGGGGGTTGAACTTTCATGAAAAACTTCGTAATAAACCCGGTGCTAAATAAAGAATTCAAGCTGCGGTTTCGATCGTTTAAAAGTTTTTTAGGGATTCTCTTTTATTTGCTCACACTCGGCATTATTATTGTCGGTTTTGTATTTATTGAATCCTTGTCAAATACTCAAGGTTTTTTTAAGCCAGACCAGAGCCGAATGATGTTTATGATGTTATCATTTCTGCAGCTCGCTCTAATCCTTTTTATAACCCCAGGGCTGACAGCTGGGGTAATCAGCAGTGAGAGGGAGAGACAAACATTAAATATAATGCTGACTACAACACAAAGTTCTGCAAGTATTGTTCTTAGCAAGCTTCTCTCTTCCGTTTCTTATTTGCTGCTATTAATTGTTGCCAGCTTGCCTTTATATAGTTTTGTATTTTTATTCGGCGGGATTTCTCCAGGGCAAGTATTGACGACGTTGGGCTTTTATATTTTTACAATGATTGCTTATGGAAGCCTGGGTGTTCTTTTTTCTACGCTCATTAGAAAAACAATTGTTTCGATGGTAACAACCTATGGAGTGACATTATTTTTAGTAGGCGGAACTGCTTTTCTGATGATTATTTTCATGCAGTTTTCACAAGGATATGGAATGTCAGGAACACCTTCACCAAATCCACTCGCTTATTTTGCTGCCATGATAAATCCAGTCATAATCCTTTTAGGCACTTTTGAACCAGAATTAATTAGAGAAATATCGAATAATTCGGGTATAGAGTTTCCGCTTTGGATAGCTTACGTAATATCTTATTCGGTGATCTTTATAGGGGCGATCCTGCTTAGTATTAAAAAACTTCGTCCAAATATGAAAAAGGGTTGAAATAAATGGACAATCGTACGCAGTATGAAAAGCTGATAAAGCCTGTTCAAAGACAGCTATTTTTGCAGATGGTTTTAAAGGAGGCACAGCTCTTGTTACTTCTGGCAGGAGCTGGGACATTTCTGCTTTTATTCATTGCTCGTTTAATAGTATTGCCGTTTTTCTATTTCTATTGGCTTGCCTTAGTTTTAATAACAGTAATCTTATTTATTTTCCGGAGCTGGAGAAACCGCCCGAGTCTTTATGATTCGGCTTTTATCTATAATCAATTTGTACCAGATGACCGTGTGCTTTCAGCTTATCACTTTATGAAAGATGAGCGCATTATTGCTGCCCTTTTAGTTGGCGATGCGATCCAATATATGAAAAATGTCCAGGAAGCCGTCCTAAAAAGGAAGAAGCAGTATTTTCTGCCGAAATGGCTGCTTCTTTTTCTAGTATTCACTTGCGGATCAGTCCTGCTTTTCCTGACACCTAATAACAAAATGGAAATGGCAAAGCAGTATGAAAAAGAAATAAAACTTGTCGAAATTGCTGAGAAACAGCTAGATGAACAAATAAAAAATGAAAAAGAACCTGCAGTAAAAAAGACATTGGAGGAAATGAAGGATAAGCTGGCAGACAAGAAAACAGCTGAAGAGGCCTTGAAAGAACTTGCAAAACAAACAAAGAACATTGAGCTGAAGGCAATAAAGGAAAAGGAAGAACAAAAAGCTTTTGAAAACTGGAAAACTGAATTAAAAAATAACGGGTTAACAAACCTTGAAAGGCTGATTAATCAAAAAAATTTAGCTTCAATTGAAAAAGAGCTTGCGAAATTAAATGAAAAGTGGAATGAACTTTCTAAGGAACAGAAAAAGACATTGTCTCAACTCTCACAAAACGAGGACCAGCTGACGGAAGAGCAGCTATTACGGCTTATGGAACAAATTGATCGTGCACTTGAATCGGAGGAATTACTTAAAGCGCTATCTGCAGCTGGAGAAGCCTTAAAAAATACAGGAATGGCACTGCAAAACCAAATGAAGGCAAATGGCAAGCCGCCTAGTCAGCTTGCATTTGCTCCTCCAGGGCAAACGGCTGCCCAGGGAACAAATCCGGCTGGGCAGTCTGGCGCTAGCAGCGGAACTGCACAGAATCCTGGTCAGGGTAAACAAGGCTCATCTGGAGGGAATGGTGCAGAAGGAAATGGCAACGGATCAGGAAATGGCTCAGGGAACGGTTCGGGATCAAGTTCTGGTGGATCAGGCTCAGGGACCGGATTAGGTTCAGGTGCAGGTACTGGTCAAGGCTCAAGAGAAATGCTTACCATTCCAGATCAATTGGCAGGCATGGAAAATGTGGAAATCGATCATGGAACCATGGGAGAAGGTCAGTCTGGACAGCAATCAGATGGAACAGGTCCCATTTTGAAAGGAACCATAAGGCCTTATAGCGAGGTATATGGAGAATATGAAAAAGCATCCAGACAAAGTACAGATCGCTATAAGCTGCCAGCTGATTTAGAGGAAATCGTCAAAAATTACTTTACGAATATCGATCCAAACAAGGAGTGACGTGAATGTCAGCGACAACGGAAAAGGAACTGCAATTTACGAATGCAGCTGAAATGATAACGAAGGTAAAGGAAGAAATCCAATTATTTATTGTTGGACAGGATGAAGTGATAGATCAAGTTTTATGGAGCATTATAGCTGGTGGGCATGTGCTCCTGGAAGGCTTGCCGGGTCTTGGAAAAACAATGCTCATTAAAACAATCGCTGAATGCTTGGATTTAGGATTTTCAAGAATTCAATTTACACCTGATATTATGCCTTCTGATATTACAGGGACGATGCTCCTGCAGCCAGATGAGTCAGGAAAACAAAACTTTGTTTTTCATGAAGGTCCATTATTTTCCAATATCATTCTAGCAGATGAAATTAATCGTGCCACCCCGAAAACTCAAAGCGCACTGCTTGAAGCAATGGGTGAAAAAACAGTGACCATTATGGGTGAAACGAAACAAATGGAAAAGCCGTTTTTTGTTCTTGCCACCCAAAACCCAATTGATATGGAAGGGACCTACCCGCTGCCAGAAGCCCAAACAGATCGCTTTATTTGCAAGGTTCATGTGCAATATCCTTCGAAGGAAGAATTACGGGAAATTGTACGGAGGACAACAGGCATAGAGACACACAATTTAAATAATATCGCGTCGCTTGAAGAGGTAATAACCTTGCAAATGCTTGCAAAGGAAATTTTAGTTTCTGATGAGATCATCGATTATGCAATAAATATTATTTCGTCTACACATCCACATTCAGAGGAGGCAGATGAAGTGGTAAAGCAATATATACAATATGGAAGCGGCCCTAGGGGACTGCAAAGCTTAATCAGCATGGCAAAAGCAAGAGCACTCTGTTTTGGAAGATATCATGTATCGATAGGAGATATTAAACAAGTGGCAAAACCTGTTTTAAGACATCGTATGATCTTGAATTTTGAAGGGGAGGCAAATGGTGTTCAAGCAGACAACATTATTGATCATCTTATAAATAATCTTGTCCAAGGAGCAAGGAGTTAATGGATAAGCTGCAAGCATTGATTAGCAAATTGCAAAAAAAGCGCTTAAAAGTGAAAACAAGAAAAAGAGGCATGCATAAAGGCTCAAGACAATCACATAAATTCGGTTCCTCTATGGAATTCTCTGACTTTCGGATGTATCAGCCTGGAGATGATGTAAGGCAAATTGACTGGAATGTCTATGGACGTACAGGGAAACATTATATAAAGAGATTTTTGGATGAGCAGGAGCTTTCGATTGCTATTTATCTTGATCAGTCTTCATCAATGAGAAAAATAGATGAAAAGTGGGAGCTAGCCAAACAAGTAGCTGCTGCACTTAGCTATATTGTTTTGAATAATGAAGATCGCCTGTTTTTTTCTCCTGTCTCTTCAGCAGTCGTTGAGCCAGTCAGAAGAAAAGGATCAGTCTATGCCAAAAAGACTTTTTTAGAAATTATGCAGCTTGAAGAAGCCAGAATGACTGGAGATTTTTTTAAGAATTTAGCGATGACCATTTCTAAAAAGCAACAGCTTTCAATCATCATAACAGATGGGCTTGAGCCATTGGAGGGAATAGAAGACTTACTGAAAAAAATGGCCTCATTCAAACAGGAGATTTGGTTTATTCAAGTGTTGAGTATGGAAGAATATACACCTCCATATGAGGGGGATATGAGATTAATAGATAGCGAGACAGAATCTGCAGTAAATGTAAGCATGAATAAAGCAATTGTAGCATCATATATAAAACGATTGAAGGAGCATAATCAGCAGCTTGAAACAATGACTACTAAATATGGCGGTCAATACGTGCTAGTGACTGATCAATCTGATGCGCAATCTGTCTTATTTCGTGATTTTTCTGGGAATGGCTTAATCATTTGAGGTGAAGTGATGCAATTTTTAAATCCCATATATTTCACATTGAGTATTTTTATAGCGGCAGTTATTTTGTTTTACTTTTTCCGAAAGCAATATGTTGAAAAACCGATATCGTCAAATTTTTTATGGAAACAAGTATTAAATGAATGGCAGGCATCTCCATGGTTAAAAAAGCTTCAGCAAAATCTTTTATTCTGGCTGCAGTTACTTGCCTTGCTGTTTCTCCTATTTTCCCTTGTTAGACCATTTTGGCTTGAGGAAGCTGAGCTGGGGGAGCATTTGATATTAATTGCTGATCCTTCAGCATCGATGTCTGCAAAATATAAGGGGAACACACGTTTTGAAGAGGGGAAAAAAGAGATGCTCGATCTCGTTGACAGTCTTGGGGGACAGGAAGTGACATTAATAAAAGCTGGTGAAAAGCCAGAAATCCTTTTAAGTCAAGAAACGGATCATGCTGTTATTCGACAACAGGTAAGTAGCCTAGAAATGTCCTATGATCATGAACAAATAGAAAAAGCGATACATTTGGCAGCCTCTCTCTCTTCTGGGAAGGATACATCTGTTCATATTTTTTCAGATGAAGTGACAGAAAAACAAGTTGAACATATTTTGGAGGATCAATATGTAGAAGTACATAATGTTGGTGATCACATTGAAAACCTTTCTCTTGCATCATTTGGGGTATCACCTGTTAATGATCAAGCAACAGGCATAGCTGTGATTGAAAATCAATCAGATAAGGAAAAAGACGTTCATTTTATCGTGAAGAGTGAAGAAGACGTTCTCTTTAAGCAGAATATCTCTATTCAGGGCAATGCTCAATCTGTGGTTCAGATCCCAAAATTAAAGGAGAAGCCCTATTATGAAGGAGTGATCACGAACGAAGATGGCTATACATTAGATAATATTTCTGCTTCTATTCAAACAGAGATGAACCCAAAGGTATATACGGTTGGCAATGTAAATTCGTTTGCAATTAAAGGATTTCAAACAATAGGGGCAGATTTGCTGCAAACAAATGCAGAAATCATGAATGATCTTGCTGTGAGCGGAATTTTTGTATCGGAAGGAAGCCGATTGTTAGAGCTGCCAAAACAGCCGGTCCTGTTTTTTAATAAACAGGGGGAAAAAGTGAAACTGACGAAAGAGATAACGACAGAAGAAGATTCTTTGCTGCAGTATGTGGATTTCGAAAAAGTGTATATCGAGTCTGCCATGACAGCACCAGAGGGCGACTGGTCAACGATTGTTAGCAGTGGAGATGTTCCATTAATTCAAAAAGGGAAAGTAAATGGACAGCCAATCGTTATTATAAATTTTTCATTGGCTGATTCAGACTGGCCTCTCCAGCCTGGATTTCCTATATTTTTATATAATACTTTTCAATGGCTTTCACAGCAAACAACTTTTTTGGGCTATTTTGGACCAGGGGAAGAAAAGTGGCTTAATACAAGTGAAGATGGTCAGAGCTGGGAAATCTTCAATGATGAAGACGAAAATTTGTATTCCCTCAATCTTAAAAAAGAAAGCTTTCGAGCACCTATTTATCCAGGTACGTATCAAGCTGTATCTGGGGAATATGTATACTACTTTTCTGTTCTTCTTGATGATAGAGAAAAGCATGCAAACACAGAGCCTTCTTTCGTAATAAATGAAAATAAGCTCCAAGCAGACGGGCAGCACGAAAGAGCAAATGATCAGCTATGGTTTTGGCTAGCTCTCATTGCTTTTGTTTTAATTGTTTTAGAATGGGAGGTATATCGCCGTGGGTATAGAGTTTAAATTTCCTATTCTATTTATATTTCTATTTCCAGTTGTTTATATTCTTTTTCTCTATTTAAAAAACGAAAGAAAAGAGAGAAAAATGGAAGCGAGATGGATTGCAGGTATTCGATTGATAGTGTTTACAATGCTTATTCTCGCCTTGACTGTTCCCCAAGTCGTAATGCCTATAAATGGGGAGACTGTTATTTTTCTGATTGACCGTTCTGCAAGTGTGAAAACGACCGAAAATGAAGCGATAGAATGGATAGAAAACAGCGTGAACATAAAACAGAAAAAAGATGCCTTCGGGGTTGCGGTATTCGGAGAAAATGTCTCATTAGAGCAACAAGTGCGTAATCAAAAGACCGCTATTAATGAAATTAACAGTAAGATAATGGAAACGGAGACAAATTTAGAAGCCGGAATCCAATTTGCCGCATCTTTAATTCCAAGAGATACAAGCGGAAGAATAGTCCTTCTTACAGATGGAAATGAAACAACAGGTGACAGCAGTGAAGCTGCGAAACTATTAAAAAATAGAAAAATCGAGCTTGATTACGTACTTTTAAAAAATCAGGTAAATGAAGATATATCGTTGACTGAACTGAATGTTCCTCCTTCACTATATAAAGGGGAGAAAGCACCTGTTTCATTTACGATCAACAGCAATGCGAATAAGAAGGCAATCATTCGGCTTTCGGCCAATAATCATGAAATTCTAAAGGAAACGGTTGATGTGAAAGAAGGAAAAAATGTTTATACCTTTTCACATCATGCAGATACATCAGGCTTGTCCGTTTATAAAGGTGAGGTTTCTGCGGAAAATGATAGCTTTATTGAAAATAACATTCTTCATGCTATCACAAATGTAAAAGGAACTCCGAAAGTCCTTATCGTTCAAGGGATGAATGGGGGGAACCTTGAATCAATCCTTAGTGGTTCTGGGGTTGAAACGGAAACCATTCCTCCTGAAAAGCTACCAACTGAACTGTCTAGTTTTATCCAATATCAATCGATTGTGTTTAATAATATTCCAGCTACTTTAATCTCTGAGAAGCAAATGAATCTTATTGAAAAAGCAGTAAAGGAATTTGGAACAGGATTTGTCATGGCTGGCGGAGAAGAGAGCTTTGGACTTGGAGGATATTTTAAGACACCGATTGAAAAGCTTCTGCCCGTTGATATGGATATTAAAGGGAAAAAAGAGATGCCTTCTCTTGGATTAGTCATTGTGATGGACCGATCTGGAAGTATGTCCGGAAATAAGCTTGCGCTTGCAAAAGAAGCAGCAGCAAGGTCTGTTGAATTGCTGCGAGAGGAAGATACGCTAGGATTTATCGCTTTTGATGACCGGCCATGGGTAATTGTTGAAACTAATGCTTTGAAAGATAAAAAGAAAGCCGCGGATAAAATTCGCTCTGTAACACCTGGGGGAGGGACAGAAATTTATTCCTCACTTGAAATGGCCTATGAAGAGTTGGAGGAACGAAGCCTGCAGCGAAAGCATATTATCTTATTGACTGATGGTCAATCATCGTCAGGCGGGGATTATGAATCACTGATTGAAGAAGGAAAAGAAAAAAATATTACCTTATCGACGGTAGCCCTTGGGCAGGATGCGGATAGAGGTCTGCTGGAAGACTTGGCGTCCATGGGTACAGGTCGTTT
The DNA here is from genome assembly GCF_900199725.1 of Cytobacillus massiliigabonensis. Lineage (GTDB taxonomy): Bacteria > Bacillota > Bacilli > Bacillales > Cytobacillaceae > Cytobacillus > Cytobacillus massiliigabonensis. The sequence goes on along the minus strand of NZ_LT904902.1, from coordinate 168,459 downwards.
TTATGATGTCACAGATTCATCGGTTATCCCAAGTATTCTTTCACGCGAAACAGTAATGGCAACAAGGACGTATATAGAAGATCATCCATTCTTCCCAAAGATCCAAGGCAATCCCGATTTGTCCCCTTTATTCAAGCAAGGGGTTCCAAAGATGAATGCGTATATTGCAACAACACCCAAGTCACGAGCACAAGTTCCAATTAGCAGTGAAAAAGATGATCCAGTGCTTGCTGAATGGCAGTATGGGATGGGACATACAATTGCTTTTACTTCTGACTTTTCTGGAAAATGGTCTGGGGATTGGGCTCATTGGGAAAACTGGGCATCATTTATTAATCAAATGGTAACGAAAACTTTGCCCCAATATGAAAGTGAACCATATCGAATTTCTATTGATAAGAAAAATGGAAATCCGATAATAGACCTGGAATCAGTAAATAACCAAACACTCCCAATTGAAGCTGCGATTGTTTCGGAAGATGGAGAAGAAATAGATTCAAATACAAAGCTAGTCGCACCAGGTAAATATGAGTTAGCTATACCAAACCGCACTGGAATGTTTTTTCTTAGTGTGAAGCAAACCGATCAAAACGGGGCTGTTCATACGTATCAAACTGGCTTTACACTTCCATATTCAGATGAATATTTATTAAATGGACCTAATGAAAAGCTGCTCAAAGAATTATCGAACCTCACTGGTGGAAAAGAGCTAATTTCTGAAAAGGATACATTCAGGCCGCTTAATCAGCAAAGTCATCAAAAACAGCCCATTAGCCAATGGCTCATTTTAACTGCATTTCTGCTATTTTTTATCGAAATAGCCGTCCGTCGTTTTGGGTTAGTTCGTATTATCAGCCACTCTGTAAATAATAAAATACCAAAATTAAAAGAAAAGGAAGGCAGTGTTCAATTAAAAAGTAAATCGCATAATAGAAAGCAAATTACAGCGAACAGAGCTGAGGACAACCAGGAAAAACAGGATAGGCAATCCGAGGAGAAGCAGTTAGCTGCAAGCAAAAGAAAAAAACGGAAAAAGCCAGAGGAGATTGTTACACCTGAAGAACGTGCAGAACGAATGAATAGACTGCTGGAAGCGAAAAAGCGGAAGAACTAGTCGCCTCCGCTTTTCTATTGACATGTAATGTTCTTCTAGGTAAACTAACTATTGTAAAGGCTTTTCACTTAACAAGGGGGAGTAGGGATGTTAGAAAAGACAACGAGAATGAATTATCTTTACGATTTTTATCAATCGTTGTTGACTCCTAAGCAGCGAAGCTATATGTCCCTTTATTACCTGGATGATTTTTCACTTGGAGAGATTGCAGAGGAATACGATGTTAGTAGACAAGCGGTTTACGACAATATTAAACGAACTGAAGCAATGCTTGAAGAGTATGAAGAGAAGCTGTTATTATTTCAGAAATTTCAAGAGCGAAGTAAGCTGCTTGTCAAAATAAAGGAAATGATCGAGAAAGACAATCCTGAAAACAAAGCAATAATCAATGCAGTAGCTGAGCTTGAGAAATTAGATTAGGAGGCGGCAAGATGGCATTTGAAGGATTAGCCGACCGACTGCAGAATACAATCCAGAAGATCCGCGGCAAAGGGAAGATTAATGAAGCGGATGTAAAAGACATGATGCGTGAAGTTCGTCTTGCCCTATTAGAGGCGGATGTTAACTTTAAGGTCGTCAAAGAGTTTGTTAAAAAGGTAAGTGAACGAGCTGTTGGTCAGGAAGTTCTAAAGAGCTTAACGCCTGGACAGCAGGTTATTAAGGTTGTTAAGGAAGAGCTTACTGAGTTAATGGGTGGAGAACAAAGCAAAATTGCCGTCTCTAACCGACCGCCAACCGTGATTATGATGGTTGGTTTACAAGGTGCAGGTAAAACAACAACAACTGGTAAGCTAGCTAATTTACTCCGCAAGAAATACAACCGTAATCCTATGCTTGTTGCAGCAGATATTTATCGTCCAGCTGCGATTAAACAGCTTGAAACACTTGGGAAGCAATTAAATATGCCTGTATTTTCACTCGGTGACCAAGTAAGTCCAGTTGAAATAGCAAAGCAGGCAATTGCAAACGCGAAAGAAGATCATAATGATTATGTTCTTATCGACACAGCTGGCCGTTTGCATGTGGATGAAGCTTTAATGGATGAGCTTAAAGAAATTAAAGAGCTCTCTAAACCGGATGAGATCTTCCTAGTCGTTGATGCGATGACTGGACAAGATGCTGTTAATGTGGCCAAAAGCTTCAATGAACAGCTGGGACTAACAGGTGTTGTGCTGACAAAGCTAGATGGAGATACTCGCGGAGGAGCAGCTTTATCAATCCGTGCAGTTACTGAAACACCAATTAAATTTGTTGGTCTAGGAGAAAAATTAGACGCTCTCGAGCCTTTTCATCCGGAACGTATGGCTTCACGGATACTAGGAATGGGTGATGTTCTTACCCTTATTGAGAAAGCCCAGGCAAATGTAGATGAAGAAAAAGCCAAGGAAATGCAGCAAAAATTTCGAAATGCATCATTTACATTCGATGATTTCCTGGAACAATTAGGTCAGGTTCGCAGTATGGGACCGCTGGACGAACTTCTGAAAATGATGCCAGGCGCTAACAAAATAAAAGGCTTAAATAATCTTCAAGTGGATGAAAAACAGATCAACCATGTAGAAGCAATCATTCAATCGATGACAAAGGATGAAAAGATTCATCCTGAAACGATTAATGCAAGCCGTCGCAAACGAATAGCTAAGGGAAGCGGTACAACCGTACCTGAAGTGAATCGTTTGCTTAAGCAGTTTGAAGATATGAAAAAGATGATGAAACAAATGACAGGCGGCTCACCAAAAGGAAAGAAAAAAGGTGGATTTAAGCTGCCATTCAATCCTTTTTAGGTGAAAGATGAAAAAAATTTTAACTGTAAAGAAAAAAACCTTTACAAACTATTTAGGAATCTGATAATATACTATCTTGTGTGAAACTATTCGGAGGTGCTTATTAAAATGGCAGTAAAAATTCGTTTAAAACGTATGGGAGCAAAAAAATCTCCTTTTTATCGTATCGTAGTAGCTGATTCTCGTTCACCACGTGATGGACGTTTCATTGAAACAGTAGGAACTTACAATCCAGTTGCAGAGCCTGCAATCGTTGATATTAATGAAGAGTTAGCTCTTAAATGGCTTCAAACTGGTGCGAAGCCATCAGATACAGTTCGAAACCTTTTCTCTAAACAAGGCATTATGGAAAAATTCCATAACGCAAAAAACGGTAAGTAATTCATAAACAAATGAAAGAACTTATCGAAACGATTGTGAAGCCCCTTGTTGATTTTCCGGAAGATGTTCAAGTAAATGTTCTTGAAGAAGAAAATCGCGTGACCTATCAGCTTTCTGTCAACAAGACTGACATGGGGAAAGTAATTGGGAAGCAGGGGCGCGTTGCGAAAGCAATACGAACTGTTGTTTATGCAGCAGGATCATCACAACAGAAGAAAATCTTCTTAGAGATTAGTGAATAAGAAAAGCGAAAGCGGCTTGGTCAGCCCCGACAAGCATAGGACGAGCTGGCGAGAAGGTTGTACTTTAACCTTCTTGGCAGATTGGCTTATGACCTCGAGGGGCTAGGCGCTGCAGCTGGACAATAAGAAAAGCGAAAGCGGCTTGGTCAGCCCCGACAAGCATAAGACGAGCTGGTGAGAAGGTTGTACTTTAACCTTCTTGGCAGATTGGCTTATGACCTCGAGGGGCTAGGCGCTGCAGCTGGACAATAAGAAAAGTGGAAAAAGGAGGGTTTCTAACCCTCCTTTTTTTCAAATTATGAATTAAAGCTATTATGTAGAACAAATGTAAGCTAGACACGATTACAGCCCTTAGGAGGCGTTGTCTGTTGAAAATACTTCAAACTGTCGCAGTAAGGCAAGTTCTTACGGAGAAAAGTAAATTGGTCCTGCTAGAGGGCTATGAGAAAAATAAACAGCAGCTAACAAAAGAGCGTGAACAGCTTCAATTTGAATTCAAAAAACTAGAAAAAACGAAAAGGTTTCAACCAAGCAATATAAAAGTCCATTTCGAGAGAGAGATCGAAAAGCGCCAAGAGAAAATAAAACTGCTCGATTTTCAAATTGAACAATTACATATACTACCACTAGGCAGCGAGTTGAAAGAAAAAGAAGTAAATGCCATTATCGATATTGAAGTGGGAGATCGCTGGGAAACGGTGCAAAAAGAAAAGACGATCATAATAAAAGATGGCATCATTGATGAAATACGTTAGAGGTGAAATATGGGATGGAAAAATGGTTTAATGTCGGTAAGATCGTAAACACCCATGGAATAAAAGGAGAGGCAAGGGTTATTTCAAAAACAGATTTTGCTGACGAACGATACAAACCTGGGAACAAATTAACTTTATTTATGCCTGACTCGAATGCCCCCATCGAACTAAAAATCAAATCACACCGTACACATAAGTCATTTGATTTGCTTACTTTTGAAGGGTATGAAAATATAAATGATATCGAAAAGATGAAGGGCGGCATTTTAAAAATATCTGAAGACCAGCTCGGTCAGCTTGAAGAGGATGAATTTTATTATCATGAAATCATTGGATGCGCTGTTACTACCTTAGAAGGGGAGGAAATTGGAAAAATCCGTGAGATCCTTTCACCAGGGGCAAATGATGTATGGGTGATCAAAGGTAAAGGCGGGAAAGATATTTTGATTCCCTATATAGAAGATGTAGTGAAACAAGTAGATGTAAAGGGAAAAAGTGTGGTCATTGATCCGATTGAAGGGCTGCTTTCATGATGAAAATAGATGTTTTGACTCTTTTTCCAGAAATGTTTGAGGGAGTTTTCGGCCACTCAATCTTAAAAAGAGCGGCAGAAAATAATGCGGTGGAATACAATGTTGTGAATTTTAGAGCGTATGCTGATAATAAGCATCAAACGGTTGATGATTACCCGTATGGGGGAGGAGCTGGAATGGTATTAAAGCCTCAGCCTATTTTTGATGCAGTTGCTGATTTACGTGAAAAAAGCGCTTCAGTCCCTCGAGTGATTCTCCTTTGTCCGCAAGGGGAGAAATATACTCAAAAAAAAGCAGAAGAACTAGCCAATTTAGATCACCTTATTTTTGTTTGCGGCCATTATGAGGGCTACGATGAAAGGATTCGGGAGCATGTGGTGACTGATGAAATTTCCATTGGTGATTTTGTTCTCACAGGAGGAGAGCTCGGTGCAATGGTTGTCATCGATAGTGTTGTTCGTCTCCTTCCTGGTGTGCTGGGAAAAGAAGAATCTCATTTAAGTGACTCGTTTAGTACGGGTTTATTAGAACACCCTCATTATACACGTCCAGCAGACTTCAGAGGAATGAAGGTACCTGACGTTCTTATTTCTGGCAACCATCGCCTTATTGATGAATGGCGGTCGAAAGAATCATTAAGAAGGACAATACTTAGAAGACCGGATTTACTCGAGTATGTGGAATTAACCGATATTCAGAAAAAATGGCTGGAAGAAATCAAAAAAGAGAGTAAATAGCATTGAAGTTGTTTTCTATGTGTGTTACAATACTTTTTGTGACTTAGGCTGGAAGAAAAGCGAAGTGGATTAGACCCAAGTGGGGATAGATGCTGCCTCTACACGACTTCAGTTTTTGTCTTATAAAGATGTTCCGCTGCAATTGAAAGAAATGATGTGCAAGAGCATCTGCTGGAAGGAGTTGAAAACGATGCATAAATTAATCGAAGAGATCACAAAAGAACAACTTCGTACGGACCTTCCTGCTTTCCGTCCTGGTGATACTGTACGTGTACACGTAAGTATTGTTGAGGGAACACGTGAGCGTATTCAGGTGTATGAAGGAGTTGTGATTAAGCGTCGTGGTGGTGGAATCAGCGAAACTTTCACAGTTCGTAAGATTTCTTACGGTGTAGGCGTTGAGCGTACATTCCCTGTACACACACCAAAGATTGCGAAGCTTGAAGTTATCCGCCGCGGTAAAGTACGCCGTGCGAAACTTTATTACCTACGTAACCTACGTGGTAAAAAAGCTCGTATTAAAGAAATTCGATAATAAGAAGAGCAGAAAGGAGCTTGTTCATCAAGCTCCTTTTTCTTAGCAAATAAATTTACATAATTGATAAATAATAAATATTATAAGGCTCCTATCCTGATTTTTTAGTGAGATTTTTGTAATATATAATAGAGGTATTAACGATCCCATTTAAAGCGAATTGTTTTTAAATGGATATTTTTTACAAGAGATTGGTGGGGAATTCATGGCTAAGAAGAAAAATGAACTGTGGGAATGGACAAAGGCACTTGTTATTGCGGTATTGTTAGCGGCAGTTATCCGATATTTTTTATTTGCACCAATAGTAGTCGATGGACTGTCGATGATGCCAACATTGCATGATCAGGATCGGATGATTGTTAACAAGTTCAGTTATAAAATTGGCAAGCCTGAGCGATTCGATATCATTGTTTTTCATGCACCTGAAAATAAAGATTACATAAAGAGAGTCATTGGTCTACCAGGTGATCGAATCGAATATAAAGATGACACGCTTTATGTGAATGGAAAAGCTTATGAAGAACCATATCTTGATGAGTACAAGAAACAAGTGATTGATGGTCCATTAACTGAGCCATTTACTCTTGAAGAAAAAATAGGATCGGAAACGGTTCCTGAAGGTCATCTTTTTGTTATGGGTGATAATCGCAGATACAGTAAGGATAGCCGTCATATAGGGGCAGTTCCAATGGAAAAAGTACTCGGGAATACAGGGATTATTTATTGGCCAATAGAAGATATTCGTATTGTAAAATAAACGATGAGAAGCAACTAGTTCAAGACTGTTTGCTTCTCATCAGCCTCTCATCTCTCTCCTCAAAAAGTACCATTATTCAAAGTTTAAAACTTCAAATTTAATAAATGGAGGTGGCAGCCTTGACCATTCAATGGTTTCCAGGTCACATGGCGAAAGCCCGCAGGCAGGTAACAGAAAAACTAAAACTAGTAGACATCATCTTTGAACTTGTCGATGCTAGAATCCCATATTCCTCTCGAAATCCAATGATCGATGAAATCATTCAGCATAAACCAAGATTAGTTCTTCTAAATAAAGCGGACATGGCAGATAAAGAAGCGACAAAGAAATGGATTAAATATTTTCAAGCGAAAGGGATAAAAGCTCTAGCAATAAACTCTCAAGCAGGACAAGGGATGAAGGAAATTGTTGCTGCATCTGAAGAGATATTGCAAGAGAAATTTGATCGCATGAGAGCAAAGGGTGTGAGACCTAGAGCGATACGTGCTATGATTGTGGGAATTCCGAATGCTGGAAAATCTACGCTAATTAACAGACTTGCTAAGAAAAATATTGCTAAAACAGGAAACACTCCTGGAGTAACGAAAGCGCAGCAGTGGATTAAGGTAGGGAAGGAATTAGAATTGCTTGATACACCGGGGATTTTATGGCCGAAGTTTGAAGATCAAGAGGTTGGTCTAAAACTGGCGCTGACTGGAGCAATAAAGGATACAATTTTAAACTTACAGGACATTGCCGTATATGCCCTGCGTTTTCTTGAAAAAAATTATCCTGACCGATTGAAAGAGAGATTTCAAATAGAAGGTATTCCTGAAGATATTGTTGATTTGTTTGATGAAATTGGAAAGGTCAGGGGATGCCTCATGGGACGAGGCGAGATTGATTATGACAAGGTAACAGAATTAGTCATTAGAGAATTTCGGACAGAGAAATTAGGAGCAATTACTTTGGAACGCCCAGAGGACTTATTAGAAATATCCAGTGAGCAATAATTGTAATGTAGCACTTAAGGCCTTCTCCTTTTAGAAGGCCTTCATTTTTTTGATGAATTGCCGATACATAGGATATAGAAATCGAAGGGAAAAAATTATGGGGAAAATTAGCATTCGTGAAATTGAAGAAAAATTAATAGCAAAGAATGGCTTAGATGATTCATTTATTGAATTACTAGCCAATGATGAACGGAAGGGTGTTCAGCAGTTATTAAAAAAGTGGCATCGACAGATGGAAGAAGAAAAAAAATCGCATGAAAAACATGTGCTAATGACGAAGTATGAAAAGAAATACAGAAATCTTGGGCATCAGCATATTGCAGGGGTCGATGAAGTAGGAAGAGGTCCGCTCGCAGGACCTGTTGTAACAGCTGCCGTTATTCTTCCAGCTGATTTTTATTTACCTGGTCTTGATGACTCAAAAAAACTTTCAGAGCAAAAGCGTGAAGAATATTTTGAAATCATTCAATCCCGAGCAACGGCTATTAGTGTTGGAATGATTGATGTCGATGAGATTGATCGCATAAATATATATGAAGCAACGAAGAAGGCAATGACAGCAGCAATTGTCCATTTAAATGTTCAGCCTGATTTTCTTCTAATAGATGCAGTAAAACTCAACACACCCTATCCATCCGAAGCAATTATTAAAGGTGATGCAAAAAGTATATCCATTGCAGCTGCATCAATCATTGCTAAGGTCACTCGCGACCGGTTAATGATTAATATAGGCAAGGAATATCCTGAATATGGGTTTGGTAAACATATGGGCTACGGTACGAAAGAACATCTTGCTGCCATTCGGAAATTTGGCATTACCCCCTATCATCGAAAAAGCTTTTCTCCAATAAAGGAGTATGTGGGAAAATAAAAAGAAGGATTGGAAATAGGAAGAAGGTGACAGCGTGCGAACTTCGAATATCGTTCAGGATATAATCATGCAAGAAAAAATAACGGCTAATAAAAACCTTACCTTTCGGCCAGGGCAGATAATTAGCGGCAAGGTTTTAAAACTCTTTCCGAATCAGATGGCTGAAGTGCAGGTTGGCTCTCAAAAGATTATTGCTCAATTAGAAGTAGGTCTCTCAGTTAATGACCGCCATTTTTTTCAGGTTCAATCCGTTGAAGGACAGGTACAGCTTAAAGTATTGGAATCACCTGGTTTAAATGGGAAGCAGCCGGGGATAGAGAATCTATTAAAGCAGTTGAATCTTCCAGTTACAAAAGAAAATATCTCCTTGCTCCAATTCTTCTTAAAAGAACAGCTTCCTATTACAAAGGATACAATACATATGGCAGCTGATTGGCTGCAAAGCAGCGACTCTTTTCAGGAAGGATTAGAGGGCATTAGATTATTGCTGGCAAAGCAGCTCCCTTTTACAAAGGATGTTTATCAATCTCTGACTTCTATTCTGAAAAATGAACCAATGACCTTGTTAATGGAGAATCTATTAACTCAATTAAAGGGTGAAATGCCAACTGAATCTGTTATTAAGCTATCAGCATTATTAACAGAAATGACGATGACGGAAAAAGAAAAGATGAGCAATATTGCACTAATGAAGCTTGTAAAAGAGTGGCTTAGTTCAGCGGATTCGCAAAAATCTAAAACAGCCTTTCATTTCTTGCAAAATACTGGATTCATCTCTCCGAATGCGAGCGAAGAAAGTATGGTTCAGCAGGCTCTTGAAAAATGGGCAAAAGCAGAAACAGAGCAAACGAAGAGCAATCCGGCATCGAATATTATTGCTGAACTAGCCAAGAACATGCGTATAGGCAGCAGGGAGGAACTTATTTTATCATTAACAAAGCTTCAAAATTTACTAAAAAATGATGTGAACGAAGGAATGGCATCGAGAGCACTTAGTGAGATCCAGAAAGTCCTGTCGGATATAAGGAGCTCAAATTTTGCTCCACCTTTAAATGAAATGGATACGAAGGCGATTGCAAAAAACATTTTTCTAGTGCTAGCACAAGAAACGGACAGGATGGAAGCATCGAATCGTCCCACAGGATGGAAGCAGATTCTTTCCATTTTAAACCAATCGCCTTCGTCATTTTCAAAGCTGGATAACATGCTTTACATGGATCAGGATAAATTGCCTAAAAGTCTATCGAATGAAGAACAAACACTCATAAATCAAATGAAAAATGAGGTAAAAATAGCAGGCATGCAGTGGGATAATTCTCACGCAGTAAAGGATCAAATCAAACATTTAATCCATTCAATCGGTCTTTCTTATGAACATGAACTATTAAGTGTGCTGAAAAGCCCAGAAGGGGATGCTGTCAGCAAAGCAGAAACGCTTAAACCGCTTCTAATGCGGTTATTGTCCGAGGAAGTCTCACCAGCAATAAAAGATGCAGCAGAGAAGCTTTTATTCAAAATAACAGGGTTTCAGGTGCTCTCACAAGAGGTAGGACCGCTTCAGCAATATGTATTTCAAGTTCCAATGTCTTTTTGGGAGATGAAATCTGACTTAACGATGCAATGGAGTGGGAGGAAAATGGAAAATGGCAAGATTGATCCGAATTTTTGCCGTGTACTTTTCTATCTTAATCTGAATCAATTAAAAGAAACAGTCGTTGATTTACAGGTGCAGAACAGGGTAATGAATATTTCAATAATTAATGAGCGGGCTGATTTGCGACTGCTCTCCGCTCCTTTCATCACTCATTTAAAGGAAAATTTAGCAAAAATCAATTACCATCTATCATCTATAGTTTTTGAAAAACCAAAAGATGAGAATGTGAAAAAATTGAAGACGAACATTTCTGTACCTTCTCAAATGAGTCATGTAAATGGGGTTGATTTTCGAATATGAAGCAGGAAAAGCATTTGCGGAAAGAGGCAGTGGCATTATCATATAATAAATTTGGACATGATATCCCCCGAGTGATTGCAAAGGGGAAGGGCTTGGTTGCTGAAAACATCCTTGGACAAGCAAAGGAACATCACATTCCAATTCAAGAGGATCCTTCCTTAGTGGAACTTCTTAGCAAGCTAGAAATAAATGAGCAAATTCCAGAGGAGCTTTATCAAGCTGTAGCCGAGATCTTTGCCTTTATTTATCGTACTGACCAAGCTGCAAAAAAATAGCTAGATGATTATATATATGATCTATAATAATGTTCATTCTGTGGGATTCGTTTTAAACGATATCCCTTCCTTTTTATATATTAAAAAAATAATTTCTCTGCTTTAACAAGTGAATATTGTAATAAAGAGAGGATTATTTGGTTTCTAAATTTTAGAAATTTTAAAAGAAATATAATATTTCCCTAATAAAGGTGGACAAGGTTTGTGTAGTTTTATAAAATGAAAGCGCAGTCTATTTTTTGTAAAGAGTTTATAGGAGGATGGGAAATGAATATCCATGAGTACCAAGGTAAAGAAATCCTCAGAAAATACGGGGTAGCAGTACCAAACGGAAAAGTTGCATTCACGGTTGAAGAAGCTGTTGAAGCGGCTAAAGAATTAGGCACAGAGGTTTGTGTAGTAAAAGCACAAATTCATGCTGGCGGCCGCGGGAAGGCTGGCGGTGTTAAAGTTGCGAAAAATTTAGATGAAGTTCGTACATATGCTAATGAAATTCTTGGCAAAACACTTGTTACGCACCAAACAGGTCCAGAAGGTAAAGAAGTTAAGCGCCTGCTAATAGAAGAGGGCTGCGATATTAAAAAAGAATACTATATTGGTTTAGTACTAGACCGTGCAACTTCACGAGTTGTGCTTATGGCTTCTGAAGAAGGCGGAACAGAAATTGAAGAAGTAGCAGAAAAGACACCTGAGAAAATTTTCAAAGAAGAAATTGACCCAGTTGTTGGATTAAGCGCGTATCAAGCACGCCGAATCGCATTCAATATCAATATTCCGAAAGAGCTAGTTGGACAGGCTGTTAAGTTCATGATGAGCTTATATACGGCTTACATTGAAAAGGATTGCTCAATTGCTGAAATTAATCCTTTAGTTGTCACTGGTGACGGAAAAGTCATGGCATTGGATGCAAAATTAAACTTTGATTCAAATGCATTATACCGACAAAAAGATGTTCTTGAATATCGTGATCTTGAAGAAGAAGATGCGAAAGAAATCGAAGCGTCTAAATATGACCTAAGCTATATTTCATTAGATGGTAATATTGGCTGTATGGTTAACGGTGCAGGCTTAGCGATGTCAACAATGGATATCATTAAGCATTATGGCGGTGATCCGGCTAACTTCCTTGATGTTGGGGGCGGTGCGACTGCAGAAAAGGTTACAGAAGCATTCAAAATTATTCTTTCTGATCCAAATGTAAAAGGTATTTTCGTAAATATCTTTGGCGGAATCATGAAATGCGACGTTATCGCAACAGGTGTTGTTGAAGCTGCTAAGCAAGTAGGCTTACAAGTACCATTAGTCGTACGTTTAGAAGGTACGAATGTAGACTTAGGGAAGAAAATTCTAGCAGAATCTGATATTGAGATTGTTGCGGCAGAGTCTATGGCTGACGGCGCACAAAAAATTGTTTCCTTAGTTGGCTAAGCGATTTGCGATAAGAAAGGGGAATTGACGTGAGCGTTTTTATTAATAAAGATACAAAGGTTATTGTACAAGGGATTACGGGTTCAACAGCCCTTTTTCATACAAAACAAATGCTTGAATACGGTACAAAAATTGTCGGAGGAACATCACCAGGAAAAGGCGGTTCTGAAGTAGAGGGAGTGCCTGTATTCAATACAGTACAAGAAGCAGTAAAAGCTACTGGCGCAACCGCTTCTGTTATTTACGTTCCAGCTCCATTTGCTGCTGACGCGATTTTGGAAGCTGTGGATGCAGAATTGGATTTAGCCATCTGTATTACGGAGCATATTCCTGTACTAGATATGGTTAAAGTGAAACGATATATGGAAGGCAAGAAAACTCGCTTAGTAGGACCAAACTGTCCAGGTGTGATTACTCCTGATGAATGTAAGATTGGCATTATGCCAGGCTACATTCATACAAAAGGACATGTAGGTGTAGTTTCTCGATCTGGAACATTAACTTACGAAGCGGTTCATCAATTAACTGAAGCTGGATTAGGACAAACTACAGCTGTTGGTATTGGTGGCGATCCGGTTAACGGAACAAACTTTATCGATGTTTTAAAAGCATTCAATGAAGATCCGGAAACATATGCTGTGATCATGATTGGTGAAATTGGCGGAACAGCTGAAGAAGAAGCAGCTGAGTGGGTCAAAGCCAATATGACGAAGCCTGTAGTTGGCTTTATTGGCGGACGCACTGCACCTCCTGGAAAGCGTATGGGGCATGCTGGTGCAATCATTTCAGGCGGAAAAGGTACTGCTGATGAGAAAATCCGTGTGATGAACGAATGCGGCATTGAAGTGGCAGATACGCCATCTGTAATGGGTGAAACACTAATTAAGGTTCTTAAAGAAAAGGGCCTTTATGACAAATGTAAAACACATTAATTATCGAATTATTACTTAAAGTGTTTAGTCCCCCTTTAAAAGGGGGACTATTTATGCATCTTTCTCCTTGATATTCCCCTCAAATTCAATCCATTCAATTATATAGGAGGACCCAATGGACAATTTTACAAAAAGGCTAGTTCATTTGCATCATTGCAGAGGTATAGGCTGGAAAACGATTTATCATATTTTAAAAATTGATCCACAGCTCAAATCTCTCTATCACCATTCATTCAGTGATTTAATCCTTCAAAAATCCGCCACCTTAACAACTCTTAATGACCTTCATTCTGATCTTATCCATGAACAAATTCAGCAGTATTCACAAAATGACATTCGAATAATTACTATTTATGATGATGAATATCCATTATTATTAAAAGAAACTTATCAGCCTCCATGGGTTATTTATGCAAAAGGGGATATAAGTTTATTAAAAAAAGACAATCTGTTAGCTGTTGTTGGTTCAAGAGAGTACACTGAGTACGGTGAAAATGCAATAAATTACTTATTGCCAAAATTAATAGAGAAAGGAATTGTCATTGTCAGTGGTCTAGCAATGGGAATTGATGCGATTGCTCATCATACAGCTATTCGAAATGATGGGCGTACGATCGGTGTAATTGCTGGAGGTTTATTTAATATTTATCCAAAAACAAATAAAGACCTAGCTGAAGAAATGATGAAAAATCAGTTAATTATATCAGAATACCCCCCACATACTAAACCAGACAAATGGCAATTTCCGATGAGAAATCGAATTATAAGTGGAATAAGCAGGGGAACACTTGTTGTTCAGGCTAAAAGGAAGAGTGGGTCATTGATTACTGCCAACTTTGCTGTACAGGAGGGGAGAGAGGTGTTCGCCTTGCCTGGGAGTATATTTAGTGCGTTTTCGGCTGGCACAAATGAGCTCATTCAGCTCGGAGCGAAATTGATCAATGTGCCGGAAGATATTTTAGACGAATTCATATATTAATCTTTATGTATTATTTTTAATAAATTGCTGTATAATTTCTAAAAAACCTATTCTTTAGATTTATACTTAGATATGTGTTAAAGTATAAAAGCGCTTTCGAAACATTACGATTATGTTTGACAAATATGTAATATATGTACAATAATAATGGAGAATTTCATGCTGTTAATTAAATGATTATACATTTCTATACAAAATTGGTTACAGCTAAGTTTAAATGGGTAAATTTGCTATTATCATTTGTGAATATATAGAAACAAATGTTGATCTGAAATTTCATAAAATTAGAGAGAATACAAAGAGAATTTTGAATGTTAAATTTATTAAAAATCCCTCTTAAGGAGGACTATTGATGTCAGAGTTTCTTGTAATCGTTGAGTCGCCAGCGAAGGCGAAAACGATTGAGCGTTACCTAGGAAAAAAATATAAAGTAAAAGCTTCTATGGGGCATATTAGAGACCTACCTAAAAGCCAAATGGGTGTCGATGTTGAAAAACAATTTGAGCCAAAGTATATAACTATTCGAGGGAAAGGCCCAATCTTAAAAGAATTAAAGACTGCTGCAAAAAAAGCTAAGAAAATCTATCTTGCAGCCGACCCGGATCGTGAAGGAGAGGCTATTGCTTGGCATTTAGCCCACAGCTTGAATATGGATGTTACCTCTGATTGCCGTGTAGTATTTAATGAAATCACGAAGGATGCCATTAAAGAATCCTTTAAGCATCCCCGTCCAATAAATATGGATCTTGTTGATGCACAGCAGGCAAGAAGGCTGCTTGACCGCCTAGTTGGCTATAATATTAGTCCGTTATTATGGAAGAAGGTAAAGAAAGGTTTAAGTGCTGGGAGAGTTCAATCAGTTGCCGTTCGATTAATCATTGACAGGGAGAAGGAAATTAAAGCGTTTGTTCCTGAAGAATATTGGTCCATTGATGGTGACTTTTTAAAAGGCAAAGAAAACTTTGAAGCTAGCTTTTATGGGATTGGGAATGAAAAGCTTGACCTGCATTCAAAGGAAGAAGTAGATCGCGTCCTAAGCAAGATGAAGGGGAACGAATTCCAAGTTTCATCTGTTACAAAAAAAGAACGAAAACGAAACCCGGCTGCACCGTTTACTACCTCATCCTTGCAGCAGGAAGCAGCACGGAAATTAAACTTTCGTGCAAAGAAAACGATGATGCTTGCGCAGCAGCTCTATGAAGGCATTGACCTTGGCAAGGAAGGAACAGTCGGTTTAATCACTTATATGCGAACGGATTCCACCCGTATTTCTGAAATCGCCCAGACTGAGGCATCCCAATATATTGAACAGTCATACGGAAAAGAGTTCTTGCCAACGGAAAAGAAGAAGGAAAAGAAAAAATCGAATACTCAGGATGCACATGAGGCAATTCGTCCAACTAGTATTTTGAAAGAACCGAATAGCTTAAAAGAATATTTATCAAGAGATCAGCTTCGGCTTTACCGGCTTATTTGGGAACGTTTCACTGCAAGTCAAATGTCAGCTGCGATTATGGATACAATGAGCGTTGATTTGAAAAATGAAGAGGTTCTTTTCAGAGCGACAGGTTCAAAAGTTAAGTTTCCTGGATTTATGAAGGTATATATAGAAGGTACAGATGATACGTCTGAAGAAAAGGATAAAATGCTCCCTGATCTCCAAGAAGGGGATACTATTTTAAAGAAAGATATTGAACCGAAGCAGCATTTTACTCAGCCGCCGCCAAGGTATACGGAGGCAAGGCTTGTAAAGACGTTAGAAGAGCTTGGAATTGGGCGTCCGTCTACATTTGCGCCAACGTTGGATACAATCCAAAAGCGCGGCTATGTTGCTTTGGATAATAAAAGGTTCGTACCTACAGAACTTGGAGAAATTGTATTAGAATTAATTCTAGAGTTTTTTCCTGATATACTTGATGTAGAGTTTACAGCAAAAATGGAAAAAGATCTTGACCATATCGAAGAAGGAAAAGTCAATTGGGTGCAGATTATCGATGACTTTTACGGAGATTTTGAAAAGCATTTAAAAATAGCAGAAAAAGAAATGCAAGAAGTAGAAATTAAGGATGAACCAGCTGGGGAAGATTGTGAGCAGTGTGGAAATCCAATGGTATTTAAAATGGGCCGGTACGGGAAATTTATGGCCTGCAGTAATTTTCCGGATTGCAGAAATACGAAAGCCATTGTTAAAGAGGTTGGTGTAAAGTGCCCAAGCTGTAAAGAAGGAAATATAATAGAAAGAAAAAGTAAAAAACGCAGGATTTTTTATGGGTGTGATCGATTCCCTGAATGTGATTTTATTTCTTGGGACAAACCGTTGCCGCGCAGCTGTCCGAAATGTGAGAATCTTCTTGTTGAGAAGAAGCTTAAAAAGGGTGTCCAGGTGCAATGCGTCGAATGTGACTACAAGGAAGAGAAGCAAGGTTAAGGGTGGGCCAAATGGCTCACTCTTTTCTATTGTGATGTCTTTAGTTGAACAAAATAGTTTGTTGACGTACATTTAAAACTTTATTATTTTACTAACGTAGTATATAATGCAAGATGGTTTGAAATTTGGGAAAGTTAAGATTGGAGTTTCATTTACATAGTTGGAGGTTCATATCAAATGAAGGAAACAGTTAATGTCATAGGTGCTGGTTTGGCTGGGAGTGAGGCTGCTTGGCAAATTGCCAACCGTGGAATCCAAGTCCGCCTGTATGAAATGAGGCCAGTAAGACAAACACCGGCTCACCATACAGATAAATTTGCCGAGCTTGTATGCAGCAATTCATTGAGAGCAAATACGCTAACAAATGCAGTTGGGGTTTTAAAAGAAGAAATGAGAAAGTTAAACTCTGTTATTATCTCATCTGCTGATGCATGTTCCGTGCCGGCTGGAGGTGCCTTAGCTGTAGATAGGCACGAGTTTGCGGCATTAGTGACAGATAAGGTTAGGAATCATCCAAATGTAACTGTCATTACAGAGGAGGCAACAGAAATTCCTGAAGGACCAACTGTTATTGCAACAGGTCCGCTTACGAGTGAAGCACTTTCTTCAAAACTTAAGGAATTATCCGGAGAAGAATATTTATATTTCTATGATGCGGCTGCGCCTATCATTGAAAAGGAATCTATAAATATGGATAAGGTTTATTTAAAGTCACGCTATGATAAAGGAGAAGCTGCTTACTTAAACTGTCCAATGACGGAAGAAGAATTCAATACATTCTACGAAGCGTTAATCTCTGCTGAAACGGTACCTTTAAAAGAATTTGAAAAAGAAATCTTCTTTGAAGGATGTATGCCAATTGAAGTAATGGCTGGCAGAGGAAAGAAAACGATGCTGTTTGGACCGATGAAGCCAGTTGGTTTAGAAGATCCGAAAACTGGGAAAAGACCGTTTGCAGTAGTACAGCTTCGCCAGGATGATGCGGCAGGAACGTTATTTAATATTGTAGGATTCCAAACACATTTGAAATGGGGTCCGCAAAAAGAAGTGATTCAATTAATTCCTGGGCTAGAAAATGCAGAAATCGTGCGTTTTGGGGTAATGCACCGAAATACATTTATAAATTCGCCGAAAGTGCTCCGTCCTACCTATCAATTTATCAATCGAAATGATTTATTTTTTGCTGGGCAAATGACGGGTGTTGAAGGGTATGTTGAGTCAGCAGCAAGCGGCATGGTTGCAGGAATCAATGCCGCACGTCTAGTGAAAGGTGAAGAGCTTCTAGAATTTCCGCATGAAACAACTATAGGAAGTATGGCAAGATATATTACCTCTGCGAATGAAAAGAGCTTTCAGCCGATGAATGCAAACTTTGGATTGCTTCCAGAACTCCCTGTTAAAATAAAAGGGAAAAAAGAAAGAAATGAACAGCATGCTGCTCGAGCATTGGAAACAATTCAGAACTTTGCGAAAAATAAGGAGATTTAATTGCAAGGGCTTCTAAAATATGATACGCTTTAGAAGCCCTTGTGAGGTGTTAGAATGGATCCAAATGTGAACAATTCGTTAACTTTGTTTATTGAATATTTACAAATTGAGAAAAATTATTCACAATATACTATTGAACATTATCACCATGACATCAGTGAATTCTTTATGTTCATGACTGAACAATCAATAGGTGGTCTTGAGGATGTTAAGTATTTAGATGTTCGTATTTACTTAACAAAGTTATATGATGAGAAACTTGCCAGAAGGACCGTTGCAAGGAAGATTTCTTGCCTTCGCAGCTTTTTTAAGTTTTTGGTTAGAGAAAGACGCGTACAAGATAACCCATTCGCACTTGCATTTATTCCAAAGGCAGAAAAAAAGCTTCCGGAATTTTTTTATGAAGAGGAAATGGAAGCATTATTTCATGCTTGTGAAACCGAAACCCCTTCAGGTCAGCGAAATAAAGCGTTACTCGAATTGCTATATGCAACTGGTATGCGTGTTAGTGAATGCAGTCAGATTCGCATGAAGGATCTGGATATGTATCTTTCAACAGTGCTAGTACATGGAAAAGGGAATAAACAACGTTATATTCCGTTTGGAAGCTTTGCCCATGATGCACTCCAGGATTACATAGACAATGGCCGTAAAAGCCTGCTTTCAAAAAGAGATACTCCAAATGATTATTTATTTCTAAATTTTCGAGGAGGTCAGTTAACATCTCGAGGAATAAGAATGATCCTTGATAAACTGATTGAACAATCTACCTTAACAGGTAAAATACATCCACATATGCTTAGACATACGTTCGCTACTCATTTACTTGCGAACGGAGCTGATATGAGAACGGTTCAGGAATTACTAGGTCATGCTTTTTTATCATCCACTCAGGTGTATACACATGTTTCGAATGAATACTTAAGAAAAACATATAATACTCATCATCCTAGAGCTTAAACAATCGATCATTTGTTTAGGTAAGGTAGTGGCTAGTAAGAGGACAATGGATTTTAAGTAAAAGGAGGATTAATCATGTCTCAATTTCACGCGACAACAATTTTCGCTGTACAGCACAATGGGAATTGCGCAATGGCTGGAGATGGCCAGGTAACTTTTGGGAATGCAGTTGTGATGAAACACACTGCGAGAAAAGTTCGAAAGCTGTTTAATGGAAAGGTAATTGCTGGATTTGCCGGCTCTGTTGCTGATGCATTTACATTATTTGAAATGTTTGAAGGGAAACTTGAGGAATATAATGGGAATTTGCAGCGTGCGGCAGTTGAACTTGCAAAACAATGGAGAAGTGACAAAGTTTTACGAAAGTTAGAAGCAATGCTTATTGTAATGAACGCTGAAAACCTGCTTCTTATTTCAGGAACAGGGGAAGTTATTGAGCCGGATGATGGCGTGTTAGCAATCGGTTCAGGAGGGAATTATGCACTAGCTGCTGGAAGATCATTAAAGCGTTATGCTGGAGATCATTTGTCGGCTAAAGAAATTGCAAGAGCATCCCTTGAAATGGCAGCTGAAATATGCGTATATACAAATACCAATATCATTGTGGAAGAACTTTAAGGGAAGGTGTGTGCGATCAATGGTTAAAGGAACAAACTTAACGCCCCGCCAAATTGTTGAAAAGCTTGATCAATTTATTATTGGCCAAAAGGATGCAAAGAAGGCTGTTGCTGTCGCATTAAGGAACAGATACCGCCGCGGTTTGCTCGATGATCAAATGCGTGATGAAATCAGTCCCAAAAATATTTTAATGATCGGTCCTACAGGTGTCGGTAAAACTGAAATTGCCCGCAGGATGGCAAAGTTAGTTGGGGCTCCATTCGTTAAGGTTGAAGCGACCAAATTTACTGAAGTAGGCTACGTAGGCAGAGATGTTGAATCAATGGTGAGAGATTTAGTTGAAACATCCGTCCGTCTTGTCAAAGAGGAAAAAATGGCAAGTGTAAAGGAACGTGCAGAAGATAGTGCAAATCGAATTATCGTTGAACTACTTGTACCTTCCAGTAAAAAATCAGTTAATTACAAGAACCCGCTTGAAATGTTATTTGGCGGTGGAAACACTCAATCTGAGCAAGATAATCACACAACAGATGATTTGGATCTTCAAGGGAAACGCAAAGTTGTGAAAGAAAAGCTAGCTTTAGGGGAACTTGAAAATGAGGTTATTACGGTAGAGCTAGAGGAGCAGCAGCCTTCTATGTTTGATATGCTTCAAGGTTCCGGAATGGAACAAATGGGAATGAGCATGCAGGATGCACTTGGCAGCATGATGCCAAAACGCCGTAAAAAGAGAAAGCTGACTGTAAGCGAGGCAAGAAAAGTTCTAACTAATGAAGAAGCACAAAAACTCATTGACATGGATGAAGTAACACAAGAGGCTGTTTTCCGTGCAGAACAATCAGGTATTATCTTTATCGATGAAATTGACAAGATCGCCAGCAAAAATAGTGGTGGATCGACTGCTGATGTTTCTCGTGAGGGTGTGCAGCGAGATATATTACCTGTTGTTGAGGGATCAACGGTTGTGACGAAATATGGATCCGTGAAAACAGATCATGTCCTGTTTATGGCAGCAGGTGCCTTCCATATGGCAAAACCATCAGATTTAATCCCAGAATTACAAGGCCGTTTTCCAATTCGGGTGGAGCTGACAAAGCTGACGGTTGATGATTTCTTCAATATACTAGTTGAGCCTGATAATGCATTAATTAAACAATATGAAGCTTTATTGGAAACGGAAGGTATACAAATTGAATTTTCTGACGATGCTATTCGTAGGATCGCTGAATTTGCCTTTGAAGTGAATCAAAACACAGATAATATTGGGGCAAGACGACTCCATACAATTATGGAAAAGCTGCTTGAAGATTTATCTTTTGAAGCACCAGAAATTACACTAGAAAAAATTACAATTACTCCGCAATACGTGGAGGAGAAATTAGGAGCTATCTCAAGAAACAAAGATTTAAGCCAATTCATTTTGTAGGTTTTGTTTTAAATTGTTTGTGAAAGGGTAGACAAATAAATAAAAATAGGAATTGTGTTTAGCATTTAGGAGGAAGAAAGAATGGATTTATTAACAAGAACAAGAAAAATTAATGCAATGTTACAAAGAGCAGCGGGTAAACCAGTAAACTTTAAAGAAATGGCTGAAATTTTAAGCGATGTAATTGAAGCAAATATTTATGTTGTGAGCAGAAGAGGAAAACTTTTAGGCTATGCTGCTAACCAGCAAATTGAAAATGAACGAATGAAAAAAATGCTTGAGGATCGTCAATTTCCTGAAGAATATACAAATAGCCTTTTCAACATTCAGGAAACATCTTCAAACCTTGATGTAAACAGTGAATATACTGCATTCCCTATCGAAAATAAGGAACTTTTCAGCAATGGTTTAACAACAATTGTTCCAATTATTGGCGGAGGAGATCGTCTTGGTACGCTTATTCTAGCAAGATTGAAGGAACAGTTCCACGATGATGATTTAATCCTAGCTGAGTATGGTGCAACAGTAGTAGGAATGGAAATTCTTCGTGAAAAAGCAGAAGAGATCGAGGAAGAAGCTCGCAGTAAAGCGGTTGTACAAATGGCTATTAGTTCACTATCTTACAGTGAGCTAGAAGCAATTGAACATATTTTTGAAGAATTAAACGGCAAAGAAGGCTTGCTTGTTGCTTCAAAGATCGCTGATCGTGTAGGAATTACGAGATCTGTTATAGTAAATGCCCTTAGAAAATTAGAAAGTGCCGGTGTTATTGAATCACGTTCCTTAGGTATGAAGGGAACTTACATTAAGGTTCTTAATGACAAGTTTTTATTTGAACTTGAAAAATTAAAATCTAACTAATTTTATTAATATACATTGAAAAACGCCAACTTTCGACAAGTTGGCGTTTTTTTATTACAAGACCATTACAATACGCAAACCAAATATAGTAAATAATGCTCGATACAAAAGAACCAATAAAAAGGAAAAAGAATCGTGTAAACATATGTAAAATCCGTTTGTACAGAATAATATGTTCGAAAAATCGCAATTATTTACAATGATTTCCTGTACAAGAAATCGTTCTAGCAATTTATAATAAAAATGGGTCGAATGTCCTGTTAAAAGTATTCTATTGTGCATGGACATATTATTTCATTTTCTTTACAATGTACTATAGGTCGACAAAATATGCGGATAATCATCAAAAAATACATTATTAATTAATATACTTACAATCAATTGAATAAAAATGAGGTGCATATATGAAGTTGTTTTCTAATACAATAACAACCCTTGAAAACGGGTTAAACTATTCTTCTCTTAAACAAAAAGTAATCTCGCAAAATATCGCAAATGAAGCTACTCCTGGATATAAAGCGAAGGATGTTAGTTTTAAAGAAACACTTCAGACGGCTGTTAATCAAGGAGTGTCAGCTTACCGTACAGATAGCAGACATTATGAATTTAATATTAGTGAACCGTCTAGTAAGGGTATTGTAACGAAGAAGAATGTTTCATTTAATGAAAATGGGAACAGTGTAGATGTAGATAATGAAATGGCTGATTTAGCTACAAACCAAATTTATTACAATGCATTGATTGAAAGAATCAGCGGAAAGTTCTCTAGCTTACAAAATGTCATCAGAGGAGGTAAATAAAGATGTCGATTTTTCATAGCATGAATAATACTGCCTCAGCACTTTCTGCACAACGCTTACGTATGGATGTCATCTCCTCTAATATGGCCAATGTTGATTCAACTAGAGCGAATTATGTAAATGGAGAATGGCAGCCATATAAACGGAAGTCCGTTGTCCTTCAGCCAAAAGAAGGTCAATTTTCGAACTTTTTAAACGTAGCCATGAATAAGCATTCGGATGGTTCTGTTGGCAATGGTGTGAAAGTAACAAAGATAGTCGAAGATGAAACACCATTCAAGCTTGTTTATAATCCAGAACATCCTGATGCGAATGATGAAGGGTATGTTGAACTTCCAAACGTTGATCCTTTACGGGAAATGGTAGATTTAATTAGTGCTACAAGATCATATGAAGCGAACGTAACCGTATTTAATGCATCTAAAGGCATGATGATGAAGGCACTTGAAATCGGCAAGTAAAGGGGAAAAGATAAATGATTAATATCGGATCAGTCACATCTGCAGCTCACGTGTTGAAACCTCAAACTGAAAATAAAATTCATGCTAGTACACCATACGAAGCACAAAAGAGCTTTTCGTCCGTTTTAAAGGAATCTATTGATAAAGTAAATGAACTGCAGGTCCAATCTGACAAAACAACGGAAAAGCTTGCTAATGGCGAAAATATTGATTTGCACCAAGTGATGATTGCTTCTCAAAAGGCAAGTGTAGCCATGCAAGCCACATTAGAGATTCGCAATAAAGTGATTGAAGCATACCAAGAAACAATGAGAATGCAAGTTTAATTGAGTAACTCTAGTTCTTTGTTGAGTTGTTGGGACTTAATGGAGAAATGAGCAATGATAGGTTTCTTGAATATGCGTAAAACTAATAATTTGCGGTTATTAGAAAGCCTAATATGAGACAGAATAACCGGGGGATTAAGATGAAAGAATCGTTTCGAAAATATTTTGATAAAGTGAAAGAATATTTTAGCAGCCGAACCAAAAAGCAAAAAATAATGCTTTTTGGTTCCACTCTTTTATTAATTGTATTAATCGCATTAATATCCTTTTTTTCTACAAGAACAACGTTAGTTCCACTTTATAGCAATCTGTCTCCATCTGAAACAGGCACAATTAAAGAAAATCTGGACGGCAGGGGGATACAATCTGAAATCACAGATGGCGGGTCTACGATAAAAGTACCAGAAGAAGTAGTGGATACACTTAAAGTAGAATTAGCGGCCGAAGGAATTCCGAAATCAGGAAGCATTGATTACTCGTTTTTTAGCCAAAATGCTGGAATTGGTATGACAGAAAATGAATTTAACGTATTAAAACTTGATGCGATGCAATCAGAATTATCCAATCTTATGAAGGGGATTGACGGCGTCCAGGATGCGAAAGTAATGATTAATTTACCTGAGAAAGGTATTTTTGTCAGTGACCCTTCTGAAGCAGCCTCTGCATCTATCGTTTTAAACACTAAGCCTGGCTATCAATTTGAAGAATCTCAAATTCAGGCATTATATCATTTAGTATCCAAAAGCATTCCTAATTTACCCACTGATAATATCGTCATAACAAATCAGAATTTTGAGTATTTTGATCTGAAAAATACAGAAAATTCCACACCGGGTTCCCAATTTGCTTCACAGCATGAAATTAAGAAGCAAATCGAGAAGGATGTTCAGCGCCAAGTACAAAATATGCTTGGAACGTTAATGGGTCCTGGAAATGTTGTTGTATCTGTTTCAACAGATATTGATTTTACACAAGAAAATCGAGAAGAGAATCTTGTTACTCCTGTTAATGAAGAGGATATGGAAGGCATTGCAATCAGTGCACATAAAATTACCGAAACCTTTACCGGAAATGGAGATGCTGCAGGCGGCATTCCACAGGGGGAGGACCCAGGTGATGCCCTTGGTTCTAGTTATCTTGAAGGCAATGGTGCAAATGGGGATTACGAGAGAATTGAAGAAACAATTAATAATGAAGTAAATAAAATCCGCAAGGAAATTGTTGAAAGTCCATATAAAGTTAGAGATTTAGGAATTCAGGTGATGGTAAATCCTCCTGAGGATGGAGAGCTTCCACAGGAAAGAATAGATGATATTACGAAAATTCTTGGAACAATTGTACGGACAACTATTGATAAGCAAGCAAATAATGGAGAACTTACAGATGAGGAGATCAATGAAAAAGTTGTTGTATCTGTTCAGCCTTTCAATGGAAAAGTTGAGTTCCCAGATGAATCAAAACCGCTGCTTCCATTATGGGCATACATTGTAGGCGGAATTCTATTAGTTATTATTGCACTGCTTATTTTCCTATTTATTAGAGCGAAAAAGAAACGTGTCCAAGAGGAAGAAGAAATGGCTATTCAGGAAGAACTGCTGCATGTTCCAGACGTAAATGAAGAACATGAAACTGAAAGCACAATGAGAAAGAAACAGTTAGAGAAAATGGCTAAGGAAAAACCAGAGGACTTTGCAAAACTGTTGCGTACATGGATTGCTGAAGATTAGGGGGAATGAATTGTGGCAAAAAGAGATGAGAAAGAATTAACTGGCAAGCAAAAAGCAGCCATCCTTTTAATTTCCCTTGGTCCTGAGGTAGCCTCTTCTGTTTATAAACATTTAAGTGAAGAAGAGATTGAAAAACTAACTTTAGAGATTTCTGGTGTTCGAAAGGTTGATTCACAGGCTAAGGAAGAAATTCTTGAGGAGTTCCATAATATTGCATTAGCACAGGATTATATTTCTCAAGGCGGGATTGGCTATGCAAAAACAGTCCTAGAAAAAGCGCTAGGAAATGAACAGGCAGCCATTATTATTAATCGATTGACCTCATCCTTACAGGTTAGGCCATTTGATTTTGCGAGGAAAGCGGATCCAGCTCAAATATTAAACTTTATTCAGAATGAGCATCCTCAAACAATCGCACTAATCTTATCTTATTTAGATGCGGCACAGGCAGGGCAAATTTTATCAGAGCTTCCACAGGAAATGCAGGCAGATATCGCCCGCAGGATTGCTGTGATGGATAGTACTTCTCCAGAAATTATTAATGAAGTAGAACAAATATTAGAAAGAAAGCTTTCTGCAACGGTTACGCAGGATTACACACAAACTGGTGGGATTGAAGCAGTTGTGGATGTTCTTAATGGTGTTGATCGTTCGACGGAGCGTACAATTTTGGATGCATTAGAAATACAAGATCCAGAACTGGCAGAGGAAATTAAAAAGAGAATGTTTGTATTTGAAGATATTGTAACGCTTGATAACCGTGCAATCCAAAGAGTTATTCGTGATTGTGAGAGCGAAGACTTAATGCTTTCACTTAAAGTTTCTAGTGATGAAGTGAAGGATATTCTATTTAAAAATATGTCTACTCGAATGGCTGATACCTTTAAAGAAGAAATGGAGTTTATGGGTCCTGTCAGACTTAGAGATGTTGAAGAGGCACAATCAAGAATTGTTGCGATTATCCGTCGTCTAGAGGAAGCCGGAGAAATTGTTGTTGCCCGTGGCGGAGGAGATGATATTATTGTCTAGGCTCATCAAAGGTAATGGATGGGCTCCTTCCGTACAGAATGAAAAGAAGGTTATTTCGATTAAGGTTTTGGAGCCATTGAATCTGAAAGAGGAACCAGAATTTACACCGATCGATACAGAAAAACAGATACGAATGATGCTAAATGAAGCAGAAAAGCAGGCAGAATCTATTATTGTCAACGCTCAGTTTGAAGCAGATTCCCTTCGTGAACAATTAGAGGAAGAGAGACAAGCCTTTGAAATGGAAAAGGCAGAAATAGCTGAACTAGCACGCAATTCTGGTTTTACCCAAGGCATAGAGGAAGGGCGCCAGTCAGGCTACGATGAGTTTCACGAAGTAATCCAATCGGCACAGGCAGTAGTGGATTCAGCTAAAAGGGATTACCGAATGCACGTGGATTCGTCAGAGAGAACCATCCTGGAGCTTGGATTAAAAGTTGCTAGTAAAATTCTTGGGAAGACATTGCAGGAAAATGAAGAGGAATTTTTATCTATTGTTAGACGAGCATTGAAAGAAGCGAGAGATAATAAAGAAGTTCAGCTTCATGTTCACCCAGTTCACTATGATTTTCTATTGGCAAATAAAGAAGAGATTATGGCATTGTTTCCAAAAGATATTGATTTCTATATCTATCCAGACGATGATTTATTCGAAACAAGCTGTTTAATAGAGTCTGAAAATGGAAGAATTGACGCAAGCATTGATAGTCAGCTAGAAGAAATAAAGCAAAAGCTTATCGATTTGCTAGAGGGTGAATAAGAAATGGAGCTTGCTGATTTAATTGAAGAAATTGACCAATTGGATACATTTAAACGATATGGGCGAGTGAAGCGAGTTATCGGATTGATGATTGAATCTCAAGGTCCGGAAAGCTCCATTGGAGATGTTTGTTATATCCATGTTGGACATAAAAGGAAAAGAATCATAAAGGCTGAAGTAGTAGGGTTCAAGGATGAAGATGTCATTTTAATGCCTTATACAACCATCAATGATATTTCTCCTGGCAGCTTAGTAGAGGCTACTTCAAAGCCCTTAGAAATAAAAATTGGTGCAGGGTTAATTGGTTCAGTTCTTGATTCAGTTGGGCAGCCACTAGATGGTTCAGCGCTGCCGAAAGGACTTTCGTCTGTTCCAACAGACCAGGATCCGCCAAATCCACTTCAAAGACCGCCTATTTCTTCACCAATTGAAGTAGGTGTTCGTATGATTGATAGTCTGCTAACAATTGGAATTGGTCAGCGCGTGGGGATATTTGCTGGAAGCGGTGTTGGGAAAAGTACGTTGCTCGGAATGATCGCTCGGAATACGACGGCAGATTTGAATGTTATCGCACTAATTGGAGAACGTGGAAGAGAAGTACGGGAATTTATAGAAAAAGATCTTGGGCCAGAAGGTTTGAGCCGATCAATAGTTATTGTTGCCACATCAGATCAGCCTGCATTAATGCGAATAAAAGGGGCATTTACTGCTACAGCAATTGCCGAATATTTTCGAGATAAAGGCTTGAATGTCATGATGATGATGGACTCGGTGACAAGGGTGGCAATGGCACAAAGGGAAGTTGGTCTGGCGATTGGTGAACCGCCAACAACAAAGGGATATACACCTTCTGTATTTGCCATTCTCCCGAAGCTCTTGGAGAGAACTGGAACAAATGAAAAGGGTTCGATTACTGCCATTTATACTGTTTTAGTTGATGGCGATGATATGAATGAGCCTATTGCGGATACAGTTCGCGGGATTTTAGACGGTCACTTTGTTCTAGATCGTACTTTAGCAAATAAAGGACAGTATCCGGCTGTTAATGTGCTTAAAAGTGTCAGCAGGGTCATGAATAATATCGTAGATTCAAATCATGTGAAATCTGCGGAAAAGCTGCGGGAAGTACTAAGCACGTATATAAATTCTGAGGATTTAATTAATATTGGTGCATACAAAAAAGGCTCCTCAATGGATATTGATGAAGCAATCAGACTCTATCCGACAATTATTTCGTTCTTGAAACAGGCGACACATGAAAAGATCTCATTTCAGGAAAGTATACAGCAGTTATATAGTCTAGTAGGGAAAGGAGAGTAACTTTCGTGCAGTATCAGTATAAATTCGCAAAAATTCTTTCTATTAAAGAAAGAGAAAAAGATGAAGCCTTTAATGTGTATAGTCAGGCAGTCAAAAAATTCGAAGAGGCTGCAGAAAAGTTATATGGACTTCTAAAGAAAAAAGAAGATCTTGAAAGCTTCCAATCCGAAAGACTTGTGAATGGAATACCTGTTCAGGAAATGAGACACCATCAGCATTTTATATTTAATCTTGAAAAAACAATTATTCATTATCAGCAAATTGTTATGAATGCAAGAAACCATATGAATTTTTATCAAGAAAAGCTGATGGAAAAGAATATCGAAGTAAAGAAATATGAAAAGATTAAAGAAAAAGATTTTATGAATTTTACTGAAAATATGAAGCAGCTGGAAGGAAAACAAATGGATGATATCTCGATCCAGCAATATATGAGCCGGGGAAGTTAGGTGAAAGCGTGGACAAAGTTACAGAAGAATTAGAATCGAAAAAAACTTCAAAATTTCAAACCTTCATATATGTTGTCTTAATTCCGCTGTTAGCTGCTATAACGGTTGCCCTAATTGCAATGACTTATCTTGGTTACAATGTTTTTGAACTAACAAAGGAATACGGACAAAAAATTCCATTTATTTCATCAGCTATTTCAGATGATGCTTCCGAATCAGCGAAGGATATTGAAACAAAAATGATTGAGCTTGAAGCGGAAATTAAAGACCGTGAAGCGAAGATTATAAAGCTAGAAACGGATTTAGAGAGCAAGGATCAGGAAATTTCCCGTGTTGAACTTGAAAAGGAACGACTCCAGGAAGAAATAGATGAGCTGACTGCAATAAAAGAAGAAAATAAACGGGCCTTCAAAGATATTGTCAAAACATACGAGACGATTTCGGCAAAAAAGGCAGCTCCTATCCTTTCACAAATGAGTGAGACGGAAGCGTTAGAAATATTAACAAATCTAAAGTCGGATACACTTGCAGAAATTATGGAGAAAATGGAACCTGAGGAAGCTGCAAGATACACGAAGCTTTTGACAGCAGACATCGCAGAAAGTGAGTAGGTAATCTATTATTGAAGGGGGGTGAAAAAGTGGAAATAGCAAGCTTAGGAACAATCAATTCCCTCATACAGACGTCAGGAGCGAACGTAACTTCGGAAAAAAGTACGAAAAGTTTTTCAGCAGTAATTGCAAATATGATGGCTGGAGCTTCACATTCTTCAGAAAGACTAACAGTGACTGAGGAAGTTAATGAACTTACGGGTGAAGAGCTTGCTGGACTCGTTCAGTATTTGCAAATAAATGACATTCTTGATCTTGATAATGGCAGTGAATTATTAGGGGAAACTATGCTTCAAAATGATGTTGATGTCGTTTCTCTTATTGAAGGGCAATTAAATTTGTCTGCTGAAGAGCTTTTTCAGGTTCTAACGAAGCTTTATTATCAATTAACTAGTGGAGAGAATAGTTTAAAGTCTGAGAATCCTGAAGAAAATATAACTGAAGCAATACTATCCCTATTTCAAACCATCACATCGCTACCAATTAAAAATGTTAATCTTGTACCTGATAAAGAATTTGGCCAAGCAATGAAATTTATAAAGCTGTTTGATTTATTGGCCTCCCAACAAGATTCATTCGGTAATGATATGAGATTAAAAGATTTAATAAAAAGTATCCAAGATAAGCTTGAATTAAAATTAACAGCTCAAGCTAGCAGAGAAGAATATTTACAAAAAACGTTCGGTAATCTTGTACAAGAATTAAACAGCAAAAATGCTTCCTCTGAAGGTAATGTTGAGAGCATGATGAAAGTCTTAAATAAAGCGGATTCGATTCATCATGGATTTCTTTCATTTCAACAACTTTCAAAACCAGAACAATTGATGCTGACGACAAGTACACAAAGACCTGTTTCAGCCGAACAGTTAATCGAACAGTTTGAATCGATTCTTTCGAAAAGTAAATTTATCAATAATGGTGGGACACAAAAGCTTTTTATTAAATTAAATCCGGAACACTTAGGTTCCCTTCGAATTGAATTGATTCAAAAGGATTCGATGATCATTGCCAAAATCCTAACATCTACCTCTGTTGCAAAGGATATGATGGAATCACAGCTTAATGGTTTAAAGCAGGTGTTTAGTTCACAAAACATCCAAATTGAAAGAGTGGAAATCTCTCAACAGTTTACTGGACAGGAACGTACGTTTCACCGTGAGCAGCAGCAAGGACAGGAAAGGCAGCAGCCAAGAGAAGAACACAAGGAACAACAGGCAAACGATGAATTTACCCACACATTTGAAGAGGCACTTCTTAATACTGAAGCATAGGTGTGATATTAAATGACAAATACGATTGATCCATCATTATACCTTTCAAATTACCAAAAAGAACAACGTAAAACGGGTTCTGACATTCTAGGAAAAGATGATTTTTTAAAAATATTAATGGTTCAGCTTCAAAATCAAGATCCTACAAGTCCTTTGCAGGATAAAGACTTTATTGCACAAATGGCCACCTTCTCTACACTAGAGCAGATTACAAATATGGGAAAAACAATGGAAAATTTCGTGAAGGTTCAAGAACAGAGTCAAATCATTGCCTATAACCAATTTGTTGGTAAAGAAGTAACATGGCATAAGTTGACCGAATCCAAGGAATTAGGCAAGGAGCCAATTATTGAAGAAGGAACGGGTCGAGTAGCTTCGGTGCAATTTAAGGACAATACAGTTCATTTCATCCTTGATGATGGAACAAAGCTAGAACCAGCTAATATTTCACAAATCAATGAAACATCAAAAGAAAATGCGATAGTTCAAGCAAGTATGATGATTGGAAAGACAGTAACTTTCTTAGATGAAAACAAAGTGGAAAAGTCTGCAATCGTTGAATCAGTTTCATTCAAAGATGGAAAAACGATGTTTGAATTGGATGCTGGTGAAACGATAACAGCTTCACAAATAACAAAAATAGAATAACACTGGGAAGTGATTGGATGGATAAGATGATGTTTCATCCGATTCAATCAAAGGCCGTTATTAACCCTAAAGCAACATCGGTCAATCGAGAACTTAAATCAAGAGGTTCCTTTTCTGTTCATTTACAGAATGCATTACAGGCAAATAGTAAATTAACTGTCAGTAAACATGCAAAAGAGCGGTTGCTTCAAAGAGGGATCCATATTAATGAAGCACGTTGGAATCAGATTGAAGAAATGGTTCATGAAGCAAAAAACAGGGGTGTAAAAGAATCGCTTGTATTGCTAAAAGATGCTGCATTAATTGTCAGCGCGAAAAACAATACGGTGATCACGGCAATGGATCGGGAGGAAGCCCGAACTCAAATATTTACGAATATAAATGGCACGATACTTTTAGAACAATAAAATGAAGGCTGGACCTGCAAAGGAAGCCAAGGCTTGCCGAATGATTGAAGCAGGCCAAATGAGAGGAGTAACTTATAAATGCTACGTTCAATGTACTCAGGAATAAGCGGAATGAAAAACTTCCAAACAAAGCTAGACGTAATTGGGAATAATATTGCTAACGTTAATACTTTTGGCTTTAAAAAAGGTCGTGTAACTTTTCAGGACATGATGAACCAACAAATATCTGGTGCAACCGCACCTGGGCAAGGCCGAGGAGGAGTAAATCCAAAACAAGTAGGCTTAGGTTCAACGATAGCAACGATTGACACGATCCATACTCAAGGTTCTTTGCAGACAACAGCAAGAAGTTTGGACCTTGCATTATCTGGAGATGGCTTCTTTATGGTAGGTGCTATTAGTGATCTATCAAAAGTTGGCATTGACCAGCTTGGAGCAGCAGGTAATAACAAAATAAATGGACCGATCAATAATTCGATTGCCTTAAATTATACGCGTGCTGGTAATTTCTATATGGATGAAGATGGTTATATTGTAAATGCGAATGGTCTTTATGCGATTGGACAAACAGGTGAGAAAAGCATTCCGACTAATCAAAATATTAAAGATGCTGATACAGCTTTGGGTGCTGCAGGGAAATTTGAAGATGATATGAAAAAGTTTATAGATAATACTAAAAAGTTTTATAATGCTATTGACAATCTTTTACAGGCTCGACAAGCATATGATGCTGCATTAGCATCTAGTAATAATAATACTGCCGATCCAGAGGTAGTTACAGCTGATAAAATTTTGGATGCTGCAATAACTGAACTAGGAAAAATCACGTATGATGTCACTACAATAAATAGTTCTATTACTACGCTTAATAAAGCTATTGAAGCTTTTAATACGGCTTCTCAAGATACATCCACAAAGACTTTACCAGAAGGTATATTAGCGGCGGTTAATGCTCCCACAAAAACAAATACAGCTGGTGAAATAAAAGATACTTTAAGTAAAATTCAAAGTGCATTGAATTATATGGGTAAAGCTCAATCTACTCATAAAAGCTTTGTAACTGCTGCTGAAATGTTCAAGGAACCTAGCTGGACAGATTCTCTAAGTGATTCAGCTGGAATTATCCAATTACCAAAGACAGCAAAAAGTTTTAGTATTGGTGCAGATGGAACAGTAACATTTGTGGATCAGAGAGGCGACCTTAGAGTTGCTGGTAAACTAATGGTAGCAAAATTCGAAAATAGTGGCGGTTTGCAAAAAGTTGGCGATAATTTATTTCAGGAGACAACAAACTCAGGTTCATTAGACAAAGATGGAAATGGAATCACTTTGGATGAATTATATAGCCCAGGTGAAAAAGGTGCAGCAGTAGTTGCTTCTGGTTCACTTGAAATGTCTAACGTTGACTTGTCCGAAGAATTCACTGAAATGATTACTGCACAACGCGGGTTCCAAGCAAATACACGGATCATCACAACATCTGATGAAATCCTGCAAGAGTTAGTTAACTTAAAACGATAGGCTAAGGGAGGGACAGGGTCAATAGTCAAATGGCTATCTGGCCCTGAACATAACATTGATTAACGTAACGCGTTTAAATGGGAAGGCATTTGTATTAAATGCTGTTTTTATCGAAGTAGTCGAGACTTTTCCTGATACGACGATCACGCTGACAAATGGGCGGAAATATGTTGTGAAGGAATCAGAGGATATAGTTATGCAGCGGGTAAAAGAATTCTATCAATCTGTAAGCCTTCTAGGGCATCAGCATATGGGGGAAGATGAAGATGAAGAATAATAAGCTTGTAATGATTATGATAATTATGCTTGTTGCCATTACCCTAGTTGGTGCTGTTGCAGTTATTGTTGTCAAGCAGCTTAATAATGAGAGTTCAGGATCAAAAGAACCTTCGATTGATGAAGTTTTGGAAGCGTCTGTTGATGTTCCACAGCTAACAACCAACTTAGCAAGCAATGATTTTATTCGTATTTCTTTCAAGATTCAAACGGATAACAAAAAAGCAAAAGAAGAATTAGAGAAAAGAGATTTTCAAGTAAAGGATATTATTATCCAAGAGCTTTCTGAAATGACTGCTGAAAATATCCAAGGCAAAGAAGGTCAGACTAAGCTGAAAGAGGCATTAAAAGAAAAAATAAACGGCCTCATGCAAAAGGGCAAGGTAGAAGAGGTCTATATCACCGAATCTCTCCTCCAATAGCAAATAGTACCGATATAAGTGAATGCTTTTTTCTGATATGATGTTGCATGACGTTACGAATTAAACAAAATGATAAACGGCACAGCATTAGTGAAATGAGCCATAGTTTTTTACTGGAGGTGAGGGACCATGTCTGGGGAAGTTTTATCACAAAACGAAATAGATGCCCTGTTGTCTGCATTATCTACGGGTGAGATGGATGCAGACGAATTGAAGAAAGAACAAACAGAGAAAAAAGTAAAAGTATATGATTTTAAACGAGCGCTAAGATTTTCTAAAGATCAAATTAGAAGTTTAACAAGGATTCATGATAATTTTGCCCGGCTTTTGACGACTTTCTTTTCTGCTCAATTAAGAACGTATGTGCAAATTACCGTTGCATCTGCCGATCAAATTCCATATGAAGAGTTTATTCGCTCCATTCCAAAAATGACCATTTTAAATGTTTTTGAAGTGCCGCCTTTGGATGGCAGAATTCTTATGGAGGTCAATCCAAACATTGCCTATGCATTGATGGATCGTATGATGGGCGGAAAAGGGACAAGCGTAAATAATGTTGAAAATTTAACTGAAATTGAAACGAAAATTATGTCCAATACGTTTGAACGTGCCTTTGAAAATTATTTAGAAGCTTGGAGCACAATCGTTGAAATGGAACCTCAGCTAACGGATTTTGAGGTGAATCCTCAATTTTTATCAATGGTTTCACCGAATGAGACGGTTGTTGTCATTTCTTTAAATACAACAATTGGTGAAACAAGCGGAATGATGAATATTTGTATCCCGCATGTTGTATTAGAGCCAATTATTCCAAGACTATCTGCACATTATTATATGCAGACAGACAAAAAGGATCGTGTGCCTGAAGAAATAGAGAGATTAGAAAAACATGTTCAAAGTGCAGAAGTTTTAGTTGTTAGTGAACTTGGAAAATCAGAAATTAGTATTCAGGACTTTTTAATGCTTGATATTGGAGATGTTATCGAGCTGAACAAGCAAATTGAACAACCGCTCATTGTTAAAGTAGGGAATATTCCGAAATTTATTGGACAACCAGGAAAAGTAAATAAAAAACTAGCCATTCAAGTATTAGATATAGTGAAAGGGGGAGACAACGATGATGAGCGGTGATATGCTTTCACAAGACGAAATCGATGCTCTATTACGTGGTGGAGATGATGAGGACACTGAAGAAATAATGGATGACTCCTTTGTTGTTGAAGATTATCTTTCAAGTATGGAGGAAGATGCTCTAGGAGAAATCGGAAACATTTCATTTGGTAGCTCTGCTACAGCTTTATCCACCTTGCTTAAT
This sequence comes from Cytobacillus massiliigabonensis, assembly GCF_900199725.1. GTDB lineage: Bacteria > Bacillota > Bacilli > Bacillales > Cytobacillaceae > Cytobacillus > Cytobacillus massiliigabonensis. The sequence goes on along the minus strand of NZ_LT904902.1, from coordinate 133,066 downwards.
CAAAAAGTGGATATAACAACACCGACAGTATCTGTCATCACACAAAAAAAATTACCAGAGGAATTCCCACATCCATATGTTGCGATCCAAGTTAGTTATACAGAAGGATTTCATGGAAGTAATTTATTAGTTATTAAACAAGAGGATGCTGCCATTATCGCTGATTTAATGCTAGGCGGGGATGGACAAAACCCTTCTGAATTAATGGGTGAAATTCAGTTAAGTGCTGTACAGGAAGCAATGAACCAAATGATGGGATCAGCAGCAACATCAATGTCTACGATTTTTAGCAAGAAGGTAGATATTTCTCCTCCAATGATTGATATGTTAGATGTACAAGAAGGGGAAGGAACCGATAAAATACCTGATGATGATATTTTGGTGAAAATATCTTTCCGATTAAAAATTGGAAACTTAATTGATTCAAATATCATGCAGCTGTTACCGCTGCATTTTGCAAAAGGCTTAGTTAAAGAATTGCTGAATCCAAGTGGTAGTGATTCGGCTGACAGTGTTGTGGATGAAATGAACCCGCCAGCATCAATGCAGCAAGAACAGCCAGTTATTTCTTTTGATAAACAGCCTGCTGGACAGGAATACGGCTTAAATGAGCCACAAAACATGCAAAGTGAACCTGTTTATCCTCAGGGAGGCTACCAACAGCAGCCTATGCCTGGTTATCAGCAAGTACAGTATGGCTATAAGCAGCCATATCAGCAACCTGGTCATCAAAGTGGACCACAGCATTTTGGCTCGGCTTTTCCAGAAGGTCCAAAAGCGAATGTACATCCAGCTGTCTTTTCAAATTTTGAACCTGTTCATCTTCAAGAGTCTGAATCAAAGAATTTAAATATGCTTCTCGACATTCCACTGCAGGTAACTGTTGAACTTGGCAGAACAAAACGATCTGTGAAGGAAATTCTTGAGCTTTCAGCGGGATCCATTATTGAACTTGATAAACTTGCGGGTGAGCCGGTAGATATTCTTGTAAATAACCGTCTAATTGCTCAAGGTGAGGTAGTTGTTATTGATGAAAACTTTGGAGTAAGGGTTACGGATATTATTAGTCAAAGTGATCGATTAAAAAAACTTAGATAATGCATGGGGGTTATGAGAAATGGCACAAAAGATTTTAATTGTTGATGATGCAGCATTTATGAGAATGATGATAAAGGATATTCTTATAAAAAATGGGTATGAAGTAGTTGGGGAAGCTGCTGATGGTGTACAGGCTGTGGAGAAATATAAAGAATTTCAACCAGATTTAGTAACAATGGATATTACGATGCCTGAAATGGACGGAATTACAGCGTTAAAAGAAATTAAGAAAATTAATCCAAATGCAAAAGTCCTTATGTGCTCTGCAATGGGTCAGCAAGCCATGGTAATTGATGCAATTCAGGCTGGAGCAAAGGATTTTATCGTAAAACCTTTCCAAGCTGATCGTGTTATTGAAGCAATCTCGAAAACATTAGGATAATAATCTATTGATTAGAGGGTGCAATAAATTGCAATATATGAAACGAACTATTCTTTTGCTGCTTATGATAGGAATTGCTCTGCTGGGCTTGGAAGCACCAGCCTATGCAGAGCAATTGAACAATAGTGTAAAAGACTGCATAGAGCATCCTGATGCTTGTGGAGACAAACAATCTCCCCAAAAACAGGAGGAGCAAGGAATTGCTGAGCCTGCAAAAGTCGGTATTAATGCGTGGGATATTATTAAAATGATCCTTGCCACTGCTTTTGTTGTTGGTTTACTTTACTTCTTACTTAAGTTTCTTAATAAAAGAAGTAGAATGTATAAAAGCAGCAGGCTCATAGAAAACTTGGGTGGCACAGCACTTGGCGGCAATCGATCTGTGCAGATTATTAAGGTGGGCAATCGTATCTTAGTCGTAGGTGTTGGCGAAAACATACAGCTGTTAAAGGAACTTACAGACTCAGAGGAATGCAGTCAGATTATCTCAGAATACAATGATAAAATGGAACAGCTTGTACAACCAAGCGATATTGTGACAAAGGTACTTCAAAGAAGAAAAATGCATCAATCATATGATAACAAAGGGAACCATTTTCAATCATTGCTTAAACAGCAGCTAGATAAAATAACAACAGATAGGCAGAAATTATTTGATGAAATGGAGAAGAAAGGATCAGACGAGCGATGAATGAATTTATGGAGTTTTTTAATAATAGTTCGCCTGAAAATGTATCGACCTCCGTTAAATTGGTTTTAATGCTGACTGTTCTGTCATTAGCACCGAGTATTCTCATATTAATGACTTGTTTTACAAGAATTGTCATTGTTCTCTCCTTTGTCAGAACGGCGCTTGCTACACAGCAAATGCCTCCAAACCAAGTAATAATCGGATTATCTTTATTCTTAACTTTTTTTATTATGGCTCCAACTATGCAACAGGTGAATGAAGAAGCCTTAACACCGCTTTTTAATGAAGAAATTAATCTTGAACAAGCTTATGAGAAAGCTTCTGTTCCTTTTAAAGAATTCATGAGTGCCCATACAAGACAAAAGGATTTAGCGTTATTTTTGGAGTATTCCAAGGCAGATCCTCCGAAATCAGTCGAAGATATTCCATTAACTTCACTAGTACCAGCTTTTGCTATTAGTGAAATAAAAACAGCTTTCCAAATTGGATTTATGATATTTATTCCATTTCTAGTTATCGACATGGTTGTGGCAAGTATCCTTATGTCAATGGGAATGATGATGCTCCCGCCAGTAATGATATCATTGCCATTTAAAATTTTGTTATTTGTCCTTGTTGATGGATGGTATCTCGTCGTAAAATCTCTTTTACAAAGCTTTTAAGCAGGTGAATGTATAAAATGACTCCTGAAACAGTTATTTCAATTGCAGAACGCGGCATTATGACTGTACTACTAATTAGTGGACCGTTACTGCTGCTTGCACTTGTTGTCGGGTTAATTGTCAGTATTTTTCAGGCAACAACGCAAATTCAAGAGCAAACATTAGCATTCATCCCTAAAATTGTCGCTGTGCTAGCGGGACTTGTATTTTTTGGACCGTGGATGTTAAGTCATATGCTTTCTTATGCAGGTGAAATTTTTTCAAACTTAACGAGGTTTGTGGGTTGATGATATGGTAGATTTAATCCCCGCTTTTCCGGCTTTTTTACTAGTATTTGTGAGGGTAACATCTTTTTTTCTGATGATGCCCCTTTTTTCTTACCGTTCCATTCCGGCAGCTGCCAAAATCGGGTTAGGCTTTTTTATGGCACTAATTATGGTAGTTACACTTGATGCACCAACGCTGGAAATTGATCATAATTATTTTTTATTAATTATCAAAGAAGCACTTGTTGGTTTATTCATTGGATTTATCGCTTATTTAATATTATCTGCTATCCAAATTGCCGGGGGTTTTATTGATTTCCAAATGGGGTTTGCCATTGCGAATGTGATCGATCCGCAAACGGGTGCGCAAAGTCCTCTAATGGGTCAATATTTATATACAATAAGCTTGTTTTTTTTACTGACAGTAAACGGTCATCATCTTATGCTTGATGGTATCTTTTACAGTTATGAGTTTATTCCATTAGATCAGCCATGGATTCCTTTCGGGAATGAAAACATGGTTGAATATGTAATTAAAGCCTTTAATTCGATGTTTATCATTGCTTTTCAAATGTCAATACCTGTTGTCGGAAGTCTATTCTTAGTTGATATTGCTTTAGGTATTGTAGCGAGAACGGTTCCGCAGCTTAATGTTTTTGTAGTTGGGCTTCCTTTGAAAATTGGAGTGAGTTTCCTCGTACTTATTGCTGTAATGAGTGTGATGCTGTTTGCTGTTTCACACTTATTTGAAACGATGTTAAATACGATGCGCGGTCTCATGGACATTATTGGGGGAGCATAGCAGATGAAACTATTGTTAAAACTAGATTTGCAATTTTTTTCAGGCGAAAAAACAGAAAAAGCAACCCCAAAGAAGAGGCAGGATTCTCGTAAAAAAGGACAAGTTGCCAAAAGCCAAGATGTAAATACGGCGATAAGTTTGCTTGCTGTTTTTCTCTTTTTCTTATTTGCTGGCTCCTATATGAAAGATATCGTTTTGTATGTGATGAAGCATAGCTTTCAGGATATCATGCTTACAGAGTTAACAGAAGCAAATGTTCAGTCGGTTTTTCTTGCGATTTTGAAAGAACTTGTTTTCCTATTAGGACCGATTATGTTTGTTGCTTTAATTGCAGGTGTAGCGTCAAATTATATGCAAGTTGGAATTTTATTCTCGACGGAAGTTATTCAGCCGAAGCTTGAAAAGCTTGATCCAATCAAAGGCTTTAAACGTATTTTTGCACTTAGAGCACTTGTTGAGCTTTTAAAATCCATGCTAAAAATAGGCTTTGTCGGTTTTGTTACCTTTATAGTTTTATGGAGCAGTATTGATGAAATTTTAATTTTGTCGCAAAAATCTGTAGGCGCAGCATTGGAGACGATAGGAAACTTGACAATAAAGATGGGATTATTTGCATCTGGTGCGTTATTATTTCTATCTCTATTAGATTACCTTTATCAAAAGTATGATTTTGAAAAGAATATCAGAATGTCAAAGCAGGATATAAAGGATGAGTATAAAAATATTGAAGGGGATCCCCTCATTAAATCTAAAATAAAGCAAAGGCAGCGGGAAATGGCGATGAGACGGATGATGCAGGAAGTTCCCAATGCGGATGTTGTCATTACAAATCCAACGCATTATGCAGTTGCTTTAAAATACGATGAAACAAAATCGGATGCACCATATGTTGTCGCAAAAGGGGTAGATTTTGTTGCCCAAAAAATTAAACTAATTGCGAAAGAAAAAGATATTATTACAGTTGAAAATAGGCCTCTTGCGAGAGCTTTATATAGCCAGGCAGAAATTGGCGATTCGATTCCTGAAGAGTTTTTCAAAGCAGTTGCTGAAATTCTTGCCTATGTATATAGAACAAAGAAGAAGATTTAAGTATATTATAGTTTAATAGTGTCTAGCTCCAGTGCCTACCCCCTCGAGGTCACAAGCCAATCCTCCCAGAAAGGTAAAGAACACCTTTCCGTGAGGCTCGTCTTGTGCTTGTCGGGGGTGATCAGGGCACTTACGCTTTTCTAATAGGAGAGGAAATATATGTCAGCAAGAGACTTATCGGTTTTGGTAAGTGTAATCTTAATAGTAGCCATGTTAATTATCCCGTTTCCAACTTGGCTGCTAAGTATACTCATTCTAATTAATATTACTTTGGCTCTTCTAGTTTTACTAACGACAATGAATATGCGAGAGCCGCTTGAATTTTCGATTTTTCCGTCATTATTGCTATTATTGACATTATTTAGACTTGGCTTGAATGTTTCTACAACACGTTCAATTCTTTCAACAGGTGATGCTGGAGGAGTCGTTCACACATTTGGCACCTTCGTCGTTGGGGGAAATATTATTGTTGGACTTGTTGTGTTTTTAATTCTCATTATTATTCAGTTTATCGTAATTACAAAAGGGGCAGAACGTGTTTCAGAGGTTGCTGCAAGATTCACGCTTGATGCGATGCCAGGAAAGCAAATGAGTATTGACGCTGATTTAAATGCTGGTATGATATCAGAGCAGCAAGCACGTGAGCGCCGTGAGAAAGTAAGTAGAGAAGCTGATTTCTACGGTTCGATGGATGGTGCGAGTAAATTTGTTAAAGGGGACGCGATTGCAGGGATCATTATCGTCCTCATCAATTTAATTTTCGGAATCGTCATCGGGATGATGCAGCTTGGATTGTCATTTGCTGATGCAGCTACAAAGTTTTCGCTTATGACTGTAGGGGATGGTCTTGTCAGCCAAATCCCAGCACTTCTGATCTCTACTGCAACTGGTATTGTTGTAACAAGAGCAGCATCTGATGGAAATCTCGGTTCAGATATTACTGCTCAATTATTTGCTTTTCCAAAGATGCTTTATGTTACTGGAGGGACAATCTTCTTACTCGGATTGTTTACGCCAATCAGTGATTATTTAACGATTCCGATTGCAGCTCTGCTTGTATTTGGCGGATATATGATTTCTCGAACACCAGAACCTGATAAAGAACAGCTGCAGGAATTAGAGGAAGAGATCGAAACTGGAGAAATGAAAAGTCCAGAAAGTGTTGTTAGTTTATTAAATGTGGACCCGATCGAATTTGAATTCGGCTATGGGCTTATTCCGCTTGCCGATACAAATCAGGGCGGTGATCTTCTTGATCGAATTGTTATGATTCGAAGACAGCTTGCAATCGAGCTTGGACTTGTTATCCCGGTTGTTAGAATAAGGGATAATATTCAGCTCCAGCCGAACGAATATCGATTGAAAATTAAAGGGAATGAAATGGCTCGGGGAGAGCTATTGCTTGATCATTACTTAGCAATGAGCCCTGGTATTGAAGATGATTCTATCGAGGGAATTGATACGGTGGAACCGTCATTTGGACTCCCGGCAAAGTGGATAACAGAAGATATGAAGGAACAGGCCGAAATTTTTGGCTATACGGTAGTTGACCCGCCATCTGTTGTGTCTACTCATATTACAGAGGTTATCAAAGGAAATGCACATGAGCTGCTTGGACGACAAGAAACAAAACAGCTGATAGACCATTTAAATGAAAGCTATCCAATTTTAGTAGAGGAGGTCACACCAAACCCTCTATCTGTTGGAGAGGTCCAAAAGGTGCTTGCAAAGCTGTTAAAAGAAAATGTTTCTGTTCGAAATCTGCCGATTATTTTTGAAACACTAGCTGATTTTGGAAAAGTGACAAGTGATACCGATGTGCTTACGGAGTATGTTCGTCAAGCATTGGCGAGGCAAATAACGAATCAATTCTCCCATGCAGGTGATTCGTTAAAAGTAGTAACACTTTCAGGAAAAGTGGAGAAGCTAATTGCAGACGGAATTCAGCAGACTGAGCATGGTAATTATTTATCCATTGATCCGACCGTATCACAGGGAATACTTGAATCAATCGCATCACAAGTGGAACAATTATCACTCATCGAACAAACACCAATTGTCTTATGTTCGCCTGCTGTCAGAATGTATGTAAGACAATTAACAGAGCGTTATTTTCCGCAAATACCAATTTTATCTTATAACGAGCTTGAGGCAAACGTAGAGGTACAAAGTGTTGGGGTGGTGAATGTAGATTGAAAGTAAAAAAATATGTGGCTGCTAATATGTCAGAAGCGATGAAGCAAATCCGATCTGAACTAGGAAATGACGCAGTTATATTAAATTCGAAAATTGCTCACACAGGAGGAATTTTTGGTTTATTTAAAAAGCGTACAATCGAGGTAATTGCAGCGGTAGATCCGAAACCAAAATATCAGCAAACGCCAATGGTAAAGCAAAAACAAATGAATCCTCCTAAAATAGAGCAAAATAACGAAACACGGAAGCAGGTTCTGCAGAATATTGGTTCTGCAGAACAAAAACCCTCTGGAGAAATAGTCAAAGAATTAAATGAGCTGAAAACATTATTAAAGAGTCTTCCCGCGGGTTCATTTAATGCTGCACCATCTTATCCAGTTCCCCTTCAACTGGTAGACAAGCTGTTAAAGGAACAAGAAATTGATCCATCCATTCAGGAATCAATTCTAAGTTCATTGCTTGAGAAATGGTATGTAGAAGGTACAAATGCATCAATCGAACAAGTATATTCTTGGCTGGGAAAAGAAATGATTAAACGTATTTCGACTATTCCATTTGGCGGGATTTCTTTTTTTAAGAAATACATCAATGTTGTTGGACCTACTGGTGTTGGAAAAACAACAACACTTGCGAAGATTGCGGCTGAATGCGTCATCACACATAAGAAAAAAGTTGCTTTTATTACGACTGACACATATAGAATTGCAGCGATTGATCAGCTTAAAACATATGCAAAAATATTAAATGTCCCATTAGAGGTTTGTTATACAATTGATGATTTTAAAAAGGCGGTACAAACCTTTAATGATTTTGATCTTGTACTTATAGATACAGCAGGCAGGAATTTCAGAAACAAGCAATATGTGGAAGATTTAAAACAGGTGATTGATTTTGATCATGACATTGAAACATATTTGGTTCTTTCGTTAACGTCAAAGCAAAGAGATATGGAAGATATATTTACCCAATTTTCGAGTATAGAAATTGATAAGTTTATTTTTACAAAAGCAGATGAAACATCAACCTATGGAGCTATGTACAACATGATTAATAAATACAACAAGGGTGTAGCATATATGACAAACGGTCAAAATGTTCCAGATGATATGATAGCTGTAAGTCCAAATAATATTGCGAAATCGATTATCGGGGTCGAATAGGATGAAAGATCAAGCTGAAGAATTAAGAATAAAACTTAAGTTGGCAGAAGAGAATTCAGCTCCAAAAACAATCGCTGTTGTTAGTGGTAAGGGTGGAGTTGGGAAATCCAATCTTTCATTAAGTTTTTCCATTTCACTAGCCTTAAAAGGGAATAAAGTATTATTGTTTGATATGGATATGGGAATGGGGAATCTTGACATATTAATGGGGAATACATCTGAAATTTCCATTGTTGATTTTTTAGAAGGCTCTATCTCCTTGAAAGATGCAGTTATGGATGGTCCTAAGGGGCTTAAATATATTGCAGGCGGATCTGGGCTTTCTCATTTAGTCGGACTTGATGCTGGATTAGTTGATAAATTTGTTAAAGAACTAACCGTCATTTTCAAAGAATATGACTATGTCATTTTTGACATGGGTGCCGGGATTACGGATGGGACTTTGAAATTTATTCTGTCTGTTCAAGAAATCGTTGTAATTACAACTCCGGAACCAACAGCAATGACAGATGCTTATGCTATGATGAAACATATACATTTAATGGATTCTGCTATTCCTTTCTATGTAGTCATAAATCGGGCGCAGTCTGACAAGGAAGGGTTGCAGACATTTTCCCGTCTTTCAAAGGTAGTAAAAAGTTTTCTTGATCGAGAGATTATTTGTCTTGGCTCAGTACCAGATGACCATGTTATTCAGCAAGCGGTAAGACAGCAAATCCCATTTATTCTTTACAATGAAAAGGCGCAAGCTTCAAAAGCTTTAAAGGGAATATCGGATAAATATATTCGAAGACAATTTTCACAGGAGCCGATTTCAAAAAATTCACTTCATTTTGTATCAAAACTAAAGCAATTTCTCTTTGAAAGGTAGGGGATTAGCATGTCTAAGATTAATGTGCTAGTAGTAGATGATTCAGCCTTTATGAGAAAACTAATCTCTGACTTTTTATCTGAGGATCCGCGAATTCAAGTAGTTGGGTCAGCAAGAAATGGGAAAGATGGCATTGAAAAGCTAAAAGAATTAAAACCAGATGTTATCACAATGGATGTGGAAATGCCTGTTTTAAATGGGATTGAGGCATTAAAAATAATTATGAAAGAATGTCCTGTTCCGGTCATCATGCTATCAAGTACAACGAAAGAGGGAGCGGAAAATACGATAGCGGCAATTCAATCGGGTGCGATTGATTTTATTGCCAAGCCTTCAGGTGCTATATCCCTTGATTTACATAAAATTAAGGAAGAACTAGTTCGAAAGGTACTGTCAGCAAGTAAAGTAAATCATAAGCAACTGATAAAAATATCATCAGACAAATATTTATCTACTACTAAGGCTGAAAGTTATAGTAAAATAGAACCAAAGGAAGAGCCTCATGTAAATAAACCTGTAGTAAAAGGGCTAGGCTCTTTGCAGAAAATAATATGTATAGGCACTTCTACTGGCGGTCCAAGGGCTCTTCAAAATGTTTTAACGAGATTACCTGCCAGTCTTGATTCTGCTGTTCTTATTGTCCAGCACATGCCAGCCGGGTTTACAAATTCCTTAGCGACGAGATTGGATTCGTTATGTGCGATTTCTGTTAAGGAAGCAAACGATGGGGATGTTGTACAGAAGGGGACTGCATATATAGCACCAGGCGGTTATCATATGAGAACGAAACAAGTAGGGGCAAATTTGGTCATAAGCCTAGATCAATCAGAAGCAAGAAATGGGCATAGACCTGCCGTTGATGTATTGTTTGAATCCATAAGCGAGATTAATCAATATATGAAGGTTGCAGTGATCATGACTGGCATGGGAACAGATGGCTCAAAAGGGTTAGTCGCTTTAAAGGAAAATGGTTCAGTGAAAGCAATTGCTGAGTCTGAGGCTTCCTCGATCGTTTTTGGGATGCCAAAAGCTGCAATAGCCACTAATTTAATTGACGAAATTCAAGACGTAGAGAATATAGCACAAACTATTTTGAAATATGTTTAATGCTTAAGGGGTGTGGGCCACATGGATATGAATCAATATTTAGAAGTATTTATCGAAGAAAGTAAAGAACATTTGCAGGCATGTAATGAACAGCTTCTTGAATTGGAAAAAAATCCTGAGGATATTACGATTGTAAATGAAATTTTCCGTTCTGCCCATACATTAAAAGGGATGTCCGCAACAATGGGATATGAGGATTTAGCAAAACTTACCCATCAAATGGAGAATGTCCTTGATGCTATTCGCAATCATAAGATCAAATTCAATCCTGAAATACTGGATGTTGTTTTTCTGGCAGTGGATGACCTTGAAGCAATGGTGCAATCAATTGCAGATGGTGGAGATGGAAAAAGAGATGTTTCTGATGTTGTAGGGAAATTATTGCTTATTGAAAAAGGAGAAAGTCCTGTACAAGCTGAGGCAGAATTAGAAATTGCTGTATCAGTGGCAGAACCTGTACATGCGGCAAAAAGCCAATATGATGAGTTTGAATACACTGTACTTCAGCAGTCAAAGGAACAAGGATTTGATACATTTGAAATTACTGTTGCTTTAAGAGAAGATTGCTTATTAAAAGCAGCAAGAGTATTTATGATTTTTGAAATCTTAGAAAAGATTGGTGAAGTTATTAAATCCAATCCTTCCGTTGATCAGCTTGAAGAAGAACAGTTTGATCATGAATTTACGGTAACAATCGTTTCGAAGGAAATGAAGGACGATATACAAAAGAAATTAATGAAGGTTTCTGAGGTTGAAAAAGCAGATGTATTTTCAATCTCTTTAGATGATCTTCGCCATTATGAGGAAGAAGTGGAATCTGTTAAATCGACGGATAATGAAATACCGGCAAATGAAATGGTTAAAAGCGTAGATACAGCAAATAAGCAAGAGGATAAGAAGACAGCTTCATCTTCTAAACATGCAAGCAGTAAAACCATTCGAGTAAATATTGAAAGACTGGATATTTTAATGAATTTGTTCGAAGAATTGGTCATTGATAGAGGTCGATTAGAACAAATTTCAAGAGATTTAAATAATCAAGAATTGCATGAAACGGTTGAACGTATGTCAAGAGTAACGGGTGATTTACAGAATATTATCCTTAATATGCGCATGGTTCCAGTTGAAACGGTCTTTAATCGCTTCCCTCGGATGGTTCGACAATTGGCACGGGATTTAAATAAGAAAATCAATCTAGAAATCATCGGTGCAGAAACTGAGCTGGACCGTACAGTTATTGATGAAATTGGTGATCCGCTTGTGCATTTAATTAGAAATGCTCTTGACCATGGTGTGGAAACGCCTGAGGTGAGAAAAACAAATGGGAAACCTGAAGAAGGAACTGTTGTACTTAAAGCTTACCACAGCGGAAATCATGTATTTATAGAGATCGAGGATGATGGAGCAGGGATTAGCAGAGATAAAGTTCTAGCTAAAGCGTTAAGTAAAGGGATTGTAACTGAACAAGCTGCAGCAACTATGACAGATAATCAAGTTTATGAATTGATTTTAGCATCAGGATTTTCCACTGCTGAAAAAATATCAGATGTTTCTGGCCGTGGTGTGGGATTAGATGTTGTGAAAAGTACGATTGAATCTTTAGGCGGAACAATTTCAATTGAATCGCGTCTTGGGCAAGGGTCAATATTCTCAATCCAGCTGCCACTGACTCTATCAATAATTTCAGTCATGTTAACAGAAATTCAAAATGAAAAGTTTGCTATTCCGCTATCGTCCATTATAGAAACAGCGATTGTGAATAAAGCAGAGATACTAAATGCACATAATCAGAGAGTAATTGATTTTAGAGGGAAGGTCGTACCGCTTCTGTTCTTAAAAGATATTTTTGAAGTACCTGTTGTTACAGAAGATGATGAGTTTTACTCAGTTGTAATTGTTCGAAAAGGTGATAAAATGGCTGGTCTAGTTGTTGATTCGTTTATTGGACAGCAGGAAGTTGTTTTAAAATCTTTAGGAAATTATTTAACAAATGTATTTGCCATTTCAGGTGCTACGATTCTAGGGAATGGTCAAGTTGCCTTGATTGTTGATTGCAATGCATTAATTAAATAACCTTAATGCTGATTTTTCAGGTGATTTGCAGAGAGTTTTTTGACAGTCTAGTTATGGGGTGAATACGAATGGCTGATACTTTAGCGGCTGATATAAAATTAATCGTTTTCCAATTAAAAGATAAGGAATATGCGATTCCAGTTAATCATGTTCAAGGAATTGAAAAGGTTGAACATATAACTAGGGTTCCACGTACGGAGAAATTTATTAAAGGTGTTATTAATCTTCGTGGGGTGATTACTCCAATCATCGATCTTCGAAGCAGATTTGGAATTGAAGAAGAGAATTTTACTGATAGTACTCGTGTAATTATTGTATCTGTTAATGATTTAGAGGTTGGATTTATTGTAGATTTGGCTAACGATGTTATCGATATTCCTGTTGCTTCGATTGAGCCACCGCCCGAAGTGGTTGGGGTAAAAGAAGTTGAATATATTAATGGTGTTGCGAAAATTGGTAAGAGATTGCTGATTCTTATTGATTTGGAAATGATATTGGATACTGAATCATTTAGCTCCTCTAGAAACGAAGGATAACCAAATGGGGTTTATTGAAAAAATCTCATCCATCCACCTTGATATATTAANATGATGAGTTTGAATACACTGTACTTCAGCAGTCAAAGGAACAAGGATTTGATACATTTGAAATTACTGTTGCTTTAAGAGAAGATTGCTTATTAAAAGCAGCAAGAGTATTTATGATTTTTGAAATCTTAGAAAAGATTGGTGAAGTTATTAAATCCAATCCTTCCGTTGATCAGCTTGAAGAAGAACAGTTTGATCATGAATTTACGGTAACAATCGTTTCGAAGGAAATGAAGGACGATATACAAAAGAAATTAATGAAGGTTTCTGAGGTTGAAAAAGCAGATGTATTTTCAATCTCTTTAGATGATCTTCGCCATTATGAGGAAGAAGTGGAATCTGTTAAATCGACGGATAATGAAATACCGGCAAATGAAATGGTTAAAAGCGTAGATACAGCAAATAAGCAAGAGGATAAGAAGACAGCTTCATCTTCTAAACATGCAAGCAGTAAAACCATTCGAGTAAATATTGAAAGACTGGATATTTTAATGAATTTGTTCGAAGAATTGGTCATTGATAGAGGTCGATTAGAACAAATTTCAAGAGATTTAAATAATCAAGAATTGCATGAAACGGTTGAACGTATGTCAAGAGTAACGGGTGATTTACAGAATATTATCCTTAATATGCGCATGGTTCCAGTTGAAACGGTCTTTAATCGCTTCCCTCGGATGGTTCGACAATTGGCACGGGATTTAAATAAGAAAATCAATCTAGAAATCATCGGTGCAGAAACTGAGCTGGACCGTACAGTTATTGATGAAATTGGTGATCCGCTTGTGCATTTAATTAGAAATGCTCTTGACCATGGTGTGGAAACGCCTGAGGTGAGAAAAACAAATGGGAAACCTGAAGAAGGAACTGTTGTACTTAAAGCTTACCACAGCGGAAATCATGTATTTATAGAGATCGAGGATGATGGAGCAGGGATTAGCAGAGATAAAGTTCTAGCTAAAGCGTTAAGTAAAGGGATTGTAACTGAACAAGCTGCAGCAACTATGACAGATAATCAAGTTTATGAATTGATTTTAGCATCAGGATTTTCCACTGCTGAAAAAATATCAGATGTTTCTGGCCGTGGTGTGGGATTAGATGTTGTGAAAAGTACGATTGAATCTTTAGGCGGAACAATTTCAATTGAATCGCGTCTTGGGCAAGGGTCAATATTCTCAATCCAGCTGCCACTGACTCTATCAATAATTTCAGTCATGTTAACAGAAATTCAAAATGAAAAGTTTGCTATTCCGCTATCGTCCATTATAGAAACAGCGATTGTGAATAAAGCAGAGATACTAAATGCACATAATCAGAGAGTAATTGATTTTAGAGGGAAGGTCGTACCGCTTCTGTTCTTAAAAGATATTTTTGAAGTACCTGTTGTTACAGAAGATGATGAGTTTTACTCAGTTGTAATTGTTCGAAAAGGTGATAAAATGGCTGGTCTAGTTGTTGATTCGTTTATTGGACAGCAGGAAGTTGTTTTAAAATCTTTAGGAAATTATTTAACAAATGTATTTGCCATTTCAGGTGCTACGATTCTAGGGAATGGTCAAGTTGCCTTGATTGTTGATTGCAATGCATTAATTAAATAACCTTAATGCTGATTTTTCAGGTGATTTGCAGAGAGTTTTTTGACAGTCTAGTTATGGGGTGAATACGAATGGCTGATACTTTAGCGGCTGATATAAAATTAATCGTTTTCCAATTAAAAGATAAGGAATATGCGATTCCAGTTAATCATGTTCAAGGAATTGAAAAGGTTGAACATATAACTAGGGTTCCACGTACGGAGAAATTTATTAAAGGTGTTATTAATCTTCGTGGGGTGATTACTCCAATCATCGATCTTCGAAGCAGATTTGGAATTGAAGAAGAGAATTTTACTGATAGTACTCGTGTAATTATTGTATCTGTTAATGATTTAGAGGTTGGATTTATTGTAGATTTGGCTAACGATGTTATCGATATTCCTGTTGCTTCGATTGAGCCACCGCCCGAAGTGGTTGGGGTAAAAGAAGTTGAATATATTAATGGTGTTGCGAAAATTGGTAAGAGATTGCTGATTCTTATTGATTTGGAAATGATATTGGATACTGAATCATTTAGCTCCTCTAGAAACGAAGGATAACCAAATGGGGTTTATTGAAAAAATCTCATCCATCCACCTTGATATATTAAAGGAAATTGGAAATATTGGTGCAGGTCATGCAGCGACAGCTTTATCAAAATTATTAAATAAAAAAATTGATATGAAAGTTCCTAACGTACAAATTGTTTCATTTGATGAGATGATGAATATGGCGGGCGGAGCTGAAAATGTTGTCGCTGGTGTTTTTTTAAGAATTGAGGGGGAAGCTCCGGGGAGTATGTTTTTTGTATTGCCGGTTGAACAGGCGACTAGCTTCATTAGGGAAATGATCGGAGATGAAAGTTTTTCCCTTGAATCTCCTCCATATAGTGAAATAGGTTTATCAGCTTTACAGGAATTAGGGAATATTCTTTCAGGTTCCTATTTAACATCTCTATCAGATTTTACGAATCTATCCTTATACCCTTCTGTTCCAGCATTAAGTATTGATATGGTTGGAGCGATAATAAGCTACGGCCTGATAGAATTATCTCATGTAAGTGACTATGCAATTGTCATAGATACAGCCCTGAATGAAGATGAGGATGAAAGCGCAGAATATGTGAAGGGACATTTTTTCCTCTTGCCTGATCCAGATTCTTTTCAAATAATATTTAAATCTTTAGGAGTTCCGCATAATGATTGAAAGTAAAACCATTATAAAAGTCGGAATTGCTGATATGAATATAGTTAAAACACCAGATATCATTCGCACATCGGGTTTAGGCTCCTGTGTAGGGGTTGTTATTTATGATCAAACAAGAGAAATTGCTGGACTTGCCCATGTGATGCTTCCAGACTCTTCTCTTGCTAAGTCAGGTGTCTTAAATATCGCTAAGTATGCTGATACAGCTGTAAAGGATCTTGTTTCAAAATTAATTTGTCACGGGGCACGAGCAAATTTTTTAAAGGCGAAAATTGCTGGTGGAGCACAAATGTTTCAATTTTCAGGCGGTAGTGATATGATGCGTATCGGTCCTAGGAATGTGGAAGCTGTCAAGTTAGAGCTAGCATCATTAAATATTAAAATTGTTGCTGAGGATGTAGGCGGAAATAGCGGAAGAACCATCGAGTTTAATCCGCAAAACTGCATCTTACATATCCGAACAGTGAATAAAGGCATTCAGGAATTATAAGGACAAGAAACGAATTCAGCTTCTTTCTGAATGAAAGGGCTGTTTTCCTTTTTTGTACTTTATTAAGAGAATCATTGTCTATTTTGTTCATAATTTTTTTGATATACTATTAGGTAGTAACGAAAAATGTAAACGTTTGAGGAGGATGACCATATGGCACATCAAATGACGGAAGAACAAACATATTGGCAAAGTTGGGTCACTTCTCGTGATGCTCAAGCGGGAAATTTTCTCGTTCAAAAATATATACCTCTTGTGAGTTACCATGTCCAGCGTATTTCCGTAAACCTGCCGAGAAATATTTCAAGGGATGATTTGAGAAGTCTTGGCTTAATGGGTTTATATGATGCTTTGGAGAAGTTTGAACCAGATCGTGATTTGAAGTTCGATACGTATGCTTCTTTTAGAATTCGCGGTGCAATTTTAGATGGTCTACGAAAAGAGGATTGGCTGCCTCGAAATACAAGAGAAAAAGCAAAAAAAATTGAAGCAGCAATTGAAAAGCTAGAACAGCGGTTAGCACGGAAGGCAACCATCCAAGAAATTGCCTTAGAGGTGAATATGATGGAGGAAGAGGTCCATTCAGTCATGAATGAACACTTTTTTGCGAATATTCTTTCGATTGATGAAAAGCCAAATGATCAAGACGATAAAGATGTCCACTCTTTTATCATTAAAGATGAAGGCACAAAAACGCCTGAAGAGAAAATAATAAAAGATGAAATGATTGCTGAAATGGTACAATTAATTTCCCAATTAAATGATAAAGAACAGCTAGTAATTAGTTTGTTTTATAAAGAGGAGCTGACCCTCACCGAGATTGGACAAGTCATGAATCTTTCTACATCCAGAATTTCTCAAATTCATTCCAAGGCGATTTTTAAATTACGGCATGCATTGGAAAAAGTATTCTAAATTCTAAGGGGAAAGTGGTGATAACGAATGGAAAAGCATTTCCGTGTTTTGATTGAAAAGAATCGGTTATCAGCAAAAATTGAATTAATTGAAAAATCTGAAGGGGATCTGTTGCTAACATACGAAGAACTTATTCACTTCCTAAATAAAGAAAAAATTGTTTTTGGCATAAAAGAGGATGCGGTTAGAGAGATTAGCATTCGGCCATTATCGATTTCTTATCCTATCATTATAGCTGAGGGAATCCCTCCTAAAGAGGGAATGGATGCTTATTTGCTGGATGAAGTCCAAAGTGAAAAATGTGAGAAAAGAGAAAAATTTAATTTCCGCAATGTTATTAATATTCCATCAGTTAAGGCAGGCCAAACGCTTGCGACGGTTATCCCCCCAACACCTGGGTCAACTGGAACGGATGTAACAGGCCGGATCATACCTGCAAAAAATGGAAAACCGCTTATAATACGACCTGGAAAAAATGTCATATTGAATGGTTCAAAATTCTACTCAACTTCTGATGGACAAATAAGCGTTACAAATAAAATGATTTCGGTTAATCCTGTATTTGAAGTGAATGGGGATCTAGACCTGAAAACAGGTAATATAGATTTTATAGGGAATGTTGTTATTAAAGGAAACGTTCCTAGCGGATATGAGGTGAAGGCTGGGGGAGATGTTAAAATATTTGGTTTAGTGGAAGCTGCTACTATTTTTGCAGAAGGAAATATCGTTATTTCCGGTGGTGTTTCAGGCAGTCATAAAGGATGTTTAATTGCCAATGGCAATATTCAAGCAGCTTATCTGAACCAAGCAAATGTGCAGGCAGAACAAGATGTTTTTGTGGAAAATTCCATATTGCATAGCGATGTCCAAGCTGGGGGTTCATTATTCTGCAGAAAAGCACTTGTTATAGGAGGCATTTTATCTGTAGGAAAGGACCTTCATGTAAAGGAAGTTGGAAATAAGTTATTTACGAAAACAGAAGTTCGTGCAGGTGCTGATTATAAGTTAGCTGAAAAAGAAAATGATCTTGTTAAAGAAAAGAATGAATTAAATGAGAATCTCAAAAAATTAGTAAATATTGAACAAAAATTGTTGCAAATTGGTAAAGTAAAAGGTTTTCTTTCAGAAGAACAAAAGGCGATCATTTTTAAACAAAGAGTAACTAAAGAACATATTGTCCAACAATTAAAAGATTTGGATGAAGAAATTGACAGGCTAGAAATAGAAATGAACGAGAAATACGATTCATCTGTATACATATACGAAAATATTTTCCCTAATACTACATTGCACTTTGGAAAATATGCCATACAAATTCAGAAAAAATATTCAAATTGCCGTTATTATTTTTCAAATGGTGAAATCGTTTCTGAATCATGTATATCGAATAGCTTACTATTACAAAGTACATAACAAGGGTGAATATGTATGAGCTTAAAATCTGTAGAAATGCAAATCGCCTTGCCTAGAACAATTGAAGCAAGTAAAATTCAAGAGCAGCTGCAGCAGCGCGGACAAAATATGAATGAAATAGCCGCTCAACAAACTTTAAAGGAAGAGGAGAAAAAAAGAAAAACTGTCGTAAAGCAAGAGCAGAAGGGAAATGTTCAACTTTCGCAAAAGAAAAAGGATCAACATCATGATTTAAGCCATCAACAAGAAAATGAAGATCAGAATGAAGAAAAGCAAGGGAAGAAAAAAGAATATCACCCTTATAAAGGGACTGTAATTGATTTTAGTGGATAGAGGGATTATATGACCACTTTTTTATTAATCTTTAGTTTATTTTTAAATGTTATAGCTATTTTTTCTATTATCATTTTATTTCTTCGCCAAAATCGCCTATTTCAAGTTGAGAGAAAGCAAGAGAATATGATTTCTGAAATGGAAGAAGTTATATCTGCTTATTTGCTGCAAATGAAAGAAGAAAACGAAGCATTTATTCATCGGGTAAAGAATATAGAGATTCGATCAGCACCAATAAATGAAATCGATTCCAAAAAAAATAGTACGATCAAAAAGGCGAAAGAAAAAGACACTGACGCAGTTCAAGTGAATGAATCTAAAGAAAACCTTCTTCAGAGCCGAATTGGAAAGGCATCTGCTTATAAAGCGGCAAATGTGTATAAACAAAATGCAAAAGCGGTTTTTAATAGTGGAAATTCTAAGAATCATGAATCAATAGATGATCATTTAGTCAAATTGCCCTCACTTGAGAATAGCAATGATGTAATTGTAGAAAATGAGAATTCAGCAAATAACTCAACAAGCCATTTAAACGAGGATTCGTTTTTAAAGCAAGTGCTTGCCCTGAAAGACCAAGGTTTTACAGAAGAAAAAATTGCACAGAAGCTAAATAAAGGGAAAACAGAGATTGAGCTGCTGTTAAAATTCCAAAGCAATCAATAGAAAAAACTTGAATGTATATTATTATTATGATATATTAACAAATGGTGTTAATACACACGCTTATTGATTTAATCGGATGGTGCTGGCAAAGTCAGTTCCCGATTAAAAATGATCTAAGCGGAGGAAAACAAACCATTAGGAGGAAATACACATGTCAGTAATTTCAATGAAGCAATTGCTTGAAGCTGGTGTACATTTTGGACACCAAACTCGCCGTTGGAACCCTAAGATGAAAAAATATATTTTCACAGAGCGTAACGGCATTTATATCATCGACCTTCAAAAAACAGTTAAAAAGGTTGAAGAAGCTTACAACTTCGTAAAGGAACTTGCTGGAAACGGCGGTACAATCCTTTTCGTAGGAACTAAGAAACAAGCTCAAGACTCAGTTAAAGAAGAAGCAATCCGTTCAGGTCAGTACTATGTTAACCAACGCTGGTTAGGTGGTACATTAACAAACTTTGAAACAATTCAAAAGCGTATTTCACGTCTTAAAGATATCGAAAGAATGTCTGAAGACGGCACTTTCGAAGTACTTCCTAAAAAAGAAGTTGTTCAATTGAAAAAAGAGCAAGAGCGCTTAGAAAAGTTCTTAGGCGGAATCAAAGATATGAAGGGTCTTCCGGACGCTTTATTTATCATCGATCCTCGTAAAGAACGCATTGCTGTTGCAGAAGCACATAAATTAAACATTCCGATCGTTGGTATCGTTGATACAAACTGTGATCCAGATGAAATCGATGTTGTTATCCCTGCAAACGATGATGCTATTCGTGCTGTTAAACTTTTAACAGGAAAAATGGCTGATGCGATTCTTGAAGCTAAACAAGGTGAAGAAGTTACAACTGCTTAATCTTAAAGCGGAAGCGCCTTGATCATCGCCGTAAAAACTGGAAGGACCGCGACTGAGATATAGGAAACACGAAGAGCGATAGCGATTCGATGTTGACTTATCGTAGGGAGTGGACCTGAAGTTTGATAGGCGATAGGCGCTGGAGCTAGATATCTATCTAACTCCAAAGACGCTAACAAATTTAGGCTACAATAAAAAGGTGATAAGAGGGAGCCCCTTTATCACCTTTTTTTAAAGAATAAGCTAAAGATAGCTTTTGGGTAACGTAAATTTGGTAATGATATAACTACATAACTAATTCTAAGGAGGATTTCATAATGGCAATTACTGCACAAATGGTTAAAGAACTACGTGAAAAAACAGGCGCGGGTATGATGGATTGTAAAAAAGCGCTTCAAGAAACAGACGGTGATATGGAAAAAGCAATCGATTTCCTTCGTGAAAAAGGAATTGCTAAAGCTGCTAAAAAAGGTGACCGTATTGCTGCAGAAGGTTTAACTTCTGTAAAAGTAGATGGAAACGCTGCAGTTATTCTTGAAGTAAACTCTGAAACAGATTTCGTTTCTAAAAACGAAGGATTCCAAACATTAGTTAAGGAATTAGCAGATCACTTACTAGCAAACAAGCCTGCATCTGTTGAAGAAGCTGCTGCTCAAACAATGGCAAACGGAGCTACTGTTGAAGCTCACATTAATGCTGCTATTGCAAAAATTGGTGAAAAGCTAAGCTTGCGCCGTTTTGAAGTGAAAACAAAAACTGATAACGATGCATTTGGTGCTTACTTACACATGGGTGGACGTATCGGTGTATTAACAGTACTTGAAGGAACAACTGATGAGGAAGCTGCGAAAGACGTATCTATGCATATCGCTGCTCTTAACCCTAAGTATGTTTCTCGTGACGAAGTATCTCAAGAAGAAGTTGAGCGTGAGCGTGAAGTATTAACACAGCAAGCTCTTAACGAAGGAAAGCCTGAAAATATCGTTGCGAAAATGGTTGAAGGCCGTTTAAGCAAGTATTTTGAAGAAGTATGTGTTAACGATCAAGCATTCGTTAAGAATTCTGATCAAAAGGTTGGGAAATTCGTTGAATCTAAAGGCGGAAAAATCCGTGAGTTTGTACGCTTTGAAGTAGGAGAAGGTATTGAAAAGCGTGAAGATAACTTTGCTGAAGAAGTTATGAGTCAAGTTAAAAAATAATTTCTGCTCATACATTTATAAGAATAATTCACAACTAGAAATTGTCATCTCAGGGAACACATTGTGTTCCCTGTTTTTCAAGACTAAATACATTCAATAAATGTTTAGCTACAGTACTACATGTGCTTAGCATTCCTATATTACATATGGAGGTTCTTATGAGCAGCCCAAAATATAAACGAGTTGTTTTAAAGTTAAGCGGAGAAGCTTTAGCAGGAGAGCAAGGATTTGGAATCAATCCTGCAGTAATCAAGTCAGTAGCATCACAGGTCAAAGATTTAGCCCAATTAGGTGTTGAAGTAGCTGTCGTTGTAGGCGGAGGCAATATCTGGCGCGGGAAAATTGGAGAAGAAATGGGTATGGATAGAGCAAATGCAGATTATATGGGGATGCTTGCAACAGTCATGAACTCATTAGCTCTTCAAGATAGCCTGGAACAATTAGGCGTAGAGACAAGAGTTCAAACATCTATTGAAATGAGACAAGTGGCAGAACCATATATTCGCAGAAAGGCGATTCGCCATCTAGAGAAAAAACGCGTCGTCATTTTTGCTGCTGGAACAGGAAATCCTTATTTTTCAACAGATACAACAGCTGCACTTAGAGCTGCTGAGATTGAAGCAGAAGTCATTTTAATGGCAAAAAATAATGTCGACGGTGTATATTCAGCAGACCCGCGCATCGATAAAAATGCGAAGAAATATGATCAGCTCTCTTATCTTGATGTGATTAAAGAAGGTTTAGCTGTCATGGATTCAACAGCATCTTCTTTATGTATGGATAATGATATTCCATTAATTGTGTTTTCAATCATGGAGCAGGGTAATATTAATCGTGCAGTAATGGGTGAACCAATTGGAACTATTGTAAGGGGGAAAAAATAATGCCAAAACAAGTTATTGCCAATGCAAAGGAAAGAATGACGAAAGCAATTCAAGCATATACTCGTGAGCTTGCAAGTATTCGTGCAGGCAGAGCCAATGCATCATTGCTTGATAGAATAACGGTTGATTATTATGGTGCACCTACACCAGTTAATCAATTAGCAGGTATTTCAGTTCCTGAGGCACGCCTGCTTGTAATTCAGCCATACGATAAATCAATTCTTGGCGACATTGAAAAAGCTATTTTAAAATCAGATATCGGTTTAACTCCTTCAAATGATGGAAATATTATACGACTTACTATCCCTCAGCTAACAGAAGAACGAAGAAAAGATCTCGTAAAACTTGTGAAAAAAGAATCAGAAGAGGCAAAGATTGCTATTCGTAATGTTCGCCGTGATGCAAATGATGATTTAAAGAAACTCGAGAAGAACGGTGAAATCACGGAAGATGATTTACGCGGTTACTCTGATGACATCCAAAAGCTAACAGATGAGCAAATCAGCAAAATTGATTCGATCACGAAAGATAAGGAAAAAGAAATTCTAGAAGTTTAAAATTTTGATCGTGAATAGAAATTGTGACCCTCTATTTATAGGGGGTTTTTTTACTCTTACCTTGAAATATGAGGATCGTTAATTAAATCTTGATATAGATGAGATGAATTATTCTTATTTATTACAAATGTACATATTCTTTTTATAGAGATATCTTTCTTTATTTTTGGTATGATATTATCATGCAGAAATAGGGTTGATTTTTTTATCGGAGGGTAAGATTAACCTACCTTAAAGGAGCAGTCTTATGTTAAATAAAATAAAACGATGGAAGAATCAAAGCAGCTCTTCCGAACTCCGAGAAAGAATGTTGAAAATACAAGAGCACCAAATTCCTTCCCATATAGCAATTATTATGGATGGCAATGGCAGATGGGCAAAAAAGAGAGCTTTGCCAAGAATAGCTGGACACCATGAAGGAATGAAGGTAGTTCGGAAAATTACGAGAGTAGCTAATCATGTTGGCGTAAAAGCGTTGACTCTTTATGCATTCTCTACAGAAAATTGGAAACGGCCAAAACTAGAAGTGGATTATCTTATGAAGCTGCCTGAGGAGTTTCTAGGTTCGTTTCTTCCAGAGCTGGTTGAAGAAAATGTGAAAGTAGTCATGATGGGTGACAAAGAAATGCTGCCTGCTCATACAAGAAATGCAATAG
Source organism: Cytobacillus massiliigabonensis (assembly GCF_900199725.1). Classification (GTDB taxonomy): domain Bacteria; phylum Bacillota; class Bacilli; order Bacillales; family Cytobacillaceae; genus Cytobacillus; species Cytobacillus massiliigabonensis. The sequence continues at coordinate 109,342 of NZ_LT904902.1, read as the reverse complement.
AGAAAGCAATGGAAGATACGAAGGACAATACTGGTTTAATATTAAATTTTGCTCTAAACTATGGAAGCCGATCTGAAATAATTGAAGGAATTAAGGAAGTCTTAAAAGATTGCAAAAATGGTATAATAGATGAGAATGAGTTAAATGAGGATATTTTTTCTTCTTATTTAATGACAAACGGACTAAATGATCCGGATCTTTTAATTCGTACGAGTGGTGAAATCCGCCTAAGCAACTTTATGCTCTGGCAGCTAGCTTATACGGAGTTTTGGTTTACTGATGTGCTTTGGCCTGATTTTGCAGAGGACCATTTTATCGAAGCGATTGAGGTTTTCCAAAATAGACAAAGGCGTTTTGGAGGAGTTTAACAAAGGTGTTGAAAATTAAATGAAGCAAAGAATTATATCAGCGATTGTATTTGGTGCAATTTTCCTCCCAGTTGTAATTATTGGAGGAATGCCAGTTGTCATATTAGCCTACTTATTGGCATCAATTGCACTCTATGAACTACTAAAAATGCGCAAACTAAGTATTATCTCTGTTCCAGGGATCATATCCTTATTGTTATTATGGATATTTCTTCTTCCAAATCAATTTCAGACTCTGCTGAATTTCATCCATTTTACAAAAATTGAGTTTGCTTTGCTTGCTGTATTGCTATTCTTAACTTATACAGTAGTAACGAAAAATAAATTTACTTTTGATGATGTAGCATTTTCAATATTATCTACATTATACGTTGGGATTGGTTTTTATTATTTTATTGAAACTAGGGAAGAAGGTTTAATTTTTATTTTCTTCTCGTTGTTTATCATTTGGGCAACAGATTCAGGAGCCTATTTTATTGGCCGAGCTATTGGGAAGAAGAAGCTATGGCCTGAGATCAGCCCGAACAAAACAATAGAGGGATCTGTCGGAGGAGTTTTCTGTGCGCTAATTGTAGCCGTCCTATTTCTCCTATTCACAGATATTCCGGCTTCATTATTTCAATTGCTAATCATCACTGTCGTATTATCTGTTTTTGGACAAATTGGTGATCTAGTTGAATCAGCATTAAAGCGGCATTATGATGTGAAGGATTCTGGAAAAATTATGCCAGGTCATGGCGGGATATTAGATCGCTTTGACAGTTTATTATTTGTATGGCCGCTCATCCATTTTATTTATTTATTTTAGAAAAGCGGAAGCGCTTTGATCATCGCCATACAAATGGGAGGGCCGGTTCTTTCGATAAAGGAGACACTATGAGAGGAACGAAATGATGTCGACTTATCGGAGGGTGGGGACCTGAAGTTTGATAGGTGATAGGGCGCTTGCGCAAGACATTCGCAAACTTCAAAGATGTACTTACTCTAAAAAATGATGTGTCTTTCTTTTTCCAACAGGAGATGAATTAAATTGAAGTATATTAGTTTAATGGGGGCAACCGGATCAATCGGTACCCAAACTTTGGACGTTATTAAAGAACATCCATCTGAATTTAAGCTTGCTGCTATTTCAGCGGGAAGAAATATTGAGCTGACGAGAAAAATTATTAAGGAATTCAAGCCGGAGCTTGTTTCGGTTGCGGAAGAATCATTAGTAAACAACCTAAAAGCGGAATTTCCAGGAACCCACTTTACCTATGGAAAAGATGGACTTATTGAAGTGGCTGTTTATCATAAAGCTGATGTTCTTGTTAATGCAGTTTCTGGGAGTGTTGGACTAACTCCGACTCTAGAAGCTATTAAGGAGAAAAAAACAATTGCCATAGCAAACAAGGAGACACTTGTCACAGCTGGTCATCTTGTTATGGAAGAAGCTAAGCGCAATAATGTCTCCTTGCTTCCAGTAGATAGTGAGCATTCTGCCATTTTTCAAGCATTACAAGGAGAGAAAGAAAAAAACATAGAAAAATTAATCATAACAGCATCTGGTGGAAGCTTCAGAGATCGCACGAGAGAAGAATTACGAAATGTTACGCTGGAGGATGCATTAAATCATCCTAACTGGTCTATGGGGGCGAAAATTACTATTGATTCAGCCACAATGATGAATAAAGGATTAGAAGTAATTGAAGCACACTGGTTATTTTCAATACCCTATAACAAAATTGATGTATTATTGCATAAGGAAAGTATCATACATTCAATGGTAGAGTTCCATGATAGCAGCATTATTGCTCAGCTTGGAACACCGGATATGAGAGTTCCTATTCAGTATGCACTTACATATCCTGATAGATTGATCCTTCCAACTGCTAAACGTCTTAATTTAGCAGAGATTGGTAAGCTGCATTTTAGCAAAATGGATTTGGACCGTTTCCGCTGCTTACATTTTAGCTTTGAAGCTGGCAGGGCGGGCGGAACCATGCCTGCTGTACTAAATGCTGCTAATGAAGCAGCAGTTGCCGCATTTCTAGATGGAAAAATATCTTTCCTGCAAATTGAAGATCTTATTGAAAAAGCTTTGAGCAAGCATAATAACATCTCAAACCCTGGACTCATTGAAATTCAGGAAGTAGACGCAGAAACAAGAAAATATGTAAACTCACTTTTATAAAGATAAGTTTCAGCATCTAAGAGGGAAAACTACCTCTTTTGCTGTTGAAGCTAGATTGCTCTCTAACTCAGAAAAGATAAATTTCTTATCTTTTAAAAAGGTGGTTATAAATTGAGTACAGTTATAGCTTTTATTGTTATATTTGGGGCCCTAGTATTTTTTCATGAATTAGGCCATTTTATCTTTGCAAAACGGGCTGGAATTCTATGCAGGGAATTTGCCATCGGCTTCGGTCCTAAAATCTTTTCTCATAAAAAAGGGGAAACAATTTATACGCTTAGGCTGCTTCCTATTGGCGGGTTTGTTCGAATGGCTGGGGAAGATCCTGAAATGGTCGAGATTAAACCGGGCTACCGGATTGGATTGCTGTTTAATGAGAAAGAAGAAGCGGAGAAAGTTATTTTAACAAACAAAGAAAAATATCCGGATGCAAGAGTTGTCGAGGTAGAACATGCGGATATTGAGCATAAGCTAGTAATAAAGGGTTATGTTGAAGGGGACGAAGAGGAGAGACTGCAATCTTTTCCAATAAGTCCAAAAGCCGTATTAGTAGAAAATGGAACAGAAACACTGATTGCTCCGTACGATAGACAATTTGCCTCAAAAACACTTTGGCAAAGAACAATGGCAATTTTTGCCGGACCGATGATGAATTTTATCCTTGCCTTCGTCGTATTTGTTTTGATTGGGATTCTGCAGGGGATCCCAACGAATGATCCCGTTCTTGGTAAGCTGACAGAGGATGGCGCTGCAATGGAAGCAGGTCTGAAAGAGGGAGATTATATTCAAAGTGTTGATGGTGCAGAAATATCTGGATGGTCAGATGTTGTTGAAATCATACGCAAACATCCAAACAAAGAATTACAATTCTCTCTTGAACGAGATGGAAAAGAACTTCAATTGCCTGTAACACCAAAAGTTCAAGAAGCCGATGGAGAAAAAATTGGCATCATAGGTGTATTCCAGCCTATGGAGAAATCACCTTTTAAAGCAATTTCACATGGCGCGAAAGAAACGTACCTTTGGACAAAAGAAATTTTTGTTATGCTAGGAAAGCTAGTGACTGGACAGTTTTCTATTGATGCCCTTTCAGGCCCTGTAGGTATTTATGTTTCTACTGATACAGTGGCGAAATCAGGTATATTCTATTTAATGAAATGGGCAGCAATTTTGAGTATTAACCTTGGAATCATGAACTTATTGCCAATTCCAGCATTAGACGGTGGAAGACTTATGTTCTTTGCTGTTGAAGCGGTAAGAGGAAAGCCAATTGATCGTCACAAAGAGGGAATGGTCCATTTTATTGGTTTCGCTCTTTTAATGCTGTTAATGCTTGTTGTAACATGGAATGATATTCAAAGATTTTTCTTATAATATTATTCCTTTAGGGTCTTACTCCATTAGGATTTGACCCTATATTTATTATTAATTCATAATAGAGGTGCTATTAAATGAAACAAAGTATGACGCTTATTCCTACCTTAAGAGAAGTGCCAGCCGATGCAGAGATAAAGAGCCATCAATTATTATTAAGAGCGGGCTATATCCGCCAAAATGCTAGTGGGATCTATAGTTATTTGCCGCTAGCTCAAAAGGTATTGAAAAAAATTGAAACGATTGTCCGAGAGGAAATGGATCAAGCAGGTGCGGTCGAGTTATTGATGCCAGCTATGCAGGCTGCAGAGCTATGGCAGGAATCAGGAAGATGGTATACATATGGTCCAGAACTTATGAGACTTAAGGATCGTCATGAGCGTGATTTTGCTCTAGGAGCTACTCATGAGGAAGTCATCACTAGCCTTGTTCGTGATGAAATTAAGTCATATAAAAAATTGCCGCTTGCTTTATATCAAATTCAAACAAAGTTCAGGGATGAAAAACGTCCTCGTTTTGGTATTCTGCGTGGTAGAGAATTCATCATGAAGGATGCATACTCTTTTCATACATCTCATGCCAGTCTTGATGAGATGTATGAGAAGCTGTATCAAGCGTATACAAATATTTTCACTCGCTGCGGACTAAATTTTCGTGCGGTTATTGCTGATTCTGGTGCAATGGGCGGGAAAGATACTCATGAGTTTATGGTATTATCTGAAATTGGTGAAGATACGATTGCCTATTCTGACACATCAAATTATGCTGCAAATATTGAAATGGCACCGGTCATTAATACGTATGAGAAAAGCGATGAGCCACAAAAAGAATTACAAAAGGTGAAGACTGAAGGTCAAAAAACGATTGAAGAAGTTTCTGCATTTCTTCATGTTAAGAAGGATCAATGTATTAAATCATTGCTTTTTAAAGTGGATGACAAACATGTATTAGTATTAGTTCGTGGGGATCACGAAGTAAACGATATTAAGCTGAAAAACTTGTTAGAAGCATCTGAGGTTGAGCTTGCGGATGCAGTGGAAGCAAATAAAATTCTTGGCTGTTCAGTTGGCTCTCTTGGACCAGTTGGCGCAAATTCAGTTGAAATTATTGCTGACCATGCCATTGCGGGGTTAGTGAATGCTGTTTGTGGGGCAAATGAAGAAGATGTCCATTATATGAATGTTAACCTAGAACGTGATTTTAAGGTTGCTCAATATGCTGATCTTCGTTTTATTCAAGAAGGAGATCTCTCACCAGATGGAGAGGGAACCATTCTTTTTGCAAAGGGAATTGAAGTCGGACATATCTTTAAACTAGGAACTCGTTACAGTGAAGCCATGGGTGCTACCTATTTGGATGAAAACGGAAGAAACCAGCCGATGATTATGGGCTGCTATGGAATTGGAGTATCTCGTGTGATGGCAGCAATTGTTGAACAGTATAATGATGAGAATGGGCTATTATGGCCTGCGGATATTTCTCCATTTGATATCCATTTGATTCCTATAAATACAAAAGATGAATCCCAAGTAGCTCTTGCAGAGGAACTGTATGGGCAATTAAAAAAGAACAAACTAGATGTATTAATGGATGATCGCCAAGAACGTCCTGGTGTAAAATTTGCTGATTCCGACTTAATTGGTTTGCCAATTCGTATTACGATTGGAAAAAAAGCTGGAGAAGGAATAGTAGAAGTGAAAGTTCGAAAATCAGGTGAGATGCAAGAAGTTCATAAAGATCAGCTAGTGGAAACAATTATGCAGCTAATAGAAATACATTAATTTTTTATTGGATTCTCTTTATGGGAATCCAAATTTTTTTTAGCGAAATATTCCTCGCTTTCAAAGGTTATAACCCCTGAAAGGTTATGTTATAATTATCAAAGTCTAAAGAAGTCTTATGGAAAAATGATAGATAGAAATATATATAGATGGGAGAGAGAAAGATGGAGAATGCCCTAGGCAATAAAGAGCGTTTCCAACTCTTGCTCCAACAGCTGAATTTAACTGATGATTTGATTGTACAGCAATTTCAACAGGCTGAAATTAACAAAGTAGTGATAGAAAAAAAGGCGAAAAAGTGGCATTTTTATTTTGGCTTTGAAACCATTCTTCCGTTTCAATATTTTAGCCTTTTTTCAACACAGCTGGAAAAGACCTTTTCACACATAGCTAATGTTTCTTTTACGATTCTAGTGAAAAATCAGCAATTTAATGAACAATTAGTTTTAGAATACTGGCAATATTGTATTCAAGAAATGGAGGGAATGGCTCCTCCTTTAATTAAACTATTAAATGAACAAATTCCGGCAATACATGGAAATAAAATCGTCATCAATGTGAGAAATGAAGCGGAAGGTTTATCCATTAAACGAAAATATGCAAGTCTAATTAGTCAAGTGTTTGAGGCGGTTGGATTTCCTCCATTAGTCATTGATACGGATATTTCAGCTGAAACTGCAAATGAAGAGTACCAAAGGTTTATTGAAGCGAAGGAAAAAGAGGATCAAGAGCGAGGATTGCAAGCGTTAATCGATATGCAAAAGAAAGAAGCGGAAGCTGATTCTGGGGATGCTGCAGTTCTTCAAGGACCGCTTATGATTGGTTTAACAATTAAAGATGATGCAGATTACAGAAAGCTCATTGATATCGTTGATGAAGAAAGACGTGTAGCGGTTGAAGGATATGTTTTTTCAGCAGAAACGCGAGAGCTTCGCAGTGGAAGAACGCTCCTAACCTTTAAAATTACGGATTATACAAGCTCCATTCTTGTTAAAATGTTTTCCCGCGACAAGGAAGATGCAGCTTTATACCAGCATGTTCAAAAAGGAATGTGGCTAAAGGTCCGCGGCAGTGTTCAAAATGACACCTTTGTCCGCGACCTCGTTATGATCGGGAATGATATTAACGAAATCAAGCCAATCCAAAGAAAAGACACGGCTCCAGAAAATGAAAAACGTGTGGAGTTGCATCTGCATACGCCAATGAGTCAGATGGATGCAGTATCATCTGTCAGTGCACTAGTTGGACAAGCGAAAAAATGGGGACATAAGGCAGTTGCAATCACAGACCATGCTGTAGTTCAATCATTTCCAGAGGCATTTGGTGCTGGAAAGAAAAATGATATTAAGATCTTATATGGGGTTGAAGTGAATCTAGTGGATGATGGGGTTCCAATCGCATATAACAGCTCACATCGGCAATTAAGTGAGGATACGTATGTTGTTTTCGACGTAGAAACTACTGGCTTATCAGCAGTGTATGATACGATCATTGAACTTGCAGCCGTAAAAATCCGCGATGGGGAAATAATTGACCGTTTTGAATCGTTTGCGAATCCACACCATCGGCTTTCTGCAACAACCATCAATTTAACTGGAATTACAGATGACCTTGTTGAAAATGCACCAGAGATAGAGGATGTCCTGAAAGATTTCCATGAATGGACGGGTGACGCGATATTAGTAGCCCATAATGCATCTTTCGATATGGGTTTTCTAAATGTCGGCTATAAGAAAATCAATCTAGGCAAAGCTGCAAATCCAGTCATTGATACACTTGAGCTTGCACGCTTTCTTTATTCAGATATGAAGAACCATCGATTGAACACACTTGCAAAGAAATTTGATATTGAATTAACACAGCATCACCGAGCAATCTATGATGCTGAAGCAACCGGTTACCTCCTTTTGAAAATGCTGAAGGATGCAACTGAAAAGGGAATCGAGTATCACGATCAATTTAATGATAATATGGGTCAGGGTAATGCATATCAACGTGCAAGACCTTATCATTGTACATTGCTTGCACAAACAGAGGCAGGCTTGAAAAATCTTTTTAAGCTTGTGTCTATTTCTCACCTGAATTATTTCTATCGAGTGCCAAGAATACCTAGGTCCCAGCTTGAAAAATATCGTGAAGGACTTCTAATAGGGTCTGGTTGTGATAAAGGTGAAGTGTTCGAGGGGATGATGCAGAAATCACCTGAAGAGGTAGAAGAGACTGCGCAATTCTATGATTATATTGAGGTACATCCCAAGGAAGTATATGCACATCTTTTGGAGCTAGAATTAGTTCGAGATGAAAAAGCGCTGGAGGATATTATTGGGAAGGTTGTCCAGCTTGGTGACAAGTTAGGACTTCCGGTCGTAGCGACTGGAAATGTTCATTATTTAAATCCCAATGATAAAATCTACAGGAAAATTCTTATTAATTCACAGGGTGGAGCGAATCCATTAAATCGTCATAAGCTCCCGGATGTCCATTTTCGAACCACGAATGAAATGCTCGATGCTTTCAAGTTTTTAGGAAAGGAGAAAGCACGAGAAATTGTTGTTGAAAATACGAATAAAATTGCGGATATGATCGATGAAATAAAACCGATTAAAGATGATCTGTATACACCTAAAATTGAGGGTGCAGACGATGAAATGCGCAACATGAGCTATGAAATGGCTAGAAGCATTTATGGGGAAAATTTACCTGAAATTGTCGAAGCGCGTTTGGAAAAGGAATTGAAAAGTATTATTGGTCATGGGTTTGCTGTTATCTATTTGATCTCGCATAAGCTAGTTAAAAAATCGTTAGATGATGGCTATCTTGTTGGTTCACGTGGCTCTGTAGGCTCCTCTTTAGTTGCAACGATGACAGAAATCACAGAGGTTAACCCACTTCCTCCACACTATGTTTGCCCAGACTGCAAGCATTCAGAATTTTTTAATGATGGTTCTGTCGGTTCTGGCTATGACTTGCCTGACAAGGACTGTCCAGAATGCGGGGCAACATATAGAAAGGATGGACACGACATTCCTTTCGAAACATTCCTTGGATTTAAAGGGGATAAGGTTCCTGATATTGATTTAAATTTCTCAGGTGAATATCAGCCGCGTGCACACAACTATACAAAGGTCCTTTTCGGTGAAGAATACGTTTACCGTGCGGGGACGATCGGTACTGTAGCGGATAAAACAGCCTTTGGCTATGTCAAAGCTTATCAGCAAGATAACAATCTTCAATTAAGAGGAGCGGAAATTGATCGTCTTGCTTCAGGATGCACTGGGGTAAAGAGAACGACTGGTCAGCATCCAGGAGGAATTATCGTTGTTCCTGATTATATGGATATTTATGATTTCTCGCCGATTCAATTTCCGGCAGATGATAAAAATTCAGAATGGAAAACGACCCATTTCGATTTTCATTCCATTCATGACAATTTATTAAAGCTTGATATACTCGGACACGACGATCCAACAGTCATTCGGATGCTTCAGGATTTAAGCGGAATTGATCCGAAAACGATCCCAACGGATGATCCTGAAGTAATGAAAATATTTAGCGGAACGGAGTCTTTAGGCGTAACAGCAGAGCAAATCATGTGTAAAACAGGAACGCTTGGCATTCCGGAATTTGGAACAAGATTCGTACGGCAAATGTTAGAGGATACGAAACCTACTACTTTCTCTGAGCTGGTTCAAATCTCTGGTCTGTCACACGGTACGGATGTTTGGCTGGGAAACGCACAGGAGCTTATTCATAATAGAATATGTACACTGAGTGAAGTAATTGGCTGTCGTGATGACATAATGGTGTATTTAATCTATCAAGGATTGGAGCCAGCATTCGCTTTTAAAATTATGGAATCCGTACGTAAAGGTAAAGGTTTAAGCGATGAAATGGAAGAAGAAATGAGAAAGAATAAAGTACCGGAATGGTATATTGATTCCTGCAAAAAAATCAAATACATGTTCCCTAAAGCGCATGCGGCTGCATATGTGTTAATGGCCGTTCGGATTGCTTATTTTAAAGTTCATCATCCGCTTCTATATTATGCAGCTTATTTTACTGTTCGTGCAGAGGACTTTGATGTCGATGCGATGGCAAAAGGATCACAGGCGATACGATCATTAATTGACGATATTAATGCGAAGGGCTTGGATGCTTCTAATAAGGAGAAAAACTTATTAACTGTGATGGAGCTTGCCCTTGAAATGAGCGAGCGAGGATTTAAATTTAAGAAGGTTGATCTCTATCGCTCAAGTGCAAATGAATTTATTATTGATGACGGAGCGCTGATTCCTCCATTTAATGCGATTCCAGGTCTCGGAACAAATGCAGCTATTAATATTGTAAAGGCAAGGGAGGAAGGAGAATTCCTTTCGAAGGAAGATCTTCAGCAGCGAGGCAAGTTATCCAAGACGATCATTGAGTATTTGGATAACCACGGCTGCCTGGAATCATTGCCAGAGCAAAACCAGCTTTCTTTATTTTAAGGAGAATAAAGCAATAGATATCGTTTCAAAACCTTGAATTGACAGCAATTCCATTTGCATAAAAAAATTGGTTATGGTATAGTTTTAATGGAAATACTATTTATAACTCTCGTAAAAGAAGAGTGGGGCAACCCACTCTTTCGTGTTGTGTACGCTTTTTTCGGTCAAGACAGGTGGATACTCTAATAACGGGAAAAACAACGCGAGGTTAAGATTGTTGATAAAGGAGGGATATTATGAGCAAAGTGACTGAAAAGGTTGAAGAATTAGTCACCCCTATTTTAGATGAGCTTAAATTAGAATTAGTTGATATTGAATATGTAAAAGAAGGAAGAGATTGGTTCCTTCGCATATTTATTGATAAGGAAACGGGTGTCGATATAGAAGAATGCGGACTTGTCAGTGAACAATTAAGCGTCAAGCTTGATGAGGTTGACCCCATTCCTTATAACTATTTCTTAGAGGTATCATCACCGGGAGCTGAACGCCCTCTTAAAAACGAAAAGGATTTTGAAAAAGCAATCGGCAAAAATGTTTTTATTAAGACGTATGAGCCCATAGATGGGGAAAAAACATTTGAAGGAATATTAACACAGTTTGATGGCCAAATCGTATCAGTTGAAATTAAAATTAAAACGAGAAAAAAAATTGTGGATATTCCATATGGAAAAGTGGCCAATGCTCGTTTAGCAGTGGTTTTTTCATAATTTATAATTATTTCTAGAAGAAAAATAATGTCTAGCGCTTACGCTTTTCTAATAAGGGGGATATATGTTTCATGAGCAGTGAATTGTTGGATGCTCTGACCTTGCTTGAGAAAGAAAAAGGAATTTCACGAGAAGTGATTATTGAGGCAATTGAGGCTGCACTTGTTTCTGCCTACAGAAGAAATTTTAATCAAGCTCAGAATGTTCGGATCGATTTAAATCTTGGTAGTGGATTGATGAGGGTTTTTGCACGTAAAGAAGTGGTTGATGAGGTATTTGATCCTAGACTTGAAATTTCCATTGAAGACGCACGTAAATTGAATCCTAATTACCAAATTGAAGATATCGTAGAGTTAGAAGTTACACCGAAGGATTTTGGCCGAATTGCGGCTCAAACAGCAAAACAGGTTGTTACACAGCGTGTGAGAGAGGCAGAAAGAGGAATCATCTATTCTGAATTCATTGACCGCGAAGAAGATATTATGACAGGAATCGTTCAACGGCAGGATTCTAAATTCATTTATGTCAGCCTTGGGAAAATCGAAGCGATTCTTCCTGCTAATGAACAAATGCCTAATGAGCATTATAAACCTCATGATCGTATAAAAGTTTTTATTACGAAAGTTGAGAAGACAACAAAGGGTCCGCAAATATTTGTTTCAAGAACACATCCAGGGCTTTTAAAAAGACTTTTTGAAATTGAAGTGCCTGAAATTTATGATGGAACAGTTGAAATAAAATCTGTTGCACGTGAAGCAGGCGATCGTTCAAAGATATCAGTTCATTCTGATAATGAAGAAGTTGATCCAGTGGGTTCATGTGTTGGACCAAAAGGAACAAGGGTTCAGGCAGTTGTTAATGAGCTTAAAGGGGAAAAAATTGACATAGTCAAATGGTCACAGGATCCAGTTGTTTTCGTAGCTAATGCGTTAAGTCCTTCAAAAGTATTAGATGTGATTGTGAATGAGGAAGATAAAGCAACAACCGTTATCGTCCCAGATTATCAGCTTTCACTTGCAATTGGGAAACGCGGTCAAAATGCACGCTTAGCAGCAAAATTGACTGGCTGGAAAATTGATATTAAATCAGAGACAGAAGCGAGAGAATCTGGTATTTATCCAAGAGAAGAAACGTTATTAAATTATGATGATAGTGATTTTGAGGATGAAAATTTTGATCTTTCGGATGACATGGAATAATAGAGGTGAATGAGCGTGAACAATCGTAAAAAAGTTCCTATGCGTAAATGTGTCGCAACCGGTGAAATGAGACCGAAAAAAGAACTCGTTCGCATCGTTCGCTCAAAAGAAGGAGAAGTATCGGTTGATCTTACCGGAAAAAAATCCGGACGTGGTGCTTATCTTTCAAAGGAGAAAGAAGCAGTGATGCTTGCAAAAAAGAAAAATATATTAGCCAATCATTTAGAAGTTAAAATAGAAGATTCTATTTATGAAGAACTTCTTGAGCTAATTGAGAAGGAGAAACGACAATCCAAATGAGCGTAAATCAATGGATGTCATTGCTTGGCTTAGCAAATCGGGCACGAAAAGTTACTTCGGGCGAAGAACTTACTATCAAAGAAATTAGAAACGGTAAAGCGAAGCTCATATTGCTATCAGCAGACGCTTCTATTAACACAGCAAAAAAAGTGACAGATAAGTGTAAATCCTATCATGTACCATACAAGCTTGTCCCGAACAGGGAGATGCTTGGTCAAGCGATCGGAAAAGAAGCCCGTGTTGTCGTTGCGGTATTAGATGTTGGATTTGCCAAAAAGCTGAAGTCGTTGCTCGATTAATTCCAGCGGGGGTGAAAGTATGAGTAAAATGCGCGTTTACGAATATGCAAAAAAACAAAATGTTTCAAGTAAAGATGTCATAACGAAATTGAAAGATATGAATATTGAGGTTTCTAATCATATGACAACAATTGAAGCGGCTGCTGTTCAAAAATTGGACGGAATCTATGGCAAGAAAGAAGAGAAGCAACCTCAAATGCAGAATAAACAAACGAACACTCAAAAACAAGATCAAACAAAGACAAAAAATAGTTCTCCTTCAGATAATGGGAATCAACAGGCTACAAACAGAAACTCTTCCTCAAAGCCAGTTCATAAAACTGCTGAAGGAAGAAGCCAAGGTCAAGGCAACCTATCAAATAAGCCTTTCAATAAAAACAATAATAGCCAAAAAGGCAACAATAAAAATAAAAACAAAAATAATAAGGGCAAACAGCAGCAGACACCTGTTGCACCTGCTCCTAAGAAAGTTAAAGAATTACCAGCAAAAATTACATTTACTGAATCTTTGACTGTTGCTGAGCTGGCAAAAAAGCTGTATCGTGAGCCATCAGAAATAATTAAAAAATTATTCATGCTCGGTGTTATGGCAACAATCAATCAGGATCTAGACAAAGATGCGATTGAATTAATTGCAAGTGAATACGGCGTTGAGGTTGAAGAGGAAGTAATCATTGATACAACCGATTTAGAAGTGTATTTCACTAATGATAATGATGAGGATTTAGTAGAACGCCCTGCTGTTGTTACAATCATGGGGCACGTAGACCATGGGAAAACAACAACATTGGACTCCATCCGTAATACAAAGGTAACAGCTGGAGAAGCTGGAGGAATTACACAGCATATCGGTGCGTATCAAGTTGAAGAAAATGGAAAGAAAATCACATTTTTGGATACACCAGGACATGCTGCATTCACAACGATGCGTGCTCGCGGTGCTCAAGTAACTGATATTACGATACTTGTAGTTGCAGCGGATGACGGAGTTATGCCTCAGACAATTGAAGCGATAAACCACGCCAAAGCTGCAGAAGTACCAATCATTGTGGCCGTTAATAAGATGGATAAAGAAGCAGCAAATCCCGATCGTGTGATGCAGGAATTGACTGAATATGGATTAGTTCCTGAAGCTTGGGGCGGAGATACTATTTTTGTACCAATTGCTGCCTTAAAAGGAGAAGGGATTGACAATCTTCTTGAAATGATTCTTCTTGTAAGTGAAGTAGAAGAGTACAAAGCAAACCCAAATCGCAATGCAGTCGGCACGGTGATTGAAGCACAATTAGACAAAGGCCGTGGCTCAGTTGCTACACTTCTTGTTCAAAATGGAACATTAAAAGTAGGAGATCCAATCGTTGTTGGGAACACTTTTGGCCGTGTTCGTGCAATGGTGAATGATTTAGGACGCCGTGTGAAGACAGCTGGTCCTTCAACTCCTGTTGAAATTACAGGATTAAATGATGTCCCACAAGCTGGTGACCGCTTTGTCGTATTAGATGACGAAAAGACAGCTCGCCAAGTTGGTGAGGCGCGTGCACAGCAAGCGTTACAAGCACAAAGAAGCGAAAAAACTCGGGTAAGCTTAGATAATCTTTTTGAACATATGAAGCAAGGTGAAATGAAGGAGCTAAATATTGTTGTTAAAGCTGACGTACAAGGTTCAGCTGAAGCTCTTACAACCGCTTTACAAAAAATTGATGTTGAAGGTGTAAATGTTCGTATTCTTCATACGGGTGCCGGTGCAATTAATGAGTCTGATATTACTCTTGCAGCTGCATTTAATGCAATCGTCATTGGTTTTAATGTACGTCCTGATATTAATGCGAAGCGTGCTGCCGATGCAGAAGGTGTGGAAATCCGTTTACACCGCATTATCTATAAGGTCATTGAGGAAATTGAATTGGCAATGAAAGGATTGCTTGATCCAGAATTTGAAGAAAAAATTATTGGTCAGGCAGAAGTACGCCAAACTTTCAAGGTTTCCAAGGTTGGCACAATTGCAGGTTCTTATGTTACAGACGGGAAAATTACCCGAGATAGCGGCATCCGTTTAATCAGGGACGGCATTGTTGTCTTTGAAGGAGAAATTGATGCATTAAAGCGATTTAAAGATGACGCTAAAGAAGTAAACCAAGGCTATGAATGTGGTATTACAATTAAAAACTTTAATGATGTAAAAGAAGGAGACGTCATTGAAGCGTACATTATGCAGGAGATTGAGCGTAAATGATTATTGGGCTTAGCAGCCTGTGTATGTATTATATATGATGCACATTCTTTAAAAGAAAAACGAGCAGTTTTGCTTCGTATTCTTACCCGGTTAAAGCAGAAATTTAATATCTCTGCAGCAGAGGTGGATTTCCAGGATGTATGGCAAAGGACAAAGATAGCCATCGTTGCTGTCTCCTCCTCTAAGGTAACAACGGAACATGAATTGCAGAACGCTCTTGCGTTCATTGATTTTTTTCCTGAAATCGAGCGAACAATAACTGATATTGAGTGGCTTTAAGAAGAGGTGAATATAAATGAGCCTTCGAGCAAATAAAGTTGGAGAACAAATGAAAAAGGAATTAGGCGAAATTATTGGCCGGAAAATTAAAGACCCTCGGGTAGGGTTTGTGACAGTAACAGATGTACAAGTTACTGGTGATCTCCAACAAGCAACTGTATTTATTTCAGTTCTCGGTGATGATGAGCAAAAAGAAAATACGCTAAAAGGTCTAGCGAAAGCAAAGGGTTTTATTCGTTCAGAAATTGGGCAGCGTATCCGCTTGCGAAAGACACCTGAAATTTTCTTTGAATTTGATGAGTCTATTGATTATGGCAATCGAATTGATACATTGCTTCATCAAATCCATGATGAAGAGCGTTCGAAAGAGAATGAGGATTGAAAGTGAACAATTACTTTTAATGGATAGACATTCGTCTATCCATTTTTTTGAATAAAGGATGTATAACTTTAGAGTTAGAGAATTGTCTAGCTACAGCGCCTATCGCCTATCAAACTTCGGGTCTTCTCCTTACGATAAGTCAACATCGGTTCGCTCACGCTCACCGTGTTTCCTTTATCGCTGTCGTTGTCCCCTCCAGTTTGTACGGCGGTGACCAAGGCGCTTCCGCTTTTATAGAAATGGAGGTAGCAGTTTGGAAGGAATATTGCCTTTACTTAAACCAAAAGGGTTGACCTCACATGATTGTGTATTTAAATTGCGCAAAATCTTAAAGATGAAACGAATTGGTCATACAGGAACACTTGACCCAGATGTGACAGGTGTTCTTCCCATTTGTTTAGGAAGAGCGACAAAAGTGGCTGAATACATAACGGATGCAGGGAAGTCATATGAGGGAGAGGTTACGATTGGCTATTCAACTACGACTGAGGATGTCTCAGGTGATATCGTAGAAAAAAGAAAGGTGGAAGAGTCTTTTTCGCGGGATGAAATTTTAGCCGTTCTGGAAAGATTGACTGGAGAAATTACGCAAACACCTCCCATGTACTCGGCTGTTAAAGTAAACGGAAAGAGGCTTTATGAATATGCAAGACAAGGAATAGAAGTCGAGCGGCCATCAAGAAATGTTATGATCTATTCCATAGAACTCCTGGATGATCGAACAACTTTTAGCGGGGATCCGATACGCTTTCGCTTTCGTGTTTCTTGCAGCAAAGGAACATATATCCGTACATTAGCAGTGATGATTGGCAATGAACTTGGTTTTCCTGCACATATGTCCGAGCTTGTTCGGATTCAATCCGCATCTTTTAATATTTCTGATTGTTTATCATTAGAAGAAATTGAAAAGGAAGTGGAATCTGGTACTCTTTCCCAAAAAATTTATCCGTTAGAAACAGCTCTTTCTCATTTGCCGAAATATAGGATAAATGATACAGTAGCAAAGAAAGTAAAAAATGGGGCTGTCTTAAATACCCCTGAGCAATTAAACGACATAAAGGGCCCGATTGTACTTGAAACAGAAGATGGCATGGCATTAGCAATATACGAACATCATCCAAATAAGCAAGGTTTGATAAAGCCTGCTAAAGTGTTGAGAAATGAATCACAAGAATAAGGCTCTAAAAGAAAAAAGGTGAACGATCAATGGAAGTTATATCTATCGAACATCCGCTTCAACTAGAAAAAATTGATTTTCCTGAATTAGTCATGGCACTTGGATATTTTGATGGTGTCCACTTAGGTCATCAAGAAGTGATAGAACAGGCAAAGATAATGGCGGTAGAAAAAGGAATGAAGAGTGCGGTTATGACCTTTGATCCCCATCCGTCCGTTGTTCTAGGGAAAAGCGTCAAGCATATTGAATATATTACCCCCCTTAAAGACAAAACGCAGTTTATTTTAGAATTAGGAATTGATTACTTATTTATTGTTCAATTTTCTAAGGATTTTGCTCATTTACTGCCACAGGAGTTTGTTGATCAATATATAATTGGTCTCAATGTTCAGCATGTAGTTGCCGGGTTTGACTATTCTTATGGCCGAATGGGAAAGGGGACAATGGAAACATTGCCATTTCATTCACGTGATCAGTTTAGCTATACAGTTGTTCCTAAACTGACAAATAATAATGAAAAGGTTAGTTCCACATTAATCCGTTCCTTGCTTCGTGAAGGAAAAATGGAAGAGCTGCCGCTGCTGCTGGGCAGATATTATCAAACAACAGGCACAGTTATTCATGGAGACAAGCGTGGGCGTACAATTGGTTTTCCAACAGCAAATATTCAATTAGCAGGGGATTATATCATTCCTCCGCTCGGTGTTTATTGTGTTCGTTTCTTTGTTAGTGGCAAGTGGTATGAAGGGGTATGCAATGTTGGTCATAAACCGACATTTAAGAGCCAGACAGCTATTCTGCCATCAATTGAAGTTCATATATTTGACTTCGACAAGGAAATATACGGGCAAGAGGCTACAATTGAATGGCATTTGCATTTAAGAAAAGAGCAAAAATTCTCAGGTGTAGATGAACTAGTGGCACAAATTGAGAAAGATAAACAAAATACTCTGCATTACTTTGAAAAAATCAAGGTTTAGCCTTGCTTTTTGTCATAAAAAGTTGTATTCTTATAAACGTATTAAATGAACCTTTGCTTGGCATGTCGAGTCACCGACGCTTGCTCAGTAAATGGGGATTGATAAATTAGGAGGTGAAACGGATGGCAATCACTAAAGAACGTAAAAATGAACTAATCAATGAGTTTAAAACTCATGAGAGCGATACAGGTTCTCCAGAAGTTCAAATCGCTGTCCTTACAGAAGAAATTAACACATTGAATGAGCATTTACGTACTCATAAGAAAGATCACCACTCACGTCGCGGTCTTTTGAAAATGGTAGGTAAACGTCGTAACCTTTTAACTTACCTACGTAACAAAGATGTTCAACGTTACCGTGAGTTAATCAATAAACTAGGCTTACGTCGATAAAAAGAAAAGCGGAGAGTGCACGCTTATCGGCGACAAGCATAAGACAAGCCTGCGGAAAGGTTGTATTTACCTTCTTGACGGATTGGCTTATGACATTGTGCCGATGGCACTCGTAGCTAGACAGTGTAGAAAAGCGGGATTTATCCCGCTTTTTTATTAGCTTTAAAAAGAACACATGTTTACATACATAAACGAGCATTTTAACTAGTGAAAAAAGTGTACATACTATGAATGCGTATGATTTCATACTTAACATGTTTATTATCATTTTATAAAAGTAAAGGTGTTTAACCTTAAAGTATACAATAGAGAGGGGTTACGAAAATGGGGCAAGATAAGCATACCTATTCCATAGATTGGGCTGGACGCAATTTAACCGTAGAAATCGGCCAATTAGCGAAGCAGGCAAATGGAGCGGTGCTAGTCCGCTATGGAGATACAGCTGTCCTAAGTACAGCTACGGCATCAAAAGAACCAAAAAATTTAGATTTCTTTCCTTTAACAGTGAATTACGAGGAACGTCTTTATGCAGTTGGTAAAATACCAGGAGGCTTCATTAAAAGAGAAGGCCGTCCGAGTGAAAAAGCTATTTTAGCAAGCCGCTTAATCGATAGACCAATCCGCCCGTTATTTGCAGATGGCTTCCGTAATGATGTCCAAGTTGTGAGCATGGTTATGAGTGTTGATCAGGATTGCTCTTCAGAAATGGCAGCTATGTTCGGCTCTTCCTTAGCATTATGTGTTTCAGATATTCCTTTCGAGGGTCCAATTGCAGGTGTAACGGTAGGTCGAATAGATGGGAAGTTCATTATCAATCCATCTGTTGAACAAGCTGAAAAAAGTGATATCCATTTAGTCGTTGCAGGTACAAAAGATGCCATTAACATGGTTGAAGCTGGAGCGATGGAAGTACCTGAGGAAATCATGCTTGAAGCAATTATGTTTGGTCATGAAGAGATTAAACGATTAATTGCTTTCCAAGAAGAGATTGCTGCAGAAATTGGCAAAGAAAAAATGGAAATTGTTTTATATCAGGTTGATTCGGAATTAGAAGCTGAAGTACGCGATATTTGTGAAAAGGATATGATTGTTGCTATCCAAGTGCAGGAAAAACATGCACGCGAAGCAGCCATTAAAGTTGTAAAAGATGGAATCCTTGCAAAATATGAGGAACAAGAAGCAGATGAAGACAAGCTAAAACAAGTAAAGCAAATTCTTGATAAAATTGTAAAAGGCGAAGTACGCCGTTTGATTACAGAAGATAAAGTTCGTCCTGATGGCCGTGGCCTAGATGTGATTCGTCCATTGTCTTCAGAAGTTGGATTGCTGCCTCGTACTCATGGTTCAGGTCTATTCACACGCGGACAAACACAGGCACTCAGCATTTGTACATTAGGAGCGCTTGGTGATGTGCAAATTCTTGATGGTCTTGGGATTGAAGAAGAGAAGCGTTTCATGCACCACTATAATTTCCCTAACTTTAGCGTAGGGGAAACAGGTCCAATCAGAGGTCCAGGCCGCCGTGAAATTGGTCATGGTGCTCTAGGGGAGCGCGCATTAGAGCCTGTTATTCCATCGGAAAAGGACTTTCCATATACGGTGCGCCTTGTTTCAGAAGTTTTAGAATCAAATGGCTCTACTTCTCAAGCAAGTATATGTGCAAGCACATTAGCGATGATGGATGCTGGTGTTCCTATTAAAGCACCTGTAGCTGGAATTGCAATGGGTCTTATAAAGTCTGGTGAACATTATTCCATTTTAACGGATATTCAAGGAATGGAAGATCATTTAGGTGATATGGACTTTAAAGTTGCTGGAACTGCTAAAGGGGTAACAGCATTGCAAATGGATATTAAGATTGAAGGACTTTCTCGTGAAATATTAGAGGAAGCACTGCAGCAGGCCAAAAAGGGGCGTATGCAGATCTTAGATTCCATGCTTGCTACGCTAGAACAGCCGCGTGTAGAGCTTTCTAAGTATGCACCAAAAATCCTGACAATGGCAATCAATCCAGACAAGATTCGTGATGTTATTGGACCAAGCGGCAAGCAAATTAATAAGATCATTGAAGAAACTGGTGTAAAAATTGACATTGAGCAAGACGGAACGGTTTTCATATCTTCAACTAATGAAGAAATGAATCAAAAAGCGAAGAAAATCATTGAGGATATTGTTCGTGAAGTGGAAGTTGGACAAATGTATTTAGGTAAAGTAAAACGAATTGAAAAGTTCGGTGCCTTTGTTGAAATTTTCAATGGAAAAGATGGTCTTGTACATATTTCTGAGCTTGCTGAGGAGCGCGTAGGGAAAGTTGAAGACGTCGTATCCATAGGTGACGAATTACTTGTCAAAGTCACAGAAATTGATAAACAGGGACGTGTGAATTTATCGCGCAAAGCAGTTCTTCGAGAACAGCGTGAGCAAGCGGAAAAGGCAGAAAAGTAATGGAAGATTTTAAGAGCCAGGAGGTCACTCCTGGCTTTTGGTATGTCTCCCAATAATCATATTCTTGTTTTAAAAATAAGCAAATATTGCATACTAGTTAGTGAGGACTTAGGCGTTCTACCTTGTCCCTTCAAAACATACTGTTAAGTGAAGGAGGCTGTAAGGATGAGAAAGGTGGCTCATTTTGCATTTATTTGTTTATTTGCTCTATTGCTCGTGAATAATCCATTTACAACACAATATGTTTTTGGTCTAAAGTCAGAATCTGAAAGCGTGATTAAGCAGAAGGATTCATTATATACTGAAATTACAAGTAAATCAGCTGACTATTACATTCCTCCACAGAATGCGGTCATTGACCGAGTTTGGAAAGCAATTCCTGGATTGAATGGAGTGGAAGTGGATGTAGAAGCATCTTACAAAAAAATGAAGCCTAAAGGAAAATATGATAAGGATAAAATCGTATTAAAGCAAATTAAACCGAAAATAAATTTAAGTGATTTGCCGCCAAGCCCGATATATAAGGGACATTCAGATAAAGAAATGGTCAGTTTTATCATTAATGTGGCATGGGGAAATGAATATTTACCTGATATTCTTGCGACCCTTAAAAAGCATCATGTATCAGCGAGTTTTTTTTTAGAAGGCAGATGGGTACAGAATAATCCAGATTTAGCAAAAATGATAAATGCAGCGGGTCATGAAGTTGGCAATCACTCTTATACCCATCCGGAAATGGCAAAGACCTCTGCTGAAAAGACAAGGGAAGAAATCATAAAAACAAATGAGGTAATTGAAGCAATCACTGAAAAACCTGTCCAATGGTTTGCACCTCCTAGCGGAAGCTATAGAGAGGAAACAGTTCAAATAGCTGCACAAGAAAAACTTGGAACAGTTATGTGGACAGTTGATACGGTTGACTGGAAAAAGCCTTCTCCAGAACAATTAATTCAGCGCGTAATGAGCAAAGTGCATAACGGTGCTCTAATACTAATGCATCCGACTGATTCAACAGCAAAGTCTCTCGATCGTTTAATTACACAAATTAAACAAAAAAAATTGCAGATAGGGACGGTATCTGATCTTTTAAATACGGAACGGACAACGGAAAAAAAGATCAGTAATTGATTTATCTAGGACCAACTATTTTTTCTGGCTTTATGAAAATGGGAAAAGACAAATAGTTTGGAAATTTTTACGAAGATAGTATAAACTAGAGGGATGCAGCAGAGTACTGGAACAGGAGGAATTTTTTTGATAAAGAAGTATACATGCAAAAATGGAGTAAGAGTTGTATTAGAAAATATACCAACGGTTCGTTCCGTTGCCATCGGAGTTTGGATCGGAACGGGTTCAAGAGATGAAAATCCAGAGAATAATGGGATATCTCACTTCCTTGAACATATGTTTTTCAAAGGAACGAAAACGCGGACAGCTAGAGAGATTGCTGAGTCCTTTGATAGTATTGGCGGACAAGTAAATGCTTTTACATCAAAAGAATATACATGCTACTATGCAAAAGTATTAGATACACATGCAAAGTTTGCACTTGAAGTGTTAGCAGATATGTTTTTTAACTCTACCTTTGTTGAAGAAGAATTAGACAAAGAAAAGAAAGTAGTATATGAAGAAATAAAAATGTATGAGGATACGCCTGATGATATTGTACATGACTTGCTTAGTAAAGCTATTTATGAAAATCATCCGCTAGGCTATCCGATTCTTGGAACAGAAGAAACTTTAGCCACTTTTAATGGCGATACATTAAAGCAGTACGTACATAATATGTATACACCAGATAATGTTGTTATTTCTATAGCTGGGAATATTTCAGAGTCATTTATCCGTGAGGTTGAACAATTTTTTGGGTCATATGAAGGTGGAAATCGGGAAAAAACAGAACTAAAGCCGGCTTTTCACTCAAATAAAATAGCAAGAAAGAAAGATACAGAACAAGCACATTTATGTATTGGATTTAACGGTCTGCAGGTTGGTCATGATGATATGTATGATCTGATTATTTTAAATAATATACTTGGCGGCAGCATGAGCAGCCGATTATTTCAGGATGTAAGGGAACAAAAAGGGCTTGCTTACTCTGTATTCTCCTATCATTCTGCTTTCCAGGACAGCGGTATTGTCACTCTTTATGGGGGAACAGGGGCAGCGCAGCTGGATGTTCTCTTTGAAACAATGCAAGAAACTTTAAGCAAGCTGAAACAAGAAGGCATAACAGAAAAAGAATTAAATAATAGCAAAGAGCAATTAAAGGGCAGTTTAATGTTAAGCTTAGAGAGTACGAACAGCCGAATGAGCAGAAACGGAAAAAATGAGCTTCTATTAGGACGTCATCGATCATTAGATGAAATCATTGAACAGATTGATGCAGTTTCGAAGCAAGGTGTAGATAATATGGCAAATGACATATTTACCGATAATTATTCAATTGCATTGATCAGTCCGGACGGAGAAATGCCCAAGAATATTTAATTGAAAGAACAGCCTGTTGCTTGCAGCAGGCTGTTTTATATAGTCTATTTTTTTAATCCAAGCGATAAGTTAGTAAGGAGGAAATGAAATGGAGGGCTGAGGAATGAGATTAAGTGAATTAAGCGGAAAAGAAATTGTAGACGTGAAAAAAGCAGAAAGATTAGGAGTTCTTGGCCAAACAGATTTAGAAATAAATGAGAAAAATGGACAAATACAAGCATTGGTCATTCCCTCATTGAAATGGTTTGGTCTTAAAAGACAGGGGGAAGAAATACGGGTTCCGTGGAGCCATGTAAAAAAGATCGGCAATGACATGATTATTCTCGATATATCTGAGGAAGAGGAATAAATACTGAAATTGATGCAGACTAGCGCATAGCTAGTCTGTTTTTTTATACTTAATTGAAAATCACTTCTCAAAACTTTCTCAAGCGGAAGGAACAGGTTTTTCTTTCGTGGAAAACTCACCGATTTTCATTTCGATACATAAGATGTTGAAGTAGTTCTAATATAAAATTCCTGTACGAATCTTTAGAAGAAGGTGAGGGTTTCATGCTGACAGGGATACAGATAGCAGTAATCGGCGGTGATGCAAGGCAACTTGAAATCATTCGCAAACTTACAGATCTTGATGCAAAGCTTTCATTGATTGGCTTCGAGCAATTGGATCATGCTTTTACTGGAGCAGTCAAGGAAAAAATAGATGAAGTGGAGTTTTCAAATAAGGATGTCATAATATTACCAGTACCTGGAACAAGTTCAGATGGCCAAATTGAAACAATTTTTTCAAATGAAAAAGTTTATTTACGAAAAGAAATGCTAAATGAAACACCTGAACATTGTACTGTTTATTCAGGAATCAGCAACTCTTATTTAGATGGTATTACGAAACAGGCAAATCGGCGTCTTGTTCAATTATTTGAACGGGATGATGTCGCAATTTATAATTCCATTCCGACTGTTGAAGGAACGATTATGATGGCAATCCAGCATACGGATACTACAATTCACGGCTCCACCATTGCAGTATTAGGGCTAGGAAGAGTAGGAATGAGTGTTGCAAGAACATTCCAAGCGCTAGGAGCGAAAGTTAAGGTAGGGGCAAGAAAAAGTGAACATATTGCAAGGATTACAGAAATGGGACTCACTCCATTTTATTTAAGTGATTTGGAAAATGAAGTAAAGGACGCCGATATTTGTATAAATACAATCCCATATATGATTGTTACTGCGTCTGTTATTTCTAAAATGCCTGTTCATACATTGATTATCGACCTTGCCTCTAAGCCAGGAGGAACAGATTTCAGATATGCAGAGAAAAGAGGGGTAAAAGCATTGCTTGCACCAGGTCTTCCAGGAATTGTTGCTCCAAAAACAGCTGGAAAAATCTTAGCGAATGTCCTGTCCCAATTAATAAAAGAAGATGTAAAAAAGTGAAAGGGGTATCGAAACAAATGAGTTTAAAAGGTAGTCGGATCGGTTTTGGACTGACAGGTTCACATTGTACGTATGATGCAGTATTTCCAGAAATCGAAAGGCTTGTAAACGCGGGAGCCGAGGTTCTGCCTGTTGTCACTTTTACAGTTCAAAATACAGAAACAAGGTTTGGAAAAGGCGAGGATTGGATTCAGCGAATAGAGGAACTGACAGGAAATAAAGTAATTGATTCCATCGTTAAAGCAGAGCCACTTGGTCCGAAAATTCCATTAGATTGCATGGTCATTGCACCATTAACAGGAAGTTCAATGAGTAAATTTGCTAATGCTATGACAGACTCCCCAGTTTTAATGGCCGCTAAGGCAACGTTAAGAAACCAAAAGCCGGTTGTATTAGGGATTTCAACAAATGATGCGCTTGGACTGAACGGTGTCAATTTAATGCGATTGATGGCAACGAAAAATATATATTTTATTCCGTATGGCCAAGATGACCCAGTAAAAAAGCCGAATTCGATGGTAGCGAGGATGTCGCAATTATCAGATACAGTCGAGATGGCTATGGAAGGAAAACAGCTGCAGCCAGTCATTGTTGAGAGGTTTAAAGACTAAAAATAAACCCCTGCTTTTTTCTAGCAAAAAGTTTATTACATTAAAGAATGAATATGTTAGAATGAATGATATTATAAGAAAATTCTTTCATATAAAGCCGGTATATCTTTTTGCTAGAAAAATAGATTTGAAAAGGAAGGGGATATGAAATGGAAAAGAAAAAAGGATTTCATGTAGCAATATTAGGAGCAACAGGAGCTGTAGGGCAGCAAATGTTAAAAACGCTAGAGCAAAAAAACTTCCCTATATCTAAACTTACTTTGCTCTCTTCTCCACGATCAGCGGGAAAGAAGATTCAATTTAATGGGGTGGAGCATACCATTAAAGAAGTGAATCCAGAAAGCTTTTCCGGTGTGGATATAGCATTGTTTAGTGCAGGAGGCAGTGTTTCAAAAGAGTATGCGGAGCATGCTGTTAGGCATGGAGCTGTTGTTATAGATAACACGAGTGCCTTTCGAATGGAGGAAAATGTTCCATTGGTCGTTCCAGAGGTGAATGAACAAGCTTTATCTATACACCAAGGAATTATTGCGAACCCTAACTGTTCAACCATTCAAATGGTTGTTGCGCTAGAACCTATTAGGAAAAAATATGGGCTGAATAAAGTTATTGTTTCAACATATCAGGCTGTTTCTGGTTCAGGAGCAGCTGCTGTTGAAGAGCTATACAGCCAGACAAAAGCAATTATTCATAACGAATCGCATGAACCTGCAATTCTTCCTGTTAAGGGAGATAAGAAGCATTACCAAATTGCCTTTAATGCGATTCCGCAAATTGATAAATTTATGGAAAATGGATTCACATTTGAAGAAATGAAAATGGTGAATGAAACGAAGAAAATTATGAGTCTTCCTGATCTTCATGTTGCGGCTACATGTGTAAGGCTGCCTGTTGCAACAGGTCATTCGGAATCAGTATATTTTGAAGTGGAAGAAGAAGGTGTAAGCGTTCAAGAAGTTAAAGATCTACTGGCAGCTGCACCTGGAATTGTTCTGCAAGATGATCCAGAAAATCAAATCTATCCAATGCCTGCAGATTGTGTAGGAAAAAGTGATGTCTTCATTGGAAGAATTCGCAAGGATTTAGATGAATCAAAAGGTTTCCATATGTGGGTTGTTTCTGATAATCTACTAAAAGGAGCTGCATGGAATTCAGTCCAAATAGCGGAGAGTTTAATAAATCTAGGTATAGTGAAATAATTACATGAAATGCAACTTTGGAGTTTAAGAATTGTCTAGCGCAGGCGTCCTATTACCTATCAAACCTCCCTACGATATGCTGACATCAATTTGCTATCGCTCATTGTGTCCCTTTTATCGTACAATCTGGCCGTTTCCGTTTGTAAGGTGATAACCAAGGCGCTTCCGCTTTTCTTTTGAATAAGCCTAAGCTTTGTTTTCTTTGTACAATTGACCTCTATATATTCTAATTCGTTGCACTTGCTAAGTTAGGCGTTTTTTGCATTTAACTTTAAATGAAGAGATATCCAGAGGTGTAACAATGAAAATAATTGTGCAAAAATATGGGGGCACATCTGTCCGTGATAGTAACAGTCGAGAACATGCATTAAAACATATTAAGAAGGCAATATCTGATGGATATAAACTGGTTGTTGTCGTCTCAGCAATGGGGAGAAAAGGGGATCCTTATGCAACGGATACATTGCTCTCACTTATAGAAACAAAAAAAATGATGATTAATAAAAGAGAAAATGACCTCTTATTGTCTTGCGGTGAAATTATATCGAGTGTTGTCTTTACGAATATGCTTTTAGAGCATGGCATTCAGGCGACAGCCTTAACAGGTGCCCAGGCAGGATTTCGAACAAATAATGATCATACAAATGCAAAAATCATTGATATGAGATGTGAGAGGCTGCTTAAAGAATTAGAAGTGAACGATTGTATTGTTGTTGCAGGATTTCAAGGAGCTTCAAAAAATGGAGATGTCACAACAATAGGCAGAGGTGGAAGCGATACGTCAGCAGCCGCATTAGGTGTAGCATTGAATGCGGAATGGATTGAGATCTTTACAGATGTGGACGGTATAATGACAGCGGACCCGCGCATCGCTGAAAATGCCCGTCCACTATCTGTTGTTACTTATACAGAAGTGTGTAATATGGCTTATCAAGGTGCAAAAGTCATACATCCAAGAGCTGTAGAAATAGCTATGCAAGCAAAAATTCCTATACGCATCCGTTCCAATTATTCAGATGGTCTAGGGACATTAGTCACTGCAATAAACAAGGAAGGCAGGGGCACTGACATAAAGGAACGATTAGTAACTGGCATCGCTCATCTATCACACGTCACACAAATTAAAGTTATTGCTAAGAAGAACCAGTACAATTTACAAGCCGAAGTTTTTCAAGCGATGGCAAATGAAGAAATAAGTGTGGATTTTATCAATATTTATCCAAATGGGGTTACCTATACTGTAACGGAAGAAATGTCAGAAAAAGCGATAAGCATACTAAGAAGCCTAGGACACAATCCCATTGTGGAATTCGATTGTGCAAAGGTTTCTGTAGTCGGTGCAGGTATGCAAGGTGTTCCAGGTGTTGCCGCTAAAATTGTAACAGCTCTATCTGAACAAGGCATTCGTATCTTGCAATCTGCTGATAGTCATACAACGATATGGGTACTTGTCAAACAGCTAGATTTAGGAAAAGCTGTCAATGCCCTGCATGATGCTTTCCAATTAGAGAAAGAAAATGTTCTGCATAATAAATAAAGATAAAGATTTTTAAGTTTTAAAAGGGAGTGTAGCAATGATTCAATTTGGCCGAGTTTCAACAGCAATGGTTACACCTTTCGATAGGAAAGGTCATATCGATTTTTCGAAAACAACTCAGCTTATCAATCATCTCATTGAGAATGGTACAGAATCACTTGTTGTAGCAGGTACAACAGGGGAGTCACCAACTCTATCAAAGGAAGAAAAAATTGCATTATTTCAGCATGTAGTAAAAGTGGTTGATAAAAGGATTCCTGTTGTTGCAGGGACTGGTAGCAATAATACGTATGCATCCATCGAATTAACAAAAAAGGCAGAGCAAATTGGGGTAGAGGGCATTATGGCTGTAGCCCCATATTATAATAAGCCGAATCAAGAAGGACTTTATCAGCATTTTAAGAGCATTGCTGAAAATACAAAGCTGCCTGTCATGGTTTACAATATACCTGGCAGAGCTGCGGTTAATATTCTTCCGGATACGATTATCCGACTTTCTAAAATTCAAAATATCGTTGCTGTTAAGGAAGCTAGCGGAGATTTGAATGCAATGGCTAAAATTATTGCCGGTACGGATGAAGAATTTCTTCTCTACAGCGGAGATGATGCATTGACAATCCCTGTCTTAGCAATTGGCGGAGATGGCATTGTTTCTGTTGCATCACATGTGATTGGAAATGAAATGCAGGCGATGATCCAGGCATTTTTGAATGGAGATAATCAAAAGGCAGCTTCCATTCATAGAGAGCTTCTGCCAATTATGGAAGGTCTTTTTGCTGCTCCTAGCCCTGCCCCTGTAAAAACAGCCCTCCAGCTCAAAGGACTTAGTGTCGGATCTGTTCGGCTGCCATTAGTTCCTCTATCAGAGCAAGAAAGAAGTGCTTTAGTTTCATTATTTATGAAAAATGAATAAAGAATCAATACAAAACCAATCAGAGATCATTTTCTGATTGGTTTTTTAAATATTTTATTTATTTCCTCCTTCAAGTATAATATTGGTAACTGATCTATGGTCGGACAAACATATTGTAGGAGGAAGTTTACATTGAACAATCAACAGAAGCAAAGCATCAAGGTAATGGCATTAGGAGGAGTAGGGGAATTCGGAAAAAATATGTACCTTGTGGAAGTGGATGAGGACATATTTGTTTTGGATGCTGGATTGATGATTCCTGAAAATGAAATGCTCGGAATTGATATTGTTATCCCTGATATCACTTATCTGATACAAAATCAAGAACGGGTACAAGGAATATTTCTGACACATGGACACGAAGATCATATTGGTGCCCTCTCCTATATTCTAAGTGAGATTGATGTTCCTGTGTATGGGACAAGACTTACACTTGAACTTGCAAAACAAAAAGTAAAGGAACAGGAATTTAAAGGAAATCTGAATTTTATCGAGGTACGTACAGATACAAAAATTAAGTTTAACTCTGCAAAGGTCTCATTCTATCATACGACCCACAGCATACCAGATAGTGTTGGTATTTGCATCCATACATTGGAAGGAAATATTGTCTATACAGGAGATTTTAAATTTGACCAGGCAGCAGCAAATGGGTATAAAACAGAAATTGGAAAAATGGCACAAATTGGTGATGAAGGTGTTCTCTGTCTCCTATCTGATAGTACAGAGGCAGAAAAGCCTGGATATACTTTATCAGAATCAAAAGTGGTTAAACAAGTAACGGATGCATTTCATCGCGCAGAAGGAAGAATTATTGCTGCTTCATTTGCTTCAGATATAATAAGAATTCAGCACATATTTGATGCTGCTTTAGATAGTCGAAGAAAAGTAGCGATCGTGGGCAGATTCACGCAAACGGCAGTTGATATTGCGATCCAGCAAGAATATTTACATATAACTGAAGACACGATGATTCCACTAACAGAAATATCTGCTTATGCTGATAATGAACTTGTTATATTAACGACTGGTTCGCAAGGTGAACCAATTGAAGTGCTTCAGAAAATGGCAAAGCAAATTCATAAGCAAGTGAATATAAAAAAAGGAGATACTGTGCTCCTTGCAGGTTCGCCAATAAGAGGAAGCGAGGTATTCATTGCTAAGACGATTGATATGCTGTATCGTGCAGGTGCAAGTGTGATTTCTGGAAAGGGAACTTTCAATACGTCAAGTCATGGAAGCCAAGAAGAATTAAAGTTTATGATTAACTTAATGAATCCGAAATTTTTCATCCCTGTTCATGGAGAATACCGGATGTTAAAGGCACATGCAAATATAGCGAAGGAATGTGGCTTAACAGATGAACAAATATTTATACCTGAAAAAGGCGAAGTGGCAGAACTGGCAGATGGGAACATTCGTCCTGCAGGCCGTATCCCTGCAGGAAATGTACTCATCGATGGCAGCGGGATTGGAGATGTTGGGAATATTGTCCTGAGAGATCGTAAACTCCTTTCACAAGATGGAATTTTACTAGTGGTTGTTACCTTAAATAAAAAAGAGAAAAAATTATCAGCGGGACCGGAGATCATTTCTAGAGGGTTTGTTTATGTAAGGGAGTCAGAAGAGCTGCTAGTGGAAGCGGCAAAAAGAGTTCGTGACATCGTAGAGAGAAGCATTTCAAAAGATTCGTTCGATTGGACAGGCATTAAACAAGATATGAGAGAAGAATTGAACCAATTTTTATTCGAGAAAACAAAACGACGACCAATGATACTCCCAATTATTATGGAAGTATAGTCAAAACATGAAGGCACAGCTATTCGCTGTGCTTTCTTTCGTATATTGATTTCCCGCATTAAATCCTCACCAACGACCATACTAAACCTATATGGATTGAAATTTACAGTCTTATATGGCTTGAAGGGAGAAGAAATGATGGGAAATGATAAAAAACAAAATGATTCTATTCATGATCAGCAGGATCAAACAAAGGAAGAACAACCGCCAAGTCTCATTGATAAAATACAGCAGCTAGGTCAAACCAATGTCCCTCAGCTTTCGCAAGATTCAAAAATCCATTGTTTAACGATTGTTGGACAAATTGAAGGCCATCTCCAGCTGCCGCCTCAAAATAAAACGACGAAATACGAGCATCTTATCCCGCAAATTGTGGCAATCGAGCAAAATCCGAAAATTGAAGGATTGCTTGTCATATTGAATACAGTAGGTGGAGATGTGGAAGCAGGCTTGGCTATTTCAGAAATGCTCGCTTCATTATCAAAACCAACTGTCTCGATTGTACTGGGAGGGGGGCATTCGATTGGCGTGCCAATTGCCGTTTCCTGTGATTATTCCTTTATTGCTGAAACAGCGACAATGACGATACATCCGATCCGTTTAACAGGCCTTGTGATCGGAGTCCCGCAAACATTTGAATACTTGGATAAAATGCAAGATCGGGTAATTAATTTTGTTACGAAGCATTCGAATATTTCTGAGGAATGTTTTAAGGATTTAATGTTTGCGAAAGGCAACCTAACAAGGGATATTGGAACAAATGTTGTTGGTTCGGATGCAGTTAAATATGGGCTAATTGATGATATGGGCGGGATTGGTCCTGCTCTGAAAAAATTAGAAGAATTGATAGAGAATAATAAACAAGGGAATGAAGGGATTGTCCAATGATTTTATATACTTCAATGCCCGGGGAGCTTGTTTTTCCAACCGATGCTGCCGAATTTGGCAAGCAAAAAATGGTTACCCATAATGGAATTCCGCTCCTTGTAGAAATGGAAGGCGGTCAGGATTGTACAGTGATCAGGATTATGAGCAGTGACCCTAATCATTTTATGGATGAAAAATATACACCAGGCACGAAAATAACATTAGCTTAACAGTGTATAGATGCAATATGATATAATTAAGGGAAACTTCAGAGCAGCCATCGATTGGCTGCTTTCTTTCATACATTAGTTCATTACTGAAAGTTGGATGGCAAATGATATTTTTGTATAAACTGGGGAAAAGAAGAAATTGAATTAGGTGATCAAATGGCAAAAAAAAAGCGAAGAAGAACAAGGAAAAAAGAAAATTTAAAGAAAACAATCCAGTATGAGCTCCTAGCTTTAGGACTAATTGCATTATCTGCTATTGCAATGGCAAAGCTTGGGGCGGTAGGAAAAGCAACAGTCATGTTTTTCCGTTTCTTTATGGGTGAATGGTATATAGTAAGTCTATTATGTTTAGTTGTTTTTGCAGGCTATCTCATGTGGAAAAGATCACTCCCATATTTATTACATACGAAGTTAATCGGCATTTACTTAATTCTATCCTCCCTCCTTTTATTAAGCCATGTTAAGCTATTTCAACTGTTATCGAATGGCGGGAAATTCGAGGACCCGAGTGTCATTGCGAATACATGGGAATTGTTCTGGATGGAAGTAAATGGGGAGACAAGTACAACAGATTTAGGTGGAGGTATGATTGGTGCAACTCTTTTTGCCCTCTTCTATTTTCTGTTTGATGAAGCGGGATCTAAAATAATTGCCTTTGTCCTTATTATTATCGGCTGTATTCTTTTAACGGGAAAAACACTAGGGGATGCACTCAACAAACTAGGATCATCTATTTTGAATATTGCGAAACGACAATGGGAAGCTTTTATTAACGATATGAAAGAGTTAAAAGGATCGCAAAAGGAAAAAAAAATAGCTAGACAAGCCCAATTAAAAGAGGCAAAAGACAAAGCGAAGGAACGGGAAGCAGAACCAATAATAATGATTAATAATGGAAAAGAATCTTATGAAGACTCTAACCCTGAACCTATTATCTCAAGTTTTACCCAAAAGGCAGAGTATAGTAAAAAAGAAGATTCTATACCGAAAAAGGAGAAAGAACCATCCACTTCTGAGACAGAAATTGATTCATCGCCACAAATCACTTTTACAGAGGTTGAAAATAAAGATTATGAATTGCCGCCAATGAGATTATTAAAGCTCCCGCGGCAGACTGACCAAAGCGGGGAATATGAATTAATCCATGCAAATGCGGCCAAGCTCGAAAGGACTTTCCAAAGCTTTGGAGTTAAGGCACGGGTTACACAAGTTCATTTGGGACCAGCTGTTACAAAGTATGAGGTACATCCAGATGTTGGGGTGAAGGTGAGCAAAATTGTCAGCTTAAATGATGATTTAGCGCTAGCGCTGGCTGCAAAGGATATTCGGATAGAGGCGCCAATCCCAGGGAAGTCAGCTATTGGCATTGAAGTTCCAAATTCGGAAGTAGCCATGGTGTCATTAAGAGAAGTCATTGAATCAAGACAAAATGATAAGCCGAATTCGAAACTGTTAATTGGACTTGGACGTGATATTACAGGTGAATCTGTATTAGCAGAATTAAATAAAATGCCCCATTTACTAGTAGCAGGTGCTACAGGAAGCGGAAAAAGTGTATGTATTAATGGCATTATTACGAGTATCTTAATGAGAGCAAAACCGCATGAAGTGAAAATGATGATGATTGACCCGAAAATGGTCGAGTTAAATGTTTATAACGGTGTTCCGCATTTGCTTGCTCCAGTGGTAACCGATGCAAAAAAGGCTTCTCAAGCATTAAAAAAAGTTGTCAGCGAGATGGAGAGACGCTACGAGTTATTCTCCCATTCTGGCACAAGAAATATTGAAGGATATAATGAATATGTAAAGAAACATAATGCTGAAGAAGAAGGTCAGCAGCCGCTCTTGCCATATATTGTAGTGATAGTAGATGAACTTGCTGATTTAATGATGGTTGCTTCTTCAGATGTTGAGGATGCAATTACAAGGCTAGCACAAATGGCTCGTGCGGCTGGAATCCATTTAATCATAGCAACACAGCGGCCATCTGTTGATGTCATCACAGGAGTTATTAAAGCGAATATTCCTTCCCGAATTGCGTTTGCCGTTTCGTCTGCAACTGATTCACGTACAATTCTTGACATGGGAGGTGCCGAAAAGCTGCTTGGCAGAGGAGATATGCTTTTCCTGCCAGTCGGCGCATCCAAGCCTGTTCGAGTTCAAGGCGCATTTTTATCTGATGAAGAAGTTGAGGAAGTTGTAAGTTTTGTTATTGAACAGCAAAAGGCTCAATATCAGGAGGAAATGATTCCAGATGATATACCAGAAACAACTACAGAAGTCGATGATGATCTATATGATGTAGCAGTTGAGCTAATTCTTGAAATGCAAACAGCCTCAGTTTCTATGCTGCAGCGGCGCTTTCGAATTGGCTATTCACGGGCAGCAAGACTAATTGATGAAATGGAAGCTAGGGGGATTGTTGGTCCATATGAAGGCAGTAAGCCAAGAACAGTTCTCCTTGGCAAGCCTTCTGACGAAGCAAGTTCATAAATAAGATACGCAAAAGCAATGTAGCTGGTCAATAGTTAAAAAGGATCCATCAATAGATGGATCCTTTTTTATGCTATACTAATAAACACAATTAATAAATGGGGTAATTTCAATGAAACCAGCTATAAAAAAAGGTGGGGATCTAGTCATTTAATAAATATGTTCAATATAGTGAAAAATACGAAGTAATCCCGATGACACCGTTTTCAAAAACATTAGCATTTTTCGTTCAATTAAGTGAAAATGGGAGTGAAAATATATTCACCTTTTTAAGTCATTTTTGAAAATACTATTTCATTATTGGGTAAAAAGTGTTATAGTATTTTCGATTAGTAGGAATGATTGAACATCAGAGGTCTGATGTCCTTTACGAAAATTGGTTGGAGGAACACTGAATGTCTATTAAGTCAGATAACCGGCATTTATATTTACAAGTGATTGACCATTTGAAGCAAGATATTGAGAACGGAATTTATAAGGAAAGAGAGAAACTTCCTTCTGAATTCGATCTTGCTAAGCAGCTTGGGGTAAGCCGAGCAACACTCCGCGAAGCTCTTCGTATTCTCGAAGAAGAAAACGTTATCATTCGACGTCATGGAGTTGGTACATTTGTAAATGCAAAGCCATTGTTTACTTCGGGTATTGAACAGCTAAGCAGCGTTACTGACATGATTTTGCAAGCAGGGATGAAGCCCGGAACCATTTTCTTAAGTTCATCAACAATAGGACCAACAGAAGAGGATATTCGCCGTTTCTCATGTGCGATGGATGCAGATATTGTGGTAATTGAAAGGGTTAGAACCGCAAACGGTGAACCAGTTGTGTATTGTATTGATAAGGTACCTGCAAAAATACTAACTGGCACGTTTTCTCATGAGCAGGAATCCATTTTCAATATGCTTGAAAATGGAACGAGCCGGAAGATTACATATGCGGTTGCTTCAATTGAACCGATAGGCTACCACGAAAAAGTATCGCCAATCCTTGAATGTGATCCCGAAACTGCATTGCTTGTACTTAAACAAATGCATTTCGATGAAATGGACGAACCGATTCTGTATTCAGTCAATTACTTTAGAGCCGATAAATTTAGCTTCCAAGTCCTTAGAAAAAGAATTTAAAAGGTAAGGTATTTAAGGCTTATATAAGTCGCTGCTCTAATAGATTCTACTATCGGGTAAAAAAACAATAGGGGGTACAAACCTTGAAAAAACGCAAATTTGGTCTAGTTTTGTCACTTGCACTAGCTGCTGGAACAATTTTAGGTGCTTGTGGAAATGGTGACAAAAAGGACGAAGGTACAGCTAAGGACGGCGGAGACAAAGAAAGCAAGTTCTCAGTTGCAATGGTAACAGATGTTGGCGGTGTTGATGATAAGTCATTTAACCAATCCGCTTGGGAAGGTCTTAAAGCATTCGGTTCTGAAAATGGACTTGAAAAAGGAAAAGGCGGTTATGACTACCTTCAGTCTAAATCAGATGCAGACTATGCTACGAACTTGAATAAGCTTGCTCGTGAAGATTTCTCTTTAATTTTCGGAATTGGTTTTAAATTAAAAGCTGATATTGAAACAATTGCGAAGCAGCAAAAAGACGTTCACTTTGGAATCATTGATGATGAAGTTCAACTGCCAAACGTTGTAAGCGTATTATTTAAAGAGCAGGAAGCAGCATTCCTTGCAGGAGTTGCTGCTGCAAAAACTACTAAGACCAATCATATTGGTTTTATCGGCGGAATGGAAAGCCCAGTTATTGAGCGTTTCGAAGTTGGTTTCTTAGCGGGTATCCAAGCTGTAAATCCAGACATTAAAGTGGATGTTCATTATACTGGAGCCTTCGATAAAGCTGACTTAGGTAAAGCAACTGCTGCACAAATGTATTCTTCAGGTGCTGATGTAATTTTCCACGCTGCTGGCGGTACTGGTAACGGATTATTTACAGAAGCAAAAGATCTAAAGAAAAAAGATCCAACAAGAGAAATTTGGGCAATTGGTGTTGACTCTGACCAATCTGGTGAAGGTGTAGTTGAAATCGACGGCAAAAAACATAATGTGATCATCACATCTGCAATGAAGGGCGTTTCACATGCAGTACAAGATATTTCTAAAAAGTCAATGGAAGGAAACTTCCCTGGCGGAGAAAAAATTGTATATGGTCTAGCTGAAGATGGAGTTAGCTTAGCTCCAATTAATGAAGAAGTAACAACTAAAGCAGATATTGAAGCTGCTGTAAAAGAATGGACAGACAAAATCAAGAATGGTGATATTACTGTTCCTGGTAAAAAAGATGAACTAGCTAATTTCAAAGCAGAATAATTTTTATTACTAGTAAAAATGGAATAAGCGGGTTGCATGACTGACCCCTTATTCCTTTTTTAAGCAATTATATAAAGACTTTCAATTTTGGTAATTTAAATGAAGAGTTGATGTGATTCAACTTTTCACTTAGATTCACCAACTAAAGTCTAGTAAAGATGTACACTTTATAGAAATATTTTCTATAGTTTATTTTTTCAGTTTTAAAAGTCTGACCTCTTACTACTAAAAATTTCCTTATTATAAAAGGAGTGAAGAAATGGAATACGTAATTGAAATGCTAGGTATCCGCAAGGAGTTTCCTGGGATTGTAGCAAATGATAACATAACACTGCAGTTGGAAAAGGGTGAAATCCACGCTTTGCTTGGTGAAAACGGAGCAGGGAAGTCTACACTAATGAACGTCCTCTTCGGCTTATATCAGCCGGAAAAGGGTGAAATTCGTGTGAAAGGCAAGTCTGTTAAAATTACAAATCCGAATATTGCCAATGATTTAGGAATTGGAATGGTGCATCAGCACTTTATGCTTGTTGATCCTTTTACCGTTACAGAAAATATCATCCTTGGCAGTGAAATTACAAAGGGCGGAAAAATCGATATTAAAACAGCGGAAAAAAAGGTTAGTGAAATTTCTGAGAAATACGGTTTAGCTGTTGATCCGCGCGCGAAAATTCAGGATATATCTGTTGGTATGCAGCAGCGTGTGGAGATTTTGAAAACGCTATACCGCGGTGCAGAAATCTTAATTTTTGATGAACCAACAGCCGTTCTCACTCCGCAAGAAATTCATGAGCTGATTCAAATTATGAAAACCTTGATTAAAGAAGGAAAATCGATCATATTAATCACACACAAGTTGAAAGAAATAATGGAAGTATGTGATCGAGTAACAGTTATTCGAAAAGGTGTAGGGATCGGGACGGTTAATGTTAGTGAAACGAATCCTAATGATTTAGCTAGCCTAATGGTTGGCCGTGAAGTGACGTTTAAAACAGAGAAAATAGAAGCAAGCCCGAAACAGGAAGTGCTTCAAATAAAAGAATTAAGAGTAAAGGATGCCCGCGGCCTGCCAGCAATTAATGGCTTAGATCTCACAATCAGGGCTGGAGAGATTGTAGGTATTGCGGGGGTAGATGGCAACGGACAAACTGAATTGCTTGAAGCAATCACAGGGCTTAGAAAGTCTGAAAACGGCTCAATCCTGTTAAATGGGAAGGAAATTCGCAATTTATCACCAAGAAAAGTAACTGAATCTGGTGTAGGGCATATTCCGCAAGACCGTCACAAACATGGACTTGTACTTGATTTTCCAATTGGCGAGAATATGGTTTTGCAAACGTATTACCAAAAGCCATATTCAAAAGGGGGAATACTGAACTATAAAGAAATCTACAAAAAAGCTAAAGGCTTAATAGCTGAGTTTGATGTCCGTACTCCAAGTGAATTTACACCCGCACGGGCTTTATCGGGCGGTAATCAGCAAAAGGCCATTATCGGCCGTGAAGTTGATCGAAATCCAGACCTGCTTATTGCAGCACAGCCTACTCGCGGTCTTGATGTCGGGGCGATTGAATTTATTCATAAGCGACTGATTGAACAGCGTGATAATGGAAAAGCGGTTCTATTACTATCATTTGAACTTGATGAAGTAATGAATGTAAGTGATCGCATTGCCGTAATCTATGAAGGACAAATCGTTGCGATTGTTGATCCGAAGGAAACGACAGAACAAGAATTAGGGTTATTAATGGCCGGTTCTAAACGGAAGGAAGCAGGTGAAAAAGCAGATGTCTAGTCGCATGAAAACTATTATTGTGCCGATTCTTGCCGTCCTATTAGGGATAATTGTCGGTACGATTATCATGTTAATAACAGGCTATGATGCTGGTGCAGCATTTATTGCTCTTTGGGATGGAGCGTTTGGTGATATTTATTATACTGGAGAGACGATTCGTCAGGTGACTCCATATATTCTTGCAGGACTTGCAGTTGGATTTGCCTTTAAAACAGGACTTTTCAATATTGGTGTTGAGGGTCAATTAATTGTTGGATGGCTTGCGGCAGTATGGGTTGGAGTCGCGTTTGAATTACCTAAAGTTATCCACCTTCCATTAGCTGTGTTAGCAGCTGCCGCAGCTGGTGCACTATGGGCATTTATACCTGGTCTTTTAAAAGCGAAGTTTCGCGTTCATGAAGTAATTGTTACGATTATGATGAACTATATTGCATTACATGTGGCAAACTATATTATCCGCATGGTACTTTCAGAAAAGAGTGACCGGACAGCAGATGTTTTCCCGTCAGCTTCTCTTCGCTCCCCATTTCTTGAAGGTCTGACAGACTATTCCCGTCTGCATTGGGGAATTATTGTTGCACTTATATGTGTATTTATTATGTGGTTTATTTTAGAAAAAACTTCTAGAGGCTATGAATTAAAAGCAGTTGGCTTTAACCAGCATGCATCAGAATATGCAGGCATGAGTGTAAAATCAAACATTATTCTATCAATGGTTATTTCTGGAGCTTTCGCTGGTCTTGCTGGTGCAATGGAAGGTTTAGGAACATTTGGCTATGCATCTATCAGAGGCGGCTTCACAGGTGTTGGCTTTGATGGAATTGCTGTAGCATTGCTTGGCGGAAATACACCAATCGGCATCATATTAGCTGCAGTTCTTTTTGGTTCCTTAAAAGTAGGGGCGCTGAACATGCCGCTTGAAGCAGGTGTACCAAATGAGCTTGTCGATATCATTATTGCATTAATCGTTTTCTTTGTAGCTGCAAGTTATATGATCCGCATCTTTATTGATCGTATCGGCAAAAAGGGGGCGAAGTAAGTGAGCTTAATGGATATACTATCAATTGTTATCCCTTCAACTATGCTATGGGCTGCGCCGCTTATTTTTACAGCACTTGGCGGTACCTTTTCTGAGCGTTCCGGTGTTGTTAACATCGGTCTTGAAGGTTTAATGGTTATTGGCGCATTCACCGCAATTGTCTTTAATTTAACATTTGCTGATGTGTTTGGAGATATGACTCCTTGGGTTTCCCTATTGGCAGCAATGGTTGTAGGCGGTCTTTTCGCTGTTATTCATGCAGTTGCCTCTATTACATTTAGAGCAGACCAAACGGTTTCTGGGGTTGCGATTAACTTATTGGCAGTAGGGGTATCATTGTTTCTTGTGAAATTTATGTATGATAAAGGTCAAACAGATATCATTCAAAAAGGTTTCAGTAAAGTAGATATTCCAATCCTGAGTGATATACCGATTTTAGGAAGAATATTTTTCTCAAACACATACTATACTTCCTATGTTGCAATTATTATTGCTTTTATAGCATGGTATGTTATTTTCAAAACACCATTTGGCTTAAGACTGCGTTCTGTCGGTGAACACCCGATGGCAGCTGATACAATGGGAATCAATGTAACAAAAATTCGATATATTGCTGTTATTTTGTCCGGTGCGCTTGGCGGAATCGGCGGCGGAATTTATGCACAATCGATTACATCTGATTTTAGCCATGCAACGATTAGCGGGCAAGGATTCATGGCACTTGCTGCAATGATCTTCGGTAAATGGCATCCGCTTGGTGCGATGGGCGCAGCATTATTCTTTGGTTTCGCCCAAAGCTTAAGTATTATTGGCTCAAGCTTGCCGTTCCTCGAGAACATTCCAAATGTGTATTTATTAATTGCTCCATATGTCCTGACAATCCTTGCGTTAACAGGATTTATCGGCCGTGCAGACGCACCAAAAGCATCTGGAGTACCATATATTAAAGGAAACAGATAAATAATTGAAAGGCCTTACTCATATAAGGAGAGTAAGGTCTTTTCTATGTATTTAATAATTGTTCAGCTGCAGCGCCTACTCCGACGTAAAGGACGTACTACTCCGACGTAAAGGACGTACTACTGTTCCGTGATGCTCGTTTAGTGCTATGCCTGAGGCTAACCAAGGGGCTTTCGCTTTTCTAATAACTTGAATTTTAGAAATAGGGCAAGTTATAGTTAGAATATGATTTAATTTAAAGGAGTTTGCAGAAAATAAATCTTGGACGAGATACATAATACGATTAGGAGGACGTCAGATGAATATTATTTCAGAAACGGTGAAATCAATGGCTGGCTTTAAAGTTCATATAGTAAAGACCGAAAAGTATAAAACTAATACGATCGTTTGGAAAATGAAAGCACCGTTAAATAAAGAAGAAGTTACCTTACGGGCACTTTTGCCTTATGTGCTGCAAAGCAGCAGTGAGGAATTTCCATCAACAGGAAAGCTGCGATCTTATTTAGATGAACTATATGGAGCTAGTTTATATGTGGATTTAGCTAAAAAAGGCGAGTTCCATATCATTAGTTTTTCATTGGAAGTTGCTAATGAAAAATTTTTATCCGATCCGACGCCCCTTTTGAAAAAAGCAATTGAGTTTTTAGCAGGTTTATTAATGAAACCAAATAGCATAGACGGTGCTTTTCATAAAGAAACAGTCGATAATGAAAAACGAACGTTGAAACAAAGAATTCAATCTGTATATGACGATAAAATGCGTTATTCAAATTATCGATTAGTTCAAGAAATGTGTAAAGAGGAGCCATATTCACTTCATGTTCATGGGGAAATGGATGCGGTGGATTCAATTACCGCTGAAAGTTTATATGAATATTATCAAAGTGCTATCAAGCGGGATGAGCTTGATCTATATATTGTTGGAGATGTAACCGAGGAAGAAGTATTTGGTGTAGCTGGCGAGCGATTGCAATTAACAGATCGTACGTCTCAACTCATTGATTCGACTAAATATACAGCGAAAAATGATGTACATGAAGTAATCGAAGAACAGGATGTAAAACAAGGAAAATTAAACATTGGGTATCGGACAAATATCAAATATGGGGATGAGGATTATTATGCACTTCAAGTGTTTAATGGAATTTTCGGAGGATTTTCTCATTCCAAGCTATTTATTAATGTTAGAGAAAAAGCCAGCCTTGCTTATTATGTAACAAGCAGACTTGAAAGTCATAAAGGATTAATGATGGTCATGTCAGGAATTGATAATAAAAATTATGATCAGGCCATCCGTATTATCAATGAACAAATGGATGCGATGAAAAAAGGAGAGTTCTCAGAAGAGGAAATCGTGCAAACGAAAGCAGTGATTAAAAATCAGCTGCTTGAAACGGTTGATACCTCAAGAGGAATGGTTGAAATTCTTTATCATAATGTAGTTTCAAAGAAAGAAATCTCCCTCGATGAATGGATGGAGAAAATGGATCTTGTGACAAAGGAAGATATTATTGCTGTTGCAAATAAGATAAAATTAGATACAGTTTATTTTTTGACAGGAAAGGGGGATACGAAATAATGGAAAAAATTACGTTTGATCAGCTGCAGGAAGAATTATATTATGAAAAACTAAATAATGGACTTGATGTGTATATTCTTCCAAAACAAGGTTTCAATAAAACATATGCAACATTCACTACGAAGTATGGGTCGATAGATAATCATTTCCTTCCTCCGGGGAAAGAAGATTTTGTTAAGGTGCCAGATGGAATCGCTCACTTTTTAGAACATAAGCTTTTTGAAAAAGAAGATGGCGATGTTTTCCAGCAATTTAGCAAACAGGGAGCATCTGCAAATGCATTTACATCTTTTACTAGAACCGCTTATTTATTCTCTAGTACATCAAATGTGGAAAAGAATCTTGAAACATTAATTGATTTTGTTCAAGCCCCATATTTCACAGAAAAAACGGTTGAAAAGGAAAAAGGAATTATCGGACAGGAAATCACAATGTATGATGACAATCCAGATTGGCGCCTGTATTTTGGTTTAATTCAAAATATGTATAAGAATCACCCAGTGAAAATTGATATTGCCGGAACGATTGAGTCGATTTCTCATATAACAAAAGATATGCTTTATGAATGCTATGAAACGTTTTACCATCCAAGCAATATGCTTTTATTTATTGTTGGTCCTGTTGATCAGGAACAAATTATGAAGATGGTAAAGGATAATCAAGCGCGAAAAGAATACAATGAGCTGCCAGCAATTAAACGTCAATTCGAAGAGGAGCCTCTTGCAGTTGCTGAGAAAAAACAGGTACTTGAGATGAATGTGCAGACACCAAAATGTTTAGTAGGGATAAAAGCACGAAATGTAAAGCAATCAGGAAAAGAAATGTTGAAGAAGGAATTGAGCTTAAATGTAATGCTTGATATATTATTTGGCAAAAGTTCAGAGCATTATAGCTCCCTATATAATGAAGGGTTAATTGACGAAACATTTTCCTTTGATTACACGGAAGAGAATGGATTTGGTTTTGCAATGATTGGAGGGGATACGAGCAATCCGGACCAACTTGCTGATGCCATTAAAAAAATTCTTTTTGAAGCTAAGGGAACGATAACAGATGAAAGTATAGAACGGACGAAAAAGAAAAAAATCGGCGCATTCTTACGAGCGGTCAATTCACCTGAATATATTGCCAATCAATTTACTAGATATGCGTTTAATGACATGGATTTATTTGATGTGGTGCCAACACTTGAAAGCATTACATTGACAGAGATTGAGCATGCTGCAGATGATCTTATTTCGGAAGAACAATTTACGGTTTGTCAAGTGGTTCCTAAAAAGTAAATAAGTAGATAAAAAGGAAGAAGCGCTAATCTAATGGCGCTTTCTTCTGTTCGTGGAAATGGGTGTAATTAAAATGAAAAAGTTCGCATTAATAACGGGAGCTAGCGGAGGAATTGGTGGAGCAATTGCTATGAAATTAGCTGAACAAGGTTATTCTTTATATTTGCACTACAATGAAAATAAGAAGTCAGTCCAACAGCTTTTAGAGCAACTGCAGTTTTTTGGCGGAGAATATATTCCAATACAAGCTGATCTTTCGACAAATAAAGGGTAT
This sequence comes from Cytobacillus massiliigabonensis, assembly GCF_900199725.1. Lineage (GTDB taxonomy): Bacteria > Bacillota > Bacilli > Bacillales > Cytobacillaceae > Cytobacillus > Cytobacillus massiliigabonensis. Next base: position 65,945 of record NZ_LT904902.1, on the reverse strand, counting down.
AAAAAGGTTGTGAAAAATATTTTTTCCCTTGATGCTGTCATTCATAATAGCGGCAATAGCCATTATGGTCTCCTTAATGAATTGGAAGAAGAACAGGCGGATACATTAATTAATATTCATGTGAGAACACCGCTTTTACTTACAAAAGAACTATTGCCTAAATTTCTTTCAAAGGGGGGAGGCAATATTGTTGTCATATCCTCCATTTGGGGGCAGACGGGTGCAGCATGTGAAGTTGCCTATTCTACTGTTAAGGGTGCGCAAATCTCGTTTGTAAAAGCGTTGAGCAAGGAAGTAGCGTTTAATGGGATTCGAGTGAATGCGGTAGCTCCTGGGGCTGTTCAGACTGCCATGCTTGATGGCTTTTCTTTTGATGAGCTTGAGGAAATAAAGAATGACATACCTATGGGAAGGCTTGCTTCTCCAGAAAACATTGCAGATTCTGTCTCATTTCTGCTTTCCGATCAAGCTTCCTATATAACTGGACAAGTTCTTGCTGTAAATGGAGGATGGCATACATAAATTGTTCAATGAAAAGTCAATAAATAACATGCATATTTTGTCTTTCCGATATCCAAAATAACAATGTACAATGGTGTACAACATTGTTTATGAAGGAGGATAATATCATGTCTGTACTTGATAATTGGCAGCAGTGGAAAGATTTCCTTGGTGATCGTCTTGATCAGGGACAGCAGCAAGGGATGAATAAAGACACGGTTAATAACCTTGCCTATCAAATTGGCGACTACTTAGCAAAGCAAGTGGAGCCAAAAAATGAACAAGAAAAAATCCTCGCTGATCTTTGGTCAGTTGCAAGTAAGGATGAACAGCAAGCGATTGCGAGTATGATGGTAAAGCTTGTAGAAGATAATGGCACACAAAAATAATCGTTTAAAAAAGAGAGGCATGCTCCTCTCTTTTTTAATTTTTTGAAAAATGATCAATGGCAATTTTTGCATAGGTTTATCCTTTCATCTTTTAATGAAATCATTTATGATATAGAAGGTAAGAAAAATCGATTGGCAACGGATAAAGGAGGTCTTTTATGAATAAAACAGAATGGTATTTAGAATATGAAATAACAAAGAACCGTCCGGGGTTGCTTGGTGATATTTCTTCCCTTCTCGGAATGCTTTCGATTAATATTGTAACGATTAATGGTGTGGAACAGGGTCGAAGAGGCCTGTTAATTTTAGCGGAAAACTATGAACAAATTGTTCGGTTAGAGTCAATTTTACATACGATGGATACAATAAAACTAATAAAACTGCGTGTTCCGAAATTAAGGGACCGGTTAGCCGTCCGTCATGGGAGATACATACAACAGGATGCTGATGATAAGAAAACTTTTAGGTTTGTAAGGGACGAGCTTGGATTATTAGTTGATTTTATGGCAGAATTATTTAAGCAAGAAGGGCACAAGCTAATAGGAATACGTGGTATGCCGCGAGTTGGAAAAACAGAATCAATTGTTGCTTCAAGTGTTTGCGCAAATAAGCGATGGTTATTTGTTTCTTCAACTCTTTTAAAACAAACGATTCGCAATCAGCTTATTCATGATGAATACAATGAAAACAATCTATTTATTATCGATGGGATTGTTTCATCGAGAAGAGCGAATGAGAAGCATTGGCAGCTAGTCCGTGAAATTATGAGTCTCCCCGCAATAAAAGTGGTTGAGCATCCAGATATTTTTGTGGAAAATACTCAATATTCAATCGATGACTTCGATTATATTATTGAGCTTCGTCATGATCCAGAAGAAGAAATAAAATATGACATCGTTAATAAAAGCAAGATGTTTTCTGATTCTGAATTTGGCGGATTTGATTTTTAAGTGAGTTGGAAGGTGTTGTAAATTGACAGAACTCGGAAATCGACTGAAAGAAGCTCGATTGGCAAAGGACATGAGTCTTGATGATCTGCAAGCAGTAACTAAGATTCAAAAGCGATATTTAATTGGTATTGAAGAAGGAAATTACAGTATGATGCCTGGGAAATTTTATGTAAGGGCGTTTATTAAACAGTATGCTGAAGCAGTTGGAATTGAACCGGAAGAACTCTTTGAACAATTTAAAAGTGATATCCCTTCTACGATCAATGAAGATATTCCAGAAAAGCTTTCACGAGTCCAAACAAGGCAAAATGTATCTACAGGAAGGTCAAAAGTTTTTGATATGCTTCCAAAAATTTTAATTACTATTTTTGTTATCGGGGCTCTGGCTGTCGCGTATACTTTTTTTCAAAAGTCGAATGATGGGGGAAATTCGAAAGAACCCGTTGATAGCGGCGGAAAGGAACCTGTTCGTATAGAGGAATCAGATGATTTTGCTAAAGATACTGAAAAAGATACGGAACAGGATTCCAATGAAGATTCAACAAAGCCGGAAGATCAGACGACTGAAGACGATACCGTTGAGGAGGAGACTGAAGCTCCAAAACAAGAGGTCACTGCTGTCGAATCTAGCGGCAAAAAAACTGTATATGAATTGAAAAATACTGACCGGTTTGAATTAAAGGTAGTTTCTACTGGAGAAACATGGGTCAATATTTTAAATGGGAAAGGAACATCCTTTTTTTCTGGGACGCTGAAAAAGGGCGAAAATGAAAGTCAGGTAATAGATTTTTCTAAGGAAATTGAAGCTGTTTTAGTCATTGGTAAATCAACTGAAACAGAAATCTATGTAAATGATGAAAAAGTTGAGTATGCTATTCCTCCGACTCAATCGGTTACGCAGAATATAACCATTCGCTACTTGCCGACCAACGAATAGTCATCGTCTGATGACTATTTTTCGCGTTATTACTATATTGGAGGTACAATCATGAATTTGCCTAATAAAATTACTATATCTCGAATTTTTTTAATCCCGTTATTTTTAATTGTTATGCTTGTTCCATTTTCATGGGGAGAGCTTTCATTACTAGGAGCTACGCTTCCTGTTACTCATTTAGTAGGTGCGCTTATTTTTATAGTTGCATCAGCAACCGATTGGGTGGATGGACATTTTGCAAGGAAGTATAATCTAGTCACGAACTTAGGGAAGTTTCTTGACCCGCTTGCTGACAAACTGCTGGTTTCTGCGGCCTTAATTGTTTTAGTTGAGCTTGGCTACGCTCCTTCTTGGATTGTTATCATTATTATTAGCCGAGAATTTGCTGTTACTGGTTTACGGCTTATACTTGCTGGCGGAGGAGAAGTTGTTGCAGCTAATCAATTAGGGAAAATTAAAACATGGACGCAAATTGTCGCTATATCTGCTTTATTGCTGCATAATATTATTTTTGAAATGATTTCGATTCCTTTTGACGACATTGCTCTTTGGATAGCGCTAGTCTTTACGATCTGGTCTGGCTGGGACTATTTTGCCAAGAATAAAGGAGCCTTTATCAATTCTAAATAATCATTTTCTTCTATCATCCTATATAAACAAGGTGGCGTTTACATGAATGCAGAAATAATTGCAGTCGGTTCCGAACTATTGCTTGGGCAAATTGTTAATACAAATGCGCGTTTTTTGTCTAGGCAGCTTGCCGATTTGGGAATTAATGTTTATTATCATACATGTGTTGGTGATAACCCAGATCGCCTTAAAGCAGTGATTAAAATTGCAGAAGAACGTTCAGATCTTCTTATTTTCACAGGAGGATTGGGACCTACAAAAGATGATTTAACGAAGGAAACGATCGCAAAGCATGTTAATAAAAGGCTGATTATGAATAATGAGGCTCTCCAGTCGATTGAACTTTTTTTTGAACGAACGAACCGAACAATGACAGAAAATAATAAAAAACAGGCAATTGTTTTGGAAGATTCACATATCTTGCCGAATGATCATGGGATGGCTCCAGGTATGCTACTTGACGGAAAAAAACATATCTATATGCTTCTTCCTGGACCGCCGAAAGAAATGGAGCCAATGTTTTTGAAATATGGCTACCCAGCATTAAGATCCTTACTTCAAGAGGAAGATGTGATTCTTTCGCGTGTATTAAGATTTTTCGGGATTGGAGAAGCGATGCTCGAAACAGAAATAGAAGATTTAATTGATGCCCAGACGAATCCAACGATTGCACCGCTCGCATCTGATGGAGAAGTAACCCTTCGTTTAACAGCAAAACATAAACAAATGGATACGGCTTTAAGACTTTTGGATGTGACTGAAAATGAAATCCTTTCCCGAGTCAGTGAATATTTCTATGGATATGATGAAACATCCTTAATGCATGAGTTAATTAAACGAATTAAGGAAAAGAGGCTGACAATTGCATGCGCCGAGAGTTTAACAGGAGGAATGTTCCAGCAGGAGTTTACAACGGTCCCTGGCGCTGGTGAGCTTCTTAAAGGCGGAGTTGTTTGTTATACAAGTGAAGTAAAAGAAAATGTGCTAAACGTACAGAAACAAACTATTGCTGAAAATGGGGTTGTGAGCGAGCAATGTGCTCGTGAGTTAGCTAAAAACGTTGCTTCCTTAATGAATGCAGATATTGGCATTAGTTTTACAGGTGTTGCGGGTCCGGATGAATTAGAAGGAAAGCCGGTCGGAACTGTATACATCGGTATTTCGATAAAAGATCAGCCCGTTCAAGTTGAAAAGCTAAACTTGGGCGGAACAAGAGAGGGCATCCGTGTAAGAAGTGTTAAATACGCATGTCATTTTTTAATAAAAAAATTAAATGGAAATCAGAATGCCAACTAATGCATTCTGATTTTTTTATTATAAAATTGCATTACGTATTTTTTAATAGGGAAATTCTATGAAATTATCATTTCTCTCCTGCAATTCTATTATTATAAGTATAAAACAGGCAATGAAAAAAGAAGAATAGATGTTCGCGTTTTTGCTCGACAAAAGGCAAGAAAACGGTTATAGTAGAGTTAGGTTTTGAACGAGAGCAAAACTTAAACTTTTTGAATGTTGAAGAGGAGGAAGTATGAATGAGTGATCGTCAAGCTGCACTGGAGATGGCGTTAAAACAAATAGAAAAGCAATTTGGTAAAGGTTCAATTATGAAGCTTGGAGAGCAAACAGACCGGAAAATTTCCACAATTCCAAGCGGATCACTTGCCCTAGATATAGCACTTGGAGTAGGCGGATATCCAAGAGGACGTATTATTGAAACATACGGACCAGAAAGCTCAGGTAAAACAACTGTTGCACTTCACGCAATTGCGGAGGTGCAGGCAGCTGGAGGACAGGCTGCATTTATCGATGCTGAACACGCACTCGATCCAGTATATGCACAGAAGCTGGGAGTAAATATTGATGAATTATTGCTTTCACAGCCAGATACAGGAGAGCAGGCATTAGAAATTGCTGAAGCGCTTGTGAGAAGCGGTGCAGTCGATATTCTAGTCATTGACTCTGTTGCAGCCCTCGTGCCTAAAGCAGAAATTGAAGGAGAAATGGGAGACTCGCATGTTGGATTACAAGCACGCCTAATGTCCCAAGCCCTTCGTAAACTATCAGGTGCAATCAACAAATCAAAAACAATTGCTATTTTCATAAACCAAATTCGTGAAAAGGTTGGAGTTATGTTCGGAAATCCCGAGACAACTCCAGGCGGACGTGCGTTGAAGTTCTATTCAACGATCCGTCTTGAAGTGCGCCGTGCTGAAGCGATAAAGCAGGGTCAAGATATTGTTGGTAACAAAACAAAAATTAAAGTTGTTAAAAATAAAGTTGCACCTCCATTCCGTGTAGCGGAGGTTGACATTATGTATGGTGAAGGGATTTCAAGAGAAGGCGAGATTATTGATATAGGCTCTGAACTGGACATTGTTCAAAAAAGTGGTTCATGGTATTCCTTCAATGATGAGCGCGTTGGTCAAGGACGGGAAAATGCTAAGCTGTTCTTGAAAGAAAATCCTGAAGTCCGCAAGCAAATTCAAACGCAAATCCGTGATCATTATGGTCTTGATGGAGATCATGTTGTAAGCGGTGATGATGAACAAGAGGAATTTCAACTAATTGATTAATAGTGTGGCGAAAAAAGCAAAGCTGTGAGCTTTGCTTTTTTTACATAATGAAGGTAAATAACATGTGTGTCTATCAGAGTAAGCCTTGACAATGAAATACCACAGCTTTACAATTAAAAATGTATATTTTACATTTTATGATGATATGAAAACGTTGAAAAGCCTTAGTGCTGTATGTTGTTTTTCAATGTACATGCCAACACTTTAAAGACGTAACACAAAAAGTTCATAGCAAGAGGAGGTGAAATGATGGAACTTTTAACAGCAATCATCATCTCCAGTTTGCTTGGCCTATTCGTTGGTGCGGTTGTTAGCTATTTTGTTTGTAAGTCCATTGCTCAGGCAAAAGTTGCAGGAGCTAAAGATGCTGCAGAGCAGATTTTAGAAGAGTCAAAGCGAGAAGCGGATGCAATAAAGAAAGAAGCTCTGATTGAAGCAAAGGATGAGATTCATAAGCTTCGAACAGAGGCAGAGCGTGAGATTCGTGATCGAAGAAATGAATTGCAAAAACAAGAAAATCGTTTACTGCAAAAGGAAGAAAATCTAGATCGCAAAGATGAAACGTTAGATAAACGTGAAACACTTTTAGAGAAGAGGGACGATTCTCTTAACAAAAGACAACAGCATATTGAAGAGATGGAAAGCAAAGTGGACGAGATGGTACGTGCACAAAAAGCTGAGCTGGAACGCATCTCGGGCTTAACTCGTGAAGAGGCGAAGTCCATCATTTTGGAGCGTGTCGAGCAGGAAGTGGCTCATGATGTCGCGATAATGATAAAAGAGGGCGAAATTCGTGCGAAAGAAGAAGCAGATAAGAAGGCAAAGGATATCTTGTCACTGGCAATCCAACGTTGTGCTGCCGATCATGTGGCTGAAACAACAGTATCTGTAGTGAACCTTCCGAATGATGAGATGAAGGGTCGAATTATTGGACGTGAGGGCCGAAACATTCGAACGCTTGAAACCTTAACAGGTATTGATCTCATTATTGATGATACACCAGAGGCTGTCATATTATCTGGTTTTGATCCAATTCGCCGTGAAACTGCTCGTTTAGCTTTAGATAAACTTGTACAGGATGGCCGAATTCATCCTGCACGGATTGAAGAAATGGTTGATAAAGCACGCCGTGAAGTGGATGAGCATATCCGCGAAATAGGAGAACAGACAACTTTTGAAGTTGGTGTTCATGGTCTCCATCCAGATCTAATTAAAATTCTTGGACGCCTTAAATTCCGGACAAGCTATGGTCAAAATGTACTTAAGCACTCAATGGAAGTTGCACAGCTGTCAGGATTACTAGCAGCGGAACTTGGTCAAGATGAAGTATTAGCCCGCCGTGCAGGCTTGCTGCATGATATCGGTAAGGCGATTGACCATGAGGTGGAAGGCAGTCATGTTGAAATTGGGGTAGAGCTAGCTACGAAGTATAAAGAACACCCAATTGTAATTAACAGCATCGCTTCCCATCATGGAGATACTGAACCTACATCAATTATTGCTGTTCTTGTTGCTGCAGCAGATGCATTATCAGCAGCACGCCCTGGAGCGAGAAGAGAGACACTTGAAAATTACATTCGCCGTCTTGAGAAGCTTGAAGAGATTTCTGAATCTTATGATGGTGTTGAAAAGTCTTTTGCTATTCAAGCAGGACGTGAAATTCGAATTTTAGTAAAACCTGAGCAAATCGACGATCTAGAGGCACATCGACTAGCAAGAGATATTCGTAAAAAGATTGAAGAAGAGCTTGATTATCCAGGACATATTAAAGTAACGGTTATTCGTGAAACAAGGGCCGTGGAATATGCGAAGTAAGGCGATGCGTAATGCATCGCTTTATTTTTTTTTGAGATGAGTGGAATGCTAGAGAGTGTGATAAAATGAATAGAAGAAATACATATAAAGAAAGGGCAGTACAATGAATATTATGTTTGTAGGGGATGTTGTCGGTTCACAAGGCCGTGAGATGATTACCGAATATGTCCCAAAGCTTAAAGAGAAATACCGGCCGCAAATTACGATAATTAATGGTGAAAATGCGGCTGGCGGTAAAGGGATAACGGAAAAGATCTATCGTGGATTTTTAGAAGCAGGGGCACAGGCAGTGACTCTAGGAAACCACACATGGGATAATAAGGAAATTTTTGAATTTATTGATCAGGCTAAATACTTAGTAAGACCAGCCAACTTTCCTGAGGAGAATCCAGGAAAGGGAATTGTTTATCTTAAATTTAATACAGAGGAAATTGCGGTTATTAGTCTGCAAGGAAGAACGTTCATGCCTTCTATCGACTGTCCATTCAAAAAAGCCGACGAATTAATTCGTGAAGCGAGAAAAAGAACGTCGATGATCTTTGTGGATTTCCATGCAGAGGCTACGAGCGAGAAGCAAGCGATGGGCTGGTACTTAGATGGGAGAGTGTCTGCAGTTGTGGGCACACATACACATGTACAAACAGCTGATAATCGAATCTTGCCAGAAGGGACAGCGTATTTAACAGACGTTGGCATGACAGGACCATATGACGGGATATTAGGTGTTGAAAGAGATGCGGTATTAAAAAGATTTTTAACTAACCTGCCTGTTCGATTTGAGGTGCCAAAAGAAGGACGAAAGCAGTTAAGTGCAGTATTAATTGAAATTGATAAAACAAGTGGAAAAGCAAAAAAAATCAATCGAATATTGATTAATGATGATCATCCATTTTTTTCATAAGTGAAAAGACTGTATCCGAAAGCAATTTATGCAATCGGATGCAGTCTTTTTTTCTAAGATGAATTATGTCTTTATTTTGTCCAAGCCGGAATATGTGATTTAAGAACTGAATATAGTAGCAATGGAATGATTTATACTGACGTGTTCATTTCCGATAAGGCATTATCTTATAAACACGCCCTATACTTGGTGAAGGAGTATCACACCGAAAATGGGATAATGGGATCAAAGCTGTCTAAGAAGAGGTCATGGGCACGCGGGAGGGGAAAACAAGGAGGAGCTAGGAATGGAAATATTAAAAGTTTCAGCAAAATCTAATCCTAATTCTGTAGCAGGTGCGCTTGCAGGAGTTCTGCGTGAAAGAGGCGGTGCCGAAATCCAAGCGATTGGTGCAGGTGCATTAAACCAGGCGGTGAAGGCAGTAGCAATTGCAAGAGGATTTGTAGCGCCTAGCGGAGTGGATTTGATTTGTATCCCGGCATTCACAGATATAAAGATTGATGGGGAAGAACGAACCGCAATAAAACTAATCGTTGAACCTAGGTAAACTATGCAGGACAGCTGGTGATGTTACTCGGGAATGATCCAATAGTTACTTAAATAATAAAGGGATATTTTGTAACCAATTAATGATGACCTGTTTGCCGTAAAAAGCAAGCGGGTTCTTTTTTTCATAAGTAGCTTCTAACATAGATGGAAGGGTGAAAATAACAATGAAGATATTTGATGCCCATTGTGACGTGCTTTACAAAATGTTCTTGGACTCAAGCATTCAATTTAACGAATCTGAAAAACTTGAAGTAACTTTAATAGGGATGATATCGGGAGGAATAAAAGTGCAGTGTTTTGCTATATTTATACCTCAGTCCATCCATCCAGAAATGCGATTTAACGCTGCATTATATATGATTGAGCTCTTTTATGAAAAGATAATCTTGCCTTTCCCAAAGTTGCGTGTGATTACAACTCAGTTCGATCTCGAAAATTTAGCTGAGGATGAAATGGGTGCCATTCTTACTTTAGAAGGATGCGATGCAATAGGCAATGATTTGGTGAAATTAAAAACGCTGTTAAGATTAGGTGTTACTTCAATTGGCCTAACATGGAATCATAGCAATTATGTTGCTGACGGGATCCTTGAGGAAAGAGGTGCCGGGTTATCCGCCTTCGGCAAAAAAGTAGTCAGCGTACTAAATACGACCCATACATGGTGTGATGTTTCTCATCTCTCAGAACGCGGATTTTGGGATGTGATCGAGTACAGCGACTATCCAGTTGCTTCCCATTCGAATTGTTACTCACTTTGTCCAAATCCCCGCAATTTAACGAATGATCAAATTGAGGCACTTATTGATCGAAACAGCGTGTTAGGAATTACATTTGTCCCTGAATTTTTAACGAGCAGAAATGAGGCAACAGTGACAGATGTATTGAGACATCTAGAATATGTCTGCTCGCTTGGCGGGGAAGAACATGTTGGTTTCGGATCGGATTTTGATGGGACTGATGGAAAGCTTCCGAAAGGATTAATGAATGTGAGGGACTATGATCATTTAATGAATGAGCTGGTAAAATATTATTCTAGTAAACAAGTAGAAAATTTTATGTATCGAAACTTTATTAATAGATATCCTAAAAAATAGTATGATGTGTTTTTAATTTTAATACAGAAATCATTACGAAAAATTAGGAACTTTTATGGATTATTCGGCAATGAAAAAGGAGCAAATCTATTATTATTTAATTAGTTGTAAAATATTCATATTTTCGACAATAATTAGTATGAAAGGGTTGCTTTTTTCTAGACTTAGGTCTAGAATTGAAAGCGTTTAGTACCCATTCAAAATCCTTTATTAAAACATTGTTCTTTATATAGGAAGAAGGTTTCTGAAAGAGTGCTACACTTTAATTATTATATTGTTTTTACATATTTTTCTAACGTATCTAAAGGGGTGTAAGTCATGATCAATCAACTTTCGTGGAAAGTTGGCGGGCAACAAGGGGAAGGTATTGAGAGTACTGGTGAAATTTTTGCCATTGCATTAAACCGATTAGGCTACTACTTGTATGGTTACCGCCATTTCTCATCTCGTATTAAAGGCGGTCATACGAACAATAAGATTCGTGTAAGCACAACTCAAGTTCGTTCGATTTCAGACGATCTTGATATTTTGGTAGCATTCGACCAAGAAACAATCGATTTGAACTACAAAGAGCTCCATGAAAAAGGAGTTATTATTGCGGATGCTAAGTTCAATCCAATAAAACCAGAAGATACTAAAGCATCGATGTTTGCAGTTCCATTTACGGAATTAGCAACGGAATTAGGTACATCCCTTATGAAAAACATGGTTGCTGTTGGGGCAACATGTGCAGTCTTAAATTTAGATATTAACGTTTTTAAAGAAGTTGTGCAAGAAATTTTTGGACGTAAGGGTCAGCAAGTTGTTGAAAAAAATATGGAAGCCATTAAATCAGGCTTTGATAATATGCAAGAACATTTAGGAAGCAACGCGGAATTAATGGAGCTTGAGAAAGCAGACGGCAAGAAGCGTATGTTTATGATTGGCAACGATGCGATTGCACTTGGTGCATTAGCAGGCGGCTGCCGCTTCATGGCTGCATATCCAATTACTCCAGCATCAGATATTATGGAATACTTAATCAAAAAACTTCCACCAGTTGGCGGAGCGGTTATTCAAACTGAAGATGAAATTGCTGCTGTAACAATGACGATTGGTGCAAACTACGGTGGTGTGCGTGCGCTAACTGCTTCATCAGGTCCTGGCCTATCATTAAAAATGGAAGCGATCGGCTTATCTGGTATTACGGAAACGCCGCTAGTTATCGTAGATACACAGCGTGGGGGTCCTTCAACAGGTCTGCCTACAAAGCAAGAGCAGTCTGACTTAATGGCGATGATCTATGGTACTCATGGAGAGATTCCGAAGATTGTTATGGCTCCAAGTACTGTGCAAGAGGCATTCTATGATACAGCGGAAGCATTCAATTTAGCTGAAGAATACCAATGCCCTGTCATTGTTTTATCTGATCTGCAGCTTTCATTAGGTAAGCAGACTGTTGAACCTCTTGAGTATGATAAAGTTGAAATTCGCCGTGGAAAGCTAGTAACGGAAGAATTACCTGAAATCGAAAATAAAGGGTACTTTAAGCGCTATGAGGTTACAGAGGATGGCGTTTCACCAAGAACAATTCCTGGAATGAAAAATGGTATCCACCATGTTACAGGTGTAGAGCATGATGAACAGGGCAAGCCGTCCGAATCAGCAGCAAACCGTAATGCACAAATGGACAAGCGCTTCCGTAAAATTGAAAATATTAAATTCGATACACCAGTATACAAAAATGCTCCACATGCGGATGCAGATCTGTTAATCGTCGGTTTCAATTCGACTCGCGGAGCGATTGAAGAAGCAATGGGCCGTTTGGAAAAAGATGGTTTAAAGGTAAATCATGCACATATTCGTTTAATCTATCCATTCCCGTCTGATGAATTATTGCCGCTTGTAAAATCTGCGAAAAAGATCGTTGTTGTTGAAAATAACGCGACTGGGCAATTGGCAAATATGATAAAGATGAACGTCGGACATGCTGAAAAAATTACAAAAATGCTAAAGTATGACGGAAATCCTTTCTTGCCGCATGAAATTCATACAAGATGCAAGGAGTTGGTCTAAATGGCAACATTTAAAGATTTTCGAAATAGTGTAAAACCAAACTGGTGTCCTGGCTGTGGAGACTTCTCCGTTCAGGCTGCGATTCAGCGTGCGGCGGCAAATGTAGGACTAGAACCTGAAAACTTAGCTGTTATTTCTGGAATTGGCTGTTCTGGCCGTATTTCAGGATATATTAACTCATATGGATTACATGGAATTCATGGACGTTCACTTCCAATCGCAACTGGGGTAAAAATGGCTAACCGTGACCTAACGGTTATCGCTTCTGGCGGTGATGGAGATGGTTATGCAATCGGGATGAGCCACACCATCCATGCCATTCGCCGAAATGTAAATATCACTTATATTGTAATGGATAACCAAATCTACGGCTTAACAAAAGGGCAAACATCGCCAAGATCGGCAACTGGCTTCAAGACAAAGTCAACGCCGGAAGGTTCCATTGAACAAGCAATTGCTCCGATGGAAATGGCATTAACTGCTGGTGCGACATTTGTTGCACAAAGCTTCTCAACAGATCTCAAGGACTTAACTGCATTGATTGAAGCAGGGATTAAACACGAGGGATTCTCATTAATTAACGTATTTAGTCCATGCGTTACTTATAATAAAGTCAACACTTATGACTGGTTTAAAGAAAATTTAACTAAATTAAGCGATATTGAAGGCTACGATTCTTCTAATAAAGAAATGGCAATGCAAACATTAATGAAGCATAATGGTTTAGTTACTGGTCTTATTTATCAAGACACAGAACGTAAATCATATCAAGAGCTATTAAATGGATATTCAGAATCTCCATTAGTTCAAGCAGACTTAACTCTTGATCAGGCACATTTTGATAAACTTGTTGAAGAATTTATGTAGAATGTGAAAACAGCCCAGGATAAATTCCTGGGCTGTTTTTTATGAGAGGCTTTATAAACCTGTTCTATAATAACTTTCTAAAATGTGATAATCGTCACGTTCAATTTAGATAAATTCGTATAATATTATTATTTGTGAATAGGTACATACTATTTGTTTCAATTGAGTGTACAACAGCGATTGAACACTGGTCCCATAATAGGATTTCTATTGTTTTCAATTCATAAAGGCTATATACTATAATAATGTGTGTAGTTAATCTTGTTTACGATAATATTTATTATAATAAAAGCTTTGGAATTCCAATAGATTTTCTCGCAGGTACAAAACAGAGAAAGGGGACAAAATAATGAATGAAAAACAACGACTAGAAGGTCAACAAGTGCAAACGGCTAATCCATCGGACAAAAAATCCGAAAAGGATTATAGCAAATATTTTGAAGCGGTATATACACCACCATCCTTAAAAGAAGCGAAAAAGCGTGGGAAAGAAGAAGTCAATTATCATAAGGATTTTGATATTCCACAAGAATTTCATGGGATGGGGAATGGACGAAAATTCTATATTCGTACGTATGGCTGTCAAATGAACGAGCATGATACCGAGGTTATGGCAGGGATCTTCATTGGACTTGGCTATGAACCGACGGATACTGTTGAGGATGCAAATGTAATATTATTAAATACATGTGCAATCCGTGAAAACGCAGAGAATAAAGTGTTTGGTGAACTAGGTCACTTAAAGCATTTGAAAAAAGAAAAACCAGACTTGCTTCTTGGTGTTTGCGGATGTATGTCGCAGGAAGAGTCTGTAGTTAACAAAATTTTGAAAACATATAATCAAGTAGATATTATCTTTGGAACACACAATATTCATCGCCTGCCAAACATATTGCATGAAGCATATATGTCTAAGGAAATGGTGGTGGAAGTATGGTCTAAAGAAGGAGACGTTATAGAAAACCTTCCGAAGGTACGTCAAGGGAATATTAAGGCATGGGTAAATATTATGTACGGCTGTGATAAGTTCTGTACGTATTGTATTGTCCCTTATACACGAGGAAAAGAGCGCAGCCGCCGTCCTGAAGATATCATTCAAGAAGTTAGACAATTAGCAGCACAAGGATATAAAGAAATAACTCTACTTGGCCAAAATGTAAATGCATATGGAAAAGACTTTGAAGATATGAAATATGGTCTAGGGGACCTTATGGATGAAATACGTAAAATTGATATTCCTCGTATCCGTTTTACAACAAGTCATCCTCGTGATTTTGATGATCACTTAATTGAGGTTCTGTCAAAAGGCGGAAATCTGGTTGAACATATTCACCTGCCGGTTCAATCTGGGTCAAATGAAGTTCTTAAAATTATGGCGCGTAAATACACGAGAGAACATTATTTAGAGCTTATTCGTAAAATCAAAGCTGCTGTTCCAGGTGCGACATTTACAACTGATATTATTGTAGGCTACCCAAATGAAACGGATGAACAGTTTGAAGAAACACTTTCACTCTATCGTGAAGTTGGTTATGAGGCTGCTTATACGTTTATTTATTCTCCTAGGGAAGGTACACCTGCAGCGAAAATGCAGGATAATGTTCCAATGGAAGTCAAAAAGGAGCGTCTACAGCGTCTGAATGCGCTAGTAAATGAACTATCAGCTGAAGCGATGAAAAAATATCAAGACCAAATTGTCGAAGTTCTAGTAGAAGGCGAAAGTAAAAACAATCCTGCAGTACTAGCAGGTTATACTAGAAAAAATAAGCTAGTCAACTTTATTGGACCAAAATCAGCCATCGGAAAAATTGTAAAAGTAAAAATTACCGATGCTAAAACATGGTCATTAAACGGAGAAATGATAGAAGAACTAGATATGGTAGAGGTGGAGTAAAATGGCAAAGTATACTAAAGATGACATTATTGCCCGAGCGAAAGAGCTTGCACGAATGATTGCAGAAACAGAAGAGGTAGAATTCTTCAAGCGTGCGGAAGCGCAAATAAACGAAAATGAAAAAGTGCGTGCAACGATTTCAAATATTAAGGGATTACAAAAGCAAGCGGTGAATTTGCAGCATTTTGGTAAGAAGGAAGCTTTGAAAAAAACAGAAGATAAGCTGGAAGCCCTTCAAAATGAATTAGACGAAATCCCAGTTGTACAAGAATTTAAGCAATCTCAAATTGAAGTGAATGAATTGCTGCAAATGGTTGCTAACGCCATTTCCAACACAGTGACTGACGAGGTGATCCTTTCAACAGGTGGAGACCTGCTGAGCGGTGAAACTGGCTCACAAATAAAAAATAGCGATTGCTCACATCATCATTAGAAATGAGAAGGCGCCTTGCTCATCGCCGTACGGACTGGAAGAACCCTGACTGAGATAAAGGAAACACGATAAGCCGGTAGGCGAATCGATGTTGACTTATCGCAGGGAGGGGATCTGAAGTACGATAGGCGATAGGCGCTGCAGCAAGACAGAATTAGAAATGCGAAACCGCCTTTCTAGCCGGAAAACCCCCTGACATTATGTCAGGGGGTTTCTCTATATATAAAAGGAGGTATCATCGGCCTGGTTTGGGTTGTGGAGGCTAATTATTTCTAAGCAATTCTACTGCTCTTAAAAATTCTTTTCGGTATTCTTGCTGATCTTGCAGTGCTGCATTCAGAGTTAAAAGAAGGGACTCATTCAATATTTTCGTTCCATTTTGATTTGAATCATTGCCCAAATAATTGAGAAGGAAAGTATATACGAGAAGCAAGGTTGAATAATTATCAACGTAGGTTAAATTGATGGCACGTCCACCCATTCCGCCTGCAGCATGGTTATTAATAGAAGGAATTCCAGCTTCGGCAGCCATTTCAAGCAGTTCCTCAGGAACTCCAAGCTGCTTGAGTACTTCAGGGTCTAATTGTAATTTATTATTTTTATTTCTATCAATCATTTTCCATACCTCCCTTCTCTTTGGACAATCAGTGGTTTAACAATACTAACTTATTGCATAGGCGCAAAACAGTCGCATCCGCTTTTCTATTTGTCTAGCTGCAGCGCCTACCCCCTCGAGGTCACAAGCCAATCCTTCCAGAAAGGTAAAGAACACCTTTCAGTAAGGCTCGTCTTGTGCTTGTCGGGGGTGATCAAGGCGCATCCGCTTTTCTATGAGTGGTTGCTTTCTACTTGATTTGCGTTGTTCACTGAAATAGCTTGTGAATCACCGCCATTAGCTACGTTAAATTGAGCAGATAGAATAGGAATATTAATAAGGGATGCATTCACTGCAAATCCACCAAGTGAAATTGGTACTTGGACTGGTGTATTAATTTGTGGACTATTTCCCTGTGCTGCAAAAGTAAAGGCCTTGAATGCATCTCCGTTGCTGCTGACACCATTAACAGCTTGTCGGTCATTCTGAACAGGTCTAGTCTGATTATCTTCATAACATCTATTTGACAACATCATTTCTCACCTCCTCCAATGTATTAAATTTTCTTTATTCCTTTTCAGCAGAGTTATTATTTGTAAGATCAGTCAGATCTAAATCAAGTAATGATACACCATTTAATGAAAGTTTAATTTTCTTATTATCATCAGATGTCTCAAATACCGGCAGTAATTTACTAAGAGCTGGGAGCATATTCTGTACTCCATTTGACCCTAAAGAATTTTGGCTGAAAATTCCGTTTAAGTTTTTTAGTGGATTTATTGCATTAAAAAGGTTTCCATTCAAAGGATTTGCTGATAAGTTACCTAACTTATTAGAAACAAGTCCGTTTAATGAATCTGCTAAATTCTTTGAAATTTTATCCGCTAATTCTTTGGCTTTTTCTCCATTTATTTCTTTGCCATTGAAATTTATTTTCAAGTTGGAATCATCTAAGTTGGCCAATTCTGATCACCTCCTTCTCTTTACAGTATTATATTGGTGAAATAGCCAAGCTGTATCCGCGTTTTAACGAGGGCAAACATATATTTTTATGAAACTGTAAAAAATGCAACTGACAAAAAAACAAATTATGAAACTATGTTTACAAAAGAAACTAAGGAAATTGCTATTCAAGAACATTAACTCGAGCATAAGATATGTGTTCTCTAATTTAGTAATATGGCACATTCGCCCTGAAAAAGCATACTATGAATTATGCCAATACATTTACCTAACATTCATCAAGAAATATCGCACACTAGTCTAATATCCCGCATAGGATGAATTGAAAATGAATGAGGAGGTTCGCTCGCAATGGGAGAATACAGAGAGATAATAACAAAGGCGGTCGTTGCAAAGGGACGGAAGTTTACACAGTCCAATCATACGATATGCCCTAAACACCATCCGTCAAGCATCCTTGGCTGCTGGATTATAAACCATACGTACGAGGCGAAAAAAGTCGGAAAAACAGTCGAGGTTTGCGGCTACTATGACATTAACGTTTGGTATTCCTTTGATAATAATACAAGAACAGAGGTTGTTACCGAACGTGTTAATTATAAGGATGTCATTAAGTTAAAATACCGTGATCCCGATTGCCTTGACGACCATGAAGTAGTCGCACGTGTATTGCAGCAGCCTAACTGCTGTGAATGTGTGATCTCACCAAATGGAAATAAAATCATCGTTCATGTAGAAAGGGAATTTCTCGTTGAAGTGATTGGTGAGACGAAAGTATGTGTAGCTGTTCATCATGATCAATGTGATTGTGATGATGAAGAATGGGGCTTTGATGATGTTGAAGATGATGCATTCGAAGATTTAAATCCTGACTTTTTAGTTGGGGATGAAGAAGAGTAATAACTAGGAGGTTTTGCTTCCTAGTTTTTTCTTTTTTATTGTTTAATTTTCTGTAAATTTAGATTATAATAAGTGGAAATTTACATAAAGGGGGTCATAATGATGGAGAATTATCTCCTATTTATATTCATGGCATTTATGCTGATTATTTTACCTGGACCAGACACAGCCGTAATTACAAAGAATACCATCTCCAAACGTAAAACTGCAGGGCTGCAAACAACAGCTGGTACGCTTGCTGCATTGCTTATTCATACAATGGCAGCTGTGTTTGGTTTATCCGCTCTTATTGTTAAATCTGCATTCCTCTTTTCTATATTAAAATATGCAGGTGCGGTATACCTCATTTATCTTGGCTGTAAATCAATTCTATTTATTATAAAAAAACAGCCGATAGCAGCTCCAGATCCTGAACAGGTTAATAAATATGGAAAAGAATCCAACTTCAGGCAAGGGTTTTTGACAAATTTACTGAATCCAAAAGTGGCGGTATTCTTCCTAACCTTTTTGCCTCAATTTGCAGGATCAGGTGATCAAGCATTCTTTGAATTTTTAGGACTAGGATTAACTTATACCTTATTAACAATGATCTGGTTTTTCTTCTATATATACTTAATTCATTTTATAAGTGATTTTATGAAGAAGCCTTCTACAATGAAGGCTGTAGAAGGGCTGACAGGAGGGGTATTGATTCTATTTGGTTTAAAATTAGCTTTGGAAAAAAACTAGTTTATTAGTTAAATAGTCCTTATTTGAAATCTATGTATCCCATTTTCTTCCTTCACATGCTAAAATATTTAAGTGAAAGAAGTCTAGGGGGTAGGTTTATGTTCAAAAAAGTTGCATCAGACGTATTAGGATTAAGCGATGTTGGGAGTGTGATCAAGCCTGTCGATTATGACAAGGTAGATGCAGATGATTACGTTCTTCATGAGGACAATGAAAAGATTTACTTTTTAATTAAATCCAAATCTGATGAATACTGCTTTACAAATAAAGCGTTAATTCATTTAGATGGCACGAGTGCAATGAGTAAGAAACGGACGTTAAAGCGCTACGCATACAAAGAACACACGATTTCAGGTGTAATGCTTGAGACGGCAGGTACGGTCGATTTGGATGTGGAGATTAAGTTCGTGATTGGATCTGTCCATTTTTCAATTGATGTTCATAAGAAACATATTGAGGAGTTGAAAGATTTATATAAAGCGCTCATTCGTATTTCGGAAATTTGCCATGAAAATGAAGTATCCATGTCTTACGCGGAGAAGAGCCTAGAGGTAGCATCGACTACTTTCAGCCGTTCAGCCGTTCCGCAGGATAATAATTTCGTAGATAATTTCAGAGTATTAAACGAAACAGCATTTAACTGGCTTATGAATAGCAGAAAGAAATACAATGTAAAAGATTTTGGGTTTGTATTTGAAAAGTATATTAATAATTAATTTGAAGTTAGCAGAGATCAGATTTTTATGATCCTGCTTTTCTTTATTTTAAGAAACCAAATTAAATAATACTTTATGATATAATAGAAAAATAAAAAGATACATTTGAACATTTGGAGGACATTATGGCAGCTTATACGCCTATGATACAGCAATATTTGAGAGTAAAGGCAGATTACGAGGATGCCTTTTTATTTTTTCGTCTCGGAGATTTTTACGAGATGTTTTTCGACGATGCTGTTAAAGCATCACAAGAGCTTGAAATTACACTAACAAGCAGAGAAGGGGGCTCAGCAGATCGGATTCCAATGTGCGGGGTTCCGTATCATTCTGCACCACAATATATTGAACAGTTAGTTGAACGTGGATATAAGGTAGCTATTTGTGAACAAACGGAAGATCCGAAACAGGCAAAGGGTGTCGTTAAACGTGAGGTGGTTCAATTAATTACACCTGGAACAATGATGGAAGGCAAAGGACTTCATGAAAAGGAAAATAATTTTATCGCTTCAATCAGTTATTTTGCAGATGAAACCTTTGGTTTTGCCTACAGTGATCTTTCAACAGGGGAAACAAAGGTCACGATGCTTAGTGCAGGGTTCGATGAGGTATTGAATGAGCTATCCATTTCAGGTGCAAAAGAAATCATTATTTCAAGGGATTTCAATGGAGATTGGCAGCAAAAAATGAAAGAGAGATCTGTTTTAACCATCTCTTTTGAAGAAGATTATCTGAGCCAGGAGAGTTATCATCATTTACTAGATGAAATTAATCAGGACAAGCTTCGTCAAACAACTGTCAGACTATTTAACTATTTATATCGTACGCAAAAAAGAAGTTTAGATCATTTACAGAAGGTATCTACGTATCAAACAAATCAATATATGAAAATTGATTATTTTTCCAAAAGGAACTTGGAGCTAACAGAAACCATTCGTTCCAAAGGGAAAAAGGGTTCTTTGCTATGGCTGTTAGATGAAACAAAGACAGCTATGGGTGGCAGGCTCTTAAAGCAATGGGTTGACCGTCCGCTTGTGAATGAGAGGGAAATCATTCGCAGGCAAACACTTGTTGAAACCTTTATAGCCGCTTTTTTTGAACGTGAAGAATTAAGAGAAAAGCTGAAAGAAGTATATGACCTTGAGCGTCTTGCCGGCAGAGTGGCTTTCGGGAATGTAAATGCTCGAGATTTAGTCCAATTAAGACGTTCTTTGCTACAGATTCCTGATTTGAAAGAATTGCTCAGAAAGCTCTCGAACAATGAGGCGGACATGCTTGCTGAAAAGCTTGATGCCTGTGAGGAGGTTGTCGATCTTCTAGAGCGTGCAATTGTAGACAATCCGCCCCTGTCCATTAAAGATGGCAACATGATCAAAGATGGATATCATGAGCAATTAGACCAATATCGTGATGCCACTAGAAATGGGAAAACATGGATTGCCCAGCTTGAAAAACAGGAGCGGGAGAAAACGGGCATCAAGTCATTGAAGGTAGGCTACAATCGTGTATTTGGTTATTATATTGAAGTCACAAGAGCAAATTTACACCTTTTAAAGGAAGGACAATATGAACGCAAGCAAACATTAACGAATGCTGAACGATTTATCACACCTGATTTGAAAGAAAAAGAGGCACTTATTTTACAAGCGGAAGAAAAAAGTGTGGAGCTGGAATACGAGTTATTTACTGCAGTGCGTGAGCATGTGAAGGAATTCATTCCAAGATTGCAATCTCTCGCAAAATCGGTTAGTGAGCTTGATGTCTTGCAATGCTTTGCTACAGTTAGTGAAGAAAGACATTATGTGCAGCCTTCGTTCACAAAGGATCGAAGAATTGTGATTAAAGATGGCAGACATCCAGTCGTCGAGAAGGTCATGAACGCGCAAGAGTATGTCCCAAATGATTGTTATATGGATGCAAATAGAGAAATGCTGCTCATAACTGGACCAAATATGTCAGGTAAAAGTACGTATATGAGACAAATTGCGTTAACAGCGATTTTAGCGCAAATCGGCTGCTATGTTCCTGCTTCAGAAGCTGTTCTGCCTATATTTGATCAGGTATTTACAAGAATTGGCGCTGCAGATGATCTCATCTCAGGTCAAAGTACATTTATGGTTGAGATGCTGGAAGCAAGAAATGCCATTGTTAACGCCACTCAAGATAGTCTAATACTCTTTGATGAGATCGGCCGTGGAACATCCACTTATGATGGGATGGCGTTAGCGCAGGCAATAATTGAATATATTCATAATCGCTTAGGTGCGAAAACTTTATTTTCTACTCATTATCATGAATTGACTGTATTAGAGGAAGAACTTCATATGGTCAAAAATGTTCATGTTAGTGCAATTGAGCAAAATGGCAGAGTTGTCTTTCTTCATAAAATTAAAGAAGGAGCAGCAGATAGAAGCTATGGGATTCACGTGGCACAGCTTGCTGAGCTTCCAGAAGAGTTGATTAAGAGAGCGAATGAAATATTAACTAAGCTGGAACAGAAGGATGAGCAGACAAATCAGCCTGTTATCGAAAAAAAATATACTAAAATTGCTGAAGAAGATGCTCAGCTTTCATTCTTTGATGAACCTAGGGAGAAGAAAACAGCTGTATTGAGTACAAAAGAAAAACGGATTATAGAAAAAGTCAGAGATATTGATATTTTAGATATGACACCAATGGAAGCACTAAATACTTTATATGAACTACACAAAAATCTAAAAGGATAGTCGGCTAGAACATGGAGGTGTAGGCAATGTCCAAAATTATTCAGCTAGATGACGCACTCTCAAATAAAATCGCGGCTGGGGAAGTAGTTGAGAGGCCAGCCTCTGTCGTAAAGGAACTAGTTGAAAATTCAATTGATGCTGGGAGTACAATCATAGAAATTGAGACGGAAGAAGCGGGATTGGCAAAAATTCGCATCATTGATAATGGAGATGGTATTGAGGAAGATGATGTACTGACTGCATTTCAACGCCATGCAACAAGTAAAATTAAAGATGAAACGGATCTTTTTCGAATTCGAACATTAGGATTCCGTGGGGAAGCATTGCCAAGTATTGCTTCTGTTTCAAGAGTTGATATGAAAACATCGACAGGAGAAATTGGTACGCGTGTTCAAGTTGAGGGTGGAAAAGTGGAAGGCGTTGAAAAAGCTCCAGGGCGAAAAGGAACAGATTTAACGGTGTCCGATCTGTTCTTCAATACACCGGCACGGCTTAAGTATATGAAAACCATTCACACGGAACTAGGAAATATTACCGATGTGGTTAACCGGTTGGCACTTGCCCATCCGGAAGTTTCCTTTCGCCTCATTCATAATGAGCGGAAACTTCTCCATACGAATGGGAATGGCGATGTCCGGCAAGTATTAGCAGCTATATATGGCATGAATATCGTAAAAAAAATGGTTCCGATAGAAGCTGTTTCTCTTGATTTTCGAATTAGCGGGTATGCTGCATTGCCTGAAATTACTAGAGCATCACGGAATTATATTTCAACAATGATCAATGGGCGCTTTATCAAGAATTATCCGCTTGCTAAGGCGATCCAAGAGGGATATCACACATTGCTGCCAATCGGGCGCTACCCGATTGTCCTTTTGAATATTGAGATGGACCCGCTTTTGGTAGATGTGAATGTTCATCCATCAAAAATGGAAGTGCGTCTAAGTAAAGAACAGGAACTAAATGAACTTGTCACAGGTGCAATTAAGAATGCATTTAAGTCACAAGAATTAATCCCAACAGGTTTTACAGAACCTAAGGCGGTTAAGCCAAGAGAGGAACAAACATTTTTAGAACTGGATCATGTTTCAGCCTATAATCCCATACGAGAAACAAATGTTGAAGAGTTTAAACCACCCTATATTCGTGAAAATATAATAGAAAATGAGCCTAAGAAAGATGTGTTCTCCTTTACTCCGAATGAAACGAAGGAAGAAACGAGTTTTGCTGCTCATTCGTATGTTCCAGATATGGAAGAACAATATATAGAGAGTAATAGAAATACTGAATCCAATTTTGATCCATTCAAACAGCACCAAACGTCAAGAGTCCCGCCTCTATATCCAATTGGGCAAATGCATGGTACTTATATTTTTGCTCAGAATGAGAAGGGACTGTATATTATCGATCAGCATGCGGCACAGGAACGAATCAAATACGAGTATTTTAAAGAAAAGGTAGGTCAAGTTGAAAGTGAGCTTCAAGAAATGCTGATTCCGCTAACTTTTGAATACTCAACCGATGACTATATCAAAATTGATGAGTATAAAGAGGAACTGGAAAAAGTAGGTGTATTCCTTGAGCCATTTGGACACAATAGCTTTATCATTCGCTCTCATCCGCAGTGGCTTCCAAAAGGTGAGGAGAAAGAAATCATCGAGGATATGATTGAACAGCTCCTATCCATGAAAAGAGTGGATATCAAAAAGCTAAGGGAAGAAGCAGCCATTATGATGAGCTGTAAAGCTTCTATTAAAGCGAATCATCATTTAAGAAACGATGAAATCCAAGCCTTACTTGATGAGCTTAGACAGACAACAGATCCATTTACTTGCCCGCATGGACGGCCCATCATCATTCAATATTCGATTTATGAGATGGAGAAGATGTTTAAACGGGTGATGTAATTTATAGCAAAGGAGAACCTTTGATACATTAAGGTTTTCCTTTATTTTTTTATACATTGACCACTATTATTGCATTTTAGTAGTCTTTCCTTAATGCTTTTGAAAAAATACCTGCAGATGAATCCTATATATTAGGGGTAACATGACTTTATTTATCTGATGTTATTGAAACATTTGAAAGCCTTATTTTTTCAGAAACGAATTTAGAACTTTCCTCAATCTCTGACATAATAATAGTTGCATGTGGATGTCCTAAATTTGAAACCGAATTATTCTAGTTTTGTAAGCTTAATATCATATAAGAATAGTTTGTGAAAGGTGTGGTCTTTTCATAGCTGTACTTCTCCAAAATTAATAAACAACAAAAATAATCTATGGAAAGACAGAAATGATAGAAAATTCGTAGGTACTCCCAATATGAAAATAAATCGGATGACTACAATAGATAGTCTTCTCTTAAATTGAAACCTTTAATTGATGTGTAGATAAAAGTAATGCTAGCAACTTAAGAAGATATGAGTCTGTCTTTATTTCATAAGAAAAATGCCAGACGTATTGTGAGTACCTTAATGCACAAAAAGAGGAGGGATGAACGTGCGTAAGATAAAGTTTTGATTTTATTATAAAAACGTTCAAATTTGAACGTTAATTCTTTCACTCAAATATCACAAGAAACCATGTAATAATTATAAAAAATATAAACGACCAGCCAAATAACCTGAGGATAATTTTAAAAATAGGTGTATCAGTAAAATTATTTGTAAGTGACTTTTTCACATTGCTATTTGCTCTGTGTAGCAATTTGTAGGATAGAAATCCAAAAAGCAAAGTAATTATAATTGCTTTAATAAACACGTTAAAAGCTCACTCCTTCATTTAGGTCTCTATATTAGATTTTATATTAATATGAATATTTTTCCATATGATTTAAGTTTTATTTTTCCATCTTATATGGAGGAAGAGGTTTTAATAATCACAAGAATTATTAAGTCTCATAAAAAAGACCCTCAATTATTGAGAGGGGCAGTTAATACAATGGCTGTTGGTTATGACAAGGTGGGAATCCATTAACATCTTGAATCATAGAAAAGTCATATTGTTTTAATGCAAATTGTGACTGGTATAGATATTCAATAACTAGTAATTTTCTCTGAGAAGTACCACAAAGTACTCCAGATGTTCCTTGACCATTAGTAAATGAGATTCCTACTGGTTGACCAATTAAATAATTTATTTTATGTTGCCATGGCATAGTGATCACTCCTTCAAAGTATCTTATGATTTTGAAGGGATCGGGTGCTTGTAAGGTCTGATTCTTAGAATTATTATGTTGCCTAAATAAGATTGCTAAATATAATCGTGCCCCAATATAGAAAGCTAATTATTAGAAATACACTAATGAAAGTAAATATGGGTTTAAGCAACTTGTTCTTAGTAACGATAAGAATAATTCCAATAAATGTTGGATCAATACAAATAAAAAATAGACATCTTATTACAACTATTTTCATTAAATTGTACATGGATAATTTGGGAAACGCAGGAATTATTATTTTTTCAAATTATTAATGAAAAAACAGACTACATTAGTCTGTTTACAAAAAAGTACTCCATATAGCCTTAAAAAAGATTCCTAGTCCACCTAAGAATACACCTAAACAAGCTAAACTCAATGGGGATCCCCATTTAATTTCAGGCATAGATTTTACCTCACTTCCTTATGTTTCTAATTGTAGCTCTAGAAAATTATACCATAATTTTAATAATAAGGAAGTATATTGGAAAAAGAAGTATTAAGTTTACAAGATTAGGAGTCTGGTCATACAGCAGCTAACAATTTTTGACTTCATTCCCGCGACTGAAAATATTTGCTTGAACTGCGCGAGATTTAACATAGTCGAATTGTTTGGAAATATGCCAACTTGCTTCCTCACCATGGTAGTCCGACATAGGTTAGAGCGCACAATGACAGCATTTGAGAATTTTAAAGAGGCTGAAGATCCATTTGTTGATGTCATGAAATCTTCTTATGAAGGATGGGGTTATCGGGTAGAAAGAAAAATTAATTCCCTGCCAGAAGAATCAAAAGAGTAAAGGTTAGGAGGAGAAGGAATGAGTAATGCATACGGTCTTTAATTTCTTTTAAAATTTTTCTGGATGGGTACCTATCAGATTTTAGTTACTGAAATTTTTAATCCAGTAGGTGTAACAATATTGTAGCTAGATACTTCGGATTTTCTGCAACTGTTTTTCCTCCTGCATAGTTGAAGTTGATTAGGTCATTTTTCGCAGAGATTTACACTTGTTATAAAAGTGCTATGGCTAGAATTGTGAAGGGACCTGTTCATCTGAATTGGAACATAGATCAAAAAACAGTGTGAAGGGAAGTCAGGATTGATATGAGGATGGGAAAACTACAAAAGAATTTGGAGCTAATGTAACGATTGCTATAAGGATCTGATAAGTGAGAATCCCTATCTATTAAATACAATAAAATCATATATTCAAATAGTTTCCTAGGGATATTTAATATAGTAGTACATAAAAAATCAAGCACGAGAAAAAACCTCTTTTATAGAGGGAAACAATAGTGAATAAAGAGGCTGTTGGTTTGGAGAATAGGGAAATCCACTAATATCTAGAATTGTATGAAAGTTGCATTTTTTAAAAGTGAATTAAGATTGATATAAATATTCGATTACAGAAAGTTTCCTTGCAAAATACCACAGGGTGTTCCAGAAGTTATCGTTATCACTCCTTCAAGTCATTTTTGAAAAGAATGAATGGGTGAATGTCTTATTTTAAAAAATGCCAAGAATGAATTATTGACTCCGGAGGAAGGTGAGGACAAAAAACAGTTAGAACAATTCTCTTGAGAAAAAGGTGTAAAAAATAATTGAGTTCTGCAGGGCAAAAGGTTATGACTGCATTTATGTTTGCCATTTCAGGCGTCAATAAAAAAATATTTTTTTGGGGCATGTCTCATGTATAAGGGTATCCTTTCGAATCAGACTTTAGAATATTTCAATCCCTTTTGGAAACAATTTATAGTAAGGGAAATGAATAAATATCTCTAATTTACAATTAGTCAGAGGAATGATTACATGTATAATTCCCATATGGATCTTATTGAAAAGGCAATTAGAATGAGAAAAGAAGCTACAGAAACATTAATTCAAACTTGGATTGAGCATAAAATTTTTTTCAGTTTTGAATTCTGGTTGATGGCTGCGCTGCTAGTACTTCCATTAATAATTTTACTAATCAAAATAGATAAAAGTAAAATTTTCCATATTTGTTTCTTCGGTTATAGTGTCCATGTTTTATCTTTTTACATAAGTTTAGTTGGACTGAATCTTGGTTTGTGGGGGTATCCATATCAATTGATACCAGCGTTTCCTAGCTTTTCTTTAGATTCGAGTCTTGTGCCAGTATCATTTATGTTAGTTTATCAGTGGACAATAAATAAAAAGAAAAATTATTATCTTTATGCCATAATAACCTCAGTTATATTCGCATTCATAGTTGAAACATTGTTTCTAAAAATGGATTTATTCAAAATATATGATGGTATCAATTATTTTCATCGTTTCGCATTTTATATAACTATTTCGGTATGCGCTAAAGTAATAACGATTATATTTCTAAAACTGCAAAAAAACAAACCTTCTGCGGATTAGGAAACAAAAGATATTTAGGTTATCCATCCATGCTTCGGTTCTTGAACAAGATACAACTAGCTGTGCACACCATCAGGGAAATTTTTATGCCAATTTTTATCCCCAGTGTGTTCTAAATCTTGAGCTGTTCTCTCCAAGACATCGAGCATCCATCGTTTCGTTTCTTGTATCGTATCGTAAAATACTTTTTCTTCAACTCCAGATGTTTTTATTCCTGCTAATGCATTCGAAGCAATTAAACGCCGATGTTCATCAGCTTTCTTGTCATATTCATCAAATATATGTTTTACGAAAATTGCTAAATCTTTTTGGTCGTTTGTTAATCTTTGTTGAATTTCAGCTAATCTTTTATCCATAGTATTTTCCCCTTTCGTTCGTAATGAGTGGTATCTATAAATTATGATTCCCAAAAGGAACGAATATCATGTTCTCCTCATGAAACCCCATTATTAACTATGTTATGCACCGCTTATGGCTTCCAAAAATTACAGGAGCAAAAATAAATCGGTCGTCATAAGCCGCCTATGGCTACCAAAATTACAGGAGCAAAAGAAATCGGTCGTTATGACCTGCTTATGGCTACCAAAAATTACAGGAGCAAAATAAATCGGTCGTCATAAGCCGCCTATGGCTACCAAAAATTACAGGAGCAAAATAAATCGGTCTTCATGAACCGTTCATGGCTACCAAAATTCACTGGAACAAAATAAATCGGTCGCCATGCCCCGCTCATGGCTACCAAAATTCACTGGAACAACAGAAATCAGTCGTCATGCCCCGTTCATGGCTACCAAAATTGACTGGTGCAAAAGAAATCGGTCGTCATGCCCCGCATATGACTACCAAAAATTACAGGAGCAAAAGAAATCGGTCGTCATGAACAGCCTATGGCTACCAAAAATTACAGGAGCAACAGAAACCAGTCCTCATGAATCGTTCATAGCTACCAAAATTCACTGGAGCATTCGAAACTGGTCGTGATGACTCACCCAAGGCTACAAATCCTCAGAAGAAGGGGAGTAATAGGTTAAACAAAATATAATGTTTTCTCATTCGAAAAACAATTGACTATAATTTTATTATGTTAACTAAAAACTATTAAAAAACAGAGTACCCCCATACATTTACAGAGAGCACTCCATTTTTTACATTTACTTAGCAGCTGTTTGCAATTTCCCCATATACTTTAATGCTTTTCCTGTCCCAATTGCTACAGATTCAAGCGGACTTGGTGCTAGGTGGACAGGCACAAAGATTTCATTTGCAATCCATTCCTGCAGTCCATTAATAAGTGCGCCGCCGCCAGATAAAATGACGCCACGATCAACGATATCGCCGCTTAATTCTGCTGGGCTATCCTCTAATGTTGCTCGGATTGCTTCAAGAATGTGAAGCAAGGATTCTTTTATGGCCTCGCGAATCTTGTAAGAAGACAATGTAATTGTTTTTGGCAAACCAGTTACTAGATCGCGTCCGCGAATATCCATAGTAAGTTCCTCATGATCAATGAGGGCATAGCCAATCTCCATTTTCACTTGCTCTGCCGTTCTTTCTCCTATTAGGACATTGAAATCTCTTCGAACGTATTGAATAATATCATCGTCTAGCTTATCCCCGCCAATACGAATGGAATGGCACGCCACAACGCCGCCATATGAAATGATAGCAACTTCTGTAGAGCCCCCGCCAATATCAACAACAACATTTGCTATGGGTTCATCAACTGGCAAATCTGCGCCAATTGCTGCAGCAACAGGCTCTTCAATTAAATGGACTTGCTTTGCTCCGGCATTTTTTGCAGCGTCCTGTATGGCTCTTCTTTCTACACTCGTAGAACCAGAAGGCGTGCATATAATTACATTAGGCTTTCTAATCGAAAATCCTGCTTTTTTCGTTGCTTTTCCTATTACATATCTAAGCATATCTGTGGTTGTTTGATAATCTGCAATCACGCCGTCTTTTAATGGACGAATTGCGATAATCTTTCCCGGTGTTTTTCCAATCATTTCTTTTGCTTCTTTTCCGACGGCTAACACCTTTTGTGTTACTGTATCAATTGCTACAACAGAAGGCTCGTTAAACGTAATTCCTTTATTTTTACAATATACGAGAATATTTGCAGTTCCTAGATCAATTCCAAGTTCATAAGTTGTAATCATTGTTTCCCACCCATTTTCTTTTCTTTCATGTTCCATATAATCTTCTAATACGTTAACACGAATTTGGGGGTATAAATTGTTTTGTTATCGTAACGTAAATCAAATGTAATGAATGACGAATCTTTAACCTATATATTTAATAAATGAAAAAAATATGGCAGATTATATCCAATGAAAAATGAATAGGAGGAACATTTTCTGTTAATAATGTTTAGATGTGGAAAACGAAAATGCTTTTGATAAGATAAATAACAGGAAAGTATTCAATCAATATGATACGATAAGGGCAAATGTCCTTGTTAAACAAGAAGGAACCAGATAATATAGTAGGCAGCAAAGGCAGTGAGAGTGGATTGGACAAGAGAGAAAAGGTTGTTGTGCTAATTGGTCCAACAGCAGTGGGGAAGACAAAACTAAGTATTGAATTAGCAAAAAGATTTAATGGAGAAATAATAAGCGGCGATTCGATGCAAATTTATAAAGGGATGGATATCGGTACAGCAAAAATTAAGCCAAGTGAAATGGAAGGAATCCCTCATCATTTAATTGATATTAAAAAACCTGAGGAGCCTTTTTCAGTTGCTGAGTTTCAAGAACTTGTCCGATTGAAAATTGCGGAGATTTCTCAAAGGGGAAAGCTTCCAATGATTGTTGGCGGAACCGGATTATATATCCAGTCAGTTATTTATGATTATCAATTTTCTGATGCTCCATCAGATGAACGTTTTCGTGTCATACTGGAAAAAAGAGCAGAAGCTGAAGGAAATGAGAAGCTTCATCAAGAATTGATGGAAGTAGACCCTGAAAGCGCCAAAAAAATCCATCCAAATAACGTTCGAAGAGTAATTAGAGCGCTGGAAGTGTATCATTGTACTGGAAAAACCGTAAGCGATTATCAAGAGAAACAGCAGCCTGAATTGATATATCAAACTGCTATAATTGGATTAACGATGCAACGAGACATACTGTATGATCGTATCAATAAAAGAGTAGATTTAATGGTAAGAGATGGACTTCTCCCTGAAGTAGAGAATTTATACATGCAAGGATTAAAGGACTGCCAATCGATTCAAGCAATTGGATATAAAGAAATTTATGAATACTTTCAAGAACATCTAACTTTAGAAGAAGCAATCATACAGCTAAAGCAAAATTCAAGACGCTATGCAAAAAGGCAGTTAACATGGTTTCGAAATAAAATGAATGTCAATTGGTTTGATATGACTGATGCGGTTAATTTGGAGGGTTTTGAAAAAAAACTTGATGAAATTTCCACGCATATTGAAGGAAAGCTGCAATTAAAATCGAATACATAATATTAGAGATAAAAGAGGAGGAAATGGAATGAAAACATCGATCAATATTCAAGATCAATTTTTAAATCAGCTTCGCAAGGATAATACAAATGTAACGGTCTTTTTATTAAATGGATTCCAAATCAGAGGTCAAATTAAAGGCTTTGATAATTTTACTGTACTTTTTGAGTCTGAAGGGAAGCAGCAGCTCGTTTATAAGCATGCCATTTCAACATTTGCCCCTCAGAGAAATGTACAGCTGGATATGGATAGCCAGTAAAAGTCTTGTTATATAGATAGGTCAACATACCCCCTGCTTCTTTAGAAGAGGGGGATTTTTGTTAGGTTGTATAATTATGAATACAGGAGAATATTGGCTAAATAAGGAAAAAAGGTAACCAGCAATTTCACATGTTACTACACAGGAAAAAGAAATTGGGAGTTTTAGGAAAGTACAAAAAGATCCAACATGATTTAATAATGAGGAAAAGTTCCATTCGAGTTAAATGGCATGTTTTCATTGCAATTAAATAATGGCGAGCAGTGAGTGAGACTGTTCGCCATTTTCAAAGATTATTAAACTTTTTGTTAAAGGATTCTAGATATCCTGTAACTTGGATGCCATTATCTATTATCTTTTTGTCGAACCTTTAAAAGCTCCAGTCCTTTTAACAACGCTTCTCCCCCAAAACCTGCAATGATGGAAAGAAGAATAACTTTCAGTGTTGAATCAGGATCTGTATAGACAACCAAAAAAACAGCGCCAAGAGCTCCTAAGATGACTTCTTCCCAAAATCCTAGATAAATAAACTTTTTTGTTTTTCGGGGCACTACTAGTTTCCCCTCTTTACTAAGATGCCCTGCCACACCGACTAGTCCACCAATCAAAACAGCGAAGATAATGTTCAACAACATTTGCACTTCACACTCCTAAAGTCGAGATTTTTGGTTAAGCGACCTTAGTTTGATTCTTGGTGTATTACTAGTATATAAGAATATTGTTTAAAACAGAATGTGTAAAAATACCGAATTTTCCAATAATTGCCCTAGGAAAAGTATACTGTGTAATAATTACATTTTCTGAGTAGGTAGACTAACTCGTTCCCCGTGGGAATACTTACAATATTTTTGTAATCAGATTTCTTTTTTTCTTGGGTCAAATTCCAGGATTCAGGAATAAGTGAAATCCAAATAATGAATTGTCACTCTGCAAATCTGTCTTTTTTTATAAAAGCTGGTAGTACTACTCTTTGTTGCAGAGGGTTATTTTTGTGTGTTTGAAGCAAAATCTTTAATGAAGTCAGCAAGGCTTGAATACATATAGATATAGTAATCGTTATTAAGAGTAAATCCGTGATGTTATATAGGCATTTGTCACAAAAATGACTTCTAGGCGTATACTGTTTTGAGAACGAGAGGTGAACGCTTTTGGACCAGCCGATTCGCTTGAAAAATAATGGGCAGATTAGCATTGTCCTTAATTCACAGAAACGAAAGACGTTAGCGAAAGAATTACCTGAATCTCAGCCACTCCCAAAAGATATTCTACCAGAACATACAGCTCTTAAAGATATTGAAGAGGAACTCGGGACGTTAGTTGGCATGGAAGAAATGAAAAGAATGATTAAGGAAATTTATGCATGGATATATGTAAATAAAAAACGGGAGGAGTCTGGATTAAAAGCAGGAAAACAGGCACTCCATATGATGTTTAAAGGGAATCCCGGCACTGGCAAAACCACAGTTGCACGATTAATTGGAAAGCTTTTTCAAAAAATGAATGTGTTATCAAAGGGGCATTTAATCGAAGCTGAGCGAGCAGATCTGGTTGGGGAGTACATTGGGCATACCGCACAAAAAACACGAGATTTAATAAAAAAAGCGATTGGCGGAATTCTTTTTATTGATGAGGCATATTCACTTGGCAGAGGCGGGGAAAAGGATTTTGGCAAAGAAGCCATTGATACGCTTGTCAAGCATATGGAAGATAAACAGCATGATTTTATTCTCATACTTGCAGGCTATTCGAAAGAAATGGACTATTTTCTCACTTTAAATCCAGGGCTTCATTCACGCTTCCCCCTTGTCATCGATTTCCCGGATTATTCAATTATTCAGCTGATGGATATAGGACAGCGAATGTTGAAGGAAAGAGAATACACCTTCAGTCATGAAGCAGAGAAGAAGCTGCGTGAGCATTTGATATGGGTAAAAACGGTGTTAAACCCAGCAAGTTTTTCAAATGGAAGATACATTAGGAATGTCATTGAAAAATCAATTCGTGCTCAAGCAATGAGGCTATTGATGCAAAATACCTATGATCGTCATGAATTAATTACAATAAGAAGCAATGATTTAGTTTTTGAAGAGGATTAACGGATAAAAGGATTCCGCCTTCATGGAATCCTTTTTGATTTGAATAGCGGCTGCCGAGATCTTTTTTCTAAGTACCAAGTCTCCGAGCTGGCAGCTTCCATTTATACGTATATGAAAGTACTCTTAATCCAGTAATCACAATAAATAAAGTATATAGTTCAAAAGATGAAACAGCCAATTTTAGTCCAATTGCGAGCCCGCAGAGAATTGCCCATACAGCATATATTTCTGCTTTTAATACGAGTGGCTTTCTTCGGGCGAGCAAGTCTCTCACTATTCCTCCACCGCTTCCGGTTAGAACTGCCGCAACAATTACTGCACTAAGCGGATGGTTCATCTCTGAAGCATAAAGCGCTCCTTGTATAGCAAAAGCTGAGAGCCCAATTGCATCCGTAAAGTTCCCCCATTTTTGCCAGTGCTTTAATAAGTTATTTGGGAAAAGGAATACGGCTGTAATTGAAAGCAATGCAATTTGAAAAAACAGTCCTTGCTCCCATAAGGCGGACACAGGAACACCAATTAATAAATTCCGAATGGCTCCTCCGCCAAAAGCGGTGACAATTCCTAAAATATATACGCCCAATATATCATATTCCTCTTCCATCGCAACAATCGCTCCGCTTATGGCAAAAGCAATTGTTCCAATCATACTTAAAACTTCCCAAGTCATTATTTTTGCTCCTCTATGGTGATGATAAATATCAATGGCAAAAGATATATAGATTCCTAGTTTCCTTACAAACATTATGATTTTACCAAAAATATCGAAATTTACAATGCTTTTAATATTAATAAAGGATTAATATTGGGAATAATAAAATATAATTTGTATTTGTACGAAAATTAGAGTTGCTTCATAATTTTTGATATGATGATAACTAGATTAATGTATGAAAGAAGGTTGTTGATTGGAACAAAAGACTGAATTTGAAAAAGTCATATTAGTTGGTTGTCAAACGAATGAAGATGATCAACGATTTGGATATTCAATGGATGAACTCGCTTCATTAACTGGAACCGCTAAAGGAAACGTATTGGCAAAAGTAACACAAAAAAGAGAGCGCATACATCCAGCTACATACATAGGTAAAGGAAAGGTTACAGAACTAACTGCTCTAACAGAAGAGCTGGAAGCAGACATAATTATCTTTAATGATGAATTATCACCGAGCCAAGTTCGAAACCTCTCCAAAGATCTCGATGCGAGAATTATCGATCGTACACAATTAATCTTGGATATTTTTGCAGGAAGGGCTCGTTCGAAAGAGGGGAAATTACAAGTAGAGCTTGCCCAGCTTCAATATTTGCTGCCGCGCCTTATGGGCCAAGGAACACAATTATCAAGACTAGGTGCTGGAATTGGGACACGTGGACCGGGTGAAACAAAGCTCGAGTCTGATCGCCGTCATATTCGGAATCGTATTAATGATATTAAAACGCAGCTAGAAGTTATTGTTAAACATCGGGATAGATACCGGGAAAGGCGGAAAAAAAATAAAGCTTTTCAAATCGCCTTAGTTGGTTATACGAATGCTGGCAAGTCAACATTATTTAATCGGCTAACAGAGGCAGACTCCTTTGAGGAGAATCAGCTGTTTGCTACCTTAGATCCAATGACAAGAAAGGTCATTTTGCCTAGCGGATTTTTAACACTTTTAACAGACACGGTTGGGTTTATTCAAGATTTGCCGACGACTCTTATCGCTGCTTTCCGATCAACATTGGAAGAAGTGAAGGAGGCAGATCTATTGCTCCATCTTGTTGATTGTTCAAGCCCCGATTATTACCAGCACGAACAAACAGTAAACAGGCTGCTTGAGGATTTAGAAAATGAGAAAATCCCGCAAATTGTAGTATATAATAAAAAAGATCAAAAGCATCCTGATTTTGTTCCAACGGCAAAAACAAAGACCATACAAATTAGTGCATTTGATGAAGAGGATCGAAATAATTTAAAGAAATTAATGGAAGAATTAGTGCTGAGTATGATGAGTTTTTATCATGTAGAGGTGCCTTCTACAGAAGGAAAACTTCTTTCACAGTTGAAAAATGAAACGGTCCTTCGCGAACTTTCCTTTCATGAAGAAAAGCAAATTTACATTTGCAAAGGTTATTATTTAGAAGATCATCAAATTGCAGGGCATATTAATAAATATAAGAAATAGACAAGGAGAACAACATGTTTCAACAATTATCATACGGGGAAAAGCTGCAGCCAATTGTAAATGCAGTGGAGCAGCAAATTTCATCAGTCCTTCAACAAATTGATGGGCGGATTGATGAAAATCAATATAGAGTATTACAAAGCTTTCAAAATAATAAAGTAAGTGATTCACATTTCATCCCAACAACTGGATATGGGTATGATGACATTGGACGTGATACGCTGGAAAAAATTTATGCAGAAGTATTCGGCGGAGAGTCTGCTCTTGTACGTCCGCAGATTATTTCCGGCACCCATGCGATATCCATTGCTTTGTTTGGAGTTCTTCGTCCTGGAGAGGAACTGCTATATATCACAGGCAAGCCCTACGATACTTTAGAAGAAATTGTAGGAATTAGGGGAAGCGGAAATGGTTCATTAAAGGAATTTGGTATTTCATACAATAGTGTTCCTTTGAAAGAAGATGGCTCCATCGATTATCCTGCCGTAGAACAGTCCATTAAACCAAATACAAAAATGATCGGAATCCAGCGTTCCAAAGGGTATGCAACTAGACCGTCCTTTACAATTGCCCAGATTAAAGAAATGATTCAATTTGTTAAAGAAATCAAACCAGATGTGATTGTTTTTGTAGATAATTGCTATGGTGAGTTTGTAGAAGAAATGGAGCCTTGTCATATAGGAGCTGACTTAATGGCAGGCTCCCTCATAAAGAATCCTGGAGGCGGCATTGCGAAGACAGGCGGGTATATTGTCGGAAAAGAAAGATGGGTGGAAGCTTGCTCATATAGAATGACCTCACCCGGCATCGGTGCTGAGGCAGGGGCTTCCCTTTATAGCCTGCAAGAAATGTATCAAGGCTTTTTCTTGGCCCCGCATATTGTTGGTCAAGCTCTGAAAGGAGCAGTGTTTACCTCAGCCCTTTTGGAGCGATTTGGCATGAACTCTTCCCCGAAGTGGAACGCAAAGAGGACGGATCTAATTCAGTCCGTTCAGTTTGATGACCGTGATAAAATGGTTGCATTTTGCCAATCCATTCAATTTGCTGCCCCGATTAATTCTCATGTGACACCATACCCAAGTCCTATGCCTGGATATGAGGATGATGTCATAATGGCAGCTGGTGCTTTTATTCAAGGTGCAAGCATTGAACTTTCGGCAGATGGACCTATTAGGCCGCCATATGTTGCCTATGTTCAAGGTGGTCTAACATATTCCCATGTGAAAATTGCCATCTGCCATGCTCTTAACGGGTTATTAGAGAAAGGTTTAATTGAAATAAAATAGGGGATTATAAAAAGTTAAATAATTATTTATAGGCTTGGATGTATAGGATCCAAGCCTATTTTATTCTCGAAGAATACCATGTTAGAAAACCTAACATACATTTGACAATAAACCTAACATCGTTTATTCTATTATTAGAAATTTTGTAAAGGAGGAGAAAGAAGTGACTGGAAGCAATATTCGACGTTCCATGCCGCTTTTTCCAATTGGGCCTGTCATGCAGCTAACTGAACTATCAGCTAGGCAAATTCGGTACTATGAAGAGCACCAATTGATTTCTCCAGCTCGATCTGAAGGCAATAGAAGATTGTTCTCGCTCAATGATATTGACAAACTCCTTGAAATTAAAGATCTTATTGATCAGGGAATCAATATGGCTGGTATCAAACAGCTGTTATTTGTGAAAAATCAAGAAGTTATCGCTTCTGATGGAAAACCACAAAAATCAGAGAGAGAACTATCTAATGATGAAATCAGAAGACATCTTAGAAAAGAAATTGTACAAGCAGGGAGATTTAACCAACATGCAGCAAGCCAGGGGAATATAACTCGCTTGTTCCATTAATGATGAGGCTTTAAACAAAAAAGGGAGGAATTATTAAATGTCAAGGTTTACAAAAGAGGATATTAAACGAATTTCAGCTGAAGAGAATGTAAAGTTCATCCGACTACAATTTACTGATATTTTGGGAACGATTAAAAATGTTGAGATTCCTATTAGCCAGCTTGAAAAAGCGCTTGATAATAAAATGATGTTTGATGGTTCCTCAATTGAAGGGTTTGTTCGAATTGAAGAATCAGATATGTACCTATTCCCGGATTTAGACACATGGGTAGTATTTCCTTGGACTGCTGAAAAAGGCAAAGTGGCACGTCTGATTTGTGATATTCATAATGCAGATGGGACTCCATTCCAAGGGGATCCTCGCAATAACCTAAAACGTATTTTAAAGGAAATGGAAGAAATGGGCTTCACAGACTTTAATTTAGGACCAGAGCCTGAATTCTTCTTATTTAAATTAGATCAAAATGGAGACCCATCTCTTGAACTAAATGATAATGGAGGATACTTTGACTTAGCCCCAACAGACCTTGGAGAGAATTGCCGACGCGATATCGTCCTTGAGCTGGAAGAAATGGGATTTGAAATTGAAGCATCCCATCATGAGGTAGCTCCAGGTCAGCATGAGATTGACTTCAAATATGCGGATGCCCTAACAGCTTGTGACCAGATTCAAACGTTCAAGCTAGTCGTGAAAACAATTGCCCGTAAACACGGCTTGCATGCTACTTTCATGCCGAAGCCATTATTCGGTGTGGCAGGATCAGGCATGCATTGTAATGTGTCTCTTTTTAAAGAAGGCAAGAATGCTTTCTTTGATGAAAAAGGTGATTTGCAAATGAGTGATTATGCACGTCAATTTATTGCAGGTATTCTTAAACATGCTACAAGCTTTACAGCGGTTACGAATCCAACAGTTAACTCATTTAAGCGCTTAGTTCCTGGATATGAAGCACCATGTTATGTCGCATGGTCTGCGCAGAACCGTTCTCCGTTAATTCGTATTCCTTCTTCTCGTGGAGTAAGTACACGTGTTGAGGTTCGAAGTGTAGACCCTGCAGCAAACCCATATTTGGCTATGGCCGTTCTGCTAAAAGCTGGCCTTGATGGCATTAAAAACAACCTTGTCCCTCCAGCGTCAGTAGACCGCAATATTTATGTAATGAGCAAGGAAGAGCGCATTGCTGAAGGAATCGATGATCTTCCTTCAACATTAGCTGAGGCGCTTGAAAAATTAAAAGCAAATGAAACAATTATATCTGCCTTAGGCGGTCATATTTTCGAACACTTCGTTGAAGCGAAGGAAATCGAATGGGATATGTTCCGTACGCAAGTCCATCCATGGGAACGCGAGCAGTATATGTCGATGTATTAATATTTAATGACCGTTGGAGCTGTATGCTCTGACGGTTTTTTGCTTGGATTTCATAGTTAATTAGTTTAAAAATGGATCTAGCTATATTGTTTTGTATAATTAAAAATGATAATTATTATTAATGAATGATCTCAAATCAGACAGAAAACCTTAGGAATCACCAATAGATTGGGAATAAGTCATGAGTTCTGACAGGAGAGCCCATGAATCTATCAACCGGATCCTAACAGGTCAAAAGTTCTCACAAGTTATCCATAGAAATCATCTGAAGACGAGTAATGCCGAACCCGAATTAGTAGTTATACTTTGACTAGGTAAGGGGTCACCGTAAAAATCATATTAAAATTATAAATGAAAAAAGATGACCGCTGTTTGTTACTTAACAGTGATCATCTTTTTTTAAATACTTTTGATCTACCAATGGAAACAATTAGATACTTATAATCTAGCAAACCCCCATGCAAGCTTCACGGGCACCATATTTTTAATGAATATCACGATATACGCCAATTACTTTTCCTAGTATAGAAACATTACGGAGAATAATCGGTTCCATCGTTGAATTCTCAGGCTGAAGCCTAATTCGATCTTTTTCTTTAAAAAATCTTTTTACGGTTGCCTCGTCATCCTCTGTCATCGCTACGATGATATCCCCGTTATTAGCAGTGCTTTGCTGTCTGACGACTACATAATCTCCATCTAAAATCCCTGCTTCAATCATGCTCTCTCCCATGATTTCAAGCATGAAAACCTGCTCATCAGCTGGGGCGAGCCTTTCTGGCAGTGGAAAGTACTCTTCTACATTTTCGACTGCTGTTATTGGCAAACCGGCTGTTACCTTTCCGACAATCGGTACATTCACCACTTTGTAATTGATGGCTTCGGCGCTCTCATCCAAATCTAGAATTTCAATTGCGCGCGGCTTTGTAGGATCTCTGCGGATTAACCCTTTAGTTTCTAATCTTGCTAGATGACCATGAACAGTTGAGCTTGATGCTAGTCCAACTGCTTCGCCAATTTCCCGTACTGAAGGCGGGTATCCTTTAAGCTTTACCTCATCCTTAATAAAATTTAATATATCCTGTTGCCGTTTCGATAATTTTACCATCATAATTCCCTCACTTATGATTTCTTTTCCCAATTATAGCATCTATTAGAAAAAAGTACAAACATAAGTTCGAACATTTGTTGACACAAAACAAATGTTCGGTATATAATAAACTCAATAAACGAACATATATTCTTATTGGGGTGTTAATATAATGAAAAAATTGTGGAATCAATATTCGTATGCTATTATTCTAGTCGTTTTAAGCTTACTGACTTCTTTTATTCTTATTGTTCATAATGGAGTTTCAGGAGAAGATGGATTAATGAAAATTACTGTAAATGAAGGG
Source organism: Cytobacillus massiliigabonensis (assembly GCF_900199725.1). Classification (GTDB taxonomy): domain Bacteria; phylum Bacillota; class Bacilli; order Bacillales; family Cytobacillaceae; genus Cytobacillus; species Cytobacillus massiliigabonensis. The sequence continues at coordinate 25,523 of NZ_LT904902.1, read as the reverse complement.
GATTCGCTCTGGCAGTTAGCAGAAGATTTTTCAGATGAGCACATGCTATCAGCGAAGGAATTTGTTGAATGGGTTGAAAGACACAATGGAATTTCAGGTGATAGAATCTATCCTGGTGATGAACTTGTTCTTCCAATTGCTTTAGAAAAAGGAAATGGAACACAAGTGGCAAGCTCACAAAGTAAATAGATTAGGAGACTAGAAAGTATATGAACGCAATCATCTATTGCCGAGTCAGCACGACAAAAGAAACGCAGGAAACTTCGCTCGTAAGGCAAGAAGAGGAACTTACAAAACTAGCTAATGAAAAAGGATTTGAAATTGTTAAGGTGATTAGAGAACAAGCAAGTGGCTATGAATTAGAGCGGGAGGGAATTCTCGAACTACTTTCTTTAATCAAAGGAAAACAAGCCGATGTAATTTTAATTCAGGATGAAACAAGGCTGGGGCGAGGCAATGCAAAGATTGCCATTTTACATTGCATATTAAAAGAAGGAATAAAATTATTCAGCATATCTCACAGCGGGGAATTGCAGCTTTCTGAATCTGACTCTATGGTTTTAAATATTGTCGGAATGGTAGAGGAATACCAACGAAAGCTGCATAATATTAAGATTAAACGAGGGATGAAAAGGGCAGTTAAAAATGGCTACAGACCTGAAAAAAACTTGTCCAATAGGGATGTTCATTCTGGAAGGGACCGAATTGAGGTGCCGATAGAAGAAATTGTTAGGCTTAGGAAGAATGACTTAACATTTTCGGAGATTGCAGCTACTCTTAGGGGCTTTGGCTATGATATTTCAAAAGCAACAGTACATAGAAGATATAAGGAATATATAGATTCTGTATCTGCAGAGTGAACTTCTTGTCAAAAGGGGGCATTTTTAGTATTATGGCAGTTGAGTTTACTGATAAAAAATAAAGGAGCCTAACTATGCTGCCTAAAGAAAAGCTTAATCGTATAAATGTTTTGGCAAAGAAAGCGAAAGAAACAGGTCTAACTGAACAAGAAGCAAAGGAGCAATCTTCCCTACGCAGGGAGTATTTAGAGACGTTTCGTTCTTCTATGTTTAATACTTTAAAAGGTGTTACTATTGTTGACCCAAATGGCAATGATGTTACACCTAAAAAGCTTAAAGAAGTTCAAAAAAAGAATCTTCATTAATCGGAGGAATACATTTGATTTGTATTCCTTCTTTACATAGGGTTGCGTAAAAGTGACAAAATATAAATAAATCAGCTTTTTTACTAGGTTATGATACAATTTATTGAATATAGATGGCGCTGTCTATATTATTATAAGAGTAATAATTACTCGTAGAGAGGATGTTTTTAATGTTTGATCAAAATGATGCTTTATCAATAACCTCGATTCGTACATTGTCTATTGATGCGATTGAAAAGGCAAATTCCGGGCATCCAGGTATGCCTATGGGAGCTGCACCAATGGCGTACACGCTTTGGACTCGGTTTATGAATCATAATCCTAAAAATCCAAACTGGTTTAACCGTGACCGTTTTGTATTATCAGCTGGACATGGCTCTATGCTTCTATATAGCCTGTTACACCTTTCTGGTTATGATGTATCAATGGAAGATATAAAAGGTTTTAGGCAATGGGGAAGCAAAACCCCAGGGCATCCTGAGTTCGGTCATACACCTGGTGTAGACGCAACTACAGGTCCTCTTGGTCAAGGTATTGCCATGTCTGTTGGTATGGCAATGGCTGAAAGACATTTGGCAGCCGTATACAATAAAGACAATATGAATATTGTTGATCATTATACATACAGCATTTGTGGAGATGGAGATTTAATGGAAGGTGTTTCTGCTGAAGCTGCATCACTGGCAGGACATTTAAAGCTTGGACGATTAGTTGTCCTTTATGATTCAAATGACATTTCACTTGATGGTGACCTAGACAAATCATTCTCGGAAAGTGTTGCCCAGCGTTTTACCTCATATGGCTGGCAATATTTAAAAGTTGAAGATGGAAATGATCTTTCAGAAATCGCAAAAGCAATTGAAGAAGCAAAGCAAGATGAAAGCCGTCCAACCCTTATTGAGGTAAAGACAATAATTGGGTATGGATCCCCAAATAAATCTGGTAAATCAGATGTACATGGTGCTCCACTTGGTGCTGATGAATTGAAATTAACGAAAGAAGCTTATAAATGGACATTCGAGGAAGATTTCCATATTCCAGAAGAGGTTTATGTGCATTTTAGAAAACAAGTGGTAGAGCAAGGCGAAAAGAAAGAGCAAGAATGGAATGATATGTTTGCTCAATATAAAAGTGAGTATCCTGAATTAGGTGCTCAGCTCGATCAAGCGATACAAGGAGAGCTTCCTGAGGGCTGGGATAAAGATATTCCTGTGTATGAAGAAGGGAAAAGCCTTGCTAGCCGTGCTTCATCAGGAGAAGCATTAAATAGCATTGCTAAGAATTTGCCTTCATTTATTGGCGGATCTGCTGACCTTGCTGGATCTAATAAAACGATGATAAAAGGGCAAAAAGATTTTACTCCTGAATCGTTTGACGGAAAAAATATTTGGTTTGGTGTTCGTGAATTTGCGATGGGTGCTGCATTAAATGGAATGGCTTTACATGGTGGACTGAATGTATTTGGAGGAACATTCTTCGTATTCTCTGATTATCTGCGTCCTGCAATAAGACTTGCTGCATTAATGAAGCTTCCAGTTACTTATGTATTTACTCATGATAGTATTGCTGTTGGTGAAGATGGTCCAACACATGAACCAATCGAACAACTAGCTGCATTACGCGCAATGCCTAATTTATCTGTTATTCGACCTGCGGATGGGAATGAAACAGCTGCAGCATGGAAGCTAGCTGTTGAATCAACAGATAAGCCAACGGCATTAGTACTTTCACGTCAAGATCTGCCAACTTTAAAAGAAACAAAAGATCATGCGTATGATGGCGTTTCTAAAGGTGGGTATGTTGTCTCACCAGCTGGCAAGGAGAAAGCTGATGTATTATTAATTGCCGCTGGTTCAGAAGTAAATTTGGCTGTTGAAGCCCAAAAGGCTTTAGCACTTGAAAATATCAATGCTTCTGTTATAAGTATGCCATCTTGGGACCGCTTCGAGGCCCAGTCAAAAGAGTATAAAGAAAGTGTTATCCCGAAAGATGTGAAGAAAAGATTAGCAATTGAAATGGGTTCTTCACTTGGATGGCATCGATATGCCGGGGATGAAGGGGATGTAATTGCCATCGATCAATTCGGGGCATCTGCACCTGGTGAAAAAGTAATGGAGGAGTATGGCTTCTCTGTTGGCAATGTTGTTTCCCGAGTAAAAGCATTATTGAAAAATTAATCATTGAAAAGGGAAGAGCGACAATTGCTCTTCCCTTTTAATTGCTTTACCTTCTTTAGCAATATTGTGAATACTTGATTTTCGACAAAACAAGAGGATATTTTCGCCATCAACAGACAGAATGTTTTGTGAATGGTCATTATAATAGGAAGAAAGGGGGTTGTCCCGGAAGGAGAGGTTTGGATGAGAGCTTATCAATTGTATTTAATTGAAGAGGAGTTTGCTTCCCATTATTTTGGCAGGGAAAAGATGTTTTTTCAGTTATTTCAGGAGTATGAGGAATCATCCGGTGCATTGAAGTCGATCTTAGCTAAGCAGATTCAATATATTACAAAACCGATACCGGGATTAAAACTTCATCAATACGTCAATCAACAATTATATAGAAAAAATGATTTTCTCGTAAAAAAAGGTGCATACTATATAAAAATGGGAAAAAGAAGCAATGCAAAACTTGAGGTCAATGATCAATCCTTAATATTAGAGGCAAGCGGAAACTATGATGCCGAAACGATTTTTTTTGAAGTATTAAGGAAAAGTGAGTCTTCATTTCTGGCTATTGACCTTGAACATCACCGCTATGGTTGGCTAAAACCAATTAAAGAAAGAAAATTCGTCTAAAAATAGAAGAAAATATGAAGCAAATATTGTATAATAACCTTTGGTTTAGTACACTGTATGGTAGACAACATGAAGGAGGAAGTTTTATATGTGGACTTATATTCTAGTCGGTATTCTTGCACTGCTTGCCGGAATAGCACTAGGATTTTTCATTGCTCGAAAGTATATGATGAGCTATTTAAAGAAAAATCCGCCAATCAATGAACAAATGTTAAAAATGATGATGATGCAAATGGGCCAAAAGCCTTCACAAAAGAAAATCAACCAAATGATGAACGCCATGAACAAGCAAACAAAATAATGGTGTACAAGCACTCTTGCAGGGTGCTTTTTCTTTTTTTATAAACTAATATAAAAATCTTCCTTATTTTTTCAATATTTGATAAACTATTAAAGTTATCTAATTTTCTGTACAGAAAATTTAAAATGAGTACATGATTCAGTTAATGTGTACGAATTTATGGATTTTGTATTGGTTCTATCTACTATCACGGAGGACATGAGCATGAAAGTATTTTTAGATTTAATGTGGTTTTTTAAGCAGGAGAAGAAAGCGTATTTGACGGGAATTGTCCTTCTTTTATTTGTAGCATTTCTACAGCTAATTCCGCCTAAAGTGATTGGAATCTTTGTTGACCATATTAAAAATGATACACTAACGGCTAAGATTATGCTTACTTGGATCGGGGTATTAATTATTTCAGCTGCCACCTTATACATCCTTCGTTATTATTGGCGAATAATGATTTTTGGATCTGCAGTAAAATTGTCAAGGCAATTAAGGAACAAGCTGTATCAGCATTTTACAAATATGTCCCAATCCTTCTATCAAAAAAAGCGTGTGGGCGATTTGATGGCACATGCAACGAATGATTTACAGGCAATTCAGCAAACTGCAGGTTCTGGTGTTTTAACTTTAGTTGATTCTCTAGCAACAGGCGGCTTTGTAATTATCGCTATGGCAACAACGATCAGCTGGAAGTTGACATTAATTGCCTTAATACCGATGCCGTTAATGGCCATTTTAACAAGCTGGTATGGGACGATGCTGCACAAGAAATTCCATAAAGCACAAGAGGCATTCTCTTCTCTTAATGATAAAACGCAGGAAAGTGTGACCGGCATTAAAGTAATTAAGACATTTGGACAAGAGAATGAGGATATAGAGGATTTCCGCAAACTATCGGAAGATGTTGTTCAGAAAAATATATCTGTAGCCAGAATTGATTCTTTATTTGATCCGACGATCTCCCTTATTGTTGGCATTTCTTATTTCCTCTCGATTGCATTTGGTGCAAAATATGTGCTAAACGATGAATTAACGGTTGGTCAGCTTGTTTCATTTACAACCTATTTAGGACTCCTCATTTGGCCGATGCTTGCATTTGGATGGCTATTTAATATTGTTGAGAGAGGGCGTGCATCGAACGATCGTGTGACTGCGCTTCTTGCAGAAAAAGCAGACATAATCGATGAAGAAAACTCGATTGAGATTGTTCCAAGCGGAGATATTGAATTTAATGTATCAGAATTTTCCTACCCTGATGAAAACGAGCCTCTTCTAAGGGATATTCATTTTACCTTAAAAAAAGGTGAGACGTTAGGCATAGTAGGAAAGACTGGGGCAGGTAAAACAACGTTATTAAAATTAATCATACGAGAGTTTGAAGGGTATAAAGGGACCATTCACTTCGGTGGTCATTCCTTATTCCAGTATCAGTTAGAAAAGCTTCGGGAAGCAATTGGGTATGTTCCGCAGGATCATTTCTTATTTTCTGCGACAGTTGCTGAAAATATAGCTTTTTCAAATCCTGATGCAGCGATTGATAAAATATTTGAAGCTGCAAGAACAGCAAATATTCATGAAGACATTCTTCAATTTAGTGATGGTTATGATACTGTAGTTGGAGAAAGAGGTGTTTCCTTATCTGGCGGTCAAAAGCAAAGAATATCCATTGCTAGGGCATTGATCATGAATCCAGAAGTTTTAATATTAGATGACTCCTTATCAGCAGTCGATGCAAAAACAGAAGAGGAGATTCTACATGCATTAAAACAGAATAGGGAAGGCAAAACGACGATTATTACCGCACATCGTTTAAGTGCAATCCAGCATGCTAATCTGATTCTTGTACTTGATGAAGGGAAAATTATTCAAAGAGGCACACATGAGAAATTAATGCTGGAAAATGGATGGTATAAAGATATGTATCTGCATCAGCAGCTAGAAGAACTTGTGGAGCATGGAGGATAAACAATGGAAAAGACGACGGTAATAAAGGGAAAAGACCAGCGGCAAGTTCTTTTTCGCCTTCTTTCCTATACGAAGCCGCATATGAAAACAATTATACTCGCATTTATTTTGCTCCTGCTTACAACAGCTGGAGATATATTGGGTCCGATATTAATCAAAATCTTTATTGATGATTATTTAACCCCAAGAACACTTATTTTTGAACCAATTTTTGCTTTAGGAGCAGCATTTATCGGTATACAAATTATGAACGTGCTTGTTTCCTATTTTCAATTGCTCAAGTTTCAGGAGATTGCACTAAAAATTATCCAGCAGCTTCGTGTAGATGTATTTTCGAAAGTTCAGGCTCTTGGATTAAAATATTTTGATAAAACACCAGCTGGAAGTATTGTCTCCCGAGTTACGAATGATACAGAAGCGATTAAAGACATGTTTGTCAGTGTTTTAGTTACTTTTATTCAAGGTGCTTTTCTAATTATTGGGATATTTATTGCTATGTTTATTTTAAATGTTAAACTGGCCCTATTTTGTTTAGTGATCTTGCCGCTTCTTTTTCTCATCATGAGAGCCTATCGAAAATATAGTTCAATTTTTTATCAGGACCTAAGGGAAAGACTGAGCCAGCTAAATGCAAAGCTGAGTGAATCGCTACAAGGGATGGCGATCATTCAAGTGTTTCGGCAAGAGAAAAGATTGCGAAAGGAATTTGCAGAAATTAATGATCAGCACTATCAGGCAGGAATGCGGAATATTAAGATTGATGGTTTATTATTAAGACCAGCTATTGATTTGGTTTATGTTTTTGCCATTATACTTATCCTGAGTTTCTTTGGGATAACATCATTTAACAGTCCTGTTGAAATTGGTGTTCTATACGCATTTATTAGCTATTTGGACCGTTTTTTTGAGCCAGTAAATAATATGATGCAGCGTCTCTCCATGTACCAGCAGGCGATTGTAGCTGCATCTAGAGTATTTAAGGTTATGGATGAAACGGAGCTTGCTCCTGTACAAGAATCAAATGAAAATAGCAGCATCACATCTGGGGAAATTGAATTTCGCAATGTCAGTTTTTCATATGATCATAAAAGGGATGTCCTGAAAAACATTTCCTTTACAGCTAGACCTGGTGAGACCGTCGCATTGGTTGGACATACGGGGAGCGGAAAAAGCTCCATTATTAATCTAATGATGCGTTTTTATGAGTTTGAAAGAGGAGAGATTTTAATTGATGGGCAATCCATTAAAACATATTCCAAAGATGATTTAAGAGCAAAAATGGGCCTGGTTTTACAAGATCCATTCATCTTTTTTGGGACAATTAAGGATAATATCCGCCTTCACAATCAGGACATGACAAACGAGGAAATTGAAGCTGCAGCACAGTTTGTGCAGGCACATTTATTTATTGAAAAATTGGATGATGGATATAATCATCAGGTTGTAGAGAGGGGTGCTACTTTTTCTAGTGGACAAAGACAGCTTCTTGCATTTGCCCGGACAATTGCTGCTAACCCGAAAATCCTTGTTCTAGACGAGGCAACAGCTAATATCGATACAGAGACTGAAGAGGCAATTCAGCTTGCCTTAGCGAAGATGAGAAAAGGGCGGACCACAATCGCGATTGCTCACCGTCTATCGACGATTCAGGATGCGGAGCTCATTCTTGTCCTTCATCAAGGAGAAATTGTAGAGAGAGGCAATCACCAACAGCTCTTGGCAAAGCGCGGATTATACCATAAAATGTACCTGCTGCAAAATGGGTTGGAAGATCGAGTGGAAGATGTAGTTGGAGGATAGGGGAGCATGGAATCTAAGTGAATATAAAAAAAGAAACCAGCAAGGTTATATGACCGTTGCTGGTTTTTCTAATGTGTAGACACTTTTTTTTTGAAAATATCATTATATTCATTCAATAATTTATCCAGTTCTTGGCTATTTCTAATAGCTAGTGAGGAGGTAAATCCATTTTTCATAGCTACTTGAATGAGTTCCTGCCTCTTTTGTTCAATTAATGTAAGTAAATCTTGTTTTGACACAGCCAATTTCCTTTCAAGTCTTTTTAACATAATGATCTTACATAGAGGTTTCCAGAAAAAAACCATGTAAAAACATGAAAGATTCTAACAAAAATTGTTAGTATTTACTATAGTATAGCGAATTATGGGAAATAATTCAAAAGAAACTTCTTCGATATCTACAATATTTTACAAGTTTATATTTTCTTCGGTTTATAACAGACACAAATTGTTCAAATCTAAACATTATCTTTTCATTAGCATATTTGTTAGAATGAGTGGAGACTCAGTTTAAACAGGAGAGGTTAAAGATGACAGATTTAAATGTATTTTTAGCGTTAGCAGCTGGCTTTCTTAGTTTTATTTCTCCTTGCTGTTTACCATTATACCCAGCCTTCTTATCGTATATAACAGGAATGTCTGTTGGTGAGCTGAAAGAAGAAAATGCGATGCTTCAAAGGCGCAGCATGTTACATACACTTTTCTTTCTAATTGGATTTTCAATTATTTTTATTGCAATCGGTTTTGGTACTTCTTTTATAGGCAGTTTCTTTGTTGATTATCAAGATTTAATTCGTCAGATTGGCGCAATTTTTATCTTTTTCTTTGGCTTGCTTATCGTTGGGTTTATTAAACCAGAATTTTTATTAAAGGAAAGAAGATTTGAATTTAAAAACCGGCCTTCTGGGCTAATTGGTTCATCCTTGATCGGTATGGCTTTTGCTGCAGGCTGGACTCCGTGTACAGGACCTATTTTAGGAGCTGTAATTTCACTTGCAGCATCCAATCCAAATTCAGCTATGTTTTATATGGTTGCTTATATTCTAGGCTTTGCCATTCCATTCTTTATCCTTTCCTTCTTCATTGGCAAGATGAAATGGATTCGTAAGCACAGCGGAACGATTATGAAAATAGGCGGTTATATAATGATGATAATGGGGATTGTATTGTTTTTTGACTGGATGACTAAGATTATTGCGATCCTTACACCGATTTTTGGAGGGTTTACAGGTTTTTAATTCAAGCTTGACGAAATTTGTCGTATAATAAGAATTGTATTTGTATAAAATATTCGGTATATTTAAATATGTGTTCTTTTTTATCATTTATCTAATATTATTATCTTTTTAATAGTTTTCTATGGGTCAATCAGATATAATTGATAGGACTTCCGTTGTATTGATCAAGGGGGAAACAGCGATGGCAAGAATTCTGATTATTGATGACGCAAAATTTATGAGAATTACTTTATCGAATATTCTTAAAAAGGCAAACCATGAAATTGTTGGAGAAGGGGAGACAGGAAAAGAAGCAATCCGTTTATATGGTGAGCTAAATCCTGATTTAGTTACAATGGATATTACCATGCCTGAAATGAGCGGTCTTGAGGCAGTAAAAGAAATTAAGAAGGATTATCCAAATGCGAAGGTCATTATGTGTTCGGCAATGGGACAGCAAAAAATGGTTGTTGAGGCGATCGAAGCAGGAGCAAAAGATTTTATCGTTAAGCCTTTTGATGAAGGGCGAGTTATGGAAGCTGTAAATAGAGTATTAAGTTAATGTTTTAAGCTGACTCAAGGTCTATAAGTGTAAACTTATGAATGACCTTTTGGAGTTAGCTTTTTATGTTTTAAGTTCCCCAAATTGTTCAGATGGGATATAATGAAGGATGAAAATAAAGGATGAAGGATGAAAGGTAATGAACTATGTTATTATTACATCGATTGGCGCTATCTGCATGGCTATTTTCGCCATGTTCATCCGAATGAAAGCAGCGAAAAAACCAGCAACTGCAAAGAAGATAATTTTACCGCCAATTTTCATGAGTACAGGTGCACTCATGTTCATATTTCCATACTTTCGTGTTACACCATTGGAAATCGCAGAAGCAGTAATAGTAGGAATGCTGTTTTCAATATTATTAATAAAAACCTCTAAGTTTGAAATTAGAGATAAAGATATTTATTTAAAGCGTTCAAAAGCATTTCTATATATATTAATTGGCTTGCTAGTTGTTCGAATGGCTGGGAAGCTAATTTTAAGCTCGACGATTGACTATGGTCAGTTAAGCGGCATGTTCTGGATCCTTGCCTTTGGAATGATTGTTCCATGGCGTATTGCGATGTATATCAATTTTAAGAAACTGCAGCAGGAACTTTTTGGTTCAATTAATCCGAATAAAACTATATAAAAAATAAGGCCAGCAGATTGTTGGCTTTTTTTATTTGTAAAAATAGAAAACCACTTCTCTCTTTAGGAAGTGGTTAAAATAGATGTTCATATGGTGTTATATTAATTTGATTTTCTGTTAATTTTTTTCTCAAGAATTTATGATCTCTCTTTGGTGTGGCTAAAATGTACCCCCGAATGACCAAATCCTGATCGATATTCCCAGCTTTCTCCTTTAAGGCAAGCTCACCAATTTTCCCTGCAATTTTGTGACGAGCTACATCTCTAAATAATTCAGGAACTGGACTGACTAAATCTTCTAGTAAATTTTTTTCTGGTTGTCCCCAAAGATGTTTAGTTTTATTAACATAATGCTCTTCCCAATCCATATCCGACTTGCCGTCTACTTTCGGCATTTTCTTCAAAAACTTCCTAAACATAAAGAAACCGCCAATCGCCATTGAACCGGCAAATATGACAATCCAAAAAAGGATAAACCATAAAAACCAACCTTCTAGCTGCATGTTCTCACCTACAAATAAATATTCATGCTCTTATTATAAACTTTTGATCAATTATAGACAAGATAATCAAATTCAGAGAATCTTTAGCAGCTTTTCCTTGATTGATTTAAATTAAAATAATATAATAATATATGGCTAATATGGGGTCGAATGGGGTACTGGTGTCCTCCGTAGTCTTCAAAACTATCTGTGACCAGCGTGCCTGGTCAGCTGGGTTCGATTCCCAGGCGGTCCCGCCAATACGTCTTACTCCCGCAAGGGTTTGACGTTGATTGAAGCGTTGATTGATAACGCAGATTAAGTCGGTAATCACACACGGTTTTCGCGCGGTTTTCGGTAAGACCGTAATAGACTGCGAGAAAAGACCGTTTGAATAGCAGGTCAAGACCGCAACGGTCGCCGTTCGCCTCTTACGCATATTTATTATCGCGAAAGGGGCTTTTTGTTATGCGAAAAGGAACTGTGCGGCGGTACAAACGCGAGGCAAATACGGGCGTGCCGTTGTTAATGTCGGAAATGTTTGCGGAGTTTATGTTGATTAAGAAAGGCGAGGGGCTGTCGAAACGAACGATTGAGGAACACTATAAAAACTTCGATTATCTCGGACGGTACCTCGAACGCGATTTAACGGCTGACGAAATGACAACGCCGATTTTTATGGATTGGATAACGTACATGCTCGAAGAAAAGGACTACGCGCCAATGACTGCGAACATTCGAATCCGGACGGTGCGGACTTTCTTGCGATATGCCTACGAAGAAAAAGGGTGGATTGACGACCCGATACATCGCAGATTTAAGCCGATCAAGGCGCCTATTGACGTGGTGGAAGCGCTGACCTCCGACGAAATGCGTCGGCTGATTGGCGCAACCAACGACAACACTTATACCGGATTCCGCACGAATGTCGCAATTTACGTCATGCTCGACACGATGATGCGCGTGTGCGAATTGGTCGACGTTAAGAGGCAAAATGTCGACTTTAAGGCGATGCATATTCGCTTGGAGGCTGCGGACACAAAGTCGCGAGTCGGGCGCTTCGTGCCGATTAGCAATCGGACGGCGAAATTGTTGAACGAATATATGAAGGAAACGGAAGACTTCGACAATGAGTACGTGTTCCTGACGTATGAAGGCGAGCCGATGAGCGAGGCAACCATGCGCGATAACTTACGCGTGGCAGGACAGGTTGCGCGAATAACGGACAAACGTGTCAGTCCGCATACGCTTCGTCATACCGGCGCGTTGTTCTATATATTAAACGGAGGCGATCCGTTCAGCCTACAGAAGATACTCGGGCATTCGCATATGAACATGGTGCGCCGTTACGTGCAAATGACGAACATGGACGTGCAAAATCAGCATAGCGCGTATTCGCCGTTGAACTACGTGTTTAAAAAATAATAGGAAGAAACTTTCGTCAGTCTTTCGAGGTTGGCGATTTTTTTTGCGTAAAAATGCGCGAGTTTTAAAAGTGGCGCGTCCTAATAATTATAACGGAAATCTGCGCGATATTAATTTTCGCTGCGTATTATTACATGAAGGCGGAAATGATTTCGTGAAAAGTGCGCGATTCCATTTCGTCATTCCTATTATAGAGTAAGGGCGGAAAAAGTTTCACAGAAATAACGACCCATTCGGTCGCTTTCGTGCGATTAATTAAGTATAAGGCGTTTTTATTTACCGAGTAATCTACACCAACGCATATATAACATACAGAAAATTAAAACGGAGGTGCTTTTGATGGAGCAAAACGAAATTAAAGGTGGTGGTGCTGCGGTAGAATTATCGAATGACTTGAACGTCATCACGGCAGAGATTAACAGTTACTTAGCGATGGCTGACGAATGCTTATACCAAGCTAGTAAAAGAATGTTAGCCGTACGTAATGCTAAACTTAACAGCTCCGATGAAAACGAGCGATTAATTGCTACACAACGGGAAGATGCTGGCGGTTGGCTTAAGTGGCTTGAATTAGTTAATGTCCACCCACGTGTTGCGCAACAAATGATGAAAGTCTTTCGCGAATTAGGTGAGAAAACGAGGACGTCCTCGCATTTGGGTCTGGAAGTACTCTATCAGATTGCTACGTTAGCACCGGAACACCGCGACCAACCCCATATAATTCCATCAACAGGCGAAACAAAAACAGCCGACGAAATGACTGTGCGGGAATTACGTGAGGTCAAAAAGGCTTTAAAAGAAGCCGAAGAAGCGCGTCGAGCCGCAGAAAAACAACGTGATCTCGCTGAACGTGACGCCGAGATACTTCGCGACACAATTGAATCAATCGAAGATAGTGAACCTGTCGCAGAAGTAAAAACGGAATACATCGAGATTATTGACGAAAAGACCGGCGCAGAACTTTCTCGCTATAAAGAACTTTTCGGAGATATTTCGATGTATGAAGGAAAAACAACTCGGGTAACTAATGGGGACGCGATTACCTATGCGGTGTTTGAGTTTTCGGAGGATGTTCGCAAGTTTATCGAGAAATACGGACATTTAACGCATTTTGCGCGCGAGTTTAACGAGATGATAAGCGAAGGTAAAACGGAATATACCAAGGCGATTGGCTCCATGATAAAGTTTCTAGGAGAAATAGATCGCAACCTACATGAAACGGAAATAATTATTCTTGAAAATTAAAGGGGGACATAAGATGTTATCGATGAAACGTACTAAAAATGGCGGTATAGCAATTGTTTTTCAAAAAGGACAGGAAGATATTGCGTTAAAGACTTACACTTTAGTTGCTTCCAATCTCTTTAGCATTGAACCCGAATCGATCGCATTGAACAAGACTGAGAAAAAACTATCTGATATCAAACTTTCTATTGAAGAGAAAAGAGTTGTCTGTAAAGTTGAGAACTTTAAGAAGTTCCCATTACTGTCACTTCGAAGACACTTCAATAATGTAATGTGGCAAATAACTGAATTACGTGGACTAAAGGCTTTTTCCCAGCGTGATTTAAATAATCTTTACAACCGCCTCCTTCGAGAGAGTGGTGGATTTGACCCACGTGTGGTTGGGAAACAAGAATTGCATGTAGAAGACGAAGATATAGCCTATAACAAAACGTACATCAACACTTGCTTCAATAAAGGTTACGGACCTCTTCTTACTAAGATTGCGGAAGATTTATTGGAGCAACTGGGAGGGTTGGTTGCCTAATGTCTAACGCATATATCCGCACAGGCAACACACGCACCGGTTTTTCGCTAATGTTCCACGAACTATTCGACCTGTACCATCCGTACATTGGCGACAAGGCAACGCTGTACTATCTGTACTTGCTGCGCTACCGGAACAACGACGTCACAAGTTTCGACCAAGGCAAGGCGTGGAATGGGCGCAGTAAGGTAACGGAAAAGTTTCAGCTTTCGTTTTCGACGCTGCCCATTCTCGACGAAATCCTCGAAGCGAGCGGGCTAGTGACGATCGAACGCAAGCCGAGCGGTCGCGGCAAGGACAAGATTTACTACATCGTTCACGACCCGTTAGAACGCGCGCAATTTCGCGAACATGAGACGCAGATGGCCGAGGAATTACGTCAAGTCGTCGTTAGGCATGGCGGCTCGATCGGCAAGTTACTCGGCAAGGAGAAAGGCGTTAATCTATCGGTGTGTTGATATGCTCTACGTTGGCGGAGATTTAACTCTACGCTAGCGTTAATGAAAAAGAAGTATTTAAAAAGAATCTTTTAAAAAGAATAAATACATTGCGCCAATTCCATTTCATTATATTGTCGCTACGAGTCTATTAATATCTATTATCGCGAAAAGTAGTACAAGCGTAGCGATATGAACGATAGTGAATGGTCGCAAGGGTTTGAAAGAGGGTTCAAATTTGAGACAAAATATGCAATGAGGAAGGTGTAAAAGTGATAAAACCTTATTTAAAAAATGAACATAATGCAACCATAGTTGAAGTTGAAGATTTTGGGGTTATTAGATTAGACAGCTTACCAATCGAAGTTCGTAAAGACGAGAAAGGTCATTATGAAATAGGTTGGGCACTTACTCACAAGGATGGGGAAGAAATTCATGTCTTATCAGAATACGGAGGAAAAAGCCCTCTTGATTTCGGAGGCAGGTACTTGGGTGTCATTCAAGAAGTAGAATAAGTGATACTGAAAACTTCGAAATTAATGCGAAACAACGAAAGGGGAATCGTTAATATGACGAAAAAGGTAACGCTACCACGCGAAGTCGCGGAGGCAATCGAATCACTCCGCAATAGGGGAGAGAGCGATCAAGACATTGTTACTTACGGAATCGAACGCTATTCATTTAGTGACGCGGGAATCATTTATAGCTACGGAAAAACGAATTTTCACGAATTAATGTCCGCACTTGTCAACGGCTTCGAAGCCGAAAAGTCGCCCGAAGAAAAGGTGCGCGAGTATTACGAACACGTCAAGCAGGAATATTTCGAAGCTGTTGACGGTAGAGAAAGACGCGAGTATTTAGGTAAGTATAGCGCCGTAAAAACAACGCTCGACCTTCTCGGCATCCAAATCGAAGGCGTAAACGCATAGCCTAACGCACCTTTTAAGCGTCAAGACAGACGCATACAGACGCGATAACAACGAAGTAATAGAAATACCTTCGGCGGAGCTAACACGTCGGAAATCAAGCGAAAACTAAGCGAAAAGGGGAGGCGAATCGGATGAACGTAAGAGTGCCGTTAGAAGTAATCGAAGAAGGGCTGACCGACGAGTATGTGCGCGTCGAAACTGCGTCACAGAAAACTTATTCGGATAAGTACGAAGTAGAGTCAAGGTACAACCAGCTAATTGGCGATTTGCATATCGCTTTGACTACGAGGGATAATCGCCGAAGGGAATACGTAGACTCGTTTTATCTCGGTGAACGCGTTTGGAGTCACGCTCTTGTGGTCGAAGAGTTGTCGAAGCAACTCGTAGAGGCTGCCGGTCAGTTAGTAGAAGCACGTAAGGCTCACGAACAGGCCTCGGCAGAACGAGATAAATTCAGCATACGGATGGGGTGGAAGTAATGATAATCGAATTGACAACGAAGGAACATTCGGACTATGTCGATGACAAAGTTAAATTCGAAGCTTGGGGCGAGTGGATTGAGATAAATCATAACGGAACAGTCTTTACGATTCGCAAAAAAGAACTGCGAAAAGTATTAACGGTACTTTGCGAGGAGGATTGATCGAATGAAAACGGTAAACGTAACGTATTTCAAACCTAGTGGAAAATTCTATACGAAAGAAACGATTGAGATTTCGGAGGAACTAAACGGCTACGAAGCGCTATTCGAGGAAATTCCGAAACGCCATCGAATAGAAGATATGTTTATGCTCGTACAGGATAGCGACGATGACAAAGAGCCGTATATCGTTCCGCACTTATTTCATCCGAAAAAGGAGTGGTCGTAATGAAACGATTAACAAACGAACAACTAAACGCAATACGCGAACGAGCGGAAAGTGCAGCGGAAGGGCCGTGGAAAGTAGGAAAACGCTCGCCGAACGGATTGGAGAACGTAGGTTGCAAAGGGCTTTTGATAGCGCAGGTTTGTCGCTATGACGACGCGGAATTGAATCGAAATACCGCCGAGTTCATCGCACACGCTCGCGAAGATGTACCGAAGCTACTCGAATACATTACGGAGTTAAAGACGGAGATTATTCGACTCTCGGAGGCAGAGGATTTACTTTCGGAAGCCCACGACGTCATGAACGATGTTCACCTCTACGATACGGACTTATATCGTGAGATTAGTCGATATTTCTACGGGGAGGATGACGAATGACTAACCGCAAACCGCCCGCCAAAGACTGGCGAAATCGCGAGCAAGCTGACTGGACCGTCGCAAGTTTTCAGCAGTATCTCAAGGACACGCACGAGGAACGCTACGGAATCGCCTACACAACGCGATCATATGGCTTAGAAGGGCGCTGGCTCAAAACGCTGATCACCGAGCATGGCGCCGAGGTTGTGCGCAAGTTTATCGATGCGTGTTTCGCAGAGTATCGGCCGACGCCACAATACCCCGGCTTAAATTTCGCGTTTATGTTTACGTATCAGCGCGGGCGTATATTGCCGAGGGTGCTAGCGGAAATGGCACGGCAGCCAAGGGCGCAGGCAGCGGCGGTGCCAATTACAGAAGAAGAAATCGGATGGTTGTGACGAAACCAAAATCGGGGAGGAATCGGAATGATACAGACGAAGCTGACGAAGTTTAACACGGTAAAACGCAAAGCGAACGTAGGGGAACGCATTTTGATTACGGATATGTATTTCAGCAATTATTCAAACGGAGATATTGGCGAGGTGCATACGCGATATCCCGGAGGCGTAGGGGCATTAATTAACGGAATCAGTTACGGTATCTTGGATAAGGAATACGAAGTAATTAACGAAAACAAAACGGAGGCGAGCAGAATGCAATTACAAAAACGCGGTTCACTATTAGTTAAGGCGGTACCTACGCCAAATTATCAAGAAACAATCGGCTTTACCGAAAATGAGGACGGAACGTACTCGTTAAACTTTGCGAAAATGCCCGGCTTGGTGTTCGTATCATATGACGGTGTAGGCTCGTTCGATCAGTTATTCGTTCACGGCGATTTCAAAGCGGAGGCACAGCGAATCAAAATCGAGAGCGAAGTCGGTGAGCTAACGAAATACACAATCGAAAGCATGCCGGCGATTAAAACGGAAGTAGTGGAAAAGGTCGCGCCAGTTGGGCATCTAGCCGTCCGCACTCCGCAGGAAATTCGCGATGACATCATCGAACAGGCAAAGCGCGACGTGGCGGAAATTCTAGGCGAGTATGCATCGTTTGATATTACGATTGGAAGATTCGTTAACCAAGCGGGTACTGCGAAGTTTATAGTAAACGCAGAAAAACGTACAGTTGTCGCTCTGATACACGGATACTTTACGAAGGATTTATATCACCGAGGAATCGCCAAATGCGCCCCGACCGACTGCTTTAACGCGCATATCGGAAAGGCAATCAGCCTCCGTAGGGCGCTAGGCCTCGAAGTGCCGGCGGAATACCTCAACGCGCCACAGCCGACAGAAGTGCGAGTGGGCGACGTAATTAAACGAAAAGGTTGGACGGAAGGCAAGCCGGTAATTGATGACGAGAACCCGCACCCAACAAAAATTCGAATAGCGACGGCAAATAGAATCTTAAAGCATTTAGATGGGCGGATCATCGACGACACTCGCGACGGAGCAAACGAATGACTCTAGTCGAAGCAATCCGCGCATTAACCAACGGAGCCACAGCGGTCGTGAGCGCATCGGGAAAATCGCCCGGTTTTCCAGGCAGACGCTATACGGCCGCCGAGCTGGCGCCGAAAATGATTGGCGAAAATGCAGCCGTGTTTAACAACGTGGGCATGTCGGAAGCTGAACGGAAGGGAGAGTGGCGAGTTGAATAACGAATATTTGTGCTTGAGTTGTTTAGCGATACTAAAATCGCAAGAGATAAACGAAGGTAAATGTCCGAAATGTGGCGATGACAGTCTAATGAAAACTTATAACGCAAGTGACAGTCCACCAATAACCAGCGCGGATTTATTTAAGTAGGCGAAAGGAGAGACGCTATGAATCACGCAAGTAAATGCATATTGTCCTCGAAGTGTACCCTTGCAAACTCCGAATCTTGTAACGCACATTGCGGACACTTTATCGCCCTCCACGGGCTGAACGGCATCAGCGGACGCGTGGCAGGTGTAAACACGCCGAAAGACTATCGACTAGTCACCGCAAGCAATTCGCCAGCCCGTGCGGAGCAAGCGGAAGTTTATCGTGCGGTGGATGCCTATATTAAAACGTTCGAGCGCCAGTTTGATGTGGAGGGCGCAGGGGGCGCAAGCACGCGAGTGAAATCGTTGTACCTTTTCAGCGGAAATCCCGGAACTGGAAAAACCACGACAGCCAGCGCGCTTTTAAACGAATGGCTTATCGCACACTATGTCGGCTCGATCAAGCGCGGACTGCAACCGTTGCAGCAGCCGGCTTACTTTGTCGATGTAAATGCGTTTCAGACCGACTATAACCTCGCAACTATGACGAACGACGACGCAGGTATGGTGGCGATTAAGGCGACAATTAAACGCGCACAGCAAGCGCCGTTTGCGGTTCTCGACGATATTGGGGTCCGTTCGGCAAGCGAGGCATTTAGGGCGTATATTCACGCGATTATTAACTACCGGACAACGAACGGATTGCCGACGATTTACACGTCGAACTTGCCGATCGAGGACATGGCGCAAGTGTTTGACGAACGTTTATACGACCGCATGCGGGACATGTGCCTCGAAATCTCGTTCGTAGGCGAGTCGAAAAGGGGGCGAAGGTAATGAAGAACGGAGATATTTCAGTTGGAACGAAATTAAAGGCGAAAAGTTATTGCGGATTTCCCGACGGAACAACTACCGGAAAGGTGTACGAAGTAGTCAGAACGGAGCAATCGGCGTTTAATCAGCGTCTATTCTTTATTATTAACGACAATGGGCGTGAGGTAATGCCGATTTCAACCATATTTTCGAAGGAGGCATCCGAATGAACTGGTTCAAGCGCATGTTCAAACGCAAGCCTGTCACCGTCGAACTCGCGCCGGCATACGAGCCTGGCGACTTGGTTATCGTATATGACCCGTATGTCCTCGACGGAATGGATGCGCACGAGGTTCGCGAGCCACGTTACGAAACCGTCAGCCGAAGCGTATTCGTAAAGAACCTCGGTATTTACGTTTACCAATTCGAGGGTGGTATCGAGTGGCATAACGAAGCATGGTTGTTTCCTGCGGTATATGGAACGGAGACAATCACCGTCAACTTTCCGTATGAGCCGACGAGAGCGGAACAAATTGACGCCCTGTTGGACGAGTATCGCGATTACAAAGCGTTGGCTGATACGTTTGGCGATGTGGAATATTGCGAGAGGTTGGCGGAGATCGAGGCGGAATTAATGCGATTAACCGCCGATTGAAATTTAATTTTTTTTACCCCTTACAATGAGATACACTAAATATAGATCAGTTTCCCACATCAACCGACAGATAATTATTACTTTCGCGTAATATTATAAAAAGGAGGTCGAAGCATGCATTACGCAAATCTATTATTCTCGAAAATAGTCGACGAGAACAACGTCAGCGCACTCGCACGCTTCAACGTAACCGAAGGCGACATGCCTACGGACGGCGAGCGTCAAATCTATCGTTTTATCACCGACTACTCCGAGCGCAATCGCGGGCAGGCGCCTAGCTACGCGACATTAACAGCCGAATGCCCTGCGTTTCATTACCAGCCGCAGGTCGGCGACAGTTATGAGTATTTGGTTCGAGAAATCAAAAAGCATTCGGCGCAACTGGCATTCCTCGAGCTGGCTGACGGACCCACGGGCGCCTTGTCGAAAAAGTTTGAGGAAGTTGGAACGCGTGACATATTTTCCTACTTCGAATGGTTGCAAAACGAATTAGAAAGTATTAAACTTAGAACATACGTTCGAGATAGAATAGGAACGGATGTTAAACACGACGGTGACAAGTTCCTCGCGGAATATGAAAGGCGAAAGGCGGGCGAGTCGTTTCGCATTTGGCAGTCGAAATTTAGCGCGATCGGCGAGTACGTATCGTCGAATCTGTATACGGTTTATGGCGAGTCGGGTCGCGGGAAGTCCGTAATTACATTAGAAGACGCGATACATGCCGCCATGCAAGGCGCGAACGTTCTGATTTGGGCGATGGAAATGGGCTGGTTTGAGGTCCTCGTTCGTATTTACGTCAGCATTTCCGGCGAGGAAGGCATAACACAAGCGCAAATCAACGGAATAAATCTTAACGCTGGCTTCGAAAGTCGCGACGTTCGGCTCGGCAAACTATCGGAGGAATTCGAGGCAGCGTTTAAACAGTTTATCGCAACAATGAACGAACGCATTGCCGGCAATATCACAGTACGAGCCGTTGATGACGAGGACTTTACTAACCGTAGTTTAAAGGCGCTAGAATCCGACATTCTCGCGACAAAGGCTGATTTCGTTGTCGTCGACCCTTTCTACTATTTGCATTACGAGAAGAACACGTCGAAAACAACGGGCGGTGACGCGTCGAATACCTCGATGAAGTTGCGGGCATTAGCGGGGAGGACATCGACTGTAATCGTTGCTATTACGCAAGCTGACGTGAAAAAGGGCGAATCGGACGATGAAGGAAATCGCGAATTAAAGTTGCCCGACCGGGACGACGTAAAGAAAACTACGCAATTAATGGAAGACGCGTATTTGCTAATCGGAGTCGATACGGACTACAAGCAAGGTCGCGGGCTGGTTGGCGTAAATAAAGGACGTGACGGCGGCGAAGGGGACAGCGTAGAAATACTGTACATTCCGCAAGTGGGCATCGTTAAGCAGCCGGAGTCGGGCGCGGCAGTTGCGGGACAGTTCGGATTTTAAAGGAGGGCGCAAATGGCAACGATTCACATACGTAATCAGCCAGTCGAAGTCGACGTTGAAGCGGAGTTGCGCGAATTCAACTGGACGCGGCCGCGTTGGACAAGCGGCAAACTACTCGCAGCAAGCCCGTTTCGCTACGATCAAACGCCGAGTTTCTTCGTCAGGCTAGAACCGTATGGCGACTATCCAGCGGGCACTTGGAGCGATTCAGGCGCATATGACAGCGAGTGGGCAAGCGGCGGCCTCGTGAAACTGCTTTCATTTTTACGTAATGAGACCTACGGCGAAACGGAAGAATACCTGCTAAACGCCTATGGATTTGCGCGGGACACAACCGATATCATTATTATACCGCCACGTCTAAAACTCAAACAGCGGCGGCAACCGTTGGGCGACGAGATATTGAGCGGTTATGTCGAGGACTATTCGTACTTGGAATCACGCGGAATAAGTGTGGAAATCCAACGACAGGCTGGCGTGCTATACGATGCGAAAAGTCGAGCGGCGGTCATTCCATGGCGTGACCCAAATGGGCGCCTGCGTAGTGTGAAATTTCGCACAGTTTACGGAAAATTGTTTTGGTATCATCGAGGGGCGACGCCTATTCGCGAGCTAGTTTACGGAATTGAATTAGCGAAACATAAGACGGCAATCTTGTGTGAAGCGGAAATTGACGCTATGAGTTGGCGGCAGGCAGGTTACGCAGCGATAGCGATAGGTGGGGCGAGTTTCAGCGAAGTTCAAGCGGACATAATAAAGCGGTCGCCGATCGAGGAATTAATTATCGCAACGGATAACGATAATGCTGGCGCGAAATTACGAAGGCAAGTCGAGGAACAATTAACGGGATATGTACGCATTAGGCAAGCGTATATAGATGCAGAGTTTAAGGACGCGAATGAGGCGTTATGTAAGCGCGGAGTGGGAGCGTTGCAGAGTGCGTTTGAAAAGTCGGAAAGTGTTGGCGGACTTAAAGTGAAAATACGTTAAATAACGTACTTGTGCCTGCGGTAAGGCTGGCAAAAACCGTCAGCCGTTACCTCTTTCTTTGTCGTAAGAAGAATCCTCTTCGACACGCTCCCATTCGTATAATTCTTCAACAGTACAGCCGATACCTTCGGCAATAGTCTTGGCAGTAGCGACCCACATGCCGTTTTTACCACGACTTCGAATTTTATCGTTGATGTACTGTTTTGAATATCCGGTCTTGTTGGCTAAATCTTGTTGTGTCATTCCTCGCGCATCGAGAAGGTCTTGAATACGACACCTCCCGACCTTAAACGTAAGACCACCTCCAAAATTAGAGGTTATGTAGATTATATAGGACTTTTTACTGTTTCTCAATAGATATGATATCTTCAACATCTACATCCAGGCGAAGGCATAACTTTTCTATTGTTGTAAGGTTAACAGACTCTCCTCTATTAATTTTCGCAATAGTTTTCGAGTTAAGAATGTCTCCCCTCAAATCACTAATTTTCATACCTTTCTTTTTAAGCGTGTTAAATAGCGGTTGATAGCTAATCAAGGAAATTTACCTCCTTTCAAAAATAAATGTTCCCTTTTGTACACATTTATTGTATACTAAAATCAATCAAAGTGACAGACCATTTTTAAGGATGTGAAAACTGACTATGTTAGCAATTGTCGAAGAAGTGCTTGATTCTCAAGAAACTAAAATTACATGGAAAGATATTGCGGAAATAGCTGGCCTAACAAAAAGCGCACTATCTCAAGCAAAGTCAGGTAATTCGGAGTTGAATTTCAATAGCTTATTAAAAATCGCTAAATTTGTTTTCAAATCCAATTATGTATCCATTTTTAAAGATACCTGTCTGAAATTCTCACAACCCAAAAATATCAGATACGCATTAGAGTTTCTCGCGATAAATAGACAATTGCCGGAACTTAAAAAATTGATCAGAAAGATAGAACAGCAACATACAAATAGCGCTTTATTAGAGTGGGCAGAGGGCTATTCTATATTACTCAAATACTTAAGTAACACAAATCCATCTGATGTTTTAAATGAAATTCGGACATTTACCCCGAAAACAATCGAAATTAAAACTCTCATTATAATAACTGAAATATGGTGTAGAAATAAAATGAGAGAATACAGTACGATGAATGCTTTAATCAGTGGTGTAGATGTAAGTTTAGATAGAATTAAAGAAGAGTTCATTAAACAATCATACACTATGCGATATAAAGAAGTCCTTGCTTACATACACCTATACAAGTTTAACAATAAATTTGAAGCAAGAAAATACGCAGAGGAAATTATTTCCGAAAATTTGAGCGCGACTTTTACAGCGAATGCGTCCTACTTATTAGGGATGTCGTACTTGTTCGACAACTACGAGATGTGCTTGGGGTACATCGAGAGACATCGGGATTTGTTGAAAATAGCAGGAAGAACTTCCGAGATACGAATAGTAGAGGAAAATGATATTCCTTTCATAAAAAACGTTTGGAAAAAACACGAACAACAACCCGAAACAAACGACATTTCCGAAAAAGCTCATTACGAAGCGCATATGGGGGACAAGCTGTTAGGACTAAACCTGATCGAAGAATCAATCGCGACAAATGGGATAAGCGGTTTTAAATTATACTACAAAGGACTGCTGACAGGTGACAAATCGCTATTTATGCAATCACTGATATTCTTCGTTAACAAAAAAGGGGACAAGTTCTACGCAAACCTTCCTTATGAGCACTTAAAGAACGACAAGTCTTACAAGGATATGGCCGACTTGCTAATGAATGATTAAAAAGGGGATGTTTATTAATGAAAAAAATTATTGGTTTAGTATTAGCGATCGCAATCTTATTCGGAGGAGCTGCAGCGGTTTCAGCCAACGACGTTACTGTAGCATCAAACGACCCAGGAACAGGTGGGCATTAATTAACAAAGTAAAATAAAATATATCCCAAGCACAGGAAAGAAGGTTCTAGTAGCCTTCTTTCTTTTTTTATTCGGAATGTTCAGTTTAATTTTTTTTAAATAATAAAAAACACTAAACTTTCCATAGATTTGTAAATTTGGATGATATATTTAAATTGTTAGTAAGTTATTTTACGTACCTGAAATTATTTTAAATGGAATGCGCGAACTAGTAATTTGCAGCGTCCTACTAATTAACAAGGAGGAGAATTAAGTGAAAAAACTAAGAGAGTATTATATTAACGATCTATTTAATGATTATCTCACGAAAGGAAACGAGAAGGTGTTTGCTAGAGCGAGAAGGGAATTGTTAAGTGAGTATAGGAAAACATTAACTCGATGGGAATACAATTCCAGAATGATAGATGCTCATGAGGTGGAAGCTTTATTTGATGATACAGTTATAAAGGTAATAGAGTATATCGGTAAACGTGGTGGGAATTTTGTAGAAGTATTTCATGTTTCTTTATACAACGGATTCAAATCTATGTTAAGAAAAATTAAAAAGCGAAGAGAAGTAGAAGTGTTCGAATTAGAAACCGAGGACGAGAAGACGGCAAACTTCGAAATCCCATCGGAATTTAATCTGGAAGAACACGTTCTATCCAAACGAAAAACCGACCAGCGGCAACTGATCGGCTTTCTCGTGAACGGCGAGGACGAAACAACGACGGCAATCGTTGAAGCGTTCCTCAATCATCCGAAACCAACAGCGACGGCAATCGCGAAGGAATTAGGATTTCACCATTCGAAAGTTATTCGCGCATTAAATCGCCTGGCGGGCAAATTTGACACTAAACAGTTCGGAGATTATCACGACTATTTAGTTGCGCTTTAATCTATGAGCGGAGTAGGTCATTTAGGCAATGCGACCTATTCCCTCGATTACATTATAAACGTTATACGGTAATACGTATAGCATTTTACACAACTGTAATAATAACGCAATTCGACAAAATTATCAAGTGGAGGTCGATCGTGATGCGCCAAAATTGCGCTGTTAATAAATATTATGCCCCAATCGCGGAAATTAAAACCGATTTTGAGCGAAAAGTTGACCAATTGAAGCGCGACGGTGTCCGAAACTACGACGCCAGTCAAACGCAACAACTTCCTATTATAAAGGCGGTGCGGCTCGGATGAACGAACTACTAATCGCATTCTCAGCGCTCGCCTTCGTCCTCTGCGTAATTACCA
>NZ_LT904900.1 GCF_900199725.1 Cytobacillus massiliigabonensis | reverse complement strand
TTTTACGCGAAACTGTTGCGCAATCATATCAACGTACTTCACCCACCCGTTTACTTTCGAAAATCTTCCCGCAGTCCACACCGTAAATTCCACCGGCAAGTTGAACTCCATGGCGAAATCGACGCGCGAGTCGAAATCGATACGCTGGTATTCGTCGACAACCGGCTTATCAACTTTCGCCATTTCGTCGGCAAGCCACGCCATCGCTTCGACTTGCTCCGGTAGTATAAAGCCCTGCCACTTCTTCATGCCGCGTTCTTTTAACATTCGCAGTACCTCCGATTAGTTTTACGTATATTATACGCGAACAAACGTTCTTTTACAACGACTTCGCAATCTCGACTAGTAAGTCCATCAACAACGGAAGCATTTGCACCAACACGTAGCCCAGCCCGGCTTTTTGAATCATTCCGAAGCCACGGTCCGCATTACCGACCATCACGAATAACCCGCCGCCAAGCATCATAACGAGCGAAATCGGATAACTCAACGCCTTGACCAACTCGACAAGTGGCGCGAACGCTCCGACTACTTTCGCGGTGACTGCTCCGTTGACCGCACCGGCTGCAGCGAGCGATACATCGCCAAATGATAGCGACAGGACAATGACGCCAGCAGTTACGCAGGCTTTGACGATTGGTTTAACCGGTACTCCGAAGTACCCTTTGCGCTTATCAAATGCGAGTACGTGCTCGCTAACTTTAGTGCAATTCTGCACTGATGTTAAATCACTCCGGCTCAAAAACTCCTTAACGGACATCGTTTCAACTTTACGCTTAAACATCGAAATCACCTCTCGTATAAATTCTCGCGTCAAAACCTTCACATATTTTCGCTAACTGCTTCCGGCGGTACTCCGTCGTCGTAATCCAAATAAACTTCGGTGACCTTTCAAATACGCCCAATTCGAATAGCCTGCGATACTTTGCTAGTTTCGCCCTGTTTTCGTTCATTTTCTGCGCGTTATCAACTTCGCAAATATAATAACGACCTGCCATCGTGAATATGGCGTCTGCAATCACTGTTACTTCATTCTTGACAGCTAATTTAACTTCGCTTTTCCATGTCGACGGGCAACCGTGCGCCAAATAAAGACTATTTCGCATTAGATGATGCGTTATTTGATGCGTCTTTTTTAATACTTTCGATGCTCCGACGCGCTCACGTCCAGTAGCGTTCAAGTAGTAGATGTTTTCGCCTAGCCTAACCGTATTCAGATAATCGCTCATATCGCTTAATATTCGGTTAGCGTTTCGGTCGCCTCCGAGTCTGTGTAATCGCTGAATTTGCGACCTACTAAGAAAGCCCAATTTCTTCAACGACAAGAGAATGTTTTCCTGGCGCTGCTCTTTTGCTACCGTTGCTTGCATTCGTATCATCCTCCTTGCGTGACTTGAACGTAATGTGTGGCCCGATAATGCGATCAATCGTTTTATTACTAATATAAGGCGTTTGAATTTCCGTACATTTTACCTTCTTATAAATTGCCCGCCCTTGAACTAACGGCAACTTCTCTGCACCTTCTTGGTCGATAACGACCTTACTCGCAATCCCAGTATCAAGAACGAAGCATAGACGTCCGATACAATTTCGTTTAATTTGCGAGTCGATCGTTTCAGCCGTAGGATATTGTGTCGCGTAAACCAAACGCTCGCCCGCTGCCCTTCCGCGTCTTGCGATGTCGATTATTATATCAACGCAATTTGAATCGTCTGCGATGTCGGCGGCTTCGTCAATAAACGTGAAATAGCGTTCTTTTATGCCGGCCTCCTTTACGTCCTCGAATCCGTTTGCTTCGAGATAGTCCATCGTTTTATTCATGCGTTCTTGAACGGCTTGCAATGCTTCGAGCGCTTCTTCCGCATTCTTCGCAACAATTTCGACCTGTTTAGCTTTGCGAAAGCGTGAAAATGACAGCCCGCCCTTTAGGTCGATTAGCGTAAATTTAACATCGTTAGGCTTGCGGTGAATGAGCGTCGTAATCCATAGTTTTAAAACGTTGGACTTTCCGAAGTCGGTCGAACCTCCAATTAAACTGTGCGCGATTTTATCGAAGTCATGCTTTAACAACCCTTGCCGACTCATGCCCGCGGGAACTTGCCATCCTTTTAATGATGCGAAAAGCGATTCGTCTATTTCGAAGAACTCCGTTAATGGCTCCTTATAAACGCGAAATTTCAACATGCCGTCAAACTCGATTTCAACCTCCTTATGTTCCGTTTTCTTTCTCGACGCTAGTTCCCGGAGTTGCGAAACAACGTCACGACTTCGCCAGTTAATCACTCGCAAGTCCGCCATCGAAACATCGAGTACACGTCGTTTTGCGTTTAGTCCGTCCTGGAATCGGTCTAATTTATCACGGAATTGTTGCGACGATAGACCTTGCGGAAGCTGAAACACGTATTCAACGAAAGCACCTTTATTTGTCCGGCGAAAAGGACGTATCTGCGTACCGTCTTTTGCGACAAGTCCTGCGTTTGCCGCAATTCGGATAATGTTTCGCGTGTCATTACCGCCTAGTCCGAGTTGGTGTAAGTAGGACGCGCCGACAAGCCCACCGACCACAACCGACGAAAGCACTTCGAACAACATAAGCAACACCACCTTTTATTCATAGAATAGTCCCAGCGAAAAGGAAGGAAACGGACAAGCTTACGACTATTGATGCGTAAGAGTTTCCGCTATTCCTTTCGCAATTCTAGGCAGGAATTTTATTCGGAATAGTAAAAGGTATGGTGCGCTGATTGTCCGTTATGTCTGTTTTTTGCACGATGTTTAAAAACGGACTTTTTGGACGAGACTACTCCTAAAAACGCTAGGAGTGACGCGAATGTTTGGACTAGGTAAACGTAGGACGAAGTTTGGCCGTTGGATTGATCGGAAGGGAATAGCGCAAATAGAGATCGAGGAAAAAGCGAAGCTAGGGCGTGCGACAATCAGCCGCTTATGTAATGATTTCGACTACAGACCGAAGTTTGAAACCGTTCAGAAGGTAAAACGCGCGATCAAGGCGCTGGGGCATGACGTGCCTCCGGACGATTATTTCGGAATGTAAAATTATAAATAATTAAATAAAATATATCTAACACAAAAAAACGCCCCAACCACGAAGGTTAGGGCGTTAGTTTACTTAGTTTTAAGGTTACGTCGTATTTATTATCGTTAAGTAGGTCGGCGTAATGCGACCATACTAGTCGGATTTCACCTAATGCGTCAGCTTTTATATTTTCCGGCAACGCAAATGCAATATACCCCTCTTTGGTTACCTCATTAAGGAGCTCGCCTCCTATGTCGTCGCTTCCTAACATGTCCGCACTAATTTGCGTTTCTCCTATAACTAACTTTCCTTGATTGGGATAGGTAGTTAACGGCTCATCAGCTGTGTTTTGAATTTTAAAATGAACGAATAGCGCATTAAATGTCTCACCGTTTAACGTATCTTCTTGCTCTTCAATAACAACATGGTCGATGGTTGTTATGACGCCTGACTTATCGTCACTCCACCCGACTTTATAGATAATGTCGTTTTCTTCTTCCGATTTTTCTACCTTCTCATTCTCAACCTCTGCCAGTTTCGACGAGGTTTCTATATCCTGAGTGGAGCATGCGCTTAATAATAGAAGTATAACCGTGATAATTCCAACATTTACCCTCATTTAAAAGCCACCATCCCATATGTAATATTTCCTAATTATAGCATGTATTCCCTATATATGTATACGCAGTAATAAACGATAGGATTCGCTATTACTGCGTTTTATTTCGTTTTTATTCGTCCTTCTTGCCGTCCTTGAACCACTTGCCAACCGCCGGATTGCTGACGATGCCCGCGAGAATAAGAATCGTTAGCACCGCGTCAACATAGCTTTGATACTTTTCGGGCGACAACGCCACGCCTGCGTCCTGTAACAACATGCCGAGCAACGCAGCCACCGCTACCCACAGCCCGTAATTCTTCCACTTCGTTTGCTTCGATTGTTTCGCCATTATTTCGTCCCCCTGTCGAGTAGTCCTAATTTGTCAAGCACCGCTACAAATTGCGCTCGTGTCATCGGGTTATTTACGCCGAATGTGCCGTCAGGATAGCCCGACATTACTCCGTTCGCAATCGCCTTTTTAATCGATTGCTCCGCCCAATGACCCGCCACGTCGTTGTTCTCCACTAGCTCCGCCCCTTTTCGTTTTAGTCCGTAAACTTGCGTGAGTGCCTTAACGTTTGTCTTCGCACAAAGCACTCGAAACGCGTCGTCCTTTAATTTCGGCAAGTCTGCCGCGTTGTCCATAAAGCCATGCTCGATAAGTACCGCCGGCATGTCCGTTTCGCGCAAGACGTGAAAATCCGCAGTCTTAACGCCACGGTCGACCATGCCCGTCGCTTTAATTAGCGCAGCTTGAATAGCTTTCGCGACTTCGCGAGACTTAGCGCTACTCTTCGGATGCACGAACGTTTCAATGCCCGTGCCACCGCCTGCGTTTGCGTGAAGGCTTACGTATACATCGACGCCGAGTTTGTTCGCCCTGTCCGTCCGTTCCTTTAACGGCACGTCTCGTAATTGTTCATGCGCGAAATAGACCGTCACCCCTTCGTATTTTTCCAACTCCGCTCGCATGACGTCGGCGACACGGCTGTTAAAATGAAACTCGCGCAGGCTGCCGTCGGGCGACCGCTTGCCTGGCGTGTTTGGTCCGTGCCCCGCATCTAGCATAATTTTCAGCGTCATTTAATCGCCTCCTAGCTTCGATTTGATGCCGCGAAGTTCTTCGATTACCACGTCGTACTTTTCGCTAAACTTGTCGAGTAAGTCATGTAATCGCGACTCCCGTTCCTTGTTCGTTTTCATTACGTAAATAAGGAGCCCGACGAATAATACTGCGTAAGGCCCCTGTGTTAGAAGGTATTTAATTACGTCCGGATTCGATAAGTCCATCGCGATCACACCCCCGCCGGCTCGGTAATGTCGTAACCAATCTGCGTTAACTTTTTGCCGACTTCCTCGCGCAAGTTTGACAAATTCGGCACGTCCGAATATTTGTAAGTGCCTGCGAGTACCGCCGTAAACCACACCTTTACAACTACGCTGTTTTCGTTAAACATTCGCCTCATCCTCCTTAACGTCCAAAACATCGCCAACAATGTCGCGCAAATTAAAAAGAGCCGGCACATCGTCGTATGTCACCGCCCCTTCGTTGATTTTGCGTACCCACGCTTTAACTACCGCTGATTTATCCGTAAACATTAAACGCCACTCCTTTCGCCTTGTTGCATCGCAATTAACATCGACAATTCGATAATCGCGTTATCTAAGTCGTCTTTGAGTTGCGCAAGCTTTTCGGCCTCCGTTTCGCCTTCGAATACTTTTTCCAGCTCGCCGAACGAACCGTCCGGCAGCCGTTTTCTACGCAATAATACGCTCATTAGTTAAGCACCCCCGAAATAAGTTTGACCGCCGCTGTTGACGTTGGGTCTGCGCGATGTAAGTTCAATTCGATGACGATTTGCTCCTTCGCCGAGCCTGCGTCGAACGTAAACTCGTCCTCGACGATGCCGTCCGCAACTGGCGCCGTGTTCGAAAGGGTCATCGCTTGGAACGATTCTTGTTCGCCGTTCATTCGCATGGAGACGTTTGCGGAAACCGTTAAGTCGCCAACTTCGCGTTGAACCCATACGATAATGCCTTGCGCCGTGCCTTTCGGAGGGACAACGGAGTAGCGAACATTTGAATCGAGCAACGCCGTATTGTTGGCGGCCTTAGTTACCGTCAGCGCTTTCGACGTAATGAAGTTGTACGAATCGATCGCTTGAAGCGTTATTTGATTCGCGCCCGCCGCTAAGTCCGCAAGTTTTAGGTCAAACGAAAAAGCACCGCTCGGACCGTTATAAATCTCGATAAATTCACCGCCGCCAATCTTGTACTTGACGATTACGTTTTGAGATTCCGGGTCATTTACGCTGCCTGTCATCGTAATGCTATCGTTGTTAATGAGTCCGCTTTTTTGTTCGACAGGGTTAATCGTTAAGGTTGCCGGTCGGTTTGGCACAACGTAAAACGAGCGAACTTGTTCCGCCGATTTACCGCCTTTGTCATCCTCCGCCCAAACTTTCAGCGTGTGCGCTGTACCTTCGCCGAGTGCTTCGGTGATTAGCGATTCGCCGTCGTACAGTTTTCCGCCTTTGAACGTCAGCGATTTGCTGTACGGAATTGGTGCAGAGCCGTTGGAAATCGCTGTAGCAATCGCGCGTGCCGTGCCGCCGTTAATCGAGTACTTTACGTTGACGATGTTTCCATTGTCCGCGTCAGTTGCTTGTCCGTCAATTAGGAACGTGTCGTTTTCGTAGAGCGTACGATTGTCAGACGTGTTTAACGTTAGGGTTGGCGCTGCGTTTTTTGGTTCTCTAAGCAAAACAATATAAGGTGTATCCGCAAAAATAGTGAATGGCTTTACAGCGTCACTAGGAAATCCATTAAGCGCGTATTCCTCTAATCCTTTAATAAATGTTAATAACTTACTACTCCCCAAAACTGCATCAGTAATATAATGTATCTGGGAAGAACTATTTGTGATGGGGTTTGTATTTTTCAATTTGTAATTGTAGTTTTCCCAATCATAGTTATAGGGGTACAGCGTGCCCGTTGACATTGAAATTACAGATTCCCACGCCATTACTAAATCACCTCGCTAACTGACACGTTGAATGTTCCCCATTCGCCGATCAGCATTCGTTTGTTAATCTCGTCCACTTTCGAATTTGAACGCGCAATCTTCGCGCCCTTTACATACGCATTTGTCAACGCTTGTACCGTCACCGTTTTACTCGATTCATCTATCGCAGTTACGAGTACATCTTCGCGATTAGTAGAGTCGTAGACGGACACTTCCGTAAATGGTACGAACCCCATCGAGTTATCGACAGTCAGCACCGTAGCCCCCGCCGAAACTGCCTGCGTAATATCCGCAATCGCGATTTGCTTCGTCAATTTATTCGTCGAGCCGTCGAGTGTGTCTGAAAATGCTCCGCTGTTCCCCGGCGCCCGTCCGTCAAGTTCGAGCAACACTTGCATGCGCAGTAATCGATTTTCATGCTCGACTAGCCAGTTGTACGCTTCGTATATGCCTTCTTCGATATTGTTCGCGCGACTTGCGTTAAACCGCGTGCCGTCCTGTATGATTTGACCGTTCGTAACGTCAACAATATGGTCGAACCACTCCGTTTTGATGTACGGATTTGTCGTCATCCTTACGCCTCCTTTATACTGATAGTAATAACGAACACAACCACGAAGCCGTCTGGACCTTTTCGCACGTTGTACGTTCGATGCTGTAAATCGCGCCCTTGTCCGTCCTGCAATTTCGCGTTTGTAATCGTGCCTGTTTCATTCGTTAAGTAAACGAAGTGTTTAACCGTTCGCCCCTCGACTAGCGTTTTAAAGATTTCGTATTCGCGCTCAACGCCGTCAATCGTCACTTGCGCTTTTTTCGCCAAAGTCCGCATGTAATTAAGCGTTTCGTCTACGTATAAATCCGTAACTGCCATTAAATCGCCTCCGTTTCGCTTGCATAAAATTCACCGCATATCGGGTAATTCACCGCGAAATTGTACTCTTGCACGCCTAACTTAGCCTCGACTCGGTCAGCGATTCCTTGCGCATCGTCCGTTCGGAACGTGTCGCATATGCGATAAGGCACTTCAAACGTGTACGCTGATTCGGTTAACACGATGCCTTCGCGAATAGAGCCGACTAAATCGAATGCTAAATGCGCCGGCTTAACCTCGTTTACAGCTTCTTGAATTTCCGATGTGTTAAACGAAATATTTTCACTCAATGGGATTTCCGCTTCGAATCGATACTCGCCGTTGTACTCGATTATTCGCGCTGATTTGTCCGCTACATAAGCGTTTACCACGTCTGTCAAATAAGCGACTGTCGCCGGCGCTGTTCCGTTAAGTCGCGCGAGAATGCGGTTTCGGCGAAACTCTAGCGACGAGTTCGGACGTGGCGGCAAGTCAAGCACGCGCTCCCAATCGTCAAGTCCGTTTGTTGCCGTGCCGACGTAAAACTGATCGGTCGTTGCCCGTGCCTTTATCCGCGTTTTATCGACCTGCTCGGCGTTTGCCGACATAATCGCTTCGACTTCGGGCGAGTCGTCGTAGTACCGAGGCAGGGCATCCGTTAAATCACGTTTAACTCGCGTCATGTTAATACCACCTCGCCAACTACTGCGACAGCATCTTCCGCAATAGGCACGTTTGCTGTTGCGTCGTTAATCGTTAGTAACTCGTAATCTAGTACGCCGTTAACTTCAAGCAACGCCTCGCCAACGCGCGCATATCGGACAATGCCCGACTGTGCCGCCGTCAGCAAATAAGCGCCGACTGACGTCTTAATCGCGTCTAGCACATCGACTGGCAATAAGTCTCCGGCAAGCGTTAGTTTTGCACTAATATTAATCGCAACTTCTACGACAGGCACGACGGTCACTGTTGCGCCGATTGGTCGCTCCGCCTCGATGTGTTCCGCCACATTTGCGATAATGTCCGGCGTTGGCGCTCGACCGTTTGCCGCGACCACAACGACTTTGACCGTGCCGGCTCCCGCATGTAACGGAAACACTTTCGCAGTTGCCACGCCGTCGACATCTGTCGCCCACTTTTCGTAGTGATAAACGTTGCCCGACGTTATCGGCTTGCGAACTTTTAGTAAATAACGCGCAAGTAACGATTCTTTCGTCTCGGCGTCAATTCCGCCAGTGAACACTTCGGCATTAGTAACGTCAGTTACGCCCGCGACTGTGTTTTCATATTGCGTAATTTCCGCAGGACCAATATTGCCAGCGATACCTCCTTCGACCGCTTCGACGGCAACTGTCGCTGTGCCACCGCTTAGTGTCGCGTCTGCTATCGTTTGAAAATAAACGCCCGCGTCCGTATAAACGCGAAAGCCTGCCGGCACGAGTAAACCGTCTGTACCCGTGATTGTAACGACCCCTTGCGCCTTAACTGCGTCTTTCCAATCGACGCCCATTTCTGCAGCCCTTCGTATTAAATACGGCAAGTCCGCCGTGTCTGCAAAACCGTTCAGGTATATCGCTGCAAGTTCGAAGTCTAGCATTTCGATTTGTTCCGCCGGTGGTGCTAGCATATCGTGAACGACTGACCCTTCGCGTTTATCAACGTCGTCACGTACGACCACTTTCATTTCGTCCAATATTGCGGACGCTGTTCGAGTTTCATACGCCATTAAATCGTCACCTCCTGCGTGACTTCTCCGTAAATAGACTCAACGGTAGCCACAATAAAAACGGCGTCGCCCTCGCGTTCCGCCGATACGTTTGTTACGTCAATTATTCGATCGTCAAATATAATTGCCTCGCGAACCATTCGCGGTAATTCCGATTGGATAAAAGCCTCGGTCACGTCGCTACCAATAAGCGTCTCTAGCTCGCATCCGTAATCGTCCGAGTAAATGTGAAAATGCTCGCGACAGGTGAGTATCGCTTTGACTACGTACTGTTTTATTGCGTCGAGTTCGTCGACCATTCCGCCGCCTAGTCGGCTGTTACCGAAATTAATACGATAAGTCAGCGAAGGTTCGGGCTGGGCGTTTGCTTCCGCGTCTAAGTATGCGTCAAGTAGTTCCGGTTGATTGTTCGGCATTAAGTCCGCCACTAGTACCACACCGCCCTATCGAGTACGACGTAAATCATGTCCTCGTCTAAGCATGCGACAATCACACGATCCCCCGGCTTTAAAACATCCTCAAACGTTAGCTTTGCGTTCTGCATTAAGAACTTTTCGTATGGTACGGAGTCTGCATGGCTGATGTTATTACGCGAGGACCCCGCATCTTTCTGCATGTCGCCGATGTCACTGACTATATTCCACGTTTTGGGATACTCGTAATTAATCGAAATAATACGGTCATGGCGCGTCAAGTGTTCGGCGACTACTAAATCGTCCTTTTCAAGTTCTAGCCCGTCCGCATCGAGTTTTAATCGAAGATTAGGAGGCGCCTCGACGACCGTTGCTATTTCGATGTTTACCGGTTTGGAATAGCCGACATCGCGTATTAATTGCCCGAACTTCGAGTACACGCTTCCTTCGTGGTCAACTCTCTTCGTCATCCTTTTCCGCCTCCTTTTTCTTCTTCTTTTTCGGCTTTGGTTCAACCGGTGGCTCATATTCAATTTGCGTTAATTCAAGTTCACGCGTTAATTGGAGCGTCATAGTATGCAAGCCGGATGCATCGAATCTATGCGAATCGGACGCAACATAAAAAACGCCCTTGATGCCGGTCATAGCTTCGTCCGCTACTACGGAAGTGGCGCTTACTACGTCTATATCTCCGATAGCTGTTACGCTAAATTCTTGCTTCGGTTTCGATAATTCGGCGAGCAAAGCGTCGGCTAACGGCTTTAATTCTTTCGCTGACTTGACGTCGCTTTTATGCTCGTAATGTTGCATGATTCCGTACTTTGACGTACTTGGCGAACTAACCTCGAATGTGACCGGCTTATTTTCGTCGCCGCCCGTCAATTTGACGCGAGTCT
Source organism: Cytobacillus massiliigabonensis (assembly GCF_900199725.1). GTDB lineage: Bacteria > Bacillota > Bacilli > Bacillales > Cytobacillaceae > Cytobacillus > Cytobacillus massiliigabonensis. The sequence goes on along the minus strand of NZ_LT904900.1, from coordinate 36,429 downwards.
TCACTTCGTCAATCGATTCCGAAAATGACGCGTCGATTATGTTGCGCTTGTTTTCGAGGACGAGCCGTTTCGTTTGCGCTGTCACCTCGACAAGTTCTAACTTGCCAGCCATATTGCGAAAACGATAGCGTTTACCTGTCGCCTTTTGCGTTTCAGTTAGCGCGGTAACTACGATGTCATACAACGTCTTTCCACGCACGATAAATCGCGGAATCACATGGCGTGTGTTGGCGAGCGCGCCCGTTTGGATGCCGTACTTTCCGCAAAGGGTCGATAGAATTTGCGTAGCCGTCTTGCCGGTAAATCGCACGGTATCGCTATTCTTCGTTAAGTAAACGTTAGGATCATGCGCCATTAATGACTGCGCGCCGGTTGAGTCGATTGACGTTCCGAATAGGATTCCGCGAAAGATTTCGACACTACCGTAATGGACGCGAATCTCGCCGCCATTTTTGAAAAGTATCGAGTACTTACGTCCGTCGCGCGTGTTGTTCAGCGAAATAGAACAACTGCGAAAAGCTTGCGCCGTATCGCCACTCACTTCGACGTCTTTAACAAGTCCTGCAAGGTCGCGAACCATGTTGTTGTGATAATAAATAACGCGTAACTTTTGTGTCATGACGGAATCACCAACTTTTGCCCCGGATAGATTAAATTCGGATTATTGCCGATAACCGCCCGATTTGCTTCATAAATCTTCGGCCAGTCCTTGCCAAACACTTTCGACAGTGAATCGCCGGACTTAACCGTGTAACTTTGCGCCTGCTTAGTTGCGCCTTTATTTATGACCGGTGGTCGCTGTTTGCCTGCAGCCTTCGGTTTCGCCGTCACATCTTTCGGAGTTGCGCCCGTGTCTAAAAATCGATATTCTTTTAGCGACAGCGAATAATAAATGTCGCCAGGACTGCCTGCCCGCTGAACTTCGTAACTAAAGTCTCGAATAGTGACGGCATAGTTTACGTTTGAACCGGTCACGATAAATCGCAACGGCTTCCGTTTGTCGCGCCAGTTCTCAATTGTCCGTATACACTCCGAAGGCATTGGGAAACTGGCATATTCGCAATAAGTTTCGTTATAGTGCTTCGGAAAGAACGATTCGAATGAAAACTCCGCCGCGCCGCGCTCGCCAATTACCGTATACTCGCCGAAATGAGTAATGCTGATGTCCGTATTCTCGAACGGTGATTTTACGTTCAACGTTGCAGGGTTGACAGGCAGTCGTAACTTTTCTGCGCCGTTGTTATACGATAACCAAAACTCTACCGCCATTACGCACCCGCCTCCACTGCTCCGTTAATTTTCATGTAAAGCGCTTCCGCAATCTTGTCGATGTCAGATTCTTCGCGAACATTAAACGTATTGCCCGTGATTGTCACCCCGCCGCCACTTCGTCCACCTTCTCGATAAGCTGCTGCTTCTCCACGCGGAAGTACCATTTCGTCTTTGTGTAACGAGTACAAGGCGCCGTTGTATGGTACGCGGTCAAGTCCGCCGTTTCTCTTCGGTATATTTCCGGTGGTACGAATTTTAGGCTGACTTCGTCCTTTTCGTTCCGCGTCACTTTTCGCAAGTTTATCAAGTACTGCTTGATGGTCTTTGTACGGGTCGACTTTACCGAAGGTCGCTTTTTTAATAACGAAGCCTACCGGGTCCGATATTAATTGCGCAATCCACGACTCGTCCAGCTGACTCTTTAACCCCGACGCAATCCCTTCAAAAATACCGCTACCGATTCGAGTACCGATAGTTATAATGCTTTCCGCTGACGCTTCAACGCTCGCGGTTAATATTTGAATCATATCGCTGACCGTCTTTGCGATTTTGTCACGTCCGCCACCGTCAAGCCACTCGACAAAGTTGTCGTACACGTCGCCGATTACCCATTTTACCTTTCCGAATAGTGTCGTCTGCTTTTGGAAATCACCGTTTTTCTGAATCGATTCAATCCATCCGCCAATAGTCTTCGTGGCACTAATAAAGCCGCTCGCAACATTTTCGAGAATTTTCGCTCCAGTCTCCTTGAAACGTTCGAACATCATCGCGCGATCGAGGTTTTTCTTAAATTCCTCCGGCGTGAAGAAGTTCCGATTCGCTATGACCTCTTTGACTGACGCCATCCCACTTTTAACGCCGTTAAGGAACTCCTTAATTTTCATTAGCGCAGGCTGACCCATGGTTCGCAGGATAACGTTTGTCTGCTCTTTGATTTGCGCCCATACTCCGAGAGTTGTTCCGCCCATGTCATCGATAAGCCTTTGCGTCATACCGATTTTGTTGAAATACTTATCTAACGCGACTAATTGGTCCGCTAAGTCCATCTTCTTGATTTCGTTCATGACTTTCTTAGGCATTTCGAATCGTCGAACCATCGAAATTGCGTCGCCGGAGAACATTTCACGCAACGCGAATACCGCACCTTCGACCCCTTGATACGGGTCAATCGCAGCCATACGTTCAGCTAACGACCACATTTTTTCGAGTTGTTTCATGTCCTTCGATTGCGTTAGAAAGGATTTCGAGTTAGCGAGCATCCGCTGCGAGTCCATAATCGGCGAGTCTATCGCGAAACTATCGACTAACTTCATGTAGTCCTTGCCGAGTTTTTCATCGTTCAGCATTGCGCTAATCGTGATCTTTGACTGTTCGTATTTCGCCGCTTCGCCAATCGTCGAACTGAACACCTTTTCTGCGCCACGTAATCCGGCATATGCGCCCGCTAGCCCTACGACTGCCGTTGTCATACTGCCAATGCCCCGAATCGCTCCGCCAATCGTTCGACCAATCGAATTAAAAGACGACGACGTCCGTGACACGTTTTGCGAAAGATGTTGTGTGGCGTTACTCGCTGCGTGTGTATTTTGGTTTAATTGCGATTGTGTCGAACTTAATTGCGCAGTTGACGATTGGTTACGTTGGATTGCGTTGCGTAACTGCGCTTGACTAACGGTAAAAGTACGAGCAGAGTTCGCAGCTTGTGTTACGCTAGATGCGACGGACTGTGTTTGTTGTTGTAGCCCCGCTTGGGCGGTCGCCAATTGTCCCGTAGCCGTTCGATTTCGTAGAATCGCGTTTCTAAGTTGCGCTTGAGTCGTCGTGAATGTTCGCGCCGAAGCGCTAGTCGTACGCATCGATTGGCTTAACTGCGTATTAACCGTACTTGCCGCCTGCATTACGCGGTTTGCCATTTGGACCTGACGCTGAACTTGGCGCAGTTGGTTCGCAAACTGGCTTCCATCAAGCCGTAGAACTGCTTGTAAATTAATCGCCATTACGCTTTTCCTCCTTTCTTCATTTCTTCCGCAAATAAATCATCCGACGCGTACATGAGAAAACGCGTTCTTTTCGGCTTTGCATATATTTCGTCAGGCGGGATATGGTGTATTTGATAAGCGCGATGTAAGTACCACGCTTCGCCTCCCGCCTTAATTAGTTTTTTGCTTCGTCAAACAATTCCGAGTCATCATCAAATCCGTTTAGCGATAGGATTGCGGACTGTAATCGAAGGATTTCGCCGGTTAAAAGGGCTTTACGTAAACAAGCTTCGGCACTTTTCACGCCGTGCTTTTCCATTAGCTTCGAATCGCCAAAGTCAATATTGACGCATGATTCAATGAGTAATAGGTTCGTAAATTCATCTTCTTTGAATACCGATTCACGGTTTTTCCCTGTTCCGGTAAAATGCGTAGCTTGCTCCTTCAACTCGTCGAACTTTTCGTCGCCAATTGCTTTAATACGGATATGTGTATCTAATCGTTTAATATAAACGTCATTTTCGAGGTTAGTGTCAGCTTTTAAAAACGCGTCTAATACGCTCATTTGCGTCATCCTTTCATACTTTCGTAATTTAATAAGGCGGGCATACACCCGCCCGCTTTTTAGTCGAGATATTCTGCGCCACTAATCGTGAACGGCAGTTCGTCCTCTACAATACTACCCACCTCGTATTTTAGTAGAGGGATGCTGTCGAATTGCACACCCTTTAGCCGAATCCACGTTTTACCTTCATGGTTTTCGGGGTCGTCTAGTTTCATCGTTAATTCCGTTACAAATACACCTTGGTCATCATCCATTATTTGCGCGATTCGTTTGGCCAGCGCGTTGGTAATTTTATAGCCTGTCATTGAGCCGCTGCCTGTTAAACTTACCGTCTTATGTCCGACCCATCTCGTACCAGCGCGTTTAACTTCCTCTTTTCCGATGTCGATTGTTGCCTCCGCTTGAGTTACGTTAGTGAGCCACTCGCCATCATGAAACATTTTACCAAACGAGCCGTTGAGTACTTTACTTGCGTCTAACATGCGTTATTCACCATCCTTACACATTAATTGTTAAGAAGATACGTTCCATTGAATCGACTTCTACGTAGCTAATCGCCAAGAATACGCTATCCCCTACGCTTGGTCGCTGTGGGTCGAGCGTTACAATCGGCGCAATTAATACGTTGTTTATCTCAAGTTGCTCAAGATACGCTTTGATCGCGTTAATTAACGCCATTTGACCATCCTCGTTGTTGTCAATCTTTCCGACATAGTTATCGCAAGCCGTCGCTGGCACGTCGGTCGAAATCGCCTGTCTCGCGCGAATAATACGAATCTTACCGCGCTTGCTTGCGTTCGACTCCGTTACGATACCCTGCTCGACTTTAACTTTCCGTCCGTCATGCACAAGGACGAGTGACCCGCTAGTTAATGCCGCGTTAATTTCGCTGTTACGTAGACGCTTAGTCACGTCAGCGACCGGAAGGTCTGTGTAGGTAATCGACTTGTTAATCGGCGTGCCTGCGATTAGACCCGCGATATACGTCGAATACTCTGCCGATGTCAATTCGCTACCGTCCGCTAAAACAACGCCGGTAATCAAGTTGACAGCGTAAAGGTCCGCTAATCGGATTGAGCGCGCGTTGCCGACCGTAGGGTCTTGATCTTCCACAGCCGTTCCACCAAATACAACCATGAAGTGCTTGCCCTCTTCGCGGTTGCGTTGACACCACGCTAACGTTGCGTCTTGTTCCGTCGGACTAATTTCGCCAGGGTAGACGAAGATATTAAAAGGACGTGCTTCGAAAGCGTCTCGCAAATCAATGAATTGCTGTTCCGCAGTATAACCGGCCGATATTTCGGGAACTGTGTAGACTAGCACCTCTTTGGCGCCTCCCGCCAGCGCGCGTAGAACCGCGTCATTGTGCGACGTGCCTAGCAAGTCGGTCGCTTGCTTTTCCGTTTCAATTGTCGTAAATTTTCCTGCCGGCGCTGTTCCGTATTCAAACAACGGAATTGCTACGACACCTCGCGCACCGCCCGTAATTTGTGCGAGTGCCGCTTCGACAAAATTAATGTATAATCCCGGTCGAATCGGGAGACTGGTTGGGTCCCACTGACCTCCATTCGCCATGTATATCACTCCTGTTAACAATTTGTTTTTGTTACTGTGACGCCAATTTCCGAACGAATTTCGGCATGCACTTGGCCTATCTTGTTGTACGGATTCTGCGTACGTGGCTCACGTAGGCTAACCCGCAGGATTCCAAGTATCGCAGTTACCGTCCCGCTCTCCGTCTTAAACGGCTGCGAGAATGAAAAAAACTCCAATCGCAAATAACGGTCGGAGTTTTTTAACGGTATTACTAAAACATCGTTCAATTTTCGTTCAAGCTGTTCGAACTTTTGCAGGCAAGCAAACTCGTTTTGCGCGAAGTATACAATTTGATATTCGCGATCAATACGGTAGTGGTAATTCGTTTCAGTTGCGTTGTTACTTGATAAATATCGCAAAATCAACGAGTTAACCTTCGGCTCGACCGGAATTTGCTGATAATGCACGGATGCGCCTGCGAATAATGGCTCGATAAATTCCGCAAGCGATTCGATTTCGTTAATAACTGACGCCAAACTACCACCCCTCTCGCCGTAAATGTTCTTCTATTTCGCGCTCGACCATCGCTTTCCAACGTGCTTCGTTTTGCTCCGCCGGCTCGTCGAGAAACTTTTCGACCGTGCCTGGATGCCTTAATGATTTGCCGTCCGCCGCCATACCGCCTTCGTGAATGTAGTACGCGTAATTGAAGTTACGGCTAGTCATCGCATTGGCTTCAATCTCTACGACGGTATTAAGTCCCGCACCTTCTACTTTTCCGCTAATTTGCCGACGTAGGTTTCCGGTGTCTAACGGAGCCACGTCGCGAGACTCCCGCATCCAATCGTCCTTTACGTCACGCATGCCGATAGTCGCACCGCGAGCCGCAGCGTCAGGCGTTCGCTCAATCGCTCGAACTAACCGCGTCAAGTCGAAGTCAATTTTAAAATTGCCCGCCATCTATACAAGCACCTCCGTCAGCACCGCTTTACCGTTCAGCCCTCGAACACGATTTACGTTAATTGGCAGGTAAACGCGAGTGCTGCCGGACTCGTCCGTATATAAAATTTCGTCGGTCAAATGTATGTCCGCGAACTTATCGAAAAGGATTTGCGCCGAGCTAACGACTTCTTCCGACAGCGTTTGGACTGCGCCTGGCTGTTGCGAAGTTCGTCGAGTTAGCTTTGCGCCGTCATCCACACGGCATTTCAGCGTAAATTCAATGTCGGGCGTGACTACGTTGCCCCAACGGTCGGTTTCACCTTTTCGCTTAATAGTGACGGTTTGTTTTAACGGTAGTATCGCCATTAGCGTACACTCCTTCCGACCCGCTGCCTTGAAAGAACTACGCCATTTGCCTCGCCTACTAGGTCGAATACTGATTGCGGGATTAGTGCGTTTAGGTCTTTCGCAAGCGAGCCGTCGAATGTGAACGCGATACCTTTGATTGAGAATTGCTTGACGCCGTATTGTTGCAACTTGTACGTATCGTTAAATGCCGCAGCCAAGTACGCCGAAAATTCGTAGACGGCGTTGTCGGGAATCGTATATTGCTTAAACCGTTTTACAAGCGTCCGATTGGCGACATTTAGTAACCGCTGCTTTCGCTCAACGTCCGAGTCCGTCCAATCTTCCGTATCAATTACATTTTCCGAAATATAAACGTCAGCGTCCGAAATACTAAGCGCCATTAGCGCCACCTCCTACTTTCCGGAGGCCTTTTTCGGCTTTGCCTCCGTTTGTGTTTTTGGCTTCGCAACCTCGCATGAATAGCCATAGTCATTTACAAGTACATTTTTGATCGATTCACTGTCCGTATGGCCTACGCCATTTGCGAACGCGACTCCTTCGGTAACTCCGTTATATTGCTCGTTTGGAGTTAGAATTTTATATTTCACGCTATCCCCTCCGTTTTAGAATAAAGGCGAGCCGAAGCCCGCCGTTAATTACGCCTTTAGTACGCCCTTTAAACGAGCCGCAGCTTTCGGATGGAATACCGCCATACCTGCGTACCATTCGATCCGAGTACGGAATACTGGTTTTTCGTTTAGTTCGCCAAGGTCACGCACGCTTACGCCGCCATTTTGTAGACCTGACACATATTGCTCCGGTCCGAACTTAACCGCGTAGATTGAGCCAGCATTAGCCGCAGTTCCTTGTGTTTCGTTAAATCCAAGGATTGCTGCGCCTGTGTTATCGTCCTCGATCGTACGGATTTGGATTCCACCGTAAGACATTACCGGACGACCAAACGCGTCGTATTGACCTTCGCTGTAACCGTTGTGGTTTTGAATTACACGCTTAATTTCACGGCGCATAGCCTTCGATACGAATAAGGCATCTGGCTCGCCTTCTACAGCATCAATTAGTTCGTCAAGCATGGTAATCGTTAATTGTGCACCGTCAGCGCCCGCTTCGATGACTTGCTTTCCGCTTAGACGCTTTTTCAAACCGTCGAATCCTTTCGCGTTAACTGCTTGATCACCATTAAAGTATTGGTTCGTGATAGCAAGCGCTAGAGCTTTCGCTTTCATTTCGGTATGAATTGCGCGAACATCGTTTACGTTTGAACGTGTTTGAACGATAAAACGGTCAACGTCAACGTCGCCCCCTGCGATGTACAGTCGTTCTGATTGCGGATTGATTACGCCCTCTGACGCTGTGTAACCTTCGTTTACATCACGGAATCCGATACCTGGCAACGCTCCTTCTTGGTTGTATGCGTATGCGTTCCCGCTAATATCCATTTGCGGTAAAAGTTCTAGGAAAGAAGAAGTCCTTGCGAATGTTTCAATTACGCCACGTTGTAACGTATTTTGCGACAACTTAGCCGCTTCTGTTAGTGTTAATGCCATGAGTTAATTCCCCCTAAATTGAATGTTTTTGTAAAATAAAAAGGCTTGGTTATTTTGAACCATAGCCTGCTTTCATTAATTGAACTGGTGATAGCGCGTTTAAGTCGAACGCCTGCGCGTGTGCTGGATTTGAAGCCTCTCCGATAGACTGCTGTTGTTTCTTGCCGAACAAACCTTTCGTTTCCGCTTTGTTAATCCAATCGAGTTTTTGTTCCGGCGTTAAATTGCTCGGAATCAGATCGTGGTAATCTTCCGGAATAGTTGATAGCTTTGTTTCAATTAAGTTATTAATCACGCCTTCTAACTCTTTCGCGCGTGTTTCTACGCTTTCGTATTGCGTCTTAACTTGCGTAAATTCTTTCGAAGTAGTTTCGTATAGTTCTTGGAACTTGCCTTGTTCTTCTTGCGCTTGCTTTTCCGCAGCTGCTTTTTCTGCGAGTATTTGGTCTAACTGTGCTTGGACGTCCTTAAATCGTTGGTTAACCTCGTCAAAACGGCTTTTCGGAATCATATGGTCCGATTGCTGTTTCGAGACTTCGCCGGCGGTGTTTGGTTGCTGTTCTCCCGTGTTTAACGTCCCGTCGGACGAGTTAGCGCTACCTTCTTCCGCGAATAATTGAATGTTTAATGGCAATAAAAATTTCGATTGTTTCGTTTTCATAACGTTCCTCCTTCGCGTTTAACGTGTGCGACACGATTTGGAGTTGGTTTAGTTAAATTCCATTTAGTTCTAGCAAGTCGTCCGGCAAACTATCGAGCCGTCGGATTGGCGATAATACATGCTTACAATTCGGATGAAATATGTCGCGTCTTGGTAAGTTGTATAAATACGGATAATCGCCAGGTGCACTCGGGTCTAGTTTTACGACTTTCCCTTCGTATAGCCGGCACATGTCCTTCGCTCCATGAGCGCTAATAACCGCGTACATTACTTCGCGCGACAACGCTTCATTAACCGTCGCCTCTTTGTGCGCCTCCATCATCTTTGTTCGGGCGATCATATCGACATACGTTATCGGTTTCCACTTGTTACCTGCTGCGTCAATAATGCCTACTTCTACTGATTCGCCTAGTTTCTTACGTAAATCAGCCGTAATGGCTTGACGTATTGAGGCTGTCGCATTTACACCCTTTGGTAAATTGTTGCGTAATGCTGCTGCCGTAGCAAACCTGACAGCCGCTCGTACTTTTCGATCAACATTCTGCGTAACTGCAAGTAAATCGGCTTGCGTATCTGCAGTCGCCGCTTTGACAAGTTCTCGATTGATTCGATTGAATAGTAGAAATGACTGCGCCTGTTGAGCGTTTTCAGCGACTCCTAACGTAATCAGTGTGCGGGCGATACCATCTGTCGCCGCTTTAGTAATTGCTTCGCCCGCCCATTCGGTTGCATTTCCGTTAAGGTCCGCTAGAATCTCCCCAACTGACTTTAGCGTTGCTATTGCGTTTGCTCGTTGGAAATTCGTTAAATCAATTCGGTGTAACTCTCGCAAAATATCTTCAACCGCAGTTTCGTAATACTTTACGAGTTTTCTAACGTCATAGTCGTAACTTGGCTCCGGAGGAAACAGCATTAAGCATCGCCACCTTCATCGTTAAATACGGTCGACTCAACGAACCCTTCCGCCTTCTCTTCCTCGCGAATACGTTCGAGTTCAATACGCGCTTGTTCTTCGGTATAGCCGTGGAGATTCATAATTGCGGACAGTTGCGAAATGGTTGCCTTGCCGCCCGTTTGAATCTGCGCGATAGTAGATTGCTCCAAATCATCGTCAGGCAAGCCGTCCTTGAATCGGATAATCGGCGTCGTAACCTTGTAGTCTAGTTTTTCGTCACTTTGCGCGTGTTCTAATAATTGCGCAATCAGTAGAACGCGTTTCAAACCTTTGTCGTAATATTGCCGCTTTCTATTAATCTTCGCTAGTAACGAGTTCATGCGCCATTTTACCGACAAGCCGGACGCGCCGGACGTTCCGCTGTTATCTTTACCTAGCGCAACAGCAGGAATTTCCGCGTTCATTAGGAGCAAATCGACTAGCTTTTCGAGTTCCTTAAACGCAGCATCAAGCTGTCCGTTCCACGTAATGTATTGCGGAATGACTTCGCTTTTGTCCATGACTTCGAAAATCTTGTCGCGACCTGCGTGGAATATCGGCTGTCCGTTTTCATCCTCACCTAACGTCCCCGCCGGAACCGCCATTGCTGGGTCGCTGTGCTTATCGAGAATTTCCGCGATTTTACTAAGCCGGTTGTTAATTTCGTCGAATATCGCGGTATGTTCCGTTAAATCGTCGATACCTTCCCAATGATCGTCAGTTGCGTAATTTGGGACGTGTACAACTAACGGAAACGGCACGCCTGTTAATACCTCGCGACGCTCGTCTGTTATTTCCGCGTAAATCTTCCACTGTGAAACCTCGTTTGTAAAAGCCTCGTAACTTATCGGATTCATGCGGTACTTCGAGTACTTAATAACGCCGGGATAGTGCGACTCGACGTTAAGAATCCATTCCTCGTTACTGCCGAATTTGTCCGCTTGAAACCACTCGAGAGGATTTAGTGAAAACTTCTGCTGATTCTCCGTTACAACCACTTGTGGGTATGCGATGTGATACGCCATAATCGTGTTGCCATCCATTGGCGATGTTTCCGGAAAGACATATTCCGCGTTTTGGGCTTCGATTAATATTCGAAACGGGTCGGATTCAACAGGTAATAATCCTGCGTATCGTTGCCCCCAGCGAATCTTGTAAAATGAATCACCGCGATATGAGTTACCTAGCGCCGATTCATAATTTGTTATGTTCAGCTCATTTTCGTCAACAAAACGTTCGATTACAGCTTGTTCCGGCGCATTACTCGACGTACCGGCGCTATAAACGGGCGTTTCGCCGAAAAGGAAGTCTGCTGATTTCTTACAGATAATGCCCGCGATATTTGCGGTAATGTAAAGAAGGTTCGCCTGTCGTCCGGACAGATGCGCCGCCTTTCGTTCAAGCACGCCGTAATGGTCGCCTTTAAACAGTCGCTTGTTTGCTCGGTAACGGTCGATACGCTCTTTGTGTAGTGGGTGCGGGTAAAACTCGCCTATCTGAAATAAATTCAATACTTACGCCCTCCTTTCGTTTATAGTCCGCTCGGCTTCGTGTAGAATGTTCGCCTGCGTCGTGTTCCTCCGGCTAGGTCGACCGCTCCGGCGAGTGCGTCGGGCAAGTCGTCATGTGTTCCGTGAGGAAATTGCTCTAGTTGATCGAACAATAAGCGTTGGCTACGCTTGAACCGCAAAAAGCCGCTTTCACACAACGGCTCTAGCGACTCGATACGTTCTTCTTTATTCGCTTTATGATGCGCGATTGGCTTAACCTTCGTTCCGTAAATACGTTCCTTCGCCAGTAATTCGCGCAACTGCTGATAAAACTCGTGACCCGCGCCAATCGTCTCAACTGCGAAAGTTTTATGCCCGTAATCCTTGATTATTTCTACGGCCATCTTTAGCGCTTCGTGGGACGGACATTTTTTCGCCCAAGTATCGATTGTATAAATAACGCCCGTCCTTCTATCTCTTGCGATAGTTACAATAGCGTTATAGTCGGAACGATTCGATTTCCCTAGCGCCCAGTCCCAGTAAGCGTAATATTCGAGAGGCAGTTCGTAACCGTTAGCGTCAAGTAGGTCAGATTCGTCATACTTACGTAAATCCTCGACAATGAAGATTTGATTTTCTTCGTCGCGTGGCTTGTTTTGATACTCGGTATTGAACGCCTTCGAGCCGTAGGTCCATTTCCATAAATACAGCCGGAGTATGGGCTGCGCTTCTTTCCAAAGAACTTCGGCGCCCAGGTCCATCTTGTCGCGATTCGCTTCGTAAAACTCAATCGCTTTCTGCCGCCGCTCTTTCTTTTCGAGTTGATCGTCGTTAAAGATTGCGCGGCATTGTTCCCATAAGTCCATACGTTCGGGTTCCTCGATAATCGCCGAGTAAAGCGTCGATTCGAACTCCGAGTTATTTTTTATAACGTCGTTCAACAGTGACTCGTTATGGACGATGGTCCCCATGTAAATGAAGGCTGTTCGCTTTCCTTTCGGGTCGCCTAACGGTAGTACCGAACTCGCGAACCATTCCTTTAGCTTTTCGCGTTGCTCTTTTGTCGCAGCATTTCCGCCTGGTCTTGCGTCCTCAAGGTCGTCGCAGATAATTAAATCCGGTCGCACACCGTTCCAGTTACGTCCACGGATCGCACCGCCTGTCGACGCTACTTGCACGAGAGTTAAGTCGCGTTTGATTCCATTGGTTTCCTCGTATGCGATAAATTCCGTCGAGTTATCCTTGTCGTTCCCTTTCGGATTCAGTAAAGGCCCGAAGTCTGCGCGTAGTTTTGCGTTAGTTTTGAGTTGCCCGCCAATCCAATCAATGTTAGCCGTAGCAACCGTCGGCGTCTCCGAAAGAACCATGATGTATTTGCGCTTGCGAAAAATAACTTCGCGAAGTGGAGTTGCACGCGACAGATACGTACTCTTTCCATGCGATCTTGGCGCCGCTACTGCGACCTTACCGTTCTTTCTAACGTTTGATACGTCGTCGATAATGCCGCAAATGTTCTTATGGAAGTCCGCAGCATCTTCAGGCGTTGCGAGGTCGAATCCGTCCCAGTTACCGTTATTTCCTTCGTTGGCAACGTCGCTAAAATACTCCCACGCGAAGTACATGAGGTCGACTTCCGCACGATGTACGCGTTGAAGGCGTTCCAGTTCCGTCATGTAGCCGTCAAGTTCCGCTAGTTCGTCGTCGTCGAGCGACGCTAGAGTTGCGCCCATCAAGTCGACCGCTTCCGTTAGTTCATCGATTAATTGCTGGCGTGACTTACGGTCCAGCCACTTACCGTTTACCCATGCGATAGTGCGTCGACCTCCTTTACATTACGAAAAGCCCACCGTTAGGCATTCGGTAGGCTATCGCTTTAGTCAACTAAAGCCAAACGTTATTTTTGTTGCGCGAATTTAAGATGCGCTTATTTCCTAAAAAACGGATAGGGGAGGGGGTATGCCGCCCCTACCTGAATATTTATTAATTCGAACATATTTCGACATGAATACGCATGTATATCGTATACATTCCTAGTTTACATAATAGTAACTATCGGAAGTTACCCTCGGCTGTGAACCGCGCTACATCAACGTTTGCCTACCGCCTGTTTTCTGCGATTATGCACGATTTTATACATCGTTGATCTGACGCGGTTACTAGCGCTGGGCCTGCGGTTATTTCCCTCGGTTATTGCATAGGGTTTGCGAAACTACATGCGGGTTTATGCAGCGCTTATGCATGCGACTGAAAATTTCCGAGAGGTCTTTCGTCAGGACCTCGCAGCCGATGTAATTGGCGAAAGCCACCGTAACTTCACAGCGATTCACACCGTCATTTCACCGTCTATTCCGCATTCTTTCTTATTAATATAGCCGTCTACTTGTCCGTTTGTGACCGCAGGCTTTCAAGCCTAGCGCGTAACTCCTCGCGATTAACATTGTCGCTGTCTCCCGTCTGCTTAACTTCGACCTTGTCCGTTAACATATCGTTCATCTGCAGTACGAGCTTCGCCATAGCGGCGTTACCTTCCGTAATAGCATTAGCGATCATTGAGTCGATAAGCAGTCGAAGCTTCGGCTGTGTGTGCGTCTGTAGTGTCCGCTTGAACTCTCGCTGAAATAACTCGTCCTTCTGCCAGTTGGTTATCGTATTATAATGAACGCCAACTTCTTCGGCTATCTGACGATTAGTCTTTACGCCTTCTAGTAGTAGTTCAATAACGCGATAGTGCCGTTCGTCTAACTTCTTTAACGCCATATATTAACGCACTCCTTTCCGTTTAGATAAAAGATTAAAACCGTTGCAGGCCGGCCTCGCTAACGCTCGACCGTCTGCTACTATTAATTACTTTTCGCGATAATGTATTTAAATAATAAAGGGCAGCGCCAAGTGAGGAACGAACGCAGGCGCGATGTTCTCGTCTTTGACAAAGACTAAGATATAATTACGCACTCAAAAGCGCTGTACCTCACGTGGCTCTAAGCGCCAACCCCGTTTTTACTTGTCCGAATAAGCGCACAATTATTGCCGATTATTCCGAATGAGCGCACACATTCTTGTGACGATGGTAATAACGTCGATGTCTCTCGAGTTCCTTTTTGCGGTTATCTCTTCTATACTCCCTACGAACCTCCGATTCACACAACTTACAACGTATAGATAATCCGGTAAGTCGCGTCCGGTCCTTGTTGAACTCAGCGAGTGGACGCCAGTCCTTGCAACGTCCGCACGGTTTACCTTCGATTTCATTGACGACTGTAATCTCGATAGGCTTTCTCGGCATCTTAACGACCGCCCTTCGGCTTCACGTTAAATACCGCCTGTAGTGTCGTGTCAGGCGCGCTATTCTTCCGGTAAAATACCCACGGATTGAACATATACATTCGCTTGCCTCCGACCGTCACTTGCGCAATCACGTACTCGCCGTCGAACGTCATTTTCGGCAGCCTACGCGAGATTTCGCCAGGACTAACGCCAGTTGCTTCCGCCAATGCCTTACGCGTAAACCACTTGATTAACGCCGGATTAGCTTCGAATGGGTTCGCACACAACGCGTTTGTCTCGTAGTGAATGAAAGGCAGCATTCGGTAAATCAAGCCGATGTCTGCCGCCTTTACTTCGCGATACACGCGTTTGATTTTCGCTGTATACGACTTGACGATGTACTGATCGTTGAATGCCCCGCGGAAGTGATATCGTGGATTGACCGCAAACGTGCCGCTTGTTTCCACGATAATACTATTCGTTATACAAGCGTCAAGGAAATCGTAGAATGTACTCGGCTTCTTTGCGAGCTGCAATACGTCCATCATGTCGCGTTTGGTCATCGGTGTCTTGTTCGTATTAACGAGCGTTCCGCCGTCGAAATCTACGTAGCATTGCAGTAACATTAAGTAACCGCATTGTGCCGTCGTAAGGACTTCGTAGACCTCATGTAGATTCAGCATGTTAGACGCGGTAAAACTCGGCTGTCGACCTTTCTGCCACTCTTCGCGCTCTAACTCGGCTTTGTATGCTTCCGATTGCGCATGACTCACTACTCGATGAGTATTCGCGGGTGCTGAAACGCGTTGCTCGCCGTTCTCGTCGACATAAGAAAAAACACCGCTAAAGTAGTGATGCTCATTCGTTGTTCCACCCGTATTATTCATCGGCAGTCACCGCCAAACCAAGATCGCGTCTTATTATCCGTACTCACATAAGTCTTGGATTCTCCGTAGCCTTTAACGTGATTCGGCACGTCCGTGACTGTTAACGGAGCTACGAAAGGACTGTCAACTGTCAAAGGCGCTACAGTAATCGGTTGATTAAACTTTTGCTGCGCCGCCTCCAACTCCCGTAATGCTTGCGTCGCTTTCTTTGCCTCGCGTTGGACAGCTTTTAAGCCCGTGAGTGCTTCGGATACGTCTACGTCCAATTTGATTGATAATTCGCGCGAGTTGTTTTTCTCCGCCATTTAATCGCCTCCAATAATATATTGACCGACGCTGGTCCGCCCCGCTTTGTCTAGGCGTCGCCGGTTCTATTCTTTTAAATCTCGCGTTTATATCGGCAGCGAAACGCCAAAAAGCCCGCCAACTTTACGCTGACGAGCGTGATTCTAAAGTGCCCTTTCCCACTTTATATACCGCGAAAGTAATCGAAAGTAAGATAAATTAACGTAAATAGTACGTCGTTTTCGCGCATTGCAGCGTGTCGTTTTCGTCTTTAAACATCGTCGCACGCTTTCCGGTGACGTGTGCCGCGCCTACTTCGATTTCTTCTCGCCACCATTCACGCTTTTTCCTTCGGTCATATTGACGGTCGCTAAGTACCGGCTCCGGCTCGTGGAGCATTTTGTGTTCGTTCGGGTCCGTCACTTCCTCGTATAAACAGAGCGTCGCCAACCGGTCGAGTTGAGCTGGCTCCGGTCGTTTACCTGTTGCGGTGATATACTCGTCAGTAAGTCGCTCGATTGCGGCGAACCTTTCTTCGCGCGGTAACTCGCCCGCCTTTGTTTTCGCCCATAGTTCGTCTATTCTTGCGTTAAGTTCGTTTGATGTCATACGATTTCCTCCCCGTAATTGTCTCCGCCTAGTGAATATCCTTCGCCATATCTCGCCCACTTTTCATAAACACGCGCAATTTTCGCAATAGCAACCGAGGTT
Source organism: Cytobacillus massiliigabonensis (assembly GCF_900199725.1). Taxonomy (GTDB): domain Bacteria; phylum Bacillota; class Bacilli; order Bacillales; family Cytobacillaceae; genus Cytobacillus; species Cytobacillus massiliigabonensis. The sequence continues at coordinate 19,990 of NZ_LT904900.1, read as the reverse complement.
AACCGGTTAACCGTTTGTTTACTGCACCCTAATCGGTTAGCCGTTTCTACTTGTGTTAAATCCTCGATAAATACGCAGTCCAGGGCCTCGGCCTGACGGCCTGTTAGCCCCGCCCGTTCGATCGCCGTTGCCAGGTCGACAAGTATCACAACCGCGTCATAATCGCCGGCATATTGACGTTCGGTCAGCGCGTGATAATCGCCTAGCAACATGCGCACACCCGCCGGATTGTCTAACGCGAGGTACTTCGATTCGAGCGTGCGTTCTTTTGCGTTTACGTCCGTTTTAACTGCGCCCATTAGTCCGCCTCCACTCCGCACAGTGCGTAAAATAACTTCGTAAAATCGCTAACTTCTCCGCGTGGCACGGGATTCGTAATATGTTCCGGCATTACTTCAGGCGACTCGACTAACGGCGTATAGCGTTCCTCGACCCATTCAACCGATAAATGCTGCGCTACTTCGTCCGAATATGGCATTACGTTTAGTGACGAGAATCCGAGGTGATTGTCCGTGTCGTTCTGAACGAAAAACGCTCCGTATGATTTGCGGGTCAGTACGTCGCAGTGGATAATAACTGCGTTCATGCCTCGGATTAACATATTAAACAGTAAAAACGGTATCGCACGGTCGCTGAGTTCCTCGCAAGTGTAGACGTACCATGAAGGACGGTAATCAAACGGCGAGTGCTTATAACGGTCGCGGTTCCATGCGGTAATAGTCATTCCGCCAGTTCCGGCGCAAGGCTCGTAGTGACTACCGTCATAATCGTCTGCCCCGACTAATTGCGTAATTAACTCATTGACACTACGAGGTGTAAAGTCCTGCTTCTTTACCTTTCGGTCTGCATGTTCCTCCTGGAAGTATTCGTGAAACCAGTCATAAGTAACGTCGTAGTCGAACAACTCGAGAAACTTCTTAAAAAGCGATTCTCTACGTTCTCTGTCGTATAAAATCTCCATTAATCTCGTCGGCGCCTGATAACTATCGTTTATATCAAGTAACTCGTTGATTTGCTTCGTTCTGTTCAATTCATCGCCCTCTTTCGTTTAATTTTCGTTTGACTTGCGTCTGTATTCGCGTTAAACTGTGAATAATTACAATATTTCGGAGGTGCTTTAATGAATCCATTTAAGCAAGTTTACGATGCCGCTATCGAGCGCGGGCAAAGCGAGTACGATGCGATTAATTGCGCGAAAGTGCTGTACGCAGACCACGTCGCCCTTCTGCATGACCGCGACTACAGCCCCGAGTTTATACTCGAAAGTTTTAACAAGTACACTCGGCAACTTTCGGAGGTGCTGCGCCGTGGGACGCTATAACGACCTTATCGACCGCCTTGACGGCTACACGGTCGGCACACTGATTGTCGATGATGGCGTAGTATTATTGCAGTCGGGCGTGCGCTATTTGACGCTAACTGACGCAAAATCAATCGAAGTACTAAACGCAGTTGATGGCGCCGAGCATTATGTTGCGCTAACGCTTGCCGAATGTTTGACTGAATCAACTGACGGCTGGCCACTGTTTGCCGGACTATACGCGCGAGTTCGTTTTTGACGAAACTCGCCTTTTTGCGTTTGACTAGCGCCAATCAAAAAGCTATACTATCGTTAACTATAACGTGATTGGACGTGTTACCTGTGGCTTTTGAACCGTTGAAATTGTCGTCTCGTGGCGACGCAGCCCTTACGATTGATAAGTTTTACCGATTGCGCGTGTCGGCGACGGCACTCCGCGAACTAGCTATGACGCAATTTACGCCCGTTGTCGTCAGTGTTGACGTAGAGAACAAGCGAGTGGGCCTCGTAAAACAGGACCTTGCGAAAGTGCCGAACGCTACGACTGTGCGCCCTGACAAACGCGGCTACCTCGGCGTGAAAGCCGGCAAGATGGTTGCGGATAAGCTTGCGTTGAGTGCCGACGACTTGCCTGCAAGATTTGAACATGTAGGCCGCGTCGATGAAGGCGCTGTGTTTTGGAATGCTTTCGAGCTTGTGCGGTAATTGCCTATTTTACCGCGAACTGCTCTTTTAAATTCTCGAAAATCCCTTCGAGAACGTTAACTGGGATGCTATCGCCTGCCATGACGTATAACTTTCCTTGCGCGAACTTTCCGTCAACTTTGTCGAAATCTTCATCGGTGAATCCCATGAGTTTAAAACAACTTCGCGGTGAAATTCCGCCAATATGCCCTTTGTACGCTAACATCGGGAAGTTGCCGCCTCCCGTTCCGAACCTCGCTGTTATCGTTGGAAATGTACGTTTACTTCGAAATCTCAATCCGCTAGTTCTATCCCAAACCACCGCACAGTCGAAGTTTACTTCACCTTCAATTTTCCGCTGCAATACACCGCGCTTACACTCGTCAATGACTCGCGTTTGTCTCGGGGTAAGTGGCCGCGTGTCTAACGGGTCAATAAATTCGTACCATGCTATCGTAGAAGGAGTATGTTCGGGAAACTTAAAAGTTCCGCTATCGACGTCCTTGCGAATAGATACTACGAACACCCTCTTACGGTCCTGCGGTATTCCATAGTCATCGCAATTCAACACCCGCCAATAATTGATATAACCAGCGTCCTCCAAATCGCGAAGTACAATATCCAGCCCTAGTTTAACGAGATCGCTGACGTTTTCAATTATCGAATATTTCGGCCGTTTGGTTCGTAATATTTCTATACCGTCATAGTACAGGCCTGACTCTTCACCTTCGAGTCCTTTTCGATCTTCTTTCGCAATACTTATGTCGGTACACGGGAATCCCCACGTCATCAAGTCAAAGTCAGGTAAAGTTTTCGCGTCGATCTTCGTAATGTCTCCGTAATTTAACGACTCATCTACGCCGTGTATTAATGAAAACGCTCTCGACTTGAAATCTTCATAATCGGAATAACCTACGACCTCATACGGAAGTTTAACGTTAGTCATCGCTTTCTCAAACGCGCCGATACCAGTAAAGAAACTAAAGTGTTTAATCAATTTACCACCCCTTTCGCGTTAATCTCGTCCATGATCGCATCGACTTTCGCCTTTAAGTCCTCAACCGTCCCGTCGTTGCTGACCTCGAAATCGACCGCGAACCCATCGACATGCTGCTCGGTATTGTGCGCTAAGTCCTCCGCGGTAAAGTCGTCGCCCGCTCGTTGTGCTCGTGCCAGCCGGTCAGCTTCCGGCGCTGTGACGCGAATGATTGTGAATCCGTTGGCGCGCGCCCATTCGTACTCGTTCGGCTGCCGTAAATCGGTAATCACTACGCCGACGTGATCGCACATGTCCTTGTTGACGTTAATAATCGCATCGACTTTCCGTTCGACATGGCGAATCCAAACGTCCGGCTCAATTTCACGCATTAACTGACCGACTTGCTGATACAGCGCGCGAGGCTTCGAGAACTCGCTCACCCACGGAAAAGTATCGTGTGCAACTCGCTTGAGCGCGTCGCCAAACGCGACATTGTGGAAGCTGTTGCGTATAAACAGATGGTGCGCGACGGTGTCTTTGCCCGAACGTAGCTTGCCGGTCAGGGCGATTTTGGTGACGGTTACTTTGCGCGAAACTTCTAGCGTGTGGTTCATTAGCGTACCTCCTTCGCAATAGTTTCGCATAATACTTGAATCGTAGTTTGCAACGCGTGAATTGCGGAAGATTCGTTTGTACGCTCGTCCAACGTCACAATGTCGTCGATACACATTTCGATTAATTCCGCCTGCTCTTGCGAGTCTGACTCTAGCGCATCTAGCCGCTTTACGCCGTCATCCACGCACTTTCCAGTTGAAGCGAGATCTTCCGCCTGTCGCTCGACGTTGGCTTGCGTGTCTTTTAGCTGTTGCTCAAGCGACGTGACTCGGCGGGCTAAGTTTGCGAGTAGGTCGAGGACTTGCGGGCTGGCTTGCGTTGTGTCGACGCCAATTAGTTCGTCAACTACCGGCTCAAGTACGCGATATTCAGAATGATACATCGCATGAGTATGTTCGGAAATGCTAATACCATCGCCATCACCCCATCTATCAGCTTTTTTTACAGTCAATAAGTCGCCGATCTCGTAACCATCTTCTTCTATCGCGATAACTCTTTCGCCTACTTCCGCTTTACGCTCGACCATCCGATACCTTGCACCGTCAATGTGTACGATTTCAGTCGGTGCCAGTCCGAACACCTTACGCAAATGTCTTTCACCAACCATCTTTAATTCTTCGTACTCTCCGACATACTCACGTTCAATCCCGCCCAAACTTTCGTCTTTAATTACGTGGACCTTCGGTTGTGCCTTCATCTACTTCGCCCCTCTTTCGATAATTTTTACGTCTACCTGCTGCCGACCGAACCGTATTGCTTCGCCGTGACTGCCAATTAAATAGTCGAGCTTACGCCCCTTAATTGCGCCGCCTTTGTCAATCGCGATGGCTCGTTCGACCCGTCCGTCGGCAAAGCGCAACTCCACCGTTGACCACATCGGCAAAACGCTCGGGTCGGCGGCTATCACGCGTTTGCCTTCGTAATGTGTCGTGTTGCGTACGTCAATGCCTGTCGCTGTGACGCCCGTGCAACCTTCGGCGCAGTCCGCCGTGTATGCCGTAATTTCGAACGGTTGCCATGCCGTCGCGTTTAAGCGCTCAATTTCGTCGCGTAGGCGTTGTTTAATTTCGCGTTGCTCCGATAACTCGCCGTCCAGCCACTCCGCACGCTGACGCCATTTTTGCGTTTCAGGCGTAAGTTCTGCGTAGACTGCCGATGGCGTGCCGGTTAATAAGTGCATCGTTATGATTGCGTTCGTGAGAATACCGATAGAATCACCCTTTCGACGTTATTCTGCGAAGAATTGCGACGTCCACGGCTCAACCGCGATAACTGCGTTCTTTAATTTCTCCGCTAGTTGTGCGATTTCAGCTTGCGCGCCCTTGCCCTCCTTGCGTTTCGCGTAGAACTCTAGCAAACTACGCAAATTCGCTGTCATTACGAGATTAGTTGCGGCTGCTTGCGGAAGGACAGCACGGGCATCTTCGGCGGGTACGCCAGCTTTTCGCAATAAATCATACGATTCTTGCGCCTTGTCCATCGCTTCGTAAAAGATGCCAATTGGCGTTATCCATTTACCCTTTTCGCCATCTGCGCTGATTTTGACGTTCTTGTCATCATCAATTGATTCCGGTCTAACGAAGTCAAATCCGCCCGACCGATCGCCCGAGCCGAACCGGACGTAACGTTGCGACTGAACGCTGAATGAAAATCCGACACGATGGCACGTGACTTGCGCCAGTAACGCACGGCTAACGCCTTCTATTGCGAAAGTGAACGAAAGATGCTCGAGGGTCGACGTGTGGCCTGACCGAACAATCATGCGGAACAGGCGGTCGGCTTCCGTGCCTTGTTCGCCGTCGCTGGCGCGACTGCCGAAATACTTGGCGCCTTCAAGCGCGACGATTTCGCTAGGCTTGTTCGGAGAATAACACGTGCGAATTGCGGACAGAGCGACCGCTTGACCGTCTGAAACAAATCCGCAATTTTCGCGCGCTTGTATTGCACATAACTCATCTAAAAATTCCTCGCTTAATTGCGTGTATGCCAGTAATTTTACGTTCATTTTAGTTTCCGCCATTAAATCCGCTCCTTTCCGACTGGCACCGCGAAGTATTCCGGATGCTTTACGCCACTACTTCCGAAGCCACCTTCGCCCCTGTCCGTTTCGCTCAACGTGTCCACTTCGATAAACGTCGCTTGCTCGACCGGCTTGATTACGGCTTGTGCGATTCGGTCACCTTTGCGTATTAGGTACGTCATTCTTGGCACCTTGTCGTATTCGATATACTCGCCGTGAAACTTATCTTCTCGCGTATGTTTCGGTACTTTGCTGTTTGTCCCGTCAAGGTGTTCGTATCTAATTACGTAGTCGTTAGAAAACGAGCTCCCCTTAACTGCGGTGTTATCGACAATCACGCCAACCTCACCGCGATACCCCGCATCAACCGTACCGAGTTGCACTCGAAGCTTCGTTTTTAGCGTAACACCTGACCGTGGTCGCACTTGCATTTCGTAGCCATGCGGAAGTTCAAACGCGAGGCCTGTCTTGACTAGCGCTGTTTCGCCAGGCTCGATAATTACGTCCTCGACCGCGACTAAATCGAAGCCTGCGTCGCCTTCACGGGCATATTGCGGAATTACTGCGTCAGCATGTAGCCGTTTAATTTTTACTTTGAGTGTATTCGCCATTCTTCCCAACGCCTCCCCATACCGTTCATTACAACGCTTGCTCGCTTTTCTTACGAGTTCTTTTCGTTCGTCTTGTTCGTTAGCCCACCGCCATTCAGCTTCCGTTTTAATCATCGTTCATTCCCCCTCGCTTCCAATTCTGCAAACTCCGGCGGCATTTCATGATTTCGCAAGATGTCCTCGACAACCTCTACGACTGGATGGCGCTGCGTCTCCGTCAAATTAATATGATCGAAATATTTGTGCGCGTCCTTTTCGTAAAGTCCGTTCAATAAGCGATATAGCCCGTTCGTTTTCGTGCTGCGTAGCTTCGGCGTATCTATTTGCGAAAAGTTACCGAGGAATACGAATTTCGCGTTAAGCCCCGGACGTGTGGCGAGCGCAGCAATCGTATGAATGTCGACATTTTGAATCTCGTCGAACATAACGTACGTGTAATTCAGCGAGCGTCCGCGAATGGTCTGAATCGAGTCGAAGAATACCTTGCGCTTATCCTCGTCGCCTTCGGTCAGGTAGCGCTTGATTTCGCCGGACTTGGCGCTCATGACTTCGAGATTGTCCATAAACGGCGCGATGAACGGATAAGTCTTTTCATTAAGGTCGCCAGGCAACGCGCCAACGTCCATGCCAACTTGCGTTTGCAGGCGAGTGTAAATCATTTTGCGGTAGGTTCGCGATTCAGTCGTGCGTTCCAAGCCGACCGCCTGTGCAACTAGCGTTTTACCACTGCCCGCCGGACCGGTTAAGAACGTGAATGGCTTATCGTTAATTATCGCTTGCATGGCTCGCTTCTGATCGTCGTTCTTTGCGGAGATTCCGAAAAACGCCATATTATTTCGCCTCGCTCTTTTGAATGACGTGAATGTCGCCTCGTTTTTCAATAATTTCGTAGCCTTTTTCGTAAATGACGTTGTAGTCCGTGATTCTCACTTCGTATTGAGTCGGTGATTTTACAATGGACTCGCTGATAGCCACGTAACTGAACAATCCAGTAGCCGTTACGACCAATAACGCCAACAGACCTATTCCGAATTCACTATCGTAAAATGCCGCAATAGCTGCGCAAAGCAACACAATCGCTAAAAGCCCCGTTATCACACCGACAAATGTTCCGAACGCATCAACGCTGCCTGGTATCGTATTTAATATTTCCACACGCCACACCTCCGTTTAATTTGCGGGCGCCCGTGTTGGCACGCCCTGTCTACGTTATCTGATCGGACAAACTCCGCCTTCGCAACCGTCCATTCCGTCAAGGTCGCTGTCGGTGCCTGTTTCAAATCGTTGCAATATTTCCGGCTTGAACTCCGCCATTTTCGCGGATAGTTCCTCGTATTGCTCTTTGGTAATTGCTTCGTATGGCGCAAGTTGATACGAACCGCCGTCATATGCAAGGAAAGACACGCCTACGAAATCGTCCCAATTCTCGTAAACTATCGACTCTACTTCGGCCCACTCATTCGGTCGGACGTGGATCGTGTTACTCGAATTATGTTCGGTATAATTTCGCTGGAATCGGAAGTACGTATCGAATTGTTCCGCCGCGTAAACGTCGTCCTTCGTCTTAGTTGCTCCACTAGCAATAGGAAAGTCGATAACTAGCGTTCTTGCGTTTGCTAGACGTTCAGTTTCCGTTTCGCCTGGCGTTCCAACTTCCGCATGAACCGGCCATCCGATGTCTTGTACCGCTTTCGCTAACGGGTCGGCAGCGTTGATTCGGATTCGGCGAATATAGTACGGTGAATGCGACCAATGAAGACCGCTCGATACTCCGCCAGCTACTTGCGAAATCGTGCCTTCCGGCTTGACTGTCGTGACAAGCAACGGACTGCTGACTCGGAGTTCCTTCGCATAGTTATCCGCTTCTTCTCGTGCTACACTTCCGAGCAATTCGAGTAACTGGGCTTCTTCCTGCTCCGTGTAATCGATCATGGCGAATGCGTCCTTAACGCCAGTTAGCGATGTTCCTAGCAATCTATCGCGTTGCTGTACGTCATTCCAGTGCGGTATCTCTAGTTCCGCGAGAGTCATACGTAATCCCGCTCGAGCAGAATGCCGTTGCGCTTCGAGGAGTTCGCTGACCTGCAAGAAGTATTCGCCGTTAATTTCTTTTACGAATTGCACAAGGTTGACCGTCGTTAAGTTACATACGCCATAACTATCGAGCAGAATCTCCGAACATGGGTTCAGCCCCTCCGCATTAGGTCGTCTTTTTCGTGCCTGCTCTAAATTTATAAAGCCTGGCTCTCCTTCCGACTGCATCATTTCGAATAGCAAGTTTAATAGTTCGCTAGTTGGCTTTTCCGTAAACGCCACGGAGTTATTCGACATTCTGCGATGATGCAACGGACGAGCATTCGGGTCATTGAGCGCAAGCCCTTCGAGCATTGTCGCCACTTCCGTTAAGCCTAGCGCTTTGACTTGCTCGATGATTTTGCGATGCTGAGCCTCCTTCCAAACGCCATTAATTCCGTATTTCGCGAAAATAGATTCGTAGTCATTTGCGTCACAAAGGAATATTTCCGCCGTTCTTCGTACGCCCCCGACCACTACGTTGTTGCCGATCAAATTGCCGATGTCGAGGATATGAATCGGACGTACTGTTTTCCATTTCGTATCAGTATAATCAGCGTATCTTTCGGTTTCCCAAGCTGGGTCTAATGGAGCAAGCGACGGGTCAATTTCGTTCTTTAACACCCGATCGATTCCCGCGAACATTTCCATTAACGGTTCGGGACCTGACGCTGTGCCGCCGAAAGTGTTCAAGCGCTCACCATTCGGACGTACTGAATCGTAGTTAATAATGATGTGCGCATAATCCTCGTTACCAATGTCCGTCAGAATGTCGAAGAAATATCGCAAGGATTCGACCCAACCTTCCTTTGAATCGCCGACCACAATTTCGATGGTAGTTTCGTTGATTTCGCGAAGTTCTGTATGTTCTAAACGCTCTGATTTCGCAACAGGGTCGTAAGATTCGTTATGCAACGTAAAGTTAGTCCGAATCGGCGCAAGTTCTTCCGCGAAAGCCTTCGTACACTTGAAGCCGACGCCTGTGCCGACGAGTAGCAAGTAAAACAAATCGCCAAGGTCGCTCCAACTGCGGATATTCAAGAACGAGCAGTTAAAATTCGCGAGTGGGTATTTGTCGGCAACTCCGTTTTCACTACCGCCAACCCACAACGTACGGCCCGATAGGAACTGGCGAAGGTTGAACATGCTATCGAAAAACTCCTCCGCTTCGGCGCGATGTTTATCGTAATCGACCGCGTAGCCAATCTTTTCGAGGTGCTTGACCGCCAAGCCAACGTTATATTCTGTTGCGCGTCTACACGTTTCCTTCCACGTTTCGCGACGTCCTTTATTCGGTAAGAAGCGCGAGTACGTTCGGTAATATACGAATTTACCTAACGCGTTCATGTGTGTTGGGAAGTCGGGGTATTGCGCAACAAAAGAGTCGCGCAGCAGTGGCTCTTTAAAACTATCCGTTAATAATTCCGTCATTCAATCCGCTCCTTCGTGTTTATTACCTTTCGCAGTCCGTCAATGCCAGCGACAACCTCCGCCCGCCGCACTTGTAGCGTTGTTTTCCGAGCCGTTATGCGCTCAATGTCGTAGTCCAGTTCGGCAAGTTCGCGTTCAAGAACGTAGAGCAGCTTTCGGTTGGTTTGCGCGATGGTGCTAGCACGGCTCATTTCGCGATCGTTACGAACGTATTGTTAAATCGCTCGTAACCGACTCCGTAATATTCCTTGTATGATTGCGGTGATTTTCCGTTATATTGCGGCACGAATGTCGTTTTATTTTTGCGTGCGATTGCTCTACGTTCTCTACGTGATTTTTTCATAATTATTCCGCCCCCTTAATTAGTCCTTCGCGAATCAGATACGCTAGTGCGATTGCACAGGCATCCGACTCGTCGTCCTTCGCAAATTCTCCCGTATAACCCGTCCATTTACGCACGGCCGCTTCGACTTCGTGCTTTTCCGCCTTGCCCAAGCCGACAACCGCCTTCTTGACGGCTGACTGCGAAATGGCAGGCGTAGTAAAGTTTAAGCCGAATTTGTTCAGCGCCCGATCGCACGCACCCCATGCGCTATAAACCGGATGCCCTTGCTTGCTCGTGCGGGCTACGAAATCCTCGCGCACAATTACGTCAAACTTTGCGCCGTGCTTATGAATGAAGCTGACCGCCCACGCTTCGACTATTTCAGCGCGAAGGCCGTGCGTTTGGTCAGTCGTTGTTTTAACGTGGCTGACGTCGATGACTTTGGCGCGACCTTTTTTCGCTTCAAGTAGTGCGATACCTGGCGCTGTCATCGATGTGTCGAACGCTAGGATTCTCACTCGACCACCTCAAATCCAGTAATTCGCAATACTTTTCCGCCTAATCTCGCACTACTTCGTTTTGCGCTTTTCGGGTTACCAAACGCTCGGATAGACGGCAATGTACTACTTCCGCCACCTTGCGGATAGCTTACGACGTTACCATCTTTATCGACGTTGGCAACTACGAATAAATCTCGTTTAATTTCCATCATCCCGCCTCCTTTTCGCGCACCTCGCGGATAAACTCGAACGCATCGTAATATTGCTCCTTGCGCCACTGTGGCAAGCCTGACCGTTGCGCCCGTCGAACCTGCGCTTTGAGTATTTCGAATTCCTCGTCGCTTAACGATTGGGCGCAGGCTGTTTTAAAATTATTGAACGTCCATCGCGACAAGTCGATTGCCGGTGGCGTGTTTTCGTTAATGCAACGTGTGATTTCTGCGAAACTATCGAGCAATTCCTCACGGTCGGCGTCCGTAATCTTGAAGCCAAACGCTCGTATGTCCGGAGTAGCTTCGTAGTCCGCGTCGCTCATGACCCACGCCTTTTTCGCTGCGTTAACGTAGAGGATAATGTAATAATCGACGTTGTACATAATCGAATAGGCTACGCACTGCTTTCGATGTCCTTCCTCGGCTTCCTTAAACGAGTACAAGGACGTTTTAGCTGGCGTCGACTGCTTCGATTTAATTTCGAGGCCTACGCGAATGATTTCGCCATCAGCGTTGATGTACTGCATGATGCCGTCGCATGTTCCGTAAAGGTAGAAACGTTTTCCTTTGTGTGTAATTTCGTGGTTCTTCTTTGCGAAATCTTCCAAAACGGGCGTGCCATCTGCGTTTCGCTCAAATCGGAAAGGACAGCCGGACAAATTACGTTCCATTGCGAGGACTGCACGCTGAATAACGTCGCCGATCGCTGTTCCGATTTCTTGCCAGCGTCCTTGATACGGCGGTTTCGGGAACGTGTCCTTTTTCGCGCGCTTGGCTTTTACGTACAGTTCACGCGGACAGGCTTTCGAGTTTGACGGCGAGAAATACGGACGCTTCGGCCACACCGTCGGCGGGTTTGCATACCATTGATGGATTTGCCGGTCGAGTTCGTTATCGTATTGCTCCGGCATTGAATACCACCGATCGAGTTGTTGCGTAAATTCTTGCGCGATTTGTTCAATGTTTATATTCGTCAATTAATCAGCCGCCCTTCTAATCGGTAATAGTAACGCGAGTAGTTCATCATCCCGCCCTGCTGACAGCGTGAACGGTCGAACCGAGCCGTGATAACGCATCGTGACTTCGGTTACGCCCGCATCCTTGAACATCGCTAGTGCTTCGGCGAAATACTGCGTATTGAACGTCATCGCATCGCCAGTTCCATCAACAACGCAAACCGGCTTATACGTCGCGTTTAATAGGCTATTGCTAACGGTAAACGCTAAGTCGTCCGTGCCAGCCGGCGTTACCGTCGTCATGATGTCCGTCTTTTTGCTGTGTGCGTGATTTACTTTTAACAACGCTGCAAATGCGTTAACCGCCTCGTCAACCATGATTCGCACGATATATTTAGCGTCGCTTGCGTCCGGAATCAATCGCGACACGTCCGGATAATTGCCGTCGATCGCGGCGCCTGTTTTCGGGTCAGTAATTACGCTAGTTTCGTTCGTGTGCAACCCTTTCGCGAGATATAGCCGATGTGAATCCGTAACAACCAACGAACCGTCGGGCGCATGATGTACGCCCTTTAAAACCGGTCGACTTGCCGAAGCAGTTTTCGTTACCTTTTGCGCGTGTTTCATAAACGTTACATATGCGATTGTCATTCACTCGTCCCCTTTCGTTTGCTTGCGTGTGCTTCCGCTATTCCCGCCGCGAAACAACATGCCTACTACGCTAATTAGAAGCGCCAGCACGAACGCCTGTATAAACGTGATTTGTATGCCTTGCAATAACAGTCCGAAGTAGAGTATCGCGCCGTATAATGCGTAGATGATTGCGATAATGGCAACCGATGCAATAAACGCGAGTATAAGATAAAGCAGTCCAACCGTGAATTCCTTCATTAGCGCGCCTCCTTTGCGTACTGCAACGTGTCAAGTATTTCGTCAGGTCCGACTAAGCCGTTCAGCCTAGCGATCTCGACGCCGTTGCGCTCGAATACGAGAACTGGCACAGACTGAATTTCGTACTTTTCGAGCAAGGCACGCTCGATCATGACGTCGTGTTCCGTAACTGTTGCGCCTTCCTCGGCGATTTGCGGTGCGATTTCCGCCAAGTAGTTTGCGATGGCTGCGCATGGTCGGCAACCTTGCTTCGATAATTTACGGATGATTAGCGTCATGGCTTACGCCCCTTTCCTACGATTAAATTGACGACTCGCCTTCGCTTCCTTGCTCTTAGCTTTGCGTGATTGGCGTTCCTTTACTGATAATTCACGGCGATTATCGCCCGTTCCGCCTCGTAAAGAGACTAGCTCGCGGAGCTTGCCCGCTTGTAGTGCGCGAAATAATGCCGATTGTTGGTCGTTGTTAACGTTGTTCATTCCGATTCCTCCTCGTTATCTAAACGTTTATTTGCAATTTCGATGTACTCCGGTTGAGTCTCGAAACCTATGAATCTACGATTTGTACGAACGCAAGCTACCGCCGTTGTGCCGGAGCCCATACAGTTGTCGAGGACGATGTCGCCTTCGTTCGTATATGTGCGGAGTAGGTATTCGAAAAGGGCGACTGGCTTTTGCGTTGGGTGAACACTTCCGCGACGTACTTTATCGAACTGTAATAATGTAGTAGGATTTTTATATTCGTAAGTTTTTTTAAATCCGTCCTTTTTATACTTGTCCAAAGTCGTTGATTCCGAGTTAAGTCTGTTTTGACCTCCACTTTTTATAGGTTTATCCCGCTTAATCATTTGAGGATTATAGTTAACCCGTCCCTTACCGAATACAAGTACTACTTCGTGTTGTCGCATTGGTTGGAATCTAGCATAAGACATGCCAGAAGGTATTTTTTTATCCCATATCCATTCGTATTTAAACATCTTCGGGTTACTCATAACAAGCGCGGAAGAAAACGGCTGGCTCGCCGTCAATACAATCGCCCCGGTGTCCTTAATGATTCGTTCGTATTGCTCCCATAACGGTTCGAATGGAATAACTGTATCCCACTTACAAGCAGTTGTCCCGTATGGCAAGTCGCACAGTATCATATCGATTGACTTGTCCGGTATTAATGCCATACCTCCGTCACTCAAGCAATCTCGCTGATATATTCGGTTCAACTCTAACGAACCTAGTAACTCTTTCGTCATTCAGTCGCCTCCTTCGATTTAAACCATTCGTCAATAGGTACTCCGTTACCCCAACGTTTCATGACCTCAATGTCCGTTCCGTTGGTTACCACGTCACCCCAAGCGTATGAGTTAAGCATAATATCGCGAATATCTTCCGCCTCGGCTCGCGTAAAGTCTTCCGGCACCTCGAAAATTAACTCGTCATGCACCGTACTCCAAAGCGACCAGCCTGGCTTATTTGCGCAATACTCATGCGCTCGCAACATCGTGACTTTCGATTGTATCGACGAGCTACCTTGCACGCGAGCATTCGTTGCTTGCCTTAGCGCACGGTTTTTCTTGCCGAAGTTCGGGTCGCCCCAACCTTTCAAACGTAGTTTGGCGTCAGGCAATCGTCGTTTACGCGCTTGCTTGTCCGTCCATACGAAGCCGTGTTGCTCGACGAATTTCTTGTTGCCTTCTATCCACGCGTTCAACTTCGGCATGGACTCGAACAAGTCCGACTGGAACTGCACGGCTGCTTTGACGTCAACGCCTAGCATTTCCGCAAGCGAATACTTGCTCATTCCGTAGAGTGTCGCAAGCCAAACGACTTTCATTTGCTTACGTTCCTTCGTATCAGAGCCGTCCGCGTTCTTATATACGTCCTCATACGGTCGCTTGTAGAAGTTCGACGCCATCATTGCGTAAGGATCGCGCTCTTCGAGAAAAGCGTTAATCAAAACCGGTTCGCCCGAAAGGTACGCCACGCAACGGATTTCTTGCGCCTTGAAGTCAGCACCGACGAGTACTTTGCCGGGAGGCGCAACGAACATCGGACGGGCTTCCGGTGGCTGGTTTTGCACGTTGAACTGACTGTCGTTGGACTCTTCCTTGCCAGAACTGAAACGTCCTGTCACGGTTCCCATCGGATTAAATCGCGAGTGCCAGCGCTTAGTTGTCGGATTTTGCTTTAACGGCAGCGTGTCGATATACGTGCCGGACAGCTTCGTTATCTTCTTGTACTCTAGTAATTTCGCGATAACGTCATGATCGCCTTTCAACGGCTTTAGCGTCTTTTTGGCGTCCATGTTCGGAAGTTCCTTGCCGATCGCTTTCGAAATCGCCGGCTTCATTTGCTGAACAGAGTTAAGATTCAACGGTTCTTCGCCGTCGTGAAAAGGCGTTAAAGTAGCGATTAACTCGGCGCTTAATTCCTCCGCCCGTTTTCGTAGTTGCTCGCCATAATCTTTCGCGAAATCTAAGTCGAGGATATATCCGTTTGCCTCCAAGTCGACAATTACGTACAACAACGGAACCTCGACCGTTTGATAGTATTCGAGTACCGTAGGCATTTTCGCCATATGTTCGCGTTGAAATTCGTAAAGCTTCCACGTCAAATGCGTATCTTTCGCAGCGTAAACTAGCGCCAAGTCCAACGGTACTTCGCGAAACTGTGCATTCTTGCCGAACAATGTGTCGAAAGTATCGGAAGCCACTCCGAGATATTTCGGCGCAAGGTCTTTCAACTTGAACGAACCAACTCCGCCCAACGCTCGATCATTTTCGTTTTCATTAAGCAAGTGCATCGCCGTCATCGTGTCCCATACGACGCCCTTTAGGTCGAAACCGTGGCGCCGGAACATCGCAATATCGAATATCGCGTTATGCAAAACCTTGCCGATTGATTCGTGTTGCAAAAATGGTTGCAACGTATGCAGAACGTACTCTAACGATAATTGTGGTGTTTCATCCGTATGGTCGACCGGAATATAAACGTGCCTGTCTGCGTTTGGAAGGCTGAACGACATTCCGACAATTACGTCGGTGTAAACGTCAACGCCCGTTGTCTCCGTATCAACTGCGACTATATCTTCCGCCATTAGATGCGCCGATAAATCGATCAACTGTTCTCGCGTTAATATGAGTTCGTAATTGTCCGGCGTGTCCTCGACCATCTTGCGCAAAGTTTCCTCGCGTTGCCGTTCCGCAAGTTCCTTGTGCATTCGTAGCGCCTCCGCCTTACTAAATCGCTTGGCAGCATCGGCGGGGGACCTGCCTATCGTCCCCGCCTGAATTGCCGCTTTTACTTCGCGTAACCTCGCTTGGTCTGCGTCGTTGTTCTTCATCGCAAGTATTCGCTCCCAAGCTTCCTCGATCGTTTCCGTCGCTGCCTTCTTGCGGTTGCCAGCCGCTTTCACGCGCTCGGTCGTTTCGGTTTGGCTGTCGCCGTTACTACGCAAATTCAACTGAATGTTCAGCGTCAAATCAATCGCCCCTTTCGCGTTACTCTATGCCGACGATTGCCTTCGCTTCTTCTAGTGTTTCGCACAGCCATAACGATTGTTCCTTACGCTTGAACTCCGCCTTGACTGCCGCGATCTTGTCGTCAATTAGGTCCTTCCTTAGTTCCTTTACGCGCGTATCATATGCCGTTGGGTCACCGTAATTACTGTTTTCACGAAGAGATACGCTCACCCTTGCGCCAGTAACGTCGTTTAAATCTCCCGCCAATTCGTTTGCTTTCGCGACAAGCTTATCGATTTCGGCTCGTTTACCGTCGATGCCAAACTCATCGTCAACCAACGCTTTTATCTCCTTCACTGACGGCAACGCCATACTTGCGATTGCAAGCTTTTCCTTTTCCGCGAGAATTTCCGTTAAAGCCTTGACGCGTTGTGCGCCGAGTAAATTTAATTGAGCCATTCGCTATCCCTCCGATTATTCGATTAAATTTAATTTCGCGTAAAACGCCAGCACCATCTCTTCGCCCGCACCAACCGCCCACTCTCGCCAGCATTGCGTGTCGCAAAACGTAAGCTCCGCATGGTCGTCGTAAAGGTGCGATTTGTTGGGCGAAAGGTCGCCGGTACAGTTTGCGCAGGTCACTCGGATTGCTCCGTTAAGTCGAAACGTTGTTCAACCGGCGTAATTAGCGTTAGGTTCTTCGTGCGTTCCGTAGTTGTTCCATACCTTATAACGTGAAGATGCTTGAACTTGACCGTCGACCCCTCCGTGCTTGAAATTTCGCCAAAGTAAATCGAACCGTCCGTTGTGATAAGTTTTGCAATGTCGCCCTTCTTGTACTTGTTAGGCTTGCGTCCGATTGCGGCCCAGCGTGCAAGTTCGGCTTGTTCGGCGCGATGTTGCTCTACTTCTTCTGCGGAAATCTTTTCGACTTCATCCGCAATCTTCCAGCCGGCATATTTTCCGTTAAGGTATTCAATTTCGAAAGGAACTCCGCTTCCATCATCGCGGACAATTTTTGCTATGTCGCCTTTTCTAGCAACTCCATTTCCGTCAAGCAATCGCACATAGTCACCGACTTTTGGACGGTTGAGTTCCGCTTTGGCTTTCGCCACTTCTTCGTCGGTTGCGCGGACTATTTCTTTGCTGTCGATATATCCGTGGGTTTGATCAATGTATTTACTTCTTCCGGTAACATTTACGAACTCTACTTTAAAGTCGAATGAATTAACGTCACCACTCGCTTTATCTCCGATAATTTTGACTACGTTGCCTTCTTCGTACTCCAAAACGTTACGAACAACCTTCGCATAATCTCCGACACATAACGGCTTCTCCACCGCAACCGGCGCGACCTGCGGTTCATAAACCTTAACGTTGGCTGGCGTGCGGTTATACGATAAACCGTCGTTATAAACTGATATCCTGTCGCCTTCTTCGTCAGTGATTTCATTGCGGTCGTCAACTAAATACGGCTTACCATTTTGCGCGTAATCTCTGTGGCTTTCAGTAAACACCACGACATCGCCCGGCTGTGCTTTGCGGTCAACTAGCGTATAGGTTGCGCCGTTGTGCGTTAATGTTTCAGGCTTCGCGACCTTTTCGTAGAACTCGTATTTTTCGACATAACTCGGAAACACCGAGTCGCCATCCTCGTCGTAATGGCACGGGTCACCGCCGTCGATTTCGGTAATCTCATAGTACTTTCCGACTTTAATAAAGCTGTACGGAGATTCCGTATACTTTACGAAGTCGCCCGCTTTCGGCTCGCGGTCGGTCACAAGTTTGAAGCCGTCAGATTGCACGGATTGCTTGCGAAGTATTGTGTATCTATACGAGAACACCGCATCATTAGCATTACGCCACCCATTGTTGTTTGCGCGGAACCTTCCGTCATCAACCGTTTCAAAATAATCACCTTTGTCGTAATCCCCTAAATCACCTGCGTCGTTAACTAGAACCAAATCGCCAACTTGCGCCTTACCGCCCACTTTCGCGTAAACCTCTCCGTTATACTCAACCTTCGTGACTTCGCCGTTTGTCATGTCCAACGTTTTTACTCCGCTCAATTTCGCCATTAATTATCCGCCCCGCTTTCGATCAATTTTAGTGATTCGATGCCCGTCGATAAACGCGTCCACTTCGTATCTATCGAGTCAGCACCGACCCAATACTCCGAGATTTCTCGGTTGTCGAACATAAATACTTCGCCGTTAAGCACAGCGATAAACAAGTCGCAATCGCCCTTGTCGTAAGGCTTTCCGCTGTTCTTTCTCGCATAACAAACGACTTCTCCATTGCGGTCATCGCGAACCCGTGCGCTTTTAATCTGAATACGTTGCCACTCCGATGTGCCTGGCGCCCTTGCCACGAGGTCGAACGGCTCGGGAGCGATAGGCTCCGCGACCGACCAACCGTTAGCAAGTAACGCTGTTTGGGCGAGTAATTCGGAATGGCGACCTTTGGTTATCGTTTCATGTGCGATAATTACCGTCCCCTTTCCACTTAGAAGTCGTAGTTTTGTTCGCCTTGTTGCGTTTGGTCTGCGCCAGCTTGCGCGCCTAGTACGGACTTATCGACAGAACCTTCGTCCGCAGCTTGTAAAATTTCGATAATGTCGGCTTCTTCGCGGAAGTTTGCAAGGTCAGCAAAGCCGAAGTCAAACCCGAGGAACGTTTTCGCTTCTTCGATTATCGCATCGTCCAGTTCCGCTGATTCCAACGCGTAAGTCTTATCGGACTGCTTGATGAACACCGCGTCGCCAACGAGCGAATAGTCCTTGTTGAACTTTTTCGCTGGCTTTTCGGCTTTATCGTAGTCGGCGATTAAGTTGTTCGCATGGAACTCGGCGACATCGATAACGCGAAACGTCTTGTATTGCGGATCGTACACCGGAATCATGAAGAACATTTTTCGCTTGGCGCCCGCTTTGCACGAAATGCACTCCGCCTTGCCCGGCTTGAAATATGCGAGAATGTCATCGTCAGCCGCTTTTGGCGAGTGTAAGCACGTATGCTTTCGGAACTTGTGATGCGTTTTGCCGTCGAACACTTTGTCTTCGTGAACGAAATAAACGTACCAATCGTCCGGCTGCGCGAGAATGACAAACGTGCGCCCGTCGGCATTAACTTCGCCGTGCTTTCCCATGCGGACGTAACGTGTCACGCCGTCAGGAAATTCCGAATCCCCTTTCGATGCTTGATCGCGCTGTTGCTCACGCTGTTTTAAAATGTCGCGAATACTCATTCAATCGTCCCCTTTTGCGTAATATTCGAACGCCGGATTGTTCCCGCGCCCGCTACACCACCAAACTCTGCGCAGTAGTTCACCGTTACAGCCCTGCTTTTCTCGGTCGCGGGGAAATAATAGCGAACAGTTTGACGATGTAGCCGACGCAGAATGACCGCCTAACAGCTCGCGTTAGCCCATTGCCAGTCAATCCGCTCGGCGAGCGTTGTAACGGGTCCGAACGTAGTCCCTTGTCGGCACAAGTGGCGCGTGTGGTTGCGCCAAAGACTACGACCGTTTACGCCCGTCGCAAAACGCGAATATCTACAATCGAAACTAAAACGGCGGCTTACGTATCTGCGCTGCGTTTTAGCGACAACTTTACTTAACGACTGTCTTCACGTTCTCCGAAGAGCGCCGGAGGTTTTTTTCTCCGACGGGCGCTGGACTACTTCGCCCAGCTATTTCCGTAAAAAGCTACGTACATTGCTTCGATTACCTTGCGTCGTTTGTTGCGTTTTATGGCGTTTAAATCGACGACTTGCGCCTGCTTATTCATTCTGTTTCACCTGCCGCTCTCCACGTGGTAATTACGCAGAGGACGAAGGCGAGCGCTGAGAATGCGATTAGTAGTTCGTTCATCCGAGCCGCACCGCCTTTATAATAGGAAGTTGTTGCGTTTGACTGGCGTCGTAGTTTCGGACACCGTCG
>NZ_LT904899.1 GCF_900199725.1 Cytobacillus massiliigabonensis | reverse complement strand
TATAAATGTCAACCTAAACATGTACATAATTGATCGTTTAAATATGTACAAAATTACTCGGGCTCTTTCGCAAGATGATTCTTTATTCGATAAGATTCTCCAACAATACTAACTACCGTTGCATGGTGTAAAACACGATCTAAGATCGCATTAGCTAGTTTGGAATCCTGAAATATTTCGTCCCAAGACTTGAAATTGATATTGGTGGTTAGGATAGTACTTCTTTTTTCGTACCTGAAATCGATTAGTTGAAAGAATAATTTTGCATCTTCAGCATCAATAGGCAAATATCCGATTTCATCGATAATAAGCAGCTTATACTTGGTATAATGTTTCAACCTTGCTTCTAATCGATTTTCAATTTTAGCTCTTTTTAATTGTTGTAGTAAATCATGACATTTAATAAAATAGGTACTTGTTCGTTTTTTGGCAGCGGCTATTCCAATTGACGTTGCTAAATGAGTTTTTCCTACACCACTAGGTCCTAAAAAGATAATGTTTTCCTTCTCTTCTATGAAACGCAAAGTAAGAAAATCAAGTATTTGTTGTTTATTAATGGATGGTTGAAAATCAAAATCAAATTCATTTATTTCCTTAAGGTGGGGAAATGCCCCCACCTTTACCATGGAATGCATCATGTTCTTCTCACGAACATCGATCTCATAGTTTGTAAGTTTTACGAGTGTCTCCACGAAGGATACCTGATTGCCTACACTATAGTCGATGGTTTCACTTAAATGCTGGATCATTTGCTTGAGTTTCAAATATTCAAGATTTTGCACTAACTGTTGGTAAGAATTATTCATTTTTATACACATCTCCAATTGCCTCTAGATTTTTCTTTGCCAATTCATCAATATCAGGATAGTAGGGAAGAGCTCTACTGAGCTCATCTTTGTAGTGTTCTTCCTTGTAATTGATTTTTTGATGACTTATTTTGTGTTGGACAATTAACTCCGTGTTATAATAAATGAATAATTGATCATCATATGCTTGTAAACCAACTGTCTTTCCTCGATACTCAGCTGGAACTGAGTATTGATTGGATTTATAGGATACCATGTTGGATGAATTTACTTTTACTAGTGTATGGTTGATTCTGTAAGAATCTCTTATTTGTTGCCGTGGTAGGGGCAGTAAGAGATTCTTTTCTCGTTTTAAGGCTAAAATCGGTATTTTTCCAGTCCCCTGATGATAACTATTATTGATTCTTTCTCCGAGTTGCTGTACATACTTGTGAAGTTCTTCTAAACTAAGTTTCCCTTGATAGGCATAGATTTCGTCAAGATATTTCATGGGTGATTCTATTTTCCCTTTTGTTCTTGGCCTTCCTGCGATACAAGGATGTACTTTGAATCCGAAGTCTTCTGCAAATTGAGCGAAACGTTTATTCACTTTCCCTTTGAAATGTTTCGTCCTCGCATCATCCATTATAGTTGCCATATTATCAGTCATGATTTTCTTTGGAACGCCCCCGATAGCTTCAAAGGCTTCTGTCAAAAATGAAAATAGTACACTTTGTGACTTCGATATACTCATATAAAAAGTACGAAATCTTGAAAAAGAAAGTAATAAGACAGCTACGTTGATATAAACAATTTCTCCATCTTTCGTTTCATACCGAAGGTTTTCCTTCCAATCCAGCTGTGCCTGTTCCCCAGGCGGTGTTTCATATCGAATACTAGACGGTGTTGGATTCGTTCTCTTTCCTTCACTAAAATAAGATTGGAACTCCGGCTTACTTTGGATGTATCTACGAAATGATGAAGCTGCACAATCTAATCCATGATTATCTTTTAGGTATTGCCATAGCACTCTTTTGTAATAAAATACTTGTTTTGATTCTTTTGATAAGAGGAGTGAAATAACTCCGTAGAACTTATCAAATTTCGAAGTTTTATTCTTGGTTTTCTTTGGAGTAAACCCATTAAGGTACTTTTCAATGGTCCTCCGGTCCACATTTAATTCCCTAGCTAATTGACTCTTATTAATTCGCATATTTAAATTCTCCATCAGTATTTTTAGTTTCGGTAAGTCTGTAAGACTATTAATCTCAAAATCTGTCTGGATATTCAACGCTATGTACATACTAATCACCTCAAGATTAGTATGAAAAACCGAGTCAAAACTGTACACCTTTATTTAATCATTTTTGTACATATTTAAATTAGCATTTGTA
>NZ_LT904898.1 GCF_900199725.1 Cytobacillus massiliigabonensis | reverse complement strand
TGATCTGACCCAATAAAGTTAGACAAATAATTTTATGCAACTTTTAAGACTTGAGTTCGGTATTCCACCGGACTCAGGTCTTTTAATTTTGCCTTCATTCGTTTGTGATTGTAATAGTGAATATAATCAGCTAATTCCTTTTCAAAATGCTCTATACTGTCAAAATCCTGTAGATAAAGGAGTTCGGACTTTAATAAGCCAAAGAAGTTTTCCATGACTGCATTGTCCAAACAGTTTCCCTTTCGAGACATACTCTGCGTAATTTGGTGCTGTTCTAATGTTTTTTGATATTGTTTCATTTGATAATGCCAGCCTTGATCTGAATGAAGAATCACTTGCTCTCCTGGCTGAAGACGTTCTATTGCTTGGACTAACATTTCTCCGACCAATTTATAAACAGGACGTTTCATGACGTTATAAGCAATGATTTCACCATTACACAAATCAAGTACTGGAGAGAGGTAACGTTTCTCACCGAATAGGTGGAATTCCGTCACATCGGTTACCCATTTTTGATTCACTTTCTCTGCAGAAAAATCACGGTTTAGGATGTTAGGAGCAACTTTTCCCACATTACCTTTATAAGAACGGTACTTTTTCATGCGGACTAAGCATAGTAAGTCCATATCATTCATTAAACGATTGATGGTTTTTTTATCGTGTTTAAACCCTCGTTTCTCTAGTTCTTTCGTGATCCGACGGTGTCCATAACGACCCTTATGTTCATGAAAAATCTCTTTAATACTTTCTTTTACGTTCGCATATTTATCAGGTTGATTTAATTTTTTCTCCCAATAATAATACGTACTACGTGGAATGTCAGCGACTTCAACTAAATCTACAACTTCATACATATGCTTTAGTTCAAAAATTACCTGCGCTTTGATTTTGTTTGTAATTTTTCCTGCATTTGAACTAAAGCGTTCAACTTTTTTAAGTAGGCATTCTCCATTTCTAAACGCTCAATTTTCGCTTGTAGTACTTCTACCGTATCTTCAACTAGTTTTGGTGTTTCTTTCTTTGAATCAATTTTCTTTGTTTCTTTCTTCATAGATGGTCGCCCCTTTTTCTTTGGTTGTAGGGCGTCTAATCCATCTCGATTTAACTTTAATCTCCAATTTCGTATCATTCCAGGAGAAGAAATATTAAATATCGCAGCTGTATCAATAGAAGATGTACCCGTTTCGATCATATAATTTAGTACATCCATTTTAAACTGAGTTGAATAACTTGTATAGCTTTTTAGAAAAGCTTCAATGCCATGTTGTTCGTATAGGCGAATCCATCCACTCAAAATAGTTGGTTTTACCTGAACCTCCCGCGCAATCTCATTGATAGATTCATTCCCATTTAAATACCTTGAAACAATTAGAATCCTTTGTTCTGCAGTAAATTTAGCCATTAAAAAACCCCCATAAATGTTAGTTTGATGTCTAACATTTATGGGGCAGTTCA
>NZ_LT904897.1 GCF_900199725.1 Cytobacillus massiliigabonensis | reverse complement strand
TGGTATGTCAACACTAAACTAGACAATTTTTTTAAGGTGTCTATGTTTGTACTCAATTGGGCTTTCATATCCAAGGGTTCCATGAATTCGTAAGTTATTAAACCAGTGAACATAGTCCTGTAATTCCCTTGTTAATTCTTCTAAGCTACTAAAATGTCTGCCCTTCACAAACTCTGTTTTGATGATTTTAAATGTTGCTTCAGCTACTGCATTATCATACGGGCAGCCCTTCATACTTAAGGATCGTTGGATATTAAAAGTCTTTAAAGCATCATCAATCAAATTGTTTTTAAACTCATTTCCACGATCCGTATGAAAAAGCTGTATCTTATTAAGATCGACTTTGATAGAAGCTAACGCACGATAAACGAGTAATGCATCTTTATTTGGCCCTGTACTAAAACCGACGATTTCCCGATTAAAGAGATCGACAAAGACACATACGTAGTTCCATTTTTGATTGACTCTTACGTACGTTAAATCGCTAACGATTGTAGTCATTTCTTGTTCCTGTGCGAATGCACGATTTAGTTCATTTGTTTGTTCTGATTCATTACAGGATTTTGTATGTGGTTTAAATTGAGCGATTGTGTATGAAGAAACGAGACCCTGCTCCTGCATGATGCGCCCAATTCTTCGCCTGGAAACAATATGACCGCGCTTTTTTAATTCTACTTTGATTTTACGTGTTCCATAGTTCTGACGGCTTGCGTGAAAAATATCGATTACATCAGAGGTAACGGGATCCTCCGATACTCTTTCTTTTGCTTCATAATAATAAGTACTTCTAGGGATTTGCAGGACTTTGCACATTGCTGATATCGAGTATTTGTGTTGATTATTCTTAATTACATTTACTTTCGTCCTAGTATCAGCGCGGCTTGCTTTAAAATGTCATTTTCCATTTCTAGTTGCTTGTTTCTTTTTCGGAGTTCCATCAATTCTTTTTGTTCATCTGTTAAATTATCTTTCTCCTTAAAAGAACCTGATTTTTGACTCTGACTCACCCACTTGTCTAAAGATGAAGGAGTAAGATCATATTCACGAATAATCTCTTTTCTTGGTTTTCCATTTTGGTACAGCTGCACGATCTGTTGCTTGAAATCTTCAGTAAATGTTCGGCGTTCTCTTTTAGTCATGTAGATTCTCCTCAAATGTGTTATTTGTAGTCTACTTGACCTTAAAAATTCTGTCCAACTAAGTGTAGCCTATCCA
>NZ_LT904896.1 GCF_900199725.1 Cytobacillus massiliigabonensis | reverse complement strand
TGTTAAATGAAAATAAAGTTTGCTGAAATTGGTTATTGGGTAAACCCCTTGATACATCTGACTTCAATGGCATTTTCTCAATTATTCTTTGAGAATATAGTTTGCTCAAAGATTTACTCACTTTCAGCCAAGAATGAACACAGAAAATTAATAAGATGAGAATAAAGTTTGCTTAGTGATACAGGGGGGATCACCAAATGAATTGAGTAGCCTAAAACTAACAAAGGCACCTTACGGTGCCTCCTGTTCTATATCCAATTCATGCCTTCTGAAGAAAGTATCTATGCAATTGTTTATATTTGCTGGAATTGACGATATTAGTGGAATAATGTATTGGGCTATAGGTTAAGAGAAGATAAGCCATTTATTTTGGGAGAGTATATCTGAGAATGGAGGAGTCGTTCCGTATATGGGGATGGGGTATACCTGATTTACACAATGGATAGGTGCTGGCATAAGTATTTCAGATATGATATTCGGACATTGCCAATAAAGGGGTATCGAAGATACGTTTCCAATTCGATAATCTAATCTCTTATACATAGTACCTTGCGGTTTCTCCTTTACCACCGTCAATCCCATACTTACCTCGTTACCCAATCCTAATTATTTATTTTAATTTTTATTTATTTTTTATGGACGAGTGCTAAAGTCTGAAGCCGATCACACGTTTCGGGACTTGGGCTAAAGCACACTACTATATCTTACGGTTTCGCCTTACCACCGCCATCCCCATACTTACCTCGTGACCGATACCTATTTATTTATTTTTTTTATGGGCGAGTGCTAAAGTCTGGAGCGAATCACACGTTTCGGGACGTCGATTCCCTCGAAAGATGAGGCACACTACTATACCTTACGGTTTCCCCTGTACCACCATCATTCCCTGACTTACCACCTGACCAATGCCTAATTATTTATATATATATTTATTTATTTTTTTATGGGCGAGGAACTTGCTTGGGCTTATTACAAGTTGCTGGACGTGGGCTTTCTATTATTTGCTTGGAAACCTTGCTTCTAATTCAGAGATTCAGGAGTGTCCCTTGTGCTGTACTTATGCAGAAATCACCCACCCCGTTAGGGGAAAGGAAAACCCCATTACCACCACAGTTTTATATAAAAAAGCCCCGTGAATATATCCATACTATGGATACACCCACGAGACTTTGTGCAAACTTTTTTCTTCTCAAGCAGACTTTTTTCTCATTCTGCAAACTTTATTTTGTTTTAACA